>NZ_JBLGUW010000001.1:0-4756094 GCF_050030745.1 Enterobacter cloacae complex sp. 402C9 | reverse complement strand
GGCGGACTCCACTCGAACAATAAAAGAAAACTATTGAATATTCATGATTGTTGGCGCACATCGACATGACCCCATCAGGGTGATGTGCGAACCGCTATCTGCGGTTATACACGCTATCGTTGATACAGCCTGAACGATGTTGTGTTTATGTCCGGCCAGGATCGCTGGATCCCGATCAGGACCGCGGATCATAGCCTAAACTGAGCCAGAGATCTTCTGTTTCTCACAGATTCTTCCCGATTTATCCACAGGAAGATCCGGAATCGGGTAAGTGTAAACGATCCTGACGCGAGTGCCTCGCGATTTAGGCCGCATATTGGAAAATTTAATGAGCACAGACAATTTTGGGCTTAAATGATCTAACGAAGATCCAGGAGGATCCTTGCGCTTTGTTGGCGAGCCCGTATAATCCTCGACCCGGCGCGTGATGCTCATCTTCCTGCGTCGTTCGTTGCTCATTTTCCACGCGAAATCGTGCGGAAATACGCAGGGATTTAAGGAAAGAGAATTGACTCCGGAGTGTACAATTATTACAATCCGGCCTCTTTAATCACCCACGCTGAGGCGTTAGTCGTTCGAATCTCGTTCGGGTATACGCAAAAGTCAGTGAATTTATTCAAGTTTAGGTAGAAATCGCCATGAAACGCACTTTTCAACCGTCTGTACTGAAGCGCAACCGTTCTCACGGCTTCCGTGCTCGTATGGCTACTAAAAATGGTCGTCAGGTTCTGGCACGTCGTCGTGCTAAAGGCCGCGCTCGTCTGACCGTTTCCAAGTAATAAAGCTAACCCCTGAGTGGTTAAGCTCGCATTTCCCAGGGAGTTACGTTTGTTAACTCCCACTCATTTCACTTTCGTCTTCCAGCAGCCACTACGGGCTGGCACGCCGCAAATCACCATCCTCGGCCGCCAAAATTCGCTGGGGCATCCCCGCATCGGTCTCACAGTCGCCAAGAAAAACGTTAAGCGTGCGCATGAACGCAACCGGATTAAACGTCTGACGCGTGAAAGCTTCCGTTTACGTCAGCACGAACTGCCTTCAATGGATTTCGTGGTGGTGGCTAAAAAAGGGGTTGCCGACCTCGATAACCGTGCTCTCTCGGAAGCGTTGGAAAAATTATGGCGCCGCCACTGTCGCCTGGCTCGCGGGTCCTGATAGCCCTCATTCGGGTCTATCAACGCCTGATTAGTCCGCTACTCGGGCCACATTGCCGTTTCACGCCAACATGCTCAAGCTACGGAATTGAGGCATTGCGCAGGTTTGGAGTGATAAAAGGCAGTTGGTTGACGGTGAAACGCGTATTAAAATGCCACCCTTTACACCCAGGTGGAGACGACCCCGTCCCTCCAGGACCTTTTGATACCAGAGAACACTAACGATGGATTCGCAACGCAATCTTCTTATCATCGCTTTGTTGTTCGTGTCTTTCATGATCTGGCAGGCATGGGAGCAGGATAAAAATCCTCAACCCCAGCAGCAGACCACGCAGACCACGACCACCGCAGCGGGTAGCGCCGCCGACCAGGGCGTACCGGCCAGTGGCCAGGGGAAACAGATTACGGTTAAGACCGATGTGCTTGAGCTGACTATCAACACCCGTGGTGGTGATGTTGAGCAGGCGCTGCTGTTGACCTACCCGAAAGAGCTGAAGTCTACCGAACCGTTCCAGTTACTGGAAACCACGCCTGAGTTTATCTACCAGGCACAGAGCGGCCTGACCGGTCGTGATGGCCCGGATAACCCGGCGAACGGTGCGCGTCCACTGTATAACGTCGAGAATGACACCTTTGTGCTGGCTGATGGTCAGAACGAACTGGTTATTCCGATGACCTACACCGACGCGGCAGGCAACACCTTCACCAAAACCTTCACCCTGAAACGCGGTGAATATGCGGTGAACGTGGGCTACAGCGTACAGAACACCGGTGCGAAACCGCTGGAAATCTCTACCTTTGGTCAGCTGAAGCAGTCCATCAATCTGCCGTCTCACCGTGACACCGGAAGCAGCAACTTTGCGCTGCATACCTTCCGTGGCGCGGCTTACTCCACGCCAGATACCAAGTACGAGAAATACAAATTCGACACCATTGCCGATAACGAAAACCTGAACGTCAGCTCTAAAGGCGGTTGGGTCGCAATGCTGCAACAGTATTTCGCGACGGCGTGGGTACCGAATAACGACGGTACGAACAACTTCTACACCGCGAACCTCGGCAACGGTATTGCAGCCATCGGCTACAAATCTCAGCCGGTTCTGGTGCAGCCGGGTCAAACCGGTAAGCTGGCAAGCACCCTGTGGGTCGGCCCGGAAATCCAGGACAAAATGGCTGCCGTTGCGCCGCACCTGGATCTGACCGTTGATTACGGTTGGTTGTGGTTCATCTCTCAGCCGCTGTTTAAGCTGCTGAAGTTCATCCACAGCTTCCTGGGTAACTGGGGCTTCTCCATCATCGTTATCACCTTTATCGTTCGTGGCATCATGTACCCGCTGACTAAAGCGCAGTACACCTCCATGGCGAAGATGCGTATGCTACAGCCGAAGATTCAGGCTATGCGTGAGCGTCTGGGCGATGACAAACAGCGTCAGAGCCAGGAGATGATGGCCCTGTATAAAGCAGAGAAAGTGAACCCACTGGGTGGTTGCTTCCCGCTGCTGATTCAGATGCCAATCTTCCTTGCGCTGTACTACATGCTGATGGGTTCCGTTGAGCTGCGCCACGCGCCGTTCGCCCTGTGGATCCATGACCTGTCCGCACAGGACCCGTACTACATCCTGCCGATCCTGATGGGCGTGACGATGTTCTTCATCCAGAAGATGTCTCCGACCACCGTGACTGACCCGATGCAGCAGAAGATCATGACCTTTATGCCGGTCATCTTCACCGTGTTCTTCCTGTGGTTCCCGTCAGGTCTGGTGCTGTACTATATCGTCAGCAACCTGGTGACCATCATCCAGCAGCAGCTGATTTACCGTGGTCTGGAAAAACGTGGCCTGCATAGCCGCGAAAAGAAAAAGTCCTGATTCGGTAACTTAACGCTAAAATAAGGGCGGTCGATTGACCGCCTTTTTTATTTGTATTGAACGAGAGCAACCATGAGCCATAACGACACTATCGTCGCCCAGGCAACCCCACCGGGACGCGGTGGTGTAGGCATTCTGCGCATCTCCGGCCTGAAGGCGCGTGAGGTGGCCGAAGCGGTGCTGGGTAAACTGCCAAAGCCGCGCTACGCTGATTATCTGCCATTTAAAGATGCCGACGGCACCTCGCTGGACCAGGGCATTGCGCTGTGGTTCCCCGGCCCAAACTCTTTTACTGGCGAAGACGTGCTGGAGCTTCAGGGTCACGGCGGCCCGGTGATCCTCGACCTGCTGTTGAAACGTATTCTGACCCTGCCTGGCCTGCGCATTGCGAAGCCGGGTGAGTTCTCCGAGCGTGCCTTCCTGAACGATAAGCTCGACCTGGCGCAGGCCGAAGCGATTGCCGACCTGATCGACGCCAGTTCCGAACAGGCAGCCCGCTCCGCGCTGAACTCGTTGCAGGGGGCATTTTCCGCACGCGTGAATCACCTTGTGGAAGCACTTACTCACCTGCGAATCTATGTTGAAGCTGCTATCGACTTCCCGGACGAGGAGATTGACTTCCTTTCTGACGGCAAAATCGAAGCCCAGCTCAACCAGGTGATGAACGATCTGGATGCCGTTCGCGCCGAAGCGCGTCAGGGCAGCCTGCTGCGTGAGGGCATGAAGGTGGTCATTGCTGGTCGCCCCAACGCCGGGAAATCAAGCCTGCTGAACGCTCTGGCGGGCCGTGAAGCGGCGATCGTGACCGACATAGCCGGCACCACCCGCGACGTCCTGCGCGAGCATATCCATATCGACGGCATGCCGCTGCACATCATCGATACCGCTGGCCTGCGCGATGCGAGCGATGAAGTCGAGCGTATCGGTATCGAACGCGCCTGGCAGGAGATCGAGCAGGCCGACCGCGTGCTGTTTATGGTGGACGGAACCACAACCGACGCCGTTGACCCGGCAGAAATCTGGCCAGACTTTATCGCCCGTCTCCCGGCCAAACTGCCGATCACCGTGGTGCGCAATAAGGCCGACGTTACCGGCGAAACGCTGGGCATCAGCGATGTGAATGGCCACTCACTTATTCGTCTGTCGGCCCGTACCGGGGAAGGCGTGGAAGCCCTGCGTAACCACCTCAAACAGAGCATGGGTTTTGACACCAGCATGGAAGGCGGCTTCCTGGCGCGTCGTCGTCACTTGCAGGCGCTGGAAGAGGCGGCTCGCCACCTTGAGCAGGGCAAAGCCCAGCTGATCGGCGCGTGGGCCGGCGAGCTGCTGGCGGAGGAACTGCGTCTGGCGCAGCAGAACCTGAGCGAGATCACCGGGGAGTTTACGTCGGACGATCTGCTTGGACGAATTTTCTCAAGCTTTTGTATTGGTAAGTAATCCCCGAAAGAACATGGTGATTTCCTCCAGGGAAATCACCATTGTCCCAATGGCAACTCGCTTAATCCCCCCATGCCCCCTATCCTGCTTGCCTGCACCTATGGGGGATTTATGGCTCGTTTTCTGTTTTGTAGTTTCGCATTAGTTCTGCTGTATCCGTCCGGTATTGATATGTATCTGGTGGGGCTACCGCATATTGCCCGCGATCTGGGTGCCAGCGAGGCGCAACTGCACATCGCGTTTTCGGCCTACCTCGCGGGAATGGCGTCGTCGATGGTATTTGCCGGGAAAATCGCGGACAGAGCCGGCCGTCAACCCGTCGCCATTACGGGGGCGGTTATCTTTACGCTGGCATCGGTACTGTGTTCAATGGCTCAGGAAAGCACAATGTTCCTGTCAGGGCGCTTTATCCAGGGCATTGGCGCGGGCGGCTGTTACGTGGTGGCGTTTGCCATTCTGCGCGATACCTTGAGCGCCCAGCGCCGCGCCAGGGTGCTGTCGATGCTGAACGGCATTACCTGCATCATCCCGGTGCTGGCACCGGTTGTAGGCTACCTGATCATGCTGAAATTTCCATGGCAGAGCCTTTTCTGGACCATGGCCACAATGGGCGCCATCGTCTTTATACTGTCCGTGACGGTGTTGAAAGAGACCCATCCCGGTTCGCAGCAGACGCACCACGCTGCTACCATTCATCCGGCTGAAAAGCTTCTGAATCGCTTTTTCCTGAGCCGCCTGGCCATCATCACGCTCAGCGTGGCGGTGATCCTCACCTATGTAAACGTTTCCCCGGTGTTACTGATGGAGACGATAGGCTTCGATCGCGGTGAGTATTCGACGGTGATGGCGCTCAATGCGATGGTCAGCATGGCGGTTTCATTCTCGATGCCCTTTGCGCTCAATATCTTCCGCCAGCGCACGCTGATGCTCGCTTCACAGACGCTGTTTCTCGCCGCAGGCGTAATTCTGGCGACCGCCACCTCACATGCGCTGATGCTGGTGGGTATGACCCTGATCTGCGCCGGATTCTCCGGCGGCTTCGGCGTGGCGATGAGTCAGGCGCTTGGCCCGTTCTCACTGCGGGCAGGCGTGGCAAGCTCGGTGCTGGGCATTGCGCAGGTCTGCGGTTCGTCGCTGTGGATTTGGCTGGCGGCGGTGATCGGCCTTAACGCGCTGAATATGCTGATCGGGGTTCTGATTGGCTGTAGCATACTCTGCATTACCTTACTTATGGTCATCCAGCCCGCGGCGCACTATGAAGAAGCCCATCAGCAGTCTCGATCTTAATCTTTTACTTTGCCTGCAGTTGTTGTTGCAGGAGCGCAGCGTCACCAAAGCCGCGAAGCGAATGAACGTGACGCCGTCCGCGGTGAGTAAATCGCTGGCGAAGCTGCGCGACTGGTTCGACGATCCGCTGTTTGTGAAAACGCCTTTAGGGCTACTGCCCACGCCGCTAACGGTGAGTCTGGAACAGGATCTGGCCGACTGGATGCAGATTGGCAATCAGATCGTCGATAAATTCCACCATAGCTCTCCTGGCGGGCTCAAGTTTGTGCTCGCCGCCGAAACGCCGCTGATGCTGATTCGCTTCAACACCCTGCTGGAGCAGGTGAATGAGCGCTACCCACAGGCGACGGTGAAGTTGCGCCAGTGGGATTATGATTCGCTGGACGCCATTACGCGCGGGGAGGTCGATCTCGGTTTTACCGGCCGCGAAACGCACCCGCGCTCCCGCGAGCTGCTAAAGCTGATGCCGTGGTTTATTGACTACGAAATCCTGTTCAGCGACCGTCCGTGCGTCTATCTGCGAGAAGATCATCCGGCACTTCACGAAGCGTGGAACCTTGAGACGTTTCTGCGCTACCCGCATATCAGCATCTTCTGGGAGCGCAGCGATACCTGGGCGCTTGATGAAGTGCTAAAAGAGATGGGCCGGGAGCGCAACGTCGCCATGAGCCTGCCCGGCTTTGAACAGTCGATGTTTATGGCGGCTCAGCCGGACCACAACTACATTGCCACTGCGCCCTACTACTGCCATCACTACAATCAACTCCACCAGCGTAATCTGGTCTGCCTTCCCATTCCCATCGATGAGGCGCAGGCAGAAAAGCTGACCGTACCCTTCACGCTAATCTGGCATAAGCGGAACAGCCATAATCCGAAAATTATCTGGCTGCGCGAAACTATAAAAGCCCTGTATACCGCGCCAGGTCAGGTTTTTGCCTAAGATAATGTAAAGTTCGGTCCTCAGGCTTCTCTTATTTCTATTTACTGATTAAAACAGAAGCTGAGTTAAGCGATAATCATGTAACCGTTTAACCGACTACGACCATTATCAGGGAGCGAAAAATGGCTACGCACTTTGCACGAGGAACATTAACGGAAGGGCATCTCGTATCGGCCAGAATTTCTTCAGCCTGTCACAGTGAGGCGCTCAAACTACCTGAACACCGCAGGACGCGGTTTTTAGCTTCCAGAGCGCTCCTCGCAGAACTGCTTTTTATGCTGTACGGCACCAGCGAATTACCGGACATACTCACCCAGCCAGAAGGTCGCCCGGTTTTTGCGGACCCGGCACTCCCCCATTTTTCCATTGCGTATACCGGCAACATTGTTGGCGTCGCGCTGACGACTGAAGGTGATTGCGGCCTGGATATGGAGCTGCAACGGGTCACGCGCAGCTTCCATGGTGCTAACGCGCTCGATGAATACCCGCTCTCCAGCAATGAAAAGCTGTGGATACGTAACCAGAACGATCCCGTAGAAGCCAGAGCGCAGCTCATCACCCTTCGCCAGAGCATCCGTAAACTGAGCGGCGCGGCATCAGACGACGCCAGCCTGTTGCAGCTGCTTCCCGGCTCCGGACGCCTGCGCGCCGCGAAAGCGTCGCTGGTAGAGGCGCTCAGCGACGCTGAGGATGTACTGATCTGGTCCGTTGCGGTGAGCCCCGCCATCGAACGGCTGAAAATCTGGGAGTTTGACAGTATTCGCGGTTGGCGTAGTCTTCCGGATGTACCTGAGCGCGCCAACGAGCCCGCCGCGCGCCTGATGCGATTAACCAGTTTACCGGTAGAAAAAGCATACACCCATAGCTGATCCGTCCAGGGTCATCATGATGAAACAGGAGTAATCATGTCTGATACGTTGAAAGTTGTTACGTTACTGGGAAGCCTGCGCAAAGGTTCGTTTAACGGGATGGTAGCGCGCACGCTGCCACAGCTGGCGCCTGCGGGAATGGAGATCAGCGCCCTGCCGTCTATTGGCGACATCCCGCTTTATGATGCTGACGTTCAGCAGGAAGAAGGGTTCCCGCACAGCGTGGAGGCGATAGCCGAGCAGATCCGTCAGGCTGATGGTGTAGTGATTGTAACGCCAGAATATAACTACTCGGTTCCGGGGGGTCTGAAGAACGCGATTGACTGGTTATCCCGTTTACCGGAGCAGCCGCTGTCAGGCAAACCGGTGCTGATCCAGACCAGCTCAATGGGCGCCATCGGCGGTGCGCGCTGCCAGTATCACCTGCGACAGATCCTGGTGTTCCTGGATGCGATGGTGATGAACAAGCCGGAATTTATGGGCGGCGTGATTCAGAACAAAGTCGACCCGCAGACGGGTGAAGTGGTGGATCAGAGTACGCGTGATCATCTCTCTGGTCAGTTGACTGCGTTTGGGGATTATATTAAGCGGGTTAAAAGCTGATAAAAAAGCCCGGTGGCGCTAGCGCTTACCGGGCCTACACTCATCAGTAGGTCAGGTAAGCGAAGCGCCACCTGACACCACAAACCGCACCTTAGTGCGCGTCAATAAACACAATCTTGAGCACAAACAGCAGCGCCACAATCATCACGCACGGGCTGAGTTCGCGGAAACGGCCGGTACCGATCTTCATCACACAGTACGAGATAAAGCCCAGCGCGATACCTTCGGTGATCGAGAAGCTGAACGGCATCATCACCGCGGTAATAAACGCCGGAACGGCTTCCGTCAGATCTTCCCACTTCACGCGCGCCAGGCTCGAGGTCATCAGCACGCCGACGTAGATCAGCGCGCCAGCTGCCGCGTACGGTGGCACCATCCCCGCCAGCGGAGAGAGGAAGATCACCAGCAGGAACAGCAGACCCACGACTACCGCCGTCAGGCCAGTACGGCCACCCACGGACACGCCCGAAGAGGATTCAATGTAAGCGGTAACAGACGAGGTGCCGATGAAAGAACCCGCAACGGACGAGATGCTATCCACATACAGCGCCTGCTTCATGCGCGGGAATTTGCCTTTCTCGTCCGCCAGACCCGCTTTGTCCGTCACGCCAATCAGCGTACCGGAGGAGTCAAACAGGTTGACCAGCATGAAGGAGAAAATCACTCCGGCCAGACCCAGGTTCAGCGAGCCCGCCAGATCAACGTGACCAATCACGGTAGAAACGCTCGGTGGCGCAGAGACAATACCGCTGTAATGCACGTCACCCAGCATCCAGCCCAGCAGCGTGGTCACGATGATAGAGACCAGCACCGCAGCGTGGATGTTACGCGACGCCAGGATCGCGATAATAAAGAAGCCCAGCACGCCCAGCAGCACGCTGTGAGAGGTCAGGTTACCAATACTCACCAGCGTTTCCGGGTTCGCCACGATTACGCCAGCGTTTTTCAGCCCCATCATGCCGATAAACAGACCGATACCGCTGGTGATACCCACGCGCAGGCTCACGGGAATGTTCGCAATCATCCAGTAGCGCACACGGAAGATGGTCAGCAGCAGCAGGCCGACCGCGCCCCAGAAAATAGCGCCCATCCCGACCTGCCACGGCAGGCCCATCGCCTGAACCACCACGAACGCAAAGAACGCATTAAGACCCATTGCCGGGGCCAGCGCCACGGGCAGATTAGCGAAAACGCCCATCAGGATGCTGCCAAGGGCCGCGATCAGACAGGTGGTAACAAAGACGGCGCTGGTGTCCATGCCAGCCACGCCCAGAATTTGCGGGTTAACGAAAACGATATAGACCATCGTCAGGAAGGTAGTAAAACCGGCGATCACTTCGGTGCGTGCCGTTGTGCCGTGCTCGCGCAGTTTGAACACGCGCTCAAGCAGCCCCTGACCAGATGTCTGGGTAGTGTGTTGTTGACTCATCATCAATTTCCGAACAAGGAGGGAAAATTCGTCGCTATCCTATACCAAAATGCGACAATAGTGGCGGTTACGGGATACTTTTTTCATTGATTTTGCTTATACGGCAACGATTGCGTCTCGTTAAACTGTCGTACGTAAACGTTAAACTTGTTAAAAGGGAAAGGCATGTCCGGAATTGAAGCGGTATTTTTCGACTGTGACGGTACGCTGGTCGACAGTGAGGTCATTTGTTCCCGCGCGTATGTCGCCATGTTCCAGGAATTTGGCATTACGCTCGATCTCGAAGAGGTGTTTAAACGCTTTAAGGGCGTGAAGCTGTACGAGATCATCGACATCATTAACGAAGAGCACGGGGTGGATCTGGCGAAAGCGGATCTGGAACCGGTGTACCGCGCCGAGGTCGCACGCCTCTTCGACGCCGAGCTGGAAGTTATCGCCGGCGCTAACGCGCTGCTGGATGCGATGACGGTGCCGATCTGCGTGGTCTCTAACGGCCCGGTCAGCAAAATGCAGCACTCACTCGGCAAGCTGGACATGTTGCACCACTTCCCGGAAAAACTGTTCAGCGGCTACGATATCCAGCGCTGGAAGCCGGATCCGGCATTGATGTTCCACGCGGCGAAGGCGATGAACGTCAACGTGGAGAACTGCATCCTGGTGGATGACTCGTCTGCGGGCGCGCAGTCGGGGATTGATGCGGGGATGGAGGTGTTTTACTTCTGCGCCGATCCGCACAACAAGCCGATCGATCATCCAAAAGTGACGACCTTTACAGACCTGGCGCAGCTGCCGGAACTGTGGAAGGCGCGCGGGTGGGATATTACTCGCTGAAAAAACAAAGCCGGATGGCGCTAACGCTTATCCGGCCTACAAGGATCGTAGGGCGGGTAAGCGATAGCGCCACCCGCCACACACATCACTCTTTCGGATCTTTACCCGCCAGCAGCTTGTCCAGCTCGTCGCCGCCCACGTGACGGAAATCCTGTCCCTTCACGAAGTAGAAGATGTATTCGCAAATGTTCTGGCAGCGGTCGCCAATACGCTCAATTGAGCGCGCGCAGAACAGCGCGGTCAGCACGCTTGGAATGGTACGGGAATCTTCCATCATGTAGGTCATTAGCTGACGCACTATGCCTTCGTATTCCTGATCAACTTTCTTATCTTCACGGTAGATACGGACCGCTTCGTCCAGATCCATGCGCGCGAAAGCGTCCAGCACATCGTGCAGCATCTGCACGGTGTGGCGACCGAGAGACTCCAGGCTCACCAGCAGCGGCTGGTGCTGCTGGGAGAATTTCTCCAGCGCGGTGCGGCAGATTTTATCCGCCACGTCACCAATACGCTCCAGCTCGGCGATAGTTTTGATGATCGCCATTACCAGACGCAGGTCGCTCGCGGTTGGCTGACGCTTGGCAATGATGCGCACGCACGCTTCGTCGATGGCGACTTCCATCATATTGACGTTGTGATCGCCTTCGATAACGCGCTTCGCCAGCTCGCTGTCCTGGTTGTGCATTGCCGTAATCGCATCAGAAAGCTGCTGCTCGACCATGCCGCCCATGGTCATCACCTGGGTGCGAATGCTTTCCAGCTCTGCGTTAAACTGGCCGGAAATGTGTTTATTAAGATTGAGGTTGTCCATGGTTTCTCCACATGCACTAAGGCAAATCAACCGTAGCGGCCAGTAATATAATCTTCGGTTTGTTTCTTCGCAGGACGGGTGAACAGCGCGTCCGTATCGCTGAACTCAATCAACTCGCCCAGGTACATAAACGCCGTGTGGTCAGAACAACGGGCAGCCTGCTGCATGTTGTGAGTGACGATCACCACGGTGTAATCCTGCTTCAGCTCGGTGATCAGCTCTTCGATACGCCCGGTTGAGATCGGGTCCAGGGCTGAGCACGGCTCATCCAGCAGCAAGACTTCCGGGCGAATGGCGATACCGCGCGCAATGCACAGACGCTGCTGCTGACCACCGGAGAGAGAGTACCCGCTCTGGTGAAGTTTATCTTTGGTTTCGTTCCATAATGCGGCCTTGGTCAATGCCCACTGCACACGCTCGTCCATATCCGCACGGGAGAGCTTCTCAAACAGACGCACACCAAAGGCGATGTTGTCATAGATCGACATCGGGAACGGCGTGGGTTTCTGGAACACCATCCCCACTTTCGCACGCAGCAGGGCGATATCCTGGGTATTGGTCAGGATGTTGTCACCGTCCAGCAGAATTTCACCTTCTGCGCGCTGCTCCGGATAGAGCGAATACATTTTGTTAAAGGTGCGCAGCAGCGTGGATTTACCACAGCCAGACGGACCGATAAATGCCGTGACCTGGTTCTTCGCGATATCCAGGTTGATATTCTTCAGGGCATGGAATTTGCCGTAGTAGAAGTTCAAATCACGAACCTGAATCTTACCCGGGGCAGTATCAACCATACTCATTGACTCATTTCCTCATTCGGCGCCGCGATGTGCCGCGCCGTAAAAATTTAACCGTGTTTCTGCTTCGCGAAAATGACGCGCGCCAGAATGTTCAGCAACAGTACGCAAAGGGTGATGATCAGCACCCCGGCCCAGGCCAGCTGCTGCCATTCCGCGAATGGGCTCATCGCAAATTTAAAGATCGTCACCGGCAGGTTGGCGATCGGCTGCATCATGTCCGTACTCCAGAACTGGTTGGAGAGGGCGGTAAACAGCAGCGGTGCGGTTTCACCAGCGATACGGGCGATAGCCAGCAGGATACCGGTCATGATCCCCGAGACGGACGCTTTCAGGGTGATCGCCGAAATCATTTTCCATTTCGGCGTGCCCAGTGCGTAAGCCGCTTCACGCAGGCTGTCCGGCACCAGTTTCAGCATGTTTTCAGTGGTACGAATAACGATAGGCACCTGCAACAGCGCCAGCGCAATCACACCCGCCCAGCCGGAGAAGTGTTCCATTTGCGCCACCACGATGGTGTAAACAAACAGACCTACCACAATCGACGGGGCAGAAAGCAGAATGTCGTTAATAAAGCGGATGACTTCAGCGATCCAGGACTTGCGGCCATACTCCGCCAGATAGATACCCGCCATGATGCCCAACGGCGTACCGAAAACGGTCGCCCACAGGATCAGCAGGCCGCTGCCCGCCAGGGCGTTTGCCAGACCACCACCCGCCGTGTTTGGCGGCGGCGTCATCTCGGTGAACAGCGCCAGGGACATTCCATCAATACCACGGGTGATGGTGGACATCAGGATCCAGATCAGCCAGAACAGGCCGAACGCCATCGTGGCCATGGAAAGCGTCAGCGCAATGCGGTTTTTAATCCGGCGCTTTGACTGCATTTTGCGACGAGATTCCGCAAGCTGAGCGGTGTTTTGCATGTCGAGAGTCGCCATTAGCGTGCCCCCTCGTTTTTAGCCAGACGCATAATCATCAGCTTGGAGATAGCCAGCACAATAAAGGTAATAACAAACAGGATCAGACCCAGTTCCATCAGCGCTGCGACGTGCAGCCCGGATTCCGCTTCGGCAAATTCGTTCGCCAGCGCAGAGGTAATACTGTTCCCCGGCATGTAGAGCGACACGCTGTCGAGCTGGTAGGTGTTGCCGATGATAAAGGTCACCGCCATGGTTTCACCCAGCGCGCGGCCTAAGCCCAGCATGATGCCGCCGATCACCCCATTTTTGGTGAACGGAAGGACGATGCGCCAGATAACCTCCCAGGTGGTGCAGCCGATGCCGTAGGCCGACTCTTTCATCATCACCGGGGTTTGTTCGAAGACATCGCGCATGACCGCCGCAATGTACGGAATAATCATGATGGCGAGGATCACGCCAGCCGCCAGAATACCGATACCGAATGCCGGGCCAGAGAACAGGGCCCCCACAAACGGAACGGCGGAGAGAACATTACCCACCGGCTCCTGGAAGTACGTCGCAAACAGCGGAGCAAAGATAAACAGGCCCCACATGCCGTAAACGATACTAGGGATGGCCGCCAGCAGTTCAATGGCGATACCCAGCGGGCGTCGCAGCCAGCCCGGCGCCAGCTCCGTCAGGAACAGGGCAATACCGAAGCTTACCGGCACCGCAATCAGCAGAGCGATAAAAGAGGTCACCAGCGTGCCGTAAATCGGCACCAGCGCACCGTAGATATCGTTCGGCGCATCCCACTCTTTGGTCCACAGGAAGGCGAAACCAAATTTTTGAATGCTCGGCCAGGAGGAGAAAATGAGGGACACGATAATGCCGCCCAGCAGCAATAGCACAATCAGCGCAGCCAGTTTCACCAGCGCGCTGAAAATCATGTCACCTTTTTTACCCGGAGGGTTAAATGCAGGCTTGGTTGCAGCCATAAATTACTCTTCTTTATGAGACGTCTTACGAATATGCCCGGTGGCGCTGGCGCTTACCGGGCCTACAGGATGAACCGTAGGGCGGGATCGCTGCGCGCCACCCGCCATCTTCGTCAAAAATATCCTGTTAGTACAGCGCTTTACCGCTGCTGTCTTTCACGTTGGTTTTCCATGCAGCACGGATCTGCTCAACCACGCTGTCTGGCAGGCTGGCGTAATCCAGGTCATTCGCCTGTTTGCCGCCGTTTTTGTATGCCCAGTCAAAGAACTTCAGCACTTCAGCACCCTGCTCAGGCTTCTTCTGCTCTTTGTGGACCAGAATGAAGGTGGTAGACGTGATAGGCCATGCATCGTCGCCTTTCTGGTTGGTCAGGTCCTGCGCGAAGGATTTGCTCCAGTCAGCGCCTTTTGCGGCGTTAGCGAAGTTCTCTTCGGTCGGGCTAACCGGTTTGCCGTCAGCAGAAACCAGTTTGGTGTAAGCCAGGTTGTTCTGCTTCGCGTAAGCGTACTCTACGTAGCCGATAGAGCCAGGCAGACGCTGTACGAAGGCAGCGATACCGTCGTTGCCTTTACCGCCCAGACCGGTTGGCCAGTTAACGGTAGAGCCGGAACCGACTTTAGATTTCCACTCTTCGTTCACTTTCGCCAGGTAGCTGGTGAACACGAAAGAGGTACCAGAGCCGTCAGCACGACGAACCACCGCGATATTCTGCGAAGGCAGCTTAACGCCCGGGTTCAGTTTGGTGATGGCTTCGTCATCCCATTTTTTGATTTTGCCCAGGTAGATATCACCCAGGGTTTTGCCGTCCAGCACCAGCTCGCCTGATTTCAGGCCAGGGATGTTAACAGCCAGCACAACGCCGCCGATCACGGTCGGGAACTGGAACAGGCCTTCCTGATTCAGTTTCTCATCAGACAGCGGAGCGTCGGATGCGCCGAAATCAACGGTATTCGCGGTAATTTGTTTTACGCCACCGGAGGAGCCGATACCCTGATAGTTAACCTTGTTGCCGGTTTCTTTCTGGTAGGTATCCGCCCATTTGGCATACACCGGCGCAGGGAAGGTTGCACCAGCGCCAGTCAGGCTTGCTGCTGCGAAAGCAGAGAAAGCGCTCAGAGATAAGGTCGCGGCGACAACAGTTGCGACAGTGGTACGCATAACTTTCATAATGTCTCCTGCAAGGATTTCGTAAATCATTGTTTAAGTGGCTACGATGAGCAAAATAGGACAAACAGGTGACAGATAAATGTACGAAATATGACAGTTTTATGACAAAGAAAATTTCACTTAAAAATAAGCAAAAATCCATCAATAAATCATAAACTTAATGATTATTATGACAGCTTGTTTTCAGTAATATTTTCTTTATGTGACACTGATAAAATAGCTGAAAATGACGGATTGTCATAAAAAAAGGCTCCACCGGATGGCGGAGCCTGGAAGGATTATTCTACGGTAACGGACTTCGCCAGATTTCGCGGCTGGTCAACGTCGGTGCCTTTGATCAGCGCGACGTGGTAAGCCAGCAGTTGCAGCGGTACGGTGTAGAAGATCGGCGCAATCACCTCTTCCACATGCGGCATCTCGATGATGTGCATGTTGTCGCTGCTGGCGAAACCGGCATCTTTATCCGCAAAGACGTACAGTACACCACCACGGGCGCGCACCTCTTCGATGTTAGATTTCAGTTTTTCCAGCAGTTCGTTGTTCGGTGCCACCACGATAACCGGCATATCCGCGTCGATCAGCGCCAGCGGACCGTGTTTCAGCTCGCCTGCCGCGTAGGCTTCCGCGTGGATGTAGGAGATCTCTTTCAGCTTCAGCGCGCCTTCCAGCGCGATAGGGTACTGATCGCCACGACCCAGGAACAGAGCGTGGTGCTTATCAGAGAAATCTTCAGCCAGCGCCTCAATGCGTTTGTCCTGAGACAGCATCTGCTCGATACGGCTCGGCAGCGCCTGGAGACCGTGAACGATGTCATGCTCAACGGAAGCATCTTCGCCTTTCAGACGCGCCAGCTTCGCCACCAGCATCAGCAGAACGGTCAGCTGAGTGGTAAACGCTTTGGTGGAGGCGACGCCGATTTCGGTGCCCGCTTTAGTCATCAGCGCCAGATCGGATTCACGCACCAGCGAGGAGCCCGGTACGTTACAGATGGCCAGCGAACCCAGGTAACCCAACTCTTTAGACAGACGCAGCGCCGCCAGGGTATCGGCCGTTTCGCCAGACTGGGAAAGAGTGATCATCAGGCTGTTACGGCGCACAGCGGATTTACGATAGCGGAACTCAGATGCGATTTCGACGTCACACGGCACGCCCGCCAGGGATTCAAACCAGTAGCGAGAGACCATACCGGAGTTGTAAGAGGTACCGCAGGCCACGATCTGAATGTGCTCGACTTTGCTCAGCATTTCATTGGCATTGGCGCCCAGCTCGCTCAGATCCACTTCACCATGGCTGATGCGCCCGGTCAGGGTGTTTTTAATGGCGTTTGGCTGTTCGTAGATCTCTTTCTGCATGTAGTGACGATAAGCACCTTTGTCGCCCGCGTCGTATTGCAGGTTTGATTCGATTTCCTGGCGCTTAACCTGCTCGCCTTTCGTGTCGAATACGGTCACGCTGCGACGTGTCACCTCGGCAATGTCGCCCTCTTCCAGGAAGATAAAGCGACGGGTAACCGGCAGCAGCGCCAGCTGGTCGGAAGCGATAAAGTTTTCACCCATGCCCAGACCAATCACCATCGGGCTACCGGAACGCGCGGCCAGCAGCGTGGACGGGTCACGGGAATCCATGATCACCGTACCGTAAGCACCACGCAGCTGAGGGATAGCGCGCAGCACCGCATCACGCAGTGTACCGCCCTGTGCCAGCTCCCAGTGCACCAGGTGAGCAATCACTTCGGTGTCGGTTTCAGAGACGAAGGTATAGCCGCGCGCTTTCAGTTCTTCACGCAGCGGTTCGTGGTTTTCGATAATGCCGTTATGCACCACCACAATGTGTTCAGACACATGCGGGTGTGCGTTGCCTTCAGATGGCTCACCGTGAGTCGCCCAGCGGGTATGCGCAATACCGGTGCCACCGTGCAGCGGATGTTCCTCCGCCGCCTGGGCCAGCATCTGCACTTTACCGAGACGACGCAGACGGGTCATATGACCTTCTGCATCGACGACAGCCAGACCGGCTGAGTCATAACCACGGTATTCCAGACGACGTAAACCTTCGAGAAGGATTTCAGCAATATCACGCTGCGCAACTGCGCCAACAATTCCACACATAGTTAGATTTCCTGATTATGGCGTTATGCCATGCGTTGTCGCTGACCTGTATTTGCCCTTTCCGGGCACCCCGAGCCTTGTAGAGAGTGGGGTTATTTTTATGGGTACTGCTGGTGGGGGGAGGATTATGTTATCCCCTCACCCCAGCCCTCTCCCCATAGGGGAGAGGGTGAAAACCGCACCATTCAGTTCCCCTCTCCCCTATGGGGAGAGGGTCAGGGTGAGGGGTGTATATTGTCGTTACTCTTTCTTCACCGGGCGTTTCCAGCCCTGCTTGTGTACCTGCGGAACGCGGCTTAACACCAGCTCGTTCTCGGCCACATCGCGCGTAACGGTTGTCCCGGCGGCAATGGTCACGCCTTTGCCCACGGTAACAGGCGCCACCAGCTGGGTATCGGAACCTACAAACACGTCATCACCGATGATGGTTTTAAACTTATTGGCACCGTCATAGTTACAGGTAATCGTCCCTGCACCGATGTTTACGTTGTCGCCAATTTCCGCATCGCCCAGATAGGTCAGATGACCGGCTTTCGAGCCTTTACCGAGACGTGCTTTTTTCATTTCCACGAAGTTACCTACATGAGCGCCTTCCAGCAGCTCAGCGCCCGGGCGCAGACGCGCAAACGGGCCGATGGTACAGGCGGGATCCAGACGCGCATCTTCTACCACGCTGTACGGGCTGATTTCGCAGTCGTCACCGATCACGCTGTTTTTAATCACACAGCCGGTGCCGATTTTGACGCGGTTGCCCAGCGTGACGTTACCTTCCAGGATAACGTTAGTATCTATTTCAACGTCGCGCCCGTGGGTCAGCGTGCCACGCAGATCGAAACGCGCCGGATCGCGCAGCATCACTCCCGCCAGCAACAGTTTTTCTGCCTGCTCGGACTGGTAAATACGCTCCAGGCGTGACAGCTGTAGACGGTTGTTTACGCCGTCCGTTTCGCTGATACGCGCCGGATGAACGGCGGCAATCTCACGCCCTTCCTGGTACGCCATCGCAATGATGTCGGTGATGTAGTATTCACCCTGCGCGTTGTTATTATTGAGTTTGGACAGCCAGCGCTTCATATCCGCACCGTTCGCAATCAGGATGCCGGTGTTGATCTCCTGAATCTGACGCTGTTCGTCAGTGGCATCTTTATGCTCAACAATCCCGGTTACCTTGCCGTTTTCACGCGTAATGCGGCCATAGCCGGTTGGATCGTCCAGCACGACGGTTAACAACCCAATGCCACCCTGCGGTTTGGCTTCACGCAGGCGAGTGAGGGTTTCAACGGAGATCAGCGGGACGTCGCCGTAGAGCATCAGGATATCTTCATCATCAGCGAAGAAGGGTGCAGCCTGCTGCATTGCATGACCCGTACCCAGCTGTTCTGCCTGTAGCACCCAGTTGAGATTGTCGTCACGCAGCGTTTTTTTCAGCAGATCGCCGCCATGTCCATAAACCAGATGCACCTGGCTGGCGCCTAATTCATTAGCTGCATCAATAACATGCTGCACCATTGGCTTTCCTGCCAGTGTGTGGAGCACTTTAGGCAGATCGGAATACATGCGGGTACCTTTGCCTGCGGCAAGGATCACCACGCTCATCGCACTGTTTAACATACGCATCCTGACGGTAGTTTGTGTGAGAAGTAAAAACGTTTGATGCTTAAAATTCTACATCTTTTTCATCATGAATTAAGGCCGAAAAAAAAAGCCAGCCTGGGATCCAGACTGGCTTTTGTGCTTTTCAAGCCGGTGTTACATCGCTTTTTTGGTCAACTCGATAACGCGCAGTTTCGCGATCGCTTTGGCCAGCTCCGCAGACGCCTGAGCGTAATCCACGTCACCATGAGAGCTGCTAATGTGCTCTTCAGCCTTACGCTTCGATTCCAGGGCTCGCGCTTCGTCGAGATCCTGGCCACGAATAGCGGTATCGGCCAGAACGGTCACACTGCCTGGCTGCACTTCAAGAATGCCGCCGGACAGATAGATAAACTCTTCATGACCGAACTGTTTAACGATGCGGATCATACCAGGCTTAATGGCGGTGAGCAGCGGTGCGTGACCCGGGAAAATACCCAGTTCACCTTCACTACCCGTTACCTGGATTTTCTCGACCAGACCAGAGAACATTTGTTGCTCTGCGCTGACGACGTCCAGGTGGTAAGTCATTGCCATATCACCCTCCGATTAAGGCGTTAAAGTTTTTTGGCTTTTTCCACGGCTTCTTCGATGGAACCAACCATGTAGAACGCCTGCTCTGGCAGGTGATCGTATTCGCCTTCCATGATGCCTTTAAAGCCACGGATGGTGTCTTTCAGGGAAACGTATTTACCTGGAGAACCGGTGAATACTTCCGCAACGAAGAACGGCTGGGACAGGAAGCGCTGGATCTTACGCGCACGTGCTACCACCAGTTTGTCTTCTTCAGACAGTTCATCCATACCCAGGATGGCGATGATGTCTTTCAGTTCCTGGTAACGTTGCAGCAGGGACTGTACGCCACGCGCGGTGTCGTAGTGTTCCTGGCCAACAACCAGTGGATCCAGCTGACGGCTGGTAGAGTCCAGCGGGTCAACGGCCGGGTAGATACCCAGAGACGCGATCTGACGGCTCAGTACCACGGTTGCATCTAAGTGAGCAAAGGTGGTGGCTGGAGATGGGTCAGTCAAGTCATCCGCAGGTACGTATACCGCCTGAACGGAGGTGATAGAACCAGTTTTGGTAGAGGTGATACGTTCCTGAAGAACACCCATCTCTTCCGCAAGCGTAGGCTGATAACCTACCGCTGAAGGCATACGACCCAGCAGTGCAGATACTTCAGTACCGGCCAGGGTGTAACGGTAGATGTTATCAACGAACAGCAGAACGTCACGGCCTTCGTCACGGAACTTCTCAGCCATCGTCAGGCCAGTCAGCGCAACGCGCAGACGGTTTCCTGGTGGCTCGTTCATCTGGCCGTAAACCAGGGATACTTTATCCAGAACGTTGGAGTCGGTCATTTCGTGGTAGAAGTCGTTACCCTCACGAGTACGTTCACCAACACCCGCAAACACGGAGTAACCGGAGTGCTCGATCGCGATGTTACGGATCAGCTCCATCATGTTTACGGTTTTACCTACACCCGCACCACCAAACAGACCAACTTTACCGCCCTTCGCGAACGGGCACATCAGGTCGATAACTTTGATGCCGGTTTCCAGCAGTTCCTGAGAGCTGGACAGCTCTTCGTAGGAAGGTGCCGCGCGGTGGATAGCCCAACGCTCTTCTTCACCGATGTCGCCTTTCATGTCGATTGGTTGACCCAATACGTTCATGATACGACCCAGTGTTGCTTTACCTACCGGGACTTCGATCGGGTGCTCAAGGTCTTTCACTTCCAGACCACGACGCAGACCGTCGGAAGAACCCATGGCGATGGTACGCACGATACCGCCGCCGAGCTGCTGCTGAACTTCCAGCACCAGGCTCTCGTTACCATTTTGTACCTCAAGCGCGTCGTACACGCGTGGTACGGCGTCCTGAGGGAACTCGACGTCCACCACGGCGCCGATTACCTGGACAATCTTTCCAGTAGCCATCTTGAATCCTCTACGTAATTCGTAAACCTGGTTAAACCGCGGCGGCCCCCGAGACGATCTCGGTGAGTTCCTGAGTAATGCTGGCCTGACGAGCTTTGTTGTAAACCAACTGCAGCTCTTTAATCAGGCTGCCGCCATTATCGGTCGCGGCTTTCATCGCCACCATTCGTGCGGCCTGCTCGCTGGCCAGGTTTTCTACAACGCCCTGATAAACCTGAGATTCAACGTAACGACGCAGCAGGGTATCCAGCAGCGGTTTCGGATCGGGTTCATACAGGTAATCCCAGGCTTTCTGTTTCAGCTCGTCATCTTCTGATGCCGGTAACGGCAGCATCTGAGTGAGCGTAGGCACCTGAGACATGGTGTTAATAAATTTGTTGCTGACAACGTACAGTCTGTCCAGACGGCCTTCATCGTAGGCCTGCAACATCACTTTAACCGGGCCGATCAGTTCGGACAGGGACGGGTTATCACCCATACCGGTCACCTGAGCGACAATGTTGCCACCAACGGAGTTAAAGAAAGAGACGCCTTTAGAGCCAATCAGTGCCAGATCGCACTGAACGCCTTTATCGGACCAGCCTTTCATATCCGCCAGCAGTTTTTTGAACAGGTTAATGTTCAAGCCGCCACACAGACCACGGTCAGTCGACACCACCAAGTAGCCCACGCGCTTAACGTCGCGTTCTTCCAGGTAAGGGTGCTTATATTCCAGATTACCGTTTGCAAGGTGACCAATCACTTTGCGCATGGTCTCTGCATAAGGACGGCTGGCCGCCATGCGATCCTGCGATTTACGCATTTTGGAAGCGGCGACCATCTCCATCGCTTTAGTGATCTTTTGCGTGTTCTGGACGCTTGCGATCTTACTACGTATCTCTTTTGCGCCGGCCATGAGCTTCTCCTCAATGCCAGACGGCTTGTCCTGAGACAAGCCGCCGGACGATTACCAGGATTGGGTTGCTTTGAAGGAATCGAGGATAGCTTTCAGCTTGCCTTCGATTTCGTCGTTATAGCCACCGGTCTGGTTGATCTCTTGCATCAGCGGAGCGTGATCACGGTCGACGTAAGCCAGCAGAGCGGCTTCGAAGCTACCGATTTTCGCCAGTTCCACATCTTCGAGGTAACCGCGTTCAGCCGCGAACAGTACCAGGCCCTGCTGAGCAACAGACATTGGCGCGTACTGTTTCTGCTTCAGCAGCTCGGTCACTTTCTGACCGTGGCTCAGCTGTTTACGGGTTGCTTCGTCCAGATCGGATGCGAACTGAGAGAACGCAGCCAGTTCACGATACTGTGCCAGCGCGGTACGGATACCACCGGACAGTTTCTTGATGATCTTGGTCTGAGCAGCACCACCCACACGGGATACGGAGATACCCGGGTTAACCGCCGGACGAATACCGGAGTTAAACAGGTTGGTTTCCAGGAAGATCTGACCATCGGTAATGGAGATTACGTTGGTCGGAACGAACGCAGAAACGTCACCCGCCTGGGTTTCAATGATCGGCAGAGCGGTCAGAGAACCTGTTTTACCCTTCACTTCACCTTTGGTGAAGTTCTCGACGTATTCCGCGTTAACGCGGGAAGCACGCTCCAGCAGACGAGAGTGGAGGTAGAATACGTCGCCCGGGAATGCTTCACGTCCTGGTGGACGACGGAGCAGCAGGGAAACCTGACGATAAGCAACAGCCTGTTTAGACAGGTCATCGTATACGATCAGCGCATCTTCACCGCGGTCACGGAAGTATTCGCCCATTGCGCAACCAGCGTATGGTGCCAGGTATTGCAGTGCAGCAGATTCAGACGCGGTAGCTACCACAACGATGGTGTTAGACAGTGCGCCGTGCTCTTCCAGTTTACGAACCACGTTGGAAATGGTGGACGCTTTCTGGCCGATAGCCACGTACACACATTTGATGCCGGAGTCACGCTGGTTGATGATGGCGTCGATTGCCATCGCGGTTTTACCGGTCTGACGGTCACCGATGATCAGTTCACGCTGACCACGACCGATTGGGATCATGGCATCAACGGACTTATAACCCGTCTGCACTGGCTGATCAACGGACTGACGGTCGATAACGCCTGGTGCGATAACTTCGATTGGAGAGAAGCCATCGTGCTCAACCGGACCTTTACCGTCGATTGGCGCACCCAGGGTGTTAACAACGCGACCCAGCAGGCCACGGCCAACCGGCACTTCCAGAATACGGCCAGTACACTTAACCTTCATGCCTTCGGCAAGGTCAGCGTATGGACCCATCACAACGGCACCTACGGAGTCGCGCTCCAGGTTCAGTGCGATAGCGTAACGGTTACCCGGCAGGGAAATCATCTCACCCTGCATACAATCGGCCAGGCCGTGGATGCGGATAACACCGTCACTTACAGAAACAATAGTACCTTCGTTGTGAGCTTCACTCACAACACTGAACTGAGCAATGCGCTGCTTGATCAGTTCGCTGATTTCGGTGGAATTCAGTTGCATGCTCCAGTCCCCTTAAGACTGCAAGACGTCTGCAAGGCGCTCAAGACGGCCGCGTACGCTGCCATCAATGACCATATCACCCGAACGGATGATTACGCCTGCCATTACAGACTTATCGATTTTGCAATTCAGCTTAACTTTGCGTGACAGACGTTTTTCCATCGCGGCGGTGATTTTCGCAAGCTGTTCATCACTCAGTTCAGTCGCGGAAGTTACTTCAACTTCAGCGGTAGCTTCACTAAGGGCACGTAAGTGCTCAAACTGCTCGAGAACATCCGGGAGCACACGGAGACGACCATTTTCCGCCATCACCTTAATCAGGTTCTGGCCGTTGGCATCCAGTTGCTCTCCGCACACGGCGATAAACGACGCGGCGAGGGTTTCAGGCGCTAACGCACCAGAAAGCAACTCGGCCATTTGTTCGTTTTTCGTCACCTCAGCGGCAAACGCCAGCATATTCTGCCAGCGATCGACATTTTGGTGTTCGACAGCAAAGTCAAAAGCTGCTTTGGCGTAGGGGCGAGCTACCGTAACAAATTCAGACATCAGCCCCTCCCTCCTTACAGTTCAGCGACAAGTTTGTCCACGATGTCGCTGTTAGCAGCTTCATCCACGGAACGTTCGATGATCTTCTCGGCGCCAGCAACAGCCAGAATCGCAACCTGCTTACGCAGTTCTTCACGAGCACGTTTACGCTCAGCTTCAATTTCAGCCTGAGCCTGTGTCACGATCTTAGTACGTTCCTGTTCTGCTTCAGCTTTGGCTTCGTCCAGGATCTGAGAACGGCGTTTGTTAGCCTGTTCAATGATTACCTGAGCTTCAGCTTTCGCTTTTTTCAGCTGGTCTGTCGCGTTGGCCTGTGCAAGGTCCAAATCTTTCTTAGCGCGTTCTGCGGAAGCCAGACCGTCAGCAATTTCTTTCTGACGTTTTTCGATGGCAGCCATTAAAGGCGGCCATACATACTTCATGCAGAACCAGACAAAGAGAATAAACGCGATGGCCTGGCCGAGGATTGTTGCGTTCATGTTCACAGCACAATACCTCTTAAATTTCTGTGGCTTGGGGTTTTAAAACAACTACTACGCGACAGCAAACATCACGTACAGACCCAGACCTACAGCGATCATTGGGATTGCATCCACCAGACCCATAACGATAAAGAACTGAGTACGCAGCAGAGGAATCAGATCAGGTTGACGCGCTGCGCCTTCCAGGAATTTGCCCCCGAGGATGCCGATACCGATCGCAGCACCGATAGCCGCCAGACCCATCATCACAGCGGCAGCCATGTACAGCAGATCCATATTCAGGTTTTCCATGACAGTCTCCAGTTTGTTTCAATTAAAACGTAGTAGTGTTGGTAAAAAATCAGTGCTCTTCAGACGCCATCGACAGATAGACGATCGTCAGAACCATGAAGATAAAGGCTTGCAGCGTAATGATCAGGATGTGGAAAATGGCCCATGGCACATTCAGAATCCACTGTGACCACCACGGCAGAAGACCCGCGATCAGAATGAAAATCAGCTCACCCGCATACATGTTGCCGAACAGTCGCAGACCCAGTGAAACAGGTTTGGACAGCAGGCTAACGCCTTCCAGGATCAGGTTGACCGGAATAAACGCCCAGTGGTTGAACGGCTGCAAGGTAAGCTCTTTCACAAAGCCGCTTACGCCTTTCATTTTGATGCTGTAGAAAAGAATCAGGATAAATACGCCCAGCGCCATCGACAGGGTGATGTTCACGTCGGCAGACGGAACCACGCGCAGGGCAGGCAGACCGAAGACATGTTCGCCGATCCACGGCAGGAAATCGATAGGCAGAAGGTCCATCAGGTTCATCAGGAAGACCCAAACGAACACGGTCAGGGCCAGCGGAGCAATCAGCTTGCTCTTACCATGGTACATGTCTTTGACGCTGCCATGGACGAAGCCGATGATCATCTCGATGAACGTCTGGAATTTCCCTGGAACACCGCTGGTCGCTCGTTTAGCAACACCGCGGAACATGGCCAGGAACAGAAGACCCAAAACCACCGAGAAGAACATGGAGTCGATGTTGATCGTCCAGAAGGTGGCCGGGGGGTTATGTGGATCCACCAGCGAGAATGTACGCAGGTCCAGCTGAAGGTTATTCAGATGGTGACCTATGTAATCCTGCGGCGTCATATTTTCTGAAGCCATGATGCCTTTTACCCTTTGTTATTGATTACAGCTGGAGCCAGAACTTGTACCACCAGCACCAAAACCCACGTTGCTATCAGCGGCATGAATACCACTTTCAAAACCGCCAGCGCCATCACCAGTAGAGCAAAGGTCAGCAACACCTTACACACTTCGCCGAGAGCGAAGGACCAGGCCACGCGGCCTTTGGCGGGTGTATGCGCCTGATGACGCCAGGCAAAAATCATAAACAACACGTTTGGCAGAACCACCGCCAAACCTCCGCACGCGGCGGAGATGCCCCAGAAGGGGTCTTTGAGGCTAAACAGCAGTCCACTTGCTATCACAGCCAGAAACTGAATGAACAGAAGCTTACGAGCAACGTTTCTACTCAAGAGCGACACAGACATCACGTTTTTACTCCTGCTCCCTTCGAGGTATGCCGCGTGTCGTATAAAACGTCCTTTAAGGCTCAGAGTCAAGCATCAAAAAGCGGTCAAATTATACGGTGCGTACCCGTGATTTCAAACATTAAGTAGCGAAAAGGTGAATAAATGTTTAAATATTTTTCCCCAGTCCTATTTTTCAACTTTTGAACTCAGTGCCAACCTTCAGGCAAAACTGCAAACAGCGCGGAAACGTTGGTGATAAAGCGTGCACGAGATCACAAAATACACATTTGCGATAAAGTGGTATTTATCAAAGACGTAAAACGATTTATTTCATCCGATTGAAATTAAAGCAAAAAAATCGCAACTATTTTTAAAACAGAGCCGTATACAACAAAAACCTTTTATTGACATTCTTAATAAATATTTAACATTTCATTCTTGTTGCCTTTACCCACTTTTAGCAGGCTGATATTTTCATGGTTGACTATCTTCAGGGTGAACGAATCACTTTAGGTTAACCATAAGAAAATCCATGGTGACAACAAGGTTAAATTAACTACGGCCAAATCAGACTGGATGTGCTGCTTTTTAACACCATCAGAACAGCACAAATTCCACATTTTTTATTAATTTTTTAAAATGTGTTTGGCTTAATTATCACCAGATGACGCTCACCTTCGAGCTGAGGGATCTGGAGTTTTTCAATGGATTCCACTGCAAAACCGTCCGGAAGCTGCTCTATTTCGTCCCCCGGAAGTTGTCCTTTCAGCGCATAAAAACGGCCCTTATTCGCCGGCAGGTGTTTGCACCAGCTCACCATGTCATTGAGTGAGGCAAATGCGCGGCTGATAACGCCGTCAAACGGTGGCTCTGCCGGGAACTCCTCTACCCTGCTCTGCACGGGCGTGATGTTTTCCAGCTTCAGCTCATGCTGAACCTGTCGTAAAAAGCGTACGCGCTTGCCCAGACTGTCCAGCAGCGTGAAATGACTCTCCGGTCGAACAATAGACAACGGAACGCCCGGCAAGCCCGGACCGGTGCCCACGTCGATAAAACGTTCACCGGTAAGATACGGCGCCACAACGATGCTATCGAGAATATGGCGAATCAGCATCTCGTTGGGATCGCGTACGGAGGTGAGGTTGTACGCTTTATTCCATTTGTTCAGCATATCGACATAGGCCACCAGCTGATTTTTCTGGTGATCGGTGAGCGAAATACCTGCCTGTTCCAGCAGACGAGAGAGTTTATTGAGCACGGTGGATACCTGTTAAGAGATTGTTCGCCCGGTGGCACAGCCGCTTACCGGGCCTACGATTAAGTAGGGCGGGTAAGCGAAGCGCCACCCGCCAAAAGCAATGTTAATTACGCGCTGCGGCGCAGCATACCCTGCTTTTTCAGCCACACCAGCAGAATCGAAATCGCGGCAGGTGTGACACCGGAGATACGTGAGGCCTGGCCAATCGACACAGGTTTGTGATCGTTCAGCTTAGCGATCACTTCGTTGGAAAGCCCCGTCACCTGACGATAGTCCAGCATTTCCGGCAGTAGCGTATTTTCGTTGCGCTGCTGTTTTTCGATCTCATCCTGCTGACGCGCGATGTAACCTTCGTATTTCACCTGAATCTCGACCTGTTCAGCCGCTTCAGCGTCTTCAAGGCCCGGTGCGAACGCGGTCAGTTTGACCAGATTCTCGTAGGTGACTTCAGGACGGCGCAGCAGATCTTCACCACTGGCTTCGCGCGAAAGCGGCGCAGTTAAGTGAGCGTTCACTTCAGCAGCAGTTTCCGCCTGCGGATTCACCCAGGTGGTTTTCAGGCGCTGACGTTCCTGTTCGATACGCTCCAGCTTCTCGTTGAAGCGCGCCCAGCGTTCGTCATCCACCAGACCCAATTCGCGGCCCACCTCGGTCAGACGCAGATCGGCATTGTCTTCGCGCAGCATCAGGCGATATTCCGCACGAGAAGTAAACATGCGGTACGGTTCTTTGGTCCCCAGCGTGCAGAGATCGTCGACCAGAACACCCAGGTAAGCCTGAGAACGCGCCGGTGCCCAGCCCTCTTTCTCGGCAGAGAAGCGAGCGGCGTTCAGACCGGCCAGCAGCCCTTGTGCGGCAGCTTCTTCGTACCCGGTGGTGCCGTTAATCTGGCCTGCGAAGAACAGACCCTGGATGAATTTGCTTTCCAGCGTCGGCTTCAGGTCACGCGGATCGAAGAAATCGTACTCAATAGCGTAGCCAGGACGAACGATCTTCGCGTTTTCCATCCCCTGCATTGAACGCACAATCTGCATCTGCACGTCGAACGGCAGGCTGGTGGAGATGCCGTTCGGGTAAATTTCGTTCGAGGTCAGCCCTTCAGGTTCGAGGAAGATCTGATGCTGGTTACGATCGGCAAAGCGCATCACTTTATCTTCGATCGACGGGCAATAACGTGGGCCGATCCCTTCGATCACGCCGGCGTACATTGGGCTGCGATCGAGGTTATTGCGGATCACGTCATGGGTTTTTTCATTGGTGTGCGTGATGTAGCACGGCACCTGCTGCGGATGTTGCGCCGCATTGCCCATGAACGAGAATACCGGCATCGGGTTATCACCGTGCTGCTGTGCCAGTACGCTGAAATCAATGGTACGCGCATCAATTCGCGGCGGCGTACCGGTTTTCAGGCGGCTTACGCGCAGCGGCAGCTCACGCAGACGACGAGACAGCGGAATCGACGGCGGATCGCCCGCACGGCCACCGCTGTAGTTGTCCAGACCAATATGGATTTTACCGTCCAGGAATGTCCCGACCGTCAGCACCACCGCTTTTGCGCGGAACTTGAGACCCATCTGGGTCACGGCGCCAACAACACGATCGTTTTCCACGATAAGATCTTCTACAGCCTGCTGGAAGATCATCAGGTTCGGTTGGTTTTCCAGCGCGGTGCGCACAGCCTGACGGTAAAGCACGCGGTCTGCCTGTGCACGGGTGGCGCGAACAGCCGGACCTTTACTCGCGTTTAGTATCCTAAACTGAATGCCCGCATGATCGATCGCTTTCGCCATCAGGCCGCCAAGTGCATCCACTTCTTTTACCAGGTGTCCTTTCCCAATGCCGCCAATCGCCGGATTACAGGACATTTGTCCCAGCGTGTCGATATTGTGTGTCAAAAGCAGGGTCTGCTGACCCATTCGCGCTGCGGCCATTGCGGCCTCAGTGCCTGCGTGACCCCCGCCAATGATGATGACGTCAAAAGGATCCTGATAAAACATGGTGGTCTGCCTCGCGTAAAGCGGTATGAAAATGGATTGAAGCCCGGGCCGTGGATTCTACTCAACTTTAGTCTTTCGAGAAAGCATTGGGATCCTGGGCTATTAAAAAGAAGATCTTTTTATTTAGAGATCTGTTCTATTGTGATCTCTTATTAGGATCGCAGACCTTTGTGGATAAGTCCGATCCCATAAATAAGATCATGCAGTTAGGAAGGATCGTTTGCTGTGAATGATCGGTGATCCTGGACCGTATAAGCTGGGATCAGATCGCCACTTTATACACAGGTCAAAAACTAAACTAACGTTGTTCTTTGGATAACTACGGGTTAATACGAGCTTTTAACCAGAGTTATCCACATCTGATCGCACGATCTTTAATCGTTTTTGAGTAATTTTTTCCATTCCGCGAGCCAGATCTCGGCTGGATCTTCGGGAATATCATGATCGAGGATGTTGATCTTCAGTGTTTCACCCAGCTGTTTTGCTCCGCAGGCGGTCACCGCAGCTTCTACTTTCTCTATGGCGCCACAGAAAGTGTCATATTCACGGCTGCCGATCCCTACAGCGCCAAACCGGACGTTTGCCAGATCGGGCTGTTGTTCCAGCAGTTCGTCATATAAAGGTTGCAGGTTATCCGGCAGATCGCCCGCGCCGTGCGTGGAGGTGATCAGCAGCCAGACCCCGTCAGTCGGGAGATCTTCCAGCAGCGGTCCGTGCAGCGTTTGTGTAGAAAAGCCCGCGTCTTCCAGCTTCTCAGCCAGATGTTCCGCTACATATTCCGCACCGCCCAGGGTGCTGCCGCTGATAAGAGTAATGTCCGCCATTGATCGCTCGCTCAGATAAAGAGGCGGCCATTGTACGCTGTGAACGAGCTGGGATCTACCTGTGGAAAATGTGGGAATGAAATTGCCCGATCACGGGCGGATAGTACGCATGATCGGGTTTTGCAGAGAGATCAGGGTTTCGGTGGACTGAATTTCATCGATTGTTTGGATCTTGTTGATAAGTACCTGCTGGAGAGCGTCGATGGATCGGCACATGACCTTTATAAAGATGCTGTAGTGCCCGGTGGTGTAGTACGCCTCAGTGACTTCATCCAGCGCGTTCAGCTTCTCCAGCGCGGAGGGGTAATCTTTGGCGCTTTTCAGAATAATGCCAATGAAGCAGCAGACGTCGTAGCCGAGTTGCTTCGGGCTGACATCAATGCGTGCGCCGGTGATGATCCCGGCCTGCTTCATTTTCTCTACGCGAACGTGAATGGTCCCCGGGCTGACGCCAAATTGTTTCGCCAGTTCGGCATACGCGGTGCGTGCGTTGGCCATGAGCGCTTCCAGAATGCCGCGGTCCAGATTGTCGATCTGATAATTTTCCATAGGTTTTTCTTATGAAGATTAATGATTCCTTCTATTCTAGCGCCTTATTTTAACGAATCAAAAGTGAAGGTGGCTTTTTGTTGATGGGTTATTGAATTAAGCGCCTGTTCTGTTGCTTAATCAGTATCAACAGGACGCAGGAGTATAAATAATGAAAACCGCTTACATCGCAAAACAACGCCAGATCAGTTTCGTTAAATCCCATTTTTCTCGCCAGCTGGAAGAGAAGCTTGGCCTTATTGAAGTGCAGGCGCCGATTCTGAGCCGCGTGGGTGACGGGACGCAGGATAACTTGTCTGGTTGCGAAAAAGCGGTACAGGTAAAAGTGAAAACACTGCCAGACGCCCAGTTCGAAGTGGTTCATTCCCTGGCGAAGTGGAAGCGTCAAACCCTGGGACAACACGACTTCAGCGCGGGCGAAGGGCTTTACACGCATATGAAAGCCCTTCGCCCCGATGAAGACCGCCTCTCCCCCATTCACTCTGTCTACGTTGACCAGTGGGACTGGGAGCGCGTAATGGGTGACGGCGAGCGTCACGTCGGTACACTGAAATCCACCGTTGAGGCGATCTACGCCGGGATCAAAGCGACCGAAGCGGCCGTGAGCAAAGAGTTTGGTCTGGCACCGTTCCTGCCGGAAACGATCCACTTTGTTCACAGCCAGGAGTTGCTGAGCCGTTTCCCGGATCTGGATGCCAAAGGCCGTGAACGCGCGATCGCCAAAGAGCTGGGCGCGGTATTCCTGATCGGCATTGGCGGGAAATTGTCTGATGGTAAACGTCACGACGTCCGTGCGCCGGATTACGATGACTGGAGCACCGTGGGCGAGAGCGAATATGCCGGTCTGAACGGCGATATTCTGGTCTGGAACCCGGTTCTGGAAGATGCGTTTGAACTCTCTTCGATGGGGATCCGCGTGGATGCTGAAGCACTGAAGCGTCAGCTGGCCGTGACCGGTGATGAAGATCGTCTGCAACTGGAATGGCACCAGGCGCTGCTGCGCGGTGAAATGCCGCAGACCATCGGCGGTGGTATTGGCCAGTCTCGTCTGACCATGCTGCTGTTGCAACTGTCCCATATCGGTCAGGTACAGTGTGGGGTCTGGCCGCAGCAGGTACGTGAGAGCGTCGGTTCTCTTCTTTAATTAACGTCGCCAGCGTCTGAGCAGGCGGCTACGCAACCCGGTATCAAAGCGCCAGATGTGATCGAAGATGCGCATGATGCCGGGTTTTCCATGTGCAGACATCGCCACGGCATGGAAGCGGTGCTGATGCACGCGCTGCATCTCCTTCACTTTATTCACGACGTCGTCGGGCAGCCGCTGGGCAATAAAATCGGAAATCACCACCGCATCCGCGTCGTACCAGTCTCCGCCCTGCATGCGCTCAATGATGCTGCGAAAACAGCTGGCCAGATCGGTGCCGCCGCGAAAGCGCTGGCTTAAAAAGCGGATCGCCTGCTCCAGCCCCTGTGGGCTGGTCAGTTCATACCCCACCACTTCGCTGGAAAATAACATGATGTAGCAGCGACGACGATCGGCGAGCGCCACGCGCATCAGAGCCAGGCAGAACGCTTTTGCACACTGCTCGTTAAATCCCCCCATCGATCCGGACGTATCTACGCAAACAATGAATGGACCGCGCGGTTGCTCAGCAAAGTCCTGATGCACCACCGGGCGCTGGCTGATTTTTTCGCGCCAGGCTTCGCCATGCAACCGATAGGTAAGAAGCTGTTTTTCCACCAGACGGCGATAAAACTCATACTCCAGTTCGGTCATTCCCAGCGTGCTGAGTTCCGTAGGCAACAGGCGCAGGATATCATCGCTTTGCTGTAAGCCGTCCACCTGCTCCGGTACGGTGGAGGGCTCGCGTACCAGCGTACGGAAGGTTTCCATCGGCGCATCTTTCTTTGGAATTGACCTGGCCTCCCGGGAACGACCAAGCTGTTCTGCAAGCTTCATCAGCTCCGGCTGTTGTGCCAGAAAGTCGCCGTACTTCACGATCAACTGATAATCGCCACGTTTTAACTGACCGGCACTCATATCCCAGAGTCGACCGGCGGCGTTTTCATTCTCCACCAGCACCTGTTCTAGCTGGCCGCTTAACGTCATCCGCTCCTGAACTTCGCTTAACAGCTGTTCGCGCTCTTCGTCCAGCAACTGCTGGTTGAGAGAGGTGGCCTGAACGACAAGACTGAGCCGCCAGCGCTGTAAAAACAGCGTATGCAGGGCGGGAGTAAAGCTGGGGTTGTCCGTGACCAGCGCTCTGGCCTGGCTGGCAAACGGGGAGTGAACGTTATCTAGCAGCGTCAGGGTTTGCTGTAGCTGGGCAATAAACTGCGGCGTTGAAAGCCGCTGGCACTGCTGGTAACCAGCCACTTCCTCTGTCAGTTCCGGCGGGACTTCCGTCTCCTTAAACCGCTGGCGCAGGTTATCGCGCCAGCGGGGAAGATCGTCCGTCATTGCTTTTCTGAGCTTCGGAAATTTTTCAAAGAAGGCCGCCAGCTGCGGTGAAGCGAGCAAGGTAATGACGACCTCTTCGATCAACCCTTCCTCGCTAACCGCCAGCATGACGTTAAGCGTGTCCAGCGTTAGCATTGACGCGCCTGTTTAATCTGCGCGCTGACATCCTGCAAGCTGGCTTCAATGCGACCTAACCAGTCGCTATGGATAAAGAGGCATTTCTGCTGCTCGCTGAAGCGCGTGTGCTGCTGATGCCATTCGTTATCCAGCGCTTCGAGCTGCTGTTTGATCTCCTCCGGAAGACTGTCAGAGGCCGTGCCCGGCAGCGCCAGGCGCGATCCCTGAAGGCTGACGTCGCGGATCACAAGGTGCTGGCTGCTGTCGACTTCCATCGACAGCGGCTGTGCAAAGCCGATACCGTTGAGTTTACCGCGGATCTCGCCGCCCTTATCCAGCCACTGAACCAGCGCAACGCGTTCGATCGTCACGTGCACCACCTGCATATCATGAAGCTTTAGCGGCTGCTGAAGAAGAAGCGTGAGCGAGGCGTCAGTCAGCTCGGCTGGCAGTTCATAGTGCGGTTTACGGGCAAACATCCCGCCAAGACGGTTCACCTTCAGCGCGGTTTTGTCACTTTGCTGCTGCTGAAGCTGAAGACGACGTTGGGCAATCGCCCCCAGTTGATTAAGCATGGATTGCTGACCCCACGCGTGCCCGGTCATCAAAACGTCCAGCTGCTGCTGCATCAGATTCATCCCTTCTGCGTCGTGCCACAGACAGTCTTTCAGCAGGATCAGATCGATGGGGGCGACAGCATCGCGGCCGCTGAACAGGGCGCTTGCCTGAAGCAGACGAATGGCTTTTTTCCAGCGACGGTCGGAGACGTAAGGCGCGGAGGGCAATAAATCAAGCTGCTGGCGCAGCATGAAGATCAGCTCAAAGACGGCATCGGGCAGCTTAATTTTACCTATCTCTTCCTGCCACTGGTCATACTCTTCGTCCGTGACCTGTAATGATGGTGCCACCGGATTTTCGTTTTCGTCCTGCTGGCTTACCAGCATTGAGCGGAAGTTCGATTTGTCCTGGACTTTATCCAGCCACAGGCGGATCAGCATGCGGTCATACAGCGCTTCCAGGCTGCTGTCGGCTTCGGGAAGTTCGTTAGACGCGGCCACCAGCAACCGCATGGGGATCTTCTCTTCGCTCGCGCCGTTGCGGAAGCGGCGTTCGTTGATTGCCGTCAGCAGGGTATTCAGAATGGCCGGGCCGGCTTTCCAGATCTCATCAAGAAAGACGATTTCCGCTTCCGGGAGATAGCCCGCCGTCAGACGTTCATAGCGTCCCTCATCTTTTAACGCCTGAATGGAGAGCGGGCCGAAAACTTCTTCCGGCGTGGAGAAGCGCGTCATCAAATACTCGAATGCGCGAGCGTTCTGGAAAGCGAATTTGAGGCGGCGTGCGATCAGACTTTTGGCAATGCCCGGCGGACCCAGCAGAAACACGCTTTCCCCGCTCAGCGCCGCCAGTAAACAGAGGCGAATGGCGTGGCTACGCTCGTATAGGCCTTTCTCCAGCGCACTGCTGAGGCGGGAAATTCTTTCTGCTAATAAATGTGAGTGAGCCATAATAGTTTTGCATCCTTTCGCCGTCGTGGCGGCTAATTGAAGCGAGTATAGACGTTTCGGTCTGGCCTGGTAATAGGCTGAAGTGCGGCGCTATTTTCTTTGCGCTACATTAATGCGGCTGCATTTAGGGGTACGATTTTGCATTGAATCGTGCATACTGTGCGCTTTTTGTGGGCCAAGGGACTAAGCACACATTTGTTATTCAAACGAAAAGACTAGTCTATGAGCACTGATAATAAGCAATCATTACCCGCAGTAACGCTTGCAGCGATCGGGGTTGTCTACGGTGATATCGGCACCAGCCCGCTTTATACGCTTCGTGAATGTTTGTCCGGTCAGTTTGGTTTTGGTGTAGAGCGTGACGCCGTATTTGGTTTCCTCTCGCTCATCTTCTGGCTGCTGATCCTGGTGGTCTCCCTTAAGTATCTCTCTTTCGTTATGCGGGCTGATAACGCGGGCGAGGGCGGTATTCTGACCCTGATGTCCCTTGCTGGGCGCAATACGTCTGCAAGAATGACCTCCGTGCTGGTCATCATTGGCCTGATTGGCGGCAGCTTCTTCTATGGGGAAGTCGTGATTACGCCAGCGATTTCGGTGATGTCGGCCATAGAGGGGCTGGAGATTGTCGCGCCTCAGCTTGATACGTGGGTGGTGCCACTCGCTATTATCGTGCTGACGTTGCTGTTTGCTATACAAAAACACGGTACCGGGCTGGTGGGTAAGCTGTTCGCGCCTATTATGCTGGCCTGGTTCCTGATCCTGGCGGCGCTGGGCTTACGCAGTATTATTGCCAACCCGGATGTCCTGCACGCGCTGAACCCAATGTGGGCGGTGCATTTCTTCCTGGAATATAAAGTGGTGTCGTTTGTGGCGCTGGGCGCGGTAGTGCTTTCCATTACCGGTGTTGAAGCGCTGTATGCAGATATGGGCCACTTCGGGAAACTCCCAATTCGCGTCGCCTGGTTTAGCGTTGTTCTGCCTTCACTGGTGCTGAATTACTTCGGCCAGGGCGCGCTGCTGCTTGCCCATCCTGAAGCGATTAAAAACCCCTTCTTCCTGCTGGCGCCGGACTGGGCGCTGGTTCCGATGCTGATCCTGGCGACGCTGGCGACGGTCATTGCCTCTCAGGCTGTCATTTCCGGCGTATTTTCCCTGACGCGTCAGGCCGTGCGTCTGGGGTATCTCTCGCCGATGCGCATTATCCATACCTCTGAGATGGAGTCAGGTCAGATCTACATTCCGTTCGTCAACTGGCTGCTCTATTTCGCGGTGGTGATTGTTATCGTCAGCTTCGAGCACTCCAGTAACCTGGCGGCGGCGTACGGTATCGCGGTGACCGGAACGATGGTGTTGACCTCTATTCTCTCTACCACCGTGGCGTACCGTAACTGGCACTGGAATAAGTTCCTCGTGGGGCTGATCCTGGTTGGCTTCCTCTGCATCGACGTACCGCTGTTCTCTGCGAACCTCGATAAGATTGTCTCCGGTGGCTGGCTGCCGCTGACGCTGGGTCTGGTGATGTTCATCGTGATGACGACGTGGAAGAGCGAACGTTTCCGCCTGCTGCGTCGTATGCATGAGCACGGTAATTCTCTGGAGGCGATGATCGCCTCGCTGGAGAAATCCCCGCCGGTGCGTGTGCCGGGTACGGCGGTGTATATGTCTCGTGCGCTGAACGTGATCCCGTTTGCGCTGATGCATAACCTTAAGCACAACAAAGTGCTGCACGAGCGCGTGATCCTGTTGACGCTGCGTACCGAAGATGCGCCGTATGTTCACAACGTGCGACGCGTACAGATTGAGCAGCTGTCGCCAACCTTCTGGCGCGTGGTGGCAAGCTACGGCTGGCGCGAAACGCCGAACGTGGAAGAGGTATTCCACCGCTGCGGTCTGGAAGGGCTGAGCTGCCGCATGATGGAGACGTCGTTCTTTATGTCCCACGAGTCGCTGATCATCGGCAAGCGCCCATGGTATCTGCGCCTGCGCGGCAAGCTGTATCTCATCCTGCAGCGTAACGCCCTGCGTGCGCCTGACCAGTTTGAGATCCCGCCCAATCGCGTGATTGAGCTGGGGACGCAGGTCGAGATTTAATTCTCAGTGCGGCCTGATGCCCTCACCCTGCCCCTCTCCCACAGGGCTGAGGGATCCCCAGTAATTTTTTTATGCAGAAGCAATAAAGTTGCTTTCTAAATGACTGAGGGCTGTCAGCGATGCCCTGGTCCGGCTGTAAATCGCTGAGGCGTTTCCTGCAGGCCGGGGCGAGGCGCAGGGATGCGCCGAGAGGGCGGCTTTACAGGGACGTTGCCTCCGCCCGTACCCGATAAGCCGGAAGGAATAAGCCGAGGGCACCGCGAAGCGGCGATTTACCGCCGGGAGCCCGGGTCGCCAGGGTGGTGGCGACTGAGCCACCCTGGCACGTTCACCGGTCATGTCGTTACAGAGTAGCAAGGAACATAAAGTGAACGGAATGACCACCACCGCCGTATGTTCCCCTCACCCTAACCCTCTCCCCGGAGGGGCGAGGGGATTGCTCAGTGCTCGCATTAATTTGTGGGGAACCCTCAGCCCACAGGGAGAGGGCGCAAACATAAAAAACGGTAACCTGACGGTTACCGTTTTGCATTTACCTCCTTTGCATTTCACTTAGCGAAACGTTTCGACGCCGATCACAAATCCGTTACGTCATGATGGTTTTCTGAACACTTCTGCGGCTACACTGTTTTTAGCGAAACGTTTCGCTAGTGGAGCAAAAAATGAAGAAAGGCACAGTACTCAACTCAGAAATATCATCGGTGATTTCCCGTCTTGGGCATACCGATACGCTGGTGGTTTGCGATGCAGGCTTACCGGTTCCGCGCAGCACAACCCGTATCGATATGGCGTTAACGCAGGGCGTACCCTCGTTCATGCAGGTACTGGAAGTCGTGACGGCGGAGATGCAGGTTGAGGCGGCCATTCTCGCGGCGGAAATCAAACAACATAATCCGCAACTCCACGAAACGTTGCTCAGCCACATTGAGCAACTGCAACAGCACCAGGGAAACACCATAGAAATTCGTTACACAACGCACGAGCAGTTCAAACAACAAACCGCAGACAGTCAGGCGGTGATTCGCAGCGGGGAGTGTTCCCCGTATGCGAATATCATTCTCTGTGCTGGCGTCACCTTCTGAGGCCATCATGGACGCATTACTGCAACTCAAAGGGATCGATAAGTCGTTCCCGGGCGTTAAAGCCCTCTCTGGCGCGGCGCTGAACGTCTATTCCGGGCGTGTAATGGCGCTGGTGGGCGAAAACGGCGCCGGCAAATCCACCATGATGAAAGTGCTGACCGGGATCTATCAACGCGATGCCGGTTCGCTGCTGTGGCTGGGTAAAGAGACCACCTTCAACGGCCCGAAATCCTCTCAGGAAGCGGGAATTGGCATCATCCACCAGGAGCTGAACCTGATCCCGCAGCTCACCATTGCGGAGAACATCTTCCTCGGCCGTGAGTTCGTGAACCGGTTTGGCAAAATCGACTGGAAAACCATGTATGCCGAAGCGGACAAACTGCTGGCGAAGCTGAATCTGCGCTTTAAGAGCGACCGACTGGTGGGCGACCTTTCCATCGGCGATCAGCAGATGGTGGAGATCGCGAAGGTGCTGAGCTTCGAGTCGAAGGTCATCATTATGGATGAACCGACCGACGCCCTGACCGATACCGAAACCGAATCCCTGTTCCGCGTGATCCGTGAGTTGAAATCCCAGGGGCGCGGCATTGTCTATATCTCTCACCGCATGAAAGAAATTTTCGAGATCTGCGACGACGTCACCGTCTTCCGCGACGGGCAGTTCATTGCCGAGCGTGAAGTGGCCACGCTGACCGAAGATTCGCTGATTGAAATGATGGTGGGACGTAAGCTCGAAGACCAGTATCCGCGTCTGGACAAAGCGCCAGGAGAGATCCGCCTGAAGGTGGATAACCTCTGCGGGCCGGGCGTGGATGACGTCTCCTTTACCCTGCGCAAGGGCGAGATCCTTGGCGTCGCGGGCCTGATGGGCGCGGGACGTACCGAACTGATGAAAGTGCTCTATGGCGCACTGCCGCGCACCAGCGGCTACGTTACCCTTGACGGCCATGAGGTAGTCACCCGCTCGCCGCAGGATGGCCTGGCGAACGGCATTGTCTATATCTCCGAAGACCGTAAGCGTGACGGCTTAGTGCTGGGCATGTCGGTAAAAGAGAACATGTCCCTGACCGCGCTACGCTATTTCAGCCGCAGCGGCGGCAGCCTGAAACATAAAGATGAGCAGCAGGCGGTCAGCGATTTTATCCGTCTCTTTAACGTTAAAACCCCATCGATGGAGCAGGCGATTGGCCTGTTGTCCGGCGGTAATCAGCAGAAAGTGGCGATTGCCCGCGGGTTGATGACGCGCCCGAAAGTACTGATCCTCGATGAGCCAACTCGCGGCGTTGACGTGGGCGCGAAAAAAGAGATCTATCAGCTGATTAACCAATTCAAGGCCGACGGTCTGAGCATCATTCTGGTCTCTTCCGAGATGCCAGAAGTATTAGGCATGAGCGATCGCATTATCGTCATGCATGAAGGGCATCTCGGTGGTGAATTCACTCGCGAGCAGGCCACCCAGGAAGTTCTGATGGCTGCCGCTGTGGGCAAGCTTAATCGCGTGAATCAGGAGTAAGAAGATGACTACCCAGGCTGTTTCTGGTCGCCGCTATTTCACAAAGGCATGGCTGATGGAACAAAAATCGCTGATTGCCCTGCTGGTGCTGATCGCGATTGTCTCGACCATGAGCCCGAACTTTTTTACCGTCAATAACCTGTTCAACATTCTTCAGCAGACCTCCGTCAACGCCATTATGGCGGTGGGGATGACGCTGGTGATTTTGACCTCGGGTATCGATCTGTCCGTCGGTTCCCTGCTGGCGCTCACCGGTGCGATTGCCGCGTCGATTGTCGGTATTGAGGTCAACGCGCTGGTGGCCGTTGCTGCTGCGCTGGCGGCAGGTGCGGCAATTGGCGCGGTAACCGGCGTGATTGTGGCAAAAGGCCGCGTACAGGCGTTTATTGCCACGCTGGTGATGATGCTGCTGCTGCGCGGCGTCACCATGGTGTACACCAACGGTAGCCCGGTGAATACCGGCTTTACCGAAAACGCCGATCTGTTTGGCTGGTTCGGTATCGGTCGCCCGCTGGGTGTCCCGACCCCGGTCTGGATCATGGCTATCGTCTTCCTGGCGGCATGGTACATGCTGCACCATACCCGTCTGGGTCGTTATATCTATGCGCTGGGCGGTAACGAAGCGGCAACGCGCCTGTCCGGTATCAGCGTTAATAAAGTCAAAATTATCGTTTACTCCCTGTGCGGCCTGCTGGCGTCTCTGGCGGGCATCATCGAAGTGGCGCGCCTCTCCTCCGCGCAGCCAACGGCGGGTACGGGCTATGAGCTGGATGCCATCGCGGCAGTGGTTCTGGGTGGTACGAGCCTTGCGGGCGGTAAAGGTCGCATTGTTGGGACATTGATCGGCGCACTGATCCTCGGTTTCCTGAATAATGGCTTGAATTTGTTAGGTGTTTCCTCCTATTACCAGATGATCGTTAAGGCAGTGGTGATTTTGCTGGCGGTACTGGTAGACAACAAAAAACAGTAACTGACGACACTACAGGACATCTTAGATATGAACATGAAAAAACTGGCTACCCTGGTTTCTGCTGTCGCGCTGAGCGCAACCGTAAGTGCTAACGCCATGGCGAAGGACACCATCGCGCTGGTTGTCTCTACCCTGAACAACCCGTTCTTCGTCTCCCTGAAGGATGGCGCGCAGAAAGAAGCAGACAAACTGGGTTACAACCTGGTGGTGCTGGATTCTCAGAACAACCCGGCGAAAGAGCTGGCTAACGTTCAGGACTTAACCGTTCGTGGTACCAAAATCCTGCTGATCAACCCAACCGATTCCGACGCGGTCGGTAACGCCGTGAAGATGGCAAACCAGGCGAAGATCCCGGTAATCACCCTGGACCGTCAGGCGACCAAAGGCGACGTTGTTAGCCATATTGCGTCTGATAACGTACTGGGCGGCAAAATCGCCGGTGACTACATCGCGAAGAAAGCAGGTGAAGGCGCGAAAGTGATCGAGTTGCAGGGTATCGCCGGGACTTCCGCGGCCCGTGAACGTGGTGAAGGTTTCCAGCAGGCTGTAGCGGCGCACAAATTTAACGTGCTGGCGAGCCAGCCGGCAGACTTCGACCGTACAAAGGGTCTGAACGTCATGCAGAACCTGCTGACCGCGCATCCTGATGTGCAGGCGGTATTCGCACAGAACGACGAAATGGCGCTCGGTGCGCTGCGCGCTCTGCAGACTGCAGGTAAATCTGATGTGATGGTTGTCGGATTTGACGGCACGCCGGATGGTGAAAAAGCAGTAAATGATGGCAAACTGGCTGCGACCATTGCTCAGCTGCCTGAGCAGATTGGCGCGACTGGCGTGCAAACTGCCGATAAAGTGCTGAAGGGCGAAAAAGTTCAGGCCAAATATCCTGTTGACCTGAAACTGGTCATTAAGCAGTAAAGGCGATTCAGGCAGTCGCTGGCTGCCTGAGGGACACCAAATAAAAGAAAAGTGTGGCATACGCCACCGGGTAATACCGGTGGCGCTCTCAGATGGACACCTCAATACATGAAAACCGCAGGCAACCTCGTCGTCCTTGGCAGTATCAATGCCGATCACATTCTTAACCTTGAAACGTTCCCCACTCCGGGCGAAACCGTCACCGGCAATCAGTATCAGGTGGCGTTCGGCGGTAAGGGCGCAAACCAGGCAGTTGCCGCCGGACGCAGCGGGGCGAATATCGCGTTTATCGCCTGTACGGGTGATGACGATACCGGCGAGCGCGTACGCAAACAGCTCGCAAGCGACAACATCGACATCGCACCCGTCAGCGTGGTTGCAGGGGAATCTACCGGCGTGGCGCTGATTTTCGTCAATGCGGAAGGTGAGAATGTCATCGGTATTCATGCGGGGGCTAATGCCGCGTTAACGACTGAACGCGTCGAAGCGCAGCGTGGGATCATCGCCGGAGCGGAAGCCCTGCTGATGCAGCTGGAGTCACCGGTTGAAAGCGTGCTGGCCGCTGCGAAAATTGCGCATGAAAATCATACGTCTGTCGTACTTAACCCGGCGCCTGCCCGTGTATTATCAGACGAGCTGCTGGCGCTGGTGGATATCATCACCCCGAACGAAACCGAAGCGGAAAAGCTGACGGGTATCCGTGTCGAAAATGATGACGATGCCGCGCGTGCCGCGCTTGCGCTGCATGATAAAGGCATCGGCACCGTGATCATCACCCTCGGGAGCCGTGGGGTGTGGGCTAGCGTCAATGGCGAAGGCCGTCGCTTACCGGGCTTTAAGGTCAAAGCCATTGATACCATCGCCGCAGGTGACACCTTCAACGGTGCGCTGGTAACGGCGCTGCTGGAAGGTAAAGCAATGGATGACGCGATTCGCTTCGCGCATGCCGCCGCCGCGATTGCGGTGACGCGTAAAGGCGCTCAGCCTTCTGTTCCATGGCGTAAAGAGATTGATGAATTCTTAAGTCAGCAGGGGTAACGCTTGGCCACAATGAAAGATGTCGCCCGTATGGCGGGCGTTTCTACCTCGACTGTCTCCCACGTTATCAATAAGGATCGCTTCGTCAGCGAGGCGATTCGGGAGAAAGTTGACGCTGCAATTAAAGAACTCAATTATGCGCCGTCTGCGCTGGCCCGCAGCCTGAAGCTTAACCAGACGCGCACCATCGGCATGCTGATCACCGCCAGTACCAACCCTTTTTATTCTGAACTGGTGCGCGGCGTGGAGCGCAGCTGCTTCGAGCGCGGCTACAGCCTGGTGCTGTGCAATACCGAAGGCGATGAGCAGCGCATGAACCGAAACCTGGAGACGCTGATGCAAAAACGCGTCGACGGGCTGCTGCTGCTCTGTACCGAAACGCATCAACCCTCGAAAGAGATCATTCAGCGCTACCCTTCTATTCCTACGGTCATGATGGACTGGGCGCCGTTCGACGGCACCAGCGATCTGATCCAGGATAACTCGCTGCTGGGTGGCGATATGGCGACCCAGCATCTGATAGATAAAGGCCATACCCGCATCGCCTGTATTACCGGCCCGCTGGATAAAACCCCGGCGCGCTTGCGTCTGGAAGGCTATCTTTCGGCCATGGAACGGGCGGGGCTTGCCATTCCTGATGGCTATCGCATCACCGGCGATTTCGAATTTAATGGTGGATTTGAAGCAATGCAGAAACTGCTGGCGCAAGAGCCGCGCCCGCAGGCGGTGTTTATCGGTAACGATGCGATGGCATTCGGAGCTTATCAGGCGCTGTATCAGGCGGGATTACGTGTTCCGGACGACATGGCGATCGTCGGTTATGATGATATCGAACTGGCGCGCTACATGACGCCGCCGCTGACCACCATTCATCAGCCGAAGGATGAACTGGGTGAGCTGGCCATCGACGTGTTGATCCACCGCATGGCTCAGCCCACGCTGCAACAGCAACGTTTGCAGCTTACTCCTGTTCTGATGGAACGCGGTTCGGTTTAGCCTTATCTTTATGACGCTCTTTAATCAGGTTCCGGCCGTCTTTTGGTTTTAACAACATAAAGACCACCGCCGATACCACGGTAAGCGCGCCCATGGTGATAAAGGTATAGTGGAACTGCTCAACGGTATTTGTACCGTCAAACCCTTCATAAAACCGCAGTACCGCCGCGCTCACGGCAACCCCGAGGCTGATCGACAGCTGTTGAGTGACCGCCAGTACGCTGTTGCCGCTGCTGGCATTCTCGTCGGTGAGGTCCCCAAGGGTGATGGTGTTCATCGACGTAAACTGCGTCGACATGGCCATACCCAGCACAAACAGCGGCAGGATCAGCATCCAGATGGGTAATGCCGCAGATTGCAGGGAGAACTGCGCAATCATCAATCCAATAAAGATCGTCACGCCAACCAGCGTCTTACGATAGCCAAACCAGCGCAGCACCTGCGTGACCGTCGATTTTGCCAGAATTGAGCCCATCGCTGTGGGGGCCATCATGCAGCCAGCAATCAGGGCCGGATAGCCGAAACCGACCTGGAGCATCAGCGGCATCAGGAACGGTACGCAGCCCGTGCCCAGACGCGAGGCAATATTGCCCGCGATCCCGACGGAAAACGTTCGGGTGTTAAACAGAGATAAAGAGATAAGCGGTGTCGGATGGCGACGCGCATGACGGATATATAGAAGGAACAGCAGAATACCGCTAAGAATGATGGCCAGCGCCAGCCACGTCGCTACGATTTTCTCGCCAAACAGCTCCATCCCGCTGGAGAACAGGACCAGGCTCAGGCCAAACAGGAAGAAGCCGCCCATATCGAAGCTGCGTCGTGGTGTGGTGAAGTTCGGCATATATTTGCGGGCATAGATTAGCCCTGCCACACCAATCGGAATATTAATCAGGAAGATCCAGTGCCAGCTTGCCCAGGTCACCAGTACGCCGCCGAGAACCGGGCCAAGTATCGGGCCGACCAGCCCCGGCATAGTCACAAAGTTGAGCACCGGGAGCAGTTCGCTGCGCGGATAGGCGCGCAATAACGCCAGACGCGCGACGGGCATCATCATCGCGCCGCCTATCCCCTGTAGAACGCGGAAGATAACCAGTTCCGTCAGAGAGGTAGAGAGGGCGCAAGCCAGAGAACCGAGGGTGAACAGCGTCACCGCCAGCATAAACACTTTGCGCGTACCGAAACGATCGGCCAGCCAGCCGCTGACCGGAATGAGCATCGCCACCGTCAGGGTATAACTGATGATGGCGGATTGCATCGCCAGTGGGGAGCGGTTAAGGCTTTGGGCTATTGCGGGAAGGGCGGTATTGAGGATAGTGGCATCCAGTGCCTGCATAAAGAACGCCATGGCTGCAATCCACGGCAATCCGGCCATACTGCGTGCTTTTTTCTCTGTCATTTATTTACCTGCTGGTGGGTTGGCGCCGCCAGCAACGCCTGGCACGCACTCAGGGCTCGCTGCCCGTCGCTTTCCTGAATGGCATCGACTATCGCCTGATGCAGATCCAGCTTCACCACCTCATCCTGTGTGATAGAGGCAAAGTAAGTGTGGTACACAGAATGGAATAAAGAAGCAAAGGAGGTCAGGAAAGGATTTCCGCTCATATTATAGATATGTTCATGCCAGGCCATATCGACCTCTATCCAGCGCTCGCGGTTAAAGTGCTTTTTCAGATCCACCATCTCTTCCATAAAAGTATTGAGCTGCGCTTTTTGCTCTGCTGTGCCGAGCGTGGCGGCAAGCAGACAGGCCTGAGGCTCAAGACTGCTGCGCATGACCAGAAAGTGATCGACGACCTGATTAAAGTTATCTTCGGTCATCCACCAGGTGAGTAACTCCTGATCGAGAAAGTTCCAGTTCCCCTGAGGCATAACGCGGGTGCCAATGCGCGGGCGTGGAAGCACCATCCCTTTCGCCGTTAATGTTTTTACCGCTTCGCGAACGGCGGTACGGCTAACGCCAAACTGATCCCCCAGCTCCATCTCGCTGGGCAAGATGCTACCTGGGGCATATTTACCCGCTAAGATCAGCTGAGCCAGCTTTTCTGCCAGCACATAGGACAGGTTTTTTTGAGCTGCCAGCTGTTGTGCGCTTAATGGCATCGCTTTTATTCCTTAAATATTGATGCGGCTAATTATGCCATCTCAGGGGTGATTGTGGTTGCAGATACATCAATTAGAACAATTTGTAGCTTGATCTCATCGCTTTTGGTGAAAAAAAACACGGTCAGAAACTTTTTTTAAATTACCTCTTGTCACTTCAGAAGAACTCCCTATAATGCGCCTCCACTGACACGGAACAACGGCACGCAAGCCGCCGGGTCAGCAGAGAAAAGCAAAATAAACGCTTGACTCTGAAGCGGGAAAGCGTAATATGCACACCCCGCGCCGCAGCGAAAACGTAGCGGCACTGCTCTTTAACAATTTATCAGACAATCTGTGTGGGCACTCAAAGTGACATGGATTCTTAACGTCCTCGGACGAAAAATGAATACCAAGTCTCTGAGTGAACATACGTAATTCATTACGAAGTTTAATTCACGAGCATCAAACTTAAATTGAAGAGTTTGATCATGGCTCAGATTGAACGCTGGCGGCAGGCCTAACACATGCAAGTCGAACGGTAACAGGAAGCAGCTTGCTGCTTCGCTGACGAGTGGCGGACGGGTGAGTAATGTCTGGGAAACTGCCTGATGGAGGGGGATAACTACTGGAAACGGTAGCTAATACCGCATAACGTCGCAAGACCAAAGAGGGGGACCTTCGGGCCTCTTGCCATCGGATGTGCCCAGATGGGATTAGCTAGTAGGTGGGGTAACGGCTCACCTAGGCGACGATCCCTAGCTGGTCTGAGAGGATGACCAGCCACACTGGAACTGAGACACGGTCCAGACTCCTACGGGAGGCAGCAGTGGGGAATATTGCACAATGGGCGCAAGCCTGATGCAGCCATGCCGCGTGTATGAAGAAGGCCTTCGGGTTGTAAAGTACTTTCAGCGGGGAGGAAGGCGACAGGGTTAATAACCCTGTCGATTGACGTTACCCGCAGAAGAAGCACCGGCTAACTCCGTGCCAGCAGCCGCGGTAATACGGAGGGTGCAAGCGTTAATCGGAATTACTGGGCGTAAAGCGCACGCAGGCGGTCTGTCAAGTCGGATGTGAAATCCCCGGGCTCAACCTGGGAACTGCATTCGAAACTGGCAGGCTAGAGTCTTGTAGAGGGGGGTAGAATTCCAGGTGTAGCGGTGAAATGCGTAGAGATCTGGAGGAATACCGGTGGCGAAGGCGGCCCCCTGGACAAAGACTGACGCTCAGGTGCGAAAGCGTGGGGAGCAAACAGGATTAGATACCCTGGTAGTCCACGCCGTAAACGATGTCGACTTGGAGGTTGTGCCCTTGAGGCGTGGCTTCCGGAGCTAACGCGTTAAGTCGACCGCCTGGGGAGTACGGCCGCAAGGTTAAAACTCAAATGAATTGACGGGGGCCCGCACAAGCGGTGGAGCATGTGGTTTAATTCGATGCAACGCGAAGAACCTTACCTACTCTTGACATCCAGAGAACTTTCCAGAGATGGATTGGTGCCTTCGGGAACTCTGAGACAGGTGCTGCATGGCTGTCGTCAGCTCGTGTTGTGAAATGTTGGGTTAAGTCCCGCAACGAGCGCAACCCTTATCCTTTGTTGCCAGCGGTTAGGCCGGGAACTCAAAGGAGACTGCCAGTGATAAACTGGAGGAAGGTGGGGATGACGTCAAGTCATCATGGCCCTTACGAGTAGGGCTACACACGTGCTACAATGGCGCATACAAAGAGAAGCGACCTCGCGAGAGCAAGCGGACCTCATAAAGTGCGTCGTAGTCCGGATTGGAGTCTGCAACTCGACTCCATGAAGTCGGAATCGCTAGTAATCGTGGATCAGAATGCCACGGTGAATACGTTCCCGGGCCTTGTACACACCGCCCGTCACACCATGGGAGTGGGTTGCAAAAGAAGTAGGTAGCTTAACCTTCGGGAGGGCGCTTACCACTTTGTGATTCATGACTGGGGTGAAGTCGTAACAAGGTAACCGTAGGGGAACCTGCGGTTGGATCACCTCCTTACCTTAAAGAACCTGCCTTTGTAGTGCTCACACAGATTGTCTGATGAAAAGTAAATAGCAAGGCGTCTTGCGATTGAGACTGTACGTCCCCTTCGTCTAGAGGCCCAGGACACCGCCCTTTCACGGCGGTAACAGGGGTTCGAATCCCCTAGGGGACGCCACTTGCTGGTTCGTGAGTGAAAGTCACCTGCCGTCATATCTCAAAACTGACTTGCGAGTCATGTTTGAGATATTTGCTCTTTAAAAATCTGGATCAAGCTGAAAATTGAAACGACACACAGCTCATGTGTGTTCGAGTCTCTCAAATTTTCGCAATCATGAAGTGAAACATCTTCGGGTTGTGAGGTTAAGCGACTAAGCGTACACGGTGGATGCCCTGGCAGTCAGAGGCGATGAAGGACGTGCTAATCTGCGAAAAGCGCCGGCGAGGTGATATGAACCTTTGACCCGGCGATGTCCGAATGGGGAAACCCAGTGCAATCCGTTGCACTATCGTTAACTGAATACATAGGTTAACGAGGCGAACCGGGGGAACTGAAACATCTAAGTACCCCGAGGAAAAGAAATCAACCGAGATTCCCCCAGTAGCGGCGAGCGAACGGGGAGCAGCCCGGAGTCTGAATCAGCTTGTGTGTTAGTGGAACGGTCTGGAAAGTCCGACGGTACAGGGTGATAGTCCCGTACACGAAAGCACACTTGCTGTGAACTCGAAGAGTAGGGCGGGACACGTGGTATCCTGTCTGAATATGGGGGGACCATCCTCCAAGGCTAAATACTCCTGACTGACCGATAGTGAACCAGTACCGTGAGGGAAAGGCGAAAAGAACCCCGGCGAGGGGAGTGAAAAAGAACCTGAAACCGTGTACGTACAAGCAGTGGGAGCCTCTTTATGGGGTGACTGCGTACCTTTTGTATAATGGGTCAGCGACTTATATTCTGTAGCAAGGTTAACCGTATAGGGGAGCCGAAGGGAAACCGAGTCTTAACTGGGCGTTAAGTTGCAGGGTATAGACCCGAAACCCGGTGATCTAGCCATGGGCAGGTTGAAGGTTGGGTAACACTAACTGGAGGACCGAACCGACTAATGTTGAAAAATTAGCGGATGACCTGTGGCTGGGGGTGAAAGGCCAATCAAACCGGGAGATAGCTGGTTCTCCCCGAAAGCTATTTAGGTAGCGCCTCGTGAACTCATCTTCGGGGGTAGAGCACTGTTTCGGCTAGGGGGCCATCCCGGCTTACCAACCCGATGCAAACTACGAATACCGAAGAATGTTATCACGGGAGACACACGGCGGGTGCTAACGTCCGTCGTGAAGAGGGAAACAACCCAGACCGCCAGCTAAGGTCCCAAAGTCATGGTTAAGTGGGAAACGATGTGGGAAGGCACAGACAGCCAGGATGTTGGCTTAGAAGCAGCCATCATTTAAAGAAAGCGTAATAGCTCACTGGTCGAGTCGGCCTGCGCGGAAGATGTAACGGGGCTAAACCATGCACCGAAGCTGCGGCAGCGACACTATGTGTTGTTGGGTAGGGGAGCGTTCTGTAAGCCGTTGAAGGTGTCCTGTGAGGGGTGCTGGAGGTATCAGAAGTGCGAATGCTGACATAAGTAACGATAAAGCGGGTGAAAAGCCCGCTCGCCGGAAGACCAAGGGTTCCTGTCCAACGTTAATCGGGGCAGGGTGAGTCGACCCCTAAGGCGAGGCCGAAAGGCGTAGTCGATGGGAAACAGGTTAATATTCCTGTACTTGGTGTTACTGCGAAGGGGGGACGGAGAAGGCTATGTCAGCCGGGCGACGGTTGTCCCGGTTTAAGCATGTAGGCGGAGGTTCCAGGTAAATCCGGTACCTTGTTAACGCTGAGGTGTGATGACGAGGCACTACGGTGCTGAAGTGATAAATGCCCTGCTTCCAGGAAAAGCCTCTAAGCATCAGGTAACACGAAATCGTACCCCAAACCGACACAGGTGGTCAGGTAGAGAATACCAAGGCGCTTGAGAGAACTCGGGTGAAGGAACTAGGCAAAATGGTGCCGTAACTTCGGGAGAAGGCACGCTGATATGTAGGTGAAGCCCCTGCGGACGGAGCTGAAATCAGTCGAAGATACCAGCTGGCTGCAACTGTTTATTAAAAACACAGCACTGTGCAAACACGAAAGTGGACGTATACGGTGTGACGCCTGCCCGGTGCCGGAAGGTTAATTGATGGGGTTAGCGGCAACGCGAAGCTCTTGATCGAAGCCCCGGTAAACGGCGGCCGTAACTATAACGGTCCTAAGGTAGCGAAATTCCTTGTCGGGTAAGTTCCGACCTGCACGAATGGCGTAATGATGGCCAGGCTGTCTCCACCCGAGACTCAGTGAAATTGAACTCGCTGTGAAGATGCAGTGTACCCGCGGCAAGACGGAAAGACCCCGTGAACCTTTACTATAGCTTGACACTGAACACTGGTCCTTGATGTGTAGGATAGGTGGGAGGCTTTGAAGCGTGGACGCCAGTCTGCGTGGAGCCAACCTTGAAATACCACCCTTTAATGGCTGGTGTTCTAACGTAGACCCGTAATCCGGGTTGCGGACAGTGTCTGGTGGGTAGTTTGACTGGGGCGGTCTCCTCCCAAAGAGTAACGGAGGAGCACGAAGGTTGGCTAATCCTGGTCGGACATCAGGAGGTTAGTGCAATGGCATAAGCCAGCTTGACTGCGAGCGTGACGGCGCGAGCAGGTGCGAAAGCAGGTCATAGTGATCCGGTGGTTCTGAATGGAAGGGCCATCGCTCAACGGATAAAAGGTACTCCGGGGATAACAGGCTGATACCGCCCAAGAGTTCATATCGACGGCGGTGTTTGGCACCTCGATGTCGGCTCATCACATCCTGGGGCTGAAGTAGGTCCCAAGGGTATGGCTGTTCGCCATTTAAAGTGGTACGCGAGCTGGGTTTAGAACGTCGTGAGACAGTTCGGTCCCTATCTGCCGTGGGCGCTGGAGAATTGAGGGGGGCTGCTCCTAGTACGAGAGGACCGGAGTGGACGCATCACTGGTGTTCGGGTTGTCATGCCAATGGCACTGCCCGGTAGCTAAATGCGGAAGAGATAAGTGCTGAAAGCATCTAAGCACGAAACTTGCCCCGAGATGAGTTCTCCCTGAGACTTTAAGTCTCCTGAAGGAACGTTGAAGACGACGACGTTGATAGGTCGGGTGTGTAAGCGCAGCGATGCGTTGAGCTAACCGATACTAATGAACCGTGAGGCTTAACCTTACAACGCCGAAGCTGTTTTGGCGAAGAGAGACAGACACGATTTTCAGCCTGATACAGATTAACAGAATTTGCCTGGCGGCTTTAGCGCGGTGGTCCCACCTGACCCCATGCCGAACTCAGAAGTGAAACGCCGTAGCGCCGATGGTAGTGTGGGGTCTCCCCATGTGAGAGTAGGGAACTGCCAGGCATCAAACAAGTGAAGAGGCCATCCGCAAGGATGGCCTTTTTGCGTTTGTACGTCGAAAAACGATAGGCCGGGTAAGGCGAAGCCGTCACCCGGCAGATTTCAGACTGCACACCACGCCAAAATAAACTCTGCAATCCCCTCCACATTATTCAAATCCAGAACCGGTACTTCCAGCGTCAACGCAGCGTCACTGGCCACAGCAATCACATGTTCATCCAGCGTTAACTCACTTACATCATGCCCGGCACCGTTTCTGAACAGCAGGATCTTCGCAACAGCCTCGTGCTTAAACCCCTCAACCAGCACCAGATCCAGCGTGGAATGATCCATCCGGCTGACAAGATAAGCGAGATCCAGCGGTGCTTCATCCGGAGTTTCTGTCATTAACGCCCAGCGCTGGTTACTCGCCACCATCGTTTGTGCAGCGCCAGCCTTACGCAGCTCATAGCTATCTTTCCCCGGCTTATCGACATCCATGTTATGGTGCGTGTGCTTAATCAATCCGGGACGAATACCTTTAGCGCAAAGTGCAGGTATCAGCTTTTTTAGCAGCGTAGTCTTCCCGGTGCCGCTCCAGGCAGAGATCGCTAATACGGGTATCATTTCTTCTCCTGCATCATCTGCAAATCTTCCGTCGTGTTTACATTCACAAACGCCGATTTCATGTCGCTGAAATCAACGGAATGCCCTCCCGACTGGCGCATAAATACCATGACGCGTCGCTCTCCTGCGGCCAGGTAATCTTCCAGCGCAGATATTAACGAGCGATTAATCAATGCGATCGTCGGATGGTCGCGTTCGCCGTCGTGTACCCAGACGACGGGAGCACCCTCGCACCGCTGCACCAGACGTTCAACCAGACAGGACGGGATGAAGGGCGTATCACATGAACAAAAGAGAAACCACTCTCCATGCGACTGCTGCATAACGGAAAGCATTCCCGCCAGCGGGCCGGGGTAGTCCACAAGCTTATCCTGATAAACCGGATATCCACTGCGCTGGTAAATATCAACATGTCGGTTAGCGCTGATCGCCATCGACGACACCTGATTTGCCAGGGTATCAGCAACATGCTGCCATAAGGGGGTGTTGTTCAGGAGCTGAAGACCTTTATCTTTTCCGCCCATTCGCGTTGCCCTGCCTCCGGCAAGAACGACCCCGATGATTTCCTGGCATTGATTCACGAATATCGCCTCTTTTATTGTGGGATTGACCCTGCTAACGTGTCTCTCTAAATGAAAGGAGCACTACCATGAAATGTAAACGTCTTAATGAAGTCATTGAGCTTCTCCAGCCGGCCTGGCAAAAAGAGCCAGAGCTGAATCTGATGCAATTTTTACAGAAACTGGCGAAAGAGTCAGGTTTTGATGGCGAACTGGCAGACCTTTCTGACGACATCCTGATCTACCACCTCAAAATGCGTGACTCGGCTAAAGATGCTGTTATTCCTGGTATTCAGAAAGATTATGAAGAGGATTTTAAAACCGCATTACTGCGCGCCCGAGGCGTAATTAAAGAGTAAAAGCTTGTAAGCGGAGCCACCGAAATCGCCACAAGATGATATCCTGAATCATTCGTATAATTTCCGGATGATCGGATGAACGACCAGGCTTTTACTTTCCAGACACTACACCCGGATACCATTATGGATGCGCTGTTCGAGCAGGGTATTCGGGTGGATTCCGGGTTAACCCCTTTAAACAGCTACGAAAACCGTGTCTACCAATTTCAGGACGAAGAGCGCCAGCGCTTTGTCGTAAAGTTTTACCGGCCACAACGCTGGTCCGCAGAACAAATTCAGGAAGAGCATCAGTTTGCCCACGATCTGCTGGATGACGATGTTCCCGTTGCGGCACCGCTCAAATTTAATAACCAAACGCTGCTGACCCATCAGGGTTTTTACTACGCGGTATTTCCGAGCCTGGGCGGAAGACAGTTTGAGGCAGATAATATCGATCAGATGGAATGGGTTGCCCGTTATCTGGGGCGCATTCATCAGACGGGACGTAAAAAATCGTTTGTTGCCCGACCGACGATTGGTGTTCAGGAATATCTTATTGAGCCGCGAGAGGTATTCGAAACATCGGCGCTGATCCCAAAGGCGCTTAAGGATAATTTCCTCACGGCGACCGATAAGCTTATTGATGCTGTAAAAGCCTGCTGGCGGGATGATATTACCGCTCTACGCCTGCACGGTGACTGCCACGCCGGGAATATTCTCTGGCGCGACGGCCCGCTATTTGTCGATCTTGATGACGCTCGTATGGGACCTGCGGTGCAGGATCTGTGGATGCTGCTCAACGGTGATAAAGCCGAGCAGCGCATGCAGCTTGAGACCATAATTGAAGCTTATGAAGAATTTAGCCCCTTTAATTCAGACGAAATTGCCCTGATAGAGCCTTTACGTGCGATGCGATTTGTTTATTATCTCGCGTGGTTAATCAGGCGTTGGGAAGACCCGGCTTTTCCCCGAAATTTCCCCTGGCTTACCGGGGAGGATTACTGGCGCAACCAGATATCCACATTTACCGAGCAGGTTAAGGTTCTACAGGAACCCCCTCTGCAATTAACGCCGATGTATTAATTGGACACACCCAGGAGAGAGTTAATCATGAAAAAAATTTGGCTGGCGCTGGCTGGTATGATTCTGGCATTTAGCGCAACTGCTGCGCAGTTTACCGACGGCAAGCAGTACATTACGCTGGACAAGCCTGTAGCTGGCGAGCCTCAGGTGCTGGAGTTCTTCTCCTTCTACTGCCCGCACTGCTACGAGTTTGAGCAGGTACTTCATGTTTCTGACAACGTGAAGAAAAAGCTGCCGGAAGGCACCAAAATGACGAAATACCACGTTGAGTTCCTTGGCCCATTGGGTAAAGATCTGACTCAGGCATGGGCGGTTGCGATTGCGCTGGGTGTGGAAGATAAGATCACCGCGCCTATGTTTGAAGCCGTACAGAAAACCCAGACCGTACAAACTACGGCAGATATCCGTAAAGTGTTTGTTGATGCCGGTGTGAAAGGTGAAGACTACGACGCTGCCTGGAACAGTTTTGTGGTGAAATCTCTCGTGGCACAGCAGGAAAAAGCTGCCGCTGACTTCCAGTTGCAGGGCGTGCCAGCGATGTATGTTAACGGTAAATACCAGGTAAATATGCGTGGTATGGACACCACCAGTATGGATATCTTCGTACAACAGTACGCTGATACCGTGAAACACCTGGTTGAGATGAAGTAACAAACATAAAGAAAACGCCGGTCATTGACCGGCGTTTTTGTATGAAGATTTTAACTCCGCTATCTGTTCGTCTTTCTCTTTCCAGAGTGTATTGAGCCAAAGCTGGAAACGACGTTTGAAGTTTTTATCGTTAACGTAATCACCGTGCAGTTCCGTATCGATGGGCAACAGATCAACGCGGACTACGATACGCGTCAGCTTGCCGCTGAGCATATCGTAGAACGGCGTCCTGTCGTTTTCCGGATAGCAGAGCGTTACGTTCAACAATTTATCAAACTGCTCACCCAGCACGTTGAGGGCCATTGCGATACCCGCTGCCTTTGGCGGCAACAGGTGCTGATACGGAGAGCGAGTCTGCTGGCGCTTCTCTTCGGTAAAGCGCGAACCTTCGACGAAATTAACTATGGTGGTGGGATGCGCGCGAAACTTCTCGCAAGAACGGCGCGTAGTTTCCACGTCCATACCGCGGCGTTCCGGATGACGAATCAGATAGCTGCGTGAATAGCGTTTCATAAACGGCATATCCAGCGCCCAGCAGGCCAGACCAATGAAAGGCACCCATGCCAGTTGCTGTTTCAGAAAGTATTTGTTCATCGGAATATGTTTGCGAAACAGCACGCACAATACAACGATGTCGGCCCAGCTGTGATGATTGCAGATCAGCAGATACCAGTTCTTTTTATTCAGCTTCTCAAGGCCCTGAACGTCCCACTTTAACCAGGGGTTCAGATACAACAGGATCGCCAGCCCTTCACACCAGCAGTACATCATAAAATTACAAAAAGCAGACACTGCACGCCATACCGGAGGGACGGGCAGCAGGAGCTTAATTATTCCGGCAACGATGATTGGCACAGAACAGGCGATGGTAACCAGAATAGTTAAAATGACGCTTAGCAATAAGGTTATCGCAGCGAGTATTTTCGACATAATGAATTTTTTCAGATAGTTAGCTGTAATTAAGCAGCCGGCTATCCGGTGCTGGGCGCCGATCTTATCAGATATTGGCCCAGACCAGGGCGCTTTCGCACGAAGAGGCTGCGGCTTTTCCTGCCATGCAGCGAAATTTTCTATATAGACAGGGTGCTTACGTCTTATATCCACATAGACTAAATAACCATCAGCGGGGTGGGATCTTAAGTGATCTAATTTCAACTAATTGATTTTATTTGATAAATAAGTTTTCAGTATCAGTTTTATAGAACTGTTATTCACCTGTATTAAAAATATGCACAAACTTATCCACAGTTTGTTTTTGCGAGCGATCTTCACGATCGCAAAATCTTTTTCTGTATAAAGCGCTAAAACCTGATGTTTTCATCCTTCTGTGGCATCCTTTACCCATAAATTAATTAAAGGCACGGACATTATGGTTCAGATCCCAGAAAACCCACTTATACTCGTCGATGGCTCTTCTTACCTTTATCGGGCGTATCATGCGTTTCCTCCTCTGACCAACAGCGCAGGGGAACCTACCGGCGCAATGTACGGCGTGCTGAATATGCTACGCAGCCTGATTCTGCAATACCACCCAACCCATGCGGCCGTGGTGTTTGATGCGAAGGGGAAAACCTTCCGCGATGAATTATTTGAGCATTACAAATCTCACCGTCCTCCCATGCCTGACGATCTGCGTGCGCAGATTGAACCGCTGCACGCTATGGTCAAAGCGATGGGGCTGCCTTTGCTGGCTGTCTCGGGCGTTGAGGCTGACGACGTTATTGGCACCCTGGCGCGCGAAGCTGAAAAGGCTGGCCGCCCGGTGCTGATCAGTACCGGTGATAAAGACATGGCGCAGCTGGTAACACCTGGGATCACGCTGATTAATACCATGACCAACACCATTCTTGGCCCGGAAGAAGTGGTTGCCAAATATGGCGTGCCGCCAGAACTCATTATTGATTTCCTCGCCCTGATGGGGGATTCCTCGGATAACATCCCTGGCGTGCCGGGCGTGGGCGAAAAAACAGCTCAGGCACTGCTGCAAGGGTTAGGTGGGTTGGATACGCTGTACGCTGAGTCCGACAAAATTGCCGGACTTACCTTCCGTGGTGCAAAAACCATGGCCGGAAAGCTCGCCGATAACAAAGAGGTGGCTTACCTCTCTTATCAGTTAGCCACCATCAAAACCGACGTCGAGCTGGAGCTTACCTGCGACCAGCTTGAAGTGCAGGAACCCGCCGCAGAAGAACTGCTTGGCCTGTTCAGAAAATACGAATTTAAACGCTGGACCACGGATGTCGAAGCCGGGAAATGGCTTCAGGCGAAAGGGGCAAAAGCTGCGGCGAAGCCGAAAGAAACTATCGTTGTCGATGCCGAAGAGCAGGCAGAAGAAGAAGCGGCAGCGCTCTCATTCGATAACTATGAAACCATCCTTGAGGAGTCGCAGCTCGTCGCCTGGATTGAAAAGCTGAAAAAAGCACCGGTATTTGCGTTCGATACCGAAACGGACAGTCTCGATAACATATCTGCCAATATGGTAGGTCTGTCATTCGCGACGGAGCCGGGTATGGCAGCCTATGTTCCGGTAGCGCATGACTATCTGGATGCGCCGGAGCAGATCTCGCGCGAGCGCACCTTAGCACTGCTGAAGCCGATTCTGGAAGACGAGAAAGCGCTGAAGGTCGGGCAAAACCTGAAGTACGACCGCGGTATTCTGCAAAACTACGGCATTGAACTGCGTGGTATCGCTTTTGACACCATGCTGGAATCTTACATTCTGGACAGCGTGGCGGGCCGCCATGATATGGATTCCTTATCCGATCGTTGGCTGAAACACAAAACCATCACCTTTGAAGAAATTGCCGGTAAGGGCAAAAATCAGCTGACCTTTAACCAGATCGCGCTGGAAGAAGCAGGCCGCTACGCCGCGGAAGACGCTGATGTTACGCTACAGCTGCATCTCAAAATGTGGCCGAAATTGCAGAAGCACGAAGGGCCGCTGAATGTTTTCCAGAACATTGAGATGCCGCTGGTGCCTGTGCTGTCCCGCATTGAGCGTAACGGCGTCAAAATCGACCCAACGGTGCTGCATAATCACTCTGGCGAGCTGGCGCAGCGCCTGACCGAGCTTGAACAGAAAGCGCATGAACTTGCTGGAGAGGCATTTAACCTGTCGTCACCGAAACAGCTGCAAACCATCCTGTTTGAAAAGCAGGGTATTAAACCGCTGAAGAAAACGCCGGGCGGCGCGCCTTCAACCTCTGAAGAGGTGCTGGAAGAGCTGGCGCTGGACTATCCGCTGCCAAAAGTTATCCTGCAGTACCGTGGTCTGGCGAAGCTGAAATCGACCTATACCGACAAACTGCCGTTGATGATCAACCCGAAAACGGGTCGCGTGCACACCTCCTATCACCAGGCTGTAGCGGCGACCGGGCGGCTTTCGTCAACCGATCCTAACCTGCAAAACATTCCGGTGCGTAATGAAGAGGGCCGCCGTATACGCCAGGCTTTCATTGCGCCAGAGGATTATCTGATTGTCTCCGCAGACTACTCGCAAATCGAACTGCGTATTATGGCGCACCTGTCGCGTGACAAAGGCCTGCTGACGGCATTTGCCGAAGGGAAGGATATCCACCGGGCGACAGCTGCCGAAGTGTTTGGCCTGCCGCTGGACAGCGTGACAAACGAACAGCGTCGTAGCGCAAAAGCGATTAACTTTGGCCTTATTTACGGCATGAGCGCATTTGGCCTATCACGCCAGCTCAACATTCCGCGTAAAGAGTCGCAGAAGTATATGGATCTCTACTTTGAGCGCTATCCGGGCGTGCTGGAATATATGGAGCGTACCCGCGCGCAGGCGAAAGAGAAAGGCTACGTTGAAACGCTGGATGGCCGTCGTCTTTACCTTCCGGACATCAAATCCAGCAACGCCGCGCGCCGTGCTGGCGCTGAACGTGCTGCTATCAATGCCCCGATGCAGGGCACTGCGGCAGACATCATCAAACGCGCGATGATCGCCGTTGATGCCTGGCTGGAAAAAGAGAAACCGCGCGTGAAAATGATCATGCAGGTACACGATGAACTGGTATTTGAAGTCCATAAAGACGACCTGGAAAAGGTCTCTCAGAAGATCCATGAACTGATGGAAAACAGCATGAAGCTGGACGTTCCGTTGCTGGTGGAAGTGGGTAGCGGCGAAAACTGGGATCAGGCTCACTAAGCGTTATCGGAATAACGCGCGTTTTATGTAAGTAAGCAACATAAGTACGCGCGTTTTGTGACGATCATTAGAATTCCCTATGTAAAGAATGAAAAAAAACTACAAAAAGTGCTTTTTCAAGAGACAAAAAAAGAGTAGAGTTAACGACGTAGGGTACAGAGGTAAGATGTTCTATCTTTCAGACCTTTTACTTCACGTAATCGGATTTGGCTGAATATTTTAGCCGCCCCAGTCAGTAATGACTGGGGCGTTTTTTATTGCGGAAAGGAAAGTTTCGGGCGGAAAAAACGCGGTCATCGCCGCGCCTGTTGTTACTCTGCTTCCGCTTCTGTCGCCGGTTCCAGATCGTTAAACCAGCTGTCTAGCTTCTGTCGCAGTTTGTCCACACCCTGCTTTTTCAGCGAGGAGAACGGTTCAACCTGTACATCACCGTTGAATGCCAGCACCGCTTCACGCACCTTGTTCACCTGCGCCTTGCGCGCGCCGCTCGCCAGCTTATCCGCTTTTGTCAGCAGCACCAGCACCGCAATATCGCTTGCCACCGCCCAGTCAATCATCTGCTGGTCGAGATCTTTTAGCGGGTGTCGAATATCCATCAGCACCACCAGACCTTTCAGACACATGCGTTTTTCCAGGTATTCACCCAGCGCACGCTGCCATTTGATCTTCATCTCTTCCGGTACCTGCGCGTAACCGTAGCCCGGTAAATCGACCAGGCGTTTGCCTTCAGCCACTTCAAACAGGTTAATCAGCTGAGTACGGCCAGGTGTTTTTGAGGTACGCGCCAGGTTTTTCTGATTGGTCAGCGTATTCAGGGCGCTGGATTTTCCCGCATTGGAGCGCCCAGCAAATGCCACTTCAATCCCTGTGTCTGAGGGCAGGTGGCGAATATCGGGCGCACTGGTGACAAAATGCGTCTGTTGGTAGTTCCAGGTAGTCACGTGGTCGTCTCCAAAAATCGTAATCTGCGGGGGATTATACCTGAATGCGGGCAAAAGGCTTTTCCCTTCGTCATTGACGTGTAAGTGAAAGCCCTACGGAATGTAAGAGATCTGCCCTTAAGCGTATGAGAAATTTAAGAGAAATCGCAGGCGCTAAAAAACTCAAAATATTAAAATTCAAAGAGTTATTAATGAGTAATTATCTGAAAATCCGGTTTAGTACCTTTTCGTTGCTTGTTAGTTTAAGAGAACAAGGTAAAGTGTGCGTCAAGGCGAGGATGCCAGCAGGAAAACGACTTAAGGATAAGGGTCAGGAGCGCCAGGAGGCGAAGACTCAGGATTGTCAGGACGACCGGCGCCTGGAGGCGTTTTTAACAGGAAACGGAACCGTATCACGGACGGTAGTAGCCAAGGGATAAACAGGGTTTGTTGAAGGCAAACAGGGAATGTCTGACCCGTTAAGGGTTGTGAGTCAGGAAAAAAGGCGACAGATTGCTCTGTCGCCTTTTTTCTTTGCTTGCTTTCTGCTAGATTTCGCCGCAATTCTATACTGAAGAAAACGACTTAAAGATAAAACATCATGAAAAAACCGACCTCCGCTGCGGGCGCGAAACGCCCTGCAAAAGCCCGCCGCAAAACGCGCGAAGAACTGAATCAGGAAGCGCGCGATCGCAAACGCGATAAAAAGCATCGTGGCCATACTGCGGGTAGCCGTGCTAACGGTGGCGGTGCCGCAGGCGCTTCTGCAAAAGGCAAACAGCAGAAAGATCCTCGTATCGGCAGTAAAACTCCCATTCCACTGGGCGTGACAGACACGCCGGTCACTAAGCAGCACAAACCAAAGAGCGAGAAACCTATGCTTTCACCGCAGGCTGAGCTGGATATGCTGGAGAACGATGAGCGCCTGGATGCGCTGCTGGAACGTCTTGAAGAGGGTGAAACCCTGACCGCTGAAGAGCAGTCCTGGGTAGATGCCAAACTGGATCGCATTGATGAATTGATGCAGAAGCTGGGTCTGTCCTACGATGATGAAGAAGACGAAGAGGAAGACGAAAAGCAGGAAGATATGATGCGTCTGCTGAAAGGTGGAAACTAACATTTGCACCCGGCAGGTACACTCGTCCTGCTTATAACCCTTCCGGTTATATGTTATCTGGTGTGGTTATTCGTTAAACTACGGCGGTTGTCGCGGCGACAGAAGTGGCTGCGCACCCGAATGATGGCCCGCAACGGGACCAGAACGGGCCGCCGTATACGAACGCGACACCAACGGAAGGAGTGAGCATGTCTGTACCATCTATCGACTGGGATTTGGCCCTGATCCAGAAATATAACTATTCCGGGCCGCGTTATACCTCATACCCCACCGCGCTGGAGTTTTCTGACGCTTTCGGCGAGGCGGATTTTCAGCATGCTGTGGCGCGCTATCCCGAGCGCCCGCTGTCGCTCTACGTCCATATTCCGTTCTGCCACAAGCTCTGCTACTTCTGCGGCTGCAATAAAATCGTTACCCGCCAGCAGCACAAAGCCGATCAATACCTCGATGCGCTTGAACAGGAAATTCTGCACCGCGCACCGCTGTTTAAAGGCCGTCACGTCAGCCAGCTTCACTGGGGCGGCGGTACGCCAACTTATCTGAACAAAGCGCAGATCAGCCGCCTGATGGCGCTTCTGCGCGGCAATTTCAGTTTTAACCACGACGCTGAAATTTCGATCGAGGTCGATCCGCGTGAAATCGAGCTGGATGTGCTGGATCATTTACGCGCCGAAGGCTTCAACCGCCTGAGTATGGGCGTACAGGACTTCAACAAAGAAGTGCAGCGCCTGGTCAACCGGGAGCAGGACGAAGCGTTTATCTTTGCCTTACTCAACCATGCGCGTGAGATCGGCTTTACCTCAACGAATATAGACCTGATTTACGGCCTGCCGAAGCAGACGCCGGAGAGCTTCGCCTACACGCTTAAACGCGTGGCTGAGCTCAACCCGGACCGTCTGAGCGTCTTTAACTATGCGCACCTGCCGTCGCTGTTCGCCGCGCAGCGCAAAATCAAAGATGCGGATCTGCCTTCCGCCCAGCAGAAGCTGGACATTTTGCAGGAGACCATCGCCTCGCTGACCGAAACCGGCTATCAGTTTATCGGGATGGATCACTTTGCCCGCCCTGACGACGAACTGGCGATTGCTCAGCGCGAAGGTGTTCTCCATCGTAACTTCCAGGGATACACCACCCAGGGAGATACCGATCTGTTCGGAATGGGTGTCTCCGCTATCAGCATGATTGGCGACTGCTACGCCCAGAACCAAAAAGAGCTGAAGCTGTATTACCAGCAGGTTGATGAAACGGGCAACGCGCTGTGGCGCGGCATTGCGTTAACGCGCGACGACTGCATCCGTCGTGATGTGATTAAGGCGCTTATCTGCAACTTCCGTCTCGAATTCCGCGAGGTGGAGTCGCAATGGGATCTGCAATTCAGCGATTACTTTGCCGAAGACCTGAAGTTTCTTGCGCCGCTGGCGAAAGACGGGCTGGTGGATGTGTCGGAGAGCGCGGTGGTCGTCACGCCGAAGGGGCGTCTGTTGATTCGTAATATCTGCATGTGCTTCGATGCCTATCTGCGCCAGAAAGCGCGTTTACAGCAGTTCTCGCGCGTGATTTAAGTTGCAATGCCGGATGGCGCTTCGCTTACCAGGCCTACAACTCGCAACTATGTAGGCCGGGTAAGGCGAAGCCGCCACCCGGCTTTTCATCGACAGCTCGTTAGCTAAACAGCCCAACCAGTGCCGCACACAATACCGCCGCAACGGCAGTTTGTGGCGTGTGGCTTTCTGCTGCACCGCTCGAAAGCAAGGTCACTAATGATTCCAGCATGATGCTCCCCCCAGTTTCCGGGCACGATCATACAAAACTCATCGGAACAGTAAAGCGCAAAATAACGGCACTTTGCGCTCAATTAGTAACCTTTACACAGCGGAGTAAGATCACTCCATTCCCAGCTCTTTCAGCTTGCGCGTGAGGGTGTTTCGACCCCATCCCAACAGGCGAGCCGCTTCCTGTTTGTGGCCCTGGGTATGACGAAGCGCGGTGGTCAACAGCGTGCGCTCCATTTCAGGCTGTGCTTCAGAGAGCAAGTTTTGATGACCGGAACGCAGCGCGCGATCTGCCCACTGCGCCAGCAGCGTCGCCCAGCTGTCCGGCAACGTATGTCCTGCGGTGCTCTCGGGCACGGTGGCTTCAAACAGTTCTGCCGGTAAATCCTGAATCAGCACTTCCTGGCCGGCGGCCATCACCGTCAGCCAGCGACAGGTGTTTTCCAGCTGACGCACGTTGCCCGGCCACGCCAGACGGGTGAGGGCGGCATCCGTTTCCGGATGAAGCTGCTTGGCTTCCACGCCCAGCTCGCGGGCCGCCACCTGCAGGAAATGGCGCGCCAGACGCGGGATATCTTCCCGACGCTCGCGCAGCGGCGGCAGGTGGACGCGGATCACGTTCAGACGATGGAATAAATCCTCACGGAATTTCCCCTCCTGTACGCGCAGCTCCAGGTTCTGGTGCGTCGCGGCGATAATGCGTACGTCCACCTTCACCGGCGCATACCCGCCCACGCGGTAAAACTGTCCATCTGCCAGCACGCGCAACAGTCGGGTCTGTACATCCAGCGGCATATCGCCGATTTCATCCAGGAAAAGCGTGCCGCCGTCAGCCTGTTCAAAGCGTCCCTGACGAATGGTATTGGCTCCGGTAAATGCCCCTTTTTCGTGGCCGAAGAGTTCAGACTCAATTAAATCCTTAGGGATCGCTGCCATGTTCAGGGCGATAAAGGGGGCTTTCGCCCGCGGGCTGTGGCGATGCAGGGCGTGTGCGACCAACTCTTTACCGGTCCCTGATTCACCGTTAATCAAGACGCTGATAGACGAACGCGACAGACGCCCGATGATGCGAAACACGTCCTGCATGGCCGGCGCTTCACCGATGATGTCCGTCGTTGGTCCAAAGTCGGGGGCATTGCGGGGCTGCTGTTGCTCCTGATAGTGGCTGATAGCGCGCTCAACCAGCGCAACGGCTTCGTCGATATCAAACGGTTTTGGCAGGTAATCAAACGCCCCCTGCTGGTATGCGCTGACGGCGGCATCCAGGTCGGAGTGGGCGGTCATTATGATGACCGGAAGCATGGGGTGGCGCTGTTTGATCTGCTTTAAGAGCGCCAGTCCGTCCATTCCCGGCATGCGAATATCCGAGAGCAGCACGTCCGGCGTTTTGGTGGTAAGCGCATCGAGCACCTCGCTGCCGCTCTCAAACGTCGTGCAGCTTAATCCCGCTCCCGTGAGCGCGCGTTCAAGCACCCAACGGATGGAGCTATCGTCATCGACTACCCAGACTATCCCTCGTTGCATAAACGTCACCTTTATTTTTTAATCGGCAGGAAAACCGAAAACTCGGTATGTCCCGGCCAACTGGTAAATTCAATTTTGCCGGAGTGTTGATCAATCAAATTACGGGCTATGGATAACCCCAGCCCGGTGCCGCCTTCGCGACCGCTGACCATCGGGTAGAACAGGGTGTCCTGGAGATGCGGCGGGATCCCCGGCCCGTTATCTTCCACATCAATACGTGCCGCCAGACGATAACGCACACCGTGCAGCGTCAGCTGGAACGCGGTGCGGGTACGCAGAATAATTTCGCCCCCCTCCGGGCCCAGCGCCTGCAACGCGTTACGCACAATGTTCAACAGCACCTGTTCAATCTGGTCCGGATCGTGCGCCAGCTCCGGCAGGCTTGGGTCGTAATCACGCACCAGCGTGACGTTATCCGGCAGCTCCATAGAGACGAGTTTCACCACTCGCTCCGCAACTTTGTGAATGCTTTCTGAAACGTGCATCCCCGGCTGCTGTGGCCCGAGCAGACGATCGACCAGGTTACGCAGACGGTCCGCCTGCTCAATAATGACGTTGGTATACTCCGCCAGGGCAGGGTCTGGCAGCGCTTTGGTCAGGAGCTGTGCCGCACCGCGTAAGCCGCCCAGCGGGTTTTTAATCTCATGAGCCAGCCCGCGCACCAGGTCGCGCGCCGCAATCTGCTGCGCATGCTGAAGCTGTTCCTGGCTGAGACGACGCTGGTTATCCATCGGCGCCATTTCCAGCAGAATCATGCCATCTGGCAGACGCTGTGCGGTGAGGGACAAAATATGCGAGCGTCCGTCAATCACCAGCGTCACTTCGTTATCGGTGAAGCCCTGACCCGCCTGCAAACTCTCCTGCATCAGGCCAATATTCAGCGAGAAATAGCTCAGCAGTTCTGGCAGCGGCGTGCCAAACAGTTTACGGGCGCTTTGGGCGAGCAGCTGCTGCGCCGCCGGGTTGGCGTAATGCACCGCCAGCTCGTCGTCGACCAGCAAAATACTGTTAATTAAAGAATTGAGGATCTGCCCAGCATCGGGCAGCGTGCCAGTTGCCATTCAGCAGTCTCCTGGAGTCGTTGCACTATTTTAGTGCAGTATAGCGTTTTAGAGGTAAAAAGCGCGTGAGATCAGGTTGTTGGTGGAGAAAAAAGCCCATCCGAAGATGGGCTAAAGTTTCCACGGCAACGACTCCCGACGCGTATGCGCCGGGTAAAACAAATCAATTAAACGCTGTAGTACAGTTCGAACTCAACCGGGTGCGGCGTCATGCGAACGCGGTCGTTTTCTTCGGTACGCAGCGCGATGTAAGCGTCGATAGCTTCATCGGTGAACACGCCGCCAGCGGTCAGGAACTCGCGGTCTGCGTCCAGCGCCTGGAGGGCTTCTTCCAGAGAGCCGGCAACCTGTGGGATCTCTTTCGCTTCTTCTGGCGGCAGGTCGTACAGGTTTTTGTCCATGGCTTCGCCCGGGTGGATCTTGTTCTTGATACCGTCCAGACCGGCCATCAGTAGTGCTGCGAAGCAAAGGTATGGGTTAGCCGCCGGGTCCGGGAAGCGCACTTCGATACGACGCGCTTTCGGAGATGCCACCACCGGGATACGGATAGAAGCAGAACGGTTACGGGCAGAGTACGCCAGCATTACTGGTGCTTCGTAGCCAGGGACCAGACGCTTGTAGGAGTTAGTGGTTGGGTTCGCCAGGGCGTTGATCGCTTTAGCGTGTTTGATAACACCACCGATGTAGTGCAGCGCCTGCTCGGACAGACCCGCGTACTTGTCGCCAGAGAACAGGTTAGTACCGTTCCTGGACAGGGACATGTGGCAGTGCATGCCGGAACCGTTGTCGCCAAACATGGGTTTTGGCATGAAGGTCGCGGTTTTACCGAAACGGTGCGCAACATTGTGCACAACGTATTTGTAGATCTGAATCTCGTCCGCTTTTTTGGTCATGGTGTTGAAGCGGGTGGCGATTTCGTTCTGGCCAGCCGTTGCCACTTCATGGTGGTGCGCTTCAACAACCAGGCCCATCTCTTCCATGATCAGACACATGGTAGAACGGATGTCCTGTGAAGAATCGACCGGAGGAACCGGGAAGTAACCGCCTTTCACGCCCGGACGGTGACCTTTGTTACCACCTTCGTACTTGGTGGAAGAGTTCCATGCGCCTTCGATGTCATCGATAGCGACGTGGGAACCAGAAATGGAAGCACCAAAACGGATGTCGTCGAACAGGAAGAACTCTGGCTCTGGCCCGAACAGAACGGTGTCTGCAATACCGGTAGAACGCAGGTACTCTTCAGCGCGTTTTGCGATGGAGCGTGGGTCACGGTCATAGCCTTGCAGCGTGCCAGGTTCCAGGATATCGCAGCGGATGATCAGCGTAGGTTCTTCGTAGAACGGGTCAATGAGCGCAGTGGTTGCATCTGGCATCAGAACCATGTCGGATTCGTTAATGCCTTTCCAGCCGCCAATGGAGGAGCCGTCAAACATTTTGCCTTCTTCAAAGAATTCGGCGTTCACCTGATGAGCAGGGATCGTGACGTGCTGTTCTTTACCTTTGGTATCGGTGAAGCGCAGATCAACAAACTTCACTTCATGTTCGTTCAGCATCGTCAAAACGTGTTCAGCGGACATACTTAACTCTCCAGATTGGTCATTGTCGTCGTGGTAACGAGGTCTTCAAATCGGCTGGGCTGCCATATTTTTACTGTATTTCTGTAAAGCGAAATCTGTGCCAACTTTTAAAACACCCCAAAAAGGCGTTATCATGCGCACCATAGTGCAGAAGGGCTGCACCACATTGGATTCGTTGCACCATTATAGTGCTTCAGTGTGAACATTGAGCACCATATTGGTGCAATTTACGTTAAAGTGCCCTTTTACCGCTCCGTGAAAGCGATCACAAAGCATCTCTGCAATACTTGTTTGCGGGGGATGTTTGTGATCCTGTTTTGTAGTGCGATTAATCCGTGTACAATAACGCGCTATTTCTAAATGCCTGAGGCAAAGTTGTGATCGAAAAATTGCGTAATATCGCCATCATCGCGCACGTCGACCATGGTAAAACTACCCTGGTTGACAAGCTGCTACAGCAGTCCGGTACGTTTGATGCTCGTGCCGAAACTCAAGAGCGTGTGATGGACTCCAACGATTTGGAGAAAGAGCGTGGGATTACCATCCTCGCCAAAAACACCGCTATCAAATGGAATGACTACCGTATCAACATCGTTGATACCCCAGGGCACGCCGACTTCGGTGGTGAAGTTGAGCGCGTGATGTCCATGGTGGATTCCGTGCTGCTGGTGGTTGACGCATTTGATGGCCCTATGCCGCAAACGCGCTTCGTGACCAAAAAAGCATTTGCCCACGGCCTGAAACCTATCGTTGTGATCAACAAGGTTGACCGTCCTGGCGCGCGTCCTGACTGGGTTGTTGACCAGGTCTTCGACCTGTTCGTTAACCTCGACGCGACCGACGAACAGCTGGACTTCCCTATCGTTTATGCGTCTGCGCTGAACGGTATCGCCGGTCTGGATCACGAAGACATGGCGGAAGACATGACTCCGCTGTACCAGACGATTGTTGACCGCGTTCCTGCGCCAAACGTTGACCTGGAAGGCACCCTGCAAATGCAGATCTCCCAGCTCGACTACAACAACTATGTTGGCGTAATCGGCATTGGTCGTATCAAGCGCGGTAAAGTGAAGCCTAACCAGCAGGTCACTATCATCGATAGCGAAGGCAAAACCCGTAACGGTAAAGTCGGTAAAGTTCTGACTCACCTGGGTCTTGAGCGTATCGAGAGCGACATCGCTGAAGCGGGCGACATCATCGCTATTACCGGTCTGGGTGAACTGAACATCTCCGACACCATCTGCGATCCGCAGAACGTCGAAGCGCTGCCAGCCCTGTCCGTTGATGAACCAACCGTATCCATGTTCTTCAACGTCAACACCTCTCCGTTCTGTGGTAAAGAAGGTAAGTTCGTTACCTCTCGTCAGATCCTTGACCGCCTGAACAAAGAGCTGGTGCATAACGTTGCGCTGCGCGTTGAAGAAACCGAAGACGCTGATGCATTCCGCGTTTCCGGTCGTGGTGAGCTGCACCTGTCTGTTCTGATTGAGAACATGCGTCGTGAAGGTTTCGAGATGGCGGTATCCCGTCCGAAAGTTATCTTCCGCGAAATCGATGGCCGTAAACAAGAGCCATTCGAAAACGTAACGCTGGACGTTGAAGAGCAGCACCAGGGTTCTGTCATGCAGGCACTGGGTGAGCGTAAAGGCGACCTGAAAAACATGAATCCAGATGGCAAAGGCCGCGTACGTCTCGACTACGTGATCCCAAGCCGTGGCCTGATCGGCTTCCGTTCTGAGTTCATGACCATGACCTCCGGTACCGGCCTGCTGTACTCCACCTTCAGCCACTATGACGACATCCGTCCGGGCGAAGTGGGCCAGCGTAACAACGGCGTACTGATCTCCAACGGTCAGGGTAAAGCGGTTGCGTTTGCGCTGTTCGGTCTGCAGGATCGCGGTAAGCTGTTCCTGGGTCACGGTGCTGAAGTTTACGAAGGCCAGATCATCGGTATTCACAGCCGTTCTAACGACCTGACGGTAAACTGCCTGACCGGTAAGAAACTGACCAACATGCGTGCGTCCGGTACTGACGAAGCAACGGTTCTGGTTCCACCGATCAAGATGACGCTGGAGCAGGCTCTGGAATTCATCGATGATGACGAACTGGTAGAAGTGACGCCTCAGTCAATTCGTATCCGTAAACGTCACCTGACCGAGAACGATCGTAAACGTGCTATGCGCGGTGCGAAAGAAGAGTAATTCGGTTATGCCGTAGGCCGGGTAAAGCGCAAGCGCCACCTGGCAACGAAAAGCCGCTGAGCGATCAGCGGCTTTTTTATTAGAACGAATAACGTAACCCTAAACGGATCCGGTACTGCTCGCGGTTGTAATCATTCCATCGGTCCAGCCACTGTAGCTCAAGATACGGCAGCCAGTTTCTGTCGATTTTATAGCTGAACTTGTTGGTAATTTCCCAGTGATGATCTTTGCCATTTTTGCTGTGGTAATCATTCACCCGCTGGAAAAAGTGCGGCTCAAAGGTGTAGAAAAACGCATCCGTCATTTTGAAATTCCAGTAGTTGGCGAATTCGTGCGTGTCGTTTTTATCCATCTGTCCGTTATAGTCCGGCGTATCGTAATTGTTATGGTTATAGCGATAGCGGAACGTCAGATTGAACCAGTCCGTAAATTTATAGTTAGTATCTAAATAGAGTGCTCCACCCGATCCTGCGCTGCTGTCATTGATCAAGCCGCCGGGCTGGAAGGTGAGTTTGTCGGTCGGTTTGAAGAGCGGATACCAACCCTCGATTTCGTTATAGCTGTGCTTCAGTTCGTCCCATTTCCCCACGTTATAAGCGTTGGTGAACATCAGCCCCGCGCCCATATCGAAGTTATAGCCCGCACGCAGGATCACCTCGTGCAGCTCAGAGGCCGTATTGTACGCTTCGCGCGTTTCGACATAGGCCCCGGCAAAAACCGGGCAGGACACAGACGACACGATCAGTACGGTGATGATTCTATTCATAATTTGTCCATGTATCAGGTACAGAAAGGCCTCCCTCCTGATTAACAGGAAGGACATATTGGCCGGATTTATAGTTATAAAGTGACTGCTGACGCTTTATTGTTGGTGGTTATCTCAGGGGTATTTGCTGTCTGTTTTTAATGAGATGGTCACTCCCTCCTTCCCGGTACTATGCTGAGGACAGGCTTTCATTCGGAGAACCATCATGGAAAACATTGCGCTTATTGGTATCGATCTGGGTAAGAACTCTTTCCATATTCATTGTCAGGATCATCGTGGGAAGGCCGTTTACCGTAAAAAATTCACCCGACCAAAGCTAATCGAATTTCTGGCGACATGCCCGGCAACAACCATCGCGATGGAAGCCTGTGGCGGTTCTCACTTTATGGCACGCAAGCTGGCAGAGTTAGGGCATTTTCCAAAGCTGATATCACCGCAATTTGTCCGCCCATTCGTTAAAAGCAACAAAAATGACTTCGTTGATGCTGAAGCTATCTGTGAAGCAGCATCACGTCCATCTATGCGTTTCGTGCAGCCCAGAACCGAATCTCAGCAGGCAATGCGAGCTCTGCATCGTGTCCGTGAATCCCTGGTTCAGGATAAGGTGAAAACAACTAATCAGATGCATGCTTTTCTGCTGGAATTTGGTATCAGCGTTCCGCGAGGTGCTGCCGTTATTAGTCGACTGAGTACCCTTCTTGAGGACAGTAGTTTGCCTCTTTATCTCAGCCAGTTACTGCTGAAATTACAACAGCATTATCACTATCTTGTTGAGCAGATTAAAGATCTGGAATCTCAGTTGAAACGAAAGTTGGACGAAGATGAGGTTGGACAGCGCTTGCTGAGTATTCCCTGCGTTGGAACGCTGACTGCCAGTACTATTTCAACTGAGATTGGCGACGGGAAGCAGTACGCCAGCAGCCGTGACTTTGCGGCGGCAACAGGGCTGGTACCCCGACAGTACAGCACGGGAGGTCGGACGACATTGTTAGGGATTAGCAAGCGGGGCAACAAAAAGATCCGAACTTTGTTGGTTCAGTGTGCCAGGGTATTCATACAAAAACTGGAACACCAGTCTGGCAAGTTGGCCGACTGGGTCAGGGAGTTGTTGTGTCGGAAAAGCAACTTTGTCGTCACCTGTGCTCTGGCAAACAAGCTGGCCAGAATAGCCTGGGCACTGACGGCGCGACAGCAAACTTACGAAGCATAAAGGCAGAAATACACCAGTTTAAACAATCATTCATCTGGTTTTGCGAATACTGATATTGATGATACTAACGGCCCACCGGCCTGTTGAGGAACCTGTAAAACGGAAAGGCTCATTGAAGCCGTATATTTTCTGGAGGTTCATCAGGCGCGGAACTCATCGAGGCGCGGGAATAAAATCCCATTCAGACGCCGGATAGATTCAAGCAAGCCAACTTGTCGTCAAAATCGGTGTTGCAAAAACGGGAGTGACCATAGATTCCGTTTTCCAATCTCCTCGATAATAAAGGCGAAGCGCGCTTCGTTGAGTTTATAAAACAGCCCCATGGTCACGGCAGCAACGATCGCCAGGCCGCACGGCCAGAGGAAAATCAGCTGACGCAAACCCAGCAGCGTTCCCGCGCTCTGCACGGCATGGGGAACGTAGCCAATCTGGGTCAGCATGATGCCGGGCAGAAAACCGGCGAGCGCAGCGGAGATTTTGCGCGAGAAGGTATAGCCGGTATACACCGACCCTTCGGCGCGAATCCCGGTTTTCCACTCGCCGTAATCAACCGTATCCGGCACCAGCGCCCAGTTCAGGCTGTTCACAAACGCCGTGCCGAAGAAGGCCATGCAGGAAAAGAGCACAAACAGCAGGGAGCTGGTCCCCCAGAGGAAATTCAGCACGTCGCCCACCGCCCACAGCGCCAGCCCGCCCAGATAGACCGGTTTCTTGCCAAAGCGCTTTACCGCACCGGGCACCAGAAACACGCCAATCAGAATGCAGCCCATGCTGAAAAAGCCCATCCACGACAGGAGATGCAGATCGTTCAGCACGTACTGGGTGTAGTAGACCTGAATCGCCAGCTTGATGTTAAACGCGGCGAGGGTACAGAGGTTGGCGATGCACAGCACCAGCAGCGGCGGATTGCGGAAAATCGCGCAGAATGATTTCAGAATGCCGGGCTTATGGTGATCGGGCGTAAGCTCGACGTAGCGCTCTTTAACCCCGCTGTAGCACCACCACATGCAGAACAGCCCCCCGGTGACGAACACCAGCGCGGCCACCAGATAGCCGAGTGAGGGCTGGCTGACGAACAGCGCCTGAATCGGCATAAAGCCGACGGTGCAGAGCAACAGTCCTACCGTTGCGCCGCCCTGACGCCACGCCGCAAGCTGCGCGCGCTCGTTCGGGTTTTTGGTGATGGCCGGAACCATTGCACCGTAGGCGCAGTTCATCAGGCTGTAGCAGAGGCCAAACATCATGAAGAGCACGGTGGCGAGGGCCGTTTTCACCGTCAGGCTAAAGTCGTTGGCCATAAACTGCGCCGTGGCCACCAGCGCCACCGGGACGGAGGCGTAGAGAATGAATGGCCGGAATTTCCCCCGCGCGCCGATATTACGCCGGGAGTCCAGCAGCACCCCGGTCAGCATGTCGGTAAACGCGGTAAAGAACTTGGCGACCAGAAAAATGATGCCGCCGTAGAACGCGGGCATGCCCAGCTCGTCCGTGTAAAACTTCAGCAGATACAGCGTGCCAATACACAGCATCAGGTTCGAGCCAAAATCGCCCATCCCGTAGGCGCACTTCTCTCGCAGGCTCAATTTCAGGGTTAACGGATCAGTATTGTGTGTCATGGTCGATCCTCAAAGCGCCCCGCAGGGCGCTCAATCACGTCATTTATGCCGTACGTTTGCGCAGCTCAATTTCTTCCACGATGCGCACATACATCTTCTCGTTGAGGTTGTAGAAGCAGCCCATCGCCACGATGGTGATGACCGCCAGCAGGCTCGGGTAGATAAATATCAGCTGCCGCAGCCCTTCAACCGTGCCGGCGGATTGCACCACGTTGGGCACATAGCCAATCTGCGTAAGCATGATCCCCGGGAAGAAGCCCGCCAGCGCCTGCGATACCTTGCGGAAGAAGGTAAAGCCGGTATAGACCGTCCCCTCGGAGCGTACGCCGGTGCGCCACTCGCCGTACTCCACGGTATCGGAGACCAGCGCCCAGTTCAGGCTGTTCACGAACGCGGAACCGAAAAACGCCAGGCAGGAGAACGCCACAAAGCTCACCGAGCCGCCGCCGAAGAAGTAGTTAAGCAGATCGCCTGCCACCCAAATTGCCAGCCCGCTGATATAGACCTTTTTCTTACCAAAGCGCCGCACCGCGCCAGGCATCATAAAGACGCCGATAAAAATACAGCCCATGCTGAAGAAGCCCATGTACGACAGCAGGATCGGGTCGTTCAGCACGTACTGCGTGTAGTAGACCTGAATGGCGAGTTTGACGTTAAAGGCACCCAGCGTGCACAGGTTAGCGATGCACAGGATAAACAGCGGACGGTTCCCGGCGATGGCGCGAAACGACTGCAACAGCCCCGGTTTCTGCGCCGGGTTAGCAGGCTGCGTCTCGACGTAACGCTCGGTTACGCCCTTATAGCACCACCACATAAAGAACAACCCGAACAGCGAGAAGAGGGTGGCGGCAAAGATGTAGCCAAGCTGGTCATTGCCCTCAATGAGGTTCATCACCGGTACAAAGCCCACCGTACAGAGCAGCAGGCCGAGCGTGGCGCCGCCCTGACGCCAGGCCGCCAGCGAGGCTCGCTCGTCCGGGTTTTTGGTAATGGCGGGCACCATCGCGCCGTAAGAGCAGTTCATCATGCTGAAGAACAGGCCGTACAGCATGAACAGCACCGTTGCCATCACCGTTTTGCCGGTCATCTCAAACGGTGTGCCGACGAAGTTGGCAATCGCCAGCAGCGTCACAGGGAAGGCTGCATACAGCACGAACGGGCGGAATTTCCCTTTCGGGCCAATCTTGCGCCGGGAGTCGAGCATGATCCCGGTGCCCATATCGGTGAAGGCGGTAAAAAACTTCGCAATCAGGAAGATAATCCCCCCGTAGGTACCGGGCAGTCCCAGCACGTCGGTGTAGAACTTCAGCAGATACAGCGTGCCGATATCCAGCAGGATGTTAGAGCCGAGATCGCCCATCCCGTAGGCGAGTTTTTCTTTAAACGGCAGGCGCAGGGTTGCCGGGTCAGAAGTATGTTGACTCATTATTGTTCTCCGTCTGCCCGCAGGTTTCCCCGCGGGCGAGCCTTATCAGATATGACGTAAGGTGCTAAACAGATCTGCCCATTCGCTTTGCTGGCGATAGAAGACCGGCGGTTTGCCGAGCGGGGCATCAACGTTCACGTCACCGCCCTGGCAGGTTTCCCCCGTCCAAGCATTGACCCAGCTGTCCTGCGGCAGATAGAGCGACCAGTCGCGGCGTCCCTCTTCATGAACCGGGGCCACCAGCAGATCGCGGCCAAACAGGTACTGGTATTTCAGCGTGTAGGCGCGCGCGTCGTCCTCGTAGTGCAGGAACAGCGGACGCATCACCGGCAGGCCGCTTTTCGCGTTCTGCGCAACCGCAGCTTTGATGTACGGCTTCAGAGTGGTGAACACGGTGGTCATGCGCGCGAAGTGCGCGATGGTTTCGGCGTCGCCGTCGAACTGCCAGTTGTCGCCAGGGCGATTGCCCTCGTGGGTACGCATCATCGGCGTAAAGGCGCTGAAATCGCACCAGCGCAGCAGCAGCTCTTTGCTGCGCTTCATCTCGAACAGCGTCGTATAGCCGCCAATGTCGCTGTGGTGCAGCCCGTGCCCGGTCATCGCCAGAGACAGCGCCGCCGGTACGACGGACGCCAGACCGTCGTCCAGGCTCCAGTCGACGTTCTGATCCCCCGCCCACATCATCACCGAGTGCTTCTGGCTGCCGGTGTAGCCCGCGCGCATGAAGAACAGGATCTCCCCGAGCTTGCCGGTCTCCTCCAGTGCTTCGTAGTTACATTTCGCCCACAGGGCAGGCCAGGCGTTATGCATGATCTCCGCGCTAACGCCGTTGTGCAGGAAGGTATCGGTCGGCAGATATTCCCCGAAATCGGCCATCCAGCCGCCGCAGCCCAGTTCGATCAGGTTCTTTTTGATGACCTCTTTGTACCAGCCGTAGGCTGCCGGGTTGGTCAGGTCGATAACGCCTGCGTAGAACTCGCCGAACTCAACGTGGTAATCCTCGCCGTTGGCGTTTTTGGTCAGATAGCCGCGTTTCGCCGCCTCTTCGCAGAGATCTTTATCGCTGGCGACGTACGGGTTGATATAGGAGAGGAACTGCACGCCTTCCTGTTTCCACTGCGCAATCCGCTCATCAAGCTGCGGATAGAGCGCGCTGTTCCACTTCCAGTTCCACATCACGCGTTTGCCGAAGGAGGTCATCCGGATGCCGGACCAGTCCTGCGCCCAGATGCCGTTCACCTTCACGCCGCCCTCGCGCATGGCGTCGAGCTTCTGCTGACACACCTCGGTGCCACCCTGAATACCCAGCGTCACGCCGTCGTAAACCCAGTCCGGCAGTTCAGGCTGACGCCCCAGCAGGCCGGTCAGTTTTTCCAGCAGATCGACGTAGGTTTCTGCGCATTCGAAGCGCAGCGTGGCGTTATCTTCCCAGAACGCCAGCTCGTGGAAGTCCGGCGCGCTGAAGTCGAAGTTCATATAACAGCTGTTATCCACGTGGCAGTAGTACTTCTGGGTGCTCACGAAGGTAGGCTGCGGGAAGAAGGTCCAGTAGTAATCGCCGCCCGCGTTCTCTTTGCAGTCGGCCTGCCAGGTGACGTAGGTCTGCTTATTGCGGCCCACGCCCTGCTCGCTGGTCCACAGCGGAAACGGCTTGCCGCGCAGATCGAAATACGAGAACTGCTCTCCGCAGCCGTAGATATGATCGTCAGGCTGAGCTGCCAGCCGCAGCCAGATGCGGTTATGGCTGGCGGCGTCATTTTTCAGCTTCAGCTCCAGACGGCCTTCACCATCCACGCCCACCAATAACGTCGCGCTCACCGCGTCGCCGCGGGTAAAGCGGATTGCCCAGCCCGTGCTTTGCTGCGTAACGGTCGCGTTCGTCAGGGCAATCTTTTCGTTGAGCTTGTCTTTGATGCTGAAGTTGCCGCGAAACATCTCGATATCCGCCTCACCTGCGCCGATCCACAGGCAAGGGGCATCCGCAGAGTGGGATAAAATCAGACGGTCCTGCCAGCGCAGGGTAAAACCACTTTCGTTATTTTTCAGGTCAATATTGTGTAGGGTACGCATAAAAACTCCGTCTTTATTATTTGGCCAGGCTATCCAGTAATCCGGCGGCTACGGCAGGCGCTAAGCCCGGCGCCAGCGGCAGGCGGGGGATCACCAGGCAGTGCAGCAGATGGTAAATATCCTGCTTGCCGTCCCAGACTTTGGTGGTCACTTCGTTATTGGTGTCCAGCTCCTGCCACCATGAACCGTTTTCGTAATCCATCAGGTACTTGATGCAGTAATCCCACCACTTCTGATACCAGGCTTCGTACTGCGCCTCACCGGTGACGGTGTAGAGCGCGTAAGCCGTACCCATCGCTTCGACGATTGGCCAGCGCACGCGTTCGCGGACGATTGGCTTGCCGTCCCAGCCTACGGAGTAGACAAATCCATCGGCCCCGTCGGGTGCCCAGGCGTCGCGGATAGTGGCGTGGAACAGGCCTTTCGCATCTTCCAGCAGCCATTCCGGCGGGGTTTCACAGCGCGCTTCCAGGGCGGCGCGCAGGTGCAGCATCAGGCGACCCCACTCAATCCAGTGCCCCGGCGTGCCGCCGTAGGCGCGGAAGCGGTGGGCGGGGTTATCGATGTTGTAGTCGCGGATCGGGTTCCAGTTGGTGTCGAAATGCTCGTTAACGCGGTACTCCCCTTTGCGCGCCACGTCGTGAATAATCACCGAGGCGATGCGCAGGGCGCGGTCGAGCCATTTGCGGTCGTGGGTCACGTCATAAACGATCAGGAAGGCTTCCACGGCGTGCATGTTGGCGTTACCGCCGCGGTAATCTTCCGTTTTGCTGAAGGCTTCATCCCAGGACTCCAGGCACATCTGCTCCTGTTCGCTCCAGAAGTAGCGCTCAATCACCTCGATGGCGTCGTCCAGCAACTTGCGTGCCTGCGGATGGCCGGTGGTGACGGCGCTCGCCGCGCCCAGCAGGACGAAGAAATGCTGATAGCCCTGCTTGGACGCATCAATCACGCCTTCATCGTTTACGCAGGCGTACCAGCCGCCGTGCTGCTTGTCGCGCAGCGGACCGTTCAGGGCATTAATGCCGTGCTCAACCAGGGCGTACGCACCAGGACGTCCCATGTTCGCCGCCACCGCGTAAACGTGCAGCATGCGGGCGGTGATCCACAGATGGGTGCCCATATCGCTACGCACCTGCCCGTTATTGCCCAGCCAGCCAAAGCCGGTCGGTACGGCGGCGTTTTTACCGAAATCGAGAATGCGGTCGGTCTCTTGTTCGAGCCAGCGGTTATGGCTCAGGGTATTAAACCATTTCATGTTCGGATCCTTTCTTAACGGCGAGCCATCATTTCGTCGACGATCTCACCCAGACGCTGAAGTTTTGGTACGGAAATATCACGCAGCATCAACTCGGTGTCCGGCAGGCCAATCACAGAGGACCAGACGGCGCGACCGGCTAAAAAGCCCAATGCCCCCGCCTGCATCGCCACGCTCACCGCGCGCGGGAATAACTTATCGTCAACGCCGGACGAGAGGATCACCCACGGCATGGCGATGTTCTCGTTCAGCTTCTGCGAGGCCGCCAGCAGCTCCTGCTGCGTGCCCTTACCAAACAGCGGCATTTCCACTTTGTAGAGGTCGGCACCGCAGTCGCCCAGCTCTTTGGCCGCATCGATAATCGCCTGCTCGCGGTCAAACGCGGCGCCGCGGCGCGGTGGACGCACAACCGGCTCGATAATGCTCAACAGACCGTTATCGTGGCACAGCGTATTGAACGCTTTCACCATCTCCAGGCGCTGCTGCGGATCTTCATCGCTGCGCCACAGCACCAGCAGCTTCAGCGCCTTGCCGCCGTCGCGTTTGACCGCCTGCGCGTCAATGCTCTTGTCGATCACCACGCTGTCGACCGGAATACCGTTCCCCGGAATAAACTCGTCGGCTGCCACAATCATCGCGCAGCTTTTGGCCACGGCCCGCTGCTCGACAATCTGGCGATAGCAGAACTGCTGGTCGACGAGAATGGCAGAGGCGTACGGCGACAGAATTTTTGCCGCGTTGACTTTAAAATCCGTCAGGTGCTGGTCGGTTACCGGTACCGGCGCGCCTGCCGCCGCAAACATCAGGCGCATCGCTTCGCGCTGATCCACGGCCAGCATCGCAAAACCGCCGGAAGGTCGGGTGATATCTTTCAGGGTGTACATCGTCATTCCTCAGTCCTTTCGTATCAGTGTGATTTTTTCAGCCCGGCAGATGCGCGAACCTGTTCAAGAATGGCTGTCCAGTCTTCGCGCCCGCGCCCGGCGGCGCGTGCCTGGTTGTAAACTTCGCGGGAAGCCGCGCCCAGCGGCATTGGGACATGCAGCTGGTTGGCCACGTCGAGGGCGATCCCCAGATCCTTATGCGCAAGGTCGATCATGAAGGCGGGTGAAAGATCCCCTTTCAGCACCTTGTTCGGCCATGACGTGGTGAAGTGGCCTTTGCCCGCAGGTGTGCCGCTCATCACCTTGAGCGCCACGTCAAAGGAGAGGCCAAGCGCTTCGCACAGTACGGCGGCCTCGGCGGAAAGGGCGTTCAGGGCGATGCTCATGTAGTTATTGATGAGCTTGACGCGGATGCCCATTCCCGGCCCGCCGGCGTTAATCAGTTCATTACCCATCGCCATTAAGACGGGGGTGGCACGCTCAACCTGCTCTGCCGTGCCGCCTGCCAGCAGGAGTAGCGTACCGGCGATGGCATGATCAGAGGTGCGCCCGACGGGCACGTCCATCAGGCTGAAGCCTTGCTCAGCCATGTCGCGGATCAGCGCGTCGGTTTGCAGCGGGTGAATGGTGGACATATCAATGACCAGCGCGTCGCGGGATAATCCTTCGCACACGCCGTGCTCGCCGAACAGCACGCTGCGCACCTGGTCGCCGTTTGGCAGCATAGTGATCACGAATTCGGCATCCGTTGCTGCCTGTGCGGGCGTTGCCGCCGCCCGGGCGCCGCTCTCTACCAGCGCCTGAACCGCCTGCGGGTTCACATCAAAAACGTTAAGCTGGTGGCCCTGTTTCAACAGATTCTTCGCCATGGGCGCGCCCATCTGTCCTAAGCCGATAAATGCGATTGCTGACATGCCTCTCTCCTGTCACATCGTGTCAATTTTTGCGCGTTTGTGGTGTCTGTTTTTGATCGTATTTGTAATTTATAGTCAAAAAATTGACACGGGTCACTTTTTAAACATTTGGTGAAATTAAAATGAAGGCATCAGAAATCGCAGAAGGAATCACCATGACTCGCATCGTTTGTGTCGGCATTACCGTGCTGGATCGCATCTGGTATCTCGAGGATTTACCAAAAGAAGGTGGGAAATATGTCGCAAAAGACTACACGGAAGTGGGCGGCGGCCCGGCGGCAACGGCTGCAGTGGCAGCCGCGAAACTGGGCGCGGAAGTGGATTTTATTGGTCGGGTGGGGGACGACGATACCGGCAGACGGTTGCTTGCGGAGCTGGAATCCCTGGGGGTGAACACCCGCTATACGCGCGTAGTTAAGGGGGCCCGATCGTCGCAATCGGCGGTGCTGGTGGACGCAGGTGGGGAAAGAGTGATTGCCAACTACCCCAGCCCCGATCTGCCCGCCGAGGCAGGCTGGCTGCATGAAATCGACTTCTCTCAGTGGGACATTGTCTTAGCCGACGTGCGCTGGCATGACGGGGCAAAACAGGCATTTACCCTGGCCCGTCAGCAGGGCGTTCCGACGTTGCTGGATGCGGATGTTACCCCGCAGGATATCGCGGAGCTGATCGCCTTAAGCGATCACGCAGCCTTCTCTGCGCCGGGACTGCGGCGTTTAACGCAGTTGGATGAAACAGAAGACGCATTAAAAAAAGCACAAATGCTCACAAATGGACATGTGTATGTCACGCAGGGGCGAGACGGCTGTTTCTGGCTGGAAAACGGCGCGCTATGTCATCAGCCTGGTTTTGAAGTGAACGTCATTGATACCACCGGCGCGGGCGACGTGTTCCACGGTGCGCTGGCGGTCAGCCTGGGGCAGAAATTGCCCGCCGCAGACGCCGTGCGTTTTGCCAGCGCCGTCGCAGCACTGAAATGCACAAAGCCCGGCGGGCGCGCGGGTATACCCGACTGTGATCAAACCCGCTCTTTTTTGTCACTTTTTGTATAAAATGCGGGGCGTGATGGTTTTCAGAGGACAGCCCATGAGCCTTACCGAACTGACCGGCAACCCGCGTCACGATCAGCTGCTGACGCTGATTGCCGATCGGGGCTATATGAACATTGATGAACTGGCGCAGCTGCTGGATGTGTCGACGCAAACCGTGCGCCGGGATATCCGCAAGCTTAGCGAGCAGGGGCTGATCACCCGTCATCACGGCGGTGCGGGCAGGGCATCCAGCGTGGTCAATACGGCGTTCGAACAGCGTGAAGTTTCGCTTACCGAAGAGAAACGGGCGATTGCCGAAGCGATTGCGGACTATATCCCGGATGGCTCGACCATCTTTATCACTATCGGGACGACCGTGGAGCACGTTGCCCGGGCACTGCTTAACCATAATCATCTGCGCATTATCACCAACAGCCTGCGGGTGGCGCACATTCTTTATAAGAATCCGCGTTTTGAGGTGATGGTACCTGGCGGTACGCTGCGCCCGCATAACGGCGGCATTATCGGGCCTGCGGCAACGGCGTTTGTGTCTGGCTTCCGGGCGGACTACCTCGTGACCAGCGTGGGGGCGATAGAGCACGACGGCGCGATGATGGAATTTGACGTTAACGAAGCCAGCGTGGTGAAAACCATGATTGCCCACTCCCGTCACATTTTACTGGCGGCCGATCATACGAAATACCACGCCTCCGCGGCGGTTGAAATTGGCAACGTGGCGCAGGCGACGGCGCTGTTCACCGATGAGCTGCCCGGCCCGGCGCTGCAAAGTCACCTAAAATCCAGCAAGGTTGAGGTTGTCGAAGTGAATTCCGGAGAAGAGCAGCAGGCTGGCTGATCGTCTTATGGCCCGATATTGCGATTCGGGCCTTTCCTTTCTCTAAGCTGAATCTGGCGCATAGCTAAACTTTCTCTTTCCCGCTACAGTTACTTTTCCACGGCGAAAGGAGATAAACATGCTTTATATCTTTGACTTAGGAAATGTAATCGTCGATATCGATTTTAACCGGGTGCTGGGCGCATGGAGCGATTTTAGCCGTGTTCCGCTGGCGACGTTAAAGCAGAATTTCGCGATGGGTGAGACTTTCCATTTGCACGAGCGCGGTGAGATCAGCGACGAAGCGTTCGCAGAGCGTTTCTGTCAGGAAATGGGTCTCTCGTTAAGCTACGAGCAATTTTCCCACGGCTGGCAGGCCATATTTGTCGCGATCCGCCCCGAAGTGATCGACATCATGCACAAGCTGCGCGAGCAGGGGCATCGCGTTGTCGTGCTGTCTAATACCAACCGCCTGCATACCACCTTCTGGCCGGATGAATACCCGGAAATTCACGCGGCGGCAGATAAAGTGTATCTCTCCCAGGAGATGGGGATGCGTAAACCTGAGGCGCGCATCTATCAGGCGGTATTGCAGGAAGAAGGATTCACGGCAGCGGATGCGGTCTTTTTTGACGACAACGCCGATAATATAGAAGGGGCTAATCAGTTAGGTATCACCTCCATTCTGGTGACCGGAAAAGAGACGATACCGAACTACTTTGCGAAGCAGTTATGCTAAAAACCGTTCATCAAAAAGCCAATCACCACACGCGCCCGCTGAGGGCGTGGCTGAAACTCCTCTGGCATCGCATTGATGAGGACAACATGACCACGCTGGCGGGCAATCTCGCTTACGTGTCCTTGCTCTCGCTGGTTCCGCTGGTGGCGGTAATTTTTGCGCTTTTTTCGGCGTTTCCGATGTTTGCCGATGTGAGCATGCAGCTTCGCCATTTTGTTTTCGCAAACTTTATTCCTGCCACCGGCGATGTGATCCAGAACTACATTGAACAGTTTGTCGCTAACTCCAGCAAGATGACGGCGGTGGGGGCGTGTGGGCTTATTGTTACCGCGCTGCTGCTGATGTACTCCATCGACAGTGCGCTCAACACTATCTGGCGGAGCAAAAAAGTCCGCCCAAAGGTCTATTCCTTTGCCGTCTACTGGATGATTTTAACCCTCGGCCCCTTGCTGGCGGGGGCGAGCCTGGCGATCAGCTCCTACCTTCTTTCGCTGCGCTGGGCGAGCGATTTAAACAGCGTGATCGATAACGTGCTGCGCATCTTCCCGCTGATTTTATCGTGGCTTTCGTTCTGGCTGCTTTATAGCGTGGTGCCAACTACGCGCGTACCCAACCGTGATGCCGTGGTGGGTGCGCTGGTCGCGGCGTTGCTCTTTGAGTTGGGCAAGAAAGGATTCGCGCTTTATATCACCATGTTCCCCTCTTATCAGCTGATTTACGGCGTACTGGCGGTGATCCCCATTTTGTTTGTCTGGGTCTACTGGACGTGGTGCATCGTCTTGCTTGGCGCCGAAATAACTGTCACTCTCGGGGTCTACCGCGAACTTAAAAAAGCAGCAGAAGCTGAAAAACAACAAGAAGCAGACCAACCATGATTGCATTGATTCAGCGCGTAACCCGTGCCAGCGTCACCGTGGCGGATGAGGTGACGGGTGAAATCGGCCCAGGACTTTTGGTGCTCCTGGGTGTCGAAAAGGATGACGACGAACAAAAAGCCAACCGCTTGTGTGAGCGCGTGCTGGGCTACCGCATTTTCAGCGATGCGGAAGGCAAGATGAACCTGAACGTTCAGCAGGCGGGCGGCAGCGTGCTGGTGGTGTCCCAGTTTACGCTGGCTGCGGATACCGAACGCGGCATGCGGCCGAGTTTTTCGAAGGGCGCGGCACCGGATCGCGCAGAAGCCCTTTACGAGTACTTTGTTGAGCGCTGTCGCCAACAGGACATGAATACACAAACCGGACGATTCGCTGCGGATATGCAGGTTTCGCTGGTGAACGATGGCCCCGTCACATTCTGGCTCCAGGTATGAGCCAACTGGCGGCCTGGCCGCGGGTAACAAGAGAGAGTACAGCTATGTATCACCTTCGAGTACCGCAAACGGAAGAAGAGTTAGAGGTTTATTACCATTTCCGCTGGGAAATGCTGCGCAAGCCACTGCATCAACCGAAAGGGTCTGAACGCGACGCCTGGGACGCGATGGCGCACCACCAGATGGTGGTTGATGAAGAGGGCAACCTCGTTGCCGTGGGGCGTCTGTATATCAATGCCGACAACGAAGCTTCAATCCGCTTTATGGCCGTTCACCCCTCCGTGCAGGACAAAGGCCTTGGAACGCTGATGGCCATGACGCTGGAATCCGTCGCCCGTCAGGAAGGGGTCAAGCGCGTCACCTGTAGCGCCCGTGAAGATGCCGTTGAGTTCTTTGCCAAGCTTGGTTTCGTGAATCAGGGGGAAATCACCGCCCCGCAAACTACGCCGATTCGTCACTTTTTGATGATCAAACCCATCGCCACCCTGGACGATATTCTCCATCGTGCCGACTGGTGCGGGCAGCTCCAGCAGGCGTGGTATCAGCACATTCCGCTCAGTGAAAAAATGGGCGTGCGTATTCAGCAATATACCGGGCAAAAATTTATTACCACCATGCCGGAAACCGGAAACCAGAACCCACACCATACCCTGTTTGCCGGTAGCCTGTTTTCACTCGCCACGCTCACCGGCTGGGGACTGATCTGGCTGATGCTGCGCGAACGTCATCTCGGCGGCACCATTATTCTGGCCGATGCCCATATCCGCTACAGCGCGCCGATCAGCGGCAAGCCGAGCGCGGTAGCTGACCTGGGCGCACTGGGCGGCGATCTCGACCGTCTGGCGCGTGGGCGTAAAGCACGCGTACAAATGCAGGTTGAGCTGTTCGGCGATGAAACGCCGGGCGCGGTGTTTGAAGGCACCTATATCGTTCTGCCTGCGAAGCCGTATGGCGCGTATGAAGAGGGCGGGAACGAGGAGGAGTAGTATCCTTCTCACTCTCGCCCTGCATGGTTAATGCGCCAGGCAATATCTCGCATAACGTCTCGCGCTGACTGGCTAATTCCACCCAACTGGAAGAAGCCGTGAATTACACCCCGCCATCGTTGAGCGGTACACTTCACGCCTTGCTCCGTGAGGCGCTGATAAAGCGCCTCGCCTTCGTCTCGTAACGGATCATACTCAGCGGTAACAATATGGACCTTCGGCAGACCGCTAAAGTCGTTGCGCCACAGTGGTCTGACTTCAGGATGCTGACGCAAGATACATTTCATAGCCGCTCAAAAGGGTATCGCGAGTAATTACGTAGTCCATGCCATTGAGGGTATAGCTTTCAAAACTGGCCGTAGCGTCGAGCATGGGGTAGATAAGAATGAGCTGTGCGGGATCCCAGAGACCTTTGGCCTTAAGCCGCAATGACGTTACCAGCGCAAGATGCCCTCCCGCACTGTCTCCACAAAGTGTAATCCGGTTTTTATCCACACCTAATTGTTCTGCATTTTGCCAGACAAGATCTGCCGCTCTCTCTGCATCGTCATGCGCAGCGGGGAAGGTATGCTCGGGTGCGAGTCTGTACTGAACCGCAATGACCCGACAGTTACCGTAAAACGCCAGTTGGCGAAGCTGATTATCATGGGTTTCAAACCCACCGCTGACAAAACAACCGCCATGATAGTAGAGGGCACAAGGTAACGTTTCAGGGGCATTGACAGGCGAAAATAGCCGAAAGGTCATCTCCTCAAGAACAAGCGTTTCAACCTGGACACGAGTTTCTGTCTCCCCGGCCAGAGCTGTGCTGGCAACATACCCGGCTCTCCGTTCATCTATATTCTGCTTTCGCGAGGAAGGCCGCCCTGCTGCAATAAAATCTTGTACAAGCTTATCAATTCCCTTTTCCAGCGCCATGGTTACGTCCTCAAGCTGTATTTATATACAGTTTTATAGCCTGGTTTACTAAAGATGAAAACAGAGGAATTTGAAGATATAAATGTCCTGGAAAGCGGCTCGCAAAATTAGTGACTGCCTTAACAATGTTCTTTAACCATGTCTTAATTATGGATATATTGCCTGAAAATTAACCGTAGATGATATACTAAGGTGATATATGAGTCTTTTGGCGGACCTTACTATGGGCAGAATACTGATCGATTTGTCTGATGACGTGATTCAACGACTGGATAACCTGAAGCAGTTGCGCAACCGGCCGCGCGCCGAACTGCTGCGGGAAGCCATAGAACTGTATCTCGACCAGCAGAATTCATCGGTTATCCGCGAAGCGCTTGGCCTGTGGGGAAATCAGCAGGAAGATGGGCTTGAGTACGAACGCAAGCTGCGTGAGGAGTGGTAATGATGGAGCACATGGCTGTGTTTGACACCAATATCCTCATCGATCTTTTTAATAACCACGTTGAGGCTGCGGATGCGATCGATCGCACAGCTTCGCATCGTGCCATTAGCCTCATCACATGGATGGAAGTAATGGTGGGCGCTCGCAGGCACGGTCAAGAAGCAAAAACGGCAGCCGTGATGGGGGCCTTTGAAAGTATTGATATAACAAGGGAAATTGCTGAAAGAAGCGTATTACTTCGCGAACAGCACGGGATGAAGCTTCCTGACGCCATTATTCTGGCTACTGCTCAGAGCAGAAGCTGTCCGTTAATTTCGCGCAATACGAAAGACTTTTCGGGTATTGCTGGGGTCGTTTCACCTTACCACCTGTAGGCCGGGCAAGCGTGCGCCGCCCGGCATTCTCACAGGAGATTACTCCCCTTCCCCCGGGAACAGGAACGGGTTGATCGAGCTACGGGCAAAGCCCTCCTGCTCCATCTTCGCGTCCAGGATCAGCGAGGCGAGATCGTCGGCTACCGCTTCGACTTTCGGGTCTTTTTCCTGATACAGAATCTTCAGGTAGGTCCCGCAGTCGCCGCAGCTTTCGGCTTTCACCGCCGCGTCTTCGTTTTCCAGCGACCAATAGTTCAGATCGCGGGTCTGTTCGCAGTTGCTGCACTTGATGCGCACCACGTGCCACTCGGTTTCACACAGGTTGCAGTGCAAGTAGCGCAGCCCCTGCGTCGTACCAATCTGTACCATGCTGGAGACCGGCATTGAGCCGCACACCGGGCAAAACTGGCGCGCTTCGCCATATTCAGCGCGGGCTTTACCCGGGATCAGGCTCGCCATTTGCGCCCAGTAGAGCGACAGCGCAGCCCAGATGAACGGCGCTTTATCGCTGCTCACCAGCGAGAAGTCGGAGGCAAACAGCGCGCTCGCCATCTCTTCCAGCTCTTGCTCTGAGGCTTTTTCCAGGTTCTCAATGACCGCCAGCGCCGTGCCGCTCATTTCGGGCTTCAGCTCGGCAATCAGCGAATGCAGCAGCTTATGCCAGTGCTTGTCGCGCGGCAGAACGTGAATGTCCAGCGGCGGCTTGCCCTGCGCATTGGCTTCTTTGATGCGTGCGGTCAGATCCATTTGCAGCGGGTGGTCGTATAGCACCACTTCCTGCGCATGGGCGACCAGCGCGGCAAAACGCAGAAAATCGCCCAGCGGGTTGTTCTCTGCCAGCTCGCGCAGACGCTCTGCGCGGCGGTTGTAGAGGTTCTTGAGTCTGGGGAACAACAACGGCGGAATATAATCCGCCGTGCGTTTCTCGCTCGACCCCAGCTCATCTTGCGGGATTATGCGAATACTCATTCAGATGACTTTTCCTGTTTCTGGCGGACTTCACGGTACCAGCGCGGGTGATGTTTCTTCGCCCATGTACTGGTTACCCATCCTTCCACCATCGCGGTAATGGTGCCTTTCACCCAAAGGGCGGCGTAGATATGCACCATGATAACCACAATTAACGCCACTGCGGCAAATGAATGCAGCATCAGCGCAAATCGGATCACCGGGATTGAGAAAGCAGGCGCAAAGTACGGACGCCAGATGATCACGCCGCTCACCAGCAACAGGACCAGGAAGATAATCGCCGCCCAGAATACGCATTTCTGGCCGAAGTTATAACGCCCGGTATCACCCACTTCCTCGTTGACGACGATCTTACGAATATTCTTCGCCCAAAAGATATCATCCCGATTGATTAGGTTATGGTGCCAGTAGCGGAAAAACATGATGATAAACGAGGCAAACATCACCACACCCACGAACGGGTGCAGGATGCGCGCCAGCTGCGGCGTGCCCAGTATCTGCATCAGCCAGTTGAAGGAGGGGAAGAAGAACCCCAGCCCGCTTATCGCCGCCAGCATGAAGCAGAAGGCGGTGACCCAGTGGTTGATGCGTTCCGGCGCGGTGTAGCGCACGATGGTGTCACGTTTTCTCATTTGCGCACCTCGTCTTTCTCTTCATGCAGGTTATCGTCTTCCTCTTCCGCGCGGTTCGGACCAACGCCGACGTAGTGGAAGATGCTCGCTGCAAAGGTGGCCGCAAAACCGACCGCGGCCAGCGGTTTCCAGATACCTTTCCAGAACTTCACGGTGGCGCTGATTTCCGGGTTCTCCGGCAGGCCATGGTACAGATTCGGCTTGTCGGCGTGGTGCAGCACGTACATCACGTGCGTACCGCCAACCCCGGCCGGATCGTACAGGCCCGCGTTATCGTAACCACGGGTTTTCAGCTCGCCCACGCGCTCTGCCGCCAGCGTTTTCATATCCTCTTTAGAGCCAAAGTGGATAGCGCCGGTTGGGCAGGTCTTCACGCAGGCTGGCTCCTGACCGACATTTACGCGGTCAACGCACAGCGTACATTTGTAGACGCGGTTGTCTTCCGGGTTCATGCGCGGCACGTCGAACGGACAGCCCGCGATGCAGTAGCCGCAGCCAATACACTGCTCAGACTGGAAGTCGACGATGCCGTTGGCATACTGAATGATAGCCCCTTCTGACGGACACGCCTTCAGGCAGCCCGGATCCGCACAGTGCATACAGCCGTCTTTGCGGATAAGCCATTCCAGTTTGTCGTTCTGTTCCACTTCCGAGAAACGCATTACCGTCCAGGACTTGGCGGTCAGGTCCGCCGGGTTGTCGTACACCCCGACGTTGTGACCCACTTCGTCACGGATGTCGTTCCACTCTGAACAAGCCACCTGACAGGCTTTACAGCCGATACAGGTGGTCACGTCGATAAGCTTCGCCACTTCCTGCTGGTGGTCCCGCGCCTGAGGCGCGGGCGTGAAACCGTTAGTCGCGGAACGACGGATAATGTCTTGAGATTGATAAGCCATAAGTCGTCTCCGTTACACCTTTTCCACGTTCACGAGGAAGGCCTTAAACTCCGGCGTCTGTGTGTTCGCATCCCCGACGAACGGCGTCAGGGTATTCGCAATGAACCCTTTCTTCGCCACGCCCTCATAACCCCAGTGAATTGGGATGCCGATGGTATCCACCTGCTGACCATGAACGTTCAGCGTGCGAATACGCTTGGTCACCACCGCCTTGGCTTTGATGTAGCCGCGGTTAGAGGAGACCTTCACGGTATCGCCATGGGCGATGCCGAGCTTGCCCGCCAGCTTCTCGCCGATCTCCACAAACTGTTCCGGCTGCGCGATGGCATTCAGCAGCGCGTGCTTGGTCCAGTAGTGGAAGTGCTCAGTCAGACGGTAAGTGGTGCCGACATACGGGAACTTGTCCTTTTTACCCAGCGCTTCAAAATCGCCCTTGAAGATACGGGCTGCCGGGTTAGAGACCACGTTCGGGTGCAGCGGGTTAGTACCCAGCGGCGTCTCAAACGGCTCATAGTGTTCCGGGAACGGACCTTCCGCCATCTTATCGATAGCAAACAGGCGCCCCATCCCTTCAGGCTGCATGATAAACGGCCCGACATCGCTGCCTGGTGCGGCAGTGCTGTAGTCCGGAATATCCACGCCGCCCCATTTCGCGCCGTCCCACTTGAGTAGCTGACGCTTCGGATCCCACGGGTTGCCCTGCGGGTCAGCAGAGGCACGGTTATAGAGGATGCGGCGGTTAAGCGGCCATGCCCATGCCCAGCCCAGCGTATTACCGAGGCCCGACGGGTCGGCGTTATCGCGGTTGGCCATCTGGTTGCCTTTCGGCGTCCAGCTACCGGCAAAGATCCAGCAGCCGCTTGACGTCGTACCGTCGTCACGCAGGTGTGCGAAGGTGCTGAGCTGATCGCCTTTCTTCGCCAGCACGGTGCCGGTCGCCGGGTCGATAACGTCCGCCAGCGCCTTACCGTTGCTCTCCATGGCCACTTCTTCCGGCGCAGGGTTTTCCGGAGTCGAATAGTTCCAGGTCATGTTCAGCACCGGCTCAGGCGTTGCGCCGCCTTCAGCCGCGTACATTTTACGCAGGCGTAAGAAGATACCGGCCAGGATCTCGCCGTCGTTCAGGGCGATGCCCGGGGCGTCCGCGCCTTTCCAGTGCCACTGCAACCAGCGGCCAGAGTTGACGATAGAGCCGTTCTCTTCCGCGAAGCAGGTGGACGGCAGACGGAACACTTCGGTCTGAATCTTCGACGGGTCGACATCGTTCGACTCACCGTGGTTCTGCCAGAACGTCGAGGTTTCGGTATTGAGCGGGTCAATCGTCACCAGGTACTTCAGTTTCGACAGAGACTCGACAACCTTGTTCTTGTTCGGGAACGACGCCACCGGGTTAAAGCCCTGGCAGATATAGCCGTTGACCTGGCCCTGGTGCATCATTTCGAAGTACTGGAGGACGTCGTACCCTTTGTCCCACTTCGGCAGCCAGTCAAAGCCCCAGCTGTTTTCCGCCGTCGCCTTGTCGCCGTAGAAGGCTTTCATCAGCGAGACGAAGAACTTCGGATAGTTGCCCCAGTAGTTTACCTGGCCTTCGAGCAGCGGTTTTGGCGTGCTGGCCGTCAGATAGGTTTGCAGGTCGGTCTGTTTCTCGCTCGGCAGGTTCATGTAACCCGTCAGGCTCTGAGACAGCAGGCCAAGGTCGGTCAGACCCTGAATGTTGGAGTGACCGCGCAGGGCGTTAACGCCGCCGCCTGCCATCCCCATGTTGCCGAGCAGCAACTGAACCATCGCCATGGTGCGGATGTTCTGCGCGCCGATGGAGTGCTGCGTCCAGCCGAGTGCATACAGGAACGACGCGGTCTTATCTTTGGCGCTGGTTTCGGCGATAAGCTCGCACACCTTCAGGAAGTCCGCCTTCGGCGTCCCACAGATGTTTTCGACAACCTCTGGCGTATAGCGGGACACGTGCTCTTTCAGCAGGTTCCACACGCAGCGCGGGTGTTGCAGGGTGGTGTCGCGCTTCGCAAAGCCGTTTTCGTCCAGCTCGTAGTTCCAGCTGGTTTTGTCGTACCTGCGTTTTTCGGCGTCATAACCGCTGAACAGGCCATCTTCGAAGTGGTAATCCTCACGCACGATCAGGCTGGCGTTGGTATAGGCTTCGGTGTACTCGCGGTTATATTTTTCGTTGGTCATCAGGTACAGCAATACGCCTGACAGGAAAGTGATGTCAGTACCTGAACGAATAGGGGTGTAGAAATCCGCCACTGACGCTGTACGCGTAAAGCGGGGATCGATCACAATCAGCTTCGCGCCGTTGTGGATTTTGGCTTCCATCGCCCAGCGGAACCCGACAGGGTGCGCTTCAGCGGCGTTACCGCCCATCACCACAATAAGGTTGGCGTTCTTGATGTCGACCCAGTGGTTGGTCATCGCACCGCGACCAAATGTTGGAGCAAGACTTGCTACCGTTGGTCCGTGTCAGACACGCGCCTGGTTGTCGACCGCGAGCATACCGAGTGCGCGCGTAAATTTCTGGGTTAAATAGCCGGTTTCGTTACTGGACGCTGAAGCACACAGCATGCCGGTGGAGAGCCAGCGGTTAACGGTGGTGCCTTCGGCATTCTTCGCAATAAAGTTGGCATCGCGGTCTTCTTTCATCAGCTTAGCGATGCGATCGAACGCCTCTTCCCAGCTGATTTGTTGCCATTTGTCAGAGCCGGGAGCACGGTACTCAGGAAACTTCAGGCGGCTTTCAGAGTGGATAAAATCTACCAGACCGGCCCCTTTCGGACACAGCGCACCACGGTTGACCGGATGATCCGGATCGCCTTCGATGTGGAAAATAGATGCTTTGGCGTTTTTCGCACCGTCGCCGAGGCTATACATTAACAGCCCACAGCCGACGGAGCAGTACGTACAGGTGTTACGGGTTTCGCGGGTGCGCAGCAGTTTATACTGCCGAGTTTCCGCCAGCGCTACACCGGGAGCAAAGCCCAGTGCCGCCGCCGTGGTGCCTGCCATACCGCCAGCGCAGATCTTAAAGAACTGCCTTCTGCTGACCTGCATGGGTCACTCCTTGGTTCATTACGACATTGCTATGTAGTTTTACTTTGCGGTTGAGAATTAACCGCAAAGGAGAAAAATTTGCGTTAATCCCTCATTTCTCCGAGGGATAAGCCCAGAATACCACAATGTCGGTACGCCTGTTCCAACGGCGTTAAAACAAAGTGAACGTATTATCACGGCATTGATTATAAAGTGTGATATCAATCACATTTCTCTCTGCGGATGTTAAGGGTGTGTAGCAGATGACCGGTTGCACCCCTCCGAATTGAGTAGGAGAATGGATGCTGAAAAGTTGATCCATACTATGCGTAAGGTCCGCTGTTTGTGGTGCAATAGCAGGCTCACTTCCGTGGTTGTTCAGGAATACCGTCGTGTTTAAACAAAACCGTGCTACCCACGCGTCGCCACTGCCTGCGGGCATTGTGGAACTGTCGGTACACAGACCGCCTCACATTTCACATGCCACGCCGGATTTTCTGGCGGAAGAGGTCCCCGTTGCCCTGGTTTACAACGGGATTTCGCATGTGGTGATGATGGCCTCGCCGAAAGATCTCGAGCTGTTCGCCATCGGTTTCTCCCTCTCGGAAGGCATCATTGCGCATCCGCAGGAGATCTACGGCATGGACGTCGTACCGGCCTGTAACGGTCTCGAAGTGCAAATCGAACTCTCCAGCCGCCGCTTTATGGGGCTGAAAGAGCGCCGCCGGGCGCTGGCCGGACGTACCGGCTGCGGCGTGTGCGGTGTTGAACAGCTTAACGATATCGGCAAACCCATTATCCCGCTGCCGTTCACCCAGACGTTCAATCTGGCGCATCTTGATCGGGCGCTTGTGCACCTGAATGACGTTCAGCCCATCGGCCAGCTCAGCGGTTGTACGCATGCGGCGGCGTGGGTATTGCCGTCGGGGAGCATTGCAGGCGGGCATGAAGATGTTGGCCGCCACGTCGCGCTGGATAAGCTGCTGGGCCGTCGCGCTCGGGAAAACAACGTCTGGCAGCAAGGGGCCGCGCTCGTTTCCAGCCGCGCCAGCTACGAGATGGTGCAAAAATCCGCCATGTGCGGCGTGGAAATTTTGTTTGCGGTGTCAGCGGCAACCACGCTGGCGGTTGAAGTGGCGGAGCGCTGCAACCTGACGCTGGTGGGGTTCTGCAAGCCAGGCAGGGCGACAATTTACACCCATCCGCAGCGATTAATTGTTAATCAGTAATTTTGAATGAGTATAGCAAATCCTTCCGCTTTCAGTTGTTCATGATGAGGTCTAGTATTTATCTCATCAAGGCACGGTGCCTTATCTAAACAACTTAACGAAAGGGTTTATCTCATGAAAAGCATCAAAACTTTTGTCGCAGTAATCGCTCTGGCTACATCTTTCGGTTCTTTCGCTGCGCAGACTGTGACCGCATCCGCCTCTACGCTGGACGGTGCAGAAGCTAAAATCGCCGCACAGGCTCAGGAAGCGGGCGCGTCATCCTACAAAATTACTCAGGCATTCACCGGTAACCGCGTACACATGACCGCTGAACTGAACAAATAATTTCGCAGTACCGTCGAAAGAGCGCCCCTGGGGCGCTTTTTTAGTTTATGCCCGCCAGACGCAGTAGCGCCGTCACCACCGCCGCCGCGACGATCACCACAATTAACGGCATTTTGCGCCAGGCCAGAAACACCGCGAACCCCACCCCCAGCACGCACGCCATCCCGGCAAAATGGTCCCCTTCATAAAACGTTGTCGCCAGCGCGACGGAGAACAACAAAACGGTAGCCGCATCTGAAAGCAGCGCCTGCGACCGTTCAGAAAGCGCCAGCCGGCTGCCGAGTTTTGCCCCGCCGAGACGCATCAGATAGGTTCCGGCAGAAAGAATGGCGATGCCGAGAATAAAGACCGTCATGTTTTCCATTATTTTTTCCTCGCGGCAAGGCCGAGCAAAGAGAGCAGCACCGGCAGGCCAACCGGCGCAAACGGTACGGCGGCCAGCGACAACACCGCGCCGCTACAGGCGCGGATCAGCGTGGTACGGTTTTTAAATGCCGGCACCACTAACGCCAGCAGGATCGCCGGGAACACCGCGTCCAGCCCGATGGTTTCCGGGTCTGGCAGTAGCTTGCCGACCATCGCCCCCAGCACCGCGCCCAGCGGCCAGATGATTGCCACGCCTAACCCGCACAGCCAGTAGGCCGCTTTACGCTGCTCGGCGGTTTTTTGCGACAGGCCAAACACCACGCTTTCATCGTTCATGATATGACAGCCCAGAAAGCTCAGGCCGCGCTTGCCCACCAGGTCACGCACCGTCACGCCGAACGGCACATGGCGCGCGTTTACCAGTAAACCGGCTGCGGCCGCCGCCAGCGGATTGCCGCCGCTCGCCACGATGCCGATAAACATAAACTCGGATGCGCCTGCCAGCACCGTGAGGGAGAGGACAAACGGCACCCACAGCGGGAAGCCGTAGGCCATCGCCAGCGAGCCGTAGGACATGCCGACCACGCCCACCGCGAGGCAGACCAAGACGATCGCTTTTATCGTGTCGCCTTTCAGGCAAGAGAGGTGATTCTTCATACCATTTTAGCCATATCGAACGTATTTCCATTATAATGAACGCATCAAAAACGTTTTACAAGGCGAACGATTCGTTCGTTATAGAGAGAATGAGGCCGTTATTATGACGCAGCCAATCAGCGTAATCGCCAGAAGCCTGGTGCGAGAACGCCTGCGAACCGGACTTTCGCTGGCGGAGATCGCCCGCCGTGCCGGGATCGCTAAATCCACGCTTTCTCAACTGGAGTCTGGCAACGGCAACCCTAGCCTGGAAACGCTCTGGTCGCTTTGCGTGGCGCTGGATATTCCGTTTGCCCGGTTACTGGAGCCGCAACAACCCGTCACGCAGGTGCTCCGCCGCGGCGAGGGCACAAAAGTTGTCGCCGGGCAGGCGAACTACGAGGCGATTTTGCTCGCGGCGTGTCCGCCGGGGGCGCGTCGTGATATCTACCTGCTGCTGACTCAGCCGGGGGCAGACCGTATTTCCCAGCCGCATCCGCCAGGGTCGGTTGAGCATATTATCGTGACCCAGGGGCGGGCGATGGTCGGCCTGATCGACGCGGCAGAAGAGCTCGGCCCGGGAGATTACATTTGCTATCCCGCTGACCAGCCGCATATCTTTAAGGCGCTGGAGCCAGATACGCACGCGCTGCTGGTGGCGGAACAAAGCTAAACAGCGGCAAACCCGCTGCCGGTAAGACGACAGCGGGGCGATAAAATGAGACTAAGATCATAAAACAAAATATCCATATTAAATATATTCGACCATTAAATCATTTATGGCGTGAATTGTTCTTTGTACTTTAATTTAAGTTTAATACAGTTTTTAGAATATTTAATCATTTGGATTATAAATGAATATGAAAGACTAATTGTTCGTTTATGCGAGAATTCATTGGGTTAGGTGGGAGACGTCACGTTTAATGGCGATACTTTATCCTGTTAACCTATTTTTGTTATTCATAGAATTTATGTGTGATTACCTTGTTTTTTCGCAGGGTTGCTTATTTTTATGATTTGTTAACCTCTGAAATATATTTACACATAATTTTTATAGGGGTATGTTTGTTCTAAGAAATAATCATTATTCGCGCATTGGCTCTTATAACGATAAGGGCATGTAAAGGAGACAATAAAAATGAAAAAAAGAGTGCTGGTTGCATTTATTGTATCTGTCGGAGTAAGTGGCGCTGTCTATGCAAATAATACCGTACGTTTTTTAGGAGAAGTTACCGATCAAACCTGTACCATAAAAATTAATGGCACCGATTCTTATCCGGTTGTCCTGTTGCCTGCCGTTAGTAAAAGCGAGCTGACGGCCGCGGGGTCCAGCGCAGGGCAAACGCCTTTCACTGTGACGTTGAGCGGCTGCGATGTTACTGCGACGTCGTCATCTTCGGCAGGCGTACGTTTTGTCAGTAATTATCTGGACGGTAACAACCTAAAAAATATCGCGGCGGCAAGCCCGGCGACGAACGTTGCTATTCAGCTACTTGAAGGCACGACCGAGCTGGACTTCACCAGCGGCATAGCAAAAACGTCTATGCAGACGGTAGGTGGAACGAGCGGTCCAGACTCTGTCTCCTTTGATATGGCTGCACGTTACTACTCTTCTGCTGGCGGGGCTACGGCCGGAGCAGTAGAAGCGCAAGCACAGTTCGCAATTACCTATTTGTAACTCTTTTAGGCGCTACTTAACGTAGCGCCATTTATTCCCTATTAATTAGGGAGGTGTATATGCTGTACACTAATAAATGCTGTTTTATTGCTGTAATGGCATTTTTGTCTTCTGTTTTTATATCGAACATAGCATCTTCCAGTGTTATTCTTAAAGGTAATAGAATAATTTATTCTGCTGATGCAAAAGATAAGGTTGTAGAATTTTCTAACAATGGTGATACACCGATGCTGGTGCAGGTGTGGCTGGATAAAAATAACCCAGACTCAACGCCAGACACAGCGGATGCACCTTTTATCGTCACGCCACAAATATTTCGGATTAATGCGCTGAATGGTCATGCGCTGCGGCTAAAATTTACAGGGCAGACCCAACAGCTCCCACAGGATCGCGAGTCCGTGTTCTGGTTTAATTATTTGCAATATCCCGCCATTAAATCGTCCGATCTTGCACAGAATCGCCTGGCATTGATTGTAAAAAGCCGGCTCAAAGTATTTTATCGCCCGCCCGGTCTGCGCGGCGACGCCAGTCAGGCTCTGACGCAACTTCAGGTGCAGCGTAAAGGAAATATGCTGACGTTACAAAACCCTACGCCATGGCATATTTCACTGCGCAACGCGCTGTTAACCCGAGGTGAGAAATCTACGGCGGTTGGCCAATCGGTGATGATTCCACCATTTGGCGACACACGCTGGGTTTTAACCGATCCGGTGGCCACATCTGTCACGGTTTACGCCATGAATGATTATGGCACGGCGGTGAGCCACACCTTCACGCTGCCTCGCTAGAAGTCGACATGGAAAGAGTGGGCAGGGAGGGTTTTATGCTCCGACATCGCGCGTATCCCCGGTGTTGTCTGTTTGTCTCGACGCTGACGTTAATCAGCGCCTCTTTCGTGCAAGCGCAAGAAGCGTATGTCTTTGACGCGTCGCTACTTCGCGGGTCTGGCCTGAATAAGGTTGATATTGAACAGTTAAACCAGGATTCAATGATCAAGCCCGGCAGTTATACACTGGATCTATATGTTAACGGTACGCTGGCCGCGAGGGATGACATCGTATTTACAGCCGTGGAACATCGCGTAATGCCGTGTTTTAGCTGGGGTACCTTAAAAAAGATTGGGCTGAAATCGTTGCCGGAAGAGCCTGGAGAAGGCTGCTATCGTCCGGACAATGCGCTTTTTTCCGGCATCACGGTGAGCAGCGTGATGTCGCAAATGCGTGTTGATTTTTCGGTACCACAAACCCTGCTGGATAAACTGCCGCGAGGAGGGATACGTGAAGAGAGCCTGGAGTCCGGAGAAAGTATGCTCTTTCTCAACTACATGGCTAACCAGTACCACGTCACGCAAAAGCAGGATGGCGGTGGCACGACAGACTCCACTTACCTGAACCTGAATGGCGGGTTAAATCTGGGACTGTGGCGCTATCGTCAGCAGTCTGCGCTCAACTATGACAGCGATCTGGGCAGCCATTGGACAACAACGCGGCGCTATGTCCAGCGAGCGATTGTGCCGCTGCGCAGTGAAATGATGATTGGCGAAGGCTACACCGACGGCAGATTTTTTTCCGGGATCAGCTTTCGCGGCGTGCAGCTCACCTCCGATACCCGAATGCGTCCGGAATCTCAGCGCGGCTACGCGCCAGTGGTGCGTGGGATTGCGCGAACCAACGCCAAAGTAACCATTCGCCAGGGCAACAACACGCTCTATGAAACCACGGTCGCGCCCGGTGCGTTTGCGATTGACGATCTTTATCCCACTAATTACGCAGGCGATCTGAACGTCATTGTCACGGAAGCGGATGGGAATGAAAGTACGTTTAACGTACCCTTTTCCGCGCTGGCGGAATCCATGCGCGCGGGGTTTTCGGAATACAGTGCGACAGTGGGGCGCGTGCGGGACGTGGGCAACAATGACGAATTCAGTGAAATTGTCTGGCAGCACGGGGTAACGAATGCGCTCACTATCAATGCGGGCAATCAACTGGCAAACGGCTATCAGGCGTTTATGCTCGGCGGCGTTTACAGTTCCACGCTGGGCGCATGGGGGATGGACAGCACTTTCTCGCGCGCACGGCTGAACAGCGACGATTACCAAACCGGCTGGATGTCCAGGCTCAACTACAGTAAACATTTTCCACAGACGGGGACGTCGGTTGCGTTGGCGGGCTACCGCTACTCTACAGGCGGCTATGCTGAGCTGTACGATGTGCTCGGTTCACGCGCTGCGCATAATGAGGAGTGGCAATCCTCCACCTGGCGGCAGCGCTCCAGGGTTGAGCTTTCGGCCAGCCAGGCGCTGGACTGGTTGGGTAATATTAATCTTTCCTTCTCTTCACAGGACTATCGCGACCAGAAAAGCCGCGATAAGCAGCTTCAGGCCAGCTGGAGTAAGGCATTTGCCTACGGCATATCGGTGAACCTTACGGCGGCGCGCACCCGACGAATCACCCCATCTTCACAAAACGGCATGGGGAACGCCGTCGACTGGAGCGACGCCTGGCAGGCAAAAACGCAAACGCTGTGGTCATTATCGTTTTCTATTCCGCTTGGGCAGAGTCGCTACTCGCCAATGCTTTCGATTAGCGCTAACCATAGTGATGATGACGGCGGAGATTATCAGTCGACGCTTAGCGGGGTGATGGGTGAGCGCGATCCGCTGAGCTACAGCCTCAACTACGCCACAAACGATCGCGGGGAGCAGTCTGTCTGGGGAGCAAATTTTCAGAAGAATTTCCCTTGGGCCAGCGGCGGCGCGTCGTGGTCTTCCTCCAGCGATTACTGGCAGGCGTCGGCATCGTTACAGGGGGCACTGGTATTGCATCGTGGAGGTATCACGCCGGGACCGTATCTTGGTGACACCTTCGCATTGATTGAAGCACCCGGTGCGGATGGCGCACGGATATCCGGCGGGCAAGGGGCACAGGTGAACGCGTTTGGCTATGCGCTTGCACCATCGTTGGTGCCTTATCAGTTCAATACTGTCAGCCTGGACCCGCAAGACATGGCCGACGATGTGGAACTCCAGACATCGGTTCAGCGTGTTGCGCCATTCGCCGGGGCGATGGTTCGCCTGCGCTACACCACGCTTCAGGGACAGGCCATGTTGATCACTGCGCAGAGGCTGAAAGGTGAGCTTATCCCGATGGGGGCCGCCGTTTACGATGAGTATGACAACAGCATTGGCATGATGGGGCAGGCGAGTCAGCTCTATTTTCGCGCCAGCGACGAGAAAGGCATATTGCGGATTAAGTGGGGGGAGGCCCAGCAGGAAAGCTGTCGAATAGCCTGGCAAAATACGCAGCCGTCGGAACCGTTACGGGTATTAACGTTGCCTTGCCGTTAAGCCCACCAGGGAGGAAATCATGAACAGACTACGTTTTGTCGTCGCGGCATTTTGCCTGATGAGCGTGGCGGCGTTTGCCCAGTGCGAAAAAGGGCCAAAATTCGAGCACACCGAAGAGGACGCAATGGGGACAGGGCTTGCGCTGGGGCGTATCAATGTCAGCAGCATTGACGTTCAGCCGGAAGGTACAGTTTTGGCTAGTAGCGTGGTGCGCTTCTCTGATAATCCGCTCTATAGCAGCCCCGATAATATTTTGTGGGTCTGCGATATTAGCGATAAAAATAACATCTTCGAAATCATTGCCACTAACGGAGATGACCGTTACGGCGGCTACTGGGATATGGGGCAGGCAAGCGGTAATCCGAATGTTTACGGCACCTTATTTAAAAAAGTCGGGGTGCGTTTAACGCACCTTAACTCAGGCACTGTGTTTACCCGAAATTATCAACGGATACCGATGACCCGTTACGCGGTCTCAGACGATGGCAAAAAAATTTATATTCGGGTCAAGGATTTTAGCCCCATTCGCGCCGAGGCGATTCGTCTCAGCGCAGATGTTCCCACCAACACGGGAGCTGGAACCTGGTGTGGCGCTCCGGTGAGTAGCGGCAGCTATAGCTGTAATCAGCCCAATGGCTACGTCAGTTTTTGTTCGCCGGGCAGTAAAAATAACGATGCTTACTGTGATTCCGGAGACTCGGCAACCAGTTACACCGGGTGGGGTTACGATAACTGGATGGCGTTAAACATGGGAACGGCACCTGTCTCAACGCTGACCACCATCGCTACGTGCGTGGCGAAAAACGTCACGCCTGTGGTCGTGTTCCCTTCTATTTCGCGAACTGAGCTGGAAAGCGGCAAAGCGGCGCAAGCCAATTTCAGCGTGACGGTTCGTTGTGAAAATACAGCCGTCGGCGGTGTGGCGCAAAACCAGACGGCGCTGGGGTTACAGGTGCCTTACGAAAGCTTTCTCGCCGCGCAAACTCTTGGGCTGGTAAACAGCAGCGGCGGGGTGAGCCATCTCCTTTCCGAGAATTACGGACAAACCGGTATGGCAAGGGGAGTGGGGATACAGATTGCTAATGCCAGCGACGGTATAGTTCGCCAGTTCCTCGGTTGGGATCGCTGTACGACCACCAGTTGCGCAACGGGCAATAGCGGTGGCTGGTATCCCGTCAATGTAGGGGCAACCCGAATTGCAGGATCAGGGAATACCCAGGACTACCTGATTAACTTTAATGCTTCACTGGTGCGTTTACCTGACGAGGCGATCGCTGCCGGTAAGGTAGATGCCAGGGCGTATGTTTGGGTGAAAGTGCAATGATGCGTATTTCTCTGTTATTGCTATGGATGCTTGTGTCCTGGCCCTGCGCAGCGGGCATTATTGCCTCCGCAACGCGTGTGATTTTTCATGAAGGCGAAGCGCAACAGAGTCTGATGCTGGTGAATACCAATCCGTGGCCGGTAGTCGTGCAAACCTGGGTGGATGATGGCGATATCAATCGCGAACCGGGAAGTGTTAAAACGCCGTTTGTTGCGGTGCCGCCGTTGTTTCGTCTGGAGCCTAAGGGCGTACAAGGGCTACGTATCATGCACAACAAAGCGCGTATGCCCACTGACCGGGAATCGGCATTCTGGCTGAACATCTATGAAATCCCGCCTACCGGAAGTGTTGCCACACAACAACAAAGCATGGTGCTGACGATGAATACACAGATGAAAATATTCTGGCGTCCGGCGTCGCTCAACAATCCAGAAAGCGCGTGGGCGCGATTAACCTTTCATCGCGAGGGTTCTGTGCTGGTTTGTCATAATGATTCGCCTTACTTTGTCTCTTTTGCGGGCATTAACTTTAAGGCAGGCGAAAAGCTGTATCCGGTGACACAACTACCCGACATGATGGTTGCCCCCTTCGGGGAGAAGCGCTACGCCTTTGCCGCCAATGCCCCCTTCTCCGGGCAGGTGCAGGGGGAGTTAATCGACGACAACGGTAATAGCGCTGTTTATAACTGGCCGGTTAAATAACGCGACCCGACACAATATGCCGGGCCATGGCTCAGTCCAGGTAAAACACCTCGTTCAGCTCCGCACTCACCGGGCTGTTGTCCGGGTTAGACGGCATAACGTCAGCCATATGTTTCCACCAGCGCTGGCAGACGTCGGTGTTTGCCACCGCGTTCCAGCGCTCCTCCGATTCAATCTCCACTGTCGCAAACAGCAGGTTGCGGGCTTTGTCGAGGTAAATGGCGTAGTGGTGCGCGCCGTGGGCTTTCAGTACCGCTTCCAGCTCAGGCCAGATCGGGTTGTGGCGGCGCGCATACTCCTCGTGCGCATCCGGGTTTACCTGCATCACAAACGCTTTGCGGATCATAATGCCTCCAGGTACAGCTCGCGGACCTCATCGCGGCTGGCGGTACGTGGGTTGCACGGCGCGCACGGGTCAGCGAGCGCTTTATCCAGCCAGCCTTCAATATCGGCTTTGGTCACGCCAAGCTGGCTAAATCCGGACGGAATGCCGACCCGGGCGCTCAGATCGCGAATCGCCTGAATGGCGGACATGCTGGCCGCTTCGTCGCTCATGCCGCGCGTGTCAACGCCCATCGCCTGCGCCACACGGGCGAATCGGGCGACCGCGTTCGGGCGGTTAAAGTTTTCGATGATCGGCAGCAGGATGGCGTTGCAGACGCCGTGCGGCAGGTTGTGCGTCGCGCCCGGCTGGTGCGCCAGAGCATGCACCAACCCCAGCCCGGCGCTGTTAAACGCCATGCCCGCCAGATACTGCCCAAAGGCCATCTGCTCGCGCGCTTCCAGGTTGTGACCGTCTTCGACCGCTTTCGGCAGCCAGAGGTTGATCAGGCGAATGGCTTCCAGCGCGTTGGCATCGGTCAGCGGGTGTGCGCCCACGGAGACGTAAGCTTCAATGGCGTGGGTTAGCGCGTCCATGCCGGTTGCGGCGGTCACGGAGGCCGGAATATCGAGCATCACGCTGGCATCGTCCACGGCGATATCCGGGATGATGTTCGGGTCGATAATCACCTCTTTAACCTGACGCGCGGCGTCGATGATCACCGCGTTGCTGGTCATCTCCGCTGCCGTGCCTGCGGTGGTGTTGATCGCCACCAGCGGCACGCCCGCGTTTTTCACCTTGCCGACGCCGGAATAATCGGTTGACGGACCGGGGTTGGCGGTGAGGATTTTGATTGCCTTGGCGGTATCAATCGGGCTGCCGCCGCCGAAGGCAATCACGTAATCACACTCCGCGTCCTGATATGCCGCATAGCCTTTCTGCACCAGCGCTTCCGTTGGGTTTGGGAAGACCTCATCGAACAGGTGATACGACATCTGATGGGCGTCGAGCGCGGAAAACAAACTGTCGAGCAGGCCCAGCTTCACCAACTGGCCGTCGGTGACAATCAGCGCTTTTCCCCACTGTTTGTTTGCCACCAGATTGACCATATCGCCGATCGCGCCCGCGCCGTGCAGGCTGATTTTGGGGAGTGCCAACATAAAGCTCATGATAATTCTCCTTAATATGCTTTTGAGGTAATCCGTTCCCCTCACCCTAACCCTCTCCCCGGAGGGGAGAGGGGACTGCTCGGTGCGGCTTTTCACCCTCTCCCCTCAGGGGAGAGGGCAGGGGTGAGGGGCAATTTAATTCCGTCTTCGCTGCATCATCCGGCGGGTAATAATCGGCAGCGAAATCACCACGATCAGCATCGCGCCGATAATCACCGACATCACAATGCCGGGCACGTTGAGCAGGCTCAGGCCGAAGGTCACCAGCCCCATCAGGAAGGCGGCGATAATCACGCCCACCATGCTGCCGGACCCACCGAGAATATTGACGCCGCCGAGCACCGCCATCGTCACCACCGCCAGCTCCCAGCCCATCGCAATCGTCGGGCGAGTGCTGCCCAGACGCGAGGTAAGCAGCACTGACGCCAGGCCGGACATTAGTCCCACCAGCGCGAACAGCATCAGATTGTGGCGCTTCACGTTGATGCCGGAGTACCACGCGCCGGTCGGGTTGTTGCCGATGGCGTAGGTGCGGCGGCCAAAGTTGGTGCGGTGCAGCACAAAGGCAAACAGAGCGGCCAGCACGATAAACAGCGCAAACTCAAACGACAGCGCGCCCCAGACGTAGCCCTGGCCGAACCAGGCGAAGCTCTCCGGGTAGCTGTTCAGCGCCTGATCCCCGAGCAGGATGTAGGTGATCCCGCGGTACAGGCTCATGGTGCCGATGGTGATGACGATGGACGACAGGTTAAAGCGCGTCACCAGAATGCCGTTGAACAGCCCGCACAGTAGCCCGACGCCTAATCCGACGCAGACCAGCAGCGGCGTATCGACGCCCGCCGCCGCGCAAAAGCCCATCACCGTGGAGCTGAGCGCGATGGTGGAGGCTACCGACAGGTCAATTTCCCTGGCGATAATCAGCATCGCCATCGGCAACACGATGATCGCTTTTTCGGTGAAGTTGAACGTCGCGTCGGAGAGGTTCCAGATATTGAGGAAGTAGGGTGAGGCGAGCGCGTTCACCACAAACACCGCCAGCGTCACCGCCAGCAGGAACCCCTCCCAGCACAGCAGACGCTGGAAGATGCCCGGCGCAGAAGTGGGTTTGATTGCTTCAGATGTCATCATTTTGCTCATGATTTCACCGCCAGTTTCTGACGTGCCAGCGCCGCATCGCGTAGTATCAATCGGCCTTTACGTTTATTGCCGCGCTCGTTCAGCAGCACTGCTATCACAATTACCGTGCCGGAAATCGCCATCTGCCAGAACGGGGAGACGCCGATCACCGGCAGGGCGTTGTTAATCACCCCGAGGAACAGTGCGCCAAACAGACAGCCGAGCACGCGCCCGGTACCGCCCATGGTGCTGATCCCCCCAATCACACAGGCTGCCACCACCTGCAATTCAAAACCGTTAGCGACGTCAACATACGCAACGGCAAAGCGCGATATCCACAGGTAGCCGCAGAACCCGGCCAGCAGACCGGAAAGGCAGAAGCTAATGAACTGCATTTTTCCGGCGTTGATCCCGGTGTAGTACGCTGCCGTGGCATTACCGCCTGCGGTGTAGAGCGCTCGTCCGGTGCGGCTGTAGCGCAGGAAGTAGCCCACCAGCAGCAGCGCGGCGATGGCGCACCAGCTCAGCACCGGCAAGCCCAGCACTGACGCACGTGGCAGGCCGAGGAAATCTGTACCCATCTGGTTTGAGTTCACCCAGCCGCCGCCGGAGAGCAAAAAGATCATTCCGCGGTAGATGCTCATGGTGCCGAGCGTTACCACAATCGCCGGAATGCCCAGCTTCCACACCAGCAGGCCGTTTATCGCGCCCATCAGCAGCCCAAGCACGCTGGCAAGGATCAGCAGCGCCCAGACGGGCACGTCCGGGTAATGGAAATTAATCAGGGCGACAATCATCCCGGTCAGGGCCAGATTGGCCGCCATCGACAGGTCGATGCCTTTCGTGAGAAGCACCATCATCTGCCCGAGCGCGAGGACGATCAGAATGGCGGTGTCGTTAAACATCTCCACCAGGTTGCCCGGCGCGATAAACGATGGCACGCGGCTGCCAATGGCGACGATCATCAGGATAATCACCGCGCCCAGCAGGGCTTCGCGGTGTTTTAAGAGTGAGCTAAGCATTATGCCGCCTCCTGTTTTGCACCGCTGGCGGCGCTGACGATGGTTTCCGCCGTCGCGTCTCCCGCCTGGTACTCGGCCACCATCAGCCCCTCGTGCATGACGATAATGCGATCCGCCATGCCCATCACTTCCGGCAGTTCGGACGAGACCATAATTACCGCCAGCCCCTGACTGACCAGCTCGGACATAAACTGATGCACGGCTGCTTTTGAGCCGATATCGATGCCTTTTGTCGGCTCATCGAGGATAATCACGTCAGGGTGCGTCGCCAGCCATTTGCCGATCACGACCTTTTGCTGGTTGCCGCCAGAGAGGGTCTCCACCGCCTGCTTCCAGCTGAAGGCTTTCACTTGCAGGCGTTTGGCGTACTCGTCCGCCAGCTTCCATTCACGATCGTCATGCAGCACACCGTTCGGATTGAGCTTGCTGAGCTGAGGCAGGCTGATGTTCTGGGCAATCGGCAGGGCGATAATCGCCCCCTGTTTCTGTCTTTCTTCCGGCACGCAGACGATACCGGCTTTGATCGCATCCGCAGGCTGGCGGAAGCGCCGGGGCTGTCCGTTGAGGATAATTTCCCCGGACGATGGCCGCGTGACGCCGGAAAGCGCCTGCATCAGCTCGGTACGCCCGGCCCCCACCAGCCCGTAAAAGCCGAGGATTTCTCCTTTACGCAGGGAGAACGAGATATGCGCAAACTCGGTCGGATGGCAGAGGTTTTTCACCTCCAGCACCGTCTCGCCTTTTTCGCAGTCGATTTTAGGGAAAGTTTGGGTAATGGCGCGCCCGACCATCATCGACACCATGCGCTCCTCGGTGATCTCATTTATTGCACCTGCGCCGACGAACGCGCCGTCGCGCAAAATGGTGTAATGGTCCGCCAGCTCAAAAATCTCGTCGAACTTGTGGGAGATAAACAGGATGGCTTTGCCCTCCTGCTTTAAGCGCTCCACAATCTGGTAAAACTCGAGGATTTCATGCTGCGACAGCGCCGCCGTCGGTTCATCGAGGATCACCACCTGCGCCTCAAACGACAGCGCGCGGGCAATCGCCACCATGTGACGCTGGGCGATGCTCAGGGTTTTCAGCGTCGCGCGCGGGTCGATTTGCACTTCCAGCCGCATGAGGATCGCCTGCGCCCGGCGGTGCATTTCCGGCCAGTCGAGCTTTTTCAGGAAGCCTTTGTGAAGGTACTGACCGACAAAAATATTCTCGGTGACCGAGAGTTCATCAAACAGCACGGTTTCCTGGTGAATGGCGGTGATGCCCATTTTATGCGCCGACTCCGGCGTCGGGAGATGAACGGGGATCGCTTTATAGAGAATTTCGCCCTCGTCGGGCTGGTAAATGCCGGTCATCACTTTGACCAGCGTCGACTTGCCCGCGCCGTTTTCGCCGATAAGCGCCGTCACTTTGCCGGGCCACAGCGCAAGCTGCACGTTCTCAAGGGCACGCACGCCGGGGAACACCTTGGTGATGCCAGAAAGCTGTAGCAATGGGGTCATGATAGTTCTCCTGGACAGAGGAATTTGTAGGGCGGGTAAGCGGCAGCGCCACCCGCCTTTTGCCGGATGGCGCTACGCTTATCCGGCCTACAAATTGCATCAAAAGATTTTCGAGAACTTATCAATATTGCTGGCATCGTAGACGAACGGCTCGGCCATCGCGCCGTTGCCGTCAGCATCCAGCTTCACTTTGCCCAGTCTGCCCATGCTGGCCTCACCTTTCGTGGCCGTGCCTTTCACCAGGTCATCCGCCAGGTAGGTTGCCGCATAGCCGAGGTCGATCGGGTTCCAGATGGCAAAGCTCTTGCTCGCGCCGGACTTCACCGCGCCCGCCATCTCGGACGGCAGGCCTAAACCGGTGACGTACACTTTGCCAATCTTGCCCTGGTCCTTCACCGCCTGCGCAGCGGCCACAATGCCCACGGACGATGGCGAAACAATCACTTTCAGTTCGGGGTAGGTTTTCAGCAAGCCGACCGCTTCGCGGTAGCTTTTGTCAGAGAGATCGTCTCCGTAGGCCACGGTCACCAGATTGACGGACGGGTACTTCGGCAGCACCTTTTTCATCTCCGCAATCCATGTATTCTGGTTGGTGGAGGTTGGCGTGGCACTCAGCACCGCCACGTCGCCTTTCTCGACATTCAGCGCTTTCAGCGCGTCGGCGGCGAGCTTCACGTTGGTTTCGCCAATCAGGGCATTATTGGACGGGTTGAGGTGGATCTGGCGTCCGGCTTTCGCCACCCCGGAGTCCCACGACACAACCTTAATGCCGCGCTGCATCGCTTTTTTCAGCACCGGCACGACGGCGTCCGGATCGTTCGCGGAAATCGCGATCGCATCCACGCCCTGGGCGATCAACCCGTTCAGCACCTCGATCTGCGCTTCCGCCGTGGTGGTGGTCGGGCCGGTATAAATCACTTTCACATCGCCTAACTCTTTGGCCGCCTCCTGCGCGCCGACGTTCGCTGCCTCGAAGAATCCATTTCCTAAGGACTTCGCCACCAGGGCGATTTTCACTTCTGCTAAAGCGGAACCGGACAACGCCAGAGCGGCAACGGTGAGGATCAAGCTTGCTTTTATTTTCATTGCTTTTACTCCACTGACTTGAGTTAGTTGTAGGGATTGCAGGTGGTTTTCGCCCCGTCTCAATGAGCGGGGCGCGATGTTGTTATTGGTACAGATCTAACGCCGACTGCATGGGGGTGACGCCAAAGCGTTTGCCCAGGGCGATCAGCTCTTCCCGGGTGATGGTCTGCTTCATGCCGCCCATGGAATAGACCTTCACCAGCACTTCCGCGGATTTCTCAGCGGTGTCGATCAGGCCGAAGGTTTCATCCAGCGTCGGGCCGCTGCCGAAGACGCCGTGGAACGGCCACAGCACCAGTGAGTGCTTCTGCATGTCCGTTGCGGTTGCCTGACCGATTTCGTCGGTGCCCGGCACCATCCACGGCAGAATGCCGACGCCGTCCGGGAACACCACCAGACACTCGGTACTGCCTTCCCACAGTTTGCGGGTGAAGAAATCAGAATTATTTTCCAGCACGTAGGTCAGGGCGATCAGGTTGGTGGCGTGGCAGTGCATGATCACGCGGTCCTTGCCATTGGTCGCCTTGATGCGCTCGCAGTGGGAGAGGAAGTGCGCCGGCAGTTCAGAGGTAGGCACCGCGTCGTCCGTCAGACCCCAGAGAATGTGGTAGCCCGCACCGTCGCTGTCCACCTTCACCACGCCGAGGTTGGCCTGCGGGTCGAGCTGGACGTTGCGGAAGAACTTCCCGGAACCGGTGACGATAAACGGCGTGTTGGCGAGCAGCGGCATCGGCTGGCTCAGGGCGATATAGCGCGGATTCTGGTGGAAATCGGCGGCAAATGGCTCGATATCCGCGTCGTCCAGGCGTAGCGTCAGGTTGCCGCCGTTGCGCTCATCCCAGCCTTTGAGCCAGGCGTCAGAGGTGGCTTTGATCATGCCCTGGACGAACCAGGAAGTGGTGATGGTCTGCATAGTTTTCATTTCCAGTTATCGCGGTGAGGTTGAACCCCTCACCCTAACCCTCTCCCCAAAGGGGAGAGGGGATGGTTTGCTCCCTCTCCCCTTTGGGGAGAGGGCAGGGGTGAGGGGGCTGTTACCCGCGCTGACTCAACACGTCTTCCTCATATGCCCGCACGTTGTCCAGCCACTGGCTGCCCGCAGGCGCATCGTGACGCTGGCAGTACATCTCCCACACCGCCTGCCACGGCAGGGATTTCTGCTCTTCCAGCAGCGCCAGGCGCGCGGTGTAGTCGCCGTTTTCTTCCAGCTGTTTCAGGGCGGCGACAGGCTCCAGCAGCGCGCGCAGCAGGGCTTTCTTCATGTTGCGGGTGCCGATAACCCACGCCGCGATGCGGTTGATGGAGGCGTCGAAGAAGTCGAGGCCAATGTGTACGCGGTCAAAGAGGTCGTGGCGGATGATTTCGCTGGCAATGGCCTGGGTTTCGTCATCCAGCAGCACCACATGGTCGCTGTCCCAGCGCACCGGGCGGCTGACGTGCAGCAGCAGGCGCGGCACGTAGAGCATGGCGGCGGAGATTTTGTCGGAGATCACCTCGGTTGGGTGGAAGTGGCCGGCATCCAGGCACAGCGCGGTCTGGCGGCTGGTGGCGTAACCCATGTAGAACTCGTTTGAGCCCACGGTGTAGCTCTCTGCGCCAATGCCGAACAGCTTGCTCTCGACGGCGTCGATGTGGTGCGCCGGGTCCAGTTTTTCGCTGATAGCTTCATCCAGCGCGGCCAGCAGACGCTGACGCGGGGCCAGTCGGTCTACGGTGATGTCCTTCATGCCGTCCGGGATCCAGATATTCATTACCGATGGCGTGCCAAGCTGCTCGCCGAAATACGCCGAGACGCGGCGGCTGGCTTTGACATGGTCGATCCAGAACTGGCGTATTTCGTCGTTGGCGTGCGCAAGGGTAAACCCGTCCGCGCTCAGCGGGTGCGAGAAGCAGGACGGGTTAAAATCCAGACCCAGCCGGTTGGCCTTCGCCCACTCCACCCAGTTCTTAAAGTGTTCCGGTTTGATTTCGTTACGCGCGACCGGCTCGTCGGATTCGAGATAAATGGCGTGCAGGTTCAGGCGCTTTGGCCCGGGGATCAGGCTCAGCGCCAGCTCCAGATCCGCACGCAGTTCGGTGGCGTTGCGCGCTTTGCCCGGGTAGTTACCCGTGGCCTGAATACCCCCCGTCAGGGAACCGCCCGGGTTCTCGAAACCGGCGACGTCATCACCCTGCCAGCAGTGCATGGAGACGGGCAGACGGTCGAGCTGGCGCAGCGCCTCTTCGACATCCACGCCGACGGCGGCGAAACGCTGTTTAGCCAGGTCCCAGGCTTGTTCAAGTTGAGTGGTCATGCGCAAAGCTCCTTAGTCAGTCGTTTTTGCTGAAACTGCGCCCGGTAGCGGGCAATTTCATGGCAGGGATGGGGGGTGAAGGTGGTCAGGCTGTTATTCGCCGTCACCACCGAACGGAAATCGTCGACGTTTGAAAGTTCGTCCAGGGTCATCAGCTGAATGCCGATATTGCCGAGCGTGGAGGCTTCAATCGGACCTGCCACCACGGTAATGCCGCAGGCATCCGCGCAGAGCTGGTTCAGCAGCTGGTTCTGGCAGCCGCCGCCCACGATATGCAGTTGTGTGAACGGTTTGCCGCGAAGGTCAGCCAGCTCGCTCAGGATGTCGGCATACAGCAGGGCGAGGCTGTCAAAAATGCAGCGTGCCAGCTCGGCGGGGCGGGAAGGTACCGGCTGCCCCGCTTCAAAACAGGCGGCCTGGATTTCGGCGCTCATGTGCACCGGGTTGATAAAGCGATCGTCGTTCGGGTTGATCAGAAAGGTGCAGGCCTTCAGCGTTTCGGTTTCCGCGATAAGCGCGGGCAGGTCGGTGATGGCCTGCTCTTTCAGCACCCGCTGGAGCAGCCACAGCCCCATGATGTTCTTCAGCACCCGGTAGCGGCCTTCGGCACCGCCTTCGTTGGTGATGTTCGCCGCCATCGCGGCATCGCTGGTGTACGGGGTTTTGCTCTCGAAGCCCATCAGCGACCAGGTGCCGGAAGAGAGATAGGCCGCATCTTTGTCGGCGAGCGGCGAGGCAATGACCGCGCTCGCGGTGTCGTGACTGGCGACGGCGACAACAGGGATTTCATTCCCCTGCGGGCAAAGCCAGTGGCCGATCACATTGCCCGGATGGGTTGGCGCGCCGAACCAGGACGGCGAGGCGCCCGTCCAGGCCAGCAGATGTTCATCCCAGTTATCGGTGTTGATGTTGACCAGCTGCGTGGTGGTGGCGTTGGTGTATTCCCAGTTCATATTGCCGGTCAGACGGTAGCTTAAGTAGTCCGGGATCAGCAGCGCATGCGCCACCTTTTCGACCAGCTCAGGCTGTTGCTCAACCAGCGCACGTAGCTGATACAGCGTGTTAAACGGCAGGAACTGGATGCCACTGCGACCATAGATGTTCTCCTTGCCAAGCTGCGCGATGGCATGCGCCATCAGCCCATCGGTGCGGCTGTCGCGGTAGGAGACCGGCAGGCCGACGCGTTCGCCGTGACTGTCCAGCAGCACGTAATCCACACCCCAGGTATCAATGCCGATACTGTCGATGCGAATACCGTCTTCGCAGACGTTGTGAAGTCCGGTGCCGATCTCTGCTTCCAGGGCGTCGATATCCCAGGTAACAAAACCGTCCTGTTTTTGCAGACAATTGGCGAAACGGTGCATTTCGCGAAGCGTAAGGGTGTGCAGGTCGCAGTCCCAGGTGGCGAGCATTACACGGCCGCTGGATGCGCCTAAATCGACAGCCACACAATGGCGAAAAGTCATGGTCGGGTCCTTTCTTAAGTCATTACCGAGGAGTGTAAGAAAGGGAAGAAATAGCCACCTTCTCGCCACTGACAGCCCAAATCTCGCGCTGGCAAGAAAGCAAAGATGAACGTGAGGGAGTTCACAGTTTCCAGTAATCGCGGGGTTTGCAGGCAGTGTGACGCTGACCGCATTTCCCGATCTTTCCGCCTGTTTCTTGAAAAACCGGCAGCTTTTGCGCGGTTTGCTGTCAAAAATTTAAGGTGAGCGGGGAAGGCCTTAATTACTATTTTGAGAACTTTTCTCATTGGTAGAGGCCGTTATGACCGTACTGCACAGCGTCGATTTTTTTCCTTCGGGGGCTTCGCCGGTTGCGATTGAGCCACGGCTGCCTCAGGCTGCGTTCCCGGAACATCATCATGATTTTCATGAAATTGTGATTGTTGAGCACGGAACGGGCATCCACGTGTTTAATGGTCAGCCGTATACCATCAGCGGCGGTACGGTGTGCTTCGTGCGCGATCACGACAGGCACCTGTATGAACATACCGATAACCTGTGCCTGACCAATGTGCTCTATCGTTCTCCGGATGCGTTTCAGTTTCTCTCCGGGCTGAATCAGCTGTTGCCGCAGGAGAAGGACGGCCACTACCCGTCGCACTGGCGGGTGAATCAGTCCACGTTGCAGCAGGTGCGTCAGCTGGTAAGCCAGATGGAGCAGAGCGAGGATGGACAGGAGACGCACGCCATTGCTACCCGCGAGATGCTGTTTATGCAGCTGCTGGTGCTGCTGCGGCGCAGCAGCCTGGTGGAAGGGCTGGAAAATAACGACGCGCGCCTGAATCAGCTGATGGCCTGGCTGGAAGATCATTTTGCCGAAGATGTCTGCTGGGAAACGCTGGCGGATGACTTTTCGCTCTCGCTGCGCACGCTGCATCGTCAGCTCAAGCAGCATACCGGGCTGACGCCGCAGCGCTACCTCAACCGTCTGCGCCTGATCAAAGCGCGTCACCTTTTAAGGCACACGGATGAAAGCGTCACGGATATCGCCTATCGCTGCGGTTTCGGCGACAGTAACCACTTTTCAACGCTGTTTCGTCGGGAATTTAGCTGGTCGCCGCGCGATATCCGTCAGGGGAAAGACGCGTTGCTTCAGTAACGCGAGGGCAGTCACCGTTTTTTTACCGCAGAAAGGCTAATAATGTCCGGTTATTCGCCGTCGAGGTTGTGGTGTGGCTGCTCAGTTAATTCTTCGTAAAGATGATTTTTTTGCCTCCGCGAGTCAGGCCGTCGCGGTGGCGGACCGCTATCCGCAAAACGTCTTTGCCGAGCATACCCACGAGTTCTGCGAGCTGGTGCTGGTGTGGCGGGGCAACGGCCTGCACGTCCTCAACGACCGTCCCTACCGCATCACGCGCGGAGACCTGTTCTACATCCGCGCCGAAGATAAACACTCTTACGCCTCGGTTAACGATCTGGTGTTGCAGAACGTCATCTACTGCCCTGACAGGCTTAAACTGAATGTCGACTGGGCGGGCAATATCCCCGGTTTACATGATGCCAGAGGCGAACCGCACTGGCGCTTAAGCAGCAACGGCATGGCTCAGGTGCGCCAGACGATTTCCCAGCTGGAGCAGGAGAGCCAGAAGAGCGATCCGGTGGCAAACCAGATGTCGGAGCTGCTTTTTGCCCAGCTGGTGATAACCCTGAAGCGCCATCGTTACGCTACGGATAATCCCTCTGCCACCACGCAGGAAGCGCTGCTGGATAAGCTCATCACCCGGCTTGCGGGCAGTCTTAACAAGAGTTTCGTGCTGGAAAAATTCTGCGAGCAGGAGCAGTGCAGCGAGCGCGCGCTGCGCCAGCAGTTCCGCACCCAGACGGGGATGACGGTAAACCACTATCTGCGCCAGCTGCGCATCTGCCACGCTCAGTATCTGTTACAGCATACGGAGCTGATGGTGAGTGAAGTGGCGATGCGCTGCGGCTTTGAGGACAGTAACTACTTTTCGGTGGTGTTTAACCGTGAGGTGGGGATGACGCCGGTTCAGTGGCGTCATCGCAGTCGAAAGGCAGCGTAATCAGTTCGCCATGCCGAGGCCGACGATATTGGCCGCAATGATAATCACCACGCAGCCCAGGCTCAGCACGCCAACCGGACGACGCCCGGCGTTGTTCCACTCTTTCAGCACCAGCCCAACCAGCCCGCCGCACAGCACGTAGAAGCTCATGTGCAGCATCCAGCTCATGTAGTCATACTGCGCCGGAATACTGGCGTGACCCCAGGCGTAAAAGAAGAATTGCAGATACCACATCAGACCGCCGAGGGCGGAAAGCAGGACGTTGGTGACGATCAGCGGTTTTGCCAGCGAGAAGTCGGCTTTTACCGACAGATTCTTCACTTTTGCCAGACGAATGAAGCAAAAGCCGAGGTTTACCAGTGCGCCGCCGCCCATGATCACCACGTAGCTTGGCAGGGCAACGTACAGCGGGTCGACGCCCAGCGCCGCAGCGGCGTCGTGCATCGGTTTGGCGGCGTTCATCGCGAACGACATGCCCGCCGAGAAGACGCCGCACATCACCGCCAGTAGCAGCCCTTTCTTCAGGTTGAACTCTTCGGCTTTGATGCCCATCTTGCGTTCTTTCAACTGGCCCGCGCGGGTGACAATTCCCACGCCGATCACCGCTACCAGCACGCCCAGCAGCGTCATTCGCCCACCCTGGGTGTTGATCAGCACATCGAAGTTGCCGTTGAGGATTGGCGTCATCAGGGTGCCAACAATCAGCGTAATGCCGATCGCGATGCCAATCCCCATCGACATTCCGAGGTAGCGCATGGTGAGGCCGTAGTTGATATTACCGATACCCCACATCGCGCCGAACAGGAATACCGGCAGCAGGGTGGAGGCGTTGAAGGAGGAGAAGTAGCCCCAGAAATCGGGCAGCAGCATGGCGCTGATTGTCCACGGCAAAATCAGCCAGGACACGGTACCGCCAACGGACCACATGGTTTCCCATGACCAGCCTTTCACCTTTTTAAACGGGGCATAGAAACAGGCTGCACTGGCCGCGCCTATCAAATGCCAGAAGATACCCATCGTAATCGCATGATTCATTTTTACATCCTCATCGTTTTTATAGCCGGAGGCTTCCCGCCGACTTGATGAGTGTAAAAATTAGGCGGTTTGGGAACCTTCAGAAGGTTGCCGCACTTTTGTTTTGAATGGCAATCAGCACGTTAACCGCGTGAGCAGACTCACAATTCCTTCATTTCTCAAAAACCGAATAACCTTATAAAAACTACGGCATTGATAATCATTTTCAATATCATTTAATTAACTATAATGAACCAACTGCTTACGCGGCATTAACAGCTGTGCCGCCCGACAATAATGGAGAGGATTATGAGTTATACACTGCCATCCCTGCCGTATGCCTACGACGCACTGGAACCGCATTTCGACAAGCAGACGATGGAAATCCATCACACTAAACATCACCAGACCTACGTGAATAACGCGAATGCTGCGCTGGAAAGCCTGCCAGAGTTCGCTAATCTGCCTGTTGAAGAGCTGATCACCAAACTGGACCAGCTGCCAGCAGACAAGAAAACCGTGCTGCGCAACAACGCGGGCGGTCACGCTAACCACAGCCTGTTCTGGAAAGGCCTGAAAACCGGCACCACCCTTCAGGGCGACCTGAAAGCGGCTATCGAGCGTGACTTCGGTTCCGTTGACAACTTCAAAGCGGAATTCGAAAAAGCCGCTGCAACCCGTTTCGGCTCTGGCTGGGCGTGGCTGGTCCTGAAAGGTGACAAACTGGCGGTCGTTTCAACCGCAAACCAGGACTCCCCGCTGATGGGTGAAGCTATCTCTGGCGCATCCGGCTTCCCAATTCTGGGTCTGGACGTGTGGGAACACGCTTACTACCTGAAGTTCCAGAACCGTCGCCCTGACTACATCAAAGCCTTCTGGGATGTAGTGAACTGGGACGAAGCAGCAGCGCGTTTCGCCGCTAAAAAATAAGGTTGCATTGACGCCTGTGAGAAGCGAGTCTGATGACTCGCTTTTTTTGTATCTGAAGGAGTGGAGATGCATTACCCGGTGAATGTGTTTACAGGCAAGGTAAGGGAGTACGAAGGCAGTCGCCCGAGCGCTATCGCCAAAGTGCAGGTCGACGGTGAGCTGACGCTTACCGAGCTTGGTCTGGCGGGTGACCAGCAGGCCGAAAAGAAAATCCACGGCGGGCCCGATCGCGCGCTGTGCCACTATCCGCGCGAGCACTATCAGCACTGGAAAACCGAATTTCCTGAACAGGCGGACCTTTTCGTCGCCCCCGCGTTTGGCGAAAATCTCTCAACGGAAGGGTTGACGGAGAAGAACGTCTTTATTGGCGATATTTATCGCTGGGGCGATGCTCTGATTCAGGTCACCCAGCCGCGCTCGCCGTGCTTCAAACTTAACTACCATTTTGGCATTCAGGATATGTCGGCCCAGCTGCAAAACGCGGGTAAAACCGGCTGGCTGTATCGCGTTGTGCAGGCGGGACAGGTTTCGGCGGATGCGCCGATTGAGCTGGCTTCGCGCCTGAGTGAGGTGTCGGTATTCGAGGCCTGTGCCATTGCCTGGCATATGCCGTTCGACGATGAACAGTTTCACCGCCTGCTGTCAGCGGCAGGATTATCCACCAGCTGGACCAGAACGATGCAGAAGCGGCGGATAAGCGGCAAGATCGAGAGCAGTTCGCGGAGATTGTGGGGGAAATAATTGCCCCTCACCCCGGCCCTCTCCCCAAAGGGGCGAGGGTGAAAAGACCGCACCGAGCCGTCCCCTCTCCCCTATGGGGAGAGGGTTAGGGTGAGGGGATTACGAACGCTTATACAGCGGCAGCCACAGCGTTAGCCGCAGCCCGCCCAGCGGGCTGTCATCGGCTTTCACCCAGCCACGGTGCTGCTGCATGGCTGTTTCAACAATCGCCAGACCCAGCCCCGTACCGCCAGATTCACGGTCGCGCGCCTCGTCGGTACGGTAGAACGGACGGAAAATCTGCTCGCGATCTTCCGGGCTGACGCCTGGACCGTCGTCGTCCACGATGATAGTGATCCCGTCTTTATCCACCGAAAACGCCACTTCAATCTTCGTGTGCGAGTAGCGCAGGGCGTTACGCACGATATTCTCCAGCGCGCTTTCCAGCGTGTTGGGGTTACCGTACAGCGGCCACGGGCCCGGCGGGAAATTGACGGTGAAGGATTTGCCCATCTGTTCCGCTTCGAAGGCCGCGTTGTCCAGCACCTCATGCCAGAGGTGATTGGCTTTCACCGTTTCGCTCACCAGCGCGTTTTTCTGCTGATTGCGCGACATCACCAGCAGATCGTTGATCATGCTGTCCAGGCGATGCGCTTCCGTCTCAATACGCTCCAGCTCTTTGCTCTCACCGCTGCGACGGCGCAGCAGGGCGGTACCCAGCTGTAAACGCGTGAGCGGCGTCCGCAGCTCGTGGGAGATATCCGACAGCAGACGTTGCTGGGCCGTCATCATTCGATCAAGCGCGCTCACCATCTGGTTAAAACTGGTTCCGGCGGCCAGGAACTCCTGCGGCCCGGATTCCAGCTCCGGATGCTGCCTCAGGTTGCCCTGCGCCACTTCGTCCGCCGCGTTTTTCAGCTTACGCGCCGGTTTCGCCAGGCTCCACGCCAGCCATAACAGCAGTGGGGAACTAACCAGCATGGTGACAATCAACAGCAACAGCGGACGGTCAAACAGCAGGTTGATGAAGTCGGACTGGGAACTGCTCGCGGGGCGAATCAGGTAGAGCTGGTAGTTATCTTCCCCATCCCGCACCGAGAAAGGGCCCACCATTTCTACCCGACCATATTTCTTTTTCTGCGGGTGATCGGCGTTATCCGCCTGGCCAATAAAGTTGCGGATAATCTGCATTTCATTGCGATCGGCCCCAATCACGCGGCCTTCACTAGTGACCAGTAAAAGACGTTGTCCGGGGGGCGCCCACTTGTCGATAGCGCGAAACAGCCTGCGCCACCACATTAAATCGTTCGGCGGATCGTTTGCCAGCTCCGCTTCCACGTGCTGCTCGATCATCACGCCCTGACGTTGCTCGCTGTCGAGCAGCTCCGTCATCTGGCGTGAGTCGAGTTTTGGCAACATCAAAACGAGCATTAAAACCAGTGCCAGCGTCAGCCAGAAGATGGCGAAGATGCGGGCGGTTAAGCTCCCTATCATGAAGCGGAAACCATCAGATAACCGCGACCACGCAGGGTTTTAAACCAGGGGTGACCGTCTTTACGCTCCGGCAGCTTACGGCGCAGGTTCGAGATATGCATATCGATGGCGCGGTCAAACGGGGTGAGGCGTTTGCCCAGCACTTCCTGGCTCAAGTGTTCACGCGACACCACCTGGCCGAGATGCTGCGCCAGCAGATACAGCAGGGTGAACTCGGTGCCGGTTAGCTCCAGCGTTTCACCGTCGAAGCTCGCTTCCTGGCGGCCCGGGTTCAGGCTCAGGGAGTCCACTTCCAGCGTAGGTGAGCTGTTGTCGGTATTCTGCTGCTGCTCGCTCCAGTGAGAGCGGCGCAGGATCGCGCGAATACGGGCCACCAGTTCACGGTCGTTGAACGGCTTAGGTAAATAGTCATCCGCACCCAGCTCAAGGCCGAGTACGCGGTCAAGCTCGCTGCCGCGCGCGGTCAGCATAATGACGGGGGTCTGGTGTGTCTGGCGAAGCTCTTTCAACGTATCAATGCCGTTTTTCTTCGGCATCATGACGTCGAGCAAAAGTAAATCGATGCTGTCGTCAAGGAGACTCAGCGCCTGTTCCCCATCGTGGGCAACCAGGACGTTGAAACCTTCCATGTCGAGCAACTCCTTTAAAAGAGATGTGAGCTCTCGGTCATCATCAACTAACAGGATTTTATTCATTGTTTAAATACCTCCGAGGCAGAAATTACGACATCAAGGCTATCTAATCCATGACTTTACGTTGTTTTACACCCCCTGACGCATGTTTGCAGCCTGAATCGTAGACTGTCTCTCGTTGAATCGCGACACGAAAGATTTTGGGAGCAAGTGATGCGCAAAGTTACCGCTGCCGTCATGGCCTCAACGCTGGCCTTCTGTGCGTTTAGCCAGGCTGCTGTAGCTATCAACAGCGATAACGGTTCCTCAGCAGAGGGCGCAACGCAGCACAGCAGCCAAAGCCATATGTTTGACGGCATAAGTTTAACCGAACATCAGCGTCAACAGATGCGAGATCTGATGCAGAGGGCACGACACGACCAGCCCCCTGTTAATGTTAGCGAAATGGAGACAATGCATCGCCTTGTCACCGCAGAAAATTTTGACGAAAGCGCTGTACGCGCTCAGGCAGAAAAAATGGCGCAGGAACAGGTTGCCCGCCAGGTAGAAATGGCGAAGGTACGCAACCAGATGTTCCACCTGCTAACGCCCGAGCAGCAAGCGGTTTTGAATACCAAACATCAGCAACGTATGAACCAGTTGCGTGAGGTTGCACGGATGCAGCGAAGCTCAGATATGACGCTTTTCAGTAGCAATAGCAGTACCCGTAGTAACCAGTAAACCCTGTTTTCCTTGCCATAGACACCATCCCTGTCTTCCCCCACATGATGTGGGGGTTTTTTTTGCCCATCGTTCAGTGTTGTTAACCGTTTATTCATCCTTTGACTCCTCAACCATCCGTTATACTAGCGCCATGGCATGACAGGAGTGTTTATGAATCAATCCTATGGACGGCTGGTAAGCCGGGCCGCAATCGCCGCGACGGTGACGGCGTCGTGTTTGCTGATCATTAAAATTTTCGCGTGGTGGTACACCGGGTCGGTTAGTATTCTGGCGGCGCTGGTGGATTCACTTGTGGATATTGCCGCCTCGCTGACCAACCTGCTGGTGGTGCGCTATTCGCTGCAACCGGCGGATGAAGAGCATACGTTTGGCCACGGCAAAGCGGAATCGCTGGCCGCGCTGGCACAAAGTATGTTTATTTCTGGCTCCGCGCTTTTCCTGTTTTTGACCGGCATTCAGCATCTTATTTCGCCTTCTCCGATGAACGATCCGGGCGTTGGTGTGGTCGTAACCGTAGTTGCACTTATAAGCACACTTGTTCTTGTAACGTTCCAGCGCTGGGTTGTACGCAAAACACAAAGCCAGGCTGTACGGGCCGATATGCTTCATTATCAGTCTGATGTTATGATGAATGGGGCAATTCTTATTGCGCTCGGTCTGGCCTGGTATGGCTGGCATCGTGCCGATGCGTTGTTTGCGTTAGGGATAGGGATCTATATTTTATACTGCGCGTTGCGGATGGGGTATGACGCGGTACAGTCGCTTCTTGACCGTGCGCTTCCGGATGCAGAACGTGATGAAATTTATGCCATCGTGACCCACTGGCCTGGCGTCAGTGGTGCTCACGATCTTCGTACGCGGCAGTCAGGGCCGACCCGCTTTATTCAGATTCATTTGGAAATGGAAGACAACCTGCCACTGGTTCAGGCGCATATGGTCGCTGAACAGGTGGAGCAGGCGATTTTGCAGCGTTTCCCTGGGTCAGACGTCATTATTCACCAGGATCCGTGCTCTGTCGTCCCCAGGGCGTTTTGAGCTTTCGTAATTCGTTGTAAAAAAGTGAGCCAGACCAGCATTTTGTGGATAAATTACCACCATATGGCCTGACCTGAATCAATTCAGCTGGAAGGGATTGATATACTATTTGCAGTATTCGACGGTTGAACAGTTTCTTCCGGCAGCAGATTTCAATTTTGCATTCCTAAGTTCAGAGGTAGTCATGATTAAGAAAATCGGTGTGTTGACAAGCGGCGGTGATGCGCCGGGCATGAACGCGGCAATCCGTGGGGTTGTCCGTGCAGCGCTGACGGAAGGTCTGGAAGTTTTTGGTATCTATGACGGTTACCTGGGTCTATATGAAGACCGCATGGTTCAGCTCGACCGCTACAGCGTGTCTGACATGATCAACCGTGGCGGTACTTTCCTCGGTTCCGCGCGCTTCCCGGAATTCCGTGACGAACACATCCGTGAAGTGGCTATCGAAAACATGAAAAAACGGGGTCTGGATGCGCTGGTGGTTATCGGCGGCGACGGCTCGTACATGGGTGCAAAACGTCTGACTGAAATGGGCTTCCCGTGCATCGGCCTGCCTGGCACCATCGACAACGACATCAAAGGCACTGACTACACCATCGGTTACTTCACTGCGCTGGGTACCGTTGTGGAAGCGATTGACCGCCTGCGTGACACCTCTTCCTCTCACCAGCGTATTTCCATTGTTGAAGTGATGGGCCGTTACTGCGGTGACCTGACCCTGGCAGCGGCCATTGCCGGTGGCTGTGAGTTCGTGGTAGTTCCGGAAGTAGAGTTCAGCCGTGAAGATCTGGTCGCAGAGATCAAAGCCGGCATCGCGAAAGGTAAGAAACACGCCATCGTTGCTATCACCGAGCACATCTGTGACGTTGACGAGCTGGCGAAGTACATCGAAACCGAAACCAAACGCGAAACCCGCGCGACCGTTCTGGGTCACATTCAGCGTGGCGGTTCCCCAGGCCCGTACGACCGTATCCTGGCGTCCCGCATGGGTGCGTACGCGATCGAGCTGCTGCTACAGGGCCACGGCGGCCGCTGCGTCGGTATTCAGAACGAGAAACTGGTTCACCATGACATCATCGACGCCATTGAAAACATGAAGCGTCCGTTCAAAGGTGACTGGCTGGACTGCGCGAAAAAACTGTACTGATCGGCTCTGTTGCCCGGTGGCGGCAAGGTAAATGCAAAACGGTAACCCTTGGGTTACCGTTTTTTATGGTTGCTCCCTCTCCCGTGGGAGAGGGTTGGGGTGAGGGCATCAGGCCGCTCATTCACTTTTTTTTATTCCTTCACGTTATAGCCAATCTTTTTTTATTCTTTAATCATCGGTTAGCTTTCTGGCACGCTGCATTCATCAAAACACTACACAAGAGAGCCGGGCGATGAATAAATGGGGCGTGGGGTTAACATTATTGCTGGCATCGACCAGCGTTCTGGCAAAGGACATTCAGTTACTGAACGTGTCGTACGATCCGACGCGTGAACTGTACGACCAGTACAACAAAGCTTTTGCGGCGCACTGGAAACAGGAAACCGGCGATAACGTGGTGGTTCGTCAGTCTCACGGCGGTTCAGGTAAGCAGGCGACATCGGTGATCAACGGCATTGAAGCCGATGTGGTTACCCTGGCGCTGGCTTATGACGTAGACGCGATCGCGGAGCGTGGCCGTATCGACAAAAACTGGATCAAGCGCCTGCCGGACAACTCTGCGCCATACACCTCGACCATTGTCTTCCTGGTGCGCAAAGGCAACCCGAAACAGATTAAAGACTGGAACGACCTGATTAAGCCGGGCGTGTCTGTCATCACGCCGAACCCGAAAAGCTCCGGCGGCGCACGCTGGAACTACCTGGCGGCCTGGGGCTACGCCCTGCACCACAACAACGGTGACCAGGCTAAAGCGCAGGAATTCGTGAAAGCGCTGTTTAAAAATGTCGAAGTGCTGGACTCCGGCGCGCGCGGCGCAACTAACACCTTCGTCGAGCGCGGCATCGGCGACGTGCTGATTGCCTGGGAAAACGAAGCCCTGCTGGCGACCAACGAGCTGGGTAAAGACAAATTCGAGATCGTGACCCCGAGCGAATCCATCCTGGCTGAGCCGACCGTCTCCGTCGTCGATAAGGTTGTTGATAAGAAGGGCACTAAAGCGGTGGCGGAAGCCTACCTGAAGTACCTCTACTCACCGGAAGGGCAGGAAATTGCGGCGAAAAACTTCTACCGCCCGCGCGATGAGGCCGTCGCGAAGAAATACGAAAACGCCTTCCCGAAACTGAAGCTGTTCACTATCGATGATGTTTTTGGCGGCTGGACCAAAGCGCAAAAAGAGCACTTCTCTAACGGCGGCACCTTCGACCAGATCAGCAAGCGCTAAGCGTTTTACAAAGAACGACACGGTAACCCGGTGTGAGAAATCCACCGGGTTTTTTATTTGGTCATCATTTTGCGTTACTCTTTTGCCTCTATTGAAAACAGGGAACGCGTTGTGAAAAAAATTATCTTACTGATTCTGATCGTTATCGCCCTTGCCGCAGGCGGCGTGTACTGGATGAAAGCGGGTAATCCGAATGCGTTGCGTCATATCGTTCTCGACCAGTGTGTGCCCAACCAGCTGCATAACCGTAACCCGGCACCGTGTGCGCAGGTGAAGCCAGATGCGGGCTACGTGGTGTTCAAGGACCGCAACGGACCGCTGCAATACCTGCTGATGCCCACGTACCGTATCAACGGCACCGAAAGCCCGCTGCTGACTGAGCCTCAGACACCGAATTTCTTCTGGCTGGCATGGCAGTCTCGTCATTTTATGAGCATGAAACGGGGAGCCGACGTGCCTGACAGCGCTGTTTCTCTGACCATCAACTCCCCGACCGGGCGCACGCAGAACCATTTTCATATCCACATCTCCTGCCTGCGCCCGGACGTGCGCGAGAAGCTGAACGCGGCGCAGGGGCAAATCAGCACCCAGTGGCTACCGCTTCCGGGCGGGCTGGAAGGGCATGAGTACCTTGCCCGTCGGGTGACGGAGAACGAACTGGTGCAGCGCAGCCCGTTTATGATGCTGGCGGAAGAGCTGCCGGAAGCGCGCGACCATATGGGACGCTTCGCGCTGGCGATGGCGCAGCAGTCAGACGGCTCGTTTGTACTGCTGGCGACGGAGCGTAACCTGCTGACCTTTAACCGTGCGTCGGCTGAGGAATTGCAGGATCATCAATGCGATATCCTGAAGTGACCCCACCATAAATAGCGTTTACTCGCCCTGCCTGTCGCCGTAGACTTGCTGAAAAATTCTACAGGAGACAGGTATGTCGCTCTGGTTAACGCATCCTCTGCTGCTTCCCTCGCTGATCGTCGGCGTCACCATCGTGCTGTGGGCGACGTCGCTGTTGCCGGAATTTATCACCGCGCTGCTGTTCTTTACGGCGGCGATGACCGCCAGAATCGCCCCGCCGGAAGTGATCTTTGGCGGCTTCGCCTCGTCTGCCTTCTGGCTGGTGTTCAGCGGCTTTGTGCTGGGCGTGGCGATTCGGAAAACCGGCCTGGCGGACAGGGCCGCCCGGGCGCTGTCGGCAAAGCTTACCGACTCCTGGGTGCTGATGGTGGCAAGCGTTGTGCTGCTGAGCTATGCCCTGGCATTCGTGATGCCGTCGAACATGGGACGTATTGCGCTGCTGATGCCGATTGTCGCCGCGATGGCGAAGCGGGCCGGCATTCCTGATGGCTCGCGGGCCTGGTTTGGCCTGGCGCTGGCGGTCGGGTTTGGCACCTTCCAGCTCTCGGCCACTATTTTGCCCGCTAACGTGCCAAACCTTGTGATGAGCGGCGCGGCGGAGGGCTCATACGGCATCCACCTCAACTATGTCCCGTATCTGCTGCTGCACACGCCGGTGCTGGGTATTCTCAAAGGCCTGATTCTGATTGGCCTGATCTGCTGGCTGTTTCCCGGCAACCCAAAACCGGCGAAGGATCTCGCGCCATCGGAACCGATGGCGCGTGACGAAAAACGTCTCGCCTGGCTGCTGGCGGTGGTGTTGACGATGTGGGTAACGGAAAGCTGGCACGGCGTGGGGCCAGCATGGACGGGGCTGGCGGCCTCGGTCATCGTTATGCTGCCGCGCATCGGATTTATCACCGGCGAGGAGTTCTCGGCGGGGGTGAATATGCGCACCTGTATTTACGTCGCGGGTATACTCGGGCTGGCCATTACGGTGACGCAGACCGGTATCGGTGCGGCCGTAGGCGAGGCGTTGCTCCATATCATGCCGCTGGATGCAGACCGCCCGTTTACCAGCTTCCTGGCGCTGACGGGGATCACCACGGCGCTCAACTTCATTATGACCGCCAACGGCGTTCCGGCGCTGTACACCACGCTGGCGCAGAGCTTCTCCGACGCGACCGGCTTCCCGCTGCTGTCGGTGATCATGATTCAGGTGCTGGGGTATTCCACGCCGCTGCTGCCGTATCAGGCGTCGCCGATTGTGGTGGCGATGGGCTTAGGGAAAGTGCCTGCGAAGGCGGGGATGCTGCTCTGCCTGGCGCTGGCGATTGCGACGTATCTGGTGCTGCTGCCGCTGGATTATTTGTGGTTTAGCGTATTAGGACGTTTGTAGTGGTTTTGTAGGGCGGGTTAGCGAAGCGCCACCCGCCCCAAAGGCAATTACGCCTGCTTAGCCGCTTCTGCCGCTTTAACGATCACCGCGAAAGCGTCTGCTTTCAGGGATGCGCCGCCAACCAGCGCGCCATCGATGTCTGGCTGGGTGAACAGCTCAGCTGCGTTTGATGCGTTAACGGAACCGCCGTACTGGATGATGACCTGCTCAGCCACTTTCGCGTCTGCTTTTGCAATGTGGTCACGGATGAACTTGTGCACCGCCTGTGCCTGCGCTGGAGTTGCAGATTTGCCGGTACCGATCGCCCAGACTGGCTCGTAAGCGATAACCGCGCCTTCGAACGCTGCCGCGCCCTGGGTTTTCAGCACAGCGTCGATCTGACGTGCGCACACTTCTTCGGTTTTACCCGCTTCGTTTTCTGCTTCGGTTTCACCGATGCACAGAACCGGGATCAGACCCTGCTCTTTCAGCACAGCGAATTTCTTCGCGATGAACTCGTCAGATTCTTTGTGGTAGGTGCGACGCTCAGAGTGGCCGATGATGATGTATTTCGCGCCGATGTCTTTCAGCATTTCAGCGGAGGTTTCACCGGTAAACGCGCCAGACAGGTTAACGTCAACGTTCTGCGCGCCCAGAATGATGTGGCTGCCGTCAGCGGCACGTTTAGCCAGATCCAGGTACATATCCGGCGGAGCGATAGCAACCGCGCAGCCGGTCACGCCAGCCAGCTCTTTACGCAGGTTAGCAACCAGTTCGTTTACCATGTGGCGGCTGCCGTTCAGTTTCCAGTTACCCATCACTAAAGGATGTCGCATTTCAATTCTCCACGCTCAATAAGCGAATTAAGGAATATGGCCACCCTTAAGGGCAGCATGGTCTGTGAATCAGTATAGAGATTTTCCCTCGAAAGGCTTTGCTTTTTGTCATTAATTCGCCCCCTCGAGTGCGTCTGATAGGGCCAGCTTAATCGGTTCAACCGCGAAGGTCAGCCCCTTTTCGCCGTTATCTGCGACAACATAGCGAACGGCACCTTCCGTATCCGCGTAATAGCGTTTGTTTTTCCCGGCGGTAAGCAGTTTTTGCAGCTTTTGCTGGCTTTGCGCTTTCGTGAAGGTGGGGGTAAAGGCGCGCAAAATAGCACTCATATACTCCAGCGCTTTCGCTTTCGCCGCTTTCTGCTCTGGGCCCTGAATCGGCAGCCAGGTGATCTGCATGCTTTTGATTTTTAACGTTCCGCGCTCAAGGGCAGTGGAAGCATATAGATTCTCGTTAATTTTGCTGGCAGCGCGGGTCAGGGTTGGCGTATCGCGGGCACCGTCAATCGCACGGAACTCCCCCAGCGCAAGCGAGGGGTTTTCTTTATTGAAGGCTTCGCGGAACTGGCTGATAGATTGATCGAAAGAGGGGGCGCCCGCCAGAAGGTAGGGGGCGGTGACCGGGGAAGCCGGTTCCGCGGCGTGCAGAGAAAAACTGGCGCTCAGCATCGCTAAACACAAATAAAGAGAGTGTGCCGAACTTTTCATCAACATTGCCCCTGGCCGTTATTGCCCATGATTAAAACGATATCTGGTCGGCTTGTCAAAAGGTCACAACTCCAGGGTAAAATGCGGGCTAAACAATAATAAGGAACCTTACATGACCATACAGCAGTGGTTGTTTTCATTCAAAGGGCGTATTGGACGCCGTGACTTCTGGATCTGGATGGCAGCGTGGGTTGTCGCCATGCTGCTTCTGTTTTTTGTTGCCTATAACGCCTGGCTGAGCACGCAAACTGCGGCTTTTGCGCTGGTCTGTTTACTGTGGCCAACCGCCGCCGTGGTGGTGAAACGTCTGCACGATCGCGGTCGCTCCGGCGCTTGGGCTTTTCTGATTATTCTGGCGTGGATGCTGGTGGCGGGGAACTGGTCAATGCTGCCCTCCATCCTCCCGTGGGTGGTGGGCAGACTGCTGCCGACGGTTATCTTTGTGATGATGGTTGTCGAACTGGGCGCGTTTATTGGCACCCAGAGCGAGAACAAATACGGAAAAGATACCCTTGAGGTGAAGTACCGCTGATCACCAGTAGTGTTCGGCGGTCATATGGCCCGGTCGGCGGCGAAGGTGTTTCGTCATCTGCCGGGTATCCTTCAGCAGTTGCTGCGTATCGCGCACCATCTGCGGATTACCGCACAGCATCACATGGCTGGTTTCGGTATTCATCGGTAAACCCACCGCCTCTTCCAGCGCGCCGCTTTCAATCAACGCCGGAACGCGGCCGGTTAACGAGCCAGCTGCGGTTTCGCGGCTGACCACCGTCTGAATTTTTAACTTCCCGCCATATCGCTGTTCCAGCGCCTGCATCTGCGGCAAATAGCTCAGGTCTGCGGCGTAGCGCGCGGCGTGAACCAGCACGATATTCTTAAAGCGCTCCAGATCTTTGCCGTACTCCAGGATAGAGAGATACGGGCCGATGGCCGTGCCGGTCGCCAGCATCCAGAGCGTGTCACAGTCGGGGATTTCATCCAGCACGAAGAACCCCGCCGCGTCGGAGACAATCTGCACCTCATCGCCCGGTTTCAGCGCGGCGAGGCGCGGGCTGAGCTTACCGTCCGGGACGGTGACCAGATAGAACTCGAGATCCGGGTTATCAGGCGCGTTAACGTAAGAGTAGGCGCGCTGTACGCGTTCACCGTCGATATCCAGCCCGAGCTTGGCAAACTGCCCGGCGGTAAACGGATGAACGGGAGCGTGCAGCGTGAGGCTAAATAGCGCATCGGTCCAGAACTGTACCTTTGTGACTTTACCTGTTACCCAGTCCGCCATGATCTTCTCCTGTGCTGTTTCTCTCTTCTATCTTCCGTACTTGTGGGAAACATTTCCAGCCCATTCGGGCCGGAAAGCTCTATCGATCAAACGGTTTTACAGAATGTGCGTCTGTACGTCCGGGTCTTTGCGGTCGAGATAATGAATGGACTGAATGCGGCGAATGGTGCGGGATTTGCCGCGGATCAGCAGGGTTTCAGTGGTGGCCATGTTTCCCTTGCGGGTGATGCCATCCAGCAGATCGCCTTTGGTGATGCCGGTTGCGGAGAAGACCACGTTATCGCTGCGAGCCATCTCGTTCAGCGCGAGCACTTTATTGGCCTCGATGCCCATCGCCGCACAGCGCGCCAGTTCGTCTTCACCAATGCGAAGGTTCTCGTCGCTGTCGCCTTTGACCTCATGGCGTGGCAGCAGACGCGCCTGCATATCGCCGTCCAGCGCGCGGATCACTGCCGCAGAGACCACACCTTCCGGCGCGCCGCCGATGCCGTAAAGCACGTCGACCTCGCTGTCCGGCATGCAGGTCAGAATAGAGGCGGCAACGTCGCCATCAGGAATGGCAAATACGCGCACGCCGAGTGCTTGCAGATAAGCGATGGTGGCGTCGTGGCGCGGTTTCGCCAGGATGGTCACGGTGAGTTCGTTGAGCGGTTTACCCAGCGCCGCTGCGATATTGCGCAGGTTGGCATCCAGCGGCAGGCTAAGGTCGATAGCGCCTTTAGCACCAGGACCGACAATCAGCTTTTCCATGTACATATCTGGCGCGTTGAGGAAGCAGCCCTTATCGCCCACCGCCAGCACCGCCAGCGCGTTGGCCTGGCCCATCGCCGTCATGCGCGTGCCTTCGATCGGGTCGACCGCGATATCCACCGCATCGCCTTTGCCCGTCCCGACTTTTTCACCGATGTAGAGCATCGGGGCTTCGTCGATTTCGCCTTCGCCAATGACGATAGTGCCATCGATATTGACCTGATTAAGCACAATGCGCATGGCGTGGACGGCTGCGCCGTCTGCGGTATTTTTGTCGCCACGGCCCAGCCACTTGTAGCCTGCGAGGGCGGCAGCTTCGGTGACGCGGGAAAACTCGATAGCAAGTTCACGTTTCATGAGGTACTCGTACAATCAAAAGGAATTGCACGAAGTTTATCACAGAGTGGGGAGGGGGAGGGGTGGTGCGGTCTGAGCCCCTCACCCCGGCCCTCTCCCCAAAGGGGAGAGGGTGTTTTAAGTCCCCTTGCCCCTTTGGGGAGAGGGTTAGGGTGAGGGGTGAGTCTGTCTTACTCGTCGTGCTCTTCCCATGCCAGGGCACGTTTCACCGCTTTCTTCCAGCCGCTGTAGCGGTAGTTGCGCTCGGTGGTTTCGATGCCTGGACGGAATTCGCGTTCGATCACCGCTTTTTCCTGAAGCTCGTCAAGGTTTTGCCAGAAGCCAACCGCCAGACCTGCCAGATACGCCGCGCCCAGCGCCGTTACTTCTCGCACCTCAGGACGTTCAACGCGGGTACCCAGAATGTCGGACTGGAACTGCATCAGGAAGTTGTTGGCTACCGCACCGCCGTCCACGCGCAGGGCGTGCAGACGAATGCCGGAGTCCGCCTGCATCGCTTCCAGCACGTCGCGCGTCTGGTAGGCGATGGATTCCAGGGTCGCACGAATAATGTGGTTTGAGTTCACACCGCGCGTCAGGCCGAAAATCGCGCCGCGGGCGTACGGATCCCAGTACGGTGCGCCCAGACCGGTAAACGCTGGCACCACGTATACGCCGTTGGTGTCTTTCACTTTGGTCGCGAAGTATTCGGAGTCAAACGCATCGCTGATCAGCTTCATCTCGTCGCGCAGCCACTGAATGGAGGCACCCGCCATGAATACCGCCCCTTCCAGGGCATAGTTCACTTCACCGCGTGGGCCGCAGGCGATGGTGGTCAGCAGACCGTTTTCTGATTTCACCGCTTTCTCGCCGGTGTTCATCAGCATAAAGCAGCCGGTGCCGTAAGTGTTCTTCGCCATCCCTTCCTTGACGCACAGCTGGCCGAACAGCGCCGCCTGCTGGTCACCGGCGATACCGGCGATAGGAATACGCGTGCCGCCTTTACCGCCGATGTTGGTCTGGCCGTATACTTCTGAAGATTTGCGCACGTCTGGCAGCATCGCACGCGGAATGTCCAGCGCGTCCAGCATCTTGTCATCCCACTCCAGGGTGTTGATGTTGAACAGCATGGTGCGCGAGGCGTTGGTGTAGTCGGTGACGTGAACGCGTCCCTGAGTCATCTTCCAGATAAGCCAGGTATCGACGGTGCCAAACAGCAGCTCGCCGCGTCGTGCACGTTCGCGTGAACCTTCCACGTGATCGAGGATCCACTTCACTTTGGTGCCGGAGAAATAGGGGTCAATGACCAGACCGGTTGTACTGCGCACGTACTCTTCCATTCCGTCGCGCTTCAGTTTTTCGCAGATCTCTGAGGTGCGGCGGCACTGCCAGACAATGGCGTTGTAGATGGGCTTACCGGTTTCGCGCTCCCAGACAACGGTGGTTTCACGCTGGTTGGTGATACCGATAGCGGCAATCTCGTCAGAACTGATGTCGGCTTTCGCCAGCACTTCCACCAGCGTGGAGCTTTGTGACGCCCAGATCTCCATCGGGTCGTGTTCAACCCAGCCTGGACGCGGATAGATTTGCTCAAATTCGCGTTGAGACACGCTGACAATGTTCGCGTCATGATCCATTACGACAGCGCGGGAGCTGGTAGTGCCCTGGTCGAGCGCAACGATATATTTTTTTTCGGTCATGGTATGTGTCCCGTAGTCAGATTACAGCGAAGCTTTTTGTTGTGTGGTGGAAGTCGACTCTTTTTCCTCTTCCACACAGGTGTCGCACGGTAAGTGGCGACCAATTAATTTGCGATAGCCGAATGCGCCCAGCGCCGCCCCTACGATTGGCCCGAACAGCGGAACCAGGAAGTAAGGAATGTCTTTGCCGCCGGTAAAGGCGACATCGCCCCATCCTGCAAAGAAGGCGAAGGTTTTTGGACCCAGGTCACGCGCCGGATTCATCGCAAAGCCGGTCAGCGGACCCATGGATGCGCCAATTACCGCAATCAGAAGGCCAATCAAAAGTGGTGCCAGCGGGCCGCGCGGAATGCCGTTTCCGTCGTCGCCCAGCGCCATAATGACGCCCATCAGAATAGCGGTAATCACCATTTCAACTGCGAACGCCTGCACAAAATTAATATGCGGATTCGGATACGTTGAGAAAATGCCTGCCAGATCCAGACTTTCGACACTGCCACGCACCATATGATGCGTCTGTTCGAAGTCGGTGAAAAGATTGTAATAAAGCCCGTAAACTAACGCCGCTGCGCAAAAGGCGCCGGCAAATTGTGAAATGATGAAAGGGACAACTTTGCGTCCGTCAAAGCACGCGAATAGCCACAACGCGATGGTCACCGCCGGGTTAAGATGTGCGCCGGAAACCCCTGCGGTCAGGTAGATGGCCATCGCCACACCCAAACCCCAGATAATACTGATTTCCCACTGACCAAAACTGGCACCTGCCACTTTCAGTGCAGCGACACAGCCTACTCCGAAGAATATCAACAACCCGGTACCCAGGAACTCGGCAATGCACTGGCCTTTTAAGGTTGATGTCTGACTCATAATCGGAATCCTGCAAAAGAGTAATGTTTATTGTTTGCGTGACCGCCCGTGACAGCCACGATGCCCTGTAGACATAGTGTTAATTTATCGTTAACGAGCACAAACGAGAAATATCGAAATCAAAATGTGTGGTCTGTGTCAATAAAATGAGCGTTTTCGCGCCATAAAGCGCGTTTTTGCATCAACGGTATAATGTGAGCTGAATCATTTCATTAACTAAAGAGTTAACAATTTAGGGGTATATACCGCGAACGCACCAGGACCAGACCTAAAAGTGTTGCAAACCGCGATCTGCGCGGTGTGTCGCTGGACACAGAGCGCCGCGCTCCATACAATCGACGGTATATGTCGTGCGCGTTTACGTTAAAGCGTCGCCTTGCAATTCAGGAGAGGTAGCATCATGTCTTTAGAAGTGTTTGAGAAACTGGAATCGAAAGTACAGCAGGCGATCGACACCATCACCCTGCTGCAGATGGAAATTGAAGAGCTGAAAGAGAAAAACAACTCCCTGTCCCAGGAAGTTCAGAATGCTCAGCACAGCCGTGAAGAACTGGAGCGCGAAAACAACCAGCTGCGCGAACAGCAGAACGGCTGGCAGGATCGCCTGCAGGCACTGCTGGGACGTATGGAAGAAGTCTGATTTCCTTTGGGAATGAATTGAACAGGCCGGGTAAGGCGAAGCCGCCACCCGGCTTTTTTATGGTTTTCGCTAACCGATATCAAACCATAAAAAAGGCCGCCTGAGGCGGCCTTAACGCTACTTGTCCTGCGCTGTCGTAGCAAAAGCAACAAACCCACTCGGTTCATCGCTCTTTACAACGAGTACGCTGGCGACAATGAACGCGATACATAAATAGCATTTCATTATGCGGTCCCTGCAGCTAACCGCTCCACCGTTCACCACCGGTGATAAGTCGGTGGACACAAGCCCGGTTAAAGGTTGCTTTACGGTGGTGAATACACCTTTCCCTGGACCGGCGCCCATTTGCGAGATGGCGGAAAGGGACACAGCATCATAATGAGCAACAGCTGCGGAGTTAAGGTTTCCACACATAATTAGGAATTCATAAAGGGTCGACAGGGGTTACCTGAGGAATGAATCAGGGTAAGATAAAAATCCTGGTTAAAGGTTGCAATATCACCCAACGGACCGCGAATCCCGTGGGACAAAAAAACCGCCACATTGCTGTTGGCGGTTTTTTTATGCATCTCGCTTATCGATTAACTACTCAATGTCCAGCGCATCCTCGGAAAGGATAATGCCGGTATTGTCAGCATAAAGGTGGTCGCCCGAGAAGAAGGTCACGCCGCCGAAATTGACGCGCACGTCGCTTTCGCCGATGCCGTCGCCCGCTGCGCCTACCGGTATGGCCGCGATGGCCTGAATCCCGATATCCATGTCTTCGAGATCGTCCACCTGACGCACGGAACCGTACACCACAATGCCTTCCCACTCGTTCTGGACGGCAATTCCCGCCAGTTCAGCATCAATCAATGCACGGCGCACGGAACCGCCGCCGTCGACCACCAGAACGCGGCCACGGCCGTTCTCTTCGAGCAGATCGTACAGCAACCCGTTGTCCTCGAAACATTTCACCGTGATGATTTGTCCGCCAAACGACGACCGTCCACCAAAGTTGGAGAACAGGGGTTCAACGACGTTGACATCTTCCTGGTAGATGTCACAAAGCTCGGAGGTATCGTATTTCATAGGTTTAACGCTCTGTTGCTGCGAATGTGTTCAGTATATCGTGCGAAATGCCTTGTTGGCAAAATCATCAATTGTTAATTGATATTTGTCAGCTAACTCAGCGTCTGGCTTAAGACAATCCCGATGACGAACAGCAGGTTAGTCAGCAACGCGCCTTTTACCGTGCGCTCCAGCATCGGCGGCATAGCAGCCGGGCTGAGTTCACGCATGACATAGCGGGCCTGCTTGACCAGCAGCGGTGCGGCGAGCACAAACAGCCAGCCCCACAGGCTGTGCAGAGAGATCAGATTGAACAGCGCCAGGCAGACCAGCGCGCCGATGAGCAGGCAGGCGTGATAGCGGCGGGCATTCACCGGGCCCAGACGCACGGCCAGCGTGTTCTTACCGTTCTCACGGTCGCTGTCGATGTCGCGCAGGTTATTGATATTCAGCACCGCCGTCGCCAGCAGACCGCAGGCGGTCGCGGGCAGGAACAGGGCGGGGATCACCGTATGCGCCTGCAAGTACCAGCTTCCCATGACGCTCAGCCAGCCGAAGAACACCAGTACGGAGATGTCGCCCAGACCAATATACCCGTAAGGACGCGTCCCGACGGTATAGGTAATTGCTGCAATAATGGCGAGCAAGCCCAGCACCAGGAAGCCAATGAAATCGCTGGTGGTTTTCGAGGCGACCGTCACCAGCGCCAGGCCGGACAGGCAAATCAACACCACGGTGATAATCAGCGCCCGCTTCATCTGTGCCTGGGTAATCACCCCTTTTTGCATCCCGCGCAGCGGCCCGATACGATCAGGTTTATCGCTGCCTTTTACCGCATCGCCGTAATCATTGGCGAGATTAGAGAGGATTTGCAGTAGCCCGGCGGTGACAAGCGCCAGACCAGCCACCAGGGGATCGAAATGCCCCTGCCACCAGGCAAGTGCGGTACCGACGATAATGGCGGCAAAAGCCAGAGGAAGCGTTTTTGGACGCAGACTTTCGAGCCACGCCTGCGTACGGCTGATATCAGTCATAGTTATTTAGCCAATAAAAATGGGGGCCATAGCCCCCATCAACAGTGATGAAAATGCATTGAACGCGATTATAGAATAAAACGGCTCAGATCTTCATCTGCCACTAACGCATCCAGGTGTTTGCCCACATACTCTGCGTCAATGGTAATGGTTTGACCGTTAAGGTCGCTCGCATCGTAAGAGATATCTTCCACCAGGCGTTCCAGCACGGTGTGCAGACGACGCGCACCGATGTTTTCGGTGGTTTCGTTGACCTGCCATGCGGCCTGAGCGATGCGTTTTATCCCATCGTCGGTGAACTCGATATTCACGCCTTCGGTCGCCATCAACGCTTTGTACTGTACGGTCACAGAAGCGTTTGGCTCAGTCAGGATACGTTCGAAATCTTCAGTGGTCAGCGCCTGCAGCTCAACGCGGATTGGCAGACGACCCTGCAGTTCCGGAATGAGATCGGATGGGCTGGCAACCTGAAACGCACCTGACGCGATAAACAGAATGTGGTCAGTTTTCACCATGCCGTGCTTGGTAGAGACGGTGCAACCTTCCACCAGCGGCAGCAGGTCGCGCTGAACGCCTTCGCGGGAAACATCCGGGCCGGAGCTGTTGCCGCCGCGCTTACAGATTTTGTCGATTTCGTCGATAAACACGATACCGTGCTGCTCAACCGCGTCGATAGCGTCCTGTTTCAGCTCTTCCGGGTTAACCAGCTTCGCGGCTTCTTCTTCAATCAGCAGCTTCATCGCGTCTTTGATTTTCAGCTTACGCGCTTTCTGCTTCTGCCCGCCCAGGTTCTGGAACATGGACTGCAACTGGCTGGTCATCTCTTCCATGCCCGGAGGGGCCATGATTTCAACGCCCATTGGCGCGGCAGCGAGATCGATCTCAATCTCTTTGTCGTCCAGCTCGCCTTCACGCAGTTTTTTGCGGAATGCCTGACGCGCAGCAGAAGGTTCAGGCTGCTGTTCAGCCTGTCCCCAGTTATTTTTTGCCGGTGGGATCAGCACGTCGAGAATACGCTCTTCGGCCATCTCTTCGGCGCGATAGCGGTTTTTCTCAATCGCCTGGACACGCACCATCTTAATCGCTGAATCGGTCAGATCGCGGATGATGGAGTCCACTTCTTTACCCACATAGCCCACTTCGGTGAACTTGGTGGCTTCAACTTTGATGAACGGCGCGTTAGCCAGTTTGGCCAGACGACGGGCGATTTCGGTTTTACCCACCCCGGTCGGGCCGATCATCAGAATATTTTTTGGCGTCACTTCATGGCGGAGCTCTTCGTCGAGCTGCATGCGACGCCAGCGGTTACGTAGTGCGATAGCCACGGAGCGCTTGGCGTTGTCCTGGCCGATAATGTGTTTGTTCAGTTCGCTGACAATTTCGCGTGGGGTCATTTCAGACATGGGCGATCCTTACGCTTTGGAGGTCAATTCTTCGATGGTGTGATTGTGGTTGGTATAGATGCAGATATCACCTGCAATATCCAACGCTTTCACCGCGATATCGCGCGCGTTCATGTCGGTATTTTCCAACAGCGCACGGGCTGCGGCCTGGGCGTACGGGCCGCCAGAGCCGATGGCAATCAGGTCGTTTTCAGGCTGAACCACGTCGCCGTTACCGGTGATGATCAGCGAGGCGTTTTCGTCAGCCACGGCCAGCAGTGCTTCGAGCTTGCGCAGCATGCGGTCGGTACGCCAGTCTTTTGCCAGCTCAACGGCGGCTTTCACCAGATGACCCTGATGCATTTCCAGTTTGCGTTCAAACAGTTCAAACAGCGTGAAGGCATCAGCCGTGCCGCCTGCGAAACCGGCGATCACTTTGTCGTTATAAAGACGACGTACTTTCTTCACGTTGCCTTTCATGACGGTATTACCCAGCGTGGCCTGGCCATCACCGGCAATTACCACCTGGCCGTTACGGCGTACACTTACTATTGTTGTCACGAGCAGACCCCCTGGTTACAGATTCGGGAAACAGAAGCCCTGAGCCTGTGCTCAGGGCTGAATTAAATGATAGATGGGGGAGATTTTGGGGGTTTCAACCCCCGGAGGCGAGTCGAATGCAGTTTGTGTGGCCCGCCACTTTCAAACGGGAAATGGTGCCGTCTGCGTTTTCTTTGCCTTTGACCGGTCCAATCACCACGCGATTCCAGCCGTTATTGGTGGTAATGCGTGAGTCAAATCCTTCAAATGCCAGCTGAGCACGCACCGTTTCTGCCTGCTCAGCGCCTTTAAACGAACCGCACTGAACCATCCAGCGGCGTTCATCTTTTTTCTCAGCCGTCTGCTTTGGTGCCTCGGTCTCTTTAGTGACCGGCGCAGCCTGCTGCGTTTTTGGCTGTTGCGCAGTGGTATGTGCAGGCGTCTGCAACAGATCCTGATACGGCTGTGCTGTTTGCTTCTGCGGCTGGGCTTTCGGCTGCTGCTGAACAGGCTGCGTTTGTACGGTACGCGTCTGCTGCTGCGGTTGTGTACGCGGCTGTTGTACCGGCTGCGTCTGCGTCCACTGCTGCTGTTGCGTTTGCTGCTGTGCCTGACGCTGGCGCTGCAACGTTTGCTGACGCTGCGCCGGGGTTTGTTCGTTCCACGGTACTTCGTTCAACTGCGTAGGCTGCTGGCGCATGTCCGCCTGCATCTGAGCGAGCAACTGGCGCTGTTCGTCCGTCAGCTGATCGGCATTCTTCACTTCACCCCCGGCAGAAGGCTCGGTAGGCGCACGTACGCCAGGCTGGCGGCTTTCCAGCTCTTTAATGTAGCGCCAGCGCTCTTCAGGCTTCGGAGGAAGGCCGTTGCCGACGACCTTGTTACCCTGAAGGGCTTCAGACTCTTCTTTTTTATGATGCGTAATGAAGTAGAGGCCGCCAATAAAGGCCACCAGCACAGCCGCAGCAATGGCGACCATGGCTGGGGAGACAGCAGACAGGCTACGTTGCTTGCTTTTTGAACTACTCTTTTTGCGTCGCGAAGGTGCCTGCTGGCCGCGACGTACATAATCTCGTTGTGCCACTATCGTTTCGCTGTATTTATTCGTTCGTCAGCCCGCCATGTTACTTAAGCGACGGGGCTTTGACCAGATAAGGGTGTCGAAAGGTATTTACTTTAAGTTAATGCCTGGGTAGAGCCGCGCACAATCAGCTCACAATCCAGTAGTCGTGACCCACTGCTAACTGTTTGACCGTGCAGCTGATCCAGCAAAAGCAGCATCGCTTCCCGGCCAATGTCATACCGCGGCTGCGAAACAGTCGAAAGCGGCGGATCGCAAAACTCCGAAAGCGAAATATTATCAAAACCGATTATCGACAGGTCCTTTGGCACGCGCAGGCCGTGACGTTTGGCGTAGGATAACGCCCCCAGCGCCATCACGTCGCTGTGGCAGAAGACCGCGGTAGGCGGTTCTGGCAAGGCAAGCAATTTTTCCAGCGCCTGCCCGCCCGCTTCAAAGGTGAAATCACCGCGCGCAATGTAGTGCGGATCGACAATAGCCCCGGTACGGCGAAGCGCCTGAACGTAGCCCTGCAACCGGTAATGACACAGCGGCATCTCTTCTGGTCCGGCAATACAACCGATACGCTTATGCCCCAGCTCCTGAAGATAGTTCACGGCGTTGAACGCGGCGGTGAGGTTATCGATATGAACGGTCGGCAGCTCCAGCTCCGGCGCGAATTCGTTCGCCATGACCATTGGCGGTAAATTGCGCTGTTCTTCAATGCTGGCATCAAACGGCAGGCGTGAGCCAAGCAGCAGCATGCCATCAATCTGCTTGGTGATGATCAGGTCGATGAACGTTTTTTCCTGCTGGTTCTGGTGGGCACAATCACCAATCAGCACCAGATAGCCCTGGGCGGCGGCCGTGACCTCAATGCCGCGGATGATTTCGCTGAAGAAGGGATCGCAGATGTCCGGCACGATCACCAGGATGGTGCGGGATTCGTTGCGTTTAACGTTGCGCCCCATGGCTTGCGGGAAATAACCGACCTCAAGCGCCGCCTTTTCAACCCGGTTTCGGGTCGCCTGGGAGACTTTGTCAGGGTTCATCAATGCGCGGGACACGGTTGCTGTTGAGACTTGTGCTTTCTCGGCAACGTCTTTCATGGTCGCCGAGGCAACCTCTTTCCTGGACTTCAACGTCTTCTCCTCGCCTGAACACCGAACTGCGGACCGCACCATTTTTACAGATAGTTAATGGAATCGGTTACAGAATTTTCATAAAAAGTGTGAGGCGCATTAAATTTTTCGATCCGTCTTCAGCCTTCAATCGGATCGACGTCCAGAACCCACTTCACTTTTCGCGCTTCCGGCAGGGTATTAATCAGCGCCAGCGTGCCGCTGACGATCTGCTGTAAACGGATACGCGAAGGGTGCTGAAGTAAGAGTTGCCAGCGGAAACGGCCGCCGCGTTTCGGGGCGAGCGCGGGTACCGGGCCTAAAATCCACAGCTGATTATCCACCAGTGGGCTGGCCTGCAGGAGATTTCTCAGCTGTTGCAGGAATAGCGGCGCCTGCTGGTTGTTATGATCTTCCGCACGGATGATGACGTGGCTGGTCCACGGAGGAAGCTGCATCGTCTGACGTTCGGCCAGCGCCTGGTCCGCGAAGGCGTCATAGCCTTTGTGCAGCAGCGTTTGCAGCAGCGGGTGCTCAGGATGGTGCGTTTGCAGCACTACTTCGCCCTGCTTACCCGCTCGACCGGCGCGACCAGCAACCTGGGTATAAAGCTGTGCGAAACGCTCGGCGGAGCGAAAATCCGCGGAGAACAGCGCGCCGTCGACGTCCAGCAGGGCGACCAGCGTCACGTCCGGGAAGTGATGCCCTTTCGCCAGCATTTGAGTGCCAATCAGTATGCGCGCGCCGCCGCGATGCACTTCCGCCAGCTGCTGCTCCAGTGCCCCTTTGCGGCTGGTGGTGTCCCTGTCGATACGCGAAATGGGCACATCAGGGAAGAACGGCGCCAGCGCCTGTTCGAGCTGCTCCGTCCCCAGACCCACCGGCACGATGTGCGTTGAGCCGCAGGACGGGCACTGACGGGGTACCGGACGCTGGCTGTCGCAGTGGTGGCAGCGTAAATGGCGCTGAGCCTGGTGGAAGGTGTAGTAGTGATCGCAGCGCGGGCACTCGGCAATCCAGCCGCAGTCGTGGCACAGCAACGCAGGCGCGAAGCCGCGGCGGTTCAGGAACAGGATCACCTGGTTGCCCGCCTGCAAATGTTGGCGCATGCGGTTAATCAGCGCAGGCGCTAACCCGGCCTGCACCTGCTGGCCTTTCAGATCCAGCACATGCTGAATGGCCGGACGGGCATTTCCCGCGCGGCGCGTCAGGCGCAGCATGTGGTATTTACGCTGGCGAACGTTGTGCAGCGTTTCAAGCGCGGGGGTGGCGGACCCCAGAATAATGGGGATTTGCTCGCTGTGGGCGCGGTACACGGCTAAGTCGCGGGCGTGATAGCGCCAGCCTTCCTGCTGTTTATAGGAGCTGTCATGCTCTTCATCGATCACGATAACGCCGAGATTTTTAAACGGCGTAAAGAGTGAGGAACGGGTGCCAATCACAATCGCCGCTTCGCCGTTTTTCGCTTTCAGCCAGGCGCTGAGGCGCTCGCTGTCGTTCAGGCCGGAGTGCAGAACCTCAACGGGCGCATTAAAGCGTTCACGGAAACGGGCGATGGTTTGCGGCGTCAGGCCGATTTCCGGCACCATTACCAGCGCCTGTTTGCCCTGCGCGAGCACATTTTCCAGTACGCTCAGATACACTTCGGTTTTACCGGAGCCGGTGACGCCCGCCAGCAGCCAGGCGGAGAAACGATCGGCGGCGCTGTGAATCGCGCCCACGGCGGTGGCCTGCTCGGTATTCAGACGCAGGCGATCGCCCGAGACGGAAAAGCCGTCGCGCCAGTCGTGAAGGGCAGGTGCTTCGCTGGCCAGCTCGCTCAGCCCTTTCTTCCTTAATGCCTGCAACGCGGTTTCGCTCACCTCGAGCTCGTCGACCTGATGGCGCCAGATTTTCCCCTGGCGTAGCGCGGCCAATGCCTGCTGTTGTTTTTGCGAGCGCTTCAGGCTGTTAATGTCGACCGCCTGACCCTGCTCGGTGGCAAACCAGTACCACATTGGCGCATGGCTGGCGCGCTTACCCTGACGCAGCATAATCGGCAGGGCGTGGAACAATACGTCGCCAATAGGATGGTGATAATAATCTGCCGCCCACAACAGCAGTCGCCAGGTGCTTTGAGAGTAAACAGGTTCATCATCCAGCCCTTCAACGATCGATTTCAGCTCGGTAAGCGGCAGCTCGCTTTTATCGCTGACGGAGACGACGATCCCCACGCGCTGCTGTTTACCGAACGGCACGGTCACGCGACAGCCCGCTTTGGCGCTCATGCTGTCGGGCAGCAGGTAGTCAAAGGTGCGGGGAAGCGGAACGGGCAGGGCAACGTGAGCGACGGGCATCGAATCTTCCTGACTTGAAAAGTGGCGCGTTAGTATACACATTAGTGAAAGCGGCGTGCGGATCAGTTTGCATACGTTGGTTAAATTCTGTATGATTCGCCGCCTTTGGTGTACTTTACGCCAAAGAACTTACATTCAACATCGCGTGGTGTCTGGCGTTAGGGCTGGAAGAGCGACGCGGCCTTAACTGAGGTTCTCCCATGAAAAAAGATATTCACCCGAAATACGAAATGATTACTGCAAACTGCTCTTGCGGTAACTCTATCCAGATCCGCTCTACCGTGGGTCACGATCTGAACCTGGACGTGTGCGGCAAATGCCACCCGTTCTACACTGGTAAGCAGCGTGATGTTGCAACCGGTGGCCGTGTTGACCGCTTCAACAAGCGTTTCAGCATCCCGGGCGCTAAATAAGTTTCCCGAAAAAAAGGCACCGCAAGGTGCCTTTTTTGTATCCGCTTATCAGTATTCCCACGTATCCGGGTCGATACCCAGTTCACGCATGATCACCTTCGCCTCTTCTGGAATTTCGTCACTGCGCTCTTTGCGCAGATCGTCATCGTTCGGCAACGGTTGGCCGGTAAACGCATGCAGGAACGCTTCGCACAGCAGTTCGCTGTTAGTGGCGTGACGCAGGTTGTTCACCTGACGACGCGTACGTTCATCGGTGAGGATCTTCAACACCTTCAGAGGAATGGACACCGTGATTTTCTTGACTTGCTCACTCTTCTTACCGTGCTCAGCGTATGGGCTGATATATTCGCCGCTCCATTCAGCCATGAGATACCTTTAATCCTCTCAGTCATTAATCTAAAGGTGCAAAACCGGTAACCATCAGTTTTGAACCGTAATCTTGCGTAGTTTACCGTAGAGACGATACCGAGGCACGGATATTGCCGCTGTAGCGTGTCCTAAAGCATATAATTTTAACGGCTATTTGCGCATTGCTCAATCTATACGCAAAGAAGTTTAGATGTCCAGATGTATTGACGTCCATACTTTCAATGTTTACTCTGGTGCCTGACTTTTCACCTCATTCGCCAGGAAGCCTCACCATGACGCGTAAACAGGCCACCATCGCAGTGCGTAGCGGATTGAATGATGACGAGCAGTACGGCTGCGTTGTCCCGCCAATTCATCTCTCCAGCACCTATAATTTCACCGGATTTAATGAACCTCGCGCGCATGACTACTCGCGTCGCGGCAATCCTACGCGTGACGTTACCCAGCGCGCGCTGGCGGAACTGGAAGGCGGCGCAGGGGCGGTATTAACCAATACCGGCATGTCTGCCATTCACCTGGTAACCACGGTGTTCCTGAAACCTGGCGATCTGCTGGTGGCGCCGCACGACTGCTACGGCGGCAGCTATCGTCTGTTTGATAGCCTGGCGAAACGTGGCTGCTACCGCGTGTTGTTTGTCGATCAAAACGACGAACAGGCGCTGAAACAGGCGTTAGCCGAACAGCCGAAGCTGGTTCTGGTGGAAAGTCCAAGCAATCCATTGTTGCGCGTAGTCGATATTGCGAAAATTTGTCAGCTCGCAAGGGATGCGGGAGCGATAAGTGTAGTGGATAATACGTTCCTCAGTCCGGCCCTTCAGAACCCACTGGCACTGGGTGCCGATCTGGTGTTGCATTCATGCACGAAATATCTGAACGGCCATTCTGACGTGGTAGCGGGTGTGGTGATTGCCAAAGATCCTGATGTTGTCACTGAACTGGCATGGTGGGCCAATAACATTGGCGTCACCGCGGGCGCGTTCGACAGCTATTTGCTGCTGCGCGGCATCCGCACGCTGTCACCGCGTATGGACGTCGCGCAGCGTAATGCCCAGGCGATCGTGGATTTCCTGAAAACCCAGCCGCTGGTGAAGAAGCTTTATCACCCGTCGCTGCCGGAAAACCAGGGGCACGAGATTGCCGCGCGCCAACAGAAAGGATTTGGCGCGATGTTAAGTTTTGAACTGGACGGTGACGAGCAAACGCTGCGTCGCTTCCTGAGCGGGTTGTCATTGTTTACGCTGGCGGAATCCTTAGGGGGAGTAGAAAGCTTGATCTCCCACGCCGCAACCATGACGCACGCAGGTATGGCACCCGAAGCACGTGCCGCCGCCGGGATTTCCGAGACGCTGCTGCGTATCTCGACCGGTATTGAAGATTCTGAAGATTTAATTGCCGATCTGGAAAATGGCTTCCGGGTCGCAGCCAAGGGGTAATCATGAGTGTGATAGCGCAGGCAGGGGCGAAGGGTCGTCAGCTGCACAAGTTTGGTGGTAGTAGTCTTGCTGATGTGAAATGTTATCTGCGTGTCGCAGGGATCATGACCGAGTATTCACAGCCGGGGGACATGATGGTTGTCTCTGCGGCGGGCAGCACCACCAACCAGCTGATTAGCTGGCTGAAACTGAGCCAGACCGATCGCCTCTCTGCGCATCAGGTGCAACAGTCCTTACGTCGTTACCAGAGTGAACTGATTGCCGGTTTGCTGCCTGCAGACGTGGCGGACGGACTGATAAGCGCCTTTACTCACGACCTTGAGCGTCTGGCAGCTCTGCTGGACAGCGGCATTACCGATGCGGTGTATGCGGAAGTGGTTGGCCATGGTGAAGTGTGGTCTGCACGCCTGATGGCCGCCGTGCTGCAACATCTTGGCGTGGAAGCCGCCTGGCTCGACGCGCGTGATTTCCTGCGTGCCGAACGCGCCGCACAGCCGCAGGTGGACGAAGGGTTGTCCTACCCGCTGCTGCAACAGCTGCTGGTGCAACATCCGGGTAAACGTATTGTGGTGACCGGCTTTATCAGTCGCAGCAACGCAGGTGAAACCGTACTGCTGGGCCGTAACGGCTCTGACTACTCGGCAACGCAGATTGGCGCCCTGGCGGGCGTGTCCCGCGTCACCATCTGGAGCGACGTGGCCGGTGTCTACAGCGCGGACCCGCGCAAAGTAAAAGATGCCTGCCTGCTGCCGCTGCTGCGTCTCGACGAAGCGAGCGAGCTGGCGCGTCTGGCGGCACCAGTGCTGCACGCGCGCACGCTACAGCCGGTTTCCGGCAGCGACATCGACCTGCAACTACGCTGTAGCTACACGCCGGATCAGGGTTCCACTCGCATCGAGCGCGTGCTGGCATCCGGTACGGGCGCGCGCATTGTCACCAGCCACGATGACATCTGCCTGATTGAGTTCCAGGTGCCTGCGGGCCAGGATTTCAAACTGGCGCACAAAGATATCGACACCATCCTGAAACGTGCCCAGGTGCGTCCGCTGGCCGTTGGCGTGCATAACGATCGCCAGCTGTTGCAGTTCTGCTATACCGCTGAAGTGGTGGACAGCGCCCTGAAGATTCTGGATGAAGCGGGACTGCCGGGCGAGCTTCGCCTGCGTCAGGGACTGGCGCTGGTGGCAATGGTGGGCGCGGGCGTCACCCGTAACCCGCTGCACTGCCACCGCTTCTGGCAGCAGCTGAAAGGGCAGCCGGTGGAGTTCACCTGGCAGTCGGAAGAGGGCATCAGCCTGGTTGCCGTTCTGCGCAAGGGGCCAACCGAAAGCCTGATTCAGGGCCTGCACACCTCCCTGTTCCGCGCGGAAAAACGCATCGGCCTGGTACTGTTCGGGAAAGGGAACATCGGTTCCCGCTGGCTTGAGTTGTTCGCCCGCGAGCAGGTGACGCTTTCGGCGCGTACCGGATTTGAGTTTATTCTGGCAGGCGTGGTGGACAGCCGCCGCAGCCTGTTGAACTACGAAGGGCTGGACGCCAGTCGGGCGCTGGCCTTCTTTAACGATGAAGCGGTTGAGCAGGACGAAGAGTCGCTGTTCCTGTGGATGCGCGCGCACCCGTACGACGATCTGGTGGTGCTGGACGTTACCGCCAGCGAGCAACTGGCCGATCAGTATCTGGATTTTGCCAGCCACGGGTTCCACGTCATCAGCGCCAACAAGCTGGCAGGCGCGAGCAGCACTGATAAATATCGCCAGATCCACGACGCGTTCGAAAAAACGGGTCGTCACTGGCTGTATAACGCCACCGTTGGCGCAGGTCTGCCGGTTAACCATACCGTGCGCGATCTGATTGATAGCGGCGACAGCATTCTGGCGCTGAGCGGGATCTTCTCCGGCACGCTCTCCTGGCTGTTCCTGCAATTTGACGGTACCGTGCCGTTCACCGACCTGGTGGATCAGGCGTGGCAGCAGGGCTTAACCGAGCCGGATCCGCGCGTTGACCTTGCCGGTAAAGACGTGATGCGCAAGCTGGTGATCCTGGCGCGTGAAGCGGGCTACGACATTGAGCCGGGTCAGGTTCGCGTTGAGTCTCTGGTGCCTGCGGGCTGCGAGGAAGGATCTGTCGATCACTTCTTTGAGAACGGCGACGAGCTGAACGAGCAGATGGTGCAACGTCTGGAAGCGGCAAACGAGATGGGCCTGGTGCTGCGTTACGTGGCGCGCTTCGAGGCGAACGGTAAAGCGCGCGTGGGCGTGGAGGCGGTACGTCCTGAACATCCGCTGGCGGCGCTGCTGCCGTGCGATAACGTCTTCGCCATCGAAAGCCGCTGGTACCGCGATAACCCGCTGGTGATCCGTGGCCCGGGTGCGGGGCGCGATGTGACCGCCGGAGCCATTCAGTCCGACATTAATCGCCTGGCTAAGCTACTGTAACCCCTCACCCTAACCCTCTCCCCTTAGGGGAGAGGGGACTGCTCGGTGCGGTCTTTCCCCCCTCGCCCCTTTGGGGAGAGGGCTGGGGGTGAGGGGCCTTCTCACCCCCATCATGAACGCCCTTCATCTTCCCTGAACAAACCTCACCGTTAATGTTGATTATTTCTGTTGACGTCATCCCGCTTTTCCGTCATTTTTACATCTGGACGTCTAAACGTATAGAAGTTCACAACACAACAAACAATGACACGCGAAAGATAGAGGTAAGGTATGAGCTTTTTTCACGCCAACCAGCGGGAAGCCCTGAATCAGAGCCTGGCCGAAGTAAACGGCCAGATTAACGTCTCTTTTGAATTTTTCCCGCCGCGCACCAGTGAAATGGAGCAAACCCTGTGGAGCTCTATCGATCGCCTGAGCAGCCTGAAGCCGAAGTTCGTCTCCGTAACCTACGGCGCCAACTCCGGTGAGCGTGACCGCACGCACAGCATCATTAAGGGCATTAAAGACCGAACCGGTCTGGAAGCGGCACCGCACCTCACCTGTATCGACGCCACTCCTGATGAACTGCGCGCGATTGCTCAGGACTACTGGAACAACGGCATTCGTCATATCGTTGCCCTGCGCGGCGACCTGCCGCCGGGGAGCGGTAAGCCGGACATGTACGCCACCGATCTGGTTGCCCTGCTGAAAGACGTTGCTGACTTTGATATTTCCGTTGCCGCTTACCCGGAAGTTCACCCGGAAGCGAAAAGCGCCCAGGCGGATCTGCTTAACCTGAAGCGTAAGGTGGACGCAGGTGCCAATCGCGCCATTACTCAGTTCTTCTTTGATGTGGAAAGCTATTTACGCTTTCGCGACCGCTGCGTCTCGGCGGGTATTGATGTCGAAATCATCCCTGGCATTCTGCCGGTCTCGAACTTCAAACAGGCGAAGAAATTCGCGGATATGACCAACGTGCGCATTCCGCTGTGGATGTCCAAAATGTACGAAGGTTTGGACGATGACCCGGAAACACGCAAGCTGGTGGGGGCCAATATCGCGATGGATATGGTGAAGATTTTAAGCCGTGAAGGGGTGAAGGATTTCCACTTCTATACGCTTAACCGCGCGGAGATGAGTTACGCCATTTGCCATACGCTGGGTGTCCGCCCGGCGTTATAAAGTAAAAAACCCTCATAAAGTGAGGGTTTTTTACTCGAACAGAAAGTTAAAAGGTATTAGCTATCGAATCTGTGGATTAATTCAACTATCTCTTATCGCTAGTGGTGTATATCGTAACGGTAACACTGTAAAGGGAGCATAGCGATGAGCATGTCAGACGAGACCAATAACGCGGCATCCGCCGGCAAATGTCCGTTCCACCAGGGCGGCGTCGATCACAGCGCGGGTGCAGGTACCGGCAGCAAAGAGTGGTGGCCTAAACAACTCCGCATCGATTTACTTAATCAACACTCCAGCCGTTCAAACCCTCTGGGTGAAGACTTCGACTACCGCAAAGAATTCAGTAAGCTCGACTATTCCGCCCTTAAGGGCGATCTCAAAGCACTGTTAACCGACTCACAACCGTGGTGGCCTGCCGACTGGGGCAGCTATGCGGGCCTGTTTATCCGTATGGCCTGGCACGGTGCGGGTACCTATCGCTCCGTTGATGGTCGCGGCGGTGCCGGTCGCGGTCAGCAGCGTTTTGCGCCGCTGAACTCCTGGCCTGACAACGTCAGCCTGGATAAGGCTCGCCGTCTGCTGTGGCCAATTAAGCAAAAATACGGACAAAAAATCTCCTGGGCCGACCTGTTTATCCTCGCGGGTAACGTGGCGCTGGAGAACTCCGGCTTCCGCACCTTTGGTTTCGGTGCCGGGCGTGAAGACGTCTGGGAACCGGATCTGGACGTGAACTGGGGCGATGAAAAAGCCTGGCTGACTCACCGTGACCCGGAAGCGCTGGCGAAGCGCCCGCTGGCCGCCACAGAAATGGGCCTGATTTACGTTAACCCGGAAGGGCCAAACGCCAGTGGTGAACCGCTGTCTGCGGCGGCGGCGATCCGCGCTACCTTTGGCAACATGGGCATGAATGACGAAGAGACCGTTGCGCTTATTGCAGGCGGCCATACGCTCGGTAAAACGCACGGTGCAGGCGAAGCCACGCACGTGGGCACTGACCCTGAAGCGTCGCCTATTGAAGCGCAGGGCCTGGGCTGGGCCAGCACGCACGGCACCGGTATTGGCGCTGACGCCATCACCTCCGGGCTGGAAGTTATCTGGTCTCAAACCCCAACCCAGTGGAGCAACTATTTCTTCGAGAACCTGTTCAAATACGAATGGGTGCAGACGCGTAGCCCGGCGGGCGCAATTCAGTTTGAAGCCGTGGATGCGCCGGAAATTATGCCTGACCCGTTCGACCCGTCGAAAAAACGCAAGCCAACCATGCTGGTCACCGACCTGACGCTGCGTTTTGATCCGGAATTCGAGAAAATTTCCCGTCGTTTCCTGAACGATCCGCAGGCCTTCAACGAAGCCTTTGCGCGCGCGTGGTTCAAGCTGACCCACCGCGATATGGGGCCAAAAGCGCGGTACATCGGCCCGGAAGTACCGAAAGAAGATCTGATTTGGCAGGATCCGCTGCCTCAGCCGGTGTTCCATCCGACGCAGGAAGATATTGAAAGCCTGAAAGCGGAAATCGCGGCCTCGGGTCTCTCCGTGAGCGAGCTGGTTTCCGTGGCCTGGGCGTCGGCATCGACCTTCCGCGGCGGCGACAAGCGTGGCGGCGCTAACGGCGCGCGTCTGGCGCTGGCACCTCAGCGCGACTGGGACGTTAACGCCGCGGCGGTGCGGGCATTACCGGCTCTGGAAGCGATCCAGCGCACCACCAACAAAGCTTCACTGGCCGATATCATTGTGCTGGCGGGTGTCGTGGGCGTTGAGCAGGCGGCGAAAGCGGCAGGCGTTTACGTCAACGTACCGTTCACTCCAGGTCGTGTGGATGCGCGTCAGGATCAGACGGATATCGAGATGTTTAACCTGCTCGAACCGATTGCCGACGGTTTCCGTAACTATCGCGCGCAGGTGGATGTGTCCACCACGGAGTCGCTGCTGATCGACAAAGCCCAGCAGTTGACCCTGACCGCGCCGGAACTGACGGTGTTGATCGGCGGTTTGCGCGTACTGGGTGCAAACTTCGATGGCAGCAAGAATGGCGTGTTTACTAACCGCGAGGGCGTGCTGAGCAACGACTTCTTCGTCAATCTGCTGGATATGAACACCCAGTGGAAAGCGACCGACGACTCAAACGAGCTGTTTGCCGGTAGCGATCGCGCCAGCGGGGAAGTGAAATATACCGCCACCCGCGCCGATCTGGTCTTTGGTTCCAACGCTGTCCTCCGCGCGCTGGCCGAAGTTTACGCCAGCAGCGATGCACAAGAGAAGTTCGTCCGCGACTTCGTTGCCGCATGGGCGCGAGTGATGGATTTGGATCGGTTTGACGTGAAGTAACCCTTGTGCCGGGTGGCGGCTACGCCTTACCCGGCCTACAAATTAAAGTGCCATGTAGGCCGGGTAAGCGCAGCGCCACCCGGCTTTTCTATTACTCCCACTCCTGCAAGAATCGCTGTCCATACTGGTCCGCCACCAGCAGCGCCGCATAGACCTGATCCGGCGTTACGCCGCCAGGCATGTTGTGAATGGTTTCCCCTTCGGCACAGGACGCCTCCGCGATCAGCCGCATTTTAGCCGGAATATCCTCTTTGATATTCAGCTGCGCCAGCGTAATTGGCAGCCCGACGCTATGGCACAGCCCCGCAACGGTTTCGATTTCTTCTACCGGCGCGTTCTCCAGTACCAGTTGCGTCAGCGTACCAAATGCCACTTTTTCACCGTGGTAGAAATGGTGCGCATCCGGCACCGCCGTCATGCCATTGTGAATGGCGTGTGCCGCCGCCAGCCCGCCACTTTCAAAGCCCACGCCGCTCAGATAGGTGTTGGCTTCAATAATGCGTTCCAGAGCAGGCGTCACCACGTGTTGTTCCGCCGCCAGCATCGCTTTCTCGCCCTCTTCAACCAGCGTGTTGTAGCACAGCTCAGCCAGCGCTAACGCTGCCTGCGTGCACTTGCCACCCGCCATGGTCGTGGCGCCGCTACGCGAACAGGCGCGCGCTTCAAACCAGGTTGCCAGGGCATCGCCAATCCCGGCGGCCAGCAGGCGCGCAGGTGCGCCCGCCACCACCCTGGTATCGACAATCACCATGTTCGGGTTGTGCGGCAGCATCAGGTAGCGATCGAACTCGCCGCTGTCGGTATAAATCACGGAAAGGGCACTGCACGGCGCATCGGTGGAGGCAATGGTCGGGGCAATAGCCACCGGCACGTCCATAAAGTGCGCCAGCGCTTTGGCGGTATCCAGCGTTTTTCCGCCCCCGATACCCAGCACCGCCAGGCAGTCGGTACTGTCGGCCAGTTTTTTCAGGCGATCGATTTCATTTTGCGTACATTCGCCGCCAAACGGTGCAATTTCGGCATGGAGTCCGGCTTTTTTAAAACTCTGACGCAGGGTTTCTTCGGCAAAACCCAGCACAAATTTATCGCCTACCACCAGCCAGCGAGCCGCCAGCGGCTTCAGGTAGTCGCCGAGACGAGTGAGAACATCAGCGCCCTGGATGTACTTCCCCGGCGATTGAATGATACGGTCCATAACATATCTCCCTTAGAGGTTGAGGTTACCAAACGCGTTTTTCCAGTCCTGCTCGAACTTCTCTATGGCTGACTCTACCGCTGGCGTGCCGAGCATTTGTTGCGCTACGTCTAAGGGAAGCGTAATTGCCTCACATCCTGCCAACAGGCAATCCAGCGCCTGGCGCGGCGTTTTAAAGCTGGCAGCCAGCACCATGCTCTCTGGCGCATGCTGTTCCAGCAGGGATTGCAGTTCCTGTACCGTGCGAATGCCGTCACCGCCCTGCGCATCGACGCGGTTTACATACGGTGCGACATATTTCGCTCCTGCCAGCGCGGCCAGTAACCCCTGAGCGGCGCTGTAAACGGCGGTTCCCAGCGTGGTAATTCCCTCTTTCTTCAGCGCTTTAATCGCGATGAGCCCCTGTGCAGTGACGGGAATTTTTACCACGATGTCCGGCAGGGCATTGTTCAGCCGTTTTGCTTCCGCCACCATTCCTTCGGCGTCGCGGCTCATGGTTTGGGCAAACAGCCTGCCCTCCGGGCCGATAGCATGCTGCAGGCGCGGCAACACCTCCCAGACAGATTCGCCGCTGGCGGCTACGATGCTTGGGTTGGTGGTCACGCCCGCAATGGGAAAAATGCGCGCCAGGCGTTCAACTTCTGCCACGTTGGCGGTATCCAGGTACAGTTCCATTATTTTTCCTTAAGTCAGAAAGGTTGAATAAAGGATACGGCGCACCCAGTCGCGGCGAATACAGGTCAATTTTGCCAAATACTGGATAAATGTAATGTCCCTGGCGAAGTGAGAGAGCGATCACAATGCTACTTTTTGGCGATCAGCTGGCTGTGATACTGGCGTCGATATTCGGAAGGGGAACGTTCAGTGTGCTTGCGAAAGAGACGGCAAAAGTAGTTACTGTCCGTAAATCCGCAGCTTGCAGCGATATCTTTGATTTTAAACTCGTAGCCTTTAAGAAGCTGACGCGCGTGCTCGAGGCGTGTTTGCGTAAGATATTCGTTGAACCCCACGCTGCCTGTTTTTTGAAAAAGATGAGAAAGGTAGTTCGGTGAAATATAAAACGCCTGCGCCACCGATTCACGGGTCAGTGCAGAGGCGTGATGTTCTTCGATGTAGTGACGAATCGCTTCAAATAATGCACGGCTGCGGCTGGCGGTATGGATATCGCTGCCCAGCAGATCGCGACAGTGGCTGAGCAAACTTAATACCACCAGTCTGGCCGTTTCCCGATCGTCTGGCTGCATTTGCAATTCAGCGAGCGTCTGCAAAAGGAATGCGCCCACTCGCGGCCCGCGTCTGGCAACCTGTTGCTGTTGCAAAAGCGTGTTGTCGCGCTCGAGCTGAAGAGTCAGTTGTTGCTTGCCGAAGCTGATGTTGAGCGAAAAGGCGGGTTGAAGCGGAATATTACCGGATGAAAAAAATAACGCTTCGCAGGCCGTATCAAAGCTAAGCACGAGGCAAGGTGACGTTCGGGGGAGCGGTTTAGCCGAAGGGGGGAAATGCACCTGACGCAGCGGCAAGGTGCCGTTGATCAGGTCATTCAGGATGTGGGGGATATCGTGGTGCATGGTGTGGATACCAGGGTATTGCCCGGCGACGCTGGCGCTTGCCGGGCCTACGAAAAGCCTATTGTAGGCCGGGTAAGCGTAAGCGCCACCCGGCAAAACCGATCAACCGGTGTTACGCATCCCCGCCGCAACGCCCGCAATCGTCACCATCAGCGCCTGTTCAACGCGCGGATCCGGCTCTTTACCTTCCTCTTCCGCCAGACGCGAACGGTGCAGCAGTTCAGCCTGTAAAACGTTCAGCGGGTCGGTGTAGATGTTACGCAGTTGGATAGACTCGGCGATCCACGGCAGGTCTTCCATCAGGTGGGAGTCGTTAGCGATATCCAGCACCACTTTGATGTCGCCTTCCAGCAGCTCGCGTAGCTCTTTACCCAGCGCCCACAGCTCGGGTTTCACCAGACGCTGATCGTAGTATTCCGCCAGCCACAGGTCGGCTTTCGAGAAGACCATCTCCAGCATGCCCAGACGGGTAGAGAAGAATGGCCAGTCGCGGCACATGGTTTCCAGTTCGCTCTGCTTACCGTCTTCCACCACTTTTTGCAGCGCCGCACCGGCACCCAGCCAGGCTGGCAGCATCAGACGGTTTTGCGTCCAGGCAAAGATCCACGGAATGGCGCGCAGGGATTCAACGCCGCCAGTAGGACGACGCTTGGCCGGGCGCGAGCCGAGCGGCAGTTTACCCAGCTCCTGCTCAGGCGTGGCTGAGCGGAAGTAAGGCACAAAGTCTTTGTTTTCACGCACGTAGCCGCGATACAGATCGCAGGAGATGTCAGACAGCTCGTCCATAATCCGGCACCAGGATTCTTTTGGCTCCGGCGGCGGCAGCAGGTTGGCTTCCAGGATCGCACTGGTATAGAGCGACAGGCTGCTGATGGTCACTTCCGGCAGGCCGTACTTGAAGCGGATCATCTCGCCCTGCTCGGTCACGCGCAGTCCGCCTTTCAGGCTTCCTGGTGGTTGGGAGAGCAGCGCCGCGTGTGCAGGCGCACCGCCACGACCAATTGAACCGCCGCGTCCGTGGAACAGGGTCAGTTCAATACCGGCTTTTTCGCAGGTTTTAATTAGCGCATCCTGCGCCTGATACTGCGCCCAGGAGGCTGCCATCACGCCCGCATCTTTCGCGGAGTCGGAATAGCCAATCATCACCATCTGCTTGCCCTGAATAAAGCCGCGATACCAGTCGATGTTCAGCAACTGGGTCATCACGTCGTTGGCGTTGTTCAGGTCGTCGAGAGTCTCAAACAGCGGTGCTACCGGCAGAGCGTAGTCGATGCCCGCTTCTTTCAGCAGAAGGTGAACGCCCAGCACGTCGGACGGGGTCTTCGCCATGGAGATCACATAGGCGGCCACCGATCCTTTCGGCGCATCCACGATCGCTTTACAGGTGTTGAGCACTTCGCGGGTGTCATTGCTTGGCTCCCAATTGCGCGGCAGCAGCGGGCGCTTGGAGTTCAGCTCGCGGATCAGGAACGCCTGTTTGTCGGCTTCGGACCAGCTTTCATAGTCGCCAATGCCGAGATAACGGGTCAGCTCGCCCAGCGCTTCGGTATGACGGGTGCTTTCCTGACGGACGTCGATACGCACCAGCGGCACGCCGAAACACTTCACGCGGCGCAGAGTGTCGAGCAGTTCGCCATTGGCAATGATGCCCATCCCGCAGGCCTGAAGCGATTTATAACAGGCGTACAGCGGTTCCCAGAGCTGTTCGTTCTGGCTCAGCAGACCTTCCGGCTTCGGCAGGCGCTGGCCTTTCAGGCGCGCTTCCAGCCAGGCCTGCGTGGCCATCAGCTGACCGCGCAGTTTTTTCATCAGGAAACGGTACGGCTCACTGGCACCTTCTTCACCGGCCAGCGCGCGCAGTTCCGGCGTCGCTTCTACCATCGACAGCTCGGAGATCAGCACCTGAATATCTTTCAGGAACAGGTCGGTTGCTTTCCAGCGGCTCAACAACAGGACGTGACGGGTGATTTCCGCCGTCACGTTCGGGTTGCCGTCGCGGTCGCCGCCCATCCAGGAAGTGAAGCGAACCGGCACAAAGTCGACCGGCAGGCGATAGCCCAGATTTTCTTCCAGCTGTTCGTTAAGCTCGCGCAGGTAGTTTGGCACCCCTTCCCACAGGCTGTTTTCCACCACCGCAAAGCCCCATTTTGCTTCGTCGACCGGGCTTGGGCGATGCTTACGAATTTCATCGGTGTGCCAGGACTGAGCAATCAGCTGGCGCAGGCGGCGCATAAGCTGGTTACGTTCGTAGTCGGCAATGTCTTTGTTATCCAACTGCTTCAGACAGTTGTTCACTTCCACCATTTTGTGGATCAGCGTACGACGTGTGATTTCGGTTGGGTGTGCGGTCAGCACCAGCTCCAGCGAAAGGGATTCCACCGCTTTTTTGATGGTCGCTTCGTTGAGGTTGGGCTGGTCTTTGAGTTTACGAAGGGTGCGGGCAATGACTTCCGGGTTGCTGGCCGCTTCGCCTTTTGGCGAAATGCTGTGGTATTGCTCAGCGGTGTTTGCCAGGTTCAGAAACTGGCTGAAGGCGCGGGCAACGGGCAGTAGCTCATCATTAGAGAGGTTCTGCAAGGTGGTGAGCAGCTCCTGACGATTGGCCTCGTTACCGGCGCGGGAAGATTTGGACAGCTTGCGGATGGTTTCAACACGGTCGAGGATGTTCTCCCCCAACGCATCTTTGATGGTATCTCCAAGCACTTTGCCGAGCATACTGACATTACTACGCAACGCGGAATATTGTTCGTTCATAAAAACCCAGTCACCCCATCATTTTTGTTTATGCCCAGGCGAAAATTTTCTGGACATTATTTTGTCATCTCCCTTTATAAAGCCACGTAAAACCCCCGTCGTCAATTGCTGCGAAAACGGTTCAGCAGATGAATAAATGCGGGCAATTTACGAAATTTAATTCGTATTGCGTCAGATAAGAGATGCTTATGGGAATGTGACGGAGATCGCGGGATTTACTCCCCTCACCCTAACCCTCTCCCCAAAGGGGAGAGGGAACTTGAACACCCTCTCCCCTTGGGGGAGAGGGCAGGGTGAGGGGCCGTTTTAATGCCAGCAGAAGTGATGCACAACCTGGGTAATGAGTTCGCGGGTGGGCTTGATGAAGCGGGTTTCGAGATATTCGTCCGGCTGGTGGGCCTGGTTGATGGAGCCAGGGCCCAGAACCAGCGTCGGGCACAGGGTCTGAATAAACGGCGCTTCGGTACAGTAGTTCACCACGTCGGTTTTCTCCCCGAGCAGTTTTTCCACCACCTGAACCAGCTGGTGGTCAGGCGGGCATTCGTAGCCTGGAATCGGCGGATGCAGTTCGGAGACCGTCAGACGTCCCGGCCAGCGCTCGCTGACCGGTGCCAGCGCTTCGTTCAGTAAGCCATCCAGATCGCTCAGCGTCATGCCCGGCAGAGGACGGATATCCATATGCAGTTCGCAGCAGGCGCAGATACGGTTGGACGCATCACCGCCGTGCAGGCTGCCGAGGTTCAGCGTCGGATACGGCACGGTGAACGCCTCGTAGTGATAGCGCTCTTTCAGATCGTCGCGCAGGGTCATGATGCGGCCAATCGCGTCATGCATCAGCTCAATGGCGTTCACGCCGCGCGCCGGATCGCTGGAGTGACCAGACTGGCCCAGCACGCGCACTGCGGTAGAAATATGGCCTTTGTGCGCCCGAATCGGTTGCAGAGAGGTAGGTTCACCGATGATCGCGCAGTCCGGGCGAATCGATGTGTTTTCAGAGAAATACCGTGCGCCCGCCATGCTGGTCTCTTCATCGGCGGTCGCCAGAATGTAGAGCGGCTTTTTCAGCGTTGTCACGTCCACGTCACGCAGCGCGTCGAGGATAAAAGCAAAGAAGCCTTTCATGTCCGCCGTGCCGAGACCGTAGAGCTTGTTGTCGTGCTCTGTCAGGGTGAACGGATCGCGGGTCCAGCGGCCATCGTCAAACGGCACGGTGTCAGTGTGACCAGCCAGCAGCAGGCCGCCAGCGCCATGTCCGGTGCTGGCGAGCAGGTTAAATTTGTGACGTGTTCCGGGGACGGGCTGAACCTCAACGTTAAACCCAAGATCGCTAAACCAACCCGCCAGCAGATTGATTAAAGACTCATTGCTCTGATCCAGCGCTTCTTCCGTTGCGCTGATGGACGGTGTGGCAATCAGGGCGCGGTAAATCTCGATAAATGGCGGTAAGTTCATTTTCATTGTTGACACACCTTAGGTCATGATAGTATCAATATTCATGCAATAAATGTGAATAAAAATACATTAACGTTGAGCATAAAGGAACCCGATGTTGAATACGCTGATTGTAGGCGCTAGCGGTTATGCGGGCGCAGAGCTTGTAAGCTACGTGAATCGCCACCCACATATGACCATAACCGCTTTGACCGTGTCAGCGCAAAGCAATGATGCCGGAAAGTTAATTTCCGATTTGCATCCACAACTTAAGGGCGTGGTTGATTTGCCTTTGCAGGCCATGTCTGACATCAGCGAGTTTACCGACGGCGTTGACGTGGTGTTTTTAGCCACCGCACACGAGGTCAGTCACGACCTGGCGCCGCAGTTTCTGGCAGCCGGTTGCGTGGTCTTCGATCTCTCCGGCGCGTTTCGCGTTAACGACAGCGCGTTCTACGAAAAATATTACGGCTTCACCCATCAGCACCCGGATCTGCTCGAAAAAGCGGTGTACGGCCTGGCGGAGTGGAGCGCAGATAAACTGAAAGAAGCGAATCTGATTGCCGTGCCTGGCTGTTACCCGACGGCGGCGCAGCTCTCCCTTAAGCCACTGATCGACGCGGGTCTGCTGGATCTTGACCAGTGGCCGGTGATCAACGCCACCAGCGGCGTGAGCGGCGCCGGGCGCAAGGCCGCGATCTCCAACAGCTTCTGCGAAGTGAGCCTTCAGCCGTATGGCGTGTTTAATCACCGTCATCACCCTGAAATCACCACCCATCTGGGCGCGGAGGTGATATTCACCCCGCACCTCGGTAGCTTCCCGCGCGGGATCCTTGAAACCATTACCTGTCGCCTGAAGCCGGGCGTGACCAAAGACCAGGTGAGCGAAGTCTTCACGCAGGCGTATGCGGATAAACCACTGGTGCGTCTGTATGACAAAGGCGTACCAGCGCTAAAAAACGTGGTCGGCCTGCCGTTCTGCGACATCGGCTTTGCCGTGCAGGGCGAGCACCTGATTGTGGTCGCCGCGGAAGATAACTTACTCAAAGGCGCTGCCGCACAGGCAATGCAGTGTGCAAATATTCGTTTCGGCTTCCCTGAAACGCAGGCTCTTATTTAAGGTGTGATGATGAACCCATTAATTATCAAACTCGGTGGTGTACTGCTGGACAGCGAAGAAGCGCTGGAGCGCCTGTTTACCGCGCTGGTGAACTATCGTGAATCACATCAACGTCCGCTGGTGATTGTCCACGGCGGCGGCTGTGTGGTGGACGAGCTGATGAAAGGGCTCAACCTGCCGGTGATTAAGAAAAATGGCCTGCGCGTCACGCCTGCCGACCAGATTGACATTATTACTGGTGCGCTGGCGGGGACGGCGAACAAAACGCTGCTGGCGTGGGCGAAGAAGCACCACATCGCGTCCGTTGGTCTCTGTCTGGGCGATGGCGATAGCGTGAAAGTGACCCAGCTCGACGAAGCGCTTGGCCATGTTGGACTGGCGCAGCCAGGTTCGCCTAAGCTGATTAACACCCTGCTGGAAGGTGGTTTTCTGCCGGTGGTGAGCTCAATCGGCGTGACCGAAGAGGGCGAGCTGATGAACGTCAATGCGGACCAGGCGGCAACCGCGCTGGCTGCTACGCTGGGCGCAGACCTGATCCTGCTCTCCGACGTGAGCGGCATTCTGGACGGCAAAGGCCAGCGCATTGCGGAAATGACCGCCGCAAAAGCCGAACAGCTGATCGATCAGGGCATTATCACCGACGGCATGATCGTTAAGGTGAACGCGGCGCTGGATGCCGCGCGCACGCTGGGTCGTCCGGTGGATATCGCCTCCTGGCGTCACGCGGAGCAACTCCCGGCGCTGTTTAACGGTACGCCGATTGGTACGCGTATTCTGGCTTAAGATTCTGTGCCGGATGGCGCTTCGCTTATCCGGCCTACGTGAATTTTGTAGGCCCGGTAAGCGCAGCGCCACCGGGCAAAAATATCATCATTAAGGAAATTCGTTATGGCACTTTGGGGTGGGCGTTTTACACAGGCAGCGGATCAGCGGTTCAAACAGTTCAACGACTCTTTGCGCTTCGACTACCGCCTGGCCGAACAGGATATTGTCGGCTCTGTGGCCTGGTCCAAAGCGCTGGTGACCGTGGGCGTGCTGACCGCAGAGGAACAGCAGCAGCTGGAAGAGGCGCTGAATAATCTGCTGGAAGAGGTGCGTCTGGATCCGCAGCAAATCCTCCAGAGCGATGCCGAAGATATTCACAGCTGGGTGGAAGGCAAACTGATCGACAAAGTCGGCCAGCTGGGTAAAAAGCTCCATACCGGGCGTAGCCGTAATGACCAGGTGGCGACCGACCTGAAGCTGTGGTGTAAAGAGACCGTCGGCGAACTGCTGGCGGCGAATCGTCAGCTGCAGAGCGCGCTGGTGGACACTGCGCAGAACAATCAGGATGCGGTGATGCCGGGTTATACCCACCTGCAACGCGCACAGCCGGTGACCTTTGCGCACTGGTGTCTGGCCTACGTTGAGATGCTGGCGCGTGATGAGAGCCGTTTACAGGATACCTTAACGCGTCTGGACGTCAGCCCGTTGGGCAGCGGCGCGCTGGCCGGTACGGCTTATGAAATCGACCGTGAGCAGCTGGCAGGCTGGCTGGGCTTTGCTTCCGCCACCCGCAACAGCCTGGACAGCGTCTCTGACCGTGACCACGTGCTGGAGCTGCTGTCGAATGCCTCTATCGGGATGGTGCACCTGTCGCGCTTTGCCGAAGACCTGATCTTCTTTAACTCTGGCGAAGCGGGCTTCGTCGAGCTGTCCGACCGCGTGACGTCCGGCTCCTCCCTGATGCCGCAAAAGAAAAACCCGGATGCGCTGGAGCTGATCCGCGGCAAATGTGGCCGCGTGCAGGGCGCGCTGACCGGCATGATGATGACCCTGAAAGGGCTGCCGCTGGCATACAACAAAGACATGCAGGAAGACAAAGAGGGGCTGTTCGACGCGCTCGACACCTGGCTGGACTGTCTGCATATGGGCGCGCTGGTGCTGGACGGCATTCAGGTGAAACGTCCGCGCTGCCAGGAAGCGGCGCAGCAGGGCTATGCTAACTCAACTGAGCTGGCGGACTACCTGGTGGCGAAAGGTGTACCGTTCCGCGAGGCGCACCATATTGTGGGTGAAGCGGTAGTGGAAGCGATTCGTCAGGGTAAAGCCCTTGAAGAGCTGGCGCTTGCCGACCTGCAAAAATTCAGTGCGGTTATTGGGGAGGATGTCTACCCGATTCTGGCCCTGCAATCCTGCCTGGATAAGCGTGCGGCGAAAGGTGGAGTCTCGCCGAAGCAGGTGGCGCAGGCGATTACGGACGCGAAAAACCGGTTGGTTTGAATAGTGCGGGCTGGTGCCCTCACCCCGGCCCTCTTCCACAGGGAGAGGGAGAAAAACGGAGCCTGGCTTAGTGCCGGGCTTTTTTATACGCAAAAAAAAGCGGACCACGGGGTCCGCAAAAGTTCACGTTGGCTTTAGTTTTTCGAGTTTTGAGAGAAACTCGCTGACGGTGCGGGGTCGTTTTGGGTCAAACACGTGCCGCCTCGTCTATGTGATGTATTATTCAACAGAATGCTTGATAGGGATAATCGTTCGTTGCTATGCTATCTATCGCCATGAACTATCGTGGCGACGGAGGATGAATAATGAATATTCGTGATCTTGAATACCTGGTAGCGTTAGCTGAGCATCGCCATTTTCGCCGCGCGGCAGACTCCTGCCACGTCAGCCAGCCAACGCTGAGCGGTCAGATCCGCAAGCTGGAAGATGAGCTGGGCGTGATGCTGCTGGAGCGCACCAGTCGTAAGGTACTGTTCACGCAGGCAGGTCTGCTGCTGGTGGATCAGGCGCGCACCGTACTGCGCGAGGTCAAAGTGCTCAAGGAAATGGCAAGCCAGCAGGGGGAGGCGATGTCCGGCCCGCTGCATATTGGCCTGATCCCAACCGTTGGCCCGTATCTGTTGCCGCAAATCATTCCGCTGCTGCACCAGACGTTCCCGAAACTCGAAATGTACCTGCATGAAGCGCAAACCCATCAGCTGCTGGCGCAGTTAGACAGCGGCAAGCTCGACTGCGCGATCCTGGCGCTGGTCAAAGAGAGCGAAGCCTTTATTGAAGTACCGCTGTTCGATGAGCCGATGATGCTGGCGATCTATGAAGATCACCCGTGGGCGAACCGCGATCGCGTGCCGATGGCCGATCTGGCCGGAGAAAAGCTGCTGATGCTGGAAGACGGCCACTGTCTGCGCGATCAGGCGATGGGCTTCTGCTTCGAAGCGGGTGCAGATGAAGATACCCATTTCCGCGCAACCAGCCTGGAAACGCTGCGTAACATGGTCGCGGCGGGAAGTGGCATTACGCTGCTGCCTGCGCTGGCCGTGCCGCGCGAGCGTAAGCGTGATGGCGTGGTCTATCTGCCGTGTATTAAGCCAGAGCCGCGTCGCACGATCGGCCTGGTTTATCGTCCGGGTTCACCGCTGCGCAGTCGCTATGAGCAGCTGGCAGAGGCCATCCGTGGTGCAATGGATGGCCATTTCGACAACGCGTTAAAACAGGCGGTTTAAGCCGTTCAGCGCAGCTACCCGATAGGCTTCCGCCATGGTCGGGTAGTTAAAGGTGGTGTTAACGAAGTACTCGATGGTGTTGCCACCACCTTTTTGCTCCATGATCGCCTGGCCGATATGAATGATTTCCGCGGCACGTTCACCAAAGCAGTGAATACCGAGGATCTCTTTCGTCTCGCGATGGAACAGGATCTTCAGCGTACCCACGCTCATCCCCACAATTTGTGCGCGCGCCAGGTGTTTAAACTGGGCACGACCCACCTCGTAAGGCACCTTCATGGCCGTCAACTGCTGCTCGGTTTTGCCGACAGAACTGATTTCCGGGATGGTGTAGATGCCCGTCGGGATGTCCTCGATCAGATGCGCCGTCGCTTCACCTTTCACCAGCGCCTGTGCGGCGATGCGGCCCTGATCGTAAGCAGCGGAGGCCAGACTTGGGTAACCAATAACGTCGCCGACCGCGTAAACGTGCGGCAGCGCAGTCTGGTACATGCTGTTGACCTTGAGCTGACCGCGGCTGTCGGTTTCAAGCCCGATATTCTCCAGCTGCAATGAATCCGTGTTGCCGGTACGGCCGTTGGCATACAGCAGGCAGTCCGCCTTCAGCTTCTTACCAGATTTCAGGTGCATGATCACACCGTCGTCGCAGCCTTCGATTTTCTCGTACTCTTCGTTGTGGCGAATCACCACGCCACTGTTCCAGAAGTGGTAGGAGAGGGAATCTGACATCTCCTGATCGAGGAACGCCAGCAGCCGGTCGCGGGTGTTGATCAAATCAACTTTGACCTCCATTCCCCGGAAAATCGACGCATATTCACAGCCAATCACGCCCGCGCCATAGATGATCACATGGCGTGGCTCGTGGTGCAGGCTGAGGATGGAGTCGCTGTCGTAAATGCGTGGATGAGAGAAGTCCACGTCTGCCGGATGATATGGGCGCGATCCGCAGGCAATCACAAATTTTTCAGCGGTGAGCGTCTCAACCGAACCGTCGTGGCACTCCAGCGCCAGGGTGTGTTCATCCACAAAATGCGCGTTACCCTGCAGAATTTCACAGTGGTTGCGCTCATAGAAACCCTGACGCATGCGCGTCTGCTGGTTAATGACCGTGTCTGCGTGATTCAGGATATCGGCAAAGGAAGAACGAAGAAGTCGGGAGTGGTCGCTGTAAAGAGGGTTCTGGTTAAATTCGATAATGCGGCTAACGGCGTGGCGGAGGGCTTTCGAAGGGATGGTGCCCCAGTGGGTGCAACCGCCGCCGACATTATGGTAGCGCTCAATAACCGCTACTCTGGCTCCCTGTTTTACCAGACCCATAGCAGCACCTTCGCCGCCGGGGCCGGAACCAATAACTATTGCGTCGTAATCGTAGGAATGTGGCATGGCAAGGCTTACCTGTTCTTATACATAAAAGCAACAGAATCATAACATCATTGCCTGGGTAACCCAATTATCGTTGTGCTTTTTTCGGGCAGTGGAGCACAAACCGCGCGTAAACAATCATTCACAAAGCCAGGTAAACAGATTAATTTTATTCTCTGGTATAGTGCCAACGGGCCTTTGGAAGGATTCAACTATCGTGATGGGCGTAAGAGCACAACAAAAAGAGAAAACCCGGCGTTCGCTGGTGGAAGCCGCATTCAGTCAACTGAGTGCTGAGCGGAGTTTTGCCAGTTTAAGCCTGCGCGAAGTGGCGCGCGAGGCCGGGATTGCGCCAACGTCCTTCTATCGTCATTTCCGTGATGTGGATGAACTGGGCCTGACCATGGTCGACGAGAGCGGTTTGATGCTGCGCCAGCTTATGCGTCAGGCGCGTCAGCGTATTGCCAAAGGCGGCAGCGTGATCCGCACCTCCGTGTCGACATTTATGGAATTTATCGGCAATAACCCTAACGCGTTTCGCCTTTTGCTGCGCGAGCGCTCTGGCACGTCGGCGGCGTTTCGTGCCGCCGTCGCGCGTGAAATTCAGCATTTCATCGCGGAACTTGCCGACTATCTTGAACTCGAAAACCATATGCCGCGTGCGTTTACTGAAGCACAGGCCGAGGCGATGGTGACCATTGTTTTCAGTGCGGGTGCCGAAGCGCTGGATGTCAGCATTGAACAACGTAAGCAACTCGAAGAGCGACTGGTATTGCAACTGCGGATGATTTCTAAAGGTGCGTACTACTGGTATCGCCGTGAACAAGAGAAGTTGGCACATCAAAACGATGAGTGAAGGTGAGTAATGAAACAGTCAGGTCAGGATAAAGGAACGCTGTTGCTGGCATTGATCGCTGGCTTATCCATTAACGGTACGTTTGCGGCGGTTTTCAGCTCAATTGTACCGTTCTCGATTTTCCCGATTATCGCGCTGGTGCTGACGGTGTATTGCCTGCATCAACGTTATCTGAACCGCACCATGCCGGTTGGGTTACCGGGGCTGGCCGCAGCCTGTTTTATTCTTGGTGTATTGTTGTACAGCACCGTGGTGCGTGCAGAGTATCCGGATATCGGTTCTAACTTCCTGCCTGCGGTGCTGTCTGTGGCGCTGGTGTTCTGGATTGGCTCGCGCATGCGTAGCCGCAAGAGCCAGTTACCAGAGTAAAGGGTTTTGTCATTGTAGGCCGGATAAGCGAAGCGCCATCCGGCTTTTTTGGCAGGTGGCGCTTCGCTTACCTGCCCTACAAGGCCCACATTACTTCGCCGTGAGCAGTACGCCGCACTCCATATGGTGCGTATATGGGAACTGATCGAACAGCGCCAGACGTTCAACCTTGTGCGTCTGGCTTAATGTTTCCAGATTCTTGCACAGCGTCTCCGGGTTACAGGAGATGTACAAAATACGCGGGTACGCCTGCACCATCTTCTCGGTTTCGCTGTCCAGGCCACTGCGCGGCGGATCGACAAAAATTGTCTCACACTGGTAGCTCTTCAAATCAATCCCTTGCAGGCGGTTAAACTCACGTACGCCGTTCATCGCCTGGGTAAACTCTTCTGCCGCCATACGAATGATCTGCACATTATCAATATGGTTAGCGGCGATGTTGTACTGCGCGGCGGCCACCGACGGTTTGGCGATTTCCGTCGCCAGCACGCGCTCGAAGTTACGCGCCAGCGCCAGCGAGAAGTTGCCGTTACCGCAGTAGAGCTCCAGCAGATCGCCCGTCGACCCTTCCGTCGCATTCAGCGCCCACTCCAGCATCTGCACGTTCATTGCCGCATTCGGCTGGGTGAAGCTGTTCTCCACCTGACGGTAAACCATCTCTTTTCCTGCCACCGGCAAGCGCTCGTCGATGTAATCCTGGTCCAGCATGATTTTGGTTTTGGTCGCGCGGCCAATCAGGTGCACGTTGATGTTCTGCGCGCGCAGCGCATCGCGCAGGGCTTCTGCCTGCTCGCGCCACTCGTCGGTCAGCGCTTTGTGATAGAGCAGAGAGACAATGGCCTGATTGCTTTGGGTGGTCAGGTAGTCAATCTGGAACAGCTTGTTGCGCAGCACCGGATTAGTGCGCACACCGTCGATCATCAGCGTCATTAGCTGGTTGATAAGCTCACTCGCCGCCGGGAAACTGTCTACGCGAATCCGGGATTTCGTCTGCTGATCGAAAATGATGTGGTACAGGTCATCGCCATCGTGCCAGATGCGAAACTCAGCGCGCATACGGTAGTGGCTGACCGGAGAACGAAACACCTCGGGAACGGGCGCGTTGAAAGGCGTCATCATACTTTGCAGGCGGACAACTTTTTCTGCCAGCTGTGCGTCGTACTGTTCTGTCGGGAGGTGTTCGGGGGTCATGATGCGTCCTGAGTGATAAAGAATTACGCGGGGATTGTAGGGATTGTGCAGTGGATGTCCAGATTTAATGGCTAATAGCTATCTGGACATCTATACGTGTCTAATTGTAGCATTCTGTTTCCGGTCTCCTGAGAGTAAAAAGGGAATCCAGTGCAAATCTGGAGCTGACGCGCAGCGGTAAAGACTGGCGGGATGAGAGTTGTAGACACTGTGAAAACGGGAAGTCTTCATCCGTATAACGCCACCCAGCCCGAAGACCTGCCGGGATCACGTCGCATTTGGTTTCATCATCGCGTGCTATCGATGAGGCCTGCGGCATCCTTCTTATATTGTGGATGCTTTAACAATGATTAAAAAAGTATCGCTGTTGACGGCGTTTTCCGTCACGGCATTTTCGGGCTGGGCGCAGGAAAGCGCCGACTCGTTGGTGGTGACAGCAAACCGTTTCGAACAACCTGAAAAATCTGTTCTGGCTGCGACTTCTGTCGTGACGCGGGCCGATATCGACCGCTGGCAATCCACCACGGTTCTGGATGTCATGCGTCGCCTGCCTGGCGTAGATACGGCACAAAATGGCGGGATGGGGCAGCTCTCTTCTCTCTTTATACGCGGTACGAACTCCAGCCATGTCCTGATTCTCGTCGATGGGATCCGCCTTAACCAGGCGGGCGTCACGGGGTCGTCCGATCTCAGCCAGTTTCCGATCTCCCTGGTGCAGCGCATCGAATATCTTCGTGGACCGCGTTCGGCGGTGTACGGCTCGGATGCGATCGGTGGTGTAGTCAACATTATCACTACGCGTGCGAAGGATGGCACAACGCTGAATGCTGGCGTTGGGACACACGGCTTCCAGAATTATGGTGGCAGCACCCAGCAAACATTGGGTGAAAGTACGCGCGTTACGCTGGCGGGGGATTACACCTACACAAAAGGCTTTGACGTCGTTGCTGACGGTAATAACGGCGGCCTTGCCCAGACCGATCGCGACGGCTTTATGAATAAAACGCTCTACGGCGCACTGGAGCATGCTTTCTCTGAGCAATGGAGTGGTTTCGTTCGCGGCTATGGTTACAGCAACCGTACCGCCTATGACGGCTATTACAGTTCATTTACCCCTGATGTGCTGGTTGATACCCGCCAACTCTATAGCCAGACCTGGGATGCCGGATTGCGGTTTAACCGGGATGTTTTCCATTCACAGTTGCTCTCCAGCTACAGTCACAGCAAAGACTACAATTACGATCCGCACCTTGGACGCTATGACTCCACAGCAACCCTGGATGAAATCAAACAGTACAATGTTCAGTGGACCAACTCAGTTGACGTGGGACATGGCAACATCGGCGCGGGCGTTGACTGGCAGAAACAGAGCACCGAGCCGGGTACCAACTACGTAACCAACGCCTATGACCTGCGTAACACTGGCGTCTACCTGACTGGGTTGCAGCAGTTTGGAGATTTCACTCTGGAGGCGGCGGCCCGCAGCGATGACAACTCTCAGTTTGGTCGCCATGGTACCTGGCAAAGTAGCGCAGCCTGGGAGTTCGTTGACGGTTACCGCTTCATAGCCTCTTATGGCACGGCCTATAAAGCGCCGAATCTGGGTCAGCTCTATGGCTTCTACGGCAATACCCATCTTGATCCTGAAGAGAGCAAGCAGTGGGAAGGGGCGTTTGAAGGCCTGACGGCAGGCGTAAGCTGGCGCGTATCCGGCTATCGTAATGACGTTGATAATCTCATCGACTTCAACAATAACCTGCAGCAATATTACAACGTCGGCAAAGCACGCATTAAAGGTGTAGAAGCGACAGCGTCGTTTGATACGGGTCCGTTGACGCATACTGTGGGCTACGACTATGTGGATGCCCGCAATGCGGCAACCAATCAACTTCTGGACCGTCGTGCTAAACAGCAGGTGAAATATCAGCTTGATACGCAGATCTATGATGTTGACTGGAGCCTGACGTATCACTATCTCGGCACGCGCTACGACACCGACTTTGGAACCTATCCGTCAGAGAAAGTTAAAATGGGCGGCGTCAGCCTGTGGGACGTCGCGGTTTCATATCCTGTCACCTCACATCTCACAGTTCGTGGTAAAATAGCCAACCTGTTCGATAAAGATTACGAGACAGTTTATGGCTACCAAACTGCAGGACGGGAATACACCTTGTCTGGCAGCTACACCTTCTGATCCGCGTCCCACCGTGCTGGTGTTTGATTCCGGCGTCGGTGGGCTTTCGGTCTATGATGAGATTCGGCAGCTCCTGCCGGATCTCCATTACATCTACGCCTTCGATAACGTCGCGTTCCCGTATGGGGAAAAGAGTGAAGACTTTATCGTTGAGCGTGTGATTGAAATCGTCACTGCGGTACAAAAGCGCTATCCCCTGGCGCTGGCGGTTATTGCCTGTAATACAGCAAGCACGGTCTCTCTTCCTGCCCTGCGCGAAAAATTCCCGTTCCCGGTTGTGGGCGTTGTCCCGGCAATCAAACCTGCGGCGCGTCTGACGGCGAACGGTATCGTGGGGTTGCTGGCGACACGCGGTACGGTAAAACGTCCTTATACGCGTGAGCTTATTGAGCGCTTTGCCAATGAATGCCAGATCGCCATGCTCGGCTCCGCGGAGCTGGTGGAAATGGCGGAAGCGAAACTGCACGGCGAGACGGTATCGCTTGAAGAGCTGCGTCGCATTCTGCGTCCATGGCTGCGGATGCAGGAACCACCGGATACGGTTGTTCTCGGCTGCACCCATTTCCCGCTATTACAGGAAGAGCTGTTAAAGGTTTTGCCTGAAGGGACCCGGCTGGTGGATTCCGGTGCTGCGATTGCGCGTCGGACGGCCTGGCTACTGGAGCACGAGGCGCCGGATGCGAAATCAGCGGATGCGAACATCGCTTTCTGTATGGCGATAACAAAAGAAACCGAACAACTTTTGCCCGTTTTACGTCGTTATGGCTTCGAAACGCTCGAAAAACTGGCGCTGTAGCACGGTTTTGAGCAAAAAAGAGACGGTTGAACGTTTTTTTTCAAAGAGGGGTTGTCAACGTCTGAGAACTCCCTATAATGCGCCTCCACTGACACGGAACAACGGCTTACAAGCCGCCGGGACAGCGGGGTTCAGAGATGAACGCCAACAGAGAAAAGTGAAAATAATTGCTTGACTCTGAATGAGGAAAACGTAATATACGGGACCTCGCAACGGTGAGCGAAAGCCGCGTTGCACTGCTCTTTAACAATTTATCAGACAATCTGTGTGGGCACTCAAAGTGACATGGATTCTTAATGTCCTCGGACACTAAATGAATACCAAGTCTCAACGAGTGAACACGTAATTCATTACGAAGTTTAATTCATTGAGCATCAAACTTTTAAATTGAAGAGTTTGATCATGGCTCAGATTGAACGCTGGCGGCAGGCCTAACACATGCAAGTCGAACGGTAACAGGAAGCAGCTTGCTGCTTTGCTGACGAGTGGCGGACGGGTGAGTAATGTCTGGGAAACTGCCTGATGGAGGGGGATAACTACTGGAAACGGTAGCTAATACCGCATAACGTCGCAAGACCAAAGAGGGGGACCTTCGGGCCTCTTGCCATCGGATGTGCCCAGATGGGATTAGCTAGTAGGTGGGGTAACGGCTCACCTAGGCGACGATCCCTAGCTGGTCTGAGAGGATGACCAGCCACACTGGAACTGAGACACGGTCCAGACTCCTACGGGAGGCAGCAGTGGGGAATATTGCACAATGGGCGCAAGCCTGATGCAGCCATGCCGCGTGTATGAAGAAGGCCTTCGGGTTGTAAAGTACTTTCAGCGGGGAGGAAGGCGACAGGGTTAATAACCCTGTCGATTGACGTTACCCGCAGAAGAAGCACCGGCTAACTCCGTGCCAGCAGCCGCGGTAATACGGAGGGTGCAAGCGTTAATCGGAATTACTGGGCGTAAAGCGCACGCAGGCGGTCTGTCAAGTCGGATGTGAAATCCCCGGGCTCAACCTGGGAACTGCATTCGAAACTGGCAGGCTAGAGTCTTGTAGAGGGGGGTAGAATTCCAGGTGTAGCGGTGAAATGCGTAGAGATCTGGAGGAATACCGGTGGCGAAGGCGGCCCCCTGGACAAAGACTGACGCTCAGGTGCGAAAGCGTGGGGAGCAAACAGGATTAGATACCCTGGTAGTCCACGCCGTAAACGATGTCGACTTGGAGGTTGTGCCCTTGAGGCGTGGCTTCCGGAGCTAACGCGTTAAGTCGACCGCCTGGGGAGTACGGCCGCAAGGTTAAAACTCAAATGAATTGACGGGGGCCCGCACAAGCGGTGGAGCATGTGGTTTAATTCGATGCAACGCGAAGAACCTTACCTACTCTTGACATCCAGAGAACTTTCCAGAGATGGATTGGTGCCTTCGGGAACTCTGAGACAGGTGCTGCATGGCTGTCGTCAGCTCGTGTTGTGAAATGTTGGGTTAAGTCCCGCAACGAGCGCAACCCTTATCCTTTGTTGCCAGCGGTCCGGCCGGGAACTCAAAGGAGACTGCCAGTGATAAACTGGAGGAAGGTGGGGATGACGTCAAGTCATCATGGCCCTTACGAGTAGGGCTACACACGTGCTACAATGGCGCATACAAAGAGAAGCGACCTCGCGAGAGCAAGCGGACCTCATAAAGTGCGTCGTAGTCCGGATTGGAGTCTGCAACTCGACTCCATGAAGTCGGAATCGCTAGTAATCGTGGATCAGAATGCCACGGTGAATACGTTCCCGGGCCTTGTACACACCGCCCGTCACACCATGGGAGTGGGTTGCAAAAGAAGTAGGTAGCTTAACCTTCGGGAGGGCGCTTACCACTTTGTGATTCATGACTGGGGTGAAGTCGTAACAAGGTAACCGTAGGGGAACCTGCGGTTGGATCACCTCCTTACCTTAAAGAACCTGCCTTTGTAGTGTCCACACAGATTGTCTGATGAAAAACAGCAGTAAAAAATCTCTGCAGGCTTGTAGCTCAGGTGGTTAGAGCGCACCCCTGATAAGGGTGAGGTCGGTGGTTCAAGTCCACTCAGGCCTACCAAACTCCTTTTAAAGGATGAGCGGTACAGAGATTACAAACGATGGGGCTATAGCTCAGCTGGGAGAGCGCCTGCCTTGCACGCAGGAGGTCTGCGGTTCGATCCCGCATAGCTCCACCATCCTTTACTGCGAACACAAGAAAACTTCAGAGTGAACCTGAAAAGGTGCACTGCGAAGTTTTGCTCTTTAAAAATCTGGATCAAGCTGAAAATTGAAACGACACACAGCTCATGTGTGTTCGAGTCTCTCAAATTTTCGCAATCATGAAGTGAAACATCTTCGGGTTGTGAGGTTAAGCGACTAAGCGTACACGGTGGATGCCCTGGCAGTCAGAGGCGATGAAGGACGTGCTAATCTGCGAAAAGCGCCGGCGAGGTGATATGAACCTTTGACCCGGCGATGTCCGAATGGGGAAACCCAGTGCAATCCGTTGCACTATCGTTAACTGAATACATAGGTTAACGAGGCGAACCGGGGGAACTGAAACATCTAAGTACCCCGAGGAAAAGAAATCAACCGAGATTCCCCCAGTAGCGGCGAGCGAACGGGGAGCAGCCCGGAGTCTGAATCAGCTTGTGTGTTAGTGGAACGGTCTGGAAAGTCCGACGGTACAGGGTGATAGTCCCGTACACGAAAGCACACTTGCTGTGAACTCGAAGAGTAGGGCGGGACACGTGGTATCCTGTCTGAATATGGGGGGACCATCCTCCAAGGCTAAATACTCCTGACTGACCGATAGTGAACCAGTACCGTGAGGGAAAGGCGAAAAGAACCCCGGCGAGGGGAGTGAAAAAGAACCTGAAACCGTGTACGTACAAGCAGTGGGAGCCTCTTTATGGGGTGACTGCGTACCTTTTGTATAATGGGTCAGCGACTTATATTCTGTAGCAAGGTTAACCGTATAGGGGAGCCGAAGGGAAACCGAGTCTTAACTGGGCGTTAAGTTGCAGGGTATAGACCCGAAACCCGGTGATCTAGCCATGGGCAGGTTGAAGGTTGGGTAACACTAACTGGAGGACCGAACCGACTAATGTTGAAAAATTAGCGGATGACCTGTGGCTGGGGGTGAAAGGCCAATCAAACCGGGAGATAGCTGGTTCTCCCCGAAAGCTATTTAGGTAGCGCCTCGTGAACTCATCTTCGGGGGTAGAGCACTGTTTCGGCTAGGGGGCCATCCCGGCTTACCAACCCGATGCAAACTACGAATACCGAAGAATGTTATCACGGGAGACACACGGCGGGTGCTAACGTCCGTCGTGAAGAGGGAAACAACCCAGACCGCCAGCTAAGGTCCCAAAGTCATGGTTAAGTGGGAAACGATGTGGGAAGGCACAGACAGCCAGGATGTTGGCTTAGAAGCAGCCATCATTTAAAGAAAGCGTAATAGCTCACTGGTCGAGTCGGCCTGCGCGGAAGATGTAACGGGGCTAAACCATGCACCGAAGCTGCGGCAGCGACACTATGTGTTGTTGGGTAGGGGAGCGTTCTGTAAGCCGTTGAAGGTGTCCTGTGAGGGGTGCTGGAGGTATCAGAAGTGCGAATGCTGACATAAGTAACGATAAAGCGGGTGAAAAGCCCGCTCGCCGGAAGACCAAGGGTTCCTGTCCAACGTTAATCGGGGCAGGGTGAGTCGACCCCTAAGGCGAGGCCGAAAGGCGTAGTCGATGGGAAACAGGTTAATATTCCTGTACTTGGTGTTACTGCGAAGGGGGGACGGAGAAGGCTATGTCAGCCGGGCGACGGTTGTCCCGGTTTAAGCATGTAGGCGGAGGTTCCAGGTAAATCCGGTACCTTGTTAACGCTGAGGTGTGATGACGAGGCACTACGGTGCTGAAGTGATAAATGCCCTGCTTCCAGGAAAAGCCTCTAAGCATCAGGTAACACGAAATCGTACCCCAAACCGACACAGGTGGTCAGGTAGAGAATACCAAGGCGCTTGAGAGAACTCGGGTGAAGGAACTAGGCAAAATGGTGCCGTAACTTCGGGAGAAGGCACGCTGATATGTAGGTGAAGTCCCTGCGGACGGAGCTGAAATCAGTCGAAGATACCAGCTGGCTGCAACTGTTTATTAAAAACACAGCACTGTGCAAACACGAAAGTGGACGTATACGGTGTGACGCCTGCCCGGTGCCGGAAGGTTAATTGATGGGGTTAGCGGCAACGCGAAGCTCTTGATCGAAGCCCCGGTAAACGGCGGCCGTAACTATAACGGTCCTAAGGTAGCGAAATTCCTTGTCGGGTAAGTTCCGACCTGCACGAATGGCGTAATGATGGCCAGGCTGTCTCCACCCGAGACTCAGTGAAATTGAACTCGCTGTGAAGATGCAGTGTACCCGCGGCAAGACGGAAAGACCCCGTGAACCTTTACTATAGCTTGACACTGAACACTGGTCCTTGATGTGTAGGATAGGTGGGAGGCTTTGAAGCGTGGACGCCAGTCTGCGTGGAGCCAACCTTGAAATACCACCCTTTAATGGCTGGTGTTCTAACGTAGACCCGTAATCCGGGTTGCGGACAGTGTCTGGTGGGTAGTTTGACTGGGGCGGTCTCCTCCCAAAGAGTAACGGAGGAGCACGAAGGTTGGCTAATCCTGGTCGGACATCAGGAGGTTAGTGCAATGGCATAAGCCAGCTTGACTGCGAGCGTGACGGCGCGAGCAGGTGCGAAAGCAGGTCATAGTGATCCGGTGGTTCTGAATGGAAGGGCCATCGCTCAACGGATAAAAGGTACTCCGGGGATAACAGGCTGATACCGCCCAAGAGTTCATATCGACGGCGGTGTTTGGCACCTCGATGTCGGCTCATCACATCCTGGGGCTGAAGTAGGTCCCAAGGGTATGGCTGTTCGCCATTTAAAGTGGTACGCGAGCTGGGTTTAGAACGTCGTGAGACAGTTCGGTCCCTATCTGCCGTGGGCGCTGGAGAATTGAGGGGGGCTGCTCCTAGTACGAGAGGACCGGAGTGGACGCATCACTGGTGTTCGGGTTGTCATGCCAATGGCACTGCCCGGTAGCTAAATGCGGAAGAGATAAGTGCTGAAAGCATCTAAGCACGAAACTTGCCCCGAGATGAGTTCTCCCTGAGACTTTAAGTCTCCTGAAGGAACGTTGAAGACGACGACGTTGATAGGTCGGGTGTGTAAGCGCAGCGATGCGTTGAGCTAACCGATACTAATGAACCGTGAGGCTTAACCTTACAACGCCGAAGCTGTTTTGGCGAACGAGAGACAGACACGATTTTCAGCCTGATACAGATTAACAGAATTTGCCTGGCGGCTTTAGCGCGGTGGTCCCACCTGACCCCATGCCGAACTCAGAAGTGAAACGCCGTAGCGCCGATGGTAGTGTGGGGTCTCCCCATGTGAGAGTAGGGAACTGCCAGGCATCAAATTAAGTAGTAAGCCGGTGCATTAATCCGGTGGTTACAGAAGTATTCGGTGGAGCGGTAGTTCAGTCGGTTAGAATACCTGCCTGTCACGCAGGGGGTCGCGGGTTCGAGTCCCGTCCGTTCCGCCACTTATTAAGACATTAAGCCTGCCCAAAGGGCAGGCTTAATGGCAAAAAAATTTAGGGGCGTAGCTCAGTTGGTAGAGCACCGGTCTCCAAAACCGGGTGTCGCGAGTTCGAGTCTCTCCGCCCCTGCCATATAGAATCCTTTGCTTCGGCAAAGGATTTTTTTTTGCCTGTAAAACGGCTCAACACCTTCCTGAAGAATAAGCAGCCTGCATTTCCGCAGGCTTTTGCGTTAATCCAGTATGCTGGTTTTTAACAGATCTTTTATCTGAGACTGCTTATCGCTGTTTTGCAACCAAATAGCATACAACGGCCTGGAGAGCGTTGTTGAATCGGTGACAACATGGAGTGCGGGTTTATTATCCGCCCAGCGAACAGGTAACCAGGTACAGCCTTTCAGTGTGGGAAGATGCTGGCATGCGATCTCCGCAGAGCTTGTCGTGAGTTGCGGGATATCATCGCTGGCAATTAACCCCGTCTCGTGCTGCTGAAAATCAGGCCCCCATTCCAGGCGTAAATAATTCAGGTCGGCCTTCATCATTGCAGGCTCGGATGCATAGAGCGCCAGGCTAAACTGTCCAACAATCTGGCTGCTAAATTCATCCATCTTGGGGGCTTCTGTGGTGATCAGCAGATCAAGCTGCCGCTCGTGGAGTTGCTTAACCAGCGACTGGCGTTGCGCAATCCTCGCCTCAAATTGCAGATGGTTGTGTGTGCGATATAGCCGCATAAGCCACTGGCTGAGCATGCATTCCCATAGTGAAGCGCTGGCACCGATCGAGAATTCATTATGCCGGGATGTGTGCGCAACCTCCTTTCGCGCTGCTTGCCAGGTATTCATCAGGGTTTCTGCATAAGGCAATAGCTTTTCACCGGCCGGGGTTAAACGAATATTGTTGCGATGGCGGGTAAAAAGGTTCACACCCAGTTGATTTTCCAGCTGTCGAATACGAAAACTGACTGCTGACTGCGTCAGGTAGAGGGCTTCAGCTGCTCGCCCAAAGTGTCGCGTTCTGCTCACTTCGAGGAAAGTTTTTAGCAATTCCGTATCCACATCTTTCTCCACAAAATTATTTGTCGTTATGATTTAAATGTTTTGTTTTACACTCTGTCAAGCGTAACTAATACTCCGCGCCATAAATAGCTCGGCCAAAGAATTAGGAGCGTGTAGGATGGCGGAAAGCTTTACGACGACTAATCGTTTTTTCGATAATAAACATTATCCGCGCGGGTTCTCTCGTCACGGCGATTTCACTATCAAAGAAGCTCAACTTCTTGAGCGCCATGGTTATGCCTTTAACGAGCTGGATCTGGGTAAGCGCGAACCGGCAACCGAAGATGAAAAACAGTTTGTCTCTGTTTGTCGTGGTGAGCGTGAGCCGCAGTCTGATGCAGAACGTGTATGGATCAAGTATATGGCTCGCATTAAGCGTCCTAAGCGTTTCCATACGCTGTCTGGCGGCAAGCCGCAGATGGAAGGTGCAGAAGACTACACCGAGTCTGACGATTAAGAAGAGAAGGGGCTACGGCCCCTTTTTTATGCCAGCATTTTTTGCAGATGCAACAGCAGCCGATCGATCGCACGGTAGCTTAATGCCTCCTGCAAATGTCGCCTCTCTATTCCGGGGCAGCCCTCCACGTCAGCGACCGTGCGCGCAACTTTCAACAAACGCTGCCACGCGCGAATGGATAGCCCAAACCGCGTCAGTGTCTCTTCCAGCCAGCCTGCATCTTCGGCGTTGAGAGAGCAAAACTGTCGGATCCCGCTGTTATCCAGCCGGGCATTCAGCCTGTTCTGACGGGCATACTGCCGCGCCTGAGCCGCAATAACCCGTTCTCGCACCACTGCTGAGCTTTCGCCTTTGATACCGGTTTGCCTCAGCAGACCGGGCGGTGGCAGGGGGATCTCGAGAGATAAATCAAAACGGTCGAGGAAGGGGCCGGACAGCTTACTCAGATAGCGCAGCGTCTGCTCCGGCGTACAGCGGTTATGGTTGCCCTGATAATGGCCCGTTGGGCTAGGGTTCATCGCGGCGACCAGCTGAAACTGCGCAGGGTAGCTTATTTTGGCGCGTGTACGAGACAGATGGATTTCGCCGGATTCAATCGGCTCCCGCAACGCATCCAGCACGCGGCGTTCAAACTCTGGCAATTCATCCAGGAACAGAATGCCGTTGTGTGCCAGTGAGATTTCACCCGGTCCGGGAATTGAGCCCCCGCCCACCATCGCGGTAAGAGACGCACTGTGGTGTGGCGAGCGGAAAGGACGGCGGCGCCACTGTTTATGCAGCGATATTGAACTGACCAGGCTAAATATCGCGGCGCTTTCCAGCGCTTCGTGATTATTGAGGGGGGGCAGCAGGCCGCTCAACCTGCTCGCCAGCATCGTTTTCCCCGTGCCTGGCGGACCTATCAGTAGCAGGTTATGCCCACCCGCGGCCGTTATTTCTAACGCCCGCTTACCCTGTTCCTGACCCATAATATCGCTGAGGTCATCGGGTGAATCTGCCACTACCTCCTCATTCTCCTGCGGCTCGGCAAGCTCATGTCGGCCTTCCAGCCAGGCGCAAACCTCCTGCAAATGTCCCGCGACAAGACACCCCTTTTCGGCGATAAGGCTGACTTCAGAGGCATTTTCATTGGCCACAATGATTTGCCTTCCCGCGCGTATGGCTTCAAGCGCACCCGAGATTGCTCCGGGAACGCCTCTTAACGCGCCTGTAAGCGCTAATTCACCCACGAACTCGCACGAGCTTAACCCTGGCGTATTGAGCTGTTCAGAAGCCGCGAGAAGCGCTATAGCAATAGGTAAATCATATCGCCCTCCCTCCTTTGGCAAATCGGCGGGCGCAAGGTTGATGGTGATCTTCTTCGCCGGAAAAGCATAACCGCTATTAATAATTGCGCTGCGCACGCGATCCCTGGCCTCCTTAACGGTCGTTTCGGGTAAGCCGACCAGCGTCAGTCCGGGCAGTCCATTACTTAAATGAACCTCTACAGAAATAAGCGGTGCCTTCACGCCGATGGCCGCGCGTGTATAAACAACTGACAGTGACATAAGCCCTCCTTGGCGGTGACTATGCCAGCATCATTTTTTCCTGTTTAGCGCTAATTCACTGAATTACGGCGCTCGTTCCAGCCTTTTAGCGCCTAAATGTAATCATTACATGTCGGTGGAATCGGCCTCGCAGAAAAGAAATCATGCGCGCCTTGCCTGATGAAACAGGACAAAAAAATGAATAATCTTCATTTCTATTTTTTCCCTATATAAAACAACGATTTTGAAAGAAATAGTTCGCCTGCTACAGAAATGAGTCATAAAAAAATCTTGTGTCAGATGAAATATCTGTGGTAACTCTTTAGGTATTCCTTCGAACAAGATGCAAAAAGAACTGAAAATGACAGCCCTTCTACGAGTGATTAGCCTGGTCGTGATTAGCGTGGTGGTGATTATTATCCCACCGTGCGGGGCTGCACTTGGACGAGGAAAGGCTTAGAAATCAAGCCTTAACGAACTAAGACCCCCGCACCGAAAGGTCCGGGGGTTTTTTTATGACTAAAAAACTTAAATGAGGAGCAGAGAATGACGACTAGCATAAAATTCTGTTTCTCCAGATTTATGACGGGGAACTAACTATGAATGGGGCACAATGGGTAGTACATGCGTTGCGCGCGCAGGGAGTCGAAACCGTATTCGGTTATCCGGGTGGCGCAATTATGCCGATTTACGATGCACTGTATGACGGCGGCGTGGAACACCTCTTGTGCCGACACGAGCAGGGCGCAGCGATGGCCGCCATCGGTTATGCCCGTGCGACCGGTAAAACCGGCGTCTGTATGGCCACCTCCGGTCCGGGCGCAACGAACCTGATCACCGGCCTGGCTGACGCGCTGCTCGATTCCGTACCCGTGGTGGCGATCACCGGCCAGGTGGCCTCTCCGTTCATCGGCACCGATGCTTTCCAGGAAGTGGATGTGCTCGGTTTATCGCTTGCCTGCACCAAACACAGCTTCCTCGTTCAGTCTCTCGAAGAGCTGCCGCGCGTGATGGCCGAAGCGTTCGAGGTTGCCAGCTCTGGCCGTCCTGGCCCGGTTCTGGTAGATATCCCGAAAGATATTCAGGTTGCACTCGGCGATCTGGAACCGCACTTCTCCACCGTTGAAAGCGACGACGTGTTTCCCCATGCGGAGGTTGAAGAGGCTCGCCAGATGCTGGCGCAGGCGAAACAGCCGATGCTGTATGTAGGCGGCGGCGTGGGCATGGCGCAGGCTGTTCCTGCCCTGCGCGAATTTATCGCAGTAACGCAAATGCCCGCCACCTGCACGCTGAAAGGATTGGGCGCGGTCGACGCGGACTATCCATACTATTTGGGCATGTTAGGGATGCACGGCACCAAAGCGGCAAACCTGGCGGTGCAGGAGTGTGACCTGCTCATCGCCGTCGGCGCCCGTTTTGACGACCGCGTCACCGGCAAGCTGAACACCTTTGCGCCGAACGCCAAAGTGATCCATATGGACATCGACCCGGCGGAGATGAACAAACTGCGTCAGGCGCATGTCGCGTTGCAGGGCGATCTCAACGCGCTTTTACCGGCGCTGGAGCAGCCGCTGGATATCAACCCATGGCGTCAGCACACCGCAGATATGCGCGCTGAACACGCCTGGCGTTACGATCACCCCGGCGAGGCCATCTATGCGCCGCTGTTGTTGAAACAGTTGTCCGACCGCAAACCCGCAGACAGCGTGGTGACGACGGATGTCGGCCAGCATCAGATGTGGTCAGCCCAGCACATGACCTACACCCGCCCGGAGAACTTCATCACCTCGAGCGGCTTAGGCACGATGGGCTTCGGCCTGCCCGCTGCCGTGGGCGCACAGGTTGCCCGCCCGAACGATACCGTTATCTGTATCTCCGGTGACGGCTCCTTCATGATGAATGTCCAGGAGCTCGGCACCGTGAAGCGTAAGCAGTTACCGCTGAAAATCGTTTTGCTCGATAACCAGCGTTTGGGAATGGTTCGCCAGTGGCAGCAGCTGTTCTTCCAGGAGCGTTACAGCGAAACGACCCTGACCGACAACCCCGATTTCCTCACCCTGGCCAGCGCCTTCGGCATTCCTGGCCAGCACATCACCCGTAAAGACCAGGTTGAAGCGGCACTCGACACCATGCTGTCAAGCGAAGGGCCATACCTGCTTCATGTCTCAATCGACGAGCTTGAGAACGTCTGGCCGTTGGTACCGCCCGGTGCCAGTAACTCACAAATGCTGGAGAAATTATCATGATGCAACATCAGGTTGCCGTGCAGGCTCGCTTCAACCCGGAAACGTTAGAACGCGTATTGCGTGTGGTGCGTCATCGTGGTTTTCAGATTTGCTCTATGAATATGGAAACGGCCACGGATGCACAAAATATCAGTATCGAATTAACCGTTGCCAGCCCGCGGCCGGTCGACTTACTGTTTAGTCAGTTATCAAAACTGGTAGACGTTGCCCATGTTGCCATCTGCCAGAGCACAACCACATCACAACAAATCCGCGCTTAAGCGTGACAGGACGAAAAAATGACGACAAAAAAAGCTGATTACATTTGGTTCAATGGTGAGATGGTTCGCTGGGAAGACGCGAAAGTTCACGTGATGTCCCACGCGCTGCACTACGGCACCTCCGTGTTTGAAGGCATCCGTTGCTACGATTCTCACAAAGGACCAGTGGTGTTCCGCCATCGCGAACACATGCAGCGTCTGCATGACTCAGCCAAAATTTATCGTTTCCCGGTCTCCCAAAGCGTTGATGAGCTGATGGAAGCCTGCCGCGAGGTGATCCGCCAGAACAAACTGACCAGTGCCTATATTCGTCCGCTGGTCTTCGTGGGTGATGTCGGCATGGGTGTCAATCCGCCCGCTGGCTATAACACCGATGTGATCATTGCTGCGTTCCCGTGGGGCGCCTACCTGGGCGCGGAAGCACTGGATCAGGGGATCGACGCAATGGTTTCTTCCTGGAACCGCGTGGCACCAAACACTATCCCGACCGCGGCTAAAGCGGGCGGTAACTACCTCTCCTCACTGCTGGTTGGCAGCGAAGCGCGCCGTCACGGCTATCAGGAAGGTATCGCGCTCGATGTAAATGGCTACATCTCCGAAGGTGCGGGCGAAAACCTGTTTGAAGTGAAAGACGGCATTCTGTTCACCCCGCCGTTTACCTCGTCCGCGCTGCCGGGCATCACCCGCGACGCCATCATCAAGCTGGCAAAAGATCTGGGTATCGAAGTACGCGAGCAGGTGCTGTCCCGCGAATCCCTGTACCTGGCTGACGAAGTGTTCATGTCCGGCACCGCGGCTGAAATTACACCGGTGCGTAGCGTCGACGGCATTCAGGTGGGCGAAGGCCGCTGTGGTCCGGTCACCAAACGCATTCAGCAAGCCTTCTTCGGCCTGTTCACCGGCGAAACAGAAGACAAATACGGCTGGTTGGATCAGGTTAATCACTAAATATAAATTTGGGACGGCACGCACCGTCCCATTTAATAGTCAGACGGGAGTAAATAAAGCATGCCTAAGTATCGTTCAGCCACCACCACCCACGGCCGTAATATGGCGGGTGCCCGCGCACTGTGGCGCGCCACCGGAATGACCGACGCCGATTTCGGCAAGCCAATTATCGCCGTGGTGAACTCCTTCACCCAGTTTGTGCCGGGCCACGTACACCTGCGCGATCTCGGTAAGCTGGTTGCCGAGCAAATCGAAGCCTCCGGCGGCGTGGCGAAAGAGTTCAACACCATTGCGGTGGATGACGGTATCGCAATGGGCCACGGGGGGATGCTCTATTCACTGCCGTCGCGCGAGCTGATCGCCGACTCGGTGGAGTACATGGTTAACGCCCACTGCGCCGATGCGATGGTCTGTATCTCCAACTGCGACAAAATCACCCCGGGGATGCTGATGGCCTCCCTGCGCCTGAACATTCCGGTGATCTTCGTTTCCGGCGGCCCGATGGAAGCGGGTAAAACCAAGCTTTCCGACAAAATCATCAAGCTCGACCTGGTCGATGCGATGATCCAGGGCGCGGACCCGAAAGTCTCTGACGAGCAGAGCGACCAGGTGGAACGCTCCGCGTGTCCGACCTGCGGCTCCTGTTCCGGGATGTTCACCGCCAACTCCATGAACTGCCTGACCGAAGCGCTGGGCCTTTCTCAGCCGGGTAACGGCTCGCTGCTGGCGACCCACGCCGACCGTAAGCAGCTGTTCCTTAACGCGGGCAAGCGCATCGTTGAGCTGACCAAACGCTACTACGAGCAGGACGACGCCAGCGCGCTGCCGCGCAACATCGCCAGTAAAGCGGCGTTCGAAAACGCCATGACGCTGGATATCGCCATGGGCGGTTCCACCAACACCGTTCTGCACCTGCTGGCCGCCGCGCAGGAAGCCGAAATCGACTTCACCATGAGCGACATCGACAAGCTCTCCCGCAAAGTGCCGCAGCTGTGTAAAGTCGCGCCGAGTACCCAGAAGTACCATATGGAAGACGTGCATCGTGCTGGTGGTGTCATCGGTATCCTCGGCGAGCTGGATCGCGCAGGGCTGCTGAACCGCAACGTGAAAAATGTGCTCGGCCTGACGCTGCCGGAGTCGCTGGACCAGTACGACGTGATGCTGACCAAAGACGACGCGGTGAAAAAGATGTTCCGCGCCGGTCCGGCAGGTATTCGCACCACGCAGGCGTTCTCGCAGGATTGCCGCTGGGACACGCTGGATGATGATCGCGCCGAAGGCTGCATCCGCTCGCTGGAACATGCCTACAGCAAAGACGGCGGTCTGGCCGTGCTGTACGGTAACTTTGCGGAAAACGGCTGCATTGTGAAAACCGCAGGCGTGGACGACAGCATTCTCAAATTCACCGGTCCGGCAAAAGTGTATGAAAGCCAGGACGAGGCGGTAGACGCTATCCTCGGTGGCAAAGTGGTGGAAGGCGACGTGGTGGTCATTCGCTACGAAGGGCCGAAAGGCGGTCCGGGCATGCAGGAGATGCTCTACCCGACTACCTTCCTGAAATCGATGGGCCTCGGCAAAGCCTGCGCGCTGATCACCGACGGTCGTTTCTCTGGCGGCACGTCAGGCCTCTCCATTGGCCACGTCTCCCCGGAAGCGGCAAGCGGCGGCAATATCGCGATCATCGAAGATGGCGACCTGATCGAAATCGACATTCCGAACCGCGGCATTCAGCTGAAGCTGAGTGACCAGGAGATTGCGGCCCGTCGTGAAGCGCAGGAAGCCCGCGGCGACAAAGCCTGGACGCCGAAAGACCGCCAGCGCGAAGTCTCCTTCGCCCTGCGCGCTTACGCGAGTCTTGCCACCAGTGCAGATAAAGGCGCGGTGCGCGATAAATCTAAACTTGGGGGCTAATGATGGCCGAGTCACAACCTTTATCCGCCGCACCCGAGGGGGCGGAATACCTGAGAGCGGTGCTGCGCGCGCCGGTCTATGAAGCCGTGCAGGTCACGCCCCTGCAAAAAATGGACAAACTCTCCTCGCGCCTCGACAACGTCATTCTGGTGAAGCGCGAAGACAGGCAGCCGGTGCACAGCTTCAAGCTGCGCGGCGCCTACGCGATGATGGCCGGGCTGACGGATGAGCAGAAAGCGCGCGGCGTCATTACCGCGTCGGCGGGCAACCACGCGCAGGGCGTAGCGTTCTCCGCGGCCCGTTTAGGGCTGAAAGCGCTGATCGTGATGCCGGTTGCCACGGCGGATATCAAAGTCGACGCGGTGCGCGGGTTCGGCGGCGAAGTGCTGCTCCACGGCGCGAATTTTGACGAAGCGAAAGCCAAAGCGATTGAGCTGGCGCAGCAGCAGGGTTTCACCTGGGTCCCGCCGTTCGATCACCCGATGGTGATTGCCGGGCAGGGTACGCTGGCGCTGGAACTGTTGCAGCAGGATGCCCATCTCGACCGCGTTTTCGTTCCGGTGGGCGGCGGTGGCTTAGCCGCTGGTGTGGCGGTGCTGATCAAACAGCTGATGCCGCAGATCAAAGTCATTGCCGTGGAAGCGGAAGACTCCGCTTGCCTGAAGGCGGCGCTGGATGCCGGGCATCCGGTAGACCTGCCGCGCGTCGGGCTGTTTGCCGAGGGCGTGGCGGTGAAGCGCATTGGCGACGAAACCTTCCGCCTGTGCCGGGAATATCTCGACGATATCGTCACGGTGGACAGCGATGCGATCTGCGCGGCGATGAAAGATCTGTTCGAAGACGTTCGGGCGGTGGCGGAACCGTCCGGCGCGCTGGCGCTGGCGGGCATGAAAAAATACATCGCGCAGCACAACATCCGCGGCGAGCGTCTGGCGCACGTGCTTTCCGGTGCCAACGTGAACTTCCACGGCCTGCGCTACGTGTCCGAGCGTTGCGAGCTCGGCGAACAGCGTGAAGCGCTGCTGGCGGTGACCATTCCGGAAGAGAAGGGCAGCTTCCTGAAGTTCTGTCAGCTGCTGGGCGGTCGTTCGGTGACGGAGTTTAACTACCGCTTTGCCGATGCCAAAGATGCGTGCATATTTGTCGGCGTGCGTCTGAGCCGTGGCGTGGAGGAGCGCAAAGAGATCCTCAGCCTGCTGCATGACGGCGGCTACAGCGTGGTCGATCTCTCCGACGACGAAATGGCGAAGCTGCACGTGCGTTACATGGTCGGCGGCCGTCCATCCAAGCCGCTCAAGGAACGCCTGTTCAGCTTCGAGTTCCCGGAATCGCCGGGCGCGTTGCTCAAGTTCCTGCACACGCTGGGCACCCACTGGAACATTTCTCTGTTCCACTACCGCAGCCACGGCACCGACTACGGCCGCGTGCTGGCGGCGTTCGAGCTGGGCGAGCACGAGCCGGATTTCGAAACGCGCCTGAACGAGCTGGGCTATGAGTGCCATGACGAAACCCACAACCCGGCGTTCCGCTTCTTCCTCGCGGGCTAAGGGTTGAGCTGCGTGTAGGCCGGGTAAGCGCAGCGCCACCCGGCTTTAGTGGTTCGGCAATATCTTCCAGAACGCATCAATAAGCGGCTCATGCAGCCGCTTTTTTTGTGCGCACACGCCAAGCTCGAACGGCGTTTTTTCGTCGCTGCGTTCTAAAATCATCACGCGATTGCGCACTGGCTCCGGGCTGTTTTCCAGCACCACTTCTGGCAGCAGCGCCACGCCGCAGCCGAGCGCCACCATCGACACCATCGCCTCATGGCCGCCGACCGTGGCGTAAATCGACGGGTTGCTGATTTTCTGGCGGCGGAACCACAGCTCAATGCGGCGGCGCACCGGCCCCTGATCGGCCATGATAAACGGCACCGTCGACCAGTCCGGTTTCTCCACCGAGACCTGGTTGCGCACAGGGCAGGGCAGCGCCGGGGCAATCAGTACTACCGCCAGATTCTCCAGCATTGAGAACGCTACCGCGCCCGGCAGGGTTTCCGGCTTCCCGGCAATCGCGAGATCCGCTTCGCCCGTGACCACTTTTTCCATCGCGTCGGCGGCATCGCCGGTGGTGAGCTTAATTTCAACCGACGGATGTTCCGCGCGGAAGCGGTCGAGAATGGGGGGAAGATGGCTGTAGGCGGCGGTCACGGAGCAGAAAATATGCAGCTCGCCGGAAAGCGACGGCCCCTGCTGGTCGATGGTGTGCCGCAGCTGCTGGTACTGCAACAAGGTTTGCTGGGCAAAGATGCGCAGCTCTTCACCGGCTTCCGTGAGGGTGACGGTGCGGTTATCGCGCACGAACAGCGGCTGGCCGAGGTCTTCCTCAAGGCGCTGGATCTGGCGCGACAGCGTGGAAGGGCTGACGTGCATCGCCCGGGCGCTGCGGCCAAAGTGACGGCTTTCCGCCAGATGCAGGAACATTTTCAGATCGCGTAAATCCACCGATTCCACTCCCTCTTTTTACATTGCATAAATTGCAATGTGACGTTGTGAATATATCAATTTCCGCAATAAATTTCCTGTTGTAATGTGGGTACATTCTCGCTGAAACGCGAACCGAACAATAAGACACACAACATCACGAGGTATCACCCATGGCTAACTACTTTAATACACTGAATCTGCGCCAGCAGCTGGCGCAGCTGGGCAAATGCCGCTTCATGGCGCGCGATGAATTTGCCGATGGCGCGAGCTACCTTCAGGGTAAAAAAGTGGTCATTGTTGGCTGTGGCGCACAGGGTCTGAACCAGGGCCTGAACATGCGCGACTCCGGGCTGGATATCTCCTACGCCCTGCGCAAAGAAGCGATTGCTGAAAAGCGCGCTTCCTGGCGTAAAGCGACCGAAAACGGCTTCAAAGTAGGTACCTACGAAGAGCTGATCCCGCAGGCGGACCTGGTGGTTAACCTGACGCCAGACAAGCAACACTCAGACGTTGTGCGTTCCGTACAGCCGCTGATGAAAGACGGCGCTGCGCTGGGTTACTCCCACGGCTTCAACATCGTTGAAGTGGGCGAGCAGATCCGTAAAGACATCACCGTAGTGATGGTGGCACCGAAGTGCCCGGGCACCGAAGTGCGCGAAGAGTACAAACGTGGTTTCGGCGTACCGACGCTGATCGCCGTTCACCCGGAAAACGATCCGAAAGGCGAAGGCATGGCGATTGCCAAAGCCTGGGCAGCGGCCACCGGCGGCCATCGTGCGGGCGTACTGGAATCTTCCTTCGTTGCGGAAGTGAAATCTGACCTGATGGGCGAGCAGACCATTCTGTGCGGCATGCTCCAGGCGGGTTCTCTGCTGTGCTTCGACAAGCTGGTGGAAGAGGGCACCGACCCGGCATACGCGGAAAAACTGATTCAGTTCGGCTGGGAAACCATCACCGAAGCGCTGAAGCAGGGCGGCATTACGCTGATGATGGACCGTCTGTCCAATCCGGCAAAACTGCGCGCGTTCGCACTCTCTGAACAGCTGAAAACCATCATGGCACCGCTGTTCCAGAAACACATGGACGACATCATCTCCGGCGAGTTCTCTTCCGGCATGATGGCGGACTGGGCGAATGACGATAAGAAACTGCTGACCTGGCGCGAAGAGACCGGTAAAACCGCGTTCGAAACGGCACCACAGTTCGAGGGTAAAATCAGCGAGCAGGAGTACTTCGATAAAGGCGTACTGATGATCGCGATGGTGAAAGCGGGCGTTGAGCTGGCGTTCGAAACCATGGTGGATTCCGGCATCATTGAAGAATCTGCGTACTATGAATCGCTGCACGAGCTGCCGCTGATCGCAAACACCATCGCCCGTAAGCGTCTGTATGAGATGAACGTGGTGATCTCCGATACCGCCGAGTACGGTAACTATCTGTTCTCTTACGCCTGCGTACCGCTGCTGAAAGAGTTCATGACTACCCTGCAAGCAGGCGATCTGGGTAAAGCGATTGCGGAAGGTGCGGTTGATAACGCGCAGCTTCGTGACGTTAATGAAGCGATTCGCAGTCACGAAATCGAGAAAGTGGGCCAGAAACTTCGTGGCTACATGACCGATATGAAACGTATCGCAGTAGCAGACTAAAAAGACAATCGGGTGGCGCAAGCCACCCGAACTGTTTTAGCTACGCAGTATCGCGCCGGGATAACCCAGCTGGCGCCACGCCTCATACACCACCACCGACACCGCATTCGACAGGTTCATGCTGCGGCTGTCCGGCATCATCGGAATACGAATTTTTTGCTCAGCGGGCAGGGCATCCAGAATGGTGGCCGGCAGGCCGCGGGTTTCCGGACCAAACATCAGATAATCTCCGTCCTGATAGCTTACGGCGCTATGCGCTGGCGTGCCTTTGGTGGTCAGGGCGAACATGCGCTGCGGCTTCTCTGCGTCCAGAAACGCGGCGTAATCGTGATGACGAACGACGGCAGTAAACTCATGGTAGTCCAGCCCCGCGCGGCGCAGACGTTTGTCGTCCCACGTAAAGCCCATCGGCTCAATGATGTGCAGACGAAAACCGGTGTTGGCGCACAGGCGGATGATATTGCCGGTATTGGGTGGGATTTCTGGTTCGAATAAGACGATGTTAAGCATGCTGCCCCCTTAATTGCGGGGGGCAGAATAGCAGAAAAGAGAGGGACTAGGCGACGCCCGGCTCCTGCGAGCGGCTATACAGCATTTTGTAGACGGTTGCCGCCGCGGCCACGAGAGCAGGCACGCTGAGGATCATCAAAATACTGTCCGCCTGCCACTGCATGGAGAGAAGCTGGGCGCTGGTCATGGTGCCCGCCACGCCGCCGAAGCGGCCGATCCCCTGCATCCAGGCGATACCCGTCGCGCGGCACTCGGTAGGGTAAAAGGTGGCGGCCAGGGTCTGCATCCCCGACTGCGCGCCGTTCATCGCGATCCCCATCAGGAAGATTAACCCGCCAAACAGGGTGATATGATTATGCTCAATGCCGAGTAAAAGAATCAGGCCCATCGTCAGCACGAAACCACACGCGACCACCTTGTGCGCTTCCCAGCGGTCCATCATCCAGCCCGCGAGCAGAATGCCAGCGGTGCCGCCGAAAGTGAACAGCGAGGTGAGCCAGGCGGATTCCGCCAGCGCATACCCCATCCCCTGCATCAGCGTTGGCATCCAGCTCAGCAGGACGTAATAAATCACCAGTCCCATAAAGTAGGTGACCCACAGCATCAGGGTGCCGGGCAGCCAGGGCATGGAAAACAGCTGCGACACGCTGCCTTTTTTCGACGCGACCTTCTCCTCCGCCAGGAAAAAGCCTGTGACGCTATCCAGCGTGCTGCGGGCGAACCGGCTGGCGATGCGGCGAACCTGCGCGACGTCTTTCCCGCGCTGCACCAGAAACTTCACCGACTCCGGCAACAGCAGCGCCAGCAGCACCGTTAAAATCAGCGGCGCAATCGCGCCGGTCAGCAGCACGCTTCGCCAGCCATGGTGAGGGATAAGCCAGGACGAGATCGCCCCGCCGCCCGCCGCACCCAGCGGAAAGCCGCAGTACATGGTGTTAATTGCCATGGCGCGGCAGCGCTGGGGGGCAAACTCTGAGATCAGCGTGATGGCGTTAGGCATCGCGGCGCCCAGCCCGAGACCGGTCAGAAATCGCCACAGCGTCAGGGTATTCAGACTTTGCGCCCAGGCCGTGCCCAGGCTCGCCAGGCCGAAGAACAGGCATGAAAAGACCAGTACGCGCTTGCGTCCCATACGGTCCGATACCGGACCTGCAATAAGAGCTCCCAGCGACAGCCCCAGTAGCGCCGCACTCAACACCGGCCCCAGATCCTGTTTATGTATTCCCCACTCCGCCGACAGCGTAGGCGCAATGTAACCCATCGCGGCGGTATCAAACCCATCGATCGCCAACACCAGAAAGCCCAGCACAATAAGAAGCCAGTGAAACCCTGAAAAAGGACTCTCATCGATCACCTGCTGAATATCCACCCGACCTGAATACGTCATACGTTCCCCTCCGATGTGATGTTGTTTTTGTGTTCTTGTATTTGCTTGTCTATACAATTGCGGAGGGCAGGCTGTGTCAAATTTTCTTATCCAGAATGTTACGCAGGTGTTATTTTCGACAAAAAAAGCGCCCGAGGGTAAAGCCGGGCGCGGAAGAAGGGGAGGCTAACCGGGGGAGATCAGGCCGCGTTTCCTTGAGAAAGGGGGGCCAGCGCCGCGGGCAGCTTACTGAGCTCCTGCACCAGAGAGTCTTTGCTGATTTCACCGATTGTTTTCGCACCGGTCAGGGTCATCGCCACCTTCATCTCTTTCTCGATCAGGTTCAGCAGATTCGCCACGCCCGCCTGGCCGCTGGTGGCCAGCGCGTACAGGTAAGCACGGCCCAGCAGCACACTGTCTGCGCCCAGGGCAATCATGCGCACCACGTCCAGCCCGTTACGGATGCCGCTGTCGGCCAGAATCGCAATATCGCCTTTCACCGCATCGGCAATGGCTGGCAGGGCGCGGGCGGAGGAGAGCACCCCGTCAAGCTGGCGGCCACCATGGTTAGAGACCACGATCCCATCGGCGCCAAAACGCACCGCGTCGCGCGCATCTTCCGGATCGAGGATCCCTTTGATCACCATCGGGCCGTCCCAGAATTCGCGGATCCACTCCAGGTCTTTCCAGGAGATGGATGGATCGAAGTTGTTCGCCAGCCAGCCGATGTAATCTTCCAGCCCGGTCGGTTTACCCAGGTAGGCCGAAATATTGCCCAGATCGTGCGGACGGCCATTCACGCCGACATCCCACGCCCACTGCGGGTGCGTCACCGCCTGCCAGTAGCGGCGCATCGCGGCGTTCGGACCGCTCATGCCGGAGTGCGCATCACGGTAGCGGGCGCCGGGCGTGGGCATATCGACGGTAAAGACCAGCGTTGAGCAGCCTGCCGCTTTGGCGCGCTCAAGGGCGTTACGCATAAAACCGCGATCGCGCAGGACGTAGAGCTGGAACCACATCGGGCGCTTGATGGTCGGGGCGACCTCTTCAATCGGGCAGACGGACACGGTGGAAAGGGTAAACGGGATGCCTTTGGCATCTGCGGCGGCGGCGGCCTGCACTTCGCCCCGGCGGGCATACATGCCGCATAAGCCGACGGGCGCAAGCGCCACCGGCATGGAGAGCGTCTCGTTAAACAGCTTCGTCTCAAGGCTCAGGTCAGACATATTCTTCAGCACGCGCTGGCGCAGGGCCACTTCCGACAGGTCCTCCACGTTGCGGCGCAGGGTATATTCGGCGTACGCCCCGCCGTCAATGTAGTGGAACAGGAATGGCGGCAAAATGCGCTGTGCCGCGGCGCGATAGTCACTGGCTGCGGAAATAATCATGCTTTGTTCTCCCTGGAAATATCACTCTCGCCAGGCAGACGGGTAATACGCGCCTGTCGGGCCTGATCTTCATCGAATCGTTTAATGGTGGTATGCACGAAGCCGAGATGCGCCATCATCGCCTTGCGCGCGGCCTCGGCATCACCGGCCAGAATGGCGTTGAGCACCGCCTCGTGCTGTTCGGTCAGTTGGGCAAATACCGGCGGCACCAGATACATGCGCTGGCGGCTCTGCTTCACGGAGGATTGCAGCAGGTCGAAGAACCCGCGCATGGTTTGCAGCAGAACCACGTTGTGCGAGGCCTCGGCAATCGCGAGGTGAAAACGCACGTCCGCCTGGGAGGCGATGTCCGGGTCGCTGCTTTGCGTGGCCTCAAAGCAGGCTTTGAGCTTCTCTTTGTCGGCCTCGGTTGCCCGCATCGCCGCATGCCACGCGGTGCTGGTTTCGATGGCGTGACGCGCTTCGAGGATGTCAAAGCTGTAGTCCGGGTCGTTTTCCATCAGCGTCTTAAGCGGCTGCACGATGTTTTGTTCGGACCAGTCGTCATGCTGCCAGCGCACGAAGGTGCCGCCGCCTCGACGGCTCAGCAGCACCCCTTCGCTGACCAGCGTCGCCAGCGCCTCGCGCAGTGAATTGCGCGACACGCCAAGCTGGGCGGCAAGCTGACGCTCGGCGGGCAATCTCATGCCCGCTTCCAGCTGTTGTTCTTCTATCAGCGCCCGTACGCGAGTGGCAATCTCGTCGGACAGGCGTCTGGGCATCACTATCATGGAATCATCCAGGTTAAGACATAGGCCTGCAATGTGGTGATCACGCCCACCATGCAGGTAAATATCAGGCTGTGTTTAACGGTAAAGCGGAACAGATCCGACTCTTTGCCTACCAGCCCCACCGCGGCACAGGCAATGGCGATGGACTGCGGTGAGATCATCTTCCCGGTCACGCCGCCGGTGGTGTTCGCGGCGACCAGCAGCACGTCCGAGACACCAATCTGCTGCGCGGCTGTGGCCTGTAGGGCGGCAAACAGGGCGTTAGATGACGTATCTGAACCGGTCAGGAACACCCCCAGCCAGCCGAGGAACGGCGAGAAGAAGGTAAACGCGTGGCCGGTATGCGCCAGCGCTAACGCCAGCGTCGACGACAGGCCGGAGTAGTTCGAAATAAACGCGAACGCCAGCACCATGCCGATGGAGTAAATCGGCAGCATCAGCTCTTTAATCGTCGCCGCAAAGGTCTGCACCGCGGCGGCAGGCTTCATGCGCAGCCACACTACGGAAAGGATAGCGGCAAACAGGATGGCCGTGCCGGTGGCTGAGAACCAGTCGAACTTAAACACTGCCGCATACGGCGTGGCGTCGTGTACCACCGGCGGCATACGGGCGACCATTTTGTCGAGGAACGGCACGGAGATATTAATCACCATGTCGTACAGCGCGCCGCCCGGGGCGAACAGGGCTTTAAACGGCGGAATGCTCCACAGCGTCACGGTGGCGGTCAGGAACAGGAACGGTGACCACGCGCGCACAATCTGTCCGGCGGTATAGCCGGTGCGCGCCAGCGTCTGATCCACGTGTGATGCGCCCATGTCAGCAAAGCGGAAGATACGTACCGGCTGCCAGCGTTTCAGGAACAGCGTCAGACAGACCAGCGACATCAGGGAAGAGATGATGTCCGGCAGTTCCGGGCCGAGGAAGTTGGAGCTGAGATACTGGGCAATGGCGAACGAACCGCCCGCTACCATCACCGCAGGCCAGGTCTCCTTCACGCCGCGCCAGCCGTCCATAATCGCCATGATCCAGAACAGCACGATAATGGTCAGGAACGGCAGCTGGCGGCCCACCATCTGGCCGATCTCGAAGCTGTCCAGCCCGGTCACCTGGCCCGCCACCAGAATAGGAATGCCCATCGCGCCAAACGCCACCGGGGCGGTATTCACAATCAGGCACAGGCCAGCGGCATACAGCGGGTTAAAGCCCAGACCGACCAGCAGGGCGGCGGTGATGGCCACCGGTGCGCCGAATCCTGCCGCCCCTTCCAGAAATGCTCCGAAGGAGAAGCCGACGATCAGCATCTGCAAACGCTGGTCCGGCGTGATGGAGAGAATCGACGAGCGAATAATGTCGAACTGCCCGGTTTTGACCGAGATTTTGTAGACAAAGACGGCGGCGATGATGATCCACGCAATCGGCCACAGTCCGTAGAAGAAGCCATAGACGACGGAGGCCAGCGCGCGATCGACCGGCATTTTGTAGAAGAACAACGCCACCATCAGGGCGATGGCAACGGTATACGTCGCGGCGAGGTAGCCCTTCAGCTTGAGCTTAATCAGCGCAAAGAAGAAAAACAGGATCGGTAGCGATGCGATCAGGCTCGACAGCCAGATATTTCCGGCCGGATCGTAGTTTTGTTGCCAGAGGCTCATGCAGGTCTCCTGAGGACCACACAGTGTTCGTCGGGTGAGTCTCTGCTCATCTCTGCGTCACACTTAGTGTAAAAGTGGTCCTTCCAATATTGTGATGTAGGGTTAATGACAACAAATGGTTAACCAAGTGTTGCTATTCAGCAATTGTTTTGTGAAGTGGAGCATCGAAATTGTGAACGATGGATAGCTTTGTACGTGATTGGTAGGACCAAACCCGCAAAATCAAATCACCGTGTGCATTGGGAGCGGTGGTCAGGTGGAGAGCCTTACATTCGCCTTTTAAGCAGATACGGCGCGTAAAAGAGGTTATATAAAAAGGAGAGGTGATAATATTGCGTGAATTGAATGAGGTTTGTTTGTTTTATTTGTGTTTTTGAGAAGCTGTATATGTGTGAGCATAGTGATATATTTCCTATAAATAAAAATTTTTTTTGGTTAAAAATGCGAAATCTAAGCTGTAGCAAAAAATTTTAATTAAGGTAAATTTCACATATAGATTTTAACAGTGTATTACAAACGATCAATTGATGATCGATAAGGAAATATCCTGTTCAATTGCGGTTTTTCAGGATAAAGGGTAAGAATTTTGCGCTGAACAGACATTTTTTGGCTAATAATATTCTGAAATAAATTGATCAAACAATGATCAGTTGACTCTCTTGTAATTTAGTTGCGGTATTAAAAGCAGATTAATAATTATTAGGGCAATCGAAAGGGGTTAAATTTGTTAGTTGAGTGTTAATTTCTGAGTGTTTACAGACGCGGCATATTGCTTTTCAATGCGTAGACGTTAAAAGGCATTTGATTTACTATTTATTCAGAAGCAACGTAACAGAAGATTTTAAATTTATTACTAACCACAACGTATTCAGTGTTATTTTCGGCCAGAAGTCATTCCTCAGTTGAAGGATATCTGTGTATGGCCTTCTGAAAATATACGGATTATCACCATGGGATGGACCCTGCTTTATTCTATAAGGTCGCGTCACCCATTCTGCTAAAAACCTTTCGGTGGCGTTTTTAAATCCTTATAGCGGTTATTGTACCTGGTACAACAAGTCTATATCTGTTTAATTTACAGAGGGGAAAGTGTTCCAAATGAAAATCAAAAATGTGGCGCTGGCGATTGCCGCGGCGGGGCTGCTGTTATCTTCTCAATCAGTACTGGCAAGCAGTGATTCTGGCGTTAATGCTTCTCTGGATACCGGTGCGGGTTCGCAAAGTACGGGCGGGGTGATCAATTTTACCGGGAAGATTACCCTTATTTCCTGTGATATTACTCCGGCCTCTAAAAACAAAACGGTAGACCTTGGGGCGTGGGCAAAAAGCTACTTTGACGATCACAACGAAACGACGCCGCGCGAGTTCAAAATCAACGTGGAAAACTGCCCGGAGACGGTTGAATCGGTTGCGGTACTGTTTGACGGAACCAAAGATACGGTGAATGACACACTGCTTCAGGTTACGCCAGGTGAAGGTATGGCGACGGGTGTCGGCGTGAAGCTTTATAACAGCGATCGCAGCACGGCGATTAAACCGGGTACGGTATCTGAAACAACCGCACCGGATGATGAAGGCAATGCTGAATTAACTTTCTATGCCGCACTTGACAAAGATGGCACGGAAATCAACGCCGGCGATGTTAACGCCGTATCCAACTTCCTGATGGTTTATAACTGATTTCACTGTCAGCCACCTCCAGAGATAATAATGATGAAACGTTTATCGTATATTATGCTCACTGCATTAATGGTTAGTTCTGCGTCAGTTTCTGCTGGCGTTGTAATGGGGGGAACACGGATCGTATACCCGCAAAACAGCAAGGAGGTGGCATTTTCTGTTTCTAATATGGAAAGTGCGGTTCCCTATCTTATTCAGTCGTGGGTTGAAGGCGATGGGCCGGATAAAAATAACGCTGCGCCATTTATTGTCACACCACCTCTGTTCAGACTTGATCCGGAGCAGACCAACACGCTGCGTATTCAATATACCGGCGCTCCGCTGCCCACAGATCGTGAATCTGTATTCTGGCTCGATATTAAAGCGATAGCGCCAAAGCCAAAAGAGAGCAGCAACGAATTACAGGTAAACGTCAAATCGAAATTTAAAATATTCTACCGCCCGGACAACCTGAAGGGGACGCCGCCACGGCCTGGCAGAAAATAACGTTTTCGCGAACGGGAAAAGGGCTTAAGGCCGCTAACCCGACGCCATACTACGTCTCTTTTTATCGGCTGACCGTTGGCGGGCATAAAATTGAGCAGCCGGGCATGATCGGTCCAGGGGAAACCCGGGAATGGCCTGTGTCCGCCTCCGGGGGCGTAAACTGGTCGGCTATTAATGATTTTGGTGCCATCACCGCCACCCACACCCAGCCTCTTTAAGACCATGCCTTTTCGCCTGTTTTGTTACGCGCCGCTTTCGGTGTTGCTGCTTAGCTTCAGCTGCACGGGGATGGCCGAGGATTACTTTGATCCCGCCGCGCTGGAGCTTTCCTCTACTGAACAGAAAACGGCGGATCTGCACTATTTCTCTGAAAAGGGCGGGCAGATGCCAGGCACCTGGCTCGTGACGCTGGAGATTAACGGACGCGAGGAGCGGCATCAGGAGATCACCTTCGTCAATGAGAAAGGCAGCCTGCAACCCGTTTTTAGCGTATCGCTGCTGGAAGCGCTTGGCGTAAATGTAGGGGCCATTCCTGCATTCTCCCGGTTGCAGGAGGGAGAAACGTTCACGCACCTCGAGGATTTTATTCCGGCAGCGCGAACCTCTTATGATTTCAACCAGCAGCGTCTCTTTCTCAGCCTGCCGCAGGCGGCAATGAAACACCGCAGCCGTGGCTACGTGCCGCAGTCGCAGTGGGACGATGGTATCCCGGCGGCATTTACTGATTACAGTCTGTCGGGCGGTCAGGCCCGTCATCAGAGCGGGGTCACGACATCCAGCTATCTGAGCCTGCGTAACGGCATCAATCTGGGGGCGTGGCGGCTGCGTAACACCTCGGCCTGGAGCTACAGCGACGCGGGCGGCGACCATTTTCAGTCGCAAAGTAGCTGGCTGACCAGGGATATTCGCCGTCTTAACAGCCAGCTACGGATCGGTGATGCCTGGACCGCAGGCGACGTCTTCGATAGCGTGGCGTTTCGCGGGGTACAGCTCTCATCAAGCGAAAGCATGTTGCCCGACAGCCAGCGCGGCTTCGCACCAACCATCCGCGGCGTCGCACACAGCTTCGCTAAAGTCTCCGTTTCGCAAAATGGCTATGTGATCTATGAAACCTGGGTGGCCGCCGGGCCATTTATCATTAACGATCTGTTCCCGGGCGCACAAAGTGGCGATCTACAGGTTACGGTCACGGAAAGTGACGGCTCAACGCGCGTCTTTACCCAGCCCTATTCTGCGGTGCCGTTTATGCGACGCCAGGGCAGCCTGAAATACAGTCTCAATGCAGGACGATTTCACTCCGGCTCCGGTGATGCGCGTTCGCCCGAATTTGTTGAAGGCGCTTTCTTCTACGGTCTGCTCTCCAGGATGACGGTGTATGGCGGCTTTCGTACGGCGAGCAACTATCAGGCCGGTGCAATTGGCGTAGGCAGAGGGTTTGGCGCATTTGGCTCGCTGGGTATTGATGATACGCTGGCAAAAAGCCGTTTACCCGACGGCAAAAGCGCGATGGGGCAGGCGTGGCGCATTCAGTACCAGAAAGATTTCAGCGCTACCGGCACCGCCTTCAACCTGGCGAGCTATCGCTATGCCTCGCGCAATTACTACGAATTTAGTGAACTGAATCAGTCTGACAGCCAACAGCTGCAACTCAATAATCGCCGTAGCCGCTCGCAGGTCACTTTTTCACAGACGCTGGGTCAGTTCGGCAGCCTCAGCGTCTCGGCATGGATGCAGGATTACTGGCATACGTCCGGGCAGGATAAAACCATCCACATTGGCTGGTACACCAGCTGGCGGGGTATTTCCTGGGGCGCGGGGTATGACTACACCGACTCAGCGCTTGAGCAGCATCCCGATCGCACCGTGTCGTTTAACGTCAATGTTCCGCTTGGCAACTGGCTGCCGGGCAGTTCGGTCAGTTACTACGCCAACCACAACAATCGTGGGATGACCACGCAGCAGGTGTCACTCAACGGCAGCGCGCTGGCGAACCGCAACCTGAATTACAGCGTTCAGCAGAGTAAGACCAGTGAGGGAGAGGCCGACAGCACCAGCCTGGCGCTGCAATACAACGGTGGCTACGGCAACGTCAGCCTCGGTTATGACCACAGCCGAAACGGTAGCAACGCGAGTCTTGGACTCGCCGGAGGCGTTGTCGCCACGCAGTATGGCGTCACGCTTAGCCAGCCGCTGGGCGATACCGTCGCCCTGCTGCGCGTGCCCGGCGCGGCGAACGTTGAGCCGGAGGGCTACAACGGGATCCATACCGACAGCCGCGGCTATGCGGTCATGCCAACGCTCTCGGCGTATCGCAAAAATACCGTCAGCCTTGATACGGCGACGCTGGGTGAGAACGTCGACATTGAGCAAAGCGGTCTGACGCTCATTCCCACCAGCGGCGCGGTGGTGCTGGCCAATTACACAACCCACATTGGTTATCGCGTTCTGTTTTCCCTGCGCTACCACGGCGAACCGTTGCCGTTTGGCGCGCAGGCTGAAGTGGTGGAGCAGAACCGCCATTCTGCAAACCGAAGCATGGTCGCTGACGGCGGTCAGGCCTACCTGAGCGGGGTACCAGAGCGCGGCACCCTGCGCGTCACCTGGTATGAAAACGGGGAGCAGCAGCAATGCCAGACACCTTTCAGACTGGGGAAAGCTCATATGGCCCCCGGTATCGCCACGCTGTCCGTTGAGTGCCATTAGAGGAATATCATGCGTCGTTTTATTCACTGGTTTTTCTATCTGAGCCTTCTTTCGCTTTTTGGCATGCTGAGTTTTCATGCGCACGCTCAGGCCTCGCCCTGCCGCACCACGCGCGATCAGTGGGTTGTCCAGGTACCCTACGCCATTGGATATGCTCCCGGCACCGCGGATTGGACGCCGGTTTCCGCGCCGATACAGTCTACCGGGCAAGACTTCTACAACTGTGATGGCGGTAGTGACCCCTGGCGTAGTATCGGATTTGTCGAGCTGGATAACCCCGTCGGCACCGTGGTGGGGGAAGACGGTGCGTCGCGGCACGTCTACAAAACCCAGATTGACGGCATCGGCTACGCGCTCGGGTTCCGCGAGCAGCAGTACTGTGGTGCGGATGCCGTACAGTATATTGACGGCACCAGCCCGGTAGACGGCAACGAGTCCCGGCGTATCTGCGATGCCTCACAGAATCCTGCCTTTGCCAGCGCCCCAACGTATAAATTGCAGTTCTGGGTGGTGTTTTACAAAATCCCGACGACCAGCCCCATGCCTGACGATAACGCCAACTCCCAGGAGCAAAATGTCGGATCGCTGATATTGCAGGCGGGAGAAAATCAAGCCAGCGCCACCAACGTGGCGACACCAGTACAGATTCATCTCGCCAGCTTCATCGTCAGGCGTACCAGCTGCTCAGTGGGCTCTCGCAGCATTCTTGTTCCCATGGGGAGCGTGAGCCAGCGTGAATTTCACGGCATCGGCTCCCGTGCCGGAGGCGGACGCTTCAGCATTCCGGTGACCTGTGAAAATAACACGGCGGTTAAGATGGGTTTCTTTGGCGATACCACGCCGGGCAACGATCGGGCGCTGGCGTTGACGAAGCAGGAGGATAGCGCCAGCGGTGTCGGGATCGAACTGCTTTACGGTGACAATACCGGTTCGGTTCAGGGGCAGGTGGTATCGTGGAACACCCCGCAGGTGTCAGCGCTTGGCCAGGTAGGGGATAACCAGACGCAGACCTTCTGGTTTGATGCGCATTACATTCAGACGGAAGAGAACGTAACGGCGGGAAAAGCGGATGCGATGGCCACGTTTAACCTGATTTACAACTGAGTTTCCCCTGCGCAGCGGCAGGGGAGAGCGATCAGAACGCGGTCTTACTAAAACCCGTCATCTCTTTCAGGCCCATTTCGCGGCCAAGCTCAGTCATCGGGTGCACCACCACCAGGCCACGGACGCTTTTCTTCAGCTTGCCCATGTCGGCCTGCTCTTTTTTGGTGATCGCGCGGCGATGCGGCATGTTCATCAGCTTCTGCGCCTCTTTACTCAGCTTCTGGCCTTTCACATCGCGCAGGCGCTCAATTTCCGCCTCCAGCTTCACGGACTCTTTTTCCAGCTCGGCATATTTCTCGGCGGAATCAACAAGGGAGAGGCCAGCCATCTGATGGCGGATCAGATCCAGACGGTCGCTCAGGCGTTTAATTTCGTTCTTTTCGACTTCTTTCATGACAAATAACTCTGAAAACGGGGAATTTACAGGGAAGGATACACCAATGTGTGCGGGCTTACTTCTGAAACGCTTTTTTTAAGCTGATTTTAGAAATCAGCTCAGTCAGGGAAAGCACCATGGTGGAGCGGACAACTTGTTGATAACGCAGCTTTTGCATCATGTACAGCTCTGGGTCGCTGTCATCAAACTGAGGTGCGGGAGGGAGCGCGGCTACGCAGTGCAGTTCGCCGAAGGGCCCCAGGATCTCATCATCGGTGAAGGTGTACTCATTGCCGTCATGATTGAGCTCTTCGCGCAGCGCCATTAACAGCTCGGCGTCTTCATACTCCTGACGGTTGAGCACGCCAAGACCGTAAATCAGCTTCAGCCGTACCGATAAATCGCCCAGCGGTCCGTCTCCGTCCAGTAACGGTTCTACAGCATACTTTACCGCGTAGTCGTCTTTGCGAAACACCTGAAGCACCAGAATGTTCACCGCCTCGGTTAACAGCTCGACGGCGGCGATCAGGAAACTTCGTACGGTTTTGCCAGCATTCAGACGCTCAAGCACACGATTTTCAAAGGCCTGGGTTTGTTCCATTATTGCCTGCATATCTGACAATCTGTTATTCGGGCGCAGGCTAACCTGCGCCGGACTCTGCATCATTTGGTTGCGTTGTATGCGCTGACCGCCTCCGCAACCACGTCACTGTTGGCATCCAGACCGGAAATCTGCGCCAGCGCAGCCTGTGCGCCTTTGTTATCAATCAGCTGAGCCAGCTCAATCGCCTGCGGGTCCTGCTCGCTGCGGTAGTGCATTGCGGCAGCGATTCCCTTCACCAGGTTAGCGTGCGGCAGACCGTATTCCAGCGTGCCCAGCAGCGGTTTAATCAGGCGGTCGCCCGCGCTCAGTTTACGCAGCGGCTGACGACCCACGCGCTCAACGTCATCTTTCAGATACGGGTTTTCAAAACGACCGAGGATTTTCTGGATGTATGCTGCGTGTTTATCAGCATCAAAACCGTAGCGTTTGATCAGCACCGCGCCGCTCTCTTCCATTGCCCCTTTGACCACCGCACGGATGTTCTCATCGAGGATCGCGTCACGAATCGTCTGATGACCGGCCAATTTCCCGAGGTACGCGGTTATAGCATGCCCGGTGTTCAGCGTGAAGAGTTTACGTTCGACAAATGCCATCAGGTTATCGGTTAATTCCATTCCCGGAATGGTCGGCAGCGCGCCCTTAAACTGAGTTTTATCAACGATCCACTCGCTGAAGGTTTCCACGGTTACTTCCAGCGGGTCGTTGGTGGCGGATTCTGATGGCGGAACGATGCGGTCAACGGCGGAATCCACAAAACCAACGTGCGCTTCAACCCAGGCTTTATCTTCCTCAGCCACAGCGGCCAGAACGTGGCCTTTCAGCTGCGTGGTGCCGCGCACCATGTTTTCACAGGCGATGATGTTCAGCGGCGTTTCAACGCCTTGTGCTTTACGCTTCGCCAGGCCTTTCGCGACCGCCGGGGCGATACGCTCAAGCACCACCGGACCCACGGCTGTGGTGACCAGATCAACGCTTGCGATGAGGTCAATCACGTCGTCGCCAATGCTGCTTACCGCGTTGACGCCAGAGACCGTTTCAACCTGTTCGTTTTCACCCACCACGTGAACCTGATAGCTATGACGGGCATTCAGGGCATCCAGAACCACCTGATTCACATCGGCGAATGTCAGGGTAATGCCTGCGTCTGCCAGCAGTTTACCGATAAAGCCACGACCGATATTACCTGCGCCAAAATGTAATGCTTTCATAGTGTTAACCTTCATCAATGTTTTTACCCGAGAGGGCTGGGGTGAGGAACGTTTTCCCCTCACCCTAGCCCTCTCCCCGGGGGGAGAGGGAAGAGGCGCTGTTACTTGTTAAGCAGAGCCAGAACTTCTTCAACGCTGGTGGTGTTGGCCAGACGCTCAATAACCGTTTCGTCATCCAGCGCGTTGGTCAGGCTGGTAATCACCTGGATATGCTCGTTGTTGCGAGCGGCGATACCAATCACCAGACGGGCGATGTCGTCCTCTTCTTCACCGAAGCGCACGCCGTCAGGATACTGACAGAACACCACGCCGGTTTTCAGCACGCGGTCTTTGGCTTCCACCGTACCGTGTGGAACCGCGATGGATTCACCCAGGTAGGTTGGGGTCAGCTTTTCACGCTCCAGCATCGCCTCAACGTATTCCGGCTGAACGTAGCCGCCTTTCACCAGCTGCTCACCGGCGAAGCGAATGGCCTCTTCTTTATTGGTCGCCGTGCGGCCAAGGAAGATGTTTTCTGCGCCCAGTTTGAACAGATGCGCGTTGCTCTCGTCGAAGCTGTCTTGCAGGCTGGTGCGCACTTTCACTTCGTTATCTTCATGGCGCTGGGCCGCAACCAGACGTTCTGTCAGGCTGGTGTACAAGCCGCTGTCGAGGAAGTTTGTCAGGGAAATGTGCTGCGCCTGCGGCACCTGACGCATAGCGCGCTCGGTCAGATCGCGGTGCGTGATCACCAGGTCAACGTCCGGCGGCAGGTTGTTAATCGCGCTGTTGGTCACGGAGATGTTGGTCAGACCCGCATCCTGCACTTTCTTACGCAGCACGCCCGCACCCATTGCGCTGGAGCCCATACCGGCATCACAGGCCACGATAATTTTACGCACGTGGCTCAGGTCGTTAGAGACATCACCCGCCGCCAGCGGCGTTGCGCCTTTGGATTCGGCTTTCATGTCATGCATACGACGGGTTGCCGCTTCGATATCGTCGTCTTCTTTCACCTTGCTGGTTTTCAGCAGGATAGCGGAGACCACGAAGGAGACGGCCATGGCCGCACAGATCGCCGCGATGTTCGCGAAGTAGGCGCCTTTCGGGGTCATCGCCAGCACCGCCAGAATAGAGCCTGGAGAAGCAGGAGACACCAGACCACCGCCCAGTACGCTCAGGGTGAACACGCCGGTCATACCGCCAAGGATAACGGCCAGGATCAGACGTGGGTTCATCAGCACATACGGGAAGTAAATTTCGTGAATACCGCCCAGGAAGTGAATGATCGCCGCGCCGCCAGCAGACTGTTTCGCGCTGCCGCGACCAAAGAACATGTACGCCAGCAGAACGCCCATACCCGGACCCGGGTTCGCTTCAATCAGGAAGAAGATGGACTTGCCGAGATCGTGTGACTGCTGGATACCCAGCGGTGAGAAGATACCGTGGTTGATGGCGTTGTTCAGGAACAGGATTTTCGCCGGTTCAACGAAGATAGACGCCAGCGGCAGCATGTCGTGCGCCACCATGAAGTTAACGCCCGCCGCCAGCAGTTTGGAGAGCACTTCAACCGCAGGACCAATGCCGAGGAACGCCAGAATCGCGAGGATCATCCCGATGATGCCCGCGGAGAAGTTGTTCACCAGCATTTCGAAGCCGGATTTGATCTTGCCATCAACCCAGACGTCAAATTTCTTGATCGCCCAGCCGCCCAGAGGACCGGCAATCATCGCACCGAGGAACATCGGCATATCCGCACCGACAATTACCCCCATGGTTGTGATGGCACCCACGACACCACCACGGTCACCGCCCACCAGACGACCACCGGTATAACCGATGAGCAGCGGCAGCAGGTACGTAATCATTGGGCCAACAAGTTTCGCCAGCGTTTCGTTAGGCAACCACCCTGTCGGAATAAATAATGCGGTGATAATACCCCACGCGATAAACGCGCCGATATTTGGCATCACCATGTTGCTGAGGAAACGACCAAAGCTTTGCACTTTGATCTTGAAATCGGATGACATAAAACACCCCTTCTTATGTTTACGCTTAGGCTTGTGGCCCGAGGTTTATCGTTAATGTGCGGCGGCAGAGGTAGCCGGGCCCTGTTCTGATGCTGTGAAATCTGGCACTGAATCGTTCAACTGTCCAGACAGCGGAATTTTGTGTGATCTGAATCACATGAATGTAGGGGGTGAGGATATTAATGAAGTGATCGCGATCACATAATGGGTGTGTAAAAAAAATACATTGCTCAGAATTACGCCAAAATGAGGACTGTTTTGTGATTAATATCACAATGTTAAGTTGGTTGTTTGTTTCCAGATTGTGATTTGATTCACAAAATATTTTTATGCAGATTTCTCCCGTATCCCCTCACGGCAGGAATGCGATACGTACACCTGCCTTTTTTCACGGCTTGATCCATACTGACCTCTTTATGGGCATTAAGGATAAGCAATGAAACTCATCGGCAGTTATACCAGTCCTTTCGTGCGTAAGATTTCGATTCTCCTGCTGGAGAAAGGGATTGAATTTGAATTCGTAAATGAACAACCGTACCACGCAGAGAACGGCGTTGCGCAGTACAACCCGCTGGGGAAAGTCCCGGCGCTGGTAACGGACGAGGGCGACTACTGGTTTGATTCCCCGATCATTGCGGAGTACATCGAGCTGCTTGGCGTTGCGCCAGCCATGCTGCCGGCGGATCCAAAAGCGGCGCTGGCGATGAAGCAAATTGAAGCCCTGGCGGATGGCATTATGGATGCGGCATTAACGTCCGTACGCGAGCAGGCAAGGCCCGCCGCCCAGCAGTCAGAAAATGAGCTGCTGCGCCAGCGCGAAAAAATCAGCCGCAGCCTGGATATGTGCGAACAGCTGATCCGCGACGGGAAAATTCAGAGCGATAGCCTGAATCTGGCGACGATCGCCATCGCCTGCGCCATTGGCTACCTTAATTTCCGCCGCGTCTCGCCGGGCTGGTGTGTGGATCGTCCGCTGCTGGTCAAACTGGCGGAGACGCTCTTCCAGCGCGAAAGTTTCGCCCGGACTGAACCACCAAAGGCTTGATGCGGGTTATAACACTTCCTGGCGGGAGGCGGTACAATCCCCCCACATGTTAACTCCCTCTCCCGTCGGGAGGGGGGAAGATATTTACTCGCCAGGCGCATTCATGACTACTCATCATTCCCTCTACAGCCAGATCCCCGCTACCGATCGTCTGCTTCGTGATCCGCGCATCACTGCGGTGCTGGAGCAGTTTGGCCATACTGCAACGGTCGACATGCTACGCCAGCTTCAGGACGATGCGCGTCGCCATATTCAGGCTGAGAACGCGCTACCCGGCTGGTGCGAGGCATGGGCGCAGGAAGTTGAACGGAGGCTGAGCAAGCACGCGCAAAGCGCGTTGCGCCCGGTTATTAACCTGACAGGCACGGTTCTGCACACCAATCTGGGCCGGGCACAGCAGGCAGAAGAAGCAATAGAGGCCGTCACCCGGGCCATGCGCTCGCCGGTGACGCTGGAGTACGATCTGGACGGCGCCGGGCGCGGGCATCGCGATCGCGCACTGGCGGATCTTCTCTGCCAGATCACCGGCGCGGAAGATGCCTGCATTGTGAATAACAACGCGGCGGCGGTGCTGTTAATGCTGGCGGCCACCGCGAGCGGAAAAGAGGTTGTCGTCTCTCGCGGCGAGCTGGTGGAGATCGGCGGGGCGTTTCGTATTCCGGATGTCATGCGCCAGGCGGGCTGCACGCTGCATGAAGTGGGCACAACCAACCGTACCCATGCAAAAGATTATCGCGCGGCGGTGAATGAAAACACCGCCCTGCTGATGAAAGTGCATACCAGCAATTACCACATTGAGGGTTTCACCAAAACGGTGGAAGAGGCCGAACTGGCCGCCATCGGGCGCGAGCTAAACGTGCCGGTGATTGCCGATCTCGGCAGCGGGTCGCTGGTGGATATGCGCCAGTACGGTCTGCCGAAAGAGCCAATGGTGCAGGAAATGGTTGCTGCGGGCGTAAGCCTGGTCAGTTTCTCCGGCGATAAACTGCTGGGCGGGCCGCAGGCGGGGATTATCGTCGGCAAGCGCGAACTGATTGCGCAGCTACAGCAGCACCCACTGAAGCGTGCCCTGCGTGCCGATAAAATGACGCTGGCCGCCCTGGAAGCCACGCTGCGGCTCTATCTCCACCCGGAGAAACTGGCTGACCGCCTGCCCACGTTGCGTTTGCTGAGCCGTGATGAAGCCTCTGTTCGCGCGCGGGCGGAAGCGCTACTGCCGCAGGTTGCTCCTCATTACCCTGAGTTTGAAGTTCGTATCGAGCCTTGCCTGTCGCAAATTGGCAGCGGCTCGCTGCCCGTGGACAGGTTACCGAGCGAAGCGCTGACGTTCACCCCGCGCGACGGACGCGGAAGCCAGCTTGAGGCGCTGTCGACGCGCTGGCGCGCATTACCGACGCCAGTGATTGGCCGGATCGGTGATGGTCGTATGTGGCTGGATTTACGCTGCCTGGAAGATGAAGGGCGGTTTCTGGAGATGATGTTGAAATGATTATTGCCACCGCCGGTCACGTTGACCACGGCAAAACCACGTTATTGCAGGCCATTACGGGCGTGAATGCCGATCGCCTGCCGGAAGAGAAAAAGCGCGGCATGACCATTGACCTGGGTTACGCCTACTGGCCACAGCCCGACGGTCGCGTGCTGGGCTTTATCGACGTGCCCGGCCACGAGAAGTTTCTTTCCAATATGCTCGCGGGCGTGGGCGGGATCGATCACGCTCTACTGGTTGTCGCGTGCGATGACGGGGTGATGGCGCAAACGCGCGAGCATCTGGCGATCCTGCAACTGACGGGAAACCCGCAGTTGACCGTCGCCCTTACCAAAGCGGACCGTGTGGATGAGGCGCGTATCAACGAGGTGCGTGAAGAGGTACTGGCGGCGCTGAGTGAATATGGTTTTAAGGATGCCGCTCTGTTTGTCACCGTGGCGACAGAAGGCCGCGGTATCGACGCCCTTCGCGACCATTTGCAGCAGATCCCGTCTCGTGAACATGCCAGCCATCACCGCTTCCGTCTGGCGATCGACAGGGCGTTTACCGTGAAAGGGGCTGGGCTGGTGGTGACCGGTACCGCGCTGAGTGGCGAAGTTAACGTGGGCGATACCCTGTGGCTGACGGGCGTGAACAAACCCATGCGCGTGCGCGGGCTTCACGCGCAAAACCAGCCGGTGGAACAGGCCCACGCCGGGCAGCGTATCGCCCTGAATATTGCTGGTGATGCCGAAAAAGACCAGCTTAACCGCGGCGACTGGCTGCTGGCCGACGCGCCGCCGGAGCCTTCTGAACGGATTATCGTTTCTCTACAGACCCACACGCCGCTGACCCAGTGGCAGCCGCTGCATATCCACCACGCGGCCAGCCACATCACCGGACGCGTGTCGCTGCTGGAAAACGATCTCGCCGAACTGGTGTTCGACTCCCCGCTCTGGCTGGCGGATAACGACCGCCTGGTTCTGCGCGACATCTCCGCGCGCGAAACCCTGGCGGGCGCCCGCGTGGTGATGCTGAATCCGCCCCGTCGCGGCAAGCGTAAGCCCGAGTATTTAGCGTGGCTGGCCTCGCTGGCCCAGGCCCGTGACGACAAGTCTGCGTTAGATATCCACCTTGAGCGTGGTGCGGTGGATCTGGCTGCGTTCGCCTGGGCGCGCCAGCTCAGCGGTGAAGGATTGCGTCTTCTGACGCAGGAGCCGGGTTTTATTCAGGCTGGCAACAGCCTGCTGAACGCGCCGGTGGCGGCGCGCTGGCAGCGCAAAGTGCTGAGCACGCTGGCGACCTACCATGAACAGCATCAGGATGAGCCTGGCCCGGGCCGTGAACGTCTGCGGCGCATGGCGTTGCCCATGGAAGACGACGCGCTGGTGCTGTTGCTGATTGAAAACATGCGTGAAAGCGGCGTGATTGCAAGTCATCACGGCTGGCTGCACCTGCCGGAACACAAGGCCGGTTTTACCGCTGAGCAGGACGCGGTCTGGCAAAAAGTGGCGGCGCTGTTTGGCGATGAACCCTGGTGGGTGCGCGATCTGGCGCGTGAAACCAATACCGATGAGCAGCTGATGCGTCAGGTACTGCGGCATGCGGCGCAGCAGGGCATGATTGTGGCGATCGTGAAAGATCGTTATTACCGCAACGATCGGATCGTGGCGTTTGCGAACCTGATCCGGGAGCTGGATCAGGCGCGCGGATCAACCTGCGCCGCAGACTTCCGCGATCGGCTGAATGTTGGACGCAAACTGGCGATTCAGATCCTGGAGTATTTCAACCGCATCGGGTTTACGCGTCGTCGTGGCAATGACCATGTGCTACGCGACGCGCAGTTATTTCCGTAAGCGTTAAGCGCTGCGCGCCTGCTTCTGCTTAGCCAGCCAGACCGCGCCCAGCCTTCCCGCCTGGTTACCCAGCTCGCAGGGAAGGATGGGCACCCGGAGCGCTTCCCACTCCTCGAATCGCTGTAAATATTTATCCAGCAGGAGATAGATTTTCTCCTGCTCACTAATGCCGCCGCCAATCAGCACCGCCTGCGGATCAAACATAGAGATCACGCTGTAAATACCGCGCGACAGACAATGCGCCCACGCTTCAATGGCCTCGCGCAGATGCACGTCGCTGTCCATGCGTTTAAACAGCTCCTCACCATCAGGCATCTCATCTTCCGACACGGCCAGCGCGCGGCGGCAGGCTTTCATCAGGCCACTGGCGGACGCCACTTCATGCATCGGCTCGCCCTCATTGCCTACGGGCAGCACGCCAAACTCACCCGCCCGGTAGTGCGACCCGCGGTAGAGATCGCCCTCCATGACGATACCGCCGCCGATGCCGGTGCCGATGGTGATGCAGACGAAATGCTCATAGTCCTTGCCCGCGCCCTGCCAGCGCTCGCCCAGCGCCGCGCAATTGGCATCGTTTTCGATTGTCACGGGGAGATCGGTCAGCTGTGCGAACAGTTCGCACAGGTTTTCGCCGTCAAGATAGTCCAGCGCCCCGGCTTTGGCCGCTTCGCCGGTATGGTGATTGATATGTCCTGGAAAACTCACGCCAATACTGGCGATCTCGTGCTCCTGGCAGTATTTATCCACTACCGTTTTCCACTTCTCTTTGAAGGTGCTTTCATCGTCCGGCGTATCATATTCATCGGATGTCAGTTCTTCGCCGTTTTCATTAATTACGCCGTGTTTGATGTGGGTTCCACCCACGTCAAAGCCGATAAATAGCTGCATTGCATCATTCCTCATGAGCCCTTGAGCTATTAAGTATGGCTGCGGCGGCAGAAACGAAACGTAAAGTACGGTAATCCGTGATGCGGCTCGTAAACCCGCTACCCGCTGGCGAGAAAATCACCAGCCGGAACTACCCTTGTTGTACAACAACAGCAAGGAGACGGTCATGACAAACAATCCTCCCTCATCGCGTATCCAGCCTGGCGAGTATGGTTTTCCCCTTAAGCTGAAGCCCCGCTATGACAACTTTATCGGCGGCGACTGGGTGGCGCCCGTCGACGGTGAATACTATTCCAACCTGACGCCCGTTACCGGCCAGCCGCTGTGTGAAATTGCCAGTTCGGGCAAGCGGGATATCGATTTAGCGCTGGATGCGGCGCATAAGGCGAAAGATAAGTGGGGGCAAATGTCCGTTCAGGACAGAGCGGCCATTTTGTTCAAAATCGCCGATCGGATGGAGCAGAATCTGGAGCTGCTGGCGACCGCAGAAACGTGGGACAACGGCAAGCCGATCCGCGAAACCATGGCGGCGGACGTGCCGCTGGCGATCGACCATTTCCGCTATTTTGCGTCCTGCATTCGTGCCCAGGAGGGGGGAATAAGTGAAGTTGACAAAGATACCGTGGCGTATCACTTCCACGAGCCGCTCGGCGTGGTGGGGCAAATTATTCCGTGGAACTTCCCGCTGCTGATGGCGAGCTGGAAAATGGCGCCCGCGCTGGCGGCGGGTAACTGCGTGGTGCTGAAACCTGCACGCTTAACGCCGCTTTCGGTACTGCTGCTGATGGAGGTGATTTGCGACCTGTTGCCGCCGGGGGTCATTAACGTGGTCAACGGGGCCGGGGGAGAGATCGGCGAATATCTGGCTACTTCAAAGCGTATTGCCAAAGTGGCGTTTACCGGCTCAACGGAAGTGGGTCAGCAGATCATGCAGTACGCGACCCAGAACATCATTCCGGTCACCCTGGAGCTGGGCGGGAAATCGCCGAACATCTTCTTTGCCGACGTGATGGATGAAGAGGACGCCTTCTTCGACAAAGCGCTGGAAGGGTTTGCGCTGTTTGCGTTTAACCAGGGCGAAGTCTGCACCTGTCCGAGCCGCGCGCTGGTGCAGGAATCCATTTATGAGCGCTTTATGGAGCGGGCGATCCGGCGCGTGGAGTCGATTCGCAGCGGTAATCCGCTGGATAACGTTACCCAGATGGGGGCGCAGGTATCGCATGGCCAGCTGGAAACCATCCTCAACTATATTGATATCGGTAAAAAAGAGGGGGCCGATGTGTTGACCGGCGGTCGTCGTAAGGTGCTGGGCGGCGATTTGCAGGAGGGCTACTACCTTGAGCCGACTATCCTGTTCGGTAAGAACAACATGCGCGTTTTCCAGGAGGAAATTTTTGGACCGGTGCTGGCCGTCACCACGTTTAAAACCATGGACGAGGCGCTGGAGCTCGCTAACGACACGCAGTATGGCCTGGGGGCGGGCGTCTGGAGCCGTAACGGTAACCTTGCCTATAAAATGGGCCGCGGCATTCAGGCCGGACGCGTATGGACAAACTGCTATCACGCCTATCCGGCTCATGCGGCGTTTGGCGGCTACAAACAGTCGGGCATCGGGCGCGAAACCCATAAAATGATGCTGGAGCACTACCAGCAAACGAAATGTCTGTTAGTCAGCTACTCCGATAAACCGCTGGGGCTGTTTTAATCTCCCGGCTCAGGCCGTCCCGGGCGGCCTGAGCCGGGTTAAAGCCGGGTGGCGGCTTCGCCTTACCCGGCCTACTTTTTACTCCCTCTCCCGTGGGAGAGGGCTGGGGTGAGGGCAACAGGCCGCAGTTATTCAGCCTTCATCCACCCATATCCGCATTTCCCCTTCTCCCCGGTTTGCCCAGCTGAACCACGGAATAAAGGTCAGCGTCTGGGGCTGACGTTCTACCGGCGAATGGTCGTACTGCCACAGGGCATCAGTGTCCTTCGCCTGACACCCAATCCCTTCCGCCTGTATCAGCATCTTGTGCGCGAAAATGCCTTTGCCTTCAAATACCCGAAACGCGCTGTCTTGCGGCAAAGAAAGGTTATGCAGATTTGCGCCGTTATCGGCTTCTTCCAGGCAGTAAACCAGCGGCCCACGCTGCAATGCGACTTTCCCCGCCTGCTGGCGCACCTGCGGGTTGCCGTACACGCGGCGGACCGGCATCGGTAACGTCAGCGTCAGCGTGTCGCCTTCCTGCCAGTTGCGGTTGAGGTATAAGTATCCACGGGAGACCTCGCCTGTAATGGCTTGACCATTGAGCGAAACAGCCGGTTCCGCACACCAGTCCGGCAGCCTCAGGGCCAGCGTGTGAGTCACCGGAACAGGTGAGGTTATCTCGATTTTCACCTGCTCATGCCACGGATAGTTTCCGCTAATACGCAGCTGGAGGGTGTTTTCCCCCACCGGAATGGCGACGTCGTTCCCCACGTACAGGTTGATCAACAGCGCGTCCGGGCGAACGGTATAAATATAGTGCCCCAGCGAGGTCAGCACGCGCGCAATATTCGGCGGGCAACAGGCGCAGCCGAACCAGCGCTGGCGCACCGGTTTCACGTGGTCATAGATATGGTTAAAGGCCAGTGTTTTCGGGTGCACTTCCAGCGGATTCACATAAAAGAAATGCTTACCGTCCAGCGCCATGCCACCCAGCACCGTGTTGTATAGTGCGCGCTCCATCACGTCGGCGTAGTGGCCGTCCGCCTCCATCTCCAGCATCCGGCGGGCAAACATCATCAGGCCGATGGAGGCGCAGCTTTCGGCATAGACCGTATCGTTGGGCAGATCGTAATCGCTGCTGAATGCCTCGCCGCTGCTTTGCGAGCCAATCCCGCCGGTGATGTACAGCTGGCGCTGTGCCATGTTGTTCCACAGCCGCAGGCAATCCTGACGTTTCCCTTCGTCGTTGCTCAGGCGCGCCAGATGCGCCATGCCCGCCATCAGATAGACGAAACGCACGGCATGGCCGATGGCCGTTTGTTGTTCCGCAAGGGGCTGATGTGCCTGGCTGTAGGCTTTGTCCTTGACCATCCACGCCGGGCCATAGGTGTTCCAGTATGACGTTCTGCCGCGCTTCTCATATTCGATATCGTAGAAGTGAGGCTGTGTGCCGCGTTCCTCAATAAAGTATTTCACCAGATTGAGATAGCGTGGCTCCTGCGTGACGTCGTACAGCCGCATCAGCGCCAGCTCGATTTCCGGGTGGCCCGGATAGCCGTGCAGCTGGTTTTCGCCCGGGCCAAACACGCTGTCGATATGATCCGCCAGCCTGCACACCACGTCCAGCAGGCGGCGCTTTCCGGTTCCCTGGAAATACGCCACGCCCGCTTCAATCATATGTCCGGCGCAGTACAGTTCGTGGCACTCGGCCAGATTGGTCCAGCGCTCGGCCGGTGCTTTCACCGTGAAATAGGTATTGAGATAGCCATCTTCACACTGCGCCGCTGCGACCAGCTCGATCACCTCGTCGGCGGTTTTTTCCAGTTCAGCATCCGGCTTCTGGCACAGCGACCACGCCACGGCTTCGAGCCATTTCGCCACGTCGCTGTCCTGAAAGACCATCCCGTAAAACTCCCCCTGTTCCAGACCGGCCGCGATGCGGAAGTTGGCGATGGCGTGGCTGGGTTCAGCCTCCGCCACGCGATCGTTAAGCGCATCCCACTGGTAGGGGATCACCACATCGCGGACCAGCCGTTGGTACTGACCAAGAAACGGGTCGTTGATTTTCAGCTGATGCAGGTCGGCTTCCATTATGGTCATATCGTTCTCCTCAGGACTGTACATGACGCTGGCGCAAATCGGTGGCAATGCGCGACATCACGGGATTGTTAAGCCTGCACCAGCGGATAGCGACCGCCAGCAGCAGGTGGAAAAGGGCAGGGAGCAGCGTCTCCATGGCGGTGATGCCCTGCAATGAGGCGGGTGTCTGGTTGCCCGCGCCTGGCTGATAGGCCACGGCAATAAACACCAGGCTGATGATCCCGGCGCTGGATGCCCACGCGAGCTTGATGAAAAATAGATTGAAGGCGAAATTCATCCCCGAGGAGCGCACGCCGGTTTTCCATTCGCCGTAGTCATCGGCAAAGGCCATTAGCGAGAAGTGAAGCGGCAGGGTGAAGCCCAGGATCACGCCGTTACTTAAAATCACGATAAGCCAGAGCGTCTGGTGCGCCGGGCCACCTGGCAGGAACCACATTCCCATAGCAAGCGCAGCGAGTACCAGGTTGGTGTAGTAGTAGAGTTTGACGGTATCAATCCGCCGCGACAGCGGGTTGACGATCACCGCGCCCAGAATGGCGGCAAAGGTCACCATGGTGAAAAACAGCGAGGTGTACGCCGTGCTGCCCTGAAGCACGTAGGTGATGAAGTACATGTACCCGCCGCCGCGAATGTTGAAGACGTTGATCAGCAGAAACGACATCACCAGCATCAGCAGCAGCTGATCGTTTTTACGCAGGCCCGCCAGGTGCTCGCGCAGGGTGAATTTCCCCATCAGCGCAAGCGGGACGCGCTCGCGCACCCAGAAGAAGCAGCACAAGAACATCACCACAGCGATGGCGCACAGTACGCCGACGCCCAGCTGATAACCCCGGGCGGTATTGCCCTGTCCCAGCTCTGACACCAGCCACGGCAGGCCAACGGAGACCAGAAAGCCCGCCACGCCGCACAGTACGAAGCGCCAGGACTGGCAGGATATTACCTCGTTGTGGCGGGTGGTCATGGTGTTGATCAGCGCGCAATACGGCACGTTGATGGCGGTATAGCCTACGGACAACAGCAAATAGGTGCCGAACGCCCAGGCGATTTTCACGCCCATGCTGGCGTCCGGGACGGTGAAGGTCAGCACGCCGACGATCCCGATGGGAAGCGCGACCCACAGCTGCCACGGACGAAAACGCCCCCAGCGGCTCTGCGTGCGGTCGGCAATCACGCCCATCACCGGATCGGAAATCGCGTCAAATACCCGAAGAGCAATAAACAGCGTGCCCACCAGCGCGGGCGTCAGGCCAAATACATCGGTATAGAAAAAGGTCAGGAAGTTCATGATCAGGCAGGTAATTACCGTGCCGCCCGCGTCGCCCAGGCCGTAGCCAATTTTCTCGCGGACTGACAGTCGGTCATCGGCTGCCTGTTTTGCAACTTCTGCGTCTGTAATTGGTGTGGAAGTCATGGGGTAACTCCTCGATAAACGATTTTTTATCGTATTTGTGCAAGGTACCCCATTTATTCTGCATTCAACGGGCAGACCAACAAGGGAAGGGAAAAGTATAAAAAGGTGACGATTCCGACCTGATGGTAAAACTGTGAGTTTGATCGAGCTGTTCTGCTGATATTTATTAATAATCAAACAATAAACGCAATATTAGCCACCATAAAAGCGGGAAATTGAATATCCATGCTTGAATTATCCATAGCACTTCCGATTAAGGTTCAAAATGGCGGGTTATTTATCTCCCGGGGCGTGGGTCGTCATCCCGCACGAAAATTATCTTCGTGGGAGATAATCTTTGTCGAAAAAGGGACATTAACGATCCAGGAGGAAAATACGCTGTTTGAGGTAAACGCCGGCGAGAGTTTATTACTTTGGCCGAAGCGGCGGCATGTCGGCGTGGAAGATTTTCCGGGCGATCTCAAATTTTACTGGCTGCATTTTGAGGTGGATGAAGGCTTGCCTGCGTTGCCAGGTGCGACGCCACTGTCGATTGAGCAACACTGTAGCGTGCGGGATCCGCAATATGTTATTGCGTTATTCCGTCAGTTTTTAAGCGAGCAGGAAAAATTACAGCGTAGCCAGGCGCTGGAGATAATTTTGCTGTTAATTTTGCAGCAGATATCGCTCTCGCCGGGATATGAAGATAAAGCGGATGATGCGGGCGCAGCAATGGCGTGGAAGGCCAAACAGCTTATCCGCACTCACTTTCATTTGCCCATATCCACTTCACAGCTGGCGAAAGAGCTGCACTGCAACGCAGATTACCTGGGGCGAGTATTTCGCCGGACGTTTCATTTAACCCTGACGGAGGCAATACACCGCCAGCGCGTCAGGGCCGCTGAAAAATTGTTGCTGAACGATGCGGCCTCATTAACTGAAGTGGCCACCCGGTGCGGTTTTAATGACGTGGGTTATTTCCGGCAGATATTCTCGAAACATACCGGGTTAACGCCCGCCGTCTGGAAACGGCGGTACTGTAAAGAGCATATTAATTCCGGATGATTACTGGCCGTAATAGGCATTTGCGCCATGCTTGCGCAGGTAATGCTTATCCAGCAATTCCTGCTGCATAACCGGAAGCTGTGGTGCAAGCTGGCGCGAGAAAAGCCCCATATAGGCGCACTCTTCCAGCACCACGGCATTGTGTACCGCATCGGCAGCGTCTTTGCCCCAGGCAAACGGGCCGTGAGAGTGTACCAGCACCGCCGGGACCTGCATCGGGCTTATGTCGCGCTCCTCGAAGGTTTTGATAATGACTTCCCCCGTCTGGTATTCATATTCACCCGCGATTTCAGCCGTGGTCATCAGCCGCGTGCAGGGGATCGCACCGTAGAAATAGTCCGCGTGCGTCGTGCCCCATGCGGGTAAATCCTGCCCCGCCTGCGACCAGATGGTGGCGTGGCGGGAATGGGTATGCACGATGCCACCAATTTCCGGGTAACGACGATACAGCGCGAGATGGGTCGGGGTGTCGGAGGAGGGTTTTTTACTCCCCTCGACCACTTTACCCGTGGCGATATTTACCACCACCATATCTTCTGCGGTCATCACGTCGTACTCCACGCCGGATGGTTTGATCACCATCATGCCGCTGTCACGGTCAACCGCGCTGACGTTGCCCCAGGTGAACGTCACCAGCTGGTGGGCGGGCAGGGCGAGATTTGCCGCCAGCACCTCGGCTTTGAGTTGTTCTAACATGTCATGCCTCCTTCCTGCATTCGGGCCTCAATCCAGCGGCGCGCCTGGATGATCTCCAGTACCGGCTCTTTGGCTTTCTCGGTCCACATTTCAATCAGAAATGCGCCGCGATAGTTAAGTTGATTTAGCGTGTTAAACACGCCAACGAAATCGACGCAGCCCTCGCCAAACGGCACATCGCGGAACTGGCCGGGGCTTTTTTCGGTTACGGGCCGGGTATCTTTCAGATGGATAGCGGCGATGCGGTCAATGCCCAGCGTCAGCTCGGCGGTGACGTCGTTGCCCCACGCGCTCAGGTTGCCGACGTCCGGGTAAACGCTGAACCACGGCGAGGCGAGCATGTCGTCCCACTTTTTCCACTTGCTGATGGAGTTCATAAACGCGGTGTCCATGATCTCTACCGCCAGCATTACCTGCGCGGCAGCGGCCTGCTCTACAGCCCACGCCAGCCCTTCGGCAAAGCGCTGTTGCGTGCCCTCGTCGTGCTCCTCGTAGTACACGTCATAACCCGCAAGCTGGATGGTGCGAATACCCAAATCACGGGCCAGCCGGATGGCTTTGGTCATGATCTCGCGGGCGCGTTCGCGCACGGTGTCATCGCGGCTGCCAAACGGGAAGCGACGATGGGCAGACAAGCACATCGACGGGATGGCCACGCCGGTCTCCAGCATCGCTTCCACAAGAGAGGCGCGCTGCGTGGTACTCCATTCAAGGCGCGATAAACGCTCGTCGGTCTCATCCACCGACATCTCCACAAAATCGAAGCCGCAGCTTTTTGCCAGAACCAGGCGCTCCGGCCAGGAGAGATCTTTTGGCAGCGCTTTTTCGTAAATCCCTAACGGATGCTGACGCATGGTTACTCTCCCCAGATGTCGCGAATTTGTGAATGGAATGCTTGTGCCACCTGCGGCGGATTGGCGGCGCCTGCCAGCGCGCGCCCGGCAATGAAGGCTTTGACGTTGATCTGCTTAAACAGCGGCAGGTCAGCGGGGGTGATACCGCCAGTGATGGAAAGCTGTAGCCCGATATCGGACAACGCCTTCATTTTGCTGAGATCCGCCTCGCCCCACTGCTGGCCGCTGGCCTGTGCGTCGCGTCCACGGTGGTATATCGCCTGCTTCACCCCGATGCGGTGCCACGCGCGCGCGTCGTCCAGCGTCCAGTTGCCAAACAGCTCCATCTGGATCTCGCCGCCGCCGCGCAGTGCGACCTCGTGGCCACGTTCAACGGTGGCCAGCGGGGCGGCACAGATGATGGTCATCCAGTTTGCGCCTGCGCCAAACGCCTGCTCAGCCAGCGTTTCTCCGGCATCGGCGACTTTCCAGTCCGCCACGATAATTTTATCCGGACACTGTGCGCGCAGGGCGCGAACGGCGTTTAGCCCTTCGGTCAGGCACAGGATGGTGCCGGCTTCGACGATGTCGACGTGATCGGAAAGCGTCGCGACATCCCGCTGCGCGGCCTGAAGTGAGGTGTGGTCGAGCGCCAGTTGCAATAATGGTCGGCTCATAGGTCGTACTCCTTAACACGGGCGTGATAGCCCTGTAATGCTGAAATCAGTAGCTGGTAACGGTGATATTTGCGCTGGTAGGCGGCATGGGCACGCATGTCAGGTTCAATCATCCGGATGTCATGCCTGAGGGCGCGCTGAGCGGCGTAAAAATCGGGATAGAGACCTGTACCGACGAGCGCGGCCAGCGCCGCACCGGAACAGCCGGTCTCCTCCACCTGCGGGAGTTCAATCGCCAGGCCGCTGACGTCCGCGAGCATCTGCATCCACACGTCCGAATGGGTGGGGCCGCCCGTCACGCGCAGGGTCTGCACGTGGGGAAAGCGTTCGAGCATACGGTTGAGGTGGGTCATGTGGCTGAATACCACCCCTTCATAAACCGCCTGGAGGAGGTGCGCGCGGGTATGCAGCGCCTGCAAACCATAGAAGCCGCTGGTCATCTCCAGTCCGGCGTTGCTGCCGTAGATGAAAGGCAGGAAGAACACATCGCTTTCAGCTTTTGGCAGGCTGGCCACGGCGTGGTTAATCTCATCGAATGACATTTCGCCCCATTGGGCCGTCAGCCATTCCAGGTTGCCGGACGAGGTGGGGCTGGCTTCGTGAACGATGAACTGCTGCGGATGGACATAGCGGCCATAGACGTAGGGGAACGGCTCGTTGTCGCGGATGCCGTGGGCAATCCCACTGGTCACGGCCCAGGTCCCCATTACGGCATTCAGCGTATTTTCGTCATGCAGCCCGGCGCAGATCGCGGTGGAAACCACATCAAACAGTCCACCAACGACGGGAGTACCCGCCGTGAGACCGGTCAGTGCGGCTGCCTGAGCGGTGATTTCCCCGCAAATTTCTGCTGAACCGATAATAGGCGGCAGGGCACCGTCAATGTCGCTGATGCCGAGCCAGCGCGTGAGCTGCGGATCGTACTGCCCGGTATTCATGTTGTAGAGATTGGATTCCGAGATGTTGCTCTCTTCGCAGCCTTTGACCCCGGTCAGACACCAGCGCAGGTAATCGTGCGCCATCATCACGCTGCCGATTTGCTGATACCGCTGCGGCTCGTTCTCTTTAACCCAGCGCAGGAGTGAGGCCGGATGCCCCGTCCACAGCGTCTGGCGAGTATGCGGATAGAGCTTTTCGGGTATACCGTCCTGCTGCCAGCGTTGCACGATCTCCAGCGCACGGCGATCGGAGGAGAGTATGGCGTTACCCAGGGGGCGATCCTGTTTATCGAGCAAAAATAGCCCCTTGCCCTGGGCTGAAATGCCAACGCCTTTAATCTGACCGCCGTCAGCGCCTGAATTTTTAAGCAGCAGGGCGACGGTTTTGTGGCAGTGCTGCCAGAGCTGGTGCATATCCCGCTCGGCGTAGCCAGCGCGTGGGCTGAGCGTGGCCACTGAGCGGCGTTCAATACAGACTTCTTTGCCCTGGCTGTTGTATAAACCGGCTTTCAGATAAGTACCGCCACAATCGATACCCAGCCAGAAGGGCTCTTTTTCACTCATCTTCTTCTCGCTTAATTGCCGGGTGGCGCTTCGCTTACCCGGCCTACGGTTTGGTTTAGTGAATCAGGTGAGGGCCTCAGGCCGCACGCTTATGCGAGTTCACCGTGGGGTTGGGCTCTGCTCCGGCATCGCATTTCGCCGGTAACATCAGGGCCAGCAGCGATGCCAGCGCCAGCGAAACCGCCAGGCAGTAAACGCCTGCGTCTTTGCTGTACAGGGTGATCAGTACGCCTACCGCATAAGGACCACAGAACCCGCCGAGGTTGCCCAGGGCATTAATCACGCCGCGAGCGCCACCCGCCATCTCAGCGCTGAACAGACGCGCCGGGATGGTCCAGAACACGCCCGCTGCGGATTGCAGGAAGAAGCCACAGCCCACCAGCGCGGCATAGGCCAGCCAGGTGTGCTCTTTCAGCGCCACGGAGAGGAACATGCAGAGCGCAAAGCCAATCAATGGCAGGGAAACAAACAGCTTGCGCTTGCCGGTGCGGTCAGAGAGCGTAGAGAACAGGAACATGCCGGCAATGGCGCCGATGTAAGGCAGAATGGCGAGCATTCCCACCTGGCCGATGCTGGTGTGCGTCAGTTCTTTCAGAATGGTGGGCAGCCAGAGGGTGTAACCGTAAATGCCGGTCTGGTAGAAGAAGTTGAGGGCGATCAGCTGCCACATGGTTTTGTCAGACAGCACCGCGCTGAGCGAGGCGTTTTTCACCTCTTTACCCGCAATGGCCTGCTGCTCTGCCGCCAGGGTTTGTACCAGGTAGTTTTTCTCGGCCTCAGAGATCCAGCGTGCTTCCTGCGGCCGGTCGTAGACGGTGAACGCCCACAGCACCAGCACAACAACGGACATCAGACCTTCAATAATGAACAGCCAGCGCCAGTCGAGAGCGGTAATAATCCAGCCCGACAGCGGGGCGGTGATGATCCCGGCGATGGGCACGAACATGATCACAATCGCGTTGGCGCGGCCGCGCTCGGCATCCGGGAACCAGTTACTGATCATCGTGAGCACAACGGGCAGCATCCCACCTTCCGCCACGCCGAGTAAGAAGCGCAGTACCAGCAGCTGATACTGGTTGGTCACAAGCCCGGTCAGAACCGAGATCACCGCCCAGGCAACCAGCGACCAGCCGATAAACTTCTTACCGCTGCCGTGCACGGCAATTTTGCCGCCGGGAACTTGCAGGAACAAATAGCCAATAAAAAAGATCCCCCCCGCCAGGCCCGCCATCGTGGCGGAAATGCCCAGCTCTTCGTCCATACCGCCGGGCATCGCAAAAGCTATATTTACGCGGTCCATATAGGAAATAATGCAGGCGATAAGAATAGGGGGAATGATCCTTAGCCAGCGCTGGCGCGGAATGTCCGCGTGTAGAGCATTAGAAGAAATATTCATAGTTAATATCTCAGTGAAGGTAACCGGAAAATGTATTCTTTATTTTTATTGTGATGCTTTATTCATAGCGCTAATGCCGTCGCGCAAAATAGCGATGCGATGGCTGACGTCAGCATTAGCATTTATTTCCAGTAATTTAATACCGGAGAATTTCAATGTTGCGGCGCTCGCCGCAGTAAACAGCGTTTTTACATGTTCAGTGGACATGAGACTGTCGGCGCAGAACGAAGAAAACGGCGCGTGCAGATCCTGCCATTCTCCATACTCACCGTGAGGGGTCGTGCCCGAAAACATCAGCGCCCCCAGCTTCCCGGCAGCGAGTGCCGCCTGAACATGTTCCAGCGGAAGGGCGGTGTTGCGACCTTCGATGGCCGAACGTGCCCAGTTGATACAGACGCTGATATCGGTCTCTTTCACTACCTCCAGCACCTGCTCTAAGGGCAAGAACCCTTTACGCGGCGCCGGGCCATTCATCGCATCACAGTGTTCCAGCACCAGATCGCAGCCCCAGTCCCAGCTCGCGATTTCCCGTACTGAGCGGGAGAATGCTTCTGTCGCTTGCTCGACAGAATCATTACCCGCCTGCGGTGCGGCCTGCATTTCCAGAGCGATCACTTTCCCGGGAAAGCGGGTGTTAACGGCATCAATCTTTTGATGCAGATGGCGGTAATATTCAATGCACGCTTTACGCTGTTCTTCGTCCGCGGACGCCAGGCCAAACGCGCCGTTGCTGCCGCGGCGGCGCATGGTTTCCATAACGGCTGTGACAACGATCTGCCAGTCGCCCGGCGTATGACGAAACAGCCATTCATCACCAAACGGATGGAGATTTTCAAGGCAAGGTTGTTCCAGCCCGCGAATATTTGGCGTGTCGGAAAGTTCCCGCCAGAAGGCGTATTCTTCCTGCTCCCCTTTCTGGTGAAATGAGGGTGCACAGGGGTACGCACCAATAATAAAACCGGTGTTGGTCATTTCGCATTCCTGTATTTATCAGAAAATTAATCTAATTCGCTGATGGCCACTTTCACCACAATTTTACGAATTGCGGATCCCTTGTTTTTAATACAGGCAGGACGGTGAACATCCTGCGGGAAAAATATGGCGTAACTGCCAGGTATCATTTCGATAAGCGACTCGTGTTCGCTGTCGTGATAAAAAATAATATCCCGTTGCTCCAGCAATGATTCGCTGATTTTGTTATTCCCGGTATCAATAGCAATACCGATTTTTTCTTCGCCCCAGGCCAGAAACTGGATATCCAGATAGCGGCGATGGACTTCAGGGCGGTTCTCGTGTTGTTCCTTTGTGGTGAGGTCGAGAACCTGGGCAAAAATGTTGCGGCCTTCAATTTCGATCACGCCCGGTGCCAGGGTGGTGAAATCCGTGGTACGCAGAAAATTAAGCGCCTTTTCTATCGCCAGCGGCAGGCGACATGGATTTGGCTGTGCAATATGTCCGAATATCATGACCCACTCCTTACAGAGACTGGATTTTCGCCCACACGCTGTCGTCAATCGTGATGCCGTTGCGGCGGTTCTCCTCCAGCAGGCGTGTGAACTCATGGCCTGGCAGACGGACGGCGACGTTTTCATCAGCGCGTTCTGCGGTGGTGATGAAGTCCATGATGCGCTGTAGTTTGGCATCGCGGGTTGGACCGTCGATCAGGCGATCCACTTCGATGGCGATAAAGATCTGCGATACGCCATATTCGTCGCTGTTGTCCTGGGTCACTTCCGCAACGGATGCGCCGTCAGAGAGCAAGGTGGCGATCATGTCGAGCACAATCGATAAGCCAGAACCTTTCCAGTAGCCCATGGGCAGAATGCGGCGGTTTTTCTCAATCACGCCCGGCTCTCTGGTTAGATTGCCCTCATCGTCAAAGCCGCCGTCGACCGGTAATTCGCGTCCGGCCATGCGATTCACCTCCAGCATGCCGTAGGAGAACATCGACATCGACATATCGACCATGGTGATTGGATTCGACGGAATGGCAACGATCAGGGGGTTTGTGCCGATGCAGCATTCTTTTGATCCCCACGCGGGCATCACGGCAATAGAGTTGGTCCAGCAGATGCCGATATAGCCTTTTTCCGCCGCCTGCCAGCCGTAGCTACCGCCGCGCATCCAGTGGTTAGCATTACGCAGCGCCACCACGCCGATCCCGTGATCGGACGCCAGCTCGGTAGCACGGTCCATCATCTTCTTCGCCGTCAGGTTGCCGATGGAACGCTGCGCATCCCACTGTTCGATGGCGCCTAATGTCGTTACGCGTTTCGGCTGGGCGTCAGGGAGGATGTCGCCTGCGTCAAGCTGCTGAATAAATCGCGGGAAGCGGTTGACGCCGTGTGAATAAACGCCGGACTCCGTGGTGCGGGCGAACATCTCGGCGCAGGCGTCTGCGGTATCCGCTTTTACACCGCGATCGAGCAGAACCCGATTGAACGCCGCTTTCAACTCTTCGAAGGTCACTTTCATCCCTGTTCTCCTGTTTTTTTAGGGGCAAGTTCGAGTGCTTTTTTATCGCTAAATTTCACTATGCGAAATCTGATTTCAAATATAGCGATCAAATTTTGTCAGATCAACGACATTCACGTTTTTCAAAACCGATTAAAATCAAATGGTTGTGTTTTTTCTGTTGAGATCGTGAACTAAACCACACTTTGCGCTACCATCAGGGCGCGATAAACAGGAGCCATTTGATGAGCATAAAAGAGAGCGAAATGACGCAAGAAAAAGAGAGGCCAGCAGGTAGCCAGAGCTTGTTTCGCGGCCTGATGCTGATTGAAATCCTCAGTAACTATCCGAACGGGTGTCCGCTTGCGCATTTATCAGAACTGGCGGGGCTGAATAAAAGCACTGTGCACCGGTTATTGCAGGGGTTGCAGTCGTGCGGGTACGTGACGCCGGCGCCGGCGGCAGGGAGCTATCGTCTGACCACTAAATTTATCGCCGTCGGGCAAAAGGCGCTTTCATCGCTCAATATTATTCACGTGGCGGCGCCGCACCTCGAGGCGCTGAACATTGCCACCGGCGAAACGGTCAACTTCTCCAGCCGTGAAGATGACCACGCGATCCTGATTTATAAGCTTGAGCCGACAACCGGTATGCTGCGCACGCGCGCATATATCGGCCAGCATATGCCGCTCTATTGTTCTGCGATGGGCAAAATCTATATGGCGTTTGGTCATCAGGATTACGTGGCGAGCTACTGGGAAAGCCACCAGGAACAGATCCAACCTTTGACCCGCAACACCATCACCGAACTGAGCGCGATGTATGATGAGCTGGCGGAAATTCGCGATCACAGTATGGCGATGGATAAAGAAGAGAACGAGCTGGGTGTGTCATGTATCGCCGTGCCGGTCTTTGATATTCACGGGCGCGTGCCCTATGCCATCTCCATTTCGCTGTCGACGTCGCGCATGAAGCAGGTGGGCGAGAAAAACTTGTTAAAACCGCTGCGTGACACGGCGGAAGCTATCTCGAAAGAACTGGGGTTTAACGTGCGCGAGGCGTAACTGATGAACCGATTTATTCTGACGGATCCTGAAAAATGTATCGGGTGCCGCACCTGTGAGGTGGCGTGCATGATGTCGCATCAAAGCAGCGCCACGCCAGAAGCGTTTACGTCACGTATCCGCGTGGTTAAGGGGGGAACCTTCACCACAGCCGTGGGCTGCCATCAGTGTGAAGATGCGCCCTGCGCGAATGTCTGCCCGACGGGGGCCATTCACCGTGCTGCGGGAGCCTGGCTCGTTGAGCAGGCTCGCTGTATCGGCTGCAAAAGCTGTATGGTGGCGTGCCCGTTCGGGGCAATGCAGGTTCGGGTTGTGGGAGATCGCGTTCAGGTGCTGAAATGTGATTTGTGCATGCATCGCGAGGGCGGTCCCGCCTGCGTCGAAGCCTGTCCCACCCACGCGCTGCGCTGCATAGACCCCGCCAGACTACGCGCGGAACGGCTGCGTAATCTGGCCTGAGGTTTTATTAACCGGCCTCGCGCCAGGCGTTCTCAATCTCTTCGGCGAGAATTTTCACACCCGCTTCGATTTTTTCCGGGTCCGGGACGTAGTTCATGCGCATGCACTGGTGCGTATGCGGCCACGGCTTATCCAGACCCGGGAAGAAGTAATCCCCCGGGACCATCAGCACGCCACGCTTTTTCAGACGCTGATAAAGCAGCTCTGTCGTAATGGGCAGATCCTTAAACCACAGCCACAGGAAAATTGCCCCTTCCGGTTTATGGATCAGGCAGCGTTCCTCCGGTAAGTAGCGGCGAAGGATGGCGATAGTTTCCTGAACGCGCTGAGAGTAAAACGGCTTGATCACCTCATTTGACAGGCGCAGCAGGTCGTTACGCCTGATCATCTCGCACATCATCGCCGGGCCGATGCCGCCAGGGGAAAGGCTGATAATGCCGTTCATGTTGGTAATGGCGGTGATGATTTTCTCGTTAGCAATGATAATGCCGCAGCGGCTGCCCGGCAGGCCCAGCTTGGAGAGGCTCATGCAGAGGATGATGTTCGGGTTCCACAGCGGACGCGCTTCGCTGAAGATGATCCCCGGGAACGGTACGCCATAGGCGTTATCGATCACCAGCGGGATGCCGTGCTGATTCGCCAGCGCATCCAGCTTCATCAGCTCGTCGTCGGTGATCACGTTCCCCGTCGGGTTGGTGGGACGAGATACGCAGATCATGCCCGTCTCTTCACCGATATGAAGATGTTCAAAATCGACGTGATATTTGAACTGGCCCTCTGGCAACAACTCGATATTCGGACGTGCGGAAACAAACAGGTCTTCTTCGAGGCCGGCATCGGCATAGCCGATATACTCCGGTGCCAGCGGGAACAGCACTTTTTTCGTGGTGCCGTCGGCGCGGCGTCCGGCGAACAGATTGAATAAGTAGAAAAACGCGCTCTGACTGCCGTTTGTCAGTGCAATGTTCTGTGGTTCGATATCCCAACCCAGCGCTTCCCGCAGCATTGTCGCCAGAAGCGTCAGTAGTTCTGTTTTACCCTGAGGGCCGTCGTAATTACATAGCGCATCGGTTGCTTTACCGTTTTCCAGCATGTCTGCCAGCAGCGTCTGGAAGTAGGTGTTCATCTCCGGAATTTGAGCCGGGTTTCCACCGCCAAGCATGATAGCGCCTGGGGTGCGCAGCCCGTCGTTGAGGTCCTCCATCAGGCGGGTAATGCCTGAATGGCGGGTAAATTTGTCGCCGAATTGTGAAAACGTCATAGCAGGTGATCTGTCGGGCTTAATATGAAAGGCAGTAACCATAACGCCAGCACCGTGTTGGTGCAAATCGGCGGATGTGGTCGGATTTGTTGTTTTGTATGGTGGAGAGGGATTATTGCAGTGAATCGTTCTGATGAATGTCTCCTCACCCCGGCCCTCTCCCCAAAGGGGCGAGGGTGAAAGACCGCACCGTGCAATCCCCTTGCCCCTTAGGGGAGAGGATTAGGGTGAGGGGGCTGTTCTACTGATTACCCGCCCACACCACCATCACCTTATCGCCCTTGTGCTCGCGCACAAAGCCGTAGCCTTCTTTCATTGACAGCGTTGTTTGCTTGCCTTCACCCACAGCCGGATGACGGGCGCGGAACTGCCCCAGAAGCTGCCAGTGGGCGACAGTTAACGCCTGTTTACCCGTGACGTCCTGCCAGTTCATATCCGAACGGGTTCCCTGTAGCGGATCGGAGCCCGTCGGACCTAATGGACGCTCTGATTCATCGCCGTAATAGATCTGCACGCTTCCCGGCGCCAGCAGCAGTAACTCAGCGGCGCGCTGACCCCCTTCACGGAACAGACGCGTATCGTGGGAGGAGAGATAGCTCAGCACATTAAAACTTTGCAGCTTTTCTGCCATTTGCTGCCAGGTCAAATCCATATCTGCCAGACAGTCCACTGCTTTCGCCGCCTGCTCCTGATAGTCAAAGTTGATCATCGCATCGAAGCCGTGACGGTAATAATCGCTCTGCATCACGCCGTGGCCCCAGGACTCACCGGTCATCCAGAACGGCGCATCGTCGAGTTTTTTGTCCGGGTTGGCGGCCTTCCACGCGGCCAGCGCCTGGCTGGCCTGGTCTTTCAGTTGCTGCCAGGCTTCATGCTCAACGTGTTTGGCGGTATCGACCCGGAAACCGTCGATGCCGTAGTCACGTACCCACTGGCTAAGCCAGTGGGTCAGGTAATCTCGCGGCGTGAAATTCGTCATCACTTTCGCGTTGGTGTCGGGCTTGTGTTGATAAAAGTTCGGCAAACCTGACGGGGTTTTTGATTCCGTTTTCAGATCCGGCAGGAAGGCCAGGGACATGGTCAAGTCGTCAAAGCCCGGGTTGTCGTAATCACCGATATCGGTACGGATCCATTTTTTACCCCACCATTTTTCCCATGCGGCTTTGTCACTGAAGTTGATGTAATCGTTGAAGCTGTGCCAGCTTTGACCCGCGCCTGGCTTCCAGTCAGTCCAGCGTTCGCCGAGCGTTTTTTTCAGCTCATCTCCCTGTAAATAGAGTGCGCCAAACTGATATTCCTGCATATCTGCAAGCGTCGCATAGCCCGCGTGGTTCATGACAACGTCAAACAGGACGCGGATACCGCGCCTGTGCGCGTCGTCGACAAGCTGGCGTAAATCATCTTCGTTGCCCATGTTGGCGTCGAGTTTCGTCCAGTCCTGGGTGTAATAACCGTGATACGCGTAGTGGGGGAAATCCCCTTTGGTGCCGCCGCCAACCCAGCCGTGGATCTGCTCCAGCGGGGAGCTTATCCAGAGCGCATTCACGCCCAGTTGCTGAAGGTAATCCAGTTTGCTGGTAAGCCCTTTCAGATCGCCGCCGTGGAAAGTACCTATCTCCTGCATACCATCTTTATGGCGGCCATAGCTGTTGTCGTTGGTGGGGTCGCCATTCACGAAGCGATCGGTCAGCACGAAATAGACGGTGGCGTTTTGCCAGCTGAACGGCGCGGGTTTGTCCGTTTCGGCGCGCTCAAGCAGCAGCAGGCCATTGCTGTTGGCGGCTGGCTGAAGAGTCACTTTGCCATTTTGAACGGTCGCGGTCTGTTTGCTGTAAAAATCACGCACCACCGTGCCTTCCGGGAACGTGTTAACGACGTCGATCGTGAGCGGTTTGCCGTCCCACTTCGGGCACCGGCGGGTAACGTTTGCGACAGGCTGTGGCGCCGCACTTTGTACCGTCAGCATCAGCGTCGGCGTTCCAGAGCGCGTATCAATACGCATCTGATAAACGCCGTCACGGAATAATCGCCACTGCGGTGGCGTGCCTTCGCACGGTTTGAGCGACAGCATCTCGTTGAGCTTAATGGCCTTTGTCGGCTGCCAGCACGCGTTGTCAAGACTCAACGTCAGTGGACGGGTACCCTTCGCAAGCGTTGCCTGGCTGGTAAAGACGCCGGTACCTTCAGCGTTGAATGCGTCAAATCCCGGCGATGACCAGTCGGCATGCGCGAATGCGGGTAACATCAGAACAGCTAATGCAGTGCGTTTCATTCCATTTTCCTGTCGCGGCATTTTTGACCAGTGTGCCATTCGGCTCAGGGGAAAAACTCCTCCTCTGAGGCTTTCTGCCAGGAGGACGCGTAGGGATGAGTGATCCCGCGCAAAATTAGGCAGTTATCTGCGATATCGCGCACATTTTTCCAGTGTTGGTGCTTTAATGAGCATGTTCCGGATGACATAGTTTCGGAATTGGACTATTTATAGACGTGCTCTTGAAGACTATTTTTGGTACGATTTGAGATTCCGCTCTCAAATTTTGAAGAAAATAAGGTGTTGGAATGCTTATATCCGACCAGGAGACCTAATGATATCGACTCCCATTCGACGATATGGGGCCGCGATACTCATGTTACTCACCATGGCATTTTCAGGTGAGGTGCTTGCAAAGACGCACACGGATACAACGAGTAAGAAAGCCCACGTAATAAAGACGACAAGCAGTAAGGTTAGCAGTAAACAAGAGTATTCTCGCAATAGTGCAAAGAGTAGTTCACTTCCTGATTTGCGAAAATACCCTTCCGGGACACCAAGGAAAAAAGCGTTTCTCCGGACGGTAATGCCTTACATTAAAAGTCAAAATGCCGCGATTACTGCGGATCGTAACTGGCTGATCGCCAAACAGTACGATAGCCGCTGGTCGCCGTCTGAGCGCACTCGCCTGAAAGACATCGCCAAACGCTATAAAGTGAAGTGGAGCGGGAACACGCGTCGTGTGCCGTGGAACACTCTGTTAGAGCGTGTGGACATTATTCCAGGCAGTATGGTCGCGACAATGGCCGCCGCCGAAAGCGGTTGGGGCACCTCGAAGCTGGCGCGCAACAACAACAATCTGTTTGGCATGAAATGCGCAAAAGGTCGTTGTACTAATGCACCCGGCAAGGTGAAGGGCTATTCACAGTTTGAATCGGTGAAAGATTCCGTGAATGCCTATGTGGTGAATCTGAACACCCACCCGGCCTACTCTTCGTTCCGTAAGTCACGCGCGCAGCTGCGTAAGGCGGATCAGGAAGTGACGGCCACGGCGATGATCCACAAGCTGAAAGGTTATTCCACCCAGGGACAGCGCTACAACAACTACCTGTTCTCAATGTACCAGGATAACCAGCGTCTGATTGCCGCACATATGTAATGAAAAACGCCTTCCACTGGAAGGCGTTCTTTTTTCTAGAGCAGGACTTCACTGTACCGTTCCCGGTACTCCTTCGGCGTGGTGTCATACTCTTTCCTGAACACCGAATAGAAATACTGAAGCGACGGATAGCCGCACATCTGTGAAATCTCGTTGATCGACAGCGAGGTGGAGATCAGCAGACTGCGCGCTTTCTCCAGCTTTTCCGCATGGATCACGGCGTGGATCGTCTCACCGACTTCCTCTTTAAACCGCTTCTCCAGATTCGAACGTGAAATGCCGACCGAATCCAGCACCTGATCGACCTTAATCCCTTTGCAGGCATGATTGCGAATGTAGTGCATCGCCTGAATCACGGCCGGATCGTTTAAGGAACGGTAGTCAGTTGAGCGACGCTCGACCACGCGAACGGGCGGAACCAGCAGACGCTGGAGCGGCAGGGATTCGTTGTCTAACAGTCGGTGCAGCAGCTTCGCGGCCTGATAGCCCATCTGACGGGTACCCTGCGCCACGGATGAGAGCGCCACGCGCGACAGATAGCGCGTAAGCTCTTCGTTATCAATACCAATCACGCACAGCTTTTCAGGCACAGGAATATGCAAATGTTCGCACACCTGTAATACGTGGCGGGCGCGGGCGTCCGTCACGGCGATAATCCCTGTCTGGGGCGGCAGCGTTTGCAGCCAGTCAGCCAGGCGATTCTGTGCGTGCTGCCAGTTTTCCGGCGCGGTTTCCAGCCCCTGATAAACGACGCCGCGATACTTCTCCTGGGCAACCAGCTGGCAGAAGGCATACTCACGCTCCATCGCCCAGCGCTTTCCGCTGGTGGCGGGCAATCCGTAAAACGCAAAACGATGGACGCCTTTCTCCTTTAAATGGAGGAAGGCGGTCTCAACCAGGGCATGGTTATCCGTGGCGATGTAGTGAACGGGGGGGTAATGTTCCGCTGAATGGTAAGAGCCGCCAACGCCCACGATAGGTACGTCGACGCCACTCAGCAACTGTTCAATCACGGGGTCGTCAAAGTCAGCGATAACCCCGTCTCCCAGCCAGTCTTTGATGTTCTCCAGACGGGTACGGAAATCTTCTTCGATGAAAATATCCCATTCGGATTGCGACGCCTGCAAATATTCACCAACCCCCTCAACCACCTGACGGTCATAGGCTTTGTTGGCATTGAATAACAACGTAATGCGGTGACGCTTTTCAAACATGGCTCACTTTCCCAAATTAGTCACGATACGGTTCTCAGGCGCGCCGCTTGGTGGCAGAGTCCATCCAGACTGCCAGCAAAAGAATGGCCCCTTTGACGATATACTGCCAAAACGTCGGCACGTCCATCATACTCATCCCGTTATCCAGCGAAGCCATAATAAATGCGCCCATCACCGCCCCCGCCACGCTGCCAATACCTCCGGCGAGGCTGGTCCCGCCAATCACGCAGGCGGCGATGGCATCCAGCTCGGCAATATTACCGGCAGACGGGGAACCCGCACCCAGTCGCGAGCTGAGGATCAGCCCCGCGATGGCTACCATCAGGCCGTTGATGGCAAAGACGGCGAGTTTGGTGCGCTCGACGTTGATACCAGATAAACGCGCGGCTTCAAGATTGCCGCCGATAGCATAAATACGGCGACCGAATGCGGTACGTGTGGCCATAAACATCCCACCTAACAGCAACAGCGCCAGCAGCAGAACGGGCGTTGGGACACCGCGATAATCGTTTAGCAGCCAGATGGCTCCCAGCACAATCACCGCAGTAAGCGCCTGACGGCCGACAACCGAGGTTGAGGCAGGCGAGGCCAGCCCCAGCGCCTGGCGACGCATGCGTCCTCGCCATTGCCACGCGACAAACGCCATCAGCCCAACCACACCGATCGTAAAACCGACGCCATCAGAGAGGTAGCTTTGGCCAATCTGGGACATCGAGGCGCTGGTCGGGGAGACGGTAGTGCCGCTGGTGATCCCAATCAGAATACCGCGGAAGGCCAGCATCCCTGCTAAGGTGACAATAAACGACGGGACTTTACGGTAGGCCACCCACCAGCCGTTCCACGCACCCAGCAGCAGACCCAGTACCAGCGTGACCACAATCGTCAGCGGCAACGGCCAGCCGAGCCAGACGTCAAAAATTGCCGCCACGCCGCCGAGCAGACCCATCATCGACCCTACCGACAGGTCAATTTCCGCTGAGATAATCACAAAGACCATCCCCACCGCCAGGATCCCGGTGATGGCGGTCTGACGCAGCAGGTTAGAGACGTTACGTGCGCTCAAATAGGAGCCATCGGTCATCCAGGTAAAGAACAACATGATGACGATAATGGCGGCAATCATTACAAAAACTTGCAGATTCAGCGATTTAAGTCCTGCGAACGCACCGGGCGTCGGAACAGCGACTTTGATATCAGACGGGTTGCTTTTCGACATGGCGTTCGCTCCTTAAGGCAGCTTCCATCACCTGCTCTTGCGTCAGGTTCTGGTTGTTCAGGTTGGCTTTGAGTTTCCCTTCATGCATGACCAGCACGCGGTCGCTCAGCCCCAGCACTTCAGGCAATTCGGACGAGATAACAATGACGGCAATCCCTTGCTGCACAAGCTGGTTGATCAGCTTGTAGATTTCATACTTCGCGCCGATATCGATCCCGCGCGTGGGTTCGTCCAGAATTAAAATGCGCGGATTAAGCAACAGGCAGCGTGCCAGAATCGCTTTCTGCTGGTTGCCGCCGCTCAGGCGACCTATCGCCAGTTCCGGCGAGGAGGTTTTCACCTTGAGCCTGGCAAGTGACTGAAGTATACACTGCTGTTCTGCGGCATCATCCAGGCTGCTCAGCGCGCCGGAAAACTGGCTGAGCGCCGCCAGCGTGATATTTTTTCCCACCGCCATGACCGGCACGATGCCGTCTTTTTTGCGGTCTTCGGGCACCATAGCAATGCCTTTGGCAATGGCCTGCTGGCAGTTGTCGATTTTTACCGGCTGACCGTCGATATAAATTTTGCCTTCCCAGCGCCCCGGCCAGACGCCAAACAGACACTGCACGGCCTCGGTTCTTCCGGCACCCACTAAACCCGCAATACCGAGAATTTCGCCGCGGTGCAGCGAGAAGGAGAGGTTATCCACGCGCTTGATGTGGCGGTGAACGGGATGCCACGCCGTCAGGTTTTCCACGCGCAGGAGTTCTTCGCCTATGGTGTGTGGTTCGTTGGGATACAGTGCGGTGAGCTCGCGACCCACCATCATGGTGATGATGTCATCTTCGCTCATGCCTTCTGCTTCACGCGTGCCAATGTGCTGCCCGTCGCGGATGACGCAGATGGTGTCGGAAATAGCTTTCACCTCATTGAGCTTGTGCGAAATATAGATGCAGGCGATACCGTGGTTTTGCAGGTCGCGGATGATATTGAGCAGAACGGCGGTTTCCTGTTCGGTGAGCGAGGCGGTTGGCTCGTCGAGGATCAGCAGGCGTACCTGTTTATTTAGCGCCTTGGCGATCTCCACCAGCTGCTGCTGGCCCAAACCTAAGTCGCCCACGCGCGTATCCGGTGAGATAGCGAGACTCACCTGGGCCAGCAGTTTTTCGCAGCGCAGCGTCATGGTGTCGTAATCCAGTACGCCGTGGCGCGAGAGTTCGGCCCCAAGAAAGATATTTTCCAGCACGGTAAGGTGCTTCACCAGCGCCAACTCCTGGTGAATGATAGCGATGCCTTTACGTTCGGTATCACGAATGTGCGTGGCCTGAAGCACCTCACCGGCAAAGACGATTTCGCCCTCGTAGCTGCCGTGCGGATAGATCCCGCACAGCACCTTCATCAGCGTGGATTTCCCCGAGCCGTTTTCGCCGCACAGCGACATCACTTCGCCGGGGTTCAGCCGCAGGCTTACGTTGTCGACCGCTTTCACCGCTCCGAAGGCTTTGGTGATGCTTTTCATTTCAAGTAAATAAGACATAACTGCTCCGCATAGCCCGACAGATGAACAGGGCAGGTCGATGCGCCCCCGCCGGGCAGGGGCTGCGCTGGATTACAGTTCACTCTTCTTATGGAAACCGTCTTTCACCACCGTGGCGTCAATATTCTCTTTGTTGACTTCGATAGGGGTAAGCAGGCGAGCTGGCACGTCTTTCAGGCCGTTATTTAACGTCGCGTCTGCTTTAGGTTGCTGGCCATTTCCCAGCTCAACGGCAATTTCGGCGGCGGTATTGGCAAGCTCGGTAATGGGCTTATAGACCGTCATAGTCTGGGTACCCGCGATAATGCGTTTTACACCCGCAAGGTCGGCGTCCTGTCCGGAAATAGCGACTTTCCCGGCCAGACCCTGCGCGCTCAGCGCCTGAATGGCGCCCCCCGCAGTGGCGTCGTTAGAGGCCACCACTGCATCGATTTTGTTGTTATTTGCGGTCAACGCGTTTTCCATAATTTTCAGCGCGTTTTCCGGTAACCAGCCGTCAGCCCACTGATCGCCGACGACTTTAATTTTGCCCTCGTCGATATACGGCTTCAGCACTTTCATTTGTCCCTGACGGAACAGTTTGGCGTTGTTATCCACAGGCGAGCCGCCCATAAGGAAATAATTCCCTTGAGGCACTTTTGCGATCAGGCTTTTAGCCTGTAATTCACCCACCTTTTCATTGTCGAACGAAATATAATAATCAATATCCGCATTATTAATCATGCGGTCATAAGCCAGGACTTTTATGCCTTCCTGTTTTGCTTCTTTCACCACGTTGCTTAATACCTGGCCGTTATACGGGATAATGACCAGCACATCGACGCCACGGTTGATCATATTCTCAATTTGCGACATTTGCGTCTCTTCGTTGCCGTTAGCGGACTGAACGAACACCTCCGCACCGAGAGATTCCGCTTTTTTAACAAAGATATCGCGATCTTTTTGCCAGCGCTCCAGGCGTAAGTCATCAATCGCCATGCCGATTTTGACCTCTTTGGCGTGGCCGGCAAAGCTTGCAAGCAGGAGAGTAGTGCAGAGCGTTAGGGTCAGGTTCTTTATCTTCATAATTATTAGGCCTTTTTGTAGGGGTATGTGTAGCTGAGATAAAAGAAACATTCACTGCTGAGACGCAGCAAATTTTTAACGTGGAAAGGCCTGCTGGCAATTACAGATTTTTATCTTCTCATTACGATATTTGGTTTATTTCTGAATTTATGACCGCGATCGGATTTTAAAAAGCGTAACCTATTAATTACATTTGATTCTGGAATGCGCGCCGAAAAATAGTTTGTCTGCACATTATTTTGCGAGCCAGCGCACAATTGCGCATTCTCTCAATAGCAGTGTGAAATAACGTAATTGAGCAACCTCCAATGTCTATTCACTATTACTCCAGAAGCAAGACCACGCCGCATACCCTGATTATGGAGCTCAATATGCAAGCTTATTTCGACCAACTCGATCGCGTTCGTTTCGAAGGCACGAAAACGACCAATCCTTTAGCATTTCGTCACTACAACCCGGATGAGCTGGTGCTGGGTAAGCGCATGGAAGATCACTTGCGCTTTGCCGCCTGCTACTGGCACACCTTCTGCTGGAACGGTGCCGATATGTTCGGCGTGGGCTCTTTTGACCGTCCATGGCAACAGCCGGGCGAGGCCATTGAGCTGGCGAAGCGTAAAGCCGACGTCGCGTTCGAGTTCTTCCATAAGCTGAACGTACCGTACTACTGTTTCCACGATGTTGACGTGTCGCCGGAAGGGGCGTCGCTGAAAGAGTATCTGAACAATTTTGCGCAGATGGTCGACGTGCTGGCTGAAAAACAGCAGCAAAGCGGCGTGAAGCTGCTCTGGGGTACGGCTAACTGCTTTACCAACCCTCGCTATGGCGCGGGCGCGGCAACCAACCCGGACCCGGAAGTCTTCAGCTGGGCGGCAACCCAGGTGGTGACTGCGATGAACGCCACGCATCAGTTGGGTGGCGAGAACTACGTTCTCTGGGGCGGTCGTGAAGGCTATGAAACGCTGCTGAATACTGACCTGCGCCAGGAGCGCGAGCAGATTGGCCGCTTTATGCAGATGGTGGTGGACCACAAGCACAAAATCGGCTTCCGCGGTACGCTGCTGATTGAGCCAAAACCACAGGAGCCAACCAAGCATCAGTACGACTACGATGTCGCCACCGTGTATGGCTTCCTGAAGCAGTTTGGTCTGGAAAAAGAGATCAAAGTGAACATTGAGGCTAACCACGCCACGCTGGCGGGCCACTCGTTCCATCACGAAATCGCCTCTGCGATTGCGCTGGGCATCTTCGGATCGGTGGATGCGAACCGCGGCGATCCGCAGCTGGGCTGGGATACCGACCAGTTCCCGAACAGCGTCGAAGAGAATGCGCTGGTGATGTACGAAATCATCAAAGCGGGCGGTTTCACCACCGGCGGCCTGAACTTCGACGCCAAAGTGCGTCGCCAGAGCACCGACAAATACGATCTGTTCTACGGGCATATTGGCGCGATGGACACCATGGCGCTGGCGCTGAAGGTGGCGGCCCGTATGATTGAAGACGGTGAGCTGGATAAGCGCGTGGCGAAGCGCTACAGCGGCTGGAACAGTGAGCTGGGCCAGCAAATTTTGAAAGGTCAGTTATCGCTTGCGGAGATCGCGAAGTACGCTGAACAGCATCAGTTGGCACCGCAGCATCAGAGCGGCCATCAGGAACTGCTGGAAAACCTGGTCAATCACTACCTGTTCGATAAATAACAGCATCCAGGCCCGGTAAGCGCAGCGCCACCGGGCATTTCTGTCAAAGGAGTCACCACATGTATATCGGGATCGATCTTGGCACGTCGGGGGTGAAAGCCATCCTGTTAAGCGAGCAGGGCGATGTGTTAGCCACGCAGACTGAAAAGTTGCAGGTTTCACGCCCGCAGCCACTTTGGTCGGAACAAGATCCGGAGCAGTGGTGGCAGGCGACGGACCGCGCGATGAAAGCCTTAGGTGAGCAGCACAGCCTGCGCGACGTGAAAGCGCTGGGCATTGCCGGGCAAATGCATGGCGCCACGCTGCTGGATAGCCAGCATCGCGTTCTGCGCCCGGCTATTCTCTGGAACGATGGCCGCTGTGCGGAAGAGTGCGCGATCCTTGAGGAGTGTGTGCCTGCGTCCCGCGAGATTACGGGCAATCTGATGATGCCCGGTTTTACCGCGCCAAAACTCCTGTGGGTGCAGCGCCATGAGCCTGAGATTTTTCGCCAGGTGGCGAAAGTTCTGTTGCCGAAAGACTACCTTCGTTTTCGCATGACGGGGGATTTTGCCAGCGACATGTCTGACGCCGCGGGCACGATGTGGCTCGACGTGGCGAAACGGGACTGGAGCGAAGCGATGCTGGATGCCTGCCAGCTGACGCGCGATCATATGCCTGCGCTGTTTGAAGGCAGTGATATCACGGGCGCTTTGCAGCCTTCTGTTGCTGAACGCTGGAATATGCCAGCCGTACCTGTCGTTGCCGGCGGTGGCGATAATGCGGCGGGTGCGGTCGGCGTGGGGATGGTGGAGACAGGACAGGCCATGCTCTCGCTCGGCACTTCCGGCGTCTATTTTGCCGTCAGTGACGGCTATCGTAGTAACCCTGAAAGCGCCGTACACAGCTTCTGCCACGCGTTGCCGGGTAAATGGCATTTGATGTCGGTGATGCTGAGCGCGGCTTCCTGCCTCGACTGGGCGGCAAAGCTGACCGGAATGGCGGACGTCCCGGCGCTTATCGCAGCGGCACAGCAGGCGGATGATACTGCCGGTGCGGTCTGGTTTTTACCGTACCTTTCAGGCGAGCGGACGCCGCATAACAACCCGGAAGCGAAAGGGGTCTTCTTCGGCCTTACCCATCAGCACGGCCCGGCAGAGCTGGCGCGCGCGGTGCTTGAAGGGGTCGGTTATGCGCTGGCGGACGGCATGGATGTCGTGCATGACTGTGGCCTGACGCCATCCAGCATTACGTTAATTGGCGGCGGGGCACGAAGCAGCTACTGGCGGCAAATGCTTTCCGATATCAGCGGGTTGCAGTTGGACTATCGTACTGGGGGAGATGTTGGTCCGGCGCTCGGTGCGGCACGGCTTGCGCAAATTGCGCTGAACCGGGATAAACCACTGCCCCAGCTTTTGCCCCAGCTGCCGCTTGAACAGCAGCATCGTCCTGATGCGAAAAATCATGCTCGCTACGCTGAAAGACGAGACGTTTTCCGCAAAATCTATCAGCAGCTTTTACCGCTAATGTCATAAACAGGAGCCGGGTGGCGCTAACGCTTACCCGGCCTGCCAGCCTTCAACCGGGTTAGCTCACAAACCTGCGTGTATCGATGCGTTGCAGCAGCATTGAGAGCAGCAGGCTGACAACCAGCGTAACGGTAAATATCCAGACAATATCCAGCACCGGCCAGCTTTTAAGCTCAACGCCGCGGGTGCGCAGGGCGTGGATCACCAGCGCGTGAAAACCGTAAATGCCCAGCGAGTGGCGAGAGATAAACCCCAGCACCGGAAGCGGGCGGGCATTCAGGGTGTTTTTAAACAGGGTCAGCAGCGAAACCGCGCAGATAAAGACCATCGGCCCGCAGTAGAGATACCAGGTATCGGCAAAGTTTCCGCGCCATTGCAGCTCGTGCAGCGTCCCTCGAGAGATAATAAACACACCGGCGATAAATGCTGCCGCGCAAAGCCAGTTTATTCCTCTCTTTTGCGTCTCCATCATGCCGATGGCGCGCCCCAGCATGCCGTACAGCACGTAATAAAACGTATCGCCGTTGATATAGAGGTTAACGGGCAGCCATTCAAAGCCATCAATTTTCTGTGAGACGGTATTCGGGTTTGCCACGATCCCGATTATTACCATCAAGGCCAGCAGCATTTTACCGCTAACGTTTTTTACCTGAATTAACGGCGAAACCAGATAGATAACCATTATCGCGAAGAAAAACCACAGATGATAGAACACCGGTTTTTGCAACAAATTGAGCAGGGAACGTTCAGCATTAATTGAAGTGAACAGGATGATATAGAGCAGCGAAATGGCGCTGTAAAACAGCAAACAGGAGACAATACGGATGAAATGTCTCGGCTGCGCGCTACGCTCGCCAAAAAAGAGAAAACCGGAAATCATAAAGAACAGCGGGACGCTCACGCGTGAGGCTGAGTTCAGAATATTGGCGACATCCCAGTTAACAGGGCTGATACTGTGCGCGTTCGTGACATACCAGGTCGTAGTGTGGATCATCACCACCATCAGACAGGCTATTCCCCGCAGGTTATCAATCCAGTTAATTTTAGACTGCATCAGTTCCTCTGTATTCCTGATAAAGAAAGTGTGACTGCGATTGCGTAAAACTTTTCCCTTGGAAAATTCTGAGTTTAACCAGGCTGTCTTGTCGGGAGCTGGCGAGATTCGCAGAATGTTGAACATTAATCTATAAACGTGTTGCTACTAAAAATAACAGCCACTGACCAGGGCGGTAATAAAAATGATGATGAAGCGTGGGGCGTCACTCTTTCTGCTGCTTTTATTAGCAGGGTGCAGTGCTTCTCAGGAGGCTCCAGTCCAAAAAGCGCAGCAGGGGAAAATGAGCCCGGAGCGTTCCCTGAATATGGAACAGCTGTGCAGGGATCAGGCGGCTCACCGCTATAATTCCGAAGCACAGAAAATTCATATTAACGGCTTCGAGCGCTTTCAGGGCAGCTATGAACTGAAAGGCTATACGGCGCGTAAAGAGGGCTTTGTCTGCTCTTTTGATGCAGACGGCCAGTTTTTACATCTCTCAATGCGCTAAATTGCTCGTATAAGCAGCAACCAGAGCCTTCGCAGGTTCTGGCTGTAGGGCTTATTCCCCAATTTTCCCTAAACAACCCCGTTTCGTACTGTATATCTTGCAGCCAGCGGGTATACTGATCCCTTCCATTTAAAACCACACGTATCCAGCACGAAATACTATGCAAAAGTTTGATACCAAGACCTTCCAGGGCCTGATCCTGACCTTACAGGATTACTGGGCTCGTCAGGGCTGCACCATTGTTCAACCTTTGGACATGGAAGTTGGCGCAGGCACCTCACACCCGATGACCAGCCTGCGCGCGTTAGGGCCAGAGCCAATGGCGACCGCCTATGTTCAGCCATCCCGTCGTCCGACCGATGGCCGTTACGGCGAAAACCCGAACCGTTTGCAGCACTACTATCAGTTCCAGGTGGTGATTAAGCCATCACCCGACAACATTCAGGAACTGTACCTCGGGTCATTGAAAGAGCTGGGTATGGATCCGACCATTCACGACATTCGTTTCGTGGAAGATAACTGGGAAAACCCAACGCTGGGTGCCTGGGGTCTGGGTTGGGAAGTGTGGCTGAACGGCATGGAAGTGACCCAGTTCACCTACTTCCAGCAGGTTGGCGGTCTGGAATGTAAACCGATCACCGGCGAAATCACCTATGGTCTGGAACGTCTGGCCATGTACATTCAGGGCGTAGACAGCGTTTACGACCTGGTCTGGAGCGACGGCCCGCTGGGTAAAACCACCTACGGCGACGTGTTCCATCAGAACGAAGTGGAGCAATCCACCTATAACTTCGAATACGCGGACGTGGACTTCCTGTTCACCTGCTTCGAGCAGTACGAGAAAGAAGCCCAGCAGCTGCTGGCGCTGGAGACTCCGCTGCCTCTGCCTGCCTACGAGCGTATTCTGAAGGCTGCCCACAGCTTCAACCTGCTGGATGCCCGCAAAGCGATCTCCGTGACTGAACGTCAGCGCTACATTCTGCGTATTCGTACCCTGACCAAAGCCGTTGCTGAAGCTTACTACGCGTCCCGTGAAGCCCTTGGCTTCCCGATGTGCAACCGAAACAAATAAGAGGCGGCCATGTCTGAGAAAACTTTCCTGGTGGAAATCGGCACTGAAGAGCTGCCACCAAAAGCCCTGCGCAGCCTGGCTGAATCTTTCGCTGCGAACGTCACTGCTGAGCTGGATAACGCTGGCCTGGCGCACGGTAAAATTGAGTGGTTTGCTGCACCGCGTCGTCTGGCGCTGAAAGTGGCAAATCTGGCGGCGTCTCAGCCGGATCGCGAAGTTGAAAAACGTGGCCCGGCCATTGCCCAGGCGTTCGACGCGGAAGGCAAGCCGAGCAAAGCGGCTGAAGGCTGGGCGCGCGGCTGCGGTATCACCGTCGATCAGGCCGAACGTCTGACCACCGACAAAGGTGAATGGCTGCTGTATCGTGCCCATGTGAAAGGCGAAAGCGCGGAAGCGCTGCTGCCAGATATGATTGCGACCTCGCTGGCTAAGCTGCCGATTCCTAAGCTGATGCGCTGGGGCGCGTCTGACGTTCACTTTGTGCGTCCGGTTCACACCGTGACCCTGCTGCTGGGCGATACCGTTATTCCGGCGACCATTCTGGGCGTGGCGTCCGATCGCGTGATCCGCGGCCACCGCTTTATGGGCGAGCCGGAGTTCACCATCGACAATGCTGATCAGTACCCGCAGATCCTGCTGGAGCGCGGTAAGGTCATTGCTGACTACGAACAGCGTAAAGCCAAAATCAAAGCTGACGCCGAAGAAGCGGCGCGCAAAATTGGCGGTAATGCCGATCTGAGCGATAGCCTGCTGGAAGAAGTGACCTCTCTGGTCGAATGGCCGGTTGTGCTGACCGCGAAATTCGAAGAGAAATTCCTGGCCGTTCCGGCTGAAGCGCTGGTGTACACCATGAAGGGTGACCAAAAGTACTTCCCGGTTTACGCCAACGACGGCCAGCTGCTGCCAAACTTCATCTTCGTCGCGAACATCGAATCGAAAGATCCGAGCCAGATTATCTCCGGTAACGAGAAAGTGGTGCGTCCACGTCTGGCGGACGCCGAGTTCTTCTTCAACACCGACCGTAAAAAACGTCTGGAAGATAACCTGCCGCGTCTGCAAACCGTACTCTTCCAGCAGCAGCTGGGTACGCTGCGCGACAAGACTGACCGTATCGCGGAGCTGTCCGGCTGGATTGCCCGTGAAATTGGCGCCGACGTTAACCACGCTACCCGCGCGGGCCTGCTCTCCAAGTGCGACCTGATGACCAATATGGTGTTCGAATTTACCGACACCCAGGGCGTGATGGGCATGCACTACGCGCGTCATGACGGCGAAGCGGAAGACGTGGCTGTGGCCCTGAACGAGCAGTATCAGCCGCGCTTTGCCGGTGACGATCTGCCGTCTAACCCGGTTGCCTGCGCCGTGGCGATTGCCGATAAGATGGACACCCTGGCGGGTATCTTCGGTATCGGTCAGCATCCGAAAGGCGACAAAGACCCGTTTGCGCTGCGTCGTGCTGCGCTGGGCGTGCTTCGCATCATCGTAGAGAAGAACCTCAATCTCGATCTGCAAACGCTGACCGAAGAAGCGGTCCGTCTGTACGGCGATAAGCTGACCAACGCGAAGGTTGTGGATGATGTTATCGACTTTATGCTCGGTCGTTTCCGCGCGTGGTATCAGGACGAAGGTTACTCCGTTGATACCATTCAGGCGGTGCTGGCGCGTCGTCCGACCCGTCCGGCAGATTTCGATGCGCGTATGAAGGCGGTATCCCACTTCCGTACGCTGGAAGCGGCGTCTGCGCTGGCCGCGGCCAACAAGCGTGTATCCAACATCCTCGCGAAATCCGACGAGTCGCTGAACGAACGCGTAAACGCTGCAACCCTGAAAGAGCCGGAAGAGATTTCTCTGGCGATGCAGGTTGTGGTGCTGCGCGACAAGCTGGAGCCGTATTTCGCGGAAGGTCGCTACCAGGAAGCACTGGTGGAGCTGGCGGAGCTACGTGACGTCATCGATGCCTTCTTCGAGAAGGTGATGGTGAATGTGGAAGATAAAGAGCTGCGTATTAACCGTCTCTCGATGCTTGAGAAACTGCGTGAGCTGTTCCTGCGCGTGGCGGATATTTCGCTGCTGCAATAATGTAAAAAACCCGCCCCTGACAGGCGGGAAGAACGGCAACTAAACTGTCTCTCTTCGCCAATGGCGCCATAACTGCGTTGGCTGCGCTCGTTCACCCGAATCACTTACTAATGTAAGCTCATCGGGATTCGCTCGCTTGCCGCCTTGTTCTGACGTCATTGGCTTTAAGATACTTTTCCTTATTTACATTTACACTCTCTCAAACACCGTCGCGATCCCCTGACCCAACCCGATACACATCGTCGCCAGTCCGAACTGGGCATCTTTGCGTTCCATCAGGTTGATCAGCGTGGTGCTGATACGCGCCCCGGAGCAGCCCAGCGGGTGACCGAGGGCGATCGCGCCGCCATTGAGGTTAATCTTCTCGTCGATCTGATCCATCAGCCCCAGATCTTTAATGCACGGCAGGATCTGCGCGGCGAACGCTTCATTCATCTCAAAGAGGTCGATATCATTTGCGCTCAGCCCCGCTTTTTTCAGCGCCAGTCTTGACGCCGGGACCGGACCGTAACCCATGATGGAAGGATCGCAGCCCACTACTGCCATCGAACGCACGCGGGCGCGTGGCGTCAGGCCTAATTCGCGGGCGCGGCTTTCGCTCATCACTAACATGGCGGCGGCACCGTCGGACAGGGCAGACGAGGTGCCCGCCGTTACCGTGCCGGTGACCGGATCAAACGCCGGACGCAGGGTAGAAAGCGCTTCAACAGTGGTTTCAGGACGGATAACTTCGTCGTAGCTGAACTGCTTCAGTACGCCGTCTGCGTCGTGACCGCCGGTTGGGATGATCTCATTCTTAAAGGCACCAGACTGCGTGGCGGCCCAGGCGCGGGCATGCGAGCGCGCGGCAAAGGCATCCTGCATTTCACGGCTGATGCCGTGCAGACGGGAGAGCATCTCGGCGGTCAGGCCCATCATACCGGCGGCTTTCGCCACGTTACGGCTCATGCCCGGATGGAAATCGACCCCGTGGCTCATCGGCACGTGGCCCATGTGCTCCACGCCGCCCACCAGACAGGCCTGCGCATCGCCGGTCATGATCATCCGTGCCGCGTCGTGCAGCGCCTGCATCGACGAACCGCAAAGACGGTTGACGGTGACCGCCGGAACCGAATGCGGGATCTCCGCCAGCAGAGACGCGTTACGGGCGATGTTGAAACCCTGCTCCAGCGTCTGCTGGACGCAGCCCCAGTAAATATCGTCCAGCGCAGCAGGGTCCAGCGCCGGGTTACGCGCCAGCAGGCTACGCATCAGGTGCGCCGAGAGATCTTCCGCACGCACGTTACGGAATGCACCGCCTTTTGAACGGCCCATCGGGGTGCGAATTGCATCAACAATGACAACCTTTTCCATTGTGACTCCTTAAGCCGTTTTCAGCGTGCCAACCGGACGGGCTGGCTCAACTGCTGGATAGTAGGGTTCGTTATGGCGCGCTTTGTTACGCAGACCTTCCGGCACCTCATAAAGCGGACCGAGGTGCTGATATTGCTGAGCCATATCGAGATAGCGAGCGCTGCCGAGCGTATCCAGCCAACGGAACGCGCCGCCGTGGAACGGAGGGAAGCCGAGGCCGTACACCAGCGCCATATCCGCTTCTGCCGGGCTGGCGATAATGCCTTCTTCGAGGCAACGCACTACTTCGTTGATCATCGGGATCATCATCCGGGCGATGATCTCATCGTCAGTGAAGTCGCGTTTTGGCTGACTGACGTCGGCCAGCAGGCCATCCACCGCCGGATCTTCTTCTTTCTTCGGTTTGCCTTTGCTGTCTTCTTTATAGCGCCAGAAGCCCAGACCGTTTTTCTGCCCAAAGCGGTTGGCGTCGAACAGGGCGTCAATGGCGTCGCGATAATCTTTCTGCATGCGCTGCGGGAAGCCCGCCGCCATCACCGCCTGCGCGTGATGGGCAGTGTCGATGCCGACAACGTCCAGCAGGTACGCCGGGCCCATCGGCCAGCCGAACTGTTTTTCCATCACTTTGTCGATTTTGCGGAAGTCTGCGCCGTCGCGCAGCAGCTGGCTGAAACCGGCGAAGTACGGGAACAGCACGCGGTTAACGAAGAAGCCCGGGCAGTCGTTAACGACGATTGGCGTTTTGCCCATCTTGCTCGCCCACGCCACCACTTTGGCGATGGTTTCGTCGGAGGTTTTTTCCCCTCGGATCACTTCGACCAGCGGCATGCGGTGCACCGGGTTAAAGAAGTGCATCCCGCAGAAGTTTTCCGGACGCTTCAGCACGCTTGCCAGCTCGCTGATAGGAATAGTGGAGGTGTTGGAGGCCAGTACGGTCTCAGGACGCACCTTGTCTTCGGTTTCGGCCAGCACCGCTTTTTTCACTTTCGGGTTCTCGACGACCGCTTCAACCACCACGTCCACACGGTCGAAACCGCTGTATTCCAGTACTGGCTGGATGGTGGAGATCACGCCTGCAAGCTTCAGACCGTCAATTTTGCCGCGCTCAAGCTGTTTATTCAGCAGCTTGGCCGCTTCGGTCATGCCCAGCGTCAGGGATTTCTCGTTGATGTCTTTCATCACTACCGGCACGCCTTTCCAGGCAGACTGGTAGGCGATGCCGCCACCCATAATGCCCGCTCCGAGTACCGCCGCGTGTTTTGGCGTTTCAACGTTTTTGGTGAGTTGTTTGGCTTTGCCCTTCACGAACTGATCGTTAAGGAAGATACCAACCAGCGCGCGGGCTTCGTTGGTGTGCGCCAGCGGGACAAAGCTCTGGTTTTCCAGCTTCAGGGCTTCATCACGGCCCAGACGGGCTGCCGCTTCAATGGTTTTCACCGCCGTGATCGGCGCCGGGTAGTGTTTACCCGCCGTCTGCATCACCATGCCCTTGGCGATGGTGAAGCTCATGGTGGCTTCAATTTTGCTGAGCTTCAACGGCTCCAGCTTTGGCTGACGTTTGGCTTTCCAGTCGAGATCGCCGTTAATCGCCTGACGCAGAATGGCGACAGCGCCTTCAATCAGTTTTTCAGGCTTAACCACGCCGTCCACCAGACCGATTTTCTGCGCCTGTTCCGCGCCGACATCTTTACCTGCGGCAATGATTTCCAGCGCGCTGTCGGCACCCAACATGCGCGGCATACGCACCGAGCCACCAAAGCCCGGCATAATGCCCAGTTTGGTTTCCGGCAGGCCGATGCGCAGGTCTGGGGTCGCCAGACGGTAATCAGTGGCTAACACGCATTCGCAGCCGCCGCCCAGCGCGTAACCGTTAACGGCAGAAAGGGTCGGGACAGGCAGATCTTCCAGACGATTAAAGACGCTGTTCGCAAAGTGCAGCCATTGGCTCAGCTGTTCTTCGGGCACCAGGAACAGCGACAGGAATTCGGTGATATCCGCGCCAACGATAAAGGCCGCTTTGTTGGAGCGCAGCAGCAGCCCTTTCAAATCTGATTGCTTTTCAAGTACATCCAGCGCCTGGCCAAGACTGGCCACCGTCGCGGTATCAAGCTTGTTCACTGAGCCGGGGGCATCGAACACCAGTTCGGCAATGCCATCTTCCAGCCAGTCTACGTACAGGGTGTCGCCTTTGTAGAGCATGTCGGTCTCCTGAATCCAGCAATTGGATCTGGTCATACCAGATGAAACGGAGTGTGGAATTTATGTTAATAAAATGCAAATTAGTCATTAAGAAATTGCTGCGCTGATCACGGTCGGTGGAAATCACGCAGCCGGAGTGAGGTGTGCTAAGATGCGATGACTTGAGGTCAAAAAAACGAAAGGAAGAATGATGGACTCACTGGCTTCGCTTTATAAAAATCATATCGTTACCCTACAGGAACGTACCCGCGATGTACTGGCCCGCTTCAAGCTGGATGCCCTGCTGATCCACTCCGGCGAGCTGATGAATACTTTTCTTGATGACCACGCTTATCCCTTCAAGGTTAACCCGCAGTTTAAAGCCTGGGTGCCTGTCACGCAGGTTCCAAATTGCTGGCTGCTGGTGGATGGCGTGAACAAGCCGAAACTGTGGTTCTACCTGCCGGTCGATTACTGGCACAACGTGGAGCCGCTGCCGACCTCATTCTGGACCGAAGAAATTGACGTGATTGCGCTGCCAAAAGCAGACGGCATTGGCAGCCAGTTGCCAGCGGCGCGTGGGAACATCGGCTACATTGGTCCGGTTCCTGAGCGTGCGCTGGGTCTGGATATTCCGGCAGATAAACTCAACCCGAAAGGCGTGCTGGATTATCTGCACTACTATCGCGCCTACAAGACCGACTACGAACTTTACTGCATGCGTGAAGCGCAAAAAACGGCGGTGAATGGCCACCGTGCGGCGCACGAAGCGTTCCAGTCCGGTATGAGCGAGTTCGATATCAATCAGGCCTACCTGACGGCGACCGGCCACCGCGATACCGACGTGCCGTACAGCAACATCGTGGCGCTGAATGAACATGCCTCGGTTCTGCACTACACCAAACTGGATCATCAGGTTCCGGCTGAGATGCGCAGCTTCCTGTTGGACGCGGGGGCTGAGTACAATGGCTATGCGGCAGACCTGACCCGTACCTGGGCGGCGAATGCGGATACTGATTTTGCGCAATTGATCAAAGACGTGAACGACGAACAGCTGGCGCTGATTGGCACCATGAAGGCCGGAACCAGCTATGTGGATTATCACATCCAGTTCCATCAGCGCATCGCTAAACTGCTGCGTAAGCATCAGATTGTCAAAGACATGAGCGAAGAGGCGATGGTTGAGAACGATTTGACCGGGCCATTTATGCCGCACGGTATCGGCCACCCGCTGGGTTTACAGGTTCATGACGTCGCGGGCTTTATGCAGAATGATACCGGTACGCACCTGGCGGCACCGTCTAAATATCCTTATCTGCGCTGCACCCGCGTTCTGGCGCCGCGTATGGTATTGACCATCGAGCCGGGTATCTACTTTATTGAATCCCTGCTGGCGCCGTGGCGCGAAGGGCAGTTCAGCAAGCACTTCAACTGGGAGAAAATTGAAGCGCTGAAGCCGTTTGGCGGCATTCGTATCGAAGATAACGTGGTTATTCACGAGAACAGCATTGAGAACATGACGCGAGATCTGAAGCTGGCCTGATGGAAAGCTGGCTGATACCGGCCGAGCCGGTCACCTTTGTTGAGGAAATCAAGAAAAGCCGCTTTATCACGCTGTTGGCGCATACTGACGGCGTGGAGGCGGCGAAGGCGTTCGTCGAGTCCGTCCGCGCGCAGCACCCCGATGCCCGCCATCACTGTGTGGCGTGGGTCGCAGGGCCGCCAGACGACTCACAGCAGCTCGGGTTTTCTGACGACGGTGAACCGGCGGGTACGGCCGGAAAACCGATGCTATCCCAGTTGATGGGCAGCGGCGTGGGTGAAATCACCGCCGTCGTGGTCCGCTACTACGGGGGCATTTTGTTAGGCACCGGAGGGCTGGTTAAGGCCTACGGAGGGGGTGTCCAGCAGGCGCTTAATCTGCTGATAACAACCCGCAAAACGCCACTTACGGAATATACTTTGTTATGCGATTACGCCCAGCTATCGGGTATCGAAGCACTGCTTAAACAGTTTAACGGCGTCATCGCACACAGTGATTATCAGGCAATGGTGCAATTACGCGTGGCGCTTCCTCAGGCGGAACTGGCTGCTTTTTCAGCAAAACTCGCTGATTTTAGTCGCGGTTCATTGCAATTACTGCCGATTGAAGAATAATCCCCACCTCACAATTTTGAATACCTAAGGAAGCGGCAGAGATGCATTTTCGTGCCATTACCCGAATCGTTGGATTGCTGGTCATACTTTTCTCCGGGACAATGATCATTCCCGGACTGGTGGCGCTCATCTACCGGGACGGCGCGGGGCGTGCATTTACGCAAACCTTTTTTGTCGCGCTGACGATTGGCTCCCTGCTGTGGTGGCCAAACCGCCGTGAGAAAGGTGAACTGAAATCCCGGGAGGGTTTTCTGATCGTGGTCCTGTTCTGGACGGTACTGGGAAGCGTGGGTGCGCTGCCGTTTATCTTCTCTGAACAACCGAATCTCACCGTCACGGATGCGTTTTTTGAATCGTTCTCCGGATTAACGACCACCGGGGCCACCACGCTTGTGGGGCTGGATTCACTCCCGCATGCAATTCTCTTTTACCGGCAGATGCTCCAGTGGTTCGGCGGTATGGGGATCATCGTGCTGGCGGTGGCTATCCTGCCGATTCTGGGCGTCGGGGGGATGCAGCTTTACCGGGCTGAAATGCCTGGCCCGTTGAAAGATAACAAGATGCGCCCGCGTATTGCGGAGACGGCGAAAACCCTTTGGCTTATTTATGTCCTGCTGACGGTGGCCTGCGCGCTGGCGCTGTGGTTTGCCGGGATGCCTGCGTTTGATGCCATCGGGCACAGCTTTGCCACTATCGCTATCGGCGGGTTCTCCACCCACGATGCCAGCGTTGGGTACTTCGACAGCCCGACGATCAATACCATCATTGCCATCTTTTTGCTGATCTCAGGCTGTAACTACGGTCTACACTTCTCGTTGCTTAGCGGCCGGAGCCTGAAGGTGTACTGGCGCGACCCGGAATTCCGGATGTTTATTGGCGTCCAGTTGACCCTGGTGATCATCTGTACCCTGGTACTGTGGTTCCACGATGTCTATAACTCGGCGGTCACGACCCTGAACCAGGCCTTCTTCCAGGTGGTATCGATGGCGACAACCGCCGGTTTCACCACGGACAGTATTGCGCGTTGGCCGCTGTTCCTGCCGGTGCTGCTGTTGTGCTCTGCGTTTATCGGCGGCTGTGCCGGGTCGACGGGCGGCGGCCTGAAGGTGATCCGTATTCTGCTGCTGTTCAAGCAGGGGAACCGTGAACTTAAACGTCTCGTCCACCCGAATGCGGTTTACAGCATCAAGCTGGGCAATCGTGCACTGCCGGAGCGTATCCTCGAAGCGGTGTGGGGATTCTTCTCCGCTTATGCGCTGGTCTTTATTGTCAGTATGCTGGCGATTATCGCCACGGGCGTGGATGATTTCTCTGCCTTCGCCTCTGTGGTGGCAACGTTAAACAACCTGGGGCCGGGGCTGGGTGTCGTGGCAGATAATTTCGCCAGTATGAACCCGGTGGCAAAGTGGATCTTAATCGCCAATATGCTGTTTGGTCGTCTTGAGGTCTTTACGCTGCTGGTGCTGTTTACCCCAACATTCTGGCGTGAGTAAGGAGACATTGGTGAAAACGTTAATTCTATTCTCAACGCGTGATGGGCAAACGCGTGAGATTGCTTCATATCTGGCTTCTGAACTCAAAGAGCTGGGCATTTATTCTGATGTGGTGAACCTGAATCGCACTGAACAGATTGCCTGGCAGGATTACGACCGTGTGGTCATTGGCGCTTCAATTCGTTACGGTCATTTCCATCCGGCGCTGGATCGCTTTGTGAAAAAGCATACGGCGGAGCTCGCTAAGCTGCCCGGCGCGTTTTACTCGGTCAACCTGGTTGCCCGTAAAGCAGAGAAGCGTACACCGCAGACTAACAGCTATACGCGCAAGTTTTTGCTGAGCTCGCCATGGCAGCCCGATATCTGTTCTGTCTTTGCGGGCGCGCTGCGTTACCCGCGTTACCGCTGGTATGACCGCTTTATGATCCGCCTGATCATGAAGATGACGGGCGGGGAAACGGATACGCGTAAAGAAGTGGTTTATACCGACTGGGATCAAGTGGCCAGTTTTGCCCGTGAAATTGCACGTTTAACGGACGATTCGCGGGTTAAATAAGCGTTGAGTTTGAAAAGTGAGCGAACGAAAAGTTTTTTGTATTTAGTGCTTGTCACTTCAGAAGAACTTCCTATAATGCGCCTCCACTGACACGGAACAACGGCACGCAAGCCGCCGGGTCAGCAGAGAAAAGCAAAATAAACGCTTGACTCTGAAGCGGGAAAGCGTAATATGCACACCCCGCGCCGCAGCGAAAACGTAGCGGCACTGCTCTTTAACAATTTATCAGACAATCTGTGTGGGCACTCAAAGTGACATGGATTCTTAATGTCCTCGGACACTAAATGAATACCAAGTCTCAACGAGTGAACACGTAATTCATTACGAAGTTTAATTCATTGAGCATCAAACTTTTAAATTGAAGAGTTTGATCATGGCTCAGATTGAACGCTGGCGGCAGGCCTAACACATGCAAGTCGAACGGTAACAGGAAGCAGCTTGCTGCTTTGCTGACGAGTGGCGGACGGGTGAGTAATGTCTGGGAAACTGCCTGATGGAGGGGGATAACTACTGGAAACGGTAGCTAATACCGCATAACGTCGCAAGACCAAAGAGGGGGACCTTCGGGCCTCTTGCCATCGGATGTGCCCAGATGGGATTAGCTAGTAGGTGGGGTAACGGCTCACCTAGGCGACGATCCCTAGCTGGTCTGAGAGGATGACCAGCCACACTGGAACTGAGACACGGTCCAGACTCCTACGGGAGGCAGCAGTGGGGAATATTGCACAATGGGCGCAAGCCTGATGCAGCCATGCCGCGTGTATGAAGAAGGCCTTCGGGTTGTAAAGTACTTTCAGCGGGGAGGAAGGCGACAGGGTTAATAACCCTGTCGATTGACGTTACCCGCAGAAGAAGCACCGGCTAACTCCGTGCCAGCAGCCGCGGTAATACGGAGGGTGCAAGCGTTAATCGGAATTACTGGGCGTAAAGCGCACGCAGGCGGTCTGTCAAGTCGGATGTGAAATCCCCGGGCTCAACCTGGGAACTGCATTCGAAACTGGCAGGCTAGAGTCTTGTAGAGGGGGGTAGAATTCCAGGTGTAGCGGTGAAATGCGTAGAGATCTGGAGGAATACCGGTGGCGAAGGCGGCCCCCTGGACAAAGACTGACGCTCAGGTGCGAAAGCGTGGGGAGCAAACAGGATTAGATACCCTGGTAGTCCACGCCGTAAACGATGTCGACTTGGAGGTTGTGCCCTTGAGGCGTGGCTTCCGGAGCTAACGCGTTAAGTCGACCGCCTGGGGAGTACGGCCGCAAGGTTAAAACTCAAATGAATTGACGGGGGCCCGCACAAGCGGTGGAGCATGTGGTTTAATTCGATGCAACGCGAAGAACCTTACCTACTCTTGACATCCAGAGAACTTTCCAGAGATGGATTGGTGCCTTCGGGAACTCTGAGACAGGTGCTGCATGGCTGTCGTCAGCTCGTGTTGTGAAATGTTGGGTTAAGTCCCGCAACGAGCGCAACCCTTATCCTTTGTTGCCAGCGGTCCGGCCGGGAACTCAAAGGAGACTGCCAGTGATAAACTGGAGGAAGGTGGGGATGACGTCAAGTCATCATGGCCCTTACGAGTAGGGCTACACACGTGCTACAATGGCGCATACAAAGAGAAGCGACCTCGCGAGAGCAAGCGGACCTCATAAAGTGCGTCGTAGTCCGGATTGGAGTCTGCAACTCGACTCCATGAAGTCGGAATCGCTAGTAATCGTGGATCAGAATGCCACGGTGAATACGTTCCCGGGCCTTGTACACACCGCCCGTCACACCATGGGAGTGGGTTGCAAAAGAAGTAGGTAGCTTAACCTTCGGGAGGGCGCTTACCACTTTGTGATTCATGACTGGGGTGAAGTCGTAACAAGGTAACCGTAGGGGAACCTGCGGTTGGATCACCTCCTTACCTTAAAGAACCTGCCTTTGTAGTGTCCACACAGATTGTCTGATGAAAAACAGCAGTAAAAAATCTCTGCAGGCTTGTAGCTCAGGTGGTTAGAGCGCACCCCTGATAAGGGTGAGGTCGGTGGTTCAAGTCCACTCAGGCCTACCAAACTCCTTTTAAAGGATGAGCGGTACAGAGATTACAAACGATGGGGCTATAGCTCAGCTGGGAGAGCGCCTGCCTTGCACGCAGGAGGTCTGCGGTTCGATCCCGCATAGCTCCACCATCCTTTACTGCGAACACAAGAAAACTTCAGAGTGAACCTGAAAAGGTGCACTGCGAAGTTTTGCTCTTTAAAAATCTGGATCAAGCTGAAAATTGAAACGACACACAGCTCATGTGTGTTCGAGTCTCTCAAATTTTCGCAATCATGAAGTGAAACATCTTCGGGTTGTGAGGTTAAGCGACTAAGCGTACACGGTGGATGCCCTGGCAGTCAGAGGCGATGAAGGACGTGCTAATCTGCGAAAAGCGCCGGCGAGGTGATATGAACCTTTGACCCGGCGATGTCCGAATGGGGAAACCCAGTGCAATCCGTTGCACTATCGTTAACTGAATACATAGGTTAACGAGGCGAACCGGGGGAACTGAAACATCTAAGTACCCCGAGGAAAAGAAATCAACCGAGATTCCCCCAGTAGCGGCGAGCGAACGGGGAGCAGCCCGGAGTCTGAATCAGCTTGTGTGTTAGTGGAACGGTCTGGAAAGTCCGACGGTACAGGGTGATAGTCCCGTACACGAAAGCACACTTGCTGTGAACTCGAAGAGTAGGGCGGGACACGTGGTATCCTGTCTGAATATGGGGGGACCATCCTCCAAGGCTAAATACTCCTGACTGACCGATAGTGAACCAGTACCGTGAGGGAAAGGCGAAAAGAACCCCGGCGAGGGGAGTGAAAAAGAACCTGAAACCGTGTACGTACAAGCAGTGGGAGCCTCTTTATGGGGTGACTGCGTACCTTTTGTATAATGGGTCAGCGACTTATATTCTGTAGCAAGGTTAACCGTATAGGGGAGCCGAAGGGAAACCGAGTCTTAACTGGGCGTTAAGTTGCAGGGTATAGACCCGAAACCCGGTGATCTAGCCATGGGCAGGTTGAAGGTTGGGTAACACTAACTGGAGGACCGAACCGACTAATGTTGAAAAATTAGCGGATGACCTGTGGCTGGGGGTGAAAGGCCAATCAAACCGGGAGATAGCTGGTTCTCCCCGAAAGCTATTTAGGTAGCGCCTCGTGAACTCATCTTCGGGGGTAGAGCACTGTTTCGGCTAGGGGGCCATCCCGGCTTACCAACCCGATGCAAACTACGAATACCGAAGAATGTTATCACGGGAGACACACGGCGGGTGCTAACGTCCGTCGTGAAGAGGGAAACAACCCAGACCGCCAGCTAAGGTCCCAAAGTCATGGTTAAGTGGGAAACGATGTGGGAAGGCACAGACAGCCAGGATGTTGGCTTAGAAGCAGCCATCATTTAAAGAAAGCGTAATAGCTCACTGGTCGAGTCGGCCTGCGCGGAAGATGTAACGGGGCTAAACCATGCACCGAAGCTGCGGCAGCGACACTATGTGTTGTTGGGTAGGGGAGCGTTCTGTAAGCCGTTGAAGGTGTCCTGTGAGGGGTGCTGGAGGTATCAGAAGTGCGAATGCTGACATAAGTAACGATAAAGCGGGTGAAAAGCCCGCTCGCCGGAAGACCAAGGGTTCCTGTCCAACGTTAATCGGGGCAGGGTGAGTCGACCCCTAAGGCGAGGCCGAAAGGCGTAGTCGATGGGAAACAGGTTAATATTCCTGTACTTGGTGTTACTGCGAAGGGGGGACGGAGAAGGCTATGTCAGCCGGGCGACGGTTGTCCCGGTTTAAGCATGTAGGCGGAGGTTCCAGGTAAATCCGGTACCTTGTTAACGCTGAGGTGTGATGACGAGGCACTACGGTGCTGAAGTGATAAATGCCCTGCTTCCAGGAAAAGCCTCTAAGCATCAGGTAACACGAAATCGTACCCCAAACCGACACAGGTGGTCAGGTAGAGAATACCAAGGCGCTTGAGAGAACTCGGGTGAAGGAACTAGGCAAAATGGTGCCGTAACTTCGGGAGAAGGCACGCTGATATGTAGGTGAAGTCCCTGCGGACGGAGCTGAAATCAGTCGAAGATACCAGCTGGCTGCAACTGTTTATTAAAAACACAGCACTGTGCAAACACGAAAGTGGACGTATACGGTGTGACGCCTGCCCGGTGCCGGAAGGTTAATTGATGGGGTTAGCGGCAACGCGAAGCTCTTGATCGAAGCCCCGGTAAACGGCGGCCGTAACTATAACGGTCCTAAGGTAGCGAAATTCCTTGTCGGGTAAGTTCCGACCTGCACGAATGGCGTAATGATGGCCAGGCTGTCTCCACCCGAGACTCAGTGAAATTGAACTCGCTGTGAAGATGCAGTGTACCCGCGGCAAGACGGAAAGACCCCGTGAACCTTTACTATAGCTTGACACTGAACACTGGTCCTTGATGTGTAGGATAGGTGGGAGGCTTTGAAGCGTGGACGCCAGTCTGCGTGGAGCCAACCTTGAAATACCACCCTTTAATGGCTGGTGTTCTAACGTAGACCCGTAATCCGGGTTGCGGACAGTGTCTGGTGGGTAGTTTGACTGGGGCGGTCTCCTCCCAAAGAGTAACGGAGGAGCACGAAGGTTGGCTAATCCTGGTCGGACATCAGGAGGTTAGTGCAATGGCATAAGCCAGCTTGACTGCGAGCGTGACGGCGCGAGCAGGTGCGAAAGCAGGTCATAGTGATCCGGTGGTTCTGAATGGAAGGGCCATCGCTCAACGGATAAAAGGTACTCCGGGGATAACAGGCTGATACCGCCCAAGAGTTCATATCGACGGCGGTGTTTGGCACCTCGATGTCGGCTCATCACATCCTGGGGCTGAAGTAGGTCCCAAGGGTATGGCTGTTCGCCATTTAAAGTGGTACGCGAGCTGGGTTTAGAACGTCGTGAGACAGTTCGGTCCCTATCTGCCGTGGGCGCTGGAGAATTGAGGGGGGCTGCTCCTAGTACGAGAGGACCGGAGTGGACGCATCACTGGTGTTCGGGTTGTCATGCCAATGGCACTGCCCGGTAGCTAAATGCGGAAGAGATAAGTGCTGAAAGCATCTAAGCACGAAACTTGCCCCGAGATGAGTTCTCCCTGAGACTTTAAGTCTCCTGAAGGAACGTTGAAGACGACGACGTTGATAGGTCGGGTGTGTAAGCGCAGCGATGCGTTGAGCTAACCGATACTAATGAACCGTGAGGCTTAACCTTACAACGCCGAAGCTGTTTTGGCGAAGAGAGACAGACACGATTTTCAGCCTGATACAGATTAACAGAATTTGCCTGGCGGCTTTAGCGCGGTGGTCCCACCTGACCCCATGCCGAACTCAGAAGTGAAACGCCGTAGCGCCGATGGTAGTGTGGGGTCTCCCCATGTGAGAGTAGGGAACTGCCAGGCATCAAACAAGTGAAGAGGCCATCCGAAAGGATGGCCTTTTTGCGTTTCTGCACCTGCTTCCTTTCCATAAACTAATCACCCATCCCTTCGTATATACGGTAAACTATCCCGGTTTTTGCATCAGGATAGCGTCTATGAATCACTCCCTTAAGCCCTGGAATACCTTTGGTATTCAACGGAATGCTAATCAAATTGTACGTGCCGACAGTGCTCAGCAGTTGCTGAATGCCTGGCAAAACGCAACAGAAAACGGTGAACCCGTACTTATTCTGGGCGAAGGAAGTAATGTCCTGTTTCTCGATGATTTTGCGGGGACGGTAATCGTTAATCGCATCATGGGGATTGAGCGTAATGAGAGCGCTGACAGCTGGCATTTACACGTGGGTGCTGGCGAAAACTGGCACCATCTGGTGCAATATACCCTTGAAAAAGGGATGCCCGGACTGGAAAACCTGGCCCTGATCCCGGGCTGTGCAGGATCATCTCCTATTCAAAACATCGGTGCCTACGGCATCGAACTGAAACACGTCTGCGAATATGTCGACTGCATCGAACTGGCTACGGGAAATGCTCAACGCTTAACCGCAGAGCAGTGCCGTTTTGGCTATCGCGACAGCATTTTCAAGCACGACTATCAGGATCGTTTTGTCATTGTGGCCGTTGGCCTGCGTCTGCCGAAAGCATGGAAACCCGTTCTGACTTACGGCGATCTGGCCCGTCTCGATCCGGCTACCGTCACACCGCGTGAGGTTTTTGATTCCGTTTGCCACATGCGAATGACCAAACTGCCCGATCCGAAAGTTAATGGAAATGCGGGCAGTTTCTTCAAAAATCCGGTGATCGGCAGCGAAAATGCGAAAGCGTTTCTCGCTGGCTGGCCAACGGCCCCGCATTATCCTCAGGCGGATGGCAGCGTGAAGCTGGCCGCAGGCTGGCTTATCGATCAATGTGAATTAAAAGGTACTACGCTCGGTGGCGCTGCTGTTCATCGTCAGCAGGCACTGGTGCTGATCAACCAGTCCAACGCGACAAGTGAGGATGTCGTCAACCTGGCGCATCATGTTCGCCAGCGCGTGGGCGAAAAATTTAACGTCTGGCTGGAGCCTGAAGTTCGCTTTATTGGCCGAACGGGCGAAGTGAATGCCGTGGAGACCATTGCGTGAAGGACAATACTATTCCGTTAACTCTCATCGGTATTCTTGCTGATGGCGAGTTTCATTCTGGCGAGCAGCTGGGCGAACAGCTGGGCATGAGCCGCGCTGCCATCAATAAACATATTCAAACGCTCCGCGACTGGGGCGTGGATGTGTTTACGGTGCCGGGAAAAGGCTACAGCCTGCCGGAACCAATCCAGTTACTGAATGAAGAGATCATCCGCAGCCAGATTGGACACGGTAACGTCGCGGTATTGCCGGTCATTGATTCGACGAACCAGTATCTGCTGGATCGCCTGAGCGAGCTGAAATCCGGTGATGCCTGCGTTGCCGAGTACCAACAGGCAGGACGTGGCCGCCGGGGGCGTAAGTGGTTTTCGCCATTTGGCGCCAACCTCTACCTTTCCATGTACTGGCGGCTTGAACAGGGGCCAGCTGCGGCCATCGGGCTGAGCCTGGTCATCGGCATTGTGATGGCAGAGGTGCTGCATGATTTGGGTACCGATCAGGTGCGGGTAAAATGGCCCAACGATCTGTATCTCAACGATCGAAAGCTGGCGGGGATCCTGGTCGAACTGACGGGAAAAACAGGCGATGCCGCACAGATCGTCATTGGGGCGGGGCTGAACATGGTGATGCGAAACGTGCAGAACGATGTCGTGAACCAGGCCTGGACCAACCTACAGGAAGCGGGGATCACCATCGATCGCAATACGCTTGCCGTCCGCATGATCAATGAGTTGCGTAGTTCGCTGACGCTCTTTGAACAAGAGGGGTTAGCGCCATTCCTGTCCCGCTGGGAAAAGCTGGATAACTTTATTAACCGACCGGTGAAGCTGCTGATTGGGGATAAAGAGATTTACGGCACATCACGCGGCATTGACGCGCAGGGCGCGTTGCTGCTTGAACAGGATGGCGTGATTAAGCCCTGGGTGGGCGGTGAAATTTCGTTACGAAGTGCAGAGTAACCCTCTCCCCACAGGGGGAGAGGGTGTAGCAGGTCACTGCGGATACGGCACCCAATCCCCGGCATTCAGTCGGACATAAGGCTTATTCTGATACTGGATCACCACCGCATTGGCGTTTTCCGATACCTCCGCCGTCTGCGGCAGCCCGCTGGTGAGCTGATCCCAGTTCACGCTATCTTCCACAAACAGCTTACCGTCTACAGCGCGAGCAACCAGTTCCGAGATGGCCAGATAGCTGCTTGGCTGGGTGATCTCAACTGGCGCGCCCTGATGCGGTGCCTTCATGCCAAAGAACTTAATCCCGGCCGGAACGTTTGTGATGGACGGGCTTGGGATATCGCGCAGACCAGACACCTGCATCCTGTCGCCTTTCAGCGCTCCACCATGTTCCGGGACCACCACCACCATCACTTTACGGCCTGATTTTTCCAGCTCGTTGAAGAACGCGTTCAGCTCGTCGAAGAACTTCTGCGCACGGGCCTTGTAATCGGCCGTTTTGCTTACGCCCGGATAATGGTTCCCGTCGTGAAGCGGCAGCGTATTATAGAACGTCGCGCTACGCGTCCCTTCCTCTTTACCGACGGTGTCAAACCAGCGCTGAAGTACGGCGGTATCGTCATAGACCGGCGAGCCATCGAAGCCCAGTAACGTCACTGGCAGCCCTTTCTGGTCCATCAGTGGGGCCTGCATGCCACCCTGTTCACGCACTTCTTTCAGGAAGTTACCGAACTGACCGTTATGGCCCATCATCAGGTGTTGGGTAAAGCCCAGTTTTGCCAGGTTATCAAACAGGTAACACTGGTTAGCTGCCGGCTGGTAGAGGTTCTTATGCGAGGGCTGCCCACAGCTCGCGCGCAGCAGGCGGATAGCCGCTGGGCCGCTGTACGACGTGGCCGAGTTGAAGTCTTTGAACTGAATATCGAAATGCGACCACAGCGGGTGCGACATCAAACCAGCCGCGTCAACGTCAGCCCAGGACAGAGAACAGATGTTAATGACCAGCAACTCAAACGGCTGAGCATCGGCAGGCAGCGCGTCCGGGAATTTCGTCTGGCGCTTATCTTCCGCAGCGTAAAAACTGGAGAGCCACGCGTTCAGGTTCGTGGATGTCGGCGGCGCCGTCTGCGCTGGAATATCCCCAACCACAGGCGTATCCCCTGCTGTCGCGACGGTAGCGGCGGCGGAACCGCCCGTGGTGGTTACGGTTGTCGTCGGCTGACCGGCTGGCCACAGCGAGAAGCTCGGGCCCGTCAGCGTCAGTACGTTTAGCCAGATCATAATCGCGACGACAAACACCGTCACCCGGATCCACTGAGACAGGAACAGCCAGGCAACCAGCAGGACAAATACCGCGCCAATCATCTGCCAGTTAATAAAGCGCTCAACCAGATCGAGCATATAGTCCGCACTGAAACCTGCGACCTGGGAGCCCTGGCTCATAATGCTTTCGGGGCCGGGTAGCCAGGTATCATGCCAGAACAGGGCGAAACCGATAGGGATAGCAATCCAGTGACGTATACGGTGCAGCCTGAGGTTTGGAATTGGCATCAGCAGGAATGCCATAAACACCAGATTAAGCAGCGGGTGGAAATTAAGATAGCCTGCCCACAGCAGACCAAACTTCACCAGAAAGTAGAAATTCCAGCCGGACAGACCGCGCCAGTATTGCCAGAGTGGCGATGGCGCTGAAGAGGTATAGGTAGAATTAGTCATGTTTTCGGTTTGCCTTGACGTTTGAAGCGCGAGTCAGTGTGCCGGCGGGTTTAATATAGCGAGGTTTGACGAACAGTAATCTGATCGTATCGCGAATACGGCGCAGGGAATGGCGTGCATAGTAGCCAAGCGGCAAAAAAATCAGCGCGCACAGAACAACCAGTTGGATGATATCGCTGATATTCATAATGGAACGCTCTCCTTGTTCTCATCCATTAAGCGTAGCGGCTCAGGAACCCGACGCCATACATGCCCGTCATGTTTCGCGTTCAGAACCGGTTTGGCACCACTTGTAACAGGCAACGGTTTGGCCCATTTTTCAGGTGCCAGGGCTCGCATCTGGACAAGCTCAGCGCTGATCAAATTATCTTCAAACCAGACCATGCGGTTCGAGAAAATATCCCCGGTAGGCAGCGGGAAGATATGGTTCAGGGCGGTATCCAGATCGTTCACCCGACAGAAGGAGAGGAACAGCACCAGGCGATTATCGCCAATGGTCATGATATCCCCGATACGATTAGGGCGGCACAAGGTGAGCGCCTGCTCAACGCGAATGCCCGGCACAGGACGCAGGGCAACCATCACCCCTTTTCCGTCTGCCGGTAAAAGCGTATTGCTCATCATGTTGCCCACCGCATCGCAGAAGGTGTCCCATTTCTGGTAGCCGCGCAGTTTCATCGGCTGCGTCATTGAAAGCAGGGTGCTGATATCTTCCGGAACATATCGATTAAACTGCTGGCCCTGAATGCTTTCGATCAGCGTCAGACAGCGCGACAGGGGAGCATTCCAGGGAATGACCATATTCGCGCCGCAGCCCAGTAATAAGCGCTCATCGGTGGCGCGCAGGCTGGTATTATTTTCACGTACCACGATTTTTAACGCGCTGCCGCGCTGGCGACGTAATGTGTGAATGTGCCGTGCCAGCGTTTCGATTTGGTTATTCTGGATCAACGAGAAGATAATGGTCGCCGCCTGCGTGGTGCGCGCCTCATCAAATAAGGCCTCGTTGGTTTCGAATAGTGACCAGTGCTCAGACAGTGCAGGCGCACCTTCCAGTACCGCAATATGACTCAGAACGCGCTTTTCATCACTGCGTGGCTGAACCACCGTCTCTTCCTGTTGAGCAAGATGCCACTCGTCCCCGACATTTTTGAGGGTAAGCTGCTGTCGGGAGCTCACCCCTTTTTCATTGCACCAGAAAGCCACGTCGTAAAGATGGCTGTCAGTCTGGACACGAATACTGGCCAGGCCATAGAGGGAACGGTATTCACTCATTAAAAGTGAAAAAAGTTTGTCGTTATTACTGCCCGGGTTAACAACCAATAAGGTGCAATTTTGATTTTTTGCCCATCTGCTGATTCTTCCCAGCCATTTCAGCAGTTTTTCAGACGGGATATTTTGTAGACCGTTTTGAGAACATTTAAGAATCAGTAAATAGTGTTCAGGAACAATAGAGCACTGAATATCGCGGGGCAAAAAGTATAAACTGTCGGCCTCCGCTGGCATGGAAAATAATCGTACTGTCTGGGGTCCACGGTCAGTTTCGAGCCTGATGATTGACTTTGGCTCATCGCCCATCGTAATGACGGCCACGCGGTAATCCTTACCCTGCGCCGCTATCGTCTGGTTTACCAGACTGATGGCATCTTCATTATGATCCGTATTAACCCACCAGACTCCTCCGACTGGCATGTGGCGCAATTCGTCCCATAATGACTGGATGCCAATAGAAAATATGGAGTCCACGGTGTCCCTCTTTTCGTCGAATTTCTATGTCTCTCAGTTTACTAGCGAAAGCGTAGAAATAAACCTAACATTGAAATTAAAGAACATCAGATTTAGCATGTAAATGAAATTTCGTGGGCAGGACGCCTCGCTGCATCTGAATCTTATGATTTTACTCAAAGGGATGAAATAAGAATGCAAAATAACGAACCCGCAACTCCAGTCGACCCAAGCCTGGGTTACACATTCCAAAACGATTTTCTGGCGCTCACGCAGGCTTTTTCATTGCCTGAAATAGATTACACCGATATTTCCCAGCGGGAACAGTTGGCTGCGGCTATTAAACGTTGGCCGTTATTAGCTGAGTTTGCCCAACAACAATAAGGAAGCCATTGATGGCCGTACTAGGATTACAGGGCGTCCGTGGTGGAGTGGGTACAACTTCCGTAACCGCGGCGCTGGCGTGGTCATTACAGGTTTTAGGTGAATCAGTACTGGTTATTGATGCCTGCTCCGATAATTTGCTGCGCATGTCATTCAATGTCGACTTTACACATGAAAACGGCTGGGGGCGCGCGCTTCTGGACGATAAAGACTGGCGGGATGCGGGTTTGCGCTATACCTCCCAGCTCGATTTGCTTCCCTTTGGTCAGATGACGGAAACCGAACGCGGGAATGAAGCTGCGTTTCAGCGCCTGTTCTCTCGCTTCACCACCGCTTTGCAGAGTCTGAAAGAGAGCGGACACTATCAGTGGATCCTGCTGGACCTGCCGCACGGCGCCGCGTCGCTGACCCGCCAGCTTCTGTCGCAGTGCGACCATGTGCTCTCCATTGCGAACGTAGATGCGAATTGTCATATCCGTCTGCATCAACAGGCAATGCCTGCCAATGCCCATATTCTGATTAACGATCTGCGCATTGGCAGCCAGATCCAGGACGATCTGTACCAGGTCTGGCTCCAGAGTCAGCGCCGCCTGTTGCCAATGGTTATTCATCGTGACGAAGCGATGGCGGAGTGCCTCGCTTCCAAACAACCGCTTGGGGAGTACCGTAGTGATTCACTGGCGGCAGAAGAGATCCTGACGCTGGCCAACTGGTGTCTGCTGCACTTTGCGAAACGGCCGGAGCCTGCCGGGAGTTCAGTATGAGCCGCCTGACCAACTGGTTGCTCATCCCGCCGGTCAGTTCGCGCTTAAGTGAACGCTACCGCCATTACCGTCATCACGGCGCCTCATCGCTGAGCGCTGCGCTGGGCTGCTTATGGATGATTCTGGCGTGGATGTTCATCCCCCTCGAACATCCACGCTGGCAACGTATTCGTGCGCGCCACGGTGAACTCTATCCGCATATCAACCCTGACAAGCCGCGTCCGCTCGATCCCGCGCGCTACGCTATACAGTCCATCTGGCTTCTGGCGACCTCAACGGGTGCGGAGAAAAAAACGTCCCGCTGGCGCAGCTTCGATCGCGTGCAGAACTTACGTGAACACTATCACCAGTGGCTTAACCGGCTACCCGACCGGGTTGGCGATAGAACAGGTCATTTAGATAATCACAAAGAGCTCGGGCACCTTCACCCGGGCTTACGGCGTTTTATTCTCGGCGTGGTGGTGGTGTTCTCGCTCATACTGGCGCTGGTCTGTATTACCCAGCCCTTCAACCCGCTGGCACAGTTTACCTTCCTGATCCTGCTATGGGGCGTGGCGCTGCTGGTGCGGCGCATTCCGGGGCGTTTTTCTGCCCTGATGCTGATCGTGCTGTCGCTGACCGTTTCCTGCCGCTACATCTGGTGGCGATATACCTCAACGCTGAACTGGGACGATCCGGTCAGCCTGGTGTGTGGGTTAGTGCTGCTGTTTGCTGAGACTTACGCCTGGATCGTGCTGGTGCTGGGTTACTTCCAGGTTATCTGGCCGCTGAATCGACAGCCGGTGCCGCTGCCAAAAGACACGACCCAGTGGCCAACGGTGGACCTCTTCGTGCCGACCTACAACGAAGACCTGTCGGTGGTGAAAAACACCATTTACGCCGCGCTGGGTATCGACTGGCCGAAGGATAAAATCAAAATCTGGATCCTCGATGACGGTGGCCGCGCCGAGTTCCGCCAGTTCGCGGACGAAGTAGGGGTCGAGTACATCGCCCGTACCACGCATGAACACGCTAAGGCCGGTAACTCAACAATGCGCTGAAATATGCCAAAGGGGAGTTCGTCTCTATTTTCGACTGCGACCACGTGCCAACGCGCTCGTTCCTGCAAATGACCATGGGCTGGTTCCTGAAGGAGAAAGAGCTGGCGATGATGCAGACGCCGCACCACTTCTTCTCACCGGACCCGTTTGAACGTAACCTCGGTCGTTTTCGTAAAACCCCGAACGAGGGCACACTGTTCTATGGTCTGGTGCAGGACGGGAACGACATGTGGGACGCAACATTCTTCTGCGGCTCCTGTGCGGTGATCCGCCGTAAACCGCTGGATGAAATTGGCGGGATCGCCGTCGAGACGGTCACGGAAGATGCGCACACTTCGCTGCGTCTGCACCGTCTTGGCTATACCTCCGCCTACATGCGCATTCCTCAGGCGGCGGGGCTGGCCACGGAATCCCTGTCGGCGCACATCGGCCAGCGTATTCGCTGGGCGCGCGGCATGGTGCAAATTTTCCGCCTCGATAACCCGCTGATGGGTAAAGGACTGAAACTGGCGCAACGGCTGTGCTACGTCAACGCCATGTTCCACTTCCTGTCGGGTATTCCTCGGCTTATCTTCCTCACTGCGCCGCTGGCGTTCCTGCTTCTTCACGCTTACATCATCTATGCGCCTGCGCTGATGATTGCCCTGTTCGTTCTGCCGCACATGATCCACGCCAGCCTGACGAACTCGAAGATTCAGGGGAAATATCGCCATTCGTTCTGGAGTGAAATCTACGAAACGGTGCTGGCCTGGTATATCGCGCCGCCAACCATGGTGGCGCTGATTAACCCGCATAAAGGGAAATTCAACGTCACCGCGAAGGGCGGGCTGGTGGAAGAGGAGTATGTCGACTGGGTGATCTCCCGGCCCTATATCTTCCTGGTGCTGCTGAATATTGTGGGCGTGATTGTTGGGGTCTGGCGCTACTTCTACGGCCCGGAAAACGAAATTCTGACGGTCTTCGTGAGTATGGCGTGGGTGTTTTATAACCTGATTATCCTCGGTGGCGCGGTGGCGGTATCGGTGGAGAGCAAACAGGTTCGCCGCGCGCATCGCGTCGAAATCAGCATGCCAGCGGCCATTGCCCGCGACGATGGACATCTCTTCTCCTGTACCGTACATGACTTTTCGGATGGCGGTCTGGGTATCAAGATCAACGGTCAGGCGAAGGTGCTTGAGGGGCAGAAGGTCAACCTATTGCTTAAGCGCGGCCAGCAGGAGTATGTCTTCCCGACGCAGGTGGTGCGTGTGAGAGGAAATGAAGTGGGTCTGCAACTGATGCCGCTGACTAAAAAGCAACACATTGATTTTGTGCAGTGTACGTTTGCCCGCGCGGATACGTGGGCTCTCTGGCAGGACAGCTTCCCTGAGGATAAGCCTCTGGAAAGCCTGCTGGATATTCTTAAGCTGGGGTTCCGTGGCTATCGTCACCTTGCAGAATTTGCCCCGTCGTCGGTGAAATTAATTTTCCGGTCACTTACTTCACTGGTTTCCTGGGTCGTGTCGTTCATTCCGCGTCGACCTGAGCGAGATGAAGCGAAGCAGGCGGACCCGGTTATGGCTCAACAATGATGATAACGCGATGAAAACAAAACTTTCCTGGTTATGTGCAGTGGCAATGGGGATGAGTGCGCTCCCTGCAACAGTGGCTAACGCGGCGCCTGATAACGCAGCGACCACACCCGCGCCAACGGTGCCTGTCGTCGCGCAAGCGACCGATCCGGTAGTGACGGCGGCGCCGGGGCAGACGGAAAACGTCGTCCCGAATCAGCCGACGACGGGGAATACGCTGCCCGCCGACAACCCGGTGGTTGGGCAGGTTATGTCTGGCGTGCCGGGAGCCAGTGCACCGGTGGTTGCGGAAAATACGCCGTCGCGTGACGTTAAGCTGACGTTCGCCCAGATCGCGCCACCTCCGGGCAGCATGGTTCTGCGCGGCATCAACCCAAATGGCGGTGTCGAATTCGGTATGCGTAGCGATGAAGTCGTGTCGAAAGCGATGCTCAACCTGGAATACACGCCATCGCCGTCGCTGCTGCCGGTGCAATCCCAGCTTAAGGTCTATCTGAATGATGAGCTGATGGACGTCCTGCCCGTCACCAAAGAGCAACTGGGTAAGAAAACCCTGGCTCAGGTACCGATTAACCCGCTGTTTATCACCGACTTTAACCGCGTGCGTCTGGAATTTGTCGGCCATTACCGCGATGTCTGTGAAAACCCGGCCAGCAGCACCTTGTGGCTGGATGTTGGTCGTAACTCTTCGCTTCAGATGACCTATCAGCCGCTGGCGTTGAAAAATGATCTCTCCGCCTTCCCGGTGCCTTTCTTCGACCCGCGTGATAACCGTCCACTGAACCTGCCAATGGTGTTTGCGGGCTCTCCTGATGTGACCGAACAGCTGGCGGCCTCTATCGTGGCATCCTGGTTTGGTTCCCGCTCCGGCTGGCGTGGCCAGAGTTTCCCGGTTATGTACGACAAAATGCCGGACAAAAACGCGATTGTGTTTGCCACCAACGCCAAACGCCCGGCATTCCTGCGGGACCATCCAGAGGTGAAAGCGCCCACCATCGAGATGATCAGCCATCCCGACAATCCGTACGTGAAGCTGCTGGTGATCTTCGGGCGTGATGATAAAGATCTGGTGCAGGCGGCAAAAGGCATTGCTCAGGGCAATATCCTGTTCCGCGGTAATAGCGTCGTGGTGGATGAGGTGAAACCGCTGCTGGCACGTAAGCCTTATGATGCGCCGAACTGGGTCCGCACCGACCGCGCGATTACCTTCGGCGAGCTGAAAACCTATGAAGAGCAATTGCAGTCAACCGGGCTTGAACCTTCTCCTGTCAGCCTGTCGCTGAACCTGCCGCCGGATCTCTATCTGCTGCGCACCAACGGTATTGATATCAACCTGAACTACCGTTACACCGCGCCGGTAACCAAAGACAGCTCGCGCATGGATATCAGCCTCAACAACCAGTTCCTGCAATCCTTCAGCCTGACCAGCAGCCAGGAGACAAACCGGTTGATGCTTCGTCTGCCTGTATTGCAGGGGCTGCTGGATGGCAAAACCGATGTGTCGATCCCGGCGCTGAAGCTCGGTGCGGTGAACCAGCTCCGGTTTAACTTCCAGTATATGAACCCGATGCCGGGTGGATCGGTGGAAAACTGTATTACCTTCCAGCCGGTGCAAAACCACGTGGTGATTGGTGATGATTCCACAATCGACTTCTCGAAGTATTACCACTTTATCGCGATGCCGGATCTGCGTGCGTTTGCTAACGCCAGTTTCCCGTTCAGCCGCATGGCTGATCTCTCTGAATCGATTGTCGTGATGCCAAAAGCGGCCAACGAAGGCCAGGTTGCCACGCTGCTGGACACCATGGGCACCGTCGGGGCGCAAACCGGCTTACCGGCTATCAACGTGACGGTGACGGATGACGGTAGCCAGATCCAGAACAAAGATGCCGATATCATGGTCATCGGCAACATTCCGGACAAGCTGAAAGACGAGAAGCGCGTCGATCTGCTGGTGCAGGCGGCTCAGTCATGGGTCAACACGCCGCTGCGTCAGACCGAGTTCCCGAGCATCATGCCGGACAGCGGCGATCGTCAGGCCAATATCAGGACGACCGTAAGCTCAACGGGTCCGATGGCTGCGATTGTCGGCTTCCAGTCTCCGTATAACGACCAGCGCAGCGTGATCGCCCTGCTGGCGGACAGCCCGCGCGGCTATGAGCTGCTCAACACGGCCATGAACGACAGCGGTAAACGGGCGGCAATGTTCGGTTCCGTCTCGGTGATCCGTGAGTCGGGGGTAAACAGCCTGCGCGTGGGGGATGTCTACTACGTCGGTCATCTGCCGTGGTTCGAACGCCTGTGGTACGCCCTCTCTAACCACCCGGTGCTGCTGGCCGTGCTGGCTGCGCTCAGCGTTGTATTGCTGGCATGGGTATTGTGGCGTCTGCTGCGAATCATCAGCCGTCGTCGTCTTAACCCGGACCATGAGTAAGCCGTGATGAAAATCTTTCGCGGGTGTGTAGTCGCAGCGTTGATGCTGGCGGCGGCGAATCTTCACGCCGCCTGTCGCTGGCCTGCCTGGGAGACGTTCAAACAGGATTATATGAGCGAAAGTGGGCGCGTCATTGATCCCAGTGACGCGCGCAAAATCACCACCTCCGAAGGGCAAAGCTATGGACTGTTCTTTGCCCTGGCAGCAAACGATCGCAAGACGTTCGATCTGCTGCTGACATGGACGCGCGATAACCTTGCCGAGGGGGATTTAGCCCAACATCTCCCGGCGTGGCTATGGGGAAAAAAGGACGACAACACCTGGGCGGTTATCGACCCTAACTCCGCGTCCGATGCCGATATCTGGATTGCCTGGTCGCTGCTGGAAGCCGGGCGGCTGTGGAAAAATCCCGATTACACGCGCACGGGTAAGGCGCTGTTGACGCGCATTGCCAGTGAGGAAGTGGTGAAGGTGCCGGGGCTGGGTTCTATGCTGCTGCCGGGTAAAGTCGGTTTTGCCGAAGAGAGTGTCTGGCGCTTCAACCCCAGCTACCTGCCGCCGCAGCTTGCGAGCTATTTCACCCGTTTCGGCGCACCGTGGACAACGCTCCGTGAAACCAACCTGCGTCTGCTGCTGGAGACCGCGCCAAAAGGATTTTCCCCGAACTGGGTGAAATACCAGAAAAAGGGCGGCTGGCAGTTGAAGCAGGATACGACCCTGATCGGCAGTTACGATGCGATTCGCGTCTATCTGTGGGTAGGGATGATGAACGATAACGATCCGCAAAAAGCCCGGCTACTGGCGCGTTTCAAGCCCATGGCGACCACCACAATCAAACAAGGCTTACCGCCGGAAAAAGTGGACGTAGCGACCGGGAAACGTACCGGAGATGGTCCGGTAGGGTTTTCTGCCTCCCTGCTTCCATTTTTACAAGAACGGGACGCGCAGGCGGTGCAACGCCAGCGTGTCGCCGATCGTTTTCCCGATAACAATGCTTATTACAGCTACGTTCTGACCCTCTTTGGACAAGGGTGGGATCAGCATCGTTTTCGTTTCACCGCGCAAGGTGAATTACTACCGGATTGGGGCCAGGAATGCGCACGTTCACACTAAATCTACTCGCCTTATCGCTTGGCCTGGCGCTCATGCCCCTGGCCCAGGCCGCCAACTCCCCGCAGCAGAGACAGCTGCTGGAACAGGTTCGTCTGGGGGAATCCACCCAGCGTGAGGATTTGGTGCGCCAGTCGCTCTATCGCCTTGAGCTGATCGACCCCAACAACCCGGACGTGATTGCGGCTCGCTTCCGCTACCTGTTACGACAGGGGGATACGGCGGGCGCGCAAAAAGAGCTGGATCGCCTGAAAGGAATGGCACCCGATTCCAGTGCGTATCAGTCCTCCCGTACGACCATGCTGCTCTCCACGCCGGATGGTCGCCAGGCCCTCCAGCAGGCTCGCCTGCTCGCCACCACCGGGCACACGCAGGAAGCTATTGCCGCGTATGACAAACTGTTTGACGGTAATCCGCCCAGCGGCGACATCGCGACGGAGTACTGGAACGTGGTGGCGAAAGAGCCTTCCCGCCGCAATCTGGCCATTAATCAGCTGAAGAAAATCAACGCCAGCAGTCCGGGCAACGCCCCGCTACAGGCTTCGCTGGCGCAGCTTCTGTTCCAGAGTGGACGGCGTGATGAAGGGTTTGCGGTTTTACAGGAGATGGCCAAATCGAACAATGGCCGCAGTCAGGCGTCGGACATGTGGTACCAGCAGATCAAAGATCAGCCGGCCAGTAGCGCCAGCGTTACCGCGCTGCAACAATACCTGAGCGTGTTCAGCGATGGCGATAACGTGACGGCGGCGCGCGCCCAGCTTGAAGCGCAGCAAAAACAGCTCGCCGATCCGGCGTTTCGCGCCAAAGCCGAAGGGTTAGCCGCAGTGGATGCCGGGCAGGGCAGTAAAGCGGTAACGGAGTTGCAGAAAGCAGTCAGCGCCAACCACGCCGACAGTGAAGCCGTAGGCGCGCTGGGGCAGGCCTATTCGCAGAAAGGCGATCGCGCCCGCGCGGTTGCGCAGTTTGAAAAGGCGATCGCCCTCGATCCGCAGAGCGACAACCGGGGCAAATGGGACAGCCTGCTGAAGGTTAACCGATACTGGCTGCTGATCCAGCAGGGTGATAACGCCCTGAAAGCCAACAAGACAGCCCAGGCGGAACGCTATTATCAGCAGGCGCGCAACATTGACAATACGGACAGCTACGCGGTCCTGGGGCTGGGTGACGCGGCGGCGGCGCGGAAAGATAACGACGCGGCTGAACGCTATTATCGCCAGGCATTGCGGATGGACAGCGGCAACAGCAACGCGGTACGCGGTCTTGCCAATATTTATCGCGCGCAGTCTCCGGAGAAGGCGACGCAGTTTATTCAGTCGCTCTCTGCCAGCCAGCGCCGCAGCATTGATGATATTGAACGTAGCCTGACGAACGAGCAGCTCTCGGCTCAGGCTGAACAGCTGGAAAGCCAGGGAAACTATGCGCAGGCCGCAGAAATTCAGCGCCGACGCCTTGCGCTTTCCCCGGGCGACGTGTGGATCACCTACCGACTGTCACGCGATCTGTATAGCGCGGGTCAGCGCAGCCAGGCAGATAACCTGATGCGCCAGCTGGCAAGCCAGAAACCGGGCGATCCGGATCAGGTTTACGCCAGCGGGCTGTACCTGTCCGGTAACGATCTGGACCGGGCCGCGCTGGCGCATCTGAACACGCTGCCGCGCGACAAGTGGAACGGCAACATCCAGGCGCTGGCGGACCGCCTGCAAAGTAACCAGGTGCTGGAAACCGCCAACCGCCTGCGCGACGGTGGAAAAGAGCAGGAGGCGGAAGCGCTGCTTCGCCAGCAGCCCCCGTCCACCCGTATTGACTTAACGCTGGCGGACTGGGCTGAACAGCGTGGCGATCATGAGGCCGCGAAAACCGCCTACAACACCGTCCTGCAACGGGAACCGCAGAACGAAGACGCAATTCTCGGCCTGACCGAAGTCAATCTTGCTCAGGGCAACAGGGACGCCGCTCGCGCTGAGCTGGCGAAACTGCCCGCGGCACAAAACGGCGAACCGCTCTCCCTCAATATGCAGCGCCGGATCGCCATGGCGCAGGCCGGTCTGGGTGATCCTGCCGCGGCAGAAAAGACCTTCAACGCCATTGTTCCTCAGGCAAAATCGCAGCCGCCTTCTATGGAAAGCGCGCTGGTGATGCGTGATGCCGCCCGTTTCCAGGCGCAAAACGGCCAGCCTCAGCAGGCGCTGGAAACCTGGAAAGATGCGATGGTCTCATCGGGCATCACGACGACCCGTCCGACCGATAACGACAGCTTTACGCGTCTTACGCGTAACGATGAGAAAGATGACTGGCTGAAGCGCGGCGTGCGCAGCGATGCAGGCGATCTTTATCGTCAGCAGGATCTGAACGTCACGCTGCAACACGACTACTGGGGATCCAGCGGCACGGGGGGCTATTCCGACCTGAAAGCGCACACCACTATGCTCCAGGTGGATGCGCCGCTATCGGATGGCCGCATGTTCTTCCGTAGCGATCTGGTCAATATGAACGCCGGTTCCTTTGATACGGACAATGGAACCTACGATCCAACGTGGGGTACCTGCGCCGAAACGCCATGTCACGGCAGCACGAACCAGTCGGCCAACGGCGCCAGCGTGGCCGTCGGCTGGCAGAACAAAACCTGGGCGTGGGACATCGGTACAACGCCGATGGGCTTCGACGTGGTCGATGTGGTGGGCAGCCTGAGCTACAGCAACGACTTGGGGCCGATTGGCTACACCCTGAACGCCCATCGTCGTCCGATTTCCAGCTCTGTGCTGGCCTTCGCCGGGCAAAAAGATCCCAATACCGACACCACCTGGGGCGGCGTGCGTGCTACCGGTGGCGGCGTGAGCATGAGCTACGACAAAGGCGAAGCTAACGGGATCTGGTCAAGCCTGAGTGCCGACAGCCTCACCGGGAAGAATGTCGAAGATAACTGGCGGGTCCGCTGGATGACCGGCTATTACTACAAGCTTATCAATCAGAACAACGAGCGTCTGACGGTCGGTGTGTCCAACATGCTCTGGCATTACGATAAGGATTTAAGTGGCTATTCGCTGGGCCAGGGCGGTTACTACAGTCCCCAGGAGTATGTGTCGTTCGCCTTACCGGTGAACTGGCGTAAACGCACAGAGAACTGGTCATGGGAACTGGGCGGTTCCGTCTCATGGTCCCATTCAAAAACAAAGGATGTGATGCGTTATCCGTTGCAGGGGCTGATCCCGGACAATGAGCCAGGCCGTTATACCGATAAAGGTGTGATGGGAACCGGAAGTAGCTCGTCAGGGACGGGTTATACCGCAAGGGCGATTGTTGAACGCCGTGTGACGTCCAACTGGTTTGTCGGTCTGGGCGTCGATATTCAGGAAGCGAAAGACTATACCCCGAGCCATGCGCTGCTCTATGTTCGGTATTCTGCCGCAGGCTGGCAGGGTGATATGGACTTACCGCCGGAACCGCTGGTGCCTTATGCAGACTGGTGATCGGATTTTTGCTTAATCTAATTGTAAGTCTCTCTTAAAAGTGCAGCTATCGGGTATACTCGGGCGCACCAGGTTTACGCCCTGGTGCGCCCTGCGCTTCGAGTTTTGTGGAGAGTCATTTTGCGTGTCAGCCGTTCCTTAACGATCAAACAGATGGCGATGGTGTCTGCCGTCACAATGCTGTTTGTCTTCATCTTCTGCGTCATTTTGCTGTTTCATTCCGTACAGCAGAATCGCTATAACACGGCTTCGCAACTGGAAAGTATTGCCCGCTCGGTGCGGGAACCCCTGTCGGCCTCGATCCTGAAAGGGGATATCCCCGAGGCGGAATCCATCCTGAAGCGCATTCAGCCCGCCGGTATCGTGAGCCGCGCCGACGTCGTGCTGCCGAACCAGTTCCAGGCGCTGCGGATGAGCTTTATCCCGGAGCGTCCCGTCCCGATGATGGTGATGCGCCTGTTTGAACTGCCGGTGCAGATTTCCCTGCCTCTCTATTCCCTGGAAAGACCGGCTAACCCGCAGCCGCTGGCCTATCTGGTACTACAGGCGGACTCGTACCGCATGTATAAATTCGTCATGAGTTGGGTTGCTACGTTAGTGACTACTTACTTACTTTTGACCTTAATGTTGAGCGTGGCGCTGACGTGGTGCATCAACCGGTTAATTGTGCATCCGTTGCGCCGCATAGCCCGGGAGCTGAATGACCTCTCTCCGCAGGAGCACATGGGGCATCAGCTTCCCTTGCCGCGTCTGCATCACGACGATGAAATCGGCATGCTGGTCCGCAGTTACAATATCAACCAGCAGCGTGTCCTGCGTCAGCAGGAAGAGGTCAGTAATAACACCACCCGTTTCCCGGTTTCCGACCTGCCAAACAAAGCGTTTTTAATGGCCCTGCTGGAGCAGACCGTCGCTCGCCAGCAGACCACCGCGCTGATGGTGATTGCCTGCGAGACCTTGCAGGACACGACGGGCGTGCTGAAAGAGAGCCAGCGCGAGATGCTATTACTGACGCTGGTGGAAAAAATCAAATCTGTGCTGGCGCCGCGCATGGTACTTACCCAGGTCAGCGGCTATGACCTGGTGGTGATTGCGCACGGTGTAAAAGAGCCGTGGCACGCTATTACGTTAGGTCAGCAAGTACTCACTGTCATAAATGAGCGGCTACCCATTCAGGGTATCCAGCTACGCCCAAGTGCCAGCATTGGTATCGCAATGTACTACGGTGGTCTGACCGCCGAGCAGTTATACCGTCGGGCTTTCTCAGCAGCGTTTACCGCGCGCCGAAAAGGCAAAAACCAGATCCAGTTCTTTGATCCGGAGCAAATGGAAAAAGCCCAGCAGCGCCTGACGGAAGAGAGCGACATTCTGACGGCGATGGACAATCGCCAGTTTGCGCTCTGGCTACAGCCGCAGGTGGATTTGCGCACGGGTGAAGTGACCAGCGCCGAAGCGTTGCTGCGCATGCAGCAGCCGGACGGCACGTGGGAGCTGCCTGAGGGGATGATCGAACGTATCGAGTCCTGCGGCCTGATGGTCACCGTCGGATACTGGGTGCTGGAAGAGTCGTGCCGCCAGCTTGCGGCCTGGCAACAACGGGGCATCACGCTGCCGCTGTCGGTGAATCTTTCTGCGCTACAGCTGATGCACCCGACTATGGTGCCGGATATGCTCGAGTTGATCCATCGCTACCGCATCCAGCCCCACACGTTGATCCTGGAAGTCACCGAGAGCCGTTGTATTGACAATCCTGACGACGCTGTCGCCATTCTGAAACCGCTGCGTAATGCCGGGATCCGCATTGCGCTTGACGATTTTGGTATGGGGTATTCCGGCCTGCGTCAGCTCCAGCACATGAAAACCCTGCCGGTGGACGTCCTGAAAATCGACAAAACCTTTGTGAAAGGGCTGCCGGAGGATTGCAGCCTGGTGCAGGCCATTATCCAGATGGCGCACAGCCTGAACCTGCACGTGACTGCCGAAGGTATTGAGGCCGAAGCCCAGCGCGAGTGGCTGGCTGCGGCGGGTGTGGAGAGCGGTCAGGGCTTCCTGTTTGGCCGCGCCGTGCCGACGGATACCTTTGAGCGACGCTATCTCGCCGACGATGGCAATAACGCAAAAGTGTAATTTTGTTGCTGGCTTGTGCGAGCCAGCTCAAAGTTCTTAACATTTGTGTTTCAAATTTGAACCCCGTTTATTTCTGTCCTGTTATGTGGGTGTTATTTTAAAGCCGCAGGTTAACCATAACCTTACAAAGCCTGTAGTTATTCTTTCCAGGGACACCCTATGAAAACCTCACTCTTCAAAAGTCTTTACTTCCAGGTCCTGACAGCCATCGCCATCGGTATTCTGCTCGGTCACTACTACCCGGAGCTGGGCGCGCAAATGAAACCGCTTGGCGACGCGTTCGTTAAACTCATCAAAATGATCATCGCGCCGGTCATCTTCTGTACCGTGGTGACCGGTATCGCTGGCATGGAAAGCATGAAGGCGGTCGGGCGTACGGGGGCGGTTGCCCTGCTGTACTTCGAGATTGTCAGTACCATCGCGCTGATTATCGGCCTGATTATTGTCAACGTGGTACAACCTGGCGCGGGCATGAACGTTGACCCGGCCACGCTGGATGCGAAAGCGGTGGCGGTTTACGCTGAACAGGCGAAAGATCAGGGGATTGTTGCCTTCCTGCTGGACGTGATCCCGAGCAGCGTGATTGGCGCGTTCGCCAGCGGAAATATCCTCCAGGTACTGCTGTTTGCCGTGCTGTTTGGCTTTGCCCTGCACCGTCTTGGCAGCAAAGGTCAGCTGATTTTTAACGTCATTGAAAGCTTCTCGCAGGTTATCTTCGGCATCATCAACATGATTATGCGTCTGGCCCCGATTGGTGCCTTTGGCGCGATGGCCTTCACCATCGGGAAATACGGCGTCGGCACGCTGGTACAGCTTGGCCAGCTGATTATCTGCTTCTATATCACCTGTATTCTGTTTGTGGTGGTGGTGCTCGGCTCCATCGCTCGTGCGACCGGCTTCAGCATCTTCAAATTTATCCGTTACATTCGTGAAGAGCTGCTGATTGTCCTCGGCACATCCTCTTCTGAGTCTGCGCTGCCGCGTATGCTCGATAAAATGGAAAAGCTGGGCTGCCGTAAGTCAGTGGTGGGGCTGGTTATTCCTACGGGCTACTCCTTTAACCTGGACGGCACCTCGATTTACCTGACGATGGCGGCGGTCTTTATTGCTCAGGCCACCAACAGCCACATGGATATCTTCCATCAGATTACGCTGCTGGTCGTCCTCCTGCTCTCCTCGAAAGGGGCGGCGGGCGTAACGGGTAGCGGATTTATCGTGCTGGCGGCCACTATCTCAGCGGTTGGCCATCTGCCGGTGGCGGGTTTGGCCCTGATCCTCGGTATCGACCGCTTTATGTCTGAAGCCCGCGCGTTAACCAACCTGATTGGTAATGGTGTAGCGACGGTTGTGGTGGCGAAGTGGGTAAAAGAGCTGGATCACAAGAAACTTAACGATACGCTGAATAATCGCACATCTGAGGACAAAACCCCCGGTTTATCCTCTTAATCCCTCATAAATGCCCGTATTCCCTTGTGGGGATGCGGGCACCTGCGCATAATAACCGCTCATACCTGTCATATTTCGACAAAATTTTTTTGGGTATATTTCGCTTCCGCCCGTGACGTTTAGCCGAACACGCTGTCTAATCGGAAGGTTTTCATCGTCATCTTTGAGTGCTCACGTCGCGAGACACTCTCTTTAACCAGGAATGTTGATCAGGGGTTCACATGCAGGGCACAAAAATTCGACTCTTAACCGGCGGTTTGCTGATGATGGCAGCAGCCAGTTATGTGCAGGCAGATGCGCTCCAGCCAGACCCGGCCTGGCAACAGGGAACACTGGCGAACGGATTCCAGTGGCAGGTGTTATCCACTCCGCAACGTCCGAGCGATCGCATTGAAATTCGTCTGGCTGTGAATACCGGCTCCCTCACTGAAAGCACCCAGCAGACCGGCTTAAGCCATTTTATTCCTCGACTGGCGCTCACCCAGAGCGGCAGTTTTCAGGCGGTTCAGGTGCGTTCTTTATGGCAACAGGCCATCGATCCTAAACGTCCGCTGCCCCCGGCTGTGGTCTCCTATGACTACACCATGTTTAATCTGAGCCTGCCCAACAACCGTAACGATCTGCTTAAAGAAGCGCTTACCTATCTATCCGATGCCACCGGCAAACTGGCGATTACGCCTGAGACCGTAAACTATGCGTTGAGCAACAGCGACATGGTGGCGACCTGGCCGACGGATACCAAAGAAGGCTGGTGGCGCTACCGCCTGAAAGGGTCCACGCTGCTTGGACACGACCCGGCAGAACCGCTGAAACAGCCGGTGGATCCAGAGCAGGTGAAATCTTTCTACCAGCAGTGGTACACCCCGGATGCCATGACCCTCATTGTAGTGGGCAACGTGGACAGCCGTGCGGTGATAGAGCAGATCAACAAAGCCTTTGGCGATCTAAAAGGGAAGCGTGAAACGCCCGCCCCTGTTCCTACTTTGTCCCCGCTGCGTCCTGAGACGGTCAGTATCATGACGGATACCGTGCGTCAGGATCGTCTTTCGATGATGTGGGATACCGCCTGGCAGCCGATCCGCGAGTCCTCGGCGCTGTTGCGTTACTGGCGTGCGGACCTGGCGCGTGAAGCGCTGTTCTGGCATGTTCAGCAGACGCTCAGCAAGAACAACGTGAAAGACATTGGTCTGGGCTTTGACTGCCGCGTGCTGTTCCAGCGCGCCCAGTGCGCCATTAACGTCGAATCGCCGGGTGATAAGCTGAATGCCAATCTCGGTGTGGTGGCGAAAGAGCTGGCTAAAGTGCGTAAAGAGGGCCTGTATGAAGAGGAATTTAACGCCCTGGTGGCGCAGAAATCCCTCGAATTGCAGAAACTGTTTGCCACCTATGCCCGCGCCGATACCGATATCTTAATCAGCCAGCGCATTCGCTCCTTACAGAATCAGGTCGTGGATATCGCGCCGGAGCAGTATCAGAAATTGCGTCAGGATTTCCTGAACGGTCTGACCGTGGAGATGCTGAATCAGGATCTGCGGCAGCAGCTGTCTCAGGATATGGCGTTGATTCTGTTGCAGCCGAAAGGTGAGCCGGAATATGACATGAAAGAGTTAAAGGCCACCTGGAACGCCATCATGGCGACGCCGTCGCAGCCAGTACAGGCGGCGGCCGATGATTTGCACCAGGATGCGAGCGATATTCCGCAGGGCCAGTAAGGCCCTGCGTTCCCTCTCCCTGTGGGCTGAGGGATCCCCAGTAATTTTTTTATGCAGAAGCAATAAAGTTGCTTTCTAAATGACTGAGGGCTGTCAGCGATGCCCTGGTCCGGCTGTAAATCGCTGAGGCGTTTGCCTTCCGGCCGGGGCGAGGCGCAGGGATGCGCCGAGAGGGCGGCTTTACAGGGACGTTGCCTCCGCCCGTACCCGATAAGCCGGAAGGAATAAGCCGAGGGCACCGCGAAGCGGCGATTTTCCGCCGGGAGCCCGGGTCGCCAGGGTGGTGGCGACTGAGCCACCCTGGCACGTTCACCGGTCATGTCGTTACAGAGTAGCAAGGAACATAAAGTGAACGGAATGACCACCACCGCCGTATGTTCCCCTCACCCTAACCCTCTCCCCGGAGAGGCGAGGGGATTGCTCAGTGCTCGCATTAATTTGTGGGGAACCCTCAGCCCTGTGGGAGAGGGTTAGGGTGAGGGCATCAGCCCGCCCATTCCTTAAGCAGGCATCGCCTCGCGCGGAATAATCGCTCCGCGATACTGAATCACCGTGCTGGCCGTCAAGTGTCCGCGCTGCGCTGCCGCTTCTGGCGTACCTCCCGTCAAACGTACCGCCAGATACCCCGCGCTGAAAGAATCGCCCGCCGCAGTGGTATCGATCACTTTCTCTTTCGCCAGCTTCACCGCCGGCACCTCTGTCACGGCTTCACCCGCCACCGCCACCAGGCAAGACTCCGCCCCGCGCTTAATCACCACTTCGCTGACCCCAGCGGCCTGCGTCCGAGCGATGACCTCATCAACCGGCTTTTCACCCCACAGGGCATCTTCATCGTCCAGCGTCAGGAAGGCGATATCGGTGCATTCCAGCATCTGCTGATACACCTGCTGCGTCTCTTCGCGGCTGGCCCAGAGGCGCGGACGGTAGTTGTTATCGAAAATCACCTTACCGCCGTTGGCACGGCATTCGCGCAGCAGTGACAGCAGCTTTTCACGGCTCTGCTGGCTCAGGATCGCCAGGCTGATCCCGCTCAGGTAGAGGTAATCGAAGGTGGCCAGCTCTTCGCAAATCGCAGCGGCGGCATCGCTTTCCAGCCAGAATTTGGCAGCCGCTTCATTACGCCAGTAATAGAAGGTGCGCTCGCCGGTACTGTCGGTTTCGATGTAGTACAAACCCGGCAGACGGTTTTCCATTCGCTGGATCAGCGAAGTTTCAACGTTTTCACCCTGCCAGGCCTCCAGCATCTGCTGGCTGAAGCTGTCCGTTCCCAGCGCGGTAACGTAGCTCACGCTCAGCGCGTCGGGGGCGACCTGACGGGCAATGTAAACGGAGGTGTTCAATGTATCGCCGCCAAAACCGCGGCTGACTTCCGCGCCTTTCTGGGACAGCTCAATCATGCATTCGCCAATCACGGCAATTTTCTTAGACATAGTCGTGAACCTGAACAGAGTAATTAAGGGTAGTGTGCGCTGTGTGTTTTTTACGGTCAACCATATTAAAACGACGTTCCATTATTTTTTTTGAGCCAGCGCGTGTTCCGGCATATTTCTGTCATCTTAATTTCATTTTCCCGCTGAATTGAACATAAAGTTCTCACCTGGCGGGCCGATAACTCAGTGACGAGTCCAGAAAGGCTATCCCATACAACAGGACATCCGAAATGAAGTCAGAGCAGGTTATCCAGCGGCTGAGCACTACGCCTGAGGCAAGTATTGAGAACTTGCAGGAGCATCGCTACTGGCTGCAATGTGAGCGAGCGTATACCTATCAGCCTATCTACCGTACTGACGGTCGGTTAATGGCAATTGAGGTGTTAACGGTCGTCACTCATCCATCGAACCCTTCGCAGCGTATCGCGCCGGACCGCTATTTTGCGGAGGTTGCCGTGCGTCAGCGCATTGACGTGCTGGAAGAGCAGTTGAGAATGCTGGCGACGAAGCAGGCGTTCTTCGAGCAGCACGGTATTCTGGCTTCGGTGAACGTGGATGGCCCAACCCTGATGGCGTTACGTCAGAATGCGACGCTGCAGGCGCTGATTGCCACCTTGCCGTGGATGCGCTTCGAGCTGGTGGAACATGTTCAGCTGCCGCAGGACTCCTCATTTGCCTCGATGTGTGAGTTTGGCCCGCTGTGGCTGGATGATTTCGGTACCGGTATGGCCAACTTCTCCGCCCTGAGCGAAGTGCGTTATGACTACATCAAAGTGGCCCGCGATCTGTTTATCATGCTGCGCCAGACACCGGAAGGACGGAACCTGTTTACGATGCTCCTGCAACTGATGAACCGCTATTGCCAGGGCGTCATTGTGGAAGGCGTAGAGACGCTGGAAGAGTGGCGCGACGTGCAAAATTCTCCGGCAGCGGCGGCACAGGGTTATTTCCTCTCTCGTCCTGTCCCCATGGATACCCTGGAAAAGGTGATAACCACCCTCTGATCTGCCCGCTTCCCTTTGTCTGAACTATAGTTTTAAAGGCAAGTTCATCAGGAAAGGGGACAACAATGACAAAAACAACCAGGGTGATTTCCTGGACAGCAGGGATTTTCTTGTTGCTGATCGTGGTCTTAATCATCATTATCGCCACGTTTGACTGGAACCGCCTCAAACCGACCATCAACCAGAAAGTCTCGACCGAGCTAAACCGCCCCTTCGCAATACGTGGCGATTTGGGGGTCGTGTGGGAGCGTCAGAAAGAGGAAACCGGCTGGCGAAGCTGGGTGCCCTGGCCGCACGTTCACGCTGACGACATCATTCTTGGCAACCCGCCGGACATCCCCGAAGTGACCATGATCCACCTGCCGCGCGTGGAAGCCACGCTGGCGCCGTTAGCCCTGTTAACCAAAACGGTGTATCTGCCGTGGATCAAACTTCAGCAGCCCGACGCGCGGCTGATTCGCCTGTCGGAGAAAACCAATAACTGGACGTTCGATCTCGCCAGCAGCGGCGATAAAGATCCGAATGCGCAGCCCTCTTCATGGTCCTTCCGCCTCGACAATATTCTGTTCGATCGGGGGCGGATCGCCATTGACGATAAAGTAAGTAAGGCTGACGTGGAGATCCTCGTCGATCCGCTGGGCAAGCCGCTGCCGTTTAGCGAAGTGACGGGCAGCAAAGCCAAAGGCGATGACAGCAAAGCTGGCGATTACGTCTTCGGCCTGACAGCGAAAGGGCGCTACAACGGCCAGCCGCTGACCGGTAAAGGCAAAATCGGCGGCATGCTGGCGCTCAGGAGTGAGGGCACGCCGTTCCCGGTGCAGGCGGACTTCCGCTCGGGCAATACCCGCGTGGCGTTCGTGGGCACGGTTAACGACCCGATGAACATGGGCGGCGTCGACCTCCAGCTTAAGTTTGCCGGGGATTCGCTGGGTGAACTGTACGATCTCACCGGCGTGCTGCTGCCGGATACCCCGCCGTTTGAAACGGACGGGCGGCTGGTCGCAAAAATCGACGCTGAAAAATCGTCCGTCTTTGACTACCGGGGGTTCAACGGCCGCATCGGCGATAGCGATATACAGGGCACGCTGACCTACACCACCGGAAAACCGCGCCCGAAACTGGAGGGGGACGTTGAATCCCGCCAGCTGCGTCTGGCCGATCTTGGTCCGCTGATTGGCGTAGATTCGGGTAAAGGCACGAAGTCAAAAGAGGTCAAAAAGGACGCTCAGCCTGCGGGTAAAGTGCTGCCCTATGACCGCTTCGAAACCGACAAGTGGGACGTAATGGATGCGGACGTGCGCTTCAAAGGACGTAAAATTGAGCATGGCAGCACGCTGCCGTTGAGCAACCTCTCGACCCATATCATCCTGAAAAACGCCGATCTGCGCCTGCAACCGCTGAAGTTTGGCATGGCCGGGGGAACCATTTCCTCGAATATCCACCTGGAGAGGGATAAAAAGCCGATGCAGGGAAGGGCGGAGATCCAGGCGCGTCGTCTGAAGCTGAAAGAGCTGATGCCGGACGTGGAGTTGATGCAGAAAACCCTCGGTGAGATGAACGGCGATGCGGACATTCGCGGCACGGGTAACTCTGTGGCCGCGCTGTTAGGCAGCGGAAACGGCAACCTGAAGCTGCTAATGAACGACGGGCTGGTGAGCCGTAACCTGATGGAGATCCTGGGGCTGAACGTCGGTAACTTCATCGTCGGACAAATCTTCGGAGACGATGAAGTGCGCGTGAACTGCGCGGCGGCAAACGTGGACCTGGTCAACGGTGTGGCGCGTCCGCAGATTTTCGCATTCGACACGGAAAACGCGGTTATCAACATCACCGGTACCGCCAGCATGGCGTCCGAGCAGCTGGATTTAACCATCGATCCGGAAAGTAAAGGCATTCGCATCATCACCCTGCGCTCGCCGCTCTACGTTCGCGGGACCTTCAAAGATCCGCAGGCGGGCGTGAAGGCCGGGCCGCTGATTGCGCGCGGTGCGGTTGCCGCCGCCCTCGCCACGCTGGTCACCCCTGCGGCGGCGCTGCTGGCGTTGATTTCGCCGTCAGAAGGCGAAGCGAATCAGTGTCGGACGATTTTGTCGCAGATGAAGAAGTAAGGTGTGGCCTGTTCTTGCCGGGTGACGCTGCGCTTACCCGGCCTACATGTGAATCGTAGGCCGGGTAAGGCGTAGCCGCCACCCGGCATTCGCTTACAGAGTCTGATGCTTAGTTTCGTGCGTCAGCAGCAGCGCAATCAGCGTCAACGCTGCCATGGCCGCCAGATAGACACCCACATAGAACAGACCATAGTTCGCCTGAAGCCACGTGGCGATATACGGGGCCACCGAGGCGCCCAGAATAGACGAAACGTTATAGGAGAACGACGCGCCGGTATAACGCACTTCAGTCGGGAACAGCTCCGGCAGTAGCGCGCCCATTGGGCCAAAGGTCAGCCCCATCAGGCTCAGACCAATCAGCAGATACGCCATCACCAGCGCAGGGCTACCTGAACCCAGCAGCGGCGGGAAGACAAACAGTGCGAACAGGATGATCAGCGAGGTGATGACGATCATGCTTGAACGACGGCCAAATTTATCCGCCAGCAGGCCCGCGATGGGCACCATCACGCCAAATCCAATAACCGCCATCATCAGCATCCACAGCACTTCGTTACGCGGCAGGCCCAGTCCGACCGGTACGGCGGCGGTACTGTAGGTCATGGAGTACACGGTCATGATATAGAACAGCGTGTAGGTCGCCAGCATGATGAACGTACCCAGCACGGTCACGCGGAGGTGTTTGGTCAGCAGCGTCCCCAGCGGAACTTTAACCTGCTTTTTCGCCGCGGCGACTTTAGCGAAGACCGGCGTCTCGTGCAGCGACACGCGCACGTACAGGCCAATCAGCACCAGCACGGCAGAGAAGACGAACGGAATACGCCAGCCCCAGCTCATGAACTGTTCATCGGTCAGCAGCCAGGAGAGGAGCAGGAAGGTGCCGTTCGCGAAGAAGAAGCCAATCGGCGCGCCGAGCTGTGGGAAAGAGCCATACAGGGCACGCTTACGCGCCGGGGCGTTCTCGGTCGCCAGCAGCGCCGCGCCGCCCCATTCCCCGCCCAGCCCCAGGCCCTGACCAAAGCGCGCCAGCGCCAGCAGCACAGGCGCCAGAATGCCGATAGTTTCATAGGTCGGCAGCAGGCCGATGGCGACGGTGGAGATCCCCATCGTCAGCAGCGAGGCAACCAGCGTCACTTTACGACCGACGCGATCGCCAAAGTGGCCAAAGACCGCTGAACCTATAGGACGCGCAACGAAGGCGATAGCAAAGGTAGCTAAAGACTGTAGCGTGGCTGCCGTCGGGTCGCCCTGCGGGAAGAAAATATGCGGAAAGACAATGACCGCAGCGGTGGCGTAAATATAAAAGTCGAAGAACTCAATGGCGGTGCCAATCAGCGATGCGACGACGACTTTATTGCGGGAGTTGACCGGAACGTGTTCCGCCCCTTCGTTAAGAGTGGTGGCTGTTGCTTGCATAATATTTTCTTATTTTTGGACGAACGAAGGGCCATATTAGGCACAGCAAAAGCGACATTTCAATCTGTAACAAAGGCGTGACATGGTCATAAAAGCAACAAAAAGCGGATAATTTTCAGGCCAGCGAAAACACTTCCATGAAATGCTTCACACATTTTAAATATCAGTCATTAAAACTGGTTTTGAGTTAAATAAAAGTTACGGTCTGGATTTATATGCTGAAATGATGAATCGGGCTGAAATATCAGCCCGACAGGACATCAGTGGTGGGTTTTTCCCGGCATGCGCGGGTCGTCTTTATACTCTGCGGTGGCGATCCACGCGGCACAGAACAGCGTCAGGCGTGCGAAGAAATAGAAGAAGGCCATCAGCCCCAGCACCGAACCAAAGGCCGCGCCGGAGGGGGACTTCACCAGCGATGGCAGCGTATAGGTCATCACAATTTTGATCACCTCAAAGCCAATGGCGGCAATCAACGTCCCACGGATCAGCGCCTTCTTGCGCGGCCGATGGCGGGGCAAACGCCAGAAGATCCAGAAGAACAGCAGGTAGTTAGCAAAGATGGAGATAGCAAGCCCTATACCGCGCCAGGCCGGTTTCAGCCATTCAATGTAGTCCAGATACAGCGCGGAGATAATCATCTGCTGCGCAGAACCGGCGACCGAGGTGATAGAGAGCGTGATGACCAGCGCCACCAGCAGACCAATCAGCGAGATAAAGTCGCGCAAATACTTCACCCATATCTTCTCCTGATCCTGCGGCGTACGCTCCCAGACGTCACGCGACTGGGCGCGAATGGCTTCACGCAGGTTGCCCATCCAGTTAACCCCGGAATAGAGCGCAATCAGCAACCCGACGATACCCACGGTGGTACGCTGCTGCACGGCGGTATTGATGGTGCTTTTGAGCGTCGTGGCGAGCGTCTGGTCGCTGACGTTGGTCAGGATCTTATTGAAGATGTCCTGCAACAGCGTCGGGTGAGACGCCAGAACAAAACCGGCGGCAGCAAACGACACCATCAGGATGGGGATCATCGACAGGAAAGAGAAGTAGGTGATCGCCGCGCCAAACTGATTTCCCATGCGGTCGTTAAAGCGCTCAGCGGCGCGGATCAGGTGAGCAATCGCGGGTATCTACTGAATTTTTTCGGCTATGCCGGTCACGGTGCCCAGCGCTTTGCTGGTCGTTCCAGGCTCCTTCGGCGCTTCAGGCTCGTTATCCATCTTTTTGATGGGTTCATAATCTAAATGTTGAGTCGGTCGTTGCGGGTTATTTTCCGGCGTCACGCGCATTTTCCTTTTCGTTGAGCTGGATGTTACTGAATTATAGCTTGCGACTAGTCCACGTAACTTTTTGTGAGTTCGGTAAGCCACTCCATAAACACATGCACCCGACGGGAGAGGTTACGGCGGTGGGGATAAATGAGGGAGACGGGCATTGGTTCAGCCCGATATTGCGGCAGGATCTCAACGAGTTTTTTCGTGCGCAGGGCATCACGCACCCCGACGCGCGGGACCTGAATAATGCCAAGCCCGGCGATACAGGCGGCCTGGTAGGTTTCCGTGCTGTTAACCGTCAAAACGCCTCCCGTTTTTATCCACTGGGTCGCGCTGCCGTTGAAATACTCAAAACCCAGAGGACGGGTGCCCAGCGTGGCGGAGTAATGAATGAGGGCGTGTGAGCCCAAATCATCCAGCGTCTCAGGGTAGCCGAATCGCGTGAGATAATCCGGGCTGGCGCAGTTAATCACTGAAAGCTTCCCAAGCGGGCGGGCGATAAGCCCGGAGTCCTTCAAGTTTCCCACGCGAACCACGCAGTCAAATCCTTCGCGGATGACATCGACCAGACGATCGCTGCTGCTTAGCTCAAGCTCAATGCCGGGAAACTGTTGTAAAAATGCAGGCAGTTTCGGAATGACGACATTTCGTGCAATGGCAACGGGCATATCCACACGTAGCCGACCGCTGATGGTGGAAGGGTCGTGCAGAAACATGCCGTCCAGTTCGTCCAGATTCATCAGCAGATCTTTTGCGCGTTCGTAATAAACCATGCCGTCCTGCGTCAGGCTGACGCGGCGGGTAGTGCGGTGCAGCAGTTGAGTGCCAAGCGCGTTCTCCAGCGCCTGGATCTGCCGCGAGACACTCCCCTTCGGCAGGCTTAACGTCTCCGCCGCGCGGGTAAAACTCTCCAGTTCCGCGACGCGAAGGAAAAGCTGCATTGCGTATATTTTATCCATAGATATGGGTCATTGTTGTTTGAAATGAAACAGTGAAGCGTTGTCGGCACTATTTATTGATTTTCTACCATCTAATAAGCTCATTCTCAATCTTCATCGCAGTCGAAACGAGGTGAATTATGCGTGAACGTATTGCATTAGTGACGGGCGGTAGCCGCGGCCTGGGTAAAAATGCGGTTTTGAAGCTTGCTGCGGAAGGGACAGATATCATCCTGACCTGGAACAGCAGTCAGCAGGAGGCGCAGGAAGTTGTACGCGAAATTGAGGGAAAAGGTAGAAAAGCGGCAGCATTGCAGCTTAACGTCGGCGATACGGCAAGTTTTGCGCGCTTCGCTCAACAGGTGAAGGAAACCCTTACACACGTCTGGCAACGTGACACCTTTGACTATTTAGTGAACAACGCAGGTACAGGGTTATTCGCACCCTATACCGAGACGACAGAAGCGCAGTTTGATGATGCGGTGAATATTCACTTCAAAGGTCCGTTTTTCCTCACACAACAGCTGCTGCCGCTCATAAAAGACGGAGGACGGATCCTGAATGTCTCAAGCGGACTGGCCCGTTTTACTCAGCCAGGTTCAGGGACTTACGCGGCAATGAAAGGGGCGATGGAAGTGCTGACCCGCTATCAGGCAAAAGAGCTTGGCGTGCGCGGAATTTCCGTCAATATCATCGCGCCTGGCGCGATTGAAACCGACTTTGGAGGCGGACGCGTAAGGGATAATGCGGAGCTTAACCAGCTGCTGGCCTCGCAGACGGCGCTGGGACGGGTGGGCCTGCCCGATGATATCGGTGACGCCATTGCGGCGTTGCTCAGTGACAAACTGGGCTGGATGAATGCGCAACGTATTGAAGTTTCAGGCGGTATGTTCCTGTAATGTTCAGACTTAAGGGGGAGGGAACCCTCTTAAGGAAATCCTTAAAGCAAGTGTGTCTAAATGATGAAAGATATAAAGAGAGCTGGGTGAATTGTAACCTCTCCATTCATTGAGTTTTTTCTTAAAAAATGCCTCTGTAGAATCCCCCTTCGCTATTCTCAGAGGAGTAATACGATGCGAGTAATCATGTTTGACAGGCAGTCATTATTTATTCATGGAGCGAAGTGCAGTTTGCAGAAATTAATTCCGGAAATAGATTTGACAGGAACTCGTCAGACTGATGAATTATGGGCACACTTATCCGCGTCACCTTCCGCTATCGTCATGATAGATGGGTATTTAATTCATGATAACGGTGTGGCTTTACCGGAAGAGATTATGAATCGTTTTCCAACAGCGCGCGTGGTGCTGGTGTTAACGAAAAAAGAGCCTCGCTGGGTTGAGCAAATGCTACAGCGCAACGTGGTGGCAATAATCCCTCGTAATGCGAATCCCGAACGCTTTTCCGCCGTGCTGGATTCTGTATCGCGAGGGATGGTCTGTTTTCCCGGCGAGTGGATGAACCAGCACTCCTCTCATGATGAGCTGTCATTGTTAAGTGAGCGCCAGCGTGAGGTATTGAAATTACTGGCGGCCGGAGAGTCAAATAAAGAGATAGGTCGTAATCTCAATATCAGTGCGGCAACGGTAAAAGCCCATCTTGAGACGCTTTTCCGTCGTCTTGATGTCAAAAACCGGACGCAGGCCGCGATGTACTATACCCGGGCGACGGCCTGAAGGATCTTCTCTGGCAGAGGGGAATCTTCCCCAAAACTGAAGAGCGTTAATACCAGTGCATCATGCTGCTGTTGGGTTAATGGGCGTTTGTTCATTTCCCGCAGCAGCGACTCACATAAATGAATATCATTGAAAAGCAAATTCTCCGCCTCAGTCGGCGTGATGAGGCCGTTAAATTTTTCCCACTGGCGAATCACGTGACCGTAACCTATAACCCATATTCCCTTTTCGTCACGGTATTTCTCCAGGGAAAGACCCTGCTGTTTTTTAATTAATGCGATTGCAGCAGAAGATATCTGCATTGCATAACCCGTCATAAGCGTTTCCTCTTTATGGCGGAACTATAAAGGGAAAACAGCCCGGGGAATATCCGCCAAATGGCCGTTGATCAGGTTTTACTGAACGGATATTCCTTTTTCAGTAAACCGAATAGCCAGTCGTTATGCCATTGCCCTGAAAGGAAATAACTCTCGCGCAACTCACCTTCCAGCTGAAAACCTGTTTTTTCCAGCAGTCGCCTTGAGGCGATATTTCCCGCCGTCACGGTCGCGGTGAGCCGACGGATATTGCCCTGGGTCAGCGCGAAATCACACACCGCCCGCAGAGATTCAAAGCCGTAACCTTTCCCCTGCGCAGAGGGCGCAAAGAGAAAACCGACTTCGGCACAATCTGCTTCCCGGTGCACATAGCCGGTTACGCCCAGCGGCGTCTGGCTGGCCGTCTCACGCACCACAAGGCAGAGCCAGTGCGAGCTGCCCGGTGCCCACGGCAACAGACGAGACACAAAGGCCTCCCGAATGTCAGCCTCGCTACGCTCATGGGCGACAAAACGCATCACGTCAGGATTTTGCTGTAGCGACAGAAAAAAGGGCCAGTCTTGCTCTTGCAGCGGCAAGCAGGTGAGACGCGCGGTGGTTAAGGCGGGCATGACGATCCTCCGGAGACATTGCAAATGATTATAGGGTTGTCACTTTATTTCAACAGAAAGTCAGGTATGTTTAACCTCCTATAAATAAAAAGAAAAACGACTTTTAATGCCGCTTTGGCGGTACTCATTGTCTCTCAAGGAAAACAATGATGATTAGCTCATCGCATCATACCCGCGAACAGTTTGAACACTGTCTGGCGGCGATCCGCCAGGCGTCTGTTGAAATCTTACTTCTGTTGAATGTACATGTTTCTGAAGGAAAAGATCCACGCTGGTTTCTGGAACAACTGGATAGCGCCCGCCTGGGGCTGGGCGGGTGGGGTGCCGTAGCCAGAAAGCTGAACCTGAATGATGCGGAAATGACGGCCTTTACGCTGCAATTACGCTTGCTTCAGCAGCGCGTTCCCCAGTATGAAAGCGGGCAGGATGTCAGCGAAAACCAGCTGATTGCGGCGATGCGCTTCGTCACATCCCTTGAATATCTGCGTCTGCAACAGCCCCTTCTGACCTACGATACCGGGAGGGTGCCAGACAAGGCGAGCCAGCTCCAGGCGCAGAAACAGGTGCGTGCCATTGAGCTGATGATAAAAGGATTGATACAGCAGGCATGGCCCGATCCGGTGCGGCTGAATAATCATCTTAAGACCTTGTTTAATGCTGAACGTGTGCGTCGCTGGCTGAAAAACGGTGAAATTAATGATGTTCTGAGCGGCATGTTATTTAGTGAGCTGGCCCAGCTGCTGGTGGATAAGAAAGAATTTAGCCGCTACTACGCGTCGCTGTTTAACGCCCCGGACATGCTGACGCTGCTGGTAGAACCCCGCAAAACCCTGCAAACCTTCCTCGAAGATATCCGTCAAATCCGCAACAGCATCACCGTGCAGCAGCCGTTGAGCGGGGCGCAAATCCAGCTGCTCGACAGCTATTACACGCAGATCACCCGCTCCGTTCAGCGCGCGTTTGAGGAAGGGCGGACACGCGTTAACCCGGCGGCGCTGATGGCGGTGGATGAAAGCGAGCTGCATGCATTCTGGGAAAAGGCGCAAAAAATAGACCGCACAACAGGCGGCGATCTGTTTGAAGTGCGTGACAGCATAGAGAAACCGACTCAGCGCGCCGCGCGTACGCCAGAGCAGCGCGAACAGCTGATTTCCGGCGTGCTGTGGGGAGCGGTTGGCGTGATGGTTATCGCGATTGTCGTGGGAGGAGCCTGGCTGGTAACCAGCAGTAAACCGCAGCCGACTGTGGCCAGCACGGCATCTCCCGCGCCGGTGCAGGAGATGCGCGAAACGCCTTCCTCGCGAGAAACGCTGACGCGCATGGGTGTAACCTGGGATGAAAACAACTTCCGTTCAGCGATTAGCCGCAACGATACCCGCGTGGCGCTCCTGTTCTTGCAGGGTGGCATGGACTGGAAAATGTCATGGACGGAGGAGGCATTGTCGGCAGGCTACGATGACGTGCTGGAAGTGATGTTGCGCTACCGCCTGCAAATGACAGAGCAAAAGCCCTGCCGACGCTTTATTAATACGCTTAGCCATGCGATGGCGAACGGCGAATCGCTGACGTCTATGCGTAAGCAGTACCTGAAAGCATTCTGTACCGTCCCGGCGGTAGTGAAACGTCAGCAGCACGACGCCGATATGGCAACGCGCCGCGCGAAGACGCAGCCCGATGCCAGTACAAAAAAATGGCAGTCCATCCAGACTGCCATTTATGAGGTGATTCGTTAACTTTTCCCTCTCCCCTCAGGGGAGAGGGTTAGGGTGAGGGGCAAGGCTCAAGGTTCACCATATAACCCAATCAACCGCCGCACCACCCCATTCGTCCAGCCGAAGCCATCCTGCAACGGATACTCCCCCCCGCCACCTTCGCGTGGCGTGCTGCTGGCGATGTGGTACTTCTCAATCAGCTTATGATGGGTTTTGTAGTAATGGTTTACCGTGTGCAGCCAGCTCCAGGCGATCTCATCCCCCAGCGAGTCGTTGCCGTACTGCTTGAACCCCTGGATCGCCATCCATTGTAGCGGTGCCCAGCCGTTCGGCTTATCCCACTGCTCACCTGTTTCATATTCGGTGGCGAGAATACCGCCCGGCGTGAGCAGACGGGCTTTAACGGCATCGGACAGCCGTTCAGCCTGCTCATGCGTCGCCATGCCCACATACAGCGGCACAATGCTGGCCGCAGAGAACAGCGCCAGGGCTTCACGGCGCCAGTCGTAATCACGATAACAGCCGTTCTCTTCGTCCCACAGATAGCGGTTCACCGCCGCGCGCCGGTCGCTGGCTTTCTGGCGAAATAGTTCAGCCGTCTCTTTATCCCCTTTCGACGCTGAGATATTGGCGATAGCGCTCTCCAGTTTGAACAGGAATGCGTTCAAATCGATGGGGATAAATTGCGTCGTGCGGATACTGGCCAGCCGCGCAGGATCGCGCAGCCAGCGGGACGAGTAATCCCATCCTGAGGCTGCCCCGGCGCGCAGGTCGCGATACACCTCGTTCGGCGGGCGACCGGAATGACGGGCGGTTTCAACGTCCTCAATCCAGGATTCATCCCGTGGCGTATCACGATCGTCCCAGTAGCGGTTGAGCAATGAGCCATCCGGCATGCGCACCGCACTGCGATAGGCCTGGTTGAGCAGCAGCGAGTCCGCCCCGTCCATCCAGAAGGCGTACTCCATCTTGAGATGCTCAAGATAGCGCTTCGCCCCGCGCACGCCGTCCTCTTCAAACAGCTCCACCATCAGGGCAAAAACCGGCGGCTGGGAGCGGCTGAGGTAGTAGGTGCGGTTGCCGTTCGGGATATGTCCGTAGCGCTCAATCAGCCAGGCGAAGTTATCGGCCATGCATTTCAGCAGATCGTTACGACCGCTTTCTGCCAGCCCCAGCATGGAGAAATAAGAATCCCAGTAGTAGGTCTCGCTGAATCGCCCGCCGGGCACAATATAGGCCTGCGGCAGCGCCAGCAGCGACGACCACGGGATGTGATCCTGCGGCTCGCGCGTCAGCACCGGCCACAGGTTATCAATGTGTTCTTTCAGGGAGAAGCCGGGATCAGAGACATACTCTTTACTGTAGTCCTCCGGCAGCCAGAAGTGATTCTCCACAAAGCGCGCCAGGTCAAAATCCCGATGACGACGCACTTTACGGTAGCGGATCAGGATATCCAGCGGGTCCATTTTCGGCGCGCAGTCTGGGAAAGTTTTGCTGTCCGCAAACAGCCGTGTCGACTGCACATGTTCGAACAGTTCAAGATAACGATCGGCAGGCGTCAGGGCATCGGAGGCAGGTAGCCCCTCGATCATTTCGGGTTCCGGCTCCGCCTCAATCATTTCATCCAGTTTCAACTCGCAGGGATCGGTCTCGTAGCGCAGCTCTTCTGCAATCTCGAACTCGATGTTCTCGGTAGCCTGTAGTTTCTGGTTGAACATGGTGATAAGGACCTCCGGTTGTGTGTTCTAAAAGACAGGTTTTTCCGGGCGTCTTATAAGCGTAGACATTCGCTTCGGTGGATGTGGAGGGATATGTGCGGTAGATCACGATTTTCGGAGCATTCGTTTTGCAACGATTTATGAATGTTAAAAAAATGCCCCTTTGAAGAGGGGCATCATTATCAACGCATTGTTACAAACTCTTCTGCCGCAGTGGGGTGGATCGCCACGGTGTTATCGAAGTCTTTTTTCGTTGCGCCCATCTTCAGCGCCACTGCGAAGCCCTGCAGGATCTCGTCCATGCCAAAGCCTATGCCGTGGATGCCGACGATCTTCTCGTCCGGGCCCACACAGACCAGCTTCATGCGGCACGGCTGACGGTGCGAGGTGACCGCGGTATACATCGCGGTAAACGCCGATTTATACACTTTCACCTGATTGTCGCCGTACTGCTCGCGCGCCTGCGGCTCGGTTAAGCCGACGGTGCCGATTGGCGGGTGGCTGAAGACCACGGTCGGGATGTTGCTGTAATCCAGATGTTCGTCCGGCTTGTTGTTAAACAGACGCTCGGAAAGACGACGCCCCGCGGCCACGGCAACCGGCGTCAGTTCTACGGCACCTGTGTTATCACCAACGGCATAAATACCCGGTACGCTGGTGTTCTGGAACTTATCAACGACGATGTAGCCTTTTTCATTGGTTTTCACCCCGGTTGCGGCCAGGTTGAAGTTGTCGGTGGCCGGTTCACGACCAATCGCCCAGATCAGGCAATCAACGGTCTGGCTGCGGCCATCTTCCAGCTCCAGGGTCAGGCTACCGTCCGCATTTTTAACCACCGCTTTTGGCACGGCGTTGGTGTGCAGGGTTGGGCCTTCGGCGTTCATCACCTCGACCAGCGTGTCGACGATTAGCGGATCAAAGCTACGCAGCGGCGCGTGTTTACGCACAAACAGGTGCGCTTCCGCCCCAAGGCCGTTAATCACGCCAGCAAGCTCAACCGCGATGTAACCCGCGCCTACAATGGCAACGCGCTCTGGCAGAGCAGGCAGCTCGAAGAACCCGTCGGAGTCGATGCCGTATTCCGCGCCCGGAATGTTCGGATGGCTCGGACGGCCACCGGTGGCGATCAGGATGTGATCGGCAGTGATCGTCTCGCCGTTCACTTCGATCGTCTTCGCATCCACGAAACGGGCGAAGCCGCGGATCACGTCGACGTTATTCTTGCCCAGCACGTTATCGTACGAGGTGTGAATACGGTCGATATAGGCGGTACGGCTGGCGATCAGCTTATCCCAGTCGAAGTGGTTGATGGTGGTGTCAAAGCCGTAGTCCGGGCCATACATATGGATAGCTTCACGGATTTGCGCGGCATGCCACATCACTTTCTTCGGTACACAACCCACGTTTACGCAGGTGCCGCCGAGTTCTTTGGCTTCAATCAGCGCACACTTCTGGCCGTACATGGCCGCACGGTTGATGGAGGCGATGCCGCCGCTGCCGCCGCCGATTGCGATGTAGTCATAATGCTTAGTCATAGCTTTTGTCCTTAATCGTGAATTGCCGCGATTGTATACCTGAAATCAATAGGTTCCACCGATGGCTGCGATTACTCCGGCACGATCCAGCTTACGGTGGTGTGGCCCGTACCGGCTGGCACCAGCGTTTTGTGCAGCCACGGCAGCACGTTGTTCATCTGCGCTTCGAGCTTCCACGGCGGGTTAATCACAATCATGCCGGACGCGGTCATGCCGCGCTGGTCGCTGTCGGGCCGCACCGCCAGCTCAATCTGCAGGATTTTGCGGATGCCGGTCGCCTCCAGATCCTTGATCATGCGCTTAATTTGCGCGCGTAGCACTACCGGATACCACAGGGCATAGGTTCCGGTCGCAAAGCGTTTGTAACCTTCGTTGATACCGGCCACCACCGCCTGATAGTCGGTTTTGATTTCGTACGGCGGGTCGATCAGCACCAGGCCGCGACGCGAAACCGGCGGTAGTTTGGCTTTTAGCTGCTGGTAGCCATCGGCTTTGTCCACGCGGGCGCGGTTATCTTTCTGAAACTCAGCGCGCAGCAGCGGGAAGTCGCTTGGGTGCAGCTCGGTCAACTGGAGGCTGTCCTGCTCGCGCAGCAGCTGGCGGGCAATCAGCGGAGAGCCAGGGTAATAGCGCAGCTGGCCGTTGCGGTTGAAATGATTCACCACGCCGATGTACGGCTCCAGTTCGGCAGGCAGATCGTCCTGCTGCCAGATACGGGCGATGCCTTCCAGATATTCACCGGTACGCTCGGCATGTTCGCCGCTCAGCTGATAACGGCCCGCCCCCGCGTGGGTGTCCAGGTAGAGAAACGGCTTGTCTTTCTCTTTAAGCGCTTCAATGATCAGGCTCTGAACGGTGTGTTTAAGGACGTCGGCGTGGTTGCCAGCGTGGAAGCTGTGGCGATAACTGAGCATGGGTAATGATTTTCCGCTGAATTGACGATTTTCCACAGTTTACAGCAGAACGGCACAGATTACCCGTAGGCCCGGTAAGCGCAGCGCCACAGGGCGTTTTTCGACAACCTCCGGCATTGAAATCCTCTACACTTAACCCCATTACAGAAAACAATATGCACAGCGCCGGATGCGCGCTTCATTCATCTATTTCAACAGGACAGCGTTTATGACCAATCCATTACTGACGCCTTTTTCGTTGCCACCGTTTTCTAAAATCCTCCCTGAGCATGTGGTTCCAGCCGTTACCCAGTCGCTGGAAAACTGCCGCGCGGCGGTAGAGAACGTGGTCGCGCAGGGCGCGCCGTACACCTGGGAAAATCTGTGTCAGCCGCTGGCCGAAGTGGACGACGTGCTGGGGCGCATTTTCTCCCCGGTGAGCCACCTGAACTCGGTGAAAAACAGCCCGGAGCTGCGTGAAGCCTACGAACAGACCCTGCCGCTGCTCTCCGAGTACAGCACCTGGGTCGGCCAGCACGAGGGGCTCTACAAAGCCTACCGCGACCTGCGCGACGGCGACCATTATGCCGAACTGAACACGGCGCAGAAAAAATCGGTCGATAACGCGCTGCGTGATTTCGAACTGTCCGGGATTGGCCTGCCAAAAGAAAAACAGGTTCGCTACGGCGAAATCGCTGCGCGCCTGTCCGAGCTGGGCAACCAGTACAGCAACAACGTCCTCGACGCCACCATGGGCTGGACGAAGCTGATTACCGATGAATCCGAACTGGCCGGTATGCCGGAAAGTGCGCTGGCGGCGGCAAAAGCCCAGGCCGAAGCGAAAGAGCAGGAAGGCTTCCTGTTAACGCTGGATATCCCAAGCTATCTGCCGGTGATGACCTACTGCGACAACCAGGCCCTGCGCGAAGAGATGTACCGCGCCTACAGCACCCGCGCCTCCGATCAGGGGCCGAATGCCGGTAAGTGGGATAACAGCCCGGTGATGGCGGAGATCCTCGCCCTGCGCCACGAGCTGGCACAGCTGCTGGGCTTCGACAGCTACGCGGATAAATCCCTCGCCACCAAAATGGCCGAGAACCCACAGCAGGTGCTCGACTTCCTGACCGATCTGGCGAAACGCGCCCGTCCTCAGGGTGAAAAAGAGTTAGCTCAGCTGCGCGCCTTTGCGAAAGCGGAGTTCGGCGTGGACGAGCTTCAGCCGTGGGATATCGCATACTACAGCGAAAAACAGAAACAGCACCTCTACAGCATCAGCGACGAACAACTGCGTCCGTACTTCCCGGAAAACAAAGCCGTCAACGGTCTGTTCGAGGTAGTAAAGCGCATCTACGGCATTACCGCGAAAGAGCGTACCGACATCGACGTCTGGCATCCGGACGTGCGCTTCTTCGAGCTGTATGACGAGAACAACGAGCTGCGCGGCAGCTTCTATCTCGATCTCTACGCGCGTGAGAACAAGCGCGGTGGGGCGTGGATGGACGACTGCGTGGGCCAGATGCGTAAAGCGGATGGTTCCCTGCAAAAACCTGTCGCCTACCTGACCTGTAACTTCAACCGTCCGGTGAGCGGCAAACCTGCGCTGTTTACCCACGATGAAGTGATCACCCTGTTCCACGAGTTCGGTCACGGCCTGCACCACATGCTGACCCGCATCGAAACCGCTGGCGTCGCCGGTATCAGCGGTGTGCCATGGGATGCGGTCGAGCTGCCAAGCCAGTTTATGGAGAACTGGTGCTGGGAGCCGGACGCGCTGGCGTTTATCTCTGGTCATTACGAAACGGGCGAACCGCTGCCGAAAGAACTGCTGGATAAAATGCTGGCGGCGAAAAACTACCAGGCGGCGATGTTTATCCTGCGTCAGTTGGAGTTCGGCCTGTTCGACTTCCGCCTGCACGCCGAGTTCAGCCCGGAGCAGGGGGCGAAAATCCTCGAAACCCTGGCTGAGATTAAAAAGCAGGTTGCCGTCATTCCAGGCCCGACCTGGGGACGCTTCCCGCACGCGTTCAGCCATATCTTCGCAGGCGGGTACGCCGCAGGCTACTACAGCTACCTGTGGGCCGACGTGCTGGCGGCGGATGCCTTCTCGCGCTTCGAAGAAGAGGGGATTTTCAACCGCGAAACCGGTCAGTCGTTCCTCGACAACATCCTGACCCGCGGCGGTTCAGAAGAGCCTATGGAGCTGTTCAAACGCTTCCGTGGCCGTGAGCCGCAGCTGGATGCGATGCTGGAGCATTACGGAATCAAAGGCTGATTGCTACGTGAAGATCTGCTTAGTAGATGAAACAGGCGCCGGTGACGGCGCCTTATCTGTTCTGGCGGCCCGCTGGGAGCTGGAACATGATGAAGAGAACCTGATGGCGCTGGTGATGACGCCGGAACATCTGGAGCTGCGCAAGCGCGATGAGCCAAAGCTTGGCGGGATTTTTGTCGATTTTGTCGGCGGCGCGATGGCGCACCGGCGTAAGTTCGGCGGCGGTCGCGGCGAAGCGGTGGCCAAGGCGGTTGGCATTAAAGGGAGCTATCTTCCGGACGTGGTGGACGCCACGGCGGGGCTGGGGCGCGATGCGTTTGTGCTGGCCTCGGTGGGCTGCCGTGTGCGGATGCTGGAGCGTAATCCGGTTGTCGCCGCGCTGCTCGACGACGGGCTGACACGAGGCTATGCGGACCCGGAAATCGGCTCGTGGTTACAGGAACGTTTGCAACTTATTCATGCCTCCAGCCTGACGGCGCTGACCGATATCACCCCGCGCCCGCAGGTGGTCTATCTCGACCCGATGTTCCCGCATAAGCAGAAAAGCGCGCTGGTGAAGAAAGAGATGCGGGTGTTTCAGTCGCTGGTGGGGCCAGATTTAGATGCCGATGGCCTGCTGGAGCCGGCTCGTCAACTGGCGACGAAGCGGGTGGTGGTGAAACGTCCTGACTATGCGCCGCCGCTGGCGGACGTTGCGACCACTAACGCGGTGACCACCAAAGGGCATCGCTTTGATATCTACTCAGGTACGCCGGAATAAAAAAAGCCGGGTGGCGGCTTCGCCTTGCCCGGCCTACATTCAGTGCCGCTTGTAGGCCCGGTATGCGTTAGCGCCACCGGGCTTTTTTGCACTTACTCGTCTTCTTCGTCACGCAGTGGAACAATCAGCATATCCACGTGTACGGTGTTAATCAGCTGACGTGCGGAAGACATCAGTTTGCTCCAGAAGTCCTGATGGTGACCGCATACCACCAGGTCCATATCGTATTTCTTAATCGCATCAACCAGCACCTGGCCCAGATCGCCGCTACCGCTTAAGGTTTCAGTGATTGGATAGCCCGCGTTGGTAGAAAGCTCGCTCAGCGCGTGGTGAGTCTCTTCGGAGATGCGTTTCTGCATATCGCCGAGATTCACGTCGATCAGACCGGTGTAGAGGTCGGAGTAATTCACATCAACGTGAATCAGCGAAACTTTCGCGTTGTAGGGACGTGCCATGGATACTGCTTTATCAACCAGCACTTTACTCTCCGGGGAGAGGTCTACCGCGATAAGAATGTGTTTGTAAGCCATAGTGTTACTCCTTCCTTAAGTTATCGATGACTAAATGGGAAAGCCGTCGTCTGATGCCTTCATTACGGCCCAGTTAAACATATTTTTCAAGCTTTGGTGTTGATAACGATTAACCTTGTGGCAAAAAAATTAACGGATCTCCTACACTATTTAATGAGCCGTTCGGATATTAAAACGCGAACCGGATCGACTTTTAGTCATTCTTTCACTGAACTGTCTGTCAGGGCATTGGGGTGCGGTAGCTCAGGAGCCTTGCTTCGTGGGTGGACGCCGGGGAGGATGTATGATTAGCACCGTCGCATTGTTTTGGGCGTTATGCGTGGTTTGCATAGTGAATATGGCGCGCTACTTCTCATCGTTACGTGCGCTGTTAGTGGTACTTCGTGGTTGCGATCCGTTGCTTTATCAATATGTGGACGGTGGAGGGTTCTTCACCTCGCACGGACAGCCCAGCAAGCAGATGCGTCTGGTGGGGTATATCTACTACCAGCGCTACCGCGATCACCACGATGAAGAGTTTATCCGTCGCTGCGAGCGCCTGCGTCGTCAGTTCATTTTGACCAGCGCCCTGTGTGGTCTGGTTGTGGTGAGTATGATTGCGCTGATGATATGGCACTGAGCATAAAAAAAGCGGGCCAGTTTCCTGACCCGCTTTTTTGTCGCCTTCAGCCGATTAAATTAGCTTCAGCGAAATCCAGTACAGACCGCCAGACAGCAGGATGGACGCCGGGAGGGTGAACACCCAGGCCATCAGAATGTTGGTCACGGTTTTACGCTGCAAACCGCCGCCGTCAACAATCATGGTACCTGCCACGGACGAAGAGAGTACGTGGGTGGTGGAGACTGGCATACCGGTGTAGCTCGCCAGACCGATAGACACTGCCGCCGTCATCTGCGCGGACATGCCCTGAGCATAGGTCATGCCTTTCTTACCGATCTTCTCACCGATGGTGGTCGCCACACGACGCCAGCCAATCATCGTACCGATACCCAGCGCCAACGCGACCGCCATGATGATCCAGATTGGCGCGTACTCAATGGTGTTGAGCATATCGCCTTTCAGTTTCTTCAGCAGACGCTTATCGTCAGCATTGACCTCTGGCAGCTTCGCGACTTTATCGGTCACGTCGGAGATACAGAGCATGATACGACGCAGCTGACCACGCTGTTCTACAGCCAGTTTGTCATAGCTTTCGATATCGGCCAGCATGCCTTTCGCTCGTTCCAGCGCGTTAATCGCGTTTGCCGGGTGGCAATGGAACTCGCCCGGTGCAGTCAGTGCGCCAGAGTCAGGAGAAGGGATCAGCTGGTCTACGCCGGTCGCTTTCTTCAGCAAATCAGGATGCTGCTGGAAGTAAGTCTCAACGTTGTTTACCGCATCACGGGTACGGGTGATCTCATAGCCAGAGGCGTTCATGTTAACCACGAAGCCTGCCGGTGCAACGCCAATCAGAACCAGCATCACCAGACCGATACCTTTCTGACCATCGTTCGCGCCATGAGAGAAGGCGACGCCGATAGCGGAAATGATCAGCGCGATACGCGTCCAGAACGGCGGCTTTTTCTTGCCGTCTTTCTTCTCACGCTCTGCTGGCGTCAGGTGGATACGTGCACGTTTCTTCGTGTTGCTCCAGTAGCGACGCAGGATGAAAATCAATCCACCCGCTACCACCAGACCGACGATAGGGGAGATGATCAGAGAGCCGAAAATACCCAGTACTTTAGGAAGGTTCAGCGCATCAACAACCGATGTACCGGTCATCAGGGCGTTAGTTAAACCGATACCGATAATCGCGCCGATAAGGGTGTGAGAGCTGGATGCCGGCAGGCCGAAATACCAGGTACCGAGGTTCCAGATAATCGCAGCAAGCAGCATTGAGAACACCATGGCCAGGCCATGACCGGAACTCACGTTAAGCAGCAGATCCGTTGGCAGCATATGCACAATGGCATAGGCAACGCTCAGTCCGCCCAGGAGGACACCAAAAAAGTTAAATACCGCCGCCATAACGACCGCAAGCTGCGATCGCATTGCGCGAGTGTAGATAACCGTTGCAACTGCGTTTGCAGTGTCGTGGAAGCCATTGATCGCTTCGTAAAACAGCACAAAAACCAGAGCAAGCAATAATAAAAGCCCGGTATGTAAATCCAGGCCGGCAAACAAATGTAGCATAGGACGTTACGCCATTTTGAGGACATGAACGCGGCGCATTATCCAGGACAAATGCGCAACGGGCAAAGTGAAATATAGACTTTTTTTGACATACCACCTGATTTGAGAAATGTGCCTGAATAGATAATCTTTAAATATCAATGAAATGGCTTTGTAATATCTTTTTACGCTGGTGCGACCACTGAGGAAACTTTACAATCCGCGGCAGTTAACGAAGAGGATTTTGACGTGGAAAGGTTTGATGCCGTAGTAATTGGCGCCGGTGCGGCGGGTATGTTTTGTGCGGCAATGGCCGGACAAGCGGGTCGTCGTGTGCTGCTGCTGGATAACGGAAAAAAGCCTGGCCGCAAGATCCTGATGTCCGGTGGCGGGCGCTGCAATTTCACTAATCTTTATGTCGAGCCTGCGGCCTATTTGAGCCAGAACCGTCATTTTTGTAAATCTGCGCTGGCGCGCTACACGCAGTGGGATTTCATCGAACTGGTGGGTAAACACGGTATCGCGTGGCATGAGAAGACGCTGGGACAGCTGTTCTGCGACGACTCCGCCCAGCAAATCGTGGATATGCTGGTGGCCGAGTGCGAGAAAGGCGGCGTAGTCATGCGCCTGCGCACCGAAGTGCTGGACGTCGCCCGTAACGAGCAAGGGTACACGCTGCAACTCAACGGCGAAACCGTCAGCGCCGATAACCTGGTGATCGCCAGCGGCGGCCTCTCGATGCCGGGGCTGGGTGCCTCACCGTTCGGCTACAAAATCGCCGAGCAGTTTGGCCTGAAAGTATTACCCACGCGCGCCGGGCTGGTGCCGTTCACGCTGCATAAGCCGCTGCTGGAACAGCTTCAGACGCTCTCCGGCGTGTCTGTGCCGTCGGTCATTACGGCCGAAGACGGCACGGTGTTCCGCGAAAACCTGCTCTTTACCCATCGCGGTCTCTCGGGGCCAGCGGTATTGCAGATCTCCAGCTACTGGCAGCCGGGGGAGTTTGTCTCCGTAAACCTGGTGCCGGACTGCGATCTGGACGCCTTCCTCAATGAGCAACGCGCCGCGCACCCGAATCAAAGCCTGAAAAATACCCTGGCGATGCAGCTGCCGAAGCGTCTCGTGGAGTGCTTGCAGGTGTTAGGGCAAATTCCGGATGTTGCGCTTAAGCAGCTCAACAGCCGCGAGCAGGACACGCTGGTGGAGACGCTGACGAACTGGCGCGTGCAGCCAAACGGCACCGAAGGCTACCGCACGGCGGAAGTGACGCTGGGCGGCGTGGATACAAACGAACTCTCATCCCGCACGATGGAAGCCCGCAACGTGCCGGGTCTTTATTTCATTGGTGAAGTGATGGACGTGACCGGCTGGCTCGGCGGGTATAACTTCCAGTGGGCGTGGGCCAGTGCCTGGGCATGCGCGCAGGCACTCGCTGATGTCCGAAGACAATAAAGTTGTACACAAAGCACTAAAGTTGTAACCATTCTCAAAAAACGACGCTAACGTTGTATACTTACTGAATGTGTGGTTATAGGGTTGGAGACTATAAAATGCACATATAGGTACGTATCAATGTCGTTTTTTGGGTACGATCATGGGTAGGGGTAGGCGTCTCAAATCCTATTTGGATTATGAAAATGCGCTAGGTGACGGCATAGGAGTGGGCTATGGCCAAAGTTATCAGCCCTGGCTTAGAGCTCAGGACGTTAAATCCCGTGGAAACCGTTCGATAGTCTTTGGCCTTAAGACGTTTCGAAACCATCATCTCCTTTCTTCTGTCGAAAGTAACTTTTTCTATCTGGCTGAGTTTAATGACTCGGTGATTGATATCCGGGAACAATTCCCACTCTTTCCTCTCCGGCTTACCCAACAAATAGCAAATCATCTACATTTTCAACATCCTATGGTGAGGGGAGTAAGAGGAGTACCTGTCGAAGTTCTGAATGTTATGACAACCGATTTTTTACTGACCTTGAGAACTCCTGAAGGCGGACTTCGATACAAAGCTGTAGCAGTAAAACAAAACGAGAGCATACCTGAACGCGAAGCCCAAAAACTTGAAATAGAGAGGATGTTTTGGCAGTTGATTGATGTTGAGTTTCAAATTTATGTTGGCTCGGAACTCAATAACGTCGTCGGTAAAAATATTTGTTGGGTTACTTCTGTATTAAGAGATGGTTCTGTATTTTATGATAAATATCCTCTTGATAAAATCCTATGGAAGCTTAAACCAGATGTTTATCCCATAGTGGGACTACGTGCAATGATTTCATCAATCATTGGGGTAGATGCACAAGAAGCGATGATGTTATTGCAGGCAATGATTGGATTAAAAATGATAAAAATTGATTTATCATATCCAATACTCGAAACCGGTCTGATAAAGATAATATCCAATGGCCACTATATAGGACTGAACGCAAATGGATATTATTAGAAATTCAGTCTGGCTCTCTCAAGGCACTGATTTGCTTGCAGAGGGGCTTTATCGTGTTTTGGATTTTGACAAAAAGGTTGATTTGTTAATTTTGTTTAAAATAAAATCAGAAAGAACGGGTAAGCCAATTCCTTTCTCATTTTCATTGTTTAAATATTATATTGAATCAAATAGCATAACTTGTAAAGATTATATATACCCTTCATATATGTTAGTAGATGAGAAAGAAATAACAGATGAAGACAGGGGAAGGCGAGATGAAAATTACAATATCATTAAAGATCTTGTAGATGACAGAATGTTTCTGTTCGACTATGCATTACATAAAAAGTCTCACCTTTTAATGGACTACTCCAGAAATAAAAAAATATCACAATATACTATCAGAACGCTTCTGGCGTTGTACTGGCGACATGGGCAGGATGTTTATGCATTACTACCCGCATTCTCGAACTGTGGTGCCGCTGGGAAAAGTAGAATCAAACATGAAATTAAACTTGGGAATTCCAAGAAAAACAGAGCATTACCTAATGAACGTTCACGTGTTTTCATTCTTAATGAAAGAGATATAAATAATATTAGAAAATCTCTCATTATGTATCATTATAAAGTTAACGGAGATACGATAAAGAAAACATTAGAGAGACATATTGATTTGTATTTTAGGGATGAAATTAAAACAGCGAACTTAGAAAATAGAGCTCCATATGTTCCTTCTTTAAAACAATTTTCATACTGGAATAAAAAACTCTTCACTAAAGATTTCTCGATAAAGAAGAAGAACACGAAAAAAGAAATAGACCTCAAAATGCGGGCGCTTTTAGGTAGTGCGGCTAATACAACTGTTTTACCGGGTGATGTTTTCGAAATAGACTCAACTGTCGCTGATGTACATCTTATTTCGAGTTTAAACAGACGAAAAGTCATTGGGCGCCCAACTATTTATACAGTGGTGGATCGCGCAACAAGAATGATTGTTGGCCTTCATGTTTCTTTATACCATGCTTCATGGCGAGCTGCCCGACAAGCGTTAGCAAATTGCTTTATGCCAAAAAAAGAATATTGTAGATTATTTGGAATCTCCATTACTAATGATGATTGGCCTTGTTCTCATATTCCATTAACATTGATGTGTGACAACGGGGAGATGATTGGTCTTAAACCTCAGGAAAAGATGACCCCCCTGACAAAACTTGAGTTTGCGCCAGTCGGTAGAGGCGACAGAAAAAGCATTGTTGAACGCTGTTTCGGTATTCTAAATGATGAAGTTATTCATAGGCTTATTGGAACAACACGAAGGGGTAAGATTGTTAAAGGAGAGCCAACACCGCAATCCAGGGCTTGTTTAACGATTCAGGAGGTCACGTCTTTACTGATTCGGGAGATACTTGCACATAATCAGAGAACATATGAAGAACTGGCTTATATCAATCCCTTACTGATTGAAAATGATCTCGTAATATCACCAAAAAATAGTTGGATGATAAGCTTAAAGCACGGGAGATTCAGCGCAAGAGCCGTTGGGGCCGACGAAGTGATCGCACGATTGTTGATCCCTGTGAACGCTAACATTACCGCCGGTGGGATTCAGTACAATAATCTTTTTTATGAATGTGATCCAGACATTGCATCAGGTGCCAGAGTATTTGGAAGAACCACTTGTGAAGCAAGAATAGATGACAATTGCGTAGATTATATATATGTAAGATTTGACAAAAATAGCATTTTCAAAAAGCATTACCTGCTTAAGAAAAGAGATATATTTAAAGGTAAAGCTCATCTTGATACAGATGTAATGGCTGATTGGGTAGATACTCAAAAAGAAATTAATTTATTTACTCTGGATTCACTCAGCAATATCAATAATAAAGATGATTTTAACAAGAAAGGTAACGAAAGATTAAATGAAATATACGAATCTCGACGGGTACATGGTAAAGATATTAAAAAGAACAGGAAAAATGAACTTGATTCATTAGGGCGAACTGATGTTGCTAATGGAAGACCTGAACCCCTACTTCCGTCATCCAGTAAGGTTCTGCTTTTGCCTGGCCGGGAGGAGAAACAAAGATGGTTAAAAGGTAAGAAGAAGACTGAGGACGCAGAATAATGAACCTTATACGGAGCGTTTCAGCGATATATAAAGAACAGGAGTTACCTGAGTATCGTGGCAACCCCTTAATTGAAGCACTTCCTGAAGCGCTTACGGAAGATGAAGTACTTCTGGAAATGAGTTATTTTCCCGAAATTGACGAAAAAATCCGCTGGACTGCCCCGGCGAATGTTAGAGAGCAGTATGTCGAACGTATAAAGAAATTCCGTTGCCCTCAAACCAATCTTATCCAGGCTTATAAAATGATTTTACGGGCACTTAGGGAAAGCTATGCAGCCCGTAATCCTTTAAAAAGCGGAACTATTCAATATCTTCATTACTATGGGACTGAGCGTCCTGATATTGAACCCGAAAGTGGATATTTTAAATCCCAGGCTGAAACCATTACGATAGTTGGAATGAGTGGTTCTGGAAAAACTACCATGATCGAGCAAGTCATGGATCATTTCCCTCAGATTATAGAACACAGCAGCTATAAAGGAGTTTTTCCCGGCTTCAGTAAGCAAATCGTATGGGTAAAGATTAATTGTCCATACAACTCAAGTGTGAGAGACCTTTGTGAAGAGATTTTACAAAAATTAGATGATGCAATTGGTATTGAACGAACTACACCAGAGATTAGAAATGGTGCTCTGGCTCGCCAGATTGCGCAAAGAATAAAATCATCATTTTTAGGTATCCTTGTTATTGATGAAATGCAGAGGCTAAAATTTTCAAGAACTGGAGGTGAGAGTAAGTTGATTGATTTTTTACATGAAATTGTAGATTCGATGGGGGTATCTATGGTTTTTTGTGGAAATCATCCTTTTGACGAGACTCTGACAAAGAAAATGAGAATTGCCAGGCGGGCAGAGTCTGGTGGTTATATGAAAATTTCAAATGTCAGATACGACTCACAAGACTGGCAATCGTTTATTCATTATTTATGGCCATTACAATGGACAAATGTTGAAACACCATTAAATGATGAGTTAAACGAAAAATTATTCATTTTATCTAAAGGCAACATTGGATTGGCTCAGATGATTTATCGGGGGGCACAATTAAAGGTTATCGGTAGCGGTAATGAAATCATAACTGGTGCAGTCTTGTCGGCCTCTGTACCGGTACTCGTAAGCCATACGGAGGAATATAAGGATACTTTACTCCCGGGGGCAGCGACTGAAGACGAGGAAGCCAAATGGCTCTCTGCATCTAATGAAAGTGATGCTTCGGCTAAGTTCATGTCAGAGAAGCCCTTAAAAGCTTTGATCCCTGGAGATATAGACAGGCCACAGCACAAGGAATTCGTAAGAAAAATAGACGAGGTTATGCGCAATTTCGACGAGAAAATACTGTCTCTTGACCATGATCTTGTTATCACCAGAACAGCTGAAAAGAAAAATACCTACGATGCTCTTCAGCGTTGCGGGCTTATAAATACAGATCCACTTAATAAATTGTAATGAGGTCATCAGTTCGTAACGGTCAAAGAGAGGTGGGGTAAATGAGAATGTTGTCTGTTTTACCTGATGAATCCTTGTTCAGTCGGTTTTGTCGGACAGCTACCGTGTACGGTATGTCCCCATCTTCTCTGTTAACGATCATTTTCCACAAACCTGATATGAGCGTCCATCCAATTCTCAATTCAGGATTAAAGGCTATTTCTCTTCATACATCCGAAAGTGCAGACCAGCTCTGGCATGAACAGACTTTACTCCCTCTGTTTGCCTGGGCACTACCAATCAGTCGTAATGAAATTATGGATTTCAACACGACCCCTGCCAGGCTTAATCGATTGTGCCGCCTTAGTAATTTTTCACTAGGACAGCGGACACTATTGAAGTTTTGCCCGGTTTGCGCTCGTGAAGATACTTTTCATTATGGTGTTACTTATTGGCATCTGGCGCATCAACTTCATGGGGTTACAACCTGCCATCGGCACCAGGTAGTGCTTGAAAGCATCAATGTCCCTTCTGCACCGCACATACGTATTGGACTGATGCCTCCTGTTTCGTATACAGAACAACTCAGCAATGAGACAGACTTCGATTTTGCTAAATTTTGTTATGAGTCCATAAATATAATCAGAAGAAAAGAAATTTGTCACCCAAATTACATGGATGTACTTAAAAAGTTAAATTTATTATCATTGGACGGGAATCTGAAGAAAAATGTATTTTACGCACATGTTTATGCTAAGTGCCAGTTATTTGGGGAGGGTTCATCGGAGCTTCTACCGACATCCCTTACTGATTATCACTACTGGGAGCCTATACTCAAAGATAAATGTTGTCAGCATCCCACAAAGCACCTTTTGCTTTGTTATTGTTTGTTAAATACTTGCTGGCCAACGTATGCAGGAAGTCGTCCTAATAAAAAGAAAGAAATCTTTAAAAGTCATAAGGAATACAGCTTTCATATGGCTGAAAATAATACTAGTGTTAGCAACCTTGGGAGAGAATTTAATCGCAGCAGATGTTACATTAAAACACTTATTTATAAAAAATACCTGAGGGCGTTTAAGCGAAACACAAAAATTAATATATTCACTGAATTGCTTATCAAGTCTATGGCTGTAAGGGGGTTTAGTCTGGCATCCATAGCTGAGAAAAACTCATTATCGGAAGGAACTGTATCCTCTGTAATTTCATCTTGTTACGGTTTATGCTCATGGCGTAAAAAATGTAAAAAAGATTCTTTAAGACGGCGTCATAAGCAGAAAATATTAAGATTTATACATAATCAATCCATTTCTGTAACGCGAAAGTTAGTCAAGGAAAGTTGTTATGCTAGTTTCTTTTGGCTAAATAAACATGAAAATGGCTGGCTTAATTCCTGTCTTCCTAAAGCAGTACGATGTTATAGAAATAAAAGAGTAGACTGGAGCGAGAGAGATATAATCTCATCATCATTAATAAATGTTGTTTTATCTCAGGGGCAATACCCGATGTCACTTACAAGCCTGGATGCTTTACTGGGGGGGCATAACTGGCTTTTGAAATACAGAGATAAACTACCAATGACAATGACACTTCTCAGGAAAAAGAATCTAATTAAATAAGAGGGAGTGATATGGTTTACGAAAATGAATTGTGGCACAGTTTTCTTCTGCGTTCACAGATAATGTATAACTTATCCAATTGCAGGAACATAATATCTAAGCATGGTGAACTATAAGGTACGATGCCTTTCCTCGGCTCGAACTGATTGATATGTACAAATTGCATAGTTTGCAGGATATATATGACATTCTTGCCACAAGAAATGGTTATATACTAACTTCCAATATAGTGTCGTTATCTTCTGGTGTTTACGGGTATTTCAACGCTGTTGAAGATGCCTGTCGAAATAATTTACACATAACTAATTCATATCCATTGGTAAACATCTCAAAGATTCGTTACTGCCATAAATGTATTATTGAAGATATACACTCTAAAGGCATTGGTTATCTTCGTCATAGATGGTTGTTTGAATCTAAATGTGCAGCTCATAGTACCTGTTTATATGAGGTTTGTTTTGACAACTATTTGGATGCAGTGAAAGGACTTAGTGACTTAATTATAAGTGGAATAAATCCTCATGGTTATTGTTCCCTTGTGGTTGACATTTCAAATCCTTTCAAAACTCCATTGTATTTATTGCCATGTGCCAGGGATAAAATTTTAAAATGGATTTCTGACAATAAAAATGAGCTGGTTTACTTTCTCTTTGACCTCTTTAAAAGTAAATCGCATTCTAGTTTATTAAAGGTTATTGAAGTCAGGATAATGCATAGTAGTTATATTTCTGCGGTGTTCAGGATATTGAGTGAGGTTAATTTTTGTAATTTCAACTCATTTATTACCGATTTATTCGAGGACGTAAGTTATGCCTCTGTTGGACTTGATGATTATTCTGTTAATGTGGATTTTCTCAGGCTAAAAGCCGCAGATTGCAAATTTTGCCGGTTCAATGGTAAAAATTTTTGCTCACTTTTTAATGTAAAGCTTCTTCGCTAATTTTTACTTCATTTATAAACTACTAAGAAAGCTAATAAGATAGGGTTATATATTTTGATTAGGGCGGGAATAAATTATCACTTCCCGAGTATCCCTGGGGGTTACCACCTGAGTATGATGCCGGTTAGCAACAACGTCTAAAAGACCTACGATCACGATAAATGTCACTGGGTCACTCTCAAGCAAAGTGGTCAGGGGTGCTAGATACCAGTACTGCTTACTCAACACGGCCTTGTTTTTGAAAGATGCCGAATCTTGGCAAGAGGCGTATTACAGCCTATAGTCTGTTAATGAGTATTACAGCTTATCTGCTGTAAATCCATTCGTTGTGCTTGTTAACCCGTCGATACGGAAGATCACTTATGAACACTCAATACGCTTTGAAGACCTTGAATCAGTTGCGTCCTGTTTTAATCGGCTTTCGCAAAGCCAATGGACTGACGCAAAGAGATGTTTCTGAACGTTTGGGTGTAACACAGCAAACTTATGCCCGACTGGAGGCCAACCCTGCAAGTGTGGGTTTTGAGCGTTTGTTTAGAGTGTTCAGCGTCCTTGGAGTGGAGATCGTACTTTCATCCAGGGAACCATTGTCAGATGCAAAGCCCGAATACGGAGCTTTGCACAATGATTCTTCACTTCCAGCCAGGCGGGAGAAATGGTGACGCCATGCGCTTCCCGGTCTAATTGTCTGCAGCAATATTAACCCCTTAGCGGCCTGAAGTATCAGGTTGCTATGAAGCCTTTCGTTTCTTCTGTTATGTTAAATACACCAGTTTGAGCTGTTTCGGACAACCATAAATTATCTCTTCACTCTTAAATGAAAATTTTATGTCGATCACATTATCGATGAATTTAGGAAATAATCCGTAAATGAAAATCTATCTACCTTTAAATTTATCAATGTCCGTACGACATAATTAATATCAAAGAATGTGTATTATTATCATTTAAGTCATAAAAGCCATGAGTCAGTTCCAAAAAATATAATGAGCATTGAAATTATTACCCATCATTCTGGAGTTTTAACTTAGCCATGTATCGAACCACAAGTTGGCTTCCGGTGTTTTGAGGAGCAGTAAAGTTCAGAAAGCGCGACCAGATCATAATCCAGAAATGTCGTTAAGATATTCTCAATAACGGTTATCCCTGCATGCTGGCAGGCATTTGAAAATATATTTTGTATTCAGGTTGCAGCAAAACGCTTTCTTACACACAGGACTTCATATGCGGCTCAAAAAATTAAAACTGAAAAACTTCAGAGGCTACAGAAACTCTACTGAAATCATTATTGATGAAGGCATGACGGGCATTGTTGGTCGTAATGACTTTGGGAAATCAACGCTTCTGGAAGCGCTGGCTATTTTTTTTGAAACAGAAGGAATGAAGGCTGACAAGAATGACATGAACTGTTTCAGCCTGAGAGAAGGGGAGGGCCGTTTTGAAATAGCCTGTGAATTCGATGATCTGCCCGATTTTATCATGATCGACGACAGGGTGCAGACCACGCTCGCCTCAGAACATCTGCTGAATGAAGACGGCAATTTTGAAATCGTCAAAACGTTTAAAGCAACGACCTCAGGAAAACCGGAGCAGACCTGCATCCGCTGCATCCACCCGGATGAGGAGCCCCTGAGAAATTTACTGGGCATGAAAATTTCCGAACTCAAGGCGGTGGAAAAGAAGTTGAAAAAAATGTGGCGGATAAACGCACCGCATCGTTATGGCGTCAGGCCATCAGGGAAGCCGCCGCTCCCTATACCTGTTCGGAAATGTTGCTGGATGTCGATAAAGAGTTTGGAACCGACACAAAATCATTATGGGGTAAGATCCTCGATTTGCTGCCCACGTATGCGATTTTCAAAGCCGACAGGGAAAGCAGCGACGGGGATTCAGAAGCTAAAAACCCCTTACAGCAGGCCGTAAAAGACGCTCAGGCGGCGCTGCAGGACAAAATTACAGCGCTGGAAAATGAGATCCAGGACAGCGTACTGGATGTCGCACAGAGAACGCTGGATAAATTACGTGAAATGGCCCCCGAACTCGCCAGTGAACTGACTCCACGATTTAAGGAAAAACCCAAGTGGACCTTCAATTTCACCCTGGACGGGGAAAATGGCATCCCCATCAATAAGCGCGGCAGCGGGATAAGGAGGCTTATCCTGTTGAATTTTTTCCGGGCTGAGGCTGAAAAGAATGTCGCGGGGACGCCCAGAAACATGATTTATGCCATCGAAGAGCCTGAAACGTCACAGCATCCAAACTATCAGATGATGCTGATGAAAGCGTTGCTGGCACTGGCAGGCCAGCCGCACCGTCAGATTATCGTCACCACCCATGTCCCGGCGCTGGCCGGATTGATCCCTGTCGAAGGTGTACGTTATGTCACCCGAAATGAGGCGGGTGAACCCGTAGTAAAAATGCCGGATGACGCTGTGCTGAAGGAAGCCACTGAAAGCCTGGGGGTGCTACCAGAGACCGGTATGGAAAGGGCGCAGGGGATTGTTCTGGTAGAGGGAAAGTCGGATGTCACTTTCCTGAGGCATGCGGCCAGTTCATTAAAACAGTCAGGTGTGCTGCCAGCCTCTCTGGAGGACGTGAAAATAGTGCCAGTCCTCATAGGAGGGTGTGGCAGCGTCAAACACTGGGTTACATTGAATCTGGCCAACGATCTGGGGCTTCCCTGGTGCGTTTTTCTGGACTCCGATATTGGGGGAGACCCTGCACAGGTTATGTCCATTCAGAAACGTAAAAGAGAAGTGGAGGATGCCGGTAAGGTATTCTTCGCCACGCGTAAACGTGAAATAGAGAACTATCTCTGCCCGGATCTGATCGAAGAAATGACCGGTGTAGCCGTCACGTTTACGGACACCTGTGATGCTAAAAAAATAATTGGCCGGGCGGTGGGAATGAAGCCCGATAATGTGCTTGATAAATTCTGGCCCCGGATGACAGCGGAAAGAATCATCTCAAGATCAACCTATCATGACGGAATGCAGGAAAGGATTGAGCTGGTTGAGATCCTGAGCGATATTGTTGCCATGACGAGATAATGTGTAAAAATTATCGCTGCTGCATATATTCCGGTCCACAGCAAAGGACCGGAGTATAGTATATAAAAAACCCGAAATTAATCGGGTTTTAATTATTTAACGTTTAACAGGCTCCCGTGCCCGGGAGTGAATTAAAATTACGCTTATTATGGCGTTTTTGCAATCTTTATTTTTGACTGCCAAGCCATTTATTCATCTGCTCGATTTCACCTTTCTGAGCTTTAATGATGTCCTGCGCAAGCTTTCTCATTTCGGGATCTTTTCCATACTTCAGCTCGGTTTCAGCCATTGCTATTGCCCCTTCATGGTGTGCAACCATGCCTTTTGCAAAGGCCTTGTCGGGATCTGGCTCATTAACGGCGGCCATCATTTTGTCATGCATATCTTTCATCCCCGCCATGTATTCCTGTGACGATGCTGATGAGGTCATATCTGACATGTTCATTTCAGAATGTTCAGCAGAAATTGCAGGCAGGGATAACATCAGTATTACAAATAGGGAATTTTTGATTTTCATACAATAGTTCCTTGTAAGGTAGTTACCGGTTAATTGTAGCTGAGTCAGATAAAAAAGCCCCCTGATGGGGGCCAAAATGTAGCCACATATACGGTCAAGGAATAATCTATCAAGGAAAGGTTAAAAGCACGGATACTACAGTCGCATTCAGCCTGCATTGCTCATACGGCGGTGCGCTTCGGCCATGGCCTGATGTGGGCCGGACTGACCGTTATTCATGAATTCGTGGGCAACCGCTGCTCTTTCATGCTCATCCATCGCAGCGTAAGACGTTGACGAAACGGGCGTGGATACAGTGTTATTTCCCATCATCTTCTGATGACTTTCCACCATTTTCTGGTGCGCATCCGCCGATCCGTTCGTCATGGTTTCATGAGCAATAATGGCCTGTTCATGCTGGTCCATACCGGCCATACGAGGAGCAGTCCCCTGGATCCCGACAGGAGCCGCAGCAGACTGCATCTGGTGAGCAGGAGCCTGTGCATTGTTGACGCGTTCATGAATATTCACGGTTTCAGTGGCCCAGGCCGAAGAAATTAAACCAAAGCCCAGCAAGGATGCTAATACGATATTTTTCATGATAAATCTCCATTTCTGAATTAGTGATGTCCGGGGAAGTACAACCGGTGTTTTCAGTTCCATAACTGAAACAGGTTCGGCAGTGTTTATTTCTCCGGGAGAGGACTGGATATTCATTTCCTGGCGTACTCTGACGCCGGGTATTGATGAAGCAATCCAGCCTTCCTGATAAGTTGCACTAATTATATCGAATGGCTTCTGTTTGCTGCATGACAGGCTAATGACATCTTTGTCATTTAAATCTTTATTCTCAGTATTGGGTTTCCGGAATCATTTTCTCAAGTCTGGGCACGGATAAGATAAAACGAGTTGAGCGTACGTCCGATTCCACCTGCACTCTTCCGTGATGTGCTTCCACGATTGACTTCACAATCGCAAGGCCGATGCCGCTGCCTTCTCCTTTTCGTTGTCTGGACGGATCCACCCGATAAAAACGGTCAAACAGCCTTGATAAATGCTCTTCAGGGATTGGTTTCCCCGGATTTTCAATCACAAGGTCAAAAAAGCTCTCCTGCTCTCTTATTGAGACGGTGATTGCCTGTCCCTCTGGGGTATAACGCAGGGCATTGGATAACAGATTATTGATCGCTCTTCTGAACATTTGTGGATCTCCCTCGACCAGACAGGGCATCCCGTTAAATTTGAGCGTGATATTGCGTTCTTCGGCCCAGGCTTCGAAAAACTCGAAGACTTTCATGACTTCCGCTCTGAGGTCAAACATGACCCTGTCAGGTATCAGCTGATTATTATCTGCCTGTGCCAGGAACAGCATGTCGCTGACCATTTTGGTCATCCGGTTATACTCTTCAAGACTGGAATAGAGGACATCCTCAAGTTCCCTCTGTGTTCGATCCTGACTCAGTGCGATTTCAGTCTGCGTCACCAGATTGGTGATGGGCGTTCTGATCTCATGCGCGATATCGGCAGAGAAATTGGCCTGGCGGGTAAAGACATCCTCAATCTTTCCAATCATATGATTGAACGAGATAACCAGTTGCTCCAGCTCAATGGGAACGCGTGTCGGTTCCAGTCGCGCATCAAGATTCTCGGAGGTGATGTTTTTAATGGCATTGCTGACATTACGAAGGGGCAGGTGCCCCTGACGGACAGCGATTCGAATGATCAGAACAATCAACAGGCTTATCACGACGGCAATCGCAATCAGGTTCTTTTTCAGCGCATCGAGGTAATGGAGATGGAAATTAATGGATAGGCCAGTCAGCATGACATAGTTCTGCTGTTTGCCCTGAAATATCGCCTGACCAGAGGAGGCGATAATCCTGTATGTTTCCATCTTCATTTCGGACCCGGTATCCATCGGTCCCGCAGGATCCTCCACCGTCCAGAGAAAGACATCCCGTGCGCGGCTGTGCTCGCTAAAATCTGCTGAATTCACTGCCGGGCGTAGTGCCGCCCCCTGAGCTGAGCTAAAGAGCACTTCACCCCTGGGATTGAGGAGCAAAAGGGCAACGTTGCGGTAGCTGGCAATTGATTCCTTTATTTTGCTTATTTTTTTATCATCCGGATCCACCGGGGACTGCAGTATACGGTTCAGTGTGGTGCTGATTTGTTGAAGATCGCTGACATCCTGCTCGGCAAAATGATTTTCAACAGAATGCAGCATAAACCAGGTGAAGGCGATAAAAGCCAGTATCGTGGACAGGCTGATAAAAAAGGTCAGCCGCAGAGCGAGTGAGAAAGGGCGTCTGGAAGGTTTGCTATGCATCCGGGACCTCCAGCATGTAGCCCACGCCCCGGACTGTCTGGATCAGCTTTGTCCCGTAATCGTTGTCTATTTTAGCGCGGAGTCGCTTTACTGCGACATCGATCGCATTAGTGTCGCTGTCAAAATTCATGTCCCAGACCTGAGAGGCAATCAGGGAGCGGGGAAGAACCTCTCCCTGATGGCGAATGAAGAATTCCAGCAGGCTGAACTCTTTACTGGTGAGCACAATGCGGTTTCCGGCGCGACTGACTTTTCTGGATACGAGATCAATCGAGAGGTCAGCCACCTTAAACTGGCTTTCCGTGATCATCGTGTTTCCCCGCCTCAGAAGGGTTCTCACCCGGGCGAGCAGTTCGGCAAACGCAAAGGGTTTAACCAGATAATCGTCCGCACCCAGTTCCAGTCCTTTGACCCTGTGTTCGATCGTGCCGAGGGCTGTCAGCAGTAAGACCGGCATACCCTTTCCGGCAGTGCGCAGCATGCGGATGATATCCCAGCCGTTCACATCAGGTAGCATGATATCCAGAATGACTAAATCATACTCGGCTGTCATGGCGAGATGATATCCGGTAAGACCATTATCAGCGTGATCCACTACGAACCCTGCCTCTGTAAGCCCTTTGCTGAGATATTCACCTGTTTTAATTTCGTCTTCGACGATCAATATTTTCATCTTGCTCCCCGGCTGGCTGCTAATGTCATTCTATTGCGCCCACGATCGTTATCAACGGATTACAGCAAAAATGACAACATTGTCATTATCCTGTCACTCGGCAAACAGAGAGCGTTAGGTAAAGTACCCCTATCAACACTCTGGACTTCATTTGAACCATTTACCAGGTCTGCCTGGACGAGAAGCAATATGTTCAAATTAAAACTACTCAGCATCAGCACAATCTTCATTCTGGCTGGTTGTGTCTCTCTGGCGCCTGAATATCAGCGTCCGGCAGCACCGGTACCCCAGCAGTTTTCACTGTCCCGTAACAGCCTGACGCCAGCGGTGAATGGCTATCAGGATACGGGCTGGCGTAACTTTTTTGTCGATCCCCAGGTCACCCGGCTGATTACTGAAGCCCTGACTAATAACCGTGATTTGAGAATGGCTGCACTGAAGGTTGAAGAGGCCCGGGCCCAGTTCAACGTCACGGATGCAGATCGTTATCCCCAGCTGAATGCCTCATCCGGGATCACATACAGCGGTGGTCTGAAAGGTGACAAGCCGACCACACAGGAGTACGACGCAGGTCTGGAGTTCAGTTATGAGCTCGATTTTTTCGGCAAACTTAAGAACATGAGTGATGCTGATCGCCAGAACTACTTTGCCAGCGAAGAAGCCCGTCGGGCCGTACACATCCTGCTGGTATCCAACGTTTCACAAAGCTATTTCAGCCAGCAACTGGCGTACGAACAACTTCGTATTGCGCGGGAAACGCTGAAAAATTATCAACAGTCCTATGCTTTCGTTGAGCAGCAGCTCGTGACCGGGAGTACGAACGTTCTGGCACTTGAACAGGCGCGAGGACAAATCGAAAGTACCCGCGCCGAAATAGCCAAACGAGAAGGCGATCTGGCTCAGGCAAACAATGCCCTGCAACTGGTGCTGGGAACGTACCGCGCACTTCCGTCAGAAAAAGGGATGAAAGGCGGGGAGATAGCCCCAGTAAAATTGCCACCAAATCTGTCTTCACAAATTTTGCTGCAGCGACCGGATATTATGGAAGCGGAATATCAGCTGAAAGCGGCTGATGCCAATATTGGCGCAGCGCGAGCGGCCTTTTTCCCCTCAATTACCCTGACCAGTGGTCTTTCCGCAAGCAGTACGGAGCTGTCCAGCCTGTTTACGTCAGGAAGTGGAATGTGGAATTTTATCCCTAAAATTGAAATTCCTATATTTAATGCTGGCAGGAATAAAGCCAATCTGAAGCTGGCTGAAATTCGCCAGCAACAGTCGGTGGTTAATTACGAACAAAAAATTCAGTCAGCCTTTAAGGATGTTTCCGACACGCTTGCGCTGCGCGACAGCCTTAGCCAGCAACTTGAGTCACAGCAGCGTTATCTTGATTCACTTCAGATAACTCTCCAGCGTGCCAGAGGATTGTATGCAAGTGGTGCTGTCAGTTACATCGAAGTGCTGGATGCAGAACGTTCCCTCTTCGCTACCCAGCAAACCATTCTCGATCTTACCTATTCCCGGCAGGTTAACGAAATTAATCTGTTTACCGCGCTGGGTGGCGGTTGGGTAGAGTAAATTTATTTAATTAATCAGGAAATTAAAATGCGTAATTCACTTAAAGCCGTTTTATTTGGTGCCTTCTCTGTCATGTTTTCTGCCGGTCTTCATGCTGAAACACATCAGCATGGCGATATGAATACTGCCAGTGATGCTTCGGTACAGCAAGTTATCAAGGGCACCGGTGTCGTTAAAGACATTGATATGAATACTAAGAAAATCACCATTTCGCATGAAGCAATTCCAGCGGTGGGCTGGCCTGCAATGACCATGCGCTTTACTTTTGTTAATGCAGACGATGCTATTAATGCCCTGAAAACAGGCAACCATGTCGATTTCTCGTTTATTCAGCAGGGCAATATCTCCTTACTCAAAAGCATTAACGTGACGCAGTCCTGATTGGCTGTCCGGAGCGATTACATCCTGTGCGCCTGTACATTCACATAGGTATATGTGTGAGTTAACCGTCAGGCGCATATGCCAGGTGTTTTGATTTTTTAGCGGAAAATTGTATGGCTTCTTTAAAGATAAAATATGCTGCAATAATTATCAGCAGCCTCATAGCAGGGGGGCTGATATCGGTTACTGCCTGGCAGTATGTAAACTCAGCACAAAAGACAGAAAAAACAGAACAAAAGGCACCGGAACGAAAGGTGCTTTTCTGGTATGACCCAATGAAACCGGATACCAAATTTGATAAACCCGGAAAATCGCCCTTTATGGATATGGACCTGGTGCCAAAATATGCTGATGACAGTGGCGATAAAAGCAGTGGCGGGATCCGTATCGACCCAACCCAGGTTCAGAATCTGGGATTAAAAACGCAAAAAGTCACGCGAGGAATGCTGAAATATTCTCAGACAATCCCGGCTAATGTCAGCTATAACGAGTATCAGTTTGTTATTGTGCAGGCGCGTTCTGACGGGTTTGTCGAAAAAGTCTACCCCATGACGATTGGCGATCATGTGAAGAAGGGGACGCCACTTATCGATATTACCATTCCGGACTGGGTGGAAGCACAGAGTGAATTCCTTCTGTTATCCAGCACCGGTGGTACTTCCACGCAAATTAAAGGCGTTCTGGAACGGCTTCGCCTGGCAGGTATGCCGGAAGAGGATATTCAGAGATTGCGTTCTACCCGGAGCATTCAGACCCGTTTTACCATTAAAGCACCTATTGATGGTGTCATTACTGCATTTGACCTGCGCACCGGCATGAATATTTCGAAAGATAAGGTGGTGGCTCAGATTCAGGGAATGGACCCGGTCTGGATCAGCGCTGCAGTGCCAGAATCTATCGCCTATCTGCTGAAAGATACGTCGCAGTTTGAAATTTCGGTACCGGCTTATCCGGATAAAACATTCCATGTCGAAAAATGGAATATTCTTCCCAGCGTGGATCAGACAACCCGTACGCTTCAGGTCCGTCTCCAGGTTTCTAATAAGGATGAGTTTCTCAAGCCGGGCATGAATGCCTATCTGAAACTGAATACCAGGAGCCAGGAGATGCTGCTGATACCAAGCCAGGCCGTTATCGATACCGGCAAAGAACAGCGCGTGATTACTGTTGATGATGAAGGCAAGTTTGTGCCGAAACAGATCCACGTTCTGCATGAGTCACAGCAACAGTCCGGCATCGGCTCCGGCCTGAATGAAGGCGATACCGTGGTGGTCAGTGGCCTGTTCCTCATTGACTCTGAAGCCAATATTACGGGCGCACTGGAACGTATGCGCCACCCTGAAAAAACAGAAAGCAGTATGCCAGCAATGTCTGACCAGCCTGTAAATATGCATTCAGGGCACTGAGGAGACGACGATGATTGAATGGATTATCCGGCGCTCTGTCGCCAACCGTTTCCTGGTCATGATGGGGGCCCTGTTTCTCAGCATCTGGGGCACATGGACGATTATTAACACGCCTGTCGATGCCTTGCCTGACCTGTCAGATGTGCAGGTCATTATCAAAACCAGCTATCCCGGCCAGGCCCCGCAGATTGTAGAAAACCAGGTCACCTATCCACTTACCACCACCATGCTGTCCGTGCCTGGCGCAAAAACCGTGCGTGGTTTTTCACAGTTCGGTGATTCGTATGTGTATGTCATTTTTGAAGACGGCACCGATCTGTACTGGGCCCGTTCCCGCGTGCTGGAGTACCTGAACCAGGTACAGGGAAAACTGCCCGCCGGTGTGAGTTCTGAAATCGGTCCGGACGCCACGGGGGTGGGCTGGATATTTGAATATGCCCTTGTCGATCGCAGCGGAAAACACGACCTTTCAGAACTGCGTTCTCTGCAGGACTGGTTCCTGAAATTTGAGCTGAAAACCATCCCGAACGTGGCTGAGGTCGCTTCGGTTGGCGGCGTGGTGAAACAGTACCAGATTCAGGTCAATCCGGTAAAACTGTCTCAGTATGGTATCAGCCTGCCCGAAGTGAAACAGGCCCTTGAATCGTCTAACCAGGAGGCCGGTGGCTCATCCGTTGAAATGGCCGAAGCTGAGTATATGGTCCGTGCCAGCGGTTATCTTCAGAGCATTGATGATTTTAATAACATCGTCCTGAAAACAGGCGAGAACGGCGTGCCGGTTTATCTGCGGGATGTTGCCCGCGTGCAGACCGGGCCTGAAATGCGGCGTGGTATTGCCGAGCTGAACGGCCAGGGCGAAGTCGCTGGCGGCGTGGTGATCCTGCGGTCGGGTAAAAATGCACGCGACGTTATCACGGCAGTGAGGGATAAACTTGAGACGCTGAAGGCCAGCCTGCCGGAAGGCGTTGAAATCGTGACCACCTACGATCGCAGCCAGCTCATCGACCGGGCGATTGATAACCTCAGTTCCAAACTTCTGGAAGAGTTTATCGTGGTGGCCATCGTCTGTGCCCTGTTCCTGTGGCACGTACGTTCTGCCCTGGTGGCGATTATCTCTCTGCCGCTTGGTCTGTGTATCGCCTTTATCGTCATGCACTTCCAGGGACTGAACGCCAATATCATGTCGCTGGGAGGGATAGCGATTGCCGTCGGTGCGATGGTGGATGCCGCCATTGTGATGATTGAGAATGCGCATAAGCGGCTTGAGGAGTGGGATCATCAGCATCCTGGTGAGCAGATTGACAACGCCACCCGCTGGAAGGTGATTACCGATGCCTCCGTTGAAGTGGGACCCGCACTGTTTATCAGCCTGCTGATCATCACCCTGTCCTTTATTCCTATCTTTACCCTGGAAGGTCAGGAAGGACGTCTGTTTGGCCCGCTGGCATTCACGAAAACGTACTCCATGGCGGGCGCGGCCGCGCTGGCCATCATCGTCATTCCGATTCTGATGGGATTCTGGATCCGGGGGAAAATTCCTGCAGAGACCAGTAACCCCCTGAACCGGGTACTGATCAAAGCGTATCATCCATTGCTGTTGCGGGTTCTCCACTGGCCAAAAACAACCCTGCTGGTTGCGGCCTTGTCCATTTTCACCGTTATCTGGCCGCTGAGCCAGGTGGGCGGTGAGTTTCTGCCGAAGATTAACGAGGGCGACCTGTTGTATATGCCGTCGACCCTGCCGGGTGTCTCTCCGGCTGAAGCTGCAGCGCTCCTGCAGACGACGGACAAGTTAATCAAAAGCGTTCCTGAAGTGGCCTCTGTATTTGGCAAGACCGGTAAAGCAGAGACCGCCACGGATTCCGCACCGCTCGAAATGGTTGAAACCACGATCCAGCTCAAACCTGAGGATCAGTGGCGTCCAGGCATGACGATTGACAAGATTATTGAAGAACTCGACAGGACCGTCCGTTTACCGGGGCTGGCAAACCTCTGGGTGCCGCCAATCCGTAACCGTATTGATATGCTCTCAACCGGGATCAAAAGCCCGATAGGTATCAAGGTGTCCGGAACGGTTCTGTCCGATATCGATGCAACGGCGCAGAGTATCGAAGCGGTCGCCAAAACCGTACCCGGCGTAGTGTCTGCTCTCGCAGAGCGACTGGAAGGCGGGCGCTACATTGATGTGGATATCAACCGGGAAAAAGCCTCCCGCTACGGAATGACGGTGGGCGATGTGCAGCTGTTCATCTCATCAGCCATCGGCGGCGCGACGGTAGGGGAAACGGTTGAAGGCGTGGCCCGGTACCCGATTAATATCCGCTATCCGCAGGATTACCGGAACAGCCCGCAGGCCCTGAAACAGATGCCGATCCTGACCCCGATGAAGCAGCAGATCACGCTGGGCGATGTTGCGGATATTAAGGTCGTTTCCGGGCCGACTATGCTGAAAACGGAAAATGCCCGTCCAGCCAGCTGGATTTACATTGACGCGCGCGGCAGGGATATGGTGTCGGTGGTTAATGACATTAAAACGGCGATCAGTCAGAAAGTGAAACTGAGACCGGGTACCAGCGTGTCATTCTCCGGACAGTTTGAACTGCTTGAGCATGCCAACAAGAAACTGAAGCTGATGGTGCCGATGACGGTGATGATCATCTTCATCCTGTTGTATCTGGCATTCCGCCGGGTTGATGAAGCCCTGCTGATCCTGATGAGCCTGCCGTTCGCCCTGGTTGGCGGGATATGGTTCCTGTACTGGCAGGGCTTCCATATGTCAGTCGCAACCGGAACGGGGTTTATCGCTCTGGCCGGGGTGGCAGCAGAGTTTGGCGTGGTCATGCTGATGTATCTGCGTCATGCCATTGAAGCGCACCCGGAATTGTCCCGTAAAGAGACGTTCACACCGGAAGGCCTTGATGAAGCCCTCTATCATGGTGCCGTACTGCGTGTCCGGCCGAAAGCCATGACCGTGGCGGTGATCATTGCGGGTCTGCTGCCAATACTCTGGGGAACCGGTGCAGGTTCAGAAGTCATGAGCCGTATCGCGGCACCCATGATTGGTGGGATGATCACGGCTCCGCTGCTGTCCCTGTTCATTATTCCTGCCGCCTACAAATTAATCTGGCTGCGCAGACATAAAAAAAGCGTGTCCTGAACCTGAAAGGGCACCCCCTGTGGGTGTCCTTCTTTACTGATTCACCCTGACGTCAGGGTTTAAATCGATAATATACAGAGGTGAGTATGAAAAAAGTGGTTCTGATGGCGCTGGCTCTCGGCCTTTCACTGCCCGCGATGGCGAGTGAAAAAGTGATTGATATGTACAAATCTGAAAACTGTGGCTGTTGTTCCCTGTGGGGCAAGGCGATGGAAAAAGACGGGTTTGAAGTAAGAACTCACGTCATGAATGATCAGGCGCTGTCAGCCCTGAAAGAAAAGCATGCTATTCCTGCAGGACTGCGAAGTTGTCATACCGCGGTTGCCGGTAATTTGATCATTGAAGGCCATGTGCCTGCGACAACGATACATAAGGCAATGCAGTCTGGTTCAGGTATATACGGTCTCGCCACCCCCGGTATGCCAGCAGGAAGTCCTGGAATGGAGATGGGAGCCCGAAAAGAGGCTTACGATGTTATCGCATTCTCACCGGATGGAAGTAAAAAAGTCTTCCAGCGAATCGAATAGTCAGCGGAACGGCTGATAACGGGACGCCGGCAGCAGGCACTCTTATGCCGGCGGCATTCGTGGTAATCGCATCCATGACATACCCTGAAGACAGAAGATGCTTCGGTATGCATAAGGAGAGTTACTGTGAAAAATGACAATGCAGTGCAACACAACAACCAGACTGCTTCTGAGCAGACATTATCCCCGGACGAGGGCCACGTATTGCATAAGGTGAGAGATCCCGTGTGCGGGATGGACATCCTGCCCGACAGGGCGCACAGCAGCATTCGATACCAGGACCATCAACTTTATTTCTGCTCCGCCAGCTGTGAGAGTAAATTTAAAGCCCATCCCGATCGTTATCTTACCGAAGATGCCAGTGAACATTCCCATCACCATCACCACGATCATCACGAAGTCAGCCCTGATCAGATAAAACAGCCTCACCACCAGGCGGAGAAAGAGAATTCTGAAGGTGTGTGGACATGTCCGATGCACCCGGAGATACGCCGCAGTGGTCCCGGAAGCTGTCCTGTCTGTGGAATGGCACTGGAGCCGCTCGTAGCTACGGCATCCACGGGGCCAAGTGATGAACTTCGCGACATGACAAGACGCTTCTGGCTGGGGTTGTTGCTGGCGTTTCCGGTTCTGGTACTCGAAATGGGATCTCATCTGTTTCCCGCCTTGAGGAATACAGTACCGCCACAGTACAACACATGGCTGCAGCTGCTTCTGGCCTCTCCTGTCGTGTTGTGGTGTGGCTGGCCATTCTTCGCCCGGGCCGGAATGTCGTTACGTAACCGCTCCCTGAATATGTTTACCCTTGTTGCAATGGGCACCGGCGTAGCCTGGGTGTACAGCGTCATTGCAACCGTCTTCCCCTCCTGGTTTCCTGCATCGTTCAGAAACATGGATGGCCTGGTGGCCGTTTATTTTGAAGCCGCAGCAGTTATTACGGTGCTTGTTCTGCTGGGACAGGTTCTTGAGCTGCGGGCACGGGAACAAACCTCAGGTGCCATTACTGCACTACTGAATCTTGCCCCCAAAACCGCCAGGCGGCTGGATCATGACGGTCATGAAACGGATATTAATGCGGAAGATGTTCTGCCTGGCGATAAGCTCCGCATCAGACCAGGAGAGAGTATTCCGGTCGACGGTATTGTGATCGAAGGCAAAACAACCGTTGATGAATCGATGGTGACCGGGGAATCTATGCCGGTTACCAAAACGGAGGGTGACCCTGTCATCGGGGGGACCATTAATCAGACAGGGAGTCTCATCATCCGTGCAGAGAAAGTCGGTGATGAAACAATGCTCTCACGAATTGTTCAGATGGTCGCTGATGCACAGCGTTCGCGTGCCCCCATCCAGAGAATGGCTGACAGCGTTTCAGGCTGGTTTGTTCCTCTGGTGATACTTATCGCGGTTGTTGCTTTCGTGATCTGGTCTGTCTGGGGGCCCGAGCCCAGGATGGCGCACGGTCTCATTGCGGCTGTGTCGGTCCTGATTATTGCCTGTCCCTGCGCGCTGGGGCTGGCCACGCCGATGTCGATAATGGTGGGGGTGGGCAAAGGAGCCCAGGCCGGGGTGTTAATCAGGAATGCCGAAGCCCTTGAGCGTCTTGAAAAAGTGGACACGCTGGTTGTCGACAAAACAGGCACGCTCACGGAAGGTTCGCCTACGGTGACAGGGATTATCAGTCTCAATCCGGGTGGGGAAACATCTCTTTTGCGTGTAACAGCCGCAGTGGAAAAAGGCTCGCAGCATCCGCTGGGTATGGCAGTAGTTAAAGCAGCACAGGAAAAGGGGATCGCAATACCCGCAGTCACTCATTTCGATGCACCGTCGGGTAAAGGTGTCTCAGGCGATGTCGAAGGTCAACGGGTTGTTATTGGTAATGAACTGGCTATGCAGGAAAACAGTATCGTTATTGATAATCAAAAGGCCGTTGCGGATACGTTGCGGATGGAAGGCGCTACCGTTATCTATGTGGCCACAGACGGGGACCTTGCAGGCCTGATAGCTATCTCGGATCCCGTGAAAACAACCACGCCGGATGCGCTTAAAGCTTTGCGTCAGGCGGGGATCCGCATTGTTATGCTCACCGGGGATAACCAGCTTACTGCTGAAGCAGTCGCACGGAAACTGGGAATAGATGAGGTTGAAGCCGGAATTCTGCCGGATGGCAAAAAAGCAGTGATAACCCGACTGAAAGAGTCTGGCCATGTGGTTGCGATGGCCGGAGACGGTGTGAATGATGCCCCGGCGCTGGCAGCGGCTGACGTGGGTATAGCCATGGGAACGGGTACAGATGTGGCAATTGAAAGTGCCGGAGTCACCCTTCTCAAAGGCGACTTGATGATACTGAACAGGGCCCGTCATCTGTCAGAGATCACCATGAAAAATATCCGTCAGAATCTGTTTTTTGCATTTATCTACAACGCACTTGGCGTGCCTGTGGCTGCAGGTCTGCTTTATCCTGTGTATGGAATACTGCTGTCGCCAGTTATTGCGGCGGCGGCCATGGCTCTTTCCTCCGTCAGCGTCATTGTGAATGCGTTGCGTCTGAAAAGTGTCAGGCTCGGGAAATAACACTGAGTGAAGGGTCAGTTACGAACAGAAGGAGTCCAGTATGAAAAGTACCACCTTTGCGCTTATTGCTGTCGCCGCGATCGCGGCATTTGCCCTCCTGCGCGAACACTGGTCACATGTGGCAGGTTACTGGCCATATCTGTTATTGCTGGTCTGCCCGCTAATGCATCTTTTCCACGGCCACGGAGGGCATGGAGATCATCAACATCACGGAAGTGAAAACGATAAAAAAAATTAATCCGGCAGACGGGGCCGCGTCGCGGTCCCGTTATCAGTCCAGGTATCGTTCGTAGTCTCTGGCATGCGCAAAGGCATGCTGTTCGAGTTTGTTATCAGCGGGTGCCGCTGCCCGGAACGCCAGAGAGTTAACAGGGTTGTTATTGATGACCAGCTCGTAATGCAGATGAGGACCGGATGAACGTCCGCTGTTACCGGATAACGCAATAGCACCTCCCCGTGTAACCCTGGCCCCTTTAGTAACGAGTATTTTATTGAGGTGGAGATAGCGAGTTTTAACACCGGCTTTTCCCGTTACTTCAACAAAATATCCCATGGTACTGTTGTATTCGGCCCGGGTGATTTTTCCGTCGATGACGCTGACTATTTTCGTGTTCATGGGCATGGAATAATCAATGCCATTATGGGGACTCACTTTTCCCGATACCGGGTTAAGTCTTGCAGGATTGAAAGGCGAACTGAGTCTTGCTGTGGCCGGTAACGGATAATCGAGACTGCCTTTCCCGGAAGTATCGGAAAGGTTATAGAACTTTTTATCTGATATACGATACGCCGTGTAATTAAATGAACCGGACGTAAATTTATAGGCCACGACACGTGATTTTCCCGCTTTCTTTTGCAGTACGAGTTTTAATGATTCATTTTTTTTCAAATGCCGCAGATTAAACCGGGAAGGCAAGGAGCGCTGAAGAGTAGCGATCTCGTTCGATTCCAGCCCCGAGCGGGTGGCTGAAAGGTAGGCATTTTCTTTTACGACATCGGTAGAATACATTTACTGGAATTCGCCGTTAGCATGAACACTGCGGCGTATGCTAGGGGTTTTCAGGAGGCGTGTCATCTGTCAGTTAATCGGGAGCACCGTTGATGGTCGTCATTTTTGTAACATATCTTGTTTCCCGTTTGCTCCTGAAGCTCTGGGAACTGTATGACCAGCCCGACGGTGATGATTAACGGGACTGAAACAGGTTACGGCAGAGCAATATGGGGCTCATGTCCTGCTACGTAACCCGTCAGTAAAGCCCTGCTGCGCACCTGACGCTAAGCACTAACCCGCCTGCAGTTACCTGGTCGAATACAGCCCGCGAAGCTTTCTTGCCTGCGTCTGATGTGCTTCCGCACCGGCATTATTGACCTGCTCATGCACGAGAGCGGCTTTTTCTCCGGCATTCAGTTCGTTAAAAGAAGAAGACGAGGTCTTTGAATTTGCATCACTGCCGGACAGCATTTTTTTATGTTCCTCAATCATTTTCTGATGCGCATAGGACGCGCTGTTGTTCATAAATGAATGAGCAACAATGGCCCTTTCATGTTCATTCATTTCAGAGAATGAGGGCGTGTTGTTTTTATTAACCCTGTCCGGTAAGTTTTCATGCGTCGAGGAATTCACATGACTGACGGCTGAGGCATTATTAACAAATCGATGTGCTTCATGGGCAATATCACTGGACTGAGCAAAAGCTGCCCCACAAAATAAAGCTGTAAACGCAGTGGTCGTGATTAATATATTCATGTGTAATTACCTTCTGAGGTACATAAAAGATGTCCTTATGATCATATATAAAAATAATCAACCTGTGGGGAAGATGACGTAAATGTAATACAGCCATGTACATTACACGATTGTAATGAATTTGTTTCTTAAGGTGTGCTAGATTCATTTCATTGTAAGTGGATGAACCAGTAATTTAATTTAAATCGGTTCTCGAATTCTGTCAGTAACCATACTTTAAATAAGGGAATGCGCATGCTGTTGAAAACGTCTCGACGAACTTTCCTGAAGGGGTTAACCCTCTCTGGCGTAGCCGGAAGTCTTGGCGTATGGAGTTTCAATGCGCGTTCCAGTCTGAGCCTGCCAGTTGCCGCATCCCTGCAGGGTACTCAGTTTGACCTGACCATTGGTGAAACGGCCGTCAATATCACGGGCAGTGAGCGTCAGGCCAAAACAATCAATGGAGGCCTGCCGGGGCCCGTTCTTCGCTGGAAAGAAGGTGACACCATTACCCTGAAGGTCAAAAACCGTCTTAATGAACAGACGTCCATTCACTGGCACGGCATTATTCTTCCGGCCAATATGGATGGTGTTCCGGGGCTGAGTTTTATGGGCATAGAGCCTGATGATACCTACGTTTACACCTTTAAGGTTAAGCAGAACGGGACTTACTGGTACCACAGCCATTCCGGTCTGCAGGAACAGGAGGGGGTATACGGTGCCATTATCATCGATGCCAGGGAGCCAGAACCGTTTGCTTACGATCGTGAGCATGTGGTCATGTTGTCTGACTGGACCGATGAAAATCCTCACAGCCTGCTGAAAAAATTAAAAAAACAGTCGGATTACTACAATTTCAATAAACCAACCGTTGGCTCTTTTTTCCGCGACGTGAATACCAGGGGGCTGTCAGCCACCATTGCCGATCGGAAAATGTGGGCTGAAATGAAAATGAATCCGACTGACCTCGCGGATGTCAGTGGCTACACCTACACCTATCTCATGAACGGGCAGGCCCCGCTGAAAAACTGGACCGGACTGTTCCGTCCCGGTGAAAAGATACGCTTACGGTTTATCAACGGCTCGGCAATGACCTATTTCGATATCCGTATCCCCGGGTTGAAAATGACGGTCGTGGCTGCAGATGGCCAGTATGTAAACCCGGTTACCGTTGACGAATTCAGGATTGCCGTTGCCGAAACCTATGATGTCATTGTGGAGCCTCAGGGTGAGGCCTATACCATCTTCGCACAATCCATGGACAGGACCGGTTACGCTCGAGGGACACTGGCCACGAGAGAGGGGTTAAGTGCTGCCGTTCCCCCCCTCGATCCCCGTCCTCTGTTGACCATGGAAGATATGGGTATGGGGGGAATGGGACATGATATGGCAGGAATGGACCACAGCCAGATGGGAGGCATGGATAACAGCGGAGAGATGATGTCTATGGACGGTGCTGACCTTCCGGATAGCGGGACATCCTCCGCGCCCATGGATCACAGCAGCATGGCCGGTATGGATCATTCCCGGATGGCCGGAATGCCGGGTATGCAAAGTCATCCTGCGTCAGAAACGGATAACCCACTGGTTGATATGCAGGCGATGAGCGTCTCTCCGAAATTAAATGATCCGGGTATTGGTCTTCGAAATAACGGAAGGAAGGTTCTCACGTACGCGGATTTGAAAAGCCGCTTTGAGGATCCTGACGGACGTGAACCTGGCCGTACCATAGAACTGCATTTAACCGGCCACATGGAAAAGTTTGCCTGGTCATTTAACGGAATCAAGTTTTCAGATGCCGCACCGGTGCTGCTGAAATACGGTGAGCGGCTCAGGATCACGCTGATCAACGATACCATGATGACTCACCCCATTCACCTGCATGGTATGTGGAGCGATCTGGAAGATGAAAACGGTAATTTCATGGTTCGTAAACACACAATAGATGTTCCCCCTGGTACAAAACGCAGTTACAGAGTGACAGCAGATGCGCTTGGCCGCTGGGCGTATCACTGCCATTTGCTCTATCACATGGAAATGGGAATGTTTCGTGAAGTCCGGGTGGAGGAATGATGCGAATGAAGAGAAATTTGAAGGCCATACCTGTTCTGGTCGCCGGTTTCTTTACCTCACAGCTTTCTATTGCGGCGGGCTCCGTCTCTGCAGATCCCCACGCCGGGCACGACATGTCTGCCATGCAGATGCCAGCAGATGAGAATTTCACTGAGATGACGTCAATGGAGCCCATTGTAACTGAGAGCAGAACGCCAATTCCGCCTGTTACCGATGCCGACCGGAAGGCTGCATTCGGCAATTTACAGGGGCATGCGATTCACGACAGTGCGATTAATTATCTGGTTCTGCTGGATCAACTGGAATGGCAACGGTCGGATAACACCAACAATTTCAGCTGGAGTGTTAACAGCTGGATTGGAGGCGACACAGATCGGATTTGGCTAAAGAGTGAAGGTGAACGAAGCAATGGGGAAACGGAGGCGGCTGAAGCGCAGTTACTCTGGGGACATGCGGTTGGCCCATGGTGGGATTTGGTTGCGGGTGTCAGGCAGGATTTCAGACCTGCTTCTGCCCGGACCTGGGCTGCTGTCGGTTTTCAGGGGCTGGCACTCTATAATTTTGAGTCTGAAATTACGGGTTTTGTCAGTAATGGCGGAAAAGCAGCCCTTCGTCTGGGAGGAGAATACGACGTTTTACTGACTAACCGGCTCATACTCCAGCCATCCTATGAGGTGAATTTCTACAGTCAGGATGATGAATCGCGGGGTCGCGGCAGGGGACTGACTGACACAGAGCTGGGGCTCCGGCTGCGCTATGAAATACGCCGTGAGTTTGCACCCTATATAGGCGTTTCCTGGAATCAACTTTACGGGAAAACATCCGATATGGCGAAAAGAGAAGGTGAGAAAGACCATCAGGTAGTATTCCTGGCGGGAGCCAGAATCTGGTTTTAACGCACTGATATAAAACACTCAACTAAACAGGTAAATAAAATGTCGATTTTAAATAAAGCCATTCTTACAGGTGGCCTCGTTATGGGCGTTGCTTTCTCTGCTATGGCCCATCCGGAATTAAAAAGCTCTGTGCCACAGGCTGATTCAGCCGTAGCGGCCCCGGAAAAGATTCAGCTTAATTTCTCGGAAAATCTGACCGTGAAATTCTCAGGTGCAAAATTAACGATGACGGGTATGAAAGGCATGTCATCACATTCTCCGATGCCGGTCGCGGCAAAAGTGGCGCCAGGCGCTGACCCTAAATCGATGGTCATTATTCCGCGAGAGCCTTTACCCGCTGGCACTTATCGTGTTGACTGGCGCGCGGTTTCTTCAGATACGCACCCTATTACCGGTAATTACACCTTTACAGTGAAGTAATATTATGAACGACCTGATTATGATTGTTATTCGTTTTCTTCTTTATCTGGATTTGATGGTAATATTTGGATTGCCATTTTTTCAGATATATGGAATAAGTGGTGTCAGACATGAAACCTATAACCTGACTAATTTCAGGTCGTTTATAACCTTTGCTGTTGTTACAGGCATCATTCTTACTGGCATTAATATGCTCCTGGTATCTAATGCCATGAGTGGAGTAACTGACCTCAGAGAATTATCCATCCATGTTATCGAGATGGTGATAGAAGAAACTGATGTGGGTATTAGCTGGATTGTCAGGCTCTGTGCCCTGTTTACCACACTCGGTGCTTTGTTCCTTTACACTAATAAGAGAGTATTGTCCTGCCTGCTGATGACGATGAGTGGGGGCGTGGCGCTGGCTACACTTGCCTGGGGAGGACACGCCGTTATGCATGACGGTCTGCATTACTATCTCCATTTACTGAGCGATCTGACCCATCTCGGTGCTGCAGGTGCCTGGACAGGTGCTCTGGTTGCATTTGCTATCCTGCTGATGCGCAGAAACGAGCATAATGCACAGAGCGTCATTGTGATATCTGACTCCCTGGCAAAATTTGCCACGGCAGGAACGGTGATTGTTGTAGCCCTGATCCTGAGTGCGCTGGTCAACTATCTGTATATTGCTGAGGGTAACTTAACTCCCTTATTCAACAGTTCCTGGGGGAGGATATTGCTTGCCAAGACGGCTCTGTTTGTTCTGATGCTTCTTCTGGCTGCAGCAAACCGGTTTCACCTGGGTCCCCGGCTTGAAGTTATGGTCAGGGAAGGGAATTATGATCGCAGCGTTGCCCTGATGCGAAACAGCATCCTGACAGAATTCGTTGTTGCGATTATCATTCTGGGCGCCGTAGCGTGGCTCGGAATGCTTGCTCCGTCTCAGGTCAGCTAGGGGACAGCCAAAGCTCATGCGTGAGATTTTTACTTTCATATCAGCGAGTTGACCATGCAGCGTATTTTAATCGTTGAAGACGAACAAAAAACAGGTCGTTACCTGCAGCAGGGACTGGTTGAGGAAGGCTATCAGGCCGATCTCTTTAATAATGGCCGCGATGGTCTCGGGGCCGCGTCGAAGGGACAGTATGATTTGATAATACTGGACGTGATGCTGCCTTTCCTCGACGGGTGGCAAATCATCAGCGCACTGAGGGAGTCCGGGCACGAAGAACCGGTCCTGTTTTTAACCGCAAAGGACAACGTGCGGGACAAAGTGAAAGGACTGGAGCTTGGCGCAGATGACTACCTGATTAAGCCCTTTGATTTTACGGAGCTGGTTGCACGTGTAAGAACCCTACTGCGCCGGGCACGCTCGCAGGCCGCAACAGTCTGCACCATCGCCGATATGACCGTTGATATGGTGCGCCGGACCGTGATCCGTTCGGGGAAGAAGATCCATCTCACCGGTAAAGAATACGTTCTGCTTGAGTTGCTGCTGCAACGCACCGGAGAAGTGTTACCCAGGAGTCTTATCTCGTCCCTGGTCTGGAACATGAATTTTGACAGTGATACGAATGTGATTGATGTCGCCGTGAGACGTCTGAGAAGTAAAATTGATGATGACTTTGAGCCAAAACTGATCCATACCGTTCGCGGTGCCGGATATGTCCTGGAGATCAGAGAAGAGTGAGGTTCAAAATTTCCCTGACCACACGCCTGAGCCTGATTTTTTCTGCGGTGATGCTTACGGTATGGTGGTTATCAAGTTTTATCCTGATTAGCACCCTTAATGGCTATTTCGATAATCAGGACCGCGATTTTCTGACAGGTAAACTTCAGCTCACCGAAGAGTTTCTTAAAACAGAGACGTTCCGGAACAAAACGGATATTAAGTCATTATCAGAAAAAATAAACGATGCGATGGTAGGGCACAATGGTTTATTCATTTCTATAAAAAACATGGAAAATGAAAAAATTGTTGAACTCTATGCCAAAAATTCTGTTGTTCCAGCGGTCCTGCTTAATAAGTCGGGTGATATTCTCGACTATATGATCCAGACGGAAGAAAATAACACCGTGTACCGCAGTATCTCGCGGCGGGTTGCCGTGACGCCGGAACAGGGTAAAAGCAAACATGTCATCATTACGGTTGCCACGGATACTGGGTATCACACCCTGTTTATGGACAAACTCAGTACCTGGCTGTTCTGGTTCAATATCGGTCTGGTCTTTATTTCTGTTTTTCTGGGCTGGCTGACCACACGTATTGGTCTGAAACCGTTACGGGAAATGACCAGTCTGGCTTCCTCCATGACTGTACACAGCCTGGATCAGCGTCTAAATCCCGATCTGGCTCCGCCGGAAATCTCTGAGACCATGCAGGAGTTCAATAATATGTTTGATCGCCTGGAGGGGGCATTCCGGAAACTGTCAGATTTCTCGTCTGACATCGCGCATGAGCTGCGCACACCAGTCAGTAATCTGATGATGCAGACGCAGTTTGCACTGGCTAAGGAAAGGGATGTTTCGCATTACCGCGAAATTTTATTCGCTAACCTGGAAGAACTGAAAAGGTTGTCACGAATGACCAGTGACATGCTTTTTCTGGCACGTTCAGAGCATGGTCTGCTGCGGCTGGATAAACATGATGTGGATCTGGCAGCCGAACTGAATGAATTACGTGAGTTGTTCGAGCCCCTGGCAGACGAAACAGGAAAGACAATCACGGTTGAAGGAGAGGGCGTTGTTGCCGGAGACAGCGATATGCTCCGACGTGCTTTCAGTAACCTGCTTTCCAATGCAATCAAGTATTCTCCCGATAACACCTGTACAGCGATACACCTTGAGCGTGACAGTGACTGTGTGAACGTGATGATTACGAATACGATGTCCGGCCAGGTTCCCGCTAATCTGGAACGTTTGTTTGACCGGTTCTATCGCGCAGACTCATCAAGGTTCTACAACACGGAAGGCGCGGGGCTGGGATTATCAATTACAAGGTCGATCATTCATGCTCACGGCGGCGAGCTGTCAGCAGAACAGCAGGGGCGGGAAATTGTGTTCAAAGTGCGCCTGTTAATGGATTAATCCCGTTCTTCAGGAGAAACCTGGAAGGTGACAAAATTGTCACCATTCAGTCACGCGATAAACAGAGGCGGTTTTTTATAATCATACATAAATCAGGAGCAGAGTGATAACGCAATCGCCTGGTTCCTGGAGTGATGAATAACCCGCCCTGAGATCAAATGCTTTCTCTGTTATAAGCCGTTGATTGTTTGGGTATGAAAACACCGGAGACCCAACCATGAAAAAGATCCTTGTATCATTTGTTGCCATTATGGCTGTCGCTTCATCCGCCATGGCTGCAGAGACAATGAACATGCATGACCAGGTAAATAATGCCCAGGCACCCGCCCATCAGATGCAGTCAACCTCTGAAAAAAGCGCTGTTCAGGGAGACAGTATGACAATGATGGATATGAGCGGACACGATCAGGCTGCAATGTCCCATGAAATGATGCAAAACGGCAACGCTTCTGCCCACCAGGACATGGCGGAGATGCATAAAAAAATGATGAAAGGCAAACCAGGGGCCACCAACGAATCAGCAACGTCATTTTCAGAAATGAACGAGCATGAAAAAGCCGCTGTTGTGCACGAGAAGGCGAATAATGGTCAGTCTTCCGTTATTCATCAGCAGCAGGCTGAAAAGCATCGCAGCCAGATCACCCAGAATTAACCCGCAGCTCCACTTGTCAGACCCTCATTTGACGCCGAAGTCACTGGCTTACGCTCCCATTCGGGAGCGTTTTTTTTATTCTTTCATTTATCATTGAGTCTTATGGGAATGGATTTAATCAGTTACTTAATCCCTGCCTCAGCAACAAGTCCCGGAAAGAGCAGCTTTATATTCCGGGTTTTTCTGCTCATAACCTCAACGGTGGCGCTTAGGATGTACTTTGTAAGTACCCAGAGTGTGTGTCATCAGTACCGGTGTTAATGCACCAGCCCATTCCAGCCATGTATACCCATGTAAATCCCAACAGCAGCAATCAGGGCGCTTGAAATATAGGGGGCTCTTCTGGCGATGGTATTGAAGCCACTCCAGCGTTTGGCGACCTGACGAACGCTGATCGCAGCACCCACTCCAACCGTTACGAGGGTCAATGCCAGGCCGATACTGAAACAAACAACCAGTGTGGCACCCAGCGTAAGCGCTTTAAGCTGAAGGCAGATCAACAATACAGTTATAGCTGCCGGGCAAGGGATAAGCCCTCCTGTCAGTCCAAATATCAGGATTTGCCCGTTGGTTACTTCTTTCCCGTCGAAGCGGCGTTTTATGTCATTGGCATGAGCCAGTTCGTGAGCGTCCTGATACTCTTTCGAATTCACATCCAGCCCATCAAGCTCAGAGTGGTCATGGTCATGGTCGTGTTCAGCGAACGCCACATCATAGTCATGGACATGACCACGATGTCCCAGAGACAGACGTACGTTGAAACTGTGAGGCTCAGGGATGGGAGATGTTGACTCCAGATAATCACCATGATCAACAAATTCAAAAGTCTGAGAGATCGTACTGTTTTCCCGAAGTGTGGTTAATGAGATATCTTCAGAAGCCCATCTTTGGCCACTAAGAGTGCGTAGCCGCCAGTGGGGAAGTTGTCCTTCTTCAAAAATGGACAGTTCAACTTTTCCATGGCCAGTATCGATCAACCTTGTTTCGTCATGGTGATGATGTTCATTCTCCTGCATTCCCTCCAGCCAGTTTTTCTCACCGCTCCAGGTTCGCCAGAACATCCAAAAAGCCGTACCAAGGATGATCACTGAAGAGACCATCTGTAGCCAGGGTTCGGCTGATTCTGCGGTAAATTTATTACTGATATACATCCCTCCAAAAGCAATCAGCCATACGACTGCAGTGTGCGACAATGTTGCCGCGACACCCAGCATCACGGCCTGACGTACGGTGCCTTTTATAGCAATGATGAATGCTGCCATCATTGTTTTGGAGTGCCCGGGCTCCAGTCCATGAAGCGCGCCAAGCAGAATGGCGCTGGGGATGAAAAACCATGCGTTGCCTTGCTGAAGAAGTGTCGTAAATTCGTTCATGAGAATCATTCTTGGTTATTAAGTGTAGGCCGGATTCTACTCCCCCCCAGTAAAATATACTACCCCCCAGTAGAATAACGCTGGTATAGTTACATAAAATATCCAGGAGAGTGAGAGCCCACATGTCACATACCATCCGCGATAAACAAAAACTGAAAGCACGTACAAGCAAGATCCAGGGGCAGGTTGCTGCGCTGAAAAAAATGCTTGATGAACCTCACGAATGTGCCGCTGTACTGCAACAAATAGCCGCCATACGTGGTGCCGTGAATGGTTTATTGCGTGAAGTGATTAAAGGACATTTGACTGAACATATTGTTCATGAAAGTGAAGAACAGAAACGAGAAGAAGACCTGGACGTTGTGCTGAAGGTTCTGGATTCTTACATCAAGTGACAGTTTGGCTAAAAGCCCTGAGCATTAATTTATCTAAATAACACGTTATCAAGTGACGGTTTTGGGCTGTTTGTAGCGGCATAGTGAGTTTGTTTAATCAATGAGCTTTAAGATGCCCCCCTTCATGCAAGGAAACGCGTACATTTCTGGTACATCTACTTCCCTTACTTTGCTCAGGGCAACCCACATTGTTAAAGCCTCTACTCGCTGACCATCAAAATCACCCAACGTCAGATAATGGAAAAAAATTTTGGATGACATTTTGAAACGTGTCCTCTGCTGTGAACGTCGAGAGATGCTACGCGAGAAAGGAGATGACCTACTTAGTATCCTGTTAAGTAGGTCTATCTGAAGAAGTAGACAACTTTAAAGTCTTTTTCATGTTAAAGGAGACAACTTTAATGTCTGTGTACAGCTGAGGGTAAATGACAAGCGGGCGCGGTCATTCATCATTGCATTTTAGGGGCTGACGGCGACGTCAGTCAGGTGTACAACGTCCAGAATATTGCTGGCGGCCACGGTTCCCATCTTGATGTATGACGCTGCGCTGACGCCGCCAATATGCGGCGAAATGATGACGTTATCGACGGTCTGCCACAGGTTCGGGGCGGTCAGTGGCTCGCTGTTAAAGCTGTCGAGTGCTGCGCTGTGCAAGGTTCCATCCTTCAGCGCGTGTAACAGGGCTTCATCGTTAATTAACCCGCCGCGCGCTGTGTTCACCAGAATCGCGTTACGTTTACAGTGCGCGAGCGTGTCTGCGTTGATCATTCCTCTGTTGTCGTCAGTGAGCGGACAATGCAATGAGATAACATCGGCACGGGATAAAAGGTCGGGTAAGGTGTTTGCCCGTTCACAACCAGAAGGCATCGTTTTAGCGTAAGGATCATACGCCACAATCTGCATGCCGAATGCCTGCCCCACCAGCGCAACCCGCGAGCCAATCGCCCCCAGACCGATAAGCCCCAGCGTCATGCCTTCCAGCTCGATCGATTTGTGCGTGGCCTTATCCCAGTGCCCGTCGCGCAGGCGTTTATCAAGGGTGACCACCGATTTGGCACAGGCAAGAATCAATGCCCAGGTATGTTCTGCAACCGCTGCCGCATTGGCGCCGGGGGCGGAACGAACGGCGATATTACGCGCCGCTGCCGCTGGCTGGTCTATCACGTCAATGCCGCTTCCGTGTTTCGATATAACCTGTAATTCAGGGGCTGCATCCATGATCCTTGCGGTTATTTTGCCGTAACGCACCAGGATGGCCACAGGATTGTGCCGTTCGCACAGCGTAACCAGCTGATCTTCTGTGGGCTGGTGACCGGCATACACCACGTCAAAGTCTCGCAGCATGTTGACAGCCTGGTCCGCCAGGTCGCATCCCGTGACCAGTACAACGCGTTTGTCTTCCATTACAGCGTCTCCCCGTCAGATAACATGCCTGCCTTACGCAGCGCGTCGTTAAGCCAGTGTGGACGTAAATCGCCCTCACGAATAGCAGCAAGACGTCGGGTCTCTGTTTCGAGTTTCCCTTTGGCCATGGCGATAACGGTCTGCACTTCATCACGCGGGATCACCACCACGCCGTCGATATCCGCGACCACCAGATCCCCGGCTCGTACCGTTGCACCAGCGATAGAGATGGGGTGATTAACCCGGCCAGGAATTGATTTTGTCGGGCCACAGGGGTTAAGACCGGCGGCGAAGACGGGGTAGTGCCCTTTACTCAGGGTATCGGCATCACGTACCGCCCCGTCAATGATGATGCCCGCAATACCGCTTGCCTGGGCCTGCGTCGCCATAATCTCACCGAGCAGCGCACAGGTCAGGTCGCCTTTCCCGTCAACAACCAACACATCGCCAGGCTGTGCTACGGCCATTGCGGCATGGATGGCCAGATTATCTCCCGGGCGCACCTCCACGGTAACTGCCGGGCCCGCAACGGCCATGTGAGGCGCGAGCGGTTTGATACGACCATGGAGTGTACCGCGGCGACCGGCAACATCCGCCAGAATGGCGGCCTGATACTCGGCAGCCTGGTGAACCTGTTCAGCCGATACGCGTTCGACCTGACGATTAATCAATGATTTTTCAGAAACGGACATATATGCCTCCATATTGTTTTACTGTGTACAATGCAGGTGTACAATGCAAAACAACTATAGCGGTGTTACTTTCCCATTAGCCAGATCTGCGATGGCGTTTGTGATGTAAACACGAAGTGACTCACAAAAATTGAGGTACACTCACTGCCGAGCAGAAAAGGAGATGATGATGGGTAACGAAGGCGTTGTTGCGGTCGAAAAGGCGCTGGCTTTACTGGATTGCTTCCGTCCCGGCGATGAGAGCCTGACGCTGACCGCGCTGGCGCAGCTATCGGGTTATCACAAAACCACGGTTTACCGGTTAATGAATTCGCTTGAGCGAATGAACTATGTCGTCAGGCATGATGACGGCAATTATGCGCTTGGCCCACGTCTGCTTTACCTTGGCAAACTTTATGAACAATCTTTCCATCTTTCCCGGGTGGTGCAGCCTGAGCTTCAGGCGTTATCACAGGCCTCTCAGGAGAGCGCCAGCTGGTATGTGTTAGAAGGCGGGCAACGTCTGTGCCTGTTCCGGGCAGAAGCATCGCACGGGTTGCGTCACAGCAATCTGCCGGGTACTCAGTTTCCGCTGGACGATTCTGCCATCAGTAAAGTGCTTCGCCACTGGGGCCTTAATGACGCGCTGCCAGAGGGGGAGCCCGCTGTTCCGCTCTATACCGCAGGCGCCCGTGACCCGCATACTGCGGCGTTCGCAATGCCCGTCTTCGGCGTCAATGACAAGCTGATTGCGGCGCTGGCGTTGACCGGGCCCATCTCCAGACTGACTGAAGATCGCCGTGAACAGGGGATCAGCCAGCTAATGCATGCCACCGCCAGCCGCCTGTCACAGAAAATGGGGGCCAGTAAGCCTTTTTGCCAGCAGTTTTATGGGGAAACGCAGGATACTGCGGAAGAGAGTCTCTAAGCATAAAGCGGGACGTGCGTCCCGCTTTTGTTATGTCTAATGGGTGACCTGCTTTTCATGCAACTGAGCATTGCGGGCCTGGCGTCCCATCACCAATACCGCGATACCCCCCGTGACGCATAACGCCGCCAGAGGAAGCATGGCCAGCGTGTGGCTACCCGTCCGTTCGTTGATAATACCGTAAGCGTTGACCATCACCGCACCGCCGATAAGGTTAGCGATGGCGCCAATTGCAGCCAGCCCCGCAGCCGCCGACGTGCTGCTCATCCAGCCTGACGCCAGCGCCCAGAAAGGCCCCTTCATTGAATACGCCCCTATCAGCATGATGCTCAGGATAACAATGGTGGCGGAAAGAGAGACGCTGACAAAGGCGGCAAATACGCCTGCGGCAATAATGAAAAGGGTCAGAGCGGTATGCCAGCGGCGTTCGTTGGTTCGGTCCGAACTGCGTCCCCACACAATCATCAGTACGGATGCCAGACCGTAAGGAATGGCGTTGAACAGACCCGTCTCCAGATTATCCAGGCGGAACGATTTCAGCAGCTGCGGTGACCAGACGCTGATGGTGGTGCCCGCTGATGACGCGCCTGCGTAAATCAGCGCCAGCAGCCAGATTTGACGATGCCTGAGCAGCTGCCATGTCGTCTGGTGTCCGATATTTTTTTGCTGTTGACGCTCGGTTTCAAGCGTCGTTTCCAGCCATTTTTTCTGTTCCGCGTTAAGCCAGTTAGCCTGGTGCGGACGATCGCGAAGAACAAACCAGGCGGCAATACCCAGCAGGACGGCGGGTAAACCTTCAATGATAAACAGCAGATGCCAGCCGCGCAGACCCAGCCATCCATCCAGCGACAGAATCAACCCGGACAGCGGCGAGCCAATAAAATTGGCCAGCGGGATCGCGACCATAAAGGACGCGATAATTCGCGCACGGTAGCGGGAAGGGATCCACCAGGTCAGAAAGAGTACGACGCCGGGGAAGAAGCCCGCCTCCGCGGCACCCAGCAGAAAACGCACGATATAAAGCGACGTCGTGTTTTGTACCAGTGCCATACACATGGATACCACCCCCCAGCTGATCATAATGCGGGGGATCCACAGACGTGCGCCAACTTTCTGCATTGCCAGATTGCTTGGAACTTCAAACAGAAAATACGCCACGAAATAGAGGCTACTGGCGAAGCCAAACGCCGCTTTGCTGAGACCGAGATCCTCATTCATCTGTAGCGAAGCCATGCCGATATTGCCGCGATCGATAATGGAGACCAGATAACTGACTATCAGAAACGGGAGGATACGCCAGATCACCTTGCGCATAGTCTCTCTTTCTATGTCCTCAGTGGCGGCAGTGCCATTACGAATATGTTCTGTCATGTGTTCCTCGCAGGGTCTGTTCTTGGTTTTATCAGGTACAACTCTGTTTTATTAAACAAAACCACTATAGCGTCGGCGCCTTCTTTTTATCCAGTTAATGGAAGGTTTAAATGATGTAAATAAGACGTGACTCACAGTTAACGGGCTTTACCTCGTGAGCCTAAACGACAGATGCGCCACCCCCCGTTGTGAGGTAAAGTACACACCTTGCGCAGCCAAAGAGCTGCGGTTTTGTGGGGTATAGGCGAATAACACGTTCCCCCATTCTCACTTCTGGTTTACGCCAGCCTGCATGGTGTTGTGTTTTGTCTTCTTAAAAGGGTTGTCTATGTCTGCTGCTCATCTCGGTTTCCCGACGGAAACCGTTGTTGTCTTTGTGGTGATGGCCGTTGGGGCGATGTTTATCGACCTCTTCATGCACCGTCACGATAAACCGATCTCGCTGAAAAGCGCGGCCATGTGGTCCATCTTCTGGGTCATGATGGCGATGGCGTTTGCTGGCTTCTTATACGTGCACCACGGCGCGGAGATGGCCAGTCTGTTCCTCACCGGCTATGCACTGGAAGAGGTGCTCTCCGTCGACAACCTGTTTGTGATGATGGCGATCTTCGCCTGGTTCGGCGTGCCGGATAAGTATCGTCACCGCGTGCTCTACTGGGGCGTGCTGGGGGCGATTGTGTTCCGCGGTATTTTTGTTGCCATCGGCACCAGCCTGCTGAGCCTGGGGCCATACGTTGAGGTGATTTTTGCGCTGGTCGTCGGCTGGACGGCGGTGATGATGCTGAAACGCAATGAAGAGAGTGATGAAGTCGAGGATTACTCCAACCATCTGGCGTACCGCCTGGTAAAACGCTTCTATCCGGTCTGGCCAAAAATCAGCAGCCACGCGTTTATCCTGACCCAAAAAGAGGTGGACGCCGAGCTGGAGAAGCCTGAAAACAAGGATGTGATGGTAGGTCGCGTGAAGAAGGCGAAGCGCTACGCGACGCCGCTGCTGCTCTGCGTGGCGGTGGTAGAGCTGTCCGACGTGATGTTCGCCTTCGACTCCGTTCCCGCGATCATTGCCGTCAGCCGCGAGCCGCTGATTATCTACAGCGCCATGATGTTCGCAATCCTAGGCCTGCGTACCCTCTACTTCGTGCTGGAAGCGCTGAAGCAGTATCTGGTGCATCTTGAGAAAGCGGTAGTGTTACTGCTGTTCTTCGTGGCGTTCAAGCTGGGGCTGAATGCGACCGATCACTTCTGGCATCACGGTTATAACATCGGTGCCACGGCAAGCCTGTTTGTGGTGCTGGGGGTTCTGGCGCTGGGGATTATTGCGAGCGTGATGTTCCCGGGGAAACGTGAGGCCTGATGTATCGCCCGGTGGCGCTTCGCTTACCGGGCCTACGACTGGGATGTAGGCCGGGTAAGGCGCAACCGCCACCCGGCAAAAGGCTACTTTATTATCGGTGAGTTTCGGCGCTTGCGCGGATGATGGAAATGGCGCCAGTGCGGATCCTGCGCCGCCGCCAGCAGCTCGTGGTCGCCACGTGTGTCGCCCCAGGCGCGCAGGTGATATGCGTTCAGATCGCCATACACCTTTTCCAGCCTCGCCACTTTCTGCGCGCAGCGGCAGTTGTTGCCGGTGATCCGCCCGGTCAGCTTGCCGTCTTTCACTTCCAGCTGCGTGCCAATCAGCTTAATGCCGAGCTTATCGGCCCACGGCTGCAATACCAGCGCCGGGGAGGCGGAGCAAATCGTCACTTCCGCACCGGAATTAACTTCGTTGGCGACAGCCATGACCCCTTCCGGGCGCATCAGCTTGTTCCAGTATTTTTCACAGAAGGCCTCTGCCTGCTGACGTAACCAGTGCTCATCCACCCCCGTCAGGAAGGTTTTGATCAACACCTCTTTCAGCTCATCACGCGTCAGCTTGCGACGCACGCAGTGCAGCGTGGGCAGGGCCATGCGCACCAGGCGACCCGCAAAGTAGCGCTTGCCAAAGGCAAAGCGCAGGAACGGAATAAAACTGTCGTGGTGCGTCAACGTACCATCAAAGTCAAAGACAGAGAGCACGCTGGACTTCGCCACGGCTTCGTCGGCAATCATATGGGTCATAAATACGTCTTAGCTGAAATACACATTCTGTTCACTAGTTTACCTGCTTTACCTTCACAGTCCTTCTATCCGATCTCATTTTTTCTCGAACCTGTGGGCTGACGGGTCAAACTATGTCATCCACCACGCCACCGTCAACGCGCAGCGCCGCGCCGGAAGTCGCGGAGGCCTGCATAGAACAGACATACACCACCATATTCGCCACTTCTTCTACCGTTGCGGCGCGCTGAATAACCGAGCTGGGGCGATTCTCCATCACGAACGCTTTCGCCAGCTGCTCCAGCGATTTGCCGGTTCTCTCCATCTCGTCTTTCATCATCGCGGCAAAACCGTCCGACATTGTCGGGCCCGGCAGCACGCTGTTCACCGTGACGCCGCTGCCTGCCACGAACTTCGCCAGACCGCGCGCCAGCGAAAGCTGGGCGGTTTTTGTCACGCCATAGTGGATCATATCCGCAGGAATATTGCAGGCCGATTCTGACGAGATAAACACTACCCGACCCCAGCCTTTTTGTACCATACCGGGCAGCAGGGCACGGGAGAGGCGCACGCCGGACATCACGTTGGTTTGCCAGTAGCGTTCCCAGGTCTCGTCGTCGGTGGAATAAAAATCCTGCTGGCCATAGATCCCGGCGTTATTCACCAGAATATCGACGTGCGTGGCGACCCTGAGCAGTTCGTCAACGCCCTCCTGCGAGCTCAGGTCGGCGATGGCGGCACGGACCTGTACGCCTGGCACCACCTGCTGGAGCGCCTGAATGCCTTTGTTCACCGAGTCGACGCTGCGCCCGTTGACGATCACTTCCGCACCGCTCTCCGCCAGTCCGCGGGCGATGGCAAACCCAATACCGCCGGTGGACGCGGTCACCAGCGCTACTTTCCCCGTTAAATCGATTTTCATCGTTCACTCCTTGTCGTTTTATGGTTCAAAACTTAAAGCGTAGCAGTTGACGATGACGGCTCCTGTTTAAAAAGGCGCAACAGCGTCTCAACCTGCTCGTCCAGCGGGCTGAGGGAGCGTTTAACAATGAGGTGCAGCGGCGTGGCGCGTCGAACGCCGTGGCTGAGGGGTAGGATTTTGAGGATGCCCTGCTGGAGCGGGGTCTGAATGCGTTCTTCCGGTAACCAGCCATATCCAACCTGATACATCACTGCTTCGATCGCGGCATCGATGGTGGAGAATGTCCACGACTCCCCGGTGGGGCGAACGGTGGGCTGGCTGTCTGCGATCTGAATGCGCGGCCACGGTCGAAGCATCTCGTCGTTAAGCGGTGTATCCAGCGCAAACAGCGGGTGCGCGTGATGCGCGACGGCAACAAAATCGATATTCATCAGCCATTCGCCCAGGCCGGTAATGTCCTGGCGGCGGGTTAAGACCATCACGTCGGCCTCATCATTGAGCGCATCTGCGCGGCTGTTTTCCAGCACCTCGGTAAGCCGCACCTGCGTTTGCGGGTACAGCTGCTGAAACTGGCGCAAAATCGCGAACAGCCGGCTGCGCGGAAAAATACTGTCTACCATCAGGTCGATACGGGTTCGCATCCCGCTGCGCAGGGTCGCAGCGCGCGTTTCAACATAGGCGAAGGCTTTCAGCAGCGGTTTAACCTGGTTCAGCAACAGCTCACCCGCCGGGGTCAGCACGGCACGGCGTCCCTCTGTCATCAGGAGCGCTACGCCCAGCCGCTCCTGCAAAAGCGACAGGTTATAGCTGACCGAGGACTGGCTGCGATGGGTCTCTTCCGCCGCCTTAGCGAAGCTGCCAGCCTCGATGACTCTTTCCAGCAAGGCCCACTGTTCGAGCGTCGTCTTGTGCATGATTAATCTAAATTTTGGATGAATTTGATTCAAACATAGCGTTATTCATTCATTTTTTGAAGGGGTACGATCGTCTCATCAAAACAAAGGAGACATCTTATGAGCACCTTCGATAAACATGATTTAAGCGGCTTCGTCGGCAAACATCTGGTATATACCTACGACAATGGCTGGAACTACGAAATTTACGTTAAAAACGAGAACACGCTCGACTACCGTATTCACAGCGGTCTGGTGGGCAATCGTTGGGTGAAAGATCAGCAGGCCTACATTGTCCGCGTCGGGGAAAGCATCTATAAAATTTCCTGGACGGAGCCAACCGGTACCGACGTGAGCCTGATTGTGAACCTGGGCGACCGCCTGTTCCACGGCACCATCTTCTTCCCACGCTGGGTCATGAATAATCCGGAAAAAACCGTCTGCTTCCAGAACGATCACATTCCGCTGATGAACAGCTACCGTGATGCCGGGCCAGCGTATCCAACCGAAGTGATTGATGAATTTGCGACGATTACTTTTGTACGCGACTGCGGTGCGAATGACGATAGCGTTATTGCGTGTGCTGCCAGCGAGTTGCCAAAAAACTTTCCTGATAATTTAAAATAAGCTTAGCAACGCGTTAAATGCACAACGGCCATTTCGGTTTTAACCCGAATGGCCGTTTTTTATGCTGCAGAAATACCGGAGTAAGTCACCGATTCCGCCGTTAAGTTGAAAGGCGTAGGAGTACAGACCGCCAGGCTCAGCGAGCCGAAGCGAAGCTGGCTGACCGGGAGCGACTGGGCGGTGCTGTCAATGCTGACAATCTGCCACGCGCTGCCGCCACGCTGTTTGACGATCGCCTCTTTGCGCGTCCAGATGCGCCAGAATGCGGAAAGCTGCTCTTCCGGTGCTTCACGCTCCAGCTCGTCATGCTCGGTGAGGCTGAAAACGGCATTCGCCAGCGCCTGCCAGTTCTCCCGCGGGCGGATCACTTCGATATCGCAGCCAACCTCGCCTTCATCGCTTATCAGCATGGCAATATCGTCCCCGCTGTGGCTCAGGTTAAACCACAGCGGATGGCCGTTAGCGAAGGCCGGTTTTCCCTGCTCGCCGTAGATTATCTCGGGAAGCGGTGAGGGGGATAAAGTTCTGGCGAGCAGCGTCCGGCCTGCAAGCCAGGAAGCGTATCGCGCACCCTGAGGTGCCATGTCTGCGAGCGTTGACGCCAGCGGGTCCGCGCTAAGGGTGGAGATCTTCCCCAGTACAAACTGGTACATAGTTACGCCCAGCGTTTAATGATTATCGAGGTATTAATGCCGCCAAAGGCAAAGTTATTGCTCTGAATAAATTCGCAATCAATCGGGCGGGTTTCCCCCATAATATAATCTAAAGCGCCGCATTGCTCATCCGGTTGTCTTAAATTGAGCGTCGGCGTGAACCAGCCCTCCCGCATCATATGCAGACTCAGCAAGGCTTCCAGCGCGCCGCAGGCACCCAGGGTATGGCCGAAATAGCTCTTTAAGGATGAGATGGGCACGCTGTCGCCGAAAATAGCGGCGGTCGCCTGACTCTCGGCGATATCCCCGCGATCGGTTGCCGTGCCGTGGGCAGAAATGTAGCCAATGTCCTGAGGGCTAAGGCCCGCCATCGCCAGCGACTGCTCCATACACACCTGCATGGTTTCACGCTGGGGCTGGGTGATGTGCGCCGCATCGCAGTTGGTGGCAAAGCCCACGATCTCACCATAGATTGTCGCCCCGCGTGCTCTGGCGTGATCCAGCGCTTCCAGCACCAGCGTGCCCGCCCCTTCGCCAATCACCAGGCCATCGCGCTGAACGTCAAACGGCGACGGCGTGGTTTTGGGCGCGTCGTTACGCTGGCTGGTGGCAAACAGGGTATCGAAAACCGCCGCTTCCGACGGGCACAGCTCTTCCGCGCCGCCTGCCACCATCACGGTCTGGTAGCCGTGACGAATCGCTTCCCAGGCGTAGCCAATCGCCTGGCTGCCAGAGGTACAGGCGCTTGAGGTGGGGATCACCCGTCCGCGCAGGCCAAAGAACAGTCCGGTATTCACCGCCGTGGTGTGCGGCATCATCTGCACGTAGGTGGTGCCGGTGATGTTGTGGGTGTGCTTTTCGGTGAGCATGGAGGCAAACTCGCTGACCGGTCCGGTGCTGCCCGTCGACGAGCCGTAGGCGATGCCGGTCTGACCGTTGGTCAGCACCGCGTCGTCGATCAGGCCCGCCTGCTCCAGCGCCAGCTCGGTAGCGCGGGTTGAGAGCAGCGACACGCGGCCCATGGCGCGAATGCGCTTACGGGTATAGTGAGCGGGCAGAGTGAAATCTTCAATCGGCGCGGCGAGCAGGGTTTGCAGGCCGTCATACGCCTGCCACTCCGTCATGGTACGTACCGCATTTTCATACTCGCGCAGACGGCGCGAGATGGTCGGCCAGTCCTCGCCGAATGCGGTGATGCCGCCCATGCCCGTAATCACTACCCGGCGGGTCATAGCATGCCTCCGTTGATCGATATCACCTGTCGCGTCACATAGCCTGCTTTATCCGACATCAGGTAGCTCGCCAGCCCGGCCACTTCCTCGGCCTGGCCCATACGCTGCATCGGGATCATCGACATCGCCGCGTTCAGCGCGGCTTCATCCATCTCGATCATACCGGTATCAATCAGCCCCGGCGCGATGCAGTTGACGGTGATTTTGCGTTTTGCCAGCTCGGTGGCGAGCGCTTTGGTGGCGCCGATGATCCCGGCTTTCGCCGCGCTGTAGTTCACCTGCCCACGGTTGCCCATAATGCCTGACACCGACGACAGGGTGATGATCCGCCCGCCCTTGCGGGTGCCGATCATCGGCATAATGCAGGGATGAATGACGTTATAAAAACTGTCGAGATTGGTGTGGATCACGCTGTCCCAGTCATCGTCGCTGAGCGCCGGAAATGCGCCGTCGCGGGTAATACCGGCGTTACTGACCACGCCATACCACGCGCCGTGGTCAGCGATCGCCTGTTCCAGCACCGTACGGCACTGCTCGCGGTTGCCCACGTCAAAGGTGAGTAAACGGCCCGCGCCGCCTGCCTGGACAATCGCTTCCAGCGTCTCCTGCGCGCCCGCTTCATCACGATGGTAATGCACGCCGACGGTGAAACCGTCCGCCGCAAGCTGAAGGGCGATAGCGCGGCCAATGCCTTTGCTGGCGCCGGTGACCAGTACGGATCTCATGATGGTGTTCCCTGGTTAAAAAGTGTGGTTAATTCTTCCTCGCTCGGCTGGAAGGTGTTTACGCGGCCCGTGGCGAGGGAAATATTATCCGCATGAATGGTGCACTCGAAGCTGCCAAAGCGCTCATCCTGCATCAGACGTTCGATGGTGATGGTCAGCGTGCAGCCTGCGGCAAAATGCCCTGCGTCGCACACCAGCTCGCGCGCGCCCAGCACCATACCCAGCGCACAGTGCGGCAGCCCTTTTTGCATCCGGTGCCATTCAGACCAGACGCCCACGGTCTGAGCCATCAGCTCCAGCGCAAACCAGCCGGGCAGGTTGCCGCCTGCGTCCAGAAACGGCGCTAAAACGCCCCGTTCGTTCACCGTCACGTTGCAAATGGCGCGGTCATCGGTGACGCTTTCCACGCTCTCAAGCAGCAGCATCGGCGTGTCGTGAGGAAGATAATCCCCGGGTGGTAAGTAGCGCATCATACTCTCCCCAGCAGAAGGCTGGCGTTGTTGCCGCCAAACGCGAAGGAGTTTGACAGGATCACCGCTTTTTTCAGCGGTGCGCTCTGGTGCAGTAGGCCGAAGGCAGGCAGGGTGTCGTCCGGCGCGTAGCGGGAAAAATCCTGCGGCGGCAGCGGCAGGTCTCGGGTCAGGATCAGCCAGCTCAGGGCGGCCTCGGTGATCCCCGCGGCGCCCAGCGTGTGGCCGGTAAGATGTTTCGTGGAGCTGCACGGCACGCGGTCGCCAAAGAGATCGTGGATCACCTGCGCCTCAATGCGATCGTTCAGCGGCGTGGCGGTGCCGTGCAGGTTGATATAACCGACGTCCGCCGCCGTCATGCCCGCCTCGTTCAGCGCCTGGGTGATGGCGCGGATCGCCCCTTCGCCCTGCGGATGTGGGGCGGAAATATGGTACGCATCGCTGGATTCCCCCGCGCCCAGGAGCGCAATCTCGCCCGGCTCGCGGGTCAGTACCATCAATGCTGCCGCTTCGCCAATGGTGATCCCCCGACGGTTGCGGCCAAACGGTTCGCACAGGGTCGGGGAGAAGGATTCCAGGCTGTTGAAGCCGTTGACCGGCATGCGGCTCAGGCTGTCGGCTCCGCCGACGATGGCGACGTCCACCAGACCGGCGTCGATCAGGCGACGGCCGCTGATGATCGCCCGTGCGCTGGAGGAGCAGGCGGTCGAGATGGTATACGCCGGGCCGTCCAGCGCAAGCCAACTGGCGAGAAAGCGCGACGGATCGCCCAGCTCCTGCTGCGGATATTGCCACTGCGGACTGCGCTCGCCGTTCTGCGCGCGGCGCACGTACTCATCACCCTCGTCCAGTCCGGAGGTGCTGGTGCCCAGCACCACCGCCACGCGGTCGCGCCCCACGCGCGCAATGGCCGCATCGACGGCGGGCCGGATTTGCGCCAGCGCCGCCAGCAGCAGCTGGTTGTTGCGACTTCGATGCGCAGAAAAAGACCCGGGAACAGGGGGAAGATCACCCTCCACCCCGCCCAGCACGGCCTCGGGTAAGCCCTGTAGCCAGCCCGCACGCTGGCGCATCCCGGGGGCCACGCCAGCGTTCAGGTTTGCCGCTATTTCATCAGCCGAGTTGCCGAGCGCGTTGACCATGCCAACGGCAGAAAGGTAAATCATCTCAGTCACCCAGATATTGAATGGTGATGTGGTAGTGAAAAGCGTGCTGCACAATGCTAATCGGTTCGCGCCTGCCGTTACGGTTCAGGTAGGCAATTTCCGTGACCAGCTTGCCATCGGGGTTGCGCAGTTCGCGTCTGGTGTCAGTATCGTTCAGCGTCCAGCCTTTCGGCAACTGCGGCTGCCAGGCGCTGAGGGGCCAGTGGCTGAGCATCACGTCGGCCAGCACCTGGCTGGCGGGCGGCAACTGCGGCATCACAACCGACTGCTCAGTGTGGATCCCGGTGTCGTCGTAGGTGGCGAGGAACAGGCGGATCCCGACGGAGGAGAGGCCGGCAAGCGTCACTTTATTTCCATCGGCGTTCAGCATCACCAGCAGCGACTGGGTCTGGCCTTTAAAACTGCCGGTAAGCAACTGCTGCGCGCGGATGGCAGGCGTGATGCCCGGCGGTGGCAGCGTGACGCGGGTGCCGGGCTGGAGCCAGGCCTGAGGGCGCGCGTCATCGCGGTTCGTCGTATGGCTACACCCCGCCAGCAACAGGGTCATCATCACTGCCGCCAGGCGAATGAAACGGGTCATGGTAAGTTCTCTTTGTTAGTCGGCATCGCCAGCGGGGCGAGCAGGAACGCGGTGAAGATACCGCTCACCAGCACAATGCCAAAGCTGCTGATGGCCTGAGTGGTGCTGAACACCAGCATCCCCAGCGTCAGCAGGGTGGTCATCATGGCGAGGGTAATCGCCAGCATGGAGGTCAGCGGCGTGCCGCGCGGGTTGCTGAAAAACAGCGTGTAGTTGATGCCAATGCCGAGGACCAGCACCAGCGCCAGCAGGGAAAACAGGTTCACCGGATGGCCCGTCACGGCCAGCGCCGCCAGCCCGCCGCCCAGCGACAGCACGGACGGCACCAGCGCCACCAGCCCTTTTCGCCAGCCGAGGCGCACCACCGCGCCGCAGGCAATCACCGCCAGCGCCACGCCCAGCAGCCCCGTCAGCAGCGCGCGGTAGAGTGCAAACAGGCTGTCGAAGCTGGCCTTACGGTCAACCCAGACGACCCCGGGATGGCGGGCGGCCAGCTCACCGAGCGCAGCGCTGTTTCTGACGCCATCGACCGGGACCAGCACACCGCTTTTGCCGTCCGGCAGCGTCAGCCACAGCAAACGCCAGCCCTCGCTGGCCGGACTGGCGAGCCACGCCTCCACGCTGACAGGCATGGCGTTCAGATTCGGGGCGACGGCATTCAGCCCCGTGCTTTGCAGCATTTTCGTCACCGTCGGCGCGGCGTTACGCAGAAGTTGCAGATCGCTGTTCTGCCGCGCCAGCGAGTTCAGCGGCAGGGTGCGCCAGCGGGTTAATTCTCCGGCTTTTTGCGCCTGCGCCAGCGCCGGGGTAAACGCCTCCAGCCGCTCCAGCGTTTCCTGAGCCGACGCGCCATACACTACGAACCACTTCTGATCGACATTTTGCCCGGTCAGGGCGGTGATAGTTTTTTCCTGCGCCAGAATATCCTGCGGCAGCGCCTGAAGCCGGGCGATATCGTCATCCACCCGCAGGCTGGCGATCCCGATGGCGGAGAGCAGCGCCAGTGCTACCGGCAGCCCGACGGAGAGGGCTTTGCTGTCGCGCCAGGCGTTCAGCCAGCGCTGCATCATCCCTCTCAGGGGGATCGGGCGAACCGGCATGCCACGGCACAACCACGGGTGCCAGAAAATTACCGTCAGGCACGAGGCGCTCAGCCCTGCGGCGGCGAACACCGCCATCTGACGAATGCCGGGGAAGGGGGCCAGCATCATGAAGAGATACGCCACGACGGTAGTCAGCAGCGCCAGCAGCAGCGCGTTACGCACTTTTGCCAGGCTTTGCCAGGGCGAGTGTTCCGCGCCGTGCACCATCCGCTCCGTGAGGTAGTAAATCGTATAGTCCGCCGAGATGCCGATGATGCTCATGCTCATCACCAGCGTCATCAGGTGCAGCTCACCGAACAGCAGGAGCGTCACGACCGTCCCCGCCAGCGCGCCGATGGCAATGGAGAGCAGGCTCAGCAGCAGCGGACGCACGGAGCGAAACACCGACACAATCAGCAGGATCACCCCGAGCACCGTGGCGACGCCGAGCGTGGAAATATCGTTTTTAGCCTGCTGGCTGGCGTAATCGCTGTAGAACACCGTCCCGCGCGAGAGCAGCTGCGCCTGTGGATACTGGCTTTTCAGCGTCTGCTGCATCGCGTTGAGGGTGGTCACCAGCTGGTGGGTTTGCTGCATGTCAAACGAAGAGCCTGCCAGCTCGCCGTGCAGCAGATACCAGTAGTTCCCGGCCGCATCTTTTGTCACCAGCCAGCCGTCCATCAGCTGCATCTTCTGGCTGTTCTTCGCCAGCGCGAGCTGCGCGCCGCGCATCAGCATCAGCGGATCGTTTTGCAGCTCCTTGCCGCTCACGCCGGAAAAGGCGGAGTAGAGTTGGGACAGGATCCACTGAGCCTGCGCTTCACCGCCGTTTTGCAGGCGGGCGCGGGTGGCCGGATCGACCAGGCCATTGCGGTGCTGCCAGAAGAAATCTCCCCAGGCCTGTTGCCCGGCGGCATCCAGCGGACCTTTTACGACACTCAGCGCCTGGCTGCGTTGCAGCAGGGTTAACCACTGCTGCGCCACGCGCGGGTCCGGCTGTTTACCAGGGCTGACCAGCCAGATGAGCTGGCGGTCGAGGCGCTGCATAAATCCGTCGTTGAGGGCGGGAGGGATCGCGCCGAGCGTCTGTTTCGGCAGCATGGCGAGCACGCTGCTGTTCAGCCGCGCGCCAGGCAGCAGCGACAGCAGCACACCCAGCAGGATCAGGCATACCGCGGCCCACAGCAGCGCCGGGCGCAGGGCGTTACGGTGCGGCAAAGCGCTGGCGTTCTGCATCGGTCAGGCGGGCGGGCGTCAGTTGGTGGCGGGAGAGGGCGATATCCGTCGTGTCGCCCTGCTTATCGTTCAGGCGAATGGATTCCAGATAGATCGCGCCCTTCAAATCAAGGGTGGCGAAAATCTTGTCCAGCGGCGTGGTAACGGGCGTCAGCACCAGCGACCAGCGGCCTTCGCCCAGGTCTTTGAAATCGATGCGGAAGTTCTCTTCCAGCACCTTGCGGTCGGCCTGGAACAGCGCCCGCAGCAGATGGTTGAACTGGAACATCTGCGGGTTAGTGTCGGCGGTAATGGTCTGCGGCGGCTGACCGTTGACGATTTGCACCATCCGTTTGTCATCCAGCAGCAGCGTCATCGGGAACGGCGCTTTTTGATCCCACAGCAGGCCATTGTCACGGGCGATCAGCATCTCCCCCTGCGAGCGCAGGGGCTGAGGCATGTCCTTGATCGTGCGGGTCTGTTCGAAGTGTGCGCGCACCACCGGTTGCTCCGCAAACCGCTGTTGCAGTTCATCCAGCGTGACCGCGTTAACCAGCGGGCTTACCAGCAGCGCGAGTAGCGTTATCCACTTCATGGCGCGATCCCCATGCGTTCGAACAGAATGGCCGGGCTGACAAAGCACATCTCCCGGCTTGCTTCTTCCACCGCCACCTGAATGGTGTAGCCGGTGGTGGTGCGTTTCCCGGTTTGCGCGTCGAAGATTTGATAGGCGATGCGCAGACGGTTTTCAACCTCTTCAATGCGGGCGCGGACGCGAATGCGCTGCTCGAAGGTCACCGCGTCGCGGTATTTCACCCGGGTATCCACCACCGGCCAGACGTAGCCGGACGCTTTCATCTGGCGATAGCCGTAATCAAACTGGTTGAGCAGCGCTTCGCGGGCAATCTCAAAATAGCGGAAATAGTTGCCGTGCCACACCACGCCCATCATATCGACGTCGTGGAACGGAACGGTGATTTCAACTTCAGCCGTAAAGCGGGGATCGGTCAGCACCCTTTACTCCTTCTCGTTGACCTCTGGCAGCTGCCAGAAATCGAAAAAATTAAACCAGTCGAGCGGCGACAAGAGCGCGTAATGCTCCAGCCGCTGCGCATAGCGATCGACGGTCTGCTGTAGCGCCTGCTGGCGTTCGCCGCGTGGCAGCAGCAGCGGGTCGGCAAACGGCTCGCAGTGCAGGGTCAGCTTTCCCTGCTGGCAGAGGGCAAAAATCAGCACCACCGGGCAGCGCAATAGGGACGCCAGGATAAACGGTCCCTGCGGGAACGGCGCGGGCTGGCCCATAAATTCGCTCCATATCACCCGCCAGCTGCCGCCGCGCTGCGGGGTGACGGCGATGCGATCGCCCACGATCGCCACCCATTCGCCGCGATCCAGCTTCTCTTTAATGAGGATGGCGGTCTCCGGGCCAATGTCGGTGACCGGCATCAGGTGAATGCCCGCCTGCGGCGCCATCTCCTCCATCACCTGTTTAAAACGCTGAGCATTGTCGCTAAAGACCAGCGCGTTGATGGTTTTCGCCCCTTCGCGCTGGGCCAGCGCCCGGCAGGCTTCCACATCGCCAAGATGCGACGCGAGCAGCAGTTTGCCCTGAGGATCGTCAAGACCCAGCGCCTCCTGCGCGCCTGGCGCAAAGACCAGATCGCGATGAAGCTTCATTTCGCCGCGCCAGCTGGCCACTTTGTTCAGCATGGCATGACCGAAGCGCAGGAAGTGGGAAAAACTGTTAAGCCGTACGGGTTGCGGCATTTGCCGCTGTGCCATCACCGTTTTAACCCGCGTCAGCCACTGCTGCGACGCCTGACGCGCAGCGCGGGCGGTCAGCCAGTAGACGGCCGTAACCGGCCACAGCAGGATGGTAAACGCCTTTCGCCCCAGCAACTGCCAGACGCGCAGCATCAGGCGCATGCCCCATAATCCTTTCACCTCCTGCTGCTGCGCCCAGTGCTGCGAGCGGCGACGCATCAGCAGGGAAGGAATGCGCGGCAGCATGCCGAGAAACAGACGGGTATGCATCAACGAGATGCGCACGTTGTCTTTCAGGGCATCGAAATGGGATACCCCGTCCGGCGGATAGGTCACGCGGGTGGGCAGAAAATAGCTCGTGTTGCCCTGCCAGTAGAGGCGCACCATCACTTCAGTATCAAAATCCATCCGCCTGCCGAGCGGCGTGCCCGCCGCCAGGCGCATTACCGGCGCTATCGGGTAAACGCGAAACCCGCACATGCTGTCTTTCAGTTGCAGGGAGAGGGTTTCAATCCAGACCCAGACGTGCGTTATCCAGCGCCCGTACAGGCGCGAACGGGGGATCGAGTCATCATAAACGGGCTGACCGGAAATGAGCGCATCGGGATGGCGTTCGGCCAGCGCCAGCAGTTTGGGGATGTCTTCAATAGCGTGCTGGCCGTCAGCGTCCACCTGAACGGCGTGGGTGAAGCCGCGATCGGCACAGGCTTTCAGCTCCTGCATCACTGCCGCGCCTTTGCCGCTGTTTTCGGCGAGGCGCAGCAGCGTGACCTGCGGACGATCCGCCGCCAGCGCTTCAAGCGTGCGGCGCGTGGTTTCATCGCTGCCGTCGTCCACCACCAGACAGGGCAGATCGAAAGGCGCCAGGCGCGCCAGCACCGAAGCCATCATCGCCCCGTGGTTGTAGCACGGGATCAGGACGCAGGGACGGAAGGTTACTGACATAGGCGAATCTTCCCGCTGCTGGCGGTGTGGCGCTCGTTACCCGCATGGCGCTGGTAGCTAAAGGTCAGCATCTGGCGTTCGGGCTGCCAGGCAAGGAGCAGCGTGACCGTGTTCTCCGGCAACAGCGGGGCGGCGAACTTCACGTTCTGAATACTGTGAAAACGGTAGCCCGGCGCCAGCGCGGCAGCGTAATGCATCACCCGGTCGAGCTGGGCCACGCCCGGCAGCAGCGGCTGTACGGCGAAATGTCCCTTAAACCAGAGCAGGTCAGGATCAAGATAAAGGGTTATCTCCAGATACCCGGGGCCAGGCTCGCGTCGTTCGATTTCAGGGATTTTCATGAAACAACTCCTGTAGCTGCGCAGTTACGCGCTTGTTCATGCTGTTGACCGGAATTTCATCAACGATCCGCCAGTAGCGCGGTACGGCAACCGGTTCAAGCCAGGGGCGAAGGGCGCGACGCCAGGCGAGCTCCTGCGCTTTTTTGCTCTGTTCGTGTTGCTGACGCACCGCTTCATTCAGCACCAGCAATACGCCAATACCCTGACGCCCGCCGCGCGTCACCGTCAGCGCGGCGGCTTCGCGGATGCCGTCCAGCGCCAGCAGGCGGCGCTCAATGTCATCGAGCGAAATGCGCTTATCTTCAATTTTGACCACCCGACCGCGGCGCCCGACGAGGCTGAACTGCCCGTCAGCCGTGAAGTGCAGGATATCATCCAGCAGGACCCCCTCCGCCTCGGGGATCAGCGGCGACGTCACGCGATCGCCGTGAAACGTCACGCCGGGGAAAGGCTGCCAGCGGATGCTTTCCTCCTGACGGTTGCGCCAGGCCATTACGCCTGTTTCCGTGCTGCCGTATATTTCATCCGGCCAGACGTTGAGCCAGGCCTGAACCGCAGCGACCTCCTGCCAGGGCAGCGCGCCGCCTGCGGAGACGAGCAGGTTGACGGGGGGCGGCGTCAGTGACGCGTCCAGCCGCTTGAGAAACGCCGGACTGCTGATGAAAAGATAGCGTTTATCGTCGGGAAGGGCAGAGAGCTGCTCGGCATAGTTGAGCAGGCTGGCGTGCAGCGGCAGGCCGAGCGCCATGGGTAAGACGACACGAAACGTCAGGCCATACAGGTGGTGCAGCACCACGGAAGCGACGACGTGACAGCCTGCCAGACGATCGCCAAAATGTTCCGCCAGCAGACGAGCCTCACGATCCAGGCTGACCACCGGCTTACTCACCCGCTGCGGCTTGCCGGTCGAGCCGGAGGTGTAAAGCTCGATCGTGCGCATCTCATCGATGGCAGGCAGCGGTGAAAAGGGATGGCCTGCCCGCTGAACGGAAGCCACCCGCAGCTGTCGCCCCTGAAAATCGAGCGTGGTGTCGCTCAGGACGCCGCTGAACAGCGCCCGCTGTTCGTTAAGCTGTGCCGCCCGGCTGTGCCCGGGGAGGACCGGCGTTTTACCCGCATGCAGCGTCGCCAGCAGCGCGACAATAAACAGATAGCCGTTTTCGATGCACAGCGCCCAGCGCTCGCCTTCTTCATCACGCAGCGTGTCGACCAGCTGAGTGACATCGTGGCGCAGATCGCCAAGCGTCCAGAGATGGTTGTCCTGCCAGGCGACAGGGGTGTCGTCAGGGCGGGGGGCACTGAGCCACTGGCTAAGCGGGAGAGGGTTAAGCATCGTTTTTCATCACCCGTTGTCGCACCAGCCACTCGCCGGCCATCAGCGTGCCCATCAGGAGATAGGCAATCATCCCGTTCCACAGCGTCCACAGACGGATATCGGCGTGTAATACGGTAAACAGCGCGATCGCCCCGTTAATAATAAAAAAGCCGCACCAGACCTGGGTAACCCGGCGCGTGTAACGTACCCCGACGGGGGAGAGGTCCGGTTCACGCAGGCGCGCCAGCCGTTCAACGACAGGCATTGCCGTCCACAGCGAACCACCAAACACCACCAGCATCACCAGATTCACCACCACCGGATAAAACAGCACCCACTGGTGCGCGTGCAGGACGTAGCTCGCCGCGCAAAGCGCTATGCCAGCCAGCGCCACGCTCACGAAAAGATAACGCAGGGGACCGCCCTGCCGACGGGCCTGGCAGACGCGTAACAGCAGCACCAGCGCCATCACGGGCAGTATCCCGTGCAGGCTATTATTTGCCAGCCCAAAGCCGATCAAAAACGGCCATGCCAGCAGCATCAGCCCCGTCAGGGCGGGAAGAACTGGAATCGAACGCACGTTACGCGTCGCGCTGAAGCTGTTCCACAACGTCCACGACGTCCTGCACCGTGCGCACCGCTTTGAAGGTTTCGGGCTTGATTTTATGGCCCGTTTTCTTTTGCAGGTGCACTACCATATCGACGGCATCAATGCTGTCGAGATCCAGATCCTCGTAAAGCCGTGCCTCAGGGGTAATATCCTCCGGGGCGACTTCAAACAGCGTAATAAGAAGCGCAGAGACTTCCTGATAAATCGTTTGTTGTTCTGTCATAGCGGTCATTCTCAGGCGCGTTGTTGATGAATAAAAGCCGCGAGCGTGGCAACGGAATAGAAGTGCTGACGCATCTCGTCACTTTCGGCAGAAAGCACTACGCCGTACTGATTTTTTACCGCCAGCCCCAGCTCAAGGGCGTCGATTGAGTCCAGACCGAGGCCGTCGCCAAAGAGCGCGGCGTCTGTATCAATATCCTCTGGGGTAAGTTCTTCCAGATTCAGCGTAGAGATAATGAGATTCTTAATTTCAAGATAGAGCGCTTGCATCTTTCGTTCCTGACAAAGATTGAAGACCGGTTGTTAACTGATGCTGCATATGCCGGTTTAACTGCCTTGCTGCCAGCGCCGGTTCGTGCTGACTCGCATCATAAAAATCATGAATGTTGATGCGTTCGCGAACATCCACGGTGAAAACAGGTTTGTTGGGGGGCACGTTATACCAGTTGCTCTGTTTATCCAGCATCCGTTCGCTACAGTGGATCACCACCACGCGCACGGCGCTGTTGCAGCGAACGGCGATATTCGCCGCCCCACGTTGCAGGGTAATGGCTTCCCCCACCCGGGTGCGGGTGCCTTCAGGGAAGATAAGCAGGGTGTCGCCCTGGGCCAGACGCTGCTGGCTTGCGGCAAGCAGCGTGTCGGCTTCGCTGTTAATCAGATAGTCCGCCGCGCGGATCACGCCGCTGACGAACGGGTTACGCAGCAACGCGCTTTTCACCAGACAGTCAGTTTCGTTCATCACCGACGCCAGCAAAACGTAGTCCAGCAGCGAGGGATGGTTCGCAATCACCAGACAGCCTCGCTCGGCGCGCAAAACGTCCAGGTTGTTGAAACGGTAATCCAGTACCCCTACACCGCGTACCACCGCGAGGAACAGGCGGAAACTGGCAGAAATAGTGCGGCGTGCCAGGCGGCGACGTTGAGTGCGGTCACGCTGGAAAATCAGCAGCAGGTTAAACCACACCAGCGACAGCGTCAGCCCGCCGAGGCCGAACAGGGCGAAGCACAATCCGGTCATCAGCATGCGCCATACCCGATCGAGGCGGGAACGTAACCCTCTCATTGGCGCGTCCATTGCCACAGCAGGCGCTCGCCCGGCAGCGTAAACTGGCGCTCGTCCCGCAGGTAATGGCGCAGGAACTGCAGGCTTTGCGGCAGCGCGGGCTCTTCAGGCCTGCGGTTGGCGTGCGTTTCACAGCTGAGCGTATTTCCGGCCTCAATTACCAGCGCCAGCGCGTAGGGCCAGACGGGCATCTGCGGCGGCAGCCCGGCGTGATAAAACTCCGGCAGCTGACCGTCGAAATCTACCAGCAACACGCGTGAGTAGCCCGCATGCAGCAGGCTCAGCACCTCGCATAAGCTCTGCTGGAAGGTATCCATACCGGCGGAAACCGACGAAGAGACAACCGGCTGACGCGCGGCGATAGTGAGATTGCCGACCGCCGAGTTGTGTACCGACATGGCAAAATCGGTGGGGGAAACGGGCTGATCTGTCGCCAGGGCCTGGAGAATACGAAAATTGCGTTCCAGCTCCCCGTGACGGCTGCTGTAGACGACGGCGTCGATGCGGTGTTTGCGCAGCATCATCAGGCCAAGATCAACGGCCAGCTTGCTGCCTGAATTCAGGCGGCGGGCGGTCATCATCGGCAGATCGGTCAGTTTCGCCAGCGGTGCATCAGGATCGATGGCGTCAGACCGGCGTGACCATGCCTGCCATTCGTCGGCATCGCTGAGTCCTGGCGCTCTTGCCTGCCAGTCGATAAGGGTAAGTGTAAATTTCATCTACGCGCGTCCGCGATAAACCTGTTTCTGTGACTTTTTCTTCGCCAGCGCGATTTGCTGCGCACATCGTACAATGTTGTCGTCGCGCTGGCGAATAAACGTCACTTTTAACCCTTTCCACCCGGTTATCCCGGCAAACGGCTTTTTGGCCGACCCGGACCCAGCAGAATGGCGAGTTTACTGCCTCCTTTCGTGGTTTCCATCCAGATTTTACAGACGCTGGTGAGCGGCACGGAGAGCAACATGCCCACCGGTCCCAGCAGCCATCCCCAGATCAGTAACGATAAAAACACCACCATCGTCGACATGCCCAGACGGTGACCCATCATGCGCGGTTCGAGAATATTGCCCAGCACCATATGCACGACGAGGAACAGCGCTCCTACCAGCATGCACTCATAAAAACCGTTAAACAGGAACGCCTGGATCATCGGCGGAACGGCAGAAAGCACCGCGCCGATATTGGGCACGTAGTTCAGTAAAAACGCCAGCACGCCCCACATCAGCGCGAACTGCACGTCCAGCAGCACCAGCCCCAGCCAGACGATCACGCCGGTCCACAGGCTTAACAGCGTTTTCAGCGCCAGATATTTGGACACACCCTTCAGCGCGCGATGCAAGCCGGCAATGTGGATCTGCGGATTGTTCAGGGCAAAACGCAGCTTATACGGCACGTGGCGCACTTCGAACAGCATAAACACCACCGTCATCACCAGCAGCAGAATGCTGGCCATTGCCCCGGAAAGCCCGGTCATCAACGTGGTGGCGTAGGTCATCACCTTCTCGGAATCCATCCGGCGCAGCATCCGTTCCGGTGAGATATGCAGATTAACGAACGGCAACATGCGCTGGAGATCGACCAGCTTGCGCGTCAGCTCTTTATTGTACTGCGGCAGCATGGTGGAAAATTCGCTCAGCGAGGCGGCGAGCACGCCGAACAGCGCCGTCAGGACAACCAGCATCACCATCACCACAATGGTAATCGCGACCGGGCGGCTGATGCCCCGGCGTAAAAACCACGTCACCAGCGGGTTGAGGACGATGGCGAAAAACAGCGCCAGCAGAAGCTGAACAATGATATCCGCCGCCGCATGGATACCCGCAAGGATAACCACCAGGCAGGCGAGTTTTAATAAAATATGAAGTCCGGCTTTGTCGGGCGGGCTGGCAGTCATAAGAATTCCTTTTTCCGGGGGGCTTGCTAATTGTAGTGCGCCGGATTCGCTTCGTCTGGAGCGTTAGTCTTAAAGTCATGGAAAAAAAATGGCCCCCGGCGCAAGCGACGGAGGCCACGTCATCCTGGTGAACGATTACTGGATCACGAGGGTGTTAATGATGTTTTCAGCGGTTGCCTGCGCTTTTTGCTGATTATCTGCAGGCAGAGTGATCTGCATGGTTAGCAGTTTATTATCTACCTTGCCGAGAACCACGGAGGAGTAAGCGGTCTGGCCTTTGGCGGAGATGATGCTGTCCAGCTGTTGCAGCGTGTGGCCTTTCAGCTCGATAGACTTATTGGTCACCACCTGAAGCTGCGGGTCGCGGCTGCGCTGCTGATCTTCCAGACGTTTGGACAGCACACCCAGATCTTCGCTGGTATCGTCACCGACAATCACAATGACTGCTTTTTGCCCGGTGGCATCGGAGTAGACGTGCATGTTGTTCGCCTGGGTGCCCAGCTTACCGCTCTGATCGGTCATGTCCGCGGGCAGAGAGAAACTGAGTTTGCCATCCATCAGGCTCACCGGCTGACCGGTGGCGTTGCTTTCTGCTGACGCGCCCTGAGCAGGCGTTTTGGTGTCGCTGTTATCACAGGCTGCAAGGCCAACAACCAGCAGGCCAATCCCGACATATTTAACCAGATTGCGCATTGACTTCTTCCTTTCGATAAACGGCCATAGCGGCTCATTCGTTCATCTTATCACAACTGATAAAGCGAACCCTTAACCTGCCTGCAATGCGGAGATTTCAGATTTATCTGCCAGTCTTTTCAGCAGCATATTCAACAGCACGCCGTACATCGGCAGGAAGAAGACCAGGCTGATAAGCACCTTAAAGGCGTAGTCCACCAGAGCGATTTCCATCCAGTGTTCTGCCATGAAGGCGTCCGGGCTGCGCCAGAAGGCGATGAAGAAGAAGGCCACCGTATCGCTCACGTTACCGAACAGCGTGGAGGCCGTTGGCGCCATCCACCAGCGATGGTTCTGACGCAGGCGGTTAAACACGTGGACATCGAGGATCTGCCCCAGAGCATAGGCCATAAAGCTGGCGGCGGCAATACGCGCGACGAACAGGTTGAAATGCGTCAGGGCTTCGAAGCCCTGCCAGCTTCCCATGTAAAACAGCGAGGAGATGGCGTAGGAGACAAACAGTGCCGGGATCATCACCGCAAAAATAATCCGCCGCGCCAGCGGTGCGCCAAAAATACGCACGGTTAAATCCGTCGCAAGGAAAATAAACGGGAAACTGAACGCGCCCCAGGTGGTATGGAAACCAAAAATGGAGATGGGGAGCTGTACCAGATAGTTACTGGAGATGATCACCAGCAGATGAAATAGCGAAAGCCAGAACAACGCCTTGACGCGCTGCGATTGTGTAAAGGAGTTCATATTGTACCTTTTTGATTAATATTTGGGGTGAGGGAACCCAATAAAGCCGCCGCATGATACTGCTTTGACGACACTTTGCAATGGCTAATTTTCACGCAATCGTTAACCTGGTTTGCATTGGCGATAGCGGGGCGTAAACTACAGCCGTTTTTACCTGAACGAGAAGAACATGACCGACCTGTTTTCCAGCCCAGACCACACGCTTGATGCTCAGGGCCTCCGTTGCCCGGAGCCGGTAATGATGGTGCGTAAGACCGTCCGTAACATGCAGAGCGGCGAAACGCTGCTGATCGTCGCCGATGACCCGGCCACTACCCGCGATATTCCCGGTTTTTGTACCTTTATGGAACATGAACTGGTAGCGCAGCAAACCGAGACCTTGCCGTACCGGTATTTGATTCGTAAGGGGTAAGCCCTCACCCCGGCCCTCTCCCAAAGGGCTGAGGGATCCCCAGTAATTTTTTATGCAGAAGCAATAAAGTTGCTTTCTAAATGACTGAGGGCTGTCAGCGATGCCCTGGTCCGGCTGTAAATCGCTGAGGCGTTTCCTGCAGGCCGGGGCGAGGCGCAGGGATGCGCCGAGAGGGCGGCTTTACAGGGACGTTGCCTCCGCCCGTACCCGATAAGCCGGAAGGAATAAGCCGAGGGCACCGCGAAGCGGCGATTTACCGCCGGGAGCCCGGGTCGCCAGGGTGGTGGCGACTGAGCCACCCTGGCACGTTCACCGGTCATGTCGTTACAGAGTAGCAAGGAACATAAAGTGAACGAAATGACCACCACCGCCGTATGTTCCCCTCACCCTAACCCTCTCCCCGGAGTGGCGAGGGGATTGCTCAGTGCTCGCATTAATTTGTGGGGAACCCTCAGCCCAAAGTGAGAGGGCGAAAACCTTTCTAAACCATCGTTTCAAAATTTCGCGCTTTTTGTGAGGCGCTTCACCCTCCTTTTTCCAGCCGTAGTCTAATTTTTAAACGTCAAAAACTAAAACATCGTTTTAACGCTTATTTCACTACCCTGGAGTTGACTCAATGAAAACGACCCTCAAGCCGTTACTGGCTGCTCTGTGCCTGTCTGCTTTTGCCTGCACCGTTTCTGCCCAGACCATCAAAGCCGCCGATGTGCATCCTGAAGGCTACCCGAACGTGGTGGCGGTTCAGCAGATGGGTGAAAAACTCAAACAACAAACCGATGGCAAGCTGGAGATTAAGGTCTTCCCCGGCGGCGTGCTGGGGGATGAAAAGCAGATGATTGAGCAGGCGCAGATGGGGGCGATAGACATGATCCGCGTCTCTATGGCGCCGGTTGCCGCCATCCTGCCGGATATCGAAGTGTTTACGCTGCCCTACGTATTCCGCGATGAAGACCACATGCACAAGGTGATCGACGGGGATATCGGCAAGCAGATTGGCGACAAGCTGACCGCCAACCCGAAATCGCGCCTGGTCTTCCTCGGCTGGATGGATTCCGGCACCCGCAACCTGATCACCAAAGAGCCAATCGTTAAACCGGAAGACCTGAAAGGGAAGAAGATCCGCGTCCAGGGTAGCCCGGTGGCGCTGGCCACGCTGAAAGCGATGGGGGCGAACTCGGTGGCGATGGGCGTCAGCGAGGTTTACAGCGGCATGCAGACCGGGGTGATCGATGGCGCGGAGAACAACCCGCCAACCTTTATCGCCCACAACTACATGCCGATCGCCAAAAACTACACGCTGAGCGGCCACTTTATCACTCCGGAAATGCTGCTCTACTCCAAAGTGAAATGGGACAAGCTCAGCGCTGACGAACAGCAAAAGATCCTGACGCTGGCCCGCGAAGCGCAGTTCGAGCAGCGCAAGCTGTGGAATGCGTATAACGACCAGGCGCTGGCAAAAATGAAGGCTGGCGGCGTGCAGTTCCACGATATCGACAAAACGGTGTTCATCAAAGCCACTGAGCCGGTGCGCGCGCAGTATGGCGACAAGCATCAGGATCTGATGAAAGCCATCGCTGACGTTCAGTAATCCGGAGTACGTATGTCCGAACTCTACCTGAAGTGGATGGATCGTCTGTACCTGCTCGCCATGGCGGTGGCGGGTCTCTCGCTGCTGGTGATGACGATAGTGATCCCCATCGGCATCTTCTCACGCTACGTGCTCAATCGCGGCGAATCCTGGCCGGAACCGATCGCCATTATCTGCATGGTGACGTTTACCTTCATCGGCGCGGCGGTAAGCTACCGCGCCGGGTCGCATATTGCGGTCAACATGCTTACCGACCGCCTGCCCGCGTCGCTGCAAAGGCTGTGCGCGCGGGTAGTGGATCTGCTGATGCTGCTTATTTCTGGCCTGATGTGCTGGTACAGCTACTGGCTGTGCGTCGAGCTGTGGGAGCAGCCGGTGGCGGAGTTTCCGCTCCTGACCTCCGGCGAAAGCTATCTGCCTCTGCCTGTCGGGTCGGCCATTTTGATCCTGTTTGTGCTTGAACGCCTGCTGTTTGGCTCGCAGGAAAACCGTCCGGTCGTGCTGATCGGCAATCACAGTTAAGGGGTGAACAATGGATGCTTTTGTTTTGTTATTCACCCTCGCCATTTTGCTGGCGCTGGGGATGCCGGTGGCCTTCGCCGTCGGCTTAAGCGCCGTGGCGGGCGCGCTGTGGATTGACCTGCCGCTGGAGGCGCTGATGATCCAGATCACCAGCGGGGTCAATAAATTTACCCTGCTGGCAATCCCGTTCTTCATTCTTGCCGGGGCGATCATGGCGGAAGGGGGCATTGCCCGACGGCTGGTGAATTTCGCCTACGTGTTCGTCGGCTTTATCCGCGGTGGGCTGTCGCTGGTGAACATTGTCGCCTCGACGTTCTTCGGCGCGATTTCCGGCTCGTCGGTGGCGGATACGGCGTCTATCGGCAGCGTGATGATCCCGGAGATGGAGAAGAAGGGTTATCCGCGCGAATACGCGGCGGCGGTGACGGCCAGCGGGTCGGTGCAGGCGATTCTGATCCCGCCCAGCCACAACTCGGTGATTTACTCCCTGGCGGCGGGGGGAACGGTCTCCATCGCCACGCTGTTTATCGCGGGCGTGCTGCCGGGCCTGCTGCTGGGGGTGAGCCTGATGGTGCTCTGCCTGTGCTTCGCCCGCAAGCGCGGCTACCCGAAGGGGGACAAAATCCCGTTCAGGCAGGCGCTGAAAATTATGCTCGATGCCCTGTGGGGGCTGATGACGGTGGTGATTATCCTAGGTGGGATCTTGTCCGGGATTTTTACCGCCACCGAATCTGCCGCCGTGGCCTGTCTGTGGGCGTTCTTCGTCACCATGTTTATCTACCGCGACTACAAGTGGAGCGAACTGCCGAAGCTGATGTGCCGCACGGTGAAAACCGTCACCATCGTGATGATTTTAATCGGCTTTGCCGCGGCGTTTGGGGCGGTGATGACCTACATGCAACTGCCGATGCGCATCACCGAATTCTTCACATCGCTCTCCGATAACAAGTACGTGATCCTCATGTACCTCAACATCATGCTGCTGCTGATTGGCACGCTGATGGACATGGCGCCTATCATCCTGATCCTCACGCCGGTGCTGCTGCCGGTGACCAATGCACTGGGTATCGACCCGGTGCATTTTGGGATGATCATGATGGTTAACCTGGGGATTGGGCTGATCACGCCGCCGGTCGGGTCGGTGCTGTTTGTGGCGAGCGCGGTGAGTAAGCAGAAGATCGAACACGTGGTGCGGGCGATGCTGCCGTTTTACGGTATGTTGCTGGTCGTGCTGGGGATGGTGACGTACATTCCGGCGATTTCATTGTGGTTGCCGGGGCTGTTAGGGATGCATTGACGCGTGCGGCCTGATGCCCTCACCCCGGCCCTCTCCCGCGGGGAGAGGGGGCAAACACGAGAAACGGCAACCCGGTTGCCGTTTCACTTTTACCTTTGACGCAACAACCGCAACGCGTTCGCCGTAACCAGCACCGTCGCCCCCGTATCCGCCAGTACCGCCAGCCACAGTCCGGTCATGCCGAGCAGCGTGGTGATCAGGAAAATCCCCTTCAGACCCAGCGCAATGCCGATGTTCTGCCGAATATTGGCGCGCGTCGCCCGCGCAAGTTCTATCATCTGCGCCAGCCCGGTCAGGCGGTTGTGCGTCAGCGCCGCATCGGCGGTCTCCAGTGCCACGTCGGTGCCGCTGCCCATCGCAATGCCGATGCTGGAAGCTTTCATTGCCGGGGCATCGTTTATTCCGTCCCCGACCATCGCCAGCGGGGCGTTGCTGTTCAGCTCGGTTACCGCGCTGACTTTATCCGCAGGCAACAATCCGGCCTTAAACTCCAGCCCCAGCGCGCCTGCAATCGCCGCCGCCGCGCGCGGATTATCGCCGGTCAGGATCACGCCCTGTACTCCCAGCCTGTGTAGCGCGTCGACGGCGTCTTTCGCATCGTCACGCAGGGTGTCGCGCAGCGCCAGCATGCCCATCGGCACACCGTCCTGCATCACGGTAATGACCGTCTGCCCGGCCTGCTCCAGCGCCTCAACCTGTGGAGTAGAGCGCGCGTCCGCCGCGGCGATCAGCACTTTTTTGCCTTCGACCACAGCTTCAATCCCTGACCCGACCAGCGCTCGCTGGGCCGTTGCCGGAGGGATGTTCAGCCCGCGGCGCTGTGCTTCACGCACAATCGCCTGCGCCAGAGGGTGGGTGGAACCCTGCTCCACGGCAGCGGCCAGCGTCAGCAGGGCGTCTTCACTGATGTCCTGCGGATACACGCCGGTCACCTGCGGCCTGCCGACGGTCAGCGTGCCGGTTTTATCGAAGGCGATGTGCTGGACCTGGCTCAGCTGTTCCAGCGCCGCGCCGCCCTTAATCAGCGCCCCGCGACGTGCCGCCGCCGCCAGCCCGGAGGTAATCGCCGCCGGGGTGGAGATCACCAGCGCACACGGACAGCCGATCAGCAGCAGCGTCAGCCCTTTGTAAATCCAGCCCTCCCACGGCGCGCCGAAGAACAGCGGCGGGACGACGGTGACCAGCAGCGCCACCAGCATGATGGCGGGGGTGTAAATCCGGCTGAAGCGATCGATAAAGCGTTCTACTGGCGCGCGGCGCTCCTCGGCGTCTTCAATCAGCCTGAGGATGCGGTCGATGGCGCTGTCGCCCGGTTCGGAAAGGACCGTCAACTGCACCAGTCGGTCGACGCTGGTGGCGCCCGCAGGCACCTTTTCACCCGCCGCGCGCGCAACCGGGATGGATTCCCCGGTCAGGGCACTTTCGTCAAAACTTGCGGTGGCGGTAACGAGGGCCCCATCGGCTGGCAGACGTCCGCCTGCGGGCACTTCAATCACGTCACCCGGGCGCAGGGTGTTGATGGCGACCGTTTCACGCTGACCATCAATAACCCGCGTGGCGGTTTCCGGCTTTAGCGCCATCAGCGCGCTCACCCCTTTACGCGCCCGGCTCGCCGCCCAGCCCTCAAGGCGTTCGCCAATTAAGAACAGCAGCAGCACCATCGCCGCTTCCGCCGTCGCGCCAATAAACAGCGCCCCGATAGCCGCCACGCTCATCAGCGTTTCGATGGCAAACCAGCTGCCGCTTCTCATCAGACGCAGCGCCTGACGGGCAATCGGGAACAGGCCAACCAGCGTGGTGGCGATAAACGCCAGGTTGCCGAACGGGTGGTTGATCTGCTCCAGCCCCCAGCTCAGGGCCATCATGATGATGAGGGTGATAAGGGGCAGGTTTTCTTTTAGCGGGGACGTTTTTTCTGCGGGCGCCGTTTCGCTGCGCAGGGTATAACCCGCTTTGCTGACGGCGGCTTCAACCTGTCTGCTGACGTCGTTTTCGGCGCTGACCAGCAGCTTTTCGGTAGCGAACAGCACCTGAACGTGGCTCACGCCCGGCACCTGCTTCACCGCGTTTTCCACTTTGCGGGCGCAGGCCGCGCAGTCCATGCCGTTGACGACCCAGCTGTAGTGATTGCCGCTTTCAGGCAGCGTTTGAGTTTGCGTTTCGCATGCGCCCTCGCAGCAGCAGTCCTCTTTTGGCGGAACCGGGCTGAGCTTAAGTGCCGAGAATTTGGGAACTTTTTTAGGTATTTCTGGAGTCGACATGGCAGTCTCCGGTAATGATAATTTTCTCATTAACCGCAGCATACACTCTGGAGTCGACTCCAGAGTCAAGCGTTATTTAGATATACAGTGAACGCACAATCAGGAAGTGTCCGGCAAAGTAACAGGCGGCAGAAATCGCATTATCCGCACGGAAGCGGCGGCGATAGTGGCTGCCCAGCCAGACGATGTTACCCAACAGCAACAGTGCGGCACCGAAGAACGCGGACATCGCAGGCGCTGTCGGACGGAAGAACCACAGCTCGCCTGCCAGCCACACCATCACCAGCGTCATGGCGATAAACGTACACACCGGCAGACGCATCTCTTCCAGACGCGACCAGATCACCGCGATCAGCAGGGCGCCAATCACCAGCAGCACCAGCGGCAGCGGCCAGAAGATGGAGAGCGTCATCTGGCTGGCAAAGTAGATGGTATAGAGCAGATGCGACAGGAAGAATGCCCCCACGGCGTACAGCAGACGCTGGCGCGGCAGCAGGGTTAAGGCATCGCCAATCAGGGACGCACACAGCCCCGCGAGGACAAGATAGCTGATGGCGTTAAACATCGGTGCCTGCCAGGCAAGCAACAGCAGGAGCAATAGCGTGACGGGTTTAAACAACCAGCGCTGCCAGGCTGGGCCACGGTAAGACGCATCGACGTAAAGCCATGCGGAAAAACAGACAGCGATAAATGACCAAAGCATATTAACTCCCTGTAACTGTTGAGGCTGAATGATCAGTTTCTGATCCAGTGTAGTGACGCGAGCGGGCGTTTGGCAATGCCGGGGCAGGCGAGGTATCCTGAATTCCGCATAATCTGATGGGATTTTTCAATGAGCAAGATGCCGCTGTTTTTTATTGTCGTGCTGGCGATTATCGTCATTGCCGCCTCGTTTCGCTTCGTGCAGCAGCGCCGTGAGAAGGCCGACAACGATGCCGCGCCGCTGATGCAAAAGCGCGTGGTGGTGACGAACAAGCGCGAGAAACCGCTTAATGACCGCCGATCCCGCCAGCAGCAGGTGACGCCTGCGGGCACAACGATGCGCTATGAAGCGAGCTTTAAGCCGGAAACCGGCGGGCTGGAGATGACCTTCAGACTGGAGGCGCAGCAGTACCACCAGTTGACGGTGGGGGAGAAAGGCACGCTGAGCTACAAAGGGTCGCGGTTTGAAGGGTTTGAACCGGAGCAGTAATTTTCCCCTCACCCCGGCCCTCTCCCCGAAGGGGAGAGGGTGTAAGCGTCCCCTCTCCCCTTCGAGGAGAGGGTTAGGGTGAGGGGGTTACTTCTTCACCTGCGCCTTAAACTTCTTCATCCACACCAGCAGCTCAAATACGCCGAAAATAAACACCCGTAGCTGCTGCCAGCCGGTCATCGGTGGGCTATCTTTCGGCAGTCCGTTTTTCAGCATCACCATCTGCAAGGCATGCATGAACGCGGTGAAAATCAGCGCCACGTTAATGAAGATATTCAGCGGACGCGGGAACGGGTGCACCAGATTCAAAATCAAAAATGCCCAGACGCCCAGCATCAGCAAGCGCCCTACGTTAATCAGTACTGGCATCGGATCCTCCTTGTGCCTGACGGTGATACAGACGATAAGCCACCTGGCCGGCGACCTTCTCGCGGTGCAGATCCCAGTGAACGGGAACGGACGGCAGACCATTTTCCACTTCGCTTTCAACGTAAATCAGCGCGTCGTCTGCCAGCCAGCCATTTTTTTCCAGCAACGATAATGTCTCTTCCAGCAGCCCTTTACGGAACGGCGGGTCAACAAACACCACGTTGAACGGCGTCCCCTGTTGCGCGAGGAAGCTCAGCGTGTTGGTATTCACCACTTTGGCGTTGGTTGCTTTCAGCGTAGCCAAATTTTGCTGCAACGTCTGCGCGACGCCGCGCTCCATCTCCAGCAACGTGGCGCTCGCAGCATAGCGCGACAGCGCTTCCAGCCCTAATGCACCGCTTCCGGCGAAGCAGTCCAGGCAATGGGCGTCTACCATTGACGGGGCGAGCCAGTTAAACAGCGTCTCGCGAACGCGGTCCGTGGTAGGGCGTAAACCGGGGCTGTCCGGCACCGGTAATTTCCGGCCTCGCCACTGACCGCCGATAATGCGAATTTGACCGGCCGGGGCGCGGGTGGGTTTCTTCATCTCAGGAAAGCTCTGTTAACAATGCCCTGCGATTGCGGGCGGTGATGTCAATTAAGTAAAGTGTTAGACTATTTCATCATTTTTTTAGCTTCCCTGTATATAGCGCCGCGAGGAGTGTAGTCGCAGATGGCAAAACAAAAAAAACGTGGCTTCTTTTCCTGGTTGGGTTTCGGTGAAAAAGAGCAAGAAACAGAACAGAAAACCGAAGAACAGCAGGTTGTAGAAGAGCAGTCACAGCCTGAAACGCCTGTCGAAACCGCTGCGGTTGTCGAAGCGGAAGAGCCAGCCCACAGCAAAGAAGAGATTGAATCCTTTGCCGAAGAGGTGGTTGAGGTTACCGAACAGGTTCAGGAGAGCGAAAAACCAGAGCCGGTTATCGTTGAAACCCTTACCGAAGCGCCGCAGGCCGCTATCGAACACGAAGCGCTGCCGCTGCCGGAAGAGGTGAAAGCTGAAGAGGTTTCTGCCGAAGAGTGGCAGGCCGAAGCGGAAACCGTTGAAATTGTTGAGGCAGTGGAAGAAGAAGCGGCCCTTGAGCCAGAGCTGACCGACGAAGAGCTGGAGGCCCAGGCGCTGGCGGCGGAAGCGGCTGAAGAAGCGGTCATCGTCGTGCCGGTGGAAGAGCAGGCCGAAGAAGAGATCGTTCAGGAGCAGGAAAAACCGACCAAAGAAGGTTTCTTCGCGCGCCTGAAGCGCAGCCTGCTCAAAACCAAAGAAAACTTAGGTTCCGGATTTATCAGTCTGTTCCGCGGCAAGAAGATCGACGACGATCTGTTTGAGGAGCTGGAAGAGCAACTGCTGATTGCGGACGTGGGCGTGGAGACCACCCGGAAAATCATCGCCAACCTGACCGAAGGAGCGAACCGCAAACAGCTGCGTGACGCCGAGGCGCTGTACGGCCTGCTGAAAGACGAGATGGGTGAAATTCTCGCAAAAGTTGACGAACCGCTTAATATTGAAGGCAAAATGCCCTTTGTTATTCTGATGGTTGGCGTCAACGGCGTGGGTAAAACCACCACCATCGGCAAGCTGGCGCGCCAGTTTGAGCAGCAGGGCAAATCGGTGATGCTGGCGGCGGGCGATACCTTCCGTGCGGCAGCGGTGGAACAGCTCCAGGTGTGGGGCCAGCGCAACAATATTCCGGTCATTGCCCAGCACACCGGCGCGGATTCCGCGTCCGTGATTTTCGATGCCATCCAGGCGGCGAAGTCGCGTAACGTGGACGTGCTGATTGCAGATACCGCAGGGCGTTTGCAGAACAAATCGCACCTGATGGAAGAGCTGAAGAAAATCGTTCGCGTCATGAAGAAGCTGGACGAAGATGCACCGCATGAAATTATGCTGACTATCGACGCCAGCACCGGACAGAACGCCATCAGCCAGGCGAAGCTGTTCAATGAAGCGGTAGGACTGACCGGGATCACGCTGACCAAGCTGGACGGCACCGCGAAAGGCGGGGTGATCTTCTCCGTGGCCGACCAGTTCGGCATTCCTATCCGTTATATCGGTGTGGGCGAGCGTATTGAGGATTTACGTCCGTTTAAAGCGGACGACTTTATTGAGGCACTATTTGCCCGAGAGGACTAACAATGATTCGCTTTGAACACGTCAGCAAGGCCTATCTCGGCGGGAGACAAGCGCTGCAGGGGGTAACATTCCACCTCCAGCCAGGCGAGATGGCATTCCTGACCGGCCATTCCGGCGCGGGGAAAAGTACCCTGCTCAAGCTGATCTGTGGGATCGAGCGGCCAAGTGCCGGGAAAATCTGGTTCAGCGGCCATGAAATTAGCCGTCTTAAGAACCGTGAAGTGCCGTTCCTGCGTCGTCAGATTGGCATGATTTTCCAGGATCACCACCTGCTGATGGATCGCACGGTTTTCGATAACGTCGCGATCCCGCTGATTATTGCCGGCGCCAGTTACGATGATATCCGCCGACGCGTTTCGGCGGCGCTGGATAAGGTCGGGCTGCTGGACAAAGCGAAGAACTTCCCGATCCAGCTCTCCGGCGGTGAGCAGCAGCGCGTGGGCATCGCCCGTGCGGTGGTGAACAAGCCTGCCGTCTTGCTGGCGGATGAACCGACCGGTAACCTGGACGATGCCCTCTCTGAAGGGATCCTGCGTCTGTTTGAGGAATTTAACCGCGTGGGGGTCACGGTACTGATGGCGACGCACGACATGGGGCTGATCTCACGCCGTTCGTACCGCATGCTGACCCTGAGCGACGGGCATTTGCACGGAGGCCACGGTGAATAAGCGTGATGCAATGAACCAGATTCGGCAGTTCAGCAACCGGTTTGACCGTTTCCGCAAGCCTCAGGGCGGCGGGGACGGCAATCGCCATGCGCCTAAGCGTGCCAAAGCGACACCGAAACCGAACTCCCGTAAAACCAACGTCTTCAACGAACAGGTGCGCTACGCCTTCCAGGGCGCGTTGCAGGATCTAAAAAGCAAACCGCTGGCGACGTTCCTGACGGTGATGGTGATTGCCATCTCCCTGACGCTGCCGAGCGTCTGCTACATGGTTTACAAAAACGTGAACCAGGCGGCGTCCCAGTACTATCCGTCGCCGCAGATTACCGTTTATCTGGATAAAGCCCTCGACGATAACGCGGCGGCTCAGGTAGTGGGGCAGATTCAGGCCGAGCAGGGCGTGGAGAAAGTGAACTATCTTTCCCGCGATGAAGCGCTGGGCGAATTCCGCAACTGGTCCGGGTTCGGCGGCGCGCTGGATATGCTGGAAGAGAACCCGCTGCCCGCCGTGGCGGTGGTGATCCCGAAGCTCGATTTCCAGGGCACCGATTCGCTCAACACCCTGCGCGACCGCATTACCCGCATCAATGGGATTGATGAAGTGCGCATGGACGACAGCTGGTTTGCCCGTCTTGCCGCCCTGACCGGGCTGGTGGGGCGCGTATCGGCGATGATCGGCGTGCTGATGGTGGCGGCGGTGTTCCTCGTCATCGGTAACAGCGTGCGCCTGAGCATCTTCGCCCGTCGCGATACCATCAACGTGCAGAAACTGATTGGCGCAACGGATGGTTTCATCCTCCGCCCGTTCCTCTATGGCGGCGCGTTATTAGGTTTTTCTGGTGCATTTCTTTCATTGATTTTGTCAGAAATTTTGGTGATGCGGCTGTCGTCTGCCGTCACCGAGGTGGCGCAGGTTTTCGGAACGAAGTTTGATATCAGTGGCTTAGGGTTCGATGAGTGCCTGCTGTTGCTGCTGGTCTGCTCCATGATCGGCTGGGTGGCGGCATGGCTGGCAACGGTTCAACATTTACGCCACTTTACTCCCGACTAATAAAAGCGTGATATAATCTTTCCCTGCACCGAGATGTTCGCTTGCAGGGAAAGCGTCCCTGTTGTCTCTTCCCCTGTAATCATCTTCATGTCACATTTTGTGCGTAATTTATTCACTGTTGCACCTGGAACTTGTGGATAAAATCACTGTCTGATAAAAGAGTGAATGCTAATCTCGTTGCTCAAACGCTTTGGCATGGTTGTTGCCTGACGGGGACAACCTGGACCAGAAGAAACATTGAGAGGAATGAATGACCAAAGAAATGCAAACTTTAGCTTTAGCCCCTGTTGGTAACCTGGAATCTTACATCCGGGCTGCGAACACCTGGCCGATGTTAACGGCTGAGGAAGAAAAGGAGCTTGCTGAAAAGCTGCATTACCAGGGCGATCTGGAAGCAGCTAAAACGCTGATCCTGTCTCACCTGCGCTTTGTTGTTCACGTTGCTCGTAATTATGCGGGCTACGGCCTGCCGCAGGCGGACCTGATTCAGGAAGGTAACATTGGCCTGATGAAGGCGGTACGTCGCTTCAACCCGGAAGTGGGTGTGCGACTCGTCTCCTTCGCCGTGCACTGGATCAAAGCGGAAATTCACGAATACGTCCTGCGTAACTGGCGTATTGTGAAAGTCGCTACGACGAAAGCGCAGCGCAAACTGTTCTTCAACCTGCGTAAAACCAAGCAGCGTCTGGGCTGGTTCAATCAGGATGAAGTGGAAATGGTGGCGCGCGAGCTGGGTGTTTCCAGCAAAGACGTCCGCGAGATGGAATCCCGAATGGCCGCGCAGGACATGACGTTTGATATGTCTGCCGACGACGATGCCTCCGACAGCCAGCCGATGGCCCCGGTCCTGTATCTGCAGGATAAAACCTCTAACTTTGCTGACGGCATTGAAGAGGATAACTGGGAAGACCAGGCGGCAAACAAGCTGACCTTCGCGATGGAAGGCCTCGACGAGCGTAGCCAGGATATCATCCGTGCCCGCTGGCTGGACGAAGATAACAAGTCCACGTTGCAGGAACTGGCCGACCGCTACGGCGTCTCCGCTGAACGTGTGCGTCAGCTTGAGAAGAACGCCATGAAAAAACTTCGCGCCGCTATCGAAGCGTAATTTCCTCGAAGTACACCGAGAACCCCTGGATGAGAGTCTGGGGGTTTTGTTTTTTTAGCGCCCGCTCTGGCGAATTTCTTCCCCCTGGCAAACACTTACTGATGCGCTAAGCAGGCGACATTCAGAGGGTGACAGGGTGAAAAATAACGAACTGAACGACCGGCGTTTACAGGCGACGCCGCGCGGTATCGGCGTCATGTGTAACTTCTATGCCGATAAAGCCGAAAACGCCACGGTGTGGGACGTAGAAGGTAACGAGTATATTGATTTTGCCGCCGGGATCGCCGTGCTGAATACCGGGCATCGCCATCCTAAAGTTATCGCCGCCATCGAAAAACAGCTTCATGCCTTTACCCATACCGCTTACCAGATCGTCCCCTATGAAGGTTATGTGGCGCTTGCCGAGCGCATCAACCAGCGCGTACCCATAGAGGGGCCAGCCAAAACCGCCTTTTTCTCAACGGGTGCAGAAGCGGTCGAAAATGCGGTGAAAATTGCCCGGGCGTACACCAGACGTCCCGGCCTTATCACCTTCGGCGGCGCGTTCCACGGCCGTACCTTTATGACCATGGCGCTGACCGGCAAAGTGGCGCCCTATAAGCTCGGCTTCGGCCCGTTCCCCGGCTCGGTGTACCACGCGCAATTCCCCAACAACCTGCACGGCGTCAGTACCGCCGAAGCGTTAAAAAGCCTGGAGCGCATCTTCAAAGCCGATATCGCGCCCGATCAGGTGGCGGCAATCATTATTGAACCGGTTCAGGGCGAGGGCGGATTCAACGTCGCGCCCGCTGATTTTATGCAGGCGCTGCGTGCCCTGTGCGATACCCACGGGATTTTACTGATCGCCGACGAAGTGCAAACCGGCTTCGCCCGTACCGGCAAGCTATTCTCCATGGAAAACCACTGCGTGAAGCCCGATCTGATCACCATGGCGAAAAGCCTGGCGGGCGGAATGCCGCTCTCTGCCGTCTCTGGCCGGGCAGAGGTGATGGACGCGCCCGCTCCGGGCGGACTGGGCGGCACCTACGCGGGTAACCCGCTGGCGATTGCGGCGGCCCATGCGGTGCTGGACGTGATTGACGAGGAAGATCTCTGCACGCGCGCGTCTCATCTCGGCCATCATCTTGTCGAGGTGCTGAATAAAGCGAAGGATGGCTGTCCCTGGATCGCCGATATCCGTGGACAGGGCTCGATGGTGGCGGTGGAATTTACCGATCCGCAAACCGGACAGCCGTCGCCGGAATTTACCCGTCAGGTTCAGGAGCGCGCGTTGAACGAAGGGCTGCTGCTTTTGAGTTGCGGCGTCTACGGCAACGTTATCCGCTTCCTCTACCCGCTCACCATCCCCGAAGCGCAGTTCCGTAAAGCGCTGGATATTATTTCCGCCTCGCTGACACGATAAAGCCAAAAGCCCGGCTGAAATGACAGTCGGGCTTATCATATTTTCATTTCAAATTAGCTATTCCAAAATCATAAAAATGGGGTATGTTTTAGCAGAGTATGCTGAAAAAGCGCGAACAGCACGCCTATAATTGAAATAAAGCGCTACACAACAACATCACAACAATCGTTATAACCATAATAATGGGGAATCTCAGGATGAACATGAAGGGTAAAGCGTTACTGGCAGGATGTATCGCGTTGGCATTCAGCACTATGGCGCAGGCCGATATTAAAGTGGCCGTGGTGGGCGCGATGTCCGGTCCGGTAGCACAGTACGGCGACCAGGAATTTACGGGCGCGGAACAGGCGGTTGCAGACATTAATGCTAAGGGCGGCATCAAGGGCGAAAAGCTGCAAATCGTAAAATATGACGATGCCTGTGACCCGAAACAGGCGGTCGCGGTGGCGAACAAAGTGGTAAATGACGGGATCAAATACGTTATCGGTCACCTGTGCTCCTCTTCCACCCAGCCCGCGTCTGACATCTACGAAGACGAAGGCATTCTGATGATCACGCCGGCTGCGACGGCACCAGAGCTGACCGCGCGCGGCTATAAGCTGATCCTGCGTACCACCGGTCTGGACTCGGATCAGGGGCCAACCGCCGCGAAATACATCGTGGAAAAAGTGAAGCCGCAGCGCATCGCGATTGTTCATGACAAACAGCAGTACGGCGAAGGCCTGGCCCGTGCGGTGCAGGATAACCTGAAAAAAGCGAATGCCAACGTGGTGTTCTTTGACGGTATCACCGCCGGTGAGAAAGACTTCTCGACTCTGGTAGCGCGTCTGAAGAAAGAGAATATCGACTTCGTTTATTACGGCGGCTACCACCCGGAAATGGGGCAGATCCTGCGTCAGGCGCGTGCGGCGGGTCTGAAGACACAGTTCATGGGGCCAGAAGGCGTGGCGAACGTTTCCCTGTCTAACATCGCGGGTGAGTCTGCTGAAGGGCTGCTGGTGACCAAACCGAAAAACTACGACCAGGTGCCTGCGAACAAACCTGTTGTAGATGCCATCAAGGCGAAGAAACAGGATCCAAGCGGTGCGTTCGTCTGGACCACTTACGCAGCGTTGCAGTCTCTGCAAGCGGGCCTGAACCAGTCAGCCGATCCGGCGGAGATTGCCACCTGGCTGAAAGCGAACTCGGTGGAAACCGTGATGGGGCCGCTGTCCTGGGATGAGAAGGGTGACCTGAAGGGCTTCGAGTTCGGCGTGTTTGACTGGCATGCCAACGGCACGGCGACAGACGCAAAATAAAAGCAAAAAGGCAACGTAAGTTGCCTTTTTTAATGTTTTCTCCCTCTCCCCGTGGGAGAGGGCCGGGGTGAGGGCATCAGGCCGCAGAGCCCCGCTTTTGCCCGGTGGCGCTTCGCTTACCGGGCCTACAATCAGCCTGGGAAAATGCGGCAGATAATGAATGTAGGCCGGGTAAGGCGCAGCCGCCACCCGGCTTTCTTTTAGCGCTTCTCCCACCCGTTCGCCTGCGCCGTAAACCCTAACGCCTGCATAAACGCCGCCATTACGCCGCGATCCTCCACGCCCACGTCGGCCATCCACCAGGAGGTCACGCTCGGGTTTTCGCGGATCACCTCTTCAATCAAATACTGCCCGACCCCGCGACGACGGGTCACGTCGCGCACGCGCAGGGAGTCCAGCGCCCCTTCCGTGCCGCTCAGCGTTACGCGGACGGCGGCCAGCAGGCGCTCGTTAAAGCGCGCGGCATAGATGCGGTGGTTCTCATCGACGGCCAGCGATGAAGAAGAATATTCCGGCCAGATCTTGCCCAGGTCGATATGATCCTGGTCGCTAAAGGTCACCAGACGCACGATAGTCAGTTTCATTAGCTGCTTGTCCAAATCAAAAAGAGTACGGCCAGTGTACTCAATTTAATTGCTCAGGCACTTTCTCTTTTCCTTCCCATTTACCAGGTGATTAGTTTTTTGGCAACGCGATGGGCAGTTTGAAAACACATGGATCGAAAAATAAGCAGAATTTTAACCTGAATGGTAGTGATTTATTCGGCGCTTTGTACCGTTATTTTATGCTGCAAACTGCGCTTTTATTTGTTTATCTCCGTCTGATTTCAGAATATTATCTTTGCTTAATCGCCTGAAAAATAGAGATATTAGTCTGGTTTTTGTTAAAAACCTGCGCTAAACCATTAAAGGCACTGGTAAAAATAGCGTTGTTCATTAAAAGTACAGAATGCTTTTTAACCATAATAAAACAAAATATATACATCACTTCACGAATGGGGATTCTGAGATGAAAAGGAACGCGAAGACGTTAATCGCGGGGATGGTCGCACTGTCGATCTCGCATGCCGCTATGGCAGACGACATTAAAGTTGCGGTAGTGGGTGCGATGTCCGGCCCCGTTGCCCAGTGGGGCGATATGGAGTTCAACGGCGCGCGTCAGGCCATCAAAGATATCAATGCTAAAGGCGGCATCAAAGGCGACAAGCTGGTGGGCGTGGAGTATGACGACGCCTGCGATCCAAAACAGGCCGTCGCGGTCGCTAACAAAATCGTTAACGACGGTATCCAGTACGTCATCGGGCACCTGTGTTCCTCCTCCACGCAGCCTGCGTCTGATATCTACGAAGACGAAGGCATCCTGATGATCACCCCGGGCGCCACCAACCCGGAACTGACCCAGCGCGGTTACCAGCACATTATGCGTACCGCCGGTCTGGACTCCTCGCAGGGGCCAACCGCCGCCAAATACATCCTCGAAACCGTTAAGCCACAGCGCATTGCCATCATTCATGACAAACAGCAGTACGGTGAAGGCCTGGCGCGCTCCGTACAGGACGGCCTGAAAAAAGGCGGGGCGAATATCGTCTTCTTCGACGGCATTACCGCCGGTGAGAAAGACTTCTCCGCGCTGATCGCCCGCCTGCAAAAAGAGAATATCGACTTCGTTTACTACGGCGGCTACTACCCGGAAATGGGGCAGATGTTGCGCCAGGCGCGCGCCACCGGTCTGAAAACCCAGTTTATGGGGCCTGAGGGCGTCGGTAATGCCTCCCTGTCGAACATCGCGGGCGATTCTGCCGAAGGCATGCTGGTGACGATGCCAAAACGCTATGACCAGGATCCGGCGAATAAAGCTATCGTGGATGCGCTCAAGGCACAGAAGAAAGATCCGAGTGGCCCATACGTCTGGATCACCTACGCGGCCGTGCAGTCGCTGGCCACGGCCATGGATCGCACCGGCAGCAAAGAGCCGCTGGATCTGGTGAAAGATTTAAAAGCACACGGGGCGAACACCGTGATTGGGCCGCTGAACTGGGATGAGAAAGGCGATCTGAAGGGATTTGAATTTGGTGTCTTTAAGTGGCACGCCGACGGTTCGTCCTCGGTCGCCAGATAATAATCCCACCGCCCGGTTTACCGGGCGGGTATAAAAAGGTTTTCTTATGTCCGAGCAGTTTCTCTACTTTTTGCAGCAGATGTTTAACGGCGTCACGCTGGGAAGCACCTACGCGCTGATCGCCATCGGCTACACGATGGTTTACGGCATTATCGGCATGATCAACTTCGCCCACGGCGAGGTGTACATGATCGGTAGCTACGTCTCCTTTATGATCATCGCCGCGTTGATGATGATGGGCATCGACAGCAGCTGGTTGCTGGTGGCCGCCGGGTTTGTCGGCGCGATTGTGATTGCCAGCGCCTACGGCTGGAGCATCGAACGGGTGGCCTACCGGCCGGTGCGCAGCTCCAAGCGCCTTATTGCGCTGATCTCCGCCATCGGTATGTCCATCTTCCTGCAAAACTACGTCAGCCTGACAGAAGGTTCGCGTGACGTGGCGCTGCCAAGCCTGTTTAACGGCCAGTGGATTGTGGGGGCCAGCGAAAACTTCTCTGCCTCTGTCACCACCATGCAGCTGGTTATCTGGATTGTGACCTTCCTGGCGATGCTGGCCCTGACCGTTTTCATCCGCTACTCCCGCATGGGACGCGCCTGCCGCGCCTGCGCGGAAGACCTGAAGATGGCGAGCTTGCTCGGGATCAACACCGACCGCGTGATTGCCCTGACCTTCGTGATCGGTGCAGCGATGGCGGCGGTGGCGGGCGTGTTGCTCGGCCAGTTCTACGGCGTAATCAACCCGTACATCGGCTTTATGGCCGGGATGAAAGCCTTCACCGCCGCGGTACTGGGCGGTATCGGCAGCATTCCGGGCGCGATGATTGGCGGCCTGATTTTGGGCGTGGCCGAAGCGCTCTCCTCGGCGTACCTGAGCACCGAATATAAAGATGTGGTCTCGTTTGCCCTGCTGATTCTGGTTCTGCTGGTGATGCCTACCGGTATTCTGGGCCGTCCGGAGGTAGAGAAAGTATGAAACCGATGCATTTTGCGATGGCGCTGCTTTCTGCCGCCATGTTCTTCGTCCTGGCGGGCGTCTTTATGGGCGTCCAGTTAGGGCTGGACGGCACGAAGCTGGTGGTGGATACCGCCCCCGATATCCGCTGGCAGTGGGTGTTTATCGGTACTGGCGTGGTGTTCCTGTTCCAGCTGCTGCGTCCGCTGTTCCAGAAGACGCTGAAGAACGTCTCCGGGCCGAAATTCGTCCTGCCGGCGATCGACGGTACAACCGTGAAGCAGAAGCTGTTCCTTGTGGCGCTGCTGGTGGCTGCCGTGGCGTGGCCGTTTATGGTATCGCGCGGGACGGTGGATATTGCCACCCTGACCATGATCTACGTGATTCTGGGGCTAGGTCTGAACGTGGTGGTGGGGCTGTCTGGCCTGCTGGTGCTGGGCTACGGCGGGTTCTACGCCATCGGTGCCTACACCTTCGCGCTGCTGAACCATTATTACGGCCTCGGCTTCTGGACCTGTTTGCCGCTGGCGGGGCTGGTCTCTGCCGCCGCGGGCTTCCTGCTCGGCTTCCCGGTGCTGCGCCTGCGCGGTGACTACCTGGCTATTGTGACCTTAGGCTTCGGCGAAATCGTCCGTATCCTGCTGCTCAACAATACCGAAGTGACCGGCGGTCCGAACGGCATCAGCCAGATCCCGAAACCGACCTTCTTCGGCCTGGAGTTCAGCCGTACCGCCCGCGAAGGCGGCTGGGATACCTTCAGCAACTTCTTTGGCATCAAATACGACCCGTCCGACCGCGTGATCTGGCTCTACCTGGTGGCGCTGCTGCTGGTGGTGATTACCCTGTTTGTGATCAACCGTCTGCTGCGCATGCCGCTGGGCCGCGCATGGGAAGCGCTGCGTGAGGATGAGATCGCGTGCCGTTCCCTGGGCCTGAATCCGACCCGTATCAAGCTGACCGCGTTTACCATCAGCGCCGCGTTTGCCGGTTTCGCCGGAACGCTGTTTGCCGCGCGTCAGGGCTTCGTCAGCCCGGAATCGTTCACCTTTGCCGAATCGGCCTTCGTGCTGGCGATTGTGGTGCTCGGCGGGATGGGTTCCCAGTTCGCCGTGATCCTCGCGGCCATCCTGCTGGTGGTCTCGCGCGAGCTGATGCGCGACTTTAACGAATACAGCATGCTGATGCTGGGTGGCTTGATGGTGCTGATGATGATCTGGCGTCCGCAGGGCTTGCTGCCGATGACGCGTCCACAGCTGAAGCTTAAGAGCGCGGAAGCGAAAGGAGAGCAGGCATGAGTCAGCCATTATTATCCGTTAACGGTCTGATGATGCGTTTTGGTGGCCTGCTGGCGGTCAACAACGTGAATCTGGATCTGCATAAGAAAGAGATTGTCTCCCTGATTGGCCCGAACGGCGCAGGGAAAACCACAGTATTCAACTGCCTGACCGGTTTTTACAAGCCGACAGGTGGCACCATCATGCTGCGCGACCAGCACCTCGAAGGGCTACCGGGCCAGCAGATTGCCCGCATGGGCGTGGTGCGTACCTTCCAGCACGTGCGTCTGTTCCGGGAGATGACGGTGATTGAGAACCTGCTGGTGGCGCAACATCAGCAGCTCAAAACCGGCCTCTTTTCCGGCCTGCTGAAAACCCCGGCCTTCCGCCGCGCGCAGGAGGAGGCGCTCGATCGCGCCGCCACCTGGCTCGACCGTATCGGCCTGCTCCAGCACGCCAACCGTCAGGCGAGCAACCTCGCCTACGGTGACCAGCGTCGCCTTGAGATCGTGCGCTGCATGGTGACCCAGCCGGAGATCCTGATGCTCGACGAACCGGCGGCGGGCCTTAACCCGAAAGAGACCAAAGAGCTGGACGAGCTGATTGCCGAGCTTCGCGATCATCACGACACCACCATCCTGCTGATTGAGCATGACATGAAGCTAGTGATGGGCATTTCGGACCGTATCTACGTGGTTAACCAGGGCACGCCGCTGGCGAACGGCACGCCGGAAGAGATCCGCAGCAACCCGGACGTGATCCGCGCATACCTTGGTGAGGCATAAGATGGAAAAAGCGATGTTAACGTTCGACAAGGTCAATGCGCACTACGGCAAGATCCAGGCGCTGCACGACGTCAGCCTGCATATCAATCAGGGCGAGATCGTCACCCTGATTGGCGCCAACGGCGCGGGGAAAACCACGCTGCTCGGCACCCTGTGCGGCGATCCGCGCGCCACCTGCGGGCGGATTGTGTTTGACGGCAAAGATATTACCGACTGGCAGACGGCTAAAATTATGCGTGAAGCGGTAGCGATCGTCCCGGAAGGGCGTCGCGTGTTCTCGCGCATGACGGTCGAAGAGAACCTGGCGATGGGCGGTTTCTTCGCCCACCGGGATGAATACCAGACCCGCATCAAATGGGTATACGAACTCTTCCCGCGCCTGTGGGAGCGGCGAATTCAGCGCGCGGGCACCATGTCCGGCGGGGAGCAACAGATGCTGGCGATTGGCCGCGCGCTGATGAGCCAGCCGCGTCTGCTGCTGCTGGATGAACCGTCGCTCGGTCTGGCGCCTATCATCATTCAGCAGATTTTCGACACCATCGAGCAGCTGCGCAAAGAGGGGATGACCATCTTCCTCGTCGAGCAGAACGCCAACCAGGCGCTGAAGCTCGCTGACCGTGGCTACGTGCTGGAGAACGGCCGCGTGGTGCTCTCCGATACCGGCGATGCGCTGCTGGCGAACGAAGCGGTGCGGAGCGCGTATTTGGGCGGCTAAGCCGTCTGTATCGCCCGGTGGCGCTGCGCTTACCGGGCCTACGGATACCATGTAGGCCGGGTAAGGCGAAGCCGCCACCCGGCTTTTTTTCATATTAACCCCTTCACACAACCATCATCCCTCTGACGCCTGGCTGTCACCTATCTGTAAACAAACAGTTATTTTTCTGTCATTCGAGCATGTCATGTTACCTCGCGAGCACAAAACGCGTGATATCGCGCATCCGGCATAATAAGAGAGATGACAATGACATCGTTACGACACACCGCTTTGGGTCTGGCAATCGGTCTGGCTTTTGCGGCGAACGCAATGGCTGTGACCACCATTCCGTTCTGGCATTCTATGGAAGGGGAGTTGGGTAAAGAGGTTGACTCCCTGGCGCAACGTTTCAACGACACCCACCCGGATTACAAAATTGTGCCGGTGTACAAAGGCAACTACGAGCAGAGCCTGAGCGCGGGCATCGCCGCCTTCCGTACCGGCAATGCGCCAGCCCTGTTACAGGTTTATGAAGTCGGCACCGCGACCATGATGGCCTCCAAAGCCATCAAGCCGGTCTATGAAGTGTTCAAAGACGCGGGCATCAACTTTGACGAATCCCAGTTTGTGCCGACCGTCTCCGGTTACTACACCGATTCCAAAACCGGCCACCTGCTGTCCCAACCGTTTAACAGCTCCACGCCGGTGCTGTACTACAACAAAGATGCCTTCAAAAAAGCCGGTTTAGATCCGGAACAGCCGCCAAAAACCTGGCAGGATCTGGCGGAGTACACCGCGAAGCTGAAAGCGGCGGGGATGAAGTGCGGCTACGCCAGCGGCTGGCAGGGCTGGATCCAGATTGAAAACTTCAGCGCCTGGCACGGCCTGCCGGTTGCCACCAAAAACAACGGCTTCGATGGCACCGCCGCGGTTCTGGAATTTAACAAGCCGGAGCAGGTGAAGCACATCGCGCTGCTGGCCGATCTGAACAAGAAGGGTGACTTCAGCTATTTCGGGCGCAAAGACGAATCCACCGAGAAGTTCTACAACGGTGACTGCGCCATTACTACCGCGTCTTCCGGTTCGCTGGCGGACATCCGTCACTACGCCAAATTCAACTACGGCGTGGGCATGATGCCGTACGACGCTGATGTAAAAGGCGCGCCGCAGAACGCCATCATCGGCGGGGCGAGCCTGTGGGTGATGCAGGGTAAAGACAACGGCACCTACAAAGGCGTGGCCGAGTTCCTCGACTTCCTGGCGAAGCCGGAAAACGCCGCCGAGTGGCACCAGAAGACCGGCTACCTGCCGATCACCAAAGCCGCGTACGACCTGACCCGGGAGCAGGGCTTCTACAGCAAGAACCCGGGCGCGGACATCGCGACGCGTCAGATGCTGAACAAGCCGCCGTTGCCGTTCACCAAAGGCCTGCGTCTGGGCAACATGCCGCAGATCCGCACCATCGTTGATGAAGAGCTGGAAAGCGTCTGGACCGGGAAGAAAACGCCACAGCAGGCGCTGGATTCAGCGGTAGAGCGCGGCAACCAACTGTTACGCCGCTTTGAGCAGTCGACGAAATCGTAATTAAAACCTTACCCCTCACCCTAACCCTCTCCCCATAGGGGAGAGGGGACTGCACGGAGCCGTCTTTTCTCCCTCGCCCCTATGGGGAGAGGGCCGGGGTGAGGGGCGAAAACCTACTTGAGCTAACCTATGTCATCATCCCGTCCGGTGTTCCGTTCCCGCTGGCTGCCGTACCTGCTGGTCGCGCCGCAGCTGGTCATCACCGTTATCTTCTTTATCTGGCCTGCGGGCGAAGCGCTGTGGTACTCGGTACAAAGCGTCGATCCGTTCGGGCTTTCCAGCCAGTTTGTCGGGCTGGACAACTTTACCGCGCTGTTCCATGACAGCTACTACCTGGACTCCTTCTGGACGACGATCAAATTCAGCGCGCTGGTCACCGTGAGCGGTCTCGTCGCGTCGCTGTTCTTCGCCGCGCTGGTGGATTACGTAGTGCGCGGCAGCCGTCTGTATCAGACCCTGATGCTGCTGCCTTACGCTGTGGCTCCCGCCGTGGCCGCCGTGCTGTGGATCTTCCTGTTTAACCCGGGGCGCGGGCTGATTACCCACTTCCTGGGCGAGTTTGGCTATGACTGGAACCACGCCCAGAACAGCGGTCAGGCCATGTTCCTGGTGGTGTTCGCCTCGGTGTGGAAGCAGATCAGCTATAACTTCCTGTTTTTCTTCGCCGCGCTACAGTCTATCCCGCGTTCGCTGGTGGAGGCCGCCGCGATTGACGGCGCAGGGCCAGTGCGCCGCTTCTTCCGGCTGTCGCTGCCGCTGATCGCCCCGGTGAGTTTCTTCCTGCTGGTGGTAAACCTGGTGTACGCCTTCTTCGACACCTTCCCGGTGATCGACGCCGCCACTGCGGGCGGTCCGGTACAGGCGACGACCACGCTGATTTATAAAATTTACCGCGAAGGCTTTGCCGGGCTTGATCTCTCTGCCTCTGCCGCCCAGTCCGTGGTGCTGATGTTCCTCGTCATCATCCTCACGGTGGTGCAGTTCCGCTATGTCGAAAGTAAGGTGCGCTACCAATGATTGAGAACCGTCGCGGGCTGACGATTTTCAGCCATACCCTGCTGATCCTGGGCATCCTCGTCATCCTGTTTCCACTGTACGTGGCCTTCGTCGCCGCCACGCTGGACACCAAAGCGGTGTTCGACACGCCGATGACGCTCGTCCCCGGCGGGCATCTTTTCGAGAACATGAAAACTATCTGGACCCAGGGCGTGGGGGCCAACAGCGCGCCGTTCTGGCTGATGATGCTCAACAGTTTCATCATGGCGTTCGGCATCACCGTCGGCAAAATCACGGTGTCGATGCTCTCGGCGTTTGCCATCGTCTGGTTCCGCTTTCCGCTGCGTAACCTGTTTTTCTGGATGATTTTCATCACTCTGATGCTGCCTGTGGAGGTGCGTATCTTCCCGACGGTGGAGGTGATCGCCAACCTGAAGATGCTCGACAGCTACGCGGGCTTAACCCTGCCGCTGATGGCTTCGGCGACCGCCACCTTCCTGTTCCGCCAGTTCTTTATGACCCTGCCGGATGAGCTGATTGAAGCCGCGCGTATTGACGGCGCCTCGCCGATGCGCTTCTTCCGCGACATCGTGCTGCCGCTGTCGAAAACCAACCTTGCGGCGCTGTTTGTGATCACCTTTATCTACGGCTGGAACCAGTACCTGTGGCCGCTGCTGATCGTTCAGGACGTCAACCTCGGCACCGCCGTGGCAGGCATCAAAGGCATGATCGCCACCGGCGAAGGCACCACCCTCTGGAACCAGGTAATGGCGGCGATGCTGCTCACCCTTATCCCCCCGGTCGTTATCGTTTTAGCCATGCAGCGTGCGTTTGTGCGTGGTTTAGTGGACAGTGAGAAATAAGATGGCAGGTTTAAAATTACAGGCAGTAACCAAAAGCTGGGACGGCAAAACCCAGGTCATTCAGCCGCTGACGCTCGACGTGGCGGACGGGGAATTTATCGTCATGGTCGGTCCGTCCGGCTGTGGGAAATCCACGCTGCTGCGCATGGTGGCGGGGCTGGAACGCGTGACGTCCGGGGATATCTGGATTGACCGCCAGCGCGTTACCGAGATGGAACCCAAAGATCGCGGCATCGCGATGGTGTTCCAGAACTACGCCCTCTATCCGCACATGAGCGTGGAAGAGAACATGGCCTGGGGGCTGAAAATTCGCGGCATGGGCAAAGGCCATATCGAGGAGCGCGTGAAAGAAGCCGCGCGCATTCTGGAGCTTGACGGCCTGCTCAAGCGTCGCCCGCGTGAGCTTTCGGGCGGCCAGCGTCAGCGCGTGGCGATGGGGCGCGCCATCGTGCGCGATCCGGCGGTCTTTCTGTTCGACGAACCGCTGTCAAACCTCGACGCCAAGCTGCGCGTGCAGATGCGCCTTGAGCTACAGCAGCTGCATCGCCGCCTGAAAACCACGTCCCTCTACGTGACCCACGATCAGGTAGAGGCCATGACTCTCGCCCAGCGCGTGATGGTGATGAACAAAGGCATCGCCGAGCAGATTGGCACCCCGGTGGAAGTCTACGAAAAACCGGCCAGCCGTTTTGTGGCGAGTTTTATCGGCAGCCCGGCGATGAACCTGCTGGACGGGCGGATCAATGCTGCAGGAACCCATTTTGAGCTGGAAAGCGGGATGGCGTTGCCGATCAACTGGTACTATCGTGGCTACGCCGGGCGTAAGATGACGCTCGGTATCCGCCCGGAGCATATTGGTTTGACGTCTCAGGCGGACGGCGGCGTGCCGCTGGTGATGGACACGCTGGAGATGCTGGGCGCAGACAACCTGGCGCACGGACGCTGGGGCGAACAAAAGCTGGTGGTGCGCCTGCCGCATCAGGAGCGCCCGAAGGCAGGCAGCACGCTGTGGCTGCATATGCCGGAAAATCACCTGCACTTATTTGACGGTGAAACAGGACAACGAGTATGAGCAACTGGCCTTACCCCCACATTGTCGCCCACCGTGGCGGCGGTAAACTGGCGCCGGAAAACACCCTGGCGGCAATTGACGCTGGCGCGCGCTACGGCCACACGATGATCGAGTTCGACGCCAAGCTGTCGAAGGACGGCGAAATTTTCCTGCTGCATGACGACAACCTTGAACGCACCAGCAACGGCTGGGGCGTGGCGGGCGAACTGCCGTGGCGCGATCTGCTGAAGGTGGACGCCGGAAGCTGGTTCAGCGGCGAATTCAAAGGCGAGCCATTGCCGCTACTGGCGGAAGTGGCGGACCGCTGCCGACAGCACGGCATGATGGCCAACATCGAAATCAAACCGACCACCGGCACCGGGCCGCTGACGGGCAAAGTCATCGCGCTGGCCGCGCGTGAGCTGTGGGAAGGGATGACGGTACCGCTGCTGTCGTCATTTGACATCGACGCGCTGGAAGCGGCACAGGCGGCCGTACCAGAGCTGCCGCGCGGGCTGCTGCTGGATGAGTGGCGAGAAGACTGGCGCGCGCTGACTGCCCGCTTAGGTTGCGTGTCGATCCACCTCAACCATAAGCTGCTGGATGAAGCGCGCGTGACGCTATTGAAAGAGGCTGGTCTGCATATCCTGGTCTACACCGTCAACAAACCCCAGCGTGCAGCCGAGCTGCTGCGCTGGGGCGTGGACAGCATCTGTACCGATGCGATTGACCAGATCGGGCCGAACTTTATTTATTAAGCATACTGCCGTTCTGCTGGGTCGGCAGCATATGCTGCTGACCGCTGCTTTGCGACACCCCGCCCCCTAACATCCCACCGTTTGAGTTTGACAGCGGCTGCTCGCGCATCTGGCCCTGCTGCACGCGCTGGGTATTAGCGTTCATCTGGTTTTGCAGGTGCTGCTGCTGCACCTGGGTCTGCGTCTTTAACTGCTGATTAAGCATCCCTTTCTGCTGCTGTTGCTGGCTCATCATCTCCGTCTGCATACGCTGCTGGCTCGGAATGACATAGCCCTGCTGGTTCGGGTTGTTCAGCGTGTTTATCGGCTGTGCGAGCGCGGCGAACGGAAGCAGCGCGATCAGGATCGGTAATCGTTTCATGGTTATCTCCTCCTTTGAGGCTTCTCTTAAGTTTATCCTGATTCCGGCATAACGATGATTTTTTAAGAGTTGTGAACCAGGCTTAAGCGGGGAATATAGGCCCCTTCACCTGGAGAACAATAATGATGAAACAAACCTTTTTGCGCTGGGTCGCCATCGCTGCGCTTATGGCAGGCGGCACATTTACCGTGGCGGCCAACCCGCCCGCCGCTCCTCCGGTCTCTTACGGCGTGGAGGAGGATGTTTTTCATCCCGTGTGGGCGACGCACGGCATGGTGGCCTCGGTTGACGCGCTGGCAACTCAGGTGGGCGTCGATATTCTTAAACAGGGCGGTAACGCGGTGGATGCGGCGGTCGCGGTCGGGTACGCACTGGCGGTAACGCATCCACAGGCGGGGAACCTGGGCGGCGGCGGGTTTATGATGCTGCGCACGAAAGACGGTAAAACTACGGCCATCGACTTTCGTGAGATGGCACCGAATCAGGCCTCCCGCGATATGTTCCTCGACGATCAGGGCAATCCGGACAGTAAAAAATCCCTGACCTCGCACCTTGCCTCCGGCACGCCGGGCACCGTTGCGGGGTTCTCGCTGGCGCTGGAAAAATACGGCACGCTGCCGCTGAATAAAGTGGTACAGCCTGCCATCAGGCTGGCGCGCGACGGCTTCGTCGTCAACGACGCGCTGGCGGACGACCTCAAAACCTACGGCAGCGAAGTTATTCCCAATCATGAAAACAGCAAGGCTATCTTCTGGAAAGACGGCGAGCCGCTGAAAAAGGGCGATAAGCTGGTGCAGAAGAACCTCGCAAAAAGTCTCGAACTGATTGCCGAAAACGGTCCGGACGCCTTCTATAAGGGGCCGATTGCCGATCAGATTGCCGATGAGATGCAGAAGAACGGCGGGCTGATCACCAAAGCGGATCTGGCGGAATATAAGGCGGTGGAGCGCGAGCCGATTAGCGGCACCTATCGCGGCTACGAGGTCTTCTCCATGCCGCCGCCGTCCTCCGGGGGCATTCACATTGTGCAGATCCTCAATATTCTGGAAAACTTCGATATGCACAAGTTCGGCTTCGGTAGTGCCGATGCCATGCAGGTGATGGCGGAGGCGGAAAAGCGCGCCTACGCGGACCGCTCGGAATACCTTGGCGATCCGGATTTCGTGAAGGTGCCGTGGCAGGCGCTGACCAACAAAGCCTATGCCAAATCGATTGCCGATGAGATCGACATCAACAAGGCTAAACCGTCCAGCGAGATCCGCCCGGGCAAGCTGGCGCCGTATGAAAGTAACCAGACCACCCACTTCTCGGTCGTGGACAAAGACGGAAACGCGGTGGCGGTGACATACACGCTCAACACCACCTTCGGCACCGGGATTGTGGCGGGCAACAGCGGTATTTTGCTGAACAACGAGATGGATGACTTCTCGGCCAAGCCGGGCGTGCCGAACGTCTACGGGCTGGTCGGCGGCGATGCAAATGCGGTCGGGCCGAAGAAGCGCCCGCTGTCGTCCATGTCGCCCACCATCGTGGTGAAAGACGGCAAAACCTGGCTGGTGACCGGCAGCCCGGGCGGGAGCCGGATTATCACCACCGTGCTGCAAATGGTAGTGAACAGCATCGACTTTGGGATGAACGTCGCCGAAGCGACCAATGCGCCGCGTTTCCATCACCAGTGGCTGCCGGACGAGTTGCGCGTGGAGAAGGGCTTTAGCCCGGATACCCTCAAGCTGCTTGAGCAGCGCGGGCAGAAGGTGGCGGTGAAGGAGGCGATGGGCAGCACCCAGAGCATTATGGTCGGGCCGGACGGGGCACTGTTTGGCGCGTCGGATCCGCGGTCGGTGGATGATTTAACGGCGGGGTATTGAGGGCTCCCCTCACCCTAACCCTCTCCCCATAGGGGAGAGGGGATTGCACGGTGCGGTCTTTTCTCCCTCGCCCCTTCGGGGAGAGGGTCGGGGTGAGGGGTTACTTCATCCGCGCCATATAATACGCGTCCACGTACTCGCCGTTGCGCAGGGCGTAGCGCCTGCCGGTGCCTTCAATCTCAAACCCGTGCTTTTTGTACACCGCGATTGCCGGTGCGTTATCGACAAACACCGTTAACTCGATGCGGTCGACGCGCAGCCAGTTGTCGCACATATCAATCATGGTGCGTATCAGCGCGCTGGCGACGCCCCGGTTTTGCCACTGCGCACCCACACAAATTCCAAAATCGGCAACGTGGCTGCGGCGCGGACGCTGGGCTACGGCAATGCACAGATGCCCGGCGACGGTATCATCAATACAGGCGACAAGCTGCTTGATACCGGGCTGATCGGTTAGCCGGTCATGCCACATCTGCTCTGAGGGATGAGGAACCTGTAGCGTGTTGTGGTACACCTCCGGCTGGGCGTGGATCTGACGAATGGCGTCGTAATCTTTCGGTTCAGCGTGGCGTATCACTATCTCACTCATTCCTTGTTCCTCAGTCAGTTAAAAGTCCCTTCCAACATCAGTGACTTTAAAAGTTGAGTCAATCGCTATTTTTTGCAAAAAGTGTTGGACAAGTGCGAATGAGAATGATTATTATTGCTCTGCATTCAGGAAGACCTCCTACGGGAACCTGAAAGCACGACATTGCTCACATTGCTTCCAGTATTACTTTAGCCAGCTTCTCGCTGGCTTTTTTTTTGTTATGGTTAGACTCAGTAACCTTCCAAAAGGACTGAGCCATGACACTACATTGTGCATTTATTGGATTTGGCAAAAGCACCACGCGTTACCACCTTCCGTATGTTCTTAACCGAAAAGAGACCTGGCACGTGGCCCATATCTATCGCCGCCGCGCGAAGCCAGAAGAGCAGTCTCCGCAGTATTCCCATATTCATTTCACCAGCGATCTTGATGAAGTGTTAAATGATCCGCAGGTGAAGCTGGTGGTGGTCTGTACCCACGCCGACAGCCACTTTGACTACGCGAAACGCGCGCTGGAAGCGGGTAAAAACGTGCTGGTGGAAAAACCGTTCACCCCGACCATCGTCGAAGCGAAGGAACTCTTTGCGCTGGCGAAAAGCAAAGGGCTGACCGTCACGCCGTACCAGAACCGTCGCTTTGACAGCTGCTTCCTGACGGCAAAAAAGGCAATCGAAAGCGGCAAGCTCGGCGAGATCGTTGAAATCGAAAGCCACTTCGATTACTACCGCCCTGTGGCAGAAACCAAACCCGGCCTGCCGCAGGACGGTTCGTTCTACGGTCTGGGCGTACACACCATGGACCAGATCATCTCCCTGTTTGGCCGCCCGGACCACGTGGCGTACGACATCCGCAGCCTGCGCAATAAGGCCAATCCGGACGATACCTTCGAAGCACAACTGTTCTACGGCGACCTGAAAGCCATCGTCAAAACCAGTCATCTGGTGAAAATCGACTACCCGAAATTTATCGTTCACGGCAAGAAAGGCTCATTTATCAAGTACGGCATCGACCAGCAGGAGACCAGCCTGAAGGCCAACATCATGCCGGGCGAACCGGGCTTTGCGGCAGATGATTCCGTGGGCGTGCTGGAGTACGTGAACGACGAGGGCCTGACGGTCAGGGAAGAGCTGAAGCCGGAAACGGGCGATTATGGACGCGTCTACGATGCGCTGTATGAAACCCTCTCCAGCGGCACGCCGAATTACGTCAATGAATCTGACGTTCTGACGAACCTGGAAATCCTTGAACGGGCCTTCGAACAGGCTTCCCCTGCCACGGTAACCCTCGCCAGATAAGCAAAAATGGCTCCTTTGCGCTTGTTCTAAATTTTTGAACAGAGGAGTCAATTTTCACCCTCTATGATCCCTGAGCGTTTGCGTCCACACTTACTCCATCGAAACGAACTGAGGGTGAAAACAATGATCTACTTACGCAAAGCAAACGAACGTGGTCACGCGAATCATGGCTGGCTGGACTCATGGCATTCATTCTCGTTTGCCGACTACTACGACCCGAACTTCATGGGCTTCTCCGCGCTGCGCGTCATTAACGACGACGTGATTGATGCAGGCCAGGGCTTCGGTACCCACCCGCACAAGGACATGGAAATCCTGACCTATGTGCTGGAAGGGGCGGTTGAGCACCAGGACAGCATGGGCAATAAAGAGCAGGTTCCGGCGGGCGAGTTCCAGATTATGAGCGCGGGGACCGGGGTGCGTCACTCTGAGTACAACCCGAGCAAAACGGAAAAACTGCACCTGTATCAAATCTGGATCATTCCAGAAGAGACCGGCATCACGCCACGCTACGAACAGCGCCGCTTCGATGCGAAACAGGGTAAACAGCTGGTGCTCTCCCCGGATGCGCGTGAAGGTTCCCTGAAAGTGCATCAGGATATGGAGCTGTACCGCTGGGCGCTGGCGAAAGATGAACAGTCTGTGCACCAGATCGCCGCCAACCGCCGCGTCTGGATCCAGGTGGTGAAAGGCGAGGTGTCCATCAACGGCACCAAAGCCACCACCGCCGATGGCCTGGCAGTCTGGGATGAGCAGGCGCTCTCCGTGCATGCCGACAGCGAAAGTGAAATTCTGCTGTTTGATCTGCCGCCGGTCTAAATAATTTCTCAACCTTCCCTTTAAACGGGGAAGGTTGAGCTTTGTCCGTGATAAACTGAGCAAATCTCTCACTTCAAGATTTCTCAGGACGATGAAAAAGAAACGCCCCGTACTTCAGGATGTCGCCGATCGCGTCGGTGTGACCAAAATGACGGTCAGCCGTTTTTTACGTAACCCGGAGCAGGTTTCCGTGGCGTTGCGTGGCAAGATTGCCGCCGCCCTTGATGAACTGGGTTATATCCCCAACCGCGCGCCCGATATTCTCTCTAATGCGACCAGCCGTGCGGTGGGCGTCCTGCTTCCTTCCTTAACCAACCAGGTTTTCGCTGAAGTGCTGCGTGGCATCGAAAGCGTGACCGATGCCTTTGGTTATCAGACCATGCTCGCCCACTATGGGTACAAGCCGGAACTGGAAGAGGAACGTCTTGAATCGATGCTTTCCTGGAACATCGACGGCCTGATTTTAACGGAACGTACTCACACCCCGCGCACGCTGAAAATGATTGAAGTGGCAGGCATTCCGGTGGTGGAGCTGATGGACAGCCAGTCGCCGTGCCTCGACATCGCCGTGGGGTTCGATAACTTTGAAGCGGCGCGTCAGATGACGGCGGCGATCATCGCCCGCGGTCATCGCCATGTGGCCTATCTGGGTGCGCGTCTGGATGAACGTACTATCATCAAACAGAAGGGATACGAGCAGGCGATGCTCGACGCCGGTTTAACCCCGTACAGCGTGATGGTGGAGCAATCTTCCTCTTATACGTCGGGTATTGAGCTGATGCGTCAGGCGCGACGCGAGTATCCGCAACTGGACGGTATTTTCTGTACCAACGATGACCTTGCGGTCGGCGCCGCGTTTGAGTGTCAGCGTCTGGGTTTAAAAATCCCGGATGATATGGCGATTGCCGGCTTCCACGGCCACGACATTGGCCAGGTGATGGAGCCGCGTCTGGCAAGCGTCCTGACCCCGCGTGAACGCATGGGCCGCATTGGTGCAGAACGCCTGCTGGCGCGCATTCGTGGTGAGGCAGTTACCCCTAAAATGTTAGATTTAGGTTTCACCTTGTCACCGGGTGGATCTATTTAATCCGACAAATTTGAAGTAGCTCACACTTATTCACTTCACGCACGTTTGGATATTGCTTCTCTTATGCCCCGGCAGGACAATGTTACCGATAACTGTTACCCGTAACAATTGACTGAGGGACACCCTTTGAGCACGACTAATCACGATCACCACGTTTACGTCCTGATGGGCGTGTCCGGTAGCGGTAAATCTGCCGTGGCGAGCGAAGTGGCGCATCAACTCCAGGCTGCGTTTCTTGATGGTGACTTCCTCCATCCGCGCAGCAACATCATGAAAATGGCTTCCGGCGAGCCGCTGAATGACGACGACCGCAAACCCTGGTTGCAGGCGCTGAATGATGCCGCGTTCGCGATGCAGCGCACCAATAAAGTCTCCCTGATAGTCTGTTCCGCGCTGAAAAAAACCTATCGCGACCTGCTGCGCGATGGCAACCCGAACCTCTCTTTCATCTACCTGAAAGGCGATTTCGGGGTAATTGAAAGCCGCCTGAAGGCGCGTAAAGGCCACTTCTTCAAAACCCAGATGCTGGTAACGCAGTTCGAAGCGTTGCAGGAGCCGGGGGCTGACGAGCAGGATGTCTTAGTGGTTGATATCGATCAGCCGCTGGAAGGTGTTGTTGCCAGCACCATCGAGGTTATTAATAAAAGGCAGTAAGTTTTGAGTACATTAACGCTAGTTTTGACAGCAGTGGGTTCCGTATTGCTGCTGCTGTTTTTAGTGATGAAGGCACGTATGCACGCCTTCGTTGCTTTGATGGTGGTTTCTATTGGTGCCGGTCTCTTTTCCGGAATGCCGCTCGACAAAATTGCGGCGACGATGGAAAAAGGGATGGGCGGCACGCTCGGCTTCCTGGCCATCGTAGTCGCGCTCGGCGCGATGTTTGGCAAGATTTTGCACGAGACGGGCGCGGTCGATCAGATTGCCGTCAAGATGCTGAAATCCTTCGGACACAGCCGTGCGCACTACGCGATTGGTCTGGCTGGTCTGATTTGCGCGCTGCCGCTGTTCTTTGAAGTGGCGGTGGTGCTGCTGATTAGCGTGGCGTTCTCCATGGCACGCCATACCGGTACCAACCTCGTGAAGCTGGTCATTCCGCTGTTTGCGGGCGTGGCGGCGGCGGCGGCGTTTCTGCTGCCGGGGCCTGCGCCGATGCTGCTGGCTTCCCAGATGCATGCTGACTTTGGCTGGATGATCCTGATTGGCCTGTGTGCGGCGATCCCGGGGATGATTATCGCCGGTCCGCTGTGGGGCAACTTCATTAGCCGTTACGTTGAGCTGCACATTCCGGATGACATCTCCGAGCCGCACCTGGGCGAGGGCAAAATGCCGTCCTTCGGCTTCAGTCTGTCGCTGATCCTGCTGCCGCTGGTGCTGGTGGGCCTGAAAACCATCGCTGCGCGTTTTGTGCCGGTGGGGTCAACCGCTTACGAATGGTTCGAATTTATTGGCCATCCGTTCACTGCGATCCTGGTGGCGTGTCTGGTCGCGATTTACGGCCTGGCGATGCGTCAGGGCATGCCAAAAGATCGCGTGATGGAGATATGCGGTGCCGCGCTACAACCGGCGGGGATTATTCTGCTGGTGATCGGGGCGGGCGGCGTGTTCAAGCAGGTGCTGGTGGATTCCGGCGTTGGCCCGGCGCTGGGCGAAGCGCTGACCGGAATGGGCCTGCCGATTGCGGTCACCTGCTTCGTGCTGGCCGCGGCGGTGCGTATCATTCAGGGCTCCGCGACCGTGGCGTGCTTAACCGCGGTGGGGCTGGTGATGCCGGTGATTGAACAGCTGAACTACTCCGGCGCGCAGATGGCGGCGCTCTCTATCTGTATCGCGGGCGGTTCAATTGTGGTATCTCACGTGAACGACGCAGGCTTCTGGCTGTTCGGTAAATTTACCGGCGCAACCGAAGCGCAAACCCTGAAAACCTGGACGCTGATGGAAACTATCCTCGGCACGACGGGTGCGGTTGTCGGGATGATTGCGTTTACGCTGCTGAGCTAACGAGACCGTATTTTGTCGGGTGGCGGCTTCGCCTTACCCGACCTACAAAAAAATCAGGTCCCGTAGGCCGGGTAAGCGTAAGCGCCACCCGGCTTTTTTACATCTTCACCCTTTCATCCATGCCCGGATCCCATCCAGGAACATCTGCGTCGCCATCATCACCAGAATCAGCCCCATCAGGCGCTCAAGGGCGTTCACCCCTTTCTCGCCCAGCAGGCGCAGGAACAGCGATGACTGCAACAGGATAATAAATGTCCCGCCCCAGGCGATCAGCAGGGCAATGACCAGGTGGCTCATCTGATTCGGGTACTGATGCGACAGCAGCATCAGCGTCGCCAGAATCGTTGGCCCGGCGACCAGCGGAATCGCCAGCGGCACGATAAACGGTTCTTCACCCGCAGGCAGGCCGCTGCTGCTGCCTTCCGCGCTCGGGAAAATCATCTTTATGGCAATCAGGAACAAAATGATCCCGCCGGAAATGGAGACCGTTTCGGCACGTAAGTTCAGGAAAGCGAGGATTTTTTCACCGGCGAACAGGAAGATAAACATCACCAGCAGGGCGATGAGCAGCTCGCGGATCATGATCGCCCGACGGCGCTTCGGCTCGGTGTGCTTCAGCACCGACATGAAGATCGGCAGATTACCGAGCGGATCCATAATCAGGATCAATAAAACCGCTGCGGAAATGATTTCACTCATCTTAAATTATCCCTGATACTTATTGTGGTCATTGCGATGATTAGCACTTTTTCTGATTGCCGGGCAATCATCGATTAATTTCGCTTGCGACTTTGGCAGCATTTTGTAATGTGAAGCATATCCCAGTTCAATACTGGCTTGCACAATCAGCACACACCCCTTGCAGGAAAAAAATGCTATGAAAAACGTTGGTTTTATCGGCTGGCGCGGTATGGTCGGCTCTGTACTCATGCAACGCATGGTTGAAGAGCGCGATTTCGACGCCATCCGCCCGGTCTTCTTCTCCACTTCCCAGCTCGGCCAGGCTGCACCGTCCTTTGGTGGTACCACAGGCACGTTGCAGGATGCTTACGATCTGGAAGCGCTGAAGGCACTCGACATTATTGTGACCTGCCAGGGCGGCGATTATACCAACGAAATTTATCCGAAGCTGCGTGAAAGCGGCTGGCAGGGCTACTGGATTGACGCGGCCTCTTCGCTGCGTATGAAAGACGATGCCATCATCATTCTCGACCCGGTTAACCAGGATGTCATTACCGACGGCCTGAACAACGGCGTGAAAACGTTTGTTGGCGGTAACTGCACCGTCAGCCTGATGCTGATGTCCCTCGGTGGCCTGTTCGCACAGGATCTGGTGGAGTGGGTCTCCGTAGCGACCTATCAGGCGGCGTCCGGCGGCGGCGCGCGTCATATGCGCGAGCTGCTGACCCAGATGGGCCAGCTGCACCAGAGCGTCGCGACTGAGCTGGCAAACCCGGCGTCCGCGATCCTCGATATCGAGCGTAAAGTCACTCAGCTCACCCGCAGTGGCGAATTGCCGGTGGATAACTTTGGCGTACCGCTGGCCGGCGGTCTGATCCCGTGGATCGACAAACAGCTGGATAACGGCCAGACCCGCGAAGAGTGGAAGGGCCAGGCTGAGACCAACAAAATCCTCGCCACCGCGAACACCATTCCGGTTGACGGTCTGTGCGTGCGTATCGGCGCGCTGCGCTGCCACAGCCAGGCTTTCACCATTAAACTGAAAAAAGATGTGTCTATTCCGACCGTGGAAGAGCTGCTGGCCGCGCACAACCCGTGGGCGAAAGTGGTGCCAAACGATCGCGATATCACCATGCGCGAACTGACCCCGGCAGCCGTTACCGGCACGCTGACCACCCCGGTTGGCCGCCTGCGCAAGCTGAACATGGGACCGGAGTACCTCTCCGCGTTCACCGTTGGCGACCAGCTTCTTTGGGGTGCCGCCGAGCCGCTGCGCCGCATGCTGCGCCAGCTGGCGTATTAATTTGTTAAACACCGGGGGTGAATGTCACCCCCTTTTTTTGCGTACTACATGGAGTAAAACGCAGATGTCTTATTTTTTATCAGGAGGGCCCACGACGTTGGCTATGCTTTAAGGAAGATTTATTTCTCACCTGAGGGTAGGGCGGAGCAGAGAGGATTAACTGCACCGTTTAGGTCACATTAAAAGTCGTCCCGGAGCGCGTAAAAAGGGCGACATAAAAAAACAGGATGAATACCATGTCCGATCGTATTTCGAGAGACGTGATTAATGCGCTTATTGCGGGTCACTTTGCCGACCCCTTTTCTGTGCTAGGGATGCACCGTACAGAGGCCGGACTGGAAGTTCGGGCGCTGTTACCGGATGCAACAGAAGTGTGGGTTATCGAACCCAAAACCGGCCGCAAGGTGGGTAATCTGGAATGCCTCGACTCGCGTGGCTTCTTCTCGGGCGTCATGCCCCGCCGTAAAAATCCTTTTCGTTATCAGCTTGCCGTTATCTGGCACGGTCAGCAAAACCTGATTGATGATCCCTATAGCTTCGGCCCGCTCTTAAAAGAGATGGACGCCTGGCTGCTGTCCGAAGGGACCCATTTACGCCCCTACGAAACGCTGGGTGCCCATGCGGATACCATGGACGGTATCACCGGCACGCGCTTTGCCGTATGGGCGCCAAACGCCCAGCGCGTCTCCGTCGTCGGGCAGTTCAACTACTGGGACGGTCGTCGTCACCCCATGCGCCTGCGCCGGGAAACCGGCATCTGGGAGCTGTTTATCCCCGGCGCGCACAACGGTCAGCTCTACAAATTCGAGATGATCGATGCCAACGGCAAGCTGCGTATTAAATCCGACCCGTACGCCTTTGAGGCCGAACTGCGCCCGAATACCGCCTCGCTGATTTGCGGCCTGCCGGAGAAGGTTGTCCAGAGCGAGGAGCGCAAGCAGGCCAACCGCTTTGATGCGCCGATCTCCGTCTATGAAGTGCATCTCGGCTCCTGGCGTCGCCACACCGATAACAACTTCTGGCTGAGCTATCGCGAGCTGGCGGACCAGCTGGTGCCGTACGCCAAATGGATGGGCTTTACCCATCTGGAGCTGCTGCCAATCAACGAACACCCGTTCGACGGTAGCTGGGGCTATCAGCCGACCGGGCTATATGCGCCTACGCGCCGCTTCGGCACGCGCGATGACTTCCGCTATTTCATTGATGCCGCGCACGCCGCCGGACTGAACGTGATCCTCGACTGGGTGCCGGGCCACTTCCCGTCGGATGATTTTGCGCTGGCAGAGTTTGACGGTACGAAGCTGTACGAGCACAGCGATCCGCGCGAAGGCTATCACCAGGACTGGAACACGCTGATCTACAACTACGGTCGCCGTGAAGTGTCAAACTACCTGGTCGGGAACGCGCTGTACTGGATCGAACGTTTCGGCATTGATGCCCTGCGCGTCGATGCGGTGGCGTCGATGATCTACCGCGACTACAGCCGCAAAGAGGGTGAGTGGATCCCAAACGAGTATGGCGGGCGTGAAAACCTCGAAGCGATTGAGTTTCTGCGCAACACCAACCGCATTATCGGCGAGCAGGTGGAAGGCGCCGTGACCATGGCTGAAGAGTCAACAGACTTCCCGGGCGTTTCCCGTCCACCGGCAATGGGCGGCCTGGGCTTCTGGTACAAGTGGAACCTCGGCTGGATGCACGACACGCTCGACTACATGAAGCTTGACCCGGTTTATCGTCAGTATCACCACGATAAGCTCACCTTCGGGCTGCTCTACAACTACACCGAAAACTTCATGCTGCCGCTGTCGCACGATGAAGTGGTACACGGCAAGAAATCCGTTCTCGACCGCATGCCGGGGGACGCGTGGCAGAAGTTTGCCAACCTGCGCGCCTATTACGGCTGGATGTTCGCCTTCCCGGGCAAAAAGCTGCTGTTTATGGGCAACGAATTTGCGCAAGGGCGCGAATGGAACCACGACACCAGCCTTGACTGGCATCTGCTGGAAGGCGCGGACAACTGGCACCACGGCGTGCAGCGTCTGGTTCGCGACCTGAACCTGACCTATCGCCACCACAAAGCGCTGCACGAGCTTGACTTCGATCCGTACGGCTTTGAGTGGCTTGTGGTGGACGACCACGAGCGCTCGGTGTTTGTCTTTGTGCGCCGCGACAAGGCGGGTAACGAGATCATCGTCGCCAGCAACTTCACGCCGATACCGCGCGAACACTACCGCTTCGGCATAAACCAGCCGGGCAAATGGCGCGAAATCCTTAACACCGACTCCATGCACTACCACGGCAGCAACGCCGGTAACGGTGGGCTGGTACAGAGCGACGCCATCGAAAGCCACGGTCGTCCGAACTCCCTTGGCCTGACGCTGCCGCCGCTGAGCACAATCTGGCTGGTGCGGGAGGGAGAATGACGCAGCTCTCGGCAGGTAAACCCGAACCGCTCGGGGCGAGTTTTGACGGAAAGGGGGTGAACTTCACGCTCTTTTCTGCCCATGCTGAGCGGGTGGAACTCTGTGTGTTTGACGGGGAAGGTAACGAACACCGTTACGATTTACCGGCGCGCACGGGGGATACCTGGCATGGCTACCTGCCCGGAGGACGGCCGGGGGTGCACTACGGTTTTCGCGTTCACGGCCCCTGGGAGCCCTCTCAGGGGCACTGGTTTAACCCGGCGAAGCTGCTGATTGACCCATGTGCGCACCGCGTGGACGGCGAGTTTAAAGACGACCCGCTGTTCCACGTTGGCTACGGCGAACCAGACCACCGCGACAGCGCACCCGTCGCGCCCAAAAGCGTGGTGGTACACGATCTCTACGACTGGGAAGACGATGCCCCGCCGCGCACGCCGTGGGGCAACACCGTTATTTATGAAGCCCACGTCAAAGGGCTGACGTATCTGCATCCGTCAATCCCCAAAGAGATGCGCGGTACCTACAAAGCGCTTGGGCATCCGACGATGGTCGCGTACCTGAAGCACTTAGGGATCACCGCCCTGGAGCTGTTGCCCGTGGCGCATTTTGCCAGCGAGCCGCGGCTGCAGCGTCTTGGGTTAAGCAACTACTGGGGCTACAACCCGCTGGCGATGTTCGCCCTCGACCCGCGCTACGCGGTGCATCCGGAGAAGGCGCGGGATGAGTTTCGCGATGCGGTGAAGGCGCTTCACGCGGCGGGTATCGAGGTCATTCTGGACGTGGTGTTGAACCACAGTGCAGAAAGCGATCTTGATGGCCCGACGCTCTCACAGCGCGGAATCGATAACCGTAGCTATTATTGGATCAGGGACGACGGCGATTACGAGAACTGGACCGGGTGCGGTAACACCCTCAACCTCAGTCATCCGGCCGTTACGCATTACGCGTACGCGTGCCTGAAATACTGGGTTGAGACGTTCCACGTGGACGGTTTTCGTTTCGACCTGGCGCCGGTAATGGGGCGCACCCCGGCGTTCAGCCAGCAGGCGCCGCTGTTTGAGGCCATCAAAAACTGTCCGGTGCTTTCAAAGGTGAAGCTGATTGCGGAGCCCTGGGACATCGGCGAGGGCGGCTATCAGGTGGGGAACTTCCCGCCGCTGTTTGCCGAGTGGAACGACCACTTCCGCGATGCCGTCCGCCGCTTCTGGCTGACGCGCGATCTGTCGCTGGGGGAGTTTGCCGGTCGCTTTGCCGGCTCCAGCGATCTCTTTAAGCGTGACGGCAAACGTCCGTCGGCCACCATTAATCTGGTGACGGCGCACGACGGTTTTACGCTGCGCGACTGCGTTTGTTTCAATCAGAAACACAATGAGGCAAACGGCGAAGAGAATCGCGATGGGACTAACAACAACCATAGCTTTAACCATGGTATAGAAGGGTTAGGCGGAAGTCTGGATGTGATCGAGCGGCGACGCGCCAGCGTTCATGCGCTGCTGACGACGCTTTTGTTGTCGCAGGGCACGCCGATGCTGCTGGCGGGCGATGAGCACGGTCACAGCCAGCACGGCAACAACAACGCCTATTGCCAGGACAACACCCTGACCTGGCTCAACTGGGAAGAAGCGAACAGCGGGTTGACCCATTTCACCGCGGCACTGATCCATCTTCGCCAGCACATCCCCGCGCTCACCGCCGACTGCTGGTGGGAAGAGGGCGACGGCAACGTTCGCTGGCTGAATAAAGACGCGCAACCGTTAAGCGCGCAAGAGTGGCAACACGGCATACCCTGTCTGCAAATCCTGCTTTCGGATGCGTGGCTGGTGACGCTGAACGCGACGGATGACGTCGCAGAGATTGTTTTACCTGACGGGGAATGGCGAGCCATTCCTCCCTTTGCCGGAGCGGATAATCCGGTTGTTATGGCTGTCTGGCACGGGCCTGCGCACGGAGTGTGCGTATTCCAAAGATGATAAAAAAGGAGTTAGTCATGGTTAGATTAGAGAAGAACGATCCGTTAATGTTGGCGCGCCAGCTACCATTAAAAACAGTTGCCCTGATCCTCGCGGGCGGGCGTGGTACCCGTCTGAAAGATTTGACCATCAAGCGCGCCAAACCGGCCGTTCACTTTGGTGGTAAGTTCCGTATTATCGATTTTGCACTCTCCAACTGCCTGAACTCAGGCATTCGCCGTATTGGCGTCATTACCCAGTATCAGTCGCACACGCTGGTGCAGCACATTCAGCGCGGCTGGTCATTCTTCAGCGAAGAGATGAACGAGTTTGTCGATCTGCTCCCGGCGCAGCAGCGCGTTCACGGGGAGAACTGGTACCGCGGCACGGCGGATGCCGTAACCCAGAACCTCGACATCATTCGCCGCTACAACGCGGAATACATCGTTATCCTCGCCGGGGACCACATCTACAAGCAAGATTACTCCCACATGCTGATCGACCACGTCGAAAAAGGTGCGCGCTGCACCGTGGCGTGTCTGCCGGTGCCTGTTGCAGAAGCAACCGCGTTTGGCGTGATGCATGTAGATGGCGATGACAAGATTATCGACTTTGTCGAAAAACCGGCGAATCCGCCAACCATGCCGGGAGACGACACCAAATCGCTCGCCAGCATGGGGATCTATGTCTTTGATGCCGATTATCTTTATGAGCTGCTGGAAGAAGACGACAAAGACGAAAACTCCAGCCACGACTTCGGTAAAGACATCATCCCGAAAATTACCAAAGCTGGCATGGCGTATGCACATCCTTTCCCATTGTCCTGCGTGCAGTCCGATCCAAATGCGGAACCTTACTGGCGCGACGTCGGCACGCTGGAAGCCTACTGGAAAGCCAACCTCGATTTGGCATCTGTGACGCCTGAACTGGATATGTACGACCAGAATTGGCCGATTCGCACCCATATGGAATCGCTGCCGCCGGCGAAGTTCGTCCAGGATCGCTCCGGCAGCCACGGTATGACGCTGAACTCGCTGGTCTCTGGCGGGTGCATTATCTCCGGTTCGGTGGTGGTGCAGTCCGTGCTGTTCCCGCGCGTGCGTATAAACTCATTCTGTAATATCGATTCGGCAGTCCTGCTGCCGGATGTCTGGGTAGGGCGCTCATGTCGTCTGCGTCGCTGCGTTATCGACCGTGCCTGCGTCATTCCCGAAGGGATGGTGATTGGGGAAAACGCGGAAGAAGATGCACGTCGTTTCTACCGATCGGAAGAGGGGATCGTGTTAGTAACACGGGAAATGTTGCGGAAGCTGCAAATCAAACAGGAGCGATGATGCAGGTTTTACACGTATGTTCTGAGATGTTCCCGTTGTTAAAAACGGGCGGACTGGCGGATGTTCTTGGTGCATTACCGGCGGCGCAAATTGCCGGAGGGGTGGATACCCGCGTGTTGTTACCCGCTTTTCCGGATATCCGGCGTGGTATTCCCGATGCGAAGGTTGTTACCCGCCGCGAGACCTTCGCGGGACGTATCACCCTGCTGTTTGGACATTACAATGGCGTAGGGATTTACCTGATTGATGCGCCGCATTTATACGACCGACCCGGCAGCCCGTATCACGATACCAACCTGTACGCCTATACCGATAACGTGCTGCGCTTTGCCCTGCTCGGCTGGGTGGGGGCGGAGATGGCCGTCGGGCTGGATCCGTTCTGGCGTCCGAACGTGGTGCACGCGCACGACTGGCATGCGGGGCTGGCTCCTGCATATCTGGCGGCGAAAGGACACCCGGCGAAATCGGTGTTTACGGTGCACAACCTGGCGTATCAGGGCATGTATTACGCGCATCATATGAATGACATCGATCTGCCATGGTCGTTCTTTAACATGCACGGACTGGAGTTTAACGGACAGATTTCGTTCCTGAAGGCCGGTCTGTACTACGCCGACCACATCACGGCGGTCAGCCCAACCTACGCGCGGGAAATTACCCAGCCGGAGTTCGGTTACGGTATGGAAGGGCTACTGCAACAGCGCCACCGTGAAGGTCGTCTGTCGGGCATTCTGAACGGCGTGGATGAACAGATCTGGAATCCGGAAACGGACCTCCTGCTGGCAGCGCGCTATGGTCGCGACTCCGTTGAGGACAAAGCGGAGAACAAGCGTCAGCTACAGATTGCGATGGGGCTGAAGGTTAACGACAAGGTACCGCTGTTTGCGGTGGTCAGCCGCCTGACCAGCCAGAAAGGGCTGGATCTGGTGCTGGAAGCGCTGCCAGGATTACTGGAGCAGGGCGGCCAGCTGGCGCTACTCGGCGCGGGCGACCCGGTATTGCAGGAAGGTTTCCTCGCGGCCGCGGCGGAACATCCGGGGCAGGTGGGCGTGCAGATTGGCTATCACGAAGCGTTCTCGCACCGCATCATGGGCGGCGCAGACGTGATTCTGGTGCCGAGCCGTTTCGAGCCCTGCGGCCTGACGCAGCTCTATGGTCTGAAATACGGCACGCTGCCGCTGGTACGCCGCACGGGCGGGCTGGCGGATACGGTGTCTGACAGCTCCCTGGAAAACCTGGCGGATGGTATCGCCAGCGGGTTTGTTTTCGAGGACAGTAATGCCTGGTCGCTACTTCGGGCGATCCGGCGTGCTTTCGTCTTGTGGTCCCGTCCATCCCTGTGGCGTTACGTACAACGTCAGGCGATGTCCATGGACTTTGGCTGGCACGTTGCGGCGCAGTCCTACCGCGACCTTTATCAACGCTTGATGTAACGAGGCGAAGTTACTGATATGAATGCTCCATTTAGCTACTCTTCCCCCACGCTCAGCGTTGAGGCGTTGAAACACTCCATCGCCTATAAGCTGATGTTTACCATTGGGAAAGATCCCGTTATTGCCAACAAACATGAGTGGCTGAACGCCACGCTGTTTGCGGTGCGTGACCGTATGGTCGAACGCTGGCTGCGCTCCAACCGCGCCCAGCTCTCGCAGGAGACGCGACAGGTGTATTACCTGTCGATGGAGTTTTTGATTGGTCGCACCCTCTCCAATGCGCTGTTATCGCTCGGGATTTATGACGACGTCAAAAACGCACTGGAAGAGATGGGGCTGGACTTAGAAGAGCTGATTGACGAAGAGAACGACCCGGGGCTGGGTAACGGTGGTCTCGGGCGACTTGCCGCCTGCTTCCTCGATTCACTGGCGACGCTGGCGCTGCCGGGACGCGGGTACGGTATTCGCTACGACTACGGCATGTTCAAGCAGAACATCGTTGATGGGCGTCAGAAAGAGTCGCCGGACTACTGGCTGGAGTACGGTAACCCGTGGGAGTTCAAGCGCCACAACACGCGCTACAAGGTGCGTTTTGGCGGGCGTATTCAGCAGGAAGGGAAAAAATCCCGCTGGGTGGAAACCGAAGAGATCCTCGCCGTGGCCTATGACCAGATTATACCCGGCTACGACACCGATGCGACCAACACGCTGCGCCTGTGGAACGCGCAGGCCAGTAGCGAGATCAACCTCGGTAAATTCAATCAGGGTGACTACTTCGCGGCGGTGGAAGATAAAAACCACTCTGAGAACGTGTCCCGCGTCCTGTATCCGGATGACTCGACCTACTCGGGCCGCGAGCTGCGTCTGCGTCAGGAGTATTTCCTCGTCTCGGCAACGATTCAGGATATCCTTAGCCGTCACTATCAGCTGCACAAAACCTATGCGAATCTGGCGGAAAAAACCGCTATTCACCTCAACGATACCCATCCGGTGCTGTCGATCCCTGAGCTGATGCGCCTGCTGATTGACGAGCATAAGTTCAGCTGGGATGACGCGTTTGAAGTGACCTGCCAGGTGTTCTCGTACACCAACCATACGCTGATGAGTGAAGCGCTGGAGACGTGGCCGGTGGATATGCTCGGCAAAATTCTGCCGCGCCACCTGCAAATCATCTTCGAGATCAACGACTACTTCCTCAAGACCTTGCAGGAGCAGTACCCGAACGATACCGGCCTGCTGAGCCGCGCCTCGATCATTGATGAATCCAATGGTCGCCGCGTACGCATGGCCTGGCTGGCGGTGGTGATCAGCCATAAGGTTAACGGGGTTTCAGAGCTGCATTCGAACCTGATGGTGCAGTCCCTGTTTGCGGACTTTGCGAAGATCTTCCCGACGCGTTTCTGCAACGTGACCAACGGCGTCACCCCGCGCCGCTGGCTGGCGCTGGCGAACCAGCCGCTGTCTGACGTGCTGGACGAAAATATCGGCCGCACCTGGCGCACCGATTTGAGCCAGCTGAGCGAGCTTGAGCAGCACATTGATTTTCCGACGGTGAACAAAGCCGTACGGGAAGCCAAGCTGCTGAACAAGAAACGGCTGTCAGTCTGGCTGGCGATGCATCTCAACGTGGTGGCGAACCCGAAAGCGCTGTTCGACGTGCAGATCAAACGTATCCACGAGTACAAGCGTCAGCTGATGAACGTCCTGCACGTCATCACTCACTACAACCGCATTAAGGCTGACCCGACGGCGGAGTGGGTGCCGCGCGTGAAAATCTTTGCCGGTAAGGCGGCCTCCGCGTACTACATGGCGAAGCACATCATTCATCTTATCAACGATGTGGCGAAGGTAGTGAACCAGGATCCGGACATTGGTGACAAGCTGAAAGTGGTGTTTATCCCGAACTACAGCGTAAGCCTGGCGCAGCTGATTATTCCGGCGGCGGATCTCTCTGAGCAGATTTCCACGGCGGGGACGGAAGCATCCGGCACCAGCAACATGAAGTTTGCCCTGAACGGCGCGCTGACCATCGGCACGCTGGACGGCGCAAATGTCGAAATGCTGGAGCATGTGGGCGCGGAGAATATCTTTATCTTCGGGAATACGGCGGAAGAGGTGGAGGCGCTGCGCAAGCAGGGCTACTCGCCGCGTGAGTATTATGAAGAGGATGAAGAGTTACGCCAGGTGCTGACGCAAATCGCCACCGGGGTGTTTAACCCTGAGGAGCCTGGGCGCTATCGTGACCTGGTGGACTCGCTGATTAACTTTGGCGATCATTATCAGGTGCTGGCGGATTACCGCAGCTACGTGGATTGTCAGGATAAGGTGGACGAACTGTACCGTCAGCAGGAGAAGTGGACCAGCGCCGCGATGCATAACATCGCCAACATGGGATACTTCTCGTCAGACAGGACCATCAAAGAGTATGCCGAGAATATCTGGCATATTGATCCGGTGAGGTTGTAAAACAAAGCCGGGTGGCGGCTCCGCCTTACCCGGCCTACTCGATCCTGTAGGCCCGGTAAGCGCAGCGCCACCGGGCATTTTTTGTCACCCTCAGGACGCCAGTGACAATTCACGCTTTCCCGCATGCTGTTGCAACCATTGCGCCACGCGAGACTGCTGCTCGGCATTCAGCCACATCCCTTCTTTAGTACGACGCCAGATGGCATCGTCCAGACGGCGCACCCATTCGTGTTCCACCAGGTAGCGCAGTTCCGCTTCGTACAGCTCATGGCCAAAATGCTCGCCCAGATCGGCAATCTCTTTTGCGTCACCGAGGAACAGTTCGGTATTGCTGCCGTAGGTGCGGGCGTAGTGGCGCGCCATTCCTTCGGTAATGAACGGGAAGCGGCGACGCAGCTTCGCGGCGTAATCGTCGCGGTTATTGCCGATATCGCCGCCAGGCAGCACGGCGCCTTTCGTCCACGCCGGGCCGATGCCTTTGTAATACGGCGCCAGTTTCTCCAGCGCATGCTCCGCCAGTTTACGGTAGGTGGTGAGCTTACCGCCAAACACCGACAGCAGCGGCGCCTGACCGTCTACGTCATGAATATCAAGCGTATAGTCACGGGTGATGGCCTGCGGTGAGTCAGACTCGTCATCACACAGCGGACGCACGCCGGAGTAGGTCCAGACCACGTCATCGCGCGCCAGCTGTTTTTTAAAGTGTGCGTTGTACACTTTCAGCAGGTAGCTGACTTCGCTCTCTTCAATCTCAACGTTTTTCGGATCGCCCTTGTACTCCACGTCAGTGGTGCCGATGATGGAGAACTCGTCCATCCACGGGATCACAAACACGATGCGCTTGTCTTCGTTTTGCAGGATATAAGCCTGCTTCTGGGTATGCACGCGCGGCACCACAATGTGGCTGCCCTTGATCAGGCGGATGCCGTACGGAGAAGGCAGGTGCATACCGTCATCGAAGAACTGTTTCACCCACGGGCCGGTGGCGTTCACCAGGCCGCGCGCTTTCCAGCTAAACTTCTCGCCGGTATCCACGTCTTCCGCTTCCACGATCCACAGGCCGTTTTCGCGGCGCGCGGCGATCGCGCGGGTACGGGTTTTCACCTCGCCGCCTTTCTTCTCGACCATCTGCGCGTTAGCCAGCACCAGACGCGCATCGTCCACCCAGCAGTCGGAATATTCGAAACCGCGCACGATTTCAGGCTTAAGGACCGATTCTGAGCCAAAACGCAAACCGGTCGAACCCGGCAGGCTGGTGCGTTTACCCAGATGATCGTACATGAACAGGCCGATGCGGATCATCCACGCCGGACGCAGGTGCGGGCGGTGGGGCAGGCGGAAGCGCATCGGGATCGCCAGATGCGGAGCCATTTTCAGCAGCACTTCGCGTTCGGCCAGCGCTTCGCTGACCAGGCGGAATTCGTAGTGTTCCAGGTAGCGCAGGCCTCCGTGGATCAGCTTGGAGCTGGCGGACGACGTCGCGCAGGCGAGATCGTTAGCTTCCAGCATCAGCACGGATAAACCGCGTCCTGCGGCATCAACCGCAATACCGGCACCGTTGATGCCCCCGCCTATCACAATCAGATCTTTGGTTTCCATAACACCCTCATGCACTTTCGTTAAAGCTCAAAAATGTTCGATATCGCTCATAATAGCAAAGGAACGCGCTTTTGGTAACATCAAAAAAACAATTTAGAGTGATATGGATAACATAATGGCGTTTACCCGCCGCCAGGACGTACACTACGGGGTAAAATCGTGCGACTAACTTTTCTCCCTCTCCCTGTGGGAGAGGGCTGGGGTGAGGGCACCAGAGCGCACCCAACCAGAACAACAGAAAGAGAACACCATGGATCAGTTTGAATGTATTAACGTAGAAGAAGCCCATCAGAAGATGCACCAGAAAACCGCGGTGCTGGTGGATATCCGCGATCCGCAGAGCTTTGCGATGGGCCACACGCCGGGCGCGTTCCATCTCACCAACGACACGCTGGGCGCGTTTATGCGCGATAACGACTTCGACACGCCGGTGATGGTGATGTGCTATCACGGCAACAGCAGTAAAGGCGCGGCGCAGTATCTGCTCCAGCAGGGTTACGACGCGGTATACAGCGTCGATGGCGGCTTCGATGCATGGCATCGTCATTTCCCGGCAGAAGTTGAATACGCGTTTGAGCGCTGATCCCGCTATACTGTCCCCTTTTGTGTGGAAATAAGCGGCCGCTGCCCATGTTGATGATCACCTCTTTTAGCAACCCGCGCGTCGCCCAGGCGTTTGTCGACTATATGGCGACGCAGGGCATTATCCTGACTATTCAGCAGCATACACAGACGGATGTCTGGCTGGCAGACGAAAGCCAGGCTGGGCGCGTGAACGCCGAGCTGGCGCGTTTCCTGGAAAACCCGGGCGACCCGCGTTATCTGGCAGCAAGCTGGCAATCCGGCCAGACCGACAGTGGCCTGCACTATCAACGTTTTCCGTTTCTCGCCACCCTCCGCGAGCGCGCAGGACCGTTTACGCTGCTTTTGATGGCAGCCTGCATCATCGTCTTCATTATTATGAGCGTGGTGGGCGATCAGAGCGTGATGATTGCCCTCGCATGGCCGTACGATCCCTCCCTGCAATTTGACGTCTGGCGCTACTTCACGCATGCGCTGATGCACTTCTCGGTGATGCATATCCTCTTTAACCTGCTGTGGTGGTGGTATCTCGGCGGGGCGGTGGAGAAGCGGCTCGGCAGCGGCAAGCTGATTGTGATCACCCTTATCAGCGCCCTGTTAAGCGGCTATGTGCAGCATAAATTCAGCGGTCCGTGGTTTGGCGGGTTATCCGGCGTGGTGTACGCCCTGATGGGTTACGCCTGGCTCAGAGGCGAGCGCGACCCGGAAAGCGGCATCTATTTACAACGTGGATTAATAACCTTTGCGTTAATATGGCTTATTGCCGGATGGTTTGATCTGTTTGGTATGTCTATCGCCAATGGTGCGCACGTTACCGGCCTGGCGGTCGGGCTGGCGATGGCGCTGGCCGATACGCTCCATGCGCGAAAACGAACATAATTCCCAGGGATATTTCATGAAACAAACACAACGTCATGACGCCATTATCGAACTGGTAAAAAAACAGGGATACGTCAGTACTGAAGAGCTGGTGGAGCAGTTTGCCGTCAGCCCGCAAACCATCCGTCGTGACCTCAACGACCTGGCCGATCAGAACCGTATTCTGCGCCATCACGGCGGCGCGGCGCTGCCGTCCAGCTCGGTGAACACCTCATGGCATGATCGTAAGGCGACGCAAACGGCAGAGAAAGAGCGTATCGCCCGTAAAGTGGCGAGCCAGATCCCGAACGGCGCGACGCTGTTTATTGATATCGGCACCACGCCGGAAGCGGTCGCCCATGCGCTGCTGAACCATGAGAACCTCCGCGTGGTGACCAACAACCTGAACGTGGCTAACACGTTGATGCAGAAAGACGATTTTCGCATCATCCTCGCGGGCGGCGAACTGCGCAGCCGCGACGGGGGCATTATCGGCGAAGCGACGCTCGATTTTATCTCTCAGTTTCGCCTCGATTTCGGCATTCTGGGGATCAGCGGCATCGACACCGACGGCTCGCTGCTGGAGTTTGATTACCACGAGGTGCGCACCAAGCGCGCGATTATTGAGAACTCACGCCACGTGATGCTGGTGGTGGATCACTCGAAATTTGGCCGCAATGCGATGGTCAACATGGGCAGCATTAGCATGGTGAATGCGGTCTACACCGACGAGATGCCGCCGGCGGGCGTGTTGCAGGTGATTAAGGATAACAATTTGCAGCTGGAGTTGTGCTAGCGGTTGTGTCGGGTGGCGCTACGCTTACCCGACCTACAAATTGTTCTCCCTCTCCCTGTGGGAGAGGGTTCCCCACAAATTAATGCGAGCACTGAGCGATCCCCTCGCCCCTCCGGGGAGAGGGTTAGGGTGAGGGGAACATACGGCGGTGGTGGTCATTCCGTTCACTTTATGTTCCTTGCTACTCTGTAACGACATGACCGGTGAACGTGCCAGGGTGGCTCAGTCGCCACCACCCTGGCGACCCGGGCTCCCGGCGGAAAATCGCCGCTTCGCGGTGCCCTCGGCTTATTCCTTCCGGCTTATCGGGTACGGGCGGAGGCAACGTCCCTGTAAAGCCGCCCTCTCGGCGCATCCCTGCGCCTCGCCCCGGCCGGAAGGCAAACGCCTCAGCGATTTACAGCCGGACCAGGGCATCGCTGACAGCCCTCAGTCATTTAGAAAGCAACTTTATTGCTTCTGCATAAAAAAATTACTGGGGATCCCTCAGCCCTGTGGGAGAGGGCCGGGGTGAGGGCATCAGGCCGCACAAAACTAAACTCCGTACCCCATCATCTTCAACAACTGCTGCGCATGCTGTACCGCGTCCTGACGGTGCGCCACGCCCAGCTTCTGATACAGATTGCGAATGTGCGTTTTGATGGTGGTTGCCGCCACCGCCAGCTCACCGGCTATTTGCTCGTTGCTGTAGCCTGAATAGATCAGCCCCAGCACCTGCCATTCACGCTGTGTGAGCGGGCTGGTGCGGATAAGCTCCGGTACTTCCGGATGGTTCAGCAGACGTTCAACAAAGTTCTCATCGAAGTGCGCAAACTTATGGCGATGGTGCTGGTTGATCTCGCGCAGAATGCGCTGGGCGCGATGCTGATCGAGTTCCGGCAGCGTGTTGAGCTGAATCAGCTGGCGCAACTGCTGGGCCATCACTTCACCCTCAATCACAAAGTGGCTGATAAACCCGGTGCGGTTCGCCAGCTGCAACGCTTCCAGCAGCACGCGCTGGGCATCGTTTTTACGTCCCGCCTGCCAGTAAAGCTGGTTTAACAGCAGCAGGTTGCGGTTTAAATCGCTCATCAGGCGCAGGCTGCGGGCGTTTTCGTTTAACTCTTCCAGCACGATTTCGGCAGGCTCGAAGTCACCCAGCAGGATCTGCACGCGGGCAATATTGCGCCACTGGCTTTGCAGGAAGTGGTTATTGGCAAATTCTGGTTTAGGCGTGTGACGCAGCCAGTTGGCGGCGGACTTTTTATCGCCGGTCATCTGCCAGTAAATCACCCGGACCTTATCGGCGTTGGAGACCCAGTCGCTATGGTACTGTCCGTTGCCAAGCAGGTTTTCCAGGCGGTTAAGGTGGTTGCGGGCATTATCCAGGTCGCCTCGCGCCAGCGAGCACTGCACCAGCAGGGCCAGGCACTGGAGTTGCTGCTGCGGCTGGAAGCTCGAAAGCACATTCAGGCCCTGGCGGGCGCAGCTTTCTGCTTCATCCAGACGCGACCATGCCCAGAGCAGCTGAGCGCGAATACGCAACAGGAACTCGTGCATCGGCAGCTGTTCCAGATGCTGTTCACGGATCAGCTGGAACGCTTTCTCCTGGTTTTCCCAGGCGGCCTGCAGGAACCCCTGAGCAAATAAAATCTCGCTTTGCTGGATCAGGCTCCAGAGGGCGTAGTGCCAGACATCGTGGCGGCGGGCCATCTGTTCGGTTTGCTGCATGAGCGAAAGCGAACGCGTGAGGTCGCCCTTACAGTGCAGCACTTCGCCGTGTACCGAGGTGGCCACAATACGGCTGTAGAAATTCGCCAGCGGCAGCTCATCCAGCGCGACCATCGCCAGCCGTTCGGCTTCTTCCGGGTCCCCGTCGTTAATCGCCACCTGCGCACGCAGGGCGTTAAATTCGCCGTGCAGGGTGGCATCCATCTCGCTTTCCATCTCCTGCTCGGCGCGCGCCAGCAGGGTGTTCACTTCGCTGTAGCGATGCTGGCTCTGCATCAGCCAGGCCTGGAGCAGCACCAGACGCGGATTCTCCAGCAGGCTCTCCCACGGCAGCGCTTTTAACGACTCTTCCAGCAGCGTCAGTTCGCTGTGGTTGAACAGTCCCCACGCGTGGTTGAGCAGAATATCGCGCAGCATACCGGCATCTCCGGCGGCCAGCGCATGGTGGATAGCCTCGCTCGGGAAACCTTGCGCCATCCAGCTTTCGGCGGCGGCGCGGTGAATTTCTGGCAGCTCTGCGGCCATCTCCCACTGGCAACGCTGGCGCAGGAAGCTGCCAAACAGCGGATGGTAGCTAAACCATTCGCCGGGATCGTCCATTCGCGTCAGGAACAAACCCTGACGTTCAATCTCTTCGAGCTGAAGCTGCCCGTTTTCAATACCGGTGACGCGTACAATCAGCGCATCGTTCATCGAACGTAGCAGGGAGCTTTTCAGCAGGAAATGGCGGGTAGTGAGGTCTACGCTGTTGAGTACCTCATCCACCAGATAATCCGACAGGTGGCTGGCGTTGATGCCCGCCAGGCGGCGCGCGGACTGGTGCGTTGGGCTATTGTTTTGCCGCGCGGAAAGGGCAATCAGCTGAAGCGCCGTGGCCCAGCCTGCAACGTCATCACACAGGCGGCTGCTTTCCGACGCCTCAATCGGAGAAGTCAGACGGCAGTCAAAGAACTGTTTCGCTTCCTGATGGGTAAAGGCCAGCTGCTGACTGCCAATTTCCAGTAGCTGATCGCGCACCCGCAGGTTGGCAATGCCCAGCTGCGGAAGGTTGCGCGACAGGACGACCAGCGTCAGGTTTTCCGGCTGATGGCGCAGGAAGAACCGCATCGACTCGTGAATAACCGGGTTGGTGATCAGATGATAATCATCAATCACCACATACAGCGGGCGATGCCATTCGGCCAGTTCGATAAACAGCTGGGAGAACAGAGAGGACAGGCTGGCGTACTGGCGCTTTTGCACCATCACCTCGCTGGTGACGCAGTGTCCGTTGGTTGCCTGCTGAATCGCGGCAATTAAATAGCTGGCAAAACGCTCCTGCTGGTTATCACCTTCATCCAGGGAGTACCAGCCAAGATCGCTTTTACCTGCCGCCCATTGCGAAATGAGCGTTGTTTTTCCATAACCCGCAGGACTCGTAACCAGCGCCAGTCGGAAATTATGCGCACCGGAAAGTTTAGCCAGCAGGCGCTCGCGGACCACAGTATGGTCAAGACGAACCGGGCGACTTAATTTGGACGGAATCAACATAGTTTTCACTTCACTGTGGGGAACGAGAGAATTTATTTTTTTTGCGCTTCGTAATTAATATCTATAAGTTCGGCCAATAGAGGAACTATTGCAAGTTATGTCTGGGTTTGGAGGCTCTGAATTTGCACTCTGTCACAAAACATTCTCATCATTGGTGGAACTTTTCATAAATGGCTGGATGCCGCGCTGTTACTGGCTTGTCTGCATGGCGCGCGGTTGCGCTGAAACTGGTTTCAGAAAGAGATAATGACGGTGAAGTTAATTAACTTTGGGGAAAGTTGCTCTGGCTTAATAGTGTTGCTGGAAAGCCGCTGTACGTGAGAAATATTATTCTACGTAAGTAATCATTTCAGCGATGATTAATTTCCTCCGAAACTGCATTTCATTTCTTTGACGCTCTTCCGGGATCGCTTTTTCAGCGAAGCGCACACTTACACAGTGGCCTCGATCACACTTTTATGCTCATCCCCGCTACTCCTCCCTGCCTAATCCCCGACAGGAGGAGGAAGAGGCGCAATGAGCCAGGCACACTAGCGCCAAATGTGTTTTCTCTCTACAGGATGCCGATTCCCTATGTCACAGCCTACTTTCAACAAAGCTCAATTCCAGGCTGCCCTGACGCGTCAGTGGCAGCGTTTTGGCCTTCATGCTGCAAACGAGATGACGCCTCACCAGTGGTGGCAGGCGGTGAGCGGGGCGCTCGCAGAGCAGTTGGACGCTCAGCCCGCGACGAAGCCTGTGAAAGGCCAGCGTCACGTCAACTACATTTCGATGGAGTTCCTGATTGGCCGTCTGACGGGTAACAATCTGCTGAACCTTGGCTGGTATCAGGACGTCGGCGATGTGCTGAAAGAACACGACATCAACCTGACCGATCTGCTGGAAGAAGAGATTGATCCGGCGCTGGGTAACGGCGGTCTGGGACGTCTGGCAGCCTGCTTCCTGGATTCCATGGCAACCGTGGGCCAGTCGGCCATTGGCTATGGTCTGAACTACCAGTACGGTCTGTTCCGCCAGTCGTTCGCTGACGGCCACCAGATGGAAGCGCCGGACGACTGGCATCGTAATACTTACCCGTGGTTCCGCCACAACGCACAGCTGGATGTGCAGGTCGGGATTGGCGGGAAAGTCACGAAGCAGGGGCTCTGGGAACCAGCGTTCACCATTACCGGTGAAGCCTGGGATCTGCCGGTGCTCGGCTACCGTAACGGCGTGGCGCAGCCGCTGCGTCTGTGGCAGGCGAAGCACGCGCATCCATTCAACCTGACTAAATTCAATGACGGTGATTTCCTGCGCGCCGAGCAGCAGGGTATCGACGCCGAGAAGCTGACCAAAGTGCTCTACCCGAACGACAACCATCTGGCGGGTAAAAAGCTGCGCCTGATGCAGCAATACTTCCAGTGCGCCTGCTCCGTGGCGGACATTCTGCGCCGCCACCACCTGGCGGGCCGCAAGCTGGCGCAGCTGCCGGACTTCGAAGTTATTCAGCTCAACGACACGCACCCAACCATTGCCATCCCGGAACTGCTGCGCGTGCTGATCGACGAGCATCAGCTGAGCTGGGACGACGCCTGGGCCATCACCAGCCGCACCTTCGCCTACACCAACCACACCCTGATGCCGGAAGCGCTGGAGTGCTGGGATGAGAAGCTGGTGAAAACGCTGCTGCCGCGCCATATGCAGATCATCAATAAAATTAACGACCAGTTTAACGTGCTGGTGGAGAAAACCTGGCCGGGCGACAAAGCCGTCTGGGCGAAGCTGGCCGTGGTACACAACAAACAGGTGCGCATGGCAAACATGTGCGTGGTAAGCGGCTTTGCGGTGAACGGCGTGGCCGCGCTGCACTCGGATCTGGTGGTGAAAGATCTCTTCCCGGAATACCACCAGCTGTGGCCGACCAAATTCCACAACGTGACCAACGGCATTACGCCGCGTCGCTGGATCAAACAGTGCAACCCGCTGCTGGCCGGCCTGCTGGACAAGACCCTGAAGAAAGAGTGGGCCAACGATCTGGACCAGCTCATCAACCTGGAAAAATACGCTGACGACGCGAAGTTCCGCGAGCAGTACCGCGCCATTAAGCTGGAGAACAAGGTACGTCTGGCCGAGTTCGTGAAAATGCGTACCGGAATTGAAATTAACCCAAATGCGATTTTCGATATCCAGATCAAACGCCTGCACGAGTACAAACGTCAGCACCTGAACCTGCTGCACATTCTGGCGCTGTACAAAGAGATCCGCGAGAACCCTCAGGCCGACCGCGTCCCGCGCGTGTTCCTGTTCGGTGCGAAAGCGGCGCCGGGCTACTACCTGGCGAAAAACATTATCCTTGCCATTAATAAAGTGGCGGCGGCGATCAACAACGATCCGAAAGTGGGCGACAAGCTGAAGGTGGTGTTCCTGCCGGACTACTGCGTCTCTGCGGCTGAAATGCTGATCCCGGCGGCGGATATTTCCGAGCAGATCTCTACCGCCGGTAAAGAAGCGTCCGGCACCGGCAACATGAAGCTGGCCCTGAACGGCGCGCTGACCGTCGGCACGCTGGACGGTGCGAACGTTGAAATCGCCGAGAAGGTCGGTGAAGAGAACATCTTTATCTTCGGCCATACTGTTGAAGAAGTGAAAGCCATCAAAGCCAAAGGGTACGACCCGGTGAAATGGCGTAAAAAAGACAAAGTGCTGGATGCAGTGTTGAAAGAGCTGGAAAGCGGAAAGTACAGCGACGGCGACAAGCACGCGTTTGACCAGATGCTGCACAGCATGGACAAACAGGGCGGCGACCCGTACCTGGTGATGGCGGACTTCACCGCTTACGTTGAAGCGCAGAAGCAGGTCGACGTGCTGTATCGCGACCAGGATGCCTGGACCCGCGCGTGTATCCTGAACACCGCGCGCTGCGGTATGTTCAGCTCTGACCGCTCAATCCGTGATTATCAGGCTCGTATCTGGCAGGCAAAACGCTAAGGAAGCGCGATGGAGAGTAAACGTCTGGACAGTGCCGCGCAGGCGGCGGGAATTAGCCTCAGTTACATCAATGCGCACGGCAAACCGCAGTCTATTGGTGCGGACACCAAAAGACGTTTGCTGGATGCCATGCACAAAACCGACGCGAAAGCGTCGGGAGCGCCGGTGCCGATCGTGAAGGTCTTTACCGCGGGCAAAAAGATGCCGCTGGCGGTGGAAGGACGCGGCGAGTTCAGCTGGCTGCTCACCACCGAAGAGGGGCATCAGCATAAAGGCCATGCCACCGGCGGCAAAACCCTCACCCTTCCGGCGAAGCTGCCGGAGGGCTATCACAGCCTGACGCTCACCCAGAATGACAGCCGCTTCCACTGTCGGGTGATCGTCGCGCCGAAGCGCTGCTATGAGCCGCAGGCGCTACTCGAAGGCAAAAAGCTGTGGGGCGCCTGTGTGCAGCTTTACACCTTGCGTTCAGACAGCAACTGGGGCATTGGCGATTTTGGCGACCTGAAAAAGATGCTGGCATCTGTTGGTGAGCGCGGCGGGGCATTTATCGGCCTCAACCCGATCCACGCCCTCTATCCGGCGAATCCGGAAAGCGCCAGCCCGTACAGCCCGTCTTCCCGCCGCTGGCTGAACGTGATCTACATCGACGTTAACGCGTTAGACGATTTCAAAAACAGCAAAGAGGCGCAGGCGTGGTGGAAGCTGGACACCACCCAACAGATGCTGAAACAGGCCCGCGATGCGGACTGGGTCGATTATGCCTCCGTGACCGCGCTGAAAATGGCGGCGCTGCGTCTGGCCTGGAAGGGCTTTGCGAAGCGTGACGACGAGCAGATGGCAGCCTTCCGCCAGTTTGTGATGCAGGAAGGCGAGAGCCTTTACTGGCAGGCGGCGTTTGATGCGCTGCATGCGTATCAGGTCCAGGAGGATGAGATGCGCTGGGGCTGGCCGGTGTGGCCGGAAGCGTATCAGTCCGTGGATACCCCGGAAGTGAAGGCGTTTTGTGAGACGCATGCCGACGAAGTGGATTTCTATCTCTGGTTGCAGTGGCTGGCGTACAGCCAGTTTGCTGCCTGCTGGCAGGTGAGCCAGGGCTATAACATGCCGATCGGTCTGTATCGCGATCTGGCCGTCGGCGTGGCGGAAGGCGGGGCGGAGACCTGGTGTGACCGTGAACTTTACTGTCTGAAAGCCTCCGTCGGTGCGCCGCCGGATATTCTGGGCCCGCTTGGTCAGAACTGGGGCTTGCCGCCGATGGATCCACACGTGATGGCGGCGCGTGCCTACGAGCCGTTTATCGATCTGCTGCGCGCTAACATGCAGAACTGCGGCGCGTTGCGTATCGACCATGTCATGTCTGTGCTGCGTCTGTGGTGGATCCCGTACGGTGAAACGGCCGATCACGGGGCGTACGTGCAGTATCCGGTGGACGATCTGCTCTCAATCCTCGCGCTGGAGAGTAAACGTCATCAGTGCATGGTGATTGGCGAAGATCTCGGTACCGTGCCGGTTGAGATTGTCAGCAAGCTCCGCGACAGCGGGGTTTACTCCTACAAAGTGCTCTATTTTGAAAACGACCATGAGAAAACCTTCCGCGCGCCGAAAGCGTACCCTGAACAGTCAATGGCAGTCGCGACGACGCATGATCTTCCTACGCTCAGAGGCTACTGGGAAAGCGGCGACCTGACGCTCGGCAAAACGCTGGGTCTCTACCCGGATGAAGAGGTTCTGCGTGGGTTGTATCAGGATCGCGAGCTGGCGAAACAGGGGCTGCTGGATGCGCTGCATAAGCATGGCTGTCTGCCGAAGCGCGCCGGGCATAAGGCGTCGCTGATGTCGATGACGCCAACGCTTAACCGTGGCTTACAGCGCTATATTGCCGACAGCAACAGCGCGTTGCTCGGTCTGCAACCGGAAGACTGGATTGATATGGCGGAGCCGGTAAACATACCCGGTACCAGCTATCAGTACAAAAACTGGCGTCGCAAGCTGTCCACTACGCTTGAAGCGATGTTCGCCGATGACGGGGTGAACAGGCTGATTAAGGATTTGGATAAACGGCGAAAAGCAGCCGCGAAGAAATAATAAAAAACCCGCCAGTGGCGGGTTTTTTATTGCCCGGAGGCGCTAACGCTTACCGGGCCTACAGGTATCGAGTAGGTCGGGTAAGGCGTAGCCGCCTCCCGACTCATGGCATTAAATCACCATATTCAACAGCAGCACCCCGACCAGACCGCACACCGAAATAATGGTTTCCAGCGCGGACCAGGACTTGATGGTTTCACCGATGGTCAGGTTGAAGTACTCCTTGAACAGCCAGAAGCCCGGATCGTTCACGTGGGAGAAAATCACGCTGCCCGAACCGACCGCGATAACCATCAGCTCAGGGCTTACGCCCGTGGTCGCAATCAGCGGCGCAACGATACCACCCGCGGTAATCGCCGCAACGGTTGCAGAGCCCAGCGCGATACGCAGCACCGCGGCAATAGACCATGCCATCAGGAGCGGCGATACGTTGGTTTCATGCATCATGGCAGCAATGTATTTATCCACGCCACTGTCGACCAGCACCTGCTTAAACGCGCCGCCACCGCCGATGATCAGCAGCATCATGGCAATGATTTTGATGGAAGAGGTCAGCGTGTCGTTGATCTGATCCATGGAACGACCACGGTTAAGACCGAAGGTGAACATGGCGATCAGGACCGCAATCAGCGTTGCCATCACCGGGTCGCCCAGGAACTCCGCAACGGACAGGAACGCGTGACCTTTCGGCAGAACCATCTCTGCTACGGCACGCATTGCCATCAGGATCACCGGCACCAGAGAGGTCCAGACGCTGACGCCAAAGCCAGGCATCTCTGCATCTGTGAAGGTTTTGGCGCTGTACAGGCCTTCCGGGATGGGCTTATCAATGCCTTTCAGGAAGCGCGCATAAACAGGACCGGCCAGGATAACCGTTGGGATCGCCAGAATCGTACCGAACAGCAGGGTTTTACCCATGTCGGCGTGGAAGATGGTGGCGATAGCCGTTGGACCCGGATGCGGCGGCAGGAAGCCGTGGGTGACGGACAGCGCCGCAGCCATCGGTACGCCTACGAACAGCAGCGGGATGTTGGCGGCAGCGGCGATGGTGAACACCAGCGGCAGCATCAGGACGAAGCCCACTTCATAGAACAGTGCGAAACCGACGGTAAAACCGGTTAACACCACCGCCCACTGGATGTGCTGCTTGCCAAATTTATCGATAAGGGTAGTGGCAATACGCTGCGCGCCACCGCAGTCCGCGAGCATTTTACCGAGCATGGCGCCGAAGCCCATGATCAGCGCCAGGCTGCCGAGCGTACCGCCGACACCGGCTTTAATGGAGCTGATAACTTTAACCAGCGGCATTCCCTGCATCAGACCGACTGCAAGTGCCACCAGAACCAGAGCGATAAATCCGTTCATTTTGAAGCGGATCATCAAGAGCAGTAATAACACAACACCGATAGCGACGATGACTAATGGCATGATTGACCTGGCCTTTGAATTGTTATGGGTAACGTCATTGTTTCAACGACAAATTCCGGTTGTCCCAACTGGGAACAGAGTATTAACGGCACTCATACTGATGCCTGCGAAAACGATAAGTTTAGTCGGCTGTTATAAGGGTGTTGAGTGCCCATGGGAATGATACGGGTAACATGACGTGATTGAGAATCACCCAGGGAGGCAAAATTTGAATTATGAGACGCAGGTCAACATATAGAGGGGGAGGCAAGAAAAAGCAGGCCCGGTAAGCGCAGCGCCACCGGGCAATACAGACGGGCACTGAATTAGTAGTAAGAGTGCTCGCCGCGCTGGTGTTCGGTCAGATCGCGCACGCCTTTCAGTTCCGGGAATTCGTTCAGCAGCTGCTTCTCGATCCCTTCTTTCAGGGTTACATCGACCATGGAGCAGCCGTTACAGCCGCCGCCGAATTGCAGGATCGCCAGACCATCTTCGGTGATTTCCATCAGGGAAACACGTCCACCGTGGCCGGCCAGCTGCGGGTTGATCTGCGATTGCAGCAGATATTCCACACGCTCCATCAGCGGGGCATCGTCAGAGACTTTACGCATCTTCGCGTTTGGCGCCTTCAGCGTCAGCTGCGAACCCAGCTGGTCGGTGACGAAATCAATCTCCGCATCTTCAAGATACGGCGCGCTCAGCTCATCAACGTATGCGGTGAGCTGTTCAAATTTAAGGGCAGTGTCAGTTGCTTCCACAGCATCCGGAGGACAATAAGAGACACCACATTCTGCATTCGGAGTGCCTGGATTGATCACAAACACGCGGATCTGCGTCCCTTCTTCCTGATTTGCCAGCAGTTTGGCAAAGTGCGCTTGTGCAGAATCGGAAATACGGATCATAGCTTTGGCCTAATAGTTGACTAAATTACCTGGGTATAATCATACGCCCATTGAAGAAGGGCTACAAGGTACGGCACAGACACCATACCTGAACTGACGCGGCGCCGCTTTGCAAAAGCAGTCGGGAAAGTTCAGCCACGGTACTGCCCGTGGTGACGACATCATCCACAATCGCGATATGGAGACCGTTGACCGGCAATTCAAGGCGAAAGGCGTTTTTCAGGTTTCTTTTGCGCGACCGGGCGTTGAGCCGGTGCTGAACGGCAGTGGCATGAATACGTTTCAGCGCAGAGGCGGGGTACCGGCAACCCAGCCAGCGGGCGAGCGGACGGCACAGCAGGTCGCTCTGATTGTATCCCCGCCGCCAGTGCCGACGCTGAAAGAGTGGCACGTTCACGAGCGTGTCGACCGACGGTAGCCCGCGCGTTCTTCGCGCCTGCAATACCGCCAGTAATAACAGGCGTGCCAGTGGCTGCGCCAGCGCGAACTGGCTGGAAAACTTAAACTGATGAACCAGACGACTCAGCGGCAAAACGTAATCATCCACCGCCACCAGCGCGCTCCACGGCGGCGCTTTTTTCAGGCATCGACCACAGGGGAGCGTCTGGCTTACGGCAGGCAAGCCGCATTGCGGACAGCCCTTCAGGTAACCCAGCGCTCCCGTGCAAACGGAACAGACGCCCCACGCGCTCAGCGCAAGTGGCATTCGGCATAGCCAGCACAAGCCGGGCACTGTTAGCATACGCAACCTCCATGTGAAAAAAGAGAACGTTAACTGATGAAGACGCTGTGGTGGCAGACCGTTGGGACGGGAAATTGTCATCTTGTGCTGCTGCACGGATGGGGACTGAACGCCGAAGTGTGGCGTTGCATAAGTGAGGAACTGGCCTCGCAATTTACGGTACACCTGGTGGATCTGCCGGGGTATGGCCGTAGCCACGGCTACGGCGCGATGACGCTCGAGGACATGGCGGAGCAGGTTCTGGAAGCGGCGCCGCAAAAAGCCGTCTGGCTCGGCTGGAGCCTGGGCGGGCTGGTGGCAAGCCAGATTGCGCTGCGCCATCCTGAGCGGGTCCAGGCGCTGATCACCGTTGCCTCATCACCCTGTTTCAGCGCCCGCGAGGCGTGGCCGGGCATCAAACCTGAGGTGCTGGCCGGGTTCCAGCACCAGTTGAGCGAAGATTTCCAGCGGACGGTGGAGCGTTTCCTGGCGTTGCAGACGATGGGAACAGAAACCGCCCGTCAGGACGCGCGAATGCTGAAGCAGACGGTGCTTTCCCTGCCGATGCCGGAGGTTGAGGTGCTGAACGGTGGACTGGAGATCCTGAAAACGGCCGATTTGCGTGAGCCGCTGGCGTCACTGACGGTGCCGCATCTGCGTATTTATGGCTATCTGGATGGGCTGGTCCCGCGCAAGGTGGTTCCGCTGCTGGATGCGCTGTGGCCGGAGAGTGAATCAATGGTGGTTGCCAAAGCGGCACATGCGCCGTTCATCTCTCATCCTGCTGAGTTTTGTTCGGCGCTGACCGGTTTTATCAGCGAAGCGTCCACCACTCCCTGAGGCAGGCTTTACCTTCCGGACAACTTTTACAACTGCCGGACAGACAACTGTCCGGCTCTTCCTGAATGCGCACGGCTTTCCCCATCGCCTCCAGCCTTTCCAGCATGGCATCGATCATCGGCTGCGGCGTATGCAGGCTGAGGCTGAGCTGCTTCGCCTCCATTCGTCCCTGTAACGCCAGTAAGTCACGGACCTGAATCAACGATGCCATCTTTTTTCCCCTCAGTGACAGTCGCCCGCAGGGCTACTACAGCAGGTCGTTGGGGTTTTGCGCGTTGCCAGCAGGTTAACGTCAACGCGGCTACGTGCCCGGCGCAGCAGGCCAATCACCATCACGTTAAACAGGATCACCGCGAGGATACAGACCAGGCTGTAGCGCGGATGCTGGCTGTAATTGACGGTTTGATAAAACACGGTCGCCAGCGAGTAGGCAATGTTCAGCCCCCACAGAATGGAGAAGCCCATCCAGCCGCGGCTGGACTCACGGGCAATGGCGCCCATGACCGAGATGCACGGAATATAGAGCAGGACGAAGATCAGGTAGCTGTAGGCCGCCGACGCGCTGCCAAATTTCTGGCCCATCACGCCCATTGCTCCGGTCGCCATTACGCCGTCGCCTTTGCTGGCTTCAATCGGGTTCGCCAGCACGCTCAGGCTGAAGGTGTCTTTCAGGCTCTGCCAGGTCTCTTCTACTGCACCCAGAAGTTCGTCACCGAGGCTGAACTCAGCCGGGTTGAACTCCTCTTCCTGGATGTTTTCCGCGGTGTAGAGCGTGTTCAGGGTGCCGACAACCACCTCTTTTGCCATCGCGCCAGTGAACAGGCCCACGGTTGCCTGCCAGTTGTCTTCCTGTACGCCAATCGGTTTGAAGACCGGCGTAATGATCCGGCTGACGGAGGCAAGGGCAGAGTCATTAATGTTGTCCGCTGCCTGGCCGCTCAGGGTGAAGCTGTTCAGGGCGCTCAGGAAAATGCTGACCACTACAATCACCTTACCGGCGCGCAGAACGAAGCCCTTCAGGCGCTGCCAGGTTTGAATAATCAGGCTTTTCAGATGCGGAACGTGATAAACCGGCAGTTCCATCACGAACGGCGACGCTTCGCCACGCATGATGGTGTGCTTCAGCATCAGGCCGGTGAGAATAGCCATCACGATACCCAGCACATACAGGGAGAAGACGGCTAGCGCCCCTTCCTGACCAAAGAACGCCGCGGCAAAGACCGCGAAGATCGCCAGACGTGCGCCGCAGGACATGAACGGCGCCATCATGATGGTCATCAGGCGTTCGCGCGGTGCGTCCAGCGTACGCGCGCCCATGACTGACGGCACGTTACAGCCAAAACCGACAATCAGCGGCACGAAGGATTTCCCCGGCAGCCCCAGCGCCTGCATCAGGCGGTCCATCACGAAGGCGGCGCGTGCCATGTAACCGGAATCCTCAAGGAAGGAGAGGAACAGGTACATCATGCCGATCTGCGGCACCAGCGGCAGGACGGTGTTGATCCCGCCGCCGATCCCCTGCGCAAGGAAGATGGTCAACCATTCCGGGAAGTGGAGGGTGTAGCCCAGCCACTGAATACCGTGCACGAAGATAGCGACAGAGCCGCCATCAAAGATGGGTTGTAATGCACCGCCGATGTTTATAGCGAGCAGGAACATTACGTACATCACCAGTAAAAAGATTGGCAAACCGAGGAAGCGGTTGAGCACAATCTTATCCACGGCGGCGGTGAAGCGGCTGGGTTCAGCGGTTAATGCATTGCTGACCACGTCACAGATAGCGGCGATGGCCTGATAGCGCGCATCCGCAATATGCAGGGCCGGGTCGTCGAGCTCGTCGCTCAGGCGAGCCTGTGCAACGCTCAGTTTATCCGCCGCATCGCCTGCGTAGGCGCGGCTGTAGATATCGCCTTCCAGCATTTGCAGGCCAAGCCACAGGCGCTGTCTGGCGGGCATGGCGTTGTCCATCTCCTGCGCCAGCTGCCCGGCCTCGCGCAGCAGCGGCTGGGCGTAGTGCACCAGTTCGACGTCGGCATTGCCCGTGTGGCGGTCAATTGCCAGCTTCAGGGCGTCAATGCCGCGCGCGCGGGTAGAAACCAGCGGAACCACCGGGCAGCCCAGACGGGCGGAGAGGGCGTCGACGTCGATGCGCAGCTTTTGCTTCTCGGCGATGTCGAGCATGTTAAGTGCTACGATGCAGGGGATCCCCAGCTCCAGCAGCTGTAGCGTGAGGTACAGATTTCGTTCGAGATTGGAGGCATCCACCACATTGATGAGCAGATCCGCGTCGCCGCTCAGAATATAGTGGCAGGCAATTTGCTCATCGAGAGAGGTCTGAGATGAAATTGTGGTGAGTGAATAGGTCCCCGGTAAATCAACCAGCGTGACCTGATTATCTGTCGTGGTGAACTGGCCTTCTTTGCGTTCAACCGTTACGCCTGCCCAATTTCCCACACGCTGGCGTGCGCCGGTTAACTGATTAAATAAGGTTGTCTTGCCGGAATTAGGATTGCCAATTAAGCCAATAGTTAATTTTTTCATTGTTTTAGACTCACTGAAACCGCTGGCTTGTTAACGGGATAAAGATTCAACTTCAATTAATGCGAGGTCTTTTTTACGCAGAACCAGATTAACGCGTCGGGTTTCGATATGAACAGGATCGCCCAACGGCGCCACGCGCACCACCTGGAATGATGAGCCGGGTAGCATGCCCAGTGACAGTAGCTTCTGCCGATAGGCCGGGCTTATCTCACGGGTAAAACCGATAATTTTCCACGCACTTTCTGGAGTGAATTGCATAGCGCCTGATTCCACGAGAGGTTAAATAATCAACACTGCGATGATAATGAGAATAGTTTTTATCAGCAATAATAAAAATGTGACGGGATGTTGTTAATCGTATTAATTTGCGGTCTGCTTGACCTTGCTCAATATTTGCGGGAATACCCGGGAAGGAATAAAAAGCGTATTTGTTAATGGAGTGATAAATAGCGGTTTAAATATGGATATGCAATCGGTTTCATATTTTACGATATAATTTTTCCCCTCACCCCGGCCCTCTCCCCAAAGGGGCGAGGGTGTTCAAGTTCCCTCTCCCCTCTGGGGAGAGGGTTAGGGTGAGGGGCATTTACAGGATTAGCGTTTCTTACCCATCGCCGCTGCCAGAGCATCCATCATCGCGCTGTTGCCTGCTGGCTGTGCGTCTCGTCCGCGTGGCTTCGCGGCTTTCGCTGCCGGACGCTGCTGTTCACGGCCACCGCCATTACCGCCACGGCGCGCGTTAGTGTCGCCCGGCTGCTCGTCCAGACGCATGGTCAGGGCGATACGCTTACGCTGAAGATCCACCTCCAGCACTTTCACCTTCACGATGTCGCCCGCTTTGACCACGGTGTGCGGATCTTCAACGAACTTGTCGGCGAGGGAAGAGATATGCACCAGACCGTCCTGATGCACGCCGATATCCACAAACGCGCCAAAGTTGGTGACGTTGGTTACCGCCCCTTCCAGCACCATGCCCGGCAGCAGGTCGTTCATGGTTTCCACGCCGTCAGCAAAGGTCGCGGTTTTAAACTCAGGACGCGGATCGCGGCCCGGTTTTTCCAGCTCTTTGATGATGTCAGTGACCGTCGGCACGCCGAACTGTTCGTCGGTAAAATCCACCGCTTTCAGGTTACGCAGCGCGCTGCTGTCGCCCATCAGGTCTTTCAGCGCCTGCTGGGTGGCGGCCAGGATACGCTCGACAACCGGATAGGCTTCCGGGTGAACGGTAGAGGCATCCAGCGGGTTATCGCCGTGGTTGATGCGCAGGAAGCCCGCGCACTGCTCAAAAGCTTTCGGCCCCAGACGGCTCACCTTCAGCAGCTGCTGGCGGTTCTGGAACTGACCGTTCTCATCACGCCAGGCGACGATATTCTGCGCCATCATACGGGTCAGGCCTGCTACGCGGGTCAGCAGCGGAACGGAAGCGGTATTCAGGTCCACGCCGACGGCGTTAACGCAGTCTTCCACCACCGCATCCAGCTTGCGCGCCAGCTGCGTCTGGCTCACGTCGTGCTGATACTGGCCCACGCCGATGGATTTCGGGTCAATTTTCACCAGCTCCGCCAGCGGATCCTGCAAGCGACGGGCGATAGAGACCGCACCGCGCAGGGAAACGTCCAGTTCCGGGAACTCCTGCGCTGCCAGCTCAGAGGCGGAATAGACAGATGCCCCCGCTTCGCTGACGATCACTTTCTGCGCCGTCACTTTCGGGAACTGCTTCTGCACGTCGAGATAGAAACGTTCGGTTTCGCGGGACGCCGTACCGTTACCGATGGCAACCAGCTCAACGTTGTACTTCTCGCACAGCGCGGCGACCACGACAGCCGCTTTCGCTGCCTGACCGGTGTGCGGGTAAATGGTGTCGGTGGCAACCAGCTTGCCGGTGCCGTCAACCACGGCCACCTTCACGCCGGTGCGCAGACCCGGATCGAGACCCATGGTGGCGCGCAGGCCAGCCGGCGCCGCCATCAGCAGGTCGTGCAGGTTACGGGCGAAGACGTTGATCGCTTCGTCTTCGGCGCGCTCGCGCACGGTGCCCATCAGCTCGGTTTCGAGGTGCATGAGCACCTTGATGCGCCAGGTCCAGCTCACCACGCCTTTGCGCCAGCTGTCCGCCGGGGCGTTGTTCAGGCGCAGACCGAGGTGATCCATAATGATCTGCTCACAGTGGCTCTCTTTAGGCGGCTCGTCAAACTGCGGATCGGCATTCAGGGAGAGCTGCAGCACGCCTTCGTTACGACCGCGGAACATCGCCAGCGCTCGGTGAGACGGCGCGGTAGAAATGGGTTCGTGGTGATCGAAGTAGTCGCGGAATTTCGCGCCTTCGTCCTCTTTGCCGGACACCACGGTGGAGACGATATGGGCGTTCTTCCACAGGTAATCACGCACTTTGGCCAGCAGCGCCGCGTCTTCGGCGAAGCGCTCCATCAGAATGTAGCGAGCGCCGTCCAGCGCGGCTTTGGTGTCCGCTACGCCTTTTTCGGCGTCGATAAATCTGGCGGCTTCGGTTTCCGGATCGTGAGACGGCTCGTTCCACAGCAGGTCGGCCAGCGGCTCAAGGCCGGCTTCGATCGCAATCTGCCCGCGCGTGCGGCGCTTCGGTTTGTACGGCAGATAGAGATCTTCAAGTTCGGTTTTGCTCAGGGTACCGTTAATGGCTTTTTCCAGGTCACTGGTCAGCTTGCCCTGCTCGCCGATAGATTTGAGGATCGCCTGACGTCGGTCTTCCAGCTCGCGCAGATAGCCCAGACGGGTCTCAAGGTTACGCAGCTGCGTGTCATCCAGACCGCCGGTGACTTCCTTACGATAACGTGCAATAAACGGCACGGTGTTCCCTTCATCAAGCAGACGAACGGCAGCTTCTACCTGTTCGGCTCTGGCCTGAATATCACCCGCAATAATGCGGCAGAGCGACTCTTTCATCATGGTCAGTTCATCTTGTGGATCGAAAATCAGGGGGATAGTTATACGGGCTGACACCAAAAAATGCCAGCCGGGGAGGGCGCTCTCGGACTATTTAACATACTCGATTTCGTTGACGTACCAGCTTGCTTCACCCGCGGGCGTCTGGACAACGGCTAAATCGCCCACCTCTTTTTTCAGCAGGGCGCGGGCCATGGGTGAATCGATAGAAATGTAATCCTTACGACCGAAAATTTCATCATAGCCAACGATACGAAAACGCAGGGTGTCGCCGTTGTCGTTTTCAATTTCGACCCACGCGCCGAAAAACACTTTACCTTCCTGCTGCGGGGAGTAATCGACAATTTTGAGATTCTCGAGGCATTTCGTCAGGTAGCGTACCCGGCGATCGATTTCGCGCAGTCGCTTTTTATTGTACTGATAGTCCGCATTCTCGCTGCGGTCGCCCAGACTTGCGGCCCAGGTGACTTTTTTGGTCACTTCCGGACGCTCTTCGCGCCACAGGTAATCCATCTCTTTTTTGAGTTTCTCGTACCCTTCGCGGGTGATCAGAGGCGTTTTCATGGTGCTGCCTTTAATGCCGGTTAACTGTCTTTGCGCACAATACGTAGCGCACAGTGTAACAGACAAGATTAATAATGATTTATGTGATGAAATGAACAGATAAGCTGCTGTTAAATATGCTTTGTAACAATTTCGTCTAGAATTTATACCAGAATTTGCTGGTCGAACCCGTGCACTTTTTTAGAATACGCTGTTCCAGGCTTATCCGAACCTTTGGGAGTACACACAATGCAAGAGAACTACAAAATTCTGGTCGTAGATGACGACATGCGCCTGCGTGCGCTGCTGGAACGTTATCTGACCGAGCAGGGCTTCCAGGTTCGTAGCGTCGCGAACGCGGAACAGATGGATCGTCTGCTGACGCGTGAATCCTTCCACCTGATGGTGTTGGACCTGATGCTGCCTGGCGAAGATGGGCTCTCTATTTGCCGTCGTCTGCGTAGCCAGAGCAACCCGATGCCAATCATCATGGTGACGGCGAAGGGTGAAGAAGTTGACCGTATCGTCGGCCTTGAGATTGGCGCTGATGACTACATTCCTAAGCCGTTCAACCCGCGTGAACTGCTGGCGCGTATTCGCGCCGTGCTGCGTCGTCAGGCGAACGAGCTGCCGGGCGCGCCGTCTCAGGAAGAGGCCGTCATTGCATTCGGTAAGTTCAAGCTGAACCTCGGCACCCGTGAAATGTTCCGTGAAGATGAGCCAATGCCGCTCACCAGCGGCGAGTTTGCGGTACTGAAAGCGCTGGTCAGCCACCCGCGTGAACCGCTTTCACGTGACAAGCTGATGAACCTGGCGCGCGGCCGTGAATACTCCGCAATGGAACGTTCTATCGACGTGCAGATCTCTCGTCTGCGCCGCATGGTGGAAGAAGATCCGGCGCATCCTCGTTATATTCAGACCGTGTGGGGTCTAGGCTACGTGTTTGTCCCGGACGGCTCTAAAGCATGAGGCGAATGCGCTTCTCGCCGCGAAGTTCGTTTGCCCGCACGCTGTTATTGATCGTCACCCTGCTGTTTGTCAGCCTGGTGACGACCTACCTGGTGGTGCTGAACTTTGCGATCCTGCCGAGCCTTCAGCAGTTTAATAAGGTGCTGGCATACGAAGTGCGTATGCTGATGACCGACAAACTGCAACTGGAGGACGGCACGCAGTTGGTTGTCCCCCCGGCGTTCCGTCGGGAAATCTACCGTGAGTTGGGCATTTCTCTCTACTCGAACGAAGCGGCGGAAGATGCCGGCCTGCGCTGGGCGCAGCACTATGAATTCCTTAGCCAGCAGATGGCGCAGCAGCTTGGCGGCCCGACGGAAGTGCGCGTTGAGGTCAATAAAAGCTCGCCGGTTGTCTGGCTGAAAACCTGGCTGTCACCCAACATCTGGGTGCGTGTTCCGCTCACCGAGATTCATCAGGGCGACTTCTCACCGCTGTTCCGATACACCCTGGCGATCATGCTGCTGGCCATCGGTGGCGCATGGTTGTTTATTCGTATCCAGAACCGACCGCTGGTCGACCTGGAGCATGCGGCATTGCAGGTTGGTAAAGGTATTATCCCACCGCCGCTGCGCGAGTATGGCGCATCGGAAGTGCGCTCGGTAACGCGTGCTTTTAACCACATGGCGGCAGGCGTTAAACAGCTGGCTGACGACCGTACGCTGCTGATGGCGGGGGTTAGCCATGACCTTCGCACCCCGCTGACACGTATACGGCTGGCAACAGAGATGATGGGCGAGCAGGATGGTTATCTTGCAGAGTCCATCAACAAGGATATCGAAGAGTGTAACGCCATCATCGAGCAGTTTATCGACTACCTGCGCACCGGGCAGGAGATGCCGATGGAGATGGCGGATCTGAACGCGGTTCTGGGCGAAGTTGTTGCCGCCGAAAGCGGTTATGAACGTGAAATTGCGACCGACCTTCAGGCGGGCGAGATTCAGGTACGTATGCACCCGCTCTCCATCAAACGCGCGGTGGCGAATATGGTGGTCAACGCGGCGCGCTACGGCAACGGTTGGATCAAAGTCAGCAGCGGTACGGAACTCAACCGCGCCTGGTTCCAGGTGGAAGACGATGGCCCGGGCATCAAGCCTGAGCAGCGTAAGCACCTGTTCCAGCCGTTTGTGCGCGGCGACAGCGCGCGCAGCACCAGCGGAACCGGCTTAGGCCTGGCGATTGTGCAGCGTATTGTTGATAACCATAACGGACTGCTGGAAATTGGCACCAGCGAACGGGGTGGTTTGAGCATTCGCGCATGGTTACCGGTGCCGGTTTTACGGGGGCAGGTGAAAGAGAGTTAAAAAAGGGTGGGGCCTGATGCCCTCACCCCGGCCCTCTCCCACGGGGAGAGGGAGAAAACATTAAAAAAGGCAACTTTCGTTGCCTTTTTGCTTTTACCTTGGTCCCGCACTCACCAGCGCAGCACCCGCCGGGGTGTCGGTATACTTCTCAAAGTTTTCGATAAACAGTTTCGCCAGCGATTCTGCCTTCTCGCGCCACTGTTCCGGTGAACCATAGGTGTTGCGCGGGTCAAGGATACGCGTATCCACGCCAGGCAGCTCTGTTGGGATCGCCAGATTGAACATCGGCAGCGTAAAGGTCTCGGCGTTATCCAATGAACCATCCAGAATCGCGTCGATGATGGCGCGTGTATCTTTGATGGAGATACGTTTGCCCGTCCCGTTCCAGCCGGTGTTCACCAGGTATGCCTGTGCGCCGGATGCCTGCATGCGTTTCACCAGCACTTCCGCATACTGCGTTGGGTGTAGCGACAGGAACGCCGCGCCGAAGCATGCGGAGAAGGTTGGGGTTGGCTCGGTCACACCGCGCTCGGTACCCGCCAGCTTAGCGGTAAAGCCAGAGAGGAAGTGGTACTGCGTCTGGCTGGCGGTCAGGCGGGAAACCGGTGGCAACACGCCGAACGCGTCTGCGGTCAGGAAAATCACCTTCGTGGCGTGGCCCGCCTTCGACACCGGCTTCACGATGTTGTCGATGTGGTAAATCGGATAAGAGACGCGGGTGTTTTCGGTTTTGGACGCATCGTCGAAGTCGACAGAGCCATCGGCACGCACGGTGACGTTTTCCAGCAGCGCATCGCGGCGAATCGCGTGGTAGATATCCGGCTCTGCCTCTTCAGACAGGCGAATGGTTTTCGCGTAGCAGCCGCCTTCAAAGTTAAACACACCGTCGTCGTCCCAGCCGTGCTCGTCGTCGCCAATCAGACGACGTTTTGGATCGGTGGACAGAGTCGTTTTACCGGTGCCGGAAAGGCCGAAGAACACCGCCACGTCACCTTTTTCACCGACGTTCGCCGAGCAGTGCATGGAGGCGATACCGCGCAGCGGCAGCAGGTAGTTCATGACCGAGAACATCCCTTTCTTCATTTCGCCGCCGTACCAGGTACCGCCGATCAGCTGGATACGCTCGGTCAGGTTGAAGGCGATGAAGTTTTCGGAGTTCAGACCCTGTTCTTTCCACTGCGGGTTGGTGCATTTCGCGCCGTTCATCACGATAAAGTCAGGGGTGAAGTTTTGCAGTTCTTCATCGGTCGGACGAATGAACATGTTCTTCACGAAATGCGCCTGCCAGGCCACTTCAGTGATAAACCGAACGGAGAGACGGGTGTCGGCGTTAGCGCCGCAGAAAGCATCGACGATGAACAGACGCTTGCCGGAAAGCTGATGGGTGACGAGCCCTTTCAGATGCTGCCAGGTTTCAGGAGAGAGCGGTTTGTTATCGTTCTTCCCTTTGCCTTTATCGGCCCACCACAGCGTATCGCGGGTGGTATCATCTCGGACGATGTATTTATCTTTCGGCGAACGGCCGGTAAAAATACCGGTATCGACGGCGATAGCACCAAGATTCGTCAACACACCTCGCTCGTACCCTTCCAGTGCCGGATTGAGCTCTTCCTGATACAGCGTATCGTAATCGGGGTTGTAGACCACTTCCTGGACGTCGTGAATACCATAAGCCTTGAGATCTTGCGGGGTTAAACCATTAACACGCATATCACTGCTCCTTAGCCAATATGTACTGCCTGAAATTGTAGGGTTTTTCTGGGGATGTTAACCGCGACGGGGCTCATAGATTTACGTATCTGGTCAAAACCCTTACTAACGGAAAACGCTGCGACTCCAGTCACAGGGCGGGCAGATTATCGCAGGAATCGCTTTTTGGTTGGGGAAAATGTTCTTAAAAGGTTAATCTCTGGTGAATTTATCCAGAAGAATGTGAATGTAATCGCATACATGAAAGAAAATTACGTAAGAGTTACATTGGGAAAACGATTCAGGTCTCTTGGGTCAGCTATTTTCAGAGTTTGGTAATGACAACCACGTTGTCTCTTGCCATGACGTCATTCAGAAAGCCATTTTTGTGGCTGTCACTCGGGATGATCGGCGCGGCAGTCGCGGGTATGGGCGGCTGGCTTAAGTGGAGCGTTGCAGAACTCGAAAGCTGGAATCTCAGAGATGAGATGCTCGTTTTCGGCTTTCATCTGCTGCTGATGACGCTGTTCGTGTTGCCATGGCTTCAGCGGCGTCTGGATCCCGTCCCGACTACCTCGTTCTACAGCGACTTTTATCAACGAAACTGGCATAACGCGCTGACGCTGCTCATTATTTTTGTTTCGAATGGTCTCTTCTGGCTGGTGCTTTTCCTCTGGGCCGAGCTTTTCGAACTTATCGGCATCGGCTTTTTTGATCGGCTTTTCTTTCATTCTGACGGGTTTATTTCAGTGGCGATTGGCGTGGTTTCAGCCAGTGCGGCCGTGCTCACGCGTATGCAGGTAAGGTTAATCCTTGCCCTGCAAAATCTGCTGACCCTCATAGCCACCGGTCTGCTTCCCCTGATGGCGGCGCTGGCGCTGCTCTTTATTGGCGCGTTGCCTTTTGTCGGCTTTGAATCCATTTCAGCCAGAATATCCGCCGCGGGCTTGCTGACCACCTTAGCGCTGCTGCTGTTATTCCTGGTGACGATAGTGTGGCATCCACAGCGTCAAACGCTGCCTTACTATGCCCCGCTGCGAGGGATGATTCGCCTTGCTGTGGCTATCGTACCCGCGTATCCGGTTCTGGCGGGGTGGGCGCTGTGGCTACGCATTTCGCAATACGGCTGGTCACCCGAGCGTCTGTACGGGGTATTGATAACCATCGTGGCGCTGGTCTGGGCGGTCGGTTTTTGCGCCAGCGTTCTGATTCAGCGCCGTGAGCCGCAGAAGATCCATGCGTACGTCATCCCGACGACCGGGCTGCTTTCCCTCATCTTCCTGGCGTTGATCCATACCCCCGTGCTGGATCCGTGGCGAATAAGCGTTGCAAGCCATATGGCCCGCTATCAGGACGGCAGAATAACGGCGGATCAAGTCAGCCTGTATATGCTCAGTAACGCTGGACGAAAGGGGCGGGAGGCGATGCTCACGCTGCAAAACGATCCGCAGTTTATCTCTAACCCAAAACGCCAGCGTGAAATAAATGGTCTTCTCTCCAGGAACGCTGGCGGAGCAGGTAAGATGACCGCCGCGATGCTGGAAAAACAGGTCCAGCTCGCACCGGGAATGGCTCGTCCTGATAAGGCATTGTGGCAAGCCATGCTCAGCAATCAGTATCGCTTTGAGAGCTGCGATAGCGCCCAGAGTAACTGTTTACTCATGCCGCTGGATCTTAACGGCGACGGCAAGCCTGAAGCCGTGCTATTTCAATTTACCGATCGCACGATCGTGGCTTACACACAAACCAACACGGGCTGGAGGATCGCCGGGGACGCGTGGAAAATGCCGGAGGCATTGACCAGAGAAGAACTTGACCGCGCATTAAGGCAGAGGAAAGTGAAATCTGTCGTGAAGCCCTGGGCGGATATTGAGATTTTTGGGGAGCGTGTCGATATGAGCTACGACAGTTACAATAATGCGCAGCGGCGTTAGTGCTCTTTCTTGCCGGGTGGCGCTACGCTTACCCGGCCTACAATTAGCAATCATATCAAAAAATTGCACAATTCATTGTAGGCCCGTGCGAGCATAGCGCCGCCGGGCAACAGGCTCAGAGCTTAGTGAACCTGCGGATCCGCCGGAGAGGCGTTATTGCGGATCTCCGCGATATCCATCGAATTGAACACGTAGTGCGTACCGCAGTAGTCACAGTGCATATCGATTTCACCGTCTTCCGCCATGATGCTGTCGATCTCTTCATCCGGCAGCGTTTTCAGGGCGCCAGCACAACGCTCGCGGGAGCAGGTGCACTTAAATTCCACCGCCTGCGGATCGTAAACCGTCACTTCTTCTTCGTGGTAGAGACGCCACAGCACGTCGGTCGCCGACAGGGTGAACAGCTCTTCCGCTTTGATGGTTTCCGTCAGCGTTGCCAGATGCTCGAAATCATTGGTCTGCGCATCCTGCGCAGGCAGAACCTGAAGCAGCATACCGCCGGCAGCAGGCTGGCCATCCACTTCACCGGTGCGGATGAACAGACGGGTTGGCAGCTGTTCGGAACGCATGAAGTAATCTTCCAGGCAGGCGGCAAGCGTATCGCCTTCCAGACCGACAACGCCCTGATAGCGCTCACCTTCTTCAGGCGAGATCGTGATAACCAGGTAGCCATTTCCGACCAGCGTTTTCAGATCCGCATTTTCAGGGATATCGCCCTGAACGCGCGCCACGCCGCGCATCTGCTGCTGGTTATTGCCGTTGATCACCGCCAGCGACATTGGGCCATCGCCCTGCAACTGGACGGTAATATCGCCAGCGAACTTCAGCGTGGCGGTCAGCAGGCTGGTGGCAACCAGCAGTTCGCCCAACAGGGTTTTTACCGGCAGCGGGTAGTTGTGGTTTTCCAGAATCTGTTTCCAGGTTTCGGATACGGTGACCAGCTCGCCGCGCACGGCGAATTGTTCAAACAGATAGCGGTGTAATTGGTCGTGTTGGGCCATTTTCATCTCTCATGCAGGTGAGGGTTACTCGCTCTCACCGTGTTTAAATTTCATCAGATCGCGGCGCTCTTTTTTATCCGGTCGCCGGTCCGGGTGAGGCATCGTCAGCGCGTTCATTTTGCGCGCCAGCGCGGTTTTTTCGCGCTTCTCTATGCTTTCGGCCGTCTCTTCATACAGCAAAACGGCTTCGGTTGCGGGCCGCCGCTGTTCGGTAATGGCTTTCACCACCACCGTTTTCTCATCGTTGCCCTGGCGAAGCGTTAACGTGGCATTCAGTTCAACCAGCTTGCTCGGTTTGCTGCGCTGACCGTTGTAATGCACCTTTCCGCCGTCAACCATTTCTCGGGCAAGGGCGCGCGTTTTGTAAAAACGGGCGGCCCACAGCCATTTATCCAGTCTTACCCCATCAGAGGGTTTTTCTTTCATGGCGTCTCCTTCACGGTGAGTGAGGGGATCATCCGGCGATAGTCGTTCAGCCCCGGATGTCGCAGATAGCTTTTTTCAGCCAGGCCGGAATCAGGATTGGTCACGCCCAGACAATAGCGAATGCCAAATGCGGCCGCAGAATCCAGAATCGGCTCGCTGTCGTCAATGAACAGCGTGCGTTCCGGCTGTAAACCGGTCTCTTCCACCACGGCATGCCACAACCGCTGATCCTCTTTCGGATAACCAAATGTGTGGGTGGAAAGCAATAAATCAAGGTGCGAAGCAAGACCGGTATGTTCCAGCTTCACGGCCAGGTTATGGGGATGCGCATTTGTCAGCAAAATACGGCGCTTACCGCAGGCTTTCAGCGCGTCCAGGAACGGGACCGTATCTTCGCGCAGAACGGCGCGTGCGCCCTGGGCGGTGGTCATGGCGCAAATATCCAGACCGAGTCGCTCGCTCCAGTAGTCAAGACAGTACCAGTTTAGCGTATGCTGCACCGCGCTATATTGCGAACGAATGAATTCCTGCGCTTCCGCCGGGGAGATCCCCTGCTGTTCACCGTACGTTTCCGGAACCAGCTTTTGCCAGAAATAGTTATCAAAGGCGAGATCAAGCAGCGTGCCGTCCATATCAAGCAGGACGGTATCGACCGCCTGCCAGTCGATATTAAGATGCATAAGGGGGAACTCCAGCCAGAAGAAACGTGCGCGACAGGGTAGCACAACTTGTCGCGCAGGGACGTTATCCGATCAGGCTCTCAGAAGAGGAGATCAGTTTCGGGTTTAGGCAATTTTCGTAGTAGGCCTGGATTTCTGCCAGTCGCGTGCGGGAGCGCTGATAGCGGCGTACGGCCTGATAACCATTCCAGATAATACACGCCAGCATCGCAATCAGCAGCAGGGATGTCCCTACATAGCGCCACAGGCCAGCGCTATCCGGCATACGGTGCAGGCCAATATGACGCGTGCCGTTGGCGTCGGTAAAGAGGGTGGTGACGATCCCTTCCGCGCTGAATGGCGTCTGCATCAGCATCTGCGCCAGACGCTGGAATTCGCTCCACTGCTCCTGGGCTGGATAGTCATACAGCGAAACCTGCGGATAGGGTTGATCCACCAGGTCGCTGCCTTCATCGCTGGCAATCACAAAACCGCCAGGCGCCGGGCTGTTAAGCGCCTGGGCGGCACGGGTGGTTTCACGCATCACGAAGGGGGCGGTAGAGGTCGCCACCAGGTTATCCAGCGACTCGGCGCTGACCGGACGCAAAAGCACATTCACACCATCGAGGCGTCCCGCTTCGGCGCGTTTCACCAGCGCGTCCCAGTCTTTGCTGTTGCCGAGGTTGACCAGCGCGTTCTTCAGCCGGATACAGTCATCCTGAGCTGAGCAGAGATCTTCTGTTTTCAGGACGATTTCGCCAAAGTCATCCAGCAGCACCATGCCGGACTTCTGAATGGCCGAACGCAGGGCAGGGCTGACGCGAGAATCATCATCCGGTTTTGGATGGAGCTGGCGATTAATCGTCTGGGTGAGCGCGGTGGCCTTATTGACCACATCCGATTCCGGAAGCGGCAGCGGAGAGGCGTCATTCCAGATGATCTGAGAGCAGTCGAACGGCGCGAACGGCGAGTTCTGGCGCGTGTTCCAGGCGCCCGGTGAGTGGATATTACACATCCCGGTGCCTTTCAGCCGCAACGTATCCCCCACGCGTACACCCGCTTCTTCGAGCTGCTGTACGCTGGTGGCTTCCACGGTTTGCGCCCCTTTGATCCATGACAGGGTAAATTTAATCGGCATATCCAGCGGCACGAAAAGCAGCAGCATGAGGAAGATTAACGCGGCGCCACCGGCAATCACCGCGCTGCGAAGCCAGTGCTGAAGCGGGAAGTTTTTCACTTCGTCGTGCAGGGATAAGTAACGTCCCTGGCGTACAACGTGGCGGTCGAGATAGATATCAATATCCGTTTTGTGGCCCAGGTCCTGCGCAATCCACGGCTGCCAGTGGCGCGGATAGATGAGATCGATGATCCCGAGCGAGATATTGTTGATATGTTCCTGATCGTTTTCGCCGAACAGTCCCCAGCGTTTTGGGGTTCCGCGCAGGCAGTGAATTTCGCGTAATGACGTTTTTGCCGGCGGGGCAAATATGCCCCACAGCCCGGCGGCCAGAAGCAGTACTGCGCCGCCCGCGAGCCACGGAACAAACACGTCCGGCGTCAGCAGGCAGATGAAAAAGAGCAGGAACGAGACGACAATCAGCACCGCTTCGCGAATGCCATCCGGGCGGCTCAGGACGTACTCTTCATGCGTTTCCTGGCGGATGTTGAGCAGTTCAATCTGCTCTGTCTCTTCACCACGAATAGAGGCCTGCGTTCCGCTCGCGCGTTCCAGCGCAAAGCGTGGCGCTTCCTGAACATATTCGCTCAGAGTATGACCATTAAGGGAGATAACCAGCGGCAGCGTATCGGTATGGATGAGCTCGACGCTGTTTTCGTCGTTGATATACTGCTCCCAGAAGGGAGGCAGGTGCACTTCAACAGAGTCGAGATAGTAACGCCATTTGTTGGGATCGTCGGTTGTGATGCCGTAGCGGGTAATAGAGCGCGTTACGCACAAAACGGTGTCGCTTTGTGCGTTAAGGTTGAGCGATACGGGGGCGGCGCTGGCGCCGGTAGGGCCAGGCGAAAGCCGGGATCGGTTCAGCGTGTCGAGATACTGCTCAACGGTGCTGCGTTCCTCTGGCGAAAGCTTGCGCGTGTTTGCCCCGGCAAACGCGTTCAAAAAGGGCAGCCGATAACGGCGATGTACGCGGCGCCTGAATACCCACACCGCAATCGACGCGCAGGCCAGCACAGCAGCGAGAAAAATCAAAATGGTGCTCATGCTTTCCCCATCTTACTTATCTTCTTACAGGTGTTGTCAGTCGCACCTTTTGTACAATGAATGAGATTCTGTGGTCGGCTATCGGCAAGTATGGAGTCTAACTTGAGCATGTTGACGCGCATCCCAGTGACCGGTAATGATAACAAAGCCTGTTCCGGCGCGATATCAGCAAATTCCTGGAAACTTTTCAACCTCTTGACATTTGTTTTGAAATGAGAATTGCCTACAGTTACGTTGCATAAATGTAAATAAAGAGCAATTGACATTGCCGAAACCGTGCGGCGTATCGCACAATAAAGCCAGTTCACCCAGCAAAGACCCGTCAAGATGACCAAACCCTTACAAAAGCCCACCATTCTGAATGTTGAAACCGTCGCAAAATCGCGTCTGTTTAATGTCGAAAGCGTGGATCTGGAGTTCAGCAACGGTGTGCGTCGTGTTTATGAGCGTATGCGCCCCTCCTCGCGTGAAGCGGTGATGATAGTGCCTATCGTCGACGAGCACCTGATCCTCATTCGTGAATACGCCGTGGGCACAGAATCCTACGAGCTGGGCTTCTCCAAAGGACTGATCGATCCGGGCGAAACGGTGTTTGAAGCGGCAAACCGGGAGCTGAAAGAAGAGGTCGGCTTTGGCGCGAAAGAGCTGACGTTCCTGAAAAAGCTGAGCATGGCGCCGTCCTATTTCTCCAGCAAAATGAACATTGTTGTCGCGGAAGATCTCTATCCAGAATCGCTGGAAGGAGACGAGCCGGAACCGCTGCCGCAGGTTCGCTGGCCGCTGGCTCATCTGATGGATTTGCTGGAAGATCCTGACTTTAACGAGGCACGCAACGTGAGCGCACTGTTCCTGGTGCGGGAGTGGCTGAAGGGGCAGGGGCGTTTGTAGCGCCACCATTAAAAACGGCAACCGAAGGTTGCCGTTTTGCATTACGGTGTAGGCCGGGTCAGGCGTCGCCACCGCCCGGCTTTTTTGTTGGCGTCAGAAGAGCTCGTGCGTTTCGCCGTTATCAATGATTTCGGTACCCACCTCATGCACCGCCTGCGTGGTTGGCTGCGTACCCTCGATGAAATACTCGGCACGGCTGTTGCCGCCATTCGCGAGCTGTCCGGTGCTGCGGTCAATATTGATCGTGACAATGCCCGGCGGAGGCGTTAGCGGCTGCTCCGGCACGCCCTCGAGAGCGGCCTTCATGTAAGCATCCCAGGCCGGTTGCGCACTCTTAGCCCCCCCCTCGTAACCGGAAATCTGATCTTTAATTGCGCCAGAAGCGGTTGTGCGTCCCAGAGTGCGGCGGTGATCGTCAAAACCAATCCAGACCGAGGTGACAACGCCCGGGCCATAACCTGAGAACCAGGCATCTTTTGAGCTGTTGGTTGTGCCTGTTTTGCCGCCGATGTCGCGGCGCTGCAAATCGCGGCCCGCTCGCCAGCCGGTGCCTTGCCAGCCCGGTTCGCCAAAGATGTTGGTGTTCAGCGCGCTCTTAATCAGGAACGACAGCGGCGTGCTGATCACGTGCGGAGCATACTCCTGCGCGCCACTCTGGGCGACCAGCGCCTGATTGGCCTGTTCCAGCTGAGGCTGCGGCACCGCCAGATTCTGACGTTCCTGAGAGATGGCAACATCTTCCATATCCTTGTTTTCAAGGACATTGGATTTTGGCGTGTCGCCGTAAATCACCGGAATATCGCATTCAGGGCAGGCAATTTTCGGCTTCGCTTCAAACAGTACGCCGCCCTGATCGTTCTCGATTTTGCTGATGAAATACGGATCGACCAGGAAGCCGCCGTTTGCCATTACCGAGTAGCCACGCGCGACCTGGAGCGGCGTGAAGGACGCGGAGCCGAGCGCCAAAGATTCGGTATGAACGATGTTTTGCGCCGGGAAGCCGAAGCGTTGCAGATACTCTGCCGCATAATCAACGCCCATCGCACGCATCGCGCGAACCATGACCACGTTCTTCGACTGGCCAAGGCCCTGACGCAGACGGATAGGGCCAGCGTATTGCGCCGGAGAGTTCTTCGGCTGCCAGTCAGAGCCCGCACCGGCATCCCATCGGGAAATTGGCACGTCGTTGAGAATGCTGGCGAGCGTTAGCCCCTTGTCCATCGCCGCGGTATACAGGAACGGTTTGATGTTCGAACCGACCTGACGCAGCGCCTGGGTTGCGCGGTTAAATTTGCTCTGGTTGAAATCGAACCCGCCAACCAGCGCCATCACGGCACCGTTCTGCGGATTGATGGAGACCAGGGCAGAGTTGACGTCCGGCACCTGTGCCAGCCACCAGGCATCGCCTACCTGACGCACCCAGATTTGTTGTCCGGTTTGTACCACATCCGTCACTTTACGTGGAGTAGGCCCCTGAAGGGTGTCAGAACGGTACGGACGCGCCCAGCGGATACCCTCCATACGCAGCGAAACGGATGTACCATCGGCCATCATCGCCACCGCTTCCTGCGGATCGGCCTGGGTGACCACCGCCGGACGCAGCGGGCCATAGGTCGGCAGCGCTTTCAGGGAATCAGTAATTTTTTTGCTGTCCCATGCGCCTTCGCCCACTCTCCACAGCACGTTGGACGGGCCGCGATAGCCGTGACGCATATCGTAATCCATCACGTTATTACGCACCGCCTGCTGGGCAGCCTGCTGCACCTTGCGGGTCACGGTGGTGTAAACGCGATAGCCGTCTTCATATGCTTTGTCGCCGTAGCGGCGCACCATCTCCTGGCGAACCATTTCCGTCAGATACGGCGATGAGAAAGCAATTTCCGGTGCATGGTAATTGGCATCAATCACATCGCTGCGTGCCCGATCGTACTCATCCTGGCTGATGTAGCCTTCGCTCAACATACGCGATAGCACAACGTTACGGCGCGCGGTGGCGCGGTCCAGCGAGTAGAGCGGGTTAAACGTTGATGGCGCTTTTGGCAGGCCGGCAATGGTCGCCATTTCGCTCAGCGTGAGCTGATCGATCGACTTACCGAAATAGACCTGAGCCGCAGCCCCTACACCATAGGCGCGGTAGCCCAGATAGATCTTGTTGAGGTAAAGCTCAAGGATCTCGTCTTTGCTCAGCAGTTGCTCAATGCGGATCGCGAGGAACACTTCTTTGATCTTACGTATCAGCGTCTTTTCCGGGCTGAGGAAGAAGTTACGCGCCAGCTGCTGGGTAATGGTACTTGCCCCCTGAGAGGCATGACCGGAGAACAGCGCCACGCTTGCCGCACGGAAAATACCGACCGGATCGACACCGTGGTGCTCGTAAAAACGGCTGTCCTCGGTGGCGATAAAAGCCTTCACCATCACGGGTGGAATTTGATTTAAGGTCAGTGGGATACGACGTTTCTCGCCGTATTGCGCCATCAGTTCACCATCGGCGCTATAGACCTGCATAGGGATCTGAAGCCGCACATCACGAAGTGTGGCGACATCAGGGAGTTGCGGCTCGACATATTTGTACAAACCAATAATCGAGCCTGCTCCCAGCAGAATGCAACAGACTGCAAGGATCAATAAATACTTTACGAACTTCACCGGAGATTTCCCATTTGGTTTAGCCTGGGCAGTTTCTAAACAATCGCGCGGTAGTATAAAGGCAAGCCTGATTCATTGATATAGCCGTCACTCCGACGGGCGATAAGGAGATCGTGAAGTATGGCTTTTAAAACGTGGCAAACAGGCGTTCATATTCAACAGGATAAGGTGAATGCCGTGGCGCTGACCAGAGAGCGGGCCGGCTGGCGTTTACGGCGCTGGTGGGCGGTGCCGCTGTCGGACGGGGTTATCGGTGAAGGCAAAATACTTAAGCCAGAACAACTGGTTAACGCATTACGTGGCTGGCGGAAAACATTGCCGCACTCGCATCGGGTATTTCTCTCATTTCCGGCAACGCGCGTTCTGCAACGCGCGTTGCCCCGTCCATCCGTTACCTTGCGTGACAGCGAACAGCTCACCTGGGTAGGCGCCGCATTAGCGCGTGAGCTGGAGATGCCTCCCGATACGCTCTGCTTTGACTACGCGCAGGATACGTTCAGCAACACTTTTCAGGTTACCGCCGCGCAAAACAGAGAGGTCGATACCCTGTTGTCGCTGGCGAAAGCGCTGCGTTTGCGCCTGGCCGCAATCGTCCCGGATGCCGGCGCGCTGGCTAATCTTCTCTCTGCTGTTGCCCCCGTCCGGTGCGTAGCCTGGAGGGATAAAGACCAGTGGCTGTGGGCGATGCGTCACCAGTGGGGGCGGCGCTACACCACAGAAGCGGCGACGGTGAATGAGCTGGCGGCGTTGCTTGCGCTTTCTCCTTCTGATATCGCCGTGTTTGATGCTGCCCGCGATCCGTGGGAAGCGGTGACGCTGTGTCAGCCGCCGTTGCCAGAATGTGGTGCTGATTACACCGTCGCCCTGGCGCTGGCCATGAGCGAGGCGCCGTAATGAGCATGCCCAATCTTTTACCCTGGCGTCGGCAGCAACGTAATCAGCGCCTGCGTTTTTGGGGGCTGCTGTTTACCGCCTCATTGTTGGTGATGCTGGCGGGAGGCGTCAGCCTTCGGGCGACGCAGACTCTCGCGTCACAGGCGTTGCAGAGCGATCTGGCGGGAACGCGTGCGGTGCAGAAGGTATTGAAAGCCCGTCAGCCGCAGTCTGCGGGGGTGGAAACCCCTTCGCAGCCGCCTGAGACGGTGGCATGGCAACCCGCGCTTGAATCCCTTGCCAGTGCAATGCCCCGGCAGGCGTGGCTGACGGCGCTGCGTTATCAGCCACCCTCGCTGATCCTGACGGGCTATACCACCTCACTCCCGACGCTCTCCGCCATGACCGATGCGCTGAAAAGGGTGACGGGGTTTAACCCCGGACCGGCAGGCGAACTGCAACAGGATAGCCAGGGGCGATGGATGTTCTCTTTTCAACTGCATAGCCGGAGGTAGCCAGTGGGCATCTGGTATCAACGCTGGACAGATGCACGTCCTTCCCGGCGCGTCCTTTGCTGGTTGATCGCGTCGGGGATTGTTGCGTTTGCGATTTGGGGAGCGCTGCTCAGACCCGCTGCTCTGTGCTACGCCGATATTCAGGCGCAGGCCAGCAGTGCGAAGCGAATCAACGCCTCGCTGTGGCCAAAGGCCGGGCGGCGACCTGTGGTTACGCAAGTGAAGCCGGTGCAGCCCTTTTCTCCGCTGGAATTTCAGCGTGAGGACGCAAGGCTGGTGTACTGGAAACCGCAGCAGAGTGGGGGAGAGCTGGCGCTGGATGCCTTGTGGGGCGCAGTTCCGGCGCTCTTTTCCCGGCTGGCGCTTGAGAACGTGCGGGTGAGCGCGTTTTCCATCACCCCACAGGGAAAACAGCTACGCCTTAGCCTGCAACTGGAGATCGGTCATGCGCAGTAAAACCCGTTTGCTGATCCTGCTTTCTCCGCTTTTCCTGACCGGGATGCGGGATCCCTTCTCCGTGCCGGAAGAGCGTTGCGCAGCAGGGCAACTCAGCCAGTGGCGGTATCAGGGAGTAGTCAGCGGCAGCAGGGATATCGGCCTTATGCAGGACGGGCAGAACCGCTGGCACCGGGTAAAAACGCAGATGCGGTTACCGCCAGGCTGGCGGGTGAGTGCGATAGATACACAACAACTGACCGTTGATGTCGGCGAGATGTGCGAGCCGAAGCGATGGACATGGCAGCGAGAAGGAACGAAAAAAAGTGAAGATATGGATAGGGCTGTTACTGGCGGCACTCAGCCAGCCCCTGTGGGCCGCGACGCCAAAACCGGTCACCCTGCTGGTGGATGATGTCCCGGTGGTGCAGGTATTACAGGCGATGGTAGCGCAGGAGGATCGCAATCTGGTGGTGTCGCCGGATGTCAGCGGTTCGCTTTCGCTGAATCTAACGCGGGTGCCCTGGAGGCAGGCGCTTCAGACGGTAGTGAACAGTGCCGGGCTGGTATTGCGGGAAGAGGGCGGCATTTTTTATGTGCATACGGCGGCCTGGCAGCGGGAGCAACAGACGCGTAAAGAGCAGGAGCGGGCCCAGCGTCTGCTCGACGCTCCGCTGCTCTCTCACAGCATTCCGTTTGCTTATGCGGATGCGGCCGAATTGCAAAAAGCGGCGGAAAAGCTCTTAAGCCCGAAAGGCAGTCTCTCCGTCGACAAGCGCACCAACCGTCTCCTGGTCAGGGATAACAAGTCGGTGGTGGATATGCTCCAGCGCTGGGCAGCGCAGATGGATCTGCCCGTCGAGCAGGTAGAACTGGCGGCGCAGATTGTGACCATTAGTGAAAAAAGCCTGCGTGAACTGGGGGTGAAATGGAACCTCGCTGACGCAACGGAGGCCGGTAAGGTGGGTCAGGTCACGACGTTGGGCGCTGACCTGTCGGTGGCCAGTGCAACCACACACGTTGGGTTTAATATCGGGCGCATCAACGGCAGGATGCTGGATCTTGAGTTGTCGGCGCTTGAGCAAAAGCAGCAGGTGGATATCATCGCCAGCCCGCGGCTACTGGCGTCGCACATGCAGCCGGCAAGCATCAAGCAGGGCAGCGAAATCCCGTATCAGGTTTCCAGCGGCGAAAGCGGGGCGACCTCCGTTGAGTTTAAAGAGGCGGTATTAGGCATGGAGGTCACGCCGGTGGTGCTTCCGGGCGGCCGCGTTCGTCTGAAGCTGCATATCAGTGAAAATATGCCTGGCCAGGTGCTGCAACAGGCGGACGGCGAAACGCTGGCGATTGATAAGCAGGAGATCGAAACGCAGGTAGAGGTAAAAAGTGGGGAAACGCTCGCGCTGGGCGGGATCTTTTCGCAAAAGAATAAAACCGGACGCGACAGCGTGCCCGTGCTGGGCAACATTCCGTGGCTGGGTCAGTTGTTCCGCCATGACGGAAAAGATAACGAACGGCGCGAGTTAGTGGTGTTTATCACGCCACGTCTGGTCAGTATTCATTAATGGGTAACGATCCCCGCAATGATTTTGCATTCAGTTTGTTGCAGATGTTTGACGTGGGGCATGAATTAGCATACAAGGAGTACCGATTTGAGTTGGACTTACGTCTTATTTCCTTATGCGCCGGGAACGGTGATTTAATCAGTTGCCAAACAAGCCGGAGTATTGAGATAATTTTTCGTCTGACTCTCGCTCTATTGCAAATGAGGTTTCAGTTCATGTCCTGCTACGCCGGGTGTCTGCGCAGCGGGGATTACCATTAACGAATAGTCTTAGTAGTACCGAAAAAATGGCAGAGAAACGCAATATCTTTCTGGTTGGGCCTATGGGTGCCGGCAAAAGCACTATTGGGCGTCAGTTAGCTCAACAACTCAATATGGAATTTTACGATTCTGATCAAGAGATTGAGAAACGAACCGGAGCGGATGTGGGCTGGGTCTTCGACGTAGAAGGCGAAGAAGGTTTCCGTGACCGAGAAGAAAAAGTGATCAACGAACTCACGGAAAAACAGGGCATTGTGCTGGCAACAGGCGGCGGCTCTGTAAAATCTCGCGAAACCCGCAACCGTCTCTCCGCCCGTGGCGTAGTGGTCTATCTTGAGACGACCATCGAAAAACAGCTGGCACGCACGCAGCGTGATAAAAAGCGCCCGTTGTTGCAGGTTGAAACACCGCCACGTGAAGTTCTGGAAGCTTTGGCCGATGAACGCAATCCTCTGTACGAAGAGATTGCTGATGTGACCATTCGTACTGACGATCAAAGCGCTAAAGTGGTTGCAAACCAGATTATTCATATGCTGGAAAGCAACTGATTCTGGCTTTATATACACTCGCCTGCGGGTAAAAGCATTTAAGGTGGATGTCGCGTCATGGAGAGGATTACAGTTACTCTCGGGGAACGTAGTTACCCTATCACCATCGCGGCTGGTTTGTTTAACGATCCAGCTTCCTTCTTACCACTGAAAGCGGGTGATCAGGCGATGCTGGTCACCAACGAGACGCTGGCTCCGCTTTATCTCGACCGTGTACGCCACCTGCTTGAGCAGGCGGGCGTGAAGGTCGACAGTGTGATTCTGCCCGATGGCGAGCAGTACAAAAGCCTGACGGTACTGGATACCGTCTTTACCGCACTTCTGCAAAAACCGCACGGTCGTGATACAACACTGCTTGCCCTGGGCGGCGGCGTTGTGGGCGATCTGACCGGTTTTGCAGCCGCCAGCTACCAGCGCGGTGTGCGCTTTATTCAAATTCCAACCACGTTGCTCTCACAGGTCGATTCTTCTGTGGGCGGTAAAACGGCGGTTAACCATCCGCTCGGCAAAAACATGATTGGCGCGTTCTACCAGCCTGCATCGGTGGTGGTGGATCTCGACTGTCTGCAAACCTTGCCAGCGCGCGAACTGGCGTCCGGCCTTGCAGAAGTGATCAAATACGGCATTATTCTTGACGGTGAGTTCTTCACCTGGCTGGAAGAGAATATGGATGCGCTGCTGCGCCTCGATGGGCAGGCAATGGCCTACTGTATTCGCCGGTGCTGTGAGCTGAAAGCAGAAGTCGTTGCCGCAGATGAGCGTGAAACCGGCTTACGTGCTTTACTGAATCTGGGGCATACGTTTGGTCATGCGATCGAAGCCGAAATGGGCTACGGTAACTGGCTTCACGGTGAAGCTGTCGCTGCCGGAATGGTCATGGCGGCCCGTGCCTCTGAACGTCTGGGGCAGTTCAGACCGGAAGAGACAGCACGTATCATCACGTTGCTTAAACGTGCTGGCTTGCCGGTGAGTGGTCCGCAGGAAATGTCTGCGCAGGCGTACCTTCCCCACATGATGCGCGATAAAAAAGTATTGGCAGGTGAGATGCGTCTGGTACTCCCGCTTGCAATAGGGAAAAGTGAAGTGCGCGGCGGAGTGCCGCACGAAGTCGTACTTGGCGCTATTGCTGATTGTCAGCAGGCGTAACAACTAGAAAGGTCAGGCTGCTGTAACAGGTGGTCGTTTTAGCTTCAGGTAAATGCAGAGTCGTTGGCAGAAGCCTTTGAGTGGGGTGTTAAATGGATGAATTCAAACCAGAAGACGAGCTGAAACCCGATCCCAGCGATCGTCGTACTGGTCGTTCTCGTCAATCTTCAGAACGTGATAACGAGCCGCAGATCAACTTTGACGATGTCGATCTGGATGCAGACGATCGTCGCCCTTCGCGTAGCCGTAACGCGCGAAATGAGCGTGAAGACGAGGAGTATGAATCCGAAGAAGAGTTAATGGATGAACAGCCTGTTGAACGTCGTCCGCGCAAACGTAAAAAAGCGGTAGCGGCAAAACCGGCCTCCCGTCAGTACATCATGATGGGCCTTGGCGTTCTGGTTCTGGTATTGCTGATTGTCGGCATTGGTTCCGCGCTAAAAGCACCTTCTACCCATTCTACCGAGCAGACAGCGTCTGCCGAGAAGAGCATCGATCTGTCTGGTAACGATGCGAGCAACCAGGCGAATGGCGCTCAGCCAGCGCCGGGCACCACTTCCGCAGAGCAGACCGCAGGTAACACCAGCGCCGGTCAGGATATCTCTCTGCCGCCCGTCTCTGCGACCCCAACTCAGGGCCAGGCGCCTGTTACGCCGGAGGGCCAGCAGCGTGTTGAAGTTCAGGGCGATCTGAATAACGCGCTAACGCAGCCGCAGAATCAGGAGCAGGTTAACGCTGCCGTGGTGAACTCCACGCTGCCTACTGAACCTGCCACCGTTGCGCCAGTTCATGGCAGCAATGCTCAGCAGCAAACGGCGGCAACGGAAACCAAACCGCGCCATACCCAGACTGCGCCGCGTCAGGAGCGTAAGCAGGCTGTGATTGAGCCGAAGCGTGAGACGAAACCGCAGACCGTGGCAAAAGCGCCAGAAACGAAAGCGCCAGCGCAGACAAAACCTGCGGTGAGCCAACCGGTTAAAGCGCCAACGCCTGCGGCAACCGCTGCACCTAAAGCAACGGCGACCACAACCGCGCCTGCTGCAACTGCGGCACCGGCTGCTACGCCAACCGCTAGCGCATCCAGCACCGCGGCAGGTAAAACGACGGGTAACGTGGGTTCTCTGAAATCCGCATCATCCAGCAACTACACGTTGCAGCTGAGCAGTTCGTCTAACTACGACAACCTCAACGCCTGGGCGAAGAAATCGAATCTGAAAAACTATGTGGTTTATCAGACGACCCGTAACGGACAGCCTTGGTACGTTCTGGTAAGCGGAGTTTATGCCTCAAAAGATGAAGCAAAACGAGCCGTCTCCACGCTGCCTGCCGATGTGCAGGCGAAAAACCCGTGGGCGAAGCCAATTCATCAGGTGCAGGCCGATCTGAAGTAATGTTTAAAGCGCAGGATGCTGTCGGAGCTTTCTCCACAGCCGGAGAAGGTGTAATCAGTTAGTCAGCATGAAAAAAAATCGCGCTTTTCTTAAATGGGCAGGGGGGAAATACCCCCTGCTCGACGATATTAAAAAGCACCTGCCGAAAGGCGAGTGTCTTATCGAGCCCTTCGTGGGTGCTGGATCGGTATTCCTGAATACCGATTTTTCTCGTTATATCCTGGCGGATATCAACAGCGACCTTATCAGCCTCTATAACATCGTCAAACTGCGTACCGATGAGTATGTGGAAGAGGCGCGGAAGCTGTTTACGCCAGAGAACAACAACCCGGACATTTACTATCAGTTCCGCGCTGAGTTTAATCAGAGCCAGGACCCGTTCCGTCGCGCGCTGTTGTTTCTTTATCTCAACCGCCATGGCTACAACGGTCTGTGCCGGTATAATCTGCGTGGCGAGTTTAACGTGCCGTTTGGCCGCTATAAGCGTCCCTATTTCCCGCAGGACGAGCTGTATCACTTTGCTGAAAAAGCGCAGAATGCCGAGTTCTACTGTCTCTCCTATGAAGAGTGCATGGAGCTGGCGGGCGTAAACTCGGTGGTCTACTGCGACCCGCCTTACGCGCCGCTGTCTGCCACGGCAAATTTCACCGCCTACCACACCAACAGCTTCAGCCCGGCCGAGCAGGCGCGTCTGGCTGAGATGGCGGAAAAGCTGGTCAGCAAAAGAATTCCGGTGTTAATTTCGAATCACGACACGCCTGATACGCGCGAATGGTACAAAGCCGCGAAGCATTTTCAGGTAAAAGTGCGGCGTAGCATTAGTAGCAATGGCGGCACACGTAAAAAGGTGGACGAACTTCTGGCGCTTTATCGACCCTGAGCCTTTGCCCGCCGGTAAACACATTTCAAGGAGATGCGGATGAAACAGTTTTTGATTGCCCCCTCAATTCTGTCGGCCGATTTTGCCCGCCTGGGTGAAGACACTGCCAAAGCTCTCGCGGCTGGCGCAGATGTCGTCCATTTCGACGTTATGGATAACCACTACGTTCCCAACCTGACCATCGGTCCGATGGTGCTTAAAGCGCTGCGTAACTACGGGATCACCGCGCCCATTGACGTGCATCTGATGGTGAAACCGGTTGATCGCATCGTGCCTGATTTCGCCGCGGCGGGTGCCAGCATCATCACTTTCCACCCGGAAGCCTCCGAACACGTTGACCGCACGCTACAGCTGATCAAAGAGAACGGCTGTAAGGCGGGGCTGGTCTTTAACCCGGCGACCCCGCTGAGCTATCTCGACTACGTGATGGACAAGCTGGACGTGATCCTGCTGATGTCCGTCAACCCGGGCTTTGGCGGCCAGTCGTTTATTCCTCAGACGCTCGACAAGTTGCGTGAAGTGCGCCGCCGCATTGATGAGTCTGGCTATGATATTCGTCTGGAAGTGGACGGCGGCGTGAAGGTCAATAACATCGGTGAGATTGCGGCGGCAGGGGCGGATATGTTCGTCGCAGGCTCCGCCATCTTCGATCAACCGGATTACAAAAAAGTCATTGATGAAATGCGCCGTGAACTGGCGAAGGTAAGTCATGGATAAATTGCAGGCTATTCGGGGTGTAGCATTTGACCTCGACGGCACGCTGGTCGACAGCGCGCCAGGATTAACCCGCGCCGTCGATCAGGCGCTGTATGCCCTTGAACTCCCCGTTGCGGGCGAAGAGCGCGTCGTGACGTGGATTGGTAACGGTGCAGACGTGCTGATGGAGCGCGCGCTGACCTGGGCTCGTCAGGAACGTGCCTCTCAGCGTTCTGCGCAAGGGAAACCGAGTGTTGACCACGCGGATATTCCCCAGGATGAGCAGCAGCGTATTCTGCGCAAACTGTTCGACCGTTTCTACGAAGAGACCGTCGAAGAGGGCAGCTTCCTGTTCCCGGATGTCGCGGAAACGCTGAGCGCGCTACATGCGAAAGGCATCCCGCTGGGGCTGGTGACCAACAAGCCAACACCGTTCGTTGCGCCTCTGCTGGAAGCGCTGGATATCGCGAAATACTTCTCCGTAATTGTGGGCGGCGATGACGTGCAGAATAAAAAGCCGCATCCGGAACCGCTATTGCTGGTGGCAGGAAAATTATCCTTAGCGCCTGCGGAGCTGCTCTTTGTCGGGGATTCCCGCAATGATATTCTGGCTGCCAGAGCGGCAGGTTGCCCGTCTGTTGGGTTGACCTACGGCTACAACTACGGTGAAGCCATTACGCTGAGTGAGCCGGACGTTGTGTTCGACCACTTCAATGATTTGTTGCCCGCACTCGGGCTCTCGCACAGTGAACATCAGGAATTGAATAATGACTAAGCCCATCGTTTTTAGTGGCGCACAGCCTTCAGGTGAACTGACCATTGGTAACTACATGGGTGCGTTACGTCAGTGGGTGAGCATGCAGGATGACTACCACTGCATTTACTGCATCGTGGATTTGCATGCTATCACCGCGCGTCAGGATCCCGAGAAGCTGCGCAAGGCGACGCTCGATACGCTGGCGCTGTACCTGGCGTGCGGTATCGATCCAGAGAAGAGCACCATTTTCGTTCAGTCTCACGTGCCAGAGCACGCGCAGCTGGGCTGGGCGCTGAACTGCTACACCTATTTCGGCGAGCTGAGCCGCATGACCCAGTTCAAGGATAAATCTGCGCGCTACTCTGAAAACATCAACGCCGGTCTGTTTGATTATCCGGTGCTGATGGCGGCAGATATTCTGCTGTACCAGACCAACCAGGTACCAGTGGGCGAAGATCAAAAGCAGCACCTGGAGCTGAGCCGCGATATCGCCCAGCGCTTCAATGCGCTTTACGGCGACGTGTTCAAAGTGCCTGAGCCGTTTATTCCGAAATCCGGCGCGCGCGTGATGTCGCTGCTGGAGCCGACCAAAAAGATGTCCAAGTCTGACGATAACCGCAACAACGTTATCGGCCTGCTGGAAGATCCGAAATCGGTGGTGAAAAAGCTCAAGCGTGCGGTGACCGACTCCGACGAGCCGCCAGTGGTGCGCTACGACGTGCAGAACAAAGCGGGCGTATCCAACCTGCTGGACATTCTCTCCGGTGTGACCGGACAGAGCATCCCTGAGCTGGAAAAACACTTTGAAGGCAAGATGTACGGCCACCTGAAAGGTGAAGTGGCAGACGCCGTTTCCGGCATGCTGACCGAGTTGCAGGAGCGCTATCACCGTTACCGTAACGACGAAGCTTTCCTGCAAAAAGTGATGAAAGAGGGCGCGGAAAAAGCCAGCGCGCGCGCCTCCGAAACCCTGAAAGCGGTGTACGACGCGATTGGGTTTGTGGCGAAACCTTAAGCCGCTTTGCCGGGTGGCGCTTACGCTTACCCGGCCTACGGGACCGTGTAGGTCGGGTAAGGCGGAGCCGCCACCCGACAAAACTGACGAAACAAAAAAACCGGGAAATCCCCGGTTATTTTACGCCTGAAAAACGCTTACTGCTGTGCCGCCGGGCCGCAACCGCCAATGATCTTCGAAATGGAGATTGCCGGATGCAGCAGGTAATCGTAGCTGCAATTATTTTTAGTATTTTGAACGTGACCGGTGCAGGCCGTCAGAGTTGTTAACAGGCCGACCAGAACGGCAGCTTTTGCCAGTTTGAACATACGCATTCCTTGTCAATAAAATCAAAAAATTGGATGTAACACGAGGGAATAAATGGAAAAGTTCCATTACGCGGGCGGTATGTTATCGACTGAGGTAAGAAGGGAGTAGTCCGCTTCAAGACTACTCCCGGAAGAGAGATTGTGCGTTAGTGGCTGGAGAACCAGTTCAGTTTTTCACGCAGTGCTACCACGCGGCCCACCACGATCACCGCCGGGCTTTCAACCTGCTGCGCCAGCTCGCCCAGCTGCGTCAGTACGCCATCGACCACGCGCTGCGTAATGGCGGTACCGTTTTCTACCAGTGCGACCGGCATATCTGCTTCCATGCCGTGCTCCAGCAGTTTCGCCTGAATCGTGGCTGCCTGATTTAGCCCCATATAGAAGACCAGCGTCTGCTTTTCAGCGGCCAGATTATACCAGTCCAGCTCGCTGCCGGTTTTCAGGTGGCCCGTCACCAGGCGCACGCTCTGGGCATAGTCGCGATGGGTTAACGGAATGCCGGAATAGGCAGAACAGCCGGATGCCGCCGTAATGCCCGGCACCACGGAGAACGGAATGCCCGCGTTGCAGAGAGTTTCCAGCTCCTCGCCGCCGCGACCAAAGATAAACGGATCGCCCCCTTTCAGACGCACCACACGCTTACCTTTTTGCGCTTCCCGCAGCAGGATCTGGTTGATCTCCTCCTGCGGTACGCAGTGATAACCTGCCCGTTTGCCGACGAATACGCGGTCAGCATCGCGGCGCACCAGATTCATGATGTCATCAGAGACCAAACGGTCATACACCACGATGTCCGCCTGCTGGATCTGCTGGAGACCCTTCAGCGTCAGCAAGCCCGCATCGCCGGGACCTGCGCCCACCAGTACCACTTCACCGCGATGATCCAGCGGTTCAGAGAGGAGTTGCTCGGTCGTCTCTTCAACCGCTTTGGCGTCCTGATTGGCCAGCGACTGCGCCAGCCTGTCGTTGACAAAGAACTTCTCCCAGAAGCGACGGCGTTCGCCCACGGTTGCGAAGGTTTGCTTCACGCGGGAACGCAGCTGCCCGGCGTAATGGGCAATCTGACCAAGGTGTTGAGGCAGCACGGCTTCCAGTTTTTCCCGCAGCAGACGGGCAAGAACGGGCGAGCGGCCACCGGACGACACCGCAATCATCAGCGGCGAGCGGTCGATAATGGATGGCATGATAAAGCTCGCCTCTTTCGGCGCATCCACCACGTTACAGAAGATGCGGCGCGCTTCGCAGGCGTCGCTGACGCGCTGGTTAACGTCATCGTTATCCGTTGCGGCGATGGTCAGCCAGCAGGTATCCAGCAGGGATTCATCAAATTCGCCCTGCACCTGCGTGAGCATCCCTTCCTGCGCCCAGACGTCAAACTGTGGGGCGAAGGTGAGGGCGTTAACGGTCAGTCTGGCGCCCGCCTCTAACAGCAGGCGCGCCTTGCGTTCAGCCACATCGCCGCCGCCCACGAGCAGGCAGTCGCGGTTGCGTAATTGACAAAAAATCGGCAGGTGATCCACGACGTTACCTCACAGCATTCATGGCGGGGGAAGAATTGACGTCAGGATAACAGCAGGAATCGTACAGGACATACGGTTTTTCCTGCCGTTACCCATAAGGGGTCATAAGCCTTTCCTATTGAAAAGGCGAGGGGTTACGCTTTCAGCTGCACCTCGCCGTCCTTCACGCGGACGTCGTAGTGTTTGACCGAGAAGCTTTCATCTTCCATGCAGCGCCCGTCGGTTAAGCGGAAGCGCTGCTTTTTCAGCGGGCTGGCAACCCACAGTTCGCCCTGGTGCTCCGCAATCAGACCGCGGGAGAGCACGCTGGCCTCGAAGAACGGGTCGATATTGCTGATGGCAAAAACCTGTTCATCGTGGCGAGGGCGGAAAATCGCTACCTGCTCGTTGCCCAGCAGGGCACAGACGCCGGTTGCTGGCAGAATGTCGTTAATGTTGCAGATGTTTACCCACTGGCTCATGCGTTTTCCTCCACCAGCATCACCGGAATACGTTCATACGGGGTCGCTGGACGATGCTGTTCGCGCTCCGGCACCACCTGCACGTTCGGGTCGCGCTGGGTGCTGTTGATAAAGTGTTTGAAGCGCGTCTGCGCCGCTGGCGTGTTCACGGTTTCGGTCCACTCGCAGATAACCGCCTCGCGCAGGCGAGTCATCTCGGATTCCAGCTGTTCATTCAGGCCCAGCTTGTCGTCGATAATGACTGACTTCAGATAGTCGATGCCGCCTTCGAGATTATCCAGCCAGGACGCGGTACGGGTCAGCTTATCGGCGGTACGAATGTAGAACATCATGAAGCGGTCGAGGTATTTGATCAGCGTATCGCGATCGAGATCGGCAGCCAGCAGATCGGCGTGGCGAGGTTTCATCCCGCCGTTACCGCACACGTACAGGTTCCAGCCTTTCTCGGTGGCGATAATACCCACGTCTTTACCCTGTGCTTCCGCACATTCACGGGTACACCCTGAGACGCCGAACTTCATTTTGTGCGGCGTACGGATACCTTTGTAGCGGTTTTCCAGCTCGACGCCGAAGCCCACGCTGTCGCCCACTCCGTAGCGGCACCAGGTGCTGCCCACGCAGGTTTTCGCCATGCGCAGCGCCTTAGCGTATGCGTGACCGGTTTCGAAGCCCGCCTCAATCAGCTGACGCCAGATTTCCGGCAGATCATCTTTCTGCGCACCAAACAGGCCGATACGCTGGGAACCGGTGATTTTGGTGTACAGATTAAACTCACGGGCGATACGGCCCACGGCGACCAGCCCCTCAGGGGTAATTTCTCCCCCGGCAGAACGCGGGATCACCGAGTAAGTCCCGTCTTTCTGAATATTGGCCAGGAAGTTATCGTTGGTGTCCTGAAGCGGAGTGTGTTCTGGTTTGAGCACATATTCGTTCCAGCAGGACGCCAGCAGGGAACCGACGGTAGGCTTACATACTTCACAGCCGTAGCCCTGGCCGTGTTTCTCCAGCAGTTCGTCGAAGGACTTAATGCCCTCCACGCGGATCAGGTGATACAGCTCCTGGCGAGAGTAAGCGAAGTGCTCGCACAGGTTGTTGTTCACTTCAATGCCCTGTTTTGCCAGCTCGGCGTTCAGCACCTGGGTAACCAGCGGGATACAGCCGCCGCAGCCGGTCCCGGCTTTGGTTTCCGCCTTCAGCGCCGCAACGGTGTGGCAGCCTTTGTTAATGGCGGAGATCAGCATGCCTTTGGTCACGTCGAAGCAGGAGCAGATTTGCGCGCTGTCCGGCAGTTTATCCACGCCAATGGACGGCTTACCGCTGGAGGCGTGCGCCGGGAGGATCAGCGCATCCGGGTTTTCCGGCAGCTCAATGGCGTTCAGCACCAGCTGGAGCAGGTTGCCGAAGTCGCTGGTGTCGCCCACCAGCACCGCCCCGAGCAGGGTTTTGTTGTCCTGGCTGACGATAAGACGTTTGTAGACTTCTTTGCTTTCGTCCAGATAAACATAGCTGCGGGAGTTCGGGGTGCGACCATGCGCATCGCCAATACCGCCCACGTCCACGCCCAGCAGCTTCAGCTTCGCGCTCATGTCTGCGCCGGTGAAGGCATTTTCGCTGCCGAGGATATGGTCAACGGCGACCTGCGCCATTTTGTACCCAGGTGCAACCAGACCGTATACGCGGTTATTCCAGCTGGCGCATTCGCCGATGGCGTAGATGCCCGGATCGGAGGTCTGGCAGGTATCGTTGATCATGATCCCGCCGCGCTGCGCAACGGCCAGACCGCACTGGGTGGCCAGCTTGTCGCGCGGGCGAATGCCGGTGGAGAAGACGATGAAATCCACTTCCAGCTCGCTGCCGTCGGCAAAGCGCATGGTTTTACGCGCTTCAGTGCCTTCCTGCACGATCTCTTTGGTGTTCTTGCTGGTGTGAACCTTCACGCCCATGCTTTCGATTTTACGGCGTAACTGGTCGCCACCCATATGGTCCAGCTGTTCCGCCATCAGCATCGGGGCAAATTCGATGACGTGGGTTTCAACGCCGAGGTTTTTCAGTGCGCCTGCCGCTTCCAGACCCAGCAGACCACCGCCGACAACCGCGCCACGTTTGCTTCGACGTGCGCAGGATTCAATGGCGTTGAGGTCTTCAATGGTACGGTAAACGAAGCAATCCTGGGTTTCCGAACCTTTAATCGGCGGGATCCACGGATACGAGCCTGTCGCCATGATCAGCTTATCGTAAAAAACCGTGCGTCCGGCGCTGGAGTGGATCACTTTCTCCTGACGGTTGATGGTGATAGCGCGTTCGCCCACCAGCACTTTTACGCCATGCTTCTCGTAGAAACCTTCACGCACCAGAGAGAGTTCTTCGGCGGTATGGTGAGAGAAGTAGGAAGACAAGTGCACACGGTCGTACGCCTTGCGGGGTTCTTCACAGAACACGGTAATATCGAACTGGTTAGCATCGGCTTTATCGAGAAGATCCTCAATAAAGCGGTGGCCGACCATGCCGTTACCGATGATAGCGAGTCTGACTTTGCTCATTTTTGCCTCGATTTCTTTTCTATTACTGCCTACCTTAACGATTCAGCAGGGGCACTTATTGATGCAAATCAAATACGCCTTCACCTACCCCTTAGGGGGTATATCTATGATTTGTCATGATTTTTATAAGTGACGGATATTGTTTGATTTTTGTGCTTGCTTGTTTTTCGCACAATTTTGGTGGGGTTTTTTACCCATCGGCGGGCAGGGCGGGTGAGGAGGGGAAAACCCCTTTGCAGTACGCAAAGGGGTTACGGCGATTAGTGGGTAGCCGTTGCTGTATTGTGCTGGCGGTGACGGGTCACAAAGCCCAGCACGAAGCACATGATGAACACCACGGCGTACAGACCGTTAGCGGTATGCAGCGCCGCCAGCGGGCCGCTGTGCGCCACAATTGGGCCCGTGACCACGAAGGTCAGCATGGTGCCGATGGTGCCGCAGGTCAGCACGAAGTTCACCAGCTTTGGCGAGGCCACTTTGGTCTGAAGAGAGCCAAGGGTGATGATCGAGGTATAAATCGCGCTGGAGAAGAAGCCCAGGGTCAGGATGAACCACGGCATATGCTCCGGGGAACCGTTGATGAACAGATACATCAGCACGGTTGCCAGACCCGCCAGAACGGTCAGGATCCGTTGCAGGTCGAAGAAGCGCAGGATAAAGCTAAACGCCCACATGCCGAACATGTAAGACATCCAGAAATCGCTCACCAGTTTACCCGCGTCGTTCAGACTCATGCCCAGACCTTTCGCATACTCAGGAACCCAGGAGATAAAGCCCAGCTGGCCCAGGATGTAACACAGCGCGGCGATGGAAAGGAACAGCACGCCGATACCCCATTTTTCTTTCGCAACTGGCTCAGACGTGGTCTGCGCTTTTTTGCCCAGCACCGGGAACTCGCAGCCGAAGGTGAGAATAAAGATCGCGACATAGACCAGACCAATGCAGGCGTACACCCAGTACCACTCAATGCTGCGCGCCAGAAGATACGCGGCAACCATCGGGAAAATCATCCCGGCCATGCTGAAGAAGGAGTCGGTGAACAGCAGACGCGCGCCGCGCTGGCGGCCTTCATACATATGGGTGATCAGGAACGTACCGATCGACATGGTGATCCCGCTCACCAGGCCCAGTACGAACATGGCGGCAGAGAAGAGGGCGATGCTGTGGCTCAGCACCAGGCCCGCCACGGCGGCAACCATTAGCACGAAGCCGAAGCGCAGCTGGGTTTTCAGCGGCACGATTTCCATCAGCCAGGCATTAAGGAAAATAGAGATCAGGATCCCCGCGTTCAGGAAAGTGAAGGTATTGCTCATGCTGGAAACGGGCAACTGGAAATAGTCTGCGATATTTCCCATCACCATCCCGGTGACGATCACCAACGCGCCGGTCAGGGCGTAGGAGAAGAAGCTGATCCATGTGAGCTTGATGCGATTGCTGTTAGTCATGTCTGGCCTGTTAAAAGTAAAGAAAAACGCAATGACTGCGTTTGAGCGGGCAGATTTTAGTCGCGAAAGTGATCTAATTAAATCTTTTCAGAAAATATTGAGCACAATTGCAGGCTTTAACGTGATGGAGATCACATTAAATCGCGGGGTGAACAATCGTTTGCGCGGTAATAATTGTTTCAATTTCGTAAAATTAGGTAAAAGACTGGTCTGGGGTCATACTGCTCTTTAGAATCAAGCCATTCGCTTTTTATACTGCGCTTTGTTAAGGAATTCTCATGCTCAAATCAACACTGGCGGCTGTCGCAGCTGTGTTTGCTCTTTCTGCCGTTTCCCCTGCTGCGCTGGCAGCTAAAGGAGACCCTCACGTCCTGCTGACTACCTCTGCGGGGAATATTGAGCTGGAGCTGGATAGCCAGAAAGCCCCTGTTTCTGTGAAAAACTTCCTCGACTACGTGAACAGTGGTTTTTATAACAACACCACGTTCCACCGCGTGATCCCAGGCTTTATGATTCAGGGCGGCGGTTTCAACGAGCAGATGCAGCAGAAAAAGCCTAACCCGCCAATCAAAAATGAAGCGGATAACGGCCTGCTGAACAAGCGCGGCACCATTTCTATGGCGCGTACGGCGGATAAAGACAGCGCCACCAGCCAGTTCTTCCTCAACGTGGCGGATAACGCCTTCCTGGACCACGGCCAGCGCGACTTTGGCTACGCGGTGTTCGGTAAAGTGGTGAAAGGCATGGACGTGGCGGACAAGATCTCTCAGGTTCAGACTCACGATGTCGGTCCATACCAGAATGTGCCGTCTAAGCCAGTGGTGATTCTCTCCGCGAAAGTGCTGCCGTAATCGTTCCCTCACACGGGCACATCCTGCCCGTGTCTTTCCGCCCTCCCTGCGAAAGCGCGTTTTGCTGCTTATACTTGTGGCAAACGGACTATTCAGGGAGGCGTAGTGAAAAAACTCACCGACAAGCAAAAATCCCGACTCTGGGAGCAACAGCGTAGCGTCAATCTTCAGGCCAGTTGCCTCCTTGAAAAAGGCAAGGGGCCCGCTGAACCCGATATCGAGACGCTGGCACTGGGGCCTTCTGCACCGGGTTTACCCCATCTGTGCCTTATTCACCGCCATTTATTCCGCAACGAAATGAAAGGCGCTGGCGAGCTGCGCACCGCCGATATCTCCAAGGGCGACATTCCATTTTGCCATTTCGAGTACATCGAGAAGGTGGGTAATGAGCTGATGGCTTCGCTGGAAAGCGATAAATATCTGGTGGGCCTTCAGAAAGAAGAGTTTACAGACAGAATCAGTCATTACTACTGTGAAATCAACATGCTACATCCGTTTATGAGCGGTAATGGCGTGGCTCAGCGGATCTTCTTTGAACAGCTGGCGATCCATGCGGGCTACGTGCTGAACTGGCAGGGGATCGACCCGGACGACTGGGCATCCGCCAACCAGAGCGGGGCGATGGGTGATCTGACCGCCCTGAATGCTATCTTTGCCAAAGTTGTGAGCGAAGCGCGGGGATCTGAGTAAAATAGGGCGGCCATTTTTTCAGGAGCCGCCATGATTCTGCTGATTGATAACTACGATTCCTTTACCTGGAACCTTTACCAGTATTTTTGTGAACTGGGGGCAGAGGTGGTTGTCCGCCGTAACGATGAGATCGCGCTGGCTGACATTGACGCGCTGGCGCCCAAGAAAATCGTGATTTCGCCTGGGCCGTGTACGCCGTCGGAGTCCGGCATCTCGCTGGAGGTAATCCGCCACTATGCGGGCAAGCTGCCGATTCTGGGCGTCTGCCTGGGTCACCAGGCCATTGCGCAGGTCTTTGGCGCCAGCATTGTCCGTGCCGCGAAAGTCATGCACGGCAAAACCTCACCGATCACGCACACCGGTACCGGCGTATTCCTGGGGCTAAACAATCCGTTAACCGTGACGCGCTACCATTCTCTGGTGATTGATCCGCCGACCCTGCCCGCAGACTTTGAAGTGACCGCCTGGAGTGCGACCCGGGAAATCATGGGCATTCGCCACCGCGAGTACGATCTGGAAGGGGTGCAGTTCCACCCGGAAAGCATTCTCAGCGAACAGGGGCACGCACTGCTGGCCAATTTCCTTAATCGCTGAATATCTGTTGCCTTGTTGTGATTTTTTATGCATATTTTGTGATTATATTTTCACAATCACTGTGACATAAAAATGGATGGTCATGACATGGCAACTGAACAACCAGCAATTACCCGCGCGACATTCGATGAAGTGATCCTGCCGATTTATGCACCGGCTGAGTTTATCCCGGTGAAAGGGAGAGGCAGCCGCGTCTGGGATCAGCAGGGCAATGAGTATGTTGATTTCGCAGGCGGTATTGCGGTGACGGCGCTGGGCCATTGCCATCCTGCGCTGGTGGACGCGCTGAAAACGCAGGGCGAAACGCTGTGGCACACCAGCAACGTGTTCACTAACGAACCGGCGCTGCGTCTGGGGCGTAAGATCATCGATGCCACCTTCGCCGAACGCGTGCTGTTTATGAACTCCGGCACCGAAGCCAACGAAACCGCCTTTAAGCTTGCGCGCTACTACGCAACCACGCGTCAAAGTCCGTACAAAACCAAAATCATCGCCTTCCATAACGCCTTCCACGGTCGCTCGTTCTTTACCGTTTCCGTTGGCGGCCAGCCGAAGTATTCCGACGGCTTTGGTCCGAAACCTGCGGATATCATCCACGTGCCGTTTAACGATCTGCACGCCGTTAAAGCGGTGATGGACGATCACACCTGTGCCGTGGTGGTCGAACCCATTCTGGGGGAAGGCGGCGTCACGGCGGCCACCCCGGAATTTCTGCAAGGGCTGCGCGAACTGTGCGACGAGCACCAGGCGCTGCTGGTGTTTGATGAAGTGCAGTGTGGGATGGGGCGTACCGGAGACCTGTTCGCTTATATGCACTACGGCGTAACGCCGGATATTCTGACCAGCGCGAAAGCGCTCGGCGGCGGTTTCCCGGTCAGCGCGGTGCTAACCACCCAGGATATTGCTTCCGCATTTCATGTGGGCTCACACGGCTCCACTTACGGCGGTAATCCGCTGGCGTGCGCCGTGGCGGGAGCGGCGTTCGACATCATTAATACGCCGGACGTCCTGAATGGCGTGAATGCGAAACGCGCCCTTTTTGTGAAACATCTTCAGCAGATTGACGAACAGTTTGATGTCTTCAGCGACATCCGCGGGATGGGGTTACTGATCGGCGCCGAGCTGAAACCTCAGTATAAAGGCCGCGCGCGCGATTTCCTGCACGCCGCCGCGCACGAAGGCGTCATGGTGCTCAACGCCGGGCCGGACGTGATGCGCTTCGCGCCGTCGCTGGTGGTGGAAGACAAAGACATCGAAGACGGGTTAACCCGTTTTGCTGCGGCGGTCGCGAAGATCGTCAGAGGCTAATACGCGGTTCGTTTTAACCGGCGCGTTAACCAAATCCCGTGATGCGGACGCTGACGCCATGCCACCGACGAAATGGTGTGCATGGTGTTGAGATGCCCGAGAACGCGCTGTAAATGCTGCTCAAGGGTGCTCATCGGCCCGTGGGTCAGCGTCTCCGGCGCTTCCAGAATGTTCGAATCCCCCGACTCGCCCGGCGCGTCGTACTCCAGACGCTGCTGACAGCGCTGGAGGGCAATTTCACACGACTGCAAATAGCGCTGCGCAAGATCCGGCGTCAGCATGGTGTGCTCGCGCGCCAGCGTGGTCATGGCATTGATGTGTTCGACGATAAACTGGCTGTGCGTGACCCACAGCTTCATGTCTGCCAGATAGTGCGAGTTGAAGCCCGGCTCCTGCATGGCCTGGTTAAGGGAGTTGAACAGGGCATTATGCGCCTGGTTGACCTTCATGCGCTCGTAGGCCAGCGGAGAGGGCTGCGGGTCATCGCTCAGAATAAGACGAATGGCCTGCTGATCGGCTTCGAGCGCGTCGTGGGCGTTCTGCCTCAGCAACCCGCTCTGCCACTGCGGCCACAGCCAGACCATGCCGCCAAAGGCGATCAGGCAGCCAATTAGCGTATCGACCAGCCGGGCAATAATAAACTGTTCCCCGTTAAGCGTGAGCAGTTGCAGGGTATACACCGCCGTTACCGTAAAGCCCACCGTCGCCCAGCCGTAGTTTTTACGGATGATCAGATAACTCACCATCGTAATCGCCAGCATGCCGACCAGCGTATACCCTTCCGGCACGTGGAAGTGCAACGTTACGCCCGCGATAATCAGCCCCGCCATCGTGCCGCCCGCCCGATGCAGAATGCGCACCCGCGTGGCGCCGTAGCCGTTCTGGGTGACAAACAGCACGGTCATTAAGATCCAGTAGGGTTTCGGCAGGTGCAGGGCCATTCCCATCAGGCTGGCGATGCTGAGCATGACGCTAATTCTTGCGGCGTTGCGCAAGGCGGAAGACTTCAGCGACAGGTAGCTTTTGAGCGCAGGCAGCAACGGCAGTCGTTTTTGCTTATCGGCCATCAGGTCCCGGGTATAAAGCGGGCGCTGGGTGCGCAACACCCGGGCGATGCGGCTGAAATGCCAGGCGGCAAACTGCCCGACCGGGTTATCCGCGTGCTGACGCGCAATCTTTTCCAGCGCGCCGAGCTGTTTGTCCATGTTAAAGCGCGTCGGATAGCGGTGATAGAGTATATCGTCAGCCAGCACCCGCAGGCGCGCCGCGACGGTCTGCGCGTTCCAGCGGATCACCGCTTCCGCATGGCTGCGCTCCACCAGCTTTTGCACCTCTTCCGGATTATGAAGGCTGACGGAAATATGCTCCTGCAAATCCAGCCCGACCTGGAAGGTACGCAGCAGCCGCTTATATTCATGATTTTTGTTGGCGGCAAGCATGTGCAACTGCTGATAGCACTGGCTGATCAGATCCACCACTTTTTGCTGGCGTGTCAGCAGCGGCGGCAGGGATTTTTCCGGGTCGGTATGTTGCGTGAGCAGGGTGTATTTTGCTTCACAGTATTCAGCAAGCTGCACGTAGAGCAGGCTCAGGGATTCGCGAAGCGGCTGTTCCCGCCACAACCAGAACCAGAACCAGTTAAACAGCCCGTACCACAGCGTGCCGAGGGCGTAGATCAGCAATGGCTCCCACACCGGCATATTGCCCGCAAGGCTTAAGGTGAAGATGGCGGCAATCAGCGACGCGGGAAGCAGGCGGGCGTGCAGCGAGCTGATTTCAGCGGTTACGCCAAGCGTCATCGCCAGCACGGTCAGGATCAGCGGCAGAGGAATGTCGCGGGCCAGTAAGAGTTGCACGGCAAGGCTACAGCCGGCAAACAGGCAGCCGCCAATAATCAGGCGTTTGAAAAAGCGTTTATGCGGGGTGTCCAGACCGGCAATGTTGCAGCAGGCGGGCACGAGGGAAAACAGCAGGCCTTGCTGAAGATGTCCGAGGATCAGGCCCACGGCCACGGGAAGACACAACACCAGCGTTTGTCGCAGTGCGTAGTTAACTTCCGGGTGATAGATCAGCCTGCGCCACATAAGGAGTAGAGACAAAAACGGCGTGCCACCCTGCGGCGGCACGCCGTTTTACCGGAATTAACGGGTCCCGTAAACCACGATGGTTTTACCGTGGGCGGAGATCAGGTTTTGATCTTCCAGCATCTTCAGGATACGGCCCACTGTTTCACGGGAGCAGCCGACGATCTGACCGATTTCCTGGCGGGTAATTTTAATTTGCATACCGTCAGGGTGGGTCATGGCGTCTGGCTGTTTCGCCAGGTTCAACAGAGTCTGCGCGATACGACCGGTCACGTCCAGGAAGGCGAGGTTACCCACCTTCTCAGAGGTCACTTGCAGACGGCGTGCCATCTGGGAAGAAAGACGCATCAGGATGTCAGGGTTGACCTGAATCAGCTGACGGAATTTCTTGTAAGAAATTTCAGCCACTTCACATGCTGTTTTTGCACGAACCCAGGCGCTACGTTCCTGGCCTTCTTCAAACAGGCCCAGTTCACCGATAAAATCGCCCTGGTTCAGATAAGAAAGGATCATCTCTTTCCCTTCTTCATCTTTGATCAGCACGGCCACCGAGCCTTTAACGATGTAATACAACGTTTCCGCTTTTTCACCCTGGTGAATCAGCGTGCTCTTTGATGGGTACTTATGAATGTGGCAATGAGACAAGAACCATTCGAGAGTCGGGTCTGTTTGCGGTTTGCCAAGCACCATGCGCTGTTATCCTCTGTTATAAGCTGTCACCAGAGTCATAAGATGCATCCGGACTCTGGGGTTGCAATCGAATTCTTACCCATACCTGGGAAGTCGGCTGTCGTAACGTTTCGCAGCCAGTAAAGTTTGATGTCCTCTGCATACATGTGTAACGTCAATGTATTACTGTAGCATCCAGAGTGTTTTAGCATAGCTTTCGCCGCGTGTCTCCTGGTGTCTCGCTTCAGCATGACGCAGGTCGCCTTCCGTTGCGAGAAATGTAACGTACACGTAATCTGTCATAAAAAATGCAACGTTGGAGTGAGTGAATATGCAAGCGCGTGTGAAATGGGTTGAAGGGTTAACGTTCCTGGGCGAGTCTGCTTCCGGGCACCAGGTTTTGATGGATGGCAACTCCGGCGATAAAGCCCCAAGCCCGATGGAAATGGTGCTGATGGCGGCAGGTGGATGCAGCGCGATCGACGTAGTGTCGATCCTGCAAAAAGGCCGTCATGACGTGACCGATTGTGAAGTGAAGCTGACGTCAGAACGTCGCGAAGAGGCGCCACGTCTGTTCACGCATATTAATCTGCACTTTATCGTCACCGGCAAAGAACTGAAGGATGCGGCGGTCTCGCGTGCGGTTGACCTGTCTGCGGAGAAATACTGCTCTGTGGCGCTAATGCTGGAGAAAGCGGTAAACATCACCCATTCGTATGAAGTGATCGAGGCTTAATTTTTGGCGGGTGGCGCTTCGCTTACCCGCCCTACAAAAGCACGCCCGTAGGCCCGGTAAGCGCAGCGCCACCGGGCAAAACAACTCACGCGATTTGCTTTCCTTCCATCAGCCGCTGCACCAGCGGCGTCATGATCAGCTCCATCGCCAGCCCCATTTTTCCGCCCGGTACCACTAACGTATTCATGTGCGAAATAAACGAACCTTGTAGCATCGCCAGCAGCCAGGGGTAATCGATGCCTTCCAGGTTGCGGAAGTGGATCACCACAAAGCTCTCGTCCAGGGAAGGGATGCTTTTTGCGGCGAACGGGTTGGAGGTGTCCACGGTGGGGACGCGCTGGAAGTTAATGTGGGTTCGGGAGAACTGCGGCGTCAGGAAGTTGATGTAATCTTCCATGGAGCGCACCACCGAATCCATTACCGCCTCTCGCGAATGGCCGCGCTCGCTCATGTCACGCGTCAGCTTCTGGATCCACTCAAGGTTAACAATCGGCACCACCCCCACCAGCAAATCCACATGGCGCGCCACGTCGTGCTGAGGCGTCACCACGCCGCCGTGCAATCCTTCGTAAAACAGCACGTCAGTCGGTTCCGGCAGCGGCTGCCAGGGCGTGAACGTGCCGGGGACCTGGTTCCAGGGCACGGCTTCATCGTAGGTGTGGAGATACTTGCGGGACTGCCCGGTGCCGCTCTGCCCGTATTCACGGAAGGTTTGCTCCAGCAGGCCGAAGTCATTGGCCTCCGGGCCAAAATAGCTGATGTGTTTACCCAGATCGCGCGCCTTGCGGATGGCCATATCCATCTCCGGGCGCGTGTAGCGGTGAAAGCTGTCGCCCTCTACCTCTGCCGCCCGTAAGTTAAGCTGGGCGAAAATCTTGCGGAAGGCGAGGCTGGTGGTAGTGGTTCCCGCCCCACTCGAACCCGTAACGGCAATAACCGGATGTCTGGCAGACATAGCAACTCCCTGACTGGAAAAGTGTAAGATCAGCCATGAAACGCGTTGCGGGGCATGATATTCACCGTCTCATGCAGTTCGGACCATACCAACACCACGTCGCCGCTTTTAAGCTGGCGCTTCACATCGTTGACCTTTTGTTCAAGCGAACGTTCATGTTCACCATAATCGGTGCCTTCGCGCAAGACAAAGCTTTCAATCAGATTATCGAGCGTGTCGGGAGAGAGATCCTGCCAGGGAATAATCATTTTTTACCGTCCAGATAGGCCGTTAACCAGTCGGGTATACGCGTCTCAAGCCACATTTTTGGCCGACGCAGCGTGCCGCCAACAAAGCCCACGTGCCCGCCGAACTCGGTGAGCTGATACTCCACGTTATCCGGCAGATAGTCAGGGGCGGGGATCGAGTGATGATCCATAAACGGATCGTCTTTGGCGTGGATAATCAGCGTGGGTTTCGTGATTTGATTCAGTAAAGGCATGGCGCTGCACTGACGGTAATAGTCAATCGCATCGGCAAAGCCGTGAATTTTCGAGGTGATCAAATCATCAAACTCGCGCAGACGCTTCACGCGTTTGAGCTGTTGCAGCGTCACAGGCAGCGTATCCGGATAGGCCTTAAGTTTACGTGCGGCGTTGGCTTTCAGCAGGTTGAGCAGGTAGCGCTGATAGACCCGCGAAAACCCTTTTTCCATATGATAACTGCACTGCTCCAGCATAAAGGGCGCAGAGACAATCACCGCCGCATCCAGCGGTACGGCGTCGCTCTCCTTCGCCAGCAGGCAGGCCAGCATATTCCCGCCCAGCGAATACCCCACCGCTGCCGTTGGTGCTTCGCCGAAATTGTCTCTTAGCCAGCGCAGGAACCAGGAGCCGTCCTCGGTTTCACCCGAGTGATAAATGCGTTTCTGACGGTTAGGCTCGCCGCTGCATCCGCGAAAATGCATCACCACCCCAAGCCAGCCGCGGGCTTTCGCCGCCTCAATGAGACCGTGTGCGTAAGGGCTGTGCAGGCTGCCTTCCAGGCCGTGAAACACCACCAGACGGGGTTTATGTCTGGCCCGATCCGGATCTTCGCTCCAGGCGAGATCCAAAAAGTCACCGTCCGGCAGGTCAATGCGCTGCCAGTGGGGGTTGAACTGCACCTTGCGGCGGATCAGGCGCGGCAGCATGGTTTGCAGGTGAGGGTTAGCCACACCGCGCATGGGCACGAACTCTGCGCTCTCTTCGGCTGCAATGTCGAAGTCTGAGGGAATGATTTGGGTCATAAGGGCGATGCTGATTCTTGTCAGAAATTAACTATACCTTCCGAATTGTACCCCGTTTAGCCCGTTTTTCCGAAACATGAACTGATCCCGATCACATTTCTTTACCTTGATTATTACTCTCAGGCTAATGATTACGTCCTACGCTTAATTGATGCCTTTCTCACCAGAGCGCACACTTTACTCAACGTTAAGCAAATCAGAATGATGTGCTGAATCAGGAGGTTAATAATGTTATCTGGGCAAACACCCACCCGGCAATGGAACACCCGACGCAGCGAGAAAGCGCGTCGTCTGGCGTCCGTACCGGTGCAGGGCAAGGTACTGCCAACCGGCGATCTTGTCGCCATGCTGGAAAAACTGATCGCACCAGGCGACAAAGTCGTTCTGGAAGGCAACAACCAGAAGCAGGCGGATTTCCTTTCCCGTTCACTGGCCGAAGTGAACCCGCAAATCGTGCACGATCTGCATATGATCATGCCGAGCGTGGGCCGCAGCGAACATCTGGACATCTTTGAGAAAGGCATCGCCCGCAAGCTCGACTTCTCCTTCTCCGGTACGCAAAGCCTGCGCATTTCGCAGCTGCTGGAGGATGGTCAGCTCGAAATCGGGGCGATTCACACCTACATCGAACTCTACTCACGTTTATACGTCGACCTTTCGCCAAACGTGGCGCTGATTGCCGGTTTTAAAGCGGACCGTAAAGGTAACCTCTACACCGGGGCGAGTACCGAAGATACCCCGGCGCTGGTGGAAGCCGCCGCGTTCCACGACGGCATCGTCATCGCACAGGTGAACGAGCTGGTGGACGACGAGTGCGACCTGCCGCGCGTCGATATTCCGGGCTCGTGGATCGATTACGTGGTGGTGGCGGACAAGCCGTTCTTTATTGAACCGCTCTTCACCCGCGACCCGCGCCTGATTAAACAGGAACACATCCTGATGGCGATGATGGCGATTAAAGGCATCTACGCTGAACACCAGGTGCAGTCCCTGAACCACGGGATTGGCTTTAATACCGCAGCGATCGAACTGCTGCTGCCAACCTACGGCGAACAGCTCGGACTCAAAGGCAAAATCTGTAAACACTGGACTTTGAACCCGCATCCAACGCTGATCCCGGCCATCGAAAGCGGCTGGGTGGAGAGCGTCCACTGCTTCGGCGGCGAGCTGGGGATGGAAGAGTACATCCGCGCCCGTCCGGACGTGTTCTTTACCGGTGCTGACGGCTCCATGCGCTCTAACCGCGCCTTCTGTCAGCTGGCTGGTCAGTACGCGGTCGATATGTTTATCGGTTCCACGCTACAGGTTGATGGTTACGCTAACTCCTCAACCGTGACCCGCGGCCGTCTCTCCGGCTTCGGCGGCGCACCAAACATGGGCCACGATCCGCACGGTCGTCGCCACGCCACACCGGCCTGGCTGAACATGATCACCGAGCCTGACCCGATGCAGCGCGGTAAAAAGCTGGTTGTGCAGATGGTGGAAACCTTCCAGGCGGGCGTGAAGCCAACCTTCGTGGAGAAACTCGACGCCGTAGACGTGGCGAAAGCCTCCGGCATGCCGCTGGCGCCGGTTATGATTTACGGCGATGACGTCACCCACGTGCTGACGGAAGAGGGGATTGCTTACCTCTACCGGGCAAAAGATCTGGAAGAGCGTCGCGCCATGGTCGCCGCCGTGGCGGGTATCACCGATATCGGTCTGGGCGTTGACGCCAAACGCGTGGCGGAACTGCGCCAGAGCGGCAAGGTTGTGTATCCGGAAGATATGGGCATTCGTCGTACCGATGCCACCCGCTCTCTGCTGGCTGCGGGCAGCGTGGCTGACCTCGTTGAGTGGTCCGGCGGCCTGTATAACCCACCTGCGAAATTCCGGAGCTGGTAATGAAACTTCTGCCCCAGATCCAGGTTGAAGGCGGTGCCGAATGGCTGGCGCGAACCGCCACGCAGTGTCTGATTAACGAAGCACGTTTAAGCCCGAAGCCCGGTCTGGTGGACAGCCGGGGGAACGGCGCGCATCACGATTTATCGCTTGCGCTGATGGAGCGCTCCGCTCACAGCCTGACCCCCACGTTTCAGGCGCTGGCGCAACAGAGCTGGCAGCGTCCGGCGGATATTGCCCTCAGGCAAACCGTTGGCCGCCTGGGTCGTGAAGGCGAACGGCAGATGATGGCCGCTACCGACGGCGTGAACACACACCGTGGCGCGATCTGGGCGCTGGGATTGCTGGTGAGCGCGGTGGCGATGCTGGGCGGCGATGCCCGGGCGCAAACCGTCGCGAACACCGCCGCTCAGCTGGCGAAACTGCCGGATGACGCGGCGCCGAAAGTATTCAGCAAGGGGTTACGCGTCACGCACCGCTACCGTGTACCGGGCGCGCGTGAAGAGGCTCAGCAGGCGTTTCCGCACATCATGCAGCGCGCGCTGCCGCAGCTTCACCTCAGCCGTCTCAACGGCAGCAGCGAAACGCAGGCCAGACTCGACGCGCTGATGGCGATCATGACCTCGCTCACCGATACCTGCGTGCTGTCGCGCGCCGGCATGGAGGGGCTGGATGCCATGCAGAACGGCGCCCGTGCGGTGCTGAACGCGGGAGGATGCGCAACACTTGCGGGGCAGCAGGCGCTGGCGCGGTTAGACCGTCAGATGCTGACGCTTAACGCCTCGCCGGGCGGAGCCGCAGACCTGCTTGCTGCCACGCTGTTTCTTGACCGCGTCGAAACGCCCTATTCAAAGCATTAAGAGGATGTTATGGAAAAAATCACATTGACCGTGCCCGCCAGCCGCGAAGTAAGCGGCAGGGCGCTGGCAGGGGTAGTCGGTTCCGGGGATATGGAGGTGCTTTTCACCGCCGAACCGGGCCAGACCTTAACCATTGATATCACCACCTCCGTCGACAACAGCCGTGGGCGCTGGGAGGCGTTGTTCAATCGCCTGCAAACCGTCAGCAGCCTGCCCGCAGGTAAGCTGACCATCCACGACTTCGGCGCGACGCCGGGCGTGGCACGCATTCGTATCGAACAGGTTTTTGAAGGGGTGAACCATGCGTGATGACAGCAGCTTTATCGAATTAAAAGCGCGCCAGCGTGCGCAGGCGCTGCTCGACGACGGCAGCTACCGCGAACTGCTGGATCCGTTTGAAGGCATTATCTCTCCGTGGCTTGGGCCACAGGGGATTGTTCCTCAGGCCGATGACGGCATGGTAGTCGCGAAAGGGACCATCAACGGCCAGCCTGCAGTGGTGGTGGCGATTGAAGGCACCTTCCAGGGCGGCAGCATGGGCGAAGTGTCCGGTGCCAAAATGGCGGCGGCGCTGGAGCTGGCGGCGGAAGATAACCGCAACGGCATTCCGACTCAGGCGGTACTGTGCCTCGAAACCGGCGGCGTACGTTTGCAGGAAGCCAACCTTGGCCTGGCGGCGATTGCCGATATCCACGCCGCGATCGTTGACCTGCGTCGCTATACCCCGGTTGTCGGGATTGTCGCCGGGACCGTGGGCTGCTTCGGCGGGATGTCTATCGCCGCGGCGCTGTGCAGCTACCTGATTGTAACCCGCGAAGCGCGTCTTGGCCTCAACGGCCCGCAGGTTATTGAGCAGGAAGCGGGCATTGAAGAGTATGACTCCCGCGACCGTCCGTTTATCTGGAGCATGACCGGCGGTGAAGTGCGCTATGAAAGCGGACTGGTGGACGCGCTGGTGGGCGACGGCGTGAACGCGGTGAAAGCCGCGATGAACGAAGCCATCGCCAAAGGCGTACCGGCGAAACATCGCACCGATAACTATGACGATTACCTGAACCGTCTGACGAATTTCGACACCCGCAAACAGGCCGATGCCGAACAGATTAAAGCGCTTTTTGCCCGGGAGGTGAAATGATGACTAACTCAATTAGCCGTGGCGAACTCTGGCTGGAAACTCTGGCCCCGAACGCGAAACGTCTGGAGGGGTTATGCCCGTCCGTGCAGGCCGCAGACGGCGAGCTAAACGGTGAAACGGTGCGTTTTGTCGCCGTGGTGCCGGACGCCAACAACCACTTCCCGCGCGCGGCGCAGGGTGAAGTCGGCCTGCTGGAAGGATGGACGCTGGCAAAAGTGGTCAGCGAAACCGTCGCCGCTGACGCCGATAAAGCCGTGAAGCGCCCGATTGTGGCGGTGATCGATGTCCCAAGCCAGGCCTATGGCCGTCGCGAAGAGGCGTTTGGTATCCACCAGGCGCTGGCCGGCGCCGCTGCCGCCTATGCCAATGCGCGGCTGGCGGGGCATCCGGTGATTGGTCTTATCGTCGGTAAGGCCATGTCCGGCGCGTTTCTGGCGCACGGCTACCAGGCCAACCGCCTGATTGCCTTCAACGATAAAGGCGTGCTGATCCATGCCATGGGCAAAGAGTCTGCGGCGCGCATTACGCTGCGTACCGTGGAGGCGCTGGAAAAACTGGCGGCAACCATTCCGCCAATGGCGTACGACATCAGCAACTACGCCACGCTGGGGCTGCTCTCCGACCTGCTGGATATCAGCAACCCGGATGCCCCTTCCGAAAGCGATCTGACGCGGGTGAAAACTACCCTGCAACAGGCCATCAGCGACGCTCGTCAGGACACCACGTTGAAAAACCGTCTGGGTGCTGACAACCGCCGCAGCTCGGCGCTCGTACGTGAACGTATGCGAGCCAGCTGGTAAGTAAAAAGAGACCTGCCAGATGCATTACCCTGTGGGCGCGCCCGTTGCGTCCACGCGGGAACCTGCATCCTGAAAATAATAAACATCGCGCCAGTGCTTAAACTTTTTTACTACAGGTGATTTATGACTTACGTAATTGTTCATGCTCTTGCACCGATTTTCGTCATCATGCTGCTGGGATTCTGGGCCGGTAAAGCAAAGATGGTCGATAACAAAAATGTTTCCCTGCTGAATATCTTCGTTATGGATTTTGCACTCCCTGCCGCGCTGTTCAGCGCCACCGTGCAAACCCCGTGGACCGGCATCGTGGCGCAGTCGCCGCTGATCCTGGTTCTCACCCTGGCGATGTGGATCACCTATGCGGCCATCTACTTCCTCGCCACCAAAGTCTTTAAAAAATCTCCGCAGGATGCGGCCGTACTGACGCTGACCGTCGCTCTGCCAAACTATGCGGCGCTCGGCCTGCCGATTCTGGGCAGCGTGCTGGGTGAAAGTTCTTCTACTTCACTCTCCGTGGCGGTCTCCATCGCCTGTGGTTCGGTGCTGATGACCCCGTTCTGCCTGCTTATTCTGGAGCGTGAAAAAGCGCGCGCCGAGGGCAATAACTCCGGTTCAACGCTTTCCATGCTGCCGGTGCTGATGTGGCGCTCCATTAAAAAACCGATCGTGATGGGCCCGCTGCTGGGTGTGATCCTGTCCGCTATCGGCATCAAAATGCCAGAGCTGGTACTGGCGGCGATTAAACCTCTGGGACTGTCCGCGACCGCTGCGGCGCTGTTCCTGACCGGGGTGATCCTCTCCGCGCGTAAGCTTCAGATCAACACCATGGTGATCACTTCCACTATCGCCAAGCTGCTGATCCAGCCAGCAATTGCCTGGGGTATCGTTTTAATCTTCGGTCTGCACGGCTCCGTGGCGATCACCGCCATCCTGATGATTGCGCTGTCTGCGGGCTTCTTTGGCGTGGTGTTCGGTAACCGCTTTGGCGTGCAGTCGCCGGATGCTGAAGCCGTGCTGCTGTTGAGCTCCATACTGTGTATCCTGTCGCTGCCGCTGTTTATCTCGCTGACTTCAGGAATGTAATCATGACCACAACATTACGCCCACACGACCTCATCTGGCTTACCGCGCGCGACGCCCTGGAAGGGATTACCGAATCCTGGGTAGACGCGGCCTGGCATACCGGGCTGCCGGTAGTGGTGCGGCGTGATGTTGATAATGAAGGCCGTATTCCCGTTGGCGTGCGCGGATTGCGCCGCGACCAGCGGGCGGCCGGATGGGTGAAGCCTGAGAACGTGTTGCGCGTGGTGTCGCCCGAAGAGTTGAGCGTTGCCGCCGACCTGCTGCGTTCGCCGTTTGTCACTCAGCCGCCGGTTCAGGTGGCGCTTCAGCTTGCGCAGCAGTCGTGGCCGTGGACGTGGGGGATAACCGGCAGTACGGGTTACGCGCTGGCGACCGGCATTCCGGTGATCCACGCCGATAGCGATCTCGATCTGCTGATCCGCACCCCGCGTACCGTTTCCCCTGAGGCGTTTACTGACTGGCAGGCTCAGCTCAGCCGTGCGTTGTGCCGGGTGGATACGCAGGTGGACACGCCCGAGGGCGGATTCGCGCTGGCAGAATGGTTACGCGACGGCAAAACGCTGCTAAAAACGCAATGTGGACCGCGCCTGGTAGCGGATCCATGGCACAGGGAGGAGTAATGAAAATACTGTTTACCTTTCCGGGGCAGGGCACACAGCACGAAGGTATGCTGCAAAACCTGCCGGGAACGGAGCTGGAGCAGGCCCGTGCTGTGCTGGGGGCGGAAGTCGATACCCTGGACAGCGCATCCTCGTTAACCCACACCCGTGCGGTTCAGCTTTCACTGCTGATTGCCGGCGTGGCCTGGGCGCGCGAGCTGGAACGTCGCGGCGTGTCGCCGGATATTGTCAGCGGTCTGTCCATTGGCGCTTATCCTGCGGCGGTCATCGCAGGCTCGCTGGACTTTACGGATGCGCTGAAGCTGGTGGCGCTGCGCGGTGATTTGATGGAGCAGGCGTATCCGCACGGCTACGGCCTGACGGCGATTATGGGGTTGACCCTGCCGCAGGTGGAAAACCTGATTCAGGGGTCTGGAACCTATATCGCTAACCTGAACGCCGAAACGCAGATCGTGATTGCCGGAACCGATGACGGTATGGCGCAGGTGGCGGAGCGCGCGCTGGCGAAGGGTGCAAGCAAGGCCAAACGGCTGGCGGTGAGCGTGCCATCGCACTGCGCGCTGCTGGCGGAACCGGCGAAGAAGCTGGCAGCGGCGTTTGAATCGGTCACGCTTTCCCGTCCCCGCTGCGCGTACCTGAGCGGCAGTACCGGACGCGTGCTCTGGCAGCCGGAGAAAATTGCCGACGATCTGGCAATGAACATGGCGCGAACCGTGCGCTGGCAGGAGGCGGTGATTTCCGCTAACGAGCGTGAAGCGCGGCTGGCGATTGAGATGCCGCCGGGAGGCATATTAACCTGCCTGACGCGGCAGGCGGCGTGGGAAGGCGAATCCATTTCGCTGGAGCGCAGCGGGGTGGACGTGGCGGTGCATCTGGCGGGGCGGCTTCGTGCGTGAGTTTTTTTGCCCGGTGGCGGCTGCGCCTTACCGGGCCTACGGGTTCGGTTGTATTATTTTGTAGGCCGGGTAAGACGCAACGCGTCGCCACCCGGCAAGGCCTCAGGCTCCGTCCTGCAAACTTCTGGCGTACATCCGCCCTTCCGCGGCCAATGCTCGCAGGCTCGGATCCTGCTCGCGGTTGCGGGCAAAGACGATCGCAATCAGCTGCTGCATCTGGTACGGCTGTGCCAGCTTCAGTAGCTGCACCGAATTTTCGTACACTTTCTTCATCCTTCCCGGCATCAGCGTAAAGCCGACGCCCGCCTGCACCAGGCTGAGCATCGAGAAAATATCGTTTACCCGCGTCACAATCTCCGGCTCGAAACCGGCAATATGAAACGCTTCCTGAAACCCGGCGTAAGTGGCGAACCCTTCCGCGAGGGCGACAAACTTCTGATCTTTATAGTCACGCAGATCGGCGGGACCGCTGGTATTCAGCGTGGCAGAGGCCGGTGCGGCAAGGAAAATATCGTCATGGAACAGGGGCAGCACTTCGAGGCTGTTACGGTCGATATCGCTCTCGGAGATAGAGATTAAAATCGCATCCAGCGAACCCTCATCCAGCATATGGAGCAGGGTTTCGTTCGAGCCCATCGTCAGATCCATCTCCAGATCCGGACGGCGCAGCTTCATGCCCATTATCAGGCGCGGCACGGTTTCCAGCGTCAGCGAGTAAAGCGTACCGACGCGCAACCGTCCCTGGCCGATACCGGCAATCTTGCGCGACTCTTCCAGCCCGCGCTCCATCACCTGCATCACCTCCTGACAATACTCCAGCAGCGTCCACGCGGAGGGGAGGGCAATCAGGTTACGCCCTTTGTGAGCAAAGAGCGGGCAGCGGACGTTCTCTTCGAGGGTATGCAGCGCGCGGTGCACGCTGACACCGCTCAGGCCGAGCGTTTCGGCGGTACGTGCGATATTGCCCTTGTCCATGAACGTCATGAAGATGCTGAGCTTACGGAATGTAATCTCGCTCGTGGTATCGAAGCCCATAACCCTCCCGGCGTGTTAGTCGGCTTGCAGCATCGCTTCCAGCTGTTCCTGCGCGTCCAGCCATGCCATTTCGCACTCTTCGAGACTGGATTTGGTTTTCGCCTGCGTTTGCAGACAGTCCGTCAGCTCCGCTTTGCGGCTCTGATCGTACAGTTCGCTGTCGCCCAGCTTCTCTTCGACGGCGGCAAGCGTGGCGTTAAGCTTTTCCATCTCTTTTTCGAGACGGGTAATCTCTTTACGCAGCGGCTGAGTCTGGGTGCGCAGTTCCGCTTCACGGCGCTTCTGGTCTTTACGCGCCTGGGCGCTGTTGGCGTTGTCTTTCGCTGACTCTTCCGGCTGGTTTTCCTGCTTCTGCACGTCCGTCAGCCACTGCTGGTAATCTTCCAGGTCGCCGTCGAACGGTTCCACTTTGCCGCCGTGAACCAGATAGAGATCGTCGGTGGTGGAGCGGATCAGGTGGCGATCGTGCGAAACGACAACCAGCGCCCCTTCGAACTCGATCAGCGCTTCGGTCAGCGCCTGACGCATGTCGAGATCGAGGTGGTTGGTCGGTTCATCGAGCAGCAGCAGGTTTGGACGCTGCCAGACGATCAGCGCCAGCACCAGACGCGCTTTTTCGCCGCCGGAGAAACGCGCTGTATTTTCAGTCACCTTATCGCCCTGGAAGCCAAAGCCGCCGAGGTAGTCGCGCAGCTTCTGCTCCATCTCCTGCGGCGCCAGGCGCGCCAGGTGCTGGATCGGCGATTCATCGGCGCGTAAAAATTCCAGCTGATGCTGAGCGAAGTAGCCAAGCTTGATGCCCTTCGCCAGCCCGATTTCGCCGCTGACCGGGTTAAGCTCGCCCGCCAGCAGCTTGATCAGCGTCGATTTACCGGCGCCGTTACGCCCCAGCAGACCGATGCGTGAACCCGGCACCAGGTTGAGCTTGATAGAGTCGAGAATAATGCGATCGCCATAGCCCGCGCTCACTTTTTCCATCTTCAGCAGCGGGTTCGGCAGGCTCTCCGGCTCGCGGAAGCTAAAGTGGAACGGGTTATCCACGTGCGCGGGGGCGATCATCTCCATGCGTTCCAGCATTTTGACGCGGCTCTGCGCCTGCTTGGCTTTTGACGCCTTGGCCTTGAAGCGATCCACAAAGCTTTGCAGGTGCGCCACGCGCTGCTGCTGGCTTTCATACATCGCCTGCTGCTGGGCGAGGCGCGTCGCGCGCTGGCGCTCGAAAGAGCTGTAGTTGCCGGTGTACTCGAACAGGCTTTGCTGTTCGATATGAATGATTTTATCCACCACCGGGTCGAGGAAGTCGCGGTCGTGGGAGATCAGAATCAGAGTGCCCTGATAGCTCTTGAGCCACTTCTCCAGCCAAATAACCGCATCGAGATCGAGGTGGTTGGTCGGTTCATCGAGCAGCAGGAGGTCAGAGCGGCAGATCAGCGCCTGCGCCAGGTTAAGGCGCATACGCCAGCCACCCGAGAAATCGCTCACCGGGCGTTCAAGCTGTTCGTTGCTGAAGCCCAGGCCGTGCAGCAGGCTGGAGGCGCGGGAGCGAATGGTCCAAGCGTCGATGGCGTCCAGCTTGCCGTGGACGGTGGCGATGGCGTGGCCGTCGTTGCGTTCGTTGGCGGCGTTGAGCTCCGCTTCGAGCTTGCGGTATTCACGGTCGCCGTCGATAACATAGTCGAGCGCCGGTTCGCTCAGCGCGGGGGTCTCCTGGTTTACCCAGGCGAGCTGCCAGTTGCCCGGGAAGGTAAAGTTCCCGCCATCCGCGCTTATCTCGTTTTTCAGCAGTGCCAGCAGGGTGGATTTACCGCAGCCGTTTTTGCCGACCAGACCCACTTTCTGGCCCGGGTTGATGGTAGCAGTCGCGTTATCCAGCAGGACGCGCACGCCGCGACGAATTTGTAACGAGGAGAAAACAATCATAGAAGCGCCGTATGTTCCGACTATGTTAATTTGTCATTATGATAATGTAAGGTGTGGGCCAATTTCCCCACCGGGCCGCCATGGTAGCCCAAAACGACAACAATACACAAAAACAGAACCGGGAGGGGAGTGATGTCTCAGACAGCGAAAGTGCTGCTGCTGTATGCCCATCCGGAATCACAGGACTCGGTGGCAAACCGGGTGCTGCTTAAGCCGGCCACACAGCTCAGTAACGTAACGGTGCACGATCTCTACGCGCACTATCCCGATTTCTTTATTGATATTCCTTACGAGCAGGAACTGCTGCGTCAGCACGACGTGATTGTGTTCCAGCATCCGCTTTATACCTATAGCTGTCCGGCGCTGCTGAAAGAGTGGCTGGACCGCGTGCTGAGCCGGGGCTTTTCCAGCGGGGTGGGGGGCAACCAGCTGGCGGGAAAGTACTGGCGGAGTGTCATCACCACCGGTGAGCCGGAAAGCGCTTACCGTCACGACGGGCTGAACCGTTACCCCATGAGCGACATTCTGCGGCCGTTTGAGCTGACGGCGGCGATGTGCCGTATGCACTGGATGAGCCCGATTATTATCTACTGGGCACGGCGGCAGGATCCGAAAGCGCTGGCGAGCCATGCCAGGGCCTATGGCGAATGGCTGGCGTCACCGATTCCGGCGGGAGGACGCTAATGGACGGTTCGAATTTACTCCTCGCCGGGGTGCTGTTTTTGTTTGCCGCCGTCGTCGCGGTCCCCCTTGCCGCGCGTCTCGGCATTGGCGCGGTGCTGGGCTATTTGCTGGCGGGGATAGCCATTGGTCCCTGGGGGCTTGGGTTTATCAGCGATGTGGATGAAATTCTCCACTTCTCCGAGCTGGGCGTGGTGTTCCTGATGTTTATCATCGGGCTTGAGCTTAATCCGTCCAAGCTGTGGCAACTGCGGCAATCTATTTTTGGCGTCGGGGCGGCGCAGGTGTTGCTCAGCGCCGCCATTCTGGCGGGCCTGCTGATGCTGACGCAGTTTTCCTGGCAGGCCGCGGTGATTGGCGGGATCGGTCTTGCGATGTCGTCGACGGCGATGGCGCTTCAGCTGATGCGCGACAAAGGGATGAACCGCAACGAGGCGGGGCAACTGGGCTTTTCGGTGCTGCTGTTCCAGGATTTAGCGGTGATCCCGGCGCTGGCGCTGGTGCCGCTGCTGGCAGGCTCCGGAGACGATCATTTCGACTGGATGAAGATCTCCATGAAGGTGCTGGCCTTCGCGGGGATGCTGATCGGCGGACGGTTTTTACTGCGTCCAGTGTTCCGGTTTATTGCGGCATCCGGCGTACGCGAGGTCTTCACCGCCGCAACGCTGCTGCTGGTGCTTGGTTCAGCGCTGTTTATGGATGCGCTGGGGCTGTCGATGGCGCTCGGGACGTTTATCGCCGGGGTGCTGCTTGCGGAAAGCGAGTACCGCCACGAGCTGGAGACCGCCATCGATCCGTTTAAGGGGCTGCTGTTAGGGCTGTTCTTTATCTCGGTGGGTATGGCGCTTAATCTTGGCGTGCTCTATACCCATCTGCTGTGGGTTATTGCGAGTGTCGCCGTGCTGGTGGCGGTCAAAACGCTGGTGCTGTATCTCCTCGCGCGGATTTACGGGCTGCGCAGCTCGGAAAGGATGCAGTTTTCCAGCGTGTTAAGTCAGGGCGGAGAGTTTGCGTTTGTGCTGTTTTCCACTGCGTCGTCTCAGAAGCTGTTCAAAGATGACCAGATGGCGCTGCTACTGGTGACGGTCACGCTGTCGATGATGACCACGCCGCTGCTGATGAAGCTGGTGGACAAACTGCTGTCGCGCCGCCTGAATCCCGCAGACGATGAAGACGAAGCGCCGTGGGTGGAAGATGATAAACCGCAGGTGATCGTCGTGGGCTTTGGCCGCTTCGGACAGGTGATTGGTCGCCTGTTGATGGCAAATAAAATGCGCATTACGGTGCTGGAGCGCGATATCAGCGCCGTCAACCTGATGCGCAAATATGGTTATAAGGTGTACTACGGGGATGCGACGCAGCTTGAGCTGTTGCGCTCGGCGGGCGCAGAGGCTGCGGAGTCCATCGTCATCACCTGTAACGATCCGGAAGACACAATGAAGCTGGTGGAGCTGTGCCAGCAGCATTTCCCGCATCTGCATATTCTGGCGCGTGCGCGCGGACGTGTTGAGGCTCACGAACTTTTGCAGGCGGGTGTGAAACACTTCTCCCGCGAAACCTTCTCCAGCGCGCTGGAGCTGGGGCGTAAGGCGCTGGTTTCGCTGGGTATGCATCCTCACCAGGCGCAACGCGCCCAGATGCATTTCCGCCGGCTGGATATGCGAATGCTGCGTGAACTGATGCCTGTGCACAGCGACACGGCGCAGATCTCCCGCGTGCGGGAAGCGCGTCGCGAACTGGAGGAGATCTTCCAGCGTGAGATGCAACAGGAACGACGCCAGCTCGACGGCTGGGATGAATTTGAATAAAGGGTAACGAAAGATGGCTTTACGTAAACGCTTTATCGCGGGCGCAAAATGCCCGTCCTGCCAGGCGCAAGATACGCTGGCCATGTGGCGTGAGAATAATATCGATATTGTTGAATGTGTTAAGTGCGGTCACCAGATGCGTGAGGCCGACAAAGAAGCCCGCGATCACGTTCGCAAAGAAGAGCAAGTGATCGGCATTTTTCATCCAGACTAGCGATATGCTCTGAGTTTTTTTAAGCTTAAGGGTACACGGGTGCAGAATTCCGCTACAATCTGCGCCAGCAATTTTCCCACGCTCAGGAGATATCATGAAAGTAGCAAAAGACCTGGTGGTCAGCCTGGCCTATCAGGTACGTACAGAAGACGGTGTGTTGGTTGATGAGTCTCCGGTGAGTGCGCCGCTGGACTACCTGCATGGTCACGGTTCCCTGATTTCCGGCCTGGAAACGGCGCTGGAAGGTCATGAAGTTGGCGACAAATTCGACGTTGCTGTCGGCGCGAACGACGCTTACGGTCAGTATGATGACAACCTGGTTCAGCGCGTTCCTAAAGACGTGTTCATGGGCGTTGACGAGTTGCAGGTTGGCATGCGCTTCCTGGCTGAAACTGACCAGGGTCCGGTTCCGGTTGAAATCACAGAAGTTGAAGACGACCACGTTGTGGTTGACGGCAACCACATGCTGGCTGGTCAGAACCTGAAGTTCAACGTAGAAGTTGTTGCTATCCGTGAAGCGACCGAAGAAGAGCTGGCTCATGGCCACGTTCATGGTGCGCACGGTCACGACCATGACCACGATCACGGCCACGACGGCTGCTGCGGTGGTCACGGCCACGATCATGGTCATGACCACGGCCACGGTAAAGGTGGTTGCGGTAACGGCGGCTGCGGCTGCCACTGATTCCGTACTGCGGAAAATAAAAAAGCGGGATAATCCCGCTTTTTTTACGCCTCAATAATGAGGTGGTGGCGTCTCTTCAGCCTGAGAGGCGATGTGCGACGACTGCGTTGCCTTCACTTTTTCAGTGAGAAGTCGCATCAAATCGCGCATTTTTGCCATTTCAAGCTCATGAGCCGTCACGGTCTGGTTCAGTTCTTCGATGGTGATGTCCTGAAAAGCCAGGCGGCTTTCCAGCTCAGCCAGTCTCGCTTCGATCGTTGTATCCTTCATCATTCACCTCGTTTATCTCTCATGCGCCATAATGGACCAGCGGCGGCGAAGTTTATCTGACTTTTTCCTTAAGTACAGTATCCATCTCCCTGACAAGAAACTTATTTAAACAAAAATAGTCTGAAAAGAAGCGACATTCGGGGGAGTCTGTCTGTAGATTTCTTCCACAACGTTTTATAGTACGTCACTCATTTACGTTTAACACTGGGGTGAGAGACCTCAGGTCCTGGAGATATGGATGAAATCACTGTTTAAAGTTACGCTGCTGGCGACCACTATGGCTGTAGCGCTCAATGCGCCGCTGTCTTTCGCTGCTGATACTGCTGCGAAGCCTGCTGCGACTACAGACAGCAAAGCGGCATTCAAGAATGACGACCAGAAATCCGCCTACGCACTTGGCGCGTCTCTGGGCCGTTACATGGAAAACTCTCTGAAAGAACAAGAGAAACTGGGCATCAAACTGGACAAAAACCAGCTGATCGCAGGGGTTCAGGATGCGTTCGCAGACAAGAGCAAACTGTCTGACCAGGAAATCGAGCAGACTCTGCAAGCGTTTGAAGCGCGCGTGAAAGGCGCCGCTCAGACCAAGATGGAAGCAGACGCTAAAGATAACGAAGCGAAAGGCAAAGCCTACCGCGATAAGTTCGCTAAAGAGAAAGGCGTTAAAACGTCTTCTACTGGCCTGATCTATAAAGTTGAGAAAGAAGGTACCGGCGACGCGCCTAAAGACAGCGACACCGTTGTAGTTAACTACAAAGGTACGCTGATCGACGGTAAAGAGTTCGATAACTCTTATACTCGCGGTGAGCCTCTCTCCTTCCGTCTGGACGGTGTGATCCCGGGCTGGACCGAAGGCCTGAAGAACATCAAGAAAGGCGGTAAAATCAAGCTGGTCATCCCACCGGATCTGGCTTACGGCAAAACCGGCGTTCCGGGTATTCCGGCTAACTCTACGCTGGTATTTGATGTAGAACTGCTGGACATCAAACCGGCGCCGAAAGCGGATGCGAAAACAGACGCACCGGCTGACGACAAAGCCGCAGCAGCTAAGAAGTAATGCTGAAAAAAACCGCCGCCTTTACAGGCGGCGGTTTTTTTATTGTGGGGCAGATATAATTAACACTGGAAAGCGTTATACACGCTGTATTAATTTAGTTGTCCGTGTAGATAATGAGCCTGCCCTGAAAACCTAACGACAGGCTCCTGAAAAGGAGTGTTTTTTTCATGTCCAGGTCGCTTTTAACCAACGAAACCAGTGAACTTGATTTGCTGGATCAACGTCCATTTGACCAGACCGACTTCGATATTCTGAAATCCTACGAAGCGGTAGTGGACGGGTTAGCGATGCTCATTGGTTCCCACTGCGAAATCGTATTGCATTCCCTGCAAGATCTTAAGTGTTCCGCTATCCGCATTGCGAATGGTGAGCACACTGGCCGTAAAATTGGTTCGCCAATCACCGACCTTGCATTGCGTATGTTGCATGACATGACCGGCGCGGACAGCAGCGTCTCAAAATGCTATTTCACCCGCGCCAAAAGCGGCGTGCTGATGAAATCAGAAACTATCGCGATTCGAAACCGCGAACACCGGGTGATCGGTCTGCTGTGCATCAACATGAACCTTGATGTGCCATTCTCGCAAATCATGAGCACTTTCATTCCGCCAGAAACGCCGGACGTGGGCTCATCGGTGAACTTTGCCTCTTCTGTTGAGGATCTCGTGACACAGACGCTGGAGTTCACCATTGAAGAGGTGAATGCCGATCGCAACGTATCCAACAACGCCAAGAATCGTCAGATCGTCCTGAACCTCTATGAGAAAGGGATTTTTGATATCAAAGATGCCATCAACCAGGTGGCCGATCGCCTGAATATCTCCAAACACACGGTTTACCTCTATATTCGCCAGTTCAAAAGCGGCGACTTCCTGGGGCAAGACAAGTAATGCGTTTTGCGTTAATGGTGACGGGCCCGGCGTACGGTACCCAGCAGGCCAGCAGCGCGCTACAGTTTGCCCATGCGCTGCTTGATGCCGGTCATGAACTGGCAAGCGTCTTCTTCTATCGTGAAGGGGTCTATAACGCGAACCAGTTTACGTCCCCGGCGAGCGATGAGTTTGACCTTGTGCGCGCCTGGCAAAAATTAAACGAGACGCAGGGCGTCGACCTGCATATCTGCGTCGCGGCGGCACTGCGTCGCGGCGTGACGGATGCGACTGAAGCCGAACGCCTTGGTCTGGCAGGGGCTAACCTGCTACCGGGCTTTTCGCTCAGCGGATTAGGCGCATTAGCACAGGCGGCGTTGACCTGCGACAGAGTGGTGCAATTTTGATGAAGCGCGTAGCGTTTGTTTTTACTTCTGCCCCGCATGGCAGCGCTTCAGGCCGGGAAGGGCTGGATGCATTGCTCGCGACCTCGGCTTTAACCGAAGATATTGGCGTCTTCTTTTTAGGCGATGGCGTATTCCAGCTTCTGGCAGGCCAACAACCGCAGGCCATTCTTGCGCGCGACTACATTGCGACCTTTAAAGTTCTGCCGCTCTATGACATTGAAACCTTCTATGTGTGCGCCGACTCGCTGGCCGCTCGTGGGTTAAATGAGAAAATACCGTTCGTGCTGGACGTGACGATCCTGACATCTTCTGCGCTGCGCGAACAACTTTCTCACTACGATATCGTTCTGACTTTCTGAGGCTGTCATGCTCCATACCCTGAGCCGTTCACCGTGGCAATGCGATATCGACACGTTACTGAGCATGCTGCGCGAAGGCGATGATCTGCTGCTGATTCAGGATGGCGTGCTCGCGGCGCTTGATGGCAGCCGTTTTGTTGAAATCCTCGCTAATGCCCCCATAACAGTCTCTGCGCTTAAAGAGGATCTGGATGCGCGGGGTCTTTCTGGTCAAATTTCAGCCAAAATTGACGTGGTTGGCTATACTGATTTCGTCAATCTTACTGTGACGCACGCCAGTCAAATGAACTGGTGATTTGAGATCGTTGTATATTTCTTGACACCTTTTCGACGTAGCCCTAAAATTTCGCGTCCTCATATTGTATGAGGTCGTTTTATTACGTGTTTACGAAGCAAAAGCTAAAACCAGGAGCTATTTAATGGCAACAGTTAACCAGCTGGTACGCAAACCACGTGCACGCAAAGTTGCAAAAAGCAACGTGCCTGCGCTGGAAGCCTGCCCGCAGAAACGTGGCGTATGTACTCGTGTATATACCACCACTCCTAAAAAACCAAACTCCGCACTGCGTAAAGTATGCCGTGTGCGTTTGACTAACGGTTTCGAAGTGACTTCCTACATCGGTGGTGAAGGTCACAACCTTCAGGAGCACTCCGTGATCCTGATCCGTGGCGGTCGTGTTAAAGACCTTCCGGGTGTTCGTTACCACACCGTTCGTGGTGCGCTGGACTGCTCAGGTGTTAAAGACCGTAAGCAGGCTCGCTCCAAGTACGGCGTGAAGCGTCCTAAGGCTTAATGGTTCTCCGTTAAGTAAGGCCAAACTGATTTATCTTAATGTCAAACTAAACTCGTAGAGTTTTGGACAATCCTGAATTAACAACGGAGTAATCCCATGCCACGTCGTCGCGTCATTGGTCAGCGTAAAATTCTTCCAGATCCGAAATTCGGATCAGAACTGCTGGCAAAATTTGTAAATATCCTGATGGTAGATGGTAAAAAATCTACTGCAGAAGCAATCGTATACAGCGCGCTGGAGACCCTGGCTCAGCGTTCTGGTAAAAATGAACTGGAAGCTTTCGAAGTCGCTCTCGACAACGTGCGCCCGACTGTAGAAGTTAAGTCTCGCCGCGTTGGTGGTTCTACTTATCAGGTTCCAGTTGAAGTTCGTCCGGTTCGTCGTAATGCTCTGGCAATGCGTTGGATCGTTGAAGCTGCTCGTAAACGCGGTGATAAATCCATGGCTCTGCGTCTGGCGAACGAACTTTCTGATGCTGCAGAAAACAAAGGTACTGCAGTTAAGAAACGTGAAGACGTTCACCGTATGGCAGAAGCCAACAAGGCGTTCGCACACTACCGTTGGTAATCCCTTCGGAGTCGTAGTCACCAGGCGGGCGCTTCAGAGAAGCCGCCCGCTCTGGGTAACTTAACTGAACGCCTAAAGATATAAACGAGGAATCAAATGGCTCGTACAACACCCATCGCACGCTACCGTAACATCGGTATCAGTGCGCACATCGACGCCGGTAAAACCACAACTACCGAACGTATTCTGTTCTACACCGGTGTAAACCATAAAATCGGTGAAGTTCATGACGGCGCAGCCACCATGGACTGGATGGAACAGGAGCAGGAGCGTGGTATTACTATCACCTCCGCAGCGACTACTGCTTTCTGGTCAGGTATGGCTAAGCAGTACGAACCGCATCGCGTAAACATCATCGACACCCCAGGGCACGTTGACTTCACCATCGAAGTAGAACGTTCCATGCGTGTTCTTGACGGCGCGGTAATGGTTTATTGCGCAGTTGGTGGTGTTCAGCCACAGTCTGAAACCGTATGGCGTCAGGCTAACAAATATAAAGTTCCACGCATCGCGTTCGTTAACAAAATGGACCGTATGGGTGCTAACTTCCTGAAAGTTGTTGGCCAGATCAAAACCCGTCTGGGCGCGAACCCTGTTCCGCTTCAGCTGGCAATTGGTGCTGAAGAAGGCTTCACCGGTGTTATCGACCTGGTGAAAATGAAAGCCATCAACTGGAACGAAGCAGATGCGGGCGTTACCTTCGAATACGAAGATATCCCGGCAGAGATGCAGGACCTGGCTGACGAATGGCACCAGAACCTGATCGAATCCGCAGCAGAAGCTTCTGAAGAGCTGATGGAGAAATACCTGGGTGGTGAAGAACTGACTGAGCAAGAGATCAAATCTGCTCTGCGTCAGCGTGTTCTGAACAACGAAATCATCCTGGTAACCTGTGGTTCTGCGTTCAAGAACAAAGGTGTTCAGGCAATGCTGGATGCGGTAGTTGACTACCTGCCATCCCCGGTTGACGTTCCTGCGATCAACGGCATCCTGGACGACGGTAAAGATACTCCGGCTGAGCGTCACGCAAGTGATGACGAGCCGTTCTCTGCGCTGGCGTTCAAAATTGCTACCGACCCATTCGTGGGTAACCTGACCTTCTTCCGCGTTTACTCTGGTGTGGTTAACTCCGGTGACACCATCCTGAACTCCGTGAAATCGGCGCGTGAACGTTTTGGCCGTATCGTACAGATGCACGCTAACAAACGTGAAGAGATCAAAGAAGTTCGTGCGGGCGACATCGCTGCTGCTATCGGTCTGAAAGACGTGACTACTGGTGACACCCTGTGTGACCCGGATCACCCGATCATTCTGGAGCGTATGGAATTCCCTGAGCCGGTAATCTCCATCGCGGTTGAACCAAAAACCAAAGCTGACCAGGAAAAAATGGGTCTGGCTCTGGGCCGTCTGGCGAAAGAAGACCCATCATTCCGCGTATGGACTGATGAAGAATCTAACCAGACCATCATCGCTGGTATGGGTGAACTGCACCTGGACATCATCGTTGACCGTATGAAGCGTGAATTCAACGTTGAAGCGAACGTGGGTAAACCTCAGGTTGCTTACCGCGAAGCGATTCGCGCGAAAGTTACCGATGTTGAAGGTAAACACGCTAAGCAGTCTGGTGGTCGCGGTCAGTACGGTCACGTTGTGATCGACATGTACCCACTGGAGCCGGGCTCTAACCCTAAAGGTTACGAGTTCATCAACGACATCAAAGGTGGTGTGATTCCTGGCGAATACATCCCTGCCGTTGATAAAGGCATCCAGGAGCAGCTGAAAGCTGGTCCTCTGGCTGGTTACCCGGTTGTAGACATGGGTGTTCGTCTGCACTTCGGTTCTTACCACGACGTTGACTCCTCTGAACTGGCGTTTAAACTGGCTGCGTCTATTGCCTTTAAAGAAGGCTTTAAGAAAGCAAAACCAGTTCTGCTTGAGCCAATCATGAAGGTTGAAGTAGAAACTCCGGAAGAGAACACCGGTGACGTTATCGGTGACTTGAGCCGTCGTCGCGGTATGCTGCGTGGTCAGGAATCCGAAGTAACTGGCGTTAAGATCCACGCTGAAGTTCCGCTGTCTGAAATGTTCGGATATGCAACTCAGCTGCGTTCTCTGACCAAAGGTCGTGCATCATACACTATGGAATTCCTGAAGTATGATGATGCGCCGAACAACGTTGCTCAGGCCGTTATCGAAGCCCGTGGTAAGTAATCCACAGGATTAAAACCTAAGTCCCGTGCTCTCTCCGAAGGGGAGAGCACTATAGTAAGGAATATAGCCGTGTCTAAAGAAAAATTTGAACGTACAAAACCGCACGTCAACGTTGGTACTATCGGCCACGTTGACCATGGTAAAACTACCCTGACTGCTGCAATCACTACCGTACTGGCTAAAACCTACGGCGGTGCTGCTCGTGCTTTCGACCAGATCGATAACGCACCAGAAGAAAAAGCTCGTGGTATCACCATCAACACCTCTCACGTTGAGTATGACACCCCGACTCGCCACTACGCACACGTAGACTGCCCAGGCCACGCCGACTATGTTAAAAACATGATCACCGGTGCTGCGCAGATGGACGGCGCGATCCTGGTTGTTGCTGCGACTGACGGCCCTATGCCTCAGACTCGTGAGCACATCCTGCTGGGTCGTCAGGTAGGCGTTCCTTTCATCATCGTGTTCCTGAACAAATGCGACATGGTTGATGACGAAGAGCTGCTGGAACTGGTAGAGATGGAAGTTCGTGAACTGCTGTCTCAGTACGATTTCCCAGGCGACGACACTCCAATCGTTCGTGGTTCCGCGCTGAAAGCGCTGGAAGGCGAAGCAGAGTGGGAAGAGAAAATCATCGAACTGGCTGGCTACCTGGATTCTTACATCCCAGAACCAGAGCGTGCGATTGACAAGCCATTCCTGCTGCCAATCGAAGACGTATTCTCCATCTCCGGTCGTGGTACCGTTGTTACCGGTCGTGTAGAGCGCGGTATCATCAAAGTTGGTGAAGAAGTTGAAATCGTTGGTATCAAAGAGACTGCGAAGTCTACCTGTACTGGCGTTGAAATGTTCCGCAAACTGCTGGACGAAGGCCGTGCTGGTGAGAACGTTGGTGTTCTGCTGCGTGGTATCAAACGTGAAGAAATCGAACGTGGTCAGGTTCTGGCGAAGCCAGGCTCAATCAAGCCACACACCAAGTTCGAATCTGAAGTGTACATTCTGTCCAAAGACGAAGGCGGCCGTCATACTCCGTTCTTCAAAGGCTACCGTCCACAGTTCTACTTCCGTACAACTGACGTGACCGGTACCATCGAACTGCCAGAAGGCGTAGAGATGGTAATGCCAGGCGACAACATCAAGATGGTTGTGACTCTGATCCACCCAATCGCGATGGATGACGGTCTGCGTTTCGCAATCCGTGAAGGCGGCCGTACCGTTGGCGCGGGCGTTGTTGCTAAAGTTCTGGGCTAATTAATTATCCCTGAAATAAAAAGGACGCTTCGGCGTCCTTTTTTGTTTTCTGCCGTTGGGCATTGTCATAAAAATTCGCATTTTTTGCTTTCTCCCGCCACGTATTCCGACGCCCGTGCTATTGTAATCATAACCATTCTCACTTACACTTTGCGCATATTTTGAACGGGAGTCTTTATGTACGTTTGTTTATGTAATGGTGTAAGCGACAAAAAAATTCGTCAGGCCGTTCGCCAGTTTCAACCACAATCTTTCCAGCAGCTTCGTAAGTTTGTTCCGGTGGGAAATCAATGCGGTAAATGCGTTCGCGCAGCGCGTGAGATCATGCAGGACGAACTGATGCAGATCCCGGAATTCAAAGAGATCGCGTAAGCCTCCATCTTTTTTTTGACATCCCCGTAGCCCGATCTACGCTTCAATGAGTGGAAGCGGAGGGACTATATAATGAAAGGTGATGTTAAAATCATAAGTTATCTCAATAAATTATTGGGAAATGAGCTTGTCGCAATCAATCAGTATTTTCTCCATGCAAGAATGTTCAAAAACTGGGGACTGACTCGCCTCAACGATGTTGAATACCATGAGTCCATTGATGAAATGAAACACGCCGATAAATATATTGAGCGTATTTTATTCCTCGAAGGCATTCCTAACCTACAGGATCTCGGAAAACTGGGCATCGGAGAAGATGTTGAAGAGATGCTGCGTTCTGATCTCCGGCTAGAGCTGGAGGGTGCAAAAGACCTGCGTGAAGCCATTGCCTATGCGGACAGCGTACATGACTACGTCAGCCGGGATATGATGATCCAGATCCTGGCCGATGAAGAAGGGCACATCGACTGGCTTGAGACCGAACTGGATCTCATTAGCAAAATTGGCCTACAGAACTACCTTCAGTCACAGATCAAAGTGGAAAGTTAATCAGGCTTTCCCAGCCAACGCATAAACCCGCTGCCGCCAGAAATGGCCCAAAAGGCAGTGGGTTTTTTAATGCCTGCTTATTAGGGTTGAACAACGAGAAACCAACCAGATACAGCAGAGCCATTAACGCGGCCACTAATGCCAGTACTGGCAGTACACACCAGCCATGCCATGCTCCCAGCGCCGCCAGATATTTTATGTCGCCATACCCCATCCCTTCACATCGGCAGATGAGTCGATATCCCCAATAGATAACGGCGAATCCGGCGTATCCTGCGGTCGCACCCAGTACCGCGCTCGGCAAAAAATCAGGATGAAGACAAAGCTGGTAGAGCAGGCCCGTCCATAGCAGCGGGCAAAGGAATTTATCGGGAAGCAGCCCCGTGCGAATATCGGTGCGTACAAGCAAGGCCGATAACGCAAAATAGATCAGCAGAAAGGGGAGGGACATTAGCATAGCGAGAGCCTCAAAATGGTTTGAGCGCATACTCGTAATAATCAGCATGCCCGGCAATGTGTAAAAACACCAATTGCGCAGCGGCTTCAGACAAAGAGTTGAGAAGGGATACTTTGCATAAAAAATTGCGAGGCCTTACGCAGAGTACGACTTTGGCGCTTAATTTCTAAACGGCACTTGCGTCTTTCGCTGATTTACGTATAATGCGCGGGCTTGTCGTAATTGACGGCGGGTTCAATCTGAACCAGAGTAGCTCACTTTGTTACTCAACAATGCTCCCAATTGGGGAGCTACGTAAGAACGGTTACACTCTCCCATCAATCGTAATGGGTTTGAGGAGTAATCATTTTCGTTTATAAAATAATTGGAGCTCTGGTCTCATGCAGAACCAAAGAATCCGTATCCGCCTTAAAGCGTTTGATCATCGTCTGATCGATCAATCAACCGCGGAAATCGTCGAGACTGCTAAGCGCACTGGTGCGCAAGTCCGTGGTCCGATCCCGCTGCCGACCCGCAAAGAGCGCTTTACCGTTCTGATCTCTCCGCACGTTAACAAAGATGCGCGTGATCAGTACGAGATCCGCACTCACAAGCGTCTGGTTGACATCGTTGAGCCAACTGAGAAAACCGTTGATGCTCTGATGCGTCTGGATCTGGCTGCCGGTGTAGACGTGCAGATCAGCCTGGGTTAATCAGGTCATCGAGCGATTGAGAGGTTGATACAATGATTGGTTTAGTCGGTAAAAAAGTGGGCATGACCCGCATCTTCACTGAAGATGGCGTTTCAATCCCAGTAACCGTAATCGAAGTTGAAGCAAACCGCGTTACCCAGGTTAAAGATCTGGCTAACGATGGCTACCGCGCTGTTCAGGTGACCACTGGTGCTAAAAAAGCTAACCGTGTAACCAAACCAGAAGCGGGTCACTTCGCTAAAGCTGGCGTAGAAGCTGGCCGTGGTCTGTGGGAATTCCGTCTTGCTGAAGGCGAAGAGTTCACCGTAGGTCAGGACATTAGCGTTGAGCTGTTTGCTGACGTTAAAAAAGTTGACGTAACCGGTACCTCTAAAGGTAAAGGTTTTGCTGGTACCGTTAAGCGCTGGAACTTCCGTACCCAGGACGCTACTCACGGTAACTCCTTGTCTCACCGCGTTCCGGGTTCTATCGGTCAGAACCAGACTCCGGGCAAAGTGTTCAAAGGCAAGAAAATGGCAGGTCAGCTGGGCAACGAACGTGTAACCGTTCAGAGCCTGGACGTAGTACGTGTTGACGCTGAGCGCAACCTGCTGCTGGTTAAAGGTGCGGTCCCGGGTGCAACCGGTAGCGACCTGATCGTTAAACCAGCTGTGAAGGCGTAAGGGGATAGCAATGGAATTAGTATTGAAAGACGCGCAGAGCGCGCTGACTGTTTCCGAAACTACCTTCGGTCGTGATTTCAACGAAGCGCTGGTTCACCAGGTTGTTGTTGCTTATGCAGCTGGTGCTCGTCAGGGTACTCGTGCTCAGAAGACTCGTGCTGAAGTAACTGGTTCAGGCAAAAAGCCATGGCGCCAGAAAGGTACCGGCCGTGCGCGTTCAGGTTCTATCAAGAGCCCGATCTGGCGTTCAGGTGGCGTGACCTTCGCTGCGCGTCCACAGGACCACAGTCAAAAAGTTAACAAAAAGATGTACCGCGGCGCGCTGAAAAGCATCCTGTCCGAACTGGTACGTCAGGATCGTCTGATCGTTGTCGAGAAGTTCTCTGTTGAAGCGCCTAAAACTAAGCTGCTGGCACAGAAACTGAAAGACATGGCTCTGGAAGATGTGCTGATCATCACCGGTGAGCTGGACGAGAACCTGTTCCTGGCCGCGCGTAACCTGCACAAGGTTGACGTACGCGACGCGACTGGTATCGACCCGGTTAGCCTGATCGCCTTCGACAAAGTCGTAATGACTGCTGATGCTGTTAAGCAAGTTGAGGAGATGCTGGCATGATTCGTGAAGAACGTCTGCTGAAGGTGCTGCGCGCACCGCACGTTTCTGAAAAAGCGTCTACTGCGATGGAAAAAACAAACACCATCGTTCTCAAAGTTGCTAAAGACGCGACCAAAGCAGAGATCAAAGCTGCTGTGCAGAAACTGTTTGAAGTCGAAGTCGAAGTCGTTAACACCCTGGTAGTTAAAGGGAAAGTTAAACGTCACGGACAGCGTATCGGTCGTCGTAGCGACTGGAAAAAAGCTTACGTCACCCTGAAAGAAGGCCAGAACCTGGACTTCGTTGGCGGCGCTGAGTAAGTCGGAGGAGTAATACAATGGCAGTTGTTAAATGTAAACCGACATCTCCGGGTCGTCGCCACGTAGTTAAAGTGGTTAACCCTGAGCTGCACAAGGGCAAACCTTTTGCTCCGTTGCTGGAAAAAAACAGCAAATCCGGTGGTCGTAACAACAATGGCCGTATCACCACTCGTCACATCGGTGGTGGCCACAAGCAGGCTTATCGTATTGTTGACTTCAAACGCAACAAAGACGGTATCCCAGCAGTTGTTGAGCGTCTTGAGTACGATCCGAACCGTTCCGCGAACATCGCGCTGGTTCTGTACAAAGATGGCGAACGCCGTTACATCCTGGCCCCTAAAGGCCTGAAAGCTGGCGACCAGATTCAGTCTGGCGTTGATGCTGCAATCAAAGCAGGCAACACCCTGCCGATGCGCAATATCCCGGTTGGTTCTACCGTTCATAACGTAGAAATGAAACCAGGTAAAGGCGGTCAGCTGGCGCGTTCCGCGGGTACTTACGTTCAGATCGTTGCGCGTGACGGTGCTTATGTCACCCTGCGTCTGCGTTCTGGTGAAATGCGTAAAGTCGAAGCAGACTGCCGCGCTACTCTGGGCGAAGTTGGCAATGCTGAGCATATGCTGCGCGTTCTGGGTAAAGCTGGTGCTGCACGCTGGCGTGGTGTTCGTCCTACCGTTCGCGGTACTGCGATGAACCCAGTCGATCACCCACATGGTGGTGGTGAAGGTCGTAACTTTGGTAAGCACCCGGTAACTCCGTGGGGCGTTCAGACCAAAGGTAAGAAGACCCGCAGCAACAAGCGTACTGATAAATTTATCGTACGTCGCCGTAGCAAATAATTTTAGAGGATAAGCCATGCCACGTTCTCTCAAGAAAGGTCCTTTTATTGACCTGCACTTGCTGAAGAAGGTAGAGAAAGCGGTGGAAAGCGGAGACAAGAAGCCCCTGCGCACTTGGTCCCGTCGTTCAACGATCTTTCCTAACATGATCGGTTTGACCATCGCTGTCCATAATGGTCGTCAGCACGTTCCAGTCTTTGTTACCGACGAAATGGTTGGTCACAAACTGGGTGAATTCGCACCGACTCGTACTTATCGCGGCCACGCTGCTGATAAAAAAGCGAAGAAGAAATAAGGTAGGAGGAAGAGATGGAAACTTTAGCTCAACATCGCCATGCTCGTTCTTCTGCACAGAAGGTTCGCCTTGTTGCTGACCTGATTCGCGGTAAGAAAGTGTCGCAGGCCCTGGACATCCTGACCTATACCAACAAGAAAGCTGCGGTATTGGTCAAGAAAGTACTGGAATCTGCCATTGCTAACGCTGAACACAACGATGGCGCTGACATCGACGATCTGAAAGTCGCGAAAATTTTCGTAGATGAAGGCCCAAGCATGAAGCGCATTATGCCGCGTGCGAAAGGTCGTGCAGATCGCATCCTGAAGCGCACCAGCCACATTACTGTGGTTGTGTCCGATCGCTGAGACTCTGGAGACTAGCAATGGGTCAGAAAGTACATCCTAATGGTATTCGCCTGGGTATTGTAAAACCATGGAACTCTACCTGGTTTGCGAACACCAAAGAATTCGCTGACAACCTGGACAGCGATTTTAAAGTACGTCAGTACCTGACTAAGGAACTGGCTAAAGCGTCTGTATCTCGTATCGTTATCGAGCGTCCAGCTAAGAGCATCCGTGTGACTATTCACACTGCTCGCCCTGGCATCGTTATCGGTAAGAAAGGCGAAGACGTAGAAAAACTGCGCAAGGTCGTAGCGGATATCGCTGGCGTTCCTGCACAGATCAATATCGCTGAAGTTCGTAAGCCTGAACTGGACGCTAAATTGGTTGCTGACAGCATCACTTCTCAGCTGGAACGTCGTGTTATGTTCCGTCGTGCTATGAAGCGTGCTGTACAGAACGCAATGCGTCTGGGCGCTAAGGGTATCAAAGTTGAAGTTAGCGGCCGTCTGGGCGGCGCGGAAATCGCACGTACCGAATGGTACCGCGAAGGTCGCGTACCGCTGCACACTCTGCGTGCTGACATCGACTACAACACCTCTGAAGCGCACACCACTTACGGTGTAATCGGCGTTAAGGTATGGATCTTCAAAGGTGAGATCCTGGGTGGTATGGCTGCTGTTGAACAACCGGAAAAACCGGCTGCTCAACCTAAAAAGCAGCAGCGTAAAGGCCGTAAATAAGGAGCGTCGCTGATGTTACAACCAAAGCGTACAAAATTCCGTAAAGTGCACAAAGGCCGCAACCGTGGTCTGGCGCAGGGTACGGATGTTAGCTTCGGCACTTTCGGTCTGAAAGCTGTTGGCCGTGGTCGTCTGACTGCACGTCAGATCGAAGCAGCACGTCGTGCAATGACCCGTGCAGTTAAGCGTCAAGGTAAGATCTGGATCCGTGTATTCCCGGACAAACCGATCACCGAGAAGCCACTGGAAGTTCGTATGGGTAAAGGTAAAGGTAACGTGGAGTACTGGGTTGCCTTGATCCAACCGGGCAAAGTCCTTTATGAAATGGACGGTGTTCCGGAAGAGCTGGCCCGTGAAGCCTTCGGCCTGGCAGCAGCGAAACTGCCTATCAAAACCACCTTTGTAACTAAGACGGTGATGTAATGAAAGCAAAAGAGCTGCGTGAAAAAAGCGTTGAAGAGCTGAACGCTGAGCTGCTGAACCTGCTGCGTGAGCAGTTCAACCTGCGTATGCAGGCTGCAAGTGGCCAGCTGCAACAGACTCACCTGCTGAAGCAAGTGCGTCGCAATGTTGCGCGCGTTAAGACTTTACTGACTCAGAAGGCGGGTGCGTAATGACCGATAAAATCCGTACTCTGCAAGGTCGTGTTGTTAGCGATAAAATGGAGAAATCCATTGTTGTAGCTATCGAACGTTTTGTGAAACACCCGATCTACGGTAAATTCATCAAGCGTACGACCAAACTGCACGTACATGACGAGAACAACGAATGTGGTATCGGCGACAAGGTTGAAATCCGTGAATGCCGTCCACTGTCCAAGACTAAGTCCTGGACGCTGGTTCGCGTTGTAGAGAAAGCGGTTCTGTAATAGAGTACGCATTCTCAATACGAATAAACGGCTCAGCAATGAGCCGTTTATTTTTTCTACCCATATTGCAGAAGCGGTGTTATAATGCCGCGCCCTCGATATGGGGCTTTTTAACGGCTCTGATTTTAGAGTCTCAGGTAGTAGTTGACATTAGCGGAGCACTAAAATGATCCAAGAACAGACTATGCTGAACGTCGCCGACAACTCCGGTGCACGTCGCGTAATGTGTATCAAGGTTCTGGGTGGCTCGCACCGTCGCTACGCAGGCGTAGGCGACATCATCAAGATCACCATCAAGGAAGCAATTCCACGTGGTAAGGTCAAAAAAGGTGATGTGCTGAAGGCGGTAGTGGTGCGCACCAAGAAGGGTGTTCGTCGCCCTGACGGTTCTGTCATTCGCTTCGATGGTAATGCATGCGTTATTTTAAACAATAACAGCGAGCAGCCTATCGGCACGCGTATCTTTGGGCCGGTAACTCGTGAACTTCGTACTGAGAAGTTCATGAAAATTATCTCTCTGGCACCAGAAGTACTCTAAGGAGCGAATCATGGCAGCGAAAATCCGTCGTGATGACGAAGTTATCGTGTTAACCGGTAAAGATAAAGGTAAACGCGGTAAAGTAAAAAATGTTCTGTCTTCCGGCAAACTCGTCGTTGAAGGTATCAACCTGGTTAAGAAACATCAGAAGCCGGTTCCGGCCCTGAACCAACCAGGCGGCATCGTTGAAAAAGAAGCTGCTATTCAGGTTTCTAACGTTGCAATCTTCAATGCGGCTACCGGTAAGGCTGACCGTGTAGGCTTTAGATTCGAAGACGGCAAAAAAGTCCGTTTCTTCAAGTCTAACAGCGAAACTATCAAGTAATTTGGAGTAGTACGATGGCGAAACTGCATGATTACTACAAAGACGAAGTAGTTAACAAACTCATGACTGAGTTTAGCTACAATTCTGTCATGCAAGTCCCTCGGGTCGAGAAGATCACCCTGAACATGGGTGTTGGTGAAGCGATCGCTGACAAGAAACTGCTGGATAACGCAGCAGCTGACCTGACAGCAATCTCCGGTCAAAAACCGCTGATCACCAAAGCACGCAAATCTGTTGCAGGCTTCAAAATCCGTCAGGGCTATCCGATCGGCTGTAAAGTAACTCTGCGTGGCGAACGCATGTGGGAGTTCCTTGAGCGCCTGATCACTATTGCTGTTCCACGTATCCGTGACTTCCGTGGCTTGTCCGCTAAGTCTTTCGACGGTCGTGGTAACTACAGCATGGGTGTCCGTGAGCAGATCATCTTCCCAGAAATCGACTACGATAAAGTCGACCGCGTGCGTGGTTTGGATATTACCATTACCACTACTGCGAAATCTGATGAAGAAGGCCGTGCTCTGCTGGCTGCCTTTGACTTCCCGTTCCGCAAGTAAGGTAGGGTTACTGAATGGCTAAGCAATCAATGAAAGCACGCGAAGTAAAGCGCGTAGCTTTAGCTGATAAATTCTTCGCTAAACGCGCTGAACTGAAAGCGATCATTTCTGATGTGAACGCTTCCGACGAAGATCGTTGGAATGCGGTTCTCAAGCTGCAGTCTCTGCCGCGTGATTCCAGCCCGTCTCGTCAGCGTAACCGCTGTCGTCAAACAGGTCGTCCACATGGTTATGTGGGCAAGTTTGGGTTGAGCCGTATCAAACTGCGTGAAGCCGCCATGCGCGGTGAAGTACCAGGCTTGAAAAAGGCTAGCTGGTAATTACCAATTGAATCACGGGAGTAAAGACAGATGAGCATGCAAGATCCGATCGCGGATATGCTGACCCGTATCCGTAACGGTCAGGCCGCGAACAAAGTTGCGGTCACCATGCCTTCCGCCAAGCTGAAAGTGGCAATTGCCAACGTGCTGAAGGAAGAAGGTTTTATCGAAGATTTTAAAGTTGAAGGCGACACCAAGCCGGAACTGGAACTTACTCTCAAGTATTTCCAGGGTAAAGCTGTTGTAGAAAGCATTCAGCGTGTCAGCCGCCCAGGCCTGCGCATCTATAAGAAAAAAGATGAGCTGCCAAAAGTAATGGCTGGTCTTGGTATCGCAGTTGTTTCTACCTCTAAAGGTGTTATGACTGATCGTGCAGCGCGCCAGGCTGGTCTTGGTGGCGAAATTATCTGCTACGTAGCCTAATCGGAGGAAAGAATGTCTCGTGTTGCTAAAGCACCGGTCGTTATTCCTGCCGGCGTTGATGTCAAAATCGACGGTCAGGTTATTACGATCAAAGGTAAAAACGGCGAGCTGACTCGTACCCTCAACAAAGCTGTTGAAGTTAAACATGCAGATAACGCTCTGACCTTCGGTCCACGTGATGGTTTCGTGGATGGATGGGCTCAGGCTGGTACCGCGCGTGCCCTGCTGAACTCAATGGTTGTTGGTGTTACCGAAGGCTTCACTAAAAAGCTTCAGCTGGTTGGTGTAGGTTATCGTGCAGCTATCAAAGGGAATGCAGTAGGCCTGTCTCTGGGCTTCTCACACCCTGTTGAGCATCCGCTGCCGGCCGGAATCACTGCAGAATGCCCGACTCAGACTGAAATCGTGCTGAAAGGCGCTGATAAACAGCTGATCGGTCAGGTTGCAGCAGATCTGCGCGCCTACCGTCGTCCTGAGCCTTATAAAGGCAAGGGTGTTCGTTACGCCGACGAAGTCGTGCGTACCAAAGAGGCTAAGAAGAAGTAAGGTAACACTATGGATAAGAAATCTGCTCGTATCCGTCGTGCGACCCGCGCACGCCGCAAGCTCAAAGAGCTGGGTGCAACTCGCCTGGTGGTACATCGTACCCCGCGTCATATTTACGCACAGGTAATTGCACCGAACGGTTCTGAAGTTCTGGTAGCTGCTTCTACTGTAGAAAAAGCTATCTCAGAACAATTGAAGTATACCGGTAACAAAGACGCCGCTGCAGCTGTAGGTAAAGCTGTTGCAGAACGCGCTCTGGAAAAAGGCATCAGCAATGTTTCCTTTGACCGTTCCGGGTTCCAATATCATGGTCGTGTCCAGGCACTGGCAGATGCTGCCCGTGAAGCTGGCCTTCAGTTCTAAGGTAGAGGTGTAAGATGGCTCACATCGAAAAACAGGCTGGCGAACTGCAGGAAAAGCTGATCGCGGTAAACCGCGTATCTAAAACCGTTAAAGGTGGTCGTATTTTCTCCTTCACAGCTCTGACTGTAGTGGGTGATGGTAACGGTCGCGTTGGTTTTGGTTACGGTAAAGCGCGTGAAGTTCCAGCAGCGATCCAGAAAGCGATGGAAAAAGCCCGTCGCAATATGATTAACGTCGCGCTGAACAACGGTACCCTGCAACACCCAGTTAAAGGTGTTCACACGGGTTCTCGTGTATTCATGCAGCCAGCTTCCGAAGGTACCGGTATCATCGCCGGTGGTGCAATGCGCGCCGTTCTGGAAGTTGCTGGAGTTCATAACGTTCTGGCTAAAGCATATGGTTCCACCAACCCGATCAACGTGGTTCGTGCAACTATTGATGGCCTGGAAAATATGAATTCTCCAGAAATGGTCGCTGCCAAGCGTGGTAAATCCGTTGAAGAAATTCTGGGGTAATTGACCATGGCAAAGACTATTAAAATCACTCAAACCCGCAGTGCAATCGGTCGTCTGCCGAAACACAAGGCAACGCTGCTTGGCCTGGGTCTGCGTCGTATTGGTCATACCGTTGAGCGCGAGGATACTCCTGCTGTTCGTGGTATGGTCAACGCGGTTTACTTCATGGTTAAAGTTGAGGAGTAAGAGATGCGTTTAAATACTCTGTCTCCGGCCGAAGGCTCTAAAAAGGCGGGTAAACGCCTGGGTCGTGGTATCGGTTCTGGCCTCGGCAAAACCGGTGGTCGTGGTCACAAAGGTCAGAACTCTCGTTCTGGCGGTGGCGTACGTCGCGGTTTCGAGGGTGGCCAGATGCCACTGTACCGTCGTCTGCCGAAGTTCGGCTTCACCTCTCGCAAAGCAGCGATTACAGCGGAAATCCGTCTGTCTGACCTGGCGAAAGTTGAAGGCGGCGTTGTAGACCTGAATACGCTGAAAGCGGCTAACATTATCGGCATCCAGATCGAGTTCGCGAAAGTGATCCTGTCTGGTGAAGTTTCTACTCCGGTAACTGTTCGTGGCCTGCGTGTTACTAAAGGTGCTCGTGCTGCTATCGAAGCTGCTGGCGGTAAAATTGAGGAATAAGTAGCAGATGGCTAAGCAACCGGGATTAGATTTTCAAAGTGCCAAAGGTGGATTTGGCGAGCTGAAACGCAGACTGCTGTTTGTAATCGGCGCGCTGATTGTGTTCCGTATTGGCTCTTTTATTCCGATCCCTGGTATTGATGCCGCTGTACTTGCCAAACTGCTTGAGCAACAGCGAGGCACCATCATTGAAATGTTCAACATGTTCTCTGGTGGTGCTCTCAGCCGTGCTTCTATTTTCGCACTGGGTATTATGCCGTACATTTCGGCATCGATTATTATCCAGCTGCTGACGGTCGTTCATCCGGCCCTGGCAGAGTTGAAGAAAGAAGGGGAGTCTGGACGTCGTAAGATTAGCCAGTACACCCGTTACGGCACTCTGGTGCTGGCAATATTCCAGTCGATCGGTATTGCTACCGGTCTTCCGAATATGCCTGGTATGCAGGGCCTGGTATTAAACCCAGGCTTTGCATTCTATTTCACCGCTGTTGTAAGTCTGGTCACAGGGACCATGTTCCTGATGTGGCTCGGCGAACAGATTACTGAACGAGGTATCGGTAACGGTATCTCAATCATTATCTTCGCCGGTATCGTTGCGGGTCTCCCGCCGGCCATCGCCCATACTATCGAGCAAGCGCGTCAAGGCGACCTGCACTTCCTCCTGTTGCTGTTGGTTGCAGTATTAGTATTTGCAGTGACGTTCTTTGTTGTCTTCGTTGAACGTGGTCAACGCCGCATTGTGGTGAACTACGCTAAACGTCAGCAGGGTCGTCGTGTCTATGCTGCACAGAGCACACATTTACCGCTGAAAGTGAATATGGCGGGGGTTATCCCGGCTATCTTCGCTTCCAGTATTATTCTGTTCCCGGCAACCATCGCGTCATGGTTCGGGGGCGGTACTGGTTGGAACTGGCTGACAACAATTTCGCTGTATTTGCAGCCTGGGCAACCACTTTATGTGTTACTCTATGCGTCTGCGATCATCTTCTTCTGTTTCTTCTACACGGCGTTGGTCTTCAACCCGCGTGAAACAGCAGATAACCTGAAGAAGTCCGGTGCATTTGTACCAGGAATTCGTCCGGGAGAGCAAACGGCGAAGTATATCGATAAAGTAATGACTCGCCTGACTTTGGTTGGTGCGCTTTATATTACTTTTATCTGCCTGATCCCGGAGTTCATGCGTGATGCAATGAAAGTACCGTTCTACTTCGGTGGGACCTCACTGCTTATCGTTGTTGTCGTGATTATGGACTTTATGGCTCAAGTGCAAACTCTGATGATGTCCAGTCAGTATGAGTCTGCATTGAAGAAGGCGAACCTGAAAGGCTACGGCCGCTAAATGGTCGTCTGAGAAGTTACGGAGAGTAAAAATGAAAGTTCGTGCTTCCGTCAAGAAATTATGCCGTAACTGCAAAATCGTTAAGCGTGATGGTGTCATCCGTGTGATTTGCAGTGCCGAGCCGAAGCATAAACAGCGCCAAGGCTGATTATTTCGCATATTTTTCTTGCAAAGTTGGGTTGAGCTGGCTAGATTAGCCAGCCAATCTTTTGTATGTCTGTACGTTTCCATTTGAGTATCCTGAAAACGGGCTTTTCAGCATGGTGCGTACATATTAAATAGTAGGAGTGCATAGTGGCCCGTATAGCAGGCATTAACATTCCTGATCAGAAACATGCTGTGATCGCATTAACTTCGATCTACGGCGTCGGCAAGACCCGTTCCAAAGCCATTCTGGCTGCAGCGGGTATCGCTGAAGATGTTAAGATCAGTGAGCTGTCTGAAGAACAAATCGACACGCTGCGTGACGAAGTTGCCAAATTTGTCGTTGAAGGTGATCTGCGCCGTGAAATCAGCATGAGCATCAAGCGCCTGATGGATCTTGGTTGCTATCGCGGTTTGCGTCATCGTCGTGGTCTGCCAGTGCGCGGTCAGCGTACTAAGACCAACGCACGTACCCGTAAGGGTCCGCGCAAACCGATCAAGAAATAATCGGGGTGATTGAATAATGGCAAAGGCACCAGTTCGTGCACGTAAACGTGTAAGAAAACAAGTCTCTGACGGCGTGGCTCATATCCATGCTTCTTTCAACAACACCATCGTTACTATTACTGATCGTCAGGGTAACGCATTGGGTTGGGCAACAGCCGGTGGTTCCGGTTTCCGTGGTTCTCGCAAATCCACTCCGTTCGCAGCTCAGGTTGCAGCAGAGCGTTGCGCTGAAGCCGTAAAAGAATACGGCATCAAGAATCTGGAAGTTATGGTTAAAGGTCCGGGTCCGGGTCGTGAATCTACTGTTCGCGCTCTGAACGCCGCTGGTTTCCGCATCACGAATATTACTGATGTGACTCCGATCCCTCATAACGGTTGTCGTCCGCCGAAAAAACGTCGCGTATAACGCTCGTTTTTTAGGTTAGTTGGAGATAGAAAATGGCAAGATATTTGGGTCCTAAGCTCAAGCTGAGCCGTCGTGAGGGCACCGACTTATTCCTTAAGTCTGGCGTTCGCGCGATCGATACCAAGTGTAAAATTGAACAAGCTCCTGGCCAGCACGGTGCGCGTAAACCGCGTCTGTCTGACTATGGTGTGCAGTTGCGTGAAAAGCAAAAAGTTCGCCGTATCTACGGTGTGCTGGAGCGTCAGTTCCGTAACTACTATAAAGAAGCAGCACGTCTGAAAGGCAACACAGGTGAAAACCTGCTGGCTCTGCTGGAAGGTCGTCTGGACAACGTTGTATACCGTATGGGCTTCGGCGCGACTCGTGCTGAATCACGCCAGTTGGTTAGCCATAAAGCAATCATGGTAAACGGTCGTGTTGTTAACATCGCTTCTTATCAGGTTAAAGCGAATGACGTTGTTAGCATTCGTGAGAAAGCGAAAAAGCAATCTCGCGTGAAAGCCGCTCTGGAGCTGGCTGAGCAGCGTGAAAAGCCAACCTGGCTGGAAGTTGATGCTGGCAAGATGGAAGGTACGTTCAAGCGTCAGCCTGAGCGTTCTGATCTGTCTGCGGACATTAACGAACACCTGATCGTCGAGCTTTACTCCAAGTAAAGCTTAGTACCAAAGAGAGGACACAATGCAGGGTTCTGTGACAGAGTTTCTAAAACCGCGCCTGGTAGATATCGAGCAAGTGAGTTCGACGCACGCCAAGGTGACCCTTGAGCCTTTAGAGCGTGGCTTTGGCCATACTCTGGGTAACGCACTGCGCCGTATTCTGCTCTCATCGATGCCGGGTTGCGCGGTGACCGAGGTTGAGATTGATGGTGTACTTCATGAGTACAGCACCAAAGAAGGCGTTCAGGAAGATATCCTTGAAATCCTGCTCAACCTGAAAGGGCTGGCGGTGAGAGTTCAGGGTAAAGATGAAGTTATTCTTACTCTGAATAAATCTGGCATTGGCCCTGTGACTGCAGCCGACATCACCCACGACGGTGATGTTGAAATCGTCAAGCCGCAGCACGTGATCTGCCACCTGACCGATGAGAACGCAGCTATTAGCATGCGTATCAAAGTTCAGCGCGGTCGTGGTTATGTGCCGGCTTCTGCCCGAATTCATTCGGAAGAAGATGAGCGCCCAATCGGCCGTCTGCTGGTCGACGCATGCTACAGCCCTGTAGAGCGTATTGCCTACAATGTTGAAGCAGCGCGTGTAGAACAGCGTACCGACCTGGACAAGCTGGTCATCGAAATGGAAACCAATGGCACAATCGATCCTGAAGAGGCGATTCGTCGTGCGGCAACCATCCTGGCAGAACAACTGGAAGCTTTCGTTGACTTACGTGATGTACGTCAGCCGGAAGTGAAAGAAGAGAAACCAGAATTCGATCCGATCCTGCTGCGCCCTGTTGACGATCTGGAATTGACTGTCCGCTCTGCTAACTGCCTCAAGGCAGAAGCTATCCACTATATCGGTGATCTGGTACAGCGTACCGAGGTTGAGTTGCTGAAAACGCCGAACCTGGGTAAAAAATCTCTTACCGAGATTAAAGACGTGCTGGCTTCACGTGGTCTGTCTCTGGGCATGCGCCTGGAAAACTGGCCACCGGCAAGCATTGCTGACGAGTAACCGGATCACAGGTTAAGGTTTTACTGAGAAGGATAAGGTCATGCGCCATCGTAAGAGTGGTCGTCAACTGAACCGCAACAGCAGCCATCGCCAGGCTATGTTCCGCAACATGGCAGGTTCACTGGTTCGTCATGAAATCATCAAGACGACCCTGCCTAAAGCGAAAGAGCTGCGTCGCGTAGTTGAGCCGCTGATTACTCTTGCCAAGACTGACAGCGTTGCTAATCGTCGTCTGGCATTCGCCCGTACTCGTGATAACGAGATCGTGGCAAAACTGTTTAACGAACTGGGCCCGCGTTTCGCGAGCCGTGCCGGTGGTTACACTCGCATTCTGAAGTGTGGCTTCCGTGCAGGCGACAACGCGCCGATGGCATACATCGAGCTGGTTGATCGTTCAGAGAAAGCAGAAGCTGCTGCAGAGTAATCTGTAGTAACGTAAAAAAACCCGCCTCGGCGGGTTTTTTTATATCCGCAGAATCTCCACTTATCTACAATGTCTGTATCTTTTCTGCTCATCCCCTGGAGTTCATTATGTGGTTGCTCGATCAGTGGGCTGAACGCCATATTAGCGATGCCCAAAACAAAGGCGAGTTTGAAAATCTCCCCGGTAGCGGTGAGCCACTGGTGCTGGACGATGATTCACACATTCCCTCTGAATTACGGGCCGGTTATCGCTTACTGAAAAACGCAGGTTGTTTACCCCCTGAACTTCAGCAACGCAATGAAGCCGTCGAGCTTGCCGATCTGCTTAAAGGCATTCATAAGAATGACCCGCGGTACTCCGAAATCAGTCGTCGGTTAGCGCTCATCGAGCTAAAACTGCGCCAGACGGGAATGAATACTGACTTTTTGCATGGTGAGTACAGTGAAAGGTTAATGCAAAAAATAAACGAGGAGTAGCCATGTACCGCATAGGTGAACTTGCGAAGCTTGCTAACGTAACGCCGGATACTATCCGCTACTACGAAAAGCAGCAGATGATCGATCATGAGGTCAGAACAGAAGGTGGATTTCGCCTTTATACGGATAACGACCTGCAACGCCTTCGTTTTATCCGCTATGCCCGGCAACTCGGCTTCACGCTGGAGTCGATCCGTGAACTGCTGTCGATCCGTATCGATCCTGAACATCATACGTGTCAGGAATCTAAAAGCATCGTTCAGGCCCGGCTGGATGAAGTTGAAGGACGAATTCAGGAGCTGCAGGCCATGCAACGATCTCTACAAAGGCTGAATGACACGTGCTGCGGTACTGCTCACAGCAGTGTTTATTGCTCAATACTGGAAGCCCTTGAACAGGGCGCCAGTAGTGAAACTCAGGGTTGTTGATTTTTTATCAGCCACGGACTAGACTCCCGCCGATATTAACTATGCTCAGGAGAAATGATGAGCCGCTATCAGCATACTAAGGGACAAATTAAGGATAACGCCATTGAGGCATTGCTTCACGACCCGCTTTTTAGACAGCGTGTTGAGAAGAACAAGAAGGGAAAAGGGAGTTATTTGCGTAAAGGTAAACATGCACAACGTGGTAACTGGGAGGCCAGTGGCAAGCAAGCTAATCGCTTTTTTACCACTGGCCTTTCTGTTTCTCTCGCCTGATTAAACGCGGTTATTCTGCTCTTTTAACAGATCGCGAATTTCAGTCAGTAAGACTTCTTCTTTAGTTGGTGCTGGCGGGGCAGCAGCCGGTTCTTCTTTTTTACGGTTAAGTCTGTTGATAAGTTTGATCGCCATGAAAATGGCAAATGCCACGATCACGAAATCAAATACGTTCTGAATGAATACGCCGTAGTGCATTACAACCGCAGGGATATCGCCCTGAGCTTCCCGAAGGGTGAAGGCGAATTGTTTGAAATCAATGCCTCCAATCAACAGTCCTAACGGCGGCATAATAATGTCGGCGACTAATGATGAAACGATCTTACCGAACGCCGCACCAATAATGACACCCACAGCCAAATCCACCACATTCCCGCGCATCGCAAATTCGCGAAATTCTTTAATAAAACTCATTATGTTCTCCTTGTGCCAGCTGACGCCTATAAGTTTAACAAATGATTAGCTAATTGCCATTGGGGATAAATAATCGTTATGAAAAATAAAAGGCATGAAAATTAGAAGGTTAATATTTGGGTGCCCTCGTCTGAGCACCCAAATCATTACAGGAAGAACGGGCTTGGCTGGAATAAACGCTCGACGTCGGTAATAAATTTTTTATCGGTCAGGAACATAATAACGTGGTCACCCTGCTCAATACGTAAATTATCATTGGCGATCATCACATCATTACCTCGCACTACTGCGCCGATAATGGTGCCTGGTGGAAGTTTAATTTCATCGATTGCGCGACCAACAACGCGTGACGTCGTTTCATCCCCGTGAGCGACGGCTTCAATGGCTTCAGCAACACCACGACGAAGAGATGACACGCCGACAATATCCGCTTTACGCACATGGCTTAGCAGGGCAGAGATGGTGGCTTGCTGGGGTGAAATAGCAATATCAATTACGCTACCCTGTACCAGATCGACATAAGCCTTACGCTGGATAAGCACCATAACTTTTTTCGCCCCCATACGTTTAGCGAGCATGGCGGACATAATATTCGCTTCGTCGTCGTTGGTGACGGCAATAAAAAGATCAACCTGATCGATATGCTCTTCGGCCAGCAATTCCTGATCCGAAGCATCGCCATAAAACACGATGGTATTCTGAAGTTTTTCAGCCAGCTCTGACGCGCGTTGTTGATCCCGTTCGATCAGCTTCACGCTATAGTCTTTTTCCAGCCGTCTCGCCAGACCTGCGCCAATATTACCGCCGCCAACCAGCATAATACGTTTATACGGTTTTTCGAGACGCTGTAGTTCACTCATCACCGCACGGATATGCTGAGAAGCCGCAATAAAGAAGACTTCATCCCCGGCTTCTACAATGGTGGAACCTTGCGGACGAATAGGTCTGTCGTGACGGAAAATCGCCGCAACACGCGTATCGATATGTGGCATATGCTCGCGCATTGTCGACAGGGCATTACCAATCAGCGGGCCCCCGTAATAAGCCTTCACGACCGCCAGGCTTACTTTCCCTTCAGCAAAGTTCACAACCTGCAACGCGCCCGGGTACTCAATCAGACGATAAATACTGTCGATAACCAGCTGTTCAGGCGCAATAAGATGGTCGATGGGTACCGCTTCGGAATTAAACAGCTTCTCCGCATCCCGGACATAGTCCGGAGAACGAATGCGGGCGATGCGGTTTGGGGTGTTGAAAAGCGAGTAGGCCACCTGACATGCAACCATGTTGGTTTCATCAGAACTGGTTACTGCAACCAGCATGTCGGCATCGTCCGCGCCCGCTTCCCGAAGCACACGTGGATGAGAGCCGTGCCCCTGAACAACGCGGAGGTCGAACTTGTCCTGCAAAACGCGCAGGCGATCGCCATTGGTATCCACAATGGTGATATCGTTGTTTTCACCCACGAGATTTTCCGCCAGCGTTCCGCCAACTTGCCCTGCGCCCAGAATGATAATTTTCATCTTTCGTGACCTGTTCTCAACATCACTCTTTGATTAGCTTAGCGTAAAAGAAGCCATCACCCTCTTCTGCGCCCGGCAGGTTTTGCAGACCCGGGTGCTCAGGCGTTCCCGTATCGTGCAGCGTAGCGTCCGGGGTGCGTTTCAGGAAAGCCGCAATTTGCTGACTGTTCTCTTCCGGGAGAACAGAGCAGGTTGCATACACGAGGGTTCCGCCGGGTTTGAGATGCGGCCAGATGGCATCCAGAATTTCGGATTGCAACTGGGCAAGCTCCTTGATATCACGATCGCGACGCAGCCATTTGATATCGGGATGACGACGAATCACGCCGGTTGCTGAGCAGGGGGCGTCCAGCAAAATGCGATCGAACCGGGTATCACCACACCAGTCAGCGGGTTTGCGTCCATCGCCTTGCTTAACCTGTGCTTTCATACCCAGACGCTTAAGGTTGTCATAGACGCGTGAAAGGCGCTGCTCATCAACATCCACGGCCATCACGCTGGCCTGCGGCGCCACTTCCAGGATGTGCGTTGTTTTCCCCCCTGGCGCCGCACAGAGATCGAGGATCTGCTCCCCGTCTTTCGGCTCAAGCCAGGTCATGCAGCCCTGAGCAGATGCGTCCTGTACCGTTACCCAGCCCTCTTCAAAACCGGGTAATGCATGTACCGGTGCAGGGGAGGCTAAACGAACCGCATCAGGATAAGCAGCGTGTGTGAAGCCGCTCATTCCGGCCTCTTCCAGCAGGGCCAGCCATGCGTCGCGTGTATGATGGTTACGATTGACGCGTAACCACATCGGCGGACGTTGATTATTGGCATCCACAATGTCTTGCCATTGCTGTGGGTAGGCTTTTTTAAGGCGATTCAGCAGCCATTCAGGGTGAAGGAAGCGCGCTTCGCTTTGCGCAAATTCTGCCAGCAGTTCGTCCTGCTGACGCTGGAACTGACGCAGCACGCCGTTGATCAATCCTTTTAGCTGAGGACGTTTAATCGCAACGGCACCCTCCACTGTCTCGGCCAGCGCAGCATGAGGTGGAATGCGGGTATGAAGAAGCTGGTAGAAACCGACCATGATCAAATAATGCACGGTACGCTGCTTGCCGCTCATCGGGCGTGACATCAGCTTGTTAATCAACCACTCAAGCTGAGAGAGGGTGCGCAGCACGCCAAAGCACAGCTCCTGAAGCAGGGCTTTGTCTTTATCGGAAACCTTTTGTTGCAGTGGAGGCAGGACATTACTCAGTGACTGGCCCTGCTCGATAACCTGCTCAACGGCCTGAGCCGCCATAGTGCGTAGATTTTGTCTTTTCATAACCGTAAAAATAAAAATGCCCGGAAACACCGGGCCTTAAGAATAAATTTGTTCAGGCAAGGCGATTGCCAGGGATGAACCATTCACGACGAGAATTTAATAGATCCTGCGCGCTCATTGCCTTTTTACCGGCCGGTTGCAGCGATTCAAGATTCAGTATCCCTTCTCCGGTCGCAACCTGGATACCGTTTTTGCTGGCGTCGATAATCGTACCGGGCTCTGCCGATGCATTGCCGTTAATAACTGAAGCTTTCCAGACTTTCACTGGCTGCTCATCAATCATCAACCAGCTCATCGGCCATGGATTAAAGGCGCGAATGCAGCGTTCGAGTTGAGCTGCTGACAGGGACCAGTCGATCCGGGCTTCTTCTTTACTCAGTTTCTCAGCATAGGTCACCTGTGCCTCATCCTGCACTTCAGGTGTCGCTGTATTGTCAGCAAGCTGTTGCAGCGTCTCAATCAGCCCCTGCGGGCCGAGATCCGCCAGCTTGTCATACAGCGTGGCGCTGGTATCTTCTGCGGTGATGGGACACGCCAGTTTATACAGCATGTCGCCCGTGTCTAAACCTACGTCCATCTTCATGATTGTCACGCCAGTTTCAGCATCGCCTGCCCACAGAGCGCGCTGAATAGGGGCTGCACCACGCCAGCGTGGGAGCAAAGAACCATGAACGTTAACACAGCCCAGGCGGGGCATATCAAGTACCGCTTTCGGCAGAATGAGGCCGTAAGCCACAACTACCATCACGTCCGCGTTCAGGTCTGCCACTAACTTCTGGTTTTCCTCAGGTCGTAATGACGCAGGCTGGAAAACCGGTAAACCATGTGTTTCTGCCAGTACCTTAACCGGGCCAGGCATCAGTTTTTTACCGCGGCCAGCCGGACGGTCCGGCTGAGTAAATACGCCAACAATCTGATGGCCAGACGTTAACAGCGCGTCGAGATGACGCGCTGCAAAATCAGGGGTACCCGCGAAGATTATACGTAGTGATGTAGACACGTTATTCCTTGTATCCGGGGGCGTTAAGCGCGAGAACGCAAACGATCCAGTTTCTCAACTTTCTGACGAATACGCTGTTGCTTCAGAGGTGAGAGGTAATCGATAAACAGTTTACCGACCAGGTGATCCATCTCATGCTGAATGCAAATCGCCAGCAGATCGTCGGCTTCCAGCTCAAACGGATTGCCGTCACGATCCAGTGCGCGGATTTTAACTTTTTCGGCACGTGGCACCAAAGCGCGCTGTTCAGGGATAGACAGACAGCCTTCCTCAATACCTGTTTCGCCGCTTTTTTCCAGCAGCTCAGGGTTGATCAGCACCAGGCGCTCATCACGACTTTCAGAAACGTCGATCACAATAATACGTTTGTGAATGTCTACCTGGGTCGCGGCAAGGCCAATGCCTTCTTCAGCGTACATGGTATCGAACATATCATCGACGATACGCTGAATTTCTGCATTCACTTCTTTAACCGGTTCCGCGACGATGCGAAGGCGCTCGTCAGGAATATGTAACACTTGCAAAACTGCCATAAATTTCCAGAGTCGTGTTCAGGAGTTGATAAGAATATTACTTCTATTCTAGACAAATCCCCGGTCGATTGACAGCATCAGTGACCAATCGCAAAGATTGCTGAGGCTGCTTATGGCAGGGAAAAGGATGACGTCCACAGAGGTATGGTTACGGCTTATAAACATCGGGTCGTTATACGGTGATGCAATGCTGGAGATTGCGCAGAGGCTGCTTCGCCAGGCAACCGTCGATGCTGAAGCTGTCAACGCGTCAGGGCTTTCGCCCAAACATGCCGTAAAGTTTTTTTCGTTCAGCGAGAGTGAGCTTGAACGTAGTCTGGAATGGCTGGAACACGCCGACAACCACCTTCTCACGGCGGATGATCCTCGCTTCCCGCCATTGTTGCGTTCTATCCCTGATTTTCCCGGGGCGCTATTTGTGAGAGGCCGCGTTGACGTGCTTAATAGCATGCAGCTTGCGGTTGTGGGCAGCCGTGCGCCCTCGTGGTACGGCGAGCGTTGGGGGAAAATGCTGAGTGAACAGCTGTCCCAATGTGGCTTTACGATCACCAGTGGCCTGGCTTGCGGCATCGACGGTGTAGCACATCATGCGGCGTTGTCCGCAAAAGGGCGAAGTGTCGCCGTGCTTGGCAATGGTCTTTTTAGTCTCTATCCGCGTCGTCATCACATTCTGGCTGAGCAACTTATCGCTTCAGAGGGGACAATAGTGTCTGAGTTTTCACTCTCAACACCGCCCAGACCGGGTAACTTTCCACGGCGTAACCGGATCATCAGTGGGTTAAGCCAGGGTGTGCTGGTGGTCGAAGCTGCGATTCGGAGTGGATCGCTGGTTACCGCAAGGTGCGCACTGGAGCAGGGGCGTGAAGTTTTTGCGCTGCCCGGCCCGTTGGGGAACCCCGGCTGCGAAGGCCCTCACTGGCTGATAAAATAGGGGGCGACGCTGGTGACCTGCAAAGAAGATATCCTTGAAAATTTGCAGTATGGACTGCATTGGTTGCAGGATGATCTCCAAAAGCGACATATTTCATCGGATCAGGAGGCAGTAGCATTGCCATTTCCCAAGCTCCTGGCTAACGTAGGAGATGAGGTAACACCTGTTGACGTTGTCGCTGAACGTGCCGGCCAACCTGTGCCAGTAACGGTAGCACAGCTACTCGAACTGGAGTTAGCAGGGTGGATCGCAGCTGTACCCGGCGGCTATGTCCGATTAAGGAGGGCATGCCATGTTCGACGTACTGATGTATTTGTTTGAGACTTACATCCACAACGAAGCAGAAATGCAGGTGGATCAGGACAAATTAACACGGGATCTGACCGACGCAGGTTTTGAGCGGGAAGATATATATAATGCGTTGATGTGGCTGGATAAGTTGGCTGATTATCAGGACGGCCTCGCCGAACCGATGCAGCTTGCTTCTGACCCATTGTCTGTGCGCATCTATACAGCTGAAGAGTGTGAAAGGCTGGATGCCAGCTGCCGGGGATTCATTTTATTCCTCGAGCAGATTCAGGTGCTAAACCTCGAAACGAGAGAGATGGTGATAGAGCGCGTCATGGCGCTGGATACTGCTGAGTTTGAACTGGAAGATCTGAAATGGGTGATCCTGATGGTTCTGTTCAACATTCCAGGCTGTGAAAATGCCTATCAGCAAATGGAAGAATTACTCTTTGAAGTGAATGAAGGTATGCTGCATTAATTCTATGTGCAGCAACAAGAGTTGTTATGGCCAAATCAGCACTCTTCACGGTGCATAAAAACGAGCCCTGCCCACAGTGCGGGGCAGAACTTGTTATTCGGTCCGGGAAACACGGTCCGTTTCTCGGTTGTTCACACTATCCGGAATGTGATTATGTCCGTCCCCTGAAAAGCCAGGCGGATGGACATATCGTCAAAATTCTGGAGGGACAGCTTTGTCCTCTCTGTGGCGGTGAACTGGCGCTGCGGCAGGGGCGGTTCGGGATGTTTATCGGATGCAGCCGCTACCCGGAGTGTGAACATACGGAACAAATTGATAAGCCAGATGAAACGGCAATTGCCTGCCCTCAGTGCCAGCGTGGCCAATTGGTGCAGCGGCGCTCTCGTTATGGCAAGACCTTCCATTCGTGCGATCGCTATCCTGAATGCCAGTTCGTCATCAATTTCAAACCAGTAGCGGGCGTCTGCTCTCATTGCGATTATCCGTTACTTATAGAGAAGAAAACCGCGCAAGGCTTGAAACGCTTTTGCGCCAGTAAACAATGTGGAAAGCCGGTTTCGGCGGATCAAATCAGTGAATAATAACCTGCCATCAGGCTCCATCGCGCAGGCGGTGGAAATCCTGAAAAAAGAAGAAGTCATCGCCTATCCAACAGAAGCCGTTTTCGGGGTCGGGTGTGATCCTGACAGCGAAGTCGCCGTTAACCGTCTGCTGGCGCTAAAACAGCGGCCTGTCGAAAAAGGATTGATTTTGATCGCTGCGAACTACGAGCAGCTTAAGCCTTATATTGATGATTCCATGCTGACACCTGCACAGCGGGAAACCATTTTCTCTGCGTGGCCTGGTCCCGTGACGTTTGTTTTTCCTGCACAGCCGACAACGCCGCGCTGGTTAACCGGGCGTTTCGATTCACTCGCGGTACGTGTCACCGACCATCCGCTGGTGGTGGAGTTATGCCAGGCATTTGGTAAACCTCTGGTTTCAACCAGCGCCAACCTGACCGGGCTTCCCCCTTGTCGGACAACCGAAGAAGTTCTGGCGCAGTTCGGGAATGATTTCCCGGTAGCCGTGGGTGAAACCGGTGGTCGTCTTAACTCGTCAGAAATTCGCGATGCCTTGACCGGCGAACGTTTTCGCCAGGGATAATGTGATGGAAACCTATGCTGTTTTTGGTAACCCGATCGCGCACAGCAAGTCGCCTCTGATCCATCGGCTGTTTGCGGAGCAATTGCATATAGATCACCCGTATGGTCGGGTTCTTGCGCCTGTTGATGCATTTATACCGACGCTGAATAGCTTTTTTGATGCGGGTGGTAAAGGTGCGAACGTCACGGTGCCTTTTAAAGAAGAGGCTTTCGGGCGCGCGGATGAACTGACCGAACGTGCGTCGCTCGCTGGCGCCGTCAATACTCTTAAGCGGCTTGAAGATGGTCGCCTTCTGGGCGATAACACCGATGGCATAGGTTTACTCAGCGATCTGGAGCGACTGTCGTTTATTAAACCAGGCTTTCGGATCCTGCTGATCGGTGCGGGTGGCGCGTCGCGCGGTGTATTGCTTCCTCTTCTTTCGCTGGATTGTGCGGTGACAATCACCAACCGTACTTTCTCCAGAGCAGAAGAACTGGCGGCGTTGTTCGCACACACAGGCAGCGTAGCTGCGGTAGCACTTGAGGATCTCGCGGGTCACGAATTTGATCTTGTGATTAATGCCACCTCAAGCGGTATTAATGGAGAGATCCCGGCGATTCCTGCATCCCTGGTTCATTCCCACATCTACGCCTATGACATGTTTTATCAAAAAGGGAAAACGCCATTTCTGACCTGGTGCGAACAACAGGGGGCAAAACATGTGGCTGATGGTCTGGGCATGCTGGTGGGGCAGGCGGCTCATGCGGTGCTACTCTGGCATGGCGTGTTACCTGTTGTAGAACCGGTGATCGAAAAGCTGAAACAGGAACTGTTGGCATGAATCAGGCGATTCATTTTCCCGACAGAGAAATCTGGGATGAAAACAAGCAAGCGGTGTGTTTCCCGGTGCTGGTGCATGGAATGCAGCTCACCTGTGCGATTAAAGGGGAGACGTTGCATCAGCGCTTAGGTGGTTCAGATCCATTAGCGGTCTTTTGCGAAAATCGCTGGGATCTGGAAGAGGAAGCCAGCGATTTGATCCGCGATCAGCAGGAAGACGATCAGGGTTGGGTCTGGTTATCCTGATCCAGATAGTCATTCTTCCATTTAACGTAATTGTTCGCTGAGTATTTCAATCCTTCGATCTCCGCCTCTTTTAGGGGGCGGATCTGTTTAACCGGACTGCCTAAATAGAGATAGCCACTTTCCAGGCGTTTGTTTTGCGGAACTAGGCTTCCTGCGCCAATCATTACGTCATCTTCTACTATGACGCCATCCAGCAAAATCGATCCCATCCCAACGAGAACCCTGTTACCGATCGTGCAGCCGTGGAGCATTACTTTATGACCGACGGTAACATCTTCCCCAATGATGAGCGGATTGCCCTCAGGGTTATAAGATGACTTATGAGTCACATGCAGCACGCTGCCGTCCTGAATATTGGTGCGTGCACCGATTGCAACGTAGTTAACATCGCCCCGGATCGCGACAAGTGGCCAGATGCTGACATCATCGGCCATGCGAACATCACCAATGACCACGCTGCTGGCATCGATCATCACGCGATCGCCTTTTTGGGGGAACAGATGTTTATAAGGACGTAATACTGCAAACATATCTACCTCGATACAGATGAGCGTTATTAAAGAAGACTTTGATCGTATTCCTGGAGCGAGGCAAGGCAAAATGCGTCAATTTTTAAGCGGATCGGATGGGTTTTCAGCGAAAAGCACGGAAAATCATCAGTTGGAAAAAAAGATCTAAAAAATACTTGTGCTAAAAACTGGGATCCCTATAATGCGCCTCCATCGACACGGCAGATGTGAATCACTTCACAGACTACCCGGTCGGTTGAAGAGAAAAATCCTGAAATAACGGGTTGACTCTGAAAGAGGAAAGCGTAATATACGCCACCTCGCGACAGAGCGCTGAAGCGCGTCGCAACTGCTCTTTAACAATTTATCAGACAATCTGTGTGGGCACTCAAAGTGACATGGATTCTTAACGTCCTCGGACGAAAAATGAATACCAAGTCTCAACGAGTGAACACGTAATTCATTACGAAGTTTAATTCATTGAGCATCAAACTTTTAAATTGAAGAGTTTGATCATGGCTCAGATTGAACGCTGGCGGCAGGCCTAACACATGCAAGTCGAACGGTAACAGGAAGCAGCTTGCTGCTTTGCTGACGAGTGGCGGACGGGTGAGTAATGTCTGGGAAACTGCCTGATGGAGGGGGATAACTACTGGAAACGGTAGCTAATACCGCATAACGTCGCAAGACCAAAGAGGGGGACCTTCGGGCCTCTTGCCATCGGATGTGCCCAGATGGGATTAGCTAGTAGGTGGGGTAACGGCTCACCTAGGCGACGATCCCTAGCTGGTCTGAGAGGATGACCAGCCACACTGGAACTGAGACACGGTCCAGACTCCTACGGGAGGCAGCAGTGGGGAATATTGCACAATGGGCGCAAGCCTGATGCAGCCATGCCGCGTGTATGAAGAAGGCCTTCGGGTTGTAAAGTACTTTCAGCGGGGAGGAAGGCGACAGGGTTAATAACCCTGTCGATTGACGTTACCCGCAGAAGAAGCACCGGCTAACTCCGTGCCAGCAGCCGCGGTAATACGGAGGGTGCAAGCGTTAATCGGAATTACTGGGCGTAAAGCGCACGCAGGCGGTCTGTCAAGTCGGATGTGAAATCCCCGGGCTCAACCTGGGAACTGCATTCGAAACTGGCAGGCTAGAGTCTTGTAGAGGGGGGTAGAATTCCAGGTGTAGCGGTGAAATGCGTAGAGATCTGGAGGAATACCGGTGGCGAAGGCGGCCCCCTGGACAAAGACTGACGCTCAGGTGCGAAAGCGTGGGGAGCAAACAGGATTAGATACCCTGGTAGTCCACGCCGTAAACGATGTCGACTTGGAGGTTGTGCCCTTGAGGCGTGGCTTCCGGAGCTAACGCGTTAAGTCGACCGCCTGGGGAGTACGGCCGCAAGGTTAAAACTCAAATGAATTGACGGGGGCCCGCACAAGCGGTGGAGCATGTGGTTTAATTCGATGCAACGCGAAGAACCTTACCTACTCTTGACATCCAGAGAACTTAGCAGAGATGCTTTGGTGCCTTCGGGAACTCTGAGACAGGTGCTGCATGGCTGTCGTCAGCTCGTGTTGTGAAATGTTGGGTTAAGTCCCGCAACGAGCGCAACCCTTATCCTTTGTTGCCAGCGGTCCGGCCGGGAACTCAAAGGAGACTGCCAGTGATAAACTGGAGGAAGGTGGGGATGACGTCAAGTCATCATGGCCCTTACGAGTAGGGCTACACACGTGCTACAATGGCGCATACAAAGAGAAGCGACCTCGCGAGAGCAAGCGGACCTCATAAAGTGCGTCGTAGTCCGGATTGGAGTCTGCAACTCGACTCCATGAAGTCGGAATCGCTAGTAATCGTGGATCAGAATGCCACGGTGAATACGTTCCCGGGCCTTGTACACACCGCCCGTCACACCATGGGAGTGGGTTGCAAAAGAAGTAGGTAGCTTAACCTTCGGGAGGGCGCTTACCACTTTGTGATTCATGACTGGGGTGAAGTCGTAACAAGGTAACCGTAGGGGAACCTGCGGTTGGATCACCTCCTTACCTTAAAGAACCTGCCTTTGTAGTGCTCACACAGATTGTCTGATGAAAAGTAAATAGCAAGGCGTCTTGCGATTGAGACTGTACGTCCCCTTCGTCTAGAGGCCCAGGACACCGCCCTTTCACGGCGGTAACAGGGGTTCGAATCCCCTAGGGGACGCCACTTGCTGGTTCGTGAGTGAAAGTCACCTGCCGTCATATCTCAAAACTGACTTGCGAGTCATGTTTGAGATATTTGCTCTTTAAAAATCTGGATCAAGCTGAAAATTGAAACGACACACAGCTCATGTGTGTTCGAGTCTCTCAAATTTTCGCAATCAGAAGTGAAACATCTTCGGGTTGTGAGGTTAAGCGACTAAGCGTACACGGTGGATGCCCTGGCAGTCAGAGGCGATGAAGGACGTGCTAATCTGCGAAAAGCGCCGGCGAGGTGATATGAACCTTTGACCCGGCGATGTCCGAATGGGGAAACCCAGTGCAATCCGTTGCACTATCGTTAACTGAATACATAGGTTAACGAGGCGAACCGGGGGAACTGAAACATCTAAGTACCCCGAGGAAAAGAAATCAACCGAGATTCCCCCAGTAGCGGCGAGCGAACGGGGAGCAGCCCGGAGTCTGAATCAGCTTGTGTGTTAGTGGAACGGTCTGGAAAGTCCGACGGTACAGGGTGATAGTCCCGTACACGAAAGCACACATGCTGTGAACTCGAAGAGTAGGGCGGGACACGTGGTATCCTGTCTGAATATGGGGGGACCATCCTCCAAGGCTAAATACTCCTGACTGACCGATAGTGAACCAGTACCGTGAGGGAAAGGCGAAAAGAACCCCGGCGAGGGGAGTGAAAAAGAACCTGAAACCGTGTACGTACAAGCAGTGGGAGCCTCTTTATGGGGTGACTGCGTACCTTTTGTATAATGGGTCAGCGACTTATATTCTGTAGCAAGGTTAACCGTATAGGGGAGCCGAAGGGAAACCGAGTCTTAACTGGGCGTTAAGTTGCAGGGTATAGACCCGAAACCCGGTGATCTAGCCATGGGCAGGTTGAAGGTTGGGTAACACTAACTGGAGGACCGAACCGACTAATGTTGAAAAATTAGCGGATGACCTGTGGCTGGGGGTGAAAGGCCAATCAAACCGGGAGATAGCTGGTTCTCCCCGAAAGCTATTTAGGTAGCGCCTCGTGAACTCATCTTCGGGGGTAGAGCACTGTTTCGGCTAGGGGGCCATCCCGGCTTACCAACCCGATGCAAACTACGAATACCGAAGAATGTTATCACGGGAGACACACGGCGGGTGCTAACGTCCGTCGTGAAGAGGGAAACAACCCAGACCGCCAGCTAAGGTCCCAAAGTCATGGTTAAGTGGGAAACGATGTGGGAAGGCACAGACAGCCAGGATGTTGGCTTAGAAGCAGCCATCATTTAAAGAAAGCGTAATAGCTCACTGGTCGAGTCGGCCTGCGCGGAAGATGTAACGGGGCTAAACCATGCACCGAAGCTGCGGCAGCGACACTATGTGTTGTTGGGTAGGGGAGCGTTCTGTAAGCCGTTGAAGGTGTCCTGTGAGGGGTGCTGGAGGTATCAGAAGTGCGAATGCTGACATAAGTAACGATAAAGCGGGTGAAAAGCCCGCTCGCCGGAAGACCAAGGGTTCCTGTCCAACGTTAATCGGGGCAGGGTGAGTCGACCCCTAAGGCGAGGCCGAAAGGCGTAGTCGATGGGAAACAGGTTAATATTCCTGTACTTGGTGTTACTGCGAAGGGGGGACGGAGAAGGCTATGTCAGCCGGGCGACGGTTGTCCCGGTTTAAGCATGTAGGCGGAGGTTCCAGGTAAATCCGGTACCTTGTTAACGCTGAGGTGTGATGACGAGGCACTACGGTGCTGAAGTGATAAATGCCCTGCTTCCAGGAAAAGCCTCTAAGCATCAGGTAACACGAAATCGTACCCCAAACCGACACAGGTGGTCAGGTAGAGAATACCAAGGCGCTTGAGAGAACTCGGGTGAAGGAACTAGGCAAAATGGTGCCGTAACTTCGGGAGAAGGCACGCTGATATGTAGGTGAAGCCCCTGCGGGCGGAGCTGAAATCAGTCGAAGATACCAGCTGGCTGCAACTGTTTATTAAAAACACAGCACTGTGCAAACACGAAAGTGGACGTATACGGTGTGACGCCTGCCCGGTGCCGGAAGGTTAATTGATGGGGTTAGCGGCAACGCGAAGCTCTTGATCGAAGCCCCGGTAAACGGCGGCCGTAACTATAACGGTCCTAAGGTAGCGAAATTCCTTGTCGGGTAAGTTCCGACCTGCACGAATGGCGTAATGATGGCCAGGCTGTCTCCACCCGAGACTCAGTGAAATTGAACTCGCTGTGAAGATGCAGTGTACCCGCGGCAAGACGGAAAGACCCCGTGAACCTTTACTATAGCTTGACACTGAACACTGGTCCTTGATGTGTAGGATAGGTGGGAGGCTTTGAAGCGTGGACGCCAGTCTGCGTGGAGCCAACCTTGAAATACCACCCTTTAATGGCTGGTGTTCTAACGTAGACCCGTAATCCGGGTTGCGGACAGTGTCTGGTGGGTAGTTTGACTGGGGCGGTCTCCTCCCAAAGAGTAACGGAGGAGCACGAAGGTTGGCTAATCCTGGTCGGACATCAGGAGGTTAGTGCAATGGCATAAGCCAGCTTGACTGCGAGCGTGACGGCGCGAGCAGGTGCGAAAGCAGGTCATAGTGATCCGGTGGTTCTGAATGGAAGGGCCATCGCTCAACGGATAAAAGGTACTCCGGGGATAACAGGCTGATACCGCCCAAGAGTTCATATCGACGGCGGTGTTTGGCACCTCGATGTCGGCTCATCACATCCTGGGGCTGAAGTAGGTCCCAAGGGTATGGCTGTTCGCCATTTAAAGTGGTACGCGAGCTGGGTTTAGAACGTCGTGAGACAGTTCGGTCCCTATCTGCCGTGGGCGCTGGAGAATTGAGGGGGGCTGCTCCTAGTACGAGAGGACCGGAGTGGACGCATCACTGGTGTTCGGGTTGTCATGCCAATGGCACTGCCCGGTAGCTAAATGCGGAAGAGATAAGTGCTGAAAGCATCTAAGCACGAAACTTGCCCCGAGATGAGTTCTCCCTGAGACTTTAAGTCTCCTGAAGGAACGTTGAAGACTACGACGTTGATAGGTCGGGTGTGTAAGCGCAGCGATGCGTTGAGCTAACCGATACTAATGAACCGTGAGGCTTAACCTTACAACGCCGAAGCTGTTTCGGCGAAGAGACAGACACGATTTTCAGCCTGATACAGATTAACAGAATTTGCCTGGCGGCTTTAGCGCGGTGGTCCCACCTGACCCCATGCCGAACTCAGAAGTGAAACGCCGTAGCGCCGATGGTAGTGTGGGGTCTCCCCATGTGAGAGTAGGGAACTGCCAGGCATCAAATTTAGCGTGCTGATATGGCTCAGTTGGTAGAGCGCACCCTTGGTAAGGGTGAGGTCCCCAGTTCGACTCTGGGTATCAGCACCACTTTATACTTAGGTTAAAGTTCGGCAAGAAGTAAAAGAATTTGTCTGGCGGCTTTAGCGCGGTGGTCCCACCTGACCCCATGCCGAACTCAGAAGTGAAACGCCGTAGCGCCGATGGTAGTGTGGGGTCTCCCCATGTGAGAGTAGGGAACTGCCAGACATCAAACAAGTAGAAAGGCCATCCGAAAGGATGGCCTTTTTGCGTTATGCCCTCAGCTAAACCAATTTCCTTATCAGATATTCCAACGAGTGCCGTTAATACCTTACTTGACGTATTAAAGCGTCTTAACCCAGCTATAAATGAATTCACGGAATGCATAATGCTTACTCGCAGCAGCGTTAAATCAATTCAGTGATTCAGACGGAGGTTGTATAGGTAAGGAAATAGGACTATAAAAAAACAGGATACTGAATCTAAAAATTATCTGATGATATCTGAGAGGGGAAATATACATCCCTTTGATTAGATAAAATAAAAGCGCGGCGATGGCCGCGCTTTTAAAAGTATTATTTAGTCAGGGCGACAATACCGAGAGTCAGGCCAGCTATTGCTGCGGCGCCACCGGCAATCGCACCTGCTGTTTCCCAGTTATCCTGGGTAGTCCCCTTCATACAGGTATTGGTGTGAACCAGTCGCCCCTGATCGTCGTATACCGGTACACAGGGAGAGTCGTGCGCGCAACCAGCAAGCAGCGCAGCGAGAAGTGCAACGGAAAGGAATCTTTTCATGATGTTACCTCAATATGATCGCTTATTCGCTTAAGAGCCGATGCGGCAATTTACGAATTGATGATTATTTTACCACCGCACTAATACCATACAGCACGGGGAATAATCTCAAATTGTGTGGATTGTAAAAATCATGGAGAAAAAAGAGGGGCGTTGATTATTTATGGAGGAAATGTGAAGAGATGTCTTTTTATTAGAATGCTGACAGGAAATAAAAAAGGCACCAGAGGTGCCTTTATGATTTTCATTAATCCTTATGCTTTGTAAACCGTCTCCGGACAACAACGAAGAAAACAGGAACAAAGAAAATGGCCAGCAGAGTGGCTGACAGCATCCCGCCCATCACGCCCGTCCCGACAGCGTTTTGTGCCCCACTACCTGCGCCACTACTGATGACCAGAGGCATAACACCAAGGATAAATGCCAGAGAGGTCATCAGGATAGGGCGCAGACGCATACGTGAGGCTTCCAGCGTGGCTTCAATAATCCCTTTGCCTTCTTTATCCATAAGATCCTTGGCGAACTCAACGATCAGTATGGCGTTTTTGGCTGATAAACCAATTGTCGTAAGCAGACCAACCTGGAAGTAAACGTCATTGTTCAGCCCACGTATTGATGCAGCCAGAAGCGCGCCGATCACCCCCAGGGGCACAACCAGCATGACCGAGAATGGAATTGACCAGCTTTCATAGAGAGCCGCCAGACACAGGAACACCACAATCAGTGAAATGGCATACAGTGCTGGAGCCTGATTTCCGGAAAGACGTTCCTGATAAGACATCCCCGTCCAGTCGTAGCCAATTCCGGAAGGCAGTTTCGACGCAAGGCTTTCCATCATCTCCATTGCCTCACCGGTACTTTTGCCTGGCGCAGACTCACCGAGGATCTCCATTGATGGCATCCCATTGTAACGTTCCAGACGAGGTGAGCCGTACACCCAGTGAGAGCTGCTAAAGGCAGAGAAAGGCACCATTTCGCCGTTAGCACTACGCACATACAGGTCGTTAATATCTCCTGGTAACATACGGAAGCGAGCATCAGCCTGGACATAAACTTTTTTCACGCGTCCATGATCGATAAAGTCGTTCACATAAGTGCCACCCAATGCTGTTGAGATGGTCTGATTGACATCAGATATGCTCACACCCAGCGCCTGGGCCTTCTCCTGGTCGACATCCAGTTTGTACTGTGGCGTATCTTCCAGTCCGTTAGGACGCACGCGGACCAGTAAGTCAGGATGTTCCCTTACCATGCCAAGCAGTTGGTTACGTGCCTGCGTGAGCTGCGTATGTCCCAGGTTTGCCTGGTCAATCAGTTCAAAGTCAAAGCCTGTTGCGGTACCCAGTTCAATAATGGCAGGGAGGTTAAACGGAAATACAAGACCATCTTTGATCTGGCTAAACGCTTTCGTTGCGCGGCTGACAATCGCCTCAACGCCGTTTTCCTTGCCCGGGCGTTCTTCCCATGGCTTCAGGCTGACGAAAGCGATACCGGAGTTCTGCCCCTGCCCGCTAAAGCTAAATCCGTTTACGGTAAAGACCGATTCAACGTTCGCTTTCTCTTTCGTCAGATAATAGTCCTGAACCTGATCGAGTACCTGCTGGGTACGCATCTGCGTCGCCCCTGCCGGCAGCTGAACCATCGTCATAAACACCCCCTGATCCTCTTCCGGCAGGAAGGAGGAAGGCAGGCGCAGGAACAGTATTGCCATGCCGCCGACGATGATGACGTAAACCAGCAGATAGCGTCCGGTCTTACGTAAAATGCCGCTCACGCTGTTGCTGTAGTGCTCCACGCTCTTATCAAAAAGCGCGTTAAACCAGCCGAAGAATCCACCTTTCTTTTCATGATGGTCGCTGGAAACCGGTTTGAGCAGCGTTGCACATAAAGCAGGCGTTAATATCAACGCCACCAGCACCGATAAGGCCATCGCGGAGACAATGGTCAGCGAGAACTGGCGATAGATAGCCCCGGTTGAACCTCCAAAAAATGCCATCGGAATAAACACCGCTGAAAGCACCATGGCAATGCCCACCAGAGCGCCCTGGATTTGCTCCATCGACTTCTGGGTCGCCTCTTTTGGCGGCAGCTTGTCCTCAACCATGACGCGTTCTACGTTCTCAACCACCACGATGGCATCATCGACGAGCAAACCTATCGCCAATACCATCCCGAACATCGTCAGGGTGTTAATGGAGAAACCAAACGCAGCCAGTACCGCGAAGGTACCCAGTAGCACCACGGGCACGGCAATAGTCGGAATAAGGGTCGCCCGCAGGTTTTGCAGGAACAAGTACATCACCAGGAACACGAGAACGATCGCTTCAAACAGCGTCTTCACCACTTCATGGATTGAGATCTTCACGAAAGGTGTGGTGTCGTACGGATAAACGACTTTCAGGCCCTGAGGGAAGAAGGGCTGCAACTGCGCCAGTTTACTCTTAATGGCGGCAGCGGTATCCAGCGCGTTTGCGCCAGTCGCCAGCTTGATCCCGAGCCCCGTTGCTGCCTGGCCATTGATTTTGGTGACCATGTTGTAGTTTTCGCCACCCAGCTCAATGCGGGCCACATCTTTCAGGTGGACCATTGAACCGTCCTGGTTCACCTTCAGCGTCACACGGCCAAACTCCTCCGGCGATTTCAGGCGCGTTTGAGCAATAATTGAGGCGTTCAGTTGCTGCCCTGGTACGGACGGCGTACCTCCCAACTGGCCCGCAGCAATCTGGTCGTTCTGCGTTTTCAGTTGGTTAATGACATCCAACGGCGTGAGCTGATATTTATTCATCGCGTTGCTGTCCAGCCAGATGCGCATTGCATACTGCGCACCGAACAGCTGCACATCACCGACGCCGGAAGTACGGCTGATCGCATCTTTTACGTTAGAAGCGACATAGTCGGAGATATCATCCTGAGTGAGGTTTTTATTATCCGACACAAATCCCGCGACCAGCAGGAAGCTGCTGCTGGATTTTTCCACGCCGATCCCCTGTTGCTGTACTTCTTGCGGTAGCAGCGGCATAGCGAGCTGGAGTTTGTTCTGAACCTGCACCTGCGCGATATCAGGATCCGTACCCGACTCGAACGTCAGGGTGATGGTGACGTTACCGGCAGAATCACTGGTGGACGACATGTACATCAGATTGTCGATTCCGTTCATGTTCTGTTCGATAACCTGCGTCACGGTATCCTGGACCGTCTGGGCATCAGCGCCAGGGTAGGTCGCTGTCACCGCAACTGCTGGCGGCGCAATGGTTGGATATTGCGCCACCGGCAGTTTTAAAATGGCCAGCCCGCCCGCAATCATCAGAATGATGGAGAGCACCCAGGCGAAAACAGGCCGTTGAATAAAGAAATTAGCCATCTCGTTATCCCTTAACTGGCTGGAGTCGCGGCGGTATCAGGAATAGCCACGGCGGTGACGCCAGGGCGAACTTTTTGCAGGCCGCTGATAATGACGCGGTCGCCATTTTTCAGACCTTCCGTGATCAACCACCGATCGCCAATCGCCTGCGGTGCAACGACAGTGCGAGATTCCACCTGGTTTTTATCGTTTACCACAAGCACGGTTGCATCACCGCGAGGTGTACGGGTTACCCCCTGCTGGGGAACAAGGATGGCATCAGGCTGTGTGCCTTCGTCAATGCGTGCACGGACAAACATACCCGGTAACAGCATATGCTGAGGGTTAGGGAAGAGAGCGCGAAGGGTGATTGAGCCGGTACTTTCATCTACCGTGACATCAGAGAACTGGAGCGTTCCTTTCAGCGGATAAGGCTGGCCATTTTCCATCAGCAACTCAACGCTGCTGGTGTCTCCCTTTTGCAGGCTCGTCTGCTGCTTCAGACGCATAAAATCGCTGCTGGATTGCGTTACATCGACATAAATGGGATCGAGCTGCTGAACTGTCGCCAGTGCGGTTGACTGACCATTAGTGACTAACGCCCCTTCAGTGACGCTGGATTTGCCAATGCGCCCGTTGATTGGCGATGTGACTTTCGTATAAGCAAGATTGATCCGCGCGCTCTCAACGCCAGCTTTCGCGGCAACGACGCTTGCATCCGCCTGCTGGGCGGTTGCCACCGCCTGATCATACTCCTGCTTGCTCACATATTGCGTACCGACCAGCGGAAGGTAACGTTTTACCGTCAGATGGGCTATGTTTGCCGCCGCCTGCGCTTTTACCAGTTCACCTTTCGCATTGTCGTAGGCTGCCTGATAGGTGGCCGGATCGATCTGATAAAGTGATTCACCCGCTTTGACGTCGCTGCCTTCGGTAAAATTACGGTGCAGAATGATACCACTTACCTGGGGACGAACCTCCGCTACACGATAAGCGTCAGTTCTGCCTGGCAATTCCGTCGTTACGGCCAGTGGCGCGCTTTTGACAATATGAACACTGACCTGAGGAGCTTGCCCATGCTGCTGTGGGTTTTCTTGCCCATCGCACCCGGCGAGCAGTGCAGCACAGACAATGAAACCGGATAAGGGTAAGCGTCTGAAGTGATTCGTCATTACTGTTCCTTAAACTACCCTTGAACCGATATATGCCATAAGTCGGTGAAAGGGTGTGAGGCAAAAAAAGAAATGTAGCTGCGTATAATAATGAGGGTATTCAAGGTTTTTTAATTTATAAGTGCTGATGGAGGCAATAAAAAGCAAAATCAGATTCTGAACCAGTGTATTCGAAATCCGGCTTCTGTCAGGATAATCAACGGAATACTTATGAGTAAATACAAACTATTTATTTAATGAATTTGATTCGCTCAATTTATTCGTATGAATTATAAATTAAATGAATTGACTTTTTTTGTGCAAAACTAAAACGGGTTATGGTGAATACTTTGACTTACACGACCCTTTAATAACGTTTGATGTCGTATCAACCGTATAAGTAATGAGTAGCAGGCTATGGCGCGTAAAAAGAAAGAAGAGGCTCAAAAGACCCGGCAGCAGCTGATTGAAGCCGCTATCGGGCTATTCGCGACACGTGGCGTGGCTAATACCACGCTTACCGACATCGCCGATGCTGCTCAACTTACTCGCGGGGCGGTTTACTGGCATTTTTCGAGTAAAGCGGAAATATTTAACGCCATCTGGGAACAGCAATTGCCGCTGCGTGAAATGATTCGTGACAGGTTAATACTTTCTGAAAAAGATGACCCTTTGTTAATGCTTCGTGAACAGTTTATTGTCGCGCTGCAATATATTGCGAGCGAGCCACGCCAGTATGCTCTTTTACAAATTCTGTATCATAAGTGTGAATTTCATGACGATGTGATTTCAGAATGTGAAATACGCAAGCGGATCGGTTTAAACGATACTTATCTTCGCAGGACGTTGAGACAATGCGTTGCGCGTAGCATTATTTCTTCCCAAACTAATATTGAACTGGCGCTGATTGTTTTCCACGCATTTTTTAGCGGAGTCATTAAAAACTGGTTAATGGATAGCAACAGTTTTAATCTGTACAAACAGGCGCCGGCGCTGGTGGATAATATTCTTGCGACACTAAATATCACTCGAGTGGCGCCAGTGTTCTACGATACAGCCTCATGATTGCATACGGGATGGTGACATCTCCCCGTGCTGGCACTGTTCCATAATAGCCTGCGCGGTAATCGGTTTGCCCAGCAGATAACCCTGTAGCGTATTGCATCCCAGTTCTGTCAGAAAGGTCTGCTGCGCTGCGGTTTCGACCCCTTCTGCCACGACCTTCAGATTCAGCGTTTTTGCCAGGGCGATAATCGCCGAGACGATCGTCGCATCTTCACTCTCTCCACTTAACTCTTTTACAAAAGCACGATCGATTTTCAACTCGCAGGCAGGGAGTCGCTTAAGATAAAGAAGGCTTGAATAACCTGTACCAAAATCGTCTATCGAGGCTTTTACGCCCGCATCCGTCAGCGCTGTCAGGACACGAACGCTTTCGTCCGGATTGCTCATCGCCGTGGTTTCGGTCACCTCCAGGATCAACATGCCGGGCGGTACGCTATGGCGCGTCAGACAATCGAGAACCGTTTTAACCAGCGACGGCTGTTCGAACTGCAACGTAGAAAGATTCACCGCCATTGACCAGTCCGTGTGGCCCTGAAGGTGCCATTCTCGCAGCTGGCGGCAGGCCTCGTCGATTACCCAGTTTCCAATTGGAATAATCAGCCCGGTTTTCTCTGCAAGCGGTAGAAACAGGTCGGGGGGCAGTAATCCCTGTTTGGGATGCTGCCAGCGTAACAGCGCTTCGAATCCGATGACCGGCCCGGCAGGGGCGTGGAATTTAGGTTGATAAAGCAGACGTAACTCATTACGGTCGATGGCCTGCCACAGATCATTCATCAGCTGAAGATGCGTCTGCGCCAGCGTATTCATTGACGGCTGAAAGAAGTGATAACCGTTACGACCCATATGTTTCGTGTGGTACATCGCAGCATCAGCGTTAAACATCAGTTCACGATCGGTTTTGCCATCGTGTGGATAGAGCGCAATGCCAATGCTCAGGGTGACCATCAGTTCGTAAGGATCGAGATGGAACGGGCTATCAATGACGCGTACCAGTGAATTTGCCAGTGAGGCAGCATCATCCGGGGTAGTGGTTTCTGCCAGCAGGACGAATTCATCCCCACCGATACGCGCCAGCGTGTACTGACCTTTCAACTGCAACAGCAAACGCTGAGTCACCGCAACCAGAAGATTGTCACCGACATCATGACCATAGGCATCGTTGACGGTTTTAAAGCCATCAAGATCCATAAACATCAGCGCGAAAGGGCTTCCTTCGCGATCGGCCTTGCTGATGGCCTGATCGAGGCGATCCTCAAGCAGAATACGATTGGGTAAGCGCGTCAGCGTATCATGCAACGCCAGCTGAGCGAGTTCACGGTTAGCTTCTGCCAGTGATGAGGCCAGCAGCGAGGTACGAGCCTGAAGGCGGGCATCGAACATCGATACCAGCAGCGTAATCCCCAGAATAGCGAGCGCGACCACGCTAACCAGTATCGCCAGCCAGCTCCCGTTAATGCCATGATGGTGGACCATCGTCGACATTGGAAATTGTGCTGCTTCCATGCCGGCGTAATGCATGCCAGCGATAGCGATGCCCATGGTGATCGCCGCCCCCAGACGCATCAACGCCATTCGTGCAGCTTCCTGACGTAAACGGAACGTCAGCCAAAGAGCGGCCAGTGAAGCGGCAAGGGCTATGCCCACAGAGATAGCCATCCACGTTTTATCCCAGACAATACCCGGAGTGACCTCCAGGGCAGCCATACCGGTGTAGTGCATGGTAACTATGCCTGCACCCATCACGACGGCGCCAGGCAGCAGTCGGCGCAAATGTAGCTGCTCGCCGCTAACGAGCCACAGGGCGAACATTGACGAGCTGATGGCGATAATCATCGAAAGCACGGTCAGGGTCGCGTTGTAACTCATGCTCATGGAAAGATCCATCGCCAGCATACCGATGAAATGCATCGCCCACACGCCAATCCCCATCGAAACACCGCCACCTGCCAGCCAGACGCGTGCAGCGACGCCCTGGCTTCCGGCAACGCGCGCAGCCATATTCAGCGCGGTATAGGCGGCAAGAATGGCGACAATAAAGGAGATGACGACGAGGATTTGGTTGTATTGGCTAACCAGCATGGTCTGTTCACTCGTTGTGAGACGTTAAGCAAGAGCGGTTGAAAAGGGCACAGACATTATCATCGTCAGGAAATGACGAAAAGTGATTTAAGCCCCTGTTTTTATTGGGTGATAACAGAGGGGTACAGGATGGAAGAGGCTAGTCCAGCTCTGAGCAGTTGACCAGTTTTAGCGGGTTCACGGAATTCATATTGCGACATTTATCGGTTTCGGTGCTCATCAGTTCAATCCACTGCATCAGCAGCGCATCGAAAATGAAAACAGAGACAGCAAAAACGACCAGCCACCAGTATTTACGAATCATGTGTCATTCCGCGAAAAGAGAGCCTGTAAGGTGGTGGAAATATACACGAAAAGCGGGCGTTGAAAAGTGGGGAAGGAGAAGGTTTACAAAGCGTTGACGGTCGCTCATCCGGGCAATAAAAAAGGCGCTTCCCCATGCCGAAGAGCGCCTTTTTAAACAAGCATTTAACTGATTAGTATCAGTTCATGCCGTATTTTTTCAATTTCTTACGCAGGGTACCACGGTTGATGCCCATCATCAGGGCAGCGCGGGTTTGATTACCACGGGTGTATTGCATCACCATGTCCAACAGTGGCTGTTCAACTTCAGCCAGTACCAGCTCATACAGGTCATTAACATCCTGACCGTTCAGTTGAGCAAAATAGTTCTTCAGTGCCTGTTTAACCGAGTCACGCAGGGGCTTTTGAGTCACCTGATCCTGAGAGTTAACGGTAGAAACGGTCAGTACGTCAGAATTTACGCGTTGTTCGAACATAGTTCTGTCAGCTCTTTATTTCATTACGCAAGATTTTCGAAGTATGCCTCCAACGCCTCCAGCTGTTCGCTGGCATCCTCAATGGCGTTGAATGTGCGCCGAAACTGGTCATTTGGAGCGTGCTCCTGGAGATACCAGGATACGTGTTTACGCGCAATTCGGTACCCTTTTGCCTGGCCGTAGTGGTCATGCAGTTCCCGAACATGCGAACAAAGCAAGCGCTTAACCTCTGCCAGAGGCAGCGGGGCAAGCAGCTCCCCAGTGTCCAGATAATGCTGGATTTCCCGAAAGATCCAGGGTCTTCCCTGAGCGGCACGTCCTATCATCAGAGCATCAGCTCCCGTATAGTCGAGCACAGCTCTGGCTTTAAGCGGGTCAGTTATGTCGCCATTCGCGATAATCGGAATGGAAACTTTCTGCTTAACTGCCCGAATGCTGTCGTATTCAGCTTCACCGTTGAACAAACAGGCGCGAGTGCGTCCATGAATGGTCAGGGCCTGAATGCCACAGTCTTCGGCCAGTTGGGCAATCTCTACACAGTTACGGTGTTCCGGCGACCAACCCGTGCGAATCTTCAACGTAACAGGAACGTCCACTGCGCTGACAACCGCCGTCAGGATTGACTTCACCTGGTCGGGGTATTGCAGAAGGGCTGAACCTGCAAGCTTGCGATTCACCTTTTTGGCCGGGCAACCCATATTGATATCAATAATCTGGGCGCCACTTTCCACGTTAATACGCGCGGCATCTGCCATCTCTTCAGGCACGCTTCCGGCAATTTGCACGGTGCGGATACCTGGCTCATCCACGTGCACCATCCGAAGGCGGGACTTGTCGCTTTCCCAAACCTGCGGGTTAGACGACATCATCTCGGAAACGGTTAATCCTGCTCCCATCTCGTAGCACAGCGTCCTGAACGGCCGGTCGGTAATACCTGCCATTGGGGCTGCGATCAGGCGATTTCTAAGCTGGTGGTGTCCGATGCGCATGAGTTAAGAAATGACCATACTGTGACTGCAAGGCGGCGTATATTACGCATTTTTTGCACGAGATGAAAGGCCAAACTTTGAACAATCCTCTGTTGTAGATCAAGGAATCGCCAGTCATTCTTTTCGGATAAGATTATTCGCTATTTAAATCATTGTGTTATGAAGAAATGAACATTTTGTGGGCGCTTACAATTTCCCGTAACTTCTCATCATTTCTGAATAAATGAATCAATTGGCCGGGATAATCTGCTGCGATATGCAGCAGATTATGGCGCTTCTTTGCGATCTGCGTCGCATTTCAGCACAGGATATCAGCGCAAAAAATCGGCTTATTCAACAACCAGACGGCCATGAAGCGGCTGAACCGGGCGGCTGTTTTCGTGGTGCATAGTGTGAGTGAATTTTTGCAGCTGTTCAGCAGAGACGGTCAGCGGATGCTTGAGCACCAACCATGTCACCCCTTCTGAGCACGGTGGTGTGGTCAGGGAGCCGCTAAAACGCCAGTAGGTTTTATCCGCAGGCAGTAATTTATTCATATCGAGGGTTGGCTTAATTGTAACGTTCTGGTCAACCTGCCCTGGCATCACGCCCCAGAGTTTATCCAGTGCAGCGTTTGCCGCGCCCTGATCGAACATAACGGCAACGACCGTCAGTTCGCCGTCAGCGTTTTTATGGACCAGATGCATTTCCATTGCGTATTTTTTACCGTGCACCGTGTTTTCGGATGGCGCATGGAAATGGAACTGCTGTAATGTCCAGGTCTGTTTATCAAGCGTGATGCTGTCGCGTGTATCGGCATTTTCACTCGCCTGGATAGTATGGCCGTTGTTTGTCAGGGTGACCGGGCCGTCGATATAGTGCGTTTCCAGCGGAGAGATGTGAGCTTTGACCGTATTATCAATGTTAACCGGCGACTGATACATCCCGCTTTTACACGTCTTGTACGCCTCGTCCAGTTCGCCCCAGTGTGCCGGTGCGCCTTCTCCTTGATAGCTCCAGTGTGAGGCGTAAGTTGAAGCCGAAATCACGCTCAGCGCCAGCAGCGCTGCCTTGCCTGAAATGTGTTTCATCGTATTCTTCCTGTGAATTTTATTATCCAAATCAATGATTAACATTATGATTTGTGCGGTTATTTTATCGAAGAAAGGATGAAGGGGGGAGAAAAAACCGAAGGGAAAAGGCGTGGTCAGACGACCACGCCAAAGGCTTATTTTTTACGACCGGTGATGCGACACCACTCTTCTTTCTCGACAACCGGGTCGAGCGCAAAGAGATCGGCGTAGGCTTCACAGACGCTGTCTGCCTGGCTGGCAAGGATACCGGACAGGCCCAGCAGACCGCCTTCAACCGGCAGCACGCTGATTAACGGCGCCAGCTCGCGTAACGGGCCAGCCAGGATATTCGCGACCACCACATCGGCTTTCATGGCCTCTGGCTGTGCATCGGGCAGATACAGTTCAAGGCGATCGGAAACGCCATTACGCTCGGCGTTATCACGGCTGGCCTGAATCGCCTGCGGATCGATGTCGATCCCGATGGCTTTTGCCGCGCCCAGTTTCAGCGCCGCGATAGCGAGGATCCCGGATCCGCAACCGAAGTCGATCACGGTTTTGCCTTCCAGATCCAGGCCATCCAGCCATTGCAGGCACAGGGAGGTTGTCGGGTGGGTACCGGTGCCGAACGCCAGACCCGGATCCAGCATTACGTTGACCGCATTTTCATCGGGAACGTCGCGCCAGCTTGGGCAGATCCACAGACGCTGACCAAACTGCATCGGATGGAAGTTGTCCATCCACTCGCGTTCCCAGTCTTTGTCTTCCAGCTGTTCGATTTTATGCGCGAAACCCGCGCCCAGTAGCGGATGGTTTTCCAGAATCGCCACGACCTCTTTCATGTCGGTTTCTGCATCGAACAGGCCGATAACGTCCGTATCACCCCACAGGCGCGTTTCGCCTGGTAGCGGCTCAAAGACCGGCGTGTCATGCGTGTCCTGGAACGTGATAGAGACCGAACCGGCCTCCATCAGCGCATCACTCAGTTCTTCGGCGTTCGCGCCGGTTGTGTTCAGTTTCAATTGGATCCACGGCATGGCAAAACTCTTTATTTATCAGTAGAAATCAGGGTGGCGGGTGGAACGGGACGGCCAAAACGGTTACCCACCACAAACGCCAGTAAACTTAACAGTAACGAAGGCACGATCGGGTGAAAGCCAAGATACTGAATTTTCAACGTGGCGAGAACGGCATACAGGACGCCCCCGACAATCATGCCGCTTAATGCACCCGCGGCATTCGCGCGTTCCCAGTACAGCCCCAGCACCAGCGGCCACAGGAAAACGGCTTCCAGCCCGCCAAAGGCGAGCAGGTTCAACCAGATGATCATCTCCGGTGGACGCCACGCGGCCAGCAGCAGCAACGCCCCCAGCACCAGGGTAATCACCGCCGACATGCGCTTGAGGCGTCGCTCATTTTCGACCTGTTCAGGGCGCAAATTCAGATAGAGATCTTTAATGATCGTAGCGGAACTTTGCAGCAACTGAGCGTTGATGGTCGACATAATGGCCGCCATGGGTGCGGCGAGGAAAATTCCGGCGGCAAACGGCGGAAGTACTTTCACCATCAGGGTTGGAATGACCAGATCCGGTACGGTAAGGTCAGGGATCACCGCGCGTCCCAGCGCGCCCGCCAGGTGCATACCAAACATCAGGATTGCCACCACAATTGTCCCGATAATAATCCCGCGGTGTACCGCTTTGCTGTCTTTATATGAGATGCAGCGCACGGCGGTATGCGGCAGGCCAATCACGCCAAAGCACACCAGCACCCAGAACGAGGTCATAAAGGTTGGAGAGAGGATGTCATCCGCCCCCTGCGGCGAGACCAGTTTCGGATCGATCGCTTCCAGGGTTTCAACCGCATGGCTCAGGCCCCCTGCGGCATGCACGATACCCACCAGCAGAACGAGAGTGCCAATAAGCATCACCATTCCCTGCATCGTGTCGTTCAGAACGCTGGCACGGAACCCGCCAAACGCGGTGTACAGCGCGATACTCACACCGAAAATGACCAGACCCGTCTCGTAGGGGATCCCGGCTGCCGTTTCCAGCAGACGTGCGCCGCCGATAAACTGCACCGTCATCGCACCAATAAACGCCACCAGCAGACTCAGGCTTGCCAGCCATACCAGCAAGCGACTCTGATAGCGGGCAAACAGCATATCGTTCAGCGTCACGGCATTGTAGCGACGGGCCAGAATGGCAAACTTTTTACCCAGTATGCCCAGAGAGAGCCAGATGGCAGGCAGCTGGATCATGGCCAGCAGTACCCAGCCCAGTCCGTACTTATAAGCGGCGCCCGGGCCACCGATAAACGAGCTGGCGCTGATGTAAGTAGCGGTCAGCGTCATGGCCAGCACGACGCCACCCATTGAGCGGCTCCCGAGGAAATACTCGTTCAGAAAGGTACCGGTTGAACGTTTACGCATCGCATAAACCGACAGGCCAAACACCAGGAACAGGTAAGCGACAAGCGGCAGAATGACTTCAAGCTGCATCATCGTCCTCCAGGGAGATATCGCGATAGATGAATTTCACCATCGCCCAGCACAGCACAATAAACACCAGCGGCAGCAGCAGGCAGGCCATTTCAAACCAGTGCGGGAGGCCGGTAATGCCAATCGCTGAATCAGGTAAGTAAGCAGTTACTAACCATGCAGCGAGATAGAGAAGGGTCAGCCACAGCGCCCAGCGCGCTTCTTTATGGGCCTGAACAAAACGTTTGTCCATTTTTTGTCCCTTGTGGATGAAGAAAGCGGGGATTGTACATGATGGGGCTTTGCGATCCCCAGAAATAAAAAAGGCCGGATAATCCGGCCTTTTAGCAACACTGGTCTCTTACTTCTCGTTCAGACCGAGTTTTTTCTCCAGGTAGTGGATGTTAGTACCACCATTCTGGAAGTGCTCGTCGCTCATGATGCGCATCTGGAGATCTACGTTGGTTTTGATCCCGTCGATGATCAGCTCCTGAAGGGCGTTCTTCATGCGGGCAATGGCCACGTCACGGTTTTCGCCGTAGCAGATCAGCTTACCGATCATTGAGTCATAATACGGCGGTACGGTGTAACCGGCGTAAATATGGGACTCCCAGCGCACACCAAAGCCACCCGGCGCGTGGAAACGCGTGATTTTACCCGGGCTTGGCAGGAAGGTGTTCGGGTCTTCGGCGTTGATACGGCACTCTACCGCATGGCCTTTAACCACAACTTCTTCCTGTTTGATGGACAGCGGCTGACCGGCTGCGATACGCAGCTGTTCTTTGATCAGGTCAACGCCGGTGATCATTTCGGTAACCGGGTGTTCAACCTGAATACGGGTGTTCATCTCAATGAAGTAGAACTCGCCGTTTTCGAACAGGAACTCAAAGGTACCCGCCCCGCGATAGCCGATATCGACACACGCTTTGGCGCAACGCTCACCGATGTAGCGACGCAGTTCCGGCGTAATGCCCGGCGCTGGCGCTTCTTCGACGACTTTCTGGTGACGACGCTGCATGGAGCAGTCACGTTCAGCCAGATAGATCGCGTTGCCCTGACCGTCAGCCAGCACCTGAATTTCGATGTGGCGTGGGTTTTCCAGGTATTTTTCCATGTACACCATGTCATTGCTGAAAGCCGCTTTCGCTTCCGCTTTGGTCATGGAGATGGACTGCGCCAGTTCAGCATCGCTGCGTACAACGCGCATACCGCGACCGCCGCCGCCGCCAGACGCCTTGATGATAACCGGGTAGCCAATGCGTTTAGCATGGGCGCGGTTAGCATCCATATCGTCGGTCAGCGGGCCGTCAGAGCCCGGTACGGTTGGCACGCCGGCTTTTTTCATCGCGGTGATGGCAGACACTTTGTCACCCATCAGGCGAATGGTGTCGGCTTTCGGGCCAATGAAGATAAAGCCAGAGCGTTCAACCTGCTCAGCAAAGTTGGCGTTCTCAGAGAGGAAACCATAACCCGGGTGAATCGCGACCGCGCCAGTGATTTCGGCGGCGCTGATGATCGCCGGGATGTTCAGATAGCTTTTTACGGACGGAGCCGGACCGATACAGACCGTCTCATCCGCCAGCAATACGTGTTTTAAATCGCGATCCGCGCTTGAGTGCACGGCCACGGTCTTGATGCCCAGTTCTTTACAGGCACGAAGAATACGCAGTGCAATCTCGCCACGGTTGGCGATAACAATTTTATCCAGCATGTTCGCCTCGTTACTCGATGACGACCAGCGGCTCGTCAAATTCTACCGGCTGACCACTTTCGACCAGAATCGCTTTCACAGTACCTGATTTGTCTGCTTCGATCTGGTTCATCATTTTCATGGCTTCAACGATGCACAGGGTATCGCCTACGTTGACTTTCTGACCCACTTCGATGAACGCTTTCGCGTCCGGGCTCGGGGTGCGGTAGAAAGTACCAACCATTGGGGAACGTACGATGTGACCACTGATTTCTGCAGCTGCTGCAGGTGCGGCTTCTGCTGCTGGTGCAACGGCTGCGGAGAGCGCAGGCTGCTGCACTGGCGCAGCATAAGCTTGCTGCATTACCGGGAAGCTAGCGGCTGGGGCTGCACGGCTGATGCGTACAGACTCTTCGCCTTCAGAAATTTCCAGTTCGGAGATGCCTGATTCTTCAACCAGCTCGATCAGTTTTTTAATCTTACGAATATCCATGAGTGGGTTCCGTACTCTTGTTTAGTGTGATTGTGACAAGCGTTTTACCGCTGTCTGTAAAGCGTATGAATAGCCGTCTGCACCCAGCCCACATATCACGCCAGCGGCGATATCTGACAAGTAGGAATGGTGGCGGAACGGCTCTCGGGCGTGCACGTTACTCAGATGGATCTCGATAAACGGGATACTCACCGCGAGCAGTGCGTCGCGTATAGCAACACTGGTGTGCGTAAACGCGGCCGGATTGATCAGGATATAGTCCACAGTGTCTTTAGCCTGATGAATACGGTCGATGATTGCGTACTCCGCGTTTGACTGAAAATGGTCCAAATCCACATTCAGCGAGGCTGCTTCCGTACCCAGACGGTTAACAATTTCGCTCAATGTCAGCGTGCCGTACTTCTCTGGCTCACGGGTGCCGAGCATGTTCAGGTTCGGTCCGTTCAATACTAAAATTTGGAATTTGTCAGCCATTGTGCCGCTATCTCCTGCGATTTTCGGGTAAAAAACAACATATACCCTCAACACGCAATTGTCACCCTTTCAGAGGCCAAAAACCCCTGTCCGGAAAACCGAAGTCGCACATTATAACGATTTCGTAGCATTTGGCAGCTAAATACTGGTCTTATCAGGGAAGATTATCAACCGCTATCCGAAAAAGATTCGCGGCTGATAAATAATCTGCGGGAAAACGCACAGTTTCGTGGACTATCGTACCCACTGGCGGAACTTCTTATAACGCCATGCTAAAAGGGCCAATGCCAGCAGGGTGTAGATGACCGGCTGAGGAGATAATATCTTCACCGACCACAGGTAATGGATGGGCGCGAGGATCGCGACAAGATAGACGAAGTTGTGCAGCAGTTGCCAGCGCCGTCCCATTTTTCGCTGCGCGTACTGCGTGGATGTCAGCGTCAGCGCCAGTAAAACCAGCCAGCATACGATACCCAGCGTCAGATAAGGACGCGTAACCAGTTCGCTGCCAAGGAGTGCCAGGTTGTTAATGCCCAGTTCCAGCAGGGCGTAACTGGTGAGATGCAGCGTCGCCCAGGCGAAACACCATAGCCCCAAAAGCCGACGGGTACGTATTAGCAATGGCTGTTTAGCGTAGCGCGCAAGCGGTGAGACGAGCAAGGTCGCCAGCAAAAATTTCAGAGCCATCCGACCCGTAAAATGCTGAATATCTTTAGCCGGATCGGCACTGAACTGTCCCTGGCTGGCTGCCCAAAAGAGCCAGATAAAGGGGAGCAATCCGGCTAAATGCAGGAGTACCTTCAGCCAGGTTATCTGCTTTGCCGTTAAACGCACTTAGAAGTTCTCCCGTAAATTCAGCCCACGATAGAGGGATGCCACCTCATCTGCATAGCCGTTAAACAGCAGCGTTGGCTGGCGTTTAACATCCAGCGCGCCGCCGGAACCGATAAAACGTTCCGTCGCTTGCGACCAGCGTGGATGATCAACGTGCGGGTTAACGTTGGCAAAAAAACCATACTCATCTGGCGCTGCGAGGTTCCAGGTGGTGGGTGGGCGTTCACGGGTGAGCTTAATGCTGACGATCGATTTGATGCCCTTGAAACCGTATTTCCACGGTACGGTCAGGCGAATGGGCGCCCCGTTTTGCGGCGGCAGCGCTTTGCCGTAAACCCCGACGGTGAGCAGCGTAAGCGGATGCATGGCTTCGTCGAGACGTAAACCTTCAACGTAGGGATACTCCAGCCCGCCGCCGATAAACCGATCCTTCTGGCCTGGCATCTCGTCCGGGGCATAGCGCGTCTGGAAGGAAACATACTTCGCGTTGCTGGTGGGCTCAACCAGCGCCAGCAGTTTATGCAAAGGGAAACCTACCCACGGCACCACCATCGACCAGGCTTCCACACAGCGCATACGGTAAATGCGTTCTTCAAGTGGGAAGCGGGTGGTGAGGTCATGATGATCCAGCGTCAGCGGCTTTGCCACTTCGCCATCAATCTTCAGCGTCCAGGGATCGGTTTTCATGCTCCCGGCGTTGGCGGCAGGATCGGCCTTATCGAGGCCAAACTCATAGAAGTTGTTATAGCCGGTGACTTTATCTTCCGGCGTCAACGTCAGTTTATTCTGCCACTGCGCCGGTTTCGTGAAGTTAAGCGGTGCGCCAGAGGGGACTTTCGGGCGGTCGTTGCCCTTAAACCAGTCGAGCAGATCGGCGTGGGCCGCAGGGGTGAGCGTCAGGGCAGTGGCGCTGATGCCAAGCATTTTCAGGATCTGGCGACGCTGTAGCATAAAGACAGACTCGGACGTTACGTCGGCTTCCGTCAGTTTTCGGGTTTTCATGGCATCCTCCGTCAGGCGTTTTTCTAAGCATGACGGAGGAGGAGGGTTAGCGCGAATATGTCACGAAAATTTGAAGATTAGGCGATTTTAACCAGCGCACGACCGTGGAACTGGTTGTCCATGATTTTATTGGCGTACTCTGGCGCCTGGCTCAGGGTGATCTCAGTGGCGCTCTGCTCATAGAATGAGGCGGGCAGATCCCGCGCCAGACGTTCCCAGGCCTCAGCCCGCCGCTCGGCTGGGGTCATGACCGAATCGACACCCTGAAGACGCACGTTACGCAGAATAAATGGCATCACCGTCGTCGGCAGGGCAAAACCACCCGCCAGACCACAGGCCGCCACGCAGCCACCGTAATTCATTTGCGCCAGCACCTTCGCCAGCACTTTGTCGCCGACGGTATCTACAGCGCCAGCCCAGACCTGTTTTTCCAGCGGACGGGTCTCGGCGAATTCGTCGCGGCTCAGAATACGGCTTGCGCCCAACTGACGTAGATAATCATGCGTACTTTCGCGGCCAGAGACGGCGGCGACCTGGTACCCCAGCTTGTGCAGCAGCGTGACGGCCGTGCTGCCCACGCCACCGCTGGCGCCGGTCACGACAATTTCGCCAGAGTCAGGACGGATCCCGGCCTCTTCCAGCGCCATCACGCAGAGCATGGCGGTGAAACCTGCCGTGCCGACGATCATCGCCTTACGGCCGTCCAGGCCTTTCGGCATCGGGACCAGCCAGTCACCTTTTACGCGCGCCTGCGCTGCCAGTCCTCCCCAGTGGTTTTCACCTACGCCCCAGCCGGTGAGCAGCACCTGCTGTCCGGCGTGAAAACGCGGATCTTCACTGGTATGCACGCGACCAGCCAAGTCGATGCCTGGCACCATTGGGAAATTTCGGATGATTTTACCTTTTCCCGTAATGGCCAGTGCATCTTTATAGTTCAGGCTTGACCAGTCGATATCTACGGTCACGTCGCCCTCCGGCAGGCGGCTCTCGTCAATGGCTTGCACCGAGGCAACGGTTTTGCCGTCCTGCTGTTCTAAGATCAAAGCCTGCATACAGGGTCCTCACTAGGATTGATGATGGGAAAATATGTACTGAAGACTATACTCGCTCAATGAAACGCAGTGCCGATTTAACGCAATAAATTGCCAGATACACCAGGTTTGGTAGTATGCCGCATTTGAAATGCAAGTTAGCGCTCACTTGCGACCCCTTCAACCCACGGAGTAATCTCAAGGATGCGATTAACGACGAAGTTCTCAGCTTTTATCACCTTGCTGACGGGACTGACCATATTTGTCACGCTAATCGGCTGCTCGCTGAGCTTTTATAATGCCATCCAGGATAAGCTGGTTAACCGGGTAGAATCGGTTGCATCGGTTATCGACACTCGCCTGATTACAACCTCCTTCCCGGCACTTTCGCGTGAACTGGATGAGTTAATGGTGCCTGTGGATATCGTGCAGATCGACATTAAACAGGGGAAGCAGACCGTTTTCAGCCATACCCGTCAGGGCAGCTACCGTCCTGCCGGCACGGTAGATCAGTATCGGGACATAACGGTACGCTCACTTAAACATCCGGGTATGACAATCCATCTGATGTACCAGGATCCGATGAGCAACTATTTACGCTCGCTCATGACCACCGCGCCCTTAACCATCGCCGTAGCCTTGATCGTCCTGCTGATTTTCCTCGCCGTTCGCTGGCAGCGTCGTCAACTTTCCGGCCAGGAACTGCTGGAAACACGCTCGGTGCGAATACTGAATGGCGAGCGGGGTCCGCAGGTACGGGGATCGGTTTATGAATGGCCATCACGTACCAGTAGCGCCCTGGACGTGCTGCTCTCCGAAATCCAGTTTGCCAGCGATCAGCGTAGCCGTATGGACACGTTGATTCGCTCCTACGCCGCGCAGGATAACAAAACGGGCCTTAACAACCGTCTCTTCTTTGATAATCAGCTGGCTACGCTTCTTGATGACCCCGAAAAGGTGGGGACGCATGGCGTGGTAATGATGATTCGCCTGCCCGACTTCGATCTGCTCCGTGATACCTGGGGCCAGCGCGTGGCGGAAGAGAACCTCTTCACGCTGATTAACCTGCTGTCCACCTTTATTATGCGCTACCCCGGCGCGTTACTGGCACGCTACCACCGCAGCGACTTTGCCGTCTTGCTGCCGCATCGCACCTTAAAGGAGTCCGAGAGTATCGCCAGCCAGCTGTTGAAAGCCGTCGATGCGCTACCCCAGAGCAAAATGCTCGACCGCGACGACATGGTGCATATGGGCATCTGTGCCTGGCGCGGCGGTCAGTCGACGGAGCAGGTGATGGAACATGCAGAAGCGGCCACGCGCAACGCCGTATTGCAGGGGGCGAACGGATGGGCGGTCTATGATGATACGCTACCGGAAAAAGGGCGCGGCAACGTACGCTGGCGAACCCTGATTGAACAGATGCTGAGCCGGGGTGGACCGCGCATCTATCAAAAACCGGCGGTCATAAAAAATGGTCATGTCCATCATCGTGAGCTGATGTGCCGTATTTTTGATGGGACCGAGGAGGTTATCTCCGCAGAGTATTTGCCGATGGTGCTGCAATTCGGATTGTCCGAAGAGTATGACCGCCAGCAAATCACCCGCCTCATTCCGTTTTTATCGTACTGGCCTGAAGAAAATCTGGCTTTACAGGTGACCGTCGAATCGCTGATCCGTCCGCGTTTTCAGCGTTGGTTACGTGACACGTTAATGCAATGCGAAAAATCGCAACGCAAACGCATTATTTTTGAACTTGCAGAGGCAGATGTAGGTCAACACATCAGCCGATTGCGCTCGGTTGTGCGTTTAATCAATGCGCTTGGGGCTCGCGTGGCGGTAACACAGGCGGGTCTTACCCTGGTCAGCACCAGCTGGATCAAAGAGCTGGATGTCGAATTATTGAAGCTGCATCCGGGTCTGGTAAGGAATATCGAAAAGCGCACGGAAAACCAGCTGCTGGTACAAAGCCTGGTGGAGGCGTGCAAAGGAACGCAAACGCAAGTATTTGCCGCAGGCGTACGTTCACGCAGTGAATGGCAGATGTTGACAGAGCGCGGCGTGACGGGCGGTCAGGGGGATTTTTTTGCCGCCTCTCAGCCGCTTGACACCAATGTGAAAAAATATTTGCAAAGATACTCTGTTTGACCTGCCGTTTACTTTGTTTTCACGTAGAATATCGCGCCTGTAGCTTTGAGTAAGACGAGCATAAAAGCCAGTGAACGACCTTTTATAGGTTACAAGTGAAAGTGAGGGACGCTGCTGTTTACTCAGCCCTGAGGGATTCAGGGGATGAATTTGTAACAAAGGAAACGTGCTGCACTAATTTTCACCGTAGCAGACGATTTTTGCGCCTTGTCGCTGCTGCGTGTGGTTGGTAAAGTAAGCGGATTTTGTTTTCCGCCCCAGCTTTCAGGATTATCCCTTAGTATGTTGAAAAAATTTCGTGGCATGTTTTCCAATGACCTGTCCATTGACCTGGGTACCGCGAATACCCTTATCTATGTAAAAGGACAAGGCATCGTATTGAATGAGCCTTCCGTTGTGGCCATTCGTCAGGATCGTGCTGGCTCGCCAAAAAGCGTGGCCGCAGTAGGCCATGATGCGAAGCAGATGCTGGGCCGTACGCCGGGCAACATTGCCGCGATCCGCCCAATGAAAGATGGCGTTATTGCTGACTTCTTCGTGACCGAAAAAATGCTTCAGCACTTCATCAAGCAGGTTCACAGCAACAGCTTCATGCGCCCAAGCCCGCGCGTACTGGTGTGTGTGCCGGTTGGCGCAACCCAGGTTGAACGCCGTGCAATCCGTGAATCCGCTCAGGGTGCCGGTGCGCGTGAAGTGTTCCTGATTGAAGAACCGATGGCTGCGGCAATTGGTGCGGGTCTGCCGGTTTCTGAAGCAACCGGTTCTATGGTGGTGGATATCGGTGGCGGTACCACTGAAGTGGCCGTTATCTCCCTGAACGGCGTGGTGTACTCCTCTTCCGTGCGTATCGGCGGCGACCGTTTCGACGAAGCCATCATCAATTACGTTCGCCGTAACTACGGCTCTCTGATCGGTGAAGCGACCGCAGAGCGCATCAAGCATGAAATCGGTTCTGCCTACCCGGGTGATGAAGTTCGCGAGATCGAAGTTCGCGGTCGTAACCTGGCAGAAGGCGTGCCACGCGGATTCACCCTGAACTCCAACGAAATCCTGGAAGCGTTGCAGGAGCCGCTGACCGGCATCGTGAGCGCGGTGATGGTTGCGCTGGAACAGTGCCCGCCAGAGCTGGCCTCCGATATCTCCGAGCGCGGTATGGTTCTGACCGGTGGTGGTGCGCTGCTGCGTAACCTCGACCGCCTGTTAATGGAAGAGACAGGTATTCCTGTCGTAGTTGCAGAAGATCCACTGACTTGCGTCGCCCGTGGTGGTGGCAAGGCGCTGGAAATGATCGACATGCACGGCGGCGACTTGTTTAGCGAAGAGTAGTCGGGTGTGAGAGGGTAGCAAATGGCTACCCTTTCTCTCTGACGCGAGAATACGCATAGCCTATGAAGCCAATTTTTAGCCGTGGCCCGTCGCTACAGTTTCGCCTGATCCTGGCGGTTCTGGTGGCGCTCGGGGTCATTATTGCCGATAGCCGCCTCGGTACGTTCAGCCAGATCCGAACGTACATGGATACCGCCGTCAGTCCTTTCTACTTTATTTCAAATGGTCCCCGTGAACTGCTCGACTCCGTGTCGCAAACGCTTTCATCGCGTGACCAGCTCGAACTCGAAAACCGTGCATTACGCCAGGAACTGCTGCTGAAAAACAGCGAGCTACTGATGCTGGGGCAATATAAGCAGGAAAACGCGCGTCTGCGGGAACTGCTTGGCTCGCCGCTGCGCCAGGATGAACAGAAAATGGTCACCCAGGTGATCTCCACCGTAAACGATCCATACAGCGATCAGGTGGTGATTGATAAAGGCAGCGTGAACGGCGTATACGAAGGTCAGCCTGTCATCAGCGATAAAGGCGTTGTGGGCCAGGTCGTGGCGGTTGCCAAACTGACCAGCCGTGTGCTGCTGATTTGCGATGCCACCCATGCACTGCCGATTCAGGTGCTGCGTAACGATATTCGCGTAATTGCCGCCGGTAATGGTTGTACGGACGATCTGCAACTGGAACACCTGCCCGCCAACACGGATATCCGCGTGGGTGACGTGCTGGTGACGTCTGGTCTGGGCGGTCGTTTCCCTGAAGGCTACCCGGTTGCGGTTGTCTCTTCCGTGAAGCTCGACACTCAACGTGCCTACACCGTGATCCAGGCGCGTCCAACGGCTGGCTTGCAGCGTTTACGCTACCTGCTGCTGCTATGGGGCGCCGATCGCAACGGCGCTAACCCGATGACGCCGGAAGATGTGCATCGCGTGGCCAATGAGCGCCTGATGCAGATGATGCCGCAGGTGCTGCCTGCGCCGGATGCAATGGGGCCACCTGCGCCCGTACCGGCTCCGGCGACGGGGTTAACGCAGCCGCTACCGGATGCGCCGCCACCGCCGCAAGTCTCGGGTGGAGGGCAGTAGTGGCCAGTTATCGTAGCCAGGGGCGCTGGGTAATCTGGCTCTCATTCCTCGTTGCATTGTTGCTGCAAATTATGCCCTGGCCGGACGACATTCTTGTTTTCCGGCCAAACTGGGTATTACTCATTTTGCTCTACTGGATCCTTGCCCTGCCGCACCGCGTAAATGTCGGCACAGGTTTTGTGATGGGTGCCATACTGGATCTTATCAGTGGCTCTACGCTTGGCGTCCGCGCCTTATCCATGAGCATTATTGCGTATCTCGTTGCACTCAAATTCCAGCTCTTTCGTAACCTTGCGCTCTGGCAACAGGCGCTGGTGGTGATGTTGTTGTCGCTCGCTGCGGATATCGTTGTTTTCTGGGCAGAGTTTTTAGTGATCAACGTCTCTTTCCGACCGGAAGTGTTCTGGAGTAGTGTAGTAAACGGTGTGCTCTGGCCGTGGCTGTTCCTGCTGATGCGTAAAATTCGCCAGCAGTTTGCCGTGCAATAAAAGGTTTCTATGACGTCTTTGTATCTTGCCTCCGGTTCTCCGCGTCGCCAGGAACTGCTCGCGCAGTTGGGTGTATCCTTCGAACGCATCGTTACCGGTATCGAAGAAAAACGTGCTGAGGGCGAAAGCGCTCAGCAGTATGTCTCCCGTCTGGCGCGTGAAAAAGCGCAGGCGGGCGTTGCATGCGTGCCGCGTGACTTACCGGTGCTGGGGGCCGATACCATCGTCATCCTCAATGGTGAGGTGCTTGAGAAACCCCGCGACGCAGACCATGCTGCGCGGATGCTGCGTAACATGTCCGGACAAACCCATCAGGTGATGACGGCGGTAGCGCTGGCAGACAGCCAGTACGTTCTGGATTGCCTTATGGTAACGGAAGTGACGTTCAGAGTCCTCACCGACGAGGAGATCGCCGGCTATGTCGCCAGCGGTGAACCTATGGATAAAGCAGGTGCATACGGTATTCAAGGGTTGGGTGGCTGTTTTGTCAGGAAGATAAATGGCAGCTATCACGCCGTAGTCGGCTTACCGCTGGTGGAAACGTATGAGTTGCTGAGCAATTTTAACTCACTGCGTGAGGGAAGGGATAATTATGACGGCTGAATTGTTGGTAAACGTAACGCCATCGGAAACCCGTGTGGCCTACATTGATGGTGGCATTCTTCAGGAAATTCATATTGAGCGTGAAGCGCGGCGCGGAATCGTAGGCAATATCTACAAAGGTCGTGTCAGTCGTGTACTGCCGGGTATGCAGGCGGCTTTTGTAGATATTGGGCTCGATAAAGCGGCGTTTTTACACGCCTCCGACATCATGCCGCATACCGAATGCGTGGCAGGCGAAGAGCAAAAGCAGTTTGCCGTGCGCGACATCTCTGAGCTGGTGCGTCAGGGCCAGGATCTGATGGTGCAGGTGGTAAAAGATCCGCTGGGCACCAAAGGCGCGCGTCTGACCACCGACATCACCCTTCCTTCACGTTATCTGGTCTTTATGCCGGGGGCGTCGCACGTCGGCGTGTCACAGCGTATTGAGAGCGAAAGCGAGCGTGAACGCCTGAAAAAGGTGGTCAGCGCCTACTGCGACGAGCAGGGTGGGTTTATTATCCGTACCGCAGCGGAAGGGATCAGCGAAGAAGACCTGGCCTCGGATGCGGCCTATCTGAAGCGCGTCTGGACCAAAGTGATGGAGCGTAAAAAACGCAACCAGACCCGCTACCGGCTGTACGGTGAGCTGGCGCTCGCTCAGCGCGTATTACGTGATTTCGCCGATGCGCAGCTCGACCGAATCCGCGTGGACTCGCGTCTGACGTACGAAGCCTTACTGGAGTTCACCGCCGAGTACATCCCGGAAATGCCGGGGCTGCTGGAGCATTACACCGGACGCCAGCCGATATTTGATCTCTATGACGTTGAAAACGAGATCCAGCGTGCGCTGGAGCGTAAGGTTGAGCTGAAATCGGGTGGCTATCTGATTATTGATCAGACCGAAGCGATGACCACCGTCGACATCAACACCGGCGCGTTTGTCGGCCATCGCAACCTCGATGACACCATCTTTAATACCAATATAGAAGCGACGCAGGCCATCGCACGCCAGCTTCGCCTGCGTAATCTGGGCGGTATTATCATCATCGACTTTATCGATATGAATAATGAAGACCACCGCCGTCGCGTGCTGCACTCCCTGGAGCAGGCGCTGAGTAAAGATCGCGTGAAAACCAGCATCAATGGCTTCTCGCAGCTCGGTCTGGTGGAAATGACCCGGAAACGGACCCGCGAAAGCGTGGAACATGTCCTGTGTAATGAGTGTCCAACCTGCCATGGACGCGGAACGGTAAAGACGGTGGAGACGGTCTGCTACGAGATCATGCGTGAGATTGTCCGTGTCCATCATGCCTACGACTCAGACCGTTTTCTGGTCTATGCTTCCCCTGCGGTGGCGGAGGCCCTGAAAGGGGAAGAGTCGCACGCGCTGGCGGAAGTGGAAATCTTTGTCGGCAAACAGGTAAAAGTGCAAATTGAGCCGCTCTATAACCAGGAGCAGTTTGACGTCGTCATGATGTAAACGCAGTTCGCTGCGAGATTTAAGGCTGACAAGGAGAGACGCGTGAGGCGATTGCCGGGGATTTTACTGCTTACAGGGGCAACGCTGGTCGTGATTGTCGCGTTGCTCGTGAGCGGGCTGCGTCTCGCCTTGCCGCATCTGGACAGCTGGCGGCCGCAGATCCTGGCAAAAATCGAATCTGCCACCGGTCTGCCGGTGGACGTGAGCCATATCGAGGCAAGCTGGCAGAACTTTGGCCCGACGCTTGATGCGCGGGATATCAGCGCCATCCTGAAAGATGGCGGCCATCTTAAAATCAAACGCGTCACCCTGGCGCTGGATGTCTGGCAAAGCCTGCTGCATCTGCGCTGGCAGTTTCGCGATCTCACCTTCTGGCAACTTCAGCTTATGACCAACACGCCGCTGCAAAGCGGCGACAGCGATCGTGGGCTGGAAACCAGCCGTATCAGCGATCTCTTCCTGCGTCAGTTCGATCATTTCGATCTCCGCGACAGCGAAGTGAGCTTTATAACCCTTTCCGGACAGCGCGCTGAGCTGGCGATCCCACAGCTGACCTGGCTAAACGGGAAAGATCGCCACCGCGCCGAGGGGCAGGTGAATCTCTCCAGCCTGAACGGGCAGCACGGCGTTATGCAGGTGCGGATGGATCTGCGCGACGACAATGGCCTGCTGAACAACGGCAGGGTGTGGCTACAGGCGGACGACGTGGACGTGAAGCCGTGGCTGGGTGAGTGGCTACAGCAGAACATGCAGCTGGAAACCGCGCGCTTCAGCCTGGAAGGCTGGATGACCCTGACGAACGGGGCATTCGCCAGCGGCGATATCTGGCTTAAGCAGGGGGGCGCGAGCTGGAAGGGGGAAAACCATCAGCATCAGCTTTCCGTCGATAACCTCACCGCACACGTGACGCAGGATAAAGGCGGCTGGCAGTTCGCTATTCCGGATACGCGCATCTCCATGGATAACAAACCCTGGCCGCGCGGCGCGCTGACGCTGGCGTGGATGCCGGAGCAGGACGTCGGCGGGATAAACGGTAAACGCAGCGATGAGCTGCGTATCCGCGCCAGTAACCTGGATCTGACGGCGATCGAAGGGCTGCGTTCAATGGCCGCAAAACTCTCCCCGGAGCTGGGCGAAATCTGGCTGGCGACGCAACCGAGCGGGCAGATAAACCGGCTGGCGCTGGATATTCCGCTCCAGGCCACGGAAAAGACGCGTTTTCAGGCGGCATGGAAAAATCTCGCATGGAAAAAGTGGAAGCTGCTGCCGGGTGCCGAGCACTTCAGCGGTAAACTGGAAGGAAGCGTGGAAAACGGCAGGCTGACGGCAGAAATGCAGGAAGCAAAAATGCCGTACGAAACGGTCTTCCGTGCGCCACTGGAGATCGAAAAGGGAAACGCCACCCTCAACTGGCTGAAGAATGACAAAGGTTTTCAGCTCGATGGTCGCGATATTGATGTAAAAGCCAAAGCGGTACATGCCCGCGGTAATTTCCGTTATCTACAGCCTGAAGGCGATGAGCCGTGGCTGGGCATTCTGGCGGGCATCAGCACGGATGATGGTTCGCAGGCGTGGCGCTACTTCCCGGAAAACCTGATGGGGAAAGCGCTGGTAGACTATCTCAGCGGCGCCATTCAGGGCGGTCAGGCGGATAACGCCACGCTGGTCTACGGCGGCAATCCGCACCTGTTCCCGTATAAGCATAACGAAGGCCAGTTCCAGGTTCTGGTGCCGCTACGCAACGCCACCTATGCCTTCCAGCCGGACTGGCCCGCGCTGAAGAATCTGAATATCGAACTCAACTTCCTGAATGACGGCTTGTGGATGAAGACGGACAGCGTTGCGCTGGGCGGCGTAACGGCAAGCAACCTGACGGCAAACATCCCGGATTACTCCAAAGAGAAACTGCTGATTGATGCGGATATTAATGGGCCGGGTAAAGCGGTTGGCCCATATTTTGAAGATACGCCGCTGGATGACTCCCTGGCGGCCACTCTCCAGCAGTTGCAGTTAGATGGTGATGTGAATGCTCGCTTACATCTGGATATCCCGCTCGACGGTGAAATGACCACCGCCAAAGGCGACGTTCGTCTGAACAATAACAGCCTCTATATCAAGCCGCTGGACAGCACGCTGAAAAACCTTAGCGGTCAGTTCAGCTTTGTTAACGGCAATCTGAAAAGTAAGCCGCTGAAAGCGACCTGGTTCAATCAACCCGTCAATATCGATTTCTCCACCACCGAGGGCGATAAAGCCTACCAGGTGGCGGTCAATATGGACGCGAACTGGCAGCCGTCACGCATGGATGTTCTGCCGAAGCCGATTGAGAATGCGGTGGACGGCGCGGTGTCATGGAATGGCAAGGTCGCCATCGATCTGCCTTATCATGCCGGTGCGCGCTATAACGTCGACATTACGGGCGATCTGAAAAACCTCAGTAGCCAGCTTCCCGCACCGCTGAACAAGAAAAGCGGTGAAGCACTGCCCGTCAACGTAAAGGTTGCGGGCAACCTTAACAGCTTCGATTTAACCGGAAACGCTGGCGGAACAAACCACTTCAACAGCCGCTGGCTGCTTAACCGCAAGCTGACGCTGGACAGGGCGATCTGGACGACGGACAGCCGTACCACGCCGCCGCTGCCGGAGCAGGCGGGCATTGAACTGAATCTCCCGCCGATGGATGGCGCAGAGTGGCTGGCACTGTTTCAGAAAGGTGTCGGGCAAAACGTCGATCAAACGGCGCAGTTCCCGCAGTCCATTACCTTGCGCACGCCTGCGCTGACGCTAGGTGGGCAGCAGTGGAACAACCTGAGTATTGTCTCCCGGCCGACGGTGAACGGCTCAAAGGTCGAGGCGCAGGGGCGTGAAATTAACGGTTCGTTGACGATGCGCGATAACGCGCCATGGCAGGCGGCTATCCGTTATCTCTATTACAACCCGACCTTTACGGCGTCTAAAACACAGTCGACAAGTACGTCTCCTTTCAGCAGCAGTGGAACGTCGCGCGTGGATTTCAGCAACTGGCCCGATCTCCAGCTGCACTGTGCGGAGTGCTGGCTGTGGGGACAGAAATATGGCCGTATCGACGGTGATTTTGCTATTCAGGGCAATACGCTGAGCCTCTCTGGTGGGCTGGTGGATACCGGCTTTGGCCGCATGACCGCCGCTGGCGAGTGGGTGAACAAACCGGGTGAACAGCGCACCTCGCTGAAGGGCGATATTAAAGGCAACAAGCTGGACTCCGCGGCTAACTTCTTTGGGATCAGCACGCCGCTTCGCGGATCGTCCTTCGATGTGAATTACGATCTGCACTGGCGCGCGGCACCGTGGCAGCCGGACGTTGCCTCGCTGAACGGTATCCTCAGAACCCGTTTTGGTAAGGGACAAATTGCCGATGTTAGCACCGGTCATGCAGGGCAAATACTGCGCCTGCTGAGCTTTGACGCGCTGCTGCGCAAGCTGCGCTTCGATTTCAGCGATACCTTCAACGACGGTTTCTATTATGACTCCATTCGCGGAACGGCCTGGATCAAGGACGGCGTGATGCATACCGATGATACGCTGCTGGACGGCCTGGAAGCGGACATCGCCATGAAAGGATCAGTGAACCTCGTGCGCCGGGAGCTGGATATGGAAGCGGTTGTTGCCCCGGAAATCTCCGCTACAGTGGGTGTCGCTACCGCTTTTGTGGTCAATCCGATAATCGGCGCGGCGGTATTTGCCGCCAGCAAAGTGCTGGGGCCGCTCTGGAGCAAAGTCTCGATTCTGCGCTACCGCATTACGGGCCCAATCGATAAACCGCAGATTAATGAAGTGCTGCGCCAGCCGCGCAAAGAAGCACAGCAATGATTTGACGTGGGCAGGTAATTGCCTCACTCTCAATAATATTGATTTTATACCGCCACCGGCGGCAACGAACGAGTAGCAATACGATGAGTCTGAACCTGGTAAGTGAACATTTGCTCGCAGCGAACGGCCTGAGCCATCAGGACCTGTTCTCCATTCTTGGTCAACTGACCGAACGCCGCCTCGACTACGGCGATCTCTATTTCCAGTCGAGCTATCACGAATCCTGGGTTTTAGAAGACAGCATCATTAAAGATGGTTCTTATAACATTGACCAGGGCGTCGGCGTGCGCGCCGTCAGCGGCGAAAAAACCGGTTTTGCTTATGCAGACCAGATAAGCCTGGCCGCGCTGGAGCAGAGCGCGCAGGCGGCGCGAACCATTGTGCGTGATACCGGCGACGGTCGCGTGAAAACCCTGGGTGAAGTGCAGCACGCTGCGCTCTATACCAGCATCGATCCGTTGCAGAGCATGAGCCGCGAAGAGAAGCTGGACATCCTGCGTCGCGTGGACAAAGTGGCTCGCGCGGCGGACAAACGCGTGCAGGAAGTCTCTGCCAGTCTGAGCGGGGTCTATGAGCTGATTCTGGTGGCGGCGACGGACGGTACGCTGGCCGCCGACGTGCGTCCGCTTGTGCGCCTCTCTATCAGCGTGCAGGTGGAAGACGACGGCAAGCGCGAGCGCGGCTCAAGCGGTGGCGGCGGTCGTTTTGGCTACGACTGGTTCCTCGGCGACGTTGACGGCGAAGCACGCGCGGATACGTGGGCAAAAGAAGCCGTGCGCATGGCGCTGGTCAACCTGTCTGCCGTGGCGGCACCTGCCGGTACGCTGCCGGTGGTTCTGGGCGCAGGCTGGCCTGGCGTGCTGCTGCACGAAGCGGTCGGTCACGGCCTGGAGGGGGATTTCAACCGTCGCGGGACGTCCGTATTCAGCGGTCAGATGGGGCAGCTTGTCTCCTCCGAGCTGTGTACCGTGGTGGATGATGGCACTATGCTCGACCGTCGCGGCTCGATTTCTATCGACGATGAAGGCACGCCGGGCCAGTACAACGTGCTGATCGAAAATGGCGTACTGAAAGGTTACATGCAGGACAAGCTTAACGCGCGTCTGATGGGCGTTGCGCCAACGGGTAACGGTCGTCGCGAATCCTACGCACACCTGCCGATGCCGCGCATGACCAACACCTACATGCTGCCGGGTAAATCCACGCCGCAGGAGATTATCGAATCCGTTGATTACGGGATCTTCGCGCCGAACTTTGGCGGCGGCCAGGTGGATATCACCTCCGGTAAATTTGTCTTCTCTACCTCAGAGGCGTATCTGATTGAGAAGGGCAAAGTGACCAAAGCGGTGAAGGGCGCAACCCTGATTGGCTCTGGCATTGAGGCCATGCAGCAGATTTCCATGGTGGGTAACGACCTGAAGCTGGATAACGGCGTGGGCGTTTGCGGCAAAGAGGGCCAGAGCCTGCCTGTGGGCGTCGGTCAGCCTACGCTGAAGGTTGATAACCTGACGGTGGGCGGCACGGCGTAATTTTTTCATTTTCCCCTCACCCTAACCCTCTCCCCAACGGGGAGAGGGGACTGCTCCGTGCCGTCTTTTCTCCCTCGCCCCTTTGGGGAGAGGGCCGGGGTGAGGGGGAGGCCTACTCTTTCCTTCTTCCCCGCATCCCCTGAAACAGCTCTGCCACTTCCACAAAATAGTCCGTCAGATAGTTAATACAGACCTGCACCTTCAGCGGCAGCTTGTCCTTTTCGGTATAGAGCGCGTACACCGGGCGCGGATCCGACTGGTAGCGCGGGAAGAGGATCTCCAGTTCGCCGCTGTTGATCTCGTTGATCACCCACATCAGCGGCACGTAGGCGATCCCGGCCCCGGCCACCAGCCAGCGTGAGATGGTCATCGGATCGTTGGTCACGAAACGGCCTTCAGGCAGCAGTTTGGTGGAAAGCCCTTCTGGCGCGATCAGTTCAAATTCGTTATCTGGGCGAACGCTGTATTCCAGCCACGAGTGGTTGCTAAGGTCGGCAGGTTTTTCCGGTACGCCATACTGTGCCAGATAGCTTTTCGAAGCGCAGACCACCATCGGCATGCTGCCCAGTCGACGCGAGAACAGGCTCGAGTCCTGCAATGCGCCAACGCGGATCACCACGTCTAACCCATCGGCAATCAGATCCGGTGCCGGAATACCCGTTACCAGATTAACGGTTAAACCGGGATACTCTTTCAGCATTTCCGCCGTCATGGCAGCGAGAACATTTTGTGCCATAGTTGAAGAACACCCGATACGCAGCGTGCCGATAGGCGTGTTGTTAAAGGCGTAGAGCTGCTCGTGAACATCCTGCACTTCATGCAGCATTCGACGGCAGCCCTGATAGTAAATTTTACCCGCTTCCGTCAGCCCAATGCTGCGGGTGCTGCGGTTGAGCAGCTTCACCTGGAGCTCATCTTCCAGTTTTGACACTGTCTGGCTAATGGATGAGACGCTCATTTGTAGCTGACGTGCTGCGGCGGTAAAAGAGCCTTGCTCAACCACTTTCGCAAAGACGGACATGCGTTTTAGACGTTCCATTATTCACTCTGGCTTAAAAGTGATTTAGATCACATATGATAGATAACAGCATAACAGTTACGTTAATATATTATTAATTACATAACGGCTGCGCCACTCTCACCCGGCAATTCATGCTCTCCTGCGGCGGCGTGAGCTTAATAATCCAGTAACCTGCATCTCTTTAATCAAGGTCAACATGAGTCTGTTTCCCGTTATCGTGGTGTTCGGTCTGTCGTTCCCACCGATATTTTTCGAGCTTCTTTTATCACTGGCGATCTTCTGGCTGGTGCGCAAGGTGCTGGTCCCTACCGGGATTTATGATTTCGTCTGGCATCCTGCATTGTTTAATACCGCGCTGTATTGCTGCCTGTTCTATTTAATATCGCGCATGTTTGTCTGAGGTTGATGTGAAAACGCTAACAAGAAAAATCTCCCGCACTGCCATCACTATGGCGCTGGTCATCCTGGCGTTCATCGCTATTTTTCGCGCCTGGGTTTATTACACCGAATCCCCGTGGACGCGCGATGCGCGTTTCAGCGCGGAGGTGGTCGCGATAGCGCCCGATGTCGCCGGTCTCATTACGGCGGTCAATGTCCACGATAACCAGCTGGTGAAAAAAGATCAGGTACTGTTCACTATCGACCAGCCGCGCTATCAAAAAGCGCTGGAAGAAGCGGAAGCCGACGTAGCGTATTACAACGCGCTGGCCGCTGAAAAACGCCGTGAAGCAGGACGTCGTAACAAGCTGGGCATCCAGGCCATGTCCCGGGAAGAGATTGATCAGTCCAATAACGTGCTGCAAACCGTGCTGCATCAGCTGGCAAAAGCGCAGGCGACGCGCGATCTGGCGAAGCTCGATCTGGAACGTACCGTTATCCGCGCCCCGTCCGATGGCTGGGTAACCAACCTCAACGTCTATGCGGGTGAGTTTATCACGCGCGGCTCTACGGCCGTGGCGCTGGTGAAACAGAACTCTTTCTACGTCCTCGCCTATATGGAAGAGACCAAGCTGGAAGGCGTGCGTCCGGGCTATCGCGCCGAAATCACGCCGCTCGGCAGCAACCGGGTCCTGAAAGGAACCGTGGACAGCGTGGCCGCGGGGGTGACCAACGCCAGCAGTACCAATGATTCAAAAGGGATGGCGACCGTCGATTCTAACCTCGAGTGGGTTCGTCTGGCGCAGCGCGTACCGGTACGCATTCGTCTGGATGAGCAGCAGAGCAACCTCTGGCCCGCTGGCACCACGGCGACGGTAGTGATCACCGGTGAAAAAGACCGTGATGCCAGCCAGGATTCTATCTTCCGTCAAATCGCCCATCGCCTGCGCGAGTTTGGTTGATCGCTATGGGCATTTTTTCCATCGCCAGCCAGCACATCCGCTTCGCCGTGAAGCTGGCATGCGCCATTGTGCTGGCGCTGTTTGTTGGCTTCCATTTCCAGCTTGAAACGCCGCGCTGGGCTGTTCTGACCGCCGCGATCGTCGCCGCCGGTCCTGCCTTCGCGGCGGGTGGCGAACCTTACTCCGGGGCAATTCGCTATCGCGGGATGCTGCGTATTATCGGTACCTTTATCGGCTGTATCGCCGCCCTGACCATTATCATCCTGATGATCCGCACGCCGCTGCTGATGCTGATTGTATGCTGTATCTGGGCGGGTTTTTGCACCTGGGTCTCTTCGCTGGTGAAGGTGGAGAACTCGTACGCCTGGGGCCTGGCGGGATATACCGCGCTGATTATTATCATCACCATTCAGAGTGAACCGCTGCTTGCTCCGCAGTTCGCCGTGGAACGTTGCAGCGAGATTGTCATTGGTATCGTCTGCGCGATTGTCGCCGATCTGCTCTTCTCTCCGCGATCCATCAAGCAGGAAGTCGATCGTGAGCTGGACGCGCTGATTGTTGCCCAGTACCAGCTCATGCAGCTGTGCATTAAGCACGGCGACAGCGAAGAGGTCGACAAGGCCTGGAGCGCGCTGGTGCGCCGCACGCAGGCGCTGGAAGGGATGCGCAGTAATCTCAATATGGAGTCTTCCCGCTGGGAGCGTGCCAATCGTCGTCTAAAAGCGATCAATACCGTCTCGTTAACGCTGATCACCCAGGCGTGTGAAACCTACCTGATTCAGAACACTCGCCCCGAAGTGGTAACGGATACCTTCCGCGAACTGTTTGATGAGCCTGTGGAGACGGTGCAGGACGTGCATCGACAGCTTAAACGCATGCGTCGTGTGATTGCCTGGACGGGCGAACGGGATACGCCAGTCACCATTTATACCTGGGTTGGCGCCGCAACGCGCTACCTGCTTCTGAAACGCGGCGTGATTAGCAACACCAAAATCAGTGCGGCGGAAGAAGAGGTGTTACAGGGCGAAGTGGTGATCAAACCGGAATCCGCCGAGCGTCATCATGCGATGGTTAACTTCTGGCGTACCACCCTGGCCTGTATACTCGGCACGCTGTTCTGGCTGTGGACCGGCTGGACGTCCGGCAGCGGCGCGATGGTGATGATTGCCGTCGTTACCGCGCTGGCGATGCGTCTGCCCAACCCGCGCATGGTCGCTATTGATTTTCTGTACGGCACCATTGCGGCGTTACCCATTGGCGCGCTCTACTTCCTGGTAATCATCCCCTCGACGCAGCAAAGCATGCTTTTGCTCTGTATCAGCCTGGCGGTGATGGCGTTCTTTATCGGGATTGAGGTACAAAAACGCCGTCTGGGATCGTTAGGTGCGCTGGCGAGTACGATTAACATCCTCGTGCTGGATAACCCGATGACCTTCCATTTCAGCCAGTTCCTGGATAGCGCATTAGGCCAGCTGGTGGGCTGTTTCCTGGCGATGATGGTGATCCTGCTGGTGCGGGATAACTCTCAGGCGCGGACAGGGCGCGTGCTGCTCAATCAGTTTGTGTCGGCCGCCGTATCGTCCTTGACCACCAACACCGCGCGGCGCAAGCAGAACCACCTTCCGGCTCTTTACCAGCAACTGTTCCTGCTGTTGAATAAATTCCCGGGCGATGTCGCTCGCTTCCGTCTGGCGTTAACCATGATTATCGCGCACCAGCGTCTGCGGAACGCGCCAGTGCCGATCAACGACGATTTGTCCGCTTTCCACCGCCAGCTACGGCGAACGGCGGACCATGTGATATCGGCATCCAGTGATGACAAACGTCGCCGCTACTTTAAGCAACTGCTGGAGGAGCTGGATATCTACCAGGAGAAACTGCGAGTCTGGGAAGCCCCGCCGCAGGTTACCGAGCCGGTAGAGCGGCTGGTGTTTATGCTGCACCGCTACCAGAATGCGCTGACAGACAGCTAACGAAGAGAAAACCGACGCCAAAAGCGTCGGTTTTTTTGTGGCTATACTTATTCTTGCAGGTTCAAACATTCAGGAAGGGAGGACACATGACAACCCAGGCTCTTCAGGACAGTATTCTTTTTCAGACCGGGTATCTGGTTAACGGTATCTGGAAAACACTCGACACCACGTTTGATGTGCTAAACCCGGCCACGGGTGAGGTGGTTGCGAAAGTGGCGAAAGCAGGGAAAGCCGAAACCGAAGAGGCCATTGCGGCCGCGACGAAAGCCTTTCCCGCATGGCGCGCAAAAACGGCAAAAGAGCGTTCCGCGATCCTCTATCGTTGGTATGAACTGATTATCGAGAACAAAAGCTGGCTCGGGCGGCTGATGACCACCGAGCAGGGCAAGCCGCTGAAAGAGGCTGAGGGCGAGGTGGACTACGCTGCCAGCTTTATTCAGTGGTTTGCGGAGCAGGCCAAGCGCGCTAACGGTGAAATCATTCCTCCGGTTAAACCCGGCTCCCGTATTCTGGCCACTCGTGAACCTGTTGGGGTGGTTGCTGCTATCACGCCATGGAATTTCCCGATGGCTATGCTCACCCGTAAGCTCGGCCCGGCGCTGGCAGCAGGATGTACCGGCGTCATCAAGCCTGCAAACAACACGCCGCTGAGCGCCTTTGCGCTGCTGACGCTGGCGAAGCAGGCCGGTGTGCCGGATGGTGTGCTGAATGCGGTCGCGGGGAGCACCTCAGAAATTAGCGACGCCATTATGGCCAGCCATGACGTGCGCAAAATCTCGTTTACGGGGTCAACCGCCGTCGGGAAAACGCTGGTTCGCAATTCCGCTGAGACCATGAAAAAGGTATCGATGGAGCTGGGCGGCAATGCGCCGTATATCGTTTTCGAGGACGCGGATATTGAGGCCGCCGTCAAAGGCGCCATCGCCAATAAATTCCGTAACGCCGGGCAGGTCTGCGTCAGCGTAAACCGTTTCTATATTCAGGAGACGGTCTATGACAAGTTTGTCAATCAGCTTGCCGATGCGGTGAAGGCGCTGAAGGTGGGTAACGGTCTGGACGAAGGCGTCGTTGTCGGCCCGCTGATTGAGCCTTCGGCTGTCGAGAAAGTCCGTGAGCACGTCGAAGATGCGGTAGCGAAGGGGGCCACGGTGCTGGCTGGGGGTAAACCGCACGAACTTGGCGGCAACTTCTGGATGCCAACCGTACTCGGTGACTGCCATGAAGGCATGAAGCTGGCAGAAGAGGAGACCTTTGGTCCCGTTGCCGCCTGCTTCCGCTTCACGTCGGAAGACGAAGTGGTTATGCGCGCTAACAATACGCCTTACGGGCTGGCGGCCTACTTTTATACCCAGAATCTCTCGCGCGTGTTCCGCGTCTCACAGGCCATTGAGAGCGGCATGATCGGAATTAATGAATGTGCGGTCTCGACCGAGCTGGGTCCGTTTGGGGGCGTAAAAGAGTCCGGGCTGGGGCGCGAGGGGTCCGTGCTGGGGCTGGAGGAGTTTCTGGAAGTTAAAACCCTGCATATCGGGGGCTTATAATAGACAGGGCGGCATCTGCCGCCCGCCTGTACCGGGTGGCTGGCAATGAAAATTTATACCTTTGATTTTGACGAAATTGATAGTCAGGAAGACTTCTACCGCGAGTTTATCCGGGCGTTCGACCTGGAGCGGGGCAGCGTAAACAATCTTGATATGCTATGGGATGTGGTTACCGGCGACAGGCTGCCGTTACCGCTGGAGATCGAATTTACCCATCTGCCTGAAAAACTGCGCAGACGCTTTGGCGCATTGATTTTATTGTTTGATGAAGCGGAGGAGGAGCTGGAAGGGCAACTGCGTTTCAACGTGCGCCAGTGATAAAAAAGCCCCTGACCGGGAGGTCAGGGGCAAGTCGTATGATGAGATACGACGAGGGTTTATTTGTACAGTTCTGCGGTAGCGTGCCAGTGGTCGCCACTGCGCGCTTCGATGATGCGATAAGATGACGCACCCTGTTCTTCCGCTTTTTTGTTCAGCATTTCGTGCATGTCCATCGGAGAAGTACCAATGGCACCAACAGAAACGGTCCCGATAGCCTGACGGGATTGTGCCTGTTCGGCGTTAATAGTGTCGGCTGCAAACGCACCGAATGACAGGACTGACAGTACGCTCAGGGCAGCTACAGTGGTTTTAATTTTCATGATTATTTACCTCGTCAATTATTTTACTGGGGTCTTTGTTCTGTGACCCTCATCACAAAATCAAGTATACACTAATCACGCAAAAAATTAATACCAGACTAATGGTTTCGCCTGTTATTACGTGTTAAAAACATCATTTTTTATAACGGGAATGAATAAAAAAGGGCGTTACTCTGCAGGTGTTATGATTTTTTCTTATGTAAATCAATTGGATAGGTGGCTTTGATTTTTAGTGCGATTTTACGGCAGATCATTCACTGAATGAATGTTAACAGGCGGTAAAAAGCACTATTTGCAAAAGCAGCAGGCAGAGAAAAGCAGGGTAAAACGAGGCGGCAGCAGAATGATCCCCGTAGCCAGGCGCTACGGGGCAGAAGATTACAGTTCCTGTTCGAACAGGACCAGAATCGCTTCGTAGAGGTCTTTCACCGAGAAACCATTTGCCGGGGTCGTAAAAATGGTGTCATCGCCGGCGATGGTCCCGAGGATCCCCTCTGCTTTACCCAGCGAGTCCAGCAGGCGGGCAATCAGCTGGGCTGCACCCGGGCTGGTGTGGATCACGACCACGGCATCGTTATAGTCAATGTCCAGAACCAGGTTTTTCAGCGGGCTGGAGGTCGTTGGCACGCCAAGTTCAGCAGGCAGGCAATAAACCATCTCCATTTTGGCGTTGCGCGTACGCACTGCACCAAACTTGGTTAACATGCGGGAGACCTTCGACTGGTTGATGTTGTCGAAGCCTTGCTCCTGCAACGCCTGAACAATTTCTCCCTGAGAACTGAATTTCTCTTCTTTGAGTAGCGCTTTAAACGCTTTCACTAATTCTTCTTGCTTAGACGAGCTTCGCATAAGTCACCCGGAATATGACGATAGAAACAACATTATTATGCATGTGGATGAATTTTTATGCAAATTATCTACCTGGCACCAGGCTGAAATAATGTTATGAAAGGGAGAGATTTTATCAGATTTCGTTATCAGAAAACATGCCTGGGTCACGCCGCGCAAATAAGCTTAAAAGTAAATTAAATGTTATCAAAATGATGTTGTTTTGGTGGCGTGGCAGGGTGTATTGTAACCCCCTCTTAATTCGTTGTTGCCCACAGCCTGATAGCATTCGGGTGAAGGTCAAAGACGTGCGACCTCAAATTCTTTAGCGATGAAAATTGTAATTAATGACGTGCTGAATTATGGTCGCCGCAACGGAGTTACAGATACTTAAGTTAACCATAATAAGGAGTTTAGGATGAAAGTCGCAGTCCTCGGCGCTGCTGGTGGTATCGGCCAGGCGCTTGCCCTACTACTGAAAACCCAACTGCCTTCAGGCTCAGAACTCTCCCTGTACGATATTGCTCCGGTAACCCCAGGTGTGGCGGTTGACCTGAGCCACATCCCGACAGCTGTGAAAATCAAAGGCTTCTCCGGTGAAGATGCGCGTCCTGCGTTGCAGGGTGCCGATGTGGTGCTGATCTCCGCGGGTGTTGCACGTAAACCGGGTATGGATCGTTCAGACCTGTTCAACGTCAACGCGGGCATCGTGAAAAACCTGGTTCAGCAGATCGCTGAAACCTGCCCGAAAGCGTGCATCGGTATCATCACCAACCCGGTGAACACCACCGTTGCCATCGCAGCAGAAGTGCTGAAGAAAGCGGGCGTTTACGACAAGAACAAACTGTTCGGCGTAACTACGCTGGATATCATCCGTTCCAATACCTTCGTGGCTGAGCTGAAAGGCAAGCAGCCAACGGAAGTGGAAGTGCCGGTTATCGGCGGACACTCTGGCGTGACCATCCTGCCTCTGCTGTCGCAGATCCCGGGCGTGAGCTTCACCGAGCAGGAAGTGGCTGACCTGACCAAACGTATTCAGAATGCAGGCACCGAAGTGGTGGAAGCGAAGGCGGGTGGCGGTTCTGCAACCCTGTCTATGGGCCAGGCGGCGGCGCGTTTCGGCCTGTCTCTGGTTCGCGCGCTGCAGGGCGAGAAAAACGTGGTTGAATGCGCTTACGTAGAAGGCGACGGTGAACACGCGCGCTTCTTCTCTCAGCCGCTGCTGCTGGGTAAAAACGGCGTTGAAGAGCGTAAGTCTATCGGCACGCTGAGCGCGTTTGAGCAAAACGCGATGGAAGGCATGCTGGATACGCTGAAGAAAGACATCACGCTGGGCGAAGAGTTCGTTAACAAGTGATCTTGTCCCGGTAAAAAAAACGGAGCGCTAAGCTCCGTTTTTTTATGCCCGTCAGTTAGTGGCCGGGTATTCCTGGATGGTGACCTGAATCGTGAGCTTCTTGTCATTACGCATGACTTCTACGGGGATGATAGAGCCCGGTCGAATTTCCGCCACCTGGTCCATCGTTTCCAGCGCAGAGACCGCCGGCGTGCCGTTGACGGAAAGAATAACGTCGTTCACCTGGATACCTGCATTGGCCGCCGGGCCGCCAGGTGCCACTTCGTTGACCACAATCCCCTGGATCTGATCGATACCACCGCCCTGCGTATGCATCGGCGCGATTTCACGCCCGCCAATACCGATGTAGCCACGGATCACGCGGCCATCGCGGATCAGCTTGTCCATGATCTTGGTCGCCAGCTGGAACGGAATGGCAAAGCCAATCCCTTCCGGTGTTTCGCCATCGTTGCTCTTGTCGAAGGAGAGGGTGTTAATGCCCATCAGTTCGCCCAGAGAGTTCACCAGCGCACCGCCGGAGTTACCGTGGTTGATCGAGGCATCGGTTTGCAGGAAGTTCTGCCGCCCTGACGGGTTCAGTCCAATTCGACCTGTCGCGCTGATGATCCCCTGAGTGATGGTCTGGCCCAGGTTATACGGGTTACCGATCGCCAGCACCACATCGCCGATATGCGGCGTTCGTTTGCGATTAATCGGGATAGTCGGCAGACCGCCCGTGGCGTTGATCTTCAGCACCGCCAGATCGGTCAGGCTGTCCGACCCCACCAGCAGGGCTTCAAACACGCGGCCATCCTGCAAGGCGACGATAATCTGGTCGGCATCGTTGATCACGTGTTTATTGGTGATGATGTAACCCCGGTCATCCATGATCACACCGGAACCGAGCGTGCGGATCTCCAGCTGGTTATGAGCGGAACTGTTAAGCCCGCGGTTATAGACGTTAACCACGGCGGGGGCGGCACGGCGTACCGCCTGATTGTACGTTGCAGGCGTTTCATCCGTGCTGTCGAACTGAGGAGCCGACAGTTTGTTGAACTGGCGTAAAGATGGCATAGCCACCAGCAGCAGACCGGCAACGATCAAACCAATGACAATTGAACGAAAGAGCTTTAAAAGCATGATGCGTGTGTCGTTAAAAAAGGAACGGTTTGCAGCATAACATGAGTTATCCGGACATCACACGCAGCGGCGATGCCCGGAGTCGCAAATGGTTAACGCAGTAAAATGTAGAGGGTGTCGTTGCCACGGATAATTTGCAGGGCAATGACCGCCGGTTTACTCTCCAGCACCTTACGCATTTCGGCAATAGACTGCACGCGAGTGCGGTTCACGCCCACGATCACGTCGTCCTGATGTAAACCTGCCTGCGCGGCTGGACTGCTTTTCTCAACGGCAGTGACAGAAATGCCTTTCGTGCCGTCTTTAAGCTGACCGTCGCTCAGCGTTGCGCCCTGTAGCGCCGGGGAGATCTGTTCTGCACTGGCGGAAGAGGAGGTGCTCTTGTCCAGTGTCACTTCCACGGTCAGCGGTTTGCCCTCGCGGATCAGGCCCAGCTTCACTTTAGCGCCAGGCTCCGTGGTGGCAATACGCGAACGTAATTCAGCGAAGCTGCTCAGCGGTTTATCGTTCAGGCTGACAATAACGTCACCGGATTTCACGCCCGCTTTCGCAGAGCCTGAGTTGGGCAGCACTTCGCTGACAAACGCCCCGCGCTGGACGTTGAGCTTAAAGGCTTTGGCGATATCAGCGCTCATCTCCATGCCTTTAATGCCCAGCAGCCCGCGCTTAACCTCGCCAAACTGTATCAGCTGTTGAGACAGGGTTTTAGCCATGTTACTCGGAATGGCAAAACCAATCCCGATGCTGCCGCCGCCTGGTGCGAGGATAGCGGTATTAATGCCGATCAGTTCGCCGTTCAGGTTAAGCAGCGCACCGCCGGAGTTGCCCCGGTTGATGGAGGCATCGGTCTGGATGAAATTTTCCAGCCCTTCGAGATTCAGGCCGCTGCGCCCCAGGGCAGAGACAATCCCGGAGGTGGCGGTCTGCCCTAAACCGAACGGATTACCGACCGCGACGGCAAAATCACCCACGCGCAGCTTATCGGAATCGGCGATGGCGATCTGGGTCAGGTTGCTGGGGTTTTGCACCTGTAGCAGGGCGATATCACTCTGATCGTCACCGCCGATCAGTTTGGCGTCAAACTCCCGGCCATCGTTCAGCTGAACGCTGATTTTATCAGCCTGGCTGATCACGTGGTTATTGGTCAGGATATAGCCTTTGGCCGCGTCGATAATCACGCCCGAACCAAGGCCTTCAAACGGCTGAGCCTGCTGATCCGGCGCCTCTTCGCCAAAATATTTCTTCAGCTCTTCGGGAATACGCTGGCTTTGGCGTGCCGTCCCTTCCACCTGAACGCTGACTACCGCAGGCAGGACTTTTTCAAGCATCGGCGCAAGGCTGGGAATGGCTTCTTGTCCTGGCACCTGCGAAGGTAGTGCCGCACTGGCGGGGAAGGACGCCGAGAGAGATAACCCGACACTTAACGCTAAGGCGCTCAACAGCTGGTTTTTTTTCTTCATCGATGCTGACTCTCGTATCCTGGAATGAAAAAGAACGGCCCCAAAAACATCTTGATGTTATTGAATTTTCAACCGCTGAACAATGAGGTGTTTGACTAAATAATAGCTGGGGACGGGAAGAAAGGACGGGCGCATAAGGTGCGCCCGTAAAATTTATTCAGGTTGTGCGATTAATCGCGTTTTACGCCACCGCGCAGCAGGCCGGACGCGCCGTCTGAATAGTCGCGTGGCATCTGAACCGGTGCCTGATCGTTACCGGCTTCAGAGTCCGCCAGACGATTGCGGAAGGGGTTGCTCTCCGCGGTCATTTCCGGCAGCAGGCTGCTGGAGCTTTTCGCCATGTGCTGGTAGAGCTGGCGATAATCTGTCGCCATGTTGTCCAGCAGCTCAGCGCTACGGGCAAAGTGGCTGACCAGCTCTTCGCGGTATTCTTCCAGTTCGGCTTTGTTCTTTTCCAGTTCGTATTGCAGTGACTGCTGCTGACGCAATTTGCGGTTACCGAAACGCATGGCCACAGCACCAATGATGATGCCGACGACTAAACCGATTAGCGCATATTCCCAGGTCATGAACTTCTCCCGTTGTCTTGTTGTTCCGTAGGGTGTTGGCTCGGCTCCTGCCTGTGCCTGATTATGCCACTATAACCGCTATTTCCGCAGAAGTGGAATCCTGACGTATCATCGCGTAGTGTAGAACGGCCTTTTTTTCATCAGCCACGACCGCTGATGAGGTTTAACTAAAGGAATAACAATAACATCATGCAAAACCTGTCCCCATCATCGCGTTACCAACTCGCCCTGAGTGAGGGCACACACCAGCCGGATGATGTCCAGCGTGAAGCGGTAAACCGCCTGGACACGATTTACCAGGAGCTTCTGGCGAAACCCGCCGATGCGGTGCAGAGCAGTGGGCTGAAGGCGGCATTCGGCCGTTTACTGGGCAAAAAAGAGCCCACGGTAAACGCACCGGTTCGTGGCTTATATATGTGGGGCGGCGTTGGGCGGGGTAAGACCTGGCTGATGGACATGTTCTACCAGAGCCTGCCCGGCACGCGTAAGCAGCGTCTGCACTTTCACCGTTTTATGCTCCGGGTCCATGAAGAGCTGACGGCGCTCCAGGGCGAAACCGACCCGCTGGAAATCGTGGCGGACCGCTTCAAAGCGGAAACGGACGTACTCTGCTTCGACGAATTCTTTGTTTCCGATATTACGGACGCGATGCTGCTGGGGGGGCTGATGAAAGCGCTGTTTGCGCGTGGGATCACCCTGGTGGCGACCTCAAATATCCCGCCGGATGAGCTTTATCGCAACGGTCTCCAGCGGGCGCGTTTCCTGCCAGCCATAGATGCCATTAAGCAGTACTGCGACATCATGAATGTCGACGCTGGCGTCGACTATCGTTTGCGTACGCTGACGCAGGCGTACCTGTGGCTTTCACCGCTGAACGCCGACACAGCCAGCGAGATGGATAAACTCTGGCTGGCGCTGGCAGGGGCACCGCGGGATAACGCACCAGCGCTGGAGATTAATCATCGTCCGTTGCCGACGCTTGGCGTAGAGAACCAGACGCTGGCCGTCTCGTTTGCAACGCTCTGCGTGGACGCCCGCAGCCAGCATGACTACATTGCGCTTTCGCGACTGTTCCATACCGTTATGTTATGGGATGTGCCCGTCATGACCCCTCTCATGGAGAGCGAAGCGCGCCGCTTCATCGCGCTGGTGGACGAGTTTTATGAGCGCCACGTCAAGCTGGTAGTCAGTGCCGAGGTGCCTTTATATGAGATCTATCAGGGCGAGCGCCTGAAGTTTGAGTTCCAGCGCTGCCTGTCGCGCCTGCAAGAGATGCAGAGCGAAGAGTACCTCAAGCGTGAGCATATGCCATAAATGCTACCCTCTCCCCGTGGGAGAGGGGCTGTGGGTGAGGGCACCAGACCTTAACAAACGCTACCCTCTCCCTGTGGGAGAGGGGCTGGGGGTGAGGGCACCAGACCGCACAGTACGCAACCCCGAAAAACCCATCCCAAATCACATTTAAGGGTCGATCTTTGACCTCAACTTCTCTATAATCTTGCGACCCCACGTTACGAGAAGGTTTTTTTCCCGAAACTTTCTATGTGTCGGCATGTGCTATTCGAAGGGGTAGGTTTGCCGGACTTTGTCGTGTGAACCTCAACTGACTAAACGTTTGGGTGTTCACCAACGTGTAACTTATTATTTGGGTAAGCTTTTAATGAAAACTTTTACAGCTAAACCAGAAACCGTACAGCGCGACTGGTATGTTGTTGACGCGACCGGTAAAACTCTGGGCCGTCTGGCTACTGAACTGGCTCGTCGCCTGCGCGGTAAGCATAAAGCGGAATATACTCCGCACGTTGATACCGGTGATTACATCATCGTTCTGAACGCTGACAAAGTTGCTGTTACCGGCAACAAGCGTACTGACAAAATGTACTACCACCACACCGGCCACATCGGTGGTATCAAAGAAGCGACCTTTGAAGAGATGATTGCCCGCCGTCCTGAGCGTGTGATTGAAATCGCGGTTAAAGGCATGCTGCCAAAAGGCCCGCTGGGTCGTGCTATGTTCCGTAAACTGAAAGTTTACGCAGGCAACGAGCACAACCACGCGGCACAGCAACCGCAAGTTCTTGACATCTAATCGGGATTATAGGCAATGGCTGAAAATCAATACTACGGCACTGGTCGCCGCAAAAGTTCCGCAGCTCGCGTTTTCATTAAACCGGGCAGTGGTAAAATCGTAATTAACCAGCGTTCTCTGGAACAATACTTCGGTCGCGAAACTGCCCGCATGGTAGTTCGCCAGCCGCTGGAACTGGTTGATATGGTAGAAAAACTGGATCTGTACATCACCGTTAAAGGTGGTGGTATCTCCGGTCAGGCAGGTGCGATCCGTCACGGTATCACCCGCGCGCTGATGGAGTACGACGAATCCCTGCGTTCTGAACTGCGTAAAGCTGGCTTCGTTACTCGTGACGCTCGTCAGGTTGAACGTAAGAAAGTGGGTCTGCGTAAAGCACGTCGTCGTCCACAGTTCTCCAAACGTTAATCTATTCTGCTTACGCAGAACGATTGGCGAAAAACCCGCTTCGGCGGGTTTTTTTATGGATAATGCGCAGGTTATCCACAGTAACATTTCATATATCTTCTCTTTTTCCACATTTCCGGCATCCCCTCACCACAAAGCCATCAAAATCTGGTAAACTATCATCCAATTTTATGCCCAAATATCGGTGAATACTCGATTTTTGTTCGATTCTTGAACAATGTGTTTTCTCTGGGATGGGCGATACATCATCTGGCTGGCCCCGTTGGGCTGGTAGCAGTAAAAATTCTGAATATACCTGGAGGTTTTCATGGCTGTCGCTGCCAACAAACGTTCGGTAATGACGCTGTTTTCTGGTCCTACTGACATTTATAGCCATCAGGTTCGTATCGTGCTGGCCGAGAAGGGTGTCAGTTTTGAGATCGAGCATGTGGAAAAGGATAACCCGCCTCAGGATCTGATCGATCTCAACCCGAGCCAAAGCGTACCGACGCTGGTGGATCGCGAGCTGACCCTGTGGGAATCCCGTATCATTATGGAATACCTGGATGAGCGTTTCCCGCATCCGCCGCTGATGCCTGTTTACCCTGTTGCGCGTGGTGAAAGCCGCCTGTACATGCAGCGTATCGAGAAAGACTGGTACTCGCTGATGAACGTTATCGTTAACGGTTCCTCTTCAGAAGCGGATGCTGCGCGTAAACAGCTGCGTGAAGAGCTGCTGGCGATTGCGCCGGTATTTGGTCAAAAACCTTTCTTCCTGAGCGATGAGTTCAGCCTGGTAGATTGCTACCTGGCACCGCTGCTGTGGCGCCTGCCAACCCTGGGCGTAGAATTCAGCGGTCCTGGCGCGAAAGAGCTGAAAGGCTACATGACTCGCGTATTCGAACGCGACTCTTTCCTGGCATCCTTAACTGAACCGGAGCGCGAAATGCGTCTCGGCCGAGGCTAATGACTGTGGAAATGTCACAACTTTCACCACGCCGTCCGTATCTGCTGCGCGCCTTCTATGAATGGCTGCTGGATAACCAGCTCACGCCGCACCTGGTTGTGGATGTGACGTTGCCGGGCGTGCAGGTTCCAATGGAATACGCACGCGACGGACAGATTGTACTGAATATTGCGCCACGTGCAGTGGGTAACCTGGAACTGGCGAACGACGAAGTGCGCTTTAATGCGCGTTTCGGCGGCGTGCCGCGTCAGGTTTCCGTTCCGCTGGCTGCGGTTCTGGCTATCTACGCCCGTGAAAACGGTGCAGGTACCATGTTCGAACCGGAAGCGGCTTATGATGAAGAGGTCGCCAGCCTGAACGATGATGGGACATCCGATGAACGTGAAAGCGACACGGTAATGTCTGTGATTGATGGCGATAAACCCGATCATCACGACGACAATGACCCTGATGACGATCCGCCTCCGCGCGGTGGTCGTCCGGCACTCCGTGTCGTCAAATAAACTTCATAAAGCACAATATTTTTTCCGAACCTGCACAGCTGTGCAGGTTTTTTTATTTTCTGCATAAAATTACTCTCTAAAAAACTTGTGTCTTTGCAAAAGATATAGGTCTATTAATTGGCATGGGATTAATCTTGTTGGGTTATTTTCTGTAGGACAGTTAAATTTATCTTCAATAATGTTTTATTTTAATTTGATTGTATCCGATATCACCCTGTGAAAATATATATGTGCGTTAACAAAAACGGATTTTCTTTTAAGGACAAATTATGAATATCACTTTTAAAAAATTATTTTCATCTGCTGCTATTTGTGCAGCCCTCGCCATGTCAAATGCACACGCTGCTAATGATGTGACGTTGAAAGTTATTGGTAATATCGTTCCTGGTTCTTGCGTACCCTCACTGCCAAACGGTGGAGTGGTAGATTATGGCACAATGCCAGCTTCTACCATCAATCCAACTGGCACGGCGAATACACTGGTTCAGTTGGGGGCTAAAAGTATTACTCTCACTATTACCTGTGACAGCGATACCAGCGTTGGGGTGACTTCTACGGATAACCGCCATGATACTCGTGTGGGCCTGGGGAGCGCCGCTTATATTGAAAATGGGTTTTTCGATAATGTAAATGCTAACGCTTCAGGAAACGCCTATGGCTTGGGTAAAACGAGTGCGGGTGTGAATATTGGCTCCTATGTAATTGCAGCAGATCCCGTTAATACAACAACAGATGGTGTTGTCGCTGATCTCATTGCAGCCACAGGTACCGATACATCAAATTATACCTGGGTAAAATCCAGTACGGGTGCTTTTGCACCAGTTAACAGTGGCACAGGCCAGACACGTGTCTTTACGGCTGCTGCATCGGGAACCACCACACCAAAAGCTTTTAAAGTTATGAATATGCCGTTACGCATTACGACTGCGCTTCAGGACAACACTGTATTGGGTACAGGCGATACTATCACGCTTGACGGTAATGCCACGCTGAGCCTTGTTTATCTTTGATATTCGTTATTGCTAAATGCTGTAGAAAATAAATCGGGAAATGAAAATAATGGAATTTAAAAAAGTACTCTCGGCAGCAACCGTCGCCGTAGCCTTCGGTTTATCCGCTTTTGCTGCCCAGGCCGCTAACGATGTTACGCTGAAAGTTGTCGGTACGATTAACCCGGCTGCATGTACGCCGACCCTGCCTGATGGCGGCGTTGTAGATTATGGAACGGTACTGAACCAAAATATTGCACCGACCGGTGCGACAAACAAGCTGGTACAATTGGGGCAGAAAAGCATCACGCTAAATATCAGTTGCGAAAGCAACATGAGCGTTGCTTTTACCTCCACCGATAACCGCCTGGACAGTCGCGTTAACCTGTCTTCAACCGCGTTTATCGCAGGTAGCGGTACGGATAAATCAGACTTCAGCAACACCGCTGGTGCCTTTGGTCTGGGTAAAACCACCGCTGGCGTGAGCATTGGTGCTTACACCGTTGCCATCAATACTGAAGCGGTCACAGCGGATGGCGCGAATGTTGACACCCTGGTAACAGGGAGCATCACTGAAGGCCAGCGTTCCTGGGAGAAAGTTGCGCCAGGCCTGGGTTACCTCTGCTCGCTTAATGGCTGCACGGGCTACCAAAAAGCGAATACCGTAGCAACAGCCGGTACCACGCAGCCAAAAGCCTTCAAACAGCTTAGCGTGCCGTTGCTGGTTACCTCTGCAGTGCAGGATAACTCGGTATTAGGTACGACTGACGTAATTACGCTGGACGGTAACGCAACCATTAGTCTGGTATATCTCTAATAATTTAACGCTTAATTAACGTGGCAATGGTTAGAGTATTTAAAAGCCATTGTCACGCTTTTTTTGCATTAAAATAGCTTTCTCTGCCGCAAGAATAATAAAAATAATGCCGGTATGATTTTTATTTATTTATGTGAGTGGAAAGTCATGAAGAAAATTCTATATCTTGCGTTGTTGGCTGTAGCGACAAAGTGTTGTGCCACCGGTATGGTTCCAGAAACATCGGTTTTATTAGTCGATGCACAAAAAGGCGAAGCCAGTATGAATGTTAAAAATACGGATTCGCAACCTGCATTGCTTTATACAAACATTGTAGATTTACCTGATAGCGATAAATCTCTTCGTTTAATCGTTTCTCAACCTGTAGTCCGTGTCGACGCCGGGGAAACACAGCGAATGCGTTTTCTGCTGCAAACCAGCAAACCCATGAAGTATGAAGAACTTAAACGCGTCACGTTCGAAGGCATTCCTCCAAAGGAGAAAGGAGAAGATAAAGTTGCGTTGACTATCCGCCAGGATCTTCCTGTAGTAATTCATCCTGCGGGTCTACCTGAGGAGACGCAGCCATGGAAATTTTTGACATGGAACAAAAAGGGCGATGGCCTGGTTATCAACAATCCCAGCGATTACGTTGTTCGTATAACGGCATCCTTTAAAACATTACCCTCAGGAAAAGCGGGTGTGCTGGATAAGACCTACATCCTTCCTCACACCTCGATAAAAACAACATTACCAAATTTCTCTGATAATAAAGTTGAATTCTATCCGGCGAGTCGTTACGGCTATAAAGGGGATCGCTTTACTACAGATTTGAAGTAAGCCTCTATAAGGACAGCAAAGGATATGCAGCAAAAAACGTTACTCGCCTGTCTCATTGGCCTGGTCTGTTCTGGCCAGGCGATGGCTCAGCAGATGGAGACTGCTGCCATTAATTTTGATCAGGAAACGCTTCGTTCACTGGGGATAAACCCGGACGTATCAAATTATTTCTCTCGCAAGACGAAGTATTTACCGGGTAGCGTTTCCGTCGCTCTGAAGGTGAATGGTGATAATAAAGGCAACGTTATTGCTCGTTTCGACAACAACGGCGATCTCTGTTTCGACAAACCTTTTATGGAGCAGGCAGGATTAAAAGTTCCCTCTGACTATGAGTCCGGCTGCTACGATTATACCGGTCATATCCCGAGCGCTATTGTGGAGGCTTCGCCTGCGCAAGAATCTCTAAGTCTGGTTGTACCGGCGGATCGGGTAGCAAACAGCGAATCGGATATCGGAGCTTATACTTCCGGTGGCACTGCTGCGCTGTTGAATTATTCTCTTCTCTCCTCGCGCAATGAGTTTGGTGACGGGCACTCTGACTATTCACAGGCCATGCTGGACGGTGGGGTCAATTTCGACGACTGGATCTTACGTACTCAGCAACTGCTGAGCCGGAGCGACGGAGAATTCGAGAGTAATAACTCGTCGACCTATTTGCAGCATACTTTTGTCCCCCTGAAAAGTACCCTGAGGGCGGGCGAGGTCAATATCAATAACTCCCTTCTTCAGGGAACGGGAATCTATGGTATCGAGCTTTCACCGGAGAGCGCCTTACAACAGGGCGGTAGCGGAGTGAGCGTGTCCGGTATCGCCAATACGCCTCAGGCCCGTATTGAAGTGCGTCAGCAAAATGTTCTGGTGTACAGCACACTGGTGCCGGTCGGGCCGTTTAATCTCACCGATGTGCCGGTACGTAACGGCGTTAGCGATCTGAACGTGACGGTAGTGGAAACCGATGGCAGCCAGCACAGCTATGTGGTGCCCGCAGCGCTGTATAACCAGAGCGCAGGGGCGCCTTCAGGATATCACTTCGCGCTGGGACGAGTGAGCGATAGCTATAGTGAAACGCCATGGGTAGCCAGCCTTTCTGGAGGCTGGAAACTAAGCGAACGGGTGAATGTCAACGCAGGCTCAATCGTAGGCGAAGATTACCAGGCTGTCGCCACCAGCCTTGATACAGTGCCGCTACCAGCCTGGCTTGTTTCACTCCAGGCGAACCAGTCCAACGATTCGAAAGATTCACTGAAAGGGCAGAGGTACACGCTATCGGCAACATGGAGTTCTGACCCCGCATTTGGCATGGGGGCTAACGCCTCTGTTACACATAAATCGCAAGACTATCGCGAACTTTTTGAAGCACTGGATGATGATTTCGACAGCGGTAATAAAAATGAGTATTCCGCTGGGCTGACCTGGAGTGTGCCCTACTTAGGCACGCTTAGCACCAGCTACTACCAAACGCAGGGTTATGATAAGTCAGATGATTCCCGCTTCATCTCTGCGGGTTGGAACAAGTCATTCAAGTACGCCACGATTTCCATGAACTGGCAACATCAGTTGAGTGCAGATGAGGAGAATGAGGATGATGGCGATCTGTTCTACGTCAACCTCAGTATTCCTTTTGGTGCCAGCAATAGCGTTAGCCTGTACAGCCGTCATGATGACCATAAAACGCGGTATGGCGCCTCTGCGCTTGGCGTTGTAAGTGATACCACATCCTGGTCGCTGGGAGCTGAACACGATCAGGCCACGAATCGCGATAATGTAAACGGTGGGATAAGCAGCAACCTTCACTATACGCAGCTTGGCCTGAGCGCCAGTTCTGATAATGAGAATAGCCGCAGCTATTCAGGATCGCTACAGGGGGGCATCGCGGTTCATGGACAAGGCGTTACGTTCTCTCCATGGGCGATCCGCGACACGTTCGCGATCGCTGCTCTGGATAAACCCGTCTCCGGTGTGAGGATTGACACGCCCCAGGGGCCGGTATGGACCGACTTCCGTGGTCAGGCAGTGGTACCGTCAGTGGGAGCCTGGCGCCCAGCGCGGGTAGAAGTGGATACGGAAACATTGCCGAAAAATATGGATATCGGGAATGGAACCCGTGTCGTCACGCTTGGCAAAGGAGCGGTAGGGCATCTTGATTTTACTGCGTTAACCCAGCGACGTGCACTGGTGAACGTTACCCTGGCAAACGGTAAAAAGCTGCCGAAAGGGATCGCCCTTGAGGATTCGCACGGAAATTATCTTACGACCTCAGTGGATGACGGCGTGGTCTTTTTTAACGATGTTGAACCTGCTCAACAGGTGGTGGCAAAACTGGATAACGGCACCTGTGCATTTGGTCTGAAGCTTCCGAAAGAGGCAAATACCGATACATTCTATGAAACTGTCAATGAGGTGTGTAAATGAAGGCGCTTATTTTAGCCGTGTGCGCAATGGCGTTTTCTCTGCATGCTATGGCTGACTGCCAGTTAGTATCAAGCCAGCAAAAACTCAGCTATGGCCGTATGAGTGCCGCAGAGCGCCAGGCGGAAGGGAACACGTTGATTGAGATGCCGGAGAAACAGATTGTCCTGAACGTGATATGTGATGAACCGTCGCGTATTCGTCTCTTTCTGGGCAGTAACGTACCGAAAGGGAATGAATTTGGTTTTGGTGATAACGGCGTCATGCGCGTTACTGCCGCGCAGGCAACGGTGGACGATCGTACAGTCAATCTGGCGGCTATCCATGCCGGCGACCCGTGGGTTACCAATGGCGGCGTGAGAGAGATCGCGCCAGCGCTTAACGAAGGGATTGCGTTTATCAACGGTCAGGAGCTGCGGGGAAAAACGGCGTCTGTCACGCTTACCATCAAACCGCGCTTCAAAAGTAACCATATTACGGACAGAGAAGTGTGGCGCGGAAATTTACGCGTAAGGATGGATGTACAATGAAAAAGCGTATAGCGCTATTACTCTGCGGAATGTCTGCCGCTTCAGCGGTATGGGCAACTGATACGGTCAATATTGATGTGGATGTCACCGTTGACGCTGCCGCCTGTACACCGTCGTTGAGCAATGGCGGTGTGGCAGATTTCGGCACGCGCTATGCGGGGTCGCTCTCCTCCAGCGCATTCACACAGCTTGGTACTCGCGATCTTACACTATCGGTGACGTGTGAATCTTCTACGGGAGTTGCGATTACCGCGCGTGATACCCGCGCCAGTTCCGTGGTCGTTGGCAAAGATAAATCCGGGCAAGAAGGGGTAAAATTCCAGATAAATAACGGTGCCTATGTGCGTGATACGACCCGCCTGTTTGGTTTAGGATTGACCAGCGAGCAGAAGCCGATTGGCAGTTATGGGGTGCAAATTAACGCGGCAGGCGTGACGGCAGCCGACGAAAGTGCCGCTGTTCAGGTGGAGATCGCCGGGGCCGCGACCAAAAATGGTCCATGGACGCGCACGACGCTATTGCCCTTGCCGACCCAGCAGGACTTTTTCTATACGTTTGTGCAAAAAGGCACGGATATTCCGCAGCCGATCTCATCGGCGGTTGTTCCGCTACAGGTGAGCGCCGCTGTCGCCAACGGGCTTGGCAGCGGGCAAGAGATCAAGCTGGACGGCGAGGCGGTGATTACGCTGGTCTATTTATAATCTCTTTTCTGTAAAAGAATATCGAAAATAGACGCGCCAGTTCACCACTGGCGCCGCGCTTACCAGGTCTGCAAAGAGGCTGCGATTTGTAGACCTGATAAAGCGTAAACAGGCTGATACGTCTCCGGATGAGATTTCCTGAAGCGATAATTACCGTTTAAAGGTCACCGCTTCCGGCTGCGTCAGATGCAGCGTTGTCTGGCTGGGTACCGTCTCGGCGATAACCCGCCCGTGACGAACAGAATAACGCGCAGGCGTCTGGCGACGAACCGCATCAAAGCCATTTTCGGCCGGTAAAACAACCAGGTTCGCAGAATTACCCACCTTCACGCCGTAGTCCTGCAGGTTGAGCGTTTTCGCGCTGTGGGTGGTGATCAGATTCAGCCCGTCGTTAATCTGCCCGTACCCCATCAGCTGGCAGACGTGTAAACCCATATGCAGCACCTGCAACATATTGGCGGTGCCCAGGGGATACCACGGATCGAAAACGTCATCATGCCCAAAGCAGACGTTGATCCCCGCCTCCAGCATCTCTTTCACGCGCGTTACGCCGCGGCGCTTAGGATAGGTGTCGAAACGGCCCTGAAGGTGTATGTTCACCAGCGGATTGGCGACGAAGTTGATGCCCGACATTTTCAGCAAACGAAACAGGCGGGACGCGTAGGCGCCATTATAGGAGTGCATCGCTGTGGTATGGCTGGCGGTAACGCGCGCGCCCATCCCGTCACGGTGCGCCAGCGCGGCGACGGTTTCCACGAAGCGCGACTGTTCATCATCGATTTCGTCGCAGTGTACGTCGATCAGCCTGTCGTACTTCTGCGCCAGTGCGAAGGTTTTGTGCAAAGACTCCACACCATACTCGCGGGTAAATTCAAAGTGCGGAATTGCGCCAATAACGTCCGCCCCCATACGCACCGCCTCTTCCAGCAACGCTTCGCCGTTGGGATAAGAAAGAATGCCCTCCTGGGGGAACGCCACGATTTGCAGATCGACCCACGGGGCGACCTCCTGCTTCACTTCCAGCATCGCTTTCAGCGCCGTCAGCGTGGGATCGGAGACGTCAACGTGAGTACGCACATGCTGAATGCCGTTGGCCATCTGCCACTTCAGCGTCTGCATTGCGCGGGTCTTAACATCTTCGTGGGTGAGCAGCGCCTTACGTTCAGCCCAGCGCTCAATCCCCTCGAATAAGGTACCAGACTGGTTCCAGCTCGGTTCACCAGCCGTTTGAGTGGTATCCTGATGGATATGCGGCTCAACGAAAGGGGGAATGATCAGCCCGCCTTCAGCATCAAGCACCTGGCCCACCGGTGACGATGCCGCGTCCTGCGGTTCAATACGGCTAAAGCGCCCGTTTTCAATTGCGATCTACCATAACCCCTCTTGCCCCTGTAAACGGGCCTGACGAATGGTGAGGGTATTATTCTGCATGGGGAGCCTCCGGGGCGGTAGCAAAGGTACGTCTGACAAAGGGGGTTAACAGAAGGTAGCTGAATACGCCACCGAGGACCGCATTCACCGGCACTATACCGGGAATAATATTCCCGGCAGCCACGCCGAGCGCGACCGAAAGAATGGCTACCCAGTTGACCGGCACAAAGGTAGCGCTATGGAAGCTGGCGTAGCGGCGGCGGTTGATCAGATAGTCGGCGATAATCACCCCACCGACGGGAGGGATCGCCGCCGACAGAAAGGTGAGCCAGCCGACAAAGTTATTGTACAGCCACAGCGCGCAGAGCGTGCCGATAATACCGTTAACCACCGACAGCGTGCGGCTGGAAAGGCCGGTCACGTTGGCAAAGCCCAGACCCGACGCATAGAGCGCGTTGTCGTTGGTTGTCCAGATGTTCAGGCCGAGAACGATAATGGCGGGCAGCAGTAGCCCCTGAGCGATCATCACGTCCGAGATATCCGCCTGTCCAACTGCCGCGGCGCCTGCCGCACCGAAGATAAACATCAGCGAGTTGCCAAGGAAAAACGCCACCATTGCCACCACCACGGCGCCTTTCGCGTTACGCCCAAAGCGGACGAAGTCGGCGGTCAGCGTTCCGGCGCTGATGAAGGAGCCGACGACCAGCGCCAGCGCGCCTGAAAAATTGAGCGGGGTCTGTGGCACCATCGCTTTTAAATGATCCAGCCCGCCCACGCCGTCCACCGCCAGCCAGACGGAGTAGCTGCCGAGGATAACTATCGCGGGAACGGCGATGATCGACAGAATCGTCAGCGCTGAGATACCAAAGAAGATGGTCATAGTCATCAACAGACCGGATACCGCGATCAGGATATTGACGTCGATGCCCGTGGCTTTACTCACCGGGATGGCAAACATCGCTACGCCGACGCCAAACCATCCTACCTGCGTACCGCCTAAAAGCATGGAGGGAAGCCAGGAACCTTTTATACCGAACGAGTAACGCGCAAGAAGATGGGTTGAGAGGCCGGTTTTTGCGCCAATGTAGCCAAGAAAAGCAGTGTAAATACCGAGGAGGAGATTGCCGAAGAGAACTGCGAGGAAGAAATCATTATAGGAAAGACCGGTACCGAGCGTACCTCCGGTCCACATACTGGCGGAAAAAAAGGTTAACCCTAACATCACAAAAGTGAGTGGAATCACGCCTTTCCGCGCCGCCAGAGGGACGGGGCCCTGGCTATAATTGTTATCTTGCGACACAACGCCTCCTTGAATTTTGGCCAAAAAATCCGCCGCATAATATACATTTTTTTCATGAAAGCAAACGTTTACGTCAGGATTTACGCTGCTTTTTTGCTTAAAAAGGTATCATTAACTTAAGGGCAGGCTACTGAAAACAGGCTCCCCAGCGTTCCGCTTTATGCTTCTGCCGGGGAGTCAGAGGGGCTTACACTTCCAGGAAGTTCATGATCCCGTCAGCCGCTTTACGGCCTTCGGCAATCGCCGTGACCACCAGGTCAGAGCCGCGAACGATGTCGCCACCGGCGAAGATTTTCGGGTTGCTGGTCTGGAACGCGTTGTCGCTGCCTTCCGGCGCAATTATGCGGCCCTGAGAGTCCAGCTCTACGCTGTGCTTCGCCAGCCACTCCATGCTGTGAGGACGGAAACCAAACGCCATCACCACGGCGTCAGCCGGGATCACGTGTTCAGAACCGGCCACGATCTCCGCGCGACGACGGCCTTTCGCATCCGGCGCGCCCATCTCCGTGCGCGCCATCTTCACGCCGCTCACTCTACCGTTGGCATTCACCTCAATACCCAGAGGCTGGATGTTGAACTGGAACTCCACGCCCTCTTCACGCGCGTTTTTCACTTCGCGCTTAGAGCCCGGCATGTTCTCTTCGTCACGACGGTAAGCACAGATGACGTGCGCCGCGTTCTGACGAATGGAGGTACGCACGCAGTCCATCGCGGTATCACCGCCGCCCAGCACCACCACGCGTTTGCCTTCCATGCTGACGAACGGCTCATCGGCGGTCTCGCCGTAGCCCATTAGCTGTTTGGTATTCGCAATCAGGAACGGCAGCGCGTCGTACACGCCTGGCGCATCTTCGTTCTCCAGACCACCGCGCATGGACTGATAAGTGCCTACGCCCAGGAACACGGCGTCGTAATCTTTCAGCAGGTCGTCGAGCTGCACGTCGCGGCCCACTTCGGTGTTGAGTTTGAACTCAATGCCCATGCCGGTGAAGATTTCGCGGCGGCGGGTCATCACCTCTTTCTCCAGCTTGAAGGCCGGGATACCGAAGGTCAGCAGGCCGCCAATCTCCGGGTGGCGATCAAAGACCACCGCCTTCACGCCGTTACGGGTCAGCACGTCCGCACAGGCCAGGCCTGCCGGGCCCGCGCCGATAATCGCCACGCGCTTGTCGGTTTGACGCACGCCGGTCATATCCGGACGCCAGCCCATTTCGAACGCTTTATCGTTGATATAGCGTTCGATGTTGCCGATGGTCACCGCGCCAAACTCGTCGTTCAGCGTACAGGAGCCTTCACACAGACGATCCTGAGGGCACACGCGGCCGCACACTTCCGGCAGGGTGTTGGTCTGATGAGACAGCTCGGCGGCTTCAAAAATACGCCCTTCGTTGGCCAGCTTCAGCCAGTTCGGGATGTAGTTATGGACCGGACACTTCCATTCGCAGTAAGGGTTACCGCAGGACAGGCAGCGGTCTGCCTGTGCTTTGGCCTGGCCTTCTGAAAACGGCTCGTAGATTTCAACAAATTCAATTTTACGGATCTTCAGCGGTTTCTTTGGCGGATCAACACGCTGAAGGTCGATAAACTGGTAAACGTTCTGGCTCATCTGAATTCCTTACTGCGCCTGCACGCGCAGCTCTGCTGCGCTACGACTACGGTGACCCAACAGGGCTTTAACATCGCTGGACTTCGGCTTAACCAGCGCGAATTTCGCAGAGAACGCCGGCCAGTTGGCCAGGATCTCTTCGCCGCGCGAAGAACCGGTATGCTGCACGTGTTCGGTAATTAAGCCGCGCAGGTGTTCTTCGTGGATGGCCAGCGTATCAACGTCCAGCACTTCCACCAGTTCCGGGTTCACGCGTTTGCGGAACTCACCGTCTTCATCCAGGACGTAGGCAAAACCGCCCGTCATGCCCGCGCCAAAGTTCACGCCGGTTTTACCCAGGACGCACACAATTCCGCCCGTCATGTATTCACAGCCGTTATCGCCGATGCCTTCCACCACGGTGATGGCACCGGAGTTACGCACCGCAAAACGCTCGCCCGCACGGCCCGCGGCAAACAGACGACCGCCGGTTGCACCGTACAGACAGGTATTGCCGATGATGCTTGCTTCATGGCTGCGGAAGGCTGAACCAACCGGAGGTCGCACCGCCAGCAGACCGCCCGCCATGCCTTTTCCGACGTAGTCGTTGGCATCACCGGTCAGGTATAACTCAACGCCGCCCGCGTTCCACACACCGAAGCTCTGACCCGCGGTACCGCTGAAGTGCGCGGTAATCGGATCCGACGCCAGGCCCTGGTCACCGTGCGTTTGCGCGATGTAACCGGAGAGGGATGCACCCACGGAACGATCGGTGTTGCGGATATCAAACCAGAACGTTTTGCTCTGCTTCTCGTCCACGTACGGCTTCGCCTGTTGCAGCAGCTGCGCGTTCAGCACGCCGTTGTCGAACGGCGGGTTGTTCTCGGTGCAGTAAACCGCTTTGCCAGGATGCGGCTGAGCGGTTTCCAGCAGCTTAGACAGCTCCAGCTTCTGCTGCTTGGCCGTGAAGCCCTCAAGCTCTTTCAGCAGGTCGGTACGGCCAATCAGATCCACCAGACGCTTCACGCCCAGCTGCGCCATCAGCTCGCGGGTTTCACGGGCGATGAAGTCAAAGTAGTTAGTCACTTTGAACGGGAGGCCGTGATAGTGATTCTTACGCAGCTTTTCGTCCTGGGTAGCAACGCCCGTTGCGCAGTTGTTCAGGTGGCAAATACGCAGGTATTTACAGCCGAGCGCAACCATCGGGCCGGTACCGAAGCCGAAGCTTTCCGCACCCAGAATCGCCGCTTTGATGATGTCGAGGCCGGTTTTCAGCCCGCCGTCTACCTGCAAACGGATTTTGTGACGCAGGCCGTTGGCGACCAGCGCCTGCTGGGTTTCCACCAGGCCAAGCTCCCACGGACAACCCGCGTATTTTACGGAGGAGAGCGGGCTTGCGCCGGTGCCGCCGTCGTAGCCGGCGATGGTGATCAGATCCGCATAGGCTTTCGCCACGCCGGTGGCGATGGTGCCAACGCCCGGCTCGGAAACCAGCTTCACGGAGATCATCGCTTTCGGGTTGACCTGTTTCAGGTCGAAAATCAGCTGCGCCAGATCCTCGATAGAGTAAATATCGTGGTGTGGCGGCGGGGAGATCAGCGTCACGCCCGGCACCGAGTAGCGAAGCTTAGCGATGTACGGGGTGACTTTATCACCCGGCAGCTGACCGCCTTCACCCGGTTTTGCCCCCTGCGCGACCTTAATCTGGATCACGTCGGCGTTAACCAGGTACGCAGGCGTTACGCCGAAACGGCCGGACGCTACCTGCTTGATACGGGACACTTTATTGGTGCCGTAACGGGCAGGATCTTCACCGCCTTCGCCGGAGTTGGAGTTGCCGCCGATGCTGTTCATGGCTTCCGCCAGCGCTTCGTGGGCTTCCGGGCTCAGCGCGCCGATGGACATCGCCGCGGTATCGAAACGTTTGAACAGCTCAGATGCGGGTTCAACCTCGTCAATGCTGACCGCTTCCTCACCCGGATTGAGGGCAATGAGATCGCGCAGCGTCGCCGCCGGACGGTTGTTCACCAGCTCAGCATACTGCTGATAATCGCTGTACTCGCCGCTTTGCACCGCCTGTTGCAGTGTGCGCACCACGTCCGGGTTATAAGCGTGATACTCACCCCCGTGAACGTATTTCAGCAGACCGCCCTGTTCCAGCGGCTTACGTGCCAGCCAGGCGCGTTTCGACAGGTTCACCAGATCCTGCTGGAAGTCAGCAAAGCCTGCGCCACCGATACGGCTGATCACGCCCTGGAAGCAGAGGTTGGCAACGTCGTCATGCAGACCGACCGCTTCAAACAGCTTCGAGCAGCGGTAAGAGGCGATGGTCGAGATGCCCATTTTGGACATGATCTTGTACAGACCTTTGTTGATGCCGTTACGGTAGTTCAGCATCACAGCACGGTAGTCTTTGTCGATCGCGCGGGTATCCACCAGGCGGGCCAGTGTTTCGTAGGCCAGATACGGGTAGATCGCCGTGGCGCCAAAGCCTAACAGCACCGCAAAGTGGTGCGGGTCGCGCGCGCTCGCAGTTTCAACGATGATGTTGGCATCGCAGCGCAGGCTCTTGTCCACCAGACGCGTCTGGATAGCCCCCACCGCCATGGGGGCAGGCACCGGCAGACGGTTTTTCGCGATGTTGCGGTCAGACAGCACCAGCAGAACGGTGCCGTTACGCACCATCTGCTCGGCTTTGTCGCACAGCGCGTTCACCGTCTCTTCGAGGCTCGTTTCGGTCACGTCGAAGGTGATATCGAGCGTGTCGGCGCGATAGTGCTCCTCGGTCATGGTGGTGAGCTGTTTGAAATCGGAGTACAGCAGGATCGGTGATTTAAAGGTCAGACGGTGCGCCTGGCCTTCGGCTTCACAGAATACGTTCATCTCACGGCCGATGCTGGTGGCCAGCGACATGACGTGGGCTTCGCGCAGCGGATCGATTGGCGGGTTGGTGACCTGCGCAAACTGCTGACGGAAATAGTCGTAAATAATGCGTGGCTGGCTGGAGAGCACAGCAAACGGGGTATCGTCACCCATTGAGCCGACCGCTTCCTGGCCGTTTTCGCCGAGCACGCGAATAACCGAGTCCAGCTCTTCCGCGCTGTAGTTAAACTGCTTCTGGAAGCTCGCGAGGGTGTCATCGTCCAGCTCGCGGCTACCCACTTCTTCGTCTGACAGATCTTCAAACGGCACCAGACGACGCACGTTTTTCTCCATCCACTCTTTGTACGGATGGCGGCTCTTCAGATCGTTGTCGGTTTCAGCAGAGTGCAGAATACGCCCACCGCGGGTGTCAATCACCATCAGCTCACCCGGTCCGACGCGGCCTTTCTCGACCACTTCGTCTGGCTGGTAATCCCAGATACCCACTTCAGAGGCACAGGTGATGAGCTTGTCTTTGGTAATGACATAGCGCGCCGGACGCAGACCGTTACGGTCCAGGTTACAGGCGGCAAAACGTCCGTCGGACATAACGATGCCTGCCGGGCCATCCCACGGCTCCATGTGCATGGAGTTAAAGTCAAAGAACGCGCGCAGCTCAGGGTCCATATCCGGGTTGTTCTGCCAGGCCGGCGGTACAAGCAGACGCATGGCGCGCACGATATCCATCCCGCCCGCCAGCAGCAGTTCCAGCATGTTATCCATTGAGCTGGAGTCCGAGCCGGTTTCGTTCACGAACGGCGCGGCATCGTGCAGGTCCGGGATCAGCGGGGTCTGGAACTTATAGGTACGGGCGCGGGCCCACTGGCGGTTACCGGTGATGGTGTTGATCTCACCGTTGTGCGCCAGGTAGCGGAACGGCTGAGCCAGCGGCCAGCGTGGAACGGTGTTGGTGGAGAAGCGCTGGTGGAACAGGCAAATGGCCGATTCCAGACGCAGATCCGCCAGGTCCAGGTAGAAGCGCGGCAGGTCAGCCGGCATGCACAGACCTTTATAGATGTTCACCAGGTTAGAGAGGCTACAGACGTAGAACTCTTTATCGTCCTGAAGACGTTTTTCAATGCGGCGGCGGGCAATAAACAGACGGCGTTCCATATCACGCGGACGCCAGCCCGCAGGCGCGTTGACGAAAATCTGTTCAATACGAGGCAGCGAGGAGAGGGCGATTTCACCGAGCACCCCTTCGTTGGTTGGCACATCGCGCCAGCCGACAATCGACAGGGTTTCACGCTGAAGTTCTTCTTCAACGATGCGGCGTGACGCGGCAGCTTTTTCAGGATCCTGATTCAGGAACAGCATACCGACAGCGTAGTTTTTGGCTAAGCGCCAGCCGCGCTCTTCCGCCACGATGCGGAAGAAACGATCCGGTTTTTGCAGCAGCAGACCGCAACCGTCGCCGGTTTTACCATCGGCAAGGATGGCGCCACGGTGCTGCATACGGGCCAGTGCGTGAATAGCAGTACGCACTACCTTGTGGCTAGGTTCGCCTTCTATGTGGGCGATCAGGCCGAAACCACAGTTATCCTTCTCAAGGGATTTATCGTACAACATATCAGTGAACCTCCCCAGGCTCGTCGGGCTTCCCACTGAACTTTACCGTGGCGCACAGGCGCAGAAAGAGCATGGCGACGGGGTTAGCGTTTCATACGCGGACCTCGCATTCGCCCTCTTTTTCATCCTTTCGCGCAGGTAAACAAGTTTGAGGACTTGCTTCAGAGGGAATCTCAATTACTGCATAAATATGATGAGCAGGCCGCTCATCCAGAAAGCTTCCAGCGGATTTCCAACTTATCGGGAATTGGTACACAGGTCAAATGGCAATCTTATTTATACAAAAATGTGCTAAAGAGTGGTCATATTGTTGTTTTTATTGATTATTTCACTATTTTTACAACCACTTAAAGCGCCGGGAAGGTGCAGGGGAGTGTGATCTGACTCACTATATGAAAGCGGTATTATCAATGCAGCGTGCTGAAATGCAGATTTATAGCAGAATAATAATCTGGGGTGGCATTCAAACCCGCATAAAATCACTGTTTTTCAGACCTGGCGCTATAAATGAAAAAAACCATCAGAACATAAGGAAAAGTAATTACGTTCAGGGTGAATGAAATCTCGGTAATCGTGATTATTTATTCAAATAGATAAAGGCCGTCCAGGGCGATTGATCCAGGTCATCGCCGACAGAGGCTAAAAATGGCAGGCTTGTCCCCTTTCTTCGGGACGGTCTATCAGATTATGCAGTTACAGAAATTAGTCAATATGTTTGGTGGGGATCTTTTGCAGCGCTACGGACAAAAGGTTCACAAACTGACGCTGCACGGCGGCTTTAGCTGTCCGAACCGCGATGGCACCATCGGGCGTGGTGGCTGCACCTTCTGTAACGTGGCCTCGTTTGTTGATGAAGCTCAACAGCATAAATCTATCGCTGAACAGCTCGCCCATCAGGCGAGTCTGGTGAACCGCGCGAAGCAATATCTGGCCTATTTCCAGGCCTACACCAGCACGTGGGCGGAGGTGCAGGTGCTGCGCGCTATGTATCAACAGGCGGTTGCTCAAGCGAACATTGTCGGGCTGTGCGTGGGGACGCGTCCGGACTGCGTGCCGGACGCCGTGCTGGATTTACTTAGCGAGTACAAAGAGAAGGGCTACGAGATCTGGCTGGAGCTGGGCTTGCAGACCGCGCACGACAAAACCCTGCACCGTATCAATCGCGGGCATGATTTTGCCTGCTACCAGCGCACCACGCGTCTCGCCCGCGAGCGTGGATTAAAAGTCTGCTCGCATCTGATTGTCGGCTTGCCGGGAGAAGGGCAGCAGCATGGCCTTGAAACGCTGGAAAAAGTCGTCGAGACCGGCGTGGACGGCATTAAGCTGCACCCGCTGCATATTGTTACGGGAAGCATTATGGCGAAAGCCTGGGAAGCGGGGCGGTTAAGTGGTATCGAACTCGACGACTATACGGTGACGGCGGGGGAGATGATTCGCCACACGCCGCCGGAGATTGTTTACCACCGCATCTCGGCAAGCGCCCGCCGCCCAACGCTTCTGGCACCGCTCTGGTGTGAGAAGCGCTGGACGGGGATGCTGGAAATCGACCGCTATCTACAGGAGAACGGCGTACAGGGGGCGGCGCTTGGCCGCCCGTGGGTTCCACCGCTACCGGCGACGGCCGCCTAACAGACTTCCCAGCATGCCGCGCACTATCTGGTTGGTAATCTGACGCGTCGCGCTTTTTGCCATGGTCTGCACCACGCCATCGCGTTTGCCGCCGCGCGGCCCGGTGCTGCCGAACAGAATATCTTTCAGCCCGCCGAGAATGCCGTCGTCCACGGCTACAGATTGCCCTTTGGCGGCAGGCGCATCCTGCGATTCGGCAGTCGCCTGCACCCCTTTTTGCAGCATCTCGAACGCGGATTCGCGATCCACCTCGTCTTCATACTTCCCGTACACCGGGGAGTGGTTGATCAGGCCGTTGCGTTCATCGTCCGTTACTGGCCCCATGCGCGAGCAGGGCGCAATCACCATCGCGCGCTCGACAACTGTCGGGCTGCCTTTTGCATCGAGGAACGAAATCAGCGCTTCACCGGTGCCCAGCGCCTGAATGGCGGTTTCGGTATCAAAGGCCGGATTGGCACGCATGGTTTGCGCCGCGGCTTTCACCGCTTTCTGATCTTTTGGCGTAAAGGCGCGCAGGGCGTGCTGCACGCGGTTACCCAGTTGCCCCAGTACGTTGTCCGGAATATCCGACGGGTTTTGCGACACAAACCAGACCCCGACGCCTTTGGAGCGGATCAGGCGGATAACCTGTTCAATTTTATCCAGCAGCACCTGCGGCGCGTCGTTAAACAACAGGTGCGCTTCGTCAAAGAAGAACACCAGTTTGGGTTTTTCCAGATCGCCTGCTTCCGGCAGTTGTTCGTAGAGTTCAGAGAGCATCCACAGCAGGCTGGCGGCGTAGAGCTTCGGCATCTGGTAGAGCTTCTCTGCGCTCAGAATGTTGATGATGCCTTTGCCGCTGCTGTCGGTGCGCATCCAGTCTTTGATATCCAGCATTGGCTCGCCGAAGAAATGCTCGGCGCCCTGTTGCTCCAGCGTCAGGAGCCCGCGCTGAATGGCGCCCACCGAGGCGCTGCTGATATTGCCGTACTGGTTCTGGAAGGATTTGGCGTTATCGCCAATGTACTGGGTGATGGCGCGCAGATCTTTGAAGTCGAGCAGCAGTAAGCCCTGATCGTCGGCGATACGGAAGATAATGTTCAGCACCCCGGACTGCACGTCGTTAAGATTAAGCAGACGGGCCAGCAGCAAAGGGCCGAGGTCGGAGACGGTGGCGCGCACCGGATGCCCTTTTTCGCCGAAGATATCCCAGACCACCACTGGATTACCGTGCGGCGTCCAGTCCGTGATGCCGATATTTTTCAGGCGCTCGAGCAGTTTTTCTGACGCCGTGCCTTCCTGAGCCACCCCGGTTAAATCGCCCTTCACGTCAGCCATAAAAACCGGCACGCCAGCCTCGGACAACGACTCAGCCAGCTTTTGCAGGGTGACGGTTTTTCCCGTCCCGGTCGCGCCGGTGATCAGGCCATGACGGTTCGCCATCGCGGGCAGTAAAAACAGCTCTTTTTCCAGCGTCCTGGCGATTAACAATGGTGTACTCATGATGCACGTCCTCTCGTAGTCCTGGGTGGAGTATAGGCAACCTGACGGCAAAATGTCTGCGTAAATTCCTCACTTTGCGGCGCATTATCCAGTGCGGACTATGCTTTTGCATACGGTAAACAAAATTTTGGGAAACTATGTCCAGATTCTTTTTTAACGACCGCAAACAGCTTGTCAACGATGCCATTGAAGGCATACTTCTCTCCGCGCCGCACGGTAATCTCGTCAAACTGGATATCGATCCGGCCATCCGCGTGGTGGCACGCGGCGACTGGGATAAAAGCCGCGTGGCGGTGATCTCCGGTGGCGGCTCCGGCCATGAACCGGCACATGCCGGGTTCGTCGGTAAAGGCATGCTTACCGCAGCGGTGTGTGGCGATTTGTTCGCCTCCCCAAGCGTGGATGCGGTCCTCAATGCCATTGTGGCGGTGACGGGCGATCGTGGCTGCCTGCTGATTGTGAAAAACTACACCGGCGACCGGCTTAACTTTGGCCTGGCGGCGGAAAAAGCCAAACGCTACGGCCTGAAGGTGGAGATGGTTATCGTCGCGGATGATATTGCCCTGCCGGATAACAAGCAGCCGCGTGGTATCGCGGGAACGGCGCTGGTGCATAAGATTGCGGGATATGCGGCAGAGCAGGGGAAATCGCTAAACGACGTGCGGGATATAGCGCAACAGGCCTGCGATAACCTCTGGAGCCTGGGCGTGGCGATGCAAACGTGCAACCTGCCGGGCAGCGATGATGAAGAGGGGCGCATAAAACAAGGCCATGTCGAGCTGGGTTTGGGCATTCACGGCGAGCCGGGGGCATCGGTGGTGGATACGCAAAACAGCAAAGCCATTATCGACACGCTGGTGACGCCGTTACGCGCGCAGGTGGGGGACGGGCGCTTTGCGGTGCTGATCAACAACCTCGGCGGCGTGTCAGCGCTGGAGATGGCTCTGCTCACCAAAGAGCTGGCGCATTCGGCGCTGAAAGAGAACATAGCGTATCTGATTGGCCCGGCGCCGCTGGTGAGTGCGCTGGATATGAAAGGGTTTTCGCTAACGCTGTTAAAGCTCAGCGATTTCTTCGAGAAGGCGATACACGCCGAGGTCGAGACGCTGGGCTGGCAGAAGCCCGTCGCGTTCGCGCCCCTGCGTACCGTCCCCCATAGCGCCCTTCGTGACCGCGTGGAATATACCCCATCGGACAATCCGCAGGTGAGCGAGGCCGTCGCTTCGGTAACGAAGACATTGATCCAGCTGGAAAACCGCCTCAACGCGCTGGATGCCAAAGTAGGCGATGGCGATACGGGCTCCACCTTTGCGCAAGGGGCGCGGGATATTGCGCAGCGACTTGAGGAGAACAACCTGCCCCTTAACGACGTGCCGACATTACTCCTGCTGGTGGGGGAGCGGCTGGCTACGGTAATGGGCGGGTCGAGCGGGGTGCTGATGTCGATCTTCTTCACGGCGGCAGGACAAAAGCTTCACGATGGACAGCCGCTACCAGAAGCATTGTTGAGCGGACTGGCGCAGATGAAGCAGTATGGCGGGGCCGATCTTGGGGATCGCACGCTGATCGACGCCCTGCAACCGGCGCTGGAGGCGTTAAGGGATGGCGATCTGCGGACGGCGGCGCAGGCTGCGCAGCAGGGTGCCGAAGCAACGGCGAAAATGGCGAAAGCCGGCGCGGGACGCTCGTCGTATGTCAATAAAGAGAACCTGGATGGGGTGATGGATCCGGGAGCGGTCGCGGTGGCGGAAGTACTTAACGTATTGGCGCGGCAGTGAAAGTAGGCCGGGTCAGGCGAAGCCACCACCCGGCAAACTCACATCAGAAATCCGCTTTCAACACCACGCGGTAGCGGGCTTTGCCGTCGCGCACGTGCTGGATTGCTTCGTTGATTTTTGACATCGGATACAGTTCGGTGGTCGGCGCCACTTTTGTGCGTCCGGCAAACTTCATCAGCTTGCGTAACTCATATGGCGTGCCGGTAGCAGATCCGGATACGCTGCGATCGCCGCCGATCAGGGTAAACGCCGGAACCGGCAGCGGCTTCATCACCGCACCCACGGTGTGGAAGTTACCACCGTAGGCCAGGGCCTCAAAGTATGGCTGCCAGTCGAGATCGACGTTGACGGTGTTGATGATCAGGTCAAACTGACCTGCCAGGGCGGTGAGCGCCTCGGGATCGCGACTGTTCACCACTTTATCCGCACCCATCGCCAGCACTTCCTGCTCTTTCGCCGGGTTAGAGCTGAACGCTGTCACTTCACAGCCCATCGCGTGCAGCAGTTTGATGGCAATATGCCCCAGCCCGCCAATACCGATCACGCCCACGCGGCTGGTGGCAGTTACGTGATGCATCAGCAGCGGTTTAAATACGGTGATACCGCCACACAGCAGCGGACCTGCTGATTCAATATCAATGCTGTCCGGCAGCGGGATAACCCATTGCCAGTCGGCGCGTAGTTTATCGGCGAAACCACCCTTGTTCAGGATGGTCGGCGTAGCGCCCTCAAGGCAGTTGATCTGGTTACCGCTAATACAGGCGTCGCAGTGGCCGCAGCTGCGTGCCGTCCAGCCGATACCCACGCGCTGGCCCACTTTCAGCCCTTTGTCCTGCGCGGCGCTGCCGAGCGCCACGACGCGGCCAATGACTTCGTGCCCGGCAACCAGCGGATAGCTGGAAAAGCCCCATTCATTGTCGATCATCGAGAGGTCTGAATGGCAGATCCCGCAGTAATCCACCTGTACTTCGACGTCTTCCGCTTTTAGTTCGCCCGCATCGTACTCGTACAGCTCAAGTTCTGCACCCGCCTGCGGTGCGGCGTAGCTTTTTATCTTCGACATCGCGTTTCCCCTGTTTTGGTGTGAACTGTGAGTGTAGAGCATTCAGTTTACAGACGCTTAACAGAAGACGGCAGGAACGAAACTTACAGACTTTTCAGCATCCTGACTTCGCAGTCCACGTGGCCCGTGCAGCCCAGTGGGGCATCGATATGCTCAAAGCCCAGATGCTCATACAGGCCAATGGCCTCTTTAAGGAAAGCGGTGGTTTCAAGGTAGCAACGTTTAAAGCCCTGTGAGCGTGCATGTTCCAGGGCGACCAGCGCCAGCTTTTTCGCCAGGCCTTGTCCGCGTATCGTTGGCAGGAAATACATTTTCTGGAGTTCACAGATATCCGGCTCGCTGCAGAGCAGGGGGGCAATGCCGCCGCCGCCCACGACCTGGCCGTCCTGCTCGATGACCCAATAGGCATGGCCCGGCTGGCTGTACAGCTGAAAAAGTTCGTCCAGATTGGGATCGGCCACGGTGTAGCCTTTGTCGGCGGTCAGGCCATATTCGGCCGATACCGTGCGGATAACGGCGGCGATAGCCGGGTTGTCCTGCTCAGTGATCCGACGCATTGTCGTCGCGACGGGGGTAATCACGCTCATAGCATTACTCATGACAAAAATTGACACACAACTGCTGTTAATAGCACCGCAGAAAGGGGAGTGCAAGCGAGGAGTTTTCAGGAAGGATACCCCTTACGCCCTGAAGCGTAAGGGGTAAAAGCATTACAGGGCTGCGATAACCGCCTGCTGCTCGATCAGTTTGGTCTTCGCATCGGCGAAGGCAACCAGACGCTCACGCTCTTTGGCGATGACCGCTTCCGGCGCGCGGGCCACAAAGCCCTCGTTCGCCAGTTTGCTTTCGATTTTGCCAATTTCCACGTCGACTTTCGCCACTTCTTTCGCCAGACGAGCCAGCTCAGCGTCTTTGTCGATCAGGCCCGCCATCGGGATCAACAGCTCCGCGCCATCGATGATTTTGGTGACGGAAACCGGACCTTTATTATCGGCAGGCAGCACGGTGATGCTTTCCAGACGCGCCATGGTTTTCAGGAAGGTGTTGTTCTCGGTGACGCGACGAACGGCAGCTTCGCTGCAACCGCGCAGCAGCAGCTCCAGTGGTTTACCCGGAGCGATGTTCATTTCCGCGCGGATGTTACGTACCGCAACGATCGCCTGTTTCAGCCACTCGGTATCCGCAGACGCGGCTTCATCCACTTTCGCGGCATCGAATGCCGGGAACGGCTGGAGCATGATGGTATCGGCGTTAATACCGGCAATCACCTTCACGCGCTGCCAGATGGTTTCGGTGATGAACGGAATGATCGGGTGCGCAAGGCGCAGCAGACCTTCCAGAACGGTAATCAGCGTATTACGCGTACCGCGCAGCTCTGCCTCAGTGCCGCCGTTCATGACCGGCTTCGCCAGCTCCAGATACCAGTCACAGAACTGGTTCCAGGTGAATTCGTACAGGATGCCTGCCGCGATGTCGAAGCGGTAACTGTCCAGCGCGTCGCGGAACGCTTTCACCGTCTGGTTAAATTCCGCCAGGATCCAGCGGTCTGCCAGAGACAGGGTCATTTCGCCGCCGTTAAAGCCGCAATCCTGATCTTCGGTGTTCATCAGCACGAAGCGGCTGGCGTTCCACAGCTTGTTACAGAAGTTACGGTAACCTTCGAGACGCTTCATATCCCAGTTGATGTCACGACCGGTGGAGGCCAGCGCCGCCAGGGTGAAGCGCAGGGCGTCGGTACCGTGAGATTCGATCCCGTTCGGGAACTGCTTCTCGGTACGCTTGCGGATTTTCTCCGCCAGCTGCGGCTGCATCATGTTGCCGGTACGTTTTTCCAGCAGCTCTTCCAGAGAGATACCATCAACCATGTCCAGCGGGTCGATAACGTTACCCTTGGATTTGGACATCTTCTGGCCTTCGTCGTCGCGGATCAGGCCGGTCATGTAAACGGTATGGAACGGAACCTGCGGCTTGCCATCTTCGTCTTTGATGAAGTGCATGGTCATCATGATCATGCGGGCGATCCAGAAGAAGATGATGTCGAAGCCGGAGACCATCACGCTGGTTGGGTGGAACTGACGCAGCGCGTCGGTATTTTCCGGCCAGCCGAGGGTCGAGAAGGTCCACAGCGCGGAGGAGAACCAGGTATCCAGCACGTCTTCGTCCTGGCGCAGCGCAACGTCAGCGCCCAGGTTGTTTTCCTGACGCACTTCCTCTTCGGTGCGGCCAACGTAGACGTTGCCTTCATTGTCGTACCACGCCGGGATACGGTGACCCCACCACAGCTGACGGGAGATACACCAGTCCTGAATATCGCGCATCCAGGAGAAGTACATGTTTTCGTACTGCTTCGGCACGAACTGAATGCTGCCGTTCTCAACCGCTTCCACAGCCGGTTTCGCCAGCACGTCGGCACGCACGTACCACTGGTCGGTCAGCATTGGCTCGATAACTACGCCGCCACGGTCGCCGTACGGCACGGTCAGATCGTGAGGTTTAATCTCTTCCAGCAGGCCGAGCGCGTCAACGGCGGCTACGACGGCTTTACGCGCGGCAAAGCGCTCCAGCTTCTGGAACTCAGCCGGGATGTCGCTGGAATAAACGTCGGATTCGTTGCCTTTGGTGTCGTACACTTCTGCGCTTTCGCGGATATCGCCGTCGAAGGTCAGAATGTTGATCATCGGAAGTTGATGGCGACGACCGACTTCATAGTCGTTAAAGTCGTGCGCTGGGGTAATTTTCACGCAGCCGGTGCCTTTTTCCATGTCGGCGTGTTCGTCGCCCACAATCGGAATACGGCGGTTCACCAGCGGCAGCACCACAAATTTGCCGATCAGATCTTTATAGCGCGGATCTTCCGGGTTAACGGCCACGCCGGTATCGCCCAGCAGGGTTTCCGGACGGGTGGTCGCCACCACCAGGTAATCTTTACCGTCGGCGGTTTTCGCGCCGTCGGCCAGCGGATAGCGGATGTGCCACATGGAGCCTTTAGACTCGCGGTTTTCCACTTCCAGGTCAGAGATGGCGGTACGCAGTTTCGGGTCCCAGTTGACCAGGCGTTTGCCACGGTAAATCAGGTCTTCTTTGTACAGGCGCACAAAGACTTCTTTCACGGCGTTGGACAGGCCTTCGTCCATGGTGAAGCGCTCACGCTCCCAGTCCACGGAGTTGCCGAGACGGCGCATCTGACGGGTAATAGTGCCGCCGGATTCCGCTTTCCACTGCCAGATTTTGTCGATAAACGCGTCGCGACCGTAGTCGTGGCGGGTTTTACCCTCTTCAGCGGCAATTTTACGCTCAACCACCATCTGGGTCGCGATACCCGCGTGGTCAGTCCCCGCCTGCCACAGGGTGTTTTTACCCTGCATACGCTGGTAGCGGATCATGGTATCCATGATGGTCTGCTGGAAAGCATGCCCCATATGCAAACTGCCGGTGACGTTCGGCGGCGGGATCATGATGCAGAAGGACTCTTTGCTTTCGTCGCCGTTAGGCTTGAAATAGCCCTGCTGTTCCCAGTGCTCGTAAAGCGGCTGTTCGATATCGCGTGGGTTATATGTCTTTTCCATTATTTCCAGGTTGCCGTATTCAGGTTAAAACCGGCCAGGCGGTACGCTTTGTAGCGTTCGCGCGCCAGCTGTTTCAAAGATTCTTCGTAAGGGACAAAGTCTACCACTTCTGTGAAAGCGGTGGCAAAATCTGCAAAGTCTGTCCGCAGGCTAATGAGAATGTCGCGCGCGCTGCTGTTGCGTTTTTGCGGCCAGGCAATCTCCACCGGTGCCCCGCCGCGTGGACCTTCGCCCGACAGGTTATGCGGAACAAAACTCTCCGGCGGGCGCGCCCATAGCGCTTCATCCAGACGAATCGCCTGCTGCTCATCTTCACAGGCAATCAGGACGCGTTTACCTGCGCGCCAACGTTCTGCAGCAATTTCACACACCAGTTGTTCAACGGCGCTGAGGCCATCCTGATGGGTGTCATTGTCCAGAAGGTAGAACGTTGCATTCTTCATATATGGGGTTTCTTGTCGTGGATTTAAATGCAAAGCCGGGTGGCGCTACGCTTACCCGGCCTACGGTTGAGTGACGTTGTAGGCCGGGTAAGGCGAAGCCGCTACCCGGCGTTTTTCATCACTCGTCGCCGTTAAAACCCGCGCGATTGAGCAGGAACTGCGACAGCAGCGCCACCGGACGTCCGGTCGCGCCTTTGGCTTTACCGGAGCGCCATGCGGTCCCCGCAATGTCCAGGTGCGCCCAGTTGTACTTGCGGGTGAAGCGCGCCAGGAAGCAGCCTGCGGTAATTGCGCCGCCAGGACGACCACCAATGTTCGCCATGTCCGCGAAGTTAGACTCCAGCTGTTCCTGGAACTCGTCCCCCAGCGGCAGACGCCATGCGCGGTCGCCAGCCTGCTCGGACGCGCCGATCAGCTCATGCGCCAGCGGATTGTGGTTCGACATCAGGCCGGTGATGTGATGCCCCAGCGCAATCACGCAGGCGCCGGTCAGGGTAGCTACGTCGATAACCGCTTCAGGTTCGAAACGCTCAACGTAGGTCAGCACGTCGCACAGCACCAGACGGCCTTCGGCGTCGGTGTTCAGCACTTCAACGGTCTGGCCGGACATGGTAGTCAGCACATCACCCGGGCGATAAGCGCGGCCGCCAGGCATGTTTTCGCAGCCCGCCAGCACGCCGATCACGTTGATGGGCAACTGAAGTTCCGCGACCATGCGCATGACGCCGTAAACCGCCGCCGCGCCACACATGTCGTACTTCATCTCATCCATGCCTTCTGAAGGCTTGATGGAAATACCGCCGGAGTCGAAGGTCAGCCCTTTGCCAACGAGCACGATCGGACGCGCGTCATCAGACGGATTGCCTTTGTATTCGATGACCGACATCAGGGATTCGTTCTGGGAGCCGTTACCGACCGCCAGATAAGAGTGCATCCCCAGCTCTTTCATCTGCTGTTCGCCGATAACGCGGGTGATGACGTTCTTGCTGTAGGCGTCAGCCAGCTGGCGCGCCTGTGACGCCAGGTACGCGGCGTTACAGATGTTTGGCGGCATATTGCCAAGATCTTTTGCCGCTTTAATACCGGCAGCAATCGCCAGACCGTGCTGAATGGCGCGCTCGCCGCTGGTCAGCTCGCGACGGGTTGGCACGTTAAAGACCATTTTACGCAGCGGGCGACGCGGCTCGCTTTTGGTGGTCTTCAACTGGTCAAAGCTGTAGAGGCTCTCTTTTGCGGTTTCGACGGCCTGGCGTACTTTCCAGTACGTGTTGCGGCCCTTAACGTGCAGCTCCGTGAGGAAGCAGACGGCTTCCATCGAACCAGTATCATTCAGTGTATTAATGGTTTTCTGAATAACCTGCTTGTACTGGCGCTCATCAAGCTCACGTTCTTTACCGCAGCCAATCAGCAGAATACGCTCGGACAGGACGTTTGGAACGTGGTGCAGCAACAGGGTCTGCCCTGGTTTGCCTTCCAGTTCGCCACGGCGCAGCAGGGCGCTGATATAGCCGTCGCTGATTTTATCGAGTTGCTCGGCGATCGGGGAGAGTCGGCGTGGTTCAAAGACGCCCACAACGATGCAGGCACTCCGCTGTTTCTCCGGGCTACCGCTTTTTACACTGAACTCCATGCACTACGCTCCTGAATCTTAAAGACAACGGCGGCGGCTACGGATAGAATTGAAACCTTTCGTAACTCATGTCCGCCGTTGTGGTGACTTCGTGTTAATCTTACGTTACTACGGTTTCGACACGTCAATAAATGTCATGAAGCGCGAATCCGCCGGGTTTTTTAATCTTAGCGATGATTTCGACGACTCAAGAGAATAAATGACGTTTAAGCCATGAAACAAGCTAAATTCCTGCATAAGACGAGTTTTAACGGGCGTATTTAAAGTGATAATCATAAGATATCTGGTTCGGGAGACGCTGAAGAGCCAACTGGCGATCCTCTTTATCCTCCTTCTGATCTTTTTCTGTCAGAAGCTGGTCAGGATCCTCGGCGCGGCAGTTGATGGCGAAATCCCAACGAATCTGGTGCTTTCCCTGCTCGGGCTTGGCGTGCCGGAAATGGCGCAGCTTATCCTGCCGTTAAGCCTGTTCCTTGGTCTGCTGATGACCCTGGGTAAGCTCTATACCGAAAGTGAAATCACCGTGATGCATGCCTGCGGCCTCAGTAAGGCCGTACTGGTAAAGGCAGCCATGGTGCTGGCGCTGTTTACGGGCATTGTTGCCGCGGTTAACGTCATGTGGGCGGGGCCGACCTCGTCCCGTCATCAGGATGAGGTGCTGGCGGAAGCAAAAGCTAACCCGGGGCTGGCGGCGCTGGCGCAGGGACAGTTCCAGCAGGCGACCGACGGTAACTCCGTGCTGTTTATCGAAAGCGTCGATGGCAACCGCTTCAATGACGTGTTTCTTGCTCAACTGCGCCCAAAAGGTAACGCGCGCCCTTCTGTGGTAGTGGCGGATTCCGGTCAGCTGGCGCAGCGTAAAGACGGCTCTCAGGTTGTCACGCTGAACAAAGGAACGCGTTTCGAAGGCACGGCTATGCTGCGTGACTTCCGTATCACCGATTTCCAGAACTACCAGGCCATCATTGGTCACCAGGCCGTCGCGCTCGATCCAACGGATACTGAGCAGATGGATATGCGCACCTTAATGAATACTGATACCGATCGTGCGCGTGCTGAACTGCACTGGCGTATCACGCTGGTATTCACCGTATTTATGATGGCGCTGATGGTGGTTCCGTTGAGCGTGGTAAACCCGCGCCAGGGCCGCGTGCTGTCGATGCTGCCAGCGATGCTGCTGTATCTGGTGTTCTTCCTGCTGCAAACCTCAATCAAGTCTAACGGCGGGAAAGGAAAAATTGACCCGATGATCTGGACCTGGGTCGTGAATGGTTTGTATCTGCTGCTGGCAGTCGGACTCAACTTGTGGGACACGGTGCCTGTGCGTCGTCTTCGTGCCCGGTTTACGCGTAAAGGAGCCATCTAATGCAGGCGTTTGGCGTACTTGACCGCTATATCGGTAAAACAATTTTTACCACCATCATGATGACCCTGTTCATGCTGGTGTCGCTCTCGGGTATTATCAAATTTGTCGACCAGCTGAAAAAAGCCGGGCAGGGGAGTTACGACGCGTTGGGCGCCGGGATGTACACCCTGCTCAGCGTACCAAAAGATGTGCAGATCTTCTTCCCGATGGCGGCCCTGCTGGGTGCGCTGCTGGGCCTGGGGATGCTGGCTCAGCGTAGCGAACTGGTGGTGATGCAGGCATCGGGCTTTACCCGTATGCAGGTTGCGCTGTCGGTGATGAAAACCGCGATCCCGCTGGTGCTGCTGACCATGGCGATCGGCGAATGGGTCGCGCCGCAGGGCGAACAGATGGCGCGTAACTACCGTGCTCAGGCGATGTACGGCGGTTCTCTGCTCTCCACGCAGCAGGGATTATGGGCGAAAGATGGCCAGAACTTCGTCTATATCGAACGCGTGAAAGGGGATGACGAGCTGGGTGGCGTGAGTATCTATGCTTTCAATAACGATCGTCGTTTGCAGTCAGTGCGTTATGCCGCCTCTGCTAAATTTGATGCAAACAACAAGCTGTGGCGGTTATCCCAGGTTGATGAATCTGACCTGACTAACCCGAAACAGATCACCGGTTCGCAGACCGTTAGCGGTACCTGGAAAACCGACCTGACGCCGGACAAGCTCGGCGTCGTGGCGCTTGACCCCGATGCGCTCTCCATCAGCGGTCTGCATAACTACGTGAAGTATCTGAAATCGAGCGGGCAGGATGCGGGGCGTTACCAGCTCAACATGTGGAGCAAAATCTTCCAGCCGCTGTCCGTGGCGGTGATGATGCTGATGGCGCTGTCGTTCATCTTTGGACCGCTACGTAGCGTGCCGATGGGGGTTCGCGTGGTAACCGGTATCAGCTTTGGTTTCGTGTTCTATGTCCTCGATCAGATTTTTGGTCCGCTGACGCTGGTGTATGGCATTCCGCCAATTATCGGCGCGCTGTTGCCGAGCGCCAGTTTCTTCCTGATCAGCCTCTGGATGCTGCTAAAACGCTCCTGATAAACCTTCTTCCTCGCTCCCGCTTGCCCGGGGGCGAGGCTAATCTCCTGTTTCACCCCGCACTTTTTCTCACAACCTTCAACGCCTCGCCGTGAATTTGAGTATTATTGAGCGATAAAGTCGTGAAGGGATCCTCTATGAAGCAAATTCGAATGCTGGCCCAGTACTACGTCGACCTGATGATGAAGCTCGGGCTGGTGCGTTTTTCCATGCTGCTGGCGCTGGCGCTGGTCGTTCTGGCCATCGTCGTGCAAATGGCCGTGACCATGGTTCTGCATGGTCAGGTCGAGAGCATCGACGTGATCCGCTCTATTTTCTTTGGCCTGCTGATCACCCCATGGGCGGTCTATTTCCTCTCCGTGGTGGTTGAGCAGCTGGAAGAGTCCCGACAGCGTTTATCGAAACTGGTGGATAAGCTGGAAGAGATGCGCGAGCGCGATCTTAAACTCAACGTTCAGCTCAAGGACAACATTGCCCAGCTGAATCAGGAAATTTCAGACCGTGAGAAGGCGGAAGCCGAGCGTCAGACCACGCTGGAGCAGCTGAAAATTGAGATGAAAGAGCGTGAGGTCACGCAGATCCAGCTTGAACAGCAATCCTCTTTCCTGCGCTCGTTCCTCGATGCGTCGCCGGATCTGGTGTTCTACCGTAATGAAGATAAAGAGTTCTCCGGCTGTAACCGGGCCATGGAACTGTTGACCGGGAAAAGCGAAAAGCAGCTGATCCACCTGAAACCTCAGGATGTCTATTCCGAAGAGGCGGCGGCAAAAGTGATGGAGACGGATGAAAAGGTGTTCCGTCATAACGTCTCGTTGACCTATGAGCAGTGGCTGGATTATCCCGACGGGCGCAAAGCCTGCTTTGAAATCCGCAAAGTGCCTTATTACGATCGGGTGGGTAAACGTCATGGTCTGATGGGCTTTGGCCGTGATATCACCGAGCGTAAGCGATATCAGGATGCGCTGGAGCGCGCCAGTCGTGACAAGACCACCTTCATCTCCACCATCAGCCATGAGCTTCGTACGCCGCTAAACGGTATCGTGGGGCTGAGCCGTATTCTGCTGGATACCGACCTGACCAGCGAGCAGGAAAAATACCTCAAAACGATCCACGTCTCGGCGGTCACGCTGGGCAATATCTTCAATGATATTATCGACATGGATAAGATGGAGCGACGTAAGGTTCAGCTCGACAACCAGCCGGTTGATTTTACCGGCTTCCTCGCGGACCTGGAGAACCTGTCAGGTTTGCAGGCCCAGCAGAAAGGGTTGAGCTTCGTGATGGAACCGACGCTGCCGCTGCCGCATAAAGTGGTGACGGACGGCACGCGTCTGCGTCAGATCCTGTGGAATCTCATCAGCAACGCCGTGAAGTTTACCCAGAAGGGACAGGTTGCGGTGCGCATTCGCTATGATGAGGGGGACATGCTGCACTTTGAAGTTGAGGACTCGGGTATCGGCATTCCTCAGGATGAGCAGGATAAGATCTTCGCCATGTATTATCAGGTTAAAGACAGCCACGGCGGTAAACCGGCGACCGGCACGGGCATTGGCCTGGCGGTGTCGAAACGTCTGGCGAAAAGTATGGGTGGGGATATCACCGTTGCCAGCCAGCCGGGTAAAGGCTCCACCTTTACGCTTACCATCCACGCCCCTGCAGTTGCTGAAGAAGTGGAAGATACGTTTGAGAACGATGATATGCCGCTTCCAGCCCTGCACGTCCTGCTGGTTGAAGATATTGAGCTGAACGTCATTGTCGCCCGGTCGGTACTGGAAAAACTCGGTAACAGCGTGGATGTCGCGATGACCGGCAAAGCCGCGCTGGAGATGTTCACGCCGGGCGAGTACGACCTGGTGCTGCTCGATATTCAGCTACCGGACATGACCGGGCTGGATATCTCCCGCGAGCTGACGCGCAAATATGCTCCTGACGAGTTGCCGCCGCTGGTTGCGTTGACCGCAAACGTGTTGAAAGATAAAAAAGAGTACCTCGAGGCCGGTATGGACGACGTGCTCAGCAAGCCGCTGGCAGTACCTGCCCTGACGGCGATGATCAAGAAGTTCTGGGATACCTGTGATGAAGAGGAGAGCACCATGACGTCTGTTGATAGCGCTAAAACCCAAACGATACTGGATACCGCCATGCTGGAGCAGTATATCGATCTGGTGGGACCCAAACTGATCACCGATGGCCTGGCCGTGTTCGAAAAAATGATGCCGGGCTATCTGAACGTGCTCGAATCCAACCTGACGGCGCGTGACCAGAAGGGCATCGTCGAAGAGGGACATAAAATCAAAGGCGCAGCTGGTTCAGTCGGGTTACGCCATCTCCAGCAACTGGGCCAACAGATTCAGTCGCCTGATTTACCTGCCTGGGAAGATAACGTAGGTGATTGGGTTGAAGAGATGAAACAAGAGTGGCAAAACGATGTGGCAGTGCTGAAAGCCTGGGTAGAATCCCGAAAAAAATGACCCCGGCTATACCGGGGTGCGCGAATACTGCGCCAACACCAGGGAAATCGTGGCTGCGCCTGATTTTTATGGGTTGTTTTCGCATGGACGCCGCCTGAAAATTAAGGCCGCACGCAGATAAGATAGCAAATCTTAAACAGTTTGTTACATGAATCAGTGAAATGTGTGAAGCATAGCGTTTTAATCAGAATTTTTAATGTGCTTCAGCGAGTTGCATAGAAGGATCGTCAGAATGAAGAAAGTGGGTGTCGTGCTGAGCGGATGTGGCGTTTACGATGGTTCAGAGATACATGAAACCGTATTAACGCTGCTGGCATTATCGCGCCAGGGGGCCGACGTTATCTGCTTCGCTCCGGATAAAACGCAGGCAGACGTGGTTAATCATCTTACCGGCGAGTCAATGGCGGAAAGCCGTAACGTGCTGATTGAAGCGGCGCGTATTGTGCGCGGGGATATTCATCCGCTGGTACAGGCCGATGCGGCTGAGCTAGATGCGCTCATCGTGCCGGGCGGCTTTGGCGCGGCGAAAAACCTGAGCACGTTTGCAACGCAAGGCGCGGCGTGCCATGTCGATCCCGATTTGAAAGCGCTATCGCTGGCGATGCATGCGGCAGGTAAGCCGCAGGGCTTTATCTGCATTGCGCCAGCCATGCTGCCGAAGATTTTTGATTTCCCGCTGCGGCTCACGATCGGAACCGACATTGATACTGCTGAAATTGTCGAAGATATGGGCGGCGAACACGTGCCATGTCCGGTAGACGACATTGTGGTGGATGAGGACAATAAAATCGTCACCACGCCGGCGTATATGCTGGCGCAGAACATTGCCGAGGCTGCTGCAGGCATTGAAAAGCTGGTGGACAGAGTGCTGGTTCTTACCGAATGAGCCGTAAATTATCCCCTGGCGGGTGGTTAAAACGGATCCTGCTGCGTATTGTGCTGGTCCTGGCCGTTTTTTGGGGCGGAGGCATTGCGCTGTTCAGCATCCTGCCCGTCCCGTTCTCGGCCGTGATGGCAGAGCGGCAGATTAGCGCCTGGCTCTCGGGTGATTTTGGCTATGTTGCCCACTCAGACTGGGTCGGCATGGATGAAATCTCCCCGTGGATGGGGCTGGCGGTCATTGCGGCAGAAGATCAGAAATTCCCGGAGCACTGGGGTTTTGACGTGGCGGCTATCGAGAAGGCGCTGGATCATAATGAACGTCATGAAAACCGCGTCCGCGGTGCGTCGACGCTTTCTCAGCAGACGGTAAAAAATCTGTTCTTATGGGACGGTCGCAGCTGGGTGAGAAAAGGGCTGGAGGCCGGGCTGACGCTGGGCGTCGAGACGGTGTGGAGCAAAAAACGCATTTTGACCGTCTACCTGAATATCGCGGAGTTTGGTGACGGCGTGTTTGGCGTCGAAGCGGCATCGCAGCGCTATTTTGGCAAGCCCGCCAGCAGGCTGACTATGTCCGAAGCGGCACTGCTTGCCGCCGTGCTGCCGAACCCGCTGCGTTTTAAGGCCAGCGCGCCGTCAGGCTACGTGCGAAGCCGCCAGGCGTGGATTATGCGCCAGATGCGTCAGCTGGGTGGGGAAGGGTTTATGGAGCGAAATAATCTTATGTAAAGCGGGTAAGCGCAGCGCTACCCGCCGACGTGGCGAACGTTAATCTTCGTCAAACCCGGCGTTAAACAGGGCAATCACTGCCGCCAGCGCTTCTTCTTCCTGCGGGCCGGTGGCTTCAACTTCAATCTGGCGGCCTTTGGCAGAATCCAGCATCAGCAGCGCAATCACGCTGTTGGCTTCTGCCTCGGTTCCCTCATCGTTGCGCAGCAGCACCTCAGCATCAAAACCCTGCATCAGTTCAAACAGCTTCATCGCCGGGCGCGCATGCATGCCCAGCTTATTGGTGATTTCGACGGTCTGTTTTACGGTCATGTTTTGCGTTTTTCCAGCGTGCGATGACGGGACTGAACGTTCTTCCCGCGTGAGCGGAAGTAATCGGCCAGCTGTTCGGCAATGTAGACCGAACGATGTTTACCGCCGGTACAGCCAATCGCCACCGTCAGGTAGCTACGATTGTTTGTCTCCAGCATAGGTAACCATAGCTCAAGGTAGCTTCGCGTCTGGTAGATAAAATTGTGTACTTCTGTGTGTCGGTCGAGGAACGCCGCCACCGGCTTATCCAGACCGGTCATCGGACGCAGTTTCGGATCCCAGTGTGGGTTCGGCAGGAAACGCACATCAAAAACGTAATCCGCATCGATAGGGATACCGTGCTTAAAGCCGAAGGATTCAAACACCATCGTCAGTTCGCGCTCGCGCTTGCCGAGTAAGCGAGTACGCAGCATTTCCGCCAGCTCGTGGACGGACATTTCTGAAGTGTCGACAATCAGGTCGGCCCGGGAACGCAGCGGCTCAAGCAGATCGCTCTCTTTATCGATGGCGCTTTCCAGCGAAAGATTTTTACTCGAGAGCGGATGCAAACGACGTGTATCGCTGTAACGGCGGATCAGCGTGTTGCGGTCAGCGTCCAGGAACAAGAGCTGAGGCGAGAAGCACTCCGGCAGGCTGTTCATTGCCTGCTCGAAGATTTCCGGCGATTCCGGCATGTTACGCACGTCAATACTGACGGCGGCAGAGATTTGCCTGTCCGCCAGCGTCCGCGCCAGATCGGGTAACAGCACTACCGGCAGGTTATCTACGCAGTAAAATCCCATGTCTTCCAGCGCGCGCAGGGCCACGGACTTCCCGGACCCCGAACGACCGCTGACGATCATCAGCACCATGTTCCGTTTCTCCTCAGGGAAGCCGTTCTGAAGGCCCTTTCCCGATTATGCCTCATCCTGATTGCCTTCTGCTTCAGTGATAATTTGATAAAGCTCTTCATCACTTTGAGCTGAGCGCAGTCGACGACAAATGGTTTTATCCGCCAGACGTTTGGCAACCAGCGACAGCGTGTGCAGGTGGGTTTTGGTCTGATCGGCAGGAACCAGGAGCGCGAAGAGCAGATCCACAGGCTGGTTATCGATGGCGTCAAAAGCGATAGGCGTTTCCAGTTGCACAAACACCCCCACGGCACGCAGCGTATCTTCTTCCAGCTTGCCATGCGGGATCGCAATGCCATTGCCGATGCCGGTACTGCCCATTTTTTCACGGGTCAGAATGGCTTCAAACACGATCTGCGGCGGCAGACCCAGCTGTTTTGCGGCCAGCTCACTGATGATTTCCAGCGCACGTTTTTTGCTCTGGCAGTGAACGCCACTGCGGGTACAATCCTGGTTAAGGACATTGCTCAGTTGAAGAGCGGAATCGTTGTTTATCATAATTTCACCTAAGCGCTAACTGTACAAATGGCCTGTTGTGTTTCACAACAGGCCGTCCTGCACCCGTTAACTGCCCGGACAATTAGTGTTGTTTCAGTTTATCTTTATGTTTATTGAGCTGTCTCGCAAGCTTATCAATCAAGCCGTCGATAGCCGCGTACATGTCTTGCCCTTCCGCACTGGCATGAAGTTCCCCTCCGTTGACGTGCAGGGTCGCATCCGAGATATGCGTCACTTTCTCCACTTTCAACACAACATAGACCTGGTTGATCCTCTCGAAATACTGCTCGAGTTTCGCGAACTTAGCGTTTACAAAATCGCGTAAAGCCTCAGTAATTTCGACGTTATGTCCGGTGATATTGAGCTGCATAGTGTCTTCCTTATCGGTTGTGTCAAACCAGTTGTTTACGCTGGTTAGACGGCGGAATGGATAAAGACTCTCGATACTTCGCGACAGTACGGCGTGCCACCATAATACCCTGATCGGACAGCATGGTGGTTAACTTACTGTCACTGAGTGGCTTCGCGGGGTTCTCCGCGGCGATCAACTTCTTCACCAGTGCGCGAATAGCTGTTGACGAGGCTTCGCCGCCGCCTTCGGTGTTCACGTGGCTGGAGAAGAAATACTTAAGCTCAAAAATACCGCGTGGGCTGTGCAGATACTTCTGCGTGGTCACGCGGGAAATGGTTGATTCATGCATCTCGACGGCCTGGGCGATGTCCGCCAGCACCATCGGTTTCATAAACTCTTCGCCCTGCTCAAAGAATGCCTGCTGCTGTTCGACAATACAGCGGCTGACGCGCAGCAGCGTGTCATTACGGCTTTCCAGACTCTTAATCAACCAGCGTGCTTCCTGAAGGTTGCTGCGAATGTATTGATTATCAGCGTCGTTACGGGCGCTGGTGCACATGGAGGCGTATTGCTGGTTGATTTGCAGGCGAGGAATGCTGTCGGCGTTCAGTTCAACGACCCAGCGGCCATTGTGTTTTCTCACCAGCACATCAGGAATAACGTATTCCGGTTCGCTGGTCTGGATAGATTGCCCCGGACGCGGATCGAGTGACTGGATCAGATTCACCGCTTCCTTCAGCACCTCTTCTTTGAGGCGCGTGACGCGCATCAGGGTGCGGAAGTCGTGATTTGCCAGCAAATCCAGATGCTCGCTGATGATGAGCCGGGCTTCGTCAATCCACGGTGTCTCTTTGGCAAACTGCGAAAGCTGGATCAGAAGGCAGTCGCGCAGATCTTTCGCAGCAACGCCAATCGGGTCGAAACGCTGAACGCGTTTCAGGACGGCTTCGATCTCTTCCAGTTCAATCTCGTCATCGCCGATGCTTTCCAGAATCTCGTCCAGCGTCACGGTCAAATAGCCCGTGTCGTCAACGGCATCGACAATCGAGGTGGCAATGGCGCGATCGGTATCGGAGAAAGGCGTCAGCTCCACCTGCCACATTAAGTAGTCCTGAAGCGACTGGGTAGTTTCGCCCTGGTAGACCGGGAGTTCATCGTCCTGGTAATCTGCACGCGTCCCGGAAGGGGTACCCGCGGTGTAGATTTCATCCCAGCTGGCATCCAGCGGCAGTTCCTCCGGCATCTCTTTCTGTTCGAGCGCATCTACGGAGTCGAGCGTTTCTGTGTCCTGCGTCTGCTGAGCGTCTACCTCGTCATGAAGATCGGTTTGCTCCAGCAGCGGATTGCTGTCCAGCGCCTGCTGGAGCTCCTGCTGGAGTTCTAACGTGGACAGCTGCAACAGACGGATTGCCTGTTGTAGCTGCGGCGTCATGGCCAGTTGCTGGCTGAGCCGTAATTGCAAACCTTGCTTCATGTTCAGAGCGTTTTTCTCCGGTTCGGCGTGACTTAACCTCTACCCTATCAGAGTCTGAAGTCTTCCCCAAGGTACACGCGCTTAACATGCTCATCTTCGAGGATTTGCTGCGGCGTACCGTGGGCAATCAGATGGCCCTGGCTCACTATGTAGGCGCGCTCACACACGGCCAGCGTTTCACGAACGTTGTGGTCCGTGATCAGTACGCCAAGCCCGCTGTCGCGCAGGTGCTCAATAATACGTTTGATATCGATAACGGAGATGGGGTCAACGCCCGCAAACGGTTCATCCAGCAGGATAAATTTCGGGTTTGCTGCCAGCGCGCGCGCAATCTCAACGCGGCGGCGTTCACCACCGGACAGCGCCTGACCGAGGCTGTCACGCAGATGTTCGATATGAAACTCTTCCATCAGCTCGTTCGCACGGTCAGTGCGCTGCTCGCTGGTCAGATCGTCACGGATCTGGAGCACGGCCATCAGGTTGTCGAACACGCTTAAGCGGCGGAAGATGGAGGCTTCCTGCGGCAGATAGCCGATGCCACGACGCGCGCGGGCATGCAGTGGCAGCAGACTGATATCTTCATCATCGATGATGATGTTGCCGGCGTCACGCGGGACGATGCCCACCACCATGTAGAAAGTCGTGGTTTTACCCGCCCCGTTAGGGCCAAGCAAACCCACGATTTCGCCGGAGTTGACGGTCAGACTGACATCTTCGACGACGCGGCGGCCCTTATACGCTTTCGCGAGGTTTTTTGCAGTTAAAGTTGCCATAACGAATTAGTTACTCTTTTTCTGTGCCGGAGCCTGGCCGTTGTTCTTGTCCTGCAATTGCGAAGGCACAAGAACGGTCGTGACGCGTTTGCCTTTTTCACTGGAGGCCTGCATTTTCTGCTCTTTCACCAGATAAGTGATCTTGTCGCCTTTGATATTGCTGTCCAGCTGTTCCAGGTAAGCATTACCGGTCAGGATGACCAGATCCTTCGCCAGTTCATAGTGCATATGCGAGGCATGGCCTTTCACCGGCTTGCCGTTGTCCTGCATCTGGTAGAAGGTGGCCGGGTTGCCATAACCATCGATAATCTCTTTGCCCTGCTCGCCGCCCGGTCGGGTAACGACCACTTTGTCGGCGTTGATTTTGATGGTGCCCTGGGTCATGACCACGTTGCCGGTAAAGGTGACGACGTTACCCTGCATATCCAGAGACTGGGTATCGGATTCAATATGAATCGGCTGTTCGGTGTCGCCAGTCACAGCAAGCGCGGGAAGACTGGCCGCCAGCAGCGCGCTGGCGATAACAACTTTAAGGCTGAGTTTGTTTGTTTTGAATTTCATAGGAGGTTCTAACCTTTTCAATCAGCTCGGCGTTTTTGCTGCGTAAGTTCCCGCGCATTCTTAAACCGCTGGAATTAAATGTTGTGCCATACAGGGTGACTAAATCCTGCGACGTGACATCCTGGGTGACCAGGTTGATCTGGGCGTTATCCGTCGTAATTTTTCGCAGTTGCGCGTCAGCGGTCAGGGCGTTGACTTCAACGTGACCATACAGGTAAAGCATACGGTCATTTGTCAGTTTTGCCCGGTCAGACTTGATAGACCACGTCGGCACTTTGTCCGTATCAAAGGTGGTCATGACCGGTTGGGTAAACCACGAAGTACCGTCATCTGAAAAATATTCTACATGCTGAGCAACGAGGCGATAGTTCAGCGCGCCTTCCGGGCTATAGACCACGGTGTCGCTGTGATCGCTTTTATAGGTCGGGTCGCTCGTGTTAACCACTTCCGCTTGCGTATCTTCGCGGTCAGCGAGGTTTACGCCAATCAGTACCAGGGCGACAAGCGCAAGCAGAATGATAACCCAACGTCTGGTTTTACTCATATCGATTGCCCTTTCGCCTCATCAAGCTTGCCCTGCGCCAGCAGAAGCAGATCGCAGACTTCACGGACGGCGCCGCGGCCACCGTGAATATGGGTAACATAATCAGCACGCGGGATCAGCAGCGGGTGCGCGTCAGCCACGGCGATGCTCAGACCCACCTCCGCCATGACTGGCCAGTCGATCAAATCATCCCCGACGTATGCCACATTCTCTGGTGCAATGGCCAGTTTTCCCAACAGATCCCGGAAGGCTACCATCTTATCAGACTGCCCCTGATAGAGATGGGTAATGCCCAGCGTTTCACACCGATCTTCTACCAGTTTAGCTTTCCGCCCGGTGATGATTGCAACTTCAATACCGGACGTGAGCGCACAGCGGATACCGTAACCGTCGCGAACGTTAAAGGCTTTCAGCTCTTCGCCGTTATTGCCCATATAAATCAGACCGTCGGAGAGCACACCATCCACATCGAGGATCAGCAGGCGGATATTTTCCGCCTTTGCCATCATGTGGGCGCTCACCGGGCCATAACAGGTTGCAAGGGATGCACCCGCATTACTCATTGTCTTATCCTTCATTACACTACGCCAGCGCGCAGCAGATCATGCATATGTACCACACCCAGCAGTTGGTCGCCATCGGCAACCATCACTGAGGTAATATGACGGGACTGCATCAGGTTCAGTACATCTACCGCCAGCGTGCCCGGACGGACGCGGATCCCGCCTGGTGTCATTACATCAGCGATGCCCAGCGTTCGGACATCCACACCCATATCGAATACCCGGCGCAGGTCGCCGTCGGTGAAAATGCCCTGAATCTTCATCAGATCGTCGCAGATAACCGTCATGCCCAGGTTTTTACGGGTGATCTCCAGTAACGCGTCGCGCAAAGAGGCCTCTTTGCTGACGTGCGGGATCTCATCCCCGGTGTGCATAATATCGTTGACCCGCAGCAGCAGTTTGCGCCCGAGCGCGCCGCCGGGGTGAGACAGGGCGAAATCTTCTGGCGTAAAACCGCGGGCTTCCAGCAGCGCAACGGCAAGGGCATCGCCCATCACCAGCGCGGCGGTTGTGCTGGAGGTCGGCGCCAGCCCCAGCGGACAGGCTTCTTTCGGCACCTTCACGCACAGGTGAATATCTGCCGCACGCGCCATGCTGCTTTCCGGGCGGCTGGTCATGCAAATCAGCGGTACGTGCAGACGCTTCAGCACCGGGATCAACGCCAGGATTTCATTCGATTCCCCGGAGTTGGACAGCGCAATAACCACGTCCTGCGGCGTAACCATGCCGAGGTCACCGTGCGCGGCTTCACCGGGATGAACGAAGAATGACGACGTGCCGGTACTGGCAAAGGTCGCCGCCATTTTGCGCCCGATATGGCCGGATTTGCCCATCCCCATCACCACGACTTTACCGGCGCAGTAGAACATCTTCTCACAGGCCAGACTAAAATCCTGATTAATGTACTGATCTAACTGCGCCAGACCTTCACGTTCAATCTCCAGAACGTCTTTGCCTGCTTTCTGAAAGTCAAAACCCGGCTGCAATTCTATTTGCGACATAATGCGTTTCCGTTTACCCAGAGAGAAGTGGCGAGAGCCAGTACAGCATCGCCAGCCATACGATAAATCCACCCGTCAGCAGCGCGCCCGCGCCTTTGCCGATCTGCTCTTTTCGCCGCCAGCAGAGCAGGGCGAAAATTACGCTGACCAGCAGCATCACACCGTAATCGCGCGTGAAGACCATAGGGTTAAACGGCCCCGGTGAGATTAATGCCGGCAGCCCCGTCACGATCGCGATATTGAAAATATTCGAGCCAATGATATTGCCGATGGCGATATCATCTTCCCCTTTACGCGCCCCGGCGATGGCGGTAGCCAGCTCTGGCAGGCTGGTGCCGATGGCGATGACCGTCAGACCGATTGTCAGTTCGCTCATCGCAAACGCGTTCGCCAGCACCGTCGCGTTATCGACCACCATCCGCGTGGCCATTGGCATTATAATCAGCGCGACGCCCAGCCACAGCAGGGCGACGGGTAAGGTCCCTTCCCGTGGCAGTTCGGCGAGATGCTCACGCGTGAGGCTATCGTTACCCTGTTTTTCCGCCAGACGTGCGATCTTCACGCTGTAAAGCAACCAGATCACGGCCAGGGCGAGCAGGAATATACCGTCACCGACGCTCAGCACCCCGTCATAAAGCACATAGCCTGCCAGCAGACTGACGACTAACATTAGCGGCAATTCACGACGCAAAACATCGGAATGTACGCGAAATGGATGCAGTAATGCGGCTAAGCCTAAAATCAGCAAGATATTGACGATGTTAGAGCCAATCGCGGTGCCAATAGCGAGGTCGACCTGGCCATGCAACGAGGCTGAAACAGAAACGATGATTTCAGGAAGCGATGTGCCTACACTGACCACCGTCATCCCAATAATGATGGGCGGCATGCCAATGAGTCGACAGAGAATGGATGCGGCAAAGACCAAACGGTCAGCACTGTAGACCACCAACAGTAAACCAATTATTAACAGTGCTGTTGCTAAAAGCATCAAAAGTCCTTTCTTCAGGTATACTCGCTGGTCCACTGCGCACGAATTTTAGCGCCAGATGAAGTCTGAGACGTGACGAATTCCTAATTTTGACTTTATGCGCCGGAAAAGTAAAACAAATGCCAGCTTTCGCTAACCCCAATAGTGAATATTCTGTAAAAATGCGGGGTTTAGGGCTGATTTACGCTTCATGCCAGCAGTGAAGCAAGGTAAGTAAGGAACCATAAATGAGCCAAACGATGGCGAATATAGTCGATGTCCGGGGCGTCAGTTTTTCTCGCGGCAACCGGGTGATATTTGATGATATTTCGCTGACCGTGCCGCGCGGTAAAATCACCGCCATCATGGGGCCGTCAGGGATCGGTAAAACGACGTTGCTGCGTCTTATCGGCGGGCAAATCCCCCCTGATAGCGGCGAAATTCTCTTCGACGGTGAAAACGTCCCGGAGATGTCTCGCTCGCGCCTCTACACGGTTCGCAAACGAATGAGCATGCTCTTTCAGTCGGGTGCGCTATTCACCGATATGAACGTATTTGACAACGTGGCCTATCCGCTGCGTGAGCATACCCATCTTCCTCCTGCGCTGTTGCACAGCACGGTGATGATGAAGCTCGAAGCCGTGGGGTTGCGGGGGGCTGCGAAACTTATGCCGTCCGAACTCTCGGGTGGGATGGCGCGCCGCGCCGCGCTGGCGCGTGCTATTGCCCTGGAACCCGATTTAATCATGTTCGATGAACCGTTCGTTGGGCAGGACCCTATCACCATGGGCGTGCTGGTGAAGTTAATCTCGGAGCTGAACAGCGCCCTTGGCGTCACCTGCGTGGTGGTTTCCCACGACGTGCCGGAAGTGCTGAGTATTGCTGATTACGCCTATATTGTGGCTGACAAAAAGATCGTCGCCCACGGCAGCGCTCAGGCGTTGCAGGAGAATGGCGATCCGCGCGTGCGGCAGTTCCTGGACGGTATCGCAGATGGGCCGGTGCCTTTCCGCTATCCGGCGGGCGACTATCATGACGATTTACTGGGAATAGGGAGTTAATCCACTCATGCTGTTAAATGCGTTGGCGGGTCTTGGACACCGTGGCCTAAAAACCATCAGTACGTTCGGGCGTGCCGGATTAATGTTGTTCAACGCGCTGGTTGGCAAACCGGAGTTCCGCAAGCATGCGCCGTTACTGGTGCGGCAGCTTTATAACGTCGGCGTGCTGTCGATGCTTATCATCATCGTGTCGGGTCTGTTTATTGGCATGGTGCTAGGGTTGCAGGGGTATCTGGTGCTGACAACCTACAGCGCGGAAACCAGCCTTGGCATGCTGGTGGCGCTCTCGCTGCTGCGTGAACTCGGGCCGGTTGTAGCAGCGCTGCTGTTCGCCGGGCGTGCCGGATCAGCGCTGACGGCTGAAATTGGCCTGATGCGCGCCACAGAGCAGCTCTCCAGTATGGAGATGATGGCGGTCGATCCGCTGCGCCGGGTGATCTCGCCGCGCTTCTGGGCCGGGGTTATCTCCTTACCGTTACTGACTATCCTCTTTGTGGCGGTAGGTATCTGGGGAGGCGCGCTGGTTGGCGTCAACTGGAAAGGCATTGATGCCGGGTTCTTCTGGTCTGCCATGCAGGACGCCATCGATCTGCGGATGGATCTGGTGAACTGTCTGATCAAGAGCGTGGTTTTCGCTGTGACGGTTACCTGGATTGCGTTGTTTAATGGTTACGATGCCATTCCGACGTCGGCGGGCATTAGCCGTGCAACGACGCGTACTGTCGTACATTCGTCGCTGGCCGTTTTAGGTCTGGATTTTGTGCTCACCGCACTGATGTTTGGGAATTGAGTTCATGCAAACGAGAAAAAATGAAATTTGGGTTGGCGTGTTTTTGCTTCTGGCGCTGCTGGCCGCGCTGTTTATCTGCCTGCGCGCGGCGGACATCACCTCTGTTCGCACCGAGCCGACGTATCGCGTCTACGCGACTTTCGATAATATCGGCGGCCTGAAGGCGCGCTCACCGGTCCGTATTGGTGGCGTCGTTATTGGACGTGTCGCTGACATTACGCTTGATGAGAAAACCTATCTGCCGCGCGTCGCAATGGATATCGAAGAACGCTATAACCACATTCCGGACACCAGCTCGCTCTCTATCCGCACCTCTGGCCTGCTGGGGGAGCAATATCTGGCCCTTAACGTTGGTTTTGAAGATCCTGAGCTGGGAACGTCTATCCTTAAAGACGGTAGCGTAATCCAGGATACCAAGTCAGCGATGGTGCTGGAAGATATGATTGGTCAGTTCCTTTACAACAGTAAAGGGGATGATAAAAAGTCTGACGATGCCCCTGCGCAGAGTGAAGACCACACCAACGTCGAACCGACGCCAGGCGCGACGAATTAATTTCAGGAGAAGTCATTCATGTTTAAACGACTGTTAATGGTTGCCATGCTGGTCATTGCCCCTCTAACCGCGGCGCACGCTGCGGATCAGAGTAACCCGTACAAACTGATGGATGAGGCCGCGAAGAAAACCTTCGACCGTCTTAAAAACGAACAGCCCAAAATCCGTTCTAACCCTGATTATCTGCGTGATGTGGTGGATCAGGAGCTGCTGCCGTATGTGCAGATCAAGTACGCGGGCGCACTGGTGCTGGGCCGTTACTACAAAGACGCGACCCCGGCGCAGCGCGAGGCTTACTTTGCGGCGTTCCGTGAATACCTGAAACAGGCTTACGGCCAGGCGCTGGCGATGTACCACGGGCAGACCTATCAGATTGCCCCTGAACAGCCGCTGGGCGATGCCACCATCATTCCTATCCGCGTGACGATTATCGATCCAAACGGTCGTCCACCGGTACGCCTGGACTTCCAGTGGCGTAAAAACAGCCAGACCGGAAACTGGCAGGCGTACGACATGATCGCTGAAGGCGTCAGCATGATCACCACTAAACAGAACGAGTGGAGCGATCTGCTGCGCACCAAAGGCATCGATGGCCTGACGGCTCAGCTTCAGTCCATCTCTCGTCAGAAAATTACCCTGGACGAGAAGAAGTAATGTCACAGCAGCTTAGCTGGGCGCGTGACGGCGAGACGTTGACGCTGACGGGAGAGCTGGATCAGGATCTGCTTAACCCGCTGTGGGACGCTCGCCATAACGCGATGCAGGGCGTGACGTTGATTGATCTCCATGGCGTCACGCGGGTAGATACCGCCGGTATCGCCCTGCTGGCGCACCTGGTGGCCACGGGCAAAAAGCAGGGGAGTAGCGTCACCCTGACGGGGGTAAGCGATAATGTCGTAACCCTTGCACAGCTTTACAATTTGCCTGAAGACGTATTACCTCGCTAACTTTTTCAGTACGTTACTTCCGAAAGCCCCGACAGTTTACGCGTCGGGGCTTTTTGCTTGTTTAAGACCGCGCCACTTTACTCTAAGATGTTGAGCTTGTTTTCACTATCAGATGATGTAGACCCCATGGAAAATAATGAAATCCAGACAGTGCTGATGAATGCACTCTCCCTTCAGGAAGCCCACGTCTCTGGCGATGGCAGTCACTTCCAGGTTATTGCTGTGGGTGAGATGTTCGACGGAATGAGTCGCGTGAAGAAACAGCAGGCTGTGTACGCGCCGCTGATGGAATACATTGCGGATAACCGCATCCACGCCCTGTCGATTAAAGCGTTCACCCCACAGGAGTGGGCACGCGATCGCAAACTAAACGGTTTTTGAGCTGAGGGCGAAGCGCCCGCAGCACGGTTGAATTTATAAGAGAGCAAACGATGGATAAATTTCGTGTACAGGGACCCACGCGTCTCCAGGGCGAAGTCACAATTTCTGGCGCTAAAAACGCCGCGCTGCCCATTCTTTTCGCTGCGCTGCTCGCAGAAGAGCCGGTAGAGATCCAGAACGTACCGAAGCTGAAAGATATCGACACGACCATGAAGTTGCTCGGCCAGTTGGGCACTAAAGTGGAGCGTAACGGTTCCGTCTGGATCGATGCCAGCAACGTGAACAACTTCTCAGCGCCGTATGAGCTGGTGAAAACCATGCGTGCTTCCATCTGGGCGCTTGGCCCGCTGGTTGCGCGTTTCGGTCAGGGACAGGTTTCACTGCCGGGCGGATGCGCTATCGGCGCCCGTCCAGTCGACCTGCATATCTTCGGTCTGGAAAAGCTGGGCGCGGAGATCAAGCTGGAAGAGGGGTACGTTAAAGCGTCCGTCAATGGTCGCCTGAAAGGCGCGCACATTGTCATGGACAAAGTGAGCGTGGGCGCAACGGTAACCATCATGTCGGCTGCTACGCTGGCAGAAGGCACTACCATCATCGAAAACGCCGCCCGAGAGCCGGAAATCGTGGATACCGCGAACTTCCTGGTCGCGCTGGGGGCGAAGATCAGCGGGCAGGGCACAGACCGTATCACCATCGAAGGCGTTGAACGTCTGGGTGGTGGTGTGTACCGCGTACTGCCAGACCGTATCGAAACCGGTACTTTCCTGGTAGCGGCTGCCATTTCTGGCGGTAAGATTGTTTGTCGTAACGCACAACCGGATACCCTGGATGCGGTGCTGGCGAAACTGCGCGATGCGGGTGCGGACATTGAAATCGGTGAAGACTGGATCAGCCTCGATATGCACGGGCAGCGTCCTAAAGCCGTTAACGTGCGCACTGCGCCACATCCGGCATTCCCGACGGATATGCAGGCACAGTTCACCCTGTTGAACCTGGTGGCCGAAGGCACAGGCTTCATCACGGAAACTATCTTCGAAAACCGTTTCATGCACGTACCGGAACTGATCCGTATGGGTGCGCATGCTGAGATTGAAAGCAACACGGTCATTTGCCACGGCGTTGAAAAACTGTCCGGTGCGCAGGTGATGGCGACCGATCTGCGCGCGTCTGCGAGCCTCGTACTGGCAGGTTGTATTGCAGAAGGGACTACCGTTGTCGATCGTATCTACCACATCGATCGTGGTTACGAGCGTATTGAAGACAAACTGCGCGCGCTGGGTGCGAATATCGAGCGTGTGAAGGGCGAGTAATCGTTCCGGCACCCCCCTGCCAGAACAGGCCGGGGGATTGCTGTTCCTGTAAATCCGGGTGCATCAGTCCTGATGTGCTTTCTTCGCTTTGCTCTGGCGCATCATGCGCGTTCTGTCGATAAATTCATGGGTAATGGGATCGTGATATCGTGACGGCCATATCACCCACGGATGCGTATCCAGCGCCGTCGCAATAATCAGTTCCCCCTTCGGCCATGGGCGGGTCAGGGCGTTTGCCAGCGTCGACGAGCTCAGCCCATGACGACGTGATTCGGCAGCCAGCGATGTCCCTTTTTTACGCAGTGCCGCAATAATGTCAGCAGAATGCCAGTCGATGAATTTTGTATCCATAATGCTGTCCTTGTGTTCGTTATCGTCCACGTCGTTTCGTGTGAAAAGACAGCATTACTATACTCACTTCGAACATCTGTTCTAAAAAGTTCATGTTACGAGAAGCAATATTCAGAATAAGGCACGGCTTTATACATACGGCCTGTAACCTGATGAGTTTACGCGTAAATGTAATTTATTGGTGCGTACTGGAACCTCCCTACGAAATCGCAGGGAGATGAGGAGGGGATTAACGGTCGCGCTGGACGGCGATGTGCGCGAGGCCGATTAGCGCATCACGCCATGGGCTGTCGGGAATGACCTGAATTGCGGCGATGGCTTTGTCTGCTTCTTCTTCAGCACGCTGACGCGTCCATTCAAGGGAACCACAGATGGCCATTGTTTCCAGTACCGGTTCCAGAAGATGGCGACCATTTCCCTGCTCGATAGCCTCCCGGATCATTTTCGCCTGCTCTGGTGTGCCATTGCGCATCGCGTGGAGCAGCGGCAGCGTTGGCTTGCCTTCGTTCAGGTCATCGCCAACGTTTTTACCGAGCGTTTCGCCATCCGCGCTGTAGTCCAGCAAATCATCAATCAGCTGGAACGCGGTGCCGAGGTAACGGCCGTAGTCCTGAAGCCCTTTTTCCTGAGCTTCGCTACAGCCTGCCAGAATGCCGGAGCACTGCGCGGCGGCTTCAAACAGACGTGCGGTCTTGCTGTAAATCACCCGCATATAGTTTTCTTCGGTGATATCCGGGTCGTTGACGTTCATCAACTGTAGGACTTCGCCTTCAGCGATAACGTTTACGGCTTCTGACATCACTTCCAGCACCTTCAGCGAGCCAAGGCTGGTCATCATCTGGAAGGCTCGGGTATAGATAAAATCCCCTACCAGAACGCTTGCCGCATTACCAAACGCGGCATTGGCGGTGGCTTTGCCACGACGCATGTCTGATTCATCCACAACATCGTCATGAAGCAGGGTGGCGGTGTGGATAAATTCGATCAGCGCCGCGATCGTGACGTGGGCATTTCCCTGATAGCCAACCGCGCGTGCGGCCAGAATGGCAATCATCGGACGAATACGTTTACCGCCGCCGCTGACGATGTAATAGCCCAACTGATTGATCAGCTGAACGTCAGAGTTGAGTTGCTCCAGGATTGCTGCATTCACACCCGCCATATCTTGCGCGGTTAACTCATTGATTTTTTCTAAATTCATCGCAAAAGCCGGGCTTTTTATCCTGTTTATCCCACACGAGATGGGTACACAAAGGGTTTCGGTTTATAAATAGTATTGCTGATTGTACTGAAAAAATGGCTCAGATAAACGTTACCGTACGTGTTGTGTTTTTTTTCTTCATGTATTGATGGTAGCACTTGTCAAAGGCTCGCGTTTTGCGTAATATTCGCGCCCTATTGTGAATATTTATAGCGCACTCTGAATCATACGAGGATGTGCGCGGAAGCGGAGTTTATATGTACGCGGTTTTCCAAAGTGGTGGTAAACAACACCGAGTAAGCGAAGGTCAGACCGTTCGCCTGGAAAAGCTGGACATCGCAACTGGCGAATCTGTTGAGTTCGCTGAAGTTCTGATGATCGCAAACGGTGAAGAAGTCAAAATCGGCGTTCCTTTCGTTGATGGCGGCGTTATCAAAGCTGAAGTTGTTGCTCACGGTCGTGGCGAGAAAGTTAAAATCGTTAAGTTTCGTCGTCGTAAACACTATCGTAAGCAGCAGGGCCACCGTCAGTGGTTCACTGATGTGAAAATTACTGGCATCAGCGCCTAAGACCTGAGGAGAGATTTAAATGGCACATAAAAAGGCTGGCGGCTCCACACGTAACGGTCGCGATTCAGAAGCTAAACGCCTGGGCGTTAAGCGTTTCGGTGGCGAATCCGTTCTGGCGGGTAGCATCATCGTTCGTCAGCGTGGCACCAAGTTCCACGCGGGTACCAACGTAGGTTGCGGTCGTGACCACACTCTGTTTGCTAAAGCAGACGGTAAAGTGAAATTTGAAGTTAAAGGCCCGAACAACCGTAAATACATCAGCATCGTTGCTGAGTAAGGTTTTCTCGGTCCGGTAACGGATTAAAGCCCCGCAACGTGTTGCGGGGCTTTTTACATTGGAAACCCGGAAAATTTTCTGTAGGGAAAACGGGCATGAAGCAGCAGGCCGGCATTGGTATTCTTTTGGCGCTCACTACCGCGATGTGCTGGGGGGCGCTGCCAATTGCAATGAAGCAGGTACTGGAAGTGATGGAACCGCCCACGGTGGTGTTTTATCGCTTCCTGATGGCAAGTATAGGCCTGGGCGCCATTCTGGCCGTCAAAGGTAAGCTGCCGCCGCTGCGCATCTTCCGAAAACCGCGCTGGCTGGTGTTACTGGCTATCGCGACGGGCGGTCTGTTCGGTAACTTCATTCTGTTCAGCTCTTCCCTGCAATATCTTAGCCCTACAGCGTCGCAGGTGATTGGTCAGCTATCACCGGTCGGCATGATGGTCGCCAGCGTATTCATCCTCAAGGAGAAGATGCGCGGTACGCAGATCATCGGGGCAAGCATGCTGCTTTGCGGTCTGGTGATGTTCTTTAACACCAGTCTGATCGAGATTTTTACCCGCCTGACGGATTACACCTGGGGTGTCATTTTTGGGGTGGGTGCAGCAACGGTCTGGGTGAGTTATGGCGTCGCGCAAAAGGTGTTATTGCGTCGTCTTGCCTCACAGCAGATCCTCTTTTTGCTGTACACTTTGTGTACACTGGCATTATTGCCGTTAGCTAAGCCGGGGGTGATTACCCAGCTCAGCGACTGGCAACTGGCGTGCCTCATTTTTTGTGGGCTGAACACGCTGGTCGGTTATGGCGCGCTGGCTGAAGCCATGGCGCGCTGGCAGGCAGCACAGGTGAGCGCCTTAATCACGCTTACCCCGCTGTTTACGCTGTTATTTTCAGATTTGTTATCAATGGCCTGGCCCGATGTCTTCGTCAAGCCGATGCTCAACCTGTTGGGTTATCTCGGTGCGTTTGTCGTGGTTGCGGGCGCGATGTATTCCGCCATTGGTCATCGTCTCTGGGGGCGTTGGCGCAAAAATGAAGCGGTTGTAATAGTCCCCCGCTCAGGCGAATGAGTTACGGAGAGTAAAATGAAGTTTGTTGATGAAGCGACGATTCTGGTCGTGGCAGGTGATGGCGGTAACGGTTGTGTAAGCTTCCGCCGTGAAAAATATATTCCTCGTGGCGGTCCTGACGGCGGTGACGGTGGGGACGGTGGCGACGTGTGGCTGGAGGCGGATGAAAACCTCAACACGCTGATCGACTACCGTTTCGAAAAATCTTTCCGCGCCGAACGTGGGCAGAACGGCCAGAGCCGCGACTGTACCGGTAAACGCGGTAAAGACGTGACGATCAAAGTGCCGGTAGGTACGCGTGTCATCGATCAGGGCACGGGCGAAACCATGGGTGATATGACCAAACACGGTCAGCGCCTGATGGTGGCGAAAGGCGGCTGGCACGGTCTGGGTAACAGCCGTTTCAAATCTTCCGTTAACCGTACCCCGCGTCAGAAAACCATGGGTACCCCGGGTGATAAGCGCGACCTGCAACTGGAACTGATGCTGCTGGCGGATGTGGGGATGCTGGGTATGCCAAACGCCGGTAAATCGACGTTTATCCGTGCGGTCTCTGCGGCGAAACCAAAAGTGGCGGATTATCCGTTTACGACACTGGTACCGAGCCTGGGCGTTGTCCGTATGGATAACGAGAAGAGCTTCGTGGTCGCTGACATCCCGGGTCTGATTGAAGGGGCAGCAGAAGGCGCCGGTCTGGGGATTCGCTTCCTGAAGCACCTTGAGCGTTGTCGCGTACTGTTGCACCTCATCGACATCGATCCAATCGACGGTTCCGATCCGGTTGAAAACGCCCGTATCATTATCGGTGAGCTGGAGAAATACAGTGAAAAACTGGCGCAAAAACCGCGCTGGCTGGTATTTAACAAGATCGACCTGATGGATAAAGCGGAAGCTGAAGCGAAAGCTAAAGCGATTGCCGAAGCGATGGGTTGGGAAGATAAGTACTACCTGATCTCTGCCGCCAGCCAGGTTGGCGTGAAAGATCTCTGCTGGGATGTGATGACCTTTATCATCGAGAATCCGGTTGTTCAGGCAGAAGAGGCGAAACAGCCTGAAAAAGTTGAATTCATGTGGGATGACTACCACCGCCAGCAGCTCGAAGAGCTGGAAGCGGATGAAGATGATGAAGACTGGGACGATGACTGGGATGAAGACGACGAAGAAGGCGTCGAGTTCATCTACAAGCACTAACCTCAGTATAAAGCCCCTTAACGGGGCTTTTTTTTATCCTATTTTCGCCGGTAACCAACAGCTGGCGATGAGGCCGCCCTCAGCGCCGTTCTCCAGCGTTAAATAGCCATGATGGAGCTGAACGATACGCTGTACGATGCTCAGCCCAAGGCCGCTGCCGCCGTAGCGCTGGTCGAGACGTCGGAAAGGTTCGGTGATCGACTGGCGGTGTGCCTCATCAATACCCGGCCCCTGATCGGTAACGCTCACCCGGGTACCGCTCTCCGTCGCTGTTAATGCCACTTCAATGGTTGTGCCTGCCGGGCTGTAGCGGGCGGCATTCTCCAGAAGGTTCCTTAGCATCAGACGTAACAGGACGGCGTCCCCCTGAACCGTCAGCGCGCTGTGGGCCGGCCATATCACCGTATGCTCTCTGGCTTCATGCTCCAGGCTAAGCGGAGCAATGATCGTCTCAGTCCAGTTCACGGTATCGTAATGGCCGCTGGCCATCGCCTGTCCGGCACGCGCCAGCATCAGCAGCTGTTCCACCGTGTGCATCAACTGATCGATCCGGTTTATCAGTGGCGTGGCCTGCGGGGAACCGGACTGAGCCATCAGTTCCAGATGGAGCCTGATCCCCGCAAGCGGCGTACGTAACTCGTGTGCCGCATCGGCGGTAAACAGGCGTTCCTGTTGAATAGTGTGGTCCAGCCGGGCGAGGAGTTGGTTGAGGGACGTGGTTACTGCGCCTATCTCTTCCATATCAGAATACATCGGCAGGGGAGTCAGATTATCCGCCGAACGGTTCGCAAGGCTGGCGCGAAGTTTGTTGAGTGGTCGGGTGATCCAGGTGACGGCCCAGAATGAGAAGAGCAGGGTAAAACCGACCATCACCAGAGAAGGGACTAGCAGGGAGGCAATGGCTTCGCGGATCTCTTTTTCGACATGGTTGTTGCGCGCTTTCGCAGACAACGTTTCATTCACCAGAAAACCGATTTGCTCGCGGCTCTCATGCCACAGCCAGACTACGCTAACCAGTTGAAAAAATAGCAGTATAACCGCCAGCAACACCATTAATCGCCGGCGCATACTGTTCATTTCTGGCTCTCCAGACGGTAACCCACGCCACGTACGGTTTTGATGCGATCTTTACCGAGCTTGCGGCGCAGATTATGAATGTGAACTTCAAGCGTGTTTGATCCTGGATCGTCCTGCCAGGAGTAGATGTCCTGTTGCAGCGTTTCACGGTGCACGGTCTGCCCGCTGCGCATGATCAGACGCGTCAGCAGAGCGAACTCTTTTGGGGTCACTTCCACAGGCTGAGACTGGCGCAGCACCTGCTGAGTTTGCAGATTGAGGGTGATATCCCCGTCCGTCAGCATGTTGTCGCTGTGGCCCTGATAGCGGCGGATTAACGCCCGTACGCGAGCCTGTAGCTCGGCAAGGGCGAAGGGTTTTACCAGATAATCGTCAGCGCCAGAATCCAGCCCGTTAATTCTGTCTTCAATGGCATCGCGGGCGGTGAGAATCAATACGGGATTCTCCACTCCGCGACGACGCCACTGGCAGAGCAGCGTCGCGCCGTCTTTATCCGGCAGTCCCAAATCCAGAATCACAAGGCTGTATTCTCCGCTCTGGATCAAGGCATCTGCTTCAGCCGCCGTGGCGGCACAATCCAGGGCGTAGCCCTCATTCCCCAGTGCCAGCGCTAACCCTTCCTGTAATAACAGATCGTCTTCAACTATAAGTAGTTTCATCGCTAGTTATTCTGGTAGATGTCCTTATAGAGCCTGCTTTCGAAACGCACCAGTGGAATACGACGATTGCGCTGGTCAGCCGGTTCGACGGCATAGCCGGACAGATACTGCACAAAGGCCATGCGTTGCCCGCTGGCTGTCGTGATAAAACCGGCAAGGTTGTAAACGCCCTGCAGGGAACCCGTTTTGGCTGACACTTTGCCATCCACGCCTGCAGCGTGAAGGCCCGCACGGTACTGAAGTGACCCATCGTGTCCGGCGAGCGGCAGCATTGTAATAAAGTTTAGCTCAGCGTCATGCTGAGCGATGTACTGCAACACCTGCATCATGGTGGCCGGTGAGATCAGGTTATGGCGCGATAAACCGGAACCGTCGACAGCGATCGTATTGCCCAGATCGATACCCGCCTGCTGGCGCAGGATCTGACGTACGGCATCAGAACCGGCCCGCCAGGTTCCTGGCACACCAAAGCGCGCGTGCCCGATCATACGGAACACCGTGTCGGCAATCATGTTATCCGACTTTTTCAGCATAATCTTAAGCAAATCATGCAGTGGCGCGGACTGTTTGCTGGCAATCACCGTGCCTGGTTCATTCACCTGCGTCTGGCGCAGCAGCGTTCCGGTGTAGGTTATGCCCGCCTGCTTCAGTTCATCTTTAAAAATGGCACCGGCATAGCCTGCGCCATCCTGAATGGCAAAGGCCAGCGGGAGGGGATCGGCCCGCTGGGTCAGGCAGCCGGTGAGCGTATAGCGATTGAGATCGCCCGGTACCACGTCGAGCTCACAATACTGTGCCTCCGGGGAGCCTTTCGCCAGCGTCCGCACCTGGCTGAACATCGTGACCGGGTAGTAAGACGCCACGCGGATAAACGCTAAGTCATTGGGTTTTGGCGCGCTGTAAAGCGATACGGAGAAGCAGTTACGGTCAACGATGGCGGCGGCTGGCGGGGCGCTAAAGCACTGCGTCATGTCGTTCCATGGCCAGCCAGGCGCTTTATCGTGGCTGGCGAAAATGGAGGTGTCGATCAGCACGTTGCCATCAATTTTTGTTACGCCGGATTTTTTCAGTACCGCCACCATGTTGCGGACATCCTGGCGCTTAAAGGTGGGATCGCCACCAAAACGGGCGATAAGATCGCCTTTCAGTTCGCCACCCTCAACGTTACCTCTGGTTTCAAGGGTGGTAGTAAAACGGAAGTCAGGCCCGAGCTGGAGCAGGGCGGCGAGGGCAGTGATCACCTTCTGGGTACTGGCAGGCAGCGCCATCTGTTGACTGTGATAGTCAATCTCGGGAGCCTGCGCGCCAACCTTCTGCACCATCAGGGCAAGGTTCGCGCCGGCGGGCAGTTGATTAATGTACTCATCAACATTCGCGGCCTGAACGGTGAACGTTATACTGGTAGTCAATCCGATGATAAAACTGGAAAATCGCATAATCTCGCGCTAACAACCCGAAAACAAACCGTCATACTACGGTGCATGGCACTGTAAAGTAAACGATGACCCATAGTGAACTTCGCGGTAAAATGCGTATCAAATTGAAAAATTGCTGCTGACCTGGGGCGTTGCTCCCGGGTCGGTTTTCTTTTTGCTTCTGGCCTGTTCAGGTGGGCTGGAGCAGGGAACACTGCTCCCAACAGGAATGTTTAAGAGGTATAACAAATGCAAGCTATTCCGATGACCTTACGTGGTGCCGAAAAACTGCGCGAAGAGCTGGATTTTCTGAAATCCGTACGTCGCCCTGAAATCATCGCCGCTATCGCGGATGCGCGTGAGCATGGCGACCTGAAAGAGAATGCTGAATACCACGCGGCGCGTGAGCAGCAGGGTTTCTGCGAGGGGCGCATCAAAGATATCGAAGCGAAACTGTCCAACGCGCAGGTTATCGATATCACTAAAATGCCAAACAACGGTCGCGTGATCTTCGGCTCTACCGTCACCGTCCTGAATCTGGACAACGACGAAGAGCAAACCTATCGCATCGTGGGTGATGATGAAGCGGACTTCAAACAGAACCTGATTTCGGTGAACTCCCCGATTGCTCGCGGCCTGATTGGCAAAGAGCAGGATGATGTTGTGATTATCCGCACCCCGGGTGGCGAAGTGGAATACGAAATTATTAAGGTTGAATACCTGTAATTCGCTTCTCTTCTAAGATGTTGATACATTGTAAAGAAAAGAAAAAGGCCGCATAGCGGCCTTTTATCAACTCAAGGAGCATGGCATTTTGCTCGCCTGCTGAAAGAAATCCCTCGTTTCACACAGAAAATGTGTTTGATTCAGGATATCCTTAACGTGGCAGCGAGATTTTGCGCTCTTTAGATGGGCGATAGAGCACCAGCGTTTTACCGATGACCTGTACATTACAGGCGCCGGTTTCGCGCACGATGGCTTCCACGATCAGGTTTTTAGTGTCTCTGTCTTCAGAGGCGATTTTCACCTTGATCAGCTCGTGGTGTTCCAGCGCTTGTTCAATCTCGGCAAGCACCCCTTCGGTCAAACCATTGTTGCCAAGCATCACTACAGGCTTGAGCGGATGTGCCAGACCTTTAAGGTGCTGTTTTTGTTTAGTACTCAGATTCATCGTATATTTTTGCTTACGTTGGGATTGAAAACGGTTCATTCTACCGCCATCTCCCTAATATCGCCAAATAGCTGCGTAGAAATTTACGTCACAGGCAAGTAACGATGAACCAGGACGGAAATGTTAAATGACAGGTAAAAAGCGTTCTGCCAGCTCCAGCCGCTGGCTTCAGGAACACTTTAGCGATAAATATGTTCAACAGGCGCAGAAAAAGGGGTTACGTTCCCGCGCCTGGTTTAAACTTGATGAAATACAGCAAAGTGACAAACTTTTTAAACCGGGAATGACGGTGGTCGACCTCGGTGCGGCACCTGGCGGATGGTCTCAGTATGCGGTTACGCAGATCGGCGGAACGGGCCGAATCATCGCATGCGATCTTTTACCAATGGATCCCATCGTCGGTGTCGACTTCCTTCAGGGCGACTTTCGTGATGAATTAGTGCTTAAAGCATTACTTGATCGTGTAGGTGACAGTAAGGTCCAGGTTGTCATGTCGGATATGGCACCAAATATGTGTGGAACACCGGCGGTGGATATCCCCCGCGCCATGTATCTGGTGGAACTAGCGTTAGAAATGTGTCGTGATGTACTAGCGCCTGGTGGTAGTTTTGTTGTGAAGGTGTTTCAGGGCGAAGGTTTCGAGGAGTATCTTAAGGAAATTCGCTCCCTGTTTGCGAAGGTCAAAGTTCGTAAGCCGGACTCTTCCCGGGCCCGTTCCCGTGAAGTGTATATTGTAGCGACCGGGCGAAAATGATAACCGGTAGATTTCAGGCGAAAGTTTGAATGAAACTGGATATAGAGTATCCTGACGCTGTTTTTAACACAGTTGTAATATGAGGTTAATCCCTTGAGTGACATGGCGAAAAACCTAATACTCTGGCTGGTCATTGCCGTTGTGCTGATGTCAGTTTTCCAGAGCTTTGGGCCCAGCGAGTCGAATGGCCGCAAGGTGGATTATTCTACCTTCCTGCAAGAGGTCAATCAGGACCAGGTTCGCGAAGCGCGTATCAACGGACGTGAGATCAACGTTACCAAGAAAGATAGTAACCGTTACACGACTTACATCCCGGTGAACGATCCTAAGCTGCTTGATAACCTTCTGACCAAAAACGTCAAAGTGGTAGGCGAGCCGCCGGAAGAACCAAGCCTGTTGGCTTCTATCTTCATTTCCTGGTTCCCGATGCTGCTTCTTATCGGCGTCTGGATCTTCTTTATGCGCCAGATGCAGGGCGGTGGTGGCAAAGGTGCCATGTCGTTCGGTAAGAGCAAGGCGCGTATGCTGACGGAAGACCAGATCAAGACCACCTTTGCTGACGTAGCAGGTTGTGACGAAGCAAAAGAAGAGGTGGGTGAACTGGTTGAATACCTGCGCGAGCCGAGCCGTTTCCAGAAACTGGGCGGTAAGATCCCGAAAGGCGTCCTGATGGTCGGCCCTCCGGGTACCGGTAAAACCCTGCTGGCAAAAGCCATCGCGGGTGAAGCGAAGGTCCCGTTCTTTACTATTTCAGGTTCTGACTTCGTTGAAATGTTCGTGGGTGTCGGTGCATCTCGTGTGCGTGACATGTTCGAGCAGGCTAAGAAGGCAGCACCGTGCATCATCTTCATCGATGAAATCGACGCCGTTGGCCGCCAGCGTGGCGCAGGCCTGGGCGGTGGTCACGATGAACGTGAGCAGACCCTGAACCAGATGCTGGTTGAAATGGACGGCTTTGAAGGTAACGAAGGTATCATCGTTATCGCGGCAACTAACCGTCCAGACGTACTCGACCCTGCGCTGCTGCGTCCAGGCCGTTTCGACCGTCAGGTTGTGGTCGGTCTGCCGGATGTTCGTGGTCGTGAACAGATCCTGAAAGTGCATATGCGTCGCGTACCGCTGGCGCCAGATATCGACGCGGCAATCATCGCGCGTGGTACTCCAGGCTTCTCCGGTGCGGATCTGGCTAACCTGGTCAACGAGGCAGCACTGTTTGCCGCTCGCGGTAACAAGCGTGTAGTGTCCATGGTGGAATTTGAGAAAGCGAAAGACAAAATCATGATGGGTGCGGAACGTCGCTCCATGGTGATGACGGAAGCGCAGAAAGAGTCCACGGCATATCACGAAGCGGGCCACGCGATTATCGGTCGTCTGGTGCCGGAACACGATCCGGTACACAAGGTGACGATCATTCCACGCGGTCGTGCGTTGGGTGTGACCTTCTTCCTGCCTGAAGGCGACGCGATCAGCGCCAGCCGTCAGAAGCTGGAAAGTCAGATTTCAACCCTGTACGGCGGTCGTCTGGCAGAAGAGATCATCTACGGTGCGGAACATGTTTCCACCGGTGCGTCGAACGATATTAAAGTGGCGACAAACCTGGCACGTAACATGGTGACCCAGTGGGGCTTCTCCGACAAACTCGGTCCGCTGCTCTATGCAGAAGAAGAGGGCGAAGTATTCCTGGGCCGCTCCGTGGCAAAAGCGAAACATATGTCCGATGAAACGGCTCGTATCATCGACCAGGAAGTGAAAGCGCTGATTGAGCGTAACTACGCTCGCGCCCGTCAGATCCTGAATGACAATATGGACATCCTGCATTCGATGAAAGATGCGCTCATGAAATATGAGACCATCGATGCGCCGCAGATTGACGACTTGATGGCTCGCCGCGAAGTGCGTCCGCCAGCAGGCTGGGAAGACCCAGGCGCGTCTAACAATTCTGACAACAATGGCACCCCGCGTGCACCGCGTCCGGTCGATGAACCGCGTACGCCAAACCCGGGCAACACCATGTCAGAGCAGTTGGGCGACAAGTAAGTCACTGCTGTTGAAGCGTTTGTCTGTACATCAAACCCTGGAGCGTGCTCCGGGGTTTTTCTTTTTTATATAACCATGCAAATAACAGGGATTTAGCCATGAAACTCTTCGCCCAGGACTCGCATCTCGACCTTTCACATCCGCATGTGATGGGGATCCTGAATGTCACGCCTGATTCCTTCTCTGACGGCGGCACGCATAACTCGCTTATCGACGCGGTTAAACACGCGAATTTAATGATCAACGCGGGTGCCACCATCATTGACGTTGGAGGGGAGTCAACGCGGCCTGGCGCGGCGGAGGTTTCGGTGGAAGAAGAGCTGGCGCGCGTGGTGCCGGTGGTGGAGGCTATCGCCCGGCGCTTTGAAGTGTGGATCTCCGTTGATACCTCCAAACCCGAAGTGATCCGTGAAGTGGCGAGAGTGGGCGCTCACATTATCAATGATATCCGCTCGCTGACCGAGCCGGGCGCAATTGAAGCCGCCGCTGAAACCGGGCTACCGGTGTGTCTGATGCATATGCAGGGCCAGCCTAAGACAATGCAGGAGGCGCCAAAATATGAAGATGTGTTTGCCGACGTCACCCGCTTCTTTATTGAGCATATCGAACGCTGTGAACGTGCGGGTATCGCAAAAGAGAAATTGCTGCTCGACCCGGGCTTCGGTTTCGGTAAAAATCTCTCACACAATTACGCGTTGCTTGCGCGCTTATCAGAGTTTCATCAGTTCGGCCTGCCACTGCTGGTGGGAATGTCGAGAAAATCGATGATTGGTCAGTTGTTGAATGTCGGGCCGAACGAACGTCTGAGCGGCAGTCTGGCCTGCGCGGTGATTGCCGCGATGCAAGGTGCACACATCATTCGCGTCCATGACGTAAAAGAAACAGTAGAAGCCATGCGTGTGGTGGAAGCCACACTGGCAGCGAAGGAAAACAAACGCTATGAGTAATCGTAAATATTTTGGTACCGATGGCATCCGTGGGCGCGTAGGCGATGCGCCAATTACCCCTGACTTTGTCCTGAAGCTGGGCTGGGCGGCGGGTAAGGTACTGGCGCGTCATGGCTCCCGTAAGATCATTATTGGTAAAGATACCCGTATTTCGGGTTATATGCTTGAGTCCGCGCTGGAAGCCGGGCTGGCGGCGGCGGGGCTTTCAGCTTCCTTTACGGGGCCAATGCCGACCCCTGCTGTTGCCTATCTGACTCGTACCTTCCGTGCGGAAGCGGGCATCGTCATTTCAGCTTCTCATAATCCGTTCTATGACAACGGTATCAAATTCTTCTCCATCGACGGCACTAAACTGCCGGATGACGTGGAAGAGGCGATTGAAGCGGAAATGGAGAAAGAGATCACCTGTGTCGACTCCGCTGAGCTGGGTAAAGCCAACCGTATTGTCGATGCCGCAGGCCGCTACATTGAATTCTGCAAAGGCACGTTCCCGAATGAACTGAGCCTGGCACACCTCAAAATTGTGGTGGACTGTGCAAACGGTGCGACCTATCACATTGCGCCGAATGTTTTCCGCGAGCTGGGCGCGAAAGTGATCACCATCGGCTGCGAGCCGGACGGTCTGAACATCAATGAAGAAGTCGGCGCGACAGACGTGCGTGCCTTGCAGGCGCGTGTACTGGCTGAAAAAGCCGATCTGGGTATTGCCCTGGATGGCGATGGCGACCGTGTGATCATGGTTGACCACGAAGGTAACAAGGTCGACGGGGATCAGATCCTCTACATCATTGCGCGTGAAGGCCTGCGTCAGGGGCAACTGCGCGGTGGCGCGGTGGGCACGCTGATGAGCAATATGGGTCTGGAGCTGGCGCTGAAACAGCTGGGCATCCCGTTTGTTCGCGCGAAAGTGGGTGACCGCTACGTGCTGGAAAAACTTCAGGAAAAAGGCTGGCGCATTGGCGCGGAAAACTCCGGCCACGTGATCCTGCTCGATAAAACCACCACCGGTGACGGCATTGTGGCGGCGCTTCAGGTTGTTGCCGCGATGGCGCGTAACCATATGAGCCTGCACGATCTGTGCAGCGGCATGAAAATGTTCCCGCAGATCCTGGTGAACGTGCGTTTCACCGCTGGTAAAGGCGACCCGCTGGAAAATGATAACGTGAAAGCGGTGATGGCAGAGGTGGAAGCGACGCTTGGCAGCCGTGGACGCGTCCTGCTGCGTAAGTCGGGTACCGAGCCGCTGATCCGCGTGATGGTGGAAGGTGAAGACGAAGCGCAGGTAACTGAATTTGCGCACCGCATTGCGGATGCAGTGAAAGCTGCATAATCTTTCAGAATAAGTGTTTAAAAAGGCGGCGTTTGCCGCCTTTGTTTTAAGCAATTAATGGCTTTTTGCTGTTTTTTTCCGCAGTTGATACAATGCCTCGAAAATGCCCTTGCGAAGGTGATTCGCTTTGGTTAGTATTCACACCCGCTTCAGTGGGAAACAAAATCCTGCTAATTGGTCGAAGCATTGGTATGCGGCAAATCCGCAAGGAACAGGTTGATTATGTACGAAGCTCTTTTAGTTATTTTCCTTATTGTAGCCATCGCTCTCGTAGCGCTGATTATGCTGCAGCAAGGTAAAGGCGCTGATATGGGAGCCTCCTTCGGAGCAGGCGCTTCCGGTACGCTGTTCGGTTCAAGTGGTTCTGCGAACTTCATGACCCGTACGACGGCGATTCTGGCTACGCTGTTCTTCATCATCAGTCTGGTGTTGGGCAATATCAATAGCAACAAGACCAGTAAAGGAAGCGAGTGGGAAAACCTGAGCGCGCCAGCAAAAAGTGAGCAAACTCAGCCAGCTGCACCGGCTAAGCCAACCAGCGATATCCCGCAGTAAGTATTCAGTACCGAGGTGGTGGAATTGGTAGACACGCTACCTTGAGGTGGTAGTGCCCTAACGGGCTTGTGGGTTCGAGTCCCATCCTCGGTACCAATATTCCAGAAGAAAGACGTCGCAAGACGTCTTTTTTTTCGTCTGTACATTCTGTGTTTCCGATCTATTGTAGGGCGGGTAAGCGCAGCGCCGCCCGCCGTTTTGCCCGGTGGCGCTGCGCTTACCGGGCCTACGAAGACCACAAAAAAGGCGCCCATTGGGCGCCTTTTACATGTCTTGCTGTCGATTACTTCTTATCGCTGTGTTCCAGGTTCTCAACCTGCGGCAGACCATTACCGGAATTCGCGGAGAGCAGGCCATTCTCAACATAGTTGAACAGCTTCTCACGGGTATCGGTGATGTCCAGGTTACGCATGGTCAGTTGACCGATACGGTCATCCGGAGAGAATACTGACTCACCTTTCTCCATGGTCAGACGCTCTGCTTTATAGGTCAGGTTGTCAGACACGGTATTGAGGATGGAGTAATCATTGCCGCGACGCAGTTCCAGCGTCACTTCGCCGGTGATTGCGCTCGCCACCCAACGTTGCAGGGCGTCACGCAGCATCAGCGCCTGTGGATCAAACCAGCGACCCTGATACAGCAGTTTGCCCAGCTGACGGCCATGAGCGTGATACTGCTCAATGGTGTCTTCGTTGTGAATACCGGTCAGCAGACGCTCGTAAGCGATGTGCAGCAGCGCCATCCCTGGAGCTTCGTAAATGCCACGGCTTTTCGCTTCGATGATACGGTTTTCGATCTGATCGCTCATACCCAGACCGTGACGACCGCCGATGCGGTTTGCTTCCAGCATCAGTTCAACATCGTCTGAGAAGGTTTTACCGTTCAGGGCAACCGGATGACCGCGTTCGAAACGCACGGTCACTTCTTCCGCCGGGATCTTCACGTTCTCATCCCAGAATTTTACGCCCATGATCGGGTTAACAATTTTTACGCTAGAGTTCAGGAATTCCAGGTCTTTCGCTTCGTGCGTCGCACCCAGCATGTTGGAGTCGGTTGAGTAGGCTTTCTCAACGGACATCTTATAGTCAAAGCCGCAGGCAATCATAAACTCAGACATTTCATGACGGCCACCCAGTTCGTCGATGAAGTCGGTATCCAGCCACGGTTTGTAGATCTGCAACTCGGCGTTGGTCAGCAGACCGTAACGATAGAAACGTTCAATATCGTTGCCTTTATAGGTACTGCCATCACCCCAGATGTTCACGCCATCTTCTTTCATGGCGGCGACCAGCATGGTGCCGGTGACAGCACGACCCAGCGGAGTGGTATTAAAATAGGTCAGGCCGCCGGTAGTGTTATGAAAAGCACCGCACTGGATAGCGGCAATGCCTTCAGCGACCAGTTGCTTACGGCAGTCAATCAGACGTGCGTTCTCTGCGCCATACTCCATGGCACGACGAGGGATCGCGTCATAATCTTCCTCGTCCGGCTGACCCAGGTTCGCAGTATATGCATACGGAACCGCTCCCTTCTGGCGCATCCACAGCAGTGCAGCGCTGGTATCCAGGCCGCCTGAGAAAGCGATGCCAATACGTTGTCCTACCGGAAGATGCTTGAGAATCGTCGTCATAGAATAAAACCCTGCTTGATTGACTGTTTAGAGACCGCTTTCGCTCTCTTGTGCATTTTTATGCAAAATAAGTGAGTATTCATTTAATCATCTTTTGTCGAAGACCGGAAGAGACTCGTGCGTTTTTTGTAAAAAATTTGGTCTGTTCTGTCTGGCAGAAGCTGGGTTGACAGGTGGGGTCAACTATCAATATACTAAACGCCGATTTTACGTCCCGTCTTCGGTACCAAATCCCAGCATTATTTGCAAATTCTGTCCAAAACGCGTAGAATTTGCCACGTTTCAGGCGCGGGGTGGAGCAGCCTGGTAGCTCGTCGGGCTCATAACCCGAAGGTCGTCGGTTCAAATCCGGCCCCCGCAACCACTTTCCTATAAAGTTTTTTTTCAAATATACTGTGAAGACTTAGAGCCTTCGTAGCTGGATTTGAAAAAATTCTTTCGGAAAGTGCTCCAGGCCACAGTTGTGGCTATAGGGTTCAGTTATCTAAAGCCCCGATTTATCGGGGTTTTTTGTTATCTGACTACAGAATAACTGGGCTTTACGCCCTTTTTTTATGTCTTGGGGGTGGGCTTGTCCACATTAGAGCAAAAATTAACAGAGATGATTACTGCACCGGTCGAAGCACTGGGCTACGAACTGGTCGGCATCGAATTCGTTCGCGGCCGCACATCGACGCTGCGCATCTATATTGATAGTGAAGATGGCATCAATGTTGATGATTGTGCTGATGTCAGCCACCAGGTGAGTGCGGTTCTTGATGTTGAAGATCCGATTACCGTTGCGTACAACCTGGAAGTTTCCTCACCTGGCCTCGATCGTCCGATGTTCACGGCCGAGCACTATGTGCGCTTTACCGGTGAAGAAGTGGCTCTCGTTCTGCGTATGGCCGTACAGAACCGCCGTAAATGGCAGGGAATTATCAAAGCCGTTGATGGTGAAATGATCACGGTGACAGTCGAAGGCAAAGATGAAGTGTTCGCGCTGAGTAATATCCAGAAGGCGAACCTGGTTCCCCACTTTTAACAGTCTGGATTGAGGTGAAAAGCCCGCGATGAACAAAGAAATTTTGGCTGTTGTTGAAGCCGTCTCCAACGAGAAATCACTGCCGCGTGAGAAGATTTTCGAAGCGCTGGAAAGTGCACTGGCTACAGCAACCAAGAAAAAATACGAACAAGAGATCGATGTTCGCGTAGAAATCGATCGTAAAAGCGGTGACTTCGATACATTCCGTCGTTGGGTAATCGTTGAAGAAGTGACCCAACCGACCAAAGAGATCACACTGGAAGCGGCACGTTTTGAAGACGAAAGTCTGAACGTGGGTGACTACGTTGAAGATCAGATTGAATCTGTCACCTTCGACCGTATCACCACCCAGACCGCGAAGCAGGTTATCGTGCAGAAAGTTCGCGAAGCCGAGCGCGCGCTGGTTGTCGATCAGTTCCGCGATCAGGAAGGCGAAATCATCACTGGCGTGGTGAAGAAAGTGAACCGCGATAACATCTCTCTGGAGATCAAATCCGAAGGGCTGCCGGGTAACGCTGAAGCCGTTATCCTGCGTGAAGACATGCTGCCGCGTGAAAACTTCCGCCCAGGCGACCGTATTCGTGGTGTGCTTTATGCCGTACGTCCTGAAGCACGTGGTGCACAGCTGTTCGTGACGCGTTCTAAACCAGAAATGCTGGTTGAACTGTTCCGTATCGAAGTGCCGGAAATCGGCGAAGAAGTTATCGAAATCAAAGCGGCGGCCCGCGATCCGGGCTCCCGTGCGAAAATTGCGGTGAAAACCAACGACAAGCGTATCGACCCGGTCGGTGCTTGCGTCGGTATGCGTGGCGCACGTGTTCAGGCGGTTTCTACCGAACTGGGCGGCGAGCGTATTGATATCGTTCTGTGGGACGACAATCCGGCGCAGTTCGTGATCAACGCAATGGCACCGGCTGATGTGGCGTCTATCGTTGTTGACGAAGACAAACACACCATGGATATCGCTGTAGAAGCGGGCAACCTGGCGCAGGCGATTGGCCGTAACGGTCAGAACGTACGTCTGGCGTCACAGCTGAGCGGCTGGGAACTCAACGTGATGACCGTTGATGACCTTCAGGCCAAGCATCAGGCTGAAGCCCACGCGGCGATCGATACCTTCACCAAATACCTGGACATTGACGAAGACTTCGCCACTGTGCTGGTTGAAGAAGGTTTCTCTACGCTGGAAGAACTGGCCTACGTGCCAATGAAAGAGCTGCTGGAAATTGACGGTCTGGATGAACCAACCGTTGAAGCCCTGCGTGAACGCGCTAAAAACGCACTGACCACCCTGGCGCTGGCTCAGGAAGAAAGCCTTGGCGATAAGAAGCCGGCTGATGACCTGCTGAATCTGGAAGGTCTTGATCGTGCGATTGCGTTCAAGCTGGCTGCCCGTGGTGTTTGTACGCTGGAAGATCTCGCTGAGCAAGGCGTTGATGACCTGGCTGATATCGAAGGTTTAACCGACGAGAAAGCCGGCGAACTCATCATGGCCGCACGTAATATTTGCTGGTTCGGCGACGAAGCGTAATAAACTGTAGCAGGAAGGAACAGCATGACTGATGTAACTGTAAAATCGCTGGCTGCTGAGATTCAGACCTCCGTGGACCGCCTGGTACAGCAATTTGCTGATGCAGGGATCCCGAAGGCCGCTGATGACTCGGTGACCGCGCAAGAAAAACAAACCTTGTTAGCGCACCTGAACCGTGAACACGGCTCTACGCCTGACAAGTTAACGCTGCAGCGCAAAACGCGTAGCACGTTGAACATCCCTGGTACCGGTGGCAAAAGCAAATCGGTACAAATTGAAGTCCGCAAGACGCGCACCTTTGTAAAACGTGATCCGCAAGAGGCAGAACGCCTTGCTGCGGAAGAGCAGGCACAGCGTGAAGCGGAAGAACAAGCTCAGCGTGAGGCAGAAGCCACTGCCAAACGCGAAGCAGAATTAAAAGCTGAACGTGAGGCCGCAGAAAAAGCGAAACGCGACGCCGGTGAAAAAGCGAAGCGTGACGCTGCGGAAAAAGACAAAGTGAGCAATCAACAGACCGACGAAATGACCAAAACTGCCCAGGCTGAAAAAGCCCGCCGTGAAAATGAAGCTGCCGAGCTGAAGCGTAAAGCGGAAGAAGAAGCCCGCCGCAAGCTTGAAGAAGAAGCTCGCCGCGTCGCCGAAGAAGCGCGTCGCATGGCAGAAGAAAACGAGAAGAACGGTGTGAATACCGCTGAACCAACTGAAGACAACAGCGATTATCACGTAACCACTTCTCAGCATGCGCGCCAGGCAGAAGACGATAACGACCGTGAAGTTGAAGGTGGTCGTGGCCGTACTCGCAGTACAAAAGCGGCGCGTCCTGCGAAAAAAGGTAACAAGCACGCTGAATCTAAAGCTGACCGTGAAGAAGCACGTGCAGCGGTTCGCGGTGGTAAAGGCGGTAAGCGTAAAGGTTCCGCTCTGCAGCAGGGCTTCCAGAAGCCAGCTCAGGCCGTTAACCGTGATGTTGTGATCGGCGAAACCATCACCGTTGGCGAACTGGCTAACAAGATGGCGGTGAAAGGCTCTCAGGTCATCAAAGCGATGATGAAGCTGGGCGCAATGGCCACCATCAACCAGGTCATCGACCAGGAAACCGCACAGCTGGTTGCCGAGGAGATGGGCCACAAAGTTATCCTGCGTCGTGAAAACGAGCTGGAAGAAGCAGTAATGAGCGACCGTGATACGGGCGCAGCGGCTGAACCGCGCGCACCGGTTGTGACCATCATGGGTCACGTTGACCACGGTAAAACCTCTCTGCTTGACTACATTCGTTCTACTAAGGTTGCCTCCGGCGAAGCGGGTGGTATTACCCAGCACATCGGTGCTTACCACGTAGAAACCGAAAACGGCATGATCACCTTCCTGGATACCCCAGGCCACGCAGCGTTTACCTCAATGCGTGCTCGTGGTGCTCAGGCAACGGATATCGTTGTTCTGGTTGTTGCTGCCGATGATGGCGTGATGCCACAGACCATTGAAGCTATCCAGCACGCGAAAGCGGCGCAGGTGCCTTTGGTTGTTGCAGTCAACAAAATCGATAAGCCAGAAGCCGATATGGATCGCGTTAAGAACGAACTGTCACAGTACGGCGTTATGCCGGAAGAGTGGGGCGGTGAAGCGCAGTTCATCCCTGTATCTGCAAAAGCAGGTACCGGTATCGACGACCTGCTGAACGCTATCCTGCTTCAGGCTGAAGTTCTGGAGCTGAAAGCGGTTCGTAAAGGTATGGCGAGCGGTGCGGTAATCGAATCCTTCCTGGATAAAGGTCGTGGTCCGGTTGCAACCGTTCTGGTTCGCGAAGGTACTCTGCACAAGGGCGACATCGTTCTGTGTGGTTTCGAATACGGTCGCGTTCGTGCGATGCGTAACGAACTGGGTCAGGAAGTGCTGGAAGCGGGTCCGTCCATCCCAGTGGAAATCCTCGGCCTGTCCGGTGTTCCGGCTGCCGGTGACGAAGTAACCGTGGTACGTGACGAGAAGAAAGCACGTGAAGTGGCGCTGTATCGTCAGGGTAAATTCCGTGAGGTGAAACTGGCTCGCCAGCAGAAATCTAAACTCGAGAACATGTTCGCCAACATGACTGAAGGCGAAGTTCACGAAGTGAACATCGTTCTGAAAGCGGACGTACAGGGTTCTGTGGAAGCGATCTCCGACTCCTTGCTGAAACTGTCTACCGACGAAGTGAAAGTGAAGATCATCGGTTCTGGCGTAGGTGGTATCACCGAAACCGACGCAACCCTGGCAGCCGCGTCCAACGCTATCCTGGTTGGCTTCAACGTTCGTGCTGACGCATCTGCGCGTAAAGTTATCGATGCTGAAAGCCTGGATCTGCGTTACTACTCCGTCATCTATAACCTGATTGACGAAGTGAAAGCAGCGATGAGCGGCATGCTGTCTCCTGAGCTGAAACAGCAGATCATCGGTCTGGCTGAAGTACGTGACGTGTTCAAATCACCGAAATTCGGTGCGATCGCGGGCTGTATGGTTACCGAAGGGACCATTAAGCGTCACAACCCAATCCGCGTACTGCGCGACAACGTGGTTATCTACGAAGGTGAGCTGGAATCCCTGCGCCGCTTCAAAGATGACGTTAACGAAGTTCGTAACGGCATGGAATGTGGTATCGGTGTTAAGAACTACAACGACGTTCGCGTTGGCGATATGATCGAAGTGTTCGAGATCATCGAAATTCAGCGTACCATCGCGTAATCTTCGTCAACTGAAGATTAATTAGCGTAGGCCGGGTAAGCGAAGCGCCACCCGGCAGTAATTTTAAAAAGGGGCTTAAGCCCCTTTTTTGTCTGGAGAATTTATTATGGCGAAAGAATTTGGTCGCCCACAGCGCGTCGCGCAGGAGATGCAGAAAGAGATCGCTCTCATTCTGCAACGTGAAATCAAAGATCCACGCGTGGGGATGATGACCACCGTGTCTGGCGTGGAAATGTCCCGCGACCTGGCGTACGCCAAAGTGTTTGTGACATTCCTGAATGACCAGGATGAAGACGCCGTGAAGAACGGCATTAAAGCGCTGCAGGAAGCCTCTGGTTTCATCCGCTCTCTGCTTGGCAAAGCGATGCGTCTGCGTATTGTGCCGGAGCTGACCTTCTTCTACGACAACTCGCTGGTTGAGGGTATGCGTATGTCCAACCTGGTGACCAGCGTGGTGAAACATGACGATGAGCGTCGTGTTAACCCGGCGGACGACAGCAAGGAGGACTGATGAGTCGTCCTCGTCGTCGCGGTCGTGACGTGCATGGCGTGCTGTTGCTGGATAAACCACAGGGCGCATCCAGCAACGACGTGCTGCAAAAAGTAAAGCGTATTTATAACGCCAATCGCGCGGGGCACACCGGCGCGCTGGATCCGCTGGCAACCGGGATGCTCCCGATCTGCCTGGGTGAAGCGACAAAGTTTTCCCAGTATCTGCTGGATTCCGATAAGCGCTACCGCGTGATTGCCAAACTGGGCCAGCGCACGGACACTTCCGATGCGGATGGTCAGGTCGTTGAAGAGCGTCCGGTAACCTTCAGCGCAGAGCAACTTGATGCGGCGCTGGAGAGCTTCCGGGGCGACACAATGCAGGTGCCGTCGATGTATTCGGCGTTGAAATATCAGGGCAAGAAGCTTTACGAATATGCGCGTCAGGGCATTGACGTTCCGCGTGAAGCCCGTCCGATTACCGTGTATGAGCTGTTGTTCATTCGCCACGAAGGTGATGAGCTGGAGCTGGAAGTGCACTGCTCGAAAGGGACCTACATCCGCACCATCATTGACGACCTCGGTGAAAAGCTGGGCTGCGGCGCGCATGTGATTTATCTGCGTCGTCTGGCGGTCAGCAAGTATCCGGTCGAACGTATGGTAACGCTTGAGCATCTGCACGCCCTGGCTGAACAGGCGCAAGCGCAGGGAATTGCGCCGGCAGATCTGCTGGATCCGCTGCTGATGCCAATGGACAGTCCGGCAGCAGATTTCCCGGTTGTTAATCTTCCTTTAACATCGTCCGTTTACTTTAAGAACGGAAACCCGGTCCGCACAACGGGGGCGCCGCTTGAGGGCCTGGTCCGTGTGACGGAAGGGGAGGAAGGCAAGTTTATCGGGATGGGCGAAATGGACGGTGAAGGGCGCGTTGCCCCGCGTCGTCTGGTCGTCGAATACCCGGTCGAAGCGTGACGGTGATAACGCCTCACCTTGCGATAAGCAGGGGAGACGAGTAGAATATCGCCGCTTAACGCCTGGTAAATTGTTTAACAATCTGCGGGGCGTACATGGGATAGCTGAATTAGAGATCGGCATCCTTACATTCTTTATACTTTGGAGTTTGAAAATGTCTCTAAGCGTTGAAGCTAAAGCTAAAATCGTTTCTGAGTTTGGTCGTGGTACTAACGACAGCGGTTCTACCGAAGTTCAGGTTGCACTGCTGACTGCACAGATTAACCACCTGCAGGGTCACTTTGCAGAGCACAAAAAAGATCACCACAGCCGTCGTGGTCTGCTGCGTATGGTTTCTCAGCGTCGTAAACTGCTCGACTACCTGAAGCGTAAAGATGTTGCACGCTACACCGCGCTGATCGAGCGTCTGGGTCTGCGTCGCTAATTCTTGCGAGTTTCAGAAAAGGGGGCCTGATGGCCCCTTTTTTCAACCAGACGGCAGCAATTCAGGGGAAACTATTGTATTGTTGCTATAAATGATCTTCATTGCAGAGGTTCGCGCGGCTAATGAGAGGCTTCACCCATGGGGGTGTCGGTTGTCATTAGTCGCGAGGATGCGAAGAAGGTCGGGTTAAATCGTCAGCACACCTGAGGTGTGCTTTCAAACATTTAAGAAAGGACAGAATTTTGCTGAATCCGATCGTTCGTAAATTCCAGTATGGTCAGCATACCGTCACGCTGGAAACCGGCATGATGGCTCGTCAGGCTACTGCTGCCGTAATGGTAAGCATGGATGACACTGCTGTATTCGTTACCGTAGTTGGCCAGAAAAAAGCTAAACCAGGTCAGGACTTCTTCCCACTGACCGTTAACTACCAGGAGCGTACCTACGCTGCCGGTAAAATCCCGGGTGGCTTCTTCCGTCGTGAAGGCCGTCCAAGCGAAGGCGAAACCCTGATCGCGCGTCTGATTGACCGCCCGGTTCGTCCGCTGTTCCCGGAAGGTTTCGTCAATGAAGTGCAGGTTATCGCAACCGTTGTTTCCGTTAACCCACAGGTTAACCCGGACATCGTAGCGATGATCGGTGCGTCTGCTGCCCTGTCACTGTCTGGTATCCCATTCAATGGCCCAATCGGTGCCGCGCGCGTCGGTTACATCAACGACCAGTACGTGCTGAACCCAACTCAGGAAGAGCTGAAAGAGAGTAAGCTGGACCTGGTTGTTGCCGGTACTGAAGCAGCGGTTCTGATGGTTGAATCTGAAGCAGAACTGCTGAGTGAAGACCAGATGCTGGGCGCAGTGGTCTTCGGCCACGACCAGCAGCAGATTGTTATCCAGAACATCAACGACCTGGTGAAAGAAGCCGGTAAACCACGTTGGGACTGGCAGCCAGAAGCGGTAAACGACGCGCTGAACGCACGCGTAGCTGCACTGGCAGAATCTCGTCTGAGCGATGCATATCGCATTACAGACAAACAGGAGCGTTATGCTCAGGTTGACGTGATCAAAGATGAAACCATCGCAACCCTGATCGCGGAAGACGAAACGCTGGACGCTAACGAGCTGAGCGAAATCCTGCACGCTATCGAGAAAAACGTTGTTCGTAGTCGCGTACTGGCAGGCGAGCCGCGTATTGATGGCCGTGAAAAGGACATGATCCGTGGTCTGGATGTGCGTACTGGCGTGCTGCCACGTACTCACGGTTCCGCGCTGTTCACCCGTGGTGAAACCCAGGCGCTGGTTACCGCTACCCTGGGTACTGCACGTGACGCACAGAACATCGATGAACTGATGGGCGAGCGCACTGACAGCTTCCTGTTCCACTACAACTTCCCTCCGTACTCTGTGGGCGAGACCGGTATGGTTGGCTCACCGAAGCGTCGTGAAATTGGTCACGGTCGTCTGGCGAAGCGCGGCGTGCTGGCAGTAATGCCAGAAGCAGACAAATTCCCGTACACCGTACGTGTCGTGTCTGAAATCACTGAATCCAACGGTTCTTCTTCCATGGCTTCCGTGTGTGGTGCCTCTCTGGCGCTGATGGATGCAGGCGTGCCGATCAAAGCCGCCGTTGCGGGTATCGCAATGGGTCTGGTGAAAGAAGGCGACAACTTCGTTGTTCTGTCTGACATTCTGGGTGACGAAGATCACCTGGGTGATATGGACTTCAAAGTGGCGGGTTCCCGCGACGGTATCTCTGCCCTGCAGATGGATATCAAAATTGAAGGTATCACCAAAGAGATCATGCAGGTTGCTCTGAACCAGGCTAAAGGTGCGCGTCTGCACATTCTGGGCGTGATGGAACAGGCTATCAACGCACCACGCGGTGATATCTCTGAATTCGCTCCGCGTATTCACACCATCAAGATCAATCCAGACAAGATCAAAGATGTTATCGGTAAGGGCGGTTCTGTTATCCGTGCACTGACCGAAGAAACGGGCACCACCATCGAAATCGAAGATGACGGTACTGTGAAAATCGCAGCAACCGACGGTGAGAAAGCGAAATATGCTATCCGCCGTATCGAAGAGATTACAGCAGAAATCGAAGTGGGCCGTATCTACAATGGTAAAGTGACCCGTATCGTTGACTTTGGCGCATTCGTTGCCATCGGTGGCGGTAAAGAAGGTCTGGTACATATCTCTCAGATCGCTGACAAGCGCGTTGAGAAAGTGACCGATTACCTGCAAATGGGTCAGGAAGTACCGGTGAAAGTTCTGGAAGTTGACCGCCAGGGCCGTATCCGTCTGAGCATTAAAGAAGCAACCGAGCAGTCTCAGCCTGCTGCGGCGCCGGAAGCCCCGGCTGCCGAACAGCAAGGCGAGTAAGGTTGCCATTTGCCCTCCGCGCAGGCGGAGGGCTTATTATCAGGCAGGACGCCTTGTTAAGCCGCCGGGGGACAGGACGTTCATCCAATAGTTGTCTTCGGGAGTGGGAAATGAAGCCTTTTTTGCGCTGGTGTTTCGTTGCGACAGCTTTAACGCTGGCAGGATGCAGCAACTCTGCCTGGCGTAAGAGCGAAGTCCTCGCAGTGCCATTGCAACCGACTTTGCAGCAGGAAGTGATTCTGGCACGCATGGAACAAATACTTGCCAGTCGGGCTTTAACCGATGACGAACGCGCACAGCTTTTATATGAGCGCGGAGTGTTGTATGATAGTCTCGGTCTGAGGGCATTAGCGCGAAATGATTTTTCACAAGCGCTGGCAATTCGACCTGATATGCCTGAAGTATTCAATTACTTAGGCATTTATTTAACGCAGGCAGGCAATTTTGATGCTGCCTATGAAGCGTTTGATTCTGTACTTGAGCTTGATCCAACTTACAACTACGCGCACTTGAATCGCGGTACCGCCTTGTATTACGGCGGTCGTGATAAGTTAGCGCAAGATGATCTGCTGGCGTTTTATCAAGACGATCCTAATGATCCTTTCCGCAGCCTGTGGCTTTACATCGTTGAGCAGAAGCTCGATGAGAAGCAGGCCAAAGAAGCACTGAAACAGCGCTTCGAGAAATCGGACAAGGAACAGTGGGGATGGAACATTGTCGAGTTCTACCTGGGCAACATTAGCGAAGCAACGCTGATGGAACGCCTCAAGGCGGACGCAACGGATAACACCTCGCTCGCTGAGCATCTCAGTGAAACCAACTTCTATTTAGGTAAGTACTACCTAAGTCTGGGGGATATGGACAGCGCTACGGCACTGTTCAAATTAGCGGTTGCTAACAACGTACATAACTTCGTTGAGCACCGTTATGCATTGTTGGAATTATCGCTCTTGGGCCAGGAGCAAGACGACCTGGCAGAATCGGACCAGCAATAGCTGACGACATAAACATCAGCCCGTAATCTTTTGATTGCCATCACCTTCACTGGTGAGGGCGTTGTTGTTCGTCAATACACCTAATTTGAGCCGGTTCACACTTTTCAATGAAAATTGCTAATCATTTTCACGATGAGCTAAGTAGACTGGCCGCCATTAATATCGAGGCACTTGTACTACATGGCTGAATTCGAAACCACTTTTGCAGATCTGGGCCTGAAGGCTCCTATCCTTGAAGCCCTTAACGATCTGGGTTACGAAAAACCATCTCCGATCCAGGCTGAGTGTATCCCACACCTGCTTTCTGGTCGTGACGTGCTGGGCATGGCCCAGACCGGTAGCGGTAAAACCGCAGCATTCTCGCTGCCGCTGCTGAACAACATTGATCCGGACCTGCGTGCGCCGCAGATCCTCGTCCTGGCTCCAACCCGTGAACTGGCTGTTCAGGTTGCTGAAGCAATGACGGAATTCTCTAAACATATGCGCGGCGTAAACGTGGTAGCCCTGTACGGCGGCCAGCGTTATGACGTGCAGTTACGCGCCCTGCGCCAGGGCCCACAGATTGTTGTCGGTACGCCGGGCCGTCTGCTGGATCACCTGAAGCGCGGTACCCTGGACCTCTCTAAGCTGAGCGGCCTGGTACTGGATGAAGCAGATGAAATGCTGCGTATGGGCTTCATCGAAGACGTTGAAACCATCATGGCGCAGATCCCGGAAGGTCATCAGACCGCTCTGTTCTCTGCAACCATGCCAGAAGCGATCCGTCGCATTACCCGCCGCTTCATGAAAGAGCCGCAGGAAGTGCGTATTCAGTCTAGCGTGACCACTCGCCCGGACATCAGCCAGAGCTACTGGTCTGTATACGGCATGCGCAAAAACGAAGCGCTGGTCCGTTTCCTGGAAGCGGAAGATTTTGATGCGGCGATTATCTTCGTACGTACCAAAAATGCGACCCTGGAAGTGGCTGAAGCGCTGGAGCGTAGCGGCTACAATAGCGCAGCGCTGAACGGCGACATGAACCAGGCGCTGCGTGAGCAGACTCTGGAGCGTCTGAAAGATGGTCGTCTGGATATCCTCATTGCAACCGACGTGGCAGCACGTGGTCTGGACGTTGAGCGTATCAGCCTGGTTGTAAACTACGATATCCCAATGGACTCCGAGTCTTACGTTCACCGTATCGGCCGTACCGGTCGTGCGGGTCGTGCGGGCCGTGCGCTGCTGTTCGTTGAGAACCGCGAGCGTCGTCTGCTGCGTAACATTGAACGCACCATGAAGCTGACCATTCCAGAAGCTGAGCTGCCAAACGCAGAACTGCTGGGCAAACGCCGTCTGGAAAAATTCGCCGCGAAAGTACAGCAGCAGCTGGAAAGCAGCGATCTGGATCAGTACCGTGCGCTGCTGTCCCAGATCCAACCTGTCGCTGAAGGCGAAGAGCTGGATATGGAAACTCTGGCCGCAGCACTGCTGAAAATGGCGCAGGGCGAACGTAGCCTGATCGTGCCACCTGATGCACCGATGCGTCCTAAGCGTGAGTTCCGTGACCGTGACGATCGTTTCGAACGTCGTGGCGACCGTAACGACCGTGGTCCACGCGGTGACCGTCCAGAGCGTGGTGGTGAAGACCGTCCACGTCGCGAGCGTCGTGACGCTGGCGAAATGGAACTGTATCGCATTGAAGTGGGCCGTGATGATGGTGTTGAAGTTCGTCACATCGTTGGCGCGATCGCTAATGAAGGCGACATCAGCAGCCGTTACATCGGTAACATCAAGCTGTTCGGTTCACACTCAACGATCGAGCTGCCAAAAGGCATGCCGGGCGAAGTACTGCAGCACTTTACTCGCACCCGCATTCTGAACAAGCCAATGAACATGCAACTGATGGGTGATGCACAGCCTCGCTCTGACCGCGGTGGCGAACGCCGTGGCGGTGGTCGCAGCTTCGGTGGCGAGCGTCGTGAAGGCGGTCGTAGCGAAGGTCGCACTGGCGAACCTCGTCGTTTCTCCGGCGAGCGCCGTGAAAATCGTGGCCCACGCCGCGAAGAAGGCACCAGCCGTCGTCGTTTCGGTGACGCGTAAGCCTTTTCGCTTTTGACGTAAAGTAAAATATACAGCCCCGATAGTTGTTATCGGGGCTTTTTTTATTCCTTTTGTACTCTTGTACTGGTACAGTGCATCACATTAAAATGCACACCACATTTTTGACTGGAGATAAGGCCGCATGGCAACACTAATCACCACCCAAACGTCACCTTCGCTGCTTGGCGGCGTGGTGATCATCGGCGGAACCATTATTGGTGCCGGGATGTTCTCCCTGCCAGTGGTTATGTCCGGTGCGTGGTTCTTCTGGTCGCTGGCGGCGCTGGTTTTCACCTGGTTCTGCATGCTCCATTCCGGGCTGATGATCCTTGAAGCAAACCTGAACTACCGCATTGGCTCCAGCTTCGACACCATCACCCGAGATCTGCTGGGCAAAGGCTGGAACCTGGTGAACGGGTTGTCCATCGCGTTTGTACTCTATATCCTGACCTACGCGTACATTTCAGCGAGCGGATCGATTCTGCATCACACCTTCTCCGAGATGTCGCTGAACGTTCCGGCGCGTCTGGCGGGTCTCTGCTTCGCGCTGGGCGTGGCGTTTATCGTCTGGATGAGTACCAAAGCGGTCAGCCGCATGACGGCGATCGTGCTGGGCGCCAAGGTCATCACCTTCTTCCTGACCTTCGGCAGCCTGCTGGGGCACGTCACGCCGGCCACGCTGTTTAACGTTGCGGAAGTGAACACCTCCTACACGCCATACCTGCTTATGACGTTGCCATTCTGTCTGGCGTCGTTCGGCTACCACGGCAACGTACCGAGCCTGATGAAGTACTACGGCAAGGATCCACGCACCATCGTGAAATGCCTGATTTACGGCACGCTGCTGGCGCTGGGGCTGTATGTGATCTGGCTGCTGGGGACGATGGGAAACATCCCGCGTCCGGAATTTATCGGCATTGCGCAGAAGGGCGGTAACATTGATGTGCTGGTACAGGCGCTGAGTAGCGTGCTGAACAGCCGCAGTCTGGATCTGCTTCTGGTGGTCTTCTCTAACTTTGCGGTGGCGAGCTCATTTCTCGGCGTGACGCTGGGCCTGTTTGACTACCTGGCAGATCTGTTTGGTTTTGATGACTCTGCGATGGGGCGCTTCAAAACGGCGCTGTTAACCTTCCTGCCGCCGATTGTGGGCGGCCTGCTGTGGCCGAACGGTTTCCTGTACGCCATCGGCTATGCAGGACTGGCGGCTACCATCTGGGCGGCGATTGTACCGGCGCTGCTGGCGCGTAAATCACGTAAGCGCTTCGGCAGCCCGAAATTCCGCGTCTGGGGCGGAAAACCGATGATTGCACTGATCCTGGTATTTGGTATCGGTAACGCGGTGGTGCACATGCTGTCGAGTTTTAATCTGTTGCCTGTGTATCAGTAAACAGAAAGCCCGGTGGCGCTACGCTTACCGGGCCTACAGGGATCGCGTAGGCCGGATAAGGCGAAGCCGCCATCCGGCAAAAAACTACCCCACCAACTCCTCTTTCACCTGCATCGCCAGATCAAATGAATGCAAACGCGCCTGATGATCGAAAATCTGGCCGTTGACCATAATTTCATCCGCCTGCGTTTCTCGTAGCACTGCCTCCAGACCGTGACGCACCTTCGCCTTATCACCCACCAGCGACATGCTCAGGGCCTGCTGCACGCCATACTGCTCGGAGGCCGACCACAGCTGATGCATATTTTCTACCGGTGGTGGCAACTGGCCCGTCTCGCCGCGACGCAGCTTCACAAACGCCTGCTGCATGGAGGTAAACAGGAATTCCGCGTCGCGGTTGCTGTCGGCGGCAATGATATTGATGCACACCATCGCATACGGCTTCTCAAGACGCTCGGAAGGCTTGAAGTTTGTGCGGTAGAGATGCAGAGCCTGATGCAGCATATCCGGTGCGAAGTGGGAAGCGAACGCGAACGGCAGCCCCAGCTGTGCGGCAAGCTGTGCGCTGTACAGACTTGAGCCTAACAGCCACACCGGGATTTTCTCGCCGTAGCCCGGCACCGGGCGCACGTGCGGGTTAGGATCGCTCGCATCGAACCAGTCCACCAGCTCCGCTACATCACGCGGGAAGTTGTCGATATCGCCGCTCATATGGCGACGCAGGGCGCGCATGGTCGGCTGGTCGCTGCCCGGCGCGCGGCCAAGACCCAAATCAATGCGACCGGGGTAGAGTGTATTCAGGGTGCCAAACTGCTCGGCAATCACCAGCGGGGCATGGTTCGGCAGCATCACGCCACCGGAGCCAAGGTGCAAAGTAGTGGTATTCGCCGCCAGATAGCCAATCAGTACTGAGGTGGCGGCGCTGGCGATGCCCACCATGTTATGGTGCTCCGCCAGCCAGTAGCGGTGATAGCCACGTTTTTCGGCAAGCTGAGCCAGATCCAGAGAGTGCGAAAAGGCTTCTCTTGCCGAGGAGCCTTGTGGAATCGGTGCCAGATCCAGCACCGAAAACGGAATGGTTTTGTCAGTCATAACAGCTCACTTTGTCGACGGTCAATCTTTAATACTGCATTAAAAAATGATAACCGTTGTTAACAAAGTGAGCTTTTTTACCCCTGCAATTCCAGCCCGGCGAGACGTTTCCAGTAACCGTTGCAGTCGCTGTTTGCCGTCAGCGGCAGCGGCGAGGCGCCGTTTTCGTTGGCACGGAAGGCGTCCAGCATGGCGAACACGCCGGTATCGAGCGGCGAAAGACGCACCATATCCACCAGCCCATGCATTGACGCCAGCTCGTTGCCGAGGTTATAGACGTAACCGCTCATAGTCTGAATGCCGTTGAGGACAAACACCTGCTGATTCTCCTGCGACAGCATGCTGCGTCCGTTCGGGTACTTAATGCAGCAGGTTTCACACTCGTCTTTCGGGCGATCTTCGGAACGCGCGGTGAAGCAGCGGGCAGAGTAGGCCAGCGGCAGATGGCCGTAGCTCAGCACTTCGACTTCAAACTGATTGCGAATGCCCAGCTCGTCACACTGATTTAGCAGGTTGACCAGCCAGTCGCGGGAGAGCTCAACCGGCATGCACCAGCGTGTCATCCCCTGTTTGAGCAGCAGGCGCAGGGTCACCGCGTTATAGCAGTTCAGCGCATGTCCGGCGACAAACGGCAGCTTACGCTCGGCGCACATGTTCACCACGCCCAGGTCGCTCGCCTCCAGCAGGAACTCACCGTTTTCGACGTAGCGCTTCAGCTCGCCCAGTTCAGAGGACGCCTGCACCAGCGCCAGCGTCGAGAGCACCACCTGCTTGCCGCTGCCGGCCAGGCTTTTCGCCATATCCAGCCAGTCGCCCACTTTGGTGGCGCGGCGCTTGCTGCACACCGCTTCGCCGAGGTAAATCACATCGGCGCTGCTGTTAGCCGCCTGCTGGTAAAAAACTTCCAGCGTCTCTTTTGGCCAGTAGTAAAGCACCGGCCCTAATGAATATTTCATGATTATCTCACTGCCATTTACGGTGATACGCGCCGAGCGTGGTTTGCGTGCCTTCGGACATCGCGCCGAGCGTCTCCATCCAGGCCGCCTGCGGGGCGTAGTTTTGCGGGTCCGCCATGCAGCGGTCGATGGCCTGACGCCACACCTTCGCCACCTGGCTCACGTAGGCCGGGCTACGCTGGCGGCCTTCGATTTTCACCGAGGCAATGTTGGCGGCCAGCAGTTCCGGCAGCAGCTCCAGCGTGTTGAGGCTGGTGGGCTCCTCCAGCGCGTGGTAGCGCTCGCCGTCCACCAGATAGCGGCCTTTGCACAGTGTCGGGTAGCCCGCGTTTTCACCGTCCTGATAGCGGTCGATTAACACGCTATTCAGGCGCGACTCCAGCCCCTGCGGCGTTTGCTGCCAGCGAACGAAGCGGGCAGGCGAGCAGGCACCGACGGTATTTGGCGATTCCCCGGTAAGATAGGAAGAAAGATAGCAGCGGCCTTCGGCCATGATGCACAGGCTGCCGAAGGCAAAAACCTCCAGCGGCACTGGCGTGACGCGCGCCAGTTGCTTAACCTGATGAATAGAGAGCACGCGCGGCAGCACCACGCGAGCCACGTCAAAGTGTCGATGATAAAAACGCACGGCCTCTTCATTGGTGGCCGATGCCTGAACAGAGACGTGGCGCTCAATATGCGGATAACGTTCTGCCGCATACTCAAGCATAGCGAGGTCGGCCAGGATCAACGCATCGGCGCCCAGCTGGGCCGCCATATCCACGGCGCGCTGCCAGCGGGCGTAGCCATCAGGATGGGCAAAGGTATTGATGGCGATGTGCAGTTTGCGCCGGTGCTGGTGAACGAAGTTAACGGCTTCCTGAAGCTTTTTCTCCGTAAAGTTAAGACCCGCAAAATGGCGGGCATTGGTATCATCTTTCAGCCCGATATAGACCGCATCGGCCCCATTTTCGATGGCCGCCTTAAGCGCCGGAAGGTTTCCGGCAGGGCAGAGCAGCTCCATAATTTATCCCGATGTTGTCGATCGCAGGGATCGTAAAAAATGTTAACGAGCTGGGATTTTAATTAACCCATACGCGACAATTTTTGATTTAAGGCAGCTAATGGCGTATTGATGGCACCAATAATGAGGTATACCGGACAACGGTTTGTTGATTTACGCCGCTATCTTCTTGTCGGGATATGGCAAAATAGCAGGACTATAGCTATCAGGGAGTAAAGCTCGTGCTGGATAAACTGCGTTCACGTCTCGTACAATTTGGCCCATCAATGCTGAGCGTGCCGGTAAAACTGGCGCCGTTCGCGCTTAAACGCCAGGTGCTGGAACAGGTACTGAGCTGGCAGTTCCGCCAGGCGCTACAGGACGGTGAGCTTGAGTTTCTGGAAGGCCGCTGGTTAAAGATTGAAGTACGCGATATCGGGTTGCGCTGGTTTACTTCCGTAGAGAACGATCGGCTTATCGTCCGTGAAACCGCCGAGGCGGATGTCAGCTTTAGCGCGGATGCCAGCGATCTGCTGATGATCGCCGCGCGCAAACAGGATCCGGACACCCTTTTCTTCCAGCGTCGTCTGGTGATTGAAGGCGACACGGAGCTCGGTCTGTACGTCAAAAATTTAATGGATGCCATTGAGCTGGAGCAGATGCCGAACGCACTGCGTATGATGTTGATGCAAATGGCAGATTTCGTTGAGGCCGGGCTAAAAACCCCGCCGGACAGTAAACACACTTCAGTAGGTGAACCATGCTGATTCGAGTCGAAATTGGGATTGATGCGCCGGGTATCGATGCGTTGTTACGCCGCTCTTTTGCAGGCGACGCCGAAGCTCAACTGGTTCACGATCTTCGCGAAGATGGCCTGATTACGCTGGGCCTGGTTGCCACCGACGATGAAGGGCAGGTAGTCGGCTACGTGGCGTTCAGCCCGGTGATTGTGCAGGGTGAAGAGTTGCAGTGGGTCGGCATGGCGCCGCTGGCGGTGGATGAAAACTACCGTGGACAGGGCCTGGCACGCCAGCTGGTCTATGAAGGGCTGGATTCCCTGAATGAATTTGGCTATGCCGCTGTCGTCGTTCTGGGCGATCCGGCGTTCTACGAGCGTTTAGGCTTTGAGCCAGCGTCCAGATACGATCTGCGCTGCCACTGGCCAGGCACGGAAACATCTTTCCTGGTACATCCTCTGGCGGACGATTCGCTCGACGGCGTTACCGGTCTGGTGGAGTACCACGATCATTTCAATCGTTTTTAAGCAGGCTTTCGCGTAGCGCCTCGAAAGAGCCGTCCCCGTTGACGAGACGCTCTTTCTGGCGCTTCGTCAGCTGCTTGATGCGGTATTCCAGCCTGAGCGCCAGGGATCTGTCGCCCACGGCGGCTGAAAACGCCAGCTGAAGTTCACCTTTCCCCCGCAGTGCTTTCGCCCCTTTTCCCGTTTGATGTTGTAAAAAACGCCGTGCCACATCGGTAGTGATCCCGGTGTAGAGTGCGTTATCAGGGGTTCGGACAAGATAGAGAAACCAGCACACGGTAAACAGATTCAGTATGTTAAGGTGAACGCACCATAGCATGAGAGAGAGCGAAAATGGAAACACTGGCCGCCATTAACCGCTGGCTGGCAAAGCAGCATGTTGTGACCTGGTGCGTCTGTAAAGACGAGGAGATGTGGTGCGCAAATGCCTTTTATTACTACGATCCCGAGCGCGTGGCCTTTTACGTGATGAGCGAAGACAAAACGCGGCATGCGCAGATGACGGGCCAACAGGCAAAAGTGGCGGGCACGGTAAATGGTCAGCCTAAAACCGTTGCGCTGATCCGCGGGGTCCAGTTCAAAGGCGAAATTCGTCGCCTGGAAGGTGAGGAAAGCGACGCCCAGCGTAAACGCTATACGCGCCGCTTCCCGGTGGCCGCAGCGCTAAAAGCCCCGGTGTGGGAAATCCGCCTCGATGAGCTGAAATTTACCGACAACACCCTGGGCTTTGGCAAGAAGCTGCACTGGTTACGCACCGAGCAGGCGTAGCGCTTCGCGGTTAAACGCTGGAAGATCGTCCGGCGTACGGCTGGTGATCAGCTGATCGTTATCGTTCACCACTTCCTGATCGTAGAACTCGGCACCGGCGTTTTTCAGATCAATAACGATCGGTTTCACCGCGGTGAGCTTACGCCCGCGTACCACCTCGGCGCTGATCAGCAACTGCGGGCCGTGGCAAATGGCAAACACCGGTTTACCGGTGCCGACGAAGTCACGGGTAAAGGTGACGAAACGCTCGTCCCCGCGCAGGGAATCCGGTGAATGGCCGCCCGGTAACAGCAGGGCGTCGAAATCCGACGGGCTGACGTTATCAATGGATTCGTCAATGGTCACGCTGGCTTCTCCCTTGTGGCCCTTCACGGTTTTACCCGCTTCTTTTTCGATGGTGACCACCTCGTGGCCCGCCTTGCGGAATGCCTCTGCTGGCGACGTAAATTCTGAATCTTCAAACTCGTCGGTAATCAAGACTGCGATTTTTTTACCCATGCTTCCTCCGTTGTTTTCGCTTCAGACTGTTTTTTTCCCGTTTGTGGTAAATACTTACCGGTAACAGACTTTTAAGTGTGGTAGAGCAGGCCCAGATCGCAAACGGACAATTCTGTAAAGGGGACAAGATGAGTCAGGTACTGATTACCGGCGCAACCGGGCTGGTGGGTGGACATTTGCTGCGGCTGTTGATCCAGGATCGGCATATCAACTATATCGCCGCCCCGACGCGTCGCCCGCTGTTGGATATCACCGGCGTCTATAACCCGCACGATCCCCAGCTTACCGACGCGCTGGCGCAGGTGCAGGATCCCATTGATATCGCCTTTTGCTGCCTTGGCACCACCCGACGGGAAGCGGGCAGTAAGGAAGCCTTTGTCCATGCAGATTACACGCTGGTGGTAGATACCGCCCTGACGGCCAAGAAGCTGGGTGCTAAGCATTTCCTGGTGGTCAGCGCGCACGGCGCGAACGCAGGCTCGCCGTTTTTTTACAACCAGGTGAAGGGCAAAATGGAAGAGGCGTTAATCGCGCAGCAATGGGAGCGCCTGACCATCGTGCGGCCTTCCATGCTGATGGGCCACCGCGACGAACGGCGTTTTAACGAGTCTTTTTTCGCTCCGCTGTTTCGCATCCTGCCAGGTAACTGGAAGTCCATCGAGGCGCGGGATGTCGCGCAGGCGATGCTGAAAGAGGCACTGGCTCCGTCGCAAGAGGGGGTTAATATTATCCCTTCGGCAAAACTGCGTGAAATCGCGCAGGGCGAGGCGTAAACTTCCCCGGCTTATTAAATAACACCTTCCGGGGAATGGTATGACTGGTCAGTCTTCATCTCAGGCGGCAACACCTGTTCAGTGGTGGAAGCCCGCACTCTTCTTTCTCGTGGTCATCATTGGCCTCTGGTATGTGAAATGGCAGCCGTACTACGGTAAAGCCTTCACCGCCGCCGACACCCACAGCATCGGTAAATCGATTCTCGCGCAGGCCGATTCCAGCCCGCTTCGCGCGGCGTGGGATTACGCAATGGTCTATTTTCTTGCCGTCTGGAAAGCGGCGGTATTGGGCGTATTGCTGGGCTCGCTGATTCAGGTACTTATCCCGCGTAACTGGCTGATAAAAACCCTGGGACAACCGCGCTTGCAGGGCACGCTGCTGGGAACGATTTTCTCCCTGCCGGGCATGATGTGCTCCTGCTGCGCTGCACCGGTGGCGGCGGGTATGCGCCGACAGCGCGTGTCGATGGGCGGCGCGCTTGCCTTCTGGATGGGTAACCCCCTGCTGAACCCGGCAACGCTGGTGTTTATGGGCTTCGTTCTCGGCTGGCATTTCGCGTTTATCCGTCTGGCGGCTGGCCTGCTGACGGTGGTGCTTGTCGCTACGCTGGTGCAGCACCTGGTGAAAGACAACGAGGCCGGGCCTGCCTCCGTTGAGCTGGACCTCAGCGATCCGCAGGGCAGTTTCTTAGCTCGCTGGGGCAAAGCGCTGTGGCAGCTTTTCTGGAGCACAATCCCGGTCTATATCCTGGCCGTACTGGTGCTCGGGGCGGCGCGCGTCTGGCTGTTCCCGCATGCGGATGGCGCTATCGACAACACGCTGATGTGGGTGATTGCGATGGCGGTGGCCGGTTGCCTGTTTGTGATCCCAACCGCGGCGGAGATCCCGATTATTCAGACCATGATGATGGCTGGCATGGGTACCGCACCGGCGCTGGCGCTGCTCATCACGCTGCCGGCGGTGAGCCTGCCGTCGCTGATCATGCTGCGTAAGTCATTCCCGGCGAAAGCGCTGTGGCTGACGGCGGGGCTGGTGGCGTTGAGCGGAGTGATTGTGGGGAGTATGGCGCTGGTGTGAAAGAAAGCCCGGTGGCGCTGGCGCTTACCGGGCTTACAGTCAGGTGTGAATTACTTGATATAAGTAAAGGCGGTGGTGACGTGCTTCACGCCGCTCACCCGGCTGGCGATATCCGCCGCCGCTTTCCCTTCACGTTCTGTCACCAGGCCCAGCAGGAACACTTCGCCGTTCTCCGTGGTTACTTTCACGTTTGAGGATTTCACCTGGTCGGTACCCAGCAGCTGGGAACGCACTTTGGTGGTGATCCAGGTATCAGATGACGCGGTGCCGAGACCAATCGGCTGGCCCTGACGGATCTCGTTAAACACTTCCGCCGTACCTTCTACGCCCATCGCGATCTGTTTGGCGCGCGAGGCGAGTTCAGGGGTTGGCGCCTGGCCTGCCAGCAGAACTTTGCCCTGATAAGCCGTCACGTTAATGCGTGCTTCCTTCTTGATCTGTTCGTCTTTCGACAGCGCACTGTTTACGCGCAGCTCAAGCGTACCGTCATCCACCTGCGTCCCAACGGTACGCGGATCGGTCGCTGCTTTGGTGCCGACCGCTGCGGTACCGACTACAGCGGCAGCGATGCATCCCTGAAGCAGTAATGCAGACATCACGACTGCAAGGGCCGATAAAACCTTCATGAGAACTCCTTAATCATCCTGGTGAGGGAAAAGCGTGTTATCGATCAGATCGCATAAGCAGTTCACCGTGAGCATATGCATCTCCTGGATGCGGGCGCTACGGTGCGAAGGAATGCGGATCTCCACATCCTGCGGCCCCAGCAGGCCAGCCAGCTCACCGCCGTCGTAACCGGTCAGGGCGACAATCGTCATGTCCCGGGTTACTGCCGCTTCAACCGCCTTAACGATATCCCGGCTGTTACCGCGCGTGGAGATCGCCAGCAGCACGTCTCCGGCATGGCCTAAGGCGCGCACCTGCTTGGCGTAAATTTCGTCATGCAGACGATCGTTGGCAATCGCAGTTAAGACCACGTTATCGGTGTTTAGTGCAATGGCTGGTAAACTCGGTCGCTCGGTTTCGAAGCGATTGATCATGCTGGCAGCAAAATGCTGTGCGTTGGCGGCGGACGTGCCATTGCCACAACAGAGGATTTTGTTGCCGTTGAGCAGCGACTGAACCAGCGTCATCGCTGCACGCGAGATCGCGTCCGGAAGGGCTTCCGCTGCGGCAATCTGCGTTTGAATGCTTTCTGTGAAGCACACTTTTATTCGTTCGAGCACGGTATCCCTTTAAAATCTTATTTATGCGTCTTCGCCAAACGCGTTTTTAAGCCAGTCGATCGCATTTCCGGTGAAGGCTACCACATCGAAACGGCAATCCACAGTATCAAAACTCCCATTATGGCGGGCAAGCCACAAGTGGGCAGTCTGTAATAATTTTTTTTGTTTGGCGAGCGTCACGCTGGCGGCAGCACCGCCAAAACGGGACGACTGTCGGTAGCGTACTTCAACAAACACGATGGTTTGACCGTCTTTCATAATCAGGTCAATCTCGCCGCCGCGCCCGCGAACGTTGGCGGCGACAAAGCGCAGTCCTTTGCCTTCAAGCCAGCGGCGCGCTTTTAGCTCCCACGCGTCGCCGGTCTGTTTACGGCTTAACTGGCCGGGACAATCTGCCCCTGCTGGTATTTGAGCCATGATAACTTCCTGTTAATCACACAATCCTGATCGGCGGTCAGATCGCCGGTATTCCCGTTAAGCTCAAAGCCCGGTACCTGGCGCATCTGGGTAAAGTGGTTTGCCAGCGCCCAGGCATCGACGCCCATCGCGTACAGACGCGCCAGGGAATAATCATTGCGCACCGCGCCCAGCGCCTGCTGCATCAACTTCGGGTTGCTGCCTGCCAGCATAGGGATCTCGCTGTATTGCAGTCCTTCCATTTCCAGACGGAAATCCGGGCCTGCGGTACCCTGTGCGCTGCGGGAGCTGGCGTAGAGCGTTGCGCCGCTCTGGCTGCCGTTACGCATGGCGATCATTGGTTTGATAAAGGCGATCTCTTCCGGCGTAGCGACGATGTATGCCGAATCCACTTTACCGCCGCCGCTGATTTGCGCGTCGGTAGGGGGGGCTGGGATCGTCAGACCGCCGATGGTGACGCTCTGCTGCTGCGGCAGGCTGGCGGATACCGGGCTACCGTTGAGGGCAATACCTGCCCCGCCGTTCACGCCCGCTCTCAGTTCGGAAGCTGAGCCAAATTTCTGCTGCAACACCACGCCACCGCCAAGGGTCTGCCACTCTTGCGCAAAGGCGTTGGCAACGCGGTCGCCCAGCGTGCTGCGTGGGATCAGCAGCAGCGGCGCCTGTTTGCCCTGCTCGTGGATATGACGGGCCGCATCGCGGGCTTCATCCTCCGGAGAGAGGGCGAAGTAACAGATATTGGCGCGGTTCTGAACCTGCTCAGGCTGGTTAAGCGCCAGCACGTTCAGCGTGGTGTTGCTCTTCATCAGCGCTTCCACGTTGTTTTTCAACAGCGGGCCGACAACGATGCTGGCCCCGTCCTGCTGAACCTGCGCCAGCACCTGGTCAAGCGGCTGGGCGCTGGTGTCGTAGATTTTCAACTCTGCACCAGGGTTAGCGCTGGTGGTGGCCACAGCCTGCGGCTGGGCTGCTGGCTGCTGTTCCGGCTGCGCGGTTTGCGGCTGAGGTTGTTCTGCCGTCGCGGGCGCCGGAGTTTCAGCCGGGGCCTGTGTTGCCGCAGGCGCTGAGGTAGCGGGTTGCGTCGTTGGGGCGGTAACCGGATTCTGCATGGTGCCCTGGGCAGGGGTTTGCGCGGTGGTCAGGTCGCTGGTTTCGGCGGCTGACGGACTGACGACGTCATTCACATTCGCCGCCTGTGCTGCCTGCGCCGGAACGGCGCTGCCGGTGACGGCGGTGGTGCCGTTTTTCGCGGCTTCAAAACCTTGCTGAATGGCGCGGCCAAACACCGCTGCCTGGCCGTTTAACGGCAGCAGCAGGGCGATTTTGCTGGTGGAGGCGGGCTTAAAGTTTTGCACGTTCACCAGCTGCGTTGGCAGCATTTTTGCTCCCGGGTTTTGCGGGTAGCGCTTTTGCCAGTCGGTAATGCCGGCTTTCAGCATGTTCGGATCGCTGCGGTTGTTGAACCACATCTGTTGCAGATCCAGCCAGCCTTGCAGGACATTTTCATCGGCGTTGATCACCAGCGCTCTGGCCTGATCCTGGGTCATGGAGGCGAGTGCCTGCCAGGTTGCGTCAATATTTTTCTGCTTGTCCGCACCCGCGAGCAGAGGCTCCTGGGCAATCAGCGCGCGGAGAAGCGTCAGGGAGGGGCGACCCTGCTCAGCGGTGATACCGGCCTGCCAGAAACGGGCCTGCTGATTCTTATCCAGCGCGCTCAGTTCGATAGTGCCGAGGATCTTCTTCGCGCCGTCGAAATCTTTCTGCGCGACCTTCAGTTCTGCCGACAGCAGCGTCTGCTCATGGCGCTGATCGTCGTTAAGATCCTGCGGCAGCTGGCTGAACAGCTCGGCGGCCTGCTGGGTTTTTCCTTCCTTCAGCAGTGCACGAATGGCGAGTAATTGCCAGTTGATCCTGGTATCATTTGAACTCTGCGACATTTGTTGCAGATAAAAGCCAGAATCAGCCTGAGCGGATCCCTGCATATGAGCAGTGCTCTGGTCAGGTGCCTGGGTGCCGCAGCCGGTAAAGATCAGGGCTGCCAGCAGGAGGGGCACGCTGTGCGCGGCTTTTTTTCGAAGAAACGTTAACGGTACCATACTGTATCCAGTGATTTTTTTACGCAATGCTCAATATTAAATCGGCAATACGGACGAAACAATGAAACAACACGAAACGGCAGATAATTCTCAAGGCCAGCTTTATATTGTACCTACTCCTATCGGGAATTTGTCTGATATTACCCAACGTGCACTCACTGTATTGCAAGCTGTTGATTTAATTGCTGCTGAAGACACCCGTCATACCGGTTTACTGCTGCAGCACTTTGCCATTAACGCCCGTCTGTTTGCCCTGCACGATCACAATGAGCAACAAAAAGCCGAAACGCTGGTGGCGAAGCTGAAAGAAGGGCAGAACATCGCGCTGGTCTCCGATGCGGGTACTCCGCTTATCAACGATCCGGGCTACCATCTGGTGCGCACCTGCCGTGAAGCAGGGATCCGCGTTGTGCCGCTGCCGGGGCCGTGTGCTGCTATTGCCGCATTAAGTGCGGCGGGCCTGCCGTCCGATCGTTTCTGCTACGAAGGTTTCCTGCCTGCTAAATCCAAAGGCCGTCGCGATGTGTTAAAGGATCTGGAAGCAGAGCCGCGTACCCTGATTTTTTACGAATCAACCCACCGCCTGCTGGAAAGCCTGGAGGATATGGTTACCGTCTGGGGCGAATCCCGCTACGTGGTGCTGGCGCGCGAGCTGACCAAAACCTGGGAAACCATTCACGGCGCGCCGGTTGGCGAACTGCTGGCGTGGGTGAAAGAGGATGAGAACCGCCACAAGGGCGAAATGGTGCTGATTGTCGAAGGGCATAAAGCGCAGGAAGACGCCCTGCCTGCCGATGCGCTGCGTACGCTGACCCTGCTACAGGCTGAACTGCCCCTGAAAAAAGCGGCGGCGCTGGCGGCGGAGATCCACGGCGTGAAGAAAAATGCGCTGTATAAATATGCGCTGGAGCAGCAGGGGGAGTAAGCCCCTGCCGCCTGTTTTGCCGGGTGGCGGCTTCGCCTTACCCGGCCTAGACCGTGTCAAAGCCTCACTATTTTCCCGGCATCGCCTCAAACACCAGCGTTTCCAGCGGGTGCAGCGTAATCACCACAGCGTTTTTATACTCCTCTGGTACGGTCGAATTACTGCCGTACACGGCTTTCAGGGTAAACTGCGAGCGCTCTCCTGCCGGGATCTCAAAATCTTTGGTTAAATCCAGGTAGTAACGTTGCGGCTTATCCGACGGGTTGCGTAAACCAAAAATCGCTTTGTCTTTACTCCATGAGGCCCAGCCGTAAACCTCAAGCGAAGTTGGGTCACCGCCAATCCAGTGCGTATCCACCAGCACGCTGGCATTCTCACGCGACCACTTCGCCGCCTGTGCCAGGGTGTCCCACTTCGCCTTGTTAAGCATGGACGGCGTGATGTACAGCTCCTGAAGTTGAGTTCCGGTCGCGAAGTAGCTCCAGACCTGATCGGCAAAATCGCCGTCCGTTTGTACTTTCTCCAGTCCATAGTAAGCGTTCTCTGCACTGACGATCCCGTGGTACATCAGGGAGTTCAGCGGGAACAGCGGGCCTTTGCGTACGATGGAGCGATAAGTTTCGGCATCCCGGTAGGTCATCCACTGCTGCACTGGCGTGCCGGGACCGTACAGGTTGATATCATCGCCCTGACGCCAGATTGAATCAGCATAGAACAGCCAGGACGGGCTCGCGTCGGTCCCGGTGGTCAGGTTGATAAACAGGTTCGGGTTTGCGCTGCGCATGTTGTGCAGCAGGGCAATGGACGCGTCAAAATCCGATGCAAATGGGCTGCCCTTGATATGCGAATTGGCGTTACCCATTCCGTCGAGCTTGAACGAGGTAATGTGCTCGTTTTTGATCAGCTTAATGATCTGATCGTTAAAGTTTTTAAAGTAGTTCGGCCCCGACAGCGCCAGCTTGCCGTCTACGGTTTCGAAACCATACTCTTTTGCATGCGAGACGCGAATATCGCGCGGCTTGTTGTAACCGCCCCACGGTGAAAGCCACAGCCCAACCGAGCTATGCAGGCTATCGGCTTTTTCCCTGACTTTGCCAAAACCGTTGCTGAATGCCGGGCCAAACAGCCAGCGTCCGGTGCGATCGTCCCAGCCATCGTCCAGCAGGAACGCGTCCAGCGCCACCCCGCGTCCGGCAATAAATTCTTTATTCCATTCGTCCATCCGCCCAATGACATCCTGCTCGGAGTAAGGAGTAAAGAAGCCAATGTCCATCCAGCTGTTGTAGTGCAGATAAGGCTTATAAGGCCGCGGGCGCACGGCATCGATAAACTGGTTTACGCTGCGCCGCAGCTGATTAGTTTCCGGGAAAGTGCCGAACCAGGTGGTAAAACTGACCGGTGTCTCAGGCAGAATTGGCGTTTTCAGCTCCACGTTGAGGTTCGTGGTGGCTTCATAAGCGTAAGTATTCACAATCGGTTTGTCTGGCAGGATGAAGAACGAGTCGGCCACGATTGGCGAGCTGTTAATCGCCCCGTCAACGTAAGGTGCCTGAGACTGCTTCTTCGTCGGGAAGAAGGTCATTTTCGCTACGTCCCGCGGCTGCCCGACGGCGGCGATGGTGTAGCCGATGCTGGCGTATTTTCCCTTCACCAGGTTCAGTTTCACCGTTACGTTAAAATCCGGATGCGTAAAGTCGATGACTATCGCGTTGTCCTGCTTTTCGACGTGCTTGATTTTGAAATCAGCGGTGTGGATTTTTGTTTCATCCGGCAGCGTCAGAAAGAACAACTCCTGGGGCGTGAGCGGATGGTTAGCTTTGCTGTCCGTTACCACTACCGTTGCATTTGCATCATCAAACGAAAGGGCAATATTGTTGTTACTGAGCGCGTAGTTTGCTGCCGCCGCGCCATGAGAAACACAGAGAGCCAGCAGCGAGAGAGTGAGCCTTTTTTTCATCGGGGTAAGATCCTTATCAGTAATGCTTCAGCATTCGGTTGATGGACTGTTCCAGCCAGTAGCGCTGGGTGCCGAAGTTAATACGCAGGTAGTTTTCGCCGTTTTGTACGTAGTGGCTGCCATCTTCGATGACCACGCCAGCCTGTTTGGCGAAATGTTGGGTTAGCGCCGTCGCACTGCGATCGTCCGCACTGACGTCTATCCAGGCGAGATACGACGACTCCGGGTTCATCATCTTCCATGCAGGGAAGTGGGTCTGGATGGCATCCGCAAGGTAGCGGGCATTGCCGCGCAGATAACCATTCAGCGCGTCGAGCCATGGCAGACCTTGCCGATAGGCCAGAATAATTCCCCACACGCCGAAGATATTCGGCGAGGTAATGGAGTTCTTCTCCAACTGCTGGCGGAAACGCTGGCGCAGCGAATCGTCTGGAATCATTGAGTAGGATGTTTTTAGCCCGCCAAGGTTGAAGGCTTTATTGGGGGAGGTCAGCACAATCAGGTTGTCCTGGGCGGCACAGCCCGAAGTCAGACAGCTGACGAATGTACCGTCCAGAGTGTGCTCGGCGTGAACCTCATCAACCACCAGAATCGTGCCGTAGCGCTTACAGAGATCGGACACCTGGCGTATCTCATCCGCGCGCCAGATGCGGCCCGAGGGGTTATGCGGCGAGCAGAAAAACCACAGTTTTGGACGGTGAGTTTTGAGCTGAACTTCAATCAGATTAAAATCCAGCTGATAGCGGTTTTCCTTCACGCTCAGCGGATTTGCAAGCATCCGCACGCCCTGTCGCTGTGTCGCCATCGCAAACGGGTCATACACCGGGGTGTTCATCATCACGCAGTCGCCGGGATTGCAGAACGCCTGAACCGTATAGTGCAGCGTAGAAACGGTGCCGTAGGTCAGGGTGATCCATGACTTATGCACCTCAACCTGATGACGGGTGCGCTGGAAGGCGATGACCGCATCGTAGAATTCGTCGAAGCACCAGGTGTAACCGAAGGTGCCATGCTCCACGATGCGCTGAAAGCCTTCAATCACGGCGGGTGGCGAGGTGAAATCCATGTCTGCTATCCACAGCGGGATAAATCCCTCCGGGACATCACCGAAACGCGAACACACAAACGCATGATCCCATTTACGGCATTTATCGCTTTTACGCTCAATGATTCTGTCGAAATCAAACACAACGACCCCCTGTTAAATTAAGGCTTCAATACCGGATTTGACGCTCTGCACCTGCGGGCCGATGATCACCTGAACGCTGTGGGCATCAAGCACCACGACTGACAAGGCGCCAGCGGCCTTCAGCGCCTGCTGGTCGATAAGCCCCATATCTTTCACCACCAGACGTAAGCGGGTAATGCAGTTGTCGAGCGACTCAATATTCTCTTTACCGCCAAGCGCGCGAAGAATAAGCCCATGATCGTATTTTGATTTTCCACGTGCCCGGGTATTGGCTTCCACCGCCTGGAGCGCACCCTGCGCGTCAACCTCACGGCCTGGCGTTTTTATATCGTGCTTGAGGATGTACCAGCGGAAGACGAAGAAGTAGATAGCAAACCAGGCAATACCCACCGGGAACAGCAGATACCATTTGGTCGACATCCCCTGCATGACGCCGAAGATCAGCAGATCCAGAATACCGCCGTCAGTGTTGCCGATGGTGACGCCGAGCAGCGCCATCACCATCAGCGCCAGGCCAGACATAACGATATGAAACGCGTAAAGCACAGGGGCAATAAACAGGAACAGGAACTCAATCGGCTCTGAAATACCCGTGACAACTGAAACCAGCACGCCTGAAAGCAGCAGCCCTTTAATCACCGGACGGTTTTCCGGGCGCGCGGTGCGGTAGATAGCGTAAGCCACGGCAGGCAGGCCGAAGATAAAGGTCGGCATAAACCCTTGCGATAAAAATGCCGTAACGTGCGGGCTAAACGGCAGACCCGCTTTCAGCTCGGCGTAGAAAATGTTCAGCGCACCGGCCACTTCCTGGCCGTTAACCATCTCAATGCCGCCCGCCGGGGTGAAGCGCACCATCGCCAGCAGAATGTGATGCAGGCCAAAAGGTTTGAGTAGCAGCACGCCCACGCCATACAGGAACGGCCCAAAGACGCTGGTGCTCTGGATGATATGACCAATTCCGGCAATGCCCATTGCCACATATTCCCACAGCAGGGGGATGACCAGGCCGACCAGCGACAGGGTGAGGGCGGTAACAATCGGAACAAAACGAATGCCGCTAAAGAAGGCAAATGCGTCGTGTAGCACCGTGTCCTGGAAACGTTCGTGCAGGAAGTAGGTGATCACCCCTACCGCAATACCGCCGAGCACGCCCATCTCCAGCGTTTGAATGCCAAGCACGATGGATTGTCCCACCTGTCTCATGGTGGCGGCATCCGCAAGCTGGTGGGTGGCGGTCAGGTAGTAGTTGATGCTCATGTTCATCAGCATGTAGCCAACGAATCCGGCAAAAGCGCCCACCGCTTTATTACGCCTGGCAAGGCCCATTGGGATCGCCATGGCAAACATCAGCGGCAGATAGGTAAAAGCAAAGCCACCGACCATGGCGATAAAACCAAAGGTGAGCTGCGTTAACTCGCCGCCCAGAAAGGGAAAACTTTTGATGGTGGAAGGGCTGGTGACAGAACTACCGATACCTAACAACAACCCCATAAAGGCCAATAGCGAAACCGGGAACATAAACGTCTTTCCCAGGCTCTGGAAAAACTCCCACGCTTTCGATTTAAACGACTTTTCCTGTGTCATGTAGGGACTCCTCGGATTTTTAGGATAATGGAAGGCGCTGTCCGGCTTAAGGACGCGCCTTCATATTTGCGAGGCTTATAGTTATTTTTTAGGTACTAACGTTATGCGCGATGGGTTCAGGCTTCAGCCGGAAGCAGCAGCCGGTTCGCCGAGCCGCAAACGGTGATTTTGCTTCTGACCACCTCTTTCATGGCATCCATGCCGACGCGCATGTAGAAGCGCGGATCGTTGCCCTGTGGGTTCTCGGCAAACCAGGCTTTGACTGCGTCAGAGAAGGCGATTTTCAGCTCTGTTGCGACGTTAACTTTGCAGACGCCCAGCTCAATGGTGCGGCGCACATCCTCATCCGGAACATCGCTCGCACCGTGCAGTACCAGCGGCACTGTCACTACCTCGCGGATCTCGGCCAGCCGCTGGAAGTCGATTTTTGGGCGTTTGGTATAGAGGCCGTGCGCGGTTCCGATGGCAACGGCGAGGCTGTCCACGCCTGTCAGTTCGACAAAGCGTTTTGCTTCCTGCGGGTCTGTCAGGAACGCGCTTTCGGCGTCGACGCTCATGTCATCTTCCACTCCACCCAGTCGGCCCAGTTCGGCCTCGACGCTACAGTCGTTGAGGTGACAGAAATCGACGACCGATTTCACCAGCTTGACGTTTTGTTCGAAGGGGTAATGGCTACCGTCGATCATTGCGCTACGTACGCCGGCATGGACTTTGCGGCGAATGTCATCCAGCGATTCGTGGTGATCGAGGTGTAGCGCCAGCGGCATGTCATAAGTAAGGGAATATGCGCTGCACAAGGCGTAGATCTCTTCCAGCGCAATATGTTTAAACGTCCCCGGCGTACCCGCGAGGATCACCGGGGATCGCATTTCGCTACAGACTTCGAGGATCGCCTGGATCGTCTCGGCGTTATGAATGTTAAAGGCCGGAACGGCATAGCCCTTTGCCTGTGCGTCCTGCAAAAGATATTTGGTAGAAATAATACTCATGAGCCTGTCCTCTTAAGCCTGCCACGGATGAATAATGACGCCCTGGACCACACGGTTAACCGTACCGCTGGCGGATGGCGTATCTGGCGTATTGCCAACGTGCAGAGACTGGGTCAGTGCGAAGACCTGGGCGTACATCAGGAAGCAGAACGCCTGCTCCATATCGTTAAATGAACGAGAAGGCGGCAGCAGGATATGCGGGCCAGCTTCAATGACCGGATCCGTTTCGGCTGCAATGGCTACTACCCGCATAGCCTGACGATCGCGACGTAGCTCGGCGAGCAGATCCAGATCGTACTGACGCGTGTACGGATGGCTGGAGACAAACACGACGACCAGCGTTTCGTTGTCCACCAGTGACTTAGGCCCGTGACGGAAACCCGTTGGCGAATCGTAGAATGCCGCCAGTTTGCCGGCGGTCAGCTCCAGCACTTTCAGCGCAGACTCCCGTGCGGCGCCCTGTAATCCACCGCTGCCCAGATAAACAATGCGTTTCCACGGTTCGTTACCAAAGACGCCGGGGCTGAAATCGCCAAGAGAAGTGAGGATCGCCTGACAGCGATCGGACACGTTCCGGAACGTTTTGCAGTTGATCGTTTCCGGTGCGAATACCGCCAGGCAGCTCGCCATCATGGTGGTGATGCTGCTTGTCATCGCGAACCCGCGATCGTGCGTTTCGGCTGGCATGAGCAGAGCGCAGGCGTTATCGCTGTCGACTGCATTCTGGTACAGGCTGCCCGCTTCATTACAGGTGATCGACAGGTGGTAGCACTCCGGTACGAACTGATTCGCCAGCTCAACGGCGGCGACGCTCTCCGGGCTATTGCCAGAACGGGCGAAAGAGACCAGAAGCAGCGGGTGCGCAGGGCTGAAATAATCCATCGGGTTGGTGACCAGATCGGTCGTAGGTATCGCGGTGATGTTTTTCCCCGTGTGGCTGGCAAGCCATGGCGCAATGATGTCGCCGATAAAAGCGGACGTACCCGCGCCGGTCAGAACGATCCGCAGATCGGGCTTGCGCAACAGTGGCGTCAGAAAACTGTCGATCGACGCGCGCAGATTATCAATATTGTTGAGCGAGCGAAGCCAGCTGGCTGGCTGCTGGCGGATCTCTTTTTCGGTCCAGGTGCCGGTGGTGGCGGTAGTGGTTTGTGGCATAACTCAGTCCTTAGTCGTGTGAATTCCACATCAGACGCTGGCAAACGTGTCGCTATCTTTCGTTTCGTTTCACTTGTTCACTTTAGCAGTTAAATAAAATCTATAGAAAAGAAATCGAAAGTTCAATGGCGTAAAAGAAATAAAACGAAAAGTGTGATCGCGAAAGGAAAGGAGAAAATCAAGGAAAGGAAAAGAAAGGCCTTACGATCGTCTTCCGTAAGGCCAACAGGGCACACTGTGAAAGGGCTACAGGGAAAGAGCCTGACCCTGGATCCAAATCTGCCGGAGGTGTAAACCCGCATCCAGCGCAATAATATTGGCGCGTTTGCCAGGCGCTAACGATCCCAGCAAGTGATCCATACCGAGCAGACGGGCGGGATGCAGTGAAGCCATATGGATAGCTTGCTCTGGGGCGACCCCCGTATGCTCCACCATATTTCGCACGGCGGCATCCAGCGCGAGCGTGCTGCCCGCCAGCCCGCCTGAGGCCGTGCGGACAACGCCGCCCTGCATCTCGACATTTCCACCACACAACGTATAGCGTCCATCAGGCATACCCGCCGCCTGCATGGCATCGGTAATCAGCACCGTACGATCCTTCGCGCAGCAACAACACAGCCGCATGGCTCCAGGATGAACGTGATGCCCGTCGGCAATAAGCTCCAGCCACGCGCGTGGGTCCGTAAGGCCAGCGCCAACCATGCCGGGCTCCCGGTGGTGTAACCCCGTCATGCCGTTGTAGCAGTGCACCAGCCCGGCTGCGCCTGCATCAAATGCGGCCAGGGTTTGCGCGTATGTAGCGGCGCTGTGGCCCAGCATGACGCGTATCCCTTTTTGCTTGAGGTGATGGATCGCCTTCAGGGCTTCCGCTTTTTCCGGAGCAAGCGCCACTACCCGCAGCGTGTTCTGCGAAACCGCAATCAGATCATCAAGTTCCGCGAGATCCAGTTCGCGAAACAGTTCTTGCGGATGTGCCCCTTTGTTCTGCGGCGTAAAGTACGGGCCTTCCAGATAGCTGCCCAGGACCTGCGCACCGGGGCCACCGACATGACAGCGTCGGGCAATGCGCCGTAACGCGCCATGGATCGCCTCCAGCGGAGCGGTGACGGTGGTAGGCAGAAACGCCCCCACGCCTTCACGCGCTTTATGCATGGCTAACCGGTCCAGCACGTCGGGGGCATCATCCATCACATCCACACCCGCGCCGCCGTGGACGTGGATATCAATGTATGCCGGGCAAAGCAGGTCTGCCTCGCGGGTGTTAACCCCTGCCGGAATCGGCTCGATGGCGGTGATGACGCCTCTATCCATGCGCAGCTGATGGTCATCCAGCCAGCCCTGCCCGGTAAGCAGACGACGCGCGCGCAGCAGCTGGCTCATATCCCTTCCTCGGCGGGCGCTTCCTCGCGACAGCGTGCAAGCTCATCCACCAGGCTGGTCAGGCCGCGATGGCCGCACTCCAGCGCCTGCAAACGAAATGCTTCACTGCTTAACCCGTCGCGCTCCAGAACCATCTCCAGCAAAAGCTGGAGATTGGTGCCGGTGATCACTTCGCTGCCGGGGTGTTGCATCGCGAGGGTAGAGGCCACACGAAACGGCGTACCGCCGAGAAGATCGGTGAGAAACACGATATCGTGCTCTGCATCCAGTTCATTCACTGCCTGCTCAAGCTGCGCGGTCAGCCGCGCAGTGGTGGAGCTTTCCGGAAAATCGATGGCGATAAACTGCGGCTGTTCGCCGAGGATTTGCTTCATCGCCTGTTCCAGCCCGCTGGCAAAACCGCCATGACCCGTCAAAATAATGCCTAACATCGCAACCTCTTTGCTTTTACAGGAAGTGACAGAATTTACCGACAACGCCCAGCACCACGGTGATACCAATCAGGCGCAGCGGGCTCCAGCCACGGCGTACCAGCCAGAACATGGTCAGGGTGTAGACCAGCGGCAGAAAGGCGGGCATCAGTTTGTCGATCACGTCGGTTTGCAGTTTGACGACCGCATCCCCGGCTTTAATCTCGAGTGTGGTATTCAGGCGCACATAGGTTGCCACCAGCGCACCAATCACCGTCATCCCGACAATGGACGCAGCATGACCAACCTTTTTGGTGTTGGCCTTGATCAGCGGGATCGCGGCGACACCCATCCGGTAGGCATAGTGCGCCAGACCAAAACGCAGGCCGAGATGCACCACGTTAAACAGCACGATAAAGACCACGGCGCCAAGAATGGATCCCTGTAGCGCCAGGCTGGCGCCAATCCCCCCGCAAATAGGCAGCAGGGTCAGCCAGAACATGGCGTCACCAATGCCACCGAGCGGTGCACCGACGGCAATTTTAGTGCTCTGGATGCTGTTCACATCCTGCTTGGAACGCTCCATTGCCAGAATAATGCCGATGACGAAGGTCACCAGGAACGGGTGGGTGTTAAAGAAGCCCATATGGCCTTTCATGGCGCGCGCCAGGTCTCGCTTATTGGTGTGGATCTTTTTCAGCGCGGGCAGTAGCCCATACAGCCAGCCGGAGGCCTGCATTCGCTCGTAGTTGAACGAGGCCTGTAGCAGCATGGAACGCCAGGCGACACGGTTAATATCCTTTTTCGTTAGCTCAGCGCCAATACTCTGGTCTTCGTAGACGTTTTCATTCACGCCGGTCAGCAGCGTCTCTTCACTTTCAGACACGCCCGGCAGGGTGGTTGGATTAGATGCCATCTTCAAATTCCTCTTTCTGGGCCGCAGGCGCCGTCGGTTCAGGCGATTTGCGCAGCAGGTCGATCAGCGCCATCGCCAGCGCAGCCGCGGCAATCGCCAGCACCGGCAGTTTCAGCCAGGCCGCGGCGACAAAGCCGATAATGAAGTAAGGGATGTAGACGTTTTTCATCATGATCTTCAGCAGCACGGCGAAGCCGATCGCTGGCATGATGCCGCCCGCGACGCCCAGACCGTCGATCAGACGTTCCGGCAGGACATCAATGGCGGTTTTCGCGTGTTCAGCCCCGAAGTAGATGGGCAGAAACGCACACAGGAAGTAGAAGACGCCAAGCGCCAGCAGTGCCAGATAGTTGACCCGTTCAATACCACGGGTGTCTGCGTTAGCCGCCATGCGATCGCAGCGGGACATCACGCCGGACATCACCGAGAAGAGGAAAGTGATCCCCATCTGAACCGCCACGGCAAACGGCACGGCGACCCCAACGGCGACATCCGGCTTCACGCCTGTGGTAATGGCAAATGTGGTGCCAACGATGGTGCCGATAATCACGTTTGGCGGCTGCGCGCCCGCCAGCGGCGCGAGACCCATCCAGACCAGTTCTAACGTACCGCCGGTCAGAATTCCGGTGTGCAGATCGCCCAGAATCAGGCCAACCAGTGGCCCGAGCACCACCGGACGGTGCATGTGTGTTAAGCCGTTAAACATATCCAGGCCCGCGATAAAGGCGAGAAGCCCCAGCGCGAAAGCCTGCAACAGACTGATTTCCATTGTGAATCCCTCAGAGCAGTTTAAAGAGATCCAAAGCAGTCTCTGTTGGAACGCCCTGAACGAAGCATTCCACTCCGGCCGCCTTCAGGCCGTTAAACGCGGCGATATCGTTCGCGTCTACAGATACCGTTTTGGCAATTTGCTGTTTGCCACTGGCGTAATGCATATTTCCGACGTTGATACGGGTGATGGGCACGCCGCCCTCGACCAGCGTTAAAAAATCAGCCGGTGTTTTACAAACCAGCAGAATTTTCTGCCGGTCGGCGGCGCGATGAATGTTGTCGATCACTTTTTGCAGGGACCAGAAACGCACGGCGATGCCTTCCGCAAGCACCATCTCCATCAGGTTTTGCTGAACCGGATCGTCTGCAACCTCGTCATTTGCCACCAGCACCAGGTTCGCCCCCGCAAACCCCACCCACTGTACGCCCACCTGACCGTGGATCAGGCGTTCATCAATGCGGCATAAGACAATGTTTGGCATAGCGTTTTCCTCTTTTTTAATTATGCGTGTTGAGTCGTTACGCCTTCGCAGGCGGTATGGTACTGCTGGAGTATGTCCTGAATGTGGTCGAGAATGAGCTCCCGTGGTGTGGACCTGAGAGCACCCTCGCGAACTTTGCTGTACTGCAACGGCAGATACTGGCTGATCAGCGGCAGCGGGATCGGTTCATCCGCCAGGTTGCGTACCAGTCGCTCAAAAGCCTCGTCAATCTGGCTGTCTGGCCAGTAATAGCGCACGCGGTCGGAATAGCTGTAACCGCGGGCCAGGCGACGGGCATTGCCGTCGCCGTGATAGTGGCTTTGCCAGTATTCCGGGCGATCGAGCATCACGTTTTCCAGGACGTGACGCAGTCCTGAGCAGGCTTTTGCCGGTAAAAGCTCTTCTTCAATTGCAGCCAGTGAGAACAGCGCTTCGCGCAGCGCGAAGGTTAGCGCAGGGCCGACTTTCAGAATGGCGAAGTGATCTTTCACCAACTGGCGCAGCGCCTGCGGCGTCTGGTAATCGGTAGAGTGTGCTTCAAATACGAGCGTGTCGTAGGCTTCAATCATCTTGCTCAGTGCGACGGCTTTATGCGGTTGATAGTCACAAACGTGCGCATGGTCGAACTCAACGCCAGGCTGAACCACCAGGCCAATAATGCGCGGCCAGATGTCGCTTAACCCTTCCTTCTCGAATGCGTGGCGGTGTGCCTCAAGCGTGGCACGTGCCGCCTCTGGTGTGGTGACCTCAAGCTCGGTCAGCGTTTCGTGTGCCCCACCGGGAACCGGAACTTCCGTGCCGATAACGTAGACCAGATCCGCTACGCCAAATTGCTCGAGACAGGTGGTTTCGGCAATTTTAGCCAGCCGAGCGGCACGCCCGGCAACGATTGCATCGGTTAAAGGAACCGGATCGTCTTCGCAGGACATGCTGCAATCGAGGTGAATTTTTTTAAATCCGGCCGCCACGTAGCTCCTGATCAGATCGTCGGCGTTCGCCATCGCCTGCAAAGCTGGCAGGTTTTGCCAGCGGTTAGGACCTAAATGATCGCCGCCAAGGATCAGCTGTGAGGTGGGGAAACCGAGGGATCCCGCCAGATTGCAGACAAACCCATAAAAATCGGCGGGCGTCATACCGGTATAGCCGCCAAACTGATCCACCTGGTTTGAGGTGGCTTCAATCAGCAGAGGCGTCTGTTGTGAATGGGCGTAACGAATTGCAGCTTCAAGTACCAATGGATGTGCGGAACAGACGGCGTAAATCCCGTTTGTATTCCCCCGTTTATGTTGTTCCACCATTTCTGTCAGATGTTTCACTTTCCTCTCCATTTCGGATGGTGTTGGTATTCATCTTTCGTTTTGTTTCATTTGATACTGCATTATGGTGGGGTAAAAATAAAACGAAAGATAATAGTTTTCCGATCCGTTTCACAAAAGAAACATAATGAAAGGTTTCAGCGGCGGTTAAGCTTGCGTCTGCTCACCATACAGGGCTTGCATTCCCTCAAAAGAAAGGCGTTAATAAGCAAAACGAAATGAAACGAAAGTTTATTTACTAAGGAGCTCGTATGAGCAGCACCGATTCATCCGCAGAGAAGCGCATCACCGGCACCAGTGAAAGGCGAGAGCAGATCATTCAGCGGTTGCGGGCGCAGGGAAGCGTGCAGGTTAACGATCTTTCTCTTTTATACGGCGTGTCGACGGTGACGATCCGTAACGATCTGGCCTTTCTGGAAAAGCAGGGGATTGCCGTTCGCGCTTACGGCGGCGCGCTGATTTGCGAAGGTAATGCCCCCGGCGTGGAGCCGTCCGTTGAGGACAAAAGTTCCCTTAATACGGCTGTGAAGCGCAGCATCGCGCAGGCGGCGGCTGAACTGGTGAAGCCGGGTCATCGCATTATTCTGGACTCCGGCACCACAACCTTTGAAATTGCCCGCATGCTGCGCCAGCATACCGATGTCATTGCCATGACCAACGGGATGAACGTGGCAAACGCGCTGCTGGAAGCGGAGGGAGTGGAGCTGCTGATGACCGGCGGGCACTTGCGCCGTCAGTCGCAGTCCTTCTATGGTGACCAGGCGGAGCAGTCCTTACAGAATTACCATTTTGACCTGCTGTTCCTGGGCGTCGATGCCATCGATCTCGATCGGGGGGTGAGTACGCACAACGAGGATGAAGCCCGTCTGAACCGGAAAATGTGCGAGGTGGCGGAGCGTATTATCGTTGTCACTGATTCCAGCAAGTTTAACCGTTCAAGCCTGCATAAAATCATTGATACTCAGCGGATCGACATGATTATCGTTGATGAAGGTATTCCGGCGGAAAGCCTGGAAGGGTTACGCAAAAGCGGGATCGATGTGGTGCTGGTCTAAAGAGGCTTTTCCCCTCACCCTAACCCTCTCCCCATAGGGGAGAGGGGACTGCTCGGTGCGGTTTTTTTACCCTCTCCCCGGTGGGGAGAGGGCAGGGTGAGGGGCCATCACGTCACCGGTGCCGGGTTAAACACCGCCAGCGAGTTATGCAATCCCCATTGATCGGAGAAGGTTTTCTTCCGTCCGCTTGCCACATCCAGAATGAAGTGGAATAGCTTCCAGCCCACCTCTTCAATACTCTCTTCCCCGGTGGCGATGGTGCCCGCGTTGATATCCATTAAGTCATACCAGCGGTTTGCCAGCTCGGTGCGGGTCGCCATTTTGATCACCGGTACCGCCATCAGGCCGTACGGCGTGCCGCGTCCGGTGGTAAAGACCTGTACCGTAATGCCGGATGCTACCTGCTGGGTGCCGCACACGAAATCACTGGCAGGCGTTGCCGCGTAGATCAGACCGCGTTTGGTTGGTCGCTGGCCAGGTGAGAGCACTTCCACAATCGCGCTCTGGCCGGATTTGGCAATCGACCCGAGGGCCTTTTCCACCACGTTTGCCAGGCCGCCTTTCTTGTTACCCGGCGACGGGTTGGCGCTGCGGTCGGTTTTGCCCATGTCGAGATAGTTATCGTACCAGGCCATCTCCTCCAGCAGGCGTTTGCCCACCTCTTCGTTGACGGCGCGCGGCGTGAGCAGGTGGATAGCATCACGCACTTCGGTGACTTCAGAGAACATCACCGTGGCGCCGCAGCGCACGAACAGATCGGAGGCATAACCTACCGCCGGGTTAGCGGTGACGCCGGAAAACGCATCGCTGCCGCCACACTGTGTCCCAACCACCAGTTCAGAGGCCGGGCAGGTTTCACGCTGACGTTTGTTCAGCTTCTCCAGATGGCGCTCTGCCACCTGTAAAATGTCGTCGACCATCGATCTGAAGCCGACATGGTGTTCATCCTGAAGACGCACAATACTGGCCTCGTCAACCGGAATGGCTTTCACATCCTCAGTACCCTGCAACAGGCGTTCTGGCTGCAATTTTTCACAGCCGAGGCCAATCACCATCACCTCGCCGCCAAAGTTTGGGTTAAGGGCGATATTGTGGATCGTGCGGATCGGCACGACCGCTGCGGGCGCGTTGATCGCCACGCCGCAGCCGTACAGGTGGTTAAGACCCACCACGCCGTCAACGTTGGGGTATTTCGGCAGCAGATCGCGCTCAATAATTTTCACCACGTAATCCACGACACCCGCCACGCAATGCACGCTGGTGGTGATGCCAAGCAGGTTTTTGGTTCCCACGCTGCCATCCGCGTTGCGGTAACCTTCGAAGGTATAACCCTCCAGCGGAGGTAACGGCTCAGGGACGCGGGTAGCCAGCGGCAACGTCTCCAGCGGCGGGGCGGTGGGCAGCTCAACCAGCGACTCCTCAATCCAGCTACCCTGCGGGATAGCGCGCACCGCATAGCCGATGATTTCGCCGTAGCGCACGATTTCGCCCTGCGCCGGGATATCGACCAGTGCGACTTTATGCCCCTGCGGAATGTGCTCAATCAGCTCCAGCCCGTCCGGGAACCGGGTACCCGCTTTTAATCCATTGTCGTTGACAATAATCGCCACGTTATCGGTATCGTGCACTTTTATATAGAACGCCGTCGGCGACGCCTTTCGAATTTCAATATCGGCCATTGTTCACTCATCTCCAGCAAAATATCTGATACTAAATATAGCCAGATGGTTAATCGTTTCTTATTGAGGAAATAAAGAATGTCAGGAGAGGAAAAGTGAGAATGTGATCGCGATCGCTCCCGACACACTAATCGTTGATTCTGTGCATCAGCGCCCACTGCATTGGGCATATGCTCAAAATAGCGTGCTAACCCCGTTGGATAATTGAGCATTGAGACAATGTGCTGCCGGGTGGTGACGATTATACTGAATGACGATTTTATAACGCCAAAATTCAGTCAGTAAATAAATATAACGCTGACGCTGAGTCGGAATAAATAAGAAAAGCTACTGGCTAAAACTGCGGAATTAAAAAAGGTATACGTAATGAGTAACGACATCTTCCCGAATAAATTTAAAGCGGCCCTTGCGGCGCATCAGATTCAGATTGGCTGCTGGTCTGCGCTGGCCAACCCCATCAGCACCGAAGTGCTGGGCCTGGCCGGATTCGACTGGCTGGTGCTGGACGGCGAACATGCGCCAAACGATATCAACACGTTTATTCCGCAGCTGATGGCGCTGAAAGGCAGCCACAGCGCGCCGGTGGTGCGTGTACCTACCAACGAGCCGGTGATCATCAAGCGTCTGCTGGATATCGGCTTCTACAACTTCCTGATCCCGTTTGTTGAAACGGAAGAAGAAGCGGTGCTGGCCGTAGCTGCCACCCGCTATCCGCCGGAAGGGATCCGCGGCGTGTCTGTCTCTCACCGCGCCAACATGTTTGGCACCGTGCCGGACTATTTCGCCCAGTCCAACAAGAACATCACCATTCTGGTTCAGATCGAGAGCCAGCAGGGGGTCGATAACGTCGACGCCATTGCCGCGACCGAAGGTGTCGACGGTATTTTCGTCGGCCCGAGCGATCTGGCGGCCGCCTTTGGTCATCTGGGCAACGCCAGCCACCCGGACGTGCAGCGGGCAATCCAGCACATTTTTGCCCGTGCCAAAGCGCACGGTAAACCGTGCGGCATTCTGGCGCCGGTGGAAGCCGATGCCCGCCGCTACCTGGAGTGGGGCGCAACGTTTGTCGCCGTCGGCAGCGACCTCGGCGTATTCCGCGCCGCCACGCAGAAATTAGCAGACGCTTTTAAAAAATAACCATCATTGAGGAAACAGATTATGACGCTGAAAGTGGGTTTTATTGGCCTGGGTATCATGGGCAAACCAATGAGCAAAAACCTCATCAAAGCAGGTTACTCACTGGTGGTTTTAGATCGTAATTCAGACGCGGTGGCAGAAGTGATTGCGGCTGGCGCAGAAACGGCGACAACTGCAAAAGCGATCGCCGAGCAGTGCGATGTCATTATCACCATGCTGCCAAACTCCCCGCACGTGAAAGAGGTGGCGCTGGGTGAGAACGGCATTATCGACGGCGCGAAGCCGGGCCTGGTGGTGATCGACATGAGTTCTATCGCACCGCTGGCGAGCCGCGAAATTAGCGAGGCGCTGAAAGCGAAAGGCGTGGAGATGCTGGATGCGCCGGTCAGCGGCGGCGAACCGAAAGCCATCGACGGTACTCTGTCGGTGATGGTGGGGGGTGATAAAGCCGTGTTCGACAAATACTACGACCTGATGAAAGCCATGGCTGGCTCCGTGGTGCATACCGGTGAAATTGGCGCAGGCAACGTCACCAAGCTGGCAAACCAGGTGATTGTGGCGTTGAACATCGCGGCCATGTCCGAAGCACTGACGCTGGCCACCAAAGCGGGCGTTAATCCGGATCTGGTCTATCAGGCCAATCGCGGTGGTCTTGCGGGCAGCACCGTGCTGGATGCCAAGGCACCGATGGTGATGGATCGTAACTTCAAGCCGGGCTTCCGCATCGATCTGCACATTAAAGATCTGGCGAATGCGCTGGATACCTCCCACGGCGTGGGCGCGCAGTTGCCGCTGACTGCCGCCGTCATGGAGATGATGCAGGCGCTGCGTGCGGACGGTCTGGGCACCGCCGATCACAGCGCGTTAGCGTGCTATTACGAAAAGCTGGCGAAGGTTGAAATTGCTCGCTAATGACGTCCCGCCCGGTGGCGTTACGCTTACCGGGCCTACGGCTCAGGCATACAACTATGAAAATCGTAATCGCGCCAGACTCTTATAAAGAAAGCCTGTCTGCCACTGAGGTGGCGCAGGCGATAGAAAAAGGATTTCGGGAAATTTTCCCCGACGCTCATTACGTGTCTGTTCCCGTTGCTGACGGCGGAGAAGGTACGGTTGAAGCGATGATCGCCGCGACGCAGGGCACCTGGCAGCAGGCTGTCGTCACCGGCCCGTTAGGGGAAAAGGTGAAGGCCAGCTGGGGGATCTCGGGCGACGGTACCACCGCGTTTATCGAGATGGCCGCCGCCAGCGGCCTGGTACTTGTTCCTCCCGCGCAGCGTAACCCGCTGGTCACGACGTCGCGCGGGACGGGGGAGCTGATCCTCCGCGCGCTGGATAAAGGCGCGCGCAACATCATTATCGGTATCGGCGGGAGCGCAACCAACGATGGGGGCGCGGGTATGATGCAGGCGCTGGGCGCGAGGTTTACGGATGCGAACGGGACGGAGATCGGCTACGGCGGCGGCAGCCTGATGGCGCTGAACCGTATTGATATTTCGGATCTTGACCCGCGTCTTCAGGGGTGCGCAATCCGCGTCGCCTGTGACGTGACGAATCCGCTGGTCGGTGAAAGCGGCGCGTCGCGTATCTTTGGCCCGCAAAAAGGCGCCACGGAGGAGATGATCCTCGAACTCGACGCCAGTCTTAGCCACTACGCCAACGTGATCAAAAAATCGCTGCGCATTGACGTCAACCCGGTTCCGGGGGCAGGAGCGGCGGGCGGCATGGGCGCGGCGCTGATGGCCTTCCTGGGCGCTGAGCTGAAAAGCGGCATTGAGATTGTCACTCAGGCGCTCAATCTTGAAGAACATATTCACGACTGCACGTGGGTGCTGACGGGAGAAGGGCGCATCGACAGCCAGAGCATTAATGGCAAAGTGCCCGTCGGCGTGGCGAGCGTCGCCAAAAAATACCATAAGCCGGTGATAGGGATTGCCGGAAGTCTGACGCAGGATGTGGGTGTGGTGCATCAGTACGGCATCGACGCGGTGTTCAGCGTATTGACCCGCATCGGTTCACTGGAAGAGGCGTTCCAGGGAGCGTACGACAACATTTACCGCGCCTCGCGCAATATCGCGGCCACATTGCAGGTAGGCATGCGTAGCCAGGGGTGACAGCGGCGCGCAAACCCTCTATACTGCGCGCCGAAGCTGACCAGACAGTCGCCGCTTCGTCGTCGTCCCTTTCGGGGGAGACGGGCGGAGGGGAGGAAAGTCCGGGCTCCACAGGGCAGGGTGCCAGGTAACGCCTGGGGGGGAAACCCACGACCAGTGCAACAGAGAGCAAACCGCCGATGGCCCGCGTAAGCGGGATCAGGTAAGGGTGAAAGGGTGCGGTAAGAGCGCACCGCGCGGCTGGTAACAGTCCGTGGCACGGTAAACTCCACCCGGAGCAAGGCCAAATAGGGGTTCACATGGTACGGCCCGTACTGAACCCGGGTAGGCTGCTTGAGCCAGTGAGCGATTGCTGGCCTAGATGAATGACTGTCCACGACAGAACCCGGCTTATCGGTCAGCTTCAACTTCTTACGAAACCCCGCTTCGGCGGGGTTTTTGCTTTCTGAAGGTTGCATGCCGGGTCAGCGAAGCGCCATCAATTCTCAATTTTGCGACGCTAAGCACATTTAACTATTTTACCGACTATGCGTTCCTTTCATCTGCTGCGCATGATTGTAATCACAAAATTTAACGCTATAAAATTAGAAAATTTTGGTGTTGAACAGATGTTGTGAATGTTGAATCAGTGATGCTGAATGTTATTCATTTGATAATTTAATATTGAATCTAAAAACATTCTTCTGGTGAATGTGTGATATATCCCACTCTTTGACCGGAAGCTGAGAAAATATTCCTGGTAAAGTTGATAAACCACAAAAATGTTTTAAAAGAATAATGATGGTTTATTAACCTTTAATTGCCTGAAAGATAGTCTTTATTAATATTTTTAAGGCAAAAAAATTCATGCTGGTTATTGCCATAAAATAAATTTATTACCGCGGATTTTGTTGATCAATATCAGCGTAATTGCGTATTTTTAGCCATCTAACTGTTTGAATAATAAGATTATAAATCGATTTTAAATGTGATTGTAAAAAGGGCGTCCTGGCAAATTGTGAGTAACAGCACATACCCCCTGAAACAATATTGGGTAGAATCCGCTGCGTCATAGGGAAATAAGCGCAGAATATTATGAATACTATTATTCTACCGAAAACACAGCACCTCGTGGTATTTCAGGAAGTCATCAAAAGTGGCTCTATAGGTTCTGCTGCAAGACAACTGGGGCTGACGCAACCTGCCGTCAGCAAAATCATCAGCGACATCGAATCTTACTTTGGGGTGGAAGTGATGGTGCGTAAAAACACCGGCGTAAAACTCACTGCCGCCGGTCAGGTGCTGCTGTCCTACGCTGAGTCGATCACCCGCGAAATGAAAAACATGGTGAGCGAGATCAACAGCCTCAGTTTCAGTACCGTCATGGACGTCTCCTTCGGCTATCCGTCGCTGATTGGCTTCACCTTCCTGTCCGGGATGATCAAAAAATTCAAGGAAGTGTTCCCGAAGGCGCGCGTCTCAATGTATGAAGCGCAGCTCTCTTCATTCCTGCCCGCCATTCGCGATGGCCGGCTGGATTTCGCCATCGGCACGCTGAGCGACGGGATGTTGCTCCAGGATCTTCACGTTGAGCCACTCTTTGAATCTGAGTTTGTGCTGGTGGCGAGTAAATCACGAACGTGCACCGGCCCGACCAGACTGGCATCGCTCACGCACGAGCAGTGGGTGATGCCGCAAACCGATATGGGCTACTACAACGAACTCCTGACCACCCTGCAAGATAACCACATCAGCATTGAAAACATCGTCCAGACCGATTCCGTCGTCACCATCTATAACCTTGTTCTCAATGCCGATTACCTGACGGTGATCCCCCGTGACATGATTGCGCCATTCGGCTCGGACCAGTTTATTGTCCTGCCGGTGGAAGATGCATTACCTGTGGCGCGTTATGCTGCCGTGTGGTCAAAAAATTACAGTATTAAAAAATCGGCGTCAGTATTAGTTGAACTGGCAAAACAATATTCGTCGATGAATATCGAAAAACGACGATAGAAATAATGATGATTTAAAATACCCGGAGCGACGATTTTTAACGCTCTGATACCCTGACTTTGCCTGAAAACAATGAATTATTATAACGAGGATATTATGCACATTACTTACGATCTCCCGGTGACCATTGACGATATTCAGGACGCCAGAAAAAGACTGGCGGGAAAGATCTATAAAACCGGTATGCCGCGCTCAAATTATCTGAGCGAACGGTGTAAGGGTGAGATATTCCTGAAATTTGAAAATATGCAGCGTACCGGTTCGTTTAAAATACGTGGGGCGTTTAATAAATTAAGCTCGCTGACCGATGCGGAAAAACGCAAGGGCGTGGTTGCCTGTTCCGCAGGGAACCACGCGCAGGGGGTGTCGCTCTCCTGCGCCATGCTCGGCATCGACGGCAAAGTGGTAATGCCTATGGGCGCGCCGAAATCCAAGGTGGCCGCCACGCGCGACTACTCCGCCGAAGTGGTGCTGCACGGCGAGAACTTTAACGATACTATCGCCAAAGTGAGCGAAATCGTCGAGATGGAAGGGCGCATATTTATCCCGCCTTACGACGATCCGAAAGTGATCGCCGGTCAGGGCACCATCGGCCTGGAAATCCTCGAAGATTTATACGACGTGGATAACGTGATTGTTCCCATCGGCGGCGGTGGTTTAATTGCCGGTATTGCGACAGCAATTAAATCCATCAACCCAACTATCAATATTATCGGCGTGCAGTCTGAAAACGTGCACGGAATGGCGGCGTCGTATCAGACCGGTGAAATAACGAACCACCGCATTACCGGCACATTAGCGGACGGCTGCGACGTGTCTCGCCCGGGTAATTTAACCTTCGAAATCGTTCGTGAACTGGTTGACGACATTGTGCTGGTCAGCGAAGACGAGATTCGCAACAGCATGATCGCGCTTATTCAGCGAAATAAAGTGGTTACGGAAGGTGCTGGCGCGCTGGCGTGCGCGGCGTTATTAAGCGGCAAGCTGGACCACTATATTCAGGGCCGTAAAACCGTCTGCATTATTTCCGGTGGCAATATTGATCTCTCCCGTGTTTCCCAAATTACCGGCTTCGTTGACGCATAAAGGTGACCTATGAGCAACACAGAAAGCATTATCGTTGGCCAGACAAAAACGTCCTCCTGGCGTAAATCGGATACCACCTGGACGCTCGGCCTGTTTGGTACCGCCATTGGCGCTGGCGTGCTGTTCTTCCCCATCCGTGCAGGCTTTGGGGGGTTGATCCCTATTCTGCTGATGCTGGTTCTGGCGTTCCCCATTGCCTTTTACTGCCACCGCGCGCTGGCGCGTCTGTGTTTGTCCGGCAGTAACGTCTCCGGCAACATCACCGAAACGGTGGAAGAGCATTTTGGTAAGACCGGCGGGGTGGTGATCACCTTCCTCTACTTCTTTGCTATTTGCCCGCTGCTGTGGATTTACGGCGTCACCATTACCAACACCTTTATGACCTTCTGGGAAAACCAGCTCCAGATGCCTGCCCTGAACCGCGGCGTGGTAGCGCTGTTCCTGCTGCTGCTGATGGCCTTTGTGATCTGGTTCGGTAAAGACCTGATGGTGAAGGTGATGAGCTACCTGGTGTTCCCGTTCATCGCCAGCCTGGTGCTGATTTCTCTCTCGCTGATCCCGTACTGGAACTCAGCGGTGATCGACCAGGTTAACCTGAGCGATATCGCCTTCACCGGTCATGACGGCATTCTTGTCACGGTGTGGCTGGGGATTTCCATTATGGTCTTCTCCTTCAACTTCTCGCCTATCGTCTCCTCGTTTGTGGTCTCCAAGCGCGAAGAGTACGAGCCGGAGTTTGGTAAAGAATTCACCGAGCAGAAATGTTCCAAAATCATCGGTCGCGCCAGCCTGCTGATGGTGGCGGTGGTGATGTTCTTCGCCTTTAGCTGCCTGTTTACGCTCTCTCCGCAGAACATGGCGGACGCCAAAGCGCAGAACATTCCGGTGCTCTCTTACCTGGCGAACCACTTTGCGTCGATGTCAGGTAGTAAATCCACGTTCGCCACGGTGCTGGAGTACGGCGCGTCCATCATCGCGCTGGTCGCTATCTTTAAATCCTTCTTCGGTCACTACCTGGGCACGCTGGAGGGGCTGAACGGCCTGATCGTTAAGTTCGGCTACAAGGGCGACAAGAAGAACGTCTCCGTGGGCAAGCTGAACACCATCAGCATGGTCTTCATCATGGGCTCCACCTGGATTGTGGCCTATGCCAACCCGAACATTCTCGACCTTATTGAAGCCATGGGCGCGCCAATTATCGCCTCTCTGCTGTGCCTGCTGCCGATGTACGCCATCCGCAAAGCACCGGCGCTGGCGAAATACAAAGGCCGGACCGAGAACATCTTCGTAACCGTGGTCGGCCTGCTGACCATTCTGAACATCGTGTACAAACTGTTTTAAACCAAAGCTCAGGAAGAGCGGAGCCATACCATGATTGAGTTTCCGGTAGTACTGGTCATTAACTGCGGATCGTCCTCTGTTAAGTTTTCGGTGCTGGACGCCGCAGGCTGCGATGCCCTGCTGACGGGCATTGCGGACGGCATCAACACAGAAAAAGCCTTTATTTCCGTGAATGGGGGTGAGCCAGTCAGACTGGCTCATCAGGACTACGAAGGGGCGCTGGCCGCCATCGCCCTGGAGCTGGAGAAGCGCGACCTGATGGGCAGCGTGGCTTTGATTGGCCATCGCATTGCCCACGGCGGCGATCTCTTCAGCGAGTCGACCCTGATCACGGAAGAGGTGATGGAGCAGATCCGCCAGGTCTCCCCGCTGGCGCCGCTGCATAACTACGCTAACCTGAGCGGCGTGGAAGCCGCAGAGCGACTCTTCCCCGGGGTGCAGCAGGTGGCGGTATTTGATACCAGCTTCCACCAGACCATGGCGCCGCAGGCGTATCTGTACGGCTTGCCGTACCGCTATTTTGAAGAGCTGGGCGTGCGCCGCTACGGCTTCCACGGCACCTCTCACCGCTACGTGGCGGCGCAGGCGCACGCGCTTCTCGGGCTCTCCGTCGAAGACAGCGGCCTGGTGATTGCCCATCTCGGCAACGGGGCGTCCATTTGCGCGGTGCGTAACGGCAGAAGCGTGGACACGTCCATGGGGATGACGCCGCTTGAAGGACTGGTGATGGGCACACGCTGTGGCGACGTAGATTTTGGCGCGATGGCGTGGATTGCCCGGCAGACCGGCCAGTCGTTCGAGGATCTGGAGCGCGTGGTCAACAAAGAGTCCGGGCTGCTGGGGATCTCCGGCATCTCCTCCGATTTGCGCGTGCTGGAGAAAGCCTGGCATGACGGCAACGAGCGGGCGCGGCTGGCGATAAAGACCTTTGTCCACCGCATAGCGCGGCATATCGCCGGTCATGCCGCATCCCTGCACCGTCTGGATGGCGTGGTGTTTACCGGCGGGATCGGTGAGAACTCCGTGCTTATCCGCGCGCTGGTGGTGGAGCATCTGAAGGTGTTTGGCATCATCCTCGACGAGTCCAAAAATGCCCTGCCGGGCAGCGCGGGCGAGCGCGTGATCTCCACCGAGTCGTCCCGCGCGGCCTGCGCGGTGATCCCTACCAATGAAGAAAAAATGATCGCGCTGGATGCCCTCCGTCTTGGGAAGGTCACCCCGGCTGCGGCTTACGCCTGATAAAGCGAGAATCTGATGAAAGTAACAATCGATACGGGCGTCGCGCCTTACAGCGACGCATGGGCCGGGTTTCGCGGTGAAGAATGGAAAAACGCCGTTAACGTGCGCGATTTTATTCAGCATAACTACACCCCTTATGAAGGCGATGAAGCTTTCCTCGCGCAGGCGACGCCAGCAACGACGGCGCTGTGGCAGAAGGTGATGGTCGGCATTCGCCAGGAGAATGCCACCCACGCTCCGGTGGATTTTGACACCAACATCGCCACCACCATTACCGCGCACGGGCCGGGCTATATTGACCAGGAGCTGGAGACGATCGTCGGCCTGCAAACCGACAAGCCGCTCAAGCGGGCCCTGCATCCGTACGGCGGGATCAATATGATCCGCAGCTCGTTCGAAGCCTACGGTCGCGAGATGGATCCGCAGTTTGAATATCTCTTCACCGATCTGCGTAAAACCCACAACCAGGGCGTGTTTGACGTTTACTCCCCGGAGATGATGCGCTGCCGAAAATCCGGCGTGCTCACCGGTTTGCCGGACGGCTACGGGCGTGGACGCATCATCGGCGACTACCGCCGCGTGGCGCTATACGGCATCAGCTATCTGGTGCGCGAGCGTGAACTTCAGTTCGCCGATCTCCAGGGGAAACTGGAGCGCGGAGACGATCTGGAGGCCACGATCCGCCTGCGCGAGGAGCTGGCGGAGCATAAACGTGCGTTGCTCCAGATCCAGCAGATGGCGGCGAACTATGGCTTTGATATTTCACGTCCGGCGATGAATGCGCAGGAAGCGGTGCAGTGGGTCTACTTTGCCTACCTTGCCGCAGTGAAATCCCAAAACGGCGGGGCGATGTCGCTGGGGCGCACGGCCTCGTTCCTCGATATCTACATTGAACGCGACATGCAGGCAGGAAGGCTGAACGAGGTGCAGGCCCAGGAGCTGATCGACCACTTCATCATGAAGATCCGCATGGTGCGCTTCCTGCGCACGCCGGAGTTCGACACGCTCTTCTCCGGCGATCCGATCTGGGCCACGGAAGTGATCGGCGGCATGGGGCTGAATGGCCGTACGCTGGTGACCAAAAACAGCTTCCGCTATCTGCATACCCTGCACACCATGGGGCCTGCGCCGGAGCCAAACCTGACGATCCTCTGGTCCGAACAGCTGCCGATCGCGTTCAAGAAATACGCCGCGCAGGTCTCGATCGTCACCTCCTCGCTGCAATACGAGAACGACGATCTGATGCGTGCCGACTTTAACAGCGACGACTACGCCATTGCCTGCTGCGTCAGTCCGATGGTGATCGGCAAGCAGATGCAGTTCTTCGGCGCACGCGCCAACCTGGCGAAAACGCTGCTGTACGCGATTAACGGCGGGGTGGATGAGAAGCTGAAGATCCAGGTGGGGCCGAAAACCGAGCCGCTGCTGGATGAGGTACTGGATTACGACACCGTAATGGCGAGCCTCGATCACTTCATGGACTGGCTGGCAGTGCAGTACATCAGTGCGCTGAATCTCATTCACTACATGCATGATAAATACAGCTACGAAGCCTCGCTGATGGCGCTGCACGACCGGGACGTTTACCGCACCATGGCCTGTGGCATTGCCGGGCTGTCGGTGGCGGCGGATTCCCTGTCGGCCATCAAGTACGCCACGGTAAAACCGGTGCGCGACCACACCGGTCTGGCGGTCGATTTCGTCATCGAAGGCGACTATCCGCAATACGGCAACAACGACGATCGCGTGGACAGTATCGCCTGCGATCTGGTTGAGCGCTTTATGAAGAAAATCCAGGCGCTGCCGACGTACCGCAACGCCGTGCCGACGCAGTCGATTCTGACCATCACCTCCAATGTGGTTTACGGGCAGAAGACCGGCAACACGCCGGACGGACGTCGCGGCGGTACACCGTTTGCGCCTGGCGCCAACCCGATGCACGGGCGCGACAGAAAAGGAGCGGTGGCGTCGTTGACCTCGGTCGCCAAGCTGCCGTTCACCTATGCCAAAGACGGGATCTCCTACACCTTCTCCATCGTGCCGCAGGCACTGGGCAAGGACGAGCTGGTGCGCAAAACCAACCTTGTCGGGCTGCTGGACGGGTACTTCCACCACGAAGCGACCATCGAGGGCGGGCAGCACCTGAACGTCAACGTGATGAACCGGGAGATGCTGCTGGATGCCATCGCCCATCCGGAGAACTATCCGAACCTGACGATCCGCGTTTCAGGCTATGCGGTGCGGTTTAACGCTCTGACGCGCGAGCAGCAGCAGGACGTGGTTTCGAGGACGTTTACGCAGGCGATCTAACACAGGCCCCATCTTCAGCCTCCTCAGATGAGGAGGCTTTTAATTTTGTGAACACCGTCAATTTTAGAAAACTCGCTCTCTTTTCTGCTATCCCGAAGTAATATTTTCCTCTCGCCTAAGGAAATCCCTATAAAAGTTGTGACTTTTTTCTCCCGCGCTCCGGATATGATCTCCCCATACCAATAACTCACACCTGCACCCTCTGACTCGCAATCGCTGGCGATCGGAACCTTATAAAAACAAATCGTTACCCTACAAAATAAGCGAGTGCCCAATGAATATGGCAACAAACAGCAGTGTGATTGTGAGTGATTCCCCTGCGGCAAGGCGGGCGGGAATGAGCGAAAGCGAATGGCGAGAGGCGATTAAATTCGACAGCACCGATACGGGCTGGGTCATCATGAGTATTGGGATGGCTATCGGCGCGGGCATTGTTTTTCTTCCGGTGCAGGTTGGATTAATGGGGCTATGGGTATTTTTACTCTCGTCGATAATTGGTTATCCGGCCATGTACCTGTTCCAGCGCCTGTTTATTAATACGCTGGCGGAATCACCGGAATGTAAAGACTATCCGAGCGTTATTAGCGGATATTTAGGCAAAAACTGGGGCATCTTATTGGGTGCACTTTATTTCGTGATGCTGGTGATCTGGATGTTTGTCTATTCGACGGCCATTACCAACGACAGCGCATCCTATTTACACACCTTCGGCGTAACCGACGGTTTGCTGTCGGAAAATCCGTTCTACGGCTTATTCCTGATCTGCATTCTGGTCGCCATTTCGTCGCGCGGTGAAAAGCTGCTGTTTAAAGTCTCCAGCCTGATGGTGCTGACCAAATTATTTGTGGTGGCGGCGCTGGGGCTTTCGATGATTGGCCTCTGGCATTTAGCCAACGTCGGCATGCTGCCGCCAATGGGGCTGCTGATTAAAAACGCCATTATTACGCTGCCTTTCACCTTAACCTCCATTCTGTTTATTCAGACATTAAGCCCGATGGTGATTTCCTATCGTTCAAGGGAAAAATCCGTTGAGGTGGCGCGGCATAAAGCGCTGCGGGCAATGAATATCGCCTTTAGCGTGCTGTTTGTGACGGTCTTTTTCTACGCTGTCTCCTTCACCCTGGCGATGGGGCACGACGAGGCGGTAAAAGCCTATGAGCAGAATATTTCCGCCCTGGCAATCGCAGCACAGTTTATCAGCGGTGACGGCGCGGGCTGGGTCAAAATCGTCAGCGTAATCCTCAATATTTTCGCTGTGATGACCGCGTTCTTTGGCGTCTATCTCGGCTTTCGTGAGGCGACGCAGGGCATTGTGATGAACATCCTGCGCCGCAAAATGCCGGCGGAGAAAATCAATGAAAATGCCGTCCAGCGCGGGATTATGCTGTTCGCCATCCTGCTGGCCTGGAGCGCGATTGTGTTAAACGCGCCGGTGCTGAGCTTCACTTCCATCTGTAGCCCTATTTTCGGGATGGTGGGCTGCTTAATTCCGGCGTGGCTGGTCTACAAAGTGCCCGCACTTCATAAATATAAAGGCGTATCGCTGGTGATTATTGTGATTACCGGGCTGCTGCTTTGTGTTTCTCCTTTCCTCGCCTTCTCATGAGGTTAAATAAGGTCGTAACGATGTCTGAGCAAATTAATCCTTTATGGAACCATTTTATTCGCGCGGTGCAGGAAGAGGTAAAGCCTGCGCTGGGCTGTACCGAACCCGTCTCGCTGGCGCTGGCGTGCGCGATGGCTGCCGGACAGCTTGACGGCGAGGTGACGCGTATCGAGGCCTGGGTATCGCCGAACCTGATGAAAAACGGGCTTGGCGTAACGGTGCCCGGCACCGGTATGGTCGGTTTACCCATCGCGGCCGCGCTGGGGGCGACAGGCGGTAATGCACACGCCGGGCTGGAGGTGTTGAAAGACGCGTCGGCCGAGGCGCTAACGCGCGCCAAAGCACTGCTAAACGCAGGTCTGGTGCAGGTGAAATTGCAGGAGCCGTGCGAGGAGATCCTCTATTCACGTGCCTGCGTTTACGTCGGTGAATCCTCGGCGATGGTGACCATCGCCGGCGGGCACACTCGCGTGGTGGAGGTAGTTTGTCAGGGCGAAACGCGCTTCAGGCTTGACGATCGTCAGAGCCAGAACAACGACGATCCGCTGGCGGTACTCTCGACCACCACGCTGTCGCAGATCCTTGAGTTTGTAGAGCAGGTGCCGTTTGACGCGATCCGCTTTATCCTCGATGCGGGGCGGCTGAACGATGCGCTCTCCCGCGAAGGTTTGCGTGGCAACTGGGGGCTGCATATTGGCGCGACGCTCAATAAACAGCGCGCACGCGGCTGGATGGCGCAGGATCTGGGTTCAGACATTATTATCCGCACCAGCGCAGCCTCGGATGCCCGCATGGGAGGCGCGACGCTGCCGGCGATGAGCAACTCGGGTTCCGGGAATCAGGGCATCACCGCCACCATGCCGGTGGTGGTGGTGGCTGAGCACGTTCAGGCCGATGACGAACGGCTGGCGCGGGCGCTGATGCTCTCGCACCTGTCGGCGATCTATATCCATTACCAGCTTCCGCGCTTGTCCGCGCTGTGTGCGGCGACAACAGCCGGAATGGGGGCTGCGGCGGGGATGGCGTGGCTGATGGGCGGTTCTTACCAGACAATTTCCATGGCGATCGGCAGTATGATCGGCGACGTCAGTGGGATGATCTGTGACGGGGCGTCTAACAGTTGCGCAATGAAGGTCTCGACCAGCGTCACCAGCGCCTGGAAAGCCGTGATGATGGCGTTGGATGATACTGCCGTGACGGGTAATGAGGGGATTGTGGCGCACGACGTGGAGCAGTCGATCGCGAACCTGTGCGCGCTGGCGTGCCGCTCGATGCAGGCAACGGACCGGCAGATTATTGAGATTATGGCGAGTAAGGTGTAAAAATTTCCCCTCACCCCAATCCCTCTCCCCATAGGGGCGAGGGGCTCGATCGTTCCCTCTCCCCTTTGGGGAGAGGGCTAGGGTGAGGGGGGGGTTAAACCGGCAAATCAATCAGCAGCGCGCGCAGTGGCGTATCCGCCACCAGGGTGATATTCGCTTCATCACGAATAAACGCACCGTCTCCGCAGGTGAGCGCCTCTTTCTCTTCCGCGTGCGTCACCGCATGCACCGTTCCGTGAATGGACTGCAGATAGGCGCGCGGGCCATGAAGCTGGAAGCTTGCCTGTTCACCTTTTTTCAGTTCGATATGGTGCAGCCACACCTGCTGGCGTAACTGCAGGCTGCCTTTGCTGCCGTCTGGCGAGGCAATCAGCTGCTGTTTATCGCCCTTCAGATCGATTTTTTGCACCAGCGGATTTTCCCGCTCCGGACAGGCATCCAGCCACAGCTGCATGCGGGTCAGCGTTTTGTCTTTGCTGAGGTTATGCTCGCTATAGCTAATACCCGGCTGCGTGGAAATTAACAGCGCCTCGCCAGCCTTCGCCTGGACATGATTGCCCTCGCTATCGCGGTATTCTGCCTCGCCTTCCAGGATCAGGTTCAGGATATCGACTTTCGGGTACGTGCGCGGCTGGAAGGACGCGCCCGGGGCGAGCACTTCCTGGTTCAACACGCGCAGTGAAGCGTAACCGAGAAGTTTAGGGTCAAAGTAGTGTCCAAAGGAAAAGGTGTAGCGGGCCTGCAACCAACCGAAATCGGCTTGTCCGCACTGTTTCGCTGTTCTTGTCGTAATCATAAACTTGACCTCTCTTTACACTAAATCAATGGTAAAGGTATGGACGCTGCATTGTTAGCCAGATATTCTGCCCGGTATGTTCAAATTTCCTGAATGAGAACGAGATGGCTAAAGAGAGAGCATTGACGCTTGAGGCGCTTCGCGTCATGGACGCGATTGACAGGCGCGGCAGTTTTGCCGCGGCGGCAGATGAACTGGGGCGCGTTCCGTCTGCGCTGAGCTATACCATGCAAAAGCTGGAGGAGGAGCTGGATGTTGTGCTCTTCGATCGCTCTGGTCATCGAACAAAATTCACCAACGTTGGGCGGATGCTGCTGGAGCGCGGCCGCGTATTGCTGGAAGCGGCGGATAAACTGACGACCGATGCCGAAGCGCTGGCCCGCGGCTGGGAAACCCATCTGACGTTAGTGACCGAAGCGCTGGTGCCCACCGAGGCGCTGTTCCCGCTGGTGGACAGACTGGCCGCGAAAGCCAATACCCAGCTGTCGATCATCACCGAGGTACTGGCCGGGGCGTGGGAGCGTCTTGAGACGGGCAGGGCGGATATCGTCATTGCGCCGGATATGCATTTCCGCTCATCGTCAGAAATTAATTCGCGCAAACTGTACAGCGTGATGAACGTCTACGTCGCTGCGCCGGGTCACCCGATCCATCAGGAGCCGGAACCGCTCTCTGAGGTCACGCGCGTGAAATACCGCGGCGTGGCGGTGGCGGATACCGCGCGAGAGCGCCCGGTGTTAACGGTGCAGTTGCTGGATAAACAGCCGCGTCTGACGGTGACGTCGCTGGAAGATAAGCGTCAGGCGCTGCTGGCGGGGCTGGGCGTGGCGACCATGCCGTATCCGTTCGTCGAAAAGGACATTGCAGAGGGACGGCTGCGCGTTGTCAGCCCGGAATACACCAGCGAAGTGGATATTATTATGGCGTGGCGTCGTGACAGCATGGGCGAAGCCAAATCATGGTGTTTACGCGAAATTCCGAAGCTTTTCACGCAATATAATAAATAAAATCGTAATTTGTAGGCCCGGTAAGCGAAGCGCCACCGGGCTTTTTTTTATGCGCAGATCTTCGGATCCGGACCAAAGCGGTTTTCTCCCGGCGTTCCGCTCTGACAGTTGAAAATCAAAATCACGATCCAGCCGATAAGCGGGATCAACAGCAACAGCAGCCACCACGCCGAACGATCGGTGTCGTGAAGACGACGAAACAGTACGGCCCATGAAGGCAGCAGAACCAACACACCATAAATGGTGGTGAGAATGCCTTCGCCCCCCTCGCGTTCCCAGCCGAGGATTTTGTCCACAATACCCAGCACCATAATCAGGACGAAGTTCACCAGAACGAACATCCAGTACTCTTTACGGCGGGCACGGCCACCAAATCCAACGTAGTTGCGCAGTACTTTTAAATACCAGTCCATTTTTCCTTGCCTCTTAGTCAGTCAATCACTTGTTTTCTAAGCGATCGAGGTAAGGATAGATGTATGCCGTGAATTAAAAAAGGGAATCAATTGATTCCCTAAATAATTATCCGAAACGCACGTCGCGCCCGTGTGGTTCATCCAGATCCTGCCACGGACCAATGGAGATAATGCCCGTTGGGTTGATGGTCTTATGACTGCGGAAATAATGGGTGCGAATATGGTCAAAATTGACCGTCTCCGCAATACCCGGCATCTGATAGATGTCGCGCAGGAAACCGTGCAGGTTCAGATAATCGCTGATGCGATGCTTGTCGCACTTGAAGTGGGTGACATACACCGGATCGAAGCGGATCAGCGTCGTCCACAGGCGGATGTCTGCTTCGGTGAGGCGATCGCCCGCTAAATAACGATGCTGGCCGAGGATCTGCTCCAGACGTTCCAGGGATCCAAACACGTTGCCGACCGCTTCGTCGTACGCTTCCTGACTGGTGGCAAAACCGGCTTTATAGACGCCGTTGTTGACGTTGTCGTAGATCCAGCCGTTCAGCTCGTCAATTTTCTCGCGCAGCTCAACCGGATAGTAATCCCCGGCGCGGGCGCCGTGCGCGTCAAACGCGGTATTGAACATGCGAATGATTTCAGCGGATTCATTGCTGACGATCGTCTGGTTTTTCTTGTCCCACAGCACAGGCACCGTTACGCGTCCGGTGTAGTGCGGATCGGCGCGCAGATAAAGCTGATACAGGAAATCGTGATGATAAAGCTCATCACCCGTCGCGGCCGGGAAGTCACTGTCGAACGTCCAGCCGTTTTCCAGCATCAGCGGGTTGACCACCGAAACCGGAATTAGCGATTCGAGACCTTTAAGTTTGCGCACAATCAGCGTGCGGTGCGCCCACGGACAGGCGAGAGAAACATACAGATGATAACGATCTTTCTCCGCCGCAAAGCCCCCTTCGCCACTCGGGCCGGGTGCGCCGTCGGCGGTCAGCCAGTTACGGAAGGCCGAAACAGAGCGCTTAAAGCGTCCACCGGTGGATTTGGTGTCATACCAGACATCCTGCCAGACGCCGTCTACGAGTTGTCCCATTTTTTACTCCTCCGTCAGATAGCAAAAGCGAGGAGATGTCTCCTCGCTTTGAATTTAATCATTATAGCGTGCTTACCACTTCTTATTCAGAAGACGGTCAATGCTGTAGGCGCCCGGACCCGTGATAGCCAGCAGCAGGAAGCCACCCGCGATGGTCAGGTTTTTCATGAACATCAGGGAGTTCACGCCTTCCGCAAAGTTGCTGTGGAAGATGAACGCGGTCAGCAGGGTAAAGCCTGCGGTGAACAGCGCCGTGGTGCGGGTCAGGAAACCGAACAGCACTGCCAGGCCGCCGCCGAACTCAAGCAGGATGGTCAGTGGCAGCAGGAAACCCGGTACGCCCATCGCTTCCATATACTGCTGAGTGCCCGCATAGCCGGTAATTTTGCCCCAGCCTGCGGTGATGAACAGCACAGGCATCAGAATACGCGCTACCAATACACCAACATCATCTAATTTTTTCATTTTACTCTCCAGGAAACCACATCAGCGGCTAAACGTTATTTGCGTGCAAATTCGGGTAGATACCGCGTCTTTGCTGTCGATGGAGAGGAGTGTAAACGGGGCGGATGGCAATTGTTAGCAAGGAAAACTGTCAATCTTTTTCAAAGATATTGAGTAAGGGAGCATGAAGAGATTTTGCCTGGTGACGGCTACGCCTTACCCGGCCTACTTTTTTACCGTAGGCCGGGTAAGCGCAGCGCCACCCGGCGAGAAGGCTAGCGCAGCTGCTGCTGACGAATCGTTGCTTTCACCAGACGCCATGCGCTCCAGACACCAAAGCCACGGCGTGCCCAGCGAATAAGCATGTTTGGATGACGAATCGTCCAGATCGCCATCACGCTGCTACCCACCAGCGCCCACGATCGCAGGCTCAGAAGAGTATTCCAGCCGCGATCGTAACGCTGGGTCAGCTCCAGCCAGTCGCGACGGCTGGCGGACAGGTCCAGCCGCTGCTGCTGGATCTGGCTCAGCAGATACGCTTTCCGCTTTTGACGTTCGGCTTTGTCGCTCACGACTTATCATCCTCCAGCAGGGCGCGGTCGTTGGCCAGCTCCTGGCGAGTATGGCGCAGGAAGGTCGACGTGCGCGCTTTATGCAGGGTCCAGATACCGCCTATCAGCGCCGCCACCAGCAGAACCACGGTAGTCGCAATCATCGCGTTCAGCCGATACTGTGGATCGATAGCCCAGATGATTAACACCATCAGGCTCATCAGACCAAACGCGGCAAAGAGCATCGTAAGCCCAAGCATGAGCAGCATCTGGAAGAGATTGGCTTTCTCCTCTTCCAGTTCCACTACCGCAAGCCGGACGCGCGTTTCGGCAATCCCGACCAGCGTCGTAAGAATACGCTGGCCGATGCCGAGGACGTTTTTAGCAGGCCCTTGTGCGTGACGTGGATCTTCCATAATCAACGACGCGTCAGCAGGACACCCAGCACCACACCCACTGCGGCACCAATACCAACGCCTGTCCATGGATTGTCACGTACATATTCGTCTGCGCGCGCAGCCGCTTCGCGGGTCTGTTTCGCCAGTGCATCACCGGTTTCACCCAGACGGTAACGGCTCTCTTTCAGTGCCTGCTCCGCTTTGCTGCGCAGTTTGCTGACTTCTTCTTTCGATTTATCGGCAGAAGAGTTCAGCACCTCTTCCAGGGTGTCCGCCAGGGATTTCAGTTCAGCGCGCAGATTTTCTGAAGTTGTATCTTTTGACATGATTCTCTCCTGTTGAGATTTCCGTTAACTCAATAATCGCGAGCTTCCAGCGCTTTCAGTTCGTCCTGCGCCTCTTGCAACTTCCTCTCGCGCTTGGCAATTTTTTCCGCATCACCTTTCTCTTTCGCTTCTTGCAGGTCTTGACGGCGCTCGGCTATCTCGTCCTTCTGTTCAGCGATTTTTTCCTGATGATCGGCACGCAGCTTGCTGTCCGTACAATTGTCTTTCACTTCGCTCAGCGCTTTTTTCAGTCCGTCGATCCGGTGCTGATTGTTATGCTTTTCGGCATAACTGATTTCGCGTTGAATATCCTGTTCTTTCTCCTGACAAAGAGACATAGCGAAGGAAGCTGTGCTTAAAGAAAAAAGGGCCAGAGCCAGGGTGATGCGGTATTTCATTATAGAAACCTTCCATTGTGTTACGGCGTAAGCCGTGTTCCAGAACTATGCGGAGAACATCTGAGGGGTGCTCCGCGTACTTAAGCATAGTAAGTAAACGGGAGTTTCACCAAAGTGGGTGAAAATATTCGGAATATTAGTCGTTAGCCAAATCGATGCGACGTGTCGCGTAACCGTGACATCCAGGAGGCTACGTGGCTGTCATCATCCTGTTGCGCGATGATGTAACCCTGCGGCAACGTGCGGTCCAGCACCGCTTTCGCCGCGGCGCTTTGCGCACTGGAGTCAAATTTTATCAGCAGCACATCGTCTTGCGGCGTGATGCTCTTAAAGCGGATCCCGTTAGCGTCCAGATGATGCCAGATGGAAAAACCATCCGGCACGCTGGTTCCTTGACTCACAGGACGGATAGTCAGCGTCGACTCCTGGTGCTGTAGGGCAGACCATAGCAGGATGAGAGCGCTGAACATCATTAGCGCGACGATGGCGTAAGAGAAGCGGCGCAGCGCGAGCGGGGAGATAACCATCGTTAACCCCTGGCTCCGTATTTCTTTTTCCACAGTACGACCAGTGAACCGACCAGGCCAAACACCAGTAGGACGACGGGCAGCAGCATCAGGCAAGACATCAGCTGGTCTTCATATTTCATAAAGACCGGCGTTTTACCGAGCGCGTAGCCGAGCGTGGTCAGGATCAGAACCCACAGCAGGCCGCTCATCCAGTTAAAGAACTGGAAGCGCGCGCTGCTCAGGCCGGACAAGCCCGCAATGGTCGGCAGCAGGGTGCGTACGAATGCGATAAAGCGGCCAATCAGCAAGGCGGAGAGCCCGTGCTTATGGAAAAGGTGGTGCGCTCGCTGGTGATAATGTGCCGGAAGATGCGAAAGCCAGTTCTGAACGATTCGCGTGTTGCCCAGCCATCGCCCCTGAATATAACTCACCCAGCAACCCAGGCTGGCGGCAATGGTCAACAGCAGAACCGTTTGTGGGAAAGCCATCGCTCCTTTTGCACAGAGCACCCCAACCAGCACCAGCAGGCTGTCGCCCGGTAAAAAGGCAGCAGGCAGCAGACCGTTCTCAAGGAACAGGATCATAAATAACACAAAGTAGAGCATGCCAATCATGGACGGGTTGGCCAGCGTTTCGAAATCCTGAGCCCAGAGGGCGTTCAGTAGTTGGGTCAAAAGTTCCATTCAGTGTTCCTGGAAATCGGTTAACGTCACGCCTGTCATACGGGAAAACAGCACGGCGACATCGTTATGATTTCATTATGGTCGCTCGCGGACACAATGATGTGTGGCCAACACTGTTCCCTGTTAATTGGCTGGTTAGCAAGCACTAACTTACAAAATAACGAAGTGAATCCAATTGTAACAAAGCCCGACGTTCTGCGTCACAGAATTTGAGGGGAAACACGATTTTGGCGTAAGCCACGGAGGGGAGCGAGAGATTTTACAAAGGCTGACACTATAGAGGTTTTCTTACCCTGTCTGGCCGGAAGGCGCGGCGGTGCGCCTGCCAGCAGTTCAGGAGGTTATTTTGCGACATTGGTCGCGGTATCGAGGTGAACCACCGGATTATCAGCAAAAAGATAGCGGTCAGCGTTAAATTCAAAGTCATCACTCGTTTCATTAAAAAGCATCTGTTTAGTGTTCTCCAGATGCTGCCACATTGCCAGTTTCGCCGCATGCGGATCTTTACGAATCAGGGCCTTAAGAATCTGGTCGTGGTCGTCACACCAGTTGTCTACCGTGCGGGAATCAATGTGATCGTGCAGTTTCTTCCAGTACGGGTTGTGAACGCGCTGAGTCCACATTTTTTCAACGATTGCCGCCAGCGCCGTGTTTTGAGTCGCAAGGGCGACCTGGACGTGGAATTGCAGGTCCCATTCGGAATCGCGGAAACATTTTTCTTTACGCGCATGATCCTGGATTTCCATCAGCTTCATGATGTCCTGCTTGGTGACCTGCGTCGCTGCGAATTCTGCGATATTGCTTTCAATCAGCTGGCGAGCCTGGAGAAGCTCAAACGGACCGTAGCTGGCAAATTCCAGACTTTCGTCCGGCGTGGGGGAGTGTTTCGCCTGGCTGGAAATCACGTGAATACCGGAACCTTTGCGTACCTCAACATACCCTTCAACTTCCAGCATGATGATGGCTTCGCGGACCACCGTACGGCTGACGCTTTTTTCATCCGCAATAAAACGCTCAGCGGGAAGTTTATCACCGACAAGATAGACCCCTTGCTCGATGCGATCTTTCAGCTCGGCGGCAAGTTGTTGATATAAACGACGTGATTCGGTGATTTCCATATGCGCTCCAGGCAGGGTACGGCGAATGATTTGTTATACCACTTTTGCTTGCCACTCTCCAGATTTCGCCATTAAAAAAGCCGCCCGGAGGCGGCTTTTGCGACGTTTTTGCCGGGTGGCGCTACGCTTACCCGGCCTACGGTTTTATCGGGTGTTGTAGGCCGGGTAAGGCGAAGCCGCCACCCGCCACAACAAGCTAACTCTGCGTCGCCGGTCCCCCAAGGGACTCTTTCGCCAGTTCCTCGGCGGATTTACTCTTCAGCACCGTCCAGATTACCACCGCGCCCAGCAGGTCGAAGATGGCCAGTACCGCGAACAGCGGGCTGAAGCCGATGGTGTCTGCCAGCGCGCCGACCACGAGGGCGAACAGGGTACTTGCGGTCCAGGCGGCCATCCCGGTCAGACCGTTGGCGGTGGCAACTTCGTTACGACCAAACACGTCGGACGAGAGCGTAATCAGTGCGCCAGACAGAGACTGGTGAGCAAAGCCCCCGATACACAGCAGGGCGATAGCCACGTAAGGACTGGTGAACAGGCCAATCATGCCAGGGCCAATCATCAGCAGGGCGCCCATGGTGACCACCATCTTACGGGACACAATCAGGTTCACGCCAAACCAGCGCTGGAACAGCGGTGGCAGGTAGCCGCCGACGATACAGCCCAGGTCTGCAAACAGCATTGGCATCCAGGCGAACATCGCGATCTCTTTCAGGTTAAAGCCGTAGACTTTGAACATGAACAGCGGGATCCAGGCGTTGAACGTACCCCAGGCCGGTTCCGCCAGGAAGCGTGGCAGGGCGATACCCCAGAACTGACGGGTACCCAGGATCTGCCAGACGGACATTTTCTTGCCGTTGTCGGTCTGATGATGAGATTCCTGACCATTAATAATGTAGTCACGTTCTTCGGTAGACAGCTTTTTCTGATCGCGCGGGTGTTTATAGAAGATCAGCCACGCCATGGCCCAGGCAAAACTCAGCACACCGGAGATGATGAACGCCATTTGCCAGCTGTGCATCACAATCGCCCACACCACCAGTGGCGGAGCAATCATCGCCCCGATGGAGGAACCCACGTTGAAGTAACCGACAGCGATTGAACGTTCTTTTGCCGGGAACCATTCAGAGCTGGCTTTCAGACCCGCAGGGATCATCGCCGCTTCGGCAGCACCTACCGCACCACGCGCCAGCGCCAGCCCGCCCCAGCTGCCAGCCAGCGCCGTCGCCCCGCAGAAGACGGCCCATGCTACAGCGAAGAAGGCATAACCAATTTTTGTACCCAGAATATCAAGAACATAACCTGCAACAGGCTGCATTACGGTGTAAGCGGCAGAATACGCCGCAATGATGTAAGAGTATTGTTGTGTGGAGATATGTAACTCTTCCATCAACGTTGGCGCCGCTGCTGCCACGGTGTTACGTGTCAGGTAGCCCAGCACGGTGCCGAGCGTCACCAGTGCGATCATGTACCAACGTAACCCTTTAATTTTACGCATGTAAAACCTCATCGTTATGTTATTTCCGTGTCGGGACACGGCAACAACTCAACCGTTGCCGGGAGCTGTTCTGTAACGGGAGGGGCGTAACCGGGAACCTGTCCCGGAACGGCCCGAACCTTGCCATAAGTCATCGTGCTAAGTCGGCTTCCGTACCGTTAAATCCGATGTAACAAACACCGGTAATGCATTCCGTCGGCTTATAGTTTGCGACGGCGAAAAGATAACTTGTCATACAACTTTAAAAGGTGAGTGACATCACAAAAGAGTGAATCTTTGTAGGGATATTATGCGGCGTGCGCAAAGCCAGATCTGGCGCGGCCTGCAAGAAGGTTTACCCCTTTGAGGGTAATTTATTTGTCGACGTTTATTGATCTAACTCACGAAAAAAACGTCGGACTCTGGAAATTGGTGTGATAACTTTGCAGCATCTGAACATAAGCTTTCTGACGCTCCCGTAATGAGGAAGACGATAATGACACCGTTTATGACCGAAGATTTCCTGTTAGATACCGAATTTGCTCGCCGCCTGTACCACGACTACGCAAAAGACCAGCCGATTTTCGACTACCACTGCCATTTACCGCCGCAGCAGGTTGCCGAAAATTACCGTTTCAAAAACCTGTATGATATCTGGCTGAAGGGTGACCACTATAAGTGGCGCGCAATGCGCACCAACGGCGTGGCCGAGCGCCTGTGTACCGGCGACGCGACCGATCGCGAGAAGTTTGACGCCTGGGCCGCTACCGTTCCTCACACCATCGGTAACCCGTTATACCACTGGACGCACCTCGAACTGCGTCGTCCGTTTGGTATCACCGGCAAGCTGCTCTCTCCCGCCACGGCGGATGAAATCTGGGATCAGTGCAACGAACTGCTGGCGCAGGATAGCTTCTCGGCGCGCGGCATCATGCAGCAGATGAACGTGAAGATGGTGGGCACCACCGACGATCCGGTCGACTCTCTGGAACATCACGCGGTTGTCGCGAAGGACAGCACCTTTGACATCAAAGTGCTGCCAAGCTGGCGCCCGGATAAAGCCTTCAACATCGAGTTGCCGACCTTTAACGACTACATGGCGAAGCTGGCGGAAGTTTCGGATACCGACATTCGTCGCTTTGACGATCTGCAAACCGCGCTGACCAAACGTCTGGATCACTTTGCCGCACACGGCTGTAAAGTGTCTGACCACGCGCTGGACGTGGTGCTGTTCGCGGATTCCAGCGAAGCCGAGCTGGACAGCATCCTGGCGCGTCGTCTCTCCGGCGAAGCCCTGAGCGAGCGTGAAGTCGCCCAGTTTAAAACCGCGGTGCTGGTGTTCCTCGGTGCGGAATATGCCCGTCGCGGCTGGGTTCAGCAGTACCATATCGGCGCGCTGCGTAATAACAACCAGCGTCAGTTCAAACTGCTGGGCGCGGACGTGGGCTTCGACTCCATCAACGACCGCCCTCTGGCGGAAGAGCTGTCAAAACTGCTGAGCAAACAGAACGAGCAAAACCTGCTGCCAAAAACCATTCTCTACTGCCTGAACCCGCGCGATAACGAAGTACTGGGCACCATGATCGGCAACTTCCAGGGCGAAGGGATGCCGGGCAAGATGCAGTTCGGTTCCGGCTGGTGGTTTAACGATCAAAAAGACGGCATGGAGCGTCAGATGACACAGCTGGCGCAGCTCGGCCTGTTGAGCCGCTTCGTTGGCATGCTGACCGACAGCCGCAGTTTCCTCTCCTATACCCGCCATGAATATTTCCGCCGCATTCTGTGCCAGATGATTGGCCGCTGGGTGCACGCGGGCGAAGCGCCAGCGGATATCCAGCTGCTGGGCGAAATGGTGAGAAACATCTGTTTTAACAATGCGCGTGACTACTTCGCCATTGAACTGAACTAAGGCCGTTTGAGGTTGATATGCAATACATCAAAATCCATTCGCTGGATAACGTTGCCGTCGCGCTGGCAGATTTAGCCGAAGGGATGGAAGTGACCTTCGACAACCAGTCGGTGACGTTACGCCAGGCCATTGGACGTGGACATAAGTTTGCCCTGATCCCCATCGCGAAAGGGGAGAACGTGGTGAAGTACGGTTTGCCCATCGGTCATGCGCTGGCGGATATTGCGCCGGGTGAATACATTCATTCCCACAATACCCGCACCAATCTCAGCGATCTGGACGAGTACAGCTATCAACCTGACTTCCAGCCAGAAGAAGGACAGGCGGCCGATCGTGAGGTACAGATTTACCGCCGCGCCAGCGGCGAGGTGGGGATCCGCAATGAGCTGTGGATCCTCCCGACTGTCGGCTGCGTGAACGGGATCGCGCGTCAAATTCAGACGCGTTTCCTGAAAGAGACTAATGATGCTGAAGGCACCGACGGCGTGCATCTGTTCAGTCACACCTATGGATGCTCCCAGCTGGGTGACGACCACATCAATACCCGTACCATGCTGCAAAACATGGTGCGCCACCCGAACGCGGGCGCGGTGCTGGTGATCGGCCTCGGCTGCGAGAACAATCAGGTCGACGCCTTCCGCGACACGCTGGGCGAATTTGACCCTGAGCGCGTGCACTTTATGGTGTGTCAGCACCAGGACGACGAAGTGGAAGCGGGCGTTGAACAGCTGCATCAGCTGTACGAGGTGATGCGTCACGACAAGCGCGAGCCGGGCAAGCTGAGCGAACTGAAGTTTGGCCTGGAGTGCGGCGGATCTGATGGCCTTTCCGGTATTACCGCTAACCCAATGCTGGGTCGCTTCTCGGATTACGTGATTGCCAACGGCGGCACTACGGTGCTGACCGAAGTGCCGGAGATGTTCGGCGCAGAGCGCATTCTGATGAGCCACTGCCGCGACGAAGAGACCTTTGAGAAGACCGTCACCATGGTGAACGACTTCAAACAGTACTTCATCGCTCATAACCAGCCGATATACGAGAACCCCTCGCCGGGGAACAAGGCGGGCGGGATCACCACGCTTGAAGAGAAATCCCTCGGCTGCACCCAGAAAGCGGGCGCCAGCCAGGTGGTAGACGTGCTGCGCTACGGTGAGCGGCTGAAAAAGCACGGCCTGAACCTGCTCAGCGCACCGGGCAACGATGCGGTCGCCACCAGCGCGCTGGCGGGAGCGGGCTGTCATATGGTGCTGTTCAGTACCGGGCGCGGTACGCCGTACGGCGGGTTTGTGCCGACGGTGAAAATCGCCACTAACAGCGAACTGGCGGCGAAGAAAAAGCACTGGATCGACTTTGACGCGGGCCAGCTGATCCACGGCAAAGCGATGCCGCAGCTGCTGAGCGAATTCGTGGACACGATTGTGGAATTTGCCAGCGGCAGGCAGACCTGCAACGAGAAGAACGACTTCCGCGAGCTGGCGATCTTTAAGAGTGGTGTGACGCTTTAAGTCGGGTGCGGGCTGGTGCCCTCACCCCGGCCCTCTCCCACAGGGAGAGGGTGCAAACACTAAAAACGGCAACACATGTTGCCGTTTTGCATTTACCTTGTAGGCCCGGTAAGGCGTAGCCGCCACCGGGCTTTTCTTTTTAACTGCGCAGGGCGTTCTTCGCTAAACGCGCATCTTCCGCCTGACAGGCTGCGGCGGTAAACAGCACGTCGGTAGAGGAGTTCAGCGCGGTTTCGCAGGAATCCTGCAATACGCCGATAATGAAACCGACCGCGACAACCTGCATGGCAATCTCGTTCGGAATACCGAACATGTTACAGGCCAGCGGGATCAGCAGCAGAGAGCCGCCCGCCACGCCGGATGCGCCACAGGCACACAGCGATGCAACGACGCTCAGCAGCAGCGCGGTTGGCAGATCTACCGGAATACCCAGCGTATGCACCGCCGCCAGCGTCAGCACGGTGATGGTAATCGCCGCACCGGCCATGTTCACGGTTGCACCCAGGGGAATCGATACCGAATAGGTATCGCGGTCCAGGTTCAGCTTCTCCGCCAGCGCCATGTTCACCGGTATGTTCGCCGCTGAGCTGCGGGTGAAGAAGGCATACACGCCGCTCTCGCGCAGGCAGGTCAGCACCAGCGGATACGGGTTGCGGCGGATCTGCCAGAACACCAGCAGCGGGTTGATCACCAGCGCCACCAGCAGCATACAGCCGACCAGGACGACCAGCAGCTGCGCGTAGCCCCACAGTGCGTCGAAACCGGTGGTGGCCAGCGTCGAAGAAACCAGACCAAAGATACCGACTGGTGCAAAGCGAATCACCAGCTTCACCATGAAGGTCACTGCATTGGACAAATCGTTAACCAGGTTTTTCGTGGTCTCGTTGCCATGACGCAGCGCGAAGCCCAGACCAATCGCCCAGACCAGGATGCCAATGTAGTTTCCGTTCATCAGTGCGGTGATGGGGTTAGAGACCATGCTCATCAGCAGGCCGCGAAGGACTTCCACAATCCCGGACGGCGGGGTGATATCACCGGCCGCGCTGGTCAGGTGCAGCGTGGACGGGAACAGGAAGCTAAACACAACGGCCGTTAAGGCAGCAGAGAAGGTTCCCAGCAGATACAGGAACAGAATAGGGCGAATGTTGGTTTTTTGTCCGTGCTGGTGGTTGGCAATCGACGCCATCACCAGCATCAGCACCAGTACCGGGGCGACGGCCTTCAGTGCGCCAACGAAAAGGGTGCCGAGCAGTCCCGTCGCTTCCGCCGCAGGTTTTGACACCATCGCCAGCAGAATACCCAGTACCAACCCGACCAGAATTTGTTTTACAAGACTGCCCTGCGCCAGGCGCGCAAGCATGCCCTTAGATTGTGTGCTCATACGTTATTCCTGAGTGAAATTGCGTTCCATCCTGGATGTGCTCTAAGTCACATTTGTATCCGGATGTAAGTATTTGTTTGCCTGGTTGAGTATCAGGGAAAGCAGCGAAAGGCGGAAGCGTAAAATGCTGGATTTTACGTGTTGCGTCATGTTTTTTAACTATTGGTTAACGAAAGTGCCGGGTGGCGCTGCGCTTACCCGGCCTGCATTGCATTTCCCCCTCTCCCCGTGGGAGAGGGGTGGGGTGAGGGCATCAGCCCGCACCGAACGTTGCACTAAGCCTGCTGCTTCTTATCGTGCTGGCGGTTAACCCAGGTATTGATAATCAGCGTCACCAGCAGAATGCCAAACACCACGCCGAGCGAAATGGCGATCGGGATATGGTAGAAATCAACAATCAGCATCTTGATACCGATAAAGACCAGAATCACCGACAGACCGTACTTCAGCATTGAGAAGCGCTCTGCCGCGCCCGCCAGCAGGAAGTACATCGCACGCAGGCCGAGGATCGCGAACAGGTTCGAGGTCAGGACGATGAACGGGTCGGTAGTGACCGCGAAGATAGCCGGGATACTGTCCACCGCGAAAATCACGTCGCTCAGCTCGACCAGAATCAGCACCAGCAGCAGCGGGGTGGCGAACAGCAGGCCGTTCTTACGCACGAAGAAATGCTCGCTCTCGATCTTGTCCGTCATGCGCAGATGACCCCGGATCCACTTCACCAGCGGCTTATCACCGATACCGGTATCGTCTTCTTTCGCCAGCGCCATTTTGACCCCGGTGAACAGCAGGAACGCACCAAACACGTACAGCAGCCATTCGAACTGGGTAATCAGCCAGCTACCGGCGAAGATCATGATGGTACGCAGGATGATGGCGCCCAGCACGCCGTATACCAGCACGCGGCGTTGCAGGGCCGCAGGCACGGCGAAGTAACTGAACAGCATCAGCCAGACGAAGACGTTATCAACCGCCAGCGCTTTTTCAATCAGATAGCCGGTGAGGAAGGCGAGTGCCTGAGGATCGGCCACCGCGCGACCTTCGGTTGAGGCCAGATACCACCAGAAGGCGGCGCAGAAAAGAAGTGAGAGGGTAACCCATACCAGCGACCAGACGGCGGCTTGCTTAACGCTCATGCCGTGTTCGCCGCGACGACCCTGCAAAAAGAGGTCGATCGCCAGCATGATGAGCACGACAACCGCGAATCCGCCCCACAGCATTGGAGTGCCGACAGAATGCATACTATTTTCCTTACACATAAAAAAACAAAAACGGCTATGGTCAGAAGACGATAGCCGTTAGCTTTTTATGCATAGACCTCGCCTTCCGGCAAGGTCTCACTTACAACCACGAAGGTTGCCCGGCGACCGGATGCGGTTTTGCACGCATCGTAATGACGATCAACCGGCGAAGAAGTTACTCCCCTTTGCAGGTAACAAATTATGTCAGACCATCGATTTCGTCAATGGTCTGCACGATTTCATTACACAGCTTTACGCGACGGCTTCCACATTCACGCCGTCTGCGGGGAAGATTACGCCGGTCTGTCGGCGGATCTCCGTTTGCAGCTTCGCCGTGGTGCGGCTGATCGCCAGTCCCGGGTGGTTCACTTCGTTGTCTTCTACCAGACGGGCGAAGACCTCTGCCTCATAAAGCATAGTGTTAATATGCTGAGGCTGCGTCAGCTCCTGCGCTTTTCCGCCGCGCGGGACGATGCTGAGCTTCTGGCATTCGGAGATTTTTTCGATCACCAGCGAGCCGTCTTCGCCCTGAATTTCGCTTGGCAGCACGGAGTCGCTGACCTTCGAGTGCTGCAACGTCACGCTGAAATCACCGTAGTCCAGCACCACAACGCCGTGTGCATCCACGCCGCTCTCCAGCAGGCTGGCGGTGGCCGTCACGCCGTGTGGTTCCCCCCACAGCGCAACCGCAGAGGCCAGGCAGTAAAAACCGATATCCATAATCGAGCCATTCGAGAAGGCCGGGTTAAAGGTGTTCGGGTTTTCGCCGTCCAGATAGCGCTGGTAGCGCGAGGAATACTGGCAGTAGTTGATAAAGGCTTTACGCACTTTGCCAATTTTCGGCAGGGACTGCTGCAACAGCAGGAAGTTGGGCAGGCTGGCGGTTTTGAACGCTTCAAACAGCACCACCTGGTTTTCGCGGGCAAGCGCAATGGCGGCTTCCACTTCGTGGATATTCGACGCCAGCGGCTTCTCGCAGATCACATGCTTTTTATGGCTGAGGAACAGCTTCGTTTGCGGGAAGTGCAGAGCATTCGGGCTGGCGATATAGACCGCGTCAATGGCGTCGCTTTGCGCCATCTCATCGAGTGAGGTGAACAGATGTTCAACCAGGTAGTCATTCGCAAAACTTTGCGCCTGCTCAAGGCTGCGGGAATAGACTGCGGTGAGCTTATATTTGCCGGTTTCGTGGGCGGCGTCGACGAACTGGCGCGTGATCCAGTTCGTACCGATGACTGCGAAACGTATCATAAACGTTTACGTACTCCGTAGCAGGGAACCTAAAGCCACTGTAGCACGTCCTCATGACATTTCGCGTGCGCTACTGCGCATTACTCTTTAACGATAAATGCGTCAGCCACAAACGGGTATCAAACTCCAGCTGGTGGTACTGCGGCTCCATATGGCAGCACAGGGAATAGAACGCTTTGTCGTGATCTTTCTCTTTCAGGTGCGCCAGCTCGTGCACCACGATCATCCGCAGAAAGGCTTCCGGCGCATTGCGAAAGACGGTCGCGACGCGGATCTCCGCCTTAGCCTTCAGCTTGCCGCCCTGCACGCGGGAGATGGCGGTATGCAGGCCGAGCGCGTTTTTCAGCACGTGGATCTTGTTGTCGTACATCACCTTGTTGATAGGCGGGGCGCTCTTCAGATACTGGCTTTTCAGATCCTGCGTATACTGCCAGAGGGCTTTGTCAGTCGCGAAATCATGCGTGCCCGGGTAGCGTTTTTCCAGCACCGCGCCGAGCTTTCCCCCGGCGATCAGGTCGCGAACCTGGGTTAGTAAATGCTCCGGATAGCCCTGGAGATAAGTCAGCTGGTTCATCAAAACCCCAAAATAGTGTGAAAACGGGTATACTCACGCACCCTTTTCAGGGATACGCCAAATTTTACCATTCAGGAGGGCCGATGAGCCACTTAGACAACGGTTTCCGTTCACTCAACCTTAAACGTTTCCCGGAAACGGACGACGTGAACCCGCTTCAGGCGTGGGAAGCGGCGGATGAATATCTGCTGCAGCAGTTGGATGAGACTGAAATCCGCGGCCCGGTACTGATCCTGAATGACGCGTTTGGCGCGCTGGGCTGTGCGCTGGCGGAACATGCGCCTTACAGTATCGGCGATTCTTACTTAAGCGAGCTGGCGACGCGTGAAAACCTGCGTCACAACGATATCGACGAATCCAGCGTGAAGTTCCTCGACAGCACCGCGGACTACCCGCAGGCGCCAGGGGTGGTGCTGATTAAAGTGCCCAAAACCATGGCGCTGCTGGAGCAGCAACTGCGCGCGCTGCGTAAAGTCGTGACGCCAGAAACGCGCATCATCGCGGGCGCCAAGGCGCGTGATATTCACACCTCGACGCTGGAACTGTTCGAGAAAGTGCTCGGCCCGACCACTACGACGCTGGCCTGGAAAAAAGCGCGCCTGATCAACTGTACCTTCAGCGCGCCGGAACTGGCCGACGCGCCAGAGACCCTGAGCTGGAAGCTGGAAGGGACCGACTGGACCATCCACAACCACGCGAACGTCTTCTCCCGTACCGGTCTGGATATCGGCGCACGCTTCTTTATGGAACATCTCCCGGAAAACCTGGAAGGGGAGATTGTCGATCTCGGCTGCGGTAACGGCGTGATTGGCCTGACGCTGCTGGCGAAGAACCCGGAGGCCTGCGTGGTGTTCAGCGACGAATCGCCAATGGCGGTGGCTTCAAGCCGTCTGAACGTGGAAACCAATCTGCCGGAGGCGCTGGATCGCTGCGAGTTTATGATCAATAACGCGCTGTCCGGCGTAGAGCCTTTCCGCTTCAACGCGGTGTTTTGCAATCCTCCGTTCCACCAGAAGCACGCCCTGACGGATAACGTCGCGTGGGAGATGTTCCACCACGCGCGCCGCTGCCTGAAAATCAACGGCGAGCTGTACATCGTGGCGAACCGCCATCTGGACTACTTCCACAAGCTGAAGAAGATTTTCGGTAACTGCGTCACCATTGCGACAAACAACAAGTTTGTGGTGCTGAAGTCGGTGAAGCTGGGGCGTCGTCGATAAGATCGTTTTGCCTGGCGGCGTTTCGCTTGTACAGGCCTACGGTTTCAAATGCCCGGTGGCGCTTCGCTTACCGGGCCTACAATGGCCTCGGACCCGTAGGCCCGGTAAGCGAAGCGCCACCGGGCGATGCCGTTAAATACTCAGCGCCAGTTTTGTCCCCTGCGCAATCGCGCGCCGCGCATCCAGCTCCATCGCCACGTCGCACCCGCCAATCAAATGCACCGTTTTACCCGCTTCGCGCAGCGGATCGGCCAGATCGCGCTTTGGCTCCTGTCCGGCGCACAAAATCACATGATCCACGCGCAGCAGCTGCGGTTCACCACCGATCAGCACATGCAGCCCGTCGTCGTCGATCTTCTGGTAGTTCACCCCCGGGATCATCTTTACCCCGCGCGAGAGCAGGGTGGCGCGGTGGATCCAGCCTGTGGTTTTCCCCAGCCCTTCACCCGGCTTGCTGGCTTTACGCTGGAGCATCACGATCTGACGCGGGCTTTTCGGCAGTTGCGGACCTTCCGGGCGTAAACCGCCGGACTGACTGAGACTGGTATCAATGCCCCATTCCACGCAGAACTCAGCGATGTTCTGGCTGGTGGCTTCGCCCGGCTGGCTTAAATACATCGCGGTATCAAAACCGATCCCGCCGCAGCCGATGATCGCCACCTTCTCGCCAACTGGCGCTTTGTCGCGCAGCACGTCCAGATAGCTCAATACCTTCGGATGATCGATACCCTCGATCGCAGGGGTGCGCGGGGCGATCCCACTCGCGAGGATCACCTCGTCGAAACCAATCAGATCCGCCGCGCTGACAACCTGATTGAGCCGCAGATCGACGCCCGTCACCTCGATCATCCGGCGGTAATAGCGCAGCGTTTCATAGAACTCCTCTTTGCCGGGGATCTGTCTGGCGATAGTAAACTGCCCGCCGATTTCCGCCAGCGCATCAAACAGCGTCACGCTGTGCCCGCGGGAAGCGGCGTTCACCGCGAATGCCAGCCCCGCCGGACCAGCCCCCACTACGGCCAGACGCTTCTTGTTGACCGCCGGAACGATCGGCATTTTGGTTTCATGGCAGGCGCGGGGGTTCACCAGGCAGGAGGTGACCTTGCCGACGAAGATCTGATCCAGACACGCCTGGTTACAGCCGATACAGGTGTTGATCTCATCCGCACGGCCGCTTTGCGCTTTGGAGAGCAGTTCGGCATCCGCGAGGAACGGACGCGCCATCGACACCATATCGGCGTCGCCGCGGGAGATCACATCGTCCGCCACCTGCGGATCGTTAATGCGGTTAGTGGTCACCAGCGGAACGGAGACTTTGCCTTTCAGCTTGCGCGTTACCCAGCTGAACGCCGCACGCGGCACCGGCGTGGCGATGGTGGGGATGCGCGCTTCGTGCCAGCCAATCCCGGTGTTGATAATGGTGGCACCAGCGGCTTCAATCGCCTGCGCCAGCTGCACGGTTTCGTCGAAGGTGCCGCCGCCTTCCACCAGGTCGAGCATCGACAGGCGGAAGATGATAATAAAATCCGCACCGGCACGTTCACGCACCGCGCGCACCACCTCCACGGCAAAACGCATGCGGCGGGCATAGTCACCACCCCATTCGTCGTCGCGCTGGTTGGTACGTGCGGCGAGGAATTCGTTGATCAGGTAGCCTTCTGAGCCCATCACCTCCACCCCGTCGTAGCCCGCTTCCCGCGCCAGCGCGGCGCAGCGGGCGAAGTCCTCTATCAGCGCCAGGATCTCGTCATGGCTGAGGGCATGGGGAGTAAAGCGGTTAATCGGCGCCTGAATAGCCGAGGGGGCAACCAGGTTCGGCTGATAGCTGTAGCGCCCGGTATGCAGAATTTGCAGGGCGATTTTGCCGCCCTCGTTGTGAACCGCGTCGGTCACAATGCGGTGGTGCGGCAACTGTGTCGCATCGTTCAACACCGCGCCGCCCTCCATCGTCACCCCGGAAGGGGCAGGGGCTACGCCGCCGGTGACAATCAGCGCCACCCCGTGGCGCGCGCGCTCGGCATAGAAGGCTGCCAGACGTTCAGCCCCGTCCGGACGCTCCTCAAGCCCGGTGTGCATTGAGCCCATTAACACGCGGTTTTTGAGGGTAGTGAACCCCAGATCGAGAGGGGCGAATAACGACGGGTAGCGGCTCATAGTCTCTTCCAGTGTAAAATTATTGTTATGTGGTCGGATGAGTTACTAATTTAGCCAGCGGCGGCAGAAAGGTAAAAGCGGGATCGAATGATTGTGATAGATCTCAAAGAACTTCACCCCTCACCCCGGCCCTCTCGAGAGGGTGAAAGGCCGCACGGAGCAGTCCCCTCTCCCCTCTGGGGAGAGGGTTAGGGTGAGGGGCGTGTGTCGCGCATCAGGCCCGGCGCCTGCCACATCGAGGTTGTCAGCCCGCTGTCCACCAGCCCGAGCTGGTCCGCGTACACCGCCTGCCATTTCTGCATCATGCCGTCGTACAGCTCGCGGTGCGCCGGGTTTGGCGTGAACTCGCGGCTCCACTTCACCAGCCGCTCGCCCGTCGAGGCCATATCCGCGAACAGCCCCGCGCCAGCTCCTGCGGCAATGGCGCAGCCGAGCGCCGTTGCCTCTTTGACTTCTGGCACGCGCACCGGCAGGCCGGTGACGTCGCTTAAAATCTGGCTCCACAGGGCGCCCTTTGCGCCGCCGCCGGCAAACACCAGGCTCTCAAACGTCACGCCGGAAAAGTGAGAAATCTGCGCCAGGTTGCAGGCCGAGACGATCGCCGCGTTCTCTTCCAGCGCGCGGAACAGCGTCGCTTTGTTGCACTTTTCCGGGTCAATGGAGAGGTTAATAAACGACGGCGCGGCGTGGTACCACTGTTTGAAATGCATCGCGTCGGAGAAGATAGGCATCACCCCGTGGGAGCCCGGCGGGACGCGGCTCGCCATCTCTTCGAGCAGGGAGTAGGGGTCCATTCCCATGCGTTCGGCAATCAGCTTCTCTTCGGCGCAGAAGGCGTCGCGGAACCAGCGCATGGTCAGCCCGGTAAAGAAGCTGATCGACTCTGCCTGCGCCATGCCGGGGATAACGTGCGGGTTTACGCGGATGTTCATCTCAGGGTCGGTGCGCACCTGCGGCAGGTTCACCACCTGTTGCCAGAAGGTGCCGCCCAGCACCGCCGTTTGTCCGGCGCGCACCACGCCCAGCCCCAGACAGCCCAGCTGCACGTCGCCGCCGCCCATCACCACCGGGGTGCCCTCGCGCAGACCGCTCTGTTGTGCGGCTGCTTTGGTGATGGCCCCCAGTACGGTGCCGGTCTCTTTTACCGGGGAGAGGATATCGGCGCGCAGCCCGGCCATGTCGAGCAGCGCCGGACGCCAGTCGCGGGAGAAGAGATCCAGCATGCCCGTCGTGCCCGCATTGGACGGGTCCACCGCCAGCTCGCCGGAGAGCTTCGCCGCCAGCCAGTCGCTGATCATGGTGATGGTGGCGGCTTTACGATAAATATCCGGACGATGGTGCGCCAGCCACAGCAGGCGCGGCATGGCGCTGAGGGCAAGCGTCTGGCCGGAAACGTCATACACTTCGGATTCAAACCGGTAGTCGTGGATCTCTTTGAGTTCAGCTACCTCTCGGCTGGCGCGGGCGTCGACGTTGGCGCAGGCCCAGATAGCCTCGCCGTTGCGGTCGTACAGCACAATCCCTTCGCGCATCGAACAGCAGGCGACGGACTGAATATCCGCCGCGCTCAGGCGCGCGCGCTCCAGCGCCTGATGAATACACCGGCAGGCCAGCTGCCAGTTGGTGTCGAGGTCGAACTCCATCGAGCCCGGCACGTTCTCGACGCTCAGGTGTTTCCACTCGGCCTGGCCAACGGCAATCTGGTTGCCCTGCAAATCGAAAATAACGGCGCGAACGCTGCCTGTCCCTGCATCTAACGCTAAAAGGTAACTCATGAGCATGCCTCATTGTTAGCGCAGGGAGGGCTCTTAAATGGCCAGAGCCAGCACCGCGCGGGCTGTCGTCTCTTCCGTCACCAGGCCATTAATACGGCGGCCCTTCAGTGCGGCATAAATCGCATCGGCTTTCTCTTCCCCCCCGGCCACGCCTACGATGGTGGGCAGCTGTGCCAGTTCATCGAGCGTGACGCCCAGTAGTTCTTTGTGGATCTCCAGCTCCTCGACGCATTCCCCTTCGGCATTGAGGAAATAGCCAAGGATATCGCCGACCGCGCCCTTGCGGGCGTACATCAACTGTTCACCTTCGCTGATATAGCCGGAGCGCAGTATCGTCGCGTCACGGCGCTGGTTCACCGAGCCAATGCCGACCACCGCCACGTCAGCGGCGGTGGCGGCGAGGATCACGTCCCGCACGCTGGTTTCGCGCTTTAAGATCCCGGCGACTTCAGCGGATGACACGCGAAGCGGGGCAGGGATCATGCTGACGCTACAGGCCGCATCCAGCTGGCCGATACCGGTCATATACGGCCCCACGCCGCCGGAGAGCGTCACCAGGCGGATCTGCTGTGAGCTAATAAAGCCGCTCAGGTGTTGCAGGCTGCTCATGGTGGTTTCACCGAAGCCCACCGCTAACAGCTGGCCGGGCTCCAGCACGCCCATCAGCGACTGGGCCGCGCCAATGCCTAACCGCACGTTCATCGGCGGCGTATTCAGGGCGGGCATCACGCGCACCAGCTTCAGGCCAAATCGTTGTTGCAACTCGGTTTCCAGCGCCAGGCAGCCCTCGTAGCGGGAGTTTATCTGCACGCGGATCACCCCGGACTGACGGCCTTTCTCCAGCAGGCGGGAGATCTTCAGGCGCGGCAGCCCGAGCCGCTCGCCGATGTCGTTCTGGGTCAGCCCGTCGTGGTAGTAGCACCAGGCCACGCGCGCCACCAGCTCCTCTTCCGCCAGTGCCAGCCCGGCAAACCGTCCTTCTTCCGCAGTGCGTTTATCGCTCATAGTTGAACTCTTATAAAAATTTAGATCATATGTTCGTGATGGTGCGGCGTGAAAATGTGAGCCACGCGACAAAACGGATCTTTTCGATCCTTCCCGGTTTATCTGAATCTCAATCGATAAAACTGTGATCCCTGCACGGTTGTAAATATAGTTCACCGTCTACGCTTTTGAACATTATTAAATCTAAAAATCATTTGTTCAATAGCGGAGCGATGATGACACCACTTCTCGAGGCACGTGACATCTGCAAACAGTTCTCTGGCGTGCCTGTGTTAAAAGGCATTGATTTCACGCTGCTTGCTGGGCAGGTGCATGCGCTGATGGGCGGTAACGGCGCGGGAAAATCGACGTTGATGAAAATCATCGCCGGGGTTGAAACGCCGGATCGCGGTGAGCTTTCGGTTGCGGGCGAGTCTTTTGCACGGCTTACCCCGTCGCAGGCGCACCGGTTAGGCATTTATCTGGTGCCACAGGAGCCGCTGCTTTTCCCCAACCTGACGGTGCGGGAAAACATCCTGTTTCGTCTGCCGCGCGAACGAGATCGGGAAAAGCGGCTGGCGGAGAAACTCCAGCAGCTGCAATGTCAGCTTAATCTCGATGCCGCTGCCAGCACTCTGGAAGTCGCGGATCAGCAGATGGTGGAGATCCTGCGCGGGCTGATGCGCAACGCCAGAATTCTGATCCTCGACGAACCCACGGCATCGCTCACGCCGGGCGAGACCGAACGCCTGTTTCGCCAGATCCGCGCGCTGCAGGATCTCGGCGTTGGCATTGTTTTTATCTCGCACAAGCTGCCGGAAATTCGCATGCTTTCGAGCCACGTCTCGGTGATGCGCGACGGCGCGGTGGTGCTGAGCGGCGAAACCGCGCACTTTGACGATAACGCCCTGATCGCCGCCATGACGCCGGTCAGCCGGGAAAAGTCGCTAAGCGATACGCAAAAGCTGTGGCTGGCGCTGCCGGGTAACCGCCGAACCCAGGCGCAGGATTTCCCGGTGCTGCGGGTGGAGGATCTCACCGGGGAAGGGTTTATTGATCTCAGCCTTGAGATTTATGCCGGGGAGATTGTCGGTCTGGCCGGGCTGGTGGGGTCCGGGCGTACCGAGTTTGCCGAAACGCTTTACGGCCTGCGTCCGGTACGCGGCGGGCGAGTGTGGCTGGAGAACCAGGAGATCACCGCCGATCCGGTCAGTTCCCGTCTGGAAAAAGGGCTGGTTTATCTGCCGGAAGACAGGCAGGTGTCCGGCCTGTTTCTCGACGCGCCTGTCCGCTGGAACACGGTGGCGCTGAACGAGCCGTCGCTCTGGCAGCAGCGAAAGCGGGAGTCTGCGGTAGTGGAGCGTTACCACCGGGCGCTGGGGATCAAGCTCAACCATGCGGATCAAACCGTGCGCACGCTCTCCGGTGGTAATCAGCAGAAGGTGCTGCTGGCGCGCTGTCTTGAGGCCAATCCGCTGCTGCTGATCGTCGATGAACCGACGCGCGGCGTGGACGTATCGGCGCGCGCCGATATCTACCAGCTGCTGAAAAGCGTGGCGGCGCAGAACGTGGCAGTGCTGATGATCTCAAGCGATCTTGATGAGTTTCCCGGCCTCGCGGATCGGGTGCTGGTAATGCATCAGGGCGTGCTCAGCGGCGAACTGCCGCGCCAGGCCGTCAGTCTCGACCGGATGATGGCGCTGGCGTTTGGAGGGCAATCATGAAGATCTTACTGAAAAACCGCGAGCTGAGCGCGTTTCTCGCCATTCTGGCCCTGTTCGCCGTGCTGGTGGCGCTGAACCCGTCCTACCTTAGCTTACAGACCCTGGGGATGATCTTCGCCAGCTCGCAGATCCTGATCCTGCTGGCCATCGGCGCGGCGCTGGTGATGCTGACCCGTAATATCGACGTCTCCGTCGGCTCCACCGTCGGGCTGTCCGCCATTGCCGTCGGCGTGGCTCTCAACAGCGGCTACAGCCTGCCCGTTTCCATTCTCTTCGCGCTGACGATTGGCGCGCTGGCGGGGGCGTTCAACGGTTTTCTGGTGGTGGGGCTGCGCATTCCAGCGATTGTCGCCACCCTCGGCACGCTGGGGCTGTATCGCGGGGCGATGCTGCTCTGGACCGGCGGGAAGTGGATAGAAGGGCTGCCGCCGGGGCTGAAATCCCTCTCTGAGCCTGCCGCCGTCGGCATTTCGCCGCTCGGCATGCTGGTGTTGATTATTGCGGCCACAGGCGCGTGGACGCTGTCGCGCACCGCCTTTGGACGTAATTTTTACGCCGTGGGGGATAACCTCACCGCCGCGCGCCAGCTGGGCGTGGCGGTGAACCGCACCCGCATGATCGCCTTTACCCTCAACGGCATGCTGGCGGCCTGCGCCGGGATCGTCTTTGCCGCGCAGATAGGCTTTGTGCCCAACCAGACCGGCAGCGGGCTGGAGATGAAAGCCATCGCTGCCTGCGTGCTGGGGGGCATCTCGCTGCTGGGCGGCACCGGCACGCTGGTCGGTGCGTTCCTCGGCGCGTTCTTCCTCACCCAAATCGATACCGTGCTGGTGCTGTTCAGGCTCCCGGCGTGGTGGAATGACTTTATCGCCGGGTTGGTGCTGCTGGGCGTGCTGGTGCTCGACGGGCGTCTGCGTCAGGCACTGGCGCGGCATCAGCGGGCGCTGAAATACAGCCGTTTCCAGCCCGGTAACAAAGGGGGAAAGCACGTCACCCCGTTTCCCAAACGCAAAAAAGAGGTGGCGTGAATGAGGCTTAACTGGGAAAGCGCGCTGCTGATTTTACTGGTGCTGGAGATCCTGCTCTTCGGCGCCATCAACCCGCGCATGCTCGACATCAATATGCTGCTGTTCAGCACCAGCGACTTTATCTGCATTGGTATCGTGGCGCTACCGCTCACGCTGGTGATTATCAGCGGCGGGATCGACATCTCCCTCGGCTCAACCATCGGCCTGTGCGCTATCGCGCTGGGGGTGATGATGCAGGCAGGGTGGCCGATGGCGGTCGCCATCCCGCTGACGCTGCTGCTCGGCCTGCTGTGCGGACTGTTGAATGCGGCGCTGATCCACTACACCGGTATCAGCCCTTTAGTGATCACCCTCGGCACGCTCTACCTCTACGGCGGCGGGGCGCTGCTGCTCTCCGGCATGGCGGGCGCGACGGGCTACGAGGGGATCGGCGGCTTCCCGGACAGCTTCACGGCGTTCGCTAACCTGACGGTGTTGGGCCTGCCGATCCCGCTGGTGCTGTTCGCGGTGATTACCGCTTTCTTCTGGCTGATTACCCATCGCGGGCGCTTTGGTCGGCATCTGTTTTTAATTGGCCAGAATCCGCGCGCGGCGCGCTATGCGGCGCTGTCGGTGAACGGTATGCCGTATGCGCTGTACGGCCTGGTGGGCGTGGCCTCGGCGATTGCCGCGCTGGTGATGGTCTCCTATTTCGGCTCCGCGCGTTCGGATCTGGGGCGCGATTTACTGATGCCTGCGCTCACCGCCGCCGTGCTCGGCGGAGCGAATATCTACGGCGGCTCAGGTTCGGTTGTCGGTACGGCGCTGGCGGCGCTGCTGGTGGGGTACCTGCAACAGGGTTTACAGATGGTTGGTATCCCCAACCAGGTGTCGAGCGCGCTGTCAGGGGCGCTGCTGGTTGTGGTGGTGATGGGGCGTTCGCTGAGTCTGCACCGTGAATGGGTGCGTTCTCTCTTCAGAAAACTATCCGGAGCGTAAGATGAAAACAAAACTGCTCGTCCTGGCAATGGCCCTCAGCTTCGCTTCGGCGAAGGCGGCGGACCGCATTGCCTTTATCCCAAAACTGGTGGGTGTGGGATTCTTCACCAGCGGCGGCAACGGCGCGAAAGAGGCGGGGAAAGAACTTGGCGTGGACGTGACTTACGACGGCCCGACCGAGCCGAGCGTCTCCGGCCAGGTGCAACTGATCAATAACTTCGTCAACCAGGGCTATAACGCCATCATCGTCTCTGCCGTGTCGCCGGACGGTCTCTGCCCGGCGCTGAAGCGCGCGATGCAGCGCGGCGTGAAGGTCCTGACCTGGGATTCCGACACCAAACCGGAGTGCCGCAGCATTTACATCAACCAGGGCACGCCGGAACAGCTGGGCGGCCTGCTGGTGGAGATGGCAGGCAAGCAGGTCACCAAACCGAACGCGAAAGTGGCGTTCTTCTACTCCAGCCCCACCGTCACCGACCAGAACCAGTGGGTGAAAGAGGCGAAGGCCAAAATCGAGAAAGACCATCCCCAGTGGCAGGTCGTCACCACGCAGTTTGGCTATAACGACGCCACTAAATCCCTGCAAACCGCCGAGGGGATCTTAAAAGCCTATCCGGATCTGGATGCGATCATCGCCCCGGACGCCAACGCCCTGCCGGCGGCGGCACAGGCGGCGGAAAACCTGAAGCGGGAAGGGGTGGCGATTGTCGGCTTCAGCACGCCAAACGTGATGCGTCCGTACGTTGAGCGCGGCACGGTGAAAGCCTTCGGCCTGTGGGACGTGGTGCAGCAGGGCAAAATTGCAGTCAATGTCGCCGATCGTTTGCTGAAAAAAGGCGATCTTAACCCTGGCGACAGCGTGGAGGTGAAAGATATCGGGACGCTGAAGGTCGAGCCGAACAGCGTGCAGGGCTACCAGTATGAGGCGAAGGGCAACGGCATCGTGCTGCTGCCGGAGCGGGTGGTGTTCACCAAAGAGAACATCAACAAATACGATTTCTGACGGGGGAGCAAATGGCTGATTTAGACGACATCAAAGACGGCAAGGATTTTGGCATCGGTACGCCGCAGCAGAATGTGCCGTACACCCTGAAGGGCTGCGGTTCGCTCGACTGGGGCATGCAGTCCCGGCTTTCGCGCATTTTCAACCCGCAGAGCAACCGCACGGTGATGCTGGCCTTTGACCACGGTTACTTTCAGGGACCGACCACCGGCCTTGAGCGTATCGATCTCTCCATCGCGCCGCTGTTTGGCGAAACCGACGTGCTGATGTGTACCCGCGGCATCCTCAGGAGCCAGGTACCTGCCGCGACGAACAAACCGGTGGTGCTGCGCGCCTCCGGCGGTAACTCGATTCTGGGCGAGCTGTCTAACGAGTGCGTGGCGGTGGCGATGGAAGACGCGCTGCGCCTGAACGTCTGCGCGGTGGCGGCGCAGGTCTATATCGGAAGCCCGTTTGAACATCAGTCAATCAACAACATCATCAAGCTGGTGGATGCGGGGGCGCGTTACGGCATGCCGACGCTGGCGGTGACGGGCGTGGGTAAAGAGATGGCGCGCGACGCGCGCTATTTCTCGCTCGCCAGCCGCATCGCTGCCGAAATGGGGGCCCAGTTCGTCAAAACCTACTACGTGGACGAGGGCTTTGAAAAAGTGACCGCCAGCTGTCCGGTGCCGATTGTTATCGCGGGCGGCAAAAAGCTGCCGGAGCATGAGGCGCTTGAGATGTGCTGGCGGGCGATTGACCAGGGCGCGTCCGGCGTGGATATGGGGCGCAACATCTTCCAGTCCAGCGCGCCGCTCGCCATGCTGAAGGCGGTGAAGAAAGTGGTTCACGAGAACATGAGCGCCCGGGAGGCGTTCCAGTTCTGGCAGGAAGAGAAACAGGGAGAAGCAAAATGAACGTGACGCTGGTGGAAATCAACATCAAACCCGAGCGGGTGGATGAGTTTCTGGAGGTATTTCGCGCCAACCACGAGGGGGCGATCCAGGAGCCGGGAAACCTGCGCTTTGACGTCTTGCAGGACCCGAGGGTGAAAACCCGGTTCTTTATCTATGAGGCCTATAAAGACGAAGAGGCGGTGTTGGCGCATAAGCAAACGCCACACTATCTGGCGTGCGTGGACAAGCTCGAAGAGTTGATGTCAGAGCCGCGCAAAAAACGCTGCTTTGTGGGGTTGTTGCCGGAGTAGCGTTTTGCCCGGTGGCGCTGCGCTTACCGGGCATACGGGGGGATGGTGCGGTGTTTGCCCGGTGGCGCTGCGCTTACCGGGCCGACATCTGCAGTATGTTGTAGGCCGGGTAAGCGTAGCGCCACCCGGCGTTTTTTACGCCTCTTCCACGCTCATCCGCAGCGCCGCCAGCGCCTTACGCGCCGCCTTCAGCACCTGCTCACACTGCTCAATGGTGAGCGTCAACGGTGGCTCAATGCGGATGGTTTTCGAGTTGTTAAGCGTTCCCGCCACCAGTACCCGCTGGCGGAACATCTCGCTTGCAAAGCTATAACCGGTTTCGTTATCAACGAACTCAATCGCCATCAGCATCCCTTTCCCGCGTGCATCCTGTACCAAATCCGGGTATTCCCGGCCCAACTGACGGAAGCCGTCCAGCAGCATGTCGCCTTTCTGCTCCGCCTGCGCAGGCAGGTTTTGCTCCAGCAGCACGTTGATGGTGGCCAGCGCTGCCGCACAGGCCAGCGGGTTACCGCCAAAGGTGGTGGTATGTAAGAACGGGTTGTCGAATAGCACCGAGAAGACCTCCTCAGTGGCGGCCGTTGCGCCAATCGGCATCACGCCGCCGCCGAGCGCTTTCGCCAGGCATAAAATGTCTGGCTGAACGTTCTCATGCTCGCAGGCGAACATCCTGCCGGTACGCCCCATCCCGGTCTGCACTTCGTCGAAGATCAGCAGCGCGCCAAACTCATCGCACAGCTGACGCACGGCGGGCAGATAGCCCTGCGGCGGGAGGATCACGCCTCCTTCGCCCTGAATCGGCTCCAGGATCACCGCCGCCACGTCGTCGCCGGTTTTACGGCATTCACTCAGCATGGTGCGCATGGCGTTGATGTCGCCGAACGGTACGTGGCGGAAGCCCGGCAGCAGCGGCATAAACGGTTTGCGGAAGGTGGATTTGGCGGTCGCCGACAGTGCGCCCAGGGATTTCCCGTGGAACGCGCCGCTGGTGGCGATAAAGGTGAATTTCCCGCGCGGCGACTGGTACGCTTTGGCGAGTTTAATCGCCGCTTCGACCGATTCGGTGCCGCTGTTGCTGAAGAAGCTGTATTTCAGCTTACCGGGCGTTAAGGCTGCCAGCGTTTTCGCGAGCATGGCGCGAAGCGGATCGAGCAGTTCCTGGCTATGGAGAGGTTGTTTCGCAAGTTGATTCTGTACGGCGGAAACCACAACTGGATTACGGTGCCCCACGTTGAAAATACCAAAACCACCCAGGCAATCGATAAACTCCTGTCCCTGGGTATCGACAAGCGTATTCAGACTCCCCGCTTGCCACTCTACGGCTCCGTAATCCCCGCCGGCGGTAACAGATTTGCGATACTCCAGAAAACCAGGATTCACATGCTCTTTAAAGTAATCAATGACCTCACGGTTAAGTTGTTTCATCTCCTCATGATCAAGCGTTCGCTTTTCAATGAGATTCAGTGCGTGCGCGGTACAGGCAAGAGCCGAGGCGCTGGAAGGTAACCTGTTCAAAATATGCTCCCGGGGATCGCGTATCACATGATACTGAGTTAAGTATTGCAGGGATTACGCCACCTCAGATGCCTTAACAAAAATCGGGATAAACGCCAGGTGAAATCAGAGTTGCACAATATTTAATCATGCCATCGCGCGCCGCACGGGATAAGGGATAACGAGCCGGGGATGGGGTTTCGTCAATTGCACTGCTCCAGGGCAGGAAATGCGCCTTAAGTGTGCGCCGGGGGATCATGCTTTGTAGGTAGTTTCGTGTCGAAAGTATTTTAAATCAATTAATTAGAAAAGCGTACGAAAAGTGCGGTTTAACCGAGATTTGCGATCTCAATCATATTTAACAACTAAAGATAAATTTTTTATCGCCGAAAAAACATAAGCCACAAAATTAACATTCAAATAACCTGCAAGGGATGCTCACTATGTCCTCTCCTGACTATGTCACCCAGAATGAATATCCGCTGGACGATGACACCACGCTTATGTCGACCACCGACCTCCACAGCTACATGACCCACACTAACGACACCTTTGTGCAAGTGAGTGGCTTTACGCTTCAGGAGTTGCTCGGGCAGCCGCACAACATTGTGCGCCACCCCGATATGCCGAAAGCGGCTTTTGCCGACATGTGGTACACGCTGCAAAAGGGCGAGCCCTGGAGCGGGATTGTCAAAAACCGACGTAAAAATGGCGATCACTATTGGGTACGCGCCAATGCGGTACCAATGGTGCGTAACGGCCAGATGACGGGCTATATGTCCATTCGTACCCGCGCCACCGAGGACGAGATCGCCGCGGTGGAGCCGCTTTATAAGGCGCTCAATGAAGGACGTAGCAAAAAACGCATTCATAAAGGGCTGGTGGTGCGCAAAGGCTGGCTCGGCAAATTACCGGCGATGCCGCTGCGCTGGCGCGTGCGTAGCGTAATGGCGGTACTTTTTGCGGTGATGGCCGCAACGCTGGTTGCCAGTGCCGCAGGCTGGGCTTCGCTGGTGGCGGCAGCCGTGGTGATGCTGCTTGGCACCCTGGTGTTTGAGCAACAGATTGTCCGCCCGGTGGAAAACGTCGCAAGGCAGGCGCTCAGGGTCGCTACCGGCGAGCGTAACAGCGTGCAGCATCTTAACCGCAGCGATGAACTGGGGCTGATGCTGCGGGCCGTCGGACAACTGGGGCTGATGTGCCGCTGGCTTATCAACGACGTCTCCAGCCAGGTGGTGAGCGTGCGCGACGGCAGCGACAGGCTGGCGCAGGGCAATGAAGATCTCAACGACCGCACGCGCCAGACCGTGGCTAACGTGCAGCAGACTGTGGCAACAATGAACCAGATGGCGGCGTCGGTACAAAGTAACTCCGAGACCGCAGCCGAAGTCGACAAGCTGTCGATGGCTGCCAGCAGCGCGGCCACGCAGGGCGGCACCGTGATGCAGACCGTGGTGAAAACCATGGATGACATTGCCGACAGTACCCAGCGCATTGGCTCTATTACCTCGCTTATCAATGACATCGCCTTCCAGACCAATATTCTGGCGCTGAACGCCGCGGTTGAGGCGGCACGCGCGGGCGAACAGGGGAAAGGCTTTGCGGTGGTGGCGGGCGAAGTGCGTCATCTTGCCAGCCGCAGCGCGAACGCGGCTAACGATATTCGCAAGCTGATCGACGCCAGCGCCAGCAAAGTGCAGTCGGGCGCCGATCAGGTCCACGCCGCGGGACGTACCATGGATGATATTGTCGAGCAGGTGAAAAACGTCACGCAGCTTATCGCGCAGATCAGCCACTCCACCTCCGAGCAGGCGACAGGCCTGACAGAGCTGACCCGTGCCGTGGCAGAACTGGACAGCATTACGCAGAAAAATGCTGACCTGGTCGAAGAGAGCGCGCAGATTTCCGCGATGGTTAAGCACCGGGCCGGACGTCTTGAAGATGCGGTTACCGTGCTGCATTAAGAAATGCATGCTTCGATAAAGCCGTTTATTCCTCCGGGGTAAACGGCTTTTTTGTTTTTCAGAATAAGTTATGTTGTTAATGAAATATTAAGTAACTAAAAAAAGTACCCAATTTTTAATTGCTACGCCCCGGATTCATTGAAAGTGAGAAATAAAAAAACGATCAAAGTCATAAAGTTAGCGCGTTTCCTACCGATAACAGCGATCGTCTGAGAAATAATCACATCGATGGGGTAAATATGTTCATACATGACGTAAAGATCGGCACGAAATTATTTCTGGCGTTTGGATTATTTATTGTCCTGATGGTCGTCAGCGCAAGCTTGTCTCTGATGAGCCTGAATCGGGCAAACAATGGAATGCAAACCATTCTTACCAGCGACTATCCAACTACGGTAAAAGCGAACCAGTTAATCGACAACTTCCAGGAATTTATCAGCACGCAGCAGCTCATGCTGCTGGACGAACAGGGAACGTACACGACGCAATCAGAACAGCGTCTGAAGGCGATAAGCGAGCGCATCACCGCAATCCTGAGCGAGCTGGACAACGCTCTCAGGGATAAAAAATCCCAACAGGTGCTGGCGGACATCCACGGCGTACGCCAGCAATATCTTGACTCGCGCTACCGCATTTTGCAGTCCGTGCAGAATAACGACCGTGCGGGCGCGATAAACGAGATGATGACCAACACCCTGGACCTGCAACAGTCTTATAAAGCGAAAGTGCAGGCGCTGATTGCGATCCAGGATCATGAAATGCAGAGTGCGGGCGAGCAGGTGGAAGGCGATTTCCGCACTAATCGTCTGCTGCTGATCCTGATTACGCTTTTCAGCGTCGCGGCAGCCAGCCTGACTGGCTGGTTCATTGTGCGATCCATTACCCGCCCGCTGAACGACGCGGTGAATTTTGCGGAGGCCATCGCCGATGGCGATCTCACCGGCAGCATTACCTCGCACGGTAAAGATGAAACCGGACTGCTCCTCACCGCATTGATGGAGATGAAAACGCGCCTGCTGGAGATTGTGCAGCAGGTGCAAACCGGATCGGAAAACATCTCCAGCGCCGCCGCACAGATTGTCGCGGGCAACCAGGATCTGGCTGCCCGCACGGAGGAGCAGGCCAGTTCCGTTGAACAGACGGCCGCGTCGATGGAGCAGATTACCGCCACGGTGAAGAACACCGCGTCCCACACCGGAGAAGCGACGAACCTGTCTGCCGATGCGGCTGCCGTGGTCAAAAACAACGGCGAGATGATGAAGCAGGTCACCAGCAAGATGCGCCTGATTAACGAAACATCGAACAGGATGTCCGACATCATCGACCTGATCGACGCCATTGCCTTCCAGACCAACATTCTGGCGCTGAACGCGGCGGTCGAAGCGGCGCGCGCAGGTGAGCATGGTCGCGGCTTTGCGGTGGTGGCGGGCGAGGTACGCCAGCTCGCGCAGAAAAGTGCAACATCTGCGAGTGAGATCCGCCAGCTGATTGAAAGCTCCACAAGCCAGACGCAGGACGGCATGAACCTTGTGGAGAAAGCCAGCGGGCTTATCAACGGCATGGTCGGCAACGTGGAAGAGATGGACGTCATCCTGCGTGAAATTCGCCAGGCCAGCCATGAACAGACGGAAGGTATCTCGCAGATCAACAGCGCGATTGGCCTGATAGACGCCACCACCCAGCAGAACTCCGCGCTGGTGGAGGAGTCCGTTGCGGCGGCGGCATCCCTTAACGAACAGGCGATGCACCTGAAAGAGTTGGTCCGCGTGTTCCGCGTGAGCGACGGCGTGCTGGCTTAATCCAGCTGGGAGATCTCCAGTGCCGCGCGGTCAATCACGCCGATAATCTGTTTTAACTGCGCGTCGCTGAGTTCTCCCTGATTAACCTTCAGATCCAGAACCGCTTTGAAGTTATCCAGCGCCCGCTTCATCTGTGGGTTTTTGCGCAGCTGGAACCCGACGGAGCGCGCCTTGATACGCGTCTGGATCTGCTCCAGCTGTTCCCGATTGTCATCCAGCCATTGCTGCCCGGCGGCGTTAATCGCAATCCGCTTACGGCCGTTCTCTTCTTCGGTAATGGTGATCAGCGCCTGATCCTGCAAGTAATCCAGCGTCGGGTAGATCACGCCAGGGCTTGGCGTGTAATGTCCCTGCGTCAGGTTCTCGATCTCTTTAATCAGCTCATAACCATGGCTCGCGTTGCGGGTCAGGATATCCAGGATCACCAGCCGCAAATCACCATGGCCAAAAAATCGTGGCCGGCGTCCGCCGCCGTCGTGTTCGTGTCGCATGTTTCTTCCTCAATTTGATATATCTAAACTATATCTAAGATATATTCAGATGCAATCTAAAAGATCTTGATTTCTGAGTTAATAGCAATCATTATCATTAAAAATTCATTCCGATATATCGTATTCACCTGAGAAGGGCATCAACATGGCATCTACCCGTTACCCTCAACGTGTCCGCAATGACCTGCGTTTTCGTGAGCTGAACGTGATGCGCACTGAGCGAGTCAGCGCAGGATTTCAGCGCATTGTACTAGGCGGCGAGGCGCTGGAGGGCTTTAGCTCTCGCGGCTTTGACGACCATACCAAAGTCTTTTTCCCGGCACCGGGCACCCCTTTCGTGCCGCCTGTGGTGACCGATGAAGGCATCGACTGGGGCGACGGGGTGCGTCCGCAGGCGCGTGACTACACCCCGCTGTACGATGACGAAAAACACGAGCTGGCGCTCGATTTTTTCGTGCATGATGGCGGCATTGCCAGCAACTGGGCGGTAGAGGCGAAGGTGGGCGACAAGCTGACCATCGGCGGTCCGCGTGGTTCGCTGGTGGTGCCGGAAGATTACGCCTGGCAGTTGTACGTGTGCGACGAGTCGGGTATGCCCGCGCTGCGCCGCCGTTTAGAAAGCATCGCAAAACTGCCTGTTCCCCCGGCGATCCACGCCATCGTCACCGTGGGCGATGCGGCGTACCAGGACTATCTGGCGCACCTGAGCGGGTTCAACATCACCTGGGTTATCGGCCACAACGAGCAGGCGGTAGCCGACCATCTTGCAGCGCTGGCCGTGCCGGAAGAGGATTACTTTATCTGGCTGACCGGAGAGGGGAAGGTGGTGAAACGCCTGAGCCGTCAGTTTGAAACCGACGCAATTGACCCACAGCTGGTACGTGCCAGTGCGTACTGGCACGCCAAATAATCAGGCTGCGGGATCCAGCTGCGCTTCGCTCACCTGATGTTCGAGCGAGGCGCATACCTCTCTCAGCGCTTTCTCCTGCTGGGCAAAGTAGGCTTCCATATTGCTGAGCGACGAGACGAGCAGCCAGGACTCTTCCTTCTCCAGCTCTGCCAGCTCGTTCACCAGGATGTCGATTTGCTCACGCACCTGCGCCATTTTTTTGCGAATACGTTCCAGGTCGTTCAGCCTGTCGCTCGCCATCATCGGTTCAAACCCTTGTTGCAGACGGGCGACCAGCGAGCGAATGGCCTTCACGTCGCCGCGCTGTTTGGCCTGGTTGAGTTGCACCATCATCCTGTTGGCTTCCTCTTTTAAATCATCGGCAACCAGATCCGGGTGGCATAGCTTGCTCGCCTGACGCCAGAGCCGCTTCAGCTCGTTCCGATCCTCTTCAGAGAGATCCTTGCCTTTACGCAGGCGCACCTCGGCATCATGATGCTGTTCTCGATACTTTTTGTACTCTTCGTTGGCCTCATCGCGCGCCTGACGTGCTGGCTCTTCTTCACGCGTTAAACCGGTCTCCAGCTCCATCGCTTCGGCCAGTAGGTTGGCAATCAGATTACTTTGCTGCTGAAGATGCTTGCGCGCCTCTGCCGCCTGAACGGAATCCGCAGGCAGATCTCGCCAGCGCCGGGTGAGCGTTGTCAGAACCTCTACGGCCTGCGCCATATAGCCCTGGCAGCGGCGGTAATCCTCTTCCCGACGACGCGTCTCCGCCTGCTGACGACGCAGGTTAAGCTCCGCCAGCGTTTTACGCAGGGCGAGGATCTGCTGCATCAACGGCCCGAGGCGGGAGAGATAGAGATCGTTGAATTCATCAAGCTGCTGTACCCGGGCGTTACGGCGATCAATCAGATCGCGCAAGCGCTCTTCCAGAGCTTTCAGCTCCAGCTTGCTGGCCGCCAGCTGCGGGTCACGCCACGGGGTAACGGCGCGCTGGCTTTGCAGCCAGGCGGTGATAGCGCGAAGGGCTGCGGTGTAATTTTTCTGCTCAAGCGCCGCGACGATGGACAGGAGATTATCGTCAAAGGCTTCCTCTTTGAGACGTTTCAACTGGCTCCGGATGATGTCGTCATCTTCCAGCTCAATGGCATTTTTAATGATTTCTAGCCGTTTGATCGGTGTGCTCATGATGCCTTTCGCTCTGGCGCTTAAGTATTTGAGTTAAGGTTAGTTGTTGTAAAAGCTACTGGAAATAATACACACGGATGATGATCGGCGCGATGGGGGATTTCTTTAGAATTGTAGAGTGTGAAGATGGGCGCGTAACAGATGAAATGAGCAGGTTGCTTTTGATGATAAGCGCTAATCCGTTGAAATAAATAGCAATCGCTTTAAAACCAAGACCAGTCCCTACTTAAAATTACCAGGTAAAACGCGTATTCCTCCGAATAGTTTGCCCTTTCGGGAGTGCTTACGCTTCGTGTCACTGACTTTTCCTGACACTGGCAGACGATGGTTCGCCGTGCGGAATGCTTTTCCAAAGGAGTGTAGATGAAGATGAAAGCTATTGTAGTCGCCCTGCCGATCGCGATGATCCCGGCTACCGTTCTGGCGGCAAACAGAAAGAGCACTTAAGCGGTGAGCGTCTGTATGTCGACCGGGGCACTATTTCGATATGGGTAAGATCGACAGTGGATATAACAACTATGCGAACATGCGTGGCTTAAAGGATGAGCAGATGAAGGCGCATATTGTCTCTAACGAATTTACGCTGGGCATGCGTTACGTGTTTTAACCTGTTGTGAATATCACTGCTTTAAAGCAAGGCCAACACCGTGGGAGTGTGGGGCTGGCTTTTTTCTTGTGCGCATGTGGCATGTGGGGTTCCTGATTTCCATCAAAACCAACGATTATGTTTTACATAAAAATAGGTAACGATGATGATCCATGTCAGGGTAAGAATACCAAAATAGTCAGGGATTAAACGCGCAAAAAGATAAGCACCAGCAACGATGAGCGCTATAGGGATATAATAAATATATGATTGCAAAAACCATAATATTGCTCGTTTCATCTTTTTAATAACTCATATAAAGCATCGCCGATTATTTCCTCATTGTTGCCACCTGATTCAATTTGATAAATTATTTTTGTCATTTGCGGTTCAATAAGAAAGTAAAGCATCTCCAGATTCTGTTGGTACAATGCCTGGTAATATGCAGGGTCCTGAAATTTGAGCTTATTAGCTGCTAGCGCCGCCACCTGTGCTTTCGAATAGATTATAGCACCGTTAACATACATTGATGATAATGAATTAACCATTCTGATATGCGACTCGTGAAAATCGCCGCTACTGATTATCAGCTTTGCAATAGTTAAGGACAGCGCTAGTTTGCTAGATTTCTCAGCGTACTCATAAGCCTTATCGCCTAATTCCTTTTTAAGAAATGCAGCGAGATTGTTACTTTTTTGCTCTCCCAGTCTTTTGAGAGTTTTCTGAAAGTAAATCTCAACCATATCAAGAGCAACATCGTTTCGGTTATAGATTTCGGCAAGTGCTAATGTGAGACGGCGGTCTTCATTTATTAGCTCGCGACAGGTATTGCGGTAGTAATCGTCTGGTATCAGGCACGAACCATAGTTAATTATACGTTGTGTACCAAGCTTTAGATTTTCGATAGCACTCAAATTGGTAGCTTGTATTTCTCGCAATGCTTTGGTTAGCGCCAGGGCTAGATTCCTTTCTGATTGCAACTTCATTTTTGCATAGCCGTCTGCCATTGTAATTTCCCTTGTTGTAACATTACCCTGTCAATAATTGATCATCATTGTCATAAGGGGCAAGGAAGAAAATGAAAAAAAGCGGTAGAGTGGCAATTTATGTTCTAGTGGTGATTATTTTCTTTCTAACTATTCCAGAGATCGTCGTTCGTGTACTCACTCCGGAGCAGTTTGCTCGATTGGGTGATTTTACAAGCTTAGGTGGCTTGTTTAGTCATATCCTTTCTTTATTGATTTTCCTTGGCTTAGCTTCAATTCTGCTGGGCATACTCGCCATTTTTGTAACGAAAAAAATTTACCGCCATGTCACTCGATACAAAAGCTAATCTTCAAAACTGATCCACAAGGCGGCAGGTGAGGGGGGAGTTAAGTGTGTTCTGATCTGCGTCATACAATTGGGGTCTGGATCGAGATCGGGTTCAGTTAAGATGCCATGTAACGATAATGGAACACTGTCAGTTACATAGAAAAAGCCACTCGTTAGAGTGGCTTAATTATATGATTCTAAAGCTAAAATTTGGTGGCCCCTGCTGGACTTGAACCAGCGACCAAGCGATTATGAGTCGCCTGCTCTAACCACTGAGCTAAGGGGCCGTGGCGGTGAATTATAAAGTAACTCACCTCAGCAATCCAGCCATTCACACCTGCCTGCTGTTTTTATAAACAACGCATAATCAATCCTTTATACTTATCTTAAGATGCATAGACAGGAGTAGAGATGATCAATGATATTCTGGCCCCTGGCCTGCGGGTGGTGTTCTGCGGAATCAACCCGGGCAAGTCCTCGGCGCACACCGGTTTTCACTTTGCTCATCCGGGAAATCGCTTCTGGAAGGTGATCCACCAGGCCGGTTTTACCGACAAACAGCTTAAGCCGGAAGAAGAGCAGCAGCTGCTGGATACGCGCTGTGGCATCACCATGCTGGTCGAGCGTCCAACGGTGCAGGCGAGCGAAGTAAATCTGCATGAGCTGCGTACTGGCGGGCGGGAACTGGTGAAGAAGATTGAAGACTACCAGCCCGCGGCGCTGGCGATCCTCGGCAAGCAGGCCTACGAGCAGGCGTTCAGCCAGCGCGGTGCGAAGTGGGGTAAGCAGAACATTACCATTGGCGTAACGCAGGTTTGGGTGTTGCCGAATCCGAGCGGGCTGAACAGGGCGACGCTGGACAAGCTGGTGGAGGCGTATCGGGAACTTGATGAGGCGCTGGTGGTGAGGGGGCTTTAGCTCCTCTGCGGCCTGATGCCCTCACCCTGGTCCTCTCCCACAGGGAGAGGGAATAAACAAAAAAAAAGCTCCCGATTGGGAGCTTTTTGCTGTTTACATGGGTTAGTCGTCCAGGAAGCTACGCAGCACTTCAGAGCGGCTCGGATGGCGCAGCTTACGCAGCGCCTTCGCTTCGATCTGACGGATACGTTCGCGGGTCACGTCAAACTGTTTACCCACTTCTTCCAGCGTGTGGTCGGTGTTCATATCGATACCGAAACGCATACGCAGCACTTTCGCTTCACGGGCGGTCAGGCCAGCCAGCACGTCGTGCGTAGCGGCACGCAGGCTCTCGGTGGTGGCAGAGTCCAGCGGCAGCTCGAGGGTAGTATCCTCGATGAAATCACCCAGATGCGAATCTTCATCATCACCAATTGGTGTTTCCATGGAGATTGGCTCTTTAGCGATTTTCAGCACTTTACGGATCTTGTCTTCCGGCATCAGCATGCGTTCAGCCAGCTCTTCCGGCGTCGGCTCGCGACCCATCTCCTGCAACATCTGGCGAGAAATACGGTTGAGCTTGTTGATGGTCTCAATCATATGCACCGGAATACGGATGGTGCGCGCCTGGTCTGCGATAGAGCGGGTGATCGCCTGACGGATCCACCAGGTAGCATAGGTGGAGAACTTGTAACCACGACGGTATTCAAACTTATCTACCGCTTTCATCAGACCGATGTTGCCTTCCTGAATCAGATCCAGGAACTGCAGGCCACGGTTGGTGTATTTCTTGGCGATAGAGATAACCAGACGTAAGTTCGCTTCAACCATCTCTTTCTTCGCACGGCGGGCTTTTGCTTCACCGATGGACATACGACGGTTGATGTCTTTCACCTGCTCGATGGTCAGGCCGGTCTCTTCTTCAATCTGATGCAGCTTTTGCAGGCCGCGCTGTACGTCTTCTTTCACGTCGTGCAGCTTTTCAGACCACGGCTTGTTCATCGCGATAGCGGCGTTGAACCAGGTTTCGCTGGTTTCATTGCCGGTGAAGAGGGTGATGAAATTCTTCTTCGGCATTTTGCACTGTTCAACACACAGCTTCATGATGATACGTTCCTGGGTACGTACGCGATCCATCATCACGCGCATGCTGTTCACCAGGTAGTCGAACTGTTTTGGCACCAGGCGGAACTGTTTGAACACTTCCGACAGCTTCAGGATCTCTTCCTGAGCGGCAGCATGGCTGCGGCCTTTCGCTTTGATGGTGTCACGCGTCACTTCGTACTGAGTACGCAGCTCGGCAAACTTCTCGCGCGCCAGTTCAGGGTCGATGCTGTTGTCGTCGTCGCTGCTGTCGTCGTCTTCTTCTTCATCTTCGTCTTCGTCGTCATCCATCTCTTCCTGAGACAGCTCAGAACCGACGTGAGTGGCGGTTGGCGCCATATCTTCTTCAGCGTTCGGGTCGACAAAGCCAGTGATCAGATCGGACAGACGCGCTTCTTCCGCTTCAACGCGATCGTACTGCTCCAGCAGATAGGTAATCGCTTCCGGGTATTCGGCAACAGAGCACTGAACCTGGTTGATCCCGTCTTCGATGCGTTTTGCGATGTCAATTTCGCCTTCGCGGGTCAACAGTTCAACGGTACCCATTTCACGCATGTACATGCGGACCGGGTCAGTGGTACGCCCGATTTCAGATTCCACGCTGGACAGTACCTGTGCAGCAGCTTCTTCCGCATCTTCGTCAGTGTTGTTGGAGGTTTCAGCCAGCAACAGATCATCGGCATCCGGTGCTTCTTCCATCACCTGAATGCCCATGTCATTGATCATTTGGATGATATCTTCGATCTGATCTGAATCGACGATATCTTCCGGCAGATGGTCATTGACCTCGGCATAGGTCAGATAGCCTTGCTCCTTACCGCGTTGGACAAGAAGTTTCAGCTGTGACTGCGGGTTTTGCTCCATAAGACGGTATCCACACTTAATTCGTTTGATTGGTGTCGGCGATAGGGCTGCCAACCTTTAAAGCGAGGGCGTACTTATATTTTTGCCGCTGCCTCTCAGTGCGGCTGCCGGGGGCTTCCCGATCGATATTCGGCACTTAAGCCGTTAAATTTTTTATTTCTTCGCCAGTTCCTGGTTAATCATCCAGAGCTCCCGGCGTTCTTCGCTGCTTAAGCCATGGGTGCGCTCGCGAGCTATCAACTCTTCCTGGCGCAACTCAAGCATCGAATCAAACATATGGTTGAGTGAGTCGGTGAACGTTTTTTCTGCGATATCCTTATCTGCTATATCGTCCCACATCGACAGTTTTTCAAGGGTAGCGGCCTCTTTTGTGCCGCGATAATGCTCTAAAAGTTGTCCGGTGGTCAGACCTGGCTGCGACAAACAAGTGTTGACCAATTCTGAAAATAAGCCAAGTCCGGGCAATTTTTCGTGGTTCAAACCCGCCAGTGACGGCACTTGCGGAGCAAGTTCGGGGTTTTGCACCAGCAACCCTATCAGTATACGCATGGTTGTGCGTTTTAGCTGAGGCGCGGGGCGTACCGTGCCGTTTTCAGCCTGTTTAGGCATTAAACGTTCAAGCTGGCTGTCATCCAGAATGCCGAGCTTGTTGCCTAACTCCTGACGCAGATAGATGCGCAGCGTTTCGCCGGGCACCTGGCTGATTAACGGCAACGCCAGCGTGCTGAGCTGCGCGCGCCCGTCAGGGGTACTCAAATCCACCTGCGGCATCAGGCTGTTAAACAGAAACGTGGAGAGCGGCTGTGCCTGCTCCATCCGCGCTTCAAATGCCGCTTTGCCCTCTTTACGCACCAGCGTATCCGGGTCTTCACCGTCGGGCAGGAACATAAAGCGTAGCTGACGCCCGTCGGTCATATACGGCAACGCGGTTTCCAGCGCTCGCCAGGCGGCGTCGCGTCCTGCGCGGTCACCGTCGTAACAGCAAATCACGTTGTTGGTGACGCGGAACAGCAACTGGATATGGTCCGCCGTGGTGGACGTTCCCAGCGACGCAACGGCATAATTAATGTCGTACTGCGCCAGCGCAACAACATCCATATAGCCTTCGACGACCAGAAGACGCGGAGGTTCCGCATTATCCTGCTGTGCCTCATAAAGACCGTAAAGCTGGCGGCCCTTATGGAAAATATCGGTTTCCGGGGAGTTAAGGTATTTCGGCAGGGCATCACCCAGCACGCGACCACCAAAACCTATCACCCGGCCACGCTTGTCGCGGATCGGGAACATCACCCGTTCACGGAAGCGGTCGTAGCTTCGTCCCTGGTCGTTGGTGACCAGCATGCCTGCGTCGATGAGGGATTTACGATCTTCGCTATTGCCGCCAAAACGCTTTAACACGTTGTCCCAGCCGGGCGGGGCGTAACCAATAGCGAAACGCGCAATCACATCGTCACTCAGTCCGCGCTTGTTCAGATACTGACGCGCAGGCTCAGCCGCAGAGTGCTTAAGAGACTGTTGGTAAAACGAATTCAGGCCATCCATCAGTTGGTACAGCGTTTGCCGCTGATGGCGCTCGATCTGACTTGGCCCACTGCCCGCTTCATACGGCACTTCAAGGTTATGCATCGCCGCCAGCTCTTCGACGGTTTCAACGAACTCGAGCTTGTCGTAGTTCATCAAAAAATCGACGGCATTACCGTGTGCGCCACAGCCGAAGCAATGGTAGAACTGCTTTTCACCGTTTACGGTGAAAGAGGGGGTTTTTTCGTTATGGAACGGACAGCACGCATGGTAGTTCTTGCCCTGCTTTTTTAGCTTCACCCGCGCGTCGATGAGATCGACGATGTCGGTTCTGGCAAGCAGGTCATTGATGAAAACGCGTGGGATTCTTCCGGCCATATGCCCCAAAAATTTAAGCGACTTATAAACGAAAACAAGCCGCGCATTCCTTCCGGAAGCACGGCCTTACGACTACAACTCTGTCTGTCAATTGAGGGCTGTGGCCCTCAACAGATTAGTACAGACGAGTACGGCGTGCGTTTTCGCGAGCCAGTTTCTTCGCGTGACGTTTCACAGCGGAAGCTTTAGCGCGCTTACGTTCGGTCGTTGGTTTTTCATAAAACTCACGACGACGAACTTCAGCCAGAACACCTGCTTTCTCGCATGAACGTTTGAAGCGACGCAGTGCTACGTCGAACGGCTCGTTTTCACGTACTTTAATTACCGGCATGTAACTCTCACCTTTAATAAATTCGGTTTGCCGCTGGCATCAACGCCAGCTTATTTCAAAATGGTGCGGAATTTTACTGCAAATGCTGCTGCTTTGTAAAGCACCGATGCGATTTTGAAAGGGACTTTTATAAGGGGGAAGAGTATACACGAGGCTTCTTCCTGGGGCGAACAAAGTTTTACATCAACCCGCCCAGGCTCTACACTGCGCGGTATTGAAACGAGGTAAAACAAGTCATGCGTGTACTGGGTATTGAAACATCCTGCGATGAAACCGGCATCGCGATTTACGACGACGAAAAAGGGCTTCTGGCCAACCAACTGTATAGTCAGGTGAAATTGCACGCTGACTACGGCGGCGTCGTGCCTGAACTGGCCTCTCGTGACCACGTGCGTAAAACGGTTCCCCTGATTAAGGCGGCACTGAAAGAGGCCGGGTTAAGTGCAAAAGATATTGATGCCGTGGCCTATACTGCAGGACCGGGCCTGGTTGGCGCGCTGCTGGTCGGCGCAACGGTAGGGCGTTCGCTGGCCTTCGCGTGGGACGTTCCGGCCATTCCGGTTCACCATATGGAAGGACATCTTCTGGCTCCGATGCTGGAAGCCAATCCGCCAGCGTTCCCGTTTGTGGCGCTGCTGGTCTCCGGCGGTCATACGCAGCTGATTAGCGTAACGGGCATTGGCAAGTATGAGCTGCTGGGCGAATCGATCGACGACGCGGCCGGTGAAGCCTTCGACAAAACCGCCAAGCTGCTGGGCCTGGATTATCCTGGCGGCCCGATGCTGTCGAAAATGGCCGCGCAGGGAACGGAAGGGCGCTTTGTCTTCCCGCGTCCGATGACCGATCGTCCGGGGCTGGATTTTAGTTTCTCCGGTCTGAAAACCTTCGCGGCGAACACCATTCGCAATAACGACGACAGCGAGCAGACGCGTGCCGACATCGCCCGCGCGTTCGAAGATGCGGTGGTGGATACGCTGATGATCAAGTGCAAGCGTGCGCTGGATCAGACGGGCTTTAAGCGCCTGGTGATGGCCGGTGGCGTGAGCGCCAACCGTACGCTGCGCGCGAAGCTTGCCGAAATGATGCAAAAGCGTCGTGGGGAAGTGTTCTACGCGCGTCCGGAATTTTGTACCGATAACGGGGCGATGATCGCCTACGCCGGGATGGTGCGCCTGAACGCTAGCGCCACGGCTGACCTGAGCGTGTCCGTGCGTCCGCGCTGGCCGCTGGCGGAGCTGCCTGAGGCGTAAGTCTTTTGCCCGGTGGCGCTGCGCTTACCGGGTCTGCAAAAATCGTAGGCCGGGTCAGGCGAAGCCGCCACCCGGCAATAAACCGCACTACATCCGCAGCATCCCTTTCTCTTCCAGAAACGCAATGATCGTCGCCAGCCCGTCACCCGCTTTCAGGTTGGTAAAGGTCCACGGACGCTCGCCGCGCATGCGATTAGTGTCGCGCTCCATTACCTCCAGCGACGCCCCCACGTACGGCGCGAGGTCGGTTTTATTGATCACCAGAAAATCGGATTTGGTGATCCCCGGCCCGCCCTTGCGCGGGATTTTTTCCCCTTCGGCCACGTCGATCACGTAGATGGTGAGGTCCGCCAGCTCCGGGCTGAAGGTCGCGCTCAGGTTATCCCCGCCGCTTTCGACGAAGATCAGATCCAGATTGCCGAACTTCTCGCTCAAGGCTTCCACCGCCGCCAGGTTCATTGAGGCATCTTCGCGGATGGCGGTGTGCGGACAGCCGCCCGTTTCCACCCCTACGATGCGCTCTGGCTCAAGCGCACCCGCCTCGGTCAGGATGCGCTGATCCTCTTTGGTGTAGATATCGTTAGTCACCACCGCAAGATGATAGGTGTCGCGCATCGCCTTGCAGAGCGCTTCCAGCAGGGCGGTTTTGCCCGACCCTACCGGGCCGCCCACGCCAACGCGCAGGGGATGTTTGTAATCAGCCATATTGACTCCTCAGGAACGGAATAGTCGTGAATATTGGGTTTCGTGGCGTGCGGAGGCGATGGCGGACAGCGGCGTAGCTGCCCCCAGCGCGTCGTCGCCACGTAAAAATGCCTGTTCAAACCCGGCGGCAAAATGGTCGCTCAGGTCGATAATCAGCTGTTGTGCGGCCTGCTGCCCAAACGGCACCAGCTTGACGCCCGCCATCACCGCGCTCTCAATCCAGCTGTAGCCGAGGCTCAGCGCCAGCTCGCGCGCGCTAATGCCCCAGCGCACGCCGAGCCACGCCATACCGCCGAGCTGGCTCTGCATCAACAGCGGCAGCCATTCTGCCGGGCAGGCGGGTTCCCAGCTTTTAACCAGGCGCGTAAAGGCCGCGCCGCGGTTGCGTTCTTCCTCGCGCAGTTCGCGCGTTTCCCGACAGGCGAGCAGGTATGCCGTCCAGCGTTTTGCTGTCGCGACCTCCTGCTTCTCGCAGGCATGATACAGGCGGATAAACAGCGGCAGGTCGACGCAGAAAAAGCTCTGCTCCATCTGCTGGATCTGCCAGCGCCTGAAGGCCTCAGCGTCCGTGATCCACCCGGCCTCGACAGCCCACTCCAGCCCCTGTGACCAGGTAAACGAACCGACCGGCAGGCTACTGCTGGAGAGCTGCATCAGGCGCAGCCGCTGGCGGGCGTGCTCCATCAGCTCATCAGCGCCAGCAGGGCAGAGACGATCAGCCCGCCGCCGAAGGTTTTACGCAGGCCGTCGTGACGGCGCAGCAGCAGCCCTGCCGCGAAGCTGGCGCACAGCACCGTGGCACTGGCTAACATAAATCCGCTGGTAAAGAGCCAGAAGCTGTGGCCGGACATCTCCACGCCGTGCGCCCAGCCATGGAACATCGCCAGGGCTGGCACTGCCAGCAGCAGGCGATTTTCAGTCTTAAACATCATCACGCCGCAGACCGCCAGCGAGGCGATAATCAGCATCTCCATGCCGCTAAAGCCGCCGAGCAGGCTGCCCGCAACGGCGCCAGCCAGCATCATGCCGAGCGTTGCTAACGGCAGCAGCAGCTTGCGGCCGCTCAGGGCGGACAGCACGCCAGCCCCCGTCAGCATCAGCAGGTGATCCAGCCCGGTCAGCGGATGGAGAAAACCTGCCTGAAAGCTGTCGGTCCCGTGACCGGGATGGGCAAGCGCCGGAACGGAAAAGGCCAGCAGAAACAACGGCAAATACTTACGCATGATGAGTCCTTAATGTGAATGAGCGTGGGAGTGGCCATGGCTGTGGGCATCGCTGGTGTAAGCGCCCGCTTCCGGTTCAAAGGGCAGGCTGGCGAAGGTCACCTCCAGCCCGAACTGACGTAGCATGTCGTCGAGAACGTGATCGTGGTGGTAGCGCAGTTCGCCGGGCATGATTTGCAGCGGTACGTGGCGGTTGCCCAGGTGATAACAGGCGCGGGCGAGCAGGAACGGGTCGGCGCAGCGCACCACGGAAACCGACTCCGGGGCGGCGATCACTTCGATCACTTCGCTGCCGTCGTCGGTAGTCAGCAGGTCGCCCCCACGCAGCAGCAGGCCGCGCGGCAGCATTAGCCCGGCTTCGCGGCCGTCGTTCAGCGCCACGCGGGCGCGGCTTTTTACCCGCACGTCAATCGGCAGCGTAACGCTGGCGGTGACGGGGTGCGCGTGGTCCAGGCGTTGGGTTAAATAAATCATCATCACTCCTCAAAACAGAAAATAGCGTTGCGCCATCGGCAAAACTTCTGCCGGTTCGCTGGTGATCAATTCGCCGTCGACGCGAACCTCATAGGTTTGCGAGTCAACGGTGATATTCGGCTGTAAATCGTTGTGGATCATGTCGGCCTTTTTCACCGTCCGGCAGCCTTTCACCACCGCAGTGGCGCTTTGCAATCCGAGCCGCTGCGGAATGCCGCTGGCATCAGCGGCCTGCGAGACAAACGTCAGCCGCGTGGCGTGGCGTGCGGCACCAAGTGCACCAAACATCGGGCGGTAATGCACCGGCTGCGGCGTGGGGATCGAGGCGTTGATGTCGCCCATCGGCGCGCAGGCGATCATCCCGCCTTTGACGATGGTGGCCGGTTTGACGCCAAAGAAAGCGGGGGACCAGACCACCAGATCCGCCAGCTTGCCCGCCTCAATAGAACCGACCTCATGGGCGATGCCGTGGGTAAGAGCCGGATTAATGGTGTATTTGGCGACATAGCGCTTCACGCGGAAGTTGTCGTTCTCGCCTGTCTCTTCCGGCAGTGCGCCGCGCTGCACCTTCATGCGGTGCGCCACCTGCCAGGTGCGGATAATCACTTCCCCCACGCGGCCCATGGCCTGTGAATCTGACGAGGTGAGCGAGAACGCGCCGATATCGTGCAGCACGTCTTCGGCGGCGATGGTTTCCCGACGAATACGGGATTCCGCAAACGCCACGTCCTCGGCGATATCCGGGTCGAGATGGTGACAGACCATCAGCATGTCCAGGTGCTCGTCGATGGTATTCACCGTGTAGGGCAGCGTCGGGTTGGTGGAGGAGGGCAAAATATTCGGGTGCGCGCAGGCGGTGATGATATCCGGCGCATGGCCGCCGCCCGCCCCTTCGGTGTGGAAGGTGTGGATGGTGCGCCCGGCGATGGCGGCCAGCGTGTCTTCGACAAAACCGGACTCGTTCAGTGTGTCGCTGTGCAGCGCCACCTGAATATCCATCTCTTTAGCGACCTCCAGCGAGCAGTTGATTGCCGCAGGCGTCGCGCCCCAGTCTTCGTGGATCTTAAGCCCGATGGCGCCAGCCGCGATCTGCTCGCGCAGCGCGTCCGGGTTTGAACCGTTCCCTTTGCCCAGCAGGCCAATATTCACCGGCAGCGTATCGGCGGCCTGCAACATGCGGGCGATATACCACGGCCCCGGCGTGCAGGTGGTGGCATTTGTACCTGCCGCAGGGCCGGTGCCGCCGCCGATCATGGTGGTGACGCCGGAGACCAGCGCCTCTTCCGCCTGCTGCGGACAGATCCAGTGGATGTGGGTGTCGATCCCGCCAGCGGTGACGATCTTCCCTTCGGCGGCGATCACCTCCGTTGCCGCGCCAATCGGGATCGTCACGCCGGGCTGAATGTCCGGGTTTCCGGCTTTGCCGACGGCGAAGATCCGCCCATCTTTTATGCCAATATCCGCTTTCACAATCCCCCAGTGATCGACGATCAGCGCGTTGGTGAGCACCATATCCACGCAGTCGTCGGCGGTCATCTGCCCCTGTCCCATGCCGTCGCGGATCACTTTTCCGCCGCCGAATTTAACCTCTTCGCCGTAGATCGTGAGATCGTCCTCCACTTCGATCCACAGCTCGCTGTCGGCCAGCCGCACTTTATCCCCGGTAGTGGGGCCGAACATATCGGCATACGCCTGGCGTGAAATCTCAGCCATGTTTCACCTCGCCCATGACCTCGCCGCGAAAACCAAAAATGCGCTGCGCGCCCGTCACCTGCACCAGCGCCACTTCCCGCTTCTGGCCGGGCTCGAAGCGCACGGCAGTACCGGCCGGGATGTTGAGTCGGTAGCCTCGAGTGGCTTCGCGATCGAATTTCAACGCCGGGTTGACCTCGTAAAAGTGGTAATGCGAGCCGACCTGGATCGGCCTGTCGCCGTGGTTTTCCACGATCACACTTCGGGTTTCGCGCCCGACGTTGAGCGCAATGTTGCCGGACTGGATCCGGTATTCGCCTGGGATCATCACGCGCTCCTTACACGATCGGATTGTGGACGGTGACGAGCTTGGATCCATCCGGGAAGGTGGCTTCCACCTGGATATCCGTGATCATCTCCGGCACGCCCTCCATCACCTGATCGCGCGTCAGGACGTGGCGGCCGGCTTCCATCAGCGAGGCGACGGTTTCGCCATCGCGCGCGCCTTCCATAATAAAGGCGCTGATCAGCGCGACCGATTCCGGGTAGTTGAGCTTTACCCCGCGCGCGAGGCGGCGTTCGGCAACCAGCGCGGCGGTGAACAGCAACAGCTTGTCTTTTTCTCTGGGAGTCAGTTCCATAGCGTTTCTCTTATGTCTGCCAGATACGCGGCGAACAGGCGGTTTTGGGGGTTAAAAGCGGGCGAAGCGACTGCCAGATATCGCGCATCACCCGCTGGCAAATGAGGTTGTCGTGGGAGAGAAAACGCACCGACAGCAGGTCGTCGGTGAGCGTCGCCCCGCCAAAGTTTTCCAGCGGGGCGAGCCGCTCGCGCACTGTATCAAGATGTGCTTCCCGGGCCGGGTAGAACAGCAGCGTGCCGACCCACGAATGGTCTGCGACGGGCGACAGATCGCCATCGTTAAGATGCAGTCGCTCAATCAAACGCGGCTCGCCATCCACCCACACCTCAAGGCGGCTCTCCAGCGTGCCGTGGCTGAAGGATTCGTTTATCACCGGACGGCCCAGACAGTACAGCTCCCACGCCAGCAGCGTGCTGGTGGCCTTAAGGTGGAAGACGGAACGCAGCGCGGCGTTAGCGCCGGGGAAAATTATGGTGTCCTGCGGCAGCCACTCCAGCGTGGCCTCTTCGTCGAGGTAAAAATGCTGATTCAGACAGGCCTGCGGGCCGCTGCTGCGATAGAACTTGCTGGCGCCGGGCATGGTGATGAGGGCATGGCTTTTGGCGTCGAGCCGTACGGAAATATCCAGCGTATCCCCGCCCACAATCCCGCCTGGCGGATGCAGCAGGTAAAGGTGACAGGTTTCCCCTTCAGGATAAAACGGGCGCTGAACGGTGAGCGGCCCGGTGTGACGCGCGGAATGGAGGAGGGTTTTCTCAGGGGTATAACAAAACTGGAGGGCAAGCGTGGCCTGCCAGCCTTTGTATGAATTATCAGTGACCTGAGTTGCTAACATGGTGCTTCCATTTCCACACTATCGGGGTACGTTTCAGTATGCCCTGGCGGAAATGAAGGCTGTCATATGAGTCGCTTATGGATAAAAAAACCGGTTCATGTGAGCCGGTTTCAGTAATGTAGGCCGGGTAAGCGCAGCGTCACCCGGCAAGAAAGGCTAGCGATAATCCTCTGCATCCACATCATACCCCGACGGCTCCCAGCGGATCGCCAGCAGCGATACCAGGCCGATAAACGGCGCCAGCGCAATCACCCAGAACACAGCGGTATCCAGCGACGCGACCAGTAGCGGGAACAGAAACAGTGACAGCGTTGAACTGCTGCGCATCAGCGTCTGGTTAAGCCCCACGCCCACGCCGCGCAGCGAGGTCGGGTAGCTCAGAGAGGCAAACGTCATGGTATGCGCACCCGGACCAAAACCCTGGCCAAACAGGAACAGCGCCAGCATCGCGACGGCGACCACGCCTTCCGTGGCCCCGTCAGGGCGGCCAATCAGCGCCAGACCGAGCAGCGCCACCAGCTGGCAGGCGTAACCCGCCAGTGACATTCGCCACGCGCCGAAGCGCGGAACATAGCGCACTGCCAGCAGCCCGCCGACAAACGCAAACAGCAGGTTAAGCGCCAGCGAGATCAGAATGGTGGTCAGCATCGACTGCACAAAGAAGCTGGAAATGATCACCGGCAGGCCAAAGGCTACGGCGTTATAGGCGAACGAGGAGACAACCGATAGCAGCGTGGCGAGCGTGGTACGCCGCAGGTAGATACCGCTGAACAGATTCAGGTAGTTCGACCATTTTGCCTTATTGACCACCGGCGCGGGCTGGTCAAGCGCATTCTGCGGCACGTGGGCATTAATGTTGTACGACTGCCGCAGGATGGACGCCGCCTCTTTCAGATTGCCCTGATTCGCCGCCCAGACCGGGGATTCGCTCATATAGCGGCTGCGGATGGCGATAATCACCAGCGCGGGCACCGCGCCGAAGCCAAGGATCAGACGCCAGAGCCAGTCGCTGTGGCCTTCCGGCAGCACGGCGTAGAAGAAGAGCACCAGAAGATAAGAGATGCTGATGGCCGCATACCAGGTGGGGCACCACATTGCCACGCTGGAGGCTTTATTCCCCGGGCCTTTCAGCCTGGCGAACTCGCTGAGAAACGCCATCGCCACGGGAAGGTCGATCCCGACGCCAAGACCCATCACAAAGCGCGCGCCCGCCAGCACATATTCGTTCGGAGCCAGCGCACAGGCGATAGCGGCGACGACAAAGAACACCATGTCGGCCATAAAGACGCGGTAGCGCCCGATTTTATCCGTAAGATAGCCGCCAAGCAGCGCCCCGACAATGGCACCAAAGGTAATGGCTGAAGCCACCATGCCGGTACCAGCGGGCGTCAGGTTAAATTCGCGGGTGATGTCTTTGATGCCAAATGCCAGCGCGCCGAGATCGTAGGCATCGAGAAAAATTCCCCCGAGCGCGATACCGACCACGATGCGGGCATTGGCCCGGCCCTGAGAGCCGTCATTAACGAGACGTGAAACGTCCGATGCGCTGCGTACCCACTTGATGTCGCCATCCGGGGTGTTTCCTGCCGTTGGGAGGGGAGTTGTGTCTGTGATTTCTGCCATTTTCTTTTATGTGGTTGTGTTGTGTACCTAACAGTTACCACAGGCAGAAGGGGACAAAAATCACATTTGGTTATAAGGCATAACGAACGGTTTACTGAGCGTCTTTCTTTTTACGCTTGAGCTTCGTCCAGATTTTGGTTTCCTGGCGACGCCACAGGCGCTGAATGTTGTCATGATGACGCAGCAGGATCAGGCACGAGAGCATCGATACCGGGAAGGTAAACTGCGGTTTGAACCACCAGACATAAAACGGAGCGATCAGCGCGCTGACGATGGCGCCCAGCGATGAATAGCCGCTCAGCAGGATGGTCAGCAGCCAGGTGCCCGCCATCACGCCAGTGAGATCCCAGCCGATCGGCGCAATCGCGCCAAACGCGGTTGCAACGCCTTTACCGCCTTTAAAACCAAAGAAAACGGGCCAGATATGGCCGACGCAGGCGGCGATAGCAATCAGCCCCAGCCAGAAGGGTGTGACGCCCAGCGCATACGCACCCCAGACGGGGAGCATTCCTTTCAGAACATCAAAAATCAAAACCGCTACGGCTGCTCCCTTGCCGCCAATTCGTAGTACATTGGTCGCCCCCGGATTCCCGGAACCACTTTCACGCGGGTCAGGCAACCCGGCGATGCGGCAGACCAGAATGGCGCTGGAGATTGAGCCGCAAAGGTAGGCGAGGATAATCATTCCAGGCGCGATTGCACTCATAACGCTGTTCCGTTTTGAAAATGTATCTGTATTCTCAGCATCTGTGGATAATACGCATAATTCGCCGGAAGTGGTATCCGGTTTAGCCAAAAAGCAGGCAGGTCGTGATGGATATTGTATTTATAGAGCAACTTTCGGTAATCACCACAATTGGTGTTTACGACTGGGAACAGACCATCGAGCAGAAACTGGTGTTCGATATCGAAATGGGCTGGGATAACCGCAAGTCAGCAAAAAGCGATGATGTGAATGACTGTCTGAGCTACGCCGACATCAGTGAAGCGGTCATCGGCCACGTGGAAGGACAACGTTTTGCGCTGGTGGAACGCGTGGCGGAAGAGGTAGCGGACCTGCTACTGAGCAAATTTAACTCCCCGTGGGTGCGCATCAAACTAAGCAAGCCGGGCGCGGTGGCGCGCGCCGCCAACGTGGGCGTGATTATCGAGCGTGGCACAAATCTGAAAGGAAAAGATTTAACGTCATAATAGCTAAACCAATTTAGGTTATATCGGTCTTAAAGCTGTATCTTTCACGGTTGTCCGCGTGGGACACCGTTTTTTTATATCTTTTTAGGGGTTTATAGATGAGCGATATGCACTCGCTGCTGGTAGCGGCAATTCTGGGTGTGGTCGAAGGATTGACGGAGTTTTTGCCGGTGTCCAGTACGGGCCATATGATTATCGTTGGCCATCTCCTGGGCTTTGAAGGCGATACCGCAAAGACGTTTGAGGTGGTGATTCAGCTGGGCTCTATTCTGGCGGTGGTCGTCATGTTCTGGCGTCGTCTGTTTGGTCTGATCGGCATCCACTTCGGGCGTTTACCGCAGCGTGAAGGAGAGGGCAAGGGGCGCCTGACGCTGATTCATATTCTGCTGGGGATGATCCCGGCGGTGGTGCTGGGGCTGGTGTTCCACGACACCATAAAATCGCTTTTCAACCCGATTAACGTGATGTACGCGCTGGTTGTCGGCGGCTTCCTGCTGATTGCCGCCGAAGTGCTGAAGCCAAAAACTCCGCGTGCAGAAGGTCTGGACGATATGACGTATCGCCAGGCGTTTATGATTGGCTGCTTCCAGTGTCTGGCGCTGTGGCCGGGCTTCTCCCGTTCAGGGGCAACCATTTCCGGCGGGATGCTGATGGGCGTGAGCCGTTACGCGGCGTCTGAGTTCTCGTTCCTGCTGGCGGTACCGATGATGATGGGCGCCACCGCACTGGATCTCTACAAAAGCATCGGCTTCCTGACCGTAGGCGACATTCCGATGTTCGCCGTGGGCTTTATCACCGCCTTTATCGTGGCGCTGATTGCCATCAAAACCTTCCTGCAACTGATTAAGCGTATCTCGTTTATTCCGTTCGCGATCTACCGCTTTATCGTCGCGGCTGCCGTGTACGTGGTCTTCTTCTGATGACCGACCGCCCTCAGTCTTTCGGCTGAGGGCAACGTTTTTCCTTCCACGCCGCAACCGCATCAATCCGCCGTTTCGTCAGCTCTTCGCGGATCTCCGGGCCTTTAAACCCTGCCTCCACCACCTCTTTCGTTGGCACCGCGTTTGCGATTTCCCACGCCTCGCGCAGCAAACGACCCTGCGGATAATCGGACGCTTCAAACCCGGTACGGCCGCGCACGTCCGCTTCGCTGGTCAGCGCAATTTGCTCCACGCGCTGCGGCTTGCGCCAGGCGTCGATGTTATCGAACAGCCTGACGATGGTGGCGGGTTTCAGGATCGGAAAGGTGTGGATCAGGTCGTGGAACTCGGCGACCAGTTTTGCCAGATCGCGAATGTCATTCGGCACGCGCAGGCGCTGGCAAAGCCCTTCAACCAGCTTTACGCCAGCCGGACCGTGCCCGTGGTGGCGTGGCCACAACTCCTTTGGCGTTAAACCTTTGCCGAGGTCATGGCAGAGGGTGGAAAAGCGCACGTCCACTTCAGGGCTGAGCATAGCGGCCATGCTCAGCGTCATCAGGGTGTGAATGCCGGTATCAATTTCCGGGTGCCATTTCGCCGGGGCGGGCACGCCAAACAGCGCGTCTATTTCCGGGAACAGCACTTTCAGCGCCCCGCAGTCGCGCAGAACCTGGAAAAAGACCTGTGGGTTGCGGGTGGTCAGGGCGTTTTCGGTCTCTTTCCAGACGCGTTCTGGCGTCAGGTGTTCCAGCTCGCCCGCGTCGGTCATGGCCGTCATCAGCGCCATCGTCTCGTCGGCGATACGGAAGCTCAGATGGGCATAACGGGCGGCAAAACGCGCCACGCGCAGTACGCGAAGCGGATCTTCAGAAAAGGCGGGGGAAATATGGCGTAAAAGACGATCGCGCAGATCGTTCTGGCCGCCGTAGGCGTCGATGATATGTCCGTTTTCGTCCTGCGCCAGGGCGTTAATGGTGAGATCGCGGCGCATTAAGTCCTGCTCCAGCGTGACATCTGGCGCGGCATAGCAGGTGAAGCCGGTATAACCGGAACCCGATTTCCGTTCGGTACGCGCCAGGGCGTACTCTTCGCGGCTTTTCGGATGGAGGAACACAGGAAAATCGCGGCCTACCTGCTGGTAGCCCGCGTCAATCATCGCTTCGGGCGTGGCACCGACCACGACCCAATCTTTATCTTTGACCGGCAGACCTAATAACGCATCACGTACCGCACCACCGACCAGATAACTCTTCACGCCAACACTCCCGTTTTCTCTTTTCGCAAGATGATACGTAAGTGTGGCAGAGAAGACGAGTTAGTTCATCCAGCGGTCTTTACGTTTACGGCTTGGGATAAGGTGAGGAAGCACCAGACCCAGCACCAGACCGACACCCAGTACGCCGCCGCCATACATAAACCACTGCATGATGATGGTGCGTTGTTTGTCATCCAGCTGTAGATTAGCGGCGTTTACTTTCTTCTGTGCGACGATCAGCTCATTTTTCAGCTTCTGATTTTCGTCTTTCAGGCCGGCGATCACGCTGTCGCTTTGCGCCACTTTCTGCTGCATCTCTGCGGTGCGCTGGTTCCAGGTGCCGTCGATGTTGTTCAGCTTGTCAGTCAGGGTTTTCACCTGATTTTCCAGATCCGGCACGCGGGTGCGCAGGCTTGGCACCGTGCTCAGCTCTTTCAGCGGGATCCATGAGGTGCGACCAGAGCTGTCACGAACCTGACCGTAATTGGTGTCTGCATTGGTTTGCAGCAGAGTCACTTCCTCGCCGGCATTTACCGTACCCACGAGGCGATAATTGTCTCCAGGGCCGCTGCGTACCCAGGTATTCAGTTCATCAGAAACGTAACGTTTCTCTTCAGCGTGGACCGCGGTTGCGGCGCTAAAAGCGAGTAAAGTAAGTCCAATCAGGCGTAATTTAAGCATATCAGTCGTTATTTTCATAAAAAGTGGAACGATAGTAGTGGTATCAGTGTCGCTACGCAAAGGATTCATCATCAATCGGAATCATCTGTGTCATGATTTCCACCGCTTTAAACTTTTACGCCCGTCAAATTGCTCATTGCGTGGCAATTTGGCGCAAAATACTATGTACTGACAAACAAATGGCGAGGAAGTTCGCCTTCATCGACGCGTCTGTGACGCACGCAAAAGTACAAGGCTATGGCACAAGAGATCGAATTAAAGTTTATCGTCGAAAAAGACAGCGCTGACGCGCTCCGCCAGCATCTGAATACGCTGTCCGGCGAGCACCATGAACCCGTACAGCTGCTCAACATCTATTACGAAACGCCGGACAACTGGCTGCGCAACCATGATATGGGCCTGCGCATCCGGGGTGCGAACGGGCGCTACGAGATGACGATGAAAATCGCCGGTCGCGTGGTGGGCGGTTTACACCAGCGTCCGGAATACAATATCGACATCAGTAAGCCAGAACTTGAGCTGGATCGTTTTCCGGCGGAAGTGTGGCCGGAAGGGATGCTGCCCGCAACGCTGTCGGCAGAGGCGCAACCGCTGTTCAGCACCGATTTCTGGCGCGAGAAATGGCTGGTGACGGAAGGCAAGAGCCGCATTGAGATCGCGTTTGATCGGGGTGAAATTAAGGCTGATGAAGAGCAGGAGCCGATCTGCGAGCTGGAGCTTGAACTGCTGGAAGGCGAGGCGAGTGATGTGCTGAAGCTGGCGCACAAGCTGGTGAACCAGCCTGGCCTGCGTCAGGGCAGCCTGAGTAAAGCGGCACGCGGCTATCACCTGGCCGCCGGGAATGCGCCGCGCGTGCTGCGAGAAACCCCGATTCTGCGCGTTGTGCCGAAAGCCTCCGTTGAGCAGGGCATGGAAGCGGCGCTGGAGCTGGCGCTCTCTCAGTGGCAGTACCACGAGGAGCTGTGGGCGCGTAACGTGAAAAATGCCAAAAAACAGGTGCTGGCCGCTATGGGGCTGGTGCGTCATACCCTGACGCTCTTTGGCGGCATTGTACCGCGTAAAGCCAGCGCTCACTTACGTGATCTGCTCACTCAAACCGAAACGCTGATGCTTTCTGACGTGTCGGCACAAACGGCGATCTACAGCTCGCAAAACGCCAGCGCGAAACTGGCGTTGACCGAATTTCTGGTGACGCGCGGCTGGCGCATTTTCCTCGATGCGAAAGGGCAGACTAAAATCGCGGAAAACTTCAAACGTTTTGCGGATATCCACCTCTCCCGTCACGCGGCCGAGCTGCGAACCACCTTCGCGCATCCGCTGGGCGACCAGTATGGCGATCAGCTTCCCCGCCTGGCGCGTAACATCGACAGCATGTTGCTGCTGTCAGGTGCGTATGAGGGCGTGAAGGCGCAGGCCTGGCTGGAGAACTGGCAGGGGCTTAAGCATGCCATCGAGACCCGTCAGCAGATTGAGATCGAGCATTTCCGCAACGAGGCCATTTCGCAGGATCCGTACTGGCTGCACAGCGGAAAACGTTAATTCTGGCAAGGAACCCCTGATATGCCGCTTTCTTCGCAGTTACAGCAGCACTGGCAGACCGTTTGTGAACGCCTGCCTGAGTCGTTACCCGCGTCATCGTTAAGCGAGCAGGCGAAAAGCGTGCTCACGTTCAGTGATTTTGTGCAGGAGAGCGTCAGCGCTAACCCGGACTGGCTGGCAGCGCTGGAAAGCGCGCCGCCGCAGGCTGACGAGTGGCGGCATTATGCTGGCTGGCTGCAAACCGCGCTGGCAGAGGTGGCAGATGAACCCACGCTGATGCGCGTTCTGCGTCAGTTCCGCCGCCGGGTGATGGTACGCATTGCCTGGGCGCAGGCGCTGGAGCTGGTGAGTGAAGAGAGCACCTTGCAGCAGTTGAGCGAGCTGGCGCAGACGCTGATCGTCGCCGCGCGGGATTGGCTCTACGCCGCCTGCTGTAAAGAGTGGGGCACGCCGTGCAGCGAAGACGGGGTTCCGCAACCGCTGTTGATACTGGGGATGGGCAAGCTGGGCGGCTGCGAGCTCAATTTTTCCTCAGACATCGACCTGATTTTTGCCTGGCCGGAGAACGGCACCACGCGCGGCGGTCGTCGCGAGCTGGACAACGCCCAGTTCTTTACCCGCCTCGGCCAGCGGCTGATTAAGGCGCTGGATCAGCCCACCCAGGATGGTTTTGTCTACCGCGTGGACATGCGTCTGCGTCCGTTTGGCGACAGCGGGCCACTGGTGCTGAGCTTTGCCGCGCTGGAAGATTATTACCAGGAGCAGGGGCGCGACTGGGAGCGTTACGCGATGGTCAAAGCGCGGATCATGGGCGACAGCGACGATGCCTACGCCAACGAGCTGCGCGCCATGCTGCGCCCGTTCGTGTTCCGCCGCTACATTGACTTCAGCGTTATCCAGTCCCTGCGAAATATGAAAGGGATGATTGCCCGCGAGGTGCGTCGCCGTGGCCTGAAGGACAACATCAAGCTCGGCGCGGGCGGTATTCGTGAGATCGAATTTATCGTCCAGGTCTTCCAGCTGATACGCGGCGGGCGTGAACCTTCTCTGCAATCCCGCTCGCTGTTGCCGACGCTCAGCGCTATCGATCAGCTGCATCTGCTGCCGGAAGGCGACGCGCAAACGCTGCGTGACGCTTATCTCTTCCTGCGTCGTCTGGAAAATCTGCTGCAAAGTATCAACGACGAACAGACCCAGACGTTACCGGGCGATGAGCTGAACCGGGCGCGTCTGGCCTGGGGGATGCGGGTGGATGACTGGGCAGCGCTGACGGAACGGCTGGAAGCGCATATGGCGGGCGTGCGCCGCATCTTTAACGATCTGATCGGCGACGACGAAAGTGAATCGCAGGACGATGCGCTCTCCGAGCACTGGCGCGAACTGTGGCAGGACGCGCTTCAGGAAGATGACACCACGCCGGTGCTGGCGCACTTAAGCGACGATGCCCGCCATCGCGTGGTGGCGTTGATTGCTGATTTCCGTCTCGAACTGAACAAACGCGCCATTGGCCCGCGCGGTCGGCAGGTGCTGGATCATCTGATGCCGCATCTGCTGAGCGATGTCTGCTCCCGCGAGGATGCGCCGGTGCCGCTGTCGCGCATGATGCCGCTCCTGAGCGGGATCGTCACGCGTACCACCTACCTTGAACTGTTAAGTGAGTTTCCCGCCGCGCTGAAGCATCTGATTTCCCTTTGCGCCGCCTCCCCGATGGTGGCGAACAAGCTGGCGCGTTATCCGCTGCTGCTCGACGAACTGCTCGACCCGAATACGCTCTATCAGCCGACGGCGACGGATGCTTACCGCGACGAGCTGCGTCAGTATCTGCTGCGCGTGCCGGAAGAGGACGAAGAGCAACAGCTTGAGGCGCTGCGTCAGTTTAAGCAGGCACAGATGTTGCGCGTGGCGGCGGCAGATATCGCCGGTACCCTGCCGGTAATGAAAGTGAGCGATCACTTAACCTGGCTGGCGGAAGCGATCATCGACGCGGTGGTCCACCAGGCGTGGGTGCAGATGGTGGCCCGCTACGGGCAGCCGAAGCACCTAGCTGACCGTGAAGGCCGCGGTTTTGCGGTGGTGGGGTACGGCAAGCTGGGCGGCTGGGAGCTGGGCTACAGCTCCGATCTGGATCTGATTTTCCTCCACGACTGTCCGGTTGACGTGATGACCGACGGTGAGCGTGAAATCGACGGGCGGCAGTTCTACCTGCGCCTGGCCCAGCGCATCATGCACCTGTTCAGCACTCGCACCTCATCCGGCATTCTGTATGAAGTGGATGCGCGTCTGCGCCCGTCCGGCGCGGCAGGCATGCTGGTTACCTCCACGGAGGCTTTTGCCGACTATCAGAAGAACGAAGCCTGGACGTGGGAGCATCAGGCGCTGGTGCGCGCCCGCGTGGTGTACGGCGATCCGCAGCTCAAAACGCAGTTCGATGCGATCCGCAAGGCGGTCATGACGACCCCGCGCGATGGCTGTACGCTGCAAACCGAAGTGCGGGAAATGCGTGAGAAAATGCGCGCGCACCTTGGCAACAAACATCGCGATCGCTTTGATATCAAAGCTGATGAGGGCGGGATTACCGATATTGAGTTTATCACTCAGTATCTGGTGCTGTTGCACGCGCACGATAAGCCGAAGCTGACCCGCTGGTCGGATAACGTGCGCATACTGGAACTGCTGGCGCAGAACGACATTATGGATGAGCAGGAGGCGCAGGCATTAACCCGCGCCTACACCACGCTGCGTGATGAGTTGCACCATCTGGCCTTACAGGAACAGCCGGGCCATGTGGCGCTGGACGGTTTCACCGATGAACGCGCGCAGGTGACCACAAGCTGGCAGAAGTGGCTGGTGGAACCGTGCGTAACAAAACAAGTGTGATATTATCGCGCGCAAATTGTGAATCTTTCTGGAGTCAGGAATGAAAGTAACACTGCCAGAGTTTGAACGTGCTGGAGTTATGGTTGTCGGTGATGTGATGCTGGATCGCTACTGGTATGGGCCGACCAGCCGTATCTCTCCGGAAGCGCCGGTGCCGGTAGTTAAGGTCGACACCATTGAAGAGCGTCCAGGCGGCGCGGCAAACGTGGCGATGAACATAGCCTCGCTGGGCGCGCATTCGCGTCTGGTGGGCCTGACCGGCATTGACGATGCGGCGCGTGCCCTGAGTCAGTCGCTGGCGGACGTGAACGTGAAGTGCGACTTCGTTTCTGTTCCGACCCACCCAACCATCACCAAGCTTCGCATCCTGTCGCGTAACCAGCAGCTGATCCGCCTCGATTTCGAAGAAGGATTCGAAGGCGTTGATCCTGAGCCGCTACACGAGCGTATTAGCCAGGCGCTGGGTAATATCGGCGCGCTGGTGCTGTCTGATTATGCCAAAGGTGCGCTGGCGAGCGTGCAGACCATGATCCAGCTGGCGCGCAAAGCCAGCGTTCCGGTGCTGATCGACCCGAAAGGCACCGATTTCGAGCGCTATCGCGGCGCAACCCTGCTGACGCCCAACCTCTCTGAGTTCGAAGCGGTGGCGGGCAAGTGCAAAACTGAAGAAGAGCTGGTTGAGCGCGGCATGAAAATCATCGCTGATTTCGAGCTGTCTGCGCTGCTGGTGACCCGTTCCGAACAGGGCATGACGCTGCTGCAACCGGGCAAGGCGCCGCTGCATATGCCAACCCAGGCGCAGGAAGTGTACGACGTGACCGGTGCCGGTGATACGGTGATTGGCGTGCTGGCGGCGACGCTGGCGGCGGGGAACTCCCTGGAAGAAGCGTGCTACTTCGCGAATGCCGCGGCGGGCGTGGTCGTCGGTAAACTCGGAACCTCCACCGTTTCGCCAATCGAGCTGGAAAATGCGGTGCGTGGGCGTGCGGATACCGGCTTTGGCGTCATGACCGAAGACGAGCTGAAAGTGGCCGTTGCCGCCGCGCGCAAACGCGGTGAAAAAGTGGTGATGACGAACGGCGTGTTCGACATCCTGCATGCGGGTCATGTCTCGTATCTGGCGAATGCGCGCAAGCTGGGCGACCGCCTGATTGTGGCGGTCAACAGCGATGCCTCAACCAAACGACTGAAGGGTGAAACGCGTCCGGTGAACCCGCTGGAGCAGCGCATGATAGTGCTCGGCGCGCTGGAAGCGGTGGACTGGGTGGTCTCATTTGAAGAAGACACCCCGCAGCGCCTGATTGCCGGAATTCTGCCTGACCTGCTGGTGAAGGGCGGTGATTACAAACCAGAGCAAATCGCAGGTAGCGAAGAGGTCTGGGCGAATGGCGGTGAAGTGATGGTGCTCAACTTTGAGGACGGGTGTTCAACCACCAACATCATTAAGAAGATCCAGAAAGACAGTCAGTAAAAAACGGGCCAGTTGGCCCGTTTTTTTATGTCGGGTGGCGGCTGCGCCTTACCCGACCTACGCGTTCATGTAGGCCCGGTAAGGCGTAGCCGCCACCGGGCACAACAGGCCGCACTATGCCTGGTCGTCCACCGGTGGAATAGCTGGCGCTGGCTTCACCTCTTCCGGCGCATTGCGGCTCTCCAGCTCGCTCAGACGCTGTTCCAGCAGCGCCAGCTTCTCGCGGGTGCGCAGCAGCACCTGCGTCTGCACGTCAAACTCTTCGCGGCTGACTAAATCAAGGCGAACCAACTGTGCCTGCAACGTCTGGCGAATTTTCTTCTCAACGTCATCACCAAACTCACGAATACCTTTCGGCATGGACTCATGAACCTGACGCGCGATCTGCTCAATTTTCTTTGGGTCAATCATTGTCGTTTCCCTTGATGAAAAGGTGTTAGTGCCTATTGTAGCGCGTCATGCCGCGGGTTAAACAAAATTGTTTGAAGCTTATGCATTGCCCAGGGTAATCAATAGCGTTATAGTTATCTCGCTTATTCTCAGGGCGGGGCGAAATTCCCCACCGGCGGTAAATCAGCTTAACGCTGAAAGCCCGCGAGCGCTTTGGGTGAATTCTCAAAGGTCAGCAGATCCGGTGTAATTCCGGGGCCGACGGTTAGAGTCCGGATGGGAGAGAGTAACGATCCAGTCGGGCAAGGCCCGCTCACGTTATTTTTTTGCCGCTTGTACGGCGCTCCTAAGACTGCCCTGATTCTGGTAACCATAAAGTTAATGAGGTTTTTTTACCATGAATCAGACGCTACTTTCCTCTTTTGGCACTTCAACTCAACGTGTTGAACATGCACTGGATGCACTGCGCGAAGGCCGCGGTGTGATGGTGCTTGACGATGAAAACCGTGAAAACGAAGGCGACATGATTTTTGCCGCCGAGAACATGACCGTTGAGCAGATGGCGCTGACCATCCGTCACGGTAGCGGCATCGTATGCCTGTGCATCACCGAAGACCGTCGCCAGCAGCTTGATCTGCCGATGATGGTTGAAAACAACACAAGCGCCTTTGGTACCGGCTTCACCGTGACCATTGAAGCGGCACATGGCGTCACCACCGGGGTGTCGGCGGCTGACCGCCTGACTACCGTGCGTGCAGCGATTGCTGATGGTGCAAAACCCTCCGATCTGCACCGCCCTGGTCATGTCTTCCCGCTGCGCGCGCAGCCGGGCGGCGTGCTGACCCGTGGTGGTCATACCGAAGCGATCATCGATCTGGTGACGCTGGCTGGCTTCAAACCCGCAGGCGTGCTGTGCGAACTGACCAACGATGATGGCACCATGGCGCGCGCGCCGGAGTGCATCACCTTTGCGCGTCTGCACAATATGCCAGTGGTGACGATTGAAGATCTGGTTGAATACCGCCGGGCGCATGAGCGTAAAGCCAGCTGAACATGCTGATGTGAAAAAGCCGGGGAAACCCGGCTTTTTTGTTTCTAGTGGTAGTTAATTTTGAACAGTACCACGGTTTCAAACGGCCCGGACTGAATCGCTTTTCCTTCATCCCGCGAAAGTTCAGCCGTGTAGTTTTGCTCAAGATTCATCATATCGCCCGTAAAATCGGCGTATTCCTTGTACTGGTTGAATGTGTAAGGCTCCGTTCCGTTAAGAATACGCAGCTTTAACCCATTCCCTATCAGTACCGCGGTGTCGTCTGCGCTGAGCGTTTCGGTTGTGTAAAATGACGAGTCCATCTTAAATCCGTCCGAGCACTGGGCATCCTGCACTTTGGTGGTTCGAATTGAAAACGTGCGAATACGCTTCTGCTGATTCACAATGTCGCGCGCACTGAAGGTGCCGAAGTCGATCTCCTGATTCTCAGGGTAAATGCTAAACGTCGCCCCGCAATCCAGTACCGTAATGTTTTGCAGCCCGTTGATGTGATACTTCAGGTTCTTCGCGTCGGCCATCTGATTAACGCCACCCTTACCGTCAAATTGCACAACGATGTAATCGCTGAGCGAACTGACATAGCCATGCGGCGGCACAGCCTTTATTCTCACGAAAAGTCGTAATCGGGCGACGAACGTGCGCGAAATATGGATATCATCCGGATTACCAGAGCAAATGCGATTCTCCCAACCCATCTGGCGGATTTGAGCAGGGGTGTAAATAGTGATGTTATTGTTGTCCAGACACTGGCGGGTATCCACGCCGTTGGGCTGACCTGTAGCATCGTAATCTATACCTTCATAGGTGACGCCCAGCTCATAATAGGGATCAGTTGCGGTAGGATAAGGATTTACCCAGGCAAAGACATCTTCCGGCTTAAAATTGCTCGAGACGTTGTTGTCACACGTCACCGGAATCCTAATGTCATCAGACTCCCATATTTTTTGGCCAATTTGGGCGTTGCTGGGTATGGCAAAGGGGGAGATCGTTTTTGTCTCCTCGACGGAACCGCCAGAGCCACCCAGATAACAGTTAAGCGCCATCGCATCTTCCAAAGGCAGCGCTGAAAGCAGCAATGTAAGCAGGACACTAGCGAGCTTTCGCATCTTTATCGATTTTCCGTTCGGTAAGTTTACATTGCGCCGTTCCGGTGCACTGCACGTCGACTTTTTTCAGTGCACCGTAATCGTCGATATAGCCGATGCTGTAATAACTACCATGGTAATCGCCGGTAGACGCGGTTGCCGTGGCGAAAGGCGCAATCATCAGACTGTCAAAACCCGGCAGCATGGTTTTAGCATTTTTGCTCAGCCACGCCAGCGTGATGTAGTACGGCGTAGGGTTGTGGACCGTGAGCCCTTTCGCGTTGGCGGAAATTTCCATTCGCATTTCAGTCAGTTCGCCGGATTTTTTGCTAATCGCTTCTGGACGCCAGAACAGCTTAATTCGGCTCTGCATTGCTACCTGCATCACGCTGCGCTCCTCGCTGGCGCTGGTGTTTTTTGGCGGTACTTCACGCAGGTTGAAATAAAACAGCGATTCCCTGTCTCCTGGCAGCTGGCGAGTAGCGGCTTGTTTAACAATCCTTATCTGCGACGAGGTGCCCGCTTCGATACGTTGAATAAGGGGAAGCGCCATAAAGTGCGTATCTTCTTTTTGTCCCTTTTCATCTTCAATCCAGGAGAGCGCCAGATAAGGCAGCACCTTGCTCTGGTTGTCCACTTTCAGGCTGCTGGCCTTGTCGCTTTCTGGAAAAACAATGCGCGTGCGGTCCAGATTAATGGCTGCGTGGGTAGCAAATGCTGTGCTGGTTAGCATCAGGCACAGGCTTTTAAACGGCGTTAATTTCATGATGATTTCTTACTGACACGGCAGTATCAACTGCATACTGTTTTCTAAGTGAGAAGGTAACGAGAAGCGACACTGTTGGTTGTCGCCCCATGTCACGCGAAACTGCTGTTCTGGCTCAACGGCGGCCAGCCAGACGCGGCCTTCATCGGCCACCATCCCAACCTGCAAATTGCTTGCTTCCAGGCGAACAATCGCCCCGAGAGGTGGCGCTCCTGATGACATTCGCAGAACGCCTGTCACGTCCTTACCTGCGCGCGTGGCAATCTGACGATAACCAATGGCTCCCTCAGTCCAGGTTGAGGTCACGACGCGGTTGTCTACGTCCACGCCATCAGGGAGGTTGTTCAGATTGACCTGCACGCTGGAGGGAGAATAGCTGGAGAATGACGGTAAAACGCCGATGCCAAAACGGTTGGTCTCATCTCGCGACATGTTCAGCGGGATATTGCCTACCCCGTCGGTGCTGACCATCACACGAGGTTCATTACCGTAGCTTCGCCGGTGCAGCGCGGCGCCTTTCGCCGTTGAGGTGAAGGAACCACTCCAGCTCGCGCTGAGGGAGTTATATTCGTCAGCTTTATAGCTGCCTGAGAGATTGAGATCGCCGTACGTAGAATAATGCTGATAATTCCCGCTGACCTGCGCGCCGGAATCTGGCTTTCCGCTCTCCGCGCCTGCGGAAACGCCCCAGGTATTATTGCGATCCGACGTGTCATACCACGACACGTTATGACTCAGCGTGTCGCTGTTACGCAGGTCATAGTTAAGACGATGGTCGGGATCGAGCGGTACGCTGAGCGAGAGATAGAACTGAGTATCGTCACTTTCGTCTTCCTCATCGTAATGCGTTTTACTCCAGGACAGGGTTACGCCGAGGTTCTTCCAGCGGCCCATATCAAAGTTGTAGCCCGCCGTGATGCTGCCGGTCGTGGAAGGTGAATCATTCCACCATGTCTGACGCAGCATGTTGACGTACAGGTTCAGGGATAACGCTGAAATGTACTGGCTTGCCGTCACGCTCAGGGTTTGTTTCTCCGACTGGCGGTCACCGTCGTCATAATCAAGGTAGCGGGCGTAGCTCAAAAACTGGGGGTCTGAGTAGCGGTAGCTGGCAAGCGTAAGCTGACTGCCGGTGGTATCGAAACGCTTGCTGTAGTTAATGCGATAGCTGTAACCCGTCTGACTGCTCTGGTGTGGCAGCTGGCTGGTGGCCTGCGTGACGTCAAAAGAGAGCGCCCCCAGCCAGGCCATATTCTGGCCGATCCCGGCAGCGACGGAACGATAACCGTCGCCATCGGTCAGCGTGCCGCCATACAGGGAGGTGTGTGACAGCACGCCCCAGGAAAATTCGCCGCTCATGAAGGCGTTATCTTCGACGTCATGGGAGGCACCCTGGCGCGCTTTACCCGCCGCGAACTTGTAGCGAACCTGACCCTTGCGCGTTAAAAACGGCACGGACTCGGCAGAGACCTGGAAGGTGCTGACGCGGCCGTCCTCTTCCGTGACTTTGACGTCCAGCGTGCCCTGAACCGACTGGTTAAGATCCTGAATAACAAACGGGCCTGGTGGCACTTTACTTTGGTAAATCACGCGATCGGCAAGGCTTACGGTCACCGTGGCGTTGGTTTGCGCTATCCCGGTAATCTGCGGGGCATAGCCGCGCAGCGACCATGGCAGCATACGTTCTTCGCTGATTAGCGATGCGCCGGTATAGGTAAAGGCGTCAAAAATTGCGGACTGGAAATCCGTTTCACCCAGCGTCAGTTTCGCTCCGATTGAGGGCAGAGGGCGGAACATATATACGCGTGAAAAACGGCCATCCTGCTCTGAGCCTGCTTCAGTATCGCTTCGCGTGTACTGGTAATCGCTTCGCAGGCGCCACGCGCCCATGTTCGCACCGACGGTGCCATAGGTATTGGTGTTATTATTGCTGCTGCCGCTATTGGGCTGATAATGGCTGGCAAAAAGATTGTAATCCAGCAGTACGCCCGGCACGCCGTTGTCCCAGGTGGATGGCGGCATCCAGTCCACCGCACGGTATTGCAGCCATGCCTGGGGGATCGTCACATTCAGGGATTGGCTATCTTGCTCAAACGTAAATCTGATGTCTGGTCTGGCGGCGAAATCAACGCATCCCTCTTTTTCTGGCAAAGCGTGACGAACCTCATCCTGTAACGCAAATGTATCGGCCAGTTCGGGAGGAATACACACCTGAACCGCGTTATTTATTTCTCTCCAGCGAAGGAGCCAGCCATTTGCCAGCGGAATATCATTAACTGAAACCGTAACGAAATAGCTTCCCGGCGTAACCGATATTTGATCTTTAAAACGTGATAAATCGACGCTGCCGCGCTGATCTTTATCGATGGCGTTTATATTAAATTCAGTGGCAGAGGTAAGTCTCGTCATTAACAGGGATGCAATGATGATTATCCATTGTAATTTGTATGTCATCATCCTGTTACTCGAATATATAAAGGATGCCGACCGGCATGAATTACCAGTCGGCTAAAACTGTTACGTAACAGAATTATTTGTACAACAGGACGTAGTTAGCCGTGGCTTCAACCTGGCCTGCCGTCGCAGTTTTACCCGTGGGGACTTCCATAACCGCTTTGAAATGCAGCGTCTGGGTGGTTGATCCTGCCAGCAACTCAACCTCGTTGGATTCTCCCAGCGTGATAGCAGCCTCCGCATTATCCAGCAGACGTACACCCACGTTCTGCGCACCACTTGCATAGGTGTTACTCATCAGGCTGGTGTCTGTCGCGTCTGTCGCTGCGCTGGTGAAGGTCACATCCACTTTGGTAATTGGCGTGTCGGTTTCGTCTGCCGGATCGTCAAGCTGGCAGTTTTCCAGATTAATATCGACCGGAACCGGCGTGGATTTTTTGTTGGCGTTGATAACGGCCGTAGTCACTTCACCCAGATCGACTTCTTTATCAACGCTGTCTGGTGCGATGCTGCACGGTGCGTCAATAACAACACCTTTGAATTTGATTTTGCCAGAGCCTTGATCTTCAGCAAAAGCAGAACCCGACACAATGCCAGCCATAGCCGCTGCTAACAGTAATTTCTTACCCATATACATGGAAATATCCTTTTTCAGAGTGATTCATAATGTGAATATTAATTTCAGAATACTTGCAAAGTATACGGATTGGGGTGGGAATACGCGATTAACGTGACTTAAATATATTTGTAGGTGCTTTTAATTAATATTTTCAGGCTATCTTAAGAGACGCCTTTTTTTGAAATTCTAATGGGTTTATATTTGGTGAGTTATTATAGGGTAAATATATAGGATTGTTATTTTGAATAGTATAATGCCTCCGTATGAAACGGAGGCATTAATTCTTAACCAATACCTGCCGTTTGTAGCAGAACCAGACTCATCCCCATCACTGACATTCCACACAGCACGCCGTAGCTTGGGTTATTGTTGGGATCGATCTCTTTTGCCAGCGGCATCAGCTCATCGACAGAGAGCGCGACCATAATCCCGGCCACGGCAGCCATAATTGCAGCCATTACAACCGGGGATACGAGGCTACCGAGGATCAGCCACGCCAGCACGCCGCCGAGAATTTCAGCCATCCCGGAGATACCCGCCCAAAAGACAGCTGTACGTTTTGAACCCGTGGCGGCATAAACGGGCCCGGCAACGGCAAGTCCTTCAGGAATATTGTGCAAAGCAACGGCCAGCGCGACACCAAAACCCATTTCCAGGTTGCTGCTGGCCGTGACATAGGTGGCGATACCTTCCGGAAAGTTATGCAGGCTGATACCCAGCGTCAGCAGAATGGCCGTGCGTTTGATATTGCCAGGGATGGGGGCAACGCTTTTTTGCATTAGATCCTGCGGGTGCGCGTGAGGAAGGATACGGTCGAGTGCAAAATAACCCAGCAGGCCAATGATAAACATGCCATAGCCCAGAACAGGCGACATCCCTTCGGCGTGAAGCGCGGCGGGCAGCATCTCCATCAGCGAGATAAGCAGCATAATCCCGGCGGCGAAACCCAGCGAGAAGGCCAGCAGGCGATTAGAGGGTTTTTGACCGAGTACCCCAAGGAACGCACCGATAAAGGTCGCGGCGCCCGCAAGTAAGGTCAAAATCAAAGGTACTGACATGCATTCTCCTTAAGCGATATCTGGCATTCAAATTTCCTGATGATGATCTTCACGGTTATCTACGTTCATCTTCACCTGAATGCGCGTAATGTAGGCCCATCACTTTGTCACTTCCTCTAAGGATATCACCATGTCTCCTTCTCGTATGCCTGCACTGTTTTTAGGCCATGGCAGCCCCATGAACGTTCTGGAAGATAACGTCTATACCCGCGCCTGGTGTCAACTGGGTAAGACGTTACCGCGTCCGAAGGCAATTGTGGTGGTCTCTGCGCACTGGTTTACCCGGGGTACCGGCGTGACGGCCATGGAAGCGCCAAAAACGATCCATGATTTTGGCGGTTTTCCGCAGGCGCTATACGATACGCATTATCCGGCCCCCGGTTCGCCTGAGCTGGCGCAGCGGCTGGTGGATTTGGTGGCACCTTTCCCGGTCACCCTGGATAAAGAGGCCTGGGGCTTTGACCATGGCTCGTGGGGCGTGCTGATTAAGATGTATCCTGATGCGGATATCCCGATGGTGCAACTGAGTATCGACAGCACCAAACCGGCTGCCTGGCACATGGAGATGGGGCGTAAGCTGGCTTCGCTTCGTGATGAGGACATCATGCTGATTGCCAGTGGCAACGTGGTGCATAACCTGCGTACGGTACGCTGGCACGGTGAAAATACGCCGTACCCCTGGGCAGCGGCCTTTAATGACTATGTAAAAGACAACCTGACCTGGCAAGGGCCGGTCGAACGGCACCCTTTGGTGAACTATCTGGATCACGACGGCGGTTCGCTCTCTAACCCGACGCCGGAACACTTCTTGCCATTGCTGTATGTATTAGGCGCATGGGACGGTCAGGAGGTTATTACAACACCGGTCGACGGTATTGAGATGGGGAGCTTGAGTATGCTGTCGGTGCAGGTGGGGTAAAACATGCCCGGTGGCGCTGCGCTTACCGGGCCTGCGCTCAACATGTAGGCCGGGTAAGGCGAAGCCGCCACCCGGCAAGTCTTATTCAATAAAAATATGCGGGTAGAAACGCGACAGATCCTGCGTAATCAGCGCGCGATCTTCGCGAATACCAATCCCGGCAGGCTGATCGTTAATAAGCCAGCTGCCGATCAGCGTATAGCTGTCGCCAAACTTCGGCAGTTGATAAAACGCCTGGACGATCATCCCTTCCTCACCGTACGGCCCTTCAACCGCTTCCAGCGTTTTACCGTTTTCGATAATCGAGACGTTCGCGCCTTCACGAGAGAAGATTGGCTTAACGACGTATTTCTCCATTGGCGGGAAATCATCTTCGGCAAAGTAAGCAGGCAGCAGGTTCGGGTGGTTCGGGAACATCTCCCACAGCATCGGCAGCAGGGCTTTATTGGAGATAATGCTCTTCCAGGCTGGTTCCAGCCAGCGCACACCGGCGTCTTCCAGCTTGGTAGAAAACATTTCGCGCAGCATGTATTCCCACGGGTAGAGCTTGAACAGGTTGCTGATCACCTGATCCTGCGTGTCCGTAAACTGACCTTTTTCACCTAAACCGATCTCTTCGATATAGAGGAATTCCGTCGCCACTTCCGCTTCGGCTGCGCAGTCCTGCAAATACTGAACCGTACCGCGATCTTCTTCGGTATCGCGACAGCAGGCGAGGTGCAACAGGTTGAAACCGTGCTGTTCTCGCAGTTCGGCGAAACGCTCAATTAGTTTTTCCTGAAGGCTGTTGAACTGGTCGCTGCCTTCCGGCAAGTTTCCGGCATTCGCCTGATCTTCCAGCCAGATCCACTGGAAGAACGCGGCTTCGTACAGGGAGGTTGGCGTATCTGCGTTGTTTTCTAAAAGCTTCGGTTCACCCACGCCATCCCATGCCAAATCGAGGCGAGAGTAGAGCGAAGGCTGGTTCGTTTTCCAGGACTGACGAACAAAGCTCCAGGTGTGCTTCGGAATGCGGAATTTTGTCATCAGCTCATCGCTGTCGATGACTTTCTCTACCACCTTCAGGCACATCTGGTGCAGTTCTGCGGTCACCTCTTCAAGCTTTTCGACCTGCGCGAGCGTGAGCTTATAGTAAGCGTCTTCACACCAGTACGGCTCGCCGTACATGGTGTGAAAGTTGAAACCGTATTCGGTGGCTTTTTCGCGCCAGTCCGGGCGCTCGACAATACTGACTCGTTCCATGATCAGCCGCCCATTGAGCGAGTCGAAGAGCCGGTCGCACTACGCTGCATGGTGGTTTGTTTCGCCACAGACTCACCGAAGCCGCCACGGGTAATGGTGCTGGTAGTGGCTGGTTTCGGTGCCATCGCGGTTTTCGGTACGGTCATCGTACGGCCAGGCGTTGCCGCACCGTAACCCTTGCCGGTGGCATCGGTGTATTTACCGTACGCCGGGCTGTTTGGGTTTTTAGAACTAAACAGCGGTTGCTGCTGGTAGCCCGCGCCGCCGCTCATCAGACGGCCCATCATATAACCCGCCATCAGAGGCATCCAGAAGCTACCGCTGGACTGTGCCTGCGCCTGGTTTTCCGGCGCCATACCTGCCTGAGCAGGAGCCTGCTGGCACTGGCCTTCGCCGAATTCGGCTACACAGTCTTCGCGTGAGGCATATTTCGGCGCGGTACGTTCTGCCTCTTTCAGGGCGTTGTTATAGGCCGTCGTACACTCGGCGGCTTTACCGGTTGCGCTCGCACAATCGTCAGCGTTTTGATATAGCGACACCGTTTCGTCGCTTTGCTCGCAGCCTGCCAGCATAAAGACGGCGGTGACCGCCAGCGCGACAGGTGTCAGGTGGCGTGCGTTCCAGCTTTTGCGGAACGACGCGTGATTCATCGTTTTTGTCCGTTTCATATTTGTCTTCCAGGACCCAGGGGTATTAACGCTCAGGATAGAGGATGAGTGGTTGAAAATGAAGCGAAGAGGGGCGAAATCCGGGGGATCTTTACGTTGGCTTACGTTCGGGGGGGATTAATGTGCTCCCTCTCCCTGTGGGAGAGGGCTGGGGTGAGGGCATCAGGCCGCATTGGGCCTGATGACACACTTAGTTACGGAACGGATTCGTGCCGCTGCTCGCAGGTGAGGTGCTGCGCGCTGCCGCTGGCTGTGCAACCGGGGCGCTGCCGTTAGCGTTGAAGTTATCAACCGCGGCATCCTGCTCTGGATTTTCCGGCGCCACGCTGTCAGGCGACGTGGATACCGGTTTACCCAGCGTACTGTTCAGCATTTGCAGATCCTGCTCGTTCAGCGTACCCAGCGCCTGCTTGATGTTCAGCTGGTTAATCAGGTACTGGTAACGTGCGCTGGAGAGCTGCTGTTTCGCGTTATACAGTGTGGTCGTTGCGTCTAACACGTCAACGATGGTACGCGTACCGACGGAGTAGCCTGCTTCCATCGCGTCCAGAGAGCTTTGCGCAGAGACAACGGCCTGTTTGTAAGCGTTGATGCTACTGATAGAGGCATTGACGTTGTTAAAGGAAGAACGTACGGTCTGCACCACGTTGCGGTGCGCGCTTTCCAGCTGCTCGCTGGCACCCACAAAGTTGTATTGCGCCTGTTTCACCTGAGAGTTAACCATCCCGCCCTGGTACAGCGGCAGAGAGAAGCTAAGGCCCACTTTGTTCTGGCCAACGTTGCTGTCGTCATAGGCCTGAGACGTCGTTTTAGACCCGCTGTAGCTGGTATCCGATACGCCGGTAGAGGCGCTCAGGCTCAGGGTTGGCAGGTGACCATCCTGTGCAAGGCGGATCTGCTCGCGTGCCAGATCCTGGCTCAGGCGCGCCTGCAATAAGGTCAGGTTACGGTTTTCCGCTTCTTTCAGCAGAGCATTAACCGCCTGCGGTTTGTCCGTTTTGAAACTGTCCACGTTCAGAGAGGCCAGCTCAGGATAGTAGTTACCGGTGACCTGACGCAGTGCTTCCAGTGCGTTGTCGAGGTTGTTACGTGCGGTCACTTCGTTAGCCAGTACGGTATCGTACTGTGAACGGGCGTTCTGCACGTCCGTGATCGCGACCAGGCCTACGTTAAAACGCTGGGTGGTTTGATCTAACTGGCGGTAAATCGCCTGTTTCTGCGCTTCGGTATAGGAGAGCGCGTCAATCGCGCTCAGTACCTGGAAATAGGCGGTCGCGGTATTCAGGATCAGCGTCTGCTGATCGGTCTGATAGGTGACATCCTGAATGCCTGCGCTCTTTTCCTGCAAACTCAGTTCACGCCATTTGGACATGTCGAACAGGGTCTGTGTAAGCTGTAAAGAGGCGCTGGTGGCATTCGAGTCGATGCCATTGTTATCGCGAAAACCGTTAGTGTAGGTATAATCTGCACCTAAGCCTAACTGCGGCAGCAGTGGACTACGTGCTTCGTTAATCTTTTCAAACGCAGCATCACGATCGGCCGCTGATTTACGTAAATCAGGGTTGCCCAGACGTGCCTGCTGGTAGACCTGTAACAGGTTCTCTGCCTGGCTCATTGCACTGAAGCCCGTCAGGCTCAGGCCGATAAGGATGGGGAGCAATTTCTTCATTTGCATTCCTTGTTGTGAAGCAGTATTAGCGCTGATCTAATTAAAAATAATTGCCGATTCTAACAGAATCATCCACACCAAAAGGTTGGCGTAACGTGCCATCTGGCGGTAATTTGCTCCAATCTACCATATAGCCATACAAACGGCAGCCAAACAGCCTTGAAATTCACAATTTCATCACCATTGCTACCAGGACTCGACCGATGCAAAAACCAGAAAACGTGCCTGTCACCTTCGCCAAAAACGATGTAGAAATTATTGCACGAGAAACGCTTTATAGCGGTTTTTTTTCAATGGAACTTTACCGTTTCAGGCATCGCCTGTTTAACGGTGAAATGAGCGGTGAAATCGAACGCGAAATTTTTGAGCGCGGGCATGCGGCAGTCTTGCTACCCTTTGACCCAGTGCGTGATGAAGTCGTGCTGGTCGAGCAGGTCCGTATTGCGGCGTATGATACCAGCGAAACGCCGTGGTTGCTGGAGATGGTGGCCGGGATGATCGAGGAGGGTGAGTCGGTCGAAGACGTCGCTCGCCGCGAGGCGCTGGAAGAGGCAGGCCTGGCGATCGGTCGGACGAAACCGGTGTTGAGCTACCTGGCAAGTCCGGGGGGAACAACGGAACGCTCATCTATTATGGTGGGCGAAGTGGACGCCACGACAGCGAAAGGGATCCACGGTCTGGCAGATGAAAACGAAGATATTCGGGTTCATGTGGTGAGTCGGGAGCAGGCTTACCAATGGGTAGAAGAGGGTTTAATCGACAACGCAGCGTCTGTCATCGCCTTGCAATGGCTGCAACTGCATCATCAGAATTTACGAAACGAGTGGAAAAAATGAAGCGCTATACACCTGACTTCCCAGAAATGATGCGCCTGTGCGAAACCAATTTCGCCCAGCTGCGCCGCCTGCTGCCGCGAAACGACGCGCCCGGCGAAACGGTAAGCTATCAGGTGAGCAACGCGCAGTATCGGTTAACGATAACAGAATCAACGCGCTACACTACGCTGGTGGAGATTGAGCAAACGGCGCCGAGCATCAGCTACTGGAGCCTGCCGTCAATGACGGTACGTCTTTATCATGATGCGATGGTCGCTGAAGTGTGTTCAAGCCAGCAGATCTTTCGCTTCAAAGCGCGGTATGATTATCCGAATAAAAAGTTGCATCAACGCGACGAAAAGCATCAAATTAACCAGTTTTTAGCCGACTGGCTAAGATATTGTTTAGCACATGGAGCAATGGCGATTCCGGTTTGTTAGCGTCATAAACCTACCTAAGGACACCATTTGGAAAGCCTGTTGAACCTGACTGTTGCTGGTGGGGCGCCAGTCAGGATATTACAAATCACCGACACCCACCTTTTTGCCGAAAAGCATGAGACGCTTCTGGGCGTGAACACCTGGGAGAGTTATCAGGCGGTTCTTGACGCGATCCAAGCTGAAAAGCGGCCATGCGATCTGATCGTCGCGACAGGCGATCTGGCGCAGGATCAATCCTCCGCAGCCTATCAGCATTTCGCCGAAGGAATTGCGAGCTTTAGTGTGCCTTGCGTCTGGCTACCGGGCAATCACGATTTTCAGCCCGCCATGTACAGTTCGCTTCAGGAGGCGGGGATTTCGCCGGCAAAATGTGTCTTTACGGGGGACCAGTGGCAAATTCTGCTCCTCGACAGTCAGGTGTTTGGCGTTCCGCACGGTGAGTTGAGCGACTATCAGCTTGACTGGCTGGAGACAAAACTGGCCGCCGAACCGAATCGTAATACGCTGCTGTTACTGCATCATCATCCGCTGCCGGCGGGCTGTAGCTGGCTTGATCAGCACAGCTTACGCAACTCTGCGGCGCTGGATAGCGTGCTGGCGAAATTCCCGCGCGTGAAAAATTTGCTGTGTGGGCACATTCACCAGGAACAGGATCTCGACTGGAACGGTCGCCGCCTGCTCGCGACGCCGTCCACCTGCGTGCAGTTCAAGCCCCATTGCGCTAACTTCACGCTGGACACCATCGCACCGGGCTGGCGCTGGCTGGACCTGCATGCCGACGGCTCGCTGACCACCGAAGTGTGCCGTCTGACTGGCGCGCAGTTCCGCCCGGATACCGCTTCAGAAGGCTATTGATGTCGACGCTCCTCTATCTGCACGGGTTCAACAGTTCTCCGCGTTCCGCAAAGGCGACGCAGTTTCGCCAGTGGCTGAGCGAACATCATCCGCACGTGGAGATGATTATTCCGCAGCTGCCCCCTTATCCGGCGGATGCGGCAGAAATGCTGGAATCGATTGTGCTTGAACACGGCGGCGAATCGTTTGGCGTTGTCGGCTCGTCCCTCGGCGGCTACTACGCCACCTGGCTGTCGCAATGCTTTATGTTGCCCGCTGTCGTCGTTAACCCGGCGGTCCGGCCATTTGAGCTGTTAAGGGACTTTCTTGGCGAAAACGAGAACCCCTACACCGGCCAACAATATGTGCTAGAGTCACGCCATATTTACGATCTCAAAGTTATGCAGGTCGACCCGCTTGAAGCGCCCGATCTTATCTGGCTGCTGCAACAGACGGGGGATGAAGTGCTGGATTACCGCCAGGCAGTGGCGTATTACGCATCCTGCCGCCAGACTGTAGAAGAGGGCGGAAACCATGCTTTCACGGGCTTTGAAGATCATTTCACCCAGATTGTCGATTTTCTTGGACTGCACAGCCACTGACAATCAATGCGAATTGCTAGCTTAAATCATGACGCAAACCTATAACGCTGATGCCATTGAGGTACTCACCGGGCTTGAGCCGGTTCGCCGCCGCCCGGGGATGTACACCGATACGACGCGCCCAAACCACCTGGGCCAGGAAGTAATTGATAACAGTGTGGACGAAGCGCTGGCAGGTCATGCCAAACGCGTGGACGTTATCCTGCACGCCGATCAGTCGCTGGAAGTCATCGACGATGGCCGCGGCATGCCGGTGGATATTCACCCGGAAGAGGGGGTTCCTGCCGTTGAGCTGATCCTCTGCCGTCTGCATGCGGGCGGTAAGTTCTCCAACAAAAACTACCAGTTCTCTGGCGGCTTGCACGGCGTGGGGATCTCCGTGGTTAACGCCCTGTCAAAGCGCGTGGAAGTGAACGTCCGTCGCGACGGCCAGGTGTATAACATCGCGTTTGAAAACGGCGAAAAAGTGCAGGATTTGCAGGTCGTCGGGACGTGCGGTAAACGCAACACCGGCACCAGCGTCCATTTCTGGCCTGACGAAAGCTTCTTCGACAGCCCACGCTTTTCTGTTTCCCGCCTGACGCACCTGCTGAAAGCCAAAGCGGTGCTGTGCCCAGGCGTAGAAATCACCTTTAAAGATCACGTTAACAACACCGAACAGAGCTGGCGCTACGAAAAGGGTCTGAACGACTACCTGTGCGAAGCGGTTAACGGCCTGCCGACCCTGCCGGAAAAACCGTTCGTCGGGAATTTCGAAGGTGATACCGAGGCGGTGGACTGGGCGCTGCTGTGGCTACCTGAAGGCGGTGAGCTGCTGACGGAAAGCTACGTCAACCTGATCCCAACGCTGCTCGGTGGGACGCACGTCAACGGCCTGCGTCAGGGTCTGCTGGATGCGATGCGCGAGTTCTGCGAATACCGCAACATTCTGCCGCGCGGCGTGAAGCTTTCCGCAGAAGATATCTGGGACCGCTGCGCCTACGTGCTTTCCGTGAAAATGCAGGATCCGCAGTTTGCCGGTCAGACTAAAGAGCGCCTGTCGTCACGCCAGTGTGCGGCGTTTGTTTCCGGCGTGGTGAAAGATGCGTTTACCCTGTGGCTGAACCAGAACGTTCAGGCCGCAGAAATGCTGGCTGAAATGGCGATCTCCAGCGCCCAGCGTCGTCTGCGCGCGGCGAAGAAAGTGGTGCGTAAAAAACTGACCAGCGGCCCCGCGCTGCCGGGCAAGCTGGCGGACTGTACCGCCCAGGATCTCAACCGCACCGAGCTTTTCCTGGTGGAAGGGGACTCGGCGGGCGGATCGGCCAAGCAGGCGCGCGATCGTGAATATCAGGCGATCATGCCGCTCAAGGGTAAGATCCTGAATACCTGGGAGGTCTCTTCTGATGAAGTGCTGGCCTCGCAGGAAGTACACGATATCTCGGTGGCGATCGGCATCGATCCGGACAGCGACGATCTGAGCCAGCTGCGCTACGGCAAGATCTGCATTCTCGCGGATGCGGACTCCGATGGTCTGCACATCGCCACGCTGCTGTGCGCGCTGTTCGTGAAGCACTTCCGCGCGCTGGTGAAAAACGGTCACGTCCACGTGGCGCTGCCGCCGCTGTACCGTATCGACCTTGGCAAAGAAGTCTACTATGCGCTGACGGAAGAAGAGAAAGCGGGCGTGCTGGAACAGCTGAAGCGCAAGAAGGGCAAACCGAACGTGCAGCGCTTTAAAGGGCTGGGCGAGATGAACCCGATGCAGCTTCGCGAAACGACGTTGGATCCGAACACGCGCCGTCTGGTGCAGCTGACGATCAGCGACGAAGACGAACAGCAAACCAACGCCATGATGGATATGCTCCTTGCCAAGAAACGTTCGGAAGACCGACGTAACTGGCTGCAGGAGAAAGGCGATATGGCGGATATTGAGGCCTGATGCTGAAAAAGCCCTGCGATGCAGGGCTTTTTTTTGCCCGGTGGCGCTGCGCTTACCGGGCCTACGATCGATCCCCTCGCCCCTCTGGGGAGAGGGTTAGGGTGAGGGGAACGCCTCGCACTGACGTCAAAACTCCATCTTCACCGTAAACTGCACTTCACGCGGGTCGCCAATCTGGTTGCCCAGGTTGTTGGTCGCAATCGACGACGTGTAGTAGGTCTTATCAAACAGATTCTTCACGTTCACCTGTAGCGTCACCGGATATTGCAGCTTCATTTTGTACGCCGCAAATGCATCCGCCACGAAATAGCCCGGCAGATAATAATCCGCACCGTTAGTCGCTGAACGACGGCTCACGCCGTGCCCGCCGCCGCCAATTGTCAGCGTATTCCCGGCAAACGCATTGTGAATATCGTACGTCAGGAACAGGGAGCCGGTATGGCGCGGCACGTTCGGCAGCGGTTTGCCCGCGTAGTCCGGGTCTTCCAGCACCTTCGCATCGGTATAGCCGTAGCTGGCGATAATGTTGGTGTTCTCGGTCAGCGATCCGGCGAGATCCACTTCGACACCCTGCGAGCGCACGCGGCCCGCGGTTTTGGCGACGGTTTCATCACCGATGCTCTCGGTGTACAGCACGTTGCGCTTGTGGATATCAAACAGCGCGATGTTGGCGGTAATGCCGTCGAACAGGTCGAATTTAGCACCTATTTCATACGCGTTCGACGTTTCCGGCGGCAGGTCGCCGATGTAGCTCGCAATGGACGACTGCGGCATAAACGTCTGGGAATAGTTAGCAAACAGGGAGACTGCCGGCGTGAGCTTGTATACCAGGCCCAGCTTCGGCGTCCACTGGTCGTCGCGGCTGTCGGTGTTGACGTTAAACGGACGGCCTTTGCCCGCGTACTGTGTGTAATACTGGTAGCGCAGTCCGGCAACGGCGATCCATTTATCGGTCAGGTACAGCGCGTCCTGCGCGTAAGCGGAGTAGCTCTCCTGCTTGATGGTTTGATCGCTGTCGGATGCCGAGACGGTGGTGCACTTGCCGAGGCTGCCGTAGCTCGGGTTGTAAATATTGAAATCCTTAACGTTCTTACAACGGATCATGTCCGTACGCAGCAGATCGTAATTCTCATACGACACGCCGGTCAGGATCTCATTGTAAAAGCCCGCGATGTCCACGTTCCCCTGCAAATCTGCCCGCGTTGTGTGCATACGCTGGGTCGAACCCTGGGTCGCATCCACGCGGCGGGTCAGGTTGCCGGTTTTTGAATCGTAGGCCATCACGCGAGCCTGGTTATCGCTGTACTTATCCTGGCTGTAGCTGTAGTCGAACTTCGCGGTCCACTGGCTGTTAAGGCGATACTCCGCGTTAAGCTGAGCGAGGTCGGACTGACCGTCGGTCACGTTAAATGGCTCATCAAAGCGGGTTTTGCGATCGACGTCGACGGCCTTTTTGGTGTTGAGATCGAAGATCGTTCCGCGATCGAACGGCGTTTTATAGTCGCGATGCGAATAGAGCACGGTCACGGTGGCATCATCGCCGAACCAGGTCAAAGACGGGGCGATAAAGGTGCTGCGTTCGGTGCCGTAATTACGCCAGTAATCCTCGTCCTGATACTCCCCCGTCAGGCGATAGGCCAGACGCGTACCTTCAATCGGACCGGTGACGTCAAACTGTCCGGTACCGCCGCCAAAGCTGGTTGATGTGGCAGAAATCGAGCCGCCGAAGGTTTTCTCCGGGCGTTTGGTCACTACGTTAATCAGGCCGCCGGGGTCGAGAATACCGTAAAGGGTCGAGGCCGGGCCTTTTAGCACCTCCACGCGCTCGGTTGCGGCATTGAAGCTGCGCGGCAGCACGGTGCGCAGGCCGTTGGTCATGATCGAGCCGTCGCGGTTTGCGCCGAAGCCACGGCGCACGAAAGCATCCTGCGTGCCGCCCAGGGTGTTGGTCTGCACCACGTTGCTGACGTTATACAGCGCCTCGTCGAGCGTGGTCGCGTTTTGGTCTTCCAGCACTTCATCGCTGACGGTATTGACCACCTGCGGGATGTCCAGCATCGGCATGTTGGTAAGCGTGGCGGTGGAGGTGTTCAGGGGCTGATAGCCGCTGGTGGCGTCGGTGGAAGCGTAAGGGTCGGCAGTGACGGTAAGCGTCTCACCGTCTTTTGCTGCTGCGTGCACCAGAGGTGCCATGAACAGGAGTGAAAAGAGCGCGCGCCCTTTTACCCCGGCGAATGAAGGTGTGAACTTAGCCATTACATCTGTTTTCCCAAAATATCCTGCGATGAAATGCTCGCGGAAGAATGTGTGAGTCATTGCCCTTACGGTCTGTCCGTTAGCCTCTACGGCATCGGACTTGTAATTGAGAATCATTCAAGCATGAGGGAATGTAGTAGTAAATGGAATAAATAAAAATTTCGCTACAGAGGTTTCTCTCTGGCTAATACGCGTTGGTTTCTTGTTTAAGGCATTGAAAATAGTTGATAAAAATGAATTTTAATTTGTGCAGCGATGCTCAGTTATCCCTGGGGTTTACAGGGTGTATCTTCGCTTGACTACTACATGGCGCGGCGGCAAACTCACAAAAAAGAATGAGTTTTATTTTTATTTGTTGGTTTTTTTTCTTACGTTGGCGTTCACGTGGCTCACTACATCAAAAAGCCGGGACTGGTTCTTGAGAACCTCTCCGCGGGTTACCAGAAAAAAATCATCGTTGATGATATCTCCCTTGCGATCCCCCAGCAGAAAATGACTGTTCTGGTGGGCGCAAACGGCTGCGGAAAATCGACGCTGTTAAGTACCCTCGCGCGGCTGCTTCAGCCGCTCGGCGGCAGCGCGGTGCTGGACGGCAAAGCCATCCACTCGCAGCCAACCAAAGCGGTCGCCCGCCAGCTCGGGATCCTCCCGCAGTCTCCGCTGCTTCCAGAAGGGTTAACCGTATTTGAGCTGGTCTCGCGCGGACGTTTCCCCTGGCAGAACGTGATGCGCCAGTGGAGCGAAGAAGACGAGCGGGCCGTGGAGGAGGCGTTACGCCTGACCGGAACGGCAGAGTTTGCCCATCATCTGGTTGAAAGCCTGTCCGGCGGCCAGCGCCAGCGCTGCTGGATCGCCATGGTGCTGGCGCAGCAAACGCCCTACATCCTGCTGGATGAACCCACGACGTACCTCGATCTTCGCTACCAGGTGGAGATCCTCGAACTGCTGCACACGCTGACGCGCCGGCACGGGCGCACCGTGGTGGTGGTTCTGCACGATCTCAACTTCGCCGTGAACTACGGTGATTCGCTGGTCTTTTTACGTCAGGGAAAGGTTGAGGGGGTACTGCATGAGGGCGACGCCTGCACGCCGGAGCTGATCAAAGCGGTGTTTGATGTCGACGTGCATATGTCGGTTAACCCGCTGACCGGCAAGCCGTTCTTTATGCCGTTCCGTCAGGCTGACGACAAACCATGATGCGCACGTCTGTGGCCTTTATTCTCTTTACGCTGCTGCTTCTGGCAGGCGCGATTGCGCACCTGAGCATCGGGGCGCGCGTTATCGCCCCCCGGACGGTAGTAGACGCATTTTTCCACTTCGACCCGCGCAATTTTGAGCATAGCGTGATCGTCAGGCTGCGCTTGATGCGACTGTGCGCCGCCCTGGTGACGGGCGCGGCGCTCGGCGTCGCGGGCGTGCTGCTGCAGTCAGTGATCCGCAACCCGCTCGGCGAGCCGCATATCCTGGGGCTAAATGCAGGGGCGGCGCTGGCGGTGGTGCTGACGAGTGCCCTCGGGCTGTCGCTGCCGTTTGGCCGCCCTCTGATAGCCGCAGCTGGCGCCGCCGCGCTCTTTTTGCTGGTGCTAACGTTCTCCTCATCCGGGCGTACCGGTCTCACGCCGATGAAGGTCACGCTGTGCGGCGTGGCGATGTCGGCATTTGCCTCATCGATAACCGCCACGGTGTTGATTCTGGATGAACAGACGCTGCTGGCCATGCGGACCTGGCTTGCGGGGGATGTGGCGGGAGTCATCGGCGAGACGACCGCTAGCGCCGCGGGGGCCGCTGCCGTGGGTTTTGCGCTGGCGCTCTGGCTGTCGCCGTCGCTGAACATGCTGGCGCTGGGGGACAGAATGGCGCAGGGGCTTGGCGTGTCGCTGCTGAAAACGCGCCTGCTCGCGCTGCTGGCCATCGCCCTGCTGTGCGGCGCGGCGGTTTCAGTTGCCGGGCCGATCGGGTTTATCGGACTCGTGGTGCCGCAGCTGATTCGCCGTCTGGTATCGGTGGACCTGCGCGTGATGGTGCCGCTCTCAGCCCTCTGCGGGGCGCTGGTTCTGCTGATGGCGGATATCGCCGCCCGCACGCTGTTTACGCCGTATGAGCTGGCAACCGGCGTGATGACTGCGCTGGTCGGCGCGCCGGTCTTTATCCTTATGGCGTCAAGGATGTTCAAATGAACCGGGCTGGATTGAGGGCAGTACGATTTTCCTCCTTCTCGGCGCTGGTTCGCCCGAGGGCGCTGCTGTATCTGACCGTTTTAACCCTTGCCGTTTTACTGCTGCTAAGTTTTGGCCTGACGCACGGCTCGCTGCCCATTCCTGCTTCCGCCATCGGACGTGCGCTGTTTTATCCTGAACGTCTGACGGCGGATGCGCATTACATTGTGATGGATATCCGCCTGCCGCGCCTGCTGATGGCGGTGCTGTGCGGCGCGATGCTCGGCATGGCGGGGGCGGCCATGCAGTCCATTACCCGCAACGGCCTTGCTGACCCCGGTCTTATCGGCGTGAAAGAGGGCTGTAGCGCGGCGGTGCTGCTGCTGATTTTTCAGTTTCCGGGATTGGGGCCGTACTGGCGTCCACTTATCGGCATGGCCGGTGGGCTGCTGACCGCGCTGCTGGTAGTGGCGCTGGCGCGTGATATCTCGCGCCCGCGATTCATCCTGATCGGCATCGGCGTGTCATGGGCGTTTGCCGCCGCGATGGGGGTCTTTATGACGACCGCCGACGTGCGCGACGTCCAGACGGCGATGCTGTGGCTGGCGGGGAGTCTGCATGCGGCAAGCTGGACGCTGGTCAGCATCGCTGCTGCCTGGACAGTGCCGGCGTTTGCGCTGCTGCTCTTTACCGCGCGCGCCGCAGACGTAGCCTTGCTCGGCAACCACACTGCGACGGGGCTGGGCGTGCGGACTTCACGCCTCGCGCTGCTGCGCGTGTTTGCCCCCGTGGTGCTCACCGCGGCCTGCGTCTCCTGCGTGGGGAGTATCGGCTTTGTCGGGCTGATTGCCCCGCACATGGCGCGCCTGCTGCTGCGCGGAGGGCAAACGGCACTGCTGACGGGAAGTGCCGTACTGGGCGCGCTGCTGGTGCTGCTGGCGGATAACGTCGGGCGGCTGGCATTTCTCCCGTTGCAGCTGCCGGCGGGAATTGTCATTTCACTGATTGGCGGACCGTTTTTCCTGCTGCTGCTCTGGCAGCGTCGGGATCGATTTTAGGGGATAGAAATGCGCGTATTTTTTGCAATGCTGGTGCTGGTGGGATTTGCTGCAGGAGCCGCAGAGCCAACGCAGACGTTTACTGACGACCTGAACCGCAAAGTGGTGGTGCCGGTTAACCCGAAGCGGATTGTGTCCCTGCACGACCTGGATATCACCATTCCGCTGATCGAGCTTGGCGTACCGCCGGTTGCCAGCCATGGCCGTACCCGACCGGACGGCAGCCATTTTCTGCGCTCCAGCGGCATGCTGACGGGCATCGATTTTGATAATTCCGACATCACATTCATCGGCACCGCCGATATCGATATTGAAGCCATCGCCGCGGCGAAGCCGGATCTTATCATCACCGAGCCGACCCGCAACACGCCGGTCGAACAGCTGGAAAAAATTGCCCCGACGGTGAGTATCGATCACCTCGACGGCGGCGCGCCGGAGATCTACCGCAAGCTGGCGCAGCTTACCGGGACAGAGGCGCGGCTGAAGATTCTGGAGCGTCGCTATCAGGAGCAGATCGAGGCGCTAAAGGCGACCATCGATACGAGCAAACTGACCGTCTCGGTGATTCAGGCCAATCAGGGCAAAATCAACGCCATGCACAGCTACCACTCGCTTGGGCGCGTGCTGCGCGACGCAGGGTTCAGGTTCCCGCCGCTGATTGAGAGCATCCCGGAGGGCGGGCGCATCGACGTCAGCGCCGAGCGCCTGCCGGAGCTGGATGCTGATTTTGTCTTTGCAACCTGGCGCGGGGACACCGGCGGAAAACCGCAGGACGAGCTGGCGGCGATGGATGCGGTGATGCCGGGCTGGTGTCAGTTTCTCAACGCCTGCCGAACCGGGCATTACGTGCTCATCTCCCGCGAGGAAGCGATCTCAAATTCATTTGCCTCGCTGGGGCTGATGGCCGCGCAGGTGCAGTCGCAGATAGCGGGCCGTCCGCTGCCGGAGGCCGCACGATGATCCGAAAAATTGATGTCTACGGCGACCGCCTCCGCTCGCGGGCGCACCAGCTGACGCCGCGCCTGCTGCAGGTGGCGAGCTATATCAATGAAAATCGTGAAGCGGTTATGGAGCAGACGGCAATGGAGATTGCCGCTGTGCTACACACCTCGGACGCCACCGTGGTGCGTGCCATTCAGGCGCTTGGGTTTGGCGGGCTGCGGGATCTCAAGCAGACCCTGGAGCAGTGGTTTGGCCCGGTGGTCACCTCCAGCGAGAAGATGTCCACGACGGTAAACACGCTTACCAGCGACGTCGACGCGAGCATCGATTTTGTGCTGGAAGGCCATCAACACACCTGCGCGGTGTTGTCCGAACCGGGCAACCGCTACGCGATGGCGCAGGCGGTGTCGCTGCTGGCGCAGGCGAGACAGGTCGCTATTTTTGGCATTGGCGCATCCGGCATTCTGGCTGAGTACACCTCGCGACTGTTTAGCCGTATAGGCCTGCCTGCGATCCCGCTCAACCGCACCGGTATTGGCCTCGCCGAACAGCTGATTGCCCTACAGCGCGGTGACGTGCTGGTAATGATGGCGCAAAAATCCGCGCACCGGGAGGGACAGACCACGCTGCGCGAAGCGAAGCGCCTGGGTATTCCCACCATTTTGCTGACCAACGCCACGGACTCGCGCTTTAGCAAAGAGGCAAGCGTAGTGATCCACGTCCCGCGCGGCGGCGAGAAGGGCAAAATCCCGCTGCACGGCACGGTGCTGCTGTGCCTGGAGATGATTATTCTGTCCGTCGCCTCCACCGAGCCGCAGCGCACCATCAAGTCGATGAAGCGCATCAACGAGTTACACCGCGGATTAAAGCCGGGCAAGAAGAGCGGTTGATTTTCCCCCTCTCCCCGTGGGCTGAGGGATCCCCAGTAATTTTTTTATGCAGAAGCAATAAAGTTGCTTTCTAAATGACTGAGGGCTGTCAGCGATGCCCTGGTCCGGCTGTAAATCGCTGAGGCGTTTCCTGCAGGCCGGGGCGAGGCGCAGGGATGCGCCGAGAGGGCGGCTTTACAGGGACGTTGCCTCCGCCCGTACCCGATAAGCCGGAAGGAATAAGCCGAGGGCACCGCGAAGCGGCGATTTACCGCCGGGAGCCCGGGTCGCCAGGGTGGTGGCGACTGAGCCACCCTGGCACGTTCACCGGTCATGTCGTTACAGAGTAGCAAGGAACATAAAGTGAACGGAATGACCACCACCGCCGTATGTTCCCCTCACCCTAACCCTCTCCCCGGAGGGGCGAGGGGATTGCTCAGTGCTCGCATTAATTTGTGGGGAACCCTCAGCCCCGTGGGTGCGGGCGTCAAACCGCACGATGGTTCTTCCTGTACTGCAGCGGCGTCTCGCCAATCCCTTTTTTAAACGCGCTGATAAACCACGTCACGTCGGAAAAACCCGTCTGTGCGGCAATGTCACGCACGCTCGAATCAGTGTGGAGTAAACACTCACACGCCTTACGCAACCTTAGCGTATTCAGGTAGTCGTGAATTTTTTCGCCCGTTTCCGCATGGAATTTTCGCGATACGTAGCTGCGGGATTTTCCCAGCTCATTGGCCAGCGCATCCAGACGAAATTTCTCCTGATAATGCTCGTCGAGCCAAAACATCACCTGGCTGGCGATCCCCTGGCTGTTTCCCGGCTCGCCGTCGCGATCGTCGGGCAGCATCGCGAACAGGCCTATCAGCAGGCTGGCGATGCTCTCGCCGTTCATCGGCGGTTTATAGCAGCTAAACAGATGGTCGATATGGTGATGGAAGTGGGCTAAATCGGCGACCCACGCTTCGCCGCCACGGCGTGACAGCCGCTCCAGACGCTGCCGGGTCTGGGGAAAATCCCGCAGGATCTTCAGCACCGCGTGCTGGTCGAGATGAATAATGGTGCGGCGGTAAATTGCCTCCGCCTGTTCGTCCACCATGACCTTGTGCAGCGTAAAAGGCGGGAAGAAAAACAGCCGTCCGGGGCGCATGGTGTAGTGACGATTATCGACAATCGCCACCCCAAAGCCCTCTTCCACATAGAGGATCTCCAGACACTGGTGCCAGTGATGGTAGCGCACGGTATTGGCAAACAGGCGGCTGAACGAGGCCACGGTATCGTTCAGGGCGATCAGTTCCAGAAGATCGGATGTCGGCGTGTCGCGCATAGTGCAATAAAACTCAACTTTTTCCCGTCTGACCGTCTTTATAAACCACCTTTTTAAATTTTCTCAACTGGAGGTTTATTCATCGTTCATGCCTGTGACACGGCTAACATTTCTGCCCCTTGCGTATTCACTATGCTTTGCCGCAGTTGATTACGAGGGCGAACCGATGTGGGCGGCAAACAAAGAAAAATCAAATCCGTTGTCTTCACGCCAGGAGGTAGTGGCGTCGTTGAATGCACTTTTACAGGCGCTGGACACGCAATTTCCGGCGAACCGTTCACGATTCTCGCTGGGTGATACCTGCGCCCATTACACAGCGGATATTGCGCAGATGGAGGGACTTTCCCGCGCGCTGTGGGGGCTGTTTCCGCTGATGGCGTCCGGCGAAAGCACGCCGTTCAGCGAGAAGTACCTTACCGCCATCAAGATAGGTACCGACCCGCAAAGCACAGGCTACTGGGGCGAAACCGGCCCGTACGATCAGCGTCTGGTGGAGATGGCGGCCTACGGTCTGGGACTTGCTCTGCTGGGGGAGACGCTCACCGCGCGCTTTACCGGACGCGAGGTGATGAACCTGCACGCGTGGCTCAACCAAATCACCGACGCGCAGATGCCGGACAGCAACTGGAACTATTTTGCCATTATGGTTCAGCTCGGCTTTAAGCGCGCCGGGCTGCCGTACGACCAGGCCGCCATTGACCGTCGCTTTACGCTGATGGACGCCTACTACCTCGGCGACGGCTGGTACTCCGACGGTCCCGGCCGCCCGAAAGACTATTACATCTCCATGGCTTTCCATTTTTACGGCCTGATTTACGCTACCCTGAGTGACGACGAGGCGAGGGCAAAGGTGCTGCGCGAGCGCTCGCGTCTGTTCGCGGAAGACTTTATCTACTGGTCCGCCGCCGATGGTGCCTCGGTGCCGTTTGGCCGCAGCCTGACCTACCGCTTTGCCATGGTTGCCTTCTGGAGCGCGGTGGCTTTTTCTCAGCTGGACGTCTTCACCCCGGGTATCGTGAAGGGCATTGTGCTGCGGCATCTGCGCTGGTGGCAGCAGCAGTCGATTGTCGATCGCGACGGTATTCTTACCCTGGGGTTTGCGTATCCGAACCTGGCGATGTGCGAGGATTACAACTCCCCCGGTTCACCGTACTGGGCGCTGAAAACCTACCTGATCCTGGCGCTGCCGGAGGCGCATCCGTTCTGGCAGGCCGACGAGCAGCCGCTGCCCGCGCTTGCTGAAAAACATGTGATCCCGCATGCGCAGCAGATCCTGATGCATTCGAAAGCTTCGCAGCACGTCGTCATGCTCACCGCTGGTCAGCTGGAGCTGAATAACTACGTCAACACCGAAGCGAAATACACCAAATTTGCCTACTCCAGCCGCTTCGGATTCACCATTGAGCGCGGGCGTTTTGGCCTGAAGCATGCCGCCTGCGATTCCATGCTGCTGCTGGCGGACGAAGATGACTATTTCCGCGGTCGTCGCGAGTGCGAAGAGGTTCGGGTGGATGAACATTACATTTTCTCGCGCTGGTCGCCGTGGCGCGACGTGCAGATTGCGACCTGGCAGATCCCGTTCGGGGAGTGGCACCTGCGCCTGCACCGTATCAACAGCGCGCGCACTCTGCAAACCGTCGAGGGCGGCTTTGCGGTGATGAAAACCGCCCACCAGGTGCGCGATCGCGGTTGTTATCTGATGGCTGAAAACGGCAGCAGCGTCATTGTCGATCTTTCGCCGGTCATTCACCGCCAGCCAGACAGCATCGTCACGCCGCCGAACAGCAGCATTATGTTTGCGGAGTGCGCTTCCATTCCGTTGTTAAAGGCCGACCTCCCGCAAGGGGAAAGCTGGCTCTGTTGCGCCGTTCTGGCTGGCGGAAAACAGCCCGTTGCGGCGACGCCGCAGCTGAATATAACCCATAGCCGGGTCGTCATTAGCGAACCCGGAAGCGAACGTAAGCTGTCGTTCACATTATAAAAATCTGGCCCTACACGTCGGCGAGGATGATATGAAAAGCACATCGACAACTAACAGAACTGAATATTACAAAATCAGTAGCTTTATCTTTCTCTATTTCTTTACCTGGTCTGCCAGTATTGGACTGCTGGCGATCTGGCTTGGCCAGAAAGCCAATCTCAGCGGCTCGGTGATTGGAACCGTTTTTGCGGTGAACGGGATATTCTCCGTTATTCTTAAACCGATCTACGGCTATATTCTCGATAAGATCGGCATGAGCAAATACCTGCTCTATTTTGTGGTGATCATGTCGGCCCTGATGGCGCCGTTCTTTATTTACGTATACCAGCCGCTGTTAATGTCTAATACCTTGCTGGGGATTATTATCGGCGCGCTCTATTTAAGCTTTGCCTGGTACGCGGGTGTGGCGGCGTGCGAATCGTATTCCGACCGCTTTAGCCGTTTGAACGGCATGGAATTCGGGCAAATTCGCATGTGGGGTTCGCTCGGCTGGGCGGTGGCATCGTCCTTCTCCGGCCTGCTGTTTAACCTCTCACCGGCGTATAACTTTATTCTCGGCAGCGTGGCGTCGGTGGTGATGCTGATCGTCCTGCTGAGCCTGAAAGTGAACACTAACTCCATTCACGCGGGCGAGGTGCTGACGAAAGAGAAAATCGCCCCGTCAGACGTTTACGCCCTGCTGCGAAACCGTAAATTCTGGGCCTTCTGCCTGTACGTGGCGGGCGTGGCGTGGATGATGTTTATCGCCGAGCAGCAGTTCTCGCGCTATTTCGTCACCTTCTTCGATGATATTCATGAGGGCAACGCGGTATTCGGTTATCTCGGGACCGTGCAGTCGGGCATGGAATTTGTCATGTATATGGTGGTCCCGCTGTTTGTGAACTTTATTGGCGCCAAACGCGGGCTATTAATTGTCGGGCTGGTGGTCGGGGCGCGTCTGATTATTTCCGGCATGTGTGATTCTCACCTGTTAATTTCAGTGCTTAAGCCGCTGTACGGTCTGGAAATTTGTCTTCTGCTGGTGTCGGTATTTAAATATATCGCCGAGCATTTCGACAAGCGCGTCAATGCCACCATGTATTTACTCGGCTATCAGGCGATGCTCTACGTTGGCAACGTGGTGGTCTCTTCCCCTGCCGGCTATATGTATGACCGTATTGGCTTTGAGCACACCTATATCATCATGGGCGCAACGGCGCTGACCTTTACCCTTATTTCTGCTTTTACGTTATCCGCCTGTCAGAGCAAATGGCGCGGGGCTCGTGCGCTGAACGTAGCAGAAACGTCAACACGTTAAATTACGCCGTCAAAGAAGGAACCGAAATATGTTAAGTCGTATCAAAGAAGAACGTCTGCCTGTTATCGCTGCGCCCGTTGACTCCCGCGCATTCAGCGATGAACTGAATTCGGCGCGCAGCCACGTTCTGGACCTGATTAGCCGTCATTTAACGGAGTTCGGCGACAAATTCCCGGCGGAAACCTGCCAGAACGGTTTTTATCCGCTGACTGACAACGTGGAGTGGACCACCAGCTTCTGGACCGGGCAGCTGTGGCTGGCGTGGGAGATGAGCGGCGAGGAAAAATTCCGTGCGATGGCGGAAAAACACGTGCGCTCGTTTGGCCTGCGCATCGCCGGGCGCAACGACACCAACACCCACGATTTAGGCTTCCTTTACACGCTCTCCTGCGTAGCCGCGTGGCGGCTGACCGGAAACCGCGAGGCGCGCGGCTTCTCGCTGCTGGCGGCGGAAGCCCTGCTGGAACGCTTCCACGAGAAGGCGAAGATCATCCAGGCGTGGGGCGATCTCTCCGATCCGGACCAGGCCGGGCGGATGATCATCGACTGCAACATGAACCTGCCGCTGCTCTACTGGGCAACGGAGCAGACGGGCGATCCGCGCTTTGCCGACGCCGCAAAAGCGCACGTCATGCAGGCGGCGACGTACCTCATTCGTGACGATGCCTCCACCTTCCACACCTACTATATGGATGTAACAACCGGCGCACCGCGCTACGGCAACACCCAGCAGGGCTACGCCGACGACTCCTGCTGGTCACGCGGGCAGGCGTGGGGAATTTACGGCTTCCTGCTGAGCTATATCTATACCGGCGACGAGACGATGATCGCCCTGTCAAAACGGCTGGCGAACTACTTCCTCAATCGCCTGCCCGACGACTACGTCTGCCACTGGGATCTGGCGTTGGTGGGCACCGACGCGCTGCGTGATTCTTCCTCGGCGGCGATTGCGGTATGTGGGCTGCTGGAGCTGGTGAAACACCTGCCGGTCACGGATCCGGATCGCGAGCGCTATATGGAATGGGCTAAAGGCATTATGTCGTCACTGACGAAACACTATCTGATGGGGAGAGAAGAAAAGGGCAACGGGCTGCTTAAACACTCGGTTTACCACCTCGGGAGCAACAAAGGCGTGGATGAGTGCGCAAGCTGGGGAGATTACTTCTACGTTGAGGCGCTGGTGCGTTTCACCCGGAGCTGGAAACTGTACTGGTAACTGGCCGGGGGATTACCATCCAAGCACGTCTTTAATGACGCGCCGGTAGGGCGTATCAAGCTGGGCAGGCACGCGGCAAATATAGTCCCGCGCATGGCTGCGGGTCTCTCCGCTGAGGCCGTCGAGATAAGCGATGGCTTCGTCCACGGCAGGAACCCTGCCTTCCTGTGACGCGCTTCTCGGCGGGAGCCCGGTCCAGATGATCGCTTCAATACCTTTCTCCCTGGCCCATGTTGTCAGGATACCCGTGTCGCGTCCGGTGATTAGCAGCGAGCCAATACCATCGCAGCGATCCTCGGGAATGGCTTCGCGCTTACGCAAAGCGCGGCAGGCCACGCTCAACGTTGTGGCCTCCAGCCATGCCCAAAGCACCGGCACGGCAGGGGCATTCATACAGATGGCGGTCGCCAGTTCACCGCCATCGCTGACCCGACAGAACTCGACGGGCAAAGAAGGCCCGTCGGTCTGCCACTCACCGGCTACCGGTAACGCGCCGCTTTTCCAGATTAACGAACCCCAGCCAAGACAAGCTATTTTCATTCTGTTCCTCTGCGCGACGTGAACCGACTGTTTTAGACGTTATGCTTTAGGAATACGCAGCGTCTGGCCGGGATAGATTTTATCGGGGCTGGAGAGCATAGGGCGGTTAGCCTCAAAAATCTTGTTGTACTGGTTAGCATCGCCGTACACGGTTTTAGAGATCGCGCTCAGGGTATCGCCGGATTTCACCGTATAGTAAGTAGCTTCATCTTTGGCATCTGTCGCGGTGATGTTGTTCTCCACCTCGCTGACGCCTGCGATGTTGCCGACGGCGACCTGGATTTTTTCTTTCTGCTCCTGCGTCAGCCCGTCGCCCGTCACGCTGGCTTTGCCGTCGGTGACGTCAACCTGAACCTTATCGGAACCGGGAATGTTGAGTTTCTTGAGGTGCTCGGTGATTTTGTCGCTCTGACCCTTATGATCGGTCAGATTGTCCCACAGCTTTTCGCCTGCTTCTTTTACGAAATTAAAAAGACCCATTCCATCCTCCTGTTTAACATGAAGTCAGAATAAGCATAGCAGTTGAGTGTTAAGGTGATAAAAAAAGCCCGGTGGCGTTAACGCTTACCGGGCCTGGGAGGGAAGTTGTAGGCCGGGTAAACGCAGTGCTACCCGGCAAATTTCACAGAACTTAGACCCCTTGCTCCAGAATACGAATATGGGTTTCCAGAACGTCCCCTTTCACCGCGTCGCTCCACGCTTTCATATGCGCGGTCTGCAAATGCGCTTCAAGGTGCGCGACGGTTTCCCACTGCTCAACCATGATGATCGAGTCTGGCGCGGTCGCCTGGAAGCTTGCGCTGGTGGCGGCGTCCACCATTGGCGCGTAGCCGTGGCAGCCTTCTTCTTTCAGTACGGTCGGGATGATCTTTGCGAACTCATCCAGCACCGCCTGGCGGTGATGTTGGCCAGGACGCGTACGGATTTCAGCAATAACGGTAAGCATAATTAACTCCTTCTAATTCCAGGCTACCAGTTAAGCAAAAATTTCCGCGAGATGCTTGCGATATTCTGCGATATAGCGTGGGACGTCCGGCATTTTAATTACGTCATTGACGATAAAGGTCGGCAGCGGCTCCATAGCCAGGAACTGATTCGCCTTGTGGAATGGCAGATACGCGCCGTCTACGCCTACGCCTTCAAAGAACTGATCTTGCTCGGTGAACGCTTCAAGCGGGGCATTCCAGGTCAGGGAGAGCATGTATTTCTTGCCCTGCAACAGGCCGCCGGAACCGTATTTTTTAGACGCGTCTGAGCGGGTGCGGCCGTCGCTGGCATACAGCGAACCGTGACCTTCGGTAAACACATCGTCCATGTATTTTTTCACGGTCCACGGTGCGCCCATCCACCAGCCCGGCATCTGCCAGATAACCACGTCGGCCCACAGGAAGTTCTGCACTTCGGCCTTCACGTCGTAATCGCTGTCCGCGCGCACAACCTTAACATCATGTCCGGCGTCGCGCAGGAAACCATCCGCGACCTCGGTCAGGGTGTCATTGAGCTGGCCTTTAGAGTGCGCAAATTCTTTCGCGCCGTTGATAATCAGAATGTTGCTCATTATTTGTCCTCGATGCTGAGAGTATGCCAGGTATTCTACGCGCGAGGACGGAGCGGAAAAATAAGCAAAATGTGCAAAGTCTTTTGCGCTCAGCGCAATAATGGCTACCAGCTGACGGTCACCTCAAAGCCCCCTTCAGGCGCATTGCCCAGCGAGACGCGCATCCCGTGTAACGCCGCGATGCGCTTCACGATAGACAACCCCAGACCGCTGCCGGTGGCGTCCTGGCCCGGTGGACGATAAAAGCGCTCGCCGAGACGCGCCAGCGCATCGGTTGAAATGCCCGGGCCGTTGTCGCGCACGGTAAAGCTTTGGGTGTTCAGCGTCACGTCCACCACGCTGCCGCGCGGGCTGTAACGAACGGCGTTGTCCAGCAGGTTACGCGCCAGCAGGCTCAGCAATAGCGGCTGTCCGTGACGCATCACCTCGGGCGCGTTGACGTTGAGCCGAATATCAATGCCCGCCTGCTGCGCCGGATGCCAGATATCCAGCACCGCGGATTGCAGCAAATCGGCCATCATCACGGGTTCGACGTCATCAAGATTATCCAGTGAATCCAGGCGCGACAGGGTGAGAAGCTGATCCACCAGTCGGGAGGCGCGGTCGATGCCCGCATGCAATTGCCCCAGCGCTTTAGACTGCGCCCCGGGATCGTCAAGGGAAAGCTGCGCCACGTCGGTTTGCACCTTCAGCGCGGCCAGCGGGCTGCGCAACTCATGAGCGGCATCCGAGGTGAAGCGGCGCTCGCGGGCCATCATCTCCTGCGTACGGGCGAAAAGATGGTTAAGCGCATCAAGCAGCGGGCGAACCTCCGTCGGCACGCCGTGGGTGGGCAGCGTATCGGTCGCATCCGGCGAGCGTGAACGCAGGGTCTGCGCCAGGTTTTTCAGCGGTTTCAGTTCCCGGCTCAGCAGGACAATCAGCAACAGAAGCATTACGGGCAGCGCCACCAGCCACGGCGTCAGCTGTGAGCTGACCACATCCAGCGCCATATCCTGTCGGTACTCCCACTCCTGGCCAACCACCACGCGGTATTTCCCGTCCGGGGAGGTCAGCCACAGGAAACGCCATTCGTCGTTGTCATCCTGCAACCGACCGTCATCAAATCCGTCCCGGCGGTAGTGATAAGGTATGTCGCGCCCGTTCTCACCGTCGTTAAGCACCATGCTGCCGTCTGCGGTGAAGATTGCGAAGGCCAGCGCATCGTCGTCAAGATGGCCGTGTTTGGCTTTTTTCGGCACCTCGCGCATGCGTTCCGGGGCGCGGAGTTCGTCCACGTCCATCGTCAGCAGCCGTTTGGCAAACAGCATCTGCTGGGTATCGAACAGCTTATCGAGCTTGTCGGTCGTCTGGTGCCAGGCCACCACGCTTGCGGCAAACCAGGCCGCCAGGGACAGCAGCAAAAAGAGGAGCGTCAGGCGCAGCTTCAGGCTCAGGCGTTGGGTCAGTTTCATGCGTCACCCAGGGTATAACCGATGCCGTGCACGGTGCGGATAAATTCGCTGCCGAGCTTGCGGCGTAAATGATGAACGTGGACTTCGACGGCGTTGCTGGAGACGTCATCATCCCAGTTGTAGAGTTTCTCTTCGATGGCCTTGCGCGGCAGCACGCGGCCCGCGTTGCGCATCAGCAGTTCCAGCAGGGCGAACTCTTTGGGTTTGAGCACCAGCGTTTCGCCCGCCAGCGTGGCGACAAGACTTGCCGGATCGAGCGTGACCTTGCCGTGACGCAGCTCGCTGCGCGCCTGCCCGTGGCTGCGGCGCACCAGCGCTTCGAGGCGGGCTGCCACTTCAATCAGCGCGAACGGCTTACACAGGTAATCATCCGCCCCCAGGCGTAACCCTTCGACGCGCTGATTCAGCGCATCCCGCGCGGTGAGGATCAGCACCGGTTCGCTCTTACCGCTTTCGCGCCAGGCGCGCAGGATCTCAAGCCCGTCGATTTCCGGCAGCGTCAGGTCCAGCACCACGGCATCGTACGGCGCGGTGTACAGGGCCGCCTGCCCGGTTTTACCGTCGGTAAACCAGTCCACGTTAAAGCCCATTTTGCTTAAGCCCGCTTTGATGCCATCGCCGATGAGCTTGTCGTCTTCTACCAGTAAAATGCGCATATTTCCTCCTTGATGCCGTCAGTAAACCTTCTGCAAGCGCCTGCTGTACAGTAAAAATAAATAAATTTTCCCCTTAAGAAGTTGTTAAGGTTTACCCTGTTTAATGGATTGTGAAACGACATTAAAGGGAGAGATTAAGATGAAAAAATACGCTGCAATTGCTGCCATTATGATGATGACCACTGCCCCTGTTTTTGCTGCACAGGGTGGCTTCTCTGGCCCATCTGCGACACAGACCCAGACGCAAACCCAGCAGGGTGGCTTTGTCGATAATAACGCCAACCTCACTACCGCGGCTAAAGTCAAAGATATGAAGGACGACAGCTGGGTGAAGCTGCGCGGTAATATTACCGAGCGCCTGTCCGATGACCGTTACACCTTCCGCGATGAAAGCGGCACGGTGGTGGTGGAGATCGACCACAAGCGCTGGAACGGCGTGACGGTGACGCCACAGGATAAAGTCGAACTCCAGGGTAAAATCGATAAAGACTGGAACGAGTTTGAAATCGACGTGAAGCAGGTTATCAAGCTGAACAAATAACCCGGAAAGGGCCGCATGAGCGGCCCTTTTTCTTTGTGACTCAACTCGCCAGATGAGGTAGTATCTGCGGCAATATTGCCTGAAACCCATCGGTTTCTGAGTTGAGGAATCACACGTAATGAGCGATATGGCAGAGCGCCTCGCGCTACATGAATTCACGGAAAACGCCTACCTGAACTACTCCATGTACGTCATCATGGACAGGGCGTTGCCGTTTATCGGGGATGGCCTGAAGCCCGTTCAGCGCCGCATCGTCTATGCGATGTCCGAACTGGGGCTGAATGCGACCGCCAAGTTCAAGAAATCCGCCCGTACCGTCGGTGACGTGCTGGGGAAATACCATCCGCACGGTGACAGCGCCTGCTATGAAGCGATGGTGCTGATGGCCCAGCCGTTCTCTTACCGCTATCCGCTGGTGGATGGCCAGGGGAACTGGGGGGCGCCGGACGATCCGAAATCCTTCGCGGCGATGCGTTATACCGAATCCCGCCTGTCTAAATATGCCGAAGTGCTGTTGGGCGAGCTGGGGCAGGGTACGGTCGACTGGGTGCCAAACTTCGACGGTACGATGCAGGAGCCGAAAATGCTGCCTGCGCGTCTGCCGAACATCCTGCTGAACGGCACGACCGGTATCGCCGTGGGCATGGCGACGGACATTCCGCCGCACAACCTGCGTGAAGTGGCGAAAGCCGCCATCACCCTGATTGAGCAGCCAAAAACCTCGCTGGACGATTTGCTGGATATCGTGCAGGGGCCGGACTATCCGACCGAAGCCGAGATCATCACCTCGCGTGCTGAAATCCGTAAAATCTACCAGAACGGCCGCGGCTCCGTGCGCATGCGCGCGGTATGGACCAAAGAGGATGGCGCCGTGGTGATCACCGCGCTTCCGCACCAGGTCTCCGGCGCGAAGGTGCTGGAGCAGATTGCCTCCCAGATGCGCAATAAAAAGCTGCCGATGGTGGACGACCTGCGCGACGAATCGGACCACGAAAACCCGACCCGTCTGGTGATTGTGCCGCGTTCTAACCGCGTGGATATGGAGCAGGTGATGAACCACCTGTTCGCCACTACCGATCTGGAAAAAAGCTACCGCATCAACCTGAACATGATTGGTCTGGACGGTCGTCCGGCGGTGAAAAACCTGCTGGAGATCCTCACCGAATGGCTGGCCTTCCGCCGCGATACGGTGCGCCGCCGTCTGAACCATCGGCTGGAGAAAGTGCTTAAGCGCCTGCATATCCTCGAAGGTTTGCTGGTGGCGTTCCTCAACATTGACGAAGTGATTGAGATCATTCGTACCGAGGACGAACCTAAGCCAGCCCTGATGTCGCGCTTTGGCATCAGCGAAACTCAGGCTGAAGCGATCCTCGAACTGAAGCTGCGCCATCTCGCTAAGCTGGAAGAGATGAAGATCCGCGGCGAGCAGAACGAGCTGGAAAAAGAGCGCGATCAGCTTCAGGCGATTCTGGCGTCCGAGCGCAAGATGAACACCCTGCTGAAGAAAGAGTTGCAGGCCGATGCCGACGCCTTTGGCGACGACCGTCGTTCTCCGCTGCATGAGCGCGAAGAAGCGAAGGCGATGAACGAGCACGACATGCTGCCGTCCGAGCCGGTGACCATCGTGCTTTCCCAGAGCGGCTGGGTGCGTAGCGCCAAAGGCCACGATATCGACGCGCCGGGTCTGAGCTACAAATCCGGTGACAGCTTCAAGGCGGCGGTGAAGGGCAAGAGCAACCAGCCGGTGGCGTTTATCGACTCCACGGGCCGCAGCTACGCCATTGATCCGATCACGCTGCCATCCGCGCGCGGGCAGGGCGAACCGCTGACCGGCAAGCTGACGCTGCCGCCGGGCGCCACGGTTGACCATATGCTGATGGAAGCCGACGATCAAAAACTGCTGATGGCGTCTGATGCTGGCTACGGCTTTATCTGCACCTTTAACGATCTGGTGTCGCGTAACCGCGCCGGTAAAGCGCTGATCAGCCTGCCGGATAACGCCCACGTCATGCCGCCGCTGATCATCGAGAACGAAAGCGATATGCTGCTGGCGATCACCGCTGCCGGACGCATGCTGATGTTCCCGGTCAGCGATCTGCCGGAGCTGTCGAAAGGGAAGGGCAACAAGATCATCAGTATCCCGTCAGCGGAAGCGGCAAAAGGCGAAGATAGCCTGGCGCATCTCTTCCTGCTGCCGCCGCAGAGCACGCTGACCATTCATGTCGGCAAACGTAAGATCAAACTGCGTCCGGAAGAGTTGCAGAAGGTGGTTGGCGAGCGCGGACGTCGCGGCTCACTGATGCGTGGCCTGCAGCGCATTGACCGCGTGGAGATCGACTCGCCGGCGCGCAGCAAAGCGGACGACAGCGAAGAGTAACCTGTTTCATCCCCCCCTCTTTCCGGAGGGGGATTACCATAAAATTTCCCGTAAAAACGTTGTTAATTCGTGCGTTGCGATTAACAATACGCGCTCGTAATAAAGTCCTTACCTGGCCACAGGTGAAGTATAATTGTCAGCTGTCAGGGCTTCAGAGGTCGCTATGCTATACATTGTTCGTCTTATTCTTACCGTTATTTACTGCATTCTGGTCTGTATTTTCGGATCGATTTATTGCCTGTTCAGCCCGCGTAACCCAAAACATGTCGCGACGTTCGGGCACATGTTTGGTCGCCTTGCGCCATTGTTCGGCCTGAAGGTTGAAAAGCGTCTGCCTGAAGGGGCGGAGAATTTCGGTAACGCCATCTATATCGCTAACCATCAGAACAACTACGATATGGTGACGGCCTCAAATATTGTTATTCCGCCGACCGTAACCGTCGGGAAAAAGAGCCTGCTGTGGATCCCGCTTTTCGGCCAACTGTACTGGCTCACCGGTAACTTGCTGATTGACCGCAACAACCGTGCGAAAGCGCATGGCACCATTGCGGAAGTGGTGGATCAGTTTAAAAAGCGCCGGATCTCAATCTGGATGTTCCCGGAAGGGACGCGCAGCCGCGGTCGCGGCCTGCTGCCGTTCAAGACCGGCGCGTTTCATGCTGCAATTGCGGCAGGCGTTCCAATTATTCCCGTGTGCGTTTCCAATACATCGAATAAGATTAATCTTAACCGTCTGAAAAACGGACTGGTCATTGTCGAAATGCTACCGCCGGTGGATACCTCCAAATACGGTAAAGACCAGGTGCGCGAGCTGGCCACGCACTGCCGCGAGCTGATGGCTCAGCACATTGCACAGCTCGATAAAGAAGTTGCAGAGCGAGAAGCCGCCGGTAAGATTTAACCCGGTTTCGTTCAAGGGAAAACGAATTCCCGCGTTGTTAGTCGTTTCAGATGGAGCTTATATGTCACTCAGTCGGCGTCAGTTTATTCAGGCTTCGGGTATCGCCCTTTGTGCGGGTGCGATGCCGCGGACAGCCAGCGCCGCCGGGCAGCAACAGCCGCTGCCTATTCCGCCGTTGATTGAATCCCGTCGCGGACAGCCGCTATTCCTCACGCTTCAGCGTAGCCACTGGTCCTTTACCCAGGGAACGCGCGCGCAGGTATGGGGCATTAACGGACGCTACCTCGGGCCGACCATTCGCGTGTGGAATGGGGATGACGTCAAGCTCATCTACAGTAACCGGACGACGGAAAATGTCGCAATGACCGTCAGTGGGTTGCAGGTGCCGGGGCCGCTGATGGGCGGCGCGGCGCGCATGATGTCGCCGAATGCCGACTGGGCGCCCGTCCTCCCGATTCGTCAGAGCGCGGCGACATTGTGGTATCACGCCAACACCCCGAACCGCACCGCCCAGCAGGTCTATAACGGCCTGGCCGGGATGTGGCTGATTGAAGATGAGGTCAGTAAAACGCTGCCGATCCCGAATCACTACGGTGTTGATGATTTCCCGATCATTATTCAGGACAAGCGTCTGGATAACTTCGGTACGCCGGAGTACAGCGAGCCGGGCAGCGGTGGCTTTGTGGGCGATACGCTGCTGGTTAACGGCGCGCAAAGCCCGTATGTCGAAGTGTCTCGAGGCTGGGTGCGCCTGCGTCTGTTGAATGCCTCTAACTCGCGCCGCTACCTGCTGCAAATGAGCGACGGCCGCGCCCTGCATGTGATTTCAGGCGATCAGGGGTTATTACCTGCGCCGGTGTCGGTCAAACAGCTGGCGCTGGCGCCGGGCGAACGTCGTGAAATCCTCGTGGATATGACCAACGGGGATGAAGTGTCCGTGACCTGCGGCGAAGCGGCAAGCATTGTTGACCGCATTCGCGGCTTCTTTGAACCGTCGAGCGTTCTGGTCTCCACGCTGGTGCTGACGCTGCGCCCGACCGGCCTGTTGCCGCTGGTGACCGACAGTCTGCCGATGCGCCTGCTGCCGCAGGAAATTGTGACCGGCCCTGCAGTACGCAGTCGCGATATCAGCCTTGGCGACGATCCGGGCATCAACGGCGCGCTGTGGGACGTAAACCGTATTGATATCACCGCCCAGCAGGGAACCTGGGAGCGCTGGACCGTCCGCTCGGAGATGCCGCAGTCGTTCCATATTGAAGGGGTGTCATTCCTGATCCGCAACGTCAACGGGGCGATGCCGTTCCCGGAAGACAGGGGCTGGAAAGATACCGTTTGGGTGGATGGGCAGGTAGAACTGCTCGTCTACTATGGACAGCCGTCATGGCCGCACTTCCCGTTCCTGTTCCACAGCCAGACGCTGGAGATGATGGACAGGGGGTCGGTAGGGCAGATGCTGGTGAATCCGGCACCGTAAAACGAGTCGGGTGGCGGCTTCGCCTTACCCGACCTACAGGCCCGTAGGCCCGGTAAGCGTAGCGTCACCGGGCAATAAATACCCCTTCATTTCCCCCGATAAACCAGCGTATAATCCCGCTCCTTTTGTCTATTTTTTCTTCGGAAGCATTATGAGCGCAATTTCCCTGATCCAGCCGGATCGCGACCTCTTCTCCTGGCCCCAGTACTGGGCAGCCTGCTTTGGACCGGCGCCGTTCCTGCCGATGTCCCGGGAAGAGATGGATCAACTGGGCTGGGACAGCTGCGATATCATTCTGGTGACGGGTGATGCGTATGTCGATCACCCGAGCTTTGGCATGGCGATCTGCGGCCGTATGCTGGAAGCTCAGGGTTTCCGCGTGGGGATTATTTCTCAGCCTGACTGGAACAGCAAAGACGACTTTATGCGTCTGGGTAAACCTAACCTGTTCTTTGGCGTGACCGCGGGCAACATGGACTCGATGATCAACCGCTATACCGCGGACCGTAAGCTGCGTCATGACGACGCTTATACGGCAGATAACGTGGCGGGTAAACGTCCCGATCGCGCGACCCTCGTCTACACCCAGCGATGCAAAGAAGCATGGAAAGACGTGCCGGTGATCCTGGGCGGCATCGAGGCGAGCCTGCGCCGCACCGCGCACTACGACTACTGGTCTGACACCGTGCGCCGTTCGGTGCTGGTGGATTCGAAAGCCGACATGCTGATCTTCGGCAACGGCGAGCGTCCGCTGGTGGAAGTGGCGCATCGCCTGGCGCAGGGTGAAGCGGTCAGCGAGATCCGCGACGTGCGCAACACCGCGATCATGGTGAAAGAGGCGCTGCCGGGCTGGAGCGGGGTGGATTCCCGCATTATCGATATGCCGGGCAAAATCGACCCTATCCCGCATCCGTACGGTGACGATCTGCCGTGCGCGGATAACAAACCAGTTGAGCCGAAGAAAGCGGAAGCAAAGGCCGTGGTGGTGCAGCCGCCGCGTCCGAAGCCGTGGGAAAAGACCTATGTGCTACTGCCGTCATATGAGAAGGTCAAAGCTGACAAGGTGCTCTACGCACACGCCTCCCGTATTCTGCACCATGAAACCAACCCGGGCTGTGCCCGCGCGTTGATGCAAAAGCACGGCGAGCGTTATATCTGGGTTAACCCACCGGCGATCCCGCTCTCTACCGAAGAGATGGACAGCGTTTTTGCCCTGCCGTACAAGCGTGTGCCGCATCCGTCATATGGCAACAGCCGTATTCCGGCGTACGAGATGATCCGCTTCTCGGTCAACATCATGCGCGGCTGCTTCGGCGGGTGCTCCTTTACTCTTGTTTTTATGTATTTAGAGTTAAACTCTACTTTTCTATTTTTAGAATTCAAGCTATTCATCGTAATTGAGAGATATCCTTTTAATGTTCAGCAAGCCTGTTAAAAGCACTTTATCTGAACCGCGTTTTGCCTAAATCCTGCTCAATATATACTCTCCCTGAGTTCTGAAATCCTCAAATTCCCCAATCTTAAAGCATTGATACATAGATGATGTCAGATAATGCGCAATCATCTCACCGCCAATATGGATCCGTTCCGGGTGTGGGTATGTCGCCTGTATAGCCCTTTGTTCATTCATCATTACAGGAATTGTCTGCAACAAATCCCCATCCAAGATTTGGCACTCAGGTTTTACTCCTGTTCCGTATTGTAATTGCTCTGATTCGAAATCATGGACTGAGCGATAGGCGAACGAAACGATATTTCCTGTTTCCTCGCAAATTGCGAACTGATAAACACTGGTTGTCACCGTTGAAGAAGAGGGAATTGCATGGTCATGCTTGTATTGTTTCCACAGCCTCCTTAGACAGGCCGATGTATGATAATTGAGATTTTGTATACCTGATACGACCATTCTGGTTGATGCTTCAAGCAACCAGGTGTTAGAAAATCCACCTGCCCCCGTACCTGCTATGATGGTTCTTAGCTGGGGGATGTAACCTGCTTTGGAAACAAAAGATAACGGCTCCCCATTATCGGTGACGGCAAGGGTATCTGTTACAATCAGTGCTTGTGCTTCGTCTGTATAAAATATCAGTGATGACATATTTTCCTCATCCAGAAAAGACATTACATGAATCACAGAACAGGTCACTACAACCACGTGAAAGGGAGTCAGACCATTTTCCAGAGGTAAATATATTCTTGTGTTTGGACGCGTTGCGGTTCTCTGTAAAAAATATATAGCACAAACAAAAGTCCCCGCAGGGATAAATATAGTTATATGCGCTTTTTCTGCTGGCTTTTACAATTGAAAGTGACAGGTAAACGAAATGTGTTACAGGTTTCTTTTGCTTTTCGTTGGGTTCTGTATATGCGAATTTACCCTGTGTGTTATTTTTGCAATGGACTCAGGCTGTATTCAATCAATTAAGGTTTACTTCTGGCATTAAGATGTATCCGTTGCCTGTTTTTTAAGGGCACGGTTTGTGCCGGGAAATGAAAATCACATCTTAAGTTCTTCACTCAAAGGATTTGTGATGTTTATCACGTATGGTCCGGGTAACGTGTTGAGGTCAATGTATTGCATCGTGATGGTGTCGTTACATCTTTTACTTTCCTCCTGATTTGCATATTCACTCCCGGCAACCTGGTTGTTTGTTTTTTCTTCTTCCGGATTTATAGTGTAGGCATGAGGTGGCGTTTCAGGGCGACAGACTGTGAGGATAATCACTAACATTCATGCGCGTTATGGGCGTGTCAGCAAACTGGATGCAACAGAGCCGAAACTGAAATTTGAACCCGGATTTCTGTATGCTGAAATACCTTATATTAGCGGCATCCAGAATCGAAAACTGAGCCGATATGTACACTTTTATCTTATGGATAAAGCTATCCTGCAGGCCAGGGATTTAAAGCCTTTAGCCCGGGCATTTTTACGCTGGATAAGGTGGCTGGAGGATAACGGACTTGACCCTTTCACCCCGGGAACGTTGAAATACCAAAGCCCTACATATGGCTTCAGGGAGTATCTTCTGGGGGCCGTAAGGCAGGGGCGCATCGCCTCATCCACCGCGGCGGTGTACATCAGCGTTATCCGACGGTTTTACGTATTTCTGGGCAAGTGTGGTGAGCTGGCTGCCAGCTCATTTTTTACGTTGGTCGAAAAAGTCGTTGACGGGCGACGCAAGGTGATAAGTTCGGATCTTGCCATCAGGATAACCAGCACAACAAAAAGGACAATCAACCCACTGAATGATGCAGAGGTTCATATCCTGGATGAGGCACTGAAATCTGAGTCCGGGTTGTTCAGTTTAATGATTGTGCTGATGAAAAATTGTGGGCTACGGCTGGATGAAATGCTGACCCTGCCGTCGTCACTCTTTACTGAAGAGTACCTTGCCAGTGTCCCTGTATCTGAGTTGACCATCAGGGGGCTTCATATTGGTCCGAGATGCGGAGTTCATACGAAGTTTGGGATGACGCGAGAACTCTTCATCACCAGACGATTGTACGAGCAGGTTCTGGATTATCTGGCGGATGAGGAGTATGAAAAGAAGATCCAAAAATGGCGTGCACGACAGGGTGGGGAAGGGCGGCACGAGCCTTTATTTTTAATGGCAAACGGGAAACGGATGTCTGAAAAAGCCTTTTACTCCCGCTGGTACAGTTTTCGCCATCGCCTGGCCCGGTCTGCTCCGGGAAATGTGTTCAGACATAAACCCCATGATTTGCGGGCAACGTTTGCGACCCATTTTTTACGCTCGGCACTGAGTTGCTATCCCGATCAGGCCGCAAATGCGCTGGGTACAGTAAAATACTGGATGGGCCATAAAAGCGAAAATACGACGATGAAATACATCGTCTTTCTTCAGCAAAACCAGATTTCTGATGCAGTCGCCGGGGTCATGGACGCATTGATTGACGGTGCTGCAGGTCGCGATGGAGCCATATATGAGCCGGAGTGAAACGCAGATAACGTGGATGGCCGAAAATGTGCTGTCATGGGAGACGGTCAGCGGACACATCACTCAGCGGGATCTGAACCGATATTATTTACTTGACGTTTATCTTCAGGCTCATTTTTCAGATTATGTGTTGCTCCCCGGATGGTTTAGTGAACATTCGCATCTTGCCCGCCCTGAAAAACGCGATTTTATTGCCTCTCTGAAACGATTTCTTCTGTCTTACCGTCCCGCCGGAAGGTTAACCATTTTCCGTTATCTCAATATGTTTTTTATATGGCAGTCAGTCAATCAGTATGACTATGGCACGGCTGAAGGCGTTGAAATGTATATTAAACATCTCATGAACGATATTCGTCGGCGAAAAATTTCAGTCAGGATGGCAAGACACTACTTGTCCGTGGTCAACCGGTTTTTGCTTACGGGCGGGCAGATTCAGAGGCGGTATGAATATGAATTCTTACCGAAAGGAACGTATCAGCAGCAGGGAAGGGATAGCTATACCAGGAATGAACTTTCCGAGATCCTGAGGCAGTTGTCATCCATGAATGAGTTCCTTGCGGGATGTATCCGGGAGCATATCGCTAAATCGGAAAAAGGGGTGCGGCATTTCTCACCGTCTTTGCTGGCACCTGTTTATGAAGCGTATTTCCGGTATCCGGGAGAGAACGGGGTCAGCAGGGCAGAGATCATCATCAGGGACGTTCTGGAAAATTACTTTCTTACTTCTTTTTTTCTGTTCTGTTACCACACATGGGGAAACACCTCTCAGGTTCTGGGTCTGACGCGGGATGATATACATCTGGATGAAAAGGGTATCAGCACTGATTATGTTTATAAGGGGAGAGCGAATAAGTATATACGTCTGACGATAGGTAAATCGGAGTATGTGACCAAACGTGCGGGCTATTACTGGTTTCTGTCTTTTATCAGGCTCAGGGACGACATCGTTAACTATCTGGTTTCCGCAGATAACTTCCCTCCGGTACAGGCGCTGTTTCTGAGTGAGCCGCAGGTGAAATTCCGTAAGCTTTATTCTCTTAATCCCAGTCATCTGACTAAATTTTCTAACTCTGAGGGGGCGTGGGCCACGATGCGGCAGCTTAATCCCTCGCTTCCATCAATTACCGTTTCTGGCTTGCGCAAAACGTCTGAGCAGTATACGGACAGAACATTAAAGAATGGTCTGATTACGGCGGAAAAAGCACAGCATAACTGGGGCACTTACAGGCGGAATTATGCTGCAGGTAACCCACAGGGGGCGAAGGAAAACTTCAGTGCTGCACTTGATACGCTTATGAATCAGGGGATTGCGACACGTGCGTTATCCGAGCGGGTAAAAGTTGCTGATGAGCTGGGGATCGATCTGCGTGGAAGCGATGAGGGTGTGGATCTTTTATTGAATGGCCTGGGATGTCGATCGCAGGAGCCGCCTACAGATATTGAATTGCGCTTTATAAAAAAGCAAAAACGATTTGGCCGGACACCAAAGGCTTGTGCGGATTTTTCTCATTGTGTCGAATGTTCAAAAAGTTGCGTTGTGGAAACGCTGGAGTCTGTATGGCTCCTGCTGTCATTCAGGCATGCTATCGAGTATGGAAAACCGTTGTACATCGGTTCGGTCAATGCTGTGGAGCGTTATGAAACGTTACTCCTGAAGATTGATTTACGGCTTGGGCTGGTAGATGAGGCGATCCTGAAAAAAGCGCGCGTTAAACTTCAGCGAGAAGGTGTGGCTCCGGTATGGCAGATTTGAAGAAAAAAGAGGTAAGCCGTAGTCGAATGGCGGAGTTTCCTGCCGGAACGCCGCTTCGTTCAGGGGATGAGTTTCCGACTGAGGATATCATCTGTGAGGCACTAGAAAACAAAAGCTTTGAACGTCTGAATAACTGCCTGGTTATCGCCAGCTCAGATGAACATGATATGCGTTTTATCAATGAGGAGACGCTGAATATTTATTTCAGGGATGATGTCTGGACCAATCGCTATGTCAGAACCCATATTGGTGAAACGTTAAGAACCGTTAATTTTTCAGGCATACGGGATCCTGAACTGCGTCTTGAAGCCAAAATCATCTCAGCCAGCCTGCTCTGGATTGTCGGCAGGACCGCGAAGACGCAGTCCCTGATCCGGAAATGTGCAAACATTGTGGCGGGAGCCCGTATTATTGAGTCTATGGGGTATCGCAGTCTGTTTCAGCTTCGTTTTCCGCTTGTCCGGAATGCTTTCATTGTAAAGATGAAGGAGGAGGATGAGCACGGCAGGAAGCGTTCTGAAAGAACATTACGTAATTACTTTATGGACCTGGCGGATATCTCGCTGACAGGTCATACCCGTCTTCGAAAATACGGTTACTTTCCTGATATTAGCTTCGACAGTTACAACAGTGTGGATGATTCAAACCAGACATATTGTATGCCTTTCAGTCTTATGATGTCTGTCTGGGAAGGGCTGATTACTGAACTGGATGCTGAAATCAGTGATTTCGATTTTGACGGGTTTTCCCGGCTGTGCGCTATCATAAACGGTTTTTATGATTCGCCTTACTATACGTCGATGCTGGAAGCCCGTAAAAGAGGGACAGCAAAAAGCATACCGGATTACCGGGCCGCGTATTACTACAATATTGTTGCCGGGGAAATTCGGGCGCTTTTCGCGACACTTGGCCCCGGGATGCAGGGCTGGTTCTCGGTACATAAAAATAAGCGCTGGAGATCTGATTTTATTGGCGTTGATCACATAAAGCTGAACACCTGGCATTTTGAGCTGACGTTAAAAGTCATGAATGTGATACAGGCCATGTCGGGGATGAGACACAGCGAAGTGCTTGGCGTGATGCACGGTTCACTGATTTATGATGGTGATATCCTGGGACTTCGTTCGGTGTTGCATAAGTTCGCCCCGGAAGGTGGAAGTCACGAAGACTGGGTTGTTTGTCGCTATGTGGAAAAGCCTTTTCAGCATTTACGCAGAATTAATCAAATCATGACAGGCCTGGACGGGAAGACGCTGGACAATGTTCCATTGTCTTTAAATATCAGGTCGTGGTTCTCGGAGCAAAAACTCTCTTTTATGGGGACGCAGCGCCAGACTGAGTGGGCAAAGAAATTTGTGAAAAGACACCATCTGTTCATCCGACGTGACCATATTGATGAGTTCAGGCTTTTAAATCCAAACATACGTGATGATGAACGCGTTGCGATGGAGATTCGGGAGGGGGCTTTCTGGCCATTGCGAACCCATCAGTTTCGCCGTTCACTTGCTGTACACCTCAGGCGTCTTGATCTGATTTCTACTAATGATCTTATCCGGCAGTTTAAGCACTTAATCAGAGGCATGACGGAGTGGTATATGTCCGGTGCACTCAACGCTTCGCATTTTAGCCGGGCGATCCCTCAGGCATTCGCTGCCGAGATTGAAAGGGTTGATACCGAACTCTCAGCTTCCAGGGCTGTTTCTTATCAGCATGAAGGCCTGCTTTATGGCGAAGGCGGGAAGTTACTGATGTCCCAGAGAGGTGGGCACTTACATCAGATGACGTTTCCTACACTGAAAAAAGCGATGAGCATGGCTAAACGAGGCGGGCAAAAACTGGTATCTCTTGGAAACGGTTTTTATTGCATGAATGGCCATGACTGCGAGTTTAAGGCGGTTGTTCAGTCAGCGTCCTGCAATCCGGGATGTGAGAACATGCTGGCCGGAGCTGATTCTGTTCCCGTGTGGAAACGCAGGATGGCTCATTATGACAACCTTCTGGAGATTGCCGTGCGAAATAATGCTCCTCAGGCTGACAGGGATTTTCTGATGCTTGAGAGAGATTTTTATGCAGATGCTGTCCGCTTTTTTGAAAAGGATGAATAGAGCATGACGAACGAACAGTCGGGGGTTAAAAAAACACAGGCAAGAGCAGAGCAGGCCCTGAGGGAACTGATGTTATCAGGGGAGCGTATCAGCCAGTATGCTGTGGAAAAACGAGCGGGGCTGGCAAACGGCACCCTGAATTATAACTGTCCTGAGTACAGGCAGGTCAGGGAGGCTATCCGCAGTCTGAAAAAAACGTGCCAGGGCACCGCGCCGGTTGATGAGCAGGGCATTGAGCAGCAGATCAAGCTGAAAGAAAAGTATCGCCGTCAGAGAAATGAGCTGAGGGAAGAAATCAAAAAGATGATGGCTGAAAATGTAGAGCTGTTACATAACCTTATACTTTTACAGCAGTATGTCAGGGAGCTTGAACGCAACACCGGGAGGGAGAAAGGGGACGTCATTCCGTTCTCGGGTGGTGTCAGGGACTGAGGCTATACTGAACGGAAGGACGCGAGGTGAATCGCCACAGGTTTAACAGACACCTCAGAGTCATTTAAGATGACTTAAAGAGAGGTGCCCATGAGCGGTAAGCGTTATCCTGAAGAGTTTAAAATTGAAGCAGTCAAACAGGTTGTTGATCGCGGTTATTCTGTTGCCAGCGTTGCAACGCGTCTCGATATCACCACCCACAGCCTTTACGCCTGGATAAAGAACTACGGTCCGGATTCTTCCACTAATAAAGAACAGTCAGATGCTCAGGCCGAGATCCGCCGTCTTCAGAAAGAGCTGAAGCGGGTTACCGACGAACGGGACATATTAAAAAAAGCCGCGGCGTACTTCGCAAAGCTGTCCGACTGAGGTACGCCTTTATTCGTGACAACACCTATTGCTGGCCTGTTCGCCTGCTCTGTCGGGTGCTGGATGAACATCCCAGTGGTTTTTACGCCTGGCTTCAGCAGCCGCATTCACAACGCCATCAGGCAGACCTGAGACTGACAGGACAGATTAAACAGTTCTGGCTGGAATCGGGATGCGTCTATGGTTATCGCAAAATCCATCTGGATCTGCGGGACAGCGGGCAACAGTGCGGAGTGAACAGAGTCTGGCGACTGATGAAACGTGTCGGGATAAAGGCTCAGGTCGGATACCGGAGCCCGAGGGCATGTAAAGGCGAGGCCAGTATCGTGTCGCCCAACAAGCTCCAGCGACAGTTCAATCCGGATGCTCCGGATGAGCGTTGGGTAATCACAGCGTGGTTTCCTCAAACCCTCGCTGTGAATTAACTGAAATACTTCATTGAAGCTGTAACCAAACAGTTAACTGAAAGAATGAGCCCGCAGAGCATTGCACAGCGATGACACCATTTGTTGAGCTTCACCGTTTTCGCATACAACCGTCCGGAATTTGGAAAAGCACTGTCTTTTTGTACTGACCGATCATGATTAAGTGACACCTCTTCGAAAAAGAGAGCGCGATGAGCGATTAATATATGGCTCGAAAGACAATTATGTTGGGCTTTTATGACCGCTGTCAGAGGTATTATCTTACCCGGACGGCAACAGGGTCGGAATGTCATCAGCGGCACTGTAACAAGCTATCCGCCATCTTAAATATCTGCAGGTCCTTTCACCGAGTATGCACACCAACCGACAGAGTGATTTGACCCAAACTGGTGGATATTTTGCAAAACTATTAGCCTCTTATGACCGGTCTGCAGCCTGATATTGAGGAATTAGTGCGCTTTCATGGAATGCCTGCCGGGATCGCAAGTACGAACCCCCGGTACTGTTACACTGAATGTGCTCAGTCCTGTATCAGATTGTATTTTTCAGCAACTCAAGAACAACCCTTATTTTATCATTGTCACGTTTGTAGTACGTCCAGGGACCGATGCGCTGAGAAGTAACAAGTTGTGCCCGTTGAAGAGCTGAGAGGTAAAGAGAAACGGTAGACTGTGAGAGCCCGACCTTTTCCTGAATGATACTGACACACACACCGAACTCGTCCGCATCAGCATAAGGCTGATGGAAGTGTATTTTCGGTTCCTTGAGCATATGCAGAATTTTTCTTCTAACAGGGTTTCCCAGCGCCTTAATCACGTCATTCAAATCAATATCAGGCATAAACTCTGTCACTTGTCGCATTGAGGAATTGCAATGTTACGATACTTCTCTACGTTAAGCATCAGCTTTTGAAAAGCTGATGCTCATAAGAATGGTTAGCCAAAGGCGGGATAATCTGTGTAGCCTTTTGCCGTTCCACCATACATGGTTGTTGGATCGACCGGATTCAGTGGCCATTCATGATAAAGGCGCTGCGGTAAATCCGGATTAGCTATGAACGGGCGGCCAAATCCGATAATGTCTCCCCAGCCAGCACCGATAATCCGTTCGGCTTTTTCTTGCGTATATCGCCCGGCATACATAATTACACCGCTGAATAACTTACGGACTTCAGCTCTGAATGCTTCAGGCAATTCGGGAGCATCATCCCAGTCGGCTTCAGCAAGAGAAATATAGGCTATTCCGATTTCTTCAAGAATTTTAACGGCTTCGGTATAGGTTTCATGGGGATCATCTTCCACCAGGCCAAGATAGACCCTTACTTCATCCGTGGTCTGAAAGAGCGGAGCAAAACGGACTCCCACACGGTCTTTACCGACCACATCAGCGACAGCCTGCGTCACTTCGCGCAGAAACCGCAGCCGGTTATGTAATGAGCCACCATATTCATCCTCTCTTTTGTTGCTATGGGATGACATGAACTGGTTAACCAGGTATCCATTTGCACAGTGAATTTCCACACCGTCAAAACCGGCATCAAGGGCGTTCTGAGCTGCCCCGGCGTACATCCTGACAATCTCACTAATTTCCTCTTTTTCCAGTGCGCGGGGGCAGGAAGCGGTAGCCAGCGCCCCCTCTCCCGGCCCGGTTTCGATGAATACCTTAACGTTTTCCCCTGCCGGTATCGCCGACGGAGCGACAGGCGAGGCGTTACCTGGCTGCAGGGAGTTATGGGATACTCTTCCGACATGCCAGAGCTGGGCAAAAATGATGCCTTCTTTTTCATGCACTGCCCGCGTCACTTTCTTCCAGCCTTCCACTTGCCGTGAGCTGTAGATCCCCGGGGTCCACGCATAACCCTGCCCACGAGGTTCGATTTGTGTTCCTTCGGTCACCATAAACCCGGCACTGCTGCGCTGTGCGTAATATTCAGCCATCAGTTCGTTCGGAATATCACCCGGTTGTGAGCTCCGTGAGCGGGTTAAAGGCGGAAGTACAACACGATTCTTCAGGGTGTAGGGACCTAGTCTGGTGGGAGAGAACAGGTTTTTCGTCTTCATTACATATCCTGATATAGCGAATTTTCAATATCACTGAAACGCCATGTCTCAGCATTTACGACCTGGCATGTCGTCGTTCGGCCGATGTAGCCGCAGAACCACGACACTTTATTCCACATATTGAGATTTACCAATATCTAGATTTATAAAAATTATGATCGGATGAGCGGAACGGGGGGGTTGCCTGATGGCTCACAGAATCGGCATCATGAACCTAAATGGTTCTGATAATGTTATCGGAGATCCTGAACGGGAACGGTATGCGTCACGATTTTAATGACTATGTTGCATTCATGGCAGTAGCACAGGAGTGCAGTTTTTCACGGGCTGCTGTCCGCCTCGGGATCTCGGCATCCACGCTTTCACACACGATACGTCGTCTCGAGGAGCGCGTTGGCATGCCGTTACTTATGCGTACAACCAGGCGGGTGGCTGTCACCGAAGCCGGTAAACAATTATTACTGACGCTTGAACCCGGTCTTGCGCGCATTGAAGCGGGCGTGACAGCTCTTCAGAGACTGCGCCATACACCGGCTGGGCTGGTCAGACTTACGGTATCAGATCACATGATTCATGAATGTCTCTGGCCACGATTGTCACCGTTACTAAAAAAATATTCGGATATCAAGGTGGAAATGTCGCAGCAGAACGGTTTTGTCGACATTGTTGAGGGCAATTTTGATGCCGGAGTCCGAATTGGTGATGACATATTAAAGGATATGGTGGCCGTCCGAATCGCACCGGACATACGGTTTGTCGTCATTGGATCGTCCACCTATCTTGCAGAAAGAGGTCTGCCGCTACATCCCTCTCAGCTGGAAAAACATGACTGCATCAATATACGTCTGTCACCCACAGGCCCGCTGTATGGCTGGGAATTTGTCAGGCAGGGGGATATTGTGAAAAAAGTGGACGGGCAGCTTACTTTTTCAAGCATTTATCCAATGCTTCAGGCAGTAAAAGATGGCTACGGCCTGGCCTACCTGCCGGAGTCTTCTGCCCTGGCGGGGATTGAGGCGGGACACTATTGTCGGGTGCTTGAGGACTGGTCAGAGGCTTTTCCCGCCGACATGATAATTCCAATAATGTCCATTACAGGCTCCGGTAAAGATAATACCGACACCTTACATGAGAAAGGCAAAAGCAATATAACCTGCTGTGCTCCGGATTTTAAGAATGAGCGGTTTACGTAGCAGGATGAGCAGTTCGAACCAGAAATTTCGTTACTATTGCTAAAGTAAAACCTGATGACCTCTAATCGTAACGGAGACCAATATGACTTCACAACTGAACTGGCAGGCCCCGGCTATCAATCGCAAAAAAGTAGGTGACATGACTGTGACCATGCTGAGTGATGGCTATCTGGACGTATCTTTTGAGCTGCTGTCTGGTATTGACGGCTCACGTGCCGAGGATTTACTGCAGAAGCGCGGTGTGCCAGCAGTACCCCGTATTAATATCAACGTCTACGTTATCCAGACGCCTGAGCGAACCATCCTGATTGACAGTGGTGCCGGAGGTATCAATGGCTGGGGCGGTCGGCTTCAGGTAGCCCTGGCCGCGGCAGGCATTGACCCGCTTCAGATTGATACCCTTCTCCTGACTCACGCGCATCCTGACCATATCGGCGGGCTTGCAGGCCCCCTGCAGACTCCCGTTTTCCGCAATGTTCAGCAGTTGTTTGTGCATGAGAAAGAACTCGCTTTCTGGCGTGATGAAACCATTTCCGCTGGCGCGCCTGACGCATTCAAGCCGTTCTTTGAAGTAGCAAGGAACGCCTTCAGCGCTTATGACGACAAACTGGTGCCATTCCGCGAGGAAGCGATTTTACCAGGTATTCAGACTGTACCGCTGTTCGGCCATACGCCAGGACATACCGGTTATCTGCTGGGTGATGAAAAAGAGTCGCTGCTCATCTGGGGTGATATTGTTCACTTCCCGCACATTCAGGTTGCTCAGCCTGACGTTACTATCGCGTTCGACAGCGATCCTGCGGCGGCGGCGGCCATCCGTAGCAAAGTGCTTGACCGCGCAGCGAGCGATAACCTGGCTGTCAGTGGTATGCACTTCAACCTGCCTACTACCGGTAAGGTTATCCGTGAAGGTAACAGCTTCGCACTGAATTACGACCTGTGGTCACCCGCAGTCTGATCACCTTCCTTCCCGGTGCACACAATAGTGACCGGGAAGATCCCCTTTCATATCGCCCGACAAGAACCCACCTGCAATACTATGAATATCACTGCCTCACAAAAAAAATGGCTCATTACTCTTGCGCCCTGGCTTTTTGTATTCCTCTGGAGTCAGGGTTTGTCGCAGCCAAATTTACCGTGCAGTACAGCGCGCCGTTTCATCTTTTATTCCTGCGTGGCGCATTTTCCTGTCTGGTCCTTCTGCTGCTTACACTGGGGTTCAGGGCCCGTTTTCCGTCCGGCAGAGGAATGGTTCGCAACCTGATTGTCGGACTTTTCCTGCAGAGCTTCTTTCTGGGCGGATGCTTTTATGCCATCCATCGTGGCATGCCGTCAGGCATTGCGGCGCTCATCACCGGCCTGCAGCCGGTACTGACTGCAATACTGGTTTCACTCATGCACCGTCAGTCCCTGCATCCCCGGAAATGGCTGGGTATTGCGATTGGCTTTGCGGGCGTTTTCCTGGTGCTATCGCCAGGGCAGCATAGTTTTGCACTGGATCCTGTGGCTTTTGGGTCGGTCATGCTGGGGTTATTTGGCGTAACGATCGGAGCGCTTTATCAGCGCCGTGCTCAGGGAGATGGACATATCTTTGCGAACACGTTTTTACAGTACGTCACTTTGACAATATCGATGGGTGCAATTAGCCTGATGTTCGAATCTGCTCCGACGCAGTGGAGCTTATCATTTGCGCTGGGTCTGGGCTGGCTGGTTATTGGCGTATCGGTTCTGGCGATTATGTTGCTGATTTTTATGATACGAAGCGGTGAAGCAACCAAAGTCGCTACTTACTTTTACCTGGTTCCCATTCTCACGGCAGCTGAAGCGTGGTTGCTGTTTGGAGAGGCCATTACATTGCCTATGCTTGTGGGTATGGCAGTAACTATAATCGGCCTGATTTTTGTCATCCGGGAATAGACAACCGCACGCGTCGCTGTATGCTTTTGTATATGGCGACGTATAATAGCGGTCAAAGTCAAATTCCGGATGAATATGCAAACAGTCAGCTTTTCCGATTCTCCCGTTGATGATCTCCTCGCTGAGCTTCTTACCCTGGCACGCTCCCGTTTTCCACTTCCCTGCGATTGCCTTCGCGCAGAACAGACGCATCAGGTAAAGAAGTTCGAGGTGGAAGGTGCGACCCTTTCCTTCCCGCTGGAAGGAGAATTCCGGTATCGTGAAAATGAGAAATGGCACCGGGTGATCCCGGGCGAGATTATGGTCGTCCCGAATGCCCGTAGCATCGATATAGAATATGCCCCTTCAGAACAAAGTGGTGAGTTTGTCGCCCTGAGCGTGGTGCTCGCGGAGGAACAGCTTGAAGCAGCCAGGCTGTTACTTGCCGCACCACCACCACAGGACACCGGCAGCATCGCAGCCATTTCCGTATCAGCTCTTCTTTCACCCCTTAACCGCTGGACAGCCGCAATGCGGGAAGGGAAGCGTCCGCTTTCCCTGCACGCCATGGTTGAAGTGGTGCTCTGGCTTTATGGCATGGGATACCATGCTTTGCTGCGAGCCCGGCAGCCAAGTCTGGCCATGAAAATCCGTCAGATGGTAGCGGACAAACCGGCTCATCCCTGGAGTGCTGCTGAAATTGAAGATCTGACGGGACTCAGTGGCCCCACGCTTCGGCGCCACCTGGCCAGTGAGTCAACCAGCTTACGCTCAGTTATCGCCGATGCACGTATCGCGGAGGCTCTCCGCCTGCTGATGACATCGACGCTGCCGGTAAAAACGGTCGCGGGGCGGGTGGGTTACAATTCAGTATCGAGCTTCAGCAGGCAGTTTTCTGAACGCTATGGAATCGAACCTTCAGGGTTCCGCTGACTTCAGTTCGTTCAAGGTACACATTGCGTCCCTCGCACTTCAGTAACTTGCGTGGATCTTTCGAATATAACGGAAGATATTGGCCGGCATTGCGTGTAACCGGTTCAGGAGTTCTCATCGTGACGGGAGAGCTAAATCGGTACGGCTGTTGTTCTCAGCTATAAGAACAACTGAGTATCTGACCAGCTGTCTGGTGCTGGCAGCAGCATGCAGTGCAATCGGTCAGGCTCAAAGGAACTGACCTGATGTCAGGTTATAATTTCGGACACATCATAACCCCAGAAGGAGACAACTGTGGTTCATGTTTTCATTATCGGTGGTGCAGGCAAAATCGGCCAGCGTCTGTGCAGGATCCTTTCAGGAAGGGGGCATGCTGTTCGTGCCCTCTACCGTAAGCCAGAGCAGCAGGCATTGCTAGGCGAGCTGGGTGCTGAGCCCGTCAGTGGGAGCCTGACAGAGCTGGATGCAGCTGCGCTGGCGATGCACTTTGCAGGTAGTGATACAGTGGTGTTTACTGCCGGTGCCGGCGGTAAGGGGGGACAGGAGATGACCAATGCGGTCGACGGCGAAGGGCTGAAAAAGTCGGTAGCTGCCGCCCTCAGTGCCGGTGTGTCTCGCTTTCTGCTCGTTTCTGCATTCCCGGAGTCCGCACGGGGAGAAACCACTTCTGAATCATTCGAAAATTATATGCGTGTTAAAAAAATGGCCGATGTGGAACTAGCACAAAGCGAGCTTGACTGGGTGATCCTGCGCCCCGGCGCGCTGCAGGATAAGACTGGTACGGGTTATGTACGTGCCGGCCTGGCCATCCCGTATGGTAACGTGCCCCGTGATGACGTGGCGGCTACGCTGGCTGAACTCATTGAGCAACCTGCCGTCAGCCGCGTCATCATTGAGCTGACGTCTGGCGATGCTCCTGTCCGTGAAGCCATACAGAAGCTGGCGGGCCGATAAAAGGCAGCGCACGTACCAGCAGGCTGCAGGCCCCCAGGCGTTTACAATAAACTTTCCAGCCAGTCGGTAAACGCCCGTACTTTTCGGGAGAGATGGCGGTGCGGATACAGAAGTTACAGTTTGCGATTCGGGGACGGATTATCTGGCAGAACCTCTACCAACAGCCCGCGATCGAGATAAGGCTGCAAAAAAATATTCATGCCCTGTAGTATTCCCAGCCCCGCCAGGCCTGCTGCAATGTAGGCTTCTGAGTTATCCACGACAAGCCTGCCTGGAAGTTCAATTTCGGTGGAGCCCTCTGACGTCCCGAATGTCCAGGGCATAACTTGTCTGTTGCTGCTGTTAATCCAGTTGACGGCCTGATGCTGCTGCAACTCGTCCATTGTTTCCGGGGTGCCGTGTTGATCAAGATACGCAGGTCTGGCGCAGGTCGTCATTTTAACGGTTCCCACCTTCTTTGCGATATAGTCGCCATCGTCCAGCTCCCCTACCCTCAGTATGCAGTCCAGGCCATCATGCAGCATATTCCGTCGGCGGTCTGAGCTGCTCAGGATAATTTCAATTCCGGGATGCTGGCGATAAAAATCAGGCAGGTTGGGTATAACAAGTAAAGCCGCAAACGCGACAGGCATATCTATGAGCGAATAGCGGACGTCAAAATGATAGCGACAGGAAAGTTCTGCCATATTAAACATAACAACCCTTGGGCGCGCCGCCGCAGGCGCCCTCAGCACGTTTCTGCGGCCTCCCGCCTGTTTCCGGCACTTTCCTGCCCCAACCCCTGAAAAACGCCCCTGATGATTTCTGCGCGTCTGCATGGCTATGCAGTGAGATCTGCTCTCCACCGATTAGTGCATGCAGATTTTGGAAACGTCCAATTCTGGCACGAAGCGGTCACCCCGGCGGGGTGCAGTCCGCTGTCAGCGAAAACGGACATTGAGCCAATCAAATAATCTGTGCCAGAATTTGTCATTGAGGCTAGTACTTTCGAGTAGATCTATTTCCCGCCCGTACTCTTAAACTCATCTATCTCATCCTTCTACGACTTATTACCGGGAATATAAAACCCCGCCGAAGCGGGTTTGGTAATTTGAGTTTTTCTCAGGCGGCCATCTTTCTGCATTGTTCGGCGCAGTGATGACAAGCGCTTGAGCAATCCTGACAATGGTCATGTTCATGCTTTCCACACTCGTCACCGCACTTCTGACAAACATCAGCGCAAAGACGGCAAAGATCCTGGGCAGACCCGCTATTTAGTGTCATGAATTGAGCTGCAAGACGGCAGATATTTGCACACTGCATATCCAGTTTTATGCACTCGCGCATCATCTCCAGATTCTCTTCGTCGAGACACGAAGCCGCACAGTTATCACATGCCGTTGCACATAGATAACAGGCTTCGATGCATTTTTTGTATTCGTCTAACATAATTTCTCCTTAGCTAAGGTTACGTATTAAGCATGGAAGAGATAACTGATTATTCAAATTTTGAATTAGTTAATTACCTTTTCAGCATTTCATATCATTGATTCAAAGTGCATCTCTAGGGTTACCTAATTCACCTATGTCTACTTCTGGCACAATGCAGAAATGAGATAGATTTACTTTATCCGCTTCTCGCTCAAAGCTGTCCGTAATCCCTTGCCTGCTTAAAAAAACCGGATTAACGTGTGATGTTTTTACGTTTTCCAGGCAGCCTTCATCGGTAAGTACCTGTCTTACAGACTTCAATGCACTTAGTTAAGAAACATCCTAATCGTCCTTTCGCCGATCGCGAGATCTGTTATGGCAGCTAAACTCGATTGATACCCCAATCCGCGGGGCAGCATTTCCTTTCCGCACGCAAGAAGGAGAAGATCATGAAAGCAGTAATTTACAACGGTCCTTATGATGTAAAAGTAAAAGACGTACCGGATGCGAAAATTGTCCGCCCCACGGATGTACTCGTCCGCATCACCACCACCAACATTTGTGGGTCGGACTTGCACATGTATGAGGGCCGGACCAGCTTTGAACAGGGACGGATTCTGGGTCACGAAAACCTGGGTGAAGTGGTCGAAATTGGCTCAGGCGTTGAACGTATTAAGGTGGGCGACTATGTTTGTCTGCCGTTTAACGTGGGATGTGGTTTTTGCGAAAACTGTGAAAAAGGTCTGACCGGCTTTTGTCTCACTACCAATCCGGGTTCGGCAGGCGCAGCTTATGGTTTTGCTGAAATGGGTCCCTGGGAGGGGGGGCAGGCGGAACTGCTTCGGGTGCCATTTGCCGACTTTAACTGCCTTGTTCTTCCCCCTGATGCGGCAGAAAAAGAAGATGATTATGTGATGCTCTCTGACATTTTTCCTACCGGCTGGCATGCAACAGAACTTGCCGGATTGAAGCCTGGTGAAAGCGTGGCCATTTATGGCGCGGGGCCGGTCGGTTTGATGGCAGCTCATTCGGCGATCATTAAAGGTGCTTCACAGGTGTTTGTGGTTGATACGCACACAGACCGGTTGGCTCTGGCTGAAAAAATGGGGGCGACGGGCATCAATGCTACTGGCGATGAAGCTGTACAAAAAATTCTCGACCTGACGGATGGACGCGGTACGGATTGTGGCTGCGAATGTGTTGGCTATCAGTGCTGTAACAAACATGGCCATGAAGATAACTCTGTCACCATGAACAGTCTTGTTGCGTCGACGAAAGCAACCGGGGGAATTGGTGTGGTTGGCGTCTTTATTCCTCAGGATCCGGGGGCTGAATCGGAGCTTGCCAGAGAGGGTAAGATGCCATTTGATTTTGGGAGTTTCTGGTTTAAAGGACAGGCAATCCGTACCGGCCAGGCGAACGTTAAGGCCTATAACCGTCAGCTGTCTCGCCTCATCCATCACGATAAAGCCAGTCCGGGCAAAATAATTTCTCATCGTCTTTCGCTTGAAGAGGCTCCTGCCGGATATAAGCACTTCGATGAGCGGGATGAAGGATGGACGAAGGTTATCCTTAAGCCTTAAATAGAGTTATCCGGTATGAGAAAGCAAAAACCGGGAAAGAATGTATGACTTTTGACAGGGTGCAATAAAATATCCTGTCAGGGCGTTATTATTCATACTTTCAGCTGCCAGGCGCTTCCATATCCAGACTTGTTCCCTGATTTTGCCGACGAGATAGCAAAATTAATACATTCAGGAGGAGGCATCTGCGGTTGATCTGTTCCGTATTTATTAACGCCCTGTGCTGTAAGTATTGTCTGCCTCTACCACATAGCAGACATGTGCGCAGGAACGGTCCGCTATGAGCGAAAAGCGGACTTCCGGTCCTTGCGCAAACTCCCGTTCCGAGAAGTTGCAGTTCACAAATCACCTGTTAAAGAAGGTATGGTAGCCCACAGCATTAATTTTGCTTCCATCTTCAGTCAGACTGGCCGGTACCGGCTTCCGATAAGTTTCGTCGGCTGAGGCCCGCTAAAGTAGAGAGGTCAAAAAATAACCTTGACGTACAATAATTTTCGATATCCAAACTGACCCCTAATTAGGTGGACACCTGATGACTGACTTAAAATTTCTATCACGCCAGCGTTACACATCCGCAGTCGCATCTTGCGGGGTTCAGCGGGGTGTTGCAGGCGGACGTGCACGTGCGGACGCCCTCTGACACCACGACCGAAGCGCTGTGCCGTATCGGCGAGCTGTATGGCATCGAGGCGGGCATCCGGGGCAAAAGCGCGGCGGAACGGCTGGCCATTCGGCAGGAAAAAGCGGTACCGCTGCTGACCGCGCTGGAGGGCTGGCTGCGTGAAAAGCAGAAAACGCTGTCACGGCACTCGGAGCTGTCGAAGGCGTTCGCGTACGCGCTGAACCAGTGGGATGCGCTGAAATTATACCTGCGGGAGATTACTGATACAGAACACGCCGGGAATGTGCCGCCATTGACGCAATGACGACACAGCCCTTTTTAACCGTTCCGTGAGAGTTCCCTGGCAATATACTGTGCGGTACGGCTTTCTTTGACCTGCGATACCTGTTCGGGAGTTCCTGCGGCAACCAGGCGTCCTCCCTCATGTCCCGCTCCAGGACCGATGTCGATAACCTGGTCTGCCTGAGTAACCGCCCGCATATCGTGTTCAATCATTATCACCGTATTTTCTGCATCAACAAGCCGCTGCAGCTGCACAAGGAGGCGGTCGGCGTCTGAAGCATGCAGGCCGGTTGTCGGTTCATCTAGGATATACAACGTGTGGCCACGTTGGCTACGTTGTAGTTCGGTTGCCAGCTTGATCCTTTGCGCCTCCCCTCCGGATAACTCGGTTGCTGGTTGTCCCAGACGCAGGTAGCCCAGACCAATTTCACTCAGCAGACGGAGGGGACGAGCCACTGGTTCTTCAGTCGCAAAGAACTGACTGGCTTCATCCACCGTCATATGCAGGACCTCCGCGATATTTTTGTCCTGCCAGCAGATCCTGAGAGTATCCCGGTTATACCGCGCGCCATGGCAGGTCGGGCACGGTGCATACACGCTCGGCATAAACAACAGCTCCACGCTGACGAATCCTTCACCTTCACAGGTTGCACAGCGGCCTTTTGCCACATTGAAAGAGAATTGACCCGCATCGTAATGATGGAGTTTGGCGTCAGTCGTTCCGGCAAAGAGCTTACGAACAGGATCAAACAACCCGGTATATGTCGCCAGGTTTGAACGGGGGGTCCTGCCTATCGGTTTCTGGTCAACCTGAACCAGACGCTTTACCAGTCCGGTATCACCGGTCAGGGTACCGTACGTTTTCTCCGTTACGGATGGCCCCTCAGCGTCGCTGGCTTCGGAAAGCACGTCTTCTGGCTCACCGCCAAGTGAAGAAAGCACCAGTTCCGGTAAGGCCTGGGCAATCAGACTGGATTTACCGGAGCCAGAGACTCCCGTCACGGCTGTCAGCACACCCAGAGGAATATCAACATCGATCCACTTAAGATTGTGGCGATGGATCCCCTGCAGTTTCAGCCACCCGGATGGGATACGGGCAAAAGATTGTGGTGGCCGGACTTCATCAAATAAATAACGCGCGGTACGAGATTGGGTGACGGCTTTCAGATCTTCAGGAATACCACTGTAGAGAACATGTCCTCCCTGTTCACCAGCCGACGGTCCCACATCAACAAGCCATTGCGCCCGTCGCATCAGGTTAAGATCATGTTCAACGACAAACACCGAGTTGCCGGCATCACGAAGGTTCTCAAGCGCATCGTAAAGCGCTTTACTGTCTGAGGGGTGCAGACCCGCAGACGGTTCATCAAGAACATAGACCACACCAAACAGCATCGAACTGAGTTGCGTGGCAAGACGCAGTCGCTGAAGCTCTCCTGCAGATAGAGTTGGGGTTGCTCTGTCCAGCGTAAGATAACCCAGCCCCAGCTTCTGCAACTGATACAACCGGGCCATGACACCACCGGTCAGCCGTTGTGCCGCCAGTCGTTTCTCTTCCGATAACGCCGATGTCCGGCAGACATCGGCGTTATCGGAATGGACCGCTTTTCCGGATGCAGCACGCTCTGTCAGATCCCGACGGGTGATATCCCTGTCGGCATCTGCGCCGGCGTGGTGGGCACTGAAATCCCCCCGGGAGATTGGAAGGAGCAATTCCGCCAGCTGGTCTAAGGGCATCTGCATAAATTCACCAATGTCCACACCGGCAAAGGTGACGGACAATGATTCTGACTTCAGTCTTTTCCCGTGACAGACCGGACACAGCTTGCCTTCCATAAAACGGGAGACTCGTTTTCTCATCAACGCGCTTTGCGTGCTGGCGAAGGTATGTAGCACATAACGACGTGCCCCGGTGAAGGTCCCCATATAACCCGGCGTCATTTTTTTCCTGACGGCTTCGCGCGTATCTTCCGGACTCAGTCCCGGGAAAACCGGTACAGTGGGGGTGTCTTCGGTAAAAAGGATCCACTGACGGTCTTCCGCTGGCAGATTTTTCCAGGGAGTGTCGATGTCATACCCCAGCGTCACCAGAATATCCCGCAGATTCTGTCCGTGCCAGGCCGGGGGCCAGGAAGCAATAGCCTTTTCACGGATACTAAGTGAGGGATCGGGCACCATCAGTGTTTCAGTTACCTCATAGATATGGCCCAGACCATGGCAAGAAGGGCATGCCCCCTGCGGCGTGTTGGGAGAAAAATCCTCGGCATACAGCATCGGTTGTCCGGCAGGATAAGCGCCCGCCCGTGAGTACATCATTCGCACCAGACTGGATAAGGTGGTCACGCTGCCGACAGAGGAGCGCGCGTTACTGGCACCGCGTTGTTGCTGAAGCGCAACGGCTGGCGGCAGTCCGTCAATGGCATCCACATCCGGAACCCCGACCTGATCAATGAGGCGACGAGCGTAGGGGGCAACCGATTCAAAGTAGCGCCGTTGCGCCTCAGCATAAATGGTGCCAAAGGCCAGTGAAGACTTACCCGAGCCTGACACACCCGAAAAAACAACCAATGCGTTGCGCGGAATGGAAACATCCACCTCTTTAAGGTTGTTCTCGCGAGCACCGCGAATCACAACTGAATTGTTGTCGTCAGTCAGGATGGGATGATAACCGAAAAGTTTCTTTGCCATAGAATTTCCTGTGCTAGGTGTGTCCGCTCTTAATAAGGCCACCTCTTGTGACGGTATCTGGTGTGCCGGACCGCTCGATCAGAAAGCCCGTCGAAAAAAGCGTTTGTGTGACTGGAAACAGATTGCTGAAGCTGGGCCCGGTGGTACCATGTGGGACACCGCTGAAGTTTCAGCGGTACCCTGCGGATCCGCCTTCTGTATGAGAACTGGCTGGCGGCGTACCCGGGACCGGAGATTTGGCTCCCGTGATAATGCGGGCTCCCCGGTACGCGACGCTGTGGTTCCAGACCCAGCTGATGGCGACACTCAGGCGGTTTCGGGTACCAATTAAAAAATACAGATGAATAATGCACGTGATTTCATATGTCATTTCCTTTCATTACAGTTTTAGACCCCATCAGACATCTGCCTGGCAGAGTTAACGGAGATAGGAGCGGACTATCGAAATGGTGTCGTCGATTGACCTCTTCTGCGACTCATTTCGTTTGCCCGTATCGGGGAATTCCTCCCGAAGATAGCTTTCCAGAACAACCGCCATCAGGTCGTTAACGGCTCCCTGGACTGACCCCGCCCCGGTAGACGATCCTGCCCTATAGTTTGAGTATAGGAGGAGCGTATGGGCACACCACGATTTACACCTGAATTTAAGGAAGAAGCCGTCCGTCAGATAACGGAACGCGGTTATTCCGTCGCCTAAGTATCTGAGCGTCTGGGCGTCTCTGCACACCGCCTCTACAAGTGGCTACGGGCTATCAAACCTGATAACAGCGAGCAGCATGCCCGGGATTTACTGGAAGCTAAAAGCGAGATCCTGAAACTCCGGGCGCAGCTAAAACGCACCGAAGAAGAACGGGATATCCTGAAAAAGGCCGCGCGGTACTTTGCAAAGGAGCCCGACTGAAGTACCGCTTTATCAATGAGCACCGAACTGTATGGGGTGTGATGACGATGTGTCGGGTACTGAATGTCGCCCGGGCCGGGTTCTATGCGTGGCTGCATAACCCTGTCTCGGCGCGTGATAAAGATAACCAGCGCCTGCTGATGCTTATCCGCGACTCATATTCCCTGAGCGGAGGCGTATACGGTTACCGGCGGGTTCATGGCGATCTGAACGAAATCGGGGAAACCTGTGGTAGAAACCGGGTGGGTCGGATCATGCAACTGGACCGGATTAAAGCTGTGCGCGGCTATAAAGCGCCACGTCGTATCGCTGGCAGGCCTTCAGTCGTTGCTCCTAATCGCGTGCAGCGGCAGTTCACCGTTGTCCGGGCCACCCAGGTCTGGGTCACCGATATTACTTATAGTGTGCCCGGAGTTCAGGGCGGGCATGGATGCTTAAATGAACCGCGAGTCTGTCTGGAATATTGAACCGGTAACTCACGATGAGAAACCCAACAATCCCACCGGGTGTGACGGTGGAGAACCTGAGCGGCAGTGACCTGCGGCATGCCCGCAGGGTGATGTAACCCGCTGACAACGGGGATTGAGGCGAGATCACTAAGCCGAGATGATCCTCAAGGTTAAGTACTGAAAGGCTGAAGAACATGAACCCGTTAATCCGCCTCTGTGGGTTGAAAACGTCACCACGGCCTACGTGATCTGACAGGCCGTGCAGGAGGAACTGGCAGTGATACGTAAGCACTGCCGGTCGAAGGTGTTTTGACATGTATGCGAAACACCGGGGCAGCAGCGTCTATCACGCTTGCGATGCTGACTTCTGCCAACTTGCGGCAAGCAAGGATAAAGAGTGCGACGGGCAGCCTCCTCAGTATGCCTGAGTCCAGGCAGGTAAACCGGGGAAGGTCAGCGACGGATGTTAAGGGGGCATGGCTCCGATGACGCGCTGGCTGGCGGAGCTTCCGTAGTAGTCCGCGATGGGGAAAGCCCATTACATGGCGAAGGGAAGCAGTTTGAATGTGTTTGCGACGTGAATTAACTGACCTAACGAGGTGAAGACCTTTGATAATCAGCGAAATGCAACGCAAGCTTGCCACATGGGCAGCCACCGATCCGTCCCTACGGATTCAACGGCTGCTGCGTCTGATAACACAACCAGAATGGCTGGCTGAAGCGGCGCGGATCACGCTTTCATCAAAGGGGGCCCATACCCCCGGCGTTGATGGCGTGAACAAAACAATGCTACAGGCCAGACTGGCTGTTGAGCTGCAAATCCTCAGGGATGAATTACTCTCAGGCCACTACCAGCCCTTGCCCGCCAGACGGGTTTACATCCCTAAAAGCAACGGCAAACTGCGACCACTGGGTATCCCCGCGTTGCGGGATCGTATTGTTCAGCGGGCCATGCTGATGGCGATGGAGCCGATATGGGAGAGTGATTTTCATACGCTCTCATATGGCTTCCGGCCTGAGCGCAGTGTCCACCACGCGATCCGCACGGTGAAATTACAGCTCACAGACTGTGGTGAAACCCGGGGACGCTGGGTGATTGAAGGCGACCTGTCCAGTTACTTCGACACCGTACATCATCGACTGCTGATGAAGGCTGTACGCCGCAGGATCAGTGACGCACGTTTCATGACTCTGCTGTGGAAAACCATCAAGGCGGGACATATCGATGTCGGTCTCTTTCGGGCGGCCAGTGAAGGTGTACCACAGGGCGGTGTTATATCGCCGCTATTATCGAACATCATGCTGAATGAGTTCGATCAATACCTGCATGAGCGCTACCTGAGCGGGAAAGCCAGAAAAGATCGGTGGTACTGGAATAACAGTATCCAACGGGGCCGAAGTACGGCGGTCAGAGAAAACTGGCAGTGGAAACCCGCGGTGGCGTACTGCCGCTATGCCGATGATTTTGTCCTCATCGTCAAAGGCACCAAAGCACAGGCGGAAGCCATCAGGGAGGAGTGTCGGGGTGTGCTCGAAGGCAGTCTGAAACTCAGGCTGAACATGGATAAGACTAAAATCACCCATGTTAATGACGGCTTTATCTTTCTGGGGCACAGGATCATTCGCAAACGCAGTCGTTATGGCGAGATGCGAGTGGTCTCAACGATCCCGCAGGAGAAAGCCAGAAACTTCGCCGCATCGCTGACAGCACTGTTATCAGGCAACTACAGTGAAAGCAAAGTCGATATGGCTGAACAACTCAACCGAAAACTGAAAGGCTGGGCCATGTTCTATCAGTTCGTTGATTTTAAGGCCAAAGTCTTCAGTTATATCGACCGTGTCGTGTTCTGGAAGCTGGCTCACTGGCTGGCCCGCAAATACCGTACAGGTATCGCTTCCCTGATGAGGTGGTGGTGTAAATCACCGAAACCGGGTCAGAGCAAAACGTGGGTTTTATTTGGTAAAACCAATCACGGCAAGCTCAGCGGCGAAATACTGTACCGGTTGGTGGGGCAAGGCAAGAAGCTGTTCCGCTGGCGGCTACCCGAAGGTAATCCCTATCTGAGGACGGAGACCAGAAACACGTATACATCGCGCTTTACAGAAGTGGCAATGGCGTTCGCCAGCATTTAAATGGAGAGCCGGATGCGCTGAAAGGTGCACGTCCGGTTCGGGGAGGAGAGGCAGGGAAATAGTCCGACTACGCCCTGCCTCTTACTCTACTCCGCACCTGGCAGGGCTGGCTGTATCTGGCGGTGGTTATCGATCTCTTCGCCCGTAATGTGGTCGGCTGGTCGATGAAACCCACTCTCTCACGCGAACTGGCGCTCGACGCGCTGATGATGGCGGTCTGGCGCCGAAAACCAGACAGCGAGGTTATCGTACATAGCGATCAGGGCAGCCAGTACGGCAGTGACGACTGGCAGCGCTTCTACCGGGCCAATAACCTGGCGCCGAGCATGAGCCGGCGTGGCAACTGCTGGGATAATGCGGTGGCCGAATCGTTCTTCAGTTCGCTGAAAAAAGAACGGATCAGAAAACGCATATATAAAACCAGGGATCTGGCCCGGGCGGATCTTCGATTACATTGAAGTCTTCTATAACCGGTCCCGGCGCCACAGCCACCTCGGCGACGTCAGTCCGGAGGCCTTCGAACAGGCCTCGTCGTGAGGACAGGATTTGTCTACAGGCGTGGGGTCAGTCCAAACTATAGGGCAGGATCGTCTACCGGGGCGGGGTCAGTCCATCAACGGCTCGGAAGTGTCTAGATTATCCGTGGCGATTCAGGGGTGACTTTTGGGTATACCCGGTCAGATTTGGCTGCTTAGGGTTACCACTCTAGAATTTTCATCAAAAATGTCCGCGAAAAGCGGACATGTAAAATTTACAGCCTTCTATGTGCGCTATGAGATGTGAGCTGAACTCATAACGTACCGAATTAAATACCTTTTGCCGCAATCAAAACCGCAGGATGAATGTGTGGCTCTTCTGCCAGCAGAGCGGGTACGGTAGCGAATATTTGTTTAGCTGCTTCACCGGACATATGGAGTTCCCTTGAGTCTGTACTACTGAACAGATCTACAAGGAAAACCGTTTCAGGACTCGTTTCTGAGCGGATCACCAGCCAGTGAGTGGTGCCCTCTTCTGCATTAACATGAGGCAAAGCAGCGGCTATGCGCTCTGCTACTTCAGCGCCTTTTCCTTCTCTCGCTTTAAATGAAATCAGTCCTGCTGTTGTACTCATTGTTTCTTTCTCCAGTTGTAATAATCATGGCTTTCTTACGAGAATTATTGTATCAGGGTTAGGCAACATGGCACTGTGGCGAATCTGCCATTAAACCGGCATTTTTGGCCAATTACAGGACTGAGATGAAAAAGATAGTCATTATTGCTTCCCCGGGATGCCTTGCTTCAGGCTATACCGGGCTGGCTGATATGTTCTCTCTTGCCGGAAGAGCCATATCAGCTGCTCGCAAGGAGCCGTCACCCTTTAATATCATGACAGCAAGTCCGGACGGGCGGCCTGTGACCGACGGAAGCGGGCGGTTACTGACCGCCGATGCGGCACTGGCAGATATCAAATCATGCGATGCGGTTCTGATCCCCGGGTTTGTACCCGATGCATCAAACACACCGCCACAGCTCGGTAAGCTGGGCAGCATAGCGTCATGGATACGGCAACAGTACGTGCATGGCGCGCTGGCTTGTGGCTCGTGCAGCGGAGTGTTTATGCTGGGCGAGGCGGGGCTGCTCAACGGCAGAAAATGTACGACAACCTGGTGGCTGTACGATGAGCTCAAGCGCCGTTATCCCCGGGCAAACGCCATCTGGGGCAATGCTTTGACTGAGGATAACCGTATAGTTACGGCTGGCGGGCCGCTTTCATGGATTGATGTGGCCTTACACGTTGTGCGTCAGCTTGAGGGGACGGAGGCTGCGCGCATTGCAGCAGAATTTGCTGTAGTGGATACAACGCCTCTCGCAAGGGCTGTTTATATGCCCACCGCGCACCTCAGCCGGCCGGACAGTATTCTGCCCGGTGCAGAATTTTTTATAAGGCAGGAAGCATCAACGCTGCTTACCACAAGAGAGCTGTGCCGGCGCCTTGCCATTTCGGAGCGAACCTTTCACAGGCGTATAAAGGCGGAAACAGGCGAGTCACCGAAACAGTTTATCGACAGGATCAGGTGTGAAATGGCAAGGCTGGCACTTGAAACATCCGCTAAAACCATAAAGCAGATCGCAGCTGATGCAGGTTACGCGGATGAGGGCAGTTTCAGGAGGGTCTTCAGCCGGATGACCGGTATGAATCCGGCATTATACCGCCGTTGGGTGAAAGACCGTACCCGGGAATAATGCACAGTTGGACCGGGAGGTGTCCGCGCGGAATTGTGGGACGCCCTGACAGCACAGTGCTGCCTGGGCCGTGCTGTGTTAACTACTGAGGTCTTTTCCGTTCGTGGCGATGACTTTTTTATACCAGTGGAAGCTTTTCTTACGGGAGCGTTTTAGTGTTCCGTTCCCCATATCATCCTGGTCAACATGTATAAATCCGTACCGTTTGGACATCTGAGACGTGCTTGCGCTGATCATGTCTATAGGTGTAGCGACCTGCATTTGAAATAGGTACGACCTGCATTTACCGCTGATTATCAGCTCACATTAGCTGCAACCAGCGCAGCTCTCAAACCCACAATACCTGCAAATGAGCCTGCATTTATCCCTGTCGACCTGCATTCCATTTTCACAAACCCACATTAACTGAAAACACGTCAGGCATCCCAACGATATATCTGATTGGTGTTAATTTTGGAATTATATAATCCACACTATGCCATTAAATGGATGACTAGTTCCTGTTATCTTCTGTCCGTCCCCAATTACATAACAGGAATACACATGAACCAGACAATGACTGCTCTCGTACTCGAAAATTTCGGTGATGATAAATTTGCCCGTAAAGAACTCCCGGTGCCACAACCACAGGCTGGTCAGGTTCTGGTGCGTGTTCATGCCAGCGGTGTAAACCCGATTGATTATAAAATTCGTCTTGGAGAGGCTCCGTACGCCATGCCTCAGCTCCCTGCTGTGCAGGGTACTGATATGGCAGGGGAAGTGGTTGCTGTCGGTGAAGGCGTAACCCAGTTCCGTGTTGGAGATGAAGTCTACGGCCTGACCGATGGCGTTCGCGGCCTTCAGGGTTCACTGGCTGAGTTCATTGCTGCAGATGCAGACCTGCTTGCCATCAAACCACGTAACCTTTCCATGCGTGAAGCCGCAGCTCTGCCGTTAACGTTCCTCACGGCATGGTCTGGCCTTGTTGATAATGCCAATGTACAGGCTGGTCAACATGTGCTGGTACAGGGTGGCGCCGGTGGCGTAGGTAACATGGTTGTCCAGCTGGCAAATGCACTCGGTGCAAAAGTTGCTGCAACCGGATGTACGGCAAATCAGGAGCTGATTACAACGCTGGGCGCATTCCCGCTGGATTACACAAAGGTTTCCACGCAGGACATCATTGAGCAATGCACCGATGGTGAAGGCTTTGATATCGTTTACGATACGGTTGGTGGCCCTGTCCTCGACGCCTCACTTTCCATGACGCGCTATTACGGCCATATCACCAGCTGTGCTGCATTTGGTGACCATAACCTGGCTACGTCATCGCTGCGTTGTGCAACCCTGTCGGGTGTCTTTATTCTGCTGCCAATGCTCACAGGTGAACGTCGTGCTCATCACGGTGAAGTTCTGAAAACCGCCACCCGTCTGGTTGAAGAAGGCAAAATTCGTCCGGTCGTTGATGCTCGTCATTTCTCACTAGACCAGGCCATTGATGCCCACCACGCAGTTCAGGATGGTTCAGCTTCCATCAAGGTTGTGATTGATGTCATTTAACGGCCTGATGGCGAGAACCTGGCGCTTTAACTGCACCGGAGAAGCCGACGTCCTTGAACTCGAAAACCTGCCTGTTGCCTTACCGGCAGCAGGTGAGGTGCTGATTCAGATGAAAGCTATCGGTCTTAACCGGGCAGACACCATGTTCAGACGGGGTACTTATATCGAGAAGGCCGTATTTCCCTCTCGCCTTGGTTACGAAGGTGCTGGCGTGGTGCTGGCTACGGGCGAAGGTGTTAAGCAGTTCTCTCCTGGAGATAATGTTTCAGTGTTGCCTTCTGACAGCCTGGCGCGTTTTGGCACTTGCGCAGATAAGCTGCTGATCCCTGAAAGCTATCTGGTGCATAAACCTGACAGTCTGAGCTGGGAAGAAGCCTCATCAGTATGGATGCAATACCTTACCGCCTGGGGTGGGATCGTGCATGCCGGGGAATTGACAAAGGGTGCGTCCGTACTGGTCACTGCTGCATCAAGCAGTGTTGGCCTGGCTGCGGTTCAGATTGCAGAAGCTGCCGGAGCCAGAGTGATTGCCAGCACCCTGACGGTGGAGAAAAAGGAACGTCTGCTTGCCTTAGGTGTGAAAGATGTCATTGCCAGTGAAGATGAACCTGACCTCTATCAGGCGATTGTTTCGCGGTTGGGGGGTGAGCATCTTGATATCGTGTTTGATGCTGTTGGTGGACCTCAGATTGAACATATCGCACAGGCCATGTCCGCAAAAGGACGTATGGTCATGCATGGTGCGCTGAGTCCTGATGTAACGCCTTTTCCTCTGCGACTGGCATTACGCAAGAGTCTCACTATGCGGGGCTTCCTCTTTTTGGAAGTGTTGAATGATCCAGCCATTCGGGAAAAAGCAAAGCGTTTTATCCTGAGCTGCATGGGGGCCGGTTTTCTGAAGCCACAGATAGATAAATGCTTTAAATTTGAAGAGCTGCGGGAAGCACACCAGTATCTCGAATCAAATCAACAAATCGGAAAGATCATTGTCAGGGTTGATCCTGTCTGAATAAACCTGACCCCTTTTCGGGTCAGGTTTCCAGTTCACCCAGCACGTCTACAAGATAGTCAAACAGCGCTCTGATCCTCAATGGCGTTGGCCCACGCTGAGGGCGGTAAAGGTACAACCGCCAGACGGGTGACGTCTCCTCGGTGAGTATCTGAATAAGCTTGCCACTTTTAAGCCACGGCAGAACTAAAAATCCCGGCATATGCCCAAATCCAACACCGGCCAGAATAGCCTGGAACTCAGCCTCAAGATCATCGGCAATAAAGCGAGGTTTCGACGGGATGAAGCTGCGGCTTTCGGTAAATGTCCAGGGCCAATAGCGACCCGTCTTATGATCAAACAATGCCGTCAGAGGATAGGAATCCAGCTCAGCGATGCTGGCAGGCATTCCAACCTTATCAATCAGCTCAGGTGTACCGACAGGGTAAAAATGAATCTTTGCCAGTTCGCGCGCCACATACCGGTTGTCAGGCAAAAATCCAAAACGGATACCTATATCGATACGTTCATCGATAACATCGCTGTGCGAGTCGGTCAGCACACAGTCCACCACGATATCCGGGTACTGACGCGCAAATTCAGCCAGTGCAGGAACAACCAGTTTTCGGCCTAATACCGAAGACACAGTTAATCTCACCGTTCCCCCCATTTCATCAGTTTTATCCTTAACGCCTTTTGCTAACAGCAAATCAAGAGAGTCAACCGCCTGGCGCGCCTGTTTTGCAAGACGTTCTCCATCTGCAGTTATCTTTATTTGTCGGGTACTCCGGTAAAATAAAATTTCTCCTCGCTGCTCTTCAAGTTCCTTTACTGCCCGGGTTACTGCCTGGGGTGATATCCCCAGTAGCATCGCCGCTTCCTTAAAATTTCGTGATTCGGCAGCCATGCAAAAAATACGCAGCATCTCCAGCTTGTTTTGCATCGTAGCAGCTCCTTGAAGTTTCATGGTTCCATATTTAGGAATTCTGAAAGGTATTAATTTCCATTTATTATGCCACTTTGCGCTGCGATACTTAACCCCGTTCAGAAAGTAATCATTCATTTCAGAGGCTAATACGATGAATAATATCGATAAAAAGGTTGTCGTCATTACAGGTGCGAGCAGTGGACTGGGTGAAGCTACAGCCCTGAACCTGGCAAAAAAAGGCGCTATTCTGGTGTTGTCTGCTCGCCGCAAGGAGCGTCTCGACCAGCTGGCTGCCCGGATTATTGCTGATGGTGGCCAGGCTATTGCTGTTGAAGCTGATGTGACGCGTAAAGCAGATGTCCAGAATATTATCGACAAAGCCATTGAAGCTTTTGGCCGTGTTGACGTGATGGTGAATAACGCGGGTCTGATGTCGATAGCTCCACTCAGTCTTGCCAAAACCGACGAGTGGGATCGCATGATTGATATCAACATCAAAGGCGTTCTTTATGGTATTGCGGCAGCCCTTCCTGTTTTTGAAAAGCAGCAATCCGGTCATTTCATTAATCTGGCGTCGGTTGCAGGTATCAAGGTATTCAGCCCTGGCGGCACGGTGTATAGCGGAACCAAATTCGCGGTGAAGGCTATCTCTGAGGGTCTGCGTCATGAAGTGGGTGCGCATATTCGCACGACCACTATCTGTCCCGGAGCCATCGACAGTGAGCTGAAGCTGGGGAGTTCTGACCAGGATAGTTCAAACTTCGTCATCGACTTCTATAAACAAGCTATTCCTGCCGATTCGGTAGCAAGAGCGATTGCCTATGCCATCGAGCAACCTGCCGATGTTGATATCAACGAAATTGTTTTGCGCCCAACTAGTCAGGAATTCTAATTCCCCAAATCTGTAGCCACTCAGTGGTCATTTCCTGAATATTTATGTCATACCAGCCACTTCCGTGGATGAGCGGAAGTGGTCTGGTATGCATGTCATCATGATGTAACGAGTTTATTCCATGTTTTCAGCTAAACGTATTGTGTTAATTTCTGTTCTGGCTTTTATGAGTGCAAATGCCTTTGCTAAAACGGTCAGCGTGACTGATTCGCCGCTTGAAGGTGCAGAGGCAAAAGTGGCTCAACAGGCAGTCAGTGAAAATGCATCCTATAAAATCGTCAGTGCCTTGTATAAAAACCGCGTATACATGACAGCAGAACTCAGCAAGTAAATTCCTGAACTGAATCGCCACAGGTTTAACAGACACCTCAGAGTCATTTAAGATGACTTAAAGAGAGGTGCCCATGAGCGGTAAGCGTTATCCTGAAGAGTTTAAAATTGAAGCAGTCAAACAGGTTGTTGATCGTGGTTATTCTGTTTCCAGCGTTGCAACACGTCTCGATATCACCACCCACAGCCTTTACGCCTGGATAAAGAAGTACGGTCCGGATTCCTCCACTCATAAAGAACAGTCAGATGCTCAGGCCGAGATCCGCCGTCTCCAGAAAGAGCTGAAGCGGGTTACTGACGAACGGGACATATTAAAAAAAGCCGCGGCGTATTTCGCAAAACTGTCCGACTGAGGTACGCCTTTATCCGTGACAACGCCCGTTGCTGGCCTGCTCGCCTGCTCTGTCGGGTGCTGGATGTTCATCCCAGTGGCTTTTACGCATGGCTTCAGCAGCCGCATTCACAACGCCATCGGGCAGACCTGAGACTGACAGGACAGATTAAACAGTTCTGGCTGGAATCGGGATGCGTCTATGGTTATCGCAAGATCCATCTGGATCTGCGGGACAGCGGGCAACAGTGCGGAGTCAACAGAGTCTGGCGACTGATGAAACGTGTCGGGATAAAGGCTCAGGTCGGATACCGGAGCCCGCGGGCACGTAAAGGCGAGGCCAGTATTGTGTCGCCCAACAGGCTCCAGCGACAGTTCAATCCGGATGCTCCGGATGAGCGTTGGGTAACCGACATAACCTATATCAGGACCCACGAAGGCTGGCTGTATCTTGCTGTGGTTGTTGATCTGTTCTCACGCAAAATTATCGGCTGGCCCATGCAATCCCGGATGACAAAGGACATTGTCCCGAACGCACTGCTGATGGCTGTATAGCGGCGTAATCCCCAAAAACAGGTGCTGGTTCATTCGGATCAGTGCAGTCAGTACACAAGCCATGAGTGGCAGTCGTTCCTGAAATCACACGGACTGGAGGGCAGCATGAGCCGTCGCGGTAACTGCCACGATAATGCGGTTGCAGAAAGCTGTTTCCAGTTGTTGAAACGCGAACGGATAAAGAAAAAGATCTACGGAACGCGGGAGGAAGCCCGCAGCGATATTTTTGATTACATCGAAATGTTTTATAACAGTAAGCGTCGGCATGGTTCTAGCGATCAGATGTGACCGACAGAATATGAAAACCAGTATTATCAACGGCTCGGAAGTGTCTAGATTATCCGTGGCTATTCACCGGGGCAAACAGGCCGATCAGGAACGACATAAGAAAGTTCTGTATTACCGACAGGTCAAGAAACTGAGCATAAGAGAAACTGCTGAAGCCACCAGTTACAGTACATCTCAGGTCTGCAGGGTTCAGGCCCTGTTCAGGCCTGAAAATTAAGCACATTTTCTGAGGCTGGAAATCAACTCATGCTGACAGCCTGAGCCTGTTGGCATGGTAAGCAATGTGCTCACCAATAAAGCTGGAAATGAAATAATAGCTGTGGTCGTATCCAGTATGATATCGGAACGACGCATTGAGGTTCATCTCATTGCATACTCTCTCAAGGATTTTGGTGCGCAGTTGCTCTTCATAAAAGGCGTCACTCAGCCCCTGATCAATGAAGATTTCTGGTAATTTTTCACCCTGTAAAATGAGGCTGACTGGATCGTAGGCTTCCCACGTTTTTCTGTTTTCACCCAGGTAAGCGCTAAATGCCTGTTGCCCCCATGGCACCTGAGAAGGCGATACTATCGGGGAAAATGCTGATACGCTCACATATTCACCAGGATTTCGCAGAGCCAGCACCAGAGCACCCAGCCCTCCCATAGAATGACCGGATATAGATTTTCTTGCCGTTGCAGGAAAATGATTCATGACGACATCCGGAAGCTCTCTGAGAATATAGTCATACATCCTGTAATGAACATTCCACGGCTGTTCCGTCGCGTTCAGATAAAAACCGGCCCCCTGGCCAAGATCGTAACTGTCGGCATCCGGGACATTATTACCCCGGGGACTGGTATCCGGGACAACAACGATGACGTTATGCCGGGCTGCATAATGCTGCATACCTGATTTGGTGATGAAATTCTGCTCAGTACAGGTCAGGCCCGACAACCAGTATAGTACCGGCAGTTTTTCTGTTACTGCTTTGGGAGGAAGATACACACCGAAATTCATTTCACAATTAAGGGATTGTGAATAATGCCGGTACACGTTTTGCCAGCCGCCAGAGCTGGCATGCTGCTCAATGAGTTCCATCAGCCGTTATCTCATGGTTATTTCCCCTGACCGAAGCCAGGGGAAGTATCTTTAAATCCGGACGTCAGATAAACGTATACGCCGTGATTTTGTTACCCGCCGGATCCCGCAGGTAGGCAGCATAGGCCCCGGGAAGGTGACCACGCGGGCCAGGTTGACCTTCATCAGCTCCACCGGCGGCAAGGCCGGCAGCATGGAAAGCATCAACCTCTTCCGGGGTGGCAGCAGCGAAGCCGACAGTCACCCCGTTAGCGGAAGGTGCTTCACCGTTGCCCGGACGGGCAATGATAAATGCCGGCTTTTCGCGGCCATAGAGTACCCAGCCGTTGCCAAACGGGCCGAGGTTATTGATACCAAGCGTGCCCAGGACGACATCGTAAAATGCGGAGGATTTCTCGACATCGGCTGCGCCAATGAACACATGAGAAAAGATGCCGTCACCAGAAATTACCGGAGTTGTCATTTTCCACTTCCTTCAGTTTGAGTTGATTAAAATTCTGATGGGATCAGTAATGAATCACTGTCCGGATAGATTTGCCTTCATGCATAAGCTCGAAGGCGTCATTGATTTCATCCAGTGTCATCGTATGGGTTACAAATGGCTCAAGGTCAATATCCCCCTTCATGGCATCCTCGACCATACCGGGGAGCTGAGTGCGGCCTTTTACTCCGCCAAACGCGGAACCTTTCCATACGCGCCCGGTGACCAGCTGGAAAGGACGGGTGGAAATCTCCTGTCCGGCCCCTGCGACACCAATGACAACGGACTGCCCCCACCCACGGTGAGCACTTTCCAGCGCTGCACGCATGACGTTAACGTTACCGATACATTCAAAGGTATGGTCAATACCCCACTTGTTGATATCCAGCAGAACATCTTTAATCGGTTTGTCATAATCATTCGGGTTAATGCAGTCAGTGGCCCCGAACTGACGGGCCAGGTCAAATTTTGTCGGATTAGTATCGATAGCGATAATACGTCCCGCTTTTGCCTGACGGGCCCCCTGTACCGCAGCCAGACCAATTGCCCCCAGACCAAAAATGGCAACTGAATCGCCCGGCTGCACTTTAGCCGTGTTATGGACGGCGCCAATACCGGTAGTCACGCCACAACCCAACAGGCAGACGTGTTCATGGTTCGCCTCCGGGTTAATTTTTGCCAGAGAAACCTCGGCCACAACGGTGTATTCACTGAATGTGGAACATCCCATGTAGTGGTAAAGAGGCTGACCGTTGTATGAAAAGCGAGTGGTCCCGTCAGGCATCAGTCCTTTGCCCTGAGTCTCGCGAACCGATACACAGAGGTTCGTTTTACCGGACTGGCAGAATTCACACTCCCCGCATTCAGCGGTGTAGAGCGGAATAACATGGTCACCCGGCTTCACACTGGTGACGCCTTCACCAACTTCAACGACGATACCGGCTCCCTCGTGGCCGAGAACCACCGGGAAAACGCCCTCAGGGTCATTCCCTGAGAGGGTAAAGGCATCGGTATGGCAGACACCTGTGTGGGTGTTTTTAATCAGCACCTCGCCTTTTTTAGGCGGAGCAACATCAATTTCAACAATCTCCAGGGGCTTCCCTGGTGCAAATGCAACAGCGGCACGTGATTTCATACGTAATATATCCTCAATGTAATAATGGCCTCACCTATTTAAGATAGGCACGAACCAGCTCAATCGTATCGTCAACTGATTTACTGACTTCATGACTGTAGCTGTCATTCTGGTCAAAGGTTTCCCGTATGTGGCTCTCCAGCACCTCTGCCATCAGTCCGTTAGCGGCGCCCCGGACGGCGGCGATTTGCTGGAGAACGGAACGGCATTCAGCGCCACTTTCAAGTGCTCTTTCCAGAGCATCAATCTGACCCCGGATACGGCGAACCCGGGTTAGGACCTTTTTTTTCTCTTCAGGAGTACTGGGCATTGCTTACCTCACTGCTCTGTATTTCTTATACTATAGGGGAGTATTACATTAAGATCAACACATACCCCACTATAGTATAATAAATATATCAGAGCACCGGTAATGACTCCAACTTACTGATAGTGTTTTATGTTCAGATAATGCCCGATGACTTTGTCATGCAGCTCCACCGATTTTGAGAACGACAGTGACTTCCTGCCCAGCCTTGCCAGATGCTGCCTCAGATTCAGGTTATGCCGCTCAATGCGCTGCGTATATCGCTTGCTGATAACGTGCAGTTCTCCCTTCAGGCGTGATTCATAAAGCGGCCAGCCATCCGTCATCCATACCACGACCTCAAAGGCCGACAGCAGGCCCAGAAGACGCTCCAGCGTGACCAACGTGCGTTCACCGAATACGTGCGCCACAACCGTCCTCCGTATCCTGTCATACGCGTAAAACAACCAGCGCTGGCGTGATTTAGCGCCGACGTAACCCCACTGTTCGTCCATTTCCGCGCAAACAATGACGTCACTGCCCGGTTGTATGCGTGAGTTTACCGACTGCGGCCTGAGTTTTTTAAGTGTCGTAAAATCGTGTTGAGGCCAACGCCCATAATGCGTGCACTGGCGCGACATCCGACGCCATTCATGGCCATATCAATAATTTTCTGGTGTGTACCGGGCTGAGAGACGGTGTAAGTGAACTGTAGCTGCCATGTTTTACGGCAGTGAGAGCAGAGATAGCGCTGATGTCCGGCAGTACTTTTACCGTTACGCACCACGCCTTCAGTAGCTGAACAGGAGGGACAGCTGATAGAAACAGAAGCCACTGGAGCACCTCAAAAACACCATCATACACTAAATCAGTAAGTTGGCACCCTTACCCTGTATAGGTACTCTCTGTTTTTCGTGGCCTGCCTCGCCCACGAATTTCGCCAGTCATGACTTTGCTCCTGCATTTTATTAACGGAAAAGAATAAGTGATTTTGCGCGGAGGCTTCAATCAGTTTATCCCCGGCGGTGACGAGGTGGCCACCTATGCCGACTGGACAGGGGACTGACTATTGCCATAACGCCATCGCAGGTTGCTTCAGTAAACCTGCTAATCCCGTACAATGGCGAATTCGCTATATCCGCTTCTCGCACTTAGCTGCCATAAATCGGCCAGGCAATCACAGGTCATTTCTGTCTCGCAAAGAAGGTGCCGTTTCTGCTTTGCGTTGACACCCCTAAATATTAGAATTAAAAGGAGAGAGTTACTGGAAAAAGGCAGCGGAGGCAGTGACAATCGTGGCTTGAAGCCACTACTCGATGGATGCGGACATGTAGTTGGCGTCATTCGACAAAACTAGCAAACTTCTAATAGTCACCATTTCTCCCGTCTGGCGGGAGTGCTGTCAAATGCCCCCCTCATCTCTGTGTGGGAAATGAAGGGTGAAGGGGAAATAGATGACAGCGTTATTTCTACGCCCAGAATACTGAATACCTTGTACAGACGATCAATACTGGCGCTAGCAGGGTTTGCTTCCAGGCGGGCATAGGTTTGCTGCGTTACGCCAAGCCTCTCAGACACATCTTTTTGCGTGAAGCCCTTGATTTTGCGAAACCCGATTAGCACAGGTCTGAGCTGGTTCAGCGTTTTTATCGGGAACTGATTATTCATAAGTGACCTGCCTCGCAGACTGAGTAGGGAGTACCGCCCTGTAATACAGCAGGTAAGGTGTATTTTGTGTTATACAGACTATAGGCTGTAAAACCTTTATTGAAAAGATGCTGATGTTCCAGGGGCATGCCGAGCATGGACGATTTTCTGCGGGGCGGTATTTCGCTACGGGGGAGATTGCGTTCGGGCAATGTACCGGTGTAAAAAACGTCAATTTTTCAAAACCGCTGTTATCGGGATAAGCTGAAAACTCCGAAGGCAGACACAGCCACGAATAATGTCAGACTTAAACTCTGTAGCTGTCTTCTTTTGCCTGTAAATAACGTCTAGTTTGACTCTGATGAAGGCTGTACCAGGCAGAGAACATGTCACTCTCGGGGCCGGATGATAAAATGTGTTCAACTGGCTGGGCAGGGTAATAGCGAAGAACGTTCTCTGAAATTCGATTCAGCTCAGCGTAACGTGCGCTGTAGGTATGTATAATCCATTGCATCAATTTTGCATCCGTATTATTCGCAGATTACACACAAGAAGCTTAACAATGGCTGAAAGAGTGAGCAGGGATATGTAACAAAAACAAGGGCTTCAAGATGAACTGGATAAAACCGGAGCAGAGCAAGCCCTGTTCCGGTTTGTCAGGCTTTGGAATTTCTTCCAGGCCCCTGCAGCTAGTCACAACAAACACATTAATGTTTTCATTGCTTCAATTCAATATTATTGTGTGAAAGGGATTCCATCGAAATCGGCTTATGCATGCTTAAAACTAAACTGCCCCGGCTGCAGTCATTTGGTTGCTGTGGGCTCTGTACTGTGTCTAATAGTGAAAGAATCTTACGTTATAACGAAGGAAATTGCTGAATGACTCTACGATTGCAGACGGAATCACCCGCTGACCAGGATATGTTTAGAGGCAGCAGTCATGAAAAAGTTGCAGAGAATGTGGCTCAGATCATCAGGACACCTGATGTCAATATTATTGGTCTGGAAGGTGAGCTGGGTTCAGGTAAGTCAACAATATTGAAGTTCCTGCAGAAAAAGCTTAAAGATGATTTTACGTTCATTAACTTTGATGCAGAACGTTACCATCATGGCTCAACTAAAAAAGCGCTTATCGATGTCATCCACCACGGGGTCAGCCTACAATGTCCGGGCTCCCGGGATGTGTTGGATAAGTATAAAAATCTGGCTCTGGGTAACATCGTTGAATACGACAAGAGGGTCAGCAGCAGGCTAAGCTGGTTGACCGTCGTTTTTATTTTACTGTCATTGCTTTCCGTGCAGATGCTTCGTTATGTGCTAACAGACCTTAATCAATATTTTACTAACAAGGAGTCATTATTAGGGTGGCTTTTTTATGTTGAGGTGGCCGCGTTTCTTTCTCCTGCCATTATGGTCGCAGGACTGGCATGCCTGCAGAACATGGAATGGTACAGAAAGAAAGGGTATTCGAGTATTGGTGATTTGTTCAAACGCAACAGTACTGACAGGATTGAAGAGACTTGGCTAGTTAATAAGGAGGTCGGAGCTATTGAGCTGGCTGAAGCTCTGCAGGGATTTACCTCCAAAGAGGTCATTTCCCATGGAGATCGCTTCATCCTTATCATTGATAATCTGGACCGAATCAGTGCAGACAAAGTGAAAGAGCTCTGGAGTGATATGGAGCTTATTGCCGGAGCCACTCATGAACACTTCAGGATAGTGGTGCCCTATTCGGCAAGACAGGTTTCAGCCTCACTTTCTGTGGCGGGTTTCAGCGGGCGTGAGTTTATTGCAAAGCGGATTCCTGTAAGTTTTCAGGTTCCTCCTCTTATTTCGGCAGGATGGCAGGAAGCGTTAAGGCAGTACTGGAAAGAAACAGTAAATGAGGATGCAGGGATAGCGTGCCGGGAAGCAACGGTGTTGCTTGAGCGCTGGAAACCCTCTGAGTATCCTCGTATCACACCGCGATTAATGAAGAAGTTTGTTAATGATATTCATATTCTGAACCTTACCGTTCCTGCAACAGAAGATCATCGCCATATTCTTATTGCTCTCTACTTACTGGTGGTCAGATACGGGGAGCGAGATATTAAAGTATTACTTCGCGATCCCAAAGCTAGTCAGACCGAACCCGGTATTGCTCCGGATGATTTTGACGAGATGCTCTCGCTAACTTATCAACAAATATCCCGAATTTTTAATAACGATACAGAAAGATGGAGCGAATTTCTGATGAGCATCCACTATCAGTCCACGGTGGAGCTTGCCAGGAGCGAGTTGCTTGATACGCCTCTTAAAGACGCGATTGGTGCTATAAATATCCCACGGCTTGAAGAACTGACGGCCTTGTGGGGTTTCGCTGAAGCATGGCAGCGAGTGGCACCACATATTCAGATGCGAGACTGGCTGGTTTCTTATAGCCGGATGGATGAGAAGTGTCAGGCTCTCGCCGAACCGCAACTCAAAGTCGCAGTGCAAATGCTGAATCAGAGTTATGCTGTTTCACTCAGAGAAAAGAATGATGAAGGTTTCGTATTAAGTCTGCAGAAACTGATGGCTGACGGGCGGATAAGCCTAGAGCCTTTCGTCGAAAGGCAAATATCGTTTATTGTGAGTAAACTTGATGAAATTCAGGATTCAGAAAAATTGGAGGCTGAATCCACGCAGACGTTGCTGCAGGAAGCTGATTCATACTCTGTTCTGGCCGGTGAATCACTACTGAATAAAATGGAGAATTTTGTAGATGGCGTATTTTATGTGGAATACCTTGTCAATAATGAAGAGACCTTGTCAAACCTGAAAATTGGCACACTAGATATCGGAAATCACGGTCGGGAGGAGATGTTACGCTATGGAGCTGAGCAACCTCAGATAGACCTTTTTAATCCGGGAATTATCCGGCATATCAATATTGCATCGAAGGCGGTACAGAACGTAATTGGAAAGAATGATGGTACAGGTGGGGCTCAGGTTAGCTCTGCAATAATGACGCTTAAAAATCGTCAGGTTGTTGAGGACGTTATCCATTTCAGAAAAATTGTTCTGAGCCCGGACTGGAATAATAATGTTTTAAATCAATATTATCTTAATAATACGGCGACGAGGAATCTCTTCCCTGCGGAATTTGCTGCACAGGCTGTTGCTCACATGGTGCTCCATGGTAACTATGCCGGTATCGAGTCGTACAGTGAACATATTGGTGAGGAACGGTTTGACCTGGCTTTGGCTGCATATCTTCGTTATCTACGTACTGCCGAGAGTATCTTTATAGCACTTAAGGATAAAAATGTTCTGCCGTACATCAAAAATGCTGTTGGCAGGATTGTTGATTTAGGTCTTCTGGTGAATATACCTGTCCTGAGCTTTGTTAAAGGTCAGTATGACGTCATCAAAGAAGCTACAAATGCAACCTCTCTTTTAATATTTGTGCGAGAGCGTCAAAAAGCACTGTCAGAGAAAATAATTGAGTCTGATGTGAATGCTATGGGTCCAGTATTTCTCCATGACGTATATCAGTCAGGTGAGCAGTTTGATATTTTGAAGAAAAAGCTGAACGCCCTGGCATGTGGAGTATTTAGTTCTTCTGAAAGGCTTATTGAGTGTTTTACGGTTCTTCCTGTGAACATGCGCTTTATCCTTGAACAAATGCAACTTCAGGGGCAGCATATCCGGATGGAAGGTAGTGTGGGTATCTTTGCATCATGGTTCCGTGATGCAGAGCCAGACGTTGTCACAAATGCCGAGAACATTCATTTCCTGTGGTCTTGCCTCGACGATACCCAGAGAGAGACTGTACTTGATGAGTTGCACGATGTCTTACTTGAAAGACATATTCGTATTGACAGCCGTATTGCGATTATTACCCGTTTTCATAATGAGTTGTCGTTTATTGAACCTGAGAAGGCCGTTGAACGCAGGGCTATTGCGGCGCTGTTTAGCGCTTCTGTTGATAATGTATTATTGTCTCAATGGCTTGACCGTCAGACGTTTTCATTTTCATCATGGTCTCCGGAGGACGCCCGTACGGCAACGAGTTGTATAATGAATAACTCGGAGATTTTTCCTCTCATCTGCAGGAATTCACAGTATATTAAAAACAGAATGTTACCAGAGAAAGCGGACGTTACAGAAGATAGTGATACGTTTCCGGACTGAGTTCGTTCTTTAAATCCTATACCTGAAGACCACAGCGGTGGTCTTTGGGAGTTTTTTTATTGCCTGATATACATTAAGCATGTTATATCTTGCTAAGAAATAATCATTCAGAGATTAATCATAACTACTGAAGTTATGTTGTGTTCTTTTCTTTTAAAAATAAATTATTCAGATTTATTTTCTATTGATTTAATGAGGTAGGGAATGACAGAAAGTGCTTTGCTTTTGCGAGAGGCATTTAATGAATCGGTTAACTATATGACATGGTCTTTTTATTCACTGATAACTGCTTACGTTTCGATGGCTTTTTATGATAGAGTTGAGGTTAAGACCCGAATAAATAATTATCTGAATAAGTTACTTTTCGTGATTGCTATGTCCGTTTTTATCCCAAATATGTACTTTGTTTCAATGGTGTTCAGTCAGAAGTTAGGCACCGCAGCTGGCGTTGCGTCATTCATTATTGGGCTACTTTTCATGATGTTAAACTCGGCACCTGTAATTACTGGTATCGTACAGCAGCGCAAAGATTGAGTTTTATGAGTATAGTCAGTTGGGTTTTCATCTGTTTTATCAGACTTAGAAAAATGAAATCTTTCAATTCATTGATTTTAAACGCAAAAAAATTTCTAAATGATCAGAATTATAGGGTGCTCGCTCTGTTCGATCACCGAACACGAAGGTCGTATTATTCAGAGCCGTTCCGAAGAGTCGATTGTTAACGAGATCGAAGCGATTCGCGACACGGTCCCGGGCTTTACCGGCGTAATCTCCGATCTGGGTGGTCCAACGGCTAACATGTACATGCTGCGTTGCAAATCGCCGCGTGCTGAGCAGACCTGTCGTCGTCTCTCCTGCGTCTATCCGAGCATTTGCGAGCATATGGACACCAACCACGAGCCGACGATCAACCTTTACCGTCGCGCCCGTGACCTGAAAGGCATCAAGAAGATCCTGATCGCCTCCGGCGTGCGTTACGACATTGCGGTGGAAGATCCGCGCTACATCAAAGAGCTGGCGACGCACCACGTTGGCGGTTATCTGAAGATCGCCCCGGAGCACACCGAAGAGGGCCCGCTGTCCAAAATGATGAAGCCGGGCATGGGCAGCTATGACCGCTTTAAACAGCTGTTTGATACCTTTTCAAAACAGGCGGGGAAAGAGCAGTATCTGATCCCATACTTCATCTCCGCGCACCCCGGCACCCGTGATGAAGACATGGTGAACCTGGCGCTGTGGCTGAAGCAGCGTCGATTCCGTCTGGATCAGGTGCAGAACTTCTACCCGTCGCCGCTCGCTAACTCGACGACCATGTATTACACCGGCAAAAACCCGCTAAGTAAGATTGGCTATAAGAGTGAAGACGTGGTGGTGCCGAAAGGGGATAAACAGCGCCGTCTGCACAAAGCGCTGCTGCGCTATCACGACCCGAAAAACTGGCCGCTGATCCGTCAGGCGCTGGAAGAGATGGGGAAAAAGCACCTGATCGGCTCGCGTCGTGATTGCCTGGTGCCTGCGCCAACGCTGGAAGAGATGCGCGAAGCGCGCCGCCAGAACCGCAATACGCGCCCGGCGCTGACCAAGCACACGCCAATTGTGCATCAGCGTTCGAACGGTGGGGCTTCGGGGACGAAAAAAACGGGAAAACGTAAGATCGGATAACGATGATGCCCTCACCCCGGCCCTCTCCCACAGGGAGAGGGTGGAAAGCATTCCCTCTCCCTGTGGGAGAGGGTTAGGGTGAGGGGAAACTACCCGCCAAACTGATCCGGGTCCGGCCCAAGCCGCTTGCCCTGATCCAGCTTCGCAATCTCACCCAGCTCGTCTTTATCCAGGCGGAAATCCCAGACGTCGAAGTTCTCGGCGATACGCGATGGCGTGACCGATTTCGGGATCACCACCAGACCGCTATCCAAATGCCAGCGAATGACGATCTGCGCCGGCGTTTTGCCGTACTTATCCGCCAGTTCACGAATGATTTTCTGGTCAAACACCCCTTCGCCGCCCTGAGCCAGCGGGCTCCAGGATTCGGTCTGGATCTTGTGCGTGGCGTTCCACGAATGAAGCTGGCGCTGCTGCATCAGCGGGTGTAGCTCAATCTGGTTAATCACCGGCGCGACGCCCGTTTCATCAATCAGGCGTTGCAGGTGATGAACCTGGAAATTACAGACGCCGATGCTTTTAATCAGCCCCTCTTTTTGCAGCTCAATCATCCCTTTCCAGGCATCAACGTAATGGTCGATAGCCGGTACCGGCCAGTGCATGAGATAAAGATCGACGAAATCGAGCTGGAGTTTCTCCAGGCTCTCCTGCAACGCTTCGCGGGGACGCTTTTGATCGTCGTTCCACAGCTTGGTGGTGATGAATAACTCATCGCGGGGAATGCCAGCGCTGGCAAGCGCGGTCCCCACGCCGTCCTCGTTTTTATAGGCGGCGGCGGTATCGATGGATCGATAGCCGACTTCCAGGGCTTTATGAATGGCGGAGACGACCTCGTCGTTACCGGCTTTCCATACACCTAGCCCCAGCTGGGGCATCACGTTGCCGTCCTGTAGCTTGATTACGGTTTGGTTTGCCATTTTTCCTCCTTCAGGTGCTCATCGCCGGAGGGAACCTCCGACGATGTGATGTGCATTAAGTCTGGACGAAATGTCAAAAAACGAAAGTCAGGATCCTAAAAACGCTTAGCGTGCCGCTTCGTAAATACGACGGCTGACGTCCAGGGTGATGTCGCCGTGCTCGCCGATCTGCGTCATACCGTGTGCTTCCAGCTTCGCCAGCAGGGCAGGGATGGAGCTGCCGTCCAGGTCGTAGTCAGAGAGACGCGTTGGCACACCCAGGCTTTCAAAGAAGTGACGGGTGGCTTCAATCGCGGCATCAATACGCGCATCGTCGGAACCCTCGGTGATGTTCCAGACGCGTTCGGCGTACTGGAGCAGTTTGGCGCGTTTAGCGTCACGTTTTTCATTCCACAGCGCAGGCAGAACCACCGCCAGCGTCTGGGCGTGATCCAGGCCGTGCATCGCCGTCAGCTCGTGACCGAGCATATGGGTCGCCCAGTCCTGTGGCACGCCTGCACCGATAAGGCCATTCAGTGCCTGTGTTGCAGCCCACATCACGTTAGCACGCACGTCATAGTTTTCAGGTTCTTTCAGCGCTTTCGGACCTTCTTCAATCAGCGTCAGCAGAATGCCTTCCGCGAAACGATCCTGAATTTTGGCGTTCACCGGGTAAGTGACGTACTGCTCAACGGTGTGAACAAAGGCGTCGACCACGCCGTTCGCCACCTGACGCGCAGGCAGGGTATAGGTGTAAACCGGATCGAGGATCGCGAACACGGGCTGAACATGTTCGTTCATAAAGGCCTGCTTGTCACCGGTGGTTTTACGGGAGATGACCGCGCCTTTGTTGGACTCAGAGCCGGTGGCCGGCAGCGTCAGCACGGAGCCCATCGGGATCGCACTGCTGATGTCGCTGCCGCCCGTTTCCAGAATATGCCACGGGTCGATGCCGTCAGCGTAATGCGCTGCCGCCGCGATGAATTTGGTGCCGTCCAGCACGGAACCGCCGCCCACCGCCAGCAGGAAAGTGATCTGCTCCTCACGGGCGATTTTTACCGCGTTCATCAGCGTTTCATAAGACGGGTTAGGCTCGATACCGCCGAACTCGCGTACGTCCAGCCCTTCCAGAGCGCTGTAAACCTGATCCAGTACGCCGGTTTTTTTCACGCTGCCGCCGCCGTAGGTAATCAGGACGCGGGCGTCCGTCGGGATTTGCGCGCGCAGGTCAGCGATAGCGTCTTTACCAAACAGAATGCGGGTTGGGGTGTGAAGATTAAAGTTGTTCATGGCTTGTTCCCTGTAGTGGGTAAAAAATCGTGGTGGCGCAGAAGGCAACCTGATGCTGCACATTGTGGCGGGCAGGCGCTATCCTCTCAATGCACATTCCTGCCGATGTCTTGCCCATTTCTACAGCGCTCTGGAGAAACGGTAAGAAAATGCGCACACTGTCAGCGTCGGAAACCGTACCCGGAGTAACTGAAAATGAACCGTGATGCCATCTGCCGCCAGCTAACGTCGCAGATTAAAAGACTGATAGATAACGGAAATGATTCGGCTGAGCTGTTGCCGGATATCCGATTGCTCTACGGTACCCAGCCCGGAACGCGCACCCCGGTGATGTATCAGCCCGGCATCGTGTTTCTCTTTTCTGGCCATAAGATTGGCTATATCAATGAGCGCGTGTTCCGTTACGACACCAATGAATATCTGCTTCTGACTGTACCTTTACCCTTCGAATGTGAAACTTTCGCGACAGAGGAGGTACCGCTGGCCGGGATCCGCGTCAACGTCGACATTCTCCAGTTGCAGGAGTTGCTGATGGAGATTGGGGAGGACGAACTTTTCCGGCCGTCGATGGCGGCAAGCGGTATCAACTCCGCGACCCTATCGGAGGAAATTCTCTGCGCGATTGAACGCCTGTTAGACGTGATGGAAAGGCCTCTGGATGCGCGTATTCTCGGAAAGCAGATTATCCGAGAAATTCTTTACCATGTGCTGCTGGGACCGGGCGGCGGGGCGCTGCTGGCGCTGGTAAGCCGGCAAACGCACTTCAGCCTCATTAGTCGCGTGCTGAAGCGCATCGAGAGCCAGTACACGGAAAACCTCAGCGTTGATCAGCTGGCGGCGGAAGCCAATATGAGCGTCTCGGCGTTTCACCATAACTTTAAATCCGTCACCAGCACGTCGCCGTTGCAGTACCTCAAAACTTACCGTCTGCATAAGGCGCGGATGCTGATGATCCACGATGGCATGAAGGCCAGCGCCGCGGCGATGCGGGTCGGGTATGAAAGCGCGTCGCAGTTTAGTCGGGAGTTTAAGCGTTACTTCGGCGTCACGCCGGGGGAAGATGCGTCACGTATCAGAACCATGCAGGGAGCGTGAGGGGAAACGGAGGCCGGGTAAGCGGTAGCGCCACCCGGCTTTTATTTATGCGCTGCAATACTTTTTCTTGATCACCACCGCAATGGTCCCCACCAGCCCTGCAACCAGCAGGAAAATCGGCAGGATCATCAGGAAAGTCATTACCTGGTCTTCATGGCGCTTAACAAAGGGGATCATATTCAGCGCGTAGCCGAGCGTGGTGACCACGCCCACCCAGAGCAGAGCGCTCAGCCAGTTGAAGAACTGGAAGCGGCGGTTAGAGAGGCCTGAAATACCCGCCATGGTAGGCAACAGGGTGCGAACGAACGCCAGAAAACGCCCGGCAAGCAACGCCAGCAGGCCGTGACGGTCAAACATGCAGGTCGCGCGCTGATGATATTTATGCGGCAGCTGCGCCAGCCAGCCTTTCACCACGCGGGTGTTTCCAAGCCAGCGCCCTTGCAGGTAGCTCAGCCAACAGCCGAGACTGGCCGCAGAGGTGAGGATCACCATTGTTGGTGCGAAGTCCATCACGCCCTTGCCGATTAACGCCCCTGCGAGCAGGAGCAGGCTGTCACCGGGTAAAAATGAGGCTGGCAGTAATCCATTTTCCAGAAACAGCGTCGCGAACATCACGAAATAGACAATCCCGACGACATGTGGGTCCGCCAGCGCGGCAAAATCGTGTTGCCAGAGCGCCGTGATGATATTTTGAATAACAGCCATGGACTTTCCTGTGGAACAGCAGATATAACGCTATTGTACTCCCAATTTTGCCTGTCGGGGTTGATCGCAGGCGCATCTCATACAGACTTTTCTGCTTGCGGTGTTCAGAATAGCGTCCAGGGAGTACATGTCAGCCAGCACTTTACACGATGCGCTCAAATCCTGCCGATAAATCCGCAATTAAATCGTCCACATTTTCCAGCCCGATATGCAGGCGGATTAAGGTCCCCTCGAAGTCCACCTCGCCGCCCGGGCGCAGGGCCGCAATCTGCTCCGGCTGATTGGGCAGGATCAACGATTCAAACCCACCCCATGAATAGGCCATGCTGAAGAGGGTAAAGTTATCCAGATAGCTTGCCAGCTCGGCGTCATTCAGGCGCTTCTTAAGAACAAATGAGAACAACCCGCTGCTGCCCGTAAAGTCACGTTGCCAGTATTCGTGGCCCTTGCTGCCCGGCAGCGCCGGATGGTTAACGCGCTCCACCTGCGGATGCAGCGCCAGCCACTGTGCAATTTGCATGCTGCTTTCGTGATGCTGACGCAGACGCACGCCGAGCGTACGGATGCCCCGGCTGGTCATGTAGGCGGTATCGGCATCCACCATCTGGCCCATCAGGTAGGCGTTTTCACGCAATTGCTCCCAGCAGCGGGCATTAGATACCGCCGTACCGATCATGCCGTCTGAGTGGCCAATCAGGTATTTGGTCGCCGCCTGAATGGAGATATCGATGTCAAATTCCAGGGCTTTAAACAGCACACCTGCCGCCCAGGTGTTGTCGATCATGATGATCGCTTCCGGCGCTATGCTGCGCACCGCCTTCACGATGGCCGGGACATCATGCACTTCCATGGTGATGGAGCCGGGAGATTCCAGGAACACAACGCGCGTGTTGGGCTGAATAAGCCCGGCAATACCGGCCCCAATCAGCGGATCGAACCAGCTGGTAGTGACGCCGAGCTTGCTGAGTATTTTGGTGCAGAAGTCCTGGCTTGGCTCGTAGGCGGTATTGGTCATCAGGATGTGGTCACCCTGTTCAACAAACGCCAGAATGGTATTGGCGACCGCCGCCGCACCGCACGGGAACAGCGCGCAGCCCGCGCCGCCCTCCAGTTCGCACATGGCTTCCTGCAACGAGAAATGGGTTAACGTGCCACGGCGACCGTAAAACAGCCCGCCCTTCGCGCGATTACGCGTGGCGATTTTTTTATCTTCGACGGTATCAAACACCAGCGAGGAGGCACGCTGGATCACGCTGTTGACCGAGCCCTGGGTGTATTTTTTACTGCGTCCTGCCTGCACCAGCGTGGTCTCAAGCTGCTTTTTAGTCATGTTCGCTAACCCTAGTTTTATACGTCTGGACGTCCAGACTACCACGATTGTCAGGATGTGCATCCGGATGCTTATCGAATAAGCAGAAAATATTATCAAATATTCGCATAAGAAATTTTTACTGCGTAAGCGCAAGGAAAGTGAGCGAAAATTACGGCACTATGTAAATACTAATGAGAACTACTATCAATTCGACGACGTTTTGATATTATTACGTTCAGATTGTGTGATTTGCGTCCTGGAGATACAGAGTGGGTAATAATTTGATGCAGACGGATCTCTCCGTTTGGGGCATGTATCAACATGCTGACATCGTCGTTAAGGTTGTGATGATCGGCCTGATTCTGGCGTCCGTGATCACCTGGGCTATCTTCTTCAGCAAGAGCGCCGAACTTCTTTCACAAAAACGCCGCCTCAAGCGTGAGCAGAAGCAGCTGGCGGAAGCCCGCTCTCTGGATCAGGCTTCTGATATCACCTCATCCTTCCATGCGAAAAGCCTGACTACCCTGTTAGTGAACGAAGCGCAGAACGAGCTGGAACTCTCCGCAGGCAGTGAAGATAACGAAGGCATTAAAGAGCGTACCGGCTTCCGTCTGGAGCGTCGCGTTGCGGCCGTGGGTCGTCATATGGGCCGCGGTAACGGCTACCTGGCGACTATCGGCGCTATCTCCCCGTTCGTCGGCCTGTTCGGTACCGTCTGGGGCATCATGAACAGCTTTATCGGTATCGCCCAGACGCAGACCACTAACCTTGCGGTCGTCGCGCCGGGTATCGCAGAAGCGCTGCTGGCAACGGCTATCGGTCTGGTTGCCGCTATCCCTGCGGTAGTTATCTATAACATCTTCGCGCGCATGATTGGCAGTTACAAAGCCACACTGGGTGACGTTGCCGCGCAGGTTCTGCTGCTGCAAAGCCGCGATCTGGACCTGAACGCCAGCGCCGTTAAACCGGTGCATGCGGCGTCCAAACTGCGCGTAGGTTGATTGTATGGCAATGCGTCTTAATGAAAATCTGGACGATAACGGTGAAATGCATGAGATCAACGTGACGCCGTTTATCGACGTCATGCTGGTTCTGCTGATTATCTTTATGGTTGCCGCGCCGCTGGCGACGGTGGACGTGAAGGTGAATCTGCCAGCGTCCTCCAGCCAGCCGCAGCCGCGTCCGGAAAAGCCTGTCTACCTGTCCGTGAAGGCCGATAAGTCCATGTTCCTGGGCAACGATCCGGTGACGGATGCCTCGGTTATTCCGGCGCTGGACCAGCTGACCGGCGGCAAGAAAGACACCACCGTCTTCTTCCGCGCGGATAAAACCGTCGATTATGAAACCATGATGAAGGTAATGGACACGCTGCATCAGGCGGGATACCTGAAGATTGGCCTGGTCGGCGAAGAGAAAGCGGCCGCGAAGTAAAACGAAGGCGAAGCCGCCTTCCGTGCCGGGTGGCGGCTTCGCCTTACCCGGCCTACAATCTCAGGCTAGCGCCGCCGGGCGAACCACGTTGTCAGCAGTTAGAAGATGTTGTTGACGCCTCTTCATCGAGCGCCACGCAGGTGACGTTTGATGTGCGATAGTTGCCTTCCGAGAGTTTACGGGTCAGGCGCAGGGTGGCTGTCTCGCGTGCCAGCAGGTACTGATAGTTCGTCTCCAGTCGCCCAAGGATCTTCTCTTTAAGCTCAGGGCGCAGCTCAATAATGGCGTTCATCACCGCGCCGTAAATCTCCTCTTTGGCCTGCAAGGCATAAATTTCCCGACGGTTCTGCCATTTCAGGCGCACCAGCGTGGCCGGAATCGAAACCAAGTCCTGCGTTATTCGCGTCATCTCGTCATTTTTTATCTTTTTCAGGGCGTCAAGATTCTGCTTTAAGATAAATTCATCGCTTTTCTTATCATCTAAAGTCAAATAAACGTTATTACCGCTATCATCATTCACGTTAATCATCCCCCAGGTTATAAAAAATGGGATTGTTTTTTTCACGCGTAATTAAGTTAAGCCAAATTTCATTGCCAGCTTCATTTATTTGCTGTGTTTTCTCGGCCATTATTTGACTTAGAGCCTGGGCATCTATTTCCCCTTCGGCCTGTAAATCATTTAGCAGATGAACTAAAGCTTCAATCTTGATGGCACGAAATAACCGTTCTTTTAAATGACGATCGTGCTCTTCCAGCACCATATTACGGGATTTGCCGGTGCGTGAAACACCAATTAATATATCGGCTTCATAGTCGGAGAGTTTTCTTTTTCCTTGAGTGAAATTCGCCTCTTTATCTGCTTCCGTCGAAGGCTGTTCCACAGGCGTAATGTGGTACTTTGCCGGGACAAGATTGTCGGGCAGCATTTTAATTTCCTTTAATTTCAAAAGGGTGGGGTTGGAAAAAGGGTGAGATTCGTTGACAATATCATGAGGCAATTTTAAAATCAAAAAAAATGGAGCCTACCCATGAACAGCATTTTCTTCACGGTCGTAACGTTACTATTACTGACCGCTGGCGTGCTTTTATTGATGCAAGAGTTCAATAAAACGAAAGTGTCAAATGACGCCAGTGAACCACCGCAGCCTGAATTGATGTCCAAAGAGGAGGGGGAAGATCATTTCTCCGTCTTGATGAACGCCGTGACGCCAGTCTGGTACTGGCGGGTGAATCACGAATATATCGATTTTCTCCATGCGACAATTAAGCGAATGAAAATGGCCGAAATTAATGATACGCCCGGCCTGTTCGACGCGCAGCGCCGCTGTAGCGACCTTAATTCGGCGGTCTATAAATATTACGACAATATCAAAAAGCGCTGTCTGAATGGCGAGAAGGTGTCGTATTCCGATTTAGACGTATTAAATCTGCGCCAGTGTTTTCGCGAGTTTAGCCTGGAAGCCTACCCGGAACTGGTCGCACTGGTCTGGCCGGAGTATGCGCGTCCGGATGTGGATCCCAACGAGGTATAGTTGAGATATACTGAGCGCTGGTTTCGTTTGCAGACAGGATTTTATGGAACGCTTCTTTGAAAACGCAATGTATGCCTCTCGCTGGCTGCTCGCACCCGTCTATTTTGGTCTCTCTCTGGCGCTGGTCGCCCTGACGATCAAGTTCTTCCAGGAGATATTCCACGTCCTGCCAAACATTTTCTCCGTGGCAGAAGCCGATTTGATTCTGGTTCTGCTGTCGCTGGTGGATATGACGCTGGTAGGAGGATTACTGGTGATGGTGATGTTCTCCGGTTATGAGAATTTCGTCTCTCAGCTTGATATCGCCGAGCACAAAGAAAAGCTCAACTGGCTGGGGAAAATGGACGCCTCATCGCTGAAAAATAAAGTCGCGGCGTCGATTGTGGCGATTTCGTCTATTCACCTGTTACGTGTCTTTATGGATGCTAAAAACGTCCCGGATAATAAGCTGATGTGGTATGTGATTATCCACCTGACGTTTGTACTGTCGGCGTTTGTGATGGGATATCTGGATAAGATCAGTAAGAAATAAATTTTACAGCGCCCCTCACCCTGCCCTCTCCCCAGAGGCTGAGGGTTCCCCACAAATTAATGCGAGCACTGAGCAATCCCCTCGCCCCTCCGGGGAGAGGGTTAGGGTGAGGGGAATATACGGCGGTGGTGGTCATTCCGTTCACTTTATGTTCCTTACTACTCTGTAACGACATGACCGGTGAACGTGCCAGGGTGGCTCAGTCGCCACCACCCTGGCGACCCGGGCTCCCGGCGGTAAATCGCCGCTTCGCGGTGCCCTCGGCTTATTCCTTCCGGCTTATCGGGTACGGGCGGAGGCAACGTCCCTGTAAAGCCGCCCTCTCGGCGCATCCCTGCGCCTCGCCCCGGCCTGCAGGAAACGCCTCAGCGATTTACAGCCGGACCAGGGCATCGCTGACAGCCCTCAGTCATTTAGAAAGCAACTTTATTGCTTCTGCATAAAAAAATTACTGGGGATCCCTCAGCCCCAGAGGGGAGAGGGTGTTCAAGTTCCCTCTCCCCTCTGGGGAGAGGGTTAGGGTGAGGGGCGAAAGCATCGGACCGCACTATTTATTTATCCGACGACGCCTGCCACAAATTCAGCTCACCATCCGCCACGTGCTGGTCAATCCGCGTCAGTTCATCTTCGGTAAAGCACAGGTTATTCAGCGCCTGAACGTTCTCTTCCAGTTGCTCCGGGCGGCTCGCGCCGATCAGCACCGACGTTACACGTGTATCTTTCAACAGCCAGCTTAGCGCCATCTGCGCCATCGTCTGCCCGCGCGCGTGCGCCATCTCGTTCAGCAGACGAAGGCTGCTCAGGTTGGCTTCGGTCAGCATTTTCTCCGTCAGGCCGCGCACTTTTTTCCCTTCGCGCTGCATACGTGAACCGTCCGGAATACCGTTCAGGTATTTTCCGGTCAGCAGGCCCTGCGCCAGCGGGGTAAAGGCGATACAGCCCGTTCCGTTTTTCTCCAGCGCGTCCAGCAGACCAGTCTTGTCGACCCAGCGGTTAAGCAGGTTGTAAGACGGCTGGTGGATCAAAAGCGGGATCTTCCACTCGCGCAGCAATTCGGCCATCACCGTCGTGCGTTCCGTGGAGTAGGACGAAATGCCGACGTACAGCGCTTTTCCGCTCTGCACCGCGTGTGCCAACGCGGCGGCGGTCTCTTCCATCGGCGTGTTTTCGTCTACGCGGTGAGAATAGAAAATATCCACATACTCCACGCCCATGCGTTTCAGGCTCTGGTCGAGGCTGGCGAGCAGATACTTACGTGAACCACCCGAACCATACGGTCCTGGCCACATGTCGTAGCCCGCTTTGGTGGAGATGATCAGCTCGTCGCGATACCCGGCAAAATCTTCTCGCAGCAGGCGGCCAAAATTTTCTTCAGCGCTGCCTGGAGGGGGGCCGTAGTTGTTGGCAAGGTCAAAATGGGTAATGCCGAGATCGAAGGCCTTACGCAGCAGCGCGCGCTGGGAATCGAGCGCCTGAACGTGGCCAAAGCTGTGCCACAGACCCAGCGACAGCGCCGGTAAGCGCAGGCCGCTTTTGCCGCAGTATCGGTACTGCATGTTTTCGTATCGGCCGGTGTAAGGGTGCCAGGACATGATGTCTCCTTTCTTATCGGTGAATTTTCGAAACAGCGTTTTTATTCTAAGCTTATCAAATCATAAATCATGGAGATAAGCGATGACGCGCCTGACTGCCAAATATTTTCCGCAAGAGCTGCTTGATTACTATGACTATTACGCCCACGGTAAAATCAGCAAACGCGAATTTCTGAATCTCGCGGCGCGCTATGCCGCAGGCGGCGTAACGGCGCTGATGCTGTTTAATATGCTTAAACCCAACTACGCCCTCGCGGAGCAGGTTAAATTCACCGATCCCGATATTCTTCCGGAATACATCACTTATCCCTCGCCCAATGGTCACGGCGAAGTGCGCGGTTACCTGGTGAAGCCGGCCAAAGCCACCGCGAAAACGCCCGCGGTAGTGGTCGTGCATGAGAACCGGGGGCTGAATCCGTATATTGAAGACGTGGCACGACGCGTGGCGAAAGCGGGGTATATCGCGCTGGCTCCCGACGGCCTGAGCTCGGTGGGGGGATACCCCGGCAACGACGACGAAGGAAAGGTTTTGCAGCAGAAGGTCGACCCGACAAGGCTGATGAACGACTTTTTTGCCGCCATAGAGTTTATGAAAAATCATCCGGAAGCCACCGGTAAGGTGGGGATTACCGGTTTTTGCTATGGCGGCGGCGTATCGAATGCCGCCGCCGTAGCGTATCCGGAACTCGACTGTGCGGTGCCCTTCTATGGTCGTCAGCCTCGGGTGGAGGATGTGCCAAAAATTAGCGCGCCGCTCCTGCTTCATTATGCCGAGCTGGACAAAAATATTAACGAGGGCTGGCCTGCCTATGAAGCCGCGCTGAAATCAAATAATAAGGTTTATGAAGCGTATATCTACCCCGGCGTAAACCATGGATTTCACAACAATTCTACCCCACGCTATGACCAGCCCGCAGCCGAGCTGGCCTGGTCGAGAACGTTAAGCTGGTTTAAAAAATATCTGGAATGATAAGCCCTGCTTAAATAAATCATCACAAAGGGTTATCTTTTCCCCTGTCCCTGCCGATAACGAGGGTAGTACTCGCCTCTGGGCGAATTCACCCTCACGGCAAGGAATACTCAATGAAGATGCTTCGTAATTTCACCATCCGTTTCGTCATGCTGACGGTACTGGGGATCTTTTGTGTCATGTGGGCAGGCGTGGGGCTTTACAGCACCTGGTCTCTGTCTCGTGTTTCTGATGGTAATGACGTTGACCGCCAGCTGGTCAGGCAAATGACGGTGCTGAGCCAGGGCAACGATCAGTATTTCCGTTTCGTCACCCGCCTGAGCCGGGCGATGGAAGCTAAAGCAGCGGGCGGCACGCCGGACCTGGCTCCTGCTCAGCAGGCGCTGGATAACATGAGTAAAAAGCTGGCAGAGATGAAAGCTATCTCCCCGGGCCCGATGGATGAAAAGGTCTCTGCGCAGGTGATTTCCACCTGGCAGGCGCTGCTCGATCGGGGCGTTACGCCTCAGATGGTGCAGGCAAAGCAGGCGACGCTCGAAGGCTATCGTCAGCATGCCAACAATGTTACGCCGCCGCTAAGCCGCGCGTTTGGCGCCGCGGTTGAGAACTTTAACAATTCTGCGGTGAAGGCGCTCGACAGTACGCGCGTTGTGGTCGACAGCCTGACCAGCATGACCCGGACGGTGATTATCACCGCCACGATCGTGGGTCTGCTGATCCTGCTGTTCACCGACCGCTACCTGGTGGCGCTGCTGGTAAAACCGCTGGAGCGTATCCGTCAGCAGTTCCGCCAGATTGCGCAGGGCGATCTCAGCCAGCCGATTGAGCCCATTGGCCGCAACTGCGTGGGGCAACTGGTTCCGCTGCTGAGCGCCATGCAGGACAGCCTGCGGGAGGCGGTCAGCACGATTCGTTCCGGCAGCGAGAATATCTGGCGCGGGGCAACGGAGATCTCCAGCGGGAATAACGATCTCTCTTCGCGTACCGAAGAGCAGGCCGCTGCGCTGGAAGAGACCGCGGCCAGCATGGAACAGCTTACCGCAACGGTGAAGCTGAACGCCGAAAGCGCGCGCCAGGCCAGCCAGCTTGCGGATGTCGCCTCCAGTACGGCCAGCCGCGGCGGGTCGCTGGTAGACGATGTGGTCACGACCATGAGCGGCATTTCGGACAGCTCGAAGAAAATTGCTGAAATCACTACCGTTATCAACAGCATCGCCTTCCAGACCAATATTCTGGCGCTGAACGCCGCGGTGGAAGCGGCTCGGGCCGGGGAGCAGGGGCGCGGTTTTGCGGTCGTGGCGGGTGAGGTGCGTAATCTGGCCAGCCGCAGCGCGAATGCGGCAAAAGAGATCGAAGGGCTGATTGCGGATTCCGTTGCCCGCGTGGAGCAGGGGGCGCAGCTGGTGAACGATACCGGCACGACGATGGAAGCTATCCTGCGCGACGTGACGGAGGTGACCGTCATTATGAAGCAGATCGCCACCGCGTCAGAGGAGCAGAGCAAAGGTATTTCTCAGGTCGGCGTAGCCATCACGCAGATGGACGGCGTGACCCAGCAGAATGCCTCGCTGGTGGAGCAGGTTTCCGCCGCTGCGGCCGCACTGGAACGGCAGACCGAAGAACTCCAGCGCTCAGTGCAGAAGTTCCGTCTCTCCGCGTAACATCATCGCGTCAGGCCGTCTCTGGCGGCCTGACATTTATCGCTCTGAATAATCTGTGTCACCTGCGACAGCTGACCGATTTTCACTTCGCTTGCCCGCATAAATTTACTTTTGTCGATCAGCAGCAGCGACTGGCTGGCCCGGTTTAACAGCAGAGCCTTAAAGCCCGCGTTGTGCTCGGACGGATCCCAAAGGACGCCATGCTCATCAACCCCTTCACACGAGAAGATAAACAGATCGATCTCCAGCCCTTTAAGCTGCGTCACCAGCGCCGGATTAACATAGCAGCGATACTTACGCTCAAGCGTTCCGCCGGAGCAGATAAGCGTGATCCGCTCGCGCTTCGCCATCTCGTGGCAGACAGGCAGGCTATTGGTAAACACGGTGAGTTCGATATCCGGAAGCTGGCGCGCCAGATGAAAGCAGGTCGAGCTGGCGTCGAGGGCGATGGTCATCCCTTCGCTGATCCAGCCCAGCGCGTGTCGGGCAATATCGGCTTTGTCGGCATAATGGCTTTTCAGGCGTGCGCCAAAGGGTTCACCGCTGTCGCGGCTGTCCGGGTGAATCAGACGCGCACGCCCGTGCTGGCGCAGAAGTTTCCCCTGCTGCTGTAACGACTTCAGATCCCGGCGGATCGTCTCTTTGCTGACGGAGAGCTTTTCAGCCAGGGCATCGGTGGTCAGCCAGTCACTTTTACTCAGCAGGGTGATGATGCTCTGCTGTCGGGTCGCTTTTAGCGTCTGGTCTGACATTCGAGGATCCTTGCGCACGCGTGCTGACTCATTTTTCTCATCGCAAAAGATGGGCGGCGAACCGCCCGGTCATGGGTCAATCCTGACGTTTATCTTCCGTCTGGGTATCGAAGTCGCTCGCTGAATGGCGCTCATGCAGCTGCTCGTTCAGCTCGCCGTTGGTGCGGTTAACAATGCGCCCGCGTTTAACGGACGGGCGATTCGCCACATCTTTTGCCCAGCGCTGCACGTTGGTGTACTTCCCGGCGTCGAGGAATTCGGCGGCGTTGTAGACGCTGCCCAGCGCCACGCAGCCAAACCACGGCCAGATCGCCATATCGGCGATGGTATATTCCTCACCCGCTACATAACGACCGCGCCCCAGCTGCTTGTCCAGCACGTCGAACAGGCGTTTAGCCTCCATGGTGAAGCGATCGATAGCGTACTCAATCTTCACCGGCGCGTAGTTATAGAAGTGGCCAAAACCGCCGCCGAGGAACGGGGCCGCGCCCTGTAACCAGAACAGCCAGTTCAGGGTTTCCGTACGTCCAGCCGGATCTTTTGGCAGGAAGTGACCAAATTTCTCGGCCAGATAGAGCAGGATATTGCCGGATTCAAAGACGCGCGTCGGCGGGGTGGTGGAGTGGTCACGCAGTGCCGGGATCTTCGAGTTCGGGTTCACGTCGACAAAACCGCTGGAGAACTGATCGCCCTCACCGATGCGGATTAACCATGCGTCGTATTCCGCGCCCGTCACGCCCAGCGCCAGCAGCTCTTCCAGCATGATGGTAACTTTCTGTCCATTCGGTGTACCCAGAGAGTACAGCTGGAGCGGGTGCTCGCCCACAGGCAGCTCTTTCTCGTGCGTAGCGCCCGAGACGGGACGGTTGATATTGGCGAACGCGCCGCCGTTATTCTGTTTCCATTCCCACACTTTCGGTGGCTGATAGGTGTTATCTGACATGTTGGCCTGCCTTTTTGGTGTTGTGTTGAGGCAGTGTAGCAGGAGATAGGGGAACCGTTTAACGATGCGAGCGTAATGGGCAGGGCGGGTGTATGATAACGCCACCTCTGTCAGTTAATTACAACGTGCAGACGACGACAACCCCACAAAAAAATTGCCGCCTGCCTGTTTTAGGTTGGGCACATGCGTAAAGGAACGTTAAGCAGTGACGCACCCTTCGGGACGTTATTAGGTTATGCGCCGGGTGGCGTGGCGATTTACTCTTCAAATTACGGCAGTCTCGATCCGCGGCACTACCCGGAAGACGCGGAATTCCGCAGCTATATCGGCAACGAATACATGGGCCATAAATGGCAGTGCGTTGAGTTTGCGCGCCGTTTCCTGTTTCTCAACCACGGGTTTGTCTTTACCGACGTCGGGATGGCGTGGGAGATCTTCTCCCTGCGTTTTTTACGCCAGGTGGTGAATGACAACATCCTGCCGCTACAGGCCTTTGCTAATGGCTCAAAACGCGCGCCGCAGGCCGGTGCGCTGCTCATCTGGCAAAAGGGCGGTGAGTTTCAAGAGACCGGACACGTGGCCGTCATCACCCAGTTGCTGGACGACAAAGTGCGCATTGCCGAGCAGAACGTTATTCACTCTCCGCTGCCGATGGGGCAGCAGTGGACGCGCGAGCTGCGTCTGAGCGTTGAGAACGGTTGCTATACGCTTCATGATACGTTCAGCGATACCGAGATCCTTGGCTGGATGATCCAGACGGAGGAGACGGAACACAGTATTCCTCAGCCGGAGATCGACGGTGAGCTGCTGAAAATCAGCGGCGCGCGGTTGAAGAACAACCGTCAGTTCGACGGAAAATGGCTCAATGAAAACGACGCCCTGCAACAGGCGTACATTCGCGCGAACGGCCACGTTATTAACAACGATCCCTGCCAGTACTTCACCATTACCGAAAGTGCCGAGCAGGAGCTGATCAAAGCCACCAACGAACTGCACCTGATGTACCTTCATGCCACCGACAAGGTGCTGAAAGACGACAGCTTACTCGCGCTTTTCGACATCCCGAAAATTCTCTGGCCGCGTCTGCGCCTCTCGTGGCAGTGGCGTCGTCACCATATGATCACCGGTCGTATGGATTTCTGCATGGATGAGCGCGGCATTAAGGTTTACGAGTACAACGCGGACTCCGCCTCCTGCCATACCGAGGGCGGGCTGATTCTTGAAGAGTGGGTGAAAAACGGCTATCGCGGCACCGGCCACAATCCGGCGGAAGGGCTGCTGGAAGAGCTGACCGGCGCCTGGAAGCACAGCCACGCGCGGCCGTTCGTCCATATCATGCAGGACAACGATATCGAAGAGGATTACCACGCGCTCTTTATTCAGCGCTCGCTGATCCAGGCCGGGTTTGAAACCAAAATCCTGCATGGACTGGGCGCGCTGAGCTGGGATGCTGCCGGGCAACTGATTGATGATGAAGGCCGTCACGTCAACTGCGTATGGAAAACCTGGGCGTGGGAAACGGCGATCGAGCAGATCCGCGAGGTGAGCGAAACCGAGTACGCCGCCGTGCCCATCCGTACCGGTCACCCGCAAGGTGAAGTGCGCCTGATTGACGTCCTGCTGCGCCCGGAAGTGCTGGTCTTTGAACCGCTGTGGACGGTGATCCCAGGTAACAAGGCGATCCTGCCGGTGCTGTGGCAGCTGTTCCCGAACCACCGTTACCTGCTGGATACCGATTTTGAGGTGAATGCGCTGCTGAAACGGACAGGCTATGCCGTTAAACCGATAGCCGGACGCTGCGGGAGCAATATCGATCTGATCGGCGCCCAGGATCAACTGCTGGACCAGTCCAGCGGCAAGTTTGTTGACCGCAAAAATATCTACCAGCAGCTATGGTGCCTGCCAAAGGTTGACGGCAGATACATACAGGTCTGCACCTTTACCGTGGGCGGAAACTATGGCGGAACCTGTCTGCGTGGGGATGACTCGCTGGTGGTGAAGAAAGAGAGCGATATTGAACCGCTGATTGTGGTGAAGGATAAATAACGTCTCCCTGTTATAAAAAAGCCCCCGCAGGGTATGCTGCGGGGGCTTTTTATTATTCTTCTTCCTCGACCTGCTGCTCGCTGATCTTCAGATCAATGATGCGGCCGATCTGGTCATGATAGACCGTCAGCAGGTTGTACTGGCTCATCTCGGACATAATTTGCGGCGTGACGTTAAAACTTTGGGCAAGCTCGTCATGGCGCAACATTTGCGGATGACGCCGCCTCACATGCGCGCGGCGGCGATTGTACTGATACCACAGGATCAGCAGCCAGCCGTTGAGCGCGGCAATCAGCAGATAGACCAGTACTGTATTAAAAGAGGCGATAATCACGCTCCAGCGGTGATCGCTCGCCTCGGTTAACTGCATCCACAGCCTGGCATACAGGAAAAACAGGAATCCTCCCCAGGCTATCAGCGTTAATGCGGCATCGAAAAGACGCGGTGCCAGCCGATGTTCAGTCAAAATTAACGTATTCTCGTTCATTGAATGCTCCCTTTTCCCCGGTCCGGACTGATCCAGCGCGCGCGGGCGCGTTTACGTTTAAGCATGACTTTCGGAAATGCCACGAGGGTGGTAAACAGGCCAATCATCCAGTACACCATCGGGAACCAAATCACCCAGAACAGCGAGCCTGCCACTTTCCGCTCGTAGCGCCGCTCGATATACAAACTGACGAGGAATTGCAGCAGGCACATCACCCCCAGCAGCAGCCCGGTAAACGCCGGGGGAAACAGACTCGCAACGGCCAGATTCGCGGGAAGAGGGATAATATGGCTAAGAATGAACAACACCACGGTCGCTCCATAGGCAAACGCCCACAGCGTTGACAGCGCGTACTCGAGAAACAGGGGCCACATCCGATGATGCTCCCAGCGGGCCATTTTGCGCAGGTTAACCAGAAACACCTCTGCACCGCCCTGAGCCCAGCGCAGACGCTGTTTCCACAGCCCCTTGAGCGTCTCCGGCATCAGGATCCAGCACAGCGCCCGCGGCTCGAAAAAGATATCCCAGTGGCGCAGCTGAAGCTTCCAGCTTATGTCAATGTCCTCTGTGATCATATCCGGGCTCCAGTACCCGACATCCGCCAGCGCCTGTCGGCGAAAGGCGGCGATGACGCCGGAGACCGTAAAGACCCGGCCATAGATCCGCTGCGTTCGCTTGATAAGACCAATAATGGAAGAAAACTCGCCCACCTGAATACGACCAATCAGCGTTGAGCGCGTGCGAATACGCGGATTTCCGGTGACGGCCCCAACGTGGGGATACTGAATCAGCGGTGCCACCAGATACGCGGCCGTATCGCGATCGAGCAGGGCGTCGCCGTCAATGCAGACCAGCAGATCGCCCCGGGCCGCCGCCGCACCAGCCTTGAGCGCCACGGCTTTCCCCTGATTCTCCGCGAGATTAATCACCCGCAGGCGCGGCTGCTCCTGCGCCAGTTGATGCAGCACCTGCGCGGTATTGTCCGAAGAGCCGTCGTTGATGGCGATAACCTCAACATTCCAGTACCGCTGACCCAGCGCGGCGCTAATGGTCTCCCGTGCGTTGCGTTCCTCATTAAAGCAGGGAATAAGAATCGAGATTAACGGTTCATCGGCTAAGGCGGGCGCGGGTGTTGCGTTATCCCACGACCAGTGCCGTTCAAGCTGAAACCAGAAATAGAGGCCGCCGGTTACCCAGAGCACGGACATAAACAGCGGCCAGAAAAAGACAAAGTCCAGAATCAGTTCGCCGGTAAATAGCGCGGCTACGCCTAACGGCAACCCGAATACCAGACACAAAATAGAGAAGGCGATAATGCGATCAGTCATTGTCAGGATACCAGTACGAAGAAAATTCAGGCCTGATACGCGAAATATCAGGTTGGTTGTTGAGAAAGTCGTCGGGGTAATAACCGTAATTTTTGATGCCGTTCAGCTGGAGCACCTGCATCCACCCCACCAGACGTTCATCGGCTACGGCACGCTGCGGTTTCTGCGCCCAGTCCCTGGCCTGTAGCTCAAAAATCGTTTTATTCAGCGCGCCGGGGCGTGCGGCGACGGCGTTGACTAAACGCGTCAGCCAGGCATTGCTCTCTTCTGCCGGGACGGACTCCATCAGTGGCATTGCCATCGGCACCGTCCAGTCGTAGGCCGACAGAAAATCATCCAGATTTTGCGCAAACCACGCTTCGCTTTCGGGCTGCAGAATGGGGAGGGCGAACATATTGCGCGCGGTTTTGATCTGCGGGCCACGGATGTTTTTCACCGCCTGGCTCAGGGTGCGGGTAAAGCCGATAAGCTGCTGGCTCTTCTGCCGGGTCGTCTCCTGTCCGGCATCGTCAACGTCCGTCAGCACCGCGTCGTCATGGAACAAGATCCCGTTGAAGCTGGCATAGCGGGCCAGATCTTCATAGATCTCCGTCACCTGCTGGCGAACCTGCGCACTCCATGGGGAGAGCCGGATATAGGGCTCGGCGGCCACGGTCAACTCTCCCGTTTGGCGATCCCGGAGCTGCACGCGCGGCAGGGCTGGACTGAGATCGAAAGAGAGGACCGGCATCCACGCAAAGACTTTCACTCCCGCGCGGGTTTGTAGCTGCCAGGCGACAAAATTAAAAAGATCGGCCTGGACCGGAAGACGACGGTTGGGGAAATAGAGCGCGCCGATCCTGCCGTCGCCCCGCGGATCCGAAAACGCCTGGAGAAACACATGGCTGATTTTCATGTCGTAGACCCGCTGGACGAGTTTGTTGATGTTTTTCGTCTGCTGGGTCGGATCGGGATCGTAGACATAATCGAGATCAACATGCATGACGCGCACCGGGTCAAACTCCTGAACGCGGCTAACCGTGTTGGCAAAGGTTTTTATCGACGGATTTCCGGCAATCAGCAGGCGCGGGATGTTGCCGAGGTCGCGCACGTTTGCCAGCCCGTCCTCCAGGGTAAAGGCCAGCTGATAGCCCTGTTTCTGGGCGATAGCGAGCGATGTACCGTTGGCAGCCCCATAGGGCCACACCCAGGCACGCGGCGCTTTTCCCGTCACCTGGGTGATTTTTTCGGTGACTTTCCGTACGTCTGCGGCGATCCGCTGGTTGAAGTGTTCATCGGTTTCGTAATGCCCCGTCGCGTTATCGAAAAAACGGTTGGCGATAGCGGGTTCACGGCTTCCCTGCGGGTTGGCCGGGATGCCGTAATGCGAGGCCCAGGTATGCGAGCCGATTTCAACCAGCGGGGAGCGGCTGAGCTCGCGTACCATGTCCCATGTCGCGAACCGATCGCGGGGCGTCATCAGACCGCCGAAGTTAACTTTTTGATTTGCCGGCGTATCCACCCAACTGCCCACCGGCGCCCACAGCGCAGGAACGTTCCAGGCCTGAAGCAGGGGCCAGACCCGGGTGTAAAAACTGCTGTAGCCGTCGTCGAAGCTGAGCAAAACGGCTTTCGGCGGCAGCGCTTTTTTTCCTTCATGCGCATCCACAATGTCCTGCACGCTGATGGCGTGATAGCCGTTGTGCAAAAGCCAGCTTATCTGCTCGTTTAACGCGCTGGTGCGAACGGAGAGGTAGCGCTGATCGGCAGCATCATCTTCGACGTCGTGGTAGGCCAGGACCAGAAACTGATTCTCCGGCCAGGGTTTGCTGGCCTCCAGCTGCGGCCTCTCTTCAGGAGCCATAAAGGAGAGCGGCTGCGCGCAGAGACTCGCGCTGAGGCAGAGCCAGCCGATGACGATCAGGCTTACAGAAAAACGTGTATTCAGCATATTCATCCTTAAAAGCGTAAAGTCGCATCTAACGTGACGGAGAGATTGCTCTCGCGTTTGCCGTCGTAAGGGCGTTTATCCCAGTTCAGCATCACGCCAGTATCGACAACGTTGTTCCACTGAATGCGTTGCCCGTAACCCAGCAGGGTAATGGCGCCAGGCGACTGATTTTTCTGCCAGTAGCTGCCGCCGCCTGCCACGAACAGCTGGCTCCAGAGGGTGTCGTAGTGGCGGTACATCTCATGGTCAACGGACAGGGCTGCCGTCACGGACAGATCCCGTGCCGGGTTGTAATAGAGCGTATTCCGCAGGCTGTTTTTACTGGAGGCGATCCCCGGTTCGAGATCCAGCGTCAGGGTCGGGGTCTGCCAGAGACGCTCTTTCCCGGAGAGGGTGTATTCCTGACGGCGGTTGTGGTCTGAGAAGCGGCTGACGGCGGCGTTGAACTGGTATTCACGTCGCTCGTTTTGATACCAGCGCACCCCACCTTCACCCCGGTTGGCACTGATCCCATTGCGTAATGCCCGTAAGGGTGTCGCGCGTGATAAGCGCTCGAGGCTACCGCTGACCTGCCAGTTATCACTCAGGCTGTAGGTTGTTGAGAGCCGTGCACCCGGCCTGTTTGTGCCGTGATAGCGGTTGCTGGAGAGCTCGGCTTCGAGCGTGAGGTCACGTGGGCGCCACTCAACGCCGCCCAACAGGTGGCGGCTGATGCCTTTACCTTCGTCGAAATTCCCCTGTACATAGCGGGCGCCAGCAAATAGCCGCCAGTTATCTGCCACGGGTGGGCCATAGAGCGTGGCGTCCCAGCTCATGTCGTGGCTACCGCTGACGGGGTTATCTGAGTGCAATCCTTTACCCGCGTTCAGACGCAGCTCTGACATATGGTGGACCGCTCTGAGCCTGTCCAGGCGGCGGGCGCTGCGATCGGCGGGGGCGCGAGCAATTACGTCATCAGCCAGTAAATCCATCTGGCGCCACTCCTGAAGGTCCATTGCGACGTAAGCCTGCTGTTTTTCAAGCTCCAGATTCGTGGGTTCGAGCGCCTCTGCTTGTTTAAGCTTTTGCTCGGCCGCGCGCGGCAGGCCCCTGGCCTGAAGCAGGGCGGCATAATCAATTTGTAATCCCTGATTTCCCGGCGCCGTTGACGCCAGACGATACGACAGCTTTTCGGCCTCGGGCAGGGCGTTGGTCGCCAGCAAATAGTTAAGTTTGAGTGACTGTCCGGTGAGCCACCTATCGTTCGGCTGCGCGGTCGGGGATCCGAAATCGTAGCGGGTCCAGGGAACGCTGAGGGTCTCGCGCTCAACGTAGCGGCGGGCGGTTTGATACTGCCCCGTATCCAGCCAGGCGTAGAAAAGCGCATGCTCCTCATCCTGCGGATCGGAGGCGTAGTATGGATAGCGTTGTACAAGCGAGAAGGCGGCGACGGTGTTTTTCTCCTGCAAATATGCAGAGATCACCCAGCCGATGGCCCAGTCCGGCACCGGATGCTGTGCGGTCGTCAGCGCCTCATATTCGCTAATAACCTGCCGGTAATCACCCTGCGCATACAGCGCGCCAAGCCGATCGATACGGGCAAGGATGACGTCTTCAGCCGCCTGCGGTTCGTTTTGCCAGCGGGAAAGCAGGACGTGATAGCGATCTAATGCGTTTTGTGCCAGCCGCAGCCGCTCTTTCTCCGTTCTGCCAGGCACATCCGCCAGGCGTACCTTTTCAGCCGCGGCGTTACGCTCAAGGCGGCGACGCTCCGCGGGAGACATTGCTGCGCTTTGCGACAGCCAGAGTGCGGGCGTGCTTACCCGGTTATCCGTTAACGCATCGATCGTCTCGCGAAGAAGGGCGTTATTCCCTGGTGCGGCGTTTAGCGCGCGCATGTCCGCCAGCAGCCGGTCCCCGTTTTTTCCCTGGCGCATCCAGACATAGGAGAGCGTCTCAAGGTGCGCGGGAGAAGGATCGTCCTTAACCAACTGCCGGGCTTTCGAAAGCGCGAGGCGATCTCTGCGGGCATCGGCCAGGGTCTTAACATAGCCGATGCGGTAATCGTCGTTATCCGGCGCAAGGCTGAGCGCCTCTTTCCACAGCGATAAGGCGGATGGCCAGGCTTTTTGGTTTCTTCTGGACTGAGCGACAGCAGCGATGGCGCGAGCGGGAAGCGGCATATAAATACCATAACGCTGCCAGACTCGAATAACCTCATCATCGCGTCCTGCCCAGGAGGCTACCTGTAACCAGTCCGCAACCTGTCCAGGTGTTAAAGCATGCTGTTGCTCATAGCGCTGTAGGTAATCAAGAAACAGAGCGTAATTACCGTTACGTGCCTGTTGTATCTGATGCTCATAAACGGATTCATCAGCCTGAACCAGAACAGGAAAGAGTAAAAGCAGGAGCAATAATATTGTGGTGCGATAAAAGAATAACGTAGTGAAGCTAAGCGATCTTTCCATATCTATTTGCCATTTGTTTATCGTGAATCCATTGCATAACACGGCCGCCTTTTAACTCTGCGTTAAAGGGCATAAAGGAGAACATTAAATCTGAATGATGCTACGTTATGGGGTACTTACTTAAAGGTAATTATGCGCCCTCATCTCAGTGGTCTGATTGGGCTTAATGTACACCCGATGTGTTGGGGGATAAATAAGTTGAAAAGCGGCTGGGAGGTTTTGAGATAATTCTGGAAGAAGTAAGTTTTTTAGATAATTCAGTGCAGGATTGTTCTTTTTAACTGATTGATATTAAATGTTTTTTCTTTTGCTGTTTGCAGTTTTTTTATATTTGAAATGAAGTTCTGCTGAGTTAATTAAAGTACTTTCTGGTGCATGTTTGGGAAGTTTCATGACAAAAATTCTTAATGTTCAGAGAAGTGACTTTTCTGAAATTCTTTTTTATTTATAATTAACGCCAGGCATTGAGTGATAGTCTGCAAAAAGTCTAGCTCACCAATGTCATATTGAGGGATGATCAAAGCCAGAAAACATTTGCCGTTAATGTAAAGCGCTATAAACGAAAGCGTCCTTGTTTCTTAAAAGGCGGGCTTGCTTTAATCTAAAAGGGATGATTAGTGGCGACTTCAATAGTGTTAGTGACTCAGGATTGTTTTCTTGTCAGGGGGATGCGGCTATTTTTCCCGGATATAATTTGCCTCTGTTCGATAGACAGAAACATATTTGATACCGACGCAAATGAATATACTGTACTGATTGATAGCCGTACGCCGCTCCGTTTATATGATTACCTGATACGCCATCCGGCCAGAACGAGAAAAACGATCTGCTGCGTTATGCTGGATATGCGCCCTCGAGAGGAGGATCTGCACAGTATGAAGCTGTTTATGAACACGTCGCTTACGCCTCCGGATATGGCGTCGTTATTCAATCTGGTGCTTGATATGAAAGGCTGGCGTCTGACAACCAAATGGCTGCTTAACTTACGGCTGAGTAGACATGAAGCGATAATGCTCCGGTTGCTGAAGGCAGGGAGGTCAATGGAAGAGATTGCAGATAAGCTGAATATGTCGGTTAAAAGCCTCTATCGCAAGCGAACGGCGCTATCGGAGCGGTTAGGGGCAGGGAACTTCAACGAGGCGTGTTTGTTTATCTTCAAAAACAAACTGCTGGACGCGGCTGGGAACGATCCCTAGCTTCGTCAGAAGCCAAAAGCACAAACCCGCCACGAGGGCGGGTTCTTTTAATGGAAATAATTCAGAACGACCAGCGCAGATTGGCGTTAACAGAGTTGACGCGGGTATCCGCACCATATTGTCCCTGATAACCCACATCCAGCGTCGCAGCACGCGACAGCTGTACGCTCACGCCGATATCACCCACCATTACGTCCTCATCCACGGCTTGCCCCTGAGTAATGAACGCGTCGCTGCCCGCAAACGCCATGCGCGAAGAGGTATTCTTATCGCCATAAGCGTGCTGCCAGCCCAGCGAACCGTAGAGGTTAACGTTCTTCGGCAGCTCGGTCACACCGCGCACCCCGAGTGTGGAATAGAAGGTGTTCATCGTTTCGTTACGGACGCTCAGCGCAGCGGCACCGCCGTCTTCCCTGAAGCTGTCGGTATGCAGCCGGATGTACGATAAATTGACGAACGGCTCAATATTCCTGTCTGGCTGGCCGAAACGGTAGCCCGCTTCGGTAAACGCCAGCAGCGAGTTAGCGTCATAATCTGACTTCAGCCGATCCGAGAAGCCGCTGAAATCAACATTGCGCTCGCCCTCGATCTTGTGCCAGGTGTAACCCAGCGCGCCGCGAAGGGAGAACGCATCCTGTTGACCCGCCGCATACAGGCCAAGGTGATAGTTGTCGGTATCCGTTGAGGAGCGACGGCTGTCGACGTCGTAATCACCCCGGCTGTAGCCGAAGTAGCCGCCGATACGCACATTATGGTCCGCCAGCTTGCGATCTGCCCCCAGCAGGAAGCCGGTGGTGTTGCCGTCCAGCTTGCCCACGTTTCCGTCGCCGCTGTTTCGGCTCCAGGAGCTGAAGGTCTGGCCCCAGACGCCATTGTTTTGCGGCTCCGGCTGCTGCACCAGCGACATGGCTAACGGTGGGATCGGCAGGCTGTCGTTATCAAACGCGCGCTGCATACGCTGGTTTAACACGTTAAACACCTGCGTGCTGCCAGCGATCAGGTTGGACTGCATTGATGGATAAACTTCACCAGACAGCTGGTTGAACGCCTCGCGCGCTTCCGGCGCGCTCAGCAGAAGCAGCGAGTTATACAGCGCCAGCGACGGGCCGCTTTGCGTCAGCGTGGAGAGCGCGCCAGCGGTATTCCACTGGTTGCTGCTTTGGGCCACGGTCTGGAAAATGCCCGGCTTGCCGCTGCCCGGGTTTTCGCCGCCAGGATTCTCACCGCCCGGGTTTTCACCGCCAGGATTCTCACCGCCCGGGTTTTCACCTCCGGGGTTTTCACCGCCCGGGTTCTCGCCCCCAGGATTTTCGCCTCCGGTCTCTTTCTGCGCGATGGTCAGATCGACGGCGTTGGTGCTTTGCTCAAGCGCCACGTCCAGGAAGGCGGATTTGGAAATCGCTCCGGCGAACTCACCGTCAATTCCCCCGTCGGAGGTCAAAATGCGGTAGCTTTGGCCCGTTTTATAGCTGGTTTGCGGATCCAGCGCGGTGACCTGTACCTTAGCCCGATCGCTGATGGTGGTTTTGCCCGATACCAGTAGCTGGTCGCTGCGGCCATCTCCTGCGATATCGACGTCATAGAAGGATTCGCCGATAAAGTTCAGATAGCGTTTCAGCGTCAACGTACCGATATTGCCGTCGCCGGGCGAGATATGTCCGCCGGACAGGATCTCGGTCTGGCCCAGCGTCCCGTTGCCGCCCAGCGTGCCGCCGGACTTGATTGACGCGGCGCTGCTGTAACCCACCCCGTCGCTGACGTCTGAACCCGCCGTCGCATTGAGGATCAGCGTGCCGCCGTTCTCCGCGCTAAGGGTCTGGACGTCAAAGATATCGTCTTCTGGCTGGGTATTAATATTGCTGGCAATGATGACTTTACCGCCCCGCGCGGTTACGTTCGCCTTGAGTGCGGAAAGATCGCCGTTCAGCGTCGTTTGCCCGGAGGTGTTGATCACATCACCTTCACCGCTCATCGTGTTGCTGAAGATGTAATTTCCGTCGGTATGGTTGAAGTAGACATAGCTGCCGAACAGTCCGCCACGCAGGCTGATTGCCGTCTTCGCATCGAGGGTACCTGCGCCGCCCGCCGTGCCATGCGTTGGCTCAGTTAAACCCGTGCCGGTGTCCATATTGCCGCGGCTGCCGATGATGAGCGCACCCCGGTTCGAGCCGGAACCCGATGTCCCCACGATCAGCGCATTGCTGCCAGCGGAAAATGAACCGCCGTCAATCACAGACAGCACGCCATTGCCGTAATCGCCCACGCTCACGCTGCTGCCGCTGGTAAAGCGCGAGTCCTTGCCCGCAATAACCAATTCGGCGGTTTTCCCTGCGCCGGAGACGCCCGCCACCTGCACGCCGCCAACGTTAACCGCTCCGCCGTTCAGTACGTCCAGGTCGCCATAAAGCGTCAACGTACGGCCAACGTTCCACTGTGAGCCACTCCCCGTGACGGTGGCTTTCGGGCTCAGCGTGTCGGTTTCACCCGGCCCGGTACCATTCCCGATGCGCGCATCGTAGGCGGTATTGAGCGCCGCGCCGTCCTCAATTGCCAGCGTGGAGCGTGCGCCCAGATCGGTGCCTACGCTCAGAAAATTACTGGTCACGCGAGAGCCGGCACCCGTGGCGATAAGGTGGCTGTCGTAGCCCCGGGTGGTGCCGACAACGATCTCCTTTGCGCTCGCCAGCGCGCCCTCTTCGACTCGCAGGGTGCCGAGGCCAAGATTCAGGTCGCCGCGCAGGACGTACCGATCGTTCACCGCGTTAAGCTCAGCGTCTGGCCCACGGACCGTGACCACGCTTTCATAAATTTTGCCGTCGAACAGCCGACCGATATTGATGTTATAGGCGGTGATTTTGCCATTATCGATCAGCAGGTTTCCGCGTTGATTACGTCCAACATAAACATCTCCGGTGTAACCCAGCGTTTCGGTAATACGCGAGTCGCCATCAAAAAAGGCATCGGCTGCACGCGCGATATCGGCAGGTAAAAACAGTAACAGCGGCGCGGAAAATAGAGCGAGGTAAAGTCTGGAAAGCGGCGTCTTAACCGCTAAAGCATGCGATGTAGAGTTATTCACGGGCTATCTCCGTACTCATTAGCGTGATGTCTGGAAAATCGTTTTTATGAAAACTCAGATACGTCAGAAAATGTAAAAGGCGTTATTTATGTACGCCTTTTGATGCGGCGTTAATTATTTATGTGTGACAACAGGTGTACAGGTTGGCGCGCTTAGCGTCGGTGCGGATCCTAAAATCCCCGGCATCATCATTGATGAACAATCGAAAATACGCCCTTTTTCTGTCGTGGCGCGATAAGACAGTTTTTGTCCTCCCAGTGCGTCCGGCTGGGCGCCATTAACGTTGGTCACGGTTATTTCATCCGATGAGCCCAGTCCCAGCATTTTAGCGGTCTCTGCTTGCAGGAGTGGAATAGCCTGATCGGTTTTCAACGTGGAACAACCGGCTAGCATCAACGTAACGGTTAAAACGATTAGTGGTTTTTTCATAAATTATCCTTGATATCCAACCAGTTAATTTCACTGATTGTATTTATGTTTTCTTTTACCCAAATCAGCGAATAATATATTTCTCTTTCCTAATCGAAAAAACCCTCCTAAAGTAGGGTGGGTAGATAATAATTCATCTGTACTCTAAGATATGCGAAGGTAAAAGGAGGCTCCTTTGGGACAGAATTATGCGTTAGTCGTTGATGACCATCCATTGGTAGCAAGCGGCATCGCCAATTTTCTGATTACACATTGCCAGTTTAAACAGGCGTGTGTGGTGACGAATGAGGATGATTGCTACCGCCAAATTAGGGATCATGGCCCGCCACGTTTGCTGGTAATCGATTTTTGGCTCTCTTCCGGAACGGCCCTGAAATTACTCAAAGAAGTAAAACAACTTTACCCACAGGTACGACTCCTGGTGGTCAGCGGGGATGACAATAATGATATCTGGCGCAAAGTTAATGCCGCCGGGGGCCACGGTTTTGTATTGAAAAGCGAGCCACCTGAGATGTTCTCGCGGGCCGTTTTCGCACTCAGTGATAATCAGACCTGGTTTCCTGAGGGAAACGAAATTTCCGTTAAGGCAAATAATGAGAAGTTAAGTAAATTTAACTTAACGCCGCGACAAATAGACGTATTAAATATGATTATGCGCGGCCTGCCAAATAAACGAATCGCCGCACAGCTTTCAATTTCTGAGCCCACGGTCAAAGAACACATCAGCAATATATTGAAAAAGATAGGTGTTAACAGCCGGGTCGAAGCCATCACGCTTCTGCACGGCAAGCAGGAACCGTCGGAATGAGGTTTTTCCAGAGCTTACAAAACGAAGGTATCTCTGCTCCGGCGCAGATCCGTTTGCTAAACAACACCTTTCTGCGGCTGGTATTTAGCTTTAGTGCTGTGCCCTTTGTGGGTATTCCTTTCGCCATCTGGATTTATATGCTTGGGGACGACCTCGGCCCAACGATTATCTGGATAATTATTTATCTGCTATGTGCCGTGGCGATACGACTATTGCACCGACGCTATCAGCGTGAAGCGAAAGAAAACGGTGATAGGGACGTCCTGCGACGCTGGCTTCCGCGTATTAATAATATCGCCTTTATTCACGGGCTGGGCATTTCTTCGCTCTATTTAATTACTCCACAGACGCAGAATTTTGACTTTTTCCTGTTACTTAATATCAGCATCGCCGCTATCGTCGCCGCCAATGCGACGCATCTGACGCCGGTCATCAGCACCTTTACGCGTTTTTTCTTCGCCTCATGGGGGGTGCTGAACCTCGGTATTATCTGGCGGCTGGATGAGTTGATGTTCATCGTGCTCATGCTGAATCTGCTTTACGGCTTCGCAATTTACCGCCATGCGTTAACTTCCCATGCGTTCTTTATTCAGCAGGCACTGCTTGAGGAAAAAAGCTCACGCCTGGCGGAACAGTTTCGTCAGGCCAAAGAGGACGCGGAGCAGGCACTGCTGGATAAAAATCAGTTTCTGACCACCGCCAGCCACGATCTGCGCCAGCCCGTACACGCTATGGGCTTTCTGATCGAAGCCATCCTCCACCGAAACCGGGACGACAGCCTGACGCCACAGCTTCTTGACCTGCAGCAGAGCGTTCGCTCGGTACATTTAATGCTCAACTCTCTGCTCGATCTCAGCAAAATAGAATCCGGGAATGTCCTCTCTGCCCCGGCCAAAGTGGATATCGGTGCTCTGCTCGACTCGGTCATCACGCTGTTTCGCGAAGAGGCCAACAGCCGCGCGCTTAGGCTGTGCATCCGGCGGCCTAAACGCCGTATCTACGTGATGGGCGATTCGCTGCTGGTGCGACAGTCCCTGATTAACCTGATTCAAAACGCCCTTCGTTACACGCTCCAGGGCGGGGTGCTGGTCGCCATCCGACCGCGCGGTGACGAGTGTATGGTGGAGGTGTGGGACACGGGAGTCGGTATCGCCGATGAAGAGAAGGGCAAAATCTTCTCACCTTACTACCGCCCCGAGCTGGCATGGAAGATCGACAGCGCCGGACACGGGCTGGGACTGGCCGTAGTCGCCCGCTGTGCCAAGCTGATGAAGGTGAAATACGGGATGCAATCCATTGAAGGTAAAGGCTCACGCTTCTGGATGCGCTTTACCCAATACGTTGGTGAAGACATTGCGCCGGATATCCCGCCCGCCGCTGACAACACCGCCACGCCGGTACGCTATGCGCCCCTGCACGGTTCCTGCCTGGTCGTCGATGACGACCCGCTGGTGACGTCTGCCTGGGAGAGCCTGATGAGCGTCTGGGGAATCGACGTACGCTGTGCGGCCTCGGCTGAAGAAGCGTTTGCCATAATCGACGACGGCTTTACGCCGTTCGCCGTGCTGTGCGACCAGCGTCTGCGATCCGGCGAAAGCGGCTTCGATATCCTGAAAGCGCTTTTTGACCGTCTGCCGGATATGAGCGGCGCGATAGTTAGCGGCGAATTTAATTCACCGGTTCTGCTGGAGGCGGAGCAGGAAGGGTATCTGGTGCTCCGCAAGCCTCTGGAGCCAGCTAAACTGCATGCGCTGCTGGCGCAGTGGTCAGGGTGTCGTGGATATAAATAAGTTGAAGTCCTTTCGGTTCGGTGCCTTTTAAAGCGTTGTAATGACATCTGCGTTACGCGTGTTGTATACTTAATATCCATTGAACAGAGGAGGACAACACCATGCCAGCTGCAAACACTATGGCGGTGAAACGCGAAACCCTTAACCTGCGCATCAGGCCTGCCGAGCGGGATCTTATCGATCGGGCAGCGAAAGCGAGAGGGAAAAACCGTACTGACTTTGTGCTGGAAGCAGCCCGCGCAGCTGCGGAAGAGGCACTGATCGAACAACGCATCATAATGGCCGATCCAGAGGCTTATCAGGAATTTCTGACCCGTCTGGATCAGGCTCCAGCACCTAATGCCGCACTGCGTAAAACTATGCAGACCCTTGCGCCGTGGGAGCAGGAAAAATGATCTCTGCCCCAGTGCCCCTTCGAGCCGGGCATATTCTTACTCCATTTTGCTGTGGGGTAGATTCGATGGATAACTGGCTTAAGCAGCGGGCGATGAAAAATCAGGCCAGTGGTGCATCGCGTACATTTGTCTGTTGTGGCGGAGATTCTAACGTACTGGCTTATTACGCGCTGGCGTCCAGCGCGGTCACAACGAATACGGCACCCGGCCGCTTTCGTCGCAATATGCCCGATCCCATCCCTGTTGTAGTGCTGGGACGCCTGGCGGTAGATCAGTCTCTTCATGGGCAGGGCGTTGGTCGGGCGCTGGTACGCGACGCCGGGCTGCGGGTGATCCAGGTGGCGGAGAGCATCGGCATCCGCGGAATGCTGGTTCATGCCCTGTCGGATGAAGCGCGGGAATTTTATCTGCGGGTGGGGTTTGAGCCATCGCCGATGGATCCGATGATATTGATGGTGACGTTGGGGGATTTGGTGGCGAGTATTTAGCAGAGATATAGAACTCTTTCGTATTGAATGAAGAGCACTTCCAGTTCGTGCAGGCAACACCATGAATCAAAAGGTACTTCAAAAGGGACCAATGGGCTTTAAGATAACGCCCATTGGTGAAGCATGATATAAAACCGAAAAACGTAATTTATCACTCTGTTTTTTTTTTGCATGCCATACCAAAGTACAGCGGGTACAGGAGTTCTAAAATGTCTGCAGGCAATAAAATCGAGTATAATTAAACCTGCCTGTGTCGCACTTGACTCTTTAAAAATATTATATCTTTTGTTTTTACGTAGTTCATCCATTCTCTTCTTGTAATCATTCATATTATCCGGAAAAGCTATTGGTGCCTCGGTCTCACCAGTGAAGGATTGAGCTGGATGAAAGTAAAGGTGTCTATAAAGGTCATTCGTTGGGTGCCATAGCTGGGAGCATATATTTTTATATGAATCTTTTATTCCAGTTAATAATGCGGAATATCCTTCTTCTTTTTCCAGTATCACACACCATCCCATTAAAGTGGGGATAATCCAGGACATGTTTGTTGTTTTTTCTTTTAAATATGCATCATCGCTATTGCATTCCATGCTAATAAGATCGTCAATAGAATCTGTTGATATCGGATGTTCTCGTCCAATCCTGAGTACGTAGTCCAACCTCCAAATTAGTTCTCTAAGCCATTTTTCGACAGCATCCTTTCTCCCCATCAGCGAAAGAAATATTAATCCAAGAGCAATTTCAATGGCATTCTCATCAAGACGTGGCGAACCAGATGCGGGATTGTTTATAATTAACGCACACAAGCTATCGGCAACGATATCGGCATTATGAATCTGAAGCGCACCACCATTATTATCTTTCCTATGGGCGAGGAAAAAATTATTTAATCCGAGAGTTGCAAGTATACCAATTTGTTCAAATACAGTTATGTTGACCAGTGAACTTTCAGTTGAATATGAAGAAAGAATATATTTTCCATGGAAATATGGTTGAACTTTGGAAAAATATTCAGCTGAAATGTTAATGTAACTTTGCCATATAACTTCAAACGCAGGGAAGTATTTTTCTGGATCTTTTTCAAGATTGATGCGGTGCCATACCCATAGTAGACATCGTTCAGATACAAACAAAGCTTGCTTAGTGTTGCCATCCTGTATTGCCCAGTAAGCTAATATATTAGCCGCGAGATAGCAGGTGCGGATTGACTTCTCCAGTTCTACTTTATTGATCTCTTTAGTTTTTCTCCCCTCATCATCAAGCATCAGGATTCTTAGTAGTAACCGATGATAATCAATCCGTGAATAATCATTTTCACTAATCAATGATAGCGACTTTCTTAAATCGGTTCTGTCAATATCGTTAAATATATGCTCGTTTAACATGTATTTTTCGATAAAAGTGGAAAGCTTATCTGCTCCCCAGAAATCAAACTCATGGGGTTTATGATCATCAAGATATCCGGCCCAATTTTGATTTATCTCTTCTTTCATATCACCACTGGTGGATAAAATTATTTTCTTGGGCAGTTTTTCGTGTTTTGGTTGTAAATGATTTCTAAGGTAAACATCAAAAACTTCATTTAAACTTTGTCGTATGGACTGTGGCCCGGAATCCCATTCAGATCTACCAAGATCTTTTTGCTTAATTACAAATATAAATAGTTTTTTTTCCCCATCATCAGGATCTTTACCTATTGCAGCAATATCGACACCATATTGTCTTGTTCCCGTTTGTGTAGTAAATAAAGGGACGATACTCATTGATAATAATAAATTAGGCAATAGCCTGTCGAGTTCATTTCTCTCTTTCAATGTTCGAATATATTGAGAAATTAGTACTTTCATATTGTATCCTTTTTTGCTGTCTTGAACATTGCCAAGCGTAATTCATACCCAACATTGTCCATGACGTACCTTCGCGGAAGAGAATAGCTACTCGAAAATGGGTACAGATATGATGGTTCACTATAGCCAGTACCAAAGTTATCATTGTAATAAAAAGAGCCTATTCCTGCTTTTAGTTGTATGCGGGTAGCTATTTTAAATACAAGCGAATCTTCATTTATAGCCTCTTGGTTTTTGGTCATAACTTTATTCCGTTCTTTTTGAAAGGACAGTACATATGCTGAAGGTGGTTCGAATTCTTTTACTCTTGGATATATTTTTAGAGAGTTAAGATAGTCTTCCGTACGAACAAGTATTTCGTCATATATTTTTAATAAGCGATTTCTTTTGTTCCTGATTTTATTTTTGCATTCTCGTATTACATCAATAACATAGTTTGGATAATCAATGGCTATTTCATTTGATATGACAGATATTACAATTTTATCGGTTCTTTTATTTGCGTTATCAATATTCAGTAATGAAAGTATGGAAGACATTAAATGTTTCTCATTAGTAATATAACCCAAAGTTCTACGCACCAAAAAAATGAAATCTCTTTCAGTGAAATTATTAATAATGGGAAGGCTATAACTTAATGAATTACTACTATCATTAACCATTAAATATGTGGATAGTAATTGTGAAAACTCAGAGATTTCTGGAGTGTCATCTATAAGTGCCAATGTGAAAATCTCATTCATTAACTCAGTGGATTTTGTAGCATGATATAAAAAACTCTCTAATTCCTGAGATTTTCTTACTATAGAAGCATTCTTTATCATTACAAAGAGGCAGTTAATCAATAAATGATGTTTGGTTTCATCTTCAGTGAGTGATGATAAAATATGGAGTATTAACCCTCTGAGTTCGATATCATCTCCTGAGTTAATACAGATGATATTTATCCAGTCAGGAAAGTCAGCATGAGATTGTAACTTTTTAGCTGTTGCTATTTTTTGGCAAAGCAACGCTATTGCTTTTATATTTTTATCCTTGAGCAAATTAAGGATGACTTCACAAAATTCAGGTATTTTATCTACCGTATTTACGATTGCTTGTATAGCAGCATTGGAAATATCTGTAACCGGAGAAGCGATTTTTTCTTGGATGATTAATTTTATTTCATTGTTACGATATTCTATATTATTCACCTCAACATATCTGCCAAGTATCCACAAGGCTTGAGGAGACAAGATAACATCATTTTCTTCTATGTCAGCGAGCAAAATATCAATAGCTGATGTATAGTTTTCTTTTCTTAGTGAAAATAAGGCAATATTATAGAGGTGAAGAGTTTCTTTTTTTATATCTGAATGAAATTTATTAATTATCTTATAACATTCTTGAGGGTTATTGGCTAGTCGTTCTCCTAACAATGTAAATACTCCAGGATATTGATTGTATTTATTGTGAATGGTGGAGAAAAAATTAAACAAAGTATTTATATCTAGATGTTTAGAATGTTTTACAAATTGATCGGACAGAGACGTAACTTCATATTGGTTACGTTCAGATGCGAGCAGCATATGCCAAATATTGATTTTATCTTCATATAAACTGAGAAATATACCTGCGGTTGAACGATCATCACGCAAAGTCTTACCCCATATGCAAAAAGCAGTCTGAAGTATGATTTTCTCTGCATCAATGCAATCACTGTCTATTTCTGAGAAATAATGATGGGCAACATAATGATCTCTGTCTTCATAAGATGAAAAGATTAATTTACCGTCCTTTAGACAGTAGCCTTCAGATTTCTCTACGTTTAGAAATGAGAGCTCCTGTTCAGTGAGTTCATACTCCATTTCATCTGAGTTTGACAAAAAGAGTTTATAAGCAATATCTTGAACAAGATTATCCTTCATTATCATACCTCCAATAAAGGCAGGATTATGCCTGTAAAGTTTAACTCTATGCTTTATACCAGAAAAATGGGCTTGACCACCCTCATCAAATCAATGTCCGTGTTTTTTACCGTAAGCATAGTTATGTTTTGTATGCAGTGGAAGAGGAGAGACTTGGTTTAATGAACGGGCTGATACATAGAGAACTTGCTTCACCAGCTGTTTTTTTATTTTCTACGAGCTATCTTCCATAACCTCGCTTGCTGCTATTGGCTAATTACAGTATCTTTTACCCGCACCTGCAAAATCAGGTGTCGGGCTTGACCTCCTGAAAATTGTTACAGGCGACATATGACGCGCCAGCGTCTTTTTTATGTCGTACGCACGGCTATACCTCAATGGCGGGCCGGGCGGGGGCGTCGTAAGGCGCGCCGGTTTCCTGTAACGCCGGTAAGGTCAACCCTGCTCGGTTCCGCCACCCGTGAGATTGACCTCTCCAGTGACGGAAATATAAACGTTACAGGAGGATGCCACTATGGCTACTATCCCAACATCGATTCACCCTTTATTTACCGTTTCCTTCAATCACAAAACCGACTTCACGGAACTCGCGGACAACTGCGAGCGTTTTAGTGAAGCGCTGGTGGAGTGCCATGATCCTGTGCAGAAAATGGCGTTGTGCGGGCGGCTTTGTGCCTGTCTGGCCTTATTACAACCGACGTTGATGGAACCTGTGCCGGAGTTTTTAAAAGAGAGCCTGACGGTGGATGAAATACCATTGCATGTACCTGCTTTTGAAGTGGAAGCGGACCAGGTGGGGCATTACTGCCAGGTACTGACACAATTGATAGTGAGTGGGTCTCTGACGGTGGAAGCCGAAAGAGTCATCAGTGATTTACTGTATGAACTGGTGGGATATTACGCCGAAACGTTAAAAGCGCCGCGTTGGCTAAGAACAAAAGAAGGAAGCATTGAGCTGTTAGACTAGCCCAAAAGCAAAAACCCGCCTTTTGGGCGGGTTCTTTAAATAGTGGTGCCCGGACTCGGAATCGAACCAAGGACACGGGGATTTTCAATCCCCTGCTCTACCGACTGAGCTATCCGGGCAACGGGGCGCATTAAACCCGATCCTCCTTCCGGCGTCAACGAAATTTGTTGTTTTCGGTGCAGACTGCACACTCTCTCACCATTTCGTCGCAAACTTAAGCGAAAAAGTGCGTCCAGAGCGCGGAAAGCGGCATCGCGAGCAGCAGGGCAGGGAGCATGTTCACCACTGCAAACATCTTAATGCCACAGATGCGCAGCCCTGTCGCCAGCAGCAGCAGGCCGCCGACGGCGGTAAAGTCCGCCATCATCGCAGGCGTCGTCAGCGGCAGGATCAGCGTGGCGCAGGTGGCCAGCGCCAGCTGTATAAGCAGCATCGGTACACAAATCGCCGCCACGGCGATGCCGAGGGTGGTGGCAAAGATGGTGGCAGTAAAGAAATCCAGAAACGCTTTCGCAATCAGTATGCTGGGATCGCCGGTCATCCCTTCCTGCATCGAACCGAATATCCCCGTGCCGCTGGCGCAGAACAGAATAATGATCGCAACGTAGTTCTGAATAAACGACTCGTGCGTGCCGTGCTTTGCCTTGCCCGGTCGGGCAATCAGATTTTTGGCTTTGCCTACCGCGTGATTAATGCCTTTTTCCAGATAGCAAAACTCGCCGATCAGCGCGCCGAGCAGTGTCGCCAGTACCATCACCGGCAGGTTGGCGCATTTCACCACTAAAAGGATACCAATCCCTAACGACGCCAGGCCAAAAATGGAGGGCATAGAGACGCGAATACGCTCCGGTAGGCGCTGACTTAATACTGCCCCAAGTACACCGCCCAGCAATACGGCTCCCGCATTGATAAAGGGTCCAATCACCACGTCTAACTCCTGTTATTTAAGCATTGGCATTGCATGATTATGGCACGTCCGTCCCTGATTATGCTTAGCTTTGGGAGGCGTAACGCATACTGATTCCTTCTTGCACCTGAAAATAAAAGGTGACATGATTGCGCGAATTTTCTCCTTCCTGTCTCACCGTTCGGTGAGGGTATTTGCGCTTATGAAAACCATGAAAATTGCCGTCAGCCGTGAGCTGGTATCCAAAGTTTCTACGCATCGCGAAAAGGTTATGCTGGATAACACCGATTTCACCGATGTGGCGGCAGTCGTCATTACGGTTGTTGAAAGCTACAGCGGCATTCTTGCGTTGCTGAAGCGTACGGGCTTTCAGCTACCGGTATTTATGTTCTCAACAGAGCCAGGAGAGGTGCCAGAGGGTGTCACGGCGATCATCTCGGGTAAAGCACAGGAATTGCTGGAACTGGAATCTGCCGCCTGCCGGTATGAAGAGAACCTGCTGCCACCCTTTTTTGACACCCTGAGCCAGTATGTGGCGATGGGAAACAGCACCTTTGCCTGTCCGGGTCACCAGCACGGCGCCTTTTTCAAAAAACATCCCGCCGGGCGGCAGTTTTACGACTTCTTCGGTGAAAACGTGTTTCGTGCCGATATGTGCAATGCCGACGTGAAGCTCGGTGATTTGCTGATCCACGAAGGTTCTGCCAAGCACGCGCAAAAGTTCGCGGCGAAAGTGTTCAACGCGGATAAAACCTACTTCGTGCTGAACGGCACGTCGGCGGCCAATAAAGTGGTGACCAATGCGCTGCTGACCCGTGGCGATCTGGTGCTGTTCGATCGTAACAACCATAAGTCCAACCATCATGGGGCGCTGATCCAGGCCGGGGCAACGCCTGTCTATCTTGAGGCAGCCCGTAATCCGTTTGGTTTTATCGGCGGGATCGATGAACACTGCTTTGATGAGGCCTGGCTGCGGGAACTGATCCGTGACGTCGCGCCGCAGAAAGCCGCCGAGGCGCGCCCGTTCCGTCTGGCGATCATTCAGCTCGGCACCTACGACGGCACGATCTACAATGCCCGTCAGGTGATCGACAAGATCGGTCACCTTTGCGACTACATCCTCTTTGACTCCGCCTGGGTCGGCTACGAGCAATTTATCCCGATGATGGCGGAAACGTCTCCGCTTCTGCTGGAACTGAACGAGAACGATCCGGGAATTTTCGTGACCCAGTCGGTCCACAAACAGCAGGCCGGGTTCTCGCAAACCTCACAGATCCATAAAAAGGATAACCATATTCGCGGTCAGTCGCGCTTCTGCCCGCACAAGCGGCTGAACAATGCGTTCATGCTGCATGCCTCCACCAGCCCGTTTTACCCGCTGTTTGCGGCGCTGGACGTGAACGCCAAGATCCACGAGGGTGAGAGCGGACGCAGGTTGTGGGCTGAATGCGTCGAGCTGGGCATTGAAGCGCGCAAGGCCATCATCGCCAACTGCAATATGATCAAACCCTTTATCCCACCGGTGGTGGCGGGGCGGCCATGGCAGGATCACCCCACGCAGGCTATCGCCAGCGAGCGTCGCTTCTTTAGTTTTGAACCGGGTGCAAAATGGCACGGTTTTGAAGGCTATGCCCGCGAGCAGTATTTCGTCGATCCGTGCAAGCTGCTGCTGACCACGCCGGGCATTGATGCTGAAACAGGGCACTATACCGATTTCGGCATTCCGGCGACCATTCTCGCCCACTACCTGCGCGAAAACGGCATTGTGCCGGAGAAGTGCGATCTCAACTCCATCCTGTTCCTGCTGACGCCAGCCGAGAGCGCGGAGAAGCTAATGCAGCTGGTGGCGATGCTGGGGCAGTTTGAACAGCATATTGAAGACGATACGCCGCTCGTGGATGTGCTGCCGACCATCTATCAGAAATACCCGGTGCGTTACCGCGACTATACGATCCGTCAGCTGTGCCAGGAGATGCACGATCTCTACGTCAGCTTTAACGTGAAGGATTTACAGAAGGCGATGTTCCGCCAGGAGAGCCTGCCTGCCGTGGTGATGAACCCGCAGGATGCCAACCAGGAGTACATTCGCGGGAACGTCGAACTGGTGCGTATTCGTGACGCCGAAGGACGCATTGCCGCCGAAGGTGCGCTGCCATACCCGCCGGGCGTGCTGTGCGTGGTACCGGGGGAAGTCTGGGGTGGAGCAGTACAGCGCTACTTCCTGGCGCTGGAAGAGGGCATTAATATGCTGCCGGGTTTCTCGCCAGAGTTGCAGGGCGTTTACAGCGAGAAGGATGCCGACGGGATCAAGCGACTGTATGGGTACGTGTTAAAGTAGGGCCCCTCACCCTAACCCTCTCCCCAAAGGGGAGAGGGGATTGCACGGAGCCGTCTTTTCACCCTCGCCCCTTTGGGGAGAGGGCCGGGGTGAGGGGAGTTAAGTCGCACTACGCCGGTACATCCTTCTCGGATGCCCAATCTTCCCGTACAGCATCTCCACCGTCAGAAAACCCACCTCCACGCAGTGTTCCAGATAGCGCCGGGTGGTGGTTTTACTCAGGCCCGTCTCGCTCACCACCTCATCCACCGTAAAGCAGTGCGCCGCCTTGTTGTTAAACAGCGTTTGCACCCGCGCCAGCGTGTTCTCCTCTATCCCTTTGCTGCCGTTGTCCAGTCGATAATTTTTCGCCTGTAGCTGATAGAGTGAATCCACGTTCTGCTGGTCGACAATCTTCCAGACGCGCTGCTGTTCGGCAAACTGCACAAAACGTTCCAGCGACTGGCTCAGGCGCTTCCAGGAAACCGGCTTGAGGATGTAGTCGAACGCGCCGTTACGAATGGCCTGGCTACAGGTGTCCATATCGCTGGCGGCGGTGATGAAAATCACCGAGCAGTTGGCGCGGGTGAGCATCGGGTTGCTGATAAGGGTGATGCCTTTGCCGTCCGGCAGATAGTTATCCAGCAGCATCAGCTTCGGCTGTTTGCTCTCCAGTTGTACCTGCGCGTCGGCCAGTGACGCGGCAATCCCCACCAGCCTCAGGCGCGGATGTTTACCGATAAGCTCCGCGTGCAGTTGCGCCAGTTCGTTCTCGTCTTCAACAATCAGTACGTCGATAAGTTCATGTTGCATAGTCGGTATCTTCCAGTTCCTGTACGGGGTGCCGGACCGTTCCCGTGGCGGGAATAAACAGTGAGAAAATGGCACCGCGTGGGGTGTTATCGGCAACTTCAATTGCACCGCCAGCCTGCGTGACGTAGCTTTCAATCAGATACAGGCCAATACCGTGATCGCCGCGCGTTTTGGTAGTGATGCCGCGCTCAAAGATCCGGTCGCGGATCTCCGGTGTGATGCCGACGCCCTGGTCGGCGACTTCAATAATCAGTTCCTGCTCGTTCAACTTTATTAGCACGTCTACCGGGGCATGCGGGAGCGGGGCGCGCTGGGTCGCTTCGATGGCGTTATCCAGCAAGTTCCCGATGATCGAGACTAGTTCCGATTCGAGCAGCGGCAGGAAGGGTTTGTCCACCCGGCAGGCTGGATCGAAGCTCAGCTCAACGCCTTTTTCACGCGCGCGGGCGGCCTTTCCAAGCAGCAAACCGCACAGCGTCGGGGAGCTAAAGCGGGACGAGATAAAGTCCAGCAGCTCCTGAGCGTGTTCCGACTGCGCCTGTATATAGCGAATTGCCTCGTCATAACGGCCCATATGCAGCAGGCCGGACAGCGTGGTCATGCGGTTCAGCTGTTCATGGCGCATGATGCGCAGGTTATCAACATAGCGCTTCACCTGGCTGAGCTGGGCGCTGAGCGAGTCGATCTCGTTGCGATCGCGAAAGGTAATCACCCAGCCCTGCAACGCATCTTCCAGCATGATCCGCACCCGGCTGGCAATGACCGTGAGATCGTTAAAGCGACAGATCTCATCGTGGGTGTCTTTCGCAAGCATGGTTTGCGCGTTAAAGAACGGGACGGGCGCGATCACCTGGCTGATGAGTTGACCCCGCAGTTCGCGGGCGGGCTGGCGTAAGCCTAATAATTTACGCGCCGCCTGGTTAATCACCTCAATGCGGAGATCGTCGTCGATGGCAATCACCCCTTCATAAATGGATTCCATCATCGCCTTTTGCTGACGCACCAGCAGGCCGATTTCGCGCGGCTCCAGAGAGAATATCTGCTTCTTGATGCTGCGGGTGAAGAACCAGGAGAAAATAAACAGGGCGATAAGCAGCAGCACGGCGGCAATCAGGATATTAACCACCTTGCTGACGGTGATGGTGTCCAGATAGCTTGTGAGATAGCCTACCGAAACAATCCCTACCACCTGCCCGGCATCATTAAAAATGGGCGCTTTGCTGCGCAGCGAAATGCCTAACCCGCCCTTGCGGATGGTGATGGTGCTTTTGCCGTGTAATACCTCGTCGTTGTCTCCGCCAACCAGCGTTTTGCCTACCCGGTCGGCAAACACGGAATGGAAAAGATGCAGCCCTTTATTGTCACCAATCACAATAAAACTGGCGTCGCTGCGGGCGGCTATTTTCTGCATAAAGTCATGGATGCCCTGGATATCCTTTTGTTCGACTTCTTTTCGCAGAGAAGGAATAAGCGCAATTTCTTCGGCCTGTATTTTTGCGCGCGCGCTCATTTCCTGATAAAGCTGCCTGCCGACATCGACATAATAATATCCGCCCAGTAATGCGAACAGCACTGAGAAAAAGGCGACCAGCGAAATAAACAGCTTGATCTGAAACGATACTTTCATAACTATCACGCGAGATATCAACAGGTCGGCTGAATATATCATCTTTTAAGGCCAGGATGCCCGCTTTGCCGAAAACTTGTGATCCCTTGCACAGCGCAGCCTGTAAAAGATTTTTCCGAAAGTCTTATCCTCTTAAGGCTAAATGAATAAATGTTATTTCTTTGTTCAGTTAAGAAAAGAAACCATAAAAACCACGGTAATAAATAAGGCATAAATCACATTAAATAAAAGAAACCATTAAAACCATAGCGGCCATTAAAACTTCGCTTTTAATATGCCATTCCTCACATAAAGTAAGCCTTTGTGACTCTAAGCTGGACGCACAAAATAACTAAGGGGCTTATTATGAGCACAACTGACGATTCATTCTCTGTTACCCACGACCCGATTGATATTCAGCGGCCATCGCTCAAAGAGCGCTGGTGGCATATTATGGATACCTGGAAAATCGGCATTATTCCTCTGCCACTGTTCGTTCTGGCGGGCGCGCTGATTGCGATAGATTGCCTGGGCGGAAAACTGCCGAGCGACATCGTGGTCATGGTGGCCACGCTGGCCTTCTTCGGCTTTGCCTGCGGTGAGTTCGGCAAACGCCTGCCGATTGTCGGCAAGCTCGGCGCGGCGGCAATTTGCGCCACCTTTATCCCTTCCGCGTTGGTCTATTACGGCCTGCTGCCGGACGTGGTGGTCGAGTCCACGACCAAATTCTATAAATCCACCAATATTCTCTACCTCTATATCTGCTGCATTATCGTCGGCAGCATCATGAGCATGAACCGCACCGTGCTGATCCAGGGCTTCCTGCGCATCTTCTTCCCGATGCTGTGCGGTGAAATCGTCGGCATGATTGTCGGCATGGGCGTTGGACTGGCGCTGGGCCTCGAGCCGTTCCAGATCTTCTTCTTTATCATTCTGCCGATCATGGCGGGCGGCGTCGGGGAAGGGGCGATCCCGCTCTCTATCGGCTATGCCACCCTGCTGCACATGGATCAGGGCGTGGCGCTCGGCCGCGTGCTGCCGATGGTAATGCTCGGCGGCCTGACGGCGATCATCATCTCCGGTTGCCTCAACCAGCTCGGGAAACGCTACCCGCACCTGACCGGTGAAGGCCAGCTGATGCCTAACCGCGCCAACGCCGATGCCACCGTCTCTCAACCCGCGTTCTCCGGCAAAGCGGATGTGACCACCATCGCCTCCGGCGCGCTGCTGGCGGTGCTGCTGTACATGCTGGGCATGCTCGGTCACAAGCTGATTGGTTTGCCAGCGCCGGTGGGCATGTTGTTTATGGCGGTGCTGGTGAAGCTCTGTAATGGCGCCTCTCCGCGTCTGCTGGAGGGTTCTCAGGTGGTGTACAAATTCTTCCAGACCTCCGTGACCTACCCGATTCTCTTCGCCGTTGGCGTGGCGATTACCCCATGGCATGAACTGGTGGCGGCGTTCACCGTCAGCAACCTGCTGGTGATTATCAGCACCGTTTCCGCGCTGGTGGCAACCGGCTTCTTCGTTGGCAAAAAGATTGGTATGCACCCGATTGATGTCGCCATCGTCTCCTGCTGTCAGAGCGGGCAGGGCGGTACTGGTGACGTGGCGATCCTGACCGCAGGCAACCGCATGAGCCTGATGCCATTCGCCCAGATTGCTACCCGTATCGGCGGGGCGATTAACGTCTCTGTCTCACTGCTGATTCTGGGCAACTTCCTCGTTTAAGTTTTCAGGAAAGAACAATGAAACTCGCAAGCTTTTTATACCAGGGTAAACGCAGCTACGGCATCGTTCAGGCCGAGGGCGTGATTGATTTAGGCCGCCGCCTGGGCGACCGCTATGGCGACCTTAAAGCGCTGTTGCAAGGGAACGGGCTGGCGCAGGCCACCCGTTTTCTGAACGACGCGGTGGATGTACCGCTGAACGCCATCACCTTCTTACCGGTGATTGTCCAGCCGGAAAAAATTCTCTGCGTGGGCATGAACTATGCCGACAAGCGCAAGGAGTTTGATCAGCATAACCCGGCCCCGACCCTGTTTGTCCGCTTCCCGGATTCACAGACCGGCCACAACGAACCGGTGCTGAAGCCGCGCCACTCCAGCGAGTTCGACTACGAAGGCGAGCTGGCGGTGATCATCGGCAAAGGCGGGGAGAACATCAGCCGCGACGACGCCCTGCGCCACGTGGCGGGCTACAGCTGCTACATGGACGGCTCCGCCCGCGACTGGCAGCACACCTGGTTCACCGCCGGGAAAAACTGGCGGCAGACCGGGGCGTTCGGCCCGTGGATGGCGACGGCGGATGAGATCCCGGACCCGCACAGCCTGGCGATCCGCACCTGGCTGAACGGCCGCATGGTGCAGGAGGACAACACCAGCAGCATGATCCACAAGGTGGCGGAGCTGATCGAGTACATCAGCACCTTCACCCGTCTCAGCCCGGGCGACGTGATCATCACCGGCTCGCCTGGCGGGGTGGGTAAAAAGCGCAACCCGCCACTGTTTATGAAGGAGGGGGATCGCATTGAGGTGGAGATCGAACATATCGGTCATCTGAGCAACGTGATCGTGGAAGCGCCAGCCGTCGGGCTCGCGGCAGCGCACTGAGTAAGGCGGCAGCATGCAATCGCAACCCATTGATTTTCGCCACACCGTTGTGGCGAAACACCCGGAACGCTTAAGCCAGATCCGCTACCTGCTGGCAGACAGCGGCCTTGGCCTGGACAACGACATCACGCTGTTTGTTGAAGCCTGGTCCGGCGCGCAGCTGGTGGGTTGCGCCGGGCTTGCTGCCAACGTCATCAAGTGCGTCGCGGTCAACGAGCAGCTTCGTGGGGAAAACCTCAGCGCGCGTCTGCTGGCAGAGGTGGAAAATGCGGCGCTGGAGCGCGGCCATTTTCACCTCTTCCTCTGCACCCGTCCGTGTAATAAGGAGCGCTTTGGCCGCAGCGGTTTCTGGCCGGTTGCCCAGAGCGGGAACAACGCGGTGCTATTGGAGAACACTCCGCAAGGGATCGTGCGCTACTGCCGATCCCTGCGCGCTAGCCGCAAGTGTGGGGAGAAGATTGGTGCCATCGTGATGAATGCCAACCCATTCACCCTCGGTCACCGTCATCTGGTGGAGCAGGCGGCGGCGCAGTGCGATGCTCTGCATCTGTTCGTGGTGCGTGAAGACGCCTCGTTCTTCCCGTTCAGCGCGCGCCTTGAGATGGTGCGCGCAGGCGTGGCGCATCTGTCGAACGTGGTGGTGCATGAAGGCTCGCAGTACATCATCTCCCGCGCCACGTTTCCGGCCTACTTCCTGAAGGAGACCGGCAAAGTGCAGCAGGCGTGGAGCGAGATCGACGTGCTGATCTTCCGGGACTTTATCGCCCCGGCGCTGGGCATCACGCACCGTTTTATTGGTTCGGAACCGTTCTGCGATATCACCCGCCAGTACAACCAGACGCTGCACGACCTGCTGGCCTCGCACATCGACGTGGTGGAAATGCCGCGCATCAAAGCCACCGGCAACGCCATTTCGGCCTCGGAAGTGCGCCGTTTACTCAAGACACAGCAGTTTTCCCGGATCCGGGAGATTGTCCCGGACTCCACCTTCGCGCACCTCGAAGCACATTATCGTGCGAGTGCGGAAGTCGCATAACTATCAGGAATTTATCATGAATATTGTAAGGGAGGCGCTGGCCGGAACGCAGGAGTCCAGCGACCTGATGGTGAAAATCGCCCCCGCTCACGGTGAGCTGGAGATTGTCATCCACAGTGAAGTGATTAAGCAGTTTGGCGAGCAAATACGCCAGGTGGTCAACGACACATTGCGCGCCATGAACGTGCACCAGGGATTAATCATTATTGAAGACAAAGGGGCGCTGGACTGTGTGATCCGCGCCCGCCTGCAAAGCGCGCTTCTGCGTGCCGCCGATGAACAGGCCATCAACTGGGGGGCGCTGAAATGAGCAAACTCCGCCGCAGTATGCTGTTCCTGCCGGGCGCCAATGCCGCCATGCTCTCCACCGCCTTTATCTACCGCCCCGACTCCATCATGTTTGACCTTGAGGACGCCGTGGCCCTGCGCGAGAAAGACACCGCACGCATGCTGGTGTTCCACGCGTTGCAGCACCCGATGTATCAGGATATCGAAACCGTGGTGCGTATTAACCCGCTGAGCACGCCGTTTGGCCTGCTGGATCTGGAGGCCGCCGTGCGCGCGGGCGTAGACGTGATTCGCCTGCCAAAAACCGACACCCCGGACGATATCTACGAGCTGGAAGGCCACCTCGAGCGCATTGAGCAGGAGTGCGGGCGTGAAGTAGGTTCCACCCGCGTGATGGCGGCGATTGAATCGGCCATTGGCGTCATCAACGCCGTGGCGATTGCCCGCAGCTCCCCGCGCCTGATCGGCATCGCGCTGGCCGCCTTTGACTATGTGATGGACATGCAGACCGAGCGCGGCGACGGCACCGAGCTGTTCTACGCCCGCTGCGCCGTGCTGCACGCCGCCCGCGCTGCGGGCATCGACGCCTTCGACGTGGTGTGGTCAGACGTTAATGACGAAGCCGGGTTCCTGCGCGAGGTCGATCTGATCCGCAAGATGGGCTTTAACGGCAAATCGCTGATTAACCCGCGCCAGATTGACCTGCTGCACAACGCCTACGCCCCGACACGGGAAGAGGTGGAGCACGCCAAACGGGTGATTGAAGCGGCAGAAGAGGGCGAGCGTAACGGCCTGGGCGTGGTCTCGCTCAACGGCAAAATGGTGGATGCACCGATTATTAACCACGCGCAGGTGGTGCTGGAGCGCGCGGCGGCCTCCGGCGTGCGTCGGTAAGGATGACATAATGAATCAGACAGAACTTCTCCATGTGAATTTCCCCCATCTGCGGGATCTGAAGCCTTTTGATACCGCCCACAGCGCGACGCCGTGGCTGGCTGACAGCGAGGCGAAACACAACCGTAAGCTTTGCGCCTCCCTCGAAGAAGCCGTCATGCGCAGCGGCTTGCAGGACGGGATGACCATCTCTTTCCACCATGCCTTTCGCGAAGGCGACCGGGTGATCAACACCGTTGTGGCGCTGCTGGCGCGGATGGGTTTTAAAAATTTGACCCTGGCCTCCAGCTCGCTGATGACCTGCAACGACGCGCTGATCGAGCATATTCAAAACGGCGTGATCGCCCGAATTTATACCTCCGGTATGCGCGGCAGGCTGGCGGAGGCCATCTCCCACGGGCTGATGGACGAGCCGGTACAAATTCACTCCCACGGGGGGCGCGTGAAGCTGCTCCAGGATGGCGAGCTGAATATCGACGTGGCATTTCTCGGCGTGCCGTGCAGCGATGAGTTTGGCAACGCCAACGGCACGCAGGGCAAATCGTGTTGCGGTTCGCTGGGCTACGCCATGGTGGACGCACACTTTGCCCGTAAGGTGGTGCTGCTGACCGAAGAACTGGTGCCGTTCCCGAATATGCCCGCCAGCCTGGTGCAGGATCAGGTGGACTACATCGTGCAGGTGGAGAGCGTGGGCGACCCGGCGAAAATCAGCGTCGGTGCGGCGCGCGTCACCAGCAACCCGCGCGAGCTGATGATTGCCCGCTATGCGGCGGACGTGATTGAACACTCAGGCTATTTCAAACCAGGTTTCTCGATGCAGACCGGCTCCGGCGCGGCGGCTACAGCCTGCACCCGCTTTATGGAAGAGAAGATGGAGCGCAGCGGCGTGAAGGCGCGCTTCGCCCTTGGCGGTATCACCGGCAGCCTGGTGGATTTGCACGAGAAGGGGCTCATCGAAAAGCTGCTCGACACCCAGTGCTTTGACGGCCAGGCGGCGGCCTCGCTGGCGCGCAACCCGAACCACGTGGAGATCTCCACCAACGTCTACGCCAACCCCGGCAGCAAGGCGGCAAGCTGCGACCAGCTCGACGTGGTGATCCTCAGCGCGCTGGAAATCGACGTCGATTTTAACGTCAACGTCATCACCGGATCCGACGGCGTGATGCGCGGCGCATCCGGCGGGCACTGCGACGTGGCGTCGGCAGCCAACCTGACCATTGTGGTCGCGCCGCTGCTGCGAAGCCGCATCCCGACCGTTGTGAAGCGCGTTACCACGCGCCTCACGCCGGGGGAGAGCATTGACGTGCTGGTCACCGACCACGGTATTGCGGTCAACCCGGCGCGCCCGGAGATCCGCGAACGACTCATGGAAGCAGGCCTGAAGGTTGTAGATATCAACGCGCTCTATGAGCGGGCGATTTCCCTGACCGGCGTACCGAAACCGATTGAGTTCACCGACAAAATTGTCGGGGTGATCCGCTACCGCGACGGCAGCGTGATCGACACCGTTCGACAGGTAAAGGAGTGAATATGACAATTGCGACACCCGTGCGGACGGGTGTCAGCCTGGACGCGCTGCTGGCGGCGAAAGAGCGCCGCGCAGCCCGTCAGGCTGACTGGCTTACGCACCATCAACAACCGGTGATCTCCCTAACGCTGGTCACGCCCGGGCAAATCAAAGACAGCCTGCGCTATCGCAACACCATGGGCGTGGCGTTACAGATGTGCGACCAGCTGCTGTGGGAAAACCGCTGGCAGGTGCTGGACCGCCAGGTGCTCTGGCTACCCACCGGACCTGAAGCGCTGTGGTGCGTCGCGCATCCGGCGGCGGAAATTAAAGCGCACTGTGCTGAACTGGAGCAGACGCACCCGCTCGGCAGACTGTGGGATCTGGATGTGATCTGCCCTGAAAACGGCCACGTTGGCCGTCAGTCGTTGGGTTCACACCTCAGGCGCTGTCTGATTTGCGACGAGCCTGCCCACGCCTGTTCCCGTTCTCGGCACCATCCCGTTGAGCAGGTGGTTTCCCGCGTGGAGAAGATGATAGATGACTGGTTTGCTCGCGACTAAACCGCGCCCGGTTGATGTCCCTGCGCTTGCCGCAGAGGCGCTGTGGCAGGAGCTGGAGCTGACGCCCAAACCGGGGCTGGTGGACAGGCTCAATAACGGCTCCCATCGCGATATGGACCATACCTTATTCCTCCACAGCATTGCGGCGATTACGCCGTGGTTTGCCCGTTTTGCGGAACTGGGTGAAGCACATGCGGAAAAACCTGCTGGAGAGCAGCTACGGATTATCCGCCCAATGGGAATGGCCTGTGAGCAGGCGATGTACGCCGCCACGGGCGGGGTGAACACGCACAAGGGCGGGATTTTTGCCCTTGGTTTGCTCTGCTTCGCCGCCGGACGTGTGAAAAATATCTCTGCGGATAGCCTCTGTTGTGAGGTAAGTAACATCTGTCGTGGGCTGGTGGCGCGGGAACTGGGCGGGCGCAGCGGGCAGGCAACGGCGGGAGAGCGACAGTTTCAGCAGTACGGTTTAACCGGCGCGCGCGGTGAGGCAGAAAGCGGCTTCAGCACGGTGCGTAAGGCGCTGGCGCAGTGGAAGGGAAACACCCTTCATGACCTGTTATTGCGCCTGATGGCCATCAACCAGGACAGTAATCTCGTTTCGCGCGGCGGTATTGAAGGGCTGCGCTACGTCCAGGGTTATGTGCAGGAGCTGCTGGCGAACGGCTGGGATCAGGATGCGTTGCTTAGGATGGATAACGCGTTGATTGAACGAAACCTGAGTCCGGGCGGCAGCGCGGATTTGCTGTCGGTGGGGTGGGTGCTGTCTGGCATAAAATAGCCGGGTGGCGCTAACGCTTACCCGGCCTACGGTTTGCGGTTTGTAGGCCCGGTAAGGCGAAGCCGCCACCGGGCACAACAATCAATGCGCGATCGGCTGCGCACCGTGTGGTTCGCGTACGTGCTTGTACTTGAACAGCACGATGAACGCGAAGAACAGCACCAATGAGTACCCGGCGAAGATCAGCCACACTGGCTGCCAGTTGGTGATGCCGTTGGTGGTATACATCTCAACCACTTTACCGCTCACCACGCCGCCCAGAATACAGCCGAAGCCGTTGGTCATCATCAGGAACATGCCCTGCGCGCTGGCGCGAATTTCAGGTTTCACCTCTTTTTCTACAAACACCGAGCCGGAGATGTTGAAGAAGTCGAAGGCGCAGCCGTAAACAATCATCGACAGAACCAGCAGCACGGTGCCGAACGCGCTTGGGTCGCCGTAGGCGAACAGACCGAAGCGCAACATCCAGGCAGCGATACTGATCAGCATGACGTTCTTGATGCCGTAGCGGCTCAGGAAGAACGGGATGGTCAGAATGAACAGCGTCTCAGAGATCTGCGAGATGGACATCATCACCGACGCGTGTTCAACGATAAAGCTCCCGGCAAACAGCGGATCGTTATCGAAGCTGTGCAGGAAGGTATTACCGAACATGTTGGTGATTTGCAGTTCCGCGCCCAGCAGCATGGAGAAAATAAAGAAGATCGCCATGCGCTTGTTTTTGAACAGGGCGAAGGCGTCCAGGCCAAGCATGGTGCTCCAGCTCTGGTTTTTCTGCTGGTTAGAAACCGGAATGGTGGGCAGCGTCAGGGTGAACAGCGCCAGCAGCACGGAGAGCGCGGCACCAATATACAGCTGCATGTGGCTCAGCTCGAAGCCCGCGAAGCTCACGCCCCACATTGCCATGATAAAGCCGATGGTGCCCCAGATACGGATTGGCGGGAAGTCGGTGACGATATCCAGACCGGCAGATTTCAGGCGGTAGTAGGAGATGGTGTTGATCAGGCCAAGCGTTGGCATATACGCCAGCGAGTTAAGCAGGATCACCATAAACATCGCCCCCGGCGTGGTCACTTCGGCCGCCATAAACAGCGTCCCCGCACCCACCAGATGGCAAAGCATATACAGCCATTTCGCACTTAACCATTTATCCGCCACGATACCGAGCAGCGTTGGCATGAAAACAGCCGCAATACCCAGCGAGCTGTAGACGGCACCGATTGACGCACCATCGAACTTGAGCGTCACAAACATATAGGAGCCGAGTGTAGTCAGCCAGCTACCCCACAGGCAGAACTGCAGAAACGACAAGATTTTAAGCTGCAGCTTAAGGTTCATGTTACTTTCCTCACAAGTGAGCGGGAGATATGTTGTTATAGGAACATTCAGGGTTGTTATTTGATGCAATTCTATCAGTTGGCAACGATATGTTTTGTTACCTCCCGCAAAAAAATGCAATCCACATTAATTTGCAGTTTGGATTGTGATGCAAATAGCATTTTTGTATGGGTGGGATGAGATGGGTGCGGTCTGATGCCCCCTCACCCTAACCCTCTCCCCAAAGGGGAGAGGGAACTTGAACACCCTCTCCCCTTTGGGGAGAGGGCAGGGTGAGGGGTGGTGTTGGTTTCTAGCGGCGACGGTAGTTCTTCTGCGCCGTATTCACCTTATACAGATAGCGGCGGGATTCCGCAGACGGGTGGCGAGTGGTCAGCGTGGAGTACACGTCCCCCGGCGCCATGCTGTTGATGATGTTCGCGGCCTGAACTTTATCGTTCGAGAAGACGCGCAGGACGCTGCCCGCTCCGCCGTTGTAGGCGGTGATCACCGCATAGCGACGTGAAGTCGGGTTATCAATCCCGCCGAGATAAACATTGTTCAGCATCGCCAGATATGCGGTACCGGTATCAATGTTGCTTTGCGGGTCAAACAGGTAGCTGCGGCTCGGCGTACCGGATTTCCCCTGCGCGCGGAACACGTCTTTACCGGCGCTGTGCTGCACAACCTGCATCAGCCCCAGCGCGTCGGAACGGCTCACCGCATACGGGTTGAACGAGGATTCGGTCTGCATAATCGCCAGGATCAGCGACTCATCCACGCCATACTTACGCGACGCCTGACGCACCATGCCCAGATACTTATGCGCACGCTTGTCGAGGTGGTTCGGCACCAGGTTGATCGTAACGCTATAGATCACCTTCAGGCCATTGGTGCGGCTTTTCAGGCGCGTTTGCAGCAAATAGTCTGCGAAGTTCGTCGCGCGACCTTCCCAGCGAATCGGCTGACCGGTCTGGTCAACGACCTGCCCATACAGGAATGGCTCTTTGGAGATAGTAATGTCATCGGCATCAGAGTAGAGATCGATAGATCCCGGATCGTCGCCCATCAGCAGGGTTTTGATGATGGCCTGACGTAAATGCGCCGCAGGTTCAGTCCCCGCGATGGTTTCAATCGTAATCGTACCGTCATCGAAGTTGATGTGGCTACGGGTCTGATAGGCGTCGGTATACTTAACGTAGTCCTTCGGTCCGGCAATAAGAACTTCGTTAAATCCCCATATGTTCTCGATGTTATGGGCAAACTGCCCCATCAAAATGTCAAAACCGTTGGTGTCCTTAACCCAGGCTTCGTTATAGCTATCGCCCTTTTTGGAAGAACAAGACACAAGCAACGGCGCAACAAGTGCTAGCGCTAATAGTTTTTTCATCATTCCGGGAGTGCGTGTTGTGTTTGCTTTGAGGTTGCTGTTGCCGGGTGGCGCTGCGCTTACCCGGCCTACATAACCGTAGGCCCGTGCAAGCGCAGCGCCGCCGGGCAGCAGCCGCAGAGTATTATTTTTCCGGTGGCGTATAGCCTTCGATGTGGACGTCTTTACCCTCGAACAGGAAGTTCACCATCTCCTGCTCCAGCAGCTTGCGGTGTTCCGGGTTCATCATGCTGAGCTTTTTCTCGTTGATCAGCATGGTCTGTTTTTTCTGCCACTGTCCCCAGGCTTCTTTGGAGATCTCGTTGTAAATGCGTTTACCCAGGTCGCCCGGGTAGAGCTGGAAATCCTGGCCTTCAGCGTCGCGCTGCAGGAAAGTACAAAAAATGGTTCTGGCCATACTCATTCCTCTTTGTCTTGCCGATGCTAAACCATTGCACCGACACGTAATTGCTGTAACAGGCGCTCCACGGGAGCCGCCAGCCCGACTGATGGCGGTTGCGCTAAGTTATACCAGAGAGCGGTGCCTTCATCCATGCAGGAGGTGAATGAGGACACGGGAAGCCACATAGGCACAATATCCAGATGGAAATGGCTGAAGGTATGACGGAACGCGTTGAGTTGCGTCAGGGTATCGGCCGCAATGCCGCGCTGTTCAAGCCATGCCCGAAGCGAAGCTTCATCCTCAAACTGTGGGAAGCAGTATAGACTACCCCACAGGCCACTCGGCGGGCGCTGGGCGAGAAACACCTCGTCGCCATGCTGCATCAGCAGCATGTACCCGGTGCGTTCAGGCAGCGTCTGCTTCGGTTTTTTCCCCGGATACTGCGCCCAGGAGTGGTTCGCATAGGCCACGCAGAGGTTATTTACCGGGCAGAGTTCGCACTTCGGTTTTGAACGGGTGCAGACTATCGCGCCCAGATCCATCATCGCCTGGTTAAAACGCTCCACCCCTTTCGCCGGAGTGACCGCTTCACTGATCTCCCACAGGCGCTTCTCAACCTCTTTCTTGCCCGGCCAGCCTTCTACGGCGTAGCAGCGTGCCAGCACGCGCTTGACGTTGCCGTCGAGAATAGGGAAATGCTTGCCTAAAGACAGGGAAAGGATTGCGCCTGCGGTTGAACGCCCGACGCCGGGCAAATCCGCCACCTCGTCAAAGGTCTCCGGGAATTTACCGTTGTGGCGGGTGGCGACCTGCTGTGCGGCTTTGTGCAGGTTGCGCGCGCGGGCGTAATAGCCGAGGCCTGTCCACAGGTGCAGTACCTCGTCTAACGGCGCGTTGGCCAGATCGGTGATTGTCGGGAAGCGCGCCATAAAACGCTCGAAGTAAGGAATGACCGTCGCGACCTGCGTTTGTTGCAACATCACCTCGGAGAGCCATACTTTGTAAGGCGTTTTTTCAATTTGCCAGGGCAGGGTTTTACGCCCGTATTTGTCGTACCAGTCCAGCACCTGGGCTGAAAATTGAGAGGCTTGCATGGTCATCGATTCGCTTAATCAGGGAGGCAGATTGCAGCACAGCGTCAATCTGCTGTAAACCGGATCTTTCCCATGCTTGCATAGAAGCCTTAACTTTGGATAATGCCCGTTTCCCGTACACTCTCACAAGCAGACAACTCTTTTATGAAAAACGACGTCATTTCACCGGAATTTGATGAAAACGGTCGCCCGCTGCGCCGTATTCGCAGCTTTGTCCGCCGTCAGGGCCGCCTGACAAAAGGGCAGCAACACGCGCTGGATAACTACTGGCCGGTGATGGGCGTTGAGTTCAGCGAGCAGCCGCTCGACTTTACCGAGCTGTTTGGCCGCGATGCGCCAGTGACGCTGGAGATCGGTTTTGGCATGGGCTCCTCGCTGGTCACTATGGCGAAAGCGCGACCGGAGCAGAACTTCCTCGGTATTGAAGTGCACTCGCCAGGCGTCGGTGCGTGTCTGGCAACGGCCCATGAAGAGGGCGTTGAGAACCTGCGCGTTATGTGTCACGACGCGGTGGAAGTGCTGCACAAAATGATTCCTGACAATTCTTTGAACATGGTTCAGCTCTTTTTCCCTGACCCGTGGCACAAAGCGCGTCATAATAAACGCCGTATCGTTCAGGCGCCGTTTGCCGAGCTGGTGAAAAGTAAGCTTAAGCTGGGCGGCGTCTTCCACATGGCGACCGACTGGGAACCTTATGCGGAACACATGCTGGAAGTGATGTCGTCGCTGGACGGGTATAAAAACCAGTCTGAAAGCAACGACTACGTACCGCGTCCGGATTCACGTCCGGTGACAAAATTTGAACAGCGTGGCCATCGTCTTGGTCACGGCGTATGGGACTTAATGTTCGAGAGGGTGAAATAATGGCAAAGAATCGTAGCCGTCGTCTGCGTAAAAAGATGCACATCGAAGAATTCCAGGAAGTGGGTTTCTCCGTTGCCTGGCGTTTCCCGGAAGGCACCAGCGTTGAGCAGATCGATCAGGACGTTGATGCGTTCATCAACGAGGTGATCGAACCCAACAAGCTGGCCTTCGACGGTAGCGGCTATCTGGCGTGGGAAGGTCTGATTTGCACCCAGGAAGTGGGGAAATGCACCGAAGAACATCAGGCGCTGGTACGCAAATGGCTTGAAGACCACAAACTGGAAGATGTCCGCGTCAGCGAACTTTTCGACGTTTGGTGGGACTAATAAAGCAAGAACGGGGCCAGCATTAGCTGGCCCATTTTGTCTGAGGGAGTGTTGAAGATGCGTAAAACGTTGCTGGCGGTTGCTTTACTGGCAATCGGAACCACCGCCCATGCGGAGTATAAATGTAGCGTCACCCCGCGTGACGACGTGGTATTAAGCCCGCAAACCGTGCAGGTTAAGGGCGAGAATGGCAATCTGGTGATCACGCCGGATGGCAACGTGACGTTTAACGGCAAACAGCAAAACCTGACGGCCGCCCAGCGCGAGCAGGCGATGGACTACCAGGCCGAGTTGCGTACCGCGCTGCCATGGATAAACGATGGCGCGCTGACCCGCGTTGAGAAGGGCCGCGTGGCGCTGGATAAAATCATCACCAAAGAGGTGGGGGAGAGCAGCAATATGCGCACCCGCCTGACGAAGCTGGATAAACAGCTGAAAGAACAGATGAACCGCATTATTGAGACGCGCTCTGATGGCCTGACGTTCCACTATAAGGCGATCGATCAGGTGCGAGCCGACGGTCAGCAGCTGGTGAACCAGGCGATGGGCGGCATTCTCCAGGACAGCATCAACGAGATGGGCGCCAAAGCGGTGCTGAAAGGCGGCGGTAATCCGTTGCAGGGTGTACTGGGTAGCCTGGGCGGACTGCAAACCTCGATTCAGAACGAGTGGAAGAATCAGGAAGCCGATTTCCAGCAGTTCGGCAAAGACGTGTGTAAACGCGTGGTGTCCCTGGAAGACAGCCGGAAGGCGCTGGTGGGGACGCTGAAGTAATTTACTTCACCCCTCACCCTAACCCTCTCCCCAAAGGGGCGAGGGGATGGTTTGCGCCCTCTCCCTTTCAGGGAGAGGGCCGGGGTGAGGGTTGCAGCATTTGCAGTGTTTCAAGGATCTTTTCTAACACCACCTCTTCGTTATCCCAGAGTTCGTTGTTCCAGAAACGAATGACGTACCAGCCCTTTCGATTTAGCCAGAGCGTCCTTTGACGATCGTATTCCTGATTCTCATCATGTTGCCCGCCATCCAGCTCAACAGCCAGACGAGCCGCGCAGCAGGCGAAATCCAGAATGTAATTACCTACCGGATGCTGTCGACGAAATTTATAATTTTCGAAACGGCGGCTGCGCAGTAGATACCAAAGCCGTCTTTCTTCTTTTGTCAGCTCACGTCTGAGCTGTTTTGCATAAGAACGAGTAATTTCCATCCCCACACTCTGCCAGCCTTTCCCTCAACCAGCAGAACGGGATGTAAAATCCTGAATCAGCCTTCAGGATTTTCAGCGAGGAACAGCTCAAGAAGGGAGTTTAGGAACAGCTTACCGTGCTCGGTGATCTGCCAGTACTCATTACACTCGGTCAGATATCCCTGCGCCAACGCCTCGTCAATCTGCGGACGAATCACCGACTCTGACAACCCGGTGTAGAGCGCAAACTCCGCGCGCGGTGCGGCTTCCAGCAGACGGAAGCGGTTCATAAAGAACTCAAACGGCTTATCCACCGCCTCGACGTCATGCTGACGCTCCAGGTAGCGGCCTTCCATAAACCCGCGCGGATGACGCGTTTTGGCAGTACGCAGAATGCGCCCGTCCGGGAAGGTCACTTTGCCGTGTGCCCCGCAGCCAATCCCCAGATAATCACCAAAACGCCAGTAGTTCAGATTGTGCTGACACTGATAGCCCGGCTTCGCATACGCCGACGTTTCGTATTGCTGATATCCCGCCGCGGTCAAAAGCTGGTGGCCCTGCTCGAAGATATCCCACAGCGCGTCGTCGTCCGGCAGCACCGGCGGGCGCGAACCAAACAGGGTGTTCGGTTCAATGGTCAACTGATACCACGACAGATGCGGCGGGTTCAGTTCAATTGCCTGACGCAAATCGTCCAGCGCTTCTTCCAGCGACTGATCCGGCAGGCCGTGCATCAAATCGAGGTTAAAACTGCGCAGCCCAAGCCCCGTTGCCAGGTTCGCCGCGCGCTTTGCCTCTTCCGGGCCATGAATGCGCCCCAGACGCTTCAGCTTTGGCTCGCTAAAGCTCTGCACGCCGATGGAGATACGGTTCACGCCCGCGCGCTGATACTCGACAAAACGGTCGGCCTCAACGGTGCCCGGGTTGGCTTCCATCGTAATTTCAGCATCCGCTGCCAGGTTCAGGCGTGCGCGCACACCGTCCAGCAGCGTCTGCATCGCCGGGCCTGAAAGCAGGCTCGGCGTACCGCCACCAATAAAAATGGTCTTCACTTCACGTCCCTGTGCGTACGGTACATCGGCATCCAGATCGGCCAGCAGATGCGCGACGTAATCATCGTGCGGCACTTCGCCCTTCAGCGCGTGCGAGTTGAAATCGCAGTACGGGCATTTCTGCACGCACCATGGGATGTGAATATAAAGACTCAGAGGCGGCAAATTAGCCATTACGCAGTGCTTCCAGTAACAGTTTCAGGGCGCGTCCACGGTGGGAGATCGCGCTTTTCTCTTCGCGGGTGAGTTCCGCAGCGGTTTTGCCCTCGGTCGGGACAAAGAAAATCGGGTCGTAACCAAAGCCGCCGTTGCCCGCCGCTTCACGGGTGATCACGCCCGGCCAGCTGCCGTGACAGACAATCGGCGTGGGATCTTCCGCGTGACGCATGTAGACCAGCACGCAGTGGAACTGCGCGGTACGCTGTTCGTCAGGGACGTCGTTCAGGGCCACAAGCAGCTTTTCCAGGTTCTGCTGGTCGGTGGCGTCCACCCCGGAATAGCGGGCGGAGTAAATCCCCGGCGCACCGCCCAGAAAATCCACGGCCAGACCGGAGTCATCGGCAATCGCGGGCAGCCCGGTGATCTGCGCCGCATGGCGCGCTTTCAGAATGGCGTTTTCGATAAACGTCAGGCCGGTTTCTTCGGCGGAGTCCACGCCCAGCTCGGTCTGAGCCACCACGTCCAGCCCAAAATCATGTAATAGCGAGGCCAGCTCGCGCACTTTACCGGCGTTACCGGTGGCGAGAACAACTTTCTGCATGGTTTAGTCCTGTTTTGTCAGAGCCGCGACTTCCGTCGGGATAGATTGCGGGTTAAGGATTTTTACCTGTTTATGCCGGCCAAGTTCACCTTTCTCAATGATGACCTGGCTTTTAGCGACGCGAAACTGTTTTGCCAGATATTTAGTCAGATGCGCATTCGCCTGGCCGTCAACGGGCGGGGCAGTGATGGCGACTTTTAGCTCGTCGCCATGCAGCCCAACAATGCTGTCGCGGCTGGCTTTCGGCTGAATGTACAGCCGTAAAACCAGCCCGTCGGCGCAGGGGCTAACTGCACTCATAACGCCATCCACAGCCCCGGCAGCAGCATATTACCCGTCGCCTGTAACAGTTCCGCGATACCCATATTCAGCACGTACAGCAGCAAAACGAGAAGCATCGGGGAGAAGTCGATTCCGCCCATCGCAGGCAGCAGGCTACGGATCGGACGCAGCAATGGTTCAGTCAGCTGAATCAACGCGTACTCCACCGGGCTACGGCCCCGGCTTACCCAGCTCATAATCGCCATCACCAGCAGGACCCAGAAGATCAGCGAGCCGACGGTTTTAACCAGGATCAGAACGGCTGAAATCCAGATAATCGGCTGGAAAGTGATGACCATAAACAGCACGATCGCTTTGATAACGCTCAGAATAAACGCCATCAGCAGAGATGAACTGTCAATCGGCCCCATTGCCGGAATGATGCGGCGAAGCGGCCCCACAATGGGCTGCGTGATTTTCACGATAAATTGTGAGAATGGATTGTAAAAATCACAACGGGCCCACTGCATCCAGACGCGCAGTAGCAGCGCCATCGTATACAGTTCAATGACCGTTGAAAGCAGGAAAGTCAACGTCTTCATGGCGTTCCTCAGGTTTCCTTATTATTGGGTGTAATCGCGCGCACCGAAAATTGCTGTGCCGATGCGCACCATGGTGCTGCCTGCCGCGATGGCGGCTTCCATATCGTCCGACATGCCCAGAGAAAGCGTGTCTACCGTGTCATAGCGCGCTTTAAGCGCCTCAAATGCTACAGCCATTTGCTGTGCTACGGCAAACTGCCTTTCATAACTTGACTCTGGTGCCGGAATGGCCATCAGTCCGCGCAGGGTTAAGCGCGGCAACGCCGCCACGTCCGCCGCCAGCGCATCCAGTTCGCTCAGCGTAATGCCGGACTTGCTGTTTTCATCACTGATGTTGATTTGAATCAGCACGTTAAGCGCTGGCATCTCCATAGGGCGCTGGTCGCTCAAACGGGTAGCGATACGCAGACGATCGATGGTGTGACACCAGTCGAAGTGCTCTGCTACCAGACGGCTTTTGTTCGACTGTAGCGGACCGATAAAGTGCCACTGCAGGTCTGTATTTCCCCGCTCCCGGAAAGCGCGAATCTTATCTACGCCTTCCTGCACATAGTTTTCACCAAAGGCACGATGACCGGCGGCTATCGCTTCTGCGATGGCGCTCGCAGGCTTGGTCTTGCTGACTGCAAGCAACGTAATTTCTTCTGAAGCACGGCCGCAACGCGTTGCCGCGGCTGAGATTTTGTCCCGGACCTGTGCCAGGTTATGCGCAATGTCGTTCATTTTCCGAGGAGTTGTCTATGGATGTGGAAGAAATTGTGGCCCTTAGTGTAAAGCATAACGTCTCCGATCTACACCTGTGCAGTGATTCACCACCGCGCTGGCGCAGGTCAGGCCGTCTTGAACCTGCGCCGTTTCCGCCCCCCGATGTGGAGGCGTTATTAAAAGCGTGGCTCAACGACGAGCAGCAGGGTGCCTGGTGGGCAAACGGGCAGGTAGATTTTGCCGTTACCCTCACAGGCGGTCAGCGGCTGCGCGGCAGTGCGTTTAAGCATATGCACGGCGTTTCGATCGCGCTACGCCTGTTGCCGCTGACGTGTCCGCAGCTCTCTGCGCTAGGCGTGCCGCGCGCGATCCCGGAGCTTTTGTCCAATGACAATGGCCTGATTCTGGTCACCGGCGCCACCGGCAGCGGGAAATCGACCACCCTGGCCGCGATGGTCGATTTTCTCAATCACCATACGGACGGGCACATTCTGACCCTGGAAGATCCGGTGGAGTTTATGTACCAGAGTGAACGTTGCCTCATCCGGCAGCGGGAGATAGGCCAGCATAGCCCGTCCTTTGCCGAGGCCCTGCGCAGTGCGCTGCGTGAAGATCCGGATGTGATTCTGCTTGGTGAGCTGCGCGACAGCGAGACGATACGCCTGGCGTTGACGGCGGCTGAGACTGGCCATCTGGTGTTGGCCACGCTGCACACGCGCGGTGCGGCGCAGGCGATCGAGCGCCTGGTCGATACCTTCCCGGCGCAGGAGAAAGATCCGGTTCGTAATCAGCTGGCGGGAAGCCTGCGTGCGGTACTGGCGCAGAAGCTGCGTCAGGATGTCCAGGGCGGGCGGGTGGCGCTGTATGAGCTACTGGTGAATACGTCGGCGGCGGCAAACCTGATCCGCGAAGGCAAAACCTGGCAACTGCTGGGCATTATTCAAACGGGGCAGCAGGCGGGGATGCAGAACTTTGAGCAGAGTCTGGCGGAGCGACGGGCGCAGGGGCGGCTGTAGGCCCCGGCGCTCAGTAACCCTGTTCGAAATAGCTTTCGAGGATAATGACGGCTGAAGCTGAATCCACGCTGCCTTTGTTCAACGCCCGGAAGCCACCGTGCTCGAACAGGCCAGCGCGTGCCTCGACGGTGCTCAAACGTTCATCGTGCAGCTTAACGGAGACACCAAAGCGGCCATGAATTTTGTTCGCGAACTTGCGCGCGCGGGCGGTAAGCGGCTGCTCGGTGCCGTCCATGTTCAACGGCAGACCGACAATCACGTCGTCCGGCTGCCACTCTTTGAGCAAGCGCTCAATAAGGTTCCAGTCCGGCGTGCCGTCGTTAGCTTTCAGCGCTGTGAGCGGGCGGGCGGTGCCGGTGATCCGTTGACCCACAGCGACGCCGATGCTTTTGGTGCCGAAGTCAAAGGCGAGAAGGGTGCCGCTCATTACGCGTGCCCCGCAACGCCAGGCATGGTCAGAATATCAATGCCAATCAGTTTTGCCGCGTCACGCCAGCGATCGGCGATAGGGGTTTTAAACAGGATATTCATATCCGCAGGGGCCGTCAGCCAGGCGTTGTCCAGAATTTCTTGTTCCAGCTGCCCTTTTTCCCAGGAAGCGTAGCCGAGCGCAACCAGCACCTCAGAAGGCTGATTTGCCGTGCCCAGTGTTTCGAGCACATCGCGAGAGGTGGTGACGACGGTGTTATCGGAGATACGAATGCTGGACGAGAAAACCGGCGGGGTATGCAGGATAAAGCCACGATCTTCTGCAAGCGGTCCGCCGAGCATCACCGGTTTATCAAGACGGATTTCCGGCAGCCGCGCTTCAGCAGGGATTTTCAGCTTGTCCAGAATGCCTTCGACCTGAAGGTTTTCCAGCGGCTTATTGATGATAATCCCCATTGCGCCGTCTTCGTTGTATTCGCAAATATAGACCACGGCGCGGCGGAAAATCGGATCCTGGAGAGCAGGCATGGCAATAAGAAAGTGATGCTGTAAATTCATTGTCAGAGGTACTGTTTCCTGGTTTAAAAAGCGACAGCGCCCAGTATGGGGATAAACACAGGCGCTGTCACAGGTTATTTCTGTAAACGTTTTTCGATAGCGTCCATCAGCATTCCGGTGATCGAGATCGGGAATTCCGCTTCGATCTCACGAATGCAGGTCGGGCTGGTGACGTTCACTTCGGTCAGACGATCGCCGATGATATCGAGGCCAACGAAGATCAGGCCTTTGGCTTTCAGCGTAGGGCCGACGCGGCGGGCAATTTCCCAGTCGCTTTCGCTTAACGGACGCGGTTCGCCACGACCTCCGGCCGCCAGGTTGCCACGGGTTTCACCACCCTGCGGGATACGCGCCAGGCAGTAAGGCACCGGCTCGCCGTCTACAACCAGCACACGCTTGTCGCCGTCTTTAATGGCCGGCAGATAGTTTTGCGCCATGCAGTAGCGGGTCCCCAGCTCGGTCAGCGTTTCGGCAATCACGCCAATGTTCGGGTCGCCCTCTTTCACGCGGAAGATCGATGCGCCGCCCATGCCGTCCAGCGGCTTCATGATGATGTCGCCGTGCTTCTGCCAGAATTCTTTCAGCTGCGTTTTGCTGCGGGTGACCAGCGTTTCCGGCGTCAGGTCAGAGAACCATGCGGTATAGAGCTTCTCGTTGCAGTCGCGCAGGCTCTGCGGCTTGTTGACGATCAGCGTGCCTTTCTCTTCGGCACGTTCAAGGATATAGGTGGAGTAAATGTATTCGGTGTCGAACGGCGGATCTTTACGCATCAGGATGACGTTAAGGTCGGCCAGGGCAATATCCTGCTCGGTGCCGAATTCGTACCATTTTTCGTAGTTCTGCTCGACGTTAACGATGCGGGTACGTGCGCGGGCTTCACCGTTGATCAGGTACAGATCGTTCATCTCCATATAGTGGAGTTCATAGCCGCGACGCTGCGCTTCCAGCAGCATAGCGAAGCTGGAATCTTTCTTAATGTTAATGTTTGCGATGGGGTCCATCACGATGCCGAGCTTAATCATCTTCTTCTCCGGTTATGGGTCTTTGCTTCAACCCAGATCGCCAAATCGCACCTGTAGCGCGGTAATGGCGGTGAGTGCCGTTGTCTCAGTGCGCAGAACGCGAGGTCCCAACAGAATATCAGTAAACTGGTAACGCGCCGTCATGGCAATTTCGTCAGCCGACAGGCCGCCTTCCGGGCCAATCAGCAGGCGTACGCGCTCAACGGGCAGCGGCAGCGTATTGATGCTGGCGCTGGCGCGCGGATGAAGATTAAGCTTAAGCCCGCTTTCCTCTTCTGCACACCAGTCCTCCAGATCCATCGCCGGGCGGATCTCCGGGATGCGGTTGCGGCCACTCTGTTCACAGGCTGCAATGGCAATTTTCTGCCACTGCTGGATCTTTTTGTTCAGACGTTCCGCATCCAGTTTAACGCCGCAGCGCTCAGAAAAAAGTGGCGTAATGAGGCTTACACCCAGTTCAATGGATTTCTGAATGGTGAACTCCATCTTTTCCCCGCGCGACATCACCTGGCCAAGGTGAATGTGCAGCGGGGATTCCCGGTCGTCCACGTCGCCACGCAGCACCTTCACGTGCACGCTTTTTTTATCGGCGCGCGTAATTTCAGCGTCAAAAATCTGATTAGAGCCGTCAAAGAGCTGAATCGCCTGGCCTGCGCCCATGCGCAGCACGCGGCCTACGTGGTTTGCGGCATCATCAGACAGGGCGATTTCGCCGCCTGGGGTAATCAGTTCAGGGTGATAGATGCGAGGGATGCGCATAGTCAGAAATTCCATGTGTCATGCGATATAAGCGAATTGCCGTAGTGTAGGTTAGCTCTTTTGCGCCTGGCAAGCCCGCTGGACGTAAGGGTTGTGATTCCCCTGGACTTTGGCGATACGTTCGTCGCGCTGGCATTCCCAGTCCGTCACCGGGTAGAGCTTGTCCCAGGCATTGAAGAGTTGCGTCTGCTGGCGGGAAAGGTTGAGATCGTAGCGGTCACGCATATAGAAGTAAGTGCGGGCGATGCTGCCGCGCGCGCGGGCAGGCGGTTCGGCGAGTTTCTCTTTGAAATCGACCTTCATGGCGCACTGACCGTACTGGCCTTCGCCACCGTTCCACTGGCTGTACATGAAGTTTCCGCGGTCGCCATTGACTTCACCCACTGCGGGTTGCAGGTTGTGCATATCGCTTTCCATCTGGCGGTAGACCGGATCTTTTGCGCAATTTTTACGTCCACCGTCCTGCCAGCACTGGCGCTGGTGGCCAAACTGCCAGGCCGGAACAACGTGTTCCCATTCGATTCGGCTGGCGCGGTTCTCGTTCTTGCGCACCTTATAGCCGCAGGATCCCAGATCCACGACCCCTTTCTTACCCTGCCAGTTAATTTTACAGCCGCAGTAGAAATCACCCGGTACGTCGGCGTTAATCTTTACGCCTGCGGTTTTTGCCTGTGAGAAACTGTGAATACCGTCGGCCAGAGCATGGCCGGAGAGCGCCGTCGCCAGAAAAGCGACTGCGAGAGAAACATTACGGGACATCTTACACTCCGTGTCAAAACGAGCCCGCAACGTAACGAATGTTGTTCCCGTATGCAATCAGTCAGATCAGGAAAGTTCCTGAAAGTTCGAGCGATTATTCCGCCACCAGTGGTTCGCCGCACTTTACGCAGCGATAGGTAGCCTCGCCGCGCACCACGCGGTTGTGACGGCGGACGGTAAGCTGGTGCTGCTGGCACTGGCAGCGGTAGGGAAACGTATTGCGGCGTACCGATTCCAGCTCGAACTGGTGGGTGCGGCGAGCCGGAACGCCGAGCACCGCCTCCATCATCCATTTCCACTCTTTGCCGTGCGGCGCGACGCGGCCAAAGTGTTTCCACACCAGAAGGTGGGCCAGCTCGTGCGGCACCACTTCTTCGATAAACGCCTGCTGATTTTCCATCATCAACACCGGATTCAGGCGGATCTCATACGATTCCAGCCAGGCGGTGCCCGCCGCGGTGCCACGCTGCTGATAGACCAGCTTCGGTTCAGGATAATTGCGGCCGAGCTTCAGGTTGGCCTGGGCGAGTTTTTCCCGCAGGCTGCGCATAACGGCTTGCTGAATGGCGATGGGGAGACGGGGAGATTTCATAGGGGCAGAGCATAAAGCGGGAAGCGGGGAGGCGCAAGAGGCGCCTCCCCGCAGGAGGATCAGTCGTGTGCGCCGATTTCGCGCAGAGGACGACCTTTCAACAGGTTACGTTCAATGTGTTCCAGTGAAACATGTTTGGTTTCAGGAACCAGCCAGATCGTGAGAACAATAAAGAACAGGTTCAGACCGGCGTAGACCCAGAAGGTATTGGCATTACCCAGGGTATTGAGCATGGTCAGGAACGTTGCGCCGACGATCATGTTGGCAATCCAGTTGGTTGCGGTAGAGCAGGTGATACCAAAATCACGCCCTTTCAGCGGCTGGATCTCAGAACACAGTACCCAAATCAGCGGACCGGCGCTCATCGCAAACCCAATGATAAACATCAGCAGCATCGCCACGGCGAAGTACTGTGCCGTTGGGGAGTGAATGCCCATGTGCATCATGGTACCCAGCACGCCCATCCCGATGGCCATCACCAGGAAGCCCAGCGTCAGGGTTGGTTTACGCCCCCAGCGGTCCACCAGACCGATAGCGATAAAGGTCGCCAGCACGTTGGTCAGGCCGACGATCACGGTGCCCCACATCTGTTCGGTGGTGTTGGTGTAGCCCGCCAGTTCGAAGATTTTCGGCGCGTAATACATGATGACGTTCATCCCGGTGAACTGTTGCATGATCTGTAACAGCACACCGAGGAACACCGCGCGGCGGAAGTTGCTGTTCTCTTTGAACAGCGCCCAGCCGGACTGTTTGACCTTCAGGCTTTCGCGGATCTCTTCCAGCTCGTTTTTGGCTTCGGCGCTGGTATCACGCAGGCGTAAGAGCACGCGTTCGGCATCGTGGAAGCGGCGTTTGGCGGCGAACCAGCGCGGGCTGTCCGGCAGGAAGAAGACACCAATCAGCAGCAGAATGGCCGGAATGATGATGACGCCCAGCATCCAGCGCCATGCGCCGCTGTAGCTGAAGGCGGTATCGGAAAGATAAGCCCCCAGAATACCGATGGTGATCATCAGCTGGTACATGGAAATCATGCTGCCGCGGATTTTTTCCGGTGCGATTTCAGACAGGTACAGCGGGGCAGTATAAGACGCCACGCCCACTGCCAGACCGAGCAGCACGCGGGAGAGGATCAGCACTTCAACGTTAGGCGCAGCGGCAGAGAACAGTGAGCCGGCAACGAACAGGATCGCGCCGATCATCAGGCTCTTTTTACGCCCGAGCTTAAAGGAGAGCCAGCCGCTGCCGACCGCGCCGACGGCGGCACCGAACATCATGGAGCTGACCACCCATTCCTGAGTGTGTGCGCTAATCTGGAACTCATCGGTGATGAAAGGTAATGCACCGGCAATTACGCCAATATCCAGGCCAAAGAGTAATCCTGCCAGAGCGGCGAGGAAGCAGACGAAGAACGTCATTGCCTTATTGGACGTACGCCCCTGTTTATTATTGTCAGGCATTATGCCCTCCAGTTGGGTTATCAGTTTTTACGATATTAAGAGTAGGTGAGCGGCTCATAAAAATATGTGAGTCAAATCACAACGGTGTAATCGGTTACACTAGTTTGTAACCGTAAAAATAATTAAAGCTTTGAAAATATAGAGGTAAATTAATTGATATGCATCGCGTTTGCACAAATTTCAGACTTAACTGAAAGGGAATGTAACAGCAGAAGAAATGCGATCATGCAAAGAGAATATTCTGAAAGCGGGGTATAGAGAGTGAGGTGTAAACGGTTCCAAACATTGCCGGGTGGCGGCTGCGCCTTACCCGGCCTACAAAAATTCACTACCCGTAGGTCAGGTAAGGCATAGCCGCCACCCGACATAAAAAAGGCCAGCACAAAGGTTGGCCTGTTTAAGCTGCTGGCAGTCGATTATTTCAGACCGGCAGCATCACGCAGCAGGGCGGCTTTGTCGGTTTTTTCCCAAGGGAAATGTTCGCGACCAAAGTGACCGTACGCTGCGGTTTCCTGGTAGATTGGGTGCAGCAGATCCAGCATCTGAATCAGACCGTATGGACGCAGGTCGAAGAACTCACGCACCAGCAGGGTCAGCTGTTCAGAAGGCACTTTTTCAGTACCGAAGGTTTCCACCATGATGGAGGTTGGCTCAGCCACGCCGATGGCGTAGGAAACCTGAATTTCACAGCGGTCAGCCAGGCCCGCAGCAACGATGTTTTTCGCCACATAACGTGCAGCGTACGCCGCAGAACGGTCCACTTTAGACGGGTCTTTACCGGAGAACGCGCCGCCACCGTGGCGCGCCATGCCGCCGTAGGTATCTACGATGATTTTACGACCGGTCAGACCGCAGTCACCCATTGGGCCGCCGATAACGAAGCGTCCGGTTGGGTTGATGAAGAATTTGGTCGCAGAGCTCAGCCATTCAGTTGGCAGAACCGGCTTGATGATCTCTTCCATCACCGCTTCCTGCAGGGATTTCTGGTCAATCTCTTCAGCATGCTGCGTGGAAAGAACCACGGCATCAATGCCGACGATTTTCCCGTCGTCATACTGGAAGGTCACCTGGCTTTTCGCATCCGGACGCAGCCACGGCAGGGTGCCGTTTTTACGCACTTCAGCCTGACGCTGCACCAGACGGTGTGCGTAAGTCACCGGCGCTGGCATCAGCACGTCGGTTTCGTTGGTCGCGTAGCCGAACATCAGGCCCTGGTCGCCCGCGCCCTGTTCCAGCGGATCGGCACGGTCAACGCCCTGGTTGATGTCCGGGGACTGTTTGCCGATAGCGCTCAGTACGGCGCAGGAGTTGGCATCAAAGCCCATATCAGAATGTACATAACCGATCTCACGCACCGTGTTACGGGTGATCTCTTCGATATCAACCCATGCGCTGGTGGTGATCTCACCGCCAACCAGAACCATGCCGGTTTTGACATAGGTTTCACACGCTACGCGCGCCTTTGGATCCTGCGCGAGGATCGCATCCAGCACCGCATCGGAGATTTGGTCAGCAATTTTATCAGGATGTCCTTCTGATACGGACTCGGACGTAAACAGGTGTTTTGCCATGTTTTATTTCACCTAAAAGGAATTTGGTTAGCTCGAACTGCTGTGTGGAATAGCCAAAGGAGATAATTCTACCAAGGCCTGCAGGATTTTGACACTGGCAGTCTGAGTGTTAATCGGTATGGATGGATTAACATCTGGACGTCTATTTTAGGTCACTTCTTCACCCGATTTCCAGTTTTTTTTGACTCACCTCTCACTGCGTTGAAAACACGGCTGGAAATTTTTCCTGACGGCGCTGGCAACCTGCGCATTTTTGTTTTGCTTTTTAGCGACCTTCTCGGTATAAAACGCGGCGCGCGGCTCATATAAAATAAGCGCTCGATGAACACATCGTGTCGCCACTTCCAGCCGGGTTAAGCAGTGAACTTTTAGCTTTGGCTTGTGGTCCGTTTCAGCAGAGGCGGCCGTGGAGGTGATACGAGATAATGAACCATTGTTTTCCGCTCATTCAGCGCAGTCGTTCTGGCGCGCATTTGATTCCCACCCGCACTTCTGGTCTAAACACCTGCCGATGTTATACCCATCTCGGTGCTTCTCAGGATTCCAGAGCCGGTCACGCTTTGTGAAAACTGAACAAGGGCGCTCTTGTTAATACAGGAGTTTTCTCGTGGTTTCGCCGAACCTTGTCATACAGAGTTCGGATACGTGTTTTACAATGATATGAATAAGAAACCGGTCGCACGGTCTGGATTTCAGCATACTCTGCTGGGAAATGGAGCCGTTAATGGGTTGTTATCGCCGTATAACGCTGCGATAGTAGTCAACTGTTTTACACTTAATACAAAGAGTTGAGGTTCGCTATGTCTGACGACATGTCTTCGCTTTCGCCTTCGTCAGCAGGCGAACAGGGTGTACTACGTTCTATGCAGGAGGTTGCGATGAGCTCCCAGGAAGCCAGCAAGATGCTGCGCACTTACAATATTGCCTGGTGGGGCAATAACTACTACGACGTTAACGAGCTGGGCCACATCAGTGTCTGCCCGGATCCGGACGTCCCGGAAGCGCGCGTGGATCTCGCTAAGCTGGTGAAAGCCCGTGAAGCCCAGGGTCAGCGCTTGCCTGCACTGTTCTGCTTCCCGCAGATCCTGCAACATCGCCTGCGTTCTATTAACGCCGCGTTCAAACGCGCGCGGGAATCGTATGGTTATAACGGCGACTATTTCCTTGTTTACCCGATCAAGGTAAACCAGCACCGTCGCGTGATTGAGTCCCTGATCCACTCCGGCGAACCGCTGGGCCTGGAAGCTGGCTCCAAAGCGGAGCTGATGGCGGTTCTGGCGCACGCGGGCATGACCCGGTCGGTGATCGTCTGTAACGGCTATAAAGACCGCGAATACATTCGTCTGGCGCTGATTGGCGAGAAGATGGGCCACAAGGTCTATCTGGTGATCGAGAAGATGACCGAAATCGCGATCGTGCTGGAAGAGGCCGAGCGTCTGAACGTGATCCCACGGCTTGGCGTGCGTGCGCGACTGGCGTCGCAGGGTTCCGGTAAATGGCAGTCTTCCGGCGGTGAAAAATCCAAGTTCGGCCTCGCGGCGAACCAGGTGCTTCAGCTGGTGGAAATTCTGCGCGAGCGCGGTCGTCTGGACAGCATTCAGCTGCTGCACTTCCACCTTGGCTCGCAGATGGCCAACATTCGCGACATTGCCACCGGCGTGCGTGAATCGGCACGTTTCTACGTTGAGCTGCACAAGCTTGGCGTAAATATTCAGTGCTTTGACGTGGGCGGTGGCCTGGGCGTGGATTACGAAGGGACACGCTCGCAGTCTGACTGCTCGGTCAACTACGGCCTGAACGAATACGCCAACAACATTATCTGGGCGATTGGCGATGCCTGCGAAGAGCACGGCCTACCGCACCCGACGGTGATCACCGAATCCGGCCGCGCGGTCACTGCGCACCATACGGTGCTGGTCTCTAACATCATCGGCGTTGAGCGCAGCGAAATCACTGAAGCCACGCCTCCGGCAGACGATGCTCCACGTTCCCTGCAAAGCATGTGGGAAACCTGGCAGGAGATGCACGAGCCGGGCACGCGTCGTTCTCTGCGCGAATGGCTGCACGACAGCCAGATGGATCTGCACGACATTCACGTCGGTTATTCTTCAGGCACCTTTAGCCTGCAGGAACGCGCGTGGGCGGAGCAGCTCTATCTGAACATGTGCCATGAAGTGCAGAAGCAGCTCGATCCGAGCAACCGCGCACACCGTCCGATTATCGACGAGTTGCAGGAACGTATGGCGGACAAAATGTACGTCAACTTCTCCCTGTTCCAGTCGATGCCGGATGCCTGGGGTATCGACCAGTTGTTCCCGGTTCTGCCGCTGGAAGGGTTGAATCATGCGCCGGAACGCCGCGCGGTGCTGCTGGACATTACCTGTGACTCAGACGGCGCGATTGACCACTACGTCGACGGTGACGGTATCGCAACGACCATGCCAATGCCGGAGTACGATCCGGAGAACCCGCCAATGCTGGGCTTCTTTATGGTGGGTGCGTATCAGGAGATCCTCGGCAACATGCACAACCTGTTCGGTGATACCGAAGCGGTTGACGTGTTTGTCTTCCCTGACGGCAGCGTGGAGGTTGAGCTGTCCGACGAAGGGGACACCGTGGCGGATATGCTCGAATACGTTCAGCTGGATCCGAAAAAACTGCTCACCCAGTTCCGCGATCAGGTCAAAAACACCGGTCTGGACGATGCCTTGCAGCAGCAGTTCCTGGAAGAGTTTGAAGCGGGTCTGTACGGGTATACGTATCTGGAAGACGAGTAGTAAAACCTCCCTCTCCCGGTGGGAGAGGGTTGGGGTGAGGGCATCAGACCGCACGATGCCCTATACTCACTTGAACCCGTATGAATTAACGGCGATAATTCGCCCCACTATGCGATTTACGAATCAATCCCTTCCTCGTCGGGTTTAACGACGCGGAGGGGATTTTTTTTCATCTGTTTTTAATGTATCGACTTTATAAGAGGTCAGGACATGAGCACTTTAGGTCATCAGTACGATAATTCTCTGGTATCTAACGCGTTTGGTTTTTTACGCCTTCCGATGAACTTCCAGCCTTACGACAGCGATGCTGACTGGGTGATCACCGGCGTACCGTTCGACATGGCAACGTCCGGTCGTGCGGGTGGACGTCATGGCCCGGCGGCAATCCGTCAGGTTTCCACCAACCTGGCCTGGGAGCACAACCGCTTCCCGTGGAACTTCGACATGCGCGAGCGCCTGAACGTGGTGGACTGCGGTGATCTGGTGTACGCCTTCGGTGACGCGCGCGAAATGAGCGAAAAATTGCAGGCGCACGCCGAGAAGCTGCTGGCGGCCGGTAAACGCATGCTCTCCTTCGGCGGTGACCACTTCGTGACCCTGCCGCTGCTGCGCGCCCACGCGAAGCACTTCGGTAAAATGGCGCTGGTGCACTTTGACGCGCATACCGACACCTACGCAAACGGCTGCGAATTCGACCACGGCACCATGTTCTACACCGCGCCGAAAGAAGGCCTGATCGATCCGAACCACTCCGTGCAGATCGGCATCCGCACCGAGTTCGACAAAGACAACGGCTTCACCGTACTCGACGCGGGCCAGGTGAACGATCGCGGCGTGGACGATATTCTGGCTCAGGTTAAGCAGATCGTCGGCGATATGCCTGTCTACCTGACCTTCGACATTGACTGCCTGGATCCGGCATTTGCGCCGGGCACCGGTACGCCGGTGATCGGCGGCCTGACCTCAGATCGCGCCATCAAGCTGGTGCGCGGCCTGAAGGATCTGAACATTGTCGGGATGGACGTGGTGGAAGTGGCTCCGGCCTATGACCAGTCCGAGATCACCGCGCTGGCCGCGGCGACCCTGGCGCTGGAAATGCTCTACATCCAGGCGGCGAAAAAAGGCGAATAAGCCTTACGCGCTGATTGCTGCTGCGCGGTGCATGCGCAGCAGCAACATTCCCCAGGCCAGCGTGAAGGTGTAGACAAACCCCGGTTATTTCGCGGGCGATGACCATTCCCGTCAGCGAGCCTAACAAAGGCGAAACCGCGCAGACCGCGGCCCAAATCGCAATGCTGCTTAATAATCCCTGCCGATAATGAAGTTTGCTTTCAATAACCGGCGTTAATAATAGAGCGGAAAAACCATAACCCAGAAGAAAGCAGGTCATGAGTAGACCCTGTAACATTCTGTTTTCATTTAACTGAAAATGTTCGGCAAATTCCGGGTTTAAAATCATTACCGAGATATTTACCCGATCGACGTACGAAATAATAATGAGTAATAAAAGCGCAATCGTGCCTTGCCATCTTGCCGTCATCATGTCCGCCTTACGTTTTTTGTAACTTATATTTTTCATCAATGTGATTGTCACGGAGCTAAAATGATTCACCTGTGAAACTCATTGTTTATTAAAGATAAATTAAAAATCAGTTTCACCGATGAAACGCGAAAGATGTGACGTTAATTTATTTTTAAAGAGTAAAAAGAAAGGAAGTCAATATCTTTTATTCAAAATAAGAGACCATTAAAAAAACGTATTTCTCACGCTGTAATAATGAAAATTTCATATCGCTGCATTTTTTCGTGATCCCTTGCACACTTAGTTAATTAATTGCCGATCGATTAACAAATTCGTCACATTGTCGCTTGACGAAACATTCATCGCTTTTATATTGACCGTATTAAATAAGAAACAGAGTTTCATATATGAAACAAAAGCCTGGAGGATCGTGATGAGCTGGATAGGCGTATGTGACGCAGAACAAGTACAGGAAGATTTCCCTTTTAGCGGCAACGTCGACGGGAAAGAGATCGGCGTTTACCTGATCGACGGTGAATATTACGCGCTGGAAGACGTATGCCCCCACGCCTATGCCCTGCTGAGTCAGGGCTTCGTAGAAGACGGCAAGGTGGAATGCCCGCTGCACGAGGCGGTGTTCGACGTCAAAACCGGCCAGTGTCTGCACGGCCCCGGAGGACGCAACCTCAACCGTTACCCGGTTCGGGTCTTTGAAAACCAGATTCAGATTACCTTTGTTGAGGAGACCGTGGCATGAGCGACACGCTGAACTACAACCCGGCGCTGCCGGAAAGCCGCCAGTTTACCCCGCCGGCAGAGGGCGGTAATGGCGCCATTCACAAGCCGGGCGAGTACCAGAACCTGATCTGGCAGACCCGCAGCCGCGAGCCGGAAAGCTGGGAGGTGAAGCTGATTGCGACGCTGGAAGATCTCTTCGAGCAGGGCGTTGAAACCCTGCCGGAGCTGGTAAACGGGCTGAACGCGGTGCGCATGCACGACCAGCAGGGTGAGCCGTGGAGCGACGCCAGCTTCCAGGCATTCTTACAGGTTAACGGCTACTGAGGGCAAAGCGATGACGACGACCGTACAACACTATCTGGATAAAGGCCTGCGCGGCCTCTGGTATCCGGTGCTGGCGAGCTGGGAAGTGCAGTCTGCTCCTGTGGGCATCACCCGCCTGGGCGAGCAGATTGTGGTCTGGCGCAACAAAGACGGCCAGGTGCAGGCGCTGGAGGACCGCTGTCCGCACCGCGGCGCGCGCCTGTCGATGGGCTGGAACCTCGGCGACCGCATCGCCTGCTGGTATCACGGCGTAGAGGTGGCGGGCAACGGCGAGGTGAAAGACGTGCCCGCTGTGGATAAATGTCCGCTGGTCGGCCAGCAGTGCGTGCGCAGCTATAACGTGCAGGAGGCGCACGGCGCCATCTTCCTCTGGTTTGGCGTCACCGCGGATCAGCAGCCGGACGAACTGACCTTCCCGGATGAACTCGCCGACACGGACAGCTTCAGCAACTTCCTCTGCACCGCCGCGTGGAAATGCAATTACCAGTACGCGCTGGAAAACGTGATGGACCCGATGCACGGCACCTATCTGCACTCCTCCTCGCACTCAATGGCGGAAGGGGATCGCAAGGCCGACATGGTGCTCCAGCCGACCAAAACCGGCTTTATCTTTGAGAAGAAAGGGCAGAGCGGCGTCAACTTCGACTGGGTGGAGCTGGGCAACAGCGGCACCTGCTGGATGCGTCTCTCCATTCCGTACAAGAAGCGTTTCGGGCCGGGCGGCCACTTCTTTATCGTCGGCATGGTGGTGCCGGAAGATAACGACAACTGCCGCGTCTTCTTCTGGCGCATCCGCCGCGTGCAGGGCTGGCAGCGCGATATGTGGCGCTTCATGTACCGCAACCGGCTGGAAAAACTGCACTGGGAAGTGCTGGAGCAGGACCGCGTGGTGCTGGAGAGCCTGGCGCCAAACGCCCGCGATCATGAATACCTGTATCAGCACGACGTTGGCCTCTCGCGCCTGCGCCGCATGATGCAAAAGGCCGCCAAAGAGCAGCTGGCGATGCGTGAAGCACAGCAGGGGGCCGCCTGATGAACGGGCTGCTGAGCGGTAAGCGCATCGTCATAACCGGCGCCGCGCGCGGGCTGGGCTTTCACTTTTCCCAGGCCTGCGCGGAGCAGGGCGCGGCGGTGGTGATGTGCGACATCCTCAAAGGCGAGCTGGCCGAGAGCGCCCACCGGCTGAGCGAGCGGGGATATGCGATCGAATCGCACGTTATCGATCTGGCCGATCCGCAGTCCATTGAGCAGGTGTTCAGCGCGATTGGCGAGCAGGGGCTGATTGACGGCCTGGTGAACAACGCGGCGATGGCGACGGGCGTCGGCGGCAAAAATATGCTCGATTACGATCCGGATCTCTGGGATCGGGTGATGAGCGTCAACGTCAAAGGCACCTGGCTGGTAACGCGCGCCGCCGTACCGCTGCTACGCGAGGGGGCGGGCATCGTGAACGTCGCGTCCGACACCGCACTGTGGGGCGCTCCGCGCCTGATGGCCTACGTCGCCAGCAAGGGCGCCGTGATTGCCATGACCCGCTCAATGGCGCGCGAACTGGGTGAAAAGCGTATACGCATTAACGCCATCGCGCCGGGGCTAACCCGCGTCGAGGCGACGGAATATGTCCCCGCCGAACGGCATCAACTCTACGAAAACGGCCGTGCGTTAACGGGCGCGCAGCAGCCGGAAGACGTCACCGGCAGCGTGGTCTGGCTGTTAAGCGATCTGTCGCGGTTCATCACCGGACAGTTGATCCCGGTCAACGGCGGTTTTGTCTTTAACTAAGGTAGGGCAATGATGGCAAACGATCAGGAAGTGAAGTATCTGGTGCCGGGGCTGGAGCGCGGTTTACAGCTGCTGTTGGCCTTTGGCGAGCAGCATCGCGATCTGACCTTTGCCGAACTGCATCGGCTGGTGGATATGCCGAAGGCCACCGCCTATCGCGTGGTACAGACGCTGGAGTACATGGGATTTCTGGAGCGCAACACGCGCACCAATACCTTTTCGCTGGGCATGAACGTGCTGCGTCTTGGCTTTGAGTACATCGCCTCGCTGGACGTGGCGCAGGTCGGCCAGCCGGTGATCGAGCAATTGCGCGACGTGAGCCAGTGCAGCAGCCATCTGGCGATCCGCGACGGGCGCGACATTATCTATATCGCCCGCGTCAGCGCCGCCGGGTCGCGTATCAACCAGGTCAGCATTGGTACCCGTCTGCCGGTGCACTGCACCTCGCTGGGCCGCATGCTGTTGACCGATATTTCCCGCGCTGATTTCGAACAGCTGTTCCCGCATGAGCGCCTGCCGGGCAACACGCCGGGGCAGCTTCACGACCGCGAAGCCCTGTGGCAGATGGTGCAGCAGGACAAAGCCCGCGGGTATGTCATCGGCGAATCCTTCTTCCGCCACGGCATCTCTTCCATCGTCTACCCGGTGTATGACCGAAGCGGCCGCGTGGCGGCGGTGGTCAGCATTCTGGTGCCGTCGGAGGAGATCCCACTGAGCGACCGCGAGCGCCTGCAAAACGAGGTTCGCCTCGCGGCGGATAAAATTTCTGGCTTCTTAGGGTATCTGTCACAGGCCAGTTAAATCAGTGAGTTAACGTCAGGCGCTTGACTGCGTCGAGCATGTTTTACGCCCAATCTGGGCCAGATGAGGCAACGAACGATGAGTATAACCGGAATTGAAAAGCTGGAATTTGGTGTGGAAGACCTGACGCACTGCGCCAAATTTATGCGTGATTTTGGCCTGACGGGCGATGCCAGCGGCCAGCGTTTCACCACCCTGAGCGGCGCGCGCGTGGAGCTTAACCCGATCGACAGCCCCGACCTGCCGCCCGCGTTTGAAGCGGGTAACACTCTGCGCCGCATGACCTGGGCGGTTGCCAGCCAGTATGAGCTGGATGCGCTGCGCCCGAAGCTGGCGCAACAGCCAGGTTTTCGTGAAGTGGGCGACGCGCTGGAATGCCTGGATCCGAACGGCATGACGCTGCGCGTGCAGGTGACCCAGCAGACCGACGTGGAGCTTAACGTCGAGCCAATAAACCAGTGGGGCGACGCCCGCCGTATCGACACGCCCAGCCCGGTTTACGATCGCGCCCAGCCGATCAACGTGGGGCATGTGGTGTTCTTCGTGGAAGAGCTGGCGGCAGTGGAGAAATTCTACCGCGAGGTGCTCGGCTTCCAGGTCTCGGATCGCTATATCAACCGCGCCGTGTTCCTGCGCTGCGGGGCGCGTGGCGGCCATCACAACCTGTTCCTGCTGCAACTGCCGAACCGCAAGCGCGGCCTTAACCACGTGGCCTTCACCGTGCGCGACATCCACGAGGTGATCGGCGGCGGTATCGCGATGAATAAACATGACTGGAGCACCTTTATCGGGCCGGGCCGTCATCCGGTGTCGTCGGCGTACTTCTGGTACGTCAACAGCCCGACCGGCGGCGCGTTTGAGTATTACACCAACGACGACTACCTGACCGAAAACTGGCAGCCGCGCGAGCTGGAGCACTCCCTGGTCTCCTTTACCGAATGGGCGGTGGAGGGCGGGATTGACCACGACACGCGCCGTCAGCAGAAAAAGCCGGAGGCGGTATGACATCGCGCATTGTCATTATCGGCGGCGGCCAGGCGGGCGGCTGGGCGGCGAAAACCCTGCGTGACGAGGGCTTCGACGGCGAGATTTGCGTGGTGGCGGAAGAGGAATGGGATTTCTACGAGCGGCCGCCGCTGTCAAAAGCGTCTCTGCTGGAGCCGGACTCCGCGCTTCCGCGGCTGTTTAGCGAAGAAGCGCAGCAGGCACTGAACCTGATCTGGTACCGCCCGCTGCGTGCTGAATCAGTCGATCGTGAAGAGAAAATCGTGCGTTTAAGCAACGGCGAATGTCTTAGTTACAACATCCTTTTAATCGCTACCGGCGGGCGGGCGCGCCTGCCTTCGCAGGCGTGGGCCAGCCATCCGCAGGTTTATACCCTGCGCCACTGGCAGGACGCGCAGCGTCTGAAGGCGCGTCTGGCGGAAAGTCACAAACTGGCGATTATCGGCGGCGGCTGGATTGGCCTTGAGATTGCCGCTTCCGCGCGGAAAAGCGGCGTGGCGGTCACCCTGTTCGAGCAGCAGCCTGCGGTGTGCATGCGCTCGGTGAGCGGCGAGGTGTCGCAGCGCCTGGAGGCCATCCACCGCGAGCAGGGGGTGGAGATCCGTACCGGCTGCGGCGCGCTGGAGCTGGAGGACGACGGCGGACTGCCGGTCATCCACTGCGACGGCAACCGTGAAACCTTTGATGCGGTCGTGGTCGGGATCGGCGTCGATCTCAATCTGGAGCTGGCGCTTGATGCGGGGCTGAAAACCGGGCGCGGGATCGTGGTGGATGCCCAGGGACGCACCTCGGATCCATTCATCTTTGCCGCTGGCGATGTGGCCCAGCACCATCACTACGGCCTGTGCATCCAGTCCTGGGCCTTCGCCCAGAATCAGGCAGTGGCGACGGCGAAAGCGATGCTCAACCCCGATGCGCCAGGTTACGACGACGCGCCGTGGCTGTGGTCGGATCAATATCAGCACAATATTCAGATCCTCGGTATTCCGCAGCCGGAGAGTAAAACGATAGTGCGTGAAGATGCGCTGTTCTTCTCGCTGGATGAAAACGGGCGGCTGACGCAGCTGGTAGCGTTCAACGATGCGCGCACCGTCAAGCTGGCGAAGCGCTGGATGGCGGCGGGGCGGGATCTGTCGAACGTACCGCTTGCCGACCCGACATTTTCACTGATGTCACTGCGATAGCTAACCCGCACCCGTAGGGGGAGAGATGACCACACTAGAGACGAACACCGCGCCGGTTGAGGCGAGCGGTGAGGGGACCCGCACGCCCGAAAAAGCGGTGCGCTGGGCCATCCCGTTGTCGCTGCTGGCCTGCGTGCTGCTGGCGTTTTTCGACAAAATCAGCATCGCGGCGCTCTTTTCGGATACCCATTTCCAGCAGGCGATGGGCATTGATTTCGACACCACGCGCCTCGGCATATTGATGAGCGCCTTCCTGCTGAGCTACGGCTTTTCGTCGGTATTTTTGAGCGGTTTAGGCGACAAAATCGCGCCGCTGCGCCTGCTCACCGGGATGATGGCTGTGTGGTGCGTGCTGATGGTGGCGATGGGCTTTACCCATAACTACACGCTGATGATCGTCCTGCGCATCCTGCTGGGCGTGGCGGAAGGGCCGCTGTTCCCGCTGGCTTTCGCCATCGTGCGCCACAACTTCCCGCAGCATTTACAGGCGCGCGCCACCATGCTGTGGCTGCTGGGCACACCGGTAGGGGCAGCAATTGGCTTCCCGCTCTCCCTCTGGCTGCTGAACACCTTCGGCTGGCAGAGCACCTTCTTTGTCATGGCCATGCTTACCGTGCCGGTGCTTATCTTTGTACGCATCGGCCTGCGCGGGATCCGTCTGGAGGCTAAACCCGGCACTTCGCAGGCGTCTCAGGACGAGCGGCGCGCGGCGCGGCGCGAGCTGTTCGTCAGCCCGCATTTCTGGATCATCTGCATCTTTAACATCGCGTTCCTGACCTACCTGTGGGGCATCAACGGCTGGCTGCCGGGCTACCTGATCAAAGGCAAAGGCATCCACCTGGAGCATGCAGGCTGGCTGTCGTCGATGCCGTTCATCGCCATGCTGGCGGGCGAGGTGATTGGCGCGTGGCTCTCGGACAGGGTCGATAAGCGCGCGGCGGCCTGCTTTATCTCGATGGCGGGGGCGGCGGTGGGGCTGGCGGCGGTGATGCACCTCGATACCCCGCTCGCCGTCATCGCGGCGATGAGCTTCAGCACCTTTATGTGGGGCACCGGCGCGCCCAACATTTTCGCCCTGCTGGCGAAGGCCACCCATCCCCGGGTGAGCGCCACGGCGGGCGGCATTTTCAACGGGCTGGGAAACTTTGCAGGCGCGCTGTCGCCGGCGGTGATGGGCGCGCTTATCGCCTTCACCCACAGCATGGATTCCGGGCTGATTTTTCTGGCGGTGATGGCGGCGGTGGGCTGCGTCCTGTTACTGCCGCTGCTGAGACGTTACTGAGGAGAGTGTCATGACTGATTCAACCGTAACCCACAAAACGGGCATCAAACCTGACCATCTGACGATGGAAGAGTGGGTCGAGTCGCGCATCGCGCGCTTCGAAGGCCGTAAATACGACTGGAACGCGCTGAAGTTCCAGGCCGATTTTGACCCGAAATACCGCCGGGCGCAGATGCGCTACATCGGCACCGGCGCAACCGGCGTGGCGAACGACACCAATACCGTGCAGGCGGACCATTTTACCTTCTCCACCATGGTACTGCCGTCGAAGTGCGAAGGGCCGCTGCACCTGCACGACGACGTGGAAGAGGTGTTCTTCATGCTCAAGGGGCAGATCACGCTGATGATCCAGGACGGCGACAACTACACCGAAACCGTGCTGCGCGAGCGTGACCTGATCTCCGTCCCGCCGGGCATCTATCGCGGCCTGTTTAACCACGGGGAAGAAGAGGCGCTGATGTGCGTCATGCTGGGGACCAACAAGCCGGAAATCCCGACCTATCCGTCCGACCATCCGCTCTCGAAAGTGAAGCGGAACTAAGGGGGCGCCATGACGGGTTTTCGTGAACAGGGAAGCGGCATTCCGCTGATGCTACTACACGGGATCAGCTCTGGCGCTGCGTCCTGGCACAAGCAGATGGCGCTGAACGGTTTTCGCGTGCTGGCGTGGGACATGCCCGGTTATGGCGAAAGCCCGATGCTGGCCGTCGCGCGGGCAAACGCGGGGGATTACGCCGACGTGCTGGCGGCGATGCTGGATCGCGCCGGTGTCTGGCAGGCGGTGCTGGTGGGCCATTCCCTGGGGGCACTGGTCGCAAGTGCCTTTGCGGCGAAGTTCCCGGATCGCGTCATTCATCTTGTACTGGCCGACGCTGCGCAGGGCTACGGCAATGCCGCGCCGGAGCAGCGGGAGCAGGTCTGGCGCAACCGCGAGCAGCAGATGGCGTTGGGCGGCGAAATCCTCGCCCAGACCCGTGCCGCGAAGCTGCTGCGCCCCGGCGCGCGCGCGGAAGATATCGCCACCGTCGCGGCGGGCATGCGCACGCTGCGCCCGGAAGGCTACCTTGCCGCCGCGTGGATGCTGGCGAATGACGACATTCACGGCTGGCTTAAACGATACTCCGGCACGTTTGAAGTCTGGTGCGGCGAGCAGGACGCGATAACGCAGCCCGAACTGGTGCAGGGGCTGGCGCTGCGCTACGGCATGCCGTTTACCGCCATTCCGCAGGCCGGGCACGCCAGCTATCTCGATAACGACGTGTTTTTCAACCAACAGCTTTTACGCATTAACGAAGAGGTGCGCGATGAATGCACAAATTGACGGGCGCGTAGCGGTAGTCACCGGCGGTTCTTCTGGCATTGGCTTTGAAACGCTGCGCCTGCTGCTGGGTGAAGGGGCGAAAGTCGCCTTCTGCGGCCGTGACCCGGATCGGCTCGCCAGCGCCCATGCGACGCTGCAAAACGAATTCCCCCACGGGGAGATTTTCGCTTACCGCTGCGACGTGCTGAACGCCGACGAGGTTCAGGCCTTTGCGGATGCGGTGCAGGCGCGCTTTGGCGCGGCGGACCTGCTGATCAACAACGCCGGGCAGGGCTACGTGGCGCACTTCCATGACACCCCGCGCGAGGCGTGGCTGCACGAGGCAGAGCTGAAGCTGTTTGGCGTCATCAATCCGGTGCAGGCGTTTCAGCCGCTGCTGGAGCAGTCAGACATTGCCTCTGTTACCTGCGTCAACTCCCTGCTGGCGCTACAGCCGGAGGAGCACATGATCGCCACCTCCGCTGCTCGTGCCGCGCTGTTGAACATGACGCTCACGCTCTCGAAAGAGCTGGTGGGTAAAGGCATTCGCGTCAATTCCATTTTGCTCGGCATGGTGGAGTCCGGCCAGTGGCTGCGCCGCTTTGAAAACCGGGCGGACAAAAGCCAGAGCTGGCCGGAGTGGACGGCGGATATCGCGCGCAAGCGCGGCATTCCAATGGCGCGCCTCGGCAGGCCGCAGGAGCCCGCGCAGGCGCTGCTGTTCCTCGCCTCGCCGCTGGCCTCGTTTACCACCGGCGCCGCGCTGGACGTTTCCGGCGGCTTCTGCCGCCATCTGTAAGGACGCATCATGAAAAAGGTAATGTTGATTGGTTTTGGTGCCATGGCGCAGGCGGTGATTGAGCGCCTGCCCGCCGGTGTGGCTATCGGCTGGATCGTGGCGCGCGCATCTCACCATGCCGCCATTCACGACCAGTTTGGCGATGCGGTCGAGGCGCTGACGTCGCCGATGGCGTGCGCGCAAACGCCGGATCTGGTGCTGGAATGCGCCAGCCAGCAGGCGGTGGCCCAGTACGGGGAAGAGATCCTGCGTCGCGGCTGGCATCTGGCCGTCATTTCCACCGGCGCGCTGGCGGACAGCGCGCTGGAGCAGCGTCTGCTCGCCGCGGGCGGAAAACTGACTCTGCTTTCCGGTGCAGTGGCCGGTATCGACGGGCTGGCGGCAGCGAAAGAGGGTGGGCTTGAGCGCGTCACCTATCAGTCGCGCAAAAGCCCGGCCAGCTGGCGCGGCAGCTATGCCGAGCAGCTTATCGATCTGAATGCGGTGTCAGAGGCAGAGGTCTTTTTTGAAGGCAGCGCCCGCGAGGCGGCGCGGCTGTTCCCGGCGAACGCCAACGTAGCGGCGACCGTGGCGCTCGGCGGCGTCGGGATGGATGACACCCGCGTGCAGCTGATGGTTGACCCGGCAACGAAACGTAACACCCACACGCTGCACGTCGAAGGGCTGTTTGGCGAATTCCATCTGGAGCTGAGCGGACTGCCGCTGGCGTCTAACCCTAAAACCTCCACCCTGGCGGCACTGAGCGCGGTGCGCGCCTGCCGCGAGCTGGCCCTGAGCTGAGGAGTGACGATGGACGATCTGAAGATTTTTATCGGCGGCCAGTGGCGACACGGCGGAGGTAACCCGATGCAGAGCCACTTCCCGGCAGACGGGTCGATCAATGCGACGCTGAACGCCGCCAGTCTGGATGACCTGGAGGAGGCGGTAGACGCCGGAGAGCGCGCCTGGCGCGATCCCGCCTGGCGTAACAGCCTGCCGCACGTGCGGGCGAAGATCCTGCACAAGGTGGCGGATCTTATTGAATCCCGTGTGGATGAACTGGCGCAGATGCAGAGCCGGGATAACGGCAAGCCGCTGGCGGAAGCGTGCGGGCTGGTGATGAGCGCGGCGGGAACGGCGCGCTACTTTGCCGCCGCCTGCGAGCTGCTGGAAGGGGAACTTCCGACACCGCGCCAGCCGGATCTGCTGACGCTGAGCCGCTACGAGCCCCTTGGCGTGGTAGCGGCCATCACGCCGTGGAACTCGCCGATTGCCAGCGAAATGCAGAAGGTCGCACCGGCGATTGCCGCCGGGAACGCGGTGATCCTCAAGCCCGCCGAAGCCACGCCGCTGATGGCGCTGGAGTTGGCGCGGATTTTTGAACAGGCCGGGCTGCCCGCCGGGCTGCTGAGCGTGCTGCCGGGCAAAGGCTCGGTGATTGGTGATGCGCTGGCGCGTCATCCTCGCGTGCGCAAAATTTCCTTTACCGGCGGAACCACTACGGGCCGTCATCTGGCGCACGTGGCGGCGGAAAAACTGATCCCGGCCTCGCTGGAGTTGGGCGGCAAATCGCCGACTATCGTGCTGGAGGATGCCGATATCGAACAGGCGGCGCGCGGGATCTGCTACGGCATTTTCAGCTCGGCGGGGCAGGCGTGCATCGCCGGATCGCGGCTGTTTATCCACGAGAGTATTTATGCCCCGCTGATGGCGAGGCTGCTGGAATTAACTCGCGGGCTGCGCGTCGGGCATCCGTTTACCGACGGCGTCCATGTAGGACCGCTGATCGGCGAAAAACATCGCCAGAGCGTGATCGAGTACGTCGAACTGGCGAAGCGGGAAGGGGGCCGCGTGCTGTGCGGCGGCGAGATCCCCGCCGATCCCGCTCTGGCAAACGGCAGCTTTTTCCAGCCAACCATTATCGAAGGGCTACACAACAGCGCTCGCGCCTGTCAGGAGGAGATCTTCGGCCCGGTGCTGGTGGCGATGCCGTTTGGCGATGAAGCGGCGTTGATCAGCGAGGCGAACGACTCGGTTTACGGCCTGGCGGCGGGGATCTGGACGCGCGATTCCGGGCGCGCCCTGCGTCTCAGCGAGCAGCTGGAGGCAGGCACGGTGTGGATCAACACCTACAAAGTTTTTGCGATTTCGACCCCGTTCGGGGGCTTTAAAGAGAGCGGTCTGGGCCGCGAGAAGGGTATCCAGGGGCTGAAAGCCTGGATGCAACAAAAGAGCATTTATCTGGCGACGGGTAACAGCGTCAACCACTGGTGCGACTGAGAAAGGGTGAGCAATGAGCGAAATGATAACCGTCGGCGACGCCATCGCCAGAACGCTGGAGCAGTATCAGGTTGAGGCTATCTACGGCGTCATCTCCATTCACAACCTGCCGATAGCGGATGCGGTTGGGCAGCGGGGCAATATCCGCTTTGTACCCGCGCGCGGTGAAGCCGGTTCCGTCACCATGGCCGATGCTCACGGGCGCTTTTCCGGCCTCGGCGTGGCGCTGACCAGCACCGGCGCGGGGGCCGGGAACGCGGTAGGCGCGCTGGTGGAAGCGATGAATGCCTGCACGCCGCTGCTGCATTTAACCGGGCAGGTAGAGAAAGCCTGGCTGGACGCCGACACCGGGTTTATCCATGAAACCCGCGATCAGCTGACCTTCCTGAAGGCCAGCTCAAAACGGGCGTACCGTATCAGCAATGCGAATCAGGCGATAGCCATTCTGCATAAAGCCATCCAGGACGCGCAGACCCCACCGTGCGGACCGGTCTCGGTGGAAATCCCGATTGATATTCAGGGCGCCAAAATTCCGCTGTCGCTGGTAACCGCCCCGGTAAAACCGGCATCGGTTCCAGCCGTGGATACCGGGATGGTTGACGCGCTGTGGGCGCAGCTCAAACAGGCGAAACAGCCGCTGCTGTGGCTGGGCGGCGGGGCGCTGGGAAGCGCTGAGGCGGTGAAAAAACTGGCGGATGCGGGCATCACCGTGATTTCCAGCACCCACGCGCGCGGCGTGCTGCCGGACGACCACCGCGCCAGCCTGCGGGCGTTCCACAACTCGCCGTCGGTGGAGGCGCTCATTGCGCAGTGTGATTTTACGCTGGTCGCCGGTTCACGTCTGCGCAGCAACGAAACCCGCTCCTGGACGCTTGAGCTGCCGTCCCCGCGCGTGCAGATTGATATCGACCCGGCGGCGGCCAGCCGTAACTACCTGATGGATAGCACGTTGATAGCCGATTGTTCAGCGCTGCTTGGCGCGCTGGCTAAAAAAGTGCAGGGCCGCGAGTGGGGCAACGCCCAGTGGGATATGCAGGTGCAGCAGGCGGTCGGGCAAGCTGAGCATGGGCTGCGCGAGCAGTGCGGCGCCTATGCGAAGCTTAACGACGCCATAGAAAAAGCCCTGCCGAAAGACGGCCTGCTGGTGCGCGATATCACCGTGTCCGGCAGCCTGTGGGGTAGCCGCCTGTTCAGGGCTAACGGTCCGCTGCTGAACATTCACTCCCTCGCCGGGGCGATTGGTATGGGACTGCCGATGGCCATCGGCACCGCGATTGCCAACCCGCAGCGTAAGGTGGTGGGACTGGTGGGCGACGGCGGCCTGAGCCTCAATTTAGGCGAGCTGGCGACGCTGGCGCAGGAGAAAGCCAACGTGACGCTGCTCATCATGAACGACGGGGGCTACGGCGTAATGCGCGGTATTCAGGATAAATATTTTGGCGGGCGTCAGTATTATAACGAACTGCATACACCGGACTTTACCCTGCTGGCGCAGGCGATTGGCCTACAGGCCTGGAGCGTTGAGCGGGCTGAGGACTTTGATGCGGTGATGACGGAAGCGCTGGCGATGCCGGGGCCGTCGGTGGTGGAAGTGCGGATGGGGCAGATTGGCGCCCTGAAGTTTGCCGGGCCGCCACAGAAAACGCTGTACTGATTGAGCCTTGTTGCCCGGTAGCGCGGCGCGCACCGGGCCGAAGTTTTATTTAATTCCGTCTGCCGCCATGCGGTCACGGATATGCTGCGCGCGTTCAACGGAGGCCGGGTGATCGTCAAACATGGAGCTTTGACGGCCTTCCTCCAGTTTCGCCAGTTTTTCGAAGCTGGTGGCTAAACCCGATGGATTGATGCCGCGTTTGCGCAACAGATCGTAAGAGTAGTCATCCGCTTCCGACTCCTGACGCTGGGAGAACTGGGAGTTAACCAGTTTCTCACCCACGTCGCCCAGCTGCGACTGGGACAGGCTGCCGACAATGCCGCCCGCAGAGGCCGCCGCAGCACGCACGGCATTGGTGCCCAGCGCAACCTGCATCCCTTTCTTCACGTGACCGAGAGCAACGTGACCCATTTCATGGCCGATCACCGCTTCCACTTCGTTGTCGGTCATCATGTCCATCAGGCCGCTGTAAACGCGGATACAGCCGTTAGCCATCGCGAAGGCGTTGACGTCTTTCGCCATATACACCTTGTAGTTAACCGGCTGACCGTTAATGTTGTCGCCCAGCGCGGAAGCAATCTTGTTCAGACGCTGCGTGTAGGTGCTGTTTGCCGGGGCAAGCGTAGCTTTTCCATCCATATCCTTACAGGCCTCGTCGCTCAGCGCTTTCACCTGCGCATCGCTCAATGAGTAGGCCTGAAAAGCTTCTGCGCCTGAGGTCATCAGGCCGTTAGAATCCATATTCTGACAGCCGCTTAGCAGGAGCGTTGTTCCCACAGCCAGCCCAATTGCACGCATTCTCATGATGTTGCTTCCGTACTCGTTAATCTGAATTAATTCCGAAAAATGCACCGTCAACGAAGCCGGTGTCGGGCTAAGTATAAGGAATATCTACAGGGGCGGGCGAGTAGATTGCGCAACATGCGAGCATGATCCAGAGATTTCTTAAGCTGCAAAAGAATGGTCCATGTACATGCCCTGCGGCTTGGGTTACATTGTTGGCACTTTTTTCCGGCGTAGCCCAAAACGCGCTGTCGTCAAGGGCATGGCCTTTAACAGTCCGATCTGGAGTTAAAATGTCCTCACGTAAAGAGCTTGCTAATGCTATTCGTGCGCTGAGCATGGACGCAGTACAGAAAGCCAAATCCGGCCACCCGGGCGCCCCTATGGGCATGGCTGACATCGCCGAAGTCCTGTGGCGTGATTTCCTTAACCACAACCCGCAGAACCCGGCATGGGCAGACCGCGACCGTTTCGTGCTGTCTAACGGCCACGGCTCTATGCTGATCTACAGCCTGCTGCACCTCACTGGCTACGATCTGCCAATCGAAGAGCTGAAAAACTTCCGTCAGTTGCACTCCAAAACTCCAGGTCACCCGGAAGTGGGCTACACCGCTGGCGTTGAAACCACTACCGGTCCGCTGGGTCAGGGCATTGCGAATGCCGTGGGTATGGCGATTGCTGAGAAGACCCTGGCGGCACAGTTCAACCGTCCTGGCCACGACATCGTTGACCACTTCACCTATGCGTTCCTGGGCGACGGCTGCATGATGGAAGGCATTTCTCACGAAGTGTGCTCCCTGGCAGGCACCCTGAAGCTGGGTAAACTGGTTGCGTTCTACGACGACAACGGCATCTCCATCGACGGTCACGTTGAAGGCTGGTTCACTGACGACACCGCCGCACGTTTCGAAGCCTACGGCTGGCACGTTGTGCGCGGCGTTGATGGCCACGATGCTGACTCGATTAAACGTGCCGTAGAAGAAGCGCGCGCCGTGACCGACAAACCGTCCCTGCTGATGTGCAAAACCATCATCGGCTTCGGTTCTCCGAACAAAGCGGGCACTCACGACTCCCACGGCGCACCACTGGGCGACGCGGAAATCGCACTGACCCGTGAAGCGCTTGGCTGGAAACACCCTGCCTTCGAAATCCCATCTGAAATCTACGCGCAGTGGGATGCGAAAGAAGTGGGCCAGGCGAAAGAAGCAGCCTGGAACGAGAAGTTCGCGGCTTACGCGAAAGCCTTCCCACAGGAAGCGGCTGAATTCACCCGTCGTATGAAAGGCGACATGCCGTCTGACTTCGACGCGAAAGCGAACGAGTTCATTGCGAAGTTGCAGGCGAACCCGTCTAAAATCGCCAGCCGTAAAGCGTCTCAGAATGCGATCGAAGCGTTTGGTCCTCTGCTTCCAGAATTCCTCGGCGGTTCCGCTGACCTGGCGCCATCTAACCTGACCCTGTGGTCTGGCTCTAAGCCAATCAACGAAGACACTGCCGGTAACTACATCCATTATGGTGTACGTGAATTCGGTATGACCGCGATTGCCAACGGTATCGCTCTGCACGGTGGTTTCCTGCCGTACACCTCTACCTTCCTGATGTTCGTAGAGTATGCACGTAACGCCGTGCGTATGGCCGCGCTGATGAAACAGCGTCAGGTGATGGTCTACACCCACGACTCCATCGGTCTGGGCGAAGATGGTCCAACTCACCAGCCGGTAGAGCAGGTGGCTTCCCTGCGCGTGACCCCGAACATGAGCACATGGCGTCCATGTGACCAGGTTGAATCTGCGGTGGCGTGGAAATACGGCGTTGAGCGTCAGGACGGCCCGACTGCGCTGATCCTCTCCCGTCAGAACCTGGCGCAGCAGGAACGTACCCCAGAGCAGCTGGCAAACATCGCCCGCGGTGGTTACGTGCTGAAAGATTGCGCGGGCCAGCCTGAGCTGATCTTTATCGCGACCGGTTCTGAAGTTGAACTGGCCGTTGCCGCATGGGAAAAACTGACTGCTGAAGGCGTGAAAGCGCGCGTGGTTTCCATGCCGTCTACCGATGCGTTCGACAAGCAGGATGCCGCGTACCGCGAATCTGTACTGCCTAAAGCGGTCTCCGCTCGCGTGGCAGTGGAAGCGGGTATCGCTGATTACTGGTTCAAATACGTGGGTCTGAACGGCGCTATCGTCGGTATGACCACCTTCGGTGAATCTGCTCCGGCAGAGCTGCTGTTCGAAGAGTTCGGCTTCACCGTTGAGAACGTTGTCGCTAAAGCGAAAGAACTGCTGTAATTGCCGTTTTGCCCGGTGGCGCTAACGCTTACCGGGCCTACAAATGGCATAAAATGTAGGCCGGGTAAGCGTTAGCGCCACCCGGCTTTTTTGTATGCACGATTCCTCAGACATGTAACTGCTCTGTAAATTATTCCACCGAAAATGTGATGCAAGTCATATAGCTCGCTTATTCATCTGGACAGAGATTCCTTTTATTCCCCGATTCGCTTATTCTTGCTGAAGCGTTTCAGTCGATTAAATGTTCGACAATTGACCAATCAATCGCAGTTTGTGACAGCAAGGATTCCCCTTCGGGCGTCGCTGGATTACTCTTTCAGCCACCTCAAACTCAGGGATAGCTTTGCAGGAGATCTATGACCGTACGCGTAGCGATTAATGGCTTCGGTCGCATCGGGCGCAACGTGGTTCGTGCTTTATATGAATCCGGGCGTCGTGCGGAAATCACCGTGGTGGCAATCAATGAACTGGCGGATGCTGCGGGCATGGCGCATTTGTTGAAATATGACACCAGCCACGGTCGCTTTGCCTGGGACGTTCGCCAGGAAAGGGAACAGCTGCTCGTCGGTGACGATGCCATCCGCGTGCTGCATGAGAACAGTATTGAAGAACTGCCCTGGCGCGAACTGGGTGTGGATGTGGTGCTGGACTGTACCGGCGTGTACGGTAACCGTGAACATGGCGAAGCGCATCTGAATGCTGGCGCGAAAAAAGTGCTGTTCTCCCATCCCGGCAGTCACGACCTCGACGCCACCGTCGTGTTTGGTGTCAACCAGCACGAGCTGCAGGCTGAACACCGCATTGTCTCCAACGCCTCCTGTACCACCAACTGCATTATTCCGGTCATTAAACTGTTAGACGATGCGTATGGCATTGAATCCGGTACCGTGACCACGATTCACTCCGCCATGCATGATCAGCAGGTTATCGACGCCTACCATCCGGATTTACGACGCACTCGCGCGGCGAGCCAGTCCATCATTCCGGTGGATACGAAACTGGCTGCCGGGATCACGCGTATTTTCCCGCAGTTTAACGACCGTTTCGAAGCGATTGCCGTGCGCGTCCCGACGATAAACGTCACCGCAATCGATCTTAGCGTGACGGTGAAAAAACCGGTAAAAGCCTGTGAAGTCAACCTGTTGCTGCAAAAAGCGGCACAGGGAGCATTTCATGGTATAGTTGACTATACGGAATTACCGTTGGTCTCAGTAGATTTTAACCACGACCCGCACAGCGCCATCGTGGATGGCACGCAGACGCGAGTCAGTGGTGCGCACCTCATCAAGACGCTGGTCTGGTGTGATAACGAATGGGGCTTTGCTAACCGAATGCTCGACACCACGTTAGCCATGGCCGCAAAAGGTTTCAGGTAGAGCGCACCTTGCGCTTGCAAAACTTTAAGAATCAACGAGAGGATTCACCATGTCTGTAATTAAGATGACCGATCTGGATCTGGCAGGTAAACGCGTTTTCATCCGTGCCGATCTGAACGTACCGGTTAAAGATGGCAAAGTGACCAGCGACGCGCGTATCCGTGCATCTCTGCCAACCATTGAACTGGCTCTGAAGCAGGGCGCTAAAGTGATGGTCACCTCCCACCTGGGCCGTCCAACTGAAGGCGAGTACAACGAAGAGTTCTCTCTGCTGCCGGTTGTTAATTACCTGAAAGACAAACTGTCCAACCCGGTTCGCCTGGTGAAAGATTACCTGGACGGCGTGGAAGTTGCCGAAGGTGAGCTGGTTGTTCTGGAAAACGTTCGCTTCAACAAAGGCGAAAAGAAAGACGACGAAACCCTGTCCAAAAAATACGCTGCGCTGTGCGACGTATTCGTGATGGATGCATTCGGTACGGCCCACCGTGCGCAGGCTTCTACCCACGGTATCGGTAAATTCGCAGACGTCGCCTGTGCAGGTCCACTGCTGGCTGACGAACTGGAAGCGCTGGGTAAAGCACTGAAAGAACCTGCTCGTCCGATGGTCGCTATCGTTGGTGGTTCTAAAGTTTCTACCAAACTGACCGTTCTGGATTCTCTGTCCAAAATTGCTGACCAGCTGATCGTTGGCGGTGGTATCGCGAACACCTTCGTTGCTGCGCAAGGCCACAACGTGGGTAAATCCCTGTACGAAGCGGATCTGGTTGACGAAGCCAAACGTCTACTGAGCACCTGTGATATCCCGGTTCCAACTGACGTTCGCGTGGCGACCGAGTTCTCCGAAACTGCTACCGCAACCCTTAAATCTGTTAATGACATCAAAGATGAAGAGCAGATTCTGGACCTGGGCGACGTTTCTGCACAGAAACTGGCTGAAATCCTGAAAAACGCAAAAACTATCCTGTGGAACGGTCCTGTCGGCGTGTTCGAATTCCCGAACTTCCGCAAAGGGACTGAAATCGTGGCTAACGCTATCGCAGACAGCGAAGCGTTCTCTATCGCAGGCGGTGGTGACACCCTGGCAGCTATCGACCTGTTCGGTATCGCTGACAAGATCTCCTACATCTCCACTGGTGGCGGCGCATTCCTCGAATTCGTGGAAGGCAAAGTCCTGCCAGCAGTAGCAATGCTCGAAGAGCGCGCTAAGAAGTAAGCCATTCAGGGGCAGGGAAACCTGCCCAATTTTCAGCGCGCTTATCAGAGCTCGCACCTTTTCTAACGGCCGAAGATACAGGACTAAGCAACATGTCTAAAATTTTTGATTTCGTAAAACCTGGCGTTATCACTGGTGATGACGTACAGAAAGTGTTCCAGGTAGCTAAAGAAAACAACTTCGCTCTGCCAGCAGTTAACTGCGTAGGTACCGACTCCATCAACGCCGTACTGGAAACCGCTGCAAAAGTTAAAGCACCGGTTATCGTTCAGTTCTCTAACGGCGGCGCTGCGTTTATCGCAGGTAAAGGCGTGAAAACTGACGTTCCTCAGGGCGCTGCTATCCTGGGTGCTATCTCTGGCGCACATCATGTTCACCAGATGGCTGAGCACTACGGTGTTCCGGTTATCCTGCACACTGACCACTGCGCGAAAAAACTGCTGCCATGGATCGACGGTCTGCTGGACGCAGGTGAAAAACACTTCGCCGCAACCGGTAAGCCACTGTTCTCTTCTCACATGATCGACCTGTCCGAAGAGTCTCTGGAAGAAAACATCGAGATCTGCTCTAAGTACCTGGCGCGTATGTCCAAAATGGGCATGACCCTGGAAATCGAACTGGGTTGCACCGGCGGTGAAGAAGACGGTGTGGACAACAGCCACATGGACGCTTCTGCTCTGTACACTCAGCCAGAAGACGTTGATTACGCTTACACCGAGCTGAGCAAAATCAGCCCACGCTTCACCATCGCAGCATCCTTCGGTAACGTGCATGGCGTGTACAAGCCAGGTAACGTGGTTCTGACCCCGACCATCCTGCGTGATTCTCAGGAATATGTGTCTAAGAAACACAACCTGCCGCACAACAGCCTGAACTTCGTCTTCCACGGCGGTTCCGGTTCTTCTGCTCAGGAAATCAAAGATTCCGTAAGCTACGGCGTAGTGAAAATGAACATCGATACCGACACCCAGTGGGCAACCTGGGACGGTATCCTGCAATACTACAAAACCAACGAAGCTTACCTGCAAGGTCAGCTGGGCAACCCGAAAGGCGAAGACCAGCCGAACAAGAAATACTACGATCCACGCGTATGGCTGCGCGCTGCCCAGACTTCTATGATTACTCGTCTGGAGCAGGCTTTCAAAGAACTGAACGCGGTTGACGTTCTGTAATTTGAACTGCTGACAGCACATCAGAAGGCCCGCAAATGCGGGCCTTTTTTTATGCTTTTTCAATATCCTGCAATACCTGATTTTGTGATCTGTTTGGCATTACCCGCTCTTTTTGTTTACCCTTTACTGACCTGCCTGTCCCCTTAAGGGATAGATTTTGTGTTTTGGTTTAGCAAAAGGAAGAATAAATGGAACAACTTGATGTTGTAGACAGCATCAATCACGCGGGTAACTGGCTGGTGCGCAACCAGGCGCTACTGCTGAGCTACGCTGTGAATATTGTTGCCGCTATTGCCATCATCATTGTCGGGATGATCGTGGCGCGTATCGTATCGAACGCGGTCAACCGGGTGATGGTTGCACGTCACATTGACGCCACGGTCGCCGATTTCCTCTCCGCGCTGGTGCGTTACGGCATCATCGCCTTTACGCTGATTGCGGCGCTGGGGCGTGTCGGCGTGCAGACGGCATCCGTCATCGCTGTGCTCGGTGCTGCCGGTCTGGCCATTGGTCTGGCATTACAGGGTTCGTTGTCGAACCTGGCGGCGGGCGTACTGCTGGTAACCTTCCGTCCGTTCCGTTCCGGTGAATACGTGGATTTAGGCGGGATCGCGGGTACCGTGTTGCAGGTACAGATTTTCTCTACCACTCTGCGTACTGTCGACGGTCGTATTGTGGTGGTACCGAACGGGAAAATCATTGCCGGCAATATCATTAACTTCTCCCGCGAGCCGGTGCGTCGTAACGAGCTGATCATCAGCGTGGCGTACGATTCCGATATCGATCAGGTGAAGTCTCTGATTACCAACATCATTGCTTCAGATGACCGTATTCTGAAGGACCGCGAGCAGACCGTTCGTCTGAATGAACTGGGCGCATCATCCATTAATTTTGTGGTGCGCATCTGGAGCAAAAGCAGCGATCTGCAAAACGTATACTGGGATGTGCTGGAGCGCATTAAGCGTGACTTCGATGCCAACGGCATCAGCTTCCCGTACCCGCAGATGGATGTAAACGTCAAAAAAGTCAAAGAAGCAGAGTAACGTCTCCGTAGGCCCGGTAAGCATCAGCGACACCGGGCTTTTCTTTTATTAGCCTCGCTAATCCCCAATTAATATTATCCATTTCCTCTAATGTCGTTCCCGCAGTATAGTCTGCCCAAGGACAACTCTGCGAGAATTACGTTATGTTATCTTACTATTTTCAAGGGCTTGCGTTAGGTGCGGCCATGATCCTTCCCCTTGGTCCACAAAATGCGTTCGTGATGAATCAGGGCATCCGCCGTCAGTACCATCTGATGATTGCCTTGCTGTGCGCGGTGAGCGATCTGCTGCTGATTTGCGCCGGGATCTTTGGCGGCAGCGCCCTGTTGATGCAGTCGCCGTGGCTGCTGGCACTGGTTACCTGGGGCGGCGTAGCGTTTCTGCTGTGGTACGGGTTTGGCGCCCTGAAAACGGCCATGAGCAGCAATCTTGAGCTGGCGAGCGCCGAAGTGATGAAGCAAGGGCGCTGGAAGATTATCGTCACCATGCTCGCCGTGACATGGCTTAACCCGCACGTTTATCTTGATACGTTCGTGGTGCTCGGCAGCCTGGGTGGACAGCTGGACGTTGAGCCCAAACGCTGGTTTGCGCTCGGTACGGTCAGCGCCTCCTTCCTCTGGTTCTTTGGTCTTGCGATCCTGGCGGCATGGCTGGCGCCACGACTGCGTACCGCCAAAGCGCAGCGCATTATAAATACCCTGGTGGGGCTGGTGATGTGGTTTATTGCCTTCCAGCTGGCGAAAGAGGGCATTCATCACGTACAGGGATTGTTCAACTAAGCGTTGTCTTATGGACATCTGAACAAGACCCGCTAAGCTTGCTGGCATGAGCCCTGTTAACAGGGCACTCTTCGCAACATGGAGGAATGACAGTGAAGTTTAAGGTGATGGCCCTGGCGGCATTAGTAAGTTTAGGTGCGGTGTCGGTGCAGGCGAATGAACTGCCAAATGGCCCGCACATTGTCACTTCAGGTACGGCAAGCGTGGATGCGGTACCGGATGTTGCAACCCTGGCAATTGAAGTGAACGTGGCGGCGAAAGATGCTGCTTCCGCCAAGAAACAGGCAGACGATCGTGTTGCGCAATACCTCTCTTTCCTGGAACAGAACGGTGTCGCGAAAAAAGACATCAGCTCTGCGAACCTGCGTACTCAACCGGATTACGATTACCAGAACGGCAAAAGCATCCTGAAAGGCTATCGCGCCGTGCGTACTGTAGAAGTGACCGTGCGCCAGCTTGATAAGCTCAACGGATTGCTGGATGGTGCGCTGAAGGCAGGGCTGAACGAAATTCGTTCCGTCTCGCTGGGCGTTGCGCAACCGGAGAAGTATAAAGACGAAGCGCGTAAAGCGGCGATTGATGATGCCATTCATCAGGCACAGCAGCTGGCATCCGGCTTCAAGAGCAAGCTCGGTCCGGTTTACAGCGTGCGTTACCACGTTTCAAACTACCAGCCAAGCCCGATGGTGCGGATGATGAAAGCGGACGCCGCGCCGGTTTCTGCTCAGGAAACCTACGAGCAGCCAACCATTCAGTTCGACGATCAGGTTGATGTGGTGTTCCAGCTGGAGCCGACTGAAAAGCCAGCTCAGTAACCCGTAGGCCGGGTAAGGCGAAGCCGCCACCCGGCTTGTTTTTCAATCCTGTCTTAACACCTTATGCCCAAACGCCAGCAGCGCGTCGGTGACGTTGCGCATCATGCGGCTTTCCGGCGCAAAACGGTGCCAGTACAGCATCCGGCGCTGATACAGCCCCGGAGTTAAATCAATCAGCTCACCGCTTTTCAACTCTTTCTCAATCTGCAGATGCGGGATCATGCAGCAGGTGGTTCCCTGACGTGCAAGCTGCACAAAGGCTTCGGACGAGTTAACGATATGACACGGCACGCTGCCCGGCGGCAGATCGAAGTTTTGCTGCAGGAAGGCCTGATGCATATCGTCCAGATGGTCGAACGCGACGGCAGGGGCTTTTAGCAGCGCGGCGCGGGTCACACCGTTCGGGAAATAGCGCTCGGCAAAGGCTTTTGAACCGACGAAGAGGTAATCCAGCGCGCCCAACTGATCCACCAGACAGCTTGGCAGCGCCTGAGGCTGAATACTGACGGCACCAACCACTTCGCCGCGACGCAGACGTTCCTGGGTGCGGGTTTCATCTTCAACCTGGAGATTCAGGCGGATAGGGGAGTCGGCCAGCACCGGCGCAAGGGCCGGCAGCAGCCAGGTTGCCAGACTGTCGGCGTTCACCGCCAGCGACAGCAGCAGCGGCGTGGAGCCGGTCTGTTCATCGCCCAGCCACTCATCTTCCAGCAGTTCAACCTGACGTAGCAGGGCGAGGAGCTTTTGTCCTTGCTCCGTTGGACGCGGCGGTACGGTACGCACCAGCAGCGGCTGCCCGAACATGTTTTCAAGCTGTTTGATACGCTGTGATACGGCGGACTGGGTGATGCACAGCTTTTGCGCCGCGCGCTCAAAACCGCGTTCACGAATAACTGCATCAAGTGCCTGTAGTGTTCTGTAGTCCGGACGTTTCATTGCTCTGGCTGACTCCTTAATTTTGCTTAATCTGCACTATGACACAATTTTCCCTTCGTGGCAGACGAAATCCATTCGACGTGTTCTATAATGCGCCCTGAGTTTTCACACCACAGGCAAAACGATCATGACGCAGGATGAACTGAAAAAAGCAGTAGGATGGGCGGCTCTCCAGTACGTACAGCCGGGTACCATTGTCGGTGTTGGTACGGGATCGACGGCGGCGCACTTTATCGATGCGCTGGGCACGATGAAGGGGCAAATCGAGGGCGCGGTTTCGAGCTCCGATGCTTCCACGGAAAAGCTGAAAAGCCTCGGCATCACTGTTTTCGACCTCAACGAAGTGGACCGTCTGGGCATTTACGTTGATGGCGCGGATGAAATCAACGGCCACATGCAGATGATCAAAGGCGGTGGCGCGGCGCTGACCCGCGAAAAAATCATTGCCTCCGTGGCGGATAAGTTCATCTGCATCGCGGACGCCTCCAAGCAGGTCGACATTCTGGGGAGTTTCCCGCTGCCGGTCGAAGTGATCCCGATGGCGCGCAGTGCCGTGGCACGTCAACTGGTGAAGCTGGGTGGTCGTCCGGAATACCGTCAGGGTGTGGTGACCGACAACGGCAACGTGATCCTCGACGTTCACGGCCTTGAGATCCTCGATGCCATTGCGCTGGAAAATGCGATCAACGGCATTCCGGGCGTCGTTACCGTAGGGTTATTTGCCAACCGTGGCGCGGACGTGGCGCTGATCGGCACGGCTGACGGTGTAAAAACCATCGTAAAATGATCTGACGGGGGGAGCGCTCCCCCCGCTAAAAAATTTTGAAAAGCTAAATTCGGTGACTTGTGTCACGTTTTTCCGCCTCTTTTGCCGATCCTGCCGCGTTTGTAAATTTCCATAGCATTTTCCTCTGTCATTTTGCTCTGTATGACTTTTCTTCAGAGTGCCGACGCAAACGTTCATATTGCTGCAATAGTTTTTTTTGATATGTTGGCTGCACGGGATTTATATCCAGCACAACATCAGTTCAGATAAAAACAGGGTCGGGTAAATGGCAAAGGTATCACTGGAGAAAGACAAGATTAAATTCCTGCTGGTCGAGGGCGTGCATCAAAAAGCAATCGATAGCCTTCGCGCTGCAGGTTACACCAACATCGAATTTCACAAAGGCGCGCTGGATACTGAAGAGCTGAAAGCGTCCATCCGTGATGCCCATTTCATTGGCCTGCGATCCCGTACCCAACTGACTGAAGACGTTATTGCTGCGGCGGAAAAGCTGGTGGCGATTGGCTGTTTCTGTATCGGTACCAATCAGGTTGATCTGAATGCCGCCGCAAAACGCGGTATCCCGGTTTTTAACGCCCCGTTCTCCAACACCCGTTCCGTGGCGGAGCTGGTGATTGGCGAGCTGCTGCTACTCCTTCGCGGTATTCCGGAAGCTAACGCCAAAGCGCACCGCGGCGTGTGGAATAAACTGGCCGCGGGCTCCTACGAAGCGCGTGGTAAAAAACTCGGGATTATTGGTTACGGCCACATCGGTACGCAGCTCGGTATTCTGGCGGAATCCCTTGGCATGCACGTGTTTTTCTACGATATCGAAAACAAACTGCCGCTGGGTAACGCGACGCAGGTGCAGCATCTTTCTGACCTGCTGAACATGAGCGACGTGGTCAGCCTGCACGTGCCGGAAAATGCGTCCACAAAAAACATGATGGGAGCGGAAGAGCTGGCGCTGATGAAGCCGGGCTCACTGCTGATCAACGCCGCGCGCGGTACAGTGGTCGATATTCCTGCGCTGTGCGATGCGCTGAAGCGTAAGCATCTGGCGGGTGCGGCGATTGACGTGTTCCCGACGGAACCGGCCACCAACAGCGATCCGTTCACCTCTCCGCTGTGCGAGTTCGACAACGTGATCCTGACGCCGCACATCGGCGGTTCTACTCAGGAAGCGCAGGAGAATATCGGCCTGGAAGTGGCGGGCAAGCTGAGCAAATATTCCGACAACGGTTCAACGCTCTCTGCGGTGAACTTCCCGGAAGTGTCTCTGCCGCTACACGGCGGGCGTCGTCTGCTGCACATTCACGAAAACCGTCCGGGCGTGCTGACTGCTATCAACCAGATCTTTGCCGAACAGGGCGTCAACATTGCCGCGCAGTATCTGCAAACGAACGCGCAGATGGGTTATGTGGTGATTGATATTGAAGCGGATGAAGACATTGCCGAGAAAGCATTGCAGAGCATGAAGGCCATTCCGGGGACGATTCGCGCGCGTCTGCTGTACTGATAGTGCGGTCTGTGGTGTCGGGTGGCGCTTACGCTTACCCGACCTACAATGTTCGTGCGGTCTGTGTGTCGGGTGGCGCTCACGCTTACCCGACCTACAATGTTCGTGCGGTCTGTGTGTCGGGTGGCGCTCACGCTTACCCGACCTACAACGGTCGTGCGGTCTGTGTGTCGGGTGGCGCTTACGCTTACCCGACTTACAATGTTCGTGCGGTCTGTGTATCGGGTGGCGCTTACGCTTACCCGACCTACAAAGTTCGAGGATTTATGTAGGCCGGGTAAGGCGTAGCCGCCACCCGGCTTTGTTCTACCAGGTCCAGGTTTTACTGGGCGTCACCACCGCCGGTAACGGCACATCCCATTTCTCTACGGGTAATGCCTCCACGCCCTGACAATCATGCGCATAGCCCACCGGCTGCAATCCGTACTGCTGCCAGTTTTGTAGCGTTCTGTCGTAAAAACCACCGCCCATTCCCAGGCGCTGTCCCTGCTCGTCAAACGCCACCAGCGGCGTAATCAGCACATCCAGTTCAGATAGCGGCAGCACATCGCGCACGTCGAGTTTGGGTTCGGTGATTTTCAGACGATTCACCACCAGCTCGCTGTGCGGATGGTAGTGCAGAAACAGCAGATTGCCCCGGCTAAAGGGATGCAGCACCGGCAGATAAACTTTTTTCCCGGTGCGCCAGAGCTGGTCGATAAGCGGTTGGGTATCCAGCTCACCATCAAACGAAAGAAACAAGGCGACGGTGTTTGCCATCACCACAGGCGGATAGGCCATCATACGGGCGGCGGCCTGCTGGGCAAACTGTGCCTGTTGTTCGGCGCTTAAGGCACGACGACGCTGGCGAATGAGCTGACGGATATCCTGGCGTGAAGCAGAAACTTCAGGGAATTGAGTCATGGTAGTTGGTAGAAGAAGAGAGAGGGAATCTCCGAGATGCCGCCGCAGGCTGTAACCCTTGAACCCTTGGTTCAAGGTGAATGTGTCGTCATAGTTTTAAGGCTTCTCGGACGGACCGAGCATGCTCACCAACCATGGAGCGCCACATTCTTGTGGTATGAAATATCGGCTCAGGGGACTGGCCCGCTTGCAAACATCTCAGAGAAATTTTGTCTTCACAGTTACTCTACCATAGTCAACTGAGAAGTGTTATTCAAACTTTGGTCCCGGTCTTTCAGGACTGCGACCTTGATCAAGCAATGCCTGTTCAATGGTCTGCTGGAGCATTTTAATGCGCTGCTCCATGCTTGCCGCGTAATCGCGGGTCTTCGCTTTTTCCTGAGTCAGTTCATAGCTGATGTTCAACGCGGCGATGAAAACCAGCTGCTCAGTATTTGTGACTCTAGTGCGTTCTTTTAGATCTTGCAACCGCTGATTCAAATCGTCCGCAGCCTGATTCAAAGCATCCCTTTGTTCAGGCGGACAATTCACTCGCAGTGAACGGCCAAAAATCTGGAGATCGACGGGTTGTGCAGACATGCCACCTTCCTGCTGATTGACTGCGCTGCCTTCGCTTACTGCCCCGGGGGCTGCGAAGGGGCGACACTATAGCTACCCTGATGTGAAGATACAAGCCCTTTTCTGGTATCACCAGGGTCCAAAGTGGTAGCATATCATGAATATCCTCCCTTTGATGACGAATGCGTATGTCTATACAGAACGAAATGCCTGGTTACAAGGATTTAAACCAGTTACTGAACCAGCAGGGAGTCGGTCTAACCCCTGCCGAAATGCACGGTCTGATCAGCGGCATACTGTGCGGCGGAAACAGCGACAGCTCATGGCAGCCGCTGATCCACGACCTCACCAACGAAGGGCTGGCGTTTGGCCACGAACTGGCGGAAGCGCTACGTAAAATGCACGCCGCAACCAGCGATTCCCTGGAAGACGATGGCTTTCTTTTTCAGCTTTATCTGCCTGAAGGCGACGATGTCAGCGTCTTCGATCGCGCTGATGCGCTCGCGGGTTGGGTAAACCACTATCTGCTTGGCCTGGGCGTAACCCAGCCTAAACTGGATAAAGTGACCGGCGAAGCGGGTGAAGCGATCGACGATCTGCGTAACATCGCCCAGCTCGGCTACGATGAAGACGAAGACCAGGAAGAGCTGGAGATGTCTCTCGAAGAGATCATCGAGTACGTGCGCGTGGCGTCTCTGCTGTGCCACGACAACTTTACGCGCTCGCAGCCGACCGCGCCGGAAGTTCGCAAGCCAACATTACACTAAGAAAAATAACGCACAGGAGGGTGTCATGGTTATCTCCAGTCAAGAGTATTCTCGCCGTCGTCAGGCGCTGCTGGCAAAAATGCAGCCGGGAAGCGCTGCCCTGATTTTCGCCGCGCCGGAAGTGACGCGCAGCGCCGACAGCGAATACCCCTATCGCCAGAGCAGTGATTTCTGGTACTTCACCGGGTTTAACGAGCCGGAAGCGGTACTGGTGCTGATTAAAAGCAATGACACCCACAACCACAGCGTGATTTTCAACCGCGTGCGCGATCTGACTGCGGAAATCTGGTTTGGCCGCCGCTTAGGTCAGGAGGCGGCGCCGGGAAAACTGGGCGTGGATCGCGCGCTGGCCTACAGCGAAATCAACCAGCAGCTCTATCAACTGCTCAACGGCCTGGACGTGCTCTATCACGCGCAGGGTGAATACGCATATGCGGATGAGATTGTTTTCACTGCGCTGGATAAGCTGCGTAAAGGCTCACGTCAGAATTTGTCTGCACCCGCGACCCTGACAGACTGGAGACCGGTAGTGCACGAGATGCGCCTGTTTAAGTCTGAAGAAGAGCTGAACGTGATGCGCCGCGCGGGCGAAATCAGCGCCCTGGCGCATACCCGCGCCATGGAAAAGTGCCGTCCCGGTATGTTCGAGTACCAGCTTGAAGGGGAAATTCACCATGAATTTAACCGTCACGGCGCGCGCTTCCCGTCCTATAACACCATCGTAGGCGGCGGGGAAAACGGCTGCATTCTGCACTACACCGAAAACGAAAGTGCACTGCGCGACGGCGATCTGGTGCTGATTGACGCCGGCTGTGAATATCAGGGTTACGCGGGCGACATCACCCGTACCTTCCCGGTGAACGGTAAATTCACCCCAGCGCAGCGTGAAATCTATGACATCGTGCTTGAGTCTCTGGAGACCGCGCTGACGCTGTTCCGCCCTGGCACCTCCATCCAGGAGGTTACGGGCGAGGTGGTGCGCATCATGATTACCGGGCTGGTGAAGGTTGGCATTCTGAAAGGCGATGTGGACACCCTTATAACCGAAAACGCCCATCGCCCGTACTTTATGCACGGCCTGAGCCACTGGCTGGGGCTGGATGTGCATGACGTGGGGGCATACGGTCCGGAACGTTCGCGCGTGCTGGAGCCAGGCATGGTGCTGACCGTTGAGCCGGGGCTGTACATCGCGCCGGATGCCGACGTGCCGGAACAGTACCGCGGGATCGGCATTCGTATTGAAGATGACATCGTCATCACCGAAACCGGTAACGAAAACCTGACCGCGACCGTGGTGAAAAAAGCCGACGACATCGAGGCGCTGATGGCGGCGGCACGCGGATGAGCGTAATCATTGTTGGCGGAGGCATGACCGGCGCTACTCTGGCGTTGGCTATTTCGCAGTTAACCCAAGGCCAGCTTCCGGTGCATCTGGTTGAGGCGGTCGCGCCGCAGGCGGCCGATCATCCCGGTTTCGACGCCCGCGCTATCGCGCTGGCGCAGGGAACCTGTCAGCAGCTTGCGCGTATTGGGATCTGGCAGGCGATAGCGGATTGCGCAACGGCGATCGGCACCGTTCACGTCAGCGATCGCGGGCACGCCGGGTTCGTAACGCTGGATGCCCACGATTACCGGATCGAGGCGCTGGGGCAGGTTGTCGAGCTGCATGACGTAGGGCTGCGGCTGTTCCGTCTTTTACAGGACGCGCCTGGCGTCACGCTGCACTGTCCGGCGCGCGTCGCCAGCTTTAACCGCCGTGACGAAGCCGTCAGCGTGACGCTGGACAACGGCACCACGCTGGAGGGGGAACTGCTGGTGGCGGCGGATGGTTCACGCTCCGCGATCGCCACGCAGTGCGGCGTCGAATTGCGCTCTGAACCCTATGGGCAGGTGGCGGTCATCGCTAACGTCTCTACGGCTGGCGCGCATAACGGCAGGGCATTTGAGCGCTTCACGGAGCACGGCCCGCTGGCCATGCTGCCGATGTCGAACGGGCGCTGCTCGCTGGTGTGGTGCCATGCGCAGGACCGGGCCGATGAGGTTCTCTCCTGGTCCGACGAACGTTTTAGTTCCGAGCTGCAAAAAGCCTTCGGCTGGCGGCTTGGGCGTATCACCCAGGCCGGAAAACGCGTGGCCTATCCGCTCGCGCTGACGACCGCATCGCAGACTGTCTCCCATCGCGTCGCTCTGGTCGGCAACGCCGCGCAGACGCTGCACCCCATCGCCGGGCAAGGCTTTAACCTTGGCCTGCGCGACGTGATGAGCCTGGCTGAGCTACTGGCGCAGACGTGGAGCGAACAACAGGATTGTGGCGCATACTCAGTGCTGAGCCATTACCAGAAACGACGTCAGGCGGACAAAGCGGCGACCATTGGCGTTACCGACGGTTTAGTCCACCTGTTTGCCAATCGCTGGGCACCGCTGGTTGCGGGTCGCAACCTTGGGCTGATGGCGATGGAACTGTTCATTCCGGCACGTGACGTGCTGGCGCAGCGGACCCTGGGTTGGGTCGCGCGTTAAGGAGTAATCACCGTGCAAAATGTTGATGTCGCCATTGTCGGCGGCGGAATGGTAGGACTGGCGCTGGCCTGTGGTTTACAGGGCAGCGGCCTACGCGTGGCGGTGCTTGAGCAAAACGCGCCGCAGCCCGTGGCGCAGGATGCACCGCCGGAGCTGCGCGTCTCGGCGATCAATGCCGCCAGCGAAAAGCTACTGACGCACCTTGGCGTCTGGTCTGAAATCGTGGCGCTGCGTGCCAGCTGTTACCATGGCATGGAAGTGTGGGATAAAGACAGCTTCGGCCATATCGCGTTTGACGATGAAAGCATGGGCTACAGCCACCTTGGGCACATCGTTGAAAACGCGGTGATTCACCACGCGCTGTGGCAAAAAGCGCAGCAGTGCAGCGACGTCACGCTGATCGCACCGGCGAAACTTCAGCAGGTGGCGTGGGGCGAAAACGACGCGTTTATCACTCTTGAAAGCGGCGACATGCTGACCGCGCGGCTGGTAGTGGGTGCCGACGGCGCCAATTCCTGGCTGCGTAACAAAGCGGATATTCCGCTGACCTTCTGGGATTACCGTCATCACGCCCTGGTTGCCACAATCCGCACCGAAGAGCCGCATGGCGGCGTGGCGCGCCAGATTTTCCACAATGATGGCATTCTGGCCTTCCTGCCGCTTGCCGATCCGCATCTCTGCTCCATCGTCTGGTCTTTAGAGCCGGAGAAAGCACAGCAGATGCAGGAGGCGACGCCGGACGCCTTTAATCAGGCGCTATGCGTGGCGTTTGATAACCGTCTGGGCCTGTGCACGCTTGAAAGCGAACGCCAGGCGTTTCCGTTAACCGGTCGCTACGCGCGTCAGTTTGCGGCGCACCGTCTGGCGTTGGTGGGGGATGCGGCGCATACGATTCATCCGCTGGCCGGGCAGGGGGTGAACCTCGGCTTTATGGACGCGGCCGAGCTGGTTGAAGAGCTGCGTCGTCTGCATCGGGAAGGTAAAGATATTGGTCAGCATCTGTATCTGCGTCGCTACGAGCGCAGCCGCAAACACAGTGCGGCGATGATGCTGGCGGGTATGCAGGGCTTCCGCGAGCTATTTGCCGGAGCGAACCCGGCGAAAAAACTGCTGCGCGATATCGGCCTCAAACTGGCCGACACCCTTCCCGGCGTCAAACCGCAGCTTCTTCGTCAGGCAATGGGCCTTAACGATCTTCCCGACTGGTTACGTTAATCTCGATCCCCGTCACACTTTATTTTCCCGGCCTTCGCGCCGGGGAAATCTCCTCGTTTGAAATAATCTAATTTCACGTCATTTTTCGCATTAGAAAATCTAATCTTACAATTTTTATGTTACGGAAATTCGGCCCGTTTTTCCGCACGAAATATCACCTTCTGCTAAATCCTGTTAGCTCGATGTTAATTTTATGCGGGTTTAATCGCATTTTACCAGTGAATAACTCTGTAGGCTTTTCAGCGATTTTTGGTCATAAGCTAATGTGATGACCCGTTTTACCTTATGGTTAACCGCCGGTTTCGGTGGTAAGTTCAGGTAAAAGAGAACGTTTGCGTCGGCCCTCGATCGCGAGGTCGACACCGGGTTTCACGGTGAATTTTTCAACGAGGAAAAGATGGCTCAACAGACTCCTTTATACGAACAGCACGTGTTATGCGGCGCCCGCATGGTGGACTTCCACGGCTGGATGATGCCGCTGCACTACGGCTCGCAGATTGATGAGCACCACGCGGTGCGCACCGATGCCGGTATGTTCGACGTGTCTCATATGACGATTGTCGACCTGCGCGGAAGCCGCACCCGGGAGTTTTTGCGTTATCTGCTGGCAAACGACGTCGCCAAACTAAAAACGCCGGGCAAAGCGCTCTATACCGGCATGCTCAATGCCTCTGGCGGCGTGATTGACGACCTCATCGTCTACTACTTCACCGAAGATTTCTTCCGCCTCGTTGTAAACTCCGCCACCCGCGAAAAAGACCTCTCCTGGATTTCCCAACACGCTGAACCCTACGCCATCGACATCACCGTTCGTGACGATCTGTCGCTGATTGCGGTGCAGGGGCCAAACGCCCAGGCGAAAGCCGCGTCTCTGTTCAGCGACGAGCAGCGCAAAGCAACCGAAGGCATGAAGCCGTTCTTCGGCGTGCAGGCGGGGGATCTGTTTATCGCCACCACCGGCTACACCGGTGAAGCGGGCTACGAAATTGCAATGCCAAACGAAAAGGCCGCCGATTTCTGGCGTGCGCTGGTGGAGGCGGGTGTGAAGCCTGCGGGCCTGGGCGCGCGCGATACGCTGCGTCTGGAAGCGGGGATGAACCTCTACGGTCAGGAGATGGACGAAGGCGTCTCACCGCTGGCGGCCAACATGGGCTGGACCATCGCGTGGGAACCGGCTGACCGTGATTTTATTGGCCGTGAAGCGCTGGAGATGCAGCGCGAGAAGGGCACTGAACAGCTGGTTGGCCTGGTGATGAAAGAAAAAGGCGTTCTGCGCGGCGAGCTGCCGGTGCGCTTCACCGATGCCGATGGCAATCATCGCGAAGGCGTGATCACCAGCGGAACGTTCTCCCCGACGCTCGGCTACAGTATTGCACTGGCACGCGTGCCAGCGGGGATTGGCGAAACGGCGGTGGTGCAGATCCGCAACCGCGAAATGCCGGTCAACGTGACCAAACCGATTTTTGTTCGCGCCGGTAAGCCGGTCGCCTAACTATTTTTATCAGGAGAACTTCAATGAGCAATGTGCCAGCAGAACTGAAATACAGCAAAGAACACGAGTGGCTGCGCAAAGAGGCGGACGGCACTTACACCGTTGGGATCACCGAGCACGCGCAGGAACTGCTGGGCGACATGGTGTTTGTTGACCTGCCGGAAGTGGGCGCAACCGTGAGCGCAGGCGACGACTGTGCGGTGGCGGAATCCGTTAAAGCGGCCTCTGACATCTACTCTCCGGTGAGCGGTGAAATTGTTGCCGTGAACGACGCGCTAAGCGACTCCCCGGAGCTGGTGAACAGCGAGCCTTATGAAAGCGGCTGGATCTTTAAGATCAAAGCCAGCGACGAAGCGCAGGTTGCCGCGCTGCTGGATGCGACCGCGTACGAAGCACTACTGGAAGACGAATAACGTTGTGCCGGATGGCGCTGCGCTTATCCGGCCTACAGATCTACGTAGGCCCGGAAAGCGTTAGCGCCACCGGGCAACAGCGTTACAGATAATTACGATTCACTGCACGTTTCAGGAACCATCGCTCATGACACAGACTTTAAGCCAGCTTGAAAACCGTGGCGCCTTCATTGAACGTCACATTGGGCCGGATGCTCAGCAACAGCAGGAGATGCTGAAGACAGTTGGCGCGGATTCATTAAACGCACTGATCGGCCAGATCGTGCCAAAAGACATCCAGCTTGCCACGCCGCCGCAGGTAGGCGAGTCCACGACGGAGTTCGCCGCGCTGGCGGAGCTGAAGGCCATCGCCGGCCTTAACAAGCGCTATAAGTCTTATATCGGCATGGGCTACACCAACGTGCAATTACCGCCGGTGATCCTGCGTAATATGCTGGAAAATCCGGGCTGGTACACCGCTTACACCCCGTATCAGCCAGAAGTCTCCCAGGGCCGTCTGGAAGCGCTGCTGAACTTCCAGCAGGTGACGCTGGATCTGACCGGTATGGATATCGCCTCTGCCTCGCTGCTGGATGAAGCCACTGCCGCCGCTGAAGCGATGGCGATGGCGAAGCGCGTGAGCAAGCTGAAAAACGCCAACCGCTTCTTCGTCGCGGCGGACGTGCATCCCCAGACGCTGGACGTGGTGCGCACCCGTGCGGAAACCTTCGGCTTTGAGGTGATTGTCGACGACGCTGACAAAGTGCTGGATCACCAGGACGTCTTCGGCGTGCTGTTACAGCAGGTGGGCACCACCGGGGAAGTGCATGATTACAGCGCGCTGATCGCCGAGCTCAAATCCCGTAAGGTTATTGTTAGCGTCGCCGCTGATTTTATGGCGCTGGTGCTGCTGACGGCGCCAGGTAAACAGGGCGCGGATATTGTCTTCGGCTCAGCGCAACGCTTCGGCGTGCCGATGGGCTACGGCGGCCCGCACGCGGCGTTCTTTGGCGCGAAAGATGAATTTAAACGTTCCATGCCAGGCCGTATTATCGGCGTATCGAAAGATGCCGCCGGTAACACCGCGCTGCGCATGGCGATGCAGACCCGCGAGCAGCATATCCGCCGCGAGAAAGCGAACTCCAACATCTGTACCTCGCAGGTGCTGCTGGCTAACATTGCCAGCTTATACGCGGTGTTCCACGGTCCGGCTGGCCTGAAACGCATTGCCAGCCGCATCCACCGTCTGGCCGATATCCTGGCCTGCGGTCTGCAACAGAAAGGTCTCAGACTGCGTCATGAGCACTACTTCGACACCCTGTGCGTCGAGGTGGCAGACAAAGCGGCCGTGCTGGCGCGCGCCGAGGCAGCACAAATCAACCTGCGCAGCGACATTCACAATGCGGTCGGCATTACGCTGGACGAAAGCACCACCCGTGACGATATCCTGACCCTGTTCAACGTATTGCTGGGTGACGCACAGGGTCTGGACGTTGATACGCTCGACAAAGAGGTTGCGCTCGACAGCCGCTCCATTCAGGAAAGCATGCTGCGCGACGACGCGATCCTGACTCACCCGGTGTTCAACCGCTATCACAGCGAAACCGAGATGATGCGTTACATGCACTCTCTGGAACGTAAAGATCTGGCGCTGAACCAGGCGATGATCCCGCTGGGCTCCTGCACCATGAAGCTGAACGCCGCGGCTGAGATGATCCCAATCACCTGGCCTGAATTCTCCGAGCTGCACCCGTTCTGCCCGGCTGAGCAGGCGGAAGGTTATCACATGATGATCAACCAGCTCTCCGACTGGCTGGTGAAGCTGACCGGGTACGACGCGCTCTGCATGCAGCCGAACTCCGGTGCGCAGGGTGAATACGCCGGTCTGCTGGCGATCCGTCACTATCACGAAAGCCGCAACGAAGGCCACCGCGATATCTGTCTGATCCCAAGCTCTGCCCACGGCACCAACCCGGCCTCTGCCCAGATGGCAGGGATGGAAGTGGTGGTCGTGGCGTGCGACAAAAACGGCAACATCGATCTGGCCGACCTGCGCGCGAAAGCCGAGCAGGCAGGCGACAAACTCTCCTGCATCATGGTGACCTACCCGTCCACCCACGGCGTGTACGAAGAAACGATCCGTGAAGTGTGTGAAGTGGTGCATCAGTTCGGCGGCCAGGTTTACCTCGACGGCGCGAACATGAACGCCCAGGTGGGCATTACCTCTCCGGGCTTTATTGGCGCGGACGTGTCGCACCTGAACCTGCATAAAACGTTCTGCATTCCGCACGGCGGCGGCGGCCCGGGCATGGGCCCAATCGGCGTCAAAGCGCACCTGGCACCGTTTGTGCCAGGCCATAGCGTGGTGCAGATTGAAGGCATGCTGACCCGTCAGGGCGCGGTCTCCGCGGCACCGTTCGGCAGCGCCTCTATCCTGCCAATCAGCTGGATGTACATTCGCATGATGGGCGCGGAAGGGCTCAAGCAGGCCAGCCAGGTGGCGATCCTCAACGCCAACTACATCGCAACACGTCTGAAAGACGCCTATCCGGTGCTCTACACCGGCCGCGATGGTCGCGTGGCGCACGAATGCATCCTCGATATTCGTCCTCTGAAAGAAGAGACGGGCATCAGCGAGCTGGATATTGCCAAGCGTCTGATCGACTACGGCTTCCACGCGCCAACCATGTCCTTCCCGGTTGCAGGAACTCTGATGGTTGAGCCGACCGAGTCTGAAAGCAAGGTGGAGCTGGATCGCTTTATCGACGCGATGCTGGCGATCCGCAGCGAAATCGACCGCGTGAAAGGCGGGGAATGGACGCTGGAAGATAACCCCCTGGTTAACGCGCCGCATACCCAGAACGAACTGGTGGCAGAGTGGAACCACGGTTATACCCGCGAGCTGGCTGTCTTCCCGGCAGGTGTAGCAAACAAATACTGGCCAACCGTGAAACGTCTTGATGATGTTTACGGCGACCGTAACCTGTTCTGCTCCTGCGTGCCGATGAGCGAATACCAGTAACGTTGTTCCTGTAGTAACGTAGGCCGGGTAAGGCGAAGCCGCCACCCGGCTTTTTTATTGGGAGAAAAGAATGGCAATTGCATTGGTCACCGGCGCCAGCCGGGGTATTGGTAAAGCCACCGCGCTACAGCTGGCAAGCGAAGGCTACACCGTTGCGGTGAATTTTCATCACAACATCAAAGCCGCGACAGAGGTTATTAATCAGATCGTGGACGCGGGCGGTAAGGCCTTTGCCGTGCGCGCGGATATCAGCGATGAATCGCAGGTGATGGCGATGTTCGACAGCATCGATCGCGAAGGTGAGCCGCTCGCCGCGCTGGTGAACAACGCCGGGATTTTGTTTGAACAATCCTCCATCGAAAACCTCTCCGCTGAACGTATTAACCGCGTGCTGTCCACCAACGTCACTGGCTATTTTCTCTGCTGCCGTGAGGCGGTGAAACGCATGTCGCATAAACACGGCGGCAAGGGCGGCGCGATTGTGAATGTCTCCTCGGCGGCCTCACGACTGGGCGCTCCGGGGGAGTATGTGGATTATGCTGCCTCCAAAGGGGCCGTGGATTCCCTGACAACCGGCCTCGCGCTGGAGGTGGCGGCGCAGGGCATTCGCGTTAACTGCGTGCGGCCAGGCCTGATTTATACCGATATTCACGCCTCCGGCGGCGAGCCGGGGCGTGTGGATCGGGTGAAGTCGATGTTACCGATGCAGCGTGGCGGTCAGCCGGAGGAGGTCGCCCAGGCCATTACCTGGCTGCTGAGCGACAAAGCCTCCTATGTCACCGGTAGCTTCCTGGAGCTGGCTGGCGGGAAGTAACGCTACGACGCCAGCCACAGCCGCAGGCGCATTCCCCAGCCGCTGGTCCAGCCGGTGGTGATCGACTTCACTTCACCGTGAGAGATCACCACAAGCGTTGGCGTCACCTGAACGTCCCACTGACGCGCCAGTTCTCCGCTGGCGTCGTTGACCGTGGGCATCATCGCCTTCTTCTTTCTCATCCATGTTTCGAGCGTCGCGTTATCGCCCGAGCGCAGCGCAACCGACATCACGTTACCCCCGTCCGCGGCAATCGCCGCCACCGACGGCGTGGTGTAGCGGCAGACGCCGCACCATGTCGCCCAGACGTAGACCAGCAGCGGTCGCTCCTTACTCATGGCGATAAGATCGACGGGCTGACCGTCGAGGGTGTGCAGTGCCGTCGCGGAGAAATTCTGCGGCAGCGCGGGCTGGCGGAAATAGTCCACCGCCAGGCTCACGGCTACGCCAATCAGCAGCCACACGGCCAGCTCGCGCAGCAGGCGCGGAAGCTTACTTGCCACGGGCGTTCGCCAGCTGTTCTTTGACCAGCCCCTCCAGATCGTCATACGGGATTGCGCCCGCCACCATCTGGTCACCGATGATGGTCGCCGGGGTGCCCTGAATATTCAGCACCTGCGCCAGGATCAGGTTCATCTTTACGCTGTCCATAGTTTTATCATCGGTTTTAATGCTGTCCGTCCCGGTCTTCACCTGCGCGGCGGCGATGCTGGCGTCATCGTGATAGCCCTTTTTCATCATCAGCCGCTGGTGTAGTGCCCAGAATTGATCCGGCGCCTGCTGCCACGTTGAGAGCGCCGCTTTCGCGGCATTTACCGAGCTTTGTCCCTTGAACGGCAGCAGTTTGATGATGAGCTGCACGTCGGGATTATCGTGCACGATTTTCTCCAGCATTGGGTCGAACTGCTTGCAATACGGGCAGTTGTAGTCTGTGAAGGAGACGATGGTGAGCTTCGGCGATGTCGCTCCGGTTCGCGGGCTGTTGGGGTCGTTAAACAGCAGTTTTGCCAGCTGGTCGTTGGAAGCGTCATCTGACGGTGCGGCGAAACCGAACGTTGATAACGACAGCAGAAGTAAGGCAACAAAGGCTCTCATGTTATTTTCCTTTTGCATCGGACAGGGTGCTCAGCACCGCTTCGCGGCTTAACAACGCAGGCAGCACGTGGCCCTGAGGTAATCCCGGTCCGTAGATCTGGTTAAACGGCACGGCGGCGCTGCCGCGCGTGGTTAAAAACTGGCTGATGGTATCTGAGGGGCGGCTCCAGTCGCCGCGCAGGGCGACAACGTCCGGGGCGGAGAGCGCGACCTGCACGTCGTCGCGCAGCAGTACGTTGTATTTATTGGCTTTACAGGTCACGCACCAGTCGGCGGTCACGTCGACGAACACCCGTTTGTTCTCCGCCAGCGCGCGGACAATGGCCTGCTCGCTGAGCGGCTGCCAGTGAATACGATCGCGGCGGGAGCCCTCGCCGCCGGAGCCGGAAACAAACGCGACTCCCCCGGCCACCAGTACAGCTAATACCCCGGCGCGCAGTGCCGTTTGCCAGCGGTAGCGCCAGGCGGTGACCAGCAGCAGCGCAAGGATCAGTAGCACGCCCAGCGTAATGACCGGCAGGCTGCCAATGTGCACCGTCAGCAGGCTCAGCAGCCACAGCGATGAGCCGAGCATCATCATCCCCAGCACTACGCGTACAACGTTCATCCAGCGCCCCGGACGCGGCAACCGCTGGGCCAGCCCCGGCCAGGCCGCCACCAGCAGCCACGGCAGGCTCATGCCGATACCCATCGCCAGGAAGATCCCCCACAGCAGGGGAAGCGGTGCCGCCAGCGCGACCGAGACCGCCGTCCCCAGGAACGGCGCGGTGCAGGGTGTCGCCAGCAGCGTGGCAAACGCGCCTTGCCAGAAATGACCCGCAAGCCCGTTGCCGCCGCGCGTGGCGAGGAAGGTGCTGGCGCCGGAAGGGAGACGGATTTCAAACAACCCCAGCAGGCTGGCGCTGAAGAGCACCATTACCAGCGCCATCGCGGCAATAAACCACGGGTTCTGGAACTGGATCCCCCAGCCGAGCGCCTGATTGCCTAAACGTAATACCGTCATCATCAGCGCCAGTGCGAGGAACGAGATCACGATCCCGGCTACCGATGCAAGAAACTGTCGGCGTACCTGACCGCGCGCCTGCCGTTCGGTTTGCATCAGCGTGCCCAGCTTCATGGCCAGCACCGGCAGCACGCAGGGCATAACGTTGAGGATCAGGCCACCAGCCAGCGCCATCAGCAGCACCCAGCCTAACGGGAGCGTCGGCGCGGCGTTCCCCGGCTGAATGCTCAGGCTGGACTCCTGCGCCTGCCCGCTATCGGCCAGAACCAGCGACAGGGTTTTGCCGCTGAGGTTGGGCGCGGCCTCGCCCCAACTGTCCGTCACGGGCACGGTGGCGACCAGCGAATCACCGCGCACGGTGAGGGCCGGTTTGCCGAAATCAACATCATCCATACCGTCGATAAACAGCGACGGCGCCTGCCAGCCTGCGTCACGCTGCGCCGTTACGGTCAGCTTGCCGGGGGCATAGGTGGCGTTAAGCGTTGAGGTCAACCCGCCGCTGAGCGGAAGGGTGCCCATGGCCCGACTGAAATCGTAATCAAAACTGGCGCCTGCGGATGCGGTCATGTTCAGCGAAAACGAGTAATCGGTAAGAATACAGACGTTGCTACAGGTGGAGAGCGTCAGCACGCCGCTCAGGATCGTCGGGACGTCGCCCCGCAGAGTGAGGGGAAAGCTGACATCGCCGTAGTAGCCCTGCGTGGTGATTCCCGCGACGTCGAAACGCTGCGGCACAGGCCAGCGCCAGATCGCCTCGACGGGCTGATGCCATTTAATCGCGGGTGCGACGCCGCCTTCACCCGGCGAGCGCCAGTAGGTTTTCCAGCCTTTTTGCAGGGTGACGTCCAGCAGCAGGCGGGTTTCGCCAGTGCTTTCAGGTTGCGCACGCAGCCTGACGCTGGCGTGCTGATTATCGGCGGCGCGCAGCCAGCCGCTGTCGGCAGCCTGGCTGAGGGGCAGCCATAGCCAAAGCAGGCAGACCAGCAGTCGCCTGAATACAGTAAACATAAATTTTCTCCGTAAATGATGAATTAACCTGAAGTAACAGGCGAAGGCTCATTCACGGAAGACGCATAATCGCAGATGCACCCTTAACCGGGGCGGGGAGATAACGCGGGGAGGCCACTGCCGTTCGCGGCGCGGTGGACTGGCTGCCAGCAACGCCAGCAGCAGGGTGACGGCAATCAGGGCGCCTTCAAACAAAACAGGCGGGACCGACATCAGCGACTTGGCGCTTAGCTCACACGGGGTTACCGGTGCGTCGGCACGCTCCTGCCCCTGCTGGACAAACTGGCTCGTGGCGGTGACGTTCATGACAAGCGCGTGCATCCCGGCCATCCGCTGGGCGGTACATATCAGTACCACCAGGCAGGCCAGGGCTACAAGCAGGATAGCGTTGCGTTGTCGCTTAATCATGTTCGCCTCAAATATTCAGGATGCCTATATTATCGGGCGAACATATTTTGGCAACGCAAAAGCTGTAAAGAAGTGTCTGGAAGATAAGCAGTTTGCCCTCTCCGCTTGCAGAGAGGGCAAGCCATTACAGCGTTTCGCCGTTGCTGGCAATGACGGTTTTATACCACTCAAAGCTCTTCTTACGGGAGCGGGACATGTCACCGGTGCCGTCGTCGTGCTTGTTGACGTAGATAAAGCCGTAGCGCTTGCTGTACTGGCCGGTGGTGAAGGAGACGCAGTCGATGCAGCCCCACGGAGTGTAGCCCATCAGATCCACGCCGTCCCAGGTCACCGCCTTCATCATCTCTTCCACATGGGCGCGCAGGTAGTCGATGCGGTAGTCATCGTTGATGCTGCCGTCCTCTTCCACCTTGTCGTAGGCGCCGAAACCATTTTCCACGATAAACAGTGGCTTCTGGTAGCGCTCGTACAGTTCACACAGCGAATAACGCAGGCCCACAGGGTCAATCTGCCAGCCCCAGTCGGACGCCTTGACGTGTGGGTTCGGCACGCTGCCCTCGAAGCCGGAAATGGCGTCACCGGTGCCGCCTTCCGCTTTGACCGCGTTGGTCATGTAGTAGCTGAAACCTAAGTAATCGCAGGTGCCTTCACGCAGGATCTGCTGGTCGCCTGCTTCCATTTTGATGGAGAAGCCACGGCGTTCCCACTCGTTCAGCACGTAAGACGGGTAGTAGCCGCGCAGCTGTACGTCGGTAAAGACGTAGCGCTCGCGCATGGATTCCTGAGCAAACATGACATCTTCTGGCTTGCAGGAGTACGGATAGAGCGCCACCATCGCCAGCATGCAGCCGACTTTCATCTCCGGGTTAATGCGGCGGGCGGCTTTCACCGCCAACGCGCTGGCCACGAACTGGTGGTGCAGCACCTGGTACATGGTCTCTTCCGGGTTGTCGTGCTCGGTATAGACCACGCCAGAGCAGCAGTAGCCGAACAGCGGCTCACGCCAGTTGCGCTGGTTGTTGATTTCGTTGAAGGTCATCCAGTATTTGACCTTATTTTTGTAGCGCTCAAATACCACTTCCGAGAAGCGTACAAAGAAATCGACTACTTTACGGTTGGTCCATCCGCCGTATTCCTGAACGAGGTGCAGCGGCATTTCAAAGTGGGAGAGGGTGATCACCGGCTCGATGTTGTACTTCAGCAGTTCATCGAACATGTCGTCGTAAAACTTCAGCCCCTCTTCGTTTGGCTGAGTTTCGTCGCCTTTCGGGAAGATGCGCGTCCAGGCGATTGAGGTACGGAAACATTTGAAACCCATCTCGGCAAACAGCTTGATGTCTTCTTTGTAATGGCCGTAAAAGTCGACGGCTTCGTGGTTCGGGTAATATTTGCCTTCAATCACTTCCTGCGTGATTTCACGCGGAACGCCGTGTGCGCCGCCTGTGAGCACGTCGCAAATGCTTGGCCCTTTGCCGCCTTTGTTCCAGCCGCCTTCAACCTGGTGCGCCGCCACCGCGCCGCCCCATAAAAAATCTTTCGGTAAAGTGAGTTTTTTCATCTTTGCTATTCTCAATTCAGGACTTATTGATTTCGAGTCTAGCAAAGCGGAAATAAATGTCACGATATAACATTTTGCGGAAATTGTAATTTGTCACATCAAAAAAACAGGATGTTTTATTCTGTTAATTTCTTCGCCAGTTTCCGACCTAATGATTCCAGAATATAGATGACGGGAATTTGGGTGGTTATATCGTAAACGCCGCCTATGCGCGTTTGGGGGACATGCCAGGAGAGATTAAAGTCCGCCAGCTTCGCGAGACGAGAATGTTCGTGGCTGGTGACAGAGAGCACCTTGCAGCGATGCAGGCTGAACTGGCTGGCGAAGCGCAGGATTTCCTCGGTTTCTCCGGAGACGGAAAGTACAATGGCCAGCGCATTTTTAGCCATATCGTTAGTGACCGGGAAATAAGGATCGTCGATATGGTTGCTGAATTTCCCGATATTTGAAAAGAAACGTGCGCCATATTTTGCCAGCGATCCGGACGTGCCTGCGCCAACAAAAATAATTCGTTCAGATGATAAAATAATATCGACGGCTTTATCTAATAACGCATCGAACTCTTCGTTATTTACGCTTTTAAAGAAGCTGATAATTTCACTGGCACCAAAATTCGCCTGCTGGGGCTCGTTCTGCTCCAGATAGAGTTTAAAGCGCACCCGAAATTCCGAGTAGCCTTCGCAGTTGAGCTTTCGGCAGAAGCGCAGGATAGTAGTGGTAGAGACTCCCGCCGCATCCGCCAGCTCGCGGATGGTCATGTACATCACTTTGTCACGGTTCTTAATGACATAGTTGTAAACCATCATTTCCAGATTGTTGAGGCTGGCAATGGCGGAATGGCTGAACATACTCACAATGGCTAAACTCGCTGTCGGACACTATCCCTGAAGCATACCATGATGACGAAGGGTGAGAGACGGATTTATCTCCTTGATTACTCAGGTGTTAATGAAATCATTTACACCTGTGCGGTGGATTTATTTTGCATTATACTGATTTTTAAGGATAAATCTTGATTATGGATTTATTTTAGCTAACAGGTGTTCACTGGAATCATTCTCAGTTAGCATAGACTGGCGATGAATAATCATCTTTTGTTTTCCCGGAGTTAAGTATGGTGAGCAGACCATTAATCGCACAGGGATATTCGCTGGCTGAGGAAGTAGCCAACAGTATAAGCCATGGCATTGGCCTGGTGTTTGGGATTGCCGGCTTAGTATTGCTGTTGGTGCAGGCGGTAGATACCAACGCCAGCGCGATGGCCATTACCAGCTACAGCCTGTATGGCGGGAGTATGATCCTGCTTTTCCTTGCCTCAACGCTGTATCACGCTATTCCGCATCAACGGGCGAAGATATGGCTCAAGAAATTTGACCACTGCGCAATCTATCTTCTCATTGCAGGCACTTACACGCCATTTTTGCTGGTGGGGCTCAACTCACCGCTGTCGCGTGGCCTGATGATTGTAATCTGGAGCCTGGCGCTGCTGGGGATCCTGTTCAAGCTGACCATCGCGCACCGGTTCAAAGTGTTGTCGCTGGTCACCTATCTGACAATGGGCTGGCTGTCGCTGATTGTGGTGTATCAGTTAGCCATTAAGCTGGCGGTGGGGGGCGTGACGCTTCTGGCGGTGGGCGGAGTGATCTACTCGCTGGGCGTGATTTTCTACGTCTGCAAGCGTATCCCGTACAACCATGCCATCTGGCACGGCTTTGTGCTGGGCGGCAGCGTGTGCCACTTTCTGGCAATTTATCTGTATGTTGGTCAGGTGTAGTTTTTTTGTAAGGTGCGGTCTGATGCCCTCACCCCGACCCTCTCCCACAGGGCTGAGGGTTCCCCACAAATTAATGCGAGCACTGAGCAATCCCCTCGCCCCTCCGGGGAGAGGGTTAGGGTGAGGGGAACATACGGCGGTGGTGGTCATTCCGTTCACTTTATGTTCCTTGCTACTCTGTAACGACATGACCGGTGAACGTGCCAGGGTGGCTCAGTCGCCACCACCCTGGCGACCCGGGCTCCCGGCGGTAAATCGCCGCTTCGCGGTGCCCTCGGCTTATTCCTTCCGGCTTATCGGGTACGGGCGGAGGCAACGTCCCTGTAAAGCCGCCCTCTCGGCGCATCCCTGCGCCTCGCCCCGGCCTGCAGGAAACGCCTCAGCGATTTACAGCCGGACCAGGGCATCGCTGACAGCCCTCAGTCATTTAGAAAGCAACTTTATTGCTTCTGCATAAAAAAATTACTGGGGAACCCTCAGCCCACAGGGAGAGGGTGAATATCAACACCGGGCGATACAGCATCAATCTTCCAGTGAATACGGCAGCGGCTCAATGCTGAGCGTGTTTGCATCGTCCCGCACGCGGAACACGCTGTCGGGCTCCATGTCATTATTCATGACAACCTGCACCAGCAGGCGGCCATCATCGAGCTGGACGGCGGCTAACACGGTGCCGGTACGGCGCCAGTTTTCGCCCATCTTCATCTCGAGATCTTCACCCGCTTCCGGCACACGGCTGGCGTGACCAGCCAGCGTCCACAGGGCACGTTTGTTCGCGCCGCGGAATTTCGCACGCGCCACCATTTCCTGTCCGGTGTAGCAGCCCTTCTTAAAGCTGATACCACCCAGCGCCTGAATGTTTGTCGCCTGCGGGATAAACTGCGCGCTGTTTGCCGCGTCAATAACCGGCAGGCCCGCTTCGATGTTCAGCGCCAGCCACTGCTGGCTGTTGTTGAGCTGTGCTTCACCGCGCAGGGCGTCAGTGACGCGTTCCGCCGTTGCTTCGTCGGTTACCAGCAAGAAGCGCTCCGCAGGGTGTTCGAACCACAGAATGGAGGTTTCTCCCTCGCTGATCAGCTGTTTTCCGGCATCCGGTAGCTCGGCAAACAGGTTTTTCAGCGCTGCACGCGCCTGGAAACCCGCTACCCCCAGCAGAATGTGTTCATCGTCCGGGGCGATGATGACTTTAGAAAAGACCGCGTATTTTTTCAGCTCTTTAAGCTGGGCGTCACGCAGGCTGCGACGCTCAATGAAGGCGAATCCGTCCTGACGGCGGAACAGACGCAGGTTGCTCCACATTTTTCCTTTTGGATCGCAATGCGCGGCCAGCAGATGCTGGTGCTCAGTCAACTGCGCCACGTCCGCCGTGACCTGGCCTTGCAGGTATTTTTCGCTGTCCGCACCGGTCAGTGTCGCCAGTGCCCAGTCATCAAGAGTAATCAGCGTCAGCGGCAGACGCGCAGAGGCGGCGGGCTGGCGAGGAGAAAATGGTGTAAATGCCATAGTGATGTCCTGAATTGCTTAACGCTTTGATAATACCTAATGGTAAAAGAGACTGTATTCAATGCAAGCGCTTTCAGCAGGCCATTCGTGCCATTACGCGGTTATGCGTGGCGCTACGCAAAATAGTGTAATCCGCTGTCTTTATAAGGATTATTCAGGAAGCCTGCTCGAGGTTCGCAATATTCCAGTAAAGAAACGGTCAAAAACACGTTACACTAGCAGGTGTTCCCGAAGAGCAATAATGAATACCGAACGGGATACCGACTGTGCCAAACGTAATGCAGGAAACAGAACATGGATATTAACAACAAGGCCCGTATTCACTGGGCGTGCCGTCGCGGCATGCGTGAACTTGATATCTCCATCATGCCTTTCTTCGAGTATGAGTACGACAGCTTAAGCGATGACGATAAGCGCCTGTTTGTCCGTCTGCTTGAGTCCGACGATCCGGATTTATTCAACTGGCTGATGAATCACGGCAAGCCCGCCGACACCGAGTTGCAACGGATGGTGCAATTAATTCAAACACGGAATCAGGAACGTGGTCCTGTGGCAATCTGATCTTCGCGTCTCGTGGCGCTCACAGTGGATGTCCTTACTGCTCCACGGTCTGGTCGCGGCAATGGTGTTATTGGTGCCGTGGCCGCTAAGCTATACCCCTCTGTGGCTGCTTTTGCTGTCGTTTGTAGTGTTTGACAGCGTGCGCAGCCAGCGTCGAATCAACGCCCGTCAGGGTGAGATTAAGCTGCTGATGGATTCTCGCCTGCGCTGGCAGGGAAAAGAGTGGGAAATGATAGGGACGCCGTGGATGCTAAACACCGGGATGATGCTACGGCTGCGTCGGGTCGAGGACAATCGTCGCCAGCACCTGTGGCTGGCAGCAGACAGTATGGATCCTGCGGAGTGGCGAGATCTGCGCCGGTTGATCGTGCAACAGCCGACGCAGGAGTAAATCAGCTGAACTGCTCGGCCATCTCACCCAGAATCTGCTCGCACCAGCTCTGGAGGCGCTCGTCGCTAAGATCGTACTGGTTGGTTTCATCCAGCGCGAGCCCGACAAACAGCTGACCGTCGGCAATAATCGGTTTTTGACTGGTGAACTCATAGCCTTCCGTAGGCCAGTAGCCGATAAAGGTCGCGCCCTTTGGCGCCAGTTTGTCGTGCAGCATGCCGAGTGCGTCAAGGAACCACTCCCCGTAGCCCAACTGGTCGCCCATGCCGTACATCGCAATGATTTTGCCTTCAAAATTGACTGAATCGAGCTGATCCCAGATGGCTTCCCAGTCTTCCTGAATCTCACCAAAGTCCCAGGTAGGGATACCCAGAATCAGCACATCGTACTGCTCCATCAAGGCAACCGCGTCATCTTTCAGGTTATGCAACGTCACCAGTTCCGGGCCAATAATGTCGCGAATTTTCTCCGCCGCCATTTCGGTGTAGCAGGTGCTGGAACCATAGAACAGACCAATATTCATCGCGTAACTATCTCAATTCTTGCTATGACTTTGCGCGTAGTGTACCAGAAACCGATGGCAATCAGGCATAATGGCCAGATTGCAGAACCATAGGGGTTGATGTGGAAAAGGATCTCGCACTCATCGAACAGTTTCTCGACGCGCTGTGGCTGGAGAAAAACCTCGCTGAAAATACGCTTAGCGCCTATCGTCGGGATCTCACTCTGCTGGTCGAGTGGCTGGCGCACCGGGGGCTGACGCTTGAAAGCGCACAAAGCGATGACCTGCAAGGGTTACTGGCTGAGCGGATGGAAGGGGGGTACAAAGCCACCAGCTCCGCACGTCTGCTGAGCGCCATGCGCCGCCTGTTCCAGCACCTTTACCGCGAGAAGATCCGCGCGGATGATCCCAGCGCACTGCTGGCATCGCCTAAACTACCTCAGCGGCTGCCAAAAGATCTCAGCGAAGCGCAAGTTGAGAGATTATTACAGTCGCCCGCAGTTGACCTTCCGCTGGAGTTACGCGATAAAGCCATGCTTGAACTATTGTATGCCACGGGCTTGCGCGTTTCTGAGCTGGTGGGCCTGACGATGAGCGATATCAGCCTGCGTCAGGGCGTGGTGCGCGTTATCGGTAAAGGGAACAAAGAACGGCTGGTGCCGCTGGGTGAAGAGGCAGTCTACTGGCTGGAGACGTATCTGGAACACGGGCGTCCGTGGCTGCTGAACGGCGTCTCCATAGATGTATTATTCCCGAGCCAGCGCGCGCAGCAGATGACGCGACAAACGTTCTGGCATCGCATTAAACATTACGCCACACTGGCGGGTATTGACAGTGAGAAGCTGTCGCCGCACGTTTTGCGTCACGCCTTCGCGACGCATCTGTTAAACCACGGCGCGGATTTACGCGTGGTGCAGATGTTGCTTGGACACAGCGATCTTTCAACGACGCAAATATACACCCATGTCGCGACGGAACGCCTGCGGCAGCTACACCAACAGCACCACCCTCGCGCGTGAGTGCCGACGAATTGTTACAGGATCATATATGAAAAAGTCTTTAGCGCTGTTCACCCTGCTGGCAGCTTCGGTTTCCGGTTTTGCCCATGCGGATGATGCCGCCATTAAACAGTCTCTGACGAAACTCGGCGTCGCCAGCAGCGAGATCCAACCAGCGCCGGTGGCTGGCATGAAAACGGTGCTGACCAACAGCGGCGTGCTGTACGTGACCGAAGACGGAAAGCACATCATTCAGGGGCCGATGTACGACGTGAGCGGTGCGCAGCCGGTGAACGTCACCAACCAGCTACTGATGAAAAACCTGAATGCGCTCGAAAAAGAGATGATTGTCTACAAAGCGGCGCAGGAAAAGCACGTCATTACCGTCTTCACCGACATCACCTGCGGCTACTGCCACAAGCTGCATGAAGAGATGAAAGACTACAACGCGCTGGGCATTACCGTGCGTTACCTGGCCTTCCCACGCGCTGGCGTGCAGAGCCAGCCTGAGCAGGATATGAAAGCGATCTGGTGTGCGAAAGACCGCAACAAGGCCTTTGATGACGCGATGAACGGCAAAGGCGTGAAGCCCGCCTCCTGCGATATCGACATCGCTAACCATTACGCGCTGGGCGTACAGTTTGGCGTGAGCGGTACGCCAGCCATTGTGCTGAGCAACGGCTATGTGGTGCCGGGCTACCAGGGTCCAAAAGAGATGAAAGCGTTCCTCGACGAACACCAGAAACAGACGGGTGGTAAATAATTCGCGTGAAAGCCCCGATAAAACTGCGCCGCCGCGATGCGGTTGAAACCGCGGATTTACCAGATACGCTTCCGCTGCTGTTAAAGCGGTTGTACGCCAGCCGTGGCGTGCGTACGGCAAGCGATCTTGAGCGCAGCGTTAAAGGCATGCTGCCCTGGCAAGCGCTGAGTGGCATCGAAAAAGCGACTGAAATGCTCTACGACGCGTTCCGTGACGGGACGCGGATTGTCGTGGTGGGCGATTTCGATGCCGACGGCGCAACCAGTACCGCGCTGAGCGTACTCAGCCTGCGTGCGCTGGGCTGCGATAACGTGGCTTACCTGGTGCCGAACCGGTTTGAAGACGGCTACGGCCTCAGCCCGGAAGTGGTCGATCAGGCCCATGCCCGTGGTGCACAGATGATCATGACCGTGGATAACGGGATCTCTTCTCATGCGGGGGTCGATCATGCCCATGCGCTGGGGATCCCGGTACTGGTCACCGATCACCACCTGCCAGGAGAAACCCTGCCAGACGCTGAAGCCATCATTAACCCGAACCTGCGCGACTGCGATTTCCCGTCGAAATCGCTGGCCGGAGTAGGGGTGGCGTTTTATCTGATGCTGGCGTTACGCATGTTGCTGCGTGATAAGGGCTGGTTCGAATCGCGCGGGATTGCCGTGCCGAATCTTGCGGAGTATCTCGATCTGGTGGCGCTGGGAACCGTGGCGGACGTGGTGCCGCTCGATACCAATAACCGTATTCTCACCTGGCAGGGCTTGAGCCGCATTCGGGCGGGCAAATGCCGTCCGGGGATCAAGGCGCTGCTGGAAATTGCCAACCGCGATCCGCTGAAGCTTGCGGCAAGCGATTTGGGTTTTGCCCTCGGCCCGCGCCTGAACGCGGCGGGGCGGCTGGACGATATGTCGGTTGGCGTTGCGCTGCTCCTGTGCGACAACATCGGCGAAGCGCGCGTGCTGGCCAGTGAGCTGGACGCACTCAACCAGACCCGTAAAGAGATTGAGCAGGGGATGCAGGCCGAAGCGCTGACCCTGTGCGAAAAGCTGGAGCGCAGCGGCGATAACCTGCCGGGTGGGCTGGCGATGTATCACCCCGAATGGCACCAGGGCGTGGTGGGCATTCTGGCGTCGCGCATTAAAGAGCGTTTCCACCGCCCGGTGATCGCGTTCGCCCCCGCCGGGGACGGCACGCTGAAAGGCTCTGGTCGTTCCATTCAGGGGCTGCATATGCGCGATGCGCTGGAGCGTCTGGATACGCTGCATCCGGGGTTGATGATTAAGTTCGGCGGCCACGCGATGGCGGCAGGCCTGTCGCTGGAAGAGGCGAAGTTCGACGAGTTCCAGCGTCTGTTTGGCGAACTGGTCACCGAGTGGATCGATCCGTCTCTGTTGCAGGGTGAAGTGGTTTCTGACGGCGAGCTTTCTCCGGCTGAAATGACCATGGAGGTGGCGCAGATGCTGCGCGATGCCGGCCCGTGGGGGCAGATGTTCCCGGAGCCGCTTTTCGACGGACGTTTTCGTTTGCTGCAACAGCGCATCGTGGGCGAACGCCATCTCAAAGTGATGGTGGAACCGGTCGGCGGCGGGCCGCTGCTCGACGGCATCGCCTTTAACGTTGATACCTCCATCTGGCCGGACAACGGCGTGCGCGAGGTTGAGCTGGCCTATAAGCTGGATATTAACGAGTTCCGCGGTAACCGCACCCTTCAGATCATCATCGACAATATCTGGCCAATTTAGCGTCAGTAATCTCTATAAAAAAGGGCGTGGATTCGGTACAATCCCGCTCTTATCACCGCATTTTGACAAGCTCATAAAAGAAAACAGACCATGTTTGAAATTAATCCGGTAAAAAACCGCATTCAGGACCTCACGGAGCGCTCTGACGTTCTTAGGGGGTATCTTTGACTACGATGCCAAGAAAGAGCGTCTCGAAGAAGTAAACGCCGAGCTGGAACAGCCGGACGTCTGGAACGAACCTGAACGCGCGCAGGCGCTGGGTAAAGAACGTTCCTCCCTCGAAGCCATCGTAGATACGCTGGATCAAATGGCGCAGGGTCTGGAAGATGTTTCTGGGCTGCTGGAGCTGGCTGTCGAAGCCGACGACGAAGAAACCTTTAACGAAGCCGTGGCAGAGCTTGACGTGCTGGAAGAGAAGCTGGCGCAGCTGGAATTCCGTCGCATGTTCTCCGGCGAATACGACAGCGCTGACTGCTATCTCGATATTCAGGCAGGCTCTGGCGGTACCGAAGCGCAGGACTGGGCCAGCATGCTGATGCGCATGTACCTGCGCTGGGCTGAAGCGCGCGGTTTCAAAACCGAGATTATCGAAGAGTCCGAAGGTGAAGTGGCGGGCATCAAGTCCGTCACCATTAAGATTATTGGCGATTACGCCTACGGCTGGCTGCGTACTGAAACCGGCGTTCACCGCCTGGTGCGTAAGAGCCCGTTCGATTCCGGTGGCCGTCGCCACACCTCCTTCAGCTCCGCGTTTGTCTACCCGGAAGTGGATGAGGATATCGATATCGACATCAACCCGGCTGACCTGCGCATCGACGTGTACCGCGCATCCGGCGCGGGCGGTCAGCACGTTAACCGTACGGAATCTGCGGTGCGTATTACCCACATTCCAACCGGGCTGGTAACACAGTGCCAGAACGACCGTTCCCAGCATAAGAACAAAGACCAGGCCATGAAGCAGATGAAAGCGAAGCTTTATGAGCTGGAGATGCAGAAGAAAAATGCTGAGAAGCAGGCGATGGAAGACAACAAGTCCGACATCGGCTGGGGCAGCCAGATCCGTTCTTACGTCCTTGATGACTCCCGCATCAAAGACCTGCGTACCGGGGTTGAAACCCGTAACACGCAGGCGGTGCTGGACGGCAGCCTGGATCAATTTATCGAAGCAAGTTTGAAAGCAGGGTTATGAGGAACCAACATGTCTGAACAACAATCACAGGGCGCTGACGCGGTAGTCGATCTTAATAACGAACTGAAAACCCGCCGCGAGAAGCTGGCAGCGCTGCGCGAGCAGGGCGTGCCGTTCCCGAACGATTTTCGTCGTGACCACACCTCAGACCAACTGCACGCAGACTTCGACGGTAAAGAGAACGAAGAGCTTGAAGCGCTGAACGTTGAAGTGTCCGTGGCGGGCCGCATGATGACCCGTCGTATCATGGGTAAAGCCTCCTTCGTGACCTTACAGGACGTTGGCGGCCGCATTCAGCTGTATGTCTCTCGTGACGACCTGCCGGAAGGCATCTATAACGAGCAGTTCAAGAAGTGGGACCTGGGCGACATCCTGGGCGCTAAAGGTAAACTGTTCAAAACCAAGACCGGTGAACTGTCTATCCACTGCACCGAGCTGCGTCTGCTGACCAAAGCCCTGCGCCCGCTGCCGGACAAGTTCCACGGTTTGCAGGATCAGGAAGCGCGCTATCGTCAGCGCTACCTGGATCTCATCTCTAATGATGAATCCCGTAAGACCTTCAAAATTCGCTCCCAGATCATGGCCGGTATTCGCCAGTTCATGGTTAACCGCGACTTTATGGAAGTAGAAACCCCGATGATGCAGGTGATCCCAGGCGGTGCCTCTGCCCGTCCGTTCATCACCCATCACAACGCCCTGGACCTGGACATGTACCTGCGTATCGCGCCGGAACTGTACCTGAAGCGTCTGGTGGTCGGTGGTTTCGACCGCGTGTTCGAGATCAACCGTAACTTCCGTAACGAAGGTATTTCCGTACGTCATAACCCAGAGTTCACCATGATGGAACTCTATATGGCGTATGCGGATTACAAAGATCTGATCGAGCTGACCGAATCCCTGTTCCGCACCCTGGCGCAGGATATTCTGGGCACCACGCAGGTCCCTTACGGTGAAGAAGTGTTCGACTTCGGCAAGCCGTTCGAAAAACTGACCATGCGCGAAGCGATCAAGAAATACCGTCCGGAAACCAATATGGCGGATCTGGATAACTTCGACTCTGCGAAAGCGATCGCTGAAAGCATCGGTATTAAGGTTGAGAAGAGCTGGGGTCTGGGCCGTATCGTGACCGAGATCTTCGAAGAAGTGGCCGAAGCGCACCTGATTCAGCCGACCTTCATCACCGAATACCCGGCGGAAGTGTCTCCGCTGGCGCGTCGTAATGACGAGAACCCGGAAATCACTGACCGCTTCGAATTCTTCATCGGTGGCCGCGAAATCGGTAACGGCTTTAGCGAGCTGAACGATGCAGAAGATCAGGCGCAGCGTTTCCAGGATCAGGTTAACGCGAAAGCGGCAGGCGACGATGAAGCGATGTTCTTCGACGAAGACTACGTAACCGCGCTGGAGCACGGCCTGCCGCCGACGGCTGGCCTGGGTATTGGTATCGACCGTATGGTGATGCTGTTCACCAACAGCCACACCATCCGCGACGTGATCCTGTTCCCGGCGATGCGTCCGGTGAAATAAGCCGTTAAGACGTAAAAAAAGCCCCGTGCGTTTATCGCCGGGGCTTTTTTATTGCGCCGCAAAAGCGCTGAGTTTTTCGCGCGCAGTGTTCGCTTCCTGCACCATCCACGGACTAAATGCCCACGGTGTGGCGTCCAGCGCGCGGAAGAGCGCGTCCAGCTCCACCCACTGATACTCCATCACTTCGTCGCTATTGATTGCGAGGGTATTCGTTACGCGGGCGGCATAGACCGGGCAGATTTCGTTTTCAACGATCCCTGAAGGGTCGGCTTCACGGTAGCGGAACGCCGGGGCAACGGGAGTGATGTCTATGATTTCGGCCCCGACTTCAAAGCGGCAGCGGCGGATAATCGCCTGCTCTGTCGCTTCGTCGGCCTGTGGATGTCCGCAAACGGAGTTGGTCCACACGCCGGGCCAGGCTTTTTTACTTAAGGCGCGCCGGGTAATCAGACATTCTCCGTTAGCGTTAAACAGCCATGAAGAGAAGGCCAGGTGTAGCGGGGTGTGTGACGTGTGCGCGGCGTACTTCTCCTGAGTGCCAATCACCTTTCCCTGGTCATTTACCAAAATAACGTGTTCTTGAATACTCATTGATGCTCCAGTGCCATAATGCTTAATGGTTCAGCACCATCAGCGGAATTATTATACTGCATTCTTATGCAAACGGTTTGGCCCACAGAGCGGAAAAGGGCATGACCCGCATCAGTTTGGGCTGCTATCATAGTGCGCCATTCACGCTGACCGAGGAGCTGTTTTGTTTGCAGGAAGCCTGACGAGAAACCCGATCATTGCCGTTTTCTGCCTGACGCTGACGCTACTTGTAGCAGGATGCTCGGGGAGTAAATCTTCGGATATGGGCAGTTATTCCGGTGCCGTCTATACCGTTAAGCGCGGGGACACGCTCTACCGCATCTCACGTGCCACGGGGACCAGCGTGAAGGAGCTGGCGCGCCTGAATAATATCTCTCCACCGTATACCATTGAGATAGGGCAAAAGCTCAAGGTTAACGGCGGTTCCTCCTCAGGGAAAAAGTCCTCAACGCGTAAAACAGCCAAAGTGACGCCATCCTATCAGGTGCCTAAATCATCCTGGCCGCCGGTCGGTCAGCGCTGCTGGATCTGGCCTGCAAGCGGAAAAGTGGTTGCGCCGTACTCGCTCTCGGAAGGGGGCAATAAAGGTATTGATATCGCTGCCGCACGCGGCACGCCGGTTTACGCTTCAGGGGCCGGAAAGGTGGTCTATGTCGGTAACCAGCTTCGTGGATACGGTAACCTGATCATGATTAAGCATGGTGAGGACTACATTACGGCATATGCGCATAACGACACGATGTTGGTGAATAATGGCCAGAACGTGAAGGCGGGGCAGAAGATTGCGACCATGGGCAGTACCGGGACGGATACGGTGAAGCTGCATTTCCAGATTCGCTATAAGGCCACGGCCATCGATCCGCAGCGTTATCTTCCGGCGCAGGGCAGTAAACCGAAGTGCTAAGTGATTATTTAATCGCCACTTAGTGGGGTAAAGGCTTGTATGAAGAGGCGTAAGGTCTATAATGCCTTACGCACCTCAAAGCGGGCGTAGTTCAATGGTAGAACGAGAGCTTCCCAAGCTCTATACGAGGGTTCGATTCCCTTCGCCCGCTCCAGTCTCCTCATAAATCAAGAAGTTATATTTCATCAGTTAGTTACGTTGCTCTGCTTTAGCAGGTACAACTAAAACTACCCACTGTTCTATACCCGTACCTGTCGCGTGATAGGTCTGTGGTACAAGGGAACATATCCTCACGCTGGCGGTGGTTCCAGGTTCTTACCGCGATAGTACAACAACGAACAAAAAGCCGCATACCTGGCATAACTCCCGAACAGATTGAACACACGCATTTAAGCCCGATGTGTGGCCCTATGAGCCACGTAAACAGGTGAATAGTGGTAATGCCCCGGTAGCTACAGATCCGGCTCTGCCAGCGCTTTGCTCACGCTCCGAAAGGTACACGAGCACCCTGATAAGGTGTGATCCCCCTGACAATCTGATTTGGTCACTGGTGACTTTCGCAAAGCGAAACCAACTAGGTTGGCCTGTTGCAGTCGCTATGCTCCGCTTGTTGCTTCTACCACTAACGGGGCTTTATGGCTTCTATTGTCTGAAATCTGATACATTGCACAAACATCATGTGGATTACTGTAAAGTTCATCACTATGATTATGTGTGCCATTGCCAGTTAAGAAATGCGGAGAGGACAATATGGATGTTACTGATGAGGCTTTGTTGAGTTCTGGCTTTACACCATCGGATTTGAAGAAGATAAAGAACAACGTTGAAAGCTATGGTGGAACGTTGGGGAATGCAATCAGGGACCTGGCTAGGCGATTTATTCTTGCCGTGTGGGTTGTATCCGGTTGCCTTGCTGTATTCATTTTTCTTGTGATGTTCGGATCTGAGCAGAGTGTTTTCTCTGGTGCTATTGGCCTTTCTTGTGGCGCAGCGGTTGCAATTTTTATACAACCGCCTGTACTTGCTTATAAATCTTGGCGATTCTGTAGAGCGAACAAATCTTAATTAGTACTGTTATCAGTAGCCAGAAGATCAAAAATGACTTTCGCTTTGACACCATATCCAGCGATTTTCATCGTTAGCTTAGGCTTGCTCATTGTGTCAACTTTTCGGTAGTAATCACGCGGCAGCCAACGGAATAATCGCCAAGCTCCGGGTTTCCTTGCTAAGCCGAAGATACTATAGACACTCGCCCCTAGAGTCACCGTATTATAAAGAGCTAATCCACTTTTTGGGCTAAACCCCATAAATTGCGCGGTCTCCATTGCGCCATCAGCAAAAATTCCTTCCGATTTGGATTGTTCACCATAGCGAAGATGGCTTGCTTCTTTTGTTATACCGTTAATACCATCAACAAATAAAACTGCTCCTGCAAGAACTCCAACAGGGGTCATAGTGGACATCATAACCATCCCACCAAATAATGCTGCTCCAGATACCACTATATGGATTGCCGAAATCACGTATCCGACGATTTTATTGTTTTCCCTGACAAATTCGACCTTCGCGTAAAGCTGTGCGGCTCTGGTTCTTAACAGGCGTTCTTGTTCTTGCAGATTATCTGTTTCGGCACGCAGATTTTTGATGCATGCAATGCATTCTTCATCGGTTTTGGCCCGTCGTGCAGTTTCAAATTCTTTCTCTACGACCTGCCTTATCTCTTCGACAAACTTGATACGTGTTATCCCATCTTGCAAATAGAATGCTGATAGCCGATTTGCAGTTTCGACGAGTTTCCGGGCTTCCAGATTTACCATGGTATCTGACCATGTTCTGTTCCAGCCCCTGTTAAGCAACGCAATATCCATTAAAGACTCCTTTCCAAAATGTGTCTCGTCATTTTACGTGCAATAAGGTCGAAGACAACAGGAAATACTTACACAACCCGCCCCCGTAGGTGTCCCGTCTCTTTATCCTCCCAGTTTACATCCTCCTGCTTAAAATATCCCCGGCTCTATTATAGATCCGCTGAGTGGATCGGTTAGCTGCCTAATAATTTCACTGGATCTGCATGAAATATCCTGGTGTTATCACTGCGTTACACTACTTTGCTTGCGTTGCAATTTGCCTCGCTTTATTACAACAGGCGAAACGCTGTCTTCCTGTGCCTTTGCCGTAACACTGCTGACTTGCTGGCAACGGTTGAGCGGTTAACAGAACGGGGTGTAGTTGTTCAGTTCCACAAAGAGGATTTTAAGACCGGGAAGAACTCTCCAGCAGGTAATATGATGCTGACCGTACTGGCAGCAGTCGCACAGATGGAACGTGAAACGATGCTGGAGCGCCAGCGTGAAGGTTACGAAGCAGCAAAAGCCGCAGGCAGGATCACCGGACGGGGCAAAGGTCGCTCTATTGATCGTGAAGCCATTAAAGCAGAACTCGCAGCAGGTAAAACCATTCGTGCGATCGCAGAAAGCCACAACGTCAGCACCAGAACAGTCATGAACATTAAGGCCGAAGCCTGAACAATTCTAAAACATCCCCACTTTGACCTCGCTCCGGCGGGGTTTTTTATTGCCTGAAATCCACACCAGCGCGAGCACCACCACCAATAGCTCCGTATGCTCCACCAGAAACTCTACAGCTCGTCATCCCCCTCACAATTGTAAACTGACAGACCCATATCACAGCGTCCCGCTGATAGGCTCTCACAGGCCCAGAAATGGAGGGTTTTTCGTTGTTTTTGTACGAAAATTATTTATCTGTATAGAAGGGCGGATCGGTGATTGTGTTTAGCTGCGCCACAGATGGTAGTTCTGCCTAGGCCGCGCCATTACTGGCTTTGCTGCATGCACCACACTATAACGCCCATAGGTACAGACTTGTGTTTTGTACGTTCAGTGACCACTTCAGCATGATTAACTACGGATTATAGGCTATTTGAGGTGCATTTAATCTATTTTGTTCGCAGGATAGCCAGTGGCAAAGATCATCCACCTAATTTTTACAGAAAACCAGTATAGGATTGCCAATCTTCAGCCAGCGCGGAGAATGGTCGATACTTTCAGATGAAAGCGGGGGGGATAATCAATACTCGGAGCGGATCAGGTGTCTGGACCGCCTCAGGTGTTGCCGTTGATTGTGCCATTGAAGCATGACGCGGACATATCAAACCATGTCAAAAATTCCGACATAAACCACTGAAGGAAGGTAAGTGGCTTTCCTCTGTCAGAGGGTAGGGAGGTTTTAGCAAAGTTTGTACATGAATCAATACTAAGTGTTAATCAATACAAAGTACTTCTGACTTTCGCAAAGCGAAACCAACCATTGTCGTAATGTCCTTGCATCACCCAAATAATAAGAAAGTGGAGATGGAATCTGCCGAAAAGTTTCGGCTGGATTGCTGTAAAGTTCATCATTATGATTGCTTGCATAATCAGCGATTGGAAAAACACTTTTGGGAGATAAGGGACGAGACGATATGAAAGTGACTGATGAGGCTTTGTTACGTTCAGGGTTTACGCAGCCCGAATTGCAGAAGATAAAAAGCAATATTGAAAAATATGGAGGAACGCCTGGAGAGGCCATAAATGACCTCGCTAGACGATTTGTTACCCTGGCGGGGGTGGTGGCTGTGTGTACCTTTACCCTACTGCTACTTTTCGTCTTCAGCTCACCTGATAGAGCAGCTGCATGGGGGCTGGCGATGATCTTTGGGGTTGCCATTATGTCCTTCGCACAGCCGCCGGTAATTTCCTATAAATCCTGGCGTTATCGAAAAAATACAAAGGATTAACGGGTTCCATTTTCTGCTGTTAACAGGTCGAAAATCACTTTTGCTTTAACGCCATAACCGATAATCTTCATTGTTATCTTAAGAGTGCTTATTGTGCTGACATTGCGATAGTAATCGTGTGAAAACCAGCGGAATAATCTCCAGGCTCCAGTTTTCGAGCAAGTCCTACTTGGCTGCTGAATATACCTACAGGCTGGATAAAGAAAAGCTCACTGATTACTCTCTTGAACAGCAAGCCTCTATTTTAGCTGATTACTGGTTACTGCTGGTTTATGGGATTAGTAAGTGGTCTTATTATCAAAGGCCTGGGTGCATGGGGATGTACAGGGGCGTTAAACATGAAGTACAAAATGTTGCTGGGTGTTGTGTTCATCTTAACGGGATGCCCTGGGCCTGGTGATCGAATGGTAGATCGTGAATCTTCAATGGCATTAATCAAAGATAATCAAGTTTGTGTCGTGTCACCACTGGAACGGATCACTGCTATCCAAATTAACAGTGATAATAGCGACTCTCTTCACAAGATTTTTGATGACAAGCCCGTGTATGTTCAAAAGGGCGGGTGTCTTCCTGTGTTCGGATTTAAGTTTACACCTGGAGAGCGGTATAACTTCGCGTATGACGTCCAATCTGATAAATCAGGGTCACATTTAGTCACTGCTGTATTTTCTTATCCCAAAGAATAAGGGGCTGAACGCCCCATATTCTTAACGGCGTGTAAACGCCAACCTGATCCCTAATCCAATGAATGTTACACCAACAATTCTATCCAGTATTTTCTGCAACCTTCTGTTTTGCGAAACGGTTCCGGCTGCACTACCTGCAAGTACGGCGAACGTTAAATCAGTCATAAAAGCGATCAATGCGTAGGTCATTCCCAGGAGTAGAAAAGAAGCTGTCTGGTGCTCGCTTCCAGGCGCAACGAATTGAGGGAAAAAGGAGATGAAGAATAACAGTACCTTCGGGTTGGTTAAGGTAGTTATGAAACCTTTAGTAAGTAGACTCGTCAGAGTCGCTTTTGCCTTAACGCGTTCAGCTTCGTTGTGATTCGTGGTTTGCTTTGTCAGCGTTCCCCAAATCATCTTACTACCGAGATACACCAGATAAGCCGCACCGAGAGACTTAATGATGGTGAACATCATCGGAGATGCTGTTATCAACGCGGTTAATCCCACAGCGCTTGCAATTGCATGTGTGCAACTACCTAATGCTACACCAGCGGCAGAGATAATTCCCGCGCGTCTTCCATTAACCACGCTTTGACCTACCACGTAGGCTATATCAGGCCCAGGTGTAACGGAAAGGAGAAATACAGATAGGGCGAAAAGCCCAAAATGAGTTATGTCCAGCATAGCCATCTCCAGAAAAAAATTATGTACCTCCATGCTAACACTGAATTTTTATGCGTAAAGGGTGATTTTATATGCTTTTAGTCTGCTTTTGCTAAACAACGAATCACTCATGGCATAACACGCTAAGTTGCACATTTCCTGTACCCTGGATACCCTGAGATTAATCCTAATAACTCAAGGGTGAGTATGGCTAGCGGGAAGAGAAAGAATCAAAAGGAATCGTCTGAAGAAGAGTTAGATCGCCTGCTGGATGAGCTTGAACTCACACCGGAGCAACGGGAGTTTATCGAATCCATGCGAGAGGATAAGAGCGATCCCAGTAGTGAGTAACGCTTGTCTTAAGCCGAACGAGTACAAACGGCATTGTAAGAAATTCCTCACCCGGTGCATGCAGAATCACGGTGCCTTTGTTCCGGCTGTCGCTGGAGTGTCATAAATATAATTACGCGCGCGCATAATTTAAAATTAAACCCTCTTTCTTTTTACGTAATCAATCGCCCCTGTTATATCTGTCGGCAAATTTTTTATTTCCCGGATCGCAGATGAAAACACGACTCCTCCTGTGCGCTGGCTTATTAGCTGCCTCCAGTGCCCATGCCAGCGCCCTCTATTTTTATGAAGCTGGCACCGAAGATACCGCGCTTGCCGGAGCAGGGCAGGCGGCTCGTGCGCAGGATGCCTCTACAATTATGACCAACCCGGCTGGCATGACGCGCTTACCGGATCATATGGTCACCGGTGGGTTACAGGTTATGGATGGCTCCATCGACAACCAGCTGGATAACGATGCCCATCAAAGCCCCGGCGATGTGATGAAAACCATCCCGAATGCCAGCGCCTTTTATAGCCAGAAGGTGACCGATAATCTTTATGCCGGGGTCGGGCTTTATGGTAAGCCTGGGGATCGACTACGGCAGCTGGGCGGGCGACAGGCTAATTAAAAAGAGTACCATGGTAGCCATGACGCTCAGCCCCTCGCTGGCCTATAAGCTTAACGACCGTCTTTCGATTGGCGCGTCCGCCAACGTTAACTACGGTTACTTCTCGCTGACTCGCAGCGTTAACGATGATGACTACCGGCGACGCGATGAAGACCTGGCCATGAGCTATCGGCTTGGGCTGCTGATGCAGCTAACTGACCAGACCCGAGCCGGTATTACCTGGAACAGCGAAACGGACTACAGCTTCAATATTGACGGCAACGCGCGTCTACAGAACGGCACCTACGACCTGCCGGTGTCAGCACAAATCAGCGCGCCGCAGCAAATTATGCTCAGCCTTGTGCATGACATTAACCCGCAGTGGTCGGTTATGGGCGATCTCGGCTGGCAGGACTGGAGCCAGTTCGGCGCGCCGCAAATCGTCGTCGGGGACCAGCAGCTGAACAACGTCAGCCGCCTGAAGGACACGTGGCACGGTGCGGTGGGCGTGCAGTATCGTCCAACGCCTCAGTGGCGACTGAATGCCGGTGTGGCGTTCGACAGCTCGCCGTATGAAAGCCAGAGCGATGTGGCCTTAACCTTACCTACCGGCGATGAGTGGCGATTTGGTACGGGAGCCCAGTATCAGATCACCCCGGCCAGCAATATTGGTATTGCCGTGTCGTATCTTCATATGCAGTCGTCGCATGTGAAATCGCCGGTGGCGTTTGCCGGAAGTTACGACCATCCTTATCTTTGGTTTGCCAGCGTCAACTACAGCTATCAGTTTTGATCGGCTAACCGCTTAAAATATATGGTCTATAATGGCAGATACTGAATGTCAGAAGGTTGTACCATGCATATTTTACCGCCTGTTCGACCCGAAAAATCCATCGAACGACTGACCGCTATCCTTGAGCCGATAGCGGAGAAAGTGCACGTTGTTCCACGTAAGCGACTCACCTGGTTACGGAAGGGGAAACAGCAGATGTACCTCTTTCTGGAAGGGGAGCTGTCCCTGCTGCGGACATCGGATGGACTGGTGGTCGTGACCGTTTACGAGCCGCATTTGTTTGGTATTGCTGAGATGATCCAGCCTACGCAAGGCCATTTTCTCCGTGCGGAAAGGGAGTCGACCATTTTACGTCTCGATGCGGACAAGGCGGCCGAGTTATTCCGTGCCGAGGGCGTCTGGGAGGATGTCGCAGCGCTGCTCTCATACCATACGGCCTATTTGATATTCCGTGATGCGCAGGTACTCCAGCAGCGTACCTATTCCGTTATTCGTAACCACCTTCAGGAAATGATTTTGCTCCCGGAGGAGACGCGTTTGCGTACCACGATACTGGAATATATTCAGGATCGTACGCTGCTTTCTCGCAGTAGTATACTCAATGTATTATCCGCCCTTAAACAGGGAGAATATATCTCCTTTAAGCGCGGTGGGTATTTGCTTGAAGTCAGACACTTACCTGAATCATTCTAGGGGAAGTTTAAAATTAAACAGAAATGGAATTAACGAGGCTGTTAATTTTCTATATCGTTTGCTTTCTAAGTTTTATCTTTATTAAGTAAACGGTATATTTATGAAAAAGACAGTTCTCGCTTTGATTATGGTTAATGCGTTTACCGCCACTTCCGCGTTCGCCGCCGCTGATGCGGGCACCTGGTATGGCGGAGCGAAATTCGGCTGGTCACACTATTTTGATACCAATATGGGTTCAAAAGCGTTTGATAACAATAATTCCGACCACTTCGATTTTGACCATGATAATGTCGGTGGGGGTGTTTATACGGGTTACCAGATTACCCCATGGCTTGCGGTAGAAGGCGGTTATGATTATTTAGGCAACATGCAGATCAAGGGTCAGCATGGCGCAGGGGCGCAAATGAAGACGCAGGGTCTGCAAATGTCCCTGAAGGCCAGCTATGCCTTGACCAATGACTGGGATATCTACGGCCGTGCCGGTGCGATGGGCTATCGCGCTGAATCCGATGTAAGTGGTCACAATCGTTTTGAAACCGGTGTGCGCCCGCTTGCAGCTGTGGGTACTGAATACGCCTTCAATAAAAACTGGGCTGGCCGCCTGGAATATCAGTGGGTAAGCAATGTGGGTAATGCAAACCAGATCGGTGTGAGCAGCGACCTGAGTTCCGTCACCGCAGGGCTTAGCTATCGCTTTGGTCAGTACGACTGATGCATGTGATATGGCGATTAAGAAAAACCCGGCTGCTATGTTGCCGGGTTTTTTGTTGTCAGCTGGCGAATAACGGTTCAAGCATAATATGAATATTTTTCAGGCCCGTGACATTATTGTCTTTCAGGTATTGCTGATTAACCATATCTAACTGTTCCAGTTTGGTCAGCGAGGCGTAAACGCGTTGAACAGCGCTGTCCGCAACAAAAATTTCTTTTGCGGTAGTGTCCTGAAGATACTGTGATTTTACGCTGCGCGTTAAGTTATCGATCTGCTGTTTATTTTCCTGATAAAGAGACGCGATATGAGATATCTGTGCCTGCGGCGGTTTTTCCCCCGGTAATACCAGCGGAATTTGCAGATGATTAATCTTTTCAACGTTGTCTGGTGGTGGAGAGCTACATGCTGTTAATGTGCTCAGACTTAATATAGCGAAAAAGAACGGCAGGCTCTTCATCGAATTACTCCGGGGAAATAATTGGACTCAGCATTATCCCTGAAGGCCGCAGCGACGAAAGAATAAACTTATTTATTTATAAACGTTATTTCCATAGGTAAAAGAAAAGCCCGGTGATAGCCTCCTTTCCCCCCATGTACCGCCAGCGTGAATATGACGCCTCGAGGATGTATGAAATTTAAAACTCTCGTTAGTGCGATGGCCGTTGCTGGTCTGCTATTGGCCTCGTTGATCTCATTGCCTGTCCTGGCACAAAAGGAGGTGAAGGAAGCCACTGCCCATACGAAACAAATGAATGATGCACTTTATGGTCAACTGCCCTTCTTTGATAAAACCGATTTCCGAAATGCGCATAAAGGCTTTATTGCCCCGCTGCCACCTGCGGTGATTAAAGGTGAAAAAGGCGCCGTTATCTGGAATCCCCAGAAATACGCTTTTATCAAAGAAGGGCAAAAAGCGCCGGATACCGTCAACCCGAGCCTGTGGCGTCAGGCGCAGCTGAATAATATCGGCGGTCTGTTTGAAGTCACGGAAGGCGTCTACCAGATCCGCAACCTCGATCTGTCGAATATGACAATCATAGAGGGCAAAGAGGGGATCACGGTTATCGATCCGCTGGTGTCTGCGGAAACGGCTAAAGCGGGCATGGATATTTACGTTAAGCATCGCGGCAAACGTCCGGTTGTTGCCGTTATTTATACCCATAGTCACGTCGATCATTATGGCGGCGTGCGTGGCGTAATTGATGAAGCCGGGGTAATGTCCGGCAAAGTGAAAGTCTATGCGCCAGCCGGTTTTATGGAAGAGGCGGTATCGGAAAATATCATGGCCGGAAACGCCATGAGCCGCCGTGCCAGCTATATCCACGGAAACCTGCTGAAACCCGGTGTGAAGGGGCAGGTGGGGGCAGGTCTGGGGACTACCACCTCAGCCGGAACGGTCACGCTCATCGCGCCCACTCACTCTATTACCGAAGAGGAGCAGAAAGAGGTCATTGACGGTCTCACCTATGACTTTATGCTGACGCCGGAATCGGAAGCACCGTCTGAAATGCTCTGGTATGTGGAAGAGAAAAAGCTGATCGAAGCAGCAGAGAACGTCACTCACACCCTGCACAATACCTACTCGCTGCGCGGGGCGAAAATACACGATCCGCTGGCATGGTCAAAGTACATCAATAACGCCATCGATCGTTGGGGTGATAAAGCGGAAATCATTATCGCGCAGCACCACTGGCCCACGTGGGGTAACAAAAAAGTGGTGAAGTTGATGAAAAGCCAGCGTGATATCTACCGCTATATCAACGACCAGACGCTCAGACTGGCGAATAAGGGGCTGACGAGGGATGAAATAGCCGCAAATTTCGCCCTGCCCTACGGGCTGGCTAAATCCTGGGCAGGCCGTGGCTATTACGGCTCGGTAAGCAACAACGTCAAAGCCACCTATGTCTACTATCTTGGCTGGTTCGACGGCAATCCGGCGACGCTCGATGAACTGCCTCCGGTCGAGGCGGCGAAAAAGTATGTCGATTACATGGGCGGAGCCCGCGCGATCCTTGAAAAAGCCCGTGTCGATTATGCCCGGGGGAATTATCGCTGGGTGGCTCAGGTGGTCAGTAAAGTCGTTTTTGCCGATCCGAATAATAAGGCGGCGCGCGAACTGGAAGCCGATGCGTTTGAACAGCTGGGATACCATGCGGAGTCAGGGCCGTGGCGTAACGCCTACCTCACCGGTGCGCAAGAGTTGCGTAACGGCGTGAAGATAAAGCCGACGCCCAAAACCGCCAGCCCGGATGCGGTCCGTGCCATGTCGACTGAGATGATTTTTGACTACTTCGGCGTTCACCTTAACGGCGTCAGAGCGGCGAATGCCAGAGGCGTTTTTAACGTTGATTTAGGCCGCGAGGGCGGCAGGTATAAGCTGGAGCTGGAGAATGGCGTGCTAAACCATAGTGCCAATATCCAGGCAGAAGATCCGGATGCAACCATTACGCTCAGCCGCGAAACGCTGAACAAAATCATCCTTAAGGAAACCACGCTGAAAAAGGCGCAACAGGCAGGAGAGGTGACGATCGTCGGCAACGCCGCGAAGGTAGACGAAATGCTGCGCTGCATGGAGAGCTTCAGTTTCTGGTTTCCTGTCGTCACCCCTTAAATGTAAGAAAGGCTGCTTTCGCAGCCCTTTAGCATTCGCCTGCAACAATTTGCCGGGTGGCGGCTTCGCCTTACCCGGCCTACACTCTGCGCTGCGTGAGCGCTAGATGACGCCGTCGCCGCCGTCTGAACACCAGACCTGCCCGGAGGTGTATGAACACTCATCCGAGGCCAGAGTGACATACAGCGGTGCGATCTCCACGGGCTGTCCCGGGCGTCCCAGAGGGGTACTCTCGCCAAAATGTTTCACTTTTTCCTGTGGCTGCCCACCGCTGGGCTGGAGCACGGTCCAGTAAGGTCCGGGCGCTACCGCGTTCACGCGGATCCCTTTCGGACCCAGCTGTTTCGCCAGCGCTTTGGTAAACACCGCGAGACAGGCTTTGGTCTGCGCATAGTCAAGCAGTACGGCGCTCGGTTTTACCGCCTGTACAGATGAGGTGTTAATGATGGAAGCGGGAGCTTTCATGTGGCGCAACGCCGCCTTTGTGATCCAGAAAGGCGCATAGACGTTGGTTTTAAAGGTCGCGTCAAAATCTTCCGTGGTCAGTTCTTCCAGCGTCTCACGGTACTGCTGGCGGCCTGCGTTATTCACCAGGATGTCCAGCCCGCCCAGTTTTCCGACGGCCTGTTCCACCAGGTTCTGACAAAAAGTTTCGTCCCGCACATCGCCCGGAAGCGCGACGGCATTCCGTCCTTCCGCTTTAATCAGGGCGATCACTTCCGCAGCGTCTTCTTCCTCTTCCGGCAAATAGTTAATGGCGACATCTGCCCCTTCGCGGGCATAGGCAATGGCTACCGCGCGTCCGATGCCAGAATCGCCACCGGTAATTAGCGCCTTCTTACCGGTAAGCCGGCCATGCCCTTTGTAGCTTGTCTCGCCGTGATCGGGAACAGGGTCCATTTCAGAGGCCAGGCCCGGTGGCGTCTGGGGCTGCTCCGGGAAAGGTGGCGTTGGGTAAGCGTTCGTACGTTGTTCATTATCACTCATAGCTAACTCCTTGTTAGGGGTGAGATTTGATGGATAGTTACAGCGTTAACGCTTCGCTGAATTATTTTTGCAAGTGGCTGACCCGCACTACGGGTGGGGATGATTTTTTATCGAGCGAGCCGCTAATACTGATCATGTTGTCAGGTTCCACGGTTCTGTCGTCAAATACGGCTTTCGGGATAATAACGTCGATTTTCCCGGTTTTATCCTGGAATACGTATTTATCGCCATTGCCATCTATAAGATTGCCGCGCAATGAAATAGAGGCGCCATCATGCATCTCTTTTGCCTGAGTAATGGTCATAATGCGCGCATCATCGGTACCACGATAACCACTGTCCAGGGCATGCGGCGGTGGCGGCGCTTCACCCTTTTGTAACCCGCCGTTATTATCTGCCCATGCGGAAGGGATAATTAATATTAACAAGGCTGAAATCACTGATAATTTCATCTGATATCCTTCATTTTGGATGTCTTGACTTATTAAGTATTGTTGCTATTCCTTTATGTGGCAAATGTGATAAGTCTTAAAAGCATTTGCGTAGAAAAATCAAAAATTTCGGCAATTAAGCGAAACGGTGACAAAAGCCATGGAACCAAAAAATGAAAAAGTGCCTGGGATAAAAGAGAGTTATCGTTTACTGACGTTTGAGTATGCATTTCGTCAGGTGGGTTTTATTGTACTGTTAGGTATTATCGTGGCCGCATTAGCCGGCCTGTTTTCCAGCGGTGCGGTTAGCGACGTGGAGAAAACAAACGAAGCAAAATCCCTGAACCTGAGCTATGAGCGCTTCGGCCGCCGCCAGACCGAATCGCGGATGACGCTGACGTTTCCGGTGACGTCTGAGGGTAAATATATTCTCAGCCTGACCAGCGAAAGCAGCGACGTATATGAGCCGGGCAGCGTCTGGCCGCAGCCGGACAGCATGTATAGCCGGGGGAACACCCTGTTTCTCGTTTACGACAATCTGAAACAGAGCGATAAGTTCACCGTCCTGCTGTTCATCACGCCGACAAAAGCAGGGAAATGGACAAACAGCATCCGCGTAAACAACGGGCCAGATATCCGCTTCTGGCAGTTTATTTACCCCTAGGAGTCGAATATGGACATGGTTTTTCGTGCCCTGGCAATATACCTGTTTCTGGTGATCGTGTTTAAAGTCGCCGGACGGCGCGCCCTGCTGCAAATGACCAGCTTTGATCTTATTTTGCTCTTAATTATCAGTGAGGCGACGCAGCAGGCGCTACTGGGCGAAGATTTTTCCGTCACCGGTGCGATGATTACAATAACAACGCTGGTGGTGGTGGATATTATTTTTGGCCTGATTAAAAAATATTCTTCTTCTGTTGAGAATGTTCTTGATGGCACCCCGGTGATATTGGTAGAGAATGGTATTCCCATTGCGGATAAACTGAAAAAAGTCGATGTATCCTGCGATGATATATTGGTTTCAGCACGCCAGAATCACGGCATAACGGAATTAAAGGATATTAAGTACGCGATCCTTGAGCGTAACGGCCATATTTCAATTATTCCTGAAGAAAATTAACTAAGGGGCACATCCATGAGCAACCTTATTCACGATAATAATACGACCATCAGCGAGCTGACGAAAAAGCTTGCCACGACGCTCACAGAAAGAGGACTGCGTCTAACCACGGCGGAGTCCTGCACCGGCGGTAATCTCGCGGTTGCGCTTTGTGCCGAAGAGAACACGGCGGAATTTTATGACGTTGGCATGGTGGTGTTCAGCGATGCGGCGAAGGAGAGGATCCTCGGCGTGCGGCACGAAACGATTGAGCGCTTCACCGCCGTCAGTGAACAAACGGTTACTGAGATGGCCGCTAAAATTCGCGATATTGCCGAGGCGGATATTGGTGTTGCCATCAGCGGCTATGCGGGACCGGAAGGCGGAGACGATGGCACGGCAGCCGGTACGGTCTGCTTCGGCTGGAATATTCGCGGACAGACGGAAACCCGCACCGTGCTGTTTTCCGGTGAATGTCAGGATGTGGTGGAAAAAGCGGTGCGTTATTCGCTGTCTGAACTGATCGAAATACTCTCCGGATGGGATAACGTCTGAGACAAGGGGAAAGGCTATGGCTGTTATCGTTATTACCGGCGGTACGGCGGGCGTGGGGAAAGCCACGGCGCTGCACTTTGCTAAAGCGGGCTACGATCTAGGCATTATTGCCCGCGATGAGCAGAGCCTGCGCTCCACAGAAGAGGAGTTGCGCCGTTTCGGGATCAACGCGTGTGCCGTTCAGGCCGACGTGGCGGACAGCAAGGCGGTGACCGATGCTGCTAACGAAATTGAATACCGGCTTGGAGCCATCGATGTGTGGGTGAATAACGCCATGGGCGGGATGCTGGCGCCGTTTCGCACCATGTCCCCGGAGGAGTTTCGCCGCGTCACCGAGGTGACCTATCTGGGCTATGTTAACGGCACCCGCGCCGCGCTGGAGTTAATGACTACTCGCGATCGTGGAACGATTATTCAGGTTGGCTCCGCGCTGGCCTACCGTTCCATTCCCTTGCAGTCAGCCTACTGTGGGGCGAAAGCCGCGATCCGCGGATTTACCGATGCCGTACGCACCGAGCTGATGCATGAAAACAGCCGGGTGCAGATCGCAATGGTACAGATGCCGGGCCTCAATACGCCGCAGTTCGAGTGGGCGAGGAATAAATTTGCCTGGGCGATGCGCCCGGTTCCTCCCGTATTTCAGCCGGAAGTGGCCGCCAGCGCTATTTTTAAGGTGGCGCAGAAACCGGTGCGGGAGCTATGGGTGGGCAGCAGCACCGTCCAGTCGATTGTCGGGCAGTTTCTTTTCCCCGGTTTTCTGGACCGGCTGATGGTTAAAAAGGCCTGGGAAGGGCAGATGACCGATACGCTAAATGCGGATGACCGTCAGGACTATCTGGATCAGCCTGTTAACGACCTGCATAAAATCCACGGGCACTTCACCGACGAAGCAAAAGAGCGCGCCACCAGCGTTACCTCCGGCATGCCGGGGAAAGTGCTGCTCGGCTCCCTCGCCGTTACGGGCGCGATCGTGGCGCGTCTGCTGCTCTCGCGGAGACGATAATCAGCGCAGTGCGGTACGATCGGTCCAGAACCAGCGGTAGCCATAGCCGCTGAGGTTAAGCGCGACGGTTTTGCCGCATACCAGCGCGTCGTCGTAGCGTTTGTCCGCCAGGCATGCGGTCCAGGTCGCATGCCGGATCCCTCTGGCGGTAAAATTAACGGGCTTATCGCTGAAGTTAACGAAGGTCAGAATGCTGCGCGTGTCGGTTTCGTAATAGATCCCCAGTACCGCATCGTTGTCGATAGTAATAAGACGAAACGGCGCGACGCCGATCTCAGGAAACTCCGAGCGCGTATTGGCGATATCGATAATGCAGTGCAGGAGGGAGTTGCGGTGCAACAGCGAATCCGCCACGTTGATTTTTTGATAGCGGTACGGACCATGGTCAATCATTGGGGCGATAAAGGTTTTCGGGTCGGCATCTGAGAAACCGCCGCCCTGCGATCCGGCCCACTGCATCGGGGTGCGTACGGCGTAACGCTCCTCCAGATCTAAATCATCGCCCAATCCAATTTCATCCCCGTAGCGCATGACCGGTACGCCCGGCAGCGAAAACAAGACCGCATGGCAAAAGGCCAGCCGCTTTCGATCGCCCTTAAGCATCGGCGCCAGACGGCGGCGGATCCCTCGCTGATACACGCTCATCTCTTCATCAGGGGCGAAGGCATCAATGACGGTCTGCTTCGCTTTTTTGCCTATCCCTTCCAGATCCAGCTCATCATGATTGCGCAGCCAGTTGGCGAAGCAGCAGGAGTCCGGCGGCACGATCATCTTCTTCACTGCGTTGCGCAGCGGTCGTGCGCTCTTCTCTGCAAGGCTGACGTAAAAGTACTTATTGAGCCAGAAATTCAGCACCAGGTTGAGCCGGTCATTCTGACCAAAATAATCTTTGTAGGCGTCGACCTCCACGTCGACTTCGCCGAGCAGGATCGCGTCCGGATTGCGCTGTTCGATAAGACGGCGCAGATGCTCCAGGATCCACAGGCCGCGTTTTTCATCTCCACGCCCGGCCTGTTTTGTCAGGTGCGACGCTGCATCCAGGCGAAAGCCCGACACCCCGAGCTTTAGCCAGAAGATGATGATGTTCTCAACCTCCTTCAGCACCGCCGGGGAGGCCAGATTGAGATCCGGCTCGTGGTGATAAAACATATGCCGGTAGTATTGCCCCGCTTCGTCGTCCCATGTCCAGACGCTCTTTTCCACGCCGGGGAACATCGGTGGCGTATCGTCCTCGTCCGTGTCAGACCAGAGATAATAGTCACGGTAGGGTGACTGCGGGTTGCGGCGGGCCTGCTGAAACCAGGGATGCGCATCCGAGGTGTGCTGGATCAGCAGCTCAATAATGACCTTCATCCCCAGCTCCCGCGCCTGTTCAATAAAGGCGATGATATCGTTGAGCTTGCCGAAGCGGGGATCGACCTGCAAATGGTCGCTTACGTCATAGCCTTCATCGAGAAAAGGGGTGAGGTAAAACGGGGTGATCCAGATAACCGTCGCGCCCATCCGGCGGATGTAGCGCAACTTCGCGGCGATCCCGGCGATGTCGCCACAACCATCGCCGTTAAGATCGTAAAACAGGGCGGTATCAATCTGGTAAATAATGGCGCGTGTATGCCAGCCTGCCATAGCAATCCTTAGTGATAACCTTCGGTATCAGACACTTTGCCCCGGAAGACGTAGTAGCTCCAGGCGGTGTAAACCAGGATCACCGGGATGATTAACAGCGTGCCGATCAGCATAAACAGCTGGCTGGCAGGCGGCGCGGCGGCTTCCCACAGGGTGATGTGCGGCGGGATAATGTGTGGCCACAGGCTGATGCCCAGTCCGCTAAAGCCGAGGAAAATCAGGCCCAGCGTTAACAGGAACGGACGGGCATGGCTGTCGGGATTGCGCGTCAGCCGCCAGATCCACAGGCTGAATACCGCCACCAGAACCGGAACCGGCAGGAACCAGAAGAAGTTAGGCAGTGTAAACCAGCGCTCGGCGACAAACTGCCAGCCGAGCGGGGTCCAGATACTCACCACCGCAATAACGGCGATCAGTGCCAGCAGCACGTGCCGGGTCAGCTCACGCATCCGGTTTTGCAGCGCGCCTTCGCTTTTCATGATCAGCCATGTGGTAGCCAGCAGGGTATAGGCGACAATCAAACCCAGCCCGCAGAACAGGTTAAACGGGGTTAACCAGTCCAGCGAGGAGCCCACAAAGCGTCGCCCTTCCGCGTCAAAGCCGTTGATCATCGCGCCGACCACGATCCCCTGGCTGAAGGTTGCCAGCAGGGAACCGCCAGCAAAAGAATAGTCCCAGAATTTGCGGTGGGAAGGGGTCGCCTTAAAGCGAAACTCAAATGCCACGCCGCGGAAAATAAGCCCGATCAGCATGGCCGTGAGCGGGATGGTCAGGGCATCGATAATCACCGCGTAGGCCAGCGGAAACGCGCCGAACAACCCTGCGCCGCCGAGAACCAGCCAGGTTTCATTTCCGTCCCATACCGGAGCGACGCTGTTCACCATTACGTCGCGCTCTTTGGCATCGCCCACAAAGCTGAACAGCATGCCGATACCGAGATCGAAACCGTCCATGATGATGTACATCAGCGTGGCGAAGACAATAATGGCAAACCAGATGACCGGGATATCGACGCCCATCAGATCTTCTCCTCTTCCGGAACAGACTCGGCGGCGGACAGCGGACGGGCAGGGGTGCCCGACGTATTAGACGTTAGCGTGCCGACAGGCTGCGGCCCTTTTTTTATCAACCGGGCGAGATAAACATAACCCACGCCAAATACCGAACAGTAGACCACGATAAAGGCCAGCAGGCTGATGCTCATCTGCAACGTGCTGTGCAGAGACACCGCATCTATCGTGCGCAGATAGCCGTAGACGACCCACGGCTGGCGGCCCACTTCGGTGGTGACCCACCCGGCGAGCAGCGCAAGCAGTCCGGCTGGCCCCATGCACAGGGCAAACCAGTGGAATGGTCGCGAGTGATAGAGTCGGCGGCGATAGCGCAGCCAGACGCTCAGCACACCAAGCGTAATCATCAGCAGCCCCATGCCGACCATAATGCGGAAGGACCAGAAGACGATGAGCGAGTTCGGGCGGTCCTCTTTCGGGAAATCTTTCAGCGCCGGGACCTGTTTATCCAGGCTGTGCGTCAGGATCAGGCTGCCGAGCGCCGGAATTTCAAGCCCGTATTTGGTGCGCTCCTCCTCCATATCCGGTACGCCGAACAGCAGCAGCGGGGTAGCCTCGCCGGGCGGATTTTCCCAGTGGCCTTCAATCGCGGCGATTTTGGCAGGCTGATGCTCAAGCGTATTCAGGCCGTGCATATCCCCAACCACGGCCTGTATGGGCGCGACCAGCAGCGCCATCCACATGGCCATGGAGAACATTTTGCGAATAGCGGGCGTGTCGTTGCCGCGCAGCAGATGCCATGCCCCGGACGCGCCCACAAACAAGGCGCTGCACAGGAAGGCGGCGATGGACATATGGATCAGACGGTAAGGGAATGAGGGGTTAAAAATAATGGCCAGCCAGTCTTCGGGAATGACCTGACCGTTCTGAATACTGAAGCCCTGCGGGGTGTGCATCCAGCTGTTGGAGGCGAGGATCCAGAAGGTGGACATCAGCGTGCCCAGCGCCACCATGCAGGTGGCAAAGAAGTGCAGGCCGGGGCCGACCTTGTTCCAGCCGAACAACATCACGCCCAGGAAACCGGCTTCGAGGAAGAAGGCGGTTAAGACTTCATAAGTGAGCAGAGGGCCGGTTATGCTGCCTGCGAACTGGGAAAATCCGCTCCAGTTAGTCCCAAACTGGTAAGCCATTACCAGCCCGGAAACCACGCCCATACCAAAGTTAACGGCGAAAATTTTCAGCCAGAAATGGTAAAGCGAGCGCCAGACATCATTTTTTGTGCGAAGCCACATGCCCTCGAGAACCACCAGATAGCTCGCAAGCCCGATGGTGATTGCCGGAAAGAGAATATGGAAAGAGACGGTAAAGGCGAACTGTATCCTGGCCAGATGAAACGCATCAAGCTCGAACATGCTCCGTACCTCTGGAACTGATAGCCCACAAGGCATTGCCAGACAGCCTCAGGCTGCCTGGCAAAACCGGTTACGGTTTTTTCTTACCCGCGCCAAGCTCGGCACCGGTAAGCGGATCGGCTTTAGGATCGGATTTCGTACGTGCGCACATTGCTTTGACCAGCGTAGCCTGCTCTGTTGTGAGCGTTACGCTTGCGCCGCCGTCACCGCCATCGACCGCTGGCTGAGGAGATTCCACGTAGTCGAAGTGCTTGTCGCTGTTCCAGCTTCCGCGAACTTCTCCCCCCTCAGACATATTGTAGTACTTGTTGGTGTACTCTTCGATTGGCGGCAATTTACCCGGTGGGAAGTTGTTACGGATCGACTGGAGCGCCTTCTCAAACGAAAGCTGGTGTGCTGCCTCACGCGTCATTAAAAACGCCAGCGCATCTTTAACACCTGGATCGTCCGTTACGTTAATAAGCCGTTCGTAGATAATTTTGGCGCGCGCCTCGGCCGCAATGTTAGAGCGCAGATCCGCGGTGGGTTCGCCAATGGTATCCACGTACGCCGCCGTCCACGGTACGCCTGCGGAGTTAGTGAGCGGAGTACCGCCCCCGTAGAGCAGGGAAGTGATATGACTGTCATTGCCGTTTTCGGTCATGGACCGGTACAGCTCCGCTTCATTTTCAACGCCTTCCGCCAGTTCACCTTTCGCACCCTTATTAAGCATACCCACCAGGGTGCCGATAATTTCCAGGTGACTTAACTCCTCGGTCGCGATATCCATCAGCATATCTTTACGACCGGGATCGTCGTCGCTCAATCCTTGCGTAAAGTAACGACATGCCGCGGCAAGTTCGCCCTGTGGCCCGCCAAACTGCTCAAGCAGAAGATTAGCCAGACCCGGATTCGGTTCGGCTACGCGTACTGTGTATTGCAGCTGTTTTACGTGTCGAAACATAGTTTCTCCCTCTTCCGTTATTTTTTCGCTTCAACGCCGTCCGCGTCGGAGCGCAGCAGGAACTGTTCCGTCGTCTGTGGAATATGTTGAATCAGCCAGTCCGCCATCTGGCGCTCTTCTTCCAGAATGGATTCAATGGCTGGAATGGAGGCGGTATCGCCCGCTTGTTTGGCCGCGGCCAGCAGAGAGGTGTAGCAGGCAATTTCAAACTGCTCAAAAACGTAGCCGCTGATGGAGCCTTTAACAATTTCGTCGGAAGGGAACATGCCGCCAATGGACTGGCCGAGCGCCGCCATTTTGCTCATGGAATCTTTTATGACCGAACGGGAAATATTATTGCGGTCGAGAATTTCTTCCAGCACGGTAATTTGGTGTTTAGTTTCATTAACGTGTTGTTCAATTCGTGCACGTAAGTCGGGATAATTATCAATACGGCTGGCCATTGATTCCAGCATGGATTCGGCTTGTTTTTCCATCGCATGGGCATCGCGTAGCCAATCATGGTAGTGTTCTACATGATTCATAATTAACTCCTGTGATTTATTTTCTGGTTAATTGTTGGTGCTGATGCTCATCAAATTATTATTTATCCTTTCTGGGCTTTTTGATTAATATTGCCGACAGCCAGATCGGTTAATTTGAGATCGGTTTCTTTTTCTTCTTCCAGCGTTTCTGCAAGAAGTTTAACGGCTTTTTTATAGCCTAATTGTTCAGCCAGGGTGGCCAGGGTGCCGTAGCTGGCAATTTCGTAGTGCTCGACTTTCTGTGCGGCGGCAATTAATGCAGCGTCACGCACTTCGTTTTTCTCAGTGCTCTCAATAACTTCGTTGGCTTCTTCAATTAAGCCTTCCATTGCAACGCATTTCATGCGCTTCAGCTTGAGGCCGGATTCCTGCTCAATAATCTGATCGATACGTTCGATCTGTCCCTGCGTCTCCTCAAGGTGAGCCGTGAAGGCAGCGCTCAGCTTCTCGCTTGATGCGGCGCGGGCTAACTTGCTTAGCGCGCGGGTCAGCTGCTTCTCAGCGCTGTAGGTATCGGATAACAGGTGAATAAATACATCTTCAACAGTTTTCATATTCATATATTCGCTCCAGTGAAATAAAGGGAAGGTACTGCGAGCCGACAGGCCCGCAGCATGCTCTCGGTATATTTATAAGAGCTTTAAATAAGATCAGGAGTTATCAGATTTGCGGCCCCCGCCGTGACTGTTCTGTCCCCCTTTCTTACCCGCTTCAGATGCGCGTTGCGGATCGTTTTTGAAATTACCGCCGCTGTGCTGGCCGCCTTTACGTCCAGCTTCTGAAGCTTTTTCACGGTCTTGCGCGAAATTACCGGAACCACCACGATGTTGCTCTGCCATATATCAACCCTCATGTTGCGTTTATGTCAGGTGATACGATAAGTAATTCGTATCAGTTGTCGTTCAGAAATTAACATTAGTCGTTATGTGAGAAGAGTCAAATTTCCTGTCTGGGTTGTTTTGCGCCATTTCCAGAGATGCGCGGAAAATACCGCTTCGTTACGTTTTTTGAAAATTGGATGTAAATCCATTGCTTAAGGGTAAATAACTTGTGTCGTTAGGATTCCGCTTAGCTAATAATCTTAATATGAACGCGGCGGAAATGATTACAAGAATTGACGTAGCGCAAAAATATATCTTGCCGACCTGAGTCTTTATAATCGGAATAGTCTTAAGCGAGAAGTAAAATAACGAGCCGAAAACAGTGTATCCGATCGTCGTTTTGACGTGGTCAGGCGGATCGGGTGAGGGTATGCTGCATTTGTCACCACAATAATTACAGAGGCAATGTCATGGATCAGGAGCTACTGGATGCAGGGTACCGGGCCTATACCGGTGAGAAAATCGATGTCTACTTCAACACAGGGATCTGCAAACACTCGGGCAACTGCGTACGTGGCAGCGCGGCGCTGTTCGACCTGAAGCGTAAACCCTGGATCGCACCGGATGAAGTGGATGCAGAAACTGTTGCGCGCGTAATTGATACCTGCCCGAGCGGTGCGCTGAAGTACCGCCTAAAATAAGTGAGGAACCATGGATATTCTTGAAGGCCATAACAAGTTTTATGTCAACGACGCCGAAGGCAATCAGGTTGCGGAGATCGTCTTTGTCCCGACCGGCGAGCATCTGAGCATCATCGAGCACACCGATGTGGATCCGAGCCTGAAAGGGCAGGGTGTGGGTAAGCAGCTGGTGGCGAAGGTGGTAGAGAAGATGCGCGGGGAGAACCGTAAAATTATCCCGCTGTGTCCGTTTGCGAAGCATGAGTTTGATAATACGCGGGAGTATGACGATATTCGGGCGTAAAACAGATGCCCGGCATTGCGCCGGGCAGCACACTCAACCGACAAACATCACCGACACACACAGCACACCCACAATCAGCGTCAGCAGGTTACCGATGGAGCGGTACGGTTTTAACGACGGGATCAGGTACGTCGACAGCGTCGGCATGATGAACAGGATCATGGCGATAAGCGGACCGCTGATGGCGTAAATCATCGAGATCGCATTCGGGTTGATGCAGCAGACCGCAAAGGTAATCAGCGACACGCCGAGAATCGAAACCGCGCGGTTAAAGGCACGACTTTTCTTCACACCCACCTGATTCAGCGACGATTTCACAATTTCCGTTGCCCCTTCAATCACGCCAAAATAGGTGCCGAGGAACGATTTCGACATCGCTATAATTGCCACGATAATGCCGGAAATGCCCAGCCATGCCGGGGACGAAGGCATCATCGACAGCGCGGACAGGATCGTCACCCCTTCCTCTTTTGCCGCCACGATATAGGACGGTGGAATCGAAAGCAGGCAGCTGAACACAAAGAATAGCACGCTGAGGCAGATGATCAGGTACGCCACTTTCATGATTTTTTTGCATTTACCCATAGCCTCTTCACCGTATTTCTCGCGACGATCTACGGCGAAGGTCGAGATGATCGGGGTATGGCTAAAAGCGAAAACCATCACCGGGATCGATATCCACACCTGGTGCAGCGTATGCTGGTCGAAGGCCATCTGGCTGGTCAGCAGCGACGGCTGCCAGCTGCCCGTCAGATACAGCGAGACAAACAGGAAATAGGCGATCAGCGGAAAGACAAGGAAACCCATCACCTTAATGGTGATGTGCCGCCCCATCAGGAAGATCAGATTCAAAATCAGCACCACGCCAAAACTCACCAGCATCCGCACGCTGGTATCCACCGTCATCCGTTTCGCCAGCTGTTCTGTAAGTGAGTTGGTTATCGCCACCGCGTAAATCAGAACCACCACAAAGAAGGCCACGAAATAGAGCGTGGTGATGAGGTTGCCGATCTTTTTGCCGTAGTAATGGGAAACGGCACCGGTGATCCCTTCGTTGCCTTTCGCCTTCGACGACAGAATAAATTGCGCCAGCGCTTTATGCGGCCAGTAGGTTAAGGGATACGCCACAAGGGCGGTGATCAGCAGGACAATCGCGCCAGCAGAGCCGAGCTGAATGGGCAAGAACAGGGTTCCTGCGCCCACGGCAGTGCCGTAGAGGGCGAAACTCCAGAGAGTCTCTTCTTTTGACCAAATTTTCGACATTAGAGCAACGTATCAACTATAAAACGAACAAAAAGGAGTGCAATTTACCATAATTATGCGTTGAGGTCGCCGTTGCTTCGCTGGGGTTGGGCCGGAGAAGGTCTCCGGCCGGAAGGTCATTCGCTTGCCAGGGCGCGACGTTGCTGGCGGCGCTTGATAATTTTCTCCCGCAGGGTGTCATACGCCCAGTTGTAGAGCATGGTGTACGGCAGGAAGAACAGGAAGAAACCAATCTCCAGCGTGAAGGCCTGGAGCAGCGTCACGCCCAGCACGGCGGCAACGATGGTTACGCCAATCACAATAAAGCCGCATTCAAAACCCAGCGCATGCAGGGCGCGCACTTTTGCCGTGCGCTTCACCCGCTGAACGGGCCAGAAACGGTCGAAGCCAAAGTTATAGATAATGTTCCAGAGCATTGCCGTGGTCGCCAGAATAATAGTGAGCCCCCCCATTTCAACCACCGAGCGCTGCATTAGCCACGCGGCCGTAGGAGCGAGGATCGCCGTAGCAATACCTTCAAAACAGACGGCATGGAAGATCCGCTCCGGCAATTTACGTTGGAGTGCATCCTGATGTTGCATATTTACCTCATATAGACGCCAGTATGGGCGTTGATGCGGCCTATTCTTATCGCTTAAGGTGATATATAAAAGATGGTATCCATCGATAAAGCAGATACATCATGCGTTATTCTCCCGAAGCACTGACCGCGTTTGTTGAAACTGTCGCCGCAGGTTCGTTTTCAGCTGCGGCACGACGGCTGCGTAAAAGCCAGTCCACCATCAGCACCTCCATCGCCAACCTTGAAGCTGACCTTGGCTTTGAGCTGTTTGATCGCTCGGGCCGTCATCCGGTGTTAACCGCCCAGGGTGAACAGGTGCTGGGCTATGTCCAGTCAATCCTCGCCGCCAGCGCGCGCCTTGATGAGCTGGCCGTATCCTTAACAGCGCAAACGGAGGCGCGTTTTACCTTTGTTCTCTCCGATACGCTTAACCCGACCGTGCTGGAAGAGATGATGAGCCAGTTCGACCAGCGTTTTCCGCACACCGAATTCGAGTGTCTGATTGGGGAAGAGGAGGACGTGATCGATCTGCTGCAAAAGGAGCGGGCGCAAATTGGCCTGACGGAAGCACGCGACAGCTACCCGACCGATATTGGCGCGACCCGCCTGCCTATGCAGACGCGGATGGCTATTTACGTTTCTGCCGGACATCCTCTGGCAGGGCAACATGAGACGCAGGCGGACGAGCTGCATGGCTGGCGCGAGCTGCGGCTGAGTACCTATCTTGAACGGGAAGCGCCCCTTGCGCGCGGGCCGGTCTGGTCTGCGCCGAACTACCTGCTGCTGCTAAGCATGGCGGTACAGGGCTTTGGCTGGTGCGCGTTACCCTGCGCGCTGGTCGACGAATTTGCCGCATCGAAATCGCTGGTGCAGCTGAACGTGCCGGGTTGGCCGAGGTCGATTGCCATCGATCTGGTATGGAACAAAAGAACCCCGCCCGGCGTCGCCGGAAGCTGGCTGCGCCAGTACTTGCAGGACGCACGATAATCCTGTGACTAAACTCACTAATTTTAAACATTTGCGTCAATTGTTGATAACAATCCTCTACTATCGTCATGTCATTTTGCACAGAGGTCGTGATGAAAGATGTCGTTATAGTGGGTGCGTTACGTACGGCTATCGGCTGTTTTCAGGGAGCGCTTGCGCGTCACTCTGCGGTTGATCTCGGCAGCGTGGTGGTAAGAGCGCTGGTGGAACGCAGCGGGGTTGCCGCACATGAAATTGATGAGGTGATCCTCGGCCAGGTGCTGACCGCGGGCGCGGGACAAAACCCTGCGCGCCAGGCGGCGCTGAAGGGCGGCCTGCCTAATACCGTTTCGGCGATTACCATCAACGACGTCTGTGGTTCAGGTTTGAAAGCGCTCCACCTTGCGACGCAGGCCATCCAGTGCGGTGAAGCGGACGTGGTCATTGCCGGAGGGCAGGAAAACATGAGCCGCGCCCCGCATGTCCTGACCGACAGCCGGACCGGCGCGCAGCTCGGGAACAGTCAACTGCTTGACAGCCTGGTTCATGACGGGCTGTGGGACGCCTTCAACGACTACCATATGGGCGTAACGGCGGAAAACCTGGCGCGGGAATACGGCATCAGCCGCGAGCTTCAGGATGCGTATGCGCTTAGCTCGCAACAAAAAGCGCGTGCAGCGATCGACTCCGGCCGTTTTCGCGATGAAATTGTCCCGGTCAGTACCCAACGCCAGAACGGCGAAGCGCTCATCGTTGATACCGACGAGCAGCCGCGCACCGATGCCAGCGCAGAAGGGCTGGCAAAACTCGATCCGGCCTTCGAAACGCTCGGTTCTGTAACGGCAGGTAACGCATCATCCATTAACGACGGTGCGGCGGCGGTGATGATGATGAGTGAAAGCAAAGCCCAGGAGCTGGCGCTGCCGGTGCTGGCGCGCATCAAAGCGTTTGCCAGCGTGGGTGTTGATCCTGCGTTAATGGGGATCGCCCCGGTCTATGCCACGCGCCGCTGTCTTGAGCGGGCGGGCTGGCAGCTGAACGATGTAGATCTGATTGAAGTCAATGAAGCCTTTGCTGCACAGGCGATCTCGGTCGGGAAAATGCTGGAATGGGATCCGCTGCGGGTCAACGTCAACGGCGGTGCGATCGCGCTCGGTCATCCTATTGGCGCTTCCGGCTGCCGCATTCTGGTGTCGCTAGTCCACGAAATGAAAAAGCGTAACGCCCGAAAAGGGATCGCAACGCTCTGCATTGGCGGAGGGCAGGGGGTAGCCCTGGCTATCGAACGGTAATTTCCCCCTCTGCGGACATAAAAAAGCCTCCCTCGGGAGGTTTTTTTATGTCCGCAGAATCCTTTTTTAACACTTCTGCGTTCTTTCTTAAGCCCACAATAATTATTGCGCGGTGAATTATTCGCTTTGTGAAGTTCTTAGTGTGATCTCACGCCTGGAATTTATGCGTTATACGCCTTTTTTGTTGATGAGGTTCACGTCGATCTTTGCCAAAAAAAATGAAACAAATAATTTCGATCCTTGTCACTAAAATAACGGTACATAAAAAATAAACTCAAGTTTCATAAAAACGAAACGTTATTTTAATTGAGGGTTTTTTCATGTTTAAGAAATCTCTGCTCCTTGCTTCCCTTATTAGTGCCTCTTTTGCGGTTAGCGCCGTGACCGTCGATCTGCGTCACGAATATATTGACAGCGGCTCGAATGCCGACCGTGTTGCCGTCTCGCACCGCTTTGATAATGGCTTCGGTTTTTCAGTCGAGGCGAAGTGGAAATCAGGCGGGGACAAGGCAGATCAGCCATTCGCGGATGTAGTGGGGAACGGTCACGAAGATCAGATTAGCTGGCGCTGGAAAGCGACAGACAATATCGCCCTGACGCCTGCGTTTACGATTGAAAGCACAGACAGTCGTACCATTTATAAACCGAATCTGCATGTGCAATATAGTTTCGATAATGGCTTCTACGTGGCCGCGCGTTACCGTTATGAATATACCCGCTACCCGTCAAGCTCAAATAAGGACGATGATAAAGTTAACCGTGGTGATGCGTGGGTCGGTTGGGTATTAGGTGACTGGCGTACCGAGCTGAACTATGTTTACGCGAAAAGCTCTGAAGGCGTGGCCCGAAATAACAATAAAGATTATTCCAATGAATATAACGCCAAGCTCGCCTACAAATGGGATAAAAACTGGGCACCGTATGTTGAGGTGGGCAACGTGGGGGTTAAAGACACTGACGAACGCCAGACCCGTTTCCGTTTAGGCGTGGCGTACTCCTTCTGATAATCCAGCTTCTTCGCTAAAAACCGCCGGGTGGCGCTTCGCTTACCCGGCCTACACTTTCCTTCCACTCCGTCGTTTCGTATGCCGGATGGCGATGCGCTTACCCGGCCTACACTTTCCTTCCACTCCGTCGTTTCGTATGCCGGGTGGCCCTGCGCTTACCCGGCCTACACTTTCCTTCCACTCCGTCGTTTCGTATGCCGGATGGCGCTGCTGTATGACCGGATACATAGGTAACAGATCAGACCGGGAACATAGGTAACACTTTTCAGTCTATCCGGAGCACACTCTGGGTTTTTCGGTCGTAGTACGCAAGCGTTATTCCATTAAAGATGATGGCCTCCAGGCCATCATCTTGTTCTTCCAGCATGATGTACTCATCAGTCAGCGCTTCACTCAGGAACACCGTCCCCTTTTTCCCCATATAGAGTGTCCCCCTTGATTTCACCCTGTAGACCGTACCTCCTTCCGGATAAGCATATTCAGGAACCCTGCCATCCCAGTGCCGGCCTGAGGGTTGCCATACCGTTCCGGGCGTTGCACCCGCCAGGGCTTCATGCGGCCTTTCGTAGTTAAACTCTTCCCGGTAGCCACTGAACCACCGCTGTTGTTCTTCCATCGTCATAAATATGTTGCCCTGTTTTACTGCACTTTTCAGCGAACGATGCATTCGCTCATGACGGCCGTTTTCTTCCGGATGCCCCTTTCTGATGCGTTCCGGTCTGATGCCCAGCTTTATCAGCCAGACTGCAAGGCGACTTAACCCGGCGATACCTGTTCCTGCGAAAGGCTGACCATTATCCGTTCTCAGGACTTCCGGCAGACCGTACTCCAGGAACGCATCCGTCAGGCACTGCCTGACGAAGGGCTCGCTCTCCCGGTCTGCTCCCCGGCAGCTCAGAAGATACCGGCTGTGATTGTCGGTGAGGGTGAAGGGATGACAGTATTTCCGGCTCAGCAGCCTGAACTTGCCTTTAAAATCAGCGCTCCAGACCTGATTGTTCTCACTGATGATGGTCAGGGGCTGGCGATTGCCCGGGGTTCTGCGTTTTCGCTTTTTATCCGGAACCAGGCCTTCACGCTTGAGGATATCGCCGATAGTACTGGCAGCGGGGACGGTAAAATCGACGTGATGATTGAGCAGCCACATCCGCAGTTTTTTGGGGCCCCAGTCAGGGTGTTTTTGCCTCAGGGCCGTAAGCTGCCCGGCGATATCATCAGGAACTGTCCGGGAGTGGGAGTGCGGAGCACGCGACCGGTCAGAGAGAGATGACAGGTCAGAGGGGTCAAAACGCTGAAGCCATTTGTAACCGGTTTTTCGACTGATGCCGAAGAGACGGCAGAGGGCAGAAAAAGAATCCGTACCTGCATGGCAGGCACGGATGAAATCAAGGCGTTGCATAGGTCGCGTCTCAGTCCAGGGCATAGCGAGTCTCCTCTTCTATGCCAGTTATAACTGTTACCCATGTATCCGGTCTAAAGTGTTACCCATGTTTCCGGTTCATACCCTGCGCTTACCCGGCCTACACTTTCCTTCTACTCCGTCGTTTCGTATGCCGGATGGCGATGCGCTTACCCGGCTACACTTTCTCTCCAATCAGTCGTTTCGTAGGCCGGGTAAGCGTTAGCGCCACCCGGCAAAAAGCGTCGCAATCACCCAAAAAAAAGCCCTCCGAATCGGAGGGCAAGGCCAGTTACAGAAACACTAACTCATTCAGGCATGCAACATTTCAGGTTGCTCGGGGAGTTTCGCGATATAGAGGGCTGGTTTGCCGTCTTTATCGGAACTGTACAGCACCGCTTTTTCGTCCGGCGTGAAGGACGGATGCGGGTGGGTTACCTGGCGGCTGTTCGCCACCGTAGCCCAGGAAGTGTCATGACGGGCAATGCGGTAATAGGCTTTCTTCGCCACGTCAAAGGCATACAGATAAGGATCGTTATCAATGGTGTAGCCGCCGGTGTCTTTCACATCGACAGGCGTGCCGGAACCGTCGCCAACCAGCATGGTGCCGTCGACGTTGCTCATCAGGTGCGAACAGGCGGGCATGTTCATTACCGCTTCATTCACGCCGGTGTCCGGATTGAAGCGGGAGATGGTGCGCCCTTGCTGACCTTTCAGGTAAGAGACGTAGATCAGCGCGGACCCGTCCGGCACCCAAAATTCATGCGTGCAGCTTTCCCCTTCCGCGTGCGTTTTCACTTTCCGCACGTTGCTGCCATCTTCGTTGACCAGCCACATGCGGGCGTCAACCAGGTCGTGTGGCCCTTCATGACAGAAGGCCACGGTATTGTCATCGAACGGGCGATAAATCGGATGTCCCAGCCAGATCTTCTCGTCATGGATGGTGGTGCTTTCACCCGTTTTTAGATCAACGCGCAGCAGGCGGCAGTGCGGCCCTTTGTGGAAGAAGTCGTGGAAAATTTTCCAGTCGTTGAGTGGCGTCCAGTCACGTCTGGCAATCTCAATACCCACCAGTTTGGTGCAGTCGCTGTTCGCGACCCAGGTGCCGTAGCCAACCCACTCTTCCGGGACACGGTACACTTCGCGCTCTGCCAGCGTCTTTAAATCCACCTCAAGCAGGGTGCGATCGTTCTTCACATAGTAGAGGGATTGATCGTCCGGAGAGAGGAACCCGCCAAAGGTGTTATCGCCCGCGCCTTCGGTCAGCTGCACCGCTTCGGCGTTTTTCAGATCCAGCAGGTAATAGTTCCAGTGACCGTCGAACTCCCCGGCGAACAGCAGGTGGCTGCCATCGTTAAAGAAGCACTTCTGGTAAAAGTAGTTGCGATGACAGGTTACTTCCGGTGGGGTCAGGCGGGTAACTTCCACGCCTGTATCCGGATCGCGGCTGACCTCGTAGTTCAGCTTGACCCGCATACCTTTAGCCATAATGCACTCCTTTGAACGCGTAATATAGGTTGAAAACTAGGTGTTAAATTATCAAAACATCGTTTCATTGTGTGTGACTGACAGCGCAAATTCTCAGTTTCTTTAGCCAGATTGAGGGGCTTAAAGATTTATCGTGATCGAAACACCATTTCTGGCATAAACATACAGAAAAAATGAAACGTTGTTTTAAATGTAATTGAAAACCCCATGTACAGGGGATAATATGTGTTCATCACGAAAACGGAACATTGTTTCGTTATTCATCTTTGCCTTCGGGCACGATCAATTCTGGAGGTTTACGTGGACGTCAGACAAAGCATCCACAGTGCGCACGCAAAAACGCTGGATACTCAGGGGCTGCGCAGTGAGTTTTTAGTTGAGCAAGTGTTCGAAGCCGACAAGTACACCATGGTCTACAGCCATATTGACCGCATTATTGTGGGCGGGATTATGCCGGTGGCGAAAACCGTCTCCGTGGGCGGTGAAGTGGGCAAACAGCTGGGCGTGAGCTACTTCCTCGAACGCCGTGAACTGGGCGTGATTAACATTGGCGGGCCGGGCACCATAACCGTCGATGGCCAGTGCTACGAAATTGGTCACCGTGACGCGCTGTACGTCGGAAAAGGCGCGAAAGAAGTGGTGTTCGCCAGCATCGATGGCAGCAAACCGGCGAAGTTCTACTACAACTGCGCCCCGGCTCATACGACTTACCCAACCAAAAAAGTCACGCCAGCGGACGTTGCCCCGGTGACCCTTGGTGACAACCTCACCAGCAACCGCCGCACCATCAATAAATACTTCGTACCGGATGTGCTGGAAACTTGCCAGCTCAGCATGGGGCTGACCGAGCTTGCGCCGGGCAACCTGTGGAACACCATGCCGTGCCATACCCACGAGCGCCGCATGGAAGTCTATTTCTACTTCAACATGGATGAAGATGCCTGCGTGTTCCACATGATGGGACAGCCGCAGGAAACTCGCCATATCGTGATGCACAACGAGCAGGCGGTCATTTCGCCAAGCTGGTCCATCCACTCTGGCGTGGGAACGAAAGCTTATACCTTTATCTGGGGTATGGTCGGTGAAAACCAGGTCTTCGATGACATGGACCACGTCGCTGTTAAGGATCTGCGCTAGTCGCAGGCAGTTAAGCATACATCTGCCTGTTGGTGACAGGCGCTGAACGATTAAGGAACAAACATGATTCTGGATGCATTTTCTCTGCAGGGTAAAGTGGCTGTGGTTTCCGGGTGTGACACCGGGCTGGGGCAGGGTATGGCGTTAGGTCTGGCGGAAGCGGGCTGTGATATCGTCGGGATTAACATCGTAGAGCCAACGGAAACCATCGAGCGCGTCACCGCGCTGGGCCGTCGTTTCCTGAGCCTGACTGCGGACCTGCGCAAAATCGATGCGATCCCTGAACTGCTGGATCGCGCGGTGGCGGAGTTCGGGCATATCGATATTCTGGTCAACAATGCGGGCCTGATTCGCCGTGAAGATGCGATTAACTTCAGCGAAACGGACTGGGACGACGTGATGAACCTGAACATCAAGAGCGTGTTTTTTATGTCCCAGGCGGCTGCGAAGCACTTCATCGCGCAGGGGAAAGGCGGGAAGATCATCAATATTGCCTCCATGCTCTCTTTCCAGGGCGGCATCCGCGTACCGTCTTACACCGCATCGAAGAGCGCCGTGATGGGCGTGACCCGTCTGCTGGCGAACGAGTGGGCGCAGCACAATATCAACGTCAACGCGATTGCGCCGGGCTACATGGCCACCAACAATACCCAGCAGCTGCGTGCTGATGAAGAGCGCAGCGCGGCAATTCTGGAACGTATTCCAGCGGGTCGCTGGGGTCTGCCGAGCGATCTGATGGGCCCGGTTGTGTTCCTGGCTTCTCCGGCTTCGGATTACATTAACGGCTATACCGTCGCCGTTGACGGCGGCTGGCTGGCACGTTAATTCAGCCTTAATAAAGAACCTCTGCCCTCGGGTGGAGGTTTTTTTTGCGCCAAAATTGGCTTTATCCATATCCTTAAAGATGAAAAATCCATACTAAAAAGGAATAAATGACGGGTATCACACATTTATTGCTTAAATATTAACTAATTAATAAAAAATAAGGTTAAACCACCCTGATTTGAAATTGTAATGTCCATCACAGAACGGTATGTCGTAGCGAAATAATCCATATCTTCACCAGTTCCGACCTGACACTTTCTTCCGGTATCTCGTAATTTCACTTAACGAATTTCGCTGTTGAGGCAGGAAACTATGACATCTATAAATGACTCTACCCTTATGCCCGCTGCGCTGCGCGATACCCGACGCATGAACCAGTTTGTTTCTGTTGCGGCCGCCGTAGCCGGTCTACTGTTTGGTCTGGATATCGGCGTTATCGCTGGCGCACTGCCCTTTATTACCGACCACTTTACGTTAAGCAACCGCCTGCAAGAGTGGGTGGTAAGCAGCATGATGCTGGGCGCGGCCATCGGCGCGTTGTTTAACGGCTGGCTGTCGTTCCGTCTCGGGCGCAAATACAGCCTGATGGTTGGGGCGATCCTGTTCGTCGCAGGCTCCATCGGCTCCGCGTTTGCGACAAACATAGAAGTGCTGCTGCTTTCACGCGTGCTGCTTGGCGTAGCGGTGGGTATCGCGTCCTACACCGCGCCGCTTTATCTCTCTGAAATGGCAAGTGAGAACGTGCGAGGGAAGATGATCAGCATGTACCAGCTGATGGTGACGCTCGGTATCGTGCTGGCGTTTCTGTCGGATACGTACTTCAGCTACAGCGGCAACTGGCGGGCAATGCTTGGCGTGCTGGCGCTGCCTGCGCTGGTGCTGATTGTGTTAGTCATTTTCCTGCCGAACAGCCCGCGCTGGCTGGCGCAAAAAGGGCGTCACGTGGAGGCGGAAGAGGTGCTGCGCATGTTGCGCGACACGTCTGAAAAAGCGCGTGAAGAGCTGAACGAAATCCGCGAAAGCCTGAAGCTGAAGCAGGGCGGCTGGTCCCTGTTTAAGGCGAACCGCAACGTGCGCCGCGCGGTGTTCCTCGGCATGCTGTTACAGGCGATGCAGCAGTTTACGGGGATGAACATCATTATGTATTACGCCCCGCGCATTTTTAAAATGGCCGGTTTTACCACCACCGAACAGCAGATGATCGCCACGCTGGTGGTGGGGCTGACCTTTATGTTCGCCACCTTTATCGCGGTTTTCACCGTTGATAAGGCCGGACGTAAACCCGCCCTGAAAATTGGCTTTAGCGTGATGGCGCTCGGCACCTTAATCCTTGGCTACTGCCTGATGCAGTTCGATAACGGCACGGCGTCAAGCGGCCTCTCCTGGCTCTCCGTGGGCATGACCATGATGTGTATCGCCGGTTACGCGATGAGCGCCGCGCCGGTGGTGTGGATCCTGTGCTCTGAAATACAGCCGCTGAAATGCCGCGACTTTGGTATCACCTGTTCCACCACCACCAACTGGGTGTCGAACATGATCATTGGCGCGACCTTCCTGACGCTGCTGGATGCGATTGGCGCGGCAGGCACCTTCTGGCTCTATACGGTGCTGAACGTGGCGTTTATCGGTGTGACCTTCTGGCTGATCCCCGAAACCAAGGGCGTGACCCTGGAGCATATTGAACGCAAGCTGATGAGAGGGGAGAAACTACGTAATATCGGCGTGTAATGTAATTGCCCGGTGGCGCTTCGCTTACCGGGCCTACGATACCGTGTAGGCCCGGTAAGCGGCTTAGTGTTTACCGCATCGCACGTCTCAAAATACGCTCCGCCTGACGCTGGAAGTCAGCGGCCGTCTCTTCCACGGTTTTCTGGCCGTAGTCGATATACTGCAAAGAAGTACCGAACTGCGCCACAATCTGTGGGTCGTCAAAGTATGGCGAGACGGTGAGTTTCGCCGGCAGCGACTGCGCCAGACGCAGGCCTGCCACGGAAGGATCGTCCTCTTTAATGGTGCCGTCTTCAGTCAGATACTGCACCGCTACTTTGCTCAGCGGTACGCCACGCTCAAGGCCCAGCGTATCGACCCCTTCTTTGCTGTTGAGCAGGAAATTAATCAGCTTCGCCGCCGCTTCCGGGTTTTTGGTCGACTTACCAATCGACAGCATTTGCGCCGGTTTGAAGAACAGGCCCGCGTCGGTGGCGCCCGGCAGCATTGGGTAGCTGCCCAGCTCCAGTTTCGCCGGTGGCTTCAGGTTGTCGGAATATTTGTTGATGGTGGAGTTCCACATATAGGTGCCGCCCCATTCTCCCTGGATCCACGGCTTCATCTCATACATGTTGCTCTTACCAAACGAGGCATAGTATTTGGTGTCCGGCATGACGTGGCTGTCGATCAGCTTTTTGTAGGTCTGGAAGAACTCCACCCACTGTTCCTTTGTGTAGCTGAACTTTTTGGTTTTCTCATCCACCGCAGGAATGTTGTACTTCTGGATCATGTACGAATTCAGCAGCGCCAGCGTATCCTGGTGCTCGAGGATCACCGGGTAGTATTGCTTACCGAGCTTGCTCTCGAAGGTTTTACCGGCTGCCATCAGCTCGTCCCAGGTTTTCGGGTACGCAATACCCGCTTTTTTCCAGGTTTCGTCATTGAAGTAGAACACCCGCGCCGTCACCGAGATCGGAATGCCGTTCAGCTTGCCATCCACGGTGGTGGTTTGCAGCTCTTTGGGATCGAACTGCGACAGGTCGATCACCTCCTTCAACTTGTTCAGATCGTAGAAGCCGTCACCGGTTTTGGAGAAGATCGGCAGCCAGTTCCAGTTCGTCTGCATGACGTCCGGCTCGGTGCCGCCCGCAATCTGGGTGGTCAGACGGGAGAGGTGACCGTCCCAGCCGGTGTATTCCGCTTTCACGTTGATGTCCGGGTTCTGCTTATGGAACTCTTCCAGCGCTTTCAGAGTGACCTGGTGACGGCCATTGCCGCCCCACCAGGACATCCGTAAATCCACATTCTGCGCCATCGATGGCAAAGCGGTAAGGCCGAGGGTCGCGGAGATTGCTGCGCTTAAAAGCACGTTTTTCATTTTTATCACTCCATCAGAGAGAGAGGTTCTGTTCAGTTTTTGCGTCAAAAATATGACACTTGTTCATCTCAAACGTGAAATACACCTTACGATGAAGGCCCTTATCAATCATTGGCTTAGCTTCATCGGACGGGATTCGGGCGGTCAGTTCATAGTCCGCGACCTTCAGGTACACAAAGAATTCGTGGCCCATGTTCTCAACGCGCACCATCTCCCCGCTACAGCCGCCGTTCGGGAAGGGCTCATCAGAGAGCGACACAAATTCCGGACGCACGCCGAAGAAGATCTCCTGACCCGCGTAAGCGGCGACTTTCTCCTGCTTCTCCGCGTTCAGCGGCATGGTTTCATCACCAATGGCGATGTGCAGCTGTCCCGCTTTTTCGACCAGCACGCTTTTGCGTATATTCATCTCCGGCGCGCCGATAAAGCCCGCCACGAACATGTTCTTCGGCTTGTGGTAGAGGTTATCTGGCGTATCCACCTGCATGATGTGACCCAGCTTCATCACGCAGATGCGGTCGCCCATGGTCATCGCTTCGGTCTGGTCGTGCGTCACGTAAACGGTGGTCGCCGGTTTGCCCGAGGCCTTCAGCTGCTTGTGGAGGTCAGAGATACGGATACGCATCGAGGCGCGCAGTTTGGCGTCGAGGTTTGAAAGCGGCTCATCGAACAGGAACACATCCGGTTTTTTCACAATCGCACGGCCTACCGCCACGCGCTGCGCCTGGCCGCCGGAAAGCTGGCGCGGCAGGCGGTCGAGCAGCTCTTCAAGCTCAAGAATTTTAGCGGCTTCATTCACCTGGGACTCAATCTGATCTTTCGGCAGCTTGCTCAACTTGAGGCCAAAGGCCAGATTCTCGCGCACCGTCATGTGTGGATAGAGGGCGTAGTTCTGGAACACCATCGCAATCCCGCGCTCTTTCGGCGCGAGGTTGTTCACGATCTTGTCGCCGATACGTACCTCGCCGCCGCTGATGGTTTCCAGTCCCGCCAGCATGCGCAGAGTAGTGGATTTGGCGCAGCCGGATGGGCCGACGATCACCATGAATTCCCCTTCGGCGATTTTAAGATCGATAGCGTGTACCGCTTTAAAACCGTTGGAGTAGACCTTTTCCAGCTTGTTGAAAATAACTTCAGCCATGGTATTTCCCTCTTAACCTTTAATTCCGCTGCTGGTGACGCCCTGTACGAAGTAGCGCTGTGCCAGGAAGAAGACAATGATGGATGGCAGAATGGAGATGCTCGCCATTGCCAGAATTTCGTTCCACGGCGCCCCTTCGGTGACGTCGATGGACATTTTCAGCGCCAGTGCAATCGGGTATTTATCCACGCTATAGACATAAATCAGCGGCCCGATAAAGTCGTTCATGGACCACATGAACTGGAACAGGGCGACGGAGATAATGGCCGGTTTAAGGATCGGCACAACCACGTACCACAGCACCTGAAGGGAGTTACAGCCGTCAATCTGCGCCGCCTCTTCCATGTCACGCGGGACGCCGCGCAGGAACTGGATCAGCATGAAGACGAAGAACCCCTGGGTGGCGAAGGCCAGCGGCAGGTACAGCGGCATATAGCTGTTCAGCATGCCCATTTCACGGAACATCAGGTACTGCGGGATCAGCAGCACGGTGCTGGGTAGCAGCATGGTGGTAATGAGCGTGGCGAACCAGAACTTCTTCCACGGGATCTCGAAGCGGGCAAAGCCATACGCCACGATGGTGGAGGAGATAATGGTCAGGATCACTTTCGGGATCACATACTTAAAGGTGTTCAGCATGTAGTGGCCGAAGTTGTACTCGGTGCCGGTTTTCCAGCCGTTGATGAAGCCGTCCCAGGTGGCATGGGCAGGCCACAGGCTCAGGGTGGTGAAGATCTCGTGGTTCGGTTTGAACGACGCGGAGAACATCCACACCAGCGGGTAAAGCATCAGCAGGCCGACAAACAGCAGGATCGCATAGCGAACGGTGGCATTGATTTTCTCTCTGCGCAGCGTGCGGGCTACTTCGCGTTCGGCGATGCTTCTTGCCGTGGAGAGTTGTTGAATATCAGCCATTTTTGCCTCCTTTATCGGCGGAGTAGAACACCCAGTATTTCGACGACTTAAAGGCGATACCGGCGAAGACGGCCACCACCAGGAACAGGATCCACGCCAGCGCCGCGCCATAACCCATATCGAAATACTTAAACGCGGTGTCGTAGATGTAGAGCGAGAACAGGTAGGTCGAATAGGTCGGCCCGCCGCCGGTGATCACGTACGGCCCGGTAAATTCCTGGAACGCCTGCGTGGTCTGCATGATGAAGTTGAAGAAGATCACCGGCGTAATCAGCGGCACGGTCACCTTCATGAACATCTGCCATTTCGATGCGCCATCGATCATCGCCGCTTCATACTGGGACTGCGGTACGTTTTGCAGCGCGGCCAGGAAGATGACCATCGCGGAACCGAACTGCCAGACGCGCAGCAGGGTAACGGACATTAGCGCCAGTGACGGTTCACCCAGCCAGTTCACCGGGTCAAAACCAAATACGCCGATAAAGCTGTTCAGCAGGCCATCGATCGCAAATAAGGCGCGCCACAATACGGCAATGGCGACGGAACTGCCGAGGATCGACGGAATATAGTAGGCAGTACGGAAAAATCCGATGCCGCGTAATTTAAAGTTCAGGACAAAGGCAATCCCTAATGCGAAGGCGAGCTTTAACGGAATGGTTAAAAATACGTATGCAAAGGTCACGCCCATTGATTTCCAGAAGAGCGTGTCTTCGGTAAACATGTAGCGATAGTTTTCGATGCCGTTAAACACCGGCGGACTCATCAAATCGTAATCCGTAAAGCTGAGGAAAAATGATGAGACGAAGGGGAATGCCGTAAAGAGTATCAACCCGATGATGTAGGGTGATATCCATGCGAGCCCCAGCAGCTTGTTTTCATTCATACATACCTACCTGGCGATCAATGGTTTAAAACGGAATCTGCTTTGTTACATCTTCCCAGGCCAGCATCGCGCGGCATGAGAGCTGAGTTTTAGGGTGCAATATCTGGCGTCGGCTAAATATAAAATTGTTTTTTAACGCTTTTTTGCCTTCCTCTTTGCGCTAAATGCGTTGGGTTTCAAAAGAGCTGAACCACCGTTCTTGGATACTAAAACATCGTTTTATTTTATATTATTGCGATTTATTTCTGCGTCATGCGCTTAATGATGGAAATGTGATCAGCGTCGAAACGCTGTTTCAATATAGTGAGGGAGGTGGCATTTTTGCCTTTTCACGGACGTTCGTCGGGGCTGCGAGGAGGCGAGACGAAGCACAAGTGGAAACGGGAAAAACAATAGTCACGCAGCGTGGCTAACTACCAGATCTGATAGCAGGTCTGCAGATGTACCAATTCGGCATTCAGATAATTCTTACATTCTTGTATGATTTCTCAAACCGGAACCAACCAGGCAGAATTTCACTGCATCCTTAAAAGAAGAACAGTTATGTCAGCGATGGATTTCAAAAAACATACGGATCTCAATTTTCCTCACTATGCTCCCCCGGCGGTCAGCGCTAAAGAAATAGATCTTCTGGGTCTGCTGGACGTCCTGCTGGCAGCAAAAAAACGCATCATCACCATTGTCTTTGCATTTGCACTGGTCGGCCTGGCAATCGCCTTTCTGATACCGCAAAAATGGACCAGTAAAGCGGTCATTACGCCCGCGGAACAGACGCAGTGGAGTTCGCTGCGCCAGATGATGGTGGCGCTCCAGGTGCTTGATGTCGACGTGAATATTACCCGTGCGGATGTGTTTAATCTGTTTATCAAAAAGTTTCAGTCCCAGTCTCTGCTTGAAGAGTACATGAAGAGCTCACCTTACGTGATGGCTCAGCTCGATGGCGCTGAGGTTGACCCGCTGGAGCTGCACCGCGCGGTGGTCAATATCGCCGAAAAGATGAAGGCTATTGATAACACCCAGGAAAAAAATGCTGATAAAGCACCGTATCTCTCCTGGACGTTAAGCTTCACTGCCCCAACGGCAGAGGACGCGCAGAAAGTGTTAAATGGTTACATTCAGTACATTTCCCGCATCGTCGAGCAGGAGACCATGCAAAACATCCGCGATCAGCTGATCCTGAGAACCAAAACGGTTCAGCAGCAGCTGGAGCTGGATCGGGTTCGACTGACCAATATCCACAATACCAACCTGCAACGCCTTAACTACTCGCTGGAAGTGGCGAACGCGGCAGGGATCAAAAAGCCGGTTTACAGTAACGGACAGGCGGTGAAAGATGATCCGGATTACTCCGTCGCGCTCGGCGCGGACGGGATTGCGCAGAAATTGCAGATTGAAAAAAATCTGAAGGATGTTTCTGAGCTGAACGCAGATTTCCAGAACCGCGAATACTATCTGGCGCAGCTGCAAAAACTCTCCTTCGAAGACGTGAGCCTGGAGCCGTTCAAATACCAGCTCTCTCCTTCTATGCCGGTGAAAAAAGATGGCCCGGGCAAAGCACTGATCGTGCTGCTGGCGGGTATTCTGGGTGGGTTGTTCGCCTGTGGCAGCGTGCTGCTGCGCGAAGCAATGCGCTCCCGCAACCCGCTGCCGGAACAACTTCCTGAGCCGGTTACGGAATAACATGAAAAAAGGCGCTCTGATGAGCGCCTTTTTTTATTTCAGGAAATCCTCGCGTACCGGCGTAAAGGTATCCAGCAAGGTGCCGGGTTTGAGGCAAACGCAGCCGTGCATCACGTGCGGCTTTTTATAGAGAGTGTCGCCCGCCGTCACCACATGCTTTTCCTCGCCAATGGTGAACTCAAATTCCCCCGAGAGAACGTAGGTGAGCTGCTCATGCGGGTGGTTATGCAGCGGGCCAATCGCACCTTGCTCGAAATTCACTTCCACCGCCATCATCCTGCCATCGTGCGCCAGAATACGACGCGTCACGCCGTTGCCCAAATCCTCAAGCGTGGTCTCTTTATGGAAAATAAACATATTTTCGCCCTGTTATGTAATGAAACATTGTTTCATTTAACTTATCTCAGCCGCAGCGAAAAGAAAACGTTTAGCCAAATAACTGGAAAGGCGATCACAAGTTTGCTTCACTGGGTGAAACGTACAGGAGGAAAGATGAAAACGATCGGTCTGTTAGGGGGCATGAGCTGGGAATCAACGATCCCGTACTACCGCCTGATTAATGAAGGCGTCAAACAGCGTCTGGGCGGTCTGCATTCGGCCAGCCTGCTGCTGCACAGCGTGGATTTCCATGAAATAGAAGCCTGCCAGTCGAGCGGGGAGTGGGACAAAGCCGGGCAAATGCTGGCGGACGCCGCACTTGGCCTGGAGCGTGCGGGCGCGCAGGGTATTCTGCTGTGTACCAACACCATGCATAAGGTGGCGTCGCATATTGAAGACCGCTGTTCGCTGCCGTTCTTACATATCGCGGATGCCACCGGGCGTGCCATACGTGCCGCCGGCATGACGCGCGTGGCGCTGCTGGGGACGCGCTACACCATGGAGCAGGATTTTTACCGCGGGCGGCTGAGTAGCCAGTTCGGGATTGAAAGCCTGATCCCGGAGGAGGCAGACCGGGCGCGCATTAATCAGATTATTTTTGATGAACTGTGCCTCGGCACCTTCAGCGAAACTTCGCGCGCCTGGTACGTCAGCGTGATTGAGAAACTGGCGCAGCAGGGGGCGGAAGGGGTCATCTTTGGCTGTACCGAAATTGGCCTGCTGGTGCCGGCAGACCAAAGCCCGATACCGGTCTTTGATACCGCCGCCATCCATGCCGCGGATGCGGTGGAGTTTATGCTGTCATAAAGGTTTTTGCAGGTCAGGTAACCGAAGCGCCACCTGACGCGCGTGCGCAATCAGGTGTTCACTAAAGGCATCAACCAGCGCTGAGGTGGGCCGGTGCAGCGGGCGGATCAGGCTTACGGTAAAGGGAACGGAAACGCTAAAACGGCGCAGAACCACGCCGCTGCTGGCGTAGTCCATAGCCGTGAGCGGGTTCACCACCGAAATACCCACGCCCGCGCGCACCATCGCGCAAATTGATGCCGCACTGTGCGTTTCCATCACCATCCGCCGCTTCACCTGATGTTCGGCAAACAGGCCATCCAGAAGCTGTCGGTAGCTGTCGGTCTGCGACAGGCTGATATAGTTCTCACCGTGAAAATCTGCCGGGGTCAGAACTGCTTTGAAAGCAAGCGGGTGGCTGGCAGGCAGCACGCAGACCTCATCCAGCGAGAGCAGCTCCGTGCGTTCCGTTCCCGCTGGCGTGACGAGGGTTTCGGTCAGACCCAGATCGTGGCGCTGGGCCGAAAGCCACTCCTCCAGCAGCGGCGACTCCTGCGGCACGATGGTCAGGCTGACCTCCGGATAGCGGGCCAGAAACGGCTGTAGCAGTACCGGCAGGAACGACTGAGAAAAGACCGGCAGGCAGACGATGGACAGCTCGCCCTGGCGAAACTCCCTCAGGCTCTCCGCCGCGCTCACGATCCTATCCAGCCCGTACCAGGAGCGCTGAACCTCCTCAAAAAGACGTAAACCCTGCACAGTTGGATGCAGCCTGCCGCGGGTGCGTTCAAACAGCTTCAGCCCCAGCACTTTCTCAAAACGCGCCAGCTCGCGGCTGACCGTCGGCTGCGAGGTGTGCAGCATCTGCGCGGCTTCAGTGAGATTGCCGGTGGTCATCACCGCATGAAAAATCTCGATATGGCGTAGGTTAACGGCGGGCATAGGGCACCTGATGGCTGAGCGTGGTCCATATCATTTTTGCATAGACTCACGATAAAACGATATTTTTTATTCTCTTCAGGCTATGGCGTAATGATAAAAAACAGAATACCGGAGACGACCATGCAACGCCCGCTCAACCAGACCGAAACCGATTTAAACGCCGATAACCTGCTGCGCCTGCCTGCCGAATTCGGCTGTCCGGTGTGGGTCTACGATGCGCAGATTGTTCGCGAGAAAATCGCCGCGCTGCATCAGTTTGACGTGGTGCGTTTTGCGCAGAAGGCCTGCTCCAATATTCATATTCTGCGCATGATGCGCGAGCAGGGCGTGAAGGTTGACTCCGTATCGCTGGGTGAAATCGAACGTGCGCTGGCGGCCGGGTTTGATCCAAAGGCCGATAGCGACGCGATCGTCTTCACCGCTGACCTGATAGACGACGCCACGCTGGCGCGCGTGCACGAGCTGCAAATCCCGGTGAATGCCGGTTCGGTGGATATGCTGGAACAGCTTGGGCAGGTTTCCCCGGGCCATCGCGTCTGGCTGCGCATCAACCCGGGCTTTGGTCACGGTCACAGTCAGAAAACCAACACCGGGGGCGAAAACAGCAAGCACGGGATTTGGTATGCCGATATGCCTGCGGCGCTGGAGGTTTTACAACGTTATAACCTTAAGCTGGTGGGTATTCACATGCATATCGGATCCGGCGTGGATTATGGCCATCTTGAGCAGGTCTGTGGCGCGATGGTGCGTCAGGTTATCGATTTTGGCCAAGATCTGGAGGCGATCTCCGCCGGGGGAGGGCTTTCGATCCCTTACCGCGAAGGGGAGGAGGCGATCGACACGGATCACTATTACGGCCTGTGGAGCGCCGCGCGTGACAGCATCGCCGCTCATCTGGGCCATGCGGTGAAGCTGGAGATTGAGCCGGGTCGTTTCCTGGTCGCCGAAGCTGGCGTGCTGGTGGCGCAGGTGCGGAGCGTGAAGGAGATGGGAAGCCGTCACTTTGTGCTGATTGATGCTGGCTTCAACGACCTGATGCGCCCGTCCATGTACGGCAGCTATCATCACATCACCGCGCTTGCCGCCGATGGCCGCGATCTGGTCAACGCCCCGCGCATCGAGACCGTTGTTGCCGGCCCGCTGTGTGAATCCGGTGACGTCTTTACTCAGCAGGAAGGCGGGAAAGTCGAAACCCGTTCGCTGCCAGAGGTAAAACCGGGAGATTATCTGGTGCTGCATGATACCGGTGCATACGGGGCGTCTATGTCTTCGAACTACAATAGCCGTCCGCTGCTGCCGGAAGTGCTGTTTGATAATGGCGTGGCGCGGCTGATTCGCCGTCGCCAGACCATTCAGGAATTGCTGGCGTTAGAGCTGGTCTGATTAAACCAGGGCCCTGTTGTCACCGAATCGCGTAACACCAGCGTGCCGGTGAACGGTGGGATCGCTTCAACCGGCTGGTTTTTTGCCAGCCGGATCGCCTGGTCGATCGCCGTGACGATCATGTTGTCGATCGGCAAATACACCGACGACAGGGCAGGCTCCAGCCACTTTGCGCTGGGGGCATCGTCAAAACCAAACAGCGAAATATCCTGCGGGATCTTCAGCCCGGCCTGGTGTAATGCTTTGGAGGCGCCCAGGGCCATATCATCATTACAGGCAAACAGGGCGCTGAACGATGTCTTTTCCGCAATCAGCTCCTTGCACAGCTCGTAACCCCGCGTCATGCCTGCATCGCCGTATTTAATCCGCCGCTCATCGAGACGAATATCGTGCTTCTCCAGCGCCTTACGGTAGCCCATCAGCCGCGCTTTACCCGTTGGGGTGTGGATCGGGACGGTGATACAGGCGATCTCCCGATGGCCCTGGCTTATCAGGTAATCCACCGCTTTGAAGGCTGCGTCCTGCTGTTCAAAGAAGACGCAGCGATCCGCCGCCTGGCTCACTTCGCGGTTAATGATCACCAGCGGCGTCTGCACGCTGTTGATCAGCTTCAGGATCGTCTTTTCGCTCATGTAGCGCGTGTACAGCACGATGGCGTCGCACTTGCGGTCGGCGAGCATCTGCACCGCCAGTTCTTCCTGTTCAGGGGCATCGTGACCGTCGGTAACAATCAGCTGTTTACCGTGCGTTTCGGTCTGCCGTGACGCCTGCTGTAGCAAACGACCAAAGTAAAAACCGTCGAACGTCGAGACGACCAGACCGATGCTGTTGCTGGTCTGGTTAGCCAGCGAGCGCGCGAGAAAGTTCGGACGATAGCCCAGCTCCTCCATCGCGCGAAATACCTGCTGGCGCGTGCTCTCTTTAACCTGACCTGTGCCGTTCAGCACGCGCGAAACGGTGGCCTTCGACACGCCCGCACGCAGTGAGACATCCAGCATTGTTGCCATTCGAAATTCCTGTTTCCACGTAATGGTTTGCAGTTTAACACAGACCATCTGGCGCATAAGCGACGTGGGAAGGACAAAACCCCATAACGATCACGCTTTTCAGTAACGATCCTCGCCCGCGGAATAAATGCCTGCCATTGGTATACCAAAATGGTGATAAATCATAATCTGGAATACCTCTAACGGCGTTGGGAGCTTAATCACAGAACAAATCGCCTGTGGACGCTATTTTTGGCATACCAATAGTATCCGGCTGTACACCTTATTCAATAAAAGCCCTTTTACTGAGGTATTACCCTATGGCATTTCAGGAAAAACTGATCGACGCTCTGGGCAGTTTTGCCACTACCTTCAACAGCTATCGCTATATCCAGGCGATCAAGTCTGCGTTTATTACCTTAATGCCAGTCATCATTGTGGGGGCGTTCTCGGTATTGATCTCCAATATGGTGCTGGATCCGAAAAACGGTCTGGCGAGCTTTCAGTCGCTGTCGTTTCTCGCGGCCTTAAAGCCGATCACCAGCGCGCTCAACTACGCCACGCTGAACTTTCTCAACATCGGCGCGGTGTTTTTAATCGGCATTGAGCTGGGGCGTATTAACGGCATTAAGTCCCTGTTCCCCGGCCTGCTGGCGGTGATCTGCTTTATCTGCGTGACGCCGACCACGGTGGAAATGCTGGTGGACGGTGAGATGCACGTGGTGAAAGATGTGCTGCTGCGCCAGTTCTCAGATACCCGCAGCCTGTTCCTCGGTATGTTTATCGCCATCCTGTCGGTGGAGATCTACTGCTGGCTGGAAAACCGCAAGGGGCTGAAAATCAGGATGCCGGACACGGTGCCGCCGAACGTTGCCGCGTCGTTCTCTGCGCTGATCCCGGCCATTATCACCACCACCGCCATCGCCACCTTTGGCTTCGTGTTTCATCAGATTACCGGCATGTATCTCTACGACGCGGTATACCAGGTGGTGCAACAGCCGCTGGAGCGCGTGGTGCAAAGCCTGCCGGGGATCCTGCTGCTGATGTTTGTCGCCCAGCTGTTCTGGGTGATTGGTATTCACGGCAACCAGATGATCAAGCCGATCCGCGAGCCGCTGCTGCTGGGGGCAATCACCGTTAACATGAGCGCGTTCGAGCAGGGCAAAGAGGTGCCAAACATCATCACCATGCCGTTCTGGGACGTCTATATGAGCATCGGCGGCTCCGGCCTGACCATCGGCCTGCTGATAGCCGTCATGATTGCCACCAAACGTAAAGAGATGAAGGAGATAGCCAAGCTCTCCATCGGGCCGGGTATTTTTAATATCAATGAGCCGGTGATCTTCGGTATGCCAATCATGCTCAACCCGATCCTGGCTATCCCCTTCATCATCACGCCGCTGGTGACGGGCTCGATTGGCTACTTTGCCACCGTGACCGGATTTGCCGGGAAAGCCGTGGTAATGGTGCCCTGGACCACGCCGCCGCTGATCAACGCCTGGCTGTCAACGGCGGGCTCCATGGGGGCGGTCATCACCCAGTTTATCTGCATCGTGACCGCGGTGATTATCTATCTGCCGTTTGTGAAAATTGCTTCACGCCGCGCAGAGCAGGCCGCACTGCAACAAGCCACCGATAACGCATGAGGATACGATGAGCACAAAACAGATAGCCATACCGCAAGATTTTATTCTGGGCGCGGCGGCATCGGCCTGGCAGACCGAGGGCTGGAGCGGCAAAAAGCCGGGGCAGGATTCGTGGATCGATCTCTGGTACATGAACGATCGTCACGTCTGGCATAACGGCTATGGTCCGGCGGTGGCAACCGACTTTATCAATCGCTTCCGCGAAGATGTAGCGCTGATGAAGCAGGCGGGACTGACGCACTATCGCACCTCGATCAACTGGTCGCGCTTTTTAACCGACTATGAAAATGCGACGGTAGATGAAGAGTACGCCGCGTATTACGACGCGCTGTTCGATGAAATGCACCGTCAGGGCATTGAGCCGATGATCTGCCTGGAACACTACGAATTGCCGGGCGTGCTGCTGGAGACCTACGGCGGCTGGGCGTCAAAGCACGTCGTCGAGCTGTTCGTTCGCTATGCAGAAAAGGTATTTGAGCGCTTTCACGGCAAAGTCACCCGCTGGTTTACCTTCAACGAACCGATTGTGGTCCAGACGCGCGTCTACCTTGACGCGCTGCGCTGGCCCTATGAGCAGAGCACCAGCACCTGGATGCAGTGGAACCACCATAAGGTGCTGGCGACGGCGAAAGTGGTGAAGCTGTTTCGCGAGAAAGGGTATGACGGCACGGTGGGCTGTATTCTTAACCCGGAAGTGACCTATCCGCGCTCCCGCGCGCCGCATGACGTGCGAGCGGCAGAGATGTACGATCTGTTCTACAACCGCGTCTTTCTCGACCCGCTGGTGCACGGGCGCTATCCGCAGGCGCTCTTTACCCTGCTGGCGCAGCATCAGGTGCAGTGGGACTACACGGCTGACGAGCTGGCGCTGATTGCCGACAACACCGTCGATGAGCTGGGCATTAACCTCTATTACCCGCATCGCGTCAAAGCCCCGTCCCGCGCCTGGCACCCGGAGACGCCGTTCCATCCGGCGTACTACTACGAGCCGTTTGAGCTGCCCGGACGGCGTATGAACACCTCCCGCGGCTGGGAGATCTTTCCGCGCATTATTTACGACATGGCGATGCGGATTAAAAACGACTATCGCAACATTGACTGGTTTGTGGCGGAAAGCGGGATGGGCGTGGGGAACGAAGTGCAGTATCGCAATCGTGACGGTGTCATTGACGACACGTACCGCATCGCGTTTATCAGCGAACATCTCTACTACACGCTGCTGGCGCGGGAGGCGGGGGCGAACTGTCACGGTTATATGCTGTGGGCCTTCACCGACAATGTCTCCCCGATGAACGCGTTTAAAAACCGCTACGGGCTGATTGAGATCGACCTTGAAAATCAACGCGCACGGCGGGCAAAGAAATCAGCGTCCTGGTTCCGCCAGCTGCGCGATGAGCGTGTGCTGACGCTCAGGGTAGACGATGAATGGAAGTAAGCCTTCTGGTAAAATAGCGCACAAACTGGCCGGGAGGACGTCCGGCCCGCGCATTAACTGAAAAACACAGGTGAAAACGTGGATAAGGCTGTCATCCTGCCGGAAAAAAAACAGTACCAGGAGATTGGCGAGGATTTACGGGCGCAGATTATCCAGGGGCATTATCCCGTGGGATCGCGTCTGCCGCCGGAGCGCAACATCGCCGAGACGTATGGCGTCAGCCGCACTATCGTGCGCGAGGCGCTGCTGATGCTTGAGCTTCAGGGGACGGTGGATATTCGCCAGGGTTCTGGCGTGTACGTGATGCGCATTCCGGAAGAGCATGAAAACGAGGAAGAGCGTTTTCTGAACAGTGACGTTGGGCCGTTTGAAATTCTCCAGGCGCGTCAACTGCTTGAAAGCAACATCGCTGCCTTTGCCGCAAAAATGGCGACACGGGCGGACATCGACAACCTGCGCCGCATTATCGAGCAAGAGCAACGGGCGATTGCCGTCGACGATCGCAGCCAGGACAACAACAAAATGTTCCACCTGGTGCTGGCTGGGGCCACACAAAACCAGATGCTGCTGGCGACGGTTGAGAGCGTCTGGCATCACATGGACAGCAGTCCGCTGTGGCAGCAGTTCAATGGCCATATCGCCAGCCGCGCCTGGCGCCTGAAGTGGCTCGGAGACAGGCAAACCATTCTCGCTGCGCTCCGCCGCCGCGACGTGATGGGGGCGTGGCAGGCGATGTTCCAGCATCTTGAAAACGTCAAAAAGAGCCTGCTCGAGCTGTCAGACGAAGACGCGCCCGATTTTGACGGCTATCTCTTCGAATCGGTCCCTCTTTTCCAGGGGAAGCTGGTGTGAATATACTGCCGCTTCACGCTGCGCCGCAGTTTACACAGCAGGTGATCGACTGGATCTGGAACGCGTTTGGTGAAGGTATGCCGCGTGCCTTTTTCCAGAGCATTGTCGAGCACAGCCTGACGCCAGGCGAGTTACCGCTCACCTTTATTGCCGTTGAGGATGACCAGCTGCTGGGCACCGTTGGGTTGTGGCGTTGCGATTTAATTTCCCGGCAGGATCTTCATCCCTGGCTGGCTGCGCTGTATGTCGATGAAGCCGCGCGGGGAAACGGGCTGGCGGGAAAACTTCAGCAGCATGTTATCGGCTACGCGCGACGCGCCGGGTATCACGAGCTTCATCTCTGGTCTGCCTGCCGCGACTTCTACGAACGTTACGGCTGGCACTACATCGGTGATGCGCTGGAATACCCGGATAAAACCGTCCATCTCTATCGCTGTTCGCTCACGGCTTCCGCGGGCGATACCACCGAGTGACGGCGCACTAAGGTTGGGCTGAACAGGTGGGTAATTTCCGATGGCGGGCGATGCTCGGCCAGCGCTAACGCCAGTTCTGCCGCCTGCGTTGCCATGGTCACAATCGGGTAGCGCACGGTGGTCAGGCGAGGGCGCACGTAGCGCGACACCAGCACATCATCAAAGCCAATCAGCGAAATTTCTGCCGGGACGTCGATTCCGTTATCATTCAGCACGCCCATTGCGCCGGCGGCCATGGAGTCGTTATAGCTGGCCACGGCGGTGAAATTCCGCCCGCGGCCCAGCAGCTCGGTCATCGCCTGCTCGCCGCCACTCTCATCCGGTTCTCCGTACGCCACAAGACGATCGTTGCACGGCAGACCGGCTTCGCGCAGCGCGTCGTAATAGCCCTGAAGGCGATCTTCCGCATCGGAAATTGGGTGGTTGGAGCACAGATAACCAATTCGGGTATGGCCCTGCTGGATCAGGTGACGGGTTGCGAGCCATGCGCCGTAACGGTCGTCGAGCGCCACGCAGCGGGTTTCAAATCCGGGAATAATACGGTTGATAATCACCATCCCCGGCATCTGTTTCATCAGATGGATCAGCTCGGCGTCGGGGATCATTTTGGCATGGACCACCAGCGCCGCACAGCGATGACGGATCAACTGCTCAATGGCCTGGCGTTCTTTCTGTTCATTGTGGTAGCCATTACCAATCAGCAGGAAATTACCGGTGTGATAAGAAACTTGTTCTACGGCTTTGACCATCGCACCGAAAAACGGATCGGATACATCCCCGACCACCAGCCCGATGGTTTCTGTCGACTGTTGGGCAAGGGCGCGTGCGTTGGCGTTAGGGTGATAATTCAGGTTTTCCATGGCGTCCTGCACGGCCTGGCGTGATGCATCACTCGCTTTAGGGGAGTTGTTGATCACGCGGGAGACGGTCGCGACGGAAACACCGGCCAGACGAGCCACATCCTTAATTGTCGCCATTCAATACCTTCTTATAGGGGTAAGCGTTTACACACTAACTAGTGTTGCGGAAAAGCGGCGTGCATTCAAGGGGAGCGGGTGAGCGTCCTCTGCAAACGTGAAGCAGAACATCCCTCGCGGTGTAATCGTTACACGGCCAGTCATGTCTGAATAATGTCAATCTGAACCTTTAGTTACACTTTGCCTCAGGCTGTTGCGATTGTCCGTTGGCAACGATGCGTTGTGAATTGCTAGAGTCGAGATCCCAGAGGTATTGATAGGTGGAATCAACTTCGGTTGATTAACACGATTTACACCAACCTGCGTTTTACGCAGGTTTTTTTTTGCCTGTAAGTTCAACCTGTAACAGCAAAAGAGATTATTCACACCTGGTTGCACTTCGGCTCATTCCCTTGCGTTTTCCTGCTGGCGAAGCCTGTCGCCGGAGGCCACAATCAAGATCCCAGAGGTATTGATTGGTGAGAATTCCTGGTACGTTTTCGTACTCTTCACTTGCACCAACCTGCGCGGATGCGCAGGTTTTTTTTCGCCTCTGTTTTTGCTATCGCTCCCTCACTACTTCTCGTGTAATCTGCCACCATTTATACCTTTCACACTGGCTGGCAAAGGGAGTTGAAATGCTTTTTGGGTTCTTCCGCACACTGTTTCGTGTCCTGTTTCGCATTCGCGTGACTGGCGATACGCAGGCACTCTATGGCGAGCGTGTTCTTATCACACCGAATCACGTCTCTTTTCTTGATGGCGTATTGCTGGCGCTGTTTTTGCCCGTGCGGCCCGTCTTTGCGGTGTACAGCTCCATCAGTGAAAAATGGTACATGCGCTGGCTCAGGCCGCTGATTGATTTTGTCCCGCTCGACCCTACCAAACCGATGATGATTAAACATCTGGTGCGTCTGATTGGGCAGGGGCGTCCGGTGGTTATCTTCCCGGAAGGGCGGATTTCAGTGACGGGCTCCCTGATGAAAATTTACGACGGCGCCGGTTTTGTCGCGGCGAAGTCTCAGGCCACCGTCGTGCCGCTACGCATCGACGGGGCTGAGCTGACCTTTTTCAGCCGTCTGAAAGGGCTGGTGAAGCAGCGTCTGTTCCCGAAAATTACGCTGCATATATTACCGCCGACGTCACTGCCGATGCCCGAGGCGCCGCGCGCGCGTGACCGCCGTAAAATCGCCGGCGAAATGCTGCACCAGATTATGATGGAAGCGCGCATGGCCGTACGCCAGCGCGAAACGCTGTATGAATCGTTGCTGTCGGCGCAGTATCGCTACGGTGCGAAGAAAAACTGCATCGAAGACATCAACTTTACGCCGGATACCTACCGTAAGCTGTTGACCAAAACGCTGTTTGTCGGGCGTATCCTGGAAAAGTACAGCAAACAGGGCGAAAAGATCGGACTGATGCTGCCAAACGCGGGTATCAGCGCGGCGGTGATCTTTGGTGCCGTCTCCCGAGGCCGCATTCCGGCGATGATGAACTACACGGCGGGCGTGAAAGGGCTCTCCAGCGCGATTACCGCAGCACAAATCAACACCATCTTTACCTCCCGCCAGTTCCTGGACAAAGGCAAGCTGTGGCACCTGCCGGAACAGCTGACGCAGGTGCGCTGGGTGTTCCTGGAAGATCTGAAAGCAGACGTCACGACCGCCGACAAGCTGTGGATTTTCGCGCACCTGCTGATGCCGCGTCTGGCGCAGGTTAAGCAGCAGCCGGAGGATGATGCCATTATCCTCTTTACCTCCGGCTCTGAAGGCAACCCGAAAGGTGTGGTTCATAGCCACAAAAGCATTCTGGCAAACGTCGAACAGATTAAAACCATCGCTGACTTTACCGCCAACGATCGCTTTATGTCGGCGCTGCCGCTGTTCCACTCATTTGGTTTGACCGTGGGTCTCTTTACGCCGCTGCTGACCGGTGCCGAGGTGTTCCTCTACCCAAGCCCGCTGCACTACCGCATTGTGCCGGAGCTGGTTTATGACCGTAACTGCACGGTGCTGTTCGGGACGTCCACCTTCCTCGGAAACTACGCGCGCTTCGCCAACCCGTATGATTTCTTCCGCGTGCGCTACGTGGTGGCGGGGGCGGAAAAACTCCAGGACAGTACGCGCCAGATCTGGCAGGACAAGTTTGGCCTGCGGATTCTGGAAGGCTATGGCGTGACGGAGTGCGCGCCGGTGGTCTCCATCAACGTTCCGATGGCGGCAAAACCGGGAACGGTTGGCCGTATTCTGCCGGGGCTGGACGCGCGTCTGCTGGCGGTGCCGGGTATTGAAGACGGCGGACGTCTTCAGCTGAAAGGGCCGAACGTCATGAACGGCTATCTGCGTGTGGAAAACCCGGGCGTGCTTGAGGCGCCGACGGCCGAGAACGTCATTGGCGAGGTTGAAACGGGCTGGTACGACACGGGCGATATCGTGCGCTTCGACGATCAGGGCTTCGTGCAGATCCAGGGACGTGCAAAACGCTTCGCCAAGATCGCCGGGGAAATGGTCTCTCTTGAAATGGTCGAGACGCTGGCGACCGCAGTCTCGGCGGAGAAAATGCATGCGACCGTGGTGAAAAGTGATGCCAGTAAAGGCGAGGCGCTGGTGCTCTTTACTACTGACGGTGAACTGAAGCGTGATGCGCTTCTCAGGTATGCGCGCGAACATGGTATCCCCGAGCTGGCGGTCCCCCGCGATATTCGTTACCTCAAACAGTTACCGGTGCTGGGCAGCGGTAAACCCGATTTTGTGACCCTGAAGGGCATGGTTGAAGAGGCGGAACAGCATAATGCGTGAGTCAGTACACACTAACACTTCAATCTGGTCGAAAGGCATGATGGCGGTTATCGCCGCCCAGTTTCTTTCCGCGTTCGGCGATAACGCGTTGCTGTTTGCTACGCTGGCGTTGCTGAAAGCTGAGTTTTATCCCGACTGGAGCCAGCCGATCCTACAGATGGTGTTTGTGGGTGCTTACATTGTATTTGCGCCGTTTGTTGGCCAGGTGGCGGACAGCTTCCCCAAAGGTCGGGTCATGATGTTTGCCAACAGTCTTAAGCTTCTGGGCGCGGCAAGCATCTGCTTTGGTATCAACCCGTTTGTTGGCTACACGCTGGTAGGCATTGGCGCGGCAGCTTACTCCCCGGCGAAGTACGGCATTCTGGGTGAGCTCACCACCGGCGATAAGCTGGTGAAGGCCAACGGCCTGATGGAGTCCTCCACCATTGCGGCTATTCTCCTGGGTTCGGTGGCGGGAGGCGTACTGGCAGACTGGCACGTGCTCGCCGCGCTTGGCATCTGCGCACTGATGTACGGTGGCGCGGTGATCGCCAACCTGTTTATCCCCAAACTGGCCGTGGCGCGTCCGGGACAATCCTGGCGCTTCGGGCCAATGACCGGCAGCTTCTTCAACGCCTGCCGCGTACTGTGGCGTAACGGTGAAACACGCTTCTCGCTGATGGGCACCAGCATGTTCTGGGGGGCTGGCGTTACGCTGCGTTTCCTGCTGGTGCTGTGGGTGCCGGTGGCGCTGGGTATAACAGACAACGCCACGCCGACCTACCTGAATGCCATGGTCGCCGTCGGGATTGTGGTCGGGGCCGGGGCTGCGGCCAAACTGGTGACGCTCGAAACCGTTGCGCGCTGCATGCCTGCGGGGATCCTGATCGGCGTCGGCGTTCTGTTCTTCTCCCTGCAACATGCCATATTGCCTGCCTATGCCCTGTTGTTACTGATCGGCGTATTAGGCGGTTTCTTTGTGGTACCGCTCAACGCGCTTTTGCAGGAGCGCGGCAAGCAGACCGTCGGGGCTGGCAACGCCATTGCGGTGCAAAACCTTGGCGAAAACATGGCGATGCTGCTGATGCTGGGGATTTACTCGCTGGCGGTAAAAGCAGGTGCGCCGGTTGTGGCAATCGGGGTGGGGTTTGGCGCACTGTTTGCGCTGGCGATTACCGGGCTGTGGGTCTGGCAGCGTCGGCGGTGATATCTTTGCCGGGTGGCGGCTCCGCCTGACCCGGCCTACGTTTCGTGATGTTGGCGGATTTTGTAGGCCCGGTAAGGCAACGCCGCCACCGGGCAAATCGTCAACTTAAGGTGCCGGGTAAGTATAAACCTGATGCACCGCTTCAATCTCCGCTAAGACCTCTTCACTCAGGTTCAGGTGGAAACTCTCAATATTGGTTTTTAACTGATCCATTGTCGTTGCGCCGAGCAGGGTACTTGCCACAAACGGCTGACGACGCACGAAGGCCAGCGCCATCTGCGCCGGATCGAGTCCGTGACGCTTCGCGATATCCACATAGGCCGCCACGGCTTTTTGTGTCTGCTCGCCGCTATAGCGGGTGAAGCGGCTGAAAAGCGTGTTACGCGCGCCAGCCGGTTTCGCGCCGTTCAGGTATTTGCCCGTCAGGGTTCCGAAGCCCAGGCAAGAGTAGGCGAGCAGCTCCACCTCTTCGTACTGCGTCACTTCCGCGAGACCCACTTCATAACTGCGGTTCAGCAGGCTGTACGGGTTCTGGATGGTCACGATCCGCGGCAGATCGTGTTTATCGGCCAGATGCAGATAGCGCATTACGCCAAACGCCGTCTCGTTGGAAACGCCGATGTAGCGGATCTTACCCGCGCGCTGGCATTCCGTAAGCGCCTCCAGTGTTTCCAGCAGGGTGACGGCCGGAGCACTCTCGTTCCAGGTGTAGCCAAGCTTACCGAAGCAGTTCGTCGGACGCTGCGGCCAGTGCACCTGATAAAGATCGAGATAGTCGGTTTGCAGGCGCTTGAGGCTGGCATCCAGCGCAGCACGGATATTCTTGCGATCGAGGATCTGGTTAGGGCGGATCCCGGCATCGTTATTACGGGAAGGGCCGCTAACCTTAGAAGCGATGACCAGCTTTTCGCGATTGCCGCGTTTCGCCAGCCAGTTGCCGACATACGTTTCGGTAAGACCTTGAGTTTCCGGGCGGGGAGGAACTGGGTACATCTCCGCCACGTCAATCAGGTTAATGCCCTGGCTGACGGCGTAATCGAGTTGTGCATGGGCATCGGCTTCGCTGTTTTGTTCACCAAATGTCATGGTGCCTAACCCCAGCTGGCTGATCTCCAGAGCGCTATGGGGGATACGGTGATAATGCATAGCCGGTTTCCTTTTTTAGACATACAGACCGCGTCAGGAACCTCCCGACAAAGGAATATAAACATGGCAGAGGGAAGGCAAAAGGGGAAGGAAAAAATCAAAAAGGCCAGCAAGCTACTGACCTTTATCTGTTTAACGCTCGATGATCTGGGAGACTTCGTCGCGATTAATTTGCATTTGATTGCCTTCGCGATCGCGGTAACTCACCAGACCGGTATCGTCGTCGACTTCGGGTTTGCCATCGGTCAGGATCATACGACCATCTTTCGTTGACATGACATAGTCGCTGCTACAACCCGATACCGCAAACGCTAAACCGACTGCTGAGATAATTACTGCCCATTTTTTCATCGTTCTCATCCTCACCTGGCTCGTATCAAATCATAGTGTAGTAATAACCTGATATTACTACAGGTGAAAGGGGGGAAATCTTAAAAAGGAGGAGATTATGTTAGCCGGAGCGCAAAATTGGTAAAAAACTATGTTTTCAACAGGAAGTGTCGTGCCAGCAGTGCACCGGTGAAATTCTTTTTAAGATAGAAGCCGCGCGGCAGCGTCAGGATCGGTTCGCCCTGTGCACCTACCGCTTCAGTGAGCGCTTTGCTGTTGGCGGCTTTGGGACGGAGTTGCAGCACTTCGCCATGCCGGGCGGTGATCTGCTCAACCTGTCCCAGCACAATCATGTCCATCAGCTCTTCCCAGTCCTGGGAAAGCTGTCTTTCTTCTTCTTCATCCGGGCTCCAGAGCAGCGGGGCGCCAACGCGACGCTCTGCCAGCGGGATCTGCCTGTCACCCTCAACGGGTACCCACAACACCCGCTTCAGCTTATGCCTGACGTGGCTGGTTTCCCATGTCACTCCGCTATTACCCGTTAGCGGCGCAACGCAGACAAAGGTAGTTTCCAGTGGCCGCCCCAGGCTATCAATGGGGATCGTCTTCAGTTCCACCCCCAGCGCCGCAAAATCTTGCTCGGGTTTACTGCCCGCGCTTGCGCCCAGCCAACGTTCAAGCAACACGCCGATCCAGCCTTTATCGCGCTTCAGATCGTTGGGTATCGTCAACCCCGCCATCACGGCCAGCTCGCCCAGTGCATAGCCTGCCAGACGTTGTGCCTGCTGGAGCAACTGGGCTTCACTGACGGGAGGAGAGAGCAGTGGGGCGAGAGAATGCATGCTGACAACCTTTTGGTTAAAAAATGAACTGATATTTTATCCCTTGTGGATAGAGTTTACTTTTTTCTGAGTATATATTCCATGTGGATGATTTATATTATGTTTTTTAAGAATGTATCCCGTCGCGCCATGGCTAAAAAACAGGTTGTGCAATTCTGGTCACTGACAATAAACAGGATCTTACACCATGTTATCCACAGAAAAATGGGATAACTGCGAATAACCGCCACTACTGTCTCAATTTACAGCCTTGACGTGCGATGAAAATCGAATTTTCACATAAATTGTGCCTAACTTATTGGCACAATCTGTGGATAAAACCGACGCTGTTCGATCTTTCATCACCAGGAAGATCTTTGATGTGACGATCGTCACGTTAATCGCCTTTGATACCCTAAATTTACGTTTAACTAGATGAATTTAAATAATTTATTTTAAGTGATGAAAATTGCCGATTCGCCGGGCCACAAGGTTGTTCATCGGTAATTCCATACTTCTTCACAACTATATCCACAGAAAAGGTGAATAAAAATGGTCTCAGTCGCCCTCATCTGTTTATAACTCCTCACAAAATTGTGAGTTATTCAAATGTTATTAGGTTGCAGGCCTGTAAGAGAGTGGTTTACCGCCTCCCTGTAGTGTGAAACAATCATTCATATATCAGATTTAGTTTGGGGTAGTCCGGTGATTGATGACGATGGCTACCGCCCAAACGTAGGAATAGTAATTTGTAATCGTCAGGGCCAGGTGATGTGGGCCCGGCGATATGGTCAGCACTCCTGGCAGTTCCCGCAAGGCGGGATCAATCCTGGAGAGTCCCCAGAACAAGCGATGTACCGGGAGCTGTTTGAAGAGGTTGGTTTAAGCCGAAAAGATGTTCGCATCCTGGCTTCGACCCGCAACTGGTTGCGTTACAAGTTACCGAAACGTTTGGTGCGTTGGGACACAAAGCCGGTTTGTATCGGCCAGAAACAGAAGTGGTTTCTTTTGCAGTTGGTGGGCAACGATTCAGATATCAATATGCAAACCAGCAGCACGCCAGAGTTTGATGGCTGGCGCTGGGTAAGCTACTGGTATCCGGTTCGTCAGGTCGTGTCATTCAAGCGCGATGTATACCGTAGGGTGATGAAAGAGTTCGCAAGTGTCGTGATGCAGCTTCAGGAGACGACTCCGAAGCCACAGAGCGCACCTGCCTGGCGACGTAAAAGAGGTTAAGCTACGCAAATCATGCTCACCCGCTTGCGAGAAATAGTTGAAAAGGTCGCCAGTGCGCCTCGCCTCAACGAGGCGCTGAATATTCTGGTGACGGACATCTGTCTTGCGATGGAAACCGAGGTCTGTTCGGTCTACCTGGCCGACCATGACCGACGTTGCTACTACCTTATGGCAACCCGCGGATTAAAAAAACCACGGGGACGTACCGTCACGCTCGCGTTTGATGAAGGTATTGTTGGCCTGGTCGGGCGACTGGCGGAGCCAATCAACCTTGCCGATGCGCAAAAACACCCCAGCTTCAAATATATCCCTTCCGTCAAAGAAGAGCGTTTCCGCGCGTTTCTTGGCGTACCGATTATTCAGCGCCGCCAGCTGCTTGGCGTGCTTGTTGTTCAGCAGCGCGAGCTGCGCCAGTACGATGAAAGCGAGGAGTCCTTCCTCGTCACGCTGGCAACGCAGATGGCGGCGATCCTCTCTCAGTCCCAACTGACAGCCCTTTTTGGTCAGTATCGTCATACGCGTATTCGCGCGCTTCCGGCCTCGCCGGGGGTCGCTATTGCCGAAGGCTGGATGGATGCCACGCTCCCGCTGATGGAGCAGGTCTACGAAGCCTCTACGCTGGATGAGGCGCTTGAGCGCGAACGGCTCACCGCTGCGCTGGAAGAGGCGGCGAATGAGTTTCGTCGCTACAGCAAACGCTTTGCCGCTGGCGCGCAAAAAGAGACGGCGGCCATTTTCGATCTCTACTCACACCTGCTTTCCGATGCGCGTTTGCGTCGTGAGTTATTTGCCGAGGTCGATAAGGGGTCGGTGGCAGAGTGGGCGGTTAAAAAGGTCATTGAAAAATTTGCCGAGCAGTTTGCGGTACTGACTGACGGCTATCTGAAAGAGCGCGCCGGCGATTTACGCGCGCTTGGGCAACGTCTGCTGTTCCACCTCGATGATACTATTCAGGGGGCGAATGCCTGGCCGAACCGGTTTGTGCTGGTGGCCGATGAACTCTCGGCGACGACGCTGGCGGAATTACCGCAGGACAGGCTGGCGGGCGTGGTGGTGCGCGATGGCGCAGCTAACTCTCATGCCGCCATTATGGTGCGTGCGCTCGGTATTCCGACCGTGATGGGGGCGGATATTCAGCCCTCCGTACTGCATCGCCGCACGCTGGTGGTGGACGGATATCGCGGTGAGTTGCTGGTGGATCCTGAGCCGGTTCTTCTTCAGGAGTACCAGCGTCTTATCAGCGAAGAGAATGAATTAAGCAAGCTGGCGGAAGATGACGTCAACCTGCCCGCGCAGCTCAAGAGCGGTGAGCGGGTGAAGGTGATGCTCAACGCGGGATTAAGCCCCGAGCATGAAGAGAAGCTCGGCAGCCGCATCGATGGCATTGGTCTCTACCGCACCGAAATACCGTTCATGCTGCAAAGCGGCTTCCCGTCAGAAGAGGAGCAGGTTGCGCAGTATCAGGGCATGTTGCAGATGTTTAACGACAAACCCGTCACGTTGCGCACCCTCGACGTCGGCGCGGATAAGCAACTGCCCTATATGCCCATCAGTGAAGAGAATCCCTGCCTCGGCTGGCGTGGGATCCGCATTACCCTCGATCAGCCGGAAATTTTCCTTATCCAGGTTCGTGCGATGCTGCGTGCCAACGCGGCCACGGGGAATCTTAGCATTTTGCTGCCGATGGTCACCAGTATTGACGAGATCGACGAAGCGCGGCGGTTGATTGAACGTGCAGGGCGCGAAGTGGAAGAGATGATCGGCTACGCGATCCCTAAACCCCGTATTGGCGTGATGCTGGAAGTGCCTTCGATGGTCTTTATGTTACCGCAGCTGGCGACCCGCGTTGATTTTATCTCCGTTGGCACCAACGACTTAACGCAATACATTCTGGCGGTCGATCGCAACAATACGCGCGTGGCCAGTATCTACGACAGCCTGCATCCGGCGATGCTTCGTGCCCTGGCGATGATCGCCCGCGAAGCCGAGCAGCATAATATCGACCTGCGCCTGTGTGGTGAAATGGCCGGCGATCCGATGTGCGTGGCGATCCTGATTGGCCTCGGTTTCCGTCACCTGTCAATGAACGGACGTTCCGTTGCGCGTGTGAAATACCTGTTACGTCACATCGAACAAGATGAGGCGCATGAGCTGGCCGCGCGTAGCCTGGAAGCACAGCTGGCAGCCGAAGTGCGCCATCAGGTGGCGGCGTTTATGGAGCGACGCGGCATGGGCGGTTTGATCCGCGGCGGCCGCTGATCCCCACAAAATAATGACTGCTCGGACGACCCCCTCTCCCTTGAGGAAGAGGAATGGGGTGAGGGGGAACAGCGCGCATAAAACCCTATACACATCTTTTACATCTCAGGCGCATCCTCCGCGCCTGCCTTATGCTATGATTCGCAACTTTGGAGCACCTGCCAACGGCGGGAATGCAATTCAGCCGCTGTCCACTTTCAGCGGAATAACAACATCTTGTGGTGACAGATGAACAGTGGTTATCTGCATTTTCCGGAATTCGATCCGGTTATTTTCTCAATAGGACCTGTAGCGCTTCACTGGTACGGACTGATGTACCTGGTGGGCTTCGTCTTTGCCATGTGGCTTGCTGGTCGTCGCGCCAGTCGTCCGGGCAGCGGCTGGACGAAGAACGAAGTGGAAAACCTGCTTTATGCTGGCTTTCTTGGCGTATTCCTGGGCGGGCGCATCGGCTATGTCCTGTTCTACAACTTCCCGGTATTCCTGAACGACCCGCTCTATCTGTTCCGCGTCTGGGACGGCGGCATGTCCTTCCACGGCGGACTGATTGGTGTGATCCTCGTGATGGTGATCTTCGCCAAACGCACCAAACGTAACTTCTTCCAGGTGGCTGATTTTATTGCGCCATTAATCCCGTTTGGGCTGGGTGCAGGGCGTCTGGGCAACTTCATCAACGGTGAACTCTGGGGGCGTGTCGATCCGAGCGTGCCGTTTACCATGCTGTTCCCGGGCTCCCGCGCAGAGGATATCGCGCTGCTGCCTTCGCATCCTGAGTGGCAGTCCATTTTCGATACCTACGGCGTTCTGCCGCGTCATATGTCTCAGCTTTATGAGCTGGCGCTGGAAGGTGTGGTGCTGTTTATCATCCTGAATCTGTATATCCGCAAACCGCGCCCAATGGGGGCAGTATCTGGTCTGTTCCTGATTGGCTACGGCGCGTTTCGTATCATCGTCGAGTTCTTCCGCCAGCCGGATGCACAGTTTACCGGCGAGTGGGTACAGTACATCAGCATGGGGCAGATCCTCTCCATTCCGATGATTGTCGCGGGTGCCATTATGATGATTTGGGCGTATCGTCGTCGTCCACAGCAACAACTTTCCTGAGGAATCATGAAACAGTATCTTGAATTGATGAAAAAAGTGCTCGACGAGGGCACGCCGAAAAACGACCGCACCGGCACCGGTACGCTCTCCATTTTTGGCCACCAGATGCGCTTCAATCTGCAAGAAGGCTTCCCTCTGGTGACGACGAAGCGCTGCCATCTGCGCTCGATCATTCATGAACTGCTCTGGTTCCTGCAAGGCGATACCAACGTTGCTTATCTGCATGAAAACAATGTCTCCATCTGGGACGAGTGGGCAGATGAGAACGGCGACCTGGGGCCGGTTTACGGCAAGCAATGGCGCGCGTGGCCTACCCCGGACGGCCGCCATATCGACCAGATCACGACCGTCATGAACCAGCTGAAAAATGACCCGGACTCGCGCCGTATCATTGTTTCTGCCTGGAACGTGGGTGAACTGGATAAAATGGCGCTGGCGCCTTGCCACGCGTTTTTCCAGTTCTACGTGGCGGACGGCAAACTCTCCTGCCAGCTGTATCAACGCTCCTGCGACGTGTTCCTCGGCCTGCCGTTTAACATCGCCAGCTACGCGCTGTTAGTGCACATGATGGCGCAGCAGTGCGATCTTGAAGTGGGCGATTTTGTCTGGACGGGCGGTGATACCCACCTCTACAGCAATCATATGGAACAGACGCATCTCCAGCTGACGCGCGAACCGCGTGCATTGCCGAAGCTTGTGATCAAACGCAAACCGGACTCGATCTTCGATTACCGTTTTGATGACTTCGAGATTGAAGGCTACGACCCGCATCTTGGCATCAAAGCCCCTGTCGCCATCTGATACGGCGAATCCTGACACAACCGGTGCTCTTTAGCGCCGGTTTTTTTTCGCGCTCGTTTTGTTCTTCGAGCCTGTTTCCAGAGACGATGTAACGCGTTGCAACGGGTGAAAATCTCCGGAAAGCGGCTCGTAATGTTCTGGTTTAACGCTCGCGCCTTTTCTGCCATTTCGCCACACTCCCGCCATGAAAAACGAACATGGCTTTACGCTTATCGAAACCCTTTTCGCCATCTCGCTGGTTGTGATCCTCAGCGCGACGGGTCTTTATGGCTGGGACAGCTGGCAACAGCGGCAGCGGCTCTGGCAGACAGCCTGTCAGGTGCGGGATTACCTGGCGTTCTTGCGAAACGACGCAAATCGTCACAACAGCGAGCACAGGATTGCGCTTCACGCTGACGGGAATCAGGCCTGCCTTGTCAGCGCTGTGGTCCCGGGCTGCGACAGCGGCGACCCGTTCGTGATGAAACCGTTATGGCCGGAGGTCACGCTGAGCGACGTAACGCCTGCGCTGGGATTTTACGGCTTAAGGGATACCGCATGGGCCGGACATATTCGCGTGCAGAGCCGCGCCGGTGCGTGGTGGGTTATTGTCTCAAATGGCGGACGTATCAGGCTGTGTAATGCCGCAGGAGAAAGTCTATGCCAGTAAAACAAAAAGGGTTTTCCCTGCTGGAGGTCCTGATTGCGATGACGATAAGCAGTATTCTGTTACTCAGCACGTCACGTTTTTTACCGGGGCTACAGCGGGGTGTTTTACTGCAATCCGGGCAACGGGAGCTGGAAGATGAGGTGTGGCAACGCCTGCTTGCGATGGGTAAACAGCTCCAGCGAGCAGGATACTGTGCAGGGCATTGTCAGGGGCAAGGGTTAATTATCGGCAGGCAAGGGCGATGTGCAATTGTGCAATGGGATGCAAACAGCAACGGCCAGTGGGATAGCACCGCGTCAGAAAATGACAGCACGGGATTTCGGCTTGAGTCCGGAACGCTCGAAACGCTGCGGGGCGCGACATCCTGTGAAGGTAAGGGATGGGATAAGCTCACTGACCCGGATCGGGTCCTGATAGAGCAGTTTATGGTCACTAAAACCGATCGTGCTGGCTTTGCGCCGGTCATCAGTATCGAGCTGCGTGCCCGCCGCAAAGGTGAACTGACTGCACCCTTTTCGGCTCGCCACACCGTAACGGGGTTTAATCTGTGAATCGTCAGCGGGGCATGTCATCGCTGGCGCTGGTATTGCTATTGCTGGTGCTCGGCACGCTGATCCTCACCGGATTAAACCAGCAGTTGCAAACCTTTAGTACGTTGGTGAATGGCGAGAGTTTGTCTGTTCGCCAGCAGGCTGCCTTGCAATCTGCACTGGAGTGGGGACGCGTTCAGGACTGGGCTTTACGGCCAGAGGTTCAGTGCAAGCAGACACAAGGTCTGCGGGTCTGTGTAAGGCTGTTTGAGGCGCGTGTTTTGCTTATTGCCGGAAATGACGATCTGTTGCTATGGCGAGGCGGGGATATCGCGGAAGGACAAATACGCTTTTCTGCCCACGGCTGGAGCGACTTCTGCCCCCTTAAGGAAAGTGCGCTATGTCAGTTACCCTGAGCAGACAAAAAGGATTTAGCATGGTTGAGGTTTTGCTGGCAATGATGTTGCTGGTTGTGGTTGTGACGGCGTTATCCGGATATCATCGCGCGCTGGCAGCCCGGTATGCGGCGCTTAGCCAGTATCGCCAGCTATGGCATCATGCGTGGAATCAGTCGCAGATCTCAACATTAACGCTCCCGCCGGGCTGGCAGGTCAGTCGGGGGCAGACAACACAGTCCGGATGTGTCAGCATCACGGTCACACTTATTTCTCCTCTGGGGCGGCAGGGCGCGTTGACGCGTCTGCATTGCCCGGTTAGCCGCTAGTCGGGAGCGTTTATGCTAAGGGTTTACCACTCAAATCGTCTGGATGTGCTGGAAGCACTGATGGAGTATATCGTTGAGCAAGAGCGTCTTGACGATCCATTTGAGCCAGAAATGGTGCTGGTGCAGAGCACCGGTATGGCGCAGTGGCTACAAATGTCCCTTTCGCAGAAGTTTGGCATTGCGGCGAATATCGATTTTCCGCTGCCCGCGAGCTTTATCTGGGAGATGTTTGTTCGCGTCCTGCCGGATATTCCTGAGCAGAGTGCCTTCAACAAACAAAGCATGGCCTGGAAACTGATGACGCTGCTGCCGGACATGCTGGCGCATGATGAGTTCGCCATGCTGCGCCACTATCTGAATGACGACACCGACAAGCGCAAACTTTTTCAGCTGGCCTCACGCACTGCTGACCTCTATGACCAGTATCTGGTTTACCGCGCAGAATGGCTGATTCGCTGGGAAGCGGGAGAATTAGTCGATGGGTTACCGGAAGCGCAAATCTGGCAGGCGCCGCTCTGGAAAGCGCTGGTCGAGCATACCGGGCAGCTCGGTCAGCCTAAATGGCACCGTGCTAACTTGTACGATCGCTTTATCTCAACACTTGAGAACACCGCAGAACGGCCAGCCCGTTTGCCGTCACGCGTGTTCATTTGCGGTATCTCCGCGCTGCCGCCTGTCTACCTGAACGCGCTAAAAGCGCTCGGTAAGCACATTGATATCCATATCCTCTTTACCAACCCATGTCGGCACTATTGGGGAGATATTCAGGATCCGCGCTGGCTTTCACGGCTGGTCACCCGCCAGCGTAAACGCCTCTTTGAGGAACGCGCCGTGCCGCTGTTTAAAGACAGTGAAAACGCGGCGCAGCTTTTCGATGAAGAGGGGATTCAGAACCTGCCGAACCCGCTACTTGCCTCGTGGGGCAAGCTGGGGCGCGACTATATTTATCTGCTTTCAGATATCACCTCCTCGGGAGAGGGGGACGTGGACGCGTTTGCGGATATTACGCCGGACAGCCTGCTGCACAATATTCAGCTTGATATTCTGGATTTAGAAAACCGTGCCGTGGCCGGGATCACTGCCGAGGAGTTTGCGCGAAGCGATAAGAAGCGAAAACTGGATCCTGACGATCGCAGTATCGCGATCCACGTTTGCCACAGCCCACAGCGTGAAGTTGAAATTCTTCATGACCGCCTGTTGGCCATGTTGCAGGACGACCCAACCCTGACACCCCGCGATATCGTGGTGATGGTGGCGGATATCGACAGCTACAGCCCGTTTATTCAGGCTGTATTTGGCAGCGCAACGGGCGACCGCTATCTTCCCTACGCGATCTCTGACCGCCGTGCTCGTCAGTCACACCCGGCGCTACAGGCCTTTATCAGCCTGCTTTCGCTGCCTGATAGCCGGTTTATCTCTGAGGATGTGCTGGCATTACTGGATGTGCCTGTTCTGGCCGCACGCTTCAGCATTAACGAAGAGGGCTTGCGCTACCTGCGCCAGTGGGTCAACGAATCCGGCGTCCGCTGGGGAATCGACGATGATAACGTCCAGGAGTTTGAGCTGCCCGCGACTGGCCAGCATACCTGGCAGTTTGGCCTGACGCGTATGCTGCTGGGGTATGCGATGGAGAGCATCCACGGCGAATGGAATGACGTGCTGCCGTACGATGAGTCCAGTGGGTTAATTGCGGAACTGGTTGGTCACTTAGCCTCGCTGCTGATGCAGCTCAACCGCTGGCGCCGTGCATTGATGCAGCCCCGTCCACTCGAAGAGTGGCTGCCGATTTGCCGCGAAATGCTAAATGACTTCTTCCTGCCGGACAGCGAAACGGAAGCCGCCATGGCGCTTATCGAGAAGCAGTGGCAGGCCATCGTTGATGAGGGGGTTAATTCGCACTATCACGAGGCGGTTCCCCTTTCGCTTCTGCGTGATGAGCTGACGCAACGTCTCGATCAGGAGCGCATCAGCCAGCGCTTCCTTGCTGGGCCGGTGAATATCTGCACCCTGATGCCGATGCGTTCAATCCCGTTCAAAGTAGTCTGTCTGCTTGGCATGAACGACGGTATTTATCCACGTGCGCTGCCACCCCTGGGCTTTGATCTCATGAGCGCACAGCCGAAGCGGGGCGACCGCAGCCGCCGCGATGATGACCGTTATCTCTTCCTTGAGGCGCTGATGTCTGCGCAAAGCAGGCTTTATATCAGCTATATCGGCCGTTCAATTCAGGACAACAGCGAGCGTTTCCCGTCCGTGCTGGTGCAGGAGCTGGTGGACTACATCGGGCAGAGTCACTATCTGCCGGGCGATGAGGCCTGTAACTGCGACGAAAGCGAACGTCGGGTGAAAGCGCATATTACCTGTCACCATAGCCGTATGCCGTTTGATCCTGTCAATTACGTTCCTGATGAACTGCAAAGCTACGCCCGCGAGTGGCTTCCCGCTGCGAAGAACGCGGGCACACCGCAAACCGATTTCATTCAGGCGCTCGAACCGCGCGTCATAGACACCCTTACGTTTGAGCAGCTGCAGCGCTTTTGGGCCCATCCGGTTCGGGCTTTTTTCCAGCAACGCTTGCAGGTGAACTTCCGCTCGGAAGAGAGCGAAATCCCTGATGCGGAACCGTTTATTCTTGATGGACTGGAGCGTTTTAAGCTTAATTCCCAGCTTTTGAATGCGCTGGTTGACGAAGAAGACGCCAGTAAACTGTTCCGACGTTACAGGGCGTCGGGATTACTGCCGTATGGTGCGTTCGGCGAAATCGTCTGGGATGCCCAGTGTGAGGAGATGCAAGCGCTTGCTGACCGGGTTATCGCGTGTCGGCAACCGGCGAGCAGCATTGAAATTGATCTCGATTGTAACGGTATGCACCTCAGCGGCTGGCTCACGCACGTGCAGTCTGACGGGCTGCTACGCTGGCGCCCATCTATGCTCAGCGTTTCACATGGCCTGCAACTCTGGCTCGAACATCTTGTCTACAGTGCGAGTGGTCACGAAGGCGAAAGCCGGTTGTTTGTACGTAAGGACGGCGAGTGGCGCTTCCCGCCGATGGAGCCTGAGCAGGCGTTGACGTATCTGTCGCTTTATATTGAAGGTTATCGTCAGGGCATGAACAAGCCTCTGCTTTTGCTGCCTGAAAGTGGGGGGGCATGGATAAAAGCCTGTTACGACGCGCAGAATGATGCCATGTTAACGGATGAGGCTTCGCTCCAGAAAGCGCGCAGCAAGTTTTTGCAGGCCTACGAAGGGAACATGATGGTACGTGGCGAGGGCGACGATGTCTGGTATCAACGTTTATGGCGAACGCTGGAGCCAGAATATTTCGACATTATCACGGAAGAGGCGCAACGCTACCTGTTACCGTTGTTCAAATTTAAGCAGTCCTGAGTGCTGTATAAAAATTGCACAGCACGGGGTGTTCATTTATGATGCACCTCTTATCACGGACTGATGTACCCAAAGAAAGAGATGCTGGCGTGTCCAGCACGCACGTTGTTAATGATGTAGCCGTGATAAAGAGGTCGTAATGCCAGGCAGCACCTTGTTCAAAGCATTTGTTTTGTTTATCGCCCTTTGGGCTCCCGTCACTCAGGCCGATTCCGGTTGGCAACCTGTCCAGGAAACAATCCGTAAGAGCGATAAGGACACCCGTCAGTATCAGGCGATTCGTCTTGATAACGGGATGACCGTGCTGCTGGTTTCCGATCCTCAGGCGGTTAAATCGCTCTCCGCACTGGTTGTGCCGGTCGGATCGCTGGAAGATCCTGACGCCCATCCGGGACTGGCGCACTACCTTGAGCACATGACGCTGATGGGGTCTAAAAAATACCCACAGCCTGACAGCCTGTCCGAATTTCTGAAAATGCATGGCGGCAGCCACAACGCCAGCACTGCGCCGTATCGTACCGCGTTTTACCTGGAAGTGGAAAATGATGCGCTTGACGGGGCGGTGGACCGTCTGGCGGATGCCATCGCCGCACCGCTGCTGGATAAAAAATATGCTGACCGGGAACGCAACGCCGTAAACGCCGAACTTACGATGGCGCGCACGCGAGACGGTATGCGCATGGCGCAGGTTAGCGCTGAAACCATCAATCCGGCGCACCCGGGTTCGCGCTTCTCAGGCGGCAACCTTGAAACGCTGAGCGACAAGCCGGGTAGCCCGGTGCTCGATGCGCTGCATGCGTTTCGTGAAAAATACTATTCCGCCAATCTGATGAAAGCGGTTATCTACAGCAATAAACCGTTGCCGACGCTGGCAAAAATGGCTGCGCAGACCTATGGCAGGGTGCCAAATAAAAATATCGATCTGCCGCAGATTAACGTGCCGGTTGTCACGGACGCGCAAAAAGGCATTGTTATTCACTATGTGCCGGCCTTGCCGCGCAAGGTGTTACGCGTTGAATTCCGTATTGATAACAACACGGCGCAGTTCCGCAGCAAAACCGACGAGCTGGTGACTTATCTTATCGGTAACCGCAGCCCGGGTACGCTCTCCGACTGGCTGCAAAAGCAGGGGCTGGTGGAAGGTATTCGCGCTGACTCCGATCCCGTCGTAAACGGGAATAGCGGCGTGCTGGCCATCTCCGCGACGCTGACCGATAAAGGGCTGGCTCACCGTGACGACGTCGTTGCGGCCATTTTCAGTTATCTCTCTCTGCTGCGCGACAAAGGCGTCGATAAACGCTACTTCGACGAGCTGGCGCACGTGCTGGATCTCGATTTCCGCTATCCCTCTATTACGCGTGATATGGACTACGTCGAGTGGCTGGCAGATACCATGATCCGCGTGCCGGTGGAACATACGCTGGATGCGGTAAATATTGCCGATCAGTATGACGCCGGGGCGCTCAAAGCGCGTCTGGCGATGATGACTCCGCAGAATGCCCGCGTCTGGTATATCAGCCCGAACGAACCGCATAACAAAATGGCCTACTTCGTTGATGCCCCGTATCAGGTTGAAAAAATCAGCGAACAGACCTTCGCGGGCTGGCAGAAAAAGGCGGGGGAAATTGCGCTGAAGTTACCGGAGCTTAACCCCTACATCCCGGACGATTTCTCGCTGATCAAACCCGCAAAGGCCTATCCGCATCCGGAGCTGATTGTTGATGAGCCGACGCTGCGCGTGGTCTACACCCCAAGCCGCTATTTCGGCGACGAGCCAAAAGCGGATGTCAGCGTAGTGCTGCGTAATCCTAAAGCAATGGACAGCGCCAGAAACCAGGTGCTGTTTGCGCTTAACGATTATCTGGCCGGTATTGCCCTCGATCAGCTCAGCAACCAGGCTGCCGTTGGCGGTATCAGTTTCTCCACCAATGCCAATAACGGTCTGATGGTGAATGCCAACGGCTATACCCAGCGTTTGCCGCAGCTGTTCCAGGCGCTGCTGGACGGTTATTTCAGCTATACGCCTACGGAAGAACAGCTCGAGCAGGCTAAGTCCTGGTATGCCCAGATGATGGATTCTGCCGAGAAGGGTAAAGCCTACGATCAGGCGATTATGCCAGCACAGATGTTGTCCCAAATTCCTTATTTCCAGCGCGAAGATCGCCGCGCGTTATTGCCCTCAGTCACCTTAAAAGAGGTGCTGGCTTACCGTGATTCGCTGAAAACCAATACTCGTCCGGAGTTCCTGGTTGTAGGGAACATGAGCGAAGATCAGGCTAAAACGCTGGCACAAAACGTGCGTGCGCAACTGGGTTCAAAAGGCGATGAGTGGTGCCGTAACCAGGATGTGCTGGTAGAGAAAAAGCAGAATGCGATCTTCGAAAAAGCGGGAAGCAGCACGGATTCCGCGCTGGCCGCGGTGTTTGTCCCTGTCGGATATGACGAATTTACCAGCTCTGCCCAGAGTGCGGTGCTCGGTCAAATTATTCAGCCGTGGTTTTACAACCAGCTGCGCACCGAAGAGCAGCTGGGTTATGCGGTATTCGCTTTCTCGATGAATGTGGGCCGTCAGTGGGGGTTGGGCTTCCTTCTGCAAAGCAGCGACAAACAACCTGCTTACCTGTGGCAACGTTATCAGGCATTCTTCCCGCAGGCGGAAGCAAAACTGCGCGCCATGAAGCCGGAAGAGTTTGCCCAGATCCAGCAGGCGGTTATCGCCCAGGTGATGCAACCGCCGCAGACGCTGGGTGAAGAGGCCTCGCAGCTGAGCAAAGATTTTGATCGCGGTAATATGAAATTTGATTCGCGTGATAAAATAGTGGCCGAAATAAAACAGCTGACGCCACAAAAAGTTGCCGATTTCTTCCATCAGGCGGTAGTTAAACCGCAGGGTATGGCCATCCTGTCTCAGGTTTCTGGCAGCCAGAACGGGAAAACGGACTACGTAAAATCAAAAGAGTGGACCGTCTGGAAGAGCGTCAGCGCGCTGCAACAAACTATGCCCTGGAGTAAGAAAGAATGACCCATACCGCTGAGCCGCTTGATCCCCTAAGTTTACCTCTACAGGGTGAGCGACTGATTGAAGCCTCAGCGGGAACGGGAAAAACCTATACCATCGCCGCGCTCTATCTGCGTCTGCTGTTGGGGCTCGGCGGCAACGCCGCTTTTTCGCGCCCGTTAAGCGTGGAAGAGCTGCTGGTGGTAACCTTCACCGAAGCGGCCACTGCCGAGCTGCGTGGCCGTATTCGCAGCAACATTCATGAGCTGCGCATCGCCTGTCTGCGTCAGACGACGGATAACCCCCTCTACGCGTGCCTGCTGGACGAGATTGCGGATAAGCAACAGGCTGCGCAATGGCTGCTGCTGGCCGAACGGCAAATGGATGAAGCGTCCGTCTTCACCATTCACGGTTTTTGTCAGCGCATGCTGAGCCTGAATGCGTTTGAATCCGGCATGCTCTTTGAGCAGCAGCTTATTGAAGATGAATCCGAGCTTCGCTATCAGGCCTGTGCGGATTTCTGGCGTCGTCACTGTTATCCGTTGCAGCGCGACATTGCTGAAGCGGTTCACGCCCTGTGGAAAGGTCCGGAAGAGCTTCTTCGCGCCATCGACCGTTACCTGCAAGGCGAAGCGCCGGTCATTAAATCTCCTCCGCCTGCCGATGAAACGCTGGCCTCGCGCCATGAAAAGATCGTCGCCAAAATTACCGCGCTTAAGCAGAAGTGGAATGAGTCGGTTGGTGAAATTGATGCAATCATCGAAAACTCAGGCATCGACAGACGCAAGTTCAACCGTGGGAACCAGGGGAAGTGGATCGAAAAGATCAGCGCCTGGGCCCAGGAGGAGACGCGGGGTTACCAGCTTCCGGACGCACTGGAAAAATTTTCGCAGCGCTTTTTGACCGAGCGAACCAAAGCCGACGGTATTGTGCCTGAGCATCCCCTGTTTGTGGCGATTGAAGCGTTGCTTGCGGAGCCATTAACGCTCAATGACCTGATGATCACCCGCGCCATGACGGAGATCCGCCAGGCAGTCGCGCGCGAAAAACGTCGCCGGGGCGAGCTGGGGTTTGATGACATGCTGAGCCGCCTGGACGAAGCCCTGTCCAGCGAGAATGGTGAAGCGCTCGCCAGCGCGATCCGTACCCGTTTTCCGGTGGCGATGATTGACGAATTTCAGGACACCGACCCCCAGCAGTACCGCATTTTTCGCCGCATCTGGCGACAGCAGCCCGACACTGCCCTGCTGCTGATAGGCGACCCTAAACAGGCCATTTACGCCTTCCGTGGGGCAGATATCTTCACCTATATGAAAGCCCGTAGTGAGGTGGTCGCGCATTACACGTTAGATACCAACTGGCGCTCCGCTCCGGGGATGGTTGAGAGCGTCAATGCGCTGTTCAGCCGTATGGAGACGGCGTTTATGTTCAATGAAATCCCTTTCCTGCCGGTGAAATCCGCCCCAAAAAACGCATCCCTGCGCTTCGAAGTCAGCGGTGCGGTACAACCCGCCATGACCTTCTGGCTGCTTGAGGGGGAAGGCTATGGCGTTGCCGATTATCAGGCGGCGATGGCCCAGCACTGCGCCGCGCAAATCCGTGACTGGCTAAGCGCAGGCGCGCGCGGCGAGGCACTACTGTGGAAGGGGGAACAGGCATATCCTGTAAAGGCCTCTGATATTACCGTGCTGGTGCGCAGTCGTCAGGAAGCGGCGTTAATCCGCGATGCGCTAACGTTGCTGGATATTCCGTCAGTGTATCTCTCTAACCGCGACAGCGTGTTCGACACGCTGGAAGCCCAGGAAATGCTCTGGTTGCTTCAGGCGGTGCTGGCGCCGGAGCGCGAAAATACGCTTCGAAGCGCGCTGGCCAGTTCTATGCTGGGGTTGAACGCACGGGATATTGATGAACTCAACCATGACGAAAACGCATGGGATGCGGTGGTAGAAGAGTTTGTCCATTACCGTGAACGCTGGCAAAAGCGCGGCGTCATGGCGATGCTGCGCGAGCTGATGACACGGCGTCAGATTGCCGAAAATATGCTGGCGACATCCGGCGGTGAAAGGCGTCTGACCGATATTTTACACATCAGCGAACTGTTACAGGAAGCGGGTACCCAGCTTGAAAGTGAACATGCCCTTGTGCGCTGGCTGGCGCAGCAAATCGCGGATCCAAACAGTAACTCTTCAAGCCAGCAGATGCGTCTTGAGAGCGATAAGCATCTGGTGCAAATCGTCACCATTCACAAATCCAAAGGTCTCGAATATCCGCTGGTCTGGCTGCCTTTCATCGCGAACTACCGGGTTCAGGATCAGGCCTTTTACCATGACCGCGAGACTTTCGATGCGGTGCTCGATCTCAGCAAGGCGGAGACCAGCGTTGAACTGGCAGAAGCGGAGCGTCTGGCGGAGGATTTGCGCCTGCTTTACGTGGCGCTGACCCGTTCTGTCTGGCATTGCAGCCTGGGCGTCGCCCCGGTTTTCCGCCGTCGCGGGGAGAAAACAGGGGAAAGCGATTTCCATTTAAGCGCGTTAGGGCGGCTTATTCAGCGTGGCGAGCCGAAAGATGCGGCGGGGTTGCGCCTCTGCATTGAGTCGCTCTGCGGTGACGATATCGCGCTGCATATCCCGTCTCTGCCAGACAATAGCCGCTGGCAAATGGCGCAAGAGCCCGCGACCGACCTTAATGCGCGCCAGATCACGCGGGTGCTTGCCGACGACTGGCGCGTCACCAGCTATTCTGGCCTGCAACAGCACGGGCAAAGTATTGCGCTGGATCTCATGCCGAAGCTGGACGTGGATGCCGCAGGGGTGGGTGATATTCCGGTTGAACCGACGTTAACTCCGCATCAGTTCCCACGCGGCGCGTCGCCGGGCACCTTTTTGCACAGCCTCTTTGAAGAGCTTGATTTTACTCAGCCTGTCAGTGAGGAGTGGGTGCTGAAGATGCTACAGAGCGGGGGCTATGACGCGCACTGGCAGCCCGTTCTCACTGACTGGATCAACGCCATTTTGCAGGCACCGCTGACTGAGCAGGGCTTCGCTCTTCGTCAGCTAACGGCCAGAAATAAGCAGGTTGAGATGGAGTTTTATCTGCCTGTAGCAGGCCCGCTTAAGGCCGACGCGCTCGATGCGCTTATCCGTCAGTACGATCCGCTCTCAGCCGGTTGCCCGCCGCTGAACTTCCGTCAAGTGCAGGGCATGCTGAAAGGTTTTATCGACCTGGTCTTCCGTCACGAAGGACGGTACTACCTGCTGGATTACAAATCGAACTGGCTGGGCGAGAACAGCGAAGCCTATACCCAGCAGGCGATGGCGGCAGCCATGCAAATGCATCGCTACGATCTGCAATATCAGCTCTACACGCTAGCGCTGCACCGCTATTTGCGCCACCGTATTGCGGATTACCGCTACGACGATCATTTTGGTGGCGTCATCTACCTCTTCTTGCGCGGGGTCGACGCTGCCGATCCGCGCTCCGGGATCTTCAGCACCCGTCCGGATGCGGAATTGATTAATAAAATGGATAACCTGTTTGCAGCAAACACGGAGGAGATGGCATGACGATGCAGGACTTATTGCTGGAAGCGGTAGAGCAACGCGTGCTGCGTCAGCTGGATGTGCAGTTTGCCATGATGATTGCCGCTGACCAGCCCGCCGTGATGCTTGCCGCTGCCCTATTGAGTAAAGACGCCGGAGAGGGGCATGTGTGTCTGCCGCTCTCGCGTCTGGTTGTTGACGAGAAAATGCCGCCTGTCCTCCAGTCCTGCTTTGCGCTGCTGGGGGAGAGGGTGGACTGGCAGAAAATTTTGCGCGAATCGTCGGCCGTCGGGCCGGGAGAAAACCAGGCGCCGCTGATCCTGACGGGGGAGCGCTTATATCTGAACCGTCTGTGGCGAAACGAACTGACGGTAGCGCGTTTCTTTAGTGAGACCAACGCGCCGCTTCCCTGCGACGAAGCGCAGCTTCGCCAGACACTGGACAGGCTGTTTGACTCCGGTGAGCCTACAGACTGGCAGAAAGTGGCGGCGGCCGTCGCCCTGACGCGGCGGATTTCGGTGATTTCAGGTGGCCCGGGCACCGGGAAAACCACGACCGTCGCAAAGCTGCTGGCAGCCCTGATCCAGCTATCAGGCGAGCAGCGATGTCGTATTCGTCTGGCGGCACCCACCGGGAAAGCAGCGGCGCGACTGACCGAATCACTGGGCGGTGCGATGCAACAGCTGCCGCTCACTCAGGAGCAGCTTGCGCTTTTCCCGGGTGAAGCGAGTACCCTGCACCGTCTGCTCGGCGCGCAGCCGGGTAGCCAGCGGCTGCGCTACCATGCGGGTAATCCGCTGCATCTGGACGTGCTGGTGGTGGATGAAGCCTCCATGATTGACCTGACCATGATGTCGCGCCTGATCGATGCTCTGCCGCCGCATGCGCGCGTGGTTTTCCTGGGCGATCGCGACCAGCTCGCCTCCGTGGAAGCCGGGGCGGTACTGGGGGATATCTGTACCTACGCCAGCTACGGTTATACCGCCGCGCGGGCGCAGGAGCTTGCCCGCCTGACCGGCTGCTCGCTTGAACCCGATCACTCGCCGGTCGCAGGCGCACTGCGTGACAGCCTGTGCCTGCTGCAAAAAAGCTACCGTTTCGGTAGCGACTCCGGCATCGGCCAGCTGGCTGCGGCGGTCAACCGTGGCGATCGGCATGCCACGCGCACGGTGTTTGACGGCTCTTTCACTGACATTGAAAAGAAATCGCTGCAAAGCGGGGAAGAGTATCAGGCTATGCTTGAGGAGGCTCTCCATGGATACCAGCGTTTTCTGAGCTGCGTGCAGCAGCGCAGTCAGCCCGGGCAGGTCATTGCCGCATTTGGCGAATACCAGCTTCTGTGCGCATTGCGGGAAGGGCCGTTCGGCGTTGCGGGCCTGAACGACAGGCTGGAGCAGCTGCTCGTGCAGAAACGCAAAATTAACCGTCAGCAGCATTCGCGATGGTATGAAGGCCGGCCAGTGATGATCTCCCGCAACGACAGTACGCTGGGGCTGTTCAACGGGGATATCGGTATTGCGCTCGATCGCGGTAACGGTTTGCGCGTCTGGTTCCAGCTACCGGACGGCAGCGTGAAGTCCGTCCAGCCCAGCCGTCTGCCAGAGCATGAAACGGCATGGGCGATGACGGTACACAAGTCTCAGGGCTCAGAGTTCAACCATGCGGCGCTGATCCTGCCGACACAGCTTTCGCCGGTCGTAACCCGTGAGTTGGTCTACACCGCCGTTACCCGTGCGCGCCAGCGTCTGTCGCTGTATGCGGATGAGCGCGTGCTGGGTCAGGCGATTGCCACTCGCACCGAGCGCAGAAGCGGATTAAGCGCGATTTTTGAATCTGTCTGAGTAATCACCCTCTCCGACAGGAGAGGGTGATTGTTATCCCAGGTCCGCCATTAACACCTTCGAGCGGCGCTGGTAGTTGTACATCTCTTTCTTACTTTCCGGCAGAGAATCAATATCCACCGGCGTGAAGCCGCGCTCCTGGAACCAGTGAATGCTGCGCGTGGTGAGCACGAACAGCTTGCTCAGACCCATCTGGCGCGCCTGTGCCGCCACGCGTTCAAGCAGCAGTTCCCCCCGCGAGGAGCTACGGTAATCCGGGTGCACGGCAACGCACGCCATTTCGCCAATCTGCTCTTCCGGGAACGGATAAAGCGCCGCACAGGCAATGGTCAGGTTATCTCGCTGGATGATGGTGAACTTGTCGATCTCCATCTCCAGCTGCTCGCGGGAGCGGCGAACCAGAATGCCCTGTTGTTCCAGCGGACGGATCAGCTCCAGAATGCCGCCGATGTCATTGATGGTGGCACGGCGGATCTGCTCGGCGCTCTCCATTACGATCTGCGTACCGATCCCGTCCCGGGAGAACAGTTCCTGCAACAGCGCGCCGTCTTCCTGATAGCTGATCAGGTGGCTGCGGCGTACCCCGCTGCGGCACGCTTTGACGGCGCCGCGCAGAAAACGCACGGTACCGGAATAGTAATCGCCTTGTGCTTCCAGCGCTTCGACGCGCGCCTGGGCTTCATTCGGAAAAAGTTCTGGCACAATCACGCCCTCATCGTTCACGACACCCTGTGAGGAGCAAAAGCCGATCATTTTTTCCGCTTTCAGCTTGATGGCCAGCTGGGTGGCAATCTCTTCCGAGGTCAGATTAAAACTTTCACCCGTTACGGAAACGGCAACGGGTCCCATCAGGACGATCGCGCCATTGTCTAACTGGCGGTGAATGGCTTCTTCATCAATGCGCCGGATGCGGCCGCTGTGGCAGTAATCCACGCCATCGTCCACGCCGAGCGGCTGAGCGATGATAAAGTTGCCGCTCACCACGTTGATGTGCGCGCCCTGCAGCGGCGTATTACTCAGGCTCATCGACAGGCGGGCGGTGATATCGAGCTGCAACAGACCCGCCGCCTGTTTGACCAGTTCGAGGGTTTTCGCATCCGTCACGCGGGTATGTTTGTGGTAGATCGGCTCATGGTGATGGGCGGCCAGGTTGGCTTCGATTTGCGGACGTGCGCCATACACCACCACCAGACGGATGCCGAGGCTGTGCAGCAGGCCGATATCATTGACGATACTGGAAAAGTTCTCATGCTCAATGGCTTCGCCGCCAAGCATGATGACAAAGGTTTTCCCCCGATGGGTGTTGATATAGGGAACAGAATGGCGGAATCCCTGGACCAGTTCGGTTCTGCGTTCCTTAACCATGATACAACCCTTAATGAATGTTTATTCGTTATTTGTGTATTTTTATTCGATTGTGGCCGCGTGTGCAAGCCAAAATTTTCTGCGACACACAGAAAATAATAAGTAATCCGTGCGTTAACGTATGATTGTTTACCCTTTTATAGATGACAGTTTATGCGTCATTCGTTAAAGTTTTCGGTCAATTTGGGCGTTTTGTTCATCAATCAGATTTCTTGCTCGGGAGAAGCATGTCGGGATCCAATTCAGCAATAAGCCGCCGCCGCCTGTTAAAAGGGGCCGGGGCGATGTGGTTGCTTAGCGTCAGCCAGGTGGGTCTTGCCGCCACAAGCCAGGTAGTCGCGGTGCGCGTCTGGCCGTCGTCGACCTATACGCGCGTGACGGTCGAGTCCAACCGCGTGCTGAAATACAAACAATTTGCCCTCAGCAATCCTGAACGTGTGGTGGTTGATCTCGAAGGTGTGAATCTCAACTCCGTGCTTAAAGGCATGGCGGCGCAGATCCGTGGCGACGATCCTTTTATCAAATCGGCGCGTGTCGGGCAGTTCGATCCGCAAACCGTGCGCATGGTGTTTGAGCTGAAGCAGAACGTGAAACCGCAGCTCTTTGCCCTTGCGCCTGTTGCCGCCTTTAAGGAGCGCCTGGTAATGGATCTCTATCCGGCGAATGCAACGGATATTCAGGATCCGCTCCTGGCGTTACTTGAAGATTACAACAAAGGCGATCTCCAGCGGCAGGTCCCACCTGCGCAAAGTGGTCCTAAGCCGGGCAGGGCGGGGCGCGATCGTCCGATTGTGATCATGCTCGATCCAGGCCACGGCGGAGAAGATTCCGGCGCCGTTGGGAAATATCACACCCGCGAAAAAGATGTGGTGCTGCAAATTGCCCGTCGTCTGAAGGCGTTAATCGACAAAGAGGGCAATATGCGCGCCTACATGACGCGCAACGAAGATGTCTTTATCCCGCTGAAGGTCCGCGTGGCGAAAGCGCAGAAGCAGCGCGCGGATCTGTTTGTCTCTATTCATGCGGATGCCTTCACCAGCCGCCAGCCGAGCGGATCGTCGGTGTTTGCCCTGTCAACGAAAGGGGCGACCAGTACCGCCGCGAGATACCTGGCGGACACGCAGAACGCCTCGGATTTAATCGGTGGCGTGAGCAAAAGCGGGGATCGTTACGTCGACCATACGCTGTTTGATATGGTGCAGTCGCTGACCATAACCGACAGCCTGAAGTTTGGTAAAGCGGTACTGGGCAAGCTGGGCCGGGTCAACAAGCTGCACAAAAACAGCGTCGAGCAGGCCGGATTTGCGGTCCTGAAAGCGCCGGATATTCCGTCCATTCTGGTCGAAACGGCGTTTATCAGTAACGTGGAAGAGGAACGTAAGCTCAAGACGGCTAAATTCCAGCAGGAAGTGGCGGAGTCGATTCTGGCGGGTATTCGGGCCTATTTCTCAGACGGGGAAACGCTGGCGCGGCGGGGATAGGGTATTACGCCGGGTATCTCGCCCGGCACTTTCACAAACGGCAGATACAAAAAAACACCCTTAAGGGTGTTTATTGTTTTAAGAAGTGTTGGTTGCGGGGGCCGGATTTGAACCGACGACCTTCGGGTTATGAGCCCGACGAGCTACCAGGCTGCTCCACCCCGCGTCCGTCTTTCTACACTTGTAGAAACTTACTTCTTCAAATTTGATTGGTTGCGGGGGCCGGATTTGAACCGACGACCTTCGGGTTATGAGCCCGACGAGCTACCAGGCTGCTCCACCCCGCGTCCGTCTTTCTACAGTCGTAGAAGATACTTCATCAAATTTTAATTGGTTGCGGGGGCCGGATTTGAACCGACGACCTTCGGGTTATGAGCCCGACGAGCTACCAGGCTGCTCCACCCCGCGTCCGTGGAAGCGCACTATACTCGGATAGGTTTGTGATGCAACCCCTTTTTCGCATAATTCATTATTTTGTATGCAAAATGAACGGGAATAGCCACTTTGGACTATTTTTTGTCCAGAATTTGCCAAAGGGAAGGCGATCGCATTTCATTACCACGGTGGGTTTGTTATCTTCATCACGCGGAATTGGGCAACTAAAAGACGAGATATAATGAAAGGACGTTGGGTGAAGTATCTGATGACAGGCGCAATGGTAGCGATTCTTGCGGCCTGCTCTTCCAAACCGACCGATCGCGGTCAACAGTATAAAGACGGGAAGTTATCCCAGCCTTTCTCTTTAGTTAACCAGCCAGATGCCGTGGGTGCTCCAATCAATGCCGGGGATTTCTCCGAGCAGGTGTACCAGATCCGCAAAGCGTCGCCGCGCCTGTATGGCTCACAGAACAACGTTTATAGTGCAGTGCAGGACTGGCTGCGTGCTGGCGGTGATACGCGCAATATGCGCCAGTTTGGTATTGACGCGTGGCAGATGGAAGGGGCGGATAACTACGGTAACGTTCAGTTTACCGGCTACTACACCCCGGTTGTCCAGGCACGACACACGCGTCAGGGCGAATTCCAGTATCCGATTTACCGCATGCCGCCAAAACGCGGTCGTCTCCCGTCCCGCGCTGAAATCTATGCCGGTGCGCTTAGCGAAAATTACGTGCTGGCCTACAGCAACTCGCTGATGGATAACTTCATCATGGACGTGCAGGGCAGCGGCTATATTGATTTTGGCGACGGCTCGCCGCTGAACTTCTTTAGCTATGCCGGGAAAAACGGCCATGCCTATCGCAGCATCGGTAAGGTGCTCATCGACCGTGGTGAAGTGAAACGAGAAGATATGTCGATGCAGGCGATCCGCGAGTGGGGCGAAAAACACAGCGAAGCGGAAGTGCGTGAACTGCTTGAGCAGAATCCATCGTTTGTCTTCTTCAAACCGCAGAACTTTGCGCCGGTGAAAGGGGCGAGCGCCGTCCCGCTGATTGGCCGCGCTTCTGTGGCATCGGATCGTTCGATTATCCCGGCGGGTACCACGCTGCTGGCGGAAGTCCCTCTCCTCGACAACAACGGCAAATTCAACGGCAAGTATGAATTACGCCTGATGGTGGCGCTGGACGTGGGCGGGGCGATTAAAGGCCAGCACTTCGACATTTATCAGGGCATCGGCCCGGATGCCGGCCACCGTGCAGGCTGGTATAACCACTACGGGCGCGTGTGGGTGCTGAAGACAGCGCCGGGTACCGGGAACGTATTTAGCGGCTGAGTGTGGTATTCTGAGCGCAAGACGGATTACGGTTCAGGGTGAGGAATACCTCACCCTTTTTACATCTGAGGTTTTATGTCTGTGGTAATCAGCGATGCCTGGCGCCAGCGTTTCGGCGGCACGGCACGGTTATACGGTGAAAAAGCCCTGCAACTGTTCGCGGATGCGCATGTCTGCGTGGTGGGCATTGGTGGCGTGGGTTCGTGGGCGGCAGAAGCGCTGGCGAGAACCGGCATTGGCGCAATTACGTTGATTGATATGGATGACGTCTGCGTCACTAACACTAACCGTCAGATCCACGCCCTGCGTGATAACGTCGGTCTGGCGAAGTCCGAGGTGATGGCGGAGCGTATTCGTCTCATCAACCCGGAGTGCCGCGTAACGGTGATTGACGACTTTGTGACGGCAGATAACGTCGCGGAGTACATGAGCAAAGGCTACAGCTATGTGATTGACGCCATCGACAGCGTGCGGCCAAAAGCGGCGCTGATCGCTTACTGTCGTCGTTACAAGGTGCCGCTGGTGACAACGGGCGGCGCGGGTGGACAAATTGATCCGACGCAGATCCAGGTGGCAGATCTGGCGAAAACCATTCAGGATCCACTGGCCGCTAAGCTGCGCGAGCGCTTAAAAAGCGACTTCAACGTGGTGAAGAACAGTAAAGGCAAGCTGGGCGTGGACTGTGTGTTCTCGACAGAAGCGCTGGTTTATCCGCAGGCGGATGGTTCGGTCTGTGCAATGAAAAGCACAGCGGAAGGGCCAAAGCGGATGGATTGTGCCTCAGGGTTTGGAGCGGCCACCATGGTGACCGCCTCCTTCGGCTTTGTGGCGGTCTCTCACGCCCTGAAGAAGATGATGGCGAAGGCGGAACGTCAGGCCTGAGCCTGACGGGCGGCATCCAGCACCGCGTCGTTTAGCGCAATCAGTCCCTGACCGCGCGAGGCGCTAAGCTGCGTGCGAAGTCCCAGCTCATCAAACAGCGCCAGCGGAGAATGCACCAGCAGCTCTGCGGCGCTTTTCCCTTCGATTGCGGTCAACAGCACCGCCAGCAGACCGCGAACAATGCGTCCCTCGCTGTCGCCGAAGAAATGCAGTTTCTCACCGGATATGCTAAACCCAAGCCAGACGCGGTTCTCGCAGCCAGCTATCTCCTTCGCCTGTGATTTCAGTTCGTCTGACAGCGTGGGCAACTGTTTGCCCAGCAGGATCAGCTGACGATATTTATCTTCCCACTGCGTGAGCGGGACGAAGGTCTGTTTTAACGTCTCTTCAGTGATAACGGTGCCGAACGGATGCCCGGCTAAGGCTGAACTTGTCATTAATCCACCAGTAATTCCAGGGCGCGGTCGACGGCGGAAACCAGCGCGTCGACGTCACTTTTTGTGTTGTACGGTGCAAACGAGGCGCGCAGGGTACCGCTCACCCCCATGGCCGCCAGCAGCGGCTGGGCGCAGTGCTGTCCTGCGCGCAGGGCAATGCCGTATCCGGCAAGCAGCGTCACCATGTCGCTATGGTGTACGCCCGCAAAATCAAAGGCGAGCAGGCTGGAGTCCTGGACGCGGAACGAGCGAAACCCGGGGCGTTTCTTAAGCTCTTCTTCTGCCAGCGTCGCCAGGCCCCGGCTCCAGCTTTCAGCCTGAGCCACGTCCGTATCTGCGAGAAATTCGAGCGCTGCGCTCAGACCGATAACCCCTGCCACGTTCGGCGTACCGGCTTCCAGGCGGTAAGGCACTTCCTGCGTTTTGAAACCGTCGAAGGTGACTTCGGTAATCATCTTGCCGCCGCCGAGCCACGGCGTTATCCGGGCCAGCAGTTCAGGTTTGCCGTACAGCGCGCCGATACCGGTTGGCCCGTACAATTTATGCCCTGAGAAGGCGTAGAAGTCGATATCCAGCACCTGAACGTCAGCCGGAAAATGCACCACACCCTGCGCACCGTCGACCATTACCACCACGCCGCTGGCATGGGCAATCTCAATGGCGCGCGCCAGATCCGGACAGCCGCCGGTGACGTTGGACATCTGCCCCAGCGCCAGAATACGGCTGCGCGGCGTAATCAGCTCAGGCAGACGCGCCACGTCAGGCAGGAAGTCTGTACCCAACGGGAGTTTTACTACCCGTGCCCCGGTTTGTTCGGCCACCATCAGCCAGGGCACCAGGTTGGCGTGGTGTTCCGCCTCGCTGACGATGATCTCATCCCCGGGCTGCAACAGCGGACGCGCGTAACATTGCGCCACCATGTTAATGGCCTCGGTAGTGCCCCGCGTCCAGACGATGTTCTTACCGCTGTCAGCATTGATCAGGCGCGCGACCTGATCCCGTGCGGCTTCGTATTGCGCCGTTAAGCGCTGCGCGTCGGCATACTGGCTGCGGTGCACGTTCCCGGCGCTCAGGCTGTAAAACTGGCGGGTCGCCTCAATCACCGCCTGCGGCTTAAGGGCCGTGGCGGCGCTATCAAGATAAATGCCGGCATCGGCCAGCGCAGGAAACTGTGCGCGAAAATGCGCAGGACTGAAAGCGTTCATGGAATTCCTCATATCGATTCTACGATCGTCGCGCAAATTCATCGACAGGGCAAGGAAGTTGATATCTATCAGATTTGTCTGCTTATCCTGGCGAGTCTGAAAAAGCAGGTTATGCTAAATAGTGTTAGGCGGATGTTTTAGCCTGTTATAAATCGAGGTTTGAATAGCATTAATTGCTAAAGGAGAATAATCATGAAAAAGACAGCTGCAATCATTTCTGCCTGTGCGTTGACCTTTGCCCTGAGCGCATGTTCTGGAAATAACTACGTAATGCATACCAACGATGGTCGATCTATCGTCTCTGAAGGGAAACCGACAACCGATAATGATACCGGGATGATTTCATATAAAGATGCTAACGGGAACAAACAGCAGATCAATCGCAGTGACGTGAAAGAGATGAAGGAAATCGAGCATTAACAGTTAGATAAGCGAAAAAAAAGCACCGCAAGTTGGCGGTGCTACATTAATCACTATGGACAGACAGGGTAAATGTACAGGAAGTGAAAAATTGGTAGCGTTGCTACCGTGGTCTGAATCGCAGACCAATTGCAAACACAACAACACAACATCACAACCGTAAGCCAAAAGCCCTTCAGAACACGCATTCCAAAAAAAGCTTTTCGTTCCGGCTCAGGAAGTGCCGCCACTATAGGTATTTGCTGGTAGTTCCTCAACGGACAAATTATAATGGCTCAGATAAAAAAAACTAATAGGTTAAACGTTGTTTCCTATATGTTAAATCTCGTTAACATCTAAGCCAGATAACCATGTCCAAGCGATTGCCACCCCTAAATGCATTACGTGTTTTTGATGCAGCAGCACGCCACCTCAGCTTCACCCGCGCAGCCGATGAGCTTTTTGTGACACAGGCCGCAGTAAGTCATCAAATCAAGTCTCTGGAGGATTTTCTGGGGCTTAAGCTGTTCCGTCGCCGAAACCGTTCGTTGCTGTTGACCGAAGAAGGGCAGAGCTATTTTCAGGATATTAAAGAGATTTTCTCCCAGCTGACGGAAGCCACCCGTAAGCTTCAGGCACGGAGCGCAAAAGGCGCCCTGACTGTGAGTTTATTGCCCAGTTTTGCCATTCAGTGGCTGGTGCCGCGACTCTCAAGCTTTAACTCAACTTATCCGGGAATCGATGTCCGAATCCAGGCGGTGGACCGTCAGGAAGACAAGCTTGCAGACGATGTGGATGTGGCGATTTTTTACGGTCGCGGTAACTGGCCGGGCTTGCGTGTTGAAAAATTATACGCAGAATATCTGCTGCCGGTCTGTTCACCACTGCTGCTGACGGGGGAGAAAGCGCTCAAAACGCCCGCCGATCTGGCGCAACACACGCTTTTGCACGATGCGTCGCGTCGCGACTGGCAAACTTATACCCGCCAGTTAGGTCTTAATCATATAAACGTGCAGCAGGGGCCCATTTTTAGCCACAGCGCGATGGTGTTACAGGCTGCCATTCACGGGCAGGGCGTGGCATTAGCGAATAACGTCATGGCGCAGTCCGAAATTGAGGCAGGCCGTCTGGTTTGCCCATTTAACGATGTACTGGTCAGCAAGAATGCATTTTATCTGGTTTGTCATGACAGTCAGGCAGAACTGGGTAAAATAGCCGCTTTCCGGCAGTGGATACTGGCGAAAGCGGCAAGCGAGCAAGAAAAATTCCGCTTCAGGTATGAACAATAACGTTTGTGTGCCGGGCACGCATTAATTCAGGACTTAAATATGACCAGCCGATTCATGCTGATTTTCGCCGCGGTGAGTGGCTTTATTTTTGTAGCTCTGGGCGCGTTTGGCGCGCATGTCTTAAGCAAGTCTTTGGGCGTTGTGGAGATGGGCTGGATCCAGACCGGCCTTGAATATCAGGCGTTCCACACGCTGGCAATTTTTGGGCTGGCGGTGGCGATGCAGCGCCGTATCAGCATTTGGTTTTACTGGAGCAGCGTCTTTCTGGCGCTGGGTACCGTACTGTTCAGCGGCAGTCTCTACTGTCTGGCGCTGTCGCATTTACGCCTGTGGGCGTTTGTTACACCTGTCGGCGGCGTCAGCTTCCTGGCGGGTTGGGTTTTAATGTTTATCGGAGCTATCCGTCTGAAACGCAAGGGCGTTGTTCATGAATAAGGTTGTTTTATATTGTCGCCCGGGGTTTGAGAAAGAGTGCGCCGCGGAAATCACCGATAAAGCGGCGAAGCGTGAAGTCTTCGGATTCGCTCGCGTCAAAGAGAACGCGGGCTATGTGGTATTTGAATGCTATCAGCCTGATGATGCCGACAAGCTGGCGCGCGAACTGCCGTTCAGCTCGCTGATTTTCGCCCGTCAGATGTTTGTCGCGGGCGAACTGCTGAAAGATCTTCCGCCGGAAGATCGCATCACGCCGATTGTTGGCCTGTTGCAGGGCGTGGTGGAGAAGGGCGGCGATTTGCGCGTGGAAGTGGCTGACACCAATGAAAGCAAAGAGCTGATGAAGTTCTGCCGTAAGTTTACCGTGCCGCTCCGCGCGGCACTGCGTGATGCGGGAGTGCTGACAAACTACGAAACGCCAAAGCGTCCAGTCGTGCATATCTTCTTTATTGCGCCAGGATGTTGCTACACCGGCTACTCGTATACCACCAATAACTCGCCGTTCTTTATGGGGATCCCGCGTCTGCGCTTCCCGTCAGACGCGCCGAGCCGTTCAACCCTGAAGCTGGAAGAGGCGTTCCACGTCTTTATCCCGGCGGACGAGTGGGACGAACGTCTGGCAAACGGCATGTATGCCGTCGATCTTGGCGCGTGCCCCGGCGGCTGGACCTATCAGCTGGTGAAACGCAACATGTGGGTTTCGTCTGTGGATAACGGCCCGATGGCGCAAAGCCTGATGGACACCGGGCAGGTTACATGGCTGCGTGAAGATGGTTTCCGCTACCGTCCTACCCGTAACAACATCTCCTGGATGGTGTGCGACATGGTAGAAAAACCGGCGAAAGTCGCGGCGCTGATGGCCTCCTGGCTGGTGAACGGCTGGTGTCGTGAGACGATTTTCAACCTCAAGCTGCCGATGAAAAAGCGTTACGAAGAGGTGTCGCAGAACCTGGCTTATATTCAGCAGCAACTGGACGAACACGGGATTAACGCGGAAATCCAGGCGCGTCAGCTGTATCACGACCGTGAAGAAGTGACGGTGCATATCCGTCGCTGGTGGGCGGCCGTGGGTGGGCGTCGCGACGAGCGATAACGTTTGTAACGCCCGGTGGCGCTGCGCTTACCGGGCCTACAAAATCGTGTAGTTGTTTTAACGTTCTAACCTTAACTGCTGTAAATTCCCGTCCAGCTGTAAATCCGTCTGTAGCGTTGCGATTTCCCGGCAGATAAACGCCATCTCTTTATTCGCCTCCAGCTTCTTGCGCCATTTTTCCGGCACTTCCTCAAGCCTTGCGTAAATCCCTTCCAGATTCTGAAACTCCGTCAGCAGCTGTGCGGCACTTTTGGGTCCAATACCGGCGACACCCGGCACTCTGGAGCTGCTGATCCCCGCCAGCCCCCAGTAATCCGGCAATTGCTCAGGCGATACGCCAAACTCGCTGGCAATAAATGGCGCGTCCAGCCAGCGTTTCTGGAAGTAGTCGCGGATGCGGACCGTTGGAGAGAGCAGCTGGCAGTAGCCTTTGTCGGTTGAAACGATAGTCGCCTGATGCCCGGCGCTCGCGACTTTAACCGCCAGCGTTGCGGCTAAATCGTCAGCCTCATTACCGTGTGCGCCCCAGCACGGAACGCCGCGCTGTTCAAAGGCCGTGCGTATAACGGGCATTTCGGCGTGCAGATCGTCCGGCATCGGCGCACGCCCGGCTTTGTAGTCCGGCAGGCGCTGGTGCCGCCAGCCGGTATTGCGTGCTTCATCGTCGAATACGGCAACAGCGTGGGTGGGTTCGCTATGGCGAATGAGCTGCTCCAGCGCGTGTAAACAGGTGTCCTTGCAGGGGGGGCCCTGTACCGCGTGAATACGGCGAATCAGGTTAAGTGCATCGACGATAAGCAAATGAACGGCCACAGATAATCTCCCTTCTGTCTAATGGGGGAAGGGTAACACTGAGCGCAGCATGAAACTATGAACGGTGGGGAAAACAGGAAGAAGCCTCGCAAAACGAGGCTTCCTGAGAGGCTTAATCGCAGGTAACGATCTTCATCGCCAGGCCACCGCGGGAGGTTTCGCGGTATTTGGCGTTCATATCTTTACCGGTTTCGTACATGGTTTCGATAACCTTGTCGAGACACACGCGCGGTTCACTGGTGCGGCGCAGCGCCATACGGGCCGCGTTCACCGCTTTCACAGAGGCGATGGCGTTACGCTCGATGCATGGCACCTGGACCTGTCCGCCGACCGGATCGCAGGTCAGCCCCAGGTTATGTTCCATGCCGATTTCCGCCGCAATACAAACCTGCGCAGGACTTGCGCCCAGCAGTTCGGCCAGACCCGCCGCCGCCATAGAGCAGGCTACGCCCACTTCACCCTGACAGCCCACTTCCGCGCCGGAAATCGAGGCGTTCATCTTGTACAGTGAGCCAATCGCACTGGCGACCAGCATATACCGCGCGAGTGAGTTTGCATTCACTTCACGGATAAATTTGTCGTAATACGCCAGGACCGCCGGAACAATGCCGCACGCCCCGTTGGTTGGCGCGGTGACGACGCGGCCACCCGCGGCGTTCTCTTCGTTCACCGCCAGCGCGAACATGTTGATCCAGTCGACAACGGCCATCGGGTCGGTGGTGGTTTTGTCGGTGCTGACCAGCATGCGGCGCAGCGCAGCCGCACGACGTGGAACACGCAGTTTCCCCGGCAGCACGCCTTCGGTGGTGATCCCGCGCTCAATGCCGCTGCGCATCACTTCCCAGACGTTTGCGAAGTGCTGTTCCAGCTCCTCTTTGCTGTGCAGGGCCAGCTCGTTTTTCATCATCAGGCCGGAGAGAGAAAGGCCTGTCTCCTGGCAGTGACGCTGTAAATCGGCCGCGTTTTTGTACGGGTACGGCACCTCAACGGCGGAGCCGTTGGTTTGACCAAAATGGTCTTCGTCGACAATAAACCCGCCGCCGATGGAGTAATACGTCTGGCTGTAAACCGCTTTATCGCCGACCAGCGCGGTAATGCGCATGCCGTTTTCGTGCAGCGACAGGTTATCCGCATGGAAATTCATGCAGTGGTCAACCGGGAATTCAACCTCATGCTCGCCGTTGGCCAGCAGCAAACGACCGTGGGTGTTCACGTCCTGGATAAAGCCAGGAATGGAGTCAATATCAACGGTATCCGGCAGGTTACCCGCCAGCCCCATGATAATGGCAATATCGGTATGGTGGCCTTTACCGGTCAGGGAAAGGGAACCGTATACATCGACAACCACGCGGGTGATGTCGTGCAAAATGCCGCGTGCAATCAAGTCATCCGTGAATTGTTTACCGGCTTTCATTGGTCCGACGGTGTGAGAGCTGGAAGGACCAATACCGATTTTGAAGATATCGAATACGCTAATCATGATGCGTCCATTGCTTCAGTCAGAGGGGAGGAGTGCGCCATCCGAAGACGGCGCAGGAGGTATTAGCTGAACAGCGAGTAGAAAATAGCGGAGATGGCAATCAGACCCATCACAACAACGAACACGTTGCTGATATGGCCGCTGTATTTACGCATCGCTGGCACTTTCTGAATCGCGTACATCGGCATCAGGAACAGAATCATCGCGATAATCGGGCCGCCCAGGGTTTCAATCATGCCCAGAATGCTTGGGTTCAGGGTGGCTACCGCCCAGGTGGTCACCAGCATGAACAGCGCGGTGATTTTGTTCAGACGGTTGATTTCAATGCTCTTGCCTTTACCGCGCAGAGATTTAATCACCATACCGTTGAAGCCTTCACGTGCGCCCAGGTAGTGGCCCAGGAAGGATTTGGTGATGGCGATAATCGCGATGATCGGTGCCATCCACGCAATCAGCGGTGCGTTAAAGTGGTTTGCCAGGTAGGACAGAATAGAGATGTTCTGCTCTTTCGCCGCCGCCAGATCCGCCGGGGAAAGGCTCAGCACGCAGCTGAACACGAAGAACATAACTGTCAGTACCATCATGATGTGTGCGCGAGCCAGGATGCTGGAGCACTTCTTCTCTGCGCCATTGCCGTACTCTTCACGCTTCGCCACCGCGAAGGAGGAGATGATTGGCGAGTGGTTGAAGGAGAACACCATTACCGGGATCGCCAGCCACAGGGTCAGTAGCAGGCCGTTACCGGTTGCGGATGCGCTGCTCAGAGACAGAGTTTCCAGCGCAGCGCCGTTCCACTGTGGGATCAGGTACAGCGCCAGCACCATCAGGGCTGCAACAAACGGGAATACCAGCACGCTCATCGCTTTGACAATCATCTGCTCGCCAAAGCGCACGATGGTCATCATACCGACGATCAGGATCAGGGACAGGATCGCACGCGGCGGCGGGGTCATCTGCAGCTGGTGCATCATGAAGCTTTCAACGGTGTTGGTGATAGCAACGCTATACACCAGCAGAATCGGGTAAATCGCGAAGAAGTAGAGCAGGGTAATCAGCTTACCTGCGCCGACGCCGAAGTGTTCTTCAACGACTTCAGTAATGTCTTCGCCCGGGTTTTTACCGGACAGCACGAAGCGGGTCAGGCCGCGGTGTGCAAAGAAGGTCATCGGAAAGGCGATGATGGCCATGATGATCAGCGGGATCAGACCGCCGACACCTGCGTTGATAGGAAGGAACAGTACACCAGCGCCGATTGCCGTGCCGTACAGGCCAAGCATCCACATGGTATCCGTTTTGCGCCAACCGCTTCGGGATTCAATCGAAGCAACGGTGCTGGTTTGAGTGGTTTCCATCTGTATCTCCTGGAGGAAGCAAATTGTCAGGTTTTTAGTCAAATCCGATGAAAAAGTGCCTGACGGTAATATGAAATTCGTTCAGTGACGGTTTTTTAATAATTTTTGCCCGTAACTATTGGCGGGCGGAAAGATACATTCTCGTTATGAATCTATCAGTGATCGCGATCCCAAATGCAATAATCCACTTATGATGTGGGCATATTTAGACCATTTATCTGTTAAAAAAACATCAAAGAGGATTTACGGGCGCGAAGGCTACCATTAACGACATGTTTTCGAAAAGGCTGACCCGCGAGATAGGTGTCTTTCGCTGTAAAGAAATAGGATTTTAGGTTTTTCTGGCAGGTACTTTCGATTAAGGCTGATTATTTACGGTTTCAAAAACGAGGTAATCGTTTGCGCGGGCGCCAGATTTGTTAATAACATTGAAGATCGCTATGAATTACATCACTAATAAAAAAGCCGGATGACAATCCGGCTTGAGAGGAGGGAAAGGACGCTTTATTTGATGATTTCGTAACAGGGAATATAGGCAGAACCCGGAAGTTTCATGCGGTGCTGAGCCACAAAGCCCTGCAGCATGTCATCCATGCGGCGCATCATCTCCGGGTCACCGTGGATTTTATACGGCCCGAACTCCTCAATCGCGCGGATCCCCACCTCCTTCACGTTCCCCGCCACGATGCCAGAGAAGGCGCGACGCAGGTCAGCTGCCAGTACTTCCACCGGCTGATCCGGATAGAGTTTGAGGTTCGCCATGTTCTCATGCGACGGCTCGAAGGGGATCTGGAGATCCGGTGCGATACGGATGGACCAGTTAAAGCTGTAGGCATCCCCGGTATCACGACGGTTCTCTTTCACCAGCGGCATCGCTTTTTTCATCTGACGGGCCACTTCTGCGGCATCGTCAATAATAATGCGGTAGTGACGGCGCGCGTCTTCCCCCAGCGTATGCACGATAAACTCGTCCAGCACGCGGAAGTAGTCGGCGCTCTCTTTCGGGCCGGTCAGGATCAGCGGCAGAACCTGATTTTTGTTGGCCGGGTTCATCAGGATCCCGAGCAGATAAAGCAGTTCTTCCGCCGTACCTACGCCGCCCGGGAAGATGATAATGCCGTGCGCGATACGGACAAACGCCTCAAGACGTTTTTCGATATCCGGCATAATAATCAGTTCGTTAACCAGCGGGTTAGGCGGCTCAGCGGCGATGATCGACGGCTCGGTCATGCCGATAAAACGGCCTTCTTTATAGCGTTGCTGCGCGTGTCCTACTGCCGCGCCTTTCATCGGCGCTTCCATCGCGCCAGGACCGCAGCCGGTACAGATGTTCAGCTCGCGCAGGCCGAGCTGATTACCCACGCGGCGGGCGTACAGGTATTCGGTTTCGTTAATGGAGTGACCACCCCAGCAGACGACCATGTTCGGCGCTTCGCCAACGTGCAGGGCGCGGGCGTTACGCAGAATGGAGAAAACCAGGTTGGTGATATGAACGGAGCTTTCCAGATCGAGATGCTGGAAACGACCGGCGTTGCTGATCTGTCCGTTAACAAACAGGATGTCGCGCAGCACGGCAAAAAGGTTGGCCTGAAGTGAGCGAATAATACGCCCATCGACAAACGCCTCTTCCGGCGGGTTGATCACTTCCAGCTTCACCCCGCGCTCGCGGCGCAGCACATTGATATCAAAACTTTCGAAGCGGGACAGCAGCTCTTTACTGTTGTCGGTCAGGCTTCCGGAGTTCAGTACAGCAAGTGAACAGTTACGAAACAGTTGATACAGGTCGCTACTGGCGGTGCGTTTAAGCATGTCCACTTCCAGTTGCGACAACATATCCATAGAGCCAAGCGGGCTAATATGTGTAATCAAGTGAGCTCCTTATGGGACGATTATCGTCTTTCCCTGTTGATTACAATAGCCCTGGCTTATGACGTTTCACAACACTTCGGGCGGAATACCGCCCGCATATTGTGAAAATATTTATCTTACTGGCGCACCAGCCGTCCGGTGGCAGGCACAAAATCGGTATTGGTGCGCCATGGGTTAATGTCCAGGCCGCCGCGACGGGTATAGCGGGCATAAACGCTCAGCTTTTCGGGCTGGCAGAAACGCTGTATGTCATTGAAGATGCGTTCCACGCACTGCTCGTGGAATTCGTTGTGATGACGGAATGACACCAGGTAACGAAGCAGCTTTTCCCGGTCAATCTGCGGGCCGCGATACTGGATCTGTACCGAGCCCCAGTCCGGCTGATGGGTGATAAGGCAGTTGGATTTCAGCAGATGGCTGACCAGCGTTTCGTCGACCACTTTTCCGCCCGCCGCGTTTTCCAGATAGTCGGTGCTAAATTCGTAGCTCTCCACATCAATGTCCTGATCGTCGATGCAGGTGCCGTGGAAATGGGCGATGGGCTGACCTTCCAGCTCATGCAGACGGTATAACGAGACGGTTACGTTCCCCTGCGCGCACGCGCTTAAATCACGTTCAAGCGTCTGTTGTACCTCGTCCCAGCTGTTAAATTTGGTCTGGTTAAAGCTGTTGAGATAGAGCTTAAAGCTCTTGGATTCAACCAGGTTTACGCTGGCGTAATCCAGCTCGACATGGCCCACGGCCACCTGCGGCAGACCGCGCGCATTCAGCCAGGAGAGTTCGTACAGCGTCCAGATGTCGCCGCCGACGAACGGCAGCGCGTCGGCATGAAGGCCAAGCGGATCGCGGTTCAGGCTGCGCGGCACACCCTGAAGCAGGCTTGCGTCGTAGGTGTCGCGGTAATCGGTCGATTTACCCAGCGTTAAGCCCGTTAACGCCTGATGATTTTCGTAAGACATGTTTCATAGCCACTTTACAGGTACACTTAGGGGCTGAGTTTATCCTGTCTTACAAGAAGAGAGAAATCGGTGGATATCGAAACTGCAAATGCCCTGACGTCCTTCACGACCCGCTATTGCGATGCCTGGCATGAAAAGCGGGGGACGTGGCCGCAAAGTACTGACTTATATGGCGTGCCGTCACCGTGCATTATCGCTTCGCAGGATGATTACGTTATCTGGCAACCGAAACCGTTCACGGGCGAGCAGAATGTAAATGCGGTTGAACGCGCAATGGACATTGTGATACAACCTGCGCTTCATGCAATTTATACCACGCAGTTTGCCGGGGATATGACTGCATGTTTTGCAGGACAGCCGCTGACGCTGCTGCAAACCTGGAGCGAAGACGATCTTCAACGCGTTCAGGAAAACCTCATTGGTCACCTGGTCACGCAAAAACGCCTTAAGCTCTCCCCGACTCTCTTTATTGCGACGCTCGACAGTGAACTGGACGTCATTTCAGTCTGCAACCTGTCTGGCGAGGTCATTAAAGAGACGCTCGGCACCCGCAATCGCGACGTTCTCGCGCCTTCTCTTGCGGATTTTCTTACCCGACTTGAGCCGCTTCTGTAATCCATGATGCTACTGGACGTGTGAGAGATCTCTTACACGCACTGTGAGACATCGCCGAAACAATTAGCATTGTCTTAGGGATTTCAGATTAATATTAACTTCCCTTTCAACAGGTTAGCGATTTCCTGAAACGATTATACCCGTTTCGCCAGGCTTACCTTGCTCACAGGATGGGTTGTAAGACGAGGCAGAATAGCGGATTCTATCTGTGTCGACAGGATGCCGACGCGAGAAACGAACATCAGGATGATGGCGTTTCTCACCAGGAACACGTCAGGACGACGCCGCAGGAAGGCTTCAGGATGAAGCAAAGTGGATCACGCAGGATGCGTAAGGGACACCTCCAGGAAGGAGAACGTGAGCCGGTCAGGATGGTCGGTGGGTCAGGATGGCCAGGACGTTTCAGGACGAAACCTACACGTCAGGATGATGTGAGCAGGAAGCAAAAGGTAAAAGGATGAACAGGCCTTCGGGCATCAGGAAAAGTTGTCACGGATGAGCAGGGAGCACGTATTGTAGCTGGAATGCTGCGAAACGAACCGGGAGCACTGTTTTTACAGTGCTCCCTTTTTTTATTTCTGTCTTCCGCAATGCTATGCTTCGCGCCATTCCGTTTTTCAGTTGAGGTTACTATGACGCATCACGATAGCGTTCGTGCGCAGTTGCACGCCATCGAAGCCCTTATGCGCCAGCATCAGCTGTGGCAGGAAAGTGCGCCGCAGCCAGACGCGTTCGCCAGCACCCAGCCGTTTTGTCTGGATACGCTGTCTCCATTCGAATGGCTCCAGTGGGTATTAATTCCGCGCATGCACGCGCTGCTGGAAGGGGGACACGCGTTGCCCCAGGCGTTTGCCGTCTCTCCCTATTACGAAATGGCGCTGGAGGCGACTCACCCGGCGCGCGACGTTATGTTGGTTGAGCTGGAAAAGCTGGATACGCTTTTCGCCGGTGACGATGCATGACGCTTGAGATCCTGTATCAGGATGAGTGGCTGGTGGCGGTGAATAAACCGTCCGGCTGGCTGGTACACCGAAGCTGGCTCGATCGCGATGAGAAAGTGGTTGTTATGCAAACCGTGCGCGACCAAATCGGTCAGCACGTCTTTACTGCCCACCGTCTGGATCGGCCAACTTCTGGCGTTCTGCTGATGGGGCTTTCCAGTGAGGCCGGGCGCCTGCTGTCGCAGCAGTTTGAACAGCACCAGATCCAGAAGCGCTACCACGCCATTGTGCGCGGCTGGCTGACGGATTCCGCCACGCTGGATTATCCGCTGGTGGAGGAACTGGATAAAATCGCCGATAAATTTGCCCGCGAAGATAAAGGTCCGCAGCCTGCGGTGACCGACTATCGCGGTATGGCGACCACAGAACTGCCGGTGGCGACCAGCAAATTTCCCACTACGCGATACAGTCTGGTTGAGCTTTTGCCCAAAACGGGGCGCAAGCACCAGCTTCGCCGCCACCTTGCACATCTGCGCCACCCAATTATCGGCGACAGCAAGCACGGCGATCTGCGGCAGAACCGCAGCGCGGCAGAGCACTTTGGCTGTAACCGACTGATGCTGCACGCCAGCGAGCTAAGCCTGACGCACCCGTTTACCGGCGAACCGCTGACTATTCGCGCGGGGCTGGACGAGGTCTGGATGCAGGCGCTGTCACAGTTTGGCTGGCTAGGACAACTCCCCGAAAATGAAAGGGTTGAGTTTGCCGCAGGCAACGTTCAGGATGAACAGCAAGCGCAATAATTACGGGAGCAAAGCATGGCTGAAGTAGGTATTTTTGTCGGCACGATGTACGGCAACTCGCTGCTGGTTGCGGAGGAAGCAGAAGCAATCCTCGTCAATCAGGGCCATAAAGCAACGGTCTATGAAGACCCGGAGCTGGCGGACTGGGAAAAGTATAAAGATAAATACATTCTGGTGGTGACCTCCACCACCGGGCAGGGCGATCTCCCGGACAGCATCGTCCCGCTTTTCCAGGGCATTAAAGACCAGCTTGGCTATCAGCCAGATGTTCACTATGGCATCATCGCCCTCGGCGATAGCTCTTACGCCAATTTCTGCGGCGGCGGTAAGAAGTTCGACGCGCTGTTGCAGGAACAGCACGCTCAGCGGGTCGGCGAGATGTTACTGATTGATGCTGGCGAGCACCCCGAACCGGAAAGCGAGTCAAATCCCTGGGTTGAACATTGGGCCACGCTCCTGAACTAACCCTGTACTATACGAGCTGTAGGCCGGGTAGGGCGTAGCCGCCACCCGGCAACGAAGCTGCACCATATCCTCAATTCCGTGAAGTATCTTCCACCACTTTGGGCTTATGCCCCAAACCACGTTCCCCACGCCCGTCAATGTTGTGTTTCTGCACGGTGAGAGAACCGGTCACTCCTTCATATACTTTTCCCGTCACTATAAAACGGCTTCGGGCCGTACCAAAACCAAACACAAATCTCTCATTCTGATTACCCTACAGGTGCTGTACAGAATGAACCAGGCGAAAGCTATGTTTCAGGAGTGCAACAATGAGTACATTAAGCCACGCGGCGAGCAGCGCTGAGAAGCGCACCAACGCCCGATACTGGATAGTGGTGATGCTGTTTATCGTCACCTCTTTCAACTACGGCGACCGTGCCACGTTATCCATTGCCGGCTCTGAGATGGCAAAGGACATCGGACTTGATCCGGTGGGTATGGGTTATGTTTTCTCGGCATTTTCATGGGCCTACGTAATCGGCCAAATCCCTGGCGGCTGGCTGCTGGACCGCTTCGGCTCAAAACGGGTCTATTTCTGGTCCATTTTCATCTGGTCGATGTTTACCCTGTTACAGGGCTTCGTGGATATCTTCAGCGGCTTCGGCATTATCATTGCGCTCTTTACCCTCCGCTTCCTGGTGGGTTTAGCGGAAGCGCCATCTTTCCCGGGCAACAGCCGCATTGTGGCCGCCTGGTTCCCGGCGCAGGAGAGGGGAACGGCGGTAGCAATCTTTAACTCGGCGCAATACTTTGCGACGGTTATTTTCGCGCCAATTATGGGCTGGCTGACGCACGAAGTGGGCTGGTCGCACGTCTTCTTCTTCATGGGCGGGCTGGGGATCGTCATCAGCTTTATCTGGTTGAAAGTGATCCACGAACCAAACCAGCACCCGGGCGTGAACAAGAAAGAGCTGGACTACATTGCTGAAGGCGGGGCGCTGATCAACATGGATCAGAAAACCCAGAAAGCAAAAGTCCCGTTCAGCCAGAAATGGGGGCAGATCAAACAGCTCGTCGGCTCACGGATGATGATCGGTATCTATCTCGGCCAGTACTGCATTAACGCCTTAACCTACTTCTTCATCACCTGGTTCCCGGTTTACCTGGTGCAGGCGCGCGGGATGTCGATTCTGAAGGCGGGTTTTGTCGCCTCCGTGCCAGCCATCTGCGGCTTCGTGGGCGGGGTGCTCGGCGGGGTCATCTCCGACTGGCTGATGCGTCGCACCGGTTCGCTGAATATTGCGCGTAAAACGCCAATCGTGCTCGGCATGCTGCTCTCCATGACCATGGTGTTCTGTAACTACGTCAGCGCGGAGTGGATGATTATCGGCTTTATGGCGATGGCCTTCTTCGGTAAAGGCATCGGCGCGCTGGGCTGGGCGGTGATGGCAGATACCGCGCCGAAAGAGATCAGCGGCCTGAGCGGCGGTCTGTTCAACATGTTTGGCAACATTTCCGGCATTGTCACCCCAATCGCTATCGGTTACATCGTCGGCACCACCGGCTCCTTCAATGGTGCGCTGATTTATGTAGGCGTCCATGCGCTGGTGGCGGTACTCAGTTACCTGGTGCTGGTGGGGGACATCAAACGAATCGAACTGAAACCTGTTGGGGAGCGCGGATGATGACAACGCAATCAAGCCCGATCGTGACGGAGATGAAAGTCATCCCGGTGGCGGGTCAGGACAGCATGCTGCTCAACATTGGCGGCGCGCATAACGCCTGGTTCACCCGCAACATCGTGGTGCTGACCGACAGCGCAGGGAATATCGGCGTCGGGGAAGCGCCTGGCGGAGAGGTGATTTACCAGACGCTGGTCGACGCCATCCCGCAGGTGGTTGGGCAGGAGGTCGCCCGCCTGAACAAGGTGGTTCAGCGGGTGCATAAGGGCAACCAGTCGGCTGATTTTGATACCTTCGGCAAAGGCGCCTGGACGTTTGAACTGCGCGTTAACGCGGTGGCGGCGCTGGAGGCGGCTCTCCTTGATTTACTGGGCAAAGCGCTGAATGTGCCGGTCTGCGAACTGCTGGGGCCAGGCAAACAGCGTGATGCGGTAACGGTGCTGGGCTATCTGTTCTACGTTGGCGACCGGACGAAAACCGATCTGCCGTATCTGGAACGCTCGCCGGGCAGCCACGCGTGGTATCACCTGCGTCATCAGGAAGCGCTCTCTGGCGAGGCGGTGGTACGCCTGGCAGAGGCGGCGCAGGATCGCTACGGCTTTAAAGACTTCAAGCTGAAAGGCGGCGTTCTGCCGGGCGAACAGGAGATTGACAGCGTGCGCGCGTTGAAAAAACGCTTCCCGGAGGCACGCATCACCGTCGATCCGAACGGCGCCTGGCGGCTGGATGAAGCTATCGCGCTGTGCAAAGGACTGGGCGACGTGCTGACCTACGCGGAAGATCCGTGCGGCGCCGAGCAGGGCTTTTCTGGCCGCGAGGTGATGGCCGAATTCCGCCGCGCTACCGGGCTGCCGGTTGCGACCAACATGATCGCCACTAACTGGCGCGAAATGGGCCACGCGGTGATGCTGAATGCGGTGGACATACCGCTGGCTGATCCGCACTTCTGGACCCTTTCCGGCGCGGTGCACGTGGCGCAGCTGTGCGATGACTGGGGACTCACCTGGGGCTGCCACTCCAATAACCATTTCGACATTTCGCTGGCGATGTTTACCCACGTTGGCGCGGCGGCGCCGGGTAACCCGACCGCCATCGATACGCACTGGATCTGGCAGGAAGGCGAAGCGCGCCTGACCAAAAATCCACTTGAAATCAAAAACGGCACCATTGCCGTACCGGATACGCCGGGGCTGGGCGTGGAGCTTGACTGGGATCAGATCCACAAGGCGCATGAAGCGTATAAAAAACTGCCGGGCGGCGCGCGCAACGACGCAGGCCCGATGCAGTACCTTATCCCCGGCTGGACATTTGACCGTAAGCGCCCTGTATTTGGACGTCACTGAAAAAGGATCGAACGATGAGCACATTTTCTACCCCTGTAGTCACCTCCATGCAGATCATTCCTGTCGCGGGACATGACAGCATGCTGATGAACCTGAGCGGCGCCCATGCGCCGTTCTTCACCCGTAATATTGTGGTGATCAAGGACAACTCAGGGCATACCGGTGTCGGTGAAATCCCGGGCGGGGAGAAGATCCGTAAAACGCTGGAGGACGCCATTCCGCTGGTGGTGGGTAAAACGCTGGGCGAGTACAAAAATGTGCTGACCAGCGTGCGTACGACCTTTGCCGATCGTGATGCGGGTGGCCGTGGTCTGCAAACGTTTGATCTGCGTACCACTATCCATGTGGTCACGGGTATTGAAGCCGCGATGCTGGATCTGCTAGGCCAGCATCTGGGCGTCAATGTCGCCTCCCTGCTGGGCGACGGCCAACAGCGCAGCGAAGTGGAAATGCTCGGCTACCTGTTCTTTATCGGCAACCGCAAACTCACCCCGCTGCCGTACCAGAGCCAGCCGGACGAAAAATGCGACTGGTATCGTGTGCGTCACGATGAAGCGATGACCCCGGATGCGGTGGTGCGCCTGGCTGAAGCCGCGTATGAAAAATATGGCTTTAATGACTTCAAGCTGAAAGGCGGCGTACTGGCGGGTGAAGAAGAAGCTGAGGCGATTGCCGCGCTGGCGAAGCGCTTCCCGCAGGCGCGCGTCACGCTGGATCCGAACGGTGCCTGGTCCCTTGATGAGGCGATCAAAATCGGTAAGCAGCTCAAAGGCGTGCTGGCCTACGCGGAAGATCCGTGCGGCGCAGAGCAGGGGTTCTCTGGACGTGAAGTGATGGCGGAGTTCCGTCGCGCCACCGGGCTGCCAACCGCCACCAACATGATCGCGACCGACTGGCGCCAGATGGGGCACACGCTCTCGCTGCAATCGGTGGACATTCCGCTGGCAGACCCGCACTTCTGGACGATGCAGGGCTCGGTTCGCGTGGCGCAGATGTGCCATGAGTTCGGCCTGACCTGGGGCTCGCACTCCAACAACCACTTCGACATCTCGCTGGCGATGTTCACCCACGTAGCGGCTGCTGCGCCGGGCAACATTACCGCTATCGACACCCACTGGATCTGGCAGGAGGGCAATCAGCGCCTGACTAAACAGCCGTTTGAGATCAAGGGGGGGATGGTGCAGGTTCCAGCTACGCCGGGGCTGGGCGTTGAACTGGATATGGATCAGGTCATGAAAGCGCACGAGCTTTACCAGAAACACGGGCTGGGCGCACGTGATGATGCGCTGGCGATGCAGTACCTGATCCCAGAGTGGTCATTCGACAATAAACGTCCGTGCATGGTACGATAAGCCAACTGGGACCGCTCCCATGGGCGGTCCCTTACGTGGTGTATGCTTAACGTAACTAACATGCGTAAGGATGGCTTATGAAAATTGTTATCGCTCCGGACTCGTATAAGGAAAGCTTGAGCGCGCTGGAGGTGGCGACAGCGATAGAGGTCGGTTTTCGCGAAATTTTCCCCTCAGCGGAGTACGTCAAATTACCGGTTGCCGATGGCGGCGAAGGGACGGTGGAAGCGATGGTGGCAGCCACCCATGGGCGTCTTGTCCATGTTCCCGTTACCGGGCCTTTGGGAGAACACGTGGAAGGGTTTTTCGGGTTATCCGGAGACGGAAAAAGCGCGTTTATCGAGATGGCGGCCGCGAGCGGTCTGGAGCTTGTTGCTCCTGCAAAGCGTAACCCGTTAATCACCACCTCGTGGGGGACCGGGGAACTGATCCGTCATGCGCTGGATGCGGGCGTTAAGCATATCATTATTGGCATTGGAGGCAGCGCGACCAATGACGGTGGCGCAGGCATGGTGCAGGCGCTGGGCGTAAAACTGCTGGATGCGAAAGCACAGCCCGTTGGGCCGGGCGGCGGCGAACTGGCAAGCCTTGCGCATATCGATCTTAGTGGGCTGGATGAGCGGCTGGCAGACTGTCGAATTGAAGTGGCCTGCGATGTGACCAACCCCCTGATTGGCGAGACTGGCGCTTCTGCGGTATTCGGTCCGCAGAAAGGGGCGACGCCGGAGATGGTCAGGACGCTGGACAACGCGCTTGCGCATTACGCAAACATTATCGCCAGGGACCTGGACATTGACGTCTTAAACCTGGCGGGGGGCGGAGCAGCTGGCGGAATGGGGGCGGCGCTGTATGCATTTTGCGGGGCACAGCTTCGTCGGGGGATTGAGATTGTCACCGATGCCCTGCATCTCGATGAACAGGTCGCGGACGCCGATCTGGTGATCACGGGCGAAGGGCGTATCGACAGCCAGACGATCCACGGCAAAGTGCCCGTTGGCGTGGCGAGAGTCGCGAAACGCTATAACAAACCGGTTATCGGCATTGCCGGCAGCCTGACGGCGGATGTTGGCTTGGTGCACGAGCACGGACTGGATGCGGTATTCAGCGTGATTTACACCATCTGCTCGCTGGAGGATGCGCTGGAAAATGCGCAACAGAATGTACAGATGGCCGCAAGGAATATTGCGGCGGCCATAAAGGTGGGGCAGGGGATGTCGCGTTAACGTTCGTGCTCCTGTAGGCCCGGTAAGCGAAGCGCCACCGGGCTTTTGTCTTAGCTTCCCAACACCTTCATCGCTTCCCGCGTCACGTTGTCCATCTCGTCCAGCAGCTCCAGAAACTCCGGCTCAAGATCGGATTCTGGCGTACCCGCGCGGAGCTGCTGTTCAAGCAGCTGGCAGAGATTTTTCAACCGCGGCACGCCGCTGTAGCCGCAGCTACCGTGCAGTTTATGGATGGCCTCCAGCAGCCCTTCAGGGTTTTCGCCCACCAGCTGTTCTTCAACCTTGTTACGGATCTCAGGCAGGAAGTCCACCAGCATTTGCAGCATATCGCGGGCCAGATCGGCTTTGCCTGCTGCCTGGCGCAGCGCCAGTTGCCAGTCAAACGTGGCATTCTGGTTAACGCTGATTTCCGGCGATTCAGCAGAAATGGTGTACGTCCCGCCAATGTGACCCGGTTTGTAGCGCAGCAGCAGGCTGTGCAGCTTCTCTTCATCAATCGGTTTCGCCAGATAATCGTTCATGCCCGCACCCAGCAGTTTCTCTTTTTGTCCCGCCATCGCGTGCGCCGTCACGGCAATCACCGGCGTCTGCTGCTGGTGCGGAAGCTGACGAATTAATTCGCAGGCGCGGATGCCATCCATGCCCGGCATCTGAATATCCATCAGGATCAGGTCAAACTGCATCTGTTTGGCTTGTTCTACGGCTTCAGCGCCGCTGGTACACAGTTCAACGTGCTGAACCTGATCCTCAAGCAGCGCGCCAATCAGCTTAAGGTTTGCCGGGTTATCATCCACGGCCATCACCGTCATCGGCAGCTTATGTTCGTCGTTTTCCAGCGGCAGGGACTGATGCGTCAGACGGCAATATTCGGTCAACGCAGGTAACAGCCGTGTGGCGGTGAGGGGTTTCAGCAGACATGCCGCCGCCCCGTCGTTTTTAAGCTCTTCGGCGTTGATTTGGGCGTGGCACGGCAGAGCCAGCAGCAGGTAGTCCGTCATTGAGGCAGCCTTTGCCAGCCGTTCCTGCTGCATGGTCAGTTCTCCGGTAAATGTCACCGGAATCCCCAGCAAAAGAATATCGTAATGATCGTTCGCCAGCGCGGAGAAGGTCGGGCTGTAGACCACCTCCAGCGGCGTGCTGCTTAATACATCCAGCGTACACTGCGCCGCGGCGGCGTTCGGTTCCACATAGGCCAGACGCATCCCTTTCAGGCAGTCGGTGACCGGACCGTCGGTTTGCACGTTCGGATTAAGATCAAGATTGATATGGAACCAGAAGGTCGAGCCCCGGTTAGGCTGGCTGTGGAAGGAGATATCGCCTCCCATCTCTTTCACCAGCTTTTGGGTGATCACCAGACCCAGGCCCGTTCCGCCGTGACGACGGGAAATGCTCGCATCAGCCTGGCGGAACGCCTGGAACAGACGCGACTGATCGCGCTCCGGAATGCCGATGCCGGTATCCCGGATCTGAACTTCAATCTGGACCTTATTATTACTGAGCGCCCTTTTTTCGACCAGAATGTCGATGTTGCCGCTCTCGGTGAACTTAATCGCGTTGCCCACCAGATTGGTGATGACCTGTTGCAGGCGCAGCGGGTCGCCAATGACGTTATCCGGTACGTCATTTTTGATATTGAGCGTCAGTTCCAGCCCCTTATCATGCGAGGAGTGGGCGAGAAGCGTGACCACGTCATCCAGTGTGCTGCGCAGCGGGAAGGGGATACTCTCCAGAATCAACTTGCCCGCTTCCAGCTTCGAGAAGTCCAGTACGTCGTTAATAATGGTCAGCAGGTTGTTGGCTGAGCGTTCAATGGTATGCAGGTGGTCACGCTGGGTCGGGTTGAGCTCGCTTTTAAGCGTCAGACGGGTGAAGCCAATCACCCCGTTCAGCGGCGTGCGCAGCTCATGCGACATGTTTGCCAGGAACTCAGACTTAATACGGGCCGCCTCCTGAGCGCGTTTTTTCGCCAGATCCAGCTCCACGTTCTGGATCTCCATCTGCTCCAGCGTTTCGCGCAGGTCAGAGGTGGCCTGGTCAACGTTGTGCTGCATCTCTTCGTGATAAGCCGCCAGCGACATCGCCATTGAGTTGATGCCGTTTTTCAGCATATCCAGCTCGCCGAGCATGAAGCCTTCCACGCGGCTGTCCAGCTGACCCCGGCGGATCCGGTCAACGGTATTCACCATGTTACGGATAGGCCCCGTGACGTCGCGCATCAGCCGCCAGCCGAAGATCAACGCGATGCCGATACAGAACAGCATCATCACGCCGGAGATGAATATTTCTTTGTACTGCTGGAGCCGCACCGACTTGAGATCCAGCTCCAGCGCCACATATCCCAGCATATTATTGCTGGACTTCGCATCGGACTGGGCGGATTCGTCGGGTGAATAGCTTTCTGAGATAATCGGCGTGCGCAGGATCATGATATCGCCGCGCCGCAGGACCGTGAGATGACGCGGGAAAGGGGTACCTTCCGGGATTTTCAGCGACGTGGGATCCAGATGGAAATTCGAGGTGACGAAAAGACGGTTATGCTCATCGTAAACGGAAATGGCGCGCACAATCTCTGAATGACGGCGGTGCAGCACGCTGATTAACTGACCAATGGATTCACGGTTTTGCAGGTTCATACCGTACTCGCTGGAGACGGCCAGCGGTTCGATAATGCTGGCCCCGGCATCTTCAAGCTGTCTCTGCAAATCGTTATAGCGATGCACCACAAAGAAAATGCTCAGCAGCAAACCGATGAGAACGGTAGGAGCGAGGATCAAAATCATCATGCGCGCGCGCAGGCTGTAGTTGGTCATGGAGTTCCGTTATGGGACAATCAGGCTAATTATGTTTATTTGAGAACAATCTCGGCGATGGCGCAATTCTACTCTGCAAAACGACGCGTGACGACGCGTCAGATCATAACTGTTGAAGCCTCTGACCTCGATCCTTTTGGACAGGGGGTAGCGCGTCACAAGGGTAAGACACTGTTTATCACAGGTTTGCTGCCAGGAGAACGCGCAGATATTACGCTGACGGAAGACAAACGCCAGTATGCGCGCGGCCAGGTCAAGCGCCGTCTTAATGATAGCCCGGAGCGCGTGACGCCTCGCTGCCCCCATTTTGGCGTTTGCGGAGGCTGTCAGCAACAGCATGCCAGCACAGAATTACAGCAAAAAAGTAAAAGCAACGCGCTGGCCCGCCTGCTAAAACATGACGTCAGTGACATTGTTGCTGACCAGCCGTGGGGCTACCGTCGCCGCGCTCGCCTGAGTCTAAGCTACCAGCCAAAAACTGAAAGGCTGGAGATGGGGTTTCGCAAAGCCAGCTCCAGCGATATCGTCTCCATCACGCAATGCCCTGTTTTGGTGCCCCAACTTGAGGCACTGCTCCCGGCCGTGCACCACTGTCTTGCATCGCTGGATGGTGTGCGTTCGCTGGGCCATGTCGAACTGGTGCTGGCCAACGGCGGCCCGCTGATGGTGCTGCGCCACACCGCACCGCTGTCCAGGGCAGATCGCGAAAAACTGGAACGCTTTTCGCATTCTCATGAGCTTGCGCTTTTCCTCGCGCCGCAAAGCGAGATACTTGAGCAGGTTAGCGGAGACGCGCCCTGGTATGCGTCAGACGGGCTACGCTTAACGTTCAGCCCGCGGGATTTTATCCAGGTCAATGACGGCGTGAACCAGCAGATGGTGGCGAACGCGCTGGCGTGGCTTGACGTCCAGCCCACCGATCGGGTGCTCGATCTGTTCTGCGGTATGGGTAACTTTACCCTGCCGCTGGCCCGCAAAGCCGCAAGCGTGGTCGGGGTGGAAGGCGTTGAGGCGCTGGTGGCGAAAGGCCAGGAGAACGCCCAACAGAACGGCTTGCAAAATGTGACATTCTTTCATCAAAATCTTGAGGATGATGTTACTCAGCAACCGTGGGCTAAGCAGGGCTTTGATAAGATCCTGCTCGATCCGGCGCGCGCAGGTGCGCCGGGCGTGATGCAGCATATAATTAAACTCGCGCCTGAACGCGTGGTCTATGTTTCCTGTAACCCGGCGACGCTGGCCCGTGACAGCGAAGCATTATTGAGCGGGGGTTACCAGATTCGGCGTCTGGCAATGCTGGACATGTTCCCGCACACTGGACATCTGGAATCAATGGTGTTGTTCGAGCACATCTAATGAGTTTGGCTTGTCGACTTCGACAGGCCCTTGTCCCTAAAGGAGAGGACGATGGTTGCGGTAAGAAGTGCACATTTAAATAAAGCTGGTGAGTTTGACCCTCAAAAATGGATCGCAAGTCTGGGGATTTCCAGCCAGCAGTCGTGTGAACGCTTAACCGAAACCTGGGCCTATTGTTTACGCACAACGCAGGGGCATCCGGACGCTGAACTGCTGTTGTGGCGCGGCGTGGAGATGGTTGAAATTCTCTCCATGCTTAACATGGATATCGAAACGCTACAGGCCGCACTGCTGTTCCCACTGGCAGATGCTAACGTGGTGACGGAAGACGTGCTGCGTGAAAGCGTCGGCCAGTCCGTCGTGGCGCTCATCCACGGCGTGCGTGATATGGCCGCCATCCGTCAACTGAAAGCCGCGCAAACGGATTCTGTCTCTTCCGAGCAGGTGGATAACGTCCGCCGCATGCTGCTGGCGATGGTGGATGATTTTCGCTGCGTGGTGATCAAGCTGGCCGAACGGGTTGCCCATCTGCGCGAAGTGAAGGATGCGCCGGAAGACGAGCGCGTCCTGGCCGCCAAAGAGTGTACGAATATCTATGCGCCGCTGGCGAACCGTCTGGGTATCGGGCAACTGAAGTGGGAGCTGGAAGATTACTGCTTCCGCTATCTGCATCCGGCGGAATACAAACGCATTGCAAAATTGCTGCACGAACGCCGCATCGACCGCGAGCACTATATCGAGGAATTTGTCAGCGGGCTGCGCCAGTCGATGAAAGAGGAGAATGTGCGCGCCGAGGTCTACGGGCGTCCGAAGCACATCTACAGCATCTGGCGCAAAATGCAGAAGAAACACCTCGCCTTTGACGAGCTGTTTGACGTGCGCGCCGTGCGTATCGTGGCGGAGCGTCTCCAGGATTGCTACGCCGCGCTGGGGATAGTACATACTCACTTCCGCCATCTGCCGGATGAGTTCGATGACTACGTCGCGAACCCCAAACCGAATGGCTATCAGTCCATCCACACCGTGGTGCTTGGCCCCGGCGGCAAAACTGTGGAAATTCAGATCCGTACTAAACAGATGCACGAAGACGCCGAACTGGGCGTCGCCGCGCACTGGAAGTACAAAGAAGGCACTTCCGGCGGCGCGCGCTCCGGACACGAGGACCGTATCGCCTGGCTGCGTAAGCTGATTGCGTGGCAGGAGGAGATGGCCGACTCCGGCGAAATGCTCGACGAAGTGCGCAGTCAGGTCTTCGACGATCGCGTCTACGTCTTTACCCCGAAAGGGGATGTGGTTGATCTGCCGGCAGGATCTACGCCGCTCGATTTCGCCTACCACATTCACAGCGACGTGGGGCACCGTTGCATCGGGGCGAAGATCGGCGGACGTATCGTACCGTTTACCTACCAGCTACAGATGGGCGACCAGATTGAAATCATCACCCAGAAGCAGCCAAACCCAAGCCGCGACTGGCTGAATCCAAACCTCGGTTACGTGACCACCAGCCGCGGGCGCTCTAAAATTCACGCCTGGTTCCGCAAGCAGGATCGTGACAAGAATATCCTTGCCGGTCGTCAGATCCTTGACGACGAGCTGGAGCATATCGGGATAAACCTGAAAGAGGCGGAGAAGTTCCTGCTGCCGCGCTACAACTTCAACGAGCTCGACGAACTGTTAGCGGCGATTGGCGGCGGCGATATCCGCCTGAACCAGATGGTGAACTTCCTGCAAGCGCAGTTCAACAAGCCAAGCGCGGCAGAGCAGGATGCGGCAGCGCTGAAACAGCTCCAGCAGAAAACCTACGCTCCGCAGCAGCGCAGCAAGGACAATGGCCGCGTGGTGGTTGAAGGGGTGGGTAACCTCATGCACCATATTGCCCGCTGCTGCCAGCCGATACCGGGTGACGATATTGTCGGCTTTATCACCCAGGGGCGCGGGATCTCAATTCACCGCTCCGACTGTGATCAGCTTGCTGAGCTGCAATCGCATGCGCCGGAACGTATCGTGGAAGCCGTCTGGGGTGAAAGCTACTCCGCTGGCTACTCGCTGGTGGTGCGCGTCACTGCCAACGACCGCAGTGGCCTGCTGCGCGACATCACCACCATTCTCGCCAACGAGAAGGTCAACGTGCTGGGCGTTGCCAGCCGCAGCGATACCCGCGAGCAGCTTGCCACCATCGATATGACCATCGAAATCTATAACCTGCAGGTGCTGGGCCGGGTGCTCGGTAAACTGAACCAGGTGCCGGATGTGATTGACGCGCGTCGTCTGCACGGCGGCTGAACATCCTCTTCTGTAGGCCGGGTAAGGCAACGCCGCCACTCGGCATTTTGACATCAGGACAGAACTATGACTCAAATCGACCGCCTGCTTGGCATCATGAAACGCCTGCGCGACCCGGAAAACGGCTGCCCGTGGGATAAAGAGCAGACTTTCGCCACCATTGCGCCTTACACGCTGGAAGAAACCTACGAAGTGCTGGACGCGATTTCGCGCGAAGATTTCGACGACCTGCGCGGTGAGCTGGGCGACCTGCTGTTCCAGGTGGTGTTCTACGCACAGATGGCGCAGGAAGAGGGGCGCTTTAACTTTGACGACATCTGCGCCGCTATCAGCGACAAGCTGGAGCGCCGTCATCCGCATATCTTTGGCGATGCCTCCGCAGGCAACAGTGCGGAAGTGCTGGCGCGCTGGGAGCAGATCAAAAGCGCCGAACGCGCTGAAAAATCCCAGCACTCGGCGCTGGACGACATTCCCCTGAACCTTCCTGCGCTGATGCGCGCGCACAAAATTCAAAAGCGCTGCTCGGCGGTAGGGTTTGACTGGACCTCTCTCGGCCCGGTGCTGGAAAAAGTGCACGAAGAGATCGACGAGGTGATGCATGAAGCGCAGCAGGCCGTTGTGGATGAAGCAAAGCTGGAAGAGGAGATGGGCGATCTGCTGTTCGCGACCGTCAACCTTTCTCGCCACCTCGGTGTAAAAGCGGAAACCGCCCTGCAAAAAGCGAACATTAAATTCGAACGTCGCTTCCGCGAGGTTGAGCGCATTGTGGCCTCGCGCGGCCTGGAAATGAGCGGCATTGACCTCGAGGCGATGGAAGAAGTCTGGCAGGAAGTAAAACGCCAGGAACATGATCTCTAACGAAATTTTGCGATCAAGCGCAATTTGTGTGATTTTTTAAATGACAAGCGCTTGATTTGTGTCAAAAACATTTACCCAAAAGGGGCTATTTTCTCACTCCTTATGTTTGTCATGGCCTGGGAAGGAGACGGAGAATGAAAGTTTGTGGCGCTCGTCGTGTTCGGGTATACTACTTTCCCGTCCTGGTTATTCCATCGTTTCACCCTAACTTCTCAGGTTCAGCATGACAACGAACTATATTTTTGTGACCGGCGGGGTCGTATCCTCTCTGGGTAAAGGCATTGCCGCAGCCTCCCTCGCAGCCATTCTTGAAGCCCGTGGCCTCAATGTGACCATGATGAAACTGGATCCGTACATCAACGTCGATCCAGGCACCATGAGCCCAACCCAACACGGGGAAGTGTTCGTTACTGAAGACGGCGCTGAAACCGATCTGGATCTTGGCCACTACGAGCGTTTCATCCGTACCAAAATGACTCGTCGTAACAACTTTACGACTGGCCGTATCTACTCTGACGTTCTGCGTAAAGAGCGCCGTGGTGACTACCTGGGCGCGACCGTGCAGGTCATCCCACACATCACTAACGCCATCAAAGAGCGTGTCCTTGCCGGTGGCGAAGGGCATGACGTTGTGCTGGTTGAAATCGGCGGTACCGTAGGGGATATCGAATCCCTGCCGTTCCTCGAAGCGATTCGTCAGCTGGCGGTAGATATTGGTCGTGAGAACGCGCTGTTCATGCACCTGACGCTGGTGCCTTACATGGCGGCAGCAGGTGAAGTGAAAACCAAACCGACTCAGCACTCTGTTAAAGAGCTGCTCTCCATCGGTATTCAGCCTGATATCCTGGTTTGCCGTTCCGATCGCGCGATTCCGGCGAACGAACGCGCGAAAATTGCATTGTTCTGTAACGTGCCTGAAAAAGCCGTTATTTCAATGAAAGACGTCGATTCCATTTATAAAATCCCGGGCCTGTTGAAATCACAGGGTCTGGACGATTATATTTGTAAACGATTCAGCTTGAACTGTCCGGAAGCTAACCTGTCTGAATGGGAGCAGGTGATTTACGAAGAAGCCAATCCGGGCGGCGAAGTGACTATCGGTATGGTCGGCAAGTATATTGAACTGCCGGACGCCTATAAGTCAGTTATCGAGGCGCTGAAGCACGGTGGTCTGAAGAATCGCGTCTCCGTCAACATCAAGCTGATTGATTCGCAGGATGTTGAAACGCGCGGCGTCGAAATTCTCAAAGATCTGGATGCGATTCTCATCCCTGGCGGCTTCGGCTACCGTGGTGTTGAAGGCAAGATCGCCACTGCACGCTATGCGCGTGAAAACAATATTCCATACCTCGGCATCTGCCTGGGTATGCAGGTTGCGCTGATTGAATTTGCGCGCAACGTAGCGGGAATGGAAAACGCGAACTCTACGGAATTTGTGCCAGACTGTAAGTACCCTGTCGTGGCGCTGATTACGGAATGGCGCGACGAAGACGGTAACGTCGAAGTCCGTACCGAGAAGAGCGATCTGGGTGGCACCATGCGTCTTGGCGCACAGGCCTGCCAGCTGTCAGACGATAGCGTGGTTCGCAAGCTGTACGGCGAGCCGGTGATTACCGAGCGCCATCGTCACCGCTATGAAGTCAACAACATGTTGTTGAAACAAATTGAAGCTGCAGGTCTGCGTGTTGCAGGCCGCTCCGGGGATGATCAGTTAGTCGAGATCATCGAAGTGCCAAACCATCCGTGGTTCGTGGCCTGCCAATTCCACCCGGAATTTACTTCAACGCCGCGTGACGGGCATCCGCTGTTTGCAGGCTTCGTGAAAGCCGCCAGCGAGTACCAGAAGCGTCAGGCGAAGTAAAAAAAGTTAGAACGGCAACGCGTACCCCAGGTACGCGTTGTTTGTCTGGAGTTTTAGTTTAACTTGTACTGAGGAAAATCTAATGTCCAAAATCGTTAAAGTCATCGGTCGTGAAATCATCGACTCCCGTGGTAACCCGACCGTTGAAGCCGAAGTTCATCTGGAAGGTGGTTTCGTCGGTATGGCTGCTGCTCCATCAGGCGCATCTACAGGTTCCCGCGAAGCGCTGGAACTGCGTGATGGCGACAAATCCCGTTTCATGGGCAAAGGCGTACTGAAAGCGGTTGGCGCTGTTAACGGTCCTATTGCTCAGGCTATCGTTGGCAAAGATGCCAAAGATCAGGCTGGCATCGACAAGATCATGATCGATCTGGACGGTACTGAAAACAAATCTAACTTCGGTGCGAACGCAATCCTGGCAGTTTCCCTGGCGAACGCCAAAGCAGCAGCTGCTGCTAAAGGTATGCCACTGTTCGAGCACATCGCTGAACTGAACGGCACCCCAGGCAAATACTCCATGCCTGTACCAATGATGAACATCATCAACGGTGGTGAGCACGCAGACAACAACGTTGATATTCAGGAATTCATGATTCAGCCTGTTGGCGCGAAATCCCTGAAAGAAGCGGTGCGTATGGGTTCTGAAGTGTTCCACAACCTGGCTAAAGTTCTGAAAGCTAAAGGTATGAACACTGCTGTTGGTGACGAAGGTGGCTACGCGCCAAACCTGGGTTCTAACGCAGAAGCGCTGGCTGTTATCGCTGAAGCGGTTAAAGCAGCAGGCTACGAGCTGGGCAAAGACATCACCCTGGCGATGGACTGTGCAGCATCTGAATTCTACAAAGACGGTAAATACGTTCTGGCTGGCGAAGGCAACAAAGCGTTCACCTCCGAAGAGTTCACCCATTTCCTGGAAGACCTGACCAAACAGTACCCAATCGTTTCTATCGAAGACGGTCTGGACGAGTCTGACTGGGATGGTTTCGCATACCAGACCAAAGTACTGGGCGACAAAATCCAGCTGGTTGGTGACGATCTGTTCGTAACCAACACCAAGATCCTGAAAGAAGGCATCGAGAAAGGCATCGTTAACTCCATCCTGATCAAATTCAACCAGATCGGTTCTCTGACCGAAACGCTGGCTGCGATCAAAATGGCGAAAGACGCTGGCTACACCGCTGTTATCTCTCACCGTTCTGGCGAAACTGAAGACGCTACCATCGCTGACCTGGCTGTGGGTACCGCTGCTGGCCAGATCAAAACCGGTTCTATGAGCCGTTCTGACCGTGTTGCTAAATACAACCAGCTGATTCGTATCGAAGAAGCGCTGGGCGAAAAAGCACCTTACAACGGTCGTAAAGAGATCAAAGGCCAGGCATAAGCCTGAACTTTCGTTCTTATGAAAAAACCCGCTTCGGCGGGTTTTTTGTTTTCTATAGCAGAAGCGGCAGCGTGGCGCTGGCCGTTTGCTGGCTTACGTCACCGTAATGGCTGTCTACTGCAATAAGGGAAGTGGTAAGCAGTTCAACCAGCAGCATCACGCCAACCTTGGCATTGAGCGCACCCGCGCTCAGCGGTCCCTCGGGCTTGGCTGCAACCAGCTGTAAATCGCTCAGGGAGGCCAGCGGGCTGCGGGGTGTATTGCTGAGCGCCAGTACCTTAACGCCACGCTTGCGGGCGAGTTTCACCACGTGAAGCAGATCCCGTGTAGAGCCAGAACTTGAGATGGCCACCACCAGCGTCTCTTTTGAGAGCGTCGTCGCATTCATGGCGGCGCGATGCATATCGCTAAACAGCTGTGCAGGTTTGCCGAGTCGCAGCAGCTTGTAATGCAAATACTCTCCCAGAATCGCGCTGGCCGCCACCCCGTAAATTTGCACTGATTGCGCCTGATGCAGGGCCAGTGTCGCCTGTTCAAGCTGGGCCCGGTCGAGGAGTTTTGCGGTATCTTGCAGCGCCTGGACAGACTCATCCACCACGTTATCTATCGCATCTCCTGCCTGACGCTCTGGCAAACCCTGCTGAATATCCAGCGCAAGCGCCATTTTAAATTCGTTATATCCCTTACAGCCCAGCGTGCGGCAAAGGCGTGTGACGCTGGCCTCGCTGGTGCCGCTTTCACGCGCCAGCTCGGTGATCGTCAGGTAGAGCACCCTGGCAGGATCGTTGAGAACAAACTCCCCCAGTTTTTGTTGCGTTGGGCTGTACCCGGAAGCCTCCTGGCGTAGCTTCAGCAGCAGGTTTTCATGGTCCGACATGCTAGATCCTTAATGCGTTTCTCTGCCAACTAGTGTGGCGGAAAGCGGGGGAGAGATGCCAGTCATTTCGAAAAAGTATGATCGGCGTCCTGGTTTTTGGTGGTAATTTTCACAGTTAAAATTATATGTGGTAAAAATTTTCATCAACAACCAGGGGGATAATAAAATGATGCAAATGTTCAGCGGAGCGTCTTCCGGCGGATGGTTTGAAAAAGCGCAGCGCTTTGGCAAATCCTTTATGTTACCTATCGCCATACTGCCCGCAGCAGGTCTGTTGTTGGGGATCGGCGGGGCGCTATCGAATCCGAATACGCTTACCGCGTATCCATTTTTAGACGTTGGCTGGCTACAGGCCATCTTTACCATCATGAGCAGTGCAGGCTCGATTGTGTTCGCAAACCTGTCGGTACTGTTTGCTGTTGGGGTCGCCGTTGGGCTGGCAAAAAATGATAAAGGTACGGCAGGGCTGGCGGCATTACTCGCTTATCTGGTGATGAATGCCACTATCAATGCGCTGCTGATCCTGACCGGAAAACTGGCGCATGAGAACCCGGGCGCCGTAGGGCAGGGCATGACGCTGGGTATTCAGACGCTGGAAACGGGCGTGTTTGGTGGGGTCGTTATTGGGCTTGTGACCTGCGCACTGCATCATCGGTTTAATAAAATCGCGCTTCCGCAATTCCTTGGCTTTTTTGGCGGCTCACGCTTCGTACCCATTATCAGCTCACTGGCGGCGATACTCGTCGGCGCGCTGATGACCGTGGTCTGGCCGCATTTTCAGAAGCTGATCTTTGGCCTTGGCGGTCTGGTGGATGCCACCGGCTATCTGGGGACATTGCTGTACGGCTTCATCCTGCGCATGCTTGGCCCGTTTGGCCTGCACCACATCTTTTATCTGCCGTTCTGGACCACCGCGCTTGGCGGCAGTGAAATTGTTAACGGTCACCTGGTTGAGGGCACGCAGCGGATCTTCTTTGCTCAGCTCGCGGACCCGAACACCCAGCACTTCTATGAGGGCACGTCGCGCTTCATGTCCGGGCGCTTTATTACGATGATGTTTGGCCTGCTGGGCGCCTGCCTGGCGATGTACCACACGGCTAAACCCGAGAACAAGAAGCGCGTAGCCGGGCTGCTGCTGTCAGCGGCGTTAACCTCTTTCCTGACGGGCATTACCGAGCCCATCGAGTTCTCATTCCTGTTTATTGCGCCGGTGCTGTACGTCATTCATGCGCTGTTTGACGGGCTGGCGTTTATGCTCGCGCACATGCTGCATATCACCATCGGGCAAACTTTCTCCGGCGGGTTTATTGATTTCGTGCTGTTCGGCATTTTGCAGGGTGAAGCGAAAACTAACTGGATGTTCGTCCCGCTGGTAGGCGTACCGTGGTTCTTCCTTTACTACTGTACTTTCCGCTATCTGATTAAACGTTTTGATTTTGCCACGCCGGGCCGTGAAAAGGAGGCGTTGGCTGACGAGGCTACCCTGCCGCAAAGCGAGCGTGCCGCGGCGGTGGTCGCCGGATTGGGTGGAAGAGACAATCTGGATGACGTTGACTGCTGCGCCACGCGTCTTCGCGTCACGGTGAAAGACGGTAGCAAAGTCAATGAAGCAGCACTGAAAGCGACCGGCGCGCGCGGCGTTATCGTCCGCGGCAACGGTGTCCAGGTCATCTATGGCCCGCACGTCACCCTTATCAAAAACGAAGTGGAAGAGATCTTATCGTAATGAAAACTGTACTGGATAACCTGAAAGGAAAACTGGTCGTCTCCTGCCAGGCGCTGGAAAATGAACCGCTGCACAGCCCGTTTATTATGTCGCGAATGGCGCTGGCGGCAGCCCAGGGCGGTGCCGCTGCGATCCGCGCCAATAGCGTGGTGGATATCAAGGCTATCAAAGGGCTGGTCTCACTGCCGGTCATCGGCATCATCAAACGGGACTATCCGGATAGCGAGGTGTTTATCACCGCAACGCTCAAAGAAGTGGATGAGCTGATGGCGGTCGCCCCGGACATCGTTGCGCTGGATGCGACCGCCCGGAAACGGCCCGGTGGCGTATCGCTGGACATGCTGATCGCGCAGATCCGCACCCGTTACCCTTCGCTGCTGCTGATGGCGGATATTGCCACCGTGCAGGAGGCCGTGACCGCGCAGGCGCTGGGGTTTGATTGTGTCGGAACCACCCTTTACGGTTATACGGCAGAGACCGCGGGCCATTCGCTACCGGAAAATGACTGCGCGTTTTTGAAAGAGGTGCTGTCTGCCGTCACGATCCCCGTGATTGCCGAAGGTAACGTGGATACCCCCGATCGCGCGGCCAGGTGTCTGGAGTTGGGGGCGCATACGGTTGTCGTCGGCGGGGCGATCACCCGACCGCAGCAAATTACGGAACGGTTTATGGCGGCAATTGGCGCGCAAAGCACCGATGGAGCATGATCATCTGACGGGGATCTGCGATACTTATCGTTTATTCCCTTAACAGAGTTGACTATGCAGTACCCGATTAACGAGATGTTCCAGACCCTGCAAGGCGAGGGTTACTTTACCGGCGTTCCCGCTATCTTTATTCGTTTACAGGGATGTCCGGTTGGCTGCGCCTGGTGTGATACCAAACATACGTGGGATAAGCTCGCAGATCGGGAAGTGTCGCTGTTCAGCATTCTGGCGAAAACCAAAGAGAGCGATAAATGGGGCGCGGGCAGCGCGGAAGATCTGCTTGCCATTATTGGTCGTCAGGGCTGGACGGCGCGGCATGTGGTGATCACCGGCGGGGAACCCTGCATTCACGATTTGATGCCCCTCACCGAACTGCTCGAGAAGAACGGCTATAGCTGTCAGATCGAAACCAGCGGTACCCATGAAGTGCGCTGCTCCCATTCAACGTGGGTAACGGTTTCACCGAAAGTGAATATGCGTGGCGGTTATGACGTGTTGTCGCGGGCGCTTGAGCGTGCGGATGAGATCAAACATCCGGTGGGGCGCGTGCGTGACATCGAAGCGCTGGACGAACTGCTGGCGACGTTGACGGATGAGAAGCAGCGCGTGATCGCGCTACAGCCTATCAGCCAGAAAGACGATGCAACCCGTCTGTGCATTGAAACCTGTATCGCCCGCAACTGGCGCCTGTCGATGCAGACGCACAAATATCTGAACATTGCCTGATACTTGTGTGGCCCCGCTTAACGCGGGGCTTTTGTTGTTGGCAGTAAAGCCCAGGTCACGACTGCCGACCCAAGGCAAATCGCACTGTTGAACAGCAAGGCATACTGCGCGGCACTGGCCGTTCCCATCGGCAGCCATAGGGCGTATAGCGATGCGGTGACCGCGATCCCCATTGCGCCGCCCAGGGAACTGCCCATCTTATAGATCCCTGAAGCCACCCCCACTTTGTTTTCAGGGGCATTCATTACCGCCGTGTCCGTTGAGGGCGTGGCGTAACATCCGAGCCCCAGCCCGAATAAAATATTGCTCAGAAAGACGGTGACAATGTAGACCTCTTTGCTTAAGAAGGTGCATGAAATCAGCGTAATACCTGTTGCGGTCAGCAGCGGGCCGGTCATCATCGGCAGCCTGGCGCCATAGCGCTGAAGCAGTTTTTCACCCACCCGGATCATCGCCAGTACGGTAACCAGATACCCCAGCGTCATCATGCCGGTCTGTAGCGGTGACAGATGATGGCCTTGCTGCAACCAGATGCTGGCGATCATCATGGTGCCAATGCAGCCGTTGAGCAGGAAATTTGAGAATACCGAGGCGCTATAGGCACGGTTTTTAAACAGGGCGAAATCGATCAATGCCGCATCGCCCTTCCGCCGCCCGGTAACGACAAAGCACATCAGTGCAATCACGGCTCCACACAGTACAAGAAGCGATAAACTGCTGCTCCAGCCCCAGCTGTGTCCTTTGCTGATAAACAGATTGAACAGCACCAGCATAAGGACAAAACTCACCAGGCCGCTGATATCCAGCTTGTGTCGACACGCATCAGGGCTGCGGCTTTCCGGCGTGGCGCGGATAAGCAATAGCGCGACCAGAGCCACCACTATCGACAAAATAAAAATCCAGCGCCAGCCCAGCGTGGTGGCGATGGCGCCTCCCACAAACGAGCTCAGGCCACTCCCGCCCCATGAACCAATAACCCAGAAGCTGATTGCGCGCTGGCGTGCTTTCCCTTCATACCAGGTCTTAATCAGCGCCAGCGTGGCGGGCATGATGCAGGCCGCGGATAGCCCCTGTATCGCTCTTCCCAACAGAAACAGGACGGGCTCCCATGAAATGAACAGCAGACCGCTTCCGATCATGCTCAAAATCAGGCCTGTCATGGTCAGGCGCATGCGCCCAAACTTATCGGCAAACCCACCGCAGGCTACGACAAAACAGCCGCTAAACAACGCGCTCAGGCTGACGGCCAGCGTAAGGGTTTCGAGGGCAATGTCGAGGCTATTCTGCATGGCCGGAACCACGTTGATAACCGACTGGGCAAACAGCCAGAAGGTCAGAACGCTCATGACGATACCCGCCAGCAGCCGATCGTTACCGGCGTAGGCGGATGCGTCTGTCAGGGAAACGGTACTCATAATGCAGCCCTCCCGGGAAGGTGCGAATCAGCGCAGATAGTGTTCGGTCAGTGCGGCCCACAGCGCCGCGCCGGTGAGGAGAATAGTGTCGTTAAAGTCGTAGCCCGGGTTATGCACCATGCAGCGGTCAGGCTCATCGCCAGCGCCAAGGGTGAAATAACAGCCATTGGGATTTTTCTCGAGCATGAACGCAAAGTCCTCGCTGCCCATAAACGCATTCACCTCCGCGACGGAATCCTGACCGAACAGATCGGTGGCGACGCTGCGCACCATCTCATTGGCTTGCGGATTGTTTTTCAGTACCGGGCTGCCATTAATGTGTCGAATGGTAGCCGTGGCATTGAAACTTTCCGCCTGCGCAACGGCGATATCATGGATGCGCTGTAGCACGGTTTGCCGCACGCTTTCATCCAGCGTGCGCACGGTAAGTTTCATCAATACTTTGTCGTTGATGATGTTGGGGGCATGTCCAGCCTGAATGCTGCCTACGGTAACGACGGCAGGCTGAAAAGGGGTGATATTGCGCGAAACAATGGACTGCAAAGCGATAGTGATATGACAGGCAACCAGGGTGGCATCTACGGTATGTTCTGGCACCGCACCGTGACCCCCCACGCCGTTAACCTCAATATGAAGGGTGTCCGATGAGGCCATCATGGCGCCATCGCGCAGACCAATTTTTCCGACGGGCTGTGACGGCATATTGTGCAGACCAAAAATGTGGTCGCAGGGGAACAGGTCAAACAAACCGTCCTCTACCATAACGCGTCCGCCATACAGAAGTTCTTCCGCAGGCTGAAAAATAAGGTGCAGCGTGCCGTTAAAATTGCGGGTGCGTGCCAGGTACTCCGCTGCATACAGGAGCGTTGTGGTGTGGCCGTCATGACCGCAGCCGTGGAATTTACCCTCAACGGTACTGCTCCAGGCCTTGCCGCTGTTTTCCTGCATAGGCAGCGCATCCATGTCGGCGCGCAGACCCAGGCGTTTAGGCCCGTTACCCACCTTCAGCGTGCCGACCACACCGGTTTTCGCCAGGCCGCGATGAACCTCATATCCCCATTCCTCAAGCAACGCCGCAACGCGATCGCTCGTATTGTGCTCCTCAAAACCAATTTCAGGATGCTGATGAAAATAGCGACGTAATTCAGTGAACTGGGCTTCTTTGCCGCGCAGAGCTTCGATAATTGGATGTGTCATTTTTGTTATCCTTTTTATGCCAAACGGTGATAATTTCGAGTCTATGACGATCGCACTGCCAGAAAATGCATTTTTTTGTTGTAAAGCGACGGTTTTGTTTTGATTGTTTTTCATACAATTCCGTTATGACAAAAAAGAGCCGGTCATTATTTGTCTTTGATGAGGGGAAAGATGAATCAGCGGGGAGATGAATTTTGGGTGGAGATCCAGGACATTCGCCACTGCGTGGAGGATGAAGGCGATACGCTAACGTTGCTCTGGGTGCTGGAAGGGCGGGCTGAGCTGAATACCGATGTGGGACGTGACATCCTGGAGGCCAATACCCTTGCCATCATCAACCGTCATCGGCGCTGGCAGTTCACGAGCGAAACGGCAAATATCACCCTGCGCGTGTCCCTTTCCGGGCGCTGGGTGGTCCAGCTCTGCAATGATTTTTTTGTCCATGATTACGCTATACCGGCAGAAGCCGGAGGCGTCTGGCCCCAATGCGATGCGCTTCGCGATCTGCTGCGCCAGCTTCTTGTGGTCACCCTCATCAACGACCCACACCGCTACCGGCTGGAGGCGTACCGCTGGCTGAGCGAGATATTGCTGTTGCTGACCAGCCGCTTTCAGCAGCCCGCCCGGTTTTTGTCCCGTGAACTTTCCCCAGCGCACAGCAAACGCATTGCCCGGGTGATAGAGCGGATCAATGCCAGTTATTCTCGCCGTATTACGCTTGCGGAAATCGCCGCGAGTGAATATGTCTCTGAAGCCTGGCTCTCTCGTCTCTTTAGAAAGGAGGTGGGGATCAGTTTCATGCAGTACATCACCACCCTGCGGCTGGAAAAGGCGGCTGACGCGCTCCGTCTGACGAACCGACCGCTGCATCAGATTGCGCTTGAGCAGGGTTTCGCCAGCACGCGTATGATGACCGATCGGTTTCGGCGTGTTCACAATATGTCCCCGGGTGAGTTTCGTAAGTCCCGACGCCAGCACCCGGAGGCCACACGTGTTCGTACGGACAGGTGTGAGCAGCGCTATCCGGTGGCCATGGATAAGCTGTTTAGCCTGCTCAATGAACCGGTGGCGCGCGGCTGGGGAGCCTCCCCGCTTATCGATCGACCGCAGCAGGAGCAGACACTGGATCTTGAGCAGCTTAATCCTCTCTCCACCTCGCTGCGTCGTATGCGGGTGGTCATTACCCTGCGTGAGCTCGACGATTTACTGCGTGAGGACATTCGTCAGAATCTTGAAGCGATAAATGAGGCCATTCCCATAGAGGGAATTGATATCGCCGAACCTTTTCTCAGCAGCCGTCTGTTTGCCACCGGGTGGGATGACCCCCAGATGGCGGGCTACGCCTGCTGGTACAATCTGCATCAGCTCTTCACCTGGCTGGCAAAAAAGCAATGGACGGTGCTGCTGCACACCGGCGTAACGACCCGTCGCGATCTACTTGCCCGTTTTTTACAACGGTCGGTCAATCATTTTTCGCCCGAGATCACCGCGGGCTGGCACTTTGTCATGCACTGGTCAACACAGGCGAGTGAGGAGACCCGGGAGCAGGTCTGGCTGGCGCAGCAAAACGTCATACGCAACTATCTGCCACAGGCAAAGTTTGGTTTATGGCATCGATTTTCACCCGACAGCGCGGGCGTGAGCGACAATACCCTGTTCAGCTCAGCCATCCTGATGCAGGCCGATTTTCTTGCCTGTTCAGCCGATGCCAATGAACTTCTCGATCCTGCGCAGCGGGAGCCAGCCCAACTCTCTTCTACAGAAAATTATCCGGTACAGAAGATCCGCCAGATTATCGCCGCCCTTCGTCTGCGCAAATGTTCGCTTCCCGTCTGGCTTCTCTCCTGGAATACCCTCACCGGGAACACGCGGGCGACAAACGGCTGGTTTTTTCGTGGGGCGCTGCTGATGCAGAGCCTGCTCGGGCTATCGGAGCAGGTCTGGCTAGGGGGATTCTGGCTCAATTCGGGCCTTCAGGGTGAAGCTCGTGCGAACAATACCATCGATACCTCAAGCCTTGCGCTACAGTACAACCATGGTCTCCCACGGCCGGTTTATTGGGTACTCTGGCTCTGGCAACGCCTGCGGGGCGAGGTGCTGGTAAACGACGGGCGTGTTCTGCTCACGCGCCATCACAATGGTTACCAGTTGCTGCTGCGTAATGTGGTGGTTTTTAATCCGCTCCTTTCCAGTGAAGAAGCATTCATCCAGCGTTTTCGCCAGCAGTATCATTTACACCTGAAGGGCATGCGCGGTATTTGGCGAATTAAACGCCATCTTTTCGATCAGCATAACGGCGCGCTCTATCCGTTGCTTGAAGGGGTAGGCAGCGAAAGCGGCCCTGACGAAGAGATGTGGCGCTGGATAGCGCACAAAGCGCGTCCAACGCTTTCCCTGTACGATGAACGCATTGATGACGGCTGGCAACTGACAGAATCACTGGAGAGTAATGCGCTGGTGCTCTATGAGTTTACGCCGCTCGTGCCTCTTGAGGCCGAAACGGAGGAGATTCACTCACCGCGGTAGACGCAGCCTGCCGTGCAGGTCTCTTTGATCATCACCGCGCTTAGCAGCGGCACAAGCGGTTTCATCTGATCCCAAATCCATTTCGCCAGCACTTCGCTGGTCGGGTTTTCAAGGCCCGGAATATCATTCAGATAGTAGTGATCGAGACGATCGTAGGTCGGCTTAAACGCGGCCTTCAGTTCGGCAAAGTCCATGATCCAGCCCGTATGGGGATCGACTTCACCGGTGATTTCAAGACGCACCATAAACGAGTGTCCATGCAGGCGGCCACATTTGTGCCCGGCAGGAACGTGTGGAAGGTGGTGTGCGGCTTCGAAGGTGAAATCTTTAAACAGTGTGGTGGACATCATAGCTCTCAGGAATGCGGAAAAAACCGCCGCATAGTACCGGAAAGCACAATTTTTATCATTAACTAAAACGGCTCTGAACGGTCACCGCCTCGTATTCATGGTGTTTATCGACTTTTGTTGTTTTATTTCATATAGTTATTTAATCGCTTTTATCGTTAAGAACGATAACTAAAACAGGTTAGTCCATTTGGTTATTTATTATTTCCATCCCTTCTTTAATTGTTATTATCCCCGCCGTTAACCTTATCTTCAGTTTGGATTTATTCGCTTAAAGTCCGCTTTGCTACTGGAACATAACGACGCATGACAACACAGGCCCCACCTTCAAATTTGCTTCCCCTTAACCCGGAGCAACTGGCGCGCCTCCAGGCCGCGACTTCCGATTTTTCACCCACCCAGCTTGCCTGGGTCTCCGGCTATTTCTGGGGAATGCTGAACCAGCAGCCGGGTGCTGTGGCAGGCGTCCCGCCAACGGCCGTTGAAATTCCTGCCATCACGCTAATTAGCGCCTCGCAGACGGGCAACGCCCGTCGTGTGGCCGAAGCGCTGCGTGATGACCTGCTCGCCGCGAAGCTGAACGTTAACCTGGTCAACGCCGGGGATTATAAATTCAAACAGATCGCGTCAGAAAAACTGCTGGTGGTGGTGGCGTCAACGCAGGGGGAAGGTGAGCCTGCTGAAGAAGCCGTCGCGCTGCATAAGTTCCTGTTCTCGAAAAAAGCGCCAAAGCTCGAGGGCACCGCCTTTGCCGTCTTCGGCCTCGGTGATACGTCCTATGAATTTTTCTGCCAGTCCGGTAAAGATTTCGACAGCAAGCTGGCGGAGCTGGGCGCAGAGCGCCTGCTGGATCGCGTAGACGCTGACGTGGAATACCAGGCTGCCGCCGCCGAATGGCGGGCGCGTATCGTTGAGGTGCTGAAGGCCCGCGTCCCGAAAGAGACGCCAGCGCAGGCCGCCGTTACCGTAGCCGGCACCGTTAACGAAATCCACACCAGCCCTTACACGAAAGAGGCGCCGCTGACGGCGAGCCTGTCGGTAAACCAGAAAATCACGGGCCGTGATTCAGAAAAAGACGTGCGCCATATCGAAATCGATCTCGGTGATTCTGGCCTGCGTTACCAGCCTGGCGATGCGCTGGGCGTCTGGTATCAGAACGATCCGGCGCTGGTGAAAGAGCTGGTCGAGCTGCTGTGGCTGAAAGGCGATGAACCGGTTATCGTGGACGGCAAAACGCTCTCGATCTCCGAGGCGCTCCAGTGGCATTTCGAACTGACGGTGAACACCGCCAACATCGTTGAAAACTACGCCACCTTAACCCGCAGCGAATCGCTCCTTCCACTGGTCGGGGATAAGGCGAAGTTACAGCAATACGCGGCGACAACGCCGATTGTCGATATGGTGCGTTTCTCTCCGGCACAGCTGGATGCTGACGCGCTGGTCGGCCTGCTGCGTCCGCTGACCCCGCGCCTGTACTCCATCGCCTCCTCGCAGGCGGAAGTGGAAAACGAAGTCCACATCACCGTTGGCGTGGTGCGTTACGACATCGAAGGCCGCGCGCGCGCGGGTGGGGCGTCAGGCTTCCTGGCAGACCGCGTGGAAGAAGAGGGTGAAGTTCGCGTCTTTATCGAGCACAACGACAACTTCCGCCTGCCGGCGAACCCCGAAACGCCGGTGATTATGATTGGCCCGGGCACCGGTATTGCGCCATTCCGCGCCTTTATGCAGCAGCGTGCAGCAGACGACGCGCCGGGTAAAAACTGGCTGTTCTTCGGCAACCCGCACTTTACTGAAGATTTCCTCTACCAGGTTGAGTGGCAGCGCTACGTCAAAGAGGGCGTGCTGACCCGCATCGATCTGGCCTGGTCCCGCGATCAGAAAGAAAAAGTATACGTACAAGACAAACTGCGCGAACAGGGCGCAGAGCTGTGGCGCTGGATCAATGACGGCGCCCACATTTATGTCTGCGGCGACGCCAATCGCATGGCGAAAGACGTTGAGCAGGCACTGCTGGAAGTGATTGCCGAATTCGGCGGTATGGATGCCGAAACGGCGGATGAATTTTTAAGTGAGCTGCGCGTAGAGCGCCGTTATCAGCGAGATGTCTACTAATGAGCGAAAAACATCCTGGCCCACTGGTGGTCGAAGGCAAACTGACTGATGCCGAGCGCATGAAGGTAGAGAGCAACTACCTGCGCGGTACCATTGCCGAAGATTTAAATGACGGCCTGACCGGCGGTTTCAAAGGCGACAACTTCCTGCTGATCCGTTTCCACGGTATGTACCAACAGGACGACCGCGATATCCGCGCCGAGCGTGCCGAACAGAAGCTGGAGCCGCGTCACGCGATGCTGCTGCGCTGTCGTCTGCCGGGCGGGGTAATCACCACGAAACAGTGGCAGGCGATCGACAAGTTTGCCGGTGAAAACACAATCTACGGCAGCATTCGTCTGACCAACCGTCAGACCTTCCAGTTCCACGGCATTCTGAAGAAGAACGTCAAGCCGGTGCACCAGATGCTGCACTCCGTGGGTCTGGACGCGCTGGCGACTGCCAACGACATGAACCGTAACGTGCTCTGCACCTCGAACCCGTACGAATCTGAGCTGCACGCCGAAGCGTACGAGTGGGCGAAAAAAATCTCCGAACATCTGCTGCCACGTACCCGCGCCTATGCGGAGATCTGGCTCGATCAGGAGAAAGTCGCCACCACCGATGAAGAGCCGATCCTCGGTCAGACCTACCTGCCGCGTAAGTTTAAAACCACGGTGGTGATCCCGCCGCAGAACGATATCGACCTGCACGCCAACGACATGAACTTCGTGGCGATTGCCGAAAACGGCAAGCTGGTCGGCTTTAACCTGCTGGTGGGCGGCGGTTTGTCCATTGAGCACGGTAACAAGAAAACTTACGCCCGCACCGCGAGCGAGTTCGGCTTCCTGCCGCTGGAGCACACGCTGGCCGTGGCAGAGGCGGTGGTTACGACCCAGCGCGACTGGGGTAACCGTACCGATCGTAAAAACGCGAAAACCAAATATACCCTTGAGCGCGTAGGCGTCGAGACGTTCAAAGAAGAAGTGGAGCGTCGCGCGGGCATCAAGTTTGAGCCGATCCGCCCTTACGAATTCACCGGTCGCGGCGATCGCATCGGCTGGGTGAAAGGCATCGACAATAACTGGCACCTGACGCTGTTTATCGAAAACGGCCGTATTCTTGATTATCCGGGCCGTCCGCTGAAAACCGGCCTGCTGGAAATCGCAAAGATCCACAAAGGCGAGTTCCGTATTACCGCCAACCAGAACCTGATCGTCGCCAGCGTGCCGGAAAGCGATAAGGCGAGAATTGAAGAGCTGGCCCGCGAGCACGGGTTGATGAATGCGGTGAGCGCGCAGCGTGAAAACTCAATGGCCTGCGTGTCGTTCCCGACCTGTCCGCTGGCGATGGCCGAAGCCGAGCGATTCCTGCCGTCCTTCACTGATAAAGTGGAGGCGATTCTGGAAAAACACGGTATTCCGGACGAGCATATTGTTATGCGCGTGACGGGCTGTCCGAACGGCTGCGGCCGCGCGATGCTGGCCGAACTCGGTCTGGTAGGGAAAGCGCCGGGTCGCTATAACCTGCACCTGGGCGGTAACCGTATCGGGACACGTATTCCGCGTATGTTCCGCGAGAACATCACCGAGCCGGAAATTCTCGATTCGCTCGACGTGCTTATCGGACGCTGGGCGAAAGAGCGCGAAGCGGGTGAAGGCTTCGGCGACTTTACGGTACGTGCGGGTATCATTCGCCCGGTGCTCGATCCCGCTAGGGATTTCTGGGAGTAATCCATCCTTTGCCCGGTGGCGCTTCGCTTACCGGGCCTACGGGTTTTGTAGGCCGGGCAAACGCAGTGCCGCCCGGCGAAACAGGCAAACGAGGTTCTTATGTCCGTACTCGATCTAAACGCCCTTAATGACCTGCCAAAAGTTGAAAGCATTCTGGCCCTGGCAGAAACTAACGCCCAACTGGAAAAGCTCGACGCCGAAGGGCGCGTGGCGTGGGCGCTGGAAAACCTGCCGGGAGACTATGTGCTTTCGTCGAGCTTTGGCATTCAGGCGGCGGTCAGTCTGCATCTGGTGAATCAGATCCGTCCGGACATTCCGGTGATCCTCACCGATACCGGCTATCTGTTCCCGGAGACCTATCAGTTTATCGACGAGCTGACGGACAAGCTCAAGCTGAACCTGAAGGTTTATCGCGCAACCGAAAGCGCGGCCTGGCAGGAGGCGCGTTACGGCAAGCTGTGGGAGCAGGGCGTTGAGGGCATCGAGAAATACAATGAGATCAACAAGGTCGAGCCGATGAACCGCGCGCTGAAAGATCTTCATGCGCAGACGTGGTTTGCTGGGCTCCGCCGCGAGCAGTCCGGGAGCCGGGCAACGCTGCCGGTGCTGGCGGTGCAGCGTGGCGTGTTCAAAGTGCTGCCGATCATCGACTGGGATAACCGCACGGTGTACCAGTATCTGCAAAAGCACGGGCTGAAGTACCATCCGCTGTGGGATCAGGGCTACCTGTCGGTAGGCGACACCCATACCACGCGTAAATGGGAACCGGGAATGGCGGAAGAAGAGACGCGATTCTTTGGGCTGAAGCGCGAGTGCGGGCTGCACGAAGGGTAATGTTTTTTCGCCCGGTGGCGGCTACGCCTTACCGGGCCTACGTTTCGTGCCGTTGTAGGCCCGGTAAGCGCAGCGCCACCGGGCTTAATTGCATCAGGCTTTCCCCGCTTTCGCCAGCTCCTTCACCAGCGGCAGCATCACTTTCACGACATCCCGGCTGCGGTGCTCAATCCGCTGCGGCAGCGTTTTATCAATGTGCTGCTGGTTATCCAACCGCACGTCATGCCAGCTGGTCCCGTTTGGGAACGCCTTCGATTTAGCGCGCTGCTGATAGCCATCTTTTTTGCCCAGCGCCCAGTTAGTTGCCTCGACGTACAGCACCGGAATGCCCGCCTTATCAAACACTTCACCGTCATTACAGCAGCCCGTGCCTTTGGGATAATCGGGGTTACCGCCCGGATTTGTCGCGGCATAGACGCCATGCGTGCGGGCAAGCGCCAGCGCGCGGTCGCGGGTGAGTTTACGTACGCTGCTCGGCGTGCTCTGTCCGCTATTAAAATAGAGCTTATCTCCCACGATCAGATTATCGAGGTTAATCACCAGCAACGTATTTTTCTTCTCCTCAGCGGTCATGCGCTTAAGGAGATTCTCAGCGCCGAGTTTTCCTTCTTCTTCACCGCTGGTCGCAACAAAGCGAATGCTGTATTTCGTCGGAATATTCTTCAGGCGTTCGGCCAGCTCAAGCATCACGCCCAGCCCCGCCGCATTGTCATCCAGTCCCTGAAGCGTCAGCCCGCCGAGGTTATTATCGACATCGGCGTCGCTCATCGGCGTGTAGGTATCAAGGTGCGCCATAATAATAATCTGCTCAGCCGCCTTTCCTTCGTGCGCCGCAATGACCGTGCTGCCGGTTACGTTATGCCAGTTCTGCGTTTTATTGCGTGAGGTATAGATGTAGCGGCTGTGGAAAGCGCGAATGTCGCTCTCATAGCCCATATCCGCAAACTGCTGACGAATATAGTCTGCCGAGAGCATTTCGGCTGGGGTTCCGGTCATGCGGCCCGGAAAGACCGTCGCAATATGCCGCGCCTGCATACTGGCTATTTCACCGTAAGATTGATTTTTTGCCTGAGCCGGAAGGATAAAGCAAACGCCGAGCGCCAGGGCAACGAATCGGTGGCGCATTGCGGAAAACATAGTGAGTCCTTAAAAACAGAGCAAAATTTTAACCCGCATAGTATGAAACTGTGATCGGGTAGACACAATTTGAATTGCGCTTAAATGCCCGAAATTTCGCGTGTTAAGCACTTTTTGATATTTGCTTTTCCATGGCGTTATTCCATTGAGTAACTACTCATTCCAATTCGTAATTTCATTCGGTCTAAGCCGCCCCCTATAGTCCCTTTATTCCTGGTTGTTAGTGAGTTGTTGCCTGTGGACTATCTCCCCCTTTTTGCCGCCTTGAAAGACCGACCGGTACTGGTTGTCGGGACGGGTGAAATTGCCGATCGCAAAATCGCGTTCCTGCAACGCGCCGGGGCGCAGGTGCAGGTCGTTGCAGAGGCGGATTTTGAAGAGTCTCAGATCGACAGCGTGGTGCTGGTGATTGCGGCAACCGAAGATCGGGCGCTCAACCGCCGAATCTCCGACGCAGCTCAGGACCGTCACCGTCTGGTGAACGTGGTAGACGACCAGCCGCTGTGCTCGTTTATCTTCCCGTCGATTGTTGACCGCTCGCCGCTGCTGGTGGCGATCTCCTCCGGCGGCACCGCACCGGTGCTGGCGCGCGTGCTGCGGGAAAAAATCGAAGCGCTGCTGCCGACCAGCCTCGGGCGCATGGCGGAGAAGGCCAGCTACTGGCGCAACCACCTTAAAACGCGTCTGACCAGCGTGACGGAACGCCGTCGCTTCTGGGAGCGTGTGTTTCGCGGCCGCTTTGCCAGCCTGATGCATGCCGGTAACGAGACGGCGGCGCAACAAATTCTCGAAGACGAACTGGATAACCCCGGCAGTACGGGCGGGGAGATCATTCTGGTGGGCGCCGGGCCGGGCGATGCCGGGCTGCTCACGCTGCGTGGCCTCCAGGTTCTTCAGGATGCGGATGTCGTGTTCTACGACCATCTGGTCACCGACGGTATTCGCGAACTGATCCGCCGTGACGCGGAGCAAATCTGCGTTGGTAAACGTGCCGGCGAGCACTCCGTGCCGCAGCACGACACCAATCAAATGCTGATTGCCGCCGCGAAAGCGGGCAAGACCGTGGTGCGCCTGAAAGGGGGCGACCCGTTTATCTTCGGCCGTGGTGGCGAGGAGTTGCAGGCGGCAGCCGAAGCGGGCGTCCCGTTCCAGGTGGTCCCCGGCATTACGGCGGCGTCTGCCGTCACGGCCTACGCCGGTATTCCGCTGACCCATCGCGATTACGCCCAGAGCGTGACCTTTGTGACCGGGCATTATAAAGCCGACAGCACGCCGTTTGACTGGTCGCATCTCGCCCAGAGCCGACAAACGCTGGCGATTTATATGGGCACGATGAAAGCGGCAGACATCAGCGAACAGCTTATTCAGCACGGTCGCGATGCGGCGACGTCGGTAGCAGTGATCTCCCGCGGGACACGCGTCGATCAGCATGTCGCCATCGGCACTTTACAAGACCTTGCAACCCTGGCGAAAGACGCCCCGATGCCCGCCCTGATCGTGGTGGGAGAAGTGGTGCAGTTGCACAGCTCGCTCGCCTGGTTCCAACACACAACCGACACAGAAGGCTTCGGCGCTTCTGTTGTAAATTTGGCTTAAGGAACGGTTATGGACCAAAAACGACTTACTCACCTGCGGCAGCTCGAAGCGGAAAGTATCCACATTATCCGCGAAGTGGCCGCCGAGTTCTCTAACCCGGTGATGATGTACTCCATCGGTAAAGATTCCAGCGTCATGCTGCACCTGGCGCGTAAAGCCTTTTATCCGGGGACGCTGCCGTTCCCGCTGCTGCATGTGGATACCGGCTGGAAATTCCGCGAGATGTACGAGTTTCGTGACCGTACCGCCAAAGCCTACGGCTGCGAGCTGCTGGTGCACAAAAACCCGGAAGGGGTGGCGATGGGCATCAACCCGTTCGTGCACGGCAGCGCCAAGCATACCGATATCATGAAAACCGAAGGGCTGAAGCAGGCGCTGAATAAATACGGTTTTGATGCGGCCTTCGGCGGCGCGCGGCGTGACGAAGAGAAATCCCGCGCCAAAGAGCGTATCTACTCTTTCCGCGACCGCTTCCACCGCTGGGACCCGAAAAACCAGCGTCCGGAGCTGTGGCACAACTACAACGGCCAGATAAACAAGGGCGAAAGCATTCGCGTCTTCCCGCTCTCCAACTGGACCGAGCTGGATATCTGGCAGTACATCTATCTGGAAAATATTGAGATCGTTCCGCTGTATCTGGCAGCAGAGCGCCCGGTCCTGGAGCGCGACGGCATGCTGATGATGATCGACGACGATCGCATTGATTTACAGCCGGGTGAAGTGATCAAAAAACAGATGGTCCGTTTCCGTACTCTCGGCTGCTGGCCGTTGACCGGCGCGGTGGAATCCAGTGCGCAGACGCTGCCGGAGATCATCGAGGAGATGCTGGTGTCGACCACCAGTGAGCGACAGGGCCGCGTGATTGACCGCGACCAGGCAGGCTCCATGGAGCTGAAGAAACGTCAGGGTTATTTCTAAGGAGCCGCCATGAATACGACTATTGCCCAACAAATTGCCGATGAAGGCGGCGTAGAAGCTTATCTGCACGCCCAACAGTACAAAAGTCTGTTGCGTTTCCTGACCTGCGGCAGCGTTGATGACGGGAAAAGTACCCTGATTGGTCGTCTGCTGCACGACACGCGACAAATTTACGAAGATCAGCTCTCTTCCCTGCACAATGACAGTAAACGCCACGGCACCCAGGGCGAAAAACTCGACCTGGCGCTGCTGGTGGACGGCTTGCAGGCGGAGCGCGAGCAGGGCATTACCATTGATGTCGCCTATCGCTACTTCTCTACCGAAAAGCGCAAATTTATTATCGCCGACACCCCGGGGCATGAGCAGTACACCCGTAACATGGCGACCGGCGCCTCCACCTGTGACCTGGCGATCCTGCTGATGGACGCCCGTAAAGGCGTGCTGGATCAGACGCGTCGTCACAGCTTTATCTCTACGCTGCTGGGGATCAAACACCTGGTGGTGGCGGTGAACAAAATGGATCTGGTGGACTACAGCGAAGCGCGATTCGACGAGATCCGCCAGAGCTACCTGACCTTTGCTGAACAGCTGCCGGGCAACCTCGATATTCGCTTTGTGCCGCTGTCGGCGCTGGAAGGGGATAACGTCGCCTCTCAGAGCGCGAACATGCCGTGGTACAGCGGCCCGACGCTGCTGGAGGTGCTGGAAACCGTTGAAATTCAGCGCGTGGTTGAGACCCAGCCGATGCGCTTCCCGGTGCAGTACGTAAACCGTCCGAACCTCGATTTCCGCGGCTTCTCCGGCACCCTTGCGTCCGGCTCGGTCAACGTGGGCCAGCGTGTGAAGGTGCTGCCGTCCGGCGTGGAATCGACCATTGCCCGTATCGTCACCTTTGATGGCGATCTGGACGAAGCAGGGGCAGGTGAAGCGGTAACCCTGGTGCTAAAAGACGAGATTGACATCAGCCGCGGCGATCTGCTGGTCGACGCGCAGGAAACGCTGGCGGCGGTGCAGGGCGCATCCGTGGACGTGGTGTGGATGGCGGAACAGCCCCTGACCGCAGGCCAGAGCTATGACATTAAAATTGCCGGCAAGAAAACCCGCGCTCGCGTGGACGGCATTCAGTTCCAGGTGGACATCAACAACCTGACCCACCGTGACGTGAGCGAGCTGCCGCTGAATGGCATCGGTCTGGTGGATCTGACCTTCGACGAGCCGCTGGTGCTGGATCCGTATCAGCAGAATCCGGTGACGGGCGGGCTGATCTTTATCGACCGCCTGACCAACGTCACCGTCGGCGCCGGGATGGTCCGTGAACCAAACACGCAGGCTACCGTGGCCTCTGAGTTCAGCGCGTTTGAACTTGAGCTGAATGCGCTGGTGCGTAAACACTTCCCGCACTGGGGCGCACGCGATTTGCTGGGAGGCAAGTAATGGCTGCCCATGATGAGAACGTCGTCTGGCATCCTCATCCGGTCACCGTCGCCCAGCGCGAACAGCTCCACGGTCACCGTGGGGTTGTGCTGTGGTTTACCGGGCTGTCTGGCTCCGGTAAATCCACGGTGGCAGGCGCGCTGGAAGAGGCGCTGCATCAGCAGGGAGTGAGCACCTACCTGCTGGACGGCGACAACGTGCGTCACGGCCTGTGCAGCGATTTAGGGTTCAGCGATGAAGACCGTAAAGAGAACATTCGCCGGGTGGGAGAAGTCGCCAGCCTGATGGCGGATGCCGGGCTGGTGGTGCTGACGGCGTTTATCTCACCGCACCGCGCCGAACGTCAGATGGTGCGTGAGCGCGTGGGCCGGAATCGCTTCATTGAAGTGTTTGTGGATACGCCGCTAGCAATCTGCGAAGCGCGCGATCCGAAAGGGCTGTATAAAAAAGCCCGCGCGGGAGAGCTGCGAAACTTCACCGGTATTGACTCGGTTTACGAAGCGCCTGAATCCCCTGAGATTCATCTGGAAGGTCAACAATTGGTAACAAATTTAGTAAGCCAATTATTAGACCTGCTCAGACGGGACGATATTATCAGATCCTGAGACGGTATCGTTCGGGAGCTGTCTTCCCGAGCGATGAGTCACGGTCACAGGATTAGCTATGCGCAACAGTGAAAACTACATGATTACCACCGGGTCGGAACCGTTAACGACCGACGACGAGACGACCTGGTCCTTCCCTGGGGCGATTGTCGGCTTTGTGTCGTGGCTACTGGCGCTGGGTATCCCGTTCTTGATCTACGGTGGAAACACCCTCTTTTTCTTCCTCTATACCTGGCCTTTCTTCCTCGCGCTGATGCCCGTTGCGGTTGTGGTGGGCGTGGCGCTGCACTCCCTTTTCAACGGCAAGCTCCTGTATAGTACGCTCATCACTATCGCCACCGTTGTGGTCATCTTTGGCCTGCTGTTTTTATGGCTGATGGGCTAACTTACGGCATAATTAAAACCCCGCAGTAGAGTCCAGCGGAAAGTTATGGGATGATGATGCCGTTTTTTCAGGGGGCAGGATGGGTAAACTAACGCTGCTGTTGCTGGCTTTGCTGGTCTGGCTGCAATATTCGCTGTGGTTCGGCAAAAACGGACTGCACGACTACAGCCGGGTGAGCGATGACGTCGCGGCACAGCAGGCGACAAACGCCAAACTTAAAGCGCGTAACGATCAACTTTTTGCTGAAATTGATGACCTCAATGGCGGCCAGGAGGCGATTGAGGAGCGCGCACGCAATGAACTTAGTATGACTAAGCCGGGCGAAACGTTTTATCGCCTGGTTCCGGATGCGTCTAAACGCAATCAGGGCTCCGCACAAAACAATCGATAATCAGGCCCAGGATTACGACATGGCAGCAACTTTTTCGGACGTCTGTGCCGTGGTGCCGGCCGCAGGTTTTGGCCGGCGTATGCAGACAGAATGTCCTAAGCAGTATCTCTCAATTGGCGATAAAACGATCCTCGAGCACGCCGTGGCGGCGCTGCTGGCGCATGCCCGGGTGAAACGCGTTGTTATTGCCATCAGCCCCGGCGATGCACGTTTTGCGCAGCTCCCGCTGGCGAATCATCCTCAGATTACCGTCGTTGACGGCGGCGCAGAGCGGGCTGACTCCGTTCTGGCGGGCATTCAGGCTGCCGGGAACGCGCAGTGGGTGCTGGTGCACGATGCCGCGCGTCCCTGTCTGCATCACGACGATCTGTCGCGTCTGCTGGCCCTGAGTGAAACCAGTAAAGTGGGCGGCATTCTGGCCGCCCCGGTGCGTGACACCATGAAGCGTGCCGAACCGGGTAAACCGGCGATTGCCCACACCGTCGAGCGCGTCGATCTATGGCACGCGCTGACGCCACAATTTTTTCCCCGCGAATTACTCCACGACTGCTTAACGCGAGCGCTTAAAGAAGGTGCGACCATTACGGACGAAGCCTCGGCGCTGGAGTATTGCGGTTTCCACCCCACGCTTGTTGAAGGACGCGCTGATAATATAAAAGTGACGCGCCCGGAAGACTTACAGCTCGCGGAATTTTATCTTACCCGTACGACCCCTCAGGAGAAGGCATAATGCGTATTGGACACGGTTTTGATGTACACGCCTTTGGCGGCGTTGGCCCAATTATCATTGGCGGCGTGCGCATTCCTTACGAAAAAGGTCTGCTGGCGCATTCTGATGGCGACGTGGCGCTGCATGCGCTGACCGACGCGCTGCTGGGTGCCGCCGCGCTGGGCGACATTGGCAAACTGTTCCCGGACACCGATCCTGCTTTCAAAGGCGCAGACAGCCGCGAACTGCTGCGCGAAGCCTGGCGTCGTATTCAGGCCAAAGGCTACACCCTCGGCAACGTTGATGTGACGATCATTGCCCAGGCACCGAAGATGCTGCCGCATATCCCTCAGATGCGCGTGTTTATCGCTGAAGATCTGGGCTGCCATATGGACGACGTCAACGTCAAAGCGACCACCACGGAGAAGCTGGGCTTTACCGGTCGTGGCGAAGGCATTGCCTGTGAAGCCGTGGCGCTGCTGGTGAAGGCGGCCAAATGACGGATTTCGACAATCTGACGTATCTGCACGGTAAACCGCAGGGCAAGGGTCTGCTGAAAGCCAACCCTGAAGATTTCGTGGTAGTGGAAGATCTGGGTTTTGAGCCGGACGGCGAAGGCGAGCACATCCTGGTGCGCATTCTGAAAAACGGCTGCAACACCCGCTTCGTGGCGGACGCGCTGGCAAAATTCCTCAATATTCACGCCCGCGAAGTGAGCTTTGCCGGTCAAAAAGATAAACATGCCGTGACCGAACAGTGGCTTTGCGCCCGCGTGCCCGGCAATGCCATGCCCGATTTAAGCAAATTTGAGCTTGAGGGCTGTAAGGTACTGGAGTACGCCCGCCATAAACGCAAATTGCGTCTGGGCGCACTGAAAGGCAATGCCTTTACCCTGGTGTTGCGCGAAGTGACCGAACGCGAGGACGTTGAAAAACGCCTGAAGGCCATTAACGAACGCGGCGTACCAAACTATTTCGGCGCTCAGCGCTTTGGTATCGGTGGTAGCAACCTGCTGGGCGCGCTGCGCTGGGCGCAAAGCGGTGCACCGGTGCGCGATCGTAATAAACGCAGTTTTTGGTTGTCGGCGGCCCGCAGTGCGTTGTTTAATCAGATTGTGAGCGAGCGGCTGAAAAAACCGGACGCGAATCAAGTTGTTGTCGGCGATGCGCTACAATTAGCGGGACGCGGAAGCTGGTTTGTGGCAACGGCCGAAGAGATGGCCGATGTCCAGTCGCGCGTGGACGCTAAAACGCTGATGATTACCGCCGCCTTGCCGGGTTCAGGCGACTGGGGAACCCAGGGCGAGGCGCTGGCCGCTGAGCAGTCAGCGGTGGCGGATGCGCCAGAATTACAATCGTTGCTGGTGCGGGAAAAGGTCGAGGCGGCACGTCGTGCGATGCTCCTCTACCCGCAACAGCTGAGCTGGAACTGGTGGGATGACGTAACCGTCGAGTTACGCTTCTGGCTGCCGGCAGGTAGCTTTGCCACCAGTGTTGTCAGGGAACTTATCAACACGTCGGGTGATTATGCGAATATTGCTGAGTAACGATGACGGGATCCATGCGCCAGGTATTCAGACGCTGGCGCAACACCTCCGCGAATTTGCGGATGTGCAGGTCGTGGCTCCCGATCGTAACCGCAGTGGCGCGTCTAACTCATTGACGCTGGAGTCTTCACTCCGCACCTTTACCTTTGAGAATGGCGATATTGCCGTCCAGATGGGGACGCCGACCGACTGCGTGTTTCTGGGCGTGAACGCGCTGATGCGCCCGCGGCCGGACGTTGTGGTCTCCGGCATCAATGCGGGGCCAAATCTTGGCGATGATGTGATTTACTCCGGCACCGTGGCTGCGGCGATGGAAGGGCGTCACCTGGGGTTTCCGGCGCTGGCGGTCTCGTTAAACGGTCACACCCACTATGACACAGCCGCCGCGGTGACCTGCTCCATTCTCCGTGCGCTTGGCCGCGAGCCGCTGCGTACCGGACGTATCCTCAATATTAACGTGCCGGACCTCCCGCTGGACGAGATCAAAGGGATCCGCGTGACGCGCTGTGGCAGTCGCCATCCTGCCGATCAGGTTATTCCCCAGCAGGATCCGCGCGGCAATACCCTGTACTGGATCGGCCCGCCGGGAGATAAATGCGATGCCGGGCCAGACACCGACTTCGCTGCGGTGGATGAAGGGTACGTTTCCGTTACGCCGTTGCACGTAGATTTAACCGCTTATAGCGCGCATGATGTGGTGTCGGACTGGTTAGATCGGGTCGGAGTGAACGCGCAATGGTAAGTAAACGTGTACAAACTCTTCTGGAACAATTACGCGCACAGGGGATCGCCAACGAGCAGGTGCTGAACGCGCTTGCCCAGGTTCCCCGTGAGAAGTTTGTAGATGAGGCGTTTGAACACAAAGCGTGGGAAAACGTGGCGCTGCCCATTGGGCAAGGCCAGACGATTTCGCAGCCCTACATGGTGGCGCGTATGACGGAGCTTCTGGAGCTAACGCCAGAGTCCCGGGTGCTGGAAATTGGCACCGGTTCAGGGTATCAAACCGCGATCCTGGCTCACCTTGTGCACCATGTCTGTTCGGTGGAACGGATTAAAGGGTTGCAGTGGCAGGCGCGCCGTCGCCTGAAACAGCTTGATTTACATAATGTATCGACACGCCACGGCGATGGATGGCAGGGTTGGCAGGCTCGCGCCCCGTTTGACGCCATCATTGTCACGGCAGCGCCACCTGAAATCCCCACTGCGCTTCTTTCGCAGCTGGACGAGGGTGGCATTCTTGTATTGCCCGTCGGCGATGAGCAGCAGCTTTTGAAGCGCGTTCGTCGACGCGGCGGCGAGTTTATTATCGATACCGTGGAAGCCGTGCGCTTTGTGCCCCTGGTTAAGGGCGAACTGGCCTGAGACTCGGATTTTTCCAGGGTTATTAAGGCAAATTCAGCGTATGGTGTGGCGCGATAGATTCGTGCCATCACGGTTATTTTTAAGTCACTGGTAGTTAACACATTCCTGGGGGATAAATGAGCGCGGGAAGCCCAAAATTCACCATCAGCCGTGTTGCGGCATTATCACTGGTTTCGCTCTGGCTGGCAGGCTGTACAAGTTCAAATAACGCGCCTGCGCCCGTCAGTTCCGTTAATGGAACCAGCGGCTCGGGTAACACGTCCAGCGGAATGTTGATCACCCCTCCGCCTAAAATGGGCACCTCAACGGCGCAGCAAACTCCGCAGATCCAGCCGGTTCAGCGTCCAGTTACGCAGCCTACGCAGATTCAGGCAGTGGAACAGCCTGTTCAGACTGAAAATGGCCGCATAGTGTATAACCGTAAGTATGGGAACATTCCGAAAGGTAGCTATACCGGCGGCAGCACCTATACCGTGAAGCGCGGCGATACGCTGTTCTATATTGCCTGGATCACCGGGAACGATTTCCGCGATCTGGCACAGCGAAACAACGTCCAGGCCCCGTATGCTCTGGAAGTCGGGCAAACGCTTCAGGTTGGCAACGCGACGGGGACACCGCTTACACCAGGCAACACCGTTTCAGCGGCCGACGTAACTGCGCAAAATAACAGCGTTACTCCTGCACAAAAAACCACCACGGTGGTTGCTTCACAACCTGTAATTACGTATTCTGAGGATTCAGGTGATCAGAGTGCTAACAAAATGTTGCCGAATAATAAAGGTACTGCGACTGTTGTCACAGCACCGACTACGGCACCTGTGGTTAGCTCTACTGTACCGACTGCAAGCAGTCAGAATGCCAGCTCGTCAATCACCACCTGGCGCTGGCCAACTGACGGCAAGATTATCGAGAACTTCGCTACCTCTGAGGGGGGCAACAAAGGGATCGATATCGCAGGCAGTAAAGGACAGGCAATCATCGCGACCGCAGACGGACGCGTTGTCTATGCCGGTAACGCACTGCGCGGTTACGGTAATCTTATTATCATCAAACATAACGATGATTACCTGAGTGCCTACGCCCATAACGACACTATGCTGGTCCGGGAACAACAAGAAGTTAAGGCGGGGCAAAAAATCGCTACCATGGGTAGCACCGGAACCAGTTCTACACGCTTGCATTTTGAAATTCGTTACAAGGGGAAATCCGTAAACCCGCTGCAATATTTACCGCAGCGATAAATTGACGGGGCATGCCAGCCAGGGTGTCTCGTCCAGGGATCACGGGTAGGAGCCACCTTTATGAGTCAGAATACGCTGAAAGTTCATGATTTAAATGAAGACGCGGAATTTGATGAGAACGGATCAGAGGCTTTTGACGAAAAAGCCTTAGTAGAAGAGGAACCCAGTGATAACGATTTGGCTGAAGAAGAGCTGTTATCGCAGGGTGCCACACAGCGTGTGCTGGACGCGACTCAGCTTTACCTTGGGGAGATTGGTTACTCCCCACTGCTAACGGCCGAAGAAGAAGTCTATTTCGCACGTCGTGCTTTGCGTGGTGATGTTGCCTCGCGTCGTCGCATGATCGAAAGTAACCTGCGACTGGTCGTGAAAATTGCCCGCCGTTACGGCAATCGTGGTCTGGCTCTGCTGGATCTGATTGAAGAGGGCAACTTAGGTCTCATCCGCGCAGTTGAGAAGTTTGACCCGGAACGCGGGTTCCGTTTCTCAACCTACGCGACCTGGTGGATTCGTCAGACCATCGAACGGGCTATTATGAACCAGACCCGTACGATTCGACTGCCGATCCACATCGTCAAAGAGTTGAATGTTTATCTGCGTACCGCGCGCGAGTTGTCCCATAAACTGGACCACGAGCCAAGTGCGGAAGAGATTGCAGAGCAACTCGACAAACCGGTTGATGACGTAAGCCGTATGCTGCGTCTCAATGAGCGCATTACCTCGGTTGACACCCCGCTGGGTGGTGACTCCGAAAAAGCGCTGCTGGACATCCTGGCCGATGAAAAAGACAACGGCCCGGAAGACACCACGCAGGACGATGACATGAAACAGAGCATCGTCAAATGGCTGTTCGAACTGAACGCCAAACAGCGTGAAGTGCTGGCACGTCGTTTCGGTTTACTGGGGTATGAAGCTGCGACACTGGAAGATGTCGGCCGTGAGATTGGCCTGACCCGTGAACGTGTTCGTCAGATTCAGGTTGAAGGGCTACGCCGCCTGCGTGAAATCCTGCAAGGGCAAGGTCTGAATATCGAAGCGCTGTTCCGCGAGTAAGCAACCATTCGTCAGAAAAGGCCCGTCGTGAGACGGGCCTTTTTTATGCCTTACGATTGCGCCGTTTCGTGCAGCAAACGCCAGGTGATGTTATCCCCTTCCTGATTAAGCACCGCGGTTGACCAGCGCACGTTGACGGGCTGGCCAGGCCGGGTTTGCGTCTCCCGGTAATGGAGCACCGCGCCGTTGTCCCATGTCTGAAGCGTCGTTAGCGCATCAATGCCGATCCTGAGCCCGGGTCGGGTTCCCCGCTGCGCATATAAAAATTTGGCCAGAGCGTGATGATCTAAATGGGTGCCACTCGGTGGAACCATCAGAAAATCCGGACGAAAACGGGCGAGCAGGGTGTCCCGATCGCCTTCGCCTGCACCTAACCAGTTTTCAAGGGCGACGTGGATGTCGAGGATCTCTTGTTCGAAATGAGTCATGGTTGCTCCTGTTGCAGTTGCGCAAGTAACTGCGTGTTATTAAGACGGTAGACGTACAGTACGGGCAGCAGAGTGATAACTGCGGCAAAAATAAACATCCCGTGCCAGGCGGCCAGCGGCGTAAAATAAGCTTGCATGAAGCTCAGCGCCTGCGCCAGCAGCAGGGTACCCGCAAAAAAGCTCAACTGACGATTCAGATTCCATAGCGCACTGGCATCAGGCATATCTTCCCGCCGCGTTGTCAAAAACGCGCTGCTCTGAGCCGTACTGCTGCAAAGGCTTCCCCCCGCACCCATTAACGCAAACGCAACGGCAGGTAACAGCATAGCCGGGCCGACGTTGATTAAAAGCAGAATGCCCGTTGCCTGCAAAAGGCAACCGATGACCACCAGCGGCCGCGGGCCGATACGGTTGAAATAGCGTCCTGTCGCGGTGATAGCCAAAAACGATGCCACAGACCACGGCAGCATAAGCATGCCCGTTGCGGTGGGCGTCATATTGGCCTCGCTCTGAAGGTAATACATGCCCGTTACGTTCACGCCAATAAAGATGCCGGGTACGCATACATAGATAAGCATGGATAAGCGCAACAGCGGATCCGTCAGCAAAGACAGGTTTACTATTCTGGTGGTGTTTATCGGTGACGGTTCTGTTTTAAGCCACGCGCAGGCCAAAACAAAGGTGACAATGGCGACGGGCAGGGTGGCAAAAAATATCCAGCGCCAGCTGAATGTCTGAACCAGCATGCCGCCCACAGCCGGTGAGCAGGCGGGGGCAAGCAGCGCGACCAGCATCACCACCGAGGAGAGTCTGGCCCGCTCATGAGGCTTAAACTGTTGCCAGGTCAGCGCCTGACCAACCGGGATCAGTAAACCCCCTCCGGCGCCCTGCACGACGCGCCAGGCAATCAAACTTTCCAGCGAAGATGAGAGACCCGCCGCAACGGAGGCCGCGCTAAAGAGAAGCAGTGAGAGCAGAATAACGCGCTTCGGCCCGACGCGGCGCGTCAGAATACTGCTGAATGGGATGACTAACGTCAGCCCGGCAATGTATCCGTTACTTACCCAAGCAAGCGCGGAAGGTGTGGTATTGAATGCGTGAGCCATCGCCGGAAAGGCGACGCTGGCAATAAACATGTTTATCAAATCAAGGAAAAAGCCGAGCAGAAAGACGACGGCGATTTTGCTGCGATACGTCATGGAAGTTCCTCCGGTGAGGTGGCGTATCGTATCGGCCCGCGCGTTACGGATAAACGCGACAAAGGACGATATACTGTCAACATTATTTTGACAGTTAACCAGGCAAGCGATGCTTAATTTACAGCGTACGGCGATGTTTATCGCCGTAGCGGACACCGGCAGTTTCACCGCCGCGGCGGAGGCGATGGGGCTGACAAAAGCGGTGGTCAGCTTTCATATTCGTCAGCTTGAAGAGGAGATGGGCGTCACCCTGTTGCTGCGAACCACCCGACGCTTGACGCTGACCGAAGCGGGGAAGCTCTTTCATCAACGAAGCGTGATGCTGTTACGGGATGCAGAGCGATTGCAGGATGATGTTCGCGCCAACCACGCCGGGCTGACGGGAGAACTGCGGATCACCACCACGCCCGAGTATGGCTCGCAGGTGGTGGTGCCTTTGCTGGCTGAGTTTAGCCAGCTGCACCCTGATCTCCGCGTGCGGCATGTCTCGTCCTCTTTGCATGCCGATCTTATCGCCGAGCGCTTCGATGTCGCTATCCGGCTCGGCACGCTTGCAGATTCGCGCTACCACGCCGCGTTGATGACCTCCTTCACCATCCTGCCCGTGGCGACGCCATGCTGGCTGGCAAACCATCCGGTTGACTCGCTGGAGCAGCTGGCGGAAGCGGACTGGATCATTCACGAGCGTTTAACGTCGCCGCTGCGCTGGCAGGTGAGAGGCGTTGATCGGCATCCTGTTTCCTTTGAGATCAGAAAAGCGCCGCGCCTGTATGCAGACAGTGCCCAGGCGTTGATGGCTTTTGCCCTCGCGGGATGTGGCGTGGCGCTGTTGCCGGAGTGGCTAGTGCGTAACGCACTGGATACAGGGACGCTGGTCTCGCTGTTACCGGAGTACACGTTTGCTCAGCAGGGCATCTATGCTGTTTATCCCGATGCCCGGCATGTGCCCGCGAAAGTGCGAACATTTATTGATTTTATGCGCGTCAGGGTTACTTAACCCTGCATCATCTTTTTAATGAGCGCTGAAAATTGCTCTCGTTCCGCGCCGTTAAGGCGCCCTAAAAACGCCTCATCCACCTCATTTCCAATCGGTTTACTGCTCTCAAGCAGGGCCTCACCTTCGGCCGTCAGAAAGACAAACCGACGGCGTTTGTCCGCCGGATCGTGCTCGCGCCTGACCAGGCCGCGTGCTTCCATGCGGCTCAGCATTTCTGCCAGCGTCGCTTTGGTGCTCACCGCGACTTCAGTCAGGGCAACCTGCTCAATGCCAGGATTTTCAGCAATTGACCGCATCACCGCATATTGTGGTTTGGTCAGTTCGGGCAATGCGTGTTGCCACTGGGCGGTATGCTGTTGAAAAAGCTGACGTAGCAGGTGAAAAGCTTCTTGTCTTAACTCCATGGACACTCCGACGGAAAAATACTCCCTCTATGATAGCCGCTCTCGGGCTGAATTTTAACGCGAGAGTTTTTAGCGAATAGTGTGATCGTATGCGAACGATCTTGTCAGCAGCAGGATCGAGGCGTAGTTTAGTTAATATGTTCGTATACGAACAAACTAATTGAGGTGCTGAATGAGATTGATTGTGGGAATGACGGGCGCGACGGGTACGCCATTAGGCGTGGCGTTGTTGCAAGCGCTGCGGGAAATGCCGGAGGTGGAAACGCATCTGGTGATGTCGAAGTGGGCAAAAACCACGATTGAGCTGGAAACGCCCTTCACTGCGCATGACGTTGCCGCACTGGCGGATGTCGTCCATAGCCCGGCCGATCAGGCTGCCACCATCTCCTCCGGCTCGTTTCGCACCGACGGCATGATCGTCATTCCATGCAGCATGAAAACGCTGGCGGGTATCCGCGCGGGCTATGCCGAAGGGCTGGTAGGGCGTGCGGCAGACGTGGTGCTGAAAGAGGGACGCAAGCTGGTGCTGGTTCCGCGTGAGACGCCGCTCAGCACCATCCATCTTGAGAACATGCTTGCCCTTTCCCGCATGGGCGTGGCGATGGTGCCGCCTATGCCTGCGTACTACAACCACCCACAAACCGCCGATGACATAACCCAGCATATCGTGACCCGCGTTCTCGACCAGTTTGGTCTGGAGCATAAAAAAGCCCGACGCTGGGAAGGTTTGCAGGCAGCGAAACATTTTTCACAGGAGAATAAAGATGGCATTTGATGATTTGAGAAGCTTCTTGCAGGCGCTCGATGAGCAAGGGCAGCTGCTGAAAATTGAGGAAGAGGTAAACGCTGAGCCGGATTTAGCGGCCGCCGCCAACGCTACCGGACGCATTGGCGATGGTGCGCCTGCGCTGTGGTTCGATAATATTCGCGGCTTCACCGATGCCCGTGTGGTGATGAACACTATCGGCTCGTGGCAAAACCACGCTATTTCGATGGGGCTGCCAGCAAATACCCCGGTGAAAAAACAGATCGACGAGTTTATTCGTCGCTGGGACAAATTCCCCGTCTCGCCAGAGCGTCGTGCACATCCGGCCTGGGCGCAGAACACGGTGGACGGGGAAGACATCAACCTGTTCGACATTCTGCCGCTGTTCCGCCTGAACGACGGTGACGGGGGCTTTTATCTCGATAAAGCGTGCGTTGTCTCCCGCGATCCGCTCGACCCCGATCACTTCGGCAAGCAGAACGTCGGGATTTACCGTATGGAAGTGAAGGGCAAGCGTAAGCTCGGCCTGCAACCGGTGCCGATGCATGATATCGCGCTGCATCTGCATATGGCAGAAGAGCGCGGCGAAGACCTGCCTATTGCCATTACGCTGGGTAACGATCCGATCATCACCCTGATGGGCGCCACGCCGCTGAAATACGATCAATCCGAGTATGAGATGGCCGGTGCGCTACGCGAAAGCCCGTATCCGATTGCGACGGCTCCGCTGACCGGTTTCGATGTGCCGTGGGGGTCGGAAGTGATCCTCGAAGGGGTGATTGAAGGCCGAAAACGTGAAATTGAAGGGCCATTCGGTGAGTTTACCGGACACTACTCCGGCGGGCGCAACATGACGGTCGTGCGCATTGATAAAGTCTCTTACCGCACAAAACCCATTTTCGAATCTCTCTACCTGGGGATGCCGTGGACCGAGATTGATTATCTGATGGGGCCCGCTACCTGCGTGCCGCTCTATCAGCAGCTGAAGGCGGAATTTCCGGAAGTGCAGGCGGTAAACGCCATGTACACCCACGGCCTGCTGGCGATTATCTCCACCAAAAAACGATACGGCGGTTTTGCCCGTGCAGTCGGGCTCCGCGCCATGACCACGCCACACGGTCTGGGTTACGTGAAAATGGTGATTATGGTGGATGAGGACGTCGATCCGTTTAACCTGCCGCAGGTGATGTGGGCGCTGTCATCGAAGGTCAATCCGGCTGGCGATCTGGTGCAGCTACCGAATATGTCTGTGCTGGAGCTTGACCCCGGCTCCAGCCCGGCGGGGATCACTGACAAGCTGATCATTGATGCCACCACCCCTGTCGCTCCGGACAACCGTGGTCACTACAGCCAGCCGGTACAGGATCTCCCTGAAACCAAAGCCTGGGCCGAAAAACTGACCGCGATGCTGGCGGCACGTCAATAAGGAGGAAAAAATGATTTGTCCACGTTGTGCCGATGAACATATTGAGGTGATGGCAACATCACCGGTGAAAGGTGTCTGGACGGTATACCAGTGTCAGCACTGTCTGTATACCTGGCGCGATACCGAACCGCTGCGCCGTACCAGCCGTGAGCATTACCCGGAAGCGTTCCGCATGACGCAGAAGGATATTGATGAGGCACCGCAGGTGCCGACGATCCCGCCGCTGCTGTAATAAAAAACCCGGAGGCGGCTGTGCTTACCGGGCGTTAATATTGTGCGGTCTTTTGCCCGGTGGCGCTACGCTTACCGGGCCTACGGGTTTTGTAGGCCGGGTAAGGCGAAGCCGCCACCCGGCAAAAAAGACCGCAGAAAACTAAACCAGACTCTTCAACCGATAAATCCACTCCAGCGCCTGACGCGGCGTCAGCGAATCCGGATCGAGATTTTCCAGCGCTTCCACAGCCGGAGAGGTCTCTTCTGGCACCGCCAGCAGTGACATCTGCGTACCATCTATCTGCGTAGCTGCCGCATTCGGTGACAAACTTTCCAGCTCACGCAATTTCTGACGCGCGCGCTTAATCACCTCTTTCGGCACGCCCGCCAGCGCGGCGACGGCCAGGCCATAGCTCTTGCTTGCCGCGCCGTCCTGCACCGTGTGCATAAAGGCGATGGTGTCGCCGTGCTCAAGCGCATCAAGGTGCACGTTAGCCACGCCTTCCATTTTCTCTGGCAGCTGTGTCAGTTCGAAATAGTGCGTCGCGAACAGCGTCAGCGCCTTGATTTTATTCGCCAGACTTTCCGCGCACGCCCAGGCCAGGGACAGGCCGTCATAGGTGGAGGTACCGCGTCCTACTTCGTCCATCAACACCAGACTGTTCTCTGTCGCGTTATGCAGAATGTTGGCGGTTTCGGTCATCTCGACCATAAAGGTAGAGCGACCGCTCGCCAGATCGTCCGCCGCACCCACACGGGTGAAGATACGGTCGACAGGGCCAATCTCAACCTTCTGCGCCGGAACGTAGCTGCCGATGTAGGCGAGCAGCGCGATAAGGGCTGTCTGGCGCATATAGGTACTTTTACCGCCCATATTGGGGCCGGTAATGATCAGCATCCTTCGCTGCGGTGACAGGTTCAACGGGTTGGCAATAAACGGCTCGTTCAGCACCTGCTCAACCACCGGATGGCGACCTTCGGTAATGCGAATACCGGGTTTGTCAGTAAAGGTTGGACAGGTGTAGTTCAGCGTTTCGGCGCGCTCGGCCAGGTTTACCAGCACATCCAGCTCGGCCAGCGCAGCGGCGCTCATTTGAAGGTCAGCCAGATGCGGCATCAGGATGTCGAACAGCTCGTCATACAGCTGTTTCTCCAGCGCCAGCGCTTTACCTTTCGACGTGAGCACTTTGTCTTCGTACTCTTTCAGCTCGGGAATAATGTAGCGCTCGGCATTTTTCAGCGTCTGGCGGCGAACGTAGTGAATCGGTGCCAGGTGGCTCTGCCCACGACTGATCTGGATATAGTAACCGTGTACGGCGTTGTAGCCGACTTTCAGGGTGTCGAGCCCCAGACGTTCACGCTCGCGGATTTCCAGCTTATCCAGATAATCCGTCGCGCCATCGGCCAGCGCACGCCATTCGTCCAGCTCTTCGTTATAACCCGGAGCAATAACCCCGCCATCCCGCACCAGAACAGGCGGCGCATCAATGATGGCGCGTTCCAGCAGTTCGCGAAGCTCGGTAAATTCGCCCATGGTTTCGCGCAGCTTTTGCACTGGCGCGCTGTCGATCTCTCCCAGTTGAGCGCGCAGTTCCGGCAACTGCTGGAAAGCGTGACGCATACGGGCGAGATCGCGTGGACGCGCGGTACGCAATGCCAGGCGCGCCAGGATACGCTCAAGATCACCCACCTGACGCAGCACCGGCTGCAATTCGGTGTAACGATCCTGCAATGCGGCAATGGTTTGCTGACGGCCAATCAGCGTTTCGGTGTTGCGGATCGGCATATGCAGCCAGCGTTTGAGCATACGGCTGCCCATGGGGGTAACCGTGCTGTCAAGAACCGACGCCAGCGTATTTTCCATGCCGCCAGCGAGGTTCTGCGTGATCTCCAGGTTGCGGCGCGTGGCGGCATCCATGATGATGCTGTCCTGCTGACGCTCCATGGTAATTGAACGGATATGGGGCAGGGCGGTACGCTGCGTATCCTTCACGTACTGCAACAGGCAGCCTGCGGCACATAGCCCGCGCGGGGCATTTTCCACACCAAAGCCAATCAAATCGCGCGTGCCAAATTGCAGGTTCAGCTGCTGGCGCGCGGTATCAATTTCGAACTCCCACAGTGGACGACGACGCAGGCCGCGGCGACCTTCAATCAGCGCCATCTCGGCGAAATCCTCTGCATAAAGCAGTTCTGCCGGATTGGTGCGCTGCAGTTCAGCCGCCATGGTTTCACGGTCAGCCGGTTCACTCAGGCGAAAACGACCGGAGCTGATATCCAGCGTGGCGTAGCCAAATCCTTTACCGTCCTGCCAGATCGCCGCCAGCAGGTTATCCTGGCGCTCCTGAAGCAGGGCTTCATCGCTGATGGTTCCCGGCGTCACGATGCGTACGACCTTGCGCTCAACGGGGCCTTTCGACGTGGCCGGGTCGCCAATTTGTTCGCAGATAGCGACAGACTCGCCCTGGTTCACCAGCTTCGCCAGATAGTTTTCAACCGCGTGATGCGGGATACCCGCCATCGGGATGGGCTCGCCTGCCGACGCGCCACGTTTCGTCAGAGAAATGTCGAGCAGCTGAGACGCACGTTTCGCATCGTCATAAAAAAGCTCGTAAAAATCGCCCATACGGTAAAACAGCAGAATTTCCGGATGCTGTGCCTTCAGCTTCAGGTACTGCTGCATCATTGGCGTATGCGCGTCGAAATTGTCGATTGTGCTCATGGAGTTATGATATCCATTTCTTTGAAAATATTACGCTTTGAGCGGCTCAATGGCCGATTGTTCCTTCTATTGTCGCATGAAAAAAAGGTGCGGCGCAGAAAAAAGTCACGACTTTACGAGGCATCTTCCGCTATTAATTCAATGATGATTTTTCCGTGCTCGACGCCCACCCGAACCTGCGAGTTGGTGGTAAATCCCGCTTGTTCAAGCCAGTCGCCTTTCAGGCTTAGCGCTGCGTGTACGCTGTAGCGTTTTGGAATTTTCGTTTTACGGTCTTCATGACGTTTTCTGAAGTAACCCACTTTTAAGTGCCGATAGGGTTTGGCGATCGCGATCTGTTGCATAGGCTCTCCGGTGAATGCGGTTATTTACACCTGTATAAAATACCAGTAAAACGCAGCGAGGGGAGGGGTAATTCTGGAAGGACGCTTCAGAAAACGGAATGCAATAACTGAAAATGTGCGGATAAAAAGGTATTATAAATGCACTTTATTGTTGAGGACGACGTTATGTCCGGTAAACGTATTTCACGAGAAAAAAAGACGATCGCCAGAATGATCGCCCTGTACGAAAACAGGTGTCCACACGCCATAAAGAAAGAGGGGCACTATTCGGCGCTTAAGGCTTATGCCGATAAGCGGCTGGATAAATGCGTATTTGGTGAGGAAAAACCTGCCTGCAAACAGTGCCCGGTGCACTGTTATCAGCCCGCCCGACGGGCAGAGATGAAGCAGGTGATGCGCTGGGCAGGGCCACGTATGTTATGGCGTCATCCGATTCTGACCATCCGACATCTGATCGACGATCGTCGTCCGGTTCCTGAATTACCGGAAAAGTATCGGCCCAAAAAATAACCGGCTCAGCGCCGCAGTGGAAGACAAATCACGCTCAGGGCGACGGCGCGGCGCAGGCAGACAGAAAAAGAGCACCAAATATCCCAGCGCCAGCGCGGGAGCGATATGTACCCGCTGACGCTCGCCGCCGGAATGACGGGTTATTTCAGGCTCTCTTTATCGATTCCCAGACGCTTCATACGCGAGAGCAGGGTGGTACGCTTCAGCCCCAGCCGTTGCGCCGCACCTTTCGGTCCGGCTACCACGCCGTTGGTCTCCTTCAGCACTCGCATAATGAGCTGATATTCATCTTCTCCCTCTTTCGCAAGCTCGCTTGCGGCCACGGTCGTTTCAGAGAGAGTAACCTCTGGCAGGGAGAGCTGGAGCACGTTCCCGCGCGTCAGCAGGACCGCGCGCTCAATGACGTTTTCCAGCTCGCGCACGTTCCCCGGCCACTCCATTGCCGAAAGGGTGCGTAGCGTTTCGGCAGGAATACTGTCGATATTTCGCCCCATCCGGCGGGCAATCTTCGCGGTAAAGGCTTTCACCAGCAGCGGAATATCTTCCGGGCGTTCGCGCAGCGGCGGCAGGCAGATCGGGAAGACGTTCAGACGATAGTAAAGATCGCTGCGAAACTCGCGGTCGGCGACCATTTTTTTCAGATCGCGGTTGGTGGCGGCAATCAGACGCACGTCGGTCTGGATCAGCTTGTTGCTGCCGAGACGCTCGAACTCCTGCTCCTGCAAAACGCGCAGCAGCTTAGGCTGAAGCTCCAGCGGCATATCGCCCACTTCGTCGAGGAACAATGAGCTTTTATCCGCCAGTTCAAAACGGCCCAGCCGCTGGCTGCTGGCGCCGGTAAACGCGCCGCGCTCGTGGCCGAACAGGTCGCTTTCCAGTAAGCCCGCAGGCATCGCCGCGCAGTTCATCTTCACCATCCGGCGGCTGTTGCGGTTGCTCAGGTTGTGGATCGCCCGGGCAATCAGCTCTTTCCCTGTGCCGGTTTCACCGAGGATCAGCACCGTGCTGTCGCTCTGCGCCACCATCTCCACCTGCTTGAGGATGTTGTACATGGCATCGCTGCGTCCAATGATTTCGCCAAACTCGCTGTCCACATTGTTGAGCTGCTCGGTCAGCGCCAGGTTTTCGTCCACCAGCCGTTCTTTCAGACGGTGGATCTCCTGATAGGCGAGGGCGTTATCCAGCGCAATGGAGATACGTTCGGCGATCTGGCGCAGCAGCTTCAGGTTGGCGGTGGTAAATACGGCTTCATCGCACTGCGCCAGTTTAAGCACGCCGAGCATGGTGTTGCCGGACATCAGCGGCAGCAGGCACAGGGTCTGGATCTTGTTGCCCCAGGTGTTAAACAGCATCCGCTCGTAGGGCGCTACCGGATCCTGCTCGCTGAGGTTTAACAGCAGGATCTCTTTGCTTTTAAATACCCGTTCAGACAGGGTTCCCGCTTCGTCCACTTCGCTTTGCTCGTGCGCCGGGTTAGCTTCGTCGAGGTAGTGGGTGGAGTAGATGTTCAGCTTGCCCTTACGGTTGCCGCGCAGCGCAATGCTGATAGCATCGATCCTGAAATAGTGATGGATCTCTTTGGCGACTTCGCTCACCAGTTCGTCCATATCGAGACGCGACAGCACGGCATTGGTGATGGCGACCAGAATGCGGAAATTATCGCGCTCGCGGCTCAACAGGTCGTAATCCACGTTATTGGTGACGCGGCTTTGGATTTGCTCTGCCACGACGGCCACAATCTGCGTGAAGGTATGCAACCGCTCGTACTCCGCCTCGGTCCAGGGCTGGTCGTTATTACGGATAAACTCGCAGCCGCCAAAAATTTGCCCTTCCACCGCCAGCGGCAGCATGCTGTAGTGGCCGAACGGGTGGTAAAGGTTGCTCTCTGCCAGCTTCGGCCAGGCCTGGCGAAACTGGTCAAAATTGCAGTGCAGCGCTTCCGGGCGGGAGAGAATACGTCGCACCGGACCGTGGGCCAGAAACGTTTCATCTTCATATTCGAAGATTTTGCCGTTATCACGCGTTGAGAAATAGCTCGCGCGGTGGGTTGCGCTATGCCAGAGCACAATGGCGGCGCTGTCCGCCAGCGCTGATTGCCTGACCAGCCGCGTCAGGGCATCGCTCAGCGCGCCGAGGTCGGGCTGTTGTAAAAGTGTGCGCGTGATGTCAAACAGGCCCTGCTGTCCAAGATCGCTCATCGGTGTATACGGCATTATTGCTTTCCAATAGAAACTGGCAAAAAAGAGACATTCAGCGCTGACCGCTTTTGGTGCGGTCTAGCAAATTCGGGGTAACGGTTCAGCGTGCGGCAGATCCAGCGTGCGCTTCACGCCGTAAAGCCCGGTCAGGCGCACCCCTTTGCGCTCAACTACGTCGCCGATGATGGCCGCGTCTTTCCCTAAGGGATGTGCGCGCAGTTGTTCAAGTACGGCTTCCGCCGCCGTGCGTTCCACGCCGATCACCAGCTTACCTTCGTTGGCAAAGTTAAGCGGGTCTAGCCCTAATAGCTCGCACAGCCCGCGTACAGCAGGCTTAACGGGCAGGCCGCGCTCGGTCAGTTCAATTCCACAGCCGCTGCTTGCGGCAAATTCGTGTACGACGGCATTCACGCCGCCTCGCGTGGCGTCGCGCAGGGCTTTTACACCCGGCATGTCGCGCAGCGTCTGGATCAGCGGCGTGAGTACCGCGCAGTCACTGTGCAGCTCGCCATCCAGCCCTAAGCCTTCGCGCAGGTTCAGGATGGTTGCCCCGTGGCAGCCCAGCGTGCCGCTGACAATCAGCACGTCGCCTGCACAAAGCTGCTGCGCGCCCCAGTGAATGTCGGCGGGGATCGCCCCCATTCCGGCGGTGTTAATGAAGAGCTTATCCGCCGCGCCGCGCTGCACCACCTTGGTATCCCCGGTCACGATGGCGATCCCCGCCTCGCGGGCGGTGTGCGCCATGCTGTTGACCACCGCCGTGAGCGTTTCCATCGGTAACCCTTCTTCGAGGATAAACCCGCAGGAGAGGTAGCGGGGGATCGCGCCGCTGACGGCCACGTCGTTTGCCGTGCCGCAGACGGCGAGCTTGCCGATATCGCCGCCCGGGAAGAACAGCGGGTCAATCACGTAGCTGTCGGTAGAGAACGCCAGCCTGTCGCCGTGGGCGGTCAGGGCCGCGAGGTCAATACGCGCCTGATCTTCCTGCTCGGCGAGCCAGGGGTTGTTAAAGGCTTCCATGAACAGCCTGTTAATCAACTGCTGCATCGCCTGTCCACCGCTTCCGTGCGCCATTTCCACCGTGTTCATGCTTCACACTCCTGGTTGCGATAGTGATACCACGCGGCGCATGCCCCTTCGGAAGAGACCATCAGCGCGCCAAACGCGGTTTGCGGGTTACAGGCGTTGCCAAATAACGGGCAGTGATGAGGTTTGCATTTGCCGGTGAGTACGTCGCCACAGCGGGCGCGGGGATCGTCGCACACCTTCTGCGGCTGCGGGCGGAAATGCGCTTCGGCGTCGAAGGCGCGATACCCGGGCGTCAGGTGTACGCCGGATTCGGCAATCAGCCCCAGTCCGCGCCACTCGCTGTCGCCTTCGACGCTAAACACGTCGGCTATCGCCTGCTGTGCCCGTCTGTTACCTGCATCGGGCACCACGCGGCGATACTGATTTTCCACCACACTCAGGGCCGCTATTTTCTGCTCAACCAGCATGGTCACGCCTTGCAGTAGATCAAGTGGCTCGAAACCAGCCACCACTAACGGACGATTGTACTGTTCAGCGATAAAACCGTAGGCTTCTGTGCCGATCACCATGCTGACGTGTCCTGGTGCCAGGAAGGCGTCGATGCCGTTGTCCGGCGCTTCAAGCAGGCTACGCAGCGTGGGAATAAGCGTGATGTGCTGGCAGAAAAAGTAAAAGTTAGTGACGTTGCGGGCTTTCGCCTGCTGGAGAGTGATAGCGGTGGCGGGCATGGTGGTTTCAAAACCCAGCCCGAAAAAGACCACCTTACGCTCAGGATTAGCCATCGCCAGCGTAAGGGCATCCATCGGTGAGTAGACGATTCGCACGTCCGCGCCGCGCGCCTTCGCCTGGAGCAGCGAGCCATTTTTTCCCGGTACGCGCATGGCGTCGCCAAAGGTGCAAAAAATCACACCGGGGCGGCTGGCGATGTCGAGACAGCTGTCGATGCGCCCCATCGGCAGCACGCACACCGGGCAGCCGGGGCCGTGGATAAATTCGATGTTCTCCGGCAGCAGCTGGTCGAGGCCAAATTTAAAGATGGCGTGGGTGTGTCCGCCACACACCTCCATGATCCGCAGCGGTTTTTCTTTCGTGTAGTCCAGCAGGGACGCGCGGGTTTTCAGGCGATCGATAAGCTGCAACACCTGTTCAGGCGCGCGATATTCATCAACGTAACGCATGTGTTATCGTTCCTCACCATACAGCAGGGCACCCACGTCCGGCTCAACGTCGAACATATTCTGTAGCGCGTCCAGCGTGTCGCGTGCTTCTTCCTCATTAATCACGCTCATGGCAAACCCCACGTGGACCAGCACCCACTGGCCGAGACGCGATGCGCCGGTCTCATCGTGGCTGCCCACCAGCGTCAGATCGACATCGCGCAGGATGCCGCAGACCTCCACTTTGGCCTGATTGCCGTCGATCGAATGAATTTGTCCGGGGACGCCTATGCACATCGTTCGCTCTCCAGCCAGTTCAGCCAGGCATCCATCCCGTCGCCGCGCGTGGCGGAAACCAGCAGGATCTCAATGTCCGGGTTCACTTCCCGGGCGTAAGCCAGGCACTTATCCACGTCGAAATTCAGGTACGGCAGCAGGTCGACTTTGTTCAGCAGCATGAGGGAGGCGGCGGCAAACATATGTGGATACTTCAGCGGCTTGTCTTCCCCTTCGGTCACGGAGAGCACCGCCACTTTATGCCGCTCGCCGAGGTCGAAGCTTGCCGGGCAGACCAGGTTGCCGACGTTTTCAATAAACAGGATGCCGTTGTTCGCCAGCGGCAGGCGCGGGGCGGCGTCGGCAATCATCTGCGCGTCCAGGTGGCAGCCCTTGCCGGTGTTGACCTGAATCGCGGGCGTACCGGTTTCGCGGATGCGCGCCGCGTCGTTTACCGTTTGCTGATCGCCTTCGATAACGGCGCAGGAGACACGTTTATTCAGTCGTTTGAGGGTTTCGGTCAGCAGGGTGGTTTTACCGGAGCCGGGGCTGGAGACCAGGTTCAGTACCAGCTGTTGACGGGCGGCAAAGCGGGCGCGATTGCGGGCGGCGAGCTGGTTATTTTTGTCCAGCACGTTAATCTCCACCTCCAGCATCTCGCGCTGGCTGATGCCCGGCGCGTGGGTGCCCGCTTCGCCGTGGCCGTAATGCAGGTCGCCCGCGTCTGAACGCTGCGGCGCAAAGGTGATGCCGGTCAGTGCCGCCGCGGGACGCGGGGCAGGAGAAAAGGGTGCGGAGCGAAACGCGGAGTGGGGACGGTGTTCATCCCCTTCTATATACAGGTTGCCTTCAGCGCAACCGCAGGTACTACACATACATTACTCCTTCTCGATTTCGAGGCGTTGGATCTGCATACCGTCATCCGCCACGATGCGTAGCCCGCTGCTCTGGCACTGCGGACAGCGCTGTACCTTCGATGACAGCAGCGTGACGTACTGCTGACACTGCTCGCACCAGCACTCCGCCTGCTGCTCCTCGATATGCAGTGCGCAACCCTCCGCCAGCGTGCCGCGGCACACCAGCTCAAAACAGAAGGTGAGGGCGCTGGTCTCGACGCAGGAAAACGCCCCGACCTTCAGCCAGACGCCGGTCACGCGCTTCGCATGGTTCTGCACAGCCTGCTGTTCGATAAGTTCCAGTGCCCGCTGGCAGAGGGTGATTTCGTGCATGACGCCTCCTTAATGAATTGCCCCTTTAATGCAATAACAGTGCCAGCTTGATTTGCGTTACGGCGTGACGATGTCAACGCTGTCGAAATGACACGTCGACACCGCAGCGGTGACAGTGCGCATCTCTTTAAAATTCATTTAAATCAATAAATTAAAAACTGGCACGAAATCTGCTTAACAGCCGCTAACTCCATTAACCGGATACCTTTTATGACTATTTGGGAAATTAGCGAAAAAGCGGATTACATCGCGCAACGTCATCAGCAGCTTCAGGATCAGTGGCACCTCTACTGCAACTCTCTGATTCAGGGGATCACCCTGTCAAAAGCCCGTCTGCACCATGCCATGAGCTGCGCGGCGCAGGGGGATATGCGCTTTGTGTTGTTTGGTCACTTCACGATTTTTGTCACCCTGGCGGAGAGCTTCAACAGCCACACCATTGAGTATTACGTTGAGACAAAAGAGGGTGAAAAACAGTGTATTGCGAAAGCCCAACTGATGGCCGACGGCATGGTGGACGGTCACGTCAGCACCCGAGATCGCCAGCAGGTGCTGGAGCACTATCTGGAGAAAATCGCGCCGGTTTATAACGGCCTCTACGCTGCCGTTGAGCACGATCAGCCGATCAACCTGAAACAGCTGATCGACGGAAAATCCTCCGCGAACGTGGCCTGAAGAGCGAGTGTCGAGAAGTGTCGATAAGACAGTTTTTTTTCGTCAAAAATGACCATCACCAGAGGATGACCCGGTGAACCGTTTTGTAATTGCTGACTCGACGGTCTGTATTGGCTGTCGAACCTGTGAGGCGGCGTGCTCGGAAACGCACCGCCTGCACGGGCTACAGTCCATGCCGCGCCTGCGCGTCATGCGTAATGAGAAAGAGTCTGCCCCGCAGCTCTGTCACCACTGTGAAGACGCGCCATGCGCAGGCGTCTGTCCCGTCAATGCCATCACCCGCGTTGACGGCGCGGTACAGCTGAACGAAAGCCTGTGCGTGAGCTGCAAGCTGTGCGGCATCGCCTGTCCGTTCGGTGCCATTGAGTTTTCCGGCAGCCGTCCGCTGCATATTCCGGCGAATGCCAACACCCCGAAAGCGCCGCCTGCGCCACCGGCACCGGCACGCGTGAGCACGCTGCTGGACTGGGTGCCGGGCATTCGTGCCGTTGCGGTGAAGTGCGACCTGTGCAGCTTCGATGAACAAGGTCCGGCCTGCGTGCGCACCTGTCCGACCAAAGCGTTAATTCTGGTTAATATTCGCGACATCGCCCGCACCAGCAAACGCAAGCGCGAGCTGACCATCAATACTGACGTCGGCGATCTTTCGCTGCTGCGGGCGCTTAACGAGGGGGCGAAATGAACGCGATAGTTATGATGACCAGCGGCGTGGCCTGGTTTGCCGTCGCCGCTGTCCTGGCACTGCTCCTCTCCTTCCATAAAACGCTGAGCGGCTGGATCGCCGGTATCGGCGGAGCGGTCGGCAGCCTGATGACGCTGGCGGCGGGCGGCGCTGTCCTGATCGACGGCCAATCCGTCGACACCCTCATCCCGCTGATTCACCACGCCGTTGAGCTTACGCCGCTAAATGCCATCTGGCTGGTCACCTTTGGTCTGTGTGGGCTGTTTATCAGCCTGTTTAATATCGACTGGCACCGCCATCAGCACACCAACGCCAACGGCCTGCTGGTCAACCTGTTGATGGCCGCCGCGGTCTGCACCGTTGTCGCCAGCAACCTCGGCGCGCTGGTGGTGATGGCTGAAATCATGGCCCTGTGCGGCGTGTTCCTGACCGGATGCAGCGCCTCCGGCAAGCTGTGGTTTGCGCTCGGACGACTCGGCACGCTGCTGCTGGCGCTGGCCTGCTGGCTGGTGTGGCAGCGTTTCGGCACGCTGGACTTTGCCGTGCTTAACGGCCAGCCGCTGGGGAATGACGTCTGGCTGTTGGGCGTAATCGGTTTTGGCCTGCTGGCCGGGATTATCCCGCTGCACGGCTGGGTGCCGCAGGCGCATGCCAATGCCTCGGCCCCGGCTGCCGCGCTGTTCTCCACCGTGGTAATGAAGGTCGGTCTGTTCGGCATCCTGACGATAACCCTGACGGGCGGCCAGCCGCCGCTGTGGTGGGGCGTGGCGCTGCTGATTGCCGGGATGATCACCGCATTTGTCGGCGGGCTGTACGCCCTGATGGAGCATAACATCCAGCGCCTGCTGGCGTACCACACCCTGGAGAATATCGGCATCATCCTGCTCGGCATGGGCGCGGGTGTCAGCGGGCTGGCGCTCAACCAGCCGGCGCTGATTGCCGCCGGGTTTATTGGCGGTCTGTATCACCTTATCAACCACAGCCTGTTTAAAAGCACCCTGTTCCTCGGCGCGGGCAGCGTCTGGTTTCGCACCGGGCACCGCGATATTGAAAAGCTCGGCGGGATTGGCAAAAAAATGCCCGTCATTTCGCTGGCGATGCTGGTCGGGCTGATGGCGATGGCCGCGCTGCCGCCGCTGAACGGTTTTGCCGGGGAGTGGGTGATCTATCAATCCTTCTTCGCGCTCGGCCAGAGCGACGCGTTTATCGCGCGGCTGCTCGGCCCGCTGCTGGCGGTTGGGCTGGCGATTACCGGGGCGCTGGCGGTGATGTGTATGGCGAAGGTTTACGGCGTCACCTTCCTGGGCGCGCCGCGCACCCGCGAAGCGGAAAACGCCTGTTGCGCCCCGGTGCTGATGGCCACCAGCGTGGTCGCGCTGGCGCTGTGCTGTATCGCAGGTGGGGTTGCCGCGCCGTGGCTGCTGCCGCTTCTGGGCCACGCCATTCCGCTGCCGCTGGCTACGGCGCATACCGTCGTGTCCCAGCCGATGATGGCGCTGCTGCTGATTGCCGCGCCGCTCCTGCCGTTCGTGCTGATGCTGTTCTTCAGACGCGACCGTCTCGCCTCCCGCTCGCGCGGCGCGGCGTGGGCCTGCGGCTACGAACACGAGCAGTCGATGGTCATCACCGCCCACGGTTTCGCCATGCCGGTGAAGGAGAACTTCGCCGCCGTGCTGAAGCTGCGCCACTGGCTGAACCCGGTGGGCTGGGTGCCGGGCTGGCAGAGTGCCGCCGTGCCCGTGCTGTTCCGTCGCCTGGCGCTGATCGAGCTGGCGGTGCTGGTGGTGATTGTCATTTCACGAGGAGCCTGACATGAGTTTGTTACTGGAAATTCTTCAGGCGCTGGTGCTGTTTGCCGCCGCGCCGCTGCTGTCGGGCATCACGCGCGTGGCGCGCGCCCGGCTACACAACCGTCGCGGGCCTGGCGTGCTCCAGGAGTACCGCGATCTCTTCAAGCTGCTCTCCCGTCAGAGCGTCGCGCCGGATGCCGCAGGTTGGGTGTTCCGCCTGACGCCGTTCGTGATGGTCGGCGTGATGCTGACCATCGCCACCGCGCTGCCGGTAGTGACGGTGGGCTCGCCGCTGCCCGTGCTTGGCGATCTGATTGCGCTGATCTACCTCTTCGCCATCGCGCGTTTCTTCTTTGCGATTGCGGGCCTGGACACCGGCAGCCCGTTTACGGGTATCGGCGCCAGTCGTGAGGCGATGCTCGGCGTGCTGGTTGAGCCAATTCTGCTGCTGGGGCTGTGGGTCGCCGCGCAGGTTGCTGGCTCGACCCACATCAGTTTCATCACCGACACCGTTTACCACTGGCCGGTTTCACGTTCGCTCCCGCTGGTGCTGGCGCTCTGCGCCTGCGCGTTCGCCACCTTTATCGAGATGGGCAAGCTGCCGTTCGATCTCGCGGAAGCGGAGCAGGAATTGCAGGAGGGGCCACTCACCGAGTACAGCGGCTACGGCTTTGCGGTGCTGAAGTGGGGCATCAGCCTCAAGCAGCTGGTGGTGTTGCAGATGTTCGTCGGCGTTTTCTTCCCGTGGGGGCAGATGACGCACTTCTCTGCGGGCGGCCTGCTGCTGGCCGTTGTGGTGGCTGCGCTCAAGCTGCTTATCGGCGTGCTGGTAATTGCCCTGTTTGAAAACAGCATGGCGCGCCTGCGTTTTGTCGAAACGTCACGCATTACCTGGGCTGGTTTTGGTTTTGCATTTTTAGCGTTCGTCTCCTTGCTGGTGGCGTGATTAAAGAGAGTGTTTATGTCTGAAGAAAAGAAAGGTCAGCAGTATCTCGCCGCGTTGCATCAGGCTTTCCCGGGCGTGGTGCTGGAGGAGTCATGGCAAACCAAAGACCAGGTAACCGTCACCATTAAGGTGAACTACCTGCCGGAAGTGGTGGAGTTTCTTTACTACCAGCAGGGCGGCTGGCTGTCGGTGCTGTTCGGCAACGACGAGCGTCAGCTGTGCGGCAACTATGCGGTGTACTACGTGATGTCGATGGAGCAGGGCGAGAAGTGCTGGCTCACCGTGCGCGTCGAAGTTGACCCGGACAAGCCGGAGTACCCGTCCGTCACGCCGCGCGTACCCGCCGCCGTCTGGGGCGAGCGCGAAGTGCGCGACATGTACGGCCTGGTGCCGGTTGGTCTGCCTGACGAGCGTCGTCTGGTGCTGCCGGACGACTGGCCGGATGAACTCTATCCGCTGCGCAAGGACAGCATGGACTACCGCCAGCGTCCGGCCCCGACAACCGACAGCGAAACCTACGAGTTCATCAACGAGCTGGGCAGCAAGAAGAATAATGTGGTGCCGATCGGCCCGCTGCACGTCACCTCTGACGAACCGGGCCACTTCCGCCTGTTCGTCGACGGCGAAAACATTATCGACGCCGACTACCGCCTGTTCTACGTCCACCGCGGCATGGAGAAGCTGGCGGAGACCCGCATGGGCTACAACGAAGTCACGTTTCTTTCTGACCGCGTGTGCGGCATCTGCGGCTTTGCCCACAGCACCGCCTACACCACCTCGGTGGAGAACGGCATGGGGATCGTGGTGCCGGAACGCGCGCAGATGATCCGCGCCATTCTGCTGGAGGTGGAACGCCTGCACTCACACCTGCTGAACCTCGGCCTGGCCTGCCACTTCGTCGGCTTTGACTCCGGGTTTATGCAGTTCTTCCGCGTGCGTGAGGCATCAATGAAGATGGCGGAGATCCTCACCGGGGCGCGTAAAACCTACGGCCTGAACCTGATCGGCGGGATCCGCCGCGACCTGCTGAAAGATGACATGATCCAGACCCGCCAGCTGGCGCAGCAGATGCGCCGCGACGTGCAGGAGCTGGTGGACATGCTGCTCAGCACGCCAAACATTGAGCAGCGCACCGTCGGGATTGGTCGTCTTGACCCGGAAATCGCCCGCGACTTCAGCAACGTCGGTCCAATGGTGCGCGCCAGCGGCCACGCCCGCGACACCCGCGCCGATCACCCGTTCGTCGGCTACGGCCTGCTGCCGATGACCGTGCACAGCGAGCAGGGCTGCGACGTCATCTCCCGCCTGAAGGTGCGCATCAACGAGGTGTTTACTGCGCTGAACATGATCGACTACGGCCTCGATAACCTGCCGGGCGGCCCGCTGATGGTGGAAGGCTTCACCTACATTCCAAACCGCTTTGCCCTCGGATTCGCCGAAGCGCCGCGCGGGGATGACATTCACTGGAGCATGACCGGCGACAACCAGAAGCTCTACCGCTGGCGCTGCCGTGCGGCGACCTACGCCAACTGGCCAACCCTGCGCTACATGCTGCGCGGTAACACCGTCTCTGACGCGCCGCTGATCATCGGCAGCCTCGACCCGTGCTACTCCTGCACCGACCGCATGACCGTCGTGGACGTGCGCAAGAAGAAAAGCCAGGTGGTGCCGTACAAAGAGCTTGAGCGCTACAGCATCGAGCGTAAGAACTCGCCGCTGAAATAAGGACTCGTCATGTTTACCTTTATCAAAAAAGTGATCAAAACCGGCGCGCAGACCAGCAGTTATCCGCTGGAGCCGATGCCGGTGGATAAAAACTTTCGCGGCAAGCCGGAGCACAACCCGCAGCAGTGCATCGGCTGCGCGGCCTGCGTCAACGCCTGCCCGTCGAATGCCTTAACGGTGGAAACGGACCTGAAAACCGGCGAGCTGGCCTGGCAGTTTAACCTCGGGCGCTGCATCTTCTGCGGCCGCTGCGAGGAGGTCTGCCCGACGGTAGCCATTCGCCTGTCTCAGGAGTACGAGCTGGCGGTGTGGAAAAAAGAGGATTTCCTCCAGCAGTCGCGCTTTGCGCTGTGCAACTGCCGCGTCTGCAAGCGTCCGTTCGCCGTGCAAAAAGAGATCGACTACGCCATCGCGCTGCTGAAGCACAACGGCGACGTGCGTGCGGAGCATCACCGTGAAAGCTTCGAAACCTGCCCGGAGTGCAAACGTCAGAAATGCCTGCTGCCGTCTGACCGCATCGATTTAACCCGTCATATGAGAGAGGCCAGCTGATGGAAAACTTACTCGGCCCGCGCGACGCTAACGGCATTCCGGTGCCGCTGACGGTGGAGGAGTCCATCGCCAGCATGAAGGCGTCGTTGCTGAAAAAAATCAAACGCTCGGCCTACGTCTATCGCGTGGACTGCGGCGGCTGCAATGGCTGTGAGATCGAAATCTTCGCCACCCTGTCGCCGCTGTTTGACGCCGAACGCTTCGGCATCAAAGTGGTGCCGTCCCCGCGCCACGCGGATATCCTGCTGTTCACCGGCGCGGTCACCCGCGCGATGCGCTCGCCTGCGCTGCGCGCCTGGCAGTCTGCGCCGGATCCGAAAATCTGCATCTCCTACGGCGCCTGCGGCAACAGCGGCGGCATCTTCCACGATCTTTACTGCGTCTGGGGCGGCACCGACAAAATCGTGCCGGTGGACGTTTACATTCCGGGCTGCCCGCCGACGCCCGCCGCCACGCTGTACGGTTTTGCCATGGCGCTCGGCCTGCTGGAGCAGAAGATCCACGCCCGCGAGCCGGGCGAGCTGGACAACCAGCCAGCCACTCTCCTGCACCCGGATATGGTGCAGCCGCTGCGGGTGAAGATCGATCGCACGGCGCGCAGGCTGGCGGGTTACCGCTATGGCCGTCAGATTGCCGACGATTATCTGCGCCTGCTGAGCCAGGGCGACCATCAGGTGGCGCGCTGGCTGGAGGCCGAGAACGATCCGCGTCTCAATGAGATCGTGGCAAACCTGAACAGTATTGTGGATGAGGCGCGTATCCGATGAGTGAAACGGTGGTGTTCAGCCAGCTGAGCCGTAAGTTTATTGATGAGAACGATGCCACGCCGGATGCGGCGCAGCAGGTGGTCTATTACAGCCTGGCGATTGGGCACCACCTCGGGGTGATCGACTGCCTGGAGGCGGCGTTAAGCTGCCCGTGGCCCGAGTACCTGGCGTGGATCGCCACGCTGGAGGAGGGCAGCACGGCGCGGCGCAAAATGGAGGGCGTGCCGAAGTACGGCGAGATCGTTATCGACGCCAACCACATTGCGATGCTCGCCAACGCCTTTGACGCGGCGCTGAGCGTACAAACCCCGGCGCAGCAGGCGTGGAGCAAAACGCTGCTCGGCATGCTGCACGATATTCATCAGGAGAGCGCCATCTACCTGATGGTGAGGAGATTACGTGACTGACGTTTTACTGTGTGTCGGCAACAGCATGATGGGCGACGACGGCGCGGGCCCGCTGCTGGCGGAGATGTGCGCCGCGAACCCGCCGGGCAACTGGGTGGTGATTGACGGCGGCAGCGCGCCGGAAAACGACGTGGTGGCCATTCGCGAGCTGCGCCCGGACAGGTTGTTAATCGTCGATGCCACCGATATGGGGCTCAACCCCGGCGAGATCCGCCTGATTGACCCGGACGACATCGCCGAGATGTTTATGATGACCACCCACAACATGCCGCTGAACTACCTGGTGGATCAGATTAAAGACGACGTGGGTGAGGTGCTGTTTCTGGGCGTTCAGCCGGACATCGTCGGGTTTTATTATCCGATGACGCCGCCGGTGAAAGAGGCGGTGGACGTGGTGTATTCACGGCTTGCAGGGTGGGTTGGGGACGGGGGTTTTCAGCCCCTCACCCCGGCCCTCTCCCCAGAGGGGAGAGGGTGAAAACCGCATCGAGCAGTTTGTAGGCCGGGTAAGGCAACGCCGCCACCCGGCAAAACAGGCTACGCCAGATCCGCCCCGTTACTCGCAATCACCTTCTTATACCACCAGAACGATTTCTTGCGCTTGCGGTCCAGCGTGCCGTTCCCGGCGTCGTCGCGGTCGACGTAGACAAACCCGTAGCGCTTACTCATCTCCCCGGTTGAGGCCGAGACCAGGTCAATGCAGCCCCAGGTGGTGTAGCCCATCAGCGGGACGCCGTCCTCAATCGCGTCACCCATCGCACGGATATGCTCGCGCAGGTAGCTGATGCGGTAGTCGTCGTTGATCTCGCCGTTTTCATCAATGACGTCCTTCGCCCCGAGGCCGTTTTCCACCAGGAACAGCGGCTTCTGGTAGCGGTCATACATCATGTTCATGGTGATGCGCAGCCCGAGCGGGTCGATGCCCCAGCCCCACTCGCTCACCTGAATGTGCGGGTTGCGCAGGGACTTCACGATGTTCGCCGCGCTGGTGTTGCCCGCGTTCATATCCGCCGACGCGCAGCGCGAGGCGTAATAACTGAACGAGACAAAGTCGACAGTGTTTTTCAGCAGGTCGTCGTCGCCGGGGTCTTTCACAATCACCACCCCTTTCTCGCGGAACACGCGGGCGGAGTAGGCCGGATAGCTGCCGCGCGCCTGCACGTCGATAAAGAACAGGTTCTCGCGGTCTTTCTCCAGTGCCATCCACACGTCTTCCGGCTTGCAGGAGTAGGGGTAAAAATTGCCGCCCGCCAGCATGCAGCCGACCTGGTTTTCCGGGTTCACCTCGTGGGCGATTTTGGTCGCCAGCGCGCTCGCCACCAGCTCGTGGTGCGCGGCCTGGTATTTCACCTGGTCTTCGTTTTCCCCTTCCTCAAACACCAGCCCCGCGCCGGAGAACGGGCTGTGCAGCATGATGTTGATTTCGTTGAAGGTCAGCCAGTATTTCACCAGCCCGTTAAACGCCTCGAAGCAGGTGCGGGCGTAGCGGGCGAAGAAATCCACCATCTTACGGTTGCGCCAGGAGCCGTACTCCGTCACCAGGTACATCGGCACGTCGAAATGGCAGAGCGTCACCAGCGGCTCGATGTTGTACTTTTTGCACTCCTCGAACACCGCGCGGTAGAAGGCAATGCCCTCCTGATTTGGCAACGGTTCGTCGCCGTTCGGGTAGAGGCGGCTCCAGGCAATCGAGGTGCGGAACACCGTAAAGCCCATCTCCGCCATCAGGGCAATGTCTTCTTTGTAACGATGGTAAAAATCAATCGCCTCGTGGCTCGGGTAAAATTCGTCGTCACGCAACGAAAACCGTTTTTCCTTGCCGACTTTTACCGCCAGACGGTTTGCGCCGTGGGGGATCATATCAACCGTCGTCAGTCCTTTGCCGCCTTCACGGTAAGCCCCTTCACTCTGGTTGGCGGCAAGCGCGCCGCCCCATAAAAATCCTTGTGGAAAAACAGACATTCTTACCTCGCTTTCAGTTTATGCTTCTGCTGCTTTGTTCTGTACCGGTGCGGTTTGCAGGGCGCGTGCTTTTTCGGCTTCGTCTTCTACCGGGATATCTTCAAACCCTAACAGCAGGGTCAGCACGAACGACAGCACCACCGCCAGACCCATCACGCCAAACACCCAGACGATGGTCATCGGGTTGGCCGGGTCGAAGAACTGCACGCTGGTGAACAGCCCCGGCGCTGCCATGGAGTGGCTGGCAAGACCGGCCATGCCGGCCACCGCGCCGCAGATAAAGCCGCTGATCAGGCTCGCAATCAGCGGACGTTTCAGACGTACCGCCACGCCGTACAGGGCCGGTTCAGAGATCCCCGCCATGATGGCGGAGGCCGCAGCCGCCAGCGCCGTCTGGCGCAGCTCCGGGTTTTTCGTTTTCCACGCCACCGCCAGCGACGAACCGCCGAGCGACAGGTTGGCGCCGATTTCCGACGGCATCACCATCCCTTCTTTGCCCGTTTCGGCAATGGTCTGGATGATGGTCGGCGTAAACACGCGGTGCATCCCGGTCATCACCAGCAGCGGCCACAGCGCGCCCATAATGGCAACGGAGAGCCAGCCCAGATAGCCGTGAATGGTGTAGACCAGCGCGGAGATGGCGCTACCGATCCAGATCCCGAGCGGGCCAATCAGTACGATGGCGAGCGGGGCGGCAATCAGCACGATCAGCATCGGCTTGAGGAAGTTTTTGGTCACCGCCGGGGTGATGCGATCCACCCAGCGTTCGATATACGACAGGCACCAGGTCATCACCAGGGCCGGGATAACGGTATAGGTGTATTTCACCGCCGTCACCGGAATTAAGGCAAATTCTACATGCTCGCCCTGCGCCGCTTTCGCCATCAGCTCGATAAAGCTCGGGTGAACCAGTACGCCCGCAATGGCTATCGCCAGGGACATGTTGGTTTTGAACTTCACCGCTGCGGAAGCCGCCACCATCAGCGGCAGGAAGAAGAACGCGCCGTCGCCGATAACGGTCAGGATCGTCAGCGTCGGGTCACCTTTGCCCAGCACGCCGGTCATCTCAAGGATCATCGCCAGCAGCTTGACCATCGACCCGCCGATGATCGCCGGGATCAGCGGAGACATGGTGCCGATCAGCGCGTCGAGGATCCCGGCGCCAATCCGGCGCAGCGTAAGCTTCTGTGGACCTTCCGCTACGGCAGGTTGCAGGTTGGCGGGCAGCAGGCTCACCACTTCACGGTATGCCTGGGATACGGTGTTGCCGATGATCACCTGGCACTGGTTGTCGTTGCGCACCACGCCGAGCACGCCGCTGATGCTTTTCAGACGCGCGGCGTCGGTAAGGCTTTCGTCTTTCAGAACGAAGCGCAGGCGCGTCATGCAGTGGGTGACGGCGACGATGTTCTCTTTACCGCCCAGCGCGCTAACCACGTCATTTGCCAGCGCAGCGTAATTTTTTGCCATCGGATGTGATCCTGTTATCGTTGTGAGAAGTGTAGGAAACCGGTTTCACATAATCATCATGAGTTTCTTTTAATGAAACAAGACCACTTTTTATGCATTTTTTCGTTTCGTGATGACGATCACTCGTGGCCGTATAAAGCGTGATAACGCCGCTGCGACAATTTTTCTGCGGTGAAGTACACTGCGGCTCATCAGATTTGAATGGAATAACACTATGACCACGATGCTGGAAGTGGCGAAGCGGGCAGGCGTGTCGAAAGCGACGGTCTCCCGGGTGCTGTCGGGGAACGGTTACGTCAGCCAGGAGACGAAAGACCGCGTGTTTCAGGCCATCGAAGAGAGCGGGTATCGCCCCAATCTGCTGGCGCGAAACCTGGCGACCAAACGCACCCAGACCCTGGGGCTGGTGGTGACAAACACCCTGTACCATGGGGTCTACTTTAGCGAGTTGCTGTTTAACGCCGCGCGGATGACGGAAGAGAAGGGGCGTCAGCTGATCCTGGCGGACGGCAAGCACAGCGCCGAAGAGGAGCGCGAGGCGATCCAGTACCTGCTCGACATGCGCTGCGACGCGGTGATCATCTACCCGCGTTTTCTGAGCGTGGAAGCGCTGGACGAAATTATTGAGAAATGCGAGCAGCCGATTATGGTGCTCAACCGCCGTTTGCGGAAAAACAGCAGCCACAGCGTCTGGTCCGATCATAAAGCGTCGTGTCAGGACGCAGTATCGCAGTTGATCGCGAAAGGCCACCGGGAGATTGCGTTTATCACCGGTTCGCTGGATTCCCCCACCGGGGTGGAGCGTCTTTCTGGCTACAAGGACGCGCTGGCGCAGCACGGCATTGCCCTGCGTGACGCGCTGATCGCCGAAGGGAAGTGGAGCCCGGCCAGCGGCGCGGCGGCGGTCTCTCAGCTGCTCACCCGCGGCGAAACGTTTACCGCCCTGGTGGCGAGTAACGACGATATGGCGATTGGCGCCATCAGGCAGTTGCACGAGAGCGGCGTCGCCACGCCGGGCGCGGTGTCCGTCATCGGCTTTGACGACGTGGCAATCGCGCCCTATATCGTGCCGTCCCTCTCCAGCGTGCGTATTCCGGTAACGGAGATGATCCAGGAGACCATCAGCCGCCTGATCTTCATGCTCGACGGCGGTGAGTTTAAGCCTCAGCAAACTTTTTCCGGCGAGCTTATCCTGCGCGGCTCCGTCATTGACGGCCCGCATCGCTGACGTCGACATCTGTCATCGTCACAAATGACGATGACAGATCCTCTTCTTTTTTATTTATCTTCAAAATCAATGCATTAAATATTGGCACGGTTTATGAATAGCTTCGCGCATAACAGTTATGCCGGAGAAGCAGATGAACCGTTTTATTATGGCCGATGCCAGCAAATGCATTGGTTGCCGTACCTGTGAAGTGGCGTGCGTGGTTTCCCATCAGGCGGAGCAGGATTGCGCCTCCCTGACCCCCGATACCTTCCTGCCGCGCATCCACGTCATTAAAGGCGTGAATATTTCCACCGCCGCTATCTGTCGCCAGTGCGAAGACGCGCCGTGCGCCAACGTCTGTCCGAACGGGGCGATTAAGCGCGAGAAAGGCTTCGTGCATGTGATGCAGGAGCGCTGCATCGGGTGCAAAACCTGTGTGGTGGCGTGTCCGTATGGCGCGATGGAGGTGGTCGTTCGCCCGGTGGTGCGCAACAGCGGTATCGGGCTGAGTGTGCGCGCGGAGAAAGCCGAAGCCAATAAATGTGACCTCTGCTACCACCGCGACGCCGGTCCGGCGTGTATGGAAGCCTGTCCGACGCATGCGCTGGTCTGCGTCGATCGCGACAAGCTCGAACAGATGAGTGCCGAAAAACGCCGCCGTGCGGCGTTCGACACCTCGTCATCGCTGCTGTTTTAAGCTGCAATGCGCGTTAACGGCGTACAGCTTCGGGTGCGCGGCAAGGTGCAGGGGGTAGGATTTCGTCCCTTCGTCTGGCAGCTTGCACACCAGCTGGGGCTGGCGGGCGACGTGTGCAACGACGGAGAGGGTGTCCTGGTGCGTCTCGCGGGTAGTGGGGGTGACTTTACCGCGAGACTGCGCCAGGACTGCCCACCGCTGGCGCGCATCGATCGCGTTGAAACGCAGCCGTACAGCTGGAATACGCTGCCGGACGAGTTTGTCATCCGCCACAGCGAGAGTGGGGCGATGGATACGCAAATCGTCCCGGATGCCGCCACCTGTCCCGCGTGCCTGGCGGAGATGCGCGATCCGCGCGAGCGCCGTTATCGCTACCCGTTTATCAACTGCACCCACTGCGGGCCGCGGTTTACCATTATCCGCGCCATGCCCTATGACCGCCCGGCCACGTCAATGGCGCCATTCCCGCTCTGTGTGCCCTGTGAAACGGAGTACCGCAACCCGGCTGACCGGCGTTTTCACGCCCAGCCGGTGGCCTGCCCGGACTGCGGTCCGCAGCTGGAGTGGCAAGCCGGGGATGCTGCCACCACCCGCGAATCGGCGTTAAGCGCGGCGGTGGAGAGATTGAAAAACGGCGGGATTGTGGCGGTCAAAGGGCTGGGCGGATTTCACCTGGTCTGCGACGCGCTTAACCCACAGGCGATTCGGAAATTGCGGGCACGCAAGCAGCGCCCGACCAAGCCGCTGGCGGTGATGATCCCGCATGCGAACGATCTGCCGGAGGCCATCCAGACGCTGTTACGCTCACCCGCTGCGCCGATTGTGCTGACGCCAAAAGCCTGCCTTCCTGCGTTTCCTGAGGAGATTGCGCCGGGGCTGAATACAATTGGCGTGATGTTGCCTGCGAACCCGCTCCAGCATTTGCTGATGTTGGACTGCCAGCGCCCGCTGGTGATGACCTCCGGCAACCTCAGCGGCCATCCACCCGCCATAAGCAACCAGCAGGCGCTGGAAGAACTCAGTGACGTCGCTGACGGCTTCCTGCTGCACAACCGCGATATTCTTCAACGGATGGATGATTCAGTAATGGATCGGGAGGGCACGATGCTGCGTCGCGCACGCGGTTTTGTGCCGGATGCCATCACATTGCCCGCCGGATTCCGCGACATCCCGCCCATGTTATGCACCGGCGCGGAGATGAAAAATACCTTCTGCCTGGTACGTGGCAACCAGGCGGTGCTGAGCCAGCATTTTGGCGATCTGAGCGACGAGGGCGTAGAGGCGCAGTGGCGCAGTGCGCTCTCGACGATGCAGGACATCTACGCCTTCCAGCCAGAGCGCGTGGTGTGCGATGCCCATCCGGGATATCACGCCCGACAGTGGGCCCGGGCGCAGGCGCTGCCCGTTGAGACCGTGCTGCATCATCATGCGCATGCAGCAGCGTGTCTGGCGGAGAATGGCTGGCCGCTCGACGGCGGGGATGTTATTGCCCTGACGCTGGATGGGATCGGTATGGGTGAGAACGGCGCGATGTGGGGCGGCGAGTGCCTGCGGGTGAACTATCGCGACTGCGAACGGCTGGGCGGTCTGCCAGCCGTTGCGCTGCCGGGGGGCGATCTGGCGGCAAAACAGCCGTGGCGCAATTTGCTCGCCCACTGTCTGGCGTTCGTACCTGACTGGCAGCAGTACCCGGAAACAGAGGCGGTACAGCGTCAAAACTGGCCGCTGCTGACAACGGCAGTGTCGCGCGGTATCAATGCGCCGCGGGCCTCCTCCTGTGGTCGTCTGTTCGACGCCGTGGCCTGTGCGCTGGGCATTGAAACGCAACGCTATGAGAGCGAAGCCGCGTGCCGGCTGGAGGCGCTGGCCGAACGCTGTGCAGGGGTTGATCATCCGGTGACGCTCAAGACGGATAACCTTGCGCTGTTCTGGCAGCAGTGGCTGGCCTGGCGGGCGGAGCCCGGCGAGCGCGCCTGGGCCTTTCACGATGCGCTGGCAAAAGGGCTGAGCGAACTGGCGGCAACGCATGCGCGCCGACGGTCGCTCTCTACGGTGTGCTTCAGCGGAGGTGTCCTTCACAACCGCCTGCTACGCGCGCGCCTTCGTCATTACCTTTCTGATTTCACGCTTCTTTTTCCTTCGCGCCTGCCCGCAGGCGACGGAGCGATCTCCTTCGGGCAGGCGGTGGTTGCTGCCGCCCGATCATGTTCACAAAGGATTTAAAATGTTACGACTTTTACGCAATGAACCTCGTGCAGCGTGCCTGCTGCTGGCTCTGGTGATGGCTAACCTGCTGGCCTGGGGGCTGGCGTGGCACACCTTTAGCGGCAGTACGGCGCTGATGGCGGCCAGCCTGCTGGCCTGGTGTTACGGACTGCGTCATGCGGTGGATGCCGACCATATCGCCGCGATTGATACCGTGACGCGTAAGATGATGCAGCAGGGCAAGCGCCCGTCCGGCGTGGGCGCATGGTTTTCCCTCGGACACTCCACCATCGTGGTGCTGGCCTCCATTGCCATCGCCGCCACCGCCACGGCGTTTCAGAAAAATATGGAATGGTTCCACGAAACCGGCAGCCTGATTGGCACCGCCGTCTCCGCCACCTTCCTGCTGGCGATGGCGCTGGTGAATATGGTGATCCTGCGCGGCGTCTGGCGCAGTTTTCAGGCACTGAAACACGGCAGGCCCGTGCAGGGCGACATCACGCTGCCTGCCCAGGGTGGCGTCATGAACTGGCTGTTCGGCAAAACCTTCCGCCTCGTCAATAAAAGCTGGCAGATGTATCTGGTGGGCTTCCTGTTTGGCCTCGGCTTTGACACGGCCACCGAAATCGGCGTACTGGGGATCTCCGCCGCCAGCGCCTCCAGCGGGATGTCGGTGTGGTCGATCATGATCTTCCCGGCGCTCTTCGCCAGCGGCATGGCGCTGGTGGATACGCTCGATAACCTGCTGATGGTGGGTGCCTACGGCTGGGCATTCAACAAGCCGCAGCGCAAGCTGTACTACAACATGACCATCACCGGCACTTCGGTGGTGGTGGCGCTGTTTATCGGCGGGCTGGAAGCGCTGGGTCTGCTGATGGACAAGTTCTCCCTCAGCGGCGGCGTGTGGGATCTGATTGGTGCGGTGAACGATAACCTGGGCGACGCCGGGTTTGTGGTGGTCGGGCTGTTTGTCGCCTGCTGGCTGATCTCAATGGCGAACTACCGCTGGCGCGGTTATGACGCGCTGGTGGTGCGGTCCTGAACCACGCAGCCCTGTTTTTGCCCGGCGGCGCTACGCTTGCGCGGGCCTACAAGGTTTACCGTTATGGTGTTAAGTAGGCCGGGTAAGCGGAGCGCCACCCGGCATGACGAGGGTTAAGCTGGTAGCGATTTCAGCAGCGCGAAGGCCTCCTTCATTCTGTCTTCGCTGACGACAAAGGCGCGCATCTGACCGTCGGTATCGGTGCCGCGCGCCACCATGCCCTGAGGCGAAAGGACAATCTCCCAGTCCAGATCCTGACGCTGCGTTTCACCTGCGAGATGCAGCGGTAGTTCCGGCGTTTTTACCTTCACCAGCATGGCGGGTAATTTCACCGGGGCGTTGCCGCCGAGCAGGTTTTTCGCCAGGAACATGGCGCTTAACTGAATCGGTTGCAGGAACGGCAGCACCTGGCCGTTAATTTCCGCGCAGTCGCCCAGGGCATAAATGTCCGGCTGGGTGGTTTGCAGGTAGCTGTCTACCTTCACGCCGCGATTGATCTCTGCGCCTGCGCGGTGCGCCAGCGCGGTTTCCGGGCGCAGCCCCGTCGCCGCAATAACCACATCCACTTCCACCCTGCGGGTGCGGTCGAGCGTCGCACAAATGCCGGTTTCGGTTTTACTCAGGCTCTGCAACTGCGATTTCAGCAGCAGATGCACGCCCATGTCGGTCAGACGATGCTGTAAGCGACTGCTTACTTCTGCCGGCATCAGCGCTGACAGAATGCTGGCCGCGTGGTCAACCAGGGTGACGGATTTTCCCGCCCGGCAGAAGTCCATCGCCAGCTCGGTGCCAATCAGCCCGCCGCCGACAATCATCACCCGCATGGCGTCGCGTAACAGGGTCTCGCTGGCCTGATACTCCTGCTGACTGTTGAGCGTGACCATCAACTCGCGGCCCTCAACCGGCGGCACAAACGCAGATGCCCCCGTCGCCAGCACCAGCTTGTCGTACTGCCAGGTTTTATCTTTCGCGTTCACCACGTGGGCGTCGGCGTCGATATCGGTGACCCAGGTGTACGGAAACAGACGCAGATTAAATTGTTCTGCAAACTCCCCCGCCGTCTGGCGGGTGAGATCGTCGGCGCGCTGATTTTGGCTAATGACGTGGCTTAAATCAGGCTTGTTGTACTCATCCATGCTGTCGGCGGCGATCACTGTCAACGGCACGTTAGCATCCTGTTTGCGGATATTTTTCACCAGCTGGCGGGCGGCAAAGCCCGAGCCGATAATGACGATGCCGTGGCTCATTTTGCCTCCGTTGCCAGTTCATCAAAGACGTCTTTTCCGAGGGAACATTCCGGGCAGAGGAAGTTGTCCGGCACCTCGCTCCACGGTGTACCCGGCGCGACATCCTGCAACGGCTCGCCCAGCTCAGGATCGTAAATCCACTGGCAGACGCTGCACTGCATGCAGGGGCCGAGGTCGGCAGCGGCAGGAGCGGCTTCTGCTACGGCTTCCGGCGCAGCAGCCGCGGCGGGTGCGGTTTCCGGCAGCGGCGCAAGCGCCCACTGGCGGGCAATGTCGCGACCGTGCTGGCGACAGATTTCCAGCGCGTCGAGATCCGGACGCCATTTCGCCTTCAGGCTCAGGGACATCTCAAAACCGGCATCCTGTAAACGGGTGGAGAGACGGTCTACCGCGCCGCCGCTCCAGCCGTGTGAACCAAAGGCGCTGGCGCGTTTGTTACGGAAGCGCAGGCCGGTCATCTCTTCCACCAGTCCGGCAATTTTCGGCATCATCACGTTATTCATGGTGGAGGTACCCACCAGCACGCCTTTGGAGCGGAAGACGTTGGTCAATACCTCATTCTTATCGCTGCGCGCCACGTTGAAGATTTTCACTGCCACGTTCGGGTCCACTTCGTTGATGCCCTGGGCAATGGCGTCCGCCATCATGCGGGTGTTGTTGGACATGGTGTCGTAGAAGATGGTGATGCGGTCTTCCTGATAGTCCGCCGCCCACTTCAGGTACAGCTCGACGATCTGGGTAGGATTTTCACGCCATACCACGCCGTGGGAGGTAGCAATCATATCCACTGGCAGGTTGAAGCCGAGGATCTCGGTGATTTTTGGCGTGACCAGACGGCTGAACGGCGTCAGGATGTTGGCGTAGTAGCGCTGGCACTGTTCGAACAGCTCGGTCTGATCCACTTCGTCGTTGAACAGACGTTCGTCGCAGTAGTGCTGGCCGAAGGCGTCGTTGCTGAACAGCACCGCGTCACCGGTCATGTAGGTCATCATGCTGTCCGGCCAGTGCAGCATTGGGGTTTCCACGAAGATCAGCTGTTTGCCGTTGCCGATATCCAGCGTGTCGCCGGTTTTTACGGTGTGGAAGTTCCACTCTGGATGGTGGTGGTGGCCGTTGATGGAGTCAATGGCGTTGGTGGTGCAGTAGATCGGGGTATCCGGAATGTGGGACATCAGCTCGGTCAGCGCCCCGGCGTGATCCTCTTCCGCGTGGTTGATGATGATGTAGTCGATGTCATTCAAATCGATTTCGCTGCGCAGGTTCTGCACGAACTCGCGGCTGAATTTGTGATCGACGGTATCGATCAGGACGTTTTTACCTTCACGAATGAGATAGCTGTTGTAGCTGCTGCCGCGCAGCGTTTTGTATTCCGTCCCGTGAAAATCACGTACTTCCCAGTCACGTTGACCCACCCAATGAATGTTATTTTTAACCAGAATAGACATAGCAACCTCAACTTAATACGGCGTTTTCAAATAAGATGACTGTCATATATCAAGTTGCGTGCCAGTTTTTTAACTCATTGAAAATAATGTATTTATATTTTTATTCTCCCTAATGGGTAGTCATTTTGACTATCTTAAAAATTGTCAATATGACACTATGTGTTGTCAAAATGACAGTGAGGCAGCGATGAGCTTTTCCGTAGATGTGCTGGCGAAGATCGCCATAGAACTGCAAACCGGTATTGGTCATCAGGACCGCTTTCAGCGGCTGATCTCCACGTTGCGCCACGTGCTGGATTGCGATGCCTCGGCGCTGCTGCGTTACGAAGGGCGGCAGTTTATTCCGCTGGCTATCGACGGTCTGGCGAAGGACGTACTCGGGCGGCGCTTTACCCTGGAGGGTCACCCGCGTCTGGAAACCATCGCCCGTGCGGGTGATGTGGTGCGTTTCCCGGCAGACAGCGATCTGCCCGATCCGTACGACGGCCTGATCCCCGGCCAGGAGAGCCTGAAGGTTCACGCCTGTATCGGCCTGCCGCTGTTTGCCGGGCAGAACCTGATTGGCGCGTTAACCCTCGACGGCATGTCGCCGGATCAGTTCGATACCTTCAGCGACGAAGAGCTACGGCTGATTGCCGCGCTGGCGGCCGGGGCGCTGAACAACGCCCTGCTGATAGAACAGCTGGAGAGCCAGAATATTCTTCCGGGTAGCCCGACGGCGTTTGAGCAGGTGGCGCACACCGAAATGATCGGACTTTCGCCGGGCATGGCGCAGCTTAAAAAAGAGATTGAGATTGTCGCCGCGTCTGATTTGAACGTGCTGATCTTCGGGGAGACCGGCACCGGTAAAGAGCTGGTGGCAAAAGCGATCCACGAAGCCTCGCCCCGTGCGGTGAACCCGCTGGTGTATCTCAACTGCGCGGCGCTGCCGGAAAGCGTGGCGGAAAGCGAGCTGTTCGGACACGTCAAAGGGGCCTTTACCGGGGCGATCAGCAACCGCAGCGGCAAGTTCGAAATGGCTGATAACGGCACGCTGTTCCTCGATGAAATTGGCGAACTCTCCCTTTCGCTCCAGGCCAAACTGCTGCGGGTGTTGCAGTATGGCGATATTCAACGCGTGGGTGACGATCGCAGCTTACGCGTGGATGTGCGCGTGCTGGCGGCGACGAACCGCGATCTGCGCGAAGAGGTGCTGGCGGGCAATTTCCGCGCCGATCTGTTCCACCGTCTGAGCGTGTTCCCGCTCACGGTGCCGCCGCTGCGCGAGCGGGGCGATGATGTGGTGCTGCTGGCGGGCTTTTTCTGCGAACAGTGTCGGCTCAAAATGGGGCTTTCCCGCGTGGTGCTAAGCCCCGGCGCGAGGACGCACCTGCTGAGCTACGGCTGGCCGGGTAACGTGCGTGAACTGGAACATGCGATTCACCGCGCGGTGGTGCTGGCGCGGGCTACGCGTTCGGGGGATGAAGTGGTTATCCATGCGCGCCATTTCGCGCTGCATGAGGAAACGACGCCGTCCGTGAAGCCAGTGATACCTGAGAGCGTGAACGAAAACCTGCGCGAGGCGACGGATGCGTTCCAGCGTCAGATGATCACCCGCGCCCTGGAGCAGAATAACCGCAGCTGGGCGGCATGCGCGCGGGCGCTGGAGATGGACGTCGCCAACCTTCACAGGCTGGCGAAACGTCTGGGGCTTAAGGGTTAAATAATCCCCGCCTGGTAGAAGTCTTGCAGGTTGATCGCGCCGCACAGCCTGCCGTGCTCGTCCACCACCGGCGCAGCGGTGATTTTGCGCTTCATCAGCACCTCTTTGGCTTCAATGGCGCGGCTGTCGGCATTCAGCGTCAGCCCGCCCCGGGTCATTGCTTCGGATACCCGCGCCTCCAGCTTGCCGCCGCCCACCAGCCAGCGGCGCAGGTCGCCGTCGGTGAAGACGCCCTTCACCTGGCGGTCGTTGTCGCATACCGCAACCAGCCCCAGCCCGGTGCGGCTCAGCTCCAGCATGGCGTCCATCACGCTGGTGTCGAGTTTGACCTGAGGAATGGCATCGTCCGTGCGCATCAGATGGTGAACCTTGTTGAGCAGACGTGCCCCAAGCGCGCCAGCAGGATGGGAACGGGCGAAATCCTCTTCGTTAAAGCCGCGGGCCTGCATAACCGCCATCGCCAGCGCGTCGCCCATCATCAGCGTGTTGACGGTGCTGGAGGTCGGTGCCAGGTGCATCGGGCAGGCTTCGCGCTCAACGGAAATATCCAGCGTTGCTTTCGCGGCCAGCGCCAGCGGCGAACGGGATTTGCCGGTCATCGCTAACAGGGCCACCGATTTTTCTTGCAGGCGAGGGATGATGAGATCCAGCTCTTTGGCTGAACCGGAGTAGGAGATAAACAGCATCACGTCGCGGCTTTCGATCATCCCCAGATCGCCGTGTAGCGCTTCGGCAGGATGCACGAAGAACGCCGGAGTGCCGGTGCTGGCAAGCGTCGCGGCAATCTTCTTGCCGATATGACCGGATTTACCGATACCCGCCACGATCACTTTGCCCTCGCAGTGGATAATGGTGTTGGCTGCACGAACAAAATCCTCACCCAGACGCTCCGGCAGGCGGCTGGCTTCCTGTAGCTCCAGCAGCAGAGTCTGGCGGCCTGCGTTTAACAGAAAATCACTCATTTTTCTCTCCGGTTACGATCACGTCGATGCCCTTCGCTTCCAGCGCTTTTTTAAATGCCGGATCGATACCTGCGTCGGTAATCAGCTTATCGACGCTTTCAAGGCTACAGACAATGTTGGGGCTTTTACGGCCAAACTTCGACGAGTCCGCCATCAAAATCACTTCCCGCGCGGCGTTGCACATCGCTTTGCTGACGCTGAACACCTCGTTGAAGGTGGTCACGCCCGCGTTGAGGTCGATGCCGTCCGTGCCCATAAACAGCTTATCGAAGCTGAAGTGGTCGAAGGCATTCTCCGCCAGCTGCCCGTGAAACGACGCGGATTTTTTACGGAAGGTGCCACCGGGCATCAGGATGGTCTGCTCGCTGTCGAACTCTGACAGGGCATTGACGATGTGCAGGCTGTTGGTCATCACGGTGATGTTATTAAAGCGGCTGAGCAGCGGGATCATCTGCAGGACGGTACTGCCAGCGTCGAGGATGATGGAATCGCCGTCCTGGATAAATTTGACCGCGGCTTCGGCAATCAGCGCTTTCTGGTGCGTATTAATCAGCGTCTTGTGATCGATAGGCGGGTCGGCTTCGTCTTTATTGAGCACCACGCCGCCGTAGGTACGAATGACGGCGCCGGAGTTTTCGAGCAACACCAGGTCCTTGCGTATTGTCGTGCCGGTGGTGTCAAAGTAGTGGGCCAGATCCTCTACCGAGCACTTTCCCTGCTTTTGCAGATGCTCAAGTATGGCCGCCTGCCGCTGACGTGGTTTCATAGGCGCTTCGTTCCTTACGTTGCGAAATGATAATTCCGCAAGTTTATAACTTTCACAACGAAATTATCCATGTTTCAGATTAAGCGCTAATGATAGTGCATTCTGACAGAGTGAATCATGGGGGAAGATCACATCAGGTTGTAATTCATGCAGCAAAATGCCGTTGATCGCCTGGATTTTCACCGGGCGGGCAAAGACGGTCATGCCGCGCATGATGAGGGAATCGCAGACCTTATTGTTTTCATCCAGCGCAACAGCGACGACAACCCGCGGTTTGAAGCGTCCGCCGGAACGCCCGACGCCCACACGGCCTTTCTGGCACAGGGCGTCAAAGGCGCGGTTAAACTGATGGATTTGCCAGCCGCCAAACGCCATCTGGCAGATCCAGGCGAGGGCGGCGACGGTGATTAATGCGGTTACCATATCGGCTCCTTAATTGCCGGGTGGCGGCTGCGCCTTACCCGGCCTACGGGGGTTGTAGCCCCGGTAAGTGCAGCGCCACCGGGGATTAAACTCAGAACATCACCTGCCCACCGGTGACGTTAATCGACTGCCCGGTGCAGTACGAGGCTTTCGGGCTGGCGTAAAACAGCAGCATGTTCAGCACGTCCTGATAATCACACCCGCGCTTGAGCGGCACTTTGTCGATGTAGTACTGCTCCACTTCTTCAGCTTTGATGCCGAGCTTGGAGGCGTACTGCGGCAGCAAGGACTGGAACATCGGCGATTTCAACAGGTTACCCAGCATCAGCGAGTGAACGGTGATGCCGTATTCGGCCAGATCCAGCGCCAGAGACTGCGTCAGCCCCACGCCGCCAAACTTCGCCGCGCTGTAGCCGGAGTTGTGCTTGCTGCCCACTTTCCCGGATTTCGAGTTGATCTGAATGATGCGCCCCTGAATACCATCGCGGATCATCAGCCGGGAAAACTCACGGGCGCAGAGGAAATAGCCCACCAGATTCACCTGCAACGAGCGGTCAAAATCCCCCAGTTCGAAATCGCTGATAAAGGCCGCTTTCGCGATCCCCGCGCTGTAGACCAGCAGGTCGATACGCCCAAATATCTCATCTACGCCGCGGGCCAGCGCCACCACGCTCTGCTCGCTGGTGGCGTCGGCACCAAATCCGTACGCCATCCCTTCGCCAAACTCGGTGTTGATGGCGTCCGCCACGCGGGCGGCTTTTTCACTCTGAATGTCCACAACCGCCACGCGGTAACCCTCTGCGGCAAGCCCACGGCAGAGGAACTCGCCTAAGGTTTGTCCCCCACCAATGACAACGGCAACCTGACTCATGTGTTTCTCCTTAATTACGCAACAAATTTTAACGTACAGCCTGGTGTGACAGCCTGCGGAACCGGCCCCTCAACGTGAACCGTGCCGGGATACTCCGCCTGCGGTTGCCCGTCAAAACGCAGGGTGATGTGCCCCAGCTCGCGCAGGTTTTGTTCAGCGACGTCGCCGACGGCGGTAACGGCATAGCGCGCCTCGCCCAGCTCAAGCTGGCTCCCGGCCTTCAGCTCGCCGTTTAGCTCGCCGTGGCAGTGGATAAAGCAAAACTCTTCGATATCCGCAGGCGCCCCTTCGCGGAAGGTGATCAGCATCTGGTCGCTCAGCGCATCGGCCGCGCTCTGGCCGATGCGGGTAATGGTGGTCTGGTAAATCACGGTCATGGCAGGAACCTCTTATTGATAAATAAAGCCGGAGACAAACCAGGCAATCAGCACCGTGGGCGCGCCCGTCAGGAAGCGGCTCACCAGCACGGAGGGGACGCCCACGCGCACGGTGTCCTGACGTGCTTCCGCCAGCGACAGCCCGACGGGGATGAAGTCGCACGCCGCCTGAGCGTTAATGGCGAAAAGGGCTGGCAGAGCGAGGTGCGGGGGAATGTTGCCCAGACCAATCTGTACGCCAATCAGCACGCCGATGACCTGGGCAATCACCGCGCCCGGGCCGAGAAACGGCGACAGCAGCGGGAAGGAGCAGATCAGCGCCAGCGTCACCAGGCCGAGCGGGTGGCTGGCGAGCGGGGCGAGGCCGTGGGCAATCCAGTCGCCGAGGCCGGAGGCCATGATGATACCGATCAGCGCCGAGACGAACGCCATAAACGGCAGAATGGTTTTCAGCACCGTGTCGATGGTGTCGCGCCCGGACTGGAACAGCACCGCCACGGCGGACCCCATCCCCATCCCGACCTTCGCCAGCAGGCCATCGCTCTGCTCGGTGATTTTTTTGCTGGTGTCGTACTCGCGCGGGGCCGCTTTTTGCGGCGCGGATGTGCCATTCACCAGCGTGATGTTGTCCTCCTTCACCCCAGAGACATAAATATCCTCAAGGATGTACTGCGCCAGCGGGCCGGATTTCCCGGTGGAGTGAATATTTACCGTCGGAATGCGGCGCTTCGGATAGATGCCGCAGCGCAGCGTGCCGCCGCAGTCGATCACCGCCATGCCGATTTCCGCTTCCGGCGGTTCGCCTTCCTTGAAGCCGTCGACCGCTTCCCAGCCCGTCAGCTCGTGCAGCCTGTCGACGATCGCCGGGCGCGTGCCCGCGGTGATGTACACAATCTTTTTGCCTTCGGTGGCGTCGAACTCCAGCGGGCCGCCCCAGCCGCCCGTGCCTTTCTCAATGCGGATCCGGTTCATGCTGTGGCTCCTGAAAGATGGACTTTCTGTTCAAGCTGGATGCCCATTTTTTTCTCAAAAATGGCGGTGGTGAGATCCGTCACCCAGCCGCGGAAGAAGTTGGTGACCAGACCGACCAGCAGGTAGCTCACCGCCAGCGGGCCGAGCGGCAGGCCAAGCGTGGTAAGGCCGCTGGCGATCCCGAGATAAACGAACAGCTCGCCGGGGTTGATGTGCGGGAACAGGCCGTTCATGGAATGGCAGCTGTAGGAGGCGGCGGCGTAATAGCTCGGCTTGTACTTCTCTGGCATAAAGCGGCCGAGGCTTAAGGTCATCGGGTTGCAGAACACAAAGGTGCCGATGAAGGGCAGGATCAGGTAGCGGGACAGCGGGTTTCCGGCGCAGCGCTGGGCGAAGCGTTCAATACGCTGCTGGCCGATAAAGTTAATCAGCGCGTTCATGATTACCAGCAGGCTGATCAGCAGGGGCAGGATCCCGGTCACCATGCCGGTGAATACCTCGCCGCCTTTCTGAAAAAGCCCGATGAACCACTCGGCGCCGTGGGTGATGGTTTCTATCATTCTTCTCTCCTGTAGGGCGTTTGTTTTTGTCTGTTCGGGGCTAATAATAATCAAATTGAAAGCTTTTAAAGTGTTAATTAGATCTCACAATGAAAGAAAAATGGATTAATTTGAAAGATAATTGGTGGGGCGAATGATTTTCGATGGAAAAAAGCGCGGATTTGCGTTGGGGAGGTGTGTACCGCTTCCTTGAGGTGTTGCGGATGCTTTACCATACTGGGTTCTTACCGAACTCGTTAAATGGATGCCACATGTTCAAGCGTCGTTATGCAGCGCTGTTACCTGCGCTTATTCTCCTGTCCGCCTGTAGTAGCAAACCCAGGACTGAAGCTGTTCAACAAACGGCGGGCGCGCCTTCCGGCGGGTTCCTGCTTGAGCCGCAGCACAATATGATGCAGATGGGCGGCGACTTCGCGAATAACCCTGCGGCCGAACAGTTCATCGATAAAATGGTGAGCAAGCACGGTTTTGATCGCCAGCAGCTGCATGCCATTTTGTCTCAGGCGAAGCGTCTGGACTACGTGCTGCGCCTGATGGACAGGCAGGCGCCGACGGCCCAGGTGCCGACCGGGCCAAACGGGGCGTGGCTGCGCTATCGCAAACAGTTTATTACCCCGGACAACGTGCAAAATGGCGTGGTGTTCTGGAATCAGTATGAAGACGCCCTGAATCGTGCGTGGCAGGTCTATGGCGTGCCGCCGGAGATCATCGTCGGTATTATTGGGGTCGAGACTCGCTGGGGACGCATTATGGGTAAAACCCGCATCCTCGATGCGCTGGCGACGCTCTCCTTCAACTACCCGCGCCGCGCCGAGTATTTCTCCTCTGAACTGGAAACCTTCCTGCTGATGGCGCGAGACGAACAGGACGATCCGTTAGATCTGAAAGGGTCGTTCGCCGGTGCGATGGGCTACGGCCAGTTTATGCCGTCCTCCTATAAGCAGTACGCGGTAGATTTTAACGGGGATGGTCACATCAACCTGTGGGATCCCGAAGACGCCATTGGCAGCGTGGCCAACTACTTCAAAGCGCACGGCTGGACGCCGGGCGGCCAGGTGGCGGTACAGGCGAACGGCGAAGCGTTTGGTCTGGAAAACGGATTTAAAACCAAATACAGCGTGGCGCAGCTTGCAGCGGCAGGCTTAACGCCGTCGCAGCCGCTGGGCAATGTTGACCAGGTGAGTCTGCTGCGCCTGGATGTCGGAACCGGTTATCAGTACTGGTTCGGGCTGCCGAACTTCTACACCATTACCCGCTACAACCACAGCACGCACTATGCGATGGCGGTGTGGCAGCTGGGGCTGGCGGTGTCTCAGGCGCGTGTGCCGGCAGCGTCACCGTTTAGCCAGTAAGTTACCCCGACGGGTAGGCCGGGTAAGGCAACGCCGCCACCCGGCATGGCTGCCCGCACGGTGCGGCCTGATGCCCTCACCCTGACCCTCTCCCACGGGAGAGGGAAGTTTGCAGAAACATTTCGCCACACTCCCATTTTACTCCCGCCGTTTACATCTCAATCGCCTTTCATTATTGTTATGTTATAACATTATTGAATTGAGATATCCATGTCCCTGTTTTCTCTCTCATCCTCGCTTCGGCTGCTGCTGGCGCTGGTGCTCATTCTGTTTCTCGGCCTGGCCTTGCGCTGGGCGGTGGCGTTGCCATGATCGTGATGAACGACCTGGTGGCGGGTTACGATCGCCAGCCCGTTACGCGCGCACTGTCCGGCGTGATTGAACGCGGGAGCATGACCGCCATCGTCGGGGCCAACGGCTGCGGCAAATCCACGCTGCTGAAAACGCTCGCTGGCTTTCTTCCGCCCGTCAGCGGTACGTTTCGCTGGCAGGGGAGACGTCCGGTGGTGGGCTGGCTGGCGCAGCGTCACGCGCTGGAGGCGCAATTTCCTCTGACCGTGCAGGACGTGGTGAGCATGGGCTGCTGGCCAGAAATCTCGCTATTTGCCGGTTTTCGTCGGGATACCCGCATGCGCATTGCCGGCGCGCTTGAGCGCGTGGGGCTGGCGTCCATGGCGTTATCCACCATCGATGAACTCTCCGGCGGGCAATTCCAGCGCATGCTGTTTGCCCGCGTTTTAGTGCAGCAGGCACCGCTGGTGATGCTGGACGAACCCTTCACCGGCGTTGATGAAGCGACCTGCAACGTGCTGATGGATCTGATGCTGGAGATGTATATGCAGGGGCAGACCCTGCTGGCGGTTCTGCATGACAGCGAGCGCGTAGCACGTCACTTCCCGCAGACGTTACGTCTGGACGCTGATATTCCCCAATGGAAAACCGAGCGGGTGAGGGTGGCATGATCTGGCATACATTCTTCCAGCCGTTTATTGAGTACGGCTTTATGCGCCGTGCGCTGGTGGTTTGCCTGGCGCTCTCCGTCAGCACCACGGCGCTGGGCGTATTCCTTCAGCTGCGTCGGATGAGCCTGATGGGGGACGCCCTTTCTCATGCCATTTTGCCGGGTGTCGCGGTGGGCTATCTGCTCAGCGGTATGTCGCTGCTGGCAATGACTGTCGGCGGGTTTATTGCCGGGATCGCCGTTGCGCTGGTGGCCGGGCTGGTCAGCCGCCGCACGCCCCTTAAAGAGGATGCCAGCTTCGCGGGGTTTTACCTGGGTTCCCTGGCGCTGGGCGTCACGCTGGTGTCGCTGCGCGGTTCAAATGTCGATCTGCTTCATCTTCTGTTTGGCTCCATTCTCGCCGTGGATAGCGCGTCAGCCCTGTTCGTGACGGGCGTTTGCATGTTCACGCTCCTCACGCTGGCGATGTTTTATCGTGGGCTGGTCAGCGAAGCGTTCGATACCGCGTGGTTGCAGGTGAACGCGCGCTGGCTGCCCGGGATGTTACACGGTCTGTTTCTGGCGCTGCTGGTGCTCAACCTGGTGGCCGGTTTTCAGGTGCTCGGCACGTTGATGGCCGTCGGGCTGATGATGTTACCCGCCGTGGCGGCACGCTGCTGGGTGCGCACCCTGCCTGGGTTACTTCTGATGGCGGGTATCAGCGGTATTTTTTGCGCCTGGCTGGGCTTAAGCCTTTCCTGGGCAGTGAGTCTGCCCGCCGGGCCCTCCATTGTGCTGACCGCCAGCGCATTGTTCTTTATTTCCGTTTTATTTGGCACGCGCAGCAGGCTGGCGGATAGCCTGCGGGCGCTTTTTTAACGCAAGGGGAAACGATGAAACGTACAGGGTTAGCCGTGGCGCTCGCGCTCGGCATGATGACGCACGGCGTAATGGCGAAAACGCTTAATGTGGTGACCAGCTTTTCCATCCTGGGAGACATCACGCAGCAGGTTGGCGGCGATCGTGTGAAGGTGACGACGCTGGTGGGGCCGGACGGTGATCCCCATACTTTCGAACCCTCGCCCAAAGACAGCGCGGCGCTGAGTAAAGCCGACGTGGTGGTAGTCAATGGGCTGGGGCTGGAGGGCTGGCTCGATCGTCTGGTGAAAGCCTCCGGATTCAAAGGCCAGCTGGTGGTTGCTTCGGACGGCGTGAAAACGCACACGCTGGAAGAGGACGGTAAAACCGTGACCGATCCGCACGCGTGGAACAGCGCGGCGAACGGCGCGCTGTATGCGCAAAATATTCTCTCTGGGCTGGTGAAGGCCGATCCTGAAGATACGGCGGCGCTTGAAGCTACCGGTAAACCCTATATTGCGCAGCTCTCTCAGCTGGACGGTTGGGCTAAAAAGCGTTTCAGCGACATCCCACAGGCGAAGCGCAAAGTGCTGACCAGCCACGACGCCTTCGGCTATTTCAGCCGCGCCTACGGCGTGACGTTTATGGCGCCGCAGGGGCTGTCGTCTGAGAGTGAAGCCAGCGCGGCGCAGGTAGCGGAGATCATCAATCAGATTAAAGCTGACGGCGTGAAAACCTGGTTTATGGAAAACCAGCTTGATCCGCGCCTGGTGAAGCAGATTGCGACCGCCACGGGCGCCCAGCCGGGCGGTGAACTTTACCCGGAAGCGCTGTCCGCGAAGGGCGGCGTGGCGGACACCTACGTCAAGGCGTTTCGCCACAATGTGGATACCCTCGCTAACAGCATGAAATAAGCGTCTCTCTGGCCGGTGCGCCCGCATCGGCTTTTTTCTGAAGCCCCCTCGTAAAACCCGACGCGCATCCCCATATTTGATGAGAAAGTGCTATCTTGTGCTGCATGTTTTTCTAAGGCCTGGAGCGAGAATGACTGACCATGAATTGATGCAGCTAAGCGAAGTGGTGGGGCTGGCGCTGAAACAGCGCGGCGCGACTCTCACGACCGCAGAATCCTGCACCGGCGGCTGGGTGGCGAAAGCAATTACCGATATTGCTGGCAGTTCCGCCTGGTTTGAACGCGGCTTTGTGACCTACAGTAACGAGGCTAAAGCGCAGATGATTGGCGTGCGTGAAGCCACGCTTGAGCAGCATGGCGCGGTCAGCGAGCCGGTGGTGATCGAAATGGCGATTGGCGCGCTGAAAGAGGCGCGCGCAGATTACGCTATCTCCATCAGCGGTATCGCGGGGCCGGACGGCGGCAGCGACGTGAAGCCTGTCGGCACCGTCTGGTTTGGCTTTGCCACCTCAAAAGGTGAAGGGATCACCCGCCGGGAATGCTTCAGCGGCGATCGCGAAAGCGTGCGTCGTCAGGCAACGGAATACGCGTTAAAAACGCTCTGGCAACAATTTCTACAAAATACTTGATACTGTATGACTATACAGTATAATTGCCTCAACAGAACAGAAGTCCATGGTGAAGCGCAGTTGCTTCTCCCGGCATGACAGGAGTAATAATGGCTATCGACGAAAACAAACAGAAAGCGTTGGCGGCAGCACTGGGCCAGATCGAAAAACAATTCGGTAAAGGCTCCATCATGCGCCTGGGTGAAGACCGTTCCATGGACGTGGAAACTATCTCCACTGGTTCGCTTTCTCTTGATATCGCACTGGGCGCTGGCGGTTTGCCGATGGGCCGTATCGTAGAAATCTACGGTCCGGAATCCTCGGGTAAAACCACCCTGACGTTGCAGGTTGTTGCGGCGGCACAGCGCGAAGGTAAAACCTGTGCGTTTATCGATGCCGAGCACGCGCTGGACCCGGTCTATGCCCGTAAACTGGGCGTTGATATCGACAACCTGCTGTGCTCACAGCCGGACACCGGCGAGCAGGCCCTGGAAATTTGTGACGCGCTGGCGCGCTCAGGTGCGGTTGACGTGATCATCGTCGACTCCGTTGCGGCGCTGACGCCAAAAGCGGAAATTGAAGGTGAAATCGGTGACTCTCACATGGGCCTCGCGGCACGTATGATGAGCCAGGCGATGCGTAAGCTGGCGGGTAACCTGAAGCAGTCCAATACGCTGCTGATCTTCATCAACCAGATCCGTATGAAAATTGGTGTAATGTTCGGTAACCCGGAAACCACCACCGGCGGTAACGCTCTGAAATTCTACGCTTCTGTCCGTCTGGATATCCGCCGTATCGGCGCGGTGAAAGAGGGGGATAACGTCGTCGGTAGCGAAACCCGCGTGAAGGTTGTGAAGAACAAAATCGCAGCACCGTTCAAACAGGCTGAATTCCAGATCCTCTACGGCGAAGGTATCAACTTCCTCGGCGAGCTGGTTGACCTGGGCGTGAAAGAGAAGCTGATTGAAAAAGCGGGCGCATGGTACAGCTACAACGGTGACAAGATTGGTCAGGGTAAAGCGAATGCTATCTCCTGGCTGAAAGAGAACCCGGCGGCGGCGAAAGAGATTGAGAAGAAGGTGCGTGAACTCCTGCTGAGCAACCAGGACTCTAAACCTGATTTCGTGGTCGACGGCGCGGATGCTGAAGAAACCAACGAAGACTTTTAATCCTCTCGGATAAAAATGAAGGGCTGCTGATGCGGCCCTTTTTGCATTTCTGAATCGACAGGTTTTTTATGAGTGAACCGACATCACGCCGACCAGCCTACTCACGCTTGCTGGATCGGGCCGTGCGTATTCTTGCCGTGCGTGACCATAGCGAACAGGAGCTGCGGCGGAAACTGTCAGCGCCCGTCATGAGCAAAAACGGTCCGGAAGACATTGATGCCACCGCGGAAGATTATGACCGCGTGGTTGCCTGGTGCTACGAGCATCACTATCTGGATGACGGCCGTTTTGCCGCTCGCTTTCTTGCCAGCCGTGGTCGTAAAGGCTATGGGCCAGCGCGTATCCGCCAGGAGCTGAACCAGAAAGGTGTAGCCCGTGAATCGATTGAAAAAGCCATGCGCGAAAGTGAAATCGACTGGTGCGAACTGGCGCGTGAGCAGGCGGTACGAAAGTACGGTGAGCCGCTGCCGCGTGAATTTTCAGAAAAAGTTAAAATCCAGCGCTTTTTGCTCTACCGCGGCTTCCTGATGGAAGATATTCAGGATATCTGGCGTAATTTTAACGATTGAACGCATGCGGGATTTTACTTCCCACTAAAGAAAACTTATCTTATTCCCACTTTTTCCAGTAGCTGGTCCGTCCAACTGTTTACAGATACAGATCTGCTGCGACATTTCGTTAGCTTGATTTCAGGATAATTATGAGCAAGAGCACCGCTGAGATCCGTCAGGCGTTTCTCGATTTTTTCCATAGTAAGGGACACCAGGTTGTTGCCAGCAGCTCCCTGGTACCGAACAATGACCCGACTCTGCTGTTTACCAACGCCGGGATGAACCAGTTCAAGGATGTGTTCCTTGGTCTCGACAAGCGTAATTATTCCCGCGCCACAACCTCACAGCGTTGCGTGCGTGCGGGCGGTAAACACAACGATCTGGAAAACGTCGGTTACACCGCGCGCCACCACACTTTCTTCGAAATGCTGGGTAACTTCAGCTTCGGCGACTACTTCAAACACGACGCCATTCAATATGCGTGGGAACTGCTGACCGGTGAAAACTGGTTTAATCTGCCGAAAGAGCGTCTGTGGGTGACCGTGTATGAGACCGATGACGAAGCGTTCGACATCTGGGAAAAAGAAGTGGGTATCCCTCGCGAACGTATCATCCGTATCGGTGACAACAAAGGCGCGCCTTACGCGTCTGATAACTTCTGGCAGATGGGCGACACTGGCCCTTGCGGTCCGTGCACCGAGATCTTCTACGATCATGGTGACCACATCTGGGGCGGCCCTCCGGGAAGCGCGGAAGAAGATGGCGATCGCTACATTGAGATCTGGAACATTGTCTTCATGCAGTTCAACCGTCAGGCCGACGGCACCATGGAGCCGCTGCCAAAACCGTCCGTAGATACCGGTATGGGTCTTGAGCGTATCGCGGCCGTTCTGCAACACGTTAACTCCAACTATGAGATTGACCTGTTCAGCACCCTGATCAAAGCCGTTGCCGAAGTGACGGGCGCAACCGATCTGAACAACAAATCACTGCGCGTTATCGCAGACCATATTCGTTCTTGTGCGTTCCTGATTGCTGACGGCGTTATCCCGTCGAATGAAAACCGTGGCTATGTGCTGCGTCGTATCATTCGTCGTGCGATCCGTCATGGCAACATGCTGGGCGCGAAGGACACCTTCTTCTATAAACTCGTTGGGCCACTGATTGGCGTGATGGGCTCTGCCGGTGACGAGCTGAAACGCCAGCAGGCGCAGGTTGAACAGGTTCTGAAAACCGAAGAAGAGCAGTTTGCCCGTACGCTGGAGCGCGGACTGGCGCTGCTGGACGACGAGCTGGCGAAACTCAAGGGCGACACGCTGGATGGCGAAACCGCTTTCCGCCTGTACGACACCTACGGCTTCCCGGTTGACCTGACGGCGGACGTTTGCCGCGAGCGCAACATCAAAGTTGACGAAGCAGGCTTTGAAGCCGCAATGGAAGAGCAGCGTCGTCGTGCGCGTGAATCCAGCGGTTTTGGCGCGGACTACAACGCGATGATCCGCGTTGATAGCGCGTCTGAATTTAAAGGCTACGAAGAGCTGGCTCTGACCAGCAACGTGACCGCGCTGTTTGTTGACGGTAAAGCCGTAGACAGCATTAGCGCAGGTCAGGAAGCGGTTGTTATCCTGGATAAAACACCGTTCTATGCGGAATCCGGCGGCCAGGTTGGCGATAAAGGCGAACTGAAAGGCAATGGCTTCAGCTTCAGCGTAAGCGATACCCAGAAATACGGTCAGGCAATTGGTCACCAGGGCAAACTGGTTTCCGGTTCTCTGAAAGTGGGCGAGGGCGTTCAGGCCAACGTTGACGAAGCTCGCCGCGCGCGCATCCGTCTGAACCACTCGGCAACCCACCTGATGCACGCAGCCCTGCGCGAAGTGCTGGGTACGCACGTTGCACAGAAAGGTTCTCTGGTTAACGACAAAGTGCTGCGTTTCGACTTCTCGCATTTTGAAGCGATGAAGCCGTCTGAAATTCGTGCGGTGGAAGACCTGGTGAATGCCCAGATCCGCCGCAACCTGCCAATCGAAACCCACATCATGGATCTTGAGGCAGCGAAGAAGAAAGGTGCGATGGCGCTGTTTGGCGAGAAATATGACGACCGCGTTCGCGTGCTGAGCATGGGCGACTTCTCTACCGAACTGTGTGGCGGTACTCACGCATCACGCACCGGTGACATCGGCTTGTTCCGCATCGTTTCCGAGTCGGGTACGGCGGCAGGCGTGCGTCGTATTGAGGCGGTGACCGGGGAAGGTGCAATTGCCAGCCTGCATGCGCAGAGCGACCAGCTGCACGAGATCGCGCAGCTGCTGAAAGGCGATAGCCAGAACCTGGGCGAGAAAGTGCGTGTCGCGCTGGATCGTACCCGTCAGCTGGAAAAAGAACTCCAGCAGCTGAAAGAACAGGCTGCGGCGCAGGAGAGCGCAAACCTCTCCAGCAAAGCGGTAGACATTAAGGGCGTCAAACTGCTGGTCAGCGACCTGGCGGGCGTTGAGCCTAAGATGCTGCGTACCATGGTCGACGATCTGAAGAACCAGCTTGGTTCGACGGTTATCGTGCTGGCAACGGTCGCAGAGGGTAAGGTTTCTCTGATTGCGGGCGTCTCTAAGGATGTGACGGATCGTGTCAAAGCAGGGGAACTGATTGGCATGGTCGCCCAGCAGGTGGGTGGCAAAGGTGGCGGTCGTCCGGACATGGCGCAAGCCGGTGGTACGGATGCGGCGGCACTTCCCGCGGCATTAGCCAGCGTTGAAAGCTGGGTAAGCGCGAAACTGTAATAACTACAAAGCACAAGCAGACGCCATAGCGGTAACGTTATGGCGTCTTGCTCACTGCGCTATCGATAACGATAAAGTCAGGTTGAGTTTGTGTATATCGGCTAAACTTACGTTTAACAGAATGTGATGCCGTGACTGCTTACACTTTACGTGTTTGTCATCGCTTACTTTTTGGCGTTATATGATGGATAATGCCGGGATACAAGAGACCCGACTCTTTTAATCTTTCAAGGAGCAAAGAATGCTGATTCTGACTCGTCGAGTTGGTGAGACCCTCATGATTGGGGATGAGGTCACCGTGACAGTTTTAGGGGTAAAGGGTAACCAGGTACGTATTGGTGTTAACGCTCCTAAAGAAGTATCTGTCCACCGTGAAGAGATCTACCAGCGTATCCAGGCTGAAAAATCCCAGCAGTCCAGTTACTGATATTGTCGCGTCTCGCTGTCGGGCGAGACGCAACCCTCCCGCTATTTTTCCTGCATAAAGTTACCGTTCTATTTCAAACGCTTCGTTTTTGACCACTCTCATAATCTTATCTCATCCAAATGACGCGCTTCTCTCAACACAATTCTGTGAAGATGTCTGCAAAATCCGCTTATAAAACACTCTCTTTGCGGCTTTTACATGCGAATTGCGTGCGAATTGTGCAAACGAAAAAAGCATGTGGAAAATTGTTTGACTTATAAGTCCCAGAAAGTAATATATGCGCCACGCAGCGACGAGAAGCTCTTAACGAGTTGCTCGAAGCACTCGAAAGAGGCGTTGTGTGGTGAGGTGGCCGAGAGGCTGAAGGCGCTCCCCTGCTAAGGGAGTATGCGGTCAAAAGCTGCATCCGGGGTTCGAATCCCCGCCTCACCGCCATTTTGCATCCGTAGCTCAGCTGGATAGAGTACTCGGCTACGAACCGAGCGGTCGGAGGTTCGAATCCTCCCGGATGCACCATCTATTACTTCATATTGCTTTCGAAGTGATATGAATATCGAGCAGTACAGTAGTAAATCCCGATGCATCCGTAGCTCAGCTGGATAGAGTACTCGGCTACGAACCGAGCGGTCGGAGGTTCGAATCCTCCCGGATGCACCATTTTTTACTTCATATTGCTTTTGAAGTGATATGAGTATCGAGAAGTACAGCAGTAAATCCCGATGCATCCGTAGCTCAGCTGGATAGAGTACTCGGCTACGAACCGAGCGGTCGGAGGTTCGAATCCTCCCGGATGCACCATCTCTTCTTGTGATCCCCTTCGATGTTTAGTTCTTAATCACTCTCATTGTTATCACTTCGCAATCAGCGACAAAAATCCCCTTTTACGATAAAGTAATGCTTTGTTAATCGTTTAGCGAGAGCACGATGTACGCACAGTATGACGGTTTGATCTTCGACATGGACGGCACCCTCCTGGATACCGAACCCACGCATCGTCAGGCCTGGACCGAAGTCCTGGGCCGTTACGGTATGCGCTTCGATTTACAGGCGATGATTGCCCTCAACGGATCGCCCACCTGGCGTATCGCACAGGCCGTGATTGAGCTGAATCAGGCCGATCTCGACCCGCACCAGCTCGCGCGTGAAAAAACCGACGCGGTAAAAGCCATACTGTTAGACACCGTGCAGCCTTTACCACTCATTGACGTCGTCAAGGAGTGGCACGGCCGTCGTCCTATGTCTGTCGGTACGGGCAGCGAGAGCGCGATTGCTGAAGCGCTACTCAAACACCTTGGCCTGCGCCACTATTTTTCTGCCGTCGTTGCCGCCGATCATGTTAAACATCACAAACCCGCACCGGATACCTTCCTGCGCTGTGCAGAATTAATGGGTGTACCACCTGCAAAATGCGTGGTGTTTGAAGATGCTGATTTTGGCATTCAGGCCGCGCGTGATGCCGGAATGGCGGCGGTGGATGTTCGCTTACTGTGAGTGACGCGCTGTCACTCGCTTCATTATTCGCCAGCAGTTTTTTAAGCTCCACCCTCTTACCGGGGAATTCGGAAGTGGTGCTGGTGGCGATGCTGTTGTCCGGCGTGAGTCAGCCCTGGTTGCTGGTCTTAATAGCAACAATGGGTAATAGCCTTGGAGGGCTGACTAACGTTATTCTTGGACGTTTCTTTCCGCTACGCGAAAAATCTCGCTGGCAGGAAAAGGCAGTGGGCTGGCTAAAACGCTATGGCGCTGCCACGCTGTTATTAAGCTGGATGCCTGTAATAGGCGATTTACTGTGTCTGCTGGCGGGATGGATGCGCATCTCCTGGGGACCGGTGCTCTTTTTTTTGTGCCTTGGCAAGGCGTTACGCTATGTTTTACTGGCATGGGTAACACTACAGGGTATGACGTGGTGGCACTAATTGGTGGAATGAATTCGCGACCTTCAATCGTCAACCATTACAATTATGCTGAGTGACAATTTTTTGACAGGCGGGAGGTCAAATTGATCCCGGACGTATCACAGGCGCTGGCCTGGCTGGAAAATCACCCTCAGGCACTGAAGGGGATTCAGCGTGGGCTTGAGCGCGAAACGCTGCGCGTAAATGCGGATGGTAGCTTAGCGACTACGGGACACCCGAAGGCGTTAGGCTCGGCGCTGACACATAAATGGATCACAACCGATTTCGCCGAAGCGCTGCTGGAGTTCATTACGCCAGTAGACGGTGATATTGATCATATGCTGACGATCATGCGCGACGTGCATCGCTTCACCGCCCGCAACCTCGGCGACGAGCGTATGTGGCCGCTCAGCATGCCGTGCTATATCGAGCAGGGGCAGGAGATTGAGCTGGCTCAGTACGGCACCTCGAATATTGGACGGCTGAAAACGCTGTATCGCGAAGGACTGAAAAATCGCTACGGCGCACTGATGCAGACGATCTCTGGCGTGCACTACAATTTCTCTCTGCCGATGGCGTTCTGGCAGGCGAAGTGCGGTGAAACGGATAAAGAAGCGATCTCCGCGGGCTACTTCCGCCTGATCCGCAACTACTACCGTTTTGGCTGGGTTATTCCGTATCTGTTCGGCGCGTCCCCGGCTATCTGTTCATCGTTCCTGCAAGGGAAACCGACCACGCTGCCGTTCGAGAAGACCGAGTGTGGCATGTACTATCTGCCGTACGCGACCTCGCTGCGCCTGAGCGACCTTGGCTATACCAATAAGTCGCAAAGCAATCTCGGAATTACGTTTAACGATCTGCACGAATATGTGGCAGGCCTGAAGCGGGCGATAAAAACCCCGTCGGAAGAGTACGAAAAAATCGGCCTCGAAAAAGACGGCAAGCGCCTGCAAATTAACACCAACGTATTGCAGATTGAAAATGAACTGTATGCGCCGATTCGTCCGAAGCGCGTGACGCGCAGCGGTGAAACGCCGTCGGATGCGCTACAGCGCGGCGGGATCGAATACATTGAAGTGCGCTCGCTGGATATCAACCCGTTCTCACCGATTGGCGTTGACGAGCAGCAGGTTCGCTTCCTTGACCTGTTTATGGTCTGGTGCGTACTGGCGGATGCGCCGGAAATGAGTTCCGACGAACTGCTGTGTACTCGTGCCAACTGGAATCGCGTGATTCTGGAAGGGCGCAAGCCGGGTCTGACGTTAGGTATTGGCTGTGAAACGGCCCAGTTCCCACTGTCTAAGGTAGGGAAGGATCTGTTCCATGACCTGAAGCGCGTAGCCCAGACGCTGGATAGCGTGTACGGCGGCGAAGCTTACCAGAAGGTCTGCGACGAACTGGTTGAAAGCTTCGATAACCCGGAACTGACATTCTCAGCACGTATTCTGCGTTCTATGATTGAACAGGGAATTGGTGGCACAGGGCGTTCACTCTCAGCGGAGTACCGTGAGATGCTGATGCAGGAGCCGTTAGAGATCCTGAGCGAAGCGGATTTTGTGGCAGAGCGCGATGCGTCCGTTGTGCGTCAGAAAGAGGTCGAAGCGGCGGATACGGAGTCGTTTGAGGCGTTTCTGGCGAAGCAGGCCTGAACCAAAAGAAAAAGGCCACATCGCTGTGGCCAAAATATACATCTCTGAATTCAGGGATGATGATAACAAATGCGCGTCTTTCATATACTCAGACGCGCATTCTGTAGAAGAGTTCAGTTTATTTTAAAAAAAATCACTATCGGAGGTGACGTATGCCGTTATTAGATAGCTTTACTGTCGACCATACCCGTATGGAAGCACCAGCAGTCCGCGTGGCGAAGACCATGAACACGCCGCACGGCGACACGATCACCGTTTTCGACCTGCGCTTCTGCGTGCCGAATAAAGAAGTGATGCCAGAGAAAGGCATTCACACGCTGGAACACCTTTTCGCCGGATTCATGCGCGACCACCTGAACGGCAACGGCGTGGAGATCATCGATATCTCTCCGATGGGCTGCCGCACCGGTTTCTACATGAGCCTGATTGGTCAGCCTGAAGAGAAACGCGTCGCGGATGCGTGGAAAGCGGCCATGGAAGACGTGCTGAAGGTGAAAGAGCAGAACCAGATCCCAGAGCTGAACGTTTACCAGTGTGGCACTTACCAGATGCACTCTCTGGAAGAAGCTCAGGAGATTGCCCGCCATATCATCGAACGTGATGTTCGTGTAAACAGCAACGACGAGCTGGCCCTGCCAAAAGAAAAACTTCAGGAACTGCACATTTAGTATTGTGCCTGTGGATGCCCGGTGGCGCTTCGCTGACCGGGCCTACAATACTGATGACGACAACCACGGCCAGCTCCGCGCTGGCGACGCCGGTATCGCGATCGTTTTGCGGATGCACGCTGATACAGACGTCGCTGCGGCGGCTGAAGTAGTGGCAGAAATACTCGATCTGGTCGAAATAGACGTTCGGCGTGCTCACTTCGACGTAAGTCTGTCGAGAGCCAGCGCGTGGCGCGGGTGTGTTCAGCATGGTACGCTCCTGTTGTCTTTTCACTCTCGTGAATCAATTTCAGGCGCGCTGCTTTATTGGAACTGACAATCGCTGTCGCGTTTTGGACACGGTGCGGTGTTTTGCCGTATGGCGGCTACGCCTTATCCGGCCTACGTTCGTAGGCCCGGTAAGCGAAGCGCCACCGGGCAAACCGTGCACAGGGCTAGTGCGCTCCACCACCCCCGCTACCGGCACCAAACGGTGGTTTGGCAAACCACACCAGCCCCAGCAGGACGATGAAGATCCCCGCCGATATCCAGAAAATCTCGTTTGCCGAGATAATCAGCCCCTGGTTGGTGATCTGCTGGGCAAGCCAGCCGGACGCCTGCTGCTCCGTCATCCCCATCCCCTCAAGCTGGCTATACATCTGCTGAGCGTTAGGGTTGAACGGGTTCACCGCTTCGGTCAACTGGGCATGGTGCATCGCTTCCCGGTTGGTCCACAGCGTGGTGGTGATCGATGTCCCGATGGAGCCCGCCAGCGTACGGGTGAAGTTCGACAGGCTCGATGCCGCCGCCATCCGCTCAGGCGGCAAGCCCGAAAGCGTAATGGTGGTCAGTGGCATAAAGAAGCACGCCACAGCAAAGCCCTGAATAAACTGCGGCCACGCGGAGGCGCCAAAGTCCATTCCCGGTTCAAACGTATACGCGCGCCAGTAGAAGCACACGGCGTACATGATGAAGCTGAACGTCACCAGCCTGCGCATGTCGAGCTTATGGGCGAAACGGCCAATAATCGGCGACAGCAGAACCGGAATTAACCCCACCGGCGCGGAGGCCAGCCCCGCCCAGGTTGCGGTATAGCCGTACACCTCCTGCAACAGCTGCGGCAGCAGAACAATCGCGCCGAAGTAGAGCATATAGGCGAGGCTGATACAGAGGCAGCCGATGGTGAAGTTTCGCGATTTAAACAGCGAGAGGTCGACTATCGGATTTTCGTCCGTCAGCTCCCAGACAATCAGGAAGCTAATGGCAACCACGGCGACCACCGTCAGCACGATGATTTCCGTAGAGGCGAACCAGTCCAGCTCTTTGCCGCGGTCGAGCATGATTTGCAGGCTGCCGATGCCGACAACCAGCAGTGCCAGCCCGATGCCGTCGATCCGCCGCTGTTCGGTCCGCGTTTCGCGACCACGCAGAGACTGTAGCGTCATCAGCACCACCAGCGCACCGATGGGTACGTTGATGAAGAAGATCCAGCCCCAGTGATAGTTATCGCTGATATAGCCGCCGAGGATTGGCCCGCAAATTGGGGCGACAATCACCGTCATCGACCACAGCGCGAGCGCGATGGAGCGCTTGGCGGGCGGATAGTTGTTCAGCAGCAAACTCTGCGAAAGCGGAATCAACGGCCCGGCGACAATCCCCTGGATGACGCGGAAGAAAATCAGCATTGTCAGGCTGCTGGACATGCCGCAGGCCCAGGAGGCCAGCACGAACAGGATCGTCGACCAGAGGAACAGCTTCACTTCACCGACGCGCTTCGCCAGCCAGCCGGTGATGGGAATAGAGATGGCGTTCGCCACCCCGAATGAGGTAATGACCCAGGTCCCCTGGCTCAGCGATGAGCCAAGGTTCCCGGCGATCGTAGGGATCGCCACGTTTGCGATGGTGGAGTCCAGCACCTGCATGAATGTCGCCAGCGACAGCGCAATGGTCATAATGACCAGCTGCGCCCCCTCAAGCGGTTTTTGCGGCTTTTGCTGTTGCATAACGCTCACCTTCGGCTTAACCGGCGTTTGCCTTCACGATGTCATCGATCAGCTTATTGACCGGATCGAGGCTAATTTCACGGGCGTTACTTTCATAAGCTGGCGTGCTGCGCACCTGGCTTGCGAGGATCTGACCGTCGCGGTTGGCGGTATCGACCGTCACCAGCGTGGAAAGGCCAATTCGCAGCGGATGGTCTGCCAGCTGCTTAGGATCCAGCTCGATACGTACAGGCAAGCGCTGTACCACTTTGATCCAGTTGCCGGTGGCGTTCTGTGCAGGCAGCAGGCTGAACGCGCTGCCGGTCCCCATGTCCAGACCAACCACTTTACCGGTGTATTTCACGTCATCACCGTAGATATCGCTGACCACGGTTGCGGTCTGGCCGATACGCATATGCGCCAGCTGGGTCTCTTTGAAGTTCGCGTCCACCCACAGGTTGTTCGCCGGAACGACCGCCATCAGCGGCGTGGTGGTGCTAATTTGCGCACCCGGCTGCACGGAACGACGGGAAACGTAACCGGTCATCGGGCTGACGATTTTGGTACGTTGCAGGGCAAGCCATGCGTTACGCACTTCGGTCGCCGCCTGTTTCACCGCCGGCTGGTTTTCCAGAGAGGTGCCCAGCACCATCGCCTGGTTGGCGTTGTACTGTTGGATCGCCACGTCCAGCTGCGCCTGTGCGCTTGCCACCGCATCGCGTGCGTGCTGCAACTCTTCACGGCCAATCAGGTTGGCGGTGCCGAGAGGAACACGACGCTTGAGGTCGCTCTGCGCCTGGGCCAGGGCCGTTTTCTGCACGTCGATATTGGCCTGAAGCTGTTTGCTGTTGATCATCAGCTGGCGGGTCTGGCGAACGCTGGAGGCCAGCGCCGTCTGTGCTTTTTCAAACGCCTGTTGGGCGTCGGTCGGATCAAGCGTGACCAGCACATCCCCTTTTTTCACAAAGTCGGTGTTGTCAGCCCAGACTTTCGTCACGCTGCCTGACACCTGGGCCATGATTTGAACCTGATTCCCTGCCACGTATGCATCGTCTGTCTCTTCAACATGACGCAAGACTAAAAACCAATAGATCCCATATGCCACGGCAATAATAATAAAGAGCAAGGTCAGCAGAATAAGGGCGCTCTTACGTTTGCCCTTCTTGTTGACCGGTTGCTGCGGGGGGGTGTTCTCCGCATTTGCGCTCATTGTTGTTCTCCACGATCTTTTTATTTTCACATCGGCTGAGCCGACCTGTTGTCAGAAAGGCCAGCAGTTTCACGTGCTGGCCTGTCAGTTTTTCTTTTGCAATCTGGAATGTTGAGCGGATCGTCGCGTTAGCGCAGCGCCTCAAGAATGACGCCATCTTCATCCATCTGGTCCAGACGGGTGAGCAGCTTGCGAGTAATGTGCTCAAGCTGGTCGCGCTCGGCGGTGCTGAGGGCAGACCAAAGCTGGTGCAGGCAGTTATGCTGCGGTGGCAGCACTTCGCGCAGGAATTCGTGACCTTTCTCGGTCAGTTGCAGATGCAGGCAGCGGCGATCGTTATCGCTCTCACGGCGCTCTATCCAGCCGCGCTTCTCCAGCTCATCAGCAATACGGGTTGCATTGGTACGGGATGAACCCAGCGCGCAGCTCAGTTCAGACGGCTGAATGCTGTGGTTTTCCTGAGACTCAAGCGTAATCAACGCCATAAACAACGTCTCGTTAATCCCTTGCGCTTTCAGCATCTTGTTACGATTTTCCAGCAGCTTACCCTGCATGTGCATGCACAGGCGGGTCAGCAGGATCTCCTGATACGGGAAGTCCTCATGACGACTGGCGCGGAACTTAAGCATTTGTTCAATGGGCGTAAACGAACTATCCATTTTGGGCATAACCTCATTAATTACAGCCGATATAGTAACGATAGTGACAAATAATGTAAATGAATTATTTGTGCGGTTATATCCGCCAAACGTATGTCACCATCAGAAAGCGCCGGGTAAATCCGTGACCCGGTGAGCACAGAAAGTGTGGGGTGTGTACCCGCGAAAGAGGGGATGTGAGGACTGGGGTCTGAACTATTCATGCCGGTAGTAAATATGTCACCCACAGTAAAATTTCTGGGATAAATGATTACCGTTACCTTAACAGATGCAGGCCCCCTTTACACCCCAGGGGGCCCAAAGCAATGTAAAACTTAGTGAATTGCTTCCTGGCGGTGATAGCCGCGCCACCATACCAGCAGATTTATCGCCGCCACGATGGCGCCGATTGCGCACACGCCCGTCCAGCCCGCATGCTGCCAGGCGGAGGCTGAGATTAGCGAGCCCGCCGCGCCGCCGATAAAGTAGCTGGTCATGTACCCGGCCGTCAGACGGTTACGGGCGTCTGGTTTCACGCGGTAAATCACGGTCTGGTTGGTGATATGAACGCCCTGCACGGTGAGGTCGAGTACCAGAATACCGACAATTAGCGCCAGCACTGAGACGTGTCCGTACCAGATAGCCGCCCATGAGAGCAGGAGTAAAACCAGCCCTGCGGAGGTGGTCATATGAGATTTACCTTTGTCGGCCAGGCCACCCGCCGGGCGCGCGCCCAGTGCGCCAGCCGCGCCTGCCAGCCCGAACAGGCCAATCACGCCTTCTGAGTAGTTAAACGGCGGCGCGGCGAGCAGAAACGCCATCGACGTCCATAAGATGCTGAAGTTGGCGAAGGTGAGACACCCCAGAACGGCGCGTGTGCGCAGGAGTTTATCCCGGGTGAAGAGGCTGAAAACGGAGGCGAGGAGCTGCGGATAGTTCAGGTGATTCTCCTGCTTCACCTTTGGCAGGCCGCGCCACAGGGCCAGCGCCATGATAACCATCAGCACGCTTGCCACCCAGTAAACGGTGCGCCAGCCGCCGAGGCTCGCCAGCAGCCCGGCAACGGTTCGCGCCAGCAGGATGCCCAGCAGCAGGCCGCTCATAATAGTGCCAACCACTTTGCCGCGTTTTTCCGGGGAAGCCAACGTCGCCGCGAGGGGAACCAGAATTTGTGCCACCACCGAGAACAGCCCCGTCAGCGCGGTACCGATAATCATCATCGTTAACGACTGGCTGCTGGCGGTGATCAACATCCCGCCTGCGGCCAGCAGCGTCATGGAGACGATAAGCATCCGGCGCTCAAACATATCGCCTAATGGCACCAGGAACAGCAGCCCGGCCGCATAGCCGAGCTGCGCAGCGGTGACGATAAAGCCGGCGGAGCTGGCTGAAAGATCGAAAGCACGCGCGATAGTATCAAGCAGAGGTTGCGCGTAATAGTTGCTGGCGACGGCCAGTCCCGTTGCCACGGACATTAAAAGGATGAGTGCGGGGCTAAGCCCTTGAGTTGTTTTTGTCATTTGTTTCAGGAATCGTAAGTTAAGTGATTATTTTTCCGGAAACATAATAACCAATGATTGTGAATGTTGGGGGATTGTTACGTGGTGGATTGTGCGGTTTAGGTTGGGTGCGGTTTGATCCCCTCACCCTATCCCTCTCCCCAAAGGGGAGAGGGGATTTTATACACCCTCTCCCCTTTGGGGAGAGGGCAGGGTGAGGGGTAGTATTTTTACTTCTGCGCCTCAAGCGCCTCTTTCACCCAGCCATCGAACTGCTGCTGGTGGGCTTTGATCCAGCCATCCACGTGGCCTTTGATATCAGCTTCGGATGATTTACCCGCATGCATCATCGCGTTCTGGGCGTTAATGTCTGCCAGCGGCAGTTTCATCACCGAGAACAGCTTCGCCGCCGCCGGGTTTTTCTCGGCCCAGGCTTTGTTCGCCACGATATGCATGGTATTCACCGGGAAGCCATAGTTCATGCCGTTTGGCAGTTTGGTGTCGATATCTTTCTGCTCGCCCGGCAGGGAGGAGAAGGGCACCTGCAACCACACCACGTCTTTGCCCGGCTTCAGCACGTCGCTCACCCAGTACGGCGTCCAGGTGTAGTAGATCACCGGCTTGCCTTCTTTAAAGCGGGCGATGGTATCGGCCATCATCGCAGAGTAATTACCGTGGCTCACGTCGACGGTCTTCGCCAGATCGAAGGCTTTGTTCTGGTGGTTAATCACCGCTTCACAGCCCCAGCCCGGCGAGCAGCCCATCATGTCGGCTTTGCCGTCACCGTTGGTATCAAAGAGTTTGGCGATCTTCGGATCTTTCAGCTGTTCAATATTGGTGATGTGATACTTATCGGCGGTTTTCTTGTCGATCAAATATCCCTGCGCAGCGCCGGTCACAAAGGTGCCTTCGCGGTAGAATTTCTTGTCACCGCCTGCGGCGGCATACATATCGTCGTGCAGCGGCTGCCAGTTCACGGCGGTAAAGGTGGCATCGCCGGAGGCAATAGAGGTATAGCCCACGTTGTAATCCACTTCACTGGCGGTATTCACCGTATAGCCCAGTTTCTCCAGCGCACGGCTGACAATCTGGGTCTGGAAGGACTCTTCCGAAATGGTGCTCTGCACCGGTTGCACGGTAATGCCTTTGCCCGGCAGGTCAGCGGCAACTGCGCTGGTGGAGACAAGGGTCGCAAACGCTGTGGCAAAAAGTACGTTATGTCGCATCGTTGTTCCTTATTTTGTGAATGGGCGGGTGAGTAACCCGACAGGGCCGGTGGTATACCAGCGACGGTTGCCGCGACTGCGTGAATCACGACCGACAGCCTGGGTCAGGCGGTCAAGAATGATGGCGAGGATCACAATCCCGACGCCGCCGACGGTCGCCAGCCCCATATCGAGACGGCCAATGCCGCGCAGTACCATCTGACCTAACCCGCCAACGGCAATCATCGAGGCGATCACCACCATCGACAGCGCCAGCATCAGCGTCTGGTTAACACCTGCCATAATGGTCGGCATCGCCAGCGGAAGCTGAACCTTAAACAGCATCTGACGCGGGCTGGCGCCAAACGAGCGTGATGCCTCTATCAGATCCGCAGGCACCTGGTTAATGCCCAGAATGGTCAGGCGAATAATCGGCGGCAGGGCAAAGATAATGGTCACGACCACCCCCGGTACGTTACCGATGCCGAACAGCATCACGATAGGCACCAGGTAAACGAACGCTGGCGTGGTCTGCATCGCATCCAGCAGCGGGCGGATAATTTTTGCGGCCCGTGGGCTGCGCGCCAGCCAGATCCCCATCGGCAGGCCGATCGCCACGCAGAACAGCAGGGCGGTCAGCACCAGCGCCAGGGTGATCATCGCCTGAGACCACGCGCCAATCGCGCCGATGGCAATCAGGGAGATGAGCGTGGCGATCCCCATACCCGCGCTGCCGAACTGCCATGCGATCAGCGAGAACAGGATAATCGCCACCGGCGCGGGCATGCCCAGCATTAGCTGCTGGAAGCCGTTCAGGATGTAATCCACCGGGATACGGATCCCCTGGAACACCGGACGGAAGTGGGTAACGACCCAGTCGATCCCCTCCGTTACCCAGCTATCCAGCGGGATCAGCGTCTTGTGGAACGGATCCATAATATTGAAATGCTCTGGGGCAGGCGCCGGTGCGCTGTTGAGCCAGTCTGCCGCGCCGCCGCCATCGGCAGGCGCAGGCGTCGACCCCCACGCATCGGCAGATTGCGCCGCGCTGTCCGCTGCTTCAGTGGTGCCCCATGGGTTTGATTGATCAGCCATTGTTTGTCCCCTCGCGATCTAAAGCCTGTAGCAGCATCCGTTTTGAGATGATGCCAACGTACTGTTGTTCTTCACCGACAACCGGCACGGCGCACGGCGCCTGACCCACGTGAGAGAGCAACTCGCTGAGCGGCGTTTCGGCGTCCACGGCAAGCGGAGCGTCAATCAACGCCGCATCGATTCCCTGGTTTTCGCTCAGGGCGGTTTTCAGGGAGTCGATGGAGACAACGCCGACAAATTTATTGCCGCGTTCAACCAGATAACCGTATTCACGGTCTTCGTCCTGCAACAGCTTCAGCGCGGAGCGCGGACCAAAACCTGGCGTTTTTCGAATAATGCCGTTTGGTGTTCGACGGGCAATATCTTTCGCACTGAATACGTGGCTAATATCCACGCCGCGGAAGAAGGTGCGCACATAATCATTCGCCGGATTATTGAGAATTTCATCCGGTGTGCCGACCTGCACCACTTCACCATTTTGCATAATGGCGATACGGTCGCCAATACGCATGGCTTCATCCAGATCGTGAGAAATAAAAACAATGGTGCGCTGATGTTTGGCCTGTAATTTTACCAACTCATCCTGCATCTCGGTGCGAATTAAGGGATCGAGCGCCGAGAAGGCTTCGTCCATTAATAAAATATCCGGATTAATCGCTAATGCGCGCGCTAATCCTACGCGCTGACGCATACCGCCGGAGAGCTCATCCGGATACGCATGAGCATAATTTTCCAGCCCGACCTGACGCAGTGCATCAAGGGCTTTTTCCTGACGTTCCTGAGCGGGCGTGCCGGCTAACTCCATGCCAAAGGCGGTATTATCGAGTACCGTCATGTGCGGCATCAGTGCAAATGACTGAAACACCATCGCAATTTTCTTTCTGCGCACCTCGCGGAGTTCCGCGTCTGATATTCTGGCGATATCAACGCCGTCAATCAGCACCTGTCCGCGGGTGGGTTCAATCAGGCGATTGAGAAGGCGAACCATAGTGGATTTACCCGAACCGGATAATCCCATGATGACAAAAATCTCGCCTTCTTCAATGGCCAGACTGGCGTCTTTAACGCCAAGCGATAGCCCGGTTTTTTCCAGAATTTGCTCTTTCGAAAGGCCTTTCTCAATATATTTGAAAGCACGCTGCGGGTGCTCGCCAAATACTTTATAAAGATTTTTCACTTCTAATTTAATTGCCATGCAATAGAGAGTGTCCTGTTATTTGTTTATGTCGATATGATTACCATGGTAAATAGTTAACTGGCATTACCCTAACATACTCAGAATCTGAGACAACCCTGGGCCTGCCTGAGGTCGGAATTTTACCGCAAGCGAAACGGCTGAATTTCCCATGAATAAAGGGCTGAGGGCGCTTTGAATTTTTCTCAATTTTTTGCTACTGCATGGGAGAATTTCGCCTGAATCGGTGTGATTCAGGCGAATATGAAGGGGAAATTACAGTGTAGTACGTAGTGGAATATTCGGCTGGAAATAATGAAATGTAGAGTTAATTAATGAACGTTAATTCATTCATTAAAAATCCCAGTCCTCGTCTTGCGTCTCCACCGCTTTACCCATCACGTACGACGAGCCGGACCCGGAAAAGAAGTCGTGGTTTTCATCGGCGTTGGGCGACAGCGCCGCGAGGATCGCCGGGTTCACTTCCGCCATTTCCGGTGGGAATAACGCTTCGTAGCCCAGGTTCATCAGCGCCTTGTTGGCGTTGTAGCAGAGGAAGGCTTTTACGTCCTCTTCCCAGCCCGTTCCGGCGTACAGCTCCTCGGTATAGCTCAGCTCGTTGTCATACAGATCCATCAGTAAATCGAGGGCAAAACCTTTGAGTTCCTCGCGTTTTTCCGGGGTGACTTTCTCCAGTCCTTTCTGGTACTTATAGCCGATGTAATACCCGTGTACCGCTTCATCGCGGATGATGAGGCGAATCAAATCGGCGGTATTAGTGAGCTTGCCCCGGCTCGACCAGTACATGGGCAGCCAGAAGCCGGAATAGAAGAGAAAAGATTCCAGGAACACGCTGGCGATCTTCTTCTTCAGCGGCTCGTCGGCCCGGTAATATTCCAGCACCAGATCTGCCTTGCGCTGCAATGACGCGCTCTCTTCGCTCCAGGCGTAGGCCGCGTCCACGTCTCTGGTCTGGCACAGGGTGGAGAAAATCGAGCTGTAAGAGCGGGCATGGACCGCCTCCATAAAGCTGATATTCGACATTACCGCCTCTTCGTGCGGGGTCAGCGCATCACTCATCAGCGCGGGCGCACCCACGGTATTCTGAATGGTGTCCAGCAGCGTCAGGCCGGTAAAGACACGGATTGTCAGCTGCTGCTCGGCATGGCTCAGGGTTTGCCAGGCCGGAATATCGTTGGAGAGCGGCACCTTTTCCGGCAGCCAGAAGTTGCTGGTCAGGCGGTTCCAGACCTCCAGGTCTTTATCATCCTGAATTTTGTTCCAGTTAACGGCACTTACGCGTGACAGTTTCATCCTTTCTCCTTACAGCGCGCAGGACACGCAGCCTTCAATTTCGGTACCTTCCAGCGCGAGCTGGCGCAGGCGAATGTAGTACAGCGTTTTGATGCCTCTCTTCCAGGCGTAGATCTGCGCTTTATTGATATCCCGCGTGGTGGCGGTGTCCGGGAAGAAGAGCGTCAGCGACAGCCCCTGGTCCACATGTCTGGTCGCCTCGGCGTAGGTATCAATGATCTTTTCCGGGCCGATCTCATAGGCGTCCTGGTACAGAGCCAGATTCTCGTTAGTCATAAACGGGGCAGGGTAGTAGACGCGGCCGGTTTTGCCTTCCTTGCGGATTTCAATCTTCGACACGATCGGATGGATGCTCGACGTGGCATGATTTATATAGGAAATGGAACCGGTTGGCGGAACCGCCTGAAGGTTCTGGTTATAGATGCCGTAGTGCATCACATCCTCACGCAGCTGTTGCCACATCTCACGCGTCGGCAGGGTAATGCCGGCGCGGTCGAAAAGCGCGCGTACTTTTTCGGTTTTCGGCTGCCAGTCGCCTTCCAGATACTGGCTGAAATACTCTCCGCTGGCGTAGCGGGACTGCTCAAAGCCTGCGAACCGCTGGTTGCGTTCGCGCGCCAGCATCATCGAGGTATGCAGCGCATGCCAGGTGATGGTATAGAAATAAAGGTTGGTGAAATCCAGCCCTTCCGGGCTGCCGTAGGCGATACCCTCCCGCGCCAGATAGCCGTGCAGGTTCATCTGCCCAAGGCCGATGGCATGCGACGCGGCGTTGCCCGCCTCAATGGACGGTACGCTGCGGATGTGGCTCATGTCCGATACCGCCGTCAGCCCGCGAATGGCGGTCTCTACCGTGCGGCCAAAATCGGGGGAATCCATGGTGTGGGCAATATTCAGCGAACCGAGATTGCAGGAGATATCTTTGCCGATATCCGCGTAGTCGAGGTTCTCGTCGTAACTGGACGCGCTGTTGACCTGCAAAATCTCCGAGCACAGATTGCTCATGTTGATGCGCCCGGCAATCGGGTTGGCGCGGTTCACCGTATCCTCGTACATGATGTACGGGTACCCGGACTCAAACTGAATTTCGGCAAGCGTCTGGAAAAAGTCGCGGGCGTTAATGTATTTCTTACGAATGCGCTCGTCCGTCACCAGTTCGTCATAAAGTTCGCTGATGGCCACATCGCCAAAGGCTTTGCCGTAGATACGCTCGACGTCATACGGCGAGAAAAGCGCCATGTCGGCATTTTCTTTGGCCAGCTTAAACGTGATATCCGGGATCACCACGCCGAGCGACAGGGTTTTAATGCGGATCTTTTCGTCGGCGTTTTCACGTTTGGTATCCAGAAAACGCAGAATGTCCGGATGATGCGCGTGCAGATAAACCGCACCCGCGCCCTGACGTGCGCCAAGCTGGTTGGCGTATGAGAAGGCATCTTCCAGCATCTTCATCACCGGGATGACGCCGGAGGACTGGTTTTCGATGCGCTTGATCGGCGCGCCCGCTTCCCGCAGGTTCGAAAGCAGAAATGCCACGCCGCCGCCGCGTTTCGACAGCTGTAGCGCCGAATTCACCGCACGGCCAATCGACTCCATATTGTCTTCAATACGCAGTAGGAAGCAGGAGACCAGCTCGCCGCGCTGGGCTTTGCCGCAGTTAAGGAAGGTTGGCGTGGCAGGCTGGAAGCGGCCTGAGAGGATCTCCTCCGTCAGTCTTTCAGCCAGGGCTTCATCGCCCTGCGCCAGCGTCAGGGCTACCATCACCACCCGATCTTCAAAGCTTTCTAAATAGCGTTTGCCGTCGAAGGTTTTCAGGGTGTAGCTGGTGTAATACTTCCACGCGCCGAGAAACGTCTGGAAGCGAAAACCGCTGGCGTGCGCCCATTCAAACAATGCCACCGCGAAGGCGCGGTCGTAGCGGGTCAGGACGCGCTCTTCGTAATAACCCTCTTTTACCAGCCAGTCGAGACGTTCCTGCTGGCTGCCAAAGACGACGCTGTTCGGGCGTACATGAGCGGCAAAAAAGGCGTCCACCGCCTCACGATCTTTGCCAAACTGAATGCGCCCCTCCCGGTCATAGAGGTTTAGCATGGCGTTTAATGCATGGTAATCCGGCGTCGCCTGAATCACGCGCTCTGCGGTTGTCGTTGCCAAAATTCGTTCACTCCTTTACGCACGTTCTCTACGTCCTGCTGTGTCCCCATCAGTTCAAAACGATAGAGATACGGCACGCCGCATTTTTGAGAGATGACATCCCCGGCGCGGGCAAAGGCCTCGCCGAAGTTGCGATTGCCTGCCGCGATCACGCCGCGAATCAGCTGCCGGTTATGGGGGTCGTTCAGAAAGCGGATCACCTGACGAGGCACAGCCCCCGCGGTGCCGCCACCGCCATAGCTGGGCACTACCAGAATGTAGGGTTCGTCTACCTGAATACGCTCCCGCTCGTTCAGCGGAATGCGAATCGCGGGCAGCCCGAGACGCTCCATAAACCGAAGCGTGTTTTCCGAGCTGCTGGAAAAGTAGACCAGCCTGCTCATGCACTGACGCCCTGAGCGGCAAGGCGGTTGATCATGTCCGGACGAAAGCCAGACCAGCTGGTGTCGCCAGCAACCACGACCGGAAGCTGACGGAAACCCTGCGCCCGCAGGGTGTCTGCCGCGTCAGGCACCTGATCTATATTGACCATCTCAAATGCCACGCCGCGACTCTCCATCGCCCGTTTCGTGGCGTGGCACTGAACACAATCGTTACGAGTGTAAATAATAATGCTCATGATTCGTATTTCCATTTAGAATGAGAGAACGGCGCGAGTAAACGCGTCATGTTGTGTCTGTCTTGCTAAAGGGAATACTAGATGTAGTTGAGATAACTTTCAACCACACAAGATATGGGAAATTCAGATTGATAAGGCCCCAATGATGAGCCTGGCGGGGCAGGGCGAACTGCGCGGGTTTTTCAGGCTTTCAGGCAAAGAAAAGCCCCGGCGCCTGAGGCTACCGGGGCTGAAAACGCGTGCTTACTTACGCAGGCTAAGCAGGGCGCCGACAAAAATCCCGACTGCCGCGACCGTTCCCAGCGTACACAGCGGTTTTTCACGTACGAAGGTGGTGGCGCAGCTGGCCATATCGCAGGCCGCCTGAGTGGTACGTGAGCGGCCATTCATCCTTGCGCGCGTTTCACGCAGCAGAGACTGAGCCTTACGTTTCGCGGCATCTGCTTCGTCCTTCGCGTCAGAGCCCCAGGATTTCAATACGGCTTCCAGCGTGTCCGCTAATTGGCTGACATCGTTACGAATATCCTGGGTGTCGTCGTTAATATCGTTTCGGTTCGGTCTGTTAAACATACGATCCTCCATAATTTGTGTTCCCGTTTAGTTTAGTCCAGAAATGTAATATCTGAAGCGAGTCACGGCTTATCGGGCAGTTTATGGAATATTCTGAAAGCCCTGCTAATGCTGAATACTGTAAGGTTGCCCGGCAGGTATGATAATGAGGAAAAGATATGTATTTACGACCCGATGAGGTGGCGCGCGTTCTTGAAAAAGAAGGGTTCACCATGGATGAGGTAACATCAAAAGCGTACGGATATCGCCGTGGTGAGAATTATGTTTACGTCAATCGTGAAGCAAGAATGGGGCGTACTGCTCTCATTATTCACCCGACACTCAAAGACAGAAGCCTGTCATTTGCTGAGCCCGCCTCGGATATTAAAACCTGCGATCATTATCAGCAATTTCCGCTCTATTTAGGCGGCGAGACGCATGAACATTATGGTATTCCGCACGGTTTCAGCTCGCGTATGGCGCTGGAGCGTTTCCTGAAAGGGCTGTTTGGCGACGTACAATAAATCAGCGACTGGCATGAGCCAGTCGCCTTATCTTACGCTTTTGCCTGGCTATAAGGGCTGACTTTAAACAGGCGGCGGCAGTAGTCAAGGAAGTAACCGTACACCGCACCCATCAGCATAGATACCACGATATTTGAACTTACCGCGGCGGCGATTTGATGCCAGTCTGCGCCCACCGTCAGCAAAATAACCACATACACCGGGGACTGGAACGTCACGTAAGCCAGCACGTCCGCCAGGTTTTTTACCCAACCTGCCGGGCTAATACGCCGGGCGAAACGCATCACCGCATCGCGATACATTCCGTACGGCCAGGCAATCATGATATTCACCGGAATGGCCACCAGGCGCGATGAGAGGGACTGCTCAAAGGTCATTCCGGACAGGAAAATTTCAATCAGCATGTTTACGACGGAACAGTAAACGACCATCGCGAACGTATCCGCTACCGCATGGCGCAGGCGAGACTGCGGTGAGAACATGTCTGAACTCCTCGAACAGGACAAAAAAGTGGCGTTTTTACCTGCGGCGTTTAGTGCTTTAGGTTGGTTTGTTTTGAGTGTATAGCGTATCCCTCTGGCTTTTAACTAACAAGTAGTGATTAATTTTTATTTATGGGCGCTTTGTCCATAAAATTCTCTAAAGTTGGCTGTTTTTTGTGCGAGTCGTTATTTTCTTTCCCATTCACCGTTTTATTAAACGAAATCAAACTATTAGCTTATCTGAGCAAGCGTGTAACGTTTGTTATTCGGAGGATGCCGGGCGGTTTTTTGAACGGTATTAAACAGGGGTTTTTGACCAGGAGCAGGACGGAATATTACGCATTAAAACTGACAGGTAATTCGGGGTTATATTAACGGGATATTCTAAAACATTTACAATAATGTCAAAACGACAGAGTGGGTAGATATCAGAACAAAAATCAATTATTCTGTTGCCTGATTTATGTTATACACACGAAGAAAGGTTTCTCATTATTATGGCTTTAACGTTACAGAATCTTAATAATATCCGTACCCTCCGGGCGCTGGCGCGTGAATTATCCATGGATGTTCTGGAAGAAGTGCTGGAAAAAGTTCGGATTGTCACAGAAGAAAAACGCAGCGAGCAGGCTGAATTAGAGCGCCAGCGCGCTGAACAGCAGGATAAAATTAATGCTCTGCTGGAACTGATGAAGGCAGACGGTATTTCCCCGAGCGATCTGTTAGGCGGAGAACTGGCTCATGCGGGCCAGCCGGCTAAAAAACGTAAAGCGCGTGCGGCGAAATATCGTTTCATCGACGCGAACGGTGAAGAGAAAACGTGGACCGGTCAGGGACGTACGCCAAAGCCAATTGCGAACGCACTGGCAAACGGTAAATCGCTGGACGATTTCCTGATCTGATGATTATTCGGGCGGTGTATTCCGCCCGATTATTGACTTAGCAGACGCCAAAGTCACCTTCTTCGGAGTACAGAACTACGTCCGCCGCTTTCAGGTGATATTTCTCGCCCTGCTCATTGCTGGCCTGTACGGCCACAATGTTTTCACCATTCACTTCGAGCACTTTCAGTTTCGGACCGCCCTGACGCGGTTGGACATAATCACCGACAGAAAACATAGCACCTCCTCATCATTGTCACGATCTTCACCATAGCCCACGTCCGGGGCGGGGTACAGCCTAATCTTTCAGATACCCCTTATCAGGTACGTCGGTTCCACGGCATCACTTTCAGCAGTCGCGCCATACCGCAAAAACCTGTCACTCCGGCGAACAGCAGCCCGGCGCCCACAAAACCGCTTAGCAGGAAAAAGCCGCTGGAGACGCTGTAACCCAGCACCACGCCGCAGAGAATCAGCAGCCCGGCGGCGATCTGCACCTGACGCATCAGCGGAAGCGGCTGCGATTTATCTTCAACGGTCAGCAGCCCGGCCTGCTTCCAGCCCTGAATGCCTCCCTCAACCACAAAGGCGTTCGCAGGGGACGCTGCCCGGGCAAGACGAGCATCATTGTTTGCGGTTCTTGCGCCAGACTGACAGTGGAAAATCACCGTTTCTCCCGGCGCTGCGTTAAGCCCGCCGGGTAACGAATCCAGCGGAATGGAGTGCGCCGCTGGAATATGCTCGCGGGCATACTCGTCGGGGTCGCGAATATCGATAAGTTTGGCGCCTTCAGCAATAAGCGCGTTTGCCTGCTGCGGCGAAATAAGAGGAAGAGACATTGTGTTTCCTTACGGTCAATTTCAGAACAGTAGAGCATTTAAGGCAGGGTTTCAGCCAGTGTAAAGAGGGTAAAGGCAGGTAAAAGCGCGAGAGACGAATGGCAGTTACCCGTAAACTGGCTACGCTTAGAGAAGTGTCTTTTATAATTTTCAATTGGTTAGCTTGCACGGAGTTATTTATGGGTTTTTGGCGCGTTGTTTTTACGATTATTCTCCCGCCGCTGGGCGTGCTGCTTGGCAAGGGACTGGGCTGGGCGTTTATCCTGAACATCCTTCTGACCATCCTGGGTTACTTCCCGGGTCTTATCCACGCGTTTTGGGTTCAGACGAAAAGCTAGGTACGCCACAATAGATCACTGTAGATCCGGGTCAGCGCGCCCTCGGGGCCAAACTGCTGTTTGATCCAGCGCGTGACCTGACCGGTCGCCGCATGCTGCGTGGCAAGCAGCATGCGCGAGTCCTGGCGCGGATTATTGATTCGCCGCTTTACCAGCAGCCCGTCCTCCATCGCCTCACGCGTCATATACTCCGGTAAAAATCCAATACCCTCCCCCAGGATCTGACACTGACACTTGGTGTTAAAGTCCGGTACCAGAATCGCCTCCTGACCGTGAAGCAGCCAGCCGACCTTCTTGTTGATGGTATGTGCGGTGTCCTCGACCATGATATTGGGATACAGACGCAGCTGACTTTCGGAAATGGGCTCCGGGGCGAACGCCAGCGGATGCGTGGGCGCGATGGCAAATACCCAGCGGATCGCGCCTATCTCGGTGTAATCGATGCCACCGCCATCCAGCAGCGTATCCGGCGCGCCAATGGCGATGTTGGCCTGATTATTAATGATGGAATCCCAGACGCCGTTATACACCTCGGTCGTCACCGTGATTTGGCAGGTAGGAAACTGTTTTTTCAGCACCTGGAGCAAACGCGCGGTATGGCGTGGCGTATACAAAAGCTGATTAATGCAGATGCGCACCCGCGTCTCAATGCCCTGCGAAATGGTATCAATCCCGCGCTTGATGGCATGAAAGTCATTCAGCAGGTCGGTCGCTTTACGATAAAAATAAAAACCGGATTCGGTCAGCTCAATGCTGCGCGTGTTGCGTACAAACAGCACCACGTCCAGCCCGGTCTCCATACGTTTGATGGTATAACTGATGGCGGAAGTGGTCACGCCCAGCTCGGCAGCCGCTTTGCTAAAACTGTCAAAGCGTGCCGCGGTGGTGAAGGCCAGCAAATTCTCTTCGGTAAAGATGGAATTCATATTATGGCTCCTGGTTACCATCAGTTTTGAACATATTTTAACACCGGCGTTACATCATAGTTGATGTCGGTCACAGTTCTGGATTTTTACGTAGAGCCGCGCTGTGTAAGGCTTTTTCATTCATAAGGATAATGCACCCCGAGGCGCGTAAAAGCGGTAAACCATAAGAAAAAGGTTGCACAGACGCACGTTTTTGCCGGACTGTTGAATTTAACTCAACAATGAATTGCGTGTCGATGAATCATTTTTAAGCGGATTCTTTTATGACCAGGCTGTTGCTATTCTCAGGTCATCAGAAGTGAAACATAGGGAGTCTGAATATGTCTGCAACTGCACTGGTTACAGAATTTTTGCTGGCGGCAGAAGAGGGTAATATCGACGCGCTAAAAGCCTGCCTGGAAAAAGGCGTGGATATTAACGCGACCAACCGCCAGAAAAGAACCGCCATTATTATTGCCAGCCTGAAAAAGCATTACGCCTGTGTGGAATTTTTAATTGCCGCCGGGGCGGATATTGATAAACAGGACCAGACCTGTTTTAACCCCTTCCTGATCGGCTGCCTGACCAATGATTTAACCCTGCTGCGCATTGTCCTTCCGGCGGATCCGGATCTCGACCGTCTGACGCGCTTTGGCGGCGTGGGCATTACCCCTGCCAGTGAAAAAGGGCACGTTGAAATCGTGCGCGAGCTGCTGGAAAAAACCGACATTAATGTCAACCACACCAATTTTGTCGGCTGGACGCCGCTGCTGGAGGCCATCGTGTTAAACGACGGCGGCGCAAAGCAGCAGGAAATTGTGAAGCTGCTGCTGGATCACGGCGCGAATCCGCACATGACTGATAAATACGGCAAAACCCCGCTCGAACTGGCGCGGGAAAAAGGCTTCAACGCGATCGCAGACCTGCTGCTGGCGGCAGGCGCATAGCGCATTCGGTCAGCCTTCCCCTGGCTGGCCGTGAATCAAAAAACGCATTGTTACCGACGTGCATTTAGCACGACGGCGGCCCCCTTTTATCTTAAACAGGTGAAAATAATGCCAACCAAAATCGTCATAAAAAAGAATACGTATTTCGATTCGGTTTCCTTAATGTCGGTTTCCACCAAAGCCAATAAATTGCCGGGCGTCGAGCAGGCGTTTGTGGCGATGGCGACGGAAATGAACAAAGGGGTATTAAAAAACCTCGGGCTATTAACGCCGGAATTAGCGGACGCGAAAAACGGCGACCTGATGATCGTTATTAAAGGCGACGCGGCGAATGAGGAAACCCTTGCCGCCATTGAAGCGTTATTCACGCGTAAAGAGAGCGCTGGCTCCCATGAAGCACGCTACGCGACGATTGCCAGCGCCAAAACCCATCGTCCGGACAGCAACCTTGCGGTGATATCCGTCAACGGCACCTTCGCCGCCCGCGAAGCGCGCCAGGCGCTGGAAAACGATCTCAACGTGATGCTGTTTTCCGATAATGTGTCGCTCGACGACGAGCTGGCGCTGAAGCAGCTGGCGCATGACAAAGGATTGCTAATGATGGGGCCGGACTGCGGCACCGCCATTATCAACGGCGCGGGGCTATGCTTTGCCAACGCGGTACGTCGCGGGCCGATTGGCATCGTTGGCGCCTCCGGCACCGGTAGCCAGGAGTTGAGCGTGCGCATTCACGAGTTCGGCGGCGGCGTGTCGCAGCTGATCGGCACCGGCGGGCGCGATCTCAGCGAGAAGATTGGCGGCCTGATGATGCTCGACGCCATCGACATGCTGGAGGCGGACGACGCGACCCGGGTGATAGCGCTCATCTCCAAACCGCCTGCACCCGCGGTGGCAGAGAAGATGCTGGCCCGGGCACGCGCCTGCCGCAAACCTGTGGTTGTGTGCTTCCTGGGCCGCAACGAACCACCAGCCGATGAAGACGGCTTGCAGTTTGCTCGTGGCACCAAAGAGGCGGCCCTGAAAGCGGTGCTGCTTACCGGCATTAAAAAAGACTCCCTGGATTTACATCCGCTCAACTGGCCGCTGATCGAAGAGGTGCGCGCCCGCCTGACGCCGCGGCAGAAGTACATTCGCGGCCTGTTCTGCGGCGGCACCCTGTGCGACGAAGCGATGTTTGCCGCGCTGGAGAAGTTTGACGATGTTTACAGCAACATCCAGCCGGATCCGGCCAGGCGTCTGAAGGACATCAGCGTCAGCCAGGCCCACACCTTCCTTGATTTCGGTGACGACGATTTCACCAACGGCAAACCACACCCGATGATCGACCCGACCAACCGCATCAGCCGCCTGCTACAGGAGGCGCGCGATCCGCAGGTGGGCGTCATCGTGATGGACTTCGTGCTGGGCTTTGGCGCACACGAGGATCCGGTGGGGGTGATGATCGAGGCGATCAAAGAGGCACAGGCAATCGCGAAAGCCGACAACCGTCCGCTGGAAATTCTCGGCTACGTGCTCGGCACCGATCAGGATCCGCAGTCGCTGGCCCAGCAGTGCCAGCTGCTGACCGACGCAGGCGTCATCTGGGCCAGCAGCAGCACCAATACCGGATTACTGGCACGCGAATTTGTCTGCAAAGGGGAGAGAGCATAATGACGACCTTATTCAACCAACCGCTGAACGTGATTAACGTCGGGATTGCGATGTTCAGCGACGACCTCAAAAAACAGCACGTTCCCGTGACCCAGCTCGACTGGACGCCGCCGGGGCAGGGCAATATGCAGGTGGTGGACGCGCTGGATCGGCTGGCGGAAAAACCGCTGGCGGAGAAAATTGCTGCCGCGAACAACATTGCCCTTGAGCGCATTATTCAGTCCCATCCGGTGCTGGTGGGCTATGACCAGGCGATTAACGTGGTGCCGGGCATGACCCGCACCACCATTCTGCATGCCGGTCCGCCTGTTACCTGGGAAAACATGTGCGGGGCGATGAAGGGCGCGGTTACCGGCGCGCTGGTGTTTGAAGGGCTGGCGACGGATCTGGAGGACGCCGCAAGGCTGGCGGCTTCAGGGAAGATCACCTTCTCGCCGTGCCACGAGCACGACTGTGTGGGCTCTATGGCGGGCGTCACCTCCGCGTCGATGTTTATGCACATCGTTGAGAACAAAACCTACGGCAACCGCGCCTTCACCAACCTCAGCGAGCAGATGGCGAAGATCCTGCGCATGGGGGCCAACGATCAGAGCGTGATCGACCGCCTGAACTGGATGCGCGACGTGCTCGGCCCAATGCTGCGCGACGCGATGAAGATTATCGGCGAAATCGACCTGCGCCTGATGCTGGCCCAGGCGCTGCACATGGGCGACGAGTGCCACAACCGCAACAACGCGGGCACCACGCTGCTTATTCAGGCGCTGACGCCGGGGCTGATCCAGGCGGGCTATCCGGTGGCGCAGCAGCGTGAAGTGTTCGAGTTTGTCGCCAGCAGCGACTACTTCTCCGGTCCGACGTGGATGGCAATGTGTAAGGCCGCGCTGGATGCCGCCCACGGCATTGAGTACAGCACCGTCGTCACCACCATGGCGCGCAACGGCTACGAGTTCGGCCTGCGCGTCTCCGGCCTGCCGGGGCAGTGGTTCACCGGCCCGGCGCAGCAGGTGATCGGCCCGATGTTCGCGGGCTATAAGCCGGAAGACTCCGGGCTGGATATCGGCGACAGCGCGATTACCGAAACCTACGGCATCGGCGGCTTTGCGATGGCGACGGCACCGGCAATCGTGGCGCTGGTGGGCGGCACGGTGGAGGAAGCCATCGATTTCTCCCGCCAGATGCGCGAAATCACTCTCGGCGAAAACCCGAACGTCACCATTCCGCTGCTGTCGTTTATGGGCATCCCGTCCGCCATCGACATCACGAAGGTCGCGGGCAGCGGCATTCTGCCGGTCATTAATACCGCCATTGCCCATAAGGACGCCGGTATCGGCATGATTGGGGCGGGCATCGTTCACCCGCCGTTTAGCTGTTTTGAAAAGGCGCTGTTAACCTTCCGCGATCGCTACGTTCTATAAGGTATGCATCCATGAAAAACATGAAACTGGAGTGGAAAAGAGGTGACTGGGCAGCTTATTTCGGGTTGATGACCAACAACCTGACCAATTTGCTGACCATGATGGGGTTGCTCATTTTTGTCGTCGGCATCCCGAAGGAGATTGTTTATGGACGCATCGCGCCAGCCTTCGGGCTGGCGGTGCTGGTGGCGAGTCTTTGCTATACGTGGTTTGGCCTGCAAATGGCGCGCGCCACCGGACGAACGGACGTCACCGCGCTGCCGTCCGGCCCGAGCGCGCCGTCGATTTTTACCGTGACCTTCCTGGTCTTAATGCCGGTTTACCAGCAAACCGGCGATGCGGATTTCGCGATTCAGATTGGCCTGGTGTGGTGCTTTGTGGAAGCGATGATCCTCGCGGGCGGTTCCTTCCTGGGGGAAACCATCCGCAAGATGATCCCGCGTACCGTGCTGCTGTCGTGCCTGTCCGGTCTTGGCCTGCTCCTGCTGGCGATGAACCCGATGTTGCAGGCGTTCGAAGCGCCGACCGTGTCGTTTATCGTCCTGCTGCTGATCTTCATTAACTGGTTCGGTAAAAAGCCGATTTTCGCCCGCATCCCGACCGGCCTGCTGCTGTTGATTGCCGGTACTCTGCTTGCGTGGATCTCCGGCCTGCAAAGCCCGGATGCCATTAAAGCATCCATGTCATCCTTCGGCTTTAACCCGCCGGAAGTGCATGTGGACAGCTTTATGCAGGGGTTGCCGCATGCGCTGCCGTATCTGGCGTCCGCCGTACCGCTGGGGCTGGCGAACTACATCTTTGACCTGGAGAACATCGAAAGCGCCCATGCGGCGGGGGATGAATACCCGACCCGCAAGGTAATGCTGGCGAACGGTCTGGCCTCCATGCTCGGCTGCCTGATGGGCAATCCGTTCCCGGTCACGGTCTACGTCGGCCATCCTGGCTGGAAAGCGATGGGCGCCAGCATCGGCTACACCCTGGCGTCCGGCGTGACCATGTTCATCGTGCCGCTGTTCGGGCTGGGGGCCTTTATGCTCGCCATCATCCCGATGACCGCCATCGTGCCGATTCTGGTGTTTATCGGCGTCGTCACCGCCAACCAGGTGGTGAGGGAAACCCCGAAAGTGGAGGTGCCCGTCATCTTCATCTGCCTGTTCCCGTGGATCGCCAACTGGGCGCTGACCATGATGAACAGCGTGATGAGCGCGGCGGGGACCAGCGCGGCGAAAATTGGCACCGACGTGCTGCACAGCAAGGGGATCTACTACGAAGGCCTGATGCATCTCGGCAACGGCGCGCCGCTCGCCAGCATGCTCTGGGGCTGTATCGCCATCTTCGCCATCATCAACAAACCGCTGCGCGGGGCCGTCGCCGCCGCAGGAGGCGCGCTGCTGGCGCTGTTTGGCGTGATCCACGCCCCGGTGGTGGGCTTTGCCGAGGGCAGTTCCCTGATGTTCGTTACGGCCTACCTGATGATGGGCGGGATGTTTGTGGTGAAGCATGTTCTCGATATCTCTGTTAATCCCCCTCTCCCAGTGGGAGAGGGCCAGGGTGAGGGCGCCAGAACGCACCTTTTAAAGGAAACAAAATGAAAGAGCTAATGGTCGTTGCCATCGGCGGCAACAGCATTATCAAAGACAACGCCAGCCAGTCGATTGAGCATCAGGCGCAGGCGGTCAAAGCGGTGGCTGAGTCGGTGCTCGAAATGCTGGCCTCGGACTATGACATCGTGCTCACCCACGGCAATGGCCCGCAGGTGGGGCTGGATCTGCGCCGCGCCGAGATCGCCCACGAGCGGGAAGGGCTGCCGCTGACCCCGCTGGCAAACTGTGTGGCGGATACCCAGGGTGGGATCGGCTACCTGATCCAGCAGGCGCTCAACAACCGCCTGGCGGCGCGCGGGGAACAAAAAGCGGTTACGGTCGTCACCCAGGTGGAGGTGGATAAAAATGATCCTGGCTTTATGCACCCGACGAAACCCATCGGCGCGTTCTTCAGCGAGGCGCAGCGCGACGAACTGCAACTTGCGCACCCGGACTGGCATTTTGTCGAGGATTCAGGCCGGGGCTATCGCCGCGTGGTAGCTTCACCGCAGCCGCGGCGCATTGTCGAGGCGGACGCCATCAAGGCGCTGACGCAGAAAGGATTTGTGGTGATCGGCGCGGGCGGCGGAGGCATTCCTGTGGTGCGCAGTGACCAGGGCGATTATCAGAGCGTGGACGCGGTGATAGATAAAGATCTCTCCACCGCGCTGCTGGCGCGCGAGATCGGCGCCGACGTGCTGGTGATCACCACCGGCGTGGAGAAAGTGTGCGTGAACTTCGGCAAGCCGAACCAGCAGGCGCTGGATACCGTCAACGTGGCGCAGATGACGCGCTACAGGGATGAAGGCCACTTCCCGGCGGGCAGCATGCTGCCGAAAATCGTCGCTTCGCTGGAATTTTTACGCCATGGCGGCAGGCGCGTGATCATCACCTCGCCGGACTGCCTGCCCGCAGCGCTGCGCGGTGAAACGGGTACCCACATTGTTAACGAAGGAAGATAAGATGAGTGAGAATAAAAGCCGCCGCGAGTTTATTAGCCAGAGCGGTAAAATGGTTACCGCCTGCGCGCTGTTTGGCGCCACGGGTTCTGTCGCGTATGCTGCCGATTCTGCTAAGGCAACCTGCGAGACGGGTAAACCGATGAACATCACCGCAAAACATTACTATCTCGATAACGTGCTGCTGGAAGCCGGGTTTAACTTCGACGGCAGCGTGGTGACAAGTACCCGCACCGAGCTGAAAACGCTTGAGATAAAAGACGGGAAAATCGTCGCCCTGCGCGATAACAACAGCCACGCCGACGCGGCCCTGCCGCACTTCGATGCGGGCAAAAAGCTGATGCTCCCGGCGATGCGCGACATGCACATCCATCTGGACAAAACCTTCTATGGCGGCCCGTGGCGCTCCCTGAACCGTCCGGCGGGTACCACTATTCAGGACATGATCCGCCTGGAGCAGAAGCTGCTGCCGGAATCACAGCCTTACACGCAAGAACGCGCCGAAAAGCTGATCGACCTGATCCAGTCCAAAGGGTCCACCATCGCCCGCAGCCACTGCAACATAGAGCCGGTTTCCGGCCTGAAAAACCTGGAAAATTTGCAGGCGGTACTGGCGCGCCGTAAGCCAGGTTTTGACTGTGAAATCGTTGCCTTCCCGCAGCACGGTCTGCTGCTGTCGAATTCTGAAAAGCTGATGCGCGAGGCGATGCAGGCGGGGGCGCATTATGTGGGCGGGCTGGACCCAACCAGCGTCGACGGCGCGATGGAGAAATCCCTCGACACCATGTTCCAGATTGCGCTGGATTACAACAAAGGGGTGGATATTCACCTGCACGAAACCAGCCCGGCGGGCGTGGCGGCGGTGAACTACATGGTAGAAACCGTGGAGAAAACGCCGGCGCTGAAGGGGAAGCTGACCATCAGCCACGCCTTCGCGCTGGCGACGCTTAACGAACAGCAGGTGGATGAGATCGCCACCCGCATGGCGGCGCAGGAGGTGACCATCGCCTCCACCGTGCCAATTGGCACCCTGCACATGCCGCTGAAGCAGCTGCGTGAAAAAGGCGTGTTTGTCATGACCGGTACCGACAGCGTGATTGACCACTGGTCCCCGTACGGTCTGGGGGACATGCTGGAGAAAGCCAACCTCTACGCCCAGCTCTATATTCGCCCGAACGAACAGACGCTTTCGCGGGCGCTGGGCATCGCCACCGGCGACGTGCTGCCGCTGAACGACAAAGGTGAGCGCGTGTGGCCTAAAGCGCAGGACGACGCCAGCTTCGTGCTGGTGGATGCCTCCTGTTCCGCCGAGGCCGTGGCGCGTATCTCTCCGCGTACCGCGACGTTCCACAAGGGGAATCTGGTCTGGGGCACGGTCGCCTGACGCCACGTTGGGGTATCGCTACAGGTGATACCCCGACAATCGCAACTCACGGTCAATCCACTCGACGAACTGCTGGATCTTCCACGCGCGTTCGTTCATGTGCGGCATCACCAGATGGTGCGCGTTGATGGCGATACCCATTTCATCAGGCAGCACCTGCACCAGCGAGCCATCCTTCAGGTGATCGGTAGCCATCATTTTGCTCTCCAGAATAAACCCAAGCCCCATGCGCGCCGCTTCAAAGCTCATGTAGGAGCGGTCGAAGCTGAGGCTGAAATTAAGCCAGGGCCTGTCGATATTGTGCCAGGCGAACCATTTCTCCCAGTTCACCAGAGTGCTGGTGGACGAGATAAGCGATTGTTGCAGCAGATCGGCGGGCGTGCTGATGGGATGCTCTTCTGCATAGTCCGGCGAGGCTAATACCACCAGCGTGTCGTTTTTAATGGTCATCACCCGGTAGGCGTCCCAGTCCGGAATACCGTGACGGATATCAATGTCGATATTATCTCTGGCGAACTGTAGGTTCTCATAGGAGCAGGTGAGATTGATGGTGATATCAGGATATTCGGCGCGGAATCTGCCCAGACGGCGCAACAGCCAGGACAGCCCGAAGGTGGGGGAAGAGTGCACGCGAAGCACAGCATTGTCTTTTTCTTTCACGATTTGATCGGTGGCGCGCCCGATGGCGCTCATCGCCGCCGAGACCTCCCGCAGATATTTTTCTCCCGTCGGGGTGAGTTGAACCCCTTTGCCGCTGCGGATAAATAATTTCTTGCCCAGCCACGATTCCAGCGACGCGATCTGGTGGCTTACCGCCGAAGGCGTGACGTTGAGCTGTTCCGCCGCCTGATGGATGCTCAGGGCGTTAGCAACGGCGATAAACGCCTGCAAATTTCTGAGCGAGGGCAGCGATAATGTCTGGCGATCCTGCGCGGACATGGCCTACTCCTTACACGATAATTGATAAAAAACATAACATTGAGACTGCGAGCGGGCAATTTTATCCCGATGTTATTTTTTTGAGCTGTATCGCGAATCAAATTTATCTCAGCAATAAATGAGCTTTATTGAATGGCGTTTCATGGGTGAGCCGATATATTGACGTTGAACGCAATAATAAAACGACTCACGGTGTTCGAATAATGAGGTAAGTTATGTCTCGTATAGAACAAGCTGTCCCCTACATAAAGACTAAAAAAACCAATTACCGTTTCGTTGTGCTGGCATTAATTTTTATTGTTTATGCCATTAACTATGCTGACCGAACAAATATTGGTGCAGTACTGCCGTTTATCATTGACGAATTTCATATCAATAATTTCGAAGCCGGTGCCATCGCCAGCATGTTTTTTTTGGGATACGCCCTGAGCCAAATTCCTGCGGGCTTTTTTATTGCCAAAAAGGGAATTCGCGGCATGGTGGCACTGTCGATATTCGGCTTCTCTGCCTTTACCTGGCTGATGGGCACCGCAACCTCGGTTCTGGGCCTGAAGTGTATCCGCCTGGGGCTGGGGTTAACAGAGGGGCCGTGCCCGGTCGGGCTGGCCTCCACCATCAATAACTGGTTTCCGCCAAAGGAGAAGGCCACTGCCACGGGCGTCTACATCGCCGCCACCATGTTCGCGCCCATCCTCGTGCCGCCGCTGGCAGTGTGGATCGCCATGACCTGGGGCTGGCGCTGGGTCTTCTTCTCCTTTGCGATCCCCGGTCTGGTCATTGCCGTCCTGTGGTATCTGCTGGTACGCACCAAGCCGTCCGAGAGCGCATTCGTCTCGAAAGCGGAGCTGGAGACCATTACCGCCGGTCAGGAGACCCCGGACGCCAGACGGGAAAATATCGTGATTTCACCAGGCTTTGCACGCCTCGATCGGCTGATCCGCGTGCGGGAATTAGCCCCGGTAAGCACGGTGAAAGGGCTGTTTACCTCGAAGAATATTCTCGGCGACTGCCTGGCCTATTTTATGATGGTCAGCGTGCTGTACGGACTGTTGACGTGGATCCCGCTCTATCTGGTGAAAGAGAAAGGCTTTACGTTTATGAGCATGGGGCTGGTCGCCAGCATGCCGTGCATCGGTGGATTTATCGGTGCGATTTTTGGCGGCTACGTCTCCGACAAACTGCTCGGCCGCCGACGTAAACCGACCATGATGTTTACCGCCATCAGCACCGTTTTAATGATGGTTATTATGCTGAATATTCCGCAAAGCACCGTCGCGGTTTGCGTCGGGTTATTTTTTGTCGGCCTCTGTCTGAATATCGGCTGGCCCGCTTTTACGGCTTATGGAATGGCTGTTGCGGACAGTAAAACCTATCCGATTGCCGCGTCCATTATCAATAGCGGCGGTAATCTCGGCGGATTTGTTTCCCCGATGCTGGCAGGTTATCTGCTGGATAAAACAGGTAGTTTTAATTCCGTGTTTATTTATTTCGGTATTTGCGCAGCCATTGGCTTAATTATGATTATGCTGCTGGAAGAACCGAAATAAAACATTAAATCTCTCTTGTCCGAATGGAGTAAATGTATGCTACTGAAAAATAAAGTCGCCGTTATTACCGGCGCGGCTTCCGTACGCGGTTTGGGTTTCGCTACGGCGAAATTATATGCTGAACAGGGTGCGAAAGTGGTGATTATCGATTTAAACGCTGAAGCCAGCCGGGCTGCCGCCGCGAGCCTGGGCGACGAACATCTGGGCCTTGCGGCGAACGTCAGCAATGAATTACAGGTTAATGCCGCCATTGAGCAGGTGCTGGGGAAATACGGGCGCATCGATATTCTGGTGAATAACGCCGGCATAACTCAGCCGATCAAGCTGATGGATATCAAACGCGAAAATTACGATGCGGTGCTTGACGTCAGCCTGCGCGGCACGCTGCTAATGTCCCAGGCGGTTATTCCCACTATGCGCGCGCAAAAGTCGGGCAGCATCGTCTGCATTTCATCGGTATCGGCCCAGCGCGGCGGCGGCATCTTTGGCGGCCCACACTACAGCGCTGCAAAAGCGGGTGTGCTGGGGCTGGCAAAAGCCATGGCGCGTGAGCTGGGGCCCGACAATGTGCGCGTAAACTGCATCACGCCGGGTCTTATCCAGACGGACATTACCGCAGGCAAGCTGAGCGATGAGATGAAAACGTCCATTCTGGCGGGCATTCCGCTTAACCGCCTCGGAGACGCGCAGGATATTGCCCGCGCCGCGCTGTTCCTCGGCAGCGACCTCTCTTCTTACTCCACCGGTATCACGCTCGACGTGAACGGCGGGATGCTGATTCATTAAGGAGATACGACGATGACGGATACCACAGTTCAACAGGTTGCCGCCGCGGCCTGGCGCATTCGCCGCTACGCGCTGCGCATGGGCGAAGTGCAGGGGCAGGGCTACATCGGGCAGGCGCTGGGCTATGCCGATGTGCTGGCCACCGCGTTTGCCCACGGGATGAACCTTAAGCCGGGCGAGCCGGAGTGGGAGGGGCGTGACCGTTTTTTGCTCTCTCACGGCCACTACGCCATTGCCTGTTACGCCGCCCTGATTGAAGCGGGGATCGTTCCTGAAGATGAGCTGGAGACCTACGGCGCGGACGACAGCCGCCTGCCGATGTCCGGCATGGCAACCTACACGCCGGGCATGGAGATCTCCGGCGGTTCGCTGGGGCAGGGCTTAAGCATTGGCGTTGGCATGGCGCTGGGGCTGAAGCGCAAGCAGAGCGCGGCATGGGTCGTTAACTCCATGTCGGACGGCGAGCTGGACGAAGGGTCAACCTGGGAAGCTGCGATGTCGGCGGCACATCACGGCCTGTCGAACCTGATCGTGCTGGTGGACATTAACCGCCAGCAGGCGGATGGCAACTCGCACGCGATCCTCGGCTTTGAGCCGCTGGAAGATAAATGGACCTCCTTCGGCTGGTACGTGCAGCGCGTCAACGGCAACGATGTCCCTTCACTGGTAACGGCGTTTGATAACGCCAAACGCTACCCGGAAAACCAGCCGCGCGTCATTTTGTGCGACACGCTGATGGGCAAGGGCGTGCCGTTCCTCGAAAAGCGTGACAAGAACCATTTTATTCGCGTGGATGCTGACGAGTGGCAAAAGGCACTCGCTGTGCTGGATGCCAACAAACCTGAAGGAGTGCTGTAATGAGCCAGACCACGGAGAAAAAACCGCGTTTAACCACGTCGGCGATGATTGCCTCTATCGCGGAAGAGGGCCAGGAGACGCGAGCCGCACCGTTCGGCCAAGCGCTGGTGAAGCTGGCGGAACAGCGACCGGAGGTCGTAGGCATGACTGCGGATCTGTCGAAGTACACCGATCTGCATATTTTCGCTCAGGCCTACCCGGAACGCTTCTTTCAGATGGGCATGGCCGAGCAGTTGTTAATGGGGGCCGCGGGCGGCATGGCGAAAGAGGGTTTTATTCCTTTCGCCACCACCTATGCCGTCTTCGCCACCCGCCGCGCCTACGATTTTATCCATCAGGTGATTGCTGAAGAGCACCTGAACGTGAAGATCTGCGCGGCGCTGCCGGGGCTAACCACCGGTTACGGGCCGAGCCACCAGGCGACGGAAGATATTGCGATTATGCGCGGTATTCCGGGCATGACGATTATCGATCCCTGTGACGCAATCGACACCGAACAGGCGGTGCCGGCGATGGCAGCGCACGATGGCCCTGTCTATATGCGCCTGCTGCGCGGCAAGGTGCCGGTGGTGCTGGACCAGTACAACTACCAGTTTAAGATTGGCAAAGCTGCGCTGCTGGAAGAGGGGAACGATGTCCTGATCGTCGCCTCAGGCCTGATGACCATGCGTGCGCTGGAGGCGGCGAAGCAGCTGCGTAAGGATAACGTCAGCGTGGCGGTGCTGCACTCGCCCACCATTAAGCCGCTGGACGAAGAGACGATCCTGGCGCAGGCTGCGAAGCCGGGACGGCTGGTCATCGTGGCGGAAAACCACAGCAACGTAGGCGGGTTGTGCGAAGCCGTCGCGTCGCTGTTGATGCGCAACCGCGTGAACGTGGATTTCGATACCGTCGCGCTGCCGGACGCGTTCCTTGATGCGGGCGCGTTGCCCACCCTCCATGACCGCTACGGGATCTCAACCACAGCCATGGTGGAGAAAATCCGGCGCAGGCTGTGATTTATAAGACGGATACGTTGTCAACGGGCGAGGGGTGCTTTACCCTCGCCACTGTTGCGATAAAGGAGTCCGTTATGGCACAAAACATCTACGACAATCCGGCGTTTTTCGAAGGCTACGCCCAGCTTCCGCGCTCCGTGCAGGGGCTGGACGGCGCGCCGGAGTGGCCTGCGCTTAAGGCGATGCTGCCGGATTTAACCGGCACATCAGTTATCGATCTTGGGTGCGGCTACGGCTGGTTCTGCCGCGTGGCGCGCGAGCTGGGCGCTTGCGACGTCACGGGCGTCGATATCTCTGAAAAGATGCTCGCCCGCGCGGCAGAACTGACGGATGACACGCAGATCCACTATCAGCGTAGCGATCTGGAATCTCTTCAGCTTCGCGAAAACAGTCTCGATCTGGTCTACAGCTCGCTGGCGCTGCACTATCTGCCGGAACTGGACGCGTTATTCGCCAGGGTGCAGCGTGCGCTTAAACCCGGCGGCAGCCTGGTTTTCTCGATGGAGCACCCGATTTATACCTGCGCCACCCGTCAGGGCTGGCTCACCGACGACAACGGTGAGCGGTTCTGGGGCGTGAACCATTATCAGGACGAAGGCAAGCGCGTCAGCAACTGGCTGGCAGAGGGGGTAATCAAATACCACCGCACGCTGGGTACCACGCTTAACGCGCTGATCAAGGCCGGATTGACGATAAGCGAAGTCAATGAGTGGGGACCAACGCAGACGCAGGTTGACGCCTGGCCCGCGCTGGCCGAAGAGGCGGAACGCCCGATGCTGGTGCTGATCGCCGCCCGTAAGGCTTAATAGCCGACTTTATATACCCGCCCGCTCTGTACCCCTTCCACGCTGCGGCGGTAGGCCTGCGCAACGGTCGCAGCGGGAACGCTTTCAAAGCCCGGGAAGAAGCCATCATATGCTTCGACGGATTCCGTCAGCACCGTCGGGCTGATCAGGTTAATGCGGATCCCGCGCGGCAGTTCACAGGCCGCGGCGCGCACAAACCCTTCCAGCGCCGCGTTTACGGTGGTGGCATTGACGCCCTGAGCAATCGGTTCGTGCGCCACAATCCCGCTTATCAGCGTGATCGAGCCGCCTTCGTTCAGGAAGTGCTGGCCGGTCAGCGCCAGACGAACCTGCCCCAGTAGCTTATCCTGCAAGCCCCGGTTGAACTCGCCGTCGGTCATGGTTGCGAGCGGGCCGAAGTGTACCCCACCGCTGGCGGAGACAATCGCATCCACCGGGCCGATCTTTTCGAACAGCGCCTGTACGCTCGCCTGCGAGGTGATATCCACCTGATGCTCGCCCTGCGTGCGACCCACGCGGATCGTCTCGTGGCGTTGGCTTAACTCTTCTGTGACTGCACGACCGACCGTACCGCTGGCACCAATAATGACGATTTTCATAGCAGACTCCTTATGTTGTGAGTCTTCATTCTTTAATAAATAAAAACTCAGATAAACTGGGCTAACGTTAGAAGATTACTAACCAGAGGTTTGGAATATGGATAAGCTTCGCGGGATGGAGACGTTCATCGCGGTAGTGGAAAGCGGCAGCTTCACCGGCGCGGCGGCCCGGCTGGAGATGTCGGCGGTGATGGTCGGGAAGTATATTGCGCTGCTGGAATCGCAGCTCGGCACGCGGCTGCTGGAGCGCAACACCCGTCGCCAGAGCCTGACCGACGCCGGACGCGTTTATTTCGAAGAGGCCAGGCGCGTGCTGGAGCAGGTCTCGATTGCTGAAAACGCAGTTGAACGTCTGCGAGCCACGCCCGCCGGCACCCTGCGCGTAACGGCACCCACCTCGTTTGGCGGCTGCGTTATCGCGCCTCTGACGGCCACGTTTTTACAGCGCTACCCGCAAGTGCGCATCGAACTGGATCTCACCAACCGAATGGTGGATCTGGTGGAGGAAGGGGTCGATCTGGCCATTCGCATCGGGGAGATCCGAAATGAGGATCTGGTGGCGAAATACCTGTGTCCCTACAACATGACGATCTGCGCCGCGCCAGAATATCTGGCGCGTCACGGTACGCCGCAAACGCCAGCCGATCTGGTGGATCACTTGTGTCTGTCGCACACGGTATGGACGGCGCGTAACGAGTGGCGGCTGCCCGGTGTGGAAGGCGAGGTGTGCTGGAAGCGTGATGCCGTCTTACGATGCAATGACGGCTACGGCTTACGCATGGCGGCGCGAGCCGGGGCAGGACTATTGCTGCAACCGGAAGTGCTGGTGGCTGAAGAGCTGGCAAGCGGCAGGCTGGTTCGGGTTCTGGAAGCGTTTACGCCCACGCCGAGGCCGGTGCATTTATTGTGGCGCCAGGATTTGCGTCCGCTGCCTAAGCTAACGGAATTTATTGCCCATATTCTGCTAAGATTGGGCACAATATAAAAAAAGAAGGTAAGTAAAGAATGTCTGCAAACAAACTCGCCAGCAGCGCGCAGGGCCTGCAATCCTCTGCCATCCGTGAATTATTAAAACATAGCAAAATGGCAGGCGTGATTTCGCTGGGGGGCGGTATTCCAAACCCGGATCTGTTCGATCATGAAGGTTTAAAAATTGCCGCTGATGCCGTGCTGTCTCAGCATTTTGGCGAAGCGTTCCAGTACGGCCTGACGGAAGGCGTCCCGGGGCTGCGCGAAGAGATCCAACGCATCTGTGAAGGTCGCGGCATCGCCTGTAAAGCCGATGACGTGGTCATTACATCCGGCTCTCAACAGTCGCTTGACGTGCTGGCGCGTGCGTTAATTAACCCGGGCGATACGGTCGTCGTTGAGCGTCCGACCTACCTCGCCGCGTTGCAGGTCTTTGGCCTGGCACAGGCGAATTTTGAATCCGTCGGCACCGACGGCGACGGCATGAAAGTAGATGAACTTGAAGCGCTGGTGGCAACCAAAACCATCAAAGCGGTTTATATCGTGCCAACCTTTGGTAACCCGGGCGGCGTGACGCTCTCCGAGGCGCGTCGTAAACAGCTGGTGGAATTATCGAAGCGCTATGACTTCGTGATTATCGAAGACGATCCGTACAGCGAAATCAACTATACCGAGGAAGCGTTCCGCCCGCTGATTGCTCATGCCAAAGATATCGGCAATGAGGATAACGTGGTGTACACCTCCACCTTCTCTAAAATCCTCGCGCCGGGCACCCGCGTGGGCTGGGTGCTGGTGCCGGAGTGGCTGAAGCGTGCGGTGGTGAACCTCAAGCAAACCACCGATCTGCACACCAGCACGCTGTCGCAGCTGATGACGTACGAATATCTGAAAACCGGTCGTCTGGCGAATCAGATTAAAATGATCCGCGAAGCCTATCGCCAGAAATACCAGACCTTTGCCAGTGAACTGGAAGCGGAGCTGGGCGATGTGATGTCGTTCCACAAGCCAAAGGGCGGCATGTTCCTGTGGGCGAAAATGAATAACGGCATCAATACGACGAAATGGCTGGAAAAAACGTTGAGCAACGGCGTCGTGTTTGTGCCGGGTGAGTTCTTCTACTGCAACGAGCCGGACCACACCACGCTGCGCATGTCTTTCGTTACCCCAACGGATGAGCAGCTTAAAGAAGCGGTTCGACGTCTGAAAATTTCCCTGTAAGCGGATGCGCATAATGGCAGATGCCGTTATGCGCTGTTCCCGTGTAGGGTAAGGTTATTGCATGGCGTGGGCGAGGGTGCGGTCAAATGCATCGCCGTCTGGCACCTGTGTGACTTCATGGATCCGACAAATTTTCCCCTCGCGCAGCGTGGCAAACATATACACCTCTAATTCTGCCTGGCGACCATCCGGATATGTCACGGCCACTCTGTGCCGGTCTGCCACACATTCGTTATGGCAACATAACGCTTCCACGGTAAACGTAATCTCGCGGATCTGCGCACGCACATGGTTCAGGTGTTTCATAAATCCCTGATAATCAAGCATGTGACCGTCCGTAACCTGCTGGTAGTCGGGCGTAAACACCTCTGCCGGATCTACATTGCCATTGAATAAGCGGGTTAACAGACAGGCCATTTGCTCGCGCTGCGCGGTGTTGTCGGGCTGGTTTATCAGGGATGTAATGATGGTCATGTTAGCTCCTCGTGATGTTGAGCCGCTATTATCCTTGACAGCATAAGGCGTAGTTTCTGTAATAAGTCGAAGAATAACGATTTTCGGTCAAATTCATGCTGACAACTGAGAGGCTTGTTCATCCCGGCGGCTATCACACCCCGTGGCACAGCCATCATGCCGGCCAGCTCTGGCGCATTGCTGCGGGGCTGCTGTTGATTGAGACGCCGCTGGGGCGTTCGGTGGTACCCGCAAAACATATCGGCTGGATCCCGCCTGGTCAGCAGCACGCTGCCTTTTCGGAAAGTGCGATTGAAGGTTGCGCTGTCTATCTTGACCCTGCCCATTGTGAAGGGCTTCCGGAAGAGGCCACGCTTTTCGAGTCTGACGATTTTACCGATGCACTGTTTTCCCGTTTAAGCGTTGCCGGGAGTGAATACGATCCCCGAAAGCTCATCCTGCTGCTGGAGGAGTTGGCTCTGGCGTCTCAGGTCCGCTTTTATCTGCCCGTACCGACCGATCCCCGGCTGAAAAATGTGGTCAGGAAACTGCTGCAATCCGTCGATGATAATCAGACGGTGGAAAGCCATGCCAGCCGTGCCGGGATGAGCGTACGTACATTCAACCGGCGGTTTAGCGCGGAGACGGGGATGAACTTCGTCAACTGGCGCCAGCTGGCGCGCGTCATGCAGGCGATGGAGTGGCTGGCGGCGGGGAAGCCGGTGGGGTGGATTGCGCTCTCGTGCGGATACAGCAGCGTCAGCGCATTTATTGAAGTTTTCAGAACGTGGACCGGTAAAACGCCGGGGCAGTGGGCGATTAAAGAAGGCCCTTTTGCGCAAAGGTAATGCGCGTGGCCTCGTTGAGATCCAGCTCTCTTAACGATTCCGGATAAACCCAGGCGATCTCCTGAAACTCGTCGTTAAACGTAACATCCCGATTGGCGCTGATGCAGTCGAAGATCAGATAAATCATATAAATTTCCTCGGTGGTACCATCGGCGTAAGTTTTGACCCTGATGTCATCGCGAAAAGCCCAGGGCTTGACGTCGATAATGTCCAGCGCGTCGCCCAGCTCCTCACGGACTTCACGGCGCAGCGCCTGTTCCATGGTTTCGCCTGGTTCCATTCCACCACCGCAGAGTGCCCACTGACCGGGGAATACACCGCGATCGTCGGCCATTTTACATAGCAGGTAGGCTCCGTCATTCTGGATGATGGGGCAGACAATGGTTCGTTGGCGCATGATTTCTTCCTGAAAAATGAATTTGGGCTACTATAGCAGATTGGTGATGGAGATCATGTTAGGTGTGTTGGATCCTCATCACTCGGAACAGCGGTGTAGGCCGGGTAAGGCGAAGCCGCCACCCGGCGTTTGACTACCGCTCCCTCAGCGCCTCCTTCGCCCGGTTAAACGGCTTAATCAGATAATCCAGCACCGTTTTCTCCCCGGTCTTAATATCCACCGTCGCAATCATCCCCGGCACAATCGAAAAGTGCCTGCCCGCCTTGTTCACCAGATAATCCTGGCTGGTGCGAATGAATACACGGTAGTAGAACACCTCCGGCTTCGCTTCGTCCTGAATGGTGTCCGGCGAAATGGTCTCCACCACTCCGTGCAGCCCGCCGTAAATCGCGTAATCGTAGGCGGTGATTTTCACCAGCGCCTCCTGATTAGGATGGATAAAGGCGATATCCCGGGGCGAGAGGCGGGTTTCAATCAGCAGGTGATCGTCCACCGGCACAATCACCATTAACTCGCCGTTGGGCGGTATGACGCCGCCGATGGTGGTCACCTTGATGTTTTTCACGATCCCGCGCACCGGCGACTTCACCGTCAGGCGGGTAACGGAATCCTCGCGGCCTTTCAGGATCGCTGACACCATATCCACCTCGGCGTTGGCCTTAGACAGCGCTTCACGGGCCTGCACGTAATACTGGGAACGCACGTCGGTGAGCTTCAGCTCCAGGTCGCTTTTCTGCCGTTGCAGGCGCAGCACTTCCACGTGGCTGGCGGCACCGGTTTTCACCAGCCGTTGAGTGATCGCCAGTTCTTTATTGGCGAGCGCTAACGCGGAGCGGAGTTCACGCTGCGTATCCTCCAGCTGGGCGCGGCGAGAGTTGTAAAGCCGCGTTTCTGCGGCGGTCAGGTCGGTCCATTTCGCCAGGGAAGGCGGGAATTTCAGCGGGAGATCGTTCACCTCGGCGTACAGGCGCACGCTGGAGGCCAGCGACGCGCGGTAACGCGCCGCGCTTTCGCCGACGTTAGATTCCGAGCGGGTAGGATCCAGCCGCGCCAGCACCTGTCCGGCCTGCACCTGATCCCCTTCGTGTACGTTCAGCTCGGTGAGGATCCCCCCATCCAGCGACTGCAACACCTGCTCGCGTGAACTGGGGATCACTTTTCCGGTGCCGGTTGAGACTTCATCCAGCACCCCGAACCACGCCCAGACGCCGAGCACCACAAACATCAGCAGGGAGAAGAAAACGATGCGCCGGGCGCCGGTATAACCGCTCTCGGAGTCGAGCGCGTTATCCAGATCTTCTACTGCGGCAACGTCACGCTGATTGATTTTCATTATTCCACTCCCGTCCGGTTGCCTGCTGCTGTTGCTGCATACGGCTGTTGTTCAGCGCCTGCGCTTTTGGCGCGTCCATCACCAGCATGCCATCTTTGAGTACCACCACGCGCTACACCAGCTCCAGTACCGGCACGCGGTGGGTCGCGACAACCAGCGTGCGGTTGCCGAGCCACGCCCCGAGTCGTTGAATAAATTCCCGCTCGGTATGTTCATCAAGGGAGGCGGTCGGTTCATCCATCAGCACGATATTCGGGTCGCGCAGCAGCATCCGCGCCAGCAGAATAGACTGCCGCTGCCCGCCGGACAGCCCGACGCCGTTCTCCATAATCGGGTAATCCAGCCCCTTTGGCAGCTTCTGCACAAAGCTGGCCGCGCCGCACATCTCCAGCACCTCGAAGATCTCTTCATCGGTGGCGCGCGGCATGCCGAGCGTGATGTTCTCGCGCAGGGTGCCGTAAAACAGCCGGGCGTTCTGGGTCATAAAGCCGACGTTTCTCCGCACGTCAGCCACGTCCAGATGCGGCAGGCTGAGGTTGTCGAGCCGCAGTTCACCGCCCGCCAGATCCATCCCGCCCGCCATCGCCTGCAACAGGGTTGATTTGCCCGCGCCGTTGCGCCCGAGGATCGCCACTTTTTCGCCCGCTTTGATCTCCAGGCGGTTAATGCGCAGCGCCATGCGGGGATCTTCCGGGTGATAGCGGAACTGCGCCTGCTCGAAAAGATAGTGGCCGCGCAGCACGTCCTGGCGGATCGGCGTCTCTTCGCGCTGGTTCTCGGTCGGCAGCTGCATAATGCTGTCCAGCCCCTCTTTGGCCGCCTTCACCTGCTGCCAGCGGGCCAGCACGCCGCACAGCGTCGCCATCGGGGCGATCATCCGTGAGGCGAGCATCGAGGCGGCCACCACCGAACCTGTGGTTAAGGTGCCGTCGATCACCATCGGCGCGCCCACCACGATCACCCCGGCATAGACCAGACTCTGAATGGTCATCCCCCAGCTGATCAGGTTCTGCGTCAGTTCGCGGGTGCGCAGGCCGGATTCGGCGGTGATCTGGATATAGCTGTTCCACTGCTGCAAAAAGCGGTTCTCCGCCTGCATCAGCTTGATGTCCTCCAGCCCCTGCACGCTCTCCACCAGCACCGCGTTGCGCAGGGTAGATTCATGCGCCGACTGCTTCGCCAGCTCTGCCAGCTTCTTTTGCAGCAGCAGGCCAGGCAGGACCATAATCACCGCCGCCACCGGGGCGATCCACGCCAGCTGCGGGGCGATGATCGCCAGCACAATCACAAACAGGATAAAGAACGGCAGATCGACGATGGTGGAAATGGTGGAGGAGGTGACCATCTCGCGGATCTGCTCCAGCTCGCGCAACTGGGAGATAAAGCTGCCGGTGGAGCGCGGAATGGCGCTGTGGCGTAGCCGCAGCGCGTGGCCGAAGACCCGATCCGAGACGCGCATATCCGAGCGTTTGCCCAGCAGATCCATAATGTGCCCGCGCGCCACGCGCAGCACAAAACCAAACAGCGTGGCGATCAGTACCCCAATGGTCAGTACGTAGAGCGTCGGGTAGGACTGGGCGGGGATCACCCGGTCATACACCTGCATGGAAAAGACAATGCCGGAGAGGGAGAGCACGTTGATAAACAGCGCCGCCAGCATCACCCAGCTGTAAGGGCGAAGGTCGCGCATCACCAGCCGGTAGAGCCAGTCCGGGCGGTATTTTGAGATATAGGCGTCCACGCGGCTGTCCTTCAGCGCCGCCAGCGGACGCAGGGCGATGACGTGGCGGATGGCAGGCAGCATCGCGCTCATCGACAGGCGGTTGGTGTGCGTGTTGTCGTCGAAAAAGCTGACCTCAAGCGTATCCTCGCCGTCGAAATTGTCGATCACGCCGATTTTACCGTCGTTTAGCTCTACCACCACCGGCAGACGCCAGCTGTTGATGGCGTGCTGATCGGCCGTCAGCAGCTGGAACGTCAGCCCGGCTTCACGGGCGAGCTGCGTCAGCGCGGGCACCATCGGTTTGCCTTTCAGCCACGGTGCGCCCGCGATCAGCGAGCCTGGCGAGCAGGCAACGCGATAGCGCGTCGCCACATAGCCAAACGCCTGCGCCCACTGCTCCAGCGCCTCATCCGTCATGTTTTCACCCTGCGGAATATCGCGTTGCTTCATGGCTGGATCTCCACGGTCTGGATGGTGCGGTTTTCAAGATCGAACGCCTGACGTATGCGCCCGGTTTGGTAGAGACAGTTCAGCTGAAGCTGGCGGAGCTGTCCGGCGGTTTGCTGCTGGGTAAAGCGCGCCTGATACACCTCCTGCTCGGCGTTGAGCACGTCGAGCAGCGGGCGGGAACCAAGATCGAGATACTGTTGCTGATACAGCTCGCGGGTACGGGCGCTGAGCGCTTCCTGGCGGCCCTGGATCTGAAGCGTGCTCATCAGGCTCATCACCTGGCTGCGCGCTTCCAGCAGTTTTTGCCGCACCTCAAGACGGGTGCGCTGAATGGTGGACTGGGCCGATTCCACCGCGTGTCCGGCGGCGTTACGCCGGGCGGTGAGGCCGCCGCCCTGATAGAGCGGCATCTGCACTTTTACCCACGCGGAGTACTGGGTGCGGTCCCGCGTTTCGTTGCCTGAGTAGCGGTCGTTAAGATAGTGGCGGACTTCCGGCTCCAGCGAGACGGTAGGGGTCATCTGCGCGTTGGCATAGTCGAGATTGGCCTGCGCGACGTTGGCCTGCGCCCAGGCCGCTAAAACCGAGGGTACCAGGCGATCGTCCGGCTCGGCAATATCGCAGCTGCGGGCCAGACTTTGCGGAAATTCATTGCTGACCGCGTTCAGGCCGTCCCAGCCCAGCATGCTCATCAGCGTGGCGCGTGAGCTGTCGAGGCTGGCCTGATACTGCATCAGCTGCGCTCGCGCGCCTTCGATACGGGCATCGGTCTGCGCCACGTCAGAGAGCGACGTGGCGCCTTCGTCATTACGCAGCTTCGTCAGTGTGCCGATGGAGGTCAGGGCGTCCAGCTGTTCTTTAGCGGTCTCGACCATCTGCTGCCAGGTCTGCACCTGCACCATAGCGATGGCGGTATCGTGGGCGATAGTGTCGATGCTCACCAGCACGTTGGCCTGCTGCTGGGCGACGCCCGCGTTTTCGGCGCGCACCTGGCTTGCGACTTTGCCGAAGTCGTAAAGCATTTGCGAAAGAGAAAGCACCAGCGAGGGGGTAAAGCCATTATCGTCGCCGTCGTGGCTATAGCCGTTATCCATGCCGGCGTTAATTTGCGGATAATATTTCGATTTGGCGACGTCCACATTTTCGCTCTGCTGATAGAGTTTGCCGACGGCTTCACTGATGGCCGGATGCCAGGTCACGGCGCGGTTTACGGCTTCATCCAGCTGTAGCGTGCCGGGGGCGGCTTTGCTGGCTACGGGCGCCACGCGGCCATTTAAAGAGGGGAGTTCCTGCGTTTCGCTTAATTGTCCGGTATTAATCATCGCCGCAGGGTTTGCCGCGATAGCGGGCACAGATATCAGGCAGCACGAGAGCCACCAGTAAGGCATCTTCTTTCCCATGTCTTGTCCCTAATAAAAAAGTACTGCTTTTTTGTTTATGCCCGGGCGCTGTGCGCGCCCGGGTCATTTCTTGCAGGTGCTATCAGGTAATGATGTGTTGCTGGTTTACAAGCTCGTCGTAGGTGGTCTGAACGTTGTCCAGCGTAACGAGCGTAGATTTAGTGTAGGCGGCTCCCGTGCCGTCACGGTCGATGGAGATCACAGTATTGTTACCGCTTTGTGAAACAGAGACATAGTTCCCCAGCGTCGACGCGCTACCGTTCCAGCCCACCAGCAGATCGCCAATGTCGATCTTGTCTCCCTGCGACAGGGAGAAGTTCGTCCAGTGGTCACCCGTGCTGTTACCTGCGGTGGCGTTACCCGCCGTAGTGTTCAACACCTGATAAATCAGCGTGTCGCCGTAGGCCGTGCCGCTAATCACATCGTTATGTTCCGAACTGACAAATTTCGGTGCCATATTAATGGTCAGCGAGGCGGTATCCCGGGTGCCGTTGGCGTCGGTCAGGGTGTAGTTAAAGACCTCCTTGCTGGTGATGGTAGAGAACGATATCCCCGGGTTGAGTGTGTAGGTGTAACTGCCGTCTGCGGCAATCGCCAGCGTGCCGTAGTGGCCCGTGATGTTTACCTGCGTGCTGCCGGTGTAAGGATCCAGCGTGGTGGTTACGCCGTCGTAGCCGGTAATGCTGAGACGGGTATCCACCGAATGCAGCTGGTCCATCGCGCCCGCGGAGCCGGTGCCGTCGAAGATATTGCCGTCAACGGTGTGGGTGCCCGTGGCGTCAAACTGCGACAGGGAGTAGCTGGTCCCGGTGACGCTTGGGGTAACGGTGATATTTCCCACCCCCAGCGGTCCCATTCTGCCGGTATAGTTCAGCGTATAGGTTCCCGCTTCCAGATCGAGGCCCGTCAGGTTGATCGTCGCCCTGCCGCCCAGCAGCAGCCCGCCGTTAAATGAGCCGGATCTGAGGGTGGTGGTGCCGTTGGTCAGCGTCCAGTCGACCGTTAACCCGGTAAGGGTCAGCAGCGAGGCGACGTTAAACGACAGAACCACGTTATGCAGTGCAGTATTAGGATCCACCACGAAGGTCCCGCTCCCGCTGCCCTGGGTTGAGGCAAGCAACGCGGCGTTCCAGCTCGCCGACCCGACGGTGGTATCCGAGTATGCGGCGGTGCGGTGCACCGAGTTCACGTCCATCGCCGTGCTGACATCGTTCACCGCGTCCATTGGCTGCGCGGTCGGGGTGATGTTCAGCGATGCCGTGTCTTTCGAGCCGTTCGGCGCGGTGATGGTGTAGACGAAGGTATCTGGGGTGCTGATGCTGTCAGCGCCGACTCCGCTGTCCAGGGTGTAAGTGTACTCCCCGGCTGCGTTGATCCGCAGCGTACCGTACTCGCCGGTGATCTCCGTCAGGCCGCTGCTGTTCACCGCCACGCCGTTAACGTCGGAGACCACGGTACCTGCTGGCGCAATATCATCCGCCAGCACATCCCCGGTCGTGCTCTCGCTCACGCTTGCCACGCTGTAGACATGATCCTGCAAGACGTTCAGCGTGTAGGCCGTCAGCGCGGTGATCCCCGCCGCCGTATTGAGCAGGAACAGGTACTCGCCAGCGGGCAGGTTCAACGTCAGCTGCGGGGAGGTGCCGCCCAGCAGCGGCGCGCGCAGCCAGCCGGGTTCAACGCGCATCTGCTCGAAGGTCTGCGTCGCATTGTTGAACTTATAGATGTAGAGGTCGAACACCGAGGCCAGCGCGACGCCGCCCACGGAGGCCTGAACGGTCATGGTGCGGGTGGTGCCTTCTTCCACGTTATAGATGATCGGGTTGGCCAGATCGTCCAGCAGGTTCAGCCCCAGGGTATTGCCAAGGTTGATCCCCACCAGGGTAAAGCCGCCCTGCGACGAGGTGCCGTTGTTGATCGCCTCCACGGTGGTGTCGAAGGTCAGCGAGGCGGTATCGTCCACGGCCACGATCCCGCTGCTGGTAGTGCCTTCGCCCAGCGACAGAACCAGATTTGCCGAGGCGCTGGTGCCGTTATGGGTGATGGTGTAGGTAAAGTTCTCCGTGCGGCCAATGACGGCGGCGCTGGTGTTGGTCAGGTTATAGGTATAGCTGCCGTCCAGGTTGATGGTCAGCGTGCCGTATTGCCCCTGAATCACCGTGCCGTCAGCCGTAACGCTGGTGGTGGTGCCCTGGGCGTTGGTGACCGTAGTGACGGTGGTGCCCGCCGGGGCGTTGTCGCTGCCTGCGGTTGGATCCACGTCAGTGATGACGTTCCCGACAACGCTGGTCTCGCCGGACACGGTGCCTGCGCTGGTCTCTTTCACCGCCACATCGAGGCTGGTGTAAGAGCCAGTTGCCAGCAGGTTAGTGTTGTAGCTCAGGACGCGATACTGACCATTCGCCAGCCCGTTCAGGTTCAGCGACACCCCCGTCGCGCCGAGGGTCAACAGGTCAGCGAACTGCGGCTGTCCGGTATCGACCACGGTGGTCCAGGTGTTGTTGGCGGCGTCAAAGCGCTGTACCACCAGTTCAAGGGTATTGAGCAGGGAAAGAACGGCACCCGTGGCGTTGGCGTTCACGGCAATATCCGCACTGCCGCCGTTGCCGACGGTGAAACCTACCTGCGCGGTGTCGTTGCCGAGCAGCGTCAGCACGTTACCTAAGGCGCCTACCAGCAGGAAACCATAGTCGCTGTACTGCGAGTTGGTCACCGTGGCGGTGGTCGTGAGCGCCAGTTCTTCAGCGTTGGTGCTGGCAGAGAGCGGCACCACCGGCGCAAGGGCTGAGCCGGGCAGCGAAACGTTGCCTGCCGCATCGGTGGCGGTGATTTGCAGCGTCTGACCTTCCGTCTGTTTATTGAGGAAGGTGTAGCTCCAGGAGCCGTTGCTGTCTGCCGTGGCGGTGACCGTTGAGTTATCCGCCAGACGGATGGTGACGGTACTGCCCGCTTCGGCGCTACCGGTCAGTACGCTGCCGTCTGCGTTGAAGGTCCCGGTTGGAGCCGTTGGCGCAGTGAGATCGACAATCACCGTGGTCGAGGTGGAAATCGGGCTGGTGCCCGAGCCGTTGCTCGCCGTGGCGGTGAAGGCATGCGGGCCTTCACTCAGCACCGGCGTGGTGAAGCTCCAGTTGCCGCTGGCATTCGCGGTGACCGTGCCCATCAGCACCCCGTTGTTATAGAGGGTGATGGTCGTGTTCGGCTGCGCCGTGCCGCTCAGGGTTGGCGTGGTGTCATCGGTGGTATTCCCGTTGGTCAGGTTGCCCGTCACCGTGCCAACGTTATCGTCAATATTGGCGATAACAGGCGCGTTCGGGATTGTGGTGATCGGGGCAATCACGGAGGTGGTGATACCCGCGTTACCGGCCTTATCGGTAGCAAAGACGATCAGGGATTCACCGGCGGTCTGTGCAGGGGTGATGGTGGCGCTGAAGCTTCCGCTACCGTCCGCGACGGCCGTTCCAAGCACGGTTCCGGTGCTGCTGGTGATGGTGACGGTGCTTCCCGCTTCTGCTGTACCGGTGACCTGCGTCCCGTTGGTGATCACCGCCAGCCCGGTTGGGGCTGGTGGCGGCGTCAGGTCAACGTTAATCGTGATAATCGGTGAAGCCACGCTGGTATTGCCCGCGGCATCGGTGGCGGTTGCGGTGAAGTTATGCGCGCCTTCCGTCAGCGTGGTGCTGGTTTGCGGCAGCGTCCAGTTGCCGTTGGCATCGGCAGTGACGGTCCCCACCAGCGTCGTGCCGTCGTAAATACGTACGGTGGCATTGGCTTCTGCCGTACCGTTTAAGGTCGGACGGGTGTCGTTGGTTGGGTTGGTGCCAGTAACAGGTCCGGTGACGGTCCCCACATCATCCTCAATCGAGGTGATTGCCGGTACGACAGGGGCGGTGGCATCCACATTAATGGTGTAACCGCCGGTCTGCGCGCTGGCGTTGCCCACCGCGTCGGTAGCGGAGAAGGTCAGATTATGCGGCCCGTCAGTCAGCGGGGTGGAAGGCGTAAAGCTCCACGCGCCACCGGTGGCGACTGCGGTGCCAATCTGTACCCCATTATCAAAGATGGTGACCGTCGCGCCGGCTTCTGCCGTACCGGTGAGCGTTGGCCGCGCGTCGTTGGTTAACCCGCCGTTGGCGACAGGCGCAGCGGCGTTACCGACATCGTCGGTGATGCTGGTCAGCACCGGCAGCGCTGGCGGTGTGGTGTCAATGGTCAGGCTGAAGTCGGCGGACGACGTGCTGGTGTTACCCGCCTGATCCGTTGCTTCTGCGGTAAAGGTGTGTGACCCACTGTCCAGCGGCACGGTGATATCGACGGTCCAGTTGCCATCGGCATCGGCAGTACCGGTGCCCACCAGCGTGGTGCCCTCATAAATATTCACGGTGGCCAGCGGCTCGCTGGTCCCCACCAGACGCGGGAGAGGATCGTTGGTGGTCTGGCCGGAACCTATTGCCCCGGTGATGGTGCCAACGTCGTCAATCGCCTGGGTGATAACCGGCGCGACAGGCGCAGCCGTATCTACCACCAGCGTAAAGCCTGGTGAGGCAGGGCTGACGTTGCCCGCGGCATCGGTTACCGTGGCGGTCCAGGTGTGGCTGCCGTTTGCCAGCGTACCGGTGGTAAAGCTCCATACGCCGTTTGCGTCCGCCACGGCGGTACCCACTTCACGGCCACTTTCATAAATGGTGATGGTCGCGTTGGCCGCCGCGGTGCCGTTCAGCGTTGGCGTGGTGTCGTCTGTGCTTTGTCCCGAGGCGACCGGGCCCAGCACGGTACCAGCATCGTCAGTGGCCGGGGTAAAGACCGGTGCTTCGGGCACCGAGGTATCCACCGTCAGGTTGAACGGTGGTGAGGTGACCCCGGTATTGCCTGCGGCATCGGTGGCGTTGAAGGTAATAACGTGCGGCCCTTCGCCCAGTTCAGTGGTCGGCGTGAAGGTCCAGTTACCCTGGGCGTTGACGACCGCCGTGCCAATTTCCACATCATCGACAATAACGTGTACCGTTGCGCCCACTTCCCCCGTACCGTTGAAGGTTGGACGGGTGTCGTTCGTGGAGCCGTCGCTGGCGAGGGTTCCCGTTCCCGGGCTGACATCGTCTATTACCGTGGTAACCACCGGGGCCGCAGGCCCGGCGGTATCCACCGTAAAGGCGAACACTGGCGAGTTGGCGGAGACGTTTCCGACATCATCGCTGGCGTTAACGCGCAGGTTATACGTCCCGTCCGTCAGTACCGGATCCGGCGTAAAGGTCCAGTTGCCGCTGCCGTCGACCGTGGTGGTGCCAATCTCCACGCCGTTATTCAGCACGTGAATGATGGTACCCGCCTGGCCGGTGCCGCTGAGGGTTGGCGTGGTGTCATTGGTCACCTGCCCGGCGGTAAGCGGGCCGGTTGCGCCTCCCGGGGCGTTGTCGCTGACCGTAACGATCGTCGGCACCTGTGGCGCAGTCAGATCGATTTCGACGCTCCAGGCGTTGGACGGCTGGCTGACGTTGCCCTGCGGATCCGTCGCTCTGACAGTAAAGTCATGCGTCCCTTCGCCGAGGGCGGTTTCAGGGGTAAATGTCCAGGCACCGGTGCCGTCTGCTGCCACCGTACCAATTTGCGTAGCGCCATCAAAAATGGCGACGACGCTGTTCGGCTCGGCGCTACCGGTCAGGGTTGGCGTAGTGTCGTTGGTTGGATCGCCGCTTGGGACAGGCGTTGCCGCATTCCCTGCGTTATCCGTCACGCTGGTAATTACCGGCGTGGTGGAAACGGTGTCGACCACAATGGTGATCCCGGCCGACGGGGCGCTCTCATTGCCTGCCGGGTCGGTGGCGGTCACGGTCAGGGTGTGGCTGCCGTCGTCCAGCGCAGGCGGCGTGTAGCTCCAGGTGCCGGTCGGACCGACAACAACGGTGCCCAGCGGGTCGCCGTCATCGTACACCGTAATGGTGTCCCCGGCCGTGCCTGTTCCGGACAGGGTAGGACGGTTGTCGTTGGTGCTCTGCCCGTCAGCGATTGGGCCGATGACCGGGCCTACGTCATCGGTCACCGCACCGATGGCTGGTGCGGTCGGATCGGTGAGGTCGACGGTGACGGTCGCGATCGGCGACTGCCCGCTGGTCGCGCCGGTGCCGGTATTCGTGGCGGTGACGGCGAAGGTGTGTGGGCCTTCCGCGAGCGGCAGCAGCGGCGTGTAGCTCCAGTTGCCGTCTGTATCCGCAACAATTTCGGTCAGCGGAACCAGCGCCCCATCCAGATAAATGGTGATGACGCTACCCGGATCGGCGGTGCCGGTAAGGGTAGGCGTGGTGTCATTGGTGGTTTTATCTTTCACATCGCCAGTGACGGGATCGGCATCATCGTTGATTGCCGTAATCACCGGCACCGCTGGCAGAATAAGCGGGGAGTCCGGTACGTCAAAGGTGGTTGTCGGGCTTGCATTACCTGCGGCGTCCGTGGCGAACAGCGTCAGCGTCGCGGGATCCAGTTGGGCCGGGGAGAGGGCGATGGCGAAGGTGCCTCCCGTCGCGACACCGGTCCCGATGATATTGCCGCCGGCGTCACGCACCGTCACCGTGGTTCCATCATCTGCCGTACCGGTCAGCGGCGTGCCCTCTGCGGCAATGGTGATATTGGTTGGCGTTGCAGGAAGCAGCGTATCCACCGTCACGCTGAGATCGCCGGAGCTGGCGGAGGTATTCCCCGCCGCGTCACTTGCGGCAACCGAGAAGGTGTGCGGCCCTTCCGCAAGCGCGGGGTCGGCTGTCCAGGACCATGTCCCGTTCGGCTGAACCACCACGACCACCGGAGACGGCGTGCCATCAACAGAAACGGTTACGCTCGAACCCGGCTCGCCAATCCCGGTGAGGGTTGGGGTACCGTCGCGGGTGTAAAGCACGCTGTTAGTCAGTTGGCTGTCAGAGACGGCGTCAATTTGCGGCACGGTCGGTGCCTGCGTATCGACCGTCACGCTAAAGACCGGGCTGACCGGGCTCAGGTTACCCGCGTCGTCCACCGCGGCGACGGTGATATTCAGCGGACCATCGGTTTGTGTCGGCAGGGTGTATGACCACTCGCCATTGGCGATTTCAACGCGATCCACTTCCACGCCGTTGTTGTAGATAATCACCGTTTCGCCGGTCGTGCCGCCTCCGCCAATGACAGGTGTGTTATCGTTGGTTGAGCCTCCATTCTGAGCGCCGCCAATGGAACCGATGAGCGGGGTATCCGGGGCGAGGGTGTCGACCGTTATCGTGATACCGGTTGATGGCAGAGATTCATTGCCGGCTTCATCGGTGGCGGTCGCCGTGTATTGGTGCGTCCCTTCGCCAATGTTGCTCTCAGGACGCCAGCTCCAGTTACCGCTACCGTCCACCGTGACGCTGCCCACGGCCTGCGGCTCGCCTGTACCCACCTGGTCATAGATGGTAATGACGTCATTCGGCGTACCGGTGCCGCTCAGTACCGGGCGCGGATCGTTGGTGGTTCCGCCGTTGTCCACTGGCCCGGTGATCTGGCTTACGCTGTCTGTCACTGTCGGGATCCCCGGCTGGCCCGGCGCGTCGGTATCAATGGTAATGGTCACTGGCGTGGACGGTGCGCTTTCGTTCCCGGCGCTGTCCTGATTGGTCACCGTCAGGGAGAGATCGTAGGTGCCGTCAGGGAGCGGATCTTCCGGTGTCCAGCTCCAGTTACCGTCGCCATCGATCTCGGCTTCACCTATTTTGGTTGCGCCATCGTAAATGTTTACGGTATCTCCCGGCGTGCCCGAGCCGCTCAGGGTTGGTGTGGTATCGCGGGTGGTCTCCCCAGGATTCAGAGCCGTCCCCGGTGTGGCGCCGTCCGGGTTCACGGTGATCTCAGGAATATCCGGCGTTGCAGGCGCGGTCGTGTCGATCGCCAGCTCAAACGGTGGCGAGATGGTGGTATTACCCGCCTCATCCGTCGCGTGGACCGTCAGCGAATGCGGGCCGTCCGTCAGCGGCGTGGTTGGCGTAAAGCTCCAGCCGCCGCTACCGTCAAGCACGGCCGTGCCAAGCAGGGTGGTCCCGTCATAGATAGTGATGGTGGTGCCTTCCGGTGCGGTTCCCTGCAGCTGCGGCAGCGTGTCATCGGTAGTATCCCCGCTGTTAAGCGGAACCTGCACAGTGCCGATGTTATCGGAGACGGTGTCAAGGGTGGCCGCCGGTGGCGGAGTGGTATCGACGGTAAAGGTAAAGCCGGGTGATGATGCGCTGGTGTTGCCGGCCGCATCGCTCGCGACGACGGTGAACGTATGCTGCCCGTTCCCTAATGCGGTAGTGGGCGTGAAGGTCCATGCGCCGCCGTTGTTCACAATGGCAGTACCAATATCCTGTCCGTCCAGGCGGATCGTCACGGTGGAGCCCGGCTCGCCGGTACCGTTCAGCGTCGGGAGCGTGTCGTTGGTGATTTGGTTGTTGTCGAGCGGCCCCGTGCGGCCCGGTACGTCATCAATGACCTGCGTAATGGCTGGAGCGCCCGGCGCGGCGGTATCCACCGTGATGCTCCAGGTGTTCGATGTCCCGCTGAGGTTATTGTTGGCGTCAACCGCCGTCGCCGTCAGCACGTGCCCGCCGTCGGGAAGATCCGTTTCCAGCGTGATGGACCACTGGCCGTCAGGCCCAACCACCGCGGTGCCGATTTCAGTGGTGCCGCTGTAGAGGGTGATCGTCGTGCCGGGCTCGCCCGTTCCGTTGATGGTCGGGGTTTTGTCGTTGGTGAGACCGTTCTGGCTGACAGGACCGGTGACGTCGAGCGCATCATCCTCCACGCCTGTGATGACCGGGGTTTGTGCCGCGGTGATGTCCGGCGCGTCAAACGGCGCGGTCGGGCCGGTGTTTCCGGCGGTATCGGTGGCATCTGCGGTCAGGGCTTCGCCGTTGGCTTTCGGCGGGATCAGATCAACGCTGAAATTACCCTGATCGTCGGCGACCGCTTCCCCGACCTTAACGCCATTTTCACGAATGGTGACGGTGCTGCCCGGCTCGGCTGTACCGGTTACCGTGGTGCCGTCGGCAGAGATCACCACGTTTTCCGGTGCCAGCGGTGGCGTGCTGTCTGGCGCGTCGGCAAAGCCGGACGGACTGGTGTTGCCGCTGCCGTCGGTGGCCGTCACTGCAAGGGCTTCGCCGTTGGTCTGGGCTGGCGAAATCGGGATGGTAAAGGTGCCGTCCGGACCGGCGGTGGCCTGGCCGATGATCGTACCGTCCGGCGCTTTAATAATAATCGTGCTGTTTGGCTCGGCGGTTCCGCTGACGCTTGCCCCGTCTTCCGCCACCACCAGGTTACCCGGTGCGGCAGGCGCGGTGATGTCCGCTGCGTTAACCAGCGCCGGTGAACTCTGGTTGCCTGCGGCATCGGAGGCGACCACGGAGATGATCTCGCCGTTCACTTGTGCAGGGTTCAGGTTGGCGACGTAGTTGCCGTTGCTGTCGGCAGTGGCGGTCCCGATTTGCACCCCGGCGTTGTTGGTGATGACAATTTTACTGCCCGGCTCGGCAGTACCGGTGATTTGCGTGCCTGTCGAATTGAGCGTCGCCTCCGGCATGTCTGGCGGCGTAAGATCGACGGTAAAGTTGATCGGCTGAGACAGGCCGCTCTGGTTGCCTGCCGCATCGGTTTCGCGCAGGGTAATCGAATGTGCACCCTCTGCCAGCGGCGTTGTCGGCGTGATGCTCCAGGTACCGTTCGGCAGAACCGTTGTGCTGCCAATCGCAACGCCGTTATCGTAAACCGTAATCGTGCTGCCTGGTTCTCCTCGGCCCGTCAGGCGGGGCTGCGACTCGTCGGTAAACTGCCCGGCGGTAATCGTGCCTTTCAGCCCTCCGGTGTCATCGTTAACGATAAATCCTGTCGGCACCGGCGGGGTGGTGACATCCACCGTTACGGTAAAGGCCGGCGAGGCCGGACCGGTGTTACCGGCGATGTCGGTGGCGCGTACGGTAAGCTGGTGGCTGCCTTCGCTCAGGTTAACCGACGGCGTAAAGCTCCAGCTTCCGTTGCTGCCTACAACCGCTGTGCCAATGGCAATGCCGTTATCATAGATGGTGACCGTAGAGCCCGCTTCCGCCGTGCCGGTGAGCTGCGGGCGCGGATCGTTAGTGGTGCTTCCGCTTCCGAGCACGCCGGTATTGGGCGCAACGTCATCGGTCATACCGGTGATGGCCGGGGCACCTGGTGCGACAGTATCCACCACGAAGGTCACCGCCGTGGACGCCGGGCTGGTATTGCCTGCCGCATCGGTCGCGGTGGTGGTAATGGCGTGGTTTCCTTCAGACAGGTTGGTCGACGGGGTAAAGCTCCATTTCCCGGTAGCATCGGCCGTGGCGGTGCCGATCGGCTTGCCGTTGTCATAGAAGGTAATAACGGTGCCAGCTTCACTGATGCCGCTGAACGTCGGGCGTGCATCGTCCGTGCGTTGTCCGTTGCTCAGCGGGCCCGCTTCGGTGCCCACGTTATCATTGACGGTGACAATCTCGGGGGCAGCCGGCGCGGTTGAATCCGGTGCCGTGACCTGAACGCCCGGGCTGGTATTGCCGGACGGATCGGTGGCGGTGGCGGTGATCTGCTCCCCGTTGGTGAGCGGCGTGCCGAGATCGATAGTAAATTTCCCGTCGCTGCCAGCCTTGCCCGTTCCGATGGTGTTGCCATCGGCATCTTTCAGTGTCACGGTGCTGCCCGGCTCAGCCGTACCGGACACGGTTTTGCCGTCAGGCGAAACCTCCAGATTGGCAGGTGCATCCGGCGCGGTGAGATCCGGTGCTGTGACCTGACCACCCTGGCTGGTATTGCCGGACGGGTCGGTGGCCGTGGCGGTGATCTGCTCCCCGTTGGTGAGCGGCGTACCGAGATCGATAGTAAATTTGCCGTCGCTGCCGACCTTGCCCGTTCCAATGGTGTTGCCATCGGCATCTTTAAGGGTAATCGTGCTGCCCGGTTCAGCCGTACCTGTTACGGTTTTGCCGTCAGGTGAGACCTGAAGATTAGTGGGAGTATTCGGAGGCGTAGTATCAGGTTCGGAAGGATTTCCCGGATTACCGGGATTCGGGTTGTTGTTATCGTCATCTCCGCCACCTCCACCGCCGGTTCCCGCCGCAATAGCAATCCCACCTGCGGCGGCCAGGCCACCCAGCACCCAGGGCCACGCAGCGGCGCCACCAGCATCACTCCCTGACGCCGCCAGTAATGCATCGGTGGAGGCGATGGATTCATAGGTCGCGGCACCGGTTGGATCTTCAATCCACCACAGCGCTCCGTCACTCTCTTCAAGCACCAGCTGGCTTACGCCCTGCGCATCAGTGACGTAGAAATTCTTGAGAGTAATCACTTCGCCCGAATTGAGGGTAATCACCAGATCGTTTCCGCTGCGGGAGTAATCTGCGATGTTGGCTCGATCCACGTTAAGCTTAACGATTGAGGAGTGATCGAGTGTTATCTGTGTCCCTTCCGTGGTCGTTTCCACGCCAGTTAATTTAGATATAACAGATATTTGGCTCATACAGTTATTACTCCAGCAGAGTGATTGGTTACGGCGTGTCAAACAAAGCCATCGTTTCTGAAGGGATGAACGCGCTCCCGGCGAAAATACTGTTTAATAAACAGGATTTACCGTTACTTTCTTTAGCGCGACCGATGCCCGCCAGGATTAAAAGTGGCAACCTCAGGGCAAAGCTAATTATTTACACAGGAAATAGTTGTTTATTTATATGTTTGCGATTTATAAGCCTTATTATTTGTGCAGGTATTAAATTATTTCGTTATAAAAATGATATAGCTATAAATGTCTGAATAAGCAAATTAAGTGTTCGTAAACCCAATGCGGCTATTGCAGGGGAGATTAATTGATAGCGTGAATATATTTCGTTAGCTATGAGGGCGCGTGGATGAAGGGTTTTGGCGTAAAAGGTGCAACCCTTAAAACGGTGCTGGTGGGGCGATATTAATAATTATAATATGCGATAAATATCTAATTTTGGTTAGGTTTAATTGCTGCTTAATTGTAGTTTAAGTTAGGGTAAAATATCTGGTGTATGATATATTTAAAACTCTCTCATTTATAAAATATATTTTTACGGGCGGGTTAATTTCTGCTACCCAAAAAAATTACGTATTTTCTTCTCATGTTTAATAAATAAAAGGCCGCAAGCGTGGCCTTTCAGAGGCTATCGGTATTAGCCTAAAGAAATTATGCCGATTTCCACGAGGGCAGCTAATGTCAAAAGAATAAAGAGGATAACAACTATTGGTCTGTACATTTTTAAGGTTCCATCCTTGTGTGAAGTCCTGCCCATCGTGTCCGTTGTCATTTTCCATGGTAATGACGTGCTGTCGTTGATGCTCATCAAAGGGATGCAGTAGATTGAGGAAAATCTGCATTCAGGGTTGGAACCATTTAACGCAGTGTCGGCTGCGTGGCGGGGAACTGTCGCCACTGGCGGATGTGCTCGATCAGGGCTCTGAGCTTGGGGGCCATATTGTGGCGCTGGGGAAAATAGAGATAAAAACCAGGAAAAGATGGAAGAAACGCATCCAGTAAGGAAACCAGCTGTCCTGATTCAATGTACGGTGTGAAGGTATCCTCTGTGGCAAAGGTTATACCACCGCCGGCCAGCGCGAGGCTGAGCATAAGACGCAGATCGTTAGTGGTGATTTGTGGTTCAATTGCCACATCGAAAGGGACGCCTGCTTCCTCAAACTCCCAGCGATAGGGGGCAACGTCCGGGGAAGGGCGCCAGCCGATACACCGATGAGCGACCAGCTCACGGGGGTGCGTCGGTGCGCTGTGTGTCGCCAGATAGGAAGGTGAAGCCACCACCCGTTCACGCTGCTGGCCCGTAAGGGGAATAGCGATCATGTCTTTTTCGATAACTTCGCCCAGCCTCACCCCGGCGTCATAGCCCGCTGCCACGATATCGAATTCCTCATCTGACACGAAAACATCAAGCGATACCGCAGGATGCTCGGCCGTAAACGAGGCGAGCAGTGGGCCCGAAAGAAACGCTTCCGCAATTGAGGTGACAGCGATCCTGAGCTGTCCGCGCGGTATGCTGTCCGAGGTGACGTCGTCAAAGGCCGCCTCAATGTTGGCGATGGGCCCCAGCAACGATTTATGCAACTGTTCACCCGCTTCGGTGAGCCTTACCGAGCGCGTGGTGCGCATCACCAGCAGGGTCTGAAACCCATCTTCGAGACGTCTTATTCCCTGGCTGACAGCGGAACGGGTTATGCCCAGGCGCCCGGCGGCAGCGCTGAAGCTGCGTTCTTCGGCGACCGCCAGAAAAAGCGGTAACAAATTAAGATCGATTTTCATTGTTTAACATTGCTAACCAGTGAGTCCAGTAAAGGCAGGATACAAGAAACAATGGTCTGTATCTATGATTGCAGTGAACTCAACTGAAGGAGTAAAACATGAACAAAGTCATCTTAATTACCGGCGCCTCCAGCGGTATCGGAGAAGGTATCGCCAGAGAGCTCGGCAAGGCTGGCGCAAAAGTGTTCCTGGGTGCACGCAGGCTGGATCGCATCCACGCTCTGGCTGATGAAATCCGCAGCGCAGGTGGGGAGGCAGAGGCTCAGGTATTAGACGTTACCAGCCGCCAGTCGATGGCCGCCTTCGTTCAGGCAGCACGGGATAAGTGGGGCCGCATTGACGTACTTATTAACAACGCGGGCATTATGCCTCTCTCTCCCCTTTCGGCTGGCAAGCAGGATGAATGGGAGCGCACCATTGACGTAAATATCAAGGGCGTACTGTGGGGTATTGGTGCTGTTTTGCCGATTATGGAAGCCCAGAGCTCGGGGCAGATCGTCAATATAGGCTCGATTGGTGCCTTGTCCGTCGTGCCCACGGCCGCCGTCTATTGCGCGACCAAATTTGCGGTACGGGCCATTTCCGATGGTTTACGTCAGGAAAGTTCGAACATCCGTGTGTCCTGCGTCAACCCTGGGGTAGTGGAAAGCGAACTGGCCTCGACCATCACGCACGAAGAAACCATGGCGGTGATGGATGCGTACCGGGCTATTGCTCTCAAACCGGCTGATATCGCTCGCGCCGTGCGCCACATCATCGAGGCGCCTGAGAGTGTCGATACCACCGAAATCACCATCAGACCTACGGCCTCTGCAAACTAACGTAGCGGGTCAGGCACCAGCCTGACCCGCTTCACCCTCTTACCACGGCTGTTCGGTCGGCATAATAAACAGCTCTGCCACGTCCACATGTTCCGGTGCCTGCAATACGTAAAGAATCGAGTCGGCGATATCATCGGCTTTCAGGAACGTCATCTTCTCCTTCAGCTGTTCCATCTGTGCACGATAATTTTGGTCACTGATATGCTCGAATAATTCACTTTCAACGGCACCCGGCTGAAGCGAGGTGACGCGAATGTTGAACTGAGGGGCCAGCTCCATACGCAAAATATCCGAGAAGGCGGCAACCGCGTGCTTCGTCGCGCAGTATACGCCCAGTCCGGGAAACGTTTTACGCCCGGCGATCGACGAGGTATTGATGATATGACCCGAGCGCTGTGACTGCATAATCGGCAATACGGCCGCGACCGTGTTAAACAGGCCCTTTACGTTTACATCTACCATTCGATGCCACTCGTCAACACGGAGGCTGGCGATATCCGAAATCGGCATCAGCCCGGCGTTATTAAAGGCGATATCAATATGGCCATAGCGTTTGTGCAGTGCCTCCACCCCTTTATTAACTGAGGCCGGGTCAGTGACATCCAAGGCCAGCGCCATGGCTTCCCCGCCAGCAGCCTCAATTTCAGACACCAGCGCCTGAAGACGATCCAGACGGCGGGCGGCGAGACCTACCCTGACGCCCTGTTCCGCTAACTTTTTGGCCGTGGAGGCACCAATTCCGCTTGAAGCACCGGTGATGAGCGCGACTTTACCGTTGAGTTCCATAGTTGATCCTCTTGAGAGTTGATTTCAACGCTTCAGAAAGAATGTCTGAAGTACGGGTCAATAATGGATCTTTCTGGCAATCGCTTCGCGCGGGCTTTTGCTCAAACTGTCGGGCTTTTGCTGCGAACGGCATCGCTGCGATAGTGGGAGGGCGTCACGCCGTTATGCCTGAGGAATACGGCAGCAAAGTGGCTGGGGCTGGTGTATCCGACGTTCAGTGCAATATTGATAATGGAATCATTGCTTTCCGATAGCATGCGACGCGCCTCCTCCATGCGTAGCCGGATAAAGTAGTGAGAAGGGGAAAGTCCGGTTGACTGTTTAAAGGCGCGGCTAAAATGGTATTCGCTAAGATCGGTCAGTTCAGCCAGGCGTGCCAGGTCAAACGGCTGGGCTAACCCTTCACGCATTGCCGTGAAGACCCGGTGCAGCTTAAATGCCTGCAAGCCCCCGCGGTGTCGTTTCGCATGTGTGCCATAGGTGCGAATCAGATGTACTGCCAGCGCCTGCGCAATGCCCTGAATAAACGGGCCGCTGGGTGGATTTTGCAGATACAGCTCCTGACGTATCTGCTCCAGCAGGGCGGATAGCGTGTCGTCGCGCGCGCCGGAGACTTCCCGCAGTTCATACTCCTGCATCATAGCCACTCCCATATAAACATGCATAACGACGAAAGGCGTATCTGGCCCGGCGTGCCAGCGCATTTCAGTAGGAGAAGCCGCCGTTGTGAGAAAGAAATCGCCTGCGGTAACGCGGTTTGCTAACCACGGCTCACCGGGGGAACGCTCCTCAACGACGGCATTACCTGAGAGGATCCAGACGATAAAAGGCTCCGGCACTGCCGGAATAATGACGTTTTCCTGCACGTGTCTGCGCGCCAGAATTTGCACGAATACATCCCGGGAAGATTGCGCCCGATGTTCCCTGATCAGCTTGCCGGGAAGGTATTCTTCAAAGGTCTCTGCGGAAGTACGCTGCGTCATATTTATCGTTGCCTTTAGCTATGCCAGTTGCACCAGGTTCACCGCCGGAAGAGGCCCTCCGGGGAATTGTTGTAGCGTACCGCCAACCTCCAGGCTGCCTAAATCAATACTTGCGAAGCCCAGTTGACCGGCTAAGGCTGTTATTTCCGCCTTTGCGTCAGGATGGTCTCCGGAGATAAAGACGACACGACGGCCACCCGCCTGCGCCGGATCCTGAGCCAGCACCCCTGCAAGGAGAGTATTGAAGGCTTTAACGACGCGTGCACCCGGAGCCCACTGTGTCACCACCTGGCTTGAGTTTTTTCCGCCCAGTTCAGCCAGCGTGAAGCCTGGCAGTATGACCGGGTTGGTCGCGTCGATCAGGATACGCCCCTCCCAGTTGATGCCGCGTAACGCGGCCTCGGTTTTGTCCCAGTTTGTGCTGACAAAAACGATGTCGGCCTGGGCGGCCTGTTCTACGGTGCCAGCGTGAGCCCCGTGGCCCAGTTTCTCAACCACCGCAGTCAGGCTTTCCGGCCCGCGGCTGTTACTCAGAATAGCGTTCATGCCCGCTTTAACCAGTTGTTCTGCAAAGGCTTGCCCGATAGCGCCAGCGCCGATGATACCTACAGTAGTCGTTTTCATATTGTATTTCCTTCATTGAAGAGTAGTGAACATGCACTGAGAGTAGTAATCTTTGACCTATCTGAATAGCCTATATAATTAGATGGGATCCATCTGCTGGGGCGATACATGCTGGACGGTATGTCTGTTGATCAACTCCGCACCTTTATTGCTGCCGTTGATGAAGGGAGTTTTTCCGCCGCCGGTCGCAGGCTGCGGCGCGCGCAGTCGGTTGTCAGCGCGACGCTGGCAAACCTTGAGGCGCAGGTCGGGTTTCCATTATTCGATCGTACCGGGCGTTATCCGACGCTGACGGAGGCGGGCGTCGCCATGCTGGAAGCGGCGCGTCTTGCCACTGCCGGGATGGACGCCTTTAAGGCGAAGGCGCGCACCTTAGCCGAAGGTCTTGAGCCTGAACTGGCGGTGTCCGTCGACGTGATGTTTCCCGTAGCGCAGCTCACCGCTGCGGTGAAGGCGTTTCAGCAGGCATTTCCTGACACCCCGCTGCGTTTGTATGTGGAAGCGTTGGGGGCGGTGTTCCAGCCTTTACTGGACGGTCATTGCCGGGTGGCGATAACCGGATCGCTGCCGCATCTTCCGGCGGGATGCACCTCAGAATTCCTTCTCAGCGTGCCTGCGGTGGCCGTTGTCTCCCCTGAGCATCCGCTGGCGAACGCGTCCGGTCCGATCCTTCGTTCACTTTTACAGGAACACGTCCAGCTGGTGCTGACCGATCGCTCCTCTCTCACCGTGGGCCGAAGCTTTGGCGTCATGTCGTCAAAGACATGGCATTTAGCGGATATGGGCGCGAAGCACGCCTTCCTGCGTGCCGGACTGGGGTGGGGTTATATGCCGCTGCCAATGGTCGAGGAAGATCTCGCAGCGGGAAAACTGGTTACGCTGAACGTGCCGATGCAGCCCGACGTCGGGCCCGGTTTTTCCATGCAGGCGGTGCACCTGGAGGAACATCCGCCCGGCCCGGCCGGACGCTGGTTCGTTAACAGGCTGAAAATGCAGGCTGGCATGCCTCTCAACGAACGCAGCGGATCCGGCAAGTGAGCTCAACGGATAATTCAGGTTTTGTTGCTGTTGCATGTCTCCAGTATCGCACCGGCCCGACGGGCCGTGGCAGGCAGGATGTCGGCATCGGCTACGTAGCCATCGGGATCGAGACAGCGATTGTGTTCTCTCGCCTGTTGCAGGATCGCTTCATCCCAGTAGAGGCGCTTACGCTGATCGCCGCGGGTCGTCAGAATAAACTCCGTTTTGCCGTCAACCGCGCGGTAGCGACGCCAGCTGTTTGCCGGAACAGAGATCACCGAACGTTCCGGAGCGATAACGCTCACTTCTTCGCCCGCCTCGTTCCAGGTGACCTCCAGCTGGCCTTTAAAGACCATAATGACCTGAATATCCGGGCAGAGATGGCGGCCCACAACGTGATCCTCGGCGAGACGCAGCCATTCGACGGAAAAACCGTGCGGGCTCACGATAGCGGGAGCGGAATCCCGATCCTGTGAAATGCCGAAACCGATAACCGGCGCAATTTCGCCGCCGTGTCCTGGCAGCACCGAATCCAGCAGTCCCTGGGCTGACCAGCAGCGGTCATCGCCGGTTACCGCACGCTGGCGCATCTCCTCAACGCTGTAGTCACGCAGCCCGGCAATATATTCCTCTGACAGCGGCGTCAGCAGCGCGGCGGGGTCAGGCCGCGGGTCGCCGGTTTCCTGTGTGATGAGCATGTTGTCTTTACTCAAATACATTCCGTATTCGCTGGCTGCCGCCAGCACGGAAGGATGCCAGATGATGCCGCCCGTGTTGTCCCCGCCGAGCACCGTAAACACCATACCGCTGGTCTCTTCTTTACTGACGTTGGTGAAACCGCGGAAGATCCAGGTCGGTATTGAAAGGATAGTGGGTGCGCTAAATTCAGCTTCATGCTCGCCGTTGGCACCCCAGCGAAAACGCCATGTTCCTTCATGGATCAGGAACACCTCGGCGGTGAAATGCAGATGCAGATTATTCGTCACCCCTTTCGGCATAGCCGCCGCGCCAATGTTAAAGCCGTGCGGCTCGGGAATATTGACGACCTGCTCGCTGGACTGGGTTACACCCGGGCCGATGAAGGAATAGTTTTGTTTGAGATGCGAGCCGGGTAGCTTGCAATCAATAAAAGCAAGATTACAGGAAATCATGTCCTCGGGGGCGATTAACCGTGTTCGAGCCTGACTCTGGGTAAGATGGATGGTTTTCATTATTTCTCCTTTTAATAACCGGATGCACCGGTGGTAGGGATAGCGTTGCCGCGGGCGAGGGCAATGGTTTCACGCGAGGCGCGACCCAGTTGCATGACGTCGTTTGCAGGGGTAACAAACTGAAAACCCTGATCAATGCGCGCTGCGGCGGCCGCGCCGGAAGTGCAGAAAATTCCGGCAATCTTCTGCTGCTGGCGGCAGCAGTGAATCACCCGCTCAATAGCAGCAAGCATTTCGGGATGTTGCGATTCGGCGCTGGCGCTGCCGGTCAGCGTCAGTGAGAGATCGTTGGGGCCAATAAACACACCGTCCAGCCCTTCGGTATCAAGGATGGCGTCAAGATCAGCCAGCCCTTCGCGGGTTTCAATCATCGCCAGCGTCAGGATCTCGTTGTTAGCGTGCTGTGGATAATCACTGCCGCCGTAAAGTAGACCTCTGGCCGGACCAAAGGAGCGAACACCCAGCGGTGGATAGCGACAGGCAGCGACAAAACGGCGAGCCTGTTCCGCGCTGGAGATCATCGGGCAGATTACGCCGTAGGCTCCTGCGTCTAATACGCGCATGATTTGCGCCGGATCGTTATCTGCCACCCGCACCAGCGGCACGGCAGGCGTGGCCGATAGCGCCTGTAGCATTGACAGCGCGCTGGCAAAATCAATCATGCCGTGCTGCAAATCGACGGTGACGGCGTCGTAACCCTGATGGCCCATAATTTCCGCGCTATAACCGGACGGGATCGCCAGCCAGCCGTTTATGATGGGAGTATTTTCCAGAAATGCGGTCTTTAAACTGTTTTTGCGCACTGTATGCACTCCGTTATCCACTGACGCAGCAGCGGCGCGATCTCATCCGGGTTTTCCAGCGGAATAAAATGCCCGCCAGCCTCCACCGTATGTCTGGTCACGTTCGCGTTGCCTGCGGCCAGTAGCTGATGATGATGGGGCGTGCAGATAACGTCCTGCGCGCCGTTTAGAAGTAATGTGGGGCAGGAGAGGGCGTTAAACGCAGTCCGGTTGTCCTGTCGGTGAATGGCCATTTCCGTTTGCCCGGCAAAGGTCTCAATGCCGCACTCTTGCGCCATTCGGCAAATAGTCTCTTGCAGGATCCGATCGGACAGACGTGACGGGGCGACATAGCTCTGCCACAGCGAGGAGACCAGCCAGTCGGCCAGGCCCCGCGCCTGTGCGGTGCGTACCGCTTCCCGGCGTGAAGCGAGGGTGTCTGGCGCAACGGGCAACGGATTAACGGAAATCAGCGTCAGCCCGTTCACTCTTTCTGGCGCGTCGGCGGCCATTTGCAGCGCGACTATGGCACCGAGAGAAAACCCTGCCAGCAGAAAGCGCGGCGGCAGAACCTCTAATAACCGCCGTGACGCCTGCGGCGCGGACTCCGCACCCGTCAGCGTAATACAGGACACCGCTGCGACATTCAGCCGTTCAATAACGGGCTGCCAGAGCCGGGCGTTACAGAGCGTGCCACCAAGCAGCACCAGTGGCAGATCGGTATTGTCCAGAAGCGGATATTCCATTGCATCCCTCACGTAGCGGTCCAGCCGCCGTCAACCATCAGGGCACTGCCGGTGATCAGCCCGGCGGCATCTGAGGCGAGAAACACTACCGGGCCCATAATGTCCTCCAGCTTGCCTAACCGGCGCAGCTTGATGTTGTCCAGCACGTAGTGGCGGAACGCCGGATCGGCAAGCGCCGGGCGCGTCAGGTCGGTTTCAATGAAGGTCGGGCACAGCGTATTAACGCGGATCCCCGCATCGCCCAGCTCCAGCGCCATCGTTCGGGTTAACCCTTCAAGCGCGAATTTGGAGGCACAGTACACGCTACGCTCGGGGCCACCAACGTGTCCCATTTGCGATGAGATGTGAATAATCGACCCTCCCTTACCGCCCGCCCGCATTCTGCGCGCCACGCGCTGGCTGACAAAAAAGGTGGCGCGCAGGTTAAGCGCCATCACCGCATCGAAATTGTCCTCGTTCACCTCAAGAAACGGCTGGTGGCGGGCCAGCCCGGCACTGTTCACCAGAATGTCGGGAGCGGGCAATGTCGCCAGCACATGCTCCACCTCCTGAGCGTCGGTAATATCCAGCTCAAGCGGGTGAAATGCGAGCCTGTGTTCCGCTGCCAGACTTGCGGCATGCGCCAGCGCCTCGTGGCCCCGGGCGGCGATCCATACCTCTGCGCCCGCCTGTGCGAGGGCGACGGCGGCAGCGAAGCCAATCCCTCTTGACCCGCCGGTCACCAGCGCGCGTTTGCCGTGCAGGGTGAAAGAGGGCGTTTGCAAAAGCGTCATGGCTTACACCTTTTCCCTGACCGGGGCCGGTGTGGCGTAGGGAACCTCCGTCTGGCCATAACGGCGCACGCGAATATTGGCCTGCTCGGCATGTCCGGCGAACCCTTCCAGCAGCGACAGACGCGAACAATAGCTGCCGATTTCGGCGGTGGCTTCGTCGCTGAGGACTTTCTGGAAGGTGCAGGTTTTCATGAACTTGCCCACCCACAGGCCGCCGGTATAGCGTGCGGCTTTTTGCGTCGGCAGGGTGTGGTTGGTTCCGATCACCTTATCGCCGTAGGCCACGTTAGTACGCGGCCCAAGGAACAGCGCGCCGTAATTGGTCAGGTTAGCCAGGAACCAGTCGTCCCGGTCGGTCATCACCTGAACATGTTCGGAAGCGATACGATCTGCCTCCAGCAGCATCTCTTCGTAGCTGTCGCAGACGATGATTTCCCCGTAGTCCTGCCAGGACTGGCGGGCAATGTCGGCGGTAGGGAGCTTTTTCAGCAGCCGTTCCACTTCGCTGAGCGTCTCTTTGGCAAGCTGGAGCGAGTTCGTCAGCAGGATGGCAGGGGTGGTGACGCCGTGTTCGGCCTGGCCCAGCAGATCCGTGGCGCACATTTCCGCGTCAACGGTGTCATCGGCAATCACCAGCGTTTCCGTCGGACCGGCAAACAGATCGATACCTACCCGGCCGAAGAGCTGGCGTTTGGCCTCCGCGACGAAGGCGTTACCGGGGCCGACCAGCATGTCGACCGGTGCCAGCGAGTCCGTGCCCAGCGCCATGGCGCCTATCGCCTGAATGCCGCCAAGGGCATAGATTTCCGTTGCGCCAGCCATTTTTTGCGCCGCGACAATCGCCGGGGCGGGCTGACCGTTAAACGGCGGGGCACAGCTGATAATTCTTGAGCACCCCGCCACGCTGGCGGTGATAATCGACATGTGCGCGGAGGCGAGCAGGGGATATTTTCCGCCAGGCACGTAACATCCCACGGCGTTAATCGGAATATTTTTATGCCCGAGAATAACGCCGGGACGCGTTTCAATTTCCAGATCCCGCAGGCATTCTTTCTGCGCGCGGGCAAAATTCGCCACCTGCTGTTGGGCGAATTCAATATCCTGAATATCCTGGCGGCTTAACTGTTTTATGCAGCGGTCGATCTCCGCGGGGGTCAGACGATAATCCTGACGGTCATAACGATCGAATTTAATGGATAATTCGCGAATGGCTTTATTTCCACGTTTTTCAATATCTGCAAGTATTTGCTCAACCGTTTCTCTTATTTGCTGGTTGGCTTGCTGGCGCTCTTCGGTAGATTTACCGGTTTTTAATTTCCAGGACACACGCTTCTCCTTACCTTTTTTAGATGTCAGTTGTCCTCCCGGCAGACCGGGAAAGGGTGTTTACTTCTAAGTGGGTTATTGATCCGGCGCGGCGGCGTACGCACCGTTTTTTAATAATTGGGCTGAGGTTTGTGTTTTACGGGCATATACCCATCGAGCGGACAGCGGCGTGGCAATAGCGGCCACAACGGAAAGGGCGGCAATCAATATATAACCGGACGACAGGTTAATATGTTGCATCATTACGCCCATCATTACCGGCCCGACAAACATGCCGCAGGAATAAATGGTCTGGAATAGTCCCATTCGCGTGGATTGTTCATCAGACGAGGTATTCACTACGCTGAGCGACATAAATGCGGCAAAGGCCATACCGAACGAAAAACCTGCCAGCGCCTGCCACAGGTAAATGACGTACATATTGCTGGTAAAGGGAATGCCGAAGGTGGAGATCACCTGTAAAACGATGCCGAGCACGGCGGTTTTTACCAGCCCAAGGCGCTGATAAAACACCGAGCTGCACAGGGCGATGGCCAGCCCGTAAAACAGAAGGTGGATGTTTCCGAGCACCGCGAGGATCCCCGCCCGGGCGCCGAGCTGTTCGGCGTAGACGGGCGTCAGCGTGTCCCGGGTGGCGAAGGGCACCAGAATGACGACGGTCGCCAGGATGCCAATCAGCCAGACGGAACGGTCGGCCAGCTGCTGGCGCGCGCCGGTGATGCAGGCTTTAAGCGTGGGGGCCTGCACCGGGTCGTGCACGTCCTGAATGCGGGTCGTCAGGATCAGCGCCACCAGGGCGGAGATGCAGGAGACAAAAAAGGCGATGTTATTGGCAAAATAGTGAATCAGCACCGCGCCAATACAGTTGCCGAGAAACACGCCGATGGGCCCTGCCAGCGCCAGCAGCGCGACGGCGGCAGGGGCTTCGTTGCGACCGAAGTAACGCATGAACAGGATGTTGTACAGCACCCATGTCGCCGCCGTGACGCCGTCTGCCGCTTTCGCCAGATACAGCGTAATGGCATTGGGTTCAAGCCAGGCAATTGGCCAGGCGATAATTGGCAGCAGCAGGCCAATCTGGATGAAGATCCTGCGGCTTTTAACCACGTCGGAAATAATGCCTAACGGGAAGCGTATCAGAAGGGTTGCCAGCCCGGATGCGCCCATGATGATGCCCATGATCTGTGGCTCAATGCCCTGGTTGATCATCATGGGGGCCAGGAATGCATCAATGCTATGGATGCAGATAAAGAATAGGATGCTGATGATGAAAAAGAGCCGGGCTTCCCGACGGCGTAACAGTGCTTGAAACATGGTTTTGAACCTCTTAAGAATTAATGGGTTATAACCAGTCAGGGACGACGTTTACCGGTTCAATCCTTTGGGCGACTCCTGTTCTCTCCGGTACCATTGACGGTATGAAAACTCTTTGCATACGTATTCAAGATTTGAAGTTACGAAAAGGTTTCATGTTTGTAAAGTGATCTCGATCTTGTTGTGAGAATTTTAATTTTTTGTGTTGCATACGCATGCAAAGGTGGTGTAAGTATAAAAAACACCCACTTGCTGAGGCGTTTGAAGCACGCGCAAATGGGCAGGACGTTGATAAGGAATCAGGGGTAATGAAACGTAAGACTTTTGCAGCAGTCACATCCCAACAGGTCGCTCAACTGGCGGGGGTATCGCAATCTGCGGTGTCGCGAACGTTCACGCCGGGGGCCAGCATTTCACCGGCAACGCGTGAAAAAGTGCTGAAGGCGGCGCGCGAGTTGGGCTATCGCCCGAATGCGATCGCCCGTTCGCTCAACACGGCGCGTTCGCGCATTATCGGTGTCGTCATTTCTTACTTTGATAATCCCTTTTACTCGCAGGTGCTGGAGGCGCTTGCACAAAAGCTGGATACGCTGAACTATCACCTGCTGCTGTTCGTTGGCGACCGGGAAGGTAACGTTGACCGTATTTTTGACCAGATTATGCAGTACCGGGTGGATGGCATTGTGCTGGCCTCGGTGACGCTGTCGCTGGAGTTGTCCGAGGAGTGTCTTGCCGCCGGGATCCCGGTAGTGCTGTTTAACCGCAGCGAAGAGAGTGGCATGGCCTCCAGCGTCAACAGTAATAACGAAGCGGCCGCGCGGCAGATTGCCGAGTTTCTGCTGGCGGGGGAGCACAAGCGTTTTGCCTACGTGGGCGGCGTGGCGGATTCCCCGGTCAATATCGCCCGCCAGCACGGGTTCATCTCCACGCTGGAAGAACATGGCATCACCGATGTGCGGGTGGTGCACGGGAATTACGACGCTCAGCAAACCACCCGGGCGGCTTATACCCTGTTTTCGGCGTCGCCAGCGCCGGATGCGGTCTTTGTCGCCAACGATCATATGGCCGTCACGGTAATGGATGTGGCGCGCTATGAGTTTGGTTTGCGCATTCCGGAGGAGGTCTCCATTGTCGGGTATGACGACATCGGCCCTTCCGGCTGGCCCTCTTATGCGTTGACCTCGGCGTCGCAGCCGGTCGGCGCGATGGTAGATGCCACGGTGGAACTGTTAATGAAGCAAATTGACAGCGGAACCATAGAGCCTGAACAGATTACGGTGCCCGGTACGCTGGTGATACGCCACTCGGCGCGTCGCCCACGCAGCGGCGTTATCGAAACCAATGGTTTAACGCTATTCCAGTCTAAGGAGCCCACATGACCAGATTGCGGGGCTTCAGCCCTCAATTCGACTCTATCCAGCAGTTCATTTTGACGCTGACGCACGTGGTGTGGGAGCAGAAAGATATCGGCCAGCTGGCGGATTTTTACGCCACGCCGGTGGTTTTCACTACCCCCGAAAAACAGCTGCATGAGCTTTCCCAGTTTATGCGCCTGACGCTTGAGGCGATGCACAGCTTCCCGCAGCGAGCGGTGCTGACGGAGGATATTCTGTGCAGCCAGAACCCGGGGGACGAGTACTATGCGGCTCAGCGTACCGTAGCCCGCATTCAGCATCAGGGGGAGGGATTTTTTGGCCCGCCGACCGGGAAAAATGTCTGGGTCCGCACCTGGGCCGATCGCATCTGTGTTGATGGGGCCGTACGCCAGGAGTGGCTGCTTCAGGATCGTGCTGCGATTGTGGCGCAACTGGGGCTGGATATCCGCGAATTTGCCTTTAACCTGGCGACCATGCGCCAGCAGCTTGGCGTGGAGGCGGTCTCTGCCGAGACGCTGGATGCCCGCTGGGCGGGCGGGCCCGAGGGCGACGACGTAGAAGGGGCACTGGCAGGCGTCGTTGAGCGCTACTTAACCATGTGGGCGGGCGGTAACAGTGGCGTGGTGCCCGGTCTCTATCACCCGGCGGCGACGCTTTACGCGCCGGGTCATTGCCTCTGCACCGGTGAGCAGGAAATTGGCGCACAGCTTTCTGGCTACCGCGCTTCATTTGCCGACAGCGAAACGCAGCTCCATCATCTGATTGTGCGTAAAGATCCTAACGAGCCGATTCGGCTTTCCCTGCGCTGGTCGTTATTAACCTGGCATGACGGTTACGGCAAATTTGGTGCGCCAACCCGTAAACCCATATCAATTACCGGTATCAGCCAGCTTGAATTACGTGATGGTTTAATTTTCCGTGAATATCTGGGGATCGATGAATTAGCGATCTGGTCGCAAATAGTGAATTAACAGGGGCGGCAGCCCCCTTATTCTGGCTGCCGAAAATAATCGAGTTTAATTCACCCTCACTTACGGGTGCGGGTTCTTATTGTCTGAAAACAGAGCAGGAGTTTATATGTCTTCCACCGAAGCAACAAATAAAGCACCAGCCGTACCCGAAAAAAGCAGCGTGAAATCGCTGAAAGAGGAACCTGTATTACAGGTGGAACGTCGTGATTTTGTCGATCTGGTACCGGAAAAAAGACCGCGCGTGCAATCATTACGCGGCTTTGATGACTGCTATACCGATATTGTCGATTATATAGTTCGCTGCACCCATAAAATATGGGACGAGCGCGATGTCGGCTTAATTTATTCTCACTATACCCATAACTGCGTGCTGTATAACGCGCTGGGGACACTCTATAACCGTGAGCAGGTGGTACAGGATACGCTGCAACGCTTAATTGCCTTCCCGGAGCGGCGCGGCATGGCAACCCAGGTTATCTGGAACGGAAATGATGTTGACGGTTTTTATACCTCTCACCTGGTGACGGGAAGCGGGCGGCATACCCAGCACAGCCATTTAGGCAAGCCGACCAACCGCACCTTCGTTACCCGTACCGTGGCAGATTGCATGATCCACGAGAATAAAATTTACCGGGAGTGGGTAGTCAGCGACAACATGTCGTTAATGAAACAGCTTGGCCTGAATACCGATCAAATCGCATTTAATATGGCAAAGGAGCAGTTTGATAAAGGCTTCCGCGTGATGGACATCGGCGAAAATGGCCGCATGCTGGGACAATATCCGCCGGAGATGGAGTGCGATGTATCCATTGCACACACCGATACGGAAGAGCAGTGTCTACGCTGGCTGCACGAGATCTACAATCGTCGGATGTTCGGCAAAATCAAAGAGGTTTACGCCCCTAACGTGCAGTGGCATGGCCCGCTGATGAAAGAGCTGTACGGCACCGCGGCGGTAACCCATCAGACGCTGGCGCTGGTGGGGATGATCCCTGACGGCGCGTGGCTGCCGCAGCATATCTGTTCCAACCCGTGCGATGAAGGCGGCGTCAAAGTGGCGATTCGCTGGATCATCGAAGGGCATCACCTGGGTTACGGCGAACTGGGCAAGCCGACCGGAGAACGACTGTTCGTGATGGGCATGTCGCACTACCACATCGTCAACGGCAAAATTGTTGATGAATGGGTCGTGTATGACCACCTGGCGCTGCTGGCGCAAATCAAACTCGGCCAGATGGAGAACGCGTAAATGTTAAATCAGGTGAGCTGGATTAAGCGCCCGCAGGGGCAGGATGCGCAGGCCGATCGTTCCCTGACGGAGAAGGTCAGCGCCATTATCGAGCGCGTGAAAACCGAAGGCGATACGGCGCTAAGAGCCTTTTCGCAGCAGTTTGATAACGTCGTGCCGACGCACTTTGAGGTGAGCGAGCAGGAGATCGCCGAAGCACTGGAGGGGATGGATGCCCAGACGCGCCGCGACAGCGAGTTTGCGATTAATCAGGTGCGTCGTTTTGCGCAGGCGCAGCTGGCGACCATGCAGCCGCTGGAAGTTGAGACGCTGCCTGGCGTACATCTCGGTCACCGGATCATCCCGGTGCAGACGGTGGGCTGCTACGTGCCGGGTGGGCGTTACCCGATCCTCTCTGCGCCGGTGATGTCAATTGTCCCTGCGACGGTGGCGGGCTGCGAACAGATCATCGCCTGTCTGCCGCCGGGAGCGCATCCTGCGATGATCGCGGTTTGCCATCTGGCGGGCGCGCACCGCATTTTCAGGGTAGGTGGCGCGCAGGCCATTGCGGCCATGGCCTGGGGAACGGAGAGCATTCCATCGGTGGACAAAATCGTTGGGCCAGGCAACGCCTTCGTTAACGAAGCGAAACGCCAGGTGTTTGGTCGAGTCGGCATTGATGCCCTCGCCGGGCCGAGCGAGATTTTCACTATCGCTGACGACAGCGCCGATCCGCGCATTCTGGCCGCCGATATGCTGGCGCAGGCAGAACACGATATTCATACCCGCGTCGGGCTGGCGACAACCAGCCGGGATATCGCTGAGCGTACCCTGGCGGAGGTTGAGCGTCAGCTTGCCAGCCTGCCAACGGCCGCCACGGCGGGGGAGGCGTGGCGCCGGCAGGGTGAGATTGTGCTCTGCGAAGATGAAGCGCAGCTGATTGCGTTTGCTGACCATATGGCGACGGAGCATTTGCAGGTGCATACCCGCGATCCGCACGCGACGGCGGCGAAGATCCGCAACTATGGCTCGCTGTTTATTGGTCAGAACGCCAGCGTGGTGTTCTCTGATAAATGCTGCGGCACCAACCACACGTTACCGACGATGGCGGCGGCACGCTATACCGGCGGTCTGTGGGTTGGGGCGTACGTCAAAATCTGTACCCATCAGTGGATTGACGAGCAGGGTATCCCGGCAATCGCAGAACCGGCGATCCGCCAGAGCCGTACCGAGGGGATGCAGGGGCACCGACGGGCGGCGGAAATTCGTCTGCGTCCGCAGGACATTGATGCCATTACTACCGGCATGCGGGACTAAAACGTATCCCGGGCAGCCTTCTGCCCGGTTTTCATCACGAGGGAGCCTGAGACTATGAAGCGCCTGATACCGCCAGACGACTGCCCGGAGGAAATTGCCCACCGTCTCGACGTCATTCAGCAGCACCGGGCGCTCAACGCGATCCTCGGGGTTAACCCTGACGCCATGTCTCAGGCGGAACAGCATCAGCAGCAGCGTCGACGCGGGGAGCCGATCGGCCCCCTGCACGGCGTGCCGTTGATCGTCAAAGATAATATTGCCTGCGCACCGATGCCCATTACTCTTGGCTGCCGGGCGCTGGCCTCACTTAACGCGACGTCGGATGCGCTTGTTATACAGCGGTTGCGCAGGGCAGGAGCGATTATCCTCGCCAGAGCGAATATGTCCGAGTTTGCTTTTGACGTGCGCTCGCGAAGCTCGCTGGGGGGCGATGTGGCAAACCCGCTTCGCCCGTCACTCACCGCCGGAGGTTCCAGCGGAGGATGCGCCGCGGCGGTGGCGGCGGGGATGGCGGATGGCGCATTGGGTACCGATACCGGCGGCTCTATCCGCATTCCCTGTAGCTATACCGGGCTGGTGGGGCTACGGCCTGCTTTTCGCCGTTCACAGCTGGATGGCGTGGCGCCGCTCTCGCCCAGCAAAGATACCGTTGGGCCAATGGTACATAGCGTTGAAGATGCCGCCTTGCTGCATGCGGTGATCCATGGTTTGCCACCGGTTGCGCTTCCTGTGCGTTCGCTGAAAGGCGTTCGCTTTGGTGTGGTAACCGCGTTACAGGGAGAGGATGAGGTACAGCTGGAGGTCTGGCAGTCGGCGCTGCACTCGTTGCGTCGTGCCGGAGCAACGCTGGTGGAGGTATCATTACCTTTGCTGGACGACGTAAGTCAGGCGACATGCCTGAGCCTGTATGAATTTCGCGTGGCGATTGACGACTGGCTTAGCAAACAGCCTGGCGCTCCCTCCGGACTGACAAGCATTGTGGACTCCGGCGCTTACCTGCCAGAGTTTGCGCCGTTTCTACGTCAGATGCTGGCGAGTAGCACGCTGAAAACTCCGCTCTGGCTGGCGGGGCGTCGCTTTCAGCGCCTGTTGCGGCAGAACCTTTGCCAGGTGGCGGAGGTGCAGCGCATCGACGGATTTGTGTATCCCACCGCACAACGATTACCAGAAAGTATGGCGAAGATGCCGCCAGGCTGCGCGCCGGAACTGGCCGCCATCAGCGGCCTGCCAGCTATAACGTTGCCGTGCGGCGTAAGTCGTATCGGTCTGCCGGTGGGGATGGAGATGTTATCGGTGCAGGAGAATGAGACGGCGCTGATGGTGCTGGCGCTGGCGTGTGAGGGGGCGCTGGGCGAGAAGGGACAGATATAAAAAGCCCGCAGAGCTTGCGCCGTGCGGGCTTTCAGCACTTCATCGGATGACTCTGGTAATCACCGATGGAGGATTATTGGGCTGGTGGAGTCTGAATAAATTCATTAATAGGCTGTTTTTTGTTGATAATTTATAAATTCTACTTTCACGGGTATGCCAATGGCGATTTGTTGCAGTGTTTCCTGTGGTTAAGCAAACCTGTTTTTTGAATGGATCACATCAAGAAAAAGCTTTTTTGGATTTAACTGTTCACCCTTAAGTTATATTAGAAAGAAAAAGACCGGCTGTTGCTGGTCTGAGGTCGGTTAAGCCGTTACGGGTCTGCCTGTAGCTACTTCGAAGAAAGGGCAAGTCTGCGTACAGTCATCAGGAAATCGAATGGGGTTGAATCCCACAACTCAGGTGAGAAATCAAATCCATACCGGCTTTTGAATTGCTCATCCAGCCTGTCTCCGTAAAGCGCAAGGAAACAATCGACCTCTTCGGCTAACTCTTTTAACATCCAATCTGGGGCTGTTTTTTTATAGCGTTCAATAGTGCCCTCAATAGTATCCTCTCCCTCATTTATGAGGTCATGATCCTGATTGAAATAACCCTGAATCAGCTGATCAATATGATAGAAATTTTGCATAATCCACCTGTCCTATGGGGTCGGGAATGCTGTAAGGATATAGCGACAGAGCTGGTCATCCCTGTACTCGGAGTTTGGTTCAAAAGGCATTGAGTAGTTGCCTATTGCAGAACATCTTTTGCCGATGAACAAGAGGCGTGGCAAGCGGCATATGGGCACTGGATGCAAAAATGTAAAACTGGGGTTACTGAAGTTAGCGCTGGCCAAAGTTTTGCCGAGTGGACGTAATGTGGACATGGGCAAAAAAAGGGGTTACGTTTTCACGTAACCCCTTGTTTTATTTGGTGGGCTGGCGTCCTTGTAATTGGTGGGGGAGGTGGTTGAGTTTGTTGGAGATTTTTATTTTTTGCGGGGAAGGGAAGGCGCAAAAAGGGTGGCGATGATGTTGATATAGAAGGTTTTTTTGTATCTTGTTGATTTTTATGGTTATCTTAATGGTGCTGAAATTTATTGTATTGATTGATGCTTGGAATAGATGCAAAACGAACAGTCACAAAGTGTACGATAGGCACGAACAACAAACTATCTAAAAAAGAAGCATGAAGCTTGTTGTATTCTATCTTATACAAAGTTGGTACGCCTACCGTAATTCAGTTTAAAATGATAAAGGCTTGATAAAATGTAACTTTGAAATGAATTTAACTGAGTAATGGTGACTAAATGGACATTAATAGTAGAGAGTATGCTTTTGTTATATGGATGTTAATAATCATTGCTCTGCTTTGGTGTAAAAAGGATATTAGATATTCTTTTTATCAACTTATCAAAACATTTTTCCATAAACAAATTTTGACAGTATTAGGATTTGCGGTTGTTTGGACGTCTATTTGTATTGTGCTTTTTTATGAAATTGGTGTTTGGAGTACAGATAATCTTAAGACCACTTTGGTATGGGTAATTACATATGCTTTCGTAACAATCTTTGAAACACATAAAATAAAGAGCAGTAAGTATTATTTTAAATCACAAATCAAAGAAACGATTGGATTAAGTGCTCTACTTACATTTATTCTTGAACTACAAAGTTTTTCCTTTGCTATAGAGTTTATAATATACCCTATTATGCTTTTTTTAGGGTTGCTGGCTGTCGTAGCTAATACGAAAAAAGAAACAGAAAAAATCGGAGCGACGATAAAGGTAGTGCTAGGCGTTTTCGTTATATTTTATTTTGCCCATTCATTTTTTGTTTCAATTATGTCGCCTTCGGTAACGTTTTCTTGGGCTAATCTTACTGAACTTCTGACTCCAGTTTTATTATCATTTTCGTTTATGCCATTTATTTATATGCTTTACCTTTATCAAGCTTATGAAACTAAGTTATCAGGATTAAAAATATATTTTGACGATGAGGCTCTGTTTAATTATGCAAAAAAATTAGCGATTTGCTTCTTTAGAACAGATCTTGATGCTCTTAATCGCTGGGTAAGAAACATACATATTAATGAAATTAAGACGAAAGAAGGAATTAAGGCAAGTTTAAAAGACGTAAAGTTACGGAAAAAAATCGAATCTAATCCACCCGAAGTAGATAATAAATATGGGTGGTCACCATTCTTAGCCAAAGATTTTCTTGTTGGAAAAGGAGTTGACACCAATGATTATCATTTCAGTTTTGATACTTGGATATCATGTAGTCATATGATTGAGATTGGTAATGATGGTTTATTTCGTGATAATGTTGCATATTATTTATATGGAGATGAATATGCTGCTAAGAAACTCAAGTTAAGAGCTAATATAAATAATTCACCCATATCAAATTGTTCAAAAAATACCATTTCATTGCTTGCGGAAGAATTAATATCAAAAGCATTAGGGGATGATGACTTTAATATTAATGAGCTATTTAGTAAGATCCCAGTTATGATAAAGAAAGATAATCGCTATGTGTCTATTACCAAAGAGGATTTTGCAAGCCAGAATGGTGGGTATACTTTAGAAGTTGTTATAGAGATCGAGGGTTATTCTTCAAAAGATCACTAAATTACATTATGAATTGATGAGATTTTTTCAATGAACTCATTCTCAATTCATTTTATTCGTGATGGATGCAATGTAGGGCGATTATTGAAATTATAAAAAAGTTAAGAGAAATGGTTGCTATACTAGAAAAAAAGATTAAACGATCGGGTTTAAAATTGGCCAAATAAATGGCCATACCTGTGAAAGCATCGTTATGGCCCATACATTCGTATGGGCTTGGTTGATGTGCAAATAGTATAATGCATCGAATTAAAACGTACTATTTAGGCATGTCTTGTCTTATTTTATGTACCAACATTGTGTTTCTTGGAGTATTTAAAGTTAAAGCTTCTAAATTACTAAATATTTCATTGCTGAATATCTTTGAATTATTGGTGGTGACTTTTAATAATTTGAAAATCCATGGCAGCAACGCAATATAACCCGCTCCCGATAGTCCCTTATACTCCATTACTGCCCCTGCAACTACTGGGGCAAAACCTGACAAGTCTAAAATAGACAAGTTTTGCTTCCTCTTTTCAATTGCTTTAATATCTTTATTTAGAGAGTATATCTTAAAGCTTAATTCTTCAGGTGTCAGATGGGCATACTCTTGTAATATTTGTGGGATCATACGTCGACTGTATTTGCTTAAGATGTCATCTAACTCGAGAACATTCATGTCGTTATTAATAGTAAAAATATTTGATAGTAAAGTCTGTATCTCCATTTCTCGAAGTTCATTTTGTGATTGCTGAACTCCATTATATATGCCATTAAGGATTTTACAGGCATTTACCTCAGAATAACCTGTGTGCTCAAAGGGAAAGTGATGTGCCCCTAGCCCTAGTGAGAACTCAAGTGACATTGCGCTTGTCATTAGCTCAATACCATAATCGCGACCGCGTGATTTATATATTTGGGCTGCAAAGCTTGCCCCACAAAATTGACTAATACCCAATGCACCTCTTTGATTTATGCCATACTCAAAAAATGCTATATTTTCCGATAACGACTCTGCTAATATTTTAAGTGTATCGACTTTTGAATTGTAGCATTCTTTCAATAAGTTATATTGAGTGCTGCTATCAAATGCGAATCCAAATAATCCTGTTTTTTCTCTAATTGCTAATAATGTCGCGGCGGCTAATCTTCTTGAAAATAATACACATTCTGGATCAACAGACAGAACATCCGCCAAAAAATTTGAATCATACCGCTGGAGATTTTGGAATGCGACGAATTTTATACGTCCACGTCGAACTAACTCTAATAGCTCAATCTTGCTTATTTTAAAAATGTCATAAAAACTCTGACTATTGGGTGAATCTGCTAATGGAATTGCAATTATTACAGTGTCATACAGTGATATATATTCTCTTATGTTATTTCGTGGAAATACACTGGCATCGACAAAGCATCTGTTTTGACTCTTTCTGAATGAATCAATAAGACATTCATCCCTGGTTATAGTGACATCTGAAAAAATATTGGCTCTTTTTTCTGTCCAAAAGTCTTGATCCTCTTCATATTTCTCCAGGATTTCTTTAGGTTGATTATTCCTAAGGTATTGACTCGCAACTAATGTAAGATTTCCTTGTGTATTACTTTCCTTTTTTTGATGATTATAATCAGGTAGTTCATGGTCTGTTTTAATATTGTATTTATAACCATAAAAACCTAAGCTTTCACATATTAAAATGATTTCATCAATATCATTAGGAGTAAGTTCTTTATTGAAGGTAAATGTAAAACTGTTGTCGGACCACTTCATGTCAACATGAAAAGGGTGAAATTTAGATGGTATGGCTATGCTTATGTTACTACTAAATTCGAATGCGTTAAATGGTTGGCCAAATAAACTTACTTTTTCATATGTATTTCTAAGTTCTATTTTTATATAGTTGTCTTTTACTTCTTCTGTAAACGTTGGTCCCGGAACACCTGCGGTTTTAAATCTGTAGTTGTAAAGTTCTTGTATTTCATCTAACGTAGTATTAGATTCTTTGTAATTCTGTATTACAGCATAAATACTGTCTTCGTCATGAAATAAACCTAAGTGATTGAATTTATAGTTTTGAATTATAAATGCTTCATAGTTATTTTTTAAAACTTCAATCATTGACGGAGATGATTTTAAATATGAAATTTTCATGACACAATCCTGGTTTTAGATGAATCTTGGTATTTTAAACTCAAGTGTGGTGAAATGGAAACAGTACACATTATCAATTATATTTTTATTGTGCATTTAAAATTTTAAAGTAGTTATGAATTTTTACATACAAAAAGGAATGAAACATCTTGTATTAGTGAGATTCAATCAGTATACCCGTATACCTGCTCAATATATATCCCCCGCCCATCACTATGGCCCAGATCCGTTGAAGTTACCGCCAGCGCCTCTGTATGGCTCAGACCCTGCTCTTCGTAATAGCGGATCGCATCCTGCGCCCAGGCATAGCGCAGGGAGTGGGGAGAGTATTCGCCAGTCAGCCCGGCATCGCGGAGATGGTTGTGCCAGTAGTCCATCGCGGATTTCAGATCCGGTTTGTCAATCAGATGTCCGTCACGCTCCCCTGAAATCTCAAGCGCCTCTTTCACCGCCTGGCGAACGGCTTCCCGGTCAATCACCTGTGTCATCCGCGGTCGTCCCCCTTTGGTACCGAAGATCACCGACAGACGTTCAGCGCCTTTTTCCAGCTGTTTATCCCAGGTTTTCAGCGACTGGCAGCACTGTACTGCCTCTTGACCACGCAGGCCCATCACCCTCGCCAGTTGCAGGCTGACCGCGAGACCTGCGTCGGTTTGCCGGAGCCGTTCCACTACCTGCTGGTAAAGCGCATCCGGAATGGCCCGGTGCGTTCCGTCGCGGCTGGCACCGCTGATACCGAGTGATTTGTTGCTGATTAATTCTGACTGGCTGAGTTGTGTGCGTCCGGCTTCAACCAAAATAGAGCGCACCATCGCCATCTCATTCTGTAGCGTTCGCAGCGAAATACCCTGTTCCAGCCGTTCATGGATATATCCAGCGATGTGTCTGGCTTTGAGCTGGCTGGTGCTGGTGACCTGAATATTCTGCGCCAGCAGATGACGGGCAAAACGCTGCGCCATCTGTTCGCGGTCGTGGACAGTTTTGTGGCTGCCACCTGCGTGGTGCGCCTGTTTTTTCATATCCTGTGACAGTCGCGACATGCTGACTCCTCCGCCTGATGCGGTAGCAATATTTTCCGGCGCGTGGGGTATGCACGGCACTGAACATTGCGCCATGCTGAACAATACCGGTGCGCCGGAAGGCGAGAGTTGAGGTATGGTGGGGTACGGTACTGCACGGTGTGCAGGCCGCCTGCCTCAGCAGGGATGCCCCCGGATCGTCGTGATCCGCCTCCGGTACTGTTCATTCCTCCTTGTTATCTTTTTGACGCAGAAATGATGGCGTCAGAGGGTTAATACAACGATAAGCCTGATAAGACGGCGGCTGGCGCAGCGGTGTGCGTCGGCGTCACTTTGTTTTGCTTCGCCTCCAAAGTGACGCGCCGCCGTTTCAGACAACCTGTTTACTGGCGCAGAGATACGCTCCGTCTAAAGACGCGGTACCAACCTGCCTCTTGCTGGCACAGGTTATAGCAGCAACAACGACCGGACTGCGTCAGAGACGCCCCCGCCGTATTGTCCGGCTTGCGGGGTTAAGGGCTTGACCAGCCTGACATAGCAGCCAGGCACAGTCCTCTAAGGTCATGGCTGTCTCGGGTGCAGTCCCAGGACTGCGGCAGTTACCGTAAAAATAGCATTGTTGATGCAATGTTCAAGCTGATTTGATCCGCGTAATTCATTGATAATAAATAACTTTATTATCATGATGTAGTATGTGGTTTCATGAGCATCAGAAGATTGGGAAAATATTGTCCAGAGAATGCCGCGGCAGGAAGGATTCTTTTACATCTCAGATGAGGCTTTCATGGATAATTATCCAGAAATGCCGCCCGCTAAAGCGAGCCTTTGCGGGCGTAGATTTTAATTGTTCTGATGGTTCAAACCACGCTATCTCAGCCGTACCTAAAATACTTAAACGAACAGAATTGGGTATGCAGAATGATATAATGCACCATGCGGAATATTACTCTGATGCTGGACGCAGCTCCTCCGGATCCAGAAACGAAAAAACATGCCAGTTCTCTCAGGCAAGAAGAAAATCAGGAAGGGCTGGAGGCGCTAAACGAAGCGAACTGACAGCTTCGATCCCACACTTCTCTCCCTTACCCTTAAAGACCTTTAAAGGCCCTTTAGCGAGCTTTTGCGGGCGTGCATTATTCGAGCCAAAGTTGGCTGAAATCCGGCCATCCCAGCGTATTTAAATCCCGCCAGGTAAATGACTTCTCGGTCGCAAATTCCATCCAGTGATGCAGCAAAGGAATGACATATCGCTGGTGGGTCATCTCATGGAAAAAGGCTGCAATGGTGGCGAATGCCTGCTCATCGTCACTGTTCAGAATCGTCGGCAGCAGGGCGTTCAGGTTTTGTCGCTGGGTTTCAGGCAGCCGCGTAAACAGCGCGGTTGAAGCCAGCCATTCCAGAAATGCCGGAACCGAAAGGGTATCGAGCATAAAGTTGCTGAGCCAGATATCCGCGGGAGGGCGCGGCTGGCTGTTAAAGCGGTCAAATGCGTCGATCCGTATTTCGGCGCGAATATGCCAGCGCTCAAGCAGGCGGCGAATCGCCCCGGCAAGCTCCACCAGTTCCGGCTGCTGAAAGGTGCTGATGATAACCGGCTGACGCAGGTTAAACGGCGCGGTGATCCCGCCAAAATCCACCGGGCGGTGATTCCACTGCGGCAGCATGCCCTGAGCAACGGAGAGGATGCGCGCGTATTTGTCGGGAAGCTGCGTCTGGCTGAGAAGTTCGACAGGTTGCAGCAGGTAATTGATAAACCGTCTTCCGGCCTCATCCGCAAAGGCTCCGTCGCTGTCGAGCAGCACAAAACAGCACCCCTGCTCCAGACTACGCTCGTTGAGCGGGCGGTCATCCTGCGCCTCCTCACCCCGCAGCAGGGGAATAAAGCTCATGCTGATATGTTCCGGAGCCCAGGTGAAAATGGTGATCTCATCCAGTCCGGGGCGCGCCTGATGCCAGTGTTGATTGCGCCGCAAAACCATAAAGTTGTCGCTGTGCTCCTGCAGGTGGAAAGCGCCGGTACAGCGGATGTGTCCGTGCTGGTAATCAAACAGCATCGTCGGCTGGGTGGCGAGCAGGCAGTCGAGCCGTTTGACCGGATGGTGCGTTTCAATCACCAGATGCCAGGGGGCGTCAGCGGTGATGCTTTTTATTGGGCTGAAAAGCGGGGAGAACTGCGGGCTTTGGCTGGCGGCGAGCAGGCAGCGCTGAACGGCACTGGCATCCAGTTCGCTGCCATCGGCAAAGCGGGCGGTGGATTTCAGTCAGAACTCCCAGCGGGTAAAGTCGTCGTTGTGGGTCCAGTAGTGGGCGATATCGGGAACGATCCTGCCCTGAACGGCGTCATAGCGCGTCAGCCCGCTCAGGCACTGGCGCAGGAGATGGCGTTCGGTCCGCCGTAGGGGAACGAGCGGATTAAGCGGATCCAGATTGCGATAGTAGGGGATGCGTACCCGCGTTTCGCTGCTTTTATCCTGTACCCCAAAGCGCCACAGGCTCAGGCGATCCAGCAGATACTTGTCGTTGCCGATAAACCGCAGCACGTTGCCGTAATCCTGCTTCTCCAGCAGCTTATTGACGTTCTGGCTGAACAGCTTTTCCGGCGAGGTTAACAGATGGAGTCGTGAGCGCTTGCCGCGTCCGCGCTGCGGCTGCCAGTCGAGCCATTTTTCCTGATGCATCTTCTTCAGCGCAATCCGGCAATTACGCACTGAACAGCCGAAGATGGCGGCGATCTCCTGCATCTGTAATTCGTGCGTCTGACCTGCGCCGTAGCGAGCGTGCAGCCTGCGAAAATGTGCCTCGAAGATATTCATATGATGGCCTCCCGCCGAACGCGATTTCCTCTTTTATCCCTTTCTGACGGTTTGCGGCGTGATTGCCCTCATAAATTTTCCGGTTTTAAGCGAAAACCGGAAATAACTTTCGTCTTTGGTTGCTGTTTTTTTAATCATCTCGGGTTCGGATACTGAAGGTGTTCGGAGCAGAACCTGCTGTTGTGCGAATCCCTGTAATAAAGACGCGCTCAGGAGATCGAGATGAAAAGATTCAACCTTCTGCAAATGTTACAAAGCATCGGACGATCATTAATGATCCCCATTGCCATGCTGCCTGCCGCCGGTATTTTGCTGGCCTTCGGCGTCAGCTTTCAGGATCCCAATATTGTCGCCAGCCTGCCGTTTCTCGGTGCTGACTGGCTGGTTCACGTGCTGAAGCTGATGGCGGAAGCGGGCAGTGCGATTTTCGCTAACCTGCCGCTGCTGTTTGCGGTCGGCGTGGCGGTAGGGCTTAGTGACGATCAGGGGATTGCTGGGCTGTCGGCGATCGCCGGATTTCTGATTATGAACGTCACCATCGGCCAGTTTCTGGGGATCACGCCCGAGTCGGTGGCGCAGGTGCGTGACTACACGCTGGTGCTGGGCATCCCCTCGTTACAGACCGGCGTATTCGGCGGCATCATTATCGGGATTATCGCCGCCTGGCTGTATAAACGCTATTACCGCATCCAACTTCCTTCGTGGCTGGAGTTCTTCTCCGGCAAGCGCTTCGTGCCGATAGTGACCTCCTTCGCAGCGCTGTTTGTCGGGCTGGTGATGGCGGTGGTCTGGCCGCCGGTTCAGCATCTAATTAATGGCCTGTCGAATACCATGACGGTGCAGGGGCCGGGCGTGTCCGCCTTCCTGTTCGGCTTTGTCGAGCGACTGCTGATCCCGTTTGGTCTTAACCATGTCTGGTGGCCGACGTTCTGGTTGCAGTTCGGCGAGTACGTGAACAAGGCCGGGCAAGTGGTGCATGGCGACCAGCTCATCTTCTTTGCCCAGTTGAAAGACCAGGTGCCGATTACCGCCGGAACCTTTATGGCCGGGCTGACGCCCATCAAGATGTTCTGTATTCCGGCGATTGCGCTGGCGATCTACCGCTGCGCCAGCCCGGAAAACAAAGCGCGGGTGAAGGGCATTATGCTCTCTGGCGCGATCACCTCCATCGTCTGCGGCATCACCGAGCCGATTGAGTTCTCCTTCCTGTTTGTTGCGCCCGTGCTATATGGCATTCACGCCGTCCTGGCGGGGCTGGTGTTCCTGCTGATGGAGTGGTTCAGCGTGCACATCGGGCTCTCTTTCTCCGGCGGGCTTATCGACTATCTGTTCTTTGGCGTCCTGCCACGCGCGCCTCACTGGTACATGGTATTCCCGGTCGGGCTGGTGATGGGGGCGCTGTACTACGCCCTGTTTACCTTTGCTATTCGTCGCTGGAATTTGCTGACGCCGGGGCGTGAAGTCGAAGAAAGCACTGTGGCGCAGGAAAACGAACAGAATGACCTGGTGAGCGGCATCATTCTGGCCTATGGCGGGCTGGGAAATATGACCAGCATCGAAGCCTGCATGTCGCGTCTGCGCATTGACGTGACGGATAAGACACTCGTGGACAAAGCACTGCTGAAACAGCTTGGCGCGGCGGGCGTCGTCGAGGTCGGGAACAATATCCAGAGCGTATTTGGCATGAAATCCGATCGGCTGAAAGAGGCGATCCGCGCAGCTAACGCGTATACACAGGAGGAAAAATGAAACAGCTACACCACAGCGGCCTGCCGCTGTATCTCGATGACGACGGCGTGATGGCGCTGAAACCCCCGCTGAACTATCTCGGCTTTGGCCGCAAAAGCGCCGGGCAGATGGCGGTAGTCTTACCGGAGTTCACCGAAGTGCTATGCGATGAACCGGCTTACGATGTTTATCGCGGCTTGTGCTTTCCGGAGGATCAGGAACGGCTTGCCGCTGATCAGTATCAGTACGACATCACCATCATCATGCCGGGAACGATTGGCAAGGAGCGCAAGAAAACCAGCGGTCACTATCACGGCTATAACGATACGCGGCGCAACACCCATCCGGAAGTGTATGAAGTGATTAAGGGCACTGCGGCGTATATCCTGCAAAAGTCGCCGGATTTTGCCGTTGAGCCAAAAGATCTGCTGGTGGACGATCTTATCGTGGCGGTGGTGAAGGAAGGGCAGAGCATTATCGTGCCGCCGAATTACGGCCACTGCTCTATCAATATCGGCGACGGGCCGCTGGTATTCAGCAACCTGGCGTATAAACCCTGCGCGGTTCACTACGACACGGTGCAGTTTTACCACGGTATGGCCTGCTACATCGTGGAGGAGAACGGGCAGCTCTGCGTGCGCAAGAATCATTACTATCCGCATATTCCGCACATCAAATTCGCCACCGTAAAAGAGAACCCGCATCTTGGCATCACCTTCGATACGCCACTTTACCAGCGCTATCGCGCCGCGCCGGAACGTTTCCATTTTCTGGGGCATGTCGATAACTATGTCCGGGAAATCATGGGATGCTCGAGTATCAGGATGATTTATTCCCGCTCAGTCAGGAGGACGCATGATGGAAACGCAATTTGTTGCAGGCGTTGCCTGTACTGACCTGCATCAGGCGATGTCGCGGATTGATGGTGCCGCGCTGGCGAGTCTGGAGCAGGCCATCGCTGAGGCGAACGCGGTATTTGTTTTTGGCGCAGGGCGTTCGCTGTTAATGCTGAAAGCTTTTGCGATGCGCCTGATGCATATCGGCCTGAAGGTGCATGTTGTCGGCGATGTGGTCACGCCTGCGCTGCAAAAAGGCGACCTGCTGCTGCTGGCGAGTGCATCGGGCGAAACGGCTTCGCTGGTGAATGTGGCTGCGAAAGCGAAGCAACTGGGTGGCACCGTGGCCTTGCTGACCATTTTCCCCGAGTCCACGCTGGGGAAACTGGCGGATGTGGTGGTCAGGATCCCGGCCTATACCGACAAATTGCCGGATGGACCGGATAACGTGAAAGGCATTCTGCCCGGCGGCAGCCTGTTTGAAGAGGCGGTCATGGTGCTGGGCGATGCCATGATTGTGAATCTGGCGCAGTCGACGGGATATCGCTTAACCAAAGGTTTTGCGCTGCACGCCAACCTCGAATAGTCATTCGACACAAGGAAACCAACATGAAATTACAGCTTGCCCTGGACGAGTTAACCCTGCCTGAAGCGCTGGCATTTATTTATAAGGTGGTTGACGACGTTGATATTATTGAAGTGGGAACCCCCTTTCTTATTAGGGAAGGCGTGAACGCAATTAAAGCCATTAAAGAAAAATATCCGCATAAGGAAGTGCTGGCGGATGCGAAAATTATGGATGGCGGCCATTTTGAGTCGCAGCTGCTTTTCGACGCTGGGGCAGACTATGTCACGGTGTTAGGGGTGACCGATGTGCTGACAATCCAGTCCTGCATTCGCGCGGCAAAAGAGGCTGGAAAGCAGGTGGTGGTGGATATGATCTGCGTCGACGATCTGCCCGCGCGAGTCCGACTGCTGGAGGAGGCGGGGGCGGATATGCTGGCGGTACACACAGGCACCGACCAGCAGGCAGCAGGGCGCAAACCGATTGATGATTTGATAACGATGCTGAAGGCGCGCCGGAAAGCCCGGATTGCCGTGGCAGGCGGTATCAGCAGCCAGACGGTGAAGGACTATGCGCTGTTAGGCCCAGATGTGGTGATTGTAGGATCGGCGATCACGCATGCGGTGGATCCAGCTGTTGAGGCAAGGAAGATTTCACAGGTGTTGTTGCAGCATCATTGAGATTAGACGAAAAGGACGGTATCTGGCGCGACTGTGTGCCAGATGCAGAAATAACCAAAGATCATGCCTTCAGTCTGAATCGTGGATTCACTCCCTTCGCGCAGGTGGCTCGATTATTCATACGGATTTGATAAATACTCCATATGGATTTTATCACTGTCAAAGCCCCTATTTACTATGACGAAATCATTGTTCAGCGTAGGGGGCTTGGCGGAATCCTAGGCCATCTGCTGCATGCTTTTATCAAGGAACATGTCGAAGAGACGGTCGCTTACACGGCGGTAGCATAAGTATCACGAGGATACTGCCAATATCCAAATTCCGGGATAGACATCTCGGTTTAGTTACTGCAATTCATGCCAGTACCTAGGTCCAGATGTCCGGGAAAGGAAAGAGTTCAAATGTGTCAGGGCGTGAAGCTGACACCGACGAGACATAGTTTATGTTCGTTAGCAGGGAGTCGGTCAGCAGACTTTTTCTTGGATCCTCGGGTAGTTCATTTTATGTTTTGCATGCCCTTACTTGGCACAAAATCTTTTCCGGAGGTTCGGACTGACCGCACCCGCCGTAAAAACAGCATTTACAGCCTCAACCACACCCACGGTGCTCGCTATAGTGTGCTAGCTCAGTGTCTGCCATCACTGTTCTGCGACTGCAGAATTCATCTATCAGGAAATACAGATCATGCTGTTTAACTGGAAAGATCTTATCACACCCATTGTGACCGTCACTGCGGTCTGGCTCGGGGCCAAACTCGCGTTAAGTAATGATATGCGTAAAAATGTGCTAAAGCTCGAAACTACCAGGTTGGAGCGGTTGGCATTTGAGTGCGACAGCTGTGTGAACAATCTGCATATGAACTGCATGAGGATCTATAAAATTATTGAAGATTTGTCCGGGGAATATACCAAGAGAATCACCTTGGCTGAGGTTACCCAATGCCTGAAAAAATCAGCTGAAGCAGGAACAGTAATTGATACTGAAGCTGGACAACAATTTCAGAATACGCTGGAACTTCACCGTCAGGCCGACTTTGAAGAATGGAAAAGACTCATCCTTCCACTGCTACTACATATTAACAAGGTACTTGCCTCCCCATCGCTGGCCAACGATGACTGTACGAAAGAACTCAGCCGCCTTTACTGGAAGCCAGAGCAAGCAAAAAGCTACAATGAGGAGCTTGCCGTGCTGGCAGCCCCATTACCTAGCTATCGGCGACAGCTGTTTAAACGCATAGCCGATGATTACCAAGCATTACTGCACCCCGCACCGCTTAATATATGGGTGATTACACGTAAAACTTGCCACTCAATCCGAGATTTCTTTAAATACATCCCGTTAGCGTCGCGAAATAATATGCGTCAATGATATCACTTTTGCTGGCAGCGTTTCACTTATTGTCTACCTGTAATACGACGGTCCCTCATGGTTATTTCCCAAAGTATGATTCTGTCTGGCTAACATTTTTAATGTAGCACTTAGTTCACGTTTACGATGCAGGGACATAAATCATATGGATGATTGTAATGAACTTTATACATAAGCCACAAACAATTCATTCAGTACAAAATACTGAATCTTTAGATGTTCAGGAATTCAATGAGCTGATAACAGAGTTATCCAAACTGGGCTTTACGCATAGCTCAGAGGTTTCTGAATGTATAGTTAAGAATAATATCGGTAATAAGTATAAAAATATATCTGGGATTTTACAGATGACGAAATATAGCGATAAATATTTGTTCGATGGAGGTTTTCCTCCAGATGTTTATGGGCAGTTATGCCGAAAGCTGAAACTTAAAAATAAAGGTTTACAATCTCGCCGGGACGATTTACTCCATATAAAAGCATCAAGTAATCGGTGGTTGTTGATACGTTGATGAATAAGCCATAACAGCGAAATACTTATCGTCAGCACTGATCGTAACTGGCGGTCCGTACAGATAAAGCCGGACGGGCCGAACGTCCCCAGAGTACCAGGAGCGGGCCTTTAGCTTTAGTAATCTGCTCTATGATTAACATACAACTGCAGTATTGCTTTTGTGAGGATGAATTGCAGTTCCCTATACTTAATCGTGAAATAAATTAGTAAACTATGACCTGGATTTTTATTTAGAAAAGTGCTGGTAAATCGCTGTGGTGGCCCATCGAGCGGGCCACCACAGTTAAATAACTATCATAATGACTTATTTCTGGCTGAAGCTTTCTATGATTATTTTTGCTAAATTTTCTGGTTGTAACTGCCCAAATGATACTACATCTTTATTTTTAATTGTTTGTTTTAATTTTGCATAATCCTCTTGGTTAATAGCGTTTGCATCAGAAAAATAAGCATATCCCTCATCCATTTCTATATTGGTATAGGTAACCTTTGCGATGTGTTTTAACTCAAAATTAATATAGTCCGGGTGGTGGTTTTCCAGGATGCTCTTGGTTTTTGTTTTAATCTCAAGAAGTTTTCTGATGTTGTTTTCACCAATTCCGCTCGTCATTTCACCTTTGCCACCAGATTTGTGTGACATAACTGAAAAATAATCTAGATTATAAATCAAACTCTTTGATTGATGATTGAATGAATAATATATTGTTAGTATGCTATCAACGTCCGATGAGTAATTGTTAACCGCATACCCTTCGTTTGTGATTTTAATTTCATCAGTTCCTGTCGGTATAAAGTCTTTTGTATACAATTGGTCCTTTTCTAAAACGAATAGAGGCGAGTATTCCAATTTGGAAATTCTATTCTGCTTTTCACTTATAGTGTGGGTAAAATAAATTGTTGCTAAGGCTAATAATATTTGGGCGCAAGTGGCGATAATATTAAATTTACTAATGATTTTACTATTTTCTTCTTCCATACGAGAGTTCCACCTCTTTAAGTTAAATTTCAAGTATGCTCTGTGCATTTTTATAAATACGGACTATTAAACTTAGCAAAAATCCATCCACGACAGTTAGTTGTTTTCAATGTATTGCATGATAATCCATGCTTCATCAAGAAAGTCGTAGCGAGCTAAGTTCACATGATATTGAGACAAACTGCTACTATAGCTTGGGTGATTAAGGGACACGGCCTGGTTTTGATGGCTAATCAATTTATAAAAAATTCCCCGAGGGGCTGACAAAAAAGATTAAACTTCCGCTTTTCGCTCAAAGCTGACCATGCTTTCTAATAATGCTTGCGCTTTGTCGGGCTTGCTGGGTTAAGGGCCTTACCAATCAAAGCTACAGCCCTTAAAATTATGGCATTATGGGCGTTCAGGTTTGCCGCTCTCCAGGCTGCGATGTACTGCCTCGCAGATCCGGCTTACCGCCAGTCCGTCCACCGCGGTTACCGGATAGGGTGCTTTATGTCTGACGGCCCGCACAAAGTCATTGATGGGGTCGATACCAAAGCCGCTGGCAACGCCGTTGCGGTAGTTGACGAAATAGCTGTTAGGCGTGAGCGTCTTGTCCGGGGTGGTGATTTCCAGTCCCCGGTGTTGTGAGGTGCTGCGGATATACGTCGTCCCGCAGAGGATCTCAATGCGCCCGTCGTTATCCTTTGGAAAGCCCTCCGGTAGCATCCACGAATTCTCGACCACCCATGAACTGCCATCGGCCATCGTTAGCAGGCTCTGCACGCTGTCGTGGGTGTCTAACCCCCATATGTCCAGCAGTTGCTTCTGGCCCACCGCATACACCGATACCACTTCCTGGCCGGAGAGATGGCGCACCAGGTCGAAACAATGGGAACCCAGAAACCACACAGGGGAGCTTGCGCCCGCCCAGTTCAGCCACGCCGTCGGGACCGTTATCACGTCGTCCATGCTGATATGACCGCGCAGGATCTGCCCGGTTTCCGGCTTCTCCAGTTCAGCTTTGATGCGCATTACTGCCGGGTCCCAGCGTTTGTGGAAATCGACGCCGACCAGCAGGCCGCGCTGCTGCGCCAGCTCGACGATGAGCTCACACTCGCGTACCGAGGTGGCGAGCGGCTTTTCGGCCAGTACATGCTTGCCGTGGCGCAGGGCGGTGAGGATGGATTCAGTGTGGTACGGGTCAGGTGTCGCCACCGAGACCACGTCGATGGCTTCCTCCTGCAGCAGGACATCCAGCCGGGTGTAGCCCATAATGCCGTAGGCCATGGCAAGGTCGTCGCAGCGTTCTGTGTCGGTGTCGCAGATGGCGACCAGCACCGTGTCCGGGTTATGGCGGTACGCGTTCATATGGTGTCTGCCGTAGATACCTGCGCCGACCACGGCGGCTCTGATTTTGTTCATCGTTATGTCCTCAGAATAAGCCCAGGGAAAACAGCCAGCCGACTATTACCGCAAGCGGCCCGGTTAACTGACGTGAGAGCAGAAAGGCGGGGACACCTTTCGTGATGGTCTCCGGCTTTGCCTCCTGCATCGAAAGGCCCACCGGCACAAAGTCGCAGCCGACCTGCACGTTGATGGCAAACAGCGCGGGCAGGGCGAAGGTCGGGGAAATTGCACCCGCGCCAATCTGTGTGCCTATCATCACGCCAATCACCTGCGAGATGGCCGCGCCCGGCCCGAGCACCGGGGAGAGGAACGGAATGCCGCAGATGAGCGACAGCAGCACCAGTCCCCACAGCGAGTTCGCCAGCGGCGTCAGGGCGTGGGCAATCAGGCTGCCGAGCGCGGTTTCCTGCACCAGCGCAATCAACAGCGAGACAAAGGCCATAAACGGGATAACGTTGCGCAGGGAGACATCCACCGCCTCACGGCTGGCGGCGAACAGCAGGGCGATAACGTGGCCGACGGCGGTACCGGTCTGCTCGACCATGCGCACCAGCTTCTCCGCGCCGCGCGGTGGTGGTGGCGTGGTGATAACCCGTGGTGCAGCGACAGGCACGGATTCCGGTTCACCGTCCGGGGCTTCGGCGGTATCCACCAGAACCAGTTGCTCCGGGGTGACGCCGGAAACGTAGTTCTCTTCGGTAATAAACTGCGCCAGCGGCCCGGCGCGCCAGGTGGGCAGGACGTTGATGGTCGGGATGTCCTTCTGCGGATACAGGCCGCAGCGCAGGGACCCGGCGCAGTTAATCACCACGCACAGAATGTCGTTATCCGGCGGAATGTCTGAGAAGCCGTTGACGATTTCCGATTCAGTGAGTGCGCCAATTTCTATCGCAACCGGATGGATTTCCCGCCCGGTCAGCGACAGCACCTTTTTGCCGCTGCCAACGGGCAGCCACAGCCCCTTGCCGTAGCCGCCGGGACCGGGCGGAATGAGTACCGTGTTCATGGCCGCCCCTCCTCTATCACCAGGTTACCGTGCAGGTCATGCAGGTTTGGCACCGGGCCGGAGAGATGAACTGCGCCGACGTGGCAGGGATTCAGGTCGCCGTTGAACACCAGCGTCAGGTGGCCGAGTTCAGACAGCGCCTGCTGAGCCCCCTTGCCGACGGCCGTCACCAGATAATCGTGCCCCGCCAGCATCAGGCGGTCGCCGGGCATTATCATCAGGCTCTCTTCCCGGAACGACGGCTCCAGTGACAGGGAGTAATCGAGGCAGTCCTTCGGCCCGTTGCTGTCGAAGGTGATGAGCATTTTGTCGGTCAGGCCGTCGGCGACAAACAGCCCGATGGCAGTAATGTGTGCGCAGTAAATCATCATGGTGCGTTCCCCCGCTTGCTGAGCCGCAGAAACAGATACTCGGTGATAACCCCGCGTATCAGGCCAATCAGCATGGCGGCGGCGATATAGCGCAGCGCCAGCGAGGTAACGGGCAGGCCGAGTGCCTTAACCCCGGCAGCGACGCCGAGCCAGACGAACAGCTCCGACGGCACCACGTGGGGAAACAGGCTGGTGAGCGGATGGGCGGTAGTGCCGAGTGCATCTTCATAGCCGGGTTTACTCTTCTCAGGTAAGAGTTTGCCGAGGGTCAGTGCACCGGGGCTGCTCATAAAGAACCAGCCGAGCACCGGCAGCATGCCGTAGGTGAGGATGCGCGAGCGGCCGAGCAGGGCGGCAACCTTCTCCATCCGTACGGTGCCGACCAGCTTCATCAGGAAGTTGATGGCCAGCAGCAGACAGATGAGCATCGGGATTAGCCCGGTCATCATGTCGAGGAAGATTTTGCCTGCGGCCTGGAACAGGTGGATAAAACCTTCAGCCAGGGAGACCAGAAACATGGCGGCCTCCTGTACTCAGTGCGATGGTGCATGGTTGTGGTTCGGTGTGCATAAACAACTCTCCTGTCAGGTGTCGTTGGTTAATGCGTCCTGCCACTCACAGCGCGGGTCGTTATGTCCAGGAGTTATCGGTTGTTGTCATGGGGTGAAGCGGTTTACGGGGTTCACGTTTGTTACTGGAGTTGAGGTAACGGCCGGGCCAGATTTCTGACGGATGCACGTCGAGCGCGATAGCAATCAGCCACTCGCCTTTCGGCCACGGGCGGTTCAGGGCATTCGCCAGCGTTGACGAGGCCAGTCCGGCTTCTCGCGACAGTTTCGCCAGACTGGTATCGCGCTTGTGTAAAGCGGCAACGATGTCGGCGGGGTGCCAGTCTTTGGTTGTTGACTTTTTCATCGGTTTTCTCTTTTTAACCGTGATAAATCACGCAATTCTTGAATATTGCTCTAAATGTAATCAAAATTCAAGTAATACATGAATAGGTAAGGGAATGCCTGAAGATGGTTGCTGCCCAGAGTGGGATAATTCCTGCATGTTCAGGTGCAGGATTGCAATCGTGATTGGTAAAAGATTAAAGATTTCAAGAGTCAGGGCTGATCTGACGCAAGCGGAATTGGGTGTACTCGCAGGGCTGGATGAAGAATCCGCAAGCGCGCGTATCAGTTCGTATGAAAAGGAAGTCCATGCACCCGATTTCAAGCTTGTCTGTAAGCTGGCAGCAGCGCTTGATGTACCGGAAGCGTATTTTTATGCTGTTGACGATGATTTAGCTGAATTGATTCTTCAATATCATCGGTTTAAAAAGAGTAACCCCGGTCGCACTTTATTATTATCACCAAATAATTAGAAATGATCTGAAGTAAAATATTTGAGGGATCAGTATGTCAGGCAGAAAACAGCACTATATACCACAGTTATTCCTGCGCGGGTTTCTCATATGCCAGCAATCTGGGCAAACACACGTTTATCGCAGAGATAAAATGTTCATATCTAAAACTGATAGTGTGGCAGCACAAAGGGATTTTTACTCTAAGCCAGCAAATGATGCAAATAAAACTCTTGATGATAAAATGACGGATTATGAAGGTAGATTAGGGGAATTGCTTCGCATATTGCGGGAAAAAAACGTTGGTACTGATGTCGAGGCATCTATTGCTGCAGAAGTAATTGCACATTTAACACCTAGAAGTAAAAGCCTTCGTAGTATATTTGGCCATGGCACACAAAAACTTATCTCTGGCTTAGCTGATGTAATATCTGATAAAACGTTAATGATATCTCTGTTAGGGCTGGATGAACCTACAACAAATAAAAAATGGAGTGAACATATAGCATCTTCTTTCAATAGCAATCCGGAAATAGCTAAATCCTTGGGGGGGCTTTCGGAGGAAATTGGCATTCCAAAAGATTCGATAGAGCGAATGCTATTTATGAGTGCAAAAGAAAGTTTTTTAGGTGATGCAAATCCATTTTACTTTCAATTACAGCCCTTGTTCACTCAACTTCTCACTGGTATTGAGGATGCTATTAGTTATGGCCATAAAAAGGTACTTAATAATGGTGTTGTTGTAGAGGCTCGGAAGCAGTCTCTCGAATCATTATTATGGCGTATTTTCCCTGCCCCGCAAGAAGGGGCGATTATGCCAGATTGCATAGCTATTGGTTTTGATGAGGAAGAAGGTGTTTACCTTCCCTATATTATGGCCTCCTCTATCTCTACTGTCATCATGCCTCTTACTTCCGAGAAACTACTTGTTGGAGTTCGAGCGAGTAATATCAATGTTGACCTATCTGGATTCAACGATGATGCCTCGGAATGCAGTGATGAATTATTTATTGCTGCATCATCTGCTCATGAATATTTACGTAAAAATATTGGTGAGCGATGGAAAAATAGAATGGATAATCTTGTCCATGACACATTGGATACTCTATGTGAACATAAGGCCTATGATAATTTAAATGTTCCGGAAAGTATCTCTTGTCCTTCATTTAGCTATCAGATTACTATTAATGATGGGCTTAGTGATGATATTGAGAATATTAATGACATAGTTCAGGGGGTTGTGGCAAAACTAAGCCAATGGCTGGATCTTTCACGATTGGATGGAATTACATATGCATCTAATTTTGAAAAGGCACTTGAAGATATCGAACGTGGTTTTGATGGAAATGAAACTCCAGAAAGTGAAGCAGATTACCTTGCTCAAGGTGGTGCTGCTCTTTTAGTCAAGCGGGATGGAAAAATAAAAGTACGCATTGTCTTTCATCAAGATTATGCTCATGCTTTAGCTGGTGAAGATCTGCAAAATAGGGAAGTAGCTATTCATCTTCTTGTTTCATCATTATTTATTGTTCATACAATTAATCACTTTGAGTATGTACTTCCAGAATTCCTGCTGGAGCCCGTAATGATGAACAATCATCCAGCTGTTATGCATTGCGCTATGCGAAAGGCTCTGCGTGCCTATTATTATGCTTTTGCAAGTGCAGAATTTGGAGCCGAAGGATTATTAGAACAGGAGTTTTCACATTACGTAATTAGAGCCCTTGATTCGAATTTTTTTAAGATAGTTAGCGCAAAAGAAGAACATAAAATAGACAACAATCATTCAAAATTGTTTAGGACTGTGCATGCTGCAGTAGCTGATATTTTGATTGCTATGGCTCGATTAATCGGCCATTTACAGGGAATAAGTAAATCACCGTTACTAAACTCTGATACTGATGTAGGTGCAGCAATCGCCGCACGTGAACTTACTGGGTGGGTGGATGTGTTTGCACATGATCTTGAACGCTTCTGGAAGCAACCATCTTGGACAAGAGAGGACTTATATGCACTAAACGTTCATGTTGAACGCTTGTTGTGGCCTCATGGTATTTTCCTTTTTTCGTCAGAAAGTGAACAAGGGACGATGATTTTATCTGTATGACTCTATGAAAATAACTATTCACAGGACCATATCGTTTGTAACTAAACAAACTAATTAGTGGCTCTGGAAATTGATGTCTTTTTTATACGTTAGGAATCAATTTATATCGAGCTATTTGACCCTTTTAGAGCAAGCCCGTTCCCCCTTACTCTCCCTTCCTTTCAGCCTTTGCCTTTTCAGTCCCTTTTCGCCATTTTCATTCCTTCTGTTTTTGAGGTGGTACAGGTGGGACAAGTGGTACAACCGCGCCAGCCGTGGCTTTGCGCTGTACCATCTGAAAAATGCCAGTCGGAAAAGTGGGACAGATTTAGCAACGGCTGTCCTATCCTGTACCACTTTTTCTAAACCAAATTCTCTAAGGTGGGACGCTGTAACCCTCGCCAGCTCTGCGTGTACCACTTGTCCCACCCTGTACCACCTTTTTTTAAAACACGCGAGACTGCACTCAGATACTGAGGATGCGGGAGGTAAGCCGGTAAACCCTGATTTTGCCGATCTCCGGCAGGCGAACCTGCGACTGGTATTTCCCGTCGCTGCCGGGCTGCAGGCATTCTGCTTCCTGGCATAATCTGGCCGCTCTGGCAGGACTGAATCCCCGGCATATTTCCCGCCAGCCCTCCGGCAGGATGAAGAACAGTGTGTGTTCCTCGCCCGTCAGCGGATCTTTTTCCACCCGGCGAAAGCCTGCCATATTCAGCGGGCGGTCCGGGCCATCCCACGAGGCAAAGCGGCTGTACTGGTGTGCGGTGATGAACCGCTTGATCTGCGCCAGCACGCCTTCATCCTCCTGGTTAGCAATATGGCCGCGTTCGTTCAGCCAGGCGTGCAGGCAGATCTGCACCGCATCATACGCCGTGCCTTCCTGCCAGCCCGTGATACCCTGCAGCGTCGCCATCTCTCCGGCCACCGCCAGCAGCGCAAAGCGGGCCACGATGCGTTGCACCTGGTTTCCGGCGTTGTCCGGCATCAGGGCGGTCTGGTAGCGGCGAAGTAACTCTCTTGCCAGTGTGGTGCTGGCGTCCATGTCGTGGGTGAGGAAGGCCAGCCAGGCACGAAAGGCGGTGCCGTGAAAGCGGGCGACCCTGTCGCAGAGGGTATCGGCGAACTGCTGGCCGCTGGCAAAGCCGTGTACCTGCTCAAACGCGCCATGCTGCCCGGTATCGCTGGGGATTTGTACCATGCGCACGTCCATTCCGGCGTAGAGGCGCTCCCCGGCGCGTTCGGTGTGTTCCGCCAGCGACAGTTCCCCGGTGGAGAACAGCAACAGCGTCCAGTGCCTGCGGTTACGTACCTCGCCGTCGGTACGGGCGCGCCCCTTGCCCTGGCCGTTCGCCAGCATATAGGCAATCATCCCGGCTTCACGCGGGTCCACTTCGCGCAGTTCATCGAGCGGCAGCAGGGCATCGTTGTGGCGGCTGGCAATTCCTTCCAGCGCATTCCCGGTGGTCCGCCAGGAGTGCCAGTAATCCGTGCCGCCACAGACGGAAGCGGCCACCTTCATCACCGTGGTTTTGCCGTCGGTGGACTCACCGCGCAGATGAAAGCCTCCGCCGCCCGTTCCGGTCAGGCGCAGCAGCGGGGCGGCCAGTGCACAGCAGACGGCAAAGATCAGCCGTGAATTACCCGCACAGAGTGCGGCGACCTGCTCCTGCCATTCCGCCAGCGTACCGGATTGTGCAAAGCCGCCAGTCAGGTAGTGGCTGCCCTGAAGAATGACATTGCTGCCACCGGGACCGATAACTTCATCCGGCAGCACATACACGCCGTTGTGCCAGCCGGTTTTCTCCACGCAGGTGATCCTGCGTCCGGGGAGTGACCGCGAGATGTATTCGCATAACAGGCTGCGCAGGGCGGGGCGGGTGGAGATGTAGGTCAGGCCGTTTTCCAGTAGAATGCGCCGCAGCTCCTCGCCGTTGCCGCTGAGCATTGCCATCGGCATGGCCCAGCGCCGCAACTGCCCGGTGATGGTATGCCATTCCAGCAGTCGGCCATAGCTGCCGTCATGGCTGTCGCAGGTGATGGCGGTGACGTGCAGCGGGGAACAGATGCGCTGGGGCTGGACGTCGCTTTCCCCGTCGCGGCGTTCGGTGAGCTTGTCAAACCACAGCGCTTCTTCATCGAGGCGGAAGTGATCCGGCAGGATATCGGAAGGCCTTTCCTGTCGCAGGCGTTCAAGCTGCCCGGTCCAGTTCTCCAGTAACTCACCGTCAGGGCTCATCAGCCGGGCCATCTGCACACCCGCGTGCGCCAGTTTTACGGCGATTTTCAGCAACTCCTCTTCGCGGATATCGCCGGTGCGAAGTACCCGGACGTAAAGCGTGTCGGGCCTGATTATGGTCAGGTTGTCCAGATCGGCCAGTTCATCCGGGCCGAGTACTACCGGAGGAATATCATCTTCCCGGTCAGGATCTTTTCGCCAGTCGCGTGAGGTCTCCCATGCCAGGCTTCCGGCAAGGATCACCACTTCGAGCGTGCGGTCCGGAGACTGCTTACAGAGAAAAGGGGCGCGTTTCATGATGGGGTATCAGTCGGCTCATCCCTGAGCGTGGATTAACGGATGGCGGTGCGGCGCTGTTGCCACTGGCGGATTTCAGCGGCATCGAAGACCACCAGTCGGGAAGAGAGGTGGACGGGGCGGGGAAAGTCGGTGTCTTTAATCAGGCGGTAAACCGAAGATTCGCTCATCGCCAGAAACTGGACCACCTGCCGCATACGCACGTTACCGCTTTCGGGAAAAGCATCGTTACTGTCAACACGGGTTTTCATGATTGCACCTCACGGGAACAGAGTGTCGGAGCGGTTATAGCGCTGAACGGGAAGGGGAGGTATAGGTCCGGGTGAAAAAGTTAAGTCCGGATAGAAAATAATTAGTCCGGGAAGAATTTCTTTACCATCAAAACTGAAGGAGTAAGATTAATTTATTGAAAATAAATGGTTTTGATTCAGTTGAGCTCCGTCGAGATAAGATTTGCTATGGTTAACGAATGGCAACGCACGACCACAAACACTTCACAATAGCTGTTGCTATCTCACCGTCAGTCGTGGGCAAGGAGCGGTTGTTAGGGCTACAAGATGTGGTGATTAAGTGCATGTTATGGACTTCCTGATCACGATGCCTTCTAACTAGTCAGTCGCTGGCTTAGAATTAATTGATAACCAGGTGAGCAATCGTGTCTCTCGTGGAGTTTTTAAACGGGATGCCGACGGATTTAGCCCGCTTACTAACGCTGGAATGCTCCGGACAATGAAGCGGGAGATTCATCAGAGGGGAAATGACAAGTTCAGAATAACGTTGCGGGTTCCCCCCCGCGAAGCAGTTTTTGGGTCATCGTACCATGCCTGAATGCTTGACTCATCAAGCCGAAATGTCAGCGACCACGATTGACGAGTGCCTTGTTGTAGGTGCCCAATTTGTTGATTTTGAGCGTTTTTTTGCATGATATAACGCTACAAGACCGGAATGTGGTGATCTGATCCTGACATCTGCCAAAAGTTCGATTTATTCAACAAGGCCCTTTCCAGTTGTAATCTCATACAAAATTTCATCTTTTACTATATCAGTTATAAAAATCCCAGTATATCATTTGCCAAATGACATCTGTCTTATAAGGACATGCCATACCCGTGTCCGACATAATTGCTTGACTAAAATCTCAAAATTTATACTGAATAAATACTCTATCTTAAGGAAATTATCAGTGAAGGTATCTGATTGGATTCAACAAAACATTCAACACTCAGCACCACTTGAACCTGATACACTCGAGGTAGTATCCGACTTCACTCTTATGTGGTCAATTTTTGAGGCTTCAGAAGCTCATAATGTGAATGTTGTAGATCGGATTGGGGTTCTTTCAAAACGAGTCGCAAGGGAAATGCCAACAGATGCGATCGACTCCCAGTTAGCATATTGGTCTAAACGCTATATACACGAAAGCGGTGAACCAACAGAGCATTTCAATTACCTCTATTTTAGAGAAGCTTCGCAAATTGAGAAATCACTTGACGTACTGAAAAATAAAGAAACTTCTTTTGAAGATAAAATAGAAGTGTGTCTCTTAATTGTCTATAGGTATCGAAATAATTTATTTCACGGTATCAAGGACATCACGTTGTTAAATGATCAGGTAGAAAACCTTCGGAACGCAATTGAATTGCTACAAATAATTATGCCATATAGCGGGAGATACCTTTTTCTCGGAGCCTAATTAGCTATACGAAGCAGAGGAGTCTATTTCAATTATAATCTAAGTAGACTCACTTCCATAGATGCCTTGACTGGTCGATGGATTTCAGGATTTCGTTATGGATTCATTGGTCACCGGACGTAAGATAAAGCGCCTTATCTGCGTGGATGATTTTACGAAGAAGTGCCTGACGGTCATTATTGCCTTTCGGATTTCAGGCGTGCAGGTCATGCATTTTCTGGACAGTATTTCACAGTTTAAGTTGACCACTACAACATCAGGCTTGCGATGTGATGCTTTTTTGCAGCCACTACATGTCATTAAATGGCACGTATAGCGGTATTAGGTGCGGCCATTTAGAGGGATAATATTCATAATGTCTATATTGGCAAAATGGAATAGGTCTTTATTGACTCCGCAGAGTTAGAGAAATTACGCCTGTCAACACAAGTCATCTCGCCAATTAGATAATAATTGCCGCCAGCGTGTCCTTTTAGTTTTTTAAAAAAATCATTAGAAACTGTAAAATAAGTTCCGAGAGAGTTGCCTACACCTGCGTGATAAACTGGATACCACTGGTTGACCCAGTATCTCCAGGTTCCATTATGTATATTTCCGCCGAAATACTCTATGCGATAATCGCTTTGCCTAACGGAGTTAAAAGGTAAATCTCCTATGGAGTAGGTCGGTCGAAAATAACCTCTGATTAACCAGTCAATTTCCCATCTTCCAAAGGAGGAAGGCCAGTTCTTCTTTGCTAAAGGGAAAATCCCTTGCTCAGAATTTCGCATATAATCTATTGACTCAAAAATTGCCTTAGGATCGTCAATTTCAGAGTTTTGAAGTTTGACTAAAATAACCTTTAGATCAAGGCATATACCAGAGTGATTTCTTAGCACGGGGCCGTTGGCATAAAGTAACATTTCATCAGTAGAAGCGGAAAAATTTTCTAAATACCGTTCAAGTTCTTTCTGACCAGGCAAATGATCGTCTTTTTCTAAATCTTCTATTACGGGCCAATTGTATGGTGAGTCAGAAGGAGAAAGATTTACAGCAATAGAACCGAATGGTAAAACCTCTTGGGCATGTGCCAAACAAAGTTCGGCAGGTAAGGAGTGCTTTTGCATAGCATACGCTAATGTTCTGACAAAAGCAGATAAAATGGATACTTCTGCTCGCCATGAAAAACTACAGAAAATCTTGTCTTGAGGGTAAAATTGTTCACTTGCAAAGTTATGAGGTTTAAAAATATAACAAGCATGCGCGTTGTGGATTTGCTCCCATTCAAGGAAAAAATGCCTCAACAGTTGTATTTGGTATTCATTTTCGAGCTCATCGATAATGCCTATAAACCTCAATGCAAGGCCATTAGCATATTTTTTATATTTGTTCTTATTCGGTTCTAAGTCATCTGAAAATTCAGAGTAGAGAGCCGAAAAATCATTCCTTCTTTCAATATCTAAATCCAGAGAATATAGAATCTCATCAGAGATAAGAGAAGGGTGATGAATGCATTTGGTTATTTCTTCTTTAGTAAATGAGTGATCCTCGATAAGCAATAAAACAGATAGATAATCAATGACATCAACCTCATAGGGTTGTTTTTCCAGAAAACTCAGATACAAAGAACGAAATTCGATACTGGAGTCGTTTTGTAATAAAGCTGCTATCTGCTTCGCTGTTAGGAGCCTGGCGTATCTGTCGGGCCATTTGAAATGTAATAGAATTAGATGAAATGGAATGTTTTCGAATGATACAGGATCATCATACCAGTACAGTTTGGTCAAAGGAAGATGTGCAATATCGCCCTCAAGGCTAGTGACCATAATTTCAGTAATTTCGGTTGCCAGAGCGACCTGTCCAGCAGAGGCCAAATAAGTAACAAGGTGAGTGGAAGGAACTACTATATTCTCATCTCTCTGTAAGCTGGCAGAGTCTGGTGCCATCGTATCACGAAGAAGATTTTCCCATTGTTCGCTGTAAGTTTTTCCATATTCCTTTATGGCTTCTTTTGACCCTGATGAATAATAAGGACTCCAGCAGTTATTTAATTTTATATTTCTGACAGCCCATTTGTAAGCTGCTTTCCTGCCTTCGGTTTTTTTGCTCAACAAGAAAATATGGTGTAAACATCGATTCAGTTCATAGTCTGATTTACTTTGATTGTAATAGTCGCTGAAAGAAGTGATAATCGTGCGGGCGTGGCCTTTATCAACCCAATAACCTATCCAGTCCGAAATAAATCCTTCACAAATCTGGTATGAAACTAAATGTAAGGCTGCAATAAAATCATTAAGATTAGCAGGTGGTATGGTGGATACATCAGGACAATCTGTAACGACATCTTCGTTAGTGGAGGAATACTCTCTTGGTTGTGGGGGCATACCTCCAAGAGCTTTGCACTGCTCTTCGTAAATACCTTTCAGAACATCATTGTCTTTGCTTCTTTCATCTAATGCAGTCATTGCATCAAATGTTGTCATGCACCTAAGAAAAGAGTGCTCTGGCTGCGTAGTAAGTGGAAATGACTTTACGAAATTTTCAAAAATAAGATGTGTTCTATGCCAATTCTCTTCTGATAGATGATAGTCAAATTCGTCAACAAGGCGTTCTGGGTTGTGTTTCGCCAATAATTTTGTGAACAGGCCAGGAATATGTCGAATTTCTCGTTCTGAAAAATCAAATACATCAGTTGTAAAAGTTGCAACTCGTTTTAGCCAATCAGAAACTTGAGGGTAGTTGGAATCAGAGCATTCTTGTAACGCTTCAAAAACCTCATGTAAAGTAATGTCCTTTCTATGGCCATATCCGACTATATTGAATGCGGCACGCTCAAGAAACACTCTTGCTTCATTATACAGGCCTAAATTGGTTGCCAATTTTGCTAGGTCAAGGCTATCGTTGGCCAGCGTAGCAGTATCATCTCTGCGTAGTATTTCAGAATCAAAATACTTTTTAAACTCCTGAGCAATATACTCTTTAGGGAAATTGAAAATTGCATTTTTAGATGAAATATCAAAAAACACCCTAGAATCCCACCAATTGCTCATTGATAGTGTATCAAACTGATTTATGTCAATATTTGAAAATGCTTTTATAGAGTTGCATAAAATATTTAAGTGAATGGCAATTCTTATTAAGGATTTTCGAATGTTGAATAAGATAGCATCGATTTGATAACCCATCAATAATTTATCTGGTTGTTCTAATAAGTCAAATGATTCATACAAATTAGAAATTTCAAAATTGCGGCCTTCTTTTATATTTTTTGCAATTTTTGAGGCGGCATATTGGAATGTCGCCCAAGCATTATTGAGGAACCCCTTAATATCTGTGGGTGCAGTTAACTCCGGAGCATTAAATTCGGTTGATATTATTAAATTTACTATAAGATTTCTAAAAAAGTGCTCATAAAAAGGAAGGTGATGTGTGTGTTCGTACTCAACAGGGCATTCAATTTCCTTAAGTTGTTCTATTTCTATGTCGTTTCCAGCTAAAAACTGATAAAGCAGATATATGCTTGAATCAGTGCTATCAAATAAGGAGTTTTCCTCATTGAGAGTTACGCCTTCGATGCTTGCAGCCAAAACGACTTCGTCGCAGATTGCTGAAGCAATATCATCCGGAACGTCAAATAGAGATAAATCAACCAGTAAGTGTCTATGGCCATACTGAATGAGCAATTCGACAATTCGAGTGAAAGATGAAGCCTTGTCAATAAGTGTTTCATAGAAAGCATTTATAACAGCTAAGTCGGGATTACAATAGCTGGTTAGCGTATGAAGATAATCATCTACAAGGCTGTTCAATGTTTGATAATGATTAGAGTCATCTAGCCGAGCATAAAAGTGTACTCGACGAGAGATTTCTTTGATGCACGCATCTACTATTCTTTCATCTCTTCCTTGAAAATGCTTAGCAATAATAACAATTTCATTGTCCGGGATAATCCTTAGATTGTCCGCTCGCCAAAGAAGACCAAAATTATCGTGCGAGATGCTTAATGAGCAGTCCAGAAAATCGCTAAAATTCTGTATTTGAAACTCGGGCCCATTTAATAGCCTTGTTTTCAAAATTCGCAGTCTCAACAACTCAGAATATAGGTTTTGATCAAATGCGATACGTTCTGCAACACTGAATATATGTTCTATATGCTCTAGAGGATAACCATTGCAGAGAGATTGAACAAGCCAGTCCCTATCTACTCCTTGAAAAAGTGGGGTGAAATTCCCGAGGTTAGCTTCAATGATCCATTCCCAACCCCACCGCCAATACTCTGGAGCATGTGTATTGATCCAAATTTTAGAAATTCTATTTAACCTATCTCTTGATTGAACGAAGGATTCTTTGCGTCTTAGGTATACGAATAGGCTGCTATGAAAAGGATATATCCCACTTAGTCTTTGTTCAATGAGGTGTTGAATTTCTGAAAAGCTGGTTTGGAAAGTTAGGCTATCTTCAAAACAGTAACTGATGTGTGTTTTATCCGGCCATGAAAAATCTGCATTTGCTATAAGCAGAAGAATTTCTTTTGCTCCTTCAGATAGTGATACCCATAGATTCTCATAATATTCATGAATATCGCCATCAGGACAAGTTGGTAGTCGTTCCACATCATATTTACTGATATTTTTATCTGCTAACTGCAAACTGTTTAAAGAGTAAATAATATGAAGAGGATATCCATGTGAAATGTCGAGTAGAGCCTGTGAAATTTCTACTATTTTATTTTGTTTGTGATCTTTATTGCCTGCTACTTTTATTTCATTGTTCGATGCTATAAAGTCGAGTCTCGACTTTATAGCATCAAGCCCCATAGGTGGAATATCTATCCAGGCATGTTCTCTTGGAGCTGAACGTAATAGGGAATTGGGAAGATGCTCGTCGCTTATTGGTTGTGTTCCGAATAGCAAACAAACTTTTCCTTTAAAGGGGGTAATCCGGTTAACTAAATGTTCGAGTTGGCTAATATCCGATCTTTCACGATAAACATGATCTAATCCATCAATAATTATAACTAGAGTTTTGCCATTTTCTGCAGCTTTAATTACCGCCTTGCTTATCCAAGTCTCTAGATGTTGAGCATCAAGTTTATCGCTATCGAAGTCATTGGGATAAAGTGTTCTAATCTGGCTTTGTAGTGAATGAGCTGCATTATTAAAAGCAATTCTGTCGCCAATAAACTGAGGGGATAAGTAATAATGATGTCGGATAACAGGCGTTTTCGATTCTATTAGCTGGTCAGTTAAAAAGGATAGAAAAGTACTTTTCCCCATTCCGGGTAATCCTGATATAACATGGCAGCCAGGGATAGCTATAGCGTTAAGAATTTCATTATGAAATTCATCTGTTGGTGGTTTGTAGCCGCCAGGAATTTCAAAAAACTGAGAAATAGTTTTCTTGGAGCCGAGCGTTAAAATTTCATGTATATGCTTAAGGTAGATTTTGCCATCTGGTGCCGGTTCTCTTTTCCGTGAAGCCCAGCGCTCAACGGTTTTTAATAACTGAAGCCAACTTTCTTCATTTGCGTGGTCTGGTACAAGCGAGTCACGTAGGTGCAACTCTAAATCATCAATTTCCTTTTGGCTATGTTCGAAAATAAGAGTTTCGAAAAAAGCTATGGACTTCTCTTCACTACCAAGTTGAGCTAATATTTTTGATTTGACGTCTTCCGGAACGAGAGAGTAATCAATTTTTTTATCTATTAGGCAATTTGATAGAACTTGGTCAGGTATTCTATTTGTAATAAGCTTAGCAATCGCTATTGTGCTGGAGGAACCGAACTTCTCTATGTCTGCTGACCATTTTTCGATAAGGGATGTGCCCTTATCCTTCTTCTTGAGTAGCCAATCGAAATCTAAATGTAAATCGTCACGTTCAGAATCAATTGTAAATTTGACCTGATAGAGTTCATATTCTCCACTGGCTGTAAAGCAAATAACATCATCAAGGCTCTTAACATGCTCAAGCCCTTGATTGCCTTCTATGCTTATCCACTGGTACTTCTCTGGATCGTGAAACCAATTGATCAATGTGCGAATACACATAAGGTCTTGGTATGTGTATCCAACACGTGTTAATTGTGAGGGTTTAATTTTTGACGGTATCATCAAAATAACAATCCATATTTTACGATCGCAACTTACTTCAACCTACTACTGAAGTACTTAATTTTCAATCAATTTTATCGAATACGTAAAGGCGAAACAGACAAAATCCATACCTATGTCCGTTTTTGGCACACACATGTCTTAGGCAGTGCTAGGAAGGTAGCAATCAGCCCTAAGCTTATTTTTGGTTAATTTTGCTTCGATTTCAACTCACGCACTGCAGAATGCGGTAAGCAACGCCCATGAATTATTGAAGAATAATCTCGACCAGTATCATCAGTTATCCGGCAAATGCACTCGAAAAGTTCTTCTGGAGTTGAGTTCCCATACACCTTACCAGATCAGACATTGAGGGGTTCAACATGTCTTCTATTCTCCGTGTTGACGAAATTAGCATTAAAGAAACACTCTTTTGACAACGCGACTTTCTCAGCCCGCAGGGTACTCGTCTAAACCACTGAAAAGAATACACTACAGGTCACTGGCAATTAACGCGAGCCTCAAGCAGAAAGCAATTGATATGTCCTTACACGAAGCCGACTATACGTGTGAGGATTCAGAGCTTAATCGGTTCTCTATTACCCGACACTGGGAGGGCCTATCTACGTTCTCTTCTCCCTCCCCATCTTCAACACCTCATAAAACGTCCCACGCCCAATCCCATCAGACGGCAATCCCAGCTCCTGCGCCAGCGCCTTCAGCTTCCGAAGTATCCTATCCGAAGCCGGTTTATCAGACGTCCCATACCGTCCGTCAGTTTCCTCAACCAGAAGTTGAACCAGCAACCAGCAGAGTCGGGCAGTATTCTCCCGCGCTTTGTCGCGCTTATGCATCCCACGCAGGGAAGGTTGTGCTTAAGCCGTGAGATCTGGCAGCGCATCGTCGCCGAGTGTCTTCAGCCACTTGCGGCCACGGCTGTTACGCGACAGTTTCATCACCGCCTTCAGGCTGCGGTCTTTCACTTCTGGTGGCGTCAGTTCGTCATCTATAAGCCGCCAGGCTAGCGCGAACATCTCATCGGCATAGAACATGCGTTTGTTCGCCGGGGCGCTGACCATGCCTGTAGCTTTGATGGTGCGGCTGATGGCGTCGTGCAGGATTCGGTAATTCTCCTGATGTTCTTCCGGCAGGGCGTTTGCAGGTTGGGAAGCATCGAGGCCGAGAAGCAGAAGGGCGAGATGCCGCGCTTCCAGCAGCGGCATCTCACATTCCCGTTCAAACAGATTCTGACGAATGGGACTGATCACATTATTCTCCTTCCACGATCTGTAGCGGTTCTTCAGCACCGAGCAGCGCCTGCCGTCTGGCGGCATCAACGTAGTTTCCCCACCACTGCATGAGCGGTCGCCTTTGTTCCAGATAGTCGCTGCGGTTGTAGGCCGCTTCGATCTCGTCTTCTTTCTGGTGTGCCAGCGCAGACTCCAGGACTTCGCGGGGAAAATGACCTGCCCCCGCCGTTCTGGCGACGCTGCGCATGCCGTGGGCGACCAGCTCACCACCAAACCCCATACGTATAAGCGCGGCGTTGGCGGTCTGCTGGTGCATGTGTTCCAGTGGTTTACGAATACTGGGGAAGACCCACGGACGATGGCGGCTGACGGGCTCCATGATCTGAAGAACGCGCAGCGCCTGTTTGCTGAGTGGCACCGTGTGAGAACGGTTCATCTTCATAAAGGTGTCAGGGATCCGCCATTCCGCTTTTTTCATATCGATGTCGCACCAGCGGGCGCTGACGGCTTCGCCGGGGCGAACCCAGGTCAGTAGCTCCCATTCGATAAGGCAGCGTGTTTCCTTGCGGATAGATGCGTTCTGTAGCGCCAGCATTAACCTGCCCAACTCGCTGGGGTGGAGGGCGGGCATGTTCTGCTTTTTCGGTTTCTTAAAGCGGGCGACCAGGTTGTCAGCCGGATTGAACTCGATGAGCTCTTCGGAGATGGCAAAGCGGAAGATTTCATTGAGCCGTGAGATGACCCGCCGCAGCGTTTCGAGGATGCCCTGTTCTTCCAGCGGTGTGAGGTGTTCCTTGAGCATCTTCGGGCGGATCTCGGTGACGGGCGTATTGCCCAGAGAAGGGAAGACGTGCATCTCCAGCGAACGCCAGACATCTTTGGCGTGATCTTCGCTAAGATCGCTGGTCCGTTTCTTCTCTTTGAGCCACTGTTCCGCAACTTTTTCCAGCGTGCATTCATTCTGGAGTCGTTGCTCCTCTGCAACCTGCTCCAGATGGGCCTGCGGGTCGATGCCCTGCACGAGTAAACGCCGGTATTGCAACCTGAAATCTCGCGCCATGGCGAGGGTGACTACCGGGTAGGGGCCAATGCTGATTTTGGTCCGTTTTTTCAGCGCCGGGGGAGTGTATTCGAAGTACCAGATCTTTCTGCCGGATGGCTTAATCAACAAAGCCAGTCCGTCGCCATCGCGCAGCATATACTCGGTCTTCTGCGGCTTGGCGGCAGCGATCTCGGTATTGGTTAGGGATTTCAATACCTTAGGCATGTTTTTGCACCTTGTTTTTTTAGCGTTCTGGCAACGCGGTGCAAAACAAGATACATAATGCTCAAGATTCATACAGAGATCATGACCACACATGCAACAAAAAAGCCTGTAACTCGTTGAAGTTACAGGCTTTTTTAAGGTTCATGATGCATAATGAATGAATGTTTGGTGGAGCTGGCGGGAGTTGAACCCGCGTCCGAAATTTCTACATCCTCGGTACTACATGCTTAGTTTGTCTTTACATTCGCACGCCAGCTGCGGACAAACACGCCACTAACGAACTAGCCTGATTAGTTTTAACGCTTCAACCCCAGGCAGGGTTTCCACGCGATCTCTTTTGGGTTTGACCTCTCTTTGATCCCCGTCTTAAGAGCGGAAGCTAGGGAGAGAGGGCTCTTAGCAGGTTATTAAGCTGCTAAAGCGTAGTTTTCGTCGTTTGCGACTATTTTTTTGCGGCTTTTAACGAGGCAAACCGCCCCTCGGCATGCACCTTGGGTTTCGCAAATCCCGTCGAATCCAGAATCAGCCCCAATAGTGTTGAACTCAGTATACCAGATTTCTCGTCCTCGACACCAGCCCGAAACGCTAACTTATTGAATAGTACAATAAGTGCGCAGAATCAACGTCCTGCGTTTTTCATGATACGTGCTTTGTCGAGCTGCCACTCGCGTGCTTTCAGCTCAGTACGCTTGTCGTGCTGTTTCTTACCTTTCGCCACGCCGATTTTTACTTTGCACCAGGCGTTTTTCCAGTACAAAGAGAGCGCAACTACGGTGAAGCCTTCGCGGTTGATACGTCCGTAGAGGGATTCCAGTTCGCGCTTGTTCAGCAGCAGCTTACGGGTACGAGTAGGATCGCAGACGTAATGTGAAGAGGCGACGGTCAGCGGCGTAAAGTTCGCGCCGAACAGGAAGGCCTCACCGTCTTTCAGGATCACATAGCTGTCGCCGATGTTGGCTTTCCCGGCACGCAGCGATTTTACTTCCCAGCCCTGCAACGCAAGGCCGGCCTCGAATTCTTCTTCGATGAAATACTCGTGGCGAGCACGCTTGTTGAGCGCAATAGTCGCCGAACCAGGTTTATGTGCTTTTTTCTTCGTCATAAGTGTCGTAAAGCCGTCGGTAATCTGATTTTAAAAAGTCACCTCATTGCGTCCTGTGAGGTCTAACGCGCTATCTTAGCACGAGATAAGCCTTAGCGTTTTTTTAACAGGTGATAAATGTTATTATTTGTCTGTTGTGTGACCATGGAAAATGCTATGCCTCAGATTAGCCGTACTGCGCTTGTTCCCTACAGCGCGGAACAAATGTATCAGTTAGTGAACGACGTTCAGTCCTATCCGGAATTTATTCCGGGATGCACCGGTAGCCGGGTGCTGGAATCCGGCCCGACGCAGATGACTGCGGCCGTGGATGTCTCCAAAGCGGGGATCAGCAAAACGTTCACCACGCGCAATACCCTGACGAGCAATCAGAGTATTTTGATGCATCTGGTGGATGGTCCGTTTAAAAAACTGATGGGGGGGTGGAAGTTTACGCCGCTGAGCGCTGACGCCTGCCGCATTGAGTTTCATCTGGATTTTGAATTTACCAATAAGCTGATCGAACTGGCGTTTGGCCGTATCTTTAAAGAGCTGGCCTCGAATATGGTTCAGGCGTTCACCACCCGCGCCAAAGAGGTTTACAGTGTCGCATAAGATTGCTGTTGAGGTGGTGTATGCGCTGCCGGAGAAGCAGTATTTGCAGCGCGTGACGCTGGAAGAGGGTGCCATCGTTGAGGCGGCTATCCGGGCCTCAGGTATCCTTGAACTTCGCCGTGATATTGACCTGGCGAAGAATAAAGTCGGCATTTATAGCCGTCCGGTTAAGCTCGGTGATGTGCTGAAAGAGGGCGACAGGGTTGAAATCTATCGTCCGCTGATTGCCGACCCGAAAGAGTTGCGCCGTCAGCGAGCAGAGAAATCCGGTAAGTAGCCAAATAAACATACACAAAAAAGGTGCTCATTGAGCACCTTTTTGCGTTGCTGGCGCCTGATTATTTGGTCAGGGCAGGCTTGTTGTCGATGTTGGTCAGCACGCCGGCACTGCTGAAGGTCAGCGTCAGGGTTTGCTGGGTCACATCTTCATGGCCAGGCTGCTGGCGGAATACATAGAACCAGGTGTTTGTGCCGAACGGATCGGACATCATCGGGGTTCCCAGGGCATAAGCGACCTGCTGTTGTGTCATACCTACGCGGATTTTGGACACATCGTTAGGAGTAAGGTAGTTCCCCTGGTTGATATCAGGACGGTAAACCACTTTCTCCAGAGTGGAACAGCCTGCGGTCAACATCAGAAGAACCGCTGCGGCAGCGGTCAGCGTTTTACAGCGCATAGTGATTTGATTCCTTTTCGGGCCCGAGCAGTACGCGGCTCATATGTAATATGCCGATGATAATAGACCTTGCCCCACTTTGAAACTGGTCTGGCGGCGTTTTTATTGTTCTGTATGACCCTGAGATCCCGAAAAAGTTTATGCCGCCAGCAGTTCTTTCGCATTCGCGAGCGTATTACGGGTGACTTCACTGCCCCCCAGCAGGCGTGCCAGCTCCTGCAAGCGTGAGCGTTTATCCAGCGGTTTCATGTGCGTTTCCGTCATTTCGCCATCGGTTTCCTTGCTAACGATAAAGTGGTGATGACCACAGCCGGCGACCTGCGGCAGGTGAGTCACACACATAACCTGCGTCGATTCACCCAACTGACGCAGCAGTTTGCCGACAACGGCCGCGGTCGGGCCGCTGATACCCACATCCACTTCATCGAAAATCAACGCCGGGGTTTCCATTTTACGGGCGGTAATCACCTGAATGGCCAGGGCGATACGCGACAGTTCACCGCCAGAAGCCACTTTCGAAATCGCCTGTAAAGGCTGGCCCGGGTTGGTGGTGACGCGGAATTCTACGCGGTCTGCGCCTTCCGCCGTCAGGTGATGCTCTTCAAAGCGAACATCAATAGTGAACACCCCATGCGGCATCGCCAGCGTATGCATGCTGTCGGTAATATGCTGGCTAAGCTCCAGAGCATAGTGCTGTCGCACGTCGTGCAGCCGTTTCGCCGTTTCCAGCGCCTGCTGATGATGCAGATTAACCGCCAGAGACAAGGTTTCGAGGGAATCGGCCTGATCCTCCAGCTGCTGCTGTTCCTCCAGCAGAGACTGATAGTAATTCGGCAGCTCTTCCGGGGTAACGTGATGCTTACGCGCCAGTGAAATCTGACGGGAGATGCGTTGCTCAAGCTCGAACAGACGGTTCGGGTCGAGATCCAGACGTTCACAGTAGTGGCGCAGCTCATCCCCGGCTTCTGAAATCTGAATCGCGGCTTCTTCCAGCATTTCCAGTACGCCAGAAAGCTTATTGTCCATGCCGGTCAGTTCGGTCACAAGCTGACGCACGGTATACAGATGGCTCTGCAAATTCACGTCTTCGCCATCCGCCAGCATGTTCAGGGCATTCTGGCTGATGGAAAGCAGCTGACCGCTGTTGGCCAGACGCTTGTACTCCTCGTCGATTTGCTCAAATTCACCCGCCTGAGGGTTAAATTCGTTCAGCTCTTTCAACTGATATTCCAGCAGCTCGGCGCGCGCGGTACGCTCCTGGCTTTGCTGTTGATGCTGCGCAAGTTCGCGGCAGCTTTGATGCCACTGACGATAGTGCTCCGCCATGAGTTGAGTAAGCGCGTACTCACCCGCGTAGCCATCGAGCAGGGCTTTCTGCTGTTCGGGTTTGATTAGCTGCTGGTGCGCGTGCTGACCATGGATCTGGATGAGCAGCTGGCCCAGCTCGCGAAGCTGGGAAAGGGGAACCGCTGTACCATTGATAAAACCGCGGGAGCGGCCGTCACTGCTGATAACGCGACGAAGTAAACACTCACGTCCATCTTCCAGCTGGTTCGCTTCCAGCCAGCGCAGGGCGGCAGGCGTGTCTTTTAACGAGAAGCGGGCGCAGAGATCGGCACGGGCCGCACCTGTGCGCACCATATCACCCTCTGCACGACCCCCGAGGCACAAGCCGAGGGCATCAATGGCAATGGATTTACCTGCACCGGTTTCACCGGTAATCGCCGTCATTCCGCTATGGAAGTCGATCTCAAGCTCACGAACAATGGCAAAGTTGCTGATGGTCAGTTGTGCCAGCATAATTGTTTTCCTGTATGAAAAACCATAACTGTGTTTGTATACAGTATAAACTGGTTTTATATACAGTAAAGCGCTGGATGTAAAATCAGAACAATTTTTTTGACCAGCCGAGTTTTGAGCTTAATGTATTGAAATAACTGTAATCTTTTGGATGGATAAGGTTCAGGTGATAATCGCAACGGCGAATGAGGACATCTTCTCCTTCCTGAATGGGAAGCGCAATCTGGCTGTCGCAGCTGATCTCCAGGTCGCTGCGGCGATGTGAAAAACGCAGGCGGATGGTGCTGTCGCCGTTTATCACCAGCGGACGCGCCGAGAGCGTATGCGGGAACATCGGCACCAGGGTGATCGCATCCAGCGAGGGCGTCAGGATTGGGCCTCCGGCTGAAAGCGAGTAGGCAGTTGACCCCGTCGGGGTTGAAATAATCAGCCCGTCAGAGCGCTGCGAGAAAGCGAAGATTTCGTCGATATAGACTTCGAACTCGATCATGTGCGCCACTTTACCAGGGTGGAGAACCACCTCGTTAATAGCGGTGCTGATGCGCTTCTGGCAATCCTGCTGGCATACCTGGGCTTCAAGTAAAAACCGTTTTTCACTGATATAGTGACCTTCCAGCACGTCCGCCAGCTGCTGTTGCGCATTGTCCGGGTCGAGGTCGGTCAGGAAACCAAGATTGCCACGGTTAATACCAATAACCTTAATATCATAGCGAGCCAGCGTTCGCGCCGCGCCCAGCATATTGCCGTCGCCGCCGACCACCACGGCGAGATCCGCCTGCTGGCCAATTTCCGCCAGCGTGCCGGTTCTGACGCTTTTAAGCTGCAACTCCTGGGCGATCTGCTGCTCGACCATCACTTCATAGCCTTTACCACACAACCAGCGATACAACATTTCATGTGTCGTCAATGCGGTAGGGTGACGCGGATGGCCGACGATCCCAATACACCTGAAATGATTATTCATTTTCTGGAGGTCCTTGTGCCTGATGAATGATGACAATCTGCCTTGTTCCCTTGAATCCATGAAACTGATCCCCATAATAAGCGAAGTTAGCGAGATGAATGCAGAAAAACGCGGAGAAATTCATGAGTAGTAAAGAACAGAAAACGCCTGAGGGGCAAGCCCCTGAAGAAATTATCACGGAACAGCACGATGAAGTTGAGGCAGTAGAGCCAGACACGTCTGCTGAGCAGGTGGACCCGCGCGATGAAAAAATTGCCAATCTGGAAGCTCAGTTGGTAGAAGCGCAGAATCGCGAACGCGATGGCGTACTGCGTATCAAAGCGGAAATGGAAAACCTGCGCCGTCGTACCGAGCTGGACGTTGAAAAGGCGCACAAATTTGCGCTGGAGAAATTCGTCAACGAACTGCTTCCGGTGATCGACAGCCTGGATCGCGCGCTGGAAGTGGCGGATAAAGCTAATCCGGATAATGCGGCGATGATTGAAGGCATCGAGCTGACGCTGAAATCCATGCTGGATGTGGTGCGTAAGTTCGGTGTTGAAGTGATTGCCGATACGGATGTACCACTGGATCCAAACGTTCACCAGGCCATTGCGATGGTGGAATCCGAAGACGTTGCCGCGGGTAACGTGCTGGGCGTGATGCAGAAAGGGTATACCCTGAACGGTCGTACTATTCGCGCTGCGATGGTGACCGTGGCGAAAGCGAAAGCGTAATTTGCCGACCCGTAGTGCCGGGTGGCGGCTTCGCCTTACCCGGCCTACAACATTACTCGGCGATACTTTCGCGTAAAGGTTTAACGGGCAGGACCTTCACCTGCTTAATCATGTTGTCCTGAACGTCCAGAATATCAATATCATACTGCTCAATGCGCACGCGCGTGCCTGCCGCCGGGATCTCTTCCAGCGCTTCCAGGATCATTCCGTTCATCGTCCGCGCTTCGTCTTCCGGCAAATGCCAGTTAAACGCTTTATTGATTTCACGAATGTTGGCGCTGCCGTCGATAAGCACTGACCCGTCGTTTTGCGGGGTGACTTCTTCTGCAAGGGAAGGCGACATTGACGTGGTAAAGTCCCCGACAATCTCTTCCAGAATATCTTCGACCGTCACCAGCCCCTGTATGTCGCCGTATTCATCCACCACCAGACCGACTTTCTTCTTGTTTCGCTGGAACTTCACCAGCTGCGTGCTCAATGGGGTGCCTTCCGGCACGTAGTAAATTTCGTCGGCGGCGCGCAGCATCACCTCTTTGGTGAACTCGTTTTTCTCAGTCATCAGACGATAGGCCTCGCGCACACGCAGCATGCTGATGGCATCGTCGAGAGAATCGCGATAGAGGACGATACGCCCGTGCGGGGAGTGCGTCAGCTGGCGGACAATGGCCTTCCAGTCGTCGTTAATATCAATCCCGACGATTTCATTGCGCGGCACCATGATGTCGTCAACGCTGACCTTTTCCAGATCCAGCACCGACAGGAGCATGTCCTGATTGCGACGGGAGATCTGCGAGCGGGATTCGTTCACGATGGTACGCAGTTCGTCTTTGCTGAGCGCGCTACTGATGGTGACGTCTGCCTTTATACCAACCATGCGCATCAGCACCCGTGTCACCATATTCAGCAGCCAGACCAGCGGCATCATCAGAATAAGCAGCGGTGCTAACAGGAAGCTGCTCGGGTAGGCGACTTTTTCCGGGTAAAGCGCCGCGATGGTTTTGGGTAGCACTTCCGCAAACACCAGTACCACAAACGTGAGCACACCTGTGGCAATCGCCACGCCTGCATTGCCGTACAGACGCATCCCGACGATGGTGCCCAGTGCAGAGGCGAGAATATTGACCAGGTTGTTACCGATAAGCACCAGGCTAATCAGACGGTCCGGCTTACGCAGAAGCTTTTCGACACGACGCGCGGCACGGTTACCCTGCTTGGCGCGATGACGTAACCGGTAGCGGTTCAGCGTCATCATGCCGGTTTCAGAGCCAGAGAAATAAGCGGAGATGACCACCATGATGACCAGAATGACGATCAGCGTGGTGGTAGAGATGTGTTCCAGGGGGAACTCCTTTTGTTACTTAGCCAGCAAATTGCTGTATGAAGCGGCTACCAAAATAGGCAAGCGTGAGAATGCCCGCACCCGCAACGTTGAACCAGACCACGCGACGACCGCGCCAGCCTTCATGATAATGGCCCCATAACAGGACAATATAGACAAACCACGCGATGATGGAGAGGACCGCTTTATCGATATTCTCCACGCTGAACAGGTTCTTCATATAAAACAAGCCCGTGCACAGCGTCAGCGTCAGCAAAACCACGCCGACCTGGGTGATGTGGAACATCTTACGCTCAATCACCATCAGCGGCGGCATTTCATGGTTAAACGCCAGCTTTTTATTTTTCAGCTGGTAGTCGATCCAGGCGAGCTGCATGGCGTAAAGGGCGGCGATGATCAGCGTCGCGTAGGAGAATAGAGACAGGCCGATATGCACCAGCATCCCCGGCGTGGCTTCCAGATGGGTAATAAACTCATTGGGCATGAACGTGGCTAACGCCAGGTTGATCAGCGCAAAGGCGTAGACTATCGGCAGCAGCAGCCAGCCACGATTTTTAGACGCGACAATGGTCATGACCGTACAGATCATCAGGCTGACCAGCGAGCCGACGTTCAGCACGCTCAGATTTTGCACGCTGCCGTCGCCGGGAATGATGCGTGATTCCAGCGCAAACGCATGGCTAATCAGTGCGATCACTGCCGAAAGAATAGCCATGCGCCGCCAGCCGCTGTTTTTTTGCAGCAGGCCAGGAATGATCAGCGCGAGGCTGACAGAGTAGGCAACAAGGGCGATCAGTGCGAAAACAGGCATATAGGCGTCGACAGTTGTCTTAATAAGAAAGAGAAGCAGTATAACGTTACGTGACGCCTGCTCCAACCGTTGCATAACAACAAAGGCGCCTTCATGTTATACTCCGGCAAAATTCTGTGTATGTGTCGCCCAGGCGACCTAACGTTTCTACCCCAGGCGAGAGACAATGTTTGATAATTTAACCGATCGTTTGTCGCGCACGCTGCGCAACATCAGCGGCCGTGGACGCCTCACCGAAGAGAACATCAAGGAAACGCTGCGCGAAGTGCGCATGGCGCTGCTGGAAGCAGACGTTGCGTTGCCGGTCGTGCGTGATTTTATCAACCGCGTGAAAGAGAAAGCGGTTGGTCATGAAGTTAACAAGAGCCTGACTCCGGGTCAGGAGTTCGTCAAAATCGTCCGTAACGAGCTGGTTTCGGCGATGGGCGAAGAGAATCAGGTGCTTAACCTGGCGGCTCAGCCACCGGCCGTCGTGCTGATGGCGGGTCTGCAAGGTGCGGGTAAAACCACCAGCGTCGGTAAGCTGGGGAAATTCCTGCGCGAAAAGCACAAGAAAAAAGTGCTGGTGGTTTCGGCGGACGTGTATCGCCCGGCGGCGATCAAACAGCTGGAAACGCTGGCCGAGCAGGTTGGCGTAGACTTCTTCCCGTCCGACGTGGCGCAGAAGCCTGTTGACATCGTTAACGCAGCGCTGAAAGAGGCGAAGCTGAAATTCTACGACGTGCTGCTGGTGGATACCGCCGGTCGACTGCACGTTGACGAAGCGATGATGGACGAAATCAAGCAGGTTCATGCTTCTATCAATCCGGTAGAGACCCTGTTTGTTGTCGACGCCATGACCGGTCAGGATGCGGCAAACACCGCAAAAGCGTTTAACGAAGCCCTGCCGTTAACCGGCGTGGTGCTGACCAAAGTCGACGGTGACGCTCGCGGCGGTGCGGCGCTGTCTATTCGTCATATTACTGGTAAGCCAATTAAGTTCCTCGGCGTGGGCGAGAAAACCGAAGCGCTGGAGCCGTTCCACCCGGATCGTATTGCCTCCCGTATCCTCGGCATGGGCGACGTGCTGTCGCTGATCGAAGATATCGAAAGCAAGGTTGACCGCGCGCAGGTTGAAAAACTCGCCAGCAAGCTGAAAAAAGGTGACGGTTTCGATCTGACCGACTTCCTTGAGCAACTGCGTCAGATGAAAAACATGGGCGGTATGGCAAGCCTGATGGGTAAACTGCCGGGTATGGGGCAGATCCCGGACAACGTCAAATCCCAGATGGATGACAAAGTGCTGGTGCGTATGGAGGCAATCATCAACTCGATGACGCTGAAAGAGCGCGCGAAGCCAGAAATCATCAAAGGTTCCCGCAAGCGCCGTATCGCAGCCGGTTGCGGCATGCAGGTCCAGGACGTTAACCGCCTTCTGAAACAGTTCGACGACATGCAGCGCATGATGAAGAAAATGAAGAAAGGCGGCATGGCGAAGATGATGCGCGGCATGAAAGGCATGATGCCGCCCGGTTTTCCTGGGCGATAATCGCTTTTGAGATTGCTTTTTGCCCGAAAATGAGTAAAATTTTCGGGCTTTTAATATGACACCCGGGCTCCGTTCCTCGATGGGGCCCGGTTGTTTTATTCACACAAGAGGATGTTATGGTAACTATTCGTTTAGCACGTCACGGCGCTAAAAAGCGTCCGTTCTACCAGGTTGTTGTGACTGACAGCCGTAATGCACGCAACGGTCGCTTCATTGAGCGCGTTGGTTTCTTCAACCCACTGGCCTCTGGCGCAGAAGAAGAAACTCGTCTGGATCTGGATCGTATCGCTCACTGGGTTGGCCAGGGCGCTACTGTTTCCGATCGCGTTGCTACGCTGATCAAAGCAGCAAACAAAGCAGCTTAATCTGTCACGGTGGTCATGATGAGCAATAAAGCACCTGTTGAACCGATCGTATTGGGAAAAATGGGTTCTTGCTACGGTATCCGTGGTTGGCTCAGAGTGTTTTCCTCCACTGAAGACGCTGATAGCATTTTTGATTACCAGCCCTGGTTTATCCAGAAAGCCGGTAAGTGGGAAGAGGTCGAGCTGGAAAGCTGGCGTCACCACAATCAGGACATCATCATCAAGCTGAAAGGCATTGACGATCGAGATGCCGCGAATGCGCTGACTAATTGTGAAATTGTCGTGGATTCGTCGCAGTTGCCGCAACTGGAAGAGGGTGACTACTACTGGAAGGACCTTATGGGTTGCCAGGTAGTGACCACTGAAGGCTACAGCCTGGGGAAAGTCATCGACATGATGGAAACCGGGTCAAATGACGTTCTCGTCATTAAGGCAAACCTGAAAGATGCATTTGGCATCAAGGAGCGGTTGGTCCCGTTCCTCGATGGACAGGTTATCAAGAAAGTCGATCTCACTACTCAAACCATTGAAGTAGATTGGGATCCTGGTTTTTAAATTCTCCGGATAAACGGTAAAAGACGGCGCTATGTGGATTGGCATAATTAGCCTGTTTCCTGAAATGTTCCGCGCGATTACCGATTACGGGGTAACTGGCCGGGCAGTAAAGAATGGCCTGCTGAGCATCCAGAGCTGGAGTCCTCGTGACTTCACGCATGACCGGCACCGTACCGTGGACGATCGTCCTTACGGCGGCGGACCGGGGATGTTGATGATGGTGCAACCCTTACGGGACGCCATTCACACAGCAAAAGCCGCGGCAGGTGAAGGCGCGAAGGTGATTTATCTGTCACCTCAGGGACGCAAGCTTGATCAAGCGGGCGTGAGCGAACTGGCGACGAATCAAAAGCTGATTCTGGTCTGTGGTCGCTACGAAGGGATAGATGAGCGCGTAATTCAAACCGAGATTGACGAAGAATGGTCTATCGGCGATTACGTTCTCAGCGGTGGTGAGTTACCAGCAATGACGCTGATTGACTCCGTCGCCCGGTTTATTCCGGGGGTTCTGGGCCATGAAGCTTCGGCAACGGAAGATTCCTTTGCCGATGGATTGCTGGACTGTCCACACTATACTCGTCCTGAAGTGTTAGAAGGGATGGCAGTCCCGGCAGTGTTACTGTCTGGAAACCATGCCGAGATACGTCGCTGGCGTTTGAAGCAGTCGCTGGGCCGGACCTGGCTTAGAAGACCTGAACTTCTGGAAAACCTGGCTCTGACTGAAGAGCAAGCAAAGTTGCTGGCCGAGTTCAAAACCGAACATGCGCACCAGCAGCATGAACATGATGGGAAAGCGTAATACGCTCCCGAATATCAGTTTACCCAGGATAAGAGATTAAATTATGAGCAACATTATTAAGCAACTTGAACAAGAGCAGATGAAGCAGGACGTACCTTCCTTCCGTCCAGGTGACACCGTGGAAGTGAAAGTATGGGTTGTTGAAGGTTCCAAAAAACGTCTGCAGGCATTCGAGGGCGTGGTTATCGCTATTCGTAACCGCGGTCTGCACTCTGCATTCACTGTTCGTAAAATTTCCAACGGCGAAGGCGTTGAGCGTGTCTTCCAGACTCACTCTCCGGTAGTTGACAGCATTGCTGTTAAACGTCGTGGTGCTGTACGTAAAGCTAAACTGTACTACCTGCGTGAGCGTACTGGTAAGTCTGCTCGTATTAAAGAGCGTCTGAACTAAGATTCGCTTAAGCGACATCCTGTCAGAAAGGGCTGGCCGAAAGGCTGGCCCTTTTTTTATCCCATCGCAACTCTCGCGTTAACCCTTCCGTCATAAATCATTTACAATGTTCGCCTCTTGGGTGGAGGGTAAGTGGATAACGTACTGCATCAGCATAGCTGGAAACGCTCAGCGGCATTGACCGCGCTGTTTGCGATCCTGCTGATCGTCGTGGCGCCGCTGATCTCCGTCTCGCTGCAAAAAGATCCCATGAGCGCCATGCCGGGCATGCACCATGACATGAGCATGATGTCGATGGACGAGCATCATGGGGATATGCCGCATTCCATGCCAGTTGACCATGCGGAAGCCTGCGGCTACTGCGTGCTGTTAGCGCATGTGCCGGGCGTGATGCTGGCGCTTATCGTTCTGCTCAGCGTGGTGTTGCAGCGGCTGCGCATGAAGCCGCCTCGTCAGGCGGTCAGCCACTGGCACTTTTTCCCCTGGCTTTACCCCGATACCCGCGCGCCGCCGCGTCGGTCTGCTTTCTCCCTTTAAAACAAAATCACTCACTTTTTGCCTTAAAAAGGAAAAGTATGACTACCTGCACTCCGCGCGCGGCATGGGGAAACCTGCTGCGTCGCCTCCATTTCTATATCGGGCTGTTTGTTGGTCCGTTTATTTTCTTCGCAGCGCTGACCGGTACGCTGTATGTCGCCACGCCGCAGCTTGAAAATGCGCTGTACCATCATGCACTCCACACGGATGCCGTGGGTGAGGCGCAGCCTCTTGCTGCACAAATTGCCGCGGCCGAAAAGGCCGTAGAATCAGACCTGCGTCTGCATGCCGTTCGTCCGGGGCTGGAAGAGGGCGAAACGACCCGCGTGATGTTTGCCGACCCGGCGCTGGGTCCCTCCGAGCATCGGGCTATTTTTATTGATCCCGCCAGCCTTGAGGTTCGAGGGGATATGACCGTGTACGGCACCAGCGGGATTTTACCGCTGCGTCAGACTATCGATTATCTGCATACCTCGCTGATGCTGGGCAACCTCGGGCGCCTCTATAGCGAGTTAGCCGCCTCGTGGATGTGGGTTGCTGCCCTGGGCGGGATCGCGCTGTGGTTCTATACCCGACCGAAGCGCCGTATTAACAATCGTTTCCAGAATCGTCGTCGCCTGCATGTGATCTTAGGCTGGACGTTACTGGCGGGAATGCTGCTGTTCTCAGTCACCGGGTTAACCTGGTCACAATGGGCCGGTGGCAACGTCGATAAGCTGCGTGCAGAGATGAACTGGCTGACGCCGCAGGTAAACACCACCCTTTCCGGTGCACCGGAAATGATGGATGAACACGCCGAACATCGTGGTCATCACGGCGGAATGTCGATGCCTGAAATGCCTGTTGAACTGTCGCTTTTTGACAGCGTATTGCAGGCCGCCCGCCAGTCAGGAATTGATGCGAACAACGTTGAGATCCGTCCGGCAAGCAGGGTCGACCAGGCCTGGACGGTGACGGAAATCGATCGCCGCTGGCCGACGCAGGTTGATGCCGTTGCCGTGGACCCTCAATCTCTGAATGTGCTGGACAGGACTCGCTTTGGGGATTTCCCGCTGATGGCTAAACTCACCCGCTGGGGCGTGGATTTCCATATGGGAATCCTGTTTGGTCTGGCAAATCAGCTGCTGCTCATCGCGTTTGGCGTTGCGCTGTGCGTGCTGATTATCTGGGGATACCGGATGTGGTGGATGCGTCGTCCTGCGACGTCAGCCGCGAACCCGGTACAGACGCTCTGTCAAAGCTGGCTGGCATTGCCGCTGTGGGGAAGAGGAGTGACGTTCATGATAAGCCTCCTGCTGGGGCTGGCGTTGCCGGTAATGGGCGTCAGTCTGGCGGTATTTATCGTGATTGACTGGCTGCGCTGGCGAGCGGCTTCAGGCGTGTCGCTCGCCGGCACATCCGCTAAATAGCCTTAAGGCGTGCTGATAACTACCGCAACACGGCGGTTTTCAGCGCGCCCTTGCGCAGTACGGTTGCTGCTGAGAGGGTATTTTTTGCCTAAACCCCGCGTAGTGAGGTTGCTGCGCGGGATGTTCGCGCCCTTCGCCCAGGCATCCGCTACAACATTGGCACGTTTTAACGAAAGCGCTTCGTTGTAGCTCTCTTCGCCATAGTTATCCGTATGGCCGTCCATCCGGGCGTGATTCAGACCGGTTGCCGCCAGACGTGAGGCCATAGTCTGGATCTGCGTTTCACTTTCCGGACGCAGTCTGGCGTCATTTTTATCAAACAGGATCTTATCCGACAGGCCCAGGGACCAGTCGCCATTCAGTTCGTTAAAGCCGTAGGACTTCATGGCCGCGATTTGCTCTGGTGTGAATTTACCCTCCGGCGTCTGGCACCCGGACATAACCAGAGATGCCAGTAACAACGGCGCGAAGTATCGCTTCAACATATCGTCTTCCTTTCAGGGTGTTGTTTTCGAACGCTGGTTTTTGACCAGGTACATATTGCGATCGGCTTGCTCCAGTAATGCCTCGACGGAGGCATTTTCCCACGCCAGAGCAAAGCCAATGCTGAGTGACATTGATGCTGTGTGTCCGTTATGCAGATCAAACGGACGGATAAATTGCTGCGACAGCGCAGCGCAAATATATTCGACCTCACGCGCGGTGTGGACGCCATAAAGGATCATGGCAAACTCGTCGCCGCCAAGACGGTAAGACTGATGACGTTTTTCGCCAAATTCGACCATCCTTTTTGCGGCTTCGATCAGTACGCAGTCGCCCGCGGCATGGCCCCAGGTGTCGTTAATAAACTTGAAGTTATCACCGTCCAGGAAGAGCAGGGCAGAATTGGTCTTTGCCGAAGCGTCATTCATTAAGGCCGCAATGTTGTTGCGAAACGCGGCGCGGTTTGCAAGCCCCGTGAGCGGATCGTGCATGGCGGTACGCAACAGTTGAGCGTTTTTCGCCTGTAGCTTGAGCTGCCACTCTTCCATTTCATCCAGCAGGCTGTTGAAGTCTTCACCAAACTGGTGGAACTCTTCAATGCGGCCTTCCGTTACCCGGCGAGAGAAGTTGCGGTTGGTACGGACGTCATGCACAACGTCAGTGATGTTTTGCATTTCAACAACCATGCCATGATGTAGCGAGCGGGTGATGGTCAATGCGACGGCAGAGGCAAAAAGAATGCAGCCGGTGAGGACCGCAAATGAGAGCCAGATAAAGTGGCTAATCAGGCTGTCTCGTGCGGTCAGACGAATTTCGCCAATCACATTACCGTTATGTATGATGGGCTGTGCGACAGGAACAGGGAACAACCACCGGTTGACCAGCGCGCCCAGCGTGTCGGTATTATCCGCCGGGTTCCACGACCACCAGGCAAACCGTTTATGATGTGCATTAAGCACTTCCGCCACGGCAAATTGCCCCTGCTTGCCGAGGGTCGCCAGCGTTTCATTTGCCGCCACGGCATCGTTGAACACCAGAGAAGCCTCAAGGCTGTGGCTCATGGTGGCGCCGGTGAGTTCGAGGTTTTTTTGCGCGTATTGCTTTAATGTCACCACGGAAGCGAAACACAGCAGCAACCATATAAACGTCATCGTTATAATGACGCTTATCATGCTGATTCGCCGCAACGTTCTTTTAAACGTCGGACGCGGTGTTGGTGTGACTTCCTTATTCATGCTTCTTATTCCGTGCGAGCATTAATACATCCGGATTGACTCTTACGCCACTGCGCGTCAGCGCATCCAGATTTACGGAAAACCTGACCTTGTTGTGCTCTATTATCAGACAAAATGCGCTGCCAATAACGCATTCAGGATTTTGCTCTGACATTAATAGCAACGCCTGGCCCTGATATTGATTTATTATTTCCTGTTGTTTTGTCGGCGACTCGCTCCCGAAATAGAGGGCATCACACCTTGCTGCGAGTGCTTCCCGATCGCTATGCACAATGACAGGACTATAGGGCAACGGGTTATTTACATCTTCACTGCTGAGCGCCTGTCTGTAACGGGAAGAGGCATAAATACAGAGCTTAGGCTGGCCGGAAAGTGCTGGCCATCGGGTGTAGCTTACAATACCAGAAACAATCGAACGTACCGATTTATCCGTTTCCGTGAGCGAGCCAGCCCTTGCAGGGCTCACCAAAATGAACAGCATTAGCGCCAGGGGGAGGTGAAGCAAAGCGATCAAGAATGTATTTCTCATCAGAATCCGCCAAACCGCCCCGGAAATAGATGCCCTTATGAATTTCCGGCAGAATACCATTCTTTCTCAAAGCCGTCATTATGTCAGAAATATCCCTGTCTTGACCTAAGCTAAATCTTACAGGGCACGATATTCAAAGTAATTTAGGCAGGCTCAATTAAGTCTGCTGGAATTCATACTTTTATTCATTTTTTGTTGCCAGGATTTATGTAGCCACGCAACTTTCCCTCAATTCACCCGAGGATAATTAAGCTAACGGCCAGCGCCTGGATAGCGTCCCTGGTGTGAGCGTAGATTGGCATTAAAAGCGTATGTGTAATTTTAAGTTTACGTTTTTAACCTGTGATTTGGCATCTAAATGGCTACTGTAAAATAATCTGTACGTATTTTGGATTGAAATCTTTACTTGATGTGTTATCGTTGTGTCACCTCTTCGAGGAAAACCACTATCGCAAACGAGTTTTACAGGATCGCAATCATGCAAAAAGACGCGCTGAACAACGTACATATCACTGACGAACAGGTGTTAATCACCCCGGATCAACTGAAGGCGGAATTCCCGCTGAGCGTCGCGCAGGAAGCTCAGATTGAGCACTCTCGCCAGACCATTTCTGACATTATCGCAGGCCGCGATCCGCGCCTGCTGGTGGTATGTGGTCCTTGCTCCATTCACGATCCTGAAACCGCCATTGAGTACGCTCGTCGATTTAAAGCATTAGCGGAGGAGGTCAGCGATAGCCTCTATCTGGTGATGCGCGTCTATTTTGAAAAGCCACGTACAACGGTTGGCTGGAAAGGGTTGATTAACGATCCGCACATGGATGGCTCGTTTGATGTGGAAGCGGGCCTGAAGATTGCGCGTCGCCTGCTGGTGGAGCTGGTCAGCATGGGGCTGCCGCTGGCAACCGAAGCGCTGGATCCGAACAGCCCGCAGTACCTCGGCGATCTGTTTAGCTGGTCTGCGATTGGGGCGCGCACCACCGAGTCACAAACCCACCGCGAGATGGCGTCTGGCCTGTCTATGCCGGTTGGTTTTAAAAACGGTACCGACGGCAGCCTGGCCACGGCGATTAACGCCATGCGCGCCGCCGCCATGCCCCATCGTTTTGTCGGGATCAACCAGGCGGGCCAGGTATGCCTGCTGCAAACGCAGGGCAATCCGGACGGGCATGTGATCCTGCGCGGTGGTAAAGCGCCAAACTACAGCCCGGCGGATGTCGCGCAGTGTGAAAAAGAGATGGAACAGGCGGGACTGCGTCCGGCGCTGATGGTAGATTGCAGTCATGGTAATTCGAATAAAGATTACCGTCGCCAGCCTGCGGTTGCAGAATCTGTGATTGCACAGATTAAAGATGGTAACCGTTCAATTATCGGCCTGATGATTGAAAGTAATATTCATGAAGGCAATCAGTCATCGGAACAGCCGCGTAGCGCGATGAAGCCCGGCGTCTCGGTCACGGATGCTTGCATCAGCTGGGAAACCACTGATGCGCTACTGCGTGAGATCCACAAAGATTTGAACGGCCAGCTGGCGACGCGTCTGGCATAAGAGGATAGTTATGGTTGCTGAATTGACCGCATTACGCGATCAAATTGATGAAGTGGATAAGGCGTTGCTGGACCTGCTGGCGCGCCGCATGGCACTGGTTGCTGAGGTCGGCGAAGTTAAAAGCAAATACGGCCTGCCAATTTACGTTCCGGAGCGTGAGGCCTCTATGCTCGCCTCCCGCCGTAAAGAGGCACAGGCGCTGGGCGTTTCACCGGACTTAATTGAAGATGTCCTGCGTCGTGTGATGCGGGAATCCTATTCCAGCGAAAACGACAAGGGCTTCAAAACTCTCTGTCCGTCGCTGCGTCCGGTGGTGATTGTCGGTGGCGGCGGCCAGATGGGGCGTCTGTTTGAAAAAATGCTTACGCTTTCTGGCTATCAGGTGCGCATCCTGGAAAAAGAGGACTGGCCGCATGCGCCGGAACTCATGAAGGATGCCGGAATGGTTATCGTCAGCGTACCGATTCATGTGACGGAGCAGATTATCGCGAAACTTCCTCCGCTGCCGGAAGATTGCATTCTGGTGGATCTGGCGTCCGTTAAAAATGGCCCTCTACAGGCAATGCTGGCGGCGCACACCGGGCCCGTGCTTGGGTTACACCCGATGTTTGGCCCGGACAGCGGCAGCCTGGCGAAGCAGGTAGTGGTTTACTGCGACGGTCGTCAGCCGGAAGCGTATCAGTGGTTCCTGGAACAGATTCAGGTCTGGGGGGCACGTTTGCACCGTATCAGTGCGGTTGAGCACGATCAGAACATGGCGTTTATTCAGGCGCTGCGCCACTTTGCAACCTTCGCCTATGGTCTGCACCTGGCGGAAGAGAACGTTCAGCTTGAACAATTGCTGGCGCTTTCCTCGCCAATCTATCGTCTGGAGCTGGCGATGGTCGGGCGACTGTTTGCCCAGGATCCACAGCTTTACGCCGACATCATCATGTCGTCTGAAAATAACCTGGCGCTGATCAAGCGCTACTATCAGCGTTTTGGCGAAGCGATCACCTTGCTGGAACACGGCGATAAACAAGCGTTTATCGACAGTTTCCGTAAAGTGGAGCACTGGTTCGGTGATTACGCCACGCGATTCCAGAGTGAAAGCCGCACGCTGTTGCGCCAGGCAAATGACAGTCGCCAGTAATCTGATGATGTATATACTAAAAGCCAGCAATGCTGGCTTTTTTCATTTTGGGGAACTGTCATGGCTGAACCGCAGCTGCTGTTGAACTATACCGGGCATCTGCCCGAATGCCCGACGTGGAGTGCTGAAGAAAAGGCGCTCTACTGGGCGGATATTCTGGAAGGGGAGATTCATCGGTACCATCTGCCCACCGCGGAACACTCGGTGCTCTCATTCCATGAAGAAGTTGGGTGTTTTGCCCTGCGTGAACGCGGCGGATTTATCGTCGCGATGCGAAACGCCATCTGGCTGACCGATAAACACGGCCTGCTCCAGCGTAAGGTTTGCGATAACCCGTCCAACCCGCAGCTTGCACGCTTTAACGATGGAGGCACCGACCATCAGGGACGGTTTTATGCGGGCACGTTCTGGGGGCCGGGAGATTATAACGGCGCCATGTTGATGCGTATCGACAACGACCTGACACCGAAAGTGATCCAGTGCGATATTCAGGGGCATAACGGTTTAGCGTTTAGTCCTGACAAACGGTGGATGTTTACTTCTGATACGCCGAACGGTGTGATTTACCGTACGCCGCTTGATGAGCAGGGGGAACCCGGTAAGCGCGAAGAGTTTCGCCGTTTTAGTGAGGGAGACGGTATACCCGACGGAGCGGCAATGGATGAGGAAGGCTGCTACTGGAGCGCACTGTTTGACGGCTGGCGTATCGCACGGTTTTCACCGCAAGGCGTACAGCTGGAAGAATACCGGCTGCCGGTACGCTGCCCGACAATGGTCTGCTTTGGCGGCGACGATATGAAAACGCTGTTTATCACCACCACGCGGGAAAATATGGAGGCGGAGGAGCTGGCGAAATACCCACTTTCCGGTGCCATCTTCACCCTGCCTGTAAATGTGGCAGGGATGAAGAAAAGCCGCTTTATCGAACATTAAGCCGGATCGACCGGGACCACGTTTTCGCTCGGATAGCAGCCCAGTACTTTCATGGAGCGTGTGATCTCGCCCAGTTCGCGCAGGGCTTTCTGCATGGATGCAGACTCCAGGTTGGCCTGAACGTCGAGATAGAACATCTCTTCCCACGGGTTGCCATGTATTGGGCGGGATTCCAGCTTCGTCATGATCAGGTTGTGATTACGCAGCACCAGCAGCGCTTCAACCAGCGCACCCGCCTGCTGGCCGGTCGCCATCAGCAGGGTGGTTTTCGCCGGAACCTGGTCGGACACGTTGATGGCCTTGCGGGCAAGAACCACGAAACGGGTGATATTTTGCGTCTGGTTGGCCAGATTGCGTTCCAGCACCTGTAAGCCATACAGCGCGCCGCCCGCTTCGCTACCGAGTGCCGCGACGGCAGGAGAGTTTGCCTGCGCCACTTTTTCCATCGCCGCCGAGGTGCTTTCGGTGTACTCAATTTTCCAGTGCGGATAACGGTTCAGGAACTGGCTGCACTGCTGGAACGGCTGCGGGTGGCTGTACACCGTTTCGATCTGACTCAGATCGGTTGAGTCAGAGACCAGCACGCAGTGATCGATAGGAATAGTCAGCTCACCGACCAGCGACAGGCTGGTGTGCTGGAGCAGATCGTAAACATCGTTGATGGCGCCGGAACTGGTGTTCTCAATAGGCACCACGGCGTAATCTGCCTGGCCGGTTTCGACCTGGTTGAAGATGTCTGCAAATTTTGCACAACCGCTCTCAATGAACTCTTCGAAATGACGGGCTGCGTACTGGCGAGCCGCCAGGTGAGAATAAGAACCTTTCGGGCCGAGGAAAGCGATCCGAGCAGAGTGCGGGTTGGTTTTGTTCAGATGCTGCTGGAGCAGGGCCTGTTGCGTCAGAACGGAATCTTCAATGATGAGCTGGAACAGGCGGGTGATGTAGTGGGCATCAAGATGATGCGCTTTGCCGAGTTGTATCAACCGTTCCAGTAAATCACGCTCGCGATCGATATCGCGCACCGGCCGATGAGAATCCAGCTTGGCTTTGCCCACTTCAATGGCGAGCGCGCGGCGCTCTGCCAGCAGGGCCAGTAACTTTTCGTCGAGTGCACTGATTTTTACGCGTAAATCCAGGAGCGGGTTTTCCGGTGTCATAGTGTTGTCTGTCTCATTTTATCGTTATCAATAAAAAAGGCCTCCCGGTGTGGGAGGCCTTGTTGTTCGTCTTCGCATTCTTTATCACACGACGAAACGCCTCCCGGTCAGGGGAAGGTAAAAAAGAATGCGAAGAAAAACGGCGTCTGTTTCATTAGGTCATCCTGAAATTGATAGGGTTAAAGTACCTGTACTGTTTTGATCCTGTCAATAAAAAACGCGCCCGAAGGCGCGTTGTCGGTACACTCAATTTAAAGGATTACTCTTCTTCAACTTCTTCCGCGAAGCTGGCGTCTTTCACCGATGTTGTGGCGCGACGGGCTTCACCTTTGTGTTGCACTTTATTGAGCTGCCGTTCCAGCTTGTTGATCAAATCATTAATTGCGGTGTACATATCCTCGTGTTTAGCGCTGGCGACCAGATGGCCGTTTGGAGTATTGATAGTTGCATCAGCGACGAAACCCTGCGGCTCCTTGGACAGGATGATATGTGGATTAATCAAATGTGTTTGCCATTTATCCAGTTTGGCGAGACGGTCTGCGACGTGCTGGCGGATTGCCGGAGTAATTTCCATTTGTTTACTGGTAATGTTCATTGTCATAAATTTTACCTCTTGTCTTTCCGTCTTGGTGATTCCAGCATACCCGACCTAATGTCAAAATGTGTGATTTAGATCACGTTATTTTGTCGGTTTTTGTCAGGGAATCTTTTTTGTGAGGCAGGGCAGGAAGAGGTGAGATTTACCTTGTCGAAGCCAGCAATTGCGGTCATAGTTGACTGGATGTGTTGAAGCTAAACCGCTTCAGCGTAAGTCTGAAAGAATAAAAAAACGGCAGCCTGCGGGCTGCCGTTATGCGTTGTAGCGGTATCAGGTATTGCTGCTGTTCGCGGCAATGATTTTCGCCACTTTGTCAGCCTGAGCCGTCATCTGCATCTGGCGATACGCATTCTCCATCAGCTTCAGGCCATCACGCGTGGCCTGGGTATCCGGATAATCACGCAGCATGCCTTCTACACGGTTAACCACGGCAACCCATGCGCCACGGCGAGTGTAGTATTCCGCGACGGAGTACTCGTATTTCGCCAGACGATCTTTCAGGAACACCAGACGCTTAGTGGCATCGGTAATGTACTGGCTGTTCGGGTAGCTACGCACCAGTTTGGAGAAGTCATTGAAAGCATCACGCGCATGTTGCGGGTCACGGTCAGAACGATCCACCCCGAAGAAGCCCTGCAATGCACTGTCATCCAGCGCCATGTTAGTCAGGCCGCGCATGTACATCACGTAATCAATGTTAGGATGGGTAGGGTTCAGACGCATGAAACGATCGATCGTTGCCTGAGCCAGCGGCAGATCGGCATTTTTATAGTAGGCGTAAATCAGATCTAACTGTACCTGCTGTGAATACGGACCAAACGGATAGCGATTATCCAACGCTTCCAGTTGCGTTATCGCCTGTTTCCAGTTACCGTCCTGCAACTTTTGTTGTGCAGTCGCATAGATTTCATTCGGCGGATTGTCAGGGACCTGTTCATTCGAACCGGAGCAGCCCACCAAAGCCAGGCTCAACGTGGCCGCTGCCACCAGATATTTCATGCGCGTCATGACGTTTTGACTTTCCTCAAATGTTTGTCCGGGAGAAACTCAGTTCCTGCTCCCGATTAAGACCAGCTACAATAGCACACTATATTAAACGGCAAAGCCGTAAAACCCAACGTTAAACGAAGAAGCAGTTTATGGCACAACGAGTAGAACTCACCGCAACAGTCTCCGAAAATCAGCTCGGTCAACGCTTAGATCAGGCTTTGGCCGAATTGTTCCCTGATTATTCGCGTTCACGTATAAAAGAATGGATCCTTGACCAGCGCGTGCTGGTAAACGGCAAGATCTGGGACAAACCAAAAGAGAAAGTGTTTGGTGGGGAAGCTGTCGCCATCAATGCTGAAATCGAAGAGGAAGTCCGCTTCGAGCCGCAGGATATCCCGCTGGATATCGTCTACGAAGATGACGATATTCTGGTCATCAACAAACCGCGTGACTTTGTCGTCCATCCGGGCGCGGGTAATCCTGACGGTACGGTACTTAACGCACTCCTTCATTATTACCCGCCGATAGCTGACGTACCGCGTGCCGGTATCGTTCACCGTCTGGATAAAGACACCACGGGTCTGATGGTGGTGGCGAAGACGATCCCCGCCCAGACTCGACTGGTGGAATCTTTGCAGCTGCGCGAAATCACCCGTGAGTATGAAGCGGTGGCGATTGGTCATATGACCTCTGGCGGCACGGTGGAAGAGCCGATTAGTCGTCATCCAACCAAGCGTACGCATATGTCCGTGCACCCGATGGGTAAACCGGCGGTAACCCATTACCGCATCATGGAACATTTCCGTATTCATACGCGCCTGCGTCTGCGTCTGGAAACCGGGCGTACTCACCAGATCCGCGTGCACATGGCGCATATTACCCATCCGCTGGTGGGTGACCCTGTTTACGGCGGTCGTCCGCGTCCACCAAAGGGCGCATCGGATGAATTCATCTCCGTGCTGCGTAAATTCGATCGCCAGGCGCTGCATGCGACGATGCTACGTCTTTACCACCCAATCACCGGAATTCAGATGGAATGGCATGCGCCTATCCCACAGGATATGGTGGAACTTATCGACGCGATGCGCGCAGATTTCGAAGAACATAAGGATCACGTGGACTGGTTATGACCAAACTGATTGTCCCGGAGTGGCCGCTGCCTGAAGGCGTGGCCGCCTGTAGCTCGACCCGTATCGGTGGCGTGAGCCAGGGTGCGTGGGCGTCTTTGAACCTCGGTGCGCACTGTGGCGATAACCTGGAGCACGTCGAAGAGAACCGTAAACGTCTGTTTGCTGCGGGAAACCTTCCTTCAAAACCGGTCTGGCTTGAGCAGGTGCACGGTAAAGCGGTGCTGAAGCTTACGGGTGAGCCCTATGCGTCTAAACGCGCCGATGCTTCGTACAGCAATACGCCGGGAACGGTTTGCGCGGTGATGACCGCTGATTGCCTGCCGGTGTTGTTTTGTAACCGTGCCGGTACGGAGATTGCAGCAGCGCATGCGGGCTGGCGTGGCCTGTGTGAAGGCGTGCTGGAAGAGACCGTTGCCTGCTTCCAGGACGATTCTGCAAATCTCATCGCCTGGCTTGGCCCGGCGATTGGCCCGCAGGCATTTGAAGTGGGGCCTGAGGTTCGGCAAGCTTTTATGGAAAAAGATCCTCAGGCGGTTAATGCGTTTGTGGCATCCGGCGATAAATATCTGGCCGATATTTATCAGCTTGCCCGCCAGCGCCTTAATAATGTCGGCGTGACCCAGATCTTCGGCGGCGATCGCTGTACATTCACCGAAAAGGGTGATTTTTTCTCCTGGCGCCGTGACAAGACGACAGGCCGTATGGCAAGTTTCATTTGGCTGATATAACCTAAAGAATCAAGACGATCCGGTACGCGCCGTTTTCTTTTCACATAATTCAGGTTATTAACCTTGAATAATTGAGGGATGACCTCATTTAATCTCCAGTAGCAAATTTGACCTGTTATGGGAGGAGTTATGCGTCTGGATCGTCTTACTAATAAATTCCAGCTTGCTCTCGCCGATGCCCAGTCCCTCGCACTGGGGCACGACAACCAATTTATCGAACCTCTTCATTTAATGAGCGCCTTGCTGAATCAGGAAGGGGGATCGGTACGTCCTTTGTTAACGTCCGCTGGCATTAATGCTGGCCAGTTACGCACCGCCATCGATCAGGCGCTGAGTCGTTTACCGCAGGTAGAAGGTACTGGTGGCGACGTACAGCCGTCACAGGATCTGGTGCGTGTACTGAACCTTTGCGACAAGCTGGCGCAAAAACGTGGGGACAACTTTATTTCGTCAGAGCTGTTTGTTCTGGCGGCGCTTGAATCACGCGGTACCTTAACCGACCTGCTGAAATCCGCCGGTGCAACCACCGCTAATGTGACCCAGGCGATTGAGAAAATGCGCGGAGGTGAAAGCGTGAACGACCAGGGAGCCGAAGACCAACGTCAGGCTTTGAAAAAATTTACGGTCGATCTGACCGAACGTGCCGAGCAGGGCAAACTTGACCCGGTAATCGGTCGCGACGAAGAAATTCGCCGGACTATTCAGGTACTGCAACGCCGTACCAAAAACAACCCGGTGCTGATTGGTGAGCCTGGCGTCGGTAAAACCGCCATCGTTGAAGGGCTGGCGCAGCGTATCGTTAATGGTGAAGTGCCCGAAGGGCTGAAAGGCCGTCGCGTACTGGCGCTGGATATGGGCGCGCTGGTGGCCGGGGCGAAATACCGCGGTGAATTTGAAGAGCGTCTGAAAGGCGTGCTGAACGATCTGGCGAAACAGGAAGGCAACGTCATCCTGTTTATTGACGAACTGCACACTATGGTGGGGGCAGGTAAAGCTGACGGCGCAATGGATGCAGGGAACATGCTGAAACCTGCGCTGGCACGTGGTGAACTTCACTGCGTCGGTGCCACTACGCTGGACGAGTATCGTCAGTACATTGAAAAAGATGCCGCGCTGGAGCGACGCTTCCAGAAGGTGTTTGTCGCAGAACCAAGCGTTGAAGATACCATCGCGATTTTGCGTGGTCTGAAAGAGCGTTATGAGCTGCACCATCATGTGCAGATCACTGACCCGGCCATCGTTGCGGCGGCGACGCTTTCGCATCGTTACATTGCCGACCGGCAGTTGCCGGATAAAGCCATCGACCTTATCGATGAAGCGGCGTCCAGCATCCGTATGCAGATTGACTCGAAACCGGAAGAGCTGGACCGACTCGATCGCCGCATTATTCAGCTCAAGCTGGAACAGCAGGCATTGAACAAAGAGTCTGATGAAGCGAGTAAGAAACGCCTCGATATGCTCAACGAAGAGCTGGATGAGAAAGAGCGTCAGTATTCTGAGCTGGAAGAAGAGTGGAAAGCTGAGAAAGCCTCCCTCTCTGGCACCCAGACAATCAAGGCGGAGCTGGAGCAGGCGAAAATTGCCATTGAGCAGGCGCGTCGCGTAGGGGACCTGGCGCGGATGTCCGAGCTACAGTACGGCAAGATCCCTGAGCTGGAAAAACAGCTTGAGATCGCCACGCAGTCGGAAGGCAAAACCATGCGTCTGTTGCGTAATAAAGTGACGGACGCCGAGATAGCCGAAGTGCTGGCGCGCTGGACGGGGATTCCTGTAGCTCGCATGATGGAAAGTGAACGCGAAAAACTGCTGCGTATGGAGCAGGATCTGCATCAGCGCGTCATTGGCCAGAACGAAGCGGTCGAAGCGGTATCTAACGCCATTCGTCGTAGCCGTGCGGGGCTGTCCGATCCGAATCGACCCATCGGCTCGTTCCTGTTCCTGGGGCCAACCGGTGTCGGTAAAACCGAACTGTGTAAAGCGCTGGCTAACTTTATGTTCGACAGCGATGACGCGATGGTGCGTATCGATATGTCCGAGTTTATGGAGAAACACTCTGTCTCGCGTCTGGTCGGTGCGCCTCCGGGATATGTCGGTTATGAAGAGGGCGGTTACCTGACGGAAGCGGTTCGTCGTCGTCCTTATTCCGTCATCCTGCTGGATGAAGTGGAAAAGGCTCATCCTGACGTGTTTAACATTCTGTTGCAGGTGCTGGATGATGGACGCCTGACGGACGGGCAGGGAAGAACGGTCGATTTCCGTAACACGGTGGTGATCATGACCTCGAACCTGGGTTCCGATTTGATTCAGGAACGCTTCGGTGAGCTGGATTACAGCCATATGAAAGATCTGGTGCTGGGTGTGGTCAGCCAAAACTTCCGTCCGGAGTTCATCAACCGTATTGATGAAGTGGTCGTGTTCCATCCGCTGGGTGAGAAACACATTGCGTCGATTGCGCAGATCCAGTTGCAGCGTCTGTACAAGCGTCTGGAAGAGCGTGGGTATGAAATCCACATCTCGGATGATGCGCTGAAACTGCTGAGCGAGAATGGTTACGATCCTGTTTATGGCGCGCGTCCGTTAAAACGTGCAATCCAGCAGCAGATCGAAAACCCGCTGGCGCAGCAAATCCTTTCCGGGGAGCTGGTTCCGGGCAAAGTTATCCGTCTGGAAGCCAACGAAGACCGAATTGTGGCAGTGCAGTAAGTCACAAAACGCAAAAACGGGCCGCTTGCGGCTCGTTTTTGTTTAAAAACCAGGCAAGAATTAAGGTCTGAGATGTGTTTTGCCTGGAAAATGAGCAGTCAGTAAATAATTTTCACTTTGGACTTGCAGCCTCAGAAGAACTCCCTATAATGCGCCTCCACTGACACGGAACAACGGCACGCACGCCGCCGGGTCAGCAGAGAAAAGCAAAATAAACGCTTGACTCTGAAGCGGGAAAGCGTAATATGCACACCCCGCGCCGCAGCGAAAACGTAGCGGCACTGCTCTTTAACAATTTATCAGACAATCTGTGTGGGCACTCAAAGTGACATGGATTCTTAATGTCCTCGGACACTAAATGAATACCAAGTCTCAACGAGTGAACACGTAATTCATTACGAAGTTTAATTCACGAGCATCAAACTTAAATTGAAGAGTTTGATCATGGCTCAGATTGAACGCTGGCGGCAGGCCTAACACATGCAAGTCGAACGGTAACAGGAAGCAGCTTGCTGCTTCGCTGACGAGTGGCGGACGGGTGAGTAATGTCTGGGAAACTGCCTGATGGAGGGGGATAACTACTGGAAACGGTAGCTAATACCGCATAACGTCGCAAGACCAAAGAGGGGGACCTTCGGGCCTCTTGCCATCGGATGTGCCCAGATGGGATTAGCTAGTAGGTGGGGTAACGGCTCACCTAGGCGACGATCCCTAGCTGGTCTGAGAGGATGACCAGCCACACTGGAACTGAGACACGGTCCAGACTCCTACGGGAGGCAGCAGTGGGGAATATTGCACAATGGGCGCAAGCCTGATGCAGCCATGCCGCGTGTATGAAGAAGGCCTTCGGGTTGTAAAGTACTTTCAGCGGGGAGGAAGGCGACAGGGTTAATAACCCTGTCGATTGACGTTACCCGCAGAAGAAGCACCGGCTAACTCCGTGCCAGCAGCCGCGGTAATACGGAGGGTGCAAGCGTTAATCGGAATTACTGGGCGTAAAGCGCACGCAGGCGGTCTGTCAAGTCGGATGTGAAATCCCCGGGCTCAACCTGGGAACTGCATTCGAAACTGGCAGGCTAGAGTCTTGTAGAGGGGGGTAGAATTCCAGGTGTAGCGGTGAAATGCGTAGAGATCTGGAGGAATACCGGTGGCGAAGGCGGCCCCCTGGACAAAGACTGACGCTCAGGTGCGAAAGCGTGGGGAGCAAACAGGATTAGATACCCTGGTAGTCCACGCCGTAAACGATGTCGACTTGGAGGTTGTGCCCTTGAGGCGTGGCTTCCGGAGCTAACGCGTTAAGTCGACCGCCTGGGGAGTACGGCCGCAAGGTTAAAACTCAAATGAATTGACGGGGGCCCGCACAAGCGGTGGAGCATGTGGTTTAATTCGATGCAACGCGAAGAACCTTACCTACTCTTGACATCCAGAGAACTTAGCAGAGATGCTTTGGTGCCTTCGGGAACTCTGAGACAGGTGCTGCATGGCTGTCGTCAGCTCGTGTTGTGAAATGTTGGGTTAAGTCCCGCAACGAGCGCAACCCTTATCCTTTGTTGCCAGCGGTTAGGCCGGGAACTCAAAGGAGACTGCCAGTGATAAACTGGAGGAAGGTGGGGATGACGTCAAGTCATCATGGCCCTTACGAGTAGGGCTACACACGTGCTACAATGGCGCATACAAAGAGAAGCGACCTCGCGAGAGCAAGCGGACCTCATAAAGTGCGTCGTAGTCCGGATTGGAGTCTGCAACTCGACTCCATGAAGTCGGAATCGCTAGTAATCGTGGATCAGAATGCCACGGTGAATACGTTCCCGGGCCTTGTACACACCGCCCGTCACACCATGGGAGTGGGTTGCAAAAGAAGTAGGTAGCTTAACCTTCGGGAGGGCGCTTACCACTTTGTGATTCATGACTGGGGTGAAGTCGTAACAAGGTAACCGTAGGGGAACCTGCGGTTGGATCACCTCCTTACCTTAAAGAACCTGCCTTTGTAGTGCTCACACAGATTGTCTGATGAAAAGTAAATAGCAAGGCGTCTTGCGATTGAGACTGTACGTCCCCTTCGTCTAGAGGCCCAGGACACCGCCCTTTCACGGCGGTAACAGGGGTTCGAATCCCCTAGGGGACGCCACTTGCTGGTTCGTGAGTGAAAGTCACCTGCCGTCATATCTCAAAACTGACTTGCGAGTCATGTTTGAGATATTTGCTCTTTAAAAATCTGGATCAAGCTGAAAATTGAAACGACACACAGCTCATGTGTGTTCGAGTCTCTCAAATTTTCGCAATCAGAAGTGAAACATCTTCGGGTTGTGAGGTTAAGCGACTAAGCGTACACGGTGGATGCCCTGGCAGTCAGAGGCGATGAAGGACGTGCTAATCTGCGAAAAGCGCCGGCGAGGTGATATGAACCTTTGACCCGGCGATGTCCGAATGGGGAAACCCAGTGCAATCCGTTGCACTATCGTTAACTGAATACATAGGTTAACGAGGCGAACCGGGGGAACTGAAACATCTAAGTACCCCGAGGAAAAGAAATCAACCGAGATTCCCCCAGTAGCGGCGAGCGAACGGGGAGCAGCCCGGAGTCTGAATCAGCTTGTGTGTTAGTGGAACGGTCTGGAAAGTCCGACGGTACAGGGTGATAGTCCCGTACACGAAAGCACACTTGCTGTGAACTCGAAGAGTAGGGCGGGACACGTGGTATCCTGTCTGAATATGGGGGGACCATCCTCCAAGGCTAAATACTCCTGACTGACCGATAGTGAACCAGTACCGTGAGGGAAAGGCGAAAAGAACCCCGGCGAGGGGAGTGAAAAAGAACCTGAAACCGTGTACGTACAAGCAGTGGGAGCCTCTTTATGGGGTGACTGCGTACCTTTTGTATAATGGGTCAGCGACTTATATTCTGTAGCAAGGTTAACCGTATAGGGGAGCCGAAGGGAAACCGAGTCTTAACTGGGCGTTAAGTTGCAGGGTATAGACCCGAAACCCGGTGATCTAGCCATGGGCAGGTTGAAGGTTGGGTAACACTAACTGGAGGACCGAACCGACTAATGTTGAAAAATTAGCGGATGACCTGTGGCTGGGGGTGAAAGGCCAATCAAACCGGGAGATAGCTGGTTCTCCCCGAAAGCTATTTAGGTAGCGCCTCGTGAACTCATCTTCGGGGGTAGAGCACTGTTTCGGCTAGGGGGCCATCCCGGCTTACCAACCCGATGCAAACTACGAATACCGAAGAATGTTATCACGGGAGACACACGGCGGGTGCTAACGTCCGTCGTGAAGAGGGAAACAACCCAGACCGCCAGCTAAGGTCCCAAAGTCATGGTTAAGTGGGAAACGATGTGGGAAGGCACAGACAGCCAGGATGTTGGCTTAGAAGCAGCCATCATTTAAAGAAAGCGTAATAGCTCACTGGTCGAGTCGGCCTGCGCGGAAGATGTAACGGGGCTAAACCATGCACCGAAGCTGCGGCAGCGACACTATGTGTTGTTGGGTAGGGGAGCGTTCTGTAAGCCGTTGAAGGTGTCCTGTGAGGGGTGCTGGAGGTATCAGAAGTGCGAATGCTGACATAAGTAACGATAAAGCGGGTGAAAAGCCCGCTCGCCGGAAGACCAAGGGTTCCTGTCCAACGTTAATCGGGGCAGGGTGAGTCGACCCCTAAGGCGAGGCCGAAAGGCGTAGTCGATGGGAAACAGGTTAATATTCCTGTACTTGGTGTTACTGCGAAGGGGGGACGGAGAAGGCTATGTCAGCCGGGCGACGGTTGTCCCGGTTTAAGCATGTAGGCGGAGGTTCCAGGTAAATCCGGTACCTTGTTAACGCTGAGGTGTGATGACGAGGCACTACGGTGCTGAAGTGATAAATGCCCTGCTTCCAGGAAAAGCCTCTAAGCATCAGGTAACACGAAATCGTACCCCAAACCGACACAGGTGGTCAGGTAGAGAATACCAAGGCGCTTGAGAGAACTCGGGTGAAGGAACTAGGCAAAATGGTGCCGTAACTTCGGGAGAAGGCACGCTGATATGTAGGTGAAGTCCCTGCGGACGGAGCTGAAATCAGTCGAAGATACCAGCTGGCTGCAACTGTTTATTAAAAACACAGCACTGTGCAAACACGAAAGTGGACGTATACGGTGTGACGCCTGCCCGGTGCCGGAAGGTTAATTGATGGGGTTAGCGGCAACGCGAAGCTCTTGATCGAAGCCCCGGTAAACGGCGGCCGTAACTATAACGGTCCTAAGGTAGCGAAATTCCTTGTCGGGTAAGTTCCGACCTGCACGAATGGCGTAATGATGGCCAGGCTGTCTCCACCCGAGACTCAGTGAAATTGAACTCGCTGTGAAGATGCAGTGTACCCGCGGCAAGACGGAAAGACCCCGTGAACCTTTACTATAGCTTGACACTGAACACTGGTCCTTGATGTGTAGGATAGGTGGGAGGCTTTGAAGCGTGGACGCCAGTCTGCGTGGAGCCAACCTTGAAATACCACCCTTTAATGGCTGGTGTTCTAACGTAGACCCGTAATCCGGGTTGCGGACAGTGTCTGGTGGGTAGTTTGACTGGGGCGGTCTCCTCCCAAAGAGTAACGGAGGAGCACGAAGGTTGGCTAATCCTGGTCGGACATCAGGAGGTTAGTGCAATGGCATAAGCCAGCTTGACTGCGAGCGTGACGGCGCGAGCAGGTGCGAAAGCAGGTCATAGTGATCCGGTGGTTCTGAATGGAAGGGCCATCGCTCAACGGATAAAAGGTACTCCGGGGATAACAGGCTGATACCGCCCAAGAGTTCATATCGACGGCGGTGTTTGGCACCTCGATGTCGGCTCATCACATCCTGGGGCTGAAGTAGGTCCCAAGGGTATGGCTGTTCGCCATTTAAAGTGGTACGCGAGCTGGGTTTAGAACGTCGTGAGACAGTTCGGTCCCTATCTGCCGTGGGCGCTGGAGAATTGAGGGGGGCTGCTCCTAGTACGAGAGGACCGGAGTGGACGCATCACTGGTGTTCGGGTTGTCATGCCAATGGCACTGCCCGGTAGCTAAATGCGGAAGAGATAAGTGCTGAAAGCATCTAAGCACGAAACTTGCCCCGAGATGAGTTCTCCCTGAGACTTTAAGTCTCCTGAAGGAACGTTGAAGACGACGACGTTGATAGGTCGGGTGTGTAAGCGCAGCGATGCGTTGAGCTAACCGATACTAATGAACCGTGAGGCTTAACCTTACAACGCCGAAGCTGTTTCGGCGAAGAGACAGACACGATTTTCAGCCTGATACAGATTAACAGAATTTGCCTGGCGGCTTTAGCGCGGTGGTCCCACCTGACCCCATGCCGAACTCAGAAGTGAAACGCCGTAGCGCCGATGGTAGTGTGGGGTCTCCCCATGTGAGAGTAGGGAACTGCCAGGCATCAAACAGAAAGAACCCCGTACCGGAAGGTGCGGGGTTTTTTGCTTTGTGCGCGGAAAAACATGCCGGATGGCGGCTTCCCCTTATCCGGCCTACAATTGTTAAAACGATTTTAACAATGGTGCCGCTTTGACTCGTCCTTTTGATTACCAACAAGATTTTGCAAATATAAATTTTCGCGAACATCCCGAACGGTATCAGGTTGGCCGGGGTGAGCAGGGCGTATTGATGGTCGAGCCTTATAAAAGCGAAATCCTTCCACACTGGCGTTTTAAAAATTCTGAAGTCGCAGCGCGTTCGGCACAAGAGATATACGCTCTATTTGAAGAGTACCGCAGTAAAAACGATTTTGTAGGCATGGATATGGCGCGTAAATTCATACAAATGGGCTATACCCGCGCCCGGCGATACGCGAATCATAAGGGCGGTAAAAAGTATGATGCGGAACGACAAGTCAAACCCCTCGATCACGATCCAGTAAAAGCAGAAGCAGCCGCAGTCTTCAAAAAGTGGTGGGATAAAATTCGTGCAGACGAAGATTACTTGCAGCGAAAAAAGGCCCACCAGCAGTCCTGGGGATAATTACTGCGTCCGCTAATAATTAGATAGCTGATCGAGTTCACAAAACGCAATGAAACATATTGGAAACATTTTATTTACCTAACGATTCGTTTTAAATCCGGTTTTACTGTTTGTGGGCAAAGGCCCGCAATGTGAGACAGGGGATATTAAAATGACAGAAACCGTAGCCAGTGCAGATACGGATAACACCAATTTGGCAGGTAAGGATACTCGCCGTCGGGTTTGGGCAATCGTTGGGGCCTCATCAGGAAACCTTGTAGAGTGGTTTGACTTTTACGTCTATTCATTTTGTTCACTCTACTTTGCGCATATCTTTTTCCCGTCAGGGAACACCACAACTCAGCTTTTGCAAACCGCAGGCGTTTTTGCCGCCGGGTTCCTAATGCGCCCTATCGGTGGATGGCTATTTGGCAGGATCGCGGACAGGAAAGGGCGCAAGACATCCATGCTCATCTCTGTATGCATGATGTGCGTCGGCTCGCTGGTGATTGCCTGCCTGCCCGGTTATGAGACTATCGGAACATGGGCACCGGCGTTGTTGTTGCTGGCACGTCTGTTCCAGGGGCTATCGGTCGGTGGCGAATATGGCACCAGTGCGACATACATGAGCGAAGTGGCGGTTGAAGGGCGCAAAGGTTTCTATGCATCATTCCAGTATGTAACCCTCATTGGCGGACAGCTACTGGCGTTACTGGTTGTGGTGATCCTGCAACAAATCCTTAGCGATGAAGATTTGCGCGCCTGGGGCTGGCGCATCCCGTTTGCTATGGGCGCTGCCCTGGCGGTTGTCGCCCTGTGGCTACGCCGTCAGCTTGATGAAACCTCTCAACAGGAGGTCAGGGCGCTGAAAGAGGCGGGCTCGATGAAGGGGCTCTGGCGAAACCGCAAAGCATTTTTGATGGTGTTAGGTTTTACCGCCGCGGGCTCGCTAAGTTTCTATACCTTCACCACCTACATGCAAAAATATCTGGTTAACACCACGGGCATGCATGCAAACGTTGCGAGTGTCGTCATGACGGTGGCGTTACTCGTCTTTATGCTCATCCAGCCGATTGTCGGCGCGCTGTCGGACAAAATTGGTCGCCGTACCTCCATGCTGATCTTTGGCGGCATGCTAACCCTGGGTACCGTTCCGCTTTTGACGGCGCTACAGCATACAACCTCTCCGTATGCCGCTTTCGCTTTAATCATGGTGGCGCTCATTATTATCAGTTTTTACACGGCAATCAGCGGCATTTTGAAGGCGGAAATGTTTCCCGCACAGGTGAGGGCGCTGGGTGTAGGCCTGTCTTATGCGGTCGCGAATGCCCTGTTCGGCGGTTCGGCGGAGTATGTCGCGCTATCGCTTAAGTCGTGGGGCAGTGAAACGACCTTCTTCTGGTATGTCACCGTAATGGGAGCGCTGGCGTTTATTGTCTCGCTGATGCTGCATCGCAAAGGAAAAGGTATCCGCCTTTAATAATGCGCCATCTGCCAGACGGCGTAGCCGGTTGTTGCCCCGGCTACGTCCCAGGCAAAATCTTTCCAGCTCCAGCCACTTCCCGAGGGGCGGCTATCCCAAAGTTCTTTTGATGCCCCCAGGCTGATGGAGAACATCAGGCCTATTGTGGCACTTCGATCCCTGCTATAACCCTGGTGCAGCGCATACTCATTACCCGCAGCGGACATCATTGCAGACGCCAGAAAGTGCTGAGCTTTATCCTGACCCGACCAGTTATCATTAGCCATATGGCTGCAACCTGTCAGCAAAAGAGGGATTATCAGGCAAGGCGTACGCATTAACAGGCTCCATAAAAAAAGCCCCGTCGATGACAGGGCTCGTGTATTACAGAATGCGGCTGATGAGGCGATCGATACGGATCCGACGTAGACGGCGAATCAGCTTGCGAACTTTCACCGGGTAATCAGCGATGCTTTGCAGATCGCGATAATGACGAACCACTGTGGTATGCGTGCGTATAAGCTCCAGCTCACGATCGCGTTTCGCGGCTAACGCATGCTGAGGATCGTGAATAAGAATGGCGTTTTCCAAATCCAGACGCCAGGCGCGTGGGTTCAGGTTATTACCGGTCAGCAGCATCCACTCGTCATCAACCCACATTCCTTTGAGATGATAACTGTTATCTTCATCTTTCCAGAGGCGCACGACGAGCTGGTCCGTGTTCACATAGTACTGTAAACGGCTCAGAAAGCGGCGCAGGTTAATCTCATAGAGATAAGGCAGTGCGCCGATGATCTTGAAAGGCTGATCTTCCGGAATGAAAAAGTCGTTTGCCGTTTTATCCCCGACAATGATTTCCACCTTTTTACCATCACGCAGCAACTGAATGATATTACGCACCAGAACGGCGGGAAGGTTGAAGTACGGGGTGCAGATGGTGAGCTTATGCTCCGCGCACGGCATCAAATGGAAGATAGTCTTGTTCAGGAGGCTGGATTTACCCAGGCCTACCAGAGGCGTAACGGACAGTTCTTCATTATTGGCATCACCCTGGAAACGATAAACCGCATCGCGCAGCTCCTGGCGGAAGGAGCGAACGTCGTTTTTGATTTCCGGGCTTTTCGGGCGATGAGGATTGTCAAGACGGTGCACACCCCGGCCATGAACCAGGTTTTTATCAACCCAGTTGAACATGATGTCGGTCATCTGCGGATTACGGATAAGATGGTAGCGATCGTAACGGTATTTATCGAGCTGATGGAGATACACATCATTCAGACTGGCGCCGCTATAAAGGACGCTGTCATCAATGATAAATCCTTTAAAATGAAGAACGCCAAGCGCTTCACGGGTATTCACCGGTACGCCATATACCGGGATATCAATACCCGGATTTTCCTGGGCCATGCGGCAATACCAGTCAGCATTGGTATTCGAGGCAGCCGCACCAATACGGCCACGCTGAGCACGGTGCCAGTCAACCAGCACGCGAACATCCAGTTCCGGACGCTGACGTTTCGCTTCATAGAGCGCGTTCAGGATCGCACGCCCACCTTCATCTTGTTCAAGATAGAGCGCCACAATGCAAATACGTCGCGTAGCGCTGGCAATCTTTTCAAGAAGCGTCTCCCGGAAATGAGCGGGAGCATAAAAGAACTCTACATCATCAACTGACTGAGAAATCTTCGGTAGTTGAGCAAGGTGTTGTTGATGTTTATTACGCTTAAATTTTGACAACATCACAGTGCGTTTCTTCTCTGTTCATTGAAGGGTTGTCTGTACCAGGCAAACAACATAAGCGGACAATGATACCCCAGTGCCGGGAAAAGTGGGTAACATTTCCAGCAGCTTACTCTTGTTTATCCGTCGAAGTCAGGCTGAGGGACAAAGAGACAATGCCTTCATCCAGCTGGATATCAACGTCAAAACCGAGCTTCCGCGCCAGGGTCACCATACCCCGATTATTTGGCATAGTAATGCCATTGAGCCGTGACAATCCGTGATCGCGCGTATAACGAATGAGTTTTTCGAGCAGCCGTCTGCCCAAACCCAAACCTTTAAGATCGGAACGCACCAGTACGGCAAACTCCGCATCCACGTTATCCGGGTCGGAAATGGCACGCGTCACGCCGAGGATCTCTTCTCCCTCTGCGGAACGGCGGACTGCCACAATCGCCATTTCTCGATCGTAGTCGATCTGGGTCATATTGGCTAAATCGTCGTGGGTAAATTCATTAATTTCGCTGAAATAGCGATAGTACAAATCTTCTTTCGTCACCTGCGAGATGAACGCTCGCAGCAGCGGCTCGTCTTCCGGCAGGATAGGACGAAACAGTGCCCGCTCTCCATTTTTCATCTCCACCCACTCTTCCAGATGGAGAGGATAAGGACGAATGGCGAGACGGCTTTCCCGTTCACCGACAAATGGCGCAATTTCCAGCGTCACGTCGAGGGCAGTGAAGTCATTTCCGGAAGCGAGGAGCGGGTGGATGTCCAGGCGCTGGATCTCCGCACAGTCAACAATGAGGTTGGAGACCTTCACCAGAAACTGGCTTAACCCGGCGATATCAAGCGGCCTCAGAGCGCTTCTGCCGCGGATTTTTTTACTTTTGATGGCCTGAATAACCAAATAACGCGCCAGGTTCATGTTTAGAGGTGGAAGCGCGACAGCCGCTTGTTCTTCTGGCCGCCATTCAACGCCGCCTTCACCCAGCATAATGAGTGGACCAAAAACCGGATCGTGTTCGACGACCACGCGCAGCTCCTGCGCACCTGCTCGGTTAGCCATGCTCTGCACCAGCAGGCCGTGGATCCGGGCCTGTGGCCACGTCATTTTAACGCGATCGATAATGGCATCCGCGGCCTGTTGTACTTCTGTCGCGGTGCGCAGATACAGCATGACGCCCTGAACATCCGATTTGTGCGGAATATCGGGGGAGCGCAGCTTCAGCGCGACCGGATAGCCAATCTGCTCAGCGATATGTACCGCCTCAGCGCTGTCACCGGCAATCCAGGTCGGCAGTGTTTGCATCCCATAGCTGCCAAGAATGGGTTGCACTTCATGCGTATCAAGCGAAGTGGCGCCCTCTTCGATGGCCTGTTGCAATAAACTGTGTACGTCCACCGAATTTGCTGTGAGGTTGCCCGGTAGGGCAGGCGTTTCACGCAGCTGCTTCTGGTTGCGGCGGTACTCAACCATATGCATAAACGCGGTTATGGTGCCCTCTGGCGTACGGTAGGTTGGCAACCCGGATTCACTAAACAGACGTCGCGCTTCCTGCGAGGAGAACTCGCCGCACCAGTTGGTCAGCAGGGTGACGTATTTGCCGCGCGGATGGTTTCGGACAGCCTCAATCAGCGTTCGTGCACTTTCGCTGCCTGGCGCAACCGCGCTGGGCGAATGGATAATCATCAGCGCATCAAAGTCCTGGCTATCCAGCAAAATCGTGATCGCCTTAATGTAACGATCGCTGCTGGCATCATCGCGCAAATCGAGGGGATTATCGGGAACAACGCTTCCCGGTAACGCGTCCCGCAGGCGCTGGAGCGTCTCTTCACCCAGCGTGGCCAGCTTGCCGTTGCGTAGCCAGAGCTCGTCCAGCGCCAGGGCGGCGGGAGCGGCTCCGTTGCTGACAATCATCAGCTTTTCACCGCGCAGGGGACGCATGTGGCTCAACGTTTCGACGGCGGAAAAAAGCTCGTGCGTATCCTGTACCCGCAGTAAACCGGCGCGCTGGATCGCTGCATCCCATGCGGGATCCATCCCGGAATGGGATTGCAGCAGGCGCTGAGCCGCGGGGCTGCGCCCGCTTTTGATGACCAGAATCGGTTTATTACGCGATGCGCTACGCGATGCCGACACAAAACGACGGGCGTCACTCAGGTGTTCAAGGTAGAGCAGGATAGCGCTGGTTTTGCTGTCACGCGCCAGGAAATCCAGCAGCTCATCAACGTCAATGTCCAGGCTGTCGCCGAGGGCGATGAAATAGGAAAAGCCCATCTCACGCTGCTGCGCCCAGTCGAGGATGGTATTGGATACCGCTGCCGACTGTGAAATAAAGGCCAGTTTGCCTTTACGGATCGGAACCGGGGAAAAACTGGCATTCAGCCCTTGCCAGGGCGCAAGCAGACCGAGGCTATTTGGACCAAGAATGCGCATCTGGTAGCGGCTGGCGCAGGCCAGCAGTTCGGGCTGCTGTTCAGGAGGCGAGGAAAGAATAATGCAGGTTTTACAGCCTTTCTGACCGAGCGACTCAAGCAATTCGAGGTTTCGTTTCGCATGCGTACAGAGCACGGCGAGGTCGGGAACAAACGGTAAACTTTGCACGTCCGGCCATGCCAGCACCCCCTGTACCGCTTTATAAGCGGGCGTAACGGGCATGACCGGGCCGTTAAACCCGCCAGCCAGCAGGTTACGCATCATCAGATACCCTGCGCGGTCCGGTTTCATCGAGGCGCCAATAACGGCAATGGATTTCGGACGGAGTAGCGCTTCTAACCCTCTCTGGCTCATGCAGGCCTCCTGTGAATGCAAGCGACCTGATGATTTTAAACGCTTTCTGTCTCTGTTGCTGTGACGCTACCCTTATGAACGGTTTTTCCTGCCAGATAACGTTCGCGGAAGCAGGAGAAGTGGGAGCTTAATGCGCTGGCCGCCTGGGTATCGCCCGCCAGATCCAGTAGCGCAATGGCGACTTCAGCGGTGCAATATTGACCCTCGGCATGCGCTTCTCGTAAGCGATAGGCCGAAACGCGCGACAGATCGACGGAAATCACCGGCAGCGCATCAAGATAAGGGCTTTTGCGAAACATCTTTCTTGCTTCGGTCCAGGTGCCGTCGAGCATAATAAACAGCGGCGGCTTACCGGATGGTGGCGCCGTAAGCACCTGGCGTTGTTCGCCTGCATATGATGCCGGGAAAACGACCATGGGCTGATAGTCCGGGTTTGCCACCAGGTCAAGCAGAGCCTGAGGTGGCTCAGTGCGCGACCACTGAAACGCTGCGGTGTTGGGCAGAATATCGGCGATCAAACGCCCCGTGTTGCTGGGCTTCATCGGTTCGGTATCGAACATGACCAGACAAAAGCGGCTTTTCGCCTCGCTCGGTGTAAGCATTTCGCACAGACACACTTTCAGCGGTAAAAGGCAGCGCTGGCAGCGGCGAATACGATTGCCTCGGGCCAGAAAAGGGCGGGTTGCGCGCGCAAGGCGCTCGGCGCGTAATTGAAGTACAGCGTTATCAGTCATGGGCGAAAAGGCAGGAAAAACCCCATTTTCGCAGAGGAGAGAACGGGGCACAAGATGTGCCCCGTGAATGTTACAGGGATTCGTTTAACCAGCTGTCGAAAGGCGCCTTCGGTACTGCACCATTGAGCATGTCGATCACTTCCCCATTTTTGAAAATCATAATGGTTGGAATGCTGCGAATGCGAAAACGGGCGCTGAGTTCACGTTCCGCTTCGGTATTCACTTTAACAAAACGCATTTTCCCGCTGCGCTCTTCAGCCACGTCTTCGAAGATGGGCGCAAAGTTACGGCAGGGGCCGCACCACGGTGCCCAGAAATCGACCACAACCGGCAGATCGTCCTTGAGGAGTTTGTCCAGCGTAGCACCCGTCGCGTTAATAACATCGCCATCAAATAATTCGTGGCCACAACGCCCGCATTTCGCACCGTCATCCATCCGATCGTCCGGAATGCGGTTTAAAGCCTGACAGTTGGCACATACGGTATTCATAACTAACCTCTGATAGAGCCGTGGAACAACGGCAGAACGCCGATAATGTTTCTGATATGTTACATATTATCAGTGAGCCTGTATAAATCGACAACGCGTTTTATTCAATGGGAACAATAGTCACAGGCTTTTGTACGAAATTATGGCTATGAGCTTGCACATCGGGTAATCTGCGCGCTTCGCGCAGCGCTGGTGGAGAAAAGCATGAACGACGAAATGAAAAACAAAAGCGGCAAGGTCAAAGTGATGTATGTCCGCAGTGATGATGACTCTGATAAACGCACCCAAAATCCGCGTACCGGAAAAGGTGGCGGGCGTCCGGCGTCTTCTCGTGCAGACGGTGGCCGTCGCCCCGCCCGCGATGACAGAAATAACCGCGGCGATGACCGCAAACGTGATGATCGTAAGCGTGACGATCGCAAACGCGATGATTTTGTCCGCGACGGTGGATCGCCATGGCGTACCGTTTCGCGCGCGCCCGGTGAAGAAGCGACCGAAAAAGCCGATCACGGCGGTATCAGCGGAAAAAGCTTTATCGATCCGGAAGTGCTGCGTCGTCAGCGTGCGGAAGAAACCCGTGTATATGGCGAGAACGCCTGTCAGGCCCTGTTCCAGAGCCGCCCGGAGTGTATCGTTCGCGCATGGTTTATCCAGAGCGTGACCCCGCGCTTTAAAGAAGCGCTGCGCTGGATGGCGGCGAACCGTAAAGCCTACCACGTGGTTGACGATGCCGAGCTGACAAAAGCGTCCGGGACTGAACACCACGGCGGCGTCTGCTTCCTGATCAAAAAACGTAACGGCACCACCGTGCAGCAGTGGGTCAGCCAGGCGGATGCCGATGACTGTGTGCTGGCGCTGGAAGATGTGGGTAACCCGCATAACCTGGGCGCTATGATGCGTAGCTGCGCGCACTTTGGCGTGAAAGGCGTTCTGTTGCAGGATGCCGCGCTGCTGGAATCCGGTGCGGCAATCCGTACCGCGGAAGGCGGTGCTGAGCATGTTCAGCCGATCACCGGCGACAGCGTGCTGGAGGCCCTTGAGCAATTCCGTAACGCGGGCTACACCATTGTCACCACCTCAAGCCGTGCCGCTACGCCGCTGTTTAAAGCGACGTTGCCGCGCAAAATGGTGCTGGTGTTAGGTCAGGAGCGCGATGGTCTGTCTGATGCGGCACTCTCCAGCGCTGACATAAGCGTTTCTATCGACGGCACTGGCAACGTTGAAAGCCTGAACGTATCCGTTGCGACCGGCGTGCTGCTGGCGGAATGGTGGCGTCAGAACAAAGCATAAGCCTTTTATGTGCCGGGCCTGACCCGGCACATTCAAACCCTACTCACTCTCTGCCGGTAACACAGGCATCCAGTCAATCGGCTTTTCGCCACGCTTTTCCAGCCACTCATTCGTCAGAACAAAATGGTTACTGCCAAAGAAACCGCGATGCGCAGACAGCGGCGACGGGTGCGGTGCTTTCAGTACGTGATGGCGCTGACGATCGATAATCGCCCCTTTCTTTTGGGCATGTGAACCCCAGAGTAAAAACACGACGCCTTCACGATGCTCATTGATTAGGCTGATAACCTTATCGGTAAAGGTTTCCCATCCCAGACTGGCGTGGGAGTGTGCCTGACCCGCCCGGACGGTTAATACGGTATTCAGCAACAGCACGCCCTGGCGCGCCCAGCTTTCCAGATAACCGTGATTAGGGCGGGTGAAACCCGGAATCGTTCCTTCCAGCTCTTTATACATATTCAGCAGAGAAGGGGGAATGGCCACGCCCGGACGCACGGAAAATGCCAGTCCGTGAGCCTGCCCGGGACCATGGTACGGATCCTGCCCCAGTATAACCACCTTCACGTCGCTCAGTTCGGTGTAGCGAAAGGCGTTAAATACATCTTTCTGCGGTGGATAAATTGTCTGGCCGGCCTGCCGTTCAGCCGCAACGGTACTGAGGGTATTAATAAAATAGGGCTGCTGCTTCTCTTCTGCCAGCACGTCATGCCAGGTTAAAGGTGTTGTCATCTCGCTCTCCTGCGAATTTCATTCTCTGCCTAGCTTACCTGCTAATGCCTGGTGAGCAAAATTACCCGCGGAAAAGCGGCTAAGTGTCTCAATTTATGTTGAAAACCAGGCAGGGTAAGTTGAATTGGTAAATCATTAAAATTGATCTAAAACAAAAAATTCAGACCACACTCTTTATGTGGTTAGTGATTTTGTTGATTTAAATCAATAAATCACCCGGGTCTGAATGTTATATATACACACAACAAACAATGGTTTTACCAATTGGCCGCAAAAGGCCAGCATCAGTTAATGTAGCCTAAGGGAGGCAACACATGATTACAGGTATCCAGATTACTAAAGCTGCAAATGACGATCTGCTGAACTCTTTCTGGCTGCTGGACAGCGAGAAAAACGAAGCGCGCTGTGTAGTAGCGAAAGCAGGTTTTGCGGAAGACGAAATCGTTCCGGTGAGCAAACTGGGCGAAATTGAATACCGTGAAATTCCAATGCAAGTGCAACCAGAAGTGCGCGTGGAAGGTGGTCAGCACCTGAACGTTAACGTCCTGCGTCGTGAAACGCTGATGGATGCTGTTGAGAACCCAGAAAAATACCCGCAGCTGACCATCCGTGTGTCTGGCTATGCGGTGCGTTTCAACTCTCTGACTCCGGAACAGCAGCGCGACGTTATCGCCCGTACCTTTACTGAAAGCCTGTAAGGTTTCAGCTTCGGGGGTGGAATAAAAAAGCCGGGAATGTCCCGGCTTTTTTTTACTCTTCAGTTTTTGTCTCTGGCGCAGCAGAACTTGGCTTACGGCGCTTACCAATATTTTTGGTATCGCGGTGGCGCTGCTTCACGCGCGGCTTCTCTTTTTCTTTCTCTTTTCTCTCAGCACGTTTCGCGAGCGCTTTCTTGGACGGTTTACCCGTCATTTTTTCACTCGGCGCACGTGTCGTCGGACGAAGTTCGTCAATCACACGAGCTTTTAGCGGCTCATCAACGTAGCGGCCAATTTTTTGGAGCAGCAGATGGTCGTGCGCTTCTACCAGAGAAATAGCAATCCCTTTGCGGCCCGCACGGCCGGTACGACCAATACGGTGCAGGTAAGTATCACCGCTGCGCGGCATATCAAAGTTGATCACATGGCTCACGTCCGGGATGTCGATCCCGCGCGCGGCAACGTCGGTTGCAACCAGCACATTCACGCGACCATCGGTCAGGCGCTTAATCCCTTCGGTACGCTTAACCTGTGCCATTTCACCTTCGAGATAGCAGTTGTTGATGCCAGCGTTGCGCAGCATTTCTGCCAGCTCATGCACGCGCTCGCGTTTACGTACGAAGACGATGGTACGGGTTGCTTCTTCCTGCTTCAGCAGATGTTTCAGCAACTCAACCTTATGCTCAAGGTTATCTGCGCGGTAGTACCACTGGTGGATCTTCTTACGCTCACGCGTCGATGGCGTAGCGGACACTTCCACCGGATCTTCCAGCAGACGTTCGGCGAAATCTTTAATGGCATCCCCTTCAAGGGTTGCCGAGAACAGCATTGTCTGGTTACGCCAGCGCGTTTCACCCGCGATGTGTTCGATATCCTGGGCAAAGCCCATGTCCAGCATGCGGTCAGCTTCATCGAGAATCAGCGTTTCCACCGCCCGGCAGTCGAAGTTCTCTTCTTTTATGTATTGCAGCAGACGGCCTGTCGTCGCGACAACGATATCCTGGTTTTCGCTGAACACTTCGGCGTGGTTCATATACGCTACGCCGCCAGTGATGGTCGCGATATCCAGATGGGTGTTCGCCGCCAGCTCACGCGCGTGTTCGGCAACCTGCATCGCCAGTTCACGGGTCGGGGTCAGGATCAAAATGCGCGGCGGCCCTGATTTTTTACGCGGAAAATCGAGCAAATGCTGCAACACAGGCAGCAAGTAGGCTGCTGTCTTCCCCGTGCCGGTTGGCGCAGAACCGAGCACATCGCGGCCCTCAAGCGCAGGCGGAATGGCCGCGGCCTGAATGGCGGTCGGGCGTGTAAAGCCTTTACTCTCAAGAGCATTGAGCAGGCTTTCATCGAGTTCAAGTTCGGAAAAAGTCGTTACAGTCATGTTCTACCTCTGTGTGGGGCGCTGATTATAGACGTTACGGCTGTAATCTTCATCTGTTTGTATGGATATCGCTTTTCGACCACTTCGCTTTCCCCTATGCTACTCCAGTTTCACACAGAAGGTTGCCCTGACATGTCTCAACTCAAAGCGCAGTTGCGCCGCGATGGTTTTACGTTTAAACAATTTTTTGTGGCGCACGATCGTTGTGCAATGAAAGTCGGTACAGACGGTATTTTACTGGGTGCATGGGCCCCTGTCGCAGGTGTAAAACGCATTCTGGATATTGGTACGGGCAGCGGACTTCAGGCCCTGATGCTGGCGCAGCGTACCGAAGAACACGTCACTATCGACGCCGTTGAGCTTGATCCTCAGGCGGCCCAGCAGGCAAGCGAAAACGCTGCCGATTCTCCGTGGGCAGAACGGATCAGGGTGGAATGTGCCGATGTCCTGACCTGGGCACTGGAGCAGACTGCGCGTTACGATTTGATCGTCAGCAATCCGCCGTATTTCACGCCAGGTGTGGAGTGTGGAACGCCGGAACGCGAGCAGGCACGTTACACCGGCTCGCTCGATCACAAGGCGCTACTGACCAGCGCGGCGGAACTCATCTCGGAAGAGGGATTTTTCTGCGTGGTCTTGCCCGAAAGCACGGGTAACACCTTCATTGAGATCGCTCGGGATATCGGCTGGAGTTTGCGTCTTCGTACCGATATTTCGGATACGGAAGGTCGCTTACCGCACCGTGTGTTGCTGGCGCTCTCGCCGAAAGAGGGGGAGTGCTTTACCGACAGGATGGTTATTCGCGGGCCAGACCAGCGTTATTCCGAAGATTACACTGCCCTGACCCAGCCCTTTTATCTGTTTATGTGAACCTGCGGCGTCAACACCGACGGGCCGGACGTTTCCAGCGGGTCGGGATAGTCCAGCGTATAATGCAGGCCACGACTCTCTTTGCGCATCATCGCACAGCGTACAATCAGCTCGGCAACCTGCACAAGGTTGCGCAGCTCCAGCAGATTATTGGAAACGCGGAAGTTGGCGTAATATTCATCAATTTCCTGCTGCAACATCATGATGCGGCGTAACGCGCGTTCCAGACGCTTCGTTGTGCGTACAATCCCGACATAATCCCACATGAGAAGCCGCAGCTCGTGCCAGTTATGCTGGATAACCACCAGTTCGTCCGGGTTCTCTACCCGACTTTCATCCCATGCTGGCAGGTGCGTTGTTGGACGTGCATAGGGCATGCGTTTGGTTATATCTTCCGCAGCCGACCACCCATACACAAGACACTCCAGCAATGAGTTTGATGCCATGCGATTCGCACCATGCAGGCCGGTGTAACTGACCTCGCCGATCGCATACAAACCATCCACGTCGGTACGACCATGATCGTCAACCATCACCCCGCCACAGGTATAGTGGGCGGCAGGCACAATCGGCACCGGATCGCGGGTTAAATCGATACCCAGACTCCGCAGCTTTTCATAAATCATCGGGAAGTGCTGGCGAATAAAGTCTGCCGGTTTATGGCTAATGTCCAGATACATACAGTCCACGCCAAGCCGCTTCATCTCGTGGTCAATGGCGCGGGCCACGATATCCCGCGGGGCAAGTTCACCTCGGGGGTCGAAGTCCGGCATAAACCTGGAACCGTCCGGTCGCTTGAGATACGCGCCTTCGCCGCGCAACGCTTCAGTTAACAGGAAGTTACGTGCCTGCGGGTGGAACAGGGCGGTAGGATGGAACTGATTAAACTCCATATTCGCTACGCGGCAGCCTGCGCGCCAGGCCATGGCGATACCGTCTCCGGAGGCAATATCCGGGTTAGTCGTGTACTGGTAAACCTTGGAGGCGCCGCCGGTCGCTAGCACAACGGCTTTAGCCTGGCAGGTTTCCACCTTCTCTTTATTCCGATTCCACACCCATGCGCCGACAACACGGCGCGTGCCGGGCAGGCCAATTTTATCGGAAATAATCAGGTCGACGGCGTTACTGCGCTCCAGCACCCGAATATTGGGATGGCTGAGGGCTTTGCTGACCAGCGTGGTTTCAACCGCTTTTCCTGTTGCATCAGCAGCGTGCAGAATACGGCGATGGCTGTGCCCGCCTTCACGGGTCAGATGATAGCTCTCTTCACCATTAGGCTGAACCTGCGTATCAAACAGCACGCCCTGGTCGATAAGCCATTGCACGCAGTGGCGGGCATTGCTGGCGACAAACTCTGCGGCATGCTCATCCACGATCCCGGCACCGGCAATCAGAGTGTCTTCTACGTGTGAGGCAATGCTGTCCGTTTCATCAAACACGGCGGCAATACCGCCTTGTGCATAGAAGGTGGAACCTTCGCTCATCGGCCCTTTACTCAGCACGATTACGTTCTGATGTTCCGCCAGGCGCAGCGCGAGGGAGAGGCCAGCAGCACCGCTGCCGATAATCAGTACATCACAAAGGAGTTCAGGCGTTGTATTCATGATGTTTGTTTAATTTACTAAACATGGTCTGGGCAGAATAGCATTGTGATGCGAGTTATCGCACGTTTTTTTTGAAGCGTGTTGCAATGACTAAACGGACGACCGGAAGTTAAATCATCGCTAAATGACTGGAATTATTTTGCGAAGCAGATCGTTAGCTTCAGATTTTGTGGTGAAATAAAGCCTGTGTTGCGTTACTCTTCTGACGATAAAGTTAATGATTCTTGTCAGAAAGCGGGTGCGTATCGTGAACAGACTTATAATGAGAGAAAATGAACGGTCTGCGGCGCGATGAACAAAAACAAAGGCGTTACGGAACTTATTGAAGAACAGACGCTCTAATTCGGTGCTTGCTCAAAGTGCAATGTTGTTAGAGTGGCGTTTCGATAACGCGTGGAATTTGGTTTGGGGAGACATTACCTCGGATGAGCGAGCAGTTAACGGACCAGGTCCTGGTTGAACGGGTCCAGAAGGGAGATCAGAAAGCTTTTAACCTACTGGTGGTGCGCTACCAGCATAAGGTAGCGAGTCTGGTTTCCCGCTATGTACCGTCAGGCGATGTTCCTGATGTGGTACAAGAGTCTTTTATTAAGGCCTATCGCGCGCTGGATTCATTCCGGGGGGATAGTGCTTTTTATACCTGGCTGTATCGTATTGCAGTCAATACGGCTAAGAATTATTTGGTTGCTCAGGGGCGTCGTCCGCCTTCAAGTGATGTTGACGCTATCGATGCAGAAAACTTCGAAAGTGGCGGCGCGCTGAAAGAAATTTCGAACCCTGAGAACTTAATGTTGTCAGAAGAACTGAGACAAATCGTTTTTCGCACGATCGAGTCGCTCCCGGAAGATTTACGCATGGCAATTACGTTACGGGAGCTGGATGGCCTAAGCTATGAAGAGATAGCCGCCATCATGGATTGTCCGGTCGGCACGGTTCGTTCACGAATTTTCCGTGCGCGAGAAGCCATTGATAATAAAGTTCAACCGCTTATCAGGCGTTGACGATAGCGGGATACTGGAAAAGGTATTAGGCATGCAGAAAGAAAAACTTTCCGCTTTAATGGATGGTGAAATGCTGGATAGTGAGCTGCTCGATGAGTTGTCTCATTCTCCCGAAATGCAACAGACCTGGGAGAACTATCATCTTATCCGCGACACTCTGCGGGGTGATACCAGCGATGTTCTCCATTTCGATATCTCAGCACGCGTTATGGCGGCCATTGAGAACGAACCTGTTCATCAGACCACGCCGCTTATTCCTGAAGCGCAGCCTGCACCTCACCAATGGCAGAAAATGCCGTTCTGGCACAAGGTGCGTCCATGGGCCAGCCAGCTCACCCAGATGGGAGTCGCTGCGTGTGTATCGCTTGCAGTTATCGTTGGGGTCCAGCACTATAATACCCAGTCTGAAGCCAGTCAGCAGCCTGAAGCGCCAGTGTTCAATACGCTGCCGATGATGGGTAAAGCCAGTCCGGTTAGCCTGGGCGTACCGGCAGATGCCTCCGCAAGCGGCGGACAGCAACAGCAGGTACAGGAGCAGCGTCGTCGCATTAATGCGATGTTGCAGGATTACGAGTTGCAGCGTCGTCTGCACTCCGAGCAGCTTCAGTTTGAGCAGGCCCAAACCCAGCAGGCTGCTGTGCAGGTGCCAGGAAACCAAACTTTAGGAACGCAATCGCAGTAATGAAGCAACTTTGGTTCGCCATGTCTTTGATGGCGGGTAGCCTGTTCTTCTCTGCTAACGCCTCGGCTGATGTTTCATCCGGGGCGTTGTTGCAGCAAATGAATCTGGCCAGCCAGTCACTCAATTATGAGTTGGCATTTATTAGCATCAATAAGCAGGGTGTCGAATCGTTACGCTATCGCCACGCCCGCCTTGATAATCAGCCGCTCGCCCAGCTTTTACAGATGGATGGCCCGCGTCGGGAAGTGGTCCAGCGTGGGAACGAAATCAGTTATTTCGAGCCAGGCCTTGAGCCGTTTACGCTCAATGGTGACTACATCGTTGATTCCCTGCCATCGCTCATTTACACCGATTTTAAACGTCTCGCCCCCTACTATGATTTTATCTCGGTGGGGCGAACGCGTATTGCCGACAGGTTGTGCGAAGTGATCCGCGTAGTCGCGCGGGATGGGACACGTTACAGCTATATCGTCTGGATTGACGCAGAGACGAAGCTGCCGATGCGCGTTGATCTTCTCGATCGCGACGGTGAAACGCTGGAGCAGTTCCGCGTGATCTCCTTCGACGTGAACGGTCAGGTTGGCAACAGTATGCAGAATCTGGCCAAAGCCAGCCTACCGCCTTTGCTTTCCGTACCTGCCGGCGATTCTGTCAATTTCAACTGGGTACCTTCCTGGATCCCGCAAGGATTCAGCGAAGTATCCAGCAGCCGTCGCCAGCTGCCGACTATCGAAACACCGGTTGAGTCGCGCCTCTATTCCGATGGGCTATTTAGCTTCTCGGTGAATATCAATCGCGCTACGGCGAACAGTTCCGAACAGATGCTCCGTACCGGTCGCCGGACGGTTAGCACGACGGTACGCGATAATGCGGAAATTACCATTGTTGGTGAATTACCGCCGCCAACAGCAAAACGTATTTCAGACAGCATCAAATTCAGGGCTGCGCAATGATTAAAGAGTGGGCGACGGTCGTATCCTGGCAGGATGGCGTAGCGCTTGTCAGCTGTGACGTTAAAGCATCATGCAGCAGCTGCGCTTCGCGAGCCGGTTGCGGCAGCCGCGTATTGAATAAGCTGGGGCCGCAAACGTCGCACACTATTGCTGTGTCGAGCGATCAGCCGCTGGTGGCAGGGCAAAAAGTGGAGCTCGGCATCGCTGAAGGCAGCCTGCTCACTTCCGCCATACTGGTTTACCTTTCTCCGCTCGCCGGACTTTTCGTGATGGGCGGGGTTTTCCAGATGCTGTTCGGCACAGATTTGGCCGCCATGTGCGGTGCCGCATTGGGCGGTGTGGGCGGGTTCTGGCTTGCTAAAGGCGTTTCCCCAAGGCTTACCGCCCGGGAAGCCTGGCAGCCCGTCATTCTCAGCGTTGCACTGGCACCCGACCAACTTCGTGTTGAGACGCTCTCTTCTGAGGCCCGGTGATCTGCCGGGCTTTATTATTATTTAAATCGCAATAAAGTAAACGCCGTCTCTTCGCGCTATACCTGACTCTAAGTGCATTTCCAGCAGACGAGGTTGTAGTGTAGAATGCTGCGTTTTCGCACTGAAAAACGTCAGGCTAAGAACAGCGGCCTCCAGGAATTCGTAAGGCATAATTATTTAACTATATGAAGAACATACGTAACTTTTCGATCATTGCTCACATTGACCACGGTAAGTCGACGCTGTCTGACCGTATTATCCAGATTTGCGGTGGCCTGTCTGATCGTGAAATGGCAGCCCAGGTTCTGGACTCCATGGACCTGGAACGCGAACGCGGTATTACCATTAAAGCCCAGAGCGTGACGCTCGACTATAAGGCTTCCGATGGTGAAACCTACCAGCTGAACTTTATCGACACCCCAGGGCACGTTGACTTCTCTTATGAAGTGTCACGCTCGCTGGCGGCCTGCGAAGGCGCGCTGCTGGTGGTGGATGCCGGGCAGGGCGTAGAGGCCCAGACGCTGGCAAACTGCTATACCGCCATGGAAATGGATCTCGAAGTGGTGCCGGTTCTGAATAAAATCGACCTGCCAGCCGCCGATCCTGAGCGCGTAGCGGAAGAAATTGAAGACATCGTCGGTATCGATGCGACCGATGCAGTGCGCTGCTCGGCAAAAACCGGCGTAGGTGTTCCGGATGTACTGGAACGTCTGGTGCGTGACATTCCGCCGCCGGAAGGTGACCCGGATGCGCCGCTACAGGCGCTGATCATCGACTCCTGGTTTGATAACTACCTGGGCGTTGTCTCGCTGGTGCGTATTAAAAACGGTACCATGCGTAAAGGCGACAAAATCAAGGTCATGAGCACCGGGCAGGTCTACAACGCTGACCGCCTTGGCATCTTCACGCCAAAACAGGTTGACCGTACCGAACTGAAATGCGGCGAAGTGGGTTGGCTGGTCTGTGCAATTAAAGACATCCTCGGCGCGCCAGTGGGCGATACCCTGACCGGCGCACGTAACCCGGCAGATAAAGCGCTGCCAGGCTTCAAAAAGGTGAAACCGCAGGTTTATGCGGGTCTGTTCCCGGTCAGCTCCGACGATTACGAAAACTTCCGCGATGCGCTCGGAAAGCTGAGCCTCAACGATGCTTCCCTGTTCTATGAGCCAGAAAGCTCAACGGCGCTGGGCTTCGGCTTCCGCTGTGGCTTCCTCGGTCTGCTGCACATGGAGATCATTCAGGAACGTCTGGAGCGTGAATACGATCTGGATCTGATCACCACCGCCCCGACGGTTGTCTACGAAGTAGAAACCACGTCGAAAGAGGTCATCTACGTCGACAGCCCTTCCAAGCTCCCGCCGCTGAATAATATTCAGGAACTGCGCGAGCCTATCGCAGAGTGTCACATGCTGCTGCCGCAGGAGTTCCTCGGCAACGTGATCACCCTGTGTATTGAGAAGCGTGGCGTGCAGACCAACATGGTGTACCACGGTAACCAGGTGGCGCTGACCTATGAAATTCCGATGGCGGAAGTGGTGCTCGACTTCTTCGACCGTCTGAAGTCTACCTCCCGTGGCTATGCGTCACTGGACTACAACTTCAAACGCTTCCAGGCCTCGAACATGGTTCGCGTGGACGTGCTGATCAACGGCGAGCGAGTTGATGCCCTGGCGCTAATCACCCACAACGATAACGCACCGTACCGTGGTCGTGAGCTGGTTGAGAAGATGAAAGAGCTGATCCCGCGTCAGCAGTTTGACATTGCGATTCAGGCGGCCATTGGTAACCACATCATTGCCCGTTCAACCGTGAAGCAGCTGCGTAAAAACGTTCTGGCTAAGTGCTACGGCGGCGACGTCAGCCGTAAGAAAAAGCTGTTGCAGAAGCAGAAAGAAGGTAAGAAGCGTATGAAGCAGGTCGGTAACGTTGAGCTGCCGCAGGAAGCATTCCTTGCCATCCTTCATGTTGGTAAAGACGGAAACGGTAAATAACCTTAAGGAGTTGGCATGGCGAACATGTTTGCCCTGATCCTGGTCATCGCTACCCTGGTAACAGGTCTGTTATGGTGCCTGGATAAGTTTATCTTCGCCCCAAAACGCCGTGAACGTCAGGCTGCCGCGCAGGCAGCCACGGGCGATACGCTGGACGCGAAAACCCTGAAAAAAGTCGGCCCAAAACCGGGCTGGCTGGAAACAGGGGCATCGGTCTTCCCGGTGCTGGCGATTGTGCTGGTGGTGCGTTCATTTATCTATGAACCGTTCCAGATCCCGTCAGGATCGATGATGCCAACGCTGCTGATCGGTGATTTCATTCTGGTTGAGAAGTTTGCCTATGGCATCAAAGATCCGATCTACCAGAAAACGCTGATCGAAACGGGTCATCCGAAACGTGGCGACATCGTGGTGTTTAAATATCCGGAAGATCCACGGCTGGATTATATTAAACGCGCGGTAGGTCTGCCGGGCGATAAAGTAACCTACGATCCGATAGCGAAGGAAGTGAGGATTCAGCCAGGCTGTAGCTCTGGAACTGCATGTGAAAATGCGCTGCCAGTCACTTACTCCAACGTTGAGCCAGGTGATTTTGTGCAGACCTTCGCCCGCCGTAATGGCGGTGAAGCGACCAGCGGATTCTTCCAGGTGCCAAAAGGTGAAACCAAAGAGAACGGTATTCGTCTGGTTGAACGCAAAGAGACGCTGGGCGATGTCACTCACCGCATTCTGACCGTGCCAATCGCACAGGACCAGCTAGCAATGTACTACCAGCAGCCAGGCCAGCAGCTGGCGACCTGGATTGTGCCGCCGGGACACTACTTCATGATGGGTGACAACCGCGATAACTCTGCGGACAGCCGTTACTGGGGCTTTGTGCCGGAAGCGAATCTGGTCGGTAAAGCAACCGCTATCTGGATGAGTTTCGAGAAGCAGGAAGGCGAGTGGCCGACCGGCGTTCGCCTGAATCGTATTGGCGGAATTCATTAATTTTCGTCAAAAATAACACGTAGCGGCTTTTATTCGCCGCTACGTGAATTATTTCAGCGATAAATCTCTTTGAACTAACGACATCCCCTGTCGTTGCGTATAGAATATTCCCCCGAAGTTTAAGGTTGGCCCTGCAAGGGTGCCACGGCACACGAAACCGCGTTGGTTTTCTCAGGTCGGTTTCGTGTGCTGCATTTTTGACGCATTCATTTATTGGTATCGCATGAACCCCATCGTAATTAATCGGCTTCAACGGAAGCTGGGCTACACTTTTCATCATCAGGAGTTGTTGCAACAGGCATTAACCCATCGCAGTGCCAGCAGCAAACATAATGAGCGTCTCGAGTTTTTAGGCGACTCTATTTTAAGTTTCGTGATTGCAAATGCGCTTTATCATCGTTTTCCGCGTGTGGACGAAGGTGATATGAGCCGCATGCGTGCCACGCTGGTGCGCGGCAACACCCTCGCTGAAATCGCACGCGAGTTTGAGCTGGGTGAGTGTCTGCGTCTGGGGCCGGGTGAGCTGAAAAGTGGTGGGTTCCGTCGTGAATCCATTCTTGCCGATACGGTCGAGGCTTTAATCGGTGGCGTGTTCCTGGACAGCGATATCCAGACCGTAGAAAAGCTGATCCTGAACTGGTATCAGACCCGTCTGGACGAAATCAGCCCGGGCGATAAACAAAAAGATCCGAAAACGCGTCTGCAAGAATATTTGCAGGGTCGTCACCTCCCGCTGCCATCCTATCTGGTGGTGCAGGTACGTGGCGAAGCGCACGATCAGGAATTTACCATCCATTGCCAGGTCAGTGGCCTGAGTGAACCGGTGGTCGGCACGGGTTCAAGCCGTCGTAAGGCTGAACAGGCTGCCGCCGAACAGGCGTTAAAAATGCTGGAGCTGGAATGAGCGAAGAAAAAACGTATTGCGGATTTATTGCCATCGTCGGACGTCCGAACGTTGGTAAATCCACCCTGTTGAATAATCTGCTTGGACAGAAGATTTCCATTACCTCGCGTAAGGCGCAGACCACGCGTCACCGCATCGTCGGTATCCATACTGAAGGCGCTTATCAGGCGATCTACGTCGATACCCCGGGCCTGCACATGGAAGAGAAGCGTGCCATCAACCGTCTGATGAACAAGGCGGCGAGCAGCTCCATTGGCGATGTAGAGCTGGTGATTTTCGTTGTGGAAGGCACCCGCTGGACGCCGGACGACGAAATGGTCCTGAACAAGCTGCGTGACGGCAAAACGCCGGTGATCCTCGCGGTCAATAAAGTGGACAACGTGCAGGAAAAAGCCGATCTGCTGCCGCATCTGCAATGGTTGGGCAGCCAGATGAACTTCCTGGACATCGTCCCGCTGTCTGCGGAAACGGGTCTGAACGTCGATACCATCGCGGGCATCGTGCGTAAACATCTGCCGGAAGCGACTCATCACTTCCCGGAAGACTACATCACCGATCGCTCTCAGCGTTTTATGGCGTCTGAAATCATCCGTGAGAAGCTGATGCGTTTCCTGGGCGCTGAACTGCCGTACTCTGTGACGGTGGAGATCGAGCGTTTCCAGAGCAACGAGCGCGGCGGCTACGATATTAACGGTCTGATCCTCGTTGAGCGTGAAGGTCAGAAGAAGATGGTGATCGGCAATAAAGGTGCCAAGATCAAAACTATCGGAATCGAAGCCCGTAAAGACATGATGGACATGTTTGAAGCACCGGTTCACCTGGAACTGTGGGTGAAAGTGAAATCTGGCTGGGCCGATGATGAGCGTGCGCTGCGCAGCCTCGGTTACGGCGAAGATCAGTAACCTAAGACGACGAGGATATGGATGGATGGCAGCGCGCCTTTGTCCTGCATAGTCGTCCCTGGAGCGAAACCAGCCTGATGCTGGACGTCTTCACGGAAGAGTCCGGTCGCGTGCGCCTTGTTGCCAAAGGCGCACGTTCCAGACGTTCTAATCTGAAAGGTGCCTTGCAGCCTTTCACCCCGCTGCTGGTCCGCTTTGGCGGGCGAGGGGAAGTCAAAACCCTGCGCAGTGCTGAAGCCGTCTCCCTGGCGCTTCCTCTTTCTGGTATCACGCTCTACAGCGGTTTGTATGTCAACGAACTCATTTCACGGGTTCTTGAACATGAGACCCGCTTCTCTGAACTTTTCTTTGATTACCTGCACTGTATTCAGGCACTTGCTGGCGCAACCGGCACCCCTGAGCCTGTGCTGCGTCGTTTCGAACTGGCGCTGCTCGGGCACCTTGGTTACGGCGTTGATTTTCTCCACTGTGCGGGAAGCGGAGACGAGGTAGAAGACACCATGACCTATCGCTATCGTGAGGAAAAGGGCTTTATTGCCAGTGTCGTCGTTGATAACAGCACTTTTACCGGGCGCCAGCTCAGAGCACTGTATGAACGCGAGTTCCCGGACGCCGACACCCTGCGTGCGGCAAAACGCTTTACCCGAATCGCGCTCAAGCCGTATCTTGGGGGCAAACCTTTAAAGAGCCGCGAATTATTCAGGCAGTTTATGCCGAAACGCTAATGTTTTACCCCTCACCCCAGCCCTCTCCCGGAGGGAGAGGGAGAAGGTAAATGACCAAAAATACCGAGGATTGTCATGGCTGAATTACTGTTAGGCGTCAATATCGATCACATCGCCACGTTACGTAATGCACGCGGTACCGCGTATCCCGATCCGGTTCAGGCGGCATTTATCGCTGAGCAGGCTGGCGCCGACGGCATTACCGTCCACCTGCGTGAAGATCGTCGCCACATCACTGACCGCGACGTGCGCATCCTGCGTCAGACGCTGGATACCCGCATGAACCTGGAGATGGCGGTGACAGAAGAGATGCTGGCGATTGCCTGCGAGACTAAACCGCATTTCTGCTGCCTGGTGCCGGAAAAGCGTCAGGAAGTGACCACCGAAGGCGGTCTCGATGTGGCCGGGCAGCTCGACAAAATGCGCGATGCCTGCAAACGCCTGGCGGATGCCGGTATCCTGGTATCTTTATTTATCGACGCCGATTTCACCCAGATTAAAGCCGCTGCCGACGTGGGTGCGCCGTATATTGAAATTCACACCGGCTGCTATGCCGATGCCGAAAACGACGCAGCGCAGGCGAAAGAGCTGGAGCGAATCGCCAAAGCGGCAACCTACGCCGCGAGCCTGGGACTGAAGGTGAACGCCGGACACGGCCTGACCTATCACAACGTAAAAGCCATTGCTGCCCTGCCGGAAATGCATGAGCTGAACATTGGCCACGCCATTATTGGTCGTGCGGTGATGAGCGGCCTGAAAGAGGCGGTGTCCGAGATGAAGCGCCTGATGCTGGAAGCGCGTCAGTAATGGCTATTCTGGGCTTAGGCACCGACATCGTCGAAATAGCCCGCATTGAAGCGGTGATCGCCCGCAGCGGCGATCGCCTCGCAAGACGCGTGCTGAGCGATAACGAATGGGCTATCTGGGAGGCGCATCAACAGCCGGTGCGCTTTCTGGCAAAGCGCTTCGCGGTAAAAGAGGCGGCGGCGAAAGCGTTCGGCACGGGCATTCGTAACGGCCTGGCGTTTAACCAGTTTGAAGTGTTTAACGATGAGCTGGGTAAGCCACGTCTGCGTTTATGGGGCGAGGCGCTTAAGCTGGCGGAAAAGCTGGGCGTGGCGCATATGCACGTAACGCTTGCAGATGAACGCCACTATGCCTGTGCGACGGTGATTATTGAGAGTTAAATTTTGTCCGCATGGTGCATCAGGACAAACTTATCCCACAACTGTTCTTCGTTCTCGACGTGCGCCGGATCTTTTAAGATCGTATTGGGAATTGGGCACACCTTCTGGCAGGTCGGCGTTTCATAGTGGCCGATGCATTCGGTGCAGCGGTCGCTGTTAATCTCATAAATGCTGTCGCCCATCGAAATCGCCTGGTTCGGGCATTCGGGTTCGCACATATCGCAGTTGATGCATTTTTTGGTGATTAACAGCGCCATCAGGAAATTCTCAGAAACATCACAAACAGGGCGGGCATTATACGCTCATTCGTTGTTCAAACCAGTTTTTTTACCAGCTCTTCGCTGTGCCGAATACGTTCTGGCGCACGCTCCAGATCCTGCTGAACCAGCGCCATAAACAGCAGGTCCGTCAGCATCATCTGCGCACTCGTCGACGAAATCGCCGCGCTGCGAGTGGCCTGTTCCTCGGCAATGGTATACAGGCAGCGGGTTGCCCGTTGCTGGAGCGCATTCGGGCTAAATCCGGTAATCGCCAGAATTTTTCCCCCTACGCGCAGGGCTTCGTCGGTGGCCATATTAATTTCACGTCGCTCGCCGGAATAGGAGATGGCCAGCAGTAAATCGTCAGGATCCATGGCCTGCACGGTCGCCAGCAGCGCGTGCATATCCTGTTCAACGATGGCGTTATAGCCGATTTTTGTCAGCTTCCAGCCAAAGTTACGCGCAACCAGTCCGGAGGCGCCGATCCCGGTCAACACAATACGCCGCGCGTCGCGAAGCATGGCTACGCTTTCCAGCAGCTTCTCTTCCGTGTTTACATCCAGCGTGGCATGCATTGCCGCCACGTTCTCCTTGATCAGCTTTTCGCCCACCAGACGCATCGGATCGTCGCCACGGATCTGGTTATGCACCGGCATTGACTGCGGATTCGGGTTGCTCACCAGTGCTTCACTGATCGCCAGCTTTAGCGCCGGAAAGCCCTTATAGCCTATTTTCTGGGCGAATTTCACCACGCTCGACTGGCTCACCCCGGCTTCGCCTGCCAGCTGCTGGGAGCTGAGGTGTCGCGCGCGATCGGGCTGAGAAAGTAAAAAATCCGCCAGCTTTTTATCACTCTGGGCAAACCCTGCGTAGCGCTGACGAATACGAATTAAACAGTTCATACGGTCTCCTGGCGAAAATGTGATTACCCGCGCAAATACGAATTTTGCTCGCCTGAATGAATTTTATATTCCATTATAGTGCGTTTATTATGAATTAAAAATTCCAGAGGTAAATAACATGAATCTTGGCTCTCTTGTTTCTGAAACGCGTAACCCGCAAACCATGGATCTTGATGCACTGTCCACGCTGGAGCTGGTAAACCGCTTTAATCAACAGGATACCCTCGTCGCGCTGGCAGTCAAAGAGACATTGCCTGAGGTAGCAAAAGCCGTAGACGCCGCTGCCGACGCTCTCAAAGCAGGAGGACGCATTATTTATATGGGAGCGGGAACCAGCGGGCGCCTCGGGGTGCTGGATGCCTCAGAATGTCCGCCGACTTTTGGCGTTCCGCACGGGCTGGTCGTTGGCCTGATTGCCGGTGGCCCCGGCGCGCTGCTGAAAGCGGTAGAAGGGGCAGAAGACAATAAACAGCTTGGGGAAGATGATCTCAGGGCGCTAAACCTGACCGCGCAGGATCTGGTGGTCGGGCTGGCGGCTTCTGGTCGTACGCCGTACGTCATTGGTGGACTGGAATATGCCAGACAGACCGGGTGCACCACAGTGGCCATCTCCTGTAACCCGGGCTCGCCGATTGCGCAGGTGGCCGCCATTGCCATCTCTCCGGTCGTCGGGCCGGAAGCGCTCACCGGCTCCACACGGCTGAAGTCGGGTACCGCGCAGAAGCTGGTGCTCAATATGATCTCCACCGGCGCGATGGTGAAATTTGGCAAGGTCTACCAAAACCTGATGGTGGATATGCAGGCCACTAACATCAAGCTGGTGGACAGAGCGTGTCGCATGGTGATGGAAGCGACAGGCGCCAGTCGTGAAGAGGCGGAAAAGGTGCTTCAGCAGACCGATCACGATGTAAAACCCGCCATTCTGATGATATTAACCGGGCTGGATGCAGCCGCGGCCAGAGCCAGACTCGAAGCCCATCACGGGTTTTTACGGGCGGCATTAGAACACCAATAAGAGGCGTGTATGGACAAAACAGCAGCGCTCGCCAGCGACATCCTGCTCGGGATCGGTGGGGAAAAAAATATTCAGCGTCTTGAGAACTGTATGACGCGTGTTCGCGTCGAGGTGCATAACGACGAACAGCTTGATTTGACGCGCCTTAAGCAGCTTCCCGGCGTGAGCGGGTACGTTAAGCAGGGGCAACAGCACCAGTTGATTGTCGGTCCGGGCAAAGCGGCGCAGGTGGTAGATGCCATGCGCGCCCTGATGACGGGCGGTGAAACGGCTCCCGCCTTTGACGATGCGGAACGCACCAAAGCGCAGGCGAAAGCCAAATACAAAGCCCCTATGAGCGATGCGCTGCGCCAACTGGCTAACGTCTTTATTCCGCTGATCCCGGCGTTTATCGCGTCGGGGCTGATCACCGGGATTATCAATATTCTTAAGCGTCCGGATATTGTCGGGGATTTTGCCACGCAGTATCCGAACCTGCTGGGTATTCTGGCGATTTTCGGCAGCGCGGTGTTTGCCATCATGAACATTCTGGTGGGGGTGAACACGGCCAAAGTGTTTGGCGGCTCGCTGGCGATGGGCGGCGTTATGGCGGGTATCCTCTCCAGCCCGCAGCTGGCGCAGATTACGCTGTTTGGCGAGGCGCTTCAGCCTGGCCGCGGCGGGGTGATTGCCGTGCTGCTGGTGGTCATTCTGATGTGCTGGATCGAGAAAAAGCTGCGCGCGGTGCTGCCAGGCTCGATTGAGCTGATCCTCAACCCGCTGCTGACCACATTGATTACCGGGAGCGTGGCGATTGTGGCGCTGCAACCGTTAGGCGGCGCAATCTCTGAAGCCATCGCCCACGGCGCGTCTCTGGCTATCGATCGCGGTGGGTTATTGGTGGGGGCTGTGCTGTCCGGAACCTTCCTGCCGTTAGTGCTGACCGGTTTGCATCAGGGGCTAGTGCCGATTCACGTCGAACTGGTACAGGCGCACGGCTATAACGCCCTGCTGCCGATCCTGTCGATGGCGGGCGTTGGGCAGGTCGGCGCGGCCATCGCGGTGCTGATGAAAACCCGCAACGCACGTCTGAAAAAGGTCATTAAAGGGGCGTTGCCGGTCGGGTTGCTCGGTATCGGCGAGCCGCTGATTTTCGGCGTTACGCTGCCGCTGGGCAAGCCGTTCCTGGCCGCCTGTCTCGGTGGCGCGGTGGGCGGGGCGTTGATTAGCTACTGGAAAGTGGCGACCGTTATCACCTTCGGGATTTCCGGTTTACCGCTGGCATTAACCATCGTGACCGGAAAAGTGATGCTCTATCTGTTAGGCTATCTGGTAGCGGTGATCGCCGGGTTCCTGTTTACCTGGCTATTAGGATTCAACGACCCAGAGGAGTAAGGTTTGGCAAATCACGAGCGTCGCGTTGTCTTTTTTGATCTGGATGGAACGCTGCATCAGCAGGATATGTTCGGCACCTTTATGCGCTATCTGCTGCGGCGCCAGCCCCTTAACGCGTTGCTGGTATTGCCCCTTTTACCCGTTATTGGCATCGCGCTACTGGTGAAAGGCCGTTCAGCGCGCTGGCCGATGAGCCTGCTGCTCTGGGGATGCACGTTTGGTCATAGCGAAGCGCGTCTTAAGCAGCTTGAACAGGATTTTGCCCACTGGTTTCGCGGGCACGTCGCCGCGTTTCCCGTGGTCCAGGCGCGCCTGACCAGCTATCTCGACGCCAACGATGCCGATATCTGGCTGATTACCGGCTCCCCGCAGACGCTGGTAGAGCAGGTCTATTATGATACGCCCTGGCTGCCGCGCGTAAACCTTATCGCCACGCAGATCGCGCGCGGCTACGGCGGCTGGGTGCTTACCCTGCGCTGCCTCGGACATGAAAAAGTGGTGCAGCTGGAGAAACGCATCGGTACGCCGCTGCGTCTGTACAGCGGCTACAGCGACAGCAAGCAGGACAACCCGCTTCTCTATTTTTGCCAGCACCGCTGGCGCGTCACGCCTCTGGGCGAACTTCAGCAACTCGAATAGTCTTATCTGTACCGGCTGTGTATAATGCCGCCCGCTTTTCGACTGGAGTATCAGCCCTTGTCCAACCCTGAACACAATCATGAATACTGGATGCGCCACGCGCTGGCGCTGGCTCAGCGCGCGTGGGAAGAGGGCGAAGTTCCCGTGGGCGCGGTGCTGGTCCATAACAATCAGGTAATTGGTGAAGGGTGGAACCGTCCGATTGGCCGTCACGATCCTACCGCGCATGCTGAAATTATGGCGCTGCGTCAGGGCGGACTGGTGCTGCAAAACTATCGTCTGCTTGATACCACCCTGTACGTCACCCTTGAACCGTGCGTGATGTGCTCCGGGGCGATGGTGCATAGCCGAATCGGTACGCTGGTGTTTGGCGCGCGGGATGAAAAAACGGGCGCTGCTGGTTCACTGATGGACGTGCTTGGGCATCCGGGGATGAACCACCAGGTGAAAACTATCGGTGGGGTACTTGCACCAGAATGTTCGGGTCTGTTAAGTGACTTTTTTCGAATGCGTCGGCTGCAGAAAAAGCAACAAAAGGCAGAATTGAAACCGCAGGGTGATTAAGCTCGTCCGGTGCGACCACCGGATAGCTTTCAGCCAGCTGTTGCGCCTCGGCCGCCTCTTTTTCTTTCTCCAGCAGATATCCCACCAGGCTTATCTGATACTTACGAATATTTTCCACGTAGGCATACGCTTCATGCCCGCGCGCATAGCCGTACGTCAGCTTCTGGTACCACTGTTTCTGGCTAAGCAGCGGCAGGCGCTGTTTTACATCTGACCAGCTGTCCGGGTTACCTTTGGTTTTTGCCGTCAGCGTCCGCGCGTCGAGCATATGGGCATAACCCATGTTATAGGCGGCCAGCGCAAACCAGATCCGCTCCCCTTCAGGGACCGTCTCCGGCACTTTCGCCATCATATCCTGTAAATATTGCGCGCCGCCGCTGATGCTCTGTTCCGCATCGGTTCGATCGCTAATGCCGAGGCTCTGCGCGGTATTTTTGGTCAGCATCATCAACCCGCGCACGCCCGTGGGGGAGGTGGCCTGAGCATCCCAGTGCGATTCCTGGTAGGAAATTGCCGCCAGTAACTTCCAGTCAATCTCCTGAGCGTACTTCTCGAACAGCGGTTGCAGGTCCGGCAGCACGCTATCCACCGCGCGCAGGAAGGAGCGGGTGTCAACGTAATCAAAATCGTCACCGTGACCGAGATATTTCTCTTCCAGACGCGCCAGGGTGCCGTCTTCATTGATGGAATTAAAGAAATCGAGCATAGCCGCAGAGACGGTTTGATCGTCGTCTAACTGGGTAAACCAGGTTACCGGCTGTTCATCGGTCACATCCAGCGCCACGGCGATTTCAGGATGAACGCGCTGGAAAAGGCTGATCGCCACCGAATCAGCAATGGTATAGGCCAGCTTTTTATCTTTTACCTGCTCCAGCAATTCGGTAGTGCCGAGTTTAGGATCGACCGTCCAGCTGAGGTTCGGGTATTTTTTCTCTTTCAACGCCCGCAGATCGTCAATCACCACATGGCCCGGCGCAATGGTCAATTGCTGGTCGGTAATGTCGGCCAGTGAGCGCGGGCGCAAGCTACCCACACGATAAACCACCTGCTGCGACACAGAGTAATAGGTCGGGCCCGGCTGATAATTTTTGCTGCGTTCGCTGTTGTACACCAGACCTGCGGCGAGAATATCGGCACGGTCATGGTCTAAATCATCAAACAGCTGGTTGATGTTCTGCCGCACGGTGACTTTCAGCTTCACGCCCAGATAGTCCGCAAACAGCTGTGCCAGTTCGTAATCAAGACCAATGGTTTTACCGTTGATATCGTCGTATATAAGCGGAGAGGAGAGGGTACTGACGCGCAACTCCCCCCACTCCTGAATGGCGGCGATACGGTTTTCGGCTTTGCCGAACCAGGGGATAGACGGCCAGAGGGCCACTGCCAGCAGCAACGTAACAATGCCGATGAGCAGATAATTAATCTTTAATTTTTTCAATTAGTTAATTCTCTGCGACGCCGGTTGCCTCAGTGTGCTGTAGTCATGTTAAGAGTAGAGTTTGCCATTGATTGAGCGGCATTTTGCGCAAAGTAGCGCCAGTTGGCAACCAATTAGAGAGACAGGTCACATCTATTGTTAAACAAAAAGGATGATTTTATTTCGACGCAAACGGTTTCGTCGGCGCTCAGGATTCTCTATAATGACGCCCGTTTTCCCCCCCTTGCGCACACTGTAAGCGCCCCGGCGCTTCGAAGACGAGAGACTTATGATGGAAATTCTGCGTGGTTCGCCTGCACTGTCTGCCTTCCGTATTAATAAACTGCTGGCACGTTTTCAGGCGGCCGACCTTCCGGTAAGCAATATTTACGCTGAGTATGTCCATTTTGCTGACCTGAATGCCCCCCTGAATGCAGAGGAGCGCGTACAGCTGGAACGTCTGCTTAAATATGGCCCAAGCCTGAGCAGCCATACGCCGACCGGCAAATTAATCCTCGCCACGCCACGTCCTGGCACCATCTCCCCCTGGTCTTCCAAAGCCACCGACATCGCTCACAACTGCGGCCTGAGCCAGATTAACCGTCTGGAGCGCGGCGTGGCGTACTATGTGGAAGCGTCAACCCTGAGCGACGCGCAGTGGCAGGCCGTGACAGCGGAGCTGCACGACCGCATGATGGAGAGCGTGTTTGACTCTCTGGATGATGCGCAGAAACTGTTCTCCCACCATCAGCCTGCGCCGGTACAGAGCGTGGATCTGCTGGGGCAGGGGCGTCAGGCGCTGATCGACGCAAACCTGCGTCTTGGTCTGGCGCTCGCAGAAGATGAAATCGACTACCTTCAGGATGCATTCGTTAAGCTGAATCGCAACCCGAACGACATCGAACTGTATATGTTCGCGCAGGCCAACTCCGAGCACTGCCGCCACAAAATTTTCAACGCCGACTGGATTATCGACGGCGAACAGCAGCCGAAGTCGCTGTTCAAAATGATCAAAAACACCATGGAGCAAACCCCTGACCACGTGCTGTCTGCCTATAAAGACAACGCCGCGGTGATGGAAGGTTCCGAGGTGGGCCGCTTCTTCGCCGACCGCGAAGCAGGGCGCTATGACTTCCACCAGGAGCCTGCGCATATCCTGATGAAAGTGGAAACCCACAACCACCCGACGGCCATCTCTCCGTGGCCAGGTGCGGCGACCGGCTCCGGCGGTGAAATCCGTGACGAAGGTGCGACCGGTCGCGGCGCGAAACCAAAAGCGGGTCTGGTTGGTTTCTCCGTTTCCAACCTGCGTATCCCGGGCTTTGAACAGCCGTGGGAAGAAGATTTCGGCAAGCCAGAGCGCATTGTGACCGCGCTGGATATCATGACCGAAGGCCCGCTGGGCGGCGCGGCGTTCAACAATGAATTTGGTCGTCCGGCGCTGAACGGTTACTTCCGTACCTACGAAGAGAAAGTGGACAGCCACAACGGCGAAGAGCTGCGCGGCTACCACAAACCCATCATGCTGGCGGGCGGGATCGGCAACATTCGCGCCGATCACGTGCAAAAAGGTGAGATCGTCGTGGGCGCGAAGCTGATCGTGCTCGGCGGCCCGGCAATGAACATTGGTCTGGGCGGTGGTGCAGCCTCGTCTATGGCTTCCGGCCAGTCTGATGCGGATCTCGACTTCGCGTCCGTGCAGCGCGACAACCCGGAAATGGAGCGCCGCTGTCAGGAAGTGATCGACCGCTGCTGGCAGCTCGGCGATGCCAACCCGATTCTGTTCATCCACGACGTGGGCGCGGGTGGACTCTCTAACGCCATGCCGGAACTGGTGAGCGACGGCGGTCGCGGCGGGCGCTTCAACCTGCGCGATATCCTGAGCGATGAGCCAGGCATGAGCCCGCTGGAAATCTGGTGTAACGAATCCCAGGAGCGCTACGTGCTGGCGGTTGCTGCCGATCAGCTGCCGCTGTTTGACGAGCTGTGCCGCCGCGAGCGCGCGCCGTATGCCGTCATCGGTGAAGCTACCGAAGAGCAGCACCTGACTCTCAGTGATACCCATTTCGACAACCAGCCGATCGATCTGCCGCTCGACGTGCTTCTCGGCAAAACGCCGAAGATGACCCGCGACGTTACAACCCGCAAAGCGGCGGGTAAAGCGCTGGATCGTCAGGGCATTATTGTGGCGGAAGCGGTTAACCGCGTGCTGCACCTGCCTGCGGTGGCGGAGAAAACCTTCCTGGTCACCATCGGCGACCGTACCGTGACCGGTATGGTGTCACGCGATCAGATGGTCGGCCCGTGGCAGATCCCGGTCGCTAACTGCGCCGTGACCACCGCGAGCCTCGACAGCTACTACGGCGAAGCGATGGCGCTGGGTGAACGCACCCCGGTGGCTCTGCTGGACTTCGCCGCTTCTGCCCGTCTGGCGGTCGGTGAAGCGCTGACCAATATCGCCGCGACGCAGATTGGCGACATCAAACGCATCAAACTTTCCGCGAACTGGATGGCCGCTGCCGGTCACCCTGGCGAAGACGCGGGCCTGTACGAAGCGGTAAAAGCGGTGGGTGAAGAGCTGTGTCCTGCGCTCGGCCTGACCATTCCGGTGGGTAAAGACTCCATGTCGATGAAAACCCGCTGGCAGGAAGGCAGCGAGCAGCGCGAGATGACTTCGCCTCTGTCGCTGGTGATCACCGCGTTTGCGCGCGTGGAAGACGTGCGTCATACCGTTACGCCGCAGCTTTCCACTGAAGATAACGCCCTGCTGCTGATTGACCTCGGCAAAGGCCATAACGCGCTGGGTGCCACCGCGCTGGCACAGGTTTATCGCCAGCTCGGCGAAAAGCCAGCCGACGTGCGGGACGTCGCACAGTTGAAAGGCTTCTACGACGCAATTCAGGCGCTGGTGGCGCAGCGTAAGCTGCTTGCCTACCACGATCGTTCCGATGGCGGCCTGCTGGTGACGCTGGCAGAGATGGCCTTCACCGGCCACTGCGGCGTTGAAGCAAACATTGCAACGCTTGGCGAAGACCGCCTGGCGGCGCTGTTTAACGAAGAGCTTGGCGCGGTCATTCAGGTACGCGCCGCAGATCGCGACGCGGTGGAAGCGATTCTGGCGCAGCACGGTCTGGCAGACTGCGTGCACTATCTCGGTAAAGCGGTGCAGGGCGACCGTTTCGTGATTGAAGCCGACGGCCACCCGGTGTTCAGCGAAAGCCGCACCACGTTGCGTATGTGGTGGGCGGAAACCACCTGGCAGATGCAGCGCCTGCGTGACAACCCGGAATGTGCCGATCAGGAGCATAACGCGAAGGCGAACGACAACGATCCTGGCCTGAACGTGAAGCTCACCTTCGACATCAACGAAGACATTGCCGCGCCGTACATTGCGACCGGTGCGCGTCCGAAAGTGGCCGTGCTGCGCGAACAGGGCGTTAACTCCCACGTTGAGATGGCAGCGGCCTTCCACCGGGCGGGCTTTGACGCCATCGACGTCCACATGAGCGACCTGCTGGCAGGGCGTACCGGGCTGGATGATTTCCAGGCACTGGTAGCCTGCGGGGGGTTCTCCTACGGTGACGTGCTGGGCGCGGGCGAAGGCTGGGCGAAGTCCATCCTGTTCAACAGCCGCGTACGTGACGAGTTTGAAACCTTCTTCCACCGTCCGCAGACGCTGGCGCTGGGGGTGTGTAACGGCTGCCAGATGATGTCTAACCTGCGCGAGCTGATCCCGGGCAGCGAAGCCTGGCCGCGCTTTGTGCGTAACCAGTCTGACCGCTTTGAAGCGCGCTTCAGCCTGGTAGAAGTAACCCAAAGCCCGTCCCTGCTGTTGCAGGGGATGGTCGGTTCGCAGATGCCAATCGCGGTTTCGCACGGTGAAGGTCAGGTTGAAGTCCGTGATGCGGCGCACCTGGCTCAGCTTGAAAGCAAAGGACTGGTGGCGCTGCGCTTTGTTGATAACTTTGGCAAGGTCACCGAAACCTATCCGGCTAACCCGAACGGTTCGGCAAATGGCATTACCGCGGTCACCAGCGAAAGCGGTCGGGTGACGATTATGATGCCGCACCCGGAGCGTGTCTTCCGTACCGTGAGCAACTCCTGGCATCCGGAAAACTGGGGCGAGGACAGCCCGTGGATGCGCATTTTCCGCAACGCACGTAAACAACTAGGTTAAGTTTCTACGCCCTGACTGTAGGCCCGGTAAGCGCGAGCGCCACCGGGCTTTTTTGTCTCTGTCGCAAAATCGCGACAACTCTCTGGTCTGAGTGTCTCCAAAAGGAGACATTTAACCTGTTGATTTATATGCGGCAGGACAGGTTCCCGTTAAGGTGTTGCTTAATAGCGACACTTAGCCTGGAAATCATTCACGTAACAATCAATACGTTTTGATAATAAAAATATTACTAATCATAAGGATAGCATTAATTTTTGTAATCTGGCACGCGTGTTGCATAATAGTAACCAGTGGCTCATTCACCTTCTTATGTCAGCCCCTTCGGGACGTGCTACATAAACTTCGAATGACGCACAAAAAGGTGCCTGCCGTCCAACTACTGATTATTGCAATGCTTTATCAGGCCAGGGCGAAACGTCGAGTTAGGCACCGCCTTATTCCATGACAAAGCCGGGTTTTTACCCGGCTTTGTTGTATCTGAAGGGCAGACTCAGTTACGCTCTCCTCAAACCCGGATGAAGAGAGTAATGTGTTGAAACGCTGGCCCGCTTTCCCTCGCTCCCTGCGACAGCTCGTTATGATGGCCTTCCTGCTGATCCTGCTACCTTTGCTGGTTCTGGCCTGGCAGGCCTGGCAAAGCCTGAACGCGTTAAGTGCACAGGCGGCCCTGACTAACCGCACCACGCTTATTGATGCTCGCCGTAGCGAGGCGATGACCAACGCCGCGCTTGAGATGGAGCGTAGCTATCGCCAGTACTGCGTGCTGGACGATCGCACGCTGGAGAGGGTCTATCAGAACCAGCGTAAACGCTACAGCGAAATGCTGGACGCCCACGCCGGGGTGCTGCCAGATGACAAACTCTATCAGGCGCTGCGTCAGGATCTGAACGATCTGGCGCAGCTCCAGTGCAAAAACAGCGGTCCTGATGCCGCCGCCGCCGCCCGACTTGAAGCCTTCGCGAACGCCAATACGGAGATGGTTCAGTCCACCCGTACGGTTATCTTTTCCCGTGGTCAGCAGCTCCAGCAGGAGATTGCCGAGCGCGGCCAGTTCTTCGGCTGGCAGGCGCTGGTGCTGTTCCTCGTCAGCCTGGGGCTGGTGCTGCTCTTTACCCGCATGATCATCGGCCCCGTGAAGGGGATCCAGCGGATGATTAACCGCCTGGGGGAGGGTAAATCTCTCGGGGATACGGTCGTTTTTAAAGGCCCGCGCGAGCTGCGCTCGGTCGGTCAACGCATCATCTGGCTTTCAGAGCGCCTGGCGTGGCTGGAATCGCAGCGCCACCAGTTCCTGCGCCATATCTCACACGAACTCAAAACGCCGCTGGCCAGCATGCGTGAAGGTACGGAACTGCTGGCCGACGAAGTGGCGGGGCCGTTAACCCCTGAGCAAAAAGAGATCGTGGCGATTCTGGATGCCAGCAGCCGCAATTTACAAAAGCTTATTGAACAACTGCTGGATTATAACCGCAAGCTGGCGGATGGTGCAGTGGTGCTTGAAAGCGTTGAGATTGAACCGCTGGTGGACATGGTGATCTCCGCCCATAGCCTGCCAGCAAGAGCTAAAATGATGCATACCCAGGTGGAACTCAACGCGCCAGCCTGTCTTGCAGAACCGATGCTGTTAATGAGCGTACTGGATAATCTTTATTCCAATGCGGTGCACTATGGTACTGAATCCGGTACCATTTATATCAGAAGCAATAACAACGGTTCGCGGGTATTTATTGACGTAGCGAATACCGGAAGCCCGATTCCGGATGATGAAAAAACGATGATCTTTGAACCCTTCTTCCAGGGGAGTCATCAGCGAAAAGGTGCGGTAAAAGGAAGTGGTCTGGGGCTGAGTATTGCCCGCGACTGCATACGACGCATGCAGGGTGAGCTTAACATCGTGAGTGATGAACGCGCCGATGTCTGTTTTCGTATCGAACTGCCTCTTGAGCCGGAAAAATCAATGAAATGAATAACAACCTGGTGAGTATGTCACACGTCTTTTACCGCGCACTGCGCGCGGTGTTTTCCAGCAAAAATGTGCGCCTCAGCCTGCCCTGCTTACTGCTGGCAGGCTGTGTAACCCATGCACCGAAAAGTGCAATTAGCCACAAACAGGAAGATAAATGGCCGCAAAAACAGCTGGCTGATTTCCTTTCGACACGTTGCGATGATATCTGGAGCCTGTCGGGGCGTGATGTTGAATCCAATCCGCTGTTCTGGCTGCGCGGAATAGACTGCGCCCAGCGGCTGGCGCCCGCTGAGGCCCGTGCCCAGGCGGCGATGCTGGTGGACGATACCTGGCAGGACGCGTTTAAACGCGGGATCGTGATGGCGGATGCCAGAATCACGCCTGTCGAACGCCGCGCCAACGTGACGCGGCTGGATACTTACGTGATCAATATTCCCCCGCAGGTGCGCCCGGTCTATCAGCTCTGGCGGGACGGACAAACCCTGCAATTACAGCTGTCTGAAGAGCGTTTCCGCTACAGCAAATTGCAGCAGTCAAGCGACAGCGAGCTTGATGCGCTTCGCCAGCAGCAGGAGTCGCTGCGCGAGCAGCTGGAAACCACCACCCGCAAGCTCGAAAATCTGACCGATATCGAAAGACAGCTCTCGACGCGTAAGCCGGCAGGCAGCTATCTGCCCGATGGGTCGAAAGGCAACTCTGCCACGACGCCAGACAGTGAGATGCCGAAACAAGAGGATGTGAAGCCATGACAAGCCGTAAACCTGCCCATCTGTTACTGGTGGATGACGATCCCGGGCTGTTAAAGCTGCTGGGGATGCGTCTGGTCAGCGAAGGCTACAGCGTGGTCACCGCTGAAAGCGGGCAGGAGGGGCTGAAAGTGCTCAGCCGTGAGAAAATCGATCTGGTGATCAGCGATTTGCGCATGGATGAAATGGATGGCCTGCAACTGTTCACGGAGATCCAGAAGCAGCAGCCCGGGATGCCGGTGATTATCCTCACCGCTCACGGATCTATTCCTGATGCGGTGGCCGCGACGCAGCAGGGGGTATTCAGCTTCCTCACCAAACCGGTGGATAAAGACGCCCTCTATAAAGCGATCGACAGCGCCCTTGAGCACGCGGCGCCATCCGGCGACGACGCCTGGCGTGAATCCATCGTGACGCGTAGCCCTGTAATGCTGCGCCTGCTGGAACAGGCGCGGATGGTGGCGCAATCCGACGTTAGCGTGCTGATCAACGGCCAGAGCGGGACCGGGAAAGAGATCCTCGCCCAGGCGATCCACAACGCCAGCCCGCGCAGTAAAAATGCTTTTATTGCCATTAACTGTGGCGCGTTGCCGGAACAGCTGCTCGAATCAGAGCTCTTCGGCCATGCCCGCGGCGCCTTTACCGGCGCGGTGAGCAGCCGTGAAGGGCTGTTCCAGGCGGCTGAGGGCGGCACGCTGTTTCTTGATGAAATTGGCGATATGCCCGCGCCGCTGCAGGTCAAATTGCTGCGCGTGTTGCAGGAGCGGAAAGTACGTCCGCTCGGCAGCAACCGCGATATCGATATCAACGTGCGTATTATTTCCGCCACCCACCGTGATTTACCCAAGGTGATGGCGCGCAACGAGTTCCGCGAAGATCTCTACTATCGACTGAATGTCGTCAACCTGAAAATCCCGGCGCTGGCCGAGCGTGCGGAAGATATCCCGCTGCTGGCAAATCACCTTTTGCGCCAGGCCGCTGACCGCCACAAACCGTTTGTGCGCGCGTTCTCCACCGATGCGATGAAACGCCTGATGACCGCAAGCTGGCCGGGTAACGTACGCCAGCTGGTGAACGTGATTGAGCAGTGCGTGGCGCTGACGTCATCGCCGGTGATCAGCGATGCGCTGGTGGAGCAGGCGCTCGAGGGGGAAAACACGGCCTTACCGACGTTTGCGGAAGCGCGAAATCAGTTCGAGCTGAACTATCTGCGCAAGCTGCTGCAAATCACCAAAGGCAACGTGACCCACGCGGCGCGCATGGCCGGGCGTAACCGTACCGAGTTCTATAAATTGCTCTCACGCCACGAGCTGGAAGCGAACGATTTTAAAGAGTAATACCGCAAAATTCGCCTGAATATGATACTGTGAGCAACCGATTACGAGGCTGCTTACTGGCAAGAGTTTAAGGACCCACCATGAAAAAAATTGATGCGATTATTAAACCTTTCAAACTGGATGATGTACGTGAAGCGCTGGCAGAAGTAGGCATCACCGGGATGACCGTAACTGAAGTGAAAGGTTTTGGTCGTCAGAAGGGCCACACCGAGCTATACCGTGGCGCAGAGTACATGGTGGACTTTCTGCCGAAAGTGAAAATCGAGATCGTGGTGAGCGATGATATCGTCGATACCTGTGTGGATACCATCATCCGCACGGCGCAGACCGGTAAAATTGGCGACGGGAAAATCTTCGTCTTTGACGTGGCGCGCGTGATCCGTATCCGTACCGGCGAAGAAGACGACGCGGCGATTTAACATTCTTGCCGGGTGGCGCTGCGCTTACCCGGCCTACAGAACCCTTCGCAGGTCCGTGCAAGCGCAGCGCCGCCGGGCGATTACAGCACTTTATGCGGGCCGAAACATTCGTAATGAATGTTGTCTTTGTTCACGCCCAGGTCTACCAGCTGCTTCGCGGCATACTGCATAAACGCTACCGGCCCACACACGTAGAACTGCATCCCCGGTGCGCTAAACGCCCCTTCGTGCTGCCCTAAATTCATCAGGCCTTCGCTGTCAAAACGTGCCGCTGCGCGGTCAGCTTCCGTGGGTAAACGATACCAGGTATGCGCGGTAAAGTGTGGCAGACCCGCTCCGAGCGCTTTCACTTCATCTGCAAAGGCGTGCACATCACCGTTTTCGGCCGCGTGGAACCAGTTAACCTGCGCGCTGTGGTTTGATTTTGCCAGCGTATCCAGCATCGCCAGCATTGGCGTTTGACCAACACCTGCGGAAATCAGCGTCACCGGGGTACCCGATTCCACCGCCATAAAGAAATCACCCGCTGGCGCGGCCAGATGAACGATATCACCCACGCTGGCGACGTTATGCAGCCAGCTGGATACCTGACCGCCTTCCTCACGTTTAACCGCAATGCGATAGCCTTTGCCGTCTGGCTTGCGGGTCAGGGAGTACTGGCGAATCTCCTGGTGCGGGAAGCCTTCAGGCTTCAGCCAGACGCCCAGATACTGCCCCGGCTGGTAATCGGCAACTGGCTGGCCGTCCACCGGCTCAAACTCAAAGCTGGTGATCAGTGCGCTGCGCGGGGTTTTCTCAACGATGCGGAAAGCACGCGTGCCTTCCCAGCCGCCATTCTTGCTGGCGTTTTCGCTGTAGATCTGCGCTTCACGGTTGATGAACACGTTTGCCAGCACGCCGTATGCCTTACCCCAGGCATCCAGCACTTCCTGGCCCGGGCTGAACATTTCGTCCAGGGTTGCCAGCAGGTGACTGCCCACGATGTTGTACTGCTCAGGTTTGATCTGGAAGCTGGTGTGCTTCTGCGCGATTTTTTCCACCGCAGGCAGCAGAGCCGGCAGGTTTTCGATGTTGCTGGCATAGGCGGCAATAGCGTTAAACAGCGCTTCGCGCTGATCGCCGTTACGCTGGTTGCTCATGTTGAAAATCTCTTTGAGCTCCGGGTTATGCGCGAACATGCGATCGTAGAAATGAGCGGTCAGTTTAGGACCCGTTTCAACCAGCAGGGGGATTGTGGCCTTCACGGTAGCGATGGTTTGGGCGTCGAGCATAGCAGCCTCCTTCTGATGTTACTTTAATGATGTATTTTATATGCATCTTATAAAAATACCCCTGCAATGTAAATGGTTCTTTGCATCGTGAAAAATATGCATCACAAAGCTGAAAAGAAATCCGTTGAAAATGGCGAGAGCTTTATTGCTCAAACCCTTGCGTGGCGTGGAGGTAAACGTTTGCGTAAAATCGTTTGTCAAGACCTGTTATCGCAGAACTATTCAGTTATACTGTTGCCCGTCGTCCAACAGGACTGCCTTTTCAGGCCAAAAATTTACTTGTTAGCTGAGTCAGGAGATGCGGATGTTAAAGCGTGAAATGAACATTGCCGATTATGATGCCGAACTGTGGCAGGCTATGGAGCAGGAAAAAGTACGTCAGGAAGAGCACATCGAACTGATCGCCTCCGAAAACTACACCAGCCCGCGCGTGATGCAGGCGCAGGGTTCTCAGCTGACCAACAAATATGCTGAAGGTTACCCGGGCAAGCGCTACTACGGCGGTTGCGAATACGTTGATATCGTTGAGCAACTGGCGATTGACCGTGCGAAAGAACTCTTTGGCGCTGACTACGCGAACGTCCAGCCGCACTCTGGCTCTCAGGCTAACTTCGCTGTTTACACCGCGCTGTTGCAGCCGGGCGATACCGTTCTGGGTATGAACCTGGCGCAGGGCGGCCACCTGACTCACGGCTCTCCGGTTAACTTCTCTGGCAAACTGTACAACATCATCCCTTACGGTATTGATGAGTCCGGTAAAATTGACTACGAAGACATGGCGAAGCAGGCCAAAGAGCACAAGCCGAAGATGATCATCGGTGGCTTCTCTGCTTACTCCGGCATCGTTGACTGGGCAAAAATGCGTGAAATCGCTGACAGCATCGGCGCGTACCTGTTCGTCGACATGGCGCACGTTGCCGGTCTGATTGCCGCTGGCGTTTACCCGAACCCGGTTCCACATGCGCACGTTGTGACCACCACCACCCACAAAACCCTGGCGGGTCCACGCGGTGGCCTGATCCTGGCGAAAGGCGGTGACGAAGAGCTGTACAAAAAGCTGAACTCCGCCGTGTTCCCAAGCGCCCAGGGCGGCCCGCTGATGCACGTTATCGCCGCGAAAGCCGTCGCGCTGAAAGAAGCGATGGAGCCAGAGTTCAAGGTTTATCAGCAGCAGGTTGCTAAGAACGCCAAAGCGATGGTGGAAGTGTTCCTGAACCGCGGTTACAAAGTGGTGTCCGGTGGGACTGAAAACCACCTGTTCCTGCTGGATTTGGTCGATAAGAACCTGACCGGTAAAGAAGCTGACGCAGCCCTCGGCCGCGCCAACATCACCGTGAACAAAAACAGCGTGCCAAACGATCCGAAGAGCCCGTTCGTGACTTCCGGTATCCGTATCGGTTCTCCGGCCGTAACTCGCCGTGGCTTTAAAGAAGCGGAAGTGAAAGAGCTGGCGGGCTGGATGTGTGACGTTCTGGACAACATCAATGACGACGCGGTTATCGAGCGCGTTAAAGGTAAAGTGCTGGACATCTGCGCACGCTTCCCGGTGTACGCATAATTCTCTGCGTTGCAGAACTGAAAAAGGCCGCTCATGCGGCCTTTTTTTATGGGCTAACGTCGGTCGAGGGAGATGGCCCCCGGCCCGGTAATCGCCAGCAAAATAAAGGCGCCAGCGATACTCACATTTTTATAGAAGTTAATCATATTTGGCAGGACCGCATCGCCCGTCATATCCCAGTAGTGGTGTCCAATCACCGCCGTTCCCAGCGTATAGAAGACAAAGATCACCGCGAGGGGGCGGGTGAAAAAGCCCAGAACGATCAGAATCGCGGCGGGGATTTCCATTACCACCGCAATAATCGCGGCCAGCATGGGCATGGGGGCGCCGAGCGACGTCATGTACTGAACGGTGCCGCTAAACCCCGTCAGCTTGGGATAACCGAAAATAATAAACAGGACCACGATAGCAATGCGGGCAATTAAAAGCAGGAGAGAACGAGAGGATCCGAAATCGAAATAACGTAAGCTGTTCATGGCAAACGACCTCTTCAGGCGATGTCTTATAAACGTAATACAGTTTTACCGCTCTCGCCATACGGTGTACGGCTGGTGATGATGTTAATTTTTAGTTAATTTATAGCGCGCTAACGACTTGCTAAAGTCAGGGATTAACGCCAGACTATCGCCTCCATTTCGGGAGGGATTCATGGTCTTGCATTCCACGCGCTGGCTGGCGCTCAGCTATTTCACCTATTTCTTTAGTTACGGTATTTTTTTGCCTTTCTGGAGCGTCTGGCTCAAGGGAATTGGTCTGACGCCTGAGACCATCGGCATCCTGCTGGGCACGGGGCTGGTGGCACGTTTCCTGGGTAGCCTGCTGATAGCACCCCGCGTCAGCGATCCCTCTCTGTTGATTAAAGCGGTGCGAATTCTGGCCCTCCTGACGCTGGTCTTTGCGGCCTGCTTCTGGGTCAGCCACCAGTTTGCCTGGCTGATGGTGGTGATGGTTGGCTTTAATCTGTTCTTCTCCCCGCTGGTGCCGCTGACGGATGCCCTGGCGAACACCTGGCAAAAGCAGATCACCATGGACTATGGCCGCGTGCGCCTGTGGGGATCGATTGCCTTCGTGATTGGCTCTGCGCTGGTCGGGAAACTGGTCAGCCTCTATGACTATCGCGCCATTCTGGCCCTGTTAACGCTCGGCATCGCCTCGATGCTGCTCGGTATGTTGCTGCGTCCGTCGGTGATGCCGCAGGGCGAAAGCCGCCATCAGGAGAGCGCTGGCTGGCCCGCCTGGCGCTCGCTGGTGGCGCAAAGCTGGCGTTTCCTGGCCTGCGTCTGTCTGCTTCAGGGGGCGCATGCGGCCTATTACGGCTTCAGCGCCATCTACTGGCAGGGGGCGGGCTACTCGGCTTCTGCGGTAGGCTACCTGTGGTCGCTCGGCGTGGTAGCGGAGGTCATTATCTTCGCGCTGAGCCAAAAACTGTTCCGTCGTTTCGGGGCGCGTGACCTGCTGCTGCTTTCCGCCGTTTGCGGCGTAGCGCGCTGGGGCATCATGGGCTGGACGACGGATCTGCCGTGGCTGATTGTGGCGCAAATTCTGCACTGCGGAACCTTCACCGTCTGCCATTTGGCGGCAATGCGCTATATCGCGGCGCGAGAGGGTGGGGACGTTATTCGTCTTCAGGCAGTCTATTCAGCGGTGGCGATGGGCGGCAGTATTGCGGTGATGACCGTATTTGCCGGTTTCCTCTATCAGCACCTGGGCCACGGTGTGTTCTGGGTGATGGCGCTGGTCGCTTTACCGGCCATCGTCATCCGCCCTAAAGTCGCTGCTCGCACGTAACTAAGATTCGAGCATAACGCGAATATGTTCCTGCTGCTGCGTGTTCAGGGTCTCAACGGCATGAATGAGCGGCGGCGAGAACAGCGGCAGGGCGGTTGGATAAGGCGTAATAACCAGCGCCGCCTCGCGGGGGGCGCCCTCCTTCTTAAACGCTTCCAGGCTAAGATAACGAATATTGAGCGGCAGCAGCGTTAGCTCGCGAAGCTGCTGCTCAATTAACTCCTCGCAGGCTTTATCTTCCCCCGTTAACAGGACCACCTGTTTTTCATGAAGATCGGTTTCCTGCATCAGCCAGGCACCAAAAATCACCGCCACCAGAGCCATCTCTTCACCGGAGAATCGCAGGCCAAATTCGGCTTCCAGCTCAAACAGCGCCTCTTTAGTGGTGCGCAGCAGCCGGGGGTATAGACGGTGGATCTCTTCCGGCAGACTGTTGTCGATGCCGATGTCAAATAAGGAGCGGTCCAGCGCCTGAGCCAGATGAATATACAGCTGATCGGTCAGCCCTTGCTCATCGCTGAAGTTCATCCCGGTTTGCGCCCGGAAACGGGCAATCATACGCACGATGGCCCGACGCAGGCGCTGATCCTGCTGGTGTTTATCCAGTACCGGGTCGGGTGTGCGGAGCATCATAAACAGCAGCGCCAGGAACAGCTGTTCATCACTATGCGTTCCCTGCGGGACGCGCCGTTTCCAGTGACGGACAATTTCCTGCGCCGTAAAGTATTCCCCTCTCGATTGCGTCCAGCTGCGCTGAACGGGTGAAAACTCCGGCGTATTGCCCAGATGATGCTGAATAAGACAATATTGCAGATAAAGCTGTAAAAACTCTACGTCGCGGGACTCAAACTGGCGCTGAAGCTTGCGCGCGCAAAAGTTGATAAGCGCCCGAAGGTTCGCATCGTCATAAAGCGGGCGGGCAATGCCGTGCTGTTTGAGCGCGGTTTTTAAGGCAGGGGTAAACTGTTGGGCGACAAAATGTGGACACAGCCGAAGCGCCCTGCGCAGCCAGTGCAGCAGGCACAAACGCTGATTCAGGGCAGAGCCCTCAATACGGTAGCAACCGTCATGGTGCGTGACGATATCAAGCCGATGATAGCGCTGGATTTCATCGCGCGTCTCGGCTATATCTTGCCGTGCCAGGACGTCGTCCACGCCGTTGGCAGCGATTATGCTCTGTGCGGTGACGGCAGCATCGGGCAGGTAAAGCATCAAAAGCACCTGGCAACGGCGCTGCGAACTGGAAAGCACAGATGGAATTTCAAGCGTCGTCATCATCTGTCGGGTATCCAGTGTGAATGTTTGATAAGAATAGCTAAAGGATGGGCGCTGAAAAGCGCGCCGGCAGGCCTTTCATTCAGGATTGCTGGCGAACATCACAGAATTTTTGACGTGAGGAATTGATGCAAACAGTTAAACAAAGCGTGACAGCGTTATTTTTGGCGGTTATCACCTCCGCCGCCAGCGCACATCCTCACAGCTTTATCAGCCTGAAAACCGAACTGGTAACGGACGGCACACAGCTTAGCGGCCTGAAGATGCGCTGGACGATGGATGAAATCACCTCCGCCGACCTGCTGTACGATGCCGGAAACGCAAAGCCCGGCGACGAGATCTGGAAAAAGCTGGCGGCGGAAGTCATGGCCAACGTGCTGGGTCAGCACTACTTCACCGAGTTCTGGCACAACGGACAAAAGGTGAAATTTCTTAACCGTCCCACGGAGTACGGTATGACCCGCGACGGCCATCAGGCGGTGCTGACGTTTATCCTTCCGCTGGCGCACCCTCAGCCGCTGGCCGGGCAGAAGTACAGGTTTTCTACGTTTGACCCAACCTACTATGTCGATATGCATTACACCCAGGACAGCGACGTACAGTTGCCAGAAATATTGCAAAAAAGCTGCAAAATTGCCGTGCACACGCCGACGCCCAGTGAAGAGACGCTGAACTTTGCCGTTTCCCTTGATAAAGAAGATGCGCCTCCAGAAGACATGGAATTAGGAAAACAGTTTGCGCAGGAGGTGACGTTGCAATGTCAGTGATCTCCTCCCCCGTCAGTAAGCCGCGTCGCTGGCTGCACCTCTGGCCTCTGGCGCTCTTTTTGCTGTTAGCGTCTGGCGGCGCGCTCTGGCTGTGGCAGGCATGGCCGCAGGTGATGATGAAAAGTATCCTCTGGCAGCGGGAAGTTAATCAGCAGATGAGCGGGCTGCTGAAAGCCGTGGCGGAAAATCCGTCCAAAGCGGGCGGCTCTCTTCTGGCGTTCAGCTTTATCTATGGCGTGCTGCATGCCCTGGGGCCGGGGCACGGCAAAATCGTCATCACGACCTGGCTTGCCACCCATCCGTCGAAGCTGAAATCGAGTATCGGCCTGACGCTGGCTTCCTCGTTACTTCAGGGCGGTGTGGCAATTGCGCTGGTCGTGGTCGTCCTTTCGCTGCTACAGCTCCCGGCCCGCCAGCTGCATATGAGCAGCTTCTGGCTGGAGAAGGGAAGTTACGCGCTGGTAGGCTTACTGGGGCTGATTCTCTGCTGGCGGGCGCTGAAAAAATTGCGCGCGTTGCTGCAAAAACCAAAATTCAAAATCTTTACGCCGCATCACGTTCACCATAAAAACTGCGGGTGCGGGCATCAGCATCTGCCGACGCAGGAACAATTACAGAATGGTGACGACTGGCGTGCGCGCCTGATGATTGTTCTCTCAATGGGGATGCGTCCATGCTCGGGCGCAATCATGGTGCTGTTGTTCAGCAAAGTGATAGGTGTATTTGGCTGGGGCATGATCTCGGCGCTGGCGATGGCGGCGGGAACATCTCTGACTATCTCTTCGTTAGCCTTGCTGGTGCACAGCTTCCGTCAGCTGGCGGTAAAACTCAGCGGCAATAAAACGCCGGTATTGTGGCGACAGGTTGGCTGGACGACGCTTGCGCTGGCGGGCGGGGTGATTCTGCTGGTGGCTGCGGTCACGATGTGGATAAGTGCGGTGCCGGTGGGAAGGGGGTTGCGGCCTTTTTAGCCATACCTGAGGGGTTTGTAGGCCCGGTAAGCGTGGTGTATGACCGGATACATAGGTAACAGATCAGACCGGGAACATAGGTAACACTTTTCAGTCTATCCGGAGCACACTCTGGGTTTTTCGGTCGTAGTACGCAAGCGTTATTCCATTAAAGATGATGGCCTCCAGGCCATCATCTTGTTCTTCCAGCATGATGTACTCATCAGTCAGCGCTTCACTCAGGAACACCGTCCCCTTTTTCCCCATATAGAGTGTCCCCCTTGATTTCACCCTGTAGACCGTACCTCCTTCCGGATAAGCATATTCAGGAACCCTGCCATCCCAGTGCCGGCCTGAGGGTTGCCATACCGTTCCGGGCGTTGCACCCGCCAGGGCTTCATGCGGCCTTTCGTAGTTAAACTCTTCCCGGTAGCCACTGAACCACCGCTGTTGTTCTTCCATCGTCATAAATATGTTGCCCTGTTTTACTGCACTTTTCAGCGAACGATGCATTCGCTCATGACGGCCGTTTTCTTCCGGATGCCCCTTTCTGATGCGTTCCGGTCTGATGCCCAGCTTTATCAGCCAGACTGCAAGGCGACTTAACCCGGCGATACCTGTTCCTGCGAAAGGCTGACCATTATCCGTTCTCAGGACTTCCGGCAGACCGTACTCCAGGAACGCATCCGTCAGGCACTGCCTGACGAAGGGCTCGCTCTCCCGGTCTGCTCCCCGGCAGCTCAGAAGATACCGGCTGTGATTGTCGGTGAGGGTGAAGGGATGACAGTATTTCCGGCTCAGCAGCCTGAACTTGCCTTTAAAATCAGCGCTCCAGACCTGATTGTTCTCACTGATGATGGTCAGGGGCTGGCGATTGCCCGGGGTTCTGCGTTTTCGCTTTTTATCCGGAACCAGGCCTTCACGCTTGAGGATATCGCCGATAGTACTGGCAGCGGGGACGGTAAAATCGACGTGATGATTGAGCAGCCACATCCGCAGTTTTTTGGGGCCCCAGTCAGGGTGTTTTTGCCTCAGGGCCGTAAGCTGCCCGGCGATATCATCAGGAACTGTCCGGGAGTGGGAGTGCGGAGCACGCGACCGGTCAGAGAGAGATGACAGGTCAGAGGGGTCAAAACGCTGAAGCCATTTGTAACCGGTTTTTCGACTGATGCCGAAGAGACGGCAGAGGGCAGAAAAAGAATCCGTACCTGCATGGCAGGCACGGATGAAATCAAGGCGTTGCATAGGTCGCGTCTCAGTCCAGGGCATAGCGAGTCTCCTCTTCTATGCCAGTTATAACTGTTACCCATGTATCCGGTCTAAAGTGTTACCCATGTTTCCGGTTCATACCGTGGCGCCACCGGGCTTAACAGACTGGATTAACGCTTCAGCGCATCGCTCAGTTCTTCACGCATGTTTGCCAGCATGGCTTTAACAACGCGCGGGTTACCTGCAACGATGTTGCCGGTAGACATATAGTTATGGCCGCCGGTGAAGTCACAAACAATCGCGCCAGCTTCACGTGCGATCAGCTCGCCCGCCGCGAAGTCCCACGGCTTCAGTGACAGCTCAAAGTAACCGTCAACGCGGCCGGTCGCCACGTAGGCCAGATCCAGTGCAGCAGAGCCGGTGCGACGGAAGTCCGCGCATTCGGTGAACAGTTTGCCGAGGATATTCATATAAGTGGTTGCGTGCTGCTTCGCCTTGAACGGGAAGCCGGTCGCCAGAATCGTGCCGTCCAGATCGCGTGCATTGCTGCAGCGCAGACGGTAGCCGTTCAGCTGCGCGCCCTGACCGCGGGTCGCGGTGAACAGTTCGTTACGCATTGGATCGTAAACAACGGCGACTTCAGTACGGCCTTTGATGCGTACTGCGATAGACACAGAGAAGTGTGGCAGGCGCTTAACGAAGTTGGTGGTGCCATCCAGTGGATCGATAACCCATTGAACATCCTGATCGGTACCTTCATGTTCACCGCTTTCTTCGGTGATGATGGTGTGCTGCGGGTAAGATTTGCGGATCGTTTCGATAATAATCGCTTCGGCGGCTTTATCGACGTTAGTCACGAAATCATTGCTGCCTTTCTGGCTGGTTTCTACGGAGTCTGGGGTTTCGTAGTGTTTGGCAATTACATTACCCGCCTTGCGCGCTGCGCGCACGGCGATGGTCAGCATCGGATGCATCGGTCTCTCTCACTGGATGTTAAAGAACAGGAAAATCGGCGCAGAGTATAGCAGCGGGATCGGATTATGTCTCTCGTTTATGATAATATGCCCGAATATTCTTCAGACACTGAATCCAGACATCTAAAAATTATGCTGCAAAACATTCGAATCGTGCTGGTCGAAACATCGCACACCGGCAACATGGGCTCTGTGGCCCGCGCTATGAAAACCATGGGCTTAACGAACCTGTGGCTGGTTAATCCGCTGGTGAAACCAGACTCTCAGGCTATTGCGCTGGCGGCCGGCGCCAGCGACGTGATCGGGAATGCACAGATTGTGGACACCCTGGACGAAGCCCTGGCCGGTTGCAGTCTGGTGGTGGGGACCAGCGCGCGCTCCCGTACGCTGCCCTGGCCGATGCTGGACCCGCGCGAATGCGGCCTGAAAAGTATCTCAGAAGCGGAACAGGCGCCGGTTGCGCTGGTGTTTGGTCGTGAACGCGTTGGCCTGACCAACGAGGAACTACAGAAGTGTCACTACCACGTGGCGATTGCCGCAAACCCGGAATACAGCTCGCTGAACCTGGCGATGGCGGTGCAGGTGATTGCCTACGAAGTACGCATGGCATGGCTGGCGACGCAGGAGAAACCGGTCGAACCTAAAGAAGAGACGGCCTACCCGCTGGTGGACGATCTGGAGCGCTTCTACGGCCACCTGGAGCAGACGCTGCTCTCTACCGGCTTTATCCGTGAAGGCCATCCAGGGCAGGTGATGAACAAGCTGCGCCGTATGTTCACCCGGGCGCGCCCGGAAAGCCAGGAGCTGAACATCCTGCGCGGGATCCTGGCGTCGATTGAGCAGAAGAATAAAGAGTAGTGCCGTGTGTTCGCCGGGTGGCGCTTCGCTTACCCGGCCTACAAAGCCCGTAGGCCCGTGCAAGCGCAGCGCCGCCGGGCAAAAAATACGGCACAGAAGGTTAAATACCTGACTAAAACAGTCAAGTAAATAGTTGACCAATTTAGTCAGGAATGTCAGACTTGGCCCTGCTATGCAATACCCCCATTTTACAATAAAAAACCCCGGGCAGGGGCGAGTTTGAGGTTAAGTAAGACATGAGACTGACATCTAAAGGGCGTTATGCCGTGACCGCGATGCTGGACGTTGCGCTCAACTCCGAAGCGGGCCCGGTTCCGTTGGCTGATATTTCTGAACGACAGGGGATCTCCCTCTCTTATCTGGAACAGCTGTTCTCCAGACTGCGTAAAAATGGACTGGTGTCCAGCGTTCGTGGCCCGGGCGGCGGTTATCTGCTGGGTAAAGACGCGGGCAGTATTGCGGTTGGCGAAGTGATTAGCGCAGTTGACGAATCCGTTGACGCGACCCGTTGCCAGGGCAAAGGCGGCTGTCAGGGCGGCGATAAATGCCTGACCCACGCGCTGTGGCGCGATCTGAGCGACCGTCTGACCGGCTTCCTGAATAACATCACCCTGGGTGAGCTGGTTAATAACCAGGAAGTTCTGGATGTTTCTGGTCGTCAGCACAGTCAGGATTCACAACGCAGCACCCGCACGCAGGACGCCATCGACGTTAAACTGCGCGCGTAATTAAAAAGATAAGTATTCAGAATCAGGCCGGGGTGGTCACACCCCGCGTACTCGGTCGTACATCCAGCCGGTTGCCTGATTCCTTGCATTGAAGCGATGTACGGAGTTTATAGAGCAATGAAATTACCGATTTATCTCGACTACTCCGCAACCACGCCGGTGGACCCGCGTGTTGCCGAGAAAATGATGCAGTGTCTGACCCTGGACGGAAACTTTGGTAACCCAGCTTCCCGTTCACACCGTTTTGGCTGGCATGCTGAAGAGGCGGTTGATATCGCCCGTAATCAGATTGCTGACCTGGTCGGTGCCGACCCGCGTGAAATTGTTTTCACCTCCGGTGCGACCGAATCCGACAACCTGGCGATCAAAGGTGCAGCCAACTTTTATCAGAAAAAAGGCAAGCACATCATCACCAGCAAAACCGAACACAAAGCCGTGCTGGACACCTGCCGTCAGCTGGAGCGTGAAGGGTTCGAAGTGACTTACCTGGCGCCGCAGAGCAACGGGATCATCGACCTGAAAGAGCTCGAAGCGGCGATGCGTGATGACACCATTCTGGTTTCCATCATGCACGTTAACAACGAAATCGGTGTTGTGCAGGACATCGCCACCATCGGCGAAATGTGCCGTGCGCGCGGCATCATCTACCACGTGGATGCGACCCAGAGCGTGGGCAAACTGCCTATTGACCTGAGCCAGCTGAAAGTGGACCTGATGTCCTTCTCCGGTCACAAAATCTATGGCCCGAAAGGGATCGGCGCGCTGTACGTTCGTCGTAAGCCACGTATCCGCATCGAAGCACAGATGCACGGCGGCGGTCACGAGCGCGGCATGCGTTCCGGTACTTTGCCTGTTCACCAGATCGTGGGGATGGGCGAAGCGTATCGCATCGCGAAAGAAGAGATGGAAAGCGAGATGGCACGCCTGCGTACGCTGCGTAACCGTCTTTGGGACGGCGTGAAGGATATGGAAGAAGTCTATCTGAACGGCGATCTCGAGCAGGGCGCGCCGAACATCCTCAACGTCAGCTTCAACTATGTTGAAGGCGAGTCGCTGATCATGGCGCTGAAAGACCTGGCCGTTTCTTCCGGTTCTGCCTGTACGTCTGCAAGCCTGGAGCCATCCTACGTGCTGCGTGCGCTGGGCATGACTGACGAGCTGGCACACAGCTCTATCCGTTTCTCTTTAGGTCGTTTCACTACCGAAGAAGAGATTGACTACACCATCAAACTGGTTCGTAACTCCATCGGCCGTCTGCGCGACCTTTCTCCACTGTGGGAAATGTTCAAGCAGGGCGTGGATCTGAACAGCATTGAATGGTCACATCACTAATCGGTACATAAGGAGAATTCAATCATGGCATACAGCGAAAAAGTTATCGATCATTACGAGAACCCGCGCAACGTTGGCTCTTTTGACAACAGCGACGAATCTGTCGGTAGCGGTATGGTTGGCGCGCCAGCGTGTGGCGACGTGATGAAGTTGCAGATTAAAGTCAACAATGAAGGTATCATTGAAGACGCGCGCTTCAAGACCTACGGCTGCGGTTCTGCTATCGCCTCCAGCTCCCTGGTCACCGAGTGGGTGAAGGGCAAGTCTCTGGACGAAGCACAGGCAATCAAAAACACGGACATTGCTGAAGAACTCGAACTGCCGCCGGTGAAAATTCACTGTTCAATTCTGGCAGAAGACGCGATCAAAGCCGCCATTGCGGATTACAAAAGCAAACGTGAAGCAAAATAATTGAGGTTTGAGTATGTCGATTACCCTTAGCGACAGCGCTGCCGCGCGAGTAAGCTCTTTTCTGGCGAACCGTGGTAAAGGCTTTGGCCTGCGACTGGGCGTACGTACCTCCGGCTGTTCTGGTATGGCTTACGTACTGGAGTTTGTTGACGAACCGGCGTCTGATGACACCGTGTTTGAAGACAAGGGCGTGAAGGTGGTGGTCGATGGCAAAAGCCTGCAATTTCTCAACGGCACTCAGCTGGACTTTGTAAAAGAAGGCCTGAACGAAGGGTTCAAATTTACGAACCCGAACGTCAAAGACGAGTGTGGTTGCGGCGAAAGCTTCCACGTTTAACCGCGTTCCGCTGTTATACCGATTAATTCGTGTTGCAGAAAGGCGGCAAGCGAGTGAATCCCCGGGAGCTTACTTAAGTAAGTGACTGGGGTGAACGAGCGCAGACAACGCATCTGCAGCGCGAAGTAAGAAGGTATAACCCCACCGTGGCTGTGCTACGCGTGGGGTTTGTTCTAACAGGCTACCCCTGAGATTGTTATGGATTACTTCACTCTCTTCGGACTACCCGCTCGATACCCGATTGATCTCCAGGCGCTGACGATCCGTTTTCAGGATCTCCAGCGTCAGTACCATCCGGACAAATTCGCCAGCGGGACGCAGGCAGAGCAGCTGGCTGCGGTATCACACTCCGCGACCATCAACCAGGCCTGGCAGACGCTGCGCCATCCGCTGACGCGCGCAGAGTACCTGCTTTCACTCCACGGTTTCGACCTGGCGAGCGAACAGCACACCGTGCGCGACACCGCGTTTCTGATGGAACAGCTGGAGCTGCGTGAAGAGCTGGATGAGATTGAACAGGCCAAAGACGAAGCGCGTCTGGAAAGCTTTATCAAACGCGTGAAAGGCATGTTTGATACCCGCCATCAGCAGATGGTGGAGCAACTGAACAACGAGACCTGGGACGTGGCGGCAGATACTGTGCGCAAACTCCGTTTTCTCGATAAACTGCGAAGCAGTGCTGAACAACTCGAAGAAAAGCTGCTCGATTTTTAATTTCGGAAGCAATTATGGCCTTATTACAAATTAGTGAGCCTGGCTTAAGTGCCGCACCGCACCAGCGTCGTCTGGCGGTCGGTATTGATCTTGGCACCACCAATTCCCTCGTGGCGACCGTGCGTAGCGGCCAGGCGGAAACGCTGGCCGACGAGCAGGGCCGCCATCTGCTGCCTTCCGTGGTCCACTACCAGCAGCAGGGCCACGCGGTCGGCTATGACGCCCGCGCTAACGCCGCGCGCGATCCGGCCAACACCATCAGCTCTGTAAAGCGCATGATGGGCCGCTCGCTGGCCGACATTCAGACCCGTTACCCGCACCTGCCGTATCAGCTGCAGGCCAGTGAAAACGGCCTGCCGATGATCGCAACGGCGGCCGGTCTGCTGAACCCGATTCGTGTTTCTGCTGACATCCTTAAAGCGCTGGCGGCGCGTGCGACGGCGACGCTGGGCGGCGATCTGGACGGCGTAGTCATCACCGTTCCGGCCTATTTTGACGATGCACAGCGTCAGGGCACCAAAGACGCCGCGCGTCTGGCGGGCCTGCACGTGCTGCGCCTGCTGAACGAACCCACTGCTGCGGCGATTGCCTACGGCCTCGATTCCGGTCAGGAAGGGGTGATTGCGGTTTACGATCTCGGCGGCGGGACGTTTGATATCTCTATCCTGCGCTTAAGCCGCGGTGTGTTCGAAGTGCTGGCCACCGGCGGGGATTCCGCGCTCGGCGGCGATGACTTCGACCATCTGCTGGCGGACTACATCCGCGAGCAGGCGGGCATCAGCGATCGCAGCGATGCGCGCGTCCAGCGTGAACTGCTGGATGCGGCCATCGACGCCAAAATCGCCCTGAGCGATGCGCAGTCCGTCAGCGTGATCGTCGCAGGCTGGCAGGGTGAGATCACCCGCGACCAGTTCAGCGAACTGATTGCGCCTCTGGTTAAGCGTACCCTGCTGGCCTGCCGTCGCGCATTGAAAGATGCGGGCGTTGAGGCCAGCGAGGTGCTGGAAGTGGTCATGGTTGGCGGCTCAACCCGCGTGCCGCTGGTACGTGAGCGCGTAGGGGAATTCTTTGGCCGCACGCCGCTGACCTCTATCGACCCGGACAAAGTGGTTGCCGTGGGTGCCGCTATCCAGGCCGATATCCTGGTCGGCAACAAGCCGGACAGCGAAATGCTGCTGCTGGACGTCATCCCGCTGTCTCTGGGTTTAGAAACCATGGGCGGCCTGGTGGAGAAAGTCATTCCCCGTAACACCACCATTCCGGTGGCGCGCGCGCAGGAATTTACGACCTTCAAAGACGGCCAGACCGCGATGTCCATCCACGTGATGCAGGGCGAGCGCGAGCTGGTGCAGGACTGCCGCTCTCTGGCGCGCTTTGCGCTGCGAGGAATTCCGGCGCTGCCGGCGGGCGGGGCGCATATTCGCGTCACCTTCCAGGTAGATGCGGACGGTCTGCTGAGCGTGACGGCGATGGAAAAATCCACCGGCGTCGAATCGTCCATTCAGGTGAAGCCATCCTACGGCCTGACCGATGGCGAAATCGCCTCCATGATTCAGGACTCAATGAGCTACGCCGAGCAGGATGTGAAGGCGCGTATGCTGGCGGAACAAAAAGTGGAAGCCGCACGCGTGCTGGAAAGCCTGAACGGCGCGCTCGCTGCCGACGCCGCGCTGTTAAGCGCCGCTGAGCGCCAGGTGATTGACGAGGCTGCCGCGCGCTTAAGCGCCGTGGCCGAAGGCAATGACGCTGACGCAATAGAAGAAGCCATTAAAAACGTTGATAAACAAACCCAGGACTTCGCTGCTCGCCGCATGGACAAATCTGTCCGCGTCGCGCTGAAAGGCCAGTCCGTGGACGAGGTTTAATATGCCAAAGATTGTTATTTTGCCTCATGCGGACCTCTGTCCGGATGGCGCTGTTCTGGAAGCGAAGACCGGTGAAACCATTCTCGATGTAGCCCTGCGTGCAGGTATCGAAGTGGAACACGCCTGTGAAAAATCCTGTGCCTGTACCACCTGCCACTGCATCGTGCGTGAAGGTTTTGATTCTCTCGCCGAGAGCACCGAAGACGAAGACGACATGCTGGACAAAGCATGGGGTCTGGAGCCAGACAGCCGCTTAAGCTGCCAGGCCGCGGTGACCGATGAAGATCTGGTCGTGGAATTCCCACGCTACACCATCAACCACGCACGCGAGCATTAATATGGGACTGAAGTGGACAGACAGCCGTGAAATCGGCGAAGCGCTCTACGACGCGAACCCGGATCTCGATCCGAAGACCGTACGATTCACCGACATGCATCAGTGGATCTGCGATTTAGAGGATTTTGACGACGATCCAAACGCATCCAATGAAAAAATTCTGGAGGCGATTCTGTTAGTCTGGTTAGATGAAGCAGAGTAAATCACTTAACGGGCTGCCTTCAGGCGGCCCGTTTGCTAATAAGGACAAATAAAATGACCGAAGCGATGAAGATTACGCTCTCCACGCAGCCAGCCGACGCACGCTGGGGCGAGAAAGCCACCTGGAGCATCAATAACGACGGTATTACCCTGCACCTGACGGGTAACGATGATTTGGGCCTGATCCAGCGCGCCGCGCGTAAAATTGACGGCCTGGGCATTAAGCATGTCACTCTGGCTGGCGAAGGCTGGGACACAGACCGCAGCTGGGCTTTCTGGGCGGGTTACAAAGGGCCGAAAGGCACCCGTAAAATTGAGTGGGCGAACCTCGATGAAGCCGGTCAGAAAGAGCTGGAAAGCCGCCTGAAAATTATTGACTGGGTGCGCGACACCATCAACGCCCCGGCGGAAGAGTTGGGGCCTGAGCAGCTGGCGCAGCGCGCGGTTGACCTGCTGTGCGGCGTGGCGGACGACAAGATGTCCTACCGCATCACCAAAGGTGAAGACCTGCGCGAACAAAATTACATGGGTATCCACACCGTGGGTCGTGGCTCCGAGCGTCCTCCGGTCCTGCTGGCGCTGGATTACAACCCAACCGGCGATAAAGAAGCGCCGGTCTTTGCCTGTCTGGTCGGGAAAGGTATCACCTTCGATACCGGCGGTTACAGCCTGAAGCAGAGCGCGTTCATGGATTCCATGAAGTCCGACATGGGCGGCGCGGCGACCATTACCGGCGCGCTGGCGTTCGCCATCACCCGTGGTCTGAACAAGCGCGTGAAGCTCTACCTGTGCTGCGCGGATAACATGGTGAGTGGCAATGCCTTCAAGCTGGGCGACATCATTCGCTACCGCAACGGTAAAAATGTTGAGGTGATGAACACCGATGCCGAAGGCCGTCTGGTGCTGGCCGATGGCCTGATCGACGCCTCTGCGCAGAAGCCGGAGCTGATTATCGACATGGCGACCCTGACCGGCGCGGCGAAAACTGCCCTTGGCAACGATTACCATGCGCTGTTCAGCTTCGACGACAAGCTGGCCGCTCGCCTGCTGGCCAGCGCGGCGGCGGAAAACGAGCCGTTCTGGCGTCTGCCGCTGGCCGAGTTCCACCGCAGCCAGCTGCCGTCTAACTTCGCCGAGCTGAACAACACCGCGAGCGCGGCGTACCCGGCGGGAGCCAGCACAGCAGCAGGCTTCCTGTCTCACTTCGTTGAGAACTACCATGAAGGCTGGCTGCACATTGACTGCTCCGCTACCTACCGTAAAGCGGCGGTTGAGCAGTGGTCCGCAGGCGCAACCGGTCTGGGTGTGCGTACCGTGGCGAACCTGCTGACGGCTGAGTGATCTTTTTTGCCGGGTGGCGCTACGCTTACCCGGCCTACAAAACCCGTAGGCCCGTGCAAGCGTTGCGCCGCCGGGCAATTGTGAAGTAGCCAAACTATGTCAGAAACCAAAAACGAATTAGAAACCCTGCTGGAGCAGGCGGCGACCGAGCCCGCCCACCGTCCGGCCTTTTTCCGCACGCTGCTGGAATCCACCGTCTGGGTGCCGGGCACCGCAGCAGAAGGGGAGCAGGTTGTCGAAGACAGCGCCCTGGATCTGCTGCACTGGGAGAAAGACGACGGCACGTCGGTGATCCCGTTCTTTACCTCGCTCGAGGCCTTGCAGGAAGCGGTAGAAGACGAACAGGCGTTCGTGGTGATGCCGGTGCGCACGCTGTTCGAAATGACCCTGGGGCAGACGCTGTTCCTCAACGCCAAACTGCCGACAGGGAAAGAGTTCACTCCGCGTGAAATCAGCCATCTGATTGGTGACGAGGGCAACCCGCTCAGCACCCAGGAGGTGCTGGAAGGGGGCGAAACGCTGCTGCTGTCTGAAGTGGCCGAGCCGCCCGCGCAGACGATTGACTCCCTGACCACGCTGTTTAAAACCATCAAGCCGGTAAAACGCGCGTTCCTCTGCTCCATCAAAGAGAGCGCTGACGAAAAGCCTGTTCTGCTGATTGGAATTGAGGCCGACGGCGATGTTGACGAGATCATCCAGGCGGCGGGAAGCGTAGCGACCGACACGCTCCCGGGCGATGAGCCGATTGATATCTGTCAGGTGAAGAAAGGTGAGCAGGGCATCAGCCACTTTATTACCGAGCACATCACTCCGTTCTACGAGCGTCGCTGGGGCGGCTTCCTGCGCGATCTCAAGACCAACCGCATTATCTGATTACGGCGGGGTGACCTTCACCCCGTTGCTTCCAGCAACAGTAAATCCATCAGCAGCACCAGATTCGACTCAAACGACGTCACCCCTGCGGCTTCGGCGGCGAAATGTACCGCTTCGTCATAGAGGGCAAAATGCACGTCGGCCATACCTGCCAGCGTATTGGCCGACGCGCGGGTAAACGCGACGATCGTCATGCCGACGTTTTTGGCGATCCGCGCTTTATCCAGCACCTGCTCCGTTTCGCCGCTGCGCGAAACGGCAATAAATACCTGATAGCGTGCGGCGTTGCTGAGAAAAATATTCCGGCTGTCCCCCGGTCCGGAGATGAACGCGGTTTTTCCCAGCACCTGCAACTTCTTGGTCAGGTACTCGGCAAAAAGATATGAAAACCCGGCGCCGTAGAGAAAGAAGCTCTCTTTCTGGCGCAGCAGGCTGGCAAACTGCTGGCGTTTGTCCTGGGTAACCCACTGGAAGGTCTGCTGATAGTTGGCAATAAACCGGGCAAAAAGCGCGGGCATTTCTGCATGTTGCGCAGACTGTACGGTGATATGCGGCGTGTCAGAAAGCAGCTGCTTGCAGTGCCAGATAAACTCGCTAAATCCGCTGAAGCCCAGCTTCTGGCACAGCCGCATAATCGTCGCGGTGGAGACAAATGTCGCCAGCGCCAGCTCGCGCACCGTGATATTGCCCACCAGCAGCGGATGCTCAGTGAGGTGGGCGAGGACGCGATACTCCGCGCGGGTCAGTGACGACCCGCGTGTTAACAGCGTTGCCAGGCGGTTATCCATTATTTCGCCGGTTCTACCGGCAGATCGTCCCGTGCACCCCATTCACTCCAGGCGCCGTCATACAGCGTCACGTCATTCGCGCCAAGGGTTGCCAGCGCCAGGATCACCACGCAGGCCGTCACGCCGGAGCCGCAGCTGGCAATAACCGGACGATGCAAATCCACGCCCTGACGTTCAAAAATGGCACGCAATTCATCGGTGGTTTTCAGCTCGCCTTCAAACACCAGATCGCCCCATGGCACGTTCAGCGCCCCCGGGATATGTCCGCGCTTCAGCCCCGGACGCGGCTCATCCGCTTCAGCGTTGAAGCGCGGAGCAGGACGGGCATCGACGATTTGCGCCGTTTTTTCATGGCTCACGACCAGCACGTCGGTCAGGCGTTTCACCACGTGTGCGTCGAACGTGGCATCGAATTCGCCTTCCGGCAGCGTCACGTCGCCCTGCTGAAGCGGCAGCTCGTCGCGCTTCCAGCCCGCAAGCCCGCCCGCCAGAATCGACACTTTTTCCACGCCGAAGTTTCTCAGCATCCACCACGCCCGCGGGGCGGAGAAGAGGTTACCCTCATCGTAAACAACGAGGTGTTTGTCTTTGCTGATGCCGAGCTCGCGCATCGCCACGGAAAACGCTTCCGGACGAGGCAGCATGTGCGGCAGGGGAGAGGTGTGATCGGAGAGAGCTTCGATATCGAAAAAAACCGCGCCAGGCAGGTGCCCTGCGCGATATTCAGCGGGAACGTCACGATGCTCCTGGCCCGGAGGGGCCATGCGCGCGTCGATAATCTGAACTTCCGGGTCGTCGCCGTGCTCAATCAGCCAGTCGGCGGCGACAAAATATGAGGTGGACATGGTTGCCTCCATTCTTTTCCGTAAAAAAGGATTGTCGGTGTTTTTTCTGACACCGACAAGTTAACCACGTTCAACTCGCGAGCAAGCCCCTATTTTTTCACCGCTTCACCGTCCTGCCATGCCTTTTGCAGCGCTGGCCAGTAGTCGCGGTTGGCTTCGATCATCTCATCCAGAATCGCTTTCGCGTGCTCCATGGTCGGCACGGTGCGGTTCAGAGTAAACGCCTGCAACGCTTTCTCGTAGCTGCCTTCGATGGTTGCCTCCACCAGCAGCTGTTCAGAAGCGAGCTGCTGTTGCAGGAGCGTCTGGTGGAACAACGGCACCTGACCCACGCGGACAGGCTCCGGCCCTTCGGAGGTGATATAGGCAGGTACTTCCACCACCGCATCGTACGGCAGATTGGTAATCGCCCCGCGGTTTTCCACCATCACCAGATGACGCTGGCGCAGGTTGAATGCCAGCGAGCAGGCGACATCGACGATAAATTCGCCGTGAACACCTACGTGGAAGGCGTCCGGTAAGATCCCGCTGCGCTGGTACTCTTCGGCGGCGGCAAACAGCTTTTTCTCACGTCCGTTCATCACTTCGTTGGCACGGGTATAGTCCGGGTTCTGATGCTCCACAATCTGGTTCGGCATCAGGTAGTACTGTAGATACGGGTTCGGCAGGTACTCCGGGAAGTTATCCATAATCGGCTTGATGTTGCGCCAGGTTTTCACCCATGACGGATCCGAGTGCTGCGGGTCGGTTTTGGCCGCGTCTTCCGTCAGCAGGCCAAACTTCGCGATATGTTTACGCAGCTCCGGTAATTTGTCCTCGCCGTCCACCAGCACGCGGGTAAACCAGCCGAAGTGGTTGAGGCCAAAATAGTCCACCTCCAGTTTATGACGATCCACGCCCAGAATGGCGCCCATATTGCGCATCGCGGCGACAGGCATATCGCAGATGTTCAGCACGCGTGCGTTGGGGCGCAGGCGACGCACGCCCTCAGCGACAATCGCCGCCGGGTTGGAGTAGTTCACGATCCACGCTTTCTCGTGCGCGTAGCGTTCCACCCTATCGATCAGCTCTACCATCGGCAGGATCGTACGCAGGCCATATGCCAGCCCGCCGGGTCCGCAGGTTTCCTGACCGACCACTCCGTGGCGCAGCGGAATTTTTTCATCCTGCTCGCGCATTTTGTACTGTCCGACGCGCATCTGAGCAAAAACAAAATGCGCGCCGCTGAAGGCCATCTCCGGATCGCTGGTGACCGTGAATTTGATGCTCTGGCTGTGGTCGCGAATGACCTTTTCCACCACGGGCGCAATGGTGTTCTGGCGCGCCTCGTCGATGTCATACAGGCGAATCTCTGCCAGGGGGAAATCGTGCAGGCGTACCATCAGGCTTTTCACTATACCTGGCGTGTAGGTGCTGCCGCCGCCGGCAATCGACAGAATGAATGGGGGGGTTAACATCTTTAGCTCCTTTCAGAGAAACGTCTCAACGGCTTCTCGCATTTTTTTGACATGCAGCCCGTAGACCACCTGAACATTGTTACCTTGTTTGATAATCCCTTTCGCGCCGGTCGCTTTCAGGCGCGGTTCGTCGATGATGGCGACGTCCTTCACCGTGACGCGTAAGCGGGTGTAGCAGTTATCAACCACCTGAATGTTTTCCCGACCGCCCAGACCGACGACGATCGATTCGCCCAGCCCGTCGTTATTTCCCTTCGCCTGGTATTCCTGTTTGCTGTAGAGGCGCGTCTCCCGATCGTCATCTTCACGACCGGGCGTTTTCATGTTGAAACGCAGGATCAGGAAGCGGAACACCACGAAATAAAGGGCGAACATGATCAGCCCGACCACGATGTACATGGGCCAGTTGGACTTTTCCGTGCCGAGCGGCAGGTTGTAGAGGATAAAATCGATAATTCCGTTGGCGCCGATGGCGTGAACGCCAAACAGGGTGAACAGCATCATGCCAATGCCGGTCAGCACCGCATGCACCACGAACAACAGCGGGGCGACAAACAGGAAAGAGAACTCGATCGGCTCGGTTACGCCGACCAGCAGCGAGGTCAGCGCCGCCGGGATCAGAATGGCTTTCGCAATCGCTTTACGCTCTGGCTTCGCGGTCATGTACATCGCCAGCGCGGCGGCGGGAAGGCCGAACATCTTGCTGATGCCGCGAGCATCCCACACCACGGTGCTGCTGAGCTGCTTCACGTCCGGGCAGGCCATCTCGGCGAAGTAGATATTGCGCGCGCCCTGGTAAGCCGTACCGCACACCTCCTGCGTACCGCCCAGTTCGGTATACAGGAACGGCGTATAGACCAGATGATGCAGGCCCGTCGGCACCAGAATGCGTTCAAGGAAACCGTAGATCGCCACCCCAAACGGACCGGACCCTTTGATCGCCAGCGCCAGGGCGCTTATTCCATGCTGTGCGTACGGCCAGAGTTCGCTCATGACCACGCCGAGCAGCATAGAGACTGGCAACATCACAATCGCGACAAAGCAGTGGCCGGAGTATATCGCCATCGCGCCGTTAAACTGGACACCGGAATATTTGTTGTACAGATAACCGGAGAGCGCCCCGGTCAGGATCCCGGCGAAAACGCCCATCTCCAGCACCTGGACGCCCAGAACCATGCTTTGTCCGGCGGCTTTCATCTGCTCTGCAGGGGCCAGTTCTCCCTGAAGCTGTAACGTCACGTTCATGGCATTGATAAACACGATAAAAGTCACCAGCCCAATCAGCGCCGCGTAGCCTTTGTCTCGGGTTGCCAGGCCAATGGGGATCCCGACGGCAAACACCAGCGCCAGGTTGACCAGCACCGACACGGCAGATTTGGCGATCAGCTGGCCGACACTCTGGATCAGCGGATGGCCGAGAAACGGCAGGTACTCGGCCAGATTGCCGTTACCCAGCACATTCCCAAAGGCGATAAACAGACCGACGATAGGTAAGATAAGTACAGGTCCGTAAAGTGATTTTCCGAAATTTTGTAAGGCGTTCACGGCTCGTTTCATGGCTTTCTCTCTTATTGAACCGCGCACTCGGGGTGCGTCATGGTCATAAAACTAGCAGTCATGATGCGAGCTTATCCAGCTATCTTCTTGTTTTAAAAACAAATGACGCGAAAGGTAACATGTTACGTTACGCTGTGTGATCGCGGTTCCACCCTCGCATGCGAGCGCGATGCCATTCTGCGAGGCGCTTTCCAGATTATAAAATTGGACTTTTTGTATTAACGAAACTTGCGGATAATACTTATCCGGACGACGACCAACAGGCCCCTCAGGCCAGGGACATAGGATGAAACCGTTTCGCTTAGCTGCGATCTCTCTCGCGCTGCTCACCACCTTTACGCTTGCCGGCTGTGATAACAGCGATGACAAACCTCAGGCCGCTGCCCCCGCAGCGTCTACTACATCAGAACAGAAAACCCCGGCAAAACCGGATCCTGAAAAGCTGGCTAAGCTGGCCGCGCAGAGTCAGGGTAAGGCGTTGACGCTGCTGGATGCCTCTGAAGTGCAACTCGACGGTGCTGCGACACTGGTTCTGACCTTCTCTGTACCGCTGGATCCCAGCCAGGATTTTGCGAAAACGGTGCATGTGGTGGATAAAAAAAGTGGCAAAGTGGACGGCGCCTGGGAACTGGCCCCCAATCTGAAAGAGCTGCGCCTGCGCCATCTGGAGCCGAATCGTAATCTGGTCGTCACCGTCGAGCGTAATTTGCTGGCGCTGAACAAAGCGACATTCGGCATTGACTATGAAAAAGCGATCACCACCCGGGATGTTGAACCGACGGTCGGATTCGCCAGCCGCGGTTCGCTGCTGCCGGGTAAAGTGGTGGAAGGGTTGCCGGTGATGGCGCTCAACGTCAACAATGTGGACGTGAACTTCTACCGCGTTAAGCCGGAGTCGCTGGCCTCGTTTGTCAGCCAGTGGGAGTACCGTAACTCGCTGACCAACTGGGAATCTGACAACCTGCTGAAGATGGCGGAACTGGTCTACACCGGCCGTTTCGACCTCAACCCGGCGCGCAACACGCGTGAAAAACTGCTCCTGCCGCTCAAAGATATTAAGCCGCTCCAGCAGTCTGGCGTCTATATCGCCGTGATGAATCAGGCTGGTCACTATAACTACAGTAACGCCGCGACGCTCTTTACCTTAAGTGATATTGGGCTGTCCGTTCACCGTTATCATAACCGCCTGGACATCTTCACCCAGAGTCTTGAAAACGGTGCGGCGCAGTCAGGCGTGACCATTACCCTTCTGAACGATAAAGGACAGACCCTGGCCGAGGCGAACAGCGACGCCGATGGTCATGCGAAACTGGAAACCGATAAAGAAGCCGCGCTGATCCTGGCCAGTAAAGATGGACAGACCACGCTTCTTGACCTCAAACTTCCGGCGCTGGATCTGGCGGAGTTTGATATCGCCGGTAACCCGGGTTACAGCAAACAGTTCTTTATGTTTGGCCCGCGCGATCTCTATCGTCCGGGTGAAACGGTGATCCTTAACGGCCTGCTTCGCGACAGCGATGGCAAACCGCTTCCCGAGCAGCCGGTAAAACTTGACGTGCTGCGTCCGGACGGCCAGGTAGCGCGTACGGTCGTTGTGCAACCTGAGAACGGCCTTTATCGCTTCAACTATTCGCTTGATAGCGGCGCCCAGACCGGCATGTGGCATATTCGCGCGAATACGGGGGATAACCAGCAGCGCATGTGGGATTTCCACGTCGAAGATTTTATGCCTGAGCGTATGGCGCTGAATCTGACCGGGCAAAAAACGCCGGTTTCCCCGCAGGAGGATGTGGACTTTAACGTTGTGGGCTATTACCTGTATGGCGCGCCGGCTAACGGTAATTCTCTGCAAGGCCAGCTTTTCCTGCGTCCGCTACGTGACGCGGTGCCTGCACTGCCTGGCTTCCAGTTCGGTGATATTGCCGAGGAGAACCTGAGCCGCAGCCTGGATGAAGTGCAGCTTACGCTGGACGAACAGGGGCGCGGACAGGTTACCACCGAAAGCCAGTGGAAAGAGGTGCACTCGCCGCTGCAACTGATTTTGCAGGCCAGCCTGCTGGAATCAGGCGGGCGTCCGGTAACGCGACGCGCCGAGCAGGCTATCTGGCCTGCGGCTGAACTTCCGGGGATCCGCCCACAGTTCGCCAGCAAGGCCGTGTACGACTACCGCACCGATACCACCGTCAACCAGCCGATTGTCGACGAGAACGGCAACGCCAGCTTTGACATCGTCTATGCCGATGCCAGCGGGGCGAAAAAAGCGGTATCTGGTCTGCAGGTGCGTCTGGTCCGTGAGCGTCGCGACTACTTCTGGAACTGGTCCGAGAGCGAGGGCTGGCAGTCTCAGTTTGATCAAAAAGATCTCGTTGAGGGCGAGCAGGAACTTAACCTCAAGGCCGATGAAACCGGTAAAGTCACCTTCCCGGTGGAGTGGGGCTCATACCGTCTGGAAGTGAAAGCCCCTGATAACATGGTCAGCAGCGTGCGCTTCTGGGCGGGGTACAGCTGGCAGGATAACAGCGATGGCACGGGTGCTGCACGCCCGGATCGTGTGACGCTGAAACTGGACAAGCCATCCTATCAGCCAGGCGATACCATCAACCTGCATATTGCAGCGCCGGCCGCAGGCAAGGGCTATGCAATGATCGAATCCAGCGAAGGGCCACTGTGGTGGAAAGAGATCGACGTACCGGTTAACGGTCTGGATCTCGCCATTCCGGTGGATAAGGCCTGGAAACGTCACGATCTCTACCTCAGCACGCTGGTGGTTCGTCCTGGCGATAAATCTAAATCCGCCACGCCAAAACGCGCGGTTGGTCTGCTGCATCTGCCAATGGGGGACGAAAATCGTCGCCTGAGCATCGCACTTGATAACCCACAAAAAATGCGTCCGAACCAGACGCTTTCTGTGAAAGTGAAAGCCAGCGTAAAAGAGGGGGCTGTGCCACAGAAGGTGAACGTGCTGGTCTCGGCTGTTGATAGCGGCGTGCTGAACATTACCGACTACGTCACGCCGGATCCGTGGGAAGCTTTCTTCGGTCAGAAGCGCTATGGCGCGGACATCTATGATGTTTATGGCCAGGTGATTGAAGGTCAGGGACGTTTGGCCGCACTGCGCTTTGGCGGAGACGGCGATGAACTGAAACGCGGCGGTAAGCCACCGGTGAACCATGTCACCATTATTGCTCAGCAGGCGCAGCCGGTTAGGCTTGATGCCAACGGTGAAGGCACCATCACGCTGCCGATTGGCGATTTTAACGGCGAACTGCGTCTGATGGCGCAGGCCTGGACGGAAGACGATTTCGGCAGCAGCGAAAGCAAAATCATTGTGGCGGCTCCGATTATCACCGAGCTTAACACGCCGCGATTCCTCGCAAGTGGCGATACCTCTCGCCTGACGCTGGACCTGACCAACCTTACTGACCAGCCGCAAACCCTGAACATTGCGTTAACCGCAACCGGTAAGGTGTCGCTCGAAGGTGCTCAGCCAGAGCCGGTTAAGCTGCCGCCTGGCGCACGTAGCACTCTGTTTATTCCGGTGCGCGCGCTGGAAGGCTATGGCGATGGTGAAGTAACTGCTCAGGTGACGGGGCTTCAGCTCCCTGGTGAGACGTTTGCGCCGCAGCAGAAGAGCTGGAAAATTGGTGTACGCCCCGCATTCCCGGCGCAAACGGTGAATACGGGCACGATGCTGAACCCTGGCGAATCCTGGAGCGCGCCAGCACAGCATATCGACGGTTTCTCGCCTGCCACGCTACAGGGACAGCTGTTGCTCAGCGGTAAACCACCTTTGAACCTGGCGCGCTACATTCGTGAACTTCAGGCCTATCCATACGGATGTCTTGAGCAGACCACCAGCGGCCTGTTCCCGTCCCTCTACACCAACGCGGCACAGCTTACGGCGTTGGGCATTAAAGGCGACACCGACGATAAACGCCGTGCGGCCATTGATATCGGCATCTCCCGTCTGCTGCAAATGCAGCGTGACGATGGCGGTTTTGCCTTGTGGGATAAAAACGGCCCGGAAGAGTACTGGCTGACCGCCTATGTTACGGACTTCCTGGTGCGGGCAGGGGAGCAGGGTTACAGCGTGCCTGCCGAGGCGGTGAATAACGCCAACAGCCGACTGCTGCGCTATTTACAGGATCCGGGGATGATGTCCATCCGCTACAGCGACGACACCCAGGCCAGCAAATTTGCTGTCCAGGCGTATGCTTCGCTGGTGCTGGCTCGTCAGCAAAAAGCGCCGCTCGGTGCACTGCGTGAAATCTGGGAGCGTCACGCTCAGGCCGCTTCCGGGCTTCCGTTGATGCAGCTGGGCATGGCACTCAAACTGATGGGGGATACACCGCGCAGCCAGCAGGCGCTGGATCTGGCTCTCAAAACACCCCGTAACGACAGCCGAAACTGGATGGCGGATTACGGCAGCCAGCTGCGTGATAATGCCCTGATGCTCTCCCTGCTGGAAGAGTACAAGCTGCTGCCGGATGCGCAAAACAGGCTGTTGAACGCGTTATCTGAAGACGCGTTCAGCCAGCGCTGGCTGTCAACCCAGGAGAGCAATGCGCTGTTCCTGGCTGGACGTTCACTGCAAACCTTGTCAGGCGCGTGGCAGGCAACGACCACCCTCTCTGAACAGACCCAGAGCAGTGATAAAGCGCAGGTAGAAAACCTGAACGGCGACCAGCCTGGTGCCTTGCAGGTGACGAATACCGGCACGACGCCGCTGTGGGTACGACTGGACACTACTGGCTATCCGGAGTATGCGCCCCAGCCATCTTCTCACGTCTTGCAGATTGAACGTCATATCCTGGCGACAGACGGCAGCAGCAAGTCGCTCTCTTCACTTAAGAGCGGTGAGCTGGTTCTGGTGTGGCTGGAAGTGAAGGCCAGCCAGAACGTACCGGATGCGCTGGTGGTGGATCTGCTCCCGGCAGGTCTGGAGCTGGAAAACCAGAATCTGGCGAGCAGCAGCGCCAGCTTGCAGGACAGCGGCAGTGAAGTGCAAAACCTGCTGAATCAGATGCAACAGTCTGATATTCAGCACATGGAATTCCGCGACGATCGCTTTGTGGCCGCCGTGCCGGTCAATGAAGGTCAGCCGGTCACGCTGGTTTACCTGGCCCGTGCCGTTACGCCGGGAACCTATCAGGTGCCTGTTCCGATGGTCGAGTCCATGTACGTTCCGCAGTGGCGGGCAACGGGGTCGGCCAGTGGCCCGCTGATCGTTGTTCCGTAAGATGCAGATAGCACGCCTGATTCGCTCCCGCTGGCTGTGGCTTGCGGGAGCGCTTCTCTTTTCAGGGGGGCTGATTGTCGCCGCTGACCGCGTGTGGCCGTTGCCCCTGAAAGAGGTCAACCCTGCGCGAGTGGTCGTGGATGAGCAGGGTGTTCCGTTGTGGCGTTTTGCCGACAGCGAAGGCATCTGGCGCTATCCGGTTACCATTGAAGAGGTTTCCCCACGCTATCTTGAGGCGCTGATCCAGTATGAAGATCGCTGGTTCTGGGATCACCCTGGCGTCAATCCGCTTTCTGTACTGCGTGCCGCCTGGCAGGATCTCACCGCCGGGAGAGTGGTTTCTGGCGGGAGCACGCTTACCATGCAGGTGGCACGCCTGCTGGATCCGCATCCGCGTACCTTTGGCGGTAAAATTCGTCAGCTGTGGCGGGCGATGCAGCTGGAGTGGCATCTCTCCAAGCGTGAAATCCTGACGCTGTATCTCAACCGTGCCCCGTTTGGCGGCACGTTGCAGGGCGTGGGCGCGGCAAGCTGGACTTATCTTGGCAAACCGCCGTCTCAGCTGAGCTATTCCGACGCGGCGTTGCTGGCTGTACTGCCACAGGCACCCAGCCGTCTGCGCCCCGACCGCTGGCCGGAACGTGCCGAAGCGGCGCGGAACAAAGTGCTCGACCGCATGCTGACTCAGGGCGTCTGGTCTGAGAAGCAGGTGAAAGAGTCCCGTGAAGAGCCGGTCTGGCTGGCCCCCCGGCAGATGCCGCAGCTGGCGCCGCTCTTTTCCCGCATGATGTTGAGTAAAAGCCGCGACACAAAAATAGTCACCACGCTGGATGCAGCTTTGCAACGACAGCTTGAAGAGCTGGCAATGAACTGGAAATCGCGCCTGCCTGCCCGCAGTTCACTGGCGATGATCGTCGTGGATCATACATCCATGAAAGTGCGTGGCTGGGTAGGCTCGGTAGATATCAATGATGACAGTCGCTTTAGTCACGTGGATATGGTCAATGCGATCCGATCGCCGGGATCGGTCCTCAAGCCATTCATCTATGGCATGGCGCTGGACGATGGCCTGATCCATCCCGCTTCGTTATTACAGGATGTTCCAAGAAAAACGGGGGATTATCGCCCCGGCAACTTTGACAGCGGTTTCCATGGTCCGGTCAGCATGAGCGAAGCCCTGGTGCGTTCCCTCAACCTGCCTGCGGTGCAGGTGCTGGAAGCGTACGGCCCAAAACGTTTTGCAGGCATGCTGAGCAACGCGGGATTACCGCTCATACTCCCTGCGGGTGCGCAGCCCAACCTCTCCCTGATCCTGGGGGGCGCAGGGGCACGCCTGGCTGATATCGCTGCCGCCTACAGTGCCTTTGCGCGGCAGGGGCAGGCGGGCCGGTTGCGTTTACAGCCGGGCGATCCGCTGATCGAACGTCCGCTGCTGTCGCAGGGGGCGGCGTGGATCATTCGTCGCATTCTCGCCAGTGAAGCACAGCCCCTGCCGGACAGTGCGCTGCCCCAGGTTGCGCCGCTGGCGTGGAAAACGGGCACCAGCTATGGCTACCGGGATGCCTGGGCCATCGGGCTGAACGCCCGGTATGTCATTGGAATCTGGACCGGACGTCCGGACGGCACGCCCGTTGCCGGGCAGTTTGGTTTCGCCAGCGCAGTTCCGCTCCTGAATCAGGTCAATAACATGCTTCAGTCCCGCTCGATGGTGGATGAAGCCCGTCTGCGGCGCGATCCGCGTCCTGCAAGCGTAGGACGGGGCGTGATTTGCTGGCCGGGGGGCCAGTCCCTGCCTGAAGGGAACGAAAACTGTCGGCGTCGGCTGTCAACCTGGCTGCTGGAAGGCAGTGAACCGCCTACGCTGCTGCTGCCGGAACAAGAGGGTATTCGCGGGATCCGTTTCCCGGTCTGGCTGGATAAAGAAGGCAAACGCGTCGCAGCGGATTGTCCTGATGCGACAGAAAAAGTGCTGGATGTCTGGCCGCTGCCGCTGGAGCCCTGGCTGCCTGCTGCCGAAAAACGGGCTGCTCGTCTCCCCGCCCGTTCAGTGATTTGCCCTCCGCTGGATAACCATAATGCGGCGCCGCTGATGTTGTCAGGCGTCAGAGAAGGGGCGGTAATTAAACGTCTTCCGGGTGAGAAAAACATGACCCTGTTCGTTTCAACCAGCGGCGGGGAGGGGCAACGATGGTGGTTTTTGAATGGAGAACCGCTGGACGGACATCAGAAGAATTATTCACTGCAATTATATTTACCGGGTAAATATCAGTTAGTTGTATTAGATGAAACCGGACAAACGGCGACGGTCAATTTTGAGTTAGATCGCTAAGTGTTACTCCTCAAGAGTTAGCTTGATAATTATCAATATCCGTTCCTGAAAAAAAACGAGAATGCGTTTTTATTTTAAGGAACGAGCAATGGAAAAAAATAAACATCAGGGAGAGGGGACTATTCCCGCCATATCCCGGCGTCAGTTTATTCAGGCAGGATCGGCGCTCGCCGCTCTGCCTTTTGTCGTCAAAACCGGCAAAGTACAGGCACAGGGCGCGGCGGTTTCAGACACTACGCCTGAAGAAAAAGTGGTGCAAACCTGTAGTACGTTTGACTGCGGCGGCAAGTGTGATATTCGTGCTCACGTCAGTGAGGGCGTTGTGACCCGAATTTCTACGCGTCCGGATAACGCGTTGGATCCGCAAATGCCCGTAATGCGCGCCTGCGTGCGTGGCCGGGCTTATCGGAAATTTGTTTACCATCCCGATCGGCTGAAATACCCAATGAAACGTGTAGGGAAACGTGGCGAAGGAAAATTCGAGCGTATTACCTGGGATGAAGCCACCACCCTTATTGCGAATCAATTAAAAACTATTACGCAAAAATACGGTGCGGCTTCACGCTATGTTCATGTGGGCACCGCTGTGTCCGGCGGGACTTTTTCCGGCGATAAAATGGTTCGTCGTCTGCTCAACTTAACTGGCGGCTATCTCGAAAGCTATCACTCGGTCAGTATGGGTAACACGGCGGCAGCAACGCCGTATACCTATGGCACCGCTGCCAGCGGCAGCTCTCTTGACACGCTGCTGGACACCAAACTGGTCATCCTCTGGGGACATAACCCGACGGAAACGATCTTTGGTCACAGCAACCACTTCTACCAGAAGATGAAGCAAAACGGCACTCGCTTTATTGTTGTCGACCCTCGCTATTCCGATACGGTTTCCTCCCTGGCCGATCAGTGGATCCCGCTGCTTCCCACCACGGACAACGCCCTGATGGACGCGATGATGTATGTGATCGTCACGGAGAACCTGCACGATCGCGACTTTATTCAGCGCTACACCCTGGGCTTTGACGAAGACACTATGCCAGAAGGCGTTCCGGCCAATGAATCCCTGATGGCTTACCTGAGCGGCGCAAAAGATGGCGTGGCGAAAACGCCCGAGTGGGCAGAGAAAATCACCCACGTGCCTGCACAAACAATTCGGCAACTGGCGCGCGAGTACGCAACCACCAAACCCGCTGCGCTGATCCAGGGCTGGGGACCGCAGCGTCATAACTGCGGCGAGCGCACCGCGCGCGGCTCGACGTTGCTGGCTACGCTCACGGGTAACGTCGGGGTGAAAGGCGGTTGGGCAGCAGGCTATGGCGGCTGCGCAAACCGGAAATTTGCCGCCGGGCCAGAGATGCCGGACAACCCGGTCAAAGCCAAAATATCGGTGATGAACTGGGTGCAGGCCGCCGACGATGCCTCTCAGGTCACCGCGGACGTCGGCCTGAAGGATGCCGAAAAGCTGGACAGCAATATCCGCATCCTGTTCTCGCTGGCGGGAAATTATCTGGCTAACCAGAACCCGGATCTTCATCAGGCAACCCGTGTCCTGGAAGACGAGTCGAAAATCGAGTTTATCGTCGCAAGCGATCTGTTTATGACGCCGAGCGCCCGATACGCCGACCTTCTTTTGCCGGAAACCAGCTTTATGGAACGCTGGAATATCGGCGAAACCTGGGGCACGGCAAGCTATCTGATCCTGTCAGAAAAGCTCATTGAACCTGAATTTGAACGCCGTTCAGACTACGACTGGCTGCGGGAGGTCGCCGCTAAGCTTGGCGTCGAACCCGCGTTCAGTGAAGGGCGTGACGAAAAAGCGTGGATTGAGCACATCTGGGAGCAGACGCGTCTTTCCATGCCTGACGAAAACCTGCCGGACTTCGCGACGCTACAGAAGACGCGTCAGCACCTTTTCAAAAGCGCGCCGTTCGTCGCCTTTGAAGACAACATTCGCGATCCGCAGAATCATCCGTTCCCGACGCCGTCCGGAAAAATTGAGATCTTCTCGAAGCGTCTGTACGACATGCATCACCCGGAAATTCCGGCGCTGTCGCACTACGTGCCTGCCCATGAAGGGCCGGAAGACGCGCTGGCGAAACGCTTCCCGCTCCAGCTGATTACCTGGAAAGGAAAAAACCGCGCTAACTCCACCCAGTACGCCAACCCGTGGTTAATTGAGGCGCAGCAGCAAAAGCTGTGGATCAACCCGCAGGATGCGCAAAAACGCGGCATTGCGCAGGGAGATACCGTGCGTATTCATAACGCGCGCGGCATTTGCGAGATCCCGGCGGAGGTCACGCCGCGCATCATTCCAGGCGTTGTGGCCATGCAGGCGGGTGCCTGGTGGCAGCCGGACGAGCAGGGTATTGATAAGGGCGGCTGCGCGAACGTGCTCAGTTCCGCACGTATTACCGCGCTTGCGAAAGGGAATTCCCATCAAACCATGCTGGTGGAGGTAGCTAAAGCATGAGTCAGTTTAAACATTACGCACCGGTAAGCGACAAACAGCTGGGTTTTTATATCGACTCTTCTCGCTGCTCGGGCTGCAAAGCATGTCAGGTAGCGTGCAAAGATAAAAACAACCTTGAGGTCGGACGTCGTTTCCGTCGCGTGTACGAAGTTAATGGCGGGAGCTTTATCCCGACCGGGCAGGGCGGCGTCAGCAATAACGTTTTTGCCTACACGCTCTCTATCTCCTGTAACCACTGTGCCGACCCAATCTGCACCAAAAACTGTCCGACCACCGCGATGCATAAGCGTCCGGGGGACGGTATTGTGCGCGTAGATACTGATAAGTGCGTCGGCTGCGGCTACTGCGCGTGGTCATGCCCTTACGGCGCGCCACAGCTCAACGAGCAGACCGGGCAGATGTCCAAATGTGATTTCTGCGTGGATCTACAGGCGAAGGGGGAACAGCCTGTCTGTGTGGCAACCTGTCCTCTCGAAGCGATTAAATTCGGGCCGATTGATGAACTGCGGGCGAAGTATGGTGCGGTCTGTGATGTGAAAGGCTTGCCTGATTCCTCCATCACCAAACCGAACCTGGTGATCAAAGCGCATCAGGGCGCAGAGAAAGAGGGGAAACGTCATGCATGAGTTACCGCTGCTGATTTTTACGCTGTTCCTGCAAGGATCGGTTGGCGTTACGCTGTGGCTGGCCTTCGGAAGCACGCAACGCAGCGCGCTGCTGCCGGCTGCCGGAGCGTTTGTGCTGGCCAGCCTCGGTCTGCTCGCCTCCGCGTTGCACATGGGTTATCCACTTAATGCGTTCAACGCGCTGCGTCACGTATCCAGCTCCTGGCTGAGCCGTGAGATTATCTTTGCCAGTCTTTATCTTGCGGCACTTGGCCTCGCAACGCTGCTGATGTTTGTCAAAAAACCAGGCTGGAAGCCGCTGTTGGTTGTGGCAGGTCTTGTCGGGCTGGTGGATGTGTTCTGCATGGCGCAGATCTAGATGCATGCATCCGTGGTGACGTGGCATCACATTAATACCCTGGTGCTGTTTATCGGTTCGGTGGGAATTATCGGTTCAGCCTGCATGGCCGTTGGGGCACGTTCCCAGACTCGCGTGCGAACGGCGATTGTCATTATCACGCTGCTGGTGATTGCACGTCTGGTGATGCAGCCCGTCTGGCTGGCAGATATTACGGCTATGGACAACACCGTTGTGACGTTCCCACACGCACCGTTACAAATGCTGGAGCAACTGCGAACCGTGCATCTGCTGAGCTGGTGCGTTTCCGTTGCGGGTATGCTGTGCTTTGCTGCGGGCGGCTTAAAAGCGGCGCGAGGCACAATGCTGTTGGGCAGCGCCTTGCTGATTGTGGGTGAGCTGATGCTGCGCTTTGTTTTCTTCAGTATTGGCTGATGGGCGGATTAACCTTTGCCCCGGCGATGGACGTGACGCATGCGTGCGTCCGTCGTCGTTTTCGCCACTCTTCCTGCTGTGCCTGCGCGGACGTCTGTCCCGTGCAGGCTTTTTCTTTTACCGACACCGGCGTCTCGGTTGATGACAGCCGCTGTATTGAATGCGGTGATTGCCTGTTTGTCTGCCCCGCTGAAGCCATCACCGGCATCACGCCGCGAAAACGTTTTCTGTGTGGCGATACGCTTGTTGGGCCTTTTACTGACCGTGCGCCAGAGGTGAATGAGCTTCTGCTGTGGCACGCGCAGCACCACGTTCGTTTTATCAGTATCGACGCGGAGCAGAATCCTGACTGGTTGCTGGCGATTGCCCGGCTGAATCTGGCGCTTCGTCGACGTGGTGAAGCAGCGTGGGCGTTTAAACATATACCCGTCAACGAGGTAAATACCGCCCGGCGTGCGCTGATGCACGTTCCCCGTGAGGATGTCCGGGTCTGTTGCGTCGTGCCCGGTCAGCGTGAGCTGCGCAGGGCGTTTTCTGCGTTTAGCGAGGCAGAGATAACTCTCGATACCGAATCCTGCGTACTCTGCGGCGCGTGCTGGCGGAGTTGTACGGAAAACGCGATTCGGTTTGAGAACGCTGAACTGGTCGTGGAAACCGGACGCTGTACGGGGTGTGGCGGCTGCGAAGCGGTATGCCAGCATGTGGCGATAAACGTGACGCAAACAGACGGGACAGCGAAAAGCGTGACCATACCGGCATATGAAGCCGTTTGTTTGACGTGCCACCGGCATTTCTGGTCATTTAGTTCTGATGAAAAGCAGTGTCCGCTCTGTTTTCACCATCAGTACGGCATGCGAAATACGAGCTGTTGCTAATCTTCGTCTCATTTTAAAAAAATGTTATGCATAACCATAGGCAATGGCGCTATTGCTCTTTATAATCCGCGCCACACCATACTCAGGTATGCAAAAACAACAGAACATTTTACAGAGGTTATCAATGGCTATTGAACGTACTTTTTCCATCATCAAACCAAACGCGGTGGCAAAAAACGTTATTGGCAGCATCTTCGCTCGCTTTGAATCAGCAGGGTTTAAGATCGTTGGCACCAAAATGCTGCACCTGACCGTTGAACAGGCTCGCGGTTTCTACGCTGAGCACGAAGGTCGCCCATTCTTTGACGGTCTGGTCGAGTTCATGACTTCTGGCCCAATCGTGGTATCCGTACTGGAAGGCGAAAACGCGGTACAGCGTCACCGCGATCTGCTGGGTGCAACCAACCCGGACAACGCGCTGGCAGGTACTCTGCGCGCTGACTACGCAGACAGCTTCACCGAGAACGGCACCCACGGTTCCGACTCTGTTGAATCTGCTGCGCGCGAAATCGCGTTCTTCTTTGCAGAAGGCGAAGTGTGCCCGCGCACTCGCTAATAATTTCGTAAATGCCGCGTGCAAACGTGGCATCCCTGCGCCAGACTTTGTACAATGCAACGCCCCGGACGAGCAGACTGCTTACCGGGGCGTTTCTTTTCAACCCACCAAGGGCCACAACGTGTAACAACGAGGCCGGAAAAAATTATGTCTGAATTAGTGAATACCTCCGAAGTCGCCATTCCTGCGGTTCCCAATAAAAATGGAAAAATTAACCTGCTGGACCTGAACCGTCAGCAGATGCGCGAGTTCTTTAAAGAGATGGGCGAGAAGCCGTTTCGTGCCGATCAGGTCATGAAATGGATGTACCACTATTGCAGCGACAACTTTGATGACATGACGGACATCAACAAAGTACTGCGCAATAAGCTTAAAGAAGTGGCGGAAATCCGCGCACCGGAAGTGGTGGAAGAGCAGCGCTCTTCAGATGGCACCATCAAGTGGGCTATTGCCGTTGGCGATCAGCGCGTTGAAACCGTGTATATCCCGGAAGACGATCGCGCCACGCTGTGCGTCTCTTCTCAGGTGGGCTGTGCGCTGGAGTGCAAATTCTGCTCTACGGCGCAGCAGGGCTTTAACCGTAACCTGCGCGTGTCGGAAATTATCGGCCAGGTCTGGCGTGCGGCGAAAATTGTGGGCGCGGCGAAAGTCACCGGTACACGTCCAATCACCAACGTGGTGATGATGGGGATGGGTGAACCGCTGCTCAACCTGACCAACGTCGTTCCGGCGATGGAAATCATGCTCGACGATTTCGGCTTTGGTCTGTCCAAGCGCCGCGTTACGCTCTCTACTTCCGGCGTTGTGCCTGCGCTGGACAAACTGGGCGACATGATTGACGTTGCGCTGGCCATCTCCCTTCACGCGCCAAACGACGCCATCCGTGACGAAATTGTTCCGATCAACAAAAAGTACAATATCGAAACCTTCCTGGCTGGCGTGCGCCGTTACCTGGAGAAATCGAATGCTAACCAGGGCCGCGTGACCATTGAATACGTGATGCTGGATCATGTTAACGACGGTACCGAGCATGCACATGAGCTGGCTGAACTGCTGAAAGATACGCCATGTAAGATCAACCTGATCCCATGGAACCCGTTCCCGGGCGCGCCGTATGGCCGTAGCTCGAACAGCCGTATCGATCGCTTCTCAAAAGTGCTGATGGAGTATGGTTTCACCACCATCGTACGTAAAACGCGTGGCGACGATATCGACGCAGCCTGTGGTCAGCTGGCGGGTGACGTTATTGACCGCACGAAACGTACGCTGCGTAAGCGTATGCAGGGTGAGTCAATCGCGGTTAAAACCGTTTGATTATTATGCAGACACGGCGCATTTTTTGCGCCGTGAAGCATTAATTTACTGAATAACCAGCCACAATCATCACGACTGATTAATAATTACGGTGCGTTTCATACGACTTTCGGGCAGTATGTAACGACGTAACAACAGTTTAGCGTGAAGGCCTGCCAGCGCTGTCATCTGCGGCCCGACAGTCTTATACTGTTTGTTCCAGGTTAACTGACCTAAAGTTTCGCGGTGCGGGTGGCATTGTGACTCACCGGCACCTGAACCCTTATTTTCACGTACCAGTAGTTGTAGCGAATGAATACTGAAGCCACTCACGATCAAAATGCAGCACTCTCCACTGGCGTTCGTCTTCGCAACGCCCGTGAACAACTCGGACTCAGCCAGCAAGCCGTTGCAGAACGCCTGTGCCTGAAGGTTTCCACCGTTCGCGACATTGAAGAAGATAAGGCACCCGCCGATCTGGCTTCAACGTTTCTGCGCGGTTATATCCGTTCTTACGCCAAACTGGTTCATATCCCTGAAGACGAATTACTGCCGATGATGGAGAAGCAGGCGCCTGTGCGTGCGGCAAAAGTTGCGCCGATGCAGAGCTTCTCTCTGGGTAAACGTCGTAAAAAACGCGATGGCTGGCTGATGAGCTTTACCTGGCTGGTCCTGTTCGTGGTTGTCGGCCTGACGGGCGCATGGTGGTGGCAAAACCACAAAGCGCAACAGGAAGAGATCACCACCATGGCCGATCAGTCCTCCGCTGAGCTTAATCAGTCTGGTACTAACGGCGCGCAAAGCGTGCCGCTGAGCACCGAAGGGGCTGCGACCTCCAGCGAACCTCAGGCGGCAGCAAGCAGCACGCCTGCAACCGAGCCAGCGGCGACGCCAGAATCGACGGCGAATACCGCACCAGCCACCCAGGCCCAGGATCAGAACGCGGTCGTATCACCTTCTCAGGCCAATGTTGATACCGCCCCTGCGGCAACGGCACCGGCAGATAACACCGCGGCGTCACTGCCAACTGACCCGGCGGGTACGGCGGCACCTGCCGTTGACCCGAATGCGCTGGTGATGAATTTCACGGCTGATTGCTGGCTGGAAGTGACTGACGCGACAGGTAAAAAGCTGTTCAGCGGCCTGCAACGTAAAGATGGCACGTTAAATCTAACGGGCCAGGCACCTTACAAGCTTAAAATCGGCGCACCGGCAGCGGTACAGATCCAGTATCAAGGAAAACCTGTCGATCTGAGCCGCTTTATCAGAACTAACCAGGTTGCGCGTCTTACCGTTAATGCCGAACAATCAGCAGCACAGTAACAGACGGGCAATGCGGGAGATTTTACATGCATAACCAGGCTCCTATTCAACGTAGAAAATCGAAACGTATTTACGTTGGGAACGTGCCAATCGGCGATGGGGCGCCTATCGCCGTCCAGTCGATGACCAATACGCGTACTACGGATGTAGAAGCGACGGTTAATCAAATCAAAGCATTAGAACGCGTCGGCGCGGACATTGTTCGCGTCTCAGTGCCGACCATGGACGCCGCTGAGGCGTTCAAACTGATCAAGCAGCAGGTGAGCGTTCCGCTGGTTGCCGATATTCACTTCGATTACCGTATCGCGCTGAAAGTCGCTGAATACGGTGTCGATTGTCTGCGTATTAACCCAGGCAACATCGGCAACGAAGAGCGCATTCGCATGGTGGTTGACTGCGCCCGCGACAAAAACATTCCAATCCGTATCGGCGTAAACGCTGGCTCTCTGGAAAAAGATCTCCAGGAAAAGTATGGTGAGCCGACGCCACAGGCGCTGCTCGAATCCGCCATGCGTCACGTCGATCATCTGGATCGCCTTAACTTCGATCAGTTCAAAGTGAGCGTGAAAGCGTCTGACGTCTTCCTGGCCGTTGAATCGTATCGTCTGCTGGCAAAACAGATCGATCAGCCGCTGCACCTTGGCATCACCGAGGCGGGCGGTCTGCGCAGCGGTTCGGTAAAATCGGCAATTGGTCTCGGCCTGCTGCTCTCTGAAGGCATCGGTGACACGTTACGCGTCTCCCTGGCCGCCGATCCGGTGGAAGAGATCAAAGTCGGTTTCGACATCCTGAAATCACTGCGTATCCGCGCGCGTGGGATCAACTTCATTGCCTGCCCAACCTGTTCACGTCAGGAGTTTGACGTGATCGGCACCGTCAATGCCCTGGAGCAGCGTCTGGAAGACATCATCACCCCGATGGACGTTTCCATCATCGGCTGCGTGGTGAACGGTCCGGGTGAAGCGCTGGTGTCCACGCTGGGCGTTACCGGCGGTAACAAGAAAAGTGGTCTCTATGAAGATGGCGTTCGTAAAGATCGTCTGGATAATAGTGATATGATCGACCAGCTTGAAGCCCGCATTCGCGCAAAAGCGACGATGATGGACGAAGCGCAGCGCATCAGCGTTCAGCAGGTTGAAAAATAACGTGATGGGAAGCAGGCTGCTTCCCATGTATGATTGAACCCATTCTTTGGGTTCTTTTTTGTATATAGAAAGAGAATAAACGTGGCAAAAAACATTCAAGCCATCCGCGGCATGAACGATTATCTGCCTGGCGAAACCGCCATCTGGCAGCGCATTGAAGGCACACTGAAGCAGGTGCTCGGCAGCTACGGTTACAGCGAAATTCGTTTGCCGATTGTAGAGCAGACCCCGTTATTCAAACGCGCGATCGGCGAAGTAACCGACGTGGTTGAAAAAGAGATGTATACCTTTGAGGACCGCAACGGCGACAGCCTGACCCTGCGTCCTGAGGGGACGGCGGGTTGCGTACGCGCCGGCATCGAACATGGTCTCCTGTACAATCAGGAGCAGCGCCTGTGGTATATCGGCCCGATGTTCCGCCACGAACGTCCGCAAAAAGGCCGCTACCGTCAGTTCAACCAGCTTGGCGTGGAAGTGTTTGGTCTGCAAGGACCAGATATCGATGCCGAACTGATTATGCTGACTGCCCGCTGGTGGCGTGCGCTCGGTATTTCTGAGCACGTTTCCCTGGAGCTGAACTCTATCGGTTCTCTGGAAGCGCGTGCGAACTATCGCGATGCGCTGGTGGCGTTCCTGGAACAACACAAAGAGAAGCTCGACGAAGACTGTAAGCGTCGTATGTACAGCAACCCGCTGCGCGTACTCGATTCCAAAAATCCTGACGTACAGGCGCTGCTGAACGATGCGCCAGCGCTGGGTGACTACCTGGATGAGGATTCCCGCGAACACTTTGCTGGCCTGTGCAAGCTGCTTGAAGCGGCGGGCATTGCTTATACCGTTAACCAGCGTCTGGTGCGCGGTCTGGATTACTACAACCGCACCGTATTTGAGTGGGTCACCACCAGCCTCGGTTCGCAGGGCACCGTCTGTGCTGGCGGTCGTTATGACGGACTGGTCGAGCAACTGGGTGGTCGCGCAGCACCGGCTGTAGGCTTCGCGATGGGCCTTGAGCGACTTGTTTTGCTGGTTCAGGCAGTTAATCCGGAATTTAAAGCCGATCCTGTTGTCGATATATACCTGGTGGCCTCAGGTGCGGATACGCAGTCTGCGGCGATGCAGCTTGCCGAACGCGTGCGCGATGCGCTGCCGGACGTAAAGCTGATGACCAACCACGGCGGCGGCAACTTTAAAAAACAGTTTGCTCGTGCCGATAAGTGGGGCGCAAGTATTGCACTGGTGCTGGGTGAGTCCGAAGTGGCCAACGGCGAAGTGGTGGTTAAAGACCTGCGCTCTGGTGAACAAACTACGGTAACGCAGGATGGCGTTGCGGCGCACTTGCGCACTCTATTGGGCTAAGGAGAAGGACTGCGTGGAAATGTACGAGAACGAACACGACCAGGTTGATGCGGTTAAACGCTTCTTTGCTGAAAACGGCAAGGCACTGGTTGTAGGGGTTATTTTAGGTGTTGGTGCGCTGGTTGGCTGGCGTTACTGGAACAATCATCAGGCTGACTCTGCTCGCGGTTCATCCCTGAACTACGAAAACACCGTTAGCGCAATCCGTGCCGATCAGCCGCAAACGCTGACGGCTGCGGAGAAATTTGCCGCTGACAACAAAAACACCTACGGTGCGCTGGCTGCGCTGGAAGTGGCTCAGCAGTATGTTGATAAAAACGAACTGGACAAAGCCGCTGCGCAACTGTCTCAGGGGCTTGCTGCTGCCAGTGACGAAAATCTGAAAGCGGTGATCAATCTGCGCCTGGCACGTATTCAGGTTCAGCAGAAAAAAGCCGACGACGCGTTGAAAACGCTTGATACCATCAAAGGTGATGGCTTTGCCGCTATTGTCGCCGATCTTCGCGGTGAAGCACTGCTGAGTAAGGGTGATAAAGCGGGCGCGCGTAAAGCGTGGCAAGCTGGCGTGGATAGTAAAGCTTCACCTGCGCTGAGCGAAATGATGCAGATGAAAATAAATAATTTGTCCGTCTGAGAGGGACCCAATGCAATTGCGTAAATTACTTCTGCCAGGACTGCTTTCTGTTACGTTATTGAGTGGTTGTTCACTGTTCAGTGGCGAAGAAGACGTTGTCAAAATGTCCCCGCTGCCGACGGTTGAAAACCAGTTCACTCCGTCCACCGCCTGGGACACCTCCGTGGGTGATGGTATTGGCGATTTTTATTCCAACCTGCACCCGGCATTTGCTGACGGCGTGGTCTATGCGGCCGATCGCAAAGGCACCGTTAAAGCGCTGAACGCTGATGACGGAAAAGAAGTGTGGTCCATTAACCTGGCGGAAAAAGACGGCTGGTTCTCCCGTAAACCTGCGCTGCTTTCTGGCGGCCTGACCGTTGCCGGCGGTCACGTGTATGTGGGCAGCGAAAAAGCGCAGGTTTACGCGCTGAATGCCAGCGACGGTTCGGTTGCATGGCAGACCAGCGTTGCCGGTGAATCCTTGTCACGTCCGGTTGTCAGCGACGGCCTGGTGTTGATCCATACCAGCAACGGCCAGTTGCAGGCGCTGAACGAAGCCGATGGTCTGGTAAAATGGACGGTTAACCTGGATATGCCAGCGCTGTCTCTGCGTGGTGAATCTGCTCCGGCGACTGCATTTGGCGCCGCCATTGTGGGTGGTGACAACGGTCGTGTCAGCGCAGTACTGATGCAGCAGGGTCAGATGATCTGGCAGCAGCGTATTTCCCAGGCGACCGGTTCAACTGAAATCGACCGTCTGAGTGACGTGGACACCACGCCGGTCATCGTTGACGGTGTGGTTTACGCGCTGGCGTATAACGGCAACCTGACTGCGCTGGACCTGCGTAGCGGCCAGATCATGTGGAAACGTGAGCTGGGTTCCGTGAACGATTTCATTGTCGACGGCAACCGTATTTATATGGTGGATCAGAACGACCGTCTGCTGGCGCTGAGCACCGAAGGTGGCGTGACGCTGTGGACGCAGAGCGATCTGCTGCACCGTCTGCTGACCGCACCGGCACTGTATAACGGCAGCCTGGTGGTGGGCGACAGTGAAGGCTATATGCACTGGATCGATCCAGAGAATGGCCGCTTCGTGGCGCAGCAGAAAGTGGACGGCTCAGGCTTCCTGACCGACCCGGTTGTGGCTGACGGCAAACTGCTGATTCAGGCAAAAGACGGCACGCTGTACGCGATCACGCGTTAATTACACGGCGGTTGTAGTATACTAAACGGCTCCTGTTCACTCAGGAGCCGTTTTGACATTTTTAAAAACGCTGCGAAAGCGACGTTATTTTGAATTTTATGAGGCTTCAAACATGGTACCTGTGGTCGCGCTTGTCGGGCGCCCTAACGTTGGAAAATCCACTCTTTTTAACCGTTTAACACGCACCCGTGATGCGCTGGTTGCGGATTTCCCGGGGCTGACGCGTGACCGTAAGTACGGTCGTGCAGAGGTGGAAGGACGCGAGTTCATCTGTATCGATACCGGGGGTATTGACGGTACGGAAGACGGCGTAGAAACCCGCATGGCAGAGCAATCTCTGCTGGCTATCGAAGAAGCGGATGTGGTTCTGTTTATGGTGGATGCGCGTGCTGGCCTGATGCCCGCGGACTCCGCTATCGCTAAACATCTGCGTTCACGCGAAAAGCCAACCTTCCTGGTGGCGAACAAAACTGACGGTATCGATGCCGATCAGGCCGTTGCGGATTTCTGGTCTTTAGGTCTGGGTGATATTTATCCTATCGCGGCCTCGCATGGCCGTGGCGTCACCAGCCTGCTGGAAACCGTTCTGCTGCCGTGGGTTGATGAAGTAAACCCGCCGGAAGAGGTGGACGAAGACGCCGAATATTGGGCACAGTTTGAAGCCGGAGAGGAAGGCGAGGAAGAGCCGGAAGATGACTTCAACCCGCAGGATCTGCCGATTAAGCTGGCTATCGTTGGTCGCCCAAACGTAGGTAAGTCTACGCTTACTAACCGTATTCTGGGCGAAGAGCGCGTGGTGGTTTACGACATGCCAGGCACAACGCGTGACAGCATTTACATTCCAATGCAGCGCGATGAACGTGAGTACGTACTTATCGACACTGCAGGGGTGCGTAAGCGCGGGAAAATCACTGATGTAGTGGAAAAATTCTCGGTGATCAAAACCCTTCAGGCGATTGAAGACGCCAACGTGGTGCTGCTGGTTATTGACGCACGTGAAGGTATCTCCGATCAGGATCTCTCTCTGCTCGGCTTTATCCTTAATAGTGGGCGCTCACTGGTTATCGTCGTCAACAAGTGGGATGGCCTGAGCAATGAAGTACGCGAACAGGTGAAAGAGACGCTGGACTTCCGTCTGGGCTTTATCGACTTTGCCCGCGTTCACTTCATCTCTGCCCTGCACGGCAGCGGCGTAGGCAACCTGTTCGAATCCGTTCGTGAAGCCTATGACAGCTCTACCCGCCGCCAGAGCACGGCGATGCTGACCCGTATCATGAACATGGCAGCAGAAGATCACCAGCCGCCGCTGGTGCGTGGCCGTTGCGTGAAGCTGAAATATGCCCACGCCGGGGGGTATAACCCGCCTATCGTGGTGATCCACGGTAACCAGGTGAAAGACCTGCCGGACTCCTACAAACGCTACCTGATGAACTACTTCCGTAAGTCGCTGGACGTGATGGGTACGCCTATCCGTATTCAGTTCAAGGAAGGGGAAAACCCGTTTGCGAATAAACGTAATACCCTGACGCCGAACCAGATGCGTAAGCGTAAGCGTTTGATTAAGCACATTAAGAAAAGCAAATAATTCTTACCGAACTCACTAAAACCCGCGCCTGTCGCGGGTTTTTTTCGCTCATTCAAAAGGTCTGCCTTCCCTGTGTGATGTCAATCACTATTCGCTTTTAACCATGTTTATATCTAAGAAAGTAGACAATCGTCGAATTTTCATCTTAAAGTCCAGGGTTCGGTACTAGACAAAACTAGCGCCTGGTTATCAAATGGTTAACCAACATTTCGCCGCATGTAAAAAATCGATCGGATACGTAACCGTTCGGCGTACATGCTGGTGTTTACAAGCACGACACATACCTTTCGGGAGAATTATGCAATCCTCTGTTAATCAAAAAGAGAGCCGAACCTTCTTCGGCCATCCTTATCCGCTCGGTTCGCTGTTCTTCACCGAGATGTGGGAGCGTTTCTCGTTTTACGGTATTCGCCCGCTACTGATCCTGTTTATGGCCGCCACCGTGTATGACGGCGGAATGGGCCTGGCGCGTGAAAACGCCTCGGCGATTGTCGGCATCTTCGCGGGCACCATGTACCTCGCCGCACTGCCGGGCGGCTGGCTGGCGGATAACTGGCTCGGCCAGCAGCGGGCCGTCTGGTACGGTTCGATTTTGATTGCGCTCGGGCACCTGTCGATTGCCCTGTCGGCCATTATGGGCGACAACCTGTTCTTCATCGGCCTGATGTTCATCGTGCTCGGCTCCGGCCTGTTCAAGACCTGTATCTCGGTCATGGTCGGTACCCTCTACAAAAAGGGCGATGCGCGTCGTGACGGCGGTTTCTCGCTGTTCTATATGGGCATCAACATGGGCTCGTTCATTGCTCCTCTGATTTCCGGCTGGCTGATTAAAACCCACGGCTGGCACTGGGGCTTTGGTATCGGCGGTATCGGGATGCTGGTCGCCCTGATTATCTTCCGCGTGTTTGCCGTTCCGGCCATGAAGCGCTACGACAGCGAAGTCGGTCTGGACTCCACCTGGAACAGTCCAGTAGTGAAACGTAACGGCGTGGGTGCCTGGCTGCTGGCGCTGGCTGTGGGTGTTGCAATCATCGTCACGTTGATTGCCCAGGGCGTGATTGTGATTAATCCGGTCGCGGTGGCCAGCGTGCTGGTATATGTGATTGCCGCCTCCGTCGCGCTCTACTTCATCTACCTGTTCATCTTCGCCGGGCTGAATCGCAAAGAGCGCGCAAGGCTGCTGGTATGCTTTATTCTGCTGGTCTCCGCCGCGTTCTTCTGGTCCGCGTTCGAGCAGAAGCCAACCTCCTTCAACCTGTTCGCCAACGACTACACTAACCGCATGATCGGTGATTTTGAGATCCCGGCGGTGTGGTTCCAGTCGATTAATGCCCTGTTCATCATTCTGCTGGCACCGGTATTTAGCTGGGCATGGCCGAAGCTGGCGAGCAATAATATTCGCCCGAGCAGTATCACCAAGTTCGTGATCGGTATTTTGTGCGCGGCGGCGGGCTTCGGCCTGATGATGCTGGCGGCACAGAACGTGCTGAGCAATGGTGGAGCAGGGGTTTCTCCGTTCTGGCTGGTGGGCAGTATCCTGATGCTGACGCTCGGGGAACTGTGCCTGAGTCCGATTGGTCTGGCAACCATGACCCTGCTGGCGCCGGAAAGAATGCGCGGTCAGATGATGGGCCTGTGGTTCTGCGCCAGTGCGCTGGGTAACCTGGCTGCGGGCCTGATTGGTGGTCACGTGAAGGCCGACCAGCTGGATATGCTGCCGGACCTCTTTGCCCGTTGCTCCATCGCGCTGTTGATTTGTGCTGCGGTGCTGATCGTCCTCATTGTTCCGGTGCGTCGCATGCTGGAAAATGTGCAGACAAAACCGGCTACCGAAGCCTGATACTATTCAGCCTGCCGGGGCAGTTATCCAGCCCCGGCCCACCTCAACAGGAGAGAGCATGTCGATAACCTGTCCGGATTGCCACGCAGCGCTCGAGCCGCAAAACGGTATCGCGCACTGCGACAGCTGCAATAACGATATTCCCCTCGAAGCGCGCTGCCCTGACTGCCATCAACCGCTTCAGGTACTCAAGGCCTGCGGTGCGGTGGATTACTTTTGCCAGAACGGCCACGGTCTTATCTCTAAAAAACGCGTGGAGTTTGTTCGGGCTGAAGGTTAATCGCACACGCAGCCTTCACCTTTCTGCCACAGTTCCACCAGCGACTCGGGTGCTTCCTGCTCGGGTACCAGCACGATGATATCGGCGTAGTGCGCCTGATTTTGGCCGGTCCAGATAATCTGGATGCGGAAATAGCGCTGGTCACCTCTGCCGGGGGAAGAGGCTTGCCCGGGCGGCTGGCCGCGCGGGAAAGCCTGCTCCAGAATGCTCACCAGGCGCTGGCGCTGGGCCTCATTAAGCGAGGAGAGCGCAATGGTGCGCTGGCCGCTCAGCTTAGGGATAAAAGCGACGCCGCCTTCCCGGGCCAGCTCAACCACGGCGTCATCCGTCAGTTCCGGAACCTGCATTACAGCACTCCTACCTGTTCCCAGGCTTGTTTTATAGCCGCCCCAACGTCGCTACCGGAGCGTTTCTCGCCGTGCGCTATCGTCAGTTTTGCAAAGGCATCAAAATCCGCATCCTGCGCCAGGTTGCGATCGCAAACCGTGTCGTACCAGGCATAACCCGCTTTTTCCCAGGCGTAGCCACCGATCGCCGTTGCGGCCAGGTAAAACGCGCGGTTGGGGATACCGGAGTTAAGGTGTACGCCGCCGTTATCCTCGCGCGTTTTGATGAAATCTTTCATATGCCCGGGCTGCGGATCTTTACCGAGCAGCGGATCGTTATAGGCCGTGCCGGGTTCAGACATGGAGCGAAGCCCTTTCCCGTTGATGCCCTCCGCCAGCAGCCCTTCACCAATCAGCCAGTCTGCTTTATCGGCGGTTTGCTTAAGATGGTATTGCTTCACCAGCGAACCGAACACGTCGGATAACGACTCGTTCAGCGCGCCCGATTGTTCAAAGTAGATGAGTCCGGCTTCGGTCTCCGTCACGCCGTGGCTAAGCTCATGCGCTACCACGTCGATGGCAATGGTAAAGCGGTTGAAGATTTCCCCGTCGCCATCGCCAAAGACCATCTGCTGGCCGTTCCAGAAGGCGTTTTGATACTCACGGCCATAGTGCACGGTGCCGGTGAGGATCAGCCCTTTGTTATCGAGCGAATCGCGCTGATATTCCTTCCAGAAGAAATCATGGGTAATACCCAGATAATCGTACGCTTCATCCACCGCCACATCTCCGTTGGAGGGCTGGCCTTCATAGCGTACTTGGGTACCCGGCAGCTCCTGGGTCTGTTTCGCATCGTAGATGTCACGCTCAAGCTGACCGGCTTTATTCACATGCGGCGCGGCGGGTTTGCCCGGCATATGGGCCATCAGCGTCTGGACGTGGGTTAAGGTCTGACGGGCGCAGCGCTGCTGCGGCTCAGAACCGCTTTCGATAATACGGCGAAGAATATACGGAGGGATGACGCTATGTAGATGGGGCATGCTGCTCTCCTTATTAAAAAAGGCAATAGCAGCAGTATAGTTTGTAACCGGCGAAGATTTATCCGCTTTTACGCTGACGCGTTTTTTTCACCGGTTTGATCTCTTTCACTTCACTCTCGACCCAGCCGTCAGAAAGCCGGGTGGTGAGCACATCCCCTGCTTTAACCTGCTTCGTCTGCTTCAGCACATTGCCGTCCGTCGCGGTGGTCACGCTATAGCCGCGGGCCAACGTGGAGAGTGGGCTGACGGCTTCCAGATGGGTGACCGCATTGCCAAAACGCTCGCGGGTGGCGCTCATGCGTGAGCGGATATTTTCCGCGAGGCGGAACTCAAGCTGCTGGATACGCGTTTGTGCGCGATAAATCTTTGGCTGCGGATTCTGCTGGTTCAGACGCTGAGTCGTGCGCTGCTGGCGCGATATCGCTTTCTTAAGCTGGTTATCCAGCGCGAAGTTCATCCGCTGACGCAGACGCTCCAGTACGGTTTGCTGACGCGCCAGACGCAATTGCGGATGCTGCTGTTGCAGACGATGATGAAGCTGGGTAAAGCGGCGGGTACGGTTGGCGAGGAAGTAGTCCATCGCCATCTCCAGGCGCTGCTGCCCGTTCTGGATCTGGCGCAGTAGCTCCTGCTGATTACGGCTGACCACCTCTGCCGCCGCGGACGGCGTGGGCGCGCGTAAATCCGCGACAAAATCGGCTATCGTCACATCCGTTTCATGGCCGACGGCGCTCACCACAGGGATAAGGCTGGCAAAGATTGCCCGCGCCACGCGCTCGTCGTTAAAGCTCCACAGGTCTTCCAGCGAGCCGCCGCCGCGCCCGACGATCAGGACATCGCACTCCTGACGCGCATTCGCCAGCTCAATCGCGCGCACGATCTGCCCCGGCGCATCGTCACCCTGAACGGCAGTTGGGTAGATAATGACGGGCAGGGAAGGGTCACGGCGCTTCAGGACGTGCAAAATATCGTGCAGCGCCGCGCCGGTTTTCGAGGTGATAACTCCAATACAGTGGGCAGGTGAGGGCAGGGGCTTTTTAAACTGCTGGTCAAACAATCCCTCAGCCGAAAGCATGGCTTTTAACTGCTCGTACTTCTGCTGCAACAAGCCTTCACCAGCGGGCTGCATGCTCTCGACGATAATCTGATAATCGCCGCGCGGCTCATACAGGGTAATGTTGGCGCGAACCAGAACCTGCTGGCCATGCTGAGGGCGGAACGTCACGCGACGATTGCTGTTGCGGAACATCGCGCAGCGCACCTGAGCGGTGTCGTCTTTTAGCGTAAAGTACCAATGACCGGAAGCAGGCTGCGTGAAGTTAGAGATTTCACCGCTGATCCAGACCTGTCCCATTTCCTGCTCAAGCAGCAAACGCACCGTCTGATTAAGGCGGCTGACAGTATAAATTGAGGGGGATTGAGAGGATAACATGTGAGCGGGATCAAATTCTAAATCAGCAAGTTATTCAGTCGATAGTAACCTGCTGAGAGGCGATCGCAAGCATTTTTTTCAAAAAAGTGTAGATGCAATCGGTTACGCTCTGTATAATGCCACGGCAATATTTAACCACCCAGGTCAGAGATATTGCCCATGCTACGTATCGCTAAAGAAGCACTGACGTTTGACGACGTCCTCCTCGTTCCCGCTCATTCCACCGTTCTGCCGAATACTGCCGACCTCAGCACGCAGTTGACGAAAACCATTCGTCTGAACATTCCTATGCTCTCCGCAGCAATGGACACCGTGACTGAAGCGCGTCTGGCTATCGCTTTGGCACAGGAAGGCGGCATTGGCTTTATCCACAAAAACATGTCTATCGAGCGTCAGGCGGAAGAAGTTCGCCGCGTGAAGAAACATGAATCCGGTATCGTGTCCGATCCTCAGACCGTTCTGCCAACCACCACCCTGCACGAAGTGAAAGCGCTAACCGAGCGTAACGGCTTTGCAGGTTACCCGGTTGTGACCGAAGACAACGAGCTGGTGGGCATCATCACCGGTCGTGATGTGCGTTTCGTGACTGACCTGAACCAGCCTGTCAGCGTCTATATGACACCAAAAGAGCGCCTGGTGACCGTTCGCGAAGGCGAAACCCGCGACGTGGTGCTGGCGAAAATGCACGAAAAACGCGTTGAGAAAGCGCTGGTTGTGGATGCGAACTTCCACCTGCGTGGCATGATCACCGTTAAAGATTTCCAGAAAGCAGAACGTAAACCGAACGCCTGTAAAGACGAGCATGGCCGTCTGCGCGTCGGCGCTGCGGTTGGCGCGGGCGCAGGTAACGAAGAGCGCGTTGACGCGCTGGTTGCCGCGGGCGTTGACGTGCTGCTGATTGACTCCTCACATGGCCACTCCGAAGGCGTTCTGCAACGTATTCGTGAAACCCGTGCTAAATACCCGGATCTCCAGATCATCGGCGGTAACGTGGCTACGGGCGCAGGTGCTCGCGCACTGGCGGAAGCCGGTTGCAGCGCGGTGAAAGTGGGTATCGGCCCTGGCTCTATCTGTACTACCCGTATCGTCACCGGCGTGGGCGTTCCGCAGATCACCGCGGTGTCTGACGCGGTTGAAGCGCTGGAAGGCACCGGTATTCCGGTTATCGCGGACGGCGGTATCCGCTTCTCTGGCGACATCGCCAAAGCGATCGCCGCAGGTGCCGCAGCCGTGATGGTGGGCTCCATGCTGGCCGGTACCGAAGAATCCCCGGGCGAAATCGAACTCTACCAGGGCCGTTCTTATAAATCCTACCGCGGTATGGGCTCCCTGGGCGCGATGTCCAAAGGTTCCTCCGACCGTTACTTCCAGACCGATAACGCCGCTGACAAACTGGTACCGGAAGGCATCGAAGGCCGCGTGGCCTATAAAGGCCGTCTGAAAGAGATCATCCACCAGCAGATGGGCGGCCTGCGTTCCTGTATGGGGCTGACCGGCTGTGGTACCATTGACCTGCTGCGTACCAAAGCGGAATTCGTACGCATCAGCGGTGCGGGTATCCAGGAGAGCCACGTGCACGACGTGACGATCACCAAAGAGTCCCCGAACTACCGTCTGGGATCATGATTTTCTTCGCCCGACCTCGTGTCGGGCGATTTATTTAATCTGTTTCACTTGCCTCGGAATTAGCGTCAATGACGGAAAACATTCATAAACATCGCATCCTCATCCTCGATTTTGGTTCTCAGTACACTCAACTGGTGGCGCGTCGCGTGCGTGAGCTGGGCGTTTACTGTGAGCTGTGGGCGTGGGATGTCACGGAAGCACAGATTCGCGAGTTCAATCCAAGCGGCATCATTCTGTCCGGCGGCCCGGAGAGCACCACCGAAGAGAACAGCCCGCGCGCGCCGCAGTACGTATTCGAAGCGGGCGTACCGGTGTTCGGCGTGTGCTACGGCATGCAGACTATGGCGATGCAGCTGGGCGGCCACGTAGAAGGCTCTAACGAGCGTGAGTTCGGCTACGCGCAGGTAGAAGTCGTCACCGACAGCGCGCTGGTGCGCGGAATCGAAGACTCCCTGACCGCAGACGGCAAACCGCTGCTGGACGTGTGGATGAGCCACGGCGACAAAGTCACCGCTATCCCGTCGGACTTCGTGACTGTAGCCAGCACCGAAAGCTGCCCGTTCGCGATTATGGCGAACGAAGAAAAACGCTTCTACGGCGTGCAGTTCCACCCGGAAGTGACTCACACCCGTCAGGGTATGCGCATGCTGGAGCGCTTCGTGCGTGATATCTGCCAGTGTGAAGCCCTGTGGACCCCGGCAAAAATCATCGACGACGCCGTGGAGCGTATCCGCCAGCAGGTTGGTGATGACAAAGTGATCCTCGGCCTCTCCGGCGGCGTCGACTCCTCCGTGACCGCGATGCTGCTGCACCGCGCCATCGGCAAAAACCTGACCTGCGTCTTCGTGGACAACGGCCTGCTGCGTCTGAACGAAGCCCAGCAGGTCATGGACATGTTCGGCGACCACTTCGGTCTGAACATCGTTCACGTGGAAGGCGAGCAGCGCTTCCTGGACGCGCTGAAAGGCGAGAACGATCCGGAAGCGAAACGTAAAATCATCGGCCGCGTATTCGTGGAAGTGTTCGACGAAGAAGCGCTGAAGCTGGAAGACGTGAAATGGCTGGCGCAGGGCACTATCTACCCTGACGTGATCGAATCCGCCGCCTCCGCAACCGGTAAAGCACACGTCATCAAATCTCACCACAACGTGGGCGGCCTGCCGAAAGAGATGAAGATGGGCCTGGTTGAGCCGCTTCGCGAGCTGTTCAAAGACGAAGTGCGCAAGATTGGTCTGGAACTGGGTCTGCCGTACGACATGCTCTACCGTCACCCGTTCCCGGGCCCGGGCCTCGGCGTACGCGTGCTGGGCGAAGTGAAGAAAGAGTACTGCGACCTGCTGCGTCGTGCGGACGCGATCTTCATCGAAGAGCTGCACAAGGCTGACCTGTACAACAAGGTTAGCCAGGCGTTCACCGTGTTCCTGCCGGTTCGTTCTGTAGGCGTAATGGGCGATGGACGTAAGTACGACTGGGTTGTTTCCCTGCGTGCTGTGGAAACCATCGACTTCATGACCGCGCACTGGGCGCACCTGCCGTATGACTTCTTAGGCCGCGTGTCTAACCGCATCATCAACGAAGTGAACGGCATTTCCCGCGTGGTGTATGACATCAGCGGCAAGCCACCGGCGACGATCGAGTGGGAGTAAGCCCATAACCTTTCCTGCGAAGTTATAAGCAGGTAAGACTGATAAAACCCTCTGTTTACAGAGGGTTTTTCTTTTGTAACTGATATCCGAACGGGACGTGAATTATTGGCTCATCTGTCGGGATCCACGGCAGCCGATACTGCGTCGCCATGCCCCTGGCGCCTGACCATACTGACGCTTAAAGCTGCGGTTGAAGGACTGCTGAGAATCAAAGCCCAGCGCGATCGCCACGTTCAGAATCGGTTCATCGCTTTGGGCTAAGCGCTCAACCGATTTTTGCAGCTTTTGCGCGCGAATATATTCAGCGAGAGGGGAGCCGGTATGTTCTTTGAAGATCCGCTGGAGATGCCATTTCGAATAGCCGGCTCGCCTGGAGACGGTTTCAATGTCCAGGCGGCTATCAAGGTTGTTGTCGATCCAGTCGAGCAAATCGTGAATGAATGCACCCGTGTTCATCTTGCTTCCCCCTACGCCACGCATTAAAAGCATCTTTGTTTGTTGCACTTAAAGGTGGCCCGTTTTGATATTAATTGCAAGTTTTATTGTTACATTTAAATCCCTTCTCAAAACCCGTGATTTACCTTCGCCGCAAATAGCACATAAAGTGCAACAATTATTCTTGCACTTAATTAAGCGCCTTCCTACAATCGCCGCGATAGTGTATTCGCAACTGTTACAGTTTTGTGGCGATGAACGACACAAATGGCCTTAAGCCAGACCGGACAAAGGAAGTGGCGCGGCGCCTCCCGCTGCGTCTTGCCCGGCGGCTACAATAACCGGAATAAAAATAATGAGCCTGCAAAAAACCTGGGGTTACTTTCATCTGAGCGCGACGGGGGTGGTTTTACTCTCCGCGCTTCTCGTCGGGTGCGATGACAGCGTCGCGCAAAATGCCGCACCGCAAGCGCCCGTCGTCAGCGCAGCTGACGTGGTGGTGAAATCCATTAGCCAGTGGGACAGCTTTAACGGTCGCATTGAAGCGGTGGAAAGCGTTCAGCTGCGCCCACGCGTCTCCGGCTACATTGATAAAGTGAATTACACCGACGGCCAGGAGGTGAAAAAGGGCGAGGTGCTGTTCACGATTGATGACCGAACCTATCGCGCGGCGCTGGAACAGGCGCAGGCGAACCTGGCGAGAGCCAAAACGCAGGCCAGCCTGGCGCGAAGCGAGGCTAACCGTACCGATAAATTAGTCAATACCAACGTGGTATCCCGTGAAGAGTGGGAGCAGCGCCGTTCCGCTGCTACCCAGGCACAGGCCGATATTCGCGCGGCGCAGGCGGCGGTTGATGCCGCGCAGCTCAACCTCGACTTCACCAAAGTGACCGCGCCTATCGACGGTCGCGCCAGCCGGGCGCTGATCACCAGCGGTAACCTGGTGACTGCGGGTGACAGCGCCAGCGTGCTCACCACCCTGGTCTCACAGAAGACGGTTTACGTCTACTTCGATGTGGACGAGTCCACCTATCTTCACTATCAGAACCTGGCCCGCAGCGGGCAGGGGGCGTCCAGTCACCACACGGCGCTGCCAGTGGAGATTGGTCTGACGGGTGAGGAGGGCTATCCCCATCAGGGCAAAGTGGATTTCCTGGATAACCAGCTCACGCCGAGTACCGGTACAATCCGCATGCGCGCGCTGCTGGATAACTCACAGCGTCAGTTCACGCCGGGACTCTTCGCACGCGTGCGCCTGCCGGGCAGTGCGGAATTTAAAGCCACGCTTGTTGACGATAAGGCGGTGCTGACCGATCAGGATCGTAAGTATGTTTATGTCGTTGATAAAGACGGGAAAGCGCAGCGCCGCGATATTACGCCGGGGCGTCTGGCCGACGGTTTACGTATCGTACAGCAGGGGCTGAAACCCGGGGATAAAGTCATCGTCGATGGTTTACAAAAAGTGTTTATGCCGGGTATGCCGGTTAACGCGAAAACCGTTGCCATGACCGCCAGCGCCGCCCTCAACTGATCCCTTACCTGAGAACCCAATCCATGGACTTTTCCCGTTTTTTCATCGACAGGCCGATTTTTGCCGCCGTACTGTCGATTCTGATTTTTATCACAGGATTAATCGCCATCCCGCTGCTGCCGGTGAGCGAATATCCTGATGTCGTGCCGCCAAGCGTGCAGGTGCGCGCCGAGTACCCGGGCGCCAACCCGAAAGTGATTGCCGAAACCGTGGCGACGCCGCTGGAAGAGGCGATCAACGGCGTTGAAAACATGATGTACATGAAATCCGTCGCGGGCTCCGATGGCGTGCTGGTGACTACCGTCACCTTCCGTCCGGGTACCGACCCGGATCAGGCGCAGGTACAGGTGCAAAACCGCGTCGCACAGGCCGAGGCGCGTCTGCCGGAAGACGTTCGGCGTCTGGGCATTACGACTCAGAAACAGTCGCCAACGCTGACGCTGGTGGTGCATCTCTTTTCGCCTGGCGGTAAGTACGATTCACTGTATATGCGTAACTACGCCACGCTGAAGGTGAAGGACGAGCTGGCGCGTCTGCCCGGCGTGGGTCAGATCCAGATTTTCGGCTCGGGTGAATACGCGATGCGCGTCTGGCTGGATCCAAACAAGGTGGCGGCGCGCGGACTGACGGCCTCGGACGTGGTGACGGCGATGCAGGAGCAAAACGTACAGGTATCCGCCGGGCAGCTTGGCGCCGAGCCGCTGCCGAAAGAGAGCGATTTCCTGATCTCCATTAACGCCCAGGGCCGTCTGCATACCGAAGAAGAGTTTGGCAATATTGTCCTGAAAACAACGCAGGACGGTACGGTCGTCCGCCTGCGCGACGTGGCGCGTATCGAGATGGGTTCCGGCAGCTATGCGCTGCGCTCCCAGCTGAACAATAAAGACGCGGTCGGGATTGGTATCTTCCAGTCGCCGGGGGCAAACGCCATCGATCTGTCTAACGCGGTGCGCGCCAAAATGGACGAACTGTCCACGCGATTCCCGGACGATATGAAGTGGGCGGCACCTTACGACCCAACGGTATTTGTGCGCGACTCGATCCGTGCGGTTGTACAAACGCTGCTGGAAGCGGTGGTGCTGGTCGTGCTGGTGGTGATCCTGTTCCTGCAAACCTGGCGCGCGTCGATCATCCCGCTGATCGCGGTGCCGGTATCGGTCGTGGGTACCTTCAGCATTCTTTACCTGCTGGGCTTCTCGCTGAATACCCTGAGCCTGTTCGGGCTGGTGCTGGCCATCGGTATCGTGGTGGATGATGCCATCGTGGTGGTGGAGAACGTCGAGCGAAATATCGAAGAGGGGCTCGCCCCGCTTGCGGCGGCGCATCAGGCGATGCGTGAAGTGTCCGGGCCGATTATCGCCATTGCGCTGGTGCTGTGTGCAGTGTTTGTGCCGATGGCGTTCCTCTCTGGCGTGACCGGCCAGTTCTACAAACAGTTTGCGGTAACGATAGCCATTTCCACGGTGATCTCCGCGATCAACTCGCTGACGCTTTCTCCGGCGCTGGCCGCGCTGCTGTTGAAGCCGCATGGTGCCCCGAAAGATTTCCCGACCCGGCTTATCGATCGTCTGTTCGGCTGGATTTTCCGTCCGTTTAACCGCTTTTTCCATCGCAGCTCGACCGGCTATCAGGGACTGGTAGGGAAAACGCTTGGCCGACGCGGTGCAGTGTTTGCGGTTTATTTGCTGCTGCTTTGTGCCGCGGGTGTGATGTTTAAAGTCGTACCCGGCGGGTTTATTCCGACGCAGGATAAGCTGTACCTGATCGGCGGCGTGAAAATGCCGGAAGGCTCGTCGCTGGCGCGTACCGATGCGGTGATCCGCAAAATGAGCGAAATCGGGATGAATACCGAAGGCGTGGATTATGCGGTCGCGTTTCCTGGCCTGAACGCGCTCCAGTTCACCAATACGCCGAACACCGGAACGGTCTTCTTTGGCCTGAAGCCGTTCGACCAGCGTAAACATACTGCGGCGGAAATTAACGCGGAGATCAATGCGAAAATCGCGCAAATCCAGCAGGGCTTTGGCTTCTCGATTCTGCCGCCGCCGATTTTAGGGCTGGGTCAAGGGTCCGGTTATTCCCTGTATATTCAGGATCGTGCTGGTCTGGGCTATGGCGCGCTGCAAAACGCGGTGAACACCATGTCCGGGGCGATTATGCAGACGCCGGGTATGCATTTCCCCATCTCAACCTACCAGGCTAACGTTCCGCAGCTGGATGTGCAGGTTGACCGTGATAAAGCGAAAGCGCAGGGCGTATCGCTTACCGATCTTTTCGGCACGCTGCAAACCTATCTGGGCTCGTCATATGTAAACGACTTTAACCAGTTTGGACGGACCTGGCGCGTAATGGCACAGGCCGACGGGCAGTTCCGCGACAGCGTGGAAGATATCGCGAATTTACGCACACGCAATGACCAGGGCGAAATGGTGCCGATTGGCAGTATGGTGAAAATCACGACCACCTACGGGCCGGACCCGGTGATCCGCTACAATGGTTACCCGGCGGCGGATCTTATTGGTGATGCTGACCCGCGCGTGCTCTCTTCCGCGCAGGCGATGACGCAGCTGGACGCCATGTCTAAGCAGATCCTGCCGAACGGGATGAATATTGAATGGACGGACCTGAGTTTCCAGCAGGCCACCCAGGGCAATACGGCGCTGATCGTCTTCCCGGTCGCGGTGCTGCTGGCGTTCCTGGTGCTGGCGGCGCTGTATGAAAGCTGGACGCTGCCGCTGGCGGTGATCCTTATCGTGCCGATGACGATGCTCTCCGCGCTGTTCGGCGTCTGGCTGACCGGGGGCGATAACAACGTCTTCGTGCAGGTGGGGCTGGTCGTGCTGATGGGGCTGGCCTGTAAAAACGCGATACTTATCGTGGAGTTTGCCCGCGAGCTGGAAATTCAGGGCAAAGGCATCATGGAGGCTGCGCTGGAGGCGTGCCGCCTGCGTTTACGCCCGATTGTAATGACCTCTATCGCCTTTATTGCCGGGACCATTCCACTGATCCTTGGTCACGGGGCAGGGGCAGAAGTCCGCGGCGTCACCGGGATCACCGTCTTCTCCGGGATGCTGGGCGTAACGCTGTTTGGTCTGTTCCTGACGCCGGTCTTTTACGTGACGCTGCGTAAGTTCGTGACGCGCGGCAAAGCGGAAAGAGAGGTGTTGCCTGCGTAGGACGTAGCAGATAACAAAAAGCCGCCTTCATTGTGAAGGCGGCTTTTTTTCGCAATCCGTCAGGATTAAGGCGCTTTTTTATGCTGCGTACAGAGTTCCGGCACCGGATCGCACCCGCTGGTATCGGCTTTTTTCACCTCTTCCAGCCCGCTGGCGACGGTATGGCGCGCTAAAACCGCTAACGAAGCCTGCTCCGCTTCATCAGCGATTGATTTGAAGTACCAGCAGGCGTTGGCGCTGACCACACAGCGGGCCGGGACGTCAGGACGGGACGCCCACAGCTTTTTATCTTCAGTGACGGAAAGGTAGATATCACGCAGGGTGATCTCTTCAGCCGGGCGGCCAAGGTGAATAGAGCCGTTGCGGCCAAGCGTGGAGACGATAATGCCGTCGCGGGCGAGAGGAACCATTAATTTGCGGATAAAGCTCGGATTCGCTTCCAGGCCGTAAGCCAGGATTGCACTCGTCGAACGTTCACCCGATTGCTCCGCCATCGCTACGCTGAGAACCATCTGCAAAGCTGTCGGGAAGCGGTAATCTAACATTTTTCTGTCCTGGGTTGCGGTGAATCTTGTTCTTTTTGGCACCGCAGAGGTGAATAATCAGTAAGTAACAATATAACAAATACGGTAATTTTATTGAAGCAATCTGCGGCATACGTGAAGTAACGCTGCGCTGACACATGTCAGGACGTGTAGCGCCGGGTTTACGTTCATGCGAACGACGGATTCGGGAAATCAACGGTCACCATAAGACCACCTTCGGCTGACGTACTCAGATTGACCCTGCCGTTGTGTTGCTGCGTAACGGCTTTGACGATGGCAAGCCCCAGTCCACTCCCGCTTTGGGTCTGATTAGGATCGCGGAAAAATCTGTCGAACACGCGCTCCCGTAGTTCAATCGGGATACCGGGGCCCGCGTCTGAGACGCGCAGCTGAGGGCACTTATCACGCGATTGCAGTTGTACCTCAATGCGTCCACCCTCAGGGCTGTACTTCACGGCATTCTCAATTAAATTGTCGATCAGCGACACCAGACGTTCCCGAATGCCTGCGACATGGATTTCATCGTCGGCGAAGAATTCAAACTCAATCCCGCGTGCCGATGCCAGCGGCTCCAGTGCGGCCATTCGCTCCTGAATAAGCGTTGTCAGCGGCACAGGCTCCATTACCGTGTCGATGTGCGCTTCGCTGTTCTTCATCAGCAGAAGCTGATTGACGAGACGAGCAGCACGGCTATTGCTGCGAACAATGCCTGCAAGCAGCTCCTGCTGGCTTTCGCTGATGACCCAGGACTGCAGCGCCTCGACGTTGATTCGCATCGCGGCCAGCGGCGTACGCAGCTCGTGCGCGGCATCGGCAATAAACACCCTTTCCCTTTCGGCGCTTTCCCGCACCCTGGCGAGAAAGTCATTAATCGCGTCCACCGTCTGGCGCAGCTCCCTGTGCCTGGGAACGGCTTTTAAGGGAGAGAGATCGTCTGGCGTGCGCAATGAAATTTCATTCACTACCCTGTTCCAGGGGCGCATCGCGATGCGGATTGACAGCCACGCGGGAAACAGAAGAAAAGGGATGCATACCAGCAGCGGCATGACGTAATAGCCGCGCGAGTTCAGGTAGATAAAGAAATTCCAGCTGCCAGCCGGGGTGAAAAGGGTGACTTCAACGTCGGAGCGCGCGGATTTGAGCGTGCGGCTCGTCCAGGTGTGGTCTCCAGTCCGGACGCGCTGCATTTCCCCCAGGCGGCTATTTTTCACCTCCGTTGGCGCGCCACGCGAAGAAAAAATAATCTCATTATGCTTGCGAACGATCAGGTTGATAGCGAGCTCCGGATCTTCACCGCCGCCATAACCCTCCCGCAGCGCCTTGCTGAACGCGGCCAGCACCTCATTACGCGCCTGCGGCCTATCCTCCATGCTCTCAACCAGGGAAAAGAGGGTTTCGTAAGTCTCACTGCCCGTGAGTATTGGAGGGCTGCGCAGGTCCTCCAGCAAAATGAAGGTTAAAAAAAGACACCACAGTAACGTAAGCAGCAGCATCTGGGCGACCAGCATTCGCCTGACCAGCGTAGGGAGCCTGAGGCGGTACCAAAAATTACGCATCAGCCTGCCGCCTTCTGAACCGGTACGGTATCAATGACGTACCCTACGCCCCGCACCGTTCGCACAAAGCCATCGCCAATTTTTCGCCGCAGGTTACCCATATGCACGTCGAGCGCGTTGCTGAGATTTTCTTTCGTGCCGAATATCCTCTCTTCCAGATACCGCCGCGTAAGCACGCGATCGGCGCGCAGCATTAACGTTTCAAGCAGCGCATATTCGCTTGCCGTCAGCTCAACGTGGCGTGCGCTCACCGTTACGCGACGCGTCGGAATATGAAGCGACAAACCGCGAATTTCTATTGCCTCATTTTCAAAACCGTAACTGCGTCGCGCAAGGGCTCTCACGCGTGCCAGCAGCTCGGCGAGAACAAAAGGTTTGACCAGATAGTCGTCCGCGCCCGCGTCCAGCCCGCACAGGCGGTCCTGCAGCGTGCCTCGCGCCGTCAGGATAATGACGGGGATCCCCCGGAGCTGCTGACGCAGGCGCGTCATCAGGCTCATGCCATCGCCATCGGGCAGCCCCAGGTCGAGCAGGATAAGCTCCGGCACGCAGAGCTCAAGCTGATGCAGCGCATCCTCTTTTCGGCGTACCCATATGACATCAAATCCTTGATCTGCTAGGGCGATACGCACGCCATTGCCGAGATCCAGGTCGTCTTCAATTAGTAGAATTTTCACATTGGTAACTGTATCAACAGTGCATGAAGAACAGCTTAAGAAAAAAACGGTATCAGGAAATCATTTAGCTTTACATAACCAGCACGTGCTTCAGCGTTTCTTCATTTTCGGCTCATAAGAACCTTAGGGAGGGTATTCAGAATGAGCGCGCTGGCGTTTAACACCGCCTGAATCGTAACCATCTGAATCCAAAAGGGCTTCTTTAATGAGAAACTGCAAACTGCGTCACAGGTTCCCCCGTTCACTCATCGGTCGCAGCGTGAAAAGCATCCTGTCGGGGGCCGTCCTGGCGTTACTGGCTACCCCGGCGCTGGCGGCCGGGCAGCGCCAGGGCAACGTGTTAACCCTGGGGGGCGGCGTGGATGTTGCGCCACGCTATTCCGGTTCGGATAAGAGCCGCGTTACTGCGGCCCAGGTGGTTGATTACGCGATGGAAAATGGGTTCTTTATTAGCACTACCCGCGGGCTCGGCTACGGCAACCGCGTTGGCAACCTGGATTACAGCGCTGCGCTGAGCTATCGCGCAGGACGTAAGGATCGCGACGTAAGCAGCGATTCAATCGCCTCCGGCAGCGACTATCTGCGGGGGATGGGTGACGTCAAAGGCTCAGCCGTCGTTGTGCCGGGGCTGGGGTACAGGATAACTGACTGGCTTAACGTGCAGCTGCAGGCTGAGGTCCCGGTTTCGGAAAGAGACAACGGTGAGGCTGTGCACTTCGGCATTGCCAGCCCGCTCTACACCTCTCCTGAAAACTCGGTGACGCTGGCGCTGACCGGCAGCTGGGGATCCAGCAAGTACATGCAAACGTACTACGGGGTCAGCGCCGCCCAGTCGGCCGCATCGGGTTTTGCCCGAAATGATGCCGGATCGGGCATATACGCCTATTCGCTGAACCTGGACTGGACCCATAAGCTCACCTCCCGCTGGAGCCTGCTTGCCGCAGCTGGCGTTACGCAGCTGACGGGAGAGGCGGGCGATAGCCCCATTGTTCAGCGAAAAACGTCTCCTGTGGGAAGTTTGAAGGTGACGTATAGCTTCTGATGGTTCAGTGAGGGCGAAGGCGCGTTTGTGACAAAACCGCACATAACCCCGTTACAGGAGCCGCAAGTACATAAAGCCCGTAGGATGGCGTGGCCCGAAGTCGGACCGTTCATCATGCGGGCTTTTTTTATCACTGTTGACCCGATAACGCCTGTTCAATCGTACGGGTAACAACGTCCGGCTGGCTGACCATCGATACATGGCTTGCCGCAACCTCCGTGGTGTTGGCGTTGATTTTCTTCGCCATTGCGCGCTCAAGCTCAGGATTGATCATCCGGTCATTTTTGCTGACCACATACCAGCTCGGTTTGTCATGCCAGGCGGCATGCGCGACTTTCTCCCCAAACGCATTGGCCTTAATGGGGCTCTGCGTCGCGGCAATCACGCTGCGCTCAACGTCCTTCACGTCAGGGGCAAAATTCTCGCTGACCGCTTTTGTCGGCAGATATAAATACCCCTCTGCCGTTTTAGCGAGGCTGGCGCTCCCTGGCGGAGCAGGGAAGCTATTTGCCAGTTCTGCCGTCGACTGGCCGGAATCCGGCGCAAAAGCGGCAACGTAAACCAGAGACTTCACCCGCGCATTATTGCCCGCTTCGCTGATTACCGACCCGCCCCAGGAGTGCCCAACCAGCACAACGTCGCCATGAGCCCGGGCGATAGCACGCTGCGTGGCGGCGACATCATCTTTCAGAGACGTGAGCGGAAGTTGTACCGCAATGACCTCGGTATGGTGTTTTTGCAGCCGGGTAATCACCTTATTCCAACTGCTGCCGTCGGCAAACGCCCCGTGCACCAGCACCACGCTGGCTTTCGTCTCTGCCAGCGCGCTGGTGGAAACCGCCAGCAGCGCCGCTGTTAATACAGACAATGCTTTCATAACAGGCTCCTTAAAAGTGATGAACCGCCGCGTGGGGCGGTACGGTGAATTCAACGGTTTTATGGTCGATGGGCTTATGCGTCGGGTCGGCAACGATGATGGTTACCTTGTGTTTCCCGGCGGGCAGCCCGACCAGGATCACCGGCTCGCCGCTGGTATCAGCCCAGTGCCAGGGCGCGTCATCCACCACTACGTGAATATGGCCGATACGCGGAGTGACTTTCAGTGCGTCGGGTCCAAATACAGGTTCAATGCGCAGGTTTTCGACGCGGTACTGAATAAAGACCGCACCTTTACTCAGCGGTCCCGCCAGCGGTGGGTCGACGATCAGTTTTGCTGGCGGCTGGGGTTTTTCCTGCGGCGCTAGGGCGGCCGGGCCATTAACATCAGCGGCGCTCAGGCCATCCAACGGTGCGGCCAGTGCGCCAGCAAAGGACGTCAGCGCAAATACAGGAAGCAGGAAATATCGACGAATCATCTGTGTCTCTCCTCATCAGTTTATTATGGCGAGGGACACAGAAGACCATTTTTATGTATCGGGGATGTTTGCTTTTGCGGGCGTTTTGTACCGGTTTGTCAGCGTAGCGCTCGGGATACAGTGCGATACAGTTTGTTTGCCTGGGCTGCGCACGAGCGCCACTGCGAACCCCGCAATGACCAGCGTCAGTCCTGCGGAAACCCACATTCCGCCTGTTATACCCAGCGACTTATTCAGCCACGCATACGCAAACGGAGAGGCGGCTGCCATCAGTTGGCCTGGAATAAGCAGCAGCCCGGTGCGGCTGGCATAGCGCTCTGTACTAAACAGTTCCAGGGGTAGCGTCGCTTTGACGATAGTCACCAGCCCGTTAATGGCACCAAAGCCGAACACAAATCCGGCGGCACACCAGGCCAGCATGTCGCTGCTCAGTCCGATGAGAAAACAAAGCGGCATGGCGAGCGCAGTGAAAAGCGTCAGTTTTAGCGGAGTGATGCGCGCCCCTGCCAGCACCTCCATAAGGCGCGCACCGGTCTGCCCCATTCCCCACAGCATGCCGACGGCGACCGGCAGGCCGAAGCTGGCGATAAATTCGGGAAGGTGGGTAGAGGTGCCGTTAGAGACGAAGGTGATGAGAGCAATGAAGGTTGCATAAAGCCAGCCGTTACGCCTGTCATGAGGGGAGACCTGCGTACATGCTTTGGGCTTGACCGTAAAGCGCTGGCGCGGGAAGCGCCGAAGAAGCAGGGCACTGAGCAGACCGAACAGGGCGTAGATCTTCAGCGCATCCTGCCAACCCATCACGTTCAGTAAGGCGTCTCCCAGCGGCCAAAAGACAGCGGACGCCAGCCCGCCCGCCAGGGTGACACGAGAGATTGTCCTGCGTGCCTGCGGTCCGTATAGGTTCACAAGAGCAGAGAAAAGCGCATCATACAGCGACAGGCGCATCCCGATGCCGGTCAGCAACCAGGCGCCATACCAGCCTGAAAGTGTGGACGTAAAGGCCATTGACAGACAGCTTACGGCGATCAGCAAGGTCCCGCTCATTACCACCCTTTGTCCACCAAAACGCGCCAGCAGAGGAGCGACAAACGGCGAGACAATAGCCATAACCAGCATGGCCAGCGTCAGGCCGAGATAGATTTCGGGGGACGACCAGCTTCGGTCTGCTGTAATGGCATGAGCAAAGGTTCCCGGCATGTAAAAGGAGATCCCCCAGTTAATGAGCTGATTACATCCCGCAGTGAGCGCAAGACGGCGAGGGAGTGCAGGTGTTTCCATTATTTTTCATTCCGTTAGGCAGTTGTCCCGAGCATACAGGGCGCGGTATTGTGCTGGCAGAGCCGTATCCTTATTCACCGTATAAGAGAAACTTTGCATGACGACGCTCAATCTGGGACACCTCGCCACTTTTCGTCTGGTCGTTCAACGCGGCAGCTTTTCTGCGGCAGCAGATGTAATGGGTATTTCCCAGCCCGCCGTCAGCCTGCAAATACGCCAGCTAGAGCAGTTTCTTCAGACGCGGCTGATCGAACGTACGGGGCGTGGAATCAAAGCCACTGCTGCCGGTGAGGCGCTACGGGTGCACGGTGAACGTCTTGAACTGGCGGTTGAGGAGACAATTCCTTCGGTTAGCGCGTTCAATCAGGAAGTGAGCGGCACCATCACGCTCGGCACGGGCGCGACGGCCTGTATTCATCTGCTTCCAGCGCTGTTGCAGCAGCTTCGTGAGGAGTATCCCCTGTTACGGATCGGAGTGACGACGGGAAATACGCCGGATATCGTCAGGGCGATTGAGGAGAATCGGCTGGATATGGGGCTGGTCACGCTACCGGCGAGCGGTCGTACGTTGGCGATTATGCACGCGATGGAGGAAGAGTTTGTCTGGATTAGCGCGCAGGTTCAGCTGGAAGAAGGGGAGCAGTTTACGCCAGACTCTTTATACGCTCAGCCGCTCATTGCGTTTGAGTCGGGCAGCGGTACGCGAACGTTGATTGACGGCTGGTTTGAAGCCCGCGGACTAGCCGTCTCACCGGTTATGCAGCTTGGCAGTATTGAGGCCATCAAACGCATGGTACGTGCAGGGCTGGGCTACAGTATTGTGCCGCGAATGGCGGTAGAGCATGCCGACGACCGGGAGGGATTACGCGTTCAATCGTTAACGCCCGTTCTGCGCCGGCAACTGGCGATAGTGATGCGTCAGGATAAGATCCTCAGCAAAGGGATGACGGTGATTATTCGGCTGTTACAGCGTGAACATGGACGTTAGCGCTCGGGCGAATCCACTACAAGACCTGATTGCTGTGACTGAATTTTGTCCTGATGGTGATACCAGGCGCCAATGGAGGAATAAACAAAGCGGCCAAAGAAAAACAGGAAACTGATGAGCAGTATGATGCGGGTCATCCGGGTGTTAAATCGATGTCGTTTTCGCATACGCGTAGCCTGACTCACTTTCTTTTCCTGAGTATACCCTTTTGGGCGATACGGCTATTAAGGCACAGCCGCAAGTCGGGGTCAATTCAGCGAAATGTAAAATACCGTCAATGCTTACATTAATTTATGTTATTAAAAACAACGCTTTTATTTATCGCATTGATAATTACAGGAAAAATATTCAAATAAAACGTAAGAAATGTTTATTCAGATAAATTAATTTGATTTAGGTCAACGGCATCTCGTCGTTGATATTTAAAATCCCACCTCCACTGTGCTTGCCAGGAATTTTCCGGGCATCGTGTACGTCAGGTTGGATGCCTGTCTTCATTTACCCTCTGGAGCGCAAGGGTTGTAAACGAGCATCTATGAATATTCACCACATCCTGAAGCAAAATAAAGACCGCTGGTGGGCACTTCCTCTTATATTACCCGTCGTGTTACTCCCGGTGCTTAGTGTGGCTAATACCTTAACGCAGCTGGGCGACGGTATCGTTGCGCTCTATTATCTCCCGCTCTCCTTTCTGCTGACGCTGATGTTGTTCTTTGGCCTGGAAGCCCTTCCCGGAGTGGTGGTGTCGCTGTTTTTACGTTATTACCCGTCCGTTGGGTTGTTTGAAACCGTGACCGGCATTTTGCATTTTATCGTCCCCCTGGTGCTCAGCTGGGGCGGTTACCGCGTGTTTGCGCCCCGACGCAATATGACCGCTTACGGTGACATACGCCTGATGGGGCAACGTATCTTCTGGCAGGTGTTTTGCCCGGCAACGCTTTTTCTGGTGCTATTTCAGTTTGCGGTTTATCTCGGGGTCTATGAGAGCCGCCAGAGCCTTGCAGGATTGAATCCCCTCAATATTCGGACCCTTATTAACTATCAGGGGCTGCTGGTGAGCGGGCTGACGGGTGTGCCGCTAAGCTACCTGCTGATCCGCCTGATACGTCATCCGCGCTATATCAAGGGACTGATGTCCCAGCTCCGCACGCAAATAGACAAAAAGGTGACGGCCGTTGAGTTTGTGGTGTGGTTTTTAGCTCTGGGTGGGTTGCTGGCTATGCTGCTGCTGCCCATGAATGAAAACAGTTCCATTTTCAGCACCAACTACACTTTGTCACTGCTGATGCCCGTGATGCTCTGGGGGGCGATGCGCTTTGGCTACAAGCTAATGTCAATCATCTGGACGCCGGTCCTGCTGGTGTCGATTCACTTTTTTTATCACTACATTCCGGTGCAGGAGGGTTATGGCATTCAGCTGGCGATCACCTCATCCAGCTATCTGGTCTTTTCCTTCGTTGTGACGTATATGTCGATGCTGGCGACACGTCAGCGGACCATCAATATTCGCTCCCGCAGTCAGGCTTTTCTCGATCCGGTGGTGCATATGCCCAACCTGCGGGCGCTGTCGCGAGAGCTGGCCAGTAACCCCTGGTCGGCGCTCTGTTTACTGCGCGTGCCCGAGCTGGAAGTGCTGGGGCGTAATTACGGCGTACTGCTACGGATCCAGTATAAGCAGCAGCTGGCGCAATGGATAAATGGCACCCTTCAGCCAAAAGAGCAAGTCTATCACCTCACCGGATATGACATGGCGGTGCGACTGGAGGCGGAGTCGCATCAACAGCGCATTGAGACGCTGGACGAGCATATTAAGCAGTTTGTTTTTATCTGGGATGGTATGCCGGTGCAGCCTCAGGTTGGCGTGAGCTACTGCTATGTACGCTCACCCGTCAATCACCTCTATCTGGTGCTGGGGGAACTGGGCATCGTGGCTGACCTCTCCCTCTCAACGAATCACCCGGAAAATCTTCAGCAGCGCGGGGCTGTTCACTTGCAGCGTAGCCTGAAAGATAAGGTGGCGATGATGAGCCGTTTGCAGACAGCGCTGGAGCAGAATGCTTTTAGCCTGTTAGTTCAGCCTGTTCGCGGCCTGCGCGGCGATCATTACCACGAAGTGCTGCTGCGAATGCGTGATGATAACGGGGCGCTGATCTTTCCCGAGCAGTTCCTGCCCATAGCACAGGAGTTTGGTTTATCGTCGCGTGTCGATTTATGGGTACTGGAGCGTACGTTGAGTTTCCTGGCACAGCACCGCCAGCGTTTGCCGGGCCAGCGCTTTGCCATCAACCTCGCACCTTCAACCGTCTACCGGGCGCAGTTCCCGCTTGAAGTGAGCCGCCTGTTAGCCAGATATGCCGTTGAAGCATGGCAGCTGATCTTTGAAGTGACCGAAAGTAGCGCCTTTGGTCATGCGGATCTGGCGGCATCCACCCTCAGGCAATTGCAAAAAATGGGAATACGGATCGCCATTGATGATTTTGGCACCGGCTACGCCAGCTATGCGCGGTTAAAAAGCGTGGACGCCGACATTCTCAAAATCGACGGCGGCTTTATTCGCAATATTGTCAGCAACAGCCTGGATTACCAGATCGTGGCATCCATTTGCCATCTGGCCCGGATGAAGAAAATGCTGGTGGTGGCGGAATGTGTGGAAACAGAAGAGATACGTAGCGCGGTGCACGCGCTAGGTATCGATTATGTGCAGGGCTACTTGATTGGGTTGCCAGTTGAGCTTGATACGTTGCTCGAAACACAGCCTTCTCAGGAGAGCGCCTTAGCCGTTACGCTGCCGCCTCAGAACTCTCTTCTTCAATCTTCAACAGCCAGCCGGTGACCGCTTCCCAGTACTGCTGCTCTTTTTCCAGATCCAGCAGCACCAGCGCGTTCTGGCTAAACCAGTCGTGCGGGAAGCTCAGCGTCCAGTGATAGTCATCCGTTTTAAGCTTCAGTGTCGGCGGTGTGGTGGTCGCCTGCCGCTGATTATTGAGCAGCACGCCCAGGCGCAGAAGCTGAATGAGTGGCAGGAACTGCTTTTTCTTAAATAGCGTAAAGCGCGGCAGATCGTCGAGCTTGATGGCTTTGCGGTGATAGCGCACCAGCGTCGCCATCATGGTTTGCTGCTCCTGGTTGAAGCCAGGCAGATCGCTATTTTGCAGAATATAGGCTGAATGGCGATGCATTCCGCTGTGGTTTATGTTCAGCCCCACCTCATGCAGCATCGCGGCCCATTTTAACAGCGCGGCCAGCTGCGGATGCGCCAGCTTTGGATTCTGCTCCTCCCACTGCTCGTACATCTGAACCGTGGTTTCCAGCACCCGTTTCGCCTGTTCGCGGTCGATATTGTACTGGTTGGCAAGGCTCTGCGCGGTGCGGCTGCGAATATCCTGATGACGGAAACGGCCTTCCATCTCATACAGCACACCTTCGCGCAGGGCGCCGTCAGAGAGGCGCAGCTCTTTGATCGCCAGCGCGTCAAACACGCCGCAGAGGATCGCCAGCCCCGGTACGAACACCGCTTTACGCTCGTCGGACAAGCCCGGCAGACTCAGGGCGTCGAAGCTCTTGTGCTTAAGCACCTCTTCGGTGAGTTTCACCAGGCGCTCAGGCGTAATAAACCCGTCCTTTTCACCCATCGCCAGCAGCACTTCATGGGCCGCTTTAATCGACCCCGATGCGCCCAGCGCCACGTTCCAGCCCTGAATACGATACTGCCAGGCCAGATTTTCCAGTTTTTGCACGGCGGCCATGCGCGCGCGCTGGAAGTTTTCGCGGGTGATGACGCCGCCCGGAAAATACATTTGCGCGAAGCTGACGCAGCCCATACGGCGGCTTTCAACCAGACGCGGCTCGAAATCTTCGCCAATCACCAGTTCGGTTGAGCCTCCGCCGATATCAATCACCAGCTTGCGGCCTTTTTCCGGCTGCGTATGCTCCACGCCCATAAAAATCAGGCGCGCTTCTTCGTTACCAGAGATGATCTCAATCGGGTAGGGGATAACCTTTTCCGCGCGCTTAAGAAATTCCGGCGCGTTCAGCGCCTGGCGTAGCGTATGCGTCCCGACGATGCAAACGCTGGACGGCGAAAAGCCTTGCAGACGTTCTGCGAACAGCGACAGGCAGTTAAGCCCGCGCTCCATTGCCTCTTCGCTCAGCATGTTACGCGCGTCGAGCCCATCGGCCAGATGCACGCGCTGCTTCAGACGACCGATGATCTGCATCGCGCCATCCACCTCGCGGGCGATGACCATATGGAAACTGTTTGAGCCAAGATCGACCGCAGCGAACTCCTGCGGGCGTGGGGTATTATCGTTTATTGGCATAGGTTAATCGGGTTGCTCAAGTGATTTGATGTAATCGTAAATCGCCAGCTGCGACCGCACTTTACGGCGATTGCCGCGCGGTACATAGCGATTACTGAGTTCTTTGTCGATATAACGTGCTTTCACCGTATCGCTGAACAGGATCTCGATAATGTCCAGGATACGCTGCTTCAGGCGAGGATCCAGCAGCGGTGCCGCCACTTCAATACGGTAATCAATGTTACGCGTCATCCAGTCGGCGGACGAGAGGTATACGCGCTTATCACCGGCGTTATCGAAAATATAGACGCGATCGTGTTCAAGATAGCGATCCACAATGCTGATCACGCGGATGTTGTCGCTGATGCCTTCCAGTTCCGGAATGAGCGAGCACATGCCGCGAATGAGCAGATTTACCGGAACGCCGGAGCTGGAGGCCGCATACAGGCGATCCACCAGGCCTTTGTCCACCAGATTGTTGAGCTTCAGCGTGATGCCGGACGACAAGCCGTTCTGCGCATTGGCAATCTCTTTGTCGATCATATCGTACAGCAGGCGCCGTGAGTTCTGCGGTGACACCAGTAGATAATCGAAGCTCACCGGGCGGTACGGGTTCTCAATGAAGTTGAACACCCGACGCACTTCGTTGGTGATGCGGGCATCGGCAGTCAGCAGTGAATAGTCGGTGTAAATACGCGCGGTTTTCTCGTTAAAGTTCCCGGTACCGATATGGGCGTAGCGCACCACATCGTCGCCCTCTTTACGGGAGATCAGGAACAACTTGGCGTGAATTTTCAGCCCCGGCGCGGAGAAGATGACGTGCACGCCCGCTTCCGTCAGTCGGCGCGCCCAGTGGATGTTGGCCTCTTCGTCGAAGCGAGCCTGGAGCTCAACCACCACGGTCACTTTCTTGCCGTTGTGCGCTGCGTGGATCATCGCATCGATGATGCGGGAATCTTTCGCCACGCGATAAATGTTGATTTTAATCGCCAGCACGTTCGGATCGAACGAGGCCTGACGCAGCAATTCCAGCACGTGTTCAAAGGTGTGATACGGATAGTAGAGCAGCACATCCCGCTCGCGGATGGCATCGAACCCGTTGCGGAATTTATCGAACCAGATATGGCGCAGGCGCGGCAGCGGTTTGTTTACCAGATTGGCTTTGCCGACGTTCGGGAAGCCAATGAAATCTTTAAAGTTGTGGTAACGCCCACCGGGGATTATGGAGTCGTAGCGGGAGATGGTCAGCTTATCGCGCAGCATCTCCACCATCGCGTCCGGCATATCGCGCTGATAGACAAAACGCACCGGCTCTGCCGTCAGGCGCTGCTTGAGGCTGGAAGACATCAGCTCCATCAGGCTGGCCTCCATCTCATGCACCAGATCGTACTCGGCGTCACGGGTCATCTTCATCGAGTAGGCGTTGAGCGCGTCGTAATCGAAGAAACCTTTGAAGATATCGTCCAGACAGTAGCGCAGAATGTTATCCAGCAGGATCATCGGCTTACGTCGGCGCGGGGTTTCCGGCGGCAGATTTACAAAGCGCGGGACTTTATCAGACGGTATTTCCAGCAGCGCGTAGTTAATGGTCTCACCACGAATGATTTCTACCGCCAGATAGGTGTAATCATCTTTCAGGAACTGCACCAGATCGGTTTCACGGTTGATCAGAATCGGGGTGATATGCTGGCGCAGATAGTGTTTGAAATAGTGGCGCAGCCAGTTTTGCTGATTCGCGGAGAGCTGGCGTTCGTTGATCAGGAAGATTTGGTTGCGTGCCATTTCCAGCAGCAGCTCGTTATAGAGGCCATCAAATTCCTGATCGGCTTTCATGACGCGAGACTGGATTTTTCCAAGCAGATGCCGCGAGTGGGAGTTTAAGCCCTGTTCTTCGCTGATGATGATTCGGCGTTTTAGTTCGGCGAAGCGAACCTTGTAGAACTCATCCAGATTGTTGGAATAGATGCCTAAAAAACGCATACGCTCAATCAGCGGGTTACTTTTATCGGCCGCTTCCTGAAGTACACGTTCGTTGAATGCTAACCAGCTTAGCTCTTTCTCGATATATAACTTTTCCTGACCCATTACAGCTCACACTCCAGTTCAATCACAGGACGTGGTAAATCCGTCTCGTCCTTATTATGGCGAGCATTTCCACGATATGTCCAACAGTGCCAGAAAAGTATGACAGTTATTTTTTTTGTTGGGGAATTTAGAGGGTTGGAGAAGGGAATATCGGGTAATGCAATATGTAGGTCGGGTAAGCGCAGCGCCACCCGACAGAACAAACTACTCTTCAGCCGCATGACCCTGCGGGGGCAACTTTACGCCGTCCAGCCAGGCGGCACCGTCGCGCATCTCAAGACGGCCGTCAACAAACCAGCTTACCACCAGCGGATAAATGGCGTGTTCCTGAGCCTGTACGCGTTCCGTCACGTCGTCTTCGTTGTCACCGTCAAAGACCGGTACTTTTGCCTGCAAAATGACCGGACCGCCGTCCAGCTCGTCGGTAACGAAATGCACGGAGGTACCATGCTCCTCATCGCCGTTCTCCAGCACCTGACGATGGGTATGCAGGCCAGGATATTTCGGCAGAAGAGAAGGGTGGATATTCAGCAAACGTCCGTTGTAATGCGCGACGAAGGCGGGGCTCAGGATACGCATGTAGCCTGCCAGCACCACCACGTCAGGCGCGTAGGCGTCAATTTCCTGCACCAGCTCACGGTCAAAGGCTTCACGCCCGGCGAACTGGCTGGCTTCCAGCGCGTGCGCAGGAATGTTCGCTTCCCGCGCGCGCTCAAGGCCGAACGCATCGGCCTTGTTGCTGAATACTGCCCGAATGGTGCCATTGATTTTCTTCTGTTTGCAGGCGTCTATAATTGCCTGCAAATTGCTTCCGTTGCCGGAAATGAGCACCACGATGTTTTTCATTCAATGACCACACGCTGTTCGGAATCGGAAGCTTTAATCGTACCGATTTTCCACGCGTTTTCACCTTTTTCTGTCAGCAGCTTAACCGCTTTATCCGCTTCGCTGGCGGGCAGGGCGATAACCATGCCCACGCCGCAGTTAAAGGTGCGGTACATTTCATGCTCGCTCACGTTGCCTGCGGATTGCAGCCAGTTGAAGACGGGCGGCCACTGCCATGAGGAGGCGTCGATCACCGCCTGGGTATTGTCCGGCAGCACGCGCGGAATGTTTTCCCAGAAGCCGCCGCCGGTAAGGTGAGCGATGGCGTGCACCTCAACGTTCTCAATCAGCTCCAGCACGTTTTTGACGTAGATGCGGGTCGGGGCCAGCAGGTGATCGGCCAGCGGTTTGCCGTCCAGCTCGGTGGTCAGCGGGTCGCAACCGCTCACTTCGAGGATCTTACGCACCAGAGAGTAGCCGTTGGAGTGCGGACCGCTGGAGGCCAGCGCAACCAGCACATCGCCGTCAGCCACTTTGCTGCCGTCGATAATTTCTGATTTTTCTACCACGCCGACGCAGAAGCCTGCGACGTCATAATCTTCACCGTGATACATGCCTGGCATTTCAGCGGTTTCACCGCCGACCAGCGCACAGCCGGATTGCAGACAGCCTTCGGCGATACCGTTAATGACGCTGGCTGCGGTATCCACATCCAGCTTGCCGGTCGCGTAGTAATCCAGGAAGAACAGCGGCTCAGCGCCCTGTACCACCAGGTCGTTGACGCACATCGCCACCAGATCAATACCAATCGTATCGTGACGCTTAAGATCCATCGCCAGGCGCAGTTTTGTACCGACACCATCCGTACCCGAGACCAGCACAGGTTCACGATATTTTTGCGGCAGCGCGCACAGTGCGCCGAATCCACCCAGGCCACCCATCACTTCCGGGCGGCGGGTTTTTTTCACCACACCTTTGATTCGGTCAACCAGCGCATTACCTGCGTCAATATCAACACCGGCATCTTTGTAGCTGAGAGAAGTTTTGTTGGTCACGGCTTAAATCCCCACGCGATTGCATAGCTAGTAAGAAAAATCGGCGCAATTCTAACAGTCCAGGCAAACGTTTGCGAGCCTATTCTCGGCGCGGGGATCTTTTTTTCTGTGCGGACTGTCCAGGGCAACAAACTTGATTCCGTTCACGAAAATGAAACCGGTTTCGGCGATCTGCTTGCAACGGCTATCCCCTTTGCACATCATCAAAATGAAACCGGTTTCTGTAACTGTTTTTGCAGAAAATAACGCAGAATGAGGGAAAGCGAATGTCAGGATTTAAAGCAGGTTTTCTGTGGGGTGGGGCCGTTGCGGCGCACCAGCTTGAAGGCGGCTGGAAAGAGGGCGGCAAGGGCGTGAGCGTTGCCGATGTCATGACGGCAGGCGCCCACGGGGTACCGCGTGAAATCACCAACGGCGTGCTGGAGGGGAAAAATTACCCAAACCACGAAGCCATCGACTTTTACCACCGCTATAAAGAAGACATCAAACTCTTTGCCGAGATGGGGTTCAAATGCTTCCGCACCTCCATTGCCTGGACGCGTATCTTCCCGAAAGGCGACGAGCTGGAGCCGAACGAAGCGGGACTCAAATTCTATGACGATCTTTTCGACGAGTGCCTGAAGCACGGCATCGAGCCGGTGATCACGCTTTCCCACTTCGAGATGCCTTTCCACCTGGTAACGGAATACGGCGGCTGGCGTAACCGTAAGCTGATCGACTTCTTTGTCCGCTTCGCGAAGGTCGTTTTTGAGCGCTATCAGCATAAAGTGAAGTACTGGATGACCTTTAACGAGATCAATAACCAGGCCAACTTTCACGAAGACTTTGCGCCGTTTACCAACTCCGGGCTGAAATATGCCCCGGGAGAAGATCGCGAGCCGGTGATGTTCCAGGCGGCGCACTATGAGCTGGTGGCCAGCGCCCTGGCGGTGAAAGCGGGGCGTGAGATCAACCCGTCACTGCATATCGGCTGCATGATTGCCATGTGCCCCATCTATCCGCTGACCTGTGCCCCGGACGACATGATGATGGCGATGAACGCCATGCATCGCCGCTACTGGTTCACCGACGTTCACGTGCGCGGCAAGTATCCGCAGCATCTGCTCAACTACTTTGAACGTCGCGGCTTCGCGCTGGATATCACCGAAGAAGATAAAGTGGCGCTGACGCAAGGCTGCGTGGATTACATCGGGTTCAGCTACTACATGTCGTTCGCCACCAAAGCGACGGCGGATAATCCGACGCTGGATTATGACGAGAGCAAGAGCCTGGTTTCTAACCCGTACGTGCAGAAATCGGACTGGGGCTGGCAGATCGATCCTGTCGGGCTGCGCTACTCTCTGAACTGGTTCTGGGATCACTATCAGCTGCCGCTGTTTATTGTGGAAAACGGCTTTGGCGCGATCGACGTGCAGGAGAGCGACGGCACGGTGAACGACCAGTACCGCATCGACTACCTTTCCGCCCACATCCGCGAGATGAAAAAAGCGGTGGTGGAAGACGGCGTGGATCTGATGGGCTATACCCCGTGGGGCTGTATCGACCTGGTCTCTGCCGGCACAGGCGAGATGAAGAAACGCTACGGCTTTATCTTTGTCGATAAAGATAACGAAGGTAACGGCACGCTGAACCGCAGCAAGAAGAAATCGTTCGACTGGTATAAGCAGGTGATTGCGAGCAACGGCGATAACCTGTAATTGTCGGGTGGCGCTTATACTTACCCGACCTACACTACACGTAGGCCCGCGTAAGCGCAGCGCCACCGGGCAAGACCCCGCACCCAAACCGGAGCCCAGCCTCCGGCTTTTTTGTTTTTGATTGATGTACATCAAGCAACATGGGTATGGCGCAATCCGAAAAAAGCGGTATAATCCCGCGATTTTTTTGCGGATGCCACCTCAGAGGAGAAAGAGAATGAAGATTGTGGAAGTGAAACACCCACTCGTTAAACACAAGTTGGGCCTGATGCGTGAGCATGACATCAGCACGAAGCGTTTTCGCGAACTGGCTTCTGAAGTGGGTAGCCTGCTGACCTACGAAGCGACCTCTGATCTGGAAACGGAAAAAGTGACCATCGAAGGCTGGAACGGCCCGGTACAGGTTGAGCAGATCAAAGGTAAAAAAATTACCGTGGTGCCAATCCTGCGTGCGGGTCTGGGCATGATGGAAGGCGTGCTGGAGCACGTCCCAAGCGCGCGTATCAGCGTGGTAGGTATCTACCGTAACGAAGAGACGCTTGAGCCGGTCCCATACTTCCAGAAGCTGGTCTCTAACATTGATGAGCGTATGGCGCTGGTAGTTGACCCGATGCTGGCGACCGGTGGTTCGATGATCGCCACCATTGACCTGCTGAAACAAGCAGGCTGCAGCAGCATCAAAGTGCTGGTGCTGGTCGCGGCGCCGGAAGGTATCGCGGCGCTGGAAAAAGCGCACCCGGACGTTGAACTCTATACCGCGTCTGTCGACCAGGGACTGAACGAGCACGGGTACATTATCCCGGGGCTCGGCGATGCCGGCGATAAGATTTTTGGGACTAAATAATCGAATAACAATAAAGAAGCCGACTTTGATAGTCGGCTTTTTTTTGAATAAAAACCAACAATGACACTCAGAGGAAAACACTATGACGCGCCGTGCTATCGGGGTGAGTGAAAGACCGCCGCTTTTACAGACAATCCCGCTTAGTTTGCAGCACCTGTTCGCCATGTTTGGCGCAACCGTGCTGGTGCCAATCCTGTTTCACATTAACCCGGCTACCGTGCTGCTGTTTAACGGCATCGGTACGCTGCTTTACCTCTTCATCTGTAAAGGCAAAATCCCGGCCTATCTCGGGTCGAGCTTCGCGTTTATCTCCCCGGTACTGCTGTTGCTGCCGCTGGGTTACGAGGTCGCGCTGGGCGGCTTTATCATGTGCGGCGTGCTGTTCTGCCTGGTCTCCTTCATCGTGAAGAAAGCGGGTACCGGCTGGCTGGACGTGATGTTCCCGCCTGCGGCAATGGGGGCAATCGTTGCCGTCATCGGCCTGGAACTGGCGGGTGTGGCGGCGAACATGGCTGGGCTGCTGCCTGCGGACGGTCAGTCACCGGATTCTAAAACCATTATTATTTCGCTGGTGACGCTGGGCGTGACGGTTTTCGGTTCCGTCCTGTTCCGCGGCTTTATGGCGATTATCCCGATCCTGATCGGCGTGCTGGCGGGTTACGCGCTCTCCTTCGTGATGGGCGTTGTGGATACCACACCGATTGCCGAGGCACACTGGTTCGCGCTGCCGACTTTCTACACCCCACGCTTCGAATGGTTTGCTATCTTCACCATTCTGCCTGCTGCACTGGTGGTGATTGCTGAGCACGTTGGCCACCTGGTGGTGACGGCGAACATCGTGAAGCGTGACCTGATCCGCGACCCGGGCCTGCATCGCTCCATGTTTGCCAACGGTTTCTCCACCATCATCTCCGGTTTCTTCGGCTCCACGCCAAACACGACTTACGGGGAGAACATCGGCGTAATGGCGATCACCCGCGTCTACAGCACCTGGGTTATCGGCGGCGCGGCGATCATCGCTATTCTGCTCTCCTGCGTCGGCAAACTGGCGGCGGCGATCCAGATTATCCCGGTTCCGGTGATGGGCGGCGTTTCCCTGCTGCTTTACGGGGTGATCGGTGCGTCCGGTATTCGCGTGCTGATTGAATCCAAAGTGGATTACAGCAAGGCGCAGAACCTGATCCTGACCTCCGTTATCCTGATCATCGGCGTGAGCGGCGCGAAGGTGCACATCGGCGCGGCAGAGCTGAAGGGTATGGCGCTGGCGACCATCGTCGGCGTGGGTCTGAGCCTGATTTTCAAGCTGATCTCGGTCATTCGTCCGGAAGAAGAAATCCTGGACGCTGACGATAGCGAAAAAGCACCACATTGATCCTTTAACCGGGCGGATCGTCCGCCCGGTTCTCTCCTTGCTGGTTCCGTGTTAAACTCCATTCCGATTTTATGTAAGATCTCTGGTTGAGGTATTTCTGAACGGACCGGCACAGCTCTCTCTGCCACTTTATCTCCCTGACGACGAAACTTTCGCGAGTTTCTGGCCGGGTGATAACCCCTCTTTACTGGCTGCACTGCAAAACGTGCTGCGCCAGGAACACAGCGGATACATCTATATCTGGTCACGCGAAGGCGCGGGACGCAGCCACCTGCTGCATGCCGCCTGTGCGGAACTTTCGGCGCGCGGTGACGCGGTAGGCTATGTGCCGCTGGATAAACGCACCTGGTTTGTGCCTGAAGTGCTGGAGGGCATGGAACATCTCTCCCTGGTCTGCATCGATAATATTGAATGCGTGGCGGGAGACGAGCCGTGGGAAATGGCGATCTTTAACCTCTACAACCGCATTCTGGAGTCGGGCAAAACCCGGCTGCTGATCACCGGCGATCGTCCGCCGCGTCAGCTCAATCTGGGGCTGCCGGATCTGGCGTCTCGTCTGGACTGGGGGCAAATCTACAAGCTGCAACCGCTGTCGGATGAAGACAAACTCCAGGCACTTCAGTTGCGCGCCAGACTGCGCGGATTTGAACTGCCGGAAGACGTAGGGCGCTTCCTGCTCAAGCGTCTGGATCGGGAGATGCGCACGCTCTTTGATACGCTCGATCAGCTCGATCGCGCCTCCATCACCGCCCAGCGCAAGCTGACCATTCCGTTTGTGAAAGATATTCTTAAGCTGTAGTTATGCCGGGTGGCGGCTGCGCCTTACCCGGCCTACATATGGCACCCGTAGGCCCGGTAAGCGCAGCGCCACCGGGCTAAAGATCCCCCATCAGGTGCTCAACCAGCAGCGGAATCGGTCTTCCCGACGCCACGCTTCTGCCGTTCTCACGCCACAGCGCCGTCCCGCTGATATCCAGATGTGCCCATGGGATCGCCGGCGGACAGAAGTGATGCAGCAGCCACGCCGCCGAGGCGCTTATCGCCGCATTGTTAGTCGGCGTATTGCACAGATCGGCAATCGCGCTGTCGGTCTGCTTTTTCAGCCGTGCGTCCAGCGGCAGAGACCACACCTCGTCACCGCTCCGTTTACCTGCCTGCGTCAACGCGGCGCGCAGCGGTTCATCCTGGGTCATCAGCCCGCTCAGCTCATACCCCAGCGCTTTCACCACTGCGCCCGTCAAAGTCGCCATATCAATGATGTAGCGGGCCTGCGGGTACCGCTGGCTGGCCCAGGCAATGGCGTCAGCCAGCACCAGCCGGCCCTCGGCATCGGTATTATTGATTTCAACGGTGGTGCCGTTACAGGCTGTTGCCACCGTGCCGGGCTGCATGGCGTCGGGGCCGATGGCGTTTTCCGCCAGCGCCAGCACGCCCATGATGCGCACGGGTAATTTCAGCTCTGCAACGGTCAGCATCAGCCCCAGTACGTTGGCCGCGCCGCACATGTCATATTTCATGGTGTACATGCCCGCGCCTTCCTTCAGCCACAGGCCGCCGGTGTCAAAGGTAATGCCTTTTCCCACGTAGCAGCGCATCGGGCCGTCGTTGGCACCATCATAATGAATAGCCAGCAGACGCGGCGGGCAGGTCGCCCCTTTGCCAACGGCGTGCAGCAGTCCAAGACCCTGCTCAGCAATATCTTTTTCGTTCAGCACCTCGCAGCGCAGGGCAGTGCTGGCGGCACACAGTTTTTGCGCCTCTTCCACCACAAACTGCGGCGTGCAGCGGTCGGACGGCATATCCGCCAGACGTCGCGCCGCGATCATGCCGAGCGCAATGGCCTGCTGCTGGCGGAAGGTCGTCTCCAGCTTCGCCTGCTGTTCCGGCAGGCAGAGGGCAGTGATGCAGGTAAGACGCACCGCTTCGTTCGTCTTCTTCAGCTTCAGGTCACTGAGCCTGTGCGCCTGATTAAAGAGAAAACGCAGCACCTGCGCCAGCACCACATCGTCGATATCCGTCACGTCCAGCACGAGTTCGGCGCTGGCGGGGGCGGTAAGCAGCGGTCGCAGGGCGGTGAGCAACCCTTCGGTCAGGGCGTCATGCCATAGCGCGTCCGGCAACAGAGTAATGCGCGCAAACGGCGCGCAGCCAAAGCGAGCGTCCGCGACGGTGCTCTGCTGGCGCATTTCAGCGACAAGAGCGCTTTCCGGTAACAGGGAACTGTCAGCGCGCGCAATCAAATGGCTGTTCGGCTTCGCGTCTGAAAGCGCGTTGATAAACTGGTAAGTGATCATCATGATTCCTCAATCGGCGCGCGGATCCGTGCGGCATAGGCCTGCATCCACTCCTCATCTACCGCGTGATAGTGCGTTTTCTCCCGCAGGCGTTCAGTACGAAAAACGGTGAGGGGCTGGCGAGCCGTCGCCACCACGAACGAGAAGGTTTTTATGTTAGTCGCGGCGCCAAATTCGCCCTGGTTGTTCATGCACACCACGGAGAGATCGCCCGCGCGACCGAAGCGCGACATCAGCTTGTCTTCCAGTTCGAATACGACTGAATCCGCCGCCTGCTGCGGCGTCATCCCTTGCGCCATCCGGCGAACGATTTCGTAGCTGGTACAGCCCTTCATCAGGTCTTCACCGACGCCTGTGGCGGTGGCCGCGCCGGTTTCGCTGTCGCAGTAAAAGCCGGAGCCGATGATGGGTGAGTCACCGAGGCGACCACGTTTTTTCATAAACAGGCCACTGGTGGAGGTGGCGACGCTCATCGAACCCTGTTTATCAAGGCCAATGATGCCGACGGTGTCATGTCCGTCGTAGGGGCTTAACCCCTTATCCAGCGTTTCGCGGCAGCGCTTGCGGTAGTGCTGCATGGCGCGATCCGTGAGCATGGTTTTGTCGGCAAAGCCCTGGCTCAGCGCCCATTCGCGCGCGCCCTGGCCGACCAGCAGGCTGTTATAGCGTTGACGGCTGAGCGCGTGCGCCACGCGCACCGGGTTGGCGATATCCACCAGATTCCCCACGGCGCCGAACGCCAGCGTGTCGCCGTCCATATAGGCCGCGTCCAGCTCCACCTCGCCGTTTTCGGTCGGCAGGCCACCGTAGCCGACGGATTTATACAGCGGAAAGTCTTCCACGGCAGCGATGGCATCGACCACCGCCGAAGCGACCGGTTTTCCCGCCGCCAGGGCAGACGCGGATTCCGTTACCCCTTCAAGTGCCATTCGCCAGGTTGCGATAATTCCCCACATGCTTTACTCCTGTTTTGCAAGGGTGGTGTCGGGTTGTGTAGCAATAGTCAGCTCCGCGGCGCGGTACTGTTTATCCAGGATACGCATAAAAGGCAGGTACAGCATGGCGCCAATCAGCAGGTTGATCAGCTGCATCACGCTGCCGCTCAGGTGCCCGGTGACGATAAAGCCGCTGATAACCGGCGGCAGGGTCCAGGGAATAAACACCCCGGTGGTGACGGCGACCGCGCCAATTTTCATCGCCGCATACTGCACGGTGACCAGCACCAGCGGCACCAGATTAAACGGGATGAGCATGATCGGGTTCATGATCACCGGCAGGCCAAACAGGATCGGTTCGTTGATGTTAAACACCGAGGCACCCGCACCGAGGCGCGCCACCTCTCGCATGTTTTTGCTGCGGGCGAAAATCAGCATCGCTATCACCAGCGACAGCGTGGCGCCCGCGCCGCCCATCCAGATCATGTCAAAAAACTGTTCGGTGATGATGTTCGGCGGCGTCGTTCCCGCCTGAATCGCGGCGATGTTGTCGGTCTGGTTTTCCATCCACAGCGGGCGAATAATGCCGTTGATCATCGAACCGGAGTTAATGCCCACTGACCACAGAATGGTGATACTGAATACGGTCATCAGCGCACCGAAATAAGAGGTACCGTAGTGGCGCACCGGGGTGGCAACCACTTCATAAATAAACTGGTGGATGGTGTGGTAGTGGGTGTTTTCGAAGATGATGCGGATAATAAGCACCAGAATCATCACCAGCAGGGCCGGGATCAGCGCCGCGAACGACTCCTGTACCGCCGGTGGTACGCCGTCCGGCATTTTGATGACCAGCTTTTTGCGCTTCAGCCAGCAGAACAGTTCCGTCCACAGCAGGGAACCGATCATCGCCACAAACAACCCTTTGCTGCCAATCCACTCCACCGGCATCACGGTAATGCCGCCGTTTTCCGCCACTTTGATAAAGGGCGTCAGGATCAGGAAGGCGACCAGCGCCAGGATGCCGCAGGAGATGCGGTCCTCGCCATAGTGCTCAGCCAGGCGGTAGGCCACCAGGAAGCTGATAAACAGCGACATGGTTGAGAATACCGCGTTGAATGGAATCTCTATAATCGCACTCCAGCTCTCACCAAAGGCCTGAGACATAAACTGCTGATAGGCCTGATTCGGGAAGGAGGAGATCACCAGCAGGATGGAGCCGACGATGATAAACGGCATGAATGAAACGTAGGCCCCACGAATGGCCCCAAGATGACGCTGCTGGGCCGTTTTCGCCGCCAGCGGCATCAGTTTTGCTTCAAGAAATCCCAGAACATTGTTCATTGTGAACTCCGTACAAGATTGAGAGGTGTTGTTTATGTTATGTCTGTGGATTATCAGTGAAGCGCGGCGAGCGAAAGGTGAAATCGGTCACAAAGCATTCGCTGCTCTACTATAAATCTCATAAGATTAGTTTTGGAGAGAGACGCGATGGAAATCAAACTGCATGCTAACGCCACCACCACACCGCGTATCCGTCGCTATCTTCAGCAGTCAGATAAAAGCGACAGAGAGCTAGCTGTTGAACTGGGGATCTCGGTCACCACCGTCAGGCGCTGGCGCAACCGCGACCAGGTTTCGGATAACCACACAACGCCAAAAGTGATACACAAAGCATTGAGACAAGAGCAGGCGGCACTGATAAATGCCCTGCGGGATATCACTGGGGCACCGCTGGATGAACTGCTGCTGCTGGTGAATGACGGACTCGGGATCGCCGTTTCCCGCGCGACCCTGAACCGCTACCTCAAACCGGCTTCGGTAAGACAAAAGGGGGCGTCGTTGCAGGGCAAAAAGGCGCTGAAGGCCGGTATCATGCCGCAGAAGCTACTTCTGCATCATCAGCCGCTATCGCTGCATATGGACGACGGTGGGGAGCAACACCTGCTCTGGGCGCGTGAACCCGTCAGCGGCTGGTGCTACGCCCGGCTTTATGCCGGTGTCTCGCCGCAGTTGCTGACCCGCTGGACGAACGAGGTGCTGGCTGCCTGTCCGGCTGATATTCAATCTATTGAGACTTTTGGGCTAGAAGTGAACTTGCCGGAGCTTAACGTCATCGTAAAAGTGCATTCACAGTATTATCTTGCCCTTCAGGTCGCCGTGCCGTTACGTGAGATCATTCCGCGCGTGAATAGTGAACCGGCGGGAGAACTGTTGATCCAGTTGTGTGAATTTTTCAACCGGGGAAAAGCGCAGAAAAAGCTGGGGGAGAGTACGCCGCAGGCGTTTCTGGAAGCGCTGCGGCGTAACGATTAGACGATCCCGAGTACGTCTTCCGGTGGACGGCCGATACGCGCCTTGCCGTTCGCCACGACAATCGGGCGCTCAATCAGCTTAGGATTGTCGACCATCGCCTGAATCAGCCGATCTTCAGTGAGACTGGTATCGTTCAGATTGAGCGATTTATACAGATCTTCTTTCTGACGCATCAGCTCGCGTGCGCTGCCCATGTTCAGCATCTTCAGCAGCTGGCGGATCGTCTGCGCGTCCGGGGGCGTCTCCAGATACAACACCACTTCCGGCTCGATGCCGTTAGACTTCAGCAGATTCAGCGTCTCGCGGCTCTTGGAGCAGCGAGGGTTATGGTAAATTTTTACCGCGTCTGTCATGACTTCTCCTTTATTACATCTTCTCGTACGGCTTAAAGCGTTGTTGCAGGCCGCGCAGCTGGTCGATTCGCGCATCGTAGCGGGCCTGTTGCAGGCTGCCAAGCTTCACCTGTGAGCTGGCGCTGCTCAGCAGGGAAATGGCCTGATCGAGACGGCCCGCCAGCGCCAGACCTTCCGCACGCGCGGCCAGCTCCTGATCGCGGTTACCCAGTTGTCCCTGGGCCTGGGCGAGCAGCTCCCAGCCGTTCTGGTCATCTTTATTGTTAAAGGTGTAGCGGTTCAGAATGGTCACCGCCTCGCCGGGCTGGCCGCCCTGTAGGTAGGCGTTCGCCAGGTTAAGCTGCAATACCGGATTGTTGCGAATGTCTTTCGCCCCTTTCAGACGGTTGATCGCATCGGTCGCTTTTTTCTGCCCCAGATCGATATCGGTGGCGAGGTCGAGATACCACGGGTTGTCCGGCGCCGACGCCAGCAGCGGCTGTAGCGCTTTACGCGCTTCATCGTACTTGCTTGCTTCCATCGCCTGGAGTGCCTGGCCATACTGCGCGGCGTTCTTCTCGCGCACGTTGCCTTTCGCCAGCGCGTCCAGCAGATCGCTGGTGAGCTGATTACGTCCGGAGTTGTACATGCCAAGCGTTCTCACTTTGGCCATGTAGAAATCCTGCGAGGACTGCACGACGACCGGACGCATCTGGTTAGCACGGTTACGCGCATCCGAGAGACGGCTTTCCGGCAACGGGTGGGTCAACAGAATTTCAGGCGGGCGCGACGAGTAGCGTGCCTGGTCGAGCAGTTTTTCCAGGAAGCTCGGCATGGCCTGCGGGTCAAAGCCGGAACGCTGTAAAACCTGAATGCCGATGCGGTCTGCTTCCTGCTCGTTCTGCTGGGTAAAGCTGATCATCCCCTGACGCGTTCCCGCCAGCGTCCCGGTAAGCGCCGCCATCCCGGCCTGCGGGCTGGCCATCGCCAGCAGAATAGAGCCCAGCGCGCCCACCCAGGTCAGGGGGGCGTTACGCTTCTGATCTTCCATCGCACGCGCCAGATGGCGCTGGGTGACGTGCGAAATTTCGTGCGCCATGACGGACGCCAGCTGGCTTTCGTTATCGGAATAACGGAACAACGCCGAATGCAGCACCACGTTCCCGCCAAAGAAGGCGAAGGCGTTGATTTCGTCGTTATTGATTAAATAGAAGTGGAAGGGCGTTTTTACCGAGTCTGCGTGCGCCACCAGTCGCATCCCCAGACCGTTGATGTACTGCACCAGCAAAGGGTCGTTAATCAGCGGAGCACTGCCGCGCAGCTGGCGTACGTAATAATCACCCATCTGCATCTCCTGCCCGATGGAGAGCGTGCTTCCTGCCGTGGTGCCCATGTCCGGCAATGAATCGGACGAGTCAGCGAAAGCGGGCAACACCTGACCCACCGTCACGGCGGCAATCAGTGTCGCAACCAGTGTTTTTCTCAACTGCCTGAACATAACCACTGTCCTGTATGTTGGATGTGCTAATTTGACCGATGAACCCGCATAACGTTCATCTCCGCTGCTCTGCGAGTGTAGCCGTGTTAAGAGATGAAGAAAATCCCATTCATCAGGGTTTTGCGAAACCTGACAGTGAAACAAAAAGGAAAGTCTTTTTTGTGACAGTTAGATACAATTCACCGTCTCACTCCCGCCATTCGATTCAGGGAAGGGTTGTATGCTCGAAATGTTAATGCAGTGGTATCGGCGTCGGTTTAGCGATCCGGAAGCCATTGCTTTGCTGGTCATTCTGGTTGCCGGATTCGGTATCCTGTTCTTCTTTAGTGGCCTGTTGGCACCGCTTCTGGTGGCAATTGTGCTGGCGTATCTGCTGGAGTGGCCCACCGCGCGTCTGGAACATATCGGCTGTTCCCGTCGCTGGGCGACCAGCATTGTCCTGGTGCTGTTTGTCGGCATTCTGCTGCTGATGTCCTTCGTGGTGATGCCCATCGCCTGGCAACAGGGGATCTACCTGATCCGCGACATGCCCGGCATGCTGAATAAACTGTCTGATTTTGCCGCCACGCTGCCGCGCCGCTATCCTGCGCTGATGGACGCCGGGATCATCGATGCGATGGCCGAAAACATGCGCGCCCGCATCATGACCATGGGTGACTCGGTGGTGAAATACTCTCTGGCCTCGCTGGTGGGGTTGCTGACGCTGGCGGTTTACCTTGTTCTCGTGCCGCTAATGGTGTTTTTCCTGGTCAAAGATAAAGAGCAGATGCTGAATGCGGTGCGCCGCGTGCTGCCGCGCAATCGCGGTCTCGCAGGACAGGTCTGGCAGGAGATGAACCAGCAAATCACCAACTACATTCGCGGCAAAGTGCTGGAGATGATTGTGGTGGGCGTGGCGACCTGGATTGGCTTCGTGATTTTCGGGCTGAACTACTCGCTGCTGCTGGCGGTGCTGGTCGGATTCTCGGTTCTGATCCCGTATATCGGCGCGTTTGTTGTGACCATTCCGGTAGTCGGTGTGGCGCTGTTCCAGTTTGGTCTGGGTACGGAGTTCTGGAGCTGTTTCGCAGTATACCTGATTATTCAGGGACTGGACGGGAACCTGCTGGTACCGGTGCTGTTCTCAGAAGCAGTTAACCTGCATCCGCTGGTGATTATCCTGTCAGTGGTGATTTTCGGCGGGCTGTGGGGATTCTGGGGCGTGTTCTTCGCCATTCCGCTGGCGACGCTGATTAAAGCCGTGGTCCACGCGTGGCCGGATGTGCCGGCGGTGGAAGAGAAGTAGATTTAGTGCGGGCTGATGCCCTCACCCCAACCCTCTCCCAAAGGGCTGAGGGATCCCCAGTAATTTCTTTATGCATAAGCAATAAAGTTGCTTTCTAAATGACTGAGGGCTGTCAGCGATGCCCTGGTCCGGCTGTAAATCGCTGAGGCGTTTCCTGCAGGCCGGGGCGAGGCGCAGGGATGCGCCGAGAGGGCGGCTTTACAGGGACGTTGCCTCCGCCCGTACCCGATAAGCCGGAAGGAATAAGCCGAGGGCACCGCGAAGCGGCGATTTACCGCCGGGAGCCCGGGTCGCCAGGGTGGTGGCGACTGAGCCACCCTGGCACGTTCACCGGTCATGTCGTTACAGAGTAGCAAGGAACATAAAGTGAACGGAATGACCACCACCGCCGTATGTTCCCCTCACCCTAACCCTCTCCCCGGAGGGGCGAGGGGATTGCTCAGTGCTCGCATTAATTTGTGGGGAACCCTCAGCCCACGGGGAGAGGGGGCAAACACTAAAAACGGCAACCTGGGTTGCCGTTTTGCTGTTTATCAGGCGCTTTGTTTCAGCCAGTTCAACACCACGTCGTGGTGGTTGCTGGTTTTGAAATCATCAAACACGTGCTCAACTTTACCGTCAGCGTCAATCAGGAAGCTGATGCGGTGAATACCGTCGTACGTTTTGCCCATAAAGGACTTCTCACCCCAGACGCCAAACTGCTCGCAAACCTGGTGGTCTTCATCGGAAAGCAGCGTGAAGTTCAGCAGCTCTTTTTCCGCAAAACGTGACAGCTTCTCTGGTTTATCGGTGCTGATGCCCAGCACTTCCACACCGACCTTTTTCAACTCATCCATGTTGTCGCGTAAACCGCAGGCCTGTACGGTACAGCCCGGGGTCATGGCTTTCGGGTAGAAATAGACCAGAACACGCTGTCCCTGGAAGTCGGTCAAATTTACTTGCTCGCCGTCTTGATCCGGTAAGCTAAATTTCGGTGCGATATCACCGGCTTTCAGTGGGTTCATTACTCAACTCCATCCTGTTCGTGCTGCGAATAATCGACGACGCTTATACTGCCTTGCGCGTGTAATTCTGTACAGAGGGCTTTGAACGCTTGCTCGATATTTGACGCATCCTGCGAGGCAGGGCTGTGGGCGGTAATTTGAATAAACAGCGTCGGGATGGCGTTTTCATCGCCAGGCTGCGTGCGGGAAACCAGTTCGGCAATGTTCATCTGATGGCTGTCAAACAGCGCCGTAAAACGTTCAATCAGATGAGGTGAATCAGGCACTTCAACCTGTACCCAGACTGTGGCAGGCAGAGCCGGACGCGGGCGCGCGGTGGTGCGCTTCATCACAATCAGTAAATCCAGCTCTGCGCCTTTCAGCGGCAGGGTAGATTCGATGAGGGTAATGGCATTCCATGTTCCGGAAAGCAGCATGATGAACGTGAACTCTTCGCCAAGCATAGCCAGCCGGCTGTCTTCGATATTGCAGCCGCAGCTGCTCACGTGGCGAGTGATGGTATTCACGATACCCGGCCTGTCAGCACCCAGCGCAGTGATAACCAGGTAATGTTGTGATGAGGTTGTCAAACCTGTTCTTCCTTTGCGTGGTTAAGTCTTCCTAAGGAAAGCATAAAAAAAACATGCATACAACCGCCTGAGAGCCTCAGGTCGCTTGCTTTTATTACAGTTCCAAACGTAACATTGAGGCTCTTGTTCGCACAGAGGATGGCTCATGTTCACGGGAAGTATTGTCGCGCTTGTTACACCGATGGATGAAAAAGGTAATGTCTGCCGGTCAAGCATGAAGAAGCTCATTGATTACCATGTCGCCAATGGAACCTCGGCGATCGTTTCGGTAGGGACTACCGGTGAATCCGCCACGCTGAGCCACGAAGAGCACGGCGATGTTGTGATGCTGACCCTGGAACTGGCGGACGGGCGTATTCCGGTCATCGCGGGTACGGGCGCAAACGCAACGGCAGAGGCCATTAGCCTGACTCAGCGTTTTAACGACAGCGGCATTGTTGGCTGTCTGACGGTGACCCCTTACTACAACCGCCCAACTCAGGAAGGTTTGTTCCAGCATTTCAAAGCCATCGCTGAACATACTGACTTGCCACAAATTCTGTATAATGTGCCGTCCCGTACCGGTTGCGATATGCTGCCGGAAACCGTTGGCCGTCTCTCGAAAGTAAAAAATATTATCGGGATTAAAGAGGCGACAGGGAACTTAAGCCGCGTTCATCAGATCAAAGAGCTGGTTTCAGACGACTTTATCCTGTTGAGCGGTGATGATGCGACCGCACTGGACTTTATGCAGCTCGGTGGTAACGGCGTTATTTCCGTGACGGCGAACGTGGCGGCGCGTGATATGGCTGACATGTGCAAACTGGCCGCAGCCGGTCACTTTGATGAAGCTCGCGTGATTAATCAGCGTCTGATGCCGTTGCATAATAAATTATTTGTCGAACCCAATCCGATCCCAGTGAAATGGGCATGTAAGGAGTTGGGGCTTGTAGCAACCGACACGCTGCGTCTGCCAATGACACCGATTACCGACCATGGTCGTGAAATTGTCGCTGGCGCGCTGAAGCATGCCGGTTTGCTGTAAAGTTTAGGGAGATTTGATGGCTTATTCAGTACAGAAGTCGCGCCTGGCCAAGGTTGCGGGTGTTTCGCTTGTTATGCTCCTCGCTGCCTGTAGTTCAGACTCGCGCTACAAGCGCCAGGTGAGCGGTGATGAATCCTATCTGGATGCGCCGCCGCTTGCTGAACTTCACGCGCCTGCCGGCATGATCCTGCCGATCCAGAACGGTGATTATAATATTCCGGTTACCAACGGCAGCGGCCTGGTGGGTAAAGCGCTCGATATTCGTCCGCCAGCTCAGCCTCTGGCGCTGGTGAGTGGCGCGCGCACGCAGTTCACCGGTGATACAGCTTCTCTGCTGGTGGAAAGCGCACGCGGTACCACGCTGTGGCCGCAGGTTGTGAGCGTCATTCAGTCGAAAAACTATACGATTGATAAACGCGACGACGCCAGCCAGACCTTAACCACCGACTGGATTGAGTGGAACCGTCTCGATGAAGACCAGCAGTATCGTGGTCGTTATCAAGTCTCCGTTAAGCCGCAGGGTTATCAGCAGGCGGTTACCGTTAAGCTGTTGAATCTTGAGCAGGCAGGTAAACCGGTTGCCGATCCGTCCGCCATGCAGCGCTACAGTACCGAAATGCTGAACGTGATTGCAGCGGGTCTGGATAAGAACGCTGCTGATGCCGCAAACGCCGCGCAGAACCGTAACGGCTCAACGTTTGACGTGCAGAGCGGTGCAGACGATACCGGCCTGCCAATGCTGGTGGTGCGTGCGCCGTTTAACCAGACCTGGCAGCGTCTGCCAGCCACGCTGGAAAAAGTGGGCATGAAGGTGACCGACAGCACCCGTTCAACGGGCAGCATCACAGCGACCTATAAGCCGCTGTCTGAAAGTGCCTGGCAGGAGCTGGGGGCAAGCGATCCACAGCTGCCTTCCGGTGACTACAAAATCCAGGTCGGCGACCTCGATAACCGCAGCAGCCTGCAGTTTATCGATCCGAAAGGACACACGCTGACCCAGGCGCAGAACGATGCGCTGGTCGCTGCCTTCCAGGCCGCATTCAGCAAATAATAGTGAGGGCTGGTTAATCCAGCCCTTTTTATTTTCGTGCCACGCAAACGTGTGCGTGGCATAATATGGCCAGTTTTGAATACAAATCATCACACCAGGAGTAATGAAGATGCAGAAGCAAGCTGAGTTGTATCGTGGCAAAGCGAAAACCGTATACAGCACGGAAAACCCGGATCTGTTGGTGCTCGAATTCCGCAATGATACGTCAGCAGGAGACGGCGCACGCATTGAGCAGTTCGATCGTAAGGGCATGGTGAACAACAAGTTCAACCACTTCATTATGACCAAACTGGCCGAAGCCGGTATCCCGACTCAGATGGAAGCGTTGTTGTCCGATACGGAATGTCTGGTAAAAAAACTGGATATGGTGCCGGTTGAGTGCGTGATCCGTAACCGTGCCGCAGGCTCCCTGGTGAAGCGTCTGGGCATTGAAGAGGGTATCGAACTGAATCCACCGCTGTTCGATCTGTTCCTGAAAAACGACGCCATGCATGACCCGATGGTCAACGAATCCTACTGTGAAACCTTCGGCTGGGTAAGCAAAGAGAACCTGGCGCGCATGCAGGAACTGACCTACAAAGCCAACGACGTGCTGAAAAAGCTGTTTGATGACGCGGGCCTGATCCTGGTCGACTTCAAGCTGGAGTTCGGTCTGTACAAAGGCGAAGTGGTGCTGGGCGACGAGTTCTCTCCTGACGGCAGCCGCCTGTGGGACAAAGAGACGCTGGATAAAATGGACAAAGACCGTTTCCGCCAGAGTCTGGGTGGCGTGGTCGAAGCGTACGAAGCGGTTGCTCACCGTTTAGGCGTTAAGCTCGACTAAACTGCGCATTTGCCAAAGGATGTTGGCATCCTTTGGCGTCTTATCCTTGTTTACTATGGTAATCCTTTCATTAACCGCCTACGATCATAGCTATTATAAATGGAATAGTTCGAGGTGTTTATGCGCTGGCAAGGGCGTCGTGAAAGTGACAACGTAGAAGACAGACGCAGCAGTGGTGGCGGTGGTCCGTCTATGGGCGGGCCAGGTTTCCGGTTACCCAGCGGCAAGGGCGGTATTATTCTGCTGGTCGTCGTGCTGGTAGCGGGCTACTACGGTGTCGACCTGACCGGTTTGATGACCGGTGAAACCGGGCAACAGCAGCAGTATTCTCAGCGCTCCATCAGCCCGAATGAAGATGAAGCGGCGAAATTTACTTCCGTTATTCTCGCGACGACCGAAGATACCTGGGGTCAGCAGTTCGAGAAAATGGGGCGGACTTATCAGCCGCCAAAACTGGTGATGTACCGGGGAGCAACCCGCACGGGCTGCGGCACCGGGCAGTCCGTTATGGGGCCGTTCTACTGCCCGGCGGACAGCACCGTCTATATCGATCTCTCCTTCTATGACGACATGAAAAGCAAGCTGGGCGCCGACGGCGATTTTGCCCAGGGCTACGTGATCGCGCATGAAGTCGGCCACCATGTGCAGAAGCTCCTCGGCATTGAACCTAAAGTGCGTCAGATGCAGCAGAATGCGTCTCAGGCGGAGGTGAATCATCTCTCCGTACGCATGGAGCTTCAGGCCGACTGCTTCGCTGGCGTCTGGGGACACAGCATGCAGCAGCAGGGCGTGCTGGAAACAGGCGATCTGGAAGAGGCCCTGAATGCCGCACAGGCGATTGGTGACGATCGCTTGCAGCAGCAAAGCCAGGGGCGCGTTGTGCCGGACAGCTTTACCCATGGCACCTCAGAGCAGCGCTACAGCTGGTTTAAGCGTGGCTTTGACAGCGGCAACCCGTCGCAGTGTAATACCTTCGGCAAAGCTATGTGATGTTAGGGGTTGAACAGCTGGTTAACCAGCTTCAGCGTACCGGGCACCGCCGGCTGGTGGTGCTTAGCGGCGATGAAGCGTGGACGTTGAGCCAGGCGACCATCCTGCGCGATACGTTACCAGGAGACTGGCTGTGGCTGGAGGAAAACCCCTCTAAGGCCATCAGCGGCCTGCTGGGACGTGAATATCTGCACGCCGTTTTTGACGCGCGTCGCGGGTTTGACGTCTCGGCCTTCGCCGCCCTCAGCGGGACCCTGCGCGCCGGAAGCCTTCTGGTGCTGCTGGTGCCGCCGTTCTCCGTCTGGGCTAACAGGCCCGACGCGGATTCTCTACGCTGGAGCGACAGCGCCGAGCCGATCGCCACCCCGCACTTTGTTTACCATTTTTGCCGGACGCTGGCCGCCGATTCAGATGCTATCGTCTGGCATCAACATCGTCCGCTGTGCCTTCCCGTTGCGCCAGATTTACCCGCCTGGCAGCCCGCCAGCGGTGAACCGCAGCGCGAGCAGGCTGAGATCCTCGACGCGCTTCTGACCATGCCTGCTGGAGTGGCTGCCGTGACGGCCCCGCGCGGACGAGGAAAGTCCGCCCTGGCGGGCATGTTGCTCAACGGCATTCAGGGTAGTGCTGTAGTGACCGCACCGGCAAAAGGGGCGACGGATGTCATCGCGCGTTTCGCCGGGGAACATTTTCACTTTATGGCCCCGGATGCGCTGCTGGCCTCCACAACAGAAGCTGACTGGCTGATTGTCGATGAGGCGGCCGCCATCCCCGGCCCGCTGCTCGAGAAACTGACGATGCGCTTTCCCCGCGTGTTGTTGACCACTACGGTGCAGGGTTATGAAGGCACGGGCAGGGGATTCCTGCTGAAGTTCTGCGCCCGGTTCAGCGGTCTGCGGCGATATACCTTATCAACTCCTGTACGCTGGGCTGCCGGATGTCCTCTTGAGCGAATCGTGGCGAACGCGCTGCTGTTCGACGATGCGCTTATCGATCGCAAACCGGCAGGGGAGGTAAGTTTAACGTCGCTGGAGCCCGGGGTGTGGGAGAGCGATCCGGCGCGCGGGGCAGGCGTGTATGAACTGCTGTGTGCCGCGCACTACCGGACGTCCCCCCTCGATTTACGCCGGATGATGGACGCGCCGGGACAGCATTTTACCGTTGCTGAAACCGACTCAACCCTCGCCGGTGCTCTCTGGCTGGTGGAGGAGGGCGGCTTATCCCCAGAGCTTAGTCGCGCGGTGTGGGCGGGATTTCGTCGGCCGCGTGGAAATCTGGTGGCACAGTCGCTGGCGGCGCACGGCGGATCGCCTCTCGCGGCGACGCTGAAAGGCCGACGCGTCAGCCGTATTGCGGTTCATCCTCATCGCCAGCGGGAAGGCATCGGCCAGGGGCTGATCCGCAGTGCCAGCGGAGAAGATTATCTCTCGGTCAGCTTTGGCTATACCGACGAGCTGTGGCGTTTCTGGCGGCAGTGCGGGTTTGTGCTGGTGCGAATGGGCAGCCACCGGGAGGCCAGCAGCGGGTGCTATACGGCGATGGCGTTGCTGCCGCTGAGCGAGGCGGGGCATCAGCTCTGCGAAGAGGCGCATCAGCGTTTATGTCGTGATATGCGCGTCCTGTCGGCCTGGAATGGCGAAAAGATCCCGGTGATGGATGCATGGGAAGCTACCCTTAACAGTGACGACTGGCTGGAGCTGGCGGGGTTTGCCTTTGCGCACCGGGCGTTTTCAACCTCGGTTGCGGCGCTAACGCGATTGTTGTTAGCCGTGGATATGCCGCTCCCGGCGCTGCGTGGGAAAATGGAAGGGAATACGCACGATTTCGGGCGCAAAGCGTTGCTGGCGAAGCTACGCGAGGAAACCGCTCACGCGCTTGAAAGGCTTGATTACTCTCGTAGCCAGCGGCTGAAAGCCGACATTTTGCAATGGCAATTTTTTCAATGACTTCTTCAGTAAAGTGGCATGGTCATTACCCCGCAGAGGCGTAAAATCCTGCTTAACAATTAAGGAGATCGCCATGAAACATGACCATTTTGTTGTGCAAAGCCCGGATACACCTGCTAAACAGCTACTGCTTCTGTTTCATGGCGTGGGCGACAATGCCGTCAATATGGGACAGATTGGCAGCTGGTTTGCACCCGTTTTCCCACACGCGCTGATCGTCAGTATCGGCGGCGTGGAGCCCTGCGGTCCGGACGGGCGGCAGTGGTTTTCCGTCGAGGGCGTGACGGAGGAAAATCGTCAGGCACGTATTGATGCCGTTATGCCAGCCTTTATCAATACCGTGCGTTACTGGCAGCAGCAGAGCGGCGTAGGTGCCAATGCAACAGCGCTGATTGGCTTCTCTCAGGGCTCAATCATGTCGCTGGAAAGCGTAAAAGCGCAGCCCGGACTGGTGTCCCGCGTGATTGCCTTCAATGGGCGTTTTGCGACGTTACCGCAAAGCGCGACCACGCAGACCACGATCCATCTCATTCATGGGGGTGAAGACCGGGTAATTGAGCTTTCGCATGCGGTTGCGGCCCAGGACGCGCTGATGCGTGAAGGCGGGGATGTGACGCTGGATATCGTGGACGATCTGGGGCATGCCATTGACGATCGCAGCATGCAGTTCGCGCTCGATCATCTGCGTTATACCGTACCGAAGCACTACTTTGATGAAGCGCTCAGCGGCGGTAAGCCGAATGACGATGATATCGTCGAGTTTATGTGAGGTTTCCCCTCTCCCTAGGGAGAGGGGAAACAAAGCGATTACTTCTTCTGGTCCTTCTTCGGCCAGTCGTCTTCATCATCCCACTTGTCGTTAAAATCACGGTGCGGCGGAAGATCCGGTTTGTTGGCAAGGAACTTTTTGTGGTCAACGCGCTTGAGATCTTTAATCACGTTAAGCAGCACGCCTACCAGAAATACCAACACCAGAATCCACCAGTACTTTGAAAGCCAGTCCATTCGCTAATCCTCTTTAAGCACCCGTCAGGCGACGAGCTGCTCCATAATACGTTGATACATGCGGGCCAGCAGTTGTAAATCGGCAGCGTTCACGCATTCATTGATTTTGTGAATCGTCGCGTTAACCGGACCCAGTTCGACAACCTGTGCGCCCATGCGGGCAATAAAGCGTCCGTCAGATGTGCCGCCCGTTGTCAGCAGCTGTGGCTTAATTTCATTATAGTGCGCAATGGCGTTCACTACCGCATCCACCAGTTTACCGCGCTGCGTCAGGAACGGCTGGCCAGACAGCCACCAGTCGAGGGTATAGCGCAGCTGGTATTTTTCGAGCAGCGCAATCACGCGCGCTTTTATCATCTCGTCGGTCAGTTCGGTGCTGAAGCGGAAGTTAAACTGGACGAAGAGATCGCCGGGAATGACGTTGTTGCTGCCGGTGCCGGCCTTGATGTTGGCTATTTGCATGCTGGTTGGCGGGAAAAATTCGTTGCCTTTATCCCATTCAATGCCCACCAGTTCGTTCAGCATCGGCGCGGCGCGGTGTACCGGGTTATCCGCCAGGTGCGGATAGGCAACGTGGCCCTGCACGCCATGAATGGTCAAATTGCAGGTCAGGGATCCACGGCGGCCATTTTTCACCACATCGCCCACCACTTCGGTACTGGACGGTTCGCCCACCAGACAGTAGTCCAGACGTTCATTGCGCGCCATCAGCGCCTCAACGACCTTCACGGTGCCGTTGTGGGCGCTGGCTTCTTCATCGGAGGTAATCAAAAACGCAAGACGGTTTTTATGGTTCGGATGCTGGGCGACGAAACGCTCTGCCGCCACGACCATCGCAGCCAGGGAACCTTTCATATCCGCAGCGCCGCGTCCGAAAAGCATGCCGTCGCGGATGGTTGGCTCAAAAGGCGGGTTGATCCAGCGGTCTGCGTCGCCTGCGGGAACTACGTCGGTATGTCCGGCAAACGCCAGCGTCTCCCCCTGACCGCGCCATGCCCAGAAGTTCTGCGTATCGCCAAAATCCATGTGCTCGACGGTAAAACCGATGGCACGCAGGCGCTCAATCATTAATGCCTGACAACCTGCGTCGTCCGGGCTAAGGGAAGGACGGCGAATAAGCTGCTGAGTCAGCTCAATGACCGGGCATGACATAGACTACACCTCAACGAATAAATCTGAATAAAGGGTTTCACTGAAACCCAGCAGCATAGGCTGACCTGGCTTGCAGAGCAATGGGCGTTTGATGATTGCCGGCATTTCAAGCATCAGTTTGGCTGCGCTGTCGGCGTTGTTGATCGTGGCCCGGAGAGATTCATCCAGTTTTCGCCAGGTGGTCCCGCGGGTGTTCAGCAGCGCTTCCCAGCCCAGTTCATTGATGGCGGAATGGAGAAACGCAGGGTCAAGCCCGTCGGCACGGTAATCATGGAAGCGATAGTCGATGTTGTGTGCTTCCAGCCAGCGGCGGGCTTTTTTAATCGTATCGCAATTCTTAATGCCGTACATCACAACCATAGTGAATCCTTTTGTTCTTGTGTGGGTTAAATGTTCAATATTTTCGAAGATATATCCTTAAGTGGAATATAACATATTCGGAATTTTTCGTGATTTACAATTCTCCATAATTCAACGAACAGCTGTACGCTGAATAGTGTTCCATCTTTTAAGCATAGTTGTCCACTCTGTATAAATTGCCAATAAACTCAGGGGGAAATTAAAAATGCTGTCATTTTTCTGACTATTTCAAAATATTGCTGTGGGTCACATAAAATTTACCCGGCAACGCTCATAGTGATCCTAAACCTACTAGCACAGCGGGGCTCAATCACAGCAATCGGTTAAAGTGACTTCACAATGATGATACGTTTTCGTAGAATGCACATAATAATAAGAGAGGTTGTTATGATTGAACATGAACTGGGGAACTGGAAAGATTTTATCGAAGGCATGCTTCGTAAATGAATTTCCGGTAAGAAATGCAAGAGCACTTAATTAACTAAAATAACCATAGTGTGAAAGAATCACACAATAAAAAGGCGGCCTGTAAAGCCGCCTTTTTTTATTTCAACGGGTTATTCCGGCTTATCCTTCAGCGGGAAACGACGGCGTATCAGCACAAAGAACAGCGGTACGAAATAGATAGCCAGAATCGTCGCGGAAATCATTCCCCCCATAACGCCCGTTCCCACCGCGTGCTGGCTGCTGGAGCCTGCGCCGGAGCTGGTGGCCATCGGCAGGACGCCAAATACAAACGCCAGAGAAGTCATCAGGATCGGGCGCAGGCGCTGACGACAGGCGTGCAGCGTGGCGGCCATCAGTTCGTGACCTTTGGCATTCATCTCATTGGCAAATTCGACGATCAGAATGGCGTTTTTCGCCGACAATCCGATTACGGTGAGGAGTCCGACCTGGAAGTAGACATCGTTTTCCAGGCCACGCATCCAGGTTGCCAGCAGCGCGCCGATGACCCCGAGAGGCACCACCAGCATTACCGAGAACGGCACTGACCAGCTTTCATACAGCGCCGCCAGGCAGAGGAACACCACCAGCAGCGACAGGGCATACAGGGCAGGCGCCTGCGCGCCGGAAAGCCGTTCCTGGTAGGACATCGCCGTCCACTCCAGGCCAAAGCCGGTCGGTAACTGCTGAACCAGTTTTTCCATAATGTCCATTGCGGTACCGGTACTGACGCCAGGCGCGGCTTCACCGACAATCTCCAGCGCCGAATAGCCGTTGTAACGCTCCAGACGCGGCGAACCGGTCTCCCAGCGTGACGTCGCAAACGCCGAGAACGGCACCATGCCGCCGGTGTTATTGCGCACATACCAGCGGTTGATATCGTCCGGCAGCATGCGGTATTTGGCAGCAGACTGAACGTAGACCTTTTTCACGCGACCGCGATCCATAAAGTCATTCACGTAGCTTGAGCCCCATGCCGTTTGCAGGGTGTCGTTAATGTCGTCGATGGAGACGCCCAGCGCCTGCGCTTTACGCTGGTCAATATCCACCTGTAGCTGAGGGCTGTCATCCAGACCGTTATGACGAACGCGGGTAAGCTGCGGATCTTTCCCGGCCAGCTCGAGCAGTTTATCGCGAGCTGCCATCAACGCGTCATGCCCGGCACCCGCGTGATCCTGAAGCTCCATATCAAATCCGGCTGAGCTGCCCAGGCCACTGATAGCGGGCGGGCTGCTGGCGAAAACGCGCGCTTCCTTGATTTTGTTGAACGCTTTAGTTGCACGTTCAATGATGGCAAAGGAGGAGCCGCTATCGCTGTCGCGCTGGTCCCAGTCTTTCAGGCGCACAAACATACGCGCCACGTTCTGCCCGTTACCGCCAGGGCCAGAGCCGACGGTGGAGAAGACGGAGACCACGTTATCCTTCTCCTGAGTATGGAAGTAGTTCTCAACCTTCTGCACCACTTTCAGGGTCTGCTGCTGGGTCGAGCCGCTCGGTAACTGTACGGAGGTGATAAACATGCCGCGATCTTCCAGCGGCAGGAACGAGGTTGGCAGCCGCATGAATAATAAGACCATGCCGCCGAGCAGCAGGACATAAACCACCATCCAGCGCACGCTGCGGTGCAGTACTTTACCCACGCCCGCTTCATAGCGCGCCGCATTTCGGTTAAACATGCGGTTAAACCAGCCGAAGAAGCCTTTTTGACCGTGGTGTTCGCCCTTATGCAGCGGTTTGAGCAGCGTCGAGCACAGAGCAGGGGTAAGGATCATCGCCACCAGTACGGAGAGCACCATCGCAGAGACGATGGTGATCGAGAACTGGCGATAAATCGCGCCCGTAGTGCCGCCAAAAAACGCCATCGGGATAAATACCGCCGACAGCACCATGGCGATACCGACCAGCGCACCCTGAATTTGCCCCATCGATTTACGCGTGGCCTCGCGGGGCGAAAGCCCTTCCTCGCTCATGATGCGCTCGACGTTTTCCACCACCACGATGGCATCATCTACCAGCAGGCCGATGGCCAGCACCATGGCAAACATGGTCAGGGTGTTGATGCTGTAACCGAAGGCATACAGCACCGCAAAGGTTCCCAGCAACACCACCGGCACCGCAATGGTGGGGATCAGCGTGGCGCGGAAGTTTTGCAGGAACAGGTACATCACGAGGAACACCAGCGCGATAGCTTCGAGCAGGGTTTTCACCACATCTTCGATGGAGGCTTTTACGAATGAGGTGGTTTCGTAGGCGACTTTGTACTCCAGTCCGTGCGGGAAGTAATGCGACAGCTCATCCAGACGCTCTAATACCCGCTGCGCGGTCGCCATTTCGTTGGCACCGGAGGCCAGTTTCACCCCCAGGCCGGACGCGGCATTGCCGTTAAAGCGACTCAGGTAGTCATATTTTTCCGCCCCCATTTCCACTGTGGCGACATCCCCCAGACGCACTTCGGAACCATCCTGATTCACGCGCAGAGTAATATTGCGGAACTGTTCAGGCGTCTGGAGCAGCGACTGGGAGTTGATGGTGGCGTTAAGCGCCTGGTTATCCACGGACGGCGTACCACCGAGCTGCCCCACGGCAATCTGAGCGTTCTGCGATTCGATGGCGTCGGTGACATCTTTGGCGGTCATCTGCACGCTGTTCAGCTTGTTGGGATCCAGCCAGATACGCATGGAATACTGCGAGCCGTAGGCGTCGATATCACCCACGCCGTTGATACGGCTGAGCGGGTCCTGAATATTACTGGCGACGTAGTCCGCGATGTCCTGCTTATCCATCGAGCCATCGGTTGAAACAAACGCGATGGTCAAAATATTGGTGTCACCGGTCTTACGCACGGTCACCCCCTGGTTCTGCACCGCCTGAGGCAGTTTACGCAGGGCCGATTGCAGCTGGTTTTGCACCTGCTGCACCGCTTCGTCCGGATCCGTGCCCGCCGTAAAGCTCAGGGTTACCGTCGCCTGGCCCGTGGCGCTGCTCTGCGAGGACATGTACATCAGGTTATCAAGACCCGTCATGTTCTGCTCGATAACCTGCGTGACGGTATTTTCCAGCGTCTGTGCCGAGGCGCCAGGGTAGTTCGCCGTGATACGCACGTTAGGGGGGGCGAGGTCGGGGTATTGCTCAACAGGAAGGGAAGTAATCGCCAGGACACCCGTCAGACACAACAGGATTGCTAGCACCCAGGCAAAAATGGGGCGATCGATGAAAAAATTCGCCATTAAAATGTGACCTCGTTTTGCTGCACGTCATTATTGTTTATTGCCCGCCTAACTTTAGCGGTAAGGCCCAGGTCAAACGTGGAGAAATAAAGGAGATAATGTAAATTATCATGCGCTTTTTTCAGCGCGCCTTCTTTCTCGCTATTTTTCAGCCTGCGCCGCAGGTGTCCGGAACGTCACGCTGACCTGTGTACCGCCCTGTGGCGGCTGAGAAAAGTGTAATGTTCCGCCGAGCCGTCCCGCGCGTTCGCGCATGATATTCAGCCCGTAATGCCCCGGCGGTTCACTGGCGTCGCCGATACCAATACCGTTGTCACGGATCGTGACCGTGTGAGTACCGTCCGCGGTGGTGACGCAGCTGACCACAATCTCTCTGGCGTCGGCATGTTTAATCGCATTCAGCACTGCCTCACGCACAATCTGTAAGAGGTGCACCTGTTTTTGCGCGTCCAGCGCAAGCGATGAGAGACGGCAGTCGAGCACCAGCTTCGCGCTGGTCTGGCTTTGCAAACCGTCGAGAGACTCCTGTAGCGCGGCAGGAAGATTGGCGTGGTTGAGCGTCAGGCGGAAGGTGGTGAGCAGCTCGCGTAGCTGATGCCAGGCGTTATTCAGCTCGCGGGAGAAGTCCGTAATGATGGTCTGCGCCGGGGCATTGTCGCCCGGCACGGCATGCTTCAGCAGCGTAAGCTGAATACGCAAATAGGAGAGCACCTGCGCCAGCGAATCATGCAACTCGCGCGCGATGGTGGCGCGCTCTTCCATCAGCAGCAACTGCTGATAATGTTTTTGCGCCTGATTGAAATAGAGCCCCCGGCCCAGCATCGTCGCCACGCTTTCCATGAGCGGCAGCGGAACATCCCCGGTCGCGCTTTGCCAGCGCAGTTCGCCGTACAGGGTGTCCTGCATTAATACCGGTAAATTGTGCATTTTCTCACCCGGGGACTCCTGTCCTTCGTAAAGCTGCCAGTCGTCACTGGTGCGCAATTGCAGGTAATTCATCTGCGTATAGTCATGCACAATTTGCAAAATATGCCGGAAGCAGTGGCTGTCTATCTGCCCGGTATTCAACGCCTGTGAGCATTTGAACAGCATTTCAAGCTGCTGATGCGCTTCATTCAGGTGGCGGGTTTTTTCGGCAACGGAGTGCTCCAGGGAACGGTACAGGGTGTGTAATTCCGCCGACATATGGTTGAAGGCGCGGGAAAGCTGGCCCAGCTCGTTGGGAAGCATAATATCCGGCGCGGGGGTATCGAACTGCCCCTGTTCGATACGCTCGCTCGCTGCCACCAGATTATTCAGCGGCAGCACAACCTGACGGCGGATGCGCCGCAGGGTCATCACCGCCAGCAGCAGGATGCCCAGGCCGCCCGTCAGCGACATGAAAATCACCAGCTGTATCTTATGTTCGGTGTAGTGCTGTAGCGCCAGCACAAAGGCATCTATCCGGCCCACGAAATCCTCTATGTGGCTCTGATACCACCCGGTATCGCCGCTGGCGATACGCGTGTCCATCTCCTGCCAGCCAAGCTGCAACCGCTGGTAACGCTGTTTGACGTCCTCTGGCACATACCAGCGGTTGAGCTTCTGCAACGCAGGCGCGCTCAGCGTTTTCTGCCAGACCGCGCGGTGCTCTGCCAGTGACGGGCTGGCGCGCTGCATTTCGTAGCCCAGGCGGTAGCTCTGCATGCGCAGCGATCCGGCGATGTTAATCGCCTCGGCGTCGCGCTGGCTGCTGGCGAGTGTAACCAGCGCAATGGCGCTGATCAGAACGGACAAGACAATCATCGAAAAGAAAGCCCGAGCCAGGCTTCCCGATACGGGGCGTTTAACGGTCACTCATCAGCTTCCTGAATTAAATTGATCTGCCACAGGTTCACTGGAAATAGTTCGCCTTCCTGGGCATTTGAACATTGCGTCGCCATGCCACTGTGGGTAAATACGATAACAATATAAAGAATAAGGTTATTGAACCAAAAACAGGTGTTGTTATGAATCGTTTTATTATGGCCAACGCTCAACAGTGTATCGGTTGTCGCGCCTGCGAAGTTGCCTGTGTGATGGCGCACAACGGGGAGCAGCACGCGCTGAGCGAGCGCCATTTTCATCCCCGCATTACGGTCCTTACCTCTGGCTTGCGAAAAAGCCCAGTGACCTGCCACCACTGTGAAAATGCGCCCTGCGCGCAAAGCTGCCCGAACGGAGCCATCACGCAACACAGCGACAGCGTACAGGTCAATCAACAAAAATGCATTGGCTGTAAAGCCTGCGTGGTGGCCTGCCCGTTTGGCACGATGGACATGCTGATCACCCCGCTTGAAAACGACAGCGTAAAGGCCTCGGCGCACAAATGCGACCTCTGCCTGGAAAGGCCGCAAGGCCCGGCCTGCGTTGAAAACTGCCCGGCGGAGGTGCTTACGCTCGCCACCCCAGCCGTGCTGGATAAGCTGGTTAAACAGCGCCGACAGCGCAGCGCAAGGCTGGACGCGCTGCCGTGGCACAGCGAGGCGGTTCAATCAGCCCCTCCGCAAACCAAACGGCAACAGATGCAAAACACCCCGGCGCGCGGTGAGCCGGATAAGCTCAGCCCCGACGCGCGCGCCGGCCATTTTAACGAGATCTACTTGCCGTTTCGCCCGGAACAGGCGCAGCGCGAAGCATCCCGGTGCCTGAAATGTGGCGACCACAGCATTTGCGAGTGGACCTGCCCGCTGCATAACCATATTCCGCAGTGGATTGAGCGGATCAGGGCGGGGGATATCATCGGTGCGGCTGAGCTTTCTCACCAGACTAACTGTTTACCGGAAATTACCGGCCGCGTCTGTCCACAGGATCGATTATGTGAAGGCGCCTGCACCCTGCGGGATGCGTCAGGGGCGGTAACCATCGGTAATATCGAACGATATATCTCGGATCGGGCGCTGGCGATGGGCTGGACGCCGGACGTCAGCCACGTTACACCGGTCGGTAAGCGCGTCGCCATCATTGGTGCCGGTCCGGCAGGGCTGGCCTGTGCCGACGTACTGGTGCGCAGCGGCATCGGTGTGACGGTCTACGATCGCCATCCAGAAATCGGCGGATTACTGACCTTTGGTATTCCGGCCTTCAAGCTGGATAAATCCCTGTTAGCGCGGCGCAGAGAGATATTCAGCGCGATGGGTATCCGCTTCGAGCTGAACTGCGAGGTGGGAAAAGACGTGTCGATGGCCCAACTGCAAAACGACTACGATGCCCTGTTCATCGGCGTAGGGACCTATCGTTCCATGAAAGCAGGTATCCCTCATGAAGACGCGCCGGGTGTGTACGACGCGCTGCCGTTTTTAGTGGCAAATACGCGGAACGTGATGGGCCTTGATCCTGCCGCAGACGAGCCGTTTATTGACACGCAGGGGTTAAACGTGGTGGTGCTGGGCGGGGGCGATACGGCGATGGACTGCGTGCGCACCGCGCTGCGACATGGCGCGGCGAAAGTAACCTGCGCCTATCGGCGGGACGAGGCCAACATGCCGGGCTCAAAGAAAGAGGTTAAAAACGCGAAAGAAGAGGGCGCGGCGTTTGAATTTAATGTCCAGCCGGTTGAGATCACGCTGGATGACGACGGGAAGGTCAAGGGTATCCGGATGCTGCGCACCCGTCTGGGCGAGCCGGATGCGCAGGGGCGGCGTCGTCCTGTCCCGGTGGCGGGCAGTGAGTTTGTCATGCCAGCGGATGCGGTGATCATGGCGTTTGGGTTTAATCCGCACGCCATGCCGTGGCTTCAGGCGCAGGGCGTCGACACCGACGACTGGGGGCGCATCAGGGCCTCCGTGGAGAGCCGTTATCGCTACCAGACCTCGAATCCGCAGATTTTTGCTGGCGGTGATGCGGTACGTGGTGCGGATCTGGTGGTCACCGCGATGGCGGAAGGGCGCCATGCCGCGCAGGGGATCATGGACTGGCTTGGCGTGCCGCCGCGCAATATGCATTAACGCAGACGGGCGACAAAGCGGGCATCACGGCGTAGTATAAACAGACTCATTTTGCCGTGGAGCCCGTATGTCCCTGAACATTACCGTTATTAAAGACAAAATCCTTTCTGAAAATTACTTTGTCCTGCGTAACATCACTTACGATCTCACCCGTAAGAGCGGGGACGTCATTCGCCATAAACGCGAAGTCTACGACCGGGGCAATGGTGCAACCATTCTGCTGTATAACCGTGAAAAGCAAAGCGTGGTGCTGATCCGCCAGTTTCGCATCGCGACATGGGTCAATGGCAACGCGGACGGACGTCTGATTGAAACCTGTGCAGGTCTGCTGGACGACGATGAGCCGGAAGTGTGTATCCGCAAAGAAGCCATTGAAGAGACGGGCTTTGAGGTGGGGGCGGTGCAGAAAGTCTTTGAGCTGTTTATGTCCCCTGGCGGGGTTACCGAGCTGGTTCACTTCTTCATTGCGGAGTACACCGATGCCCAGCGCACGCACCGGGGCGGTGGCGTGGACGATGAAGACATTGAAGTGCTGGAAATGCCTTTCGCTCAGGCTGTCGACATGGTGAAAAGCGGCGAGATCCGCGACGGTAAAGCGGTGATCCTGTTGCAGTATCTGCAAACCAGCGGTTTGATGAATGCTGCGTCGGTAGCGTGATAAGTTGTATTTCAGATAAATCTATCCGATAAATCCGATTGAGCCAGCCCGCCCAGGGCACGAAGATACGCCCCAGATTGACCTATTCGTTTCCGGGGCTGTGCCGTTCATGCGCTACTGCGTTATTTTTCTCTTCTTCATTTGCGTGCTTCCCGCACCTTTGGTGTGGGCTGCGCCTGCGCAGCAGTCTTTTTCAGACTGGCAGGTGACCTGCAATAACCAGAATTTCTGCGTAGCGCGCAACACCGGCGAGCATCGCGGTCTGGTCATGACGCTGAGCCGCAGTGCGGGGGCAAAAACAGACGCCAGCCTGCGCATCGATCTCGGCGGTCTTTCGACGCCTCCGGTGAAAGAGCCTGACATTGCCCCGCGCCTGCTGCTCGACAATGTGCCGCTTCAGCTCACGTCGCAACACTGGCAGTTAACCCCCTGGCATCTTAAAACAGACGATACGGGCACCATCACCACGTTTCTGAAAACCATTCAGGAAGGGCAGGCGCTGACCCTGCGCGAGGGGAAGCAAACGATCTCTCTGGCCGGTCTGAAAGCGGCGCTGCTGTTTATTGATGCCCAGCAAAAACGCGTCGGAAGTGAAACGGCATGGATTAAAAAAGGGGATAGTCCACCGCTGAGCGTGCCGCCTGCGCCGGCATTAAAAAAGGTGGCAGTGGTGAACCCCACGCCAACGCCGCTGACGCATAACGAACTTAACGATCTGCTGGATTACGGTACCTGGCGCATGAACCACAGCCAGTGCTCCCTCGATCCGAACCGGCGTGAAGTGCGCGTGACCGCGTTGACCGATGACAAAGCGCTGATGATCATCAGCTGTGAGGCGGGGGCGTACAACACCGTCGATCTGGCGTGGCTGGTGTCGCGTAAAAAACCGTTTGCTGCCAGAAGCGTGAGATTGCGCCTGCCGTTTACCCCTTCCAGCCAGAGTAGCGACATGGAGCTGATGAATGCCAGCTTCGATGAAAAAACGCGCGAGCTGACCACGCTGGCACTGGGACGCGGGATTGGCGACTGTGGGATCCAGACCCGCTGGCGTTTTAACGGCCAGCGCTTCCGCCTGGTGCGCTACGCGGAAGAGCCAAGCTGCGATAACTGGAATGGGCCAGATGCCTGGCCCACGCTGTGGATCACAAGGTAGGGCTCTGTCGCTTACCGGGCCTACGTTTTAGCGATTTGTAGGCCCGGTAAGGCTTAGCCGCCACCGGGCACGAAGACTGCACTACAGCACGCTCAGCGCCTTCTCCACCACGTTCTCAACGGTAAAGCCGAAGTACGGGAACAGCTTATCGGCCGGGGCGGATTCACCGTAACCCTTCATGCCGACAATCGCCCCTTTCAGACCCACATATTTGTACCAGTAGTCGGCAATGCCAGCTTCAACCGCCACGCGCGCCGCGACGTTTGAAGGCAGCACCGATTCGCGGTATGCCTCATCCTGGGCATCAAAGATATCCGTTGAAGGCAGGGAAACCACGCGCACCGCGTGACCCTCGGCGGTCAGTTTCTCGGCCGCTTTTACCGTGATTTCCACCTCTGAACCGGTGGCAATCAGGATCACGTCCGGTTTACCGCCGCTGTCTTTCAGGATGTACCCGCCGCGGGCGATATTTTTCACCTGCTCCGGCGTGCGCTCAATCTGCGCCAGGTTCTGGCGCGACAGGATCAGCGCTGTGGGTCCGTTATGGCGCTCTACGGCCAGCTTCCAGCCCACAGCCGCTTCAACCTGATCGCACGGACGCCAGGTACTGAAGTTTGGCGTCAGGCGCAGGCTCGCCAGCTGCTCTACCGCCTGGTGCGTCGGCCCATCTTCACCCAGTCCGATGGAGTCGTGGGTATACACCATGATTTGCCGCGCCTTCATCAGGGCCGCCATACGCGCCGCGTTACGGGCATATTCGACAAACATCAGGAAGGTGGCGGTGTACGGCACGAAGCCGCCATGGTGGGCGATACCGTTGGCAATGGCGGTCATCCCGAACTCGCGCACGCCGTAGTGGATATAGTTTCCGGCAATGTCTTCCTTCAGGGATTTAGAGCCAGACCAGATGGTGAGGTTACTTGGCGCCAGATCCGCCGAGCCGCCCAGCAGTTCGGGCAGGACAGGGCCAATCGCGTTCAGGGTGTTTTGTGACGCCTTACGGGTGGCAATTTTCGCCGGGTTAGATTGCAGGTTTTCAATCAGCGCCTGAGTTTTCTCTTCCCAGTCTTCCGGCAGGCCACCGCTCATGCGGCGGTTAAATTCGGCCGCCAGCTCCGGATACGCTTTTTTGTAGGCAGCAAACTTCTCGTTCCAGGCCTGCTGCGCTTTTTCACCTGTTTCGCGAGCATCCCAGGCCCTGTAGATCTCTTTTGGGATCTCAAAGGCCGGGTGTTTCCAGCCCAGTTTCTGGCGGGTCAGCGCCACTTCCTCTTCACCCAGCGCCGCGCCGTGCGCCTCTTCTTTACCCGCTTTGTTCGGCGAGCCGAAGCCGATGGTGGTGCGGCAGACGATCAGGGACGGTTTGTCCTTCACGCTCTGCGCTTCCTGAATCGCTTTTTTCACCGCCTCAGGATCGTGACCGTCGATTTCGTGCACCACGTGCCAGTGATAGGCTTCAAAGCGTTTTGCCGTGTCGTCGGTAAACCAGCCCTCGGTTTCCCCGTCAATGGAGATACCGTTGTGATCGTAGAAGCCAATCAGCTTGCCCAGCCCCAGGGTGCCCGCCAGCGAGCAGACCTCGTGGGAGATCCCCTCCATCAGGCAGCCATCACCCATAAAGACATAGGTGTAGTGATCGACAATCTCGTGGTCGGGCTGGTTGAACTGCGCGGCCAGCGTACGCTCTGCAATCGCCAGGCCGACGGCATTCGCCAGCCCCTGGCCCAGCGGGCCGGTAGTGGTTTCAACACCCGGCGTATAGCCGATCTCCGGGTGGCCCGGCGTTTTGGAGTGCAGCTGGCGGAAGTTTTTTAACTCCTCAAGCGGCAGGTCGTAGCCGGAAAGGTGCAGCAGGCTGTAGAGCAGCATCGAGGCGTGACCGTTGGAGAGAATAAAACGGTCGCGATCGTACCAGGTCGGATCGGTCGGGTTGTGCTTCAGGAAGTCGTTCCACAGCACTTCGGCAATATCAGCCATACCCATGGGGGCGCCAGGGTGGCCGGAATTGGCTTTTTGTACGGCATCCATGCTGAGGGCGCGAATGGCGTTGGCGAGCTCTTTACGGGACATAGTTCACTCCGTGGCAAGGTTAAAGTTTGGCGGCGAGAAGATCTTCGAGTTTGCGCTGGTCGACGGCGAACTGGCGGATGCCATCTGCCAGTTTTTCCACGGCCATTGGATCCTGATTGTGCTCCCAGCGGAATTCCGCTTCGGTCATGGGTTTCGGTTTGGGCAGAACGGTAGAGGTCGGTACCAGCTTGCGGATCACCGTCTCTTCACTCTCCTGAAGCTTTTTCAGCAGGTCAGGAGAGATGGTCAGACGGTCACAGCCCGCGAGCGCCAGGATCTGCTCGGTGCGGCGGAAGCTGGCTCCCATCACGATGGTCTCGTAGCGATGCTGCTTGTAATAATCGTAGATATTACGCACCGATTTTACGCCAGGATCTTCTTCCACCACGTACGGATCCATTGGCTGTTTCGCCTGATACCAGTCGTAGATACGCCCGACAAACGGTGAAATCAGGAACACGCCCGCTTCGGCGCAGGCACGCGCCTGGGCGAAGGAGAACAGTAGCGTCAGGTTGCAGTGGATCCCCTCTTTCTCCAGCACTTCCGCCGCGCGGATGCCTTCCCAGGTAGACGCAAGCTTGATCAGAATGCGTGACTTATCGATCCCCTGCTCCTGGTAGAGTTCCACTATGCGGCGGGCCTTGTTAATGCTTTTTTCCTGGTCGAACGAGAGGCGGGCGTCCACTTCGGTAGAGACGCGTCCCGGTATGCTTTTAAGAATTTCCGCACCGATATTGACCGCCAGCTTGTCGCTGGCTTCGGCGACCTGCTGTTCCTGCGTTTTCCCGCGCTGTTTGCCGTAGGCAAGGGCGTCATCAATCAGATGACTAAAGTGCGCAAGACCGGCCGCCTTGAGCAGCAGAGAGGGATTGGTGGTCGCGTCTTCCGGCTGGTAGTGACGAATCGACTCGATGTCGCCGCTGTCTGCAACCACGGTGGTAAATTGTTTGATGCCGTCTAGCTGGTTCATAATTACTCCTTGGAAATAAAAGAGTTAGTCGAGTGCGTTAGTTCACACTTCTGAGAAAATCATGATGGACTTAACAAAAAAGCATAGCAGACGGGGGAGGCATTGCTTTCTGAGACGGGTAACATGGCTGTTATAAATTGATAACAATTTTTATTCTGCAATGGTGAGAGTTTGGCAGCCTTCAAAGTTTAGGAGCCTGCCTGCGGCGATACTATGCGGCACACCAGGGTGTGCATAGGAACGTCGACATCACCCTTTTTGACCGAAACGTGAAAGGAATAACAAGATGGATGATCAGTTAAAACAAAGCGCTCTCGATTTTCACGAGTTTCCTGTTCCGGGTAAAATCCAGGTATCCCCGACCAAACCGCTGGCGACCCAGCGCGATCTGGCGCTGGCCTACTCGCCGGGCGTGGCTGCTCCGTGCCTGGAAATCGAAAAAGATCCGCTGGCAGCGTACAAATACACCGCGCGCGGCAACCTGGTGGCCGTTATCTCTAACGGTACGGCGGTGCTGGGGTTAGGGAACATCGGTGCGCTGGCTGGTAAGCCGGTGATGGAAGGGAAGGGCGTTCTGTTTAAGAAATTTGCCGGTATCGACGTCTTCGATATCGAAGTGGACGAACTGGATCCGGATAAATTCATCAACGTGGTGGCGGCGCTGGAGCCGACCTTCGGCGGCATCAACCTGGAAGACATCAAAGCGCCGGAATGTTTCTATATCGAGCAGAAGCTGCGCGAGCGTATGAACATTCCCGTGTTCCATGACGACCAGCACGGCACGGCGATTATCAGTACCGCCGCCATTCTGAACGGCCTGCGCGTGGTAGAGAAAAATCTCTCCGACGTGCGCATGGTGGTCTCCGGCGCAGGCGCCGCGGCCATCGCCTGTATGAACCTGCTGGTGGCGCTGGGCATGCAGAAGCACAATATTGTGGTCTGCGACTCCAAGGGCGTGATCTACAAAGACCGCGAGCCAAACATGGCGGAAACCAAGGCGGCCTATGCGGTGGAAGACGACGGCAAGCGCACGCTTGAAGACGTGATTGACGGTGCTGACATTTTCCTCGGCTGTTCAGGCCCGAAAGTGCTGACCCAGGAGATGGTGCAGAAGATGGCGCGCGCGCCAATGATCCTGGCCCTGGCGAACCCGGAGCCGGAAATTCTGCCGCCGCTGGCGAAGGCGGTGCGTGAAGACGCTATCATCTGCACCGGACGTTCGGACTACCCGAACCAGGTGAACAACGTGCTCTGCTTCCCGTTCATCTTCCGCGGGGCGCTGGACGTCGGCGCTACGGCGATCAACGAAGAGATGAAGCTGGCTGCCGTTCATGCTATCGCAGAGCTGGCGCACGCCGAGCAGAGCGAAGTGGTGGCCTCCGCCTACGGCGATCAGGATCTGAGCTTCGGCCCCGACTACATCATCCCTAAACCATTTGACCCGCGTCTGATCGTGAAGATCGCGCCAGCGGTGGCCAAAGCGGCGATGGACTCCGGCGTGGCGACGCGGCCGATTGAAGATTTCGATGCCTACGTCGATAAACTCACCGAGTTCGTTTACAAAACCAACCTGTTTATGAAGCCGATCTTCTCCCAGGCGCGCGCCGACGCGAAGCGCGTGGTGCTGGCGGAAGGGGAAGAGGCGCGCGTGCTGCATGCCACGCAGGAGCTGATCACCTTAGGGCTGGCGAAACCGATCCTGATTGGTCGTCCGAGCGTGATCGAGATGCGTATTCAGAAGCTCGGCCTGCAAATTAAGCCGGGCGTGGACTTTGAGATCGTTAACAACGAATCCGATCCGCGCTTCAAAGAGTACTGGAACGAATACTATTCGATCATGAAGCGTCGCGGGATCACCCAGGAGCAGGCGCAGCGGGCGGTGATCAGCAACACCACGGTGATCGGCGCGATCATGGTTCATCGCGGTGAGGCGGATGCGCTGATCTGCGGCACCATCGGCGAGTACCATGAGCATTTCAGCGTGGTACAGGAGATCTTCGGCTATCGCGAGGGCGTCCATACTGCCGGCGCAATGAACGCGCTGCTGCTGCCAAGCGGTAACACCTTTATCGCCGATACCTACGTCAACGACGATCCCTCCCCGGACGAACTGGCGGAAATCACCGTGATGGCGGCGGAAACCGTGCGCCGCTTTGGTATCGAGCCGAAAGTGGCGCTGCTGTCGCACTCAAACTTCGGGTCATCCAAATCCGCGGCGGCGTGCAAAATGCGCCAGACGCTGGACCTGGTGCGAGCGCGCGCGCCGGAGCTGATGATCGACGGCGAGATGCACGGCGACGCCGCGCTGGTGGAGAGTATTCGTAATGAACGTATGCCGGACAGTCCGCTGAAAGGCTCGGCGAACGTGCTGATTATGCCGAACGTGGAAGCGGCGCGTATTAGCTATAACCTGCTGCGCGTGTCGAGTTCTGAAGGTGTGACCGTCGGGCCGGTACTGATGGGGGTGTCAAAACCGGTACATGTGTTAACGCCGATTGCCTCCGTGCGTCGTATCGTCAACATGGTGGCACTGGCGGTGGTTGAGGCGCAGACGCAGCCGCTGTAAGGGCGCGTTTGCTTACCCGACCTACGGATTGAGTAGGCCGGATAAGCGCAGCGCCATCCGGCAGTTAAATCCAGTCGCGTACTTTAAGGAACTCACTCAAGGCAGCCTCCGGGCTGCCTTCTTTTGGCGCGTAGCTGTATTCCCAGCGCACCAGCGGCGGCATCGACATCAGAATGGACTCCGTGCGCCCGCCGGTTTGCAGGCCAAACAGCGTCCCGCGATCCCATACCAGATTAAACTCCACGTAGCGCCCGCGGCGGTACAGCTGGAACTCACGCTCGCGAACGCCGTAGTCGGTGTTTTTGCGGCGTTCGACAATCGGCAGATAGGCGTCGGTAAAGCCTTCACCCACCGCGCGCATAAAGCTGAACGCGGTATCAAAATCCGGCGTGTTGAGATCGTCAAAGAACAGACCGCCGATGCCGCGCTGCTCGTCGCGGTGCTTCAGATAGAAATAGTCATCGCACCATTTTTTGTATTTCGGGTAAACGTCTTCGCCAAACGGCAGGCAGAGGTCGCGCGCGGTGGTGTGCCAGTGCACGGCGTCCTCTTCGAAGCCATAGTAAGGCGTTAAGTCGAAACCGCCGCCAAACCACCAGACCGGATCGGCTCCCGGTTTTTCCGCGATGAAAAAGCGCACGTTGGCGTGGCTGGTTGGCACAAACGGGTTATGCGGATGCACCACCAGCGATACGCCCATCGCCTCGAAGCTGCGGCCCGCCAGTTCAGGCCGATGCGCCGTGGCGGACGCTGGCATTGCATCACCGTGGACGTGGGAGAAGTTGACCCCGGCCTGTTCAAAAATACCGCCGTTACGCAGCACGCGGCTGCGCCCGCCGCCGCCCGCTTCGCGCTGCCAGGTGTCTTCATGGAATTCACCGCCGTCTGCGGCGGTCAGTTTCTGGCAAATCGCGTCCTGGAGCTGCATCAGGAAAGTTTTGACCAGCTGTGCATTCGGTTTCATCAACGTTTCCTGGAGTGCGCTTTTTGATTATCGAACCAGTTGAAATAACTGATGACCCCGGAGGCGATGGCGTTCGCGATCTTCTGACGAAACGCCTTAGTGCCGAGTAAACGCTCTTCTTCCGGGTTGGTAATGAACGAGGTTTCCACCAGCACGGACGGAATAGACGGTGACTTCAGCACCACAAACGCGGCCTGCTCGGTGCTTTTACTGTGCAGACGGTGCACGGGTTTAATCCGTTTGAGGATATGCGAGCCGAGCGTCAGGCTGTTTTTGATGGTATCGGTCTGCACGAGATCGAACAGAACCTGCTGTAACAGATGGTCTTTGTCGGTGGCTTTTTTCCCGGCCACTTCATCCGCCCGGTTTTCGCGATCGGAGAGGTATTTCGCCATGGCGCTACTGGCGCCACGGTTGGAGAGCGCAAATACCGAGGCGCCTGCGGCGGAAGGGTTTGTGAAGCCATCCGCGTGAATGGACATAAACAGGTCTGCGCCGTGCTTGTGGGCAATCTCCACGCGATCGTACAGCGGGATAAACGTGTCGCCCGTGCGCGTCAGGCGGGCGTCAATGCCGTTGCTGCGTAAAATTGCGCGCACATTTTTTGCAATTGCCAGCACGACGTGTTTTTCTTTCGAACCGTTTCGGCCAATGGCGCCGGTGTCGATCCCGCCGTGGCCTGGATCGAGCATGACCAGACGCTTTGCGCCGGCTTTTTTGGTTTTCGGCTTGCTGTGTCCGTTACTGGTTTTAAGCGTGCTCTCTTCTTTTGCCTGAGCCTGCTTTGCGATGCCCGTTAACGTTAAGGCCGCCAGCCCCGCTTTGAGAACCTGACGACGCGATGTGAGTGCTTTTAATGGTTTGAATGTGCTCATGCGGCCTGAATTGTAAAAATTGGGGTCCTGGTGTTATATCGTATCGTGTTTCCCGTTACGACAGTCCTTATTGAGAATTGTTTTACTTTTCATTTCAATACGTGACAAAGTGACATTATGCCAAATTTTGGCGAGTTTTTCCCCGGTTATTGGCTAAACGCCCTGTTCACGCCATAATCACTGTTTTTAAACCCGAAAAGGCGGTTAATACCATGGAGATACGCGTTTTTCGCCAGGAAGATTTCGAAGAGGTGATCACCCTTTGGGAGCGCTGCGATCTGCTGCGTCCGTGGAACGATCCGGAGATGGACATCGAACGGAAGGTGAATCACGACGTCAGTCTGTTTCTGGTCGCTGAGGTCAACGGCGAAGTAGTCGGGACAGTGATGGGCGGGTACGACGGCCACCGCGGCTCGGCCTACTATCTGGGCGTGCACCCGGAATACCGCGCGCGCGGCATCGCCAACGCGCTGCTTAACCGTCTGGAAAAGAAACTGATCGCCCGTGGCTGCCCGAAAATCCAGATTATGGTCCGGGAAGATAACGACGTGGTGCTGGGCATGTATGAACGTCTGGGCTACGAGCATGCGGATGTACTGACGCTGGGTAAGCGCCTGATCGAAGATGAAGAGTACTGAGTTCCACCCTGGCGACTACGACGTTCACGGTCGTCTGCGTCTGCCTTTTTTGTTCTGGTGCGTTCTGCTGTTGCAGGCCCGCACCTGGGTGCTGTTCGTGATGGCTGGCGCGTCGCGCGGGCAGGGCGATACGCTACTGAATCTCTTTTATCCCGATCATGATGCGTTCTGGCTGGGGTTACTGCCCGGTGTACCGGCGGTGCTGGCGTTTCTGTGCAGCGGACGGCGGCAAGCCATTCCGCGCTTCTGGCGCGCGCTTCGCTGGCTGCTGATCCTGGCGCAGTTTGTGCTTCTGGTCTGGCAACCCTTGCTCTGGCTGTACGGCGAGCCGCTTTCGGGTATCGGGATTGCACTGGTGGTGGCGGATATTGTCGCGCTGCTGTGGCTGGTCACGAATCCCCGTTTACGCGCCTGTTTTACGCAAGAGCCAGATTAAAACGGCACTTTTTGTCGATACTGCACTCCAACAAGCGTTGATTTACTACGTAAGGACGTCTCAATGAAATCGCTGCGTTTACTTTTATGCGCTCTCCCGCTGGCGTTAACCGGCTGTTCCACGCTCTCATCCATCAACTGGTCTGCGGCCTATCCGTGGAACTGGTTTGGCTCCTCAATGGAAGTGACCGAGCAGGGCGTGGGCAAAATCACCGCCTCGACGGCGCTGGATCAGGATGCCATTCAGGAGGCCATCGGCAGTGATTATCGCCTGCGCAGCGGCATGAAAACCGAGAACGGCAACATCGTGCGCTATTTCGAAGCGTTGAAAGATGACAAGGTGGCGATGGTCATCAACGGCGATAAAGGTACGGTCAACCGCATTGCGGTGATGGATGAAGAGATCCCGACCTCAGGTGGCGTGAAGGTAGGTACGCCGTTTGGCGAACTCTATCAGAAAGCGTTTGGCCACTGCGCCAGCGTGCCGTCGGATGACAGCGTGGCGGTCGAGTGTAAGGCCGACGGCAGCCAGCACATTAGCTATGTATTCAGCGGCACCTGGAATGGTCCGGAAGGGTTAATGCCGTCTGACGACACCCTGAAAAAGTGGAAAGTGAGCAAAATTATCTGGAAGCAGTAATTTGCGCCTGAGCAAGCCGCCTCGCTGAAATCCAGGTATAATAGCCGCCATCAATGCCACGCTGTCGTGGCATCTTTTTTTCAGGAGGAGCGATGTCTCAGGTTCAGAGTGGCATTTTGCCAGAACATTGCCGGGCGGCGATTTGGATTGAAGCCAACGTCAAAGGGGACGTGGATGCCCTGCGCGCGGCCAGCAAAGTTTTCGTTGATAAACTGGCCACCTTCCAGGCCAAATTCCCCGAAGCCCATCTGGGCGCGGTGGTCGCCTTTGGCAGCACCGTCTGGCGTCATCTGAGCGGCGGCGAAGGCGCAGAAGAGCTGAAAGACTTTATTCCTTATGGCAAAGGTCTTGCGCCCGCCACCCAGTATGACGTTCTGATCCATATCCTCTCCCTGCGTCACGACGTGAACTTTTCTGTCGCTCAGGCTGCGATTGAGGCCTTTGGTGACAGTATCGACGTGCAGGAAGAGATCCACGGTTTCCGCTGGGTGGAAGAGCGCGATTTGAGCGGCTTCGTCGACGGCACCGAAAACCCGGCCGGGGAAGAGACGCGTCGCGAGGTGGCTGTAATCAAGGATGGCGTGGACGCGGGCGGCAGCTATGTGTTCGTCCAGCGCTGGGAGCATAACCTCAGGCAGCTTAACCGCATGAGCGTGCATGACCAGGAGATGATGATTGGCCGTACCAAAGATGCCAATGAAGAGATTGACGGCGATGCGCGTCCGGTCACTTCCCACCTGTCCCGCGTTGACCTTAAAGAAGACGGTAAGGGGCTGAAGATTGTTCGCCAGAGCCTGCCGTACGGCACCGCGAGCGGTACGCACGGCCTGTACTTCTGCGCTTACTGCGCACGCCTCTACAACATCGAACAGCAGCTGCTGAGCATGTTTGGCGATACCGACGGTAAGCGTGACGCCATGCTGCGCTTCACCCGCCCGGTGACCGGCGGCTACTACTTTGCGCCGTCCGTTGAGCGCCTGCTGGCGTTGTAAATCGCTCTCTATTCGTAGGCCGGGTAAGCGTGAGCGCCACCCGGCAATATCTCCCGCACCTCTTATTCCCTTTTCTGCTTCTAAATCACCAAACGGTATATAAAACCGTTACTCCTTTAGACTCCGTTATAAATATTATGACTATTAGATAGTCATCACATTTATAAGGGTGCGCAATGGCCGTTACTGTACTGAAAAAAGGATCGCTGGCACTGGCAGGTTTACTGCTGGTGGCGCAGGCGCAGGCAACCGAGTTGCTGAACAGTTCTTATGATGTTTCGCGCGAGCTGTTTGCCGCCCTTAATCCCGCATTTGAACAGCAGTGGGCGAAAGAGAACAACGGCGACAAGCTGACCATCAAGCAGTCGCACGCTGGCTCATCTAAGCAGGCGCTGGCCATTTTGCAGGGGCTGAAAGCGGACGTGGTGACCTACAACCAGGTCACGGACGTGCAGATCCTGCACGACAAAGGCAAACTGATCCCGGCGAACTGGCAAAGCCGCCTGCCGAACAACAGTTCGCCATTTTACTCCACCATGGGCTTCCTGGTGCGCAAGGGCAACCCGAAGAACATCCACGACTGGAACGACCTGGTGCGTTCAGACGTAAAGCTGATCTTCCCGAATCCGAAAACCTCCGGCAACGCACGTTACACCTATCTGGCGGCGTGGGGCGCGGCGGACAAAGCTGACGGTAACGATAAAGCGAAAACCGAACAGTTTATGACCCAGTTCCTGAAAAACGTCGAGGTGTTTGATACCGGCGGTCGTGGCGCAACCACCACCTTCGCCGAGCGCGGGCTGGGCGACGTGCTGATCAGCTTTGAATCCGAAGTGAACAATATTCGTAAACAGTACGAAGCGCAGGGCTTCGAAGTGGTTATCCCGAAAACGAACATTCTGGCCGAGTTCCCGGTGGCGTGGGTGGATAAAAACGTTAAGGCTAACGGCACAGAAAAGGCGGCGAAAGCCTACCTGAACTATCTGTACAGCCCGCAGGCGCAAACCGTTATCACCGACTACTACTACCGTGTCAACAACCCGGACGTGATGAGCAAGCTGAAAGACAAATTCCCGCAGACCGAGCTGTTCCGCGTGGAAGATCATTTTGGCGCCTGGCCTGAGGTCATGAAAACGCATTTTGTCAGCGGCGGTGAGTTGGACAAACTGCTGGCAGCGGGGCGTAAGTAATGTTTGCAGTGTCCTCCAGACGTGTGCTGCCGGGCTTTACCTTAAGCCTCGGGACCAGCCTGCTGTTCGTCTGTCTGATTTTGTTATTACCGCTCAGCGCGCTGGTGATGCAGCTCGCTGAGATGAGCTGGTCCCAGTACTGGGAAGTGATTACTAACCCGCAGGTGGTGGCGGCCTACAAGGTCACCCTGCTGTCTGCGTTCGTGGCCTCGATTTTTAACGGCGTGTTTGGCCTGCTGATGGCGTGGATCTTAACTCGCTATCGCTTCCCGGGCCGCACCCTGCTCGACGCGCTGATGGATCTGCCGTTTGCCCTGCCGACGGCGGTTGCCGGTTTGACGCTGGCGTCGCTCTTCTCCGTGAACGGGTTTTACGGTGAGTGGCTGGCGAAGTTTGATATCAAAGTGACCTATACCTGGCTCGGTATCGCGGTGGCCATGGCCTTTACCAGCATCCCGTTTGTGGTACGCACCGTGCAGCCGGTGCTGGAAGAGTTAGGACCCGAATACGAAGAGGCCGCGGAAACGCTCGGCGCCACGCGCTGGCAGAGTTTTCGCAAGGTCGTACTGCCGGAACTCTCTCCGGCGTTGCTGGCGGGTATCGCGCTCTCCTTTACCCGCAGCCTCGGTGAGTTTGGCGCGGTCATTTTTATCGCCGGGAACATCGCGTGGAAAACCGAAGTAACCTCGCTGATGATTTTTGTCCGTTTGCAGGAGTTTGATTATCCGGCCGCGAGTGCGATTGCCTCGGTGATCCTTGCCGCGTCGCTGCTACTGCTGTTCTCGATTAACACTCTGCAAAGTCGCTTTGGTCGACGTGTGGTAGGTCACTGATGGCGGAAGTTACGCAATTGAAGCGCTATGACGCGCCCCGCATCAACTGGGGCAAATGGTTTCTGATTGGTACCGGCGTGCTGGTCTCCGCATTCATTCTCGTCGTGCCGATGGTGTACATCTTCGTTCAGGCCTTCAGCAAAGGGATTATGCCCGCGCTGCAAAACCTGGCCGATCCGGACATGCTCCACGCCATCTGGCTGACGGTCATGATTGCCCTGATCACCGTCCCGGTGAATCTGGTGTTTGGCGTATTGCTGGCCTGGCTGGTAACGCGCTTTAACTTCCCGGGGCGTCAGCTGCTGCTGACCCTGCTGGATATCCCGTTTGCGGTGTCACCGGTGGTGGCGGGTCTGGTTTATCTGCTCTTCTACGGTTCCAATGGCCCGCTGGGAGGCTGGCTGGATGAACACGACCTGCAGATCATGTTCGCCTGGCCGGGGATGGTGCTGGTGACCGTCTTTGTCACCTGTCCGTTCGTGGTACGCGAGCTGGTGCCGGTGATGCTCAGCCAGGGCAGCCATGAAGATGAAGCCGCGGTGCTGCTCGGCGCTTCCGGCTGGCAGATGTTCCGCCGCGTCACGCTGCCGAATATCCGCTGGGCACTGCTTTACGGCGTGGTGCTGACCAACGCCCGTGCGATCGGTGAGTTTGGCGCGGTGTCGGTAGTATCCGGCTCGATTCGCGGCGAAACCCTGTCGCTGCCGTTACAGATTGAATTACTGGAACAGGACTACAACACCGTCGGTTCCTTTACTGCCGCAGCGTTGCTGACGCTGATGGCGATTTTGACCCTGTTTTTGAAGAGTGTGGTGCAGTGGCGTTTAGAGAATCAGGAAAAACGTCAGCATCAGGAGGGAAATCATGAGCATTGAGATTGCCAATATTAAGAAGTCTTTTGGTCGCACCCAGGTGCTGAATGATATCTCGCTGGATATCCCTTCCGGACAAATGGTGGCGCTGCTGGGGCCGTCTGGCTCCGGTAAAACCACGCTGCTGCGTATTATCGCCGGGCTTGAGCACCAGACCAGCGGACATATCCGCTTCCACGGTACGGACGTAAGCCGTTTGCATGCCCGCGACCGTAAAGTGGGTTTTGTATTCCAGCACTACGCCCTGTTCCGCCACATGAAGGTATTCGACAACATCGCGTTTGGTCTGACCGTACTGCCGCGTCGTGAGCGTCCGAATGCGGCCGCCATCAAAGCGAAAGTGACCAAACTGCTGGAGATGGTGCAGCTGGCTCATCTGGCGGACCGCTTCCCGGCACAGCTTTCTGGCGGTCAGAAACAGCGCGTGGCGCTGGCGCGTGCGTTAGCCGTTGAACCGCAAATCCTGCTACTGGACGAACCGTTTGGCGCGCTGGATGCGCAGGTGCGAAAAGAGCTGCGCCGTTGGCTGCGTCAGCTGCATGAGGAACTCCAGTTCACCAGCGTTTTCGTGACCCACGATCAGGAAGAGGCGATGGAAGTGGCCGACCGCGTGGTGGTAATGAGTCAGGGCAACATTGAGCAGGTTGACGAGCCAGAGCAGCTCTGGCGTGAACCGGCGACCCGCTTTGTGCTGGAGTTTATGGGAGAAGTAAACCGCCTTCAGGGCACCATTCGCGGCGGTCAGTTCCACGTTGGCGCGCACCGCTGGCCGCTGGGGTATACCTCCGCGCATCAGGGGCCGGTGGATCTGTTCCTGCGTCCGTGGGAAGTGGACGTCAGCCGCCGTACCAGCCTGGATTCACCGCTTCCGGTGCAGGTGCTGGAAGCTAGCCCTAAAGGCCACTACACCCAATTAGTGGTACAGCCCCTGGGCTGGTACACCGAGCCGCTAACCGTAGTTATGCGTGACGACGAGCCGCCGCACCGGGGGGAACGCCTGTTTGTGGGGCTGCAACACGCGCGCATTTATCACGGGAACGAGCGCATCGAGACGCGCGAGGATATTGCTCTGGCGGAGTCAGCCTGATAGGTTATTGAGTATGTTTTTCGCCCGGTGGCGTGATGCTTACCGGGCTTTTTATTGAGTAAAAAACGTGAATACACTCGAACACACCATCGGCAACACCCCTCTGGTCAAACTTCAGCGCATGGGGTGTGACAACGGCAGCGAAATCTGGGTCAAACTTGAAGGCAATAACCCGGCGGGGTCGGTGAAAGACCGGGCGGCGCTGTCGATGATTGTTCAGGCCGAAAAGCGCGGCGAGATAAAGCCCGGCGATGTGCTGATCGAAGCCACCAGCGGTAACACCGGTATCGCACTGGCGATGATAGCCGCCCTGAAAGGCTATCGTATGAAGCTGCTGATGCCGGATAACATGAGCCAGGAGCGCCGTGCCGCCATGCGTGCCTACGGGGCCGAGCTGATTCTGGTGAGCAAAGAGCAGGGGATGGAAGGGGCGCGAGATTTAGCGTTAGCGATGGCGGAGCGCGGGGAAGGCAAGCTGCTCGACCAGTTTAATAACCCGGACAACCCGTACGCGCACTACTCCTCCACCGGCCCGGAAATCTGGCAGCAAACCGGCGGGCGCATCACCCACTTTGTCTCCAGCATGGGGACCACGGGCACGATCACCGGTGTGTCACGTTTTCTGCGCGAGCAGGAGCAGCCGGTGACGATTGTCGGCCTCCAGCCGGAAGAGGGAAGCAGTATTCCGGGCATTCGCCGCTGGCCCGCGGAGTATATGCCGGGCATCTTTAATGCGCAGCTTGTGGACCAGGTGCTGGATATTCATCAGCGCGAGGCGGAAAATACCATGCGTGAGCTGGCCGTGCGTGAAGGCATCTTCTGCGGCGTCAGTTCGGGTGGCGCGGTAGCGGGGGCGATTCGGGTGGCTAAGGCAAACCCGGGTGCAGTAGTGGTAGCGATTATTTGCGATCGCGGCGATCGCTACCTGTCGACCGGCGTCTTTGGTGAAGAGAGTTATTCGCAGGGGGCGGGGATTTAAGCGTCATGGAGATGATTTTATTCCGGGATAACACCCGGGCGCAGCAAACCGATATTGTCGCCGTTCAGTCGCAGGTGGTGTACGGCAGTGTGGGAAACAGCATCGCGGTGCCAAATATTCGCACCCATCGACTGAACGTTACCGCCGTGCCTACGGTGCTGTTCAGCAATACGCCTCACTACGACACCTTCTACGGCGGAGTGATCCCGGACGAGTGGTTCAGCGGCTACTTGAAGGCGCTGGAAGAGCGCGAGATCCTGCGCGAGCTAAAAGCGGTCACTACCGGCTATATGGGCAGCGCCAGCCAGATCGTGCTGCTGGCGCAGTGGCTGAAGGCGATCAAAGTTCAACATCCCGATCTGCTGGTGCTGGTCGACCCGGTAATCGGAGACATCGACAGCGGGATGTACGTGAAGCCGGATATTCCTGAAGCCTACCGTGAGCACCTGCTCCCGCTGGCCCAGGGCATTACGCCCAACGTGTTTGAGCTGGAAGTGCTGAGCGGCAAACCGTGCCGTACGCCGGAGAGCGCCATTGCCGCCGCGCAGGGGCTGCTGTCTGACACGCTTAAATGGGTGGCGATCACCAGCGCGCCAGTGGCTGACGATCCGCAAAATATCCACGTCGTGCTGGTGAGCGAGGAGGGCGTTACCGTAAGCGCACACCCGCGCGTTGAGACGGATCTGAAAGGGACGGGGGATCTGTTCTGTTCGGAGCTGGTGAGCGGTATCGTCGGCGGTAAAACCGTGGCCGACGCCATTCGCATGGCGGGCGACAGGGTGACTGACGTGATGATCTATACGCAGTCGAAAGGCTACGACGAGCTTATTCTGCCTGCATAAACAAAAATGGCGCCCGAAGGCGCCATTTTACCGTGCGGCAAGAATTACTTCTTGATGCGGATAACCGGGGTTTCACCCACGGTAACGCTGCCAGACAGTTTGATCAGCTCTTTGATTTCGTCCATGTTGGAGATAACAACCGGAGTCAGGGTAGACTTCGCTTTTTCTTCCAGCAGTGGCAGATCGAATTCAATTACAGGGTCGCCAACTTTAACACGCTGGCCTTCTTCCGCGATACGTTTGAAGCCTTCGCCTTTCAGTTCAACGGTGTCGATACCGAAGTGAACGAACAGTTCGATACCGCTATCGGATTCGATAGAGAACGCATGGTTGGTTTCAAAAATCTTACCAATGGTACCGTCAACTGGAGCAACCATTTTGTTGCCAGTTGGTTTGATAGCAATGCCATCACCAACGATTTTCTCAGCAAACACTACATCCGGCACGTCTTCGATATTGACGATCTCGCCGGAGAGCGGAGCAACAATCTCAATAGTTCCGGAGTCGCTATTGCTTTTGTCACCGAACAGTTTACTAAATAAACCCATTAGACTTATCTCCTAAGCAGTAATTTGGGCCGCATCTCGTGGATTAGCAGATTGTTTTTTCTTCAATGAACTTGTTAACCAGCGTCATTAACTCGTCCGTTGTCGGTTGAGCAAGAGCCTGCTCTGCTAATACCTTCGCATCTTCGAAGTTCGTGTTACGGATAATCTTCTTGATGCGCGGGATGGAAATGGCGCTCATAGAGAATTCGTCCAGACCCATACCCAGCAACAGAAGTGTAGCACGTTCGTCGCCTGCAAGCTCACCACACATGCCAGTCCATTTACCTTCTGCATGAGAAGCATCAATAACTTGCTTGATCAAATTCAGTACAGACGGCGACATTGGCTGGTAGAGATGTGAAATCATATCATTACCACGGTCAACTGCCAGGGTGTACTGCGTTAAATCATTGGTACCGATACTAAAGAAATCAACTTCTTTGGCTAAATGACGTGCAATGGTCGCGGCTGCGGGTGTTTCCACCATCACGCCGATCTCGATTGACTCGTCAAATGCTTTACCTTCGTCACGCAGTTCCTGCTTGTAGATTTCAATCTCTTTCTTCAGTGCACGCACTTCTTCAACAGAGATGATCATCGGGAACATGATGCGCAGCTTACCGAAAGCGGATGCACGCAGGATAGCGCGAACCTGGTCACGCAGGATCTCTTTGCGATCCATGGCGATACGTACGGCACGCCAGCCCAGGAACGGGTTCTCTTCTTTCGGGAAGTTCATGTACGGCAGCTCTTTGTCGCCACCGATATCCATGGTGCGGACGATAACGGCCTGCGAGCCGCACGCTTCCGCAACCGCTTTGTACGCTGCAAACTGCTCTTCTTCCGTTGGCAGGGCGTCGCGGTCCATGAACAGGAATTCAGTACGATACAGACCTACACCTTCCGCACCGTTGCGCTCAGCGCCGTCAACGTCACGTACGGTACCGATGTTAGCGCACACTTCAACCTGATGGCCGTCCAGCGTGATGGCTGGCAGATCTTTCAGTTTAGCGAGTTCCGCTTTCTCGGTAGCAACCTGCTCCTGAACGGAACGCAGCTGCTCGATCACATCGTTAGTTGGGTTGACGTAAACCACGTTGTTTACGGCATCTAGAATCAGATAGTCGTCGTTTTTCACCTGCGAGGTGACGCTACCGGTACCCACGATGGCTGGCAGCTCCAGAGAACGCGCCATGATAGAGGTGTGGGAGGTACGTCCACCTGCATCAGTAATGAAACCCAGCACCTTGTTCAGGTTCAGCTGTGCGGTTTCAGACGGGGTCAGGTCAGCGGCAACCAGGATGACTTCGTCCTGAATCGCGCTCAGATCGATGATGGCCAGACCCAGGATGTTGCGCAGCAGGCGCTTACCGATGTCACGTACGTCAGCCGCACGCTCTTTCAGGTATTCATCGTCCAGTTCTTCCAGGGCAGTTGCCTGACCTTCGATAACTTCATGCGCAGCCGCGTCGGCCGTCATGCCTTTATCTTTAATCAGGGCTATGATTTCCTGCTCCAGCTCCTCATCTTCGAGCAGCATAATGTGCCCTTCGAAGATGGCTTCTTTTTCTTCACCGAAAGTTTCGCCAGCTTTAGTTTTAATCGCTTCCAGTTGCGCAGATGCCTTGGCACGACCGCTCAGAAAACGTTCAACTTCCTGATCAACCTTGTCGGCAGAAATTTTTTTCCGGTCAATGACGATTTCGTCTTCTTTCAGCAGCAATGCTTTGCCGAAAGCGATACCCGGGGATGCTAAAATGCCTGAAATCATAACCCTACCTTACTTGTGACTGATATTGAAAAGAACCCGGTAAACTTACTCGAGTTCAGCCATCAGCTTAACCAGATGCTCAACTGCTTTCTGCTCGTCTTCACCTTCAGCGGAGATGGTAACAACGGTACCCTGAGTCAGACCCAGAGTTTGCAGCTTGAACAGGCTTTTTGCGCTAGCGCTTTTGCCGTTGGAAGTCACAGTGATTTCAGAAGTGAAGCCTTTCGCTTCTTTAACAAACTGAGCAGCAGGGCGGGTGTGCAGACCGTTCGGAGCGGTAATGGTAACTTCTTGCTGGAACATTGTATTTCCCCAACTTATAGGTTTAGTGTTGTGGAACTAAAGTCTAGCCTGGCGACTTAACTTTAGCCTGTATAGTTAGCGCTGACGTTTCAATCGTCATTAAACATTATGCAGTGAAAGCAAGACTTGAACCAAATCATAAAATCGATTCAGCAGCGCTATTTCGTCCACCGATTAATTTCGCGCATCAAAATAATTGCTGGTTTAAATACCAGACCCAACGGGGTGAAGCAATGCCAGGAGGGGTAAAACTTTGAAGCAGGCCACAAAAAAGCACCTGAAAAGGTGCTTTTTTACGCGTTTTTAACATACTGGCATCACTGTTGCAGTTCTTTCTCTGTGAACAGATCGGCAAACAGTGCTGTGCTTAAGTAACGCTCACCCGAAGACGGTAGGATAACCACAATATTCTTGTTGGTAAAGGTTTCGTCTTCCAGCAGTTTGAGAGCTGCAGCAACCGCCGCACCGGAAGAGATACCCGCCAGAATGCCTTCCTCGTCCATCAGGCGACGCGCCGTGGAGATGGCTTCTTCATTGGTGATGGCGACCACTTTATCGATCAGCTTCAGATCGAGGTTGCCTGGAATAAAGCCAGCGCCGATACCCTGGATTTTGTGCGGACCTGGTTTGATCTCTTCGCCTGCCAGCGCCTGAGCGATAACCGGCGAGTCGGTTGGCTCAACGGCAACGGTAATCAGATCTTTTTTACCTTTCGTGCCTTTAATATAGCGAGACACCCCGGTCAGCGTACCGCCGGTGCCTACGCCGGAGATAAACACATCAACCTGACCGTCGGTATCTTCCCAGATTTCCGGGCCGGTGGTTTTCTCATGAATTTCCGGGTTGGCCGGGTTGCTGAACTGCTGGAGCAGCAGATACTTTGCAGGATCGCTGGCGACGATTTCTTCGGCCTTCTGAATCGCGCCCTTCATGCCTTTCGCGCCTTCCGTGAGGACCAGATTCGCACCCAACGCTTTCAGCAGCTTACGGCGCTCAATGCTCATGGTTTCAGGCATAGTCAGCGTCAGCTTATAGCCGCGCGCCGCCGCAACATAGGCCAGGGCGATACCGGTATTGCCGCTGGTGGGTTCAACCAGCTCAACGCCAGGTTTCAGCACGCCACGCTTTTCAGCATCCCAAATCATATTCGCACCGATACGGCATTTAACGCTGAAGCTTGGGTTACGAGATTCCACCTTCGCCAGAATGCGTCCATTACCGATACGGTTCAGTCGAACCAGGGGCGTATGACCGATAGTCAGCGAGTTGTCTTCATAAATCTTACTCATGGCCTGTCCTTAACTGTATGAAATTGGGATACCGACCCAGCATACCTGTTGAACAGGTATGGGGAAGTAAGGAAATCGCATATCTATATGCTGCAAGGAAATAATGGGGATCAGTATGGAATAAGGGGCGGCATAAGCCACCCCTCTTTTACACATTTTTGCATTACTTCCATAACGCGTGCTTAGCACGGTAGCAGTCCACCCACATCGCCGTCGCGCCGCAAACGGCAACGGGCATGATGAACAGATTCAGGAAAGGGATCATGGTGAACAGGCTGGTAAGGGCACCAAACTGCATATTGGCAACCTTCTGAGTGCGCAGGGCAGTGCGCATCTCTTTAAACGGCACTTTGTGGTTATCGAACGGATAATCACAGTACTGGATAGCAAGCATCCAGGCGCTGAACAGGAACCACAGCACGGGTGCGACCGTCTGGCCGATCCCGGGTACAAAATAAAGGATGAGCAGCACAATCGCCCGCGGCAGGTACCACGCAAACTTCTGCCATTCGCGCTTCATGATGCGGGGGACATCTTTCACGATCCCCAGTACGCCCGTGTCAGGCGGCGCCGCACCGGTCAGGCGCGCTTCCAACTGTTCGGCCAGCAGACCGTTGAACGGCGCGGCTATCCAGTTAGCTATCGTCGAAAAGAAATAGCCGAAAACCAGCAGCACGGAGATAACCGCAATCGGCCAGAGCAGGTAGTCCAACCACTGTAACCAGTCCGGCACATAGCTCATCAGGGAAGGGATCCAGCTTTCCAGTCTGGTGAACAGCCACCAGAACGCGCCCCCCATCAGAATAATGTTGATCAGTAACGGCAAAACAACGAAGCGTCGAATGCCCGGCAGGGAGACCAGTTTCCAGCCCTGAGAAAAGTACCAGACCCCGCTACGTGGGGCAGAAGAAGATGTTGAAACCATACCAGGCTGTACTCCTTTTTACACAACCAGTGGAATTGCCCGCCTATATTATCCAGTTACGGGCCAATGACCAGTTCGGAAATGTTCGAAAAACCAGCAAAAAGCACGATTTAGTTCATCTTTATGCTGTGAATGCTCTGCATACACTTGCACTTGACGTAAACGGCAAATACTCTTAGTGAGTAAATGTTTGCCGTGGTGGCAAGGTGTTAGAACAACAGAGAATATAATGATGCAGGATTTGCGTCTGATATTAATCATTGTTGGCGCGATCGCCATAATCGCTTTACTGGTACATGGTTTCTGGACCAGCCGTAAAGAGCGTTCCTCTATGTTTCGCGATCGTCCACTGAAGCGCATGAAGTCCAGTCGCGAAGACGATGACGTTGAAGACGACATCGACGGTCTTGACGACGACGGTGTGGGTGAAGTTCGTGTTCATCGGGTCAATACTGCGCCCGGCGCAGCGCATGGAGAGCATGAAGCTCCCCGCGCTCCGCAGCACCAGTATCAACCACCGTATGCCTCTGCCCAGCCGCGCCAGCCAGCGCCGCCGCCAGTGGAAGAACCTGTTCGTCATCCGTCGCAGCAGCCTGTGCAACAGCAGCCCGTTGCGCCACAGCCTGTACAGCAGCAACCTGTGCAACAGCCTGCACAGCCAGTGCATCAGCCACAGCCAGTGCAACAGCCGCAGCCGGTAGAACAACCGCAGCCTGAATCTGCACCGCCTGCGCCACAGCCCGCTCCGCGCGTTGAGCCAGAGCCTGTTGTTGAGCCAGAACCGGTTGTTGAAAAGCCGCAGCGTAAAGAAGCGGTAATCATCATGAATGTGGCTGCTCATCATGGCACCCATCTGAACGGTGACGTGCTGCTCAACAGCATCCAACAGGCAGGCTTCAAGTTCGGCGACATGAATATTTTCCATCGCCACCTGAGTCCTGACGGCAGCGGTCCGGCGCTGTTCAGCCTGGCCAATATGGTCAATCCAGGCACGTTTGACCCGGAAATGACCGGTGATTTCGTCACGCCTGGGGTTACGATCTTTATGCAGGTGCCGTCCTACGGTGACGAGCTGCAAAACTTTAAGCTGATGCTACAGTCCGCTCAGCACATCGCCGACGAAGTGGGCGGTGTTGTGCTCGACGATCAGCGTCGTATGATGACGCCGCAGAAACTGCGCGAATATCAGGACCGCATCCGCGAAGTTAAGGAAGCTAACGCGTAATCGTCGCGTTTACTTCAACTCCTCCTCAACCCCCGCCTGTCGGGGGTTTTTCTCATTGATGGTGCGATATGGACTCAATCGAACAACAACTTACTGAACTGCGAACCACGCTTCGCCATCATGAATATCTCTATCATGTTATGGACGCACCGGAAGTGCCGGATGCGGAATATGACCGCCTGATGCGTGAACTGCGCGATCTGGAAGCGCAGCACCCGGAGCTGATTACGCCCGATTCCCCAACGCAGCGCGTCGGCGCGGAACCGCTGGGTGCTTTCAGCCAGGTGCGCCACGAAGTGCCGATGCTGTCGCTGGATAACGTGTTTGATGAAGAGAGTTTTCTGGCTTTCAACAAGCGCGTGCAGGATCGCCTGAAGAGCGTCGACAATCTGAGCTGGTGCTGCGAGCTAAAACTGGATGGTCTGGCCGTCAGCATTCTTTATGAGAACGGCGTGATGGTACGTGCCGCAACGCGCGGCGACGGCACCACCGGGGAAGACATCACCACCAATGTGCGCACCATTCGTGCGATCCCGCTGAAGCTGCGTGGCGATAACATTCCTGCGCGGCTGGAAGTGCGCGGGGAAGTTTTCCTTCCGCAGGCGGGGTTTGAGAAGATCAATGAAGAAGCGCGTCGTACCGGGGGTAAAGTGTTTGCAAACCCGCGTAACGCGGCGGCAGGTTCGCTGCGCCAGCTCGATCCGCGTATCACCGCGAAGCGACCGCTTACTTTCTTCTGCTACGGCGTCGGGATCCTGGAAGGCGGTGACCTTCCGGATACCCACCTGGGTCGTTTAATGCAGTTCAAAGAGTGGGGTTTGCCGGTAAGCAACCGCGTGCAGCTTTGCGACTCTCCAGAGGCGGTGCTGGCGTTCTATCACAAGGTGGAAGAAGATCGTCCCACGCTCGGGTTTGATATTGATGGCGTAGTGATCAAGGTTAACTCCCTGGCATTGCAGGAACAGTTGGGTTTTGTTGCCCGGGCGCCACGCTGGGCAGTGGCCTTTAAGTTCCCGGCGCAGGAGCAGATGACCTTCGTTCGCGACGTGGAATTTCAGGTAGGACGTACGGGTGCGATTACGCCTGTGGCGCGTCTGGAGCCTGTGCAGGTGGCTGGCGTGCTGGTCAGTAACGCTACGCTGCATAACGCCGATGAAATTGCCCGTCTGGGGCTGCGAATTGGTGACAAAGTGGTGATTCGCCGCGCGGGCGATGTGATCCCGCAGGTGGTTAACGTAGTGGAATCAGAACGTCCTGCCGATACCCGTGCCATCGAGTTTCCTGCCCATTGTCCGGTATGTGGTTCGGACGTTGAGCGCGTGGAAGGTGAAGCGGTAACGCGCTGTACGGGCGGGTTAATCTGCGGCGCGCAGCGTAAAGAGTCCCTGAAGCACTTTGTCTCCCGCCGGGCGATGGACGTCGACGGAATGGGTGACAAGATCATCGACCAGTTAGTTGAGAAAGAGTATGTCCATACGCCAGCGGACCTCTTTACCCTGACGGCAGGTAAGCTGACCGGTCTTGATCGTATGGGGCCGAAATCTGCCCAGAACGTGGTCAATGCGCTCGAGGCGGCCAAAAATACTACCTTTGCCCGTTTCCTTTACGCGCTCGGCATTCGTGAAGTCGGAGAGGCGACGGCGGCAGGGCTGGCGGCGTATTTCGGCACGCTGGAGGCTCTTGAGAAAGCCACCATCGACGAACTACAGAAAGTCCCTGACGTTGGTATAGTGGTCGCTACCCACGTCTTCAACTTCTTCGCCGAAGAGAGCAACCGTGAAGTGATCGGTAAATTACTGGAACAGGGCATTCACTGGCCCGCACCGGTAGTGGTTAATGCAGAAGAGATCGACAGCCCGTTTGCAGGTAAAACGGTGGTGCTGACCGGCAGTCTGAGCCAGCTCTCGCGTGATGACGCGAAAGCGCGCCTGGTGGCGCTTGGGGCAAAAGTGGCGGGAAGCGTGTCAAAGAAAACCGACCTGGTGATCGCCGGGGAAGCGGCCGGTTCGAAGCTGGCAAAAGCGCAGGAGCTCGGCATCGAGGTGATCGATGAAGCGGAAATGATGCGCCTTTTAGGAGAGTGATGTGGAAAAAGAGCAGCTCGTTGAGATCGCCAATACGGAGATGCCGTTCGGTAAATATAAGGGCCGCAGGCTGATTGATTTACCGGAAGAATATCTGCTGTGGTTTGCCCGTAAGGATGAGTTTCCTGCCGGGCGTCTTGGCGAGCTGATGGCTATCACATTACTGATCAAAACAGAGGGGCTGACCCAGCTGGTGCAGCCCCTGAAACATCCTTAAACTTTCGCGGCGCGGGTCTCTTCCTGCGCCAGCTTTTCAGTCTGTGCCTTGTAACGCCGCGCCAGTACCGCACACACCATCAGCTGGATCTGATGGAAAATCATCAGCGGCAGTACCATCATCCCAATGACCGACGTCGGGAACAGAATATTGGCCATCGGGATCCCGTTGGCCAGGCTCTTTTTCGATCCACAGAATACGATGGTGATTTCATCGGCCTTATTGAAGCCGCATTTGCGGGCCACAAAGACGTTAACCGCGATCACAATTGTCAGCAGAACAATGCTTACCACCACAATAAACAGCAGCGATCCTGCGCCCACCCTGTGCCAGATGCCGTTCACCACGGCTTCGCTGAAGGCCGTGTAAACCACCAGCAGAATGGAGCTTTGGTCCGTTTTCCCGATCCATTTTTTGTGTTTCGCCACAAACGCCCCAATCCAGGGGCGGGATAAGTGTCCGAGCACAAACGGCAGTAGCAGTTGCAGACAAATTTTACCCACCTGCTCCAGATTACCTTCTGCACCGTGCATGTTCATCAGCAGACCGACCAGCAGCGGTGAAACAAAGATCCCGAGCAGGCTGGAAGCCGAAGCAGAACAGACCGCCGCCGCGACGTTGCCGCCAGCCAGCGAGGTAAAGGCAATAGCAGACTGCACGGTGGCCGGCAAAATGCACAGATAAAGGAAACCGGTATAGAGTGCCGGATCGACATTCACCGGCGCCCACCAGGCAAACAGCACGCCCAGAACAGGGAAGAGGATAAAGGTGCTGCACATTACCCAGAGGTGCAGTCGCCAGTGGCTACCGCCTGCAATAATGGCTTCCCGGGAGAGTTTGGCGCCATGCATAAAGAACAACAGGGCAATGGCTGCCGTGGTCAGCCCTTCAATGACCGGAACGAAACCGCCCCGCGCCGGGAAGAACGAGGCCAGCAAGACGACACCAATCAGGGTCAGCGTAAACGGATCAAGGATACGAAAAAGTTTCATAATCACTCCTGAAAACAGATGCCGCTATTGTGCTTTCTTCCCTTTGAGAAATAAAATTGATTTATTGCATCCATTCATGAATTATACAGATGAATTATTCACTACGTCAGCTTCGTGTTTTCGTCACCGTCGCGCAGGCCCACAGCTTCAGTCGGGCAGGGGAGATGATTGGCCTCAGCCAGTCGGCGGTGAGCCATAGCGTGAAAGAGCTGGAAACTCAAACCGGCGTGAAACTGCTCGACCGCACTACGCGCGAAGTGGTGCTCACCGAAGCGGGACATCAGCTGGCAACGCGTCTTGAAAGGCTGCTGGATGAACTGAACAGTACGCTGAGAGACGTCGGACGGCTTGGACAACAGCTTTCCGGTACCGTGAGAGTGGCGGCGAGCCAGACGATTTCGGCGCATCTTATTCCCCAGTGCATCGCTGAAAGTAATCACCGCTATCCGGATATCGATTTTGTTTTGCACGACAGGCCGCAGCAGTGGGTACTGGAGAGTATTCGTCAGGGGGATGTGGATTTCGGGATTGTTATTGATCCCGGAGCGGTAAGCGACCTGGAATGTGAAGTGGTACTCTCGGAACCCTTTTTATTGCTCTGCCGCGATGATGATCCTCTGGCATCGCTGTCGCAGGTGGCCTGGCAAGCCTTACAGGGGGCAAACCTGGTGTTACAGGATTATGCATCAGGTAGCCGCCCGCTTATAGATGCCGCACTGGCCGCACAGGGCGTAAAGGCAACCATTGTGCAGGAGATTGGGCATCCTGCCACGCTCTTCCCCATGGTCGAAGCGGGGATTGGGATCAGCGTTCTGCCTGCGCTGGCGCTGCCACTGCCGCAGGGAAGTCGTTTAACGGTGAAGCGTTTCCTGCCCTGTATTGAACGCCAGCTGATGTTGGTACGCCGTAAAAACAGGTCTCTTTCCGGAGCGGCTCATGCCTGCTGGGATGTGGTGCGTATGCAGGCCATGCGTCTGATGGAGGCCCGCACGCGCGATCCACTTTTTAACGAAACCAATGATCAGATATAGATATCAATCTGATGTTCTGCGGAGGGTTTATTGACGCCTTCCGCCACGGCCTGACCGCTTTCCTGTTTTGGCATCGCCTCTTCTGCCTGCTGACGCTGCAATTGCGCCAGCTGTGCCTGCAACATAGCCAGCTGAGATTCGAGCAATTCTTGCTGCTTTTGCTTTTCTTCCGCTGTGGCATCACCCATGGCGACTTCTTTGAGTTGCTGAGTGACTTTCGTTATCTGTTTGGTCAGACGGGTGATCTGGGAAGCAATGTCGTTTCCGCCGGAGCTGTTATCTACGCTGCCGATTTCCATCGCCGACAGAGAAACGGGCTTAAGAGTTGTCATATTGAGATCCTTTTCGCCATAAAATAGAGGTATCGGCAAAGAAGGCGTGAGCTTGAGTAAAACAAGCGGTTTGGCTGCAATGGGGATGTGCTATATCGCAGATAGCAAAAAAGCGCCTTTAGGGCGCTTTTTTACATTGGTGGGTCGTGCAGGATTCGAACCTGCGACCAATTGATTAAAAGTCAACTGCTCTACCAACTGAGCTAACGACCCGAAATGGTGGGCGATGACGGGCTCGAACCGCCGACCCCCTCCGTGTAAAGGAGATGCTCTACCAACTGAGCTAATCGCCCATTTCGGAACTGCACGATAAGGTGAGAATGGTGGGCGATGACGGGCTCGAACCGCCGACCCCCTCCGTGTAAAGGAGATGCTCTACCAACTGAGCTAATCGCCCAATCTCAATTCTTATCTACACTGCGAGTCTACCGAAGTAGATGGTGGGTGATGACGGGCTCGAACCGCCGACCCCCTCCGTGTAAAGGAGATGCTCTACCAACTGAGCTAATCACCCCCGCTGTGTGGAGTCGCATTATAGGGAGAGTTGAAAATGAGTCAACGCATTTTCTAAAGTTTTTATTCGTTCGTCGTAAAATTAGTCAAAACGATCGCAAAACGGACTGTGGTGCATGATTTCTAAACAAAAACAGCAATCTCGAACCGGATAAAGTGATCGACATTGAGGAATCGGCCCACAGTGATAGAATATTGCCCATTGTTTTCTTCCCAGGATTTGCCGATTACCGGCATCTTTATAACGTAAGGCCATTTCATGAAAATCAAAACTCGCTTCGCGCCGAGCCCGACAGGCTATCTGCATGTCGGTGGTGCACGTACTGCTCTCTACTCCTGGCTTTTCGCACGCCACAACAAAGGTGAGTTTGTGCTGCGTATTGAAGACACCGACCTGGAGCGCTCAACGCCGGAAGCAATTGAAGCCATTATGGATGGGATGAACTGGCTGAATCTGGAGTGGGACGAAGGCCCATACTTCCAGACCAAACGTTTTGACCGCTATAACGCCGTAATTGACGAGATGCTGGTCGCAGGCACGGCCTATAAGTGCTACTGCTCAAGGGAGCGTCTGGATGCGCTGCGCGAAGAGCAAATGGCAAAAGGCGAAAAACCGCGTTATGACGGTCGTTGCCGTCATGACCACAGCGAGCATGCTGCTGATGAGCCTTGCGTAGTGCGTTTTGCTAACCCGCAGGATGGCTCTGTTATCTTTGATGACCAGATCCGTGGCCCGATCGAATTCAGCAACCAGGAGCTGGATGACCTCATCATTCGTCGTACTGACGGCTCGCCAACCTATAACTTCTGCGTGGTTGTGGACGACTGGGATATGGAAATCACTCACGTGATCCGTGGTGAAGACCATATCAATAACACCCCGCGTCAGATCAACATTCTTAAAGCGCTGAACGCGCCTGTACCGGTGTATGCGCACGTATCGATGATCAACGGTGACGACGGTAAAAAGCTGTCCAAACGTCATGGCGCGGTGAGCGTGATGCAGTACCGTGATGACGGCTATCTGCCGGAAGCGCTACTGAACTATCTGGTGCGTCTGGGCTGGGCTCATGGTGACCAGGAGATCTTCAGCCGCGAAGAGATGATCGAGCTTTTCTCTCTGAACTCGGTAAGCAAATCAGCCAGCGCGTTCAACACTGACAAACTGCTGTGGCTGAACCATCACTACATCAATACCATGCAGCCAAAGTATGTGGCGACTTATCTGCAATGGCACATTGAGCAGGCAAACATCGATACCCGTACGGGCCCTGAACTGGCGGATCTGGTGAAGCTGCTTGGCGAGCGTTGCAAAACGCTGAAAGAGATCGCCGAGAGCTGCCGCTACTTTTATGAAGAGTTTGACGCGTTCGACGCCGACGCGGCCAAGAAACACCTGCGTCCGGTTGCGCGTCAGCCGCTGGAAGTGGTGCGAGATAAACTCGAAGCCATTACCGAATGGACTGCAGAAAATGTTCACCACGCGATTCAGGCAACCGCTGATGAGTTGGAAATTGGCATGGGTAAAGTCGGTATGCCGCTGCGCGTTGCGGTGACGGGGGCAGGCCAGTCTCCGGCGCTGGACGTGACCGTTCATGCCATTGGCAAATCACGTAGCGTTGCGCGTATCAACAAGGCGCTGGGCTTTATTGCTGAGCGCGAAAGCCAGCAGTAATGCTCGTGAAATACAAATAACGGCAGGGTAACCTGCCGTTTTTTATGTCTGTTATTCAGCAATACCAAGACGCGTGAGAAAACCCTGCAAACCTTCGCGAGCGAGCAGCTTGTGCAAACGTTCCTGTTCGACAGTTGTCATGTTTTCCAGCGAGTCGATAATTTGTGGAAGCAGGCTGGATGAGGTCGCCACGCCATAGAGTGAAGGGCTTTCTGCCGCATGGTAAACAGCCCGACTGTTACGAATGGCGGGAAGGCTAATGATGTGCTCCTTAACGTGCGCATCAATACATATCACCCTCGCTCTTCCGCCTTTTACACCGTTGATACCCTCCGTTTTCCATCCTTTCTGTCGTATCCAGCGATTAACGGTTTGTCGGGCGACGCCCAGACTGTCCGCCAGCTCTTCCGTGGTCATTTTGCTGCGTAATCTTTTCATATTAGCGTTGGTCGCGAATCCCTAAGCGTTGTAACAATCCGGTAATCCCTTCCCGCAGTAACAGAGATGTCATCTGCTTTTGCTCATCCGGCGTCATTTCATTCGCCAGCGTCAGGAGCAGGGCGTGAAGCGAGCCTTCGTGGTACGCCTTTTCTGGCATTTCCGGCGACTCTGTTACCCTGCGTGCGCTGCGAATAAAGTCGCGCACTTTTTCATTGACGTGTACCAGACGCGCCTTGCCGCCCTGAACGCCTGGTTTTGGCGATGTAATCCAACCCTCTTTGCGTACCCATTTATTGATGGTCTGTCGGCTATAGCCAGTCAGCAGGGCTAACTCTTCTGGCGTCATTCGTTCCTTGATCATACAATTTCCTGAATATCTGTGGGGTTAATTAGTGGTTCATTTTATAGCACCGTTTTACGTGAAAACGTGACAAGCTTAACTCCTGGCTGCGAGCAGACTCGCAAAGTGATTCATTTGCATGATTTTTCGGCTGTTGAAAGGCTGAGGTTGAATTTGCCGTTGACACTGTGCGGCGGAATTCATATTATGCCGCCCGTCAACATGACAGCTTTACGATGGGGCTATAGCTCAACTGGGAGAGCGCCTGCATGGCATGCAGGAGGTCAGCGGTTCGATCCCGCTTAGCTCCACCAAACTCTGAACCCAACAGAGTACGGTAGGTAAAGTAACATGTGGGGCTATAGCTCAGCTGGGAGAGCGCTTGCATGGCATGCAAGAGGTCAGCGGTTCGATCCCGCTTAGCTCCACCAAAATTTAAACCCTCGTCGTCAGACGGGGGTTTTTTATATCTTGTAAAATATTTAGACTGTTTTTGTTGCAATTAACGTCATTTTCTATACCTCACCTCAATCCAAATCAATAAATAAGTCCATAAATAGACCTAAACTTGATTCGTCCAATTAATAAACCTATTATCGATCCGGTCAATAAGACGATGGTTAAATAGATTACCCGGATTAATGAATAGAAAAATTTACAATAATGTAAAAATATTTATGATTGCCCTGGCGCTAAGCCTGATTGCGATCCCCTTTTCCCGTTATATCTCTCCGCGCGCTATCGTTAACGAAAATGATGTTTATTTAGCGTGGCTGCCCTTAAGCGCCATGCTCGCCATCGTGTTGTTATTTGGACGACGGGCAATCATTCCTTTGTTGCTAAGTTTTAGTGTTACTAATGCTTATTACTTTGATTTAGCCCCGCTACAATCTATCGTTTTATTATGTTGTCAGACGTTTTCCGTCTTCGCCGCCTGTGGCGTTATCCGTTTGATGCTGGGCAAGCGCTGGCGCCACAGCATGCCGAATAAGTACATTGGTATACGTATTTTATGGCTCGGATTTATGGTGCCTGTGGGCATCAAATTATCGATGTATCTGGCGGGGTATTTATTTGATTTCCCGGTAACAATCTCCTCCTATTTCGGCGAAGGCTCTGCAATTTATAACGTTATCGATATTCAGAGTCTGATTTGCGCCGCCCTGATTTTCACCATGATGTTCTATTATCCATTAAGAATGATTATTAATCCTCGCTATGCCCGAACATTCTGGCGGCGAAGCGTGAAGCCCCTCTTTTGCAACAAAAAAGCGTTATTTATCGTTGTGTGGCTGATGCTGTTGGTCTCAATGATCGCTATTTTATGCGCACCTTTTGAGTCGCAGTTTATTGCGGGTTATTTGATGCCGACCGTTTTCATTCTTTTTACCCTGGGTATTGGTCGTTTGAGCTATGCGCTCATCTCTTTATTCTGGGCAGCCTCAGCGCTCATGTTGTTGACCTATAATTATAATTTTCTCAATGGCGTTGAATCGGGCCACTCGCTCTCCTTTATTCTGTCGGTACTCATCTCTTTCGCTATCTGCCTGCTTTACATGTCGCAGATCTATCAGAAAAGTGAATGGCTGAAACAGGGGTGGCAGGAGAGGGCGCTTACCGATCCGCTCACCGGTCTGCCTAACATTCGTGCGCTGGAAGTTTTTCTACAGCATCATCCTGAGGCCAAAGTCTGCTGCTTGCGTCTGGATAATCTGGAATTCCTGAGCCGTCACTACGGCATCCTCATGCGCGTGCACTGTAAAAAGATGATCACCGCGTCGCTGCAGCCGTTATTGCAAAAAGACGAGAAGCTCTTCCAGTTACCAGGCAGTGAACTGATGTTGGTCTTGCTGGGACCGGGCACGGCTGAACGTCTGCAATTTATGGTTGACCATCTGAACAGCCGTAAAATTATCTGGAACAAGACTGAGCTCGACATTGAGTTTGGTGCCTCCTGGGGGGAAGTGCCAAATGGAGAAAGCGTGCATCACACGCTGGGTCAGTTGAGCTGGCTGTCCGAGCAGTCCTGTTCCGGGCATAACGTCCTGGCGTTGACTAATAGTCTGGATGATGTTTCTGGTCATACGACGGACAGGGTGCTAATGCTGGCCCGTATAAAACGCGCCCTTGATATCGGTGGTCTCCATCTTTACGCGCAGCCAATACACAACGCGCGCGGAGAAGGGTACTTTGAAATCCTTTCGCGTCTTGAAAGTGATGGTGAGATCATCACCCCTGACCGCTTTATTCCGCTGATTGCTCAGTTCAACCTGAGCCACCGATTCGACCTGAACGTGGTGGAAAAATTGCTGATGTGGATGCGCAGTCATCCATCCGGACGGGCCGGAACGCGGTTCTCCGTTAATCTGATGCCGCTGACGCTGATGCAGAACGAGATTGCAGCTGAGATCATTGCGCTTTTTGAACGCTACGCCGTTGCACCGCAAGATATCGTCATTGAGATCACCGAGGAACAGGCTTTCTCTGACTCGGGAAGCAGCATCAACAATATCCAGCAGCTGCGGGATTATGGCTTCCGCATTGCTATCGATGACTTTGGTACCGGCTATGCTAACTTTGAGCGCCTGAAGCGACTGGAGGCCGATATCATTAAGATCGATGGCTGCTTCGTGAAAGATATCTGCACCGACAGCATGGATGCGATGATCGTGCAGTCCATTTGCAACATGGCAAAAACGAAATCGTTTTGTGTGGTGGCTGAATATGTGGAATCGGCTGAACAACGCGAGATGTTGCTGCGATACGGCGTTGATTATTTGCAGGGCTATTTGATTGGTAAACCACTGCCCCTGACGGCGCTGGAGACATAAAAAAACCGGGAGCGATGGCTCCCGGTTTTCATTGAGCGATATGGATTACAGCACCAATGCTGCGATAGAGGCAGACAGGACGCTCACCAGCGTTGAACCGTAAACCAGCTTCAGGCCAAAGCGAGAAACGACGTTACCTTGCTCTTCGTTCAGGCCTTTAATCGCACCAGCGATAATACCGATGGAAGAGAAGTTCGCGAAGGAGACCAGGAAGACGGACAGGATCCCTTCCGCACGCGGGGAGAGCGTGCTGGCAATCTTCTGAAGATCCATCATCGCCACGAATTCATTGGATACCAGTTTCGTTGCCATGATACTGCCCACCTGCAACGCTTCGTGAGCGGGCACACCCATTACCCAAGCGACGGGGTAGAAGATATAGCCCAGAATACCCTGGAACGAAATACCAAGTACGGCCGCAAACAGGGCGTTCAGCGCAGCGATCAGTGCGATAAAGCCAATCAGCATCGCGGCAACGATAATCGCAACCTTGAAACCCGCCAGAATGTATTCACCCAGCATTTCGAAGAAGCTCTGTCCCTCGTGCAGGTTTGACATCTGAATGTTCTCTTCGCTGGCATCCACGCGGTACGGGTTAATCAGCGAAAGAACAATAAAGGTGCTGAACATATTCAGAACCAGCGCTGCAACCACGTATTTAGGTTCCAGCATAGTCATATACGCGCCCACGATAGACATGGAAACGGTAGACATTGCTGTCGCCGCCATGGTGTACATGCGGTTACGGGACATCTTGCCGAGGATATCTTTATACGCAATGAAGTTCTCAGACTGACCCAGGATCAGCGAGCTGACTGCGTTAAAGGATTCCAGCTTGCCCATGCCATTAACTTTCGATAACAGGAAGCCGATTGCACGGATAACCACCGGCAGAACACGAATGTGCTGGAGGATCCCGATCAGGGCAGAGATGAAGACGATAGGGCAGAGCACTTTCAGGAAGAAGAAGGCCAAACCCTGATCGTTCATGTTGCCAAAGACAAAGTTAGTCCCGTCGTTGGCAAATCCGAGCAGTTTTTCGAACATTTCGGAGAAGCCTTTCACGAAGCCGAGGCCTACGTTGGAGTTCAGGAAGAACCACGCAAGTAAAACTTCAATGACCAGCAGCTGGACAACATAGCGAATACGAATATTTTTGCGGTCAGTGCTGACCAGCAATGCGAGTGCAGTAACGACAACGAGTGCCAGGACAAAATGAAGGACGCGGTCCATATTTGCTCCAAATATGAGGCAGGTTTAATTTCCGTGCACATTCTATGTAACAAGCACAAAGAAAACGAGATCAAGCCCACACTATAGTTACATCCTGTGACGAGTCTCAAAAATAGTGATCAACAATACATTTTTGTTATGTTAGGTAAATGAGTGAAAAGTTAAGTTTGTGTGCTACGCTTCACAAATGTCTGCGCATTTTCACATTCTGTGACCTTGCTCCACCTGCCTGTCCATTGTCCCTGGCTATCAGAGTAATCATGTTAACCATTACAAATGAACTTGATAATCATTCTCATTTTGATAGCATAAAACATAGCACAGGCTATATTTCCAGAGGCAGAAATGACGAATAGTCGCGTAGAGAGTAGCAGCGGCAGGGCGGCACGCAAGCTGCGGTTTGCATTAATGGGACCTGCATTCATTGCCGCGATTGGCTACATCGATCCGGGTAATTTTGCGACCAATATTCAGGCCGGGGCCAGTTTCGGCTATAAGCTGCTGTGGGTTGTGGTGTGGGCCAACCTGATGGCGATGCTGATTCAGATGCTTTCCGCGAAGTTGGGTATTGCCACCGGGAAAAACCTGGCGGAGCAAATCCGCGATCACTATCCGCGTCCGGCGGTATGGTTTTACTGGGTTCAGGCGGAAATTATCGCCATGGCCACCGATCTCGCCGAGTTTATCGGGGCGGCGATCGGCTTTAAGCTTATTCTGGGCGTCTCCCTGCTACAGGGCGCCGTGCTGACCGGTATCGCCACGTTCCTTATTTTGATGCTCCAGAGGCGGGGTCAAAAACCGCTGGAGAAAGTCATCGGCGGCCTGCTGCTGTTCGTCGCTGCCGCCTATATTGTTGAGCTGATTTTCTCCCAGCCGAATCTGGTGCAGTTGACGAAAGGGATGGTGATCCCGTCGTTACCCACCTCTGAAGCCGTATTTCTGGCCGCCGGGGTGCTGGGGGCGACCATTATGCCGCACGTAATTTATCTGCACTCTTCTTTAACCCAAAATCTGCACGGCGGGACGAGTAAAGAGCGCTACTCCGCCTCGAAATGGGATGTGGCAATTGCGATGACCATTGCCGGATTTGTGAATCTGGCGATGATGGCGACTGCCGCCGCCGCGTTTCACTTTAACGGGCATACCGGGGTTGCCGATCTCGACCAGGCGTACCTGACGCTGGAGCCGTTGCTGAGCCATGCCGCTGCCACTATTTTTGGTTTAAGCCTGGTTGCTGCGGGACTTTCCTCTACGGTTGTGGGGACACTGGCCGGGCAGGTGGTGATGCAGGGGTTCGTACGTTTCCATATTCCACTGTGGGTTCGCCGTTCGGTAACGATGCTGCCTTCCTTTATTGTAATTCTGATGGGGCTGGATCCGACCCGCATTCTGGTGATGAGTCAGGTGCTGCTGAGTTTCGGTATTGCGCTGGCGCTGGTGCCGCTACTGATATTCACCAGCAACAAATCGCTGATGGGCGATCTGGTGAATTCGACGTGGGTGAAACGCGCCGGGTGGGCCATTGTGGTCGTGGTGGTGGCGTTAAACATGTGGTTGCTGTTAGGCACAGCAGCAGGCCTGTAAAAGAAAAAGGAGCCGTGAGGCTCCTTTTAGCTGTTAATGGTGATGGCCGTGACCATGGCCTCTGCCTTTTCCGTGACCCCTGCCGCCACGGCGGTCGTCACGATCGTTCCAGCCTTCGCGGTAGCCGCGCTCGTAGGCCTTACGCTTATCCCAGCCACGGTGATAGCCGTTATCGTGTTTCCACCAGCGGTTTTTACGCCACTCATAATGTCGGTGCCAGTAGTCACGGTCGCGCCAGTAGCCACCGTCCCAGTATCTGCCGTAGTCATCACGATCGCCAATTTGTAATTTAATCGATGGCAACAGGGTGATTTCGCCCGCATTGGCGACCAGCGGGGCCGAAGCCAGTAGTACCGCTGCAAGAATCAGTGACCTGAACATACTCTTCTCCTTCACGATCGGGGCCGCTGTGCGACCTGTTAACGCAATTTTACGAGTTGGTAAACATTCGTTTCATCGCCTCAACTCCTAAATCATGAACGAGAGCACTTTTTGCTAAAAGTGTTTTTAATCTGAACTGGACAGGATCGCTTCTATCGTCTTCAGCTCTTCTGCGGAGAAATGACGATTTTCAAGCATGCCTGCAGCATCATCAATTTGTCCGGTTTTGCTTGCGCCGATGAGCACGGATGTCACCGCATCGTGGCGCAGGATCCAGGCCAGTGCCATTTGCGAAAGCTTTTGCCCCCGTTTTTCCGCCAGCGCATTCAGCTTGCGTACCTTTTCCAGCTTTTTGTCGGTGATCTGGTCCGGATTAAGGAACTTACTGCCGCTTGCTGCGCGAGAATCCGCCGGGATGCCGTTCAGATAGCGATCGGTCAACTGTCCGCCCGCCAGGGGAGAGAAGGGGATACATCCCACCCCATTTTGCTGCAACACGTCCAGCAACCCCTCTTCAGGCGCACGTTCAAACATGGAGTACTTCGGCTGGTGGATTAGACAGGGCGTGCCCAGATCCTCCAGTATTTCAATCGCCTGCCGCGCCAGTTCTGCCGGGTAGTTGGACAGGCCGATGTACAGCGCTTTGCCCTGGCGCACCACATGGTCAAGCGCTTTCATCGTTTCACGTAGCGGCGTTTGTGGATCGGGGCGGTGGTGATAGAAGATATCAACGTACTCCAGCCCCATACGCCTGAGGCTCTGGTCCAGGCTGGAAATCAGATATTTACGCGAGCCCCAGTCGCCGTAAGGCCCGTCCCACATGGTGTAGCCCGCTTTGGTGGAGATGATTAGCTCATCGCGCCAGGGCAGGAAATCCTCCTGCAGGATGCGCCCGAAGTTGCGTTCGGCTGAACCAGGAGGTGGGCCGTAATTATTAGCAAGGTCAAAATGTGTAATACCCAAATCGAAGGCGCGCTGTAAAAGTTGACGGCTGTTTTCGAGCAGCGTCGCGTCGCCAAAATTATGCCAAAGCCCCAGCGAGATGGCGGGAAGCTTGAGGCCGCTTTGTCCACAGCGGCGATATTGCATTGTCTGGTAACGATTTTTGTCAGGTTGATAACCCATGAGCGAGACCTCTGGCGCTGGAAAGAAAAATCAGTGTATGCGTTTACACTAACCTGAAGAAAATGAGCATAGCTCAGCTTTTTTCGTAAAGCATTCTTTCCAGCCCCTGATTGTCGCCAATTCTGGACACCCTTCACGCTTATTTAATACTCAGAGTGAGGTCAACGTCAGAAGGACACCTATAATATGCGTACCCCCTATTGCGTCGCCGATTACCTGCTGGACCGACTAACAGATTGCGGTGCCGATCATCTGTTTGGCGTGCCGGGCGACTATAACCTGCAGTTTCTCGACCATGTGATAGACAGCCCGGACATCTGCTGGGTGGGCTGTGCCAACGAGCTGAACGCGTCTTACGCCGCAGACGGCTATGCCCGCTGTAAGGGATTTGCCGCACTCCTGACGACTTTCGGCGTTGGGGAGTTAAGCGCCATGAACGGTGTGGCGGGCAGCTTTGCCGAACATGTCCCCGTGCTCCATATTGTGGGGGCTCCGGGTATGGCGGCGCAGCAGCGAGGAGAGTTACTGCACCACACCTTAGGCGACGGCGAGTTCCGCCATTTCTACCACATGAGCGAACCCATCACCGTTGCACAGGCGGTGCTTACCGAACAAAACGCCTGCTATGAAATTGACAGAGTCCTGACCACCATGCTGCGGGAGCGCCGTCCGGGCTACCTGATGCTGCCCGCCGATGTGGCGAAAAAAGCCGCTACGCCCCCTGTAAGCGCTCTCACTCTTAACTCCGCACCGGCCGATTCAGCCTGCATGCAAGCGTTCCGTGAGGCTGCCGAAAAGCGTTTGTCAACGAGCAAACGCACCGCGCTGTTAGCGGACTTCCTGGTGCTGCGCCACGGTTTGCGCGCGGCCCTTCAGACGTGGGTGAAAGAGGTGCCGATGGCACACGCCACCATGCTGATGGGCAAGGGCATTTTTGACGAACGACAGAGCGGTTTTTATGGCACCTACAGCGGATCGGCGAGCGCCGCGGCGGTCAAAGAGGCAATCGAGGGGGCTGATACGGTGCTGTGCATTGGCACGCGCTTTACCGATACGCTCACAGCCGGGTTTACCCACCAGCTGACGCCAGATCAGACGATAGAGGTTCAGCCCCACGCGTCCCGCGTCGGCGACGTCTGGTTTACGGGTATCCCGATGAGGGAGGCCATTGAAACGCTGACAGCGCTGTGTAAAACGCATGTGTGTGATACGCGAGCGCCATCTGATCACAGCAGCTCTTCTTTCCCCACTATCGAAGGGGCGCTGACTCAGGAGAGCTTCTGGCGTACCCTGCAAACGTTTATTCGCCCCGGAGACATTATTCTGGCTGATCAGGGGACGTCTGCTTTCGGCGCTATCGATTTGCGTTTACCGGCAGACGTGAACTTTATCGTCCAGCCGCTTTGGGGATCGATCGGCTACACGCTCGCGGCGGCGTTTGGCGCGCAAACAGCGTGTCCGAACCGACGCGTGATTGTCCTGACGGGTGACGGTGCCGCGCAGTTGACCATTCAGGAGCTGGGCTCGATGCTGCGCGACAAGCAGCGCCCGATTATTCTGGTGCTTAACAACGAGGGATACACGGTTGAGAGAGCCATCCACGGGCCGGAGCAGCGCTATAACGATATTGCCCTCTGGAACTGGACGCAGATCCCGCAGGCGCTGAGCCTGGCGCCAGAGGCAGAATGCTGGCGCGTCAGCGAAGCGGAAACACTGGCGGAGGTGCTGGATAAAGTAGCACACCACGAGCGACTATCGCTGATCGAGGTGATGCTGCCGAAAGCCGATATTCCGCCGCTGCTGAGCGCGCTGACCAAAGCGCTGGAGGCGCGCAATAACGCCTGATTACCTGTCGTTTCGCCATGCCATCAACATCGGTTTGCCCGCCAGCAGGAGCCAGGCGGGCAACATCACGATACAAAGGAGCGGCAGAAGCGTGGTATCCGGCACCACAACGGCCGCCATAAACAGACTCAGCCATGCATCGCGCGTTACCACCAGTACCAGCCCCAGAATGGAGCAGGAGACGGTAATCGCCGCAGGGACAGCGTCGACGTGCTCATGCAGCATCAGCCCCAGCGCGACGCCAACAAATACCGCCGGGAAGATCCGTCCTCCCCGGAAACCACAGGCTGCAGCGATCACCAGCGCCGCCAGTTTTACCAGCGCGAACAGCAGATAATCGGAGACGCTAAAGACCTGGCTGAAGGCCAGTTGCTGCATCTCGTCCAGACCCTTAAACAGCGTAACCGTCCCGCCGATAGCGCCTAAAACGCCCAGAATAAAACCGCCCATACCCAGAATCAGCACCGGATGCTTCAGCCTGTGCATCAGACGATGCAGGCGCGGAAGACACCACACTGCGATCATTCCCAGCGCAATGGCTATCGCGACGACGACGGCACCGCTGACAATATCGGTGAGTTGCATCTGGCCATAGTGGGGGATGGGGAGTGAAAAATGGGGATGGAAAAACAGGCTGGTCGTGAGGGCCCCTGCTGCGGCGGCCATCAATGGCGCAAAGAGTTTATCCCACAGCGGCACATCATTATTGTCGCTGCTGAGCGTTTGCGAAAAGATGAGCGCAGCCGCTATTGGGGTACCAAACAGTGCCCCGATGGTACCGGCGGAAGCCAGAATCGTCCAGTCCAGCGCGCCAACGCGCGAGAAAAGACGCGCTCCCAGAAAGACCGCCAGCGCGATATTAACCGCCATAATGGGATGTTCAGGCCCGAGACTTACGCCGCCCGCAAGACCGATAATCAGCGCGATAACAAGCCCCGGCAGAGCAGAGGGAGATACTGGCGCACCAATCAAGGGTTCCAGTGCCGGGTCCGGCCCGGCATGGCCCGGGCTATAGCGGATCACCAGACCTACGGCAATTCCGGTCAGGGTCAGCATCATCATGATCCACCCTGGCGAGTCAGTGCTGATGCCAAGTTTAACCGGCAGCGCGGTCCATAAAATCGTTTGCAGCACTGCCGCTACTTTCATGACGACGATGAGCACCAGGCTCGACGCTACGCCAATAATTAGCGCCGGGACAGCCAATAACAGCATGGTTCTGGCTCGCGGATGGAGCATGATGATTTCCTTGTACAAAACGGCTTAACGTTACTTTGCACAATCAGCATTGTGGCAATAGTGCAAAAGGTGCTGAAACGGTAAAGTTATTATGTGACGAAGATCGATAATCCATGGGCAGTCACCTTCTGGTCGTTGTTGTTATCACGCCTTGAATTTACAGTGTCCCAAAGATTTATTCTGACTTTAGCGGAGCAGTAGAAGAATGACAAAGTATGCTTTGGTAGGTGATGTAGGCGGCACCAACGCGCGCCTTGCCCTGTGCGATGTAAACAGCGGTGAAATTTCTCAGGCGAAAACCTATTCAGGGCTGGATTACCCAAGCCTGGAAGCGGTAGTTCGCGTCTATCTTGAAGAGCATAAAGTGAGCGTTGAAGACGGTTGTATCGCCATCGCCTGTCCGATCACCGGCGACTGGGTGGCGATGACCAACCACACGTGGGCCTTTTCAATTGCCGAAATGCGGAAAAACCTCGGCTTCTCGCACCTTGAAATTATCAACGATTTCACTGCGGTTTCCATGGCTATCCCAATGCTTAAACCTGAGCATCTGATTCAGTTCGGCGGTACGGCCCCGGTTGAAGGCAAACCCATTGCTGTTTACGGCGCCGGAACCGGTCTGGGGGTGGCGCACCTGGTCCACGTCGACAAACGCTGGGTGAGCCTGCCGGGTGAGGGCGGTCACGTGGATTTTGCGCCAAACAGCGAAGAAGAGGGCATTATTCTTGAGGAGCTACGCGCCGAAATTGGTCACGTGTCGGCCGAGCGCGTGCTTTCTGGCCCGGGTCTGGTGAACCTGTATCGGGCGATTGTAAAATCAGACGGACGTCTGCCGGAAAATCTGCAGCCTAAAGATGTGACCGAACGCGCGCTGGCCGACAGCTGTATTGACTGCCGTCGTGCTTTGTCGTTGTTCTGCGTCATTATGGGGCGTTTCGGCGGCAACCTGGCCCTGAATCTCGGCACCTTTGGCGGGGTCTATATTGCGGGCGGGATCGTGCCGCGCTTCCTCGATTTCTTTACCGCCTCCGGTTTCCGTGGTGGCTTTGAAGACAAAGGCCGCTTCAAAAGTTACGTGCAGGACATTCCGGTTTACCTGATTGTCCACGACAATCCGGGCTTGCTTGGCTCCGGGGCGCATCTGCGTCAGGTACTTGGCCAGATCCTCTGACAACCGTCTCCCTCTCCTGCGGGAGAGGGAACGCGCTACAGGTGCATGAGCTGGCGGAACGCTTTCACTCTGCTGCGGCTTACCGGCACCTGAAAATCCAGATCCTTCAGACGCAAAATATAGGTGTTATTAAACCAGGGTTCGATCTCGCGGATCTTGTTCAGGTTGACGCAGAACGAGCGGTGGCAGCGGAAGAAGTGCGCTGCCGGGAGTTTGTTGCAAAATTCGGTGATGTTCATCGCCATTACGTAGGCCTCACGCCGCGTATAGACAAACGTCATTTTTTCGTGCGCTTCAGCATAGTAAATATCGTCGACAGGCGTGACGATGATCCGTTCGTCCTTCACCAGATTAATGGTGTCGTTTTCACGCGCTACCGGACTGGCACTGGTGGGCAGCGACTGCTGCTGCCATGCGGCTTCCAGCTTATGCAGCATGCTGATAATACGCGACTCCTGATACGGCTTGAGAATATAGTCAAACGCCTCCAGCTCGAAGGCTTCCACGGCATGCTCTTTCCACGCGGTGACAAACACAATAAACGGCTTGTGGGCGAACTGATTGATATTTTGCGCCAGCAGAACGCCGTCCAGAGACGGAATATTAATATCGAGAAAAATCGCGTCGACCCGGTTATGCTGCAAAAATTTCAGCACGTCCAGACCATCCTCAAAACAGCCAACAATCTCCATCTGGCTGTGGGTTTTGATAAGCCAGCTCAACTCCTGCTGAGCCAGAATTTCATCTTCTACGATGATGACTTTCATCTGTTACTCCGGCCTACGGCAACAAGGATATGGGGGCATTAACGGGCGTTCGTTCGTTCGGGACATAAAAAGCAATCTCGGTGCCCGGCTCAAGGCGGTGAATGTGCAGCCCGTCACCGTACAGCAGCTTGACCCGGTGGTGTACGTTCAGCAGCCCGATTTTATTTCCCGGCATTTCGTTTGATTCGACGCGCTCGATCACTTTCGGATCGATGCCGTGTCCGGTATCGCGCACGGCGATTCGCACGCGGTTACCGCTTTCCGTCACGCTAATCGTGACCACGCCCTTTCCTTTACACGGCTGAATGCCGTGAACAATGGCGTTTTCCACCAGCGGCTGGATCAGCAGGCTTGGGATCACGCAGTTGACCTCTTCATCAATATCGTAAATGACCGTCAGCTTATCGCCAAAGCGTGCCTGCTCAATCGCGATGTAATCCTTGATTTGATACAGCTCTTTTTTGATGTCGATCTGCTCGTCGTCTTTTAACTCAATGTTGTAGCGCAGATAGCGCGACAGATTAAAAATCAGCTGCCGCGCGGTATCCGGATTAAGACGAATGGAAGAGGAGATAGCGTTCAGCGCGTTAAACAGGAAATGGGGATTGATCTTGCTTTGCAGGGCACGCAGCTCTGCCTTATTTGCCATCTCGCGCAACTGCTCCGCACGCGAAACTTCGAGTTGGGTGGAGATGATCTGCGACAGGCCAATCGCCATCTCCTGGAGCGAGGAGGTGATTTGGTGCGCATGGCAGTAGTAAATTTTCAGCGTCCCCGTGACCACGCCTTTTTCCCACAGCGGGATCACCAGCATTGAGTGGATCTCTGGCGTCCGGTGGGCTTCATCATTGTTTTTAATGATGATTTTTCCGTAGTTAATCGCCTGTCTGGTGGTCGGGCTGATGGTATCGTCGCTGTCGCGATAATTGTGCTCACCGACGCCAACATAGGCCAGCACGTGGTCAATATTGGTGATGGCGACCGCATCGGCGTGAATATCCCGGCGGATGATATCGCAAACCTGACGTAAAGATTCGGTGTTAACGTGTCGGAAAAGCGGCAGCGTTTTGTTGGCAATATCCAGTGCCAGCTTCGCCTGACGCGCGGCGCTGGCCTCTTTTTCGCCTTCCACGCTTTGCACCAGCAGCACGATAAAGCCTATACAGACGCTCCCGAGGATCATCGGAATACCGATCTTCGAGACGATATCCAGCCCCAGCGCAGTGGTCGGTGCCCAGACGACGACCAGGATCATGGTTAGCGTTTCGCAGACCATCCCCGCGATAATCCCCGCACGCCAGTGCTGTTTTTTTGGGATTTTGCGGTTAATCCAGCCGGAGAGTATCCCGGCAATAATGCTGGTGATAAAGCAGGGGACTGCCGTCACGCCGCCAATATCAATCAGGTATCGATGGGTGCCGGCGATAATGCCTGTGATAATCCCGACCCAGGGACCAAAGAGGATCCCGCCCGACATGACGGCGATGATGCGCACGTTCACCAGCGAGCCTTCTACCGGCACGCCGGACCAGGTGCTGAACAGGGCAAACATCGAAAAGATAAACGTAACGGCCAGCAGCTCTTTTGGCGAGTGGGCAGATTTATGCAACAGTTCGCGAAACAAACGGATGCGGATAAGGAAAAAGAGACAGATCAGCATTAATGCCGCGCGGTCGAACACCGCCAGGAGCATATTGAAGATTTCGTGCACGGTCAGGCCTGGGAAAACGGGAAAAATCTATGATAGAAAACATAGGGCCAGATGACCAGCTATCCATCAGATTTATCAAATGGGGAAAAACCATAATTCTCAAAGGGGATTGCTGGCTTTTGACTGAAAGTCGCTGCTTTTTCGTTTGGGGAGAAGCGTCAGGTAACGATACTGAAAATATTGTGTTAAATCGCAGCGCTTAAAACTGCCTGTTCACGATAAGAGTTCCGCTTTTCACTGCAATCGCATTCCCGTTTTAGCGCAATATATTGTTTTGCCGTTATCCCCCTCGACAGCGTCTTTTTCTTCAGGTTATTTTCTAAGCATGCCACACGGGTGGCAGCGTCGCTCGGACGGTCCGGGCGCTAACGTGACTCTGAGGAATCTATGGCTGAATTCAGTCCTGAACGCCGTTTTACGCGTATCGATCGTCTCCCCCCTTATGTTTTCAATATCACTGCTGAACTGAAAATGGCTGCACGTCGGCGCGGTGAAGACATTATCGATTTCAGTATGGGTAACCCTGACGGCCCAACGCCGCCGCATATCGTTGAGAAACTCTGCACAGTTGCCCAGCGTCCCGATACCCATGGGTATTCAACCTCACGCGGCATTCCACGCTTGCGTCGGGCGATCTCCCGCTGGTATCAGGATCGTTATCAGGTGGATATCGATCCTGAAAGCGAAGCGATTGTGACCATTGGCTCCAAAGAGGGGCTGGCCCACCTGATGCTGGCGACGCTCGATCACGGCGATACCGTCCTGGTGCCGAATCCGAGCTACCCAATTCATATTTATGGGGCGGTGATTGCTGGCGCGCAGGTGCGTTCTGTTCCACTGGTGGAAGGCGTCGACTTCTTCAACGAGCTGGAACGGGCGATTCGTGAAAGCTATCCGAAGCCGAAAATGATGATCCTCGGTTTCCCGTCCAACCCAACGGCACAATGCGTCGAACTCGAATTCTTTGAGAAAGTGGTCGCGCTGGCTAAGCGTTACGACGTGCTGGTGGTACACGATCTCGCCTATGCTGATATCGTTTATGATGGCTGGAAAGCGCCGTCAATTATGCAGGTACCGGGTGCCCGTGATGTGGCGGTTGAGTTTTTCACCCTGTCGAAAAGCTACAACATGGCGGGCTGGCGAATTGGATTTATGGTGGGAAACAAAACGCTGGTGAGCGCCCTGGCGCGTATTAAAAGTTACCATGACTATGGTACGTTTACGCCATTGCAGGTCGCGGCCATCGCGGCGCTGGAAGGGGATCAGCAGTGCGTGCTTGATATTGCCGCCCAGTACAAACGCCGCCGTGATGTGCTGGTAAAAGGGCTTCACGAAGCGGGCTGGATGGTTGAAATGCCTAAAGCTTCCATGTACGTCTGGGCGAAAATCCCCGAGCCGTATGCGGCGATGGGATCTCTGGAATTTGCCAAAAAACTGCTTCAGGACGCGAAGGTTTGCGTTTCTCCAGGCATTGGCTTTGGTGACTACGGTGACACGCATGTGCGTTTCGCGCTGATCGAAAACAGCGACCGTATCCGTCAGGCTGTGCGGGGGATTAAAAGCATGTTCCGCGCGGATGGCCTGCTTGCAGTTAAGAGCGTCGTGGAACAATCCGAGTCGTAACGGACACCAAAAAAACAGGCGCCAACGGCGCCTGTTTTTTTGACTGCATTTTCTTAACTAGATCATCAGAGCAAACGTTCCGGCCCAAACTAAAACAATAACCGAAATGCCCATAAAGAAATATTTCACGTTTCATCGCTCCGCGTATCTTCCGGTACGCATTAAAAAAACAGAGTCCAACTGAGTATAGAGAGTTGAAATCATGCGAAAGGGGAAATCGGAATTATCCCGTTACGTCGCTAACTTCAGCTCTGAATTCTGTGCTTTCCTGTCGCCAGACGGCGCTAATGTACGCCTAAATTTCAGGAGTGACAAGAGGCATTTTTTTAAATAATTTCCGATACTTACGAGTGTCGTGGAACGGCGACAGTTTGATTTCGGTACGCAATAAATGCCTGTTGAGCGACGGTCGAAAAAAGCCGTTACGCACTGCGATTACAGGTGCTTGAAAAGGTTAGTTTCTTAGCGAAACTAACCTTCGAAAGGGGTTAGATATAAAGTGAGGCTTCGCCCAGAGGGCGGGTTTTAAAGCGGCGGTGCATCCACAGATACTGCTCAGGTGCTCGCATAATCTCAAACTCAATCACCTTATTGATAAAGGTCGCGGCTTCACTCTCATCCTCAGGATAGTTCGCCATCTCCGGTGAGATATGCAGACGATAGCCTGACTTATCCGCTTTTCTGACCATGGTCACCGTTAACATCGAGGCGCCAGAGAGACGTGAAATCACAAAGGTACCGTTCGTCGTAGCGACATCTTTAACCGCAAAGAAAGGGGCAAAGCTGCTGCCTTTAGGGCCGTAGTCCTGGTCCGGGGCAAACCAGACGGCTTCACCTTTTTTCAGGGCGCCAACCATACCGCGCAGATTGTTACGGCTGATCATCGCCTTATTTGAACGCATGCGGCCCCGCGTTTGTACCCATTCCATCAGTGCGCTGTTATGCGGGCGATAGGTTGCCATCATCGGCTGACAAAGACCCATAACGCGGCCGCCCAGCTCAAGCGACATAAAATGCACACCCACAACCATCACGCCGCGTTTTTGCATCTGGGCATGTTTGAGGTTATCCAGACCTTCAACGTCAAACCATTTACGGACACGCTCGTCTGGCCAGAACCAGGCCATACCGGTTTCAAGCAGCGCCATACCGATAGATTTAAAGTTTTCAGCGATCAGCGTTTCACGCTGCTGCGCGTTGTAATGCGGAAAGCAAAGTTCAAGATTTTTTCGGGCAATGGACTCGCGACGCTTAAGAAAGTGACGCGATGCGCTGCCGAGCTTCGAACCCAGGAAGCGAATCACGGGATAAGGAAGCTGGACCAGCAGCCAAAGTACGCCAAGGCCGAACCATGTAAACCAGTAGCGCGGGTGTAGAAATGCCCGCTGAAATTTGGATTGAGACAAAATAGTGGAACCTTTGTAAAGCCTGTGAAGGTAGCGCAGACTTCGCGATACCACGTGCCATTGAGACCGTAGGACGAGGTCATGGTTGCAGGCTTTACCGTTCTTTACGACGTTGCCTGGCCATTGCTGACTTGGGTGGGCGGCTTAATGTAGCACCGTTATACATTATGAGCTATTACTCGTTTTTGCTTAAAAAAGCGGCAATTGCAAAGCGGATTGATAAATCAGGGATTATAGGGGGAAATTAAAAGTGTCCCTGCAGGAATCGAAAGTGTAAATAATTATATGATTTAAAAAAGAAAATTTATAGTTATTCATTTTTATTCCAACATTTATACCAACAAGTAGCTAAAGACATTTCAATTGTGTGTGGAAAGTCGCATAACTTGCATAAGTTGAGTAAGTCTGACAATTTTAACACTAACAGATTATGGATTTTTGTTGGAGTGTATACTTATGAAAAATTGGGCTCCAGAGCATACGAAAGAGATCAAGTTATGGCTGGATATTAGTACTTACCGCAAATTTGAAGACCTCTCATTGATACAGTTCTACCATGAGTTATGGGCTCGGAACTTGTTCTTTAAGGAATATCGAGAAGATTTCGAGAGCAAAGAACTTATGGTGTATTTCTCGAAAATATTCAGCGGTAATCCCTTTTTGATCGAAGAAGGGCAATTGGGATACATGGCTCCTGCCAACAAGCTCTTTCAACCGCCACATTTTTTTCTAACCACACTTGACCGACTCGCTGAAACGAGCATTATTGCAATGCAACGTGGAGGATTTGTTTGGCATGAAGGTGATAATTATTCTATAAACAGAGAGCTTCGGGAAGAATCATTATCAGATATTATGCCAGATCAGTTTTCAAGAACAGTTATGTTCGAAATTGATCTTGCGAGTGGTACAGACGAAGAAATCGCTGAGTCGCTTAAAACAGCTCTCCCTCAATGGCGTAAAGTGAAGGGTATCGATGAGAACCCATTAGAGTCAGTTCGCTTTGGATATGGAACGATCAAGAAGTTAATCAGCTATCGTGTAATTCCTATGCTGGACATATTGGTATGGGCTGCCGTTAAAAAAATTAGAGTTTCTGATGACAGATTATCCAGATTGTTATATACAGATAATGACGAAGAAAGCGAAGTAAGATTGCCTAATCAAATAAAAGATACCGACAGACCTTTAGCACTTAAAGCGTGTACGATTGCCTTTATCAGGCAGTTTAATCACTTCATAAATAAGAATAACCATCTAAAACAAATTAAAGTTAACGACGTCATAAAACTTACAGATTAAAACAGTATACTTCAACCGTAGTAGCATGATGTTAAAACCCTATACTATATATTGTATATTTGTTTTAATGCCATTGAGGGGTAAGGTTATAATAAAAATACAGCGTGTTTTTTTGCTATAGATAATGTTAGTTTGAGCGATAGTATTTTGTGTATACATACAAATGACATAAAAATTTTTCATTTTTTAAGTGAAAAATATGATTTATCGGGGGAGGTGCTGACATTTATTACCATCAAGCAATCACTTCTATGAAGTCAATTTTGGAGTTGTCAAATCTTAATGAATAAGATTAACGAAGATTATTGTAACTAAATGTTTGTTGTTCTGTGTTTTTAATGTAAACTCTTGCATTTGATAAAGAAAATCATTAATAAAGTAATGCTCTAAACATCACCAGGAAGGAAGACATATGAGCGAATCTATAAAAATACTAAATAACATTCGTACGCTTCGTGCTCAGGCGCGTGAGTTTTCTCTTGAAACTCTTGACGAAATGCTTGAGAAGCTGACTACTGTGGTAGAAGAGCGTCGGCAGGAATACGTTTCCTATCGCAAGGAGAGGGAAGAGCGTCAGGCCAAGCTTGAAGCTTTCCGCCTGCAACTCCTTGAGGATGGCATTGACCCGGCAGAGCTGCTCTCTGGTTTGAGTTCGTCCTCTAAACCAAAATCCAACCGTGAACCACGACCGGCTAAGTACAAATACATCGATGAAAACGGTGAACAGAAGACTTGGACTGGTCAAGGTCGCACTCCTAAAGCTATTGCCACAGCTATTGAGGCTGGGAAGGCTCTGGAAGATTTTGCGATCTAATCTTTAATAAGTAACTTTTAATAAAATAAGCCGTTAAAAAGTAGATTACTAAAAACGGCTTATATAGGAATAAATAATATTTCATAGGGTTATATAGGAAGTTTAAAACTCATCAGTTATATTTCTTTTAGGTTTTTTTGTTGTTTTTTATTAATGCCCAAAGGGGTAAGGTTGTTTTCCTTAAAGTCTCTGGTTAAATATTTTAAATGCTTTGGAGTTTAAACTTTTTCTTTAGTTAGTAAAGGGATGTTTTTAAAAATAGATGTTTTTGCTTAAGTTTTTCAAATCTGAGTTTGGATTGCATTGAAATGATTCTGGGGTATGTAGTATTTAAATTGGTGGAAACTCTCTTGACATTATTTTTAAAAATAGCACGATTTAAAATAACCAAACCTAAATTTTTAGTATCTCATTGGATAATAATTAGACCCCAGAAAGCCATTTTACTAAATGCAATTCAAGGCTGGTGTACACACGGTAGAATATATTATTATGGAGTTAGCAACATAATAGTCAACATATGATATAAACATAAAACCACACAAACTTTCATGAGAAAATAATGCCTACAATCTCGTCGTCTAAAGTACCATCCCCAAAGTCTTGGGATGAATTTGAAGAAATTACCTTATCGGCAGCCAAATTGCGTTGGAACTCTACTGATTTTTATCGTTATGGACGGCAGGGACAGAAACAGGACGGTGTTGATATCTGGGGATATGATGGTAAACGCCACATCGGAGTTCAATGCAAGAATACGACAGGCGAGCTGGGTTTGGCTGTTGTTGAAACTGAGATAGCGAATGCTGAAAAATTCATGCCAAAACTGGAGCATCTCTACATTGTCACGACGGCCCCAAGAGATGCGAAACTTCAAAAATCAGTAAGGGAAATCTCCCAGAAACGTAGCAAAGCTGGAGATTTCAGGATCGATGTGCTTTTCTGGGATGACATTTGCAATGATTTGGCAAAGGATGAAGATGTATTCTTCGGGCACTATCCTCAATTCAAGTCTGATGATAATCCGGGGAAAAAGCATGACATTGCATTATGGAGTGAACTCACGACGTTGCTTCGCTCTGATGGTGTGATTAGTTTCTTGGATCGTACAAACATGGCCGGGTTTTCGTTCCGTGAATCGCAGCTTGAACCGATTCGTGAATTTTATTTCGAGTGGAACAACCCGGAGCACGAGTTCATTACGCCTGAGTTAGAAAAAATTAATAAGGAACTTTGGTCAGAGGTTGATAGGTACTACAACCTTATTGCCAATGAAACCTTTCCAGCAAATAATCCACAATTCAGTACAGTACCCCCTGAATGGGAGTTTGAACAACCAGATAGGTTTTGGCGGGTTGTGAATGCGCTACATGATCACGCTGGGAAGATCGTAAAACTGCACGCAGAAGTTGTACGCATCGGGCGAGGGAAATTTTTGAATAGTGGTAATAAATAATTATTTGATAATCAGAAAAGTAAATGTAAGGGGACCGGATATGACTACCGAGAATCAGAGTAATACTATCTCTAGTATCGCAACTACATATGTTGATAGACCAGAATTAGAAGTTCTTCAAATTTATGACAGAAGGAACCCTGAACAGATATGGGGGACTGGTATTGTTGAAACTATTTATAATGATCCCAATACGGATTCCATACAGGATTATTATAACGAAGACAGGATTACGATTTATTTTGAACGTATAACTGGTAAGGAAAATTCCAAGTTCTATTTTACTGCTTCACATACATATAGAGATTTCCCAGATTCAAAAAAAGAAATAATTTCCCTTACAGGGGGGAGTGTTTCTATACATAACTCCCTATACAGAGGTCAGAGAATTGGTACTTGGATGATGAATGAAATAGTTAAATGGGCAAAGCAATGGCCAGATGCTAACATTTTGAAAATTACACTTGGAGAAGGAGATGCCTATGATGAAAACATGGAAAGAAGAAATAGATTTTATGAGCAGTTTGGTATCGAATTTAATTATCACGATGAATCGCGGAAGACAGGGGCCTCACGCTCCATGAAAGCACATAAGTTAAATACAGTAGACTTTTGGGATAAGAATAAAAATGGTAATATTATAGTTCAGAATTGCCGTGACTTTATGATTTCAGTAATTACTAAAAATGATAAATTACTAAAAGAAAATAATGAAATAACCATCAAGAATGAAAAATTAAAGAAGAAGATAAGTTTTTTTGAAAGTAACCCAATCAAAACAGGGATTAAACAAATTCTCGGACTTAATAACTATAGATAATTTTACTCCATTAATTGACTTCGATTTTTTATATGGTATGTAACATAGAATGCATAGAAGGAGATGTTATATGATACATATCAATTTTTCAAATTGTCAGGAAAAAATTCAACGATATTTAAATATATTCTATAAAGAACATAAAATCTTTGAGGATAGATACTTGTCTGAGGAACTCATTGTTTTATTAAATAGATGGTCAACAGATAAGAAGAAACGTGATTATTATACTATTTTAGATGAGATTTTATTTGATATTCCAGTTGAAAAACAGATAAATTTCATCGAGTATTGGAGTGAAACAATACCTAAGCTTTCTAACGATTACCATTACTCTGATCCGAGAGAAGAGGCGTATCAGTGGTCCTCAATGGTCAGAAAAGGTGAGATAATGGTCAAAAAAGCAATTGAATTAAAATTATTGAATACTATCGCTTGGCCTGAGCTAATGTCAGCAGCGGAAGATATATTGCCAGAGTTTGAAATTAATAAATTAGTAGAAAGGTATGATGGTTTGGTTCCTGTTTGGGCTCTATGGCATGTAGTTAAAGAATATACTAATTTTATTGAAGGGCGCTTGAGAGAAATGAAAGTGGAAAATCTAAAGTAAACAAGCGAAAATAATAATAAAACATGAGTTAAAAGAGAACAACATAAATATTTTTCTCTAGCAGCCCAAAAATATCAGTCAGCAATGAATGAACAATACGCATAAATAGCCAGAGCACTCAATTAATGCTACTTATACATAGTGCTAATATAGGTTTTACGGATTGTTTTGTTTGTTTCGATAGGTAGCTTCTTTAAATAATACAGGGAATTAATTGTATGTTTATCAGGTGGTTATAATCTATAGCTATAATAATTGTATTTAAAATCAATTAATTAAAAATGAATTTACAGATTATTCTTATTATTGTACTATTTTGATAACAATTCAATGAGGATAGTATGATGCAAAACCAAACGGAAGAAGCAAAAAGAATCTTAAAAACAGATGGTTACAGCGGATCTAACCCGGTGTTATCTAGACTGATGGAAGAAGTTAGAAATGAAAAAAACACAACGGTAGGTAGCCGTTATGATCGAGTCCATAATCGCCATAACCGTTAAATTTCTATGCTTGATACAATTTTAATCAAGACTGCCAGTAGGTGCAATTTGGATTGCACCTACTGCTATGTATATCGCGGGGCTGATACAAGCTGGCAGGATCAACCCTATAGGATGAATGATACCACGATAGAAAAAGTGGTGGAAAGGATTACGGAATATAGTCTTTTACAGGAAACTGGATTTGCCATAGTTTTACATGGAGGTGAACCTCTTCTTTTGGGGGAAAGAAGACTTGAGAGTTTATTGTCAGGTTTAAGGAGAGTTTTAAATCCTCAAAAATACCCGATAAGTATACAAACCAATGGTGTTTTGATAACTGTGAAAATTTTGAACTTATGTTCAAAATATAGAGTAAGCATTTCGGTTAGCATTGACGGCACAAGAAAAGCTAATGATATCGCGAGGTTTACACGTGGTGGTAACAGTAGTTTTGAGGATGTAATTAACGGAATTAAAAAATTAAGTTCACACCAAGACCACGCCTTCTTGTTTGCAGGGACATTATCAGTAATACAACCGAATATTCCTGCTGAGGATACATATCATTACCTGAAGAGTATAAACTCTCCAAGTATAGATTTTCTATTTCAGGATGGAAATTATGATAGGATGCCTTATGGAAAAAAAGATCTTCAAACTACTGAATACGGAGAGTGGTTAGCTAAAGTATTTGAACTCTATATGGAAGATAGCAATCCTGTTCCGATAAAAATACTGGATGATATTCTCAAGATTTATTTGGGTGGTTCTCCAATAAAAGAAGGGAAAGGAAATAATGAGTTTGGTATTTTGATAATTGAATCTGATGGAGAGATTAGAAAGAATGATACATTGAGAGCATCATTTGAAGGTGTCGATTTTTTCAAAGGACGTCCGTCTGTTCATAATACTTCATTAATGGATGTAGTAGAAAGTGAAGAATATATAATTTATACGAAATCATCTTCACCTTTATCAGCAGAATGCCAGTTGTGTGAATATAAAGATGTATGTGGTGGTGGAATGCCATTATATCGATGGAGTAAAACTAAGGGGTTTGATAATCCATCAATATATTGTGCGGATCATAAGATAGTGATTAGTACAGTTAAAAAATTCTTGCAGCGGTCTAAATTATTATGAGTATAAAGTGGGGGGGTATGTTAAAAAGTCTATGGAAGAGTGAGATAGAAATTTTCCCATTTAATCATTTCTTTTGTGATTCCTGTATTAGTTCTAATGTCACCGAGGATATTTTGGAATGGTTGATATCTACTAATTCCTGGAAAAGGGTTAATGAATATTTTTATGACCAATATGAATTTAGTTTATATGATGCGAATTTACCAGATGAGATTCTTTTCCTCAAGGAAGATTTTTTTTGTGATGAATTGAAAAGTTTTATAGAAAATAAATTTGATGTGGTTCTGAAAAATAAGGTGGATATTGTTGCTCATAAATTAATATCAGGCGACAAAATAAAAATTCATAATGATTTTATTGAAGGGCAAGAGTCACATCGCATTTTGTTTCATTTTAATAAAAACTGGAAAGAAGAAAATGGTGGCTATTTTATGATTTTTTCTAAGGATGAGCCGGAATCCTTAGAAAAAATAATTCCTCCACTTCATGGTTCAGTTCAAGGATTTGAGATATCACAGAACTCACATCATGCGGTTAGTCAGGTATACGATTTTGAAAGATATACTGTAATTTACTCATTTTACAGGAAGGGAAATGAAAATATCTGATTTTATATGTTCTCCTTTAGGTTGGAATGAAAGCTTACCATTTTATTTACGTGATAACTTTCTGTTATCACAAAATATAAACTCCGTAGATGATGTATGCGTAGTAGATCCCGGCAGTAAAATAATGGGGATTGATTATTTAGTACCTAAGTTTTTGGATGAAATGGAGAAGGTAGATTGGGAAAAAATGGGATTAACTTTCTGCGACAAAAAGGAATTTTCGTCATCAGAATATGAAAGGTTATTGTCCAAAATTGAGTCTTTATTATATTTTTCAAAAAACATGCATAGTTCGATAAAGGCGTTTGCAATTAACTTCCATCCATTATTATCTGAGTGTGAAGATTTTGATGTGAGTTTCAGTGATCCTTGCATACCATTCGATGTATTCACTAATGTCCCAAAATATGAAGAGAAATACGCTGCTGAAAGATTTGTTGAAGGGATTATTCATGAAACTCTGCATTTACAGTTAACAGCTATGGAGCATTTATTACCTTTGTTCCATGATAAATTGTTAACTTATAATGTATTTTCCCCCTGGAAAGGAGAGGGCCGAAATGAACGCGGTTTACTGCATGCAGTCTATGTTTTCTCAAATATTAAAAAGTTTTGGTTGAAGGTTCATGCGCAATCTAAAAATATAAATGACTTTGCAGTAAAAAGGATTAATGAAATTCAAAAGGAATTATCAACGGCAGGACATATACTAAAAAGCGATGCATTAACTCCTGAAGGTAGAATGCTTGCCTGCTTGTGTTTATTATAACCACTTAACTATGATGCAAGGTCATAATTAGAGGGGGGCTTTATTGTAATTAATAGTGTCAATGCTCAGGGTAAATATTATCAGTCTGTTTATGTTAATATTAAGAATGGAATGGATAATGACAAAATAGTAGTATGTTTAAAAACATGCAGTGCAGTATGATTTTTCAAAATTACTTGTTCGAGGAAAAGAAAAAATCTCCCTTTTTACTATACTTTATTCAGTTTAGGTACAACTTTGTCGAGTAGTTAACTTAGGGAAGGACAAGTTCTACAGCAGATTAAGAATAACTAACGGCAACTATAGTACTTATCAAAAGCTTCAAATGCCCTGGAGACTGCCCATGTTTGAGAAGTACTGATCTGCTCCCCTTAAACGAATGCAGCATGACGTTAGGAACTTCCGCTCTTTGCACTAAGTGGACAACCTCTTGGAACAGAAGGTCTGTAATGAGCGAGAAGAGGACTACATTTCGGATGGATCGATAGAGTGGGGGGCAAATCCCATACCTTCTTTTATGCGTTCAACATTAGCTCTAGATGTCAGCTTTTCTATTAAAGTAAATGCCACATTAATAGCTGTTGCCGGACTTTGAGACGTAATAATATTTCCGTCCACCACTATAGGGTGCTGAACAACATGGACTCCCATTTCTAGCAACTGAGCTTGACGTTTACTGCTCAGATGATACGTTGTGCCCGTTCTTCCTTGTAAAGCGCCACTCTTGGCAATTGCTAAAGCACCTACGCAAACAGAAGCAATAATCTTGTTTTTTGCGTTAAATTTTTGAATAAGCCTTAGAAGGCGCTCATCAAATGCATCTTCATAAAAGCCGGCCCGACTCATCCCCCCAGGAATGGCTATGGCGTCAAAGCCATCATCATCAATTTCATGTAGTTGATATTCTGGTTCGATAGTGAAATTCCAGGCGCATTTAACTTTTTGACGTAGACCAACTGTCACTAATCCTATGGGTTCTAATCCGTATGTTGTTGTCCAGCCAATAGTATCTGTGAATACACTAGCCTCATACTCTTCTAATCCTTGGCAAAGGAATAAGATAACTTTCTTCATCTTATGATGTCCATGGTAACTATATAAATTAACAGTAACGATAGCATAAACACTCTGCATTTTTAACCTGTTGTCGGCACGGGTTTAATCTACCACTTGAGAGACTATGGAGTGAATTTCCGCTTTTGGCACTTAGCAGACAGGTTCGGGGCAAGAAGTCGGTATGAGCGAGGAGTGGAAGTTGGCACTTTTGTGGAGTCAGTCCAGTTCCCACAAAAGTGATTACAGAAACAGCCGCAATTCAAGGGGCGGTATTTGCATTAAGTAACCACGAGGGGCGATAAGGATTAGTAAATGTCAACCTTTATGCTGAATTGAAATGTTTTTATTTATAATTGGCATTTTAGGCGAAAAAGATAGGTTTGCTTATGAATATTCATTGCATGTTAGGGATAATTATCTCCATTAGATAACATAATGTTTTAATTGCTCTAAATTCTATCAATATTAAAGCTAAGCCAGCGTTCTAACAATCCTGATTTGTTCAGAGGTACTGAGTGATCATTTAGTTTTTTACCTTCCAACGTACTTTTAGCAAAGTATGTACAATCAGCCTTGAAATGCACTGTAAGAGAATCAGGCTCGATAGCCATCAATCCAGCGTCAAAAAGACGATGCAAACAAGCAAGCAGAAGCACCCCATTAGAAGTGTTATTGTTCCCCGTTCCTACTGGCTCAATGTGAGCTGCTTCTAACGCTTCTCCGCTATTCGTAATAGCGCAACGATAACCAAAGTTAGCGGCTACACGTTCTTTAAAATCGTTCTGATTGGTACGGCTACGAACAATGCGATCAGCAAACAAAGCTTGCTCAATAGAATCAGCGAGGGTAACAGCGTAGGAGGAATCATTAGCAACAGATGCTAAATGTGCTTCTACAAGCGTTTCTATGGCCTCTGTAATGGTGTTTTCTTGTTCAGAGTCAGGGACAATAATCGCTTCTAGAGGACGTACAGGTGTTTCTAGAGGGGCTTTATAGGGCTTACAGACACTAAGAAAATCATGTATCTGTAATGCCGTCATATTCTCTTTAATTGCATCCCGTTTAAACGCTTTAACCATTGCAGCACTGTAACCTTTATCTGCAAACAACCTGATCCACTTGTCACTAAATGATTCTGGCGTTTTGGCAATAGGAACAGAAACAACTGGCTCTACTGGCTCAGTAGATAGCAATACAGGCGACTCAATGACTATATCCACAATATCAATAGGTGCTTCATTTTCTACAATTAACTTAGGTGTACTTACGCTAGTATGATGAACATCATTAGTATGATCTACAAATGCACCAAATGATTTAAAGTCAATTTTGCATTCAATACATGAAATAGGACGTCTTAAAAGTGCTGTGTCGAACCGTCTTTGTTCGACATTAGATAAATTGATCGCATCTTGCTTAACTTTTGCTATGTGCCAAGGATCAGATTTAATCGTCTCCTCATTAGGTAAAGTATTGGATTTAATAATTCGGTTTGTTCTGACAGCAGAAGGTTTTTTATCGTTATTTAGTTTATCTAGATTTGCACTCAAAATAATTGCTCTAGCTTTCTTAGCGGCTTGTTTTTTAGATAAACCAGATGCAATAAAATCTTGCATTAGCTTTGAATAAAGTTGAGGGTTATTTTTACGCTTTTGATTATCTAACTTGCGTTTTTGGTTGTATATTTCCATTTGTTCAGGAGTTAAAGCACCTCCCGTACTACGGATAGTACCAGATGTAGCTAACGGCTTCTTACCGTTCAAATTCCTTTTTACTTGCTCTTTGCTAACTCTAACTTTAGCTGTAGGAGCTTCTATACCGAAATCGTGATAGCACTCATTTTGAGTGCTGATCAGAACCTTTCTAACATCATCGGGAATAGGCTTACCTTCACGGCTTGCTCTTCCCCATGCTTTAATAGCTTCTAAGCGTGTCATTTTCATGCGAGTACCTGAAAAATTTGTAGATATGGGCAAGTATATAAACCATTCTTATCATTCGTCTATCCATGCGAAAGCAAGTACTGCAAGAACTGACGGAATGAAGGCAGGCATTACCGTCATACATTAATCCACATAGAAACGGCATAGGCGTTGTGTAAGTATCCCTGCAAAACAAACCATCATTTTAGAGGGCCTCTGACACTCCAACTTCCGCTCCTGGCACTAAGTGGACAATCTTTTGGAACAGAAGGTCTGTAATGAGCGAGAAGCAGACGTTCGTAATTGAGTCGCCATAGGTGTTGCTAGTAATGCCGTGTGTCAATCAACTGGGAACAGGTCACTTCTTCGTTACCCCCGATCTGGATTACAGAACTGCTGAATCCCCTAACCATCACTTCGCTTGTTCAGTGGTGACGTAATCTCTGAAACCCTTAAAGTCTAGAGAGAGACGATCACCCATTGTCTCAACTGCAAACTCTTGCTCAATCGGCGTGGCCAATTCACCGCCTAAAACACGCAAGCGAATGCGCATGCGTCCCGGACCTTCCGGCAAAACTGCAATGAGCTCCGAACTGGCCTGCTCCCCAGGCAATAGAGATCCTAAGGAAGGTGCGAACAAGTCCCTGATATGAGATCATGTTTGTCATCTGGAGCCATGGAACAGGGTTCATCATGAGTCATCAACTTACCTTCGCCGACAGTGAATTCAGCAGTAAGCGCCGTCAGACCAGAAAAGAGATTTTCTTGTCCCGCATGGAGCAGATTCTGCCATGGCAAAACATGGTGGAAGTCATCGAGCCGTTTTACCCCAAGGCTGGTAATGGCCGGCGACCTTATCCGCTGGAAACCATGCTACGCATTCACTGCATGCAGCATTGGTACAACCTGAGCGATGGCGCGATGGAAGATGCTCTGTACGAAATCGCCTCCATGCGTCTGTTTGCCCGGTTATCCCTGGATAGCGCCTTGCCTGACCGCACCACCATCATGAATTTCCGCCACCTGCTGGAGCAGCATCAACTGGCCCGCCAATTGTTCAAGACCATCAATCGCTGGCTGGCCGAAGCAGGCGTCATGATGACTCAAGGCACCTTGGTCGATGCCACCATCATTGAGGCACCCAGCTCGACCAAGAACAAAGAGCAGCAACGCGATCCGGAGATGCATCAGACCAAGAAAGGCAATCAATGGCACTTTGGCATGAAGGCCCACATTGGTGTCGATGCCAAGAGTGGCCTGACCCACAGCCTAGTCACCACCGCGGCCAACGAGCATGACCTCAATCAGCTGGGTAATCTGCTGCATGGAGAGGAGCAATTTGTCTCAGCCGATGCCGGCTACCAAGGGGCGCCACAGCGCGAGGAGCTGGCCGAGGTGGATGTGGACTGGCTGATCGCCGAGCGCCCCGGCAAGGTAAGAACCTTGAAACAGCATCCACGCAAGAACAAAACGGCCATCAACATCGAATACATGAAAGCCAGCATCCGGGCCAAGGTGGAGCACCCATTTCGCATCATCAAGCGACAGTTCGGCTTCGTGAAAGCCAGATACAAGGGGTTGCTGAAAAACGATAACCAACTGGCGATGTTATTCACGCTGGCCAACCTGTTTCGGGCGGACCAAATGATACGTCAGTGGGAGAGATCTCACTAAAAACTGGGGATAACGCCTTAAATGGCGAAGAAACGGTCTAAATAGGCTGATTCAAGGCATTTACGGGAGAAAAAATCGGCTCAAACATGAAGAAATGAAATGACTGAGTCAGCCGAGAAGAATTTCCCCGCTTATTCGCACCTTCCCTAAGCGAATGTGGCATTCTGGATTTTGGGCACCTTCGATTATCTCCAACTTGTTATCTCTATTAAACAATGGGCCGCCTTTAATGGTCCCGAAGTCGAGCGTATTTCGCGTTGGTTTTGGCTTTTCAGGCAAATCACTTACTGCGATTACATTCACATGGAAATCTGTTGTCTCAATGGTTAGTTCAACTTTAGCGTTGGACAACTGCACGCCAGACCGATTGAGAAGCACTAGTCTTAGCATAATAAGCGCTTTATTGATTCGCATATATTCTGCATACTCGCGGAAGAAATTCCTATTGTCCCTATAAATGCTTGAGACACTAGGCATGTCAAAAGGCCCAAGTGGTTTTGAGGGCCTTTCAAAGTCTGGAAACTCCTCAGTGAAATGAAGGTAAGTGTGGGTAAAGTTGAGGGGAAGAGTGTCATTATCAGGTGTCCGCAGGCAGAGCTCGATTTTCATCTCCGCACGACCATTGTCTTCATACCCCATCGCTATGGTTTCGACAGGTTCGGCTTCATCAGTGCTGCTTCCTCTTCGGACATAAACGACATTGCTTTTGAGTTTTCCGTAAGCACTCGTGAGATAAAACGGGCGCTTCTGTTTGGGGATCGAAATAATGCCGATGGTCTTGCCTTCATACAGGTGTTCCTCATAACTGAATGTAAGCTTCGGCTTCACCTTGCTGTTCACGAACTGCTGGATTCGAGAGTCATCAATGCTGTCATGGATTCCAACTACCTCCGCAGGATTGGGACGCTGATCTTTAAATCCCAATAGGATATATCCGGTGCCATCGCGCCAGGAATTAGCTATAGCAAGAATATCTTTAAGCAGTTCTGATTTATCGTTTTCAGAGCCATTGGTAAAGCGGTACTGTGCAGATTTGAAGTCAATATCAGTACCCTCGCTCTTATAGCGCAGCATATTTAATAAATTGTGCATTTTAGTTCTCATGCTTTGGTTTTATGAGCACATTATAAATAAATCGCCGTCTGAGTGTTAGGCATGCAGAACAGCGCTGACCTGCTCTCCGTTGAGCCACATCAACTGTTATTAACAACGTCTGCAATTGGCACTGAACGGACATAAACTATGTACTCAGGTCCGCGGTGAGCGGACATTTACTATTCATACTTGTTGAGCGCCACATCTTTTGAGTGTTCCGGTTGTCCGTACATCAGTGAGTACTCTTCCGGCGTGTTTGAGAGGCTCATTCCAGATCCGAATAGCGCCTCGCTCACCGTAAAAAACTCTTTATACTCTTTTCCTAAGGTGACCTTGGTGGTTCGCCAATGCTTTTTAACAAGGAGTTGTATTGATGCGGATCTGACGCATAAATCTTGTCCAACACGTAGTTTGCCACCTTGGAAATTTCTGGAATCTCCACAGGTTTGAATCCGCGATCAGGGATTGATTCGAGATGAGAAAACTCGTTGTTAAGTCTATTCACAAGAGCTATCGCTGTCGGATCCTCTTCGCCAAAGAATTTCTTGATACGTTCAAAGGCATCGTTCTTATCATCATGGTGCGGGAACTTAAAGAACAGAAATGCCTCAAGGAACTTGCGGAGGTTGTTACCGAATCCATAGTATGGTTCATGAGATTCATTCACTCCACCTTGATTACGGCACTTGTAGATCTGATGAAACAGGTAATTGAATTCAGTGATGTAGTCTCGCAGATATGAAGGCATCAGGGAAATCTGACTTGCCCCTCCATTTCGCTCAACGATGAAATGTTGGCATCCACCGTGATTCCTCTCATTAGGAAGTGATATTTTCTTTAGATATTTCAAGAAATCTAGGTTGTGGGTGGATATAAAAAGCTGCTTGTAGCGATAGCTGTTTGTTCCATCTGCATTCTTGATGGGTTTCGCAATCAGGCTTTCAATTAAGCTGAACATGAAGAAAATGTGATTTCCGTCTAGGCTGGAAATCGGGTCATCTATATAAATGATCAGATCCTTACCTTTGCTTTCTGGCTCTTCCAACTTGGCTATGAAGTAGCAGAAAGCAATAAGGCTGCATTCGCCTTCGCTCAAGTTGTAGGCAGATTTGCCATCTCTGGTGACTTCAAACTTAATCGAAGTATTCTCAACATTGTCTTTGGCTTCAAGCTCGATGCCGTCATGACCAAAGAAGTGGCTGAGCAACTCATTCACTCGCTCCGCACCCTTGCGTTCATCCTTCTGCTGACCCTGTAGACGGGTCACTTCGGTTTCTTGTTCAAGAATTTCGGCTTCAGCTTCGGTAAATGCAGTGCTGGCTGTGTCAGCTTCTGTCTTGAAACTGGCAATACGGGCTAATTCAGTATCGTAGGTGATGTCTGCTATAAAAGACGCCACATCGGTAAGCCGTAGAGATTCTCGTGCAGTGTTTTTATCGTTCTCCAGCGAAATTGTGCGGCCATTATTTTTCGCGATCAGATCATTGATGTCGCCCACGCATTGCTGAATTGCAGTCGGATCATGAATATAAACAGGTATGGGAACCTGCTGAAAAATGGCGTTCTTTCTCTTATCCAACGCCGCCTGCAGAGCTTTGAGGTCCTGCATATAGCCTTTCAGATGTTCAGCAAGTTTTATCTTGCTGGTTTCAAATAATATTTTTTCTTCTGCGTAGAATTTATCGCCAGTCAAAGTCAAGAAGTTAGGAATGGCTTGGATTTCGGTGGTGATAGAAGTCAGACACGAATCGATACTCGACTCCAGAGCCGAGGATTCCTTACTGAAGTGAGAGTCTAATACCTGCCAGATGTCATGAGGAAGATTCTGACGGCAGAATGCGCAAGTGTCTCGCTTATCTTTGTGTAGCGGTATACCTTCCTTCACCCATATCTGGAGAGCCGTCTCATTCAACAACTCCTGAATTGGCAGGGTTGGCTTAATCAATCTTGAAAGGAGTTCTTCAGCTACTATGCTTATTGATTCGATGTTGAGGTTTATCGATACGGTATCGGTAATATCAGGTAGGGCCTCTTGCTTCAAGAGATTGACCTTGGCTGCTTGTTCTTCGGTTGTCAGAGCTATGAAGCTGGTTTTTTTGACTGAGCCAATGTCTTTTTTGATGCTTTCTATGTTGTAGACAGCAGGGCCGTAGATGCGATTCTGTTTAATCTTATTGTTGGCATGAGAACGAAGTTTGCCCTCTAGAGCATCAGACGCAGTTTTATGATTGTCTTTCGTTCGATCTCGCTCTTTCTTTTTAGCTTCGAGCTCATGTCGGAGGCCTGCCTTCGATTCAACACTGCCTAGCCTAGTTTGGATTGCGGTAATGGCATCTTCGATTTCTTTATTCTTTTCACCAACGATAGCAAACGTCTTGATCTCGCCGTCGGTCTGATTGACCAAGAAGCTTAGGTTATCGCTCACAAAATCCCGGTTGTAGACCCGAACATCGTAGCCATGACCGGCAAGGCCTACCTGTGTCACATCACCTTTGTCACCACGAATAATGAAATTTGGGTCTACGTAGTTGTGTGGAATGCGCCCCGTTTCCAAAGCGCGGAAAATTCGCGAGAGTGTAGTTTTACCAGAGTAGTTCCGTCCGTAGAGGATGTTGAGCCTCTTGAAATTCTGGACGTTGTTGCCTGCATCCTTAAGGCTATTTTTCCAAATGAGGTCCGTAAAACTACCGAAACTACCGATGTCAACCTGACTAAACATGAACACTCCCCTAGCGCTGGCTATAGGTTGCCAATTTGCAATTGAAACAGATTGTTAATCTAGTCTACTCTGAGTTTAAGGAATGTTTGAATAGGTTATTGATACATTTGATGAATAATTTTATGAACTGAAATTCAACATCCATTAAATGCCCCTCAAAAAGTTCATAGCTTGATATTGGGTGATGAAGCTGGGACCTGCTCCCGCCTGGTTGAAGAACATAGAACGTTAGCAATGTCCGCTTCTGGCACACAGGAGAAGTTCATGGGGACGTACCGCCAATTGTGTCCTACGGTCACCCTATCACGGGTAGCTCAACTCTGCTGGCACTGTTCAGAACTGGGGAAGTTTAGGCAACGTGAAATTCCCCGACTCTGGGCAGCACCAACGTCGATAACCTCCGTCTCAGGAGCTTCACTCCTTTCTTTTCTCGAAGATTTGTATAGTAGCCCCATCGCAACGACAAGGGGAAAACAAAATGAACAATCAACCAACCCGTCTCATCCGTCTACCAGAAGTCATCGCTCGAACCGGTTACGGCAAGGCATGGATCTACCACCTGATCAGCAAAGGTCGCTTCCCGCAACCGGTCAAGATTGGACATCGCGCTATTGCCTTCGTTGAAAGTGAAGTCGAGGAATGGATTCAGTCTGTTATTGAAACAACCAGAAAAAATGTTGCCTGAGCGGGAGAGGGAAAATGAATATTGAATGCTTTGTAAGTGAGAATCATATGTGCAACCTTGGTGAGAGGTTGTTTAACGAGATTTTTGATCTTGATGCCATTGCTGAACTCGCTGATGACAAGTTTACTAGAGAAGCTGTTTATATGCTGAGCCAGTATCTTGTTGGAAACACGAGCGGACCATTTAAAGCAATCAATATGCTTGGCGCCAATGAGCAAATTAATATTTATGAGGTATGGATCTCAATTATTAAATCGGCTGATGAGTTAAGGATTTTATTCAAGGCAATACTTCGACATTGTATTGAATGAAATCATTAGTTGTAAAACAGATAAAAGTTTGTAGATATACCTAATAACTACCATAACCATTATAAGAGGTGTTTAATATGAAAGCTAAGAAAACCAAAGGCAACAAATCCAAAACCAGCAAACCCCAAATTATTACAATAAATAACAATAGCGTAATAAATGGAAAACTGATGTGTACTGTAATCATGAATGAAGACGATCTTAAAGCCTGTTTTGAGACACTTCCAAATAAATATGGAGAACCAATAGTAGGTGATTACAAGGGAGTATTGATGAGTTTTTTGTGCAATTCAATCTGGTATGGATTCGGTAATGCTATTGTTGATGTAGTTCTTGATGATGCTATTAGAGAGCAAGTCAAAAAACTTGAAGAACAAAATAAAATGTAAAAAATAAAAAAAATAACTACAAATATTTGACTTTTAAATTTACATAACATATCTGGAGTATCAGATTAACTATGGTTGTGGATGATATTATCTAAATCAGGTTAATAGAAAAGAAATTATATATAGTTATTATCAATGCGTAAAATAATTTGTGTTGCGGCATTAATAATAAGTGTCGTAGATATTTTAGTGTAAAAATTTTTGAAAACTAAAAAATAATATGTTAGAGATATATGAAATTGTAAATAACAGGAGGTTTAATGAAAAAGACAACTATAAATACATTTATTATGAGTGGTGGAGAAAGATATTGTCTTGTATTAGATAAAGGCAGCGGGATTCCCCTTTATTATCCTGCTTTATATATAACTACTCAAATCAGAAACAAAAGTGATTCAATATCAACAGTTGAGTTGGTGGCCGGTGCCATCTCATTATTCTGTAATTTCTTATCTGAAAGAGATATCAATATTGAGGAAAGAATTATTTCAGGAAAGTATCTGAGCATTAATGAAATAGATGCTTTAAGAGATTATAGTGAGAAGAAGACCCGGTTAAAAAAAATTCTTCCATATACTGTCAGGAAGAGGAATGTTGTAAACCGTGCAACCAAACACTTCAGATTAACCAATATAGCAAACTATTTGAGTTGGTTAAGTCAGATACTTAAACAGCAACAAGGAAGTATAAATGAATTCGTCGATAAGATTAGAGAGAGAAGACCAAAACTAAGAAGGCGCAGCCGTCAAGACCAACCAGAAAAATCTCTTGATGGAAACCAAATTAATCATTTATTAGAAGTCATAAAATGTGGAGCGGCATTTAATCCATTCGGTGAAAATCTTCAGATAAGAAACCGACTTATTATTCTGGTGCTTTATTCTTTGGGAATAAGGTCGGGAGAGCTTCTTAATATTCGTATATCGGATATTAACTTTAGTGATTCCAGTCTGGCTATCCGTCGTCGGGCTGATGATAAGAACGATCCACGAGTTAAACAACCATTGGTTAAGACGATGGAAAGAAAACTACCTCTATCTTCGGCATTGGCAAAAGAATTGCACAATTACATTACCAGTGTCCGTAGGAAGTTTAAGAATGCCAGAAAGCATGAGTACCTTTTCGTAACCCATAAGTCTGGCCCAACACAAGGTATGCCTTTATCGAGCATGGCTTACCATAAAGTTATCGATAGCATCAGAAATGTCATGCCTGAGCTTTGCAATCTTACGGGGCACAAACTCAGACATACCTGGAACTATGAATTCTCTAAAAAATTAGATGAGATGCCTGAGCGAGTAAGTGAGGCTGAACAAGAAAAAATGCGTTCTAATCTTATGGGATGGACTCCCGGTTCTGGAACTGCACAGATATATAACAAAAGATTTATTCAGGATAAATCACATAAAGTCGCAATAAAACTACAGGAAGATATTAATAAAAAAGGGGAGGTTGAATGAATTCAGTACATAAAGTGTTAATGAGTAAAGATCTTATCCCAGCTAAAATGGATGGGTATTATTTTTCACCACAAGAAGATGTATGGGTACTTGACAGAAACAATCAGATAAATAAAAAAGCAGTTACTGATGTTCTTAACGACAATTTAAAAGAAGGATATTTAAATACAATTGCACTATTTGCGAGGGATTATAGCGCAAGTTTTGCCTCCAGGATACATGGAGCATTTCTTGCTTTTATAAAGGAAGAGCAATGCGTATATGTCAGTAAAGCTTCAGTTTTAAATTTCAGAAGCAAAAAGCATGTTAAGGATGAATTATTATTTCGTCTGAGGATATTTATCACTAAATGGTACTCTCTTGGCTACAATGGAATAGCTTCGGAAGCTGTACAGATAATGAAAACATGGAAACTTGTTAACGGAAAGCCAGGTGATGTCGTTAAAAGAAAAGAACCCATACAAGGTCCTTTGACTGATATTGAATTGCAAGAATTTAACGAGGGAGCAATAAGAGCGTACGAGAAAAAAGAAATATCTCTTTTTATGTTAACTATGGCACTTATTATCAGCCACACAGGTCGTAGACCCTTGCAAGTAACTCAGATGAAGATAACAGATATCCTTAAGGTTTCAAAAGAAGATGGTGAAATTTATTATCTTTTAAATATACCACGAATTAAACAAGGCTTAGGATTCAGAGAAGAGTTTCGAACGTTCAGAATCACCAAAGATCTATATGAACTGGTTTGTAAACAAGCCAAAGATTCTTTGGCAATGCTGTCTGAATTTATGGGTAGACAACTTACTACTGAAGAGAGTAAAGATGTGCCACTTTTTATTTCAAAAAATAAAATCGGATTAATTGATAAAAGTGTTAGTTTAGACTTTTATTTAAAAACTGATGTATTGCATCATTATAGAGGGAAATTAACAGAGGTTTTGAAAGTTGTCATCAAGAAGGAAAATGTCTTCTCAGAAAGGACTGGGGAATCCTTACATATAAATGCCAGAAGGTTTCGTTATACGTTAGGAACACGAGCAGCAAGAGAAGGCTATGGAGAATTCATTATCGCAGAGCTACTTGATCACTCCACGATTAAGAGTGTAGGAGTCTATGTTCAGAATCATGTTGATAATGCTTATAAGATTGATAAAACTATGGGGCAGGCATTGACTGGAATATCATGCGTGTTCAGAGGTCAAGTAAAAAGAAAAGAAGATATTGAATATGACATAACTCCAGGTATAAAAATTAAAAATCATGATGGCGAAGACACTGGCAGTTGTAAGCAATGTTCCACATGTTCAGCTAATGTCCCCATTCCTTGTTATACATGTATGCATTTTACCCCCTGGCTGGATGGACCGCATGAAAAGGTTTATCAGTATTTGATTGGCGAAAGAGAACGAATATACAGCATAACTAACGACAGAATTGTAACGGAATCGCTCGACAGAACGATCATTGCTGTAAAGGAAGTAATTAATCACTGCAATATAATGCGAAGCTCACACAAGGGGAATAAATCCATATGACCGGTAGTAATGTATTACTCTTCAGGAAAAAGATTGATATAAACGCAGGGTTAAATCTGAAAGAGTTTATCCGATTTTGCAGATTCGATCTTACCGCTTTAGGGAGTGATTTTAACTGGGAGTCTTACGAGTGGAGAGGTGTCGCTGTTTTTACCAAAATAAATGTAAAACGTAAAGTAAAAACAGATAAAGAACAATTACTCGATGAGGAGTATATCGATTTTGCTAAAGCTTATATGAGATATCAGTCGGCTTTAACCAAAAGCAGATGGAAGCTGTCAGCTTCATTGGCCATATTAAAAGTTGTCGAACAAACATTACTGATGGTCAATAAAAATGCAAATATCACCGGGGTCAGCATACCTGTTCTTGATGAAGCCATCCAAACCATCAAGAGGCTTTACAAAGAACATCCGGCCTATGATTATGGGCAGGAACTTCAGAAATTTGTGAAGTTCCTTGGTGAAAATGGTCTACTGATCGCGGGTGTCCTTTCATGGGTCAGCCCAATAAAACCACCGGAACCTGTTAACCGTGTGTCTAAAAAAGCAGATGAAGCAAGGTTAAGTAAACTTCCGGATGAAACGGCTTTGAATGCTATGGCAGAGATCTTCTCATTACCTGATGAGGCGTTGAGTTGCCGGGATATTTTTACTACTTCAATTTTTGCGCTCCTGATGTGTGCTCCCAGTCGGATATCGGAGATTTTGGCACTTCCCTGTGATTGCGAGATTACGGAAACAGATTCTAACGGGGTGGAAAGGTATGGGCTAAGGTTTTACTCCCTCAAGGGTTATGGTGCGGACATTAAATGGATTCCAGACGTTATGGTTCCCGTTGCCAGGAGGGCAATAGAAAGGTTAAAGAAACTTTCAAAAAATGCCCGTGAATTTGCACAATGGGTAGAGGAGAATCCATCTACATTCTTCAGACGGGATAGCCTTCCTGAAACAGGAGAAAACGAAATATTAAAACCCTGGCAGATATGTGAAGGATTAGGATATAACCTTGAAAGAAAAAGTGGGAATGTAAAGTTTTTATCTGGAGTGAGTTTTTATAATAGCCAGAAAAATTACACCATGAACTCATTATGGGGAATTATCCTCTCCAGATTACCAGAAGGTTTTCCATGGTATGATAAAAATAAAGGCATAAAATACAGCAATGCACTTTGCCTGTTGAACATCCATCAACTGGAGAAAAGAAATGAAACTATCATTTACGAGTTACAGAAACCAACTAAAAATATTTTCATGATAGATATTTCTGAGAATAAGTATGAGGGGCTAAGGTTTGAAAACATATTTACCAGACATCGCTATATTGGCCCGGAAGGAAAAGCTCTGCATTTGAGAAGCCATCAGCCTCGTCATTTACTCAATACGATTGGACAGCGAAACGGGATGTCAGATCTCGACCTAGCGAAGTGGTCCGGGAGATCGCTGGTTACCCAAAACCCGGTTTACAACCACGTATCAGAAGATGAGATGCTCCGTAAGGCCGAGACACTGGATATCAGCACTATCGGCTCACAGGCCTTCATGATTGATTCAGTAGAGCCGAACCTACCTGTTACTCCGGGTATGATCAATCTCTGGGAACATGGTGCAGTGCATGCCACCGAGTTCGGCTACTGTGTTCATGACTATATGATGAGCCCCTGCGACAAGTTCAGGGATTGTATCAACTGTAACGAGCAAGTTTGTGTGAAAGGCGAAGAAGAGAAGCTCCAGCGGCTCAAGGAAAGGCGCAATATGACAGAAGGGCTTCTCTCCAGAGCCAGGGAGTCAATGACGGAAGAAGAACTGGGTGCTGACCGATGGGTTCAGCATCATGAACTGACCCTTACTCGATTGAATGAATTGATCGCAATCCTTTCAAATAACGAAATACCAGACGGTTCACGTATAAAACCCGGTGGGGAAAGTTTCACTCAGCTTGGGCGAGTATTAAATAAATTTGAAAATCTCGAAAATAATAGGAATGATAAATATATAGAGTAAAACAGGAGAAGCATATGGCAAAACATCTTAACCGAAATGATATAGATACAATCATAAATACAATAATTGTTTGGGATAGTGACAAAATTACATGGGATGAAATATGTAATGCTGTTGAACCATTAATCGGTAAAAAACCGACAAGACAATCTCTGAACATGAATAAAGATATTGTTGAAGCCTATCAGAACAGAAAGAAAGGTATCCGGGCTACGGATAATGAGGTCAGGAAACCTGCCAATCTGAAGATTGCTGCTGCGAGAATTGCAAATCTTGAGAAAAGAGTTCATCACCTCGAAGAACAGAATAAAAATTTAAAAGAACAGTTTGTGAAGTGGCAGTATAATGCTTATAAGCATGGAATGGAAGAACACCAGTTGAATGAAGATCTACCTACCATTGAGCGACATTGACTTGAGCAATCGGTACATCTGATAAAGTTAGTATAAATGTTGAGTTAATAGTTTTTGCCTATTGACAAATTAAATAAACTCGATAAGTTTATATATAGTCAGGATGACTATAACTATGTTTTGCAAGGATGCATTTTATGGACAAAATCAATATCAATCCAGAGTTTACTCTGGAAGAGCAACTTATCATTATTGTCGATAAGTATATCTCAAAAAGATACCATCCCGGAGATAAAAGTTTCTCATACCAGCTTTACTTAATTTTTGTAGGATACTATTTGAAGTATTTCTATCCTAAAGGAATTTATTCGAAATCGGATTGCAATATAGACAATGTGATGACCATGTTCAGTTCGGTATACAAAAGTTTGACGAGCAATCTACTACAACGATTAAATAACAAAGAAGGGGTTCTTAGGGAGCTAAACTCTCTCGTTAACTATATCGATAGCAATCAAGAAAAGGCAGAAGAAATCTATGCTACGGTGAGAGCACAATATGAAATGAAAATAATTGAGAAAGAGTTGACTCATGAGGTTCGCGTAAGAACCGTTAGGTTGTAGAAAAATAGCCCCTAAGTAGGGGCTAACAGAGAGTGTTTGGTAGCGGCTGTTACTGAACTTCTTTCCATACACCATCAGCTTTAACTAATTTAATTGGTTTTGTCTGTTTATTGTTGCTAATAGAAGCATCGACAATGCAGTTGTAAACATTATTTGCTTCTTCTGTACAACTAACTTTTTTCACATAATCGATTCTTAAAAGATCTTTTTCAGAAACTCTTGAATCAAAAGCTTTCATACTGGCATTGGTTTTATCTACAATACTTTTGAATGCATTGTAGATATCATCTTGACTTGGTTCACTATTACATGCGGTTAATAGAAAAGTAGAAAGAATGATTGTTAGCATAGCATATGCTTTCATGTTAAATCCCATTTGTTCTTAATGTTGGTGAGTGAAAACTGCTCTGTGTGCAAATTTTTTACGAATATATAATCTTGTAGAAATCATTAATGTTAACAGAATAACGATAGCTACTAAAAAACTTTGACTTATATAAAGTATGATGTAAGCAATGGCTAATAAAATAAATCCTATTAGTAAAGATAAACAAGGTGAAACTTCGCCATATTTGATGGTTGAATGACAGCCGGTACAAACACGGACACCAAACTGGCTCTCTTTGAAGCAGAACGGACACTTAATGGTTTTGTTATTCATATTAACTCCATTTTTACAATCGGTTCCTGATACTGCTATTGCTTAAAAATCATCAGGCTCTTTTCAGGGATTCTCGATGAATAATTATCTTTAGTAAAATCACTTGTACCGATCGATGTTTGAATCGTGATAGGTTTAGGCTATCATAACTAAATTATCGATCTGTAATAGCGATCAATTTATTGTTGACTTATCCTAAATCTACCACTTGCTAACTGATGTTGCAGTCGGGGTTAAGCGGTAAGTTATTGTCTATAAATGAATTTTTCTTTCTTTATGTAGAGGTCGGGTTGTATAGAGTTTTGAGAATCCAGGGAGGGGCTTGTGAAGAATGCTCACACTATAGCTTCGGAGAAGCTCTGCAAGCCTTCTAAGAAATGGAAGCCAGCCGATAAGCCTGAGATGCTTTTGCTGTTGTACTGCGTTTTTTTGAAGAATCTTTTCTACTATTTCTTTTCTTCTGTCTTCTCTGAGTCGCAGTTCGAGTTCAGCAATTTTTTCACTTATGCTTTCCATTGGAATATCCGTTGTTGCAACATCTTTTGAAGGAGCAGGAGCAGGAGCAGGAGCAGGAGCAGGAGCAGGAGCAGGAGCAGGAGCAGGGATAAGGATAGCTTCCTTTGTCGCTCGAAGAGCTTCTAAGTGGTCAGGGTTATAGCTAAGTTGTTTTTGAAGATTTACCCAAGAGTATGCCTTTCCAAGTTGAGATGCCTTGAAAGCTATATTGCGGTATTCGAATGAGAAGCCGTTCATCTTACCAGTAGAAGCAATGTTGGCCTTAAAGCCGACTTCTGAATCTTCGAGTCGCTTAACAAAAGTAAGAAGGTCGGGCTTATCAGTCATACTTTTATCAATGATCTGTTGAAGGGATTTCTTGGGGCAGGGAACACCAGTCCGTTCTGATAGCTTCTGTTCGTTACGAGAGATTCTTTTCCACTTCGGTTGCTTTGGTGCAATGGACGGTGCTGTCTTGGTCACTGTTAGATTATGAGTGATTTCAAGCTCACTGATTATGCGGGTACTTATAAGGTTCTCATTCCTGCCAAGGTAGAGCTTCGCACCGGCTATGTCGATTCTGCTGGCAATAATGTGTATATGCTGGCCTTCATCGTCATGTAAGACATAGCAACGGAGATGGGTATCACTGAACCCCATCGTATTCATGTAGTCATCTGCGATGCTGGACCACTGTTCAGCCGTTAGTGATTCACCATCAGGTAAGCGAAGCGAGTTGTGCCAAACCGGTTTCTGAACATCTGGCCGAAGTTGTTTTGTGCCATTGAATTCGGAAATCAGTTCAAGAGCAGAGCCACTTAACATGTTCCCGCCAATAACGATTGGATCACTTTTATGATGTGAACCTTGCTTCAATGCATATTGGACCACACCAGCGAAGCTCTTACCCCTCTTGATCTTCCGCATACCCTTCACGAGGGACACTCCAAATATCTGCATTAAGAAGATGTTGACGAAGTTCACTGATCTGTCTTCTGACTGCAAATAGTTCAGTATGGGTAAGCTGGCTATCTTTGCTCTTACCATCGATATGGATCGCAATTCGATTTAGTTTTTGTGATATGTCAGTTAAAGCTTTCCAGGCTTTGGTATTAATCGCAGGTATAACAGGAGGTAACTTTTGAAGGGAAGCCATACGAAGCCACTCTCCCTTTTTATAAGAGCCTCGCTTAATATTCAGGAGTTGCAGTTCTTCAACATTCAAACGGACACTGACACAATAGCTTCTTACGGCTTCTGAAGGTAATTTACTTTTATTAAAACTACCACGGCGGGAAATTTTGGATAGATCTATATTATCTGTATAATTTATCTTATGCATATAAACTCCATTTTATATGATATTAATTGGTAAGCATAATCCATATGCTTTATATATCACTTATATAATGAATGAGTTTTTTGTCAATCTATAGGCTTGATTGTTTTGATTTTCTTTTATTGTCTGACTGAAAGGAAGTAAGAAAAGCAAGAGCTTTATAGAACGGTGCAACCGCTTCTATAAATTAGCTCTTGCTTTTTTATAATATTTGACAATTTAGGATTCTAATGTATATTTTATTTAAAAAGAGGTTGGTTACATGAAAAAGAATTTTTTGTTCATTACTATGATCATATCCATGGTTACTACTTTTATTTTGTCCTTGGTGATTGTTCTGATTCCATCAAAGTTGATTGCAGTATTAATAATTTTTTTGTGTTCTTTAGTTTTGATTCTTGGCCGTTTTTATTATAAATGCTGAATAGTTGTTCAGTGGAAATTCTTAATGATTGATCTACAGTTATTTTAATTGGTGTCAGAGTTATTTTTATTTTTCCTTTTTGTTCCTTTTCTTCTTTTTTATTTCGAAGAGCGGAGATACATTCAGATGCACAAATTAACGCTTTCAAGTAAGTGCAGGTCAATATTATTACCCATGAAATTAAAAAAGGGTCTGTTTCTTGAAAAAAAGATGCGACTTTTTTTAAGAAATTAATTTCAATATTGTTTCCTGCATATGCTAAGGCTTTAATAGATGCGATTAGATAAAGTAAAGTATCATTAAATTCTTTAAGAAATTTAGCATTTCTCTTTGATAGATATTTGTAAGCAATGCATGCAAAAGTTAATGGTATCAAAGCAAGCGCATATAGAATAGGTTCTTTAATGGCGAGGAAAAGAATACATACGATGTAGAAAATAAAAATAATTATAGCGGTATATTTAGAGTTTCTAATCACATTAAGTATTTTGATCACTTTGCCCACAACAACATCCTTATTAGTTTGATTAAAGAGTTATTTAAGGTATTACGATTATTTTACCATAATACTTTAATACTTCTATTAAGTGAAAGATAAAGAAATTTTTTTTGGTAATGCTATGATTTTTAAGGGGTTATTTATTTTGTGGGTTTCTATGTGACCAGTATTCCAGGTTATCCAAATTAAAATATATCATACATTATAGTGTTAACTGGGTTTTTTCTTTATCTATCAGTATGTTACATTTTAATTGTTAGTTCAGAAATTTACCTTGACGTAAGAAGAATCTGGAAATAAATTATCTAATAGATTTTCATTGACATCAATTCATTCATTTCCGAATCCGATAAACCGAGGGAGTATTATGAATAACGAAAAATATATCGTGCGCATTGCTGATGAATCATTCAACTTTCAAGAATTTTCATTTGATGATAGTAAAATTACCGGTGCTGAAGTAGCAGATGCATTTGGTGCTCATCCTGTTGAAAATTATAGAATTTACCAACAAGTTAAAAACTTGGAACTTGAAGAGTTACGACCAATAGAAAAAGCTGACATATCGAACCTCACTGATTTTTATGTCATTCAAGGTGATGCTAGTTTCAATTTTATCGTTGATGGGCTAAATTTTGCTTGGCCAAAACCTATCAGGGGGGAAGGCATAAAAAAACTTATCAAAAAGGATTCTACTGATTTTGAACTTTTTTTAGATCGAAAGACAGAAAAAGATGAACTTATAGATGATGATCAGGTTGTAGACATAACTGATTCTGGGGTTGAGCATTTTTATACACAAAAAAAGAGTGTTATCTCTATTGAGATCATCGTAGAGGGTACTCCTCATTTATGGCACAAAAATGAGATAAGTTATGACGAAGTAGTTACTTTAGAAGTACCTGATTACGCGAGTCACCCTGAAATAACATACTCTGTAAAATATAAAAAAGGCCCCGGTATAAAACCAGAGGGGATTCTTACAAAAGGTGCAATTGTCAAAGTTAAAACTGGGATGGTGTTCAATGTTTCAGAAACTGGTCAGTCGTAACGAAGATTTAAAAAAGCTAGTTGACCGAGGTTATGCTCTAAGCTTTGATAGTGGTTATCTGGTTGTTAGAGATATACCTTATTTGGATTCAAATAAGCAACTTCAAACAGCAGCATTTATTTCGAAAATGATTTTCAAAGATGTTGAGACAGTTGCCCAAGATAATCATCAAGTTTTTTTCACTGGTAGTAGTCCATGTGATATTAACGGTTTATTAATTCAAAATCTTGGTGACTGCCCAGCTTCACTGGCATTGAGTGGAAAGGCCTCCGATCTGGTGGTTCAAAGACAATTCTCGAATAAGCCTATCAAAAAGAGTGCATTCGATGATTTTTATGAAAAAATTGAAAGTTATACGTCTATAATATCAGGCCCGGCTATGGAGTTATTTGATGTGACACCATACACGTATAATTTTCGTGATGATGTTAATCAAGATAGTGTTTTTAAAATTCAAGATACTTTAACTAGCAGGGCAGAGATATTAGAGCTTTCCAGTAAGTTCAATGATGAAATTATCGCGATAATTGGACTGGGTGGCACTGGTTCATACTTGCTTGATTTGATGGTCAAAACCCCAGTTAAAGAAATTAGATCTTTCGATTTTGATGATTTCCATATTCATAATGCTTTTAGATCTCCCGGAAGAATTGATTTAGTTGAGTTCCAACAAAAGAAAAGTAAGGTGTATCAGGATAGATATGATAATTTCAGAAAAGGACTTTTTTTCTTAACAAATAAAGTTGGAAACGATTCTCTTGATGAACTAAGTGGAGTTACTTTTGCATTTGTTTGTGTGGATAATGGTGAGTCAAGATCTGAAATTTTCGACGTGCTTACTCGCTTGGGGATACCTTTCATAGATGTTGGTATGGGGCTTACAAAAAAAAATGATGGTTTGAGTGGTATGGCTAGGGTCACGTACTACCCCGATAATGATATTCAAACCATTTTGGATAAGAAGCTTTCAGATCTATCTAAACCTAGGGACAACTTATATCGCACGAATATACAAATTGGTGAACTTAATGCTTTGAATGCATGCCTTGCTGTTATTAGATATAAACAGTATAAAGGGTTCTATTCTTCAGAAGAAAATATTTATCATTTGCTATTCAATATTTCAGATCTAAAAATAAACAGCGAGTCTATAGAATGAAAATTACGGCTATTAAACTCGTTCGTGTACAAAATATGCCAAAAGATTTAGTGCCTGGGGTTCTATATTATTCGGAGATGTATTGTACTGCCGCTCATCTTTGCGCATGTGGTTGCGGAGCCAAAATTAGAACTCCAATAGATATAAATGAATGGAGCTTAACAGATACAAACCTAGGACCGACATTAAACCCTTCAATTGGTAATTGGCAACAAAAGTGCAGATCTCATTATTTTATTCGGAGAGGTGAAATTATTTGGTGTGGAAGTTGGACAGACGAGCAAATTTCACGGGGAAGGGAAAAAGAGCAACAAGTCAGGTCGGAGTACTATGAGAAAAAATATGCTAAACAAGGAGTATTCAAAAAAGTTTGGTACTGGATTAAAAATAAGCTCGGAATCTAATATGTATGAAGTATTATTTATTTAAAGTGATAAAATAGGGGCGGAAGGTTATCGCCCCTTGCTATTAAATTGCAAACGTTTCTAATTTTTTACTTTCCTCTAGAGCCTTTGCTTTAGCTCTTGGAGTTTGCCTTGGCCTGTCCAGGTCTTCTCACTACCATCCTCGTCTAAATTCTTGTATTTAGCTGGGCGAGGTACTATCTGTGTTTTGGTTTTAGCTTTGCCTGTCCAGCTTTGCGGGTAGAGTTAAGCTCACTAGGAACAATGCCTTCTTCAAAGAGCTTTATCCAGTTTCGCCTGTCTATCCATAATCTCCTCGTGCTGAAATGCTTCTTATTTTTTCGGCTATATAAAACCATAACTATGACTGGCTGTTTTCAGCAAGAGTCTTATCATCTAAAGAATTTATTTTCGAAATTCTTTTTAACTCATTAAGATAATCAACCTCGTTTTCCAAGAACCAATGAAGAACTTTAGAGTTACCAAGTAATTTATTAATATATGACTGGATTATAACGAATTTCAACATATCTGAACCATACTCGGTTTGAAGCTTTTTTGTTTCTTCCGAAGTTGTTGCCATTTCCTGTTCCAGACGAAGTATGGTTTTTTTTATGTCCTTTTTATAGGGAGTGTTTTTCCCTTTATTTACTATCATCGATGTCGGTGTAGCATCCAAGATGCTCATTGCAAATTTTTTACTATAGTTATCAAAATTAATCATTGTACCGACTGCTTCAATTTGACGAATTGGCTTCATTTTCCTCAAAACATCAAATGTAGCCTTAGGTATAGGTTTATCAGAAAGTTTCGCAATTACACTTGGATCTATACCATTCATCACATTAGCTTTATCTTTTATAGCATCAATAGATATTCCCAAAGCAGCACTAAGTTTTTCAATTGAAACTTTTGCCAAGGACTTGATTATCATTCTATGTTCTTCAACTACATTTATATGATTGACTTGTTTGTTAGGAGTGAACGCATCATCTATGCTCGAAAGTATACATGGAGCTTTTTCTATGCCTAAATCTTTTAAAGCCTCAACCCTCAAATGGCCATCGAGTATCTTAATGGCATCTTTATCTTTGTCATAGAACACTATTATTGGTTCAATAATACCTAAGCTTTCAATTGAGGTAACTATTTGATGATATTTATGACTTAGCTTTACATTTTCTAACAATTCCTTTGAGGGAATTAGCTTGTTAGTTTCTAAATAAATAAAATTGTCCCCAAAACGTATCTGAATCATTTTGATGCCTCTTTGTTTATTGGATTGAGGATCTGAGATGGCAGTTCTGATAGATTCTCTTGTTCAAGTATATTTTGAAAGCTTTTATTCATCATTATGATGTTAAAAATCTCATTTACTATCAGCAAATTAGTTTTTATAAACTTAGAGTTGTTATAAACAGATTTATGTTCAGCGATACTATTTTCATAAAGCTCAATTAACTCCTCAGCAGTCATTCTTTTTGATGGTTTGTGATAATAAAACCCGGCTGCTTTTGCACCTTTATTCCCAATTGTTCGCTGATTTAGAATGTGTTTTATCTTTATAATGTCCCGGCTTTTAATTAATTTTTTATCATATGCTTCGGTAAGAATATCTTGTGCTTCTTCAGTTTCACATCTTGCAAATTGCACTGCAAGATACAGAGGCAAATTCCCCCGTTCGACTGCAGAGAGAAGTTTATGCTCTCCCTTATCAAGAAGCATATTTATACTGCTCACCCAGTTCGATGAATACCCAGTAATCTCACTTATTTCGGAGTCTGAAAGTCCTCTGATTTTCATATCTTTTATTACCTGTAACAACTCATTGGAACGTGGTCTCCTCCTTGCAATATTTTCAACTAAACTCATAACGTAAGCATCTTCTTCTGATACATCTCTTATAATTGCTGGAATAATGGTTTCACCTAATGCAACGAGAGCCTCTATTCTCCCTTGACCACAAATTAAAGCATATTTGAAATCGTCTTCATCAATCGCTCTCACGCTTATAGGCTTGCTTAATCCTCTTTTTTTTATGCTTTCCTTAATTTCTTCATGCACTACCTTATTTCTAGTTCGTGGGTTAAGGAATTTTATTTTTGCAATCTCAATTTGAATTATTGGGAATTCATTTGTTTCAGGCAGCATATAGTTCCCTCACTTTCATGCGAGTAATAATTTGTAGAAGTTTATCCAGATTATCAAATCTATAGAGATCTAATCGAATGTTGTTTTTTTCCGTCATGCACATTTTACTATATTCGTTTTCTATCTTTGGTATGATATAAAAATCAAGAGGCGAAATATTTTGTGAATCCATTCGTATAACAATTGTTATGTCTGCTTTCTGTGAGTTATCAAACCGGACCTTCCATCTAAGTTTACCTGATTTCATATGTATGCATTTAGTAATAAGGACGGAAATTAAAAGCTCATCATTGATGTAAAGCATTGGGGCATATTTATATTCGTCTATATAGCAGTTACTTTTTAAAATCCTCCCCTTAAAATCCTCAATTATACCTGAGTAAAATGATCTTAGTGCTTCATTTATTTGGAGATAGCTGTAATCATGTTCTGGCTTATAACCAATCAAAGTATATGCTCTTAAAAGACCACCAAATCGGGTTCTGTAAACAGAAGATGAAGGGCCTGTATCATCTTCATCAATGATAAATCCTGATAGTTTTCCATTAGATTCCAATTTTTGTTTTAGCTTTTCTAAAAGCTCTTCATTAGTCAAATGTATGGATCGGAGCTGAATTATATCTTGAGCTTTATTATATTTTTTCTTTGAAATAATGGGTTTATATGCTTTGTCACATCTAACCCATTCATGTTTGGGGTTTTTTACAAGTCTACTTTTTAGTTTAGATGAGGTTTTGTTATATATGTTGTTTCCAATATATTTTTCATTTGTCAAGATTTGATGTATTTTTGCACGAGTCCATAATGTTCCATTTTCTGCAGGTATATTCTGTTCATTTAATCTCTCAGCAATAATGAATTCTGGTACGTTATAATCTATAAAGAGATCATAGATTCTATTTACAATTTTTATCTCATTTTTGGGGCCCGGAATTAATATTACTCTATCTGTTTGAATACTCTTTCTTTTGCGGAAACTCAATATTTCTTTAGCTATGCCATTTTCATCTACTAAAAGACGTCTCAGCCCATAACCAGCCATGCCGCCTTGATGATAACCAAGCTTTATTAAATTTACTTGTCCTATAAATACCTTTTCTGATAAATTCCTGCTGTGATATGCAGCACTAGATCTTTTTATATTCAGTATTACAGAAGACTCTAAAGGGAAATCTTTAGTGGGTATAGGTTCAGAACAGTATATAAGGTCTACACCGTTTCTCTCAAATAGAAAGGAATAATATGCAGCTTCATCACTGTTTTGAAAACGACCAAAACGGCTCACATCATAAAATAATACAGCCTGTATATCTATTTTCTTTTGTTCTACATCACTAAGTAACTGCTGCAAAGAATGCCTGCCTACGATACTGACTCCGCTCTTACCTGCATCATCGTAGGTATAAGCGATTTCCATATTGTTCTTTTCAGCATAATCTTTGATGTATTCGGACTGATTATGTAAAGAATATTGCTGATGGTCGGTAGACATCCTCAAGTACTGTGCGACTCTAACTTTATGATTTTTATCATTTTCGCTAGCCATGCACGAAACCTCATGGATGATTAAATACAATGTAGAGTATAAAGTTGATCAATTTTTAATCAAATTCAACTCTTTTATCATCGATTAGAGCGAATTTGGTAAATCTTCGAGGTGTATGATAATCGAGAGGAGATGTGAATTATTTAGCTGATATGACCGACAGCTTTCGTTATGTGGACTCAAGGTCCCCATTTGTAAATGGCTATGCTTAGTCCACATAGGTTAATGGTGTGATTATTAATTCTTTAACTAAATCAAGATAGTTAACCCATCATGGGAGAGTTATGCGGCAATAACTTTGCATTTTTGAGACGAAACATAGTCACTCCACCATTGCATGAGAACCACCCGTTCAGTGAGATACTCTGCACGATTGTAGGCTGCAATTATTTCATCTTTCTTCGAGTGGGCAAGGGCGGCTTCTAAGACATCAGTCCTAAACTTGCCAGACTCCTCAGCAGCCGTTCTAGCAATGGATCGCATACCGTGAGCTACAAGCTCACCTCCGAAGCCCATACGGATTATGGCCGCATTGGCTGTTTGTTCATGCATGTGATTGAGTGGAGCTTTGATACTGGGGAAAACCCACTCTCTACGCCCGCTGATGGCTTTCATTGAATCCAAGACTCGCAAAGCTTCTTTGCTTAGTGTTTATGTTGCTTTTTAGCGTGCAAAAAATAGAGAGCTACTATACTAATTCATTTTCTTTATTCTCTGGGCGAATTCAAACGGTGTAATGTGTTCTTTTCTGTTGGCATCAAGGTAGTCAGCCCACCATTGTAACATGAGCTTTCTTTCTTCGAGATGTTCCGCTTTGTGGATATATGCTGCCCGAACCGAGTTTCGCTCTTGGTGGCTCATTTGACGTTCTACGGCGTCTCTTGACCATAACCCAGATTCAATTAATGCACTACAAGCCATAGTTCTAAAACCGTGACCACAAACTTCAGCCTTCGTGTCGTAACCCATGGTGCGAAGAGCCTTGTTAACAGTGTTTTCGCTGATTGGTTTGTCATCGCGACTAAAACCAATGAACATAAGATCCTTTTCTCCACTTATAACTTGGAGCCTTTTAAATAATACAACAGCCTGCTTACTTAGCGGCACAAGATGAGGGGTTTTCATTTTTGAGCCCCTATTTGAATACTTTACGCCCTCCAATTCTTGTCTTTCTGCAGGGATTGTCCATAAGTAGTTTTTGAAATTCACCTCTGACCAACGAGCGAATCTAAGTTCGCTTGAACGGATGAAAGTCAGTAGAGTTAATTGAACTGCTATTTGAGTGATACCTTTTCCTTTATAGGCATCAATCCGTTTGAGGAGCTCAGGAAGTTGTTCGAGGGGAAGGGCAGGACGGTGATTACTCTTGGCCGTGGTTACAGCGCCTGCGAGGTCGTAAGCTGGGTTTTGGTCAATCAAAGCATTGTGAACAGCATACCGCATGATGGCAGTGATTCTTTGTTGTAAACGGGCAGCAAGTTCAAGATGTCCAGTTTCCTCTGCTTTTTTCAGAGGAACAAGTAAATCACGAGTTTTAAGCTCAGTAATGTTCCGCTTACCGATAACAGGAAACACATGAGTGATCAGGCTGTTTAATACGGTAGTTCTGTGACTGTCTGACCAGGTTCTGTTGCTTGAGTGCCAGTCTCTGGCAACAGTTTCAAAAATGAGTAAGCCTTTCTCTTCAATCTTTTCTGTTTTTCGCTTTTCGCCAGGGTCAACATTTTTGGCAATGAGTTGTCTTGCTTCTTCTCTTCTACGACGAGCTTCTGCTAAAGACACTTCGGGATAAACACCAAGCGCCAACATTTTTTGCTTACCAGAAAAGCGATATTGAAGCCGCCAGTATTTTGAACCCGTAGGGTGAACCAGGAGATGCATACCATCCCCATCTGTTAACTTGACGGGCTTTTCAGTAGGTTTCGCATTTCTGACTTTTACCTCAGTTAGTGCCATTGTGACCTCCTGATGATGGTATCTGCATTATCGAACTTACAATACCAACAGTTATACCAACAAAACAAGCTGGATGTCCGTATATCCCAACAGTCCTTGATAGACCATGGTTAAAGTTTACTTCATTGAAATAATTGAGAAAAATAGACTTTGATATACTTCGGTAGACAGGGTTCTGGCGTCCCCTGCAGGAATCGAACCTGCAACTAGCCCTTAGGAGGGGCTCGTTATATCCATTTAACTAAGGGGACGAAGCGGCAAGAGTATAGCGTTATTTACACTTCTCGTTAAGCGCATTGCCGCCTGACTGGTCAAAGAGTCACCGTTCACGCCGATTTTTCGGCAGTTTTATCCTTTTTTTCCTGAGCCTTAAGTTCGGCTTTACGCTTGTTGGACATGTCGTTACGGATTTGCGCATGGCTCAGCAGTGCAAAGATAAAGGTTCCGCCACAAATGTTGCCTGCGAGAGTAGGCAGGGCGAACGGCCAGAAAAAGTCGCTCCAGTGGAGTGTGCCGTTAAATACCAGATAAAGGATTTCAACGGTCCCGACAACAATGTGCGTGGTATCGGCGAGTGCGATAAGCCAGGTCATCAGGATAATCACCACGATTTTCGCGCTGCCCGCTGACGGGAACATCCAGACCATAGTGGCGATGATCCAGCCGGAGATAATGGCATTAGAGAACATTTCAACCGGCGTATTTTTCATTACGTCCATGCCAATCTTCACGAATGCGTCGCGGGTCGGTTCATCAAAGATTGGCATATACTCGAAGGCCCAGGCTGCAACGCCCGTACCGATCAGGTTCCCCAGCAGCACGACGCTCCAGAGGCGCATCAGTAAACCAAAATTACCAAGGGTCGGATTTTGCATGACGGGCAGTACGGCAGTGACGGTGTTCTCCGTGAAAAGCTGCTGTCGCGCCATAATGACGATAATAAAGCCGAACGTGTAGCCTAAATTTTCCAGCAAAAAACCGCCCGGCACGCCTTCCAGCTGAACGTGAAATATACCTTTGGCGAGCAGAGAGGCGCCCATCGACAGACCGGCTGCGATGGCCGACCACAGCAGGGCCATTGCATCACGCTCCATCTCCTTTTCGCCATCCTGGCGAATATGCTCATGAATGGCCATGGCGCGCGACGGCAGGCGATCCTCATCGACTTCTATCTCTTCTCCCCGGTCTTTCTCCTCACTTTCAATCTCATGTTCCTCATTGTTCTCGCCAATTTTTTCTTCGTTAATATCTTTCATAACTGCTCCTTCGGGGTAATCGCTCATTTAAGCGTAGCGGCTTTTGGCGCCTTGCCCGTGGGGAAGCTCTTAAATTGCTGAAAATGGCAATAAAGGTGAGACATCTCTTTCAAAGCCAATATAAAATTGCCAGCGAAACGAATTCTTAAAGACAGGCTATGCTGAAATTAGCGTGATGACGCGAGCGGGTCGTCATTGTCCTCGTAGACATCGGTAAGCGTGCTGTTACAATCACTTGCACGTTTCAGGCGGAGCCTCACAGGCTCCGTCACAGATGGCATTCAACGATAGCCATATTGAACAGGGAGAAATATATGAAGCTTCGGCTGTCGGCGCTTGCGCTGGGCGTAACGATGCTTGTGGGCTGCGCCAGCTCTGGCGAGCAAACGGGACGCTCCGATCCTCTCGAAGGATTTAACCGTTCAATGTACAACTTTAACTATAATGTGCTGGATCCATATCTGGTTCGTCCGGTTGCCGTGGCATGGCGTGACTACGTTCCGCAGCCAGCGCGTAACGGGCTGAGCAACTTTACCAGTAACCTGGAAGAGCCAGCGGTGATGGTGAACTACTTCCTCCAGGGCGACCCGTATCAGGGGATGGTGCATTTCACCCGTTTCTTCCTGAACTCTCTGCTGGGTATGGGCGGCTTAATAGATGTCGCAGGCATGGCGAACCCGAAATTACAGCGTGAACAGCCGCATCGTTTCGGCAGCACACTGGGGCATTATGGCGTAGGTTATGGGCCGTATGTGCACCTGCCATTCTACGGCAGCTTTACCGTGCGTGATGATGGCGGTGATATGGTGGATACGCTGTATCCGGTGCTGTCATGGCTCACCTGGCCGCTGTCGATTGGTAAATGGACCGTGGAAGGGATTGAAACGCGTGCGCAACTGCTGGACTCTGACGGTCTGCTGCGTCAGTCTTCCGATCCGTACATCATGGTCCGCGAGGCCTATTTCCAGAACCATGACTTTATTGCCAACGGCGGTAAGCTGAAGCCGGAAGATAATCCGAACGCGAAAGCCATCGAGAACGAATTAAAAGATATCGATTCGGAATAAATAAAAAAGGTGAGCGATGCTCACCTTTTTTAATCGTGTTGGGATTAGAACGCGTAGTTGAAGTTGGTACCAAACAGCCAGGCTTTACCTTCAGAGGTAAACTCGTAAGGGCCTTCCTGGAAGGTCACTTTTTGTCCATGCATGTACGACACGCCCGCGTCGATAGAGGCATTCTCGTTGAACGCGTAGGTTGCCCCCGCACTTACCCAGAAACGGTCCTGATCCGGAATGGAGATAGAACGCTTATCTGCCGGTACCGGACTGTCATCAAATGCCACGCCGGTACGGAACGTCCAGTTGTCATCCATATAATAGGTCGTACCAAGTGCGATACGGTAAGCATCGTGGAAGCTTTCGTCTTTATAGAACAGCGTCTGGCCGTTGCTGCCGGTGGCTTTCAGCTCCTGGAACTGGCTCCAGCTGGTATACGCGAGGCTATAGTGAATAGCCCACTGCGGCGCAACGCGGTTATAACCTGACACTTCCCACATTTCTGGCAGATGCAGTGACAGTGAACCCGGTACGGTTTGATTCGAGGTACCCCATGGAATGGTGGTGCCTGCGCCCGGTACCATACCGTTGACTGGGCTCAGGATGCCGCTTTTGTAATCGCCATCGAAGTCAATCTTCACTTCTGAGCGGTAGGTCAGACCCCAGCGGTTGTTTTTATCCAGTTCATACAGGATACCGGCGTTCCAGCCGTAACCCCACTCGTCACCTTTCAGGCTGGCAATTTTATTGCTGTTTTTCGGCAGCGCAGCAGTTTGCTCCCCGGAATAACGCTCGATTTTTGCATCAGCGTAGACAGCATCAAAGCCCAGACCAAAGCTCCAGTTATCGTTCAGACGATATGCGCCGCTCAGGTTAAGGTTCAGGGTCGTCAGGTCGGTTTTACCGCCGTATTCCCCGGCCGGGTAGTTGTTATTGAACTCCGTTGCCAGGCCATAGTTAGAGGTGACAGAGGCACCCCAACCAAACTGTTCATTGATTGGCGCAACAAAGTGCAGGTTAGGCACCCACGCCGTTGGTGCAATGTTATCCGCCTTCAGATCTGCGCCGGTATACTGAGATTTGCCAGAAATGTTGACATCAGGATCGATGTAAACCGCACCGGCAGAGAAGGTAGGGCGATCAAACATCATGATAAGCGCCGGGTTACGGCTTGCGTTGCCTGCGTCATCGGCAATCGCACCTTCCCCGGAATACGCACGGCCAAGGCCAGAGGAAGAAAATTCGTTTAACTGGAAGCCCGCTGACCAGGCGGACGTTGAGACGATTGCCACTGCAACTGCTAAAGCAGTTTGTTTGAACAGGGTTTTCTGGCTCATGACCATAACCTCATTGAGTTATTTTTATTCAATAATTGTTACATACCGTAACAGGAGCGCGAAGTGTAGGGTCTGAGGTATGACATACAAATCAGACCAGTGGCGAGAGTATAGGTCTGACCAGCTGGGATGTTGCAAGTTTGTTTATTAATATTTTCAAACATGTTTCATGAAACGAGATCTGGTTGGCAAAATTGTGACCAGTACGATTCATCCGAAAAGGTGAATTTTGTTTTAGATCATTTTTTAGTGTGATATTGCTCACTTATCCGGTTTTGCGCCATTAACGGCTGGAGGGGGCTCGTCCGGGGGCGTAAAATAGTCGCATCGTGTTTATCTCGCGCGCTGCGCGAATACAGAGGAAATTGAGCTATGAGTAAATGCAGTGCTGATGAAACCCCGGTTTGCTGCTGTATGGATGTTGGCACCATTATGGACAACACCGATTGCACCGCCTCTTACAGCCGCGTATTCCCTAACCGCGCTGAAGCGGAAGAGACGCTGGCCGCGCTGAGCAAGCGTGCGCGTGAAGTCGAATCCGATCCATGTGAAATCAAATCTACCTTCACGGAAGTGGAAGGCGGCGTACAGCTGGATATCGACTTTGTGTTCGCCTGCGAGGCAGAAACGCTGATCTTCCAGCTGGGCCTGCGTTAATTCCTGCGGTCTGGTGCCCTCACCCCAACCCTCTCCCACGGGAGAGGGCGCAAACACTAAAAACGGTAACCCACGGGTTACCGTTTTGCTTTTACCTTGGGCATTTTCTTTTTCTTCTCTGTGCCTTAGCTCGCAATTTTTCGCTTCCCCGATTGGCTCAATGTAAAAAAATAGTTAAGACTATTATCAGGTCAGACCACTTAACGTGCGCGCAAAATTTTTTTACAGGGGAGTGTTATGAGTCAGGCATTACCGCTTATCACCCGACACGGTGACCGCATTGCCATTGTCAGCGGGTTACGTACGCCGTTTGCACGTCAGGCAACCGCGTTTCACGGTATACCGGCTGTCGATCTGGGAAAAATGGTGGTGGGGGAGATGCTGGCTCGCAGCGAGATCCCGCCAGAGGTTATTGAGCAACTGGTTTTCGGCCAGGTGGTACAGATGCCGGAAGCACCCAATATCGCGCGTGAAATCGTGCTGGGTACCGGCATGAATGTTCATACCGACGCCTACAGCGTCAGCCGCGCCTGCGCTACCAGTTTCCAGGCGGTGGCGAACGTGGCGGAAAGCCTGATGGCGGGGACCATTCGCGCGGGGATCGCCGGCGGCGCGGATTCCTCCTCCGTGCTGCCCATCGGCGTCAGCAAACAGCTGGCCCGCATCCTCGTGGATGCCAACAAAGCTCGCACTACCGGTGCAAAGCTTAAACTCTTCTCGCGTTTACGCCTGCGCGACCTCATGCCTGTGCCACCTGCCGTTGCTGAATACTCCACCGGCCTGCGCATGGGCGATACAGCCGAGCAGATGGCAAAAACCTATGGTATTACCCGCGAACAGCAGGATGCGCTGGCGCATCGCTCGCATCAGCTGGCAGCGAAAGCCTGGTCGGAGGGCAAACTGACCAACGAAGTGATGACCGCCTATGTACCGCCTTACCGGGAACCGCTCGCGGAAGATAACAACGTTCGCGGCACCTCAACCCTGGCAGATTACGCAAAACTGCGCCCGGCCTTTGACCGTAAACATGGCACCGTTACGGCGGCCAACAGTACGCCGCTGACGGACGGTGCCGCCGCCGTGATCCTGATGACGGAATCCCGGGCGAAAGAGCTGGGCATCACACCGCTGGGCTATTTGCGCAGCTATGCCTTTACCGCCATCGATGTCTGGCAGGACATGCTGCTCGGACCGGCCTGGTCCACGCCGCTGGCGCTGGAGCGCGCGGGGCTAACGCTCTCCGATCTCACGCTAATTGATATGCACGAAGCCTTTGCCGCACAAACGCTGGCAAACGTGCAGCTTATGGCGAGCGAACGTTTTGCCCGCGACGTGCTGGGCCGCGCACATGCCACAGGCGAAGTGGATCAAAGTAAATTCAATGTACTGGGTGGCTCCATTGCTTACGGTCATCCGTTTGCAGCGACCGGGGCGAGAATGATCACCCAGACGTTGCACGAACTGCGTCGCCGTGGCGGCGGCTTTGGTCTCGTCACCGCCTGTGCGGCGGGCGGCCTGGGCGCAGCAATGGTTCTGGAGGCTGAATAATGGAAACGACATCTGCATTTAACCTTGCTGTTCGCCTTGATAACGTGGCCGTTATCACCATTGATGTGCCCGACGAAAAAATGAATACCCTGAAGGCGGAGTTCGGCGTTCAGGTGCGTGCGATGCTCAGACAGATCCGCGAAAACAAAGCGATACGTGGCCTGGTATTTATCTCGGCAAAGCCGGATAACTTTATTGCCGGGGCCGATATCAACATGATTGCCCGGGCGACAAGCGCTCAGGAAGCAGAAGATCTGGCACGTCAGGGGCAGCAGGTGATGGCGGAGATCCATGCGCTGTCGATACCCGTTGTCGCTGCGATCCACGGGGCTTGCCTGGGCGGCGGGCTTGAGCTGGCGCTGGCCTGCCACAGTCGCATCTGTACCGACGATGCGAAAACCGTACTCGGACTGCCTGAAGTACAGCTTGGATTGCTGCCCGGTTCAGGTGGCACGCAGCGCTTGCCGCGGCTGGTGGGCGTCAGTACTGCGCTGGAGATGATTTTAACCGGTAAACAGCTGCGCGCCCGTCAGGCGTTAAAGGCGGGTCTGGTTGATGAGGTCGTTCCGCACGCAATCTTGCTTGAGGCTGCCGTTGAGCGGGCGCTGAAAGGTCGTCAGGCGAAACGCCCCCTGCCGGTGCGTGAGCGTATCCTCGCCGGGCCGCTGGGGCGCACGCTGCTGTTTAATATGGTGGGTAAAAAAACCGAGCAAAAAACCAGAGGGAATTATCCGGCAGCGACGCGCATTCTGAAGGTGATTGAAACCGGTTTATCGCAGGGCAGCAGCAGCGGTTATGCCGCGGAAGCGAAAGCGTTTGGCGAGCTGGCGATGACGCCGCAGTCGCAGGCGTTGCGCGGCATTTTCTTTGCCAGCACGGAGGTTAAAAAAGATCCGGGCAGTGAAGCTGAACCGGCTCCGCTGCGCGCCGTTGGGGTTCTGGGTGGTGGGCTGATGGGCGGCGGCATCGCGTTTGTCACCGCCAGCAAAGGCAAATTGCCCGTACGTATCAAAGATATCAATCCTCAGGGCATCAACCACGCGTTGCATTACAGCTGGCAGAACCTTGATCGCAAAGTGAAACGCCGCCATATCAAGGCCAGCGATCGCGATAAAACCCTCGCGATGATCACTGGCGCCACCGACTATAGTGGGTTTGCACACCGCGATCTGGTGATTGAAGCCGTGTTCGAAGATCTGGCCCTTAAGCAGCAAATAGTAGCGGACGTTGAACAGCATTGCGCGCCGCACACCATTTTCGCGTCAAACACCTCGTCTTTGCCGATCGGCGACATCGCGGCGAAAGCCATGCGCCCGGAGCAGGTGATAGGGCTGCACTATTTCAGTCCTGTCGAAAAAATGCCGCTGGTGGAGGTTATCCCTCATGCCACAACCAGCCCGCAAACTATTGCCACCGTGGTGAAGCTGGCGAAAAAACAGGGCAAAACTCCTGTTGTGGTCGCGGACAAAGCCGGCTTCTACGTCAACCGCATTCTGGCGCCGTATATTAACGAAGCGATGCGGTTGCTGACGGAAGGGGAGAAAATTGAGCACGTCGATGACGCCCTGGTGAAGTTTGGTTTCCCCGTCGGCCCAATCCAACTTTTGGATGAGGTAGGAATTGATACGGGGACTAAAATTATCCCTGTGCTGGAAGCGGCTTATGGCGATCGTTTTGCGCCGCCTGCAAACTTTGTTTCCGCAATTTTGAAGGACGATCGCAAAGGCAGAAAAAATGAACGCGGTTTCTATCTTTACGCCGCGAAAGGGCGTAAAAGCAAGAAACAGGTCGACCCTTCGGTTTATGCGCTTATTCCTGTCACGGGTCAGGGAAAACTGTCGGCGGTTCAGTGTGCTGAGCGCTGCGTGATGATGATGCTCAATGAAGCGGCGCGCTGCTTTGGTGAGCAGGTGATCAAAAGCGCGCGCGACGGCGACATCGGTGCCGTGTTTGGTATCGGTTTTCCGCCATTCCTTGGCGGCCCGTTCCGGTATATGGATACCCTCGGGGCGGGTGAAGTGGTTGCGATCCTGCAACGTCTGGCCTCGCAATACGGTCCACGGTTTACACCTTGTGACGAATTATTGCAGATGGCGGAACGGGGTCAGACATTCTGGCCCGCAAGGGAAACTGATTGCGTAAACTGAAGTCAAAGAAGGGTAAATCCTGAGGTGATGGAACCTGTTTTGGCGAAATTGTAAACAGAGATTGACTATACTTACGCCATTGAGGTAAAAAACAGCGTTTCATTCACCGAATGGATCAGGCACAATGCCCGGCCATCGGGTTTTCTACCTCAGAGCATTAATCGCGGGTAGTTAACGCCGGTGATTCTGGTTAACAAAAGCGGTGCAATATGCAAGTTTTTATCATGCGTCACGGCGACGCGGCACTCGATGCCGCCAGTGACTCAGTACGTCCTTTAACCGTCTGTGGCTGCGACGAATCCCGTCAGATGGCGACATGGCTTAAAGGTCAAAAAGTGGACATTGAACGCGTTCTGGTGAGTCCGTTCCTGCGGGCAGAACAGACGCTGGATGTGGTAGGGGAGTGTATGAACCTGCCATCCAGTGTGGATGTTCTCCCTGAACTCACGCCGTGTGGCGATGTTGGCCTTGTCAGTGCTTACCTTCAGGCGCTGTGCAACGAAGGTGTCGCTTCCGCACTGGTCATTTCCCACCTGCCGCTGGTCGGCTATCTGGTATCTGAGCTGTGCCCGGGCGAAACGCCACCAATGTTCACAACGTCCGCCATTGCCAACGTCACCCTCGACGAAACCGGCAAAGGGGTCTTTAACTGGCAAATGAGTCCGTGCAACCTGAAGATGGCTAAAGCTATCTGACGTGACGTGCGATATGGCGGGGTGCCGCGTGCCTCCCGCCATCCTGTCAGGGCAACTCTGGCGGCTGCCACTCCTCAACTTCAATCAACACCAGCAATGCGGCATCTCCGCCGTACTCTTTTGGTGCCTGATGAAAAGCCATCACGTGCGGATGCTGAGCCAGCCACAGCGGCGTCTGTTGTTTGAGAATATGTTTGCCGTGACCGTGCATCACGCAGGCGCAAAAAACATGCTCGCGTCGGCACGCCGCGATCAACGCCCCCAGCTCCTGCTTCGCCTGCATCTGGGTCAACCCATGCAGATCGAGGAACAGCTCCGGCGAGTAATCTCCCCGGCGTAATTTTTTCAGTTCAAAATGGCTGACGTCTTCGCGCACGTATTTCACCGCGCCCTGCGTATTTAGCAGCGGCTGAAACTCATCTGAAAAATAGTGGCTGTTATCGGCCTGCTCCTGAAGCAACCGTTTGACCGGAACCTCGCTGATTTTTTTACGCTGTGGGCGATGGACAATGGTGTCGTGCGTGATTTTACGCGTCCCGGTCATCAGCTGACGGAAGAGAGCCTGATCCTCCTCGCTGAGCGATGTTTTCTTTTTCATTCGTCATTCTCATCTCGTATTTCCGATAGTGTACCCGACTAAACGCATTTTTTAACCTCAAGCGACACGCGTCATTGCTGATTTATCGCCGTCTTCATGGCAAACTAGCCGCCGAAAATTATGCGAGCATGCCCTGGAGGAAAGAGTGGATAAAATTTTTGTCGATGAAGCAGTAAACGAGCTGCATACCATACAGGACATGTTGCGCTGGTCGGTTAGCCGCTTCAGCGCCGCCAATATCTGGTACGGACACGGCACCGATAACCCGTGGGATGAGGCCGTCCAGCTGGTGCTGCCGTCACTCTACCTGCCGCTGGATATTCCGGAAGACATGCGCACCGCGCGCCTGACCTCCAGTGAAAAACACCGCATCGTTGAGCGCGTGATCCGTCGCGTGAACGAGCGTATTCCGGTGGCTTACCTGACCAACAAAGCCTGGTTCTGCGGCCATGAGTTCTATGTTGATGAGCGTGTGCTGGTGCCGCGTTCGCCGATTGGCGAGCTGATCAACAACCACTTTGACGGCCTGATTAACCATCAGCCGCAGCACATACTTGATATGTGCACCGGCAGCGGCTGCATCGCGATTGCCTGCGCGTACGCCTTCCCGGAAGCGGAAGTGGACGCCGTCGATATCTCCACCGACGCGCTGGCCGTCACCGAACATAACATTGAAGAGCACGGCCTGATCCATCACGTCACGCCTATCCGCTCTGACCTGTTCCGCGACCTGCCGACGCTGCAATACGACCTGATCGTCACCAATCCACCGTACGTGGATGCCGAAGACATGTCCGATCTGCCGAACGAGTACCGTCACGAGCCGGAGCTGGGCCTGGCGTCAGGCTCTGACGGGCTGAAGCTGACCCGCCGCATCCTGGCCTGCGCGCCGGATTATCTGACCGACGATGGCGTTCTGATTTGTGAAGTGGGTAACAGCATGGTACATCTGATAGAGCAGTACCCGGATGTGCCGTTCACCTGGCTTGAGTTCGACAACGGCGGTGACGGCGTCTTTATGCTGACCAAAACGCAACTGCTTGATGCACGCGAATACTTCAGCATTTACAAAGATTAATCCAGCGGGCTTCGGCCCGTTTCACAACGCTCAAACACAAACAACAACATCGGAGCCGTGATGGCAGGAAACAGTATTGGACAGGTATTCCGTGTGACCACCTTTGGCGAGTCGCACGGTCTGGCACTGGGTTGTATCGTTGATGGCGTCCCGCCAGGCATCGAACTGACCGAAGCCGATTTACAGCATGACCTTGACCGTCGTCGTCCGGGTACCTCTCGCTACACCACGCAGCGTCGCGAGCCGGACCAGGTCAAAATTCTCTCCGGCGTTTTTGAAGGCCGTACCACCGGGACCAGCATTGGTCTGCTGATTGAAAACACCGATCAGCGCTCCCAGGACTACGGCGCGATTAAAGACGTCTTCCGTCCGGGCCACGCCGACTATACCTACGAACAAAAATATGGCTTTCGCGACTATCGCGGCGGCGGACGTTCTTCCGCGCGTGAAACCGCGATGCGCGTGGCGGCAGGTGCGATTGCCAAAAAATATCTCCAGCAGAAATTCGGCATCGTTATCCGCGGCTGTCTGACCCAGATGGGCGACATTCCGCTGGCAATCAAAGACTGGGATCAGGTAGAACTTAACCCGTTCTTCTGCGCCGATGCCGACAAGCTGGACGCGCTGGACGAGCTGATGCGTGGCCTGAAAAAAGAGGGCGACTCCATTGGTGCGAAAGTCACCGTGGTGGCCGACGGTGTGCCGGCTGGCTGGGGCGAGCCGGTATTTGACCGCCTCGACGCTGACATCGCCCACGCGCTGATGAGCATCAACGCGGTGAAAGGCGTTGAAATCGGCGACGGTTTTGACGTGGTTAAGCTTCGCGGCAGCCAGAACCGCGACGAAATCACGAAGGCGGGTTTCCAGAGCAACCATGCGGGCGGCATTCTGGGCGGCATCAGCAGCGGGCAGCAAATTATTGCCAATATCGCGCTGAAGCCAACGTCCAGCATTACCGTGCCGGGCCACACGATTAACCGTTCAGGCGATGAAGTAGAGATGATCACCAAAGGACGGCACGATCCATGCGTGGGGATCCGCGCGGTACCGATCGCAGAAGCGATGCTGGCGATCGTGCTGATGGATCACTTCCTGCGCCAGCGCGCGCAGAATGCGGATGTGTCGACCACCATTCCACGCTGGTAACTATGAAAAAAACCGCAATCGCTCTGCTGGCGCTGCTGGCCAGTGGAGCAAGCCTGGCCGCCACGCCGTGGCAGAAAATCACCCACCCGGTAGCGGGAAGCGCGCAGTCCATTGGCGCTTTCTCCAACGGGTGTATCGTCGGCGCGCAGGAACTTCCGCTGCTGTCGGACACCTATCAGGTGATGCGCACCGACCAGCGCCGTTACTTCGGCCATCCTGACCTGGTGCTGTTTATTCAGCGTCTTGGCAACCAGGTGCATAACCTGGGGCTGGGGACGATGCTGATTGGCGATATGGGGATGCCTGCAGGTGGTCGCTTCAACGGCGGTCACGCCAGCCACCAGACCGGACTGGATGTGGACATCTTCCTGCAACTGCCGAAAACGCGCTGGAGCTCAGCGCAGCTGCTGAAACCGCAGGCGCTGGATCTGGTCTCGGCCGACGGTAAACGGGTCGTGGCCTCGCGCTGGTCGCCGGAAATTTCCACCATGATTAAGCTGGCGGCAGAGGATAACGACGTCACACGGATCTTTGTTAACCCGGCCATCAAGCAGCAGCTTTGCCTGGATGCGGGAACGGATCGCGACTGGCTGCGTAAAGTGCGCCCGTGGTTCCAGCACCGGGCGCATATGCATGTTCGCCTGCGCTGCCCGGCGAACAGCCTGGAATGTGAAGATCAGCCGCTGCCACCGCCTGGCGATGGTTGCGGTTACGAACTGCAAAGCTGGTTTGAACCGGCCAAGCCTGGAACCTCTAAGCCTGAGAAGAAGACACCGCCTCCGTTGCCGCCTTCCTGCCAGGCGCTACTGGATGAGCATGTACTTTAATGGATAATTTCGTCGATCTGTTTATGGTGTCACCGCTGCTGCTGGCGGTGCTCTTTTTTGTTGCGATGTTAGCCGGATTTATCGATGCCCTGGCGGGCGGTGGCGGGTTGCTCACCGTTCCGGCGCTGCTGGCGGCAGGCATGAGCCCTGCCCAGGCGCTTGCCACCAACAAACTCCAGGCATGCGGCGGTTCGCTCTCCTCATCGCTCTACTTTGTTCGGCGCAAAGTGGTGAATCTCGCCGATCAGAAGCTCAATATCCTGATGACGTTTATTGGCTCGACGGCGGGCGCGCTGCTGGTCCAGCACGTACAGTCCGACATTCTGCGCCAGATCCTGCCGATTCTGGTTATCTGTATTGGCCTCTATTTCTTACTGATGCCAAAGCTCGGCGAGGAAGACCGGGCGCGGCGACTGCACGGCCTGCCGTTTGCGCTGATTGCCGGTGGCTGCGTCGGTTTTTACGACGGCTTCTTTGGTCCGGGAGCAGGCTCGTTTTACGCGCTGGCATTCGTGACGCTGGCCGGGTTCAACCTCGCCAAATCCACCGCCCACGCCAAAGTCCTCAACGCAACCTCCAACGTTGGCGGTCTGCTGCTGTTTATCATTGGCGGCAAGGTTATCTGGGCTACCGGATTTGTGATGATGGCGGGGCAGTTTTTGGGCGCGCGCGCAGGCTCGCGTCTGGTATTAAGCAAAGGGCAAAAGCTGATCCGCCCGATGATTGTTGTCGTCTCGGCGGTGATGAGCGCCAAACTTCTTTATGACAGCCATGGACAGGAGATCCTCACCTGGTTGGGGATGAACTAATGAACAGTACGCATAAATACGAACAGCTGATTGAGATCTTCGACAGCTGTTTTGCTGATGATTTTAATACCCGTCTGATTAAAGGCGACGACGAACCGATCTATCTTCCTGCTGATGACCAGGTTTCATACAACCGCATCGTCTTTGCCCACGGCTTTTACGCCAGCGGTTTGCACGAGATTTCGCACTGGTGCATCGCGGGGAAAGCGCGTCGCGAGCTGGTGGACTTTGGTTACTGGTACTGCCCGGACGGGCGCGACGCCGCCACCCAGGGGCAGTTCGAAGATGTGGAGGTGAAACCGCAGGCGCTGGAGTGGCTGTTCTGCGTGGCGGCGGGTTTCCCGTTCAACGTCAGCTGTGACAACCTTGAAGGCGACTTCGAGCCAGACCGTATCGTCTTCCAGCGCCGCGTGCATGCGCAGGTGATGGAATATCTTGAGAAAGGCATCCCGGAACGTCCGGCACGCCTGATCGAGGCTTTACAAAATTATTACCATACGCCGGAGATCACGGCGGAATGCTTCCCGTGGCCGGAAGATTTATAACAGAGGAAAGAAGATGATCGCAGAATTTGAATCACGCATTCTGGCGTTAATTGATGACATGGTGGAACACGCCAGCGATGATGAGCTGTTCGCCAGCGGTTATCTGCGTGGTCACCTGACGCTGGCGGTAGCCGCGCTGGAAGCAGGGGACGATCACTCTGCCGACGCCGTTCACGCGGAAGTTACTCGCAGCCTTGAAAAAGCCATTCTGGCCGGGGAACTGTCTCCACGCGACCAGTCTTTAGTGCTGGGCATGTGGGACAATTTGTTCCAGCAGGCTAAACGCTAAGTTGCCGCCTTCTCTTCCCTCTCCCTTTTGGGGAGAGGGCCAGGGTGAGGGCACCAGACCGCACCCTACTTAACCCTTTTCCCCTTCAGCAATTTCCGCACCCACAGTCGGTTCGGATTAAGCCCCGCGAGCGTTACCCTGTCCAGCGGAACCGGCTCATCGCTCATTTGCGCGGCTAGCACTTCAGCCAGCAATGGCGCGGAGCATAACCCCCGCGAGCCTAAGCCACCCAACATAAACAGTTCCGGATAAACGGGCGCACTTACCGCCGTTTCTTTGTTGTCTGCAAGATCCTGATAGACTTCAAGCGTGGCGTCATAGTCCGGCACGTTTCCCGCCATCGGCAGGTGATCGCGGGTCGCGCAGCGTACGCCGCAGCGCGCCTGACCCTCACTGACATCAACCTCTTTCGCCCACGACGCATTCGGGAAACAGTCGAGCAGGCGCTGGCGGTTTTGCTGCTGATCCGCTTCGCTGTACTGCATATCTGTTTCACCGCGATGATAGCTGGCACCGATGCAGTGATGGCCGTTGGACGGATTTTGCGGCGTCGCGTAGCCGTCGTAACACAGCACCTGACGCAGTTTGCTCAGTTCGGGCGCGGTCGGGATATGGCTCACCTGGCCGCCGACTGGATAAACCGGCAATGACGCTGTCTGCGTAAACTGAGTTATGTGATGTCCGTTGGCCAGCACAACGTTGGCATGCTGCGACGCTTTGCCGTCAGCGAAACGCAGTTCCCAGTGCGCAGTGCGGCTTAGCGATTGAACCTTATGGGCATAATGCACTGTCAACCCACGCGACTGCCCGAGGGCTATCGCCGCAGAAGTCAGTTCAGCCGGACACAGCCAGCCGCCGAGTGGATACTGAATTCCGCCGCAGCCGGTGTCGACGCCAGCGGTCTCAGCAACCTGCTGAGCCGTCACTGCATGGGCGATGGTTTCCGGCAGCCCCAGCGACAACATTTGGGTGATTTTCTGTTGGCTCTTCTCATCCCAGCCCAACTGCGTCACACCGCACCAGTCGTGGTCGAACGCAACCGGCAGGCTATCGTAAAGGCGACGAGCAAACGTAAACGCAGCCGGGAAGAACTGGAACAGTGCTGGATCGTGTGAACTTAATAAGGGATAAAGCGCGCCCTGACGGTTGCCTGATGCACCCATCGCCGGTGCCTCGTCAGCGCAGTAGAGCGTCACCTGCCAGCCACGGTGCAGCAGCGCCAGTGAGAGCAGGGCGCTGGCAATACCTCCGCCCACAATGGCGACCTCACGCGACGCACTGGGGCGGCGAGCAAACCAGGGTGCCTGTGCCGGGATCGCCAGATCCTGTTCCATCACCCCCACCAGCATGTCGCGTTTGCGGCCAAAGCCTTTGGTTTTCCGCATGGTAAACCCCGCCTCCTGCAACCCACGGCGGACAAAGCCCGCCGAGGTGAAGGTGGCAAGCGTCGCGCCCGGGCGTGCCAGACGTGCCATTGCGCTGAACAGGTGCGGACTCCACATGTCAGGGTTTTTGGCGGGCGCAAAACCGTCCAGGAACCAGGCGTCCACTTTCTGATGCATTGAGTCATCGAGCTTATCGGTCAGGTCGTTAATGTCGCCAAACCACAGGTCGAGCGTGACGCGTCCGTCGTCCAGAATCAGACGATGACAGCCGCCGATAGCCGGTGGCCACTGGGCCTGAAGCTGTTCCGCCCAGTGGGCAAGCTCCGGCCAGCGCTGATGGGCAAGCCGCAGATCGTGCGCGGTAAGCGGAAATTTTTCGAAACTGATGAAATGTAATCTTTGTAAGGTAGCCTCGGGGTGTGCAGCGCGAAACTGGTCGAAGGCCTGCCAGAGGGTCAAAAAATTCAGCCCGGTGCCGAAACCGCTCTCCGCGACGACAAACAGGCTGCGCGGATGCTCAGGGAAGCGGGTGCTGAGATGATTTCCTTCGAGGAAGACATAGCGCGTCTCTTCCAGTCCGTTATCATTAGAAAAGTAGACGTCATCAAAATCTCGGGAAACAGGTGTACCCTCAGCGTTGAATTCGAGGTTGGCAGGTTGTATGGCGTTTTGTTTCACGTAAGTTACTCGTCCGACAGGCAGTGGCACGATCTTAGCGATGTGAGCCCATCGGTGCAAATTTCCACAGAAAATCGCTGATCGGACTTGTTCGGCGTACAAGTGTACGCTATTGTGCGACTCGAAACTTTTTATAGTGCGACTTACAGAGGTATTGAATGAAACGTGCAGTGATTACTGGCCTGGGCATCGTTTCCAGCATCGGTAATAACCAGCAGGAAGTCCTGGCATCTCTGCGTGAAGGACGCTCCGGGATCACTTTCTCTGAAGAGTTTAAAGATTCTGGAATGCGTAGCCACGTATGGGGTAACGTTAAACTGGATACCACCGGTTTAATTGACCGTAAAGTGGTTCGTTTCATGAACGATGCCTCTATCTACGCCTATCTTTCCATGCAGGAAGCGATCAAGGATTCTGGTCTGAGCGAAGACGCTTACCAGAACAACCCACGCGTGGGCCTGATTGCAGGCTCCGGCGGTTCCTCTAAAGCTCAGGTGTTCGGTGCTGACGCCATGCGCAGCCCGCGCGGCCTGAAAGCGGTCGGTCCATATGTTGTGACCAAAGCCATGGGTTCAGCGGTTTCCGCGTGCCTGGCAACGCCGTTCAAAATCCACGGTGTGAACTACTCCATCAGCTCCGCATGTGCGACCTCCGCACACTGTATCGGTAATGCGGTTGAGCAGATCCAGCTGGGCAAACAGGACATCGTATTTGCTGGCGGCGGCGAAGAGCTGGGCTGGGAAATGGCCTGTGAGTTCGACGCGATGGGCGCACTGTCCACCAAATACAACGAAACGCCAGACAAAGCATCCCGTACCTATGATGCACACCGCGACGGTTTTGTTATCGCTGGCGGCGGCGGTATGGTTGTGGTTGAAGAGCTGGAACACGCGCTGGCGCGTGGCGCGCACATCTACGCTGAGATCGTGGGCTACGGCGCAACGTCTGACGGCGCTGACATGGTTGCTCCATCCGGCGAAGGCGCGGTGCGCTGCATGAAGATGGCGATGCACGGCGTTGATACCCCAATCGACTACCTGAACTCCCACGGCACCTCAACGCCGGTAGGTGACGTGAAAGAGCTGGGTGCGATCCGTGAAGTGTTCGGCGACAACAGTCCGGCTATCTCTGCAACCAAAGCCATGACCGGTCACTCTCTGGGTGCGGCGGGCGTGCAGGAAGCGATCTACTCTCTGCTGATGCTGGAAAACGGCTTTATCGCGCCAAGCATCAACATCGACGAGATGGACGAGCAGGCGGCAGGCCTGAACATCGTGACCGAAACCACCGAACGTGAGCTGACGACCGTTATGTCCAACAGCTTCGGTTTCGGCGGCACCAACGCCACGCTGGTGATGCGTAAGCTGAAAGCGTAAGCGTTTGAAGATATAGTAGAAGGGAGCCACGCGGCTCCCTTTTTTTATGCCTGAACACGGAGTTATGCATGACGGCTGTTACCCCTGAGAAGAGCGCTCCTTCCGGGAACCTTTCCCTTTTCCGCATCGCCTTTGCGGTGTTTCTGACCTACATGACCGTTGGTCTGCCGCTGCCGGTGATCCCCTTGTTCGTTCACCAGGAGCTGGGCTATGGCAACACCATGGTCGGTATTGCGGTGGGCATTCAGTTTTTAGCGACGGTTTTAACCCGGGGCTACGCCGGTCGCCTGGCGGATCAGCACGGCGCAAAACGCTCGGCGTTGCAGGGCATGTTTGCCTGCGGGCTGGCGGGGGGAGCCTGGCTGCTGGCGGCGCTGTTGCCGATAGATGCAGCGTATAAATTCGCGCTGCTGGTGGCAGGGCGCCTGATCCTCGGCTTTGGCGAAAGCCAGCTGCTGACCGGCACCCTGACCTGGGGAATGGGGCTGGTGGGACCTGCGCGTTCCGGAAAAGTGATGTCCTGGAACAGGATGGCGATTTACGGCGCGCTGGCGGCAGGCGCACCACTGGGGCTGCTGATCCACAGCCAGTTTGGTTTTGCGGTGCTGGCAGGCACCACCATGGTATTACCGCTGCTGGCGTGGGCGTTTAACGGTTCGGTGCGCAAGGTGCCCGCCCATAAAGGCGAGCGTCCTTCTCTGTGGAGCGTGGTGGGGCAAATCTGGCAACCGGGGCTTGGGCTGGCGCTTCAGGGAGTGGGCTTTGCGGTTATCGGTACCTTCGTCTCCCTCTATTTCATGAGCCGCGGCTGGGCGATGGCGGGCTTTACGCTGACGGCCTTTGGCGGCGCGTTTGTATTGATGCGCGTGCTGTTTGGCTGGATGCCGGATCGCTTTGGCGGCGTGAAGGTGGCGGTGGTGTCACTTGTCATTGAGACCGTGGGTCTGGTACTGCTCTGGCAGGCGCCGTCCGCATCCGTTGCGCTGCTGGGTGCGGCGTTAACCGGCTGCGGCTGCTCACTGATCTTCCCGGCGCTTGGCGTTGAAGTGGTGAAGCGCGTGGCTCCGCAGGTGCGCGGCACGGCGCTGGGCGGCTATGCGGCGTTTCAGGATATCTCTTACGGCATCACCGGGCCGCTGGCCGGGGTGTTAGCCACCTCGTTTGGCTACCCGTCCGTCTTCCTGGCCGGTGCGGTGTCAGCGGTGGTGGGGATTGTGGTGACGCTGGTGGCGTTTCGCAGGTCGTAGTTTTTTGCCGGGTGGCGGCTTCGCCTTACCCGGCCTACTATTCGAGCCGTTGTAGGCCCGGTAAGCGAAGCGCCACCGGGCAAATCCTCACGCAACCAGCCAGAAAATCGCCAGCGCAATCACCAACGCGATAAACATCAATCCCGGACGGGCAGAAAGCGTTTTGAATGTATCAACTACGGGGGCAAACAGCGGGTTGTAGATCGGCTGAATGTTTCTTACCTCCGGCACACCGCCTTCCCGCTCGGCGCGGCGAACGAAGATCTGATTCAGTAAATCCTGTACCTGCGCGGTGGTCAGCACGGTTTGCGGTGTCGCCTGCCAGCTCTGCTGGGCGTAATCCCGGATCATATCGAACTCGTGCGGTTCCAGCGGTTGTTTCAGTGCCGCCTGTACGCTGTGCAGGGTCGGAGCGCTCTGGGTGCTGAGCGTCTGACGCGCCTGGAGCCAGGTGACCAGATTGGTAAACTGTTTTGCCGGGATCATCTCGCCCGCTTTCACACCGGAAAGTTCCAGCATGGATTGCCAGATAAGCTTTGTCGGTTCGCCGGTGGCGGCAGCCAGCTTAGTGACCATCTGCTTGAGCGTATTATGCTCCGCAGGCTGCAATGGCCGCTCTGTAGACGGGCGCTGTTGCGGCTGCGGGATAGAAAGCTGATTGCTTTGCAGCAGGGTCAACACGGTTTTCAGCTGTTCCGGCGAAAGCTGGCTCAGGGCGGTATGACCGTACTGTTGACGGATAAAATCACTCACTGCCTGACGATTATTCCCCTGGCCCAACAGCTCGGTCAGCTGCGAGATAATCTGGCGGGTAGTATGTTGCTGCTGTGCGCTGGTAAGACGCTGGTTCAGGTTTTGTTCGGCGGCAGGGAAATGGCGCGACTGTAGCGGCGCATCGTTTCTTACGCCCAAATCGTGCTTAACGCCGGCCCATACCTCTGCGTTTTGCTGTGAGGTCAACGCAATAAGACGCGTGATAAGACGCTCCAGTACGGTGCGTTGCTGCGTGGAGAGCGGTTGTTCGCCTGGCGTGTTGGGCGTTACGGGGCCTTCACCCGGAGGGCGCGGAGGCGTACCTGAAATGGGCTGCATCGTCAAAAATCCTTAAAGTCAAACTCTGCGTAACCGGGCGGAGATATATGCCCGGCGGCGAGATTATGGCACACTTGGCAGGTTTACTTCCTCTCAAACAGGTACTCAGACGTGAAAATCCTCGTTGATGAAAATATGCCTTACGCCCGTGAGCTGTTCAGCCGCCTGGGTGAGGTTAAGGCTGTCCCTGGTCGCCCGATTCCGGTCAGCGAACTGGACGATGCAGACGCCCTGATGGTGCGCTCGGTGACCAAAGTAAATGAGGCGCTGCTCACCGGCAAAGGGGTTAAATTTGTCGGGACGGCAACGGCCGGGACCGATCATGTGGATGACCAGTGGCTTAAGCAGGCGGGGATTGGTTTTTCTGCGGCACCAGGCTGTAACGCCATTGCCGTCGTGGAATATGTATTCTCCTCGCTATTGATGCTGGCCGAGCGCGATGGTTTTGCGCTGAAAGACCGCACCGTCGGGATTGTGGGTGTGGGCAACGTGGGCGGACGTCTGCAAAAGCGTCTGGAAGCCTGGGGCATCCGCACTCTGCTGTGCGATCCGCCGCGTAAGGATAACGGCGATGAGGGCGATTTCCGCACGCTGGATGAGCTGGTCGACGAGTGCGACGTCATCACCTTCCATACGCCGCTCTTTAAAGAAGGGCCGTACAAGACTCTGCACCTGGCCGACGAAAAGCTGATCCGCCGTCTGAAGGCTGGCACTATTCTGATAAATGCCTGCCGGGGACCGGTGGTGGATAACGCGGCGCTGCTGACATGTCTCGACGAGGGACAAGATCTTAGCGTCGTACTGGACGTCTGGGAGCCAGAGCCGGATCTCAACGTCGCATTGCTGAATAAGGTGGACGTGGGTACCGCACATATCGCGGGTTATACCCTTGAAGGCAAAGCGCGTGGTACAACCCAGGTGTTTGAGGCTTACAGCGCCTTTATCGGCCATCCGCAGCAGGTCGCGCTGGATACGCTGCTGCCCGCCCCGGAATTTGGTCGCATTACCCTTCATGGACCGCTGGATGAGGCAACGCTGAAAAGACTGGTGCATTTGGTGTATGATGTGCGCCGCGATGACGCGCTGCTGCGTAAAGTGGCGGGTATTCCGGGTGAGTTTGACAAGCTGCGCAAAAATTACCTTGAGCGCCGCGAGTGGTCCTCCCTGTATGTGATGTGCGATGACGCCCCCGCGGCGGCGCTGTTGCATCAGCTGGGATTTAACGCCGTTCACCACCCGGCACGTTAATGTCTTCTTAATGCTCCCTGTCGGATATTCCGGCAGGGACGTTTTTTTATTTCTGGAGTAAACCACCATGTCTGAAGGCTGGAACATTGCCATTTTGGGTGCCACTGGCGCCGTGGGCGAAGCCCTGCTTGAAACCCTTGCTGAGCGTCAGTTCCCGGTGGGCGACATTTACGCGCTGGCGCGTACCGACAGCGCAGGAGAACATCTGCGTTTCGGCGGGAAATCCGTGATGGTGCAGGATGCCGCCGCGTTTGACTGGACACAGGCTCAGCTTGCGTTTTTTGCCGCAGGTGCGGAAGCCACGGCATCCTACATTGAAGAAGCGACCAATTCAGGCTGTCTGGTGATCGACCTGAGCGGCCTGTTCTCCCTGGAGCCGGATGTGCCGCTGGTGGTGCCGGACGTCAACCCGTTTGTGCTGGCTGACTACCGCAACCGCAATATCATTGCAGTACCGAACAGCCTCACCAGCCAGCTGCTGACCGCGCTGAAGCCGCTGATCGACGACGGTGGCCTGTCGCGTATTTCCGTGACCAGCCTGCTGTCAGCCTCCGCTAACGGCAAAAAAGCCGTAGACGCACTGGCAGGGCAGAGCGCGAAGCTGCTGAACGGTATCCCGATCGACGAAGATGATTTCTTTGGCCGCCAGCTGGCGTTCAACATGCTGCCGCTGCTGCCGGATCGTGAAGGTTCGGTGCGGGAAGAGCGTCGTATCGTCGATGAAGCACGCAAAATTCTGCAGGATGACGGTCTGATGATCTCCGCGAACGTCGTGCAGTCTCCGGTCTTTTACGGCCACGCGCAGATGGTCGGGTTTGAAGCCCTGCGTCCGCTGGCGGCTGAAGAAGCCCGCGACGCGTTTGGCCGCGGAGAGGACCTTGTCCTGTCCGAAGAGAGTGAATTCCCGACGCAGGTGGGCGACGCTACCGGCAGCGCGCATCTCTCTGTGGGCTGCGTGCGTAACGATTACGGTATGCCTGAGCAGGTGCAGTTCTGGTCCGTTGCCGACAACGTGCGTTTTGGCGGCGCGCTGATGGCGGTCAAAATCGCGGAAAAACTGGTGCAGGAGTATCTGTACTGATGTCAGATGTGGAACAAAAGCCGGTCCACAGAATTGCCCTCGGCATTGAATACGATGGCAGTAAATACTATGGCTGGCAGCGGCAGAATGAGGTGCGCAGCGTCCAGGAGAAGCTGGAGAAAGCGCTCTCTCAGGTGGCGAATGAACCGATAAGCGTCTTCTGTGCGGGCCGCACCGATGCCGGCGTTCACGGCACGGGGCAGGTGGTGCATTTTGACACCACCGCCGTGCGCAAAGACGCGGCCTGGACGCTGGGTGTAAATGCGAATTTGCCTGGTGACATTGCCGTGCGTTGGGTGAAAGCTGTGCCGGATGATTTTCACGCGCGTTTCAGCGCGACGGCGCGGCGCTACCGTTATGTCATCTACAACCAGCGCCTGCGTCCGGCGGTGTTAAGCCAGGGCGTGACGCATTTTTATGAACCGCTGGATGCAGAACGTATGCAGCGTGCGGCGCAGTGTCTGATTGGAGAGAATGATTTTACGTCGTTTCGTGCGGTGCAGTGTCAGTCCCGTACGCCGTGGCGTAACGTCATGCACATTAACGTCAGTCGTTATGGCGCGTATGTGGTGGTGGATATCAAAGCCAATGCCTTTGTACATCATATGGTGCGGAATATTGTAGGCAGCCTGATGGAAGTGGGCGCCGGACACCAGCCGGAGAGCTGGATTGCAGAACTGCTGGCAGCGAAGGACAGAACGCTTGCGGCAGCAACGGCGAAAGCGGAAGGTCTGTATCTGGTTTCGGTGGATTATCCGGACCGGTTCGACCTGCCAAAACCGCCAATGGGCCCGCTGTTTTTAGCGGACTAAACAAAGGCGCAATTAGGGCTTAGACAATATGGACGTAATACGTTTTCTGATTGATTTCATCCTGCACATTGATGTTCACCTGGCGGAGCTGGTCGCGCAGTACGGCGTCTGGGTATACGCCATTCTGTTCCTCATTCTGTTCTGTGAAACCGGCCTTGTAGTTACGCCGTTCCTGCCGGGAGATTCACTGCTGTTCGTGGCGGGCGCGTTATCCGCACTGCCAACGAATGACCTGAATGTCCATCTGATGGTCGTCCTGATGATCATCGCCGCGATTATTGGTGATGCGGTCAACTACACTATCGGGCGGGTGTTTGGCGAGCGGTTGTTCAGTAATCCGGACTCGAAGATTTTCCGCCGCAGTTATTTAGATAAGACCCATGCATTCTATGAGCGCCATGGCGGTAAAACCATTATCCTTGCCCGTTTTGTGCCTATTGTGCGCACATTTGCACCGTTTGTGGCGGGAATGGGTCACATGTCCTATCGTCATTTTGCCATGTACAACGTGGTGGGCGCGCTGCTGTGGGTACTGCTGTTTACCTATGCGGGCTACCTGTTTGGCGATCTGCCGGTGGTTCAGGAAAACCTTAAGTTACTGATTGTAGCGATTATTGTGCTTTCCGTTCTGCCGGGTGTGATCGAAATTATTCGTCACAAACGCGCGGCGGCAAAACAAGCGAAGTAAATGCACGCTGGCGGTTCGACCACTTTTTTATCCAAAGTTTCGGGCTGTTATGTTTTAATGTGCAACATTCATGGTCTGTTGGAGGCAAAAATGGCATTATTCGCCTCTTACAGCAAAACTGGCATACGACCAGGTTCAGGCAGAAAGGTTATCAATGAGCTGGATTGAACGAATTAAAAGCAACATTACCCCAACGCGTAAAGCGAGCATTCCTGAAGGGGTATGGACGAAGTGTGATAGCTGCGGCCAGGTTCTGTATCGCGCAGAGCTGGAACGCAATCTTGAGGTGTGTCCGAAGTGTGACCACCATATGCGTATGTCGGCGCGCAACCGCCTGCATAGCCTGCTGGACGAAGGTTCTCTGGTAGAACTGGGCAGCGAACTGGAGCCAAAAGATGTGCTTAAGTTCCGCGACTCCAAAAAATACAAAGATCGTCTGGCCTCTGCACAGAAAGAGACCGGCGAGAAAGACGCGCTGATCGTCATGAAAGGCACCCTGCATGAGATGCCGGTGGTTGCCGCCGCGTTTGAGTTCGCCTTTATGGGCGGCTCAATGGGCTCTGTGGTTGGTGCGCGTTTCGTGCGTGCCGTTGAGCAGGCGCTGGAAGACAACTGCCCGCTGATCTGCTTCTCCGCCTCCGGTGGCGCACGAATGCAGGAAGCGCTGTTGTCCCTGATGCAGATGGCGAAAACCTCTGCCGCGCTGGCGAAAATGCAGGAGCGCGGTCTGCCGTACATCTCGGTACTGACCGACCCAACCATGGGCGGCGTTTCTGCAAGCTTCGCGATGCTGGGCGACCTGAACATCGCTGAGCCAAAAGCGCTGATCGGCTTTGCCGGTCCTCGCGTTATCGAGCAGACCGTACGTGAGAAACTGCCGCCGGGCTTCCAGCGCAGTGAGTTCCTCATTGAGAAGGGTGCTATCGACATGATCGTCCGCCGCCCGGAGATGCGCCTCAAACTGGCAAGCGTCCTGGCGAAGCTGATGAATCTGCCGTCGCCGAGCCCGGACGAGCCGCGCGAAGGCGTGGTGGTACCGGATCAGGAACCCGAGGCCTGATAACTGAAAAGGGCAGGGCCAAATGGCGCTGCCCTTTTGCTTTCTAAACCGTTAATGACAACCGGGCATCATGGAAAATAAAAGCATTCCTCAAGCCACGTCGCCCCTGGCCGCGTGGCTTTCTTATCTGGAAAACCTGCACAGTAAAACTATCGACATGGGCCTTGAGCGCGTAAGCCAGGTTGCCGCGCGCCTTGACGTGCTGAAACCTGCGCCTTTCGTGTTTACCGTGGCCGGCACTAACGGTAAAGGCACCACCTGCCGCACGCTGGAATCTGTCCTGATGGCCGCCGGTTATAAGGTAGGCGTTTACAGCTCGCCGCACCTGGTGCGCTACACCGAGCGCGTGCGGGTGCAAAACACCGAGCTGGCCGAATCGGCCCATACGGCGTCGTTTGCCGCTATCGAAGCCGCGCGCGGCGATACCTCATTAACCTATTTCGAATACGGCACCCTGTCGGCGCTGTGGCTGTTTAAGCAGGCGCAACTGGACGTGGTGATCCTGGAAGTGGGTCTGGGTGGACGTCTGGATGCCACAAATATGGTAGATGCGGATGTCGCCGTCGTCACCAGCATCGCGCTGGATCACACCGACTGGCTGGGGCCCGACCGCGAAAGCATTGGCCGTGAGAAGGCCGGTATTTTCCGGGCCGATAAGCCTGCCGTGGTTGGCGAACCGGACATGCCACATACCATCGCTGAAGTGGCGAAAGAGAAGGGTGCTCGTCTGCTGCGTCGCGGCGTGGACTGGCAGTATGAGGTGCAGGACAACGGCTGGCGCTTTAGCGACGCACAGGGCGTACTGGAGAATCTGCCGCTGCCGCAGGTGCCACAGCCTAACGCGGCGACTGCGCTGGCAGCCCTGCGCGCCAGCGGATTAGCGGTAAGCGAGCAGGCAATCCGCGATGGCATTCAGAACGCACTGCTGCCGGGACGTTTTCAGATTGTGAGTGAGTCACCGCGTCTGATTCTGGATGTTGCACATAACCCGCATGCGGCGGCGTACCTCGCAGGACGTCTCAAATCGTTACCAAAAACCGGGCGCGTGCTGGCGGTTATCGGTATGCTTCATGATAAAGATATCGGCGGCACGCTGGCCTGCATGGAGAGTGTGGTCGATAGCTGGTATTGTGCTCCTCTGGAAGGGCCGCGCGGCGCGACTGCTGAGCAGTTGATGGAACATCTCGGCAAAGGCGAAATCTACAGCAGTGTGGTTTCGGCCTGGCGTGCCGCGATGGCGGAGGCTAAACCAGAAGATACCGTGCTGGTGTGTGGGTCATTCCACACGGTGGCACATGTCATGGAAGTGATGGACGCGGGGAGAACCGGTGGCGAGTAAGTTTCAGAACCGTTTAACAGGAACCATTGTGCTGGTCGCGCTCGGGGTGATTATTCTCCCGGGATTGCTCGACGGGCAGAAAAAGCATTACCAGGATGAATTTGCGGCCATTCCGCTGGTACCCAAACCGGGCGATCGCGACGAGCCCGATATGCTGCCAGCGGCAACGCAGGCGCTGCCAGCCCAGCCGCCTGAAGGCGCAGCGGAAGAGGTGCGCGCAGGTGATGCAGCCGCGCCGTCTCTTGACCCGTCGCGTCTGGCGACGAACAATAACATCGAGATTGATCCGGTGCCGGTAGAACAGCCTAAGCCTGTTGAGAAGCCGAAACCGGTGGAGAAGCCGCAGCCGAAACCGCAGCGGGATAAAGCGGCCGAGCAACTGGCAGCCGCTTCAGAAACGCCACCGCCGGCGAAACAGGACGCGGCCCCTACCGGCAAAGCCTATGTCGTTCAGCTCGGTGCATTGAAAAATGCAGATAAGGTCAATGAGATTGTGAGTAAACTGCGCGGCGCGGGATACCGTGTTTATACTTCACCCACCACGCCGGTACAGGGTAAAATTACCCGTATCCTCGTGGGGCCGGATGCGTCCAAAGATAAGCTGAAAGGGTCGCTTGGCGAACTGAAGCAGATCTCCGGGCTGAGCGGTGTGGTGATGAACTACAGCGCGAACTGATAAGGCTCCCCTCACCCCGGCCCTCTCCCCAAAGGGGAGAGGGTGCAAATAATTCCCTCTCCCCTTTGGGGAGAGGGTTAGGGTGAGGGGGAGAAAGCAGACGTCCACAGAGACGTCAGGCGGAGGGGCGTTGAGCATTTTTTCAGCGCCTTTTTTATTTACGCGTGGGAAGGAAATCCCTACGCAAACGTTTTCTTTTTCTGTTAGAATTCGCCCCGAACTGGATGACAGGGCGTTTAATCGTGGGACACATATGGTCTGGATTGATTACGCCATCATTGCGGTGATTGGTTTTTCCTGTCTGGTTAGCCTGATCCGTGGCTTTGTTCGTGAAGCGTTATCGCTGGTAACCTGGGGTTGTGCTTTCTTTGTTGCCAGTCATTACTACACTTACCTGTCTGTCTGGTTCACGGGCTTTGAAGATGAACTGGTCCGAAACGGAATCGCCATCGCGGTGCTGTTTATCGCGACGCTGATTGTCGGCGCTATCGTCAATTACGTGATAGGTCAGTTGGTCGAGAAAACCGGTCTGTCAGGAACGGACAGGGTGCTCGGCATCTGTTTCGGCGCGTTGCGAGGCGTGCTGATTGTGGCCGCGATCCTGTTCTTCCTGGATACCTTTACCGGGTTCTCCAAAAGTGAAGACTGGCAAAAATCGCAGCTCATTCCGGAGTTCAGCTTCATCATCAGATGGTTCTTTGACTATCTGCAAAGCTCGTCGAGTTTCTTGCCCAGGGCATAAACCCTGAGATGTGGCTTAACGAGGAAAAGACGAATGTGCGGTATTGTCGGTATCGCCGGTTTCATGCCGGTAAACCAGTCGATTTATGACGCGTTAACGGTGCTTCAGCACCGTGGGCAGGATGCTGCGGGTATCATCACCATTGATGCAAACAACTGCTTCCGTTTACGCAAGGCGAACGGCCTGGTAAACGATGTGTTTGAAGCCCGCCATATGCAGCGTCTGCAAGGTAATATGGGGATCGGTCACGTTCGTTATCCTACTGCTGGTAGTTCCAGCGCCTCTGAGGCTCAGCCTTTTTACGTTAACTCCCCGTATGGCATCACGCTTGCCCACAATGGCAATCTGACCAATGCCCACGAGCTGCGTAAAAAGCTGTTTGAAGAGAAACGTCGCCACATTAATACCACCTCTGATTCTGAAATCCTGCTCAATATCTTTGCCAGCGAGCTGGATAACTTCCGCCATTATCCGCTGGAAGCAGACAACATTTTTGCCGCCGTTGCCGCGACTAATCGCCAGATCCGTGGCGCGTACGCTTGCGTGGCGATGATTATCGGTCACGGCATGGTGGCCTTCCGCGATCCAAATGGCATTCGCCCGCTGGTGCTCGGCAAACGTGACCTCGGCGATGGCCGTTCCGAGTACATGGTTGCCTCCGAAAGCGTGGCGCTGGACACGCTGGGCTTCGAATTCCTGCGTGATGTCGCGCCAGGCGAAGCGGTCTACATCACCGAGAAGGGCCAGCTGTTTACCCGCCAGTGCGCCGACAATCCGGTGAGCAACCCGTGCCTGTTCGAATACGTTTACTTCGCGCGTCCGGACTCGTTCATCGACAAAATTTCCGTTTACAGCGCGCGCGTCAACATGGGGACGAAGCTGGGCGAGAAGATTGCCCGCGAGTGGGACGATCTCGACATCGACGTCGTGATCCCAATCCCTGAAACCTCCTGTGATATCGCGCTGGAAATTGCCCGTATTCTGGACAAGCCGTACCGTCAGGGCTTCGTGAAAAACCGCTACGTTGGCCGCACCTTTATCATGCCGGGCCAGCAGCTGCGTCGTAAGTCCGTACGTCGTAAGCTGAACGCTAACCGTGCCGAGTTCCGCGACAAGAACGTGCTGCTGGTGGACGACTCCATTGTGCGCGGCACGACGTCTGAGCAGATCATCGAGATGGCGCGTGAGGCCGGGGCGAAGAAAGTATATCTCGCCTCCGCAGCGCCGGAAATTCGCTTCCCGAACGTGTATGGCATTGATATGCCAACCGCTAATGAGCTGATTGCGCATGGCCGAGAAGTGGATGAGATTCGCCAGATCATCGGGGCCGATGGCCTGATTTTCCAGGATCTGAACGATCTGATCGATGCGGTGCGCGCCGAGAACCCGGATATTCAGCAGTTCGAATGCTCGGTATTCAATGGGATCTACGTGACAAAAGACGTAGACCAGCAGTATCTCGACTACCTTGATTCTCTGCGTAACGACGATGCGAAAGCCGTCCAGCTGCAAAACGATCTCGAAAGCTTAGAGATGCACAACGAAGGTTAATGCTCCGGCAAGTGAGGGGGCTCGCCCTCACTTGCAACTCCCCGTAAAATCCTGCACAGTCAGCCCTGAAATCAGCAAGGGCAAAAATCATGAAACGACTCATTGTAGGGATCAGCGGTGCCAGCGGCGCGATTTATGGCGTCCGGCTGTTACAGGTGCTGCGTGACGTTGCAGGCGTAGAAACCCATCTGGTGATGAGCCAGGCGGCGCGTCAGACCCTCTCTCTTGAAACCGATCTCTCTCTGCGCGACGTTCAGGCGCTGGCTGATGTTGTCCACGATGCCCGCGATATCGCCGCCAGCATCTCTTCGGGCTCGTTTAAAACGGCCGGCATGGTTATTTTGCCCTGTTCGATTAAAACCCTCTCCGGTATCGTAAACAGCTATACCGACACGCTGGTGACGCGTGCGGCGGACGTGGTGCTGAAAGAGCGTCGTCCTCTGGTGCTCTGCGTGCGGGAAACGCCGCTGCACCTGGGACATCTGCGTTTAATGACGCAGGCAGCCGAACTGGGAGCTGTGATAATGCCGCCGGTCCCCGCGTTCTATCATCGTCCGCAAACGCTGGACGATGTCATCAACCAGACCGTTAACCGCGTGCTGGATCAGTTCGATATAGACCTGCCGGAAGATCTCTTTACCCGCTGGCAGGGGGCGTGAGGCTGTGCACAAACAAGGTGCATGAAATGACTGTTTGCCCTGTTTCAGGGCAAAACTGCAACCGCGATCATATCCTCGACATTTAATTCGCTTTTTCCCTTTTTCTCTTTCCGGTTCGTTCGGCAGACCTGCTATCTTTCACCATTAAGGCAGTATCGCAACGTTTTATTAACATATTTAACGTCGTAGTTTTAATCCGACGACAATGTGGCATAAGACCTGCAAGAGCAGCCTGCAACACAACACACAACATAAACCATAATAAAATCACGGTTCTTGAGGGTAAATGTATGAAGAAGACGGTTCTGGCTCTGTCTTTGCTCGTGGGCTTGAGTGCAGCAGCAAGTAGCTATGCAGCGCTACCACAGACAGTTCGTATCGGTACAGACGCAACCTACGCGCCATTCTCCTCCAAGGATGCGAAAGGCGATTTCGTGGGGTTTGATATCGATCTGGGAAATGAGATGTGCAAACGCATGGAAGTGAAATGCACATGGGTGGGCAGTGACTTTGACGCGCTGATCCCGTCGCTGAAAGCCAAGAAAATCGACGCTATTATCTCTTCTCTCTCCATCACGGAAAAACGTCAGCAGGAGATCGCCTTCTCTGAGAAGCTCTACGCTGCCGATTCACGTCTGATTGCCGCGAAAGGTTCCCCAATCCAGCCGACCATCGACTCGCTGAAAGGTAAGCATGTTGGCGTGCTTCAGGGCTCAACCCAGGAAGGCTACGCGAACGCCAACTGGCGCGAGAAGGGCGTCGATGTGGTCGCCTACCAGAACCAGGATCTGATCTACTCTGACCTGGCGGCAGGCCGTCTGGATGCCGCGTTTCAGGATGAAGTCGCCGCGAGCGAAGGCTTCCTGAAGCAGCCTGCGGGTAAAGAGTACGCCTTTGCTGGCCCGTCAGTTAAAGATAAAAAATACTTTGGCGACGGCACCGGTATTGGCCTGCGTAAGGATGATACCGAGCTGAAAGCCGCCTTCGACAAAGCGTTTAACGAGCTGCGTAAAGACGGTACCTACGACAAACTGGCGAAGAAATACTTCGATTTTAACGTCTACGGTGATTAATGCCTGAACGGGATGCACTGATGTGGTGCATCTTTAGGGGAAGTGTTCCAATATGGTGCAAGCAATGCACCATATTGGACCGCCGTGTGCATAGTTAAGCATTTTAAATGCAAAAATTCCCGTTCAGAGGCATTAATCTTTGCCTGAGTGAGGGGATTAATGGCACATTAACGGCACCCCGTAGTCGTAAAATCTCGTATTTAGACAGTTTGTTGAGGACAGATATGAAAAAACTGGTGTTGTCACTTTCTCTGGTACTGGCCTTTTCCAGCGCCACCGCAGCATTCGCAGCCATTCCGCAGAAAATTCGTATTGGGACTGACCCAACCTACGCGCCTTTCGAATCGAAAAATGCGAAGGGGGAACTGGTCGGTTTTGACATCGATCTGGCTAACGAGCTGTGCAAACGCATTAAAGCGCAATGTACCTACGTTGAAAACCCGCTGGACGCGCTAATCCCGTCCCTGAAAGCGAAAAAAATTGACGTGATCATGTCCTCCCTGTCTATCACCGAAAAACGTCAGCAGGAGATTGCCTTCACGGACAAACTCTACGCGGCTGACTCACGTCTGGTGGTGGCGAAATCCTCTGACATTCAGCCAACCCTTGAATCTCTGAAGGGCAAACGCGTGGGCGTGTTGCAGGGTACGACGCAGGAAACCTACGGTAACGAGCACTGGGCGCCAAAGGGGATTGAAATTGTCTCTTACCAGGGTCAGGAAAACATCTACGCAGACCTGACGGCAGGCCGTATTGACGCGGCATTCCAGGATGAAGTGGCGGCAAGCGAAGGCTTCCTGAAACAGCCTGTGGGTAAAGATTACAAGTTTGGCGGTCCGTCCATTAAGGACGAAAAACTCTTTGGCGTTGGCACCGGTATGGGCCTGCGGAAAGAAGACAACGAACTGCGTGAAGCCCTGAACAAAGCGTTCGCCGAGATGCGCGCGGACGGCACCTACGACAAGCTGGCGAAAAAGTACTTCGATTTTAATGTTTACGGCGGCTAATCGCCCCGTCTGATAACGTGCGGCCCCTCCCGTTGCGGGAGGGGAAAAGACACGGTTCCACCACTCACGAGACGACAGGGCACGCGGTATGCTGTACGGATTTTCTGGCGTTATTTTACAGGGCGCGCTTGTCACCCTTGAGCTGGCTATCAGCTCCGTGGTGCTGGCGGTGCTGATAGGCCTGGCGGGCGCGGGGGCAAAGTTATCCGCCAACAGACCGCTGGCGCTGATATTTGAAGGCTATACCACGCTGATTCGCGGCGTGCCTGACCTGGTGCTGATGCTGCTGATCTTTTATGGCCTGCAAATCGCACTTAACGGCGTCACGGATGCCATCGGCATGGATCAGATCGATATCGACCCGATGGTGGCCGGTATTATTACCCTTGGTTTTATCTACGGTGCTTATTTCACTGAGACCTTTCGCGGCGCTTACATGGCCGTGCCGAAAGGGCACATTGAAGCGGCGACCGCCTACGGTTTTACCTCCTCACAAACGTTTCGCCGGATCATGTTCCCGGCCATGATGCGCTACGCGCTGCCGGGCATCGGTAACAACTGGCAGGTTATTCTCAAGGCAACGGCGCTGGTCTCCCTGCTGGGTCTGGAAGATGTGGTGAAGGCCACGCAGCTGGCGGGTAAAAGCACCTGGGAACCGTTCTATTTTGCGGTAGTCTGCGGCGTAATCTATCTGGTCTTTACGACCGTCTCCAATGGTGTGCTGCTTCTGCTCGAACGTCGCTACTCCGTGGGTGTGAAGAGGGCTGACCTGTGATTGAGATTATTCAGGAGTACTGGAAATCCCTGCTGTGGACGGATGGCTACCGCTTTACTGGCGTGGCGATCACGCTGTGGCTGCTGATCTCCTCGGTGGTCATGGGCGGCATTCTGGCGGTGTTTCTCGCCATTGGCCGCGTGTCGAACAATAAATTTATCCAGTTTCCGATCTGGCTGTTCACCTACGTGTTTCGCGGTACGCCGCTGTACGTGCAGCTGCTGGTGTTCTATTCCGGAATGTACACGCTGGAGATCGTGAAAGGCACCGAGATGCTGAACGCGTTCTTCCGCAGCGGTCTGAACTGTACGGTGCTGGCGCTGACCCTCAATACTTGCGCCTATACCACCGAGATCTTCGCCGGGGCCATCCGTTCTGTGCCGCACGGTGAGATCGAGGCGGCGCGCGCGTACGGCTTCTCGTCCGTGAAGCTCTACCGCTGTATTATTTTGCCTTCAGCGCTGCGCATTGCGCTGCCGGCGTACAGCAACGAAGTGATTTTAATGCTGCATTCGACGGCACTGGCGTTTACCGCCACGGTGCCGGATCTGTTAAAGATTGCCCGCGATATTAACTCTGCCACCTACCAGCCGTTTACGGCGTTTGGCATTGCGGCAGTGCTCTATTTGATCATTTCTTACGTCCTGATCAGTCTGTTCCGTAAGGCTGAAAAACGCTGGTTGCAGCATATAAAACCGTCGACGCACTGAGAATTTATGATGGCTGAGAACAAATTAAACGTAATTGATTTGCACAAGCGCTACGGCGAACATGAAGTGCTGAAAGGGGTGTCGCTGGAGGCTAACGCGGGCGACGTGATCAGTATTATCGGCTCATCAGGTTCGGGTAAAAGTACCTTCCTGCGCTGCATCAACTTCCTCGAAAAGCCGAGCGAAGGATCGATTGTGGTGAGCGGACAGAACATCAACATGGTCCGTGATAAAGACGGTCAGCTTAAAGTGGCGGATAAAAACCAGCTGCGCCTGCTGCGCACACGCCTGACCATGGTATTCCAGCACTTTAATCTCTGGAGCCACATGACGGTGCTGGAGAACGTGATGGAAGCGCCGGTTCAGGTGCTCGGCTTAAGCAAGCAGGAAGCCCGCGAGCGTGCGGTCAAATACCTGGCGAAAGTGGGTATCGACGAGCGGCAGCAGATCAAATATCCGGTGCACCTGTCAGGGGGACAGCAGCAGCGTGTTTCCATCGCCCGCGCGCTGGCGATGGAGCCGGAAGTATTACTGTTTGACGAACCGACTTCCGCGCTGGATCCTGAACTCGTTGGCGAAGTGCTGCGCATCATGCAGAAGCTGGCGGAAGAGGGCAAAACGATGGTGGTGGTGACGCACGAGATGGGCTTTGCCCGTAACGTTTCTAACCACGTTATCTTCCTGCATCAGGGCAAGATTGAGGAGCAGGGTCATCCGGACGAGGTGCTGGCGAACCCGCAAAGCCCGCGTTTGCAGCAGTTCCTGAAAGGCTCGTTGAAGTAGGTTTGGCCTTTCTCCCTCTCCCTGTGGGAGAGGGCCGGGGTGAGGGCATCATACCGCACCACACTCCAGCCGATACACCCAGTCGTCATACCGTACGCCGTTAATCTCGTACGCCTTCTCCAGTACCTGCGTGCGCACAAAACCTGCTTTCTCAAGAACCCGCACCGACCCAACGTTATCCGCCAGCACGTACGCGTTTATCGCCTTCACGCCCGTCTGGTTAAATGCATACTCACACACCGCGCGCAGCGCCTCGCTGGCAATGCCTTTTCCCTGCGCGTCAGGCACAACCGTGTAGCCAATATCCGCCTCTTCACGGTTCGCCGCACTGATTTGCAGGCCGATATCCCCGAGCGGCGTAACGTCGTTATGCAGACGGATCACAAAGACATGCTCCGCCATCAGGCGCGCGGCAAATACGCGGCGCGTCTCTTTTTCAGGCATGATAGCGGCCATATAGCGCATGATGTTGGGGTCTTCGCGCAGAGAGCGAAAGAACGCCCAGTCAGAAGGTTCGAAAGGGGTGAGGTGAAGCCGGGTTGTGGTGATGGTTGCCATAGTTACGCCATATCATCCAGAGATGGCGTATAACTCTAACATATTCACTGCACCACATCCCCCAGCGCCTCTTCCAGGTCATACCAGCGGAACGTAAATCCGGCCGCTTCCAGCCGTTTTGGCAGCGCGCGCTGGCCGCCCAGCACCAGCACCGAAGATTCGCCCATCAACAGCCGAATCGCCGTCGCAGGCACGCGCAGTACCGCCGGGCGATGCAGGGCATGACCCAGGGCGTGAGCAAACTGTTCATTACGTACGGGGTAGGGAGATACCATGTTAAACGGCCCGCGCAGGTCGTTATCCAGCAGCCAGAGAATACCGTTGACCATATCGTCGATATGGATCCACGCCAGATACTGACGACCGTTGCCGATGGGCCCGCCAAGCCCCATTTTAAACGGCGGCAACATTTTACCGAGAATACCGCCTTTCGGAGCAAGCACCACGCCGGTGCGCAGCAGGCAGACGCGGGTGTTATCGCTCTGCGCCCCGCAGGCGATGCGCTCCCACTGGGCGCAGAGTTTATGGGTAAACTCGTTGTGTGGCGGCTCTTCTTCGGTCACCACCACTTCACCGAGATCGCCATAGTAGCCTGTTGCAGAGCCGGAAATCAGCACCGAGGGCGGCATCTCGCTGTTACGAATCAGCTCAACCAGCCTTTCGGTCATGTTCCAGCGGCTGCTGCATAAACGCTGTTTTTGCTCTTCGGTCCAGCGTTTATCAGCGATAGGCTCGCCTGCGAGGTTGATGACGGCGTCAAAGCCGTTCAGATCCTGCCGTTCCGCCAGGCCTTTCCAGATCTCAACGCCGGTGCCCAGCACCTGGCGCGCTTTCTCCGGGCTGCGCGTGACCACGGTAATGTCGTGATGCAACGCCTGCAAACGTGGAATGAGATGGCGACCAATCAGCCCCGTACCGCCGGTGAGCAGGATCTTCATACAACCTCCAGGTTTACGCCTGGCGCTGCCAGCTTAACGTCATGGAGACGGAGTCGGCGTAGCGCAGGGCGTGAAGTTTATCGATCTCCACTTCAGCATAAGTGACCCAGTGGTGTTCGCGTGCGATGTCGAGCACATCCTGAGTTAATTTTTCCAGTAGCGCAAAACGGTTGTTCTCAACGTACTGGATGATGCTTTTGGTGATCGTGCGATAGTTCAGCGCGTCATTGATGTCTTCGCTGGCGCGCGCCTTGTCTGCCGGGTAATGGATCACGACATTCACCACGATATCCTGGCGATTCGCGATCTCCTCCTCTTTGATACCAATGAATGTGCGTAAGCGTAGGTTTTTTATACGAATAATAGCGTCATGCTGGGACATTGCAGGTCTTCTCCGTGTCAGTATTTTTACCTCATCATACATGAGGAGAACACCTGCACCCAACGGGGCACAGGCTCAAATCTGATGGATTTTTTGCATGGCGCGTTCGGTTGCCGGGCGGGTCCGGATGCGCTCAAACCAGTTGTTAACCGCCGGATAAGTGGCCAGGTCGATCCGGTGGCGTTCATGGGTGTTGATCCACGGCCAGCAGGCGATATCTGCGATGCTGTAATGCTCACCTCCCAGCCACGGTGATTTTTCCAGCCGACGGTTCAGGACCCCGTACAGGCGCTGGGTTTCGACCTGATATCGCTCAATGGCGTAAGGGATCGTCTGCGGCGCATAGGCGGTAAAGTGATGATTCTGCCCCAGCATCGGCCCCAGGCCGCTCGACTGCCAGAATAACCATTGCAGCGTGTGATGACGCTCGCGCAACTCCCCGCTCAGGAGCTTGCCGGTTTTCTCTGCCAGATAGAGCAAAATCTCTCCGGACTCAAACAGGCTTAACGGTTTGCCCCCGTCAGAAGGCAGGTTATCAATGATGGCCGGAATTTTATTGTTGGGCGAGATGGCCAGAAAAACGGGGCGGAACTGATCGCCTTTGCTGATATCCACGCGAATGATCCGGTAGTCCAGTTCGGCTTCTTCAAGAAAGAGGGTGATCTTATGGCCATTAGGGGTGGGGGCATAATAGAGATCTATCATTCTCAACTCCTGTCAGTGCGAATAGTGTTGCCATGAAAAATCAGTATAGGTGCTTGTTGTAAATCGTGAGTTTTCATCAAGTGACAGCGAGGCAAAGAGATTATATGTTGAGTGAAAACCGATCAGCCGATGAGGATGTTATGAGCCAGCCTGTAATAACGTTGTGGTCCGATGCGAACTTTTTTTCTCCTTATGTCATGAGCGTTTATGTGGCGCTGGCAGAAAAGGGGCTAACTTTTAGTCTGAAAACCGTTGACCTGGACAGCGGCGAACATCTGAAGCCTCAGTGGCAGGGCTACGCGCTCACCCGCCGTGTCCCTGTGCTGGAGATTGACGGTTTTGAGTTGAGTGAATCCTCAGCGATTGACGAGTACCTTGAAGACCGCTTTGCCCCACCAGAGTGGGAACGCATTTATCCTCACGATCTGCAAAAGCGCGCCCGCGTCCGCCAGATCCAGGCGTGGCTGCGTAGCGACCTGGTGCCGATTCGCACAGAACGCTCCACGGACGTGGTGTTCGCTGGCGTCAAAAAGCCCGCCCTCAGCGAGGAAGGCTTATCCAGCGCCCGGAAGCTGATTGATACCGCGTCATCGCTGCTGTCACAGGGTAACCCAAACCTGTTTGGCGAGTGGTGTATTGCCGACACCGATCTGGCGCTGATGCTCAATCGCCTGATCCTCAACGGCGATGACGTCCCACAGCTGCTGGTGGATTACGCCACCTTCCAGTGGCAACGCGCGTCGGTACAGCGCTATCTGGCACTCTCTGCTAAGCGCGCGGGCTGATAAGACGGGGCGCTTGAGGTATGATAGGGCAGTCTGTATTCCCGAGGAGTAACTGATGAAACTGATGTTTGCGTCGGATATTCATGGATCGCTGCCCGCGACCGAACGCGTGCTTTCTCTGTTCGTCCAAAGCGGGGCGCAATGGCTGGTGATCCTGGGCGATGTGTTAAACCACGGCCCACGCAATGCGTTGCCGGAAGGCTATGCTCCCGCGCAGGTGGCGGAAAAACTTAATCATTTTGCCTCGCGCATTATCGCCGTTCGCGGCAACTGCGACAGCGAAGTTGACCAGATGCTGCTGCAATTTCCCATCACCGCTCCCTGGCAACAAGTGTTGATGGAAAACAGCCGTTTGTTCCTGACCCACGGGCACCTGTTCGGCCCGGATAACCTGCCGTCACTCGCCGCTGGCGATGTCCTGGTTTATGGTCATACTCATATTCCGGTGGCGGAAAAACGCGGGGCGTTTTACCACTTTAACCCCGGGTCTGTCAGCATTCCTAAAGGCGGTAACCCGGCAAGCTACGGCATGTATGAAGACGGGACATTAAGCTTTATCGCACTTAATGATCAGCAAGTTATTGCGCAGATAGCGATTAATCCGTAAGTTACACCACAACTGCAAACGCGCCGAAAGAGCGCTTAGACGAGAAGGTTTCCCGATGGTGGAGCAGAATCATTTGGCAAGTACTGAGTGGGTTGACATTGTCAGCGAAGAGAATGAAGTGATCGCGCAGGCCAGCCGCGAACAAATGCGTGCGGAGCGTCTGCGTCACCGCGCGACTTACATCGTTGTTCATGACGGCATGGGCAAGATTCTGGTCCAGCGTCGCACCGACACCAAAGATTTTCTTCCTGGTATGCTGGATGCCACAGCGGGTGGCGTCGTGCAGGCCGATGAAGTATTGCTGGATTCCGCGCGTCGTGAAGCGGAAGAAGAGTTAGGTATCGCTGGCGTGCCGTTTGCCGAGCACGGACAGTTTTATTTCGAAGATGAGCATTGTCGCGTCTGGGGCGGGCTGTTTAGCTGCGTTTCCCACGGACCTTTCGCCTTGCAGGAAGAGGAAGTGAGCGAAGTGTGCTGGATGACGCCGGAAGAGATCACCGCGCGTTGCGACGAATTCACGCCGGATTCCCTTAAAGCACTGGCGCTGTGGATGACCCGCAACGCCAAAAACGAATCCGCTAAACCGGAAAATAAGGCGGAAAAAGAGGAAGAGGCTGAGTAAGCCTTAACAGCTTTCCCGCAGACACAGGCTGGACGCGATGGGTTTATGGTCGCGCCAGTCTCCGTCATTCAGACGTTCCAGTAACGCTTTCCCGGCTTCAATCCCAATCTTGCGATGCGGTACTGCCATCGTCGTCAGCGGCGGCTGACAGACGCGGCTGACGTCGCTGTCGCCAAAGCCCACGACCGCTAAATCGTCCGGCACCTTGATGCGCCGACGCTGGCACTCATACAGCGCGCCGCAGGCCAGTTCATCTGATACGCACACCAGCGCATCCAGCTCCGGCCACGCCAGCAGAAACTCCGGCAATTGTGCCGCACCGGTGGAGAAGTTCGGCGGCATGGCGGCATTAATCACTCTGTTTGGCGCCAGGTGGTGGCGCAGCATCGCCTTGTACCAGCCCTGCAAATGCTGCTGAAAAATCCACTGCTCCTGGTTAGCGCACAGCAGGCCGATATTCTGGTAGCCGCGCTGAATCACCATTTCGGTAAGTTCATACATGGCGGCGACGTTATCAATCCCGATATTCATATCAATAGGATCGGCACGCATTGCACCCATTTCCATCACCGGGATAGAGGCGTTTTTTAGCCAGTGTCGCACGGTATCGGAGTGCTCGACGCTGAGCAGTATCGCCGCGGCGATGTTCGAGGCCAGCAGCGTTTCAAGCAGTTTCTCTTCCTGTTCAAGACGATGCTGAGATTCCGCCAGCATAATCTGATATCCGGCTGGCTGGAGCACCTGCTGTAGCCCGGCGAACATCTCGGAACAGCCAGCTTCGGAAAGATTGGGTACTACCATCGCAATCGTCCATGACGATGCCGATGCCAGTGCGCTGGCGGCAAGATTGGGCATGTAACCCAGCTCCTGCACCGCGGCTTCAATTTTTTCACGCAGTTTATCGGAAACCTGTTCGGGCGTGCGGAGGGCACGGGAAACAGTCATCGTGCCTACGCCGGCAAGCTGCGCGACATCCGCGAGCGTTACTTTTCCGGTACTGCGCCGTTTTCGGGTTAAAGACATACATCTTCCTGCTGACAGGACGCGATTTAGTTTCATCCTTCATTTTACGTGACAGGCAGTATACGCCTTAAATCCCTTTTTTTGCTGTGATTTCGCACCAGGATAGCAATTTGATAGCGCTATCACAGTTCTGCATGTTAGTAGTTGGTAGCGCTATCTTTGTGATCGCGATCGCAGTCATTAATTGATGGGTTGAATAGAGTTTGCCCATGTCTGGTCTTTAGCGGGAGTGAAAAATGCTCAAAAAGTGGATATATGATACAACCATCATCCTACAGGATAGCGTTGAAAGCTGGCCCCAGGCGCTGGAACTGTGCGCGAAACCGCTGCTGGATTTGCAGGTCATTGCGCCGAAATATGTCACGGCTATCATTGCGCAGCATCACAGGTTAGGTCCCTACTATGTGCTGGCTCCTGGGCTGGCAATGCCACATGCGCGACCGGAAGAAGGGGCGAAAGGACTTGGCCTGTCATTATTAAAACTGAAACAGGGCGTCTCATTTGGTGCTGGTGAGTTTGACCCCGTCGATGTGATTGTGATGCTGGCGGCGCCGGACAAACATAGCCATATCGAAATGATCTCCGCCTTAGCAGAATTATTTTCCAGCGACGAAGATATGGCTGAATTACATCGGGCGAATACGCTGGAGGAGATAAAAACCGTCATCAATCGCTTCTGATTTAATTATTTAATCCGATTCATCTCAACATTACGCGTCAGCGTGATGGGGCGTACTCTACTCAAAAAAGGGGATAACAATGAAAATTATGGCTATTTGCGGCTCCGGCCTGGGCAGCAGTTTTATGGTCGAAATGAATATTAAAAAGGTGCTCAAAAAACTGGAAATTGAGGCAGAGGTTGAACACTCCGATCTCTCCTCGGCCACGCCGGGCGCGGCGGACCTGTTTGTAATGGCGAAAGACATTGCCGCCAGCGTGCCGGAAAGCCAGCTGGTGGTGATCAACAATATTATCGATATCAACGAACTCGAAGCGCAGCTGCGCGCCTGGTTCGAAAGACAATAATCCTGAAAAGGCGAGGTGGATATGTTTATCCTTGAAACGCTGAATTTCGTTGTTGATATTTTAAAAGTCCCTTCAGTCCTGGTCGGGTTAATTGCCCTGATTGGTCTGGTGGCGCAGAAAAAAGCCTTTTCAGATGTGGTAAAAGGCACAATTAAAACCATTCTCGGCTTTATTGTACTGGGCGGCGGCGCAACCGTGCTGGTGGGCTCTTTAAATCCGCTCGGCGGTATGTTTGAGCACGCCTTTAATATTCAGGGCATTATTCCCAACAATGAAGCTATTGTGTCGATTGCCCTGGAAAAATATGGTGCCTCCACCGCGCTCATTATGGCTTTCGGGATGGTGGCGAATATTATTGTCGCGCGCTTTACCCGCCTGAAGTACATCTTCCTGACCGGGCATCACACCTTCTACATGGCGTGCATGATTGGCGTGATCCTGACGGTCGCAGGCTTCGAAGGGGTAGGGCTGGTCTTCACCGGTTCGTTGATCCTCGGCCTGATTATGGCCTTCTTCCCGGCGATTGCGCAGCGCTATATGAAGCGTATTACCGGCAACGATGAGATCGCCTTCGGTCATTTCGGCACGCTGGGCTACGTGCTGTCCGGCTGGATTGGCAGCAAGGTCGGTAAAGGCTCGCGCTCCACCGAAGAGATGAACCTGCCGAAGAACCTCAGCTTCCTGCGCGACAGTTCGATCTCCATCTCACTGACCATGATGATTATCTACCTGATTATGGCGGTGAGCGCCGGGCGTGAGTACGTGGAGGCCACCTTCAGCGGCGGCCAGAACTACCTGGTGTACGCCATCATTATGGCCATCACCTTCGCGGCAGGCGTGTTTATCATCTTGCAGGGCGTGCGCCTGATTCTGGCGGAAATTGTCCCGGCCTTTACCGGCTTCTCGGAAAAACTGGTGCCCAATGCGCGGCCTGCGCTGGACTGCCCGGTGGTCTACCCGTATGCGCCAAACGCGGTGCTGATTGGCTTCCTGTTCAGCTTCCTCGGCGGGATTGTAGGCTTGTTCATCTGCGGTCAGTTTAGCTGGGTGCTGATCCTGCCGGGCGTCGTGCCGCATTTCTTCACCGGTGCAACGGCGGGCGTGTTTGGGAACGCCACCGGCGGACGTCGTGGGGCGATGATTGGCGCCTTTGCTAACGGCCTGCTGATCACCTTCCTGCCGGTCCTGCTGCTGCCTGTTCTGGGCGCGATTGGCTTTGCGAATACGACCTTCTCGGACGCCGACTTTGGCGCCGTCGGGATTGTGCTCGGCAACCTGGCGCGCTTCCTGTCGCCGCTTGCCATCACCGGACTGGTTGTTGTGTTGTTTGCGCTGCTGGTGGCCTACAACGTCTTCGCTAAAAACAAACCTGCCAGCGGTAACGCGCAGGAAAACCCCGGAGCCAAATCATGAATGAAAATGAAATAACCGAACTGGCGCGTCAGATCCGCCTTGAGACGCTGAAATCCCTGACGCAGCTGGGTTTTGGTCACTACGGCGGCAGCATGTCAGTCGTTGAAACACTGGCCGTTCTGTACGGCGCGGTAATGAAAATTGACCCGGCCGATCCGGACTGGCCAGAGCGCGATTACTTTGTGCTGTCGAAGGGACATGCGGGCCCGGCGCTGTACAGCACGCTGGCGATTAAGGGCTACTTCCCGATTGAAGAGCTGAGCACGCTAAACCAGAACGGAACGCGTCTGCCAAGCCACCCGGATCGCCTGAAAACACGCGGCGTGGATGCCACCACCGGATCGCTGGGTCAGGGGATCTCCATTGCAGGCGGCATGGCGCTGTCGCACAAGCTGGCAGAAAGGCCAAACCGGGTGTTTTGCATCGTTGGCGACGGGGAGCTGAACGAAGGGCAGTGCTGGGAAGCCTTCCAGTTTATTGCACACCATCGACTGAACAATCTGACGGTGTTCGTGGACTGGAACAAACAGCAGCTCGACGGCGAGCTGGACGAAATCATCAGCGCCTTCGATCTGGAAGGCAAATTCCGGGCCTTTGGTTTTGACGTGGTGACGGTGAAAGGGGACGACATTCCGGCGCTGCTGGAGGTGACCGCACCGATCCCTGCGACCGATGCGCGTCCGCGAGTGGTGATCCTCGACAGCATCAAAGGGCAGGGGGTGCCATACCTGGAACAGCTCAGCAACTCGCATCACCTGCGATTAACTGAGGAAAGCAAAGCGGCGCTCAACGAGACGATTCGCCAACTGGAGGCTTCACATGATTAAGGTTGCACCGACAGGACAGAAAGATTCGGTTGAGATGCGTAAGGTCTATGCGGGTTTTGTGGCAAAACAGATTGAGGCCGGGAGCGAGATTATTGCGCTCGAAGCGGATCTGATGAGTTCGATGGCGATGGACGGCGTAGCGCGTGATTATCCACAGCACGTCATCAACTGCGGCATTATGGAGGCCAACGTGATTGGGACGGCCGCCGGGCTGTCGCTCACCGGACGTAAGCCGTTCGTCCATACCTTTACCGCCTTTGCCAGCCGTCGCTGCTTCGACCAGCTGTTTATGTCCCTGGACTACCAGCGCAATAACGTGAAGGTGATTGCCTCGGATGCGGGCGTGACGGCCTGCCACAACGGCGGGACGCATATGTCGTTTGAGGATATGGGCATCGTGCGCGGTCTGGCGCATTCAGTGGTGCTGGAGGTGACCGATGCGGTGATGTTCGAAGATGTGCTGCGTCAGCTTATCGACCTGGAAGGCTTCTACTGGGTGCGGACCATCCGTAAACAGGCGCCGAGCGTCTATGCCCCGGGGTCAACCTTCACCATCGGCAAGGGCAACGTGCTGCGCGAGGGAACCGATATTACCCTGATTGCTAACGGCATTATGGTGGCGGAAGCGCTGGAGGCGGCGCGCCAGCTGGAGCAGGAGGGGGTAAGCGCAGCGGTCATCGACATGTTTACCCTGAAGCCCATCGATCGGATGCTGGTGAAAAATTATGCCGAGAAAACCAGGCGTATTGTGACCTGCGAAAACCACAGCATTCACAACGGGCTGGGGTCGGCGGTGGCGGAAGTGCTGGTGGAAACCTGTCCGGTGCCGATGCGGCGGGTTGGGGTGAAGGAGCGTTACGGTCAGGTAGGCACGCAGGACTTCCTGCAGAAGGAGTATGGCCTGACGGCACATGACATTGTGTCGGCGGCACGAGAGTTGCTGTAATAAAAAAGGCGACCGTTGAATGGTCGCCTTTTTTTGCCGGATGGCGCTTCGCTTATCCGGCCTACAAAACCCTGGGCCCGGTAAGCGCTAGCGCCACCGGGCTTTTTAGCTTACTGCTGCTGCGAAGACTGAATCGCCGTCAGCGCGATGGTGTAGACGATATCGTCAACCAGCGCACCACGAGACAGGTCGTTCACAGGCTTGCGCATACCTTGCAGCATTGGCCCGATGGAGATCAGGTCTGCTGAACGCTGTACCGCTTTATAGGTGGTGTTACCGGTGTTCAGATCCGGGAAGATGAACACGGTAGCGCGACCTGCAACCGGCGAGTTAGGCGCTTTAGATTTCGCAACGTCAGCCATTACCGCGGCATCGTACTGGAGCGGGCCGTCGATCATCAGATCCGGACGTTTTTCCTGCGCAATGCGGGTCGCTTCACGGACTTTCTCTACGTCGCTGCCTGCACCAGAGGTACCGGTGGAGTAGGAGAGCATCGCGACGCGCGGTTCGATACCGAAGGCAGTCGCGGAGTCCGCAGACTGGATTGCGATTTCTGCCAGCTGCTCTGCGGTTGGGTCCGGGTTGATCGCGCAGTCGCCATAAACGTAAACCTGTTCAGGCAGCAGCATGAAGAACACGGAGGAGACCAGAGAGCTGCCCGGTGCGGTTTTGATCAGCTGCAACGGTGGACGGATGGTGTTCGCGGTGGTGTGAACCGCACCGGAAACCAGGCCGTCAACTTCGTCCTGCTCCAGCATCAGCGTACCCAGCACGACGTTGTCTTCCAGCTGCTCGCGCGCAACGGCTTCGGTCATGCCCTTGTTCTTACGCAGCTCAACCAGGCGGGCAACGTAGCTTTCGCGAACCACTTCCGGGTCAACGATCTCAATGCCAGCGCCCAGCTCAACGCCCTGAGACGCCGCAACGCGGTTGATCTCATCCGGGTTACCCAGCAGCACACAGGTCGCGATACCGCGCTCTGCACAGATGGCCGCCGCTTTAACGGTACGTGGTTCGTCACCTTCTGGCAGAACCACGCGTTTGCCCGCTTTACGCGCCAGCTCGGTCAGCTGGTAACGGAAGGCTGGAGGAGACAGACGACGGCTGCGCTCGGACGTCGCCGTCAGGGATTCGATCCAGTCTGCGTTGATGTAGCCCGCAACGTATTCCTGAACTTTCTCGATACGCTCGTGGTCATCAACCGGCACTTCGAGGTTGAAGCTTTGCAGGCTCAGGGAGGTCTGCCAGGTGTTGGTGTTCACCATGAATACTGGCAGGCCAGTGGCGAACGCACGTTCGCACAGCTTGCTGACGCGCGGGTCCATCTCGTAGGCACCGGTCAGCAGGATCGCACCGATTTCCACGCCGTTCATCGCAGCCAGGCACGCTGCAACCAGCACGTCTGGACGGTCAGCAGAGGTCACCAGCAGGGAACCTGCGCGGAAGTGTTCCAGCATGTGCGGAATGCTGCGCGCGCAGAAGGTCACGGACTTCACACGGCGGGTGTTGATATCGCCTTCGTTAACGATGGTGGCATTCAGGTGACGCGCCATATCGATTGCACGGGTGGCAATCAGATCGAAGCTCCATGGCACCGCACCCAGCACCGGCAGTGGGCTGGAATCCTGCAGCTTAGCCGGGTCAACTTTGATGACTTTCGCTTTGGAAGAGTCGTCGAAGATTTCGGACAGGTCAGGACGCGTACGGCCCTGCTCATCAACCGGTGCGTTCAGCTTGTTAACAATCACGCCGGTGATGCTGGTGTTTTTTGCACCGCCGAAGCTGCTGCGCGTCAGTTCGATACGCTCTTTCAGCTGCTCTGGGGTGTCCGTGCCCTGAGACATCACGAAAACAATCTCTGCGTTCAGGGTTTTCGCGATTTCAAAGTTCAGAGACTGGGCAAACTGGTGTTTACGGGTCGGGACCAGGCCTTCAACCAGCACCACTTCAGCGTCCTGCGCGTTTGCGTGGTAGTTGGCGATGATCTCTTCCATCAGCACGTCTTTCTGGTTGCTGGAGAGCAGAGATTCAACGTGGCTCATCTTCAGCGGTTCAGCCGCTGGCAGATTGGAGTTCTTACGAACGATGGAGGTGGTCTGGTCTGGCGCATCGCCACCGGCACGTGGCTGGGCGATAGGCTTAAAGACGCTCAGACGAACGCCTTTGCGTTCCATAGCGCGGATCACGCCGAGGCTGACGCTGGTCAGGCCGACGCTGGTTCCGGTAGGGATCAGCATAATAGTACGGGACACGGTTTATCCTCTTTCGTTACCGCCGCGTTGGGCGGGCTACAAAACAGCACCGCCAGCATTGCTGGCGGTGTGGAATCAGGCAGTCAGGCGGCACGCGTCTTGCGCGATGACCAGCTCTTCGTTAGTTGGGATAACGATAGCCGGGCGGGTGCCTTCTTTGTTGATGAAGCCAGACTTGCCGAAGCGGGCAGCCAGGTTACGCTCGTGATCGACTTCGAAGCCCAGAACGCCCAGTTTGCCCAGGGACAGTTCACGTACCATTGCCGCGTTCTCACCGATACCGCCGGTGAAGATAACAGCATCCAGACGGCCTTCCATCAGCGCGGTGTAAGAACCGATGTACTTCGCCAGACGGTGGCAATAAACGTCCATTGCACGTTTAGCGTCAGCTTTTTCTGCGTAGTTGTCTTCAACGTAACGGCAGTCGCTGGTGACTTCGGTCAGACCCAGCAGGCCAGACTCTTTGGTCAGCATTTTGTTGATGTCGTCAACGCTCATGCCCAGGGTGTCGTGCAGGTGGAAGATGATCGCCGGGTCGATATCACCGGAACGGGTACCCATCACCAGACCTTCCAGCGGGGTCAGACCCATAGAGGTATCAACACACTTACCGTTGCGGATAGCAGAAACAGAACCACCGTTGCCCAGGTGGCAGGTGATAATGTTGACTTCTTCAACCGGCTTGTTCAGTACTTTTGCGGCTTCCTGAGTCACATAGAAGTGGCTGGTGCCGTGTGCGCCGTAGCGACGTACGCCGTGCTCTTTGTACAGGCTGTATGGCAGGGCATAGAGGTAAGACTCTTCCGGCATGGTCTGATGGAACGCGGTGTCAAACACGGCCACGTTTTTATCTTTCAGATTCGGGAAGGATTTCAGTGCTTCAGCGATACCGATCAGGTGAGCCGGGTTATGCAGCGGTGCGAAAGACGCAGAGTCTTTGATGCCCTGAATCACAGAGTCGTCGATTACCACGGAGCTGGTGTATTTTTCGCCGCCGTGGACGATACGGTGACCAATCGCAGTCAGCTGAGCAGACAGTTCTGGTTTTTGTGCCAGAATAGTGTTAACGATAAAGTTCAGCGCTTCACTGTGAGCGGCGCCTGCACCTAAAGCCGCTTCTTGTTTGCTGCCGTCCATCTTCCACTTGATACGTGCTTCAGGCAGATGGAAACATTCGGCCAAACCAGAGAGGTACTCATCACCGTTGAGCGCATCGATGATGGCGAATTTCAGTGAAGAGCTACCGCAGTTCAGAACCAGTACTAACTTACTCGACATGGAAGTACCTATAATTGATACGTGGCTAAAAAAACGTCAATGAGTCTAAAGCGTAACGCATGCTGACTCAGACATTTATGATTAACATCATGCCAAACGAACATTCTGGCAGGATGGAAGAAATACCTATGATTTTAAGCCATTTTGAACATTTTTCAGACAATGGCATAATATGCGATAATTTGACGAGTTAACGCTTCTCGTCTACGGCCTATAAGGCTGGCACAGGATACCCGATACGGGGTAGCGATGACAAAATATTTTGAACGTTGTCATAGCCTGTTGTGGTTTTGCACGAAAATTTTAATTTTTATATGTGAAGTTGAGGTACAGCCATGTCAACACCTGAAATCCCGTCCGTGAACTTTTTTAGTCTGTTTCGTCGGGGACAGCATTACGCAAAGACATGGCCGATGGAAAAGCGCCTCGCGCCCATGTTTATTGAAAATCGCACTATTCGCGCCACGCGCTATGCGATTCGCTTTATGCCCCCGATCGCTGTCTTTACTCTTTGCTGGCAAATTGCGCTGGGTGGACAGCTTGGACCTGCCGTCGCGACGGCGCTCTTTGCGTTAAGCCTGCCGATGCAGGGATTGTGGTGGTTAGGTAAACGTTCCGTCACGCCACTTCCGCCTTCTATTTTACACTGGTTTTATGAAGTGCGTGGAAAACTGGAGGAGGCCGGCCAGGCGCTCGCCCCGGTTGAAGGCAAGCCGGATTATCAGGCGCTGGCGGACACCCTCAAGCGCGCGTTTAAACAGCTTGATAAAACATTCCTCGATGACTTGTGATTGATCATCGAAACGACGACCAAAAGAAGGCACAGTAACAATCAGTTACCGTGTCTTTTTTTTACAGTGCAATGCGCTACAGGAGTCGAAAGATGGAAATGACCCATGCTCAACGTCTGATTTTGTCTAACCAGTACAAGATGATGACAATGCTTGATCCCGATAACGCTGCGCGCTACAGCCGCCTGCAAACCATTGTTGAACGTGGTTTTGGCTTGCAGATGCGCGAACTGGATCGCGAATTTGGCGAACTGAAAGAGGAAACCTGCCGTATCGTTATCGACATCATGGAGATGTACCATGCGCTGCATGTGTCCTGGACCAATCTGAAAGACCAGCAGTCCATTGATGAGCGCCGCGTAACGTTCCTGGGCTTTGATGCCGCGACGGAGGCGCGCTATCTGAGCTATGTGCGCTTTATGGTGAACACCGAAGGGCGCTACACTCATTTTGATGCGGGTACGCACGGCTTCAACGCCCAGACCCCAATGTGGGATAAGTATCAACGTATGCTGAGCGCGTGGCACGCCTGTCCGCGTCAGTACCATTTAAGCAGCAACGAAATTCAACAAATCATTAATGCCTGACGGAGGTGCGTGTGCAGTGTAAAGGTTTTCTGTTTGATCTGGACGGTACGCTGGTGGATTCGCTGCCGGTAGTGGAGCGTTCCTGGTGTCATTGGGCCGACAGGCACGGCATCGACCATCAGGATGTACTGAATTTCATCCATGGCAAACAGGCCATTACCTCATTGCGGCACTTCCTGGCGGGACGTTCTGAGGAAGAGATTCAGGCGGAGTTCAAATATCTGGAGCAGATTGAAGCTACCGACACTGAGGGCATCACCGCGCTGCCCGGTGCGCGCGAATTGCTTGAGCATCTGAATGAAGCGCAGATCCCGTGGGCTATCGTCACCTCCGGCTCGGTTCCTGTCGCGCATGCCCGCCATAAGGCGGCCGGTTTACCGACGCCGGACGTCTTCATTACCGCTGAGCGCGTAAAGCGCGGCAAGCCCGAACCGGATGCGTTTCTGCTCGGCGCTGAACTGCTCGGCCTTGCGCCAGCGGAGTGCGTGGTGGTGGAAGACGCGGCGGCAGGCGTGCTGGCCGGGCTGAACGCCGGAAGCCACGTCATTGCCGTTAACGTCCCGGCGGGGTCTCCCCGGCTGGAGGAGGCGGATTTTGTGCTTAATACTCTGACCGCCATCGACGTCTCGAAGGCATCAGACGGCGTTGTAACCGTCTCGCTAAAAATGTAATCCCATGATATAGCCCCGCATTACCGGGGCTTTTTTATGGCAGAATTGCTTCTCCTCCACTGACAAGGACATGTTGTGAACGGTGAACTGATTTGGGTCCTGAGCCTGCTGTTAATCGCCATCATTCTTTTTGCCACGGGCAAGGTGCGCATGGATGCCGTCGCCCTGTTTGTGATTGTCGCGTTCGTTCTGAGCGGTACCCTTTCCCTGCCGGAAGCCTTTTCCGGGTTTAGCGATCCCAACGTTATTTTGATTGCCGCCCTGTTTATTATTGGCGACGGGCTGGTACGCACCGGCGTGGCGACAATGATGGGGTCGTGGCTGGTTAAAGTGGCGGGCAGCAGCGAAACCAAAATGCTGATTTACCTGATGCTGACGGTCGCCGGACTGGGTGCGTTTATGAGCTCGACGGGGGTCGTGGCCATCTTTATTCCGGTTGTGCTTAGCGTCTGCATGAGGATGCAGATCTCCCCGTCGCGGCTGATGATGCCGTTGAGCTTTGCCGGGCTCATCAGCGGCATGATGACGCTGGTCGCGACGCCGCCGAACCTCGTCGTAAACAGCGAACTGATCCGTGAGGGGCTTGAGGGGTTTAGCTTTTTCAGCGTCACGCCGATCGGGCTGGTTGTACTGGTGATGGGCATTATCTATATGCTGTTGACCCGTTTCGCGCTGAAAGGGGAGAAGCAGGACAAAGCCAAAGAGGGCTGGAAGCGGCGAACTTTTCGCGATTTGATCAAAGAGTACCGTCTGACCGGGCGCGCCCGTCGGCTGGCTATCCGCCCCGGTTCGCCGATGATAGGCCAGCGGCTGGACGACCTTAAGCTACGCGAACGCTATGGCGCGAACGTCATCGGGGTTGAGCGCTGGCGTCGTTTTCGTCGGGTAATCGTTAACGTGAATGGGGTGTCAGAGTTTCGCGCGCGTGACGTCCTGCTGATTGATATGTCCACCGCGGACGTGGATCTGCGAGAGTTTTGTAGCGAGCAGCTGCTGGAGCCGATGGTGCTGCGCGGCGAGTATTTCTCCGACCGGGCGCTGGATGTGGGAATGGCCGAGGTGTCGCTGATCCCGGAATCGGAGTTATTGGGCAAAACCGTGCGCGAAATCGGCTTTCGTACCCGCTATGGCCTCAACGTGGTGGGCCTGAAGCGCGATGGCGTAGCCCTTGAAGGGGCGGTGGTGGATGAGCCGATCCTGCTGGGGGATATCTTCCTCGTGGTCGGCAACTGGAAACTGATTAGCCAGCTCGGGCAGAAAGGCCGCGATTTTGTGGTGCTGAATATGCCGATTGAAGAGAGCGACGCGTCACCGGCGCACAGTCAGGCGCCCCATGCGATTTTTTGCCTGGTGTTGATGGTCGCGTTGATGCTGACGGACGAGATCCCTAACCCGGTGGCGGCGATAATCGCCTGTCTGTTAATGGGCAAATTCCGCTGTATCGACGCCGAAAGCGCTTACAAAGCGATTCACTGGCCAAGCATCATTCTCATCGTTGGGATGATGCCCTTCGCCCTGGCGCTACAGAAAACCGGCGGGGTGGATTTGATCGTAAAAGGCTTAATGGACGCGGGCGGGGGATATGGTCCGTACCTGATGATGGTTTGCCTGTTCGTCATGTGCGCCACCATTGGTTTGTTCATCTCCAATACCGCAACGGCGGTGCTGATGGCGCCTATTGCGCTGGCGATGGCAAAATCGATGGGCGTTTCGCCCTATCCGTTTGCGATGGTGGTAGCGATGGCGGCGTCCGCGGCATTTATGACGCCGGTATCTTCCCCGGTCAATACCCTGGTGCTGGGGCCGGGAAACTATCGATTCAGCGATTTTGTAAAGCTGGGCGTGCCGTTCACCGTGCTGGTGATGCTGGTATGCGTGGTGCTGATTCCGGTGTTATTCCCGTTCTGAGAACATCGCCGGGTGGCGGCTACGCCTTACCCGGACTACGTGATTCGTAGGCCCTGCAAGCGCAGCGCCGCTGGGCGAAAAACTACAGCGGCGAATCCTTGCTAATCTCATCCAGCGACTTCGTGAAATTGGCGTGCCGTTCACCGTGCTGGTGATGCTGGTATGCGTGGTGCTGATTCCGGTGTTATTCCCGTTCTGAGAACATTGCCGGGTGGCGGCTACGCCTTACCCGGCCTACGTGATCCGTAGGCCCTGCAAGCGCAGCGCCGCTGGGCGAAAAACTACAGCGGCGAATCCTTGCTAATCTCATCCAGCGACTTCGTGAAGATTGGCGTGCCGTTCACCGTGCTGGTGATGCTGGTATGCGTGGTGCTGATTCCGGTGTTATTCCCGTTCTGAGAACATCGCCGGGTGGCGGCTACGCCTTACCCGGCCTACGTGATTCGTAGGCCCTGCAAGCGCAGCGCCGCTGGGCGAAAAACTACAGCGGTGAATCCTTGCTAATCTCATCCAGCGACTTCGTGAAATTGGCGTGCCGTTCACCGTGCTGGTGATGCTGGTATGCGTGGTGCTGATTCCGGTGTTATTCCCGTTCTGAGAACATCGCCGGGTGGCGGCTACGCCTTACCCGGCCTACGTGATTCGTAGGCCCTGCAAGCGCAGCGCCGCTGGGCGAAAAACTACAGCGGTGAATCCTTGCTAATCTCATCCAGCGACTTCGTGAAATTGGCGTGCCGTTCACCGTGCTGGTGATGCTGGTATGCGTGGTGCTGATTCCGGTGTTATTCCCGTTCTGAGAACATCGCCGGGTGGCGGCTACGCCTTACCCGGCCTACGTGATTCGTAGGCCCTGCAAGCGCAGCGCCGCTGGGCGAAAAACTACAGCGGTGAATCCTGACTGATCTCATCCAGCGACAAATGGAAGCTCGGCACAAACACCTGCATAAAGTAATCCATCTCTTCGCTACGGCGGGAGTCGAGCGTTTTCTCCAGGCGCGTTTTCGCCAGCAGGAACTCGTTATTCCCCGCGGATAACTCTTCCAGACATTTCAGGTAGGCGCACAGCGCATCGGCCTGCTTAACCAGGGATTTCTCCTCTTCCGTATACTGATGCTCGTCGATCAGTGGCCCGAAGATATCACGCAGCTCATCAGGCACCATATCGATCAGCTTCTGCTGGGCAATCTTCTCAATGGCCTTATATTCCTGGGCAATCTGCGAGTTGAAATATTTCACCGGCGTAGGCAGATCCCCGGTCAGCACTTCCGATGCATCGTGGTACAACGCCAGCAGGGCGATACGTTCGGCATTAACCTGCCCGTTGAATTTGCGGTTTTTAATCGCGGCCAGCGCATGAGCGACCATGGCAACCTGCAAACTGTGCTCAGACACATTTTCAGTGCGCACGTTGCGCATCAGCGGCCAGCGGTTGATGAGTTTCAGGCGGGAGAGGTGGGCAAAGAAATGACTCTGACTCATAGGTTACCTTATGTCTTCACTGCGACGGACTTCATTGTGCGGGGAGGGGAGGGAAGATGCAAATTTGCAGATGTTACAGGCCGGGTAAGCGCAGCGCCACCCGGCGGAAAGTCAGCGTTACTGATGGTACCCCGAGAGGAATCGCCCGAAGCGGCTGATGGCCATTTCGAGATCGTCTTCGCGCGGCAGGGTTACAATACGCACGTGATCCGGCCACGGCCAGTTAAACGCCGTCCCCTGAACCAGCAGCACTTTTTCCTGCAACAGGAAGTCGAGCACCATTTTCTGGTCGTCGTGAATATTGAAGCGCTTCGCGTCGATTTTCGGGAACATATACAGCGCGCCGTTAGGCTTCACGCAGGAGACGCCCGGAATATCATTAATTAATTCCCATGCACGGTTGCGTTGTTCATAGAGGCGGCCGCCTGGAACGATAAACTCGCTGATGCTTTGATAGCCCCCGAGTGCTGTCTGGATCGCATGTTGCGCCGGTACGTTGGCGCACAGACGCATGGATGCCAGCATCTCCAGCCCTTCAATGTAGCCTTTCGCATGTTTTTTCGGACCGTTCAGTACCATCCAGCCCTGACGGAAACCGGCAACGCGGTAAGTTTTAGACAGTCCGTTAAAGGTGACCGTCAGCAGATCGGGCGCCAGCGCGGCGATAGAGTGGTGCTGCGCCGCGTCGTACAGGATCTTGTCGTAAATCTCGTCGGCAAAGATGATCAGGTTGTGCAGGCGGGCGATCTCGACGATCTCCATCAGCAGCTCTTTTGAATAGACCGCGCCCGTCGGGTTATTCGGGTTAATGATCACGATTCCCCGGGTGCGCGGTGTTATTTTGGCGCGAATGTCATCCAGATCCGGGAACCAGTCAGACGATTCATCGCAAAGATAGTGCACCGCTTTACCGCTGGAGAGCGATACCGCAGCCGTCCACAGCGGATAGTCTGGAGCGGGAACCAGCATTTCATCGCCGCTGTTCAGGAGCGCCTGCATCGCCTGAACGATCAGCTCCGAGACACCGTTGCCAATGTAGATATCTTCAACGGTGACGTCGCGCATACCGCGAGCCTGATAGTGCTGCATAATGGCTTTACGGGCGGAATAAAGCCCTTTTGAATCGCAGTAGCCTTGTGCAGTGGGCAGGTTACGGATCACATCCACCAGGATCTCATCCGGCGCTTCAAAACCAAATGGCGCGGGGTTGCCGATGTTGAGTTTCAGAACCTTATTGCCTTCCTCTTCAAGGCGTTTTGCCTCTTTGAGTACCGGGCCACGGATGTCGTAACAGACGTTGTCGAGCTTGCTGGATTTTTCGATAGGGGACATGAACCTTTAACCTTTTCGCTATTATTGCAACTTCCTGCCGTGGAAGCAGCACGGAACAATGTACTCCCACCGCGCTTCGTTTTGAAGGGCGCACAGAAGAAGATTTTGTCCAACCAGGCAGCACTGCTGTGATTGCTTAATCTAATGATGGAGTGATTTTGCGCCTGAAATTACCGTGAAAACGCTTAATGTTGGGTTTTTTATGCTGAAAGTTTCACATAAATATTAATATTATTCTGATTTAAATAAAAAGACGATCCGGGCTGAAGCGTTAGTCCCCCTGAGTGACCATTCGTAAAACCTGAATGCTGAGATACAGTTTGCTCTATTAGCAAAGCCAGGTTAAAAGTTACTCATGTGAAATTAATGTTAAGTGTTATTAATGAATGGCCTGAATCTAAATTAAACTTTATTTATTATTAACGACGAAAATGCAACTTTCGTTAATTTTAATAAAAAGAGTGTAGTTGCTTATCATTGGCGTTAAATCCGTTATATTGCAATAAGACTTATAAATATAGTGGATTTGGGTTAAGATGTGTTTTGGGAATGCAGCGTAGCGATAGGCCTGTTACGTATATCAGCTTCTGCCTTCCTGTATTAATCGATTGTTATTGTTAAAGTAATCTCTGGCTGATTGGGTAAGTCACATCTTGCTACGCTGGCAACGCTGCGATATAGATGGCAGAAAACATGTCTTACTCTTAATGGAATTTACATCTACCTTCAGATAACGAAATATCCTGAACGCAAGAGAATAAAAATAACGTCATGAAACGTGATTTCTGACTGTTGATATACCAAAGTACAATAACTATCTGTCAGGCAGTCTGCCGGGCCGGGACGCGAGGGAAACTCTTCAGAAGGAATTGCTTAACTGTTACACACAGCTTCAACCCGGGCAGCTCCGCACGAGCAACCTGAAAGTGAAAAGATATGATAAATGCAAATCGTCCGATAATGAATCTCGACCTCGATCTGCTGAGAACGTTTGTTGCGGTCGCCGATCTCAACACTTTTGCAGCAGCTGCTGCCGCCGTTTGCCGTACCCAGTCCGCCGTGAGTCAGCAAATGCAGCGGCTGGAACAACTGGTTGGTAAAGAGCTTTTTGCGCGTCATGGACGTAATAAGCTTTTAACAGAACATGGTATTCAGCTTCTGGGTTATGCCAGAAAGATACTGCGCTTTAATGATGAAGCCTGTATGTCATTAATGTTTAGCAACCTTCAGGGAGTGTTAACATTAGGGGCGTCAGATGAATCAGCAGATACCATTTTGCCCTTCCTTCTCAACCGAATTAGCTCGGTTTATCCGAAGCTTGCCCTGGACGTTAGCGTTAAACGCAATGCCTTCATGGTTGAGATGCTGAAAGAAAACGAGGTTGACCTGGTGGTCACCACGCATCGACCTGGCCAGTATGACTGCCTGACGCTGCGTACTTCTCCTACGCACTGGTACTGTGCCGCGGAGTACGTATTGCAAAAAGGTGAGCCAATACCCCTGGTCCTGCTGGACGATCCTAGTCCGTTCCGCGATATGGTGCTGACTGCGCTCAACGAAGCCAGTATTCCGTGGCGCCTGGCGTACGTTGCGTCAACGTTGCCTGCGGTACGAGCGGCAGTGAAGGCCGGACTTGGCGTAACAGCCCGTCCGGTGGAGATGATGAGCCCCGATCTGCGTGTGCTGGGTCAATCTGAGGGACTCCCGTCGTTGCCGGATACGGAGTACCTGCTGTGCCATAATGCCGCCAGCAACAACGAGCTAGCGAAAGTGGTATTCGAGGCAATGGAAAACTACCACAATCCATGGCAGTACGCGCCTGTTACTCCGGAAGGAGGGGATGACTCCCTGATTGTGGAAAGGGATTTTGAGTGATCATTCCCCCAAAATTCTCGTAACAAAATGTAAGTGCAAAAAAGAGCCACTCGCATGATTTTTTCCTGCGAGTGGTTTTTTTTGCTATTCATAACCGCGAACGGAGCAGGGTTAAAGCAAATACCGCTTATTTATCAATGCAGAAAATGCTTTTGGTTAAGTTATAAACGATACCTCTTCTAACTTGCCTAATACCCCGCCGATGTTAAAAAAACAGGAAATATGTTGCTGTTTTTTTGATTGAATTAACAAAAGCGTGTCTCAGATCAAGAAAATACTCCCATTTGGGGGGAGGAATCGTTGGCAAATCCTGTCAAAATAGGAGGGTTATTTTTTTTACTTCCAAAACGGACACGATTCAACAAGATGCATTTGACGTAAAGTCATGTACCCACCAGGGTTAAAGGGCACCAAATGTTAATGAGAATCGCACGTTGTAATTTAATGTGAAGAAACCTTTGTTAAAGTTGACAAAAGGTTATAGAAAGGAGTAAAAAACCCCATCATTTTGCTGTCTATGTCTCATTTCTGACAGTTAGTGTAAGGTTATTTTGTTCCTCCCCATGAATCGATGTGATGCCCATCTGCCAGCAAGAGCAGTGTCGTCGGTATCACTTTTGATGAGTAAGCAATGAGTATGTCAACATCCACAGAAGTCATCGCTCATCACTGGGCATTCGCAATCTTTCTTATTGTAGCCATTGGCCTGTGCTGCCTGATGTTAGTCGGCGGCTGGTTCCTGGGCGGTCGCGCCCGCGCAAGGCACAAAAACACACCTTTCGAATCAGGTATTGATTCAGTAGGTACCGCTCGCTTACGCCTGTCTGCCAAGTTCTACCTGGTAGCCATGTTCTTCGTCATTTTCGACGTGGAAGCGCTTTACCTCTTCGCGTGGTCTACCTCCATTCGCGAAAGTGGTTGGGTGGGCTTTGTCGAGGCCGCAATTTTCATTTTAGTGTTACTGGCCGGTCTGGTTTATCTGGTGCGTATTGGCGCGCTGGACTGGACACCTGTGCGTTCACGCCGTGAACACATCAACCCGGAAAACAGTATCTCTAATCGTCAGCAGTAACAGCGAGGCAATAAGATGGATTATACGCTCACCCGCATAGATCCTAACGGTGAGAATGACCGTTACCCCCTGCAAAAACAGGAGATCGTAACCGACCCCCTGGAGCAAGAAGTCAACAAAAGCGTGTACATGGGCAAACTCGAACATGCCATGCACGATATGGTCAACTGGGGTCGTAAGAACTCCATCTGGCCATACAACTTTGGCCTTTCTTGCTGCTACGTTGAAATGGTGACGTCATTCACTGCGGTGCATGACGTTGCGCGTTTTGGGGCCGAGGTACTGCGTGCTTCTCCACGTCAGGCTGACCTGATGGTGGTGGCCGGGACCTGCTTTACCAAGATGGCACCGGTTATTCAGCGTCTTTATGACCAGATGCTGGAGCCAAAATGGGTAATCTCCATGGGCGCATGTGCAAACTCCGGCGGTATGTACGACATTTATTCCGTTGTGCAGGGCGTTGATAAGTTCATTCCGGTGGATGTGTACATCCCGGGCTGCCCGCCGCGTCCAGAGGCCTATATGCAGGCGCTGATGCTGCTGCAGGAGTCAATCGGTAAAGAACGCCGTCCGCTCTCCTGGGTTGTTGGCGATCAAGGTGTCTATCGCGCGAACATGCAGTCTGAGCGCGAGCGTAAACGTGGTGAACGTATTGCCGTCACCAACCTGCGTACGCCTGACGAAATTTAATTTGCGCCTGTGGGCCTGGAGAACACCTTCGCATATCACTACTCAAATAGCGCGAAGCCAGGCTTAACAGTCACCACGGACCATTTGCAATGGTGAACAATATGACCGACTTAACCGCGCAAGAAGCCGCCTGGCAGACCCGGGATCATCTCGATGACCCCGTCATTGGCGAACTGCGCAACCGTTTTGGGCCGGATGCCTTTACTGTTCAGGCCACCCGCACCGGGGTACCCGTTGTTTGGGTGAAGCGTGAGCAATTACTGGAAGTTGTCGATTTCCTCAAGAAATTGCCAAAACCTTACGTCATGCTGTTTGACTTACACGGCATGGATGAACGTCTGAGAACGCACCGCCAGGGTCTCCCTGCTGCGGATTTTTCCGTTTTCTACCACCTGATCTCAATAGACCGCAACACGGATATCATGCTCAAGGTGGCATTGTCTGAAAACGACATGCATCTTCCGACGATCACCAAACTTTTCCCGAACGCCAACTGGTACGAGCGTGAAACCTGGGAAATGTTCGGCATGACCTTCGACGGCCACCCGCATCTGACGCGCATTATGATGCCGCAGACCTGGACCGGCCACCCGCTGCGTAAAGACTACCCGGCACGCGCCACTGAATTCGACCCGTTTGAGCTGACCAAAGCCAAGCAGGATCTGGAGATGGAAGCGCTGACCTTCAAGCCGGAAGACTGGGGCATGAAGCGCGGCACCGAAAACGAGGACTTCATGTTCCTCAACCTCGGTCCAAACCACCCCTCTGCGCACGGTGCATTCCGTATTATCCTTCAGCTTGACGGCGAAGAAATTGTCGACTGCGTGCCTGACATCGGCTATCACCACCGTGGTGCCGAGAAGATGGGCGAGCGTCAGTCCTGGCACAGCTACATTCCGTATACCGACCGTATCGAATACCTCGGCGGCTGCGTAAACGAGATGCCATACGTGCTGGCTGTTGAGAAACTGGCAGGCATCACCGTCCCGGATCGCGTTAATGTGATTCGCGTGATGCTGTCTGAACTGTTCCGTATTAACAGCCACCTGCTGTACATCTCCACGTTCATTCAGGACGTCGGCGCGATGACGCCGGTCTTCTTCGCCTTTACCGACCGTCAGAAAATCTACGATCTGGTGGAAGCGATTACCGGTTTCCGTATGCACCCGGCCTGGTTCCGCATCGGCGGCGTGGCGCACGATCTGCCGCGCGGCTGGGACCGCCTGCTGCGTGAATTCCTCGACTGGATGCCGAAACGTCTGGCGTCTTACGAGAAAGCCGCGCTGCGTAACTCCATCCTGAAAGGCCGCTCCCAGGGCGTTGCCGCCTACGGCGCGAAAGAGGCGCTGGAGTGGGGGACCACAGGTGCTGGCCTGCGCGCAACCGGTATTGATTTCGACGTGCGTAAAGCCCGTCCTTACTCTGGCTACGAGAACTTCGACTTTGAAGTCCCGGTTGGCGGCGGCGTTTCCGACTGCTACACCCGCGTGATGCTGAAAGTGGAAGAGCTGCGCCAGAGCCTGCGCATCCTTGAGCAGTGCCTCAACAACATGCCGGAAGGCCCGTTCAAGGCGGATCACCCGCTGACGACGCCGCCACCGAAAGAGCGCACGCTGCAACATATCGAAACCCTGATCACCCACTTCTTGCAGGTTTCCTGGGGCCCGGTCATGCCGGCACAAGAATCCTTCCAGATGATTGAAGCGACCAAGGGTATCAACAGCTACTACCTCACCAGCGACGGAAGCACCATGAGCTACCGTACCCGCGTGCGTACGCCAAGCTTTGCGCACCTGCAGCAGATCCCGGCCGCTATTCGCGGCAGTCTGGTCTCCGACCTGATTGTGTATCTGGGTAGTATCGATTTTGTTATGTCAGATGTGGACCGCTAATTATGCACGAGAATCAACAACCACAAACCGAGGCTTTTGAGCTGAGTGAAGCAGAGCGTGCCGCCATTGAGCACGAGATGCACCACTACGAAGACCCGCGTGCGGCGTCCATTGAAGCGCTGAAAATCGTACAGAAACAGCGTGGTTGGGTGCCGGATGGGGCGATCTATGAGATCGCAAAAGTGCTGGGCATTCCGGCGAGTGACGTAGAAGGCGTAGCCACGTTCTACAGCCAGATCTTTCGTCAGCCAGTCGGCCGCCATGTGATCCGCTACTGTGACAGCGTTGTCTGCCACATTACCGGTTATCAGGGCATTCAGGCTGCGATTGAGAAGAAACTTAATATTAAGCCGGGCCAGACCACGTTCGACGGACGCTTTACCCTGCTGCCAACCTGCTGCCTGGGTAACTGCGACAAGGGACCGACCATGATGATTGATGAGGACACTCACAGCCATCTGACGCCGGAAGCGATTCCTGACCTGCTGGAGCAGTACAAATGAAAACTGTAATTCGTACTGCTGAGACGCATCCGCTGACCTGGCGTCTGCGCGATGACAAACAGCCGGTTTGGCTCGACGAATATCAGAGCAAAAACGGCTATGCCGGTGCGCGTAAAGCCCTCGGCGGCATGGCGCCAGACGACATCGTTAATGCGGTGAAAGAGTCTGGCCTGAAAGGGCGCGGCGGTGCGGGCTTCTCCACCGGTCTGAAGTGGAGCCTGATGCCGAAAGATGAATCCATGAACATCCGTTACCTGCTGTGTAACGCCGATGAAATGGAGCCGGGTACCTATAAAGACCGCCTGCTGATGGAACAGCTGCCGCACCTGCTGGTGGAAGGCATGCTGATCTCCGCGTTCGCGCTGAAAGCGTACCGTGGCTACATCTTCCTGCGCGGTGAATACATCGAAGCGGCTGAAAACCTGCGTCGCGCGATTGCCGAAGCCACTGAAGCCGGACTGCTGGGTAAAAACATCCTGGGCACCGGGTTTGACTTCGAGCTGTTCGTGCACACCGGTGCCGGGCGTTATATCTGTGGTGAAGAAACCGCGCTGATTAATTCCCTGGAAGGCCGCCGCGCGAACCCGCGCTCCAAGCCACCGTTCCCGGCAAGCTCCGGCGTGTGGGGTAAACCGACCTGTGTAAACAACGTCGAAACCCTGTGTAACGTTCCGGCTATCCTTGCGAACGGCGTGGAGTGGTATCAGGGCATCTCATCAAGTAAAGATGCCGGTACCAAGCTGATGGGCTTCTCCGGTCGCGTGAAGAATCCTGGCGTCTGGGAGCTGCCGTTCGGCACCACCGCACGTGAAATTCTTGAAGACTACGCCGGCGGCATGCGCGATGGCCTGAAATTCAAAGCCTGGCAGCCGGGTGGGGCAGGGACAGACTTCTTAACCGAAGCCCACCTTGACCTGCCAATGGAGTTCGAAAGCATTGGTAAAGCAGGCAGCCGTCTGGGTACCGCGCTGGCGATGGCCGTCGACCACGAGATCGGCATGGTATCCCTGGTGCGTAACCTGGAAGAGTTCTTCGCCCGCGAGTCCTGCGGCTGGTGTACACCATGCCGTGATGGTCTGCCGTGGAGCGTGAAGATCCTGCGTGCTATCGAACGTGGCGAAGGCCAGCCTGGCGATATCGAGACACTTGAGCAACTGTGTCGATTCTTAGGACCGGGTAAAACCTTCTGTGCCCACGCACCGGGCGCCGTCGAGCCGCTGCAAAGCGCGATTAAATATTTCCGCGACGAATTCGAAGCAGGCATCAAGCAGCCGTTCAGCAATACCCATTCGATCAATGGTATTCAGCCGAACCTGCTGAAAGCACGCTGGTAAAAACAGAATTTTGATTAACGCTCGGTTTCGGCCGAGCCAACTGGAAGCATGCTAATGGCTACGATTCATGTAGACGGCAAAGAATACGAAGTCAACGGGGCGGACAACCTGCTGGAAGCTTGTCTGTCTCTTGGCCTCGATATTCCGTACTTTTGCTGGCATCCGGCGCTGGGCAGCGTCGGTGCTTGCCGCCAGTGTGCGGTGAAGCAATATCAAAACGCGGAAGACACGCGTGGTCGACTGGTGATGTCCTGTATGACGCCAGCCACCGAAGGCACTTTTATTTCGATTGATGACGAAGAAGCCAAACAGTTCCGCGAAAGCGTAGTGGAGTGGTTGATGACCAACCACCCACACGACTGTCCGGTGTGTGAGGAGGGTGGTAACTGCCACCTTCAGGATATGACCGTCATGACCGGTCACAGCTTCCGTCGCTATCGCTTTACCAAACGTACCCACCGAAATCAGGATCTGGGGCCGTTCATCTCTCACGAAATGAACCGCTGCATCGCCTGCTACCGCTGCGTGCGTTACTACAAAGATTATGCAGACGGACAGGATCTGGGCGTGTATGGCGCGCATGACAACGTTTACTTCGGTCGTCCGGATGACGGTACGCTTGAAAGCGAATTCTCCGGTAACCTGGTAGAAATCTGCCCGACCGGCGTGTTCACGGATAAAACCCACTCCGAGCGTTACAACCGTAAATGGGACATGCAGTTTGCGCCAAGCATCTGCCAGCAGTGCTCCCTCGGCTGTAACACCAGCCCGGGTGAACGTTACGGTGAACTGCGTCGTATCGAAAACCGTTACAACGGTACCGTTAACCACTACTTCCTCTGCGATCGCGGTCGTTTTGGCTATGGCTATGTGAACCTGAAAGACCGTCCGCGTCAGCCGGTTCAGCGCCGTGGCGACGACGTCATTACCCTCAACGCTGAACAGGCGATGCAGGGCGCGGCAGATATTCTGCGCCAGTCGAAGAAAGTGATCGGCATCGGCTCCCCGCGCGCCAGCATCGAAAGCAACTTCGCACTGCGTGAGCTGGTTGGGGCGGAAAACTTCTATACCGGTATCGCCCATGGCGAGCAGGAACGTCTGCAACTGGTGCTGAAAGTACTGCGTGAAGGCGGTGTACACACGCCTGCGCTGCGCGAAATCGAATCCTATGATGCGGTTCTGGTGCTCGGGGAAGACCTGACGCAGACCGGCGCACGCGCGGCTCTGGCGGTTCGTCAGGCGGTGAAGGGTAAAGCACGTGAAATGGCAGCGGCGCAGAAAGTGGCTGACTGGCAGATTGCGGCGATCCTCAACATCGGCCAGCGCGCGAAGCATCCTCTGTTTGTGACTAACGTCGACAACACCCGTCTGGACGATATCGCCGCGTGGACCTACTGCGCACCGGTTGAAGATCAGGCGCGCCTCGGCTTTGCCATTGCCCACGCGCTGGACAGCAACTCGCCGGCCGTTGAACTGGATCGCGACCTGCAGAACAAGGTCGACGTGATTGTTCAGGCTCTGGCGGGGGCGAAGAAACCACTGATCATTTCCGGTACCAACGCCGGTAGCGCTGAAATCATTCAGGCCGCAGCGAACGTTGCCAAAGCCCTGAAGGGCCGTGGCGCTGACGTCGGTGTGACCATGATTGCCCGTGCGGTGAACAGCATCGGACTGGGCATGATTGGCGGCGGCTCGCTGGAAGAAGCGTTAAGCGAACTGGAATCCGGTTCTGCTGATGCGGTGGTAGTGCTGGAAAATGACCTGCATCGCCACGCTTCCGCCGCTCGCGTTGACGCCGCGCTCTCCAAAGCACCGCTGGTGATGGTTATCGACCATCAGCGCACCGCGATCATGGACAAAGCACACCTGGTGCTCTCTGCTGCAAGCTTCGCAGAAAGCGACGGGACGGTGATCAACAACGAAGGCCGCGCACAGCGCTTCTTCCAGGTTTATGACCCGGCCTACTACGACAGCAACACCGTGATGCTGGAAAGCTGGCGCTGGCTGCACTCTCTGCACAGCACCGTGCAGAGCCGTGAAGTGGATTGGACGCAGCTCGACCACGTTATCGACGCGGTTGTTGAGAAACTGCCTCAGCTGGCGGGCATTAAAGACGCCGCGCCTGACGCAAGCTTCCGTATTCGCGGCCAGAAACTGGCGCGTGAGCCGCACCGCTACAGCGGTCGTACTGCGATGCGTGCCAACATCAGCGTGCACGAACCGCGTCAGCCGCAGGATAAAGACACCATGTTCGCCTTCTCGATGGAAGGGAACAACCAGCCGTCTGCGCCGCGTTCGCAAATCCCGTTTGCATGGGCACCGGGCTGGAACTCCCCGCAGGCATGGAACAAATTCCAGGCTGAAGTGGGTGGTCATCTGCGCCACGGCGATCCGGGCGTGCGTCTGATTGAAGCCTCCGAAACCGATCTGGACTTCTTCTCTAACGTTCCGGAACGTTTCCAGGCTCAGGAAGGCCACTGGCGTATTGCGCCGTACTACCATCTGTTCGGTAGCGACGAAATGTCCCAGCGTTCTCCGGTATTCCAGCAGCGTATGCCGCAGCCGTACATCAAGCTCAACCCGGCGGATGCCGCGAAGCTTGGCGTTAACGCGGGTGCGAACATTGCCTTTAGCTACGACGGCCAGACAATCAGCCTGCCGCTGATTATTTCTGAAAGCCTGTCAGCAGGGCAGGTGGGTCTGCCGATGGGTATGCCTGGCATCGCGCCGGTCCTGGCGGGTGCGCATCTTGATAACCTTCAGGAGGCAAAAGCATGAGTTGGTTAACGCCGGATCTTATCGACATCCTGCTGAGCATTCTGAAAGCGGTCGTCATTCTGCTGGTGGTCGTCACCTGCGGCGCGTTCATGAGCTTTGGTGAACGTCGTCTGCTCGGTCTGTTCCAGAACCGTTACGGACCGAACCGCGTGGGCTGGGGTGGTTCACTCCAGCTGGTGGCGGACATGATCAAGATGTTCTTTAAAGAGGACTGGGTTCCGCGCTTCTCGGACCGCGTGATCTTTACGCTGGCGCCGATGATCGCCTTTACCTCGCTGCTGCTGGCGTTTGCTATCGTTCCCGTCAGCCCGACCTGGGTGGTGGCTGACCTGAACATCGGCATTCTGTTCTTCCTGATGATGGCAGGCCTCGCGGTGTACGCGGTGCTGTTCGCAGGCTGGTCCAGTAACAACAAATACTCGCTGCTGGGTGCGATGCGTGCTTCCGCGCAGACGCTGAGCTACGAAGTGTTCCTGGGGCTCTCCCTGATGGGCGTGGTGGCGCAGGCCGGTTCATTCAACATGACCGACATCGTCAACAACCAGGCCGACATCTGGAACGTTATCCCGCAGTTCTTTGGTTTTGTGACCTTTGCTATCGCGGGCGTGGCGGTGTGTCACCGTCACCCGTTTGACCAGCCAGAAGCCGAACAGGAACTGGCCGACGGTTACCACATTGAATATTCCGGTATGAAATTCGGTCTGTTCTTCGTGGGCGAGTACATCGGTATCGTCACCATTTCCGCGTTGATGGTAACGCTGTTCTTTGGTGGCTGGCATGGCCCGTTCTTACCGCCGTTCATCTGGTTCGCGCTGAAAACCGCGTTCTTCATGATGATGTTCATTTTGATTCGTGCGTCCTTACCGCGTCCGCGTTATGACCAGGTAATGTCCTTCGGCTGGAAAGTGTGCCTGCCGCTGACGCTCGTCAACTTGTTGGTAACGGCGGCTGTCATTCTCTGGCAGCAGCCATAAGGGGCTTTGAGATCATGACCTTAAAAGAATTACTCGTAGGCTTTGGCACCCAGGTACGCAGTATCTGGATGATCGGCCTGCACGCGTTTGCCAAACGCGAAACCCGGATGTATCCGGAAGAGCCGGTATATCTGCCGCCGCGCTACCGTGGCCGTATCGTGCTGACGCGCGACCCGGACGGTTCCGAGCGCTGCGTAGCCTGTAACCTGTGTGCGGTAGCGTGTCCGGTAGGCTGTATCTCTCTGCAGAAAGCCGAGACGGTAGACGGCCGCTGGTACCCTGAGTTCTTCCGCATCAACTTCTCACGCTGCATTTTCTGCGGTCTGTGTGAAGAAGCGTGCCCAACCACGGCGATTCAGCTGACTCCAGACTTCGAGCTGGGTGAGTACAAGCGTCAGGACCTGGTGTACGAGAAAGAGGATCTGCTGATTTCCGGTCCGGGCAAATACCCGGAATATAACTTCTACCGGATGGCGGGTATGGCAATCGACGGCAAAGATAAGGGCGAAGCAGAGAACGAAGCTAAGCCTATCGACGTCAAGAGCCTGTTACCGTAAGGAGAGGGCAATGGAATTCGCTTTTTATATCTGTGGCCTTATCGCCATCCTGGCTACGCTGCGAGTGATCACGCACACCAATCCGGTGCATGCGTTGCTGTATTTAATCATTTCGCTGCTGGCTATTTCCGGGGTGTTCTTTGCGCTGGGCGCGCATTTTGCCGGTGCGCTGGAAATTATCGTCTACGCGGGTGCCATTATGGTGCTGTTCGTGTTCGTGGTGATGATGCTCAACCTGGGCGGCTCTGAAATTGAGCAGGAACGTCAATGGTTAAAACCGCAGGTGTGGATTGGCCCGGCAATTTTGTCGGCCATCATGCTGGTGGTGATTGTTTACGCTATTCTGGGCGTTAACGACCAGGGCATTGACGGCACGCCAATCAGCGCCAAGGCTGTTGGTATTGCGCTGTTTGGTCCGTACGTTCTGGCGGTTGAACTGGCCTCTATGCTGCTGCTGGCGGGCCTGGTTGTTGCCTTCCACGTCGGTCGCGAAGAACGTGTTGGTGAGGTGCTGAGCAACCGCACTGATGACCGTGCGAAAAGAAAAACGGAGGAGCGCGCATGATCCCCTTAACACATGGACTGATCCTCGCTGCGATTTTGTTCGTTCTGGGCTTAACCGGTCTGGTTATCCGCCGCAATCTGCTGTTTATGCTGATCGGTCTGGAAATCATGATCAACGCTTCCGCGCTGGCCTTTGTGGTCGCCGGCAGCTACTGGGGCCAGGCCGACGGTCAGGTGATGTACATTCTCGCCATCAGCCTCGCGGCTGCCGAAGCGAGTATTGGCCTGGCGCTGTTGCTGCAGCTCCATCGTCGCCGCCAGAACCTGAACATCGATTCAGTAAGTGAGTTGCGTGGATGAACATGCTTGCCTTAACCATTATTTTTCCGCTGATTGGCTTCGTGCTGCTGGCATTTTCTCGCGGCCGCTGGTCTGAGAATCTGTCTGCCACCGTGGGCATTGGCTCAATCGGTCTGGCTGCGCTGGTGACAGCGTATGCGGGTATCGATTTCTTTAACAATGGACGTCAGGCCTACAGCGTGCCGCTGTGGAACTGGATGTCGGTCGGTAACTTCAACATCGGTTTCAACCTGGTGCTGGATGGTCTGTCTCTGACCATGCTCTCCGTGGTCACCGGCGTGGGCTTCCTGATCCACATGTTCGCCTCCTGGTATATGCGCGGTGAAGAGGGATACTCCCGCTTCTTCGCCTACACCAACCTGTTTATCGCCAGCATGGTGGTTCTGGTGCTGGCCGATAACCTGCTGCTGATGTATCTGGGCTGGGAAGGCGTGGGTCTGTGCTCTTACCTCCTGATCGGTTTCTACTACACCGATCCGAAGAATGGCGCAGCGGCCATGAAAGCGTTCGTCGTGACCCGCGTGGGTGACGTCTTCCTCGCTTTCGCGCTGTTCATTCTCTACAACGAACTGGGCACGCTGAACTTCCGCGAAATGGTGGAACTGGCGCCAGCGCACTTCGAAGCAGGCAACAACATGCTGTGGTGGGCAACGCTGATGCTGCTGGGTGGTGCTGTGGGTAAATCCGCACAGCTGCCGTTGCAGACATGGCTTGCCGACGCGATGGCGGGTCCAACCCCTGTCTCCGCGCTGATCCACGCCGCGACCATGGTCACCGCCGGTGTCTACCTGATTGCGCGTACCCATGGCCTGTTCCTGATGACCCCGGAAATTCTGCATCTGGTGGGTATCGTCGGTGCGGTTACGCTGGTGCTGGCAGGCTTTGCCGCACTGGTGCAGACCGACATCAAACGCGTTCTCGCGTACTCCACCATGAGCCAGATTGGTTACATGTTCCTGGCGCTGGGCGTGCAGGCGTGGGACGCAGCCATTTTCCACCTGATGACGCACGCGTTCTTTAAAGCGCTGCTGTTCCTCTCATCCGGTTCGGTGATCCTGGCCTGCCACCACGAGCAGAATATCTTCAAAATGGGCGGACTGCGTAAGTCCATCCCGCTGGTCTATGTCTGCTTCCTGGTAGGCGGCGCGGCGCTGGCGGCACTGCCGCTGATTACCGCAGGCTTCTTCAGTAAGGATGAAATCCTGGCGGGCGCCATGGCGAATGGTCATATCAATCTGATGGTTGCGGGTCTGGTCGGTGCGTTTATGACCTCCCTGTACACCTTCCGTATGATTTTCATCGTCTTCCACGGTAAAGAACAAATTCACGCCCACGCAGGGAAGGGGATTACCCACCACCTGCCGCTGATTGTGCTGCTGGTACTCTCCACCTTCGTTGGCGCGATGATTGTGCCACCGTTGCAGGGCGTACTGCCGGCAACAACCGAGCTTGAGCACGGTCGCGTTCTGACGCTTGAAATCACCTCCGGCGTTGTGGCTATCGCGGGCATCCTGATTGCCGCATGGCTGTGGCTGGGCAAACGCACGCTGGTGACTGCCGTTGCCAACAGCGCGCCGGGCCGTCTGCTGGGCACCTGGTGGTACAACGCATGGGGCTTCGACTGGCTGTACGACATGATCTTCGTGAAGCCGTTCCTGGGCATTGCGTGGCTGTTGAAGCGCGATCCGCTGAACAGCCTGATGAATATCCCGGCGATCCTCTCTCGCTTTGCAGGTAAAGGCCTGCTGTACAGCGAGAACGGCTATCTGCGCTGGTATGTGGCATCCATGAGCATCGGTGCGGTTGTCGTGCTGGCGCTGCTGATGGTGTTGCGATAGTGGTTTTTGCCCGGTGGCGCTGCGCTTACCGGGCCTACGAGACCGTAGGTCGGGTAAGCGTGAGCGTCACCCGACACCACAAACCGCACTAACACGTGAATTTTGTCGAATTCGTTGAAAATCGGTCCCTGAGGGACTTTAACAAGGAATAAAAATCGCCATGTTATTACCCTGGCTAATATTAATTCCCTTCATCGGCGGCTTCCTGTGCTGGCAGACTGAACGCTTTGGCGTGAAGATGCCGCGCTGGATCGCGCTGATCACCATGGGATTGACGCTCGCGCTTGGCCTGCAACTGTGGTTGCAGGGTGGCTACTCATTGACCCAGTCTGCGGGCCTTCCGCAGTGGCAGTCTGAGTTCATTCTGCCGTGGATCCCACGTTTCGGTATCACGATCCACCTTGCGATTGACGGTCTGTCGCTGCTGATGGTCGTGCTGACCGGTCTGCTCGGCGTTCTGGCGGTACTCTGCTCCTGGCGAGAAATCGAAAAATACCAGGGCTTCTTCCACCTCAACCTGATGTGGATCCTGGGCGGCGTTATCGGCGTGTTCCTGGCCATCGACATGTTCCTGTTCTTCTTCTTCTGGGAGATGATGCTGGTGCCGATGTACTTCCTGATCGCGCTGTGGGGCCACAAGGCATCCGACGGTAAAACGCGTATCACGGCGGCCACCAAGTTCTTCATCTACACCCAGGCGAGTGGTCTGGTGATGTTGATTGCCATCCTGGCGCTGGTGTTTGTGCATTACAACGCCACCGGCGTCTGGACCTTCAACTATGAAGATCTGCTGAAGACCCCGATGTCCCACGGTGTGGAATACCTGCTGATGCTCGGCTTCTTCATCGCCTTCGCGGTGAAAATGCCGGTGGTTCCGCTGCACGGCTGGCTGCCGGACGCGCACTCTCAGGCGCCAACGGCGGGTTCCGTTGACCTGGCGGGTATCTTGCTGAAAACGGCGGCCTACGGTCTGCTGCGTTTCTCCCTGCCGCTGTTCCCGAACGCCTCCGCAGAGTTTGCGCCGATTGCCATGTGGCTTGGCGTGATCGGTATCTTCTACGGTGCATGGATGGCCTTCACGCAGTACGACATCAAACGTCTGATTGCTTACACCTCCGTTTCCCACATGGGCTTCGTACTGATTGCCATCTACACTGGCAGCCAGCTGGCGTACCAGGGCGCGGTGATCCAGATGATTGCGCACGGTCTGTCCGCAGCCGGTCTCTTCATCCTATGCGGTCAGCTGTACGAACGTCTGCATACCCGCGACATGCGTATGATGGGCGGCCTGTGGGGCAAAATGAAATGGCTGCCTGCACTCTCCATGTTCTTCGCGGTTGCCACCCTGGGTATGCCAGGTACCGGTAACTTCGTTGGCGAATTTATGATTCTGTTCGGCAGCTTCAAAGTGGTTCCGATGATTACCGTCATCTCCACCTTTGGTCTGGTGTTCGCCTCCGTGTACTCGCTGGCGATGCTGCACCGCGCCTACTTCGGTAAAGCGAAGAGCGAAATTGCTGCTAAAGAACTGCCGGGGATGTCGCTGCGTGAGCTGTCCATCATCCTGCTGCTGGTCGTACTGCTGGTGCTGCTGGGCTTCTATCCGCAGCCGATTCTGGATACCTCGCACTCCGCGATGGGTAACATCCAGCAGTGGTTTGTTAATTCTGCTTCTACTACAAGGCCGTAATTCGCCATGACAATAACTCCACAACAACTGATCGCGCTGCTACCGCTGCTGATCGTCGGATTGACGGTGGTGGTTGTGATGCTCTCCATTGCGTGGCGACGCAATCACTTCCTGAATGCGACCCTGTCCGTTCTGGGTCTGAACGCTGCGTTAGTCTCCCTCTGGTTTGTTGGCCAGGCGGGCGCAATGGACGTCACGCCGCTGATGCGCGTTGACGGCTACGCCATGCTCTACACCGGTCTGGTGCTGCTGGCGAGCCTGGCAACCTGTACCTTTGCGTACCCGTGGCTCGAAGGGTACAACGACAACAAAGAAGAGTTTTACCTGCTGGTACTGATTGCCGCACTGGGCGGCATTCTGCTGGCGAACGCGAACCACATGGCCGCGCTGTTCCTCGGTATTGAGCTGATCTCACTGCCGCTGTTCGGCCTGATTGGTTACGCCTTCCGCCAGAAACGCTCACTGGAAGCGGCTATCAAGTACACCATCTTGTCCGCTGCTGCGTCGTCGTTCCTGCTGTTCGGTATCGCGCTGCTGTATGCACAGACGGGTAACCTCTCCTTCCTGGCGCTCGGCAAGAGCCTCGGCGACGGCATGATGCATGAGCCGCTGCTGCTGGCGGGTCTGGGCATGATGATTGTAGGCCTTGGCTTTAAACTCTCTCTGGTGCCGTTCCACCTGTGGACGCCAGACGTTTATCAGGGTGCGCCAGCGCCGGTCTCTACCTTCCTGGCGACGGCGAGTAAAATCGCTATCTTTGGCGTGGTCATGCGTCTGTTCCTGTACGCCCCGGTGGGTGACAGCGAAGCGGTTCGCGTGGTGCTGGGCATTATCGCGTTCGTTTCCATCATCTTCGGTAACCTGATGGCGCTGAGCCAGACCAACATTAAGCGTCTGCTGGGCTACTCCTCAATCTCCCATCTGGGCTACCTGCTGGTGGCGCTGATTGCGCTGCAAAGCGGTGAGATGTCGATGGAAACCGTGGGTGTGTATCTGGCCGGTTACCTGTTCAGCAGCCTCGGCGCGTTCGGCGTGGTGAGCCTGATGTCCAGCCCGTACCGTGGGCCGGATGCAGATTCCCTGTTCTCCTACCGTGGTCTGTTCTGGCACCGTCCGATTCTGTCTGCGGTAATGACCGTGATGATGCTCTCTCTGGCGGGTATCCCGATGACGCTGGGCTTTATCGGTAAGTTCTACGTGCTGGCCGTCGGTGTGCAGGCGGGTCTGTGGTGGCTGACTGCCGGTGTCGTTATCGGCTCCGCGATTGGTCTTTACTACTACCTGCGTGTGGCTGTGAGCCTGTACCTGAGCGCGCCTCAGCAGCTCAACCGTGATGCGCCGTCCAACTGGCAGTACAGCGCCGGGGGGATCGTGGTGCTGATCTCCGCGCTTCTGGTGCTAATCTTCGGTATCTATCCGCAGCCGCTGATTGAGATTGTGCAGCGCGCGATGCCGCTGATGTAAAAGCAAAAAACCCGCCTCGGCGGGTTTTTTATTGCCCAGCGGCGCTACGCTTGCAGGGCCTACAGGTCTTGTAGGTCGGGTAAGCGAAGCGCCACCCGACTAAGCTAACTGCTTCCTGCTTATTAGCGGCCCGTCAATCTTCTTCATCGAGCGGTCCAGCACCTCTTCAATCACCGACGACAGCTCATTCAGCTCAAACTTCGCCACATAGCCGTCAGCCTTCACTTTGCGTATATGATCTTCGTTCGCGTTGCCGGAAAGAGACGAGTGGATCACCACCGGAATATCTTTCAGTACCGGGTCAGTTTTGATTTTGCGCGTCAGCGTAAAGCCGTCCATCTCCGGCATTTCGAGGTCGGTTAATACCAGGGCAATCTTATCGGTAACGGGGACGCCCTCAGCCTGAGCCTGCGCGGCCAGCTGAGTGATTTTCTCCCATGCGTCTTTGCCGGTGATATGCAGCTGAGCCGGGATCTCCATTGCCTGCAATCCCTTCTCCAGCATTGAGCGCGCTACTTTCGAGTCTTCAGCAACAATCGCGACAGAGCCAGGCTTGATGTTGAATTTGGTGGTTTCCAGATGGGTGGCGTGCAGATCGTGGTTCGCCGGGGTGATGTCATACAGGATCTGCTCCACGTCGAGCACCATTGCCAGATCGTTGGTATCGGTCTTTTCGTCCAGACAGGCAATGCTGGTGATGTAGCGACCGCTGACGGCGGTTTCCGCGGCGTGCACCTGCTTCCAGTCGAGACGCATGATATTCTCCACCGATTCCACGGCAAACGCCTGCACGCTGCGGGCATATTCGGTGATCAGCAAAATGTTTAGCCCGGTGGCTGGCTTGCAGCCGGCGACGGCGGCCAGATCGATCACCGGGATCACCTGGTCGCGAATATTTACCATCCCCATCAGCGGAGACTTCATTCCCGCTGGTTTGGTGAAGGTCGGCATCGGCACAATTTCGCGCAGTTTGAACACGTTGATGCCGAACAGCTCGGATTTATTTTCGTTCAGAGAGGTGCCAAGACGGAACAGCAACAGTTCAAAACGGTTGGACTGGGTCAGGTTCGCCCTGTCATCAATATCTTTCTGGAAATTATCCATTCTACCCTCAAGAGAAATGCTGGCCTTTTAATCGTTATCGGCACCCTGAGGGAAAAATGAAGGACTAAACGCTGACCTGAGCAAAATCTTCCGCCAGCTCGCATGCCGGGAACACCTCCCGACACTCTGCCAGCAGGCTTTCACAGCCGCGGACGTCATAGCGTGAGCTGACGTGAGTGACAATCAGTTTCCGGACGCCAGCCTCGCGCGCCAGCTGCGCGGCCTGACGCGTTGAGCTGTGCCCCCGGCTGTTGGCTTTTTCTTCCATCGCCGCTTCCAGCGTTGCCTCATGCACCATCACATCCACACCCCCGGCAAGCCGGAGCGCCGAAGGGCAGGGGGCGGTATCCCCAAAAATAGCCAGTTTTTTGCCCGGCTGCGGCGGCGCAAGGTAATCCTGACCGTTGATGACGCGCCCGTCTTCCAGCGTGACGGTCTCGCCGTGCTTCAGACGCTGGAACAGCGGGCCAGGTTTCACCCCATCGGCCTGCAACGCGGCGGCGTTCAGCGCCCCGGGCTTGTCATGCTCCTCAACGCGATAGCCGTAGCATTCCACCGGATGGTTAAGCGGGTAAGCGCGCACCTGGTAATCTCCGTCGTCGAACACCAGACCTTCGCCGATCTCAACCACCTCCAGCGGATAGTCGGTCCACGAGCCGCTCAGGCGCAGCGTGGTCTCAACGAATGCCTGAATACCCGCAGGGCCATAAATGGTCAGCGGGTTAGCGTTACCGGCCATCGAACGGCTACACAGCAGGCCCGGCAGGCCAAACAGATGGTCGCCGTGCAGATGGGTGATAAATATTTTATCCACTTTCCCCGGGTGGTATGAGGTATGCAGCAACTGATGCTGCGTACCTTCGCCGCAGTCAAACAGCCACAGCCCGCCGCGGGTAGGATGCTTAAGATCCAGCAGAATAGCCGTCACGTTTCGTGAGCGGGTTGGCACGCCCGCGGACGTACCCAGAAAAATCAGTTCCATAACGCAATCAGCCCTTTGCCGAATGGGAAGGGGTTTAGTATAACGTGATGAACCCCAGGAAGGAGAAACACATGATCCAGTGGCAAGATCTACACCACAGCGAACTGACTATTCAGTCACTCTACGCCCTGCTCAAACTGCGCTGCGAAGTTTTTGTGGTTGAACAAACCTGCCCGTATCAGGATATCGACGGCGATGACCTGGTCGGCGAGAACCGGCACATCCTCGGCTGGCGCGATAACGAGCTGGTGGCGTATGCGAGGATTCTGAAAAGCGAAGAGGATTTTGACCCTGTCGTCATTGGCCGCGTCATTATCAGCGGAAGCGCGCGCGGTGAAAAGCTGGGCTATCAGCTGATGGAAAAAACGCTGGACGCATGCCTGAAACGGTGGCCAGACAAGGCGTTATACCTGGGTGCGCAGGCGCATTTGCAATCATTCTATGGCCATTTTGGTTTTACCCCAGTCACGGACATTTACGATGAAGATGGCATCCCACATATTGGTATGGCGCGCGAAGCGAAACAGGCGCAATAGCGAGACGTTGTCTATAGTTATCGGACTGGTGTACTAACATGGAGAAAAATATGTCATTTCAATCCTGGGATACCCGAGCAGACGACGATCTAACGCTGTTAAGCGAAACGCTGGAAGAAGTACTGCGCTCTTCAGGCGATCCTGCCGATCAGAAGTACATTGAGCTCAAAGCCCGCGCCGAGCAGGCGCTGCATGACGTGAAAAACCGCGTCAGCAACGCATCCGACAATTACTACTACCGCGCCAAACAGGCGGTTTATCGTGCCGACGATTATGTGCACGAAAAGCCGTGGCAGGGCATTGGGGTCGGTGCGGCCGTAGGGCTGGTGCTGGGCCTGCTGTTAGCCCGTCGTTAAGCCGGTAAACCCCTCCCTACACGTGGGTACTGCTATTTATCATCAGTACCCCGTATAATGTAAGGTTTTAACAGGGAGAGGTTCGCGTGCATTCGATTTCCATCGCGCTGGAACGCCTGCGCACTCAGCTTGCGCAAGCGTTACCCGCTACACCCGGTTTTCGCCATTTCGATGTCTCTTTCCCGTTAAACGACGCCTTCGATCCGCTGGCCTGGCTGGGTGTGCAGCGATGCTATCCCCAGTTTTACTGGCAACAGCGGAGCGGTGATGAAGAACTTGCCGCGCTCGGAAGCCTCGCCCATTTTGACTCTCTGGCCTCGGCCTCCCGGTTTTTGCACACCCATGACGTAGCCAATGATACCCGTATCTGCGGCCTGAACGCCTTCAACCCGGCACAGGGAAAGCTGTTTTTACCGCGCCTTCTCTGGCGACGGTCTGGCGGGGTCGCCACGCTGCGCCTGCAACTGTGGAGCGAAACGTCGCTGTGTGACGATGCCGGTGACGCACTGAAGTTTATTGATAACCTGCGCGACGCCGCGCCGATCCGCCCGTTGTCCGTGCAGATTGTGCAGGAAACCCATCATCCGGAAAAACCGGAATGGCTGGCGTTGATTCGTCAGGCGACGGATACCCTTGCTCGCGGCGATTTTGAGAAAGTGGTGCTCGCACGTGCTACAGACGTGTTGTGCCAGCAGCCCGTGAACGCCATCGCGCTAATGGCCGCCAGCCGCGCGCTAAACCTCAACTGCTATCATTTTTGTATGGTCTTTGACGCCAGCAACGCGTTCCTCGGCTCGACGCCCGAGCGACTGTGGCGGCGACGCGGCATGCTGCTGCGCACTGAAGCGCTGGCAGGCACCGTCGCCAGCCATTCTGACGATAAGCAGGCCCAGCGTCTGGGCGACTGGCTGATGAACGACGACAAAAATCAGCGGGAAAATATGCTGGTGGTGGAAGATATCTGCCAGCGTCTTCAGCACCATACCCGGACGCTGGAGATCCTCCCAGCGCAGGTGCTGCGTCTGCGCAAGGTGCAGCATTTACGCCGCTGTATCTGGACCGAACTCAAACAGTCTGATGACGAGCAGTGTCTGCATATTCTGCAACCGACGGCGGCGGTGGCCGGGCTGCCGCGTCAGGCAGCGCGAGAATTTATTGCGAAAGTGGAGCCGTTTGACCGGGAGTGGTACGCCGGAACGGCGGGCTATTTATCGCGCGATCAAAGCGAGTTCTGCGTGGCATTACGCTCCGCCCGCGTTCATGACGCCGCGCTGCGTCTTTATGCGGGGGCGGGCATCGTCAGCGGCTCCGATCCAGAGCAGGAGTGGCAGGAGATCGAAAATAAGGCCGCCGGGCTGCGTTCCCTCCTCCTGAGGGATTAATACTGATTCGTGCAATCCCGATTCATATCAAAATTCTGACTTTTTCTATTATTTATACTGTGTCGCATTCTTGATACTGGACAATCTCATGTCAGTAAGTTCTTTTAACCGACGCTGGGCGACGGTGATCCTTGAAGCCCTGACCCGCCATGGTGTCAGGCATGTGTGTATTGCTCCGGGCTCTCGCTCCACGCCGCTCACCCTTGCTGCGGCGGAAAACAGGGCTTTTATTCATCACACCCATTTTGACGAGCGTGGTCTCGGCCACCTGGCGCTCGGGCTGGCGAAAGTCAGCAAAGCGCCCGTGGCGGTGATAGTGACTTCCGGCACGGCGGTGGCAAACCTCTATCCGGCGCTGATTGAAGCGGGGTTAACCGGCGAAAAGCTGATTTTACTCACCGCCGATCGTCCTCCGGAACTTATTGACTGCGGCGCGAACCAGGCGATTCGTCAGCCTGGCATTTTTGCCTCGCATCCTTCACAGACGGTCTCGTTGCCGCGCCCCACCCAGGATATTCCCGCCAGCTGGCTGGTCTCAACTCTCGACCACGCCATGAACGCACTGCGCAGCGGCGGGCTGCACATTAACTGCCCGTTTGCCGAACCGCTGTACGGCGAAATGAACGAGACCGGCCTAGCCTGGCAACAGCAGCTGGGAGAATGGTGGGAGAGCGAAAAGCCCTGGCTGCGTGAGCAGACGCATCTGGAAAGCGCTAAGCAGCGCGACTGGTTCTTCTGGCGTCAGAAGCGCGGCGTGGTGCTTGCCGGGCGGATGAGCGCGGCGGAAGGCAGGCTGGCGGCGGAGTGGGCACAAACGCTTGGCTGGCCGCTGATTGGTGATGTGCTTTCCCAGACGGGCCAGCCGCTGCCCTGCGCTGACCTCTGGCTGGGGAACGCGAAAGCGGTCACCGAGCTGGCGCAGGCGCAAATTGTCGTCCAGCTGGGATCGAGTCTGACGGGCAAGCGACTGCTCCAGTGGCAGGCCACCTGTACCCCAGAAGAGTACTGGCTGGTGGATCCGCTCGAAGGACGCCTTGACCCGGCGCACCATCGCGGTCGCCGCCTGGTGAGCGATATTGACAGCTGGCTGGAATTGCATCCGGCGGAAAAACGCAAACCCTGGGCGGTGGAGATCCCGGCGCTGTCGCGTCAGGCGTGGGAACTCACCAAAGCGCAGTGCGAGGAGTTCAGTGAAGCCGGGCTGGCGCACCGTATCCGCAAATATCTTCCCGAGCAGGGGCAACTTTTTGTCGGTAACAGCCTGGTGGTGCGCCTGATTGACGCCTTTTCGCAGCTGCCCGCGGGTTATCCGGTATACAGCAACCGGGGCGCGAGCGGCATTGACGGGCTGATCTCCACCGCCGCTGGCGTACAGCGGGCCAGCGCAAAATCCACGCTGGCGATTGTGGGGGATCTCTCAGCCCTCTACGATCTCAACGCGCTGGCGCTCCTGCGTCAGGCGTCGGCTCCGTTCGTGCTGATTGTTGTTAACAATAACGGCGGACAGATTTTCTCCCTGCTGCCGACGCCGCAAAGCGAACGTGAGCGCTTCTATCTGATGCCGCAAAACGTGCAGTTCGAACACGCCGCCGCCATGTTCAGCCTGAAGTACCATCGCCCGGAAAACTGGGACGCGCTGGAGACGGCGCTGAACACCGCCTGGCGGCAGCCTGGCGCGACGCTGATTGAGCTGGTGGTAAACGATTCTGACGGCGCGCAGAAGCTGCAACATCTGCTGGCGCAGGTGAGTCACCTGTGATCCTCGCTGGCGTCACTCAGCCCGGAAAACCAGGCTACCCCTGGCTGGTTTTCCTGCACGGTTTTTCCGGCGACTGTCGTGAGTGGCAGACCGTTGGGGCGCCGCTGCATGACTACCCCAGACTCTACCTTGACCTGCCCGGGCACGGTGGTTCAGCGGATACGGGCGTGACGGGGTTTGCAGAGGTAAGTGAATTGCTCACGTATACCTTAATTAGTTACAACATACTAAATTACTGGCTGGTAGGGTACTCTCTCGGTGGCCGCATTGCGATGTTCCATGCCTGCCAGCATCCTGCGGGGTTAGACGGGGTGATTGTGGAAGGTGGACACCCTGGGCTGCAAGACGTCGAGGCGCGCCAGGCGCGGCTGACCTCGGACCGCCGCTGGGCGTCACGTTTTCGCAGTGAGCCGCTTGAAGCCGTCTTTGCCGACTGGTATCAACAGCCGGTCTTTACCTCCCTTACGAATGAACAGCGCAACGCGCTGATCGCGCTGCGTAGCCGGAACAACGGCCCGAGGCTGGCTGAGATGCTGGAAGCCACCTCGCTTGCCGTTCAGCCTGATTTACGTCCCGCGCTCACCGCGCGTGATTTTTCTTTCGACTATCTCTATGGCGAACGTGACGGGAAGTTTGCAGCCATCGCTGCTGAACTTAACGCCATGCGTCATGCTATCCCTCATGCCGGACACAACGCCCACCGGGACAACCCGGAAGCGGTTGCCGCGAGTCTGGCTCAGATACTGCGTTATCGAACAAAGGACACGCTATGATCTATCCTGATGAAAACATGCTTTACGCGCCGGTTGAATGGCAGGACTGCTCCGAAGGCTACACCGACATTCGCTACCACAAATCCACCGATGGTATCGCCAAAATCACCATCAATCGTCCACAGGTACGCAACGCGTTTCGTCCGCTGACCGTAAAAGAGATGATCCAGGCGCTGGCGGATGCCCGCTACGACGACAACATCGGCGTCATCGTCCTCACCGGGGAAGGGGAGAAAGCCTTTTGCTCGGGCGGCGATCAGAAAGTCCGCGGCGACTACGGCGGATACCAGGATGATGCCGGCACGCACCACCTGAACGTGCTGGATTTCCAGCGCCAGATCCGCACCTGTCCAAAACCGGTGGTTGCGATGGTGGCAGGTTATTCCATCGGCGGCGGTCACGTGCTGCACATGATGTGTGACCTGACTATCGCGGCGGAAAATGCCATTTTCGGTCAGACTGGCCCGAAAGTTGGCTCCTTCGACGGCGGCTGGGGGGCATCCTACATGGCGCGCATCGTCGGCCAGAAAAAAGCCCGCGAAATCTGGTTCCTGTGCCGTCAGTACAACGCCCAGGAAGCGCTGGACATGGGGTTGGTTAACACCGTGGTGCCGATCGCCGATCTGGAAAAAGAGACCGTGCGCTGGTGTCGCGAAATGCTGCAAAACAGCCCAATGGCGCTGCGCTGCCTGAAAGCGGCCCTCAACGCCGACTGTGACGGTCAGGCGGGACTTCAGGAGCTGGCGGGTAACGCCACCATGCTGTTCTATATGACCGAAGAGGGTCAGGAAGGGCGCAACGCGTTCAACGAAAAACGCCAGCCAGACTTCAGCAAATACAAACGGAACCCGTAATGCGTCGCGCGCAGGTTTACCGCTGGCAGATACCGATGGACGCGGGCGTGGTACTGCGTGAAAGGCGGTTAAAAACCCGTGATGGCTTTTTCGTGCATCTCCGGCAGGGCGAGCGGGAAGGGTGGGGCGAAATCGCCCCGCTTCCGGGCTTTAGCCTGGAAACGCTGGATGAGGCGCAGGCGGCGCTGATGGCCTGGACGCACGAATGGCGTGAGGGGGCAGATCCGTCGCTGCCGGGCGTTCCTTCTGTCGCGTTCGGCATCAGCTGCGCGCTGGCAGAGCTGGACGGCCGTTTGGCGGATGCGGCGAATTATCGCACCGCGCCGCTCTGTTCCGGCGATCCGGATGAACTTTTCGCGCTGCTCTCCGGGATGCCTGGCGAGAAGGTGGCGAAAATTAAGGTCGGCCTGTACGAAGCGGTGCGCGACGGAATGGTGGTTAACCTGTTACTGGAAGCCATTCCCGATCTGCACCTGCGCCTGGACGCCAACCGCGCCTGGACGCCGCTCAGGGCGCAGCAGTTTGCGAAGTACGTCAACCCGGCGTACCGCAACCGCATCGCGTTTCTCGAAGAGCCGTGCAAAACGCGCGACGACTCTCGCGCCTTCGCCCGGGAAACCGGCATTGCCATTGCCTGGGATGAGAGCCTGCGCGAAGTCGGTTTTACGTTTGTCGCCGAGCCGGGCGTCGGGGCCGTGGTCATTAAGCCAACGCTGACCGGCAGCCTCGACAAGGTGCGCGAGCAGGTTGCGGCGGCCCATGCCGCAGGGCTGACGGCGGTGATCAGTTCATCCATCGAATCCAGCCTCGGGCTGACGCAACTGGCGCGCATCGCTGCATGGTTAACGCCGGACACCGTTCCCGGTCTTGATACGCTAAACCTGATGCAGGCCCAGCTGATTCGCCAGTGGCCGGACAGCACCTTGCCGTGCCTCGATGTCGGGACGCTGGAGCCGCTGCAATGACTTTTACCGACTGGCCGTGGCGGCACTGGCGCTCCAGGAGTGCCGATACACCCGCGCTGCGTTTAGACGATATAACGCTCAACTGGTCACAGTTGGGCGAGCGTATCGATCGTCTGGCAGCCGGTTTTCAGTCTCAGGGTGTCAGGGACGGGGACGGCGTCATGCTGCTCGCCCACAACCATCCGCAGACCCTGCTGGCCTGGCTGGCGCTGCTTCAGTGCGGCGCCCGCATTTTGCCGGTGAACCCTCAGCTTCCCCGACCGCTGCTGGACGTCCTCCTGCCGCAGATGACCCTGCGCTTTGCGCTGGTGCTTAACGGTGAGTATGACGGTCTGCCTGGGCTGGTATTAAGAGAGGGCGAGGAGCAGGGCGGCGTGACGTGGCGGGCAGAACGGCTGGCCTCGATGACGCTCACCTCCGGCTCCACCGGCTTGCCAAAAGCGGCGGTGCACACCTGTGCCGCCCACCTTGCCAGCGCAAAAGGCGTGTTGTCGCTGATGCCTTATGGCGGTGATGACGACTGGCTGCTGTCCTTGCCGCTGTTTCACGTCTCCGGTCAGGGGATTTTGTGGCGCTGGTTGCAGGGCGGAGGCCGTCTCACCGTGCGTGAAAAACAGCCGCTGGAGCAGGCCCTGCAGGGCTGTACCCACGCCTCGCTGGTGCCGACGCAGCTGTGGCGGCTGCTCAATTCACACCATCCCGTTGCGCTGAAAGCCGTGCTGCTCGGCGGGGCGGAAATCCCCGTTGAGCTGACCGAACAGGCGCGCAAGCAGGGGATCCGCACGTTCTGCGGCTACGGTCTGACCGAGTTCGCCTCCACCGTCTGCGCCAAAGAGGCCGACGGCGCGCCGGACGTGGGCAGCGCGCTGCCGGGCAGAGACCTTCAGGTGGTGAACGGTGAAGTCTGGATCCGGGCGGAAAGCATGGCGGCGGGCTACTGGCGAGACGGCGCCTTACTGCCGCTTGTCAACGAGCAGGGCTGGTTCGCCACCCGCGATCGCGGAGAGTGGCATGACGGACGCCTGACCATTCTGGGCCGAATGGACAATCTCTTTTTCAGCGGCGGAGAAGGGATCCAGCCGGAAGCGCTGGAGCGCGTTATCGTCACACATCCGCAGGTAAGCCAGGTGTTTATCGTCCCGCTGGATGACGCCGAATACGGGCAACGCCCGGTGGCGGTAGTGGAATGTGAGCCGGGCACGGATATCACGCTGTTGCCGGAGTGGGTTCAGGGCAGGCTGGCGCGCTTTGAGCAGCCGGTACACTGGCTGGCGCTGCCGTCAGAACTGAAAAATGGCGGGATAAAGATCTCCCGCCAGGCGTTAAGGCAGTGGGTCAATGCCCTGTTGAGGGGCTAATCAGCCGATATCCGGCTGCGGTTTCTGCTGGCGTCGACGCATCCAGCGCAGCACCGGCGGCACGACAATCACCATGATCGCCATCGCCAGCAGGATCTTCGTCACGCTGCTCTCCCACAGGATCGCCATGTTGCCATTGCTGATGGAGAGGGCGCGGCGCAGGTTCTGCTCCAGCATTTCCCCCAATACAAACCCTAAAATCAGCGGCGACATCGGGAAGTGCATCTTGCGCAGAATGTAGCCCAGCACGCCGAGCAGCACCATTAACACCAGGTCGAAGGTGGTGCTGTGCACTGCGTACACCCCAACCGCAGAGACGGCGGCGATGGCCGGGACCAGGAACCACAGGGGAATGGTCAGCATGCGGGTGAACAGCCCGATCAGCGGGATGTTCATCACCAGCAGCATCACGTTGGCGATCAGCAGGGCGGCAATCAAACCCCAGACGATATCGGGCTGCTCGGTAAACATCGCCGGACCGGGAGTGATGTTATAGAGCGTCAGCGCGCCCATCATCACCGCGGTGGTGCCGGAGCCTGGCACGCCGAGGGTCAGCATCGGGATAAACGAGCCGCAGGCCGAGGCGTTATTCGCCGCCTCCGGCGCCGCCACGCCGCGGATATCGCCTTTACCGAAGCTGTCGCTGTTACCGCTCAGCTTTTTCTCGGTCATGTAGGTAATGGCGCTGGCGATAGTCGCCCCCGCGCCTGGCAGAATGCCGACGAAGAAACCGATCACCGCTGAACGCAGGGTGGCACCCACACACTGCGCACCCTCTTTGGCATTAAAGAGCATACGTCCGGTTTTACGCACCAGCGTCTGCCCGCTGCTGGTATGTTCCAGCATCAGTAAGATTTCTGAGACAGAGAACAGACCAATCACCACGACGATAAACTGCACGCCGTCGGAGAGATGAACGCTGTCGAAGGTAAAGCGATAAACCCCGGTGTTGGCATCCACGCCGACGGTGGCCAGACTGAGGCCAATCAACGCAGACAAAAACGACTTCAGCGGATTCTGCGCCATCATGCTGCCGAGACAGGCGATGGCGAATACCATCAGGGCAAAATACTCGGCCGGACCAAATGCCAGCGACCACTGGGCCAGCGCCGGGGCGAAGAGGATGATGCCGCCAATGGCGATCAGGGAGCCAAAGAACGAGCTGACGGCGGAAATAGAGAGCGCCACGCCGCCGCGTCCCTGCTGTGCCATCGGATAGCCATCCAGCGCGGTCATAATGGCGGCGGCATCGCCGGGAACGTTAAGCAGTATCGAGGAAATACGCCCCCCGTATTCGCAGCCGATATAAACCGTCGCCAGCAGGATCAACGCCGATTCCGCAGGCAGGTGCAGCGCAAAGGCCAGCGGCAGTAAAATCGCCACGCCGTTGATAGGCCCAAGGCCCGGCAGCAGGCCAACGATCGTCCCGACTAAACAGCCGATCAGGGCGATCACCAGGTTTTCCGGGGTCATCGCTACCGCGAACCCCTGAGAGAGATAGATCCAGGTATCCATAGCGTGCTCCGTTAGTTAAACCATGCGCCGAGCGGCAGGGTCACGTCCAGCAGGCGGTCGAAGGCGTACCAGAGTAAAATGCCCAGTACGACCCCGGAGATCCCCGCCGCAGGCAGCGAGGCGTTAAACAGTATGCCAATCACCATCGTCAGCAGGGCGGTGGCGATCGGGAAGCCGAGCCACTCAAAGCCCCACGCGTACATCAGCAGAACAATCACCATTACCAGCAGACGTTGCAGCGTGCGGCGTGGCGGCCACTCCACGGTGTCCGGATGGCGCAGCAGCAGGGCCACCGAACAGAGCAGCATCAGGCCGACAATGCCGACGGGAAAGGGGCGTGGCCCCACGGGTTCATAGCTGTATTCGCTGTGGATCTGCCAGGCGACGAACAGGCCGCCAATGCAGAGCAGCAGCCATATCCCTGCAAAAATGCGATCGCTCATAGCGCCTCCGGTTATTTCGCAAGACCAAAGGCTTTCGCCTGTTCGCGGTAGTCATTCACCTGTTTTTTCACATACTCGTCCAGCTGCTTGCCGTTCAGGTTGAACTCAAACAGCCCGCGCAGATCGCGCTGTTTTTTGAACTCCTCGGTTTGCTGAAGTTTTGCGAAGGTATCCACCCACCACTGGTACTCGGCGTCGGTCACTTTTGGCCCGACGAAGAAGCCACGGATGATCGGCCAGACCAGGTTATAACCCTGCTCTTTGGCGGTTGGGACGTCTGCCAGCTGGCCCGGCAGACGGTTTTCCGAGAAGACCGCCAGCACGCGGATCTTATCCCCGCTCAGGTAGGGCACCATTTCGCTGAGGTCGCCCGATACTGCCTGCACGTGATTGCCCATCAGCGCCGTCACCGGCTCACCGCCGCCTTCAAAGGCCACGTAACGCATTTTGTGCGGATCCACTTTGGCCTGCTGCGCCAGCAGCGCGGCTTTCATCCAGTCCTGGCTGCCGATAGAGGCGCCTGCGCCAATCACCACGCTGTTTGGATCTTTTTCCATGGCGGTCAGCAGATCTTTCAGGGATTTCCACGGGGAGTCGGCGCGAACGGCGATCATGCCGTAATCGGTGCCCACGGTGGCGAGCCAGCGCACGTCATTTACGTCATAACGACCAAATTTCCCCTGCGACAGGTTCAGTAGCGAGCCGCCGGAGAAGGCCACCACGGTGCCGGGTTCAGCAGGGCGCTGGGCGACGATGGCGTTATAGGCTACCGCGCCCACGCCGCCGGGCATGTAGGTGACGCGCATCGGTTTCTCAATGGCCTTCGTCTCCAGCAGGCTGACCTGAATCAGCTTACAGGTCAGGTCGAAGCCGCCGCCGGGTTTGGCCGGTGCGATACACTCGGTGCGGGACGGGGTGTCCTGCGCCTGGACGACAGAGGCACTCAACAGCAATGCGCTTGCAGCAAGGGTAGAAAGTAATTGTTTTTTCATCGTTTATCCTCACGCCGGAGAACCGGGAGTACGGGTACGGGTGTCTTTTTTCTGATTATGTGAACCACCTTGTAGCGGTTCCGTTGCGTGATTGTTAAAACATTAACCTTTCATTTCCCTTTCACTGCGACACCAACTTTACAGGATGTGATATGCGTCTCTTACTGGCGGAAGATAATCGTGAGCTGGCTCACTGGCTGGAGAAAGCGCTGGTACAAAACGGATTTGCCGTGGATTGCGTCAACGATGGACGGGCGGCCGATCACCTTTTACAGGGGGAAAACTATGCCGTCGCGATCCTTGATATCGGCATGCCCGGCTTCGACGGGCTGGAAGTGGTGCATCGTCTGAGAAAGCGCGGGCAGACGCTGCCGGTGCTGTTTCTCACCGCCCGCAGCAACGTGGCAGACAGGGTGAAAGGGCTGAATGCCGGGGCGGATGACTATCTGCCGAAGCCGTTCGAGCTGGAGGAGCTTGATGCCCGCCTGCGTGCGCTGCTGCGCCGCAGTGAAGGACGAACCCAGGAGCGCCAGCGGCTGGGAGAGCTGGAGTACGATGATGAAGGTTTTTTTCTGCTGCGCGATGAACCCCTTTCCCTCACGCCACGCGAACTCTCTTTGCTGAAGGTGCTGATGCACCGCCGGACCCGTCCCGTCTCCCGGCAACAGCTCTTCGACCAGGTGTTCAGCCTGAACGACGACGTCAGCCCCGAGAGTATCGATCTCTATATTCACCGCCTGCGTAAGAAGCTGACCGGCAGCGGCGTGCGGATCACCACCCTCCGGGGACTGGGCTACGTGCTGGAGTGCGGCGATGAAGTGGGTTAAGCCGCAGTCGCTTTACCTGCAACTTTTGCTTTTTCTGGGTTTGCCGCTGCTGCTGTTATGGGGGCTGTCAGCCTTTAACAGCTACGTTAGCGCGCTACAGGCGGCGACGCAGGCCTATGACCGTACGCTGTTATCCTCGGCGCGCACCGTGTCTGAGCGGCTGGTGGTGCACAAGGGCAAGCTGCTGGTGAACGTGCCCTGGGTCGTGCTCGACAGCTTTGAGCTGAACATGAACGATCGCCTCTACTACAAGGTGGTTGACCCTGACGGGCGGACGATCTCCGGCTATGACGATCTGCCAAATATGCCTCCCTCCACGTCGCGCACCACTCACTATCCGGCGCTGGCGTGGTTTTATCATACCGAGTATCGCGGGCAGGCGATCCGCGTGGCGAAGCTGCTCCAGCCGGTTAACGAAGATAACGTGTTCGGGATGGCGGAAATTTACGTCGCAGAAACGTTGCAGTCGCGGCGCTATCTGGCCACACAGCTGCTGTTTTCCTCACTCGTGTCGCAGGGGCTGCTGGTGCTGCTGACGCTGGTCCTGACCGCCTGGCTGCTGCGCCGCGTGCTGCGCCCAATGCGGCAACTCTCTTCGCTGATGGTGCGCCGTGAGCCCGGACTGCTGGCCCCGCTGCCGGAGCTGCTGCCCTGGTCGGAAACGCGGCTGCTGATTGTGGCGTTTAACCGTTACATCGACCGGTTGCGCGGCGTACTTTCGCGGCAGGAGCGCTTCAATGCCGATGCCTCACACCAGCTCAAAACGCCGCTGGCGGTGCTAAAAACGCAGGTATCCGTTGCTCTGACGCGTAACGATCCGGCGCTGTGGCAGGAGAGCTTACGGGCAATGAACGTTACGCTGGATAACACCATCGTGCTGACGGAAAGGCTGTTACAGCTTTCGGCGGTGAAGCGGAAAGAGCAGGGGGAGCGACAGTTTGCCCCTGTCGATCTGGTGCAGGTGGTGCAAAACTGCTGCTTTTCGCGGCTGGCACAGGCGCGCAGCAAGGGTATCGATCTCGGTTATGACGGCGTACAGCAGCCGGTAATGATTGAGGGGGATGACGTTTTGCTGGGCGAACTCTGCGCTAACCTGCTGGAGAATGCGATCAAATACACGCCGGAGCAGGGCATCGTGACGGTATACCTGCGCATGGATAACGATGCCGTTGAGCTGAGCGTGGAGGACAGCGGACCGGGTATTGCCGAAGACCAGATCTCCCAGGCCATGCTGCCGTTTCATCGGCTGGATAACGTGGGCGATGCCGCCGGGTCCGGCATTGGCCTGGCGCTGGCCAACGATATTGCCCGCCTGCACCGCAGCCATCTTCAGCTGATGCCCAGTGAAAATCTGGGCGGCCTGTGCGTAAAAATGCGTTTTTTATTGATGATATAAATACCGATATTATCAAATCGTTACAAACTAATTGCCCGATGTCCACTGAGCGCATTGATCCCACAGACAGTCAGGTTAAAATCTCGCGGTTTTTGGACATCTCTGAATATATTGTGCGGGATCACGACAATGAAAAAAGTGGCATTAATGGGCTTAGGCCTGATGTTTGTATCGGCAGCAGCCAACGCTATTTCCTTCAACGGCTCGGCGGGCGAAGATTATACCCACCTGGGCTTTGGTCTTGGCACGGATAGCGCAGGCCTGGCGATGACCGGCGGCTGGACGCATAACGACGACGATGGGGATGCGGCAAGCCTGGGGCTGGGCTTCAACGTACCTTTGGGTCCTTTCCTGGCGACCGTCGGCGGTAAAGGGATTTACACCAACCCGAACGACGGCGACGAAGGTTACGCGGCGGCAGTGGGCGGCGGTTTGCAGTGGAAAATCGGCGACAGCTTTGGCCTGTTCGGTGAGTACTACTACTCTCCGGATTCCCTCTCCAGCGGTATCGATAGCTATGAGGAAGCCAACGTGGGTGGACGCTGGACCATCATCCGTCCTGTCACCATCGAAGCGGGTTATCGTTATCTGAACCTGGCGGGTAAAGACGGCCACCGCGACAACGCGCTGGCAGATGGTCCCTACATCGGTGTGAGCGCAGGTTTCTAATCCTTTCGGCGCGGCGTTCAGTCGCGCCAGTTTCTCTCTTCCCCCGGTCTTCGATTGCGCTATAGTGTTTTGACCATTGAAATGGGAGAACATAATGATAAACGTGGAAATGTTATCCACTGGCGACGAAGTGCTGCATGGGCAAATCATTGATACCAATGCCGCCTGGCTCGCCGATCTCTTCTTTGAGCAAGGATTACCGTTAACGCGCCGCAACACCGTGGGTGATAATCTTGAGTCTCTGGTCAACGTTCTGCGCGAGCGCAGCGAACGCTGCGACGTGCTGATTGTGAACGGCGGGCTTGGGCCCACCAGCGATGATCTCAGCGCGCTGGCCGCCGCCACGGCCAGAGGTGAAGGCCTGGTCCTGCACGAGGCGTGGCTGGCACAGATGGAGCGATTTTTCTCCGAGCGTGGCCGCGTGATGGCCCCCAGCAACCGCAAGCAGGCTGAAATTCCCGCCAGCGCGGAACTGATTGATAACCCGGTCGGCACCGCCTGCGGATTTGCCGTTCAGCTGAACCGCTGCCTGATGTTCTTCACCCCGGGCGTGCCGTCGGAATTTAAAGTGATGGTCGAGCAGCAGATCCTGCCGCGCCTGCGCGCGCGCTTCACGCTGCCTGAACCGCCGCTGTGCCTGCGTCTGACCACCTTTGGCCGCTCGGAAAGCGACCTGGCCCAGAGCCTCGATCACCTGCAACTGCCTCCCGGCGTGTCGATGGGCTATCGCTCCTCCATGCCGATTATTGAACTGAAGCTGACCGGACCGGCGTCAGAGAAAGCCGCTATGCTGGCACTGTGGCCGGAAGTGCAGCGCGTCGCCGGGGAAAGCCTGATTTTCGAAGGAACGGAAGGGCTGCCGGCGCAGATCGCAGCGCATTTGCAGTCCCGCCAGCTGAGCGTGACGCTAAGCGAGCAGTTTACCGGTGGGCTTCTGGCGCTTCAGCTTACCCGGGCGGGTGCGCCGCTGCTGGCCAGTGAAGTGGTGCCGTTCCAGCAGGAGACGCTGGCGCAGACGGCGCGCTGGGCATCCGAGCGCAGAGTGAAGCATTTCGCCGGACTGGCGCTGTTTGTGGGCGGGCTGGATGAAGAGCATCTCAACTTCGCCCTGGCAACACCGGAAGGGACCCACGCCCTGCGGGTGAAGATGAGTATTACCCGCCACAGCCTGGCCGTGCGTCAGGAGGTGTGTGCGATGATGGCGCTGAACATGCTGCGCCGCTGGCTGAACGGGAAAGAGGTCGCCAGCGAGCACGGCTGGATCAACGTCGTGGAATCGCTGTTCGTAGAGTGAGGATGTGCCGGGGCAGTGTCCCCGGCAACGGTTACGCCAGTGCGTTTGCCAGCAAGGTAATGGGATGTTCACAGCGTTTGCTGGTGGACATCTCGATCTGCCACTTGCAGGTTTCACAGTCCGTCACCACGATATCTGCGCCGCTCTCTTCAATCTGCCGGAACAGCGGCGCGCCAATGGCCTGTGACGTTGGGTAGTTTTCACGCTTGAATCCGTAGGTGCCAGCGATGCCGCAGCAGCGTGAGTCCAGCACCGTCAGCTCCAGCCCCGGGATCAGCCGCAGCAGCTCCAGCGTATAGATCGACCAGCCCATCTTCTCCATATGACATGGCGTGTGATACACCACCTTCAACGGCAATTTGCCCAGCGGTAACGTCTGCCCGCTGTCCAGCTTGCGCCAGAGAAAACGGGTCGCCAGCTCAATGTGCTCGCGCAGGCCGGTGTTATCCACATCCAGCAGATGCGGATATTCATCGCGCAGCGTGAAGGTACAGGTTGACGACGTCGCCAGTACCGGTATCCCTTTGTCGACGATCGCCTCACGTAAAGAGGTGACGTTGCTTTTTGCCTGCCTGCGCGCTTTGTCGGTAAAACCGTTTGCAATCAGCGGAACGCCGCAGCACTTCTCTTTGCTCAGCAGCTGAACGCCCGTCCCCATGGCGTTCAGCACTTTCAGCAGGTCTTTTCCCAGCTGCGGATGGTTGTAGTTCACGTAGCAGCCGTGGAAGAAGGCAACCTGCTCAGCGAACTGCGCCTGTTCTGCCGCCACGGATTTATACCAGCGGCGGAAGGTGCCGTGAGAATATTTCGGCAGACTGCGGTGATGGTCGATTTTGAGCGTCGCATCCAGCAGCCTGTGCACCGGCTTCAGGGCGGTGGCGGCATTGACGACCGGCGCGAAAGGCGTCGAGAGGCTGCCCATCAGATCGGTGTGGCTTAGTATCGCGTCGCGCAGCGTCGGTTTTTGCGTACTGTAGCGGGCGCGGGCGCGCTGGATGATATCGCCTATTTTCACGTCCGACGGGCAGGCAACTTCGCAGCGTTTACAGTTGATACAGTATTTCAGCGCCTCGTCGTAGAGCGCGCCGTCCTTCAGGCGCAGACGCTCCCCGTCGGGGCCGGCCTGTTTCGGGCCGGGATAGCGCGGATCGACGCCGCTGACCGGGCAAACCGTGGTGCAGACCGTGCATTTGATACAGCTTTCAAATCGGGTGTCGTTCATTGTGCTCCCTCCCTGCGCTGGATAATCTGCTCCGCGACATGCAGCGCGGTGACGGCGCAGACGCCGCCACCGCAGCCCTGTGCCACGGGATCGTACCCGCCCAGAACCGAGCCGATGGCGTAAAGATTTTCAACCGGTTCCCCGCCCAGCTGCGGGCGCAGCTGGGTATCGACGATCACGCCGAACTGCTGCCAGGGCTGCGGGGTGAAGAAATCGCTTTGATACCAGTCCGCGCGGGAAGCGCTTTGCCGGACATCCAGCCCGAGAATTGCCTCACGCACGCCATCCCGGCTGCTCAGCAGACCGTTACTGAAGAAGCTGCCGCTTGCCAGCACCGTATAGCGTGCACGAAGCGGGATGTCGCCGTGGTTGCGGGTCCAGATTTCGCTTACCGCGCCCTCTGCCAGGGTGATTTTTTTCACCTCGTCGCCTGCCATCCAGACGCCACCCTGGGCGACAAACTGACGCTGAAGCTGGGTATGCAGACGAATGCCGGGTACGGAAGGGGGGAGCGTCGGCAGTAAACCGAGCGTACAGGGCAGGCGCGCCGAGAGCCAGCGCCAGAGCCGGTTGTCCGTTAAGCCAAAACAGGCGGGCATAAACAGGGCGTCGCAGGTCTCGCCGAGCGATTGAAGCGCCGCGTACAGCTGCGGCCAGTAGCGTTCATTATCCAGCAGGCGGGCAATGTTCATCGCACGAAACTCGCTGGGGTTTTCGCGCAGCACGTCGAGCTCGGGGAGATCAATCTCCGCCGTATCCACCTGAATGCCTTGCTGTCTGAGAGACGCGGCGGCAAGATGCGGCTGGAAATCGAGGAAACCGCTGATCCCTACCACGCGCACGCGCCCGGCAGCGATGGGGGCGACAGGCACCTCTTCCGGGCTAAGCCAGGCGGCGCGCAGAGTGCCGAGCGGCGTGACGCGCTGATGATTTTGCTCGGCGTCACCCTGCATGCGTGCGCCGCAGGCGGTCAGCAGGTGTTCGGTTTCGCAGGCAAAGCGGGCCATATTCTCTGCCCCCGTCAGGCGGTAGGGATGTTCAGGCGGCAGATCGGCGAACGATAGCGCGCCCAGTAAATCCAGCGAGCCGGAGGAGAAGTGCAGGGCACTTTGACCGCGAGTGACAATGGCGCAGCGCAGACCCCGCTGCGTCAGTTTGAGACCGCACAGCAGGCCCGCCAGCCCTCCACCCACAATCACGGTATCAAATTTCATGGTTGTGCTCCTTCTCCAGACCGCAAAGTCCCTGATAGACCCAGCGGGTAAACTCACTTTCGCGCAGGGCATCGCCCCAGGCGACGGGCTGAATGCCTTTCCAGCGCTCATTTAAAAAATCGCTGAGCTGGGCGAGCGACTGGGTTGAGGAGGTGGCATGAAAACGTTGCAGCAGCCCGGCGGCACGGCAGGCGCACAGCTCCCCCTGACAGGTGCCCATCCCGACTCGCGTGCGGCGGCGTAAATCAAGCAGGTTGTTCACCGTCAGGTTTTCCACGGCATATTGCACCTCGCCTGCGGTCACGGCTTCGCATTCGCACACCAGGCTGCGGCTGAGTCGCCCTTCACCAAGCCAGGTCGGGGTGCGGTCGCCGTGGCGGTAAATCGCCGAACCGCGAAGCGGGGCAGGAAGTGAAATGATTTTGTGCAGCGTTTTTTCTGTCGATTGCTGCGAGCCGGGCAGGGCCCGCTCCGCCGTCACGCACGGCGCGGTGTTACCGAGCTTACGGCAGACGGCATCGGTGGCCCACTCCGCCATCAGCCGGTAGGTCATCAGCTTGCCGCCGGTAATGGTGATAAACCCGTCCATGCCGTCGCGTTCGGCGTGATCGAGCAGCACGATGCCGCGGCTGACGTTACGCCCGCTCGGATCGTTGTCGCTGGCGACGAGGGGACGCACGCCCGCGTAGGCACGCAGAATACGCGTCTGCGCCATCACCGGGGCCAGCTTTTCCCCTTCGCGCAGCAGAATATCCACCTCTTCGGCGGTAACGCGGTTGTAATCAATTTCGCTGTAGTCCACATGCATTGAGGTCGTGCCGATCAACGAAATGGTGTCCCCCGGCACGAGGATGTCGGCGTCAGACGGTTTACGGCAGCGGTTGATGACATGGTTATTGATGCGATGGTCGAGGATCAGCAGCGAGCCTTTGGCCGGGAACATGCGGACGGATAAATCGGCGTATTCCGCGATGCGCTGGCCCCAGATCCCCGCCGCGTTGACCACGACGGTGGCATACAGCTCGCGGTGTTCATTGTACTGCGTATCACACACGCGCACCCCGCGTACGGTATTACCTTCACGAATAAGCCCGGTGACGTGATGCCCGGTCAGGATCTGTGCACCGTGTTCCCGCGCGTCGAGCATATTGGCGGCGGTCAGGCGGAAAGGATCAATGGTTCCGTCAGGCACTTTTACCGCGCCCAGTAACGCCGGGTTCACCGAGGGTTCCAGACGGCGCGCCTGCGCAGGATCGAGCGCCTCGGCCTGAATGCCTGCCGCCGTGCAGGCGGTAATAAAGGTTTGCTGAAAGCCGAGGTCATCCTCGGGAAGGGTGATAAAAAGGCCGTTGGTCGGTTCAACGCAGTGGCGGGCGATGCGCCTGAGGATCTGGTTTTCAGCAATACACTCGCGCGCGGACTCAGCGTCAGTGACCGCATAGCGGGCGCCGCTGTGCAACAGACCGTGGTTACGCCCTGTCGCGCCGGTGGCGATGTCGTGGCGCTCCAGAAGCGTGACGCTCAATCCCCGCAGGGCGCAGTCGCGTGCGATGCCGGCACCCGTCGCGCCACCGCCAATGATAATCACATCGCTGAAGCGTGGATCGTGAATAGTCATTGCCTTTCCTCTATGTTCGTTTTTTAGCATTTAGCCACATTGATCGTGTGGTTTGTTTGATTTCGAACATAAACGCGCGAAATTCGAAAGTGAAACGTGATTTCATGCGCTTTTTTGCGCATTCTGTCATATTTCTGTAACAATCTGTGCGTTGATTCACAGTAACATTCACCGTGATTTCTTAACATCGCCGCCTCTGTAGCCGGGCGCGAGATGCCCGGTCATTTTTTGAAAGGCCACGGAGGCTGTTATGCTCAGTATCTTTAAACCTGCGCCACACCGGGCGCGACTGCCAGAGGCAGAGATTGATCCTCTCTACCGCCGTCTGCGTTGGCAAATCTTCCTCGGGATCTTCTTCGGGTATGCGGCGTACTATCTGGTACGTAAAAACTTTGCGCTCGCCATGCCATACCTGGTGGAACAAGGCTTCTCCCGCGGCGATCTGGGCTTTGCGCTGTCGGGGATCTCCATCGCGTACGGTTTTTCGAAATTCATTATGGGGTCGGTGTCGGATCGCTCGAATCCGCGCGTGTTCCTGCCCGCCGGTCTGATCCTCGCGGCAGCGGTGATGCTGTTCATGGGCTTTGTGCCATGGGCGACCTCCAGCATTGCCGTCATGTTCGTACTGCTGTTCCTCTGCGGCTGGTTCCAGGGGATGGGGTGGCCGCCATGCGGACGTACCATGGTGCACTGGTGGTCACAGAAAGAGCGCGGTGGGATTGTATCGGTCTGGAACTGCGCGCATAACGTCGGGGGCGGGCTTCCGCCGCTGCTGTTCCTGCTGGGGATGGCCTGGTTCAACGACTGGCACGCGGCGCTCTATATGCCTGCCTTTGGCGCCATTCTGGTGGCGATTATCGCCTTCGCCCTGATGCGCGACACGCCGCAGTCCTGCGGCCTGCCGCCGATTGAAGAGTACAAAAACGACTACCCGGATGATTACAGCGAGAAGCACGAAGAAGAGCTGACCGCGAAACAGATCTTCATGAAGTATGTGCTGCCAAACAAGCTGCTGTGGTACATCGCGGTGGCGAACGTGTTTGTCTACCTGCTGCGCTACGGCATCCTCGACTGGTCCCCGACTTACCTGAAAGAGGTGAAGCACTTCGCGCTGGATAAATCCTCCTGGGCCTATTTCCTGTACGAATACGCCGGGATCCCGGGCACGCTGATCTGCGGCTGGATGTCGGACAAAGTGTTTAAGGGCAACCGTGGGGCGACGGGCGTGTTCTTTATGACGCTGGTGACCATCGCGACGGTCGTTTACTGGCTTAACCCGCCGGGTAATCCGGGTGTGGATATGGCCTGTATGATCGTAATCGGCTTCCTGATTTATGGTCCGGTTATGCTGATCGGCCTGCACGCGCTGGAGCTGGCGCCGAAGAAAGCGGCAGGCACGGCGGCAGGCTTTACCGGTCTGTTTGGCTACCTCGGCGGTTCAGTGGCGGCAAGTGCCATCGTCGGTTACACCGTCGATTTCTTCGGCTGGGACGGTGGCTTTATGGTGATGATTGGCGGCAGCGTGCTGGCGGTTCTGCTGTTGATCGTCGTGATGATTGGTGAAAAACGTCACCATGCCGAGGTGCTGGCGCGTCGTCAGTAAGGAGCATTGCGATGAAATTAACTCAGTTAGCGACAGGCCTGCTGCTGGCGGGCCTGATGACAGGCTCCGCGCTGGCGGCGGATAAAATCGTGATCGCCCACCGTGGCGCCAGCGGTTATCTGCCGGAGCATACGCTGCCGGCAAAAGCGATGGCCTATGCCCAGGGCGCGGATTATCTGGAGCAGGATCTGGTGATGACGAAGGACGACCAGCTGGTCGTTCTGCATGACCACTATCTTGACCGCGTGTCGGACGTGGCGGAGCGTTTCCCGGATCGTGCCCGTAAAGATGGCCGCTACTACGCCATCGACTTCACGCTGGCGGAGATCCGCTCGCTGAAGTTTACCGAGGGCTTCGAGATTGAAAACGGCAAGAAGGTGCAGGTCTATCCGGGGCGTTTCCCGATGGGCAAGTCTGACTTCCGTATTCACACCTTCGAAGAGGAGATCGAGTTTGTTCAGGGGCTGAACCACTCGACGGGCAAAAATATCGGTATCTACCCGGAAATCAAAGCGCCGTGGTTCCACCATCAGGAAGGAAAAGACATTGCCGCGAAGACTCTGGAGGTACTGAAAAAGTACGGCTACACCAGCAAGCAGGATAAGGTTTTCCTGCAATGTTTCGATGCCGCGGAACTGAAGCGCATCAAAACTGAGCTGGAGCCGAAGATGGGAATGGATCTCAATCTGGTGCAGCTGATTGCCTATACCGACTGGAATGAAACTCAGGAAAAACAGCCGGACGGGAAGTGGGTGAACTACAGCTACGACTGGATGTTTAAGCCGGGCGCGATGAAGCAGATTGCGCAGTACGCCGACGGCATCGGGCCGGATTACCACATGCTGGTGGCGGAAGGCTCAACGCCGGGCCACGTGAAGCTGACGGCGATGGTGAAAGAGGCGCATGCGAGCAAGATGCAGGTGCATCCGTATACCGTGCGTGCAGACCAGCTGCCGGAGTATGCGACGGACGTGGATCAGCTTTACGACGTGCTGTATAACCAGGCGGATGTGGACGGATTGTTTACGGATTTCCCGGATAAAGCGGTCGAATTCATTCACCGGAAGTAGGTTTTGTAGGTCGGGTAAGGCGAAGCCGCCACCCGACAATCAGGCTCTGCGGCCTGATGCCCTCACCCTAACCCTCTCCCCGGAGGGGCGAGGGGATTGCTCAGTGCTCGCATTAATTTGTGGGGAACCCTCAGCCCACCGGGAGAGGGGATAAGGACAACATCACATCTCGATCTCTATATCGCCTTTTGCCCGGCAGCAGCAGGGCAAAATTTCCCCTTCACTGATAAAGGCCAGCGGTTCGGTCAGCCAGTCTACCTGGCCTGCGACCAGACGGCAGCGGCAGGAGCCGCAGTAGCCTTCACGACACTGGTACTCGACTTCTACCTGATGTGCTTCAAGCGCCACCAGCAGAGAAGGGTGCTCTTCCTGGCACAACACCTCTGTACCCGAAAGGCTCAGCGTTACGCGGCTCATCAGAGCTGGAAATCGCTCAGGTCGTCGGTGTTGACTTCAGAATCAATCTGACCGACCAGGTAAGAACTCACTTCCACTTCCTGTGGCGCGACCTGCACGTTATCGGACACCAACCAGGTGTTGATCCACGGGATTGGGTTAGAGCGCGTCTGGAACGGCAGGTCGAGACCGACGGCCTGCATGCGGATATTGGTGATGTACTCAACGTACTGGCACAGAATGTCTTTGTTCAGGCCAATCATGGAGCCGTCGCGGAACAGGTAGTCTGCCCACTCTTTCTCCTGCTGGGCCGCCAGCACGAACAGGTCGTAGCATTCCTGTTTGCACTCTTCCGCAATTTCCGCCATCTCCGGATCGTCTGCACCGCTGCGCAGCAGGTTCAGCATATGCTGAGTCCCGGTCAGGTGCAGGGCTTCGTCACGGGCAATCAGACGGATAATTTTGGCGTTGCCTTCCATCAGTTTGCGCTCGGCAAACGCGAAGGAGCAGGCGAAGCTCACGTAGAAGCGGATCGCTTCCAGGGCGTTGACGCTCATCAGGCACAGATAGAGCTGCTTTTTCAGGGTCCGCAGGTTTACGGTGACGGTTTTACCGTTCACGTTGTGCGTACCATCGCCCAGCAGATGCCAGTAGCTGGTCATCTCGATCAGTTCGTCATAGTAGTGCGCAATGCCTTCGGCGCGCTTCTGGATCTGTTCGTTGGTGACGATATCATCAAACACCACCGCCGGATCGTTAACGATGTTGCGGATGATGTGGGTGTAAGAGCGGGAGTGGATCGTCTCGGAGAACGCCCAGGTCTCTACCCAGGTTTCCAGCTCAGGAATCGAGATCAGCGGCAGCAGCGCCACGTTCGGACTACGACCCTGAATGGAGTCCAGCAGCGTCTGGTATTTCAGGTTGCTGAGGAAGATGTGCTTTTCGTGTTCCGGCAGCGCCTGGAAATCGATACGGTCGCGGGAAACGTCAACTTCTTCCGGACGCCAGAAGAAGGAGAGTTGCTTTTCAATCAGCTTTTCGAAGATGTCATATTTTTGCTGATCGTAGCGTGCCACGTTGACCGGCTGGCCGAAGAACATCGGCTCTTTGAGCTGGTCGTTTTTCGTCTGTGAAAAGGTGGTATATGCCATTGCGGTGAGTCCTGTGGTGTTATTTCCCCTCACCCCGGCCCTCTCCCACAGGGAGAGGGGGAAAGAGTTCCCTCTCCCTGTGGGAGAGGGTTAGGGTGAGGGAATTTATTAGATCTTACATGCGCCGCTTTCGCAGCCATCGTCCTGAATTGACGGCGCCAGGTCGTCCTGGGCGTCTTCCGCACCATCACGGGTGTTGTGATAGTACAGCGTTTTCACGCCAAATTTGTAGGCGGTGAGCAGGTCTTTCAGCAGTTGCTGCATCGGAACCTTGCCTGACGGGAAGCGCGTCGGGTCGTAGTTGGTATTGGCAGAGATCGACTGGTCGATAAACTTCTGCATGATACCCACCAGTTGCAGGTAGCCATCGTTGTTTGGCATTTCCCACAGCAGCTCGTAGTTGTTGCCCAGCGTTTCGTAATCCGGTACCACCTGACGCAGCACGCCGTCTTTCGACGCTTTGATGCTGACGTGGCCGCGCGGTGGCTCAATACCGTTGGTGGCGTTGGAGATCTGCGAAGAGGTCTCGGACGGCATCAGGGCAGAGAGCGTGGAGTTACGCAGGCCGTGAGTTTTAATGGACTCGCGCAGGCCTTCCCAGTCGAGGTGCAGCGGCTCGCTGACGATCGCATCCAGGTCTTTTTTGTAGGTGTCGATCGGCAGAATGCCTTTCGCGTAGGTGGTTTCATTGAACCACGGGCACGCGCCTTGCTCTTTCGCCAGCTCGTTGGAGGCTTTCATCAGGTAGTACTGAATGGCTTCGAACGTCTGGTGCGTCAGATTGTTGGCGCTGCCGTCGGAGTAACGCTTGCCGTTTTTCGCCAGCCAGTAGGCGAAGTTGATCACGCCGATACCTAAAGTGCGACGGCCCATTGCGCCGCGTTTTGCCGCCGGGATTGGGTAATCCTGGTAGTCCAGCAGGGCGTCGAGCGCACGAACCGCCAGCACGGCCAGCTCTTCCAGCTCGTCCAGGCTCTTAATCGCACCCAGGTTGAACGCAGAGAGCGTACACAGGGCGATTTCACCATTTTCATCGTTCACATCGTCCAGCGGTTTGGTGGGCAGGGCGATCTCCAGGCACAGGTTGGACTGGCGCACTGGCGCAACCACCGGATCGAACGGGCTGTGGGTGTTGCAGTGGTCAACGTTCTGGATGTAGATACGGCCGGTAGAGGCACGTTCCTGCATCATCAGGGAGAACAGATCGACCGCCTTCACGCGCTGCTTGCGGATGCTGTCGTCTTTTTCGTATTTGGTGTACAGACGCTCGAATTCGTCCTGATCGGCGAAGAACGCGTCGTACAGACCCGGGACGTCGGATGGGCTGAACAGGGTGATATCTTCACCTTTCAGCAGGCGGGTGTACATCAGCTTGTTGATCTGCACGCCGTAGTCCATGTGACGCACGCGGTTGCCTTCCACGCCGCGGTTGTTCTTCAGAACCAGCAGGCTTTCCACTTCCAGGTGCCACATTGGGTAGAACAGGGTCGCAGCGCCACCGCGCACGCCGCCCTGAGAGCAGGATTTTACTGCCGTCTGGAAGTGCTTGTAGAACGGGATACAGCCGGTGTGGAACGCTTCACCGCCGCGGATCGGGCTGCCCAGCGCACGGATACGACCAGCGTTGATGCCGATACCAGCACGCTGGGAGACGTATTTTACGATGGCGCTGGAGGTCGCGTTGATGGAATCCAGGCTGTCACCACACTCGATCAGTACGCAGGAGCTGAACTGACGGGTAGGGGTACGCACGCCAGACATGATTGGCGTAGGCAGAGAAATCTTGAACGTAGAGACCGCATCGTAGAAACGCTTCACGTAGCCCAGACGGGTTTCACGTGGATAATTAGAGAACAGGCAGGCGGCCACCAGAATATAGAGGAACTGAGCGCTCTCGTAGATTTCGCCCGTCACACGGTTCTGAACCAGGTATTTGCCTTCGAGCTGCTTCACCGCCGCGTAGGAGAAGTTCATGTCGCGCCAGTGATCGATAAACCCGTTCATCTGCTCGAACTCTTCTTCCGTATAGTCTTCCAGCAGATGCGTGTCGTATTTGCCCAGCTCAACCATTTTCACTACGTGATCGTAAAGCTTCGGCGGCTCGAACTGGCCGTAGGCTTTCTTACGCAGGTGGAAAATCGCCAGACGCGCAGCGAGGTACTGATAATCCGGTGCGTCGCGGGAGATCAGATCTGCCGCTGCTTTGATAATGGTTTCGTGGATATCAGACGTTTTGATGCCGTCGTAGAACTGAATGTGAGAACGCAGTTCGACCTGGGATATAGATACGTTGTTCAGTCCTTCTGCTGCCCAGTCGAGAACTCGATGGATTTTGTCCAGATTGATACGCTCGGTAGTACCGTCGCGCTTTGTCACCAGCAGACTCTGATTCATGTGGGTTTTTACCTGTCCGTGAAATAAAAAAATATCCCCCGCTTATCCACAGAACCGTCTTGTGACTAACTCTGTGGATAAATACTACATATAGGGGTTTTGCGATAAGAAGAACGCTATATGGTGAGTATTCTAGTATCGAATCTTTTCAGCACAAGGGTTGATTTTGACGTTAAATTGAGGTTGTGAAAGGGTAAAAAAGGCTAAGTCCTCGTACCGTAAGGCCTGGAAGAGATGTCAATATTCCAGAAAAAAAATTCAAAATTTGATCGAGTGCTGATTTCTTCAACGGGAGGTCAGAATTGCGCAACATGATGTCGCGCAATCTTTATAAGAATAACGAATGACGTTAGTCGTTTTTGGCGGTTGTGTGCAACATATAGTTAACATCCACGCCCGGGGCAAGTTTGAATTTATCCGTCAGAGGATTGTAGTGCAGACCCGTCATGTGCTGCTCCTTAAGCCATGTCTGGTCAACCCAGCCCAGCAGTTCGGCAGGCTTGATGAACTTCTTCACGTCGTGCGTCCCTTTCGGCACCATGCGCAGCACATATTCCGCGCCTACCACGGCCATCAGCCAGGCTTTGCCGTTGCGGTTGATGGTCGAGAAGAAGACCTGTCCACCCGGTTTCACCAGTTTTGCACAGGCGCTGACGACCGACTGCGGATCGGGAACGTGCTCCAGCATCTCCATGCAGGTCACCACGTCATACTGGTGCGCATGTTTAGCCGCGTGCTCTTCCACGGTTTCCTGGACATATTCTACCTGTACGCCGGACTCCAGCGCATGAAGACGCGCAACCTGTAGAGGTTCGAAGCCCATGTCCAGACCGGTGACGGTGGCCCCTTCGCGCGCCATGCTTTCCGCCAGGATGCCGCCACCGCAGCCGACGTCGAGCACTTTCTTACCGAACAGACCGCCGGAACGCTCCGCGATATAGCCCAGACGTAGCGGGTTAATACGATGCAGAGGTTTGAACTCACCTTCGAGATCCCACCAGCGGGACGCCACCGCTTCAAATTTGGCAATCTCTTCGTGGTCAACGTTGTGAGCCACCGGGGATTTTTCGGCATTCATGGGCGCTTTTACTCCTTATTTAGCAAGACAAATGAGTATATCAGGCAATCCCTGTGAATAAAGCGTATAGGTTTACCTGTATCACCGCGGCTGTGTTATAATTTGCGACCTTTGAATCCGGGATACAGTAGAGGGATAGCGGTTAGATGAGCGACCTTGCGAGAGAAATTACACCGGTTAACATCGAGGAAGAGCTGAAAAGCTCCTATCTGGACTATGCGATGTCGGTCATTGTTGGCCGTGCGCTGCCGGACGTCCGCGATGGCCTTAAGCCGGTACACCGTCGCGTACTATACGCCATGAACGTATTGGGCAATGACTGGAATAAAGCCTACAAAAAATCTGCCCGTGTCGTTGGTGACGTAATCGGTAAATACCATCCCCATGGTGATTCCGCGGTGTACGACACCATTGTCCGTATGGCGCAGCCTTTCTCGCTGCGTTACATGCTGGTAGATGGTCAGGGTAACTTTGGTTCTATCGACGGCGACTCCGCCGCGGCAATGCGTTATACGGAAATCCGTCTGGCGAAGATTGCCCATGAGCTGATGGCTGACCTGGAAAAAGAGACGGTTGATTTCGTTGATAACTACGACGGCACGGAAAAAATTCCTGACGTTATGCCAACGAAGATCCCAAACCTGCTGGTGAACGGTTCGTCCGGTATCGCAGTGGGTATGGCGACCAATATTCCGCCGCACAACATCACGGAAGTGATTAACGGCTGCCTGGCCTACATCGACGATGAAGACATCAGCATTGAAGGGCTGATGGAACACATCCCGGGCCCGGACTTCCCGACGGCGGCAATCATCAACGGCCGTCGCGGTATTGAAGAAGCGTACCGTACCGGTCGCGGCAAGATTTACATCCGTGCCCGCGCCGAAGTGGAAGCGGACGCCAAAACCGGCCGTGAAACCATTATTGTTCACGAGATCCCGTATCAGGTGAACAAGGCGCGTCTGATTGAAAAAATCGCCGAGCTGGTAAAAGAAAAACGCGTTGAAGGCATCAGCGCGCTGCGCGACGAGTCTGACAAAGACGGTATGCGCATCGTGATTGAAATCAAGCGCGACGCGGTGGGTGAAGTTGTGCTGAACAACCTTTACTCCCAGACTCAGCTTCAGGTCTCCTTCGGTATCAACATGGTTGCGCTGCACCATGGCCAGCCGAAGATCATGAACCTGAAAGAGATCCTGAGCGCGTTTGTGCGTCACCGCCGTGAAGTGGTGACTCGACGTACCATCTTTGAACTGCGCAAAGCGCGCGATCGTGCCCATATCCTTGAAGCACTGGCCGTTGCGCTGGCGAACATCGACCCGATCATCGAACTGATCCGCCGTGCGCCGACGCCAGCAGAAGCGAAGGCGTCGCTGGTTGCGCGTCCATGGGATCTGGGCAACGTGGCGGCGATGCTGGAACGTGCCGGCGATGATGCCGCGCGTCCTGAGTGGCTGGAGCCGGAATTCGGCGTGCGTGACGGTCAGTACTACCTGACTGAACAGCAGGCCCAGGCGATTCTGGATCTGCGTTTGCAGAAACTGACCGGCCTTGAGCATGAAAAACTGCTCGACGAGTACAAAGAGCTGCTGGAGCAGATTGCCGAGCTGCTGCATATCCTGGGTAGCGCAGAGCGCCTGATGGAAGTGATCCGTGAAGAGCTGGAGCTGGTTCGCGATCAGTTCGGCGACGAGCGTCGCACCGAAATCACGGCCAACAGCTCTGATATCAACATTGAAGATCTGATCAACCGCGAAGACGTGGTCGTGACGCTGTCTCACCAGGGTTACGTGAAGTATCAGCCGCTGACCGACTACGAAGCACAGCGTCGTGGTGGTAAAGGCAAATCTGCGGCGCGTATTAAAGAAGAAGACTTCATTGACCGTCTGCTGGTGGCCAATACCCACGACACGATCCTCTGCTTCTCCAGCCGGGGCCGTCTGTACTGGATGAAAGTCTATCAGCTGCCGGAAGCGAGCCGTGGCGCGCGGGGTCGACCTATCGTTAACCTGCTGCCGCTGGAAGCGAACGAACGTATCACCGCCATTCTGCCGGTACGCGAGTACGAAGAGGGCGTGAACGTCTTTATGGCAACCGCGAGCGGTACCGTGAAGAAAACCGCGTTGACCGAATTCAGCCGTCCACGTTCCGCCGGGATCATCGCGGTGAACCTGAACGAAGGCGACGAGCTGATCGGCGTGGATCTGACCTCCGGTTCTGATGAAGTGATGCTGTTCTCTGCGGCCGGTAAAGTGGTGCGCTTTAAAGAGAACGCCGTGCGCGCAATGGGTCGTACGGCGACCGGCGTGCGTGGTATCAAGCTGGCGGGTGAAGACAGCGTGGTTTCCCTGATCGTTCCGCGTGGCGAAGGCGCAATCCTGACCGTCACCCAGAACGGCTACGGTAAACGTACGGCGGAAAGCGAATACCCGACCAAGTCTCGCGGCACGCAGGGCGTTATCTCCATCAAAGTAACCGAGCGCAACGGTTCCGTTGTTGGCGCGGTACAGGTGGACGACGCGGACCAGATCATGATGATCACCGATGCCGGTACGCTGGTGCGTACCCGCGTGTCAGAGATCAGCGTGGTGGGTCGTAACACCCAGGGCGTTATCCTCATCCGTACTGCGGAAGATGAAAACGTCGTCGGTCTGCAACGCGTTGCTGAGCCGGTGGATGACGAAGAGCTCGACTCTATCGACGGCAGCGTCGCGGAAGGGGATGATGAAATCGTCCCGGAAGCGGACACCGATGATGAAGCAGCGGATGACGCTGACGAGTAACGTCTCCTGACGCATAAAGGGCCGGTTTCCGGCCCTTTTGTTTTGCGCAAGCAGACAAGTGAACGTTGCGACAAGCCGCGTTTACCGCTACCTTAACCACATTCTTTTTTCCCCGATGGCGGAGCCTCGCCCCTTTGAAATACCTCGTCTCCTTTCGTACCACGTTAAAAGTCTCTCGCTATCTGTTTCGGGCGCTTGCGCTACTGCTATGGTTGCTGGTGGCACTGCTCTCGGTGTTTTACATCGTTAACGCGTTACACCAGAAAGAAGCGGAGATCCGCCAGGAGTTTAACTTAAGCTCGGATCAGGCCCAGCGCTATATCCAGCGCACGTCTGACGTGATGAAAGAGCTTAAGTATATCGCTGAGAATCGACTGACGGCGGAGAACGGCATTCTTGCCCTCCGCGGTCGGGATGAAAAAACCGAAGTACCTGATTTCGAACCGCTCTTCCCGGACTCCGATTGTTCCGCGATGGGCAAAGCCTGGCGTGGCTCACTGGAGTCCCTGTCATGGTTTATGCGCTACTGGCGCGATAATTTTTCGGCCGCTTACGATCTAAACCGCGTCTACCTGATTGGCAACGAAAATCTTTGCATGGCGGACTTCGGTCTGCGAGATATGCCCGTCGAACGCGAAGACGCGCTGAAAAGCCTGCATGAGCGGATAGTGAAATACCGCAATGCGCCTCAGGAAGAGCGCGGGAACAACATCTTCTGGATAAGCCAGGGGCCGCGCATGGGCGTCGGCTATTTCTATGCCCTGACTCCGGTTTACCTCGGAAACCGCCTGCAAGCGCTGCTGGGGATTGAACAAACCATCCGCATGGAAAACTTCTTCACGCCGGGCAGTCTGCCGATGGGCGTGACCATTCTGGATGAGAACGGCCACCCACTCATCTCCCTTACCGGGCCTGAAAACCGCCTGAAGGTGGAGCCCAGCTGGATGCAGGAGCGGTCATGGTTTGGCTATACCTCCGGGTTCCGCGAGCTGGTGCTGAAGAAAAGTTTACCGCCATCGTCGCTGAGCATTGTCTATTCGCTGCCGGTGGACAAGGTGCTGGAGCGCATTCGCATCCTGATCCTTAACGCCATTTTGTTGAACATCGCGGTAGGCGTCGCGCTGTTTATGCTGGCGAGAATGTATGAGCGGCGGATCTTTATTCCGGCGGAAGCGGATGCTCAGCGTCTGGAGGAGCACGAGCAGTTTAACCGTAAGATTGTCGCCTCGGCGCCGGTGGGGATCTGTATCCTGCGTACTCAGGACGGGACAAATATCCTCAGTAACGAGCTTGCCCATAACTACCTGAACATGCTCACGCATGAAGACCGCCAGCGGTTAACGCAGATCATCTGTGGGCAACAGGTTAACTTTGTGGATGTGCTGACCAGCACGCACACCAATCTGCAAATCAGCTTCGTCCATTCGCGCTACCGCAATGAAAACGTGGCGATTTGCGTGCTGGTGGACGTCTCCGCGCGCGTTAAGATGGAAGAGTCATTGCAGGATATGGCGCAGGCGGCGGAGCAGGCCAGCCAGTCGAAATCGATGTTCCTCGCGACCGTCAGCCATGAGCTGCGTACGCCGCTTTACGGCATTATCGGTAACCTCGATCTTCTCCAGACCAAAGAGCTGCCGAAAGGGGTCGACCGCCTGGTGACGGCGATGAACAACTCGTCCAGCCTGCTGCTGAAAATTATCAGCGATATTCTCGACTTCTCTAAAATTGAATCCGAGCAGTTGAAAATAGAACCGCGTGAGTTCTCCCCGCGCGAGGTGATGAACCATATCAGCGCCAACTATCTGCCGCTGGTGGTGCGCAAACAGCTGGGGCTGTACTGCTTTATCGAGCCGGATGTGCCGCTGACGCTGCATGGCGATCCGATGCGTCTGCAACAGGTCATCTCGAACCTGCTAAGCAATGCCATCAAATTCACCGATATCGGCTGTATTGTGCTGCATGTCTGCCGGGCAGGGGAGTACCTGACTATTCGCGTACGCGACACCGGTGTTGGCATTCCGGCGAAAGAGGTCGTTCGCCTGTTCGATCCGTTCTTCCAGGTGGGGACGGGCGTCCAGCGTAATTTCCAGGGGACCGGGCTGGGTCTGGCGATTTGCGAGAAGCTTATCAGCATGATGGACGGGGATATCTCCGTCGATACCGAGCCGGGTATGGGCAGCCAGTTCACCATCCGTATCCCGCTCTACTCGGCACACTATCCGGTGAAAACCACGGTCGACGGGCTGAGCGAAAAGCACTGCTGGCTGGCGGTGCACAACGCCTCCTTACATGATTTCCTGACCTCGATGCTGACCAGCAGCGGTGTGCGGGTCTCACGCTATGAAGGCCAGACGCCGGACGCAGATGACATGCTGATTACTGACGTTGAGCCAGACAAGGCGTGGGCGGGGCGGGGCGTGGTGATGTTCTGCCGCCGTCATATCGGTATTCCGATTGAGCGTTCGCCCGGGGTATGGGTGCACAGTGTGGCGACACCGCACGAAATGTTGGGCTTGCTGGCGCGTATTTACAGCGTACAGCTTGAGGACAGCGATGGCGCTACCGTGCTGGCTTCCCCTGATGAGCTGGCATCGGTGAATGACGATATGATGATTCTGGTCGTCGACGATCATCCGATTAACCGTCGTCTGCTCGCAGACCAGCTTGGCTCTCTGGGCTATCAGTGTAAAACGGCCAATGATGGCGTGGATGCCCTGAATGTCTTAAGTAAGAATCATATTGATATTGTGCTCAGCGATGTGAACATGCCTAACATGGACGGCTATCGTCTGACGCAGCGTATCCGACAGCTGGGGCTGACGCTGCCGGTGGTGGGGGTGACAGCCAACGCACTGGCGGAGGAGAAGCAGCGCTGTCTGGAGTCGGGAATGGACAGCTGCCTGTCGAAGCCGGTCACGCTGGATGTACTGAAGCAGACGCTATCCGTGTATGCGGAGCGGGTGCGAAAAGCAAGACAATAAAAAAGGCCCGAAAGGGCCTTTTTTATGTGTCCGACGGCACTGCGCTTGCGCGGGCCTACGGGGTCTTTAGACCGGGTAACCGCGAGGGTCACCCGGCGTAGACAGCGACGATCAATCTTTGTCCGTTGCGCTCAGCGTCACGGAAGAGAGATAGTTCAGCAGGGCGATATCGTTATCCACACCCAGCTTCATCATCGCGGATTTTTTCTGGCTACTGATGGTTTTGATACTGCGGTTCAGTTTCTTGGCGATTTCAGTAACCAGGAAACCTTCAGCGAACAGACGCAGAACTTCACTCTCTTTAGGCGAGAGACGCTTGTCGCCATAGCCACCTGCGCTGATTTTTTCAAGCAGGCGTGAGACGCTCTCAGGCGTGAATTTCTTCCCTTTCTGTAGCGCCGCCAGCGCTTTAGGCAGATCGGTAGGTGCGCCTTGTTTCAGCACAATCCCTTCAATATCAAGATCCAGAACGGCGCTCAGGATCGCCGGGTTATTGTTCATGGTCAGAACAATGATCGAAATGTCCGGGAAGTGGCGTTTAATGTATTTGATGAGCGTAATCCCATCACCGTATTTATCCCCAGGCATGGAGAGATCGGTAATGAGCACGTGCGCATCAAGTTTAGGCAGGTTGTTAATAAGGGCTGTGGAATCTTCAAATTCACCGACTACATTCACCCACTCGATCTGTTCAAGTGATTTGCGAATACCGAACAGTACAATCGGATGGTCATCGGCAATAATTACGTTCATATTGTTCATGTATAAGGCTACCTTGCTACAGCAAGCTCTTGACGTAAGCGTCAATGTCGCTGATGTATTTTTCAATGCCAGAGGCATCTTTCTCACGAATTAGATGTTCCAGCGTTTCACATAACTGCTTGCCGGGAACCAGATTAAGCATGGCAAACACCCCTTTAAGCCGGTGTGCTGTCTGTGCCAGCGCTGCAAAATCCTGCGCAGCGGACTCAGTATACAACCGCTTAACATCATCTGGTACTGTATCAACGAAGAGCGAATAATATCCGCTGGCATGGAGTTCGGCATTTTCATCGCCGCCTAACGGTGACTCCAGGATCTCTTCCTGCGCCAGATTCTCTTCAATCAGTTGTAATACAGCTTCCTGCATTGCATTGCTCATATTAAAGTTGACGCGCAGCTGCCCAGGGCCGATTTTCCGCACGCCTGGCTCATCATCGCTTAAAAGCAAGCCGGAGGCAGTAAGATTAGACGGATTATCAGTTAAAAATAGATCAAATTCTTGACTCGCGAGCCTTTCGTCCGGGGTAATGCAGGACGCGCCCCAGTTTTCCAGCTGACGAACGACGATATTACGGATCTCACTTGAGGTCACGTCCACCATCACCACCACATCATCCAGCAGACGCTCTTCATCCTCTTCCTGAGGATTCGCCGCCATTTTAACATGCAAGGAGTAGCGGGTGCCGAGGGATTCGCGCGCCTTAATGTTCAGATGACCGCCCAGCTTACGCGCCAGCTGATCGCAGAGCCAGAAGGTGAGGGCATTCGCCTTACCGTAGTGGTCGCGCTGGGTATCGTTCAGGAACGGGAAGTGCAGGTTATCGATTTCGCTCACGGTGACGCCTTCGCCCGTATCCAGAATACGGAACGTCAGACGATCGTCGGTGGACTCATCGGTGCTGACTTCAAGGGTGATCTTGCCGATCTGTGTCGTGGTGACGGCATACTGAATCAACATCATCAGGATGCGACGCAGCGCATCGCGATCGCCGTGACGCTCGTCGTTGGCCGGTAAATGGTTGTTGATCAGCAGCTGGAGCCCTTTGCGCTTGATCACCGGCAGGACTTCCGGAACCACCTCATCAATCAGATCCTGGATGGAGAAGAGCGTAGGGGTGCCCTTCCAGATGTCATTCTCCAGCATGTTCGCAAGCTGGATTTCGTCCACCAGACGAACCAGCGAGTCGGCCTGACTGCTAAGCTGTCGGCTTTCCGGCGTGCTTAAATCAGCAATCTGCGTGGCGAGTGACTTCAGCGGCTGTTTAAAGGCATCGCCAATGTTTTGCATAAACGCCGCGCGGCCATGCTGGTTTTTCTCATACAGCCTTTGCGCCTGCTTGAGCTTTTTATTCACCAGCACTTCGCGATCCTGATCGCGGATGATGAAGATTTGCGTGCGCGAGGCGACCTGACTGCGGAACTGACGGATCTCATACAGTTCATTATTAATGGTGGCCTGAATGACGCCCTGATGCTGGTCCGCCATGGCCGTAATATTTTGCAGGTTAAGATGCGGCAGAAGGTGATCGGCAATTTTGTTGCTCATCACCGTCCGGTTTGCCTCCTGATCGTGAACAAGCACCCCAAGCGGCAGCACGGAAATAATCTCTTCATTCAGGGCACGAAGAACACGCAACTCGTTGCTGGTCCCGGCTGATACCGACGTCGAGTCGCTCTGGCGGCCCGACTGGAAACGGAAGGTGCTGTAGCCAAACAGCGCCAGCGCCAGCAGGCCGATATTCAACAGCAGCGGCAGCATAATGTTTTGCAGGGTATCAAGCATCAGGGTGCCAAAAGGCACCTGCCACACCAGCCGCATACCGGTTGAGTTGAGCGATGAGGCAATCTCAATCTTCGAGCCATTAAATGAGATCGCTACGCTGTCCGGGCCTTCTTTATCCGACGGCGTGCGCATATTTTGGGTGCTGTTGTCTGGCTCCAGTCGGAAACTGTCCAGCGGCATATCCGGCGGGATAAGATCGTTAATTGGCAGATCGAAGGCAACCACGGTCGCCAGATGGCCCGGCTGGTTAAAGGTGGTTCGCAGCGTAAAGTAGTGGCCATTCTGCCAGGCAAGACGGCGTAATGACGAGAAACTTTCGCGCTCGTCCAGCGCGTTGGCCTGTTGCAGCATTTCTGCCCGACGGGAATCGACAATGCTGCCAACGGTGGTCTCTTTAAAGCCCGACGAGAGATCCTTAAGCGGCAGGGTCGAGATCAGGATCATGCTGTTGTCCTGACCGTTCAGGTAATACATGGACCACGGTACGGTCTCGGCGCCCCACAGGGTGTCCAGATAGGAGGAGATCCGCTGCGTCATCTCAAGCGTTGCGCTGTCGTGCGAGCCGAAAATCAGGGCTTCCGTCTTGCGCTGCGGTTTTTCAAGGTAATACACATCCTGCTTAAGGCGCGTTTCCTGCAACCCTTCGCCTGATGAGGTGGCAGGTGCGGCGGCGATATTGTCGTAGATTTGCCAGGTCGCGTAGCGCCACGTATCAATGCGCTTATGCACCGCATGGGTGATATCGACAATTTGATAGCTTTTATCTTTAAGCCAGGTATTCACGGCGCTCTGAACCATCACTCCCATTGTGACTAACAGCACAACGATCAACAGAAGAAAGAAACGGGTGATGCTGCCCGGTAGAAGGGAGAATTTGCTCGGGGCGGTAGTTTCAGTCTGACTCATCGATGTGTTTAACCCGTAATGGCCGCGCGGTAATGGGATAGGGCAGTATAAAGGGTAATAACTGAATTTCCAGCGTCGTTATCGGTATGACCTTGACTTTTTATCTGTCGCAACCCGCTTCAACGTCATCCGTGTGAAAGATGTACAAAACCCAGTGAAATGTACAAATATGCTGTTACAACGGCAGTAAAATAGCACGAATTAACAAGAAATTAATTTTGAAAGTGAAAAGGAAAATCTGTAATCGCCGGGCGATGGATTTAGTTAATAGTCGTTATCATTACAGACGGGTAGCACATAAAATGTCTGTTGACGTAAAGAAAGGTAAAAAAAAACCGAATGCGGAGCATCCGGTTCAATTAGGGATAAACAGACATTCAGAACTGAATGACGGTAATAAATAAAGTTAATGATGATAGCGAGGGTTATTTTAGTGGTGTTGACGGGAATTTTTTTGTCATTCAGTGCTGTACTCTTTTTTAAGTTAGTCTTTTGAATTTTATAGGATATATTTTTGTTTTGATTATCCGTGCTATATTTTTAAACTTTTGATGCTTTGTGAAAGTTCCTTGAAATTTACATATTGAAACATCTTGATGGTAAAGTGAAACATCTTCAAAGTTTTCGTATCATATTCCTGTTGGATTATTCTGCATTTTTGAGGAGAATGAACTTGCCGACTGGTTAAGAGGGTTGACCAGTAAGCAGTGGTAAATAATAAGGCATATAACAGAGGGTTAATAAAATGAAAGTTAAAGTACTGTCCCTCCTGGTACCAGCTCTGCTGGTGGCAGGCGCAGCAAATGCGGCTGAAATTTATAACAAAGACGGCAACAAATTAGATCTGTACGGTAAAGTGGATGGCCTGCACTATTTCTCTGATGACGACAGTGCAGACGGCGACCAGACCTACATGCGTCTGGGCTTCAAAGGCGAAACTCAGGTTAACGACCAGCTGACCGGTTACGGCCAGTGGGAATACCAGATCCAGGGTAACTCTGGTGAGAACGAAAACAACTCATGGACGCGTGTGGCGTTCGCAGGTCTGAAATTCGCTGATGCGGGTTCATTCGACTACGGTCGTAACTACGGCGTTGTTTACGATGTGACTTCCTGGACCGACGTTCTGCCGGAATTCGGCGGCGATACCTACGGTTCTGACAACTTCATGCAGCAGCGTGGTAACGGCTTCGCGACCTACCGTAACCAGGACTTCTTCGGTCTGGTTGATGGTCTGAACTTCGCGTTGCAGTACCAGGGTAAAAACGGCAGCCCAAGCGGCGAAGGCCAGACCAACAACGGTCGTGACGCGCTGCGTCAGAACGGTGACGGCTACGGCGGCTCTCTGACTTACGATCTGGGCGAAGGCTTCGCACTCGGTACGGCAGTCACCAGTTCTAAACGTACTGCTGACCAGAACGCTGCGGGCTACTACGGTGAAGGCGATCGCGCAGAGACCTACACCGGTGGTCTGAAATACGACGCGAACAACATCTACCTGGCTGCACAGTATACTCAGACTTACAACGCGACCCGCGTTGGCGATCAGGGCTGGGCTAACAAAGCACAGAACTTCGAAGTGGTTGCTCAGTATCAGTTCGACTTCGGCCTGCGTCCATCCGTGGCTTACCTGCAGTCTAAAGGTAAAGACATCGAAAACTATGGCGATCAGGATATCCTGAAGTATGTTGACGTGGGTGCGACTTACTACTTCAACAAAAACATGTCCACCTATGTTGATTACAAAATCAATCTGCTGGATGAAAATGACTTCACCCGTCAGACAGGTATCGGTACTGACGATATCGTCGCGCTGGGTCTGGTTTACCAGTTCTAATTGCTCATACTGCAACAAAGGGGCCATCAGGCCCCTTTTTTCGTGCTTTTTTAGGGTCTTCAAATACGCTGTTTTAGTGTACTCTTGCCGCCCTGGCATGAGGATAATAACCAATGGATATGACTTTTTTACGCGCCAGCGTTCTGGCGACTTTTTTACTCCTGACCGCGTGTGACTCTTCTACACAGCCCGCAAAAATCGACGCACCCGCCGCGACGGTGCTGGAAGGGAAAACCATGGGGACCTTCTGGCGCGTCAGCGTGATGGATATTGATAAGTCCCGCGCTGAAGAACTACGCGGTAAAATTCAGGCGCAGCTGGATGCCGACGATCAGCTACTCTCTACCTATAAAAATGACTCAGCGCTGATGCGTTTCAATCGCTCCAGCAGCACCTCGCTGTGGCCGGTGAGCGAAGCAATGGCCGATATCGTCACGGAAGCCATGCGCGTGGGCTACAAAACCAACGGCGCAATGGATGTGACCGTGGGGCCGCTGGTGAACCTGTGGGGATTTGGCCCCAACAAGCAGCCGGTGACCACACCCGATCAAGCCGCCATCGACGACGCCCGCGCGCGTACAGGGTTACAGCATCTGGCGGTGATCTCCCAGTACGGTCAGCAATACCTGCAAAAAGACATTCCCGACCTGTTTGTGGATCTCTCCACGGTAGGCGAGGGGTATGCTGCGGATCATCTCGCGGCCCTGATGGCGCAGGAAGGTATTCCCCGTTATCTGGTTTCCGTCGGGGGCGCGCTCGTCAGCCGGGGCATGAACGCCAGCGGCAGGCCGTGGCGAGTGGCCATCCAAAAACCAACCGATCAGCAGAACGCGGTGCAGGCGATTGTCGACATCAACGGGCACGGTATCAGCACCTCCGGAAGCTACCGCAACTATTACGAGCTGGATGGCAAACGTATCTCGCATGTGATTGATCCGCAAACCGGACGCCCGATTACCCACAACCTGGTGTCCGTGACGGTGATAGCGCCAACTGCGCTGGAAGCCGACGCCTGGGATACCGGATTGATGGTGCTCGGCACGGAGAAGGCCAAAGAGGTGGTGCGTCAGGAAGGGCTGGCCGTTTATATGATCACCAAAGAGGCTGACGGGTTTAAAACCTGGAGTTCACCGCAGTTCAACAGCTTCCTGGTGAGCGAAAAAAATTAAAAAGCAAGGTTGCGGGTTTTTGTTCGGTGGCGTTCAGGCAAGCTGAGCGTATGCTTGTAAGAGGAGCCGATGATGAAAAACACAACCTATCTTACCGATGAGGATCGCTGGCAGGCTGTTCTGGCCCGCGATCCGCGTGCGGATAACCAGTTTGTCTTTGCCGTGCAGACGACCGGCATTTATTGTCGTCCGTCCTGCCGTGCCCGCCACGCGCTGCGTAAAAATGTCTGCTTTTATCCTGATGCTCACCAGGCCGCGCAGGCGGGTTTCCGCCCCTGTAAGCGCTGTAGGCCGGACCAGGTCGACCCTATGGCGCAGAAAAAGGCCAACGTTGCGCTGGCCTGCCGACTGCTTGAGCAGGATGCCGCGCTGAACCTGGAGGCCCTGGCGCAGCAGGTTGGCATGAGTCCGTTCCATCTCCACCGCTTGTTTAAATCCGTCACCGGCATGACGCCGAAAGCATGGCAGCAGGCTGCGCGTGAACAACGCCTGCGTAGCCTGCTTGCACAGGGCGGTAAAATCACCGACGCCGTACTGGCCGCTGGCTTCCCGGACGGCAGCAGCTACTACCGTAAAGCCAACGGCGCGCTGGGCATGACGGCGAAACAGTACCGTAACGGAGAGGCTGCGGTCCGCTATGCCATCAGCGACTGCTCGCTGGGCCACTGTCTGGTGGCGGAAAGCGAGCGCGGGATCTGCGCAATACTGCTGGGTGATGACGACGCCGGGCTGACGGCTGAGCTGCTGTCACTGTTTCCGCTTGCCGTCCGTGAACCGATGGAAGGCGCATTTGCCGGGCGTGTTCGTCAGGTGATTGCCTCTGTCGACAGCCGCGCGATGCCGTTGACGTTACCGCTGGATATCCGGGGTACCGCTTTCCAGCAGCAGGTCTGGCAGGCGCTGCGGGCTATCCCCTGCGGTGAAACGGCAAGCTATCAGCAGGTGGCGAAGGCCATTGGTAAACCCAATGCCGTACGTGCCGTGGCGGGGGCCTGCGGAGCCAATAAACTGGCGATAGTTATCCCCTGTCACCGCGTGGTGCGTAACGACGGTGCGCTGTCGGGTTATCGCTGGGGTGCAACGCGTAAGGTGCTATTGTTGAAACGTGAGGCGAACAACCCGGAGGGATAATGCTCGATCTTTTTGCTGATGCTGAACCCTGGCAGGAGCCGCTCGCGCCGGGGGCGACGATCCTGAGACGTTTTGCGCTTTCCCGCGCGGCGGCGCTGTTCGACGGTATTGATACCGTCACCGCCCGTTCGCCGTTTCGCCATATGGTCACGCCGGGCGGGTATACCATGTCCGTGGCGATGACCAACTGCGGCGAACTGGGATGGGCGACGAATGAGCGGGGCTATGTATATGCCGCGAACGACCCGCTGACGTATCGGCCGTGGCCACCGATGCCGGAGGCGTTTCAGGCGCTGTGTCACGATGCCGCCGTGGCGGCCGGCTATCCTGATTTTCGTCCCGATGCCTGTCTGATCAACCGCTATGCCGTCGGCGCAAAACTCTCCCTGCATCAGGATAAGGACGAGCCTGACCTGCGCGCGCCGATTGTCTCGGTATCCCTTGGGTTGCCCGCTGTCTTTCAGTTTGGCGGCCTGCGGCGCAACGACCCGCTCAAACGGCTGATGCTGGAGCATGGCGATGTGGTGGTCTGGGGCGGTGAATCACGGCTTTTTTATCACGGTATTCAGCCGCTTAAAAATGGCGATCACCCGGTGGCGGGGGCGTTTCGCTACAACCTCACGTTCCGCCAGGCAGCGTACAGAGAATAAAAATAAGAATTATTCTTGATGTGTGTGAAAGGCAGTTTACACTGCTGGCTGATTTTTCTTGTCCGGATTGCTCTGCATGCAACTACTTCTTCTTGTCTGGCGGCAGTATCGCTGGCCTTTTATCGCGGTGATGGCGCTAAGCCTTGCCAGCGCGGCGCTGGGGATCGGCCTGATTGCCTTCATTAACGTGCGTTTGATCGAAATGGTCGACACGTCACTCTCCGTCCTGCCGGAATTTCTGGGTTTACTGCTGCTGCTGATGGCAGTCACGCTCGGGTCACAGCTGGCGCTGACCGCGCTCGGCCACCACTTCGTTTTCCGTCTGCGCAGCGAGTTCATCAAACGGATCCTTGATACTCAAGTGGAACGCATCGAACAGCTGGGAAGTGCTTCTCTGCTGGCGGGGCTGACCAGCGATGTGCGCGCCATTACCATCGCCTTTGTGCGCCTGCCGGAGCTGGTGCAGGGGATCATCCTGACCTTTGGCTCGGCAGCCTATCTCGCCTGGCTCTCCAGCAAAATGCTGGCGGTAACGGCGCTGTGGATTGTTATTACCATCTGGGGCGGGTTCCTGCTGGTATCACGCGTCTATAAGCACATGGCGGTGCTGCGCGAAACGGAAGACAAGCTCTATAACGATTATCAGACAGTGCTGGAAGGGCGCAAAGAGCTGACGCTGAACCGCGAGCGCGCCGAACATATCTTCAATCATCTCTATATCCCGGATGCGCACGAATATCGTCATCACATTATTCGCGCCGATACGTTCCACCTGAGCGCCGTGAACTGGTCCAACATCATGATGCTGGGTGCCATTGGCCTGGTGTTCTGGATGGCGAACAGCCTGGGGTGGGCGGATACCAACGTGGCGGCAACGTACTCCCTGACGCTGCTGTTTTTACGCACGCCGCTGCTGTCGGCCGTTGGCGCACTGCCGACGCTGCTGAGTGCACAGGTGGCCTTCAACAAGCTGAAGAAGTTCGACCTTGCGCCGTTTAAGGCTGAGTTCCCGCGCCCGCAGGCCTTCCCGAACTGGCAAACGCTTGAGCTGCGTAACGTGACCTTCCGCTATCAGGATAACGCCTTCTCCGTGGGGCCGATAAATCTGACCATTCACCGCGGCGAACTGCTGTTCCTGATCGGCGGTAATGGCAGCGGCAAATCCACGCTGGCGATGCTGCTGACGGGCCTCTACCAGCCGCAGTCAGGCGAAATTTTGCTGGATGGCAAAGCGCTGAGCGCGGAGAAACCGGAGGACTACCGCAAGCTCTTTTCGGCGGTATTTACCGACGTCTGGCTGTTCGACCGGCTGCTGGGCCCGGAAGGGCAGCAGGCGGATCCGGCGCTGGTGGAGAAGTGGCTTGCGCATCTGCAAATGTCACACAAGCTGGAGCTACAGGATGGCAAAATCCTGAATCTCAAGCTGTCGAAAGGGCAGAAGAAGCGCGTGGCGCTGCTGCTGGCGCTGGCCGAAGAGCGCGACATCATCCTGCTGGATGAATGGGCCGCCGATCAGGACCCGCACTTCCGTCGCGAGTTCTATCAGGTCCTGCTGCCGCTGATGCAGGCGATGGGGAAAACCATTTTTGCCATCAGCCATGACGATCACTACTTCATTCACGCCGACCGTCTTTTGGAGATGCGCGACGGCAAACTGAGCGAGCTGACCGGCGATGAGCGCGATGCGGCGTCACGGGACGCGGTGGCGCGCACGGCCTGATTGCAATTGTGCCGGGTGGCCCCCGGCACACTCATTTTTCATATATGCCGTTTTTTTCTCCATCCCGACCCGCCGTTTATTCTTATTTACATATCCCCGCGCTATGCTTAACGCCAACTCATTTAATGGATTTATGATTGATGTCGGTATTAAAGAAAAACAGCGCCAGGCAGCGTGACCAGGAGCGTGCGCGGCTCATCTGGCTCCTGACGACCGATAAAGCGGTCACGTCAACGTTATTGGGTAAGCTAACCCTGGCTGAGCAATATGATGTCGGCACGCTGGCCGACGATATTGCTGAGGTAGGTGCGCTGGTTGCACATTTACCACCTCCGGATCTGGCGGACACCCTGGAGGCATTGCCTTCCGAGGAGCGCCACGCCCTGTGGCGGCTGGTGCAGGATCATGAGCGCGGTCAGGTGCTGCTTGAAGCCTCGGAAAACGTCTGGGATGACCTTATCGATGAGATGAGCGATCGGGACATTCTTGACGCCCTGCAAACGCTGGATATCGATGAGCAGATTTACCTCGTTCAGCATCTTCCGCGCAACCTGACCGGACGCCTGCTGGCTTCCCTGCCTGCCGAGGAGCGGGCGCGCGTGCGTCAGGTGATGCACTACGAGAAAAACAGCGTCGGCGCGATCATGGAGTTTGGCGTCATCACCGTGCGTCCGGACGTCACCCTGGGTACGGTGCAGCGCTATCTTCGTCGCCTGGGCAGTATGCCGGACAACACCGATAAACTGTTCGTCACCTCGCGGGATAAAACCCTGCTCGGGGAGCTGGAGCTGAAAACGATCCTGCTGAACAGCACCCAGCAGCGGGTAAGTGAGGTCATGGAAACCGAGCCGATGGTCTTCTCGCCGGAAGACGATGCCGAAAAAGCCGCGCGTACCTTCGAACGTGATGACCTGGTGAGCGCGGCGGTGGTGGATTCGGTGGGCAAGCTGATGGGGCGTCTGACCATTGATGAGATCGTTGACGTGGTCTATGAAGAGACCGATAACGACCTGCGTGCCCTTGGCGGTATCAGTGCCGAAGACGATGTTCATGCCTCCGTCGGCAAGGCCGTCAAAACCCGCTGGGCGTGGCTCGCCATCAATTTATGCACCGCGTTCGTGGCGTCCCGCGTTATTGACGGCTTCGAACATACCATTTCCCAGCTGGTGGCCCTGGCGTCGTTGATGCCGATTGTGGCGGGGATCGGCGGGAACACCGGCAACCAGACTATCACCATGATCGTTCGCGCCCTGGCGCTGGAAAACATTCAGCCGGGTAATTTTTCGTGGCTGATTTTCAGGGAGATGGGCGTCGCGCTGATTAACGGCCTGGTCTGGGGCGGCATCATGGGCGGCATTACCTGGTGGCTGTACGATGATATGGCGCTGGGCGGGGTCATGATGCTGGCGATGGTGCTGAACCTGCTGGTGGCGGCGATGATGGGCGTGATTATCCCATTGACGATGACCCGGCTGGGGCGCGACCCCGCGGTGGGGTCGAGCGTGATGATCACCGCCATTACCGATACTGGCGGTTTCTTTATTTTTCTTGGACTGGCGACGATTTTTCTTCTGTAGCCAGTGCTTTTTGCTTAAGTCGGGCAGGGAGGATGAACATCATCACAATCCCGCCCAGCACGCCAATCGCCAGGTTGCCGGTGGAAACCGTTGCCACAACCGTCACCAGCATCACGACGGTTTCAGCCACCGGCGCGTTTTTCAGCGTTCCGGGCTGAACGCTATGCCAGCTAAAGGTCTTGACGGCCACAATGGCCATAATACCCGCCAGTACCGCCATCGGGATTTTGGCCATCACCTCGCTGAGCGCCGTAACCAGCACAAGCAGTACGATACCCGCCGCAAGGGTGGAGATACGGCTTCTGCCTTTCCCCATCTCCACGTTAACGATGGTCTGCCCAATCATCGCGCAGCCCGCAATGCCGCCGTAGAACCCGGCCATAATATTCCCCACGCCCAGACCGATGCTCTCGCGGCGCTTGCTTGAAGGGGTAACGGTCAGTTCATCCACCAGCTTAGCCGTCAGTAGCGATTCCAGCAGGCCAACAAAAGCGATACTTAGCGCGCACGGCCAGATAATGCTCAGGGTTTCCAGATTGAGCGGCACCAGCAGTTGCGTAAAGCCCGGCAAACCGCCGCTCATGGAGCCTTCATCCCCTACCGTCGGCAGGATTTGCCCGCTGGTGACGGTGAACAAAGTCAGCAGCACAATGGCAATCAGTGGGGAGGGTACGCTTTTAATATAGCGTGGCACCCACAGCACAATCAGCAGCGTCAGCACGAACAGGCCTACTATCAGCGGGCTTCGGCTCCAGAAATGGGGCACCTGGGCAAAGAAAATCAAAATGCCAAGGGCGTTAACAAACCCGGTCATCACCGACTGGGGAATAAAGCGCATCAGCCGCGCCATTCCCAGCGCGCCGAACAGGATCTGAATCACGCCAGCCATCACCACCGCGGGCAGAATGTACTGTACGCCGTGTTGATGGACCATCGGGCCAATCACCAGCGCGACGGAACCGGCCGCCGCCGTCACCATGGCCGGACGCCCGCCGAGCAGGGAAAGGGCGAAACAGAGCACCACGGAGGCGATAAGGCTCACTTTCGGATCCACGCCCGCGACCACGGAAAACGAAATCACTTCCGGGATCAGCGCCAGCGCGGTAATCACGCCGGCCAGGGTTTCGCGCATCAGACGTTGAGGCGAACGTAAAACGGTGGCGACATGGCCTTCTTGGGGTACAGACGAGTGAGGTAATGACATAACAATTCGCTGGTAGGGGCAGGCTTCCGTGCGCGCGATCACAAAGTGCAGCATCATAGCCAGGAAAATCGTCGGGTGCCAGCCTGTATGCCAAAACCCTACAAACAATCCATCATTAAATTTCACAATTACAATAATTTCGTAACCTTTAAACAATATTTAAAAGTTGCTACCGTGCCACCGCAGCGTGTTTCACCTGTAATTTCTACGCATCAAGCACTATTCAACTAAGGCATAAATGATGAAAAAAATGACTGCCGTGCTCTTTTCTCTGGCCGTGGGGCTGAACGCCGTCTCGCTGGCGGCGAAGGCTGACGCACCAAAAGAGCAGGAAACGGATGTCCTTTTAATTGGTGGCGGCATCATGAGCGCCACGCTGGGCACATATCTTCAGGAATTAGAGCCGAACTGGTCCATGACCATGGTCGAGCGCCTTGATGGCGTGGCGCAGGAAAGCTCTAACGGCTGGAATAACGCCGGGACGGGGCACTCGGCACTTATGGAACTGAACTATACGCCGCAGAAAAAGGACGGTTCCATTAGTATCGAGAAGGCGGTAGAGATCAACGAAGCGTTCCAGATCTCACGTCAGTTCTGGTCTCACCAGGTGAACAGCGGTGTGTTGCACAATCCGCACTCCTTCATCAACACCGTTCCGCACATGAGCTTTGTCTGGGGCGATCAAAACGTCAACTTCCTGCGCGCGCGCTACGCAGCCCTGCAACAGAGCACGCTGTTCCGCGGGATGAAATACTCTGAAGATCACGCTCAAATCAAAGAGTGGGCGCCGCTGGTTATGGAAGGCCGCGATCCGAACCAGAAAGTGGCGGCGACCCGCACTGAAATTGGTACTGACGTTAACTACGGTGAAATCACCCGTCAGCTGGTGGCCTCTCTGAAGAAAAAAGAGAACTTTAACCTGCAACTCAGCTCCGAAGTGCGTGGTTTCAAGCGCAACGCGGATAACAGCTGGAGCGTGACCGTTGCCGATCTGAAAAACAACGAAGCCGAGCATGTGATTAAGGCGAAGTTCGTGTTTATCGGTGCTGGCGGCGCGGCGCTGAAACTGTTGCAGGAGTCCGGTATTCCGGAAGCGGACGACTACGCCGGCTTCCCGGTTGGCGGCCAGTTCCTGGTGTCGGAAAACCCTGAAGTGGTTAACCGTCATCTGGCTAAAGTGTACGGTCAGGCTTCTGTTGGTGCGCCACCGATGTCCGTTCCCCATATCGACACCCGTATGCTGGACGGTAAGCGCGTAGTGCTGTTCGGGCCGTTCGCTACATTCTCTACCAAGTTCCTGAAAAACGGTTCCCTGTGGGATCTGCTGAGCGCGACCACGACGTCAAACGTCAAGCCAATGATGGACGTGGGACTGGATAACTTCGATCTGGTGAAATACCTTATTAGCCAGGTGATGCTCTCTGATGAAGAACGCTTCGAGGCGCTGAAAGAGTACTATCCGCAGGCGAAGAAAGAAGACTGGCGCCTGTGGCAGGCGGGTCAGCGCGTGCAGATCATCAAACGCGATCCGAAAGAGGGCGGCGTGCTGCGTCTGGGTACCGAAGTAGTAAGCGATAAGGATGGCACTATTGCCGCGCTGCTGGGAGCATCCCCGGGGGCGTCTACCGCTGCGCCAATCATGCTACACCTGATGGAAAAAGTGTTTAAGGACAAAGTATCCAGCCCGGAATGGCAGGCGAAGCTGAAAACCATTATTCCATCCTACGGTACGAAGCTGAACGGTAACGTTGACGCCACGGAACAAGAGCTGGAATACACCAGCCGCGTTCTGCAACTGCAATACGTCAAACCGCAGGCTGCGGATGCTGCGCCGAAGGCAGAGCTGAAGCCGCAGGCGGAAAGCAAGCCGGTTGCGGATATCGCGCTGTAAGCTAAACGCAAAACGGTAACATCCGTTACCGTTTTTAGTGTTTTCTCCCTCTCCCGGTGGGAGAGGGTTGGGGTGAGGGCACCAGAACGCACCCTTTCCAGGTCGGGTAAGCGTGAGCGCCACCCGACTTATTTTTAACGAACTACTGCTTGTCCTACCGTCTCATCCGCCTTCCATACGCGATATTTCACATCCACGTTTTCCGGCGTATAAACGACAATCGGCAGCTTGCTGTTATAGCGCAGCAGACTGTTATCACCCAGATAGGCGGTGATAAATTTCTTCTCTTTCTTGCCGTCCGGGCACGCCATCATGGTGGAGACTGGCGAGGTTACTTTGTCGAAGACATAGTAGTCATAACCCCAGCCTTCCAGTGTTTTGCTTTCCAGTTGGCCGCCCAGACGATGCTGGTTGCAGTCCACTTCCAGCGTCTGGCCGATTAACAGCTCGACTTTGAAATTCCCTTCATTCTGCTGAGCCGGGAGCTGAATAACCTGGCGCTTCATCCCTTTGTCCGCTTGCGGATACGGGGCAACTTTTTCCAGCGGCTGCTCTTTTGGGGTTTCGCTGGCAAAAGCGCTGGTGCTGGCGCACGCAGCGGCGATAAGGGCGATGGCAAATTTAGGTGCGTTTTTCACTGTCATTCCTTTTTGTTAAAACGATCCCGGAAAGACTAACATAATGCATGTGAATGGTTGGCGTAATTTACTCACATTTTCATTTTAAACGGAGTAAAGCACTGCTTTTATGCTCTTTTATTGGTGTTTAATGCTGTGGTGGAGTCGGTGCAGAGATCGTGTTATTTTACGCGTTAATTATTGTTATTCATCTGTAAAGGGAGAAGAGATGGTACGGGAAAAACTGAAGACACCTGAAGGCCGCAAGTTCCTGCTGGCGTTACTGGTTGTGTTTATGATTGCTGCTGCATGCGTGGGGCGAGCAACCATTGTCGGCGTGATCGAGCAGTACAACATCCCGCTCTCTGCGTGGACAACCAGCATGTTTGTCCTGCAATCAGCGATGATCTTTGTTTACAGTCTGGTGTTCACCGTTCTGCTGGCGATTCCGCTGGGGATTTTCTTTCTCGGTGGGCGTGAGAAGCACTAAGCATTGTGCATGCGAAGACAGGCAATAAAAAACCAGCCATAAGCGGCTGGTTTTTTTGTGTAGTTTTGGTCGGCACGAGAGGATTTGAACCTCCGACCCCCGACACCCCATGACGGTGCGCTACCAGGCTGCGCTACGTGCCGACGCATAAAAGGAATACTACTCGATTCCTTTTTGATTGCAAGGGGGAAGCAACGCTAACTGATTCATAAATAATCAGTTAGCGATAAAGCGCTTCTCGTCTGTCAGCACCTGCAACAGCAAGCTGAGCTGCGGTTTCTGGTCTTTCAGCTTCTCACCTTCGAGGCTGTACGTCTGGTAATTGCCGTTGCTGTTCAGCACAAGGGACAGCGTCGGCGTGGTCACCACCAGCGTGTTTTCGCCAGCAGCCGTGACCCAATTATGACGCCGCGTGGCGCTAAAGAGGTCTTGTCCCTGCGAGTATTCAATTGCCGGCGTGCTAACGTGCAGCAGCCGCTGCATTAACGTGGTCATGACGTCTTTATGGTCGGTCAGCATATTGATGCGTTGCGCGGGAGTGCCCGGCCAGTGGATCACCAGCGGGACATGCAGGTTCGGACGCGACCAGTCCATGCCCTTCGCTTCGTCGCCGAGCGGCACGCCATGCCCCGCCGTGATAATGACGACCGTATTATCCAGCTTGCCCGCGTCGCGAAGGGCGGTCAGCACGCGAGCGATCTGCGCATCGACATCACCCGCCGCACGGCTATAGCGGCGCGCGAAGCCTTTCTGATTGCTGTCATCAAAATTTGTGCCGTTAAACGCAACCCAGGAGAACCAGCGGTTATCTTCCTGTGCATAGCGCTTCAGCCAGTCTATCCACTGGTCAGCAGTCCGATCGTCAGACTGTCTCTGCGCGGCTGGCAGTGAGAAATCAGACAGCAGCGCCTGGCGGTACAGCGAGCTGTTGAAACCATCAGAGGCGAACAGCCCCAGCTGGTAGCCCTGCTGATTAAGCCCGGTAATCAATGCAGCCGGAATACGGGCCGACAGCACGCCGTCCATATAACTCGGTGAAATGCCGTAGAACAGACCGAAAATACCCGCGTCGGTCGAATTACCGGAACTCATGTGCTGAGTGAATACGATGTTGTTCTCAGCGAATTCAGCCAGGGCAGGCATCTGCTTCTCATAGCGAGAATAGTTCAGGCCATCGACGGTAATCAGCAGCACGTTCTGACCGCGCCCCATGTCGCGATATTTCAGATCGCTCAGGGGATACTGCACGCTGACCGCTTCCGGATTACCCTGTTCGACCAGACGACGCTGATATTCCTGCGCGTCCAGCAGACCGTGTTTTTCAAGGAAACGACGCGCCGTCATCGGATAGGAGAGCGGCAGATTCGCACGCTGCATGGTAATAGGGCGGTAGAAGTTCGCATCTGCCCAGATATACATCAGGTGCGAACCGATAAATGAGGCGAAAAAGAGCGCCGCGACGGGCTTCGCATAATGTCGGCGTCGGGTCAGGCTGCGGAGCTTTTGCCAGCTCCACGTCGCGAACAACATTTCGATCAGCAGGATAATCGGCACGCTGATAAACATCAGCTGCCAGTCGCGGGCGGTCTCGTTCTGATCCGGGTTAATCACCAGCTCCCAGACGACAGGATTCAGGTGCAGGTGGAACCGGGTAAAAACTTCGCTGTCGATAAGCAACAGCGTCATGCCCGCCGTCGCAAGAATGGCGGACAGGAAGCGCATCAGCCGCTGCGACATGACGATAAACGTCAGTGGGAACAGGATCAGCAGATAGGTGGCGAAGACCAGAAAGCTAAAGTGACCAACAAGGCTCATCCACGAGTAGATACGCCCGGTTAACGTGGTTGGCCAGTCCGCCACAAACAGATAACGGCAGCCGAGCACCATCGCCAACAGAATGTTGAACAGTGCAAACCAGTGCCCCCAGCTGACCATCTGGGAGACTTTTTCACGGTAGCGCTGACGATTCGTCACCATAAACTGTTGTTCGTTTCCCTTAGTGTGCCTGGTCGTCGCTAACGGATGACTGCAAAGCCTGGGCGAAAGATTTGGCGATCGCCTGACGCTGAGCCGGAGCAACGCTGGTATTGATCAGGTTGGTAACCATATTTCCCAAAACCATCAGGGAGAGATCGGTTGGCGTTTTATGTTTTTCCAGTACGTTGACCAGCTCACTGAGCAGTTGTTCAACGTGTTCGTCACTGTAGCGGGAATGTTGTGGCATAAATCAAAATCAGTTTGTTGAGAGAAGGGCGACATATTACCGTAGCAACAGCTTTTTTTCCCCTTTTTTATCTTCTGTTGCACACATGCGTTGGTGGTGGTTGAATACCGCCCGGTCTAAAAGGAGAGTTTATCATGAGTCTGGAAATCAACCAGATTGCCTTGCACCAGCTTATCAAGCGTGATGAGCAAACCCTTGAAGTGGTGCTACGCGATTCGTTACTGGAACCAACGCCTACCGTTGTCGAGATGATGGCGGAGTTGCATCGCGTCTACAGCGCGAAAAATAAAGCCTATGGCTTGTTCAGCGAAGAGAGCGAACTGGCGGATAGCCTGCGCCTGCAACGTCAGGGCGAAGAGGATTTCCTGGCATTCAGCCGCGCTGCAACCGGCCGTCTTCGTGACGAACTGGCGAAATATCCCTTCGCCGATGGCGGTATCGTCCTGTTCTGCCACTACCGCTATCTGGCGGTAGAGTATCTGCTGGTCACCGTGCTGAATAATTTAAGCAGCATGCGTGTGAACGAGCAGTTGGATATCAGCTCAACGCACTATCTGGATATCAACCATGCGGATATTGTGGCGCGTATTGATTTAACCGAATGGGAAACCAATCCGGAATCGACGCGCTACCTGACCTTCCTTAAAGGCCGCGTGGGCCGCAAAGTGGCCGATTTCTTTATGGACTTCCTCGGTGCCAGTGAAGGGCTGAACGCCAAAGCGCAGAACAAAGGTCTGCTCCAGGCGGTGGATGACTTTACCGCTGAGGCGCAGCTGGATAAATCTGAGCGTCAGACCGTGCGTCAGCAGGTTTACAGCTACTGTAACGAGCAGTTACAGGCCGGGGAAGAGATTGAGCTGGAGTCGCTGTCCAAAGAGCTGGCGGGCGTCAGCGAAGTCAGCTTCCAGGAATTTACCGCGGAAAAAGGCTATGAGCTGGAAGAGAGCTTCCCGGCGGATCGCAGTACGCTCCGTCAGCTGACGAAATTTGCCGGTAGCGGCGGTGGGTTAACCATTAACTTTGATGCCATGCTGCTCGGGGAACGTATCTTCTGGGATCCGGCGACCGACACGCTGACCATTAAAGGCACGCCGCCGAATCTGCGCGATCAGCTCCAGCGTCGCACCTCAGGCGGTAAGTAGCGGCCATAAAAAAACCCCGCAGAAGCGGGGTTTTTCTCGACAGGTTTGCGATTACGCGCGAACGAAGTCGATGTGAGACAGTTTTGGCTTGAACGGGTGACGCTGAACAGCCTGAACTTTCACTTTTTCTTCTTTACCGCCAACAACGATGGTCAGAACTTCGCTGTAGAATTCAGCTTTGTTCTGCATGTTCCACACTTTGTCGTGATCCAGTTCGATTGCAACTGGAGCAGCTTCGCCACCGTAAACGATAGCCGGGAACTTGTTAGCGTTACGCAGGCGGCGGCTCGCACCCTTACCCTGCACGTTACGTACTTCTGCTTCGATAGTGAACATTGATTTCTCTCTGTATTTAAAACCCTGCTACAGGCGACCCAGCAGCAGGTGAGTGTTCTGCCTCACGGATGTGAAGCGGGCGGCATTTTATACTCAAATGGCTCGCGCATCAACGAAAAGTCCCGTTAACCGCGCAATTCGTTTGCCCGGCGAAAGCGTCCTTCATAGTCAAAGACCTTCTCACGCACCTGCCAGAACTGCCCTTTTTTACGGGCGACAACAAAATCAGGATGGCGCAGCAGCGCCTGCTGGCGCACGATATCGGCAACGGTTATCCAGCGCAGCGGCACGCCGGGCGTGCGGGTATGCGGGCGGATAAAGAGCTGTTCGAACGCGGTGCGCTGGGCGGGCGTCTGGACCCTGAACCGCTCGCTGACGTCTGCGCCGTCCTCGTCGTAATAGGTAATCTTTAGCCACTCGCCTTTTTCATCCGCACCGGGCTGTAAGACCATGCCGGAACAGCGCAGCACCAGCGCATCTTTCAGTTTCAGCGCCGCTTTCAGCATGTCATCCGGGTCGACCAACACCGTGTCACACTCCCGACAGCGGCGGGCAGCGATATCGTTCTCGGCGTTGCACTGCGGGCAGTTTTTGAAGCGGAAGCGGAAATCACACTGTTCGCGATGGCCTTCATCGTCTTCAAACCAGCCCTGACAGCGGCGGCCAAAATGTTCGATCAGCGTGCCGTCGGCGGTAGTTTTGCCCCAGAAAGTGTTGGCAAACCCGCAGGCCGGACAAAACACCTGTACCGGCACGTTGTCGCTCTTGCCTTTTGGCGTGCCCACTTCCGGGGAGTAGAGATCGTGCGGATTACCGGCATAATCGAGGATCAGACAGTCGGTTTTGCCCGGTGCCAGGCGCAGGCCACGGCCGACAATCTGCTGGTACAGGCTGACGGATTCGGTTGGGCGAAGAATCGCAATCAGGTCAACGTGCGGTGCGTCAAACCCGGTGGTTAATACGGAGACATTCACCAGGTAGCGGAACTGCTGGGCTTTGAAAGCCTCAATCAGGCTGTCGCGCTCCGGCCCGGGGGTTTCACCGGTAATTAACGCCGCGTCGTTGGTGGGCAGAAGCCCCGTGATTTCACGCGCGTGTTCGACGGTAGCAGCAAAAATCATCACCCCTTTGCGCGTTTGCGCAAATTCTTCAATCTGGCTGATGATATGCGGCGTGATCCGCTTCTGTTTTTTCAGCTCATGGTTAAGATCCGCCTCGCTGAACAGCCCGTTGCTCTGCGCCTGTAAGCGGCTGAAATCGTACTGCACGACCGGCATATCCAGCCGCTCCGGTGGCGTCAGATAGCCATGCTTGATCATGTAGCGCAGCGGAAGCTCATAGATACAGTCGCGGAACAGGGCCTTTTCATCGCCACGCACCATGCCGTGATAATGAAACTGATAAATCCAGCCCTTGCCCAGACGAAATGGCGTGGCGGTCAGGCCAAGCAGGCGTAAGTGAGGGTTCACCTCTCTCAGATGAGTGAGGATTTGCTGATACTGGCTGTCGTCGTCATCGCTGATGCGGTGACACTCATCGACAATCAGCAGGGAAAACTCGCTGCGAAACAGGTCCAGGTTGCGCGCAACGGACTGTACGCTGCCAAACACCACTTTCCCGTGGCTCTCTTTGCGCTTCAGCCCGGCGGCAAAAATATCGGCCTCCAGGCCGAGCGCGCAATATTTGGCGTGGTTTTGCGCCACCAGCTCTTTTACGTGCGCCAGCACCAGCACGCGCCCGCGAGCCAGGCGCGCCAGTTCGGCAATCACCAGGCTTTTACCGGCTCCGGTCGGGAGCACGATGGCGGCGGGTTCCCGGTGCTTGCGAAACCAGGCGAGGGTGGCATCAACGGCTTCTTGCTGATAGGGGCGTAGTGTGAACGTCATGGCTTCTCTATTCAGTTAACTCGCATATAGTATGCCACGAAACTTTTTCCCTTGAGTGGCGCAACCAGACCATTATACTGAACTGTTTCTGACTGCTTCTTTTTCGGACGCGTAGTCCGACTTCCAGCACCATTAAGGCTAAAAAGATTTCATGCGACTTGATAAGTTTATCGCTCAGCAACTCGGCGTAAGCCGCGCTATTGCCGGGCGTGAAATTCGCGCCAGCCGCGTAACCGTGGACGGCGACATTGTGAAAGACAGCGCTTTTAAACTCCAGCCTGACCACCAGGTGGAGTATGACGGCAACCCGCTGACCCAGCAGAATGGCCCGCGCTACTTCATGCTCAACAAACCGGAAGGTTACGTCTGTTCAACGGACGATCCGGATCACCCGACGGTGCTCTACTTCCTCGACGAACCTGTGGCGCACAAGCTGCATGCGGCAGGGCGTCTGGATATTGATACCACCGGCCTGGTGCTGATGACCGATGACGGTCAGTGGTCGCACCGCATCACCTCCCCGCGCCATCACTGTGAGAAAACCTATCGGGTGACACTTGAGTCGCCGGTCTCGGATGACACGGCAGAGCAATTCGCGAAAGGCGTTCAGCTACATAATGAAAAAGATCTGACCAAACCGGCGGTGCTGGAAGTCATTACCCCAACGGACGTCCGTCTGACCATCAGTGAAGGCCGTTACCACCAGGTGAAACGGATGTTTGCCGCCGTGGGCAACCACGTTGTGGGGCTGCATCGTGAACGTATCGGCGCGATTGAACTCGATCCAGACCTGGCGCCAGGGGAATATCGCCCGCTGACGGAAGAAGAGATTGCCAGCGTCGGGCTGCTTTCACGCTAAATTCAGGAGAACCCTGTGACCACCAGGCCACACTCGTCGTTTAAAATCGTATTTATCCTTGGCCTGTTGGCCATGCTGATGCCGCTGTCTATCGATATGTATCTGCCCGCGCTGCCGGTGATTTCCGCGCAGTTTGGCGTACCGGCAGGCAGCGCACAGATGACGCTCAGCACCTACATTCTTGGTTTTGCGCTCGGCCAGCTCTTTTATGGCCCAATGGCAGACAGCCTGGGGCGCAAACCCGTTATTCTGGGCGGGACGTTGATATTTGCCGCGGCGGCGGTGGCCTGCGCGCTGGCGCAGAGTATCGATCAGCTGATCGTGATGCGTTTCTTCCATGGCCTGGCTGCGGCTGCGGCAAGCGTGGTGATTAACGCGCTGATGCGCGACATCTACCCGAAGGAAGAGTTCTCACGCATGATGTCGTTCGTCATGCTGGTCACAACCATTGCGCCGCTGGTCGCCCCCATGGTGGGCGGGGCGGTGCTGGTGTGGTTCAGCTGGCATGCGATTTTCTGGATCCTGGCGATTGCCGCGCTGCTGGCCTCGGTGATGATCTTCGTCTTTATCGATGAAACGCTGCCGGTCGAGCGCCGTCAGAAGTTTCACGTCCGCACCACGCTTGGCAACTTTGCCTCGCTGTTTCGCCATAAGCGCGTGCTGAGCTATATGCTGGCCAGCGGCTTTAGCTTTGCCGGGATGTTTTCGTTCCTGAGCGCGGGGCCGTTTGTGTACATCGAACTGAACCATGTGTCACCCCAGCACTTTGGTTACTACTTCGCGCTGAATATCGTGTTCCTGTTTGTGATGACCATTATCAACAGCCGCTTTGTCCGGCGGGTCGGGGCGCTGAATATGTTCCGCGCCGGGCTGTGGATCCAGTTCGTGATGGCTATCTGGCTGGTATTGAGCGCATTGTTGGGCGTCGGTTTCTGGGCGCTGGTGGTGGGCGTGGCGGCGTTTGTTGGCTGCGTCTCGATGGTCTCATCCAACGCGATGGCGGTGATCCTTGACGAATTCCCGCATATGGCGGGCACCGCCTCGTCGCTGGCAGGGACGTTCCGTTTCGGGATTGGCGCGATTGTCGGGGCGCTGCTCTCAATGGCGACGTTTAATACTGCCTGGCCGATGCTGTGGGCGATTGCCCTCTGCGCGACTTGCTCCATCCTCTTCTATCTTTACGCCAGCCGGCCCCGTAGGACGGCGCATAAATGAGCACTTAAGGCCCGAAACGGGCCTTTTTGTTGACCCATATCAACCAACCCTCGGTTCGTTTACCCGGTGTTTGTTTCTTTTATGTAAAATCTATTTATGTAAAAAGTCACATCATTGTATTTAAAAAGGTTGAGTTAGATCGCAGAAACGGGTACATATAGCGCCGACGCGAGCCTGCAACGCCTATAAAATCCGCTAAACAGTGCAGGTTGGCGATGATGTGTTACTATAAATGTAAATAAATTGTGAAGTAAATTTGCTTCCGGGGATCTGAACGTGAATACATTACAACTCTCCATTGTCCATCGCTTGCCCCAGAGCTATCGCTGGTCGACGGGTTTTGCAGGTTCGAAAGTTGAACCGATTCCGCAAAGCGTTGCCGGGGAGGATAATTGTCTGGTGGCGCTCAAGCTGCTTAGCCCGAGCGATGAAAATGCGTGGCCGGTTATGGAACGTCTCAGCCAGGCGCTGACGGACATCGAAGTAGACAGCTCCGTGCTGGAATGCGAAGGTGAGCCGTGCCTGTTTGTTAACAGCCAGGATGAATTTGCTGCGACCTGCCGTCTGAAAAACTTCGGCGTGGCGATTGCCGAACCGTTCTCCGGTCAATATCCTTTCTGAGTGCTAGTCAGCGGACAATAGCTGGCGCGTGTAATCCTGCGCAGGCGCAGTGAATACGCGCTGGCACTCTCCCTGCTCAACGACTTCTCCCTGCCGCAATACCACCACCTGATGGCAAAGCGCACGCACCACCTGTAAATCGTGGCTGATAAAAATATAGGCCAGCCGATGCTTTTCCTGTAGCCCCTTCAGCAGCGCCAGAATTTGCGCCTGCACGGTGCGGTCCAGTGAAGAGGTAGGCTCGTCCAGCACGATCAGCTCCGGTTTCAGGATCAACGCGCGGGCAATCGCTATACGCTGGCGCTGTCCGCCGGAAAACTCAGCCGGATACCGGTGCCGGGTCTCGGGATCTAAACCCACTTCCGCCATCACCCGCTTCACGTCGATTTCACGCTGTTGTGCCGTCAGCGCGGGCTGATGAACGCGCAGGCCCTCTTCAATAATCTGCAATACGCTCAGCCGCGGGTTCAGCGAAGAGTTCGGATCCTGAAAGACCACCTGCATCCGCGGGCGGACGGGCAGCATTTGGCGGCGGCTCAGGTTTTGCAGCGGCATGCCGTCAAAGAGAATGCTTCCCTGCGAGGCGATCAGGCGCAGCAGCGCCAGGCCGGTGGTGCTTTTGCCCGAACCGGATTCGCCCACAAGCCCGAGCGACTCGCCCGGACGCAGAGAGAAGCTCATGTTTTTCAGAACATGATTGTGATCGACCACGCGACGCAAAATGCCTTTGCGGATCGGGAATGACACCGACAGGTCCTCAACCTTCAGCAACGGTGCGCTGTCAGCGTTAAGCGGAACCGGGTCGCCAGAGGGTTCGCTATCGAGCAGGCGCTGTGTATACGGGTGCTGAGGCGCGCTCAGCAGGGCAGTTGCCCTGTTCTGTTCGACGCAGCGGCCATTTTGCATCACGGCCACCGCGTCAGCGAGCTTTTTCACGATGCCCAGGTTATGCGTAATAAACAGCAGGCTCATGTTCAGCTCGTCCCGCAGTTCACTCAGCAGTTGCAGAATTTGCGCCTGCACCGTGACGTCCAGCGCGGTGGTGGGTTCATCCGCAATCAACAGTTCGGGGCGCGTCAGCAGCGCCATCGCGATCATCACGCGCTGGCGCTCGCCGCCGGAAAGCTGATGCGGAAAATCGTTCAGCCGTTTCGCCGCATTACGAATGCCGGTGCGTTCAAGGCAGTCCAGAATTTCCCCCCGCGCTGCCTCTTTACGCATTCCCCGATGAAGTGACAGCACTTCATAGAGCTGTTTTTCCAGCGTATGCAATGGATTGAGCGACACCATCGGCTCCTGAAAAATCATGGCAATCTTATTGCCACGAATGCCGCGCAGGGTTTGCTCATCAGCGTTCAGCAGGGATTGTCCATGGAACAGAATATCCCCCTGCGGATAGCTAACCGGCGGGGAAGGGAGCAGGCGCAGCACCGACAGTGCCGAAACGCTCTTACCAGAGCCGGATTCCCCGACCAGCGCCAGCGTCTCTCCGCGCTGGATCTGCAACGATAAATCCGTCACCACCGGGCGAGATTCGCCCTGCTTTGAAAACGCAATCGACAGATTTTCTATGCTCAGAAGAGGCCGGGTCATGTCATACCGCCTTGTTGGGATCGAAGGCATCGCGCACGGCTTCGCCAATAAAAATCAGCAGGGAAAGCAGCACAGCCACGGAGAGGAATGCGGCGATGCCCAGCCAGGGGGCCTGGAGGTTGTTTTTGCCCTGCAACAGCAGTTCGCCAAGAGACGGTGAGCCCAGCGGCAAACCGAAACCAAGAAAATCGAGCGACGTCAGGGTGGTAATGGAGCTACACAAAATAAACGGCAGGAAGGTGAGGGTCGCCACCACCGCATTGGGAAGCATGTGACGGAAGATAATTGCGCGATCGCTCACGCCTAATGCCTGCGCGGCGCGAATATAATCGTAATTTCGCGTGCGCAGAAACTCCGCGCGCACCACGCCGACCAGTGCCATCCAGCCGAACAGGACGGTGATGCCTAACAGCCACCAGAAGCCAGGCTGTACTACGCTGGACAGCAGGATAATCAGAAACAGCGTCGGCATACCGGACCAGACTTCAATTACGCGCTGCCCCCACAAATCGATTTTTCCACCGTAATAGCCCTGCATGGCGCCCGCCACGACGCCCATCACGCTGCTAAAGAGCGTCAGAAGCAGCCCAAACAGGAGCGAGATGCGGGTGCCATAGAGGATGCGCGCCAGCACATCGCCGCCGTTGGCGTCCGTTCCCAGCCAGTTTTGCGAGGAAGGCGGGGAAGGGAAGGGGGTGGACGTGGCGTAGTTAATACTGTTCGCGCCAAAGCGAATCGGTGCCCAAAGCGCCCAGCCGTGCTGCGCGATCTGTTCACGTAACCAGGGATCCTGATACTCGGCTGGCGTCGCAAACGGACCGCCAAAATCGCTTTCGCTATAGGTAGTAAGCACCGGCACGTACCAGCGATCTTTGAAATGCACCAGCAGGGGTTTATCGTTGGCAATCAGTTCGGAACACAGACTTAAGGCGAACAGGACGGCGAAGATCCACAGCGACCAGTAGCCGCGACGGTTGTGGCGAAATCGCGCCCAGCGGGCCTGATTGACGGGGCTTAAACGCGACATTAGCGGCCCTCAAAATCGATACGGGGATCGACCAGCGTATAGCTGATATCGCTGATGATATTCAGCAGCAGGCCGATCAGGGTGAAAATGTACAGTGTGCCAAACATCACCGGGTAATCACGGGAGACGGTGGCCTCATAGCCAAGCAGCCCTAAACCGTTGAGAGAGAACATCACTTCTATCAGCAGAGAGCCGGTAAAAAACATACTGATGAACGTGGCGGGAAAACCGGCAATCACCAGCAGCATGGCGTTACGAAAAACGTGCTTCCACATAATCTGCTTTTCACCGACGCCTTTGGCGCGCGCGGTGACGACGTACTGTTTGCGGATCTCATCAAGAAAGGCATTTTTGGTCAGCATCGTAAGCGCCGCAAAACCGCCGATAACCGTCGCCAGCACCGGAAGCGTGATGTGCCAGAAGTAATCGGTGATTTTCTGATACCACGGCAACGTGCTGAAATCCGCAGAGACCAGCCCGCGCAGCGGGAAGAGGTCGAAATAACTGCCGCCAGCGAAAAAGACAATCAGCAGCACGGCAAACAGAAATGCCGGGATAGCGTAGCCGATGATAATGAACGTGCTGCTCCAGATATCAAAACGGCTACCGTTGTAGACCGCTTTGCGGATCCCCAGCGGAATGGAGACCAGATAAATAATCAGCGTCCCCCACAGTCCGAGCGTGATGGAAACCGGAAGGCTTTGCTTGATCAGGGTTAGCACCGAGGCGCTGCGAAACAGGCTGTCGCCAAAATCGAAACGGACATAATCCCAGAGCATCCTGAAATAACGCTCGTGCAGCGGCTTGTCAAAACCATAGCGATGGGTGATCTCGGCGATCACCTCCGGATCCAGTCCCCGTCCGCCCCGGTAGTGGCTTTCGCTGATATTGCCCACGCCCGTCCGGGCATGGCTGGCCCCCATTCCTTCACCGCCGCCGCCCGGCATGCCGCCAGCGTGACCAAATTCTATGGCCGCAATCGCCTGGTCCACCGGGCCGCCGGGGGCAATCTGCACGATAAAAAAGTTAATGGTAATGATGGCCCATAGCGTCGGGATAACCAGCAGCAGCCTGCGGATAAGATAAGCGCCCATCGTCACTCCTCAACGCCGCGCTGCGGGCAGTTTTGCGGCTTTATTCACGTCATACCACCACGTATCAAAACCAAGCGTATAAACCGGGCGAACGGCGGGCAGGGAGAATTTGTCCCAGCGGGCCACGCGATCTTCACCTATGTACCACATCGGCAGCATGTAATAGTTCCAGGTTAACACCCGGTCAAGCGCACGCCCGAGCGGCAGAAGTTTCTCTTTATCGCCCTGAGCGGCAACGATTTTCGCGATCAGCGCATCAATCACCGGACTCTTTACCCCCGGAGCGTTGTAGGAGGAGTCGATATAGCCCGATGCCCAGGAGATTTGCAGGTCTGAACTCGGCCACGGCTGGGCAGCCCACAGGGTTTGCATCATGTCGTAATCGCGACTGCGCTTGCGGTTGGTCAGCTGGGCAATATCGACCTGGCGGATATTCATGGTCACCCCAAGACGGGCAAGGTTCTTCTTAAACGGCAGCACCCACTGATCGTTTGCGCCGGAGGCAATCAGCAGTTCGAAGCTGAGCGGCTTACCAGTTTTAACATTTACTCGTAGCCGATTTTTCAACACCCAGCCAGCGTCATCCAGCAGTTTGCTGGCTTTCAGCAGGTTGTCCCGGTCGAACCCGTTTCCGTCGGATTTTGGCGGTTCAAATAGGCGGGTGAACACTTCCGGCGGGAGCTCCGCTTTCATTGGCGCCAGCAAAACCAGCTCGTCCGCGTGGGGATAATCACGGGCGGCATATTCAGTATTCTGGAAATAGCTGTTCGCCCGGCTGTAGGCTCCGTAAAACAGCGCTTTGTTCATCCATTCGAAATCAAACGCCAGGGTAATAGCTTCACGCACCCGACGATCGGAAAAAACCGGGCGCTGAATATTAAACGCCAGCCAGCGCGTGTCCTGCGCGGATTCGTTTTTATGTTCGTCTTTAACGATATAGCCTTTCGCGAAATTTTTTCCGATATACCGGGTCGCCCAGTTTTTGGCGCTGTTCTCGACACGTAAATCAAATGCGCCTGCCTTAAACGCCTCGAAGGCCACGTTATCATCCAGGTAGTAGTCGTAGCGGATTGTATCGAAGTTCCAGCGGCCCCGGTTTACCGGCAGCGTGGCTGCCCAGTAATCTTTCACGCGGGAATAGATCACGTACTGGCCCATTCGCCAGTCGGTAATGCGATACGGTCCTCCGGCCAGCGGCGGGGAAGAGAGGGGATCGCTCAGCTTATGGTTTTTCCAGAATGATTCGGGCATGACGGGCAGGGAGAACAGGCTCAGCATATTCTCTTTGTTTGGCTCAGGGAGTTCGATTCGCACGGTCAGCGGGGCGATGGCTTTCACCGTGGTGCCCTTGTACACCAGACGAAACTGCGGCACGCCTTCGGTCATAAATTTATGAAAGGTGAACGCCACATCGCGGGCGCTAACCGGCGTACCGTCGTGAAAACGCGCCCGCGGATTAATCGCGATTTCTGCCCAGCTAAAATCATCGGCGTAACGCACGTTCTCAGCGACCAGGGGATAATAGCTGCCGGGCTCGTCGTCGGAGGTGACGAACAGCGTGTCATAAAGGGATTCGGTACGCGCTGCCGCCACGCCGCGCAGGGCGAAGCGGTTAAAGTTGTCAAACGTTCCGGTCGCGGAAAGCGTCACGTTCCCGCCTTTCGGGGCGGCGGGGTTCACATAATCGTAGTGAGTAAAGTTGACCGCATACTTCGGCTCGCCAATGACGGCAAAGGCCGTGCTCTCTTTGATGGTCTGCGCCTGGCTCGACAGGCTCACCAGCGCCAACAGCATCAATACAACGCGCATAATCATAGTGCGGCGGATCCCTTTGTTCACAGGCAGGCTCGGTTGAGGAGAATAATAAGGGACAGCGCCGTGATTGTGAAATTATTCCCCGAGCGTGATGTCGGGTTGCCACGTCCTGAACTGCTCCAGCGGCATTGGTCGGCCGATCCAGTAGCCCTGAAGATAGTTCACGCCATGCTCGCGCAGCCACGCCGCCTGCTCGGGCGTTTCAACACCCTCGGCGACGGTTAACATATTCAGGCGTTCTGCCAGCGTCAGCACCGCGTCCAGCACTGGCGAGGTAACGGTTTCAGTCCCGATGGCATTCACGAAGCCACGGTCAATTTTCAGGTAATCCATCGTGAAGCGTTCCAGATAGATCAGCGCGCTGTGGCCGGTGCCAAAATCATCGATGGCGATTTCAAAACCTTCATTGTGCAGCCATTCAAACAGCTGATTTGCCTCGCGGTGGTTGATCATGTCGCGCTCGGTTATTTCCAGCACAATCTGGAAGTGATCGGGCGGAAGGGCAGCGGCAAACGCGCGCATATCCTCCTTAAAGCTTTCCGCATGCAGATGACCGGGTGCGATGTTGATCCCAAACTTGGCCCCAGGCGGGAGCACCGTTTGCAGGACAGGGGCATCGCGGATAATCAGGTCAAAAAGATGCAGCGTCAGCGGGACAATCAGCTTCTGCGCTTCAGCAAAATTAATAAAGGCATCCGGTGGAATTTCGCCCATCACCGGGTGCTTCCAGCGCATCAGGACTTCCAGCCCGGTCATTCTGAGCGACTGCGCATCCACGACGGGCTGATAGACCACGTAGAACTGGTCGTGCTTGATGGCCGTAAGGATCTCTTTCCCGGGATTAAGACGGATAGTGAGAATATAGAAATTCAGCAGACCTGCCGCAATACCGCAGACCAGGCCGAAGAACACGGCGTAGAGCAGTTCATCGGTCTTCCAGGCTTGCGCATAGACGTTAACGGTCAGAGGAATATTTTTCAGCGTGGCGGTGCGAGCGGGGACCTCAGGCAAATCCCGCGCCTGAACCAGCATTCCGGACTGGGTGGATAACGCGGAGTCGCCAATGACGATCGATATTCCGGAAAATTCATCCTGACGTGACGTATAAAGAAGGTAAGGCGTCAGGTTGATGTTCACGGAGGTAAATACGCCGCCGTCTTTTACCAGCGGATTGCGATACCAGATAGCGATCGCGGGTTTATCCGGCAGCATGGGCGTGCCCGGCAGGAGCGCGATATCAACAGGTTTGCTGATGTGTAGCTGAGGGATAAGCGTTTCCATTGGGGTATTCATCGGACCTGTTGCCGAAGAGCAGAAGGCCTGTTTATCCCGGACCAGCAAAAAGGCGCGCACGTTAATACTGAAGGCCGCGCGTGAGGTGAGCGCCGCACTGACCTCTTCACAGCTGTTCAGCGTGAGCGGCTGGAGCGTATCAATAGAGGTTTTAAGCTCGTCGAAAAAGTTCTCCATGTAGACGCTTAAATCCGTAATGAGGGTATCGTACCTGACTTCTCGCTTGTGATAACTCCAGTAAAACTGTAATGCACTCAGAAGCAGGGCGGTAAACAACCCCGTCAGAATACTGAGAAACAGTATCTTGCGGTTGCTGGAGAAGTAGCGGGTAAACATTGATGTCGTGATTCCTGAAATGACGCTGGATGTCTATCAGTGTAACGGGCAAAAAAAAACACTGCCGGAGCAGTGCTTTTTTAATCGTATCGCCAGCCAAGGGATAACCAACGATACGACAGCAATATTAACTACGGCTCAGAACGCGGCGAGCTTCGTTGTAGCGCTTCTTCCAGTAAGGTTCGTTCATGCTGGAAATCGTCACACCACTGCTGGTGGAAGCATGGACAAACTGATCGTTACCGATATAGATGCCAACGTGTCGACCGGTTGAACCTGCTCTGAACAGGACTAAATCGCCCGTACGCAGTTTAGTGCGCGAAATGGACTTGCCCATTTCCTGCTGTTCATAAGTAGAACGCGGAAGGTCTAACCCAAACTGCTCACGGAAAGTACGCTGTACGAATGCGGAGCAATCGATGCCTTTCTTGGTGCTGCCGCCCAGGCGGTAACGCACGCCTTTCCAGTCAGCATACTGATCCATAATACGCGACTTAACGTCGAGATTACGTACCATATTTTCAAATTCATCCTGAGAGGCTTGCAGTGAAGAGGAATCTTCCATTCCCACAACACGCGTCTCAGGATGCATATTCTTCGCGGTGTTCGTCGTACTACATGCCGAAAGCAGAACCGCCACTGCAATCGCCGGGATCCCCCGCAAGATATATCTCAAAATTGGTTGAGATTTGACCATTTTGTTTGTTTTCCCTTGAAGTCCTTAACGAAAATATCGTTATAAAAATGCCAACCGTGACGAGACTAATTATCTGTTCACAATGAGACAATTCTTTATGGTGAAATCTGTGGCACAACGCACAAAATTATTCACCACGATAATAATTATCTCAATGGGGCAAAACGAGTTCGAGGTTAACCGATTGCAAAGGGCATTGCGAGCAAAAAAGACCGTTTTTTTATAAGAAAATGTGATACACAACGTTACAGCGCGGAATTGCTCAAAATGCCGCCATTCATACCGGTAATCCCTGCAATTGCTTCATTTTTATCACGAATTGTATGACGGAATGATGACAGCGCTGAATGATGCCGGAAAGAAGTGACTCAGGGATCGAAAACGATCCCTGATGAATGGTGTTAATTAGCGTTATTTATTTGTTTCAGACTTGTTTAAATTTGCCGGGAAGATAGCGATCAAAAATACCTATTACGCGATCGCTCAGGGGAGTCATCAGCACCCAGGGTAAACCAATTAACACCGCCGTGAGGGAGCCTACGGCGATATCTGTCAGCCAGTGAGCGCCAATCATCACCCGCGGGAATGCAAATACCACCACAATAACCAGGGCGATGGCGAAGGCTTTTTTACCGAAATAGCGCAGCATGAAGCCAGCAAAAATCAGCAGCATCATACCGTGGTCGCCCGGGAAGCTGTCCTTCGACGCGTCTTTGGTTGGAATATGAAGCAGCTCGCTGACGCGGTTAATATTCGGGAAAGAGAGCGACGGACTGGCGCGTTTAACCGGCATCAGATGCTGCGCCAGCTGGTTGATAATCACGGCTGCCAGCAGCATGACCAGGCCGATAATCAGAATACGGCGACGACCCGTTTTGTCTTCCTTCAGCCAGAAGGAGAGCATCAGACAGCCCATTGCCAGCAGCGAACAGCCGTCAAACGCGCGGTTGTTGGTGATCGCCACCAGCCACAGGAAGGCTTCACTCTTCGCCAGCGCCTGGTTAAAGAAGTGGAACAGCCCGGAATCCAGCGGGAACCAGAAACCGTGATCCGCCGGGATATACCAGGAGAAAAAGATCGCCAGACCGGCAGCGTTGAGCAATAAAATAGCAGGAAGTCGAGTCGTCATAGTCTTCAGCAATGTGTGAAATCAGGGGCAACGTTAGCCGCCCAAACTTAAACGAAGCTTCAACAGGCTTGACTGGAGGGCATTCCAGTCGGTATTAACCGCACTAATTAACTCTATCCGGCTGTCGGGTGGCGCGACGTTCTGGGTTTCTATAAAGAAATCCTCGCCCTGACGATTAATGCGCACCAGACCATCCGGGGTGCGCATGATCCCTTTTACCCGCTCAACCGGCGCCAGTCTCGCCCATTCCAGTATACCAATGGTGTCGAAAACCGTATCGGCATCGAAGATCCAGCCGCAGGCCTGGTGTCCCTGGCCGCTGTTCAGATTTCGACGCCAGCGCTGATGTTCCGGCAGGCTCAGCGCAGCCAGACCTTGCTTCGCGCCGTGGCTATGCGAATGCTCTGCGCTGGCAGGCAGTTGCGTCTGGTTGAGGCGGGGAAGATCGAGCAGGGCGCCATCAATGTTGCCCTGGGTGGTCTGCACATACTGACGTCCACCGCCAGCCTGCTGCCACCAGGCATTGAACGCGGCCTGACTTTCAGGCGTCGCGCGATCGGATTTATTCGCCACGATGATATCTGCCGAGGCGAGCTGGTCGCGGAAATTGTCGTTATTGATCGCTTTTTCATCCAGCAGCTGGCGGGGGTCGAGCAGGCAAAGCGTCGCACGCAGCTCAAGCCACGGCTCGTAGACCGGGGCGGTCAGTAAATCAAGAATTTGCTTCGGATGACCCAGCCCAGTGGGTTCAATCAGCAGACGGTCAGGCTTGCCCTGACGCAGCAGCGTATTCAGCCCGACCTGCATCGGCAGACCATTCACGCAGCACATACACCCGCCCGGGATCTCTTTCACCATCGCGCCGCTGTCGGCGAGCAACGCGCCGTCGATCCCCACTTCGCCAAATTCGTTGACCAGCACGGCCCACTTTTCCGCCGGATCTTTATTGGCCAGCAAATGCAGAATGGACGTAGTTTTACCGCTGCCGAGAAAACCGGTGATCAGGTTGGTTTTGGTCACGTGCGCTCCGATAAATAATTGTGATGTAGTAACAACTATCTATCATCCTGACGAAAAAATCGGGCATTGAGAAGAGGGAGGGCGAACGGAGCGTAAAACCGTTCGCCTTAAACGCAATAATCGCTAAATTTTTAACGTTTCGATAACGGCCTGACGCGCGCCGAGCCGGACGAGGCGTTGGTACGCGCCGGTGATTGCCTCGACAAAAACAGGGTTTTGCGGCAGGTTGTCGCCAAAGATTTCTTTTAGCGTCAGCAGGGCGCTAACGCGTTCTGCGTCACTGCTGGAAGCGACAATGGCCTGAAACTTGTCGTTCAGCGGATCGCGCACGTCAATGGCGTTGCCCTGGTCGTCCGTCCCGCTGACGTAGCGCATCCAGCCTGCGACGCCCAGCGCCAGTAATGGCCAGGCGGTGTTACGCTCAAGATGCATGCGGATCCCATCCAGCATGCGCTGAGGCAGCTTCTGACTGCCGTCCATAGCGATTTGCCAGGTGCGGTGCTGTAGCGCCGGGTTGGCGAAGCGGTCAAGCAGGCTGTCAGCATAGGCTGTCAGATCGACGTTGGTGATGCGCAGCGTAGGGGCCTGCTCATTCAGCATCAGCCTGCGGGCAGCCTCGCGGAAGCTGTCGTCCTGCATACATTCATTTATGTGCGCGTAGCCGGCAAGGTAGCCCAGATACGCCAGGAAGGAGTGGCTGCCGTTCAGCATCCGCAGCTTCATCTGCTCCCAGGGCAGGACATCCTCAACCATCTGTACGCCTGCAACCTCCCATTCCGGACGCCCGGCGACAAAGTTATCTTCCACTACCCACTGAATGAACGGTTCACAGCTGATGGCGCAGGGATCTTCAACGCCAAGTTCCTGGGTGATTTCCGCGAGTGAGGCGTCAGTGGCGGCGGGCACGATTCGGTCGACCATGGTGCCAGGGAAGCTCACGTGCGCCTCGATCCATCCGGCCAGCTCTGCGGATCGCTTTCCGGCCATGCCGAGAACGGCATTTTTCACCACGTGGCCGTTGTCGGGAATATTGTCGCAGGAGAGCACGGTAAACGCCGGCAGGCTGCGCTCGCGGCGGCGATGAAGCGCTTCGACCAGAATACCCGGCGCGGAATGCGGCTCAGACGGATGCTCAAGATCGTGCAGAATGCGGCTGTTGTGCATATCCAGTTTCCCCGTCGCCGGATCGATGCAGTAGCCTTTTTCGGTAATGGTGAGGGAGACAATGGCCACCTGCGGTTCGCAGAACTTCTCAATAATGGCTGCCAGCGAGTCGAGTTTTGCGTTCAGGCACTCTTTTACCGCACCGATAATAATGGGCTGATTGCCTTCGGCACCTTTCTCCAGCACGGTAAACAGATGATCCTGCGCGCGGAGCTGGCGCATGAGAACATCGCCGCTAAAGAGGCTAATCTCACAAATACCCCAGTCGCCTCCTTTGGCGTTCAGCACCCGGTTTGTTAACAACGCCTGATGCGCCCGGTGGAACGCGCCAAAGCCGAAATGGACGATGCGGGAGCGTAACTGCTCGCGATCGTAGCGGGGCTGCTGGACATGAGCAGGAAGCGCGGTGGAGGCAATAGTCTTCATGTAGTACACACCTGATTAACCATTAATTAACAATGCCAGTGTAAAGTTATATGACAACAAATTAAATTGGTAAGCCGTAAATATCCCGGTTATGTGAGTTTGATCAATCAATGTCGCGCGCTGTGTTGACCACTTCGATTAAACATGTATGGTAGTCGTCATTGAGGTAATCCATATTGGTATAACAACTTGAGAGGGTGGGGCAATGGAACAAACCTGGCGTTGGTACGGGCCGAACGATCCGGTTTCTCTTGATGATGTGCGTCAGGCTGGCGCAACGGGTGTGGTCACGGCGCTGCATCATATTCCGAACGGTCAGGTGTGGCCGGTGGAGGAAATCCAAAAGCGTCAGGCACAGCTGGCAGAGAAGGGTCTAACCTGGTCTGTCGTGGAAAGTATTCCGGTTCACGAAGATATCAAAACCCACTCCGGTGAGTGTGAAACCTGGATTGCGAATTATCAGCAGAGCATTCGTAACCTGGCGGCCTGCGGTATTGATACCGTCTGCTATAACTTTATGCCAATTCTGGACTGGACGCGTACCGACCTGGAATATGAAATGGCCGATGGTTCGAAGGCGCTGCGTTTCGATCAAATCGCTTTTGCGGCTTTCGAGCTGCACATTCTGAAGCGTCCGGGGGCGGAAGCAGACTACACCGCCGAAAAGCAGCAGCAGGCGCTGGCGTGGTTCAATGCCGCCAGTGAAGCGGACATTGAGAAGCTGGTTCGCAATATAATCGCGGGCCTGCCGGGGGCGGAAGAGGGCTATACCCTCGATCAGTTCCGCGCGCGCCTGGCGGAATATGGCGATATCGATAAAAACCAGCTGCGTGAAAACATGGCGCACTTCCTGCGCGCTATCGTGCCGGTGGCAGAAGAAGCGGGCGTGCGGCTGGCGGTTCATCCGGACGATCCTCCGCGCCCAATCCTTGGCCTGCCGCGTATCGTGTCGACCATTGAGGATATGCAGTGGCTAAAAGAGACGGTGGACAGCATCTACAACGGCTTTACCATGTGTACGGGCTCTTACGGCGTGCGTGCGGATAACGATCTGGTGCGGATGATCGAAACCTTTGGGGATCGCATTCATTTCACTCACCTGCGTGCAACCTGCCGTGAAGAGAATCCAAAAACCTTCCATGAAGCAGCCCACCTTGGCGGCGACGTGAACATGGTTGCGGTGGTGGATGCCATTCTCTCTGAAGAAGTACGTCGTAAGCAGGCGGGGGATGTACGTCCTATCCCGTTCCGTCCGGATCACGGGCATCAGATGCTGGACGATCTGCGCAAGAAAACGAATCCAGGGTATTCGGCGATTGGCCGTCTGAAAGGGATGGCGGAAGTGCGCGGTATCGAGCTGGCGCTGAAAATGACGAAGTATCCAGAGCTTCTGTAAGCCTGATTGCCCGGTGGCGCTACGCTTACCGGGCCTACGAAAAACCGGCTCTGAGGCCGGTTTTTGTGTTTTTGTAGGCCGGGTAAGGCGCAGCCGCCACCCGGCAAACGCCACAATCAGTCAGCGCGACCCATATAGCGTTTTTCTTCGATATGGATACGGATTTTCTCGCCCGCTGACAGGTATTCTGGCACCTGTACGACCAGACCGGTAGTCAGGGTAGCCGGTTTGTTACGCGCGCTTGCAGACGCGCCTTTGATGCCCGGTGCCGTTTCAACGATTTCCAGATCAACGGTCTGCGGCAGCTCCAGCGCCAGCAGCACGCCATCCCAGGTCAGCACCTGCATGTCCGGCATTCCACCTTCAGGAATAAACAGCAGCTCTTCTTCGATCTGATCTTTGGTGAAGATATACGGGGTGTAATCTTCTTTATCCATGAACACGTATTCGTTGCCGTCGATATAAGAAAAATCAACGTAGCGACGGGTCAGGGTCACGGTATCCACGATATCGTCGCCTTTAAAACGTTCTTCCACTTTCAGGCCGGTACGGACATCGGAGAAACGCATTTTATACAGCGTTGCTGCGCCACGGGCGCTGGGTGCCTGAATGTCGATATCTTTCACAATCAGCAGTTTGCCGTTGTAATTCAGTACCATACCTTTCTTGATTTCGTTCGCTCTTGGCATTGCAGTAATCCTGTTTACGGGAGGTAAAAAATATCGCGCCAAATTACTCGCGCGCGGCCTTTCAGGCAAGCGGAATTCGTGGGTTTTGCTATCAATACATAAAAGGTGTTACTGTGCGCGCAATGCCCGACTGCGCGGGCATCTGCCACCAACAGAGAGCATGTATGGATTGTCGTTCCGACTGTGGCGCGTGCTGTACCGCACCGTCCATCTCAAGCCCCATTCCAGGCATGCCACAAGGCAAGCCTGCCAATACCCGCTGCGTTCAGCTCTCTGAATCTAACCTGTGCATGATCTTTGGCTCGCCTTTACGCCCGAAGGTGTGCTCCGGGCTCCAGCCTGACGCCGAAATGTGCGGCAGTACGCGCCAGCAGGCCATCACTTACCTGCTTGAGCTGGAAGCGCTCACCGCGCCTTAAACGTCCTTAATCCGCGTCAGGCAGCTCAGCGTCAGGACGCACATCACCAGCGCAATCCAGAACACCGTATGATAGTTCCAGATTTCAGCCACAACGCCCGCCAGTGAGCCTGCAATAATCCAGCCCACGCGGGTGGTATTAGTATAAAGGGTGGTGGCAGCGCCTGCCTGACCCGGCATCAGATCCTGGAAGTAGAGCATGCCGATACCGGCCAGAATGCCGATGTAAATGGCGTTCAGCAGCTGTAAAGCAAGAAGCAGGGCTGGCGTATGAACCGTCAGCATACCGACATAAAACAGCAGCCCGGCAACGGCGGCGATGCGCATCAAAAAGCGCTTGCCGAAGCGCTTCGCGTAATAGCCCGCAATCAGCATGGTGGGGATCTCAAGCCCCGCGGCGGTTCCCATCATGATCCCGGCCAGCTTCTCCGGCAGATGCAGCTCATCAATAATAAACAACGGCATATTAATGATATAGAGGCTGTTCGTTCCCCACATCAGCGTACAGATAATGAATAACAGTAGTGCGTCGCGCCGGTTACGCCGCGGTGCTTCCAGCGTACCGGTCGCCACTTTCGGCTCTTTACGCATGGAAGGCAGGAAGAACCATACCATTGCGCCACACACCACGAAGGCTACCGCCGCGCTGAGGTACATTACCGTAAAGCCAAAACCCATTGCCAGTGCGTAGGCGAGCGGGGGGCCAATCACCCACGCAAGCGACACCTGCGCGCGCAGTATTGAGCTGAACATCACCGCTTCCCGCCCGGTGCGGTCGGCATGCTCGCGGGCAAGGGCGAACATCTGCGGGTTGGCGGTCGAGCCGAAGCTGCTCAGGAACACCCCAACAAACAGCAGAATGAAATAGTTGCGGTTCCAGGCAAACAACACGCAGGCGAAAACGCCCAGCAGACAGCAAAAGACGATCAGGCTTTTACGATCGCCTTTTCTGTCGGAACGCCCGGCCAGAAACTGGCTGACCAGGATGCCAATGATGGCGCTCCCGGTGAAGAAGAAGCCAACCATCGCCGGGCGGGCGTGGACTTCGTTGGTCAGAAACAGGCTCAGCGTAGGCGTTTGTAACGCACCGGCAATACCGGTGAGGAAAGCAACAATCAAAAACGCCGTTGACGTCAAATCAAAGGGCTTTGGTGAGGCGGCAGCGGGGGTGTTATGCATGTTCAGTCTTTGCGAGTAACAGAGAGAGGCGGAGTTTACGCCGCCTGTCATTAAATAAACAGAGGGCAAAATCAAGATTGCCACAATAAATCAAAATAGCATTTCAGTTTAACGCTGTTTCGCTGAAGCGTGCTGAACCTGTTTGCTGAACATCAGCAAAAACCTCCCTATTGAAGAAGAAATGTGCTGCACTTCTAAATTCTGCAACAAGAAATGTAACTTTTCTTGCAACCTTTTGTAGAAAAGACAAGACTTCTTGAAACGTTTCAGCGCTATCTTGCATGTCCTGTAGAAGCAGGTTAGCGCATATTTTCTCAGTTAAGCTGAAACGATTCAATTTCAGCAGGAGAGGAGAATCATGTTCCAGTTATCTGTTCAGGATATCCACCCGGGCGAACAGGCCGGGAATAAAGAAGAGGCTATTCGCCAGGTCGCCGCTGCGCTCGTGCAGGCTGGCAACGTGGCGGACGGCTACGTCAACGGCATGCTGGCGCGTGAACAGCAGACCTCCACCTTCCTCGGTAACGGTATTGCAATTCCGCACGGCACCACGGACACCCGCGATCAGGTGCTGAAAACCGGCGTGCAGGTTTACCAGTTCCCGCAGGGCGTGCTCTGGGGCGAGGGGCAGGTGGCTTACGTGGCGATCGGTATCGCGGCCAGCGGTGACGAACACCTGGGCCTGCTGCGTCAGCTGACGCACGTGCTGAGCGATGATGCCGTCGCGGAACAGCTTAAATCCGCCACCACTGCTGAAGAGCTGCGTGCCCTGCTGATGGGCGAAAAACAGAGCGAAGCGCTGAAGCTGGATAATGAAACCCTGATGCTGGACGTCGTCGCGTCCGATCTGGTGACGCTCCAGGCGCTGAACGCGGCTCGCCTGAAAGAGGTGGGGGCGGCTGATACCGCCTTTGTGACCCGCACCATCAATGATAAGCCTTTAAACCTGGGTCAGGGCATCTGGCTGAACGACAGTGCTGAAGGCAACCTGCGCAGTGCTATCGCGGTCAGCCGTGCTGCGGTTGCCTTTGAGACAGACGGCGAACGCGCCGCGATGCTGGTAACGGTTGCCATGGCTGACGATCAGCCGGTTTCCGTGCTGAAGCGCCTTGGCGATCTGCTGCTGAACAATAAAGCTGAAAAACTGCTGAACGCAGACGCGGCGACGGTGCTGGCCCTGCTGACCAGCGACGATGCGCTGACGGACGACCTGCTGAGCGCGGAGTACGTGGTGCGTAACGAACATGGCCTGCATGCCCGTCCGGGCACCATGCTGGTGAATACCATTAAACAATTTGAAAGTGAGATCACCGTGACCAATCTGGACGGTTCGGGTAAACCAGCCAACGGGCGCAGCCTGATGAAAGTTGTCGCGCTGGGTGTGAAGAAAGGCCATCGTCTGCGTTTTACCGCGCAGGGTGCTGATGCTGAACAGGCGCTGAAAGCGATTGGCGACGCCATCGCGGCCGGTCTGGGGGAGGGCGCATAATGAGCAGACGTGTTGCGACCATTACGCTGAACCCGGCTTACGATCTGGTGGGCTTCTGCCCGGAAATTGAGCGTGGCGAAGTTAACCTGGTGCGAACCACCGGCCTGCATGCTGCAGGGAAAGGGATTAACGTGGCGAAGGTGCTGAAAGATCTCGGCATCGATGTCACCGTTGGCGGCTTCCTTGGCAAAGACAACCAGGACGGTTTTCAGCAGTTGTTCAGTGAACTGGGCATCGCCAACCGTTTTCAGGTTGTGCAGGGCCGTACCCGTATTAACGTTAAGCTGACCGAGAAAGACGGTGAAGTGACCGATCTGAACTTCTCCGGCTTCGAAGTGACCCCGGCTGACTGGGAGCGCTTCGTTGCCGATTCCCTGAGCTGGCTGGGCCAGTTTGACATGGTGTGCGTCAGCGGCAGCTTGCCGTCCGGCGTCAGCCCGGAAGCGTTCACCGACTGGATGACGCGCCTGCGCAGCCAGTGCCCGTGCATTATTTTTGACAGCAGCCGCGACGCGCTGGTCGCCGGTCTGAAAGCCTCGCCATGGCTGGTTAAGCCTAACCGCCGTGAACTGGAAATCTGGGCGGGCCGTAAGCTGCCAGAATTAAAGGATGTGATTGACGCTGCCCATGCGCTGCGCGAGCAGGGTATCGCTCATGTGGTGATTTCGCTGGGTGCAGAAGGTGCCCTGTGGGTTAACGCCTCCGGGGAATGGATTGCCAAACCGCCTTCTATGGAAGTGGTCAGCACCGTGGGTGCCGGGGATTCGATGGTTGGCGGCCTGATCTACGGTCTGCTGATGCGCGAATCCAGTGAACATACCCTACGCCTTGCTACCGCCGTTGCGGCCCTGGCCGTGAGCCAGAGCAATGTCGGTATTACCGATCGTACCCAGTTAGCCGCGATGATGGCGCGCGTTGACTTAAAACCTTTTAACTAACAGCAGGAGAGGAATAATGAAAACGCTGCTGATCATTGACTCCGGTCTCGGACAGGCTCGTGCCTATATGGCGAAGACCCTGCTGGGCGCGGCGGCACAAAAAGCGCACCTGGATATCATTGATAACCCGGGTGATGCTGAAATGGCGATTGTTCTGGGCGACAAAATCCCCGCGGACAGCGCCCTGAACGGCAAAAAAGTATGGCTGGGCGATATTAACCGCGCGGTGGCACACCCTGAACTGTTTCTGAGCGAAGCAAAAGGTCATGCGACGGTTTACAGCGCACCCGTTGAGGCCGCGCCGGCCGCAACCGCTGGGCCGAAACGCATTGTTGCGGTAACGGCCTGCCCGACAGGTGTGGCTCACACCTTTATGGCGGCTGAAGCCATTGAAACCGAAGCGAAAAAACGCGGCTGGTGGGTGAAGGTTGAAACTCGCGGCTCTGTTGGCGCGGGTAATGCCATCACGCCGGAAGAGGTGGCCGAAGCCGATCTGGTGATCGTGGCGGCCGATATCGAAGTGGATCTGGCGAAGTTTGCCGGTAAGCCGATGTACCGCACCTCAACCGGCCTGGCGCTGAAGAAAACTGCGCAGGAGTTTGATAAAGCGCTGGCGGAAGCCAAACCTTATCAGGCGACCGGTGCGGCTAAGACGCCTGGCGAAGGTAAGAAAGAGTCTGCGGGTGCCTATCGTCACCTGTTAACCGGGGTTTCCTACATGCTGCCGATGGTGGTGGCGGGCGGCCTGTGTATTGCGCTCTCCTTTGCCTTTGGTATCGAAGCCTTTAAAGAGCAGGGCACGCTGGCGGCAGCGTTGATGCAGATTGGTGGCGGCTCCGCGTTTGCGCTGATGGTGCCGGTGCTGGCGGGCTTTATCGCCTTCTCCATCGCTGACCGTCCGGGTCTGACGCCGGGTCTTATCGGCGGTATGCTGGCCGTGAGCACTGGTTCTGGCTTTATCGGCGGTATTATTGCCGGTTTCCTTGCCGGTTACGTGGCGAAGCTCATCAGCTCTAAGCTGAAGCTGCCGCAGAGTATGGAGGCGCTGAAACCTATCCTGATCATCCCGCTGATTTCCAGCCTGGTGGTCGGTCTGGCGATGATTTACCTGATTGGTAAGCCGGTCGCGGGCATTCTGGAAGGTCTGACCCACTGGCTGCAAACCATGGGGACGGCGAACGCGGTGCTGTTGGGCGCAATCCTCGGCGGTATGATGTGTACCGACATGGGCGGTCCGGTAAACAAAGCGGCATACGCGTTCGGCGTTGGCCTGCTGAGTACCCAGACCTATGCGCCTATGGCGGCGATCATGGCGGCAGGTATGGTGCCTCCGCTGGCACTTGGCCTGGCGACAATCATTGCCCGTCGTAAGTTCGATAAAGCGCAGCAGGAAGGCGGCAAAGCGGCACTGGTGCTGGGTCTGTGCTTCATTACCGAAGGCGCAATCCCGTTTGCGGCGCGCGATCCAATGCGTGTTCTGCCATGCTGTATCGTCGGCGGTGCGGTAACGGGAGCTATCTCCATGGCGGTAGGTGCGAAACTGATGGCACCGCACGGCGGTCTGTTCGTCCTGCTGATCCCTGGCGCCATCACGCCGGTGCTGGGCTACCTGCTGGCGATTGTTGCCGGTACGCTGGTGGCGGGTCTGTCTTACGCGGTGCTGAAGCGTCCGGAAGCGGAAGTGGTCGCAAAAGCAGCCTAAAAGAGGTGTCGGGTGGCGGCTTCGCCTTACCCGACCTACAAAAAAGCCGGGTCGCGTTAAGCGCCCGGCTTTTTTTATGCCGCCTGTTCAGCGGTCTGCTGTGCCTTCAGCCAGGCAATCTCTTCTGCCCAGATATCCGGATTGATGGTTTCCAGCACCATTGGAATGCCGTCGAAGCGGGCATCCTGCATGATAAAGCGGAACGCATCGTGGCCGATATTACCTTCGCCCAGGCTGTGGTGACGGTCTACGCGGCTGCCGAACGCGCTTTTCGCATCGTTTAAGTGCATACCGCGAAGATACTTAAAGCCAACAATACGTTCGAACTCCTCGAAGGTATTTTTTGTGGCCTCGGTTGTGCGCAGGTCATACCCGGCGGCAAACGCGTGGCAGGTATCAATGCACACGCCCACGCGGGATTTGTCTTCCACGCCGTCGATGATCGCCGCCAGATGCTCAAACTTAAAGCCGAGGTTGCTGCCCTGACCGGCGGTATTCTCAATCACCGCCGTCACGCCCTGGGTTTTATCCAGCGTCATGTTGATGGACTCGGCGATGCGCGCCAGACAGGCGTCTTCGTCGATTTGCATCAGATGGCTACCGGGATGGAAGTTCAGCAGCGTCAGCCCCAGCTGTTCGCAGCGCTGAACCTCATCCAGGAATGCTTCGCGGGATTTTTCCAGCGCCTCAGCAACCGGGTGGCCGAGGTTAATCAGGTAGCTGTCGTGCGGGAGGATCTGCCCAGGCCCATAGCGGTATTTCTCGCAGGCGGCTTTGAAGTCATCAATCACTTCCGCGGTGAGGGGAGCTGCGCGCCACTGGCGCTGGTTTTTGGTGAACAGGGCGAAAGCGGTCGCCTCGATTTCGGCGGCGCGAATGGCGGCATTCGCAAGGCCACCGGCAGCGCTGACGTGCGCTCCAACATATTTCATAAAAAGACTCCTGTTAACCCGAAATGCCTATGATAGCGGGTTAACAGGAGAAGGACGAGATGGTTTATGCCAACAGGCTGTGTACTGCAAGGTTAATCGCACCGCCGCCAACAATCAGCCAGATGAACAGCACCAGCGCCATCAGCAGCGGTTTCGCCCCGGCTTTTTTCAGCGCGCTGACGTGCGTGGTGACGCCCAGCGCCGCCATCGCCATCGCCAGCAGGACCGTATCCAGCGTGACCAGCATATCCACCATCGCTTTTGGCAGCAGGTGGAAAGAGTTGAAGATAGCGACCACGATGAACAGGATCGCAAACCACGGAATGGTGATTTTGCTTTTCTCGCTGCCGCCTGCAGGAGCCAGCTGTTTAACCCGCGCCGCAAGGAAAATCAGGAACGGGGCCAGCATCATCACGCGCAGCATTTTGGCAATGACCGCCGCGTTTTCCGCTTCCGGGTTAATGGCGTGACCTGCCGCCACCACCTGCGCCACTTCGTGCATGGTTGAGCCGATATAAATGCCGTAGGTTTCCGGGCTAAACCAGTGCGCCACCAGCGGATACATGGCTGGATACAGGAAGATCGCCAGCGTACCGAAGATAACTACCGTCGCGACGGCAACCGTGACTTTACTGGCTTCGGCTTTGACTACCGGCTCTGTTGCCAGTACAGCCGCTGCGCCGCAGATGCTGCTACCCGCACCGATCAGCCAGCTGGTCTGTTTGTCCAGTCCAAAGATCTTCTGGCCGATAAAGCACGCCAGTAAAAAGGTGCTCGAAAGGGTCAGGACGTCGATGGCAATCCCGCTGACACCCACATCCGCAATCTGCGAAAAGGTGAGACGGAAGCCATAAAGGATGATCCCGAGACGTAATAAATGCTGCTTGGCGAAAATCACGCCGCCGTCGCAGGATTTCCAGATGTGCGGGTAAACGGTGTTCCCGACCACCATGCCGAGCAGAATGGCCAGCGTCAGGGCGCTGAACCCTGCACTGGCAACAGCCGGTATACTGCCACCCCATAAGGCCACGCCGGTAACCACGGCGCTGAGCGCGAGACCCGGCACGAAGTGCCACACTGTACGATGATGTTGTAAGGTGATTTCTGACATAACCTTCTCCTTTGTCTGGCTAAAGGTTACGGCGCTCTGGCTTAAAAATAAAATTGATTATATATTTATAATCAATCTTTATAAGTGGTAAGCAACCATGCACATTACATTGCGTCAGCTGGAAGTTTTTGCCGAGGTGCTGAAAAGCGGCTCGACAACCCAGGCGTCACAAATGCTGGCGCTCTCGCAGTCCGCCGTTAGCGCGGCCTTGACCGATCTTGAAGGGCAACTGGGCGTCCAGCTTTTCGACAGGGTAGGAAAGCGACTGGTGGTGAACGAACATGGCCGCCTGCTGTATCCGCGTGCCCTGGCCTTGCTTGAGCAGGCAACGGAGATCGAACAGCTGTTCCGCGAGGACAACGGCGCTATTCGCGTCTACGCCAGCAGCACGATCGGTAACTACATCCTGCCGGAAGTGATCGCCCGCTACCGCCGGGATTTTCCGACCCTGCCGCTGGAGATGAGCGTCGGCAACAGCCAGGACGTGATTAACGCGGTGATTGATTTCCGCGTGGACATCGGTCTTATCGAAGGGCCGTGCCACAACGTCGATATCATTGCGGAGCCCTGGCTTGAGGATGAGCTGGTGGTGTTTGCTTCCCCGGCCTCTTCTTTACTCAAGGGCGAGGTTACGCTGGAGCGTCTGGCGCAGGCGCAGTGGATCCTGCGAGAGCAGGGCTCCGGCACGCGTGAGATTGTCGATTATCTACTGCTGTCCCATCTGCCGCAGTTCCAGCTAGGGATGGAGTTAGGTAACTCCGAGGCCATTAAGCATGCCGTACGTCATGGCCTGGGCATTAGCTGTCTTTCCCGACGGGTGATCGCCGAACAGCTGGAAACCGGCTCTCTGGTTGAGATCCCCGTTCCGCTGCCGAAGCTGGTGCGCACGCTGTGGTGCATCCACCATCGTCAGAAACACCTTTCCAGCTCGCTCCAGCGTTTTCTGCGCTATTGCGAGATGTAAAAGCGCCCCTCACCCTGGCCCTCTCCCCAAAGGGGAGAGGGAAAAATTATGCTTTACTTATAATCCTGGCCGAGTCATGAAGCTCTCTTATAACTGAGCATTTCTGCCGGAAGCAACGCAGATCGTCTGCTACAATCGCGCCTCATTTATTGAATGGACAGCATTTTCACATGGTTTCAGAAACTAAAACCACAGAAGCGCCCGCGCTACGTCGCGCACTTAAGGCGCGTCACCTGACGATGATCGCCATTGGCGGCTCCATCGGTACGGGTCTTTTCGTTGCCTCTGGCGCAACAATTTCGGCAGCCGGCCCGGGTGGGGCATTATTCTCTTATATCCTGATTGGCCTGATGGTCTACTTCCTGATGACCAGCCTGGGCGAACTGGCGGCATACATGCCGGTGTCTGGTTCGTTTTCGACCTACGGACAAAAATACGTTGAGGAAGGCTTCGGCTTCGCGCTGGGCTGGAACTACTGGTACAACTGGGCGGTGACCATCGCCGTTGACCTGGTCGCGGCACAGCTGGTGATGACCTGGTGGTTCCCGGACACGCCAGGCTGGATCTGGAGCGCCCTGTTCCTGGCGGTCATCTTCCTGCTGAACTACATCTCCGTGCGCGGTTTCGGCGAAGCGGAATACTGGTTCTCTTTGATTAAAGTGGCAACCGTCATCATCTTTATCGTCGTCGGTGTGGCGATGATCGTTGGTATTTTCAAAGGGGCCGAACCGGCGGGCTGGAGTAACTGGACAATAGGCGATGCGCCGTTTGCCGGGGGCTTCTCGGCGATGATTGGCGTGGCGATGATTGTCGGCTTCTCCTTCCAGGGCACCGAACTGATTGGCATTGCGGCCGGTGAATCCGAAAACCCGGAGAAGACCATCCCGCGCGCGGTGCGTCAGGTGTTCTGGCGTATCCTGCTGTTCTATGTGTTCGCGATCCTGATTATCAGCCTGATCATTCCGTATACCGACCCAAGCCTGCTGCGTAACGATGTGAAAGACATCAGCGTCAGCCCGTTCACCCTGGTCTTCCAGCACGCGGGTCTGCTCTCTGCGGCGGCGGTGATGAACGCGGTTATCCTGACGGCGGTACTGTCTGCGGGTAACTCCGGGATGTACGCCTCTACCCGCATGCTCTACACCCTGGCCTGCGACGGTAAAGCGCCGCGTATTTTCTCGAAACTGTCTCGCGGTGGCGTGCCACGCAATGCGCTGTATGCGACCACGGTGATTGCGGGTCTCTGTTTCCTGACCTCCATGTTCGGCAACCAGACGGTCTACCTGTGGCTGCTTAACACCTCTGGTATGACGGGCTTCATTGCCTGGCTGGGCATTGCCATCAGCCACTACCGTTTCCGTCGCGGATACGTCAAGCAGGGTCATGATCTGAATAACCTGCCGTACCGGTCAGGGTTCTTCCCGCTGGGGCCGATCTTCGCCTTTGTTCTGTGCCTGATCATTACCCTGGGCCAGAACTATGAGGCCTTCCTTGCGGACACCATTGACTGGGGCGCCGTCACGGCCACCTATATTGGCATTCCGCTGTTCCTGATCATCTGGTTTGGCTACAAACTGACGAAAGGAACGCGCTTCGTTCGCTACAGTGAAATGGATTTCCCGGAACGATTCAAACAATAACCGCACTTCCTCTCTTTTAGCCCGCTCAATCGAGCGGGCTTTTTTATGGGCAGATCAGAAGCTGTAGGTCATGCCAACGGTATAGCGACGGCCATCCAGCACGGTGTCATACGTATCGTAGTCAATCTGCTTATCGAGCACGTTATACACACCGGCAGTAACCAGCAGGTTTTTGTTGGCGTTGTAGCGCATACCGACATCAACCTGAGTGTAGGACGGTGTACCCTGGGACATTGACGTGCGGCTCAGGTACTCAGACGTTTTACCGCGCAGGTTCAGACGGCTCCAGAAGCCGACGTCGGGCGTCGCCTGCCAGTCCAGGGTGGTGTTGAACATGTGTTTTGGCATTTTGTTCAGTGGCTTGCCGGAGAACTGGCCGCTCTTCTGCTCGGATTCCGTATAGGTGTAGTTTGCAGTCCAGCTCACATCGCGCGTGATTTTCCAGCCGAAGGAGGACTCCACACCGCGCATATTGGCTTTGTCCACGTTGACGCGATCGCTGACGAAATCATAGCTATGATCGCCAATCGTACAGGCGGGATCGGCGCTGCTGTTACAGCGGCGAACTTCCGTAATTTTATCCTTGAAGTCGGTATTAAACAGCGTCACACCGGCATTAAGGTTATCGTTGTTATCCCAGAGCAGGGCGAGCTCTTCGCTCAGGCTCTTCTCGGGTTTCAGATCCGGGTTGCCGACGATGATACCGTCAAGACGGCCGCCACCTGTCACCTGGCCCCAGCTGGCAGACGACTGACGCAGATCCGGCGCACGATAGCCAGCAGAAACCCCGCCTTTCAACGTCCACTGATCGGCCAGGTGCCATACGCCGTAACCGCGCGGCGTCCAGTTCGTCCCGTAGTTTTGGTCTTTATCCATACGCAGGCCGCCGGTCAACGTAAAGCTTTCCGTCATTGACCATTCATCTTCGGCAAACAGGGCCCAGCTCCAGCGCGTCAGTTTGTTCAGGCCGTCAGCAGCTTCCAGCTGATTGCCGTTGTCGCGCAATTTCTCATAACGGTACTGTCCGCCGAGGGTCAACGTATGATCGCCGAGGAAGATCTGGTTCTGGTTGTTAAAGGTGGTGTTGTAGGAACGCATTTTGCGACCTGGATTATTGGTCTCTTCCTGCTGGATATAGCTGGTGGTATTGAAGTCGTCGTAATAACCACTGTGGGTTAACGAGTAGGTCGTGTGCTCATAGCGCGAGTCGCTTTTGGTATTTGGCGTACAGGTTGTTCCCCGGCAGGTTTCAGCCGCTTTCGACATCCCCGGGGTGCTGTTTCTGTCCTGAAGCTCGCGAGCAAAGTCGAGATCGAAATCGTTCTTCTCGTCCGGCGTGAAGTTCAGCGTAATGCCACCGTTACGCATTTTCTGCTCGTTATAGCCGTTCACGATTTTATCTTCTGCGCGGCGTGACAACAGCCCCGTCACTTTTGCACCCAGCAGCCCGTCAATCAGGGGACCAGAGGCGTAGGCGTTGGTCTGGAAGATATCGCCGGAGTCATGATTTTCCTGGAAGGTTGCATCGCCATGCAACGAACCGGTCCAGGCTTTGGTGTTCGAGACTTTTTTGGTAATGACGTTAATGACGCCCCCCATAGCATCGGAGCCGTAAAGCGAGGACATCGGGCCGCGGATGACCTCGATGCGCTCAATGGACTCCAGCGGCGGCAGCCAGCCTTGTTCAATACCCGAGTTGTCGCTGTTTGGGCGGGTGCTTCGCGTACTGACGCGTTTGCCGTTCACCAGGAACAGGGTGTACTGAGAGGCCATGCCGCGAATACTGATATCACTGCTACTTCCACCGCCGGTGACGACGACGCCCGGGACATCTCTCAGGGCATCGGTAACATCACGGTAGGCTTTATCTTCAATCTGCTGTTTTGAAATCACAGAGATGGAGGCGGGGGCATTCTGGATCTTTTGTTCAAAACCCGTCGCGGTAACGACAACGGTATCCTGATCGGCTGCGTGAACGAAGGGGGAACATGTGGCAGCGCCAATGGCGACGGCCAGGAGCTTAATGCGTGGTATTGTCATTTGTACATTCCGTATAAAAATGAAAAAAACTCCATCGGGATAACCCTGAGAACTGTATGTTTTTGTCTTGTAAGAACTCTTTGAGATGGAGAAGAGCCTGGAATTGTACAAAAGAATGTAGAATTGTAAACACAAATGATAATTGAAATCATTTGTGTTTGAGTGAGGGCGACGGAAAACAGGCTGGATTCAAGCGGATAGGATTATGTAAATGAGGGGAAAGGCCCGACAGGCGAGAGGCTATCGGGCAAACAGCTGTATTTACGCGAACAAATGTGTCGCATGGAAGCGAAGATGATCTTCAATAAAGGACGCCATAAAGTAATAGCTGTGATCGTATCCCGGCTGTATGCGCAGAGTCAGCGGCCAGTCCTTCTGGCGCGCGGCTTCCGCCAGCACCGCAGGCTGTAACTGCCCGGCGAGGAACTGATCGGCATCACCCTGATCCACCAGCATCGGGATAGCGTCTTCTGGCTGGCTTGCCAGCAACAGCGCACAGCTGTCCCATTCCTGCCATTTCTCTGCATCCTCACCCAGATAGTGCGTGAAGGCTTTTTGCCCCCACGGCACCTGCGTTGGGTTCACAATCGGCGCAAATGCGGACACGCTGGTGTATTTCCCCGGATTTTTCAGCGCCATTATCAGCGCCCCGTGGCCACCCATCGAATGTCCGCTTATCGCGCAGCGCTCGCTGACCGCGAACTGAGAGTGCACCAGGGCAGGGAGTTCATCGCGAATGTAGTCATACATGCGGTAATGGCTCGCCCAGGGTTGTTCCGTGGCGTTGAGATAGAACCCGGCGCCTTTACCCAAATCGTATCCGGCATCGTCGGCCACGTCATCGCCACGCGGGCTGGTATCTGGCATCACCAGCGCAATGCCCAGTTCGGCGGCAATACGCTGGGCGCCCGCTTTGGTGGTGAAATTTTCGTCGTTGCAGGTCAGGCCTGAAAGCCAGTACAGCACCGGTGGATTGTCCGCAGGGGGCAGGAAAATGCTGAACGTCATAGCACAGTTCAGCGTGGTGGAGTCGTGCCGCCAGCGCTGCTGTCGACCTTCAAAACAACGATGCTCTTCGAGCAGTTCCATGCAGGGCTCCTTATCCGAAAGACTATTCATAAAATGCATAATACAGAGTTTTCATTGACCTGTGAGCAACTTTCACTTTCGCAGGACGGCGAGATGTTGCATCATAAATTTACTTTTCTTTAACAATTGGAGCGATCATGGCGCTGCGTATCGCGCTCAGCGGATTTGTGGTTCTGGTCGTGGCGATGGGGATAGGGCGCTTCGCCTTCACGCCTCAGGTGCCGATGATGATTGCCGCCGGGCAACTCACGCTCACCAGCGCGGGGCTGGTGGCGGCAATGAACTACCTGGGCTATCTGGTGGGGGCATGGGATGCTATGCGCGCTCATCGCTTCGTTGAAACGCGTCTCTGGCTTGGCATCACTGGCGCGGTGGCGCTGACGCTGCTCTCTGCGGCGGCAGATAATGCTGTCGTTCACGGTCTGCTGCGCTTTGTGATCGGCTGCATGAGCGGCTGGTCGATGGTGCTGATTGCCGCCTGGACCAACGAGCGGCTGGGGCAGCTGGGCAAGCCGGGGCTTAGTGCAGCCGTCTTTGCCGGACCCGGGGCCGGCATCGCCCTGAGTGGCCTGCTGGCGGTCTATATTCAGGCGAGATCCCTGTCTGCCGGCGCGGCATGGCAAATCTACGGCGTACTGGCGTTGGTGCTGATTGCGCTGGTGGCGCGCTACCTGCCGCGCGCGGGCCAGCTTCATCGCCCCGGTACCGCGCCTGAGCCGTTGCTGCTGACTGCAGATCTCAGGCGTCTGGTCTGGAGCTACAGCCTGGCAGGGTTCGGCTATATCCTCCCTGCGACCTTCCTGTCGCAAATGGCGGCGGTGCGTTTCCCCGGCAGCCTGTTTGCCCAGTTTGTCTGGCCAATATTTGGCGCCGCCTCGGTGGTGGGGATTGCGATCAGTATTGCCCTGCGGCATACATCAAGCGCTAACCGCAGGCTGGCGATTGTTCTCTGGTTACAGGGGATAGGCGTGCTGGCGGCCTGGCTGCTGCCGGGCATTGGCGGCTTGCTAACGGGTGGGCTGCTGGTGGGCGGCGGGTTCCTCTGCGCCGTGCAGCTCTCTCTTCTGTACGGTCGCGAGCTGGCGCCAGATCATACGCGTTATATGGCGGGACTGCTCACCACCGGGTATGCCATTGGTCAGCTGATTGGTCCGGTCACGTCGGCACTCTCGACCTGGCTCACGCACCGGCTGGAACCTGCGCTGGGGCTGGCGGGGATCGCGCTGTTCGCTGGCGGAGCGTTAGTCTGGAACCGTCAGGCTGAAAGGCAACAGCAATTGCAATAATTATCGACGTGAATACTGGATTATGTGCGTCGCCTCACGCACAATGAGCGCACACTTTTGCCACAACGAGGGCAAAAGACGCCACACCTGCAGGAGAAAAGAATGTCATCACTCAGTAAAGAAGCAGCCCTTGTCCATGAAGCGCTGGTTGCGCGCGGTCTTGAAACGCCACTGCGCCCGCCCGTGCAGGAGCTGGACAATGTTACCCGCAAGAGTCTGATCGCCGGCCATATGACGGAGATCATGCAACTGCTGAATCTCGATCTGAGCGACGACAGCCTGATGGAGACGCCGCACCGCATCGCGAAAATGTACGTCGACGAAATTTTCTCCGGCCTGGATTACGCGAACTTCCCGAAAATCACCGTCATTGAAAACAAGATGAAGGTCGATGAGATGGTGACGGTACGCGATATCACGCTGACCAGCACCTGCGAGCATCACTTTGTGACCATCGATGGTAAAGCGACGGTGGCCTATATTCCAAAAGATACGGTCATTGGCCTGTCCAAGATCAACCGCATCGTACAGTTCTTTGCCCAGCGTCCTCAGGTGCAGGAGCGTCTGACGCAGCAGATCCTGACCGCACTGCAAACCCTGTTGGGGACTAACAACGTGGCGGTGTCTATCGACGCGGTTCACTACTGCGTGAAAGCGCGTGGCGTGCGTGATGCAACCAGCGCGACTACCACCACCTCGCTGGGCGGCCTGTTCAAATCGAGCCAGAACACCCGCCAGGAGTTTCTGCGCGCCGTGCGCCACCACAACTAATCAGACAGGGCAGGGACCATGGAGCGAAACGTCACGCTCGATTTTGTTCGCGGCGTCGCCATTCTCGGTATCCTGCTGCTGAATATCAGCGCCTTCGGTCTGCCGAAGGCCGCCTATCTGAACCCTGCATGGTATGGCGACATCACGCGCAGCGACGCCTGGACGTGGGCAATCCTTGATCTCTTCGCACAGGTTAAATTTCTGACCCTCTTTGCGCTTCTGTTTGGCGCGGGACTTCAGCTTCTCCTCAAACGCGGTACGCGCTGGATCCAGTCGCGTTTAACGCTGCTGGTTATCCTCGGTTTTATTCACGGGCTGCTTTTCTGGGACGGCGATATTCTGCTCGCGTATGGTCTGGTGGGCCTGATTTGCTGGCGGCTGATCCGCGACGCGCCCGGTGTAAAAAGCCTCTTTAACACTGGCGTGATGCTCTATGTCATGGGACTGACCGTGTTATTGCTGCTTGGCATGATTGCCGATGCTTCCACCAGTCGTTCGTGGATCCCGGATGCGGCCAATCTGCAATATGAGCAGTTCTGGAAGCTGAAAGGCGGCATGGAAGCGATCGGCAACCGGGCCGATATGCTCGGCGATAACCTGCTGGCGCTGGGGGCGCAATACGGCTGGCAGCTGGCGGGGATGATGCTGATGGGCGCAGCCCTGATGCGCACCGGCTGGCTGAAAGGAGAATTTAGCCTGCGACACTATCGTCTCACAGGCGCTGGCCTGGTACTGCTCGGCGTGATGATTAACCTTCCGGCGGTGATCGTACAGTGGCATCTTCAGTGGGATTATCGCTGGTGCGCCTTCCTGTTGCAGGTGCCGCGCGAACTGAGCGCGCCGTTCCAGACCATTGGCTATGCGGCGCTGATCTATGGCTTCTGGCCCCGGCTTTCTCGCCTGTGGATCGTCAGTGCGGTGGCCTGCGTTGGACGGATGGCGTTAAGCAATTACATCCTGCAAACGCTGATGTGCACCACGCTTTTCTACCGATTCGGCCTGTTTATGAAATTCGACCGCCTGACGCTGCTGGCGTTTGTTATTCCGGTCTGGATTGTTAACGTGGTGTTTTCAGTTATCTGGCTGCGTTTTTTCCGCCAGGGCCCGCTGGAGTGGGTATGGCGACGGTTAACCGCCCTTGCGTCGGGCGTGTCATTGCGTAATACATCCAGATAACGATCTGGATCACAATCATTAACAAAACGGATGTAAGCGTTTTCATCTGTGTGAGCTTCTTCACGTAGTCTCTTCTCTCTCGCTGCCAGAATAGCCACCTTGCTAAACACAGGGGGTGTCTGTGAGTTGCTGCAATCCTTTTAAGGGTGGTGAATATGATCACCATTCGTGACGTCGCCCGCCAGGCGGGTGTTTCTGTTGCTACTGTCTCCCGCGTGCTGAACAACAGTGCGCTGGTCAGCCCTGAAACGCGTGAAACCGTAATGAAAGCCGTGACCCAGCTGGGGTACCGGCCAAACGCCAATGCTCAGGCGCTGGCGACGCAGGTCAGCGATACCATTGGCGTCGTGGTGATGGACGTGTCGGACGCCTTCTTCGGCGCGCTGGTCAAAGCGGTGGACGTCGTTGCTCAGCAGCACCAGAAATATGTGCTGATTGGCAACAGCTATCACGAGGCTGAAAAAGAGCGTTATGCCATTGAGGTACTGATCCGCCAGCGCTGTAACGCCCTGATTGTGCACTCAAAAGCCCTGAGCGATGAAGAGCTGGCCGGGTTTATGGAGCAGATCCCCGGTATGGTGCTGATCAACCGTATCGTCCCCGGTTATGCGCACCGCTGTGTCGGTCTGGATAACATCAGCGGCGCGATGATGGCGACGCGGATGCTCATCAGCAACGGCCATCAACGCATTGGTTATCTGGCTTCCAGCCACGGTATTGAAGACGACATGATGCGCCGCGAGGGCTGGCAAAACGCCCTGAAAGAGCAGGGCATTGCGCCGCTGGAGAGCTGGGTAGGTACCGGTTCGCCGGACATGCAGGGCGGTGAAGCGGCAATGGTTGAACTGCTGGGGCGTAACCTTCAGCTGACCGCCGTGTTTGCCTATAACGACAGCATGGCGGCAGGTGCGCTTACCGCGCTGAAAGATAATGGCATTGCGGTGCCGCAGCATTTATCGCTGATCGGTTTTGATGATATCCCAATTGCCCGTTACACCGATCCGCAGCTGACAACGGTGCGTTACCCCATTGCGTCGATGGCGAAACTGGCAACAGAGCTGGCGTTACAGGGGGCGGCAGGGCTGTTAGATCCTGACGCAACGCATTGTTTTATGCCGACTTTAGTACGCCGCCATTCGGTCGCTATTCGACAAACTGTGGCTCCGATCACTAACTGATAACATCACGTGATGTAACCGTTTTCAATCTGTGAGTAAATTCACAGTATCTTAACAAGCCGCTGTCTATGATGTCAGCGTTTTAGGGGCTGAAACACAATGTAACGGTGATTATTCACTTTTACCGTTACCAGAATGCCTCAAACAACGAATAAAACGCATTTCTGGAGCGTTACCGAACACGGAAGCTGGACATTTTATAAGTGAACTTCGGCGATCAGTAACGTTTTATTAACATCTGCCCGCCGACCGTTTTTCACAAGAACTACCCTGCATAAAAAAAACCGGAGATACCATGAATAAGAAGGTGTTGACTCTGTCTGCTGTCATGGCAAGCATGCTTTTTGGCGCAGCAGCACACGCAGCGGATACCCGTATTGGCGTGACTATCTATAAATACGACGACAACTTCATGTCCGTTGTGCGTAAAGCAATTGAAAAAGATGCTAAATCAGCGCCAGACGTGCAGCTGCTGATGAATGACTCCCAGAATGACCAGTCTAAACAGAACGATCAGATTGACGTTCTTCTGGCAAAAGGCGTGAAAGCGCTGGCTATTAACCTGGTTGACCCGGCTGCGGCAGGTACGGTGATCGAGAAAGCACGCGGCCAGAACGTGCCGATTGTCTTCTTCAACAAAGAGCCTTCCCGTAAAGCGCTGGACAGCTACGATAAAGCGTATTACGTGGGTACTGACTCCAAAGAGTCCGGGATTATCCAGGGCGATCTTATTGCGAAACACTGGGCGGCGAACCCAAACTGGGATATGAACAAAGATGGTCAGATTCAGTTCGTTCTGCTGAAAGGCGAACCGGGCCATCCGGATGCTGAAGCACGTACCACCTACGTTATTAAAGAGCTGAACGACAAGGGCCTGAAAACCCAGCAGCTGGCGTTAGACACCGCAATGTGGGACACCGCTCAGGCGAAAGATAAGATGGATGCGTGGCTCTCTGGCCCGAACGCCAACAAAATTGAAGTGGTCATCGCCAACAACGATGCAATGGCAATGGGTGCAGTTGAAGCGCTGAAAGCACACAACAAATCCGCCATTCCTGTATTCGGTGTGGATGCCCTGCCAGAAGCGCTGGCGCTGGTGAAATCTGGCGCAATGGCCGGTACCGTGCTGAACGATGCTAACAACCAGGCGAAAGCCACCTTCGATCTGGCGAAAAACCTCGCTGATGGTAAAGGCGCTGCTGACGGCACCAGCTGGAAAATTGAAAACAAAATCGTTCGCGTTCCTTACGTGGGCGTAGACCAGTCCAACCTGGCTGAGTTTATCGGTAAATAAGTTATCTGAATTGTCTTCACTGGGCGCAATTCGTTGCGCCCTTTTATAACGCGATATGCGAGGCCAACAAGGTATAATTATGGTCAGCACAACTACTCAGTCGTCCGGTGAATACTTGTTGGAAATGACCGGTGTTAACAAGTCATTCCCCGGTGTTAAGGCGCTCGATAATGTTAATTTAAAAGTTCGTCCTCACTCTATTCATGCGTTAATGGGTGAAAACGGTGCGGGTAAATCAACATTATTAAAATGCCTTTTTGGGATCTATCAAAAAGATTCTGGCAGCATTCTTTTTCAGGGAAAAGAGATCGACTTCCATTCAGCGAAAGAAGCGCTGGAGAACGGTATCTCGATGGTACACCAGGAATTAAACCTGGTTCTGCAACGTTCAGTTATGGATAATATGTGGTTGGGCCGCTATCCAACCAAAGGTGTCTTTGTCGATCAGGATAAAATGTATCGCGACACCAAAGCCATTTTCGATGAGCTGGATATTGATATTGACCCGCGCGCACGCGTCGGGACATTATCCGTTTCCCAGATGCAGATGATCGAAATTGCCAAAGCGTTCTCCTATGATGCGAAAATCGTGATCATGGATGAACCGACATCGTCATTAACGGAAAAAGAGGTTAACCACCTTTTTACCATCATCCGTAAGCTGAAAGATCGCGGCTGCGGCATTGTCTATATCTCACATAAAATGGAAGAGATCTTCCAGCTGTGCGATGAAATTACCATCCTGCGCGATGGCCAGTGGATTGCCACCCAGCCGCTGGAAGGGCTGGACATGGACAAGATCATCGCCATGATGGTTGGCCGTTCATTGAACCAGCGCTTCCCGGATAAAGAAAACAAGCCGGGCGAAGTGATTCTGGAGGTGCGTAACCTGACCTCACTGCGTCAGCCGTCCATCCGCGATGTCTCTTTCGATTTGCACAAGGGCGAGATCCTTGGTATCGCAGGGCTGGTGGGCGCTAAGCGCACCGATATCGTGGAAACCCTGTTTGGTATCCGTGAGAAAGCAGAAGGCACCATTACCCTGCACGGTAAGAAAATCAACAACCATAATGCCAACGAAGCCATTAATAATGGTTTTGCGCTGGTGACGGAAGAGCGGCGTTCCACCGGTATTTACGCTTATCTTGATATTAACTTTAACTCGTTAATTTCTAATATTCGCAATTACAAAAACAAGGTCGGGTTGCTGGATAATTCCCGCATGAAGAGCGATACCCAGTGGGTGATTGACTCCATGCGCGTGAAAACGCCGGGCCACCGCACGCAAATTGGCTCACTCTCGGGAGGGAACCAGCAGAAAGTCATTATTGGTCGCTGGCTGTTAACCCAGCCTGAAATACTGATGCTGGATGAACCTACGCGTGGTATCGACGTGGGTGCAAAATTCGAGATTTACCAGCTGATCGCAGAGCTGGCGAAAAAAGATAAAGGGATCATTATTATTTCTTCCGAAATGCCGGAATTGTTAGGGATCACAGACCGTATTCTGGTTATGAGCAATGGTCTCGTTGCCGGTATTGTTGAAACCAAAACGACAACGCAAAACGAAATTTTGCGTCTTGCGTCTTTGCACCTTTAAGATCAGGGGCTCCTCATGAGTGCGTTAAATAAAAAAAGTTTTCTCACTTATCTGAAAGAAGGCGGTATTTACGTTGTTCTTTTAGTCTTGCTGGCGATAATTATTTTCCAGGACCCAACGTTCTTAAGTCTGCTGAACTTAAGTAATATTCTGACCCAGTCTTCCGTACGTATTATCATCGCACTGGGCGTGGCAGGGCTCATCGTTACCCAGGGGACAGACCTTTCGGCAGGGCGCCAGGTGGGTCTGGCGGCGGTTATTGCGGCAACCCTGTTGCAGTCGATGGAAAACGCCAACAAGGTGTTCCCGGAGATGGCGACCATGCCGATTTTCGTGGTGATCCTGATCGTATGCGCCATCGGCGCGGTAATTGGCCTGATTAACGGCATCATCATTGCTTACCTGAACGTGACGCCATTCATCACCACGCTTGGCACGATGATCATCGTTTATGGTATCAACTCCCTGTACTACGATTTCGTCGGCGCGTCTCCAATCTCTGGCTTCGAAAGCGGCTTCTCGACCTTCACGCAGGGGTTTGTTGCGCTGGGCAGCTTCCGTCTCTCCTATATCACCTTCTATGCGCTGATTGCGGTGGCGTTCGTCTGGATCCTGTGGAACAAAACCCGCTTCGGTAAAAACATCTTTGCTATCGGCGGCAACCCGGAAGCGGCGAAAGTCTCCGGCGTCAACGTGGCTCTGAACCTGCTGATGATTTATGCCCTGTCCGGTGTGTTCTACGCCTTCGGCGGGATGCTGGAAGCAGGCCGTATCGGCTCTGCCACCAACAACCTCGGTTTTATGTACGAGCTGGATGCGATTGCGGCCTGCGTGGTCGGCGGCGTCTCCTTCAGCGGCGGCGTGGGTACCGTGCTGGGCGTGGTGACCGGTGTGATCATCTTCACCGTGATCAACTACGGCCTGACCTACATCGGCGTGAACCCGTACTGGCAGTACATCATCAAGGGCGCGATCATTATCTTCGCGGTTGCCCTGGATTCACTGAAGTACGCGCGTAAGAAATAAGTTCTTCAGAATGGAAAGGCCCGCTCACGTCGCGGGCCTTTTTTTGCCCGGTGGCGCGACTGTATGACCGGATACATAGGTAACAGATCAGACCGGGAACATAGGTAACACTTTTCAGTCTATCCGGAGCACACTCTGGGTTTTTCGGTCGTAGTACGCAAGCGTTATTCCATTAAAGATGATGGCCTCCAGGCCATCATCTTGTTCTTCCAGCATGATGTACTCATCAGTCAGCGCTTCACTCAGGAACACCGTCCCCTTTTTCCCCATATAGAGTGTCCCCCTTGATTTCACCCTGTAGACCGTACCTCCTTCCGGATAAGCATATTCAGGAACCCTGCCATCCCAGTGCCGGCCTGAGGGTTGCCATACCGTTCCGGGCGTTGCACCCGCCAGGGCTTCATGCGGCCTTTCGTAGTTAAACTCTTCCCGGTAGCCACTGAACCACCGCTGTTGTTCTTCCATCGTCATAAATATGTTGCCCTGTTTTACTGCACTTTTCAGCGAACGATGCATTCGCTCATGACGGCCGTTTTCTTCCGGATGCCCCTTTCTGATGCGTTCCGGTCTGATGCCCAGCTTTATCAGCCAGACTGCAAGGCGACTTAACCCGGCGATACCTGTTCCTGCGAAAGGCTGACCATTATCCGTTCTCAGGACTTCCGGCAGACCGTACTCCAGGAACGCATCCGTCAGGCACTGCCTGACGAAGGGCTCGCTCTCCCGGTCTGCTCCCCGGCAGCTCAGAAGATACCGGCTGTGATTGTCGGTGAGGGTGAAGGGATGACAGTATTTCCGGCTCAGCAGCCTGAACTTGCCTTTAAAATCAGCGCTCCAGACCTGATTGTTCTCACTGATGATGGTCAGGGGCTGGCGATTGCCCGGGGTTCTGCGTTTTCGCTTTTTATCCGGAACCAGGCCTTCACGCTTGAGGATATCGCCGATAGTACTGGCAGCGGGGACGGTAAAATCGACGTGATGATTGAGCAGCCACATCCGCAGTTTTTTGGGGCCCCAGTCAGGGTGTTTTTGCCTCAGGGCCGTAAGCTGCCCGGCGATATCATCAGGAACTGTCCGGGAGTGGGAGTGCGGAGCACGCGACCGGTCAGAGAGAGATGACAGGTCAGAGGGGTCAAAACGCTGAAGCCATTTGTAACCGGTTTTTCGACTGATGCCGAAGAGACGGCAGAGGGCAGAAAAAGAATCCGTACCTGCATGGCAGGCACGGATAAAATCAAGGCGTTGCATAGGTCGGGTCTCAGTCCAGGGCATAGCGAGTCTCCTCTTCTATGCCAGTTATAACTGTTACCCATGTATCCGGTCTAAAGTGTTACCCATGTTTCCGGTTCATACCCGACGCTTACCGGGCCTACAAAATCGCGATCGTAGGTCGGGTAAGGCGAAGCCGCCACCCGACATCAGTTATTACTTCTTCTGCATTTCCAGCAGCTGCTCCGGCGTCACCGCCGGATAACCTTGCGCATTTTCAGGCACTTCGTGCATCGTTGGGATCGGCACCAGCGGGCCTAAAAAGCGCGGTTCACGTTTGAACAGATACAGGTCAGCCAGCGCGCCAAAACGGGCGCCAAACTCGCGTACGCGCACGCTCAACATATCCTTTGGCGACGGCACGGCGTAGCACTGGGCCTGGATCCCCATATGAAGGGCGATAAACAGCGCCCGCTCGCAGTGGAAACGCTGGGTGATGATGATGAAATCGTTGGTGTCGAACACCTTGCGGGTACGCACGATGGAATCAAGCGTGCGGAACCCGGCGTAGTCGAGCACGATATCGGCCGGGTCGACGCCTGCGGCAATCAAATCTTTGCGCATCGTCACCGGCTCGTTATAGCTTTGCAGGGCGTTATCGCCGCTTAACAGCAGATAGTTCACCTTGCCGCTGTTATAGGCGTTCAGTGCGCCCTGAATACGATACCGGTAATACTGATTGATGACGCCGGTGCGGTAATACTTGGCGGTGCCAAGCACTACGCCAACCTGGCGGTAGGGGAGGTCCTGTAGGTCATCAAAAATGTAGGGAGCTGTTTTCCAGCTCATCCAGCGGTCGAGACCCAGCACGATCAACAGCAGTATGCCGACCAGGACAGACAGGCTGTAAAACACGCGCTTTAACATGCAGATGGCTCGTACCGATGATGAAATTTCCCTCAGGCTACTGTACCCGCCTGGTTAGCGCAAGAAACAGCGATTCAACTGAGGGGTTTTTCGTCAGACTGGCGGGCAAATCTGCCCGCCGAACAGATTATGCCAGCAGCACGCGGTCGATGGTTGAACAGCCCAGCGCTTTCAGCGTGGCTGCGGTCGCGTCCCACTGGATCAGCGGTGCATCGGCCTTTTCAGCGAGGATCGCGCGCTGAATATCCGGGTAGTCAAACCCGTTCAGGCTGAGCAGGTTCAGGGCGCCCTGGAGCGGAGGCAGCGTCGGGTTAAACGCGGCGTTCTCTGCATAGCTGCCGGTGAAGATGCGGCCGTCGCGGCACTGAAGGGCGACGCCGCTTGGTGATTTGCTGTATGGCGTGTGGCTTTTATTGGCGGCGGCAATGGCCGCTTCGCTGAGCGCATCCCCTGAGAGCGCGTAACCGTGGTCCTGCTCGTCCATCAGCAGGGTTTTGATCTCAAGATCTTTAGGGCCAAAAGCATCCGGCAGGTAATCACCCAGCGTATGCGGCGCGCGTCCCGGCAGGTTGATACGCAGTTCAAGACCGCTGTTCAGCTCATTCATAAACTGGCGGCAGTGGCCGCAAGGGGTATAGTTGACGGTGATGGCGCGCAGGGCCTTTTCGCCGCGCAGCCAGGCGTGACTGATGGCACTCTGCTCCGCATGAACGGTTTGCTGCATGGTCGCACCGAGAAACTCCATGTTCCCGCCGAAGTACCAGGTCCCGCTCACGCCGCGCGCAATTGCGCCTACGTTAAAATGGGAAAGGTCAGCGCGGGCGCAAGCAGCCGCCAGCGGCAGCAGGGCGAAAGCCAGCGCGTCTTCGTCCAGCCCCGTTGCCTGTTTAAGCGTCGTGACCTGATCTGCCGTCAGCAGGGCGGGGAAATGCGCATCCGCCAGAACCGGAGCCAGGGCTGATTGCAAATTCTCTGCAAGCTGAGAGAAAGCAGCTTGAAAACGTGGATGCATGACGTTGCCTCATCAAGGTTAATGGATCGGTAGTGTACGGAGCCGTACGGCCTTTATATGTGATCCAAATCTCATTATGTATGCAACTTATGAAATGAAAATGAAATTTGCGCGACGCATCGCAAATTTTAGCCCATTACTGCCAGAATAATCGGGAAGATAAACGGCGCGAGCAGGGAGGTTATAATCCCGCAGATCACCAGTGCCAGCGAGCTGAATGCCCCTTCCTGATAATCCAGCTCCGCGCAGCGTGCGGTGCCCAGCGCGTGCGAGGCGGTACCCATCGCCAGACCGCGCGCCGCTTTGGTCCGGATTTTCATGATATTCAGCAGCGTATGACCAAACACCGCGCCCAGGATACCGACGAAGATCACGCACACGGCGCTGATGGCCGGAATGCCGCCGATGCTGCCGCCCACGGCCATGGCAATCGGCGTAGTAACGGATTTAGGCAGGATAGAGGCGGCGATCTGCGGCGATGCGCCCATCAGTAAGGCCACCGAGGTACCGGTGATCATCGCAACAAGGCTACCCACAAAGCAGATGGTTATGATGGATTTCCAGCGCGCGCGGATCTGATGCAGTTGCTCATATAAAGGAAACGCCAGCGCCACCACGGCAGGCTGCAACAAATCGTTGAGGATCTTGCTCCCGGCGAAGTAACGTTCATAAGAAATGCCGGTGAGCAGCAGAAAAGGAATAATCACCACCATGGCGACCAGCAGCGGGTTGAGCAACGGCATTTTGAAACGAACCGCAAGCTTACGCGCAGCAAAGAACACCACCAGGGTTAACGGCAGGGACCACCAGATATTCGCCATCATTTTTTTGTTTTCTCCCCAATGACCTTACGTTCGCCATGCACAATGTGTGAGCTCCAGCTGACGACCAGGAAAACCACCAGCGTACTGATGGCGCAGGAGACCACTATCGGGCCAAACTGCGCCTTAAGCACATCGTAATACTGCATAACCCCAACGCCGATAGGCACAAAAAGCAGGGCCATATAGCGAATGAGAACGAAGCACCCCGGGTTGACCCATTTCGCGGGCAGCACCTGTAATGCCAGCAGCACAAACAGGATCAACATGCCGATAATGCTACCGGGGATGGTAATAGGCAGCAGCGACGCGATAAAAATGCCGGCGTACAGGCAGGCATAAATCAGGACGAAGGCGCGAAGGTATTGCCAGATAGTATTCAGTGATTTGCTCATGGTGAAAGTCCTTGCTGAGACGTATTCATCATACAATTAAACCTGAAAATGTGCCACGGATCACATCATGAATTTTGGGCATACCAGACATTCCAGAATGGAACGCCGGGCTTTCAACATACATAGAGAGCAGCTACTATAGCGCGTCTTTTTTCACAGGTACTCAGAATGCGTGTTTTACTGGCCCCGATGGAAGGCGTGCTCGACTCTCTTGTGCGCGAGCTGCTTACCGAGGTGAACGATTACGATCTCTGCGTGACGGAGTTTTTGCGCGTGGTCGATATGTTGCTGCCAGAAAAATCATTTTATCGTCTCTGTCCGGAACTGCATCGTCAGAGCCGCACCCCCTCCGGTACGCTGGTGCGCGTCCAGCTGCTCGGCCAGTATCCTGAGTGGCTGGCGGAAAACGCCGCCCGCGCGGTAGCGCTTGGCTCGTACGGTGTCGATCTTAACTGCGGCTGTCCGTCAAAGCTGGTCAACGGCAGCGGCGGCGGGGCGACGTTACTCAAAGATCCGGAATTGATTTATCGCGGCGCAAAGGCCATGCGTGAGGCGGTGCCATCGCATCTACCGGTGACGGTCAAAGTGCGTCTGGGATGGGACAGCGGCGACAGGCAGTTTGAAATTGCCGACGCGGTGCAGCAGGCGGGCGCCACCGAGCTGGTGGTGCACGGGCGAACCAAAGAGGATGGTTATAAAGCCGAGCGCATTAACTGGCAGGCGATTGGCGAGATCCGCAAACGGCTTACTATTCCGGTGATTGCTAACGGCGAAATCTGGGATTATGAGAGCGCGCAGGCCTGCCTCAAAGAGACCGGCTGTAATGCCGTGATGATTGGCCGCGGTGCGCTGAACGTGCCGAACCTCAGCCGGGTGGTGAAATACAATGAGCCGCGGATGCCGTGGGCGGACGTGGTGAAACTCCTGCAAAAATATACGCGGCTGGAAAAGCAGGGCGATACCGGGTTGTATCACGTCGCGCGCATTAAGCAGTGGCTGAGTTATTTACGGAAAGAGTACGACGACGCGCTGGGATTATTTCAGGAGATCCGTACGCTACAGACGTCGGCGGATATTGCCCGTGTGATCCAGTCGAAGCACTGAGTGAAGTGTGAATACGTTTGCCCGGCGCGGAGCCGGGCAAACGTATCAGAAAATCATTTTGAATACGCCGGTTACCACCAGCAGCCCTATCAGAAATATAATCAAAATAGCCCACAATAATATTTTCATTCGCCTCTCCTGCGTATGTCTGTCGTCAGTAAGTGTAGCAGTCAATTCATAATTGGTATGAATAGGTGAAATTAAATCATTCGCTTGGGGAATAAATTTCCGGATATGAAAATGTATAACAATATGCGGATTGCCACGCGTTACTAAAAAACGGAACGTCAGTAAGCGTAAGTTGCGCCTTTATTTTTTTTGAGTTTATGGCGTAATGAAACGTTCTCTTACTTTATCTCTGAGTGCTCCCCTTATTTTTATGCTGTCCGCCTGCGCGCCGGAACATGCCACGGTGTCTCCAGTGAAAACGCAAGCCGCCGCCGCTGCTGTAAATACCCAACTAAGTCATACCGACTGGCCTAAAAACGAATGGTGGAAAGATTTTAATGACCCTCAGCTTAACGCGCTGATTGCTAAAGCGCTGGCGGATGCACCGGATATGCAAATTGCCCGGCAGCGCATCACCCTGGCAGAAGCACAGGCGAAAGCCGCTGTCGCTGCTGATGGTCCACAAATGGATTTTTCCGCAGATGTGGAACGGCAAAAGATGTCGGCAGAGGGGCTGATGGGGCCATTCGCCCTGACTGACCCGGCGGCGGGGACAACCGGACCCTGGTACACCAACGGCACCTTTGGTCTGACGGCCGGATGGGATCTGGATTTATGGGGTAAAAACCGCGCCCAAATTGAGGCCCGCATCGGTAAAGTGAATGCGCAAAAAGCGGAGCTGGAGCAGACCCGCCAGCTGCTCGCCAGCAGCGTCGCGCGGCTGTACTGGGACTGGCAGACCGAGGCCGCGGTGGGTGACGTGCTCGCGCAGATCAAACGGGAGCAGGAAAATATCATCGGTGCCGATCGTGAGCTTTATCAGCACGGCATTACCTCCTCGGTGGAAGGCGTTGAAACAGATATCAATGCCAGCAAAACCGATGAACAGCTCGCTGACGTGCACGGCAAAATGAAGGCCATTGAGGCGCGTCTGAATGCATTGACCAATACCCCTTCAGTCACGCTCGCCCGGCAGGCCTTACCTGACGCAGAGGCGTCGCTGCCGTCAACGCTCGGTTATGAGCTGCTGGCTCGCCGCCCGGATTTGCAGGAGGCGCACTGGTATATCGAAGCGTCCATGAGCGAAGTGGATGCCGCCAGAGCCGCGTTCTACCCTGACATCAATTTGATGGCGTTCTTACAGCAGGATGCGTTGCACCTTAGCGACCTGTTCCGCTCATCTGCTCAGCAAATGGGCGTAACCGCGGGGCTGACGCTGCCAATTTTTGACAGTGGTCGGTTGAATGCGAACCTGGATATCGCCCAGGCGCAAAACAACCTCTCCGTGGCGAACTACAACAAGGCCGTAGTGGACGCCGTAAACCAGGTTGCCCGGACGGCCAGCGAAGTGGAAACCCTGACCGCCAAAAATCAGCACCAGCAGCAGATCGAAAAAGATGCGGCGCGCGTCGTTGCGCTGGCACAGGCGCGCTTCAGCGCGGGGATCATTGCCGGCTCGCGGGTGAGTGAAGCAAAAATTCCGGCGCTCAAAGAGCGTATTGCCGGGTTGATGCTGAAAGGTCAGTACGTGGATGCTACGCTCCAGCTCACCTCCGCGCTGGGTGGCGGATATCATCACAGCTAAAATCGCGCATTATCTATACTTACCTCTTTGCAGATTTTCAGGAGGTGAGTATGACGCGAGTCGCAATTGTTACCGCATCGGATTCAGGAATTGGCAAAACGACGGCCCTGATGCTGGCCGAACGCGGGTTTGATATCGGGGTGACCTGGCATTCAGATGAGGAAGGGGCGCTGGCAACCTGCCGTGAAATTGAAGCGCGCGGGCAGCGTGCCGAGGCCATCCAGCTCGACTTAAGCAATTTGCCGGAAGGCGCAAAGGCCATTGAAACCCTGATTACGCGTTTCGGGCGGCTGGATGTGCTGGTTAACAATGCCGGGGCGATGAACAAAGCGCCATTTCTGGACCTGTCGTTTGACGACTGGCGGCACATATTCACCGTTGACGTGGACGGCGCGTTTCTCTGCTCGCAAATCGCGGCGCGTCAGATGGTGAAGCAGGGAGAAGGGGGGCGGATCGTGAACATCACCTCGGTGCATGAACATACACCATTGCCGGACGCCAGCGCCTATACGGCGGCCAAACATGCCCTGGGCGGGTTAACAAAATCGATGGCGCTGGAGCTGGTTAAACATAAGATTCTGGTGAACGCCGTTGCGCCTGGTGCGATCGCCACGCCGATGAATGATATGGACGACAGCGAAGTGAAAGAAGGTTCAATGCCGGAAATCCCGCTGGCACGGCCAGGGCATACCAAAGAAATAGCCAGCCTGGTGGCGTGGCTGTGTGACAGCGACGCCAGCTACACCACCGGGCAGTCGTTTATCGTCGACGGCGGTTTTATGCTGGCGAATCCGCAGTTTAAGCCAGCAGAATAAACATTCCCCTCACCCCAGCCCTCTCCCCAAAGGGGAGAGGGTGTATAGAGTTCCCTCTCCCCTTTGGGGAGAGGGGTAGGGTGAGGGGCAGCAGGCCGCACTCACTCTTCATCCCGCCGCTTTTCACGATGCTTGAGCCACAGCCGTACCCCAATCATCACCGCAACAACCAGGATCAACCAGGCCCAGTGTTTAAGATGCTGATCGAGATTATGCAGCCACGGGCCTATCACTTCGCCACCCACGTAGCCAAGCGTGGTAAAAATCAGCGCCCAGGCAATCGCCCCGATAATGTTCAGCGGCAGGAAAATTTTCGGCGGTAAGCGGCTCGCGCCAATCAGTATTGGCCCAATGATGCGAAAGCCATACATAAAGCGGGTGCCAATCACAAACATATAGGGATGCCGCTGGATAAGCCGCTGAGCACGACGAATTTTCTTTTGATGCTTAGCAAAACGTTGTAAAAGCGTCGGACCAAAGCGCAGACCCAGAAAGTAGAGCAGCTGGTCGCCAATCATACCACCCAGTGCGACGGCGGCGACCACCAGCGGGAATTTCAGCAATCCCTGATGTGCGGCCACTCCGCCCAGCAGCGTGATGGTTTCACCCTCTGCCACGCTGCCGATGACCAGCGCGGCGTATCCATATTGTTCAATAAGACCGTTGATATCCATTAAGTAAATGTTGTCTCCCTTACTGTGCCTGCGTTAATCATATACCCCATCCATCAACCACGCGGTAATCAACGGAAATTTCCCACTGTACATAAAATAATCTAAAGCCTGCATTATACTTTAGCTATCGCTGACGGGCCGACAACAAGGGGGCGTTATGAACCATGTCTGGGGACTTTTCTCCCATCCCGATCGTGAAATGCAGGTCATCCGTAACGAGAACGAAACGGTCGCGCATCACTACACCCACCACGTCCTGCTGATGGCAGCGGTGCCGGTGGTCTGCGCGTTTATTGGTACTACGCAAATAGGCTGGAACTTTGGTGACGGCACCGTGGTTCAGCTTTCCTGGTTTACCGGACTGTACCTGGCCATTCTGTTTTATGGCCTGATGCTGGCCGGGGTGGCGGTAATGGGGCGGGTCATCCACTGGATGGCGCGCAACTATCCGCAACGCCCGTCGCTGGCACACTGTATGGTCTTCGCCGGATACGTCGCGACCCCGCTGTTCTTAAGCGGTATTGTTGCGCTCTATCCACTGGTCTGGCTGTGCGCGCTGATCGGTACGGTTGCCCTCTTTTACACCGGTTATCTGCTGTATGTAGGAGTGCCAACCTTCCTCAACATCAATAAAGAAGAGGGCCTGAGCTTCTCCAGCTCTACGCTTGCCATCGGCGTGCTGGTCCTTGAGGCGCTACTGGCCCTGACAGTTATTCTTTGGGGTTATGGATACCGTCTCTTTTAAGTCCCCTGCATTGCTGGCGTAAATGCCAGCAATGCAGCATCTGGTTATGATTCTCCGCTGGCGACAACGCACGGTGACCGCTATGATGCCGAAGCCAGCCTGTGTTTATCCGTCGACACAGGCGGTGTACGTCATAACGTGCGTGAATCATTATCAGAAGTCTCATCATGCTGAAATTTCGAGTGTCACTCCTTAGTCTTGCGCTACTGTTGGGCGTCTCCGCTACCGCGCCAGCCATCGCCAAAACGCCCGCAGTTGCCACCGCTGCTGCGCAACCCCAGATTGCGTCCGGCAGCGCGATGATCGTTGACCTGAATACCAACAAGGTGATCTACGCCAGTCACCCGGATCTGGTGCGCCCGATCGCTTCCATAACCAAAGTCATGACCGCGATGGTGGTGCTTGATGCACGACTGCCGCTGGACGAAAAGCTAAAAGTGGATATCAGCCACACGCCAGAGATGAAAGGGATCTACTCTCGCGTGCGTCTGAACAGTGAAATCAGCCGTAAAAATATGCTGCTGTTGGCGCTGATGTCCTCAGAGAACCGCGCGGCGGCGAGCCTTGCCCACCATTATCCTGGCGGTTACGACGCGTTTATCCGCGCGATGAATGCCAAAGCCAAAGCGCTGGGGATGAAAAATACCCATTTCGTGGAGCCAACCGGTCTGTCGATCCATAACGTTTCGACGGCGCGTGATTTAACCAAGCTGCTGATCGCCAGTAAGCAATACCCGCTGATTGGTCAGCTCAGCACCACGCGTGAGGAGATGGCGACATTCTCGAACCCGGCGTATACGCTGCCGTTCCGCAACACTAACCATCTGGTGTATCGCGATAACTGGAATATTCAGTTAACCAAGACCGGATTCACCAATGCGGCAGGGCACTGCCTGGTGATGCGCACCGTGTTTAACGGTAAACCAGTGGCGCTGGTGGTGATGGATGCCTTCGGCAAATATACCCACTTTGCGGATGCCAGCCGCCTGCGCACCTGGATTGAAACCGGGAAAGTGCAGCCGGTGCCGGCTTCAGCGCTGGCGTATAAAAAGCAGAAAGCGGAACAGATGGCGACGGCGCAGAACGACTGAGTCGCCTGTCTGTGCCGGGTGGCGGCTTCGCCTTACCCGGCCTACGGCCCTAAAGCGGCCCCGATACGTAGGCCCGGTAAGCGGAGCGCCACCGGGCGAAAGCGCCTACTCCGGCAGCGTCCAGTCACCATCGTTGAGTGGACGCTGCATGATCAACGTATCCCGCCAGTCGCCCTTCTTATACCCTACGCTGCGCAGTTGACCGACAACCTCGAAGCCATGTTTTTTATGCAGCCGTAGCGATCCCGCATTATTGTTTCCGTCACCGACCACAGCAATCATCTGCCGCCAGGGACCTTGCTCACACCGTGCAATCAGGGCATCCATCAGCGCCGAGCCAAACCCGCGCCCGGTGGTGCTGGCATCCACATAGATGGATTCCTCAAGGGTGTACCGGTAGGCCTGACGTGGACGATAAAACGTGGCGTAGCAGTAGCCGACGACAATGCCGCGATACAGCGCAACCAGCCACGGTAAACCGCTGTCGGTCACACTCTTCATCCGCTGACGCATCTCATCGACGGTGGGGGGAACTTCCTCGAAGGACGCACGGCCATGAAGCACATGCCAGGCGTATATCGCCGAGATGGCATGTGCATCGTCAGGAAGGGCGTCGCGCACCTCGATTTCAGTTTCGGGTAAAATCTCTACAGCCGACATGTTCTGCCCGCTCCTCTGTTTCGGCACTCTCTTTCCAGTATTTCTTCCGCGTTGTCTTACCAATGCCGGGGTTCATACTGTTTGTAGGGTCATTTTTGCGATAAAACTGTTTAAGCGTCTCCGGCGCTTTGTACAAATGCCCCACGTTATGCTCGGCAGGATATTGCGCGCCACGCTCGTGCAGCAACGCCAGCATTTGCTCTTTCAACGCATGCGCATCCACCCCTTTTTTGACGATGTAATCCTGGTGGAAGACATAGCACATGAAGTGGCCGTAATAGAGCTTGTGCACCAGCTTGCTGTCAATCTCCGGCGGCAGATGTTCAAACCACTCGGTATCGTTGCGACGCAGGGCAATATCCAGCGCCAGAATATCCTCTACCTCTTCGGAATGCACAGCCTGATAACGGATAGCCGCACCCGCCGCGGCGAAGCGGTGCAGGAAGGCTTTGCTGCCTTCTTCCGGCGTGCAGGCGAAGAAATCCCCGTCGGCAGTTTTGAAGAACTCGGTGAGCCAGCTCTGCGCTTCGGCAATTCCGTCCCTGGCCATTTTCAGCAGCAGGTGGTGCTCATACTTATCGCGCCAGGTCTTCATCCGCTCCGGTAAATGCGCCGGGAAGGCGTTGCCCAGTTTCTGCATAAAGCGGTCGGTGAAGTGCGGTTTGAACAGCGACACTTTCTCCAGCATCGCGTCGGTGCGGCCCTTCATGGTGAAGAAGAACGGCATTTTGTCGGTGCCGAGCTTGTCGATCATCAGGAAGGTATCTTTGCCGTAGCGCTCAGCGATGTCATAAATGTCCCGGTGCATATACTCGCCCGCCACCGGCAGGTGAGTGAACTCGGCCAGAATATGACGGCGGATCTCCGTCAGCACCTCCGGCTGATTGGTGCCAATGTAAAACACCTGCTGCTTTTTCTCTGCCGGGAAGGTATCGAGGCGCACCGCAAAAACGGCCAGCTTGCCCGCGCAGCCGGAGGATTCAAACAGGCGATCCGGATCGGCGTTATAGCGCGCTGGCGTATCGGCATTGATATCGCGCACGCGGGTGATGTAATCGTGGTCATGCGCGTGACGGCCATCGTGCTGAACGTCTTCGTCCTTCACGCGGTCATCGTCAAGTTTGCTGAGGATCTGCTCTGGCGTTACACCCAGATCGATCCCCAAATGGTTAACCAGCGTCAGCTTGCCGTTTTCATCGATACGGGCAAACAGCGACATCTCCGTGTAAGCCGGGCCGCGCTGCACCAGCGAGCCGCCGGAGTTATTGCAGATCCCGCCGATCACCGAGGCACCAATGCACGAAGAGCCGATCACCGAGTGCGGTTCGCGACCCAGCGGCTTAAGCGCCTTTTCCAGCGAGTAGAGCGTGGTGCCGGGGAAGGCGAGTACCTGTTCACCCTTGTCCAGCAGGTGCAGTTTGTCGAGGCGCAGGGTGCTGATAATCACGATGTCACGATCGTAATCGTTGCCGTTCGGCGTGGAGCCTTCAGTCAGGCCGGTGTTAGCAGCCTGCATTAAAATAATCTTGTCTGCCGCAACGCAGGCGCTGAGCACGCGCCACAGTTCGAGCAACGTACCGGGGAAGACCACCGCCAGCGCGTCGCCCTGGCCGGAGCGAAAGCCCTTACGGTAGCGGGCGGTTTTGGCCGGGTCGGTAAGCAGGTGAGAGTGACCAACCAGGCGCGACAGTTCGTTAATAAAAGTAGTGTTATCGTTAGTTCGAACAGAAGACATCTTCCACTCCTTGTGGTGGGGCAAATTTCTCGCTGTAAAGCATAGCGCGATTAGCCGTTGAGCGGTCGGGTATTCATGAGAAAAATCAGAGAATAACCCTGCAAGGTTTTCAGGCTTTGTGGCACACTGCGCTTTTCGCACGGTCTGGCCGGGTGCTTCCCGCGGTTATTGATGAGAGAGAATAACAACATGAAATGGCTATGTTATGTAGGTGTCGCCGTCAGCCTGGCGCTGCAACCTGCGCTGGCAGAGGATTTGTTTGGTAATCACCCGCTCACGCCTGAAGCCCGCGACGCCTTTGTCACGGATTTACTCAAAAAGATGACGGTCGATGAGAAAATCGGCCAGCTGCGCCTGATCAGCGTCGGCCCGGATAACCCGAAAGAAGCCATTCGCGAGATGATCAAAGACGGGCAGGTAGGAGCCATTTTTAACACCGTTACCCGCCAGGATATCCGCAAAATGCAGGATCAGGTGATGGAACTGAGCCGCCTGAAAATTCCCCTGTTCTTCGCCTACGACGTGGTGCACGGCCAGCGTACCGTCTTCCCGATTAGCCTCGGCTTAGCCTCCTCCTTTAACCTCGATGCGGTGAAAACTGTCGGGCGCGTATCGGCATATGAAGCCGCAGACGACGGCCTGAACATGACCTGGGCGCCGATGGTAGACGTCTCCCGCGATCCGCGCTGGGGCCGTGCTTCGGAGGGCTTTGGGGAAGATACTTATTTAACCGCCACGATGGGCAAAACCATGGTGGAAGCGATGCAGGGCAAAAGTCCGGCAGATCGTTACTCGGTGATGACCAGCGTCAAGCACTTCGCCGCCTATGGCGCGGTGGAAGGCGGCAAAGAGTACAACACCGTGGACATGAGCCCGCAGCGCCTGTTTAACGACTATATGCCGCCGTACAAAGCGGGGCTGGACGCGGGCAGCGGCGCGGTGATGGTGGCGTTGAACTCTCTCAACGGCACGCCTGCCACCTCCGATTCGTGGCTGCTGAAAGATGTGCTGCGCGACCAGTGGGGCTTCAAGGGCATCACCGTTTCGGATCACGGGGCGATTAAAGAGCTGATCAAGCACGGCACAGCGTCTGACCCGGAAGATGCGGTACGCGTGGCACTCAAGTCCGGCATCAACATGAGCATGAGCGACGAATACTACAGCAAATACCTGCCGGGGCTGGTGAAGAGCGGCAAGGTGACGATGGCGGAGCTGGACGATGCCGCTCGCCACGTGCTGAACGTGAAATATGACATGGGGCTGTTTAACGATCCTTACAGCCATCTGGGGCCGAAGGAGTCTGATCCGGCGGACACCAATGTTGAAAGCCGCCTGCACCGCAAAGAAGCCCGCGAAGTGGCGCGCGAAAGCCTGGTGCTGCTGAAAAACCGTCTCGACACGCTGCCGCTGAAAAAATCCGGCACCATTGCCGTGGTCGGTCCGCTGGCCGACAGCAAGCGTGACGTCATGGGCAGCTGGTCCGCCGCAGGCGTGGCGGATCAGTCCGTTACCGTGCTGACAGGCATTAAGAGCGCTGTGGGTGATAATGCAAAAGTGGTTTACGCCAAAGGCGCAAACGTCACCGACGATAAAGACATCGTGACCTTCCTCAACCAGTATGAGGAAGCGGTGAAGGTGGATCCACGCACGCCGAAAGAGATGATCGACGAAGCGGTTAACGGCGCGAAGCAGTCCGACGTGGTGGTCGCCGTGGTAGGTGAAGCGCAGGGGATGGCGCACGAAGCCTCCAGCCGGACCGACATCACTATCCCGCAAAGCCAGCGTGACCTGATCGCGGCCCTGAAAGCCACCGGCAAGCCGCTGGTGCTGGTGCTGATGAACGGGCGTCCGCTGGCGCTGGTGAAAGAAGACCAGCAGGCTGACGCCATTCTGGAAACCTGGTTCGCCGGTACCGAAGGCGGTAACGCCATTGCCGACGTGCTGTTTGGCGATTACAACCCGTCCGGCAAGCTGCCGATGTCCTTCCCGCGCTCCGTCGGGCAGATCCCGGTTTACTACAGCCACCTGAATACCGGTCGTCCGTACAACGCCGACAAGCCGAACAAGTACACGTCCCGTTACTTCGACGAGGCTAACGGCCCGCTCTATCCGTTTGGCTATGGCCTGAGCTACACCACGTTTAAGGTCTCTGACGTGAAAATGTCGGCGCCGACCCTGAAGCGTGACGGCACAGTGACCGCCAGCGTGGAAGTGACCAACAGCGGCAAACGCGAAGGCGCGACGGTGATCCAGATGTACGTTCAGGATGTCACGGCCTCCATGAGCCGTCCGGTGAAACAGCTGCGCGGATTCGAGAAGGTCAACCTGAAACCGGGCGAAACCAAAACGGTCAGCTTCCCGATTGACGTAAATGCGCTGAAGTTCTGGAATCAGCAGATGAAATACGATGCCGAGCCTGGCAAATTCAACGTCTTCATCGGCGTGGATTCCGCCCGCGTGAACAAAGCCGAGTTCGAACTGCAATAATCTTACCTTCCTCCCCATCCCCCGCCTGGCGGGGGATGCCTCTCATCTGGTACGAAAAACGGTTAAATTCACTGTTTTAAGCTACGCTTTTCTCTCAAGCCTATGAAAAAGGCCACAAAATAATGAGGAAAGCAGAATGACGATTATTAAGGGGATTACAGGGCCGGCGGTGCTTCTGGCGGCGCTGAGCCTGCCGTTACAGGCCGCAGAGCCGGTTAAGGTGGGTTCCAAAATTGATACCGAGGGCGCGTTGCTCGGCAATATCATTTTGCAGGTGCTCGAAAGCCACGGCGTGAAAACGGTCAATAAAGTGCAGCTTGGCACCACGCCTGTCGTGCGCGGTGCTATCACTTCCGGCGAGCTGGATATCTACCCGGAATACACCGGCAACGGGGCATTCTTCTTCAAGGATGAAAACGATCCGGCCTGGAAAAATGCCAAAGCCGGGTACGAAAAAGTCAAAAAGCTGGACGCGGAAAAAAATAAGCTGGTCTGGCTTACACCGGCACCGGCCAACAACACCTGGACCATCGCGGTGCGCAAAGATATCGCCGAGAAAGGCAAGCTCACCTCGCTTGACGATCTCAGCCGCTACCTGAAAGAGAAGGGCGAGTTTAAGCTCGCGGCCTCGGCAGAGTTTATCGAGCGCGCTGATGCCCTGCCAGCGTTTGAAAAAGCTTATGATTTCAAGCTCGATCAGGCACAGCTACTCTCTCTGGCGGGCGGCGACACGGCGGTGACCATTAAGGCGGCGGCGCAGAAAACCTCCGGCGTCAACGCGGCGATGGCTTACGGCACCGACGGCCCGGTCGCGGCGCTTGGTCTGCAAACCCTGACCGACCCGAAAGGCGTTCAGCCAATTTACGCCCCAACCCCGGTCGTGCGCGAGGCGGTGCTGAAAGCCTACCCGGATATCGACGATTGGCTCAAACCGGTGTTTGAAAAACTGGATGCGAAAACGCTGCAACAGCTGAATGCCAGCATTGCCGTAGAGGGGCTGGATGCCAAAAAAGTGGCTGCCGACTTCCTGAAACAACAAGGGCTTGTGAAGTAACGGGATAAGGCTGTGCCAATAAAATGTCATAACCGCATCCTGCTGCTGTTGGTCTGTATGGCCATCGTGGCGGTCGCGTTACCTTTTGTGAATGTCGCGCCAAACCGTCTGGTGTCGGGCGAACCGCGCGCGCTGTGGCAGATCTGGGCATTTACGCCGCTGCTGCTGGGCGCGGCGCTGGCGAGTACCGTAGTCTTAGCCTTCTGGCCGGGGCGAACCGCGCTGTGGCTGACGCTTCTGCTCAGCGAAGCGCTGTTTATCGTACTGTTCTGGAGCGCGGGACAGGCGGCGACGCAGATGGCCTCGGTTGAAAGCCCGCTGGCGCGCACGTCGATTGGCAGCGGCCTGTGGCTGTGGCTGGCACTCTGCCTGCTGGCCTGTAGCGATGCCATTCGCCGCCTGACGCCGATACCTGTGTGGCGCTGGCTGCTGAACGCGCAATTCTGGGTTATCCCCCTGCTGATCCTCTTCAGCGGCGATCTGAATCAACTCTCGCTGTTAAAAGAGTACGTCAACCGCCAGGAGGTGTTTGACAACGCGCTGGCGCAACATCTGACGATCCTGTTCGGGACGCTGGTCCCGGCGCTGCTGCTGGGCGTGCCGCTGGGCATGTGGTGCTACCGACATCCCAGCCGCCAGGGTGCCGTCTTTACCGTGCTCAACGTTATTCAGACCATCCCCTCCGTTGCCCTGTTTGGCCTGCTGATTGCCCCCCTCGCCGGTCTGGTTAAATCCTTCCCTGCGTTGGCCGCGGCAGGCATTGCCGGAACCGGGCTGACCCCGGCGCTGATTGCCCTTGTGTTGTATGCGCTGCTGCCACTGGTGCGCGGCGTGGTGGCGGGGTTAAGCCAGGTTCCGCCCGACGTGCTGGAAAGCGCCCATGCGATGGGGATGAGTGCGCGCCAGTGTTTCTGGAAAATACAGCTGCCGCTTGCGCTTCCGCTGCTGGTTCGCAGCCTGCGGGTGGTGACGGTGCAAACCGTGGGGATGGCGGTGATTGCCGCGCTGATCGGGGCGGGCGGCTTTGGGGCGCTGGTGTTCCAGGGGCTGCTCAGCAGCGCGCTGGATCTGGTGTTGCTGGGCGTTGTGCCCACGATTGCGCTGGCGGTCGTTCTGGATGCCCTGTTTGCCCTGTGGCTCGCGCTGCTCAGGAGAAGAGCCAATGATTGAATTTCATGATGTGAGTAAAACCTTTGCGGGCCGTCCGGCGGCAAGCCATCTCAATCTGCATTTTGCCGAGGGGGCGTTCTCGGTATTGATCGGGACGTCGGGGTCGGGAAAATCGACGACGCTGAAGATGATCAATCGGCTGGTGGAGCACGACAGCGGGACGATTCGCTTTGCCGGAGAGGAGATCCGCAGCCTGCCGGTGCTGGAGCTGCGGCGGCGTATGGGCTACGCCATTCAGTCCATCGGCCTGTTTCCCCACTGGACGGTGGCGCAGAACATTGCCACCGTGCCACAGCTGGAAAAATGGTCCCGGGGGAAGATCAATGAGCGTGTCGACGAGTTGATGGCGCTGCTGGGCCTGGACGCGTCGCTTCGCGACCGCTACCCGCACCAGCTTTCCGGCGGACAACAGCAGCGGGTCGGGGTGGCGCGCGCGCTGGCCGCTAACCCGCAGGTACTGCTGATGGATGAGCCCTTCGGCGCGCTGGATCCGGTCACCCGCGGCGCACTTCAGGCCGAGATGAGCCGCATCCACCGTATTCTCGGGCGCACTATCGTGCTGGTGACGCATGATATCGACGAAGCACTGCGGCTGGCCGATCGTCTGGTACTGATGGATCACGGCGAAGTCGTCCAGCAGGGTACGCCGCTTGAGCTGTTAACGTCGCCGGCAAACGATTTTGTGCGTGAGTTCTTTGGCCGCAGCGAGCTGGGTGTCAGGCTGCTCTCGCTGCGCACCGTCAGGGACTATCTGCGTCCGCAGGATGCGCAAATCGGTGGTGAACCGCTGCATGACGGGATGAGCCTGCGCGATGCCCTTTCGGCGTTTGTCGCCCGGCAGTGTGAGGTGTTACCCGTTGCGGACGGGCAGGGGACACCATGCGGGACGATCCATTTTCGCGATCTGCTGGCGGGGGAGGTGACGCGTGAAGTGGGTCCGTGATCCGTTACTCTGGCTGACAGGGCTGTTTATCGCCTTACTCTACCTGATGCCGCACAGCGCGGCGCTGTTTAATGCGCTTATTCCCGGGCTGCCGCGCCCGGTGTACCAGCAGGAGAGCTTTGTTAATCTCACCCTGGCGCACTTCTGGCTGGTAGCGGCGTCAAGCGTGATTGCCATCGTGCTGGGCACAGGTGCCGGTATTGCGGTGACGCGGCCTGCGGGCAGGGAGTTCCGTCCGCTGGTGGAGACCATCGCCGCAACGGGGCAGACCTTCCCGCCGGTGGCCGTGCTGGCGATTGCCGTGCCGGCGATCGGTTTTGGGCAGGAGCCTGCCATCATTGCGCTGATCTTGTACGGCGTGTTGCCCATTCTGCAAGGGACGCTGGCGGGCATTGCGGCGGTGCCTGCATCGGTGCTGAGCGTAGCGGAAGGGATGGGAATGAGCGCCTGGCAGCGGCTACTGAAGGTTGAACTGCCGCTGGCCGCACCGGTGATTATTGCCGGTGTGCGGACGTCCGTGATCATCAACATTGGTACGGCAACCATCGCATCGACGGTCGGGGTCAATACGCTGGGGACGCCGATCATTATCGGGTTAAGCGGGTTTAACACGGCCTATATTATTCAGGGGGCGGTTCTGGTTGCGCTGGCGGCGATTGTGGTGGATCGCCTGTTTGAACGCCTGGCCGGATACCTCAGCCAACACCGCCGCGAACAATAAACGAGTAACCTGCAAGCATAACGCCACCGATACCGCTGACGGCCATCAGTGCAAAAAGGGTAATTACGGCCAGTTTCGTTGCCTTCATCATGTGCTCCTGTTGTTAACGGAACAATTATACGGTGAAGCGCAGCTGTTAATGAACCATTAAATGCCGTTACAACGCATTTGGCCCCAGCGAGTAAACGGGATAACCATGTTCGCGCCATTCCGTCAGGAGCTGCTGCTGGGAAGCGGAGGGGACTTCGCCGCACCAGACCAGCAGCGTCTGCCCCTCAAACAGTTCCGGCCTGAGCTGTGCCAGGGAGTGTGCAAGCACGTCAACGCGCCAGCCCTGCTGGGTGGCAATCCAGGCTTCGAGCCACAGCCGGGTGGTATCGTGGACGTTCCAGCCGATCACCAGCGCATCTTTGCTGTTTTTATTCCGCGCTGAGGCAAGACAGACGGAAATATAGTTAATCAGCACGCCATCAAGCATACTGAGCAGTGCCTGTAAGGTGGTTTGCTGACACTGAAGCCGACGCCGTAGGGGAATAAAAAGATGGGTGATCAGGGTTTGCGCGGGGTAGTCTCGACCCTGTTCTTTGATCCAGCCGCGCAGACGCTGCAAATTGCCGGTCTGCAACAGCCTCAGCAGCGTTTCCTGCTGCTCGCGCCAGAGATGCTGCGTATCAGGATCGTCCTGGCTCAGAAGCGACTTCACCTTGCCTACCTGTACGCCATTGTCGATCCAGCTTTTGATCTCGCGTATCCGGTCAATATCCGCATCGTTAAACAGGCGGTGCCCGCCGTCCGTTCTTTGCGGCTTAAGCAATCCATACCGTCGCTGCCACGCCCGTAGCGTAACGGGATTGATATCACACAGGAGTGCCACTTCACCTATCGTGTAAAGCGCCATTTTCGCCCCCAGGCTTGCGCGTCCCCAGCTTAACTGTAGACCCACTTTGCGGAACCAGGAAGATTTGATTCTTTTTTGTACAAATTATACGAAAGACAGGTTATCTCCGGCAAAAGGTGTGATGACGGACACGATTTATCGCTTTTTTGGCACGTTTCAAAGAAAGTTAACCGCCATCAGTGTATGTTACGCGTTTTTAGAATGTGCGGTTTGTGAGTATGTACGAGTTTAATCTGGTGCTGCTGTTGCTTCAGCAGATGTGCGTGTTTCTTGTCATCGCCTGGTTGATGAGCAAAACGCGCCTGTTCATTCCGCTGATGCAGGTCACCGTCCGTCTGCCGCACAAATTCCTCTGCTACGTCGTATTTTCCATATTCTGCATTATGGGGACCTGGTTTGGTCTCCATATTGAAGATTCCATCGCCAATACGCGCGCCATTGGCGCGGTAATGGGCGGGCTGCTCGGAGGCCCGGTCGTGGGCGGTCTGGTGGGGTTAACCGGCGGCCTGCACCGCTATTCGATGGGCGGTATGACGGCACTAAGCTGCATGATCTCCACCATTGTCGAAGGGCTGCTCGGTGGTCTCGTCCACAGCTATATGATTAAGCGCGGACGGCCGGATAAAGTGTTCAGTCCCCTTACCGCCGGGGCGATCACCTTCGTGGCGGAAATGGCGCAGATGGCGATCATCCTGCTGATCGCGCGCCCGTTTGACGATGCGTTACATCTGGTCAGCAGCATTGCCGCACCGATGATGGTCACCAATACCGTTGGTGCGGCGCTGTTTATGCGCATTCTGCTCGACAAACGCGCCATGTTCGAAAAATACACCTCGGCATTTTCTGCCACCGCATTAAAAGTTGCGGCGTCGACGGAAGGGATCCTGCGGCAGGGATTCAACGAGGAGAACAGCATGAAGGTGGCGCAGGTGCTGTATAAAGAACTGGATATCGGGGCCGTGGCGATTACCGATCGCGAAAAGTTGCTGGCGTTTACCGGTACCGGGGACGACCACCATCTTCCAGGTAAGCCGATCTCCTCGGCCTACACTTTGCGCGCTATTGAAACGGGTGAAGTGGTGTATGCCGACGGGAATGAAGTGCCGTACCGCTGTTCCCTGCATCCGCAGTGCAAACTTGGCTCTACGCTGGTTATTCCCCTGCGGGGCGAAAACCAGCGCGTCATGGGCACCATTAAGCTTTACGAAGCCAAAAATCGCCTGTTCAGCTCCATCAACCGCACGCTGGGGGAGGGTATCGCCCAGCTGCTTTCGGCGCAAATCCTGGCGGGGCAGTATGAACGGCAAAAAGCGCTGCTGACGCAGTCAGAAATTAAGCTCCTGCACGCTCAGGTGAATCCGCATTTCCTGTTTAACGCGCTCAACACGCTGAAGGCGGTGATCCGCCGCGACAGCGATCAGGCCGCGCAGCTGGTGCAATTTCTGTCGACATTTTTTCGCAAAAACCTGAAGCGTCCCTCGGAGATCGTCACCCTCGCGGACGAGATTGAGCATGTAAACGCCTATCTGCAAATTGAAAAAGCGCGCTTCCAGTCACGTTTACAGGTGTCGTTATCCGTCCCGGATGAGCTGGCGTATCAGCATCTTCCGGCCTTTACCCTGCAACCGATTGTGGAGAACGCCATTAAGCATGGGACGTCGCAGCTGCTGGGAACCGGAGAAATCATGATTTCCGCTTCCCGTTTTAACCACCATCTTGTACTGGATATTGAAGATAACGCGGGGCTGTATGAAGCCTCCGCGTCAGGCGGTCTGGGCATGAGCCTGGTGGATAAGCGCCTGCGCGCACATTTTGGTGATGACTGCGGTATCACCGTCGCCTGTGAGCCAGACCGCTATACCCGAATTACCTTACGATTGCCGCTGGAGGAGACCGCATGTTAAGAGTGCTGATTGTTGATGATGAGCCGTTAGCACGGGAAAACCTGCGTGTCCTGTTGCAGGAGCAGAGTGATATTGAGGTCGTGGGGGAATGCGCCAATGCCATTGAAGGCATCGGTGCGGTGCATAAACTGCGCCCGGACGTGCTGTTCCTCGATATTCAGATGCCGCGCATCAGCGGTCTGGAGATGGTCGGCATGCTCGACCCGGAGCACCGTCCCTATATCGTCTTTCTGACGGCCTTTGATGAGTACGCGGTAAAGGCGTTTGAAGAGCACGCGTTTGATTATCTGCTGAAACCGATTGAAGAGAAACGCCTTGAAAAGACCCTGACCCGTCTGCGCCAGGAGCGTACCGCGCAGGACGTGACGCTGCTGCCGGAGCATCAGCAGCCCCTGAAGTTTATCCCCTGTACCGGGCACAGCCGGATTTACCTCCTGCAAATGGACGACGTTGCCTTTGTCAGCAGTCGTCTGAGCGGGGTATACGTCACCAGCGCTGAAGGCAACGAAGGCTTTACCGAGCTTACGTTACGCACGCTGGAGAGCCGCACGCCGCTGATCCGCTGTCATCGACAGTATCTGGTGAACATGGCGCACCTGAAGGAGATCCGCCTGGAAGATAACGGCCAGGCCGAACTGGTGCTACGTGCAGGGCAAACCGTGCCCGTCAGTCGTCGCTATCTGAAAAGTTTGAAAGAGGCGATAGGGCTGTAAAACTGGTACACTGCGCGCCATTGCATCATCGACATTCGAAGGCTCTATGCTAAGTAACGATATTCTTCGTAGCCTGCGCTACACCCTGAAAGCGAACAATAATGACATGGTGCGCATTCTTGCGCTCTCCGACATGGAATCCACGTCCGCCGGGTTCGACACCTGGATGACTAAAGAAGATGAAGAGGGTTTTGTGCGCTGCCCGGACATCATTCTGTCGGGCTTCCTGAACGGCCTGATCTACGACAAGCGCGGCAAAGATGAATCTGCGCCTGAGCTGGCGCTGGAGCGTCGGGTTAATAACAACACGGTGCTGAAAAAGCTGCGTATTGCGTTCTCCCTGAAAACTGACGACATTCTGGCGATCATGACCGAGCAGAAATTTCGCGTGTCGATGCCGGAAATCACCGCCATGATGCGCGCGCCGGATCATAAAAATTACCGCGAGTGTGGGGATCAGTTTCTGCGTTATTTCCTGCGTGGGTTGACGCAGCGGGTGCATAACCAGAAGGGGTGATTTTTAGCCGGGTGGCGGCTTCGCCTGACCCGTCCTACAAAACTCGTAGGCCCGTGCAAGCGTAGCGCCGCCGGGCAAAAAAAAGCCGGATTCTCATCCGGCTTTTTTATTACTTCACCTGCTGACCCGGCTTCGCGCCTTCGTCAGGGCTTAACAGGAAGATGTCTTTTCCGCCCGGGCCTGCGGCCATCACCATCCCTTCAGAGATGCCGAAGCGCATTTTACGCGGCGCCAGGTTTGCCACCATCACGGTCTGACGACCGATCAGCACCTGCGGATCAGGGTACGCGGAACGAATGCCGGAGAAGACGTTACGTTTCTCGCCGCCCAGATCCAGCGTCAGACGCAGCAGTTTGTCAGAACCTTCCACGAACTCCGCGTTTTCGATCAGCGCCACGCGCAGGTCGACTTTGGCGAAATCATCAAAGGTGATGGTCTCCTGAATCGGATCGTCCGCCAGCGGGCCGGTCACCGGCGCGGCAGCCGCTTTCACCTCTTCTTTTGATGCTTCCACCAGCGCGTCAACCTGTTTCATCTCGATGCGGTTATACAGTGCCTTGAAGGTGTTCACCTTGTGGCCGAGCAGCGGCTGCTGGATGGCATCCCAGGTCAGTTCGGTGTTCAGGAATGCTTCCGCGCGGGCTGCCAGCTGCGGCAGAACCGGCTTCAGCCAGGTCATCAGCACGCGGAACATGTTCAGACCCATGGTGCAGATCGCCTGCAAGTCGGCGTCGCGGCCTTCCTGTTTCGCCACCACCCATGGTGCCTGCTCGTCGACATAGCGGTTGGCCACGTCTGCCAGCGCCATGATTTCGCGAATGGCTTTACCAAATTCACGGCTTTCCCAGGCTTCGCCAACCGCAGCGGCGGCGTCGGTGAAGGTTTTATACAGCTCAGGATCGGCCAGTTCGGCAGAGAGCACGCCGTCAAAGCGTTTAGCGATAAAACCTGCGTTACGGGACGCCAGGTTCACCACCTTGTTGACGATGTCCGCGTTCACGCGCTGCACGAAATCTTCCAGATTCAGGTCGATATCGTCGATGCGGGAAGAGAGCTTCGCGGTGTAGTAGTAGCGCAGGCTATCCGCATCGAAGTGGTTCAGCCAGGTGCTGGCCTTAATAAACGTCCCGCGAGATTTGGACATCTTCGCACCGTTGACCGTTACGTAGCCGTGTACGAACAGGTTAGTCGGCTTGCGGAAATTGCTGCCTTCAAGCATCGCTGGCCAGAACAGGCTGTGGAAGTAAACGATGTCTTTGCCGATGAAGTGGTACAGCTCGGCGGTGGAATCTTTCTTCCAGTACTCGTCGAAGCTTAGGGTATCGCCGCGCTTGTCACACAGGTTCTTGAAGGAGCCCATGTAGCCGATTGGCGCATCCAGCCAGACGTAGAAATATTTGCCCGGCGCGTTCGGGATTTCGAAGCCGAAGTATGGCGCATCGCGGGAGATATCCCACTGCTGCAGACCGGATTCAAACCACTCCTGCATCTTGTTCGCCACCTGCTCCTGCAGCGCGCCACTGCGGGTCCATGCCTGCAGCATTTCGCTGAATGACGGCAGGTCGAAGAAGAAGTGCTCGGAGTCACGCATCACCGGCGTGGCGCCGGAAACCACGGATTTCGGCTCGATAAGCTCGGTCGGGCTGTAGGTCGCGCCACACACTTCGCAGTTATCGCCGTACTGGTCCGGGGATTTACATTTCGGACAGGTGCCTTTGACGAAACGGTCCGGCAGGAACATGCCTTTTTCCGGATCGTACAGCTGAGAGATGGTGCGGTTTTTAATGAAACCGTTCTCTTTCAGACGGGTGTAGATCAGCTCTGACAGCTCGCGGTTCTCGTCGCTGTGCGTGGAGTGATAGTTGTCATAGCTGATGTCAAAGCCAGCAAAATCGGTCTGATGCTCCTGACTCATTTCGGCGATCATCTGTTCCGGGGAAATTCCCAGCTGCTGCGCTTTCAGCATGATTGGGGTGCCGTGGGCATCGTCCGCACAGATGAAGTTCACCTCGTGGCCGCGCATTCGCTGGTAACGGACCCAGACATCAGCCTGGATATGCTCCAGCATGTGGCCGAGGTGGATTGAGCCGTTGGCGTACGGCAGGGCGCACGTTACCAGAATTTTTTTCGCGACTTGAGTCATAGTAGGCATTACTTCTTTTAACTGTGAAAAGGGTTTTCGATATTACCAAAAGGGGCATTATTAAGTAAGCACAAACCACGGCCTTTCAGGTAAACTTGTTCATCTAAGGTCTTATTCACAAGAACAAAGGAGTCGGGATGAGTTCTCAATCCCAGGCCAAATCACCGGAAGCCTTACGAGCAATGGTCGCCGGGACGCTGGCTAATTTTCAGCATCCAACCCTGAAGCACAATCTCACGACGCTGAAAGCGCTTCATCATGTCGCATGGCTGGACGATACGCTGCACATTGAGCTGCAGATGCCGTTCGTCTGGACCAGCGCCTTTGATGCCCTGAAAGAGCAAACCAGCTCTGAGCTGCTGCGCATTACTGGCGCAAAAGCAATTGACTGGAAGCTAAGCCACAGCATCGCCACGCTCAAGCGCGTGAAAAATCAGCCGGGCGTTAACGGCGTGAAGAACATCATCGCCGTCAGTTCTGGCAAGGGTGGGGTGGGTAAATCGTCGACCGCCGTGAACCTGGCGCTTGCGCTGGCGGCAGAAGGGGCGAAAGTCGGCATTCTGGATGCTGATATTTATGGCCCGTCCATTCCGAACATGCTGGGTGCTGAAAACCAGCGTCCAACTTCGCCGGACGGTACCCACATGGCGCCGATCGTGGCGCACGGTCTGGCGACCAACTCCATTGGTTACCTGGTCACGGACGATAACGCAATGGTCTGGCGCGGCCCGATGGCCAGCAAAGCTTTGCTGCAAATGTTGCAGGAGACAATGTGGCCTGACCTCGATTATCTGGTGCTGGACATGCCGCCGGGCACCGGTGATATCCAGCTGACGCTGGCGCAGAACATTCCGGTCACCGGCGCCGTCGTGGTCACCACGCCGCAGGATATCGCGCTGATCGACGCCAAAAAAGGCATCGTGATGTTCGAGAAGGTGGAGGTGCCGGTACTCGGCATCGTCGAAAACATGAGCATGCACATTTGCAGCAATTGTGGACACCATGAGCCGATCTTCGGTACCGGCGGTGCGGAGAAGCTGGCGGCGCAATATCACACCCAACTGCTGGGGCAACTGCCGCTGCATATCACACTGCGTGAAGATCTGGATAGCGGTAAGCCGACGGTGGTCAGCCGTCCTGATAGCGAATTCACGGAAATCTATCGTCAGCTGGCGGGGCGCGTTGCGGCGCAACTGTACTGGCAGGGGGAAGTGATCCCGAGCGAGATCGCCTTCCGCGCGGTGTAACGCCTCTGCGCGTCAGTGCCGGGTGGCGGCTTCGCCTTACCCGGCCTACCTCGATTTTGTAGGTCAGGTAAGCGTAGCGCCACCTGACTTTACCCAAGCCGATAGTGCATCAAATAATACTCTCCTTCCGGAGAATCCCCCGTCGCCTCAATGTGCCAGCCGTGGCGCTGGTAAAACGCAACCGCCCGCTCATTCTTCACCAGACACTTCAGCGCGCCTGTACTGGTAAACGTCCTCTGTACTTGTTCCAGTAACAAACGGCCAACTCCCAGACGCTGATACAGCGGGTCGACAAACAGATTGTGCAAAAAGTTATCATTTTCCCTGACGGAGGCAAACCCTACCCGGTGACCGTCGTGAATCGCAACCCAGATCTGCTCGTCACGCGTTGCGGCGTCAAAATCCTCAAGCTGCCATTCAGAATTGTCCAGCCATGGCCAGGCCACGCGTCGTGCATGCAGGTACAGCGTGCGCAGAAATGGCCGGTCGTCCTCCTGCCAGGGCCGGATCATCGTATCAGCGGTGATAGAAAATATCTCCGTTATAGGCTTTGTAGATTTTGCCATCAGCATCGCCAATCAGAACGTAATTTTCACCCATGTAGGTCCAGTGCGTACCGGCATCGGGCGCGGGAAGGTTACGTAACTGGTACTGTTTGATGGTGTACTCTGGCGTCTGATACTGCGCGGGCGCGGTATCGCCAATCTTAAATTTGGTGAAGTCGGCGATGAACTCCTGTTCTTCATAAGCCTTAATGCCGGAAGGCGCGGCGGCCGTTTGCGGGGCTGCGAATGCGGAGCCCGCCAGAGACAGTAATACACCCAGAAGCACCAATTTACGCTTAGCCATTTTTTCTCCAGTGATATCGTTACGGATACGCTTGTCTGCGGGGGACAGTGCGGCAGACAGCCCATTTTAAGTATCAAAACAGGGTGTGTTTGAAAAAAAATGTAACAAAAGTGAACGGTTTTGTGTAGTGCCAGCGGTTGTGAGTATTTTTGATATGAATGCGTGCTGACGGGAATAATTCATTGTAACTATCGTTTTGCTGAATTAATTCTGAAAATACATTGTTGCCGTAATTTTATAAACTGTAGATCGTGCTTTTTTTTGCCACAGGCTTTAAGATTTTCAGGAAGATTATATTTTAATTAATTGCCCGTCACAGATCGGGCAATTCGTGTCTTCACTTTTAGATTACGTTTTAGTATTCCCTTGAAAAGAAACTTATTTCAAGCGTGGGTTAGCGCAGGGCTGCGCCCCGTCGGGCGTTCGCTACGAGCAGGGATGATAAGTATATATAAATGAAAAACACAACAGCATTATCTGTAATATTCTTAGCAATAAGTCAGTTGGCGGGGTGCGTAATTTCTCCTGGCCAAACGTTAAGTACCGCAGGCAAAAAAATAATTGCGCCGGCTGATCTCAATAATAGCTTAGATAAACAAATCGAAATTTATCCACTTACGCCCGGATTAATTGAGAAACTACGTCCCGCAGCAGCTAAATCTCAGGCAAATCCTAATCTTGATGAGCAGGTCAAAAAGTGGGAATACCGTATTGGAATCGGTGACATCCTGACGGTCACCGTCTGGGATCACCCGGAGCTGACTACGCCCGCGGGACAGTATCGCAGCGCAAGCGATACGGGAAACTGGGTCAATGCCGATGGCACGCTCTTTTATCCTTACGTAGGTAAACTGCACGTGGCGGGAAAAACGGTTTCCAGAGTTCGCGAGGAGATCACCGCGCGGCTGGATAACGTCATTGAAAGCCCTCAGGTCGACGTCAGCGTTGCCGCTTTCCGTTCGCAAAAAGCCTACGTTACGGGAGAAGTGGCGAAATCTGGCCAGCAGGCCATCACCAACATTCCGTTGACGGTTATGGATGCCGTTAATGCCGCAGGTGGGCTTACTGCTGATGCGGACTGGCGGAACGTAGTGCTGACTCACAACGGTCAGGATTCCCGAATTTCCCTTTATGCCCTGATGCAGCATGGCGATTTAACCCAGAATAAGCTGCTCAACCCTGGCGACATCTTGTTTATTCCCCGCAACGATGCGCTGAAAGTATTCGTGATGGGCGAAGTTGTTAAACAGAGCACGCTGAAGATGGATCGCAGCGGCATGACGTTGGCCGAAGCGCTCGGCAATGCCGGTGGCCTGGACCAGAATATGGCTGATGCGACGGGTATTTTTGTTATCCGCTCGGTACGCGAGTCCGGGAAAATTGCGAATATCTATCAACTGAATGCAAAAGACGCTTCGGCCATGGTGCTGGGCACCGAGTTTCAGCTTGAGCCTTACGACATTGTCTATGTCACCACTGCTCCACTCTCCCGCTGGAATCGCGTAATAACACAGCTTGTTCCGACAATCAGCGGGGTGCATGACCTCACCGAAACGGTTCGTTATATCAGATCGTGGCCGCAATAATGTTCGAATCAATACTCGTGGTATGTACCGGAAATGTCTGCCGTTCTCCGATTGGAGAACGGCTTTTGCGCCAGCACTTGCCCGACAGACACATCACCTCGGCGGGAATACTTGGCCTTGAGGGGTATCCGGCGGATGAGTGCGCCCAGGACGTGGCCTGGCGGCATGGGATCTCCCTCGACGGTCATGTGGCGCGCAGGCTGACACGCAGCCTGATGCAGGGATCCGATCTCATCCTGGTTATGGAGCCGGAACATCTTCGCTTCATTGCAGCCATGGCGCCGGAAAACAGGGGGAAGTCGCTGCTTTTTGGGCAGTGGCTGGAGCCGCAGGATATCCCAGACCCCTATCGTAAAAGCCGTGAAGCGTTTGAATATGTGTTCGGGCTATTGGGTAAAGCCAGCCAGGAATGGGCACGTCGTTTAGGACAGAAAGGAATAAAGCATTAATGTCGTCTTACACAACAGACAATTATGGTGCAGGGGCACCCGAACAAAATGAAATCGATCTCGTTCGTTTGCTCGGCGAAATGATCGACCACCGCACGATGATATTGTGCGTGACTTTCCTTTTCACTTTATGCGCGGGCCTCTATGCCTGGGTTACGCCACCTGTTTATCAGGCGGATGCTATGGTGCAAATAGAAAGCAAACAGGATAACGGCCTGCTCAAAGGCTTGAGCCAGCTGGGCACCGATATTTCGCCGGATGTTGCCCCTGAAATTTTACTGTTGAAATCTCGCATGATCCTCGGCGAGACCGTCGACAAATTAGATCTGACGTATCAGGCAAAGCAGCGCGTTTTGCCTGTGGTGGGGCGTCTCTGGCAGCGTCTGCAAGGGCGTGGCCAGGGCAACATAACGTTAGGCGAACTCCAGATCCCGCAGGTGGAGGGCAAAGCGCAAGAACTCACGCTGACCGTACAGGAAGCGGGAAGGTATCACCTGACGGGCGAAAACATTGAGGCAGACGGCCAGGTTGGTAAAACGCTGGTTACGCAAGGGATCGTGCTGCGGGTGACCTCGATTGAGGCGACGCCAGGCACACAGTTTTCGCTTAAGTCGTTGACGCGCCTGGAGACGATCAATGCACTGAAGAAGCGTCTGACGGTCGTGGAATCGGAGAAACAGAGCGGTATTGTGACCTTAACCCTGACGGGTGAAGATCCTGACAAAATCGCCCGGGTGCTGAATGCGATTGCTGAAAATTATCTTCAGCAAAATATCGCGCGCCAGGAGGCTCAGGATTCGCGTAGTCTGGATTTTTTACAGGAGCAGTTACCGAAAATCAGAGCGGACCTGGATCAGGCTGAAGCGCGGCTGAATGCCTACCGGGCGCAGCGCGACTCTGTGGATCTGTCTTTAGAGGCAAAATCCGTCCTGGATCAGGTTGTGAACGTTGAGAATCAGCTAAATGAGCTGACGTTCCGGGAGGCAGAAATTTCCCAGCTCTTTAAAAAGAGTCACCCTACCTACCGTGCATTGCATGAAAAAAGACAAACCCTTGTGCGGGAACGGGATCGTCTTAATAACCGTGTGTCCTCGATGCCCTCCACGCAGCAGGAGATTTTACGCCTGAGCCGCGATGTTGAGTCGGGCCGCACGATTTATTTACAGCTTTTGACGCGTCAGCAGGAGCTGAATATTTCCCGCTCCAGCGCTGTCGGGAACGTGAGGATCATTGATGAGGCGGTTACACTCCCGGATCCGATAAAACCGCGAAAAGCGCTAATCATTGCGCTTGGCGCGCTGTTCGGGCTCATCCTTTCAATGGGGACCGTACTGGTACGTCAAGCGTTCAAACGTGGGATCACGCTTTCCGAACAGCTGGAAGCGCAGGGGATGCCGGTTCTGGCGACGTTACCACGTTCACAGTGGCTGTGGAGTAAAACGCATTTGCGCAGAAAAAATCCGTTTTCTCGTCGCTGGACACACAAAACCTCGGATGTACCTTTCCTGCCAGTCGATCGACCTGCTGATATGTTTGTTGAAGCGGTACGCGGGCTGCGAACCAGTCTGCATTTCACCATGATGGAGGCTGAGAATCGCATTGTGATGATTTCTGGCCCCACGCAGGACTGCGGAAAAACGCTGGTGGCGACGAACCTGGCGGCCATTGCCGGGCAGAGCGGTCAGCGTGCGCTGTTTATTGATGCGGATATGCGCCAGGGTTATGTGCATAATATTTTTGGCCTGGAGAACCGCCACGGATTATCCTGCCTGCTGGAAGGGAAGCGCGACTTTGGGGAGGTCATTCAGCATGCTGAAAAAGGGGGAATTGACGTCATCACCTGCGGCCCGGAACCCCTGCGTCCGTTAGAAATGCTGTTAAGCGAACGGTTCATTGACATCATGTCCTGGGTTAACGAGCACTATGACATTGTCATCATCGATACACCCCCAGTTCTTGCCGTCAATGATGCTGCGCTGGTTGCCAGAGCAGCCGGAACAACGCTAATGGTTGCCCGTTACGATAAAACCAGCGTGAAAGAGATGGAGAATACCGTTAAACGTCTACAGCACGTTGGCGTGAAGGTCAGCGGCACAATCCTCAACGATATTGTTAAATCCGCAGCGCTGTTTTACAGCTCGGGGTACAGCCAGTATGACTACGGTTATGCTTCGAGGAAAAAAGGATAGGGGCGTCAGGACGGGGATAATAAACCCTCTCCCGGATGGGAGAGGGAAAAGCATTACTTCGCCATCACTTCCTGCGCGGTACGCTCAACCAGAGACAGCAGGACTTTAACGTCCTCCAGCGTCACGGTTGGGTTCAGCAGGGTCAGCTTCAGGCAGGTGACGCCGTTATGCTCGGTCACCCCGACGTTTGCGCGGCCGGATTCCAGCAGCGCATCGCCAATTTTCTGGTTCAGCAGGGCGATACCGGCGTCAGCCATCTGGGTCTGCGGACGGAAGCGGAACAGCACGCTTGCCAGCTGGGGTTGCATAACCAGTTCCAGAGCAGACTGCTCTTTTACGTAAGCCGCAACCTGCTGTGCCAGCGTCACGCCGTGATCGATAATTGCCGCATATTGCTCCTGACCCAGCGCTTCCAGGCTCATCCACAGTTTCAGCGCGTCGAAACGACGGGTGGTTTGCAGAGATTTGGAAACCAGGTTAGGCACGCCCGCTTCTTCATCGAACTCAGAGTTCAGGTAAGCCGCCTGATAGCGCATCAGCTCATAATGACGTGCTTCTTTCAGCAAGAAGGCACCGCAGCTGATGGTCTGGAAGAACTGCTTGTGGAAGTCCAGCGTCACGGAATCCACCAGCTCGATGCCGTCCAGGTAGTGACGATACTGCTCGGACATCAGCAGCGCGCCGCCCCAGGCCGCATCAACATGTACCCAGATATTCTGTTTCGCAGCCAGCTCGGCAATGGCACGCAGCGGATCGATAGCACCCGCATCCGTCGTGCCGGCCGTGGCCACAATCGCCAGAATCTGTTCGCCGTTCGCGTTGCACTGTTCGATTTTCGCCGCCAGATCGGTGAGATCCATGCGGGAGAATTCATCAGTTTTCACCTGCACCACGGACTGGTAGCCCAGGCCCATCAGCGCCATGTTTTTCTGCACGGAGAAGTGGGCGTTTTCAGAGCACAGCACGCGAATTTTGCGCAGATCGCCCACCAGACCGTCCTGCTGTACCGAGTGGCCTTGACGCGCGAAGAACGCATCACGCGCCAGCATCAGGCCCATCAGGTTACTCTGGGTGCCGCCGCTGGTGAAGACGCCTGCGTCGCCAGCCTGATAACCCACGCGGGTACGCAGCCATTCGATCAGCTTGATCTCAATAATGGTTGCGGACGGGCTTTGATCCCAGGAGTCCATACTCTGGTTGGTGGCGTTAATTAGCACTTCCGCCGCCTGGCTTACGACCAGGCTTGGGCAGTGCAGGTGCGCCACGCACTGCGGGTGATGAACGGACAAACTGTCTTTCAGGAAGAACTCCACGGCGCGTTCAATCGCCGCTTCGTTGCCCAGCCCTTTCGGGTTGAAATCCAGCTTAATACGGTCGCGCAGCTCCGCGACCGTTTTGCCCTGGTACATCTCAGGCTGTTTCAGCCACTGCATCACAGCCTGAGTGCTTTGTTCAATCGCCTGCTGGTAAGCTTCAATGCTCTGGGCAGAGGAGAACAAAATTGGGTTTGAATCAGACATCGTAATCAACAACTCCGGTTACGCCGGGCGAACGCCCGCAGCAAGCAGTGCCTGCTCGAATTTATCCAGGAAGACTTTCAGCTCGTCATCGCTGATCAGCAGTGACGGCAGCAGACGCAGAACGATACCGTTACGGCCGCCACGCTCCAGAATCAGGCCTGCTTCGAAGCACTTCTTCTGGATCAGTGCAGACAGCTCGCCATCGCCCGGGAAGCAACCCATGTGGTCGGCGGCTTCATGTGGCTTAACGATTTCAATACCGATCATCATGCCCAGACCGCGAACGTGGCCGATAACCGGATAGCGTTTCGCCATCTCTTTCAGCTGGCCTTTCAGCCATTCGCCCTGTGCGGCAACTTTGCCCGCGATATTCTGGTCTTTCAGGATCTTCAGCGTCGTCAGACCGGTTGCCATCGCCAGCTGGTTGCCGCGGAAGGTACCGGTGTGGTGACCAGGCGCCCACGCATCGAACTGCTTCTTGATACCGAGCACAGCCAGTGGCAGACCGCCGCCAACTGCTTTGGACATCACGATGATGTCAGGCTCAATGCCTGCGTGTTCGAAGGCAAAGAATTTACCGGTACGGGCAAAGCCAGCCTGAACTTCGTCGAGGATCAGCAGAATGCCGTGTTCCTGAGTCACTTTACGGATGCGCTGCAACCACTCAGCCGGAGCCGGGTTCACGCCGCCTTCGCCCTGAACAGCTTCCAGGATCACCGCGGCAGGTTTACGCACGCCGCTTTCAACGTCGTTGATCAGGTTATCGAAGTAGTAGGTCAGCGCCTTCACGCCCGCTTCACCACCGATACCCAGTGGGCAGCGGTACTCGTGTGGGTAAGGCATGAACTGGACTTCTGGCATCATACCGTCAACCGCTTCTTTCGGAGACAGGTTACCGGTGACGGACAGTGCACCGTGGGTCATACCGTGGTAACCACCAGAGAAACTGATGATACCGCTGCGACCGGTTACTTTTTTCGCCAGCTTCAGCGCCGCTTCAACGGCGTCAGCCCCGGACGGGCCAGTGAATTGCAGGCAGTACTCTTTGCCCTGACCAGGCAACAGAGAGAGGAGGTATTCTGAAAACGCGTCCTTCAACGGCGTAGTCAGATCCAGGGTATGTAACGGCAAGCCGCTGGTAATGACATTTTGGATGCTTTGCAGCACATCAGGATGATTGTGGCCAAGCGCGAGGGTGCCTGCGCCTGCTAAACAGTCAAGGTATTCTTTATTATCTGCATCGGTGATCCACACGCCTTCTGCTTTCGTGATCGCTAAAGGCAGTTTGCGCGGATAACTCCTGACGTTAGATTCAAACTCGGCCTGACGGGCCAGATAGGTTTCGTTGCTTTTGTGGGCATCTACGGTGTCAATACGGACTTTATCCGTCATCATATCACTCCTACAACCGCCGCTTCGTTATGAGCAACGATTGAATAAAAAGTTAAAAAACAGATGGGGCCTGAAAAAAACGCCGCCAATATAGAGCCTTTTGTCACCGGGCTCAATGGTTAATTTGTTTACTGTTTTGTGACACAGGGCACAGGGGAGGGGATAACCTCATTTTCCGGCAAAAATATGCAGTTTATTCTCAATAAAAACAGTCGTTTATATATGGATTGTCAGCATTGTAAAATCAGATGAAAGAGTGTGGCAAATTGTGCGCCTGGCAGGCTAAAAGGAGGCGGAGAGCCTCCTTAGACTGTTTATTTTTGGGTAACGCGTAAAACGCCGTGTTCACGTCCCTTTGTTTTATTCCATGACGCGTCCGTAATACCGTTTTCATCCAGGCTTATCGATATCACAAAACCGTTACCATGGATCTCATAGAAATTCGCATTCAGACGTTTAACGCTGGCTTTTTTGCCGTTCACGGTAGCGCTAAAAAAGCCGTTAGAAAGGGTAGCGTTAACCGTATCCGACGAGAACGAGGCTTCGCGAAGGGGATCGTGAACGGATGCCGTTGGTTCGTGTTGTGCCGCGTTTTCCGCTTTGGTTTTGCTGATATCGCAAGATCCATCGCCAGCGCTAATTTGCGTGCATCCCGAGCGCTCTAACTGAGCACGATAGTGTGCGCTAATGGCGTGTGCAGGCGAAATACACCCAGCAAGTACGGCAGCGCTTAACACTAGCATCATTGATTTTTTCATTTTATCACCTTAAAAACGACACAAATAATAAGAAACGTACATAATGCCGATCCAGACCCCGACCGAAATAAGCAATAGATACAGGGCAGCTGAAATAAAAATGTGTTTGAGCATGTTATTGGCCATCATCATACTTTCCATCAGCGAAGTACTGTCGCCCTGAAAAGCTTCCTCTATTATGAATGTAGTCGAGTTACGTGTTTTTCTTAAAAGCCAATCCCGATGCCTGCGCCCATAGCAAGATCATTATTTGTAGAATCGCTTACGCCAGCTTTAACGATGGTGTTGCTACCAACGTGGAAGGATGCACCCACACTAACAGCTTGCTCGTCTTTAAAGCTACCTACACCAGCAGAGAACATGACAGCCTGTTCTTTCTCTACTTGAGGCATAGAGGCGATAGCTACAGCGCTAGCAGCACCTGAACGGGCTTCTTTCTTATTGCTATCAACTTCATCTTTCAGGCTCTTGAATTGAGAGTTAGTGTTAGCTTGCGCTTGTGCGAACACTTGTTGAGCAGCTTTCAGATCTTTAGCTTGTGCTGTAGTTTGGGTATTGAGTGACTTAACCAGATTGATAGTTTTAGTATCAACTTCTTTCTTAGTGATGGTAGTTGTGATTCCGTTAGAGCCAGCTTTACCTGCATCCCCTTTATCCCCTTTATCCCCTTTATCACCTTTAGCGCCAGTGTCGCCCTTATCACCTTTGATGGAATCTCCTTTATCTCCTTTCTCACCCTTAACACCTGGAGCACCATCTTTCCCAGCTATACCTTGTGCGCCTGTATCACCTTTTAAACCTTGCGCACCTGTAGCACCTGCAGCGCCTGTAGCACCCGTTGCCCCGTCTTTACCGTCAACACCATCTTTACCATTAACACCGTCTTTAGGTGGTGTTTGGTTCTCTAAAGCGGTGATCCGTTGATCATGGTTAATCAATACAGAACCTTGTAACGCGCTTTCATCTTGCAATGATTTAATATCGGAACCATTGTTAACAACACCTTGTAAAGCAGTGTCTGCTTTGTTTTTAATGTCATTAATCAAAATATTTTGTTTGTTGTCGGTGGAGGTCTGATCAGCTTTGTTGTCATCTACTTTCTGATTCAAAGTAGAGTTAAATTGTGCATTAGCATTAACACCAGCTTGAGCAGCATCAGCTTTATTTACAGCAGTGTTAGCAGTATCTTGCGCATTATTGATAGCAATGTTTGCCTTCTCAACATCCCCTTGCAGATTATAGATTTGTCCGTCTTGTTGAGTGTTGCTAGCCTTGATGTTATCAAGGTTATATGCGGTGTTGTTAGTCCCTTGAACCTGAATAAAAGTACCTGAATTGGTAACATTATCGTTAAGAGTTACATTTACATCAGCAGCTTTAGCTACGTTCATTGTACCAGCAAAAAGAGCACCGATAATAGCGACAGCGATGACGGTTTGTCTAACAGGTTTCATTTGAAATGACTCACAGTGTTTGGCAGATAAAATATACGCTAGCGATATTGCTAACGTTTGTTTAAGCAGAGCTGAATGGGTAAGTTTAAGTGTGTCGAATTTTATAGTTGTATTTAATATTTATGTTGGTAACGGAGCGAAACTATAGATATTTCGCGGCGAGAAATATTGATTTTGATCATGTTTCTTATTAATGATAAGAATGATGAGAAATAATGCTCTTGCATTGTTTCTTCTTTAAAATCAATTTGTTGTGATGCGCTTGCGAACTGTCTTAATTTAACCTTATGATTTTTATGAGATTTTATTTTAACACTTATGCGGTTTTTATTTAAGTGATGGAAATTAAGGTTTACACGGGGGTTTTCAAATGAAAATCACAACCTTTAAAGCTGAAAGTAAACATTATCGAGTGGGTGTATTTAAATAAAGGGCAAGATATTCTTCCGTAAGATTTCCAATGTAGACATTAAATAAAGATATTTGTAATGTGAATTCAATGTTAGTTATTTATTCAGTACAAATAATACCGGAAAACGAACAATAGAATTTCTCATTTTTATGTAACCTGAACCCGTCTGTACCTTCTGAGGCAGTGAGATAAAGGGAAAATGGTTGTCAGCAGGCTCAACCACGGGTACACTAAATAAAAAAGTATTGTTTAAGCTTTTGTTTTATAGATGATTTGACTCGGGGTGCCCTTCCTTGTGAAGGCTGAGAAATACCCGTATTACCTGATCTGGATAATGCCAGCGTAGGGAAGTCAGATGCCTACCCGGTCATCGCTTCTTTCCGCACGGCAGGAGCGAAACCATGCAGCCTGACCTGCTCGACTCACACGTTTTACATCAATTCCGAACCCGTTCCCCGCTCACGCACTGTATGACCAACGATGTCGTGCAGACCTTCACCGCCAACGTTCTGCTCGCGCTCGGTGCTTCCCCGGCAATGGTGATCGAAGCCGAGGAAGCGGAACAGTTTGCCGCGCTTGCCGATGCCCTGCTCGTCAACGTTGGCACGCTCACCGCGCCGCGCGCCCAGTCGATGCGTCGGGCTATTGAGAGCGCGGTAGCCGCGGGCACACCCTGGGTTCTGGACCCCGTCGCGGTTGGCGCGCTGGCGTTCCGCACCCGTTTTTGCCAGCAAATATTATCCCTTAAACCTGCGGCCATTCGTGGCAACGCCTCCGAAATCCTCGCCCTTGCCGGAATGAGTGCGGGCGGACGTGGGGTCGATTCCACCGATACGGCAGCGAGCGCGTTGACCGCTGCGCAGGCGCTTGCCCGCCAGGCCCACGCCGTTGTAGTCGTCACAGGGGAAGTGGATCACATCACCGACGGCCAGCGAACCCGTACGGTCGCGGGGGGCGACCCGCTGATGACCCGCGTGGTAGGAACTGGCTGTGCGCTCTCGGCGGTCGTCGCCGCCTGCTGCTCGCTGCCTGGCGACAGGCTTGATAACGCGGCGGCAGCCTGCGGCTTTATGAAGCGCGCAGGGTCAGTTGCCCTGACTCAAAGCCGGGGGCCCGGCAGCTTTGTCTCCGCGTTTCTGGACGCGCTTTACGCGCTGAAGGAACAGGTATGACACGCATTAATGCCCTGACTATTGCGGGAACCGATCCAAGCGGCGGAGCGGGGATCCAGGCAGACCTGAAAACCTTCTCTGCGCTCGGCGCATACGGGTGCTCGGTTATCACCGCGCTGGTTGCGCAAAACACGCGCGGCGTACAGTCGGTGTATCGCATTGACCCGGATTTTGTCGCCGCGCAGCTGGATTCGGTATTCAGCGACGTACGTATCGACACCACCAAGATCGGCATGCTGGCAGAGGCGGACATTGTTGAAGCGGTCGCTGAACGTCTCAAACACTACCAGATAAAAAACGTGGTGCTTGATACCGTGATGCTGGCCAAAAGCGGCGATCCGCTGCTCTCCGCCTCGGCTGTCGATACCCTGCGTAAAAAGCTGCTGCCGCAGGTTGCGCTGATCACGCCAAACCTGCCTGAAGCCGCCGCGCTGCTGGATGCGCCACACGCGCAAAACGAACGTGAGATGAAAGAGCAGGGGAATGCGCTGCTGGCGATGGGGTGTCGCGCGGTGCTGATGAAAGGCGGCCATCTTGATGATGCAGAAAGCCCGGACTGGCTTTTCACCCACGATGGCACGCAACGTTTCACCGCGCCACGCGTCCAGACCAAAAACACCCACGGCACGGGCTGTACGCTCTCGGCGGCGCTGGCGGCGCTGCGTCCTCGTCACGCCACATGGGCGGATACGGTGCAGGAGGCAAAGGTCTGGCTCTCGGGCGCGCTGGCAAAAGCCGATTCTCTGGAAGTGGGTCACGGTATTGGTCCGGTTCACCATTTTCATGCATGGTGGTAAGCCGTATACTGGCATGAAACTCATGCCAGAGAAAAACAGAGATGGAACAAGCGCATACCCGGTTAATTGCTCAACTCAAGGAACGAATTGCCGCACCGGACAACACGCCGCTGTATCTGAAATTTGCCGAAACGGTCAAGAACGCGGTGCGCAGCGGTGTGCTCGCGCACGGTAATATTTTGCCCGGCGAGCGCGATCTGAGCCAGCTGGCCGGAGTGTCGCGTATTACGGTGCGTAAAGCCATGCAGGCGCTGGAAGAGGCTGGCGTCGTTACCCGCGCGCGTGGATACGGGACGCAAATCAACAATATCTTTGAATATTCGCTGAAAGAGGCGCGCGGCTTTTCTCAGCAGGTGGTGCTGCGTGGCAAAACGCCCAACACCCTGTGGGTCAATAAACGCATCGTGAAGTGCCCGGAAGAGATCGCCCGCCATCTTTCCCTTGCGCCGGAAAGCGATGTGTTTTTGCTTAAGCGCATCCGTTACGTGGATGACGATGCGGTATCAATAGAGGAGTCCTGGGTACCGGTAGGATTAATTCCCAACCCGGACGACATTGGCGTCTCGCTTTATGATTACTTCCGCAGCCAGAATATCTTTCCGCAGCGCACCCGTTCCCGCGTCAGCGCCCGGATGCCGGACAACGAGTTTCAGGCGCATATCAAGATGGACGATAAGATACCGGTGCTGGTGATCAAGCAAGTCGCGCTCGATCAACAGCAGCGGCCAATTGAGTACAGCATCAGCTACTGCCGCAGCGACCTATACGTCTTTGTGTGCGAGGAGTAGGGCCTCGCGCGTGGGGGCGCAGTCTCCACCGCGATGGCTGACTACCCAGGCGGCCACGGCATTGCCAAGCTGCACCGACTCTGGCAGTGACCATCCCGCAGCCAGCCCGGCAAGGGTACCTCCCGCATGGCTGTCACCGGCGCCGATGGTATCGACCACGGTAGCAGGAAACGCCGGAACGTGTCCGGAAGCGTCACCGTCGTACCAGACCGCCCCGTCTTTATCATGGCGTACGATTAGCGCAGCGCCAAACCGTTGCTGCCACTGAGTGCCGAGCTGTTCCACGTTCACGCCAAGCCATTCGGCGGCAAGTTCCGCCTCCTGCCGATTGAGCGAGACAACCGGTTTACGGGCCATAATCCGCGCCATCAGCGGGTCGGGAATATCCGCGATGCGCGGACCGAAATCGATAAAGAGCGTCACATCCTGAAGACGTTCCACCCAGGCCGTCAGCAGCTCGCCGCTGGGCGACGCCAGCTGGTAGCCGGACAAATAGATCAGGCTTTTCTCTGGCACGCTTAACCCGTCCAGCCAGCGCTGCTGCCACTGGTTCTCCACGCCGCTAAACGACATAAAGGTCCGTTCACCGTCAGGCTCCACCAGCGCCAGGCACCAGCCGTTATCGCCCGTTTCCGCTTCCACGGCGCTGTGCAGATCCTGCTTCGCCATGGCATTACGGATAATATCGGCCCACACGCCGTGGCCAACGGGAAGCGCGTTTTGCGCTGCAATGCCGAGCCGCTTGAGGGCGATGGCGATATTCAGCGCGCAGCCGCCAATATTCACTCCCTGTTGTTTCAGCTCGATATCACACCCGCGCCAGGGCAGGGCGTAGGCGTCGGCAATCACGTCGATGACCGCCGCGCCGAGCACCGTTACGGGGCGCGTAGCGTGAAGGGTTTCGAGACGGCGGGCAAAAGCACTCATACACCCTCCCTTTGCTCCCGGAAGTGCAGCAGTTTTTCGCAGTAGCGTCCGAAATCAAGCTGGTTTACGGCATCAAGTTCGCTTTTAAGCGCCGGATCAATGGCCTGTACACCGTGCAGCGCGCCACAGATGGCCGTTGCCATCGCGCCGATAGTGTCAGTATCACCGCCCAGGTTGGCGCATAACACCGCGCAGCGGTTCGGATCGGTGCCCGCAAGTTCGACCATCGCAATCGCCGCCGGTACGGACTCCAGTGTGCTCGTGCCCGCGCCAATAAGCTGATAGATCTGCTCGCTGGCGGTCTCCGTACCGTTGGCTTCGCGCACGGTTTTCAGGGCCAGCTCAATACGAGCGGAAAGCGATGCGCTGAAGTTGGTGGTGTTCGCCTCCTGCGCCGCACGGGCAATACCCGGCAGGGCATCGGCGATGTTCTGCCAGCGCTCGCCGTCGATAGCGCGTGAAACCGCCCACGCGATCACCACCGCACCGGCGATGGCGAGATCCGATTTATGGGTCGGGCTGGAGGCTAACGCAACCTGTTCAACAAAATGTGCCAGACGCGTGGCCGGTAGCAGGCATCCCAGCGGGGAGGCGCGCATCGCCGCCCCGTTGGTGACGCCGTTATTTTCCAGCTCGCTCACCGGCTTGCCGTCACGGATGGCGTTCAGGGCAATTTTGGAGGTCGGGCCGAGCACATTCTTATTGAACGCGTCAAAATCCAGCGCCCAGTCCAGAATATGCTTACCGATAACGTCAGGATTAATTTCCCCGTCGCATTCGATAATCGCGTCGGCCAGGCACAGCGCCATCGACGTATCATCCGTAAATTCGGCCTGATTAAAGTAGCAGGCGGCATTATTCTCAGCCGGGCCGGGTAAGAAACGGTCGATCCAGCCGAAGTGCGCTTTCACCCGCTTGCGCGGCCACAGTTCAGACGGCATCCCCATCGCATCCCCTAACGCCTGCCCGTAAAGAGCACCGAGAATACGGTCTTGTTTCATTTAACTTCCCCTCGTGTCAGCGCGGTATCGCCATCAACCACCTCAATTGCGGTGATCTCTTTATCCGATTCGCGGAAAAACAGCATAAACAGCACGGCAATCACTACAATCATGATTGCACCAAACGTCCACATTCCGGCCCAGTTGAAGGTCAGCCCATTCACCGGCTCTTTATAGGCGAACATTTTTTCCATCATCACGCCGCCGAGACGGTAACCCAGCAGGCTACCAAAGCCCTGACAGCACAGCGTGATCAAGCCCTGCGCCGCGTTGCGCATATGCACGGGCGCTTTTTTATCCACGTAGATGTACGCGGTGACGTAATAGAAGTCATAGCTTACGCCGTGCAGCAGAATGCCGAGGAACAGCAGGGCGTAGGTGAAGTATTGTTCGGCGCCGCCGTAAACAAAGAAGCCGTAGCGAATGGCGGCGGTGATCAGGCCCAGCAGCAAGACCTTCTTAATACCAAAGCGTTTGGTAAAGAACGGCAGAGCGAGCATGAAGAAGATTTCAGAGAACTGGCCGAGGGTCATCCAGCCGGTGGCGTTTTTCATCCCCACTTCGGTGAGATAGCCGTTGGCAAAGATGTAGTAGAAAGCCAGCGGCATGGCGAACAGGAATGAGCAGAAGAAGAACACCAGGAAGTTTTTATCGCGCAGCAGGATCAGCGCATCCAGCCCCAGCATCACTTTGATATCCAGCTTGCCGGTGCTCTTCGGCGGGGTATTCGGCAGGAAAAGTGCGAAGACGCCGAGCAGAAGGGAGCTGGCAGCGGTCATCAGCAGCGGGATATTGGTGTCAGAGATGTCGCTATAGCCCATCATCTGCGGCAGGAAGCCGCACGCCAGGCCGGATGCAATCCAGCCGATGGTGCCCATCACGCGGATGCGCGGGAAATCAGCCTCCACGTCATCGACGTTCGCAAAAGCGATGCTGTTCGTCAGCGCGATGGTCGGCATATAGGTCAGGGAGTAGGCCAGTAACAGCGGGAAGAAGGTGCTGAACTGGGTTTGCTGTGCTGCGAAATACATCAGAATCGCGCCAGCGAACATCAGCACGGCCAGCACTTTCTGGGCGGCGAAGAAACGGTCGGTCAGCGAGCCGACCAGGATAGGAGAGAGGATCGCGGCAATAGCGGTACAGGCATAGGACCAGCCAATTTCCCCGGCGGTAAACCCGCTCTTGCTCAGCCACAGCCACAGCGGCACAAACCACGCGCCCCAGATAAACCATTCAACAAACATCATGAATGACAGTTGGACTTTCGTTTTCATTTTTTAATCCTGCATGTCAGAGGTACGCATGTAACATACCATGTGATAATACCTTTTAAATACCTTTAAGGCGATTGTTTGATCAGTGTAACAAAAATGTTGTACATGAAACGAGCCAGCAGATTGTGCTTAAAAAAGTTGCAAATGGTGGAAAATAGGTTAAGTCAGTACCAGGCTTAGTCTGCCTGCAAAAACGTGGGCTTGGATCACACGCTCCGACATCATGTCGGACATACGGGAGCATCACTATGACTGATATTGCGCAGCTGCTTGGCAAAGACGCCGACAGCCTTTTACAGCATCGTTGTATGACCATTCCAGCCGACCAGCTTTATCTGCCTGGCCATGATTACGTAGACCGCGTCATGGTCGACAACAACCGTCCTCCTGCCGTACTGCGAAACATGCAGACGCTTTATAATACCGGCCGCCTGGGCGGAACCGGGTACCTCTCTATTCTGCCCGTTGACCAGGGCGTTGAACACTCTGCGGGGGCATCGTTTGCCGCGAACCCGCTCTATTTTGATCCGAAAAATATCGTCGAGCTGGCAATTGAGGCAGGCTGTAACTGCGTGGCCTCCACCTACGGCGTGCTGGCCTCCGTGTCGCGTCGCTATGCCCACCGCATTCCGTTCCTCGTTAAGCTGAACCACAACGAAACCCTGAGCTACCCAACCGAATACGACCAGACGCTCTACGCCAGCGTCGAGCAGGCGTTCAATATGGGTGCGGTGGCGGTCGGGGCAACCATCTATTTCGGTTCTGAACAGTCGCGTCGTCAGATAGAAGAGATCTCCGCGGCGTTCGAGCGCGCCCACGAGCTGGGCATGGTAACCGTGCTGTGGGCCTATCTGCGTAACGGCTCGTTCAAAAAAGACGGTGTGGATTACCACGTGTCTGCGGATCTGACCGGTCAGGCAAACCACCTTGCGGCGACCATCGGCGCGGACATCGTGAAGCAGAAAATGGCCGAGAATAACGGCGGCTATAAAGCGGTGAACTTTGGCTATACCGACGACCGCGTCTACAGCAAGCTGACCAGCGACAACCCGATCGATCTGGTGCGCTACCAGCTGGCGAACTGCTATATGGGCCGCGCCGGGCTGATTAACTCCGGCGGTGCGGCAGGCGGTGAAACCGATCTGACCGACGCGGTGCGCACGGCGGTGATTAACAAACGCGCGGGCGGCATGGGGCTGATCCTCGGCCGTAAGGCGTTCAAAAAATCTATGGCCGACGGCGTGAAGCTGATCAACGCGGTTCAGGACGTCTATCTGGACAGTAAGGTCACGATCGCTTAAGTCTTTTCCCCTCACCCTAGCCCTCTCCCCAACGGGGAGAGGGGACTGTTCAGTGCATACGGGAAGAGGGCCGCCACCCGGCAACACATCAGCGCAAAAGCTGACAGTCCGGCGGCAACCGGCACTGCAACGCCCCGGGCAACACCTCAATGCGGAATCGCTCGCCGCTGAGTGGCTCTCCATCGAGGTTAAAGGTCATGCCGTGTGGGGCGATCACTTCAAACCACGCGGATTTCCCGTCGATGATATTGGGGCTCTCCTCTGGCTGCGTCAGCGTCGTAAACAGCGCAGGCAGCAGCCCGTCGCCGGTAAAAATACGCAGCTGTAATTGACCGTCGTTGATCAATGCTTCCGGGCAAAGCTGCTGACCGCCCCCCGCCTGCCGCCCGTTGCCGATACCAATCACCAGCGCGTCGCCCTGCCAGTGGAAGTTTTCACCTTGGATCTCACAGCTGTCGGGCCTGAGCGTGTCCATACGCATCAGACCATGGATGAGATACGAAACGCCGCCCAGCGCGGCCTTCAGTTTTTCCGGCGTTTCGCTGGTAATGCGCGTGCCGAAACCGCCCGTCGCCATATTGATAAAGCAGGTTTTTTCATTCACCTGAGCAATATCGACGGCGGTAGCCTTACCGAGAATGGCCAGCTGTAGCGCTTTGCCTACATCCTCCGGAATACCGGCGCTGGTGGCAAAATCGTTGGCGGTACCGAGCGGTAAAATCCCCATCGCCGGGCGAGCTGCGTCGTTGAGGTCAATGAGCGCACCGGCGATCTCGTTGATCGTTCCGTCGCCGCCGCCGGAAATGATGGTCTGAACACCTAACCTGATGCCCTCGTCGATGTAGCGCGCCGCATCGCCTTTTTCATACGTTACCCGCACGTGTATGCATGCTCCGTCTTCACGCAATTCGGTAATCGCCTGGCGCAGCAGATCGTTGCCTGCACTCTTGCCGTTAAGAATTAATAAACTGTCTGGATAGGTTGCCATCCGGGTTGCTCCCTTTTTTAGCTATAGAAAGAGTGTATCCCAGAGAGGGAAAAAGCGGGTAAGAACAGGATGAAAGGCAAAAAATAAGCCCGCGTAAGGGCTTTGAAATCGACTAAAGAACCCCGTAGCGCTTACAGTGCATACTACTGCCGCTCAATTGACTATTGTGGTCAACGTTTGAGGTGTGACATTGGCCTTGCCTCGATTTTGAGCTGCTTACGCCAGACCCGATTATGTAGCGTTAGCGCAATGGAGCGGTAAAAAATCGATGAATTCATCCACATAATGTTCAAAAAGAAACATCCCAGCCCCAGCAAAGAGGTTATTTGCGGTGTGTAGTTCTCAACAGGGCCGAATAAAAGCGAAATCCCCGTCCAGATGAAATAAATGATGCTCATTATGCCTGTCAGCGTAATGACGAAAATATGCAGTTTATATCCAGGTAAAGAACCTCGTGTAGTCAGAAACATCGTGCTCATCACTACCAGACAATACACAATCGCTGCAATGAATACTCCCATCATAACCTTAAATTCGGGTAAGCCGAGCCAGCGAAACAGCAACAACCAGAGGGACACTTGTAGCATGGCGTAGCAAAAAATAGCCAGTAACGTGCTCACTGCCAAAGGAATTCCTGTCATATGGACGCCCACAGGAACGCCGAACCGATCTTTTAACTGTTCTTTTAATGTTTCAAGCTGGTTGGGATCATCGGTCGCCATTTTACTTTTAACCAAAGCACTTAATGCAAGGCTATCTTTAATGTATTTCATCATGGACGGGTCAATAACTTCCTGTAAATGAAAAAGACTGAATTAAACCAAAAATGTACTTACCCGTTTGTGCAACATTCTGTGGATTTCTGATATTTCCTGAGATGGCACTTCCAACGAAGGCAAAAGAATTTGAAATGGTATTCAGCAACTCACGCTGTAAGAGCAACTGCAACGCTTCTGACGGTTAACGTTTGGGATACACGCCTGCCTTCATTGCCGCTTTTACACCTGAATTCGAGATGCCGGGATTGCGGATACGAATAATCTCCTCTGTTAATCGCGTACGGTCGGCCCGGCTCATTTTTTGTAATAAGGAGAGCAAACTCTCAGACGATGAACGGTTAAGAAGGCGATATGTTAATGCAGCGCTTTTTAAACCCGCAGCAGCCCCGGCAAGAGAAATCGCATCCAGGGCTGTGTTGGTTGCTGTATACCACTCCTGGGAGTCCATCCACGCAACGTAGTCATCATGATTCATAGCAATCAACGATAGTCGGCCAAGCCCATTTGCATATTGAATTCCAGTTGCTACACCACCGGCTAAAATCACAGCGGCTATAGCACCGGAAGACCCTGCAGTGAGAGGTATAGCCATACCGGCCCCTGCCGCAAGTACAACAGTAAGAATTGCGGCTACGCATGAAATTGCCGTTGAACCAATTTCAGTCGCCAGGGAAGGGGACTGAATCGTAGCCGTTGTTGCGTGAACGGGGTTAACTTGTGAGGCATTTACTTTGGTTATGACTACATGACTAACCGAGCTTTCGTTTGGTGTCGCAATCCTTCTTGATGGCCGTACTAGCCACTGACGTGTACCGTCTGAGTAGATAATCCCGGCCTGGCTAAAATTTCTGCTGCAGTCCAGTTGACCTGCAAGTGCTGTGAAATTTATATCGCCGCCAGAGGCAAGACCAAGACTGCGTGCGAGTTCGTAATCTGGAAGATCCTTTGAAAATTGTCCTGTAAATGTCACTTCATCTCTCCGTCCGTGTGAAACGTTGACTGTTGATAAATCAAGAGTAAAGGTCCTGTTAACACTTAAAATTAGGAATGTTCCGTATAGTGTTCATCCCTCTCAAAGCCATTAAAAAATGTGATTAGGCTCCTTTGTTCGTTCGATTTGCTTAGATGATACGCCTAATGCTGACACAAACCTTTCCCGGGTCAATGCAACGCCATATTTATCAGGGGGAAAAATTTCAGGAGTTAACAAAAAAATAAGCCCGCGTAAGGGAGATTACGCAGGCTAAGGAGGTGGTTCCTGGTACAGCTAGCATTTATGGGTTATGTTTTTCAGCGGGGGGATAATACCCGTATTGAACGAAGCGGTATGTGATCCGATTCTAAGAATTATCCCAGCGTGAAAAAATCCCGTTGATTGACTATTTGCCGTGCGGATTTCGGGTATTTTCACCTTCAAAATTGCGCATCAGCAGCGCAAACTCCAGCTCTACTTCTTCAGGAACCGGCAGCCAGACCACATGGCCGTCGCCAGGTGCGACCTCAATCGCCTCACCTTTTTTGTTTTCCAGATGCTCCAGGCGGAAGTTCATGTTGCCCTGTGGTGTCATCAGCTCCAGGCTGTCGCCTTTAGTGAATTTGTTTTTTACGGCGACGGCGGCCAGCGGGCCTTTACGCTCGCCGGTGAAGTCGCCTACAAACTGCTGGCGCTCGGAAATCGAATAGCCATGCTCGTAGTTCTGGTAGTCGTCGTGGGTATGTCGACGCAGGAAACCCTCGGTATAACCGCGATGCGCCAGGCCTTCCAGCGTTTCCAGCAGGCTGGTGTCGAACGGTTTACCGGCGGCGGCATCGTCGATGGCTTTGCGATACACCTGCGCGGTACGAGCGCAGTAGTAATAGGACTTGGTGCGGCCTTCGATTTTCAGGGAGTGCACGCCCATCTGGGTTAAACGCTCCACGTGCGCGATGGCGCGCAGATCCTTCGAGTTCATGATATAGGTGCCGTGCTCGTCTTCGAAGGCGGTCATGTACTCACCCGGACGTTTGGCTTCTTCGATCATAAACACGCTGTCGGTAGGCGCGCCGATACCCAGCGTTGGCTCAACGTTGGTGACCGGGATCGGCTCGTGTTTATGCACGATGTTACCGATGTCATCCTCTTTGCCTTCCTGAACGTTATATTCCCAGCGGCAGGCATTGGTGCAGGTGCCCTGGTTCGGGTCACGCTTGTTGATGTAGCCAGAGAGCAGGCAGCGGCCGGAGTAGGCCATGCACAGCGCGCCGTGAACGAAGATTTCGATCTCCATATCCGGCACCTGGGTGCGGATCTCTTCGATCTCTTCGAGAGACAGCTCGCGAGACAGAATGACGCGGGTCAGCCCCATCTGCTTCCAGAATTTCACCGTTGCCCAGTTGACGGCGTTAGCCTGCACCGAGAGGTGAATGTCCATATCAGGGAAGTTCTCCCGAACCAGCATGATTAAACCCGGGTCCGACATGATCAGCGCGTCCGGCCCCATCTCCACGACCGGCTTCAGGTCACGAATGAACGTTTTCAGCTTGGCGTTGTGCGGCGCGATGTTCACCACCACGTAGAATTTTTTGCCCAGGGCATGCGCTTCGTTGATGCCGAGCTGAAGATTCTTATGGTTGAATTCGTTGTTACGCACGCGCAGCGAATAGCGCGGCTGGCCCGCGTAGACGGCGTCGGCACCATAGGCGAAAGCGTAACGCATATTTTGCAGCGTTCCCGCCGGGGAAAGGAGTTCCGGTTTAAACATGTTTGTTCTCGTTCTGATGACAGGTCAGATCCGCGTGCACCAGGTGCAGCGGTAAGGGGAGATCCCCCACTTTAAGGGCGGGCATTGTAGCGCTGCGGGGCGGGGAGGTAAAGCCCGGACCCCTTACCCTAACCCTCTCCCCCCTGGGGAGAGGGCAGGGTGAGGGGAGAATGTTGTCAGGCAATCCTGCACGCATCCGCTTCCCAGCGATACCCCACGCCGTACACCGCGCGAATAAACGACTGGTCGGCGTCCAGCGCCTCCAGCTTGCGGCGCAGGTTTTTGATGTGGCTGTCGATGGTGCGGTCGGTCACCACGCGGTAATCGTCATACAGATGGTTGAGCAGCTGCTCGCGGGAAAACACTTTTCCCGGCTCGTGGGAGAGGGTTTTCAGCAGGCGGAACTCCGCGGGGGTGAGATCCAATAGTTTGCTGCGCCAGCTCGCCTGGAAGCGGCTTTCGTCGACTATCAGCGGGCTTTGTGCATCCAGCACCTGCAATTCACGCTGCGGCTTGCAGCGGCGGAGGATGGTTTTCACGCGAGCGACCACCTCCCGCGGGCTGTAAGGCTTGCAGATGTAATCGTCAGCGCCGATTTCGAGCCCCAGCAGACGGTCGATCTCTTCGATTTTGGCCGTCACCATCACGATGGGCACATCGGAGAAACGACGAATTTCGCGGCACAGGGTTAGGCCGTCGGTACCCGGCAGCATCAGATCCAGCAGGATCAGATCCGGCGGCGTCTGGCGCACGTAGGGCAGCACCTGGTCGCCGTGGCTGATAAGCGTTGGCGCGTAACTCGCAGCGCGCAAATAGTCGATCAGCAGTTGCCCAAGTTTAGGCTCGTCTTCCACGATCAAAATACGCGGTGTGTTGTCGTCAATCGGTAACTCGGTCATGCTTCCCTCGATAAATCCCGTTCCAGAGGTAACTCTACTGTAATGCTAACCCCGCCAAAAGGCGAATGGGCGGCGCGGATGGTGCCGCCGTGGGCCTCCACAATATTAACGCAAATCGCCAGGCCAAGGCCGGAGCCGCCGCTGGCGCGGTTGCGTGAACCTTCGGTGCGATAGAAGCGCTCGAACAGTTTTTCCAGCTGCGCATCCTTCACGCCAGGGGCGGAGTCCGCAAAGGTCAGGGCAAAGCGCCCGTTCTCCTGCTTGCCGGAGATATGCAACCCGCCGCCGCCGTCGGTGTAGCGGAGGCTGTTCTCCAGCAGATTATTGAACAGCTGCATCAGGCGATCTCTGTCGCCGAATACCACCGCGCTGTCAGGCAGCGAGAGGTTGATTTTCAGGTCACGGCTGGCGAAGCGTTCGCGGAACGCGCCGGTCACAACTTCAAGGATATTGATCACGTCGATCGGTGCTTTCTGGTAGGCCAGGGCGCCTTCATCGGACATGGAAAGCTGATGCAGATCGTCCACCAGCTTGGTCAGCGTGCCGACTTCCGCCTGTAGCGAGGCCACGGATTCGGGGGTGAACTGCCGCAAGCCGTCCTGAATCGCCTCCAGCTCGCCGCGCAGCACCGCCAGTGGGGTGCGCAGCTCGTGCGAAATGTCGGCCATAAAGTCGCGGCGCATCTGCTGGTTTTTCTCCAGCGTGCTGGCGAGCTGGTTGAAGTCCTGCGCCAGCTTGCCCAGTTCATCCTGACTGCGGGTGTCCACGCGGGTCGAGAAATCACCCGCCGCCAGCTTATGCGTGCCTTCCACCAGGCGTTTTACCGGCGCCAGCAGGCCACGCGCCAGCGGGAAGGTGGCGAGCGCCGCAAGCAGGGTAGAAAGCGCGACAATCAGCCAGCTGGTCTGGCGCTGCTGGCGATCAAAGTTGATGTCGGTGTTGCGCGTCAGCCGCTCGACCGGCGAGGCAATAACCCAGCCCACCGTGGCGCCGTTGGAGGTGATGGCGCGCTTTGTACCGTCCGGCGGTACCGGCGAGCGCGGGCCAACGAGCACGTGCATCTCCTGATCGATCACCCAGAACTGGGTGCGCCAGCCGTGCGGCGGCATGCCCGGCCCCGGACGGTCGTCGTCATTATCGTGCTCCAGCGAGCGCAGAATTTGAAATATAAAACGATCGTTATTGCGCAGAAAACGCCAGTTACCGTGCAGGCTATACTGTTCCCCCAGCGCGTCGCTTAAGCCCTGTAAACGCTGTTCGTTACCGTGCTTAATGTAGTCAATAAAGCCGCGCTCAAAGCTGACACGCACCGCCCAGTGCATGGTAATCAGCAGGACGATACAGGTGGCGAAAATCGCCACAAAAAGCTTACCGGTGATCCCCGGACGCCAGAATTTCATGGTGCACTCCTTTTGCCGCGTCGGATCACAACGTTTTTGGTCGTGTCATTCGGTACTCTGGCAAAGATAAAAGCGGGCAGGGCGATAATTACCGCCATGCTGAGGTAGGTGTATAAAAAGACCTGATGCGCGACGGGGGTGTCGGCGCTGAGATGGTGCTGACCGTACATGCCGAGCAGCAATCCGGCGACCGTGACCCCCACGCTCATAGAGAGCTGCATGATCATCGACAGCAGGCTGTTACCACTGCTCGCCAGTTCGTCCGGCAGATCTTTCAGCGTCAGGGTGTTCATCGACGAGAAGCGCATGGAGTTGATGATCCCCTGGCAGAACAGCACCAGCGGCAGGATGTAGTACCAGCCCAGCAGCGCCACGGCCATAAACAGCAGACTAACCAGCGCCAGCCCGAGCGTGGCGGCCACCAGCACCCGGCGATAGCCAAAGCGGTTTACCACCTGCACCACAATACGCTTCATCCCCATGCTGCCGAGCACCATCGGGATCATCATCAGCCCGGCATGGAACGGCGAGAAGCCCATCCCAATCTGTAAAAATACCGGCGTCATAAACGGCAACATGCCGCTGCCGATGCGTCCGGCAAAGCTGCCGAACAGACCAAGACGGTAGGTGGGATTCTTGAACAGGTTCAGGCTAAACAGCGCGTTAGCGTTGCCTCTGGCATGCCACAGATACCAGAGAATGGCGGTGACACCCAGCGCTACCAGCAGGGCGAGCGACAGGGAGGAGATCCCCAGCCCTTTTTGCCCGTCGAGCGCCAGGGTGAGCGTCGCCATGCCAGCTGCCAGCAGGATGAAGCCAAAGAAATCAAAGCGCCGGGTCTGCATTTTATAGTTCGGCATCAGTGTCAGGGTGGCAATCGCGCCGATAATACCGACCGGCAGGTTGATCAGGAAGATCCAGTGCCAGGAGGCATACTCCACCAGAATACCGCCCAGCGCCGGGCCCAGCAGCGGGCCGACCTGACCGGGCAGGGTGACGAAGGTCATCGCCGCCATATACTGCGCGCGCGGAACAATTTTCATCACCGTTAACCGCCCGACGGGCACCATCATCGCGCCGCCGACGCCCTGTAGCACGCGCGCCATCACCAGCTGGTCAAGGGTATTGGCCTGGGCGCAAAACAGCGAGCCGGTGGTAAACAGCACAATGGCGGTGAAAAAGATGTTTCGCACGCCGACTTTATCCGCCAGCCAGCCGCTGGCGGGCAGCATCACGGCGACCGTCAGCACGTAGGCGACAATCACCATATGCATGTGCAGCGGGCTCTCCCCCAGGCTTTTCGCCATTGAGGGGAGGGCTGTGTTCACGATGGTCGTGTCCAGCGACTGCATAAAGAAGCCGAACGCGACGATCCACAATTGCCAGCGAACGTTACTGGGTAGGTCGGTCATTTACTCGGTCACCGTGGTTCTCTTTTTTCGCGAAAAACGCAGCCGCAGGCGGTCAAAGAACAGATAGACTACCGGCGTGGTGTAGAGCGTCAGCAGCTGGCTCATCACCAGGCCGCCAACGATCGTGATCCCCAGCGGCTGGCGCAGTTCAGAGCCGTCACCGCCGGATATGACCAGCGGCAGTGCGCCGAACAGCGCGGCCAGCGTAGTCATCATGATCGGGCGAAAACGCAGCAGACAGGCCTGGAATATCGCCTCGTCCGGCGTCAGGTTGCCGTTGCGCTGGGCGTCCAGGGCAAAGTCGACCATCATTATCGCGTTTTTCTTCACAATACCTATTAATAGCATGATCCCAATGAGCGCGATGAGGCTGAATGGAGCACCGAACAGCTCCAGCGCCAGCAGCGCCCCCACGCCCGCAGAGGGAAGCGTGGAGAGAATGGTCAACGGATGCACGTAGCTTTCGTACAGCACGCCCAGCACGATGTACACCGTGGCAATGGCCGCCAGGATCAAAATGACCTGCGAGTTCATGGTGTCCTGGAACACCTGCGCCGTACCGGCAAAGCTGCCGCGCACGGAGGAGGGCACCCCAAGCTGGGTCATGGCGCGGTTAATGGCATCGCTGGCCTCAGACAGCGACGAGCCGGTTGGCAGGTTAAACGAGACGGTCGAGGCGGCGGAAAGCCCCTGGTGGTTCACCGACAGCGGCGCGTTCGACGGCTGCCAGCTGGCGAAGTACGACAGCGGGATCGCCTTGCCGTCATCATTGATCACAAACATCTTGTCCAGCGCGCTGATGTCCTGGGTGTAGCGCGGATCAACTTCCATTACCACCTTGTACTGGTTCATCGGCTGATAGATGGTGGAGACTTCACGCTGCCCGAAGGCGTTGTTAAGCAGGCTGTTGGCCGCCTCCACGTTAATGCCCAGGCGGGCCATAGTTTCACGATCGTAGGTGAGCGCCATCTCCGCGCCGTTGTTCTGGCTGTCGGAGTTCACGTCCGCCAGCTGCGGCAGCGCGGCCAGCGCTTTACGGATCTTCGGCTCCCACTCGCGCAGGGCGGCTAAGTCATCCGAGAGCAGGGTGTACTGATAGCTGGCGTTAGCCTGTCGTCCGCCGACGCGGATATCCTGAACGGCCATCAAAAACAGGTTCGCCCCCGGCTCTTTGGCGAGCTTCACCCGCAAGCGATCAATGATCTGCTGCGCCGTTTCGTGACGTTCACCGCGCGGCTTAAGGGTAATAAACATCATCCCGCTGTTAACGCGCGAGCCGCCGGTAAAGCCGGTAACGTTGTCTACGGCCGGATCTTCCCGGATGATTTTCATAAAGTCCTGAAGCTTGCCGCGCATTGCCTGGAACGAAATGCTCTGGTCTGCCTGAATACCGCCCATCAGCACGCCGGTATCCTGCTCCGGGAAGAAGGTTTTCGGGATGGTGATATACATCCAGACGTTGAGCCCGATGGTGGCGATAAGCACCAGCCCGACAATACGCGTGTGGTTCAGCACCCATTTCAGCGATTTGCCGTAGCCGGACTGCATCGCCATCAGGACGTGGCCAAAGCCTTTCATGCGCGGCTGTGAGTGTGGTTGGCTGCGCTTTAGCATCCAGCCGCACATCATCGGCGTTAGCGTCAGTGAAATCACCAGTGAGATACCAATGGCGACGGAGAGCGTGACGGCAAATTCGCGCAGCAGTCGCCCCGGCAGGCCGCCCATCAGCAGCAGCGGCAGGAACACCGCCACCAGCGACAGGCTCATGGACAGGACCGTGAAGCCCACTTCGCGCGTCCCCTGAAGCGCCGCCTGGAGCGGCTTCATGCCCGCTTCCAGATGACGCGAGATATTCTCCAGCACCACGATGGCATCATCCACCACAAACCCGGTGGCAATCGTCAGCGCCATCAGCGACAGGTTGTTAAGGCTAAACCCGCACAGGTACATGGCGGCAAAGGTGCCTATCAGCGATACCGGGACCGCTACCGCCGGGATCAGCGTGGCGCGCCCCGAGCGCAGGAACAGGAACACCACCAGAATTACCAGCGCGACGGAGATGATCAGCGTTTGCTCTACCTCTTCAAGCGAGGCGCGGATGGTGGGGGAGCGGTCCTGCGCAATCTGGAGATCGATGGCCGCCGGAATGGTTTCCTGAAGCTCCGGCAGCCGCGCGCGGATGCTGTTCACCGTCTGAATGATGTTGGCTTCCGGCAGCTTGCGGATCATCAGCAAAATCGCCGGTTTGGCATTGGTCATCCCGGCGTTACGCACGTCCTGCACCGAATCGGTGACGCTGGCGACGTCGCTCAGGCGCACCGCCGCGCCGTTATTGTAGTGAATAATCAACGGCTGATACTCGGCGGCGGTTTTCAGCTCGTCGTTGGTCTGGATCTGCCAGCGGTGGCTGCTGTCCTCAATCGCACCCTGCGGCTTACGCACGTTGGCGTTGCTGATAGCGGATCGCACGTCGTCAAGCGACACGCCCTGATTAAACAGCGCCTGCGGATTCAGCCCCACGCGCACGGCGGGCAAGGAGCTGCCGCCGACATCCACGTCGCCCACGCCGTCAATCTGGGCGATGGTTTGCGCCAGCTGGGTGGAGGCAAAATCGTACAGCTCGCCCTGGGAGTAGGTCTCTGACGTAAGCGTCAGGATCATGATCGGCGCATCGGACGGGTTGGCCTTGCGGTAGGTTGGACGGCTCGGCATGCCGCTCGGCAGCAGGCTTTGGGCGGCGTTAATCGCGGCCTGCACGTCACGCGCCGCACCGTTAATATCCCGGTCGAAGTTAAATTCCAGAATGATGCGCGTGCTGCCCAGCGAACTGCTGGAGGTCATCTCGTTAACCCCGGCAATCCGCCCAAGCGATCGCTCAAGCGGCGTCGCCACCGATGAGGCCATGGTTTCCGGCGATGCGCCCGGCAGCGAGGCGCTGACCATGATCACCGGGAAATCGACCTGCGGCAGCGGGGCCACCGGCAGCAGCCGGAAGCCGAGCACGCCGCACAGGGTGATAGCGACGGAGAGTAAAATCGTCGCCACCGGACGGTAAATGAAGAGGGCGAAAAACTTCACTTACGCCTCCTCTTCACGTTTCGGGAAGCGGCTTTTTGTCCACAGGGCCAGACGGTCAAACAGCAGGTAGATAACCGGCGTGGTAAACAGTGTCAGCACCTGGCTCACCAGCAGACCGCCGACCATGCCGATGCCCAGCGGACGGCGCAGTTCGGCCCCCACGCCGGTGCTTAGCATCAGCGGCAGGGCGCCCAACAGGGCGGCGAGGGTGGTCATCAGGATCGGGCGAAAACGCAGCAGACAGGCCTGGTAAATGGCCTCGCGCGGCGCCATACCCTGCTCGCGCTCGGCGGCCAGCGCAAAGTCGATCATCATGATGGCGTTTTTCTTCACGATGCCGATAAGCAGGATGATGCCAATTATCGCAATCACGTCCAGTTCGCTCCCCGCCAGCATCAGCGCCAGCAGCGCCCCCACGCCCGCCGTCGGCAGGGTGGAGAGGATGGTGATCGGGTGGATGAAACTCTCATACAGCACGCCAAGCACGATATACATCGCCACCACCGCCGCGACAATCAGCCAGACGGTGCTGCCCAGCGCGGCCTGGAACGCCAGCGTACTGCCCTGGAACTGGGTCTGAATATCGGACGGGAAGCTGAGTTCTTTCTCCGCGCCCAGAATGGCCTCCACCGCTTCGCCCAGGGAATACCCGTCCGGCACGTTGAACGAAATGGTGGTGAACGGGAACTGATCGAGATGGTTAATCGACAGTGGGGTGTGGCGCTCTTCCACGCTGGCAATGGCGCTGAGCGGCACAATCCCGCCGTCTTTGCTGGTCAGGCGTATCGAGTCCAGCGCGGCAAGCCCGGGCGTGTTCTCGGTGTTATGTTCCAGCACCACGCGATACTGGTTGGCCTGGGTGTAAATGGTGGAGATCAGTCGCTGACCAAAGGCGTTATACAGGGCGTTATCCACGTCGGACATGGTAATGCCCAGACGGCTGGCAGTGTCGCGGTTGACGTTCACGTACGCCGCCAGCCCTTTATCCTGCCAGTCGCTGCTGACGTCAGAAACCTGCGGCAGTGCTTTCAGCTTATCCACCAGCTGCGGCACCCAGGTGCTGAGTGCATCAAGCGAGGTGGCCTGGAGCGTAAACTGGTACTGCGTGCGGCTCACCTGCGTATCAATGGTTAAATCCTGGATCGGTTGCAGATACAGCTCAATGCCCGGCACGCGCGCCACCGCGCTTTGCAGTCGCTCAATTACCGCGTTGACGCGATCGTCGCGGTCATCGAGCGGTTTAAGGTTAATTTGCAGGCGCGCGCTGTTGAGCGACGGGTTGGTGCCGTCCACGCCCACGTAGGCAGTCAGGCTTTCCACCGCCGGATCTTTCATGATGATCTCAGACACCTGCTGCTGGCGCTGCGCCATGTTGGCGAAGGAGACCGTCTGCGGCGCCTGAAGCGTGCCCTGAATAATGCCGTTGTCCTGAATCGGGAAGAAGCCTTTCGGAATGAAAATCCACAGCATCACGCTGAGCGCCAGGGTGCCGAGCGCCACGCCGAGCGTCGCCCAGGGATGATTCAGGACTTTCGCCAGCACGCGGCCGTAGGCGGCGATAATGCGCTCGAACATCCGCTCGGAAGCGCGCGAGAAGCGGTTTTGCTTGCGCAAAGATTCGTGGCTCAGCATGCGGGCGCACATCATCGGCGTTAGCGTCAGCGACACCACGGCAGAGATCAGAATGGCGACCGCCAGCGTCACGGCAAACTCGCGGAACAGCCGCCCGACGATATCGCCCATAAACAGCAGCGGGATCAGCACCGCAATAAGCGAGAAGGTGAGCGAGATGATGGTAAAGCCAATTTCTCCTGCGCCCTTCAGCGCGGCGGCTAAGGGCTTTTCACCTTTTTCGATATAGCGCGAGATGTTCTCGATGACCACGATGGCATCGTCCACCACGAACCCGGTGGCGATGGTGAGCGCCATCAGCGTCAGGTTATTAATCGAAAAGTCGAGGAACACCATCACCGCAAACGTCCCGACCAGCGAGAGCGGCACGGCGACGGCGGGAATGATGGTTGCCGGAACGTTGCGCAGGAACAGGTAGATGATCATCACCACCAGCGCAATCGCCAGCATCAGCTCGAACTGGGTGTCTGACACCGAGGCGCGAATATTCGTGGTGCGGTCAGAAAGCACTTTCACGCTCACCGATTTTGGCAGGCTTTCCACCAGCTGCGGCAGCATGGTGCGAATGCTGTCGGCGGTATCAATAATGTTCGCGCCCGGCTGGCGCTGAACGTTCATGACAATCGCCTGCTGCTTATTGGCCCACGCCCCGAGCCAGCTGTTTTCCGCGCCTTGTTCGACGGTTGCCACGTCGCCGAGGCGGATCGGCGCGCCGTTTTGATAGGCCACAACCAGCTGACGGTACTCATCGGCGGACTGCATCTGGTCGTTGGCAGAGAGCGTGACCGCACGGGTTGGGCCGTCCAGCGAGCCCTTCGCTGAGTTAACGTTGGCGCTGCTGATGGCGGTGCGAATGGTTTCGCTGGTTAACCCCAGCGCGGCAATGGCCTGGGCATTGAGCTTAACGCGCACAGCGGGGCGTTGACCGCCCGCCAGCGTCACCAGTCCCACGCCGGTCACCTGCGAAATCTTCTGCGCCACGCGGGTTTCGACCATGTCTTCCACCTGCGTCATCGGCATGGCGGAGGAGGTGACGGCAAGCGTCATGATCGGCGGGTCTGCCGGGTTGACCTTGCTATAAGCCGGTGGATTCGGCAGGTCAGACGGCAGCAGGTTAGTGGCGGCGTTAATCGCGGCCTGCACCTCCTGCTCGGCGACGTCCAGCGACAGCGTGAGCTGGAACTGAAGCGTGACGACCGAGGCGCCGCCGGAGCTCTGGGAGGACATCTGCTTCAGGCCAGACATCTGGCCAAACTGACGCTCCAGCGGGGCGGTGATGGCGGACGTCACCACATCCGGACTGGCGCCCGGATAGAGGGTGACAACCTGAATGGTCGGGTAGTCCACTTCCGGCAGCGCCGACACGGGCAGAAAACGGTAGCCAATGATCCCGGCCAGCAGGATCGCCACCATCAACAGGGTCGTCGCAACCGGACGTAAGATAAACAGGCGTGATGGCCCACCTGTAGAGCTCGGCGGCATCACCTGCATCAGGCTTTTGCTCCTGTATTCTGCGCTTCCACCACCTCGACCTGCGCCCCTTCGGTCAGACGGTCAATACCGTCGGTCACGACGCGGTCGCCAGCGGACAGCCCGGCACTGATCACCACCGTCTGACTGTCCTGGATCCCGGTTTTCACCAGATGTTTGCTGACCTTGTTTTCGCTGTTCAGCACCCAGACAAAGTTGCCTTCACTGCCCATTTGCAGGGCCGCCGTCGGGATCACCACGGCGTTTTCTTCTGTCGCGACCAGCATTCGCGCATTGACGAACTGATTCGGGAACAGGGCATCGTCCTGATTGTTGAAGCGTGCTTTAAGCTTGATGGTGCCGGTGGTGGTATCGATCTGGTTATCCAGGCTCAACAGCGAACCTTCGCTCAGCTTCTGCTTGTTGGTGCGATCCCAGGCTTCAACCACCAGCGCTTTTCCGGCCTTCTGCGCCTGTATCACCGTCGCAATGTCGCTTTCCGGCAGGGTAAAGACGAGATCGATAGGGTGCGTTTGGGTGATCACCACGATGCCCGTGGTATCTCCGCTGGAGATTTGGTTGCCGATATCAACCTGTTTCAGGCCCACGCGGCCGTCAATCGGCGCGGTGATCCGGCTCCAGTCGAGCTGGAGCTGGGCGCTGGCGACCGCGGCTTCGTCGGCCTTGATGGTGCCCTGAGATTCACTGACCAGAGACTGCTGGGTATCCAGCTCCTGGCGCGACACGAGGTTGGTTTTTACCAGCTGCTGATAGCGGGCTAAATCGCGGCGGGCATTGGCGAGGGTGGCTTTGTCTTTCGCGAGCTGCCCCTGCGCCTGCGCCAGGGCCACCTTAAACTGGCTTGGGTCGATTTCCGCCAGCAGATCGCCGGCTTTCACCTGCTGGCCTTCCTGGAAGTGGATGGCCATCAGCTGACCATCCACGCGGCTACGTACCGTCACGGTGTTGGCGGCGGTGATGGTTCCCAGCCCGGAGAGATAACGAGGCACCGCTTTATTCACCGCCGTTGCCGCCTGCACCGGTGCCAGCGCCGCGCCGCGCATACCGTGGCGCCCGCCGCCCGTTGGACGTTGTGAGGGGCTATTGGCGCCAGCAGGTGCCGTGGAGTTCGCGGACTGGCTGTGCCAGTACCAGGCGGCGGCCAGGACCACCACAATCAGACCAACGGCGATTGCCCAGCGGGATTTGTTACTGCCTTTCATCGTTATACGTTCTCGTCCTGAAACACTTTCGGGGAATGATACTAGTTTAGTCAGGTAACACAGCGGAAAAATGGAGGAAATATGGAAGACTGTCAGGAATGGTCTGAGTGTGGTGCGTTGTTTCGCCGGGTGGCGGCTTCGCCTTACCCGGCCTACAAGATCCTCGAACCGTAGGCCGGGTAAGGCGAAGCCGCCACCCGGCACAACCCCATTAGCTAAACACCACCTGCGCCCAGCGGGCCAGTCCTGCCGTAACGGAGCCAAAGTCATCGCCGCCGGCAATCGGGATCCCCGGCAGCTGTTCCGCCAGCGCTTTCTTGATCAGCGGGGAACGGGCGCTACCGCCGGTCAGGTAAATCACGTCCGGTTTCTCTTTGCCATTCTCAAGCGCCAGCTGCACCTGCTCCAGAATACGCTGTAGCGGCTGAGCCAGCGCCATTTCCAGCCCTTCCTGGGTGATAGCCGTAGCCAGATCGTCCCTGATAAACGGTAGCGTAACCGCATGCTCAGGACGATCGGAAAGGGCGATTTTGCTCTCTTCGGCGGTGCGCACCACCCGGTAGCTCAGACGCTGACGCCACACCTTATACAGCAGCGCGACCTTCTCTGCATCCTGCGCATCACGCACCAGATCGTTAAGGAAACGCCCATTCGCGGTGCTGTAAAAATCACTCTGGGCAGGGACGTCGTTGATGGCAATCGCATTCCACCATGGCAGGATCGGCAGGGCGATGCCTTTCTCGGTTTGACCGCCCATGCCGAGCAGCGGCATCAGGCTCTTGAATGCCAGGGCGATATCCAGATCGTTACCGCCCACGCGGCAGCCGCTGTGCCCCAGCAGGCTGTTTTCACGATCGCGACGATGATGCCACTGCGGACCCATCAGCAGTAATGAACAGTCCGTCGTACCGCCGCCGATGTCCACCACCAGCACCCGTTTCTCTTCCGTCAGCGTGGCTTCAAAATCCAGTCCCGCCGCAACCGGCTCATACTGGAACACCACGTCACGGAAGCCAGCCCGGTGCGCTGCACGCTCAAGGATCCCCTGCGCCTGCTGGTTGGCTTCGTCGCCGCCCAGCCCCTGGAAGTTGATCGGACGGCCAATCACCGCCTGGGTGATGGCATCCGGCACCTGCGACTGCGCCTGATTGCGGATGTGCAGCATCATCGCGCAGACCAGATCTTCAAACATCGCCACCTGCTGTGGCTTCAGGCCGCTGGCGCCGAGGAAGGATTTCGGTGATTTAACGAAGTAGACCTCTTCCGGGTCTTCAATGTACTGCCCGAGGGAAGAGAGGCCGAACTGCACGCTGGAAGGGGTAACGTCGATATCTTCCTCGCGGTTAAAGCTGACCGCACGGCGCAGCAGCGCCTGGGTTTCCGCCGCCGTGGCCGGAACCTGATGATGGCGGAACAGCCACTCGCTCACCGCTTCACGCGTGGGCGCACAGAGCATTGACGGCAACAGCGTACTGCCGTTTTCCATTTTCAGGAGCTGTGGTTGTCCGTTTTGCATTATCGCAACCGAGCAGTTTGCGGTGCCGTAGTCGAATCCAATAAACACAATAAATCCCCATGCCGGTGAGAAGGGGCGAGACTTTAGCGAAATGTCTGCCAGGCGACAACAGGAATATGAAAGCAAGGCGCAACGCGATCTTTCGGTTTATGCTGAGGTAAATACAAAAGGAGAGACGATGTACACCCTGAACTGGCAACCGCCCTACGACTGGCAGTGGATGTTTGGCTTTCTTGCCGCGCGTGCGGTCACAGGGGTTGAGACTGTTACGGAGGATTACTACGAACGCAGTTTTGGCTATGCGGGGCACCAGGGCGTTTTACGGGTTACGCCAGACAGCGCAACCCATACGCTGGCGGTGTCGCTCAGCCCTGGCCTGATCCCGGTGGCGGATATTTGCCTGGACCGCACTGCCCGCCTGTCCGATCTTGATTGCGACCCGCTAAGAATTGCGCAGACCCTGGGCGACCTCGGCGCGGCGCGGCCGGGGTTACGTTTGCCGGGCGCGATGGATGCCTATGAGCAGGGCGTGCGCGCCATTCTCGGGCAACTGGTGAGCGTTGCGATGGCGGCAAAACTGGCGTCAAGAGTGGTGGCGCTGTGCGGTGAACCCATTCAGGACGCGCCGGGCTACCTCTGTTTTCCTCCGCCAGAGGTACTGGCCGCGGTGGATCCGCTGGCGTTGAAAGCCCTTGGGATGCCGCTCAAGCGTGCGGAGTCGTTGATTCATCTGGCGCAGTCGGTGGTGGACGGTGAATTCCCGCTGTTCCCGCCTGCGAACGTCGAGGCCGGGATGAAGGCGCTACAGCAGCGCCCCGGCATCGGGCGCTGGACCGCAAATTATCTGGCCTTGCGCGGCTGGCAGGCGAAGGATGTATTCCTGCCGGATGATTATCTCATTAAACAGCGCTTTGCCGGTATGACGCCCGCGCAGATCCGTCGCTATGCCGAGCGCTGGCAGCCGTGGCGCTCGTATGCGCTGTTACATATCTGGTACACCGACGGCTGGTCGCCGTCAGTTGATGGCGAAATAGCTGGTATTCAGCAGTAGATCGAGCGGCTGCGCTTCCCCGATGGTGTCGCCGTAAATAAAGTCAATGCCGATGCCCGACAGCGTATTCATCATGATCGACTGATGGCATGGCCCGGCAATGGTTTTTATGCCCAGACGCTGGGCGTGGCCCTGAATGATGGTCACCATCATCTCATCCATCAGATTGCCGTGGACGTTGGTCACCACGTCTGCATCCAGCAGCAGATAATCAGCGGTGTTGGCGCTGAGCTGGCTGAAGACGTTCATATCGCGTCCAACCCGGGTCAGCACCACGCGACAGCCAGCCTGACGAAGCTTTTGCAGACCCTGCTGCACGTTTTCATCCGTATTGCTCAGCACATCAACGGCGATCGCCAGATGCAGCAGCCGCGCCGGCAGCGGACCTCTGGTGATCAGCTCGAGCAGCTCATCCACCAGCGTGACGCTGGCTAAACCCGCTTCTGAGAGCGGCAGCGCGACGCCCATCCCTTTGGCCGCCACCTGTGCGGCATAGGTACGGAAAAATTCGCTGAATATACGTCGGTCAAGGGCGTGCAGCAGCTCCGGCTCCGCCAGCCCGGCGCGGAAGGCATGCTCTTCCAGCACTTCCCCCTGGCTGGTCCACAACCGCAGGGAAATCAGCCAGAAGCTACTGCTCTCGGGAATGCGCGGTGAGGCGACGCTGCGGGCGATCATCAGCAGATGATTATCTTTGATCATGTGCCACTGCTCATCCAGCGACATCATGCTGCGCGTGCTGTGGATCCGCTCCTGCTGGGGTTCATAGACGGTGACCACACCGCGCCCGCTGTTTTTCGAGGCGTAACAGGCGATATCGGCCTGAGACATCACTTCCGCTGTCTGATAATTAGCGTCGTCAATCAACGTGATCCCCGCGCTGGCGCCGATGCGGTGCAGGCGTCCTTCCCAGGAAAAATGATAGTTGTTGATGGCGTCGATCAACCGGCCCGCAATATAGCGTGCGCTTTCGACGTTGCAGTCCGGCAGCAGCAGGCCAAACTCGTCGCCGCCCAGACGCGCCAGCACGTCGCTGGAGCGCAGCATGGTCAGCATCAGCGAAGAGAGTTCGCGCAGGAGCGCGTCGCCCGCCGCGTGGCCTGCGGTATCGTTCACCGCCTTAAAACGGTCAAGATCGATAAAGACCAGCGCGTGACGCTGATGGGTCTCCTGTACCGTCTGCAACAGGCGCTTAAGATGGTTTTCAAAACTGACGCGGTTCGCCAGGTGGGTAAGGGCGTCATGGGAAGCGCTGTAGCTCAGCTGGCGCAGCATTTTGCGCGACTCGGTGACATCCTGAATCACCAGCACCGAGCCGATAGCGTGCCCCTCCAGGGTGCTGAGCGGGGTAATGCTGTAATGAATGTCGAAACTGCCTCCATTCCGGCAGTTAAGCACCACATCCTGTTCGATATCGGTACGGGACATATCGCCGCTGTGGATGTTTTCCATTAACGGGCCGTTCTCGCCGAAGGTAATGTGCAGCACCTTCAGAACGGGCTGACCCAGCGCTTCGCTTTGCGACCAGCCGCTCATCTTCTCGGCGACCGGGTTCATAAAGGTGATGTTCATGTCGATATCGGTGCACAGCACCGCTTCGCCGATGGAGTCGAGGGTGATATGCAGGCGCTCTTTTTCCTGGAACAGCGCCTCGTTCAACTGCTTCACCTCGGTCATATCCATGTTGATCCCTAACAGCCGCTCCACTTCGCCCTGTTTGTTCAGCACCCGGTTCGCCAGCGAACGAATGTGGCGAATGCCATCCTTGACGCGAATGCGAAATTCCAGCTTGAAAGGCACCCTGGCCTGGAGTGACTCACGCAGTACCTGTTCGGCGTGCGCACGATCTTCAGGCACCATGGCCGCATGCCAGAGCTGCCAGGTGGGTTTAATGTGCGGGGGGATCTCGTACAGCTCAAACATCCGTTTATCCCAGCTGATCACGTCCGGCTCGAGATCCCACTCCCAGATCCCGATGCCGCCGGCTTCGTTCGCGAGGGTGATACGCTCCATCAGACGCTTATTCACCCACTCGGTCTGTTTCAGGTCGTTGATGTCTTCAATCTGGGCAATAAAGTAGAGCGGCGTGCCGTCTGCATGGCGCACAACGGAAACGGCCAGCAGCGCCCACACCACCTCGCCGCTGCGGGTGTAGTAGCGTTTTTCGAGGCTGTAGCTGTTGATCTCCCCGTTAATCAGCTGTTGCAACTGCTCCAGGTCGGTATTTAAATCTTCCGGCCAGGTTAATTGCTGGAACGTGAGCGACTGAAGCTCAGACTGACTGTAACCGAGGAAATTGCACAGCGCCTTGTTGGCCTGAAGCCACTGGCCCTCAATGCCCACCAGCGCCATACCAATCGCGGAATATTCCATCGCATTACGAAAACGTTCTTCGCTTTCAGTAATATGTTTACGCTCGGCCCGGAAGGCATACATCACCATCGTCATAATGTTGGCGGGGAGCAGCATCATCAGAAAGGGAAGCCATGGCGCGTTGAAGGTCACCATCATGTTTGAAGGTGTCATGGAGGGCGGGTTTCGCGCCATCATCAAGGACACCATCATGATGGTGAATAAAAAAATCAGGAATGCTTCCATTCGCGGCAGGCGTACCGCGCTCCACATCAGCAAAACGATGATGCAGGTGAACGGCCACGGCAGCCAGGTGATTGCCGTCCAGCTAAGAACCAGCGTAACGACCAGGGTCACCAGCGTTTCCAGCAGCAGTCTCGGGTTTCGGTGGCGCAGCAAGTAATGCGGTTTAAACAGCAGACCTAACGGTACAAGCGCCAGCGCGCCAATGGCTTCTGAAAGTACCCAAAACAGAAAATTACGCAGCGGCTCCGCGCCTGGCACCAGAAAATGAACCAGAATGCCGCCCACCAGCGGTGGCACCAGGGCGCTGCCGAGGGCAAGGCGTATCCAGTCGTTGAGGTTTTGCAGCGGGTTATACCAGGGGAGCAGCTTACGCAGCAACACCGCACCAACACAGGCCTCAATAATATTGATTGCCGTGTAGGTTAAGTTGATTGATTCCCATGAAAAGAGCATCCACGAGGCAAAAATATTGCCAAAGGAGCAGGCGAGGGCGATGCCGGGCCACATTTTTCCCGCATGGCGGTAAAACGCCACCATCATAATGGAGGTCGGGAACCACAATGGCGCCAGCAGCGTACCGAAGCGAGTCAGCTCAAGGGAAAATAAGGTGAAGATGAACGTGACCAGACCCAGACAGACAAGCCGCAGTAAAGGATGTGGGGTAGTAACCAAAACCCGCTGGTATTGTTTATTCATTACCGCTCTATCCAGGGACGCCGTGTTGTCAGGAGCCAGCTCCGGACGCGTGAAATCATTAATTTGGTTTATGCTAGTACAAACATTTTACAATTCATATGCTGAGTGCTCAGATTTTGACTTCATAGACTTATAAAATAGTTACTCTGCGAAGAAGGGGGATGAAATGGTGAAAATCCGTGCGTAAAAATTTCGCTAAAGGCGTGAAACGGCGCTTTTCAGCCCGCCTCGCATAACCTGCGCATTCGACTGGTATCACGCCCCCGAAATCCCTATAATTGCCGCGTTTGACGCTCCGGCGTCGTCCTTCCTTACATCCAGGTTAATCAGGTCGCTAAATTTATGACTGATAAGTCTCATCAGTGCGTCATCATAGGCATTGCCGGCGCATCGGCTTCAGGTAAAAGTCTTATTGCCAGTACGCTTTATCGCGAACTGCGTGAACAAGTGGGTGATGAGCATATCGGTGTTATTCCCGAAGATAGCTATTACAAAGATCAATCCCATCTTTCGATGGAAGAGCGCGTAAAAACCAACTACGACCACCCCAGTGCGATGGATCACAGTCTGCTGTTCCAGCATCTGGAAGCGCTGAAGCGCGGCGAGGCGATTGAGCTGCCCGTCTACAGTTACGTGGAACATACCCGCACCCAGGAAACGATCCGCATTGAGCCCAAGAAGGTGATTATCCTTGAAGGGATTTTGCTGCTCACCGACGCCCGTCTGCGCGAATCAATGAACTTCTCGATTTTCGTCGATACCCCGCTGGATATCTGCCTGATGCGGCGTATTAAACGCGACGTTAACGAACGCGGTCGCTCCATGGACTCCGTGATGGCGCAGTATCAGAAAACCGTTCGTCCGATGTTCCTGCAATTTATTGAGCCTTCTAAACAATACGCCGATATTATTGTGCCTCGCGGCGGTAAAAACCGTATTGCCATTGATATCTTAAAAGCGAAAATCAGTCAGTTTTTTGAATAAGCCGTGTGAATTGTGTACCGTTCAGAGATAACCTGGTTTTGCCCTGACGCCGTAAGGATTCAGGGCGCGATGCACGAAAGGAGAAAGTGCCATGCGTCTTTGTGACCGCGATATAGAAGCCTGGCTGGATGAAGGCCGCCTGTCTATCACCCCGCGTCCGCCGGTTGAGCGTATTAACGGCGTGACCGTCGATGTACGTCTGGGGAATAAGTTCCGCACCTTCAGCGGCCACACGGCACCGTTTATCGACCTCAGCGGGCCGAAAGACGAAGTCAGTGCAGCGCTGGATCGCGTCATGAGTGACGAAATCGTCATCGAAGAAGGAGAGGCGTTTTATCTCCATCCTGGCGAACTGGCGCTGGCGGTGACCTTTGAATCGGTCACGCTGCCTGCGGATCTGGTCGGCTGGCTTGACGGACGCTCTTCTCTGGCGCGTCTGGGCCTGATGGTGCACGTCACCGCGCACCGTATCGATCCGGGTTGGTCTGGCCGTATCGTGCTGGAGTTCTTTAACGCCGGTAAACTGCCGCTGGCGCTTCGCCCGGGAATGATGATCGGTGCGTTGAGCTTCGAACCGCTGACCGGCCCGGCAGACCGTCCTTATAACCGCCGTCAGGACGCAAAATATCGCGACCAGCAGGGTGCGGTTGCCAGCCGTATCGATAAAGACTGATCTGTGAGTTCACTGAGGAAGCCATGAGAAGAGTTCTGACAACGCTGATGATTTTGCTGGTGGTGCTGGTGGCTGGCCTTTCAGCGTTGGTGCTGCTGGTTAACCCGAATGACTTCCGGGCCTACATGGTGCGGCAGGTTGAAGCGCGCAGCGGGTATGAACTCAAGCTGGACGGGCCGCTGCGCTGGCACGTCTGGCCGCAGCTCAGCATTCTCTCCGGACGTATGTCGCTCACCGCGCCGGGCGCCGCGCAGCCGCTTGTTACGGCGGATAACATGCGTCTTGATGTCGCGCTCATCCCGCTCTTATCCCATCAGCTCCAGGTTGAACAGGTGATGCTGAAAGGGGCGGTGATTCAGCTTACGCCACAAACCGAAGCCGTTCGTCAGGCGAATGCTCCGGTCGCACCGCGTGAAAACACCTTGCCTGACGTCCCGTCTGACACCGGCTGGTCGTTCGATATTGGTAATCTGAAAGTTGCCGACAGCGTGCTGGTTTTCCAGCATGAAGATGACGAACAGATCACCGTACGCAATATCAACCTCAGGATGGAGCAGGATGCCAACCATCACGCCACCATGGAGTTCTCCGGGCGGATCAACCGTAATCAGCGCGATCTCAACCTGTCGATGAATGCGAACGTGAACGCCTCTGACTACCCGCACCAGCTGACGGCGGACGTTCAGCAGGTCAACTGGCAGCTGACCGGCGCGGATTTACCCGCGAAGGGGATCGCCGGCCAGGGCACGATGCAGGCGGTGTGGCACGAAGAGCGCAAACAGCTCGAACTGAACGCGCTCAACCTCCAGGCCAACGACAGTTCCCTGAAGGGGCAGGCGAGCGTCACGCTTGATGAGAAACCCAAGTGGGTGTTGGATCTGCAATTCGACAAGCTGAACCTTGAGAACCTGCTCGCGGCCCAAACGGTGAATGCGACCGATGAGGGTGTCGCGCAGGTAGGGCAAAGCCAGGTCACGCAGTCGCGTCCGGTGATCTCCTCCAGTCTCAATCTGCCTGACTACAATGGTCTGCGCGGATTTACCGCCGACATTCTGCTGAAAGCGAACAGCGTGCGCTGGCGTGGGATTGATTTTACTGACGTCAACAGCCAGATGTTCAACCACAACGGCCTGCTGGTCATCTCTGAGCTCAGCGGAAAAATGGGGGCAGGAAATCTCTCCCTGCCGGGCACGCTGGACGTACGTAAAGACGTTGCCAGCGCCGCGTTCCAGCCGCGTCTGGAAAACGTTGAAATTGGCACCATCCTGAAAGCCTTTAATTACCCGATTTCCCTCACGGGGCAGCTGTCGCTGGCCGGGGATTTCTCCGGCACGAAGATTGATGCGGACGCCTTCCGTCGTAGCTGGAAGGGGCAGGCGCACGTTGAGCTAAAAGATTCGCGCATGGAAGGGCTGAACTTCCAGCAACTGGTGCAGCAGGCGGTAGAGCGCAGCAGCAGCGTGAAGGCGAATGAAAACTACGATAGCGCAACCCGTCTCGACAGCTTTACCAGCGAGCTTGCCCTCGACAACGGTCAGCTCTCGCTCGACGAGATGCAGGGAATCTCGTCCCTGCTGGCGCTGACCGGAAACGGCGCGCTGGATCTGGTGAAGGAGACGGTTGACACCCGCTTCAACGTCCGCGTGAAGGCCGGCTGGGAAGGGGAAGGCCAGCTTGTCGAGTTCCTGAAAGAGACGCCGATACCGCTGCGCGTGTACGGAAAATGGCAGGAACTGAATTACAGTTTGCAGGTCGATCAGATCCTGCGTAAGCACCTTCAGGATGAAGCGAAACGTCGGCTGAATGACTGGGCGGACCGCAATAAAGAGTCTCAGTCTGGTAAAGACGTGAAAAAGTTGCTCGATAAGCTCTGATGCCTGTTGTGCCGGGTGGCGGCTTCGCCTTACCCGGCCTACAAAAGCCAGACACCGTAGGCCGGGTAAGCGAAGCGCCACCCGGCTTTTTTACACCTCAAAATCCATCTCATCTTCACCGCGCAGCGGTATCAGCTGCACCTTCTGCACGCGATGGCTCTCTACCTGCAAGGTTTTGATCATGTAATTCCCCACCTGGACCTCTTCGCCCGGCTGCGGAATACGTTGCAGATATTCCATCAGCAAACCGGCGATAGTGTGGTATTCGCGCTTCTCGTCCAGCGGAAGCGGAACGAACTGCACCAGATCTTCGAGCGGCATATGGCCGTTGGCGGTCCAGCTGCCGTCTGCGTTTTTCTGAATATCGTGGCGTGCATCGATCTCATCCACCTCATTAGGCAGATTACCGGCGATGGTTTCCATCACGTCGCTGAGCGTCACCAGCCCTTCCACAGAACCAAACTCATCAACGACAAACGCGAAGTGAGTACGCGCGTTGCGGAACTGCTCCAGCGCGGAGAGCAGCGGCAGCGCTTCCGGGAAGACCAGCGGCTGGCGCACCAGCGCGCGCAGGTTGAGCGGCTCACCGTGAAGCTGCTGTTGCAGCAGGTCAATCACGTGTACCACGCCCAGCAGCTCTTCTTCCTCTTCTCCGCCGGTCACCACCACGCGGGTGTGCTGGTTTTTATCCAGCAGGACACGGATCTGCTCTTCCGGTGCCGTCAGGTCAATATGCTCAATGTCGTGGCGGGAGGTCATGATACTGCTGACCGAGCGCTGGTTGAGGTTAAGCACGCGCTCTATCATCCGGCGTTCCTGCGGGTTGAAGATCTGCCCGTCGCTGTGGTCGGCTAGCATCGCAGCGGATTCAGCATCCAGCTCGGCATCCTCTTTTTTGCCGCTCAGCAGGCGCATCACCGTATCTGCGGTGCGCTGTCGTAATGTCTGGTTCGCGGAAAGAAAACGGCGGCGGTTGAAAATGGCCAGTTGGTTAAGAAACTCAATAAGCACCGAGAAACCAATGGCTGCGTACAGATATCCTTTCGGGATATGGAAGCCAAAACCATCCGCCACCAGGCTAAAGCCAATCATCAGCAGGAAGCTCAGACAGAGAATGACGATAGTCGGGTGACTGTTCACGAAGCGCGTCAGGGCTTTACTGGCGAGCACCATCAGGGTGATGGCAATGATCACGGCGGCCATCATCACCGCCAGATGGTCAACCATCCCGACGGCAGTAATCACGGAGTCGAGAGAAAAGACGGCATCCAGCACCACTATCTGCGCGACCACCGGCCAGAATTTAGCGCCTCGCCGCTGGGTGGGGTTTTCACTGTCTTTTCCTTCCAGCCGCTCATTAAGCTCAACCGTGGCTTTGAACAGCAGGAACAATCCGCCGAAAAGCATGATCAGGTCGCGGGCGCTAAAGCTCAGACCCTGCACGCTGAATAAGGGTTTGGTGAGCGTGACCAGCCATGATATTGAGGCCAGTAACAGCAGACGCATCACCATGGCGAGCAGAAGACCCGTCACGCGGGCGCGGTCGCGTTGTGAAGGGGGTAATTTATCGGCAAGGATGGCGATAAACACCAGGTTATCAATGCCGAGCACTAATTCGATGACGACCAGCGTCACCAGCCCGGCCCAGATTGATGGATCGGCAATCCATTCCATAGTAAATGCAATACCTTCTGTTATATGACTAATGTCACACTTCGATCATGGATAAAGCAGACGGAAATTGCAATGCCGGGGTGAGATTTCTCTTAATGCTACACTCAGGTAAAACCCATTTGCGGGGATGTGTAAATAAGGTAATTGCGAAGATTTAATTACAAAAGACGATATTTAGGATATATCGCAATAAATGGTCTGGTGCTCTATTTTGTCAATATAAAGAAAATCCGAAAACCTCAAAACTTTGCTCTTAATATTAATCTTAAAAACGAATATTAGGACGGTTGTCTCCTTGCCTGCTATTAGGTTAGCTGCAACAATTCTTCCAGCATCAAATGTTAAATCTCCTTGTTGCTATTTTTGTTTCAGTCTTTGGTGAAGGTTATACATTATCAATCACCCGTTTAAGGTGGCGGATATATTTCTCAAAAGGCCTGATCCAAGAGGGTGTCTAACCATAACGCATTGTTTAGTCAGTGGATTGGTAACTGAAAGCCAAGGGCGGTAGCGTGCCTGAAAGCGTGTGAATCAGCCTCAATTATTCTGTCAATAGCCAATGGATGAATAAGCTTTTTTTAGGACTGATGCCAGTTATATTGCTAAATGATTAACTGCATTCTGATTGTCACCACGACCCGCGCTTATTTTAATTGCACAGGATAATTACTCTGCCAAAGTGATAAATAATCAATGATGAAATCCAAAATGAAATTGATGCCATTATTGGTGTCTGTGACCTTGATGAGTGGTTGCACGGTCTTTCCCGGCAGCAATATGTCAACAATGGGCAAGGATGTGATTAAACAGCAGGATGCTGATTTTGATCTCGACAAAATGGTGAATGTTTACCCATTAACCCCACGTCTGGTAGAACAATTACGCCCACGTCCGAATGTTGCTCAGCCAAATATGTCTCTGGACCAGGAAATTGCCTCTTACCAGTATCGCGTTGGTCCGGGTGACGTCATTAACGTGACCGTCTGGGATCACCCGGAACTGACCACACCTGCGGGCCAGTACCGTAGCTCAAGCGACACCGGTAACTGGGTACAGTCCGATGGCACCATGTTCTATCCCTACATTGGCAAAGTGCACGTCGCGGGCAAAACGCTTGCTGAGATCCGTAGTGATATTACCGGCCGCCTGGCGCAGTACATTGCTGACCCGCAGGTGGACGTTAATATCGCCGCGTTCCGATCCCAGAAAGCCTATATCTCAGGCCAGGTCAACAAATCCGGCCAGCAGGCTATCACCAACGTCCCGCTCACCGTTCTTGATGCGATCAATGCCGCAGGCGGCTTAACCGACGGTGCTGACTGGCGCAACGTGGTGCTGACCCACAACGGCAAAGAGCAGCGCATTTCGCTTCAGGCTCTGATGCAAAACGGTGACCTGACCCAGAACCGTCTCCTCTATCCGGGCGATATTCTTTACGTGCCGCGCAACGACGATCTGAAAGTGTTCGTGATGGGTGAAGTGAAGAAACAGAGCACCCTTAAGATGGACTTCAGCGGTATGACCCTGACCGAAGCGCTGGGCAACGCGGAAGGTATCGATCTGACCGCCTCCAACGCCAGCGGCATCTTTGTGATCCGTCCGATCAAAGGCGAAAACGCGAAAGGCAAGATTGCCAACATCTACCAGCTGGACATGTCCGACGCGACGTCGCTGGTCATGGCAACGTCGTTCCGTCTCCAGCCATACGATGTGGTCTATGTCACCACCGCGCCGGTTGCCCGCTGGAACCGTCTGATCAACCAGTTGCTGCCTACCATCAGTGGCGTTCGCTACATGACGGATACGGCGAGCGACATTCATACCTGGTAAGCCGCGATGTTTAACAAAATTCTGGTGGTGTGTGTGGGGAACATTTGCCGTTCCCCCACGGCTGAAAGGCTGTTGAAAAATTACCAGCCTGCGTTAACGGTCGACTCCGCAGGGCTGGGCGCGCTGGTCGGAAAAGGTGCCGACGAACGTGCCGCAAGCGTCGCCCTTGAGCATAACCTCTCACTCGACGGGCACGTTGCCCGTCAGGTCTCTGGCCGAATGTGCCGGGAATATGACCTGATCCTCGCGATGGAAAAACGCCACATTCACGCGCTGTGCGATATCGCACCGGAGATGCGCGGCAAGGTGATGCTGTTTGGTCACTGGGATGGTGAGCGCGAAATTCCCGATCCGTATCGCAAGAGCCGCGAGGCCTTTGAGGCGGTATACACCTTACTAGACCAGTCTGCCCGCCAGTGGGCGCAGGCACTGAAAGCTCAGCAGGGATAACAATGACAGAAAAAACAAGACCTTCTGCCGCCCCGACGTCGGGCAGTGATGAAATCGATATCGGTCGCCTGGTCGGGACCGTTATTGAAGCGAAATGGTGGGTGCTGGGTATAACCGCCATCTTTGCCGTGGCGGCGATCGTTTATACGCTGTTCGCGACGCCTATTTACAGCGCCGACGCGCTGGTGCAGATCGAACAAAATACCGGAAACTCGCTGGTTCAGGATATCGGCTCTGCGCTGGCCAACAAGCCGCCGGCATCGGAGGCTGAAATTCAGCTGATCCAGTCGCGCCTGGTATTGGGCAAAACGGTTCACGATCTGGGGCTGGATATCGCGGTCACCAAAAACACCTTCCCGGTGTTTGGCGCAGGCTGGGATCGCCTGATGGGGCGCAGTAACGATACGGTAAAAGTGACCGACTTCGTGATTCCAAAAGGGGCAGGGGACCAAACCTTTACCCTGACCGTGCTGGGACCAAAACAGTATCAGCTGACCAGCGACGCAGGCTTCAGCGCGCGCGGCGAAGTGGGGCAGATGCTGACCAAAGATGGCGTGAGCATCAGGGTTGGTGCCATCCAGGCGCACGAGGGCGGTGAGTTTACGGTCACCAAATTCTCGACGCTCGGGATGATCAACAATCTGCAAAACAACCTGACCGTCACCGAAAACGGCAAGGACACCGGCGTCCTGAGCATGACCTTCACCGGTGAAGACAAGGATCAAATCCGCGACATCCTGAACAGCATCACCCGTAACTACCTTGAGCAGAACGTTGAGCGCAAGTCAGCGGAAGCCGCTAAAAGCCTCGCGTTCCTCAGTAAACAGCTGCCGGAGGTGCGCGCCCGTCTGGATGACGCCGAGAACAAGCTGAACGCATACCGTCAGGATAAAGACTCCGTCGACCTGCCGCTGGAGGCGAAATCGGTTCTCGACTCCATGGTCAATATTGATGCGCAGCTAAACGAGCTGACCTTTAAAGAGGCGGAAATTTCCAAGCTCTATACCAAACGTCACCCGGCGTACCGCACGCTGCTCGAGAAACGTCGTACCCTGGAAGAAGAGAAGGCGAAGCTGAATGACCGCGTGACCGCGATGCCGAAGACGCAGCAGGAAATCGTACGCCTGACGCGTGATGTGGAATCCGGCCAGCAGGTTTACATGCAACTGCTGAACAAGCAGCAGGAGCTGAAAATCACCGAAGCCAGCACCGTGGGCGACGTGCGTATCGTTGACCCGGCGATTACCCAGCCGGGCGTGCTGAAGCCGAAGAAAGCGCTGATTATCCTCGGCAGCATTATTCTCGGCCTGATGCTCTCTATCGTCGGCGTGCTGCTGCGCTCGCTGTTCAACCGCGGTATCGAAAGCCCGCAGGTGCTGGAAGAGAACGGGATCAGCGTGTACGCCAGCATCCCGCTTTCGGAGTGGCAGAAGTCCCGTGACAGCGTCAAAACCGTTAAGGGCGTCAAGCGTTACAAACAGAGCCAGCTGCTGGCCGTGGGTAACCCGACCGACCTGGCGATTGAAGCGGTGCGTAGCCTGCGTACCAGCCTCCACTTCGCCATGATGCAGGCCAAAAACAACGTCCTGATGATGACAGGTGTCAGCCCGTCAATTGGTAAGACCTTCGTCTGTGCCAACCTGGCGGCGGTGGTGAGCCAGACCAACAAGCGCGTGCTGCTGATCGACTGCGACATGCGTAAGGGCTACACCCATGAGCTGCTGGGTACCAACAACGTTAACGGCCTGTCGGAAATCCTGCTGGGTAAAGGGGAGATCAGCGAGAGCGCCAAGCCGACCTCGATTCCGAAATTTGACCTGATCCCGCGTGGCCAGGTACCGCCGAACCCGTCTGAACTGCTGATGAGCGAGCGCTTCACGCAGCTGATCGAGTGGGCAAGCAAAAACTATGACCTGGTGCTGATCGATACCCCACCAATTCTGGCGGTCACCGACGCCGCCGTGGTAGGGCGTCATGCGGGCACCACGCTGATGGTTGCACGCTATGCGGTGAACACCCTGAAGGAAGTGGAAACCAGCCTGAGCCGCTTTGAGCAGAACGGTATTGAGGTGAAAGGGGTCATTCTGAACTCCATCTTCCGCCGTGCGACGGGTTATCAGGATTACGGCTACTACGAGTACGAATACAAGTCTGACTCTAAATAACAAAACACACCCCACACCCCTCACCCTAACCCTCTCCCCTGAGGGGAGAGGGGACTGCCTGGTGCGGTCTTTCACCCTCCCCCCTTCGGGGAGAGGGCCGGGGTGAGGGGCAGGAGGAATACATGAGCACACAACGCCCTTTGATTTCTATCTATATGCCGACATGGAATCGTCAGCAGCTGGCGATCCGCGCGATTAAATCGGTCCTGCGTCAGGATTACGATAACTGGGAACTGATTATCGTGGATGACTGTTCCTCCTCTTACGAACAGCTGCAAAAGTTTGTCGAAGACCTGAACGACCCGCGCGTGGTGTACACGCACAACGCCATCAACTCCGGGGCGTGCGCGGTGCGCAATCAGGCGATTATGCAGGCGAAAGGGCAGTATCTGACCGGTATCGACGATGATGACGAATGGACGCCAAACCGTCTGTCGATCTTCCTGTCGCACAAAGCGCAGCTGGTGACCCACGCGTTTCTGTATGCCAACGACTATGTCTGTCAGGGCGAGGTCTATTCGCAGCCGGCCAGCCTGCCGCTGTATCCGAAATCACCGTATTCCCGCCGCCTGTTCTACAAGCGCAACATCATTGGCAATCAGGTATTTACCTGGGCCTGGCGCTTTAAGGAGTGTCTGTTCGATACCGAGCTGAAGGCCGCACAGGATTACGACATTTTCCTGCGGATGGTGGTGGAGTACGGCGAGCCGTGGAAGGTGGAAGAGGCCACGCAGATCCTGCACATCAACCACGGGGAGATGCAGATCACCTCGTCACCGAAAAAATTCTCGGGCTACTTCCATTTTTACCGCAAGCACAAGGACAAGTTTGACCGTGCCAGCCGGAAGTATCAGCTCTTCACCCTGTATCAGATCCGTAACAAGCGCATGAACTGGCGCACGCTGCTGACGCTGCTGTCGGTGCGTAACGGCAAGCGTCTGGCTGACGGGCTTCGGGGGAAATAATGTTTCTGGAAGATTGCCGCGCTAACAGCTGGAGCCTGCGCCCGTGCTGCATGGTTCTGGCCTACCGTATTGCGCACTTTTGCTCGGTGTGGCGCAAAAAAAATGTGCTGAACAATATCTGGGCCGCGCCGGTGCTGGTGCTGTACCGCATCATCACCGAATGCTTTTTTGGCTATGAAATTCAGGCCGCTGCCACCATTGGCCGCCGCTTTACCATTCATCACGGCTATGCGGTTGTCATCAACAAGTTCGTCGTCGCGGGTGATGATTTCACCATTCGCCACGGGGTGACAATCGGCAACCGTGGGCCAGACAGCCTGGCCTGCCCGGTGATTGGCAATAACGTCGAGCTGGGCGCCAACGTGGTGATGATCGGGGAGATTACCGTGGGCAATAACGTGACGGTTGGCGCAGGTAGCGTGGTGCTGGACAGCATTCCGGACAATGCGCTGGTGGTGGGCGAGAAAGCCCGCGTGAAGGTGATTAAATGAACATTCTGCAATTTAACGTACGCCTCGCAGAGGGCGGGGCGGCAGGCGTAGCGCTGGATCTGCACCAGCGCGCGCTGCAAAAAGGATTACAGTCGCGCTTTGTTTACGGTTACGGCAAGGGCGGCAAGAAAAGCGTCAGCCATGATAACTATCCGCAGGTGCTGAAGCAGACGCCACGTCTGACCTCCATCGCCAATATTGCGCTGTTCCGCCTGTTTAACCGCGACCTGTTCGGCAACCTGAATAACCTCTACCGCACCGTCACCCGCACCCGCGGGCCGGTTGTGCTGCACTTCCACGTGCTACACAGCTACTGGCTGAATCTGGAAGAGGTGGTAGCGTTTTGTGGAAAAGTGAAGGCGCACAAGCCGGACACCCGTTTCGTCTGGACGCTACACGACCACTGGAGCGTGACCGGACGCTGCGCCTTTACCGACGGCTGCGAAGGCTGGAAAGATAACTGCCAGAAATGCCCTACGCTCAGCAACTATCCGCCGGTGAAGGTCGATCGCGCGCATCAGCTGGTTGAGGGCAAGCGTCAGCTGTTCCGCGACATGCTCTCGCTCGGCTGCACCTTTATCTCTCCAAGCCAGCACGTGGCAGATGCTTTTAATAGCCTGTACGGAGCAGGGCGCTGCCAGATTATCAACAACGGTATTGATGTGGCGACGGAAGAGATCCTGGCCGAACTGACGCCCGTAGCCATTACCACCGGCAAGCCGAATATTGCGGTCGTCGCCCATGACCTGCGCTACGACGGCAAAACCAACCAACAGCTGGTGCGCGACATGATGGCGCTCGGCGACAAAATTGAGCTGCATACCTTCGGCAAATTCTCGCCGTTCGAAGGCGCTAACGTGGTGAATCACGGGTTTGAAACCGACAAGCGCAAACTGATGAGCGCGCTCAACGGTATGGACGCGCTGGTGTTCAGCTCCCGCGTGGACAACTACCCGCTGATCCTGTGCGAAGCGCTCTCCATTGGCGTGCCGGTCATTGCCACCCACAGCGACGCGGCGCGCGAAGTGCTGGAGAAATCGGGCGGTAAAACCTTCAGTGAGAACGAGGTGCTGCCGCTGGTGCAGCTGTCGAAGGCCGATATCGCGCAGGCTGTTTTTGGCACGGACCTGGAATCGTTCCGCAACCGCAGCCGTAAAGCGTACAGTGGACAACAGATGCTGGAGGAGTATGTCTCGTTCTATCAGAATCTGTAGTTATCTGCTGCTGCCGCTGATCTACCTGCTGGTCAACGTCAAGATTGCCCAGCTCGGTGAAAGCTTCCCAATCACCATCGTCACCTTCCTGCCGGTTCTGCTGTTGCTATACGTTGATAAGCTTAACCTCAAAAAGCTGATGATTGCGCTGGGGATCGGGTTTGGTCTGACGGCGTTTAACTACATCTTTGGTCAGTCGCTGGACGCCAGCAAATATGTCACCTCCACCATGCTGTTTGTTTATATCGTTATCATTATTGGCATGGTGTGGAGTATTCGTTTTAAAACTATCTCTCCGCACAATTATAGGAAAATCCTCAGGTTCTTTTATATTGTCGTCGGGCTGATTGTTATGCTTGCGGCATTGGAGATGGCGCAAATTATTCTCACAGGCGGCAGTAGCCTGATGGAAATAATTTCGAAATATCTTATATACAGTAACAGCTATGTACTGAACTTCATTAAGTTTGGTGGCAAGCGTACCACTGCGCTCTATTTTGAACCGGCGTTTTTTGCTCTGGCATTAATCTCAATTTGGCTCAGCATCAAACAGTTCGGTATCAAAACCCCCAAGACCGATGCTATGATTCTTGCAGGAATCGTTCTGTCAGGGTCGTTCTCAGGGGTAATGACGTTTATTCTGTTTTACCTGCTGGAGTGGGCGTTCCAGTACCTGAACAAAGAGGCGATTAAGAAAAAACTGCCGCTGGCGATCATTTCTCTGACGGTATTTTTAGTGGGCGTAATATTCGCATTCCCGTACATTTCTGAACGTCTGGGTGATTTGGGAACGGAAGGTTCGTCGTCCTATTATCGCATCATTGGTCCACTGGTGATGGTGGGTTATTCCTTAACCCATATTGATGGCGTAGTAAGATTCGGCTCACTTTACGAATATGTTGCATCATTCGGAATCTTTAACGGTGCGGATGTCGGTAAAACCATAGACAATGGTCTGTATCTGTTAATTATCTATTTTTCCTGGTTCGCCGTACTGTTGACACTGTGGTATCTGTTTAAAGTTTTCAAAATGATGATTAACGCGTTTGGTGATAACCAGAACTTTCGCGTGCAACTTTATCTGTTCACACCGGTGTCGTTGTTTTTTACCGGGTCAATATTTAGCCCGGAATATGCATTCTTAATTGTATGTCCGTTTATTTTGCGCAAAGCGCTGAATATTACGAGCGTATGAAGAAATGAGGTGATTTATGTTTCTTAGCGTCATTACTGTCGCCTTTCGTAACCACGAAGGGGTGGTAAAAACCTGGCGCTCGCTGCGCAACCTGGCGCGCGATCCGAGCCTCACCTTTGAGTGGATCGTGGTCGATGGCGGCTCGAACGACGGCACGGCGGAGTTCCTGGAAAAACTTAACGGTGAGTTCAACTTACGTTACATCAGCGAGAAAGATAAAGGCATTTACGATGCCATGAATAAAGGCATCAACATGGCGCAGGGGCGCTACGCCATCTTCCTCAATTCCGGCGACGTGTTCCATGAAGATGTGGCGATGTTTGCACGCCAGCTGGCGCGCCAGAAAGAAGATGCCATGTTTATCGGTGATGCGCTGCTTGATTTCGGCGAGGGGAAAAAAGTCCTGCGCGGCGCGAAACCAGGCTGGTATATCTACCACAGCTTGCCGGCAAGCCATCAGGCTATTTTCTTTCCGATGAGCGGCCTGAAAAAGCAGCCTTACGATTTGCAATATAAAGTGTCATCAGATTATGCCCTGGCCGCCAGCCTGTACAAATCTGGCTACCCGTTCCGTCGAATTAAAGGACTGGTATCCGAATTTTCAATGGGCGGCGTGTCAACCTCGAATAATCTGGAATTGTGCCAGGATGCCAAAAACGTGCAGCGTAAAATATTACGCGTACCGGGGTTCTGGGCGGAATTATCTTATTTCTTACGTCTGAAAACGACGGGTAAAGCGAAAGCCTTATATAACAAAGCCTGAGATATAAGGAAACGTAATGCAGGAATTAAATGGATTCTCCGTGCCGAAAGGCTTTCGGGGCGGGAGCGGTATTAAAGTTCAACTGTGGTGGGCTGTACAGGCAACGTTATTTGCCTGGTCGCCGCAAATACTGTACCGCTGGCGCGCATTTTTACTGCGTCTGTTTGGCGCAAAAATAGGAAAAAACGTAGTCATTCGTCCTTCGGTGAAAATTACTTATCCCTGGAAATTAACGCTTGGGGATTACGCCTGGGTTGGGGATGACGCGGTGTTATATACCCTTGGCGAGATTACGATTGGCGCAAATTCGGTGGTTTCACAGAAGTGTTATTTGTGCACCGGCAGCCACGATTTTATGAGCCCGCATTTTGATATTACCGCTTCGTCTGTTGTGATCGGTGAAAAATGCTGGCTGGCAACGGATGTTTTTGTTGCACCCGGTGTTTCTGTTGGCGATGGCACGGTAGTCGGTGCCCGCAGCAGCGTTTTTAAATCGCTACCGGCAAATAAAATTTGCCGTGGCAACCCCGCAGTGGTGATACGCGAACGCGTTGAAACTGATTAAATTCATAAGTAGAGGAATATAAACATGTCTAAAGTCGCTCTCATCACCGGCGTTACCGGGCAGGATGGTTCTTACCTGGCAGAGTTACTGCTGGAAAAAGGGTATGAAGTACACGGTATTAAACGTCGTGCGTCTTCATTTAACACCGAACGTGTCGATCACATTTACCAGGATCCGCATGCGGCAAACCCGAAATTCCACCTGCACTACGGCGACCTGACCGATACCTCCAACCTGACCCGCATCCTGCAGGAAGTACAGCCGGATGAAGTCTACAACCTGGGCGCGATGAGCCACGTTGCGGTTTCCTTCGAATCCCCGGAATACACCGCTGACGTGGACGCCATGGGTACCCTGCGTCTGCTGGAAGCGATTCGCTTCCTGGGTCTTGAGAAGAAAACCCGTTTCTATCAGGCATCTACCTCTGAGCTGTACGGCCTGGTGCAGGAAATTCCACAGAAAGAGACCACGCCGTTCTACCCACGTTCTCCGTACGCGGTAGCGAAACTGTACGCTTACTGGATCACTGTGAACTACCGTGAATCCTACGGCATGTACGCCTGTAACGGCATTCTGTTCAACCACGAATCCCCACGTCGTGGCGAAACCTTCGTGACCCGTAAAATCACCCGCGCGATCGCTAACATCGCTCAGGGTCTGGAGTCTTGCCTGCACCTCGGCAACATGGACTCCCTGCGTGACTGGGGCCATGCGAAAGACTACGTGAAAATGCAGTGGATGATGCTGCAGCAGGAACAGCCAGAAGACTTCGTGATCGCGACCGGCGTGCAGTACTCCGTACGTCAGTTCGTTGAGATGGCTGCGGCACAGCTGGGCATCAAGCTGCGCTTCGAAGGCACCGGCGTGGAAGAGAAGGGTATCGTTGTTTCCGTGACCGGCCACGACGCACCGGGCGTGAAGCCAGGCGACGTGATTGTTCAGGTGGATCCGCGTTACTTCCGTCCTGCTGAAGTGGAAACCCTGCTGGGCGACCCAACCAAAGCGCACGAGAAGCTGGGCTGGAAACCAGAAACCACCCTGCAAGAAATGGTATCCGAGATGGTGGCCAAAGATCTTGAAGCAGCGAAAAAACACTCCCTGCTCAAGTCCCATGGCTACGAGGTTGCCATCGCGCTGGAGTCCTGAGAATGACAAAACAACGTATTTTTGTCGCCGGTCATCGCGGAATGGTGGGTTCCGCGATTGTCCGCCAGCTTGAACAGCGCGGCGACGTTGAGGTGATTGTTCGCACCCGCGACGAGCTGAACTTGCTTGACAGCAAAGCGGTGCAGGACTTCTTCGCCAGCGAACGTATCGACCAGGTGTATCTGGCGGCGGCGAAGGTGGGCGGCATTGTCGCTAACAACACCTACCCGGCGGATTTCATCTACGAGAACATGATGATTGAGAGCAACATCATTCACGCGGCGCATCTGCACAACGTGAACAAGCTGCTGTTCCTCGGTTCATCCTGTATTTACCCAAAAATGGCGAAACAGCCGATCGCCGAGAGCGAACTGTTGCAGGGCACGCTGGAAGCCACCAACGAGCCGTACGCGATTGCCAAAATTGCCGGGATCAAGCTGTGTGAATCGTACAACCGTCAGTATAACCGCGACTATCGCTCGGTGATGCCGACCAACCTCTACGGACCGCACGACAACTTCCACCCGAGCAATTCGCACGTGATCCCGGCGCTGCTGCGTCGTTTCCACGAGGCGACTGCCGAAAACGCCCCGGACGTGGTGGTGTGGGGCAGCGGCACGCCAATGCGCGAGTTCCTGCACGTGGACGATATGGCGGCAGCCAGCATTCACGTCATGGAGCTGGATCGCGAGGTGTGGCAGGAAAACACCGAGCCGATGCTGTCGCACATTAACGTCGGGACCGGCGTGGACTGCACCATTCGCGAGCTGGCGCAGACCATCGCGCAGGTGGTGGGCTACAAAGGACGCGTGGTGTTTGATGCCACCAAACCGGACGGCACGCCGCGCAAGCTGCTGGACGTGACCCGTCTGCATCAGCTTGGCTGGTATCACGAGGTCTCACTGGAGCAGGGGCTGGCCAGCACCTACCAGTGGTTCCTGGAAAACCAGCACCGCTTCCGGGGGTAATGATGTTTTTAAGTCAGGAAGATTTTGCCACGGTGGTGCGTTCCACTCCGCTCATCTCAATTGATTTGATCGTGGAGAACGAACGCGGCGAGTTCTTGCTGGGGAAACGAACCAATCGTCCTGCACAGGGCTTCTGGTTCGTGCCCGGCGGGCGCGTGCAGAAGGATGAGACGCTAAGCGATGCGTTTGAGCGTCTCACTCTGGCGGAACTGGGCCTGCAACTGCCGATGGCAGCGGGCCAGTTTTACGGGGTCTGGCAGCACTTCTATGACGATAACTTTTCGGGCACCGGGTTCACCACGCACTATGTCGTGCTGGGGTTCCGCCTGAAGGTGAGTGAGGCAGACCTGCGTCTGCCTGATTCTCAGCATGACGATTACCGCTGGTTAACGCCAGAGGCGCTGCTGGCAAGCGACAACGTCCATGACAACAGTCGGGCGTACTTCCTTGCGGAACGTCAGGCCGAGGTGCCAGGCCTATGAAAATCCTCGTCTACGGAATTAACTACTCGCCGGAGCTTACCGGTATCGGGAAATACACCGGCGAGATGGTCGAGTGGATGGCGAGCCAGGGACATGACGTGCGGGTGATTACCGCCCCGCCGTATTACCCGGAGTGGAAGGTAGGCGAACGCTATTCCAGCTGGCGCTACCGCCGCGAAGAGGGGGCTGCGACCGTCTGGCGCTGCCCGCTCTACGTGCCGAAACAGCCCTCGACGCTGAAACGTTTAATTCATCTGGGCAGCTTTGCCCTGAGCAGTTTTTTCCCGCTGATGGCGCAGCGTCGCTGGAAGCCGGATCGCATCATCGGCGTGGTGCCGACGCTGTTCTGCACGCCAGGCATGCGCCTGCTGGGAAAACTCTCCGGCGCGCGCACCCTGCTGCACATTCAGGATTATGAAGTGGACGCCATGCTCGGACTGGGGATGGCCGGGAAAGGCAAGGGCGGCAAGGTGGCGAAGCTCGCCAGCGCCTTTGAGCGCAGCGGCCTGCACAACGTGGATTACGTCTCGACCATCTCGCGCTCGATGATGAACAAGGCGCAGGAGAAGGGTGTCCCGGCGGAGAAGGTGATCTTCTTTCCGAACTGGTCCGAAGTGGCGCGTTTCCGCGATGTGACAGACCAGGATGCGCAGGCGTTACGCGCGCAGCTCGGGTTGCCTGAAGATCAAAAAATCATTCTTTACTCAGGCAACATCGGCGAAAAACAGGGGCTGGAGAGCGTGATTGACGCCGCGCTTCAGCTGAGCGAACACCCGTGGATGTTCGTGATAGTCGGGCAGGGCGGCGGTAAAGCGCGGCTGGAAAAAATGGCCAGCGAGCGCGGACTGACCAACATCCGCTTCTTCCCGCTTCAGTCTTATGACGCGCTGCCCGCGCTGCTGAAAATGGCGGATTGCCATCTGGTGGTACAAAAACGCGGCGCGGCGGATGCGGTGCTGCCGTCCAAGCTGACCAACATTCTGGCAGTGGGCGGAAATGCGGTGATTACGGCAGAAGCCGCAACAGAATTAGGCCAGCTGTGCAACAGCTACCCGGGCATTGCCGTTTGCGTAGAGCCAGAATCGGTTCCTGCGCTGGTGACCGGAATTGAGCAGGCACTCGCCATGCCAAAAGAGAACACGGTGGCACGTGAATATGCCGAACGCACGCTCGAGAAAGAGAACGTGCTGAGCCAATTTATTGCAGATATACGGGGATAAATCATGAGTCAAACCACTTTGTATCCGGTCGTAATGGCGGGTGGATCCGGGAGCCGGTTGTGGCCACTGTCCCGCGTGCTTTATCCAAAACAATTTCTGTGCCTGAAGGGCGACCTCACCATGCTGCAAACGACGGTTAACCGTCTGCACGGCGTGGAGTGTGAAAGCCCGGTGGTGATCTGTAACGAGCAGCACCGCTTTATCGTTGCCGAGCAGCTGCGCCAGCTGAATAAACTGACCGAAAATATCATTCTGGAGCCTGCCGGACGCAACACCGCGCCTGCTATTGCTCTTGCGGCGCTGGCGGCAAAACGCAGCAGCCCGGACTGCGACCCGCTGATGCTGGTGCTGGCGGCTGACCACGTTATTCAGCAGGAAGACGCCTTCCGCGACGCGGTTCGCGCGGCGATTCCTTACGCTGAGAACGGCAAGCTGGTGACCTTCGGCATCGTGCCGGATCTCCCGGAAACCGGCTATGGCTACATTCGCCGCGGCAGCGTTACGCCTGGTGAAGGCGACAGCGTGGCCTTTGACGTGGCGCAGTTTGTCGAAAAACCGAATCTGGAAACCGCCCAGGCCTACGTGGCCAGCGGTGAATACTACTGGAACAGCGGTATGTTCCTGTTCCGCGCCGGTCGCTATCTGGAAGAGCTGGAAAAATATCGCCCGGATATCTTAAATGCCTGCGAAAAAGCGATGGCGGTGGTGGATCCGGATCTCGATTTTATCCGCGTGGACGAAGAAGCCTTCCTCGCCTGTCCGGAAGAGTCCATTGACTATGCCGTGATGGAACGTACGGCAGATGCGGTAGTGGTGCCGATGGATGCGGGCTGGAGCGACGTTGGCTCCTGGTCGTCACTGTGGGAGATTAGCGCCCATACCCCGGAGGGTAACGTCCATCACGGTGATGTGATCAGCCACAAAACGGAAAACAGCTACGTCTACGCCGAATCTGGCCTTGTCACCACGGTAGGGGTGAAAGATCTGGTGGTCGTGCAGACCAAAGACGCGGTGCTGATTGCCGACCGTAATGCCGTGCAGGACGTTAAAAAAGTGGTGGAGAAGATCAAGGCCGATGGCCGCCACGAACACCATATTCACCGCGAAGTCTACCGCCCGTGGGGCAAATATGACTCCATTGACGCCGGCGAGCGTTACCAGGTGAAACGCATCACCGTGAAGCCTGGAGAAGGGCTGTCGGTGCAGATGCACCATCACCGCGCCGAACACTGGGTAGTGGTGGCGGGGACAGCCAAAGTGACCATCAACGGTGAAGTGAAGCTGCTCGGTGAAAACGAGTCCATTTATATTCCGCTGGGTGCCACGCACTGCCTGGAAAACCCGGGGAAAATTCCACTCGACTTAATTGAGGTGCGTTCCGGTTCGTATCTGGAAGAGGACGATATCGTGCGCTTCCAGGACCGCTACGGGCGGGTGTAGCGCCGTCTTAACGCCGGATGGCGCTTCGCTTATCCGGCCTACGAATGAATAAAAAACAATTAAGCCTGTTAACGGGCGGGCCAACTGTTGCCTGAAAAAGGGGTCATCATGGAAAAATTAACCTGTTTTAAAGCCTACGATATTCGCGGCAAGCTGGGCGAAGAGCTGAACGAAGACATTGCGTGGCGCATCGGCCGCGCGTACGGCGAATACCTGAAACCACAAACTATCGTGCTGGGCGGCGACGTGCGTCTCACCAGCGAATCCCTGAAGCTGGCGCTGGCGAAAGGGCTACAGGACGCGGGCGTCGACGTGCTGGACATTGGCCTTTCCGGTACCGAAGAGATCTATTTTGCCACCTTCCACCTCGGCGTGGACGGCGGTATCGAAGTGACGGCCAGCCATAACCCGATGGACTACAACGGCATGAAGCTGGTGCGCAAGGGCGCGCGTCCTATCAGCGGCGACACCGGTCTGCGCGATGTGCAGCGTCTGGCCGAGGCCAACGACTTCCCGCCGGTGAACGAAGCGAAGCGCGGCAGCTATAAGCAGATCAACCTGCAAAAAGAGTACATCGACCACCTGCTGGGCTACATCAACGTGGCGAACCTCAAACCGCTGAAGCTGGTGATTAACTCCGGCAACGGCGCGGCAGGCCCGGTTGTCGATGCACTTGAAGCCCGCTTTAAGGCGCTGAACGTGCCGGTGACCTTCGTCAAAGTGCACAACACGCCTGACGGCAACTTCCCGAACGGTATTCCTAACCCGCTGCTGCCGGAGTGCCGCGACGACACCCGCAACGCGGTGATTGAGCACGGCGCCGATATGGGTATCGCCTTTGACGGCGATTTCGACCGCTGCTTCCTGTTCGACGAGAAAGGGCAGTTTATCGAAGGCTACTACATCGTTGGCCTGCTGGCGGAAGCGTTCCTTGAGAAAAACCCGGGCGCGAAGATCATTCATGATCCGCGTCTTTCCTGGAACACCGTTGACGTGGTGAAGGCCGCGGGCGGCGAGCCGGTGATGTCCAAAACCGGCCACGCGTTTATCAAAGAGCGTATGCGCGAGGAAGACGCCATCTACGGCGGCGAGATGAGCGCCCACCACTATTTCCGTGATTTTGCCTACTGCGACAGCGGGATGATCCCGTGGCTGCTGGTAACCGAGCTGCTGTGCCTGAAAGGGCAGAGCCTGGGCGAGCTGGTGCGCGACCGCATGGCGGCGTTCCCGGCGAGCGGGGAGATCAACAGCAAACTGGCACAGCCAGCCGAGGCCATCGCCCGCGTCGAACAGCACTTTGCCATTCATGCGCTGGAGATTGACCGTACCGACGGTATCAGCATGGCGTTCCCGCAGTGGCGCTTCAACCTGCGCTCCTCCAACACCGAGCCGGTGGTGCGCCTGAACGTGGAGTCCCGCGCCGATACCGCGCTGATGGAAGCCCGAACGAAGGACATTCTGGCGCTGTTGAATCAGTAAAAATAAAACCTTACCCCTCACCCTAACCCTCTCCCCAAAGGGGAGAGGGAACTTGAACACCCTCTCCCCTTTGGGGAGAGGGCCGGGGTGAGGGGCGAGGGGAAAGGTTTAGAACTAAAGGAACAACGATGACAAATCTAAAAAAGCGCGAGCGAGCGAGAACGAATGCATCGTTAATCTCTATGGTGCAGCGTTTTTCTGATATCACCATCATGGTCGGCGGACTGTGGGCGGTGTGTTGGGTCAGCGGGCAGCCGTTCTTATACATGCACTTGCTGATGGCGTTGATTGCGCTGGTGGTGTTTCAGATGATCGGCGGCATGACCGATTTCTATCGTTCATGGCGTGGCGTCAAAATGACCACCGAACTGATGCTGTTGCTCCAGAACTGGACCTTAAGCCTGATTTTCAGCGCAGGCCTGGTGGCGTTCAGCCATGATTTTGATAATCGGCTTGTGACCTATCTCTGCTGGTATCTGTTAACCAGCGTTGGCATGGTGGTCTGCCGCTCGCTGATCCGCTTTGGCGCGGGCTGGCTGCGCAACCGTGGGTATAACCGTCGCTTTGTTGTCGTGGCGGGCGACCTGCCGGTGGGACAGGTGTTGCTCGACAGCTTCCGCAAAGAGCCATGGTTAGGTTTTGAAGTGGTCGGGGTTTATCACGACGCGAAGCCCGGCGGCGTACCATCTGACTGGGCGGGCAGCTACGAACAGCTGATAGAAGACGCGAAAGCCGGCAAAATTCACAACGTCTACATCGCCATGCAGATGAAAGATGAATCCCGCATCAAGAAACTGATGCGCGAGCTTGCCGATACCACCTGCTCGGTGATCCTCATCCCTGACGTGTTTACCTTCAATATTCTCCACTCCCGTATTGAAGAGGTGAACGGGGTACCGGTTGTTCCGTTGTACGACACGCCGCTGTCGGGGATTAACCGCGTGCTGAAGCGCGTGGAGGATATCGTACTTTCGTCCCTGATCCTGCTGCTCATCTCCCCGGTGCTGTGCTGCATTGCGCTGGCGGTGAAGCTCAGCTCTCCGGGGCCGATCATCTTCCGTCAGACCCGCTACGGCATGGACGGTAAGCCGATCATGGTGTGGAAATTCCGCTCCATGAAGGTGATGGAGAACGACAAGGTGGTGACCCAGGCGACGCAGAACGATCCGCGCGTCACCCGCGTGGGTAACTTCCTGCGCCGTACCTCGCTCGATGAGCTGCCGCAGTTCATCAACGTGTTCACCGGCGGGATGTCCATCGTCGGTCCTCGTCCCCACGCCGTGGCCCATAACGAGCAGTACCGTACCCTGATCGAAGGCTACATGCTGCGCCATAAGGTGAAGCCGGGCATCACCGGCTGGGCGCAGATCAACGGCTGGCGCGGCGAGACCGACACGCTGGAAAAAATGGAAAAACGCATCGAGTTCGATCTGGAGTACATCCGTGAGTGGAGCCTCTGGTTCGATATCAAGATTGTTTTTCTGACCATTTTCAAAGGCTTCGTGAACAAAGCGGCGTACTAAGATGAGCTTACGAGAAAAAACCATCAGCGGCGCAAAATGGTCAGCCATGGCCACCATCGTCATCATTGGCCTCGGCCTGGTGCAGATGACGGTGCTGGCGCGCATTATCGATAACCACCAGTTTGGTCTGCTGACCGTCTCGCTGGTGATTATCGCCCTGGCCGATACGCTGTCGGACTTTGGTATCGCCAACTCCATTATCCAGCGCAAAGAGATCAGCCATCTGGAGCTGACCACCCTCTACTGGCTGAACGTCGGGCTGGGTATCTTCGTCTTTGTGCTGGTGTTCCTGCTGAGCGATGTGATTGCCAGCGTGCTGCATAACCCGGACCTGGCGCCGCTGATGCGCACCCTGTCGTTTGCTTTCGTGGTGATCCCGCACGGGCAGCAGTTCCGCGCGCTGATGCAGAAAGAGCTGGAGTTCAATAAGATAGGCATGATTGAAACCAGCGCCGTGCTGGCGGGCTTTACCTTCACCGTTGTCAGCGCCCATTTCTGGCCGCTGGCGATGACCGCCATTCTCGGCTACCTCGTTAACTCTGCCGTGCGCACGCTGCTGTTTGGCTTCTTTGGCCGCAAGATTTATCGCCCGGGACTGCATTTTTCGCTGGCGTCTGTTTCATCCAACCTGCGCTTCGGCGCGTGGCTGACGGCAGACAGCATTATCAACTATGTGAATACTAACCTCTCTACGCTGGTGCTGGCGCGCATTCTGGGCGCGAGCGTCGCGGGCGGCTACAACCTGGCGTATAACGTCGCGGTTGTCCCACCGATGAAGCTCAACCCAATCATTACCCGCGTGCTGTTCCCGGCGTTCGCCAAAATTCAGGACGATACCGAGAAGCTGCGTGTGAACTTTTACAAGCTGCTCTCCGTGGTGGGGATCATCAACTTCCCGGTACTGCTGGGGCTGATGGTTGTCGCCAGCAATTTCGTACCGCTGGTGTTTGGCGAGAAGTGGAACAGCATCATCCCAATCCTGCAACTGCTGTGCGTTGTGGGGCTGCTGCGCTCGGTGGGGAACCCGATTGGTTCTCTGCTGATGGCGAAGGCGCGCGTGGATATCAGCTTCAAGTTCAACGTGTTTAAAACCTTCCTGTTTATTCCGGCAATTATTGTGGGCGGGCACATGGCGGGTGCCATTGGCGTGACGCTCGGCTTCCTGCTGGTGCAGATCGTCAATACCGTGCTGAGTTACTTCGTGATGATCAAACCGGTGCTGGGCTCCAGCTACCGTCAGTACATCCTCAGCCTGTGGCTGCCGTTCTATCTCTCCTTACCGACGCTTGCGGTGAGCTACGGCCTGGGCGTGGTGCTCAACGGGCATCTGCCGCTGGCGGCGCTGCTTGCGGTGCAGGTCGCGGCAGGCGCGCTGGCATTCGGCGTGATGATTGTACTGTCACGCAATGCGCTGGTGGTTGAGATAAAGCGCCAGTTTTGCCGTAACGAAAAAATGAAAACGCTGCTTCGCGCAGGCTAATTTTACGAGGCCATTATGAAATTACTTATTCTTGGCAACCATACCTGCGGCAACCGTGGCGACAGCGCCATCCTGCGCGGTTTACTGGATGCAATTAACACCCTTAAGCCTGAGACAGAAGTGGATGTGATGAGCCGTTATCCGGTCAGCTCATCCTGGTTACTGAACCGCCCGGTGATGGGCGACCCGCTCTACAGCCAGATGAAACAGCATAACAACGCCGCGGGCGTGATGGGGCGCGTGAAGAAAGTGCTGCGTCGCCGCTACCAGCATCAGGTGCTGCTTTCTCGCGTAACCGACACCGGCAAGCTGCGCAACATCGCCATCGCGCAGGGCTTTACCGATTTCGTGCGTCTGCTGTCCGGCTATGACGCCATTATTCAGGTGGGCGGCTCGTTCTTCGTCGACCTGTACGGCGTGCCGCAGTTTGAGCATGCGCTCTGCACCTTTATGGCGAAAAAACCGCTGTTTATGATCGGCCACAGCGTCGGGCCATTCCAGGATCCGCAGTTTAACCAGCTGGCGAACTATGTCTTCGGCCACTGCGACGCGCTGATCCTGCGTGAATCGGTCAGCCTCGACATGATGAAGCGCAGCGAAATCGACACCACCAAAGTGGAGCACGGTGTAGACACCGCCTGGCTGGTGGATCATCAGGATGACAGCTTCCAGGCCAGCTACGCGGTACAGCACTGGCTGGACGTGGCGGCAAAGCAGAAAACTGTCGCCATTACCCTGCGTGAACTTGCGCCGTTCGATAAACGCCTCGGCACGACCCAGGCGGCGTACGAGAAAGCCTTTGCCGATGTGGTGAACCGCGTGCTGGACAGCGGTTACCAGGTGCTGGCGCTTTCCACCTGTACCGGTATCGACAGCTACAACAAAGATGATCGTATGGTGGCGCTGAACCTGCGCAACCTGGTGAACGACCCGTCCCGCTACCACGTGGTGATGGACGAGCTGAACGACCTGGAGATGGGCAAACTGCTCGCAGCCTGCGACCTGACCGTGGGTACCCGTCTGCACTCGGCCATTATCTCGATGAACTTCGGCACGCCAGCCATCGCCATTAACTACGAGCACAAGTCTGCGGGCATTATGCAGCAGCTCGGCATGCCGGAAATGGCCGTCGATATTCGTCATCTGCTGGACGGATCGCTGGGTGCAATGGTGGGCGACACGCTCGGCCAGCTGCCTGCGATCAACGAACGTCTGGCGGTGGCGGTAAAAGCCGAACGCGAAAAAGGTATTGGCATGGTGAAATCCGTACTCGACCGCGTCCGGGAGGGGAAATGAAGGTTGGTTTCTTCTTACTGAAATTTCCGCTGTCGTCTGAAACCTTTGTGCTGAACCAAATCACCGCGTTTATCGATATGGGGTATGACGTGGAGATTATCGCCCTGCAAAAGGGCGATACGCAAAACACCCATGCGGCGTATACCCGGTATGGGCTGGAGGCGAAAACCCGCTGGTTGCAGGATGAACCCGCCGGACGATTGAACAAACTGCCCCATCGCGCCAGCCAGACGCTGCGCGGCCTGCATCGCGCCTCGACGTGGCGGGCGCTGAATATGTCGCGCTATGGGGCGGAGGCCCGCAACCTGATCTTATCCGCCATTTGCGGGCAAACGGCCCAGCCGTACCGGGCCGATGTCTTTATCGCCCACTTTGGCCCGGCGGGCGTAACGGCGGCAAAACTGCGTGAGCTGGGGGTGATTGACGGCAAAATCGCAACCATTTTCCACGGTATCGACATCTCCAGCCGGGAAGTGCTGAACCACTACACACCGGAATATCAGCAGCTGTTCCGCCGTGGCGACATGATGCTGCCGATAAGCAACCTGTGGGCCGGGCGCCTGAAAACCATGGGGTGCCCGAGCGAGAAAATCACCGTTTCACGCATGGGCGTGGATATGGAACGCTTCACCCAGCGACCGGTCAAGGTGCCGGGCAAGCCGCTGCAAATTATCTCTGTTGCCCGCCTGACTGAAAAGAAAGGGCTGCACGTAGCCATCGAAGCCTGTCGCCAACTGAAGGCGCGTGGTGTGGACTTCCACTACCGCATCCTGGGTATCGGGCCGTGGGAGCGTCGCCTGCGCACGCTGATTGAACAGTATCAGCTGGAAGACGTGGTCGAGATGCCGGGCTTCAAGCCGAGCCACGAAGTGAAAGCCATGCTTGATGACGCGGATGTGTTCCTGCTGCCTTCCGTAACCGGCGCCGACGGCGATATGGAAGGCATTCCCGTGGCGCTGATGGAGGCGATGGCCGTCGGCATTCCGGTGGTCTCGACGTTACACAGCGGCATCCCGGAGCTGATCACCTCTGAGCATTCCGGCTGGCTGGTCCCTGAAAACAATGCGCTGGCGCTGGCGGACCGTCTGGCCGCGTTCAGCGATATCGATCAGCAGACGCTGATCCCTGTGCTGCAAAATGCGCGGCAAAAAGTTGAAGCAGAATTCAATCAGCAGGTGATTAATCGCCAGTTAGCGAGCCTGCTGCAAACGCTGTAACGCTGAGGTTGTATGCTGAATAAGATTACCCGACGCCGATTTGTCTCTTCTTTATCCGTCCTGGCTGCCATGCCGCTGCTGTCACCCCGCGCTGTGCGGGCGGCAACCGGGAAGACGGTTTCTGTCGATCGTTACAACAATAACGACTGGATCGCCGCCTTCAGGCAGGCATTTGCCGAGGGCGATACCGTTGTTGTTCCCGCCGGGTTAACCTGTGAAAACATCAATACCGGCATTTTCATTCCTGATGGCAAAACCCTGCTGATCCGCGGTGCGCTGAAGGGCAACGGCCGCGGGCGGTTTGTGCTTCAGGAGGGCTGCAAGGTCATTGGGGAAGGAGAAGGGCGCACGCATAACATCACGCTGGACGTGCGTGGCTCCGACTGTGTCATTAAAGGGCTGGCGATGAGCGGCTTCGGCCCCGTCACCCAGATCTACATCGGCGGTAAAAAACGGCGAGTGATGCGCAACCTGCTCATCGATAACATCACCGTGACGCAGGCCAACTACGCGATCCTGCGTCAGGGGTTCCACAATCAGGTGGACGGTGCGCGCATTACCAACAGTAAATTCAGTCACTTGCAGGGTGATGCGATTGAGTGGAACGTGGCGATTAACGACCGCAACATCCTGATCTCGGACCACGTGATCGATAACATCAACTGCACCAACGGCAAGATCAACTGGGGCATAGGCATCGGGCTGGCCGGCAGTACGTACGACAATGATTATCCGGAACAGCAGACCGTTAAAAACTTCGTGGTGGCAAATATCACCGGCAGCAACTGTCGGCAGCTGGTGCATGTTGAAAACGGTAAACACTTTGTGATCCGTAATATCAAGGCCAGCAATATTACCCCTGACTTCAGTAAAAAGGCCGGAATTGATAACGCGACGGTAGCTATTTATGGCTGTGATAATTTCGTTATTGATAATGTCGATATGGTCAACAGCGCCGGAATGCTAATTGGCTATGGCGTGATCAAGGGCGATTATCTGTCGATACCGCAGAACTTCAAACTTAACGATATTCGCCTGGATAACCGACAGCTTGCCTATAAGCTGCGCGGCATACAGATTTCCTCCGGCAATGCTACGTCGTTTGTTGCCATCACCAACGTTGAGATGCAGCGGGCAACTCTTGAGCTGCATAACAAACCCCAGCACCTTTTCTTACGTAATATCAACGTGATGCAGGAGTCAACGACGGGGCCGGCTTTGAAGATGAACTTCGATTTGCGCAAAGACGTGCGCGGGAAGTTTATGGCTAAAAACGAGACGTTGCTGTCGCTCGCGAACATAAAAGCGGTTAATGAAAAGGGGCAGAGTTCGGTGGATATTGATCGCGTTGATCAACACGTGGTGAATACGGAACGGTTGAATTTTGCGCTGCCGCACAGGTAATCATCCAGACTATTTTGCGACAATTCCTGGAACGAAATCGCGATCTATTCAGATTACAACTACTGTAATTTGTGGTGGGGTGACCTAGGATTACTTCATATTTAAGGCAAAACATGCTGGCGAAAACAGGTTTAAAAGCTATAATTCGTCAACCATTTTAAGGTGGAAGAAATAATGATTAATTTGAAAGCAGTCATACCGGTAGCGGGTCTGGGCATGCATATGTTGCCAGCCACGAAGGCAATTCCTAAAGAGATGCTGCCGATCGTTGACAAGCCGATGATTCAGTACATCGTCGACGAGATTGTTGCTGCAGGGATCAAAGAAATCGTTCTGGTGACGCACTCTTCGAAGAATGCGGTAGAGAACCACTTCGACACCTCTTATGAACTCGAAGCGTTGCTTGAGCAGCGCGTTAAGCGTCAGCTTCTGGCGGAAGTTCAGTCTATCTGCCCTCCTGGCGTGACCATCATGAACGTGCGTCAGGCGCAGCCGCTGGGTCTGGGCCACTCGATCCTGTGCGCGCGTCCGGTCGTAGGCGATAACCCGTTTATCGTGGTACTGCCCGATATCATCATTGATACCGCTTCTGCCGATCCGCTGCGTTACAACCTGGCGGCAATGGTGGCACGCTTTAACGAAACGGGTCGCAGCCAGGTGCTGGCGAAACGTATGAAGGGTGATCTCTCTGAGTACTCAGTTATTCAGACTAAAGAGCCGCTGGAGTCGGAAGGGCAAGTGAGCCGGATCGTTGAGTTTATCGAAAAACCCGATCAGCCGCAGACCCTGGACTCCGACCTGATGGCAGTCGGCCGTTATGTGCTGAATGCAGATATCTGGGCTGAGCTGGAAAAAACCGAGCCGGGTGCCTGGGATCGTATCCAACTGACCGATGCGATTGCTGAGCTGGCGAAGAAGCAGTCGGTTGATGCCATGCTGATGACCGGTGACAGCTATGACTGCGGTAAGAAAATGGGGTATATGCAGGCGTTTGTGAACTATGGCCTGCGTAACCTGAAGGAAGGGGCGAAGTTCAGAAGCCGGATTGAGAAGCTGCTGGCTAACGACTGATAGTCCTGCCACGGCCTGAACAACGGCAGTTATCATTTTGGGATGTTGAGACATTACCAAAGTGATAACTGCCGTTTTTTGTTATTAATTTTAATGATTACATACGGTTATCTGATTCAAATCTCAGCAGCTTTGTAGCGATTTGTGCTTGTTTCTGAGGACGTTTAGGACGACAATTAACGCCAGTTTTTGTCTGTAACCAGACAAATAGAATCATTCAATCAAACATCGCTCAGTGCACTGGTAGCTGTTAAGCCAGGGGCGGTAGCGTGCTCAATTTCTGAAACCGTTATTAAACACTCAGGTTTCAGAACCCCAGTATCCAGACATATACACTAGACGGAACAGATAACGTGAAAATTCTTGTGACGGGCGGGGCTGGTTTTATCGGCTCAGCGGTTGTGCGACATATTATTAAAAATACCCAAGACGATGTCGTCAATATAGATAAGCTCACCTATGCCGGTAATCTGGAGTCGCTAACAGAAGTTAGTGATAGCAACCGATATGCTTTTGAACATGCCGATATTTGCGACAAAGACGCCATGGATCGCATCTTTGCAAAGCATAAGCCTGATGCGGTAATGCATCTGGCTGCTGAAAGCCACGTTGACCGTTCTATTACGGGCCCGGCAGCGTTTATCGAAACCAATATTGTCGGCACTTATGTGCTTCTGGAAGCCGCCCGTGCGTACTGGTCTACGCTGGATGAGCAGGCGAAGAAAGCGTTTCGTTTCCATCACATCTCTACCGACGAAGTGTATGGAGATTTGCCGCATCCTGATGAGCATCCTGCATCAACTGAGCTGCCACTCTTTACTGAAACTACCGCGTATGCGCCCAGCAGTCCGTATTCAGCGTCAAAAGCCTCCAGCGATCATCTCGTTCGTGCCTGGATGCGTACCTACGGTTTCCCGACCATCGTCACCAACTGTTCAAATAACTATGGCCCTTACCATTTCCCGGAAAAACTGATTCCGCTGGTTATCCTGAATGCATTGGACGGCAAAGCGCTGCCTATTTACGGCAAGGGCGATCAAATCCGCGACTGGCTCTATGTTGAAGACCATGCGCGTGCACTCTATACCGTGGTCACCCAAGGGAAACCGGGGGAGACGTACAACATTGGTGGACATAACGAAAAGCAAAACCTGGATGTGGTGCATACGATTTGCGATCTGCTGGATGAGATTGTGCCTAAAGAGGGGTCGTATCGCGATCAGATTACCTATGTTGCTGACCGTCCGGGCCATGACCGCCGCTATGCGATTGATGCTGAGAAAATTGGACTTGAGCTTGGCTGGAAGCCTGCGGAAACATTTGAAAGTGGGATTCGTAAAACAGTTGAATGGTATTTGGCAAACACAACATGGGTAGAAAACGTTAAAAGCGGGAATTATAAGACCTGGATTGTACAAAATTATCAAAATCGTTAAGGGCTATCCGCCTCGATATTTATATGGTTAATTAGCTGATAGGGGACGACAATGAAAATTTTAGTGACTGGGGGAACTGGATTTCTCGGTACTGCTTTAGTCAAAACGTTAAGATCAGCAGGTCACCAGGTAATTTTCACTACGCGTCGAGAAGAAAATATTGAACAGGGAAAGTATAATCTTGGCGATATTTCGGCTCAAACGAATTGGACTACGCTTTTACAAGGTTGTGATACTGTCATTCATACCGCAGGAAGAGCTCATATCCTTAAAGATGATGCTGAAGATGCGCTGACAGAATTTCGTCGTGTCAACCATGATGCGACAATGAAATTAGCTAATGACGCTGCAAACTGTGGCGTAAAACATTTCATCTTCGTCAGTTCAATTGGAGTAAATGGTAATTCCACATCGGGAATCCCTTTCAGTGAATCGACACCTGCCAGACCAACGTCAGATTATGCTATTTCCAAGCTGGAAGCCGAGGAAAGCCTTCTCAAGGCATTTTCAGGAAGTAATATGGCAATAACAATCGTTCGTCCGGCTTTAATCTGTGGTCCAAATGCTCCGGGTAATATTCAACGCTTATTAAAGTTAGTGTCTAAAAACCTGCCTCTGCCTTTTAAGTCAGTAAAAAATAAGCGCGCCCTTGTTTCACTGGACAATGTTGTGAGCTTTATAAGCGAATGTACAACAAATGAAAAGTCAAAAAATGAACTTTATCTTTTGGCTGACCAGGAGCATCCTTCAACTGAAGAAATGATTACGGCATTTTCTACCGGGATGGGCATGACAGCGCGGATTGTTTATTTCCCTCGGGTATTACTTAAAATTTTTCTTTCAGCAATGAGGAAAAAAAGTATATATGACCAACTGTATGGCGATCTGGAAGTCGACTCAACGAAATCAAGGGAACAGCTTCAATGGACTCCACCCGTTACGTTGCAGGAAACGATGGTAAAAACAGCGAAGAATTTTATTGAAGGTAAAAAATAATGTTGTATCTGGGGATTGTCGTTTTTGCATTCTTTATCTCATGCGCGATGACCTGGGGTTTAAGGTTGTACGCCATCAAGAATAATGTGATTGATCAGCCAAACCAAAGAAGCTCACATAGTGTGCCGACGCCGCGCGGTGGAGGGGTTGCTATAGTATTAACATTATTAGCTGCATTACTATGGTTGGTACTGACGAAACATATCTCTCATGAGACATTTTTAGGCTTCTTCGTGCCGGGCTTATTGATTGCGGTTATCGGTTTTCTCGATGATCATGGACACATTGCTGCGCGCTGGCGTTTGCTGATGCATTTCTTAGCAGCAGCAATAGGTCTCTATTTCTTAGGAACGTTTCCGGATATTGATATATTTGGCTATGTCGTATCTTTGTCATGGTTTGGAATAATCATAGGAAGCGTCTATCTTGTGTGGATGTTGAATCTATATAACTTTATGGATGGCATTAATGGTCTTGCAAGCTCTCAAGCCATTACTTTTTCTCTGTGCAGTGTCGTTATAATAACGCTTAGCCAAAACGCTGGTTCTCCTGATGCGATGACGATGATTGCACTGGCTCTCGCTGGGGCTGCCGCAGGATTCATTGTGTGGAACTTTCCTGTGGCAAGGATCTTCATGGGGGATGCTGGAAGTGGTTTTTTAGGTATTACTATTGGCCTGATGATTCTTTATTTTGCAAAGCTAGATTCACATGTCTTGTTCGCTGAACTTTGTCTGCTTGGCATTTTTATTGTGGATGCAACTACTACCTTGCTTAGAAGATTACTGGCTGGTAAAAAAGTTTATGAAGCACATGCAAGCCATTGCTATCAAATTCTTGCCCGCAAATATAAGAGCCATGTTCCGGTAACATTGGCGGCGATTGCAATAAATATTGTGTGGTTGTTCCCAATTGCATACTTAATCATTTCTGCAAAAATTGATGGAATTGTTGGCATCATCATCGCGTGGCTACCATTGATATTTATCGCTTTCAAATGTGGGGCTGGAGTCAAAGACAAAGAGAATGCATAAATGAATGATCTGATCATTATAGGAACTGGAGGGCATGGACGTACGCTGTACGAAACTGCTAGACTTTTGGGATATGAAAATATTGTATTCCTCGATGATAATGAATCGTGCTTAAATACTTCAGAGATTCATGTTATTGGGAAAACATCAGATCTTAATCTCTATGCGGACACTGCCAAACATATTGCTATAGGCATTGGCAATAATAAGCTAAGAGAAGTATTCCACCATCAGCTTCAAAGTTTAAGTATTACTCCGACAACGCTGGTACACCCCTTTGCATTTGTGAGTCCGTCCGCTACCTTGGGGAGCGGGAGCGTAGTTTTAGCCGGTGCAGTTATTGGCGCAAACTCAACCTTAGGAGCAGGTACGATAGTTAATAGTCATTCGACGGTGGATCATGATTCGACTCTTGGTGATTTTGCCCACTTAGGGGTTGGCGTGCATCTTGCCGGTGGTGCGAATATTGGGAGATCGGCTTTTCTGCAAGCGGGAACAGTGGGTGGATATAGTGCAACAGTGGATGAGCATGCCATATGCCCTCCCGGTACTATTTTATAAATTAATAGCAAGCTTTAACGAGGCGACTAGTTTTTAGTATGCTAACTTATTTAATTTCTTTGCCAAGACCAATAAAACGGATTATTACACTCTCCATTGATGTTGTTTTGTTAACGTGTGCATTTTGGTTTGCATTTTGGGTTCGTATTGATTCTATGACACCGTTAACTAGCGTATCCCACTGGTTACTGCTCACATCAATAATAGTAATTACTCTTGCCATCTTTGTAAAACTTGGACTTTATAGAGCTGTAATACGTTACATAACCGCGAAAATACTGCTTGTTGTTTCTCTTGGAATGCTAATTTCGTCGTTACTCCTGATTATTGCCGCTTTTTACACAAACCTCTATCTTCCAAGAACCATCCCCTTTATTTATTTCTCGTTCGGGGTATTGCTTGTGGCGGGCTCGCGCCTTGGAATGAGAATGCTAGTTAATCGTGGCTTAAAATTGGGAACACGCGTCATCATATATGGGGCCGGAGCTTCAGGACGACAGTTACTTCCCGCGTTGAGTCAGATGGATGAATACTATCCCGTTGCGTTTGTTGACGACAATCGCTCATTACAGGGGCAGGTTATCCATGGTGTAAGTGTGTTTTCGCCAGAAAAATTGGCATGGCTAATCGAGAAGTATGAGGCTAAGAAAATTCTGCTGGCGATGCCAAGTGCCAGCCGTGCGAGAAAAAATGAGGTGATTTCTACCCTCGAAGGACTACCTTGTGAGGTGCTTTCGATTCCGGGAATGGTTGACTTGGTTGAAGGAAAAGCGAGAATCGATGCTTTACGTAAAGTAGTAATTACCGATCTGTTAGGTCGCGACCCTGTTTCACCGATCCCTGAATTAGTCTCAAAGAATATTCTTGATAAAACGGTCATGGTCACTGGCGCAGGAGGATCTATTGGTTCTGAACTATGCCGACAAATAATCAAAAATAAACCTTCACAACTAATTCTTTTCGAGTTATCAGAATACTCACTTTATTCTATCGATTCTGAGCTAAGAAATTTAATTCTGACACAATCCTTGAATACTAAGATTTACCCAATTTTAGGTAACGTTCAGGATATGGAACATCTTGAAAGGCTAATCAAGGCATTTAACGTTGAGACTATATACCATGCGGCAGCCTATAAGCATGTTCCGCTAGTTGAATTCAATGTTATTGACGGTGTCCGTAACAATATCTTTGGAACTTTGTGCTGCGCTCAAGCTGCCGAAAATTGTGGCGTCGAAAGTTTTGTTCTTATCTCTACAGATAAAGCTGTGCGGCCAACAAACACAATGGGTGCGACAAAGCGTATGGCGGAGCTGATTCTGCAGGCCCTGGCATCAGAATCGAGTAAAACCTGCTTCAGCATGGTCAGGTTCGGGAATGTGTTAGGTTCGTCCGGTTCGGTTGTGCCCCTATTTGAAAAACAAATCGCTGCTGGTGGCCCGGTAACATTAACGCACCCTGATATCACCCGTTATTTCATGACCATTCCTGAAGCAGCGCAGCTTGTGATCCAGGCTGGAGCAATGGGTAGTGGGGGAGATGTTTTTGTGCTGGATATGGGCGACCCGGTTAAAATTATTGATCTCGCCCACCGCATGATTGCATTGCAGGGACTTTCCGTCCGCGATGATAAAAATCCTTATGGTGATATTGCTATCAAAACGACGGGACTGCGGCCTGGAGAGAAGCTTTATGAAGAGCTTTTAATAGGCGATAACGTCTCTATAACACAACATCCACGAATTAAAACGGCTAATGAAGTCATGCTTCCGTGGAGTGAAATGAAAAATATTCTTGCAGAATTAGATATCTCATGTCGCAACTTTGATTATGAACGGGTGCGCAAAATATTGCTAAATGCACCTACTGCATTTAATCCTACTGATGACATCTGTGACTTACTCTGGAAAGAAAACAACAGTTAAGTATTTTAAGTCAGTACCAAAATCTGAAATTAACTCACAAAGTAGATGGGAAAGAGATTCTTTCCCACCGAAGGATTTATAATGAACGTAATTCAAACACCTTTAAAAGATTGTGTGATCATTGAGCCTGAGGTTTTTGGTGATTCTCGCGGTTTTTTTCTTGAAGCCTGGCATAAAGAAAAATATGAAGATGCAGGAATTAAAGGTACTTTTGTACAGGATAATCGCTCACGTTCGAGTCGAAATGTTCTACGTGGACTGCATTTCCAGAAAACGAAGCCTCAGGGTAAATTAGTTAGCGTAATCAGCGGTGAAGTTTATGATGTTGCAGTGGATCTTCGCCAAGATTCTGATACATTTGGCCAATATGTTGGTGTACTTCTTTCAGGCGAGAAGAATAACCAGTTGTACGTTCCTCCTGGGTTTGCCCATGGATTCTGCGTATTAAGCGATTATGCCGATTTCCACTATAAGTGTACTGATTTTTACGATCCAAAGGATGAAGGTGGGATTATCTGGAATGATCCGGATATTGCCATTGACTGGCCGATAACATCACCACTCCTCTCTGAAAAAGACATCAAATTAATTACACTCGCTGAGTATAAGAAAACGTTATGAAAGCACATTATACAGTGATCGGTGGACGTGGTTTCATTGGTAGTGAAATCGTGGAAAACCTTCTGGCTAAGGGCGAAAAAGTTGAAGTCCCGCCACGCGATGATGAGACTCTTTTTGATAGAGATCTGGGCATTGTCATCTATGCTGCTGGCAATGGTGATTGTGCAAACACACCATTTGATGTATATAAATCAAACACCGAGTTGCTGGCATCAATTTTGGAACGCGCTGAGTTCTCGAAATTAATCTATATTTCATCAACGCGCGTATATATGGAACAAGATAGCGCGTCGGAAAATGATAATCTTACGGTATGCAGCAGCGATAACCGAAGACTTTTTAACCTTACTAAACTGGTAAGTGAAGAGTTATGCCTTAAAAGCAGTCGAGATACGATTATTGTCAGACCTAGTAACGTTTACGGTTTGGCATTAAAAAGTAAGTTATTCCTGCCAAGTATAATAAGAAATGCAATTTCGAATAAACATATTGATATGTATGTTGCGCCTGCATATGCAAAAGATTATGTTTCAGTTACGGATGTTGCAGAAATGATTTACCTCATCAGCCGTAAGAATGAACATCACATCTATAACATTGCTTCTGGTGTAAATACCAAAGCATCTGATATTGCAGATTTAATTGCAAGTAAAACTGGCTGTACGATCAAATGGCATGAAGGTTTCAAAGGTGAGTATTTCCCTCCTACGGATAATACCAGAACTATAAATGAGTTCGGCCATGTCTATAAAAGTGTATTGTCTGATATAGAAATAATGATCGATAACTTTAAAAAGAATATGACAGATGTCTAATTTTTTCTTATCAGCCATTAAAAAAAATGTGGCGGATGAAGATAAACGAAAAGTCTTTGTGAACTTTTTTTATCTTAGCCTCGAGAGAATCACTCAACTCGTTATCATTATTATTATTAACAGATTATTGATAAATCATTATAATTTTGGTGATTTCAGTAGCTGGCAATATTCTCTCGTTATTCTGGCTATATTCATGACAGGCACATGGATCTGTGGGGCTGAGGTGGTTATTCCTAAATTGCTGGATGCACCATCAAAAATAAACTCCACTATGAGCAACGTGATTTTATTGCGTCTAGCGGCAGGAGTTTTCGTTGCATTGTGCATGGTGGCATGGGGAATCTTTGCTGCCAGTGGACTGTCCAGACAGTTTATTATTGGTTTGGCCATATCTGTTGCATTACGAGAAACTTTTATTGTAGGTTTAACATGGTACCAAAGCCAGGCTCGTCTCAAGTTACCTTGCCTCGTGCTTATGTTCGCTGCAATAATTAAACTCATTGTCATTTATATTGGTGTAAGGAATCAATTGCCAATAAATTATCTTTGGGTGGCATGGGTTATTGAATCACTTTTACCATGTGGCTTTATCTTTTATACTTTCAGAAAAGCTACAGGATTTAAATTCGTGAAGGTTGATTCTGAGATTTTTTCGTATTTTAAGATTGGTGTCGCCGTATGGTTTTGTTTGATTATGCAGCAGGTCACCATGAAATTTGATCGAGTATATCTCGAAGGAAAAATTTCTGGAGAAACGTATTCGAACTATGCAGCAGCACTTCAGTTAGTCGATAACTGGTATGCAATATGTATTCTGTTTGTTCAGGCAATCGCACCAATTTTTATATTTAAATTTATTGATATTACAACAATAAAAATAAAATTGCCGTTCTGTATTTTCGCTACGCTTTCAGTAACCTGTGCTGGCGCACTGTTTACAACAATTCTTGCCGACATGATTATTCACGTCCTTTATGGTGCAAAACTCGTTTACGCATATAGTTATTTAAAAACATTTGTCTGGTTAACACCAATATTAGCTATAGATCAGTTGCTCAGTATGGTTCTAATTAGAATGAAGCAGTTAAAAAAATTAGCTATTAAGTGGTTGATAGCCTTCTGCCTGGTAGTGGCTATTGTTCCTGCCATTTTCCATTATATGGGGGTGAGTAACATCGTCATCGGTTTAGCAGTAGTCTACGCCTTTAATATAATTTATTCTACGAGGTGCATTAGTGCAGTACAATGATAAGATTTCAATAGTGGTCCCTGCTTACTGTGAACCATCGAAAGTTAAGGGCTTCATGGATGCTATACTGAATATTGATTATCCAAACAACCTTGTCGAATTAATTCTTATTGACGATTGTAGTCCGATTTCACTTGCAGAAATCGCAGACTCGTATGCGGAAGCGTTTAAAGATAAGATAAATTTTTTATTCCACAGGAACCAAATAAATTCTGGCAGGGCAATTTCCCGTAACGTGGGTATTTCTCTCGCGACAAATTCGTTGATAATGTTTATTGATATCGACAACCTGCTTGAACCTAACGCATTAAAAAAGATCGTTTCTTTTTTCCATGACAAGAGCTATACAGCAGCCAGAATTAACATACGAATCGATCCCGCCAGACTCAACACCAGCAATTATCTCCGCTATTTTGACAGTCGTTATTTGGGGGCGCGTAACATGCCTGAAGGAATTATAAGCACTCGTTTCTTCGCAAGTGACGGCATTATCCTGACGCGAGATATAATTGACACAATTGGCGGTTTTGATGAAACTTTCTATCATTACGGCTGTGAAGATGAGGAACTTGGCATCCGAGTTTCAAAAGCAAAGTATGACTTTTATTTTTTACCCGATGCAAGAGCAGAAGACAGTGATACCCCAACTTTGCGCAGAGCTTCGGAAAGAATGGTTGTATATGCATCAAAATCGTTCCCTGTTTTGAAAGAAAAACATCCGGAATGCGTGAAGGACAGTCTCTTTTCATCTTACGAAGTGATGTTGGAAGATACAAAACTCCTTAGTAAACTACTCATAAAGGCTATACATATTCTTCCAATAACAACGACACGAAAAATTCTGCTCTGCTTGTGTGATGAATTAGATTCAAAAACGATTAAAATACCCGATTTTGTATATAAAGTCGTATTGGCACTTTCATATATTGAAGGTGGAAGACTTCGACAGCTGAGGATGTAGGATGAGTATTTTTTTATTGTCCCCAGGGTTTGTATATGCTTCAATTTGGTTGTTTACAATTTTCTTATATTCGCTTGGATTGACGACTAATATTAGCCCTCTCTCAAGTGAGATGATGGTGTTTTTGTCAATCAATGTTGTTCTGGGGTTGATTTTTTCACTTCCATTTATCACTCCTGGCAGTATTAATCATGTTCGTCTTAAAGATATTATGCCATCTTGGCGGGCGACTAAAATATGGCTCATCATTTGGTGCTTTGCAATAATACCTGATGTGGTTGTTGCTGGTGGGATCCCAATGATTATGCAATTTAGGGGCGGCTATAACTATACCGAGTTCGGAATACCAACATATCATGGCATAGTTAATATGCTATTCCTTTTTGTTTTTCCGTCACTATATTATCATTTTCTTTTATCAAAACGGAAAAGTATACTTCTGGTAATTCTGTTAATGAGCATCTGGGAAATGCTGGTCTTCAGACGTGGTATTCTGATGTCTGGTCTCGTAGAAATATTCTTTTTATTCTTTATTTATAAAAAATTCACGAAAAAGATGTTTGTTTATACTGTATTGTCAGTTGTGACAATAGTTCTAGTTTTTGGAGCAGTAGGAGATATCAGGGGCGCAGAAAATCCGTATCAATATTTGTTGTCACCACAAGGACAATTTTTGTCGAGTCTGCCTTCAGGATTTACATGGTTTTATGTCTATGTTACTGCGGGTCTTGCAAATCTCGCCTATAACTTTGCGGATATAGTGCCGGTATACGATTTTACAAGCTTCCAGGATCTTTTCCCCAGTGTTATCCGAAATCTCATTTATAGTGATTTAGGATTCCACGATACCATGGCATTAGTAGATGATAATGCCAACGTTTCAACAATGTTTGAAAAGCTAATGCCCGATCTTGGCATCGCGGGCTCCCTAATTGTGGTTACATGCTTACTTCTGCTTTTCAGTATTGCCTACAAGAATTTGCTAAAGTCATATCGTTTTAGTTTATTTCCTTATGCGATTGCAATGCAGTGCGCAATATTTAGTGGCTTTTATAATTTATTTTTTATTCAGACATATTTCTTACTTTTCATTGTTACTCTTGTTCTTGTGAGAATTAAAATATTTACAGGGAGTCATCCTAATGTTTGAGTTAGTTAAGGAAGATGTACGGAGATATTACAAACTGAGTGGGCGTAATAAATCAAAAGTTTCTCTTTTAGGTATAATTTCAGCTTTTATCGGAATGAAAATGACTCCAGTTATTTTATACCGCATGAGTCATTTTTGCTATAAGAAAAGAATCCCTGTTTTAGGAAAGATTTTTTCGCTAATAAATTTTATTGTTTTTGGGGTTGAAATTGCGTCAAACTGCGAAGTAGGTGGTGGTTTTTTTATACCACACTCGCAGGGTATTGTTATTGGCGCATCTAAAATTGGTGTTAACGCAACAATATACCAGCAAGTTACGCTGGGTGCGAAAAATATCGATATTCCATTCAATCACGCTAATCGCCCTGTTTTAGGTGATAATGTAGTAATTGCATCAGGGGCTAAGGTTCTTGGTGGTATTCGAATTGGTGACAATGTTATTGTCGCGGCTAACGCTGTTGTAATGCATTCCTGTGATGACAATGTGCTACTTGTAGGCATTCCGGCCATTGTGAAGAAGAGTATTTAAAATGAAAGTGCTGTTTTTATGTCCTCGCTTTTTTAATTATGAGACCGAAATATCTGATGGATTAAGGCGAGCCGGTGCCACCGTTGATTATTTCGATGAAAAGCCATTTAATAACGTCTTTTTTAAAATTTTACTTAGGCTCTGGAAAGATAATAATTTCCTTAAACGCATTTCAGACGCGTATTTTGAGAGGATATTGCTTCAAACAAGAGATGATTACGACTATGTTATAGTGCTTAAAGGTGAGTCTCTCGATAGAAAAAATCTACTTAAATTCAAAAATAAATATAAGAGTGCTCAATTCATTTACTACGCGTGGGATTCTATTAAAAATTACCCTCATATTCAGGAGTATCTAAACTTATTTGACCGAGTGTTTACCTTTGATGATAATGATGCTCGAGAATATGATTTTATGGATCATTTGCCATTGTTTTATTCCCCTGATTTTGTAAGCACAGCGACAAGAAAAACAGCAAAGAACGTTAAGCCAAGTATTGCATTCCTCGGTACCGTACATAGTGACAGATACAAGCTATTAGGGGAAATTTATGAGAAATATAAAAATGAATATGATTTAAGGTTTGTGCTTTATTTTCCTTCTATTGTTGTATTGGCTGGTTTTATTCTTACCAATATAAAAGATGTCATTAAATACAGACTCTTTAGTTTTACACTTCGCTCTAGAAATAAAAAACAGATTGCGTCATTCTTCTCTGGTGCTGATGCTGTGCTTGACATCCAGCATCCCCGGCAGACAGGTTTGACGATGAGAACAATAGAATGCTTACCTCTAAAGAGGAAGTTCATAACAACTAATAGCAGAGTTAAGGACTACGACTTTTATGCATCTGAAAATTTTTATTTTATAGACCGCAAAAATATTTATATAGACTCTGCTTTTTTTGATATCCCGTATGATGAAAAGCATACGGATGCAATTTCGCGTTATAGCGTAGACTCATGGGTAAAAACATTGTGCTCAACTGATATCAGAAAAGATGTTGTTTAATTGAAAGATATTAATTCTAATTTAGCTTAAGAGTATTGAGGTAGTAGAATGAAGGGTATTATTCTTGCTGGCGGTTCAGGAACACGTTTACACCCAATTACACGTGGAGTCTCTAAACAACTTTTACCCATTTATGATAAACCTATGGTTTATTATCCAATGTCGGTGCTTATGCTTGCGGGTATCCGTGATATTCTCTTAATCACAACACCTGAAGATCTGCCTTCTTTTAAACGTTTGTTAGGAGATGGTAGTCGTTTCGGAATTAATTTGTCCTATGAAATTCAGCCGTCTCCTGATGGCCTTGCGCAAGCATTCATTATTGGTGAAGAGTTTATCTCTGGTGATAAATGTGCCTTAGTATTAGGTGATAATATTTTCTTCGGGCAGAGTTTTGGTAGGAAACTTGAATCGGTTGTTTCAGGTAATGCCGGGGCTACTGTTTTTGGCTACCAGGTAATGGATCCAGAGCGTTTTGGTGTTGTAGAGTTTGATGAAAACTTCAAGGCATTAAGTATAGAAGAAAAACCAGCTGCACCTAAATCCAACTGGGCTGTTACTGGCCTATATTTTTATGATGCAAACGTGGTTGATATGGCAAAACGCGTTAAACCATCAGCACGCGGTGAACTTGAAATTACTACGCTGAATGAGATGTATCTCGAACAGGGAAATCTTCAGGTAGAATTACTGGGACGAGGTTTTGCATGGCTCGATACCGGTACCCATGACAGTTTAATCGAAGCATCACAATTTATTCATACTATTGAGAAACGACAAGGGTTCAAAATCGCCTGCCTGGAGGAAATTGCTTACCGTAACGGTTGGCTCACTGAGAGTGAGGTCCTGACCTACGGAAATGAAATGAGCAAGACCAATTACGGTCAGTATTTGCTCAATTTAATAAAAAATAGCAAATAGCGATTCATAAAATTAACAATATCATACCCTTAATAGCTATCAGGTTTTGATTATAAAATGAAAGCAAAATATTTTTTCCTTACCTCTGCGCTTCTTTTACCTCCTGCATTCTCTGGTGAAAAACAGCAATGTGATTTTCTCTGGGGCACGGCATCCTCATCTTACCAGGTTGAAGGTGGCTGGAATGAGAGTGGAAAGGGTCCTTCAAACTGGGATTATTTTACTCATAATGAAGTAACAAAATATACTATTGGTACCGTTGAAAATGGAGATGTTGCAGCCAATCAAATTTCTCGGGATGTCTATCTAAAAGATATACAACTCATGAAAGAATTAGGTGTCAATTCGTACCGCTTCTCCATATCCTGGTCCAGGGTCATGCCTGACGGTGTAACGGTAAATAAAAAGGGATTAGAATATTACAACCAACTTATTGCTGACTTAAAAGAAGCTAATATTGAGCCGGTGATTACACTTTACCACTGGGACATGCCATTAGCGCTTTATAAAAAAGGTAGTTGGTCTAACCCTGAATCACCAGTGTGGTTCGAAAAATTTGCGCAAGTAATTTTTGAGAATTTTGGTAATAAAAGCCATAATTTTATTACCTTTAATGAGCCTGAAGGCTATGTTTTTACTCTTGAACCCCTTGCAGCAAATCTCATTGAAAAAAAACCAGACGGATACCGTGACGTTTTGTCCGTAGCGTCTCGTGGAAAACAAGCGGTAGCATTACACAACCTTTTGATTGCAAATGCGATGGTGGTACGTAATTACCATAAGGCTAAATATGATGGACGTATTGGCATTGCGTTAAACTTATCTCCTTGCATCGATAATGGACATCCAAATAGTACTACTGAGCAGTTATGTAACGATCTCCACAACAACTGGATTCTCGATGCTCTATATAAGGGAAAATATCCAGATCCAGTATTGAAAATGTATCAATCAGCATATCCTAAATTTAAGCCCACATCTCAAGATATGCAATTGATTACCCAAGGAAAACCTGATTTCATCGGCGTAAATTATTATGGTCCAACATTGGTTAGGCATGATAAATCTGAACCGTTTGAAATAGGTAATGTCCCTAACCCAGATAAAAAACCATCCGTCAACGGACCTGTTTCTCCTGAGGCGTTGGTTACAATGATGAAAAAGATTGATGCCGAATATGCTCATCCTACCTTCATTATTACTGAGAATGGTGCAGGTTTTGGTTTAGCTGATGAACAACTTAAGGAAGGGGTCATTTCTGATAAGTTGAGAGCAGACTATCTCAAGAGACATGTTACTGCCGTTATGAATGCAAAAAAGGAAGGATTGGATATTCAGGGCTATCTATTTTGGAGCTTGCTCGATAATTTCGAGTGGTTATGGGGTTACAAAAATAGATTTGGAATAATTGGTGTCGATTTCGATGATAAGAATTTGAAACGTATACCTAAGTTAAGCTATTATATTTACCAGAAAACTATTAAAGAATATAAAAAGCAATGTATTTCAACGACGCAAAAATGACCACTTGATAAAGCCATGCTTTTGTTATGGCTAAGTGTATTAATGACCATAATTACCTACCTCTGCTCTCGATTTCTGAGTTAAGATTATTCGATAATATATCCACCGGGAAGTACCTGGTGGGACCACACCTGACAGGAGTATGTAATGTCCAAGCAACAGATCGGCGTTGTCGGTATGGCAGTGATGGGGCGCAACCTGGCGCTCAACATCGAAAGCCGTGGTTATACCGTCTCCGTTTTCAACCGCTCCCGTGATAAGACTGAAGAAGTGATTGCCGAGAACCCAGGCAAGAAGCTGGTTCCTTTCTATACGGTGAAAGAGTTCGTTGAGTCTCTGGAAACGCCTCGTCGAATCCTGCTAATGGTGAAAGCGGGCGCAGGTACCGATGCAGCTATCGACTCCCTGAAGCCTTACCTCGAAAAAGGCGACATCATCATTGATGGCGGTAACACCTTCTTCCAGGACACCATTCGTCGTAACCGTGAATTGTCCGCTGAAGGCTTCAACTTCATCGGTACCGGTGTTTCCGGTGGTGAAGAGGGCGCGCTGAAAGGCCCATCTATCATGCCTGGTGGCCAGAAAGAAGCGTACGAACTGGTTGCGCCTATTCTGACTAAAATCGCTGCTGTTGCGGAAGATGGCGAGCCGTGTGTGACTTATATCGGTCCGGACGGTGCGGGTCACTATGTAAAAATGGTGCACAACGGCATCGAATACGGCGATATGCAGCTGATCGCAGAAGCATACTCCCTGCTGAAAGGCGGCCTGAATCTCTCTAATGAAGAGCTGGCTGAAACCTTTACCGAGTGGAACAAAGGCGAGCTGAACAGCTACCTGATCGACATCACCAAAGATATCTTCATGAAAAAAGATGAAGAGGGTAAATACCTGGTTGATGTGATTCTGGATGAAGCAGCGAACAAAGGTACCGGTAAATGGACCAGCCAGAGCTCTCTGGATCTGGGCGAGCCGCTGTCTCTGATCACCGAATCCGTCTTTGCGCGTTATATCTCTTCTCTGAAAGAGCAGCGCGTTGCGGCTTCTAAAGTGCTGTCAGGCCCACAGGCTAAACCAGCCGGTGACAAAGCTGAGTTCATCGAGAAAGTTCGTCGCGCCCTGTACCTGGGTAAAATCGTCTCCTACGCGCAGGGCTTCTCTCAGCTGCGTGCGGCGTCAGACGAGAATAACTGGGACCTGAACTACGGCGAGATCGCGAAGATTTTCCGCGCGGGTTGCATCATTCGTGCGCAGTTCCTGCAGAAAATCACCGATGCCTATGCTGAAAACGCAGGTATCGCTAACCTTCTGCTGGCACCGTACTTTAAGAAGATTGCAGACGAGTACCAGCAGGCGCTGCGTGACGTGGTTGCCTACGCAGTACAGAATGGTATTCCGGTTCCAACCTTCTCCGCTGCGGTGGCATATTACGACAGCTATCGTGCTGCCGTTCTGCCAGCGAACCTGATTCAGGCACAGCGTGACTACTTCGGTGCGCATACCTATAAGCGTACGGATAAAGAAGGTGTGTTCCACACCGAATGGCTGGATTGAGTTAATGCAGCTGCGGTGAACATAACCCGGAGATATCTCCGGGTTTTTTTACGTTAAAAAATGACGTTTTTTTTCGAAGTTGTCTGAATGTCGGCCCGCTCGCGGGGATTAGTCCTGGTTTGCCTTGACAGTTCTGTCAGGCTGGAGGTACAAAGCCCAACAGTCTATTTCGCGATGGTCTGACGATCATCTCTACAATTAACTCAAAGAAGTCATAAGCGAATGAAAATAACTATCTCCGGAACTGGTTACGTTGGCCTCTCAAACGGTATATTGATTGCCCAGAATCATGAAGTGGTTGCGCTGGATATCGTTCAGGCCAAAGTGGACATGCTGAACCAGAAGCAGTCTCCTATTGTTGACAAAGAGATTCAGGATTATCTTTCGAATAAATCGCTTAATTTCCGTGCTACTACCGACAAAGAAGATGCGTATCGTGATGCGGATTACGTCATCATCGCCACGCCAACCGACTACGATCCGAAAACCAACTACTTCAACACCTCTACCGTTGAGGCAGTTATTAAAGACGTTGTAGCGATCAATCCTAACGCCGTAATGGTTATCAAATCGACCATTCCAGTAGGCTTCACCAAATCGATTAAAGAAGAGTTGGGTATTGATAATGTCTTCTTCTCGCCGGAGTTTCTCCGCGAGGGCAGGGCGTTATACGATAACCTGCACCCATCCCGTATCGTGATCGGTGAGCGTTCCGAGCGTGCGGAGCGTTTTGCGGTGCTGCTTCAGGAAGGCGCCATCAAGCAAGATATTCCGGTTCTGTTCACCGACTCCACTGAAGCAGAGGCGATTAAGCTTTTCGCTAACACCTATCTGGCAATGCGCGTGGCTTACTTCAACGAGCTGGACAGCTATGCAGAGAGCTTAGGCCTGAACACCCGTCAGATCATTGAAGGCGTGTGCCTCGACCCGCGTATCGGCAACCACTACAATAACCCGTCATTCGGTTACGGCGGCTACTGTCTGCCAAAAGACACCAAGCAGCTGCTGGCAAACTATCAGGCTGTGCCAAATAACCTGATTTCCGCAATTGTGGATGCTAACCGTACGCGTAAAGACTTCATATCGGATTCCATTCTGGCGCGTCAGCCGAAAGTGGTGGGCGTGTATCGCCTGATCATGAAGAGCGGTTCCGATAACTTCCGCGCTTCTTCCATTCAGGGGATCATGAAGCGTATTAAGGCGAAGGGCGTGCAGGTCATTATTTATGAACCGGCCATGCAGGAAGACGAGTTCTTCCACTCTCGCGTCATTCGCGATCTGGATGCATTCAAGAAAGAAGCGGATGTAATTATCTCCAACCGTATGGCGGAAGAGCTGGCGGACGTGAAAGATAAAGTCTATACCCGCGATTTGTTCGGCAGCGACTGATTAAAATCGTGATATAAAAAAACCCGGCAATCTGCCGGGTTTTTTGTTTTTAAACGTTAAAGAAGTTGCGGTACCAGTCGACGAAGTTTTTCACGCCTTCTTTGACTGAGGTTTGTGGTTTAAACCCAATAACGTCATACAGCGCTTTGGTGTCCGCACTGGTCTCCAGCACGTCCCCCGGCTGGATCGGCATCATATTTTTCACCGCTTCTTTGCCCAGAGCCTCTTCAAGCGCGGTGATGTAATCCATCAGTTCGACAGGTGAACTGTTACCGATGTTATACACGCGATACGGGGCAGAACTGGTTGCTGGCGAACCGGTTTCGACCGTCCAGTCGGCATCTGCCTGAGGAATGACGTCCTGTAGGCGAATAATCGCCTCCGCAATATCATCGATATAGGTGAAGTCGCGCTTCATCTTGCCGTAGTTGTATACGTCGATGCTGTTGCCTTCAATCATGGCTTTGGTGAATTTGAACAGCGCCATGTCCGGGCGCCCCCACGGGCCATAGACGGTAAAGAAGCGCAGGCCAGTGGTCGGCAGGTTATACAGATGCGAATAGGTATGCGACATCAGCTCGTTGGCTTTTTTGGTTGCGGCATACAGCGATACCGGATGATCTACGGAGTCGTCAGTAGAAAACGGCATCTTACGGTTGAGGCCGTACACAGAGCTGGATGACGCATACAGAAGATGCTGAACCTTATTGTGGCGACAGCCTTCCAGCACGTTCAGGTGACCTACCAGGTTCGCATCAGCGTAGGCATGCGGGTTTTCCAGCGAGTAACGCACGCCCGCCTGTGCGGCAAGATGGATTACGCGGTCAAATTTCTCATTGGCGAAGAGCGCAGCCATGCCCTCGCGGTCCGCTAAGTCCAGCTTGTGGAAGGTGAAACTCCCGGATTTGAGCAGTTCGAGGCGAGCGAGCTTGAGGTTAGGGTCATAGTAATCATTCAGATTATCAATCCCAACAACTTCATGCCCTGCATCAAGCAGGCGCTTGCTGACATGAGAACCGATAAAGCCCGCCGCGCCCGTTACCAGAAATTTCATAGCTTCCCTCATTCACAGTGTTCTTGTTGATGTCCTAGGACATCAGAATCCGTCTATGATAGCGCGTTGCTCTTCACATACATAACCCATCTTTCCGATATAACTCATCGGATTCTTATAGAATTTTCTACAACAAGAGATACACTATGGAAACAAGATTATTTTTGCCCTTTTTCATCTGTTAGGGATTGTATGACGCAAAACAACCATAACCTGGTCGCACGTAACAATGACCCGGAGCAAATTGATTTACTTGATGTAATGTTACAGCTGTGGCGTGGTAAGTGGGTGATAGGGGCTTTTATTGCTGCTTTCATCGTTCTTGCTGGCGTTTACATCACTGTAGCCAAAGAGAAATGGACGTCATCTGCCATCATAGCCCAGCCTGATGCGGCACAAATCGCCACCTATTCCAATGCATTGAATATACTCTATGGCGGGGCAGCTCCTTCCATGTTGGACATTCAGAATCGTGCTATTGGACGTTTCAATTCCTCCTTCTCGGCATTAGCTCAGGCGCTGGAGAATCAGGAAGAACCGGAAAAACTGACTATAGAGCCTACGGTTAAAGGACAAAGTTTGCCTTTAACCGTAAGCTATCAGGGCGAATCCGCTGAAGCAGCTCAAAAGCAATTAGCTCAGTATATTCAGCAGGTTGACGAGCAGACGGCAAAAGAACTATCGCTTGACCTCAGAGATAACCTCAAGCAGCAGATCACAACCTTGAACGACTCCCTCCAGAATCAGGAGAAGGTCGCTCAGGAGCAGAAAGATTTACGCATCAAGCAGATTACTGAGGCGCTGAAGAACGCAGAAGCCGCGAAGATTATCACTCCGCAACTTCAACAGACTCAGGATGTCACTCAGGAAACCATGTTCCTGTTGGGTACCGTAGCGCTCAAGTCAATGATTGATAACGAAGCGTCACGTCCACTGGTCTTCTCAGGCGCTTACTACCAAACCAAACAAAATTTACTGGATATTCAGAACCTCAACGTTAACCCAGACACTATTCACGTTTATCGTTACGTCATGAAGCCGAACCTGCCTATCCGACGCGACAGCCCGAAAATTGCTATTACCCTCATCCTTGCCGTACTGCTCGGCGGAATTATCGGTTCTGCTGTCGTCCTTGGCCGCAATGCGCTGAGAAACTACAAACCAAGAGCCTGATTTACAAACCAAAAAGACCGGGTCGCCCCTAATGCCGATCTTTTAAGGATCGGTTGACCGATCCAGTGGCTGGAGTAAAAAAGGTTCATGTCTCTTCATGGACCCTTTTAAAATGGAACTTTCTCAGGCTCCCGGTAATATACATCTCACCGCACCGGAACGTGCCTGTTCCCTTTCCGAACTCATCCACGCAGAACTTATCCGGGAAGCCTTCAGGCTGACCGATACTGTGACGCTCCGTAAACGTAAACTCCCATTGAATCAATTGCATGGCTTGTTGTTGGCATGTCTGTTTTCTGTGACAGGCCGATGACCGTATTGTTAATCTCATGGATATCACTGACCGTTCGGGCGCGCCATTCACCGCACGAAGCGCCGTTATCCAGCGCCGCAAAAAGCTCGGCGAGGGGGCTGTCCGGGAGCTTTTTGATATCACGCAGCAATACTGGAACCAGCAGGTGTCACACCCGCAATGGCACGGACTGTACCTGTTTGCGATGGATGGTGTGGTCTGGAGAACGTCTGATACGCGGGAGAACAGCGAAGCGTTCAGCAAACACGGCAACCAGCACAGCGAAGGCAACTATCCGCAGGTGCGCATGGTCTGTCTAATGGAGCTCAGCAGCCATCTGATTAACGCCAGCGCTTTCGACAGTGAGAGCGTCAGCGAAATGCGTCTGGCGGCACAGTTAACGGACCGGGTACCGGATAACAGTATCACCCTGTTCGACAGGGGATATTACTCCCCGGGGCTGCTGCATCACTGGCAGCACGCCGGAGAGAACCGGCACTGGCTGCTGCCCCTGATAAAGAATACCCAGTATGAGGTCGTGTGCCGTCTGGGGAGGGGTGACGAGCGGGTGAAGCTGAAAACGAGCCCGCTGGCCCGGAATCAATGGCCGGGACTGCCGGAAGAGGTCACTGCCAGACTTCTGAGCCGGAAAGTGGACGGAAAGGAGTAGAAAAGTCCTCACGTCTCTGGAAGACCCCTGTCGTTATCCGGCGGGTGCGGTGAGCGAGCTGTACCGTCACCGTACGAACAGGCGAGATGGCTGGTATTACCGGGAAGACGGGAGCGTAGTTACCCGAGAGAGCTCAGGGTGAAGGGCAGGAATTACCCGGATAAAAAAACTGCTGGTCACCTTAAGTGACCAGCATAAGGGTTTCCCCGGTCTTTATTTATTTATGCCGTTTCCGCAGATTCTCAATCACCGTCGTTAAATCCAGCTCCTGATCCTGAAGCAGCACCAGCAGGTGATACATCAAATCCGACGCTTCGTTCGTCAGCTCCTCCCGATCATGCACGGTGGCCGCCAGCGCCGTTTCAACGCCTTCTTCACCCACTTTCTGCGCAATCCGTTTGGTGCCGCTGGCGTACAGCTTCGCCGTGTACGAGCTCTCGGGATCCGCTGATTTACGCTCTGCCAGCAGCTGTTCCAGCTGATAGAGGAACAGCCACTGGTGGCTCGCCTCGCCGAAGCAGCTGCTGGTGCCTTTGTGGCAGGTCGGCCCAATCGGGTTGACCAGCACCAGCAGGGTGTCGTTGTCGCAATCTGGCGTAATGCTGACCACATTCAGGAAGTGACCCGAGGTTTCCCCTTTCGTCCACAGGCGCTGTTTGGTGCGCGAGAAAAACGTCACCTTGCCGCTGTCGAGCGTTTTTGCCAGTGCCTCCTGGTTCATGTATCCCAGCATCAGCACTTCGCCTGAAACGGCATGCTGTACAACCACCGGCAGTAATCCGTCAGTTTTTTCCCAGTCCAGCTGCGCCTGTTGTTGCTCTGTTAACATACCCTGATCTCCACGCCCTGGTCGGCCAGGTACGTTTTTAACTCACCAATATTGATAATCTGTTTATGGAACACAGAGGCGGCCAGCGCGCCGTCCACGTTCGCATCGCGGAAGGCTTCAAGGAAGTGTTCCATGGTGCCCGCGCCGCCGGAGGCAATCAGCGGAACCTGGCAGACCGCGCGCACTTTTTTCAGTTGCTCGAGGTCGTAACCGTTGCGTACGCCGTCCTGGTTCATCATGTTCAGCACGATCTCACCCGCACCGCATTTTTGCACTTCCTGCACCCAGTCCAGCGTCTCCCATTGGGTGACGCGCGTGCGGCTTTCATCGCCGGTGTACTGGTTAACGTGATATTTTCCCGTTGCGGCATCAAACCAGGTGTCGATCCCCACGACAATGCACTGCACGCCAAAGCGATCCGCCAGACGCGTAATCAGCTCCGGGTCGGCCAGGGCAGGGGAGTTAATGGAAATTTTGTCCGCACCGAAAGAGAGAATCTTCGCCGCATCGTCAGCAGATTTAATTCCGCCCGCCACGCAGAAGGGAATATCAATCACCTCTGCCACGCGCGCCACCCAGCTTTTGTCCACCACGCGGCCATCGCTGGAGGCGGTGATATCGTAAAATACCAGTTCGTCTGCGCCTTCTTCGGCATAGCGTTTAGCCAGGGGAACGATATCGCCAATGATCTCGTGGTTGCGGAACTGCACGCCTTTTACAACCTGACCATCACGCACGTCCAGGCAGGGAATTATCCGTTTTGCCAGCATTGAATCGCCTCCTTCACCGTAAATTTGCCTTCCAGCAGCGCGCGACCCACGATCACGCCGCGTACACCGGTTCCGCGCAGAGCGGCGATATCCGCCAGGTCGCCGATACCGCCAGAGGACTGGAACGCCACCTGCGGATAACGCGCGCAAACCTCTTCATACAGCGAGACGTTAGAGCCTGCGAGCGTACCATCGCGTGAAATATCCGTGCACAGCACATGCTTCAGCCCTACCGGGAGATACATCCCGACCAGCTCTTCCAGCGTTACGCCGGAGTTTTCCTGCCAGCCGCTGACCGCGACCTGCTTGTTACCCTGCGCGTCAATGCGCACATCCAGCGCCAGCACCAGCGCATCCGCGCCGAAGCGGCGGAACCAGCCCTTGACCGTCTCAGGATCTTTCACAGCGGTCGAACCGACTACCACGCGCGCCACGCCCGCGTCCAGTAAGGCGGCAACATCGGCTTCCGTACGCACGCCGCCGCCCACCTGCACCGGGACGTCCACGCCAGCCACCAGTGTTTTAAGCAGTGGGATCTGGCGTTTGGCCGGATCTTTCGCGCCGGTCAGATCGACCAGGTGCAACACCTCAGCGCCCTCAGCGGCGTAAGCCTGTAACCGCGGCAGCGGGTCGTTGCCGTAGTCGCGCTGCTGTCCGTAATCGCCCTGGTGGAGACGAACAACCGTGCCGTCAATTAAATCTAAAGCGGGAATTATCATCACATCTCCAGGAAATTTTTCAGCAGCTGCGCGCCGGCGGCGCCGGAGCGTTCCGGGTGAAACTGCACGCCGTAAAAGTTATCTTTCTGCACGGCGGCGGTGAACGCCTCGCCGTAATTGCACTGGGCGATGGTGTAGGTGTTCACGGGCATGGCGTAGCTGTGGACGAAGTAGAAGTACGCGCCGTCTTCGATTCCCTGGAACAGCCTGTTGCCCGCCTTCGGATAAACGCGGTTCCAGCCCATGTGCGGCAGCGGCAGGCCGTGGTCGGTCATTTTCGGCACGTCTTCTTCTATAATGCCCAGCAGATCGACGCCGTTGCTCTCTTCGCTGCGGCGGCCAAGCAACTGCATGCCGAGGCAAATGCCCAGCACCGGTTGAGTACAGGCTTTGATGAGATCCACCAGCTCGCGCTCGTGGATCTGATCCATCGCCGCCTGGGCGGTGCCTACGCCCGGCAGAAAGAGTTTATCCGCGCGCAGCACCACGTCCGGGTCGCGGCTCACCACCGGCTCGTAGCCGTGGCGCATAATCGCCGACTGTACGGAGTTCAGGTTGGCGCATCCGGTGTCCAGAATCACCACGTTCATTACAGCACTCCTTTCGACGAGGGAAGGGCGTCACCTTCCACGCGGATCGCCTGGCGCAGGGTACGGCCAAAGGCTTTGAACAGGCTCTCGACGCGGTGGTGATCGTTTTTGCCTTTGGTTTTCAGGTGCAGCGTCAGGCCCATGGTGTAAGAAAGTGAGCGGAAGAAGTGCTCCACCATCTCGGTGCTGAGATCGCCCACGCGCTGGTAGGTGAAGTCGGCTTTATATTCCAGGTGCGGACGCCCGGAGATATCCATCGCGCAGCGCGCCAGGCACTCGTCCATCGGCAGAACAAAGCCGAAGCGGTTGATGCCGCGCTTGTCGCCGAGCGCCAGCTTCAGGGCTTCGCCCAACGCCAGGCCGGTATCTTCCACGGTGTGGTGATCGTCGATATACAGGTCGCCCTTAACGGCGATCTCCATGCGGAAGCCGCCGTGAGTGGCGATTTGATCCAGCATATGGTCGAAGAAACCGACGCCGGTGTGGATCTTGCTGCCGCCTTCACGATCGAGCCAGACCTTCACGTCGATCTGCGTCTCTTTGGTGTTGCGTTCTACGTGAGAATAGCGGTCGCGTCTGGTGAGCTGCTCGCTAATCATCGCCCAGTTTAGCGTGTCGCGGTTATAGCGCAGACCCGCAATGCCCATATTTTCGGCCAGCGTGATGTCCGTGAGGCGATCGCCAATCACATAGCTGTTCGCTTTATCCAGCGCCTCTTCGGCCAGATAACGCTCAACAAGCTTCACTTTTGGCTTGCGGCAGTCGCACTCGTCGGCAGGCATGTGCGGGCAGATCAGCACCTCGTCGAAGGCGATGCCCTGCGAGGTCAGCACCTGCATCATCAGGTTGTGCGGGCCGTCAAAGTCCGCCTGCGGGAAGCTGTCTGTGCCCAGACCGTCCTGGTTGGTGATCATCACCAGCTTATAGCCTGCTTTCTGAAGCTTCAGCAGCACCGGGATCACGTCGGGTTCAAAGGCCAGCTTGTCGAAACGATCGACCTGAAAATCGCTGGGTGGCTCCGAGATGATGGTGCCGTCACGATCGATAAAGAGATACTTCTGACTCATACTTTCTCCGCTTTCAGGGCGTCAATCACGCGCTGGCTCTCCGCGCGGGTGCCGACGGTAATACGCAGGCAGCCGCTCAGGGTAGGTTGTTTATTCTGGTCTCGTAAGATAATGCCCTGATCCCACAACGATTTAAATATCGCGCTTGAGGCGGTGAAGCGCACCAGGATGTAGTTGGTCTCCGAGTCGAACACTTGCTCCACGCACGGAATCGTTTTCAGGGCATCGACTAGATACTGACGCTCCTCCAGGATCTGCGCCACACGCTCGCGCATCGCGCTGATGCCCTGCGGGGCCAGTGCCTGTGCCGCAATATCGGCAACCGGCGTTGAGAGCGGATACGGGGCGATCACTTTCAGCAGCAGGTCGATAACCGCTTTATTTGCCAGCGTAAAACCGCAGCGAAGACCGGCGAGAGCGAAGGCTTTCGACAGGGTACGCAGCACGACGAGATGCGGATACTCTTCAAGCCAGCCTGCCAGCGTCGCCTGCGGGCAGAACTCAATGTAGGCTTCGTCGGCCACAACCAGCGCTTTGCCGCGCGTCATTTCCAGCAGGGAACGGATATCCTGCGGATTGATAATCTGCCCGGTCGGGTTGTTCGGGCTACAGACAAACACCACCTTCACGCCGTCGAGGTTATCGGCGATGCCCTGCAAATCCAGCTGCCAGTTGTCGAGCGCCTGTACGTTGCGGCAGGCCACGCCAAAGGTTTCGGCGCTGACGCTGTACATCCCGTAGGTGGGCTGGCAGTACATCACCGCGTCTTTACCCGGCTCGCAGAAGGCGCGGATCAGCAGCTCAATCCCTTCATCCGCCCCACGGCTGACCAGTACCTGCTCAGGCTTCACGCCTGCATACTGCGCATAGTTCTCGATCACCGCTTTCGGCTGACACTCCGGGTAGCGGTTCAGCGTCTGCTGCGAGAGCTCAAAGGCCACCGCCGTGGGGTATTCGTTGGCATTCAGCCAGACGTCGCCGTTCCCGCCCAGACGACGCGCAGACTGATAGGGCGTCAGGCGACGGACATTTTCGCGGGCTAATTCTTCAATGTTCATGCTTGCTCCTTCAGGGCGGCAACGCGCAGCGTCACGGCATTTTTGTGGGCAGTCAGGCGCTCGGCGGCGGCCAGGGTTTCGATGGTCGACGCCAGCGAGGCAAATCCCTCGCGGGAGAGTTCCTGCACGGTCATGCGCTTCTGGAAATCCGCCAGCCCCAGGCTGGAGCAGGTTGAGGTATAGCCATACGTGGGCAGCACGTGGTTGGTGCCGGAGGCGTAATCCCCGGCGGATTCCGGTGACCAGTCCCCGAGGAACACCGAGCCTGCGCTGGTTATGCTGTCGACCAGATCGCGCGCGTTACGGGTCTGAATAATCAGGTGCTCAGGACCGTACTGGTTGGAGATGGCGATGCACTGGTCGATATCGCGAGCCACAATCAGTCGGCTGGCCGATAGCGCCTGACGCGCCGTTTCCGCACGCGGCAGGTCGGCCAGCTGACGCTCAACGGCCTCGCCCACGCGTTTTGCCATGTCGGCATCTGGCGTCAGTAAAATCACCTGCGAGTCAGGGCCGTGCTCGGCCTGCGAGAGCAGGTCAGAGGCCACGAAATCCGGTGTAGCGCCGCTGTCGGCAATCACCAGCACTTCAGACGGACCGGCAGGCATATCAATCGCCGCGCCGTCCAGACGCTGACTGACCTGGCGCTTCGCTTCGGTAACGTATGCGTTACCCGGGCCAAAGATTTTGTCGACTTTGGGAACAGACTCCGTCCCGAACGCCAGGGCGGAAATCGCCTGCGCACCGCCCACTTTATAGATCGCCTGCACGCCGCACAGCTTCGCCGCATACAGGATCTCATCGGCGATCGGTGGCGGAGAGCAGAGCACCACCTTCTGACAACCGGCAATACGTGCCGGAGTGGCCAGCATCAGGACGGTCGAAAACAGCGGGGCAGAGCCGCCAGGAATATAGAGGCCAACGGACGCCACCGGGCGCGTCACCTGCTGGCAGCGCACGCCGGGCAGGGTTTCCACATCCACCGCCTGCAATTTCTGCGCGGTGTGGAAGGTATCAATATTTTTCACTGCGACGGCCATCGCCTGTTTGATCTCATCCCCAAGGCGGCTTTCCGCCCCGGCGATCTCCTGCGCGGTGACCTGTAACGCGTCGACCTCAGTTTTATCAAACTTCGCGCTGTACTCGCGCAGCGCGTCGTCTCCGCGGGCTTTGACGTTATCGAGGATCTCCGCCACGGTGCGGGTGATGCTCTCTGAGGCTGAAATTGCCGGGCGCATCAGCAGCTCGCGCTGTTGCGCGTCGCTACAGGTATTCCAGTCGATGATTGTGTTAAAGCTCATGGTCGTTACTCCATCATCTTCTCAATTGGCAGCACCAGAATAGAACTCGCGCCCAGCGCCTTCAGTTTTTCCATCGTTTCCCAGAACAGGGTTTCGCTGCTCACCATGTGCATCGCCACGCGCTGCTGGTCGCCCGCCAGCGGCAGAATGGTTGGGCGCTCAGCACCTGGCAGCAGGGCAATCACTTCGTCCAGGCGCTCGGTAGGCGCGTGCATCATGATGTATTTGGATTCACGCGCCTGAATCACGCCCTGAATACGGGTCAGCAGCTTGTCGATGAGCTGCTGTTTGGCATCGGCCATCTCGCCGTCGCGCTGGATAAGGCACGCTTTGGAGCGGTAGATCACCTCCACTTCGCGCAGGCCGTTCGCTTCGAGCGTGGCGCCGGTGGAGACGAGGTCACAGATGGCATCGGCCAGGCCCGCGCGTGGCGCCACTTCAACAGAGCCATTCAGCAGACAAGATTTAAACTGCACGCCTTTTTGATCGAGGTAACGCTTCAGCAGGTGAGGGTAAGAGGTGGCGATACGTTTGCCGTTCAGCGCGGCCGGGCCATCCCAGGCTTCATCAACCGGCGTGGCCAGCGACAGGCGGCAGCCGCCGAAGTCCAGACGACGCAGGGTAAAGTAGCGCGGATCTTCGCCCTGCGCGCGGCGGGTTAATAACTCTTCTTCCAGTACGTTTTCGCCGATGATGCCGAGGTCAACGACGCCATCCATCACCAGGCCCGGAATATCGTCATCACGTACGCGCAGAATGTCGATCGGCATATTTTCAGCCAGGGCGATCAGGCGCTGGGTGTGCAGGTTGATTTTAATCCCGCAGCGGGCCAGCAGTTCGCGTGAATCATCGCTTAAACGGCCTGATTTTTGAATAGCTATGCGTAAACGTGAGTTATCTAACATTCTGTGTTCCTCGTTAACCTGTTTTAACCTGTCTGAATGCGGTCCAAAAAAAAGCCCCCGGAAGAAGATCTTCCGGGGGCTTTTTCATGCGTTCATGCACCACTGGAAGATCCAAACGTCTTCCAGCACACATCGCCTGAAAGACTAGTCAGGATGATGGTGATGATGGTGGTTTTTAAAAGGAACGCGTGTCATATAAATTCTCGTTGAATGCTTATGCATTTGATGTCTTTTAACCTAAACCAGTTGTACGCCATAAAGCAAGGGCTTTTTTTGATCATTAATTCATTTCATATTGATGGTATGAATTGTGCGTTCCATAAGGCTGGCGTAGCCTTATAACAGGCGTCGTTAAGCGGAGAATGTCATGAAAAAGGTCGCGATTGTCGGATTAGGGTGGTTAGGAATGCCACTGGCGATGTCATTAGCCGCGAAAGGCTGGCAGGTGACAGGGAGTAAGACTACGCGGGACGGGGTTGAGGCGGCGCGCATGTGCGGCATTGATGGTGTCGAGCTGCGTCTCGAACCCGAGCTTATCTGCGATACCGACGAGCTGGATGAACTGATGAATGTGGACGCGCTGGTCATTACCTTACCAGCGCGGCGCAGCGGGCCGGGCGAGACGTTTTACCTGCAGGCGGTGCAGGAGATTGTCGACAGCGCCCTGGCGCACCATATTCCGCGTATCATTTTCACCAGCTCGACCTCCGTCTATGGCGATATCGACGGTACGGCGAAAGAAAACACCGAGCGCCGTCCGGTAACCGCCAGCGGACGGGTACTGAAAGAGCTGGAAGACTGGCTGCACAATCTGCCAGGCACGCAGGTGGATATTTTACGCCTCGCCGGGCTGGTGGGGCCGGGGCGTCATCCGGGACGCTTCTTTGCCGGTAAATCCGCGCCGGATGGTCAGCACGGCGTTAACCTTGTACACCTTGAAGATGTTATCGGTGCAATAGAGCTGCTTTTACAGGCTCCGAAAGGGGGGCACATCTATAATATATGTGCGCCTTCGCATCCGCCACGCAGCACCTTTTATCCGCTGATGGCGCGCCAGCTTGGTCTGGCGCCGCCGGTGTTCAGTGAGGCGCAGGGGGAGCGCAAAGGCAAAATTATTGATGGCAATCGTATTTGCCATGAACTGGGATTTGAATATCAGTATCCCGATCCGCTGGTTATGCCCATGGAATAATTGCGCCGGCGGAGGCCATCGCACACCGCAAGGGGGCGAAGATGAAACCGCTGCTGGATGTTCTTGTTATTCTGGATGCGCTGGAAAAAGAGGGGAGCTTTGCCGCCGCCTCGGCGAAGCTCTATAAAACCCCTTCGGCTCTGAGCTACACCGTGCAAAAGCTCGAGAGCGATCTTAATATTCAAATCCTTGACCGCACTGGCCATCGCGCGCGTTTCACCCGTACTGGGCAGATGCTGCTGGAAAAAGGGCGTGACGTGCTGCATACGGTTCGCGAGCTGGAAAAACAGGCCGTCAAACTTCATCAGGGCTGGGAAAATGAGCTAGTGATTGGGGTTGATGATACTTTCCCTTTTTCGCTGCTTACCCCGCTTATTGAGGCGTTCTATCAGCGCCATAGCGTCACGCGGCTGGTTTTTATCAACGGCGTGCTGGGCGGCTCGTGGGATGCCTTAACGCAGGGCAGGGCGGATATCATCGTTGGAGCGCTGCATGAGCCTCCTCAACTGAGTGAATTTGGTTTCGCCCGGCTGGGCGTTCTGGAGCAGATCTTTGCCGTTGCGCCTCACCACCCGCTGGCGAATGAACCGGAGCCTGTTTCAAGACGCGTCATTAAAAACCATCGCGCCATTGTGGTGGGAGACAGCTCCCGCCCCGAGTGCGGCATTTCATCGCAGCTTCTGGATGAGCAGGAGGCCATCACCGTTTTCGATTTTAAAACCAAGCTGGAACTGCAAATAAGCGGCCTGGGGTGCGGCTACCTTCCCCGTTATTTAGCACAGCGCTTTATTGAAAGCGGCGCGCTGGTGGAAAAACAGGTTTTAGCGCAGAGCAGTAACGAATCGGTATGGGTGGGCTGGAATGAACAGACCGCCGGGCTTGCCAGCGCCTGGTGGCGAGACGAAATTTTAGCAAATAGTGCTATCGCGACAGTTTACACTCAGGCAGATGATGGGAAATCAACCAGTTAGTAAAATTAATTTATGGGCAGGTTTCTCAATGTATTGCCTTTTGTATCTGGAATAGGGCAAAATGCCGCCGCTGCAAACAAATGAATAATCGACGATATAAAAGGCGTCGGTTATTTTTTTTTGCATGTACGAAACGAAACTAAAAACCAAGAGGCCGGGCTTCGTACCGGATAGATATTTACTAAAATCCGACAGTTGTTGTCGCTGAGGAAGAAAGAAATGGGGCAATTTTTCGCTTACGTGGCGGTTATCACCGTAAAGGAGAATAACTATGTCGCATAACGCAACTCCAAACACCTCTCGCGTGGAATTACGTAAAACGCTTACGTTGATTCCGGTTGTTATGATGGGCCTTGCCTATATGCAACCGATGACGCTGTTCGATACATTCGGTATCGTATCAGGCCTTACTGACGGTCACGTTGCAACGGCGTACGCCTTTGCGCTGGTCGCCATTCTCTTTACAGCGCTGAGCTACGGTAAACTGGTTCGCCGTTTCCCGTCCGCAGGCTCTGCGTACACCTATGCTCAGAAATCCATTAGCCCGGCTGTTGGCTTTATGGTGGGCTGGTCATCACTGCTGGACTACCTGTTCATGCCGATGATCAACATTCTGCTGGCAAAAATTTACTTCGAAGCGCTGGTACCTTCCGTACCGTCGTGGATCTTCGTTGTGGCGCTGGTGGCCTTTATGACCATCTCTAACCTGCGCAGCATCAAGACCGTGGCTAACTTCAACACCCTGATCGTGATCCTTCAGATGGGGATTGTTGCGGTTATCGTTGGGCTGATCATCTACGGCGTTTCCCACGGTGAAGGCGCAGGTACGCTGACCAGCACCCGTCCGTTCTGGTCTGAAGGTGCGCACGTTGTGCCGATGATCACCGGGGCGACTATCCTGTGCTTCTCGTTCCTGGGCTTCGACGGTATCTCTTCTCTGTCTGAAGAGACCAAAGACGCTGAGCGCGTGATCCCGAAAGCGATTTTCCTGACCGCGCTGATTGGCGGCCTGATCTTCATCGGTGCGTCTTATTTCTTACAGCTGTACTTCCCGGATATCTCTCGCTTTAAAGATCCGGATGCATCGCAGCCTGAAATCATGCTGTACGTGGCGGGTAAAACCTTCCAGTGGGGCGTGCTGATCTTCTCCAGCGTCACCGTACTGGCATCCGGTATGGCAGCGCACGCGGGCGTTTCTCGTCTGATGTACGTGATGGGCCGTGACGGTGTGTTCCCAACTCGCTTCTTTGGTTACGTGCATCCGAAATGGCGTACCCCGGCGTGGAACGTACTGCTGGTGGGCGCGATTGCCCTGCTGGCAATCAAGTTCGACCTGGTAACGGCCACTGCGCTGATTAACTTTGGTGCGCTGGTGGCGTTCACCTTCGTTAACCTCTCCGTGATTTCGCAGTTCTGGATCCGTGAGAAGCGCAACAAGACGCTGAAGGACCACATCAACTATCTGGTGCTGCCAGTGTGTGGTGCCCTGACGGTGGGCGCCCTGTGGATCAACCTGGAAGAGAGCTCAATGGTTCTGGGTCTGATCTGGGGTGCAATCGGTCTGATTTACCTGGCTTGCGTAACGAAGAGCTTCCGCAACCCGGTTCCTCAGTACGAAGACGTCGCGTAAGACTGTGTCGGGTGGCGGCTATGCTCAACCCGACCTACAGTTTTGTAGGCCGGGTAAGCGTTAGCGCCAACCGGCAAAAAAAAAAGCCGGAGACATCGCCTCCGGCTTTTTTGTACCCGCTACTCAGACAATTTCTTGCGCGTACTGGAACAGCGCTTTCAGCAGCGCCTGTTTCTCAGCATTCCCTTCATACTGGCCGTAAAGCATCTCCAGCTCCTGGGCATAGCTATTAAGAAACTCAGGCGTAAACACGTTGCGCCGATGCTGTAACCAGCGCTCCTGCTCTGCTTCATCCAGCGAGCCTGGATAGTTGCGCGCACGGTAGTTAAACATCAGCTTCTCAATACGCGTGTCCGCAAAGGTGATATCCAGCGCGGGCAAATTACGCGGGTCGGTTTGCAGCACGATGTTCATCGCCGCGCGATCGGCATCGCTAAAGAAGCCGTTATAAAGCTGCGCATCCACATTCTCAGACGGCACGAACGGCTCTGCTTCGGCAAAAATGGCGACGACTTTCTCGCGCACCTGCGGGTTGTCGCGCAGCACTTTCAGGTTATCGAGGCAGTGCTGACGGTTAATCCCCAGCCGGTCGGCGTCTTCCGGGCGCAGCGTGTTGGCCTGCGCAAGCACCGGGCATTTATTGATGTGCACCAGTTTTACGGGTACGGCTGGCAGGTCACCCAGCGCCTCTTTCGGCGTATAAAGCCGTTCACGTAAGGTGTCGCTGTCGAGCTCAAGCAGCGGCGAGATATCCCCGGCAAGATCCACCATGATGACGGCGTTACGGTTGTCTGGATGCCAGGCAAGCGGCGCCACCCAGCTTGTGTTCCCGCGCCACGCACCGAACATCCCTGAAATATGCACCAGCGGTTTCATCTGCGGCACGTCAATCAGCGTCATCAGCTTTTGCTTGCTGCGATGGCTCAGCAGATACTCAAACAGGCGAGGCTGCGCGGTTTTTACGAGCTTCGCCATAGCGATGGTCGCGTAGACGTCTGCCATCGCGTCGTGGGCGTTGCTGTGCTCAATGCCGTTGGCCCGCGTCAGATGCTCGAGCCTGAAGCTCGGCAAGCCGTCGTCGTTCTCCGGCCAGTTAATTCCCTCCGGGCGCAGCGCATAGCAGGCGCGCATAATATCCAGCAAATCCCAGCGCGAATTGCGGTTCTGCCAGCTCCAGGCATACGGATCGTAGAAGTTGCGGTAGAAGATATTGCGCGTCACTTCATCGTCAAAACGGATGTTGTTGTAACCCACCACGCAGGTATTGGGCACCGTGAACAGGTCGTGGATGCGACGGGCAAATTCTGCTTCGCTAACGCCTTTATCCCGCGCTTCCTGAGGGGTGATGCCCGTCACCATCACCGCGCCCGGCTGCGGCAGATAGTCATCGGCGGGTTTACAGTAAAACACCTCGGGTTCGCCGATGACGTTAAATTCGTCATCGGTTCGGATAGCCGCAAACTGCGCCGGTCGGTCCAGCGCCGGATGGGTGCCAAAGGTTTCGTAATCGTGGAACAAAAAAGTCGGGCGCGCGGCAGAGTCAGACACCAGTAATCTCATCCTGTTAAAAATTGACGTCTCTATGGTAAACGATTGGGGTGAGCAGTCCGAATAAAAAGCACCTTCAGGCAAGAAATTTGCGAGATTTGTTCCGAAAAAATCTGCGTGCTGTCACATTTTTTTGCAATTAAGGCAGGTAACGACATCAGAACTCCCGTAAAAAGGTCATCGATTTTTACTGACCTGAGGATATACCGTTGAAACGCCGTCTGTTTATTGCTGTTTCTTTACTCGCTTCGAGTATTTCATCCGCGCTGGCTGCCGAGCCGCTGGATTTTTCACCTCAGCCGCCTGCCATCCAGGCAGGATCCTGGGTATTGATGGATTACACCACGGGTCAAATCTTAACGGCGGGCAACGAACATCAGCAGCGTAATCCGGCGAGCCTGACCAAACTGATGACGGGGTACGTTGTCGATCGTGCTATTGATAGCCACCGCATCAGCCCCGATGACATTGTGACGGTCGGACGTGACGCCTGGGCAAAAGGCAATCCGGTCTTTGACGGTTCGTCGCTGATGTTTCTGAAGGAGGGCGATCGGGTTTCCGTGCGCGATCTCAGCCGCGGCCTGATTGTTGATTCCGGCAATGACGCCTGCGTGGCGCTGGCGGATCACGTGGCGGGCGGTCAGCCGCAGTTCGTCAGGATGATGAATGACTACGTTGAAAAGCTGAACCTGCGCGATACCCACTTCGAAACCGTACACGGGCTGGATGCACCCGGTCAGCACAGCTCCGCTTACGATCTAGCCGTGCTTTCCCGGGCCATCATCCACGGCGAGCCTGAGTTCTACCACATGTACAGCGAGAAAAGTCTGACCTGGAACGGCATCACTCAGCAGAACCGCAACGGCCTGCTGTGGGATAAGACCATGAACGTGGATGGTCTGAAAACGGGACACACCTCGGGCGCGGGCTTTAACCTGATCGCCTCCGCGGTGGATGGTCAGCGTCGACTGATTGCGGTGGTGATGGGGGCAGACAGCCCGAAAGGACGTGAAGATCAGGCGCGCAAGCTGCTCCACTGGGGACAGCAAAATTTCGATACGGTGCAGATCCTGCATAACGGCAAAAAAGTGGGAACCGAACGCATCTGGTATGGCGATAAAGAGCAGATCGCGCTGGGCACGGATCAGGATTTCTGGCTGGCATTACCCAAAACGGAAGTGCCGAACATCAAGGCGAAATATGTAATGGATAAAAAAGAGCTGGAAGCGCCGATTGCCGCGCATCAGCGGGTAGGGGAGATCCAGCTGTACGATCGTGACAAGGTGGTAGCGCACTGGCCATTGGTTACGCTGGAGCGCGTTGAAAAGGGCGGCCTTTTCTCCCGCCTCGGCGATTATCTGCATCATAAACTCTAACCTTTTCGGGCAGACTGGCAGTGTTGCGAGTCTGCTCACATAATAAACACTCCTGGTTTGCCGATAATCTCGATTCTGCTTTATAGTGTATATATATACAGTAATAAACGGAGGCAGCATGGACTACAGCATCAGGCAGCAACAGAAACGTACGATCGCTGGCTTTCATCTCGTGGGGCCGTGGGAAAAGACGGTCAAGCAGGGATTTGAACAGCTGGTTATGTGGGTAGATGGACGTCATATTCAGCCGCAGGAGTGGGTGGCCGTTTATTATGACAATCCGGATGACGTGCCGGCAGAAAAGCTTCGCTGCGTTACCGCCGTAACGGTAGCGGACGATTTCACTATCCCTGATAACAGCGAAGGGGTAATGCTGACCGAAATTGCTGCCGGAGAGTATGCTATTGCCGCCGCGCGCGTCGAAAATCATGATTTCGCCACCCCGTGGTATCAGTTCTTCAACTCCCTGCTGGAAGACAGCAAATTCCAGATTGCGCCAAAACCCTGCTTCGAACGCTATCTGAACGATGGCAATGCTGACGGCTACTGGGATATTGAGATGTTTGTACCGGTAGAGCACAAAGTGGGATAATCCTGCGAAACGCAGGGTTTTTCAGCCGGGCGCGATCCACCCGGCTGAAAACACAGTACAATTGTGGTTTGCCGTAGAGCTGGAGACGGGTGTGCGCCCCGACAAGTCATTAACCCCTTTTGAAATTCGGTTATACAAACATTATCGCGTGGTGCACGGTTGCCGCATTGCGCTGGCGTTTGTGCTGACCTTCGTACTGGTTCGTTTGCTGGATATCCCGGAAGGAACGTGGCCGCTGATCACGCTGGTGGTGGTGATGGGGCCGATCTCATTCTGGGGGAACGTGGTCCCTCGCGCTTTCGAACGCATAGGCGGTACCGTTTTAGGCTCGGCGCTTGGGCTTATCGCCCTGAAGCTGGAGCTAATTTCATTTCCGTTCATGTTGCTGTGGTGCGCGGTGGCGATGTTTCTTTGCGGATGGCTGGCCCTCGGCAAGAAACCGTATCAGGCGCTGCTGATTGGCATTACGCTCGCGGTAGTGGTCGGCGCACCGGCGGGCGATATGACCACCGCATTGTGGCGAAGCGGGGACGTGATCCTCGGCTCGTTGCTCGCCATGCTGTTTACCGGCATCTGGCCGCAGCGCGCCTTCCTGCACTGGCGCATTCAGATGGCAAACTACGTCACGGCATTTAACCGGGTTTACCAGGCCGGGTTTTCGCCGAATCTGATTGAGCGTCCGCGGCTGGAAAAGCACCTGCAAAAAATCCTTAATGATGTGGTCAAAATGCGCGGGTTAATTACCCCGGCAAGCAAAGAGACGCATATCCAGAAAGCCATTTTTGAAGCCATTCAAACGGTCAGCCGTAATCTGGTCTGTATGCTTGAACTGCAAATCAATGCCCACTGGGCCTCACGCCCCAGCCATCTTCTGATGCTCAACGCGCATACGCTGAAAGAGACGCAGCAGATGACGCAACAAACCCTGCTGACCATCGCTCATGCACTTTACGAAGGTAACCCACAGCCGATACGGGCGAACAGCGAGCGGCTGAATGACATCGTCATCGAGCTCAAACAGCTGATGAATGAGCGTCAGGGCGACAATGTGTCGGAAACGCCCATCCACGGCTATGTCTGGCTGAGTATGGAGCTGGCGCGACAGCTGGAGTTGTTATCGCAGCTGATTTGCCGGGCACTGCGCAAATAAAAAGCGTATGTGATGCCTGCTGCTTCGATTCAGCAACAATTAGGGTTATGATGGTTTTAAACGATATACTCATTGTCATTCGCAGCCGCTGTCTGTTAAAACGGTTGCTTTAACGAATCCGAATCTCACATTATCAGGGGTGTAAAAATGGAAACTACCAAGCCTTCGTTCCAGGATGTTCTGGAGTTCGTCCGCCTGTTCCGCCGCAAAAACAAGCTACAGCGCGAAATCCAGGACGTAGAGAAGAAGATCCGTGACAACCAGAAACGTGTCCTGCTGCTGGACAACCTGAGCGACTACATCAAGCCAGGTATGAGCGTTGAAGCCATTCAGGGCATCATCGCCAGCATGAAGAGCGATTATGAAGATCGCGTTGATGACTACATCATCAAAAACGCTGAGCTGTCCAAAGAGCGTCGCGACATCTCCAAAAAACTGAAAGTGATGGGCGAAATCAAAAACGTCGACGCTAAAGGCGAGTAATCGCACACTCTGTTGCCCGGTGGCGCTGCGCTTACCGGGCCTACAGTACTGTTATCACGTAGGTCGGGTAAGGTGAAGCCGCCACCCGACAATTTCACGAACGCAAAAAAGCAAAAAGCCTGCTCTAAAAGCAGGCTTTTTAAATTTGGCTCCTCTGACTGGACTCGAACCAGTGACATACGGATTAACAGTCCGCCGTTCTACCGACTGAACTACAGAGGAATCGTTGTGGAGGCTTATCTTAGCGGCGAAAAAACTTTTGTCAAACCTGATCTCAGGCAAAAGTGATTGTTTGATGATTCTGTCGTCATTTTGTTGTAAATCCAAACATAATTTTATGGAAAATACTTTGCAGGATACGCATTTCTGCCCCATCATTTGAAATGGAGTTTCAACTTTCTCGTTAAGGCCCATTTTGAACGTCACCGCACCCCTGCGCCAGGCGATTATGCGCACGCCCTGGTATGCAAAACGTAAGAGTTATCGAGTTCTGTTCTGGCGTGAAATCACCCCCCTTGCTGTGCCTATTTTCCTGGAGAATACCTGCGTCCTGTTGATGGGGGTGTTAAGCACCTTCCTGGTGAGCTGGCTCGGTAAAGAAGCCATGGCCGGGGTAGGGCTGGCGGACAGTTTCAACATGGTTGTGATGTCCTTCTTTGCCGCTATCGATCTCGGTACAACGGTAGTGGTGGCGTTTAGTCTTGGGAAACTCGATCCAAAACGCGCCCGGGAGGCGGCCAGACAGTCGCTGATGATCATGACCCTCTTTTCGATCATCCTGGCGGCGGTTATCCATTATTACGGCAAAGAAATTATCGACATCGTCGCGGGTGAAGCGACAGGTGAAGTGAAGGATCTGGCGCTCACCTATCTGGAAATGACGGTGCTGAGCTATCCGGCGGCTGCCATCGCGCTGATTGGTAGCGGTGCGCTTCGTGGCGCAGGGAATACCAAAATTCCACTGCTAATAAACGGCGGCATGAACATCCTGAACATCATTATCAGCAGCGTTTTGATTTACGGTGTCTTTTCCTGGGAGGGGCTGGGCTTTGTCGGCGCGGGATTAGGGCTGACCATTTCCCGTTATATTGGTGCGGCGGCGATAATCGGCGTGCTGATGGCGGGAATTACGCCATCGCTGCGCCTGACGCTGAAAAGCTATTTCCGTCCGCTTAACTTCGCCATTATCTGGGAAGTGATGGGGATCGGTATTCCGGCCAGCATCGAATCCGTGTTGTTTAACGGTGGGAAACTGCTGACGCAGATGTTTGTTGCCGGGATGGGAACAGACGTCATCGCCGGCAACTTTATTGCTTTCTCCATCGCCTCGCTCATTAACCTGCCCGGAAACGCACTGGGATCGGCGTCGACGATCATCACCGGCAGACGCCTCGGAAAGGGGCAGATAGGGCAGGCGGAACGGCAGCTTCGGCATGTCTTCTGGCTTTCAACCATTGGACTGACGGCGATTGCGTGGGGAACTGCGCCTTTAGCCGGGCTGATGGCCTCGTTCTATACGCACGAAAATGACGTGAAAGAGGTCGTGAAGGTGCTGATTTGGCTCAACGCGGCGTTTATGCCAATTTGGGCCGCGTCCTGGGTACTTCCTGCCGGGCTGAAAGGGGCGCGCGATGCCCGGTTTGCGATGTGGGTCTCCATGCTCGGCATGTGGGGCTGCCGCGTCGTGGCGGGCTACACGCTGGGGGTAATGTTAGGTATGGGCGTTGTCGGCGTCTGGCTGGGGATGTTCCTTGACTGGGCCGTGCGCGGGGCGCTGTTCTACTGGCGCATGGTGAGCGGACGCTGGCTGTGGAAATATCCGCGAAAAAAACCGGAGCAGGAGGTTTCGGAAACGGCAAGTGCCTGACAAATGTGCGAAGTGGAGAATAAATCGGCAAACGATTGAAAATCTGCATTCACCCTTTGACATCCTCAGGGCGCATCGATAATATGCGCCCCGTTCACACGATTCCTCTGTAGTTCAGTCGGTAGAACGGCGGACTGTTAATCCGTATGTCACTGGTTCGAGTCCAGTCAGAGGAGCCAAATTAAAAAAGCCTGCTTTTAAGCAGGCTTTTTGCTTTTCTGCGTTCAGTAAAATTGTCGGGTGGCGCTCCGCTTACCCGACCTACAAAAACATCGAATCGTAGGCCGGGTAAGGCGAAGCCACCACCCGGCAAAAGCCGCACTACCGGTTCACACGTATTGGCGCCGTTGCCTCCACCAGCCACGGCCGCGCATCGCTGTCCACCCGGGGTGAAAGCGCCTCTCGTACCTGCTGGTGGTACTCATCCAGCCACTGTTTTTCTGACTCGCTCAACAGATGCAGCTCCACCTGGCTTAAATCGATTGGGATCAGCGTCAGCGAGGCAAACTTACAAAATCCCGGACGGCTTTCGACAATCTCCACCTGGTTTTCAATGCGAATACCGTGGCTATCGCCCAGGTAGTAACCCGGCTCAATGGTCATAATATTGCCCGCCACCAGCGGCCACGGGTTGACCTTTTGCGCAAAACGGTGCGGGTTCTCGTGGATCAGAAGCTGATGCCCTACGCCATGCCCGGTGCCGTGGTCGTAATCCAGTCCCAACTCCCACAGCGGACGGCGCGCAAAGGCATCCAGCTGGTGCCCCTGAGTGCCGGACGGGAACTGAAGGGTAATCAGCGACAGGAAGCCTTTAAGCACTGCGGTGTAGTGCAAACGCTGCTGTGGATCGACCTTTCCCCAGGCCAGGGTACGCGTCGCGTCCGTGGTGCCGTTGCGGTACTGCCCCCCGGAATCATTCAGGTAAAAGTGGTCGTGGCCGATGGGCTTGTTGCTGGCCTCGCTTGAGTGGTAATGGCACATCGCCGCGTTACTCGCGGAAGCGGAAATGGTGGCGAAACTCGGCTCGACAAAGCCAGGCTGTTGCAGGCGGAACGCAAGCTGTTTCGCCTGCACGTCAAGCTCGGTCAGCGGCATTCCCGACGCGGCCCGCTGAGGAACTTCCCGGCTCAGCCAGGCCAGGAAATTCACCCATGCCGCACCGTCCTGGTGATGACATTCACGATAGCCCGCCAGCTCCACCGGGTTTTTCGAAGCTTTCATCAGGGTGATCGGGTCGGTCTGCCAGATAATTTCCCCCTGAGGTTCAACCGCAAAGCGTAACGCCACCGGTGCGGAATCGGGATCGATCATGACCCGCTTACCCTGCGCAAGCTGCCTACAGCGCGGGATAAAGGCTTCCTGAGGCGCAATCGTGAAGGCGTTCCGCACGGCATCCGGCAGCGCATTCAGCTTGCTGTCATCCACAAACCATTCCACCGCACCCTCGCGGCTCAGCAGGGCAAACGACAGAGGCACCGGGCAAAAGGGGATATCTGAGCCCCGCACGTTCAGCAGCCAGGCGATATTGTCCGGCAGGGTAACGGCCAGATAATCCGCGCGGTGCTCTGCCAGCACGGCGGCGGCGCGCTGGCGTTTGGCGGCGCTGCTTTCGCCGCTGATGTCTACAGGCATCTCGCGGATAAGCCCTGCGGGGGCGGCAGGGCGGTCAACCCAGAGGGTATCGAACGGAGAGCGCGCGAGCGGTACCAGTTCGCACGGCGTGGCCGAGAGCCGCGTAAACTCTGCATTGGTCATCAGCAGCGTATCAAAGCCGATGCGCGTGCCGGCCGCAACGTTTTTCGCCAGCCACTCGGCCAGCGGCTCGTTGTGCAGATGGTGGATCTCCACCTCGTGGAGATTGACCTGTACGCGGGCCTGAACCTGATAGCGTCCGTCAACAAACAGCAGCGCTCTGTCTTTCAGTACCAGCGCCAGCCCCGCCGAGCCGTCAAAGCCCGTCAGCCAGGCCAGCTTTGCATCATACGGTGCGCAAGATTCGCTCTGCCAGGCATCGGCGCGCGGCACAATCATCCCGTCGAGCTGATTGTCCTGTAGCCACTGGCGCAGGGCCGTAAGCGGTGATGTGGTGTGCATATTGTGTCCTTAGTATCACCTAAACGGTGGCTCATTGAAGGTGCGCAGCTTACGGGAATGCAGTTTGTCGCCCTCTGCACGCAGTAAATCGATGGCGCGAATACCAATCTGAAGGTGCTCTGAGATCGCCCCTTCGTAGAAACGGTTCGCCTGACCCGGCAGTTTGATCTCGCCGTGCAGCGGTTTATCGGACACGCACAGCAGCGTGCCGTACGGGACGCGGAAGCGGTAGCCCTGCGCGGCAATGGTGGCGCTTTCCATATCGATCGCGACCGCACGGCTGAGATTGAAACGCAGGGCGGAGGCGGAATAGCGAAGCTCCCAGTTACGATCGTCGGTGGTGACGACCGTACCGGTACGCAGGCGCTGCTTCACCTCTTCACCCGGCATGCCGCTCACCTCTTTGGTGGCGTCGTACAGGGCGCGCTGTACTTCCGCAATACTCGGGATAGGAATGTCCGGCGGCAGAACCGCGTCAAGGACATGGTCGTCACGCAGATAAGCGTGGGCGAGGACATAATCACCAATCAGCTGGCTTTCACGCAGGCCGCCGCAGTGGCCGATCATCAGCCAGACGTCCGGGCGCAGAACCGCCAGATGGTCGCAGATGGTTTTTGCATTCGACGGGCCAACGCCGATGTTAATCAACGTAATGCCCTGACCGTCGGCGGTGACCAGGTGCCAGGCGGGCATCTGGTGCTTTTTCCACGCCAGGTCGGAGATGGCCTCTTCCGGTGCTTCGGTTTCGGCGGTGATCCAGATCCCGCCCGCGCAGGAGAGAGCGATGTAAGGGCTGTCCGGGTCAAGGATCTGGCTACAGCCCCAGCGGACAAATTCGTCTACATAGCGGGTGTAGTTGGTAAACAGTACGAACGGCTGGAAATGTTCGGCTGGGGTGCCGGTGTAGTGGCGCAGGCGTGCCAGCGAAAAATCGACACGGCGGGCATCAAAGTGCGACAGCGGTGAAAACTCTGCCGGGTGATAGATCCCGTCCGCCGTCTCATCGCCAATCTGCGACAGCTCAGTGGTCGGGAAATGGCGGGTCAGCCCCGCGCTCATGGAGCGATCCAGCGTCAACGCTGAGCCGTCTATCACGTACGGGTAAGGGATCTCGTGCAGGGACGGTTCAACGCTGATATGCGCGCCGTAATCCTGATACAGCAGGGTAAGCTGCTCTTCCAGGTAGGGGCGGAACAGCGCAGGACGCGTGATGGTCGTGCTGTAACAGCCGGAGTGGGTGAAACGCGCATAGGCGCGGGTTTTCGGATTGCTGCTGGCGCTGCCGTCCCAGGTGACAGAGAGCGATGGATAAACAAAAAGGCCCTGGGTTCTGGCCTTTTCATCGGGAAGTTTCCCTGTTTCGATATAGTCACTGATGGCGCTGCGCAGTGCATTGACGGACTGTTCATACAGCGCGTCGAGTTTTTCCAGCGCCTGAGCCGGGGTCAGGCTGGAGCCCTTATTATTCATGTCTGTCTCCTTGTTCCACAGGTGTGCGGCTATACCCGATAGTATGTCACACGCCTGTGAAACAAAAGTGAGGAGATCAGCTGTGCGCGGTTTCCTTCATCAACAGGGCGGTGGCAGCAGAAAGCAGGCAACCTGCCAGCAGATAAATCGCCACGCTATGCCAGTTCCCGCCGGAGAACGTCACCAGCGCGGCGGCGATAAACGGCGTAAACCCGCCGCCGACCACGCTCGCCACCTGATATCCCACGCCCGCGCCGCTGTAGCGGTAGCTTGCGCCAAACAGCTCGGTAAACATCGGCTGCTGCACGCAGACCACCATATCGTGAGCGATGTTCGCGAGCATGATCGCGAAGAAGACAATCCAGAAGACCGACTGGGCCTCCAGCGCCATAAAGAACGGCCAGGCGCTGAGTGTGCCGATAAGCGCCCCGGTGATATACACCCGTCGACGGCCAAAGCGATCCGCCAGCCAGGCGAAGCAGGGGATGGTCAGGCAGCTGATCCCGCCCACCACCAGGCCAATGTTCAGGAACAATTCCCGCGGCAGACCGAGGTTTTGAGTGGAGTAGTTGAGGGCGAAGGCGGTGACGATATACATCGTCAGCAGTTCGCACAGGCGCAGGGCGATAATTTTCAGAAAAGCGCCAGGGTGCTGCACCAGCGCTTCCATCACCGGCAGCCGTTTTTTCGCGACCGGTTTTTCGCGTTGCTGCTGCTCAAACTCAGCCGACTCTTCCATGCCGTTACGGATCCACAGGGCCACCACGACCAGCACAATGCTGAAGATAAACGGAATACGCCAGCCCCAGCTCAGAAACTGCTCGTCTGTCGTGAGCTGGCTAATGAGCGACACCAGGCCCGTGGAGAGCAGCAGACCCACGCCATAACCTACCTGCACGCCGCTGCTGTAGAACGCTTTCTTGTTCTTCGGCGCGCTTTCCACGGACAGCAGTGCCGCGCCGCCCCATTCACCGCCGACGGCAAAGCCCTGAATGGCGCGCAGCGTCACCAGCAACACCGGAGCCCACCAGCCAATCGAGGCAAAGGAGGGCAAAATACCGATCAGCGCGGTGGCAATGCCCATCATCCAGACGGTGAGCATCAGCATGCGCTTACGTCCAAGGCGGTCACCGAAGTGGCCGAAAATTATCCCGCCCAGCGGACGAAACAGAAAACCGACGCCGAAGGTGGCAAACGCAGCAAGCGTGCCCATGGCGGGGCTGATCTGAGGAAAGAATTCACGGTTAAAGACCAGCGCAGCGGTAATACCGTAGAGCAGAAAGTCATACCAGTCGACGACGGCGCCTGCGAAGCTACCTAAAGCGGCGCGGCGGGCGCGGTTAAGCGAAGGTGTCTCCTCGTTGCGGCGAGCGGAGATGAGGGTGGAGTCCATAGTTGTCCTGTCTGTACTGATTTTTAATTATTGGTATAAGAAAAGGTCACTCACGTTGCAGCCGTCATATTGACGGAACGTATGAGACTACCGCGACAGACGGCCTGAGAAAACGTTTTTATCTTTCCTGAAAGCGCAGAATCAATAAATTTCATCTTATCGGGTCCCAATATAAATCAGCCTGTTTGGCTCCGGTTAGGGCTGAATGGTTTACAGTAATAATGATCGCTGTGTGACGTAAGCTGAGGGAATAACGATGCAACGCCTCTTTCCTGCACTCTGGGTAGTCCTGTTTTTGGTGGCTTCGCCGCTGCATGCGGAGCCAAAAGTCTACGGCGAACAGCGCATCCACCGCTGGTGGGATGCGGTAACAGACGATATTTCCCAGACATGGGAACAGCCGGATCGTTACGATCTCTACCTGCCGTTTCTGAGCTGGCATGCCCGCTTTATGTATGACAAAGAGAAAACGGATAACTACAACGAAATGCCGTGGGGCGGCGGACTGGGCGTTTCTCGCTACAACGACGAGGGCAACTGGAGCGCACTCTTTGCCATGATGTTTAAAGATTCACATAACGAGTGGCAGCCCGCGATGGGCTACGGCTGGGAAAAGGGCTGGTATCTGGATAACGCAAAAGATTTCCGTCTGGGGCTGGGGGCCGCCGCGGGGATCACCGCGCGCGACGACTTTGCCAACTATGTCCCGCTGCCATTTATTTTCCCGCTTTTCTCTGCCGGATATAAGCGCGTCACCGTACAGTTCACCTATATTCCCGGAACCTACAACAACGGCAACGTGCTGTTTGCCTGGCTGCGCCTGGGCTTTTAAAGTGTGATCACTTTTTTGGCCACTGCGTTGGACAGAATCAGCAGCGAAAACAGGACCGACGTAACAAAGGTGAGCACAATCAGAGCAAGTTTGGTGCTCAGGGACGTTACCGGAATGAGCGCCGTCAGCAGGTGAAACACCGAGTAGTGCATGATATAGACCCCGGTCATCGTTTTGCTAATGGCGGCCAGCACGGACTCTTTAAACTCCGCATTGCGGCGAAAACGTACGCCGTTGGCCGCAATCACCAGGGCAATAATCAGGATGTAGATTTGCGATCCGGTGAGGATAAAGGCGTTTCTGTCCGCTTTAAATAGCGCAAAAAAGAAATGCCGTTCGTAAAACCACGTGAAGAGATAGATAAACGGTATGGCAATCACCGCTGCCCTGACCACATTTTTGCGGCCGATCCACGCCGCAATCTGCGGATCGCAAAAGAGCTGCCCCGTCAGATAAAACAGCAGCCACGTCCACAGGCGATACTGCGGCGACAACGAAAGCACGTGGACATCAGGATAGAGGGCTGACAGCAAATCGTACCCGTATGAGAAAAGCAGCAGGGTGACAATCACCCCGCAAAACAGCGTTCGCCGCTGGCTGAGCCACTCCACCGCCGGATGAAAAGTGTAAATCACGACAAATGCGAACACGAACCAGGGCTGGATAAGATATCCGCGCTGATAGGGCTCCCACAGGTAGTAAATGGTTACCCAGAACAGAAAGACGATCACCAGGCTTTTGATCTTATCAAGCTGCCAGCGCGTGCCGTGTCGGGATTGCCCATCCAGATACCCTGCAACCACAAAAAACAACGGCGTGGCGATGGTCGAAATGAAGGTTAAAAAACCGAGGATCCAGTGATAGTCATAATCGTAATGGTCCCAGGTGTTGTAGATGGTGAAGAAGGTGACCGCCGTCATACAGCCCAGCGTCTTGATGATGTTCAGCCCTGTCGCATTCATTGTTGTTCAGCTTCGTCCTTACGATGAAAACACGCGTAAATTACGGGGAGTACCAGCAGCGTCAGGATTGTAGCAAACCCAAGCCCAAACATAATCACAACGGCCATGCTCTGGAAGAACACATCCAGCAGCAGGGGGGCGAGGCCAAGCACGGTCGTAAAGGCGGTGAGCAGGATGGGACGCAGGCGCGACGTGGCGGCGTAAACGATCGCACTGTGCTGATCCTGCTGCGCTTTCTGCTGCTCAATCTCTTCCACCAGCACAATGCCGTTGCGGATCAGCATCCCGCTCAGGCTCAGCAGGCCAATCAGTGCCATAAAGCCAACGGGGATCCCGGTAAGTAAAAAACCGGGCGTAACGCCGATCAGCGCCAGCGGCACGGTCAGCCAGATAGCGACGGCGTTTTTCACCGAACTGAACATCAGCACCGTGATCACAAACATCACCAGATACCCGAGCGGCAGCGTGGTAAATAGCCCCTGCTGCGCTTCGCTGGAGTTCTCCGCGTCCCCGCCCCATTCGATGCTGTAGCCGTGGGGCAGAGGCAGGGCATCTATTTGCGGCTTCACGCGGGCGAGAATATCGCCGGACGTTTGCTGGCTTAGCGGGTCAGGGTCGGTCTGCACGGTCAGCACGCGCGAGCGGTCGCGACGCAGGATCAGCGGATCTTCCCACTCCAGCGCGAAGCCGCTGACGACGTTGCTCAGCGGAATATACTGCTGCCGGGTCTGGCTCCAGACCAGGACGTTATTCAGGTGATTGGCGTCCAGCCGTTCACTTTCCGGCGGGCGCACCACCACGGGTAACAGGTCGCTTCCTTCTCTGTACAGTCCCGCCCGGCTGCCGGAGAAATTCATCTCCAGGGCGTTATCGACGTCTTGCTTATCCACGCCAAGCTCACGTCCCAGCGCGGTGACGTACTGCGGGCGGATCACTTTGCTGCGGTTTTGCCAGTCGTTCCTGACACTGTCCGTCGCCGGATCGCGCGTAAGAATACTGTCTACCTGGCTGGCGATCAGACGCAGCCTGTCCGGATCGGGGCCCTTAATACGTATTTCAATGGCGCTGTCACCGGAGGGGCCAAACATCACCCGTTTCGTGCTGGCGTTAACCTGCGGGTAGTTCCGTGCAATGTACTCATCAACGTGGCGGGTCAGGGCGGGGATGTTACGCTGGTCGTCCATTCTCACCATGATTTGTGCATAGTTGCTGTACTGCCGCTGTCCGCTGTAGGTCAAAATAAATCGCATACTTCCCTGACCAATCGTCGAGACCGTAGTTTCCACGCCAGGCTGGCCGTTAATGGTTTTCTCGATATCACCGGTCATCTTCTCGGTCCAGTTAATGTCGGTCCCGTAAGGGAGCCAGAGGTCGACAAAGAAAATTGGCGTACTGGAAGAGGGGAAGAAGTTCTGCCGCACCGAGCCAAAGCCCCAAATGGCGGCAGCCAGCAGTGCGGCCATCACCATCAGCGTTGGCGCTTTACGCCGTAACAGCGCATTGAGCAAACCCCGGTAGATCCGATAGATGCGTTTGTCGTAGGGATCCGTTTCGTCGGCGTCTGGCGGTGCAGCGTCATGTTTAAACAGCCACCATTTAATCAGCACCGGCGTAATGGTGAGGGCTGAGAACCAGCTCAGCATCAGCGAAATCAACAGCACCTGAAACAGCGACTTACAGTATTCGCCGGTGGAATCCTGTGACAGCCCGACGGGCGCAAAAGCCAGGATGGCGATGACCGTCGCACCCAGCAGCGGCAGCGCAGAGCGGCGAATTATAGCGTTAATGGCGTTAAGCAGGGGCGAGCCCTGCTGCCGGGCTATCAGTACCCCTTCGACAACCACGATGGCGTTATCGACCAGCATACTGAGGGCGATGATCAGCGCCCCCAGTGAAATACGTTGTAGTTCTATGCCCCAGAGATACATGAGCAGCAGCGTGCCCAGCACGTTGAGCGCGAGGGAAAAGGCGATAATGAGCCCGCTGCGTAAGCCCATAAAGATCAGCAACACACCGACGACAATCGCCAGCGCCATCAGGAAATTAATGATAAATCCGTTGACGGAATGCCCGACCTCCGCCGCCTGATCGTAAAACAGGTCGATGTGGATACCTGCCGGTTTCTCGGCTGACATCTGCTCAAGCTTCGCCTCCAGGGCATGTCCCACGTCGATCACGTTAACGCCGGGTATAAAGGAGACGCCCATGGTGACGGCTTTTCTGCCGTTGGCATGGTAGATGCTGGCAGGGGACGCATCCAGCCCGCGTGACAGGATGGCAATATCCCGTAAACGGGAAGCCGCCCCAACGCCGGGCGGGGTCACTATGAGATCGGCCAGCTCGTCAATACTTTCGAATTCACCTGTAGGATGCAGACGAATTGACTCTGTACCGGAGGGGATCTCTCCCGCGCTGGAAACCACGTTCAGCCTGCTGAGCTGGGCAGAAAGCTGGTTAAGCGTAATCCCGCGCGCGGCCATTTTGCTCAGAGAAATGTCCACGTTAATCTGCTGGGTGAGGGCTCCGCCGATGGCCACTTTGCCCACGCCCGGCACGAGGACCAACTCCCGGCGCAGCTGCTCGGCATACCGCACCAGTTCCGGATTGCTGAATTCATCGCCGGAAATGGCAAAGAAAAAGCCGAACACATCGCCAAAATCGTCATTCACAAACGGGGTCACTACCCCCGGTGGAAACTGTCGGGCGGCATCTCCCACCCGGCGACGCAGTTCATCCCAGATTTGCGGCAGCGCATTTGAGTGGTAGCGCGAGGCTATATTGACCGTGATCTGCGACAGGCCGCTGGAGGAGATGGAGCTGACGTTATCCAGGTAAGGTAACTGCTGAAGCGCGTTTTCCAGTGGCAGGGTGACCTCTTCCTCAACCTGCTGCGCCGACGCGCCCGGATAATGAGTGATTACCACCGCCGTTTTGATGGTAAACGCCGGATCTTCCAGTCTGCCGATGTTCAACAGGGCAATAATGCCACCTACGCCCAGCAGCAGAATAGTCAGCCAGACGCGAACCGGGTTGCTGATAAACTGACGAGAGATATCCATTACAGTCCCCGTTCACGCGTCCAGATACGTACCGGCTGGTTGGGATGTAACTCCCCAACGCCTGCGGCCACCACGCGTTCACCGGCCTTAAGCCCACCGACGATGACGACCCCCTCAGCGCTGACTTGCCCGACGCTGACCTTACGATCTTCCAGGTGCAACGTATCGCCTTCGCCCGTCACCACCCAGACGTGTGGCTCATTGCGCGGGCGGTTATCCGGGTTAAAGACCGCTTCAACCGGCACCACCAGCGCCTCACTGCCCGAGCCCGCCGGTAGGTTGGTTAAATTGATGGTGACCGTTCCGCTGACGCCGCCCACGACGGGAAAATCATCCGGGCGGGGCATGGTTAAAATCACCTGCCAGGTCAATGTGTTGCTGTCGCTACTGCCTGAGTGCTCTTTGTACACAGCGGTAAACTCGCGACCGGGCAGGGCGTTGATCCTCACTACCGGTTTGTACTGCGCATTGCGGATATCGAAGGTGTTAAACAGGTTCTCTGGAAGGCTGAACACCACGTCCAGCAGGTCGGTACGGGTCAGGGTGACGACGGGCTGGCCGGCTGAGACGACCTGATGATTTCGCACATGTACGCTGGCCGCTGTCCCGCTAAAGGGGGCGACGAGCGTCATCTGGCTTAATTCCTCGCGAGCAATCTGTAGCGCGGCGTTTGCAGAATCGCGGTTTGCGCGCTGGACATCCATCTCGGCCTTCGACACGGCCTGGCGTCCTGCCAGGGTCTGGAAGCGGTCGAATTGCCGCTGAGCCAGGGTCGCCGCCGTTTGCCTGTCGTTCAGACGCTGCCGGGCTTCGCGATCGTTAAGACTGGCGAGCCGTTGCCCCTGTTTGACAACGGCACCCTGGCGAATGTCCAGGGTCTCAATCTGCCCGGCACGTTTGAACGCGAGATCGGTGGCGTCGCCGGATTCGATACGCGCGGGAAATACGCGCTGCTGCGCGTTGCCAGCCTTAACCACCTCTGCGACTTTTACCATTTTCGGCAGGGGCGCGGCGCGGTCGGGTTTGGGGTCGCACGCCGTCAGCAGCAATAAAACAGCAGGCAGAAGAGAGAGGTAGCGCTTCACAGTATTCCCCTGATAATAATTGTTTTATTTATTTCGTCATCAATGCTGGGGTGGCACTATTCCGCCAGGGCCGAGACGACCACATAGGTAAATAAACCGATTGCTGTGCTGGCGATAATGGCAAGCGCAATAAACAAACCAAGGCGAATCAGGCTTAAACCGTACATGCATTCCTCCATGAGGTTGAAGGTGGCGCGGGATAATGAGAATGAACGTGTTGCATGTCTGACTATGAGCATAGTCGGTGAATAAATAAATGTTAAATAACCATTATTAGTGGCGTGACATACTCAGGCGAAACAAGCGATACGATAGCGTATCCCCTTTGAATAACATCCTGATATTCCTGTGCTACGTTTAATAGCATCCATTCCTTTTTTCCGTAAAAGGCATTCACGCCTGTACCCATAGGTTTGATGCGATCTCTCCTGATTCACTCACTGTTGTGTTGGTTATAAAAAGGACGCTTGATATGTATAAAACGATTCTGGTGCCGGTGGATGTATACGAAACAGCGTTGTCTGATAAAGCGCTACAGCATGCCCAATTCCTGGCGCAAAGCGCATCGGGTAATGTCCATCTGCTGTACGTTATGCCAAAGTTCTCGGCGGAACTGACCCGCGGTTTTATTGCAGACGCGAGAAAGATGGATGAATATATGATTAATAATGCTAAAGAAAAACTGGCCGCGCTGGTAAAAAAAATCAGCCTGCCGGAAGCAAATGTCCATCTACATGTTCGCAGCGGGAATATACGTGATGAGGTAATCAAACTGGCGGATGAACTTAACGTCGGCGCGATTATTGTGGGGTCGCGCAATCCCAATATTCAAACCCATTTATTAGGGTCAGAGGCGGCGAGTATCGTTCGTTATGCACATGTTCCTGTTTTCGTTATTCGTTAATGACATGAAAGCAAGGTGATTTCTGAAAAGAACCCGAGGAAGGAACGATGATAACAGAAAAGCCTCACCATCCGTATTATCAACAGACCGTTGATGAAACCCTGACAAATATCCAATCCAGCCTGGACGGACTTACCAGTGCAGAAGCCACCGCCAGACTGGAAAAATACGGTGAAAATGCCTTACCGCAAAAACCGGGTAAACCTGGCTGGCTGCGCTTTCTGGCCCATTTCAACGATGTTCTCATTTACGTCCTTCTGGCGGCGGCGCTGCTGAAGCTGATAATGGGACACTGGGTGGATATGTTTGTCATTCTTGGGGTGGCTATCATCAACGCCCTGATTGGACATATTCAGGAGAGCAATGCGGAGAAATCGCTGCAAAGCATTCGTAATATGCTCTCCAGCGAGGCTGTGGTCATCCGGCAGGGCAACCATGAAACTATCCCGACGACAGCGCTGGTGCCGGGAGATATCGTGGTGATACGCGCCGGGGATCGCATTCCTGCCGACCTTCGCGTAATAGAGGCGCACAACCTGCGGGTGGAAGAAGCTATTCTTACCGGCGAATCCACGGTAGTGGAGAAAAGCAGCGATGCGCTCCACGGGGAGTTGCCGTTAGGCGACCGTTACAACCTGCTTTATTCTGGCACCACCGTCAGCTCCGGCGGGGGAAAAGGGCTGGTGGTGGCGACCGGGGGGGAGACCGAACTCGGCCATATCAACCAGATGATGTCGGACATTGAAAAACACCGTACCCCGTTGATGGTGCAAATGGACAAGCTCGGCAAGACCATTTTTATCACCATTCTGGTGATGATGCTGGCGCTGTTCGTTTTCAGTCTTATCTTCCGTGATATGCCCGTATCAGAGCTGGTGCTGTCGCTGATTAGCCTTGCGGTGGCGGCGGTGCCGGAAGGTTTACCGGCCATTATCTCCATCATCCTCTCGCTGGGCGTGCAGGCGATGGCGCGTCGCAAGGCGATTATTCGCAAGTTGCCTACCGTGGAAACGCTGGGGGCGATGACGGTGATCTGCTCGAATAAAACCGGCACCCTGACCATGAATGAGATGACGGTAAAAGCGGTGATTACCGCGGACACCACCTACCGCGTGGAGGGAGACAGCTACGAGCCGGTGGGCAATATTCACCCTGTTGACGATCCAACACCGGTAACCGTGACCCAGGGGTCTGTGCTGGAGCGCTATCTGCGCACCGTCGATCTCTGTAATGACAGCCAGCTGATCAAAGATGAGCAGGGGCTGTGGAAAATCACCGGCGGGCCTACCGAAGGCGCGCTGAAGGTGCTGGCGGCAAAAATCCCGCTTCCGGCAATTGACGCCGAATTGCGCAGTAAAATCCCATTCGATTCGCAATATAAATACATGTCCACCCTTTATCGCCTGGGCGACGAAGAGGTGATGTTAATCACCGGTGCGCCGGACGTCCTTTTCCGTCTTTGCCAGCACCAGCAGACTCAAAACGGGCTGGAGCCGTTCAACCTGCACTATTGGGAAGAGAAGATTGAAGAGTATGCGCGCGAAGGATTGCGCATGGTGGCTGCGGCCTGGAAACCGGCCGCCAGCGGGCAGCGCGAGCTGACGCATGCGGATCTGCAAGAGGGGGTCATACTGCTCGGCATTGCGGGCATGATGGATCCCCCGCGTCCGGAAGCCATTTCGGCCATTGCCGACTGCTTGCAGGCGGGCATTCGCGTGAAAATGATTACCGGGGATCATCCACAAACGGCGATGAGCATTGGTCAGATGCTGGGTATTGGCAACGCGGCGAGCGCCATTACCGGGCGCGAACTGGAGGCGATGGACGACCACCAGCTGAGCGAGGCGGCGCAAAAATACGATATCTTTGCCCGAACCAGCCCGGAAGATAAATTCCGTCTGGTGCAGGCGCTGCAAAGTAAGCAGGAAGTGGTCGGGATGACCGGGGACGGCGTGAACGATGCGCCTGCGCTGAAGCGGGCGGATGTCGGCATCGCGATGGGGATCAAAGGTACTGAAGTCACCAAAGAAGCCGCCGATATGGTGTTAACGGATGATAACTTTGCCACCATTGCCCGGGCGGTCCATGAAGGGCGTCGGGTCTACGACAACCTGAAAAAGACCATTCTGTTCGTTATCCCGAGCAACATCGCCCAGGCCCTGCTGATCATTATTGCCCTGCTGGCGGGGAACCTTATCCCGTTAACACCGGTACTGATCCTGTGGATGAACATGGCAACCTCGGCAACGCTGTCGTTTGGTCTGGCGTTTGAAGCGGGTGAGAAGGACATCATGAACCGGCCGCCGCGTAAGTCTAACCTGCACGTGATGGACGGTTACGCCATCTGGCGCGTGGTGTTTGTCGGCCTGATGATTGCCATCAGCGCCTTTGTGCTGGAGGCCTGGCTGCAACCGCGCGGTTACTCGGCGGAGTTCATCCGCACCGTGTTGCTGCAAACGCTGGTCACTGCCCAGTGGTTTTACATGCTCAACTGCCGCGTCACCGACGGCTTCTCCCTGAGTAAAGGTCTGCTGGCTAACAAGGGCATATGGATCGTGAGCGGCGTACTTCTGGCCCTTCAGCTTCTGATCGTCTATGCGCCATTTATGCAGATGTTGTTCGGTACCGAAGCGCTGCCGTTCCGCTACTGGATCATTACCTTCCTGATCGGGTTCGCAATGTTCATGATTGTGGAAGCGGAAAAAGTCCTTACCCGGAGATGGCGCACGACGAAAGGTTAACTGAATGAGTAGGCTAAGCCTGCCCACCGGCAGGCTTTCTCTTTGACCGAGTACAGAACACTATGATTCGATTTGCCGCGTTTGTTTTTACGCTTTGTATACTGGTTCCCGCTGCATCTGCTGTAACCTACCCACTCCCTCCCGAGGGGAGCCGCCTGGTGGGAGCGCCGATAACTGTCACCGTACCTGAAGGCAATACCCTGCCGCTCGAAGCGTTTGCAGCGCAGCACGGGCAAGGGTTAAGCAATATGCTGGAAGCTAACCCGGGGGTAGATCCGTTTTTACCACGTGCCGGTACACCGCTGGTGGTGCCGCAACAGCTAATTTTGCCGCCAACCGTGCGTGAAGGGATTGTGGTGAACGTCGCGGAAATGCGTCTTTACTATTATCCACCCGGCAACAACACGGTTGAGGTGCTGCCTATTGGCATTGGTCAGGCCGGGCGCGAAACGCCGCGTAACTGGGTAACCGCCGTTGAGCGCAAGCAGGAAGGCCCAACCTGGTCACCCACGCCAAATACGCGACGTGCTTACGCGAAGGAGGGGAAAACGTTGCCCGCGTTCGTTCCCGCCGGGCCGGATAACCCGATGGGGCTGTATGCCCTTTATATCGGCAGGCTGTACGCGATCCACGGTACCAACTCAAATTTCGGCATTGGCCTGCGCGTCAGCCAGGGCTGCATTCGCCTGCGTAATAACGATATCAAATACCTGTTCGATAACGTTTCGGTGGGGACGCGGGTACAGCTTATCGATCAGCCCGTAAAAATGACCACCGAGCCGGATGGTAGCCGCTGGCTAGAGGTTCACGAGCCGCTTTCACGCAATCGCGCGGAATTTGAATCAACCCGAAAAGTGCCGCTGCCCATTTCGGCCGCGCAAAGGACGCAGCTGATAAGTGAAGGGGCGGGCGCTGAGCTGGAACGGCGGTCGGGGATGCCGGTGAGGCTTGCAATGCCCGGTGGCGTTGCTGTATGACCGGATACATAGGTAACAGATCAGACCGGGAACATAGGTAACACTTTTCAGTCTATCCGGAGCACACTCTGGGTTTTTCGGTCGTAGTACGCAAGCGTTATTCCATTAAAGATGATGGCCTCCAGGCCATCATCTTGTTCTTCCAGCATGATGTACTCATCAGTCAGCGCTTCACTCAGGAACACCGTCCCCTTTTTCCCCATATAGAGTGTCCCCCTTGATTTCACCCTGTAGACCGTACCTCCTTCCGGATAAGCATATTCAGGAACCCTGCCATCCCAGTGCCGGCCTGAGGGTTGCCATACCGTTCCGGGCGTTGCACCCGCCAGGGCTTCATGCGGCCTTTCGTAGTTAAACTCTTCCCGGTAGCCACTGAACCACCGCTGTTGTTCTTCCATCGTCATAAATATGTTGCCCTGTTTTACTGCACTTTTCAGCGAACGATGCATTCGCTCATGACGGCCGTTTTCTTCCGGATGCCCCTTTCTGATGCGTTCCGGTCTGATGCCCAGCTTTATCAGCCAGACTGCAAGGCGACTTAACCCGGCGATACCTGTTCCTGCGAAAGGCTGACCATTATCCGTTCTCAGGACTTCCGGCAGACCGTACTCCAGGAACGCATCCGTCAGGCACTGCCTGACGAAGGGCTCGCTCTCCCGGTCTGCTCCCCGGCAGCTCAGAAGATACCGGCTGTGATTGTCGGTGAGGGTGAAGGGATGACAGTATTTCCGGCTCAGCAGCCTGAACTTGCCTTTAAAATCAGCGCTCCAGACCTGATTGTTCTCACTGATGATGGTCAGGGGCTGGCGATTGCCCGGGGTTCTGCGTTTTCGCTTTTTATCCGGAACCAGGCCTTCACGCTTGAGGATATCGCCGATAGTACTGGCAGCGGGGACGGTAAAATCGACGTGATGATTGAGCAGCCACATCCGCAGTTTTTTGGGGCCCCAGTCAGGGTGTTTTTGCCTCAGGGCCGTAAGCTGCCCGGCGATATCATCAGGAACTGTCCGGGAGTGGGAGTGCGGAGCACGCGACCGGTCAGAGAGAGATGACAGGTCAGAGGGGTCAAAACGCTGAAGCCATTTGTAACCGGTTTTTCGACTGATGCCGAAGAGACGGCAGAGGGCAGAAAAAGAATCCGTACCTGCATGGCAGGCACGGATGAAATCAAGGCGTTGCATAGGTCGCGTCTCAGTCCAGGGCATAGCGAGTCTCCTCTTCTATGCCAGTTATAACTGTTACCCATGTATCCGGTCTAAAGTGTTACCCATGTTTCCGGTTCATACCCTGCGCTTACCGGGCCTACAGGACCGTAGGTCGGATAAGCGGAGCGCCACCCGGCAAACTTACCAAACGCAGAAAAGCAAAAAGCCTGCTTTAAAAGCAGGCTTTTCAAATTTGGCTCCTCTGACTGGACTCGAACCAGTGACATACGGATTAACAGTCCGCCGTTCTACCGACTGAACTACAGAGGAATCGTGTGAACGGGGCGCATATTATCGACCTGCGTACGCCTTGTCAAAGGATGGATCGCCGACTTTAGACTGTTTGCTGACAAAAACAGCAAACTGACGTTTTTGCCAACGGAATGCACCATTATTGTGCAGATATACCCCGAATGGGGCAGATCGGAATCCGTTGTCACTGTCTGAAAACAGGCACCAGCGATTGGCTTTCCTTATTTTCAGCCGCTTAGCAAAGATATTGATTCGCTGCCAAAACCTGGCATCCATATTGCAAAACCTGTTTAACAACACAGCCGTTACCGGCACGCTATTTTCGAACAGGGGGCAACATGAACTTAAGACGACTGAAATACTTCGTAAAAATCGTCGATATCGGCAGCCTGACTCAGGCGGCTGAAGTGCTGCATATCGCGCAGCCTGCGCTGAGCCAGCAGGTCGCGACTCTGGAAGGCGAAATGGACCAGCAACTGTTGATCCGCACCAAGCGCGGCGTAACGCCTACCGAAGCGGGAAAAATTTTATATACCCATGCCCGTACGATCCTGCGTCAGTGCGAACAGGCGCAACTGGCCGTGCACAACGTAGGTCAGACCCTGAGCGGGAATGTCTCCATCGGCCTGGCGCCGGGAACGGCCGCATCGTCGGTAACCATGCCGCTGCTTCAGGCGGTGCGCGCGGAGCTACCGGAAGTGCTGGTTTATCTGCATGAGAACAGTGGTTCCGTGCTCAATGACAAACTGCTCAACGGTCAGCTGGATATGGCGGTGCTGTACGATCGCTCACCGGTTGCCGGGATCACCAGCCAGCCGCTGCTGAAGGAAGATCTTTATCTGGTCGGGACCCGTGATTGCCCCGGCCAGAGCATTGATTTAACCGCCGTGGCAGAGATGAACCTGTTCCTGCCGCGCGACTACAGCGCCGTGCGTGTTCGCGTTGACGAAGCGTTCTCGCTGCGCCGTCTGACGGCGAAGATTATCGGGGAGATTGATTCCATCTCCACGCTGACTGCCGCCATTGCCAGCGGCATGGGGGTAACGGTACTGCCCGAGTCTGCCGCACGTTCACTGTGCAGCGCGGCGAATGGCTGGATGGCCCGCATCACCACGCCATCCATGAGCTTACCGCTGTCGTTGAATATGTCCGCGCGCGGCTCCCTGTCACCGCAGGCGCAGGCGGTGAAAGAGATCCTGATGTCTCTGGTCAGTAAGCCGTCGCTGGAAAATCGCGAGCTGCAACTGGTCAGCTGATATTCCAAATAAGCATAAGATGCTGGTTTTTATTATTTGTTCTTCAGCCCGGCTGACTCTAACAATAGCCTTATGTCAGATGCGCCGGAGTGAATCGTGAATTTCCAGCAACTTAAAATTATTCGTGAGGCGGCCAGGCGGGATTACAACCTGACCGAGGTCGCCAACATGCTTTACACCTCCCAGTCAGGCGTCAGCCGACATATCCGCGAGCTTGAGGAGGAGTTAGGCATTGAGATTTTTATCCGTCGTGGCAAGCGCCTGCTGGGCATGACGGAGCCAGGCAAGGCATTGCTGACCATCGCTGAGCGCATTCTCAACGAGGCCAGCAACGTTCGTCGGCTGGCAGATCTCTTTACCAACGACGCGTCAGGTGTGCTGACAATCGCCACCACCCATACGCAGGCGCGCTACAGTCTTCCGACCGTTATCAAAGCATTTCGTGAGATCTTCCCGGATGTACGTCTGGAACTGATCCAGGGCACGCCGCAGGAAATCGAAGTGCTGCTGCATAACGGTGGGGCAGATATTGGTATCGCCAGTGAACGGCTGAGCAACGACCCGCTGCTGGTGGCGTTCCCGTGGTTCCGCTGGCATCACAGCCTGCTGTTACCCGCCGATCACCCCCTGAATCAGGTTTCGCCGTTGACGCTGGAAGAGATCGTCAAATGGCCGCTGATTACCTACCGGCAGGGCATTACCGGACGCTCGCGCATTGATGAAGCGTTCAAGCGTAAAGGGCTCACACCGGACGTGGTGCTGAGCGCGCAGGATTCCGACGTGATCAAAACCTACGTCGAGTTAGGGCTGGGGATTGGCCTGGTGGCCGAGCAGTCTGGCGGAGAATATGAAGCCGGAAATCTGGTGCGCCTGGATACGCGTCATCTTTTCGACGCGAATACCGTCTGGCTGGGGCTAAAGCGCGGGCAGCTTCAGCGCAACTACGTGTGGCGATTTATCGAGTTGTGCAATGCAGGGCTGTCCGTGGATGAGATCAAACGCCAGGTGATGGAGCCGGAAGAGGTGGCGATTGATTATCAGATTTAGTCGCTAATCAGTAGGCCGGGTAAGGCGCAGCCGCCACCCGGCAAATTTACCGAACCCACAAAAGCAAAAAGCCTGCTATAAAAGCAGGCTTTTCAAATTTGGCTCCTCTGACTGGACTCGAACCAGTGACATACGGATTAACAGTCCGCCGTTCTACCGACTGAACTACAGAGGAATCGTGTGAACGAGGCGCATATTATCGACCTCAGTGCGCCTTGTCAAAGGGGAAAACACCGTTTTTGTTCGTTTGCCGACAATTTCAGCAAACCGATGATTTAATAGCAAATTTGCTTTCAAATTGCACAGCAAATCGCGCCGCCCGCAGACAGGCAGCGCGCAGGATCAGAACAGAACGGAGTAGTTCAGACCAAACGTACGGCCACGGCCTTTATAAGTATAAAGACCCGGTGCGCCGTAGGTTGGACTATACAGCCCCGGTGCGCGCTGGCCCCAGGCGGTGGTGTAGTCTTTGTCCAGCAGGTTCTCCACGCTGAAGCTGACTTTGCCCACTGGCAGGGCGTAGCTACCCAGGAAATCAACGGTGTTATAGCCATCAATCTTCTTACCGTCGGCGTCAGACACGTCGAAGGTTTGTGTGCTCTGCACGCGCAGGGCCCAGTCGCCCGGCGCCCAGTTCACCCATGCGCTGGCTTTCGACGGGCTGGCGCTGTCGACCGTCAGCTTCTCCCATTTCCCGTTTTCACGCGTTTCGGACTTGATGGCGTTAAAGTTCGCCCCGGTGCTCCAGTCGCTGTCGGTGAAGAAATAATCCACCTGGCCTTCAATCCCGTAGATACGACGTTTGTCGTCTTCCAGGTTGATGGTCATGTCGCTCTTGTTGATGGTGATGGTTTTATCCGAGAGCGAGTAGTAGGCCGCCACCTGGGTACGCAGGTTATCGCCGGTGAAGCGCCAGCCCAGCTCGTAAGCATTGACCTTAATACCGTCCAGCGTTGAGTCGTTCACGTTCACGCTGTTTTGCAGGCGATAGTGACCATCGACCAGCTGATAGGTGCCGGAGCCGTAGTACTTCGCCAGGTCCGGAATTTCGAAGCCCTGGGAGAAGTTAAACCACAGCTGTTGCTGTTCGGTCAGACGTCCAAGGATCCCGGCGTTAAACAGGAAGTTGTTGTAGTCGGTTTTCCCGCCCGGCACCGCGTCAGCGGAGGTGGCTTTGCCCGTGGCGATTGCCTGCTGCTGGGCGTAACCGACAAAATCGTCCACCTTGTTTTCGGTGTACTGGTAGCGCACGCCGCCGCTCAGGGTGATAGCGTCAATGTCATAGCTGGCTTGCAGGAACGGCGCGAGGTTGGTAATGCTGTATCCCGGGTAACGGCCCACGTTGTAGGCGTTGTCCAGCTCCATGCCGCCGCTCGCCGCTGCTTTGCTTAAGTCGAAGAACTGCTGGTTGGCGTCGAACGTTTCGTGATCGGCATCCACACCCCAGGTGAGGGTCAGGTCGTCCATCGGCTTGCTGTTCAGCGTCAGCTTGCCGCCGTAAAAATCGGTTTTCTGCTGGGACGCGCCAATGCTGGTCACCGCGCCTTTGCTCAGCGTCGGGAACGGGTAGTAGGTCAGGCTCTCATCACGGTAGTAAATCTGCGCAACCAGATCTTGCCCCCAGAAGTCGGTGTTCGAGTACTGCAGGTTGATCAGGTGACGCTCTGTGCCCGGGATACGGTCAGAGTCCAGGTTATCTTTGTTATAGGCTTTGGCATCGCCCGTGACCGCAGCGAAATTCTCTCCGAGGAACAGCCCGTGTTTGCCGTCGGATTCGCTCTTGTAGTACTGGGTGGTTAACTGGAGCTGCTGATGATCGTCGATGTTGATGGTGCCCGTTCCCATCACGTCGATACGGTCGGAATACTGCAAGCCGGTCTGGGTGTTATCGATAATCACCTCGTCGCCGTTGCCGTCATACCAGCCGCCGTAGCGCTGATAGGAGACCGACAGACGTCCAGAGGCGTTGTCGTTGCCGCCGCTCACGGCTGCTGAGACGTTCTCATCATGGTCGTTATGGCTGTTAAACCCGCTTTTTGCCCCGGTCTGGAACTCCACTTCGGTCTCCGGCTGGCCTTTTTTGGTGACGATGTTCACCAGACCGCCGGTACTGCCGCCGCCGTACAGCGAGGTGGCGCCGGAAATGACTTCGATACGGTCAATGTTGAACGGATCGATAGAGTCGAGCTGGCGGCTGTCGCTGCGGGACGAGTTCAGGCGCACGCCGTCCACCATCACCATCATGGAGCGACCGCGCAGGTTCATGCCGTAGTTGGTACGTCCCTGGCTGCTGACGTCCATGCCGGGGATCAGCTGGGCCAGCACCTCTTTAATCTCTTTCCCGCCCTGAACCTGCTGCTCAATTTCCGCCCGCTCTATAACCCAGGTGGTTTGCGCCATCTCTGCCACGCTGCGATGTGCCCGGCTGGCAGAAACCACAATATCTTCTTCCTTTTGTTCTTCCGCCCACGCAGAGGTAGAAAGCATGGCAAGCAAGCACGGATTTAAAACCCAAAGATGAGAACGTTTCATTGTTATGTTGATCCTGAATGTGTGTGTCAGTACTCGGTGGTCTTCATTAATGATTTAAAAACCTGGCTGCTCTCCGGGCTGGTGGTGCTCCGCCAGTGGATCACGCCGGGGGTGGTTGCCAGTTCAAACGGCTCGTCATCGTGAGCGCGATTCAGAATTCGCGCCGCGCGCCAGGCCATCAGGCTGAGCTGGGGTTCGGCAATACCGAGACGGTGCATCCCGGCATTGACGGCAAACAGGCGGTTGCTCTGCGGGCCGTCCCATTCAAGGGTAAAATCGTTGTTGATGCAGAAGGCTTCATCCTCATCCAGACGCAGTCGGGAAGAGAGCGGAGCGAGGAAAGCAGGCTGCACGGCGCGGTAGCCGGTGGCGAAAATCACCACGTCGCTCTCCAGCTGTTCGCGACCGCCATCCAGGTGATGCTGGATGCTCAGGCGCTGCCCGTTCTCCTGGCGCGTCAGCGCCGTCACCGAGCGGGACGGCATCAGGTGCGCCCAGGGTTTTTCGCGCAGCACTTCGAAGCGGTGATACATAGCACGATAGATGGCCAGCAGCGACTCCGTGGTGATCCCGTCGGAGGTCATCTTCTGCTCCTGCAACATCTGGCGACGGGCGTCGTCACCGAGGGTGGAGAAGCTGTCCACATACTCCGGCGTGAAATACTCGTTAGCAAACGCGGCTTCATCCAGCGCGTTGTAGTTGTTGCGACGCGAGATCCAGTTGAGGCTCAGCGGCTGGCCCCATTCCCCACGGAAGATATTCAAAAACAGATCCGCACCGCTCTGGCCGCCGCCGACGACGGTGACGCGCTTGCCTGCTAAATCCGGCGTGCGCAGCATCATTTCGCTGGCGTGGAAGCAGGTGTCGTCCTGCGCGGTGACGCAGTCTGGCAGATTGATCTGCTTCCCAATCCCCACGCAGACGTGGCGCGCCAGGAAGCGATCCCGCTGGGTCACGACCTCAAACAGACCGTTTTGCTCATCAAAGCTGACCTGCTGCACCTGCTGGCTGAAGGCCAGATTAGTCAGGTTATCCGCCGCCCAGCACAGGTAGTCGGCAAACTCCTCGCGCGAGACAGTGCGCTGCTCGGTAGTGAGGAAACGGTAGAACTTTTTGCGCTGTACCAGGTAGTTCAGGAAGCTGTGGCGGTTGGTTGGCTCCACGGCGCTGACCAGATCCTTCAGGAAGCTGGTCTGCATGTGGCAGTCCGGTACCATCATTCCCGGGTGCCAGGAGAAGTGCGGCTTGCGTTCAAGAAACAGCGAGCTAAAACCGTCCAGCCCCTCTGCCAGCGCGGCAATACTGAGGTTGAACGGACCGATACCAATGCCGATGAAATCATAGGTTTTCATTGCGCTGACTCCTGGGAGACCAGAAAAAGAGGGTTATCAAGATCGCAGACGTAGTTCGGCAGCATGCGGCTGCCGCCATCGTGTTCAGAGAAGGTCAGTTTGACCGGGTTGAGGATCACGCGAATAATCTGCGGCTTAAACAGGTCGAACTTCGCGAAGCGTGCCGCAAGATCCGGATGGGCGGCCATATAGCGACGTAACACCTGCGCCAGGATCTGATAGAAGCGGGTTTCGCTCACGCCGGTTTGCAGGGTGAGACGGGAAATAAAGCGCAGCACCGTGACAAAGTTGCCGGTTTGCAGGTCGTGGATGATGTAATCCGCACTGAGGCGTGCGGTGACGGCTTTTACCTGCTCCGGCAGGCTCTGCGCCTGCGGGAAATCCTCGTCCACCAGGCGCATGTCGCCCTGGAAATCCTTCAGCAGAATGCGCTGTGGGACGTAATCTTTCATCACCAGCGTGACGTTCTGGCCGTGGGCGATGAGCGCCACCCCGTAGCGGCAGAGCAGGTGATAGAAGGGAATCACCGTCGCCTCAAACAGCTTTTCCAGCCATGCGTCTGCGGTTAACCCCGAGCGTTTGATCCATGCGTCAATCAGCGGGCGCTCGTCGTTATCGGTTTCCATCAGCGCGGCCATCAGCACCGCCTGTTCGCCATCCTGTAAATAGCAGGATGGGTTCTCGCGCCAGATCACCCCCAGCATCTCCTGATAGCGGTACGGCGCCTCAGGCAATGCGGCATAACCCGGATGCGACAGATATCCGGCTGCGGGTTCGCCAAGCACCTGCGCCCCGGAGTGAATCAGCGTGGCATCGCTGGCGAACTGCTGCTGTAGCCAGCGCGAGGCCAGCGGACCGGCGGCAATATACTTGCCCGGAATACCGCGGTAGCAGGAAGTGTTGTAGATGGTCAGCGGCAGCTTGATGTCATACGGCGCGCGACGGCTGGCGTTGGTCAGCGTGCGCAGGGACTGCTGCGCCAGATACTCATCGCCGAACTCTCCCAGCTCCACCATCTCACCGCGCGCGAGCTGTGCCAGGAAATGAATGGCAATTTTTTGCTGCCACTGCCACGGATGCAGCGGCACCGGCAGCCAGCTGTCGTCCAGATCCAGTTCCTGCCAGCGGGCGTCGAATCGGTTGCGCTCGGCATCGTCCATGGCGCTGGCGAGCAAGGTGTTGATATCGCAATCGGCGTCACTGCTCCAGACCAGACGATCGCGTTGCACGGCGACCCAGTGCAGACGAAAACGCCCGCGATATTCCGGCGCGTAAAGGCGCAGGGCATCCAGCCCCCAGCCGCGGCGTCCCTTGTTAAAAATAAACTTCGGGTGACCGCGCATAAGGCACTGTAATTCGTCCGGGTCGAGGTGGATCAGCGCATCGGCATCCAGCGTGTCACGCGCCTGCAACAGCTGCATGTCGCCCCGCAGCGTGGCGTAGAGATCTTCCATGTGCTCCGCCGTTTGCGCGTCGCTCATCTCCAGCACGGTGGCCAGTTGCAGCAGCGCGTTTTCCGCTTCGACCGCCGCGCCACTGGCGGTGGTCAGGGTATCAGGGTCAATATGCAGCCAGCCCCAGATCCCACGCGTGGCGCTAAACTGCCAGGTCGCGTTGCCCATACTGATGCGCCAGTAGTCCGCCGAAACCGGCTCGGCGCGCAGGGTGCGTTCATATTCCAGTTCAGCGAGGATCTTCGCCACCATCTCGCGGTTCACTTTCTGCCAGAGCGCGTTCACAGTTCCACCTCATGGAAGAAGCGGTGACGCTCGCTCATGATGAGACGGGAACGTTTGTGCGGGAAGTCGAACTCTTTCAACGTGTCAAAACCGGCGGATGCCAGATGGCGGAACAGACGCTGGTTGTCGAAGCGCGGTTCCGCCACAATGCGCGCCGTACGCGGTTCATCGAGATACAGATAGTGGCTGAGGCCGCGTAGCCAGCTGCGGATATACTGCGCCCCGCGCCAGTTCTCTTCACCCACCAGCATATGTAGCCCGCGGTCAAACGGCTGCCAGCGATAGTGGCGGCCAATGCGGTCTTCCGCCGCCCAGTAGAGTTCAAAATAGCCGAATGGCTGATCGTCAAAGCAGCCGATCACCGGGTAACAATAGGTCGAGTCGAGCTGACGGCGCAGGTAGTTTTCCTGCTCGGCCTGCGGGCCCGCCATCTCCCAGAAGGCGTTCACGCGTGGGGTGTTCATCCAGCGGGTAAAACGCTCGCCGTCCAGCGCCACGTCCGCTACGCGGAAGCTCAGGGTGCGCTTAATCTGCGGATCGTAACGGCGATACACTTCGCCCTGCGGACGATGAGGGCGCAGCGGGAAGTACAGCTGACGGCTTTCATCAAACTGCATTCCGCCGCTCACCTGCGGACGTTCGCCTTTCAGCCACAGCGGCAGCTGCCAGAATATTTCGCGCGCCAGATAATCCCCGTTTGCGAGGCTAAACAGCGCCTGCGCCTGAGGTTCATCCTGCCAGGCGGCCCACGGCAGGGTAATGCCGGTCAGGGCGGGGGAGGCTACAAACAGCTGGTCGAGGGCGTCCACCAGCCAGCCGTCCGGGAGCCCGGCCAGACGCGCAAGGACCGCGCTGCCGTCAAGACCCAGCGTCAGCGGCAGGTTTTGTTCCGTGGCCGTACAGCGAAAGCCGTAGCCGGAATGGACGATATTCGCGTTTGCCATCACGCCTTCTCCTTATAAAACGGGTTGCTAAAGTCGAAATAGATCACCGCCGGATCGACGATGGTGTTTTCGTTGCGATCGTGCAGGTAGCAGAAGAAGTTGCCTTTGCAGTTCCAGGTCGGGCTGTCGAGCACATAATCAAGGCAGCGGGTCTGCTTCGCCGTCGTGCGCAGTTTGGCCAGCGCGTCACGCACGCGGGGCATCAGGTTCTCTTCGCTGTCGAAGCCGGCAGCGGCGAGCGCGGCGGTGACGGCAAGGGTAGAGTTCAGCAGCAGGTAATAAGGGAAGTAGCGCAGCAGCTGGCTATCACCGAAGCGGTTTTCCACCTCGGTTTCGCCTGCCTCTTTCAGCCACGCGTCGGCCCCTTCGGTCCAGGCGCTGCCCTGACAATCGCGGTAGATCAGCCCAACGGGGAAATCCTGCTGCATCTCAACGAGGATATTTTGCTGGTGGGCCAGCAGGACCAGACCGTAGTCCGCCTCGGCGCTGAACAGCGGAAGCAATACGCGGTCGCAGTAGGCGTCCAGCCAGCAGCGCGCGGCCTGGGCGAGCGGGAGAGCCAGACGCTGGCTCAGACGGCGCACCGCCGCCGCCAGCAGGCTGTCGCCGCCGTCCGGTGCCGCCTGGGTCAGGCTCACCAGCACGTTGGTTTGGGTATCTGGCGTATCAAACAGCAGGTTGACGCGCAGGGCCATCAGGCTCTCTTCCTGAATGACGCCGCTTTCATCGCGCAGCCCGGCCCAGCCGTCTTCCTGCATCACGCGCATGGTCGGGTAGCGCGCCTGGAGTTCCTGCCAGCGTGCCGTTTTCGCCAGCCGCGCCAGGCGCATGCCGCGCTTAACTTCTTTGACCGACAGCGTGCGCACGGAGTTGGTCAGCCGCACGCTGAGGGAAAACTTAATCATGTCGCTATTGGTTTCGCTGTACAGCGAGCGGGAAGAGCTGGTAGGCAGCCACTGTGCGCCCGCCTCGCCAAGATCCCGCAGGGCGCCTTTTTCAACCAGACGCTGGCACCACGGCTGCTCCAGCAAATAGGCAGCCTGCCACGGATGCATCGGCAGTAGCCAGCGGGTGTCGGTGAAGTGGCCGAGAAGATCCGGCGCACTCTGGGCCGCGAAGCGCAGCAGACGTTCACGCAGGGAGACGTTCAGACTGTCCCCGGCAATCAGTTCATGCTCAACCGCAAACCAGCGCAGCGGGAAGCGCGAGGCGAAATCCGGCAGATAGCGGCGCGCCTCGGCCTCGTTAAACGGCTCGTGCGATTTTGGGGCAGGATGAAAAGCATGGCCGACCAGCAGCGCCTGTTCCGCTTCGGCAAAGGTCAGCGGCTTATCGCGCAGGTTTGCCCAGTTGTGGCGTAAATCAATGGCCTGCCAGGTGTGCGTATGGCTCTCCAGGACGCGCTGCTTAAAGCGGGCCAGCGTATCGGCGTCCAGAGCGCCTTTTACTGTCTCTTTTTCAATAATGAAATCAATCAGTTGATGGAATGTGACCGTGTCACCGCCGTCGCTGTCGGCCTGAATCAGCCTGGCCGGGAAACAATACTGGTGATGCTGCGTGGGGGAGAAATAGCGTACCGGAACCCGGATGGCCTGGGTTGGGGAGAGCGGGATATGTATCTGCGATAACTCATCCGCACGGGTTGCGGGAAGATAGTGCCAGTCCTTCGTTTCGCGCAGCAGCGCGTTCAAAAAACACTGGGCCGCAACATCTGTACCGGCGGAGCGGGGCAGAGCACGCATAGATGTACCTCATTCCATGACTGATAATAATTCTCGTTATGATATTCATTCTGTTTACAGCCGCAACTATTTTTGCAATATTTGTTTTCATAAACTTCATAATTTCCACACATTTATTGACATTATCTTCACAATTCTATGCGCACCTGTACTGAGAACATCACAGACAATATGGCCCCGAAGGCAAACTGGCCCCTTGCACTGGGCGCCGGTTTATTGGGTATCGGACAAAACGGTTTGCTGGTCATGCTGCCGCAGCTGGTCTCCCTGACCGGACTGTCGCTCTCCGTCTGGGCCGGGCTGCTGATGTTCGGCTCGATGCTCTTTTTACCCGCATCGCCCTGGTGGGGACGCCAGAGCGAGCGGCACGGCTGTAAGGTCGTGATGCTGGCCTCGTTAGGCGGCTATCTGGCGAGCTTCGTCGTGATGGCGCTGGTGGTCTGGGCGATGGCCAACGGCGCGCTGAATGCCCTCTGGGGAATGGCGGGCCTGGTTCTGTCGCGCATGCTGTACGGCCTGACGGTATCGGGGCTGGTGCCTGCGGCCCAGACGTGGGCCATTCAACGCGCGGGGCTGGATAAAAGAATGGCGGCGCTGGCAACGATAAGCTCTGGCCTTAGCTGCGGGCGTCTGCTGGGACCGCCTCTGGCCGCGCTGATGCTCAGCGTCAGCCCGGTCGCACCGCTCTGGCTGATGGCGCTGGCGCCGTTTATCGCGCTGCTTCTGGTGCTGCGCGAAGCCGCCGATCCCCCGCTGCCGCCGGTGGCGCACCAGTCGACGCGGTTACAGGCCTCTATGATGCCTTTCCTGCTGCTGGCGCTGCTGCTGGCGGCGTTGGTCAGCCTGATGCAGCTTGGTTTATCGCCGCATCTTCATCCGTTATTTAATGGCGATGCCGTGCAAATCAGCCATCATGTCGCCCTGCTGCTGAGCCTGGCCGCGCTGGCGACCCTGGCGGCGCAGTTTCTGGTGGTACGCCCGCAGCATTTTAGCCCGAGGGTTTTACTCTTAATTGCCGCGGTCTTGATGGTGGCGGGGCTTGGGCTGATGTGTCTCGCCAGTTTAGCCCTGTTCTACGTGGGCATTGTCATCACCTCGCTGGGTGCCGCCATGGCCACGCCGGGATACCAGCTTTTGCTCAACGATCGGCTGACGACGGGCAAAGGGGCAGGGGTGATCGCCACCAGCCATACGCTGGGGTACGGGGCCAGTGCGCTGCTGGTACCCGTGGTGACGCGCTTTTACGGTGAGCAGTTTTTGATTACTGCCGCATGGGGAATGGCGCTGCTGTTTCTTGCGGTGAGCGTATGGGTACGATCGACCGATCGTACCCCTGCTGAACATTAGTGGAACGGATGAGAGGAGGTGCTGGCTGCGTCCTCACTTTGCCGCAGACGCTGGAGCGGATCCTGCTGGTAAAACTGGCAGAAACGCTGCCACAGCGCCGGGAAGCGTGGGGCGAAAAGCTCAGGTGCGCTAAAGAAATACTCGGACAGCACCGCGAAGCACTCGGCGGGATCGGTCGCGGCATAGGCATCAATGCTGGCCGCGCTTTCACCCACCAGGTCTATCTCATCCTGAATGTTTTCCATCGCCGCGTGCAGGTCGTGCTCCCATCCCGCGACTTCACGCAGCGGGATCAGCGGCACGCCGCTGGCGCGATCGCCGTTGCGGGTATCCAGCTTATGCGCTACTTCGTGAATGATCAGGTTGAAGCCCGAGGCATCGAACGAGTCCTGAATATCCAGCCAGTTGAGGATGATCGGCCCTTGCTGCCAGCTCTGCCCGGACTGCACCATACGCTGGTTGTGCACCAGCCCGATGTCATCCTCCCACTCATCATCGACGATAAACGGCGCCGGGTAGATCAGCACTTCATGGAAGCCATCCAGCCATTCGATACCCAGCTCCAGTACCGGTAAGCAGAAGAGCAGGGCGATGCGCGAATTTTTAAGCGGATCCAGTTCGAAGCCCTGTAGCGGCACCAGCCGTTTTTGCTGTAAAAAACGCTCGGCCAGCTGAATCAGCTTTGATTGCTCTTCAGGCAAGAGATTCGCCAGCACGGGGATCGCCAGAGCCTCATCCCAGGGCAGCGCCATATTTCGACCAGCGTCGTTCGTTTTCCAGGGCCACTTAATCATCGCTTTGCTCGTTACTCGCACGTGAACAAAATGGAAAGGTCAGGGGCTGTTAGCATGCCAACATACTCTGTTAAGCAGTATGACACTCCTCTTCGGCGGCATGCAGACTGGCAGCCTGTTTAAGAGGAATCCAGCCCGCATAAACTATCACTATGTGCCGTAAGGTTGATAGCGCTTTAGGGGTATCCCCTTCATTTTGTGAAGTATGTCGTACGCGGCTATGATAAATCTCTTCTTACCCTACCGTGCTTAAGGATCCCGTCAGTATGCCCGTCAATTTTGACCTCAACGATCTCTACGCCTTCCGCGCTTTACTGGAATACGGCAATTTCCGTCTTGCGGCGGAGTCTATTTGCCTTTCCCAGTCGGCGTTGAGTCGCAGAATTGAAAAGCTGGAGGCGGCACTGGGGACAAAACTGTTCGACAGAACTACCCGGCGCGTCACGCTGACCCTGTATGGACAGACCTTTGCCGACCGGTGCGGGCAACTGCTTGTCGACGTGGAGTCCATGCTTTCGGATATCGATAAGGCCAGCGAGGAGCGCACGGGATTAATCACCGTGGCGACGGTGCCGTCAGCCGCCTGTTACTTTATGCCGGATGTGATCCGCCGCTTTCAGTCCCGTTACCCCCGCGTGCGCATTAAACTTATCGACAGCAGCGCCGGAAATGTTATCGAGGCCGTCACCCGCGGACAGGCGGATTTTGGTATCTGCTTTGCCCGGAGTTTACAGCCCGACATCGAGTTTGTCCCGCTGGTGGAGGACGTCTACGTGGCCGCCTGCCGACGAGACAGCCCGCTTGCAAAAAGAAAAAGCCTGACGTGGCAGGCTTTTTATCAGCAGGATTATATCGGTCTGGATAAGACCTCCGGCAACCGCAATCTTCTCGACCAGCGGGTCGGACATATTCGGCCTGAGCGCCCCAGCATCTGCGAAACGCGGCACGTGACGACTATGCTCGGGATGGTTGAAGCCGGGATCGGCATTGCGGCCGTTCCCGCCATGTCAATGCCCAGCGCAGAGCATTCGCTGCTGACGTCGGTGCCTTTAACAGAGCCAGAGGTCAGGCGAACCGTGGGGTTGATTCGCCGCCGCGGGCGGATCCAGTCCTACATTGCTGCCGAACTCGAAACGCTGATCACCGAGCAGTATCGCGAGGTGCACTGACGGGCGTTAAGCCCGTTGCCGTAATGACGCTGGCCGCCTGTGGCGAGGAGAGAAAGGCCAGCAGCGCTTTTCCCTGTTCGGGATGGTCGGCCTTCTGCGTTACGGCTCCGGCGAAACGGGTAATGTACTGCATGTCGTCAGGCAACTTACCCACAAACGTCACGCCCGGGACCGGCAGAAGCTCGCTCACCTGCTGAAAGCCGAGATCGTATTTCCCTTTTGCCACTTCAGACGCCACCGGGATGCGCTCAACCCGGTGCGCTTTATTTTGGACCTGGCCGTCGATGCCCAGCTTACGGAACAACTGGCTCTCAACATACCGGCCGCTGGCGCTGTCGGAATAAGCCATGGAATGCGCCTTCAGCAGCGTTTGCCGCAGGGCGGGTACCGTACTGATATCCGGCACCGGCGCGCCCGCTTTGACGACCATCCCGACGGGCGAATCCGCCAGCTCCACGCGGGAGCCCGCCGCCGTCCTGCGATCCTGTTCCAGTTTCGCCAGCGCATCTCCAACCATAATCACCACGTCCGCTTTTTCGCCCCGGGCGAGCCGGGCCGGAATGGCCTGCGGTGTCTTGCCCATCGACGGGCCGGAGACCACAATGAGCCTGTCGCCGCTTTGCGCTTCGTACTGCGGCGTCAGCTTCTCCAGCGCCGCTTTGAAGCCGCCAGAAATCATCACCGTCACCTCCTGCGCAAGCGCGCCCGCGCTGAGGGTGGTGAAGGTCAGGGCGGCAATCACCGTTCTGAATGTAAGCATGAGGGATCACTCCTTAACGGTGGTTTGCAGAATTAACGTGCGACGACGATAGAGATAAAGCGTTGCCAGCAGGGCGCAAACGGCGGCAAAGCTCATCCAGTAGCCCGGGGAGGCTTTGTCGCCGGTGTACTCAATTAAGGCGGTAGAAATCACCGGCGTGAAACCGCCAAAGACCGCCGTTGCCAGGCTATAAGCCAGCGAGAAGCCCGCCACGCGCACCTCTGCTGGCATGATCTCCGTCAGGGCCGGGATCATCGCGCCGTTATACAGGCCGTAGAGGAAAGAGAGCCACAGCAGCACGGTCAGCATCATGGAGAAACTCGGGGCTGCCGCCAGCATCGTCAGTGCCGGATAGCTGGTCGCCAGCGCCAGCAGCGTCATGGCGATAAGCACCGGTTTGCGTCCGAAGCGGTCCGATAGTGCACCGCCAATCGGTAGCCAGATGAAGTTAGAAATGGCTACCAGCAGCGTGACCAAAAGACTGTCCGAGGCGCTGAGCATCAGGACTTTTTTACCGAAGGTCGGTGCGTAAACGGTGATCAGGTAAAACGCGGTGGTGGTCATCGCCACCATCAGCATGCCCGCGATGACTACTGGCCAGTTGGCGAGCAGCGTTGTGAAGACCTGACGCATCGCCAGATGGTGGCGACGGGCGCTGAATTCCTCGGTCTCCTCCAGCTTGCGGCGCAGGAAAAAGATGAACGGCACAATCAGACAGCCAAACAGGAACGGAATACGCCACCCCCATTCGCGAATGGCACTCTCTTCCAGCACCATATTCAGCGCAAAGCCCATCGCCGCCGCGATCATAATGGCGACCTGCTGGCTACCCGACTGCCAGCTGGTGTAGAAACCCTTGCGGCCCGGCGTGGCGATCTCCGCCAGATAAACCGAAACCCCGCCCAGCTCGGCGCCTGCCGAAAAGCCCTGCAACAGGCGGCCGGTCAGCACCAGTAGCGGCGCCCACAGGCCAATGCTCTGATAAGAAGGGATCAACACAATCAGAAAGGTTCCGGCGGCCATAATCGACAGGGTGACGATCAGTCCTTTACGGCGACCCACTTTATCAATGTAAGCCCCCAGCACAATGGCCCCGATCGGACGCATCAGAAAGCCCGCGCCAAAGACGGCGAAGGTCATCATCAGCGACGCAAATTCACTGCTTGCCGGGAAGAACGTGTGGGCGATGTAGGTGGCATAAAAGCCGAACAGAAAGAAGTCGAATTGCTCAAGAAAGTTGCCCGACGTGACGCGGAAAATCGCGCCCGCTTTCGAACGAACCGTTGCAGGTGAGGTTGAGGAAACCATAATTATCTCCAGTTTTATAGTGACGTTATGCTCGTCTGTTTCTGAAAACTGGATCAGGAAGTGGAAATTGATAAGCGCAAATCGCGCATGGACTGATGCGTGTGGTGCATTAATGACAAAGCGTTGACCAGTATTTACATATTCAACAATAACTTAACATTTCGTTGATCTTTTATTTACCACATTTCGCTAAGTTGCTGATATATCAGTTTTGTGACACCGCGCAGGTGAGAAGCCAGGCGGGGCCTGGCTTGGGATTATCAGCGCAGCGCGTTGGCAATCGCGCTAAACATCAGCGACGCTTCCAGCGGCTGGGCGCTGAATGACGGCTCTGCCTGCGGCCAGGTGGACCACTGGACGATAACCAGTTTTTCTTTCTGACTAACCACGATCATCTGACCAAAAATACCCAGCGCCCACAGGGAATCCTTCAGCGAATTTTCGACTTTCGGCTCCACGTTTGTGGCGGTGGCCGGCACTTCGTTGTTCCACCACTGGTAGCCGTACAAGCCTTTCGGATGCGCGGCGGACACCGATCCTTTGGCCTGTGTCCAGGCTGAGGACTGCTTCACCCAGCCCTCGGGGAGGATCTGCTTTCCGTCCGGCAGTGTACCGTTATGCAGGATAAACTCCCCGAAACGCCCCCAGTCTTCCAGCGTGGCGTTAAATCCATGCGCACCCACGTCGTGCTGGCCTTTGCTGTAGGCATGCCACACGCCGTCGCTCGCCATGCCGTACGGCTGCCAGATGCTTTTCTCCAGATACGCCGCGAGCGTCATGCCGGTGGCGCGCTCAAGCACATCGCCTAACAGCCAGGCGCCACCCGAGGAATAGGACCAGTTTTCACCCGCCGGGTGTTCACGGTGTAATCCTTTCACCAGGGTGCGCACGCAGTCGTAGGTGCCCGGTTTCGCTTCGCATTCGGTAAGCCGGGCGAAGTCTGACTGCGGGTTAGTGTAATCTTCGTTCCACGCCACGCCCGAGGTGTGGGTGATGAGCTGTTTTAGCGTTACGCCCTCCCAGGCGGTGCCTTTTAAATCCGGTTCGTACTGGGTGATGAGGTCGTCCAGGGAGTGGATTTTACCCTCTTTTATCGCAACGCCCACCAGCGCGGAAACCACAGATTTGCCCACGGAACGCGACGTCCAGAGCGTTGTGTTGGTATTGCCTTCTCCCAGGTATTTATAGGCCACTTTGCCATTTTTCAGCACCAGCATGCCGCTGACGTTCTGGCGCTTCAGGTAATCCTGAAGATTGTAAATCTTACCCTTCACCTGATAGCGGGCATCGGTGAGCGGTTTTTCTGCGGGCAGCAGCGGCGTTGCGTTGCCGTGGCGGAACACATCGCCCGCGTAGTTGCGGTAGTCATTGCGAAAGCCCACCACGCGATCGGCCTGGCTCCAGGTGAGCATGGTATGTGCGTCCGGGAGTCTGGCATCGAAAGGCGCCGGACAGGTCGTAAGGTCGGTACCGTTGCAGGCCGCCATGACGGCGGGCGAGAGCAGGCTGCTGACAACCAGCGCCGCGAGCAGCGTGCGGTTTGTTTTGATTTTCATATTTATCTCGTTTGGCTCAGGAAGGACTTCAGTTTAAGAACCTGCGGCCTATAATAAAAAACGCGTTATGGGGGAAAATCCCCCGGAAAAAACGTATGGAGAATGACGTGGCATCACTGATCTATTCCTTTGCCCAACTTGAGGCGTTCACCGCCGTCGCTGAGCACGGCAGCCTGATGAAGGCGGCCAGTAAACTCGGCAAAGATCGTACAACCCTGCGGGATCTGATCGATTTTCTTGAGGATGGGCTGGGCTACGCTCTGTTCCTGCGGGAGGGGCGCAGCCTGCGCCTGACGCCGGAGGGGGAGCAGCTTCAGCGGCAGGCGCACCTGCTGATGCGGCAGGTCAAAGCATTTGAGGCGTTTGCCCGATCGGTGCCGGACAGCGCCACGCAGGACATTGCACTCGTTTACGATCCGTTCACCCCCAGAGCTTTTTTACAGGCGCTGATTGCCACACTGGCGGCGAAAAAGATCCGCCTGAGCCTGACCAGCGCATCGCGCGATGAGGCGGAAGCCATGCTGGCGAACGGTCAGGCCGATCTGGGGATCTGCCAGGCGCGCAACCGCAGCGTGGGCAATGAGATGGAGTGGCGGGCGCTGGGGGCGATCGAAATGGATTTTTACGCCGCAACGACGCTTTTTGCGGAGGTTGCGTCGCCGGTGTCGCTGCTCGATCTCTCTCTGGTTCCGCAGGTGATTATGCATGCCGCGTCAGACGAGCCGGTTGCCCGTCGCCTGCAAATTTCAGGGCACACGCTTTTCACTAACGAACTGGAGATGCTGCGCGGCCTGCTGGAGAAAGGGTGCGGCTGGGGGTTTTTGCCGACGCATCTTCAGGCGGCGCGATGGCAAAACGTAAAAAGGCTGCACACCGAAGTGGGCAGCCAGGGGATCGGTCAAACGATGGTGACGATCTGGAAACCGGGCAGCGACAAGCGCCGGTTAATTAATGAAACGCTGTCGCTGCTGCCATCATTGTGGAAAGACTCAGCGCTGTGAACAGCCTTTGCACTGCTTGTTCTGGATCTGCTGGAAGAAGTCGTTGCCTTTGTCATCCACCAGGATAAACGCCGGGAAGTTCTCCACTTCAATTTTCCAGATCGCTTCCATTCCCAGTTCCGGATACGCCACGCACTCCAGACTCTTGATGCTGTTTTGCGCCAGCACCGCCGCCGGGCCGCCAATGCTGCCGAGGTAGAAGCCGCCGTGCTTATGGCAGGCGTCCGTCACCTGCTGGCTGCGGTTACCTTTCGCCAGCATGATCATGCTCGCACCGTGGGATTGCAATAAGTCCACGTAGGAGTCCATACGTCCCGCAGTGGTCGGGCCGAGTGAGCCAGACGCGTAACCTTCTGGCGTTTTGGCCGGGCCTGCATAGTAAATCGGGTGATCTTTGACGTACTGCGGCAGTTCTTCCCCGTTGTCGAGCAGCTCTTTCAGCTTCGCATGGGCGATGTCGCGCGCCACAATAATGGTGCCATTCAGCGACAGGCGGGTGGAGACCGGGTGCGCGGAAAGCTGCGCCAGGATATCGGGCATCGGCTTGTTCAGATCAATGCTTACTACATCGCCTTCCCCCTGCTGGCGCAGGGATTCAGGAATATACTGGCCCGGATTGTGCTCCAGCTTCTCAATCCAGATCCCCTCGCGGTTAATCTTCGCCTTGATGTTGCGGTCGGCGGAGCACGAAACACCCATGCCGATCGGGCAGGAGGCACCGTGGCGCGGCAGACGGATCACGCGAATATCGTGGGCGAAGTATTTCCCGCCAAACTGCGCGCCAAGGCCGAGGTTTTGCGCTTCCTGAAGCAGTTCCTGCTCGAGCTGGACGTCGCGGAACGCCTGGCCGTGCGCGTTGCCTTCGGTTGGCAGGCTATCGTAGTAGCGCGCAGAGGCGAGCTTGACGGTTTTCAGCGTGGCTTCCGCTGAGGTGCCGCCGATAACGAAGGCGATATGGTAAGGCGGGCAGGCCGCGGTGCCGAGGGTCCGCATCTTCTCAACCAGATAATTTTTCAGCTTCGCCGGGGTGATCAACGCTTTGGTTTCCTGATACAGATAGGTTTTGTTGGCGGAACCGCCGCCTTTCGCCATGCAGAGGAATTTGTACTCGTCACCATCCACGCTGTAGAGGTCGATCTGCGCGGGCAGGTTGGTGCCAGTATTCACCTCTTTATACATATCCAGCGCCGCATTCTGCGAGTAGCGCAGGTTGTCTTCAATATAGGTGTTATACACGCCCTGGCTCAGCGCTGCTTCGTCACCGCCGCCGGTCCAGACGCGTTGGCCTTTCTTACCCATAATGATTGCCGTGCCGGTATCCTGACAGGTGGGCAGCACGCCTTTCGCCGCAATCTCGGAGTTGCGCAGGAATTGCAGGGCGACGTACTTATCGTTCTCGCTGGCTTCCGGGTCGCTCAGAATAGCCGCAACCTGCTTCTGGTGAGAGGTGCGCAGCATAAACGCCGCGTCGTGGAAGGCCTGCTGGGCCAGCAGGGTCAACGCCTCTGGTTCGACTTTCAGCACTTCCTGACCGTCGAACTCGGCAACGGAAACGTGCTCTTTGGTCAGCAGATAATATTCGGTGTCGTCATGCGCGAGTGGGAAGGGGTTCTGGTAGATAAAGGGTTTGTTTGACATAGCTTGCTCCACAAAAATTTAACCGCCGGAGGAAATGTCCGGCGGTCAGAAATCAGAACATCATGGACATCCACGGGTAACCAATCAGCAGCAGAGCTGCCAGGAAAATGGCACCGAAGATGGTGCCGAGGCGCCAGTAGTCTTTGGTTGGCAGGTAGCCGCTACCGTAGTAAATCGGGCTTGGGCCAGTACCGTACGGGGTGATGATCCCCATCACGCCCAGCGAGGTCACCATCAGCAGGACGAACACTTCCATATTCATGCCCGGAATGGTGGAGGCGATGGTCAGCATCGCAGGCAGCAGCGCCGTGGTGTGCGCGGTGGTGCTGGCGAACAGGTAGTGCAGCAGGTAGAACGCCAGCAGCAGGACGATGGTGGCGACACCCGGAGAGATACCGCTCATCAGCATGCCGCCTTCTTTACCCAGCCAGCTGATAAAGCCGGTGGAGGAGAGACCATCCGCCAGTGCCACCAGGGTGGCGAACCAGACGAAGGTATTCCACGCGGCTTTGTTGCCGGTGATGTCGTTCCACTCCAGCACGCCGGTCCACAGCATCAGGCCAACGATCAGCAGGGCAGCCATGGCCGGTTCAATCCACGCCGCGGCGAAGATCCACATCAGAAGCGCGCAGCACACGAACACCAGCAGCAGGATCTCATTGCGCGACAGTTTGCCCAGTTTTTCCAGTTCGCGGGTCGCCCACAGTGGTACTTCATTGTTTACCTTCACTTCTGGCGGGTAGAACCAGTAGGCCAGCAGCGGCATGGTCAGGATCAGCAGGATACCCAGCGGCAGGAAGGCGAGGAACCAGGTCCCCCAGGAGATATCAATTCCAACGGTGCTTTTCACCAGCGCCAGTGCCAGCAGGTTAGGTGCCAGAGCGGAAAGGAACATCGAGCTGGTGATACAAGCCGCGGTGATTGCCACCCACATCAGATAGGAACCGATTTTGCGCGCGCTTGGGTCGTTGGGTTTTGAACCGTACAACGGCGGCAGGTTAGCGATAATCGGGTAGATGGTCCCACCGCTGCGCGCGGTATTGGACGGGGTGAACGGGGCCAGCAGCAGGTCCGCGAAGGTAATGGCGTAACCGAGCGTCAGGCTGCGACGGCCCAGGTACTTCACCAGAATCAGCGCCAGACGGCGGCCGAAGCGGGTTTTGTCGTAGCCTGCGGCAAACATAAAGGCACCGAAGATCAGCCACACGGTGGAGTTACCAAACCCGCTCACCGCCCATTTAAAGGAGGCGCCCGCCAGCTTGAATTTCGGGTCAGCCAGCTGTTCGGGGCTAAAGAGCACCCACTGGCTGCACAGCGCAATCGCCACGACGCCGGTAAGACCGATCACGGCGCCCGGCAGCGGTTCGAAAATCAACCCGACGATGACGCCGACAAAGATGGCGAAGTAGTGCCACGCATATGGCGGCAGCCCTTCCGGAACGGGGACAAACAACAGCAGGACGGCGACAATGACGGGCAGGGCCATCATCAGCAGGCGTTTTGCTGTTCCATTTGATGCCAGATTCGCCGCAGGAGGCGTTACAGCAGTTTTTGTTTTCATAGTTTCACGTCTTAAGTTGTCAAAAATTCGTCGTACAGCGAAAACACAAATTCGATTGCTTTATTCATTTTGCTTTTTTTAGTTATTTAAGGTGCGTTATTGTGTTTTCAGTAATAGCGATTTAACGCATTATTGTTTGCGCTAAATAAAAAATGATGATGTTTTTATATTGCGCCTTTGGATGCCATTACTATTGATCGCGATCAAAAAAACAGAATTGAGGGCGTAATTTTATACTTTTTATAATAACCACTCTGAGTAGTGTGGTTATTCGCTATTTTTAAGCATTTTATTTATCAATTTTATAACATTATTAATTTGGTTGTGTTTTAGGTTTTGATTTTAAAGGGTTTTTGATGTGTATGGTGTATTGGCTTTACCATTGTTGATTTAACTTTTTTTAAATTAATGTGAACGTATAAAACATTCGAGCTAACACCAATGTGTTATTAATGTTATCGCAGGGATTAAATAGTTTATTAACTAACGTAATGGCTTTAGAAACTAAAAAAAGCTTTATATTAATGTCATGACATCGGCGAAAACACGAAATAAAAAATCCATACCGATAACGAATTCTTAATTTTTAAAGTTTGGAGTTTCTATTATGAGCACTAACGAACGTATTTTAAGCCCCTTCACATTACCGAATGGTACTGAACTGAAAAACCGTTTGTTAATGGCCCCGATGACAACCTGTACGGGGTATTTCGATGGCACCGTGACCAGCGAGCTGGTGGAGTACTACCGCGCCCGCGCTGGCAGCATCGGCACCATTATCGTTGAATGCTGTTTTGTTGACGATCTCGGCCTTGCGTTCCCGGGCGCAATTGGTATTGATAACGACGAAAAAATCGCCGGACTGGCAAAAATCGCTGACGCCATTAAGTCCAAAGGTTCCAAAGCCCTTCTGCAAATTTACCACGGCGGCCGTATGGTCGACCCAAAACTGATCGGCGGCCGCACGCCGGTTGGCCCAAGCGCGGTTGCCGCGCCGCGTGACGGTGCCGCGACGCCGGTTGCTCTGACTTCAGAAGAAGTGGAAGGCATGATCGGCAAGTTCGGCGAAGCCGTACGCCGCGCAATTCAGGCCGGCTTCGATGGCGTCGAAATCCACGGGGCGAATACCTATCTGATCCAGCAGTTCTACTCCCCGAACTCTAATCAGCGCGACGACGAGTGGGGTGGCAGCCGCGATAACCGCGCGAAATTCCCGCTGGCGGTGCTGGACATTACCCACAAGATGGTGCGCCAGTATGCGGACGACGCGTTCATCGTTGGCTACCGCTTCTCACCGGAAGAGCTGGAAGTCCCCGGCATTCGCTTCGAAGACACCCTGTATCTGCTGGAAAAACTGGCCGCTCGTGGGGTGGATTATCTGCACTTCTCCCTTGGCGCCGCCCTGCGTCCTTCTATCGTCGATACTCAGGACCCGACGCCACTTATCGAAAAATACTGCGCCATGCGCTCTGACACGCTGGCGCAGGTACCGGTGATGGGCGTTGGCGGCGTGGTGAATGCCACGGATGTGAATGAAGCGCTGGATCACGGTTACGACCTGATAGCCGTTGGCCGCGCCACCATCGCCTATCCGGACTGGACCGATCGCATCGCGGCGGGCGAAAGCCTGGAGCTGTTTATGGACAGTACCCGACGCGAAGAACTGAGCATCCCGGAACCGCTGTGGCGCTTCTCGCTGGTGGAAGCGATGATCCGCGACATGAGCATGGGCGAATCTAAATTCAAACCGGGCACCTTTATTGAAAAAGTGCAGGACGATGCTAACGAACTGGTGATTAACGTCAGCCTCGAAACCGATCGTATTGCCGATATCGAACTGGCCTCCGGCCCGAGTGAAGACGTGGCGTTTGTGACCAGCTTCGAAGAGATCCGTACCCGAATTCTGGATGCCAACACTCCGCACGTGGATGCTATCACCGGCGCGACCAGCCAAAGCGAGGCGGTGAAAAAAGCGGTCTCGAAGGCGATGCTCAAATCCAGCAAAGCGCTGGCGGCAGAAGAGGGCGCTGACCCGAATGAGACTAAAAGCGTGGACGTGGTGGTGGTCGGCAGCGGCGGCGCCGGTCTGGCGGCGGCGATTCAGGCGCACGACGAAGGCGCGAGCGTGCTGATCGTTGAGAAAATGCCGACTATTGGCGGGAACACCATTAAAGCCTCTGCCGGGATGAACGCGGCTGAGACCCGCTTCCAGCGCGTGAAGGGCATTCAGGACAGCAAAGAGCTGTTCTACCAGGAAAGCCTGAAAGGCGGTGGCAATAAGAACAACCCTGAACTGCTGCGTCGCTTTGTCGAGAACGCGCCGCAGGCCATCGAATGGCTGGCAACGCGCGGCATTATGCTCAACGACATCACCACCACCGGCGGGATGAGCATCGACCGTACGCACCGTCCGAAAGATGGTTCCGCGGTGGGCGGATATCTGATTAGCGGCCTGGTGCGCAATGTCAACAAACGCAACATCGAGGTGATGCTGGATACCTCCGTGAGCGACATCATCTTCGAAAACGGCGAAGTGACCGGCGTGCGTCTGACCACCGAAGAGAACGAAACCCTCACCGTGGCAACTAAAAGCGTAATTGTCGCGACGGGCGGCTTCAGCGCCAACAGCCAGATGGTGGTGAAATACCGTCCGGACCTGGAAGGGTTCGTGACGACTAACCACAAAGGCGCAACCGGCGGCGGTATCGCGCTGCTGGAGCGTATTGGCGCAGGCACCGTCGATATGGGCGAAATCCAGATCCACCCAACCGTTGAGCAGAAAACGTCGTACCTGATTTCCGAATCCATCCGCGGCGGCGGGGCGATTCTGGTAAACCAGCAGGGCAACCGCTTCTATAACGAAATGTCGACCCGCGACAAAGTTTCGGCGCAAATCATCGCGCTGCCGGAGAAATACGCTTACATCGTCTTTGACGAGCATGTTCGCGCCAAAAACAAAGCCGCGGATGAGTACATCGCGAAAGGGTTTGTCACCAGCGCCAGCTCGCCAAAAGCCCTGGCGGAAGCGCTGGGGATGGATCACCACCAGTTCCTGGCAACGCTGGAACGCTACAACGGCTTTGTGGAAAAACAGCATGACGATGATTTTGGCCGCACCACCGCGCTGCGTGCGCCTATCAACGAAGGGCCGTTCTATGCCATTCAGATTGCGCCGGGCGTGCACCACACCATGGGCGGTGTGACCATCAATACAGAAACCTGCGTGCTGGACAGCAACCACAACGTATTGCCGGGAGCCTTTGCTGCGGGTGAGGTTGTCGGGGGTATCCACGGCGGTAACCGCATCGGTGGTAATGCGGTGGCAGATATCATTATTTTTGGTACGCTTGCCGGACATCAGGCGGCTATGCGTTCGAAAACATGGTAAGGCTCCTGTTTCCCCGGCGGCGCGGTGCTTGCCGGGGCTACATCTGAGGACTTATGTAATGCCTGATAGCCATCGCGTTTACAGCTACAACGCCGTTCTGATGGGCTCGCCCATCCTCCTGAAACTCTTCTCCCATGACGAAGCCCTCGCGTCCCGCGTGTTTCGCCTGATCAAACAGTACGAAGATCTCCTCACCGTCAACCGTGCGGATTCGCAGGTGATGGATGTCAACCATGCTGCCGGTCAGCATCCGGTTGTCGTCAGTCGCCCGGTGTTTGACCTGATCCGCTGCGCGAAAGCGGCCAGCCTGCCTACAGACAGTGCGTTCAACCTGGCGATAGGCCCGCTGGTCAAACGCTGGAAAATTGGCTTTAAGGGGGACGCTGTACCGCCCGCGGACGAGATCGCCGCCTTGCTGAGTATCACGGATCCTGCGAACGTGGTACTGGATGACGCCAACAGCAGCGTGTTTCTTACACGCCAGGGAATGGAGATCGATCTGGGGGCTATCGCCAAAGGTTATATCGCCGACAGGGTGCGGGATTACTTGCACAAAGAGGGCGCCGAACTCGGGTTGATCAACCTTGGCGGCAACGTCCAGACGTTAGGCTCGCCGGAGGACGGCTGGCACGTCGGCCTGAAAAAACCGTTCGCCGGTGATGCGCTGATTGGCGCCATAACGGTAGAAAACCGGTCGGTTGTGACGTCAGGCACCTATGAGCGCTACTTCGAGCAGAACGGCAAACGTTATCATCACATACTTGACCCGCGTACCGGCTACCCGCTGGATAACGAACTGGACAGCGTGACGATTATTTCGCAAGACTCCCTCGACGGCGATATCTGGACCACGCTGATCTACGGCATGGGCGTGGAGCAGGGCTGCGCCGCGCTGCGTTCGCGCCCCGATATTGAAGCCATTTTTGTCACCAAAACAAAAGAAGTGGTGATCTCCTCGATGCACCACTTCCGTTTTACCCTTCTGGACGACAGCTACCGAATTACTGGCAGTACTGTTTGAGCAGGCCGACCTGTTCCGGCTGCAAACGATAGCGATATACCGGTCGACCGGTGGCACCGTAGTGAATGCTGGTGAACAGGATATTGATTTGCGCCAGCCAGATCAGGTATTTGCGGCAGGAGACGCGGGAAATGTTGACCGCATTCGCCAGATCGTCGGTGGAAAATTCTATCTCCGGATGGCTGTCGATCCACTGGCAAATGGTGCGCAGCGTCTGCGGCGTTAAGCCTTTCGGTAATTTTTTGCTGTCGGCCAGCTCCGGCGCGCCGCCGTGGATCAGCCTGTCGACGTCGGCCTGTTCATAATACTGATGCGAGCCCATCAGACTGCGCTTTGCCTTCCAGCCGTTCAGCGCCTCTTCAAAACGCGGGAACTGGAACGGTTTAATCAGGTAATCCACCACGCCATAGTGCATCGACGTCTGGATCGTTGCGGCGTCGGAGGCTGACGAAATCATGATAACGTCAATCGGGCGGCCCGATGCGCGGATGATGGGCAATAGATCCAGCCCGTTATCCTGCTGCATATAGACATCCAGCAGCACCAGATCGATCGGCTGGCCTGGGTTTGCGATCAATGCTTCGGCCTGGTTGAGCGTGGAAGCGACGCCGCAGCAGTTAAAACCCTCAACGCGGTTAACATACAGACGGTTGAGGTCGGCTACCATGGCGTCATCATCGACAATTAATACATTTATCACGCGATATTCCTCTCGCTATCCCAGGGGATCTGAACAAAAAATTGGGTAAATACGCCAGGCTCCGACTCGACGGTAATATCTCCGCCCAGGTTCTGGATCTGCTGACGTGCAAGGAACAGCCCAACGCCACGGTTTTCACCTTTTGTTGAGTAGCCCTTTGTAAAAATAGCCTCCAGCCGCTCGGGATCAATGCCGGGACCGTCATCGCTGACCTCACCGCTCAGCCAGCCGTTCTGATAATGCAGCAGCAGGCCGATCTCGCCTTCCGGCTGACCTTCCATCGCATCCAGGGCATTTTCGATTAAATTGCCCAGCACGGTGATCAGAACCGCAACCTGCTCTTCATTGCTGGTGTCAGGAAGCTGACTCTCCTCGGCCAGCGTCAGGGTCACTCCCGCCTCTTTGGCGCGGTTGATTTTACCCAGCAGGAAACCCGCAATGACCGGCGATTTAACCTTGCGCTGTATCGCGCCGATATCCGTCTGATAATTCTGTGCGGTCTGGATGATGTACTCTTCCAGCTTATCGTAGCGCTTCATGTGCAGCAGGCCGAGGATCACGTGTAGCTTGTTCATAAACTCATGCGTATGTGAGCGCAGGGCATCAACATAGTTGACCATACCATCGATACGCTGCATTAACTGGCTGATTTCGGTCTTATCGCGGAAGGTGCTGATTGCCCCGATGACCTGATTCTGGCTTTTCACGGGGACCATGTTGCACAGCAGTAGCCGTCCGTTACAGCCGATCTCTTGATCCTGACGAGCAATGCCGGTTTTCGCCACTTCCCGCAGGCTGACCAGCAATGGTTCGCCGCTGCTCTCGGAGTGCTCACCCGAGCTCAGGAGCAAAATTTCTCTGGCGGTGTGGTTAATCATCGTCACGCGCCCGTGCATATCAACAGCCATCACGCCTTCGCGCAGGGACTGCAACATGGCCTGGCGCTGCTCAAAGAGGGCAGAGATCTCGTAAGGCTCCAGCCCGAAGAGAATACGTTTCAGAACCCGGACCAGACCCCATATCGCCACTGAGCTCATCAGAACGCTGAATAAGATGGTCCACACGGCATTGAGCCGACCGCGGGCAATCTGATCTTCAACTTTATTCAGCGAAATACCCACCACGACCACGCCGATCTGGTCGTGCCGATCGTCATAAACGGGCGTAAAGACGCGCAGTGCTTCCGCGAGTGCGCCGCGGTTCACGGAGACATTCTCTTTCCCTTCGAGGGCGGGCGTCAGATCGTCGCCAATAAAATGCAAACCTAACAGCGCTTCGTTTGGATGGGAATAGCGGATCCCACGCAGGTCGGTAACCACGGTAAACAGCAGGTCGTTGCGCTTCGTCACCGCCTGGGCAATCGGCTGGATGATGCCGGCCTGCGGCGATTCCATCAGACCACGCTTGATCTCCGGGCTGTCGGCCAGCGTTCGGGCGATACCCAGCGCAGTATCTTTCACGTCATCGCGCGTGGCACGGGTGATCTGCACAGAGTACAGCGCGAAGACCACCAGCAGCACAGAGCCGATAATGGCGCACACCATCAGCGTAACCAGCGTATTCAGCTTCATAGGGCGCTTGCGCGTCGGGGGGAAGGGCTGCAAATCGCTCATTAACACTCCGCGATGAAAAAGAAAGGGCTAATTATCGCTGATGACGGGCATTTCATAAAGCCATGTAAAGAGAGGCGTTTCGTGAGCCTTCTCTCATGTGACCTGTATAAAACACTTTATAGTGTGGGGGTACTCATAATAAGGAGGCAGTTTATGAGCATTATGCTTACCGGTACGGCCAGGGAAAGACGGCACGCCAGCACGATGAACATCGACAGATTATCTACGCTGGATATGCTTAATGTCATACACCAGGATGACGCACAAATCTCTTCTGCACTTACCCCTCACTTAAGTATGCTGGTTCGCGTGGTGGATAACGCGGCGGCGACGCTTAGTCACGGCGGACGTCTGGTGCTGATCGGCGCAGGCGCGTCCGGAGGCGTGGCGAAGCAGGCGGCAGAAGCGTTCGCGCCGGGAAAACATCCGGTCATTGCGATGACAGCAGGCGATAACGCCGGAAGCTACGCGCGCGGCGTTGCCGACCTTCAGACGATAAAATTCGGCGAGCACGACATGATGCTGGCGCTGTCCGTCAGCGGCAAAACGCCATGGGTTTGGGGCGCGATGCGTCATGCGTGGTCTCTGGGCTCAACGGTCGCGCTCATTACGGAGGATGCGCAAAGTGAAGCGGCGCAGCTGGCGAGCATGGTTATTGCCCCCGATCTGGGCGCGGATGTGGTTGCCGGGTATACCAACGCCAAAGCGGGCATTGCGCAAAGCATGATAATGCATATGGTCACCACCGGTCTGGCGATACGGACAGGACGGGTGTACAGCAACCTGCGTGTTGATCTGGAGGCAAGCAATACCAGATGGGCCGAGCGACAAATTGCCATTGTAATGGAAGCGGGGGGATGCTCCCGGGCGCAGGCGAAGGCGGCGCTGGAAAGCTGTAACCATCAGTGTAAAACGGCGGTGCTAATGGTGCTGACGGGTATGGATGCCTGGAAAGCACATGAATTACTGGCGCAGAATAACGGGTTTGTTCGCATGGCCTTGCAGGAAGCGCCGTAATATTTCAGCGTCAAATAAAAAAAGCCCGCGTTGCGGGCTTTGCTATTTATGGGGATCAGAACTGGTAGATCATACCGATGCCAACGATGTCATCGGTTGCAATACCGTTGTCATTGTAGAAGGCATCATCTTCGTCCAGCAGGTTGATTTTATAATCAACGTAGGTGGAGAAGTTCTTGTTGAAGCTGTAGGTCATGCCCACGTCGATGTAGTTAACCAGATCCTGGTCTACATAACCATTGCCTGGATGATAATCGTTACCACCCAAATCGATGCCTTTTGAATAGACCCACGCCAGGGATGGACGCAGACCGAAGTCAAACTGGTACTGCGCTACGGCTTCAAAGTTCTGAGTTTTGTTGGCGATGCCATCGTTGCCGTACGGAGTCATGTTGCGGGTTTCCGCATACATCATTGCCAGGTAGACATCATTCGCATCGTATTTTGCACCGATTGTCCACGCTTCCGCACGTTCACCGCCGGCATATTTGCTGAAGCGATTATAGGTACCTGCGCCGTAAGCAACCTGGTCGTTGGTACGGTCAGACGATGAATAAGCGGCACCCAGCGACAGACCGAAATCGAAGTCATAGGTAGTTGACATACCGAAGCCGTCGCCGTTCTGGAAACGAACATCATCATGGCCATTTTTGGTGCCTTCCTGATTTTCGTTTGCGTTAGCACCTTCATTAGCACCCTGATATTGCAGTGCGAAGTTCAGGCCGTTAACCAGACCGAAGAAGTCATTATTACGGTAGGTCGCCACACCGTTAGTACGGCCAACCATATAGTTGTCGGTCCAGGTATAGGAGTCGCCACCAAATACTGGCAGCATATCGGTCCAGGCTTCAACGTCATACACGACGCCGTAATTACGGCCATAATCGAATGAGCCATATTCGCCGTATTTCAGGCCAGCAAAGGCCAGACGGTTAAAAGAGGTGTCGCCTGCGCCTTCGGTATCGTTAGCGTAGGTTTTATATTCCCACTGGCCGTAACCAATAAGATCGTTATTAATTTGTGTTTCGCCTTTGAAACCAATCTGGACATAGGTTTCATCGCCGTCGTCGCCTGGGTTGTCGGAGAAGGTATGACGTGCATCAACTTTACCGTACAGGTCAACTTTGTTGCCGTCTTTGTTATACATTTCCGCCGCATTTGCTGCGCCAGCCATTAATAACGCGGGTACAAGAATTGCCAGAACTTTTCTTTTCATTATATATTCCCTTTAAATATAAATTGTCTGAATATATGTAATTACCCTCCGTAACTACATGGCTGATACTATTCTATGGATTATTATTTAGGTTTAAAAATAAATGTAATTAAACTGGTAAAAATATTACAAAATATTTCTTTTTATCTCTTTATTTTTCACGTGAATTAATTCATTGAAAATATAGTGGGTAATTATTATTAAGTATTTCTAAATTCTATTTATTAAGGGTTTTGATTCGGGTGTATTATAATTCACTCTCTTTTGAGCAACAGGATGGGATGATGGAACTTGCGCAGTGGCAGCACCGTTTTGAGCGCTGGCTCGACGAAAATCATTTTACTGATGATGCGGCGCACGATATCGCCCATTTTCGCCGCGTCTGGATGACGGCGCAGACCATTATGGCTGACGGGGATTGCGATCCGCTGGTTGTGCTGACCGCATGCTACTTCCATGACATTGTCAGCCTGCCGAAAAATCACCCGCAGCGTAGTCACTCCTCGCGGCTGGCAGCGCGAGAAACGCGCCAGATCCTGAGCCGCGATTTTCCTGATTTTCCGCCCGATCGGTATGCGGCCGTTGAGCATGCCATTGAAGCGCACAGCTTCAGTGCCGGTATCGCGCCGCAAAGCCCGGAGGCCAAAACGGTCCAGGATGCCGACCGGCTGGAGGCGTTAGGCGCCATCGGCCTTGCGCGCGTCTTTGCCGTGTCCGGTGCGCTGGGCACCGCGTTGTTTGATGCCGACGACCCGTTTGCCGGGGCGCGTGCGCTGGATGATAAAGCTTTCGCGCTCGATCACTTTCAGACCAAACTCCTGCGCCTGCCGGACACCATGCAAACCGCACGGGGACGCGAACTTGCGCGTCACAATGCCGATTTTCTGATCCAGTTTATGGCGAAGCTGAGTGCTGAATTACAGGGCGATTACCTCGGAACCGACAGCCAGATATTGACCCATTTCCGTCGCAGTGTGCGATCCTGAACTGTGGTACTCTGTTTTCTGTCTTTATTGTCCGGTTAAGAGAATGCAGGAAAATCGATCAGTGACTGTGCCCGCGCCTGAGCGGGTTGAGAAATCAACGGCAGCCGTGCAGGCACTCCTGCGTCAGCTGCTGGAAATGTATGATGCTAAAACGCTGGCAAACCAGCTGGTGGCACATGGCGAGAGCCACTGGAGCCCGGCAATACTCAAGCGGCTGCTGATAAGCGACAGGGCAGGGCACCGCCTGAGCGACGGCGAGTTCCGTTATCTGCGCAACCTGCTGCCGCGCCCGCCTGCTGCGCATCCGAATTATGCCTTTCGCTTTATCGATCTCTTTGCCGGTATTGGCGGCATTCGCCATGGCTTTGAAGCTATTGGCGGGCAGTGCGTGTTCACCAGTGAATGGAACAAACATGCCGTCCGCACCTATAAGGCGAACTGGTACTGCGACCCCGACGAGCACCAGTTTAATGCCGACATCCGCGACGTCACCCTGAGCCACAAAACCGGCGTCAGCGACGAAGAAGCCGCTGAGCACATTCGCAACACCATTCCGGCGCACGATGTGCTGCTGGCAGGCTTCCCGTGTCAGCCGTTCTCACTGGCTGGCGTGTCGAAAAAGAACGCGCTGGGACGTGCGCACGGCTTTGCCTGTGATACGCAGGGCACACTGTTCTTTGATGTTGCCCGGATTATTGATGCCCGCCGCCCGGCAATTTTTGTGCTGGAGAACGTCAAGAATTTAAAGAGCCATGACGGCGGCAAAACCTTCCGCATTATCATGCAAACGCTGGATGAACTGGGTTACGACGTGGCGGATGCAGAGGACATGGGGCCGGACGATCCGAAAATTATCGACGGCAAACACTTCCTGCCACAGCACCGCGAGCGCATCGTGCTGGTGGGATTCCGCCGCGATCTCAATCTGAAAGGCGATTTTACGCTGCGCGATTTGCCCTCGCTGTATCCGGCGCGCCGTCCGACAGTGGCCGATCTGCTGGAGCCCGCCGTCGATGCGAAATTCATTCTGACGCCAGTGCTGTGGAAATACCTCTATCGCTATGCCAAAAAGCATCAGGCCAAAGGCAATGGCTTTGGGTTTGGCATGGTCAATCCGCTTAATCCTGACAGCGTGACGCGTACGCTGTCGGCGCGCTATTACAAAGATGGCGCGGAAATTCTTATCGATCGGGGCTGGGATAAGGCGCTGGGCGAAAAAGATTTCGACGATCCACAGAATCAACAGCACCGACCGCGGCGCTTAACGCCGCGCGAGTGCGCCCGCTTAATGGGCTTTGAGGCGCCGCAGGGCTACAGTTTTCGCATTCCGGTGTCGGATACACAAGCCTATCGTCAGTTTGGCAACTCGGTGGTGGTGCCAGCCTTTGCCGCCGTCGCAAAACTGCTGGCCTCACGCATCAGCAAGGCCGTTCAGCTGCGTCAGAGTGAGGCCGTCAATGGCGGACGTTCACAATAAGGCCACGCGGAGTAAAAACATGCGTGCCATCGGCACGCGTGATACCGCGATCGAAAAACTGATCGCTGGCCTCCTTACCTCCATCGGGTTTGAATTCAGGGTTCAGGATGCCACGCTTGCCGGGCGTCCTGATTTCGTGATCGATGCGTATCAATGCATCATCTTTACCCACGGCTGTTTCTGGCATCATCACGACTGCTATCTGTTTAAAGTCCCGGCGACACGCACCGACTTCTGGCTGGAGAAGATTGGCAGGAACGTCGAGCGTGATAAACGCGATGTTTCGCAGCTTTACGCCCAGGGCTGGCGGGTGCTGATTGTCTGGGAGTGCGCACTGCGCGGAAGAATGAAGCTGAATGACGTGGAACTGACGGAGCGGCTGGAAGAGTGGATCTGCGGCGGCGGTCAGGCCGCGCAGATCGATACCCAGGGCATTCACCCGATCACGGTTTCTCCACCTCACACGCCGTGACAATGGGTTTCGCGGGCAGTAAATATTTACCCAGCGTGACCAGCACCACGGCAAAGACAATCACGCCCAGCGCCAGCCATTCAATCGTCGACAGCACTTCGCCCGCAAAACCGGTACCCAGCAGCACGGCAACCACCGGGTTAACGTAGGCGTAGCTGGTGGCAACCGCCGGTGAGACGTTGCGGATCAGGTACATATAGGCGTTGATGGCAATAATCGAGCCAAACAGCGCCAGATACCCGACGGCCAGGAAACCTGAGAGATCTGGCATTGCCGTCAGCTTTTCACCCGTCAACGCCGAGGCAATCAGCAGCACGATGCCTGCCGCGAGCATTTCAATGGCACCCGCCATCATCCCGGAGGGCAGCTCAATGCGGGAGCCGTAGACCGAGCCGAAGGCCCAGCTCATCGAGCCGATCATGATCATAACGGCAGCCCAGGGGTTTCCGCTCAGGTTTCCGCCGCTGTTCAGCATGATAATACCCACAAGCCCAATCGCGATGCCCAGCCATTCGAGCTTACGGGTGCGGATCCCGAACAGACGACTAAAGCAGAGCGTAAACAGCGGCACGGTCGCGACGACCACGGCGGCGATGCCCGACGGCACGTTCTGGTGTTCGGCGACGGTTACTGCGCCATTGCCCACCGCCAGCAGCAGCAGGCCAATCAGGGCGGCGTTAAGCAGGGGACGCAGCGGCGGTAGCTTGTGGCCGCGCAGCAATAAAAACGCCATCAGCAGCACGCCAGCCGTAAGGAAACGAATACCGGCCATCATCAGCGGGGGCCAGCTTTCCACGCCAATACGAATGACAAAGTAGGTGGATCCCCAGATGATATACAGGGAAAAAAGTGCTCCAATGAGCGGTAATAAATGCCGAAAACGCATAGTCCCTCACGACGAAATAAAAAGTTCGCTCATAGTTAACGCCAAAACTATCGGGCTGGCGAGTGCTTTAATTGTGTTGTTAATGTGAAATTTTTGTTGACGTGAGGTGCCTGTTTCCGGGCGCTGAGTTTTGTTCCATACTATTCACTTAATTAGCAAAAAAAGAAGGATAGAGATTTTGGCAGGAAGTAGCTTATTAACATTACTGGACGATATCGCCACCTTGCTGGATGACATTTCAGTCATGGGGAAACTGGCGGCGAAAAAAACCGCTGGGGTACTGGGGGATGACTTGTCACTTAACGCGCAGCAGGTCAGCGGCGTGCGGGCGAACCGTGAGCTGCCGGTGGTGTGGGGCGTAGCGAAAGGGTCCTTTATTAACAAGGTGATCCTTGTTCCGCTGGCGCTTCTGATTAGCGCCTTTATACCCTGGGCCATTACGCCATTGCTGATGATTGGCGGGGCGTTCCTGTGCTTCGAGGGTGCCGAAAAAGTGTTGCATATGTTTGCCGCACGCAAAGAGAAAGACACCCCGGAAATGCGCCAGCAGCGTCTGGAAGCGCTGGCCGCGCAGGATCCAAAAACGTTCGAGCGCGATAAGGTCAAAGGTGCGATCCGTACTGACTTCATCCTTTCGGCCGAGATTGTGGCGATTACGCTTGGGATCGTATCCGAAGCACCGCTGATTAATCAGGTCATGGTGCTTTCGTTGATTGCCATTCTTGTAACGGTTGGGGTGTATGGGCTGGTCGGTCTGATCGTCAAGCTGGATGATATCGGCTTCTGGCTGGAAAAAAAATCCAGCGCCATTGCCCGCGTTATCGGCAAAAGCCTGCTGGTGCTGGCGCCGTGGCTGATGAAAAGTTTGTCGATAGTGGGAACTCTGGCGATGTTCCTGGTCGGCGGCGGTATTATCGTGCACGGCGTTGCTTCGCTGCATCATGCAATTGAACATCTGGCGTCGGGACATGGTTCGGTGATCGCCGCCATTCTGCCGACGCTGCTTAACCTTGTGTTGGGCTTTATCGTAGGTGTCATTGTGGTGGCAGTGGTCAAGCTGGTAGAAAAAGTACGCGGAAAATCGCATTAATTTTTGCTGACCCCGGATGCAAAAAGACCATTCCTCGTCTAAATTGAAAACGTTTCACCCTGATACAGGAGGCAGGTATGGTCTTTTTGGTCAGTGATGAAGTTAAGCCAAAGAATGGTGGTCCATGCATGATTGTCACCGGTTATTCCAGTGGAATGGTGGAGTGTCGGTGGCATGACGGATACGGCATTAAGCGGGAGGCTTTTCGTGAAGATGAGCTTCAGCCTGGTGATAAAAGGCAAAAACGCGATAAGGCTTAATCACACAACGCCCGGCCTTGCCGGGCGTTTTTACTGGCAGAAGACTTATCATATCGGATGGTGAGCGACACTCAGGGAGTGCGTGTGCAGCACAATACCTTTGTTGTAAAACAATCTTTTTTGCAGTGGCTGCATAAGCGTAGCAATCCCCGTTTGGTTGTTAACCTCTGTTTTATCGTTGTCCTGATCTTTTCCACCCTCCTGACCTGGCGCGAAGTTGTGGTACTGGAAGATGCCTATATCTCCAGTCAGCGTAACCATCTGGAAACGGTTGCCAGTGCGCTGGACAGACAACTCCAGTTCAGCGTCGATAAAATGCTGTTTTTTCGCCACAGCATGCGTGATGCGCTGGAAACGCCGCTGGCGTTTGGCGTGCTGCATGATGCGGTAAAGCGTTTTGCCCGTTTGCGCGCATCCCCCACCTGGCAAATTGAGGTTGATAAACAGCGCACATTGCCGATCAACGGTGTGTCTGATGCCTTCGTTGAAAAGACCACCCTTCTGAATCGCGATGATGAGTTTCTTGATAATGAACTGTCCGCCGCGCTTGAAGTGGGGTATTTATTGCGTCTGGCATCCAGTTCTTCCGGCAACGAAGAGCGCGTGATTTATGTCTCTCGCGCCGGATTCTTTCTGGAAACGGATACGCCGGAAAATGCCAGCGATATCGTGCAGCGTTACTACCATCTGGTCACTCAGCCCTGGTTTACCCAACAGTCCGAGCGTGAGAACCGTGCGCGTGCCTTGCGCTGGTTTATCTCGCCTCCTTCCTCCTTTGTGGGCAAAAAGCCGCTGATCACCGCCAGTGTGCCTGTTTATTACAATCACGTCTGGTATGGCGTGGTGGCGATGGATTTCACCTTTGCCACCCTGCGTCGTCTGCTGGTGGAGGCCGTAGGCGATAACCCGGAAGGGGAATACCAGCTGTATGACAGTCGTCTCACCCTGCTCGCGACGTCTGGATCATCTGCTGCGGACGTTAATCATTTTGACGCGCGCGAACTAGCGCAGATAGCGCACGCAATAGAATCGGATTCCGAAGGCGGCATTCGCCTGGGGAGTCGTTTTGTCAGCTGGGAGCGTCTCGACCACTTTGATGGCATCGTCCTGCGCGTGCACACCCTGGAAGAAGGGGTGCGCGGCGATTTCGGCAGCATCAGTATTGTGCTGGCATTGCTTTGGGCGCTGTTCACCGCGATGCTGCTCATCTCGTGGCTGGTGATCCGGCGCATGGTCAGTAATATGTATTCGTTGCAGAATTCGCTGCAATGGCAGGCCTGGCACGACCCTCTGACCCGGTTGAATAATCGTGGGGCGCTGTTTGAGCGGGCGAAAATACTGGCGAAGCAGTGTGAACAGCAGGCGCTGCCTTTCTCTGTCATCCAGATCGATCTTGACTGCTTTAAGAGCATTAATGACCGGTTCGGGCACCAGGCGGGTGATAAGGTGTTGTCCCATGCTGCGGGGCTGATTGCCAGTACCCTGCGCACTAAAGATATTGCCGGGCGCGTCGGCGGCGAAGAGTTCTGTGTGGTGCTGCCCGGCATGACGCTTGAAGAGGCGGCGGAAGTTGCAGAGCAGATCCGTGAGCGTATCGACAGCAAAGAGATCCTGATTAAGAAAAGTACTACCCTGCGCGTGAGCGCGTCGTTTGGCGTCTCTGGCGCGCAGGAGAAGGGCAATTATCACTTCGAAAATCTGCAATCCACCGCCGATGCGCGTCTGTATGAGGCGAAACAGCGCGGGCGTAACCGGGTCATCTGGCAGGATCACGTTAAAAAGTAATCAAGCCCCTCGCGCCAGCCGGCCGGTCCGGTGTGCTGAGTGCGATAAACCCGTGTGGGATCGTTGTTCTTAAGGCTGACCCCCTCCCGGTTGAAGCCTTTCACCACCACGGCGAAGGCTACGCTGTCCAGCAGAGGGGCATCATTGGGGCCGTCGCCCAGGCCCAGCGTTGTCGGGTCAAATCCGTCGTGCAGGCGATACTGTTCCACAAGCCAGTGCACCGCCACGTCTTTGCCACAGCTCGTGTCCAGAATATGCCAGAAGCGAGCACCCGGGACGATCTTCAGCCCCTGCCGGGCCAGTTCGGCTGCGAAGCGTTTCATTTGTTCATCACTGTCACGCCAGATCAGCGTCACGGAAGCCTCGTGTTTACGTGCAAGCGCCGCACGGGGACGGCTTAGCCCGGTCCATTCGGCGACCACGCGCTCATCCACATCGTCGAAGGTGGTGAATTTCAGATGCATCTCCTGGCGTACCCGGGCAATAAACTGCCAGATATCGTCATGCTTCTTTTCTGAGATGAACCGTGCGGCGTTTTCCCACCGTACGTCAGGCTGGATCACCGCGCCGTTTTCCGCAATGTAGGGCAGCCCGCCAAGGCCAAGTTCCTGCTGGATGTCACGCATTTCGGACGCGGTTTTGCTGCTGCACAGAATGACTGGTACCTGTTCATCCTGTAATCTCTTCAGCCAGGAAGCGGCAGGCTGCCAGTCGAGAGTGTGAAAATCCAGCAGCGTACCGTCGAGATCGGTAAAGACGAGCAGAGTCTCCTTTAGCGAAGGCATAACGTCTCCTGAATAATGATGTTCATCTAAGAAAAGTCTTAAAAAAACTCAGCATTGATGTCCCGTTGAAGTGGAAACGATCCCGATAAACCCACACGCGGCGCATGTTTATACTCATAACCAAAATTCACATGTATAAAATATAATATTCGCTAAGAGAATATATGCTTGTAAGACAAATCTGTTGGGGATAATGTCTTACCTGCATCAGATTTCCTGGTGTAACGAATTTACAAGTGCTTCTTGCATAAGCAAGTTTGATCCCGGTCATCCCCATGACCGGGATTTTTTTCGCCTTAGCGGTTCGTTTCCGAGACACTAAAGTCATGGATATCCAGCTCGAATGCTTCAGCCAGTTCACGGTAGGTATGGTAATCACGACCATTGACCACGACACGGTCTGAATTATCCTCCGCGCGATGAACTTCGGACTCACTGATTTCATTAATGGCGGCAAGCAGGGCATCGACATCCACTTCCACCTCACGCTTAATGGTGTCGCTGTACTCTTTGTCAGTCTTCATGGCGGGCTCCTCATTTAACCGTCTCAACAGCTAAGTATAGACCGCACACAAAAACGCCATTCGCGTCAGGCGGCGATGCCAGCCAGGGTAATTTGTTCTACACTGGCTCAAAACCACAGGAGGAATGTATGAAGGTCAACGATCGGGTAACCGTCAAAACGGACGGTGGGCCGCGCCGCCCGGGCGTGGTGCTGGCAATAGAAGAGTTTAATGAAGGCACAATGTATCTGGTGTCGCTGGAAGATTACCCGCTCGGCATCTGGTTCTTCAACGAACTGGGGCACCCGGATGGGATCTTTGTGGAAACGGCGGAATAGGTCGGCGTCGGGGGCGTCTTCTCCCCGGCCCGGCTGCTGAAAAGCAAAATCTCTGGCCAGGCCAGAGATCAAGGTAGGGTACAACATGGCCGTGCAAATTAGCGCATATTAACGAAAATCCCATTCGTCACATTATCTGTCAGGCGTACGACATGGTATATCACTTGCTTATTATGCGTTTTAATTTTCCTTTTAATATTTCCTTTGTGTGACGATACTGTTTTTGCCTTGATATTCATCTGGTCTGAGATCTGAATTGTCCCTTGTCCAGCCATCCACATTCTTAGCATACTTGATTCAGTTCTGCTTAATGATAGAGTGGGTAAGTTAACCGCCCCTACATTCTTAACTTCTTTATTCAAATAATCGCCCAGAATGTCATCAAGCGACTCTGGTTTAATCGATTTCGAACTGATTAATAAGTTTTTACGCACCAACAAATACTCATCGAAATGAATATTGGCGATCGCCATAAAAACAATAAACAGGGTTCTGGGATGCTGATTAATGATCTGCTTAATGTGCTGACTGTTAGCGGGGTCGTGAATGAAACAGTCCTCATTAATAAACACCACGCCGGGCTTGTGAGTCTCACAAGCGGCTGCGAGTTCTTCAACGGTGTGTGCATCGTTGATGTCTCTCTTTCTTACCCCTCTGCTTGCTAAGTACCCGGTTAACCCTAGCCGGGTGTAGCTGCATAAATCCATAATGATCGTTGACATGGCATACCCTCACTCAATGCGTAACGATAATTCACCACCTGCCTGAGAGCTCATAAACAGCCATACGGGATGGAAAAAATCTAATAAAACCTGTGAGCATGACAAAGACTTTCAGGCGAACTCACTATCCCGTAAAGTTACGTATAATTTGCCAGGAATCATCTTAAAGTAAAGTAAATATTAAGTATTGTGAGGTGGTTAGAAACATTTAAACCGCGTCAGATATATCCTGGTAGATGTTTTTCAAGATTATTTTTAGGAATATCCTCAGAAAGACATTGCAAACACTGCGGGTTATTATTTGCGTGGAAGTTCGCTGACAATATCCGCTAAGAGATTGAATATCTCGCTGAATAAATGCTCGCAGAAGGGGGCGATAAGTGGCATCAATAATGACATTAATAAAAGGCCAACCGTCAACGTCACCGGAAAGCCGATGACGAATACCGACAGCTGCGGGGCCATTCGGTTGAGTAAACCCAATGCGAGGTTAACGGTGAGCAACAGGGTTATGACAGGCAGCGCCAGCATCAGCCCGTTGAGGAAGATCAGCCCGGCAGCCCGCACCAGCGCCAGAAAAGCGTTACTGTTCACCGGGTTGTCGCCAATCGGCAGCGTGTGGAAGGTGTCCACCAGCATAGAGATGAGCCACAGGTGGCCGTTGAACGAGAGAAACAACAGCATCGCCAGCAGGTCGATAATACGCGCCAGCACGGGCATATTCAGATGGCTGCCCGGGTCAACGAACGTCGCGAAAGACAGACCCATCTGCAAACCGATCAGTTCGCCCGCCGTTCGTACCGCGGCGAAGGCGAGCTGCATCGTAAACCCGACCGCCACGCCAATCATCACCTGTTGCAGGGCAATCCATATCGCATTCGGGGAAAAAATCGGAATATCCACCGCCGGCAGGGAAGGGGCAACGATAATGGTGATAACCATGCCCAACCCAATTTTGATGCGTTTAGGCACCGACTTTTCACTGAGTATGGGGGCGGTGGAGATCAGCGCCATGATGCGCAGCATCGGCCAGAAATAGATCCCGAGCCACTGAACAAACTGATCGCTGGTGAATTGCAGCATCGTCCGTCAGCCGATGATGTAAGGCAGATTGGTGAACAGGTTGCGCATGTAATCCAGCAGCAAATTGAGCATCCAGGGCCCGGCAACGATAATCGCCACGAAGACGGCGATGATCTTCGGGATGAACGACAGGGTCATTTCGTTAATCTGCGTGGCGGCCTGAAGAATACTGATAATCAGACCGGTTACCAGCGCAACCAGAAGCAGGGGCGCGGCGACGGCAATCGCGACTTTCATCGCTTCCGTGCCCATCATCATGACCGACTCAGGCGTCATTGCGTGCTCCTCAACTGTAGAAACTCTGCGCCAGCGAGCTGACCAGCAGCTGCCAGCCATCGACCAGCACGAACAGCATGATCTTAAAGGGCAGGGCAATGGTTGCGGGCGGGACCATCATCATCCCGAGCGCCATCAGGACGCTGGCGATCACCAGGTCAATAATCAGGAACGGAATGAAAATGGTGAAGCCAATCTGGAACGCCGTTTTCAGCTCACTGGTCACATACGCTGGCAGCAGAATGCGCATCGGCACCGCTTCCGGTCCCTGTAACTCGCCCGTGTTAGCGAGACGGGCAAACAGGGCCAAATCCGCTTCGCGCGTCTGGCGAAGCATAAATTCACGTAATGGCTGAGCCCCCTTTTCCAGGGCAACCTGCATGGAAATTTTATCTTCGCTGAACGGCTGGTACGCCTCGGTGTAAATCTTGTCGATCACCGGCGACATAATGAAAAAGGTCAGGAACAGGGCTAAACCCAGCAGCACCTGATTGGGCGGCGCGGACGGCGTGCCGAGCGCATTTCGCAGCAGACCAAACACAATGATGATGCGGGTGAAACTGGTCATCATCAGCAGGATCGCCGGGATAAAGGTCAGTGAGGTGATGAACACCAGCGTCTGCACGGAGAGGGACCAGCTTTGTCCCCCGTTCGCCAGCGGCGTGGAAACCAGCCCCGGCAGCTGCGCATACACAGAAGGCGCGAACAGGCCCAGACCTGCCAGCGTAAGCAATAACAAACGGCGCATCAGGATCTCCCGGAACGCTTGAGCAAACTCTTCATAACGGACTGAAAATCCGCAGGGGCCTGGGCGTTAGCCTCCACCGTGACAGGCGCAGGGGGCAGCGTGTGAAGAACGTTAATGCTGGAGGCAGTCACCCCCAGCACCAGTCGTGCATCTTCCACTTCCACAATGACCACGCGCTCGCGTGGCCCGAGTGTGGTGCTGGCGCTGACCTTCAGTCCGCGCGTGCCGGCCGTTTTCCCTGCCAGACCGAAACGCTTTGCCAGCCAGGCAGCGATAAGGATAAAGGCAATAATACCGAACAGCGCGCCGCTCACCTGAAGCAGCGGGGAGCCGGGTACGGCGGAGGGCGCGGACAGTGTTGCCTGGGTTTTCATACTTAACGGCTCAGGCGACGCATACGTTCGGAAGGGGTAATGATGTCGGTGATACGTACGCCGTATTTATCGGCCACCACCACAACTTCGCCCTGTGCAATCAGGTAGCCGTTGATCAGAATATCCAGTGGCTCACCCGCTAAACCGTCCAGGGCTACCACGGAACCCTGCGTCAGGCGCAGCAGTTCTTTAATAGTCATGCGGGTGCGGCCCAGCTCAACGGTCAGCTTGACCGGAATGTCCATAATCAGGTCGATGTCCTGCAACGTCCCGCTGACGTCGCCGCCGCCTAACTGCTGGAAGACCGCGTCTGCCGCGCTTTTCGTCGGCGTCGTTTTTTGCTCGTTTAACGCGTCAGCCCACAGATCGTCCAGTGCTCCGCTGTTTTCATCGGACGGATTGTTCATGTCACTCATTTGGGCTGTTCCTCATTCAGCGAATTCAAAATCGGGTTGATCAAGTGCTCAACGCGTAACGCATACTGGCCGTTAATTGTGCCGTACTGGCTTGTCAGCACGGGTACGCCATCCACATGGGCAATAATGCGGTCGGGTTTATCTATCGGCAAAACGTCGCCGGGTTGTAATTTCAGGATCTGCGATAACCGCATGGAGATGTCGGCAAAGTTAGCCACCAGCTCCAGCTGCGAGTGCTGAACCTGGCGCACCAGGTTCTCACGCCAGTTCTGATCTTCATGGCGTGAGTTCTCCAGCGGCGGGTTCACCAGCAGTTCGCGCAGCGGTTCAATCATGCTGAACGGCAGGCAGATGTTGAACTCGCCCGTCAGGTTGCCGATCTCGACGTGGAACGGGGTGTTCACCACGATGTCATTCGGTGAGGTGGTGATGTTGGTAAACTTCACCTGCATCTCGGAACGCACGTACTCCACTTCCAGCGGGTTAATCGCTTTCCACGCGTCGCTGTAGGATTCCAGCGCCAGCTTCAGCATGCGGTTGATAACGCGCTGTTCGGTATGGGTAAACTCGCGGCCTTCCACTTTGGTCGGGAAACGGCCATCGCCACCGAACAGGTTATCCACCGCGATGAACACCAGGCTTGGCGAGAACACCACCAGGCCGGTACCGCGCAGTGGTTTCAGATGGATCAGGTTAAGGTTGGTTGGCACCGGCAGGTTGCGGGCAAACTCATGATACGGCTGAATGCGGATCGCACCGACGGTGATATCCGGGCTACGACGCAGCAGGTTAAACAGCCCCATTCGGAACTGACGTGCGAAACGTTCGTTGATGATCTCCAGCGCCTGTAAACGCTCGCGCACCACGCGACGCTGGGTATTGGGATCGTAGGGACGAATATTATCGTCGCCGGTCAGACCCGGCTTCGGATCGTCACTCTTATCGCTGTCGCCATTGAGCAGCGCATCGATTTCTGCCTGAGAAAGAATACTGTCGCCCATGTCGTTACCGCAGAATGAAGGCTGTATACAGAACGTCAGTGACTTCCTGCTTAGGTTGGCCGTTGACCAGCGGGGTCGCCAGCGTCTGTTTGATCGCATCGACCAGCTTTTGCTTGCCCACATCGGTGGCGAGCGCGGAGGCATCCTGACGAGAAAACAGCAACAGCAGACGGCTACGCACTTCTGGCAGGTAGTCGTTCAGACGTGCACGGGTCGCTTCATCTTTCAGACGCAGCGTAATGCCCACGTAAAGCACGCGATCCGCATCGCCGAGGTTCACGGTGAACGTATCCAGCGGGTAGAAGACCGGCGCCGGTGGAGGCGGCGCTTCAGCTTTGGCGGCTGCGCTTGAGGGTTCCTGCTGCATACGCCAGTAACTGTAGCCTGCGGTGGCGCAGGCCGCGAGGGTAATCAACACCAGCAGCGGGATCCAGATGGAACGCTTGCTTTTTTTGGTGATAGCGGAGTCTGTCATCTGATACGAGCTTCCTGTTTCGGTACAGCTTAATACGGTGATTATCCCGTGTCCGGCTTAGGTCAAAGCGTGGAAAAGACGGGGATAATCACGTTACCTCTGGCGTTTAGGCAAAGATGTCTACGGCACGGCTGCCGCGCGCGGCGGATTGCAGGGCGGCAGGGGTTGGCAATAACTCTTCGCTCTCCTCGTTAAACCCGCCATGCTGGCCTGAACGCGAAGCATGCTGTTGTTGCCCGGATGAAGATTGCTGCTGCCCGGCAAAGCCTTCGCTGCTGACGCTGCTTTGGGAAAGCTGAATGCCGTTTTCCGCAAGCTGCGTGCGCAGGATCGGCAGGGCCGCTTCCAGCGCCGCACGAACGTGGCTGTGGGGCGAAACCATCTGCAACTGCGCCTGGTTGTCATCCAGCTTAAGCGAAATTTGCACCTGACCCAGATCTTCCGGGTGCAGGCGTAGCTCTGCGGTCTGTTGGCCCTGTCTGGTGAACAGGGTGATGTGCTGGCTTAGATTCTGCTGCCATTCGTGCGTGCCCAGCGGCTGGCTTAACACCGGCGCGGTCGCAACGGTAGCGGCAGACTGGGGGGTTGCCAGGTGACTGATGATCGGTGCCAGCGTCGCGGTTGGGCTGGCGGCAGACGACGCCGTGCTCACTACGTCCTGCTTCTCCGCGACGGCGGCAACAGCTGGCGTAACGGCTGCCGTGGCGGGCAGCGACGTGTCGCTGTCCTGAACCGACGTTTTTTCCTGACCCGTTAACGCATGGCTAAGCGGCTGATGCTGGCCGTTGTCCGTCTGGGCTAGCGCAGAGGGGAGGGCGGCACGGGGGGCGACCTCCCCGGTGCTTGCTGGCTGCGTCGCCATTGGGGTGGTAGTCTGCTGGTGCGGTAACATCGCCATCAGCGCGCTTAACCCGGCCAGCTCCTCTTCTTCAGTCGTGGTCTCGCTGTTTGCTTTCGCGTCCGTCCGGGTCAGCGCCTTCAGCGCATCCGTATTCGCTGCGGGTTTCAGGCCGGAGACGAGGCTTTGCAGGGAGACGGCGGTATCTTCATCAGTCAGGGTCTCCTGGCGGGAGAGCAGCTCGGCGATTTTGGCCTGGAGCGTGGTATCACCGTTTTTTTCCTGTGCCGCTGTCGACAGCTTGCTGCCCGCCGCTTTCAGATCGGCCAGCGTCAGCGGAGCATCTTTGCCTTTGCCGGTGGTCTCGGTCAGCGCGCCCGCCAGCAGAGAGAGAAAATCTTGCGCGCCCTCAGCGCCTTTTCCGGTCAGCGTGCCGCCGGACGGGTCGCTGTCGGTCATCAGCAGTTGTTGCAGTGTGATCATTCTGGTTTCCTCATTGATGCGCGCTGGGCAAACTCATCCATTTTTTTCTGATCCAGACGGTTTTCCGCCAGGGTCGAGGCTGCAATCTGCCGGTCCTGTAAGGTTTGCCAGGCCTGCAACCGCTGTTTTTTCTCGCGCCAGAAATTCAGCGCGGTATCGACTTTTTGCGTCCACTGGTTAAGCTGCTGGCGATGCTGCTCAATCGCCTTTTCCAGCGTCTGGATAAACTGCTGATAGTTAATCCAGCGCTGGCTACCAATGCCCTGCGTCATGTCGGTGTTAAGGTTGGTGCGATATTCATGCTGATAGTCGATTAACATCTTCAACTGTTCTTCAGCCTGTTGGCACCCGCGTCGCATTGCGCCAAGTTGCAATGCGGCATCATCAACTTCTTTTTCAGCCAGATCTTTCAGCGTTGATAACGCGCTGTTCTGCGCCATGACCTTCGCCCTCCACCTGTGTTACACCTGCGGGAAAATCAGCTCCAGTGCCTGGAGGGAATCTTCCCAGTCGGCGCGTTCAAAAATACCCTGTTGCAGAAATGCCTCCAGCTGCGGCCAGAGGGCAATCGCTTTATCGAGCATCGGGTCGCTGCCTTTAGCGTACGCCCCGACGCTTACCAGATCGCGGTTGCGCTGGAAGCTGGAGAGCAGTTGTTTGAAGTTACGCACGCGGGCGTAGTGTTGCTCGGTGATCAGGGCCGTCATCGCACGGCTGATCGAGGCTTCAATATCAATCGCCGGGTAGTGTCCGGCTTCGGCCAGACGGCGCGACAGCACGATATGGCCGTCGAGGATCGCGCGCGCGGAGTCGGCAATCGGGTCCTGCTGGTCATCGCCTTCGGTCAGTACCGTATAGAACGCGGTGATGGAGCCTCCGCCGCTGATGCCGTTCCCCGCACGCTCAACCAACGCCGGGAGTTTGGCGAAGACCGACGGCGGGTAACCTTTGGTGGCGGGCGGCTCGCCGATGGCCAGCGCAATCTCACGCTGCGCCATCGCGTAGCGGGTCAGGGAGTCCATAATCAGCAGCACGTGCTGGCCCCGGTCGCGGAAATCTTCCGCGATACGCGTGGCGTAGGCGGCACCCTGCATACGCAGCAGCGGTGACACGTCCGCCGGGGCGGCGATCACCACCGAGCGGGCGCGACCCTCCGCACCAAGAATGTTTTCGATGAAATCTTTGACTTCGCGACCACGCTCACCAATCAGGCCGACGACGATAACGTCCGCCTGGGTATAACGCGCCATCATGCCGAGCAGGACCGATTTACCCACGCCGGAGCCGGCAAACAGCCCCATACGCTGGCCGCGTCCCACGGTGAGCAGGGCGTTAATCGGCCGCACGCCGGTATCCAGTACGTGCTCGATTGGCGTGCGTTGCAGCGGGTTAAAGGGTTGGGTGATCAGCGCGCCGGTTTCGGTGGTATCAGGGGAGGGCAGGCCATCGAGCGGTTTGCCGCTCCCGTCCAGCACGCGGCCCAGCAGCGCCGGACCGAGCGGGAGCTGTTTGCCGCTTTGCAGGCCGTCACCGCTGATGTTTTTCGCGTAGACGCGGGCGCCGGGCAAAATCCCTTCCACTTCCTCAAGGGGCATCAGAAACAGTCGCTGGCCGTTAAACCCGACCACTTCACTTTCCACTTCACGCGTCTCACTCCCGTCCTGACGCTCAATCACGCAGGTGGCGCCGAGCGGAAGTTGCAGACCTGTGGCTTCCAGGACCAGACCGGTGGCACGCGTCAGGCGTCCATAACGACGAACGGATGGCAGCTGCGCCATCTTCGTTTCAAAATTATCGAGCGTGTTAAGCCAGCGCGTAAGGCGAGCGGTCATCAGACGACTCCCGGTGCCGCCAGGCGGCACAGTTCCTGCCAGCGGGTCGCGACGCTGGCATCCAGATCGCCCTCATCCGCCGAGACCTTACAGCCTCCGTGATGGAGCGACGGATCGCCGCGCAGCCGCCAGCCGTGCAGGCTCAGCGTCGCGCCGAGGCTCTCTTCCACGCGCTGCAAATCATCAGGATGCACGCGCAGCTGCGGTTTGCCGCTGAACAGCGGCTCCTGCTGGAGCAGCCCCTGGATTTGCTTAATCAGCGCGGCGTTATCCACGACCGGCGTCTGGCCGATCACCTGACGGGCCGCCTCCAGCGCCATCTGCATCAGGCGCGAGGCAATCACGCTGTCCAGCGCATCCAGCGTGTGCTGAAACTCGCTCACCAGCTGCTGCATGCGGGCATGCAGCGGCGCCTGCTGCTGGCGCGCCTGCTCAATGCCCTGCTCTAAACCTTTCGCCAGCCCTTCCTGATAACCCTGTGCGTGCCCGGTCTGACGGCCTTCGTTCATCCCGGCGTTGAAGCCCTGCTCGTGCGCCTGCATTTGCATCTGGGCCAGCATCTGGGCGCGCTGTTCCTCTTCACTCAGCTCGGGCACGCCCGCCCCGGCGTCGCCCTCATCGGACGACACTATGGCAGGGGTGAACTCTGCGGTGGGAGGGGAGAGGTCGTCAGGCGTCCAGCGCTTCCACGACAGTTCATCAGACATAGGTGTCGTCTCCGCTGCCAATCACCATCTCGCCGGTTTCTGCCAGACGACGAACAATAAGCAGGATCGCTTTCTGTTCGTTCTCCACCTGAGACAAACGCACCGGGCCACGGTTGGCCAGGTCGTCGCGCAGGATATCGGCCGCACGCTGGGACATGTTGCGCAGGAACTTCTCGCGCAGCGGCTGCTCGGCGCCTTTGAGGGCGATAAGCAGGGACTCCGAATCCACTTCCTGAAGCAGGCGCTGGATGCTGCGATCGTCCACTTCGACCAGGTTTTCGAACAGGAACATCTCGTCGATAATTTTCTGCGCCAGTTCGCCGTCGAACTCGCGCACCGCCGTAATAACCGCCTCTTCCTGCTGCGTTTTCATCAGGTTGATGATTTCCGCTGCCGTTCTCACTCCGCCCATTTTGCTGCGCTTGAGGTTCTGGCCGTCGAGCAGGTTGTTCAGCACTTCGGTCAGCTCCGCCAGCGCGGCTGGCTGGACGCCGCCGAAGGTGGCGATACGCAGCATCACGTCGTGGCGCAGGCGCTCGTCGAACAGCGCCAGAATATCGGCCGCCTGGCCCCGTTTGAGGTGGACCAGAATGGTGGCGATAATCTGCGGGTGCTCGTCGCGAATAAGATCGGCGGCGCTTTGCGGTTCCATAAAGTTGAGCGTTTCGATCCCGCTGGCGGTGTCGCGCGTTTCGAGAATATCTTCCAGCAGGCTGGCGGCGCGCTCTTCGCCCAGCGCCTTAACCAGCACGGAGCGCAGGTATTCGTTGGCGTTGACGTTGAGCGCAGCAAACTGCTCGGCTTCCTGCTCAAACTCCGCCAGCACTTCGGTCAGTTGCTTGTTGGAGATCTGGCGCACGTTGGCCATCGCCGCGCTGAGGATCTGCACTTCTCGCTGAGAGAGGTGTTTAAACACCTCCGCCGCGCGATCTTCGCCAATGGTCATCAGCAGGATGACGCTCTTATCGGTGCCTGTAAGCGTATTACTCATGTTCGTTACCCATCCAACCGCGGATGACCAGCGCGACGACGCGCGGATCGTTATCTGACATTTCGCGAATGCGCTGGCTCATCACCTCTGCGCCCATACGCTGGTTAGCACGGCGCTGCTGCATCTGTTCATCTTTGCTGAGACGAACTTCAACCGCTTCTTCCTCGTCCGGACGCGCGTTCTTCTGTTCCAGCGCGGCTTTTTCGGCTTCAGCGCGACGCTGAAGCTGAGGACGGACACCCTTACGCCACAGCAGCCACGCAACAATCAGCACCAGCAGCCAGCGGCCTGCGGACATCAGCTGATCGAAGAACGCCTGCTGTTGCCAGAACGGCAGTTCGCCACCGGTCTCATCCACCGGGTTGAACGGTGAGTTCACAACGTTGAGGGTATCGCCACGTTTTTCAGAGAAGCCCATCGCTTCGCGGGTCAAATCTTCGATCTGCTTCATCTGCTCTGCCGTGAGCGGCAGCGGTTTACCGTCCGGCAGCGTTTTGTAGTTCACCACCACGGCAACAGAGAGACGCTGAATATCTCCCGTGTTCAGTTTGGTATGGCGGATAGTCCGGTCGACTTCGTAGTTGGTCGTTTCGTTACGGCTGCTGTTACGCGGGCCGGCACTGTTCGCGGTCGAGGTCGTCTGCTGATTCGTTTGCTGACCGTTCTGCGGGTTGGCCGGCGGCGTGGAGATTGGCGCGGCGTTGGCAGGCGCAGGCTGGTTAGAGAGCGCACCCGGCACACCACCAGGATACTGGCCACCGACCTGTTCCGTCTCATTGATCTGACGCGAGCGTAACACGGCGCGAGAAGCATCCCCGTTCGGGGCGTACTGCTCTTCGGTCTGTTCTTTATTCGAGAAATCAATCTGCGCGGTAACCTGCGCATGCACGTTGCTGTTGCCCACCACCGGGCCCAGAATCGCTTCGATACGGCGCTGGAGACGGCCTTCCACGTCGGCGGCGTATTTCAGCTGGGCGTCGTTGAGATCGCGCCCGGCGGTGTTGGACTGCGTCAGCAGGTGACCGCTCTGATCCACCAGCGTAACGTTACCCGGCGGCAGACCGGCTACCGCACTGGAGACCAGGTGCGTGACGGCGCTGATCTGCCCTTCATCCAGCGCACGACCGGGTTCGAGGTTAACCGTCACAGAGGCAGAAGGGGACTTTTGTTCGCGAACAAACAGGGACGGCTTTGGCATCGCCAGGTGCACGCGGGCACTTTTCACCGGGCCTAAGGTTTCAATCGTACGGGCCAGCTCACCTTCCAGCGCGCGCTGGTAGTTAACCTGCTCGCTGAACTGGCTGATGCCGAATTTTTCCTGATCCAGCAGTTCAAACCCAACCGCGCCGCCTTTCGGCAGTCCCTGCTGGGCGAGACGCAGGCGAAGCTCGTGCACTTTATCTGCCGGCACTTCAAGCGCACCGCCGTTATCGGCAAAGCGATACGGGATGTTCATCTGGGTCAGCTGGGTGACGATGGCACCGCCATCCTGGTCGGAAAGGTTGCTGTAGAGCGTGCGGTAATCCGGGCTTTTTGCCCATAAGACCATCGCGACAACGATCGCAATGGCGGCAGCGCCTGCCACAATCAACGGGATCTTAGGGTTGGCGCGAAGGCGGTTCATCCACTCGAGTGATTTATTCTGCGGCGCTGTCGATGCTGCTGTCGCACTCATTGCGCACCTCTTAAATCCTGGTGGTTTACGTTATTCGTGTAGAGAAACAAAACTGACTCCCGGGTCGGCAAACACGACAAAAGTTCCATACTGATGGCCCTGCCATTATTTGATGATTCGGGATTTTCTATGCGTCAAATAACCTGGTTTTTTAACGCTATTTACCGCCATTATCTTATTGACAAGCTGTTAGTCTTGACCTCGTAAAAAACCATCCAGGGGAGAGTCATGGCTATACAGGGCATTGAAGGGGTACTCAGTCAGTTACAGGCGACGGCGATGACCGCCCGTAATCAGAGCGTAACTGACCAGCCGCAGGGCATTAGCTTCGCCGGTCAACTGCATGCGGCGCTGGACCGGATCAGCGATAAGCAAAACGCGGCCCGTACCCAGGCTGAGAGATTTACCCTCGGTGAACCCGGCGTGGCGCTCAACGATGTGATGGCCGATCTGCAAAAAGCGTCGGTGTCATTGCAGATGGGGTTGCAGGTGCGTAACAAGCTGGTGTCGGCGTATCAGGAAGTCATGGGGATGCAGGTTTAATCAATACCTATCTTACGCTGGCAGCCTGATGGCTTTAATGCCACAATATTTTTTTCTTCGCATGCAGGAAAGATGATGAAAAAAGTAGCAATTGTGGCTGCAATGCTGACGTTAGCGGGATGCGTTCAGGTCGAAAACTATCAGGAAGTGGTTAAGCATCCGGCACCTTCGCATCTGGCAGGTTACTGGCAGTCGAAAGGGCCGCAGAGCGCGATGGTGAGCCCGGAGGCGATTGCCACGCTGGTGGTGACCCCAGAGGGTGATACCCTGGACTGCCGTCAGTGGCAGCGCGTTATCGCGGTGCCGGGTAAGATCATGCTGCGTTCAGATGATTATTATAACGTGACCGAAAAACGAGACGTCTATCCGCTCGATCGTGATGGGGCGGCGCTGGAGTATGACGGCATGGAACTTTACAAAGTTGACCGCCCAACGGTGGAATGCGCAGATTACCTGAGCAAGAATCCGCTGGAGAGTAAGCTTCCGTAACCGTTTTGGAGTTTGCGCCCTCTACCCGTGGTCTGAGGGATCTCCACAAAATAATGCCTTCACCGTCGGCCCCCTCTCCCTGGAGGGAGAGGGCTGGGGTGAGGGGGAACATACGGCTGTGGTGGTCATTCCGTTCACTTTATGTTCCTTGCTACTCTGTAGCGACATGAGCGGTGAACGTGCCAGGGTGGCTCAGTCGCCACCACCCTGGCGACCCGGGCTCCCGGCGGAAAATCGCGGCTTCGCGGTACCCTCAGCTTTTTCCTTCAGGCTATCGGGTCGGGCATGAGCCTGCATCCATGCAGGCCACGCCCTCTCGGCGCTTCCCTGCGCCTCGCCCCGGCCTTACGGAAACGCTTCGGCGATTTACAGCCGGACCAGGGCATCGCTGAAAGTCCTCAGTTATTATGAAGGCAACGTTATTGCTTCTGCTTTCAAATTACTGGGGATATCTCTCCCTGTGGGAAAGGGTCGGGGTGAGGGCATCAGGCCGCACCTTTCCCGTACTACAGCGCGTCTTCAATCACCCAAACGCTGACGCTTCCCCCGTTACAGAAGAACGTCCCTTCGCCATCCGCCGCCGTGGTCACGGTTTCCTCGCGGTTGCCTAAAAAATCACGCCAGGTCTTATTGCCGTAATTCTCGCCGAGGCAGATCGTCTTCTCACCGTCATCACCATTCGACAGCACCACCACACAGCCCGGGTGCTCCTCTGTCCCGCTGCGGCTAAACGCAATGCAGTTTGGATGATCGAAAAAGAGGGTTTGCACGCCGTGGGCAAAACGCTGCCGGGCGAGGATCAGCTCGTGGAGCTGTTCAATCACCGGCATATCAATGTGATACGTCTCACCATCCCCGCCAGTGTCGTCATAGCTGGCGCCAAAAAGATCCGGGTAGAACACGCTCGGCACGCCGTTTTCACGCAGCAGGATGAGCGCGTAGGCCAGCGGTTTGAACCAGGCTTCAACCGGGGCTTCCAGCGCCTGCAAGGGCTGGGTGTCATGGTTGGCCACCAGCGTTACGGCATGGAACGGATCGGCTTCCACCAGCGTACCGGTGAAAATCTGGCTCATATCGTAGTCGCGTCCCTGGCGTGACGCTTCGTGAAATTTCATTTGCAGCGGCGCGTCAAACAACATGGTTTTGCCGTCCACCTGATTGATGTATTGCTGCAATTTATCCACTTCGTGAGACCAGTATTCCGCCACAATAAATAGCGGCTGCGGGGCCACCTCCTGGACATGTTCAATCCACTCTTTATAGAACCAGGCCGGAATGTGTTTTACCGCGTCCAGGCGGAAGCCGTCGCAGTGGGTTTGCTCCATCACCCAGCGCGCCCAGTATTTGATCTCCTCCGTCACCGCGTGGTTGCGAAAATCAATATTTTCACCCATCAGGTAATCGAAATTGCCCATCTCGTCGTCGACCTGATCGTTCCAGCCTTCGCCGGTGTAGTCGTTAACGATTTTGAAGATACCGTCCTCACTGGGATTTTCAATGTGGTCGATACCGCTAAAGCATTTGTAATCCCAGATGAACTGCGAATACTGCCCGGCCCGAACGGGGAAGGTGTAGCGCGTCCAGGCTTCACATTCGATGATCTCATCGCTGATTTGGGTGCGATCCTGAGCATCCACGCGTTGCACGCGGACGGGTTCCTTTTCATCGGCCCCCATTTTATGGTTGACCACCACGTCCAGAAGCACCGCAATCTGGTTGCTTTTTAAGGCGTTGATGGCCTCCAGCAGCTGGGCTTTATCGCCGTATTTGGTGGCGACGCTGCCTTTCTGGTCAAACTCACCGAGGTCGAAAAGGTCATAAGAGTCATACCCGACGGAATAGCCGCCGGATGCGCCTTTGTAGGCCGGGGGTAACCAGACCATATTGATGCCGATTTCGTTCAGGTTGGGGGCTAATGCCGTGACTTCTTGCCACAATTCACCGCCGGTGGGGTAGTACCAGTGAAAACATTGTAAAAGTGTTGGGTTGCGCATGCACCATCTCCATGAGGTCGCGAAACTCAAGTATGGAGCAGGTTTGGCAGAAATGCCTGGCGAACGAAACGGTTAACGCTTGCCCGCCAGTTAAATGGCTAATTAATATCGCTATTACTTTGCGGAACAAGGACATGACCGCCCTGGTTACCGTAGGTGGAGAGAACGGTTTTCTGGATGGAGGATTGCCCAACCAGCTTCGCTAGCTCATCCATTCTGGCTTGCAGCAATGTTTTTACCTGGCCTTCGTTGTCCAGGATCACCCGCAGCGTCGGGCGAAGCTGCTCCTGAATCTGCATCGAAGGTTCACTTTCCTGAGTGAGACGAGCCAGTGAGTGCACCGCATTAACATAGTCGGTTTCACAGATGATCAGATCATCCCATAGTCCCTGCCGCGCCAGTCGCAACATCAACTGGCTCTGCTCAAGGAGTTGCTGATAAAGGGCATAAAGTTGCGGTGCGTTACTCATTAGACGGCGTCCTGCATCAGTTGTGGCGTACCGGCAACCTCCTTCCACCCGTCAGCGATATTGCGCAGCAGGTTTTCCACCTCTTCGATGGCGCTGGCGTCGTTATTCACGTTGGCGTGCAGGAGGCGACGTACCATATAGGCATAAAGGGCAATCAGGTTTTGCGTAAGCTCATCACCGTTATTTTCCACCAGGCCAACCTTCAGCCCGTTTTCGATAATGTTGATGGCTTTTGAGAGCGCCAGCCCTTTAGCAGGAATATTACCGTCTGCCAGGAACAGACGCGCGCGTACCAGCGCGCTGAGGGCTCCATCAAATAGCATGATTACCAGCTGCTGCTGGCTGGCGCTCATCACCGCGCTTTCAACTTCTATCTTTGCGTAGGCCTGCGTGCCTTTTGCGCCGTACATGTTATCCCCCTCGGGTCTGATTAGCGTTTACTACTTGTTGCTGGACGTATTTTCGAACTGCTGCGTCAGGTAGCTGCTGGTGTTGTTCAGCGAGGTCATCAGTACGTCCAGCTGGGTAAACTGGGCTTTGTACTGCGCCACTCTCGCGTCAATACGTTCGCTCACGGCGTTATATTGATCCGTCAGCTTGTTCAGCGTTTTGCTGACGCCATCTTTGGCCGCCTGGATAATGCCTTTACTGGAAAGCCAGTCAGTCAGATGGGTGGCCATGGTGGTAGTGATCCCGGTGGTTTTACCGTCACCCACAACCAAATCTTTCACGGCAGACGGGTTATCCGTCAGCGCTTTTTTCAGCTTGTCGCTGTCCAGCTCCAGCTTGCCCGTGCTTGGATCGGAGGTAATGCCGACCTGAGACAGCGTTTTATAGGCGGTTCCGCCGACGGTGTTGCTCAGCATGGTTTTCAGCTGCGTCTGAATAGTACGCAGCGTGCTGTCCCCGAGCAGGGCGCCGTTGCTGGAGTCCTGCGCATCTGTACCCGCATCAACCGCCGTATATTTGGTTAATGATGCAAAACTGTCCTGAAGGGTGTTGTAGGCATCCACCCAGGCTTTCATCGCCGTTTCAGCTTTCGACGTATCTTTAGCGATCGTCAGCGTCTGGTTACCGGTGGTGACGTCGTTCAGGTTCAGGGTGATATCTTCCAGCGCATCGCTGATGGTGTTGCTGCTGTTTTCGATATCGACGTTATTCACCTTCAGCTTGGCGTTCTGCGCGGTGACGCTTTCCGTCATGCCGTTGCTGGCGTCGGTGCTGGTGCCGTTGTAACCCATAAAGGATTGCAGGGCGCTGTCGCCGCTCACGCTGATGCTGACCGCGTTGTCCGCCCCGGTTTCGGTGGAGGTGATGGACAGACGATACTGACCATTACCGACGTTAATAATACTGGCGGTCACGCCGGCGTCAGCTTTGTTAATCGCATCGCGAATGCCGGTCAGCGAGGAGTTTGCCGCGCTGATATCGACGGTCACCGGATCTTTACCGTTACCGGCGGTAAAGGTGATCTTGCTGTCAGCCGTGGCAATGGCCGTTTTGGTATCCGGCTGCGCGTTTTTGGTCGTCAGGGTTTGCGCCTGCGCCAGCTGCGACACGCTGATGGTGTATTTACCGGCAATCGCGCTGCCGGTAGTGGTGGCGCTGAATGCCGTGGTACTGCTCGACGTGCTGGTCGCTGTAAACAGGTCGGCTTTATTCAGCGCGGTGTTGGCGGTCTGAAACGCTTCCAGTGAACTTTTCAACGTGCCGTAAGCGCTCAGCTTGGCGGTATACGATGTCTGTTGTTTGGAAATTGGCGTCAGCTGTGCTTTTTCGGCCGTGGTCAGACTATCCAGAATGTCTGCTAACTTAAGACCCGAACCAATCCCCAATGATGAAATACTTGCCATATTTATTCCTTAATCTATCGACACGTAGAACGAATAGTGGGGTTATCGGCCTCAATGGGGGAAAGTTTACGGTTAATTTCTTTTTTTTAATGGCGGGAATAACGCTAATAGAGAAGAGCTTTTCCGTGGCTAAAAAAATTAACGCGATCCTGAAAAAAAATCTAAAGGTTGTTTTGGACCAGACGATAACACCTTTGACGGCGATGAAGCCGAAGGGTGGAAACCCAAATCTAACCAAACAGATTTGATGAACAACAGGAATCGAAATCATGGCACAAGTCATTAATACCAACAGCCTCTCGCTGATCACTCAGAACAACATCAACAAGAACCAGTCCGCTCTGTCTTCTTCTATCGAGCGTCTGTCTTCTGGTCTGCGTATCAACAGCGCGAAAGATGACGCTGCGGGCCAGGCTATCGCTAACCGCTTCACCTCTAACATCAAAGGCCTGACTCAGGCTGCACGTAACGCTAACGACGGTATCTCTCTGGCGCAGACCACTGAAGGCGCACTGTCTGAAATCAACAACAACCTTCAGCGTGTTCGTGAACTGACCGTTCAGGCAACGACCGGTACTAACTCTGATTCTGACCTGTCTTCAATCCAGGACGAAATCAAATCCCGTCTGGACGAAATCGACCGCGTATCCGGTCAGACTCAGTTCAACGGCGTGAACGTGCTGGCTAAAAACGGCACCATGAAAATTCAAGTAGGTGCTAATGATGGTCAGACAATTGCCATTGATCTACAGAAGATTGATTCCTCAACCTTAGGTCTTAATGGTTTGTCGGTATCTAAAAACTCGTTGAATGTTAGCGAGCCTGTTACTCAAATTAATAACGCCGCAAATACCGCACCTCTGAAGGTTGACCTCAGCGCTGTAGCTACAGATTTAGGCGTTGATGCGTCGTCCTTAACGTTGAGTAACGTTTTAGACAAAGACGGTAACGCAACCAAAAACTATGTTGTGAAGTCAGGAAACGATTACTTCGCAGCGTCTGTAGACCGTGCAACTGGTAAAGTTGCGCTTAACAAGGCCGATGTTGAGTATACAGATCCTGCAAATGGTCTTACTACTGCTGCTACACAAGCAGGTCAGTTTGTTAAAGTTTCAGCTGATAAAGATGGAAACGCAACGGCCTTTGTTACTTTCCAAGGTAAGAATTACGCGGCAAAAGCAGCTTCACTTGTTGATACAGGGGATGCAACTACAGCAGCACAAGGTACCGCTGCGACTACTAATAAAGTAACGCTTCAACTCAGTGATAAAGCTGCAGTGATTGGCACTGGTACAGCTGCAAACCCACAGTTCCCAGCCACTTCTGCTACAGCTGAATTTGCTGGCACTGCTACGAACGATCCACTGGCTCTGCTGGACAAAGCTATCGCGTCCGTAGACAAATTCCGTTCTTCACTGGGTGCGGTTCAGAACCGTCTGAGCTCTGCCGTAACCAACCTGAACAACACCACCACCAACCTGTCTGAAGCGCAGTCCCGTATTCAGGACGCCGACTATGCGACCGAAGTGTCCAACATGTCTAAAGCGCAGATCGTTCAGCAGGCCGGTAACTCCGTGCTGTCCAAAGCTAACCAGGTTCCTCAGCAGGTTCTGTCTCTGCTGCAAGGCTAATCGCCTGATTACGCTCAAACCCCGCTTCGGCGGGGTTTTTTCTGTCCGCATTTACGCGTAACCCCCCAAATAACCCCTCATTTCACCCACTATTCACCCGATTAAAACCCCTCCAGAATCGGATAATCATGCCGATAACTCAACTAACGCAGGGCTGTTTATCGTGAATTCACTCTATACCGCTGAAGGTGTAATGGATAAACACTCGCTGTGGCAGCGTTATGTTCCGCTGGTGCGTCACGAAGCATTGCGCCTCCAGGTGCGTTTGCCGGCGAGCGTGGAACTGGACGATCTGCTACAGGCGGGCGGTATCGGGTTATTGAATGCAGTTGACCGGTACGACGCTCTGCAAGGAACGGCATTTACGACTTACGCAGTGCAGCGTATTCGTGGTGCGATGCTGGACGAGCTGCGCAGCCGCGACTGGGTGCCGCGCAGCGTTCGCCGCAACGCGCGCGAAGTGGCGCATGCGATGGGGCAGCTGGAACAGGAGCTGGGGCGCAACGCGACGGAAACCGAAGTAGCGGAGCGTCTGGGCATTCCTGTTGAAGAGTATCGCCAGATGTTGCTCGATACCAATAACAGCCAACTCTTCTCTTATGATGAGTGGCGCGAAGAGCATGGCGATAGCATCGAGCTGGTGACCGATGAACACCAGCAAGAAAACCCGTTACACCATTTACTGGAAGGGAATTTACGCCAGCGCGTGATGGAAGCGATTGAAGCTTTACCGGAACGTGAGCAACTGGTGTTAACCCTCTATTACCAGGAAGAGCTCAATCTCAAAGAGATTGGCGCCGTGCTGGAGGTGGGCGAGTCACGGGTGAGCCAGCTGCACAGCCAGGCCATTAAACGCCTGCGCACAAAACTGGGTAAGTTATAGGTGAGTTATTCGCCTTGGAAATGCCGCACAACGTATTGACAACCAGGAGTTATCATGACGGTGCAGCAATCTAAAAGACGGCCTTTAAGCCGCTACCTGAAAGACTTTAAACACAGCCAGACGCATTGCGCCCACTGTAAAAAATTACTCGACCGCATCACGTTGGTTCGTCGCGGTGAAATCGTGAATAAGATTGCGATTTCCCGCCTCGACACGCTGATGGATGAAGCCGCCTGGCTTGAAGAGCAAAAAGAGTGGGTAGCGCTTTGCCGTTTCTGTGGCGATCTCCATTGCAAAGAGCAAAGCGACTTCTTCGATATTATCGGCTTCAAGCAATTCCTGTTTGAACAAACGGAGATGAGTCACGGCACTGTGCGTGAATACGTGGTTCGCCTGCGCCGCCTGGGTCAGCATTTGACCATGCAAAATATCTCCCGCGATCTGCTGACGACCGGATACCTGGATGAAAATCTGGAGCCTTGGCTGCCCGCCACCAGTACCAACAATTACCGCATCGCGCTGCGAAAGTACGCGCAATATAAAGTCCAGATGCCGGGCGTCATAAAGCAGAAAGTCCACGCCGGAACAACTTCTGATATATATTAAAAAAGAATAAGATGTAGCGCAGCCGCCTTTGACGTTGCAGGCGATTTCTCTACACTACTCAAAAATTCCACTGTATCGGGGTACTTATGAAATTAGCACTTCTGGGTCGTCAGGCGCTGATGGGGATGATGGCCGTTGCGCTGGTCGCGGGGATGAGCGTGAAAACGTTCGCGGCAGATAATCTGCTCAACAAAGTCAAAGAGCGCGGCACGCTGCTGGTTGGGCTGGAAGGAACCTATCCTCCGTTCAGCTTCCAGGGCGACGACGGTAAGCTGACCGGTTTTGAAGTGGAGTTTGCGCAGGAGCTGGCCAAGCATCTCGGCGTCAAAGCCTCCCTGAAACCGACCAAATGGGATGGTATGCTGGCGTCACTGGATTCCAAACGTATCGACGTGGTGATTAACCAGGTGACCATTTCTGACGAGCGTAAGAAGAAGTATGACTTCTCCACGCCGTACACCGTGTCCGGTATCCAGGCGCTGGTGAAGAAAGGTAACGAAGGCAGCATCAAATCCGCCGCGGATCTGAAAGGTAAGAAAGTCGGCGTCGGTCTGGGCACCAACTACGAAGAGTGGCTGCGCCAGAACGTGCAGGGCGTGGACATCCGCACCTATGATGATGACCCGACGAAATACCAGGATCTGCGCGTAGGCCGTATCGACGCCATTCTGGTTGACCGCCTGGCAGCGCTGGATCTGGTGAAGAAAACCAACAATACCCTGGCCGTCGCGGGCGATGCGTTCTCCCGTCAGGAGTCCGGCGTAGCGGTGCGTAAAGGTAACGAAGATCTGCTGAAAGCCATTGATGCTGCCATTGCTGAAATGCAGAAAGACGGCAGCCTGAAGGCGCTTTCTGAGAAGTGGTTCGGCGCAGACGTGACGAAATAAGTCTCTGACCGACAAAAAAAGGCGCTTTTAAAAGCGCCTTTTTTATTTCTCGCGCGTCTGCGTGCATAATGAAATAACAATTGTTTGCGTGACCGGAGGAACCATGTCACTACAGAATTTAACGCGCTTTCCCCGTCTGAAATTTATCGGCGCACCCACGCCGCTGGAGTATCTGCCGCGATTTTCTGACTATCTGGGGCGCGATATTTTCATTAAGCGTGACGATGTGACGCCCATGGCGATGGGCGGGAATAAGCTGCGCAAGCTGGAATTTCTCGCCGCCGATGCCCTGCGCGAGGGCGCGGATACGCTGATCACCGCCGGGGCAATTCAGTCTAACCACGTTCGCCAGACGGCGGCAGTGGCGGCGAAGCTGGGCCTTCACTGCGTAGCCCTGCTGGAGAACCCGATTGGCACGCAGGCAGAGAATTACCTGACTAACGGTAACCGCCTGATGCTGGATCTGTTCAACGTGCAGGTTGAAATGGTTGACGCGTTGACCGACCCGGCTGCACAGCTTGATGAACTGGCGACGCGCCTGAAAGCGCAGGGCTTTCGTCCGTACGTCATCCCGGTTGGCGGCTCGAATGCGCTGGGTGCTCTCGGCTATGTTGAGAGCGCGCTGGAAATCGCCCAGCAGTGCGAAGGCGCGGTGAGTTTGTCCTCGGTGGTAGTGGCGTCCGGCAGCGCGGGGACCCATGCCGGTTTAGCGGTCGGGCTTGAGCAACTGATGCCGGACGTAGAGTTGATTGGCGTGACGGTCTCCAGAAGCGTTGCGGATCAAAAGCCGAAAGTCGTCACCCTGCAACAGGCGGTGGCAGAACAGCTTGCGCTTCAGGCGAAGGCGGAAATATTGCTGTGGGATGACTACTTCGCGCCGGGTTATGGCACCCCCAATGATGAAGGGATGGAGGCCGTTAAGCTGCTGGCCGGCCTCGAAGGTATTCTGCTTGACCCTGTCTATACCGGTAAGGCGATGGCGGGCCTTATCGACGGCATCGCCCGCAAGCGCTTTAAGGATGAAGGACCCATTTTGTTTGTTCATACTGGCGGGGCGCCTGCGCTGTTTGCCTATCATCCCCATGTCTAAAAATCAGGTAGAAAAATAATAATGCAAGAAAGTATTCAACTGGTTATTGATTCGCTGCCGTTCTTGCTTAAAGGCGCAGTGTTTACTTTACAGCTCAGTATCGGCGGGATGTTCTTCGGGCTGGTGCTCGGGTTTGTGCTGGCACTGATGCGCATGTCGAACATCTGGCCGGTGCGGTGGCTGGCGCGGTTTTACATCTCCGTGTTTCGCGGAACGCCGCTTATCGCCCAGCTGTTTATGATTTACTACGGGCTGCCCCAGTTCGGTATCGAGCTGGATCCGATCCCGGCGGCGATGATTGGCCTGTCGCTGAATACGGCGGCGTACACCTCTGAAACGCTGCGTGCGGCGATCTCGTCCATCGATAAAGGACAGTGGGAAGCGGCGGCCAGTATCGGGATGACCCCGTGGCAGACGCTGCGCCGGGCGATCCTGCCCCAGGCGGCGCGCGTGGCGCTACCTCCGCTGAGCAACAGCTTTATCAGCCTGGTGAAAGACACCTCGCTTGCGGCGACCATTCAAGTGCCGGAGCTTTTCCGTCAGGCGCAGCTGATCACCTCGCGCACGCTGGAAGTGTTTACCATGTATCTGGCGGCCTCGCTGATTTACTGGGTGATGGCGACGGTGCTGTCCGCCCTGCAAAACTATTTTGAAAACCAGCTTAACCGCCAGGAGCGAGATCCAAAATGAGTGCAATTGACGTCAAAAACCTGGTGAAAAAATTCCACGGGCAAACGGTGCTGCACGGCATCGACCTTGAGGTTGAGCAGGGCGAAGTGGTGGCAATTATCGGCCCGAGTGGGTCAGGGAAAACCACGCTGTTGCGCAGCATTAATTTGCTTGAGCAGCCCGAAGGTGGGACGATCCGCGTGGGCGATATCACCATTGATACCGGGAAACCCATCAGCCAGCAAAAAGGGCTGATTCGCCGCCTGCGTCAGCATGTTGGCTTCGTATTCCAGAGCTTTAATCTCTTTCCGCACCGTACGGTGCTGGAAAATATTATTGAAGGCCCGGTCATCGTAAAGGGTGAACCAAAGGAAGACGCGACGGCCCGCGCCCGCGAGCTGCTGGCGAAGGTTGGCCTGGCCGGGAAGGAGACGAGCTATCCGCGTCGGTTATCTGGCGGGCAGCAGCAGCGTGTCGCCATTGCGCGCGCGCTGGCGATGCGCCCGGATGTGATCCTTTTCGACGAACCCACATCCGCACTCGATCCTGAGCTGGTCGGGGAAGTGCTTAACACTATCCGACAGCTGGCGCAGGAAAAACGCACGATGGTGATTGTGACGCATGAAATGAGCTTCGCTCGCGACGTTGCCGATCGGGCAATTTTCATGGATCAGGGGCGAATAGTAGAGCAGGGGCCAGCTAAGGCGCTGTTTGCCAATCCTCAGCAGCCTCGAACCCGCCAGTTCCTTGAAAAATTCTTAATGCAGTAGCATTTTCACGCTCAATTTGCTCCAGATGTCGCTTCTGGAGCAAATTATCCTCCCATAAATTCAGTTTTGTTGATTTTTTATTCCACCCGATGTGGATAAGCCATCGCCAAATTAAAGATAATCCGTCTGTGGTCGATATTTTATATAAATGATCCTGCTTTATGTGTTAGGTTATATTCACCATAATAATGATTATCTTTATCAGAGGCTTCATTCGGCAAGTATGAGGGATATAGACTTTTTCACCTGGCGACGGGAATGCGTCCTCCGGTTTCAGGAAATGACCTGTGCTGACGAGGTATATCAGGAACTTCAGCGACAAACGCAGGCGCTTGAATTCGATTATTATGCGCTTTGTGTTCGACACCCTGTGCCATTTACCCGCCCGCGAACATCCGTCCATTCCAGTTATCCGCAACAATGGATGGCGCAATATCAATCCGAGAATTATTTCGCCATTGACCCGGTACTGAAGCCGGAGAATTTCATTCAGGGTCATTTGCCCTGGACGGATGAATTATTCACGGATGCCCAGCAATTATGGGACGGCGCGCGGGACCACGGTTTACGTAAGGGAATAACCCAGTGTCTGATGCTGCCAAATCATGCGCTCGGCTTCCTCTCCGTGTCATGTACTAGCTTACAGGCACACTCGATATCCAGTGAAGAAATTGAGCTGCGTTTACAAATGCTGGTTCAGATGGCGCTCACTACACTGTTGCGCTTTGAACATGAGACGGTGATGCCGCCGGAAATGAAATTCAGCAAGCGTGAACGGGAAATTCTGAAGTGGACCGCAGAAGGGAAGACGTCGGCAGAAATTGCCATCATTCTTTCCATCTCGGAAAATACCGTCAACTTCCATCAGAAGAATATGCAGAAGAAATTCAACGCGCCGAATAAGATCCAGATAGCGTGTTATGCCGCGGCGACTGGGCTTATTTGACTGATATCACGTTCTGCGTGTCAGACGAGGAAAAGGCTGAATGCACTGCATCCAGCCTTTTTTGTTACTGGCGGTAGGCTTGTTTAATTTGCTTAACTGTATTGGCAAAAACAGCGGATTCCGCCTGATCTTCCATCTGCGCGATCTGTTTTTCCATTTTAATGATCACACGTCCAGCATCAGCCTGGCCCATCGCCTGTAGCATAAGCGTCAGCAGCGACTTCAGGCAGTTTACTTCCTGTGCCAGTTCCTGGTTATTCTCGGCAGTGGCAAATTCAGGTGTGCTCATTTATTTTCCTCATTATAAAACAGCGCATGAGCGCGACGATGAAAGTTAAGGCGGCGGAGTATACCACAAGCTGCGGCAAAAAATGCAGTGGTTGTTTTTTATACTTTTACGCGTATTGATTATTGGCCGGTGCGGATTATGAAGGTAATCTGCCCAATATGTTAGCGACAATTAAATGTTTATCGCCGGTACGCCATCCGTTAATTGTTGTTACAAAAAAATGAGAGCATTTTTTAGTTTACGTTAACAAATGTTTTGGTGGCTTTTTGAATGCTGGTGCTAAAAAAATAGCGGTAAAGCCCAGTACACATGGGTTTTCTTTCCACTTACTGTACAGCCTAATTTCCAAAAACGAGACCCGAATCGTATAGCCGATTTTTTAGCGTTTTAATCTTGCATGGAAAACCGTTAATATAAACCCAATTAGCAGTCAGTAGCGTTATCCCTATTCTGGAGACATTTCCTTTGATCAACGTCCTTCTTGTTGATGACCACGAACTGGTGCGCGCAGGGATACGACGCATTCTTGAAGATATAAAGGGTATTAAAGTTGCCGGCGAGGCGTGCTGTGGCGAAGATGCCGTCAAATGGTGTCGCGCGAACTCCGCAGACGTGGTGCTGATGGATATGAACATGCCCGGTATTGGCGGGCTTGAAGCCACGCGCAAAATCGCGCGCATGTTCGTTGATACCAAAGTCATCATGCTGACCGTCCATACCGAAAATCCGCTGCCCGCCAGGGTCATGCAGGCGGGGGCTGCGGGGTATCTCAGTAAAGGTGCTGCACCGCAGGAAGTCGTCAATGCGATCCGCACCGTTCACGCAGGGCAGCGCTATATCGCTTCAGATATTGCTCAACAGATGGCGTTGAGTCAGATTGAACCGGAAAAAACGGAATCTCCGTTTGCCAGTTTGTCTGAGCGCGAATTGCAGATTATGCTGATGATCACTAAAGGTCAGAAGGTGAATGAGATTTCTGAGCAGTTGAATCTCAGCCCGAAAACGGTCAACAGCTATCGCTATCGGATGTTCAGTAAACTGAACATTCACGGTGATGTCGAACTGACTCACCTGGCCATTCGCCATGGTTTGTGCAATGCGGAGTCGTTAATAAGTCAGTGAGTGAAGCGTTCGATTCAAAAGCATTTCTGAAAACCGTCACCAGCCAGCCAGGCGTCTACCGGATGTACGATGCTGGGGGTACGGTTATCTATGTCGGTAAGGCGAAAGATCTGAAGAAACGCCTTTCAAGCTATTTCCGCAGCAACCTTGCCTCCCGTAAAACCGAAGCGCTGGTCGCACTTATACACAACATTGATGTCACCGTAACGCACACGGAAACGGAAGCGCTGCTCCTTGAGCACAACTACATTAAGTTGTATCAGCCGCGCTACAACGTTCTGCTGCGTGATGACAAGTCCTATCCGTTTATCTTCCTGAGCGGCGACACGCACCCGCGGCTGGCGATGCATCGTGGCGCTAAGCATGCGAAAGGTGAATATTTCGGCCCCTTCCCGAACGGTTATGCCGTGCGGGAAACGCTGGCGCTTTTGCAAAAAATCTTCCCTGTTCGCCAGTGCGAAAACAGCGTTTATCGCAACCGCTCCCGGCCATGCCTGCAATATCAGATTGGCCGCTGCCTGGGGCCGTGCGTTGAAGGGCTGGTGAGCGAAGAAGAGTACGCGCAGCAGGTGGAATATGTCCGCCTGTTTTTAGCCGGGAAAGACGATCAGGTGCTGACGCAACTGATTACCCGCATGGAAAAAGCCAGCGCGGCGCTGGAATTTGAGGAGGCCGCACGCATCCGCGACCAGATCCAGGCGGTGCGCAGGGTGACCGAGAAGCAGTTTGTTTCCAATACGGGCGACGACCTCGATGTCATCGGCGTTGCCTTTGACGCCGGCCTGGCCTGCGTTCACGTGCTGTTTATTCGTCAGGGCAAAGTGCTCGGCAGCCGCAGTTACTTCCCGAAAGTGCCGGGCGGGACTGAGATGGGTGAAGTGGTGGAGACATTTGTCGGCCAGTTTTATTTGCAGGGCAGCCAGATGCGTACGCTGCCCTCGGAGATCCTGCTCGACTTCACGCTGGACGATAAAACCCTGCTGGCGGACTCACTTTCAGAGCTGGCAGGTCGCCGGGTGAATGTCCAGACGAAACCGCGCGGCGATCGTGCGCGTTATCTGAAGCTGGCGCGAACCAATGCCGCCACGGCGCTGACCACCAAACTTTCCCAGCAATCGACCGTCAGCCAACGTTTAACCGCGCTTGCTGCGCTGCTCAAGCTGCCGGAAGTGAAACGCATGGAATGCTTCGACATCAGCCATACGATGGGTGAGCAGACCGTGGCGTCGTGTGTGGTCTTTGATGCCAATGGCCCACTGCGGGCAGAGTATCGTCGCTATAACATCACCGGTATAACGCCCGGTGACGATTATGCCGCCATGAATCAGGTGCTGCGTCGTCGCTATGGTAAAGCGATTGAAGAGAGTAAAATCCCGGACGTTATCCTTATCGACGGCGGGAAAGGGCAGTTGGGGCAGGCGAAGGCGGTATTCGAATCGCTCGACGTGGAGTGGGATAAGAACCATCCGTTGCTGCTAGGGGTAGCGAAAGGGGCAGATCGTAAGGCTGGCCTGGAAACGCTGTTCTTTGAGCCGGAAGGCGAGGGCTTTAGCCTGCCGCCAGATTCCCCTGCACTGCACGTGATCCAGCACATCCGAGATGAGTCGCACGATCATGCCATTAGCGGACACCGCAAAAAACGGGCGAAAGTGAAAAATACCAGTACCCTTGAGACGATTGAAGGCGTCGGGCCAAAACGTCGCCAGATGCTGTTGAAGTATATGGGCGGATTGCAAGGATTACTCAACGCCAGTATGGAAGAAATTGCAAAAGTGCCGGGTATTTCGCAAGGGCTGGCAGAAAAGATCTACTACTCGTTGAAACATTGAGGGCTCTGTAGCAACATAGAGCTAAATTTTACTGACAACAGACAGTTACCGTCATCATGCGATTTAATATCCCTACGTTGCTTACTCTCTTTCGCGTTGTGCTCATTCCGTTCTTCGTCCTGGCATTTTACCTGCCGGTCGTCTGGGCGCCTTTTGCCTGTGCGCTTATTTTCCTGATTGCCGCCGTGACGGACTGGTTTGACGGTTATCTGGCGCGTCGCTGGAACCAGAGTACCCGCTTTGGCGCGTTCCTCGATCCGGTTGCGGATAAGGTGATGGTGGCAATCGCGATGGTGCTGGTGGCGGAACATTATCATACCTGGTGGGTGACGCTGCCTGCCGCGACCATGATTGGCCGTGAGATTATTATCTCTGCCCTGCGCGAGTGGATGGCGGAGCTGGGTAAACGCAGCAGCGTGGCGGTGTCCTGGATCGGTAAAGTTAAAACCACTGCGCAGATGGCGGCGCTGGTGTGGATGCTGTGGCGTCCGAATGCCTGGGTAGAGTGGGCCGGCATTGGTCTGCTGTGGGTTGCGGCGGTGCTGACATTGTGGTCAATGTTGCAATATTTGAACGCTGCGCGCGGTGATTTGCTTGAACAGTGATCGTTTCGGCTTAATTTTCAGCAAACGATCCTGAGATGCAAAAAATAACGTTGACTCATAACGTCATATCAGTAGAATGCAACGCATCGAACGGCGGCACAGTAAGCCGGACGATAATGAAATCAAGTGCTTAGCAAGTCGTTAAATAGTTACTTGATAACATGCGGGAATAGCTCAGTTGGTAGAGCACGACCTTGCCAAGGTCGGGGTCGCGAGTTCGAGTCTCGTTTCCCGCTCCAGATTAATGCATCGGCAGTTTGCGGGTGCAGGTCGAAAGACAAAAGATTTAAGGCGCGTTAGCAAAGCGGTTATGTAGCGGATTGCAAATCCGTCTAGTCCGGTTCGACTCCGGAACGCGCCTCCACTTTCTTCCCTGGCCGGATGGTGGAATCGGTAGACACAAGGGATTTAAAATCCCTCGGCGTTCGCGCTGTGTGGGTTCAAGTCCCACTCCGGCTACCATGGGAAAAAGCAGAATAATCAAAGCAATAAGCAGTGTCGTGAAACCACCGAAAGGTGGTTTTTTTATGACTGAAATTTGCTTTTCCGAAGATGCGTCCGAAGATGAATTTTCGTCGAACGCATATCCAATCAGTTCTTTTGCCCTCCGACTACCGGCACTACTTTTACCTTCCTGTCATAAATTGCTGTTTGTCTCGAATTTTTATGGCCGGAGATTGCCTGTTTCTCTTCGAGGCTACCCTCGAGATCAGAGATACCTTTTGCTTTCAGATCGTGGAAAGTAAAATCAATCGACAGGTGAGGGTATTTAGCCTGAGCTGCCAGCTTTGCCTCACGCCAGCGCGAGTTAAAACCATCGCGTGTGTATTTGCTTCCGCTGGGTTGATGGATAAGAAACATACTCCGTATGCCTGGCTTTAGAGGCAGTGCGCGCGCCAGCGAAACCGCTGCGCGTAAACGGGGTGTCCATGCCTTGATCTGCTTCACTCCAGTTTTACCCTGGCGGATAAATATCCCCATATCGCTGATCTGCTCTTCATTTAAAGACAGGACATCGCTCTGCCTGGCAACGCATAAGTAAGCGATCTCCATTGTGGCACGGACCACATCAGCCCCAACCTCATACACAGCATTGTATTCTTCATCCGTAACATATCGCTCGCGTGATACCTCCTTGAATTGCTTAACCCCCTGACATGGGTTTCTTTCCACATACCCACGTTCGTAGCCCCAACGGAATACCCGCGAAAGGAAACTCTTTTCCCTGTTTGCCTGTGTTCGGCTGGAAATACCACGCTGATCCATATAACGCCGAATGTGCTCGGGCTTTATTTTGTTGGGGTCTGTTTTGCCAAAAACAGGTAATACCTTACCTGAATATTTTGTGTAATCCTTTCTGGTCTCCGGTGACAAATCCATAAAGTCGGGAGAGGTCATAAACATATCCGCGAGGGTTTGGAATGTATTTTTCCTTACTTCTTCGCCCACAGCTTTCTCGAATGCCAGCCAGACAGCTGCCTGAGTTTCTTCAAGTGAGCACAGGCGTACAGCTTTATTATCTTTGGTCCGAAACTCATAGGCTGCTTTTCCGCGATATACCCGCGGCGGCATCCAGCTATCGGCAGGGTTTTTACGCTTTCCGGCCATCAAATACGGCTCCGAAATCTGGTTCTTCATCTTCGCGCACCGGGGTGATTTCCTGGTTGCGGTATTTTATGGGGTTCATAAAATGCCCCCATGTTGTTTTAGGGTGGCCGTCCGCTCTTTCCATAAAGAATATCCCGGCTCGACGCAGAGCATCGCATTGTTTTGATTTAAGCGGAGTCCCCGTCAGTTCTATCATCTCTTCTCTGGTGATAATGTCGTGATCGTGTCTCATGGTCTTTCCTCAACATGCGGTATATCGCATCGTCAGCGTCACTACAGGCGCGTTCGATATCTGACGTGGTCAGGGTCTTCTTTCGTACGCTCGCTGATAATTTTCCGATCTTGGTATCAAAGTCTGAGAGCAGGATTGCTCCGGGTTGCCAGTGCAGCATTGTGGCCTCCGTTGGTTAAGTGGGGCCACAATGCTATCGGCAGTGAGAGATTATTTCTGATTACGCTTAATCAGGTTCCCATCCATAAACGCTGCTTTCTCACGTGTAACCTTGACGTTCTCCGGAAGATGTAACCCCAGTTCGCTCCGGCTACGCGCTTCGATGATCCCGTTTGTTCCATCCGGAAACACCACGTGTACCGCATCACCTCTTTTGAGAGTCAGTTTCAGCATGATTAGCGCACCTGTAATGAACGTTCGCCGACTTCCAGATGTGCACCTGGTACCGGGTTAAGCAATTCTTCCGGAACTTCACCGCCATCGGCTTGGATTTGTGTTGCTGCTGCGGAGGCGGCTTCTATCGCTTCTTTGATTGCCTTTTTATCAGGGGCTATCACTGTCTGCACTGACACCATGTCATCAGGTAAAGCATCGACGTTATCGATCACAACGTTTACTGCACCCTGACGAGCAGTAAACGTGTTTCTTGGCGTTTTCAGTTTATCCAGGCCAGCGCCTAACAGGCATGACAGGATATATTTACGCAGGTGCTTGTCTTTATTTTCGAATGACTTTTTACGCTCAGCCAGACGTTTCATTTCTTCTTCGCAGGTTTTCGCGTGGCCCAGGTTATTGCGTGCCACCACCATAACAGCATCAAGACGATCAGCCAGTTCACCTTCAATCCCTCCCAGGGTGTCGGCGATCATTTCAGGTGTCAGTTCGTCGGAGGTCTCCAGCAGGTTCAACAGGCTGGAATAGTTATTTGCTAATGCGATTGCAGTTACGTTGCTCATGCTGTTTTCTCCTGGGCTTTGTTCAGTTCTTTAAGGCGCTCGTCTTTGATGGTGGTCAGGCGTCGCAGACGTTTACTCAGGTAACTGGCATGCTGGCTGTCGCCTTTAGCCTCAGCATCTTTACGGTGCACCTCCACTTCGCGGGCGATTGATGCGAATACTTTGGTCAGTTCGTTGGCAGAGACACCGGTTGCCAGCGTGTTTGCCACCCGCGTAAGTTTGTCGTCCAGCTCCTGGCGCAAGCGCGCAGCATCTTCTGCATTATCGCTGGCGATTTTAAGGGCGAATTCTTCTTTGTTTTTCTGCCGATATTCAGGGTTATCGTAGAGGCCCATAAAGATATCTGCGCTAAAACCGAGGGAAGAGAGCGCCTTTTTCGTGGCGTCGGTGAGCGATTTCTTTGTTGCCTCACCGTCGCATATCGGGCCGTATTTGCTCCCGTAGAGATAAGGGGTGCATCCGAATGAAATCTCTTCACCGCGCACGCCATCGCGCACATACCAGAGACGGATCTTAATAACGTGATGTTTCTCTGTGAGGTAGCCGCCAATGCCGTCTGGAATAAGCTCCCATGTATTGTTCCCGTCCTGGCCTTTTACTGTGCGGGTTATCGGCGCTCCATCGTCAAAACGCTCTTCGAGAATATCAACCCCCCAGCCAATACCTTTCGGTCCAAATTCACGGGTAGCCAGCATCGTCATGTATGTGCCGTTGATCGATGTGCCGCCACCGTTCTGAGTAAACTGTTTGGTAAAACGTTCATCAGTTTTAAAAACGCGTTTCCACAGGTCGAGATTTTCAAGCTCGGAACCTGTACGCTCGGTGATACTTTTTTCAACGTCATTAACGTTAGGGCGGGGATCTTCTTGCACCTGTTCGGGGGCTGGCTTTTCAGCACTAGTATCTTGCTCGCTGCTGTTCTTAGCCTGCTCTGATTCACTGGCGTAAACGCTGTAGCCCATCTTATTGAGTGTTTCGCGCGCGGCCTCTGCCTGTGAATCAGTAACCACTTCCGTTTTTTTCACCTCATTTGAGGCGTTTTGCGGAATGGGCTGAGTTTCAGTTTTCACCCACTTGGGATCGGCAGGGTCGCTTATACCTTCGACATATTCTCCACGCCCGGCTGCCAGCGATTTACTGGTTGCCTCCGTATCATTGGGATCCTGTTCAAGCACACCATTTTCGGCAAGCCAGCTGTCGATGTAACGACGCAATGAGTCAGGGAAGTGATGGGTATCTTTCGCCGGCACATTCTGAATCACGCCAAAAATAGTGTTGCGGGAATATTTGAGGATCTGCTCAGTAGTGCGCAGCGCCATGGACCAGCGTTTAAAGTCTGCCCGGTCTTCTTCAATGAGGCTCTCCGCCTGGCGCAAGGCGCTGACAGAGACAGTGGTTGCAGGTTCTATTGGCAGCAGCGCCAGAGCAATCTCCTGATCCAGTGTGGCATATGTGTGTTTATAACCGCGCTGTGGTGCAACCTGAATGTGGGTATTATCTTCCGTGCTGGTGCTGGTGCTGGTGCTGGTGCTGGTGATGTTCTGAGGCAGCATTTCTTCACGCTTACCCGGATTGTCAGTCCATTTTTTAATAAACGAGTAAAGCGCGGCACCGCCGGGTAACTGGTTCTCAAACTTCACATAAATTGCCTGCAGGAGATTATTAAGCCCTTCCTGGTGCATGTGGTGAACAGGCGGGTGCGCTTCCATCGCATTAAGGATGTAACGATTTAAGCGGTCATTAACCTCTTCATCGTACTGGCTGGTGTTCTCGAGGTTATCAAGATAATCGCGGACCTGAGAATAAAGATCGCCGTCCAGTTTCGAGAGGCCAAACAGTACCACCGTTGCAAAGCGTTCCCGCGGCGTGATGGACATGAAGTCTACTTTTTCATTACCTACAGGTAGATGGTTCATCTCGCTATTAGGTTCAGCGTCTGCCATCCACTTTTCACCATCGAACGTGTGGGATTTAGCAAAATGCTCGTCAAACTTTCCAATTTCCGGGTGGGGCTGACCTTCTGTGTTCTCCCAGATTTCAGGCTTGAAGAAGTTATCGCCATTCGCTGGATATTGCTCCCAGAGTTTACCCGTTACGATGCTTTCAGCGATTTTTTTGTTTGGCGCTTCCACGCTGATCGCCAGCGCAACAGCACCATCTTTGATGGCCGATTTTTTAGGCTTAAACAGACAGTTATAAATTGAGATTGTCACTTGGTCTTTCCTCTTTGGTTACTGGCGCGGGTCAGGCGCCGCTATCAAAACGGGATGTCACTTTCCTGGATTGTGGAATGGTCGATGCACAGCAGCTGCTGGATCTTGTCTTCGATGAAAGCGACGCGCTGGTGTGCCTGGTCGACAATTGACGCCTTTTCCTTCTGAAGGCGCTCAACTTGTTTACCGATGATATCGATCGGCTCTGGCTGGTTTATCTCAAGGCGAATAGTGCGCGTTTCCAGAAGCACATAAAGCTCCGGATAATTCTGTGACATGTCACAGGTTGCTACCGGGTAAATAGCTGGGGCATGAGGATTGGTTGAGGCGTGAATGTACAGAGTTACCTGCAGGGGTAGCGCTTCCATAGCGGCTCCTTACTGATGTATAATTCGAGCCGATCAGCGGCTCATGTCGTTGGTCTTTCCTCGGTACAGGGTTGGTCCCCTGTACCACCTCCGGGTGGTTTGGTCACTGTCCCGGGTAAAGAAGCCCACCTCGGTGGGTTTTTTTACGTCTGGTGCCCGTCTTTCCAGGCTGTCAGGGCTGGTCATGCCCGTTGGTCTTTCCTCGTATTCATTGCCGTGAAAAAAAGTGCCCCTCATGGAGACGAGGCAAAGACTACACACAGCAATTTTGGATTCGTTGCGGTCTTTCCCGCATGTCATCGTACTGGCGGCGACCCTCGAATTTGGTGCCTGTCTTTCCAGACTGTCAGAACGTTTTTCTGAACAACTGCCGCGTGGTTAGTGCGTCGTTGATGCTCTGGATATTAATAACGTTAATATAAATGGTCAATATTAATATATTAATTTTGGCAATATTTTTTGTATGACATTGATAAACATGGATAAAAAAAATCCCGGCGCGGTGGCCGGGTTTTGATGCAGATTGCTGGAGGGACTATTGTTTTCTGGCGGCTAAAAGCTCTTCGAAAAGCTTATCAAAATCTTGTATTTTTTCTTTTAAATCAGACAAATGCCTTTCTTTTTCGCTTTGTGGAAGTCTGTCATACAGTGTTATTAGTTCCACATGTTCTGGGCTGAGAAGCTTCCAGCCAGGCCCAGTTCTGTCCTCAATGTAATCCCCTGACTTACGCACATAGTTCATCATTTCGGCCAGATCTGGTCGAATAGCTTCAGGCTTAACCCCCAACAGAGACGCAAATTTGAGGGTGGCGTCCGTGTTTAAAGGAGTCGTACCGTTAAGGTAATGGCTTACCGAAGCCTGCGTGCTGAAACCAAGGGCCTCCGCCGCCTTTTCCTGAGTAAGGCGCAAAGTAACTTTTTTTGCATTCCATATCTCACGGAGACGTTTAGCTGCGTCAGTTTCAACTGCATCAAGGGTTTTCTTTCTCATGAGCGCATATTATTCGCAAAATTAATCAAGTTCTAAGGTCATTGATATTGACTAAAAATATTAACGTTATTAATATTCGGTTTAATCAACAACTGAGGATGTACGTATGAAGCTGAAAACTTACTTAAAGACATCCGGTGTAAGGCAACAGGCTTTCGCCGTACTCGTGGGGCGGACCCAGGGGTATGTCAGCCGTGTTGCTTCCGGAGAGTGTCTACTTGGGGCTGCCACGGCACTTAAATGGGCTGCTGCAACAGAATTCCAAGTAACACCACATGATCTGCGTCCTGATTTATATCCGAACCCAAAAGACGGGATTCCAGACAGGGCAGCAGCTTAACAACCAGCAACCAATAAATCTGATTAAGCCTAATCAGGTTTTCAGCGACAGGAGACGCGAAGGAAGTGGAAAACCTCGAAGAACTGAAACGGGAGATCTTCAACTGGGCCGTAGAGCGCGGGCAGGAACATGTTGCCATCGAAATCACACGTATGTGGTTCCGAATGGGTGGTAACACCAGCACGGTAAAGCTTCACCAGATGGAAGACCCAATGGGTAACGCCGACTGGCGGGCCATAAACAATAACCGCCAGCAAATTTTTCGCTGGTTACGTGGCGACACTAAAGCGGCAAGAGCCAAAACAAGAGCGCTGGCTAAGGCTATGGAAGCGGCGCTGCCTGCAGAACGATACGCGCAGCTGGGAATGACCACTCAGCACTTGATATGCGTAGCGATACGCGAGTTTGCCGCGGCGATCATCGCGCTACTGCTGGATGCCAGGGATAGACCGCAGAGGATAGCCCAGGCATTACAAGCCATCCAGGAAACACAGCGCCTGACCAGCGTTTAACTGTACCGAGGAAAGACCAACATGCTGAATTCAATTGACCGCATTACCTGGCGGAACGGCTTCCGTCTGAATGGCGCACCGGCCGTCATAGAAGACATCGAAGATATTTTCGAAGGCCGCCGCGCAGCTGCGTTATCTGTCTGGGCGCAGTATGAAAAACTGAAAGAAGAACTCCGCGAAATGAATTTGTCACCTGAGGAATATCAGGCGGCATGCCGTCAAATTGCTGAAACATTGGGGATCTGATTATGAGTATGACCCTGATGGCCCGCGCGATGGCAATTAAAACCGGAAACCCTATCCGCAAATTGGTGCTGATCAAACTGGCTGATAACGCCAATGACAGCGGTGAATGCTGGCCGTCGTACAAACATATTGCCGACCATTGCGAGTGCAGCAAGAGCGCTGTACGTGATCACATCGATGCGCTGATCGCTATGGGGCTGCTGGTGAAAGAAAACCGCCCTGGCGTCAAAAATGGTAAGGGTAATGCGTCGAATCTGTATTACATGAAACTCGATAACCCTATGCCGCCAAAAAGCATAGCCCCTATGCCGTCAAAAAGCACAGGTGTGCCGCCAGAAAGCACACCCCCTATGCCGTGTGGCGGCACCAGAACCAGTCACTCTTTTGAACCAGTCAATGAACCTAAAGATCCCCCTAACCCCCAAATGGGGGAGGGCGAGGAAATTATTCTCGCTGACGCGAAAAAAGCGCTCGAGTTTTATAACGACTGCACCGGTACCCGTTGCCGTGACGTTAAACCGTTCGTGCTCATGCTCACGCCGACCCTGACGCGTGAGGGGTATACCCTGGCCGAATTGCAGTTAGTTATCCGCTGGGTTCTGGCTACATGGCATCGCCGCGGCTCTGGCGCACCTAAGCCAGCAAATATCTGCCGGGTTAACCGGTTCGACGGTTATCTCGCTGACGCTGAGGCGTGGGCTACCACAGAGGCGAGTATTGATCCGGTAGCGGTTGTTGATGCCTACAACGAGATTTTCGCTGACGTACTTCCTGCCGCGACACTTGACGCTGATCGCCGCCAGAAAATTACGCGCCTCGCGGCTCACATGATGAATAAAACCACAGGTGCGTTTCTGGGTTACCTGGAAAAATTCCGCAATACCGCGCCAGATTTTTACTTTGGCGGCGAACACCGCGACGGCTGGCGCGCCAGTTTTGATTACCTGATGAAACCGGAAACACTGCGTAAGACAAGGGAAGGTGCACTGTGAGCCCTCAGGATCTCGAAGCCTGTGTGCTGGCTGGCCTGCTGAATGGCGGTGCCACTCCGGATGCGTTCGATGTGATCGCCAGCACGCCGGAGGAATCATTCAGCATCGGATTCCATCGCCGCGCTTTCAGCGAAATAAAAAAACAAGCCCTGGCGAACGGCATGATCGATATGCTTTTCATCAGCGAGGCTCTGGGTGGTTCAAGTCTGGCCGATTTGTCAGACATTTCCCGTATTCCTGCCACAGTACCAAACCTGAAAGGGTATGCAGGGAAGATGGTCAAAGCATGGCGCAGCAGGGCGCTGGCGAAACTGCTGCAGGAGGGGGCCGACGGCATCCGGCAGGCAGCAAACCAGGAGCAACGCGATCAGGTGGTCGAGAACGCCGTCGCGCAGCTGCTGGATATGACTGCTGACACTGGCGACATTCAGCCGGTACATATCAACGAGCTTTTGCCTGTTTACATGGATACCGTGCAAAAACGCATGGATGGTGATGAATCGACCCGCAATTTGTTGACGGGTATTTCGGATCTCGATAGCGCCACTGGAGGAATTAACCCACAGGATCTTATCGTCGTTGCTGGCCGCCCGGGAATGGGTAAAACAGAGTTCGCGCTCACCGTGGTGGAAGGGGTAACGGCCAAAGGCGGCGGCGCGCTGATTTTTAGTATGGAAATGGCGGCCACGCAGATCGTTGAACGCTCACTGGCTGGCGCCGGAAACCTTTCTGTATCACGGCTGCGTAACCCTCAGGACATGTATGACGAGGACTGGGCGCGCCTGACATCAGCGATGGCCACACTCAATGATCGTGATATCTGGATTGTTGACGCTACCGATTTGACCGTCGAACAAATCCGCGCCATTGCGGAAACTCACAAACGCCGCCACCCGCATTTAGCGATGATTATGGTCGACTACCTTGGTCTGATAAAAAAACCAAAAGCAGAGCGTAACGATCTCGCCGTTGCGCATATTTCGCGAAACCTCAAAACGATGGCTATGCGCCTGCACACGCCCACTTTCGCGCTGAGCCAGCTCTCCCGTGCCGTTGATGCGCGCCCGGCAGCACAGCGCCGCCCGGTGATGTCAGACCTGCGTGATTCCGGCTCTATTGAGCAGGACGCCGACAGCATCCTGTTTCTGTATCGCGACGAGGTTTATAACCCTGAAAGCCCTGCTGCAGGTGTTGCTGAGGTCATTCTCGGTAAGTGCCGCTTTGCCGCAGCTGGCACCGTGATCTACCAGGAATTCAAGAACGGCCATTTCTTACCAATCGATCAACATGTCGGGAAAGAGAAAACCCGTATTCAACTGGAGGCAGCCAAACCCAAAAAACAACCGCGTCGGTATTCCGACAAATACAACACCGAACCGTTTTAACCGCGCCTGACCAGCGCTAATTAACCAACGAGGAAAGACTAATGACCGATTTACTGTATGCAAAAACCACCAGCGCAGATGATGGTTGTGACTGGGGGCCAGTAATCATCTGGCGTATGAATGCTGGCGCGCGTGCCAGAAATCGTGCCTGTTACGTTCCGGCACCCCGCCCGATCCAGGTAAACCCTGTTTATCGCGTAGCGAAAACAAAAAAAGCACCTGTGCAAGCCGTTAACACCTCAGGGCGTTGGCTCAAAACCCACACTGCGACGGTTATCACTGCTAAAGGCGAAAAAACGGTAAAAATCCGCGAGACTGCCACCGTTTGGAGTGCCGGGAGCAATGAAAACTACGACAAGCTCACCGGGCAGCGCGTCGGCGCACCGGGCCGCTGCCGCCTCCTTCTGGAGTCGATCACTCCGATTGCACGCAAAGCAAAAGCGGAATCCCAAAAGGCCTCCGGAGAGTTATCAGCACAAAAGCTGGTGGCGCTGATGAAGGGCAAAACCCTTTCGTATCAGGGCATCCTCGCTGCGATCAAAAAATATCACCCGGACATCAATATTACCCCCGGCCAACTGCAAAAGCGTATCTGGCGCATGGTTCAGTCCAAATACGTTGGCATTGAGCGTCACGATGATATGCCGGTGACTCATTTCACCCTGAAAAGTGTTGATCCTCGTTTTTACACCCATTCAGAGAAAAGCGTGAAGGATTAAGGCATGGCCGGGGAATCGGATTACCTACCGCCCGGCTTACCCCTCAATCGCTCCAAATGGCCGCAGGAATTTCAGCTCAAAGAGCATTACGACATGCGCGCTGCCGCGCTCGTTCGCCAGCTCTATGAGAAGAAAACCACGCGTTACGCGGTCGTTCAGCAAATTGAGGCAACGCCGGAGAGTCAAAGAGAGTTTTTTAGAGAGCGCTTAAATTACTGGCGCGCGCAGAGAGAAGGGTTAAACGATGAATAACAAAGAATTAGTCAAATCCGGGCACGAACTGGCAAAAGCAATCAGCAGTGATACGCCGCTGATCGAGATCGCGAAGATGGTTTCTAATCTCGCCACTCAGTTGGATGTTCAAATCGCACGCTCTCACCAATTATCAATAGCACTGGAAGCCGCAGAGAAGCGGACCGCCGAGCTGAAAGCGAAAAAAGTAAAGATTAAACTGCCTGAATCATTCTATCCGGACGGTGATATCGACTGCCCGTTAGTTATCAATGAATACCAGATTATTGAGGCGATTGTTGCAGCAGGCTGCAAGCCGTTCGCAGTCTGCCCACGATGCAAGCGTGAGCTCGATTTAACCCACAAGCCTGACGGGGCGCATTATTGCCACGCCGCTGATACCGCTAAAGGAGAGTGAGTATGGCTGAGCAAACCGTTCTGGATATGTGCTGCGGTTCCCGCATGTTCTGGTTCAATAAACGCGATACGCGCACGCTCTTCGCCGATATTCGCAGCGAAGAGCACGAATTATGCGACGGCCGCCGCCTCGTTATCCGTCCTGATTTGATTGCAGACTTCCGCTCGCTGCCGTTTGCTGATGCGTCGTTTCCGGTTGTTGTGTTTGATCCCCCACACCTTGAGCGTGTCGGCCAAACGGCATGGATGGGTAAAAAATACGGACGCCTCAACAAAAAAACATGGCGGGCGGACATTCGCGCGGGGTTCAAAGAGGCTTTTCGCGTATTGCGGCCACACGGCGTACTCATTTTCAAATGGAATGAAACGCAGATCCCGGTGAGCCAGATTTTGGAGTTAACAGACGAGAAACCCGCTATCGGCCAGCGTACCGGGAAGAACGACAAAACCCACTGGATCATCTTTGTTAAGGACTAAGCTATGAGTGAAAACCAAGCAATAGTGTATCGTGACGAGAATAATCGCGTCATCGTTCTTGAACAGGGAGGCAACCGTAGGGAGTTCACTCCAAATGAGTGGCGAGTCATCTGCATGGCGGCAGACAGCGACATGGAGAATCGTGTCTATACCGCCACCAGAGCTATGGAGTTACGCCAACAGCGATGGGAGGAAGAACGGAAAAAGTTGATTTCTCGCATTGCCGAACTGGAGGGCGCTAATGGCTAAGACCGCAGCTGAACGTAAAAAAGCGCAGCGCGCACGCCAGGCCAAAACCGGTAACCGCAAGCTGGAGCTGCAGCTCGATGCGCAGGAGGTTGAAATGCTCGAGCGCAACTGCGCCGGCCGGCGCCCTGGTCGTGCGCCGTATGACATGACCGAGTATATCGCGCTGCTGATCCGCCAGGATGATGCACGGATGCGCAACCGCATTAAGCGTGTAAGCACCACCAAATGCACCAAGTGCGGCGACGCGCTTCCGGTTAAAAGCTGCATCATGTCAGGTGATTCGCAGTGCTGGATAACAGGTGGCTGGAAAAAATTCATACTGACAGTATGAGTCAGCAGAGCAAAGCATACTACCGCCGGAAACGGCGGTTTTTTTGTTTAAAAACAAAACAATACGTACTTGTATTTTTAATTATTTTAACGTTTTGTGCTCTTAAGGATTTGCACTTCCTGCCACTTGGGAGTATATATACTGTAATTTTATACAGTTGTTTGAGAGGGGGAGGCGTGATTGAAAAAACGGAGATTGGGGATCATCTTCCCGATAACGGCCGCGTACTCGTGACCCTCAGAAACGGCAAAATATCTGCCCTACGAACTGCTCATGATGATGAGCACCTTGCATCACTTAAGTCGTTGTTTGAACTGGCGGAATTGTCTGGTTTTACCATTGTCGGAAAAGACAAAACTAAGGTATAATTAGGGCATCGGACTGAACACCCGATAACCTGTATTTCTGAGCAATTGCTGCGCTAAAGGGGAAACCAATGGCGCAGTATTCTTTTGTAAAATCAGCAGGCGGAGTATTAATCCCGGCAACGCCAGAAGCGCGCGAATTTATCGAAAAAAAATGTCGCATGGGCGCTGTGCTTTACGCCGACTTTAAACAAGCGCGCAATCCGGCATTTCATCGCAAATTCTTCGCGTTGCTTAATCTGGGGTTTGATTACTGGCAGCCGACCGGCGGAACCATTTCCCCGGCCGATAAAAAACTGGTTCGTGGGTATGTGCAACTGGTGGCCCATTATGCCGGGCATGAAGAAACACTCCAGGAACTGGCCGATCAGTATCTCCGCGACGAAGCAGAAAAACGCGCCGGAAATATCAGCGCAGTAAAATCGTTTGAGGCGTTCCGTTCCTGGGTAACTATCCAGGCAGGTTTTTACACCGAATACGAAATGCCTGACGGCACCACCCGCAAAGAACCAAAATCCATATCGTTCGCAAAAATGGACGATATCGAATTTTCCCAGCTCTACAAATCCGTTCTCGATGTGCTCTGGAATTTCATCCTCTACCGCACGTTCCCAACACAGCAGGCCGCAGAAAACGCAGCCTCACAATTATTCAGCTACGCCGCGTAAGAAATATCGCCATGACTAACGACGATAAACGCTGGCTGGCAGACGTTGCCTCTCTGGGTTGCGTTGTATGCCGAAATCTTGGCTATGGCGCATCACCTGCAGAAATCCATCACATACGCACAGGGCAGGGAATAGCCCAACGTGCAAACCATAAAAAAACATTACCTCTGTGCGCACCTCACCACAGAACCGGCGGGCACGGCGTTGCTATCCACGCAGGTCAGAAAACATGGGAAAAAAATTACGGCACCGAGACTGAGTTACTGGATCAGGTGACCATTGAAGTGGGGGAATTGCGATTATGCAGAATTTAATTCCACTCTTGGCGGTAGCAGGAAAAACCAAAAAGTGGCATGGCGCCCAGCGTCAGGAAAGAACAATATTCTGTTTACCTTCTTTTCTCACCACAGCGGCGGGCGATTTTTCCCTTCTCTATGTTCGCGCGCGCGCGCGTTTTGGGGGCTGATAAATGCCGCTGGTTGCCACCTTCAAAACCGACTGGTTCCGGGTCATTACCGACCTGACCAGAAAAAACCTCACGACACAGGAAATTGCCAACGAACTTGGCGTTTCGAAATCTGCCGTTCTGGGCTGGAAGTCAGGATCAGAACCTCGCCACGGTCATGGTGAGGCACTTATTGCGCTCTGGTGCATGGCAACCAGCTCTGACAGAAAAAAATTACCCACGGTCTTGCATCGCCAGTGGTTCACCTTTCGGAAATCGCGTTTTGGTCGGGAAACTGACCAGACATGCAAATAACAATGACCGCTCAGCATTCATCCGGAGATAACTAAAATGGGTCGACCAAGAAAAAACGTTGAGGTGCCGGGGCAGGAAACTGCTGGTACCGATACAACCAATATCGTGGCGGAAGGGCAATTGCTTAATTCTGCCCCTGTCAACCAGACTGTAGCTGATACCCCAATTACAGCGACTGAGATCCTGACGCTTAACGCAGACGGCCAGCGCGCAGAACAGGAAGTTATCCAGCAGCGCGTTGCCAGTCTGTTGGACGATGCCGCACTTGCTGAGCGCAATACTCTGCTGGGTACCATCAACGAGAAGGGAGCGGCCATCATCGCCCGCTTTGAAACGCTGGGTTACACCGACCTGGCTGACCAGCAGCTGACCGACAATCTCGAATTCCTCCAGCTCGTCAAAAAAGCCACCACGGCGGAGCCCGCCGCGCCGCTGGGCTACGTGACGAACGACGAGGGCAAGCCGCAGCCGGTTACGGGTAAGCCCGTTCTGACTGAGCACGGCTGGCACGTTCCGGGCTAAGAGGGGGAATCGTTATGTGTGGAGGTGGAGCGCCAAAGGTCACGCAGACCGACCCGCAGGCCGAAGCGGATGCAGCTGCCGATGCAGCAGCAAAAGCGGCAAACGCCGATGCAGCAGCGCGCAAGAAGCGCAAGAAAGGCTCGTCCCTTCTCGCCAGTGGTGCAGAGGGTGCAGCTGATTCGGGCAGCTCTCTGCTGTCCTCTGGTGCGCAGGCAGCGCAGCAGAAAAACACTCTGGGGGCGTAACTGATGGATGAACTCGCCGTTAAGCTGATTAAGCGTTCCGACACGCTGAAAGCCAACCGCCAGCAGCATGAAAGCGTCTGGCGCGAGTGCTATGACTACACCTATCCGCTGCGCGGCGCGGGATTCTCTGACGAAGTGCTCGACGCTCAGAGCGCAAAACACAAGGTGGCGAAGCTACTGGACGGCACCGCCACCGACAGCGCACGCATGCTGGCCTCTGCGCTCATGTCCGGCATGACCCCGGCGAACGCGCAATGGCTGAACCTCGACAGCGAATCTCTGCCGGACGACGCCAAAGCCTGGCTGTCTGAGTGCGCCACGCTGGTCTGGGAAAATATCCACGCCGCCAACTTCGACGCCGAAGGCTACGAGGCGAATCTCGACGTGGTGTGCGCTGGCTGGTTCGTCCTGTACATCGACGAGGACCGGGAAGAGGGCGGCTACACCTTCCAGCAATGGCCGCTGGCGCAGTGCTATGTCACGTCCACCCGCAAGGATGGCATCGTGGACACGATCTACCGCCGCTACCAGCTGACCGCAGAGCAGGCCATCAAAGAATTCGGCGCGGACAAGGTCAGCGAGAAGATCCGCGACGCGGCGAAGAAAAAGCCCGACGATAAATTTGATTTCCTGCACTGCATTTTCCCGCGTGAAACCTACATGGTCGATGCCCGCCTGGCGAAGAACATGCGCTTTGCATCGTACAACGTCGACGTGAGCAACAAGCAGATTGTGCGCGAATCTGGTTATCACGAATTCCCGTGCTGCGTGCCGCGCTGGATGAAAATCCCCGGCGGTTCCTACGGCATCGGCCCGGTGTACGACGCGCTGCCGGACTGCAAAGAGCTGAACGAAACCAAACGCATGGAGAAAGCCGCGCAAGATCTGGCTATCTCCGGCATGTGGATTGCCGAGGATGACGGCGTGCTCAACCCGCGCACGGTCAAGGTTGGCCCGCGCCGTATCATCGTGGCGAACAGCACCGACAGCATGAAACCGCTGCTGACAGGCGCAGATTTCCAGGTAGCGTTTACCGCAGAAGACCGCCTGCAGGCGTCAATCCGCAAAATCATGATGGCCGACCAGCTGCAGCCGCAGGACGGTCCAGCCATGACCGCCACCGAAGTGCATGTGCGCGTCGCGCTGATTCGCCAGCTGCTTGGTCCGGTGTATGGCCGGTTCCAGGCTGAATATCTCCAGTTGCTGGTGGTGCGCTGTTTTGGCATTGCATTCCGCGCTGGCGTCTTCTCCCCGCCGCCTGAGAGCCTGCAAAACGCCAATTTCAATGTGCGTTACATCTCGCCTCTGGCACGCGCCCAGAAGCTGGAAGACGTAACGGCAATCGAACGCCTCGGCGCGAACGTGGCAAACCTCGCGGGCATCAACCAGGACGTTGTTGACCTCATCGATACAGACGAAGCCACTCGCGTTGTGGCTGAGGCTCTCGGCGTTCCGGCAAAAGTAATTCGCTCATCCGATGCTGTGGCGGATCTCCGCGATCAGCGCCAGAAAGCACAGCAGCAGGCCGCTCAGCAGCAGCTCATGATGCAGGCGGGATCCGAGGCAGCAGGAGCCGCAGGGCAGACCGCTGGCGCGGCAATAGGGCAACGACTGGCAGGTAACCAATGAGAATAAAACAGGCCACGCCTCAGGACTTTAAGCGCATTTTCGAGGAAATGCCTGGCGGCTCTCAGGTGCTGGAAGAGTTAACGCGCCGCTTTGGGCGCGCTGCGTACGTCCCCGGCGGTACCGAGGGCGACCGGGAAACATGTTACAGAGCAGGGCAGCGATCCGTACTGGATTACATCCTGCGCGAAATCAACAAGGCCGATGGAGTCGAAGACGATGTGGAAGCTTAAACACTTATTCATGAACGCAGAGCCGGGTGCAGAACAGCCAGGCGGTGGTAACGGAGGTGGTGAATATGGCGGCAATAATCCTGGTGCTGGCGAACCTTCTGGTAATTCTCTGCTCAGCACCGGCGCGGGCGAACCGGGTGCTAATGACTGGCTACCTGAGAAATTCCGCGTTATGGGCGAAGACGGAAAACTCAGTATTGAAAGCTCTGCCCGCAAACTGGCGGAAAATTACACTCACCTTGAAAAACGCATGGGGAGCGGCGACGCGCCGCCGAAAACGGCAGATGAGTATGCGCCTAAGGTAGAGGTCGAGGGATTCAACTGGGAAGAATTCAAAGCCGATCCGCGCATGCAGGGCTTCATGAAAACTGCGCACGCCAAAGGCATCACCAACGATCAGATGAGCTTTATCCTGGGCGAATACGCACAGCGCGCTCCTGAGCTGGTGGGTGGCGCCGCTGCGCTGGATTCGGAAGCGGCCACCACGCAGCTGCGCGAAGTGTGGAAGACTGACGCAGAGTTTAAGCAGAACATCGGTCTGGCTTTCCGCGCGTTCAACTCTCTGGCGGACGACGCCGATAAAGGCCGCATTGACGAAATCGGCAATAACCCGATGGTTATCCGCATGCTGGCTAAAGTCGGTGCTGAAATGCAGGAGGATGCGCCAGCGGGCGGCGATGTGAACCTCGAAGAGCAGCAGACCATTCGCGACCTGATGAAATCTCCGGCCTACATGGATCCAAAACACGCCGACCACGAACGCGTATCTGCGAAGGTCAAAGCGTATTACCAGCGTCGTTACGGCGATCAAACCGTAGCGTGACATGTCACGACAACTTAAAACGAGGAAAGACCAGTGAGCGAAGCAAAACCACAAGATGGTAGTACCGTTAAGGGATATCGCAGCCTGACCGAGACGGAAATCGGCGCAATGAACGATCTGAAAGCTATTAGCCGTAATTTCCTGGCTGAGATTGAAATGCTGTCTACCAACAGTGAATACGATCGTCGTTGGTTAGCCATCGCGAAAACCGATATGCAGACTGCATGCATGGCGGCCTGTCGTGCCGTTGCTCGCCCTGATGCGGATTGCTAACTCCTCAGCACTCTAACAAAAAGCCAGCCTAACCCGCTGGCTTTTTCATTTGGTCGGGATTCCGACCGCGCACCTCGCTAACAATCTCCCCACAACCAGCCCGGCGGGGACGCCGGATAACTGAATTTTCCCGCAGTGCGTACGCGCCACGCGCATTGTGTTAATCGGGCCGGGCAACCGACAACCCAGCAGGCGATATTTTCTGGAGTGATTGTTATGTCATTTGATACCAATAAGAACATGATCACCGCTGCGTTTATCACGCAGTTTCATGATTCTTTCGAAATCGCCGCGCAGCAGAAGGATTCCCGCCTGCAGGCTGCGGTAAACGACCGTGGGATGATCACCGGCGAAGCGTTCACCATTAACGATATGGGCACCATCGAAATGACGCAGATCACCACGCGTTTTGGTGACACCGTATGGGACCTGCCAGACGCTGGCACCCGTAATGCGTTGATGGCGGACTACGCTGTATTCGTGCCAGTTGAAAAACGTGACCTGCGTAAACTGCTGGCCGACCCGCAGGGTCCATATCTGCAGCTCACCCTGGCGGCCTCCAACCGCAAAAAAGACGATGTTGTTTATCGTGCTCTGCTCGACCCTGTGATGCGTAAAACGTCCAGCGGCGGTGCGTACGCACCGGTGGTGCTGCCTGCGTCGCAAAAAATCGTTGCTGGTGGCACGGGCATGACCAAAGCCAAGCTGATCGCCGCGAAAGCGATGTTCCGCCGCAACGAGTGCGATGAGCAGAACGGTGAAGAACTGTATATCACCTACAACGCCGACATGCTGACGCAGATCCTCAGCGATACCACGCTGACTTCTGCCGACTTCATGGCGGTGAAAATGTTGCAGGAAGGTGCTGTGTCCGGAAACTGGCTTGGTTTTAAGTGGCTGGCTTACGAAAAACTGGATTCTGCGACCGCAGGCGATCCGGCCGTGACCACCAAAACCGCCGTCGCATGGTGTAAATCCGCTGTGCATTTCGGTACCGGCGCTGAGTACAGCGTTGATATCGGCCCACGTCGCGATAAAAACAACACCATTCAGATCTCTGTTGATGCGTCTTATGGTGCTGGCCGTGCCAACGAGAAAAAAGTCGTCGCCATCGATTTTGTTGCTTAATGCCGCTGGTGTGTTTGCCGGGGACTACCCCCGGCCTTTTTTCATCTGAGGTTCTGCCATGACTTCGAGTGTATCGATCTGCTCAAACGCACTTCTGGCGCTGGGTGCTCACCCGATAAATGATTTCGACGAAGACACGGATCATGCCCGTCTTTGCGCCAACCTTTACCCTACTGTCCGCAATAAATTACTCCGCGCTCACCCGTGGAACTGCGCGATAAAACGCGTTGTGCTCTCACCTGTCAGTGCCGCGCCTGTCTTCGGGTATGGTTATCAGTTTTCTTTGCCTGGCGACCTGATTCGCGTTCTCTCTGTTGGCGAACTACGTGACGATATTGATTACCGGATTGAGGGAAGCCGACTGCTGGCTAACGTCGATGTGATTCGCCTGCGTTATATCTTCCGTAATGAGGACGAGTCCACATGGGATGCCGCGCTGGTGGATGTTGCTGAAATGACGATGCAGTCCAAGCTGGCGTATGCAGTGACCGGGTCCACCAGCCTGCGCGATAGTCTGGCGCAGGAGGCCTCATTCCTGCTGAAACAGGCAAAAGCCGTCGATGGCCAGGAAGAACCGCCGGAAGAGCTGGGCGGCTATCCAACTTATGAGTCGAGGTTCTGACATGCGCGCGAACCTTATAAAAACCAATTTTACAGCTGGCGAAGTTTCCCCACGTTTGATGGGGCGCGTTGATATTGCCCGCTACGCCAACGGCGCGAAGATTATCGAAAACGCGGTAGTGGTCGTGCAGGGTGGTGTTGTCCGCAGACCTGGTACCCGCTTTGCGGCGGCCACGAAATTCGGCAATAAAAAATCACGTCTTATTCCCTACGTGTTCAACCGGTCTCAGGCTTACATGCTGGAGTTCGGCGACGGCTACATGCGTATTTATCAGAACGGTAAGCAGCTGGTTAACGGCGACAATACGCCTTATGAAATCGCCAGCCCATACACCGCCGATATGTTGGCTGCCGTGAATTATGTCCAGGGCGCTGACACCATGTTTCTGGTTCATCAGTCTGTGAAGCCTCACCGCCTCCAGCGCCGTGGTCAAACAGACTGGGTGCTTGAACCGGCACCGTTCATCGTTGAGCCATTCGACGAGGTGCGCGATACACCGCAGAAATGGTGTAAGCCATCCGTCAAAGAGTTCGTGGGCTCTGAAATTACGCTGACCCTGAGCGATGCGGAACCGGGAGACACCCCAAATCCACCATTCACTGGCGCGGGCTGGGTTGCTCAGGATGTGGGTTCCTACGTTCGCCTTAACGGCGGTCTGGTGCTGATTAAAAGCATCACCAGTGCTCAGATTGCCGTCGGTACCATTCGCAGCGACCTGACGGCAACGCAGGCGGCATCGCCAGGATCATGGACGCGTGAGGACACAGTCTGGACCGATGAATTTGGTTACCCCGGCGCGGTGACGCTATACCAGCAGCGCCTTGTCCTGGCGGGTTCGCCAAAATATCCGCAAACAATCTGGTGGAGCGAAACGGGCGTTTATCTGTCCTTTGAGATTGGCACCGAGGATGATGACGCGATCAGCTTCACGCTGTCTTCAGACCAGCTCAACCCGATTGTGCATCTGGCGCAGATGAATACCCTGATTGCGCTGACATACGGCGGCGAGTTTACGATCACCTCCGGCAACGATGCAGCTATTACGCCGACCAATATCTCGGTGAAAAATCCGAGCCCGTACGGCTGCAACGGGATCCGCCCGGTGCGCGTTGGTACCGAAATCATGTTTGTGCAGCGCGCTGGCCGCAAACTCTACGCGGTAGCGTACGACCCGGACAGCTTTGTTTCCTATTCCGCCAACGATATGACGGTGCTGGCCGAGCACATCACCGCTGGCGGCGTGCTGGATATGGCATACCAGCAACAGCCGGATGCGTTTATCTGGATGGTCCGGGCTGATGGCGCTGCGGTCACGATGGCTATTGACCGTGGTCAGGATGTAATTGCATGGTCACGTCAGGTCACAGATGGCGCGTTTGAGTCGCTGGCGACCATCCCATCGGAAGCTGACGATGTGGTTTATGCGATCGTCCGTCGCGAGATAAACGGCCAGACCGTACGTTATGTCGAGGTGTTCGACAGCAAACTCTATACGGATTCAGCCATTACAGGGGCCAGCGGCGGCGATGGTGCTACGACATGGTCGGGGCTTTCGCATCTTGAGGGGCAGACGGTTGATGTGGTGGCCGATGGTGCAGTTATGCCGCAGTACACCGTTTCCTCTGGTCAAATCACCCTGTCACGTAAGGCTAAAAGCGTGGAGATCGGCCTGCACTTCGAAAGCACGATCGAAACGCTATCGCCGGAGGTTTCCACTACCGAAGGTACCACCCAGAATGCGAAAAAGCGTACCAGCGAAGTGACGATGCGGTTTCTCGATACTACAGGTGCAGAGTGCAACGGCCAGGTTATTCCGTTCCGCCGGTTCGGGCCGAAAATCCTCAACCAGCCAGCGCCACTTTTCACCGGCGATCACTACTGGGGAAAACTCGGCTGGGAACGCGGGGAAGACACTCTGCTTATCCAGCAGCGCCAGCCGCTTCCATTCCATCTTCTTGCAATTATTTTCACATTCACCAGTAACGGGGGCTGACATGGTACGTAACGCAACAGCCGGGGATATCCCGGCGCTGATCGAGCTGGGCGCGCGGATGTATATCGAATCCCGGTACTCGCAAAACTCACCATTCGATGAAGAAAAGTGTGCAGAGCTTGCCCGAAGCGTTATCGCGTCGCCCGCAGGGTGTGTACTGGTGGCAGAAAAAGAGGGGGTAGTCATCGGCTGGATGGCTGGTGGCATTGCTGAGCAGTGGTTCAGCCGACAGCTGATGGCCTTTGAGTATGGGCTCTTTGTCGCTCCGGAGCATCGCGGCGGCACTGCGGGCCCGCGTCTCGCTAAAGCTTTTATCACCTGGGCGAAAGAACACGGTGCCGCGCTCATAAACATGGGCATAACCACGGGCGTACATGAAGAACGCACCGGCGAAATGTATTCCCGTCTTGGTCTGAAACGTTCCGGCCTGCTGTATTCAATGGAGGTTTAAAAATGTGTACTGGCGTGGAAATTGCGGCTATTGGCGCATCCGTGCTTGCCGCCGGTGGCGCGGTTTATAGCGGGCAGCAGCAAAAGAAAATGTCCAACTATCAGGCTGCGCAGGCGGAAGCTGATGCCGAGGCTGCACAAGCAGCTGCACGGGTGGAAGCCGATCGCATCCGTAAAGCTGGACGGGCACAGGCAGCTGCAGCGCGAGCTTCTCTTGCCGGGTCTGGTGTGGACACGGGGGAAGGCACGGCGCTGCGTATTCAGTCCGATATCGTTGGCGATGCTGAGCAGGATGCTTACCAGACCATTCTGAACGGTACGAACCAGAGCGCCAGACTGAATTCTCAGGCGTCCGCTGACCGTATCTCTGGCCGTAACGCTTCAACATCTGGCTACATCAGCGCGGGTAGCTCTGTGCTTAGCGCGGGCGGTACCGCATATAACGGCTGGAAAAAAGCAGGGAGTAAATAACCGTGAGAATTCCAACGGGTAATTTTGGTAACGTTACGCCGCAGGCGAATCCTACCCGCGTCAGTGTCAGTAATGTCGGGCAAATAGGTAACGCAGTCGCAGGTCTGGGGGCGGCTTTAGGTCAGACTGCTGATGAGGTACAGCGCACGCAGGATAAAGCGGATGTGGCGGCAACCCAGGCTATCCTTACCGATCTTGATGCGAAATCCAGTGACCGCTGGGAAAACCCGGAGACCGGCGCGCTGGTAACCCGGCAGGGGTTCAAGTCTTCCGGCGTTGGTCTGGACATGGATAAACAGGACTCTTCCGACTACGAAGAGGCCCGTAAACGCGTACCGCAGAGCCAGCTGCAGTATTTTGACGCGCAGTGGAAAGCGGGTCAGATCCGCCGAGCCAGCACTTATAACAGCTTTGAGCGTAGCCAGACTGAACAGGCGCAGCGCCAGCAGCTCGACGCGACGGTTAAATCGTCTGTTGAACAGGAAGCGGGGGCGTTTGACGATCCGCAGGCTGCCGCACTGATTCGCAGCGCCCGGCAGCACTCAATTTCATTGTATGGCCAGGCGCAGGGGTGGTCACAGGAGCAAATAGACCAGGCTGTTTCTGAAGCCAATTTGCGAGCAATGGACCAGCGAGCCCAGAACTACGCGGTTACAAACCCACAGGGCTGGTTAAATGGCGATTTTCCCGTGAAAGATACCGGTGCGCTGGATATGCGCGCCATCGGGATTGTTGAATCCGGCGGTAAGCATTTTAATGCTGACGGCAGCATTATCACTTCGTCCGCCGGCGCGCAGGGAAAATACCAGCTGATGCCAGATACGGGCAAAGAGCTGGCGGCGAAGCGCGGAGTTGAATATAACCCGGCAGATGAAGAACAAAATGCCCTGCTGGCGAGCGATTACGCAAATCAGCTGTACGGTAAATATGGCTCTGAAATGCTGGCGGGTGCTGCCTATAACTGGGGTATGGGTAACGTTGACAAGCTGATCGCGAAAACCGGAGACCCACGCAAGGGCGAAATTTCTGAGTCTGAGTTTATCAGCAAGCTGCCCTCTGAAACTCGCGGGTGGCTGGCTCGGTACCGTAAAAATAAAACCGGTCTCGATCCTGTGTCGGTTAACAAAATCGATAACATTGCTGAGTCGAAAATCCGTGAGCAGCGTACAGCCCTGCGCGAGCAAATCGACCCTATCCTAAATAATACGATGGCGCAGCTGTATAACGGTGAAGTGCCGGATGCTATGCCTGATAAAGCGTCAATTATGTTTGCGTACGGTGAGCAGGGAGCAAAAGCCGTTAAGCAGCTCGATATCGCGATCAACAACGCCAAAACCTTCCAGGCGATACAGTACGTGTCCCCGGAACAGCAGCAGGCAGAAATCGCAAAGCTCAAACCTCAGGCAAATGACCCAGATTATGCGCTCAAGCTCGATGCGTATGGCAAGCTCGGCGCGCTGGTGCAGAAAAGCAATGAAGCGATACAGGCGCAGCGTGATACCCGTCGTTTTAACGAAGCGCTGTCTATGGGCGAGAAACTCGACCCTACCAATAAATCCATGCAAAAAGCCGCCGACGCCACGCAAACGGCGCAAAACTTCCGGATTAACGACGCCACCACCCATGACGGGATTGTGCAGCAGGTGGCCCAGACCGGGATCATTCCTTCGCAGGTAACCACCCAGTTATCGGCGATATCCCGCGCGCGCAGTCCTGAGGCGGTCCGTCAGGGGGCTGAGTTATTTAATCGCCTCTATGACACGGATCCCGCGTCTGTTGGCGACATGCCAAAGGATATGCAGGGATTTTATCTCACCGTTAAACAGCTTACCGATTCTGGCATGGCGTCCGAAACCGCTATCGAACAGGCGCAGAATCTGACCTACAACCAGACCGATGCACTCAAAGCGCAACTGGCATCAACCCAGAGCACCAAGGAGTACAAAAAAGACCGTGGCAAAGCGATGGATTCTGCGGTGAGCAGCATGTCGGGCTTCTTTAGCTGGGGAAATCCATCTGCCGACGATCAGACGCCGGAGGCCGCACGTTTCCGCAACGATTACCAGTCGCTGTACGACATCAATTACCGCACTACCGGCGGTAATGCGGATGCGGCCAAAAAAATGACCAACCAGCAGATCGCCCGCACATGGAGTATCAGCGAGGTTAACGGCGACGCAAAACTTATGAAATACGCGCCGGAGGCGCTCTATAACTACGGTCCGTCAGGCTGGCAAGCTGCACAATGGAAAGAAGAAAAAGAAAACCTGATGTACGGCGAGCGCAAGGGCGAGATCACCACCAGCCCAGCGCAGCTTGGGATCACTTCTGGTAACGCGGTAACTGTCACCAGCAAAACGCCGGAGTCGCGTATTGGCGGCGATCTGGAAATTACCCCTGATGTGCTGACGGCCCGCAATGGCGATTATGCCATCATGGTGCGAACAAAAGATAAGGATGGTATCGAGGCGGTACAACCGTTCTACGATTCGTACGGCAGGCCGATGCGCTGGAAACCGTTACTGGAAGAGTGGGCGCCATACAAAAAAATGCAGGAAGAGCGCGAAGAACATGATCGCAATGAGTTGCAACGCGGTCAGGATATTCGCGGGTTCAAAGATAAACACCGCGCGCTCGATGAACAATATAAACGTCTGCATAACGAGCGTATGGACAGGGTTAAAAATTACTTTTCGTGGAGCACTGAATAATGCCGGTATACGCCACTCCTGAAGAACTGAATAACGGATTCACTCCGGCGGGTAATGTTCTGGCAGCACCTACAGGATTTGATGTGCCTTTACCCGAAGGTACCAACCCTGAGCCTCAACAGGATGAGCCCTCTGTCTGGGGGGCAGCATTTCGCCAGAATAACCTGCTTGGCGAAATGTTCCGCCCGGCCAAACAGTTTGAGCCGGTAGAGGGTTATAACCCTTATGCGGATAAAACCGAGCTGCACGGGTACGAACAGTGGGGCTCGGCGTTTGCTGATTCCCGATCGCCGGAGGAGACCGCCTGGCTGAAACAACAGATTGACGACGAAAACGAGGACCGCAGGGTACTTTCCGAGGCTGGCGGCGAAGGTGTCCTCGCCAGCATTGCAGCCGGAGTGGTAGACCCTGTCACCGTAGCTTCCATGTTTATCCCCGGTGCGCAGGGCGGCGCGGTTGCCCGTATCGCGTCGCAGGCTGCAATCGGTGCAGCTGCAACAGCAGCGAGCGAGGTTGTGCTGAATAATCAGCAGATAACACGCACGTGGGGGGAAAGCGCCTCCCACGTCGCAGCGGGTGCGTTGATGAGCGGCGTATTCGCTGCTGCCGGGGCTGCGTTATCGCCATCTGTTCGCACTGCGGCCACGCGCGAAGTGGCTGACGCGCTCGATAATATGAGCATCACGTCAGCGACGGACACAGCTGCTGCCTCGCTCCCCGAAGGGGGCAGCGTCGGCGCGGCGAGAATCAGCGAGGCAACGCTCGAGGATCTCACTCCTGCAGCTGGCGGTCCGGTTGGTAAACTGGCACGCAAGGCGGGCAGTTATCTGACGCCGTTCACCCGTCTTATGGAGTCACCGTCCAAAACCTCCCGCCGTACGGCGCTGGAGCTGGCAGAAAATAACTACACACTGCAGGGTAACGCCCGGGGTATTGAGACACCCGTCGCGGCAGAAACCCGCGTTCGCGGGTGGCGTCGTGAAGAGGCCGCCGTCGTGGTGACGAACAAGCAGGCCTACAGCCAGTATAAAGCCGCTGGCGGTGACCTGAGTTTTTCCCAGTTCCGTGAGGAAGTCGGTAACGCCATGCGCAGTGGCGATGTGCATGCTAACCCGGTGGTGCAGGAAGCGGCGCAGGCAATGCGCACCGTGGTTAACCGGGTGAAAGTGGCGCAGCAAAAGCTTGGCCTGCTGCCGCCCGACGAGGAACTGAAAGCCATCGGCCAGGAAAGCTATTTCCCCCGCGTGTACAAAGTCGGCAAGATCGTCAACGAGCGTGATAAATTCCGCGAGATGCTGGTCGACTGGTGGTCGCGCGGCGAAAAAACCATGTCACGCGAAGAGGCGGAAATTACTGCTGATGCCACGATCAATAAAATCGTCGGCGCAAAAATTCCTCAGGATTTTGCGAACGTCTTTATGGTGAAAGCGGCAGGCAGTACCCGGTCGCGTACGCTCAGCGTTCCCGATCGCCTGATGAAAGATTATCTGGAGAGCGACGCCAATTATGTACTGCAGCGTCATATCCGCGAGGCGTCAGCAGAGGTTGAGCTGACGCGCGCATTCGGTAACAAATCGCTGGAAAAGCAGCTCAAGGATATTCAGGATGAATACGATGCGCTGATGCGTCAGAACCCCAAAGACCAGGCGAAGCTGGCGAAAGCCCGCGATAACGATATTCGTGATATCACTGCGCTGCGCGACCGTCTGGCGGGTACCTACGGCATGCCGGACGATCCATCATCATTTTTCGTACGTGCTGGCGCGTTCCTTCGCAGCGCTAACTTTGTTACCAAGCTGGGCGGTATGACCGTTTCCGCTATTCCTGATCTCGCCCGTGGTGTGATGGTTAACGGGTTTGGCAATACCATGCGCGGCTACTCTGCGCTGATAACCCGGTCGCCGGCATTCAAGGCCAGCCGGGCCGAACAGTTAAAAATGGCCGTCGGGCTGGAAACCATCCTGCATACCCGTGCGCGTACGATGGGTGACCTGGTAGACAGTTCCGCCCGCACTACAGCGGTAGAAGCGGGAATGGAGCGCGTCACCGATGCGTTCGGCAAGCTCACGCTGATGGGCCACTTCGACGATATGAACAAATCGGTAAACGGGATGATCACCTCCGACGGCATTTTGTCCGGCGCGTTCGCTGGCCGCCGCCTTGCCAAGCTCGGCATTAACGACAATATGGCCGCGCGTATCCGCAGCGAATTCGAAAAGCACGGCGAGGTAATCAATGGCTGGCATATCGGCAATTTTGAAAAATGGGACGATCAGCATGTGGCTGGTGTCTTCCAGTCGGCGGTGCTCAAAGACGTTAACAATACCGTTATCACACCGGGGATCGGTGATACACCACTGTGGGCCAGCACGCCGCTGGGTAAAACTATCTTCCAGTTTAAATCGTTCGCTACCGCGTCCTACAACCGCGCAACGCTGGGCGGCCTGCAGGAGGGAACCGGCCAGTTTTATTACGGTACCGCTTTCCAGATTGGCCTCGGCGCACTGACGTACGCACTTAAACAATCTGCAAATGGTAAAGAGGTTGACTGGTCGCCTCAGAAACTGGCCATTGAGGGTATCGACCGATCCGGTATTCTCGGCCCGCTGATGGAATATAACAACATGGCAGAAAAAGCCTCCGGCGGTATGGTGGGGCTGGGTGCACTGCTCGGTACCGGAACGCAGTCACGTTATGCCAGCCGTGGTTTTATTGGCTCTGCGCTTGGTCCAACGTTCGGCCTGCTCGATACCGTTACCGATGTGACCGCTGGCGTGCTCAACGGCGATGCTGGCGATCGGGTACTGCATAACGTGCGTACGCTGCTGCCGGGTAATAATCTTTTCTGGATAGCGCCGCTGATAAATCAGGTTGACCCCGGCATGCGGTAATCGGTCGGGATTCCGACCTCTGGACTGCTCCATCATAGCCCTGTATTCACTACGGGGCTTTTTTATGCATCAAGATTACAAAACACGCCTTACCGCACTGAGTGATAAACTCACCGACGTGGTGCTCGAAGAAGCCGATCCGGAAAACTGGCCGGGGGCGGGGAAGAAACCGAGCGAACTGACCAAGGATGAACGCGGCGATCGCTACTGGGATAAGAAGAATGCAGCCGCATCGCTGACGCTGCTGATTAAGGTGCACTCCCTGATTGGCATGCAAACGCGCGGCGGTACGCCATCCGATAATCCAGGTCAGGATGATGAAGCCTTTGCGCTGGGCCAGCAGGTTTCAAAAGCTGAGCGAGAGGCGGCCGCCATTATTGAGCGCCTGCAGAAAGGGAAAAAATGATTTCGTTCCTCGCCTTCTTTTTAATGTGGGCGGAGCGAATGAACTGGGACGTTCCGGACTGCCACTATCAGGCCTGCCACTGGCTGGAGCATCGCGGAAACCTCGCGGTGCTTCGTTGTTTCCGTGGTTTCGGTAAATCAACGATCCTTGCGGTCTATAATGCCTGGCGATACTACTGCGATCGTCAGTACCGAATTCTTCACCAGTCGGAATCAGACGGAACCGCGTATAAAACCAGCCGTGACACTCAGAACGTCCTGCGTAATCATCCGCTGACCAAAGGCATGCTCCCTGACGGGCAGGGAACCGTTGAGCAATGGTGGGTTAATGGCGCGCTGGATTTACGTAACGGCAGCATGTACGCAAAAGGCATCCTGTCTAACGTAACTTCGGCGCGCGCCAACGAATGCCAGAACGACGACGTGGAGGTACCACGTAATATCCAGACTCCGGAGGCGCGCGAAAAGCTGCGCTATCGCCTGGGAGAGCAAACCCACATCCTGATCCCCGGCGGCCGCAAGCTTTATATCGGTACACCGCACACACATGACAGCCTTTATGATGAGGTGGAGTCTATGGGAGCCGACTGTCTTACCATCCGGTTATTTGATAAAGAAAAGCGCATTGAAGCGAAAGAGGCCTCGCAGCTGCGCTACGCCGTGCCTTTTCGTCCGGATTATGTTTTTGCTGGCATCCACAAGGCGGCGCGGCTGTTGGTCGAAAATGTGGATTATAAGCTGACCGCCGACGGCGTTGAGTTTGCGGCCGCACCGGACACGGTTATCGATTTTTATGCAGACTGCGCCTGGCCTGAACGGTTCACCCGTGAAGAAATGGAAAACCGCCGCAAAGAAACCCGCACGATTAACGAGTGGGATAGCCAGTATCAGCTGCACAGTAAACCCGTTGGAGACGTTCGCCTCGACCCTGACCGCATCCGGGAATACAACATTCATCCTCAAATTCGCTATGCGAACCGTACGGCTTCGCTGTGGCTGGGTAACGTGCAAATCGTTGGTGCGGTCGCCTGGTGGGATGTGGCAACCGGTAAAGTTAAGGCCGACGCCTCGGCGTTCTCTCTGATACTTACCGACGCACGCGGCCACCTGTACTGGCATGTCTGCCAGGAGCTTACGGGGGAGCTGGCCGAATTCGACGACAACGACAAAATCACTGGCGGCCAGGTGGCGCAGATAAAAGAGTTGGTGCTCAAATATCAGATCCCGGTTGTGTGCGTTGAGGTAAACGGACCCGGCAGCTTCGCGGGTAAATTGCTGCGTCAGGCGCTCAAGGGTACCAGCTGTGGTGTTCGGGAAGAATTCAGCATCACTAACAAGCAGAAACGTATCCTTGACGCGTTTGAAGCGCCGCTGTCGTCGCGATTCCTGTGGGCACATACTGACGTGCTCGACGGCCCTGTGTACGACCAGATGCGTGACTTTAACCCGGCGTTGACCAACCAGCCGGACGACTTTATAGACTCTGGCGCGGGAGCAATAAGTCAGACCCCTGTACGCATCGGGAAAGTGGTCGGGATTCCGACCGGGCATGCGCGCGAAGATTGGCAGTTAAGTGACGGAGATCATCTGGTCGACGTCGATTACTAACCTGCCAGAGGTTTCCCATCATGTCGGTACCGAACCAGACTCCGTACATAATTTACAACGCTAACGGTCTGACGACCGTTTTTCCCTTCGAATTTTATATTATCAACGCCAGTGATATACAGGTGACCATTAACGGGACACCGGTCACCAGCGGTTATAGCGTCTCGGGTGCGGGCAACGTCGGTGGCGGAGATGTCATTTTTATCACTCCACCCGCCAACGGTTCTGTCGTGATGCTGGAGCGCGTGGTACCAACATACCGGCTCACAGATTACCAGGACAACGGCGACTTATTGGCTGATACGGTTAATAAAGACTTTGATCGTCTATGGATGGCTATTCAACGGTCATTTATTTATCTTGGGCTGGCACTTCGCCGGCCGCTTTTCGGTGGTCCATTTAATGCCGAAGGGTACCGGATTGAAAAGCTTGCGGATCCGGTGAACCCTCAGGATGCCGCTACAAAAAATTATGTTGAGTCGGTCTCCTTAGCAAAGGTTTTACGTGTACCGGAAAGCTCAGTAAAAGTTGTCCCGCCTGTAAGTCAACGCGCAAATAAACTTCTGGCATTCAATGCAGATGGAGATCCGATTGCTGTTCTTCCTGAATCCGGCTCTGCTGCGGATGTTTTAATCGAACTGGCAAAGCCAACCGGTGCAAATCTTTCGTGGTTTAAGCAGCCGGGGGTGGTAGAAGCTATTAGTTCTCCTGTTTCTGCACGCTTCATCAGAAAGTTAGATGCTGTTGCCGACTTTGGTGCTGATCCTACCGGGGCGACCGATTCTTATGCGGCCCTTCAGGCATGGGCTGATGCCTGTACCAGTAATGCTTACGTGACGGCAACAATTAATGGGATCTTCAAAATTAGCCAACCAGTTACATTTGTTGGGTTGCAGGGCCTTACGTTAATTGGTAATTGCTTTATCTATCCAATGTATACATCAGGAACTCACGTTCTTGGTTTCAAAAATGGTGCTGGTTTACGAATTTATGGCCGGGTTGAGGCTTCTGGGGTAAACCTTTTAGGAATTAAATCGGCATGCAAGCTATGGAGCGATGGTTCAGGAATTAGTTTCTCATACCTCTATGGATTGATTGGTAGTTATGCTCTGGTTGGTATTCAGTTCGGAGATTTGGCCTATCCTGGAGCTTTGGTTTCAGAGATGTCGTTAATGGGAGGGCATACGGTTGGTACTCCATGTGCTGTTAAGGCTATTGGTACTCAATGTTACATTAATATTATTGGCTTCGATGCGGTATCTGGTGCAGCAGGAGATCTCGAGCCTGTAACCCAATACACAATTACTATTGTAGGAGCACAAGTCAAACATATTGGTGGTGAATTGCAGCACAATAACAATATTTTTGGCGCAGGCGTGTTATTGTCACCAATAGCAGACCCTGATTTCGGTAATACTTATGGGAACTATTCAAGCTCAGAGGTGCATACTGAATGTGCAGCACAGCGCGTATTAATAGCAAATTTAGATGGTGTACCATCACCTATAAGTAACAGATCATCGGTATCAGTTTATGGGGACCATGGATACCACTCTCAAGATAATGGTGGTCTGATATCAGTTCATGATTCATCTTTAGCTGACTACGCTGGTAGTATCCACACTGATAATATGAGTCTGTATGCTCCGGTACAAAGAATTCAGCCAAACATTGTTGCTGGCCCGTTGACACATGTTTACTACGATGAAAGAGGATTCGGCACCAACTTCGTAAAAGGTTTGCAGGCTGTCTCTGGTGGAATACTGCATTTTACAGAAAGACCTGTTGCAATTCTTAAAAATGCTAATGGGCAGACATTAAATACATCGTTAAATACTGTTATATGGGCAGAACCAACGTTTAATGATGATACATATAGATGGCGAGCTAATATATCATCCGGCGTTTTTACTGTGCCCACTGGTGGTTTAAAAAACGTAAAAGTTGATTCTGTTATTAGAATTAACTCCGGCGCTACTATTTCACTTGATATTTTTGTTACGCCGTCAGGAAGTTCGCCAATAGTTAGATCTCTTACAATGCCAAAAGCCACTACTGCAAACGTATCTACTTTTCTTGGTGATTTAGCGGCTGGAGATAAGGTGTTTGCACAGGCAAAAATTGATTCTGGGACAGCGCAAACTAATGGCGGCGCTCTGGAAATGATGGTAATTACTGCATCACGATAATAAAAAAGCCCCTTTAAGGGGCTTTTATTTTACGGTTCAACGATAACGTTAGAATATATCTCTACAGTTTTTGAATTATATATTCCTATTTTTATTTCCTTAATCTTGTCTAGTTCTATGTTTTTAGCGTCGCTGTAAGTATACCAGTAACCATCAATAAATAGTGCTTGCTCAACGGTATCTTTATTGAAGGTCGAACCGTCTTTCATGAAAACATGAGAGTACAACGCATATCCATTGTTAAACAGTTTATTTATATCACCTACTGTGCGATATAATATTTTCGTATCACCTGAGATTTTATCATGGAAAAGACAAACACTTTCAAGTGTAACGCCATCAAAGATACGCTGTCCTACCTTAACATAATTACACTTACTTAGCGCTGAATAATCGAATCCAATTTGTTTTTCTGTAATGGTGTTCACGCCAAAATGGTAAAGCATGTACGGGTTCTGAAAAACTGGATATCCATCAGTGGTTTTTAGGAGTCTTGGGAAGTAATAATTAGGTATTACAGGGTCTTTGCTACCATTAGAAATTTGCTCAGCCAACATCTCCATTCTTATCTTTTCTTGCTTCCAGGTGCTTAGAACAGAATGAGTGAAGAATGTGTATGATGGAATAAAGTAAACGATACAGAACAGTAAAGCCACACCAGGAGCGACTAACCTTGCAATATTGGAATCATTTTCATCAAACCCAAAGATGATAAAAGATGTGGCTATCAGGAGCATGAAAAGCGATCCAATATATGCTCTCGCTGGCATGTATGGAGACGCGAGGAAGGCGGCATTGCACATAAGAGCAGCGATAAAAAACACTGCGGCAGCAACAAACGGTTTGCGGTCCTTGATTCCAATGATTGCGTGGCATAGGACCATAAAAATGATTACTAGGTAGACCTGCCAAAATCCTGTAAGAGAGTCAGGCATTCTCGTAAACAACTGAAGATCCAGCTTGCCTAAAAACGACAGAGAATGCCAGTCAGTAAAGACGAGTGAACGCTTGGCGGAGCCAGGGCTAAGAAGAAGAGCCGCCGCTCCAGCCAATAACCCTATCAGGTATGGGTAAGATACATTTAATTTTCTTGTGTATACCAGATAGCCAACTGTAAGGAGAATAAGAACTACAGATGTGTTTTCATTTGAGCAACCCGCGAGAAATCCCATTGCTAATGCGAGTGGTAATTTCCATGCTGCCATTTTCTCTTTCTGAAGAGCAACGATTACCATGAATAATGAGACATACATGGACGGCCATAGGTAGTTAGCAGAGCCAACGAACCAGAATGATGTTTCGCCAAGTGCAGGGTTTGCTATCCACATGAGAGTGAAAATTACAACCATCCCAATAGGGTATAGTTTGAATTTTCCGCGCAATACTGCACATGGAATAGAAGAAATCAGCACAGCTATTGCAGTGAAAGCCATAGCGTTAAGGCTCATATACACCGTATGGCTGGCGTATTTCATCATGTAAGCGCTGAATATGTTTGTGACTATTCGTCCGCTCCACTCTTTATAGTGCCCAAGCTGGTCATGCAAATTAGCAATGGCCATATAGAAATAGTCGTCAGAAAGGTGCGGGACGTGCAGACTCGGAATTAGCACCAGAATGAAAATAGCTGTAATTGTTAATATTGATGAGACCTTCATCTTCATTTTGTGTCCTTTCTCTTAATCAGGTATCTAGGTCGCATTTTGACCTCATTATAAATCCTTCCAATGTACTCCCCTAGTACTCCTATCCCTATCAACTGGACTCCACCAAGGAAAAGTATTGAAACTATCAGGGAGGGGTAACCACGAACTGCATTGCCAAACGCAACGGTGTCGATAATCATCCATGCCCCGTAAATGAAAGCAACACTGGCGACAAATAGGCCTATATAAGTCCAAATGCGCAGGGGGAAAGTAGAAAAACTGGTAATTCCCTCAAGAGCTAGGTTCCACAGCTTCCACCCATTGAACTTTGTGCTCCCGGCAATGCGTTCTGCGCGGGCGTATTCGACTACGTCAGTAGTTCCACCGACCCAACTTAATACCCCTTTCATAAAAAGGTTTCGCTCAGGCATGAGCTTAATGTTTTCTACCACCTCCCGAGACATAAGACGGAAATCACCAACGTTTTCTTCTATCTGCGGGTTACTAATTTTGTTGTGCAGCTTGTAGAACCACTCAGCGGTTTTTCGCTTGAGCCTGCCATCAGTAGAGCGGTCAGAACGCTTTGCCAGTACCATATCTGCCCCGGACTGCCACTTCTCTATTAGATGCGGAATGACTTCAATGGGGTCTTGCAGATCTACATCAATCGGGATAACTGCGTCACCAGAGGCGTGATCGAGGCCGGCGAAGAGGGCTGGCTCCTTGCCAAAGTTCCTGGTGAATGACAGAGATATTACGAGCGGATCTGCAACTGAGATAGCACTTATGATTGATTCAGTGGCATCCTTGCTTCCGTCATTGACAAAGACTATCTCTACTTCATGCTGCTTGAGTGCATCAAACTCCCGAACGGTTTTATAGAAGATGGGAATAGCTTCCTCTTCATTAAATACCGGAACGACCAGAGAAATTTTCATTTCGCATCCCTAAATACAATGAACTTTGAATATATAAATCCGCATACCAGGCTGATAGCGGAGAACACGATTAACGTGATGGGTGGTGCCAGGCCAGACTTATCAGCAGTCCAGCCCACTATTGCGCTCAGGGCGCCCATGAACCCAACATAAAGCATGTATCGCATAGTCGTGGTTGATGATTTGAACGTGAATCTGGCATTTGCGAAGAAGCTGAACGATACAGCCACAACAAACCCGGCAAGGTTACCGAGCGCCTGACTTGTATTAAATGCATAGATACAAATGGCAAACACCACCCAGTGAATGAGTGTGTTGATGACACCTATCGATGTGTATCGGGCGAATAACTTTAACATTATAAAAATCAGTGAATTCTAAAAGGTCTGAAGTGTAGCACCACAATAACTCTGGATCGACATTCTCTATATGGTCAGGATTCCGACCGTAGCCTAACCATACTCTTGCGGGACTACATAAATTTCCCTCCGGGGTAAGGTTTGGGGATGAATCCGCAAAACAACTGGCTGTCCTGGATCGGCAATGGGTTAACCACCCTTGCAGCTTATCTCGGCATTACCACTCTTGATTTAACATATCTCGTGCTTGCAGTTCTCGGTTTCCTGCTCTCGTTTCTTGGCTGGCTTGACCGCCGGGCAAAGATTAAAGCTGATCGCCACACATCCGCAGAACGTCTGGCATTAGACCGCCAGCGAACAAGAGCGGTTATCGAGTTCCTGAGCAAGTCGGATTCACACAACCTCGAACAGGCCGACGAAGTTGTCGCTAAAGTCCAGCGGGTGATGACTGAAACGGAGATTCAATCATGAATAGCCGGGCGAAACTAAGTGCCGCCGTTCTGGGGCTGGTACTCGCTGGTGCACCAGCATCGGTCATTCTCGATCAGTTCCTGAATGAGAAGGAGGGAAACAGTCTCACCGCGTACAAAGATGGCAGTGGCATCTGGACGATCTGCCGTGGCGCCACAATGGTTGATGGCAAGCCGGTGATACCGGGTATGAAACTGACGCAGGCGAAATGCGACCAGGTAAACGCCATCGAACGTAATAAGGCGCTGGCATGGGTAGACCGCAACATCAAGGTACCGCTGACAGAGCCGCAGAAAGCCGGGATTGCATCCTTCTGTCCGTACAACATCGGACCCGGCAAATGCTTCCCGTCAACGTTCTATAAGCGAATGAATGCCGGTGACCGAAAAGGTGCATGTGAGGCGATCCGCTGGTGGATCAAAGACGGGGGCCGTGACTGTAGACTGACCAAAGGCCAGAAGAATGGCTGCTATGGTCAGGTTGAGCGCCGGGATCAGGAAAGCGCGTTAGCGTGCTGGGGGATAGACCAGTGACGATAAAAGCAAAGCTGTTAGCACTGGCCGTTCTGCTGGCGTTTTTTGTCGGTACCTTTTATGTAGGTTACCTCAAAGGGTGGTATGCGCACAGCGAGCACGTTAACAGCCAGGCAAAAGTGAAGCAGAAGAAAGCTGAGAAAGCCGTCGCCATCGGCGAGCAGAAAGCGGCGGCGGCCAGTGCAGAGGGTAAAGTGATTTACCGGACCATTTACCGAGACGTGGTGAAATATGTTAACGACCCGAATCATGTTAAGTGCGATTTTGACGATCACGCTGTGCAGCTGCGTCAGCGAGCCCTCGACGCGGCCAACTCCATCAGCGGATTTGATGCAGGAGCCGTGCAAGGGAGCGAGTAAAGCTGGAACAGACAGCGACGAAGATCTGCAAGCAGACATCGAAACAGCGGAATGCCTGCGCCAGTTACGGCTGGATAAGTATCGTTGGCAAGCGTGGTACAGGGCTACGGAATGAAGCATTATTATTCACTAATCATTCCGAAGATTGGCACCAAAGAGATTGTAAGTTCATGTATTTAAGCTGGTGTTATTTGGGGCTATGTTCGGAAAAATTTTCTAATGCGTTGATTTTACTGATTTTAACAACCAATTTAAAATCCCTCGGCGTTCGCGCTGTGTGGGTTCAAGTCCCACTCCGGCTACCATGGGAAAAAGCAGAATAATCAAAGCAATAAGCAGTGTCGTGAAACCACCGAAAGGTGGTTTTTTTGTGCCTAATTTTCGCCGTTCGCCATTCGCCATTCTTTCGCCATTCAGCTTCACCACAAAAAGAGGGCATTACTGCCCTCCGACTACCGGAACTATAGGAATTTTTCTATCATAACGTGCTGTCTGTGACGCGTTTTTATGACCAGCGATTCCCTGTTTTTCGTTAAGCGTTCCTTCCAGATCCGATATCCCTTTAGATTTGCTGCTACGAAGTTAGGTTATGGTAATAACCAGGCTGAGTTAGTCTATGGCGTCGTTGATCTCTCTTTATCGGCATATGGTGCGGGCAGAAAAGTTTTGCGTCCCAGAGAGAGGTCCTGGAGTTTATTCCACGATTATATCAGAGGTTGGCAAGAGGCTTTTAAAACCGCAATGGCGCTGGATTTGACCAGTGGAAGCATTACGGGGTGGCAGATGTACCAGATAGCAAAAGAGAATTGATTATGTCTCAAGAGTTAGAATTTTCGCTTCATCCACCTGTTTGGCCTGCCGTGGCCTATTTTATTGTATCTATTGCAATTTTTCTCTTGCTTTATCTCGGCAAACTAAAAGTTAACAGGCTGCATAAATACCCGCTATTTATCGCGTATAGGGTGTTTGTAATCGCTATTGCAGCCGTTCAGATAAACATCTTTGCCAATGGCTACGAGTTTGTCAGCAGCTTTTTGCATATAGATTTTGACCCCTATCGCTATGACTCGGTATATTGGGGCTCATTGTTTTTCTCCATAATTTACTTGCTGGCATTGCCCCGTAACAAGTTTTAGCATAATGAATTTTTCATTTAAGGGACGCTATGTCTTTACCGCCATTGTATGCACTGCGTGCGTTTGAAGTTGCTGCGCGGTTGAACTCCTTCAGTAAAGCCGCTGAAACGCTCAATATTACGCCGGGCGCGGTCAGCAGACATGTCCGTACCCTTGAACTGTGGTTCGACTGCGAGCTTTTCAAAAGGCAAGGTCCTCGCGTGGAGGTCACTGAAGCCGGGCGAGTGCTTGCCGGACAGCTTAACGAAAGCTTCACGAGCATTGAATGGGCCTGCCGGGCATTTCGCAGTGAAAACCATCTGCTGCGGTTAAAAACACCCAGCACCCTGACCATGAGATGGCTTCTCGACGTGCTGCGATCTTTTCGCAACAACCATCCAAAACCGCAGGTGGAGATTGCCAGCGTCTGGATGGACATTGACACCGTTGATTTCAATCTTGAGCCATACGACTGCGCCATCCTTCTCGGTAATGGCCGTTTTGGTGAGACAACGGAAAGCCAGCTGCTTTTTCATGAATGGCTTATCCCGGTTTGCACCCCATCGCTTATCGAACCGGCCCGGCAGCAGCTTTCGCAATGCGATTTGATCCATCCTTCACCGGACAGACGTGACTGGCGGCGCTGGCTGCGAAGAACAGGATTGTTTCCGGGGCTCGATATGAGCAGCGGCATGGTGTTTGATACCCTTGAACAGGGAAGTATCGCCGCGATGAACGGGCACGGCATCGCTATCGCCGACCTGCATCTCACGCTTGATGCCCTGAAAAGCGGCCTGCTGGGCCTGCCGTTCAGGGAAGCTATCGCGACGGGAGATGGTTACTACCTCGTCTGGCCAAAAAATTCGCTCAAAAGAGAGAGCATCCAGCACCTTCTGGGCTGGCTGCAAAACCATACCCCGGTCGTTCCGGCTCTGGATATCGATTACCTGGAATACGATGAAAGCCGGGTTTATTAATACCGTTATGAGTAAGAGATGTTGGCCATCTTTTTATAGCGTTCTGGCAAAGCGCTGTTCAGGCTGAGTACCTTATCCAGAATATAAAATGCTGGCGTGTTTTTCTGCTGCTCAGCGTCAATAATTGCACCGCGTAATATCGTGGCGGCAGACGAAATCCTGTGAAAATATTCTTCAGTCTCAGGCGTCTGTAATTCACCCGACGTGGCGTAGCGCACGTGCGGCCAGCCGGAGAAGTCGAGCAGCGGAAGGGGCTTTCCTGCTTCAGGATGACAGGCTGAAATCAGCGCAGCCGCTTGCTTAGGGTCGCGATGGGCAACGGACAGCATGTATACGCGCTGCGAAAACGGTGACAGAGCCTCTGAGTGATGTTTCTTAGCCATAAGCATGGCCATAAAATCCTGTAAATCATCGGCTGAATCGGTGTCAGGTGGTAATACAGTTTTCAATAACTGATATAACGCATCAAGTGTCATATTTGCCCCGGATCCTCTTATCATTATTATTCAGTTTGCGGCTGAACGTTTTATCGACCCGCGTAAAGGCGGGTCGTGAAGATGATATTTGAATGCGGTCGCATCAGAAAAACGATTAATAATGGCAATCACTGTGAGTTTTTCTCACTATAGCCTCCAGGCTTCACACGCCGCCCAGGTACGCCTTCCTCACCTCCGGATCCTTTAGCAACGCCTCGCCGCTGCCGCTTAACCGAATCTGGCCGTTAACCATCACATAGCCGCGGTCGGACAACTTCAGCGCGTGGTGGGCATTCTGCTCGACCAGAAAAATCGTCATTCCGTTACGGGCCAGTTCGCGCAGCGTCTGGAAGATCTGTTTAACCACGATTGGTGCGAGGCCGAGGCTGGGTTCATCCAGCAGCAGAAGTTTAGGACGGCTCATCAGCGCCCGGGCGATAGCCAGCATCTGCTGTTCACCGCCGGAAAGCGTCATCGCCCGCTGATTACGCCGCTCCCTGAGGCGAGGGAAGAGGTCGAACATGCTTTGCATATCTTCAGCTGCATGCTGATTGCCGACGGGGATTGTCCCCATCAGCAGGTTCTCTTCTACAGACATATCCGGGAAAATGCGTCGTCCCTCAGGTGCCTGCGCGATGCCGCCGGTGGCAACATAGTGGGTGGATTTGTGGCTGATATCCTCGCCGCAGAAGAGGATCTGCCCGTTGCGGATCCGGGGCTGACCAAAGACAGACATCAGTAATGTTGACTTCCCCGCGCCGTTAGCGCCAATCAGGGCCACGGTTTCCCCTTTGTTTACCTCAAGTGAAACCTGCTTCAACGCCTGGATCACCCCGTAAAAAACGTCCACATTATGAAATTGAAGCATCGGTGCGCTCACAGATTTACCTCGCTTTCGTCGGTGCCCAGATACGCGGCAATCACTTTTTCATTGTGCTGGATCTCAGCCGGTTTACCTCTGGCAATCACATCGCCGTGATCGAGCACAATGATGTCATCTGAAATGCCCATCACCATCCCCATATCATGCTCGATCAGCAAAACCGTGATGTCGTGGTGGTCGCGCAGGAACCGGATGATCTCGCTCAGCTTGTGCGTCTCCACCGGGTTCAGGCCGGCAGCAGGTTCATCGAGACAAATCATCTCCGGGCCGGTGCACATGGCGCGGGCGATTTCGAGGCGTCGTTGCTGGCCATAGGACATTTCCCCGGCCAGACGGTTCGCGCAATCTACCAGATCCACCACCTCCAGCCAGTAAAACGCCCGGTCCAGCGCCTCGTTCTCTGCCCGACGATACGCAGGGGTGTTCAGCACCCCCGCCAGCAGATTGCGGTTGACGCGCATGTGCTGTGCCACCAGCAGGTTTTCCACAACGGACATCTCGCGGAACAGGCGGATGTTCTGAAACGTGCGCGCAAGACCCGCGCGGTTCACCAGATGCGTGCCGCCAAACATCTTATAGAACAGGCGTTGACCAAGCTGCGCCGGGCTGAGCCAGTCGCCCGGCTGGAGTTTCTGGCCGAGCACCTGAATGACATTGGTAGTTTTATTTCGTGCATTGAACAGAATGTTGCCGCCGGAGGCCCGGTAGAAACCGGTCAGGCAGTTAAAGACGGTTGTTTTTCCCGCTCCGTTAGGCCCAATGAGTGCAGTAATAGAGCCGCGCTGCACCTCAAGATTGACGTCGATTAAGGCCTTGATCCCGCCGAAGTGCATCATCAGATGTTCTACACGCAAAATCGTTGCGTTCATGGCGCCACTCCTTTACGCACGGCAAATCCGCTGCGGTTGATGCGGATCAGACCGCGAGTACGCCAGATCATCATCACCACCATCAGCATGCCAAACAGCAGCACGCGGTATTCCGCAAAGCTGCGCAGCAGTTCCGGCGTGACGGTCAGCACAAAGGCGGCCAGTACGACGCCGACGGTGGAGCCCATCCCGCCCAGGACCACAATCGCGAGGATGAGGGCCGATTCAAAAAAGGTGAAAGAGGTGGGGTTAACAAACCCCTGCCAGGTGGCAAAAAACACCCCGGCGATACCTGCCATCGATGCGCCCAGAGTGAAGGCCGAGAGTTTGACCAGAACGTGATTCAGCCCCATGGAACGGCAGGCAATCTCATCCTCACGGAGCGCTTCCCACGCCCGTCCAATGGGCATTCGGGTCAGCCGGTGTTTAATGTACAGCACCAGCATGACTACCAGGAAAAGCACCGCATAGATGAAGATAAACTTCATGTTGGGGTTATAGGTCAGGCCGAAGAACTCGTGGAAAGGGACGCCGCCTTCTTTGGCGCGTCGGCCAAACTCCAGGCCAAAAAAGGTCGGGGCAGGGGCTGAAACGCCGTTAGGCCCGCCGGTGAAGGTAAGCCAGTTGTTCAGCACCAGACGGATGATCTCGCCAAACCCGAGCGTGACGATGGCGAGATAATCCCCGTGCATGCGCAACACCGGAAAGCCGAGCAGGGCGCCCGCGCCCGCAGCCATTAGCGCCGCCAGCGGCAGCATGCTCCAGAACCCAAGCCCCAGATACTGATACCCGAGCGCCAGTCCGTAAGCGCCGATGGCATAGAAGGCGACATAACCCAGATCCAGCAACCCTGCCAGGCCAACGACAATGTTCAGCCCAAGACCGAGCAGGACGTAAATCAGTCCGAGTATAGCGACCGTCAGAAAGTATTTTGTGGCCACAAACGGGAAGCAGATCGCCAGCGTGACAATCAGCGGAATGATCCAGCGCATGCGGCTTTTATACGCCGGTGGCCGGACATACACCCCCGCATTGTCAGATTCAAACCGCGCCTGTAAACGTCTTCCGGCCGCCGTAGCTGAAAAGGCGCTCAGCAAAAAGCGTCCCACCATCACCGTGCCTACAATCCACGCCAGCCGCTGGCCGTCAAAGGTAAAGCTGTAACCATCCAGTATCACGCCCGCAATCGGGCCGAAAATAATCAGGGCGATCATTCCGGAAAAAATCGCGTCCAGAATGCAGCGCTTCAGGGAAAAGCCGTCAGAGGTCATCGCGTTGTTCCTTACACTTTAGCCACGACAGGGCGGCCCAGCAGCCCCTGAGGACGGAAGATCAGGATTAATACCAGCAATCCAAACGAGAACACGTCTTTATAATCCGAGTTCACCATCCCGGAGAATTGCGCTTCTGCGACGCCCAGAATCAGCCCGCCAAGCATCGCACCGGGCAGAGAGCCGATGCCGCCCAGCACCGCCGCCGTAAAGGCCTTGATGCCGATAACGAACCCGACGTAAAAATCAAAGGTGCCGTAATTCATGGTGATCAGCACGCCCGCCAGCCCGGCCATGGCTGCGCCGATAACAAACACCAGCGAAATAATTCTGTCGGTGTTGATACCCAAAATGGAGGCCATCTTACGATCCTGCTGCACCGCACGGCACATGCGCCCTAAGCGGGTACGGTTGATAATCCAGGTCAGCACCAGCATGCCCGCGAACGAGGCGATGAGAATAAAGACTTTGGTATAGGTTATCTGGACAAACCCTTCGCCGAGGTGAAAACGCAGCACGCCATCCAGCATGGTCGGTACGCCCTGCTGCCGTGGGCCCTGGCTGAGCTGGACGTAGTTTTGCAGTATCAACGACATCCCGATGGCCGAAATCAGCGGCGCCAGACGCGTCGAATTGCGTAGCGGCTTATAGGCGATGCGCTCAATCGTCCAGCCATAAACGCCGGTGACCACGATGGTGAAAACCAGGGTTCCCAGGATCAGCAGCGGAAAGGAGTGGAGTCCAAAAAACGCCAGCAGGGCCAGGCCAATCGCCGAGAGATAGGCGGAGATCATATACACTTCGCCGTGGGCGAAATTGATCATACCGATGATGCCGTACACCATGGTGTAGCCGATGGCGATAAGACCATAGACCGAACCCAGCGTTAAGCCATTAATTAATTGTTGCAGGAAGAATGTACTCATGGTCGCGCACCTGAATAAAGGGTTACGCCGACAGTCAGACCTGCCGGCGTTGAGCAGATTCCGTCCCGTTATGGCACTTCTTTATATTTGCCTTTGTCGTCCCACTGGTAGACCACGTAGTCAGACACTTTGAGGTCACCTTTGCTGTCCCAGGCTTTTTTACCCATCACCGTGTCGACAGGGTTGGCCTTCAGCCACTCGCTGGCTTTTGCGGAATCCGTCCCTTTCGTGGCCTTGAATGCCGCTGCGATAGCCTGCACAGACGCGTAGGCGTAGAGGGTGTATCCTTCTGGTTCGAATTTACCGGCGCGGAATTTCTCGATGACGGCTTTTCCGTCCGGGATCAGGCGCGGGTCTTTACCGAAGGTCATGTAAATACCGTTGGTGTACTGCGCCCCACCGGCGGCGGTGACCATCTCTTCATTGACGATACAGTCTCCCGAGAAGAACTTCGCCTGCACGCCCTGTTCACGCATCTGGCGAACCAGCGGGCCCGCTTCCGGGTGACAGCCCCCGAAGAACACCACGTCTGGTTTTTGTGCGCCAATTTTGGTCACCAGCGCGTTAAAGTCTTTCTCCCCACGGGACAACCCTTCGTACATCACATCCTTAACGCCGCGTTTCGCCAGCGCCGCTTTAGTGGCGTCCGCCAGCCCCTGACCGTAGGTGTCTTTATCGTGGATGATGACGACCCGTTTGGCTTTAAGCTTATCAAGAATAAAATCGCTGGCGACCTGGCCCTGCTGGTCGTCACGTCCGCACATGCGGAACATATCGCTCATGCCCCGCTCGGTAATAAGCGGGTTCGTTGAGCCGGGGGTGATGGAGAGGATCCCGGCATCGCTATAGACCTCGGAGGCGGGCATGGTCGACGAGGAGCAGAAGTGGCCGACGACCGCTTTCACTTTATCCTGATCGACTAAGCGGTTGGCGACGGCAACGGCCTGTTTGGGTTTGCAGGCGTCATCGCCCTGAACCAGTTTGATTTTCTCACCGTTGATCCCGCCAGCGGCGTTAATGTCTTCCGCCGCCTGCGTAGCGCCATGCCAGTATTGATCGCCATAGGTTGCGTTCGGGCCTGTGAACGGCCCGGCCACGCCGATCACGATATCGGCCTGTGCAGAAAAGGCCGTCACCAGACAACCGGCCAGCAACAGGGAGAGGGGAGTTTTGGTAAATTTCAGCGACATTATTATGTTCCTTAGCAAAGAGGTTTTTGCACCAGGTATAAACCCGAACGCCTGATGGCATCGTAAATCCAAAAACAAGAGCGAGAACAAAATGCACTTTAGAAGCAATCTCGTGCTTAATACGGCGAGGATCCCACGCACCGCGAAGCGCGCAGAACATTAAGCAAAAAGGTTGCCAGAATGGTTAATCCCTTGACCGGGTCACAACACGTTGAGTATAGAGCGCCGTTTTATGCGCCTTTGCGGGATGAGATGAATTTACAGCGGAGATCACATCTCCTTAACAACAAAGCCCATAAGTTGTGCAACGGTCACGATTTGCACGTTTTTGCAGCAATAAAGACCTAAACTTCAGATAGGCATGCGCGGCGATATATGTCAGGATCGTTTTTTTTATCAGGAGTATCAGCAATGGCTGAAGGCCCATTAAATGAAAGCGAGATGGCGTGGCTGGAAGAGACATTAATCTCTTACGGACACGACGATGCATCCGTGATTGACGTGTCCGAACTGGACGGCATGCTTACCGCAGTACTTTCCGGTCCCGTTGTGGTGGAGCCCGACACCTGGCTGGTGGCGGTATGGGGTGGTGAGAAGTATATTCCACGCTGGAAAAACGATCGTGAGATGAACCGTTTTATCGATCTCTGCTTTAAGCACATGAACGATATTGCCGAGCGCCTGAGCGAATACCCGGATCAGTTTGAACCGCTGTTTGGCTATAACGACGTTGACGGTCAGAGCTATACCGTAGTGGAAGAGTGGTGCTATGGCTACATGCGCGGCGTGGCGCTGACGGACTGGACATCCTTGCCGGAAGCGCTGGAAGCGGATCTGGCGGTGATTGCCCTGCACGGAACGGAAGAGAACAGCGAGAAGCTGGATGCGCTGACCGAAGAGGAGTATATGGCCAGCATCGAGAGCATTCAGCCTGCGGCGCTGCGTTTGTACAACTACTGGGTGGCTAATCCGCAGCAGTCGGAAGCGAAAAAGCCGATCGTGAACGGGTCGAAGGTGGGACGTAACGATCCGTGTCCGTGCGGGAGCGGGAAGAAGTTTAAGAGTTGCTGCCTGCATTAAATCATTAATTACTGTGGCCTGAATGGGGCACGGGTGTTGAGTCCCCGCTAAAATCGGCGAACCGGAGACCAGATGACAAGGGCTGGACGCCATGGATGGCGGCCAGAGGCGAATCGAGACAGGATGTCGAGTTGAGCCGACCGCAGGCAGATGGTCGGGAGGTGAGCGCAGTGCGAAGCACCGATTTTCCGCGGGGCCGCGGGGATTGATAAGGGGGCCGCGGCGGCCCCCTTATCCCGTTCACATGCTGTGAAAAAATCATATTCTGTTGATCTTAAGGTGAACGGAACACTACCTCAGGACCTGTATAAATAAGTTATCCCACTTCCGGCAGCATCCCCGCTGCAATCAAAATCTGCACCAGAATAATCACCACCCCACAACCAAACACCACGCACAGCAGCGGCTTACCACCCGCCACGCGGTATCCTTGCTGCGGATGTTGCTGGCGGCTCTTCCACGCCAGCAGGGAAGGCAGCAGCAGGGCCAGTACCGATAACGCCACGCCAGCATACCCCAGCGCCATCACAAACCCGCGCGGATAAAAGAGCGCGAAGGCCAGCGGCGGCAGGAAGGTCATCGCCCCCGTCTGTAAGCGTCCGGCAACGGTATTGCGACGCTGGAACAGATCCGCCATATAGTCAAACAGGCCAAGCGCCACGCCGAGGAAGGAGGTTGCCAGCGCCAGGTCTGCAAACAGATGTACCGCCAGCTCCACGTGTGAAGAGGCCACTACGTTACGCAGGGCAACCAGGAATCCATTCAGACCAGAATGCTCTGCCATCAGGCCGATAAAGGTGGTGGAATCAATACTGCCCAGCGTCACCAGCTGCCAGAACAGGTAAGCAATCAACGGAATGGCGCTGCCGATCACAAAGACGCGGCGCAGCTTGCGAATATCACCGTTCATATAACTCACGATGCTCGGCACGCTGCCGTGAAAACCGAAAGAGGTGAAAATCACCGGGATGGCCGAAAGCGCCAGACCTTTCTCCAGCGGGAGGGAGAGCAGGTTAACCTTGTGCACATGCGGTGCCAGCAGCACCAGCATCACAACAAGGAAGAGAATTTTGGCGCTGAACAAAAAACGGTTAAACAGATCGACCAGCGACGTGCCCGCACAAACCACACCGCCACCGATCAGCGTAAAGACAATGGCGCCTGTTTCCGGTGAAAGCGACGCACCGAAGCCGTCATTGATACTTGACGCAATTAGCTCCCCGGCGCCGCTGATGTAGGCGGCGGTCAGCGCGTACATCAGGAACATCATGCTGAAACCGGTGATCCACTGCCCGTAGCGTCCAAGATAGCGTGCAGCCAGGGAGCCTAAGCCGGTATCGGCAGGGACATGTTGATATACCTCCAGCAATAATAGCGCGGTGTAACACATCAGGGCCCAAAGACCGCCCAGCAGCACTACGGTAACCCCAAACCCGACGCCGGCGGCAGCCAACGGCATGGCCAACATTCCTGCGCCAATTGTCGTTCCGGCGACGATAAAAATACTTCCCAGAGTTCTGTTCTTCACGCTTTCCTCTACAACGCTTCCATACCGCGACTCATTCTGCGGCGCAGAGTAAGGGAAAAGCACCATCTCGTCAAATCACCGTTACATAGGGTGTAATGATTAATTTACAAAAAGAAAGGGGGAACCTGCGCCTGCGCAAAGCGTGCCGTGGAGGGAGCATTTAGTCTGCTTTTTATTTGCGAGAGGTAATGATGTCAATTCACGGACACGACGTGCTGAATATGATGATTGAGTCAGGTGAGCGTTATACGAAGGAGAGTCTGGTTGAGGCGATACATGCCCGCTTTGGCGAAGCGGCGCGTTTCCATACCTGTTCAGCTTCGGAAATGACAGCCGCGGAGCTGGTGGCGTTTCTGGCGGCGCGCGGAAAATTCATTCCGGCAGCAGATGGATTTTCCACGCACGAAAGTAAAATTTGCCGTCATTGAATAAAGCGGTGCTGAAAACTCAGCACCGCTTTTCTATTAATTCTGCGTGTCGAGCGTCGACAGCTCTTTATCAATGAAGTACAGACCTTCCCCAGATTTACCTGCCAGAGATAATTTATCCAGCACGGATTTAAACAGCTTCTCTTCTTCGTGCTGTTCAGCCACATACCACTGAAGGAAATTAAAGGTTGGATAATCCTGACTGGTCATGGCGGCATGAGCCAGTTCATTTATTTTCTGGGTGATCAGCTGTTCGTGCTCATAGGTGGCACGGAACAGTTCATCAAGAGAGCCGTACTCGGCGAAAGGCGATACCACGTTATCAATGCGCGGCAGGCTGCCGGTGTCCGTCAGGTAATCAAACAGACGCTGCATGTGCGTCATCTCTTCCTGGGCATGACGACGCAGGAAGGCGGCAGCCCCTTCAAAGCTGTGATAGCTGCACCAGGCGCTCATCTGCTGATAAAGCAGGGAAGAAAATAGCTCAAGATTCATTTGCGCATTGAGCTTGTCGATCATTTCAGTTTTTAACATGGTGCAGCTCCGGTTTATTAATTCTGGTTCACGATGAGCGACACTATAATTTGTTATTTAATTATTTGCAAAAAGTAAAATAAATATTTATTTATTAAAAATACGAATGGGAATAAAACGCATTGCCGCCATTTATATTTATTAATGAGAATTATTTTTGTTCTTATTAAATAAACTGCCAGCGTGACTGGCAGTCGCGGTTAATACCACGGATTCTGGCTGGAAGAGGTAACGGCATATCCCTGACATTTATACTGAATGGTCACACTTTCGTTCAGACAGAGTGAACCGCTGATCAGGGTGCAGGTTTTAATCGGCTGCCCGTAGGCTGACGCGGAGGCGTAGCCCATGCGTTGGCAGGCCTTTGTTGCCGTACCGTTATTAACATAGTCATCAGACCAGGCGTTTTGGAGCATGGTCTGGCCATAGTCGAGGCGCACAATTCCGTTTGGGGCATCAGTACTACTGACTTCTGCCTGACGGTTGATGCTGCACCCGGCGAGCAACAGGATCGTTCCGGCTATGATTACACGTTTCATGTTTCACTCTGCGTGACGGGAAATACGCCATTGTAACCAACGCGACGGGACGCAATGGCCGGAATAGCCGGAGGATCTGCCCTTTCACTGTACAACGAGCCGGGCCACCGCGCGAAATTGTGAGCGCATCTTTGTTTTTTAAAACAAGTTTTCACTTAATTTGAAAGTGCGTTTGTTTGATAGTAAGGTTAAGTTGAAAAGGTATCCACAGCGGGATCGCCCGCCATGCATTCAGGAGAGACAAGATGAAAATTGCACTGATGATGGAAAACAGCCAGGCCGCTAAGAATCCCATCATCCTTAATGAGCTGAAAGCCGTTGCTGATGAGAAAGGTTTCCCGGTCTATAACGTCGGTATGAGTGATGAGAACGATCATCATCTCACTTATATTCACCTGGGCATCATGGCGAGCATTCTGCTTAACGCTAAAGCCGTTGATTTTGTTGTCACCGGCTGCGGTACCGGGCAGGGCGCGTTAATGTCCCTGAACATCCATCCGGGTGTGATTTGCGGTTACTGCATCGATCCTGCGGATGCTTTCCTGTTTGCGCAAATCAACAACGGTAACGCGCTTTCTCTGCCGTTTGCGAAAGGCTTCGGCTGGGGAGCAGAACTGAACGTACGCTTTATCTTTGAGAAAGCGTTTACCGGACGCAATGGCGAAGGCTATCCACCAGAGCGTAAGGAGCCGCAGGTGCGTAACGCCGGTATTCTGAACCAGGTGAAAGCGGCGGTGGTAAAAGAAAACTATCTGGATACCCTGCGTGCAATCGATCCTGAGCTGGTTAAAACCGCCGTCTCAGGCCAGCGCTTCCAGCAGTGCTTCTTCGAGAACTGCCAGGACAAAGAGATCGAAGCCTTCGTGCGCGGTATTGTTGGCTGATTTCCTTTGCCGGGCGGTGCGTTGCCCGCCCGGCACAGAGCCTTACTTTTTCGATGATACCGCGCTGCCTGCATTTTTGGTCAGACGCAGCGTGTCAACCATTCCCACCAGGCAGATCAGCGCGATCGCCACAAATGCCAGCCGGAAGCTCATTCCCGGCATGCCGGCAATCCCCATCTTCTCACTGACTTTTTCCCCGATACGAATACCAATTGCCCCGAGCGTGATCCCAAGTCCCACGGCAAGCTGCGTTGCGGTTGAAAACAGCGTATTGGCATAGCTCATCTGCGCCGAGGGTACATCCGCAAAGGCCAGCGTACTGATGGCTGTAAACTGGATCGAACGAAAAACGCCACCCAGATAGAGGATCAGCATGACGAGCCACACAGGAGTCTGCGGCGTAAGAAAGGCGCAGGCCAGCAGCGCCAGGACATTCAGTGAACCGTTAATCAGCAACAGCCGCTTAAACCCCAGGCTGCGGATCAGGGGCGTCGTCGCCGGTTTAATGGTGAGATTGCCTACGAAAACGGCCAGCACCAGCAGGCCAGAATGGAACGCGTCCATGCCAAAGCCGACCTGGAACATCAGCGGTAACAGGAACGGTACCGCGCTGATGGAGGCGCGAAACAGCGATCCGCCGTACAGGGTGACGCGAAACGTTGGCACTTGCATCGCATCGAGCCTGATCATCGGCCAGGTTGCCCGCTTAAAGTGGCGCAGCGCCAGGCTCAACGCGGCGACACCGACGATAAACAGCGTGGCGGTTAATCCTGTCCGCAGAGGCTCTGCGCCCATCAACTCCATCGCATAAACCAGGCTCACCATGGCAAGGGTGGTGACCACAAAACCCGGTAAATCAAACGGTCGGCGCGTATCTTCATGCAGGTCTGGAATGATTCGCAGTGCCAGCAAAATGGCGATTATCCCCAGCGGCACATTAATAAAGAAGATCCAGCGCCAGTCGGCATAGCTTGTAATGAACCCGCCCAGCGGCGGGCCGATGATCGGCGCGACCAGCGCAGGCCACGTCAGGGTGGCGATTGCCGTGATGAGCTGATGCTTTGGCGTTGTACGTAACACGGCCAGGCGACCCACAGGCACCATCAGCGCGCCACCCATGCCCTGGAAGACGCGCATTGCGACAAACTCCTCGAGCGTGGTGGACAGGCCGCAAAATACCGAGGCCAGCGTGAAGATCGCCAGCGCGAGGGCAAATACTTTTCGCGCGCCGAAGCGGTCGGCGATCCAGCCGCTGGCGGGGATCAGCACGGCAAGGGTGATCAGGTAGGCGCTGATGCCGATATTCAGATCCACGGCCTGTACGCCGAAGCTTTTTGACATATCCGGCAATGCGGTGGCGATCACCGTCCCGTCCAGAAACTCCATAAAGAAAGCACCGGCCACCAGCAGTGCCGCAGGCGATAATCCATGGCTCTCTTTGCCGGATACGTTTTCACTCATTCTCTTCCTGCCCGCTCAAAAAATTTTATAAAAATTTACTGGAATTTATAAGTCTGTAACGTGCGGATTTATCGTGCCTTTTTTTAACAAACCGGCAGCACTGAGGGTTTGTTAACCGTGATGCAGGTCACAAAATGGTTGATTTTTGTGATGACGGTCATATTATAAGCGTATTGATAATAACACCTGCATAACACGTTACTGGAGCAACATAATGAAACTGCGCAAAATCCTGAAAAGCATGTGGGCTAACTACTGCACAACGTTTAAAGACGTCCCACCGGGTGCGATGTTCTGATAAAAAAACCTGCTTCGGCAGGTTTTTTTATGTCTGCGGACGACGAGAGGGAGATGGAAGGGCGTCTGTTTTGCTACTATGGCGGCCTTTGAATAAGGAGAAGCCCATGTCACAAAACCTGAGCGCCGATCAGGAACTGGTATCTGACGTCGTCGCCTGCCAGCTGGTTATCAAACAAATCCTTGATGTGATTGACGTTATCGCGCCGGTTGAGGTACGCGAAAAGATGTCGACCCAGCTAAAAAACATCGATTTCACCAATCATCCTGCTGCTGCGGATCCGGTTACGCTCCGCGCGATCCAGAAAGCGATCGCGCTGATTGAACTGCGCTTCACGCCGCAGGGTGAGTCACATTAAAATAAACCGATGTTTTAAAATTAGAAACCGTTTTCTGATTTTACGTCGAAGGGCGACAGAGTCTGTCGCCCGCAGAAGGTTCAAAAGAACGTCTGCACCAGCAGATAGCTCACCACGCAGGCACAGCTGACGCCAATCAGACCCGGCAGAATAAAGCTGTGGTTGATGATGAATTTACCGATGCGGGTGGTGCCGGAGCGATCGAATCCAATACAGGCCAGATCGCTCGGATAGGTGGGCAGCACAAAGTAGCCGTAGGAGGCCGGGAAGAAGGCCACCAGCATTTTCGGATCGATGCCTAACATCAACCCCATCGGGGCGACTGCGGTTAAGGCCGCGGCCTGGCTGTTGACCAGTTTCGACACCAGAAACAACACGATGGCATACGTCCAGGGATGACTCTTCACTACCCCCTCCAGTGCCATTTTCAGTTCGTCGAGATGCGCCTGGAAAAAGGTATCGCTCATCCATGCCACGCCAAACACCGAGAAGATGGCGACCATCCCCGCCTTAAATACCGCTCCGTTTGAAATGGCCGACGCATTAACCTTACAGGTCATCAGCATGATGGCCCCGGCAATAAGCATCATCATTTGAATAACAAGGTTCATCGACAGGGCCGTCATTTTGCCTTTGATCTCAAACGCCGGACGCAACTCGGGCAACGCACCCAGCAGGACCACAACGGCAATCCCGGCGAAGAAGATCCACGTTGACAAGTAGGCCTGTTTAGGGAAACGCTGATCCATCAACGTCTCCGTTCCCCCATAGATAAACTCCCGCTGTTTCGGATCTTTCAGCTTTTCCTGAAATTCAGGATCGTCTGCGAGGTTTTTTCCCCGGCGCAGGCTCCACAGTGCCGCAATGGCGACGCCAGACAGTGAGGCCGGTACGGAAACGGCGAGGATTTCGAGGATCCCCCACGCGTGGCCGATACCGTTCTGCGCACCCAGAATTGAGACCAGCGAAACGACGGCCACGGAAACGGGGGAGGCGGTGATCGCCATCTGTGAGGCCACCGAGGCCACCGCCATCGGCCGTTCCGGGCGAATGCCTTTTTTCAGGGCGATATCCGCGATAATGGGAAACATAGTGTAGACGACGTGGCCGGTCCCGCAGAGAAAGGTCAACATCCAGGTGGTAAACGGCGCGAGAAGGGTGATGTGCTGGGGATGTTTTCGCAGCAGGCGCTCTGCGAATTGCATCATCACGTTCAGGCCACCGGCGGTCTGTAGTGTTGCCGCGCAGCCGATGACGGCGAGGATCGTGAGCATCACGTCAACCGGCGGTTTACCGGGTTGCAGACCAAAGACAAAACTCAAAATAAACAGGCCGATGCCGCTTATCAGCCCCAGGCCCATCCCGCCGAAGCGGGTACCTACCAGCAGGCAGAGGATAATGACAATAAACTCAATGGTGATCATGATGCTCCCTCGTTAATGAATGTAATTAAACAAATCATTACACGATGTGTGGTTATTCATTGGGAGCAAGATCTGATTTGTTAAATGTCAGCAAAAGCAGGGAGTTGGCACCCACTCCCTGACGGGCTGAGGGATCCCCAGTAATTTGAAAGCAAAAGCGATAACGTTGCCTTCAGAATAACTGAAGGCTTTCAGCGATGCCTCGGTCCGGCTGTAAATCGCTGAGGCGTTTCCTGTAGGCCGGGGCGAGGCGCAGGGATGCGCCGAGAGGGCGGGCTTTACAGGGATGTTACCTCCGCCCGTCCCCGATAAGCCGGAAGGAATAAGCCGAAGGTACCGCGAAGCGGCGATTTTCCGCCGGAAGCCCGGGTCGCCAGGGTGGTGGCGACTGAGCCACCCTGGCACGTTCACCGGTTATGCCGTGACAGAGTAGCAAGGAACATAAAGTGAACGGAATGACCACCAGAGCCGTATGTTCCCCCTCACCCCAGCCCTCTCCCTCAAGGGAGAGGGGGCCGTCTGTGCAGGCATTATTTTGTGGGGAACTCTCAGCCCTGACGGGAGCGGGTGAAGGAACTTAGTGGTGTTGCACGGTAGCTATGTCGAGAAGATGGCGGTCCGTCTGCTCCAGACAGATCCCCGCGCGTTTCGCGTTGCGGATTTCGTCTGCGAGCGTTTTCAGCAGCATGCCATCCTGCTGCTGTTCTCTGTCCATATCACGTAAAAACTTGAGGGTAATGATGTCCTGTTGCGCTTTGGCTTCATCGGCCAGCTTGTTCAGCTTCGTACAGCGTTGCTCATACTCTTCAAGCGTTTTCTGGAACAGTTCCTCCAGAGAGGAGTAATTATCTTCAATCGTTTCAAGCTCTTTGACTGTGGGATTGGCGCCGATGGCTTTCAAAAAGTTAAAGACACGCATCATGTGCGTGACGTTACTTTGCGCCTGAGTACGAAAGAAGGTGGCAGTGCCGTTGAGGCTTTTTCTGGAACACCAGGCGCTCAAATGCAGATGCAGATTTGAAGCATAAAACTCCAGGTTCATCTGGGCATTCAGTTTTTGCATCATCGTTTGGGTAGTCATACTCATATCCTTATTGACTGTGGGACTTGATGGTCCGCTACGAAACCTGACCCGGCAGGTACTGACAATTGAATAACAGAAAAAGATTTCTGCAAGGTAAACAAACTCGAAAATTCACGTCCTGTGTTCGATTTAAATAAGCATACGCTTCTCTTTGAATTAAGAAAACTCTTAGTTGGGCTGTGTTTACCATACATTACAAATTTAAATATAGCGCAGAACAGAAAACAGGTGGCGAGATAAAATATTTTTTATCTTTATGTTTTTAATGATATTAAAATCAGTGCTTCCCATTTTTATCGTTTCAGGAAACCTTCTGTGGCGGGAAATTCTGTGAAAGTGTTAAATCAGAAATAATAACTGCAAATATATCCTGCTGTAGCAAATTTGAGCTAAATCAATTTTCCCGCAATATACGGTTCTGTGATCGCGTCGTAAGATTGTTATCTAACAAATCTGGAAAATGAAACGATGTTTTATATCTTTTCACTTGTAGGGGTTTATGATGACAAAAGTTGCGGTGCTGCTGGCACCTGGTTTTGAAGAAGCAGAAGCGATTATCATAGTTGATATCCTGCGTCGCTTGCAGATTGAGGTGGAAACGCTGGCCTGCGCGGAGTCCCGTGCGGTAGTGAGTTACCACAATATCCCCATGGTGGCTGACAGTACCTTAACGGAACGTTTTAATAGGCTGTATGACGCGGTCGTGTTACCCGGTGGGCCGCAGGGGAGTATCAATCTGGCGGCTAACCAGGAGGTGATCCGCTTTGTTTCCGCGCATGACGAGCACGGCAAACTCATCTGCCCGATCTGCTCTGCGGCTGCGCGGGTGCTGGGCGCAAACGGGCTACTGAAGGGGCGGCGCTACGTCTGTTCCGGCGATCTGTGGCAGACCGTTGATGATGGAGTATATGTGGATGCGCCGGTCGTGGAGGATAACAACCTCATCAGCGGCAAGGGGCTGGGGCACGCTTTTGACTTTGCGCTGACGCTCTCTGCGCGTCTGTTGGGCGACGATGCCCCCGTGCGCGATCATGCTGAACACATCTATTACCGCTGGTAAATTTTCTGCCGGACGCTAAGGCGTCCGGGTTACAGGGATTACTTAGCTGACCTTATGGATAATCCTGCTTAACTCCTTTCCATTTGTAGGACAATTACGTCCTTTTTTATGTCATTTTTCGCTGAATTTATGTACGCAATTACTGTAATTCTGCGGTGTGATGTCGCTCTCTTATGGATGATTAATTTCCCGCTAAAACTATCTCCAGCAATAACGCTTATAACGAGGTAAGCGCTAATGCCTTGTTTTAAGTCCGATTAAATAAGTTGTTCGCCATTATTCCCTACAGATAAGAATGCTAAAGCTGGAGTTTACCATGCACAAATTTACTAAAGCGCTGGCGGCCATCGGCCTGGCTGCCGTTATGTCACAATCCGCTATCGCTGAAAATTTAAAGCTCGGTTTTCTGGTTAAACAGCCGGAAGAACCGTGGTTCCAGACCGAATGGAAATTTGCTGATAAAGCCGGAAAAGATTTGGGATTTGAGGTAATTAAAATCGCCGTACCTGACGGCGAGAAAACGCTTAACGCCATTGATAGCCTGGCGGCGAGCGGCGCGAAAGGTTTCGTTATCTGTACGCCGGATCCAAAGCTGGGTTCAGCGATTGCCGCGAAAGCGCGCGGTTATGACATGAAAGTGATTGCGGTGGACGATCAGTTCGTGAATGCCAAAGGCAAACCGATGGATACCGTTCCGCTGGTGATGATGGCGGCCACCAAAATCGGCGAGCGTCAGGGCCAGGAGCTCTATAAAGAGATGCAAAAACGCGGCTGGGATGTAAAAGAGACCGCCGTGATGGCGATTACCGCTGACGAGCTGGATACCGCCCGTCGTCGTACCACGGGCTCAATGGACGCCCTAAAAGCGGCTGGCTTCCCGGAAAAACAAATCTACAAAGTCCCGACCAAATCCAATGATATCCCGGGCGCCTTTGATGCGGCGAACTCCATGCTCGTCCAGCATCCGGAGGTGAAACACTGGCTGGTGGTGGGGATGAACGATAACACCGTGCTGGGCGGCGTGCGTGCAACGGAAGGCCAGGGCTTTAAAGCACCGGACATTATCGGGATCGGCATCAACGGCGTGGACGCCGTGAGCGAACTGTCTAAAGCGCAGGCGACCGGCTTCTACGGCTCTCTGCTGCCAAGCCCGGATGTCCACGGCTATAAATCCAGCGAAATGCTTTACAACTGGGTGACCAAGGGGGTTGAGCCGCCGAAATTCATCGAAGTAACCGATGTGGTGCTGATCACCCGCGATAATTTCAAAGAGGAGCTGGCGAAAAAAGGACTGGGCGGTAAGTAATACGCTGTGATTGCGCCCCTCACACGCCGTGAGGGGCCTGACGTACACACTACAGGAATCACGGAGTCGTTATGCAACAGTCTGATCCGTATCTCTCTTTCCGCGGCATCGGTAAAACATTCCCCGGCGTAAACGCGCTGACCGATATCAGCTTCGACTGCTATGCCGGCCAGGTTCATGCCCTGATGGGGGAGAACGGCGCGGGAAAATCCACGCTGCTAAAAATTCTCAGCGGCAACTACACGCCCACCACCGGCACGCTGGCCATTCGCGGCGAAGAGGTGGCCTTTGCCGATACCACGGCAGCGTTAAACGCGGGCGTCGCCATCATCTATCAGGAGCTGCATCTCATTCCTGAAATGACCGTGGCGGAGAACATCTACCTGGGCCAGCTTCCGCATAAAAGCGGCGTGGTCAACCGCTCGCTGCTCAACTATGAAGCGGGCTTGCAACTCAGGCACCTTGGGCTGGATGTCGATCCACAAACGCCCCTCAAGTATCTCTCCATCGGCCAGTGGCAGATGGTGGAAATTGCCAAAGCGCTGGCGCGTAACGCCAAGATCATCGCTTTTGACGAGCCAACCAGCTCGCTCTCGGCGCGTGAAATTGAAAACCTCTTTCGCGTGATCCGCGAGCTGCGCAAAGAGGGCCGCATCATTCTGTACGTCTCCCACCGTATGGAAGAAATTTTTGCCTTAAGCGATGCCATCACCGTGTTTAAGGATGGCCGCTACGTGCGCACCTTCACCGATATGCAGCAGGTCAATCATGACCAGCTGGTGCAGGCGATGGTCGGGCGCGATCTGGGGGATATTTACCACTGGAAGCCGCGCGAGTACGGCCCTGAGCGTCTGCGTCTGGATAGCGTTAAAGCCCCAGGCGTGCGCACACCTATTTCACTCTCGGTGCGCAGCGGCGAAATCGTCGGGCTGTTTGGCCTTGTGGGGGCAGGGCGCAGCGAGCTGATGAAAGGGCTGTTTGGCGGGACGCGTATTACCCAGGGCCAGGTCTTCGTCGACGGGAAAAAGGTCGATATACAGAAGCCTGCGCAGGCGATTAACGCGGGCATCATGCTCTGTCCGGAGGATCGAAAGGCCGAAGGCATTATTCCAGTGCACTCGGTGCGCGACAACATCAACATCTCTGCCCGGCGCAAGTTCATCCGCGCGGGATGTCTGATTAACGACGGGTGGGAGGCGCGCAACGCTGATCACCATATCCGTTCGCTGAACATCAAAACTCCCGGGGCTGAACAGCTGATCATGAACCTGTCCGGCGGCAACCAGCAAAAAGCCATTCTGGGGCGCTGGCTGTCGGAAGACATGAAGGTCATTTTGCTGGATGAACCAACGCGCGGTATCGACGTGGGGGCGAAACACGAAATCTATAACGTCATCTATGAGCTGGCAAAACGCGGCGTGGCGGTGCTGTTCGCCTCCAGCGATCTGCCCGAGGTGCTGGGCGTCGCTGACCGCATTGTAGTGATGCGTGAAGGCGAAATTGCCGGTGAATTGCTGCATGAACAGGCGAATGAACAACAGGCGTTGAGTCTCGCCATGCCTAAAGTTAGCCAGGCTGTCGCCTGAGTAAGGAGTCAATGATGTCCTCTGTTACTACATCCGGAGCGCCGAAGTCGGCTTTCAGTTTTGGCCGCATCTGGGACCAGTACGGCATGCTGGTGGTTTTTGCCGCCCTGTTCGTTGCGTGCGCGATTTTTGTGCCAAACTTCGCGACCTTCATCAACATGAAGGGGCTGGGGCTGGCCATCTCCATGTCCGGCATGGTGGCCTGCGGAATGCTATTATGCCTGGCCTCCGGCGATTTTGACCTGTCGGTCGCCTCGGTGATTGCCTGTGCCGGGGTCACCACTGCCGTGGTGATCAATATGACCGAAAGCCTGTGGATCGGCGTGCTGGCGGGGCTGATGCTCGGCGTGCTGAGCGGTCTGGTGAACGGCTTTGTGATTGCGCGCCTGAAGATTAACGCCCTGATCACGACGCTTGCGACCATGCAAATCGTGCGCGGTCTGGCCTATATCATCTCCGACGGTAAGGCGGTGGGGATTGAAGACGAGCGCTTCTTTACGCTGGGCTATGCCAACTGGCTGGGCTTGCCTGCGCCTATCTGGCTGACGGTAGCCTGTCTGATCCTGTTTGGTTTCCTGCTTAACCGCACCACCTTTGGTCGTAATACCCTGGCGATTGGCGGGAACGAGGAAGCGGCGCGTCTGGCGGGTGTCCCGGTCGTACGGACCAAGATCATTATCTTTGTGCTTTCCGGGCTGGTGTCGGCAGCGGCGGGGATTATTCTGGCGTCGCGTATGACCAGCGGCCAGCCAATGACCTCTATCGGTTATGAGCTGATTGTCATTTCAGCCTGCGTATTGGGGGGAGTATCCCTCAAGGGCGGCATCGGAAAAATCTCATATGTGGTGGCGGGGATCCTGATTCTGGGGACCGTGGAGAACGCCATGAACCTGCTTAATATTTCTCCGTTCTCTCAGTACGTCGTCCGCGGCCTGATCCTGCTGGCAGCAGTGATCTTCGACCGTTACAAGCAAAAAGCTAAGCGTACCGTCTGATTTATTTTTAGCCACTTATCTGCTCAACTATTAACCATAGTTGACCCACTGACCGGCCCGCCAGTTATGCTGACGGGCCGGTTGCTAAATGGCGAGCGCCGTCACACTGTCTATACTTACATGGCTGTTTTGTTCACTGTAAGGAGGATTAGGGTGGCTGACTTGTTAACCGCACCGCCTGTACTGCCCGGAAAATTTGCTTTCTTTTTTGACCTCGACGGGACGCTCGCCGGAATTGAACCGCATCCTGACGACGTCGTTGTACCGGATCTGGTGTTAGAGAATTTGCAGCAGCTCTCCCGACAGAACGAGGGGGCACTGGCATTGATTTCAGGGCGCTCAATGGCCGAGCTGGATGTGCTCGCCAGTCCCTATCACTTTCCGCTGGCCGGTGTGCACGGAGCGGAGCGCCGCGATATCCATGATCAACTGCATATAGTTTCACTCCCCGATACGCTGGTTCAGGCGCTGCATGCGCAACTCTCTTCTGCTCTGGAACTGCTTCCCGGTACGGAACTGGAAGCCAAAGGCATGGCCTTTGCGCTGCACTACCGTCAGGCGCCTCACCATGAGGCGGCGATCTTTTCGGTAGCAAGAAGCGTGGCGGAAGCCCATCCGGAGCTGGCGTTACAGCCGGGTAAATGTGTGGTCGAGATTAAACCAGCAGGAATTAATAAAGGCGCTGCCATTGCAGCGTTTATGGCGGAAGCGCCGTTTAAAGGGCGTACGCCAGTATTTTTTGGGGATGACCTGACCGATGAGGCCGGGTTCAGCGTGGTAAACCAGGCCAGTGGCATGTCTGTCAAGGTAGGGCCGGGTGAAACCGTTGCCGGATGGCGGCTGGAAAACGTCGCCAGCGTCTGGCAGTGGATATCTGATGTCGCTAACCAGCAACAACAACAAATAGCGCAAAACAACGGGAGAAATCATTATGGGTCGCTTAGTCGTCGTCTCTAATCGCATCGCACCGCCGGATGATAAAAAAGCCAGTGCCGGTGGCCTGGCGGTCGGGGTATTAGGTGCCCTCAAAGCCGCGGGTGGACTCTGGTTTGGCTGGAGCGGGGAAATCAGTAATGATGAGAAACCGCTTAAAAAGGTGTCACGGGGCAATATCACGTGGGCTTCCTTCGCACTCAGTGAGAAGGACTATGATGAATATTATTCCGAGTTCTCAAACGCCGTGCTGTGGCCAGCGTTTCACTATCGTCTGGACCTGGTGAAATTCCAGCGTGAATCCTATGAAGGCTATATGCGCGTTAATGCGCTGCTGGCAGATAAACTGCTGCCGCTGATCGAAGAAGACGATATTTTATGGATCCACGACTACCATCTGCTGCCTTTCGCCAGAGAGCTGCGAAAACGTGGTGTGAATAACCGAATCGGTTTTTTCCTGCACATTCCTTTCCCGACGCCGGAGATTTTCACGGCACTGCCGCAGCATGAAGAGATCCTTGAGGCGCTGTCCGATTACGACCTGCTCGGTTTCCAGACGGAAAACGACAGGCTGGCCTTCCTCGACAGCGTGTCCGGTAAAACCCGACTGGTCACTCACGGCGGCAAATCTCACACCGCGTGGGGACGTAATTTCCATACCGAGGTCTACCCGATTGGTATTGAGCCAGACGAAATTGCCGAGCAGGCCTCCGGTCCATTGCCTCCGAAGCTTGCCCAGCTTAAGGATGAACTCAAGCACGTTAAGAATATCTTTTCGGTTGAACGACTTGATTATTCCAAAGGGTTGCCGGAGCGATTCCTCGCGTACGAAACCCTGCTGGAAAAATTCCCGCAGCATCACGGCAAGATTCGTTATACCCAGATAGCGCCGACCTCACGCGGTGAGGTTCAGGCCTATCAGGATATCCGTCACCAGCTTGAGACCGAAGCAGGGCGCATCAACGGGCGCTACGGGCAGCTTGGCTGGACACCACTTTTCTATTTGAATCAGCACTTTGAGCGCAAAATTCTGATGAAAGTGTTCCGCTATGCGGACGTCGAGCTGGTCACGCCCCTACGCGACGGGATGAATCTGGTGGCAAAAGAGTATGTTGCAGCACAAGATCCTGCTGACCCGGGTGTGCTGGTGCTGTCTCAATTTGCCGGTGCGGCAAACGAGTTAACCTCAGCGCTGATTGTAAACCCTTACGATCGCGATGACGTGGCAAATGCCCTGAACCGTGCGTTAACTATGCCGCTTGCGGAACGTATTTCACGCCATTCGGAAATGATGGAGACCATCATGAAGAATGATATTAACCGCTGGCAGGCGCGTTTTATTGACGATTTGCGCGCGATCCAGCCGCAAAGTCAGGAAGGTGATCTGCAAAAAAAGATCGCGACCTTCCCTAAACTCGCCTGATTTTCTCCGGGGGCATTAATTGCCCCCAAGAGGTACCAGCAGGACATCAACCTGGCTTGACGAAACGATAGATTTTGCCGAGCATGCCGCACGAGAAAAAAAACTCTGGTTATGATTTCCGCAAATAACCAGGTCAATATTCTCTTTCTGACAGATGTCGAGTATATGCGCGCTTAATTCACCGGTCGCGATAACGGTCTGATGAATCGGATAGTCTGCCCTCTCCACCAACTCTTGCAGGAATTGGTGCGTTTCCTCCTGCAATACCTCACGTATATCTTCCAGCATCGGCGCAGCCAGCTGATTATACATTTCGGGTTCCGCGGCCAGCGTGATCAGGCTGATGCGGGCATTGGCGGGGCGGGCGATGGATACGGCTCGGGCGACAAGCTGGTGGCTTTCGGGAGAAACAGCAACTGAAACAAGCAGATGGGAGTAACTCATCACGCACTCCTTTGATGTCAGAATGACAAGTTTCCCCAGCTTTACCGCGAAAATGTCATTACTGCAAGAGGTGAATGCGTCATTAGTGTGAAGCTTATCATAATTATTCATTAATTATTCTTATAAGAAGAATAACTGAAAAGATGGCCTAAATGAAAAAAATTAACAGCTTAACGTAAATTACACATTTTCCCTTCCAGGTGGTTAACTCGCCTTAACTCATCATCAACCCGGCGTAGATCGTTACGCAACGAAACTGATTTTTGTGTTGCCAGCGTTAACCTACTGTTTTTACTTTATTAATTAATGGTAGTTTCAACGTGAAGTTTTCCCCATAGCAGATCAATGCGGATTTGCCCTGTCTTTACATTTCCCAGACCCAATTCCCCCGTCCGGATGCATGAGTATTCGTTCCTGAAGAATATAAACAAGCTTGGGTTGGATAAAAAACACCCAAATTACAAGTCACGCTGATGGATTTATGGGTTACATTCGCGTAAATTATGTGACGCAGATCACATTTTTTTTAAATTCCAGGGGGGGGCTGCATTGTATGTGTCAAAACTGACGAGTAGAGTTTGCGTCGAATTAGGAAAAATCTTAGTTATTTGTAAGAAAAGATAAAATGTGTAACCGACATTTTGGCCATGTTAACCGGTCACGCGCTTTACGACGTACAAACCTAAATTCAACTATGCATTTGGCCTTTTCTTTTTATACCGGGTGATTTCCCGGCGACATCACGGGGTGCGGTCTTTCCGCATAAAAATAATAGTTGGTTATTCGGGATGGGAAAAATGCATACATCCGAGTTGCTAAAACATATTTACGACATCAATTTGTCGTATTTATTGCTCGCGCAGCGTTTGATTAGTCAGGACAAACCGTCAGCGATGTTTCGTCTGGGTGTTAACGAAGAGATGGCAACCATGCTGGGGGGATTAACACTTCCGCAGATGGTCAAGCTGGCTGAAACCAATCAGCTTGTCTGCCAGTTCCGTTTCGATAACCCGCAGACCATTACGCGTCTGACTCAGGAATCCCGCGTGGACGATCTGCAACAGATTCACACCGGTATTCTTCTCTCCACCCGCCTGCTCAACGAAATCAGCCAGCCTGACGACGTAGCCCGGAAGAAAAGGGCTTAACAATGAGCGAAAAAAGCATTGTTCAGGAAGCCCGTGATATCCAGCTGGCAATGGAACTCATCACGCTGGGTGCGCGTTTACAAATGCTGGAAAGCGAGACGCAACTGAGCCGTGGTCGTTTGATCAAGCTGTATAAAGAATTGCGTGGTAGCCCACCGCCAAAAGGTATGCTGCCGTTTTCGACTGACTGGTTCATGACCTGGGAGCAGAACATCCATGCTTCCATGTTCTGTAACGCCTGGCAGTACCTGCTTAAAACGGGCTTATGCAGCGGCGTGGATGCCGTGATTAAAGCCTACAAACTTTACCTTGAGCAATGCCCGCAGCAGGAACAGGGACCCCTGCTGGCGCTGACCCGCGCCTGGACGCTGGTGCGTTTTGTTGAAAGCGGAATGCTTGAATTGTCGCGCTGCAACTGCTGTGACGGCAATTTTATTACCCACGCGCACCAGCCTGCGGGCAGCTTCGCCTGTAGTTTATGCCAGCCTCCATCCCGAGCCGTAAAAAGACGTAAACTTTCCCGGGATGCTGCCGATATTATTCCACAACTGCTGGATGAACAGATCGAACACGCTGTTTAACCCGAACCTGTGGGCAAGATTCCAGCAGCGGTAAGCGATTACCGCTGCTTTTTTTTACCCTGCGTTCAGGTCACGCGCTCGAAATGAACGTCCTGCCATAGTCACTAGCGGAAGGATGATGTCGTGCTTATCTTATTAGGTTACCTGGTAGTTCTCGGTACAGTTTTCGGCGGTTACATGATGACCGGCGGGCACCTTGGAGCACTCTATCAACCGGCTGAACTTGTCATCATCGGCGGTGCAGGGGTAGGGGCTTTTATCGTTGGTAACAACGGTAAATCGATCAAGGGCACGCTGAAGGCGATTCCGCTGCTGTTTTGTCGCTCGAAATACACCAAAAGCATGTATATGGATCTTCTGGCGCTGCTCTATCGCCTGATGGCGAAGTCACGTCAGCAAGGAATGTTCTCGCTGGAGCGGGACATTGAAAACCCGAAAGAGAGCGAAATTTTCGCCAGCTACCCGCGTATTCTGGCTGACGCGATGATGCTCGATTTTATCGTCGATTACCTGCGACTGATCATCAGCGGCAACATGAACACCTTCGAAATTGAAGCCCTGATGGACGAAGAGATCGAAACCCACGAAAGCGAATCTGAAGTGCCAGCCAACAGCCTGGCGCTGGTGGGCGACTCGCTTCCGGCGTTTGGTATCGTTGCGGCGGTGATGGGGGTGGTTCACGCGCTGGCCTCGGCGGATCGTCCGGCGGCTGAACTGGGCGCCCTGATTGCCCACGCGATGGTCGGGACTTTCCTCGGTATCTTGCTGGCGTACGGTTTTATCTCCCCGCTGGCGAGCGTGCTGCGTCAAAAGAGCGCGGAAACCACCAAAATGATGCAGTGCGTGAAGATCACGCTGCTCTCCAACCTCAACGGTTACGCACCACCGATCGCCGTCGAATTTGGCCGTAAAACGCTGTACTCCAGCGAGCGTCCGTCGTTTATCGAGCTTGAAGAACACGTGCGCGCGGTGAAAAACCCCAACCAACAGACGACAACTGAGGACGCATGAAAAACCAGTCCCATCCGATCGTCATCGTAAAAAAACGCAAGCATAAGGGGCACGGGCACGGTTCTCACGGCTCATGGAAGATCGCGTACGCCGATTTTATGACCGCCATGATGGCCTTCTTTCTGGTGATGTGGCTGATCTCCATCTCCAGCCCGAAAGAGCTTATTCAGATTGCGGAATATTTCAGAACACCGCTGGCGACGGCGGTCACCGGCGGGCCGCGCATATCGAACAGCGACAGCCCGATCCCCGGCGGCGGTGACGATTACACCCAGCAGCAGGGCGAAGTGAAAAAACAGCCTAACATCGACGAGCTGAAAAAACGGATGGAGCAGGCGCGCCTGAAAAAACTGCGCGGTGACCTGGATCAGCTGATTGAGGCGGACCCTAAATTGCGCGCGCTGCGTCCGCATCTGAAAATTGACCTGGTGCAGGAAGGGCTGCGTATTCAAATCATCGACAGCCAGAACCGACCGATGTTCAAAACCGGCAGTGCCGACGTGGAGCCCTACATGCGCGATATTCTGCGCGCGATTGCACCGGTGCTGAACGGCATTCCGAACCGCGTTAGCCTCTCCGGTCACACGGATGATTTCCCGTACGCCACGGGAGAGAAGGGATACAGCAACTGGGAGCTTTCTGCCGATCGCGCCAACGCCTCGCGTCGCGAGCTGGTGGCGGGTGGGCTTGATGATGGCAAGGTCCTGCGCGTGGTCGGCATGGCTGCAACCATGCGCCTGACCGACCGCGGACCGGATGACGCCATCAACCGTCGTATCAGTCTTTTAGTGCTGAACCAGCAGGCGGAGCAGGCCATCCTGCATGAAAACGCCGAAAGTCAGAATGAGTCACTGGACGATTTAAAACAGCCTGGGGCCGTCCCTTCGGCTGCCGTTCCAACATCGCCACCAGCCAATCCGAGGTGATAGCGTGAGCATGGATATTACCGATTTTTACCAGACATTTTTTGATGAAGCCGACGAATTGTTGGCCGATATGGAGCAACATTTGCTGGATCTGGTGCCCGAGGCACCGGACTCAGAACAGCTCAACGCCATCTTCCGTGCGGCGCATTCCATTAAAGGCGGAGCCGGAACGTTTGGATTTACCATTTTGCAGGAAACGACCCATTTAATGGAAAACCTGCTGGATGAAGCACGACGCGGTGAGATGCAGCTCAATACCGACATTATCAACCTGTTTTTGGAAACGAAAGATATTATGCAGGAACAGCTCGACGCCTATAAAAGTTCGGCAGAGCCTGATGCCGCCAGCTTTGAATACATCTGCAACGCGCTGCGTCAGTTAGCGCTGGAAGCCAAAGGTGAGGCGTCTGCGCCCGTTGTCCCTGCGGCAAAACTGAGCGTTGTTGACGCCGCGGCCAAACCAGACAGTGCGCCTGATGCGCCCGCAGGAAAATTGCGCGTAGTGCTGTCACGGCTGAAAGAGAACGAGGTCAACCTGCTGGAAGAGGAGCTGGGTAACCTGGCGACGCTCAGCAACGTGGTGAAGGGTAAAGACAGCCTGGCCGCGACGCTCGACGGCGGGATCGGTCAGGATGACATTGTGGCGGTGCTGTGCTTCGTGATTGAAGCGGATCAAATTGCGTTTGAAACCGAGGCGGCGGCCGTTGAAGTGCCCGCGCCGGCAGAAATTGCCCCTGCGGTAGTTGCCGCTGCCCCTGCACTGAAAGCCGTGCCCAAAGAGACGGCCGCCCCGGCCCGCGGTGAAAAACCGGCGGCGCGCTCCAGCGAGTCAACGAGCATTCGCGTGGCGGTGGAGAAAGTGGATCAGCTGATTAACCTGGTGGGTGAACTGGTGATCACCCAGTCGATGCTGGCCCAGCGCTCCAACGAGCTGGACCCGGTGACCCACGGCGATCTCATCACCAGCATGGGCCAGTTACAACGTAACGCCCGCGATTTGCAGGAATCGGTGATGTCCATCCGCATGATGCCGATGGAATATGTCTTCAGCCGCTTCCCGCGCCTGGTGCGCGACCTGGCCAGCAAGCTCAACAAACAGATCGAACTCACGCTGATGGGCAGCTCCACCGAGCTGGATAAGAGCCTGATTGAACGCATTATCGACCCGTTAACGCACCTGGTGCGTAACAGCCTCGACCACGGCATTGAGCTGCCGGAAAACCGCGTGGCAGCCGGAAAATCGCCAGTGGGCAACCTGATCCTGTCAGCAGAACATCAGGGCGGCAACATCTGCATCGAAGTGACCGATGACGGCGCGGGCCTGAACCGCGAGCGCATTCTGGCGAAGGCGATTTCGCAGGGCATGGCGGTCAACGAAAACATGACTGACGAAGAAGTGGGCATGCTGATTTTTGCCCCGGGCTTCTCAACCGCAGAGCAGGTCACCGACGTTTCCGGCCGCGGCGTGGGCATGGACGTGGTGAAACGTAACATTCAGGAGATGGGCGGTCACGTTGAGATCCAGTCTAAGCAGGGCGCGGGCACCACGATCCGTATCCTGCTGCCGCTGACGCTGGCCATTCTTGACGGCATGTCCGTTAAAGTGGCGGACGAAGTCTTTATTCTGCCGCTGAACGCGGTGATGGAATCCCTCCAGCCGCGCGAAGAAGATCTGCATCCGCTGGCGGGCGGCGAGCGCGTGCTCGAAGTGCGCGGCGAGTACCTGCCGCTGGTGGAACTGTGGAAATTGTTCGAAGTGGACGGGGCAAAAACCGAGGCCACGCAGGGTATCGTTGTGATCCTGCAAAGCGCCGGACGCCGCTACGCGCTGCTGGTCGATCAGCTGATTGGTCAGCATCAGGTGGTGGTTAAGAACCTGGAAAGTAACTACCGCAAAGTGCCGGGGATCTCTGCTGCCACCATCCTGGGTGATGGTAGCGTCGCGCTGATCGTCGATGTATCGGCACTTCAGGGATTAAATCGTGAACAACGTGTGGCGAACACAGCCGCCTGATTAAGTAAAAGGTAATAACATGACCGGTATGAGTAACGTAACGAAACTGGCGGGCGAGCCCTCTGGGCAGGAATTCCTGGTTTTCACTTTAGGTGATGAAGAGTACGGTATCGACATCCTGAAAGTGCAGGAAATTCGCGGGTACGATCAGGTAACGCGCATCGCGAATACGCCAGCGTTTATCAAGGGTGTGACCAACCTGCGCGGTGTGATTGTGCCTATCGTGGATCTGCGCGTGAAGTTCAGCCAGGGCGATGTGGAGTACAACGATAACACGGTGGTGATTGTTCTGAATCTGGGGCAGCGCGTGGTGGGGATTGTGGTGGACGGCGTGTCAGATGTGCTGTCGCTGACCGCCGATCAAATCCGTCCTGCGCCGGAGTTTGCGGTCACGCTGTCGACGGAATACCTGACAGGGCTGGGTGCGCTCGGCGAGCGTATGCTGATTCTGGTGAATATTGAGAAGCTGCTGAACAGCGAAGAGATGGCGCTGCTGGATATCGCGGCGAATCACGTGGCATAAAATAAAGCCGGGTGGCGCTGACGCTTACCCGGCCTACGTGTTCGAGCCATTCGTAGGCCGGGTAAGGCGAAGCCGCCACCCGGCTCTTTTGTAACCTTACGCCTCCTGCTCCACCAGCTCTGCCTCCGCTTCCCGCGCCCCTTCATTCTGCGACAGCATCGCCGTCGCAATCCCGTTCCCCAGCACGTTAATGGCGGACCGTCCCATATCCAGGAAATGATCAATCCCCATCAGCAGCAGGATCCCGGCCACCGGAATATTAAAGCTCGGAATGGTTGCCGCCAGCACCACCAGCGACGAGCGCGGTACACCCGCAATGCCTTTCGAGGCCAGCATCAGCGTTAACATCAGCACCGTCACCTCGGTGAAACTCAGGTGAATGTTGTACGCCTGGGCGATAAACATTGAGGCGAACGAGCAGTACACCATGGAGCCGACCAGGTTAAACGAGTAGCCGATCGGCAGGACGAAAGAGGCGATATTACGTGAACAGCCGAAGCGCGCTAACTGCTCCAGCGTTTTCGGGTATGCCGCTTCTGAGCTGCTGGTGGTAAACGCCACCAGCACCGGATCTTTCAGCATCGCCACCAGACGGAAAATCTCTTTCTTCAGTACCATGTAACCCACGGCCAGCAATACCAGACAGGTCAGGAGGATCGCCACATAATAACCGCCAATAAACGAGGCATAGTTCAGCAAAATGCCCAGCCCCTGGGTGGCAATGACGGACGAAATCGCCGCGAAAATGGCCAGCGGCGCAACGTACATCACGTAGCCCGTCACCTTCAGCATAATGTGGGATACCACATCCAGCGCCGCGACCAGCGGGGCGTTGAATTTTTGGCCCAGTGACGCGCCGCCAATGCCGAAGAACATCGAGAAGACCACAATTTGCAGGATCTCATTGTTCGCCATCGCGCCGGCAATGCTGGTTGGAATGGTGTGTGACAGGAAGGCTTTCAGCGACATCCCGCTCACGGCCAGGCCGGTATCAACCGTCTCTGTCGGAATGCTCAGGTTCAGACCGCTGCCGGGTTGTTCAAGGGTAACAATAAACAGCCCCACCAGAATGGAAAGTACGGATGAGCTGATAAACCACACCATCGCTTTACCCCCGACGCGCCCAATCGTAGACGTTTCACCCAGCCTCATAATGCCCACCGTCAGGGTGCTGAACACCAGCGGGGCTATCACCATCTTGATCAGCCGCAGGAAAATATCGGTCAGCAGGGTGATGTTCTCCGACCAGGCCTGTATCGCGTCGGACGAAGCATACTCATGGATCGCCGCACCGGAAAGAATGCCCGCCAGCATGAAAATCACGATGAAGAGCGTGAGTTTGTTTGCACTTGCCACAAAAAGATCCTCTATGCGCTAAAAGAGTTTCCTGCGTCAATGCATACAAAATTTTTATTTAAGCGCAGGAAAATATTCGGGGCATAAATTGAAGTAAAGCTGCGTGAGTTACAACTTGTTTTTATTTTTTATGAAATTCGTTGTTTTTATCATGACGATATATTGTGACTCAGATCACACTACAGGCGATATATCCTCAAGTTAAGCAAGAATAATGCCCTTTTTTTTTGCTAACCCTTTGTAATGTTTGTTAATAACCTGTTAATTCGAGCGGGGTTGCCCTCTTTTTGATGAAAGTGGTTGAAGTGCTAACCATAAACTAAATTCTCAGTAACCGCGCCGGGGAATGTTTAAGCGGGGCTAACATACTGAACAGTATGAATAAAATATGGCAAGCGAACCTATATTTCTTCTGGAGGGTGGTAAATGAAAAGAAAACTTCTTTTTATCTGCGCGGGCACGCTGCTGACGGCGGCAACGGTCGGTCAGGCTCTCGCGGTCACCAGTAGCGGCACTATCGGCGCGACGTTGACGCTGACAAACGGCTGCTTGATCAACGGCTCGCCAACGCAAAACGGCATTAACTTCGGGACGCTGGATTTCGGCACTCATCCTGCAACATTCTCCACCCTGACAACCCAGTTAACCGGTGCCAGCGGAGGAAACACCTTTACCATTCAATGTACCACTGCCAGTTACACGGTGGCGATCACCGGCAACACTAACGCTACCGCACCCGGAACCGTTGTCGGCACCCCAGGTACGCCGGGCCGCTATCTGGTCAACACCGCCAATGCGGCGCAGGGCGTTGCCTACAGCCTGTTCAGCGATAGCGGTTACAACAACGTGGTTGCGAACAATGCCGCGTTGCCGGTCGCCTCTACTGCGGGTGGGGTGGATAGCTACACCCTCTACGCACGCATTACGGGCGGCGGCAATAGCGTAACGGTCGTACCGGGAACCTATACCGACACGATTAACGTCAGCGTCACCTACTGATTCAGCCATGAAGGCATTGTTATGTCTGCGCGACAGCGCAGAGGGCGTCGTGCACCCTTTTTTAACCCTGTTGGTCGGGCTGATGTTGATCCCAGACGCCGGGGCGGTGACGTCTCAGTCATTCAGGGTGAGCGCGACGGTTGTGCCTGGATGCTCGGTGAGCACCGGCACCGGCGGGCGTTTCGGTACGCTGAATTTCGGGACCCGCAGCGGCGTGGAGAGCGCACCGGTCAGCACCAGCTTTGTTGCCGACGGCGCGTTGTCCATCGCCTGCACACCGGGTGTGGCGCTAAGTATGAGCATTAATGGCGGTCAGAATTATAGCTCTGTGCGGCGGATGACGCGTTCAGGCGGGACAGAGGTGGTCGGTTACCGGCTCTACAGCAGCAGCTCTTTGGCCGCAAACAGTGAAATTGGGGTTAACCAGGCAATACCGATTACCTATACCAACAGCAATAACATCGCGCTGCCTCTTTTTGGCGTCGCGCTTTTGACCGGGTTTAGCCCGTCAGGAACGTATTCAGATCAACTCACCGTGACCTTGTCATGGTAGGAAAGGGAGAGCATTGATGAAGCCATTTTTCAGGCGGTCAGGCCTGTTGAGTCTGTTGGGGATAACGGCCCTTACAGCGGTTAAGGCGCAAGCAGCCGCAACCATTCTTCTTTGGCCTATCGATCCGTGGCTTTCGGCAGACGCCAGAGCAACTGAATTGTGGATCCAGAATCAGGGCAACAGCGCCACGACAATGCAGATACGCATTGTGCGCTGGAAACAGGAGGGCGGATATGAGCGTTACACCGCCCAGCAGGATGTGGTCGCCAGCCCGCCGATCGTGACTATCGCTAAAGGCAGTAAACAGCTTATTCGCCTGATTAAGCAGGGGACGATCCCGTCCGGCGTCGAGCAAGCCTACCGCATCATTGTGGATGAGATTCCCCAGCCGGATGCAAAAGCGGAACCGTCTATGGGCCTCAAACTGCAAATGCGCTATTCCATTCCCTTATTTGTTTATGGACAGGGGATCCCCACCCTCAACGAAGGAGAGCATCACGCGCTGGCGAACACTCAGCAGCTCAACTGGCGGGTCATTCAGGAGGAGGGGAAACCCGCGCTTGAGGTCCGCAATCAGGGGAACGTTCACGTCAGGCTCAGCCAGGTTGCGGTTGAGCAGGGCGGGCAAAAACGCACGGTTGCCGAGGGGCTGCTGGGTTATGTGCTGCCAGGCAGCACCCGAAGCTGGCCGCTTCCGGCAGGGATTTATCAGCCGAATCGGATGAGCGCGCAAATTAATGCCAGGGATACGCAATGGCAATCGACGCCCGTCAACTGAAACCGGCGATGATGATCCTGCTTTGCGTCAGTACCAGCGCATTTGCCGAAACCGGCGACGACAGTTTACCGCCGCCGCCGGACGCTCGGACGATGAACGGCGAAGCTGTATTCCAGCTCGCCCTGGTGCTGAACCACTATGACACGGGTCTGGTGGTGCCGGTGACGCAGCGCGAGGGCGCCTGGTTTATTTCAGGAGCGGATTTGCTTCGCGCCGGACTGCCGCAGGAGCATGTGCCTGCCGGAGAGGTGAACCTTTCAACGCTCTCATCGGTACGCGTAGAGTATGACAGCAGCGCCCAGCGGCTCATGCTGACGGTCCCCCGGGACTGGGTTGCGGCACGGATCACGTCGTTTAGCGGTCAGAGCGCGCAAAGCAAGCCGCATTATGGCCGGGGCGCGCTGCTCAACTACGACGTTTATACCAACCATACCGAACATACGGGCGGCCAGGCGTCGGTGTGGCATGAGTTCCGCTATTTCAACGAAGACTATTCGTTTTCTTCGACAGGGTACGCCCGACAGAATTTCGCCGGAAGCAGCGGGCAGCAGGAAGGATACGTGCGCTATGACTCAACCCTGCTGATCACCAACGAGGAGGATGCCACCACCTGGACCGTCGGGGACGTCATCAGCGATGCGCTGAGCTGGAGCACCAGCGTGCGGATGGGCGGGATCAGCTACGGGCGCGACTTCTCCCTGCGTCCGGATCTGGTGACCTGGCCGCTGCCGGCGTTTTCCGGTGAGGCGGCCGTCCCGACCTCGGTCGATCTCTTTATTAATGGCTACCGTTCCGGCTCCACCCGCCTTCAGCCGGGGCCGTTTACCCTCACTAATCTGCCGTACATCAACGGCGCAGGGGATGCGGTACTGGTCACCACCGACGCGCTGGGACGTCAGGTGAGCACCACGCTGCCGTTTTATGTCAGCAGCGATCTGCTGAAGCAGGGGTTAAGCGACGGCGCCGTGACGCTGGGCAGCCTGCGGCGCAACTACGGTATAGAGAATTTTGACTATGGCCCGGCGGCGGGCAGCGGATCGTATCGCTACGGGGTGACCGACTGGCTGACGCTGGAGGGGCATGCGGAAGGGGCGGAGTCGCTGGCGCTCGGCGGCGCGGGCACGGTGCTGAAGCTCGGGCGTTTTGGCGTGGTGAACACGTCTTATACCCAAAGCCGGATGCGCGGCGACGAAGGGGGCCAGATGAACTGGGGCTATCAGTACAGCACCAGCGAGTTTAGCGTAGCGACCCAGCATACCCGACGCGACCGCGGCTTCGGCAACCTCGCCCTGTACGATCAGCCCACCGTTTATGATGAATATGATAACCCCGTTGCCAGCCTGAGCCGCAATACCGACCAGTACTCCTTAACCTTTAACCTCGGTGATTACGGCAATATCGGTGCGGCGTGGATCGGCGTGGAGAGTTTTGACAGCCGGAAAACCGAGCTGCTCAACCTCTCCTGGAGCCGAAATCTGTGGCGCTCAAGCAGTATTTACCTGGCGGCCAGCCGTGACCAGCAGCGGGATGACTGGACGGTTGCGCTGTCGTTGCAGGTCCCTCTGGGCGAACGTGACAGCGCCGCCGTTACCTTTGAAAACACGCCTGACGCAGGCAGCACTCAACGCATTAACTACAACCACTCGATGCGGTCTGACGGCGGCTTTAGCTGGAACATGGCCTGGGCCAACCAGTCGCGGTCGAGTAACTATCAACAGGCCACGCTCGGCTGGCGGAATAACAATGTTGAGCTTCAGGGCGGCGGCTACGGTGAGAAGGGGATGATGACCTGGTGGGGCGAGGCGATGGGCTCTGTCGTCCTGATGGACGGTGAGCTGTTTGCGGCGAACAAAATCAACGATGCGTTTGTGGTGATCAGCACCGACGGACATCCGGACGTACCCGTCAGCTACGAGAACCAGCCAGTTGGTAAAACCAATAACAAAGGTTATCTGCTGGTCAGCGGCGTTTCCGCCTATTACCCGGCGAGCTACCGCATTGATACCCTGAACTTACCTGCGGATACCCGGCTGAAAGAGACCGAGCGTCGGGTGGCGATTCGTCGGCATAACGGTTATCTGGTGGATTTCCCGATGGAGCAGGAGCGGGTTGCCAGCGTGATCCTGCATGACGCGCAGGGCAATGCGATCCCGGTGGGAAGCCAGGTCAAACGCGCGTCCCGCAGTAGCGCGGTTGTTGGCTACGACGGCCTCGCCTGGCTGGAAAACCTCAACGATGTGAATCCTCTGGAGGTCATCACCCCGGACGGTAAACGCTGTATCGCAACGTTGAACGTGGGCGCAAATCCCGAGCATAAGCTGCAAACCTACGGTCCGCTGACCTGCCGGGAGGCGCCGTGAAACGCCTGTTGATAGCCATACTGTTGCTGTTCTCGGGCAGCGGCTGGGCGGCCTGCACCGTCAGTACGGTGAACGCCTCGTTTGGCAGCGTCACCTCATTCGCCCTGAGCAGTACGGGGGAGGTGCAAACCACCGGCACGCTGGTGGTGTCCTGCGATACTGTTCTCAACCTGCTAACCAACGACTCGGTGACGCTGACCTACACCTCGGCGTCGATAGCCGCCAACAGCCGCGCCACCATGAAGCGTACCGATAATGCGGCCATCGCGGACGTTATCCCCACGCGCCTGTGCGGTGCCACTGGCTGCGGCGGAAACAGTGAAGTACAAATCAGCAAAACCTATACCTGGAATGGCAACACCCTGCTCGGGCTGCTGGGGTCAAGGCGCTACAACATTCCGCTTTATTTCCGTACTGTGCCGGGGCAGAACGTCACGGCCGGGCCGTACCAGGTGTTGTTAACGTTCAGCATCAACTACAACGTGTGCGCCGTTGGCGCGGGCGGGCTATGCCTGACCCCGCAAACCGGCACGGCAACTACCTCCATTCTCCTCAACATGACCGTGACCAACGATTGCAGCACGATGACCACGCCGGACGTGAATTTTAACAGCGCGCCGCTGGTGCAAAATTTTCCCACCGTTTCGCAGTCGATCGCCGTCACCTGCACCAAGGGCAGCACCTACACCATAGGCATTAATAATGGAGCAAACGCCCTGAACAACGTTCGTCGTATGGTTAGCGGCAGCAATTTTATGAGTTACGACATCTATAAAGAGGCGACCAGCAACCGCTGGGGCGGCAGTGGCAGCGAGCGCTGGGCCAGCGCCAGCTCATCCCAGGTCAGTACCGACGGGCTTTTACGCACCTATAACTACAGCGCTAAGGTCCTGACCAGCCAGGCCACGCCGCCTGCCGGAACCTACACCGACACGCTGATCGTTGACGTCGCGTTCTGACACCCCGCGCTTTTCCCTTTCGCAAATGTAAAGTTCCCGTGGCCCCTGCCGATAACACCGTTAATCAATCGATGAGAAGGTGTTGTATGTTGAACCGTATCCGCGTTGTCACAATGCTTATGATGGTGCTGGTCATTTTCGCACTTCTTCAGCTTATTTCTGGCGGCCTCTTTTTCTCCTCGTTAAAACAGAACCAGGACAGCTTCGCGGCCTCGAACGATTTGCGGATGCAGCAAAGCGAACTGACCACAACCTGGGATCTGATGTTGCAGACGCGTATCAATCTGAGCCGCTCGTCTGCCCGCATGATGATGGATCCGAACAACCAGCAGAGCAGCGCAAAAACGGAACTGCTGAAGAATGCGCGCGCCACGCTGGCAGACGCGGCGAAACATTACGAGGCCTTCAAAAAAATCGCCCCTCAGCCCGCAATGGCGCAGGCGAGCGCGAACATAGATGAAAAATATCTGGCCTACTTCGCCGGCCTCACGGAGCTGGTGCAGTTCCTGGAGAAGGGCAATATGGACGCCTATTTCGCGCAGCCGACCCAGGGCATGCAGAACGCCCTCGGCGCGGCGCTCGGCGAGTACGCCAAAGCCAGCGGCGAGCTTTATCACTCCGCCTTTACGCAAAGCCAGAACGACTACCGTTTCGCGAAATGGCAGATGGCGGTGCTCGCCCTCGCGCTGGTCATCGTGCTGGTGGCCGTGTGGTACGGCATTCGTCATATCCTTCTTAATCCGCTTGGCCGCGTCATTGCCCATATCCGCGATATTGGCCGGGGCGATCTCACGAAAACGCTGACCGTTTCTGGTCGCAACGAGATCACCGAGCTGGCGACCAGCGTCGACCATATGCAGCGTTCGCTGATTGATACCGTCGCCAACGTGCGCGAGGGGGCGGATGCCATCTATACCGGCACGAGTGAAATCGCGATGGGCAACAACGATCTCTCGTCCCGTACCGAACAGCAGGCGTCCGCTCTGGAAGAGACGGCGGCCAGCATGGAGCAGCTCACCGCGACCGTGAAGCAGAATGCCGACAACGCCCGTCAGGCGTCGCAGCTTGCAGAAAGCGCGTCCGACACCGCCCAGCGCGGCGGTCGGGTGGTCGACGGCGTGGTGAAAACCATGCATGACATTGCCGACAGCTCGAAGAAAATCGCCGATATCATCAGCGTTATCGACGGCATCGCCTTCCAGACCAACATTCTCGCGCTGAACGCGGCCGTTGAAGCGGCGCGTGCGGGCGAGCAGGGACGTGGGTTTGCCGTGGTCGCTGGCGAAGTACGTAACCTCGCCAGCCGCAGCGCCAATGCGGCGAAAGAGATCAAAGCCCTGATTGAAGACTCTGTTTCACGCGTGGATACCGGCTCGGTGCTGGTGGAAAGTGCGGGTGAAACCATGAATGACATCGTGAATGCCGTGACGCGCGTGACGGACATCATGGGTGAAATCGCCTCTGCATCGGATGAGCAGAGTCGTGGTATTGACCAGGTCGCTCTGGCGGTATCGGAAATGGATCGTGTGACGCAGCAAAACGCCGCCCTGGTGCAGGAGTCCGCTGCCGCGGCCGCTGCGCTTGAGGAGCAGGCGAGCCGCCTGAAAATGGCCGTCTCGGCGTTCCGTCTTACTTCAAAAACAACAAATACGGTCAGCTCGCGGTCAGCGTACAGCGAAGCAACCCCGGCGCCCGTGACAACACCTACGCGCGCAGCGGTGACCGGACAAGATGAAAACTGGGAAACATTTTGACTGACAATTAAACCGCGGCTGCTTGCCGCTTGATGGGAGCGTGGATGTTAAATCGTATTCGTATCTCGACCACACTGTTTTTGATTCTGATCCTGTGTGGGGTTTTGCAGGTTGGCAGTAACGGGTTGTCTTTCTGGGCGTTTCGCGATGGCTATCAGAATTTGCAGGAAGTTGAGACGAGTAATCAGCAGCGCTCCGCACTGGCACAAACGCGTGCCGTGCTGTTACAGGCAAGCACTGCGCTGAACAAAGCAGGGACGTTAACCGCGCTGAGCTATCCGCCGGATGATATTAAGGCGCTGATGGTCGTGGCCCGCAGCAGCCTGAAGCAGGCCGACGCGCAGTTTAAGGCGTTTACGGCGCAGGAGGCGGTGAGTGAGAAAGAGAAAACGCTGAAGGTCGCCATGAAAAAGACCTTTGATGTGTGGTACGGCGATCTCGACCATCAGGCGACGTGGCTGGAGAACAACCAGCTCTCTGACTTCCTGACCGCGCCGGTGCAGGCGTCTCAGGCGGCATTTGACGACAGCTTTAACGCATGGCAGCAGGATATTAACCAGTTTGTGGCGCGTGCCGGTGCGGACAGCCGTACCAGCTACCGCATGTCAGGGGTGATTTTCCTGACCATGGTGATCCTGGCCGCCCTGCTGACCGGCGGCTCGCTGTGGTGGTCGCGCAAAATGATCGTCCAGCCGCTGGCGATCGTCAGCAGCCACTTCGACAGTATGGCGAAGGGCGACCTGGCGCGTCCGGTGGCCGTGTATGGCAGGAATGAAATATCAGCGATTTTCGCCAGCCTGAAGGCGATGCAGAGTTCGCTGCGGGAAACGGTAAGCAACGTTCGTCAGGGCAGTTACGCCATGCATACCGGGATCTCCGAGATTGCGGCAGGCAATAACGACCTCTCATCCCGCACCGAACAGCAGGCGGCATCGCTGGCGCAGACGGCGGCCAGCATGGAGCAACTGACCGCGACGGTAAGCCAGAACGCCGATAACGCGCGTCAGGCGTCCGACTTGTCAAAACAGGCGGCGATGACGGCGAAACGTGGGGGCGACCAGGCTTCTCACGTCGCCAGCACGATGCAGCAGATTGCCGCCAGCTCGCAGAAAATTGGCGACATTATCAGCGTCATCGACGGTATCGCGTTCCAGACCAATATTCTGGCGCTGAACGCGGCCGTTGAAGCGGCGCGTGCCGGAGAGCAGGGGCGCGGGTTCGCGGTGGTTGCCGGTGAAGTCCGAAACCTCGCCAGTCGCAGCGCCAACGCGGCGAAAGAGATCAAAGGGCTGATAGAAGAGTCGGTCTCCCGCGTTCAGCAGGGCTCCGCGCTGGTGGATACCGCCGCGCAGACCATGCACGAGATTGTCACCTCCGTGACGCGGGTTAACGACATTATGGGCGAGATTGCCTCGGCGTCTGATGAACAACGCCGTGGTATTGAGCAGGTGGCGCAGGCCGTTACACAGATGGATCAGGTTACGCAGCAGAACGCCTCACTGGTGGAAGAGGCGGCGGCGGCTACCGATCAGCTGGCAAACCAGGCGGATCACCTTACCGGGTTGGTCGCCGTATTTAATGTGAAAGAGCACGTTGAAGCAGTAACAGAAGTCGGACGGTCACAGGCCGTACCCGTTGTATCCTGAATGTGATTGAGAAGGCGCTATGACATCACCCATGCCCTCAGGGCAAACGTCATTATTGTTGCAGATGACACAGCGCCTCGCGCTGTCCGACGCGCATTTTCGTCGGATATGTCAGTTAATCTACCAGCGTGCGGGGATCGTGCTTGCGGACCATAAGCGAGACATGGTCTACAACCGGCTGGTGCGGCGCTTGCGCACGCTGGGGCTGGATGATTTTGGCCGCTATCTGAGCATGCTCGAAGCGAACCAGAACAGCGCCGAATGGCAGGCATTTATCAACTCATTAACCACCAACCTGACCGCGTTTTTCCGCGAGGCGCATCACTTCCCGGTGCTGGCGGAACACGCCCGTCGCCGTAGCGGAGAGTATCGCGTCTGGAGCGCGGCAGCCTCTACCGGGGAAGAGCCGTACTCGCTGGCCATCACCCTTGCAGACACCCTGGGAATGGCGCCGGGCCGCTGGAAAGTGTACGCCAGCGACATCGACACCGAAGTGCTGGAAAAAGCCCGTAACGGCGTTTATCGCCAGGATGAACTAAAAACGCTGTCTCCTCAGCAGCTACAGCGTTACTTCATGCGCGGTACCGGCCCGCATGAAGGACTGGTGCGCGTACGCCAGGAGCTGGCGAACTGCGTGGAATTTGCTCCCGTTAATTTACTGGATAAGCAGTACAACGTGCCGGGGCCATTCGACGCCATTTTTTGCCGTAACGTGATGATCTATTTTGATAAAACGACGCAACAGGACATTCTGCGTCGCTTTGTTCCGTTGCTCAAGCCTGACGGTTTACTGTTTGCCGGGCACTCGGAAAACTTCAGCAACCTCGTGCGTGAGTTTAGCCTGCGTGGGCAAACGGTTTATGCGCTGAGTAAGGAAAAAGCATGAGTAAAATCAGGGTATTGTCTGTCGATGATTCGGCGCTGATGCGTCAGATCATGACCGAAATCATCAATAGCCACAGCGATATGGAGATGGTGGCAACAGCGCCCGATCCGCTGGTCGCGCGGGATTTAATCAAAAAATATAACCCCGACGTGCTGACGCTGGATGTCGAAATGCCACGCATGGATGGCATCGATTTCCTGGAAAAATTAATGCGCCTGCGCCCGATGCCGGTGGTGATGGTGTCATCTCTGACCGGTAAAGGTTCAGAAATCACCCTGCGCGCGCTGGAGCTGGGGGCGGTGGATTTTGTCACCAAGCCGCAGCTCGGCATTCGCGAGGGGATGCTGGCGTACAGCGAGATGATCGCCGAGAAAATCCGTACCGCGTCGCGCGCAAAACTGGCGGCCCACAAGCCGATGGCCGCGCCGGCAACCCTGAAGGCCGGACCGTTACTCAGCTCGGAAAAACTGCTGGTCATTGGGGCGTCAACCGGAGGAACAGAGGCAATTCGCCATGTACTCCAGCCATTGCCGCTCTCAAGCCCGGGTATCCTGATTACGCAACATATGCCGCCGGGCTTTACCCGCTCATTCGCGGAGCGCCTGAATAAGCTGTGCCAGATCAGCGTGAAAGAGGCGGAAGACGGCGAGCGCGTGCTGCCAGGTCACGCGTATATCGCCCCGGGTGACAAACATATGGAGCTGGCGCGCAGCGGGGCGAACTATCAAATCAAAATTCATGACGGGCCGCCGGTTAACCGGCACCGTCCGTCGGTGGATGTGCTGTTTCATTCGGTGGCGAAACATGCGGGGCGCAACGCCGTGGGGGTGATCCTGACGGGGATGGGCAACGACGGCGCCGCCGGAATGCTCGCGATGCACCAGGCTGGCGCCTGGACGATTGCGCAGAATGAAGCAAGTTGTGTGGTGTTCGGCATGCCGCGCGAGGCCATCAATATGGGTGGCGTAAGCGAAGTGGTCGATCTTAGCCAGGTAAGCCAGCAGATGCTGGCGAAAATCAGTGCCGGACAGGCAATACGTATTTGACTCAGGAGTATTATTTTATGGCGGATAAAGAGCTTAAGTTTTTGGTTGTGGATGACTTTTCCACCATGCGTCGCATTGTGCGCAACCTGCTAAAAGAGCTAGGCTTCAACAACGTTGAAGAAGCAGAAGACGGGGTGGATGCGCTGAACAAACTCCAGGCTGGCGGGTTTGGTTTTGTGATTTCCGACTGGAACATGCCGAACATGGACGGTCTCGAACTGCTGAAAACCATCCGCGCGGATGCAGGCATGGCCTCTCTGCCGGTGCTGATGGTGACCGCAGAAGCGAAGAAAGAGAACATTATTGCCGCTGCACAGGCGGGCGCAAGCGGCTACGTGGTGAAGCCATTCACCGCGGCGACTCTGGAAGAGAAGCTCGGGAAGATCTTCGAGAAACTCGGCATGTGAGGTGATGGAAATGTTGCAACCTGCTATGAAACCCGTTGAAGAACATTCGCCGAGCGACATTATTGCCCGTATTGGTAGCCTGACCCGCATGCTGCGCGACAGCCTCCGTGAGCTGGGGCTGGACCAGGCTATCGCCGAAGCGGCGGAAGCCATCCCCGACGCGCGCGACCGTCTGGACTACGTGGTGCAGATGACCGCGCAGGCGGCCGAGCGAGCGCTGAACAGCGTTGAGGCGTCACAGCCGCACCAGGATGCGATGGAGAAGGGGGCGAAAGCGCTGACCCAACGCTGGGATGAGTGGTTTGAGAACCCCATTGAGCTGGCGGATGCCCGCGAACTGGTAACGGACACCCGTCAGTTCCTGGGCGATGTGCCAGGGCACACCAGCTTCACCAATGCGCAACTGCTGGACATCATGATGGCGCAGGATTTCCAGGACCTCACCGGCCAGGTGATCAAGCGCATGATGGATGTGATTCAGGAGATTGAACGTCAGCTGTTGATGGTGCTGCTGGAAAATATTCCGGAACCGGCTGCCCGTCCGAAACGCGAGAACGAAAGCCTGCTCAATGGTCCACAGCTTGACACCAGTAAAGCGGGCGTGGTGGCAAGCCAGGATCAGGTGGACGATCTGCTGGACAGTCTTGGTTTCTGATTGCCCTTCTGCCTCAGGCTGTGAACGCGGCCTGAGGTTGTTCAGAACAAAAACAGCGAAAAGAGCCCGAATAAACGGGCTTTTCCCGCCATTGGATTTTCTCTGCGCTGGCATGATACCCGTGAATTAATGGGCTGCGAGCAGGCACAGTGGCAGAAGAGAACGACGACAAAACAGAAGCCCCCACACCCCACCGACTTGAAAAAGCCCGTGAGGATGGGCAGATCCCCCGATCCCGAGAGCTGACCTCCCTGCTGATCCTGGTGGTGGGCGTCTGCATAATCTGGTGGGGCGGGGAGATGCTTGCCCGCAGACTGGCGGGAATGCTCTCTGCTGGCTTACGTTTTGATCACAGCATGGTCAATGACCCCAATCTGATCCTCATTCAGATCATCAACCTGGTTAAAAGCGCCATGATCGCTCTGCTGCCGTTGATTGCCGGGGTGGTCATCGTGGCTCTTGTTTCGCCGGTCATGCTCGGTGGCCTGGTGTTCAGCGGTAAATCGCTGCAACCGAAATTCTCCAAGCTCAACCCGCTACCCGGTATTGCGAAAATGTTTTCAGCTCAAACCGGGGCTGAGCTTCTTAAAGCGATCCTGAAATCGCTTCTTATGGGCAGTGCTGCCGGGTTTTTTCTGTGGCACCACTGGCCGGAGATGATGCGTCTGATCAGTGAATCCCCCATGACGGCGATGAAGAATGCCCTGAACCTGGTCGGATTAGGCTCGCTGCTGGTGGTTCTCAGCATTATTCCGATGGTGGCGTTCGACGTTATCTTCCAGATCTTTTCCCATATCAAGAAGCTGCGAATGTCGCGTCAGGATATTCGCGATGAATATAAACAGATGGAAGGCGACCCGCACGTCAAGGGCCGTATCCGCCAGATGCAACGTGCTGCCGCGCGTCGTCGCATGATGGAAGATGTGCCGAAAGCCGATGTGATTGTCACTAACCCGACCCACTACTCCGTGGCGCTTCAGTACGACGAAAACAAAATGAGCGCACCGAAAGTGGTGGCGAAAGGGGCCGGGCTAATTGCGCTGCGCATTCGTGAAATCGCGACGGAAAACCGCGTACCGATCCTTGAAGCACCGCCATTAGCCCGTGCGCTGTATCGCCACGCGGAAATTGGACAACAGATCCCGGGCCAGCTCTACGCCGCTGTCGCAGAGGTGCTGGCCTGGGTGTGGCAACTGAAACGCTGGCGTTTAGCGGGCGGTCAACGACCTGTAAAACCTGAGAACCTTCCGGTGCCTGAAGCACTGGATTTTTTGAACGAGAAGGACACTGATGGCTAATCTGGTGGCAATGTTGCGCCTGCCCGGCAACCTGAAATCGACGCAATGGCAGATCCTTGCCGGACCGATTCTGATCCTGCTAATTCTGTCGATGATGGTGCTGCCGTTACCGGCATTTATCCTCGACCTGCTTTTCACCTTCAACATTGCGTTGTCCATCATGGTGCTGTTGGTGGCGATGTTCACCCAGCGCACGCTGGAGTTCGCCGCGTTTCCAACGATCCTGCTGTTCACCACGCTGCTGCGCCTCGCGCTGAACGTTGCCTCCACGCGTATCATCCTGATGGAAGGGCACACCGGCGCGGCGGCGGCGGGCAAGGTGGTCGAAGCCTTCGGTCACTTCCTGGTGGGCGGCAACTTCGCCATCGGTATCGTGGTGTTCGTCATTCTGGTGATTATCAACTTCATGGTTATCACTAAAGGGGCGGGGCGTATCGCAGAAGTGGGCGCGCGCTTCGTGCTCGACGGGATGCCGGGCAAGCAGATGGCAATCGACGCCGACCTGAATGCCGGGCTGATTGCGGAAGATGAAGCAAAAAAACGCCGTGCCGAAGTGACCCAGGAGGCAGATTTCTACGGCTCCATGGACGGTGCGAGTAAGTTTGTGCGCGGTGACGCCATCGCGGGCATTCTGATCATGGTGATTAACGTCGTCGGCGGCCTGCTCGTCGGCGTGCTGCAACACGGCATGGACATGGGCAACGCAGCCGAAAGCTATACGCTGCTGACCATTGGTGATGGTCTGGTGGCGCAGATCCCGGCACTGGTGATCTCCACCGCGGCGGGCGTAATTGTGACCCGCGTCAGCACCGATCAGGATGTAGGCGAGCAGATGGTGGGGCAGTTGTTCAGCAACCCGCGCGTTATGCTGCTCTCCGCGGCGGTACTGGGCCTGCTCGGTATGGTGCCGGGCATGCCAAACCTGGTATTCCTGCTGTTCACTGCCGCGCTGCTGGGCCTTGCCTGGTGGATGCGTGGCCGCGAAACTCAGCCTAAGGCAGAGCCAGCGCCGGTCAAAATGCCTGAGAACACCCAGGCGGTGGAAGCCACCTGGAACGACGTTCAGCTCGAAGATTCGCTGGGGATGGAAGTGGGGTACCGCCTGATCCCGATGGTGGATTTCCAGCAGGATGGCGAATTGCTTGGCCGTATCCGCAGCATTCGTAAAAAATTCGCCCAGGACATGGGCTTCCTGCCGCCGGTGGTGCATATCCGGGACAATATGGATCTCCCGCCCGCACGCTACCGCATCCTGATGAAAGGGGTGGAAATCGGCAGCGGTGATGCGTACCCCGGCCGCTGGCTGGCGATTAACCCTGGCACGGCCGCTGGCACGTTGCCGGGTGAGCAGACGACCGACCCGGCCTTTGGTCTGGCGGCCATCTGGATTGAGAGCGCCCTGAAAGAGCAGGCGCAGATCCAGGGTTACACGGTTGTTGAGGCCAGTACCGTGGTCGCGACGCACCTCAACCATCTGATTGGCCAGTTCTCCGCGGAACTGTTTGGACGTCAGGAGGCGCAGCAGCTGCTTGACCGCGTAACGCAGGAGATGCCGAAGCTGACCGAAGATTTGGTGCCGGGCGTGCTGACCTTAACCACCCTGCACAAAGTGCTGCAAAATCTGCTCGATGAGAAGGTGCCGATCCGCGATATGCGCACCATTCTGGAAACACTGGCCGAGCATGCGCCGCTCCAGAGCGATCCACATGAGCTGACGGCGGTGGTGCGCGTGGCGCTCGGGCGCGCCATAACCCAGCAATGGTTCCCGGGAACCGGCGAAGTGCAGGTGATTGGCCTGGACACGCCGCTGGAACGTCTGCTGCTTCAGGCCCTACAGGGCGGTGGCGGGCTGGAGCCGGGTCTGGCGGACAGATTGCTGGCGCAAACCCAGGAGGCGCTGGCGCGTCAGGAGATGCTGGGCGCGCCGCCGGTGCTGCTGGTGAATCATGCGCTGCGTCCGCTGCTGTCGCGCTTCCTGCGCCGGAGCCTGAACCAGCTGGTGGTGCTGTCGAATATGGAGCTGTCCGATAACCGCAATATTCGCATGACGGCGACCATAGGAGGGAAATAATGCGTAAGGGGCTGTGGATCTTATTTTTCCCGCTGGCGGTGCAGGCCGCAGGCGAGGGGGCATGGCAGGCCAGCAGTATTGGCTTAACGCTCAACCATCGGGGGGAGTCGATCTCCTCCCGTCCGCTGTCAGCCTCTGAGCCCGTCTCCGGGCAGATGACGCTGGTGGCCTGGAATTACACCCTGACGGGACCCACACCGGCCGGGTTGCGGGTGCGGCTGTGCTCGCTGACCCGCTGCGCGGAAATCGAGGGCCAAAGTGGCATCACCCAGGCCTTCAACGGGGTGTCTGCTCAGGAACCTTTACGCTTTATCTGGGAAGTGCCAGGCGGCGGACGCCTGATCCCGGCGCTGAAGGTTCAGCGCAACGAGGTGCTCGTCAACTACCGCTAACTGCCCGCCTTTTCGCCAGTCTTCAGGCATTTCTGAAGGCTGGCTCGCAAAATTGACCTTCCCTTTTGATACAAAAGAAACGCTGTTTTATAAATCAGTGACACGCGTATTGACACTCTTTGCATTTTTGCCATTCACCACCCTGTGATGGCAGAAACAGAAAGGTTTCACCAGGTCGATACTTTTACTGTAGCCGTGTAAAAGCTCCCGGACGAGGTTTGCTTACAGGGAGTCTCCCAAAACTGATTAGGGTTGACGGCAATGAAAACACGTAAAATTGGACTCGCAAATTATCTTGCTTACGGTTCAGGGGACTTCCTCGGAGCGGGGACTACCGCCCTGACGGCCGCCTGGCTTTTGTATTTTTTATACGACCTTCTGTGGACTCACACCGATTGAAGCAACCTTTATCTTCGCCGCCGCAAGGGTGCTGGATGCGGTTGTCAGTCCGTTAATGGGCTTCTTAACCGATAATTTTGGTACCACCTGGCTGGGTAAGCGTTTTGGCCGGCGTAAGTTCTTCATCCTGCTCGGTATTCCCTGCGTTTTCAGCTACTCGCTGATGTGGGTAGGGGACATGAGTTTCTGGTATTACCTGCTGACGTATCTGATCTTTGATATTGTTTACACCATGATTCTGGTGCCGTATGAAACGCTGGTGCCGGAAATGACTGACGATTTCAAACAAAAAACCAAATTCTCCGGGGCGCGTATCTCCATGGCCCAGATGTCCGCCATTCTGGCCTCCTTCCTGCCGGGGATCCTGCTCACGCATTTCGGCAAAGACAACGCGATCTCCTTCTTCTATGCAAGCCTGGTCTTCTCCGTACTCTGCGCGCTGATGCTTACTTTCGTCTGGTTCTTCACCTGGGAGCGTCCGCGGGAAGAGTGGTCTGAAGCAGCCCTGCGCGCTGAAGAAGAGAAGAAAAAGCTGACCCTGGGACAGAGCCTGAACCGTCTTTTTGTCGAATTAAGTTCGACGCTGCGTATCAAGATTTTCCGCCAGCATCTGGGCATGTATCTCGGCGGCTATATTGCCCAGGATGTGTTCAACGCCGTATTCACCTATTACGTGGTGTTTGTACTGATGCAGGAAGCATCCATGGCGTCCAACCTGCTGGGCACGATGGCCATCTTCCAGTTCCTCGCCGTGATTGGCATGATCCCGCTGTGCATTCGCTTCGGACCTGCGCCGTCTTACCGCATGGTGGTCGTGCTGTTTGGCCTGGCCTCGCTCTCTTACGCGGTGCTTTATTACGCGGGCCTGAGCGACGTTTACGCTCTGCTGCTGCTGATCTCTGCGGTTGCCGGTCTTGGCCGCGGGGGTATCAACTACGTACCGTGGAATACCTACACCTACATTGCTGACGTGGACGAAGTGATCACCGGTCAGCGTCGCGAAGGGATCTTCGCGGGCATCATGACGCTGACCCGTAAAGCGTCCCAGGCCGGTGCGGTAATGCTGGTGGGGATCGTGATGCAGATGTCTGGCTTTGTCAGCGGTCAAAAAGTGCAGCCTGCGGAAGTGAGCCACACTATCCTGATGATCCTGAGCGTCGGCACCATTCTGGTACTGTTCTGCGGCTTCCTGGTCTCCCTGCGCTTCAAACTCAATTTGCAGACCCACAGCACCCTGCGTGAAGAGACCGCGAAAATGCGCGAGTCCGGCCATGCGATGCCGGAGGCGGCGACCCCGCAGGCCCGCGCCACCGTGGAGATGCTGGCCGGTATGCCGTATGAATCCCTGTGGGGCAACAACAATATCGGTTACCTGAATCGCAACAAGCCGGCGGCCCCTTCACTGAAGGATCGTGCGGTACTGAATTCGACATACAACAGAGGTTAAGATGATGAAAGTTTGGCCTGTCAAACATAGCCCGTTACTGCGTCAGCCTGAGCGCTTTATCGCCAGGGATGAACTGAAATCGCTGATTCAAAAGGTGACGCATAATCTGGTCAATATCCACGACAAAACGGGTGAGTTTTTGCTGCGGCTGGACGACGGACGCGTAATCGACACCAAAGGCTGGGCCGGATGGGAATGGACGCACGGCGTTGGTTTGTACGGTATCTGGCAGTATTACTGCCAGACCGGTGACGCAGGCATGCGCGAGATTATCGACAGCTGGTTTACTGACCGTTTCGCAGAAGGCGCAACCACCAAAAACGTGAATACCATGTCGCCGTTCCTGACGCTGGCGTATCGCTACGAAGAGACCAAAAACCCGGCCTGGCTGCCGTGGCTGGAAAGCTGGGCGGAATGGGCGATGAATGAGATGCCGCGCACCGAACATGGCGGCATGCAGCACATCACACTGGCGGAAGAGAACCATCAGCAGATGTGGGATGACACGCTGATGATGACGGTGCTGCCGCTGGCGAAAATCGGCAAGCTGCTTAATAAGCCGGAGTACGTCGAGGAGGCGATCTATCAGTTCCTGCTCCACGTACAGAACCTGATGGATCGTGAGACGGGGCTGTGGTTCCACGGCTGGAATTACGACGGCAATCACAACTTTGCCCGGGCCCGCTGGGCGCGCGGCAACAGCTGGCTGACCATCGTGATCCCGGATTTCCTCGAACTGGTGGATCTGCCAGAAAACAACGCCGTTCGTCGCTATCTGGTGCAGGTGCTAAATGCGCAGATCGCCGCACTGGCAAAATGTCAGGATGAGAGTGGATTGTGGCATACGCTGCTGGACGATCCTGATTCTTATCTGGAGGCGTCGGCCACGGCAGGGTTTGCCTACGGCATTCTGAAAGCCGTGCGCAAGCGGTATGTCGGTGCAGAGTATGCAGAGGTGGCGGAGAAAGCGATCCGCGGTATCGTGCAAAACATCTCGCCGGAAGGGGAACTGCTGCAAACGTCCTTCGGGACGGGGATGGGCAGCGATCTGGCGTTTTACCGCCAGATACCGCTGACCTCGATGCCGTATGGCCAGGCAATGGCGATTCTGTGTCTGACGGAATATTTACGGAAATATTTTTAATACCTGAATAATAATCTCATTACTGCAAAGCCTCTTTTAGAAGAGGCTTTTTTTTATAATGGCACCGGGAAAATACCTTACGCCATCAATATCAGGCGTGTTATATATTGATGGAGTGAATACTAGGCTGGAAATACATTACGCTTAGTATTAAATCGTGATTTTCTTCACAAAACACAATCCGTATTTATCCTATTTTTTATCTGCGTTAAGATTCTTCTAATATTCATACAAGGAGTGATGCAATGGAAAATACAATGGGCGGTATTATCGTTAACCCTGCTGTAAATATGCATGCCGATAAAATGTCTGATGAACATATCAATATGTTCGACACGGTTTTCAAGGATATTGATGGTGCGGGTTATTTCCCACTACTGTATGTCGGAAGCCAGCTTGTGGCTGGCCAGTTCCATACCTTTATTGCGCTTCGCCGTTTTATCCATGCGGAAGGCCCGGAAAAATCACTGGTTAAGGTGATTATTTTTCAAAGCCTGAATAATGACTTTGCCATTCATTCAATTTCTGAGTTTTAATTATTTTAACTACGGATAATTATTTAGACTGAAAAGGACATCATTATGTGGAAATCAGCGAAAAGGGATGAGTTTATCCCATTGGACGCGCCTGTAGCAGGTTATGAAATAGGTGTTCCTGGTATCAAAGGACCATCTCCATTGTTTATTATTCGCGCAAAAGTGAATGGTGGGATTCATCCGGGGAAATGGGTGTTCGGCAATACGGCATGGGTCCCATGGGGAGGAAGAGAGCACTTTTGTAATGAATTTGAAGTTTACGTGGGCGCTTTAAAATGGGTAGACGTTAAGGATAAACATTTCCCACCGAATATGGTTGAGGCGGGACATGAAGCCAATGGCACTAAGCTCTACATTGCCCGCGCAAAATTCGATAACGGTCTCTTTGTGGGTAAAGCTGGAAGTCACCTCAGCAGAGGTTGCTGCATCGGCTATAACGGCAGAGAGTATGAATTAGATACCTTCCAGGTACTCGTTCACGACTGATGGCGTTCATTTATAAAAAAACCCGGCAACCGCCGGGTTTCTTTTTTACATACGTTCTATGGTTTCGATACCCAGGGTATCCAGACCCAGTTTCAGGGTCTTCGCCGTCAGCTGCGCCAGCTTCAGGCGGCTGTTACGCACCGCTTCGCTCTCGGCGGTCAGGATAGGGCAGTGTTCGTAGAAGCCAGAGAACAGACCGGCCAGATCGTAAAGGTAAGCACACATAACGTGCGGCGTACCGTCGCGCGCGACCACAGAGAGCGTCTCTTCGAACTGAAGCAGGCGGGCAGCCAGCTGTGCTTCACGGTCTTCGGTAAGGGTCACCGTGGCGTTCGCCAGCACGCTTTCGTCAATACTGGCTTTACGGAAGACGGAGAGTACGCGGGTGTAAGCGTACTGCATGTATGGCGCCGTGTTGCCTTCAAACGCCAGCATGTTGTCCCAGTCGAAGATATAGTCGGTGGTACGGTTCTTGGAGAGATCCGCGTATTTTACCGCACCGATCCCAACCGCGTTAGCCAGTTTCTCCAGCTCGTCAGCAGGCATATCCGGGTTCTTCTCGGCCACCAGGCGACGGGCGCGTTCCAGCGCTTCATCCAGCAGATCGGAGAGCTTCACGGTGCCGCCCGCACGGGTTTTGAACGGCTTACCGTCTTTACCCAGCATCATGCCGAACATGTGGTGTTCCAGCGGCACGGAATCCGGCACATAACCCGCTTTACGCACGATAGTCCACGCCTGCATCAGGTGCTGGTGCTGACGGGAGTCGATGTAATACAGCACGCGGTCCGCATGCAGGGTTTCGTAACGGTATTTTGCACAGGCGATATCGGTGGTGGTGTAGAGGTAGCCGCCATCCTTTTTCTGGACGATCACGCCCATCGGTTCGCCTTCCTTGTTTTTATACTCATCAAGGAATACTACCGTTGCGCCTTCGCTTTCCACCGCCAGGTTTTTGGCTTTCAGGTCCGCCACAATGCCCGGCAGCATCGGGTTATACAGGCTTTCACCCATTACGTCGTCGCGGGTCAGGGTCACGTTCAGACGGTTATAGGTAAGCTGGTTCTGGGACATGGTGATGTCCACCAGCTTGCGCCACATCTCGAGGAAGTACGGATCGCCGCCTTGAAGTTTCACCACGTAGCTGCGCGCGCGCTCGGCAAAGGCTTCGTCTTCGTCGTAGTGTTTTTTGGCTTCACGGTAGAAACCTTCCAGGTCTGCCAGCGCCATTTCGCCTGCGTTTTCCTGCTGCTGTTTTTCCAGATACGCAATCAGCATACCGAACTGCGTGCCCCAGTCGCCTACGTGGTTTGCGCGGATCACCTTGTGACCGAGGAACTCCAGGGTACGCACGGCCGCATCACCGATAATGGTGGAGCGCAGGTGACCGACGTGCATCTCCTTCGCCACGTTTGGCGCGGAGTAGTCAACCACCACGGTCTGCGCTTCTGGCTGAGCCACGCCCAGACGGTCAGATTTCAGCGCCGCGTCAACGTGGCTTGCCAGGAACGCAGGCTCAAGGAAAATGTTGATAAAGCCCGGACCGGCGATTTCGGTTTTGCTGGCGATGCCGTTGAGATCCAGATGCGTCAGTACCTGCTCAGCGAGCTGTCGCGGCGGCATGCCCAGTTTTTTAGCCACTGCCATCACGCCATTAGCCTGATAGTCGCCAAACTGTACTTTCGCTGACTGACGAACCTGTGGTTCGCAATCCGCAGGCGCACCTGCGGCAATCAGTGCCTGACTGACTTTTTCTGAGAGAAGAGCCTGAATATTCACCTGGATACCTTACGTTTTTGATGCGGGTAAAAAACACCCACGCCAGTTTAAGAATTTAGGGCGGGAGTATACTGCAAATGCCCTCGGGCGTCAGCCCTGCGGGGGGCGAAGATCGCTCAGAATCCAGGCGAAGACGGTATGCATAATCATGCAGTCGAAAAAACCGTGATTATGCGGTTGGTCGACAGAGGGCAACAGAGTAAATTAGCGGCTTTGCGACACGAAACGAGACTGACCTATGGCGAACTGGCACACCATTGACGAACTGCATGATATTTCCGCAGATTTACCGCGCTTCACCCAGGCGTTCACAGAACTTGCCACCCGTCTCGGGCTGGATATCGCGCCGCTTGAGGCCGATCACATCTCTTTGCGCTGCCACCAGAATGCCACCGCAGAACGCTGGCGGCGTGGCTTTGAACAGTGCGGTGAACTGCTGTCAGAGAATATCATTAACGGTCGCCCGATTTGCCTGTTCAAACTTCACGCGCCGGTTACGGTGGCGCACTGGCAATTCACCGTTGTGGAACTGCCCTGGCCAGGAGAGAAGCGTTATCCGCACGAAGGCTGGGAGCATATCGAAATTGTTCTGCCTGGGGAGCCCGAGACGCTGAACGCCCGTGCGCTGGCGCTGCTTTCCGACGAGGGGTTAAGCCAGCCGGGTATTTTCGTCAAAACCAGCTCGCCAAAAGGTGAGCGCGAACGCTTACCGAACCCTACGCTTGCCGTAACGGACGGCAGCGTGACGGTGAAATTCCATCCCTGGACTATTGAGCAGATCGTCGCCAGCGAAGCGTAAGCACTGTGAGCGTCGATCCAGACACGAATCGGGCAACGTGCCACGATGGTACGTTGAGTAAAATTTAAGGAGGATGACATGGCGCTGCTGGAAATTTGTTGTTACAGCGTGGAGTGTGCCGTCACTGCGCAACGGCAGGGGGCCGATCGCATCGAGCTTTGCGCGGCACCGAAAGAAGGAGGATTAACCCCGTCCTTTGGCGTGCTGAAATCAGCTCGTCAGGCCATCACCATTCCGGTGCACCCAATTATTCGCCCGCGCGGCGGTGATTTTTGTTATACGGCGGGTGAGTTCAGTGCCATGCTTGAGGATATCGCCCTCGTCCGTGATTCCGGTTTTCCGGGCCTGGTGATCGGTGTGCTGGACGAAGAGGGAAACATCGATCTCTCGCGTATGCGCCAGGTCATGCGTGCAGCCCAGGGAATGGCGGTCACTTTTCATCGTGCGTTCGATATGTGTCAGGATCCGATACAAGCCTTTGATACGCTGGCAGAACTGGGCGTGGCGCGCGTTCTAACGTCGGGCCAGCAGCCCTCGGCTGAAAAAGGACTGAAATTAATTACGGAACTAAAAGCACATTCCGGTGTTCCAATAATCATGGCGGGCGCAGGAGTACGCGCCAGCAATCTGGAACTGTTTTTAAACGCAGGGGTGGAAGAGCTACACAGCTCGGCGGGTAAATGGATACCTTCACCCATGCGTTATCGCAATACAGGGTTGTCAATGTCGACGGATGCTGAAGCGGATGAGTACTCGCGCTACGGTGTGGATGGAGAGTCGGTTGCGGAAATGAAATCGCTGATTGAACGTCATCACGTGTAGCAACGTACCGATTTTTACCGCGCATCATGTCGCCCAATATGATGCTTGCTTGTACCAGGCCCCTGCAAATTACACAGGGGCCTTTTTTTCTCCTTCATATTTCAAGCCGCAGCCGCGTTGGCCGCCTCGCTCACCCCGGTCACTTACTGATGTAAGCTCCCGGGGATTCGCTGCGTTGCCGCCTTGCTGCAACTTGAACTATTTTGGAGAAAACGTGCGACGCGTAGGCCGGGTAAAGCGCAGCCGCCACCCGGCACAAACTACGGCTTGGTCGCAATCAATACCGCACGCATCGGGGCCGGATAGCCTTCGACGGTTTTGCTGTGGTCGTCCGGATCGAGGAACTGCTCCAGCGATTCGGTGATCATCCAGTCGGTGCGACGCTGTTCCTCAACCGACGTCACGCACACATCGGCGATGCGTACATCGACAAACCCACATTTCTCCAGCCAGTTCTTCAGCGCCAGCGCGGAAGGGATGAAGTAAACGTTGCGCATCTGCGCATAGCGATCGCCTGGCACCAGAACGGCATGTTCATCCCCTTCGATGACCAGCGTTTCCAGCACCAGCTCACCGCCGCTGACCAGCTGATCTTTCAGTTGCCAGAGATGCTCCAGCGGGGAACGACGGTGGTACAGCACGCCCATCGAGAACACGGTATCAAAGGCTTTCAGAGCAGGGAGTTGCTCGATACCCAGCGGCAGCAGGTGCGCGCGCTGGTCGTTACCTAGCAGCTTTCGCACCGCTTCAAACTGGCACAGGAACAGCTGCATCGGATCGATACCGACGGCCAGATGCGCGCCTGCGCCGATCATGCGCCACATGTGATAGCCGCTACCGCAGCCCACGTCCAGAATGGTGCGCCCGGTCAGGTCGGATAAATGCGGCAGAACGCGATCCCACTTCCAGTCTGAGCGCCATTCGGTATTGATGTTCACGCCGTACAGCGAGAACGGCCCTTTGCGCCACGGCATCAGGTTACGCATCAGCGTTTCGATGCGGTTGATCTGCCCGGCCGGGAGCGGCTCTTCGCTCTCCGCCGTCACGCTGTGCAGTAAATCCAGACGATGAGGCGTCAGTTCAGGCAGAAACTCCACGGCGTTGGACCACTGCTTCAACAGACCATGCTGCTGATCGCGCTGCCAGGTGGCAATTTGCGCAGGCAGGGTTTCCAGCCAGTGGGATAGGTGGTTTTTGGCAATCAGCTGATAGAAATTACCGAACTCGATCATGCTGCGTCTCCGGCTTTCAGCGCCACCAGAGAACCAAAGTTAAAGCACTGGAACCACAGTTCGCTGTGTTCAAATCCGGCTTTGCGCAGGCGCGCTTTGTGTGTTTCAACGGAATCCGTCAGCATGACGTTTTCAAGCATGCTGCGCTTCTGGCTGATCTCCAGCTCGCTGTAGCCGTTTGCACGCTTGAAATCATGGTGCATGTTGAATAGCAGTTCGCCCACGCTGGCGTCTTCAAAGCTGAATTTCTCAGACAACACCAGCGCGCCGCCCGGGTTGAGGCCCTGATAAATTTTATCCAGCAACCGCTGACGATCGTCCGGCACCAGGAACTGAAGGGTAAAGTTCAGGACCACCATCGAGGCGTTCTGGATGTCGATATCGCGGATATCGCCTTCCACCACCTCCACAGGCGTAGGGGCTTTATATGCGTCAATGTGGCGACGGCAGCGTTCAACCATGGCCGGTGAGTTATCGACAGCCACAATCTTGCAGCCTTCGTGATGAACGTTACGACGAATGGACAGCGTTGCCGCTCCCAGCGAACAGCCCAGGTCATAGACCTGCGTGCCGGGTTGAACGAAACGCTCCGCCAGCATGCCGATCATGGAGATGATATTGGAATAACCGGGAACAGAGCGCTGGATCATATCCGGGAAGACTTCGGCTACCCGTTCATCAAAGGTCCAGTCGCCCAGGCTGGCGATAGGCGCGGAAAAAAGCGTGTCGCGATCTGACATAACGTAAAAATCCGGGAAAAATAAAGGGGCATATTGTGCGCTAATGGAAGGAGAAAACCAACTCCCACGGCATATACCAAAGGTTAGCCAGCACCATCAGCAAAAGCGAGCACCAGGTCGCGCTCATGCCGGAACGACGCCAGCGGATCAGGCGGTGGTGAAAACCATAATAATGCATCAAACGCCCTGCAATCAGCAGCAGCCCACAGACGTGCACCATCCAGGTTTCAGCGCCATCCATCTCCATTAACAGCAGTAAAATTAACGCGACGGGAATGTACTCGACCGCGTTGCCGTGGATCCGGATTGCGCTTTGCAGCTCAGAAAAGCCCCCGTCACCGTAGGAGACGCGGTACTGCATTCTCAGGCGCACAACATCAAATGAAAATTTAATCAGCAGTAATGCACCTAACACCGCATACAGCGCGCTGACCATACTAACTCCCTGTTTTTGGCAGATGGCACGTCTCTATGATAGGGGGTGATTTCAGAAAAGAGAAGATTGTTGTGGGATGGACGGCGCGGGGCCAACCGACGGAACCGCCTGCTGCAAGGCCTGCCAGAGAGCATCGACCAGTTCAGGTGCCTGGGCAATATCCGGCGTATGTAAAAACAGGTACGGGGTGGTGGTTTGCTCCCGTTTCGCGAGCGTTTGCAGCCAGACGGCGAACATCTCTTCATTCTGTTGCATGTTATCGCTGCCGATAAACCGCACCATCGGGTTCTGCGCGGTAACAATGGCGTGAACCGGTACTTTCGGTTTTTTGCGCTGGGCATCAACAACGGCTTCGCTGTGCGGGATTGCGCTGTGCACGGGGCGGCTGTCGAGGATCACGCGGTTGACCGATCGTTCATGCAGGCCGCGATTCAGCGCTTTCTCCGCGTCGCCTTTGGCAAAGAAATCTGGATGCCTCACCTCCACACCGTACGTGAAATCGTGGGGCAGGGCGTCGAGAAACTGCCAGAGGGCTTGTAGATCGCGCGGACCGAACGTGGCGGGAAGCTGGAGCCAGTACTGGCCAACACGGTTTGCCAGGGGCGACATCCGGGTGAAAAACTCGTGGGTTAAATCATCGCAGTTTCGCAGTGCGGCGTTGTGGGAGATGGTTGCCGGAAATTTGAAGCAAAAGCGGAAATCGTCGGTGGTTTGCTCGCGCCAGCGCTCGACGATCTCCGCGCGGGGCAAGGCGTACAGCGTGGTATTGCCCTCCACGCAGTTAAAGTGTCGGGCATACTCTTCAAGGCCAGTAATACCCAGGCGCACCCATTTCGGGTGCGACCACTGGGGCAAACCCACGTACATCATAGCGCGCTGAGGATCTCATCCGTGCTGCGCACGCGACCAATACGCGGGAAGATATGGGTCATGCTGCCCTGATGCTGATCCGCAGAGGCTGCGCTGCACGCATCTTCCGCTATCACCAGGTTAAAGCCCAGCTCCCAGGCGTTACGGGCGGTGGATTCCACACCGATGTTGGTGGAGATCCCGCACAGAATAATAGTGTCTATCCCGCGACGGCGCAGCTGGAGCTCCAGGTCAGTGCCATAGAATGCGCCCCACTGGCGTTTGGTGACTTCTACATCGCTGTCGCGTTTACCGAGTGAGACCGGGTACGTCCACCAGTTGTCCGGCAGCGCATGCGCCGGGGCCTGAGCATCAACTGGCTGCTTTAGCGCTTCGGCGAAATCAGTGGACCAGCCGACGCGCACCATGACGACAGGCGCACCGCTGGCCCGGCATTTTTCCGCCAGACGCGCAGCGCGGCTTACGACATCGTCAGCGGTGTGTGGACCACCGGCAAAAGGCAGGATCCCTTCCTGTAAATCAATGACCACAAGGGCGGTTTTGGTGGCATCAAGCGTTAACATTGTCACTCCAGTAAAATTAATTGCTTTTTTACACCTTACGACGGGATGGCCTGTTATCGGTCGGATAATTTTGTTAATTTTTGTGAGAATAGACAATAAGAGCACAGCAAACACGCGTCAGGCCGTGCTTCGCTCTTATCGTGCGGCAGAATTTCCAGTATAATAGCCGCCTTTTTTCATCCAGTTGTGACATACAGAAAGCTGCGACATCGTAGCCTGTAAGACAGGCGACAATCAGCCTGCGGCTAATTAAGGGATATCTCATGCGTACAGAATATTGCGGGCAGCTGCGTCAGTCCCACGTCGGGCAGCAGGTCACCCTGTGTGGTTGGGTCAATCGTCGTCGCGATCTTGGTAGCCTTATCTTTATTGATATGCGTGACCGCGAAGGTATCGTTCAGGTGTTCTTCGATCCGGATCGCGCTGATGCGTTGAAGCTGGCCTCTGAGCTGCGTAATGAGTTCTGCATTCAGGTGACGGGCACCGTGCGTGCGCGTGACGAGAAAAACATCAACGCCGACATGGCGACCGGTGCTATCGAAGTGCTGGCGTCCGATCTGGTGATTATCAATCGCGCAGAAGCGTTGCCGCTGGACTCCAACCACGTCAACACCGAAGAAGCGCGTCTTAAATACCGCTACCTGGATCTGCGTCGCCCGGAGATGGCTCAGCGCCTGAAAACCCGTGCGAAAATCACCAGCCTGGTGCGTCGCTTTATGGATGACCACGGTTTCCTCGATATCGAAACCCCGATGCTGACCAAAGCCACGCCGGAAGGCGCGCGCGACTACCTGGTGCCATCCCGCGTCCATAAGGGCAAATTCTACGCGCTGCCACAGTCACCACAGCTGTTCAAGCAGTTGCTGATGATGTCAGGCTTCGACCGCTACTATCAGATCGTGAAATGCTTCCGCGATGAAGATCTGCGTGCAGACCGTCAGCCAGAATTTACCCAGATCGATGTGGAAACCTCCTTCATGACCGCCGAGCAGGTGCGTGAGGTGATGGAAGCCCTGGTGCGTAGCCTGTGGAACGACGTAAAAGGCGTTGAGTTGGGCGATTTCCCAATCATGACCTTCGCGGAAGCCGAGCGTCGCTACGGCTCCGACAAACCAGACCTGCGTAACCCGATGGAGCTGGTGGACGTGGCAGACCTGGTGAAAGCCGTTGAGTTCGCGGTCTTTGCTGGTCCGGCTAACGATCCGAAAGGCCGCGTGGCTGCCCTGCGCGTACCGGGCGGTGCTGCCCTGAGCCGTAAGCAGATTGACGACTACGGCAACTTCATCAAGATCTACGGTGCGAAGGGTCTGGCCTATATTAAAGTAACCGAGCGTGCTAAAGGTCTGGAAGGCATTACCAGCCCTGTTGCGAAATTCCTGAATGCGGACATCGTGGAAGCTATTCTGGAGCGCACCGGCGCGCAGGACGGCGACATGATCTTCTTCGGCGCAGACAACAAGAAAGTCGTTGCGGATGCGATGGGCGCGCTGCGTCTGAAGCTCGGCAAAGACCTCAACCTGACCGATGAAAGCAAATGGGCCCCGCTGTGGGTGATCGACTTCCCGATGTTTGAAGACGACGGTGAAGGCGGCCTGACCGCGATGCACCACCCGTTCACCTCGCCAAAAGACATGACGGCGGCGGAGCTGAAGGCAGCACCGGAAGATGCGGTAGCGAATGCCTACGATATGGTTATCAACGGCTACGAAGTGGGCGGCGGCTCCGTGCGTATTCACAGCGGTGAAATGCAGCAGACCGTGTTCGGCATTCTGGGCATTAACGAGCAGGAGCAGCGCGAGAAGTTTGGCTTCCTGCTGGACGCCCTGAAATACGGTACGCCTCCGCACGCGGGTCTGGCCTTTGGTCTTGACCGTCTGACCATGCTGCTGACCGGCACCGACAACATCCGTGATGTTATCGCCTTCCCGAAAACCACCGCAGCGGCGTGTCTGATGACTGAAGCGCCAAGCTTTGCCAACCCGGCCGCGCTGGCTGAGCTGGGCATTGAGGTGGTGAAGAAGGAAGAGAAAAACTGATATGGCATATAAGCGTCCCGTTTCGGTTCTGGTGGTCATTTATGCAGAAGACTCGAAGCGGGTGCTGATGTTGCAGCGGCGCGACGATCCTGATTTCTGGCAGTCGGTTACCGGCAGTCTGGAAGAGGGAGAGTCCGCGCCGCAGGCCGCCGCGCGTGAAGTAAAGGAAGAGGTCGCCATTGACGTTGCTCGCGAGCAACTGACCCTGAAGGACTGTCAGCGCACGGTGGAGTTTGAAATTTTTAGCCATTTACGTCATCGCTATGCACCGGGAATTGAGCGCAATACGGAATCGTGGTTCTGCCTTGCGCTTCCCCATGAGCGGGAGATCGTGTTCACGGAACACCTGACCTACCGCTGGGTGGATGCGGCGGATGCCGCCGCACTGACCAAGTCATGGAGCAACCGGCAGGCGATAGAAGAATTTGTAATTAACGCTGCCTGAGAAGGCGCGATTTTTGGAGAACTTTTTATGGCAGGTCATAGTAAGTGGGCCAACACCAAACACCGTAAAGCGGCACAGGATGCCAAACGCGGTAAAATCTTTACCAAAATCATTCGTGAGCTGGTTACAGCGGCGCGTCTGGGTGGCGGCGATCCGGCCTCTAACCCACGACTGCGCGCGGCGGTGGATAAAGCCCTGTCCAACAACATGACGCGAGACACCCTGAACCGTGCAATCGCACGTGGCGTGGGCGGTGATGAAGACGCGAACATGGAAACCATCATTTATGAAGGTTACGGTCCTGGCGGTACGGCGGTGATGGTAGAGTGCCTGTCCGACAACCGTAACCGTACCGTTGCGGAAGTGCGCCACGCGTTCACCAAAACCGGTGGTAACCTGGGCACTGACGGTTCTGTAGCGTACCTGTTCAGCAAAAAAGGCGTCATCTCCTTCGAGAAAGGCGACGAAGATGCGATCATGGAAGCGGCGCTGGAAGCCGGTGCGGAAGACGTAGTGACCTACGACGACGGCGCTATCGATGTCTACACCGCATGGGAAGAGATGGGTGCCGTGCGCGATGCGCTGGAAGCGGCAGGTCTGAAAGCGGATAACGCTGAAGTGTCCATGATCCCTTCCACAAAAGCGGACATGGATGCAGAAACCGCACCGAAACTGCTGCGTCTGATCGACATGCTCGAAGACTGCGACGACGTGCAGGAAGTGTATCACAACGGTGAAATCTCTGATGAGGTTGCAGCGACTCTCTGATGAGAGCCTGTAAACCGTTTACGGGAGACGCGTGATGTCGATTATCCTCGGGATTGACCCCGGCTCACGCGTCACCGGGTATGGCGTTATCCGTCAGGTGGGACGCCAGCTAACCTACCTCGGCAGCGGCTGTATTCGTACCAAAGTGGACGATCTGCCGTCGCGCCTGAAGCTCATTTATGCGGGCGTGTCGGAGATCATCACCCAGTTTCAGCCGGACTTTTTCGCCATCGAGCAGGTCTTTATGGCGAAGAACGCTGACTCGGCGTTAAAGCTCGGGCAGGCGCGCGGCGTGGCGATAGTTGCCGCCGTGAACCAGGACCTGCCAGTGTTTGAATACGCGGCCCGTCAGGTTAAGCAGACGGTGGTGGGCATAGGTAGCGCGGAGAAAAGCCAGGTGCAGCACATGGTGCGTACCCTGCTGAAGCTCCCGGCGAACCCGCAGGCCGACGCCGCCGATGCGCTGGCCATTGCGATTACCCACTGCCACGTCAGCCAGAACGCGATGCAAATGAGCGAGTCGCGGCTCAATCTGGCGCGAGGCAGATTACGATAATGACAAATCAGGCTGGATGTTTATCCAGCCTTTTTTTATTATGTCGGCAGTTAATTTCATCCAGAACGCAGGAGCGTCACGTGATAGGCAGACTCAGAGGCATCATCATTGAAAAACAACCCCCGTTAGTGCTGCTGGAAGTGGGTGGCGTGGGCTATGAAGTCCATATGCCGATGACCTGCTTCTACGAGTTGCCGGAGGCGGGCAAAGAGGCGGTTGTCTTTACCCAGTTTGTGGTGCGTGAAGACGCTCAGCTGCTGTATGGATTCAATAACAAACAGGAACGCACCCTGTTCCGCGAATTAATCAAAACCAACGGCGTCGGGCCCAAGCTGGCGCTGGCGATTCTGTCCGGTATGTCAGCGCCACAGTTTGTGAATGCCGTTGAGCGCGAAGATCCGGCTGCGTTAATTAAACTTCCGGGCATCGGCAAGAAAACCGCCGAGCGCCTGATTGTCGAGATGAAGGACCGCTTTAAAGGTCTGCATGGCGATCTGTTCACCCCGGCGGCCGATCTGGTGCTGACTTCACCGGGCGGGCCAGCGACGGATGATGATGCCGAGCAGGAAGCGGTTGCCGCGCTGGTGGCGCTGGGCTATAAACCTCAGGAGGCCAGCCGTATGGTGAGTAAAGTTGCCAAACCGGATGCCAGCAGTGAAACTCTGATTCGTGAAGCGCTGCGCGCTGCATTGTGAGGTAAAGGATGATTGAAGCAGACCGCCTGGTATCGGCAGGCACCATTCAGCCAGATGACGTGGTGGATCGCGCGATCCGTCCAAAACTGCTGGATGAGTACATTGGCCAGCCGCAGGTTCGTTCTCAGATGGAGATTTTCATCCAGGCGGCAAAGCTGCGCGGCGATGCGCTCGATCACCTGCTGATTTTTGGTCCGCCGGGGTTAGGTAAAACCACCCTGGCGAATATCGTCGCCAACGAAATGGGCGTTAACCTGCGTACCACCTCCGGCCCGGTGCTGGAGAAAGCAGGGGACCTGGCGGCGATGCTGACCAACCTCGAACCGCATGACGTGCTGTTTATCGATGAAATCCACCGCCTGTCACCGGTGGTGGAGGAAGTGCTCTATCCGGCGATGGAGGATTACCAGCTGGATATCATGATCGGCGAAGGCCCGGCCGCGCGCTCGATCAAAATCGATCTGCCACCGTTTACTCTGATTGGTGCCACGACGCGAGCCGGCTCGCTGACCTCACCGCTACGTGACCGTTTTGGTATCGTGCAGCGTCTGGAGTTTTATCAGGTGCCCGATCTTCAGCATATTGTGGGTCGCAGCGCGCGCTACATGGGGCTGGATATGAGCGAAGAGGGAGCGTTTGAAGTGGCGAAACGTTCCCGCGGTACGCCGCGTATCGCCAACCGCCTGCTGCGTCGCGTGCGTGATTTTGCCGAGGTGAAGCACGATGGCACCATTTCGGCTGACATTGCTGCGCAGGCGCTGGATATGCTGAACGTTGATGCCGAAGGCTTTGACTATATGGACCGTAAGCTGCTGCTGGCGGTGCTGGATAAGTTCTTTGGCGGGCCGGTGGGGTTGGATAACCTGGCGGCGGCAATTGGCGAAGAGCGTGAGACTATCGAGGACGTGCTGGAGCCGTATCTAATCCAGCAGGGCTTCTTACAGCGTACCCCGCGTGGTCGTATGGCGACGGTGCGGGCGTGGAATCATTTCGGCATTACGCCGCCCGCGATGCCGTAAGTAGCGATTAATGGTAGCCCCGGTAAGCGAAGCGCCACCGGGGACATGCTGACTACTGCGCGGTCTTTTTCATCATACTGAAAATAAACAACACCGCCGCGCACAATACCACCGACGGCCCTGCTGGCGTGTCATAGAAAGCCGAGAAGGTTAAGCCGCCCGTCACCGCGATCATTCCGATAATCACCGCGATACCGGCCATTTGCTCCGGCGTACGCGCAAAACGACGCGCCGTGGCGGCAGGGATTATCAACAGCGACGTGATGATCAGCGCGCCAACAAATTTCATCGCCACCCCGATGGTTAACGCCGTCACCAGCATCAAGAGCAGCTTCACGCGCTGAAGCTTCACGCCGTCGACAAAGGCCAGATCGGGGCTGACGGTCATTGCCAGTAAATTCCGCCACTGCCACAGCAGGATCCCGAGCACCACCACCACGCCAATGGCAATCGAAATCAGATCTTCGGGCGTGACGGCCAGCAGATCGCCGAACAGATAGGCCATCAGGTCCACGCGGATGTTGGACATCAGGCTCACCACCACCAGGCCCAGCGACAGGGCGCTGTGCGCCATAATGCCGAGCAGGGTATCAATGGCCAGGTGAGGGCGTTTTTCCAGCCAGACCAGACCGGCGGCCAGCAGCAGCGTGACGACAATCACCGCATAAAAAGGGTTCACGTCCAGCAACAAACCAAACGCGACACCCAGCAATGACGCATGGGCCAGCGTATCGCCGAAATAGGACATTCTGCGCCAGACGACAAACGAGCCGAGTGGACCCGCGGCGCAGGCAAGCATAATCCCGGCCAGCCAGCCGGGCAATAACAGTTCAATCATGAGTGTCCATTTCCCCGACGCAGGACAATTCGTCCCTGTAAATCATGGCGGTGATTGTGATTATGGCGATAGATGCCCAGCTGTTCGGCGCCACGATGGCCAAACATGGAGATAAATTCGGGATGCATTGACACCACTTCCGGCGTGCCGGAACAACAGGTGTGATGGTTCAGGCACAGCACTTCGTCGGTTTTGGCCATTACCAGATGCAGATCATGGGAGACCATCAGCACCGCGCAGTTAAGCTCCCGACGGAGCTGGTCGATAAGATCGTACAGCGCAACCTGACCGTTGACGTCGACACCCTGCGTCGGCTCGTCCAGGACCAGCAGCTGAGGGCTGCTGAGCAGGGCGCGGGCAAGCAATACGCGCTGGGTTTCACCGCCCGACAGCTTTTGCAAAGGCGCCTCAACAAGATGTCCCGCCTGAACGCGTTTTAGCGCCGGTAGGATATCCGCTTTACGCGTACCGGGACGGAGACGCAGGAAGCGGCTCACCGTCAGGGGCAGGGTGGCATCAAGATGTAATTTTTGCGGCACATAGCCGATACGCAATTTGTCCTCGCGGACGATAACACCTGCGTCAGGGGCTACCAGGCCTAATACGACGCGCACCAGCGTCGATTTGCCTGCACCGTTAGGGCCGAGCAGCGTGAGTATTTTGCTGGGCTTCAGATTCAGCGACACGTCAGAAAGGACGCGGCGCTGGCCGAATGAGACCGAAACATTTTCAAGAGAAACTAAAGTCGTCATGTCAATTTAAGCTTGCAGAAGTCATCGAATGTTATAATATCACATTCCACGCATTCATTACGATGATTAGTCGCATTATGTTACAGAAAAATACGCTTCTTTTCGCAGCTTTATCCGCTGCTCTTTGGGGGACAACAGCACAAGATGTTAACGCTGCCGTTGTCGCTTCGCTTAAACCACTTGGCTTTATCGCCGCTGCCATCGCCGACGGTGTGACGGACACAGAGGTTCTTCTGCCTGACGGGGCCTCCGAGCATGATTATTCTCTGCGTCCGTCTGATGTAAAACGCTTACAGAACGCGGACTTAGTCGTCTGGATTGGTCCTGAGATGGAAGCGTTCATGCAGAAATCCGCTAAACAGGTCCCTGCGGAGAAACAGGTGACGATTGGTGAGCTGTCCGCTGTGAAACCGTTGCTGATGAAAGGGGCTGAGGACGAGGGCGACGAACACGACCACGACCATGCTCATGGCGAAAAAGGTGACGACCATCACCATCACGGTGAATACAACATGCATCTCTGGCTCTCCCCAGAGATAGCGCGGCTTACAGCGGTTGCAATCCACGACAAATTAGTGGAACTTATGCCGCAAAGTCGAATCAAACTCGACGCCAACCTGAAGGATTTTGAGGCTCAATTAGCCGCAACCGACAAACAGGTAGGTAACGAGCTCGCACCGCTTAAAGGAAAAGGGTACTTCGTTTTTCATGATGCCTACGGGTATTACGAGAAACATTACGGTCTGACCCCATTGGGGCATTTTACCGTCAACCCTGAAATTCAGCCTGGTGCGCAGCGTTTACATGAAATCAGAACACAGTTGGTTGAGCAAAAAGCGACATGCGTTTTTGCTGAGCCACAGTTCAGGCCAGCGGTCGTAGAAGCCGTGGCCAGGGGAACATCCGTGCGCATGGGAACCCTTGACCCGCTAGGTACGAACATCCAGTTGAGCAAAGCGAGCTATTCGCAGTTCCTCAGCCAACTGGCGAATCAGTATGCGAGCTGCCTGAAAGGAGATTAACGAGGAAGTGAATACGTGCAACAGATAGCCCGCTCTGTCGCCCTGGCATTTAACAATCTGCCTCGACCCCACCGCGTTATGCTGGGGTCGCTTACAGTTCTCACGTTAGCGGTCGCCGTCTGGCGGCCCTATGTTTACCACCCGAGTTCTGCCCCTATTATTAAAACCATCGAACTGGAGAAGAGCGAGATCCGCTCTCTGCTGCCTGAGGCCAGCGAGCCTATCGATCAGGCCGCACAGGAAGATGAAGCTATTCCCCAGGATGAGCTGGATGACAAGATCCAGAATGAAACCGGCATTCATGAATATGTTGTTTCTACTGGCGATACGCTGAGCAGCGTCCTGAACCAGTACGGTATCGACATGGGCAACATTAGCCAGCTTGCCGCATCCGATAAAGAGCTGCGTAACCTGAAAATTGGTCAGCAGCTTTCCTGGACCTTAACGCCCGACGGCGATCTGCAACGTCTGACCTGGGAGATGTCCCGTCGCGAAACCCGCACTTACGATCGCACCGCAAACGGTTTCAAAATGACCAGTGAAATGCAGCAGGGCGACTGGGTTAACAGCGTGATGAAAGGGACCGTCGGCGGCAGCTTTGTTTCCAGTGCCCGCGATGCTGGCCTGACCAGCGCTGAAATCAGCTCGGTGATCAAAGCCATGCAGTGGCAGATGGATTTCCGCAAACTGAAAAAAGGCGATCAGTTCTCTGTCCTGATGTCCCGCGAAATGCTGGACGGTAAGCGCGAGCAGAGCCAACTGGTGGGTGTTCGCTTGCGTTCAGACGGCAAAGACTACTACGCCATTCGCGCGGAAGACGGTAAGTTCTATGACCGCAGCGGTACGGGCCTGGCAAAAGGCTTCCTGCGTTTCCCAACGGCGAAACAGTTCCGTGTCTCCTCCAACTTTAACCCGCGTCGTCTGAACCCGGTAACGGGTCGCGTAGCGCCGCACCGTGGCGTTGACTTCGCCATGCCGCAGGGCACGCCAGTGCTGGCGGTAGGGGATGGTGAAGTGGTCATGGCGAAACGCAGTGGTGCTGCTGGCTATTACGTGGCTATTCGTCACGGTCGCACGTACACCACCCGCTACATGCACCTGCGTAAACTGCTGGTCAAACCGGGCCAGAAAGTGAAACGTGGCGATCGCATCGCGCTGTCCGGTAACACAGGCCGTTCGACGGGGCCGCACCTGCACTACGAAGTGTGGATCAACCAGCAGGCGGTTAACCCGCTGACGGCGAAACTGCCGCGCACCGAAGGGCTGACCGGGAAAGATCGCAAAGAATACCTGGCGCAGGTGAAAGAGGTGATGCCACAGCTGCGCTTCGACTAAGCTAACACCCTCAAAAATAAGCCGGCGTCAGTGTGCGCCGGCTTTTTCTTTTGTACGCGGACGGCTGCCTCGCTACACTATCTGAATATATTTTTGCGTCACCAGACCCTGGAACCCGCATGGAAACCAAAAAAAACAATATTGAGTACATTCCCGAGTTTGAAAAATCCTTTCGCCACCCGCGTAACTGGGGCGCCTGGCTTGGCGTATACGCGTTTGCTGGCATGGCGTTACTACCTGCTTCCCTCCGCGATCCGGTTCTTGGAAAAGTGGGGTGCCTGGCAGGGCGCTTAGGTAAAAGCGCACGCCGCCGGGCGCAAATAAACCTTCTGTACTGCTTCCCGGATAAAACCGACGTCGAACGCGAAGCAATCATTGATGACATGTATACCACCGCGCCACAGGCCATGGCGATGATGGCGGAACTGGCGCTGAAAGGGCCGGAAAAGATCGTCGACCGCGTTGACTGGAAAGGGCTGGAAATCATCGACGAGATGCGTCGCAATGATGAAAAAGTGATTTTCCTGGTGCCGCACGGTTGGGGGGTCGACATTCCGGCAATGTTAATGGCATCGCAGGGCCAGAAAATGGCGGCGATGTTCCATAATCAGGGAAACAAAATCTACGATTTCGTCTGGAATACCGTGCGCCGTCGCTTTGGCGGACGCCTGCACGCCCGTAACGATGGCATTAAGCCTTTCATTCAGTCGGTACGTCAGGGTTACTGGGGCTACTATCTGCCCGATCAGGATCACGGTCCTGAGCACAGCGAGTTTGTCGATTTCTTCGCGACCTATAAAGCTACGCTACCCGCGATTGGTCGCCTGATGAAAGTCTGCCGTGCCCGCGTGATCCCGCTGTTCCCGGTTTATGACGGTAAAACGCATCGCCTGAGCATTGAGGTACGTCCGCCGATGGACGATCTGCTGACCGCGGACGATCGCACCATTGCACGCCGCATGAATGAAGAGGTGGAAGTGCTGGTGGGGCCACATAAGGAGCAATATACGTGGATCCTGAAGTTGCTCAAAACGCGTAAACCTGGCGAAATAGAGCCGTACAAGCGTAAAGAGCTTTTCCCGAAGAAATAGGAAACCTTCACCCCTCTCCCCTTAGGGGAGAGGGGATCGGAGCTTACTCTACGGTCAGTACGCGGGTGGTATTGGTTGAGCCGATGGTGCTCATCACGTCACCTTGCGTCACGATAACGATATCACCGGATACCAGATAACCTTTGTCGCGCAGCAGGTTCACAGCATCGTGCGCGGCGGCCACACCGTCATTGGTGCTGTCGAAGTAGACTGGCGTCACGCCGCGATACAGCGCCGTCAGGTTCAGCGTACGCTCATGACGGGACATGGCGAAGATCGGCAGACCGGAGCTGATGCGAGACGTCATTAGCGCGGTACGGCCAGATTCGGTCATGGTGATGATCGCCGTGACCCCTTTCAGGTGGTTGGCTGCGTACATCGCGGACATCGCAATCGCTTCTTCCACATTGTCGAACTGGATATCCAGGCGGTGCTTGGAGACGTTAATGCTTGGGATCTTCTCCGCACCCAGGCAGACGCGCGCCATGGCGGCCACGGTTTCCGCCGGATACTGACCCGCAGCGGTTTCTGCTGACAGCATCACCGCGTCAGTACCATCCAGCACGGCGTTCGCCACGTCCATGACTTCCGCACGGGTTGGCATTGGGTTGGTGATCATGGATTCCATCATCTGGGTGGCGGTGATCACCGCGCGGTTCAGCTGACGCGCGCGACGGATCAGCGCTTTCTGGATACCGACCAGTTCAGGGTCGCCAATTTCCACGCCCAGATCACCACGGGCAACCATCACCACGTCAGACGCCAGGATCACGTCGTCCATCGCGTCCTGATCGCAGACCGCTTCAGCGCGTTCCACTTTCGCAACGATTTTCGCATCGCAGCCTGCATCACGCGCCAGGCGGCGAGCATAGTTCAGATCTTCGCCGCAGCGGGGGAAGGAGACGGCCAGATAATCCACGCCGATCTGCGCTGCGGTCACGATATCCGCTTTGTCTTTATCGGTCAGCGCTTCGGCAGACAGGCCACCGCCGAGTTTGTTGATGCCTTTGTTGTTGGAGAGCGGGCCGCCGACGGTCACTTCGGTGAACACCTTCATACCCTGAACTTCCAGCACTTTCAGCTGTACGCGTCCGTCGTCCAGCAGCAGGATGTCGCCAGGCACAACGTCAGCAGGCAGACCTTTGTAGTCGATACCCACTTTTTCCTTATCGCCTTCGCCTTTGCTCAGGTTGGCATCCAGCAGGAATTTATCGCCGATGTTGAGGAAGACTTTGCCTTCTTTAAAGGTCGATACGCGGATTTTTGGACCTTGCAGGTCACCGAGGATAGCAACATGGCGGCCCAGTTTAGCTGCGATTTCACGCACTTTGTCGGCACGTAATTTATGGTCTTCTGGCGTACCGTGAGAGAAGTTCATGCGCACCACGTTGGCACCCGCGGCGATAATCTTTTCGAGGTTATTATCGCGGTCGGTGGCCGGGCCTAGGGTGGTGACGATCTTGGTTCTGCGAAGCCTTCTGGACATGTAATACTCCGTTGACTGAAACAACTTTGGTGTTGCGTGAACATAGAATCGGCCTTCATCTATCGCAAGGCAGTAGCGAGGGGACCGAATGCCGTAAATCGTACATCGTCGTTATTAGGGAACATCGCTCTTTATAAGCAATTCTTTATCAAAACGCGATTCTTTCAGGGCTTCCTTGACCCGCTTCAAGTTATCCCGGAATTTTGCGCCCCGGCGTAAAGTAAAACCGGTCGCCAGCACGTCGATGACCGTCAGCTGCGCCAGGCGGGAGACCATCGGCATGTACATGTCGGTGTCTTCCGGTACGTCCAGGGTAATGGCGAGCGTTGCTTCCCGGGCCAGCGGCGTACCTGCCGTCGTCAGGGCGATGACCATCGCATCGTTGTCACGCGCGAGTTGCGCCAGCTCCACCTGGCTCTTGGTGCGGCCCGTATGGGAGATGAGTACCACGACATCATCTTCGCTACAATTCATACAGCTCATGCGTTGCAGCACAATGTCATCGGAGTAAATCACCGGCACGTTAAAGCGAAAGAACTTATTCATGGCGTCATGCGCCACGGCGGCGGACGAGCCAAGGCCAAAGAAGGCAATCCGTTTGGCCTGCGTAAGAAGATCGACAGCGCGATTCACTGAACTCATGTCCAGAGACTGGCGAACATGGTCGAGCGTGGCCATTGCCGATTCAAATATTTTTGCGGTGTAAGCATCGACGCTGTCGTCTTCATCTACATTGCGATTAACATACGGGGTACCGTTTGCCAGACTTTGTGCCAGATGCAGTTTAAAATCAGGAAAGCCGCGGGTGTCCAGACTACGACAGAATCGATTGACCGTCGGTTCGCTGACGCCCGATTCCTGTGCCAGAGCGGCGATGCTTGAATGAATCGCCTGAGCGGGCGCGGCGAGAATAACTTCGGCCACTTTGCGCTCGGATTTGCTAAGGTGTTCCAGTTGAAACTGGATTTTTTCCAGCATGTTCATTGTTAACAAGACGCTCATGAGGGCATAAACGATTTCATAGAGTTGAAACCTTGATTCGATTTAGCCGATATTACCCCCGGGACACCCGAAAGGGTAATTGTCGACAAGAAATGTTGTTGTTTTTTTTCATTACTTGATCGACGTCGGGTTTTGCTCTGCCCCTGTTGCGCAAAGAATCGACGTTTGTTGCGTCACCAGACGGGCGTAATGGCCCGCGCGACGAAAAATCACCGTATCGCACGCGTCGTTAAGCGCTAATGGTTTCAGGAAACGCGTAAAAGCAGTACAGTGCATTGTAATAAAATTACAACGATACCTGGCAGAGTACCAGGAGATCTAACTGAGGAGAATGACATGGCGGTAACGCAAACAGCCCAGGCATGTGACCTGGTCATTTTCGGCGCGAAAGGCGATCTTGCACGCCGAAAATTGCTGCCTTCCCTGTATCAGCTCGAAAAAGCGGGCCAGATCCATCCCGATACCCGAATTCTTGGGGTAGGGCGCGCCGACTGGGATAAGGAGGCTTATACCAAAGTCGTGCGCGAGGCGCTCGAAACCTTCATGAAAGAGAAAATCGATGAAAGCCTTTGGGATAAGCTGAGCGGGCGTCTCGATTTCTGCAATCTGGACGTCAACGATGTAAGCGCCTTTACCCGTCTGGGTGAAATGCTGGACCAGGAAAATCGCGTCACCATTAACTATTTCGCCATGCCGCCAAGCACCTTCGGCGCCATCTGCAAAGGTCTGGGCGAAGCGAAGCTGAACGCCAAACCGGCGCGCGTGGTGATGGAGAAGCCGCTGGGTACGTCGCTTGCAACCTCGCGTGAAATCAACGACCAGGTGGGCGAGTTCTTTGAGGAGTGTCAGGTTTACCGTATTGACCACTATCTGGGTAAAGAGACGGTTCTGAACCTGCTGGCGCTGCGTTTTGCCAACTCCCTGTTTGTGAACAACTGGGACAACCGCACTATCGACCACGTGGAAATTACCGTGGCGGAAGAAGTGGGCATCGAAGGCCGCTGGGGCTACTTCGACCAGGCCGGCCAGATGCGTGACATGATCCAGAACCACCTGCTGCAAATTCTGTGCATGATTGCCATGTCTCCACCGTCAGATCTGACGGCCGACAGCATTCGTGACGCCAAAGTGAAAGTGCTGAAATCACTGCGCCGTATTGACCGCTCCAACGTGCGTGAGAAAACCGTGCGCGGCCAGTACACCGCAGGTTTTGCCCAGGGGAAAAAAGTCCCTGGCTATCTGGAAGAAGAGGGCGCGAACAAGTCCAGCAACACCGAAACGTTTGTGGCGATCCGCGTGGATATCGACGACTGGCGCTGGGCCGGCGTGCCGTTCTACCTGCGTACCGGGAAACGTCTGCCGGCAAAATGCTCCGAAGTGGTGGTCTACTTCAAAAATCCGGAACTGAACCTGTTCAAAGAATCCTGGCAGGAACTGCCGCAGAACAAACTGACTATTCGTCTGCAACCGGATGAGGGTGTGGATATTCAGATCCTGAACAAAGTGCCGGGTCTTGATCACAAACACAACCTGCAAACCACCAAGCTCGACCTGAGTTACTCTGAAACTTTCAACCAGACGCATCTGGCCGATGCTTACGAGCGTCTGCTGCTGGAAACCATGCGTGGTATCCAGGCGCTGTTCGTCCGCCGCGATGAAGTGGAAGAGGCGTGGAAGTGGGTGGACTCAATCACCGAAGCGTGGGCAGCCGACCAGGACGCGCCAAAACCGTATCAGGCGGGAACATGGGGACCTGTCGCCTCCGTTGCGATGATCACCCGTGATGGCCGCTCCTGGAACGAGTTTGAATAACCCCCATCTTTAGCCCAAAGGTGTTATTTTACCGGTAACATGATCTAACACAGCAAGTGGCATAATTTTTAATCTTTTAAGCTCCGCGTGGATTCACCCGCGGAGCTTTTTTTATTACACTCCCTTCAGACATTTTGCCCCTGTGCTCCGGATATCAGGCGTTTCAGCGTTGTTAACAACCGTCAGAAACTGTGTAAACTCCCGAGCCTGGACAGATAAATTAGAGGAGCTTTTATGAATCCGACATTGTTACGCGTAACACAACGCATCGTTGAACGCTCGAAAGAGACCCGTGCTGCCTACCTTGCCCGCATCGAACAGGCGAAGAGTGAAACGGTCCATCGCTCACAGCTGGCCTGCGGGAATCTGGCCCACGGCTTTGCCGCCTGCCAGCCTGGTGATAAAGACGCGCTGAAAAGCATGCTGCGTAACAATATCGCCATCATTACTTCCTATAACGACATGCTTTCAGCCCACCAGCCGTATGAGGTTTACCCGTCTATCATCCGCAATGCGCTGCACAGCGTGAACGCGGTGGGCCAGGTTGCAGGCGGCGTGCCGGCCATGTGTGATGGCGTGACTCAGGGACAGGACGGTATGGAGCTGTCTCTGTTGAGCCGCGAAGTGATCGCCATGTCGGCGGCAGTGGGCCTCTCTCACAATATGTTTGATGGCGCGCTCTACCTGGGCGTATGCGACAAAATCGTCCCGGGACTGGTGATGGCCGCGCTGTCGTTTGGCCATCTGCCAGCGATTTTTGTGCCGTCAGGCCCGATGGCAAGCGGTCTGCCAAACAAGGAAAAAGTCCGTATCCGCCAGCTGTATGCCGAAGGAAAAGCGGACCGTCAGGCGCTGCTGGAAGCGGAAGCCGCGTCCTATCACGCGCCGGGCACCTGTACGTTCTACGGTACGGCCAACACCAACCAGATGGTGGTCGAGTTTATGGGGATGCAGCTACCGGGCTCGTCGTTCATCCAGCCGGATGCGCCACTGCGTAAAGCGCTGACCGAAGCCGCAGCCCGTCAGGTGACGCGTCTGACCGGTAACGGCAACGAGTGGATGCCAATGGGCAAAATGGTGGATGAAAAAGTCATCGTCAACGGGATTGTCGCCCTGCTGGCGACCGGCGGTTCAACCAACCATACCATGCACCTTGTCGCGATGGCGCGCGCGGCGGGCATTCTGATCAACTGGGATGACTTCTCCGAGATCTCTTCCGTGGTACCGCTGATGGCTCGTCTGTACCCGAACGGTCCGGCGGACATTAACCACTTCCAGGCCGCGGGCGGCGTGCCGGTGCTGATGCGCGAGCTGCTGAAAGGCGGCCTGCTGCATGAGGATGTCAACACGGTGGCGGGCTTTGGCCTGCATCGCTATACCCTTGAGCCGTGGCTGAACAACGGTGAGCTGGACTGGCGCGAGGGGGCGAGCAACTCGCTCGATCCTCAGGTTATCGCGACCTTCGAACAGCCGTTCTCTCCTCACGGCGGCACCAAAGTGCTGAGCGGTAACCTTGGGCGTGCCGTAATGAAAACTTCTGCCGTGCCGGAAGAGAATCAGGTTATCGAAGCCCCGGCGGTGGTGTTTGAAAGCCAGCACGACGTTTTACCTGCCTTCGACGCGGGTCTGCTTGATAAAGACTGCGTAGTCGTGGTGCGTCATCAGGGACCAAAAGCGAACGGGATGCCAGAATTACATAAACTTATGCCGCCGCTTGGTGTATTATTGGACCGCCGTTTCAAAATTGCGCTGGTGACCGATGGACGCCTCTCGGGGGCATCAGGTAAAGTGCCTTCAGCGATTCATGTCACCCCGGAAGCCTACGACGGCGGCCTGCTGGCGAAAGTCCATGATGGAGACATGATCCGCGTTAACGGTCAGACAGGCGAGTTAACCCTGCTGGTGGACGAAGCAGAGCTGGCGGCGCGTCAGCCACATATTCCTGACCTGAGCGCATCCCGAGTGGGTACCGGACGCGAGATGTTTGGTGCGTTGCGTGAGAAACTCTCCGGTGCGGAGCAGGGCGCAACCTGTATTACGTTTTAAGACGACTTGATTTTAACGATCTGGCGAGAGAAAACTCTGATGAAAAACTGGAAAACAAGTGCAGAAGCAATCCTGACTACTGGCCCTGTCGTGCCGGTTATTGTGGTAAACAAACTGGCGCACGCTGTCCCAATGGCGAAGGCGCTGGTTGCGGGTGGCGTTCGTGTTCTGGAAGTGACCCTGCGTACTGCCTGTGCGATGGATGCGATTCGCGCTATCGCCAAAGAAGTGCCGGAAGCGATCATCGGTGCTGGTACGGTTCTGAATGCGCAGCAGCTGGCGGAAGTGACCGAAGCGGGCGCACAGTTTGCCATCAGCCCGGGCCTGACCGAGCCGCTGCTGAAAGCCGCAACCGAAGGTTCTATTCCGCTGATCCCGGGTATCAGCACCGTTTCTGAACTGATGCTGGGTATGGACTACGGCCTGAAAGAGTTTAAATTCTTCCCGGCTGAAGCGAACGGCGGCACCAAAGCGTTGCAGGCGATTGCAGGCCCATTCTCCCAGGTGCGTTTCTGCCCAACGGGTGGCATCTCTCCGGCCAACTACCGCGACTACCTGGCGCTGAAAAGCGTGCTGTGCATCGGTGGCTCCTGGCTGGTTCCGGCGGATGCGCTGGAAGCAGGCGACTGGGATCGCATTACTAAACTGGCTCGCGAAGCGGTAGAAGGCGCGAAACAGTAACAAATGCTCAATGCATAAAGCAGGCCCTCTGGCCTGATGCTGGTCACTTTATGTGACCAGCATGTATAAGTTCTTCTTCTTCTTCCCACAAACATTTTTAATATCCCTAACCCCCAGGCGTATCATTCTTCATTATTAAATAATCCCTCACTTATATACTTGATGAATAATTCATTCTTAATTTATCTGTGATGAGATTGTCTGGGCTCTTTTTATTTATTTTGTGAATAATGTTACTTCCTTTGAGTCAATTCAACTTGAGGTTGGGTATTTTAATAGGAGAACGATAGGTGTATTGTTTTTAATAAACGGAACGTTTGTTAAAAGGATAGATAATAATGTCAGGGGAATCTGAGGTGGCTCAACGGCGGGACACGTTAAACAGATACTTATTGTATTTCCCGCGTAGCAAAAATGTTATTTCTGATGTTCATTCTTTTACAGGAAAAGAGATATTAAGCGAGCCTTATCGCTATACCATTCGCTTTACCAGTCCGGATCAAAACATTGCCATTAATGCTGTTCTTAATCAAAGGGCTGAGTTTATTCTGCGTGCACCCAATCTGGAAGCCTCATGGCATGGGCAAACCTCCTGGCTGCCGGTTCGCCAGATTAATGGCACGATCACCCAATTTTCCCGGCTGATGTCTTCAGGTGACGAAGCACTGTATGAATGCGTGCTGGAGCATGAGCTGGCGCTGCTGGATCAAAATTACCGTTCTGCGGTTTACATGAACATGACAGTCCCGGAGCTCGTTACAAAGCTGATGAAGGACAGTGGTCACTTTGACGGCTACAACATTGATTTTGAGCAACTGAGCCACAGCTATCCACGACGGGAAATGATCATTCAGTGGAAAGAAACCGATTTGCGGTTCATCCGTCGGCTGCTGGCAGAGATAGGGATCTGGTTCCGTTTTGAGAATCACAACAAAGTGAAAACGGAAACCGTCGTTATTTTTGGGGATTCTGCGCGTCGTTACAACTTCAGCGACAAACAGATGCCTTATGTCCGACATTCAGGCATGACCAGTTATAACGAATACATCACCGATCTGGAGGAGCAGCACGGCCTGATCCCAAAAAATGTGTTGGTTCGCACCTATAACTACCGTGACCCGCAATCGCCGCAGACGGATAAGACCATTAAAACGAGCGATATTCCCGAAGGTGTAACGACAGGCCAACACTATCACTATGCCGATCACTATCTTGCTGCGGGGGATTTTCACGGTGAAGAGGCGGAAACCGCCGCATTTTACGCTCGTCTGCGTTATGAACGCCTGTTGAACGGACAGAGTCTTCTGGGGGCGACAAACAGCGATCCCGAGCTTCAGCCAGGCATTATGTTTTATCCCTCAGGGCCTGTACCTGACGGGTTTAAGTCCGGGTTTGTGATAACTGCGATGATTATCCGCGGCAGCCGTGCTGAACACTATCGCGCCGTACTTTCTGGGATCCCCTATATCCACGGCTATAGCTTCCGTCCTGAATACATATCCCGGCCGGTGATAGCCGGAACGGTGCCCGCCAGAGTGATGGCTATCGGGGGAGATAAAACCTATGCCGGACTTGATGCGGTTGGACGCTACCGGGTTAAGTTCGATTTTGACCTTGATGAAAAACGGGTCGGATTTGAAAGCGCCCTGGTACGCCTCGGCAGGCCGTACGCCGGTGACACTTTTGGTATTCACTTTCCGTTGCTGGAGGGGACTGAAGTTGCCGTTGGTTTTGAAGGCGGCGACCCGGACAGACCTTTTATCGCCCATGTCATGCACGACGGCAGTCACCCGGATTTAGTCACAAACCGTAACGATACCCGAAACGTGATCCGCACGGCCGCGTTGAACAAGATCCGTCTTGAAGATCGTCGCGGGCAGGAACACATCAAAATCTCTACCGAGTACGGCAAAGGGCAAGTGAGTGTGGGCCACCTGGTTGATGCTGAGGGCAAAAAGCGCGGGGAAGGTGTGGAGGCTCGCACCGACGACTGGATGGCGCTGCGTGCTGCCAAAGGCGTGATGATCACCACGGAAGCACAGTCCCGCGCGGGGGGTAAGCAACTGGATATGACAGCGGCTATTGCACAACTCGAAAAGGCGTTATCGCTGGCGATGACCCTACAGCAAAGTGCGCTTACGGCAGGTGCGAGTAATGTGGAAACCGATCGGCAAAATGCGCTCAGCCAGACGCTGAGTCATCTCGCGGAGCCCGGTATTTTGGCATATGGAAAAAGTGGAATTGCGCAGGTTACGCCGGACAGCCTGCAATTGTCAGCCGGGAAAGACCTGATTGCCACAGCGGGCGGGAATGCCAGCGTGAATGTGGTGAAAAAATTCTCGTTGGCCGTAGGGGAAAAACTGTCGCTGTTTGCCCGCAAACTCGGCATCCAGATGATTGCCGGTGCGGGGGATATTACGACGCAGGCGCAGCGGGGCGAAATGCACATGCTGTCGCAGCAGGATTTCACGCTGACGAGCACCGCCGGGAAAATGAACGGCAGTGCCAGAATGGGAATGCAGTTTGTCTGCGGGGGCGGCGGGATCCGGATCAGCCCGACCGGACTGGTCACGATTTTCTCGCCGACGGGCATTGAGCTCAAAGCGCCGAGCCTGAAATACGACGGTCCGGAAAGTGTGTCGGTACCGACGCCATCCTTTGACAAAGGCGCCTTTAAACTTCGCTACAAACTGCACGCCTGCGATGATCCGGAGCAAATTCTGGCAAACAAAAAATTCAGGCTGACCAGTGCATCCGGTCAGGTGGTGGAAGGCGTGACGGACAGCTCCGGTCGTTCAACACTGCTCGATGCTGACGACCTCGACAGCTATAAAATGGAGATAATGGAATGACGGAGGCGAAGACAAAACCCTACGCTCCACGGGTGGTATCAGAAGGCGATATTCCGGTACACAAAACCCTGGGCGAAGTCGCCCAGACGCGCAACGTCGGGATACCGCGCCCGATGCCCGGCATTGTGATCCTCGTCCATGGCGTGAACGATGTGGGTGAAGCCTACCAGAATCAGGAGAAAGGTATACTTACCGGGCTGGGTAAGCGACTTAACCGGCAGGATTTTTACGCCCACGAATGGAAAGACTACGGAATTATTACTCCCGGGCGTTCTCCCATCATCCCGTTTTACTGGGGATATAAACCGGTTACGCATGCTGACTACCGGGCGGACCAGAAGCGCTACCGGGAGGAAGTCGGGAAGCTGAGTGACAATGCGCATCTTCCCTATGATGCGTACCAGGAAGATAACGAGACGAATAAAAAGTCGCTGGGTAATGACGGAAAAGGGCCGTTTCAGTACCAGAACGATAACTTTAAGAACGCACTTGATAAGAGTTTTGCCAAGGGGGGCGGGACCTTTGCCAACGCGACGACGACGATCCCGGATATGCTGGGGCCCGGCGCCGGTGGCTTCGGCGTTGCCGCTGCGGGATTTGCCTCGCTGCACTTCAATGATGGCGATTTTACCCATCCCATTTATGAAAACCCGCACCGCATTTACCAGTTTTTTGCCGCTCAACGGCTGGCGGATTTGATTTTAACTATCCGCCGAAATCCGGTCACAGCAAATGATGTTATCAACGTAGTGGCGCACAGTCAGGGCACTATCCTTACCATGCTGGCGAATATGTTGGTCAAACAAGAGGGATTAAAGCCTGTCAACTGTGTCATTCTTAATCACTCACCGTATTCTCTTAAGTCGCGCGTGGCTGAAAATATTCAGCCGGGTTATCAACAGACCGACGATGCCAGACAGCAGACATTTAAAAATTTCTGTCGCCTTATGCATACGCAATGGAAAGGTGGCGGGAAAATAGCAGAGAGCGAATTACTGGCTCTGGAGGCCTCCTGTACCCTGCGTAAACCTTCCGATAATCCGCTGCGAACGGATGACAGATATTGCCGAAGCAACGACGGTAAAGTGTATAACTACTTTTGCCCGAATGACGGCGTCGTGTCGCTGGAGAATGTGCAGGGGGTTGGCTGGCGGGGCATTCCTCAGAATATTGCCAGTGATATACCGAATCTGTTTCAGCGCGTGTTTTACCAGCATGGTGAAGTAGGAAAAATCCCTGACGCTAACCCCTTTGAGCTACCATCGCGAAATGAGGGGGATGCAAAATATGCCTTTCTCACGAACGCCAGTTACAGCGCTCGCGATGTGTTGATAAACGGTGAGGAGTTACCGGAACCTTTTATTTTCAAACTCCAGGGGGAGGATAATCACCCGGATAACGATCCTAAAACCAGTGATAAACCGTATACCTATTATGTCGATCCGGACAGCCCGGATGCCTACATTTCCTATTCCGCCAAAGCCAGCGCCATTAAGCGCACGGTAACGACAACCTTTGCTGTGAACCGCTATCAAAATATTGGCTGGCAGCCTGGTCACGTTTTATCTGCTTCAGAGCTTAAAGAAGAGAGTTTTGAACGCAAGCATGAAGTTATTTATGGTGAGGTGTCAGGTTCGCGTGATTTTCAGTTAGTTACCCTTACCTGGAAGAAAACACCGGAAGAACTGCAAGCGGAATGGCAGAAAATCGACCCGGTAGGCTACAGCCAGCACTCCTCTATTGTGATGAGCGAATTTGTGCCATCGCACGCTATGGCGTTTGATTTGGCTATTGGGCAGTGCAAATCATTCGATTATCAGGCGGGGAAATTTTGGGAAGGGTTGCTACATCGTGCGGACTGGCGCGATCCGCAGAACGGTTATCAATTTGCGAAAGATTATTACAAAACGGGACGACTCAATGAGCAGTTTACAAAGAACTACATGAACAAACCTGACGAGGTTTTACCGACAGGAGTATTTGGGGTAAAGAACCACTTTAACAATTCCACAATGGTTAAACCGTCCCGCGATCTGGCTGTTGGAAATCAGGAAATAGCAAACCTGCAATGGGATATGCCGAAACCCAAGAGTGAGAGTCAGCTGGCTTAAGGATTGAGCATGAAAAAATTATGTGTGGGTCTGTCAGCAGCAGTATTGGTGCTGGCGACCGGATGCCAGGCGAAAGAACCGCCGACACAGGTTGTTTATCGGTTCGATGATCATCGTTATCTCGAACTGAAAGGCTGGGATTGCGAAGGTGAACTCTGGTTTAGCGATATTAAGAAAGGTATCCATTCACAGATTGCCAGTCAGTTTTATCGAATCTTCACCAAAAAATTCGTGCATCCTTCAGAGCACTATCTTGCTATTCCGTGGTGGGGAAATGTTACTGGTGGTTTTTCAGTATCAAAAGACTATGGGAAAACGTGGGAAAGAGGTGGTGCATCTATGTCATCAGGGAGCAATGAACCTGATGGAAGTAACGCTCCTTATTATGATGATGTTATATCTTTCACCGTCGTCAGCGATCAGGGCTTTTTACTGACCAAACACCGGCTGTATATGTCGTCAAAACCATTTGAAGACCCGCGCATTCTGCCCGGCGGGCCGGGGATTGCCTATACCGTGGATGACGGAATGGGAAACAAAGTCAGCGGGAAGCTGGAACCCGGTTCTTCTGGTCCTGCTTGGGGGCTGGATTACATCACCAAAGAAGGTCTGCACGAAGATATAGCTCAATTTAAGACAAACTATCAGGACCTACCCGACAGCGTACCCGACGTGAAAGGCTATACCGGCTGGGATCATATGCGCTGTGATATGGATGCGGGGCGATAACTGATGAAAGGATTATGTACCGTTCTCGCAGCTACTTCCGTTGTGCTGGCAACCGGATGCCAGGCGAAAGAACCGCCCACACAGGTTGTTTACCGGTTCGATGATCATCGTTATCTCGAACTGAAAGGCTGGGATTGCGAAGGTGAACTTTGGTTTAGCGATACTAAGAAAGGTATCCATTCACAAATTGCCAGTCAGTTTTATCGAATCTTCACCAAAAAATTCGTGCATCCTTCAGAGCACTATCTTGCTATTCCGTGGTGGGGAAATGTTACTGGTGGTTTTTCAGTATCAAAAGACTATGGGAAAACGTGGGAAAGAGGTGGTGCATCTATGTCACCAGGGAGCAATGAACCTGATGGAGGTAACGCTCCTTATTATGATGATGTCATATCTTTCACCGTCGTCAACGATCAGGGCTTTCTACTCACCAAGCACCGGCTGTACATGTCGTCAAAACCATTTGAAGACCCGCGCATTCTGCCCGGTGGGCCGGGGATTGCCTATACCGTGGATGACGGAATGGGAAATAAAGTAAGCGATACGCTGGACCCCCGTTTCCCTGGCTGGGCCTGGGGAATGGTCTATATGACTAAGCAGGGGCTTAAGCACAGCACGCAGCAATTTAAGGCTAACTGGCAAGATTTACCCGACAGCGTACCCGAAGTGAAGGAGTACACCGGCTGGGATCATATGCGCTGTGATATGGATGCGGGAAAATAGGGAGATAAAGCGATGAAAGGCGTCATTAGGTTAAACGATCCGCTGATAAGCGGAGGAAAAGTCACTAAGGCCTCTGGGGCAGACTTTATGGGTCAGCCCGTGGCCTTGAAAGATGATCTTGTGCAGTGTCCGCTCCATAAAGGGACGTTCCCAATCACTGAATGTCACCCAACCTGGACCATGCATGGCCGTGGGGTTGTGGTAGATGGCTGTCGCGCGGCGTGTGGATGTGAAATCAAAAGTACCTTACCTGTGGCGGGAGCTTCGTAATGCGCGCGTGGTGGTTATACAAAAAACAGCCAGACCCGGATTCCACTCTGCCAGTCGTCATGATTGTTTTCCTCTATGTGATAGCCGTCGCAATGGGCCTCGCGATCCGGGCTCTAACCTGGCCTGAACAGGAACACGTTACGGCTCTCTTTTTTGTGCCTTCAGTTATTCTGCCCATCTGTGTTGTGTCGTTGTTAGTTTTTACAAGTTTCATATTTCATGACGCCAACATTCATTATGCTGAAACCCGAAAATTCATAGCAAAAGAGCAGGAGATTAATTTAAAGGCGTATGCGCGGAAAAATATGGCTATCGCAGCATGGTCTTCAATAACCCCCCTGGAGCAACCCGCGCTGAATATGTTGAAACTGGAAGGCGAATTTCCGCTGGCACCGAAAACGCCGGTTAACATTCAGTTGGAAGATCGCTTCGACCAGACCAGGAATGAACAGATGTTTTACCGCTTACTGGACCCGATGGCAGAAAAATTGAAGGGCTATAACTACCGTATTTTTGAAACCGTTGTCTGGGTTCGCGGAGGGAGCGGATCCTGCATTGATGAACTGAGACGCACTCTGGAGCGGTTGGGTATTGAAACGGCCAGCACGTGTAAAATTGAGTACAGCACAGAATGCCCTGACTACGCGATCGTTAGCCAATGGATGAACTTATCTGATTACAAAGTTGAAAACCGACTGATTGTTATCGTTCATTTACATGAAGAAAGCGGCGAATCAAAGAGCATGGAAAATGCATGTGCATTCCTGCTGACCAGTCATTATGTCCGGGAGGAGGGCGAAAAACCGGTATATTTATATCAGCCTATGTCTGATGTGACCGATGTAGAGGACAACATGGCGGTCTTCCTTGAGACGGGTTCGGTACTTACGCCGAAAAATCTCTGGTATACCGGGCTGTCCCGTATTGAAAAATATCCATTAATGCAGGCACTGGACAAAAAAGCGCTCACGGTGGAACGGCTGGATATCGATGCCTCTCTGGGCGCAAAGAGTGCCGGGTATCGGTGGCTGGCTCTGGCATTTGCGGCGGATGCGGTAAAATATGCCCAGGGGGAGCAACTGGTAGCATATTCAGACAAAAACAAATTTTGTATTACTGCGCTTTCCTCCATGAAGACAGCTATCCCAAATAAACTTACCTGGTGTAACTGGAGTAATCCCCTTTATCCTGCGGGGATGGCGGCTTTATTCTGCGTGTTATCCCTCATTGCCTATCGTATCAGTTTACTGGCGCAAAACGATCCGCCAGCAATCTGGGAACTGATTGCGAGCATAATCATTCCCTTCGTTATTTTTATAGGCCTCGGTAGTTTTGTTTTCATCTCGAAAACGAATGAAGCCTACGAGGACATGGAATACGAATGGAAGCGATAGAAACGAAACAACGTTAATCATGCTATGTGGCTGGTCGCTTACTTGACCAGCCTTTAGTTATTTACCCTGTCACTTTCACCGCAGTGGCCGCTTTTTTCGCTCTCGCGACGGCTTCGTCCACGTTTTCCCCGGTCGCTAATGCCACGCCCAGACGACGGGCTCCGTCGATCTCCGGTTTGCCGAACAGCCGAACCTGCAAGCCTGCGCCTACCGCACCTTCGACGTTGTCAAAGGTGACATTCTGGCTGGTCAGCTGCGGCAGGATCACCGCCGAGGCTGCCGGGCCGTACTGACGGATGCCGCCAACCGGCAGGTCGAGGAAAGCACGTACGTGCAGCGCGAACTCAGAGAGATCCTGCGAAATCAGCGTGACCATCCCGGTATCGTGCGGGCGAGGGGAGACTTCACTGAAGATCACCTCGTCGCCGCAAACAAACAACTCCACGCCGAACAGGCCGTAGCCGCCCAGCGCCAGCACCGTTTTGCGGGCGATCTCCTGCGCGCGTGCCAGCGCCAGCGCGCTCATCTGCTGCGGCTGCCAGGATTCGCGATAATCGCCGTCTTCCTGGCGATGACCAATCGGGTCGCAGAAATAAACGCCATCCACGGCGCTGACGGTGAGCAGGGTAATTTCAAAATCAAATTTCACCACGCCTTCTACGATGACGCGCCCGGCACCGGCACGGCCGCCCTGCTGGGCATAGTCCCAGGCTTTGTCCAGCGTGCTGCTGTCGCGGATAAAGCTCTGCCCTTTGCCAGAGGAGCTCATTACCGGCTTAATGATGCACGGGTAGCCAATCTCCTCTACGGCCTGGAGAAACGCAGCTTTATCCCCGGCAAAACGGTAGCTGGAGGTCGGGAGCTGTAATTCTTCTGCCGCCAGGCGACGAATGCCTTCCCGGTTCATGGTCAGTTTTGCCGCTGTGGCACAGGGCACCACGCGCTGGCCTTCCTGTTCAAGGGCAACCAACATCTCAGTGGCAATGGCCTCAATTTCAGGTACCACGAAATCCGGTTTTTCGTCGGCAATTAACGCCCGCAGGGCATTACCGTCAAGCATATCGATGACGTGCGAGCGATGCGCGACGTGCATGGCGGGCGCATTCGCATAACGGTCCACCGCAATCACTTCCACACCCAAACGCTGGCATTCAATGGCCACTTCTTTACCCAGTTCACCCGATCCCAACAGCATGACGCGCGTCGCGGCAGGACGCAGCGCAGTTCCTAAACGAGTCATAAAAATCCCCCTGAAAAAGATGCAGGCAGTATAAACGAAAACGTTTGCGTCTGTCTTGTATAGGGATAACCCGGACAGGGGAGAAATTTGCGCTTCTTTAGCACTGACAGACATTTCCTGACACCCGCTCGCTTAGGCTGTGAAGGTTACGCACTGTTACGTGAGGAAAAATATGTCAGGCTGGATGAATCAACTGCAATCCCTGTTGGGACAAAAAGGCTCGTCGTCCGGCGAGCAGGGTCTGAGCAAGCTGCTTGTGCCGGGTGCGCTCGGCGGGCTGGCCGGTTTGCTGGTTGCCAATAAATCATCGCGGAAACTGCTTACCAAATACGGTACCGGCGCGCTGCTGGCGGGCGGAGGGGCTATTGCAGGCTCCGTCTTATGGAACAAATACAAAGACAAGGTGCGCAACGCGCATCAGGATGAACCGCAGTACGGGAAGCAGGTATCGCCGTTAGATTTACGCACCGAGCGTCTGATCCTCGCCCTGGTCTTTGCAGCCAAGAGCGACGGGCATATTGATGCCAGTGAACGTGCCGCAATTGAACAGCAGATGCGGGAAGCGGGCGTTGAGGAGCAGGGCAGGGCGCTGGTGGCGCAGGCCATCGAACAGCCGCTCGATCCGCAGCGTCTGGCGCAAAGCGTGAAAAACGAAGAAGAGGCACTGGAACTCTATTTTCTGAGCTGTGCTGCCATCGATATCGATCACTTTATGGAGCGCAGCTACCTGAACGCCCTGGGTGATGCGCTGAAGATCCCACAGGACGTTCGTGAGGGAATTGAGCAGGATATTCAGCAGCAGAAGCAGACCCTCGCGGGCTAGAAGGCCATGTTTCGCTTGCATCATACGCGTGTTTTGCCAACCTTATAGGATGTAAAACGAAAAAGTAAGAATGCCATGCCTCCAAAAGCCCGACGTACTCCTTATGCGATCACCACGCATGGCGATACGCGTATCGATAACTACTACTGGCTGCGGGACGATTCTCGTTCCCGGCCAGAGGTGCTCGACTATCTGCACGAGGAAAACGACTATGGCCGCCAGGTCATGGCCAGCCAGCAGGCGCTTCAGGATCAGCTCCTGAACGAAATGGTGCAGCGTATCCCCCAGCGTGATGTCTCTGCCCCGTGGTGCAAAAACGGTTATCGCTATCGCCATATTTATGAGCCGGGAAACGAATATCCCATCTACCAGCGCCAGTCTGTGCTGAGCGCCGAGTGGGACGAATGGGAGATCCTGCTGGATGCTAACAAACGTGCTGCCCACAGTGAGTTTTATACGCTGGGCGGCATGTCCATTTCCCCCGATAACGCCATTATGGCGCTGGCTGAGGATTACCTCTCCCGCCGCCAGTACGGTTTGCGTTTCCGCAATCTTGAAACGGGAAACTGGTATCCCGAAATGCTGGATAATGTCTCCCCCGATTTCGTCTGGGGTAACGATTCAGAAACGGTCTACTACGTTAAAAAGCATGCCTCAACGCTGCTGCCTTATCAGGTCTGGCGTCATACGGTGGGGACCGATTCCGCCGACGATGAGCTTGTGTATGAAGAAAAAGACGAGACGTTCTACGTCAGCCTGCATAAAACCTCGTCTCGCCACTACGTGATTATCTTCCTTGCCAGCGCCACCACCTCTGAGGTGCTGCTGCTGGATGCCGAACTGCCGGATGCCCAGCCGTTATGCTTCCTGCCGCGCCGTAAAGATCATGAGTACAGTCTGGATCACTTCCAGCACAGCTTTTACCTGCGTTCGAACCGCGAGGGCAAAAACTTTGGCCTTTATAAAACCAAAGTGCGCGATGAACGGAAGTGGGAAGTGTTAATTCCTGCGCGCGATCAGGTGATGCTGGAGGGGTTCACCTTGTTTACCGACTGGCTGGTGGTGGAAGAGCGTCAGCGCGGACTGACCAGTATCCGCCAAATCAACCGCAAAACCCGCGAAGTGGTGGGCATTGCGTTCGATGACCCGGCTTACGTGACGTGGATCGGCTTTAACCCGGAACCGGAATCGTCCCGCCTGCGGTACGGCTATTCGTCAATGACTACCCCGGACACGTTGTTTGAGCTGGATATGGACACCGGGCAGCGTCAGGTGATTAAACAGGCTGAGGTCCGGGGATTTGAGTCGGAAAATTATCGCAGTGAACACCTGTGGGTGACCGCGCGCGACGGCGTTGAAGTCCCCGTGTCTCTCGTCTACCACAAGGATCACTTCAACAAAGGTAAAAACCCCATCCTCGTCTACGGTTACGGCTCCTACGGATCCAGCATGGACGCCGATTTCAGCAGCAGCAGGCTGAGCCTGCTCGACCGCGGTTTTGTTTATGCGATTGCCCATATTCGCGGCGGCGGCGAGCTGGGTCAGCACTGGTATGAAGACGGAAAATTTCTCAAAAAGAAAAATACCTTCAATGACTACCTTGATGTCTGCGATGCGCTGATCGCGCAGGGTTATGGCGATCCGCAACTCTGCTTTGGCATGGGGGGCAGCGCCGGAGGCATGTTAATGGGAGCCGTGGTAAACCAGCGGCCTGAACTGTTTAAAGGCGTTATCGCTCAGGTGCCGTTTGTGGACGTGGTGACGACCATGCTGGACGAAACCATTCCGCTGACCACCGGGGAGTTTGAGGAGTGGGGGAACCCGCAGGATGAAACCTATTACCGCTACATGAAAGAGTACAGCCCGTACGATAACGTCGAGGCGAAAGCCTATCCGCATATGCTGGTGACCACCGGCCTGCACGATTCCCAGGTACAGTACTGGGAGCCCGCGAAATGGGTGGCGAAGCTGCGTGAGCTAAAAACTGACGATAATCTGCTGCTGCTGTGTACCGATATGGACTCGGGGCACGGAGGGAAATCAGGGCGATTTAAATCCTATGAAGGGGTGGCGCTGGAGTACGCCTTTTTGATTGGCCTGGCGCAGGATACGCTGCCAGGCCGCGCGGGAACTCAGGCTTCGCCTAAATAATGCTTCAGCGTCAGGCGCAGTTCCGGGCTCATTCTGTCGAGGTTGTTGTACAGCCAGCGCAGATAGCCCGGATCGTTGTCCGCCACTTCCGATACCGGTTTTCCACGATATTTACCGAACGTGAAGGTGGTCAGTAGGGCGGGGCGGCCGGTAATGGTCGCCATATCGTCCGGCGTCCAGCCGGAAGTATTCATGATATCAATCAGGAGCGCTGCGGTGATGTAGCAGTCATAGAGGGCGCGGTGATGATGCAGTCCTTCCGGCGTCCGCACGCTTAGTTTGCGCGACTTATACAGCGCCATATTGCTGTATTTGATCCCCGGCCACAGACGGCGCGCCAGCTTCATGGTGCAAATCCATTCACCGGGCATCTCCGGCAGCACGCGGCGGTCAAAGCTGGCGTTATGGGCGACATACCACTGGCTACCGTGGTAAAGAGGGATGATCTCTTCAATCCACGGCTTATCCGCCACCATCGATTCCGTAATGCGATGAATTGCCATCGCCTGCGCACTGATGGGACGGTCCGGGCGCACCAGGTGGCTCATTGGATTGACTATCTTTCCGTCAACCACGTCGACAGAGGCGACTTCCACAATTCCACCCTGCAAATCGCAGGTTTCGGTATCGATGACGCGCAGCATTGATCGCTCCTGATCCTAAAATGCCTAGCCTAATGGAATGATATCCCCTTGCCAACCCTGTCGGCCCAAAGAACCGGTTAACAGCAACTCTCCCTTATCGGCACGCACGATCAGCTGACCTTTTTCATCCCATAACGCGCTACCGCTGCGCGCGTTCGCCATTAATACCGCGATGGCGTACTTATGCGCGAAGCGTTGTAACGAACTGATGGATTGCCGCCAGCGTTGCTCACCCACCGCCAGGCTGCTGGTGAACAGCGTTGCCTCTGGGTCCAGTTCCGGGGCGTCAGCCTGATTATCAACGATGGTTAACCGTTTATTGCCAGGATTAACACCCGCACCGTTACCCTGCGGATAACGCCGGATGGTCGACAGGTTAGGGGGGAATAGCGCGAGTCCTTTCTGTTGCTGGAGAGTAATACCGGCAATCACCGTGATGAAACGTGACTGCGCCGCGTGAAGGAGGGGGGCAAGCTGCAAATCGTCAGGGGGTGGGGGTAAGGTTGTTCCGCCAGGGCCGGTAAGCGAAAGCTCCGGAAAGACGACTAAATCGCACCCATGCGAGGCAGCCTCGGCAATAAAGTGCAGGTGATGTTTTACGTGCTCATCAACACAGTTGTGCCGCGGAGCATACTGAGCCGCGGCAATAGTCCATCGTGACATCGTGACTTCCTTATACACTAAGTCGCTGGGATTTTAAGATTACACCTAAATTTATCAGGGTTTTCTTATCCTGCCACATAACGCGTAAGGAAGTGTAACGGGACGTTAAGCTTATTTAACTTTAGGTTCGTACGGCAGGCGCGAGAGATTAACGGAGGCGAGGCGATGCGCAATAAGACGTTCGCGGAACCAGTCGCGCAGATGCGCAGGTTGTTCACGCTCTACCACTTCAGCCACGACGGGCATGTTGTAACGCTCTTTGAATGCGACCCCCGCGGCGGCGAGATCGACATTCACTTTGTCCATCTCGTCCTGAGGAAGGGCGGCCAGGTTAACGTTCATTTCCTTCTCCTTTTTCTGCGGCGGCAACGTTACCGCGATTGTTCAACGATGACAAGGGAGCAAAGGATGTTCCTCGACTCGTTAATTATACAGAGTTATTCTTTAGCATTCAGGCATAACGAAAAGGAATGATTGTGATGCACTTTACCCCTTCCCGCGTCGCGTGTGCGCTGGTGTTTCTGCTCTCTTCGGCAATCGCGCCATCAGCTCTGGCCCATGCGCACCTTAAGCAACAATCCCCGCAGGAAAATACCGTCGCGACGGCACCCGACGTCATTACCCTGAATTTCTCGGAAGGCATTGAACCTGCCTTCAGCGGCGTCGTGGTGACGGACGCGCAGCAGCACAAAATCCAGACCGGCGCGGTGAAGCGTGACGAGAAGGATAACGCAAAGCTGATTGTTCCTCTTGAGAAACCGTTGACGACCGGCACCTATACGGTGGACTGGCATGTGGTCTCCGTGGACGGCCACAAAACCAAGGGCAGCTATCACTTTAGCGTGAAATAGTATGCTGGCCCTGAGCTACGTAGCGTTTCGCTTTATCCATTTTGTTGCGCTGATACTACTTTTCGGCAACGCGCTATACAGTGTCTGGTTTGCACCGTCTTCGTTGCAGCGCCTCATGACGCAGCGTTTCCAGCGCCAGCAGAATATCGCGGCCTTAATCAGCCTGATGGCTGCTCTGCTGATGTTCGGCCTGCAAAGTGGGTTAATGTGCAACGGCTGGGGTGATGTCATTCGCCCGCCGGTCTGGCGCAGCGTGCTGGGCACGCAGTTTGGTGGCGTCTGGCTGTGGCAAATGGTGCTGGCCGCTGTGACCGCGGGTGCTGCATGGCTTACCCCGCAAAAGGGCTCACGGCTGTTACTGCTCGCGATGGGGCAACTGGTGCTGCTGGCGGGCGTGGGACATGCCGCGATGAACGGTGGCGCGCCGGGTGCGTTGCATCGTCTGAACCATGCGCTTCACCTGCTCTGCGCCGCCACCTGGGTGGGCGGTTTACTGCCGCTGCTGTTCTGTATGCGGCTGGCGAAAGGCCGCTGGCAGCCAGCCGCTATCTTTACCATGATGCGCTTCTCCCGTGTGGGGCATTACGCCGTGGCGGGCGTGCTGCTGACCGGGATAATCAATACGCTCTTTATTGTGGGCATAGACGTGCCGTGGGAAGCGCCTTATGTACGGCTGTTGTTGTTCAAATGTGCGCTGGTCATCATGATGGTGGCAATTGCGCTGGCGAATCGGTATTTTCTTGTGCCACGCTTTCGCCCTGATGCCGGGCGGGAACAACAGATTTTTATCAGGATGACACAGGCAGAAGTGGTGCTGGGCGCGCTGGTACTGGCGGCCGTCAGCCTGTTCGCGACCTGGGAACCCTTCTGACAAGGTTTAATAACTTATGAAAAAGACACTGCTTTCTCTTTTACTTCTCACCTGTGCCAGCAGTGCGCTGGCCGCGCCGCAGGTCATCACCGTCAGCCGGTTTGAAGTGGGTAAGGACAACTGGGCATTTAATCGTGAAGAGGTCATGCTCACCTGCCGTCCCGGTAACGCGCTGTATGTCATCAATCCCAGTACGCTCGTGCAGTATCCGTTAAATGACGTAGCGGAGCAGCAGGTTGCCAGCGGGAAAAGTAACGGACAGCCTGTCAGCGTGATCCAGGTGGATGACCCGGCAAACCCCGGGCAGAAGAAGAGTCTGGCACCGTTTATTGAGCGCGCTAAAAAGCTCTGCTAGCCGTCAGGTTTCCAGTAAAAAAAACCGCAGGTGCTTGTAAAAGCTCTGCGGTTTTTCACATTTAGTGATGTTCTGACGCTTTTTTTCAGACCACTTTTACTGTGGACTGGAAAACCTGACGTCGTCATCTATTCTTAAAGGGCAAGGCGATTGAGCCTGCATTAATGCCAACTTTTAGCGCACGGCTCTCTCCCAAGAGCCATTTCCCTGGACCGAATACAGGAATCGTATTCGGTCTCTTTTTATCTATTTGTTTCATAAGAGTTTTTTCGGTCTCAACACGAAATCCCCCGAAAATTACTCGAATATTCCATATCCTGTCTAAACCATAACATACTCTGCACCGCGTGCGTCCAGGTATTTTTTGGTCATTGTTAAATTTTTGTGGCCGAGTAAACGCTGAGCAAATTCTTCCCCTCGCTCCTTTTCATAGAGCCTGCTCGCCAGACTTCTGATCTCATGAAACGGCGGTGGGTTAGGGCCGAATTTTAACCCGGTCGAATCCCTTATCTCTGCGAACGCCTGGGTGAGTCCGTCAGGAGTTAGCGGCCCTGGCTTTCTTCCCCCGCGGCGAACCGGCGAGTAGAGCATGAAATCGGAAGGGTTGTTCACCCGGCATCGATCAATGACATCCTGCAACACAAGCCCGGCGACGTCCAGCCTCAAATCAAGGGGGAGCGCCAGTTTGTGACCTGTTTTCTCCTGAGTAACGAAAAGCCTCCCGTCTTTAACGTCACTGAACCTGAACAGTGAGATATCCTCCCGCCGCTGGCCGGTGATTAGCGCAAGATCGCATGCGTTAGGTGCCCAGTCAGAATGAGTTAACGCGGCCCGGCGGATGACGGTGAAATGCTCGAGCAGCAGGCGCTCTCGCTTAACTTTCGGCGTCGGCGTTCGCGTCGGCTCAGCCGGGTTCCTGTCGACATGTCCTTCTACGATCGCTTCCCTGAAGATGTCCATCAGTACAGACCGCAGTCCGGAAGCCATGCTCTTTTTATCGCAGAGAATGTATGCTTCAAGAAATGAGGCGATATCCTTAGTCGTGACTGATGCGAGGGGTATTTTCCCGAACTCTTCCTTTATGGTAGCGATCTGGTTTCGCCTGACCTTCATCGTATTTGGTTTCAGCTCGCGCCGCTCGAGAATCACCTCGTAACGCTCCAGCCATGCGGCCACTGTGAAAGTGGGCACGTCCTTTATGCGATCCAGGAGAGAAGAGGGAAGGTAATTCTGGTCGATGTAGTTATTGGCCTCAATGGCCTGCGCAACGGCGTCCTTGCGATCAATCCGCCCAAGAGAAATCTCCTGCCCGGTCACCGGATTGCGCCAGCTGTAAAGTCTGTCTCTTTTACGATAGGTCAGGTTACGGGGCAGGTTAGCGTCGTAACGTACTGGCCTTTTCGCCATGAGTCAGTCTCTCCAGTAAGGTGCCGCCGGACGGCAGTTTGGTGTGTTTCGGTTTAGCGCGCAGATTCTTCTTGCGCGGGTCCACGTAGATAGCGTCAGGCTTGACCTTATATTCCTTTCCGTGCAGCTCCGGCGCGGGATAAATTCGCCCCTCCCGCGTCCATCGACGCAGAGTAGAAAGGGAGGGCGGAGTCGTGTAGACCTCAGCAGCCCATTCCTGCAAGTTGAGAAGCTTAGCCATGAGAACTCCTTAGCCGCCTGGCATTATATGCGAGGCGGCGTTGACGTGTTGATTAATCGAAATCAGATAAGAAAAAACCGCCCGTAGGCGGTGAGAATTAGTTGTTAGTGGTTGTAAATATTACTTTATTTTCAGTGCCCTTTTAGCTTCCTGCACAAGCCCATCCAGTAATGTTTCTGATGCCTCAAGATCTGCTTCAGCGGCCTCAAGGGAATTTATTGCATCATCCCTATAGTAGTCAGAGCGAGTTTCTGCCCTCATTTTGACAAAATCATTCAACAACTTAGATGCTTTTGGGGTCAACGTAAAATCAGAAAGTTGAGCTATTCGTTCAAGTTCCTGTATATCCTCCCAATAAAGGTCTCTGAGTAACTTTTCCTGTTCAGGAGGGTGTCTGTTAAACGTTTCATCTTGTTCCTGCGTGAGGCTATATTCTAGATTCAGAAAATAGCGGTCAGTCATTTTGACCCTATAAGCTTTATCGATTACATCGGTGAATGAGCCCAGTCGTTTTTCCCACCACTTTTCTTTGTAAAATCGATTGAGAGCAAATTTAGCGGTTAAGAATGCAGCTACAATACCGGTTACCAGCCCAATGATTATTTTTGAAGTTAGGTCGTAATAATCGAACTCATTCCCACTCATGAGCATATCCTTGTAAATGTTAGTAGGATCCAAGAAAACACTATCTGCATATTACTTCACCTGAAAATTTTTAACTTCAACTCAATCTCTTCTTGGCAACTGGCGCACGTCTTGCAGCCGGGAACGGCAGCGCGCCGCGGCGCCGGGATATCCTCACCGCATTCAGCGCAATGCTCAGCTGATTCGGCGTTGCGGTTTACTCGGTGAGCGGAAAGGGCAGCGTTACGCTGAAGCTCTTCAATCTCTGCTGCGGTATCGATGATATCGGCCATGGTCAATGCTCCCGGAACTGTCGGTTAATTCGGTTGAAGGTGAACGCCAGCAATAAAAAAGGCCGCGATAGCGACCTAGTGATTTGCGATTTCATGGCTGTATCCACCCCTTGCCTTTGACGTGCTGGATGACACCAAGCTTCCTGAGCGACTGGAGTCGGCGGTCAAGGATGCGGAAGACGTCCATTGGGTGCTTTCCTTCTGCCTCAGCAATGACGAGGCACTCCTGTCTGACGGAAGGGCTAAATATCTTCGAAAACGAGGTTGGCTGAGCGCCGATAGCGCTTAACACTTCGCTATCCAGTTTCGCGTATTTGGTCACGATTCCACTCCGAAGCGGCGATTAAGCCTGCCTGTGTATACGACGAACTCCAGGAGGCTAACTCCCAGAGCTTCAATTTTCTTGTGATGCTTATTGATGATGGGAGGCACCGTTTCGTTCCAGTTAGGCTTTGGCTTCTTGCGCATGGCCTGCTGTATTTCTTCGGTGCAGCGGCGGCAGGCGGCGCGGATGGCGTTGTCTGTTTCTGGCGTCATGCGGCCTCCCGTCGGGCGAGAAGTTTCGCCCCGAAAGCCATCAACTCGTCCCGGTCCACAGTTGCGAAGTGGCAGTGTGTACGCGGGTACGGTCGCCAGATGATGAGCATTGAGCCTTTGTTGTTGCCGCTAACCGGCTTACCGGTGACCGGGTTGATAAAAGCCAGCCGCCCGGCGGTGATGAAGCGAACTTCGCTGGCGGTCTGGATAGCCTCCTTAAACCAGCCAACCGATGTGTCTGCCGGAACCAGCATGACCGTGCCGATCTGATTTGCGCTTTCCGTAGCGGCCTTCTTAACGAACGGTGTGATGTCGCTGTATGGCGGGTTCATCCAGACGTAGCCAGGTAAATTCAGGTAATCAGCCCAGGGAGTCTCCAGTGTATTCTGCTCGGCGGTGATGAACTTCCGGCACAGTGCGTTATGAGGCGCCGCGGCGGCATCCAGCTGGAAGCAGAACTCAGCATCAAGGGAGGCGAAGAGGGCTGGTGGAGTGCGCCAGAGGTCGCGCTGATCCGCTGGCGTGTTGCTGCCGGTGTAATCGGTCATATCAAACCTCGAAAGCAAGTTGTGGCGTGAACCGATCGCGATCTGCGTCGTAATTCAGCGAACTTGCAGAGTTAAAGGCTTCAATGCGCTCAACCAGCACCGCAGCGCGTGTTTCTTTGCTTGCCGGCGCGTAGGCTGATTTATCCCACGCTTTGTCGATGCCGATGTTTCGCGCCACATTAGTACTGTCGGCTGACGACAGTGGGATGTGTCGGAATATATCGGCGTTCAGCATGCGCAGGCCGTGAAGCTTTGTTATCGGATACCCAACATTCAGCTCAATATCTGGAACGGAGACACTGTGCAGCTTCCGTCGCGCTACCTCATCGCGACCGTTGAGGAACTGGACAGTCAGCTATGGACGGTCAACAGCATCAAACCGAACACAGATAACACGGTATCTCTGACCGTCGCGGAATACAGCGACGCCATCTACCAATAAGAACCGTCCCCGACCAACCAGACCCGGCCACTGCGCCGGGTTTTTTTATGGAATCAATATGGCTACGCAACCAACGCAAGATGCAGTACCAAGCGAATCACCTCGCGACCTGAAATTCAACGCGGGGAAAATTGACGAATTCGTTACATCGATGGGGTGGACATACACCGACCGATTCGGTGTGCAGCATTACACCATTGAAGGCATGCGCTGGCTTGCGCAGCAGGCTATTGCCGCATTTGGCTACATCACTCTGGATAGCTTTGAAGATGGAAATACGCTCACCCTCCCTAACCAGGTTCTTCGCCTTGAGGCGACAGGCGAATACTACCGCTGGGATGGTGCATTTCCAAAAGACGTTCCTGCTGGTTCAACGCCAGATTCTGCTGGTGGCGTAGGGGTAGGAAAGTGGCTCAGTGTAGGAGATGCTACTCTGCGCTCAGACCTTGCAGAAAGCGATGGTTTGAAGCTCACCGGTCAAAAGGTTAACTATGGAATTCCTTCCGGTTCGAGTTTAACGCGGGGGCTGATCTGGGCGTTTGATAAGATTAAGGGCTGGTTACGCGTAGGCGGATCTGATCTCGAACCACTTGACGACGAAAAAGACTTTTGGCGCGGACTGCCCTCTAAAAACTCATGGGGTGATCCTGCAAACATAGGTGACTATTCTGTTTCATTTGGCCGAAATGGGGCATCTTTTGCAGTTTATACCGCAACATTTGGTCATGACTGTGTGACCTATGGGGTGGCTTCCTTGGCTGGCGGTGCTGGCAGCGCGACAGGTAACCCGGATGACATCACCTCACCAAATGCTGAAGGGTACTGTTCTTTTGCATTCGGGAAAAATGTCATTGCCCTTGGCGCAAAGTCTGCAGCGCTCTGCGAAGAAACGGAAGCCAACTCGCGCGCTGCATTTGCAGCAGGGTACTTTACTCAGGCCAGGGCGGGATTCACTACTGACCCGGGAGGGGTGGCAAGCGATGGAATTGGCGCAACAGCGCTGGGTCACTCAACGAGAGCAGCGGGTGATGGTGCGTTTGCCGTTGGTCGTTATGCTCAGGCATACGGCGGTGCTATTGTCATCGGATCTGGCATTAACTCCGGCAACCAAGCTGTAAACTCAAGCACTAAATCCGTGGCAATCTTTGCCAATTCTGTCGTGCCTGCGATAACGGCAAAGGCGGCAGGTGGTGGTGTTACTGATATGCCGTTTGTTGGCGTTCATACGTTAGACCCAAAAGAGCCATTGGATGTTGCGATGCCCAACGGCACTAACGCCGCTTTCAGAATCACTGGAAGTGGCGGTGCAAAAATAAAGCTTCAGGGAACATCTAACACTGATACAGGGCTCGACATAGCCTCTCTTGAATGGACCAGCACTAATGGAGGGAGCGCGGTAGGAACCTTGAAGATCAACATGAACAACGGAGCGCAGAGCATTGAACTATCAGCTGATGGAATGGTGGCTTTGAAAAATGTTAAAACACTTGATGAAATATCCGGTGCCCCTGCGGGCACCATCTATAAAGATGCTTCAAACTTCCTGAAAATTGTTGTTTAAGAGAAGTCATCGCCAAGGAAGGCTGTGAGCAGCGCTTCTGCGATCACCCTGTGACCAAAATCGGCAGGGTGGTTAGCGCCATTACCTGTAATAGCGTAGATGTTTTTGCGCTGAAGCATCTGAACCCAGACGTTTGTTATATCGACAAATGTCACATGATTATATTTCAGAGATAACTTTTTCAACTCTTCGCTGTATAGCGGGAAATACTCTTTCTTCGGCAGCACCCACTCAGGATTCGGAAGGGTAGAAGAAAGCAGTACGATTCGCGCATGCTTATTTTTGCTTTTGATATTTTTTATCAGGGCATCGATGCTGAAATAGTATTCTTTTGGCGGTAGATCATTCGAATCGTTCATACCGAAAGAAATGATATAAACATCAGAATCAAGCTTCGTGAGTCTTCCGTCAGTGCTGTAGTAGGCGTTATTAGAGGTCCATCCCGGCACCGATGGGTTGTAGTAATGATATTTGCCGCCCTTCATCATAGACATGTAAGCAGACACCAGTCCGACATATGGTGGCTGATGTGGTTCTGAGTATATGTCGCTGGCATTCGCTCCGAAAGTAATGCTATCCCCGTAATACGTCACCTTCATTTCCTGCAGGCTTTTAACGTAATTACGTAAGTCTGTAACCCCGCCACTCATTTTCAGGTAAAGGCGATCTGCCTTCTTGTAAGACGCCGAAATCTGATATTTCTGGTATTCAGTCGTAACGTTGATGTTAAAGTTTTCATCTTCTTTCAGCGGCTTTTTAAATCCTGATTTAGCTACCGGGATAGCAGAGCCATCAGGGATTGCTATTTTGTCGCCTGATACCCTGAAATCGGTACCGTTATGATAGAGCTCACCGGTAGTCTGATTGAACATCATGACCGGGCCGGTAGGCCTGAACAGTAGTCTTTCGCGTTTAAAATCCTCAGATGCGTAAATAGTATCCGAATAAACGAATTTCCCACCAAAGAAAGAAGGGTGAATATTAAACTTATTCACAATGTAGTTGCTGCACTTTACATCCGTGCACGTCGTGTAGTCATCAGGTGCAGCTGGTATTTCAGCTGCGGCACAAAATGACACAGACAATAGTGAAGCAATAATTAATTTTTTCATTTAGCTTTTCCGTATGCTTTTTTCTTTATCCAGCCATTAACAGGCTTTTCAATAAACTTATAGCAGGCAAGGGCGATAACCTGGCAGTAGATGTAATAGACGATAACATAAGGAACTATGCTCACTGTCTTATCAAGGCCAAGTTGCGTCCAGATAAACAGAAATACCGGCGCTGAGATACCGTGAGACAGATACAGGCTGTAAGATGAGTCGCCCAGCAGCAAGAAAGTGCGGTTGTGAGGAATAACCCCTTCAAGGCTCAGAGCCGACCAGACAATCACGAACGCCGGGATGCCCCATGTCAGCAGTCGGGAATAATCGTTATAAGCAAAAACACCCGAGTTAGCGAAAGCAAAAAGCGGGAAGAAAGAAGCAATTCCCACCCACGCCAGCCACTTCGGCAGGACGCATCCTGCTGAGTACATGCGGTAAAGATACATACCGAGGATGAATTCGATAAACATCTGGCTGGACAGAGTTACCAGAACTTTACTTTCACCGTGAGCTAAGGCGTTACCTGCGCCGAAAATTACCAGGGCGCAGACTGAATAAAACTCGAGTGAGTTGGCTTTTTTAATGCCAATCGCAAGAAGACCCGCAAGCAAGAAATAGAACAGGAATTCAAACTGCAAAGTCCAGCCGATTCCAAGAATTGGTGGCTTGTCAAAGTTCATGAACGTCATCGTTTTGATGATCCACATGAGGTCTAGCCGCGAGCCGTTGAAGATATATGCGAAATCTGCAGTAGGTTGGGATATAGCACCAGAGTCAACCAGCCATGATATGAACACAACAACCAATGTTGCCACAAGGTACAACGGCCATATGCGAGTAATGCGGCGCTTTATGAAACCCAGCGGTGTTAATTTTGGCGTCATACCATCCTTATAGAGGCCGCCGTAAATAATGTACGGCATTATAAAGCCGCTGATGATGAAAAATATGTCAACGCCAACACCGCCAAGGTTTGTGATCTGTGGGGTGATGCCATAAACGGCAAGGTTTGCGTGAGCATAAATCACGAGGAAGGCGGCAAGGAACCGCAGGTACTGGATGTTGGCAATCATCGTCAACTTTCTTGTCTGTTAAAAGGCGAGTGATTTTAACAGTTAAGATGAATCCGATCATTCTCTTTGGTTTGAACATTGACCTCCCTATCAACATTAATAATACTGTATGTACATACAGTTATTTTTTGATGGGGCCCAGAATGCACTCTACTACACCACGATTCAGGCTTGACGAGATCTGTAAAGTTAACGGCAACTCTCGCCTAGTAGAAACCACAGGTGGTTACGCTATCTTCCAGACTGACCATTTGCCGGGCAATGGCGCGCGCGTTTTGCTTTGCGTATCAGGTCGTCTGCAGTTTGCTGTTGTTATGGGACAGTCACTCATAACTGAAGAAGGAGAGTGCATAGAGGGCGATATCCTGAAGGATGTTGTCGTGATGGGAGTCGTCACGTTCTTCATAAATGGCGCCACGGCATTCACTGATGAAAACCCGGTGATATGACATGTTTGCGCTTGTAGATGTCAACTCGTTCTATGCGAGCTGCGAGACAGTATTCAGACCGGATCTACGGGGGAAGCCGGTTGTCGTGCTCTCAAATAATGACGGCTGTGTAATTGCACGCAGCTCCGAGGCCAAGGCCGCTGGAATTACCATGGGTGAGCCATTCTTCAAGCAAAAAGAGCTGTTCCGGCGCGCTGGTGTTGTTTGCTTCAGCAGCAACTATGAGCTGTATGCTGATATGTCGAACCGGGTAATGACAACGCTTGAAGAAATGAGTCCCCGCGTCGAAATTTACAGTATCGATGAAGCTTTTTGTGACCTGACGGGCGTTCGGAACTGTCGGGACCTGACGGAGTTCGGCAAAGAGATCCGCGCTACGGTTCTGAAGCGTACGCATCTAACCGTCGGGGTTGGCATCGCGCAGACAAAAACACTCGCTAAGCTGGCAAACCACGCCGCCAAGAAATGGCAGAGACAGACGGGTGGGGTAGTGGACCTATCAAATGTCGATCGGCAGCGTCGGCTGTTGGCGATCGTGCCTGTAGAGGATGTTTGGGGCGTTGGTCGCAGAATCAGTAAAAAGCTTAATGCCATGGGGATCAAAACAGCTCTGGACCTTTCTGAACAGAGTACGTGGATTATTCGAAAGCACTTCAATGTGGTCCTGGAGCGAACGGTCCGGGAACTGCGCGGCGAACCATGTCTTGAACTGGAGGAGTTTGCACCGGCAAAGCAGGAAATCGTCTGCAGTCGCTCATTCGGCGAACGCGTCACCGAGTACGAACAGATGCGCCAGGCTATCTGCAGCTATGCCGCCCGTGGTGCTGAAAAACTTCGGGGTGAGCATCAGTACTGCCGTTTTATCTCCGCTTTCGTCAAGACCTCTCCATTTGCCCTTAATGAGCCGTATTACGGAAACAGCGCATCGATAAGGCTGCTCACGCCAACGCAGGACAGCAGAGACATCATCAACGCCGCGGTAAAGTGTCTGGACAAAATATGGAAGGACGGTCACCGGTACCAGAAATCGGGCGTCATGCTGGGTGACTTCTTCAGCCAGGGCGTGGCCCAGCTCAATCTGTTCGACGACAGTGCGCCTCGAGCTGGTAGCGAGAAGTTAATGGAAGTGCTGGATCACCTGAATGCAAAGGACGGAAAGGGAACGCTCTATTTTGCCGGGCAGGGTATACAGCAGCAGTGGCAGATGAAGCGTGAAATGCTGTCGCCTCGATACACTACGAGATTTTCAGATTTGCTTGTTGTCCGATAAAAGAGGTGCGCACCTGATAAATCTTACAATCGGATCGGTGGTGATTATGGTGACGGCAGTGGCGGGAGTAAAGCGGCATGTTGCGAAACTGGAAGGAGCTACGCAAAGTTGGGGAGATTTCGGATCGAAGCGATCTCGAAGTTCACTCGTCGCCCACTCGAAAAAGATGGCAACGGTTTGATCTTGAATCGATGTATTGGTAAGCATTGAAACCCGAATTTAACGGGTTTCTGATGTGTAAGTGTTTGAATATAATCAAAAAAGACTGGTTGAAGCGGAAACAGGAATCGTATTCGGTCTCTTTTTATCTGCATGAAAATAAACGATAAAATCCGGTTTTCGTCTCAGCAGAAGGTTCACTTCCTGTGCGCCTGCTTCAAACATACCACAACCCGGCAGGCGTAAGTCCAGTCCTTTTTGGCTGTTTTGTTAAATTTTTGTTTGTATTTTGCCTGAGACGACTGCGGGATCAATGCGCGCATGTACGGAAGCCGCAATATCATCAAGTAACGCAAAGCGGCGACGGTATTCGGCGCGTTTTTTGCTGGCAATCTCCTCCAGTGCTTTACGCTCCATCTGGAGCGGCAACTGCCAGCAGAAGGAGGAGAGTTTCTTTCCGTTCAGGCCTTCCCAGAACTCGTCGTAGCTGGCGTGAAAATGACGCCCTTTGCTCAGACGGTAGCGCAGCGCGCGGAAAACATGGCCTTCATCGCTGACGGCAAAAATCGCGCTGATGTTCGAGCGTGAGGCAAGCTGGAAGATCACCTCCATCAGCACGCGTTTCGGGAAAAGCCCATGGCAGGCACGGGTAGCCTGCTTAATCACCTCCCGTGAAACATGACGACGGGGACCCTGGAGGCCGACGATCACCAGCACCATACGGCCGTTACTGCGTGCGACACAGAACGTCAGGCTGGCAAGCAGCGTGTTGTCATTGTCATGCAGCCAAAGCGTGCTTTCGCCTTCACGTTCAGCCTTACCTGCGGACGAGACGTGGACGGTATAGATTTCGCCGTTTTTTGCCTCGAACTGGACAACCGGCACCTCTTGCGGATTGATCAGCGCGTGGGCGAGGGCGGTATTTGTCAGACTATCAATCCACTGATAGTGGCTGACGATAGCATCGGCCCGGTCGTTTGAGTTCAGGCCACGCATCAGATACTGGCGGTGAGTTTTGCTCGGCAAGGTAATTTGAGAGGTGAGCAGCCTGTCGAAATCATCGCGTCCGGATAGCGCCTCCAGCATGCGATGGGTGGAGGACCAGAATAAAAGCGAGCGCAGAAGGAACTTTAACCGGTAATCACGTTTGTGCCAGATTGGGCCGGGAACGCGTTTCCCTCTCACCAGTTCAGAAATAATATTTGTGCGATGCGGATAAAAAACATCGTTTTGCAGGTGTATGTTTGACACGTGAAAATCCCTCTTTTTATTCCGCATTATTTTAAAGGCCAGGGAATAAGGGATTAATAGCGCAGCGATCTTTATTTCCGGCTGGTTTATGGTTTGTTTGGATTCGCGATATCCATCGTCGGCTCATGACATTTTCTGTGGCAGCTATACTTCTTACAGGAGGCGTTATGTATCAGAAAATAGAGGGAGAACACTGGCGTCATGTCTGGGTTGTCAGCGATATTCATGGTTGCTATCAGTGGCTTATGGAAGAGCTGAAACGACGGCATTTTAATCCTGCTGCGGATCTGCTTATCTCGGTGGGGGATATTATCGACCGCGGTCCCGACAGCATGAAATGTTTACAGCTGATGCAGGAAAAGTGGTTTTATGCGGTACGCGGTAATCACGAGCAAATGGCGTTAGATGCGCTTGAAAATAATGATTTTAGTCTCTGGAAGATAAATGGCGGTAACTGGTTTACCGGGCTTACGGTCGCTCAACAAAAGCAGGCGAAGGATTTACTCGACGCGTGTCGGGACTTACCGCACATTATTGAAATAACCTGCAAAAACGGTCTGAACGTGATTGCTCATGCGGATTATCCCGCCGCCGAATATGCCTGGCATAAGCCGGTAGATGCCCAGCGGGTGCTGTGGGATCGCGACCGGTTAATGGGCTTTATGGTGGGTAGAGGGCAGGGCATTAGCGGTGCGGATCACTTCTGGTTCGGACATACGCCTGTGGACAAGCGCTACGATTTCAACAATCTGCACTACATTGATACGGGAGCGGTGTTCGGGGGCTTTCTGACGCTGACGCAGCTTCAGTAATAAATAACCCGCCTTCGGGCGGGTTCTCTTTGGGTTATGCAAGACGCAAGACCCAGGCATCGGTTTTACTGTCGTAATGTTCACGGTACAGAACGGAATGTTCCCCATCAAGGATCGCCGGGACGCTGGTATCTGCATCCCAGGCGTCCAGTTGCATGCACAAATCCGGATCGGATTTGCAGGGAATACTTAACGTTCGTTCGCCTTGTGCTTCGCCACGCAATTCAGCGTCGTCGATTTCAAAAGCGCCAATGCGTACGCTGGTTTTCGTCATAATGCTCTCCGGTTTGTTGCCCAAAATCTGGTATGACCAGTGCAGTCATCCATTTTTGATCCTAGACAAGGAGAGCGAAATCGCCAGTAAAAAAATGCGTTTTTTCAGTCAGTGCGGCTGTTACCGGTAAACAGGCGACCATCGCGTACCAGTTCACGCGGATAGCTGTTTTTCAGCCGCGAGCCGACTTTTTTCGCCAGCCCGAGCGGATAGCCCTGATACGTCACGATGACTTCATCCTGTGACGGGCCGTCTTCCGGGTAAACGTCACGACCGCGATACCACTCTTCCGCTTCATGATGCGTCAGGGCGAAGGTGTTCTCATTGCCTGCCAGCGCAATGACCGCTTCGTGCTGCCAGCGATAGCCTTTGTTGTGGATCTCCGCCAGGCGAATACCGAGGCGGGAGAAACGCACCTTACCAATCAGCGGTTCGATGTTGACCGGGAACAGCCACAGCTCTTTGTCACGCATCCAGAGGCGCAGGCTCTCATCCCAGTGCAGTCCCACTTTGCTGGCAGCCGCTTGCGCCTGTGCCGCCTCACGGCCTTTGACCGGCGCGAACGGGAAGTTGCCGACCTTAAACTTAGGGACAGGCAGCGGATCGACGGCGCGGGTTTTACGCAGTCGTGCGACAAAGAACCCCTCGCAATCGTAAATCTGCGGGAAGACGTGCAGGAAGCCTTCAGGGGTGGCCGCGTGACTGGCCGAATCGAAGAGGGTGTCCAGCGGCAGAAACTCGACGGCATCCGCATAGCGTTGCCTGAGCCACAGGCAGACGTCCTCGTTTTCATCGCGGTTCAGCGTGCAGGTGGAGTAAACCAGCGTTCCACCGGGGCGCAGGGCATGAAACGCACTGTCGATCAGTTCACGCTGCGTGGCGGCGATCTCCAGGTTGCTTTCAACGGACCAGTTTTTTAACGCATCAGGATCTTTACGCACTACGCCTTCGCCGGAGCAGGGCGCGTCGAGCAGGATGGCATCAAAAGCTTCCGGCAAGGCAGCGCCAAACACGCGACCGTCGAAGTGTGTTAACGCGACGTTGTGGATCCCGCAGCGGCTGATATTGGCGTGCAGGACTTTGACGCGGCTGGCGGAAAATTCGTTGGCGAGGATCGCGCCGCGGTTGTTCATCCGGGCGGCAATTTGCGTGGTTTTAGAGCCCGGCGCCGCCGCGACATCCATCACCCGCTCAGGCTGGTTTCCGTCGGCAAACAGCGCGGCAACCGGCAGCATGGAGCTGGCTTCCTGAATATAAAACAGCCCGCTCAGGTGCTCGGCGGTGCTGCCGAGTGGCAGGCTCTCCTCGTCATCCCGCTCGATCCAGAACCCTTCCTCACACCACGGCACCGGCGTCAGCTGCCAGCCGTAGGAGGAGACGAGATCCAGAAACGCTCCGACGCTGATTTTCAGCGTATTGACGCGAATACTTCGACGCAAAGGGCGCTGGCAGGCGGCGACGAAATCGTCGAAAGAGAGATGAGCAGGAAGCGCCTCGCGCATCTGTGCGAGGAATTGTTCAGGAAGAAATACGGAGTTTTGAGCCACGGGCACACCACAGGGAAACATTCAGGCGCGCAGTGTAACATAAAGGCTCCGGCGCGTTGACACCGGAGCCTGCGAGATTAACGCGGCAGCGCCGTTCCCCATTCGCGCCACTCTTTCGGTTCACTTTCCAGCAGCAGGAAGTGTTTTCCTGCCTGCGCCTTAGGCGCCAGAGGCGTGCCAGGCGGCGTCGCGAAGGCAATGCCGCCGCGAATGAACTGGTTAAAGGTCCCCGTTTTGACCACGCCACCGGTCAGGCCGAAGTCCAGCGAGTAGCCTGAAGCGAGCCAGAACACTGAGTTGTTGCGAACCAGATGCTGATAACGCTGGCTGATGCGCAGGCCGACCATCACGCGGTCGGACAGATTACCCAGCGTCAGGCTTGTTACTGTCCCCACTTCAATACCGCGGAACAGGACCGGCGTACCGATGCCCAGCGAACCGGCTTCCGGTACCTCAACCACAATGCTCAGACCGTCCAGATAACGGGAATCGGTGATGGTCGCCTCCTGCAACTCAAACTCACGACGCGCGTTGCCCCGACCCGGTTCAACGTTAATGTACGGCTGAAGTATGGTGTCGAGATGCTCAACCCCTGCGGCAGAAATTTGCGGCGTAACCACCGAGAAGCGCGAGCCTGCCCGGGCGAACGTCTGTACATATTCCGGATAAAGCACGGCGGTAGCCTGAACTTCATTGCGCGCGGTGATCAGCGTCAGCTTCTGAACCTGCCCGATATCAATTCCGAGATAGCGGATAGGCATGCCTTCTGCCAGTTTACCGGCATCAAAGGTGTGCAGGGTAATCTGTCCCCCGACGGCGCGCGCCGCGGTTTCAGACGGGAAGAGGATCCGCTTGTCACCTTTACGCATGTTGCCGCCCGCGCCGCTCAGGTTATCGAAGCTGATCGCACCGCGCAGGGCACGGGAGAGGGGAGACGCCTGTACGGTCAGCCCGTTGCCGTTGAGCTGCACTTTCGCGCCGCCTTCAGCCCAGAACACGCTGTTTGGCGTGAGCAGCTTGCGATACTCCGGCTTGATATGCAGTTCGATATCAAACGCTTCCGCACGAGGACGAACGGTGATCACTTCTCCGACCTCAAACTTACGATAAAGCACGACGGAGCCTGCCTGGACATCCGGCAGCGTTTCAGCGCTTAAGGTCAGCGTGGTGGTCGGCAGGTCGCCGAGGCTGTTTTCAATGGCTTTGTCCAGATTGGCGAACAGTGGATAGCTCTCACGCAGCGCGCCTTTGCTGCCCGGCAGAATGCGGATCCCGCCGTTAACCCACTCGCTGGCGCTGGCGCCGAGGAACTCAACGCCGTCCAGACCCACCTTCACGTCGACCCGGCTGTTCACCACAAATTTACTGTCGCCGTGCACAAGGTTGCCGTACTGCGGATCGATGGCGGCGGAGAAGGAGACCCCTTTTTCCGTCAGCTTTCGTTCCAGAACCTGACCCACCTGCACACCGTGCAGGATTAGCGGTTGACCGGCTTCGATACCATAGCTTTCCGGCGCATTCAGCTTAACCGTCAACACGCCCGGTTTTTGCAGCAGAGCTTTATCCGCCGGCGCGATGACAAAGTTTTTATTCGGCGCACCTTCACCGGGGATCAGCTCAAAGGTGCTTCCCGTCAGCAGGGAACTGATGCTAGCGTCGCTGAGGGAGAGCTTCGGATTACGCAGCTCGATGCGTGTTTTTTCCCGCAGGAGGTCCACAACGCTCGGATCCACCGTCATTTCGCCGGTAACGGAGCCGCCCGCGTTGAGGGTTAATTTTGTCAGTTGCCCGACCTCTAAACCCTGGTACATCAGCGGGGTCGAACCGGCTTTCAGGCCTTTGGCATCCGGCAGGGTCAACTTGACGATGACACCGCGCTGGCTGTGTGCCAGGTCGGCGTACAGACCAAAGGTATCCTCTGCGGCGGCAGGGCTGGAGTCAGCAGGTGAGTCGAAGGCGATAGCGCCATTCACCAGCGCCGCCAGGCTCTCAAGCTTCACTTTCGCACCGCTTAAGCTCAGGTCGGCATCGACACCGGAGACGTTCCAGAAGCGGCTGCCTTTTTTTACCAGGTTGGTAAAACGGCGATCGATCAGTACATCAATGGTCACGCCATCTTTGTTCGGGTTAATGGCGTAGTCGTAAACGCGGCCAACCGGAATTTTGCGGAAATAGACCAGAGAACCACTGTTCAGCGAGCCCAAATCCGGCGCGCGGAGGTGGATCATCAGATCGCCGTTATTCAGCCGATATTTCGGCTGGGTATCCAGCGCAACAAAGTGATCCTGTGGCTCACCTTTGCCAGGCATCATGCCGATATAGTTACCGCCCACAAGCGCATCCAGCCCGGAAACGCCGGCCAGGGAGGCTTTAGGCGTGACCAGCCAGAACTGCGTTTCGGCGCGCAGGGCATCCTGCATGTCAGACTTAATGCTCGCCCGGACCTGGATTTTGTTCAGCCCTTTGCCGAGGGAAATATCCTGCACGGTACCCACTTCCACCCCCTGGAAGCGAACGGGGGTACGTCCGGCGACAATGCCGTCCGCAGACTGGAAATCAATCGTGATGGTACTTCCGCGATCTTCATAGCTCGTCCAGATAAGCCAGCCTGCGATCATCAGCGCGATGACAGGCAGCAACCAGAATGGCGAAATGCGGCGTTTTGTTTTAATTCTCGCTTCAGTCGGCGAAGCGGGCGTTTCCTGACTCATGTGCGTCCCAAAGTAAGCGGCTGTCCAGCCATTCCACTGCAAGAATAGTCAATATCACCGCAGAGCCGAAATAAAAAGCTGCGGGTCCCATGGTAAAAGCAAGTAACTGATCGCGATTGATGAGCGACATCATCAGCGAAATCACGAACAAATCCAACATCGACCAGCGACCAATCCAGGTCACGAATCGCAGAAGCAGGATGCGGGTGCGTAGTCCTTGTTCGCATTTAAAGTGAATGCTGATAAGTAGCGTAAACATCACCACCACTTTGGTAAAGGGCACCAGAATACTGGCGATGAACACAATGGCGGCAACCCCCACGTTACTGTGCGCCAGAGAGATAATCCCCGAAAGGATAGTATCTTCCTGTCGGGCGCCGTTCACATAAATTACGGAGATCGGCAGCATATTGGCCGGGAATAAAAATATCAGTGAGGCGATAAGCGCCGCCCAGCATTTTTGCAGGCTGTTGTTGCGCCGCAATCTTAACGGAATGTGGCAGCGAGGACACCTCCCGCGTTTATCCGGAAAACCGGTGTAATGGCACCCCAGGCAGACGCGCAGGTTTTCATCAGGCCGGGTCGCGGGACGCTGAGGGTAAAATCGCTCCCAAAGCTGTTCAACATTCAGATGAATCAGGGTCAAAATACTCAGCAGGACCAGTGAAATAAACGCAAAAAGGCCAATGCCGGGTTGTAAAAACGCATAATCCTGCACCTTAATGGAGGCCACGCCGACGCCCACCAGATAGATGTCCAGCATCACCCACTCCTTGAGCTTTTCCAGCATGAGCAGGACAGGGCGCAGGTTCATCCCCAGAATGTTGCCAAACCACAGGTAGGCAATTGCCGCGACCAGCACCAGCGGCGCGCCGACGACGCAGAACAGCACCATAGCGCCGGTGAGCGGATCGCCCTCGCGCGTCATCTGCCAGATCCCCTGCAATACGTTAGCGTCAATACGCACGCCAAGCAGGTAGAGCTTTAACAGCGGCTCGGTCCAGGCGAACGGCATCAGCAGCAGCATGGTAACCGCCATTGCCGCCAGACGCGTCAATGACCAGTCCCGGCCATCGCGAATTTTGGCATCGCAGCAAGGGCAAAAAGCACTTTGGTGCGATTTCATCTTCGGCAACATAAAAAGCGTATCGCACTGGGGACAACGCTGATAATGTGCACGAGGCAGAGCCTGGCTTACCGTACGGACAACGATCTTTCTTGTCGGCGTAATTTGGGGTGTTTTTAGGGCCATCAGTCGCACACAGATAAGTATTGTTGAAAGTTATAATAACTCATGAACGGATTCATCTTGAGCATGAGCGCATTTAATGCTTATTTTAATAGGCTATGCGGTAATTATGTAAGATAACTAAGTGATTGAATAATGAACAAAACAGAATTCTACGCGGATCTGAATCGCGATTTTAAGGCATTAATGGCAGGGGAAACCAGTTTCTTAGCCACTCTGGCAAATACCAGTGCGTTACTGTTCGAACGCCTTTCTGACGTGAACTGGGCGGGCTTTTATCTGCTGGAAGGCGACACGCTGGTGCTGGGGCCTTTCCAGGGGAAACTCGCCTGCGTACGCATCCCGGTAGGTCGCGGCGTGTGCGGTACCGCAGTGGCGACCCGTCAGGTTCAGCGTGTCGAAGATGTACATGCGTTTGACGGCCACATTGCCTGCGATGCCAGCAGCAATTCTGAAATCGTACTGCCGCTGGTGGTTAAAAATCAGATTATTGGCGTTCTGGATATCGACAGCACGGTCTTCAGCCGCTTTACTGCCGAGGATGAGCAGGGGCTGCGCGCGTTGGCCGCAAACCTGGAAAATGTTCTGGCAGAGACCGATTATCATAAATTCTTTGCGAGCGTCGCAGGATAATCAACGGATAACGTAGCATTTACTGATAGCGTCATTATAATGTCGCCTGTTCATGCCTGCGCTTGTTGGCAACGTCCGTTGTAATCAGGAAATTTCATGGAAAATCAACCTAAGTTGAATAGCAGTAAAGAAGTTATCGCATTTCTGGCCGAGCGTTTCCCGCAGTGCTTCAGCGCTGAAGGTGAAGCGCGTCCTCTGAAAGTCGGTATCTTTCAGGATCTGGTCGCGCGCGTTGAGGGGGAGATGAACCTCAGCAAAACGCAGCTTCGTTCTGCCTTGCGCCTTTATACCTCGAGCTGGCGTTACCTGTACGGTATCAAGCCGGGTGCGACCCGTGTCGACCTTGACGGCAACCCGTGTGGTGAGCTGGACGAGCAGCACGTAGAACATGCGCGTAAGCAGCTTGAAGAAGCCAAAGCTCGCGTTCAGGCACAGCGTGCTGAACAGCAGGCCAAAAAACGCGAAGCCGCAGCGGCAAACGGTCAGGAAGACGCCCCTCGTCGCGAGCGTAAACCGCGTCCGGCACCGCGTCGTACTGAAAATAACGATCGCAAACCGCGTGCTGACAAACCAGCAGCTAAAGCCCCACGTGCGCCGCGCGAAGAGCCGCGCCACACCCCAGTTTCGGACATCAACGCCCTGAGCGTAGGTCAGTCTCTGAAGGTTAAAGCGGGTAACAATGCGATGGATGCCACCGTACTGGAAATCACCAAAGATGGCGTTCGTGTACAGCTGACTTCTGGTATGTCAATGATTGTACGCGCAGAACACTTGTTGTTCTGAAACGGAGGCCGAGCCTGGCATGAACACTTTTTTTAAGCTCACCGCGCTGGCTGGCCTGTTTGCTATAACAGGCCACGCTTTCGCTGTGGACGATATTACGCGTGTTGATCAAATTCCGGTTCTCAAGGAAGAGACTCAGCACGCGACGGTGAGTGAGCGCGTGACGTCGCGCTTTACTCGTTCGCACTATCGTCAGTTCGATCTCGATCAGGCCTTTTCGGCCAAAATCTTTGACCGTTATCTGAACTTGCTGGATTACAGCCATAACGTACTGCTGGCCAGCGATGTCGAACAGTTCGCTAAACGCAAATCCGAAGTGGGTGATGAGCTGCGCTCCGGAAAGCTGGATCTTTTCTACGATCTGTACAACTTATCGCAAAAGCGCCGTTTTGAGCGTTATCAATACGCGCTGAAAGTGCTGGAACGTCCGATGGACTTTACCGGCAACGACACCTTTAATCTGGACCGCAGCAAAGCGCCATGGCCGAAAGATGAGGCTGAACTGAACGCGCTGTGGGACGGAAAAGTCAAATATGACGAACTGAGCCTCAAGCTCACAGGCAAAGACGAGAAAGAGATCCGTGAGACGTTAAACCGTCGCTACAAATTCGCAATTCGTCGTCTGGCGCAGACCAACAGTGAAGATGTTTTCTCGCTGGCGATGACCGCGTTTGCGCACGAAATTGATCCGCACACTAATTATCTCTCTCCACGTAACACCGAACAGTTCAATACCGAAATGAGCCTGTCTCTGGAAGGTATCGGTGCTGTGCTTCAGATGGACGATGACTACACCGTTATCAACTCCATGGTGGCCGGTGGCCCTGCATCGAAAAGCAAAGCGATCAGCGTAGGCGACCGTATTGTCGGTGTAGGTCAAACCGGAAAGAGCATGGTGGACGTGATTGGCTGGCGACTTGATGACGTAGTTGCGTTGATCAAAGGGCCGAAGGGCAGCAAAGTTCGCCTGGAGATCCTGCCTGCCGGAAAGGGGACCAAAACCCGTATCGTTACTCTGACCCGTGAGCGTATCCGTCTGGAAGATCGCGCGGTGAAAATGTCGGTGAAAACCGTGGGTAAAGAGAAGGTTGGCGTTCTGGATATCCCTGGCTTCTACGTTGGCCTGACCGATGATGTGAAAGTGCAGCTCCAGAAGCTTGAAAAGCAGAATGTCAGCAGTGTGATCATCGACCTGCGCAGCAACGGCGGCGGGGCATTGACCGAGGCCGTCTCGCTCTCAGGGCTGTTTATCCCGTCTGGCCCGGTGGTTCAGGTGCGCGATAACAACGGTAAAGTGCGTGAAGATGCCGATACCGATGGCGTGGTCTACTATAAGGGTCCGCTGGTGGTGCTGGTCGATCGCTTCAGCGCCTCTGCATCGGAAATCTTCGCTGCTGCCATGCAGGATTACGGCCGGGCGTTAATCGTCGGCGAACCGACGTTTGGCAAGGGCACCGTTCAGCAGTACCGCTCTCTGAACCGGATTTACGACCAGATGCTGCGTCCTGAATGGCCGGCGCTGGGCTCAGTACAGTACACCATTCAGAAGTTTTACCGTGTTAACGGCGGCAGTACGCAGCGCAAAGGCGTGACGCCGGACATCATGATGCCGACAGGTACCGAAGAGACGGAAACGGGCGAGAAGTTTGAAGATAACGCGCTGCCGTGGGATAGCATTGATGCCGCGACATTCGTGAAATCGGGTGATATGAAACAGTTCGGACCGGAACTGCTGAAAAATCACAACGACCGCATCGGGAAGGATCCGGAATTCCAGTACATCATGAAGGACATCGCGCGTTTCAACGCTCTGAAAGCGAAACGGAACATTGTCTCTCTGAACTACGCCCAGCGTGAGAAAGAGAACAATGAAGATGACGCGACACGTCTGGCGCGTATCAACGATCGCTTCAAACGTGAAGGCAGGCCTCTGCTCAAAAAACTGGACGATCTGCCTAAGGATTACCAGGAGCCCGATCCGTATCTGGACGAGACGGTGCATATCGCGCTTGATCTCGCGAAGCTGGAAAAAGAGAAACCTGCCGTTCAACCTGCTCCGACAAAATAATCCCCCAACAGGCACAAGAAATTGTGCCTGTTTCTTTTTGTTCCTCATCCTTCCGTCAGGCAGATTTCCAATTGTGTAAAGTTGTGTCTTTCTGGTGACTTACGCCGTCTGGATGCTTGAAAATAGCCGCAATACCCATACGATGTGGGTAATCGCATAGTGCGTTTTGTTAAACTGAGGTTAAAAGAATATTATGATGCGAATCGCGCTCTTCCTGCTCACCAACCTGGCGGTGATGGTGGTATTCGGGCTGGTGCTAAGCCTGACGGGAATTCAGTCGAGCAGCGTTCAGGGTCTGTTGATTATGGCGCTGCTGTTTGGTTTCGGTGGCTCTTTCATTTCACTGCTGATGTCGAAGTGGATGGCACTGAAATCCGTGGGCGGTGAAGTTATTGAGCAGCCGCGTAACGATATGGAACAGTGGTTGATGAGCACGGTTGCTCAGCAGTCAAAGCAGGCGGGCATAGCCATGCCGCAGGTGGCGATCTACCACGCGCCGGATATCAACGCGTTTGCTACCGGTGCGCGTCGTGACGCGTCCCTGGTGGCCGTCAGTACCGGTCTGCTGCAAAACATGAGCCGTGACGAAGCGGAAGCGGTTATTGCTCACGAGATCAGCCACATCGCTAACGGCGATATGGTCACCATGACCTTGATCCAGGGCGTGGTGAACACCTTCGTTATCTTTATTTCCCGTATTCTGGCGCAGATTGCTGCCGGATTTATGGGTGGCAACCGTGATGAGGGTGAAGAGAGCAACGGTAACCCGCTGATCTATTTTGCTGTTTCAATGGTGCTGGAGCTGGTGTTCGGTATCCTGGCAAGCATCATTACCATGTGGTTCTCCCGTCATCGTGAGTTCCACGCGGATGCCGGTTCTGCGAAACTGGTGGGTCGTGAGAAGATGATTGCTGCGCTGCAACGTCTGAAAACCAGCTACGAGCCGCAGGAAGCAAACAGCATGATGGCCTTCTGCATCAATGGTAAATCAAAGTCGCTGAGCGAGCTGTTTATGTCACACCCGCCGCTGGATAAACGTATTGAAGCGCTGCGAAGCGGCGAGTACCTGAAGTAATACCCGCCGGATGAAAAAAACCGGGCAGGAGACAATCTCCGCCCGGTTTTTTTATGCCTGCGCCTTTGGCTGGGTCACACGAAGGCCGCTAATGATAGCCGCGAGGGTCGCCAGTGTCCCTGCGGTAATCAGCGCAACGTGTGTCGCATTTTGCCCGGCAAGGTTAAACATCAACGCCACCATTGCGGCCCCGGTGCTTTGCCCTAACAGTCTTGCCGTACCCAGCATCCCGCTGGCACCACCGCTGCGATGACGTGGGGCAGAGGTGATAATTGTGTGGTTGTTAGGTGACTGGAACAGACCGAAACCTGCCCCGCACAGGATCATGCGCCAGATAATATCCAGATCCCCCGGCGAGGAGGGCAGGAGCGACAGCGCAAACAGTACTGCTGCCATGACGATCAGCCCGATAGCCCCCAGCAGTCCGGCATGAACGCGCTCAATAAGGTACCCGGCCAGCGGGGCCATCACCATGGTTGCCAAAGGCCAGGGCGTGAGCAGCAAGCCTGTTTCCACTTCCGAACGGCCAAGCACGCTCTGCAAAAAGAATGGCAGCGCAACCAGCGCCAGCATCTGGGCGCAGAACGAGCAAATGGAGGTACAAATTGATAGCGAAAATAGCGGAATACGCAGCAAATCGACCGGCAGTAACGGCACGGGCAGCGCCAGCTGGCGTCGTACAAAGAAAAAGCCGATGATAAGCAGGGCAACGATTTCTGTGGCAATGAGCGACAAAGACTGTCCCTGCGCAAATCCGCTCAGCGCAGTAATCAGCAGGCCAAAGGTCAGCGCGTTCATCACAGCGCTGGGCAGGTCAAAACGTGGCATGGTGTTTTTCGGACCATTTTCCGGAAGATAGCGCAGGGCGAAGAAGATCGCCACAATGCCCAGCGGCACGTTAATGGCAAACAGCCACTGCCACGAGGCTACGGACAGAATGGCGGCGGCAATCGTCGGCCCGGCGGCGGACGACACGGCCACAATAAAGGAGTTAATGCCCATGCCGCGCCCCAGATGGCGATGAGGATAGATAAGCCGTATCAGGGCCGTGTTCACGCTCATTAGCGCCGCACCGCCAAAACCCTGTGCGATACGCGCAAGCGTAAGGGTGTGCAGTGAATCGGAAAGGGCACAGAAGAGCGAGGTGAGAGTAAAGACCACCAGCCCGCACTGATAAACCCGGCGATAACCAAACATATCGCCCAGGAAAGAGAGTGACAAAAGGGAAATCACAATCGCTATCTGGTACGCGTTCACAATCCAGATGGAGCTTGCCGGAGAAGCATTAAGGTCTTTGGCAATGGTAGGAAGAGCCACATTGGCAATCGCACCGTCAAGGACAGCCATCGAAATGCCGATGACAATAGTGGCAATTGCCCCGTACCGCTGGGGTAAGGGCAGGCCATCAGAAACGTTTTTTTGCATGGGAAAAGAATGACTCAGTGTGAAATTATTTTCAGAGTAACTATTTTAGCATCTTTATTTCGGTTTTATGTCGCAGATTTGTAACGAAGTAAACCCAGATAGATTGCAGTGCGCATCACACGAATTTATAATAACCGGTTCTGATTTTTATAAAACACTCTCCATGAGGTGATAAATGGCAATCGCAGATTTGGATAAGCAGCCAGATTCTGTTTCTTCCGTGCTGAAGGTGTTTGGCATCTTGCAGGCGCTCGGAGAAGAGCGTGAAATTGGTATTACAGAGTTGTCGCAGCGTGTGATGATGTCGAAAAGCACCGTTTATCGCTTTTTGCAGACGATGAAATCATTGGGTTATGTCGCGCAGGAAGGAGAATCAGAAAAATATTCTCTGACCCTGAAACTGTTTGAATTGGGCGCCCGCGCCTTGCAGAACGTGGATCTGATCCGCAGCGCTGACATTCAGATGCGTGAACTTTCGCGGTTGACGAAAGAGACCATTCACCTCGGCGCACTGGATGAAGACAGCATCGTTTACATCCACAAAATTGACTCCATGTACAACCTGCGCATGTATTCACGCATCGGTCGTCGTAACCCGCTGTACAGTACCGCAATTGGTAAAGTCCTGCTGGCCTGGCGCGATCGTGAAGAGGTTAAGCAAATCCTTGACGGTGTGGAATACAAACGCAGCACCGATCGCACGATTACCAGTACGGATGAACTGCTGAGCGTGCTGGATAAAGTGCGTGAGCAGGGTTATGGGGAAGATAACGAAGAGCAGGAAGAAGGGTTGCGCTGCATCGGTGTGCCGGTGTTTGACCGCTTCGGCGTTGTCATTGCGGGACTGAGCATCTCTTTCCCAACGCTGCGTTTCTCCGAAGAGCGTCTTCATGAGTATGTGGCAATTCTGCATACCGCAGCGCGCAAAATTTCAGAGCAGATGGGCTATAACGAATACCCGTTCTGATCAATGCCTCCAATAAAAACGCCGCACTCTTGCGGCGTTTTTGTAAGCGAAATTTAGCTCTGATTAGCCGTTATCCACCACAACAGATGATTTACGCAGCACAGGACAGTTGGTTAACCCGATGATCCCGCTGTCGGAATGGATGTACTGAGCCGTGCTTACCCCCTGGGCGGTGAGATATTTACACTGAATACCCAAACCCGCGGCATTCTCTTTGCTTCCCATTAATACGCCATACCCACTTAACAGCAGGCCGATCCACACAAGTGCCAGTACAATTATCGTACGAACGAGTAAACGCATCGATGCCTCTTTTTTCTTTGTTGTCATGGAGTAAGCGTAACGGGTTTACGCAGTGAAACAAGTGCACGATTCCGAAAAGCGTCTGTTGAAGGTACAGTTAGCCCCTGTTTAAGATAGCCGTGATAACCTGGCTACATCAGGTCATAAGACGGAGTGTGGAGTGAAAAAAATACGCTGGGTAATTCTGATTATAGTGCTGATAGCATGCGTGGTGCTGTGGACGCAGACTATCAATGTGATGTGCGATCAGGATGTACAGTTCTTTAGCGGCATTTGTTCAATCAATAAGTTTATCCCCTGGTAGTGGCTATTTTTGCACTGAGCGATGTCCTTACGTGGCTGCAGTGGTAAAATGACTGTTTTTACTGAGGTGGTGAAATGGGTGAGTTAATGAATTCGGGGCTGCTGAGCATTGCATCCCTGGTAATGTCTTTGGTGGTGCTGGTCGTTGGACTGGTGCTGTGGTTCTTCGTTAATCGCGCCAGCTCCCGCACAAACGAGCAGATTGAGCTGCTGGAAGCATTGCTCGATCAGCAGAAACGGCAGACTGCGTTGCTGCGTCGTCTGTGCGAAGCCAACGAGCCGGAGGAGAAAGCGGTGCCGAAGGAAGCTGATGCTCAAAAACAAGACGAGGAAGAGTTCATTCGCCTGGTGGCCGAACGATAGTCTGCCCTGAACGGGGAGGTGGCCTGACGTGCGGCGTAAATCTCCTCCCTTATCAAATGTGACCCATAACATCCCAACATATAATTAAGCAGCAGTTAACTACTGTTTCAGTATACTGAAAACTGGCGAATATTTATCCTTATACAAGTCATACCGTTTCGTTGAATAAATTGTGAGCTTTAACTTTCCCGAAGTGTTTTATTTTTATCGAAACGTTTTGCTTGCCTTGTTTTGAGGCAGAGTCATAAAAATTTCATTATTTTGGTGCAGAATAACGCTTATTAAATGGTGGATTTTAATACAGTTAGCAAAATGTATTTAACATCGTTTATTCACTGTCACACTCTGGTGCATTGCGATGTTTTCAGCATAACTTTTCACAAAATGTTCTAACTCAGTCATTCCTTTAAAGAAATTCAGGGATTGGGATGGACGCTTTGAAATGATTGAGCTATGTTTAAAAAGTCTTTGATTACAGGGCGCGCCAGCGCACCCTGTGGGCGGTGAGGTCAGGTGGCGCTTCATTTGACAATTCGCATAACTGTGCAGATTGTTATGGAGTAACGCCTGAATTTGTGCGGCGGATCGAGACACGTTTAAAAATGGCTTGCCATATTAAACGTTGTGTGTGATAACACGTTTTGGGTCAAACGAGGTACAGTTCTGTTTATGTGTGGCATTTTCAGTAAAGAAGTCCTGAGTAAACACGTTGTCGTTGAATACCGCTTCTCTGCCGAACCTTATATTAGTGCCTCAAGCAGTAATGTCTCAGTTTTATCTATGTTAAAGCCTGCGGGCTAAGAAAACACTCTAAGGAATTTTGCAAATGGCAAAGATTAAAGGTCAAGTTAAGTGGTTCAACGAGTCTAAAGGTTTTGGTTTCATTACTCCTGCTGACGGCAGCAAAGACGTGTTCGTACACTTCTCTGCAATCCAGGGTAACGGCTTCAAAACTCTGGCTGAAGGCCAGAACGTTGAGTTCGAAATTCAGGACGGCCAGAAAGGCCCAGCTGCGGTTAACGTAACTGCTATCTGATCGAATCACTGCTGACTGAAGCGCTTAGCGCTTCGATCTCAGACATAAGCCTCGCCGATGCGGGGCTTTTTTATTCACTTATTTTTCAAAATGTTACGTATTCCTCCTCTGTTATTATCTTGTTGCAAACCCGCGAGATTATTAGCATTGTTTTCCCGCCTTATTATCCCTTTTTCCCGTTAAATCAGGGCGTTGATTAACAGCCCTGGGGTTAAAGTGAAAAAAAAGACAATAACGGCCAACGGAAACTTTACACCGGCACGTTTTGCACTTCTGTGTCTCGCCATCTTTTGTAGCCTTGCTTTTCTGTTAGGCCGCGTGGCATGGCTACAAATTATCAAACCGGATAATCTGGTGAAGCAGGAGGATATGCGTTCTCTGCGCGAAGTGGCGATAGACGCCCCGCGCGGGATGATTGTTGACCGTGAAGGGCGTCCCCTTGCGGTAAGCGTACCTGTTCAGGCCGTCTGGGCCGATCCTAAAACTGTGCTTGATAAAGGGGGGATCGGCTTTGATTCGCGCTGGCAGGCCCTGGCAAATGCTTTACACCTTTCTCTGAGCACGCTCGCATCGCGAATAAACAGCAATCCGCACGGGCGATTCATTTATCTAGCTCGTCAGGTTGATCCCTCCCAGGCAAAGTGGATTGATAAGCTGCGTCTTCCCGGTATCAACCTACGCGATGAGTCCCGTCGCTTTTATCCTGCCGGACACGTGGCGGCAAACCTGATTGGCTTCACTAATATTGATGGTCAGGGTATTGAGGGCGTCGAGAAAAGCTTTAACACGCAGCTCACCGGGAAGGCAGGCGTGCGGCTGGTCAGGAAAGATCGATACGGGCATGTGGTTGAGAACCTCACGGAGGTAGCGCCCGTACCGGCACATAATATCCAGCTTAGTATCGATGAACGCCTGCAAACTATCACCGAAGACGCGCTGGATAATGCCGTGGCGTGGAATAAAGCCGAGTCAGGCGCGTCGGTGCTGATTAATATCCAGACGGGCGAAATTCTGGCGATGGCGAGCTTCCCTGACTTCAACCCCAACAATCGGGAAGGGGCAACGCTGGATGACTTTCGTAATCGCGCGATCAGCGACACCTTTGAACCGGGTTCGACCGTTAAGCCTCTGGTGCTGATGACGGCGCTACAGCAGGGGCTGGTGCAGCCTGACAGCGTGATAGACACGCATCCCTACACCATTGATGGTCATCGTATTCGCGATGTGGGTTACTACCCCGAGCTGACCATGACCGGGATCCTGCAAAAATCCAGCGACACGGGCGTATCCCGTCTTTCTCTCGCGATGCCCGTGCAACGGTTACTTGATACCTATAAAAACTTTGGTTTTGGCGAGAGTACCGGGCTTGGCTTAACGGGAGAAAGCTCAGGTTTACTGCCGCAGCGAAAATTCTGGAGTCAGTTAGACAGGGCGACCTTTGCCTTTGGGTATGGCCTGATGGTTACCCCCCTCCAGCTGGCGCATGTGTATGCCACCATCGGTAGCTATGGCATTGAACGGCCTCTGTCCATCACCCGTATCGATCCCCCCGTGATTGGCAAACGGGTGATGCCCGGGGAGATTGTTCACGAGGTGGAACACATGATGGAGAGCGTCGCGTTACCCGGCGGTGGCGGGATCAAAGCGGCGGTGCGTAACTATCGTGTGGCGATTAAAACCGGGACGGCCAAAAAAATCGATGAACACGGTAAGTATGTGGATAAATACGTCGCCTACACAGCAGGCGTTGCGCCCGCCAGCGATCCCCGTTTTGCACTGGTGGTGGTGATCAACGATCCGAAAAACGGAGCCTACTACGGCGGGGCCGTTTCCGCGCCCGTGTTCAGCGAAATTATGGGTAACGTCTTGCGCCTGGAAAACGTGAAGCCAGACGGACTGCCGGCAGATTCTGACCATCTGATCGTGATGCGTCACCCAGCCGTTTATAACCCTGGCGAATAGCGGTACACTTCGCCTTTTGGTTTTCGCCCTGGAGCTGTCATGTCTTTCAGTTGTCCCCTTTGCCACGCGCCGCTGACGCGCGCGGAGAAAACGTTTATCTGTCCACTGGGACATCAGTTTGACCGGGCTAAAGAGGGCTATGTCAATCTTCTGCCGGTACAGCACAAGCGCTCCCGGGATCCGGGTGACAGCGCGGAGATGATGCAGGCGCGCCGGGCGTTTCTTGACGCCGGGCACTATCAACCGCTCAGGGATGCCGTTGTCGACTTACTCCGTCAATATCTGACAGAAGGCGCATCCGCCATGCTGGATATCGGCTGCGGTGAGGGCTACTACACCGCCACGTTTGCTGACATCGCGGCTGGGAAAGGCGCCGAAACTTACGGGCTGGACGTGTCGAAAGTGGCTATCCGTGCAGCAGCAAAACGCTACTCAGCGGTAACGTTCTGCGTGGCCTCCAGCCACCGCCTGCCGTTTGAGGAAGCGAGTATGGACGCCGTGGTGCGTATCTATGCCCCGTGCAAGGCAGAGGAGCTGGCGCGCGTCGTTAAGCCCGGCGGGTGGGTTATCACCGTTACGCCGGGACCGCGTCATCTGCTGGAGCTAAAAGGGCTGATCTATGATGAAGTTCACCTGCATGCGCCGCACTCTGAACAGCTGGCGGGCTTCGCGTTAAAGCAGGCGCAGTCAGTGGCGTATGAGATGACGTTGCAGGGAAGTGAAGCGGTGGCGTTACTGCAAATGACGCCGTTTGCGTGGCGGGCAAAACCAGAGGTGTGGGAAACGCTGGCAGCACAGACAGAATTTCGCTGCCAGACGGATTTCAGCATCCATTGCTGGCAGCGCGAAGATTAACCCGCGAAGTGTGCCCAGAGTATTTGGGCACCAATTCCGATCAACACGATACCGCCCAGAATTTCGGCGCGTTTGCCTAACAGCGGGCCAATGAACCGCCCCACCATCATCCCCAGCGTTGACATAATCAGCGTGGCGCAGCCAATCGCCAGCGCGGTGGCGATAATATTGACCTGCAAAAACGCCAGACCGACACCGACGGCCATTGCGTCCAGGCTGGTTGCGATAGCGGTTGTCACCAGAAGCCAGAAGCCGTGGCGTTGCAGCGGCCCATCATCTTCATCGCTGTTGCCACGAAAACCTTCAATTACCATGCGTCCGCCGAGGAACACCAGCAGCACGAAGGCGATCCAGTGGTTCCACTCCAGCACAAACTGGCTGGCGAGCATCCCCAGACCCCAGCCAATAAGCGGCGTCAGCGTTTCGATTGCGCCAAAGATGAGACCAGTGCGCAGGGCTTCGGAAAATTTAGGTTTATGGAGAGTGGCACCTTTACCGATAGAGGCGGCAAATGCGTCCATGGACATGCCAAAAGCCAGAAGGATCGTAGCGGAGATGTTCATAAGTGCGTCCAGACCGGGGATATCCATATGACACATCACTGCCCCCAGTAAACAGCAGTTGATGTATCTATGGTCTCGCCTGATCGCTTTTGGCACAGTAAGTGTGCTGAATACGATCCGTACGCGCCACGTTTTGCAACGAGTATGTTGACACGTACATTTCCCGCAGGCAGGAAATCGGCTACTCCCCAACGACGGGCGCAACCTTAACATATTTTGAGAATATAAAACAACAACGAAGATGGCTTTATAAAGCCACTATGTTGATAACGATTTTCATTTAGGTTTATGCGTAAAAGTATCGTTAATAAATATAAGTTAATTCGCAGGGGAGATATAGCATCGGCTATATTTCTGGTTTGAGAATAATACAATACATAGCCGATGCTATAAAATTAATTCATTGAGTTTTAAGGAGTAATTTGTAGATTTTTTCCAGGTCGTCAATATTTTTGACCCGAATGAGCAGGCGGCGTTGTTCTAATTGCATCACCAGAACTCCGTCTTCGGATAAATTCATCTCTTTAATGCGGTTATATTCTATCCAGACATTGGCGAAGAAGAATCCGTGTTTTTTAAAAATGAGTTTTGGCGAGCGGATCCAGAACAGGTAAATCGCCATTAATGCCAGCGCACATAATAACCATGTGGTTAATATTGCGCCGTGGCTGGTCACATTATTGTAAATCAGGATGACTACCAGACCGGCGAAGATAAACGCATCAATGCGCCCACGGCGTAAGAGGGGAAGGGTCAGCAGCGTCTCGCCGTGGCGGCGAGGCATAATGAACTCGTCATAGATCGCGTAAGCCAGAAGGGCAACAATAAATAAAACCAGTACGGTGTCCGTGACAGTCATTCATCCTCCAGATAAAAAGACCGGGGGCAAGCCCCCGGTCGGTAACGCATTTTATTACAGACCCAGCAGGCCGACGGCGTAGCCCGCGATACCGATGACGAAGAAGCCAACGATGATCCACAGCGGGTTCACTTTCTTACGCAGCAGCCACATACAGGCGAAGGTTAACAGCAGCGGTACCAGGCCAGGCATCAGCTGGTCCAGAATGGTCTGCACGGTGGTGACGCGCGTCTGACCATCCTGACCGGTGATCGTCGATACCACCAGCGGGATGTTCACGTGCGTCCACTTGTTAACCAAAGCCCCCATTACAAACAGGCCGAGGATTGACGCCCCCTCAGTCAGTTTTTGCAGGAAGCCGCCGCCCATATCCTTAACGATATCCACCCCTTTACGGTAACCATACGCCACGCCGTAGTAGCGGGTCAGCAGACGCACCGCGTTGAACAGGATAAAGAACAGCAGGGGACCAAGCAGACTGCCGCTCATGGCGATCCCGGCGCCCAGTGCCGCAAAGACCGGACGCACGGTACCCCAGAAGATCGGGTCGCCCACGCCTGCCAGCGGCCCCATCAGACCGACTTTAATACCGTTGATAGCACCATCGTCGATCTCAGCCCCGTTTGCACGCTGCTCTTCCATCGCCAGCGTTACGCCCAGAACAGGCGCCGCTACGTAAGGGTGAGTGTTGAAGAATTCCAGGTGACGCTTAATTGCCTGACGGCGTGCTTCGTTGTTTTCCGGATACAGGCGTTTGATTGCCGGCACCATGGAGAAGCAGAAGCCGAGCGCCTGCATACGTTCGAAGTTCCATGAACCCTGAAACAGGTTAGAACGGATGAACACGCCACGAATATCACCCGGAGTGAGTTTTTTCTCAGTGGTAGTTTTTGTCATATCAACCATTTCGCTCACCTGTTAGTCCAGTTCGTTATCGAGATCGTTGTTACCAGCAGCCTGCGCAGGGGCACCCGCGACACGGTTGTATTTCGGGCTGAGCTGGATATAAAGAATCGCCATCACCGCACCAATCACACCCAGCGCAACCAGGTTGAAGTTGGTGAATGCAGCGGTAACGAAGCCAAGGTAGAAGAACGGCATCAGATAGCCTGCGCGCATCATGTTGATGACCATCGCGTAACCTACGACCACAATCATACCGCCCGCGATATTCAGACCGCCGGTGACCACTTCTGGTATGGCGTTCAGCATACTTTGAACTTCACTGGTCCCAACGGAAATCGCCACGATAACGGCCGGAATAGCGATACGCATCGCCTGCAGGAACAGGGACGAGACGTGGATCCAGGAGAGCGCTGTCAGGTTGCCGTTATCGGCCGCCTTATCCGCCGCGTGCTGGAAGGCAACGGTGATGGTACGAACAATGATGGTCAGCACCTGGCCTGCCGCGGCTAGTGGAATGGCCAGCGCGATACCGGCACCGATACTCTGATGACCGGCGATAACCAGAACGGTCGAAATAATGGACGCCAGCGCGGCATCTGGCGCAACTGCCGCACCGATGTTCATCCAGCCGAGGGCGATCATTTCCAGGGTACCACCGATGATGATACCGGTTTTCATGTCACCGAGAACGGCGCCAATCAACGTACAGGCCACCAGAGGGCGGTGGAACTGAAATTCATCAAGTACGGACTCCATACCCGCAATACACGCGACGATGAACACCAGCACAATCTGAAGAGTAGTAATCTCCATTGCACTTCTCCTATTACATAAGCTCTATATGAAAAACCGGCCCGGGCTTATTTCCCCACTTTGCCGATCAAATCCATCATTTTCAGTTTCTGATCCGTGGAAACCTTACGGGCTTCCAGCTCGATACCGCGTGCATTCAGCTTGTTGAAGGCCTCGATATCTTTCGCATCCACTGAAATCGCGTTGTTGACCTGCGTTTTGCCCTGACGGAAAGCCATACCGCCAATGTTAACGGAGGTGATTTTCACGCCGCCTTCAACAATGCGTTCAACGTCTGTCGGGTTGGTGAACAGAAGCATCACGCGTTCGCCCGCATATTTCGGGTTGTTGTAAACGCGGATCATTTTGGCGACATCCACGACGTGCGCGGTGACGCCCGGCGGTGCAACCTGGGTAAGAAGGGTTTTACGGACAGTGTCGGCGGCCACTTCGTCACTGACCACGATGATGCGTTGTACGTTGGTCTCTTTGGTCCAGCGCGTCGCCACCTGGCCGTGGATCAGACGGTCATCAATACGCGCAAGGCCGATAACCATGTAATCGTTCGGACCCATTGGCTTCGCCGGTGCCGCGGCTTTTGGTGCAGCAGGGGCAGGGGCAGGTTTTTCAACCGGCTGTGCTTTCAGCGCCTTCACGCCTTCGCGACCGGTTTCCACCGCCAGCGCCACCAGCTCGTCAAAGCCTGGGTTGTCGTCACGCGCCATGAAGGTTTCCACCAACATTGGGATATTTACCCCGGCGACGACTTCATAATGCTCTTTATCGACGACAATGCGGCTGGCAGCGTTGAACGGGCTGCCGCCCCATGTATCCACGAGAAACAGCACGCCTTTGCTGGTATCCAGCTTCTCAAGCTGAGCAGTGTACTTTTCAATCAGCGTCTCGGCGTTTTCACCGGGAACGAAATCGATCCAGCCGACGTTTTCCTGCTCGCCCAACAGCATTTCTGCCGTTTTGAGTAACTGCTCCGCAGCCCAACCATGTGTGCCTATGACAATAGCAATGGTCACTTGCTACCTCCTATTATTATCATTTATACGTCTGCCAGGCAGGCGTACTGAGAATCGTATTGGCGAACCGAATCGATTCAGATAAGGGTTAGAGTTCTAAAAAACCAAGACTTCCGCGAATTATTTTAGATAGTGAAAAAATAATTTATGTGATGAAGATCCGTAATTTAGCTACGCCTTACAGATTTTTCTGTAAGATAAACCACGTGTGTTACAGAAGTTTGCAAAGGAACGTAAATCTTTGCTAAAAACCCATTGTCTCTGATATGTTTAGCGTCCGTTTAATTATTCAGGAGTATAGGGCTACAGCCCACTATATGGACCGTCACCGACGTCAGTCATCTTCCAGGCCATTCCGCGCCTTATTCACCGGCGACCTTCGCCACGCATCGACCCCCATTCCCTTTGAAATGCCCGAAATTAGCGGGGCACCGTTTTGTCATTCCTTTAGCAGGAGCGTGTCATGGAATTCTTAATGGACCCGTCAATCTGGGTAGGCTTGCTTACGCTGGTCGTGCTGGAGATCGTTCTCGGTATTGATAACCTGGTGTTTATTGCCATCCTTGCGGATAAGCTGCCGCCGAAACAGCGTGATAAAGCCCGTCTGATCGGCCTCTCGCTGGCGCTGATCATGCGACTGGGCCTGCTGTCCGTGATCTCGTGGATGGTTACGCTGACTAAGCCTCTGTTCACCGTCATGGATTTCACCTTCTCCGGCCGTGATTTAATCATGCTGGTGGGGGGGCTTTTCCTGCTGTTCAAAGCTACAACAGAGCTGCATGAACGGCTGGAGAACCGGCAGCATGATGATGGCCACGGTAAGGGGTATGCCAGCTTCTGGGTGGTGGTCCTGCAGATTGTGGTGCTTGATGCGGTCTTCTCTCTGGATGCGGTGATTACAGCGGTTGGCATGGTGAACCATCTGCCGGTGATGATGGCGGCTGTTGTGATTGCGATGGCGGTAATGCTGCTGGCGTCGAAACCGCTGACGCGTTTCGTCAATCAACATCCGACGGTCGTCGTGCTGTGTCTGAGTTTCCTGTTGATGATTGGTCTGAGCCTGGTGGCAGAAGGTTTTGGTTTCCATATACCGAAAGGCTACCTGTACGCCGCGATTGGCTTCTCGATTCTGATCGAGCTGTTTAACCAGATTGCGCGCCGTAACTTCATTAAGCAGCAGTCGAATCAGCCGCTGCGCGCGCGTACCGCCGATGCGATCCTGCGCCTGATGGGCGGGCGTCGTCAGGTGAACGTGCAGGCGGATAACGAGAACCGTAACCCGGTTCCGGAAGGCGCGTTTGTGGAAGAAGAACGCTACATGATCAACGGCGTGCTTTCGCTGGCCTCCCGCTCCCTGCGCGGCATTATGACGCCGCGCGGTGAAATCAGCTGGGTGGACGCCAACCTGAGCGTCGACGAAATTCGCCAGCAGCTGCTCTCCTCGCCGCACAGCCTGTTCCCGGTCTGTCGGGGCGAGCTGGATGAGATCATCGGTGTGGTGCGCGCGAAAGAGATGCTCGTGGCGCTGGAAGAGGGCGTCAACGTCGAGGCCGTAGCGGCCGCGTCGCCTGCCATCGTGGTGCCGGAGACGCTGGATCCGATTAACCTGCTGGGCGTGTTGCGTCGTGCTCGCGGGAGCTTTGTTATCGTCACCAACGAATTTGGTGTGGTACAAGGTCTGGTAACGCCGCTGGACGTGCTGGAAGCCATTGCCGGTGAATTCCCTGATGCGGATGAAACGCCAGAAATCGTTGCCGACGGTGACGGCTGGCTGGTGAAAGGCACCACCGACCTGCATGCGCTCTCGCACACGCTGGGCGTCGAAAACGTGGTCAATGACGATGAAGACATCGCCACGGTAGCGGGGCTGGTGATTGCCGTTAACGGGCAGATCCCGCGTATCGGTGATGTGCTTGAGCTGCCGCCGCTGCAAATTACCATCGTTGAAGCCAACGACTATCGCGTTGATATGGTTCGTATTGTTAAAGAGCACTCTGTACACGACGAAGAAGAGTAACGCTATCTAGCGTAACGGCAATAAAGGCACGATGTGTCCGTTGTGACGGGCTGGCGGAGGGTTACTTTCCGCCAGCCATTTCGGAAACTCCCGCAGCGGCATCGGCCGCGCATACAAGTACCCCTGCAAAATATGTACGCTGTGGCGGCGCAAATAGCGTGACTGCTCCTCGGTTTCAACCCCTTCTGCAACCAGTTCAATATTCAACCTCTGGCCCAGCGCAATAATAATATCCGTTACCGTTGAGTTCACGGCGTCGGTGCCGATCGCGGTGGTGAAGGATTTATCAATTTTCAGCACGTCCGGGTGAAGTTTTTCAAGCCACGAAAGAGAACTATTGCCCGTACCAAAATCATCAATCGCAAGCTTCACCCCTTTGCGATGCAGCTCCCGCACGATGCGGTAATCCACATCGAGCAACGCATCGCGTTCGGTTAACTCTACAATCAACTTTTGAACAGGGTTCGCCTTAAACCAGATGCGGTTGAGATCCCGGATCAGCGCAGCGCGGCGAAAATGGCTGGCGGCCACGTTGATGCCAATATGGAAATCCCGTGAGGCCGGGAAAAAGCCTATCTGCCGCACCGTTTCGCTGATGACGTAGCGGGTAAGCGGAACAATCAGGCTATGTTCTTCAGCCAGGGGGATAAAGACATCGGGAGAAATCCAGCCCTGACGCGGGTTGTTCCAGCGCAGGAGGATCTCGACGCCAACGCATTCCCGGGTGCGGGCGTTTACCAGCGGCTGGCAGAAGAGTTCAAACTCCCGGGCAGCAATCCCCATATTAATTTCCCAGGTGAAACTTATGCGTCGCGCCGTGGCAAGCCAGGCGATATAGCCCATCAGTAAACTGAGCATCAACGCCAGCGGTAGCTGGGTAGGCAGATTTTTCAATGCCATTTGGCCTGCCCCCGGGCCGCTGACCGTGACGCTGAAAGGGTAGTGCTGTGAAGACTGTTCCAGCAGGGAGGCGTGTTCATCGAAGGTCGGCGTATTCGTCACCTGCTGCCCGTCGCGGAGAAAATTATCGCCTACTCTCAGGACCACGTCGGTGATTTGTGGCCGCTGTGGCTCCAGAATCATTTTGGTGATGAGATCGATATTCACTACCTCCATCAACCCGTCACTGCCGTCGCCCGCAAGGGGTGACCACTGAATCAGTACCGGACTGCCCTTTAACAGCCACCGATCGGTCAACAAGATCAGCCTGGGTTCACTGGACGGAAGCATCGGCTCAATGTCACTGACGGGCATATTTCGGCTGCCAAATACGCTCGAGCAATACAGTATTCCGTCTTTGACGAGGGCGATGGAGCGCACGGTCTGGAGGATCGCCGCCTGTTTTCGCAGAATCGGATTCGCTTCAGCGCAGGGCATATCAACCAGAAAACGTAGAGTTTCACGCTGGGTTTCTAACGCAAGAAGCACCTTATCAAGCGCACGCACGGTGTGGTGAGTAAAGTCGTGGATCCGATCCTGATTAATGTTGCGCTGTGAAATAAAGCGAATGCCCAGCGTCAGGACGAGCGTAACGAGCGCAACCGTAACACAGACGATAACGCGTTTTCGGCGATAGTCTTTAATGATCGTTTGTGCAGTTTGCATGAACGGTCGCCTGATAAGCACCGGCCGGAAAAGCCAGACGCAACAGTGACAGTGTAGTGGGGAAAACGTGAAGCGACGAGAGGCGGTGGGAAAATTCGCCCATCTGTTGCAGATGGGCGAAAAGGAAGGTTTAGTCGCACTGCACCTTAATGGCCAGACCGCCGCGCGAAGTCTCACGGTACTTCGCGTTCATGTCCTTGCCGGTTTCGTACATTGTTTCAATAACCTTATCCAGTGACACGCGTGGCTCGCTGGTACGGCGCATCGCCATACGCGAGGCGTTGATCGCTTTGACGGAGGCGATGGCGTTACGCTCAATGCACGGTACTTGCACCTGGCCGGCAACCGGGTCACAGGTCAGACCGAGGTTGTGCTCCATGCCGATTTCCGCCGCCACGCACACCTGCTCAGGGCTTGCGCCCAGCAGTTCCGCCAGACCGGCCGCCGCCATAGAGCAGGCCACGCCCACTTCACCCTGACAGCCTACTTCGGCACCGGAGATGGAGGCATTCATCTTGTACAGCGCGCCGATAGCGCCTGCCGCGAGGAAATAACGGATATAGATCTCCGGTGTCACGGGCTCAATAAAGTGATCGTAGTAGGCCAGCACCGCCGGAACGATACCGCACGCGCCGTTGGTTGGCGCCGTCACCACGCGACCGCCCGCTGCGTTCTCTTCGTTAACCGCCAGCGCAAACATGTTCACCCAGTCAACCACATTCATAGGGTCATTGGAGAATTTGTCGGTGGTGACCAGCATGCGGCGCAGCGCAGAGGCACGACGCGGTACGCGCAGAGGCCCAGGCAGAACACCCTCGGTGTTCATCCCGCGGTCAATACAGGCGCGCATGGTTTGCCACACGTTAGCAAAATAGTCTTCGATCTCTTTCTTGCTGTGCAGCGCCAGTTCGTTCTGCATCACCATGCCGGACAGGGACAGACCGGTCTCTTTGCAATAGGCCAACATCTCGGTGGCAGATTTAAACGGATAGGGCACATTCACATCGCCCGCGCTCTCTTTGCCAAAGTGTTCTTCGTCAACGATAAAGCCGCCGCCGATGGAGTAGTAGGTTTTACTGTAGATCTCTTTTTCGCCGCTCCAGGCGTGGATGGTCATACCGTTTTCATGCAGCGGCAGGTTGTCGCTACGAAAACGCATCCCGTCATCCTGCGGGAAGTCCACTTCGTGCTGACCGTTAGCCAGCAGCAGACGACCGCGCGTTTCCACGTCGCGGATAAATGCCGGAATGGCATCAATATCAACTGTGTCCGGCATATTGCCCGCCAGACCCATAATAATGGCGATATCGGTGTGGTGGCCTTTACCCGTTAATGACAGTGAACCGTAAACGTCTACGGCGACACGGGTAACGCTTTCCAGTAATCCTTTTTCGACCAGATCATCGACGAACTGTTTACCGGCCTTCATCGGCCCTACAGTGTGGGAAGAAGATGGACCAATCCCCACTTTGAACATGTCGAATATACTAATCACTTTCACACTCCTGACAGGGTTACTGGGGTTCCAGTAACGATGTTATAACTGCGCATAGTGTAAGAGGGAACACTAACCTCGGCTTAACTATTCACATGAATTAAACTAATGGTTAACGATGGTTTAGCTAATAGCGCGACGCCGATCGCAAACCTGCCAGAAAAGGGTGGAATGTAAAGTATAGTCAAGGCTTCAGGCCGATTTGTAGCGCAAGCTCACGAATGATGCCTGCCGTCATGCCCCAGACAAAATAATGCTGATACCACGACAGCCAGACCCGATGATCGTGCCCGCGGCGGTGAATATCCAGAGGATGATAGCGGCCCAGACGAAGGGCCTCTTCAAGCGGCATTTCGAACACCGCTGAAACTTCATCGACGCTGGCGTGATACTGAAGATCGGGCGGAATAATGCCGACGACCGGCGTAACCTGAAAACCGGTTACGCTGTCCACTGGCGGCAGCACGCCAATTACCTCGACCGCCTCCGGGGGGATCGCCACCTCCTCATGCGCTTCGCGCAGCGCGGCGGCAATCAGGGAAGCATCGGTGCTGTCCACCGCGCCGCCCGGAAACGCAACCTGACCGGCGTGTTTTCGCATATGCGGTGAGCGCTGGGTAAGCAACAGACCCGGCTGTTCACGACGCACGACCGGGATCAGTACCGCCGCCTGACGTTGATTCAGCGCGGCGCGGTTAACCTGGGGCCGCAGAAGCTGAAAACGCGACAGAAAATCATCCAGCGTCAGGTTGTCTTTCTTCACCGTGAGTTCTCCAGTTGTTTCAGGATACGATTCACTTTATCAAAGGTTTCCTGATATTCCGCCCCGGCCTGGCTGTCGGCTACAATGCCGCCGCCTGCGGAACAGTAAAGGTTACCGTCGCAGGCCGTCAGGGTGCGAATAGTGATGCTGGTATCCATGGTTCCGCACAGGCTCACATAGCCGATGCTGCCGCACCAGGCGTTGCGGCGATGCGGTTCCAGTTCGTCGATGATCTCCATCGCGCGGACCTTCGGCGCGCCGGTGATGGAGCCGCCCGGAAACGCGGCGCGGAGCAGATCGCAGGCGGTCCGCGAGGCCGGCAGGCGTGCAGTGATAGTACTGACCAGATGATGTACCGCCGGGAAAGGCTCCACAACGAACAGCTCCGGCACGCGCACGCTGCCCGGCTCGGCGACGCGGCCAATATCATTGCGCATCAGATCGACAATCATCAGGTTTTCAGCGCGATCTTTCGGCGAGGCCGCCAGCGTCTCCGCCTGCTGGCGGTCGGCGTTAGCATCGGCAAGGCGCGGCAGGGTGCCCTTGATCGGGCGGGTCTGAATAATACCGTCAGCCAGATGAATAAAACGCTCAGGCGAAAGGCTGAGGATGGCGCCGTGTTCAAGGCGTAAAAATGCGCTAAACGGGGCCTTATTGCTGGCATTGAGGCGGGTAAATGCCTGCCATTCGTCTCCCCGGTACGCCGCCTGGAAACGCTGGGCAAGGTTGACCTGATAACAGTCGCCGCTGTGAAGATACGCCTGCACGCGAGAGAATTTTTCCGCATATTCCGCCGCGCTCATGTTCGAGTGCCAGCCAGAGGTCAGCATAAAGTGTTCCGCTGTGGCGGGCCGTTGCGCCTCAAGCCAGGCCAGACGCGCCTGCACGTCTCGGTGGCTAAGCAGGGAAACCGTCTGCTTACGGTGATCCACGATTAGCGCCCAGTCATACAGCCCCACCGCCATATCCGGCAGGGAAATATCCGCCTGCGCATGCTCGGGCAGCTTTTCGAAACGGCGACCCAGATCGTAACCAAACAGGCCCAGCGCGCCCCCCTGGAAAGGCAGATCCGGATCCGGTGTGGCAGATAAGCCCAGAGCATGGATCTCGTTCTGAAGCCGCATCAGCGGATCGTCCGTGGGTGACAGCGCATCGGTCGTCAGCGTTTTAACCGGGTCGGCCACCAGAATATCAAAGCGGCTGTAGGGGTGATCCGCATGCCCGGAGTGCAGCAGCATGGCAAAAGGAAGGTGGCTCAGACGGGCAAACCAGAACTCGGCGGCGTCTGCACGCCAGGGTAAGGTCATAACAGTGGGGAAGCGCATGTTCATGTATGGCATACTACCGGGTAGCGTGAAATAATTAGCGCGAATAATTTAGCAGGAGTTAACGATGTTTGCAGGTTTACCTTCTCTCAGTCATGACCAACAGCAGAAAGCGGTAGAGCGGATTCAGGAACTGATGGGCCAGGGTATGAGCAGCGGAGAAGCGATCACCGTCGTCGCTCAGGAAATTCGCGCCAGTCATACCGGCGAACGGATTGTGGCGCGATTTGAAGATGAAGATGAATAACCGGGCTTAAACTGCCGCGATAATCTTAATCTCCACCTTATACTCCGGTTTCATCAGCGTGGCCTGTACGGTGCAGCGTACAGGCGCGTGACCCGCCACTACCCACGCATCCCAGGCTTTATTCATCTCCGCGAAGTCGTCTTTATTCGCCAGGAAAATCGTCGCGTCCAGAATGCGGGATTTATCGCTGCCCTGTTTTTCCAGTACGGCGTCGATCTGCGCCAGGGTGTTAGCGGTTTGCTCGAAGGCGTCGGCGTCCAGATTGGCAGGGACACCGGTGTAGTACAGCGTCTGGTTGTGGATCACCACATCAGACCAGCGGGCTTCGGCATCAATGCGCGTAATTGTCATAAACGTATCCTCGTTATCTTTCATCGTCAGGCGGCAAGACTGCCATATTGTTCCGCCGTCGTCACTATTTGGGGTGGCACCGGAGAGAAGGGGCTGACATAATCCCTGTGCAAAAATACAGTGAGAGAACACCGTGGCAGACGATTTTTCCCCTGAAGGTCAGTTAGCACAGGCAATTCCCGGTTTTAAACCGCGCGAACCCCAACGTCAGATGGCGCATGCCGTCGCGCACGCCATCGACAAGGCGCAGCCGCTGGTTGTGGAGGCCGGCACCGGTACGGGGAAAACCTACGCTTACCTCGCTCCTGCGCTGCGGGCGAAAAAAAAGGTGATCATCTCTACGGGATCAAAAGCGCTCCAGGATCAGCTCTACAGCCGCGATTTACCCACGGTGGCGAAAGCGCTGAAATACAAAGGGCGTCTGGCCTTGCTGAAAGGGCGTTCTAACTATCTGTGTCTGGAGCGTCTCGAACAGCAGGCACTGGCGGGCGGTGACCTGCCGGTACAAACACTCAGCGATGTGATCGTCCTGCGCGCCTGGGCCAACCAGACGGAGGAGGGGGACATCAGCACCTGCGCGAGCGTGCCGGAAGACTCCCCGGCCTGGCCGCTGGTGACCAGCACCAACGACAACTGCCTCGGCAGCGACTGCCCGCTGTATAAAGACTGCTTTGTGGTGAAAGCGCGTAAAACGGCGATGGACGCCGACGTGGTGGTGGTGAACCATCACCTGTTTCTTGCGGATATGGTGGTCAAGGACAGTGGTTTCGGCGAGCTGATCCCGGAGGCGGAGGTGATGATCTTCGATGAAGCCCATCAGCTACCGGACATCGCCAGCCAGTATTTTGGCCAGTCGCTCTCCAGCCGTCAGCTTCAGGATCTGGCGAAAGATATTACTATTGCCTATCGCACCGAGCTCAAAGATACCCAGCAGTTGCAGAAGTGCGCGGACCGCCTGGCGCAATGCGCACAGGATTTCCGCTTACAGCTTGGCGAGCCGGGCTATCGCGGCAACCTGCGCGAACTGCTCGCGGACAAAAATATCCAGCGCGCGCTGCTGCTGCTCGATGATGCCCTTGAACTCTGTTACGACGTGGCGAAGCTATCCCTCGGACGTTCAGCGCTGCTGGACGCCGCCTTCGAGCGGGCCACGCTCTACCGTGGGCGGCTGAAGCGGCTGAAAGAGATCAACCAGCCGGGCTACAGCTACTGGTATGAATGTACCTCGCGCCACTTCACCCTGGCGCTCACGCCGCTGACCGTTGCCGATAAATTCAAAGAGGTGATGGCGCAAAAGCCCGGCACCTGGGTCTTTACCTCGGCCACGCTGTCGGTCAACGACGATCTGCACCACTTTACCGAGCGTCTCGGCATTGAGCAGGCTGAATCCTTACTCCTCCCAAGCCCGTTCGACTATGAGAAACAGGCGCTGCTGTGCGTGCCACGCAATCTGCCGCTGCCTAACCAGCCAGGGGCGGCGCGCCATCTGGCGGCCATGCTAAAGCCGATGATTGAGGCCAACAACGGACGCTGCTTTATGCTCTGCACCTCTCACGCCATGATGCGCGATCTGGCCGAGCAGTTCCGCGCGACCATGACGTTGCCGGTGCTGTTGCAGGGGGAAACCAGCAAAGGCCAGCTGCTCCAGCAGTTTGTCAGCGCCGGTAATGCCCTGCTGGTGGCGACCAGCAGCTTCTGGGAAGGGGTGGACGTGCGCGGCGATACGCTCTCGCTGGTGATTATCGATAAGCTGCCATTCACATCGCCGGACGATCCGCTCCTGAAAGCACGCATGGAGGACTGCCGTCTGCGCGGGGGCGATCCGTTCGACGACGTCCAGTTGCCGGACGCGGTTATCACGCTTAAACAGGGGGTAGGGCGACTGATACGCGACGTCACCGACCGCGGAGTGCTGGTGATCTGCGACAATCGCCTGGTGATGCGTCCCTACGGCGCCACCTTCCTCGCCAGCCTGCCGCCCGCGCCGCGCACGCGGGATATTAAACGCGCGGTCCGCTTCCTGGCGAACCCGACGGCGGAGTAATTCTTCCCGGAGTGTGTTAAGATGCGCGCCATTTTGTGACTGACCATTGCGAGAGCGCGACGACTGATGCGAATTCTGGCTATTGATACCGCGACAGAGGCCTGTTCCGTTGCCCTGTGGAACGACGGTACGACTTTTGCTCATTTCGAAGAGTGCCCACGGGAACACACCCAACGTATTCTGCCCCTGGTAAAAACCATTTTAACCGAGGGCAACACCGCCCTGACTGACCTCGACGCGCTGGCCTACGGCCGTGGCCCGGGCAGCTTTACGGGCGTACGTATCGGGATTGGCATTGCGCAGGGGCTGGCGCTGGGCGCTGACCTGCCGATGATCGGCGTTTCAACGCTTGCGACCATGGCTCAGGGTGCCTGGCGCATGACCGGCGCCAGCCGCGTGCTGGCCGCGATTGATGCCCGCATGGGTGAAGTCTACTGGGCGGAGTACACCCGTGACGAAAACGGCGTCTGGCACGGCGAAGAGTCGGAAGCCGTGCTTAAACCTGAAGCCGTCACCGAGCGCCTGAAACAGCTCACCGGTGAGTGGGCGACGGTCGGAACCGGCTGGCCGGCATGGCCTGAGATGGCGAAGGACACCGGCCTTACGCTGGTGGACGGTAACATGCTCCTGCCTGCCGCCGAAGATATGTTGCCTGTTGCCTGTCAGCAGCTTGCCGCAGGAAAAACCGTGGCCGTTGAACACGCCGAGCCGGTTTATTTACGAAACACCGTCGCGTGGAAGAAACTTCCTGGCCGCGAGTGAATCTCAGTAACAGGAACTGAGAAAAAGGAGTCGCATCATGGCGGTTCAGACTAAAGTTGTACGCTTTTTTATGGCAGGCGCGGTTGCCATAGCACTGAGCGGGTGCGTCACCGTTCCTGATGCGATCAAGGGCACCAGCCCGACGCCACAGCAGGATCTGGTACGCGTGATGAATGCTCCGGAGCTGTATGTCGGGCAGGAAGCGCGCTTTGGCGGCAAGGTGGTTGAAGTGCTAAACCAGCAGGGGAAAACCCGGCTGGAGATTGCCACCGTTCCACTGGACAGCGGCGCACGGCCTGTTCTGGGTGAAGCCTCGCGCGGGCGGATCTACGCTGACGTCAGCGGCTTCCTCGATCCGGTAGATTTCCGCGGGCAGCTGGTGACCGTCGTCGGGCCGATTACCGGTTCGGTGGCGGGGAAAATCGGCAATACGCCATACAAATTTATGACCATGCAGGTGAACGGCTACAAACGCTGGCGTATCGCCCAGCAGGTGGTGATGCCGCCACAGCCAATCGATCCGTGGATGTGGGGTCCACATCCGTATCGTTACGGCTACGGTGGCTGGGGTTGGTACAATCCAGGCCCTGCACAGGTTCAAACAATCGTAACTGAGTAACTTACTGTTATTGTTAGGAAAGAGACAGCGGCTCAGCCGCTGTCTCTGTTTTTTTACGGACAAAACGAAAAAAAAGAGTGACGCGCTTCGCAACCTGCAATCTGAGCAATTAATAAACTGGTACGCTGAGTTAATATAATGTTAACAAACTGTTTATTATCGGGGCTGTGATGACGACGAACACTCATTTCAGAGGTGATGCATTGAAAAAGGTTTGGCTTAACCGTTATCCCGCGGATGTCCCTGCGGAGATCAATCCTGACCGTTATCAATCCCTGATTGAATTATTTGAACACTCGGTACGGCGCTACGCTGACCAGCCCGCATTTGTGAATATGGGCGAAGTGATGACTTTCCGTAAGCTGGAAGAGCGCAGCCGGGCGTTTGCGGCCTATTTACAGGAAGGGTTGGGCTTGCAGAAAGGGGATCGCGTCGCGCTGATGATGCCAAACCTGCTGCAATACCCGGTGGCGCTGTTCGGGATCCTCAGGGCGGGGATGATCGTGGTTAACGTTAACCCGCTCTATACCCCACGCGAGCTGGAACATCAGTTGAATGACAGCGGTGCGGCGGCGATTGTGATTGTCTCCAACTTTGCCCACACGCTGGAAAAAGTCGTTGAAAGAACTCAGGTTAAGCACGTCATTCTGACGCGCATGGGCGACCAGCTCTCTTCCGCGAAAGGTACGCTGGTCAACTTTGTCGTGAAATACGTTAAGCGGCTGGTGCCGAAATACCACCTGCCGGATGCCATCTCTTTCCGCCGCGCGCTGCATGCGGGCTATCGGATGCAGTACGTTAAGCCGGAGATCGTGTCAGAAGATCTGGCTTTCCTGCAATACACCGGCGGTACCACCGGCGTGGCTAAAGGGGCGATGCTGACCCATCGTAACATGCTGGCGAACCTTGAACAGGTGAACGCCACCTACGGGCCGCTACTGCACCCGGGCAAGGAGCTGGTGATCACCGCGCTTCCGCTGTATCACATTTTTGCGCTGACCATGAACTGCCTGCTGTTTATCGAGCTTGGCGGTCAAAACGTATTGATCACCAACCCGCGCGACATTCCGGGGCTGGTTAAAGAGCTGGCGAAATACCCGTTCACCGCCATGACCGGCGTGAACACCCTGTTTAACGCGCTGCTTAACAATAAAGAGTTCCAGCAGCTCGATTTCTCCACGCTGCATCTTTCTGCGGGCGGCGGGATGCCGGTTCAGCAGGCGGTTGCCGAGCGCTGGGTAAAACTCACCGGACAGTATCTGCTGGAAGGCTATGGTCTGACGGAGTGCGCCCCGCTGGTCAGCGTCAACCCGCATGACATCGACTACCACAGCGGCAGTATCGGTCTGCCGGTCCCGTCGACGGAAGCTAAACTGGTGGACGATGAGGGTAACGAAGTGCCTCACGGCGAACCGGGCGAGCTGTGCGTCAGAGGGCCGCAGGTGATGCTGGGCTACTGGCAGCGCCCAGATGCCACGGATGAGATCATCAAAGACGGCTGGCTGTACACCGGCGACATCGCGGTGATGGATGACGAAGGTTTTCTGCGTATCGTCGATCGCAAGAAAGACATGATCCTCGTTTCCGGTTTCAACGTCTATCCGAACGAAATCGAAGACGTGGTGATGCAGCACAGCGGCGTGCTGGAAGTGGCAGCGGTGGGGGTTCCTTCCGGCAGCAGTGGTGAAGCGGTGAAGATATTTGTGGTCAAGAAAGATCCTTCTCTTACCGAGGAAGCGCTGATAACGTTTTGTCGCCGGCAGCTGACGGGCTATAAAGTGCCGAAGCTGGTGGAATTCCGCGATGAGCTGCCGAAATCCAACGTCGGGAAGATATTACGACGAGAATTACGTGACGAAGCCCGTGCCAAAGTGGACAATAAGGCCTGAGCTTCACGTTAATCGCCCAGACGCCGGTTAAGCCGGCGTTTTTTATGGGCGCAAACAAAAGAGAGTCCGATTTGAATTACCAGATGATCACTACCAACGACGAGCTGGCTTCGCTGTGCGAGGTGACGCGTGATTTCCCCGCTATCGCCCTGGATACGGAATTTGTCCGTACCCGCACGTACTACCCGCAACTGGGCCTGATCCAGATGTATGACGGCAAACACGTGTCGTTGATTGACCCCCTCGGCATTACCGACTGGGCGCCAATGCGCGAGCTGTTGCTTGATACCGCCGTGACCAAATATCTGCACGCCGGCAGTGAAGATCTGGAAGTCTTTCTCAACACCTTTGGCATCATGCCGCAGCCGCTGATTGATACCCAGATCCTCGCGGCGTTCAGCGGTCGTCCGCTCTCCTGGGGCTTCGCGGCGATGGTGGAAGAGTACACCGGTCTGACGCTGGATAAGAGCGAATCGCGTACCGACTGGCTCGCGCGCCCGCTGACGGCGCGTCAGCTTGAATACGCCGCGGCAGATGTATTCTACCTGCTGCCGATTGCTGGCCAGCTTATGAAAGAGGCTGAGGCGTCCGGTTGGCTGTCTGCCGCCCTGGACGAGTGCCGCATGACGCAGCAGCGTCGTCAGGAAGTGGTTGATCCGAAAGAGGCCTGGCGTGACATCACTAACGCCTGGCAGCTGCGCACCCGTCAACTGGCCTGTCTGCAACTGCTGGCTGACTGGCGGCTGCGTAAAGCGCGTGAGCGCGATCTGGCGGTTAACTTCGTGGTGCGTGAAGAACACCTGTGGGCGGTGGCGCGCTATATGCCGGGTAGCCTTGGCGAACTGGACAGCATTGGCCTTTCCGGGAGTGAGATCCGTTTCCACGGTAAAACGCTGCTCGCGCTGGTAGAGAAAGCTCAGCAGCTGCCGGAGGACGCACTGCCAGAACCACTGCTTAACCTGATGGATATGCCGGGCTACCGCAAGGCGTTCAAAGATATCAAAGCGCTGGTGCAGACGGTGGCGGGGGAAAGCAAACTGAGCGCCGAACTGCTGGCTTCACGTCGTCAGATTAACCAGCTGCTGAACTGGCATTGGAAGTTGAAACCGCAAAATGGTTTACCTGAACTGGTCGCCGGATGGCGGGGGGAACTGATGGCTGAACGCCTGAACACCCTGCTGGAAGGGTATCCGCGCTAAAGAATTGTAGCCCCGGTAAGCGCCGCGCCACCGGGGAAATTGCCGGGCGGTACGATGCTTGCCCGGCCTACAAAACCACAAACGGATTAACGCGACTCTTCCGCTTCCGGAAGCGTCACGTTCAGCTCCAGAATCGAAATATCCCCGTCTTTTTGCTCCAGCTGAACGGTGACCATTTCCGGGTCGATCTGTACGTATTTGCAGATCACTTCCAGAATGTCTTTGCGCAGCTGCGGCAGGTAGTGCGGTTCGGCGTCGCTACGACGACGTTCCGCCACAATGATTTGCAGACGTTCTTTTGCGATGTTGGCGGTGCTTTTTTTCCGCGAGAGAAAAAAGTCCAGTAATGCCATAACTTATCCTCCGAACAGGCGTTTGAGGAAACCTTTCTTCTCTTCTTCAATGAAGCGGAAAGGACGTTCTTCTCCCAGCAGACGGTCAACGGTATCCGCATACGCTTTACCCGCGTCTGCCTGTGTATCCAGGATCACGGGCTCGCCCTGGTTAGAGGCGCGCAATACGGACTGATCTTCCGGGATCACGCCAACCAGTTTGATGCGCAGGATCTCCAGCACGTCTTCCATGCTCAGCATGTCACCTTTGTTCACCCGACCCGGGTTGTAGCGGGTCAGCAGAAGGTGCTCTTTGATCGGCTCCTGGCCATTTTCCGCGCGACGAGATTTCGAGGCCAGAATGCCGAGAATACGGTCGGAGTCACGTACTGACGAGACTTCCGGGTTAGTAGTGATGATGGCTTCATCCGCGAAGTAGAGCGCCATCAGCGCGCCGGTTTCGATACCGGCCGGGGAGTCGCAGACCACGAAGTCGAACTCCATCTTTTTCAGATCGTCGAGGACCTTTTCCACGCCTTCACGGGTCAGCGCGTCTTTATCACGGGTCTGGGACGCCGGGAGAATGTAGAGGTTCTCGGTACGCTTATCTTTAATTAGCGCCTGGTTAAGCGTGGCATCGCCCTGAATGACGTTCACGAAGTCATACACCACGCGACGCTCGCAACCCATGATCAGGTCCAGGTTACGCAGACCGATATCGAAGTCGATTACGACGGTTTTCTTTCCCTTCTGGGCCAAACCAGTAGCGATGGCCGCGCTGGAGGTGGTCTTGCCAACGCCTCCTTTACCCGAAGTCACAACAATAATGCGTGCCATAGAAATTCCTTGTTAAAAGGGATCAATTTAACGGTTGAACGGTCAAAGCGTTATCTGCCAGCTGCAGACGAGCCGCTTTGCCATAAAATTCGGCTGGGATTTTATCGCTCAGCCAATATTCACCTGCGATAGACACCAGTTCTGCCGTCAGGTGAGTACAAAAAATTTGTGCTTCTCGATCGCCGCTGGCGCCCGCAAGCGCACGCCCACGCATCATACCGTAAACGTGAATATTGCCGTCTGCAATCAGTTCTGCGCCCGCACTGACGTGGCTTGTAACAATCAGATCACAGTTTGGCGCATAAATGCGCTGACCGGAACGAACCGGCAGATCAATCAATCGCGTTTTTGTGACTGGGGCTACATTTTGCGCCGAAGGCGGGGGAGCGGGAACGGTTGCAGGCGTTGCGCGCGGGGATTTTTCTTTACCCTCGTTTAACAAGGGCAAACCCGCGCGTTCAATTTCGGCTTTTAACTCTGCGTCTTTACAGCCGCTTATACCCACGATGCGCAACCCCGTGGAGACGACGGCCTGCTGGAGTCGCTTCCAGTTAACCGGCCCCTCAAGGTCGCTTACATTAACGACAACAGGAGCATGCTTAAGAAAAGCGGGAGCCTGCGCGATTTTGTCTTCTAACGCCTGACGAATAACCTCGGGTTTTGCATCATGCAAATGAACCACTGATAAGGTGAAGCTACTGCCTTTAAGCTCGATGGGCGTATTTGACATCCTGGCCTTACTCAATTTGCTATTAACCGCAACACATCGCCGCGATATTCCGAAGAGTATCAGGCATGTTATAGTCAGGAGTATATAGAGGCAAGCAACCACCCATTAATTCAGAGTAAAAACATGTTTTGTGTGATCTACAGAAGTACCAGCCGCGACCAGACCTACCTTTATGTCGAAAAGAAAGACGATTTTTCCCGCGTGCCTGAGGAATTAATGAAAAGCTTTGGCCGACCGCAACTGGCGATGCTGCTGCCGCTGGACGGCCGTAAGAAGCTGGTGAACGCCGATCTGGAGAAAGTCAAAAAGGCGTTAACCGAGCAGGGCTATTATTTACAGCTTCCGCCGCCACCGGAGAATTTATTAAAACAGCATCTTGAGGTGAGCGGAAAGAAATAAGCCCGGGTCACTCCGGGAACAACTCATCAACCGATTAGGGGTCGACCATGTATCAACATCATAACTGGCAAGGTGCATTACTGGATTATCCCGTCAGCAAAGTGATCTGCGTGGGCAGCAACTATGCAAAACATATTCAGGAGATGGGCAGCGCCGTGCCGGATGAGCCGGTTCTGTTTATTAAGCCAGAAACCGCACTGTGCGATATTCGCCAGCCGCTGGTTCTGCCGCAGGGGCTGGGCTCGGTGCATCATGAAGTGGAGCTGGCGGTGCTGATCGGCGCGACGCTGCGCCAGGCGACCGAAGAGCATGTAGAGAAAGCGATTGCGGGTTACGGTGTCGCGCTCGACCTGACCCTGCGCGACGTCCAGAGCAAAATGAAGAAAGCGGGGCAGCCGTGGGAAAAAGCCAAGGGCTTTGACAATTCATGCCCGATTTCCGGTTTCGTTCCGGTGAGTGAATTTACCGACGACCCGCAGAATACGCCCCTCAGCCTGAAGGTCAACGGCGAGATTCGCCAGCAGGGGACGACCGCTGACATGATCCATAAGATCGTTCCGCTGATTGCCTACATGAGCCGCTTCTTCACCCTGAAACCCGGCGACGTGATCCTTACCGGCACTCCGGAAGGTGTGGGGCCGCTGCACAGTGGCGACGAGCTGGACGTCAGTTTTAACGGCCTGTCGCTGAAAACCCGCGTGCTGTAAAAGCACCTTGCCGCCTGAAAAGGGCGGCAAAACTTGCATCAACGTGCCAGACTCGTTATAAGGTGCGCTCTATTTTGACGTGTGGACATCCCGATGAACGACATTCCTTTCTGGCAAAGCAAAACTCTCGACGACATGACCGACGCGGAGTGGGAATCGTTGTGTGACGGCTGTGGGCAGTGCTGCCTGCATAAGCTGATGGATGAAGATTCGGATGAGATCTATTTCACCAACGTAGCCTGCAAGCAGTTAAACATCAAAACCTGCCAGTGCCGCAACTACGAGCGCCGTTTCGACTATGAGCCGGACTGCATCAAGTTAACTCGTGAAAATCTGCCGACCTTTGAGTGGCTGCCGCATACCTGCGCGTATCGCCTGCTGGCGGAAGGTAAAGATCTGCCCACATGGCATCCGCTGTTGACGGGGTCGAAGGCGGCGATGCACGGCGAGCGTATTTCCGTGCGCCACATTGCGGTGAAAGAGTCCGAGGTGCAGGACTGGGAAGACCACATTATGAATCATCCTAATCGGTGATAATAAAAAACCCGCCGAGGCGGGTTTTTTATTGTGCGCAATTTTGTCGGGTGGCGCTGCGCTTACCCGACCTACAAAACTGACGTTGCCGTTTTGCTTTTACCTTCCAAAAAGATCGCGTTTCTTTGGCTTGAACGGCTGGGCAATCAGCACCAGCAGCGCTACCACGAAGTAGGCGACAAAAATGCCCACCAGCCACTGCGGCATCTCCAGCGTCAGAAACTCCCACTGGCGTACAGAGCAGTCACCGGAGGCCACAAACACCTGCGGCAGCCATTTATCCAGCGGCAGCCAGCTCGGGAAGCGGGCGGCAAAGTCGCAGGTCATAAACGGCGACGGGTGAAGCTGCATCTGGGTGTGCTCCCAGGCAAGCGCAATCCCTTTCCCGGCGCTGTACAGCCAGATGGCAATTGCGGCATAGCGTAACGGTGTTTTAGGTGCAATCGCACCTACCAGACCCGCGCCCATAATGCCGAACAGCGCACAACGCTCATAAATACACAGGACGCAAGGTTTCAGCCCCATCACATGCTGAAACCACAGCGCGACCATTTCCAGCGCAAAGGCGGTCAGGGCCATCAACAACCACGCTCCGCGACCGCGTGAGCACTGGTTCAAAAATCGCAACATAATCATTTCCCTGGAACATGCTTAGACAGCGCAGTGTAAACGAATTTTAATGCGCCGCAAGTATACCTGCTTGCAACAACCATTGCGTACAGGGAACGAGAGTAATTTTGATGCACAGCAAACCAACAAGGGTAAGCACCAGCGTGTACGGCAGCGCCATCCAGACCATTCTTCCATAAGAAAGTCGTATGAGTGGCGCCAGCGCCGAGGTCAGCAGGAAGAGGAAGGCCGCCTGACCGTTCGGGGTTGCCACGGAGGGGAGGTTGGTTCCAGTGTTGATCGCCACCGCCAGCAGCTCGAACTGTTCACTGCTGACAATCCCTTGCTCCATCGCGGCTTTGGCCTCATTGATGTATACCGTCCCGACAAAGACGTTATCGGATATAGAAGACAACAGACCGTTAAACAAATAGAACAGCGTTAGCTGCGAATCTGGCGTGGCCTGAAGCACAAACGCGATGATTGGCGCGAACAGATGTTGGTCAATAATCACCGCCACGACGGCGAAAAACACCGCCAGCAGGGCGGTAAACGGCAGCGCTTCGGTAAAGGCTTTTCCGATAGCATGTTCGTCCGTGACGCCGCTCAGGCTGGTTGCAAGAATAATTACCGACAGACCAATCAGCCCCACCTCGGCAAGGTGGAAGGCCAGCGCAGCGATAAGCCACACGCCGATGATGCCCTGTGCAATCAGGCGCAGCGTCTCCTGGCGCGTGCGTTGTTTGCGGCTCTGCTCGTCAAACTTATGCAGCTCCTGACGGACCTGATCGGGCAACTTCGCGCCATACCCAAAAAGGTTGAATTTTTCGACCAGCACGCAGGTCGCTAAGCCGCAGATCAGAACGGGCACGCTGACCGGCGCCATGCGCAGGAAAAATTCGCCAAAATGCCACTCAGCCGCTTTGGCGATAATCAGGTTTTGCGGCTCTCCAACCATTGTCATCACGCCGCCCAGCGCCGTCCCCACGCCCGCATGCATCATCAGGCTGCGCAGAAACGCGCGGAACTGCTCGAGCACATCGCGGTTGTGCGCCTCAACGTGGCTGTCGTCCTGCAAGTTATCGCCAGGACGAGACGAGGCGACCCGGTGGTAAATGCCGTAAAAGCCGACGGCGACGCTGATCACCACCGCCACAACCGTCAGCGCATCCAGGAAGGCAGAGAGGAAAGCCGCGGCGAGGCAAAACGCCAGCGAGAGCAGCGTTTTCGACGGAATGCTCAGCAGCATACGGGTGAAGATAAACAGCAGAAGCTGCTTCATAAAGTAGATCCCCGCCACCATGAAGATCAGCAGTAGCAGGACTTCAAGATTCGACGCAATCTCGTTTTTAACATGCTCCGCGCTGGTCATTCCAATGACCACGGCTTCCAGCGCCAGCAGCCCGCCGGGCAGCAGCGGATAGCACTTCAATGCCATCGCCAGGGTAAAGATAAACTCGGCGACCAACATCCACCCGGCAACGAAGGGATCCAGCAAAAAGATAACGGGATTAACGACCAGGAATACCAGTAGAGTGAGTTTGTACCAGTCAGGTGACTGACCTAAAAAGTTGCGCCACAGCGCGCGCCCAAATGAAATTTCCACGACAGACGTCCTTTCCCCGTCAAATAAGACAAGACATCAGTATACGCAAAAACGGCGGCGGAGAGGGGGATAAAGCCATTTTGTAAATTTCATAAAAATGAAACGGCGATCCCTCTTTTCTGTCTCTGCTGCGCTATCTGCCTCTGCGCGCCTCTGGTATGATGAGTGCAATTTGCTAAAGCTGTGTAATGGAAATCTCACTATGGTCATTAAGGCGCAGAGCCCGGCGGGTTTCGCGGAAGAGTACATCATTGAAAGCATCTGGAATAATCGTTTCCCTGCGGGATCAATTCTACCTGCTGAACGCGAACTCTCTGAACTGATTGGCGTCACCCGTACCACGCTGCGAGAAGTGCTCCAGCGTCTGGCGCGCGATGGCTGGTTGACGATACAGCATGGCAAACCCACTAAGGTGAATAACTTCTGGGAAACGTCCGGGCTGAATATTCTGGAAACGCTGGCGCGTCTCGATCACGAAAGCGTACCGCAGCTGATTGACAATCTGCTTTCGGTGCGCACCAACATCGCTACCATTTTCATCCGCACCGCGTTTCGTCAGCATCCTGAAGATGCGCTGAAGGTGCTTGCCACCGCCAATGAGGTGGAAGACCACGCGGACGCCTTTGCGACCCTCGACTACAACGTGTTCCGCGGTCTGGCGTTTGCTTCCGGCAATCCGGTTTACGGTCTGATCCTGAATGGAATGAAAGGATTATATACACGCATTGGTCGTCACTACTTTGCCAACCCTGAAGCCCGCAGCCTGGCGCTCGGCTTCTACCATAAACTGAGCAAGCTCTGCACCGAAGGGCTGCACGATCAGGTCTATGAAACGGTGCGTCGTTATGGCCACGACTCCGGTGAAATCTGGCACCGAATGCAGAAAACCCTGCCGGGCGATCTGGCGATTCAGGGCCGGTAAAAGAAAAAACCTCTCTATTGAGAGGATTTTTTTCGCCCGGTGGCGCTTCGCTTACCGGGCCTACAAAACCCTTAGGCCGGGTAAGGCGTAGCCGCCACCCGGCTAAAACGCACTACAGCGTATTCATCCGCGCCGGACACCGGTCCAGCAGCTCCACGCTGCCATCTTCATTCTGCTGCTCCAGCGACACGTCAAATCCCCACAGGCGATGCACATGCTTCAGCACTTCCTTACGCCCCTTATCCAGCGGTGCGCGGTTGTGAGGGATATAGAGCAGCGTCAAAGAGCGGTCACCGCGCAGATCCACATTCCAGACCTGAATGTTCGGTTCAAGATTGCTCAGGTTGTATTGAGACGACAGGCGCGAGCGGATCTCACGATAGCCCTCTTCGTTGTGGATCGCAGAGATCTCCAGGTAGTTGTTGCGGTCATCATCCAGTACGGTGAAGAAGCGGAAATCACGCATGATCTTCGGCGACATGAACTGGCTGATAAAGCTCTCATCCTTAAAATCACGCATCGCGAAGTGCAGCGTTTCCAGCCAGTCAGAACCGGCAATATCCGGGAACCAGTATTTGTCCTCTTCGGTGGGCGACTGGCAGATACGCTTGATATCCTGGAACATGGCAAAGCCGAGTGCGTACGGGTTAATGCCGCTGTACCACGGGCTGTTATACGCTGGCTGGAATACCACGTTGGTGTGGCTGTGCAGAAACTCCATCATAAACCGCTCGGTGACTTTTCCTTCGTCATACAGGTGGTTAAGAATGGTGTAGTGCCAGAAGGTCGCCCAGCCTTCGTTCATCACCTGGGTCTGCTTCTGAGGATAGAAATACTGGCTCACCTTGCGCACGATGCGCAAGATCTCACGCTGCCACGGCTCCAGCAGTGGGGCGTTCTTCTCCATAAAGTAGAGCAGGTTTTCCTGCGGCTCGGAAGGGTAACGACGCGCCTCGGCGACGGTTTTCTCCTCCTCACGTTTCGGCAGGGTGCGCCACAGCATATTCACCTGGCTTTGCAGATACTCCTCGCGGCTCTTCTGCCGGGCTTTCTCTTCCTGCAATGAGATCTTCTGCGGACGCTTATAGCGATCAACGCCGTAATTCATCAGCGCGTGGCAGGAGTCCAGCAGCTTCTCTACCTCGTCCACGCCGTAGCGCTCTTCGCAGTCGGTAATGTATTTGCGGGCGAAGATCAGGTAATCGACGATGGAGCTGGCGTCCGTCCAGCTGCGGAACAGATAGTTATTTTTGAAGAACGAGTTATGTCCATAGCAAGCGTGCGCCATCACCAGCGCCTGCATGGTAATGGTGTTCTCCTCCATCAGATAGGCAATACACGGGTTAGAGTTAATAACGATTTCATACGCCAGCCCCTGCTGTCCGTGCTTATACAGTCGCTCCGTTTCAATGAATTTTTTACCAAACGACCAGTGCGGATAGTTAATCGGCATCCCGACGCTGGAGTAAGAGTCCATCATCTGTTCCGAGGTGATGACTTCAATCTGATGGGGATAGGTGTCCAGACGATAGAGTTTGGCCACCCGGTCGATCTCCGCCAGGTAGACATCCAGCAACTCGAAGGTCCAGTCGGGTCCATCGCTCAGACGTGTGCTGTCCCTTGACATGGAATCTAGTGTAGCCATTAGCGCGCCCTCGTTGTTGGTCGCTCTCTCTGACTGGAGAGCCTCCTTTCAAGCATAGATCACCCCATTCAAATACGCGGGGCGCAGAAATTTTTTCTTTGCGATTTCCCGTTTTCGATACGGCAAAAAAAGCGGTGCTAGCAGAATTTTCTACTGGTTAAAAATAACGCGCAGCAGGAGATCCCAAATAAGCGCCATCCCCTGATACAGCGGGATATGTGAGTTGAGTCACCATAAAAAAGTCATATGTTGAATAATATTTTCAGCTAGGTTATCAATCTGTAATTAGATGATTGTTCTTTTGCTCATAATGGAGTGGCTATGCGTGTTGTCATACTGGGAAGTGGTGTCGTTGGCGTAACCAGCGCCTGGTATTTAAGTCAGGCGGGACATGAGGTTACCGTTATCGATCGCGAATCCGGTCCGGCGCTGGAAACCAGTGCGGCGAATGCGGGGCAGATCTCCCCGGGCTACGCTGCGCCGTGGGCGGCCCCGGGCGTTCCGCTGAAGGCGATCAAATGGATGTTTCAGCGACATGCGCCGCTGGCGATAAGCCTTGACGGCACACAGTTCCAGCTTAAGTGGATGTGGCAGATGCTGCGCAACTGCGATACCCGCCACTACATGGAAAACAAAGGGCGCATGGTGCGCCTCGCAGAATACAGCCGCGATTGCCTGAAAGCGCTGCGTTCCTCAACGGGGATCGAATATGAAGGGCGCCAGGGCGGCACACTTCAGCTGTTCCGTACCGCGCAACAGTACGAAAACGCGACCCGCGATATCGCCGTGCTTGAAGATGCGGGCGTACCGTATCAGCTGCTGGAAGCCAGCCAACTTGCCCAGGTGGAGCCAGCACTTGCCGAGGTCGCGCACAAGCTGACGGGCGGCCTGCGTTTACCGAACGATGAAACTGGCGACTGCCAGCTTTTCACCCAGCGTCTGGCGCGCATGTGTGAGCAGGCCGGGGTGAAATTCCGCTTCAACACCTCTGTCGACAAGCTGCTGTCGGAAGGGGAGAAGATTTACGGCGTGAAGTGTGGAGAAGAGGTGATCAAAGCCGATGCTTACGTGATGGCGTTCGGATCCTATTCTACCGCGATGCTGAAAGGGATCCTGGATATCCCGGTCTATCCGCTGAAAGGCTACTCCCTGACCATTCCCGTGAAAGAGGACAGCGGCGCGCCAGTATCAACCATTCTTGATGAAACCTACAAAATCGCCATCACCCGTTTCGATAACCGGATCCGCGTCGGCGGCATGGCGGAAATCGTGGGCTTCAATACCGAACTGCTCAAACCACGTCGTGAAACGCTGGAGATGGTCGTCGGCGATCTCTTCCCGCGCGGCGGTTTCATTGAGCAGGCGACGTTCTGGACCGGCCTGCGTCCAATGACCCCGGACGGCACGCCGATTGTGGGCCGTACGCCATACAAAAATCTGTGGACAAATACCGGCCACGGTACGCTTGGCTGGACCATGGCCTGCGGTTCGGGCCAGCTGCTTAGCGACCTGATTTCCGGGCGGACGCCGGCAATTCCGTTTGACGATTTAAGCGCCGCACGCTATCAATCAGGGTTTACCCCCTCGCGTCCACAACACCTGCACGGCGCGCATAATTAAGGAGTCGTCATGTCCCGTCCCATTCTGGCCCAGCTGGATTTGCAGGCGCTGAAGGATAACCTGCAAATTGTTCGTCGTGCTGCGCCGGGTTCTCGTGTCTGGTCGGTGGTGAAAGCCAACGCCTACGGTCATGGTATCGACCGTATCTGGAGTGCGCTCGGCGCCACCGACGGTTTTGCCTTGCTGAATCTGGAAGAGGCCATCCTGCTGCGTGAGCGCGGCTGGAAAGGACCGATCCTGCTGCTGGAAGGATTCTTCCATGCGCAAGATCTGCCTCTGCTGGATAAGTACCGCCTGACGACCAGCGTTCACAGTAACTGGCAGATCAAGGCCATTCAGGACGCGAAGCTGCATGCCCCGCTGGATATCTATCTCAAAGTGAACAGCGGTATGAATCGTCTGGGCTTCCAGCCTGAACGTGTGCACACGGTCTGGCAGCAGCTTCGTGCGCTGAAAAACGTCGGTGAGATGACGCTGATGGCGCATTTTGCCGATGCGGAAAAGCCGGACGGCATTGCCGATGCTATGGTCCGCATTGAGCAGGCGGCAGAAGGGCTGGACTGTCCGCGCTCGCTGTCGAACTCAGCGGCAACGCTCTGGCATCCCGAGGCGCATTACAACTGGGTGCGCCCGGGGATCGTTCTGTACGGCGCGTCACCCTCAGGTCAGTGGCAGGATATCGCCAACAGCGGCCTGAAGCCGGTGATGACGTTACGAAGCGAAATTATCGGCGTGCAAACCCTGAAAGCGGGCGATACGGTGGGCTATGGCAGCCGCTATCGGGCAGCGGGCGAACAGCGTATCGGTATCGTGGCGGGGGGCTATGCAGATGGTTATCCGCGCATCGCCCCGAGCGGCACGCCGGTGTGGGTCGATGGCGTGCGTACGGGCACGGTAGGCACCGTCTCAATGGACATGTTGGCTATTGATTTGACGCCATGTCCTCAGGCGGGGATCGGCTCACCGGTTGAGCTGTGGGGCAATGAGGTTAAAATTGATGATGTGGCCGCTGCGGCGGGTACTGTCGGGTATGAACTGATGTGCGCGCTGGCGTCAAGAGTGCCTGTTGTGACGGTGTAACATGTGTGTGCCGGGTGGCGGCTTCGCCTTACCCGGCCTACAAAAGCCCGAACGTAGGCCGGGTAAGCGTTAGCGCCACCCGGCAAAAAAGCAGCTACTCCGCCGCCTCCTCCTCCATCGGCCTTACGCCGACTTTGCGCACCGCGTTATCCTCTTTCTCGGCCACCGTCCAGACCATCCCGGCAAACTCCACCTGGTCACCGACGACCGGTGCAGCCCCTAATAATTGCTGAATAATCTCGCCCAGTGTTTGCTGGTTATCGCGATTCTCCATTCCTCCCTCCAGGCCATAAATCAGCGCCACATCCGCAAAGCGGGCGCTGGCTTCGAGGATAAAATCGCCGAAGAAACGCTGATCCAGCGCCACCGGGGGCGACTGGCTGAACAGCTTGCCAAGGGCAGGCAGGTCGCGCTCGCGGCCAATCACGCAGAGGATATCGTTCTCTCGCAGCCGCGTGCTGCCGGTCGGGTGAAGCAGGGCGTTATCCCGGAACAGGGCGGCAATACGCGTTTCAGCGGGCATATGCAGATCGCGTAGCGAAGCACCCACGCACCACTTATCGGCGCTTAGCTGATAGACAAACTGTTCCCACGGGTTGTCTGGGTGAATATCCAGCCCCACGCGGGAGACCGGCCAGCCAACGGGCGGTACCACCACTTTGGCTTTTTTCGCCGCCCAGCCCAGCGACGTCCCCTGGAACAGCAGCGATACCAGCACCACGAAGAAGGCGACGTTGAAGAACAGACGAGCGTTGTCCAGCCCGGCCATCATCGGGAAAACCGCCAGGATAATCGGCACCGCGCCGCGCAGCCCCACCCAACTGATAAATATCCGCTCACGCAGGTTAAACCCGCGGAACGGCAGCAGCCCGGCAAACACCGACAGCGGACGGGCGATGAAGATCATCCAGGCCGACAAAAGCAGCGCTGGCACGACGATAGGCAGCAGGTCGGAAGGCGTCACCAGCAGGCCCAGCACCAGGAACATGGCGATCTGTGCCAGCCAGGCCAGCCCGTCAAAGTTTTGCAGTATCGCATAACGGTTACGAATCGGTCGGTTGCCCAGCAGGAATCCACAGAGGTAAACCGCCAGAATACCGCTGCCGTCCAGCGCGGTGGTGACGGCAAAGATCAGGATCCCGCCGCTCAGGGCCAGCAGCGGGTAAAGGCCGGAAGGCAGCGTAATACGGTTGATTGTCTGCTGTAACAGGTAACCGCCGCCGAGACCAATGATAATCCCGAGGCCAAACTGCTGGAGGATGTGCCAGGCGAACATCCAGCTCAGGCCAGTTTCGTGCTGCTGGATCATCTCAATCAGGGTGATGGTCAGGAACACCGCCATCGGATCGTTGCTGCCGGATTCAATCTCAAGCGTGGAGCCAACGCGCTCGTTCAGCCCCTTGCCGCCGAGCAGCGAGAACACCGCCGCCGCATCGGTAGAGCCGACAATCGCGCCAATAAGCAGGCCTTCCATCATATCGAGGTTAAACAGCCAGGCTGCCATCATACCGGTCAGGCCGGAGGTGATTAGCACGCCGACGGTAGCCAGAGACAGCGCCGGGCCTAAGGCAACGCGAAACGAACTTGCCTGGGTGCGCATGCCGCCGTCCAGCAAGATCACCGCCAGCGCGAGGTTACTTACCATATAGGCGAAAGGGTAATTATCGAAGGGGATACCGCCGATTCCGTCAACCCCCGCCAGCATGCCGATAGCCAGGAAAATGACAAGAATAGGTATGCCAAGGCGCGATGAAAATGAACTTAATAAAATGCTGAAGGTTACCAGGATGGAACCCAGAATGAAAAGACTGATTATCGCTGTGGCACTCAATGTCGTCTTACTCCCACCTCAATGTGAACGCTGTTATTAAAACCCTAACATATTAACAACTGTATCTGCGTTTTATTGAGGGGGGAATAACGGCTTTTTTATGCCTTTAAGACCGGATGACCGCTGATTGTTAACCGACTGCCTGAATTACCGTGTGCAAGGTGCGCCCGGGCACCCAGTGGCAAGGTAACGGTTTGCTGCTCATGGCCGAAATTCAGACCGGCGATCACCGGAATATCCAGCCGGGAACGAATGAAATCGACCATCGTCTCCAGCGTGTAGCCCGCGTCGTAATCGTTGGGGGCTGACCCGCTGAAACTGCCCAGCACAATGGCCGACTGCCGATCCAGGATCCCGGCGTGATAAAGCTGTAACAGCATGCGTTCGACGCGGAACGGGTGTTCGTTGATATCTTCCAGCACCAGAATGCCGTCCTCGATCTGCGGCAGCCACGGTGTCCCAATCAGCGATACCAGCATCGCGAGGTTTCCGCCCCACAGCTGCCCTTCACATTCCCAGTGCGGTCCGTTGCCTTGCCACTCGACGGTAAACGTCGGGTTTTGCAGGGCGCGCCAGAAATGGTCCTGCGTAAACGCATCCAGCTCCGGCGCACCAAAGTTGCCGGCCAGCATCGGGCCGCTAAAGGTAATGACGTTATGCAACGCCAGCAGGCCGAGCTGGATCGCCGTGAAATCGCTGTGTCCGCAGATTAACAGCGGATCCTGCTGCTGGCGTGCGGCTAGCCCGGCCCAGTCGATGCTCTCCAGCAGCCGGCTTGCGCCATAGCCGCCGCGCACGGCCAGCACAATGGTGTTTTCACCTTCCAGCGTTGCCAGGCTGTTGATATCGCTCAGTCTCTGCGCCTCCGTACCGGCAAAACGCTGCATGCGGCGGGGGATAATTGTCTGATTTTCTACCTGATGGCCCATTTCCAGCAGGCGCTGAACGCCCCGCTGTGCCGCCTCCTGGTTGATGCAGTAGCCCGACGGTGCAATGAGATGAAACTGAGGCATGGCAATTCCTTGCTGAATGAGAATCTAATTGTCTATATCATGCCGCTTATACGCCGCCTGCTTCAAGGGGCGACGTACCGCGATGACCGGCTATAAGGATAGATGACGTGAAATTGAGATGGTTTGCTTTTTTGATTGTGTTGCTCGCTGGCTGTAGTTCAAAACATGATTATAAAAATCCCCCCTGGAATCCTGAAGTCCCGGTAAAGCGGGCCATGCAGTGGATGCCGATCAGCGAACAAGCCGGGAAGGCCTGGGGCGTGAGCCCGCGCCTGATCACCGCGATCATCGCCGTGGAGTCCGGCGGTAACCCGACGCTGGTGAGTAAATCGAATGCGGTGGGGCTGATGCAGTTAAAAGCCTCTACGGCGGGAAGAGAGGTCTATCGCTACATGGGCTGGAAGGGACAGCCATCCACCAGCGAGCTGAAAAACCCGGAACGTAATATCTCTATGGGAACCGCTTACCTGAGCATTCTGGAGCATGGCATTCTGAAGGGGATTGACGATCCGGAAGTGATGCAATATGCGCTGGTGGTGTCGTACGTTAACGGAGCTGGCGCGCTGCTCCGAACCTTCTCATCCGATCGTAAAGAGGCGATAGAAGAAATTAACGATATGGATAAAGATGAATTCTTCGAACACGTTGTGAAGAATCATCCGTCAGCACAGGCTCCACGTTATATCTGGAAAGTACAGAAAGCAATGGACGCCATGTAACGTCTTTGTCGGGCGGCAGCACGCTGCCCGACGCCTTTCAGCGCACTTTATTCGCGCGTTCCCGCGCTTCACGCTCCAGTGAAAAAATGATGCGCTGTAGTTCGCGCTCGGCGCCTGGCCCGACATTCAGAAAGCGAAAACTCAGTCGCGGCGTGGTAATGGTTTCGTTTTTGCCGTCCACCACCTTGCGCTCGCTGATGGCAATCAGCTGGGCGTCAAACCAGAAGCGTCCCCATCCGCCCATATCCAGCTCGATCTGACTAAAACGCATACCTTCCACCAGCCCTTCCGGCTTCGGCATATCCATCAACGCTCCCATGCCGCCCAGCGACAGGTCGAAGAGACGAAAGCGGATCTCTTTTTTGTCCGGCATTTTCGCCTTACAGAAGTAGGCCGGGTGAAGCGGGGCGCTGATGCGAAAATACTCGCGGCGCTGCACGAACCAGAGATTAGCGGGCAGGGGGGTGATAAACGCAGGCAAACCCTGGTACACGATCGTGGTCAGGCGAGGCAGTATAAACTCAACTTTAGCCCCCTGCGTTTCGGCCATCACCGAGAGGTTTTCTGCCTGTAGCGCGGCACGGTTTTCATCGCTCTGGCTACCCAGATCCACGATCAGGTGTTCTGCCGTCACGTCCAGGATCTTGCTGATAAACTGGCTGGTTGACCAGTTGATGCGCAGCGGCACCTCGCCCTTTTTCAGGTCGCGTAACACCCCTAATACAGCCAGCGGATTTTGTTTCAGGAACTGCTCACTGTAGCTACTCACGCCAGATGGCTCCTCGATAGATGACAGACTGTCTCTGGGTTATCGGCACGCTGGCATGAAACTTAATACAAACGATCTGTTTTTCTCCGCTGATATTGATTCGGTAATAAAAATGATAATAATTGTCGTTCCCAATATCATCTAATAATAAGACGACACTATGAGCACCTCACGTTTTGCGTTAGGCGCGTTGGCAGGCGCCGTTACGCTGGCATTGCAGACACAGGCTTTCGCAGAAGAACCCACCATCGTGGTAACCGGTACAGAGCAGGGCAGCGCGCTCCCTGCCTGGACCAATAGCGCCACGAAATCAGCCGTCGCGGAAAGTAAAACGCCGCAGGTGATCAACACCATCGCCGCTAAAGAGATTGAGCAGCGGCACGCCAGTTCGGTAAACGAGATCCTGCGCTATGCGCCGGGCGTTTCCACGGAGGTGCGCGGGAGCACCTCTTACATGAGCGAGTACAAAATCCGCGGGTTCAACGTCGATCAGGAGTTCTACAACGGCCTGCAACTTCCCTATAACGTCACCGGGAACACCAAAGCGCGAATCGATCCGCTGCTGATTGAGAGCGTCGATATCCTGAAGGGGCCGTCATCCGTGCTGTATGGCGGCGGCTCCCCGGGTGGGCTGGTCAATATTCAGAGTAAAAAGCCGCAGAAAGAGGCGAAAACGGAACTGGGCTTTAATACCGGAAACCGCAATCTGAAAGAGGGGTACCTGGATTCCACGGGGCAGATCGCGAACAGCGACTGGAACTATCGTCTGCTGGGCAAAGCGACGGAAAGTGACGAACAGGCGCACACCACGCGCTATGAAAACTATCTGGTGGCCCCCTCCGTGACCTGGCAGCCGGATGACAAAACGCGCCTGACCATTGACGTGCTGGCGCAAAATACGCCGAGCCTGACGCCGTCTGATCCGATGCCGCTAAGCTATCTGCGGTCTAAATACGCCGATCGTCGTGACTATGCCGGGGATGAGTGGAGCGGTTTCAAACAGCGCCAGTGGATGCTGGGCTACAGCTTTGAACATGAGTTTGACAGTGGCTGGGGCTTTAACCAGAAAGCGCGCTACTTTGACGTGGATACCCACCAGCGCAGCGCCTATTCCACCGGGACGGGCAGCGAGGTCTACCAGCTTAACCGCTTCGCCTATACCACGGATGAAGATTTGCAGAGCTTCAACATTGATAATCAGGTTACCCGAACCGTCGCGCTGGGGGACTGGCAACATCATCTGCTGGCGGGCTTTGACTACCAGAAGCTGAACTCTCACTTCCATTATCGTTACGCCTCGTCCACACCGGGTATCGATATGCGCAATCCGGATCACTCGCAGATCGATAACGATGCACTGGGGCTTGAAACAGCGCAGAAAAACCGTCTCGGCTATCAGCAGAATGGCTATTACCTTCAGGATCAGATTGCGTTTGGCGGGCTTAACGTGCTGGCCAGCCTGCGCTTTGACGACTACCGTTCCGTCACCACCAACTATCTGCAAAACGGTGACAAAGCCTGGGTATCGCAGGATCGCCTCACCAAACGACTGGGGGCGCTTTATGCCTTCGAAAATGGTCTCTCGCCGTTTATCAGCTATTCGGAAGGTTTCGCACCGGTATCGCCGCAGGGTACGCTGACCGCGAAAGGCGTTAAGCCCACCACCAGTAAGCAGGTGGAGGGTGGGGTGAAATATCTGCTGGCGGAATATGCAACTACCTTCACCGCCTCGGTGTTTAACATTCGTCAGAAAAATGTGGTGACCAGCGATCCGGGCTTCCTCAACTACCGCCAGACCGGGGAAGTAGAATCGAAAGGCGCGGAGCTTTCCGCTATTAGTCGTCCAACGGATAACCTGACGCTGATTGCCAATTATGCCTACACCCACGCCATCAATACCGAAGATGACAAGTACCAGGGCAAACGACCGACGCAGGTCCCTGAGAACGCCTTTAATCTGTGGGGAGATTACACCTTTGACAGCACGCCGCTGAGAGGGTTAACGCTGGGGGCTGGTGCACGCTACACCGGGCCGATGGAGATCTCGCCAGCCAATGATGCAGGCAAGCTGGGCGGTACGACGCAGTACGATCTGGCGGCATCTTACCGCATGGGCGAACTGGCGCCATCGCTGGAGGGGCTGGCGCTGAAAGCGAGCGCGCAGAACGTCACCAACAAAGAGACGCTCACCTGCTATGACGCGACCAACTGCTGGATAGGCCGCGACCGCACCTTCCAGGTCGGGGCGAGCTACAGCTTCTGAAAAAAGCCCGGTGGCGCTACCGCACTGAACAGTCCCCTCGCCCCTTTGGGGAGAGGGTTAGGGTGAGGGGCGCTACTGCGCCGCCTGTTTAGCAGGTGCAACATCATCGTTTGCCGCAGGCTGATTCTCCGGTACGCTGTCGCACGGCTTCTCTTTCGGGCAGACCATGTCCAGCATCCTGAGCGTCACACCGTTACTCCAGCCGAAACCGTCCTGCAACGGATACTCACCGCCGCCACCGCCGGTACCTGTCGAAGAGACATCGTACTTCTCAACCAGTTTCTTCTCGCGATCGTAGGTATGCTGAACGTTTTTCAGGAAACGCCAGGTCACGTCCATCGCCACTTTCTGCTGACCATAGTTCTGCAACCCTTCCACCGCTACCCACTGCAACGGCGCCCAGCCGTTCGGCGCATCCCACTGCTGCCCGCTGTTGATGGTGGTGGTAGAAATACCGCCCGGTTTCAGCAGGCGCGACGATGCGGCTGCGGCCACTTTATCGGCGCGATCCTGTGATGCGGCCTTCACATACAGCGGGAAGAGGGCCGCGGCAGTCAGCTGATTACGCACCTTCCTGGTTTTCAGATCGTAATCCGCATACCAGCCCTCTTTATCGTTCCACAGGTGGCTCTCCATGGCTTTCTGACGTGCGGAGGCCAGCGCGTCATATTTACTTGCGCTTGCGGTATCCCCGTCTTCCTGGCTGGCACGGGCCAGCAGTTTTTCCATCTTAAACATCAGCGCATTCAGATCCACCGGCACGATGCTGGTGGTGCGGATGGTACCCAGCTTCTGGGGATCGTCCATCCAGCGGGAGCTGAAATCCCAGCCCGAGGCCGCGGCAGAGCGCAGATCACGGTAAATCTCGGTGGCCGGACGGTTAGGGTTATTTTTGGCGGTGGTCACGTCATCCAGCCACGACTCAGGGCGTGGCGTGTCCAGATCGTCCCAGTAGCGGTTGAGGAGGGAGCCGTCATCCAGCTTCACTACGCGTTTGTTTGCCTGACCAGGCTGGAGCCCAGCAGCCCCCTCCATCCAGTAGGCATACTCCTTCTCCATCTGCGGACGGTATTTCTTCAACGCGTCGCTGTCATGCGTGGCCAACAGTTCCACCATCAAAGAAAAGAACGGCGGCTGAGAGCGGCTCAGGTAGTAACTGCGGTTACCGTTAGGGATATGGCCCCAGGTATCAAGCTCGTATGCGAAGTTGTCCACCATGTCGCCGATCTTATCCCAGTGGCCGCTCTCGGCCAGCCCCAGCATGGTGAAATAGCTGTCCCAGTAATAGACTTCGCGGAAGCGTCCTCCCGGCACGACATAAGGTTTTGGCAGAGGCAGGAGGGAGTCCCATTTGTTCGCTTTGTCGGTGGTGCGGGTCAGCACTGGCCACAGATCGTCTATGTGTTCGCGCAGGCTCTGGCCCTCAGGGGGAACATATTTCTCACCCTCCTTCGGCAGGATAAAGTTCATCTCCACGAAGTGACGCAGGTCAAAACCGGACTGGGTATGCTGCATCCGGTAATCCGCCAGGATCATCAGCGGGTCGCTTTTGGGAACGGCATCCGCGAAAGTTTTCTGATCCGGGAACAGTTTGGCGCTCTGAACGTCATTAAAGAGGGGGCCAAGAAGAATATCAGGTGAGCTTTGCTGGCTCGTTGGCTGGTCTTCAGCATAACCAAATGCGGTAACACCGAGTAGTGCGCCTGCCAACGCAAGGGGTAAAAAAGCGGGGCGTCGTGCGCGAGGTCTTATCATCGGTTCGTCTCCTGTCTTCGCTGAGCAGCGTGACCGCTGTTGTCAATTACCTGAAAACCTTAGACGAATATCGATAACTTCGCGTGTTGAATGTCCCATTTTTCGCATAACCAGATAATTCGGGTGCGCTTTCACTACACCAGGGTTGAATTACTTAATTTTTAACCACACCACGGAAAAGCCGGGTAAGCTTCACGCCACCCGGCTTAAGCCCTACAACCCTTTTTTATCCATCAGCACCGCCAAATCCACCAGACGGTTTGAGAAGCCCCACTCGTTGTCATACCACGACAGGATCTTCACCATATTCCCGCCAATCACCAGCGTTGAAAGCCCGTCGATAATGGATGAGCGCGGGTCGCCCTGATAATCACTGGAGACAAGCGGTTCATCGCTGTAGCCCAGGATGCCTTTCAGCGGCCCGCTACCGGCAGCCTGACGGAACGCGTCATTCACCTCTTCAGCGGTCACGTTGCGGCTCAGCGTCACCGTCAGATCGACAATCGACACCACTGGCACCGGCACGCGCAGGGAATACCCGGTGAGTTTACCGTCCAGTTCGGGGATTACTTTCCCGAGCGCTTTTGCCGCGCCGCTGGAATAAGGCACAATCGATAATGCTGCCGCACGCGCGCCGCGTAGATCTTTTTCTGGCTGGTCATGCAGCGCCTGGCTGTTGGTGTAGGCATGCGTGGTGTTCATCAGCCCGTGTTCAATGCCAAACTGCTGGTGCAGCACCTGCGCCGCTGGCGCCAGACCGTTAGTGGTGCAACTCCCGTTACTGACCACAAAATGCTGGGCCGGATCGTACAGCGTGTGGTTCACGCCCATTACCACCGTAAGATCATCATTTTTAGCCGGGGCGGAAATAATGACGCGTTTTGCGCCGCCGCTCGTGATATGCACCGCCGCTTTATCACGTTCGGTGAAGAAACCGGTGGCTTCGATTACCACCTCAACGTCAGCGTCTTTCCACGGAATGTTTGCCGGGTCGCGTTCACTGAATACGGTGATGCGTTGCCCGTCAACCTGTAGCGCGCCGTCCGCCGCTTCCACAGGTACCGGTAGCGTGCCAAGCAGAGAGTCATATTTCAGCAGATGGGCGAGGGTTTTACTGTCCGTCAGATCGTTAATGGCCACAATCTGGAGATCCGGATTGCCCAGCGCCGCGCGCAGGACATTACGTCCGATACGGCCGAAACCGTTAATACCGACCTTAACCATGATGCACTCCTTATCTGTGTTGTCTGGAGTTACTGTAGGTGTCAGGTCGGTTGGCGTAAATGACAAAAAAGGATCAGATTACGCCATTCTGCGGCAGTGGAAGCGCTGGCGATATTCGCCCGGCGTGAGATGAAGCTGCTTTTCAAAAACGCGGCGCAGGTTGATGCTGGTCCCAAACCCGCTTTTTTCGGCAATGACCTCAAGCGGATACGGGGTCTGCTCCAGAAGCTGTCGTGCGGCGGCCAGGCGCGCTTCGGTGACATAACGGGCCGGAGGTACACCGACGTCACGCGTGAACACGCGGGTGAAATTGCGCGGACTCATGGCGACCCGTTCGGCCAGCCTTTCGACGCACAAATCTGCGGTGAGGTTTTGCAGGATCCAGCTTTGCAGTTCGCTAACCGGTCCGGTCGCGCCGGACTGCTCCAGATTATAGCGGCTGAACTGTAGCTGGCCGCCAGGCCGACGCAGGTACATCACCATATCCTGCGCCACGTTGCGGGCGAGGGTGAAGCCGTAATCATCCTCTACCAGCGCCAGTGTCAGATCAAACCCGGAACTGACGCCGCCGGACGTCCAGACGGGACCATCCTGAACATAGAGCGGGCCGCCCTCAACGTTGACCGCAGGATAGCGGGTTTTCAACGTTTCCAGAAGCCGCCAGTGGGTCGTTGCCCGGCGCCCATCGAGCAGTCCGGCCTGTGCCAGCAGCAGGGCCCCGCCGCAGACAGAGGCGACGCGTCCCGCATGCGGCGCGGCCAGGTGCAGCCAGTCCACCACCGCAGTGCTTTCCTGCTCATTCATGCCACGGCCGGTGATGATAATCGTGTCCAGCGGCTCGCGCGGATCCAGCTCCGGCAGGCGATAGTCCGCCAGCAGATTTAAGCCGGACTGGCCATGGATCACCAGGTGAGGCTGGGTAGTGGCAATAATGATGCGGTAGCGGGGCTGCGCCAGACCGTCCGGGTGCAGACGGTTGGCCTGCATCAGAATGTCGGCTATACCGGCGGCTTCAAACAACATGCCACCATCAGGAACAATTATCAGGATCTTCTTCATGTCCTGAAAAGTACCTTTCTTACAATATAAGTCAAGTGGAGGACGTTGACAGTTACCGAGCACGGTTATGGTCAACCCCGATGTCGGCACCGGCACATATTTTGATACCTACTTAACCTGTTTTTACCGCTCGGCCTGTAAGCTATGGTGCGGGAAAACAAAGAACTCATAACAAATTTTCATCATGTTTGTAATAAATCGTCGGAGTGGTGGAAAGCAAGCAATAGTGTAGTGACGGTAAAATGCCAAATGAAGTTCGCCTGTCGAAAGCAGCGTCTTTATTCATTACCTGGGAAGGGTGGGTTATATTTTGAGCAATGCTTTGGCGAGCAAGAGTGTAGTCAGGCTTAATTATTCATACGGCCCAGACGAAAGAAAATTATCTTAAGAAGGGGGGAGAGCATAAAGTTAATTTGCGGCGTGAAATTAATTTTTTCATCCTTACTGTGTTTTCTTAATTTGATGGGACATCGTCCTGAGTATTGACGATTTGCTATCGATACAACAAATAATTCGTGTGAGATATATTCATATGCAACTGAAAAATTCTCCGTTCTACTAATTATGGTAGTGGCAGAAATAGTGGTATTACGTTAGTGATAATGGTTCTCTTTTGGGTTTTTTTGTCTTTAAATCAGTTAATTGCGCGATTTCTCTATTTTTCAGATTAATCTCAGAGTGAGGCGAATGCCTCATGAATCAGCAGTAGCGAAAAAGGAAATATTGAAAAGGCGATAAGCTCATGTAAACTTGTTTACCGTTTGTCAAAATATGTCAGGATTACGCTGGGCCTTATTCTCGAAGGCTCGTGCGGTAGCTATGCCCAAATAATAGTAACGCCCCGGAAAAACCTGACTATTTTTAACAATAGCACCTAAGTCAAATTTTATCCCCTCTCTTCATCCTCTAAATATCGCTACGGAAAAGCATATGAAACTGCGTGTATTGTTATCACTTCTGTTTGTTATGGCGGTGGCGGGCTGTAAGGCGCCGCAAAAACCAGCGATCACCGATGATACGATTGTGACCAGCCAGGTTAATGGCATCACGCTGACGCACCGTCACGCTGTTACCCCTCCGGCGGAGTTCACTCAGGTGAATGAACCGTATCGTGCTATGTACCCGGCATCCCTGATGAGCCGTCCTGACTACGGTGGAAAAGTGATCCGTACGCTTGAGACCGGAAAAACTTACGTCGTGCTTGGGCAGGTTGAACATTTCTGGATGGCGCTGGCCGATGAAGGGAGTGAACAGCTGATTGGTTACGTGCCGATGCGTGCCGTGATCAAGGCCGACCAGTACGAAGCCACCGTGCGTAAACAGGCACTGCGCCCTAAAGCGCGCAAGAAAACCACCTGTGTTGATGTCGATGGCAACAGCAAAGCCTGCAAAGACAGCGCGAACGGTACCTGGATCCTGAACTAAACGGGTTTCACGAGCATATTTTTATGAATAATAAAAATTTCCATCGGATGTGGTTCCCTTTTTTTGCGTTGATTCTCGCGCTGATCGGTGGTTGTACGTCGTCTTCACACAGCGACCCCTCCCGCTACAATCTTCAGTTTCAGGCTCATCCTCAAATCAATGATTCTGCACCGCTTAAGGTCAGAGTATTGCTGCTGAAATCTGATGCGGATTTCATGTCCAGCGACTTCTACTCCTTACAGAACAACGCGTCAGCCACGCTTGGCGCGAATCTGCTGAACAGCGATGTGTTCTTCCTGATGCCGGGCCAGCTTTCGAAAACACTGAGCGGTCAAAGCTCACCGGAAGCGCGCTATATCGGCGTAATGGCGGAATACCAGGCGCTTGACGGCAAAAAATGGCGCGTCTCACTTCCTTTGCCTGTTCCCGGCGAAAACGCGATTTACCAGTTCTGGAAATGGTCCGCAGATGAACTCCAGGCCAGCGTCTTCCTTGACGTAAATGGTATCCGGGTCATCAGCCAGTAACGCCCTTCATAACAGGAAAGAGATCATCATGACGAAAGCAGAAAAGGTCGTCTGGACCGAGGGCATGTTCCTGCGTCCCCACCATTTTCAGCGGACAGAAAGTTACCTCCTCAACCACGTTCGTGAGTGGGGGGCCTTGCAGCGTTCGTATCTCTGGGGCTTTCTCGACCTTGAGCTGGATGAAGCGATGCTTCGCCAGGGCTGTATTGCCCTGAGCTACTGTAGCGGTTTGCTGCCTGACGGCACCTTTTTCCAGGTGCGCAGCGACCGCAACGGTCCGGCCCCGCTAAAAATCCCCGATAATCTTACCAATGAAAAGGTGGTGCTTGCGCTGCCGGTTCGTCGCGGTGGACGTGAAGAGGTGATTTTCAGCGAGGAGCACTCTTCTCTGGCGCGTTTTATTACGTTTGAACAAGAGGTAGAAGACGACAACGCCATGTCGGTCGGGGAAGCGACGGTTCAGTTTGGCCGCCTGCGTCTGACCCTGATGCTGGAGAAAGATCTGACGGCAGAATGGACCGCCATCGGCGTGGCGTGCGTCGCTGAAAAGCGCAACGACAACCACGTGCGGCTGGATAACAGCTACATCCCGCCAATGCTGAACGCCAATAACAGCCCGCAGCTGTACGGCATGATCAATGACCTGCACGGCTTGCTGGTGCAGCGTAGCCAGCAGATCGGCGGCCGCCTGCGCCAGCCGGGGCGTTTCAATACGTCCGAGATGGTTGAGTTCACGCTTCTTTCGCTGATCAACCGCCACCTTGGCGACATCTCACATTTAAAAACGCTGCCGCTGCTTCACCCTGAAGCGCTCTGGCGAAGCTGGCTGCCGTTTGCCACGGAACTCGCCACCTGGACGCCGCAGCGTACCGCAGAGAGCGTACTGCCGGTATACGACCATGACGATCTCGCCCTTTGCTTCGGCAAAATGATGCTGATGCTGCGTCAGGGGCTGTCGCTGGTCATGGAAGATCATGCCATCCAGCTGCCGCTGCACGAACGCTCTCACGGTCTTAACATCGCCACCGTGCCGGAGACCAGCATGGTCCGCGAATTTGGCTTCGTGCTGGCGGTAAAAGCCAATGTCCCCGGCGAACACCTGCAAACCCATTTCCCTGCCCAGATGAAGGTTGCGCCAGTCTCGAAAATTCGCGATCTGGTTCAGCTCCAGCTGCCGGGCATCATGCTTCGGGCAATGCCCGTCGCGCCGCCGCAGATCCCGTGGCATGCAGGCTACAGCTATTTCGAGCTCGAGAGGGGCAGCGAACTGTGGCACGAGATGGACAAGTCTGGGGCATTCGCGCTGCATCTCGCAGGGGAATTCCCGGGTCTCGATATGGAGTTCTGGGCCATCCGTAGCCCGACAGAATAATAAAGCGAGCGCTTAATATGCAGGAACGACAGGATACCGGCAGTGATGCCGTGTTTACCGGAGCCAGTGGGAACAATCAGCTGGTGGCGGCCGCCAATCCGCTGCTCAATGCGATTCCGCAAATCCGTCATTCGGTTTCCCACGACGATCAGGTCGGGCTGCGCCAGCGCCTGATTGACGAAATTCGCCGTTTCGAGGTGCGATGCCAGCAGGCGGGCTTACCATATGAAGTGATTGTCGGCGCGCGCTACTGCCTCTGCACGGCGCTGGACGAAGCCGCCGCTCTGACCCCCTGGGGAAGCAGCGGCGTCTGGTCAAGCAATGGTCTGCTGGTGACGTTTCATAACGAAACCTGGGGTGGCGAGAAGTTTTTCCAGCTGCTGGCACGTCTTTCGCAGAATCCGCGCGAACACATTCTGCTGCTGGAGATGATCAACTACTGTCTGCTGCTCGGCTTTGAAGGCCGCTACCGCGTACTGGACAATGGCCGGACCCAGCTTGAAACCATCAAACAGCGCCTGTGGCAGATGATCCGTGGCGTTCGCGGCAGCTACCCGCCGCCGCTCTCGCCGCACCCGGAAGATCGCCCCGTTCTGCGCAAGCTCTGGCGGCCGATGATTCCACTCTGGGCGTGCGTGGCGCTGGTCGGCTTTATCGCCTGCCTGTTCTATATCGTGCTGAACTGGCGTCTCGGTGATAACACCAGCCCGGTGCTGGCGAAAATTTACCAGTCCCAACTGCCGGAAACCACGATCCAGCAACCTGCGCGCCAGCTGCCGGCGGTACTGAACCTGCGCGGCTTCCTGAAACCGGAAATTGATGCCGGTCTGGTGGCCGTTAAGGATGAGGCGGATCGCAGCGTGGTGATCCTGAAAGGGGACGGACTCTTTGCCTCGGCCTCAACGGTGGTGCGCGATCGCTATGAGCCGGTCATCGACCGCATCGCCCAGGCGATGAATAACGTCAGCGGCAAAATTCTGGTGGTGGGGTACAGCGACAACGTGCCGATCCGCAGCGCACGCTTCGCCTCTAACTATGAACTCTCGCTTGAGCGCGCCCGTTCGGTGCAAAAACAGCTCCAGGGTAGCCTCTCGCAGCCTGAGCGCGTCAAAGCCGAAGGGCGGGGCGAGATCAACCCGGTAGCGCCTAACACGACGCCTGAAAATCGCGCCCGTAACCGCCGCGTGGAGATTACGCTGCTGGTATCGCCTGACAATACCCAGGCCGAGCTGAACGGATTGCCGCAAGGAAACTAAGGATGCTGACTACTCTACTTTCTATACTGACCAATCGCATTCTGTGGAGCTTCCTGGGCGTAACGGCACTCGCGGCGGTCATCTGGATGATTGGCCCGCTGTTGTCCATCGTGGACACCCGGCCCCTTGAATCAGAGCAGAACCGCGTCATCAGCATTGCGGTGGTCTACCTGATTTGGGCCCAGAGCCACATTCTGCCGCGGCTGTATAACGCCTGGCTGAACCGTAAGCTGATGGACAAGCTTAACGAAAATACCACCAGCCCGGAGGCGGCCGATCCGCAGAAACGTCTGAACAGCGAGGAGCAGATCCTTGCCGGGCGTTTCGATGAAGCCGCCCAGATGCTGAAAAAAGCCCACTTCAGCAAAGCGGGACATGGCGCGCAGTGGACGCAGCGCTTCAGTACGCAGTACCTCTATCAGCTGCCGTGGTACGTCATTATTGGCGCGCCGGGTTCAGGTAAAACCACCGCGCTGGCCAACTCCGGGCTGCAATTCCCGCTGGCGGACCGCTTCGGTAAAACCGCGCTGCGCGGCATTGGCGGCACGCGCAACTGTGACTGGTGGTTTACCAACGAGGCGGTTCTGCTGGATACCGCGGGGCGCTACACCACTCAGGAGAGCGAGCAGGTTCAGGACGCCGGGGAGTGGCTGGAATTTATCAACCTGCTGCGTAAATACCGCCGTCGCCAGCCCATCAACGGCGTGATTATCACCATCAGCATTTCCGACCTGCTTTCGCAGTCCGCTGAGGCCTCCCGCCAGCAGGCGGTCAACCTGCGCCAGCGTCTCTCCGAGCTGCATGAACAGCTGGGTATTCGCTTCCCGGTGTATGTGATGGTGACCAAAGCGGATCTGCTTAAAGGCTTCCGCGCCTGGTTTGCGGATTACGACAAAGCCCAGCGCGATCAGATCTGGGGCTTTACGCTGCCGTGGGAGCAGACCAAACACGCCGATTACGACCTGATGGGCAACTTCCAGCAGGAATTTTCCCTGCTGCAACAGCGTCTGGATGCTGGCCTGCCGGAAACCATGCTTAAAGAGCATGACGCCAAAACCCGTGCGGAAGCCTATCTCTTCCCGCAGGAGTTCGCCGCGCTGCGTCCGCTGCTGGCAGACTACCTGAGCACGGTCTTTGCCCGCTCAAACTTCGAAACCGAATTTTCGCCGCGCGGCATCTACTTTGCCAGCGGCACCCAGGAAGGGATGCCGTTTGACCGCGTGATGGGCGAGCTGAACCGCGCGCTCTCCTTACCTGAAGGGGAGGAAAGCACGCGCTGGGATTCGGTAAGCAAAGAGGCGCCGATCCCGGGCGCGAAGGGCCAAAGCTTCTTCATTAAAAATCTGCTGCAAAACGTGATTTTCCAGGAAGCGGGCATCGCCGGGGAAAACCGCTGGTGGGAGCTGCGCAACCGCGCCGTGATGTGGTCCGGCTACGCGGCGCTGCTGGCCCTGCTGGTGATCCTGGGTGGTCTGTGGCTGACCAGCTACGCCAAAAATAAAGCTTATCTGGAAGAGGTAGATGCAAAAGTGCCGATGCTGGAGCAGCAGAGCAAGGCGCTGCAAAATCAGCCCCAGCGAGATCTGTTTGCGCTTCTGCCGCTGCTTAACAGCCTGGTGGATCTGCCGAAAAGCGATGCCTTCGACGTTAACAACCCGCCGGTTTCCCGCCGCATGGGGCTTTATCGCGGGGATGACGTCAGCGATGCCTCGCAGTCTCTGTATCAGAAGGCGCTGGATCAGATGCTGCTCCCCGCCGTGGCGATGCACATTACCACCTGGCTGCGCAACGACAACGGCAGCGACGTGGAGTACAGCTATGAGGCGCTGAAAGCCTATCAGATGCTCTACCAGCCTAAGCATTATGACGGTAAATTCCTGCACTCGTGGGTGATGCTCAACCTGCAACGCAACCTGCCGCAGAACGTGACGCAGGCGCAGCTTCAGGAGCTGGAATGGCACCTGACGCAGCTGCTGGAGCCAAAAATTCAGGCTTCACCGTATGCGCAGGATGAGGATCTGGTGGCCCGTGAAAGGGCGCTGATCAACCAGCAGCCGCTCTCAACACGCGTATATGGGCGCCTGAAACGTCTGCTGGAGCATGATGAGAACCTGAAGCCGGTTTCGCTTTCTGATCTCGGCGGCCCGCAGAGCGAGCTGGTGTTTTCGCGCAAAAGCGGCAAGCCGGTGAGTGAGGGCGTACCGGGCCTCTACACGCCGGACGGCTACTGGAAAAGCTTCAACGACCAGATCGACAGCGTGACCACCGCCCTGCACGAGGACGATGCCTGGGTACTGGGAGCGACCACTGCCCAGGAAGATAAACAGCAGATCGACAACGCCGTGCGTCAGCTCTACATGCGCGACTTTATCGTTAACTGGGATCGCTTTCTCGCTGACATTCAGCTCAACAACAGCGCCGATCTTTCCCAGCGTATCAACACCGCGCGCCTGCTTTCAGGCACCAATTCGCCGCTGCGCCGTCTGGTACTTAACCTGAGCAAGGTGCTGACCCTGTCGCGCACTGCGCCTGCGCCGGAAGATGCGCAAAAAGCGGAAGACCAAAGCAACCGCGCCACCCGCACGCTGGAAGCGCTGTTCAGCAACGGTGACAATGCCCCGACGCAGGGCGCGGTTGTGACGCAGGCGCCTGAGCAACTGGTGACCGACCACTATGCGCCGATGATTGAGCTGGCGCAGCCGCTGGAGAAGGGCGGTAAGACCATCGTCTTTGATGATTTTCTCAAGCAGGTTGACGAGCTTTATCGCTACCTGACTGCCGTTCAGGATGCAGCAAACAGCGGTATGCCTGCGCCGGGCGGCGATGCAATTAGCCGCCTGCAAGCCAGCGCGGGACGTCTGCCGGGCGGGCTGCAAACCATGTTCAGCAATATGGCCGTCGGCGCCAGCAGCGACACTCAGCGTCGCGATCTGGAGAACGTGCGTAAGCGCATTAACGTGGAAGTGGGTGGGTTCTGCCGTCAGGCGATTGCCGGGCGTTATCCGCTGGTGCGCAGCGCCAGCACCGAGGTGACGCCGGACGATCTCGCCCGCATGTTCGCGCCGGGCACCGGACTGATGGACACCTTTTTCCGCGACAACCTGACCAACAAGGTGGACACCACCCAGGCGAACTGGCGCTTTATGCCGGGCATCGACGGTAAAACGCTTCCGGGCAGTGAAGGGCTGCTGCGTCCGTTCCAGCAGGCGCAGTCTGTCCGCGATGCCTTCTTCGCAAACGGCGCGACCACGCCATCCTTCAAGGTGACGGTGCGCACCGTGCGTATGGACAATACCATTCTGAACCTGACGCTGGACGTGGACGGCCAACTGCTGCGCTACAGCCACGGTCCGCAGGCGGTGCAGATCATGACCTGGCCGGGGCCGGGCGGGACGAACCAGGTGCGTATGCAGCTCGGTCTTGCCAATGGCAGCACCGCAACGCTGGTGACCAACGGTTCCTGGGCGCTCAACCGCTTTTTCGACAAGGCGCGCACCAGTCCTGGCGCGGGTAGCCTGAGCCGTCAGGCGACCTTCAACGTCGACGGACATCAGGTCACGCTGGAGTTTGCCCCGAACAGCATCCGTAACCCGTTCCAGCTTCCCCGTTTCTCATGCCCATAACCGCAAGGACAGCCGTATGACGAATACCCCTGCGATGAACCGTTATAGCTGGTATGGCAAATTACCCAGCGCCGGAGATTTTTTGCAGCGTCGCTTTCCGGATACCCTGCAACGCCAGTGGTCGCACTGGTTTCAGGTCGGCCTGCTGGCCTGGCAACAGGAAGAGCAGCGCAGCGGCGAGCGCCCGTTTTCTAAAGCCCCGGTGTGGAACTTTGTCGTCCCGCCGATGCTCGGTAGCCAGATGATTCAGATGGGCTGCCTGCTGCCGGGCCGTGACAGCGTAGGCCGTCACTATCCGGTATGCCTGCAACTGAGTTTCACCCCGACCGAGTGGTCATCCCGTCTGCTCGGGCAGGCTGAAAGCTGGTACCAGCAGCTTGGCCGTCTGGGGCTGCACGCGGTGCGTAACAGCTATTCTGCCTCCCAGCTGGATGAAATGCTGATGACCATCCCGGCGCCCCAGCCGGTTGAGCCGCAAAAGCGTTCCGACATTCTCGACGTGATTGGCTATGACGACGAGGGTCAGAGCACGCTGGGCTGGCCGCAGGCGGCGGAGTGTTTTGATCCGCTGCGCCAGACCAGCTACTGGTGGACAAACCGCTGCGACGGCTATCCGCTTTACACCCACGTCCACAGCGGAAACTTCACCGGGCAGCTCTTTACGCTGCTGTTCGATCCGGCAGGCGGCGCCCGTCCGGGCCGCCACGGTCTTTACCCGCCTATGTTTGAATAAGCAGGGATCTTATGAATATCGATGAATTTCTCGCGCCGATAAGCCCCGATAACCCCTGCGGTGAAAACCTGGAGTACGACGCTGATTTCCAGGCCATGGGGCAGGCCAGTCAGGGCAAAGCCGAACAGCAGTTTGGCGACACCATCATTCCGGCAGAGCCTGCCGACTGGAACACGGTGGAAAAACTCGCCACCAGCCTGCTGGGCCGCACCAAAGATCTTCGCGTCATGCTGGCGTTAACCCATGCCTGGACGCGTCGTCGCGGGCTGGCAGGTTACGCCGACGGGCTACTGCTGGTGCAGGAAGCCCTGTCCCGTTACTGGGAGCAACTTTACCCGCTGCTGGAAGAGTATGGCGAAACCGATCCGTTCTACCGCATTAACGCCCTCGCCGGGCTGAGCGATAAATCTGACCTGACGGTCGCGGTGCGTAACGCCTCACTGCTCCGCTCTAACGGCGATGAGATTTCGCTCCGTGACGCCCAGGCGCTGCTTGACGGCAGTAAAACAGAGTGTCCGGATTATCCGGGCGGTCGTCCACGACTGATCGATGAGCTGGCCCGGGGCGATCAGCCCGGCACCGAAGCGGTAATCGTGATCAACGAACGCCTGCTCGCCATCCGCGAACTGCTTACCGGCTATCTCGGGGAAAGTGGCGTACCGGAGATGGAACAGCTGCAGAAAACCGTCGGGCAGGTTTCGAGCGCCTGTCAGGTGACCGATATCAGCAAGTTGCTGCCGAACCGTGACGCGCAGGCTGAGCAGCACGCCGAGCCGCAGCCGGTGACCGCGTCGCCCGTTCAGCAGGTGACGGACTGGCGCAGCGTGCAGGTGACCAGCCGCGCCGACGCGCAGCTGATGTTGGAAAAAGCGAAACAGTATTTTGCGCAGTACGAACCCAGCCACCCCGCACCGCTGATGATTGAACGGGTGCAGCGGCTGTCTGAACTCAACTTTATGGACATTATTCGCGACCTGGCGCCAGACGGCGTTAACCAACTGGAAAACATCTTTGGACGCCGCGAATGACGCGTCCTGGCATTATGACGACAGGCATGGAGTCTGCCGTTTCACCTTCACCGCGCATCTTTGATGGAGAACATCATGGCAATGAGTAACAGTGGACAGAAATTCATCGCACGCAACCGTGCTCCCCGCGTGCAGATCGAATATGACGTAGAGATCTACGGCGCAGAACGCAAAATTCAGCTGCCGTTTGTGATGGGCGTTATGGCCGATCTGGTTGGCAAGCCGGTGGAAAACCTGCCAGCCGTCGACGAGCGTAAGTTCCTTGAAATCGACATCGACAACTTCGACGAACGCATGAAGGCGCTGAAGCCGCGCGTGGCGTTCCAGGTGGATAACACCCTGACCGGCGAAGGTAAGCTCAACGTCGATCTGACCTTTGACAGTATGGACGACTTCCTGCCGGACGCGGTGGCCCGCAAGGTTGAGCCGCTGAACAAGCTGCTGGAAGCGCGCACCCAGCTCTCTAACCTGCTGACCTACATGGATGGCAAAAACGGCGCGGAAGAGCTGATTGCAAAAATCCTTCAGGATCCGACGCTGCTAAAATCCCTGAGCCAGATGCCAAAAAATGACGAAAGTGCAAAAGGTAGCGAGGAATAATCGATGAGCAACCAGACCCAACAACACGATCAGCAGGCGGGCCAGGCCTTCAGCCAGGACGAGTTCAGCGCGCTGCTGAATAAAGAGTTCCGCCCGAAAACCGATCAGGCGCGCTCTGCCGTAGAAAGCGCGGTAAAAACCCTGGCGCAGCAGGCGCTGGAAAACACCGTGACCTTTTCAAACGATACCTACCGCACCATTCAGAACCTGATTGCCGGTATTGACGAGCAGCTTTCACAGCAGGTGAACCAGATCATTCACCACGAGGAGTTCCAGAAGCTGGAGAGCGCCTGGCGCGGGCTGAGCTATCTGGTGAACAACACCGAAACCGACGAGATGCTGAAGATCCGCTTTATGAGCATCTCCAAGCAGGAGCTGGGCCGCACCCTGAAGCGCTACAAGGGCGTGGGCTGGGACCAGAGCCCGATCTTCAAAAAAATCTACGAGCAGGAGTACGGCCAGTTCGGTGGCGAGCCGTTTGGCTGCATCGTAGGCGACTACTACTTCGACCACAGCCCGCAGGACGTTGAGCTGCTGGGCGAGATGGCGCGCATCGGCTCTGCGGCCCACTGTCCGTTCATCACCGGCACCGCGCCGGGCGTGATGCAGATGGAGTCCTGGCAGGAGCTGGCTAACCCACGCGACCTGACAAAAATCTTTCAGAACACCGAATACGCCGCCTGGCGTTCACTGCGTGAATCGGAAGATGCCCGTTATCTGGGCCTGGTCATGCCGCGCTTCCTGTCGCGTCTGCCGTACGGCATTCGCACCAATCCGGTCGACAGCTTTGACTTTGAAGAGCAGACCGACGGCGCAAACCACAACAGCTACTCCTGGGCGAACGCGGCTTACGCGATGGCCGCCAACATCAACCGTTCCTTCAAAGAGTACGGCTGGTGCACCTCGATTCGCGGCGTGGAGTCCGGCGGGGCGGTGGAAAACCTGCCGTGCCACACCTTCCCGAGCGATGACGGCGGCGTGGACATGAAATGCCCGACCGAGATCGCCATCAGCGATCGTCGTGAAGCCGAGCTGGCGAAAAACGGCTTTATGCCGCTGGTTCACCGCAAAAACTCCGACTTCGCCGCCTTCATCGGCGCGCAGTCCCTGCAAAAACCGGCCGAGTATCACGACCCGGATGCCACCGCTAACGCGCGCCTGGCCTCCCGTCTGCCTTACCTGTTCGCCTGCTGTCGTTTTGCTCACTACCTGAAGTGCATCGTGCGCGACAAAATCGGCTCCTTCCGCGAGCGCGAAGAGATGGAACGCTGGCTGAACGACTGGGTGATGAACTACGTGGACGGCGACCCGGCTAACTCCTCCCAGGAAACCAAGTCTCGCAAACCGCTGGCGGCTGCGGAAGTGCAGGTGCAGGAAATTGAAGACAACCCGGGCTACTACGCCGCGAAGTTCTTCCTGCGTCCACACTACCAGCTGGAAGGCCTGACCGTTTCCTTGCGTCTGGTATCTAAACTGCCGTCGCTGAAGACGAAGGACGCGTAATGATGATTGCCGGCCCGAAGGGGCCGGCAATTTGAGCGGAAGAGCTTAGCTTGTTTCTGTCAGTGAATAAGGATAGACGGTGAAACATATACTTTTGATCGCGACCAGTTTGCTGGCAGTTTCTACTCTCGCAAGCGCGGAGGCAGGAAATTACAAATACCCTCAAGCGGAAGCATTGCCTCAGGATGACACATCAAACTTCCAACGCGATCCGACGCTGTTAACAGGGTACGATTTAAATCTGAGTGCAGAGCGTTTTGCTAAAGCCTGGCTGTCGAAAACGAATGAACGTGAACGCATTAAGGCAAATATGTATCTTCTCGGCGTAGTCGACGCGTCTGAGGGCACTGCATGGTGCAAGGGCAGGCCTTTTTTGCCAAATACAATACATGAGTTTCTCTATTCTCGTTTTGCGAACTTATCGAAACAGAAAGGCGAGGAGCGCGCTTCAAAAATCATCATTGACGGCATGAAAGAATTACGCCCGTGCAAAAAAGGAGAGTGACAAATGAGACCATTATACGAACAACTTAAACGTCAGCATTACTCTTCAAATCACACACGCGCGGGTTTTGCCTCGGGTGAACAGGTTTTTTCAGAAATTGGCTACGATTATTCGACGATTATCAAGCAACAACCGGCATACGAAAATACCTGTGCGGTAAGAATGAGCCTGGCATTGTTAAAATGCAATGTTGAATTTACAGGGCGTTTACCCATAAAGACCGGTCCCTATAAGGGAAAAACAATCGAGCCTGGCGCAAAATTACTTGCCGATCAGCTTTATAAATCCCATGTGTTTGGCAAGGCAGAAATCTTTAAAGACCGCGAGGCTGGTGCACGCTCAATGTTGGGCCGAAAAGGTGTTGTTTTCTTCAATAAAATTGATGGGTATGGGGGTGGTCATATCGACCTTATCGAGCCTCTGAGTAATAATTCGTTTATATGTAACTCCGATTGCTTTCCGTACTGTCAGGAAATCTGGTTTTGGGAATTAAAATAATTATATTCAGGTTTCTAAAGGCCGCATTTCTTTTGCTCACTTGCTTATCTTTTTCTGCTCGCGGTGACAACCCTTACGTTGATTTTTATCAGCAGCAAACATACCGGCAGGTGGTAAAAGATTTGGTCCTGGCGCGCTGCCTTGCGCAGGTTGCAGATAAAGGCAGTCAATTTTCTGCTGATGCGGCCCGCAGTGCGAGTGCATTTATTGAATGGATACCGTTTGATGCTGAAAACGGTACTGACAAAGTTAACGCCATTATTGGGAAGTATAAAAACCAAATTAATGGTTTCCACTCGGAGCGCAAACCTGATGTAAAAGGCGTAACCTTAAATTGTCTACGTCTTTATCATAGCGACGAACTGAATAAACTGGTTCCGCAGCTCATCATTGGCGATCCTGATCGTACCTGGATTCAGGATAATCCGCAGTAGTAAAAGACTTCACATTCTTTCCGTTCATTCAGGGGGAATGTAAGACTGTCAAATGACACGGGTCGTTTGATATGAGGCAGAGGTAAAATATGGACGGTTTTATTCAGCCCCATGCTTTCCTGTTTGCCATATAAGGGCTTTTTCGAAAGCAATATTGTTCATCCACGAAGAGTAGATATTATGGCTATTGATATGTTTCTGAAGGTCGAGGGTGTTACGGGCGAATCTAAAGATTCTAACCACACCGGCTGGACTGATATTACCTCCTTCTCCTGGGGCGCGTCCCAGCCGGGTAATATGAGCGTTGGTGGCGGCGGCGGTGCCGGTAAAGTTAACTTTAACGATCTGCACGTTAACGCTCTGATCGACAAATCCACTACAGCAATCCTGAAACACTGCGCAAGCGGTAAACACCTGACCAAAGTTGAACTGTCCGTCTGCAAAGCGGGTGGTCAGCAGGTTGAATACACCCGCATCACCCTGGAAGACGTTCTCGTAACCTCTGTTCAGTACACCGGTGCAGACAACGGCGATACCGTTGGCGTGACCTATGCATTCCAGGCTGCGAAAGTGAAACAGCAGTACTGGGAGCAGACCACTGCCGGTGGTAAAGGTGCTGAAAGCAGCGCTGGCTGGAACATTAAAGAAAACAAAGAAGCGTAATTGTTCATCCATGACCGGGGAACCTCCCCGGTCATGATGATTGATTCCAAATATGTTGCAGGTGAATGATGATTAGAGAGTTAAACGTAATATCAATCGCATTAGCCTGTAGTGCTTGCATTTCACCACCTGCACAGTATAAGAAACTTTCTGTTACGTTAAAAAAACAAAATCCCTTGTTTTGATATCAGGCTGGATTCAAATTTTATTGGGCCTGTATCAGTTTACGCACCATCTGTAATGAAACGCGTTGGTAATCAATGGAAAACTATTAATTCTCATGACCAACTTCCAGCAATGCATATCTTGATTACAGAGGAGTGTATTCGTCTGAATGAGGTTGACTGGCGCAAAAGTGAGTATGATGTTGTATTGAAGATTGTCAATGAAAAAACTGCTATTCGATATGCTGCACGGTTAATATTAAAGAAAGGTATAAGTTGCGAGTTACTTTTAACGGCAAGTGAATGATATAATTTTCAAACCTCGGTGTTTTCGAGAGTGCATCGGCGTTTGAATGTTTATTTAATTATAAAATAATTAAACAATTCACCACTGCAAACTCTGGACAACTATGTGTGTTGATTAAAGGGTTTAAATATGACACATCGTTCAACCGTTAGCCCGGGCTACTGTGTGGTCCAACATCCTGGAACTTTAGATTATCAAGCTCGATTATTGTTTAATAATGTCAATAGCGAAGCCGCTAGATACTTTATGCAAATAAACAATGACACACCTTGGTTGAAACCAGGGCAGTTACTCATCGTGGCTGACCCAGACAACACGAATCAGTCATCGCAACTGAGTATTCTTTCCAGGGCAAAACAGAAAATTAACCATGCGCTAGCATCATTAAACACATCGGTTGCAGAGTATCTCCACGCTAATTATGACAATATTTCTGCATTGACTTCTTTAGGTGATAAACTAGCTGGGAATGCTGGTGATTTAGGTGAGAAATATTTCAGGCAAATTGAAAATATACTCATTAAAATTGAGAAGACTTATCAGAATCAGTTTATATCCCAAGGTTCTTTAATTGGTCAGCAGTTTTATATGGAAAGAAGGGCGTTATTCTCTCAGCTAAAACCTTTATTAAATAACGTAAGCAAGCTAACACTTAAGATTCAAACCTGCGAAAATATTAAAAAAGCATTGAACTTATCAAGCCGCTCTATCGTCCATGAATGGAGTACGGTTGGTATCGGCGCGATCCCTGGATATTCAGATTATATTGTACGCTCTTCTCGCGCGGCTAGTATTATGAAAGCAGGGGGCTGGATCTCACTAGGTTTCTCTTTTTTGAATACTTCTAATGATGTTTATAAAGCCTGTACTGTCGATCGTGAAGATGAATGTGGAAAAGTTGCTGTTACTGAATATAGTAAGTTTGGTGGAGGTACGCTTGGTGCTGCGGGAGGAGCCTGGGCTGCGTCTTTAGGTACTGGCGCTCTTTGCGGTGCAATGGGAATACCTACGATGGGTACTGGTGCCCTTGTGTGTGGAATTGTTGTAGGACTAGGCGCTACTTCTGCGGGAGCCTGGATGGGTACTAAAGGAGGGGCTGAATTGGGTGAAGGGATTAGTAACTTGATTTTTTCTGGGGACGAATAAATGTATGGAGATTTGCGTTTAATATTGCTTTTATTGGTTTTTTTAGGACTGTTTGCTTCTTTGTTTTTTTATTTTTATTTTTATCGTAAATATTCCCTGGAGCTATCAAAATCATTTCATATTTTGAGTGATAAGCAATATTTAGATGTAAACGATTATCTTTTTTATGAACAACTTGGTCTTCCCGGATTTGCGCATCGTGTGTTCCTTATGAAAAGGATTTTGGCTGGAAAAGCCACAAAGCAAAATAGCAAAAAAAATCTCCCTCCGGAGGCAGAGGCATTAGTATCATCGATATACGATTTCTCATGGATAAAAATGTTTTACAGGATGACACTTTTTGTTGTCTTTTTGATGCTTCTATTGTTCTTATTGATTGCTACAGGTCCCTAAAAGCATGTCATCTTTATGCCTGGCAAATATAACGTTATTGTTTCTTGTGCTTTTATTTATTAACGTTGTAATCATGGATGTTTACAGTTCTCGGTTTTTTAAAAAACACGAGTAAGATTATAAGTGGCTTCTCTCTGAATATCGCCAAAAAGGCTACGATCTCGATCTGGTGACAAATTACGCATCTTTTTTTGGCTCGCTGGCGAACTATCAAAAAAATAATCTGGTTTGTTCGTCTTCGCAAAGGCGTGAAGATGAAATTTACCAAAGACAGAAATGTTCAGGATGATGCCTATAAATTCGTTCAGGCTTTACCGGAAGAGAGAATCGGCTGGATATTAAAACTTCATCGACGCTATAAAGTTCAGGCCTTACTTTTTACGCTATGGCTGCTTATCGGCATTATTTTCCTGAATGTAGTCAAATAGCTTTAATCAGCCCTTAACCCCCAAACCCCGCCGTTCTCACCCCCGAGAGCGGCAGCGTTTGAGCGCTAATCATACCAGCAGGAATACGCCATGCGATTCACGATTATTTCTACGAAACCCGGTCATCAGCCGCCGCAAAGCAGCTGTGATTTTTATGCCCCGGGCGGCACCATTGGGCGCGGTACGGATAACAATCTGGTGCTGCCGGATAATGACCGCACCATCTCGCGTTTGCAGGCCATCGTTCACGTCGACGCCAGTGGCGAATGCCGCGTCACGAACCGCGGCAGCGTTACCCGCGTGGTACTGAATGATATCCCGCTGGAGCGTGGGCGTCAGGTTGAGCTTCAGGATGGGGATATTCTCGGTATTGATGATTATCGCATTGAAGTCAGCGAACTCATTCATGACACCCAGCCCGTAAGCCGCATGGCGGCCAGCATGCAGCAGGCGCGCCCAGCGGCGACACCTGCTCCGGCGGCACAACCGAAACCGGCCAGCGCCGCGCCGCGCGGAAAAGCTGAACCTACGGCCGTGCCGTCGGAAATCTGGGACAGCCTGATGCAGGAGTTCTCCATCTCCGACAGCATCTCCAGCAATCGGGCAAAGCCACAGCCCGCGGCCTCCCACGACCCGTTCTCCCAGCCTGCGGCCCCGGAGCGGAATGCCGAAGACCCGCTGGCGATGTTCAACGATGCCGATCCGTCGCTTGAACGTAAAAACGTGGACCCGGACACGCTGTTCAGCGATGAAGCGTTGTTTAAAAAAGAGAGCATCTTTGACGATGTCACCCCTTCAACGCTGGTACAGCCGGACGAAAGCAAACCTGCCCAGCCAAAGGAAGAGGCGTCGGATGAACTCGATCCGTTAGCCCTGTTTGGCGGGTCGGCGAGCGCGCCTGCCGCGCGTCACGATGACCCCCTTGGCCTGATGGGCGGCGCGCCGTTAACCCATCCGGATGAAATCGTGGCTGATAAGCCGGAGCCAAAGCCTGAAGCGCAAGCCGCACAGGAAGAGGATGCGCTTGCCAGCTCACCGCTGTTCGATCCGGAACCGACTGAACCACAGGACGCGCCGCGCGCGGAAGAGGAGCCCGCGCGTCCCGATTACGCTGGCTTCACCATGCCAACACCGCAGGCCGTGGCGCGCAGCAACGCGCAGGCGCCGAAAGGCCGCCTGCGTATCGACCCGGTTAAAAACGCTGCATCGCCTGCCGCCTCCGCGCAGACCGGCGAGCGGGGCGAGGTGCTTCAGGGCGAACTGCTGGAGGCGCTGCTGGAGGGCATGGGCCTGAGCGAAATGCAGCCGGTGCCGCAGTTTGACCGGGAAAATATGCGTCAGCTGGGGCAGATCCTGGGCATGTTCTCGCAGGGGACCGTGGCGCTGCTCTCCTCGCGCTCCATCCTCAAGCGTGGGGTGAAGGCCGATATGACCATGGTGCTCGACGATGCCAACAACCCGTTCAAGCTGCTGCCAACCGGTAAAACGGTCCTGATCCAGATGTTCGGCACGCCGATGCCGGGCTTTATGCCGCCGACCAAATCGGTGCGTGATGCGCTGATCGATCTGCAGGCGCACCAGCTGGGGATGATCTCCGGTATCCGCGCCATTATCGCCGCCATGCTGCAATCCTTTAACCCGGAACAGCTGGAAGAGCAGGCGAAACAGAACGGAATGACGTCACGCCTGGCGCTGCCGGGCAGCCGTAAAGCCGCGCTGTGGGATTATTTTGTTCGCAGCTATGGCGAGACGGCGGGCGAGATCGAGGACGACTTCCATACCCTGTTTGGCGAAGCCTTCCTCCATGCCTATGACATGGAGGTCAATCAGTACAAAGACTCACAAAGCGGATCGGAAGAAAAATGAATATCGCAACGGCTTCTCTCTCCCGCCAGGGGACGCGCGCCAGCAACCAGGATCAGACGGGAGAAACCATCGGGGAACGTTCAGCCTGCTTTGTCGTCTGTGACGGCATTGCGGGCCTGCCGGGCGGCGAGGTGGCCGCTGAGCTGGCCCGCAATAGCATTATTTCCCGCTTTGACGGCGACAAGCACCTGAATGCGCAGCATATTCGTGACTACGTCCAAACGGCGAACCGCACCATCCTCAGCGAACAACAGGCCGTGCAGGACTATCGCCGGATGGGTACCACGCTGGTCAGCCTGTTTATCGACAGGGATTACCGTCTGGCTTACTGGGCGCACGCCGGAGACAGCCGCCTGTACCTGTTTCGCCGCGGCTGGCTGTGGCACGTCACCACCGACCACAGCCTGGTGCAGCAGATGAAAGATGCCGGGCATCAGACCGACGATCTCAACAGCAACCTCCTGTATCTGGCGCTGGGTATTGAGAATGGCGGACCGGAAGCGAGCTACAGCGATGTCGTGCAGGTTGAAGACGGTGATGCGTTTTTACTCTGCACCGACGGTTTCTGGCACGGCGTCAGCGAAGAGCAGATGAAACAGTCGCTGCACATGGTCAATACGCCACAGGAGTGGCTGACCTTGATGAACCAAATCATTCAAAAGAATGCTGAACAGGAGGGCAATGCTCAGGATAACTATACCGCCGTGGCGGTGTGGATGGGCAACCCTCAGGACATCACTTTGCTGCATACGCTCTCTGACGCAGCACAATTTCTTCCCTGCGGAACTGATTAGACACACAAGGATTGATATGAAACTTTGGCTATCGGGTTTGGCTCTTCTGACGGTGGCGACCACCGCACAGGCTGAAAACTTCCGCATCGTGCAGTCTCCTGCGCAGAAGCTGGATATCTGGATCGACAACATTAAAGACAATACGCCGCAAAGTTGGTGTAAGGCGGACGTGGCGCTGCGTATCGTGGCGAACGGCAAGAAAGAGGTTTCGGTGCTGGAAAACTTCGTGCCGCGCCTTGGCTCGCTGCTGGAGCACCAGTGTAGCAAACTGAATACCCTGAACTGGTCGCTTAACGATCCGGAAGGCACGACGCTTGCCCGGGGCACAGCGGCTAAAGCGCAGGACTGGGCGCTGGTGGTGAAACAGCAGGAAACGGCGGCGGCAACGACCACCACCTCAGGCGCGCTGCTACCGCCTGACCAGAATCCGGAGACGCACACCGTGGCGGCAGATCGTACGCCATGGCAGGAGTTCACCCTTCAGGACGGTTGCCACCTGCGCACCTTCTGGGAGGGCGGTTCCTCCGCGCCAGCGCTGTTTATTCCCGATTCCGACACCACTCGCTGCGGCAACGGCAGCTGGCTCAGCGGCCACACCGTGGTGACGCAGAATCGTAACGGGACGCAGAAAGCGATTCCGGTCACCTACATTCACGGCTTCCCGGTGATGGGACTGAACAACGCGGTCGATCCTGAAAAGGCGCTGATCACCTCCGTCAACAAAGAGCGCATGGTCTTCAGCACCCCGAACAGCGACCAGAGCTGGATGATCCTGCCGTACGACAGCACCCTGAACGGCTGGAAGAGCAACGGCACGGTGGCGGTGGAAATCACCCGTGAGATCGCCAGCGACGACGCCAGACTCCAGGCGCGTATCGCAGAGGTGAAGAAGATCTGGAGCGCATGGGTTGCACCGGGCGCGGAGCTGAACGTTGTTCTGATTGACACGCTGCGTCCGCAGCTACGCGATCCGGCTGTGGGCGCCTGGCGCGCGGCGAATTAAGGAGGGGCTATGAATACGCTTTATCAACGTCTGGCGGGTGAGTCGATTAGCGACGCGCTGCTTCGCCTGGAAGCCGAAATCAAAGCTCGTCCGGCGGATGCCGATCTGCGCGCTGCGTTTGTGCAGTTTCTGATCCTCAGCGGCAACTGGGCGCGCGCCCTGACCCAGCTGAAAAGCTGGCTGGCGCTGAAGCCGCAGGCAAAACCAACCGTAACGCTGCTGGAGCAGGCCATTCAGGGTGAACAGCAGCGGGCGCGCGTGTTCGCGGGAGAGGTACGACCGGCAATGCCCGAGGCGCAGTGGCCGTGGCTGACCACGTTAGCCCAGGCGCTGACCGAAAGCGCAGGGCATGCGCAAACGCTGCGCCTGGCGGCACTCGAACAGGCCCCGGCAAGCCGCGGGCAGGTCACGCTGGAGAATGAAGAGAGCCACACCTTTGAATGGCTGATGGACGGCGATGCCCGTCTGGGGCCGGTGTGTGAAACCCTGGTCAATGGCCGTTATTTCTGGGTGCCGTTCTGCGCCATCGACACGATCCGTTTTCAGGCTCCGGACAGCGTGACCGATCTGGTGTGGCGTCATGCGCTGGTCCGCCTCACGGACGGCACCGAGCAGGTGTGTCAGATCCCGGCGCGTTATCCGTTTGCTGACGGAGCGCCAGACAGCGTTAAGCTGGGGCGCACCACCGAGTGGCTTCCACTCGACGATGACGGCACCCTGTATGAAGGCATGGGGCAGAAAGCCTGGCTGAGTGAGCAAAGCGAAAGCCCGCTGCTCACCCTGAGCCTGGTGACGTTCGCCGCGGATGGCGCGGATGAGTAATCCCGCTGGCGAAGGCGATCTGCTGCGCAGCGGCTGGCAGGCCCGCAGCAGACAGGAGAAAGTGGGGGCGCGCGACAAAATGCAGCCGTCACTGCTGGATCGCCTGACGGATAACGATCCGGAAAAAAAACGCGAGTCCGCCAACAGTAATCTGATTACCCACGCCGCGCTGCGTCGTAACGTCCTGCGGGATTTACAGTGGTTGTTTAACACCATTAACCACGATGCCTCCAGCGATCTGAGTGGTCTGACGCAGGTGAGCCGTTCTGTCGTTAACTTTGGCGTGGCGCCGCTGGCGGGGAAAAGAATGTCCGATATCGAATGGCACGACATTCAGCGCAAGCTCACCGAAGCGATTATTAACTTTGAACCGCGGATCCTGCCGCAGGGGCTTCAGGTTCGCTGCGTGTCCGATACCTCCTCATTAGATCTGCACAACGTGCTGTCTATCGAAATCAAAGGCCGCCTGTGGTGCGTACCGTATCCGCTGGAGTTTCTCTTTCGCACCGACGTCGATCTTGAGAACGGCCATTTTGAACTGAAGGATGCGGGGTAATTATGGAAAGCAAACTGCTCGAATATTACAACCGTGAACTGGCCTATCTGCGCGAGATGGGCGCGGAGTTCGCCGAACGCTACCCAAAAGTGGCGGGGCGGCTCGGCATGCGCGGCATCGAAGTGGCGGATCCGTACATAGAGCGCCTGATGGAAGGTTTCGCCTTCCTGACCTCCCGCGTGCAGATGAAAATGGACGCCGAATTTCCACGCTTTTCACAGCGTATGCTGGAGATGATTGCGCCAAATTACCTGGCGCCTACGCCGTCGATGGCGATCGCTGAGATTCAGCCCGACAGCAGCCGGGGCGACCTGAGCAAAGGCTTTATTGTGCCGCGCGGCACCATGATGGACAGCCTGGCGCTGAAAAAAACCGGCGTTACGTGCAGCTATACCACGGCGCACGAGGTCAACCTGCTGCCGTTAAAAATTGAGCGGATCGAGCTGGGCGGCGTTCCCGCCGATCTGCCGCTGGCCCAGCTCGGCCTGAGCCAGCGGGGGATCAGCAGCGCCTTACGGATCCGCATTGCCTGCGATGGCCCGCAGCATCTTGGGCACCTGGATTTTGACCGCCTGGAGTTCTTCTTAAGCGGCCCGGACATCGAGGCGCTGAAGCTGCTGGAGCTGGTGATGGAGCACCACGCGGGTATTGTCTGCCAGACGGTCAGCAAGCAGCCCCAGCGCCAGCTGCTGTCGTCTGACGCCCTGCGTCAGGAAGGCTTTGATGCGGATCAAGCGCTGCTCCCGGACGATCTGCGTAACTTCGACGGCTATCGCCTGTTGCAGGAGTACTTTGCGTTCCCGGCGCGTTTTCGCTTCATCAGCCTGAGCGGGCTGGGCAAGCTGATCCAGCGCTGCGAAGACGAAAAAGCGTTTGATATCTTCATTCTGCTCGACAAAAGCGACGATCAGCTGGAGCGCGTGGTGGATGCCAGCCACATGGCGCTGCACTGTACGCCGGTGATCAACCTGTTCCCGAAAGTGGCGGCCCGGCAGAAGCTGAGCGAAAGCCAGCATGAATACCATCTGGTGGTGGATAACATCCGCCCGCTGGATTATGAAATTTATGCTGTGAAAAAAATCTATGCCAGTGCGGATGGTCAGCGGGACGACCAGACGTTTCGTCCGTTCTGGAGTACCTGGAGCGGAGACGCGGGCAACTACGGCGCCTATTTTTCCCTGCGCCGTGAACAGCGCGTCCTCTCTGAACACGCGCTGCGCTACGGCACCCGCACGGGCTATATCGGCTCGGAGGTCTTCGTCTCGCTGGTGGATGCGCAGCACGCGCCGTGGCAGGAGAATTTGCGCTACATTTCCGCCGAGGTGCTGTGTACCAGCCGCGACCTGCCGCTGATGCTCCAGCAGGAGCTTGGGCAGTTTATTATGGCCGACTCCATGCCGGTGAAGGCGTTAACCCTGCGTAAAGGCCCGACGCCGCCGCGTCCGGCGCTGGCGGAAGGGTTCAGTACCTGGCGGCTCATCAGCCAGCTGCAAATGAACTACCTCAGCCTGATGGACAGCGAAAACGAAGAGGGCGCTGCCGCGCTGCGTCAGCTGTTAGGGCTGTACGCTAACCTCGCCGAGACGCCGGTTGCCCGTCAGGTGGATGGCGTTCGTCACTGCGTGCTGGAGCCGGTGCACCGCCGCGTGCCGGAACCCGGCCCGGTGGTGTTCGCCCGCGGGATCGGCATCACCCTGACGGTGGACGAACGCGCCTTTTCCGGTGCCAGCCCGTGGCTTTTCGGCAGCGTGCTGGAACGCCTTTTTGCCCGCCTGGTCTCCATCAACAGCTTTACGGAGTTCACGCTCAAGAGCCAGCAGCGCGGCGAAATCGGCTACTGGGCGCCGCGCATGGGTAAAAGGGCGCTGGTATGAGTGAAGTTGCCCCTGCAACGCTGCGCGTGCATCGCCTGACGCCGCTGCCCGATGCGTTCTGGCGCGGAGTGCGCGAGACGCCGTGGCGCTACGATCTGTTTCAGCTGTTAAGACGTATTGATGCCCAGGGCGGTGAACGTTACCCGCTGGGGCGCGCGCCGCTGCCTAAATTTGAGCCGCTGCGTATTGGTCAGCAGCCTTCAATGGGGTTTGCGCCGTCAACGGTTGCCGAGGTCCGGCAGCGGGAAGAGAACGGACTGCATGAGGTTTCCATTCTGAGCTTCGGCCTGTTTGGTCCTAACGGCCCACTGCCGGTGCACATGACCGAGTATGCCCGCGAGCGTATTCATCATCATCAGGATCACAGCCTCAGCGCGTTTGCTGACCTCTTTCACCACCGCCTGACGCTGCTGTTTTACCGCGCCTGGGCGGACGCGCAGCCTGCCGTTTCACTGGATCGCGACGACAACAGGCGCTTCGAAGGGTATCTTGCATCGCTGATTGGCATGGGTCAGCCCGGCCAGATGTCGAAAGGCAGCCTGAGCCCGCATGCCCGCTTTACTCACGCCGGGCACCTGACCCGCCACGGGCGGGACCCGGAAGGGCTGGAGAAGATCCTGCGCAACTATTTCAACATTCCGGTCAGGTTGGTGGCCAATGTACCGCAGTGGATGCCGCTCTCAACGCGGGAGCAGGCACAGCTGGGTGAGGGGCGTCGCCTGCCGCGCATGGGGGAGTCCGCTTTTCTCGGCATTGCGGTACGCGACGTGCAGCATAAATTTCGTCTTGAGATTGGCCCGTTGAGCGAAGACGAATACAACCGTTTTCTGCCGGGCGAAGGGTGGGTCACCGAGCTGCGCGACTGGGTGCGACAGTACGCCGGGGTGGAATTTGAATGGGAAACACGGGTGATCCTGCGCGCCGATGCGGTGCAGGGCACCACGCTCGGCAGCGCCGGGCGATTAGGGTACAACACCTGGCTGGGCCTTCAGCCTCAGCCTGTTCCGCGTGGCGATCTGGTGTATCGCGCAGAGCGATAATCCTTCCGTATACCGAATCATTGTTAATGGAAACTAACATGTCAGAAATTAGCCGTGCCGTGCTTTTCGGCAAACTGGATACGCTGTTATTTACCTCTCTGGAAAGCGCGACTGCCTTCTGTAAGCTGCGCGGCAACCCGTACGTTGAGCTGGTGCACTGGCTGCATCAGCTGATGCAGCAGCAGGATGGCGATCTGCAACAGGTCATCCGTCACTTCGCCCTTGATGAACAGCAGCTGACGCGCGATATCGTGGCGGCGCTGGATGCCCTGCCGCGTGGCGCAAGTTCCGTCTCTGACCTTTCCGAGCATATCGACAGCGCCGTCGAGCGCGCCTGGGTCTACGGCTCGCTGAAGTTTGGCGTCAGCCGCATCCGCGGCGGCCATTTGTTGATCGGCATACTGAAAACGTGGAATCTGGCTAACGTGCTGAAAAGTATTTCGGCGCAGTTCACCCGTCTTAACGTCGAGGTGCTGATCGAGCAGTTCGACGCTATTTGCGCCAGCAGCAAAGAGAGCCAGCAGGCCGCCGCTGCTGCGGACGCAGCTGCCGGGGCAGTACCGGCTGCGCAGGGCACGCTGGCGCAGTATGGTCAGGATCTGACGGCGCGCGCCCGGGATGGGAAAATTGACCCGGTGGTGGGGCGCGATGAAGAGATCCGCCAGATGGTCGATATTCTGATGCGTCGTCGCCAGAACAACCCCCTGCTGACCGGGGAAGCTGGCGTCGGGAAAACGGCAGTGGTGGAAGGGCTGGCGCTGCGTATCGCTGACGGCGACGTGCCTGAGCCGCTGCAAAACGTTCAGCTGTGGCTGCTGGATATCGGCATGCTTCAGGCCGGAGCGGGCATGAAAGGGGAATTTGAGGCGCGCCTCCAGGCGCTGATTAACGAGGTGCAGTCCAGCGCCACGCCGATTATTCTGTTTATCGATGAGATCCACACCCTGATTGGCGCTGGCGGCCAGCAGGGCACCGGCGATGCCGCTAACCTGCTCAAGCCTGCCCTGGCGCGTGGGCAACTGCGCACCATCGGCGCGACCACCTGGGCGGAATACAAAAAATACATTGAGAAAGATCCGGCGCTGACCCGCCGTTTCCAGACCGTACAGGTTCACGAGCCGGATGAAGCGAAAGCTGTATTGATGCTGCGCAGCACCGTGTCGCCGCTGGAAACTCATCATCAGGTTTTACTCCTCGACGAAGCGGTCAGCGCGGCGGTGAAACTGTCGCATCGCTATATTCCTGCGCGTCAGCTGCCGGATAAAGCGGTGGCGCTGCTGGATACCGCCTGCGCGCGCGTGGCCGTCAGCCAGAGCGCGCCGCCTGCCCAGCTGGAAGACTGCCTGCGTCATCTGGCGGCCCTGGACGTGGAGCTGGAGATTGCCGAACGTGAAGCGCGCGTGGGGGCGGGCGATCCGGCGCGCGTGGCGACATTAAGCGCCGAACGTGACGCGTTCGAAACCCAACGCGAGGCCCTGGCTCGTCGCTGGGAAGAAGAGCGCACGCGGGTGCAGGAAATTATCCGTCTGCGTGCCGCACTGTTTGCGGCGAGTGATGAGGATACGGCTGAACTGCGCGGCCAGCTGGCAGAACAGCAGCAGGCGCTGAAGACCTTACAGGGTGACGAACCGCTGCTGTTTGCCGCGGTCGATGAAAACGTGGTGGCTGCGGTGGTTTCGGACTGGACCGGGATCCCGCTGGGCCGGATGGTGAAAAATGAGATCGACGCGGTGCTGAACCTGGCTGATACGCTGAACCAGCGGGTTATTGGTCAGCGTCACGGTCTGGATCTGATTGCCCGTCGGGTAAAAACCTCGCGGGCGAAGCTTGACGATCCGAACAAACCGGTCGGCGTATTTATGCTCTGCGGGCCGTCCGGCGTGGGCAAAACCGAAACCGCGCTGGCGCTGGCGGAGTCGCTTTACGGCGGCGAGCAGAACGTCATTACCATCAACATGAGTGAATTCCAGGAAGCGCACACCGTTTCGACGTTAAAAGGTGCGCCTCCGGGCTATGTGGGCTATGGTGAAGGCGGCGTCTTAACCGAGGCCGTGCGCCGCCGTCCCTACAGCGTGGTGTTGCTGGACGAAATTGAAAAAGCGCACCCGGACGTGCACGAGATCTTCTTCCAGGTCTTCGACAAGGGCTGGATGGAGGACGGCGAAGGGCGTCACATTGATTTCCGTAACACCATTATTATTCTGACCTCTAATGTCGGTACCGAGCTGATCGCAGCCATGTGCGCCGACCCGGAACTGATGCCGGATCCTGACGCGTTAAGCGGCGCCCTGCGCCAGCCGCTGCTGGAGGTGTTTCCGCCTGCGCTGCTGGGCCGCCTGCTGGTGGTGCCGTATTACCCTCTGAGCGACGAGATGCTGGGGCAGATTGTGCGTCTTCAGCTCAGGCGCATTCAGCGTCGTCTGGAAGAGAATCACAATATTATTTCTGAATTTGACGACAGCGTGGTCGAACAGATTGTTCAGCGCTGTACCGAGGTTGAGTCGGGCGGGCGTATGGTGGATGCGATTCTGACCAATACGTTGCTGCCTCAGATGAGCCAGATTTTACTTACCGCCAGCCGCAGCGACGAGCAGTACCGACGTCTGCATGTCACCTGCGAGCAGGGCGAGTTCCACTGTCAGTTTGCCGCGTAATAATCATCAAGAGAACTGTAAAAGATGACGGATAATGATAACAATCGGACTGTCCCAAACGCGCTCCCGGTCGGGTACCGTTTCAATGAGTTTGAGATAAAAGAGGTGATTGGCGGCGGCGGATTCGGCATCGTCTATCGCGCCTGGGATCACCAGCTCGAACGCACTATCGCTATCAAAGAGTTTATGCCTTCCTCCCTCGCCGTGCGCGGCGAGGATATGACGCTGGTGCTGCGCAGCGAGCGCTTCGGCAAAGCGTTTTCTGCCGGTCTGAACAGCTTCATCCAGGAAGCCCGCCTGCTGGCGCGCTTTAACCACCCGAACCTGCTGCACGTGCTGCGCTTCTGGGTGCAAAACGACACGGCCTATATGGGGACGCTGTTTTACAGCGGCACCACGCTGTCGCGTCTGCGCGAAGAGAAACCGGAGCTGATTAACGAGGCGTGGATCCGCCGCATGCTGCCAATGCTCTTCGGCGCCATCAAAACGATCCACGATGAGGGCTACCTGCACCGCGACATCTCGCTGGATAACATTCAGATTCAGGATAACGGCCTGCCGGTGCTGCTCGATTTCGGATCGGCGCGCCGCACCATCGGTAATCTCTCGGATGAGACGGAAACCATGCTGCGTCCGGGGTTCGCGCCTATCGAGCAGTATACCGACGACAATGAAAGCGAGCAGGGGCCGTGGACGGATATCTACGCGCTCGGCGCCGTATTGCGCACCCTCATCGTCGGCTCTCCGCCACCGGTCAGCGTGGTGCGTTCGATTCAGGACACCTGCAAACCACTGGTGGAGCTGATGCCGCAGGGGTATTCCATTCCGCTGCTTCAGGCCATCGACAAGGCGCTGGCGCTGCATATGGAAGACCGTCCGCAATCTATCGAGGAGTTCGCGGCGCTGATCGAGATGCCCGTCGCCGGTATCGACGAGGTGCTGACCGCGAAGAAGACCGGCACGATGCTGGTGCCGGTGGAAGAGGAGACATCTGCTTCCGCGCTGGACTGGCGACGTTACAAGCTTCCGGGGCTGGTGGCCGCGGGCGTGCTGGTTGGGGTGGTTGCCGGTGCGATGCTGTTCGGCGGCGGCAGCCAGGAAACGCCAGCGCAGACGGCGCAAACCCCTGCCGTGAGCCCTCCGGCTGAAACCTCCGCCGCAGCGGAAACCAGACCGGCAACGGCCGACGTGAGCGAGCCGGTAGCGCCACCTGCTACGGCACAGCAGAGTGCGCCGCCAGTCGACGCCAGCCCGGTCGCGCTGGTCTATATCCGCATGCTTGATGGCGAGACGCTGAAGGTGAACGGCGAGCCGAAAGCGCTGCGTCCGGGGAATAACGGTTACGCATCGCTGAAACTGCCTGCGGGCGAGACCCGCATTGAACTGGAAGGCAATGGAAGAACGCGTACCCAGACGCTGGATATTGCGAAGCCAGGCACCTGGCTGGTGAATCCGTAAGCCTGCGGGTAACAGGACGGAGCGAATGTATAACATCAAGTTTGTCTATCTTTTCCACGAGAACGTCTCGCCGGCGCTGTTTGCGAAAATAATCCGCCCGTCCGTTGCCGGGCAGTGGATTATGTCGGTTCCCGACCACTCGCTGCGCTCGCTCTTCACGCGCTACGATTTGCTGCGCACGATCACCGGCGCGAATCCTTACCAGTCCGGGCGTGATACCCGCACGCTGATCGCGCAGGATCTGGAGATGGGCAGGGTGGTCGCCATTGATGAAAGTTTTCGTGACTGGTCATCAGTAACGGAAATTTTTTATATCAACGCCAAAGGGCAACTTCAGGCTGCGTCCCTGGTCGGGCTGGGCTGGTATCCGGTGAGTACGATCGTCGACCGATATGAAACCATGGTGAGAACGTACGGATCTCGCCCTGCGCCAACGGTACTGCCAAAACAGGTAGTGAAATCTAAAACGGCACAGGTGCCGGATGAACCTACTCCCGGCAAGGACGGTAAAACCTATGCCGCACAGCTTCAGCAGATGACCAAAGCAGAACGCTGGCAGGCGCGTAAAGATCTGATCGCGAAGGGGAGCAGCAGCCTGTATCCGGACGCGCAGATCGCGGCTAAGCGGCTGGCGGCGAATAATATCGCGGTGGAAAAAGCGAAGCTGGCGGAGAATATTTACAAGACCGTCAACCCGCTGGAAGCCACGCCCGGCGTGCCGGAGGGGTGGACGGATATCAGTAATGACGATGCGCTGTTAGGAAAGTTCGGGCTGAACAAATCCATGCTCTTTGACGATGATACGTCCCCCAATTTTCTGGCGCGTGTCTATCAACCGAAGCCGGAAGTGTTTGGTGCAGATATGAACCCCACGCTGGTATTCAGGGGATCGCGCGAGCCTGGTTTCGCCTCTCTGTCTGAGAATGTCTCCTCTCTACTGACCAAAGGGGAACTGGCGCCGGTGGTAAACGGGGCTGACTGGTCGAATAACTTCTCACAGGGCATGGGTATGGCTTCAGATTATTATAAAAAGGCCGTGAGTATCGGTAAGGAGCTGGCAAGGTCAGGGCAGAATATTGATATTGCCGGTCATTCCCTTGGCGGTGGTCTCGCCTCTGCAACCTCTATGGGCAGCGGGAAAGCGGGGTGGACGTTTAACGCCGCCGGCCTCAATGCCGGAACCGTAGAAAAATACGGCGGTAAGATATTAGGCAGTACGGATAATATACAGGCGTATCGGGTTGAAGGTGAACTGCTGACGAAGATTCAGGAAGTTAACCCCTGGGAAGATCTGAAAACGATGAAAGGACATGTCCCTTCGTGGATCCTCAAAGAGGAAATCTCTGCGCTGAGCCCTAATGCTGCCGGAATACCCCATGATCTTCCCGGTGGAACCGGAAGCGCGCTGGACCGCCACGGAATTAATCAAGCGATTGATTGCATAGAGCAACAGAAGGATGAGGATATTTCGATAATCGGGAGTCGATTGTGAAAAAAGGGTTGATGGCTTTTGTCGCGTTATGTTTTTTATTCATGATTCAGGGGTGTAAGCAGGATATGGACCTTAATCCACAGGACTACTTCAGCGGCCAGCAGCTTGAACTGGCGAAAGCGATTGAGGAAGGCGACGTCGATGCGGTGAAGACGCTTGCGCCAGACAGCGACCTTAATCAACCAGGAAAGCAGGATATGACCCTGCTTTTCTGGGCCCTTGGCAACGCAATTAATGATAAAAAAACGTCGAGCCATTTAAAGGTGATTACGTTGCTAGTTAAGGATGGCGCAGATCCGCTCCAGCCTCGACCGCAGGGAAAAAGCAGTCCTGCTGAATTTGCCCTAAAGGGAGACAGTGCGGACTGGATCGACGCGATGTTGGACGGTGGCCTCTCACCCAACGTGAAAGATAAGGTTTTCCACGAACCGATCGTCTTCCAGTCGCTTAAAGCGAAAAATACAGAGACGCTGGAAGCCATGCTCGATCGCGGTGCTGACGTCAACTCAACCAACTCACTGGGTAAAACGCTGGTGTTTGATGCGCTGGATAACCAGGCTTACGATCATGTCTTGTTGCTGCTCGATCGGGGAGCGGATCCGTCAATTAAGGCCAAAAATGGCTGGTCGATGAGCAATGCGCTCGCGGACGCGCTGAATGGACTTGACCGAGGCAGTGAGCAATACGAGAAATTAAACGAAATAAAAGAGAAGCTCATCCAGAAGGGGGGCGAATGGCCACCCGCGCCGGTTAAGTGATTGCTCAACTGTCATGAACGCCAGAGATAAGGTTTTCGTTTTCTGGGGATGCATGGATGCCCTGGCCATTGTGCTCTATTGTGCCCAGTCCGTGCGACATGACAGAATCCCTTTTATTTCCGATATACACGCCTTCAGTACGGTTGTGAACACGCTGTCTGCTGGTGGGTATAGCGCTCTGGTTATTCTTTTCTTTATTCTCGATTTCTTGTTGTTGCTCTCTTTTATTGCCTCAGCATGGTGCTTCTTCGCCCGGAATTTATACGCGAGAAGACTGGCGCTCTACCAGGAAATACTGCGTCTGGTTGGATTTCGCTACTCAGTTTCCCTTTTTCCCCTGGTGTTAAGTTTCACGGGCGTGATGAATGTCTGGCTAAATGGCTTTTTGTTCTTTTTGTCAGAGTTTCTGAAAATCTATTCCCTGTGGATTTATAAATATGAAGGGGAATGGCCCCCGGTTAAAGAGTAAGACGGCCAACAACCAGAACATTCACGTTTAAAAAAACCTTGCGTTAAAAATACTCTCAGCATAAACCATTACGGAATAAAGATTATGCTCAACCGAATTACCGTTCAGCTCCCGGTTGAGGGGCTGCTTTTCTGGAAACTATCCGGCCGCGAGGCGATGTCGGAGTCGTTCGCGCTGACGCTGACCCTGCTCGGCACGGATGCGCGCATTGACCGCAGCAGGCTGCTCGGTCAGCCGGTCACGGTGACCATCCCCACCCAGAACCTGCTTACCCCCCGCTATATCAACGGCAAGGTGACGCGCGTGGCGGTGAGTGCCGTGGAGCTGACGGGCACCCGCTATGCGGTCTACCAGCTGACGGTGGAGCCGGACCTGTGGCCGATGAAGCGCGACCGTAACCTGCGGATTTTCCAGGGCCAGACGGTACCGCAGATTGTGAAAACCCTGCTGGGTGAGCATCAGGTTAACCTCGAAGACAAACTCACCGGCAGCTACCGGGTGTGGGACTACTGCGTGCAGTATCAGGAATCGAGCCTGGACTTCATCAGCCGCCTGATGGAGCTGGAGGGGATTGCGTATCACTTCAGCCACGAGGCGGACAAGCACACCCTGGTACTGACCGACGCCGCGACGCAGCATCAGCCGTTCAGCGGCTATGAGGTCATTCCTTACCATCAGACGCCGTCCGGCGGCAGTACGGATGAAGAGGGCATCAGCCAGTGGGCGCTGGAGGACAGCGTGACGCCGGGGATTTACAGCCTCGACGACTACGACTTCCGCAAGCCGAACGCGTGGCTGTTCCAGGCGCAGCAGAACCCGGCGTCACCGAAACCGGGCAGCATCGACGTGTACGACTGGCCGGGCCGCTTTGTGGAGACAGGCCATGCGGAGTTCTACGCCCGCATTCGTCAGGAGCGCTGGCAGGTGGAGCATCAGCAGATTCAGGCGACGGCCACGGCGGCGGGCATTGCGCCGGGCCACATCTTTACCCTGACCAACGCGCCATTCTTCAGCGATAACGGTGAGTATCTGGTGACGGCGGCCGGGTATCACTTCGAGGAGAACCGCTACGCGAGCGGCGAGGGGGAAACCATTCACCGCACCGATTTCACCGTTATCCCGGCGGCGGTGTCGTACCGTCCGGCGCAGAGCACGGCGTGGCCGCGGACCTACGGCCCGCAGACGGCGAAAGTCGTGGGGCCGCAGGGGGAGAGTATCTGGACGGACAAATATGGCCGCGTGAAGGTGAAGTTCCACTGGGACAGGCTGGCGAAGGGTGACGACACCAGTTCCTGCTGGGTGCGTGTCTCCAGCGCATGGGCGGGCCAGGGCTACGGCGGGGTGCAAATCCCGCGCGTCGGCGATGAGGTGGTGGTGGACTTTATCAACGGTGACCCGGACCGACCGATTATCACCGGGCGCGTGTATAACGAGGCGAGCATGCCGCCGTGGGCGCTGCCGGCTGCGGCGACGCAGATGGGCTTTATGAGCCGTACGAAAGACGGTTCCGTGGACAACGCCAACGCCCTGCGCTTTGAGGACAAGGCGGGAGCAGAGCAGGTGTGGATCCAGGCCGAGCGCAACATGGACACCAGCGTCAAGAATGATGAAACGCACAGCGTTGGCGGCGCGCGCAGCCATTACGTGAAGAAAAATGAGCTGCATCGTGTTGAAGCGAACCAGATCCAGGCCGTGAAAGGCGGAACCGAGATCCTGACGGGAAAAGGCAAGCTGGATGCAGCGGTAGAGCAGTATGTCATTGCTTCCGGGACGAAGCTGCGGCTGGTCTCGGGTGAGAGTGCTATTGAGCTTAACGCTAACGGCAAGATTAACCTGATTGGCAAAGAGTTTAACTTTTTCGTTGAGGGAGATGGGTATATCACCACGGGTGGTAAGCTGCATCTGAATACCTCGGGAACCAAGCCGGGCACAACGGCACCGGGATCGGGGCATAAAGGGGATATTGATGCGGCGGTGCAGGAGAAGTTTTCTCCAAATAAAAGTGCTAAGAATCCGGCTCCCGCAGTTTCAGCGCCAGCAGCATCCAGACCAAAACCAACAACAAAATTTGCAGCAGCTCCACCATTAAAAGGGAGTTACGTTTATCAAAATAATTCCTACAACTCTGATGTGATGCCCTTCAGTGAAGATGTAGTTAAGGAAATCAATAAGTCACCAACGCTTCAGACACAATTAAAAGATCTAAAAGATAAAGGGTGGGCTATCCAGCCGGGAGCCGCAGGAGGGGGGAGTTACGCTGATACTAATAACAAATTGATTGTCATGGACCCTGAACACATGGAGGATACAGCCACAACTGTGCAAACTCTGGCACATGAGGCAGGGCATGCAACTTATCCTGTTGCGGTAGATGCTTCGAGTAAGGAAAACTTCATCAACAGCCAGCTTATGGATGAAGGTGGAGCAACGCTGAATAACATTAAAATACAACGCGAGATCCTTGCAAACGGCGGTATTGATATTGATATAGCGGGAAGTGCCGAAAACCTAAAAGCATATAATTCTGCATATGATAAAATGGTGAGCGGTGAGTTATCTCGCATTGATGCAGCCAAAGCAATAGGAAAAGTGTATGGTAAAGGCGAAATAGCCTCAGGGACTAATTTAAATTATAATGATTACTATGGAGGATTCTATGGAAAGTAGGATGATTAAAGCTACATTCCTCATTGTTCTTCCACTATTTTCAGCATTTACCTATGCAGGGCATAATAAAATGAATCAAGATTCGTTGTGGCAAATGATCAAAGAAATGAAATCAGTGTGGGGTAAACAAGTTGAGGATGTCAGTAAACTGTTTAACCAACCGCTGATTAATAATACACAGGAGAAAGAAGACCGTTATACTTCAGCTCCCTTTACGTTAACTGATGGCACACGGATCAGCGATGTGGATGTTCGTTTATGGGGAAATGGCGATAACAGCGTATCTTTGATTTCTTTCGTAATTAATCATCCATGTATTACTCTTGAACAAGTCAAATCTCATTTTCCAGATCTGAAATTGTCTAATATCCCTCGCGGAAACACGCCGGGACAATCAGTTGGATATCGCACTCCTACCGATGAACGCGGGCTGGCATGGGCATTTGGCTTTCCAGTTTTGAATCAGGAATGCCTGAGCAGGGTAGTTATGTCACGCTACGAACATTAAGTTGCGAGGCAACTTTACGGGCTGTGAAAGAAGATAATTATCAAACGGCCAATAATATCGCTGCCCCTAAAGTTTTTGCGGAAAAAAAAGAAAGTGCTAACGTTGTAATGATCTTGTCCCTCTGAGTCGCTAAGCAGTAATTAATATTGGCTGTATAAACTTTAGCGCTTTTAATCTTATTTTTCTAATATCATCCCGAGTTCACTTATGAAATACACCCTCCAGGAAGGTTCGTTTTCCCTTTTCCCTGCTGCCTGGCAGGATAACAGCATGAACATTATTCGCGATGACGAAAGCGGGTTATCTGTAGTGGTCAGTCGCGGCGTCATCCCGGATGGCAGCAATTACGAACAAGAGTTTCACCGCCAGTGGGATGTGCTGCGTTCTCAGATGGGTGAGATCGCCCAGAGCGAATTTCAGCACGTAAAAGCCGGGCCAGACGGAAACATTAGCGGACTGGAAGTTGAGACCACCTTTGACCGTAACGGCCAGCGCCTGTGGCAAAAACAGCTGGCCGTGCAGACGCCGGGCAAACCGGTACTGATGATTTTTACCCTCTCGGCCTTAAAAGCCTTTACGGAAGAGGACGAGGCGCGCTGGAGCGCACTGAAGCAGAGTCTGACGCTAAACGACAACCGGAATGTGTAAGGCATGAGCGATAACAACGCGGCCCGTAAGGGCGACGAGATTATTCACTCCAGCATTTTTGCTGATATTACCAGCATTGTGGCGGAAGGCGCTGCCTATGCGGTGATTGGCGCGGCGGTGGGCGCGGCAGCGACCGTCGCGGCCCCACTGCTGGGAGCCGGGGCCGCAGCGGCAGGCGTGGCGGCAATTGGATCCAGCTGTCTGTTGAGCGGCATTATTGGTGGGGTTCTGGCGAACGTCGCGGGGATCACCGACGATATCAGCAATGCTGCTGAAGGGCTGGGCAACGCGCTTTTTCCGCCGTCGCCTGCGGGTAAGATCACCACCGGTTCAAATAACGTTCTCACCAACGCAATCCCCGCCGCGCGCGCGGCAGGCACGCTGACGCCCGCCGATACCCCTTCCCCTGAGCCGCAGTCGCCGGGCAGCTTTGCCGATTACGCGGGCATGCTGCTTGCCGCTGCCGGACAGTTCGGCAGCGAAATGTGGCAGCCGAGCGTGGCCTCTGCCGCTGCCTGGACCTCGCCGCTGGAAGAAGACAAGGTGGCGTGCGAGAAACACTCCGGGCCGCAGTATCTGGCGGAAGGCTCGAAAAGCGTCTTTATCAACGGGCAGCCCGCGGTGCGTGCAAAAGATCGCACCACCTGCGAAGGCACCGTTTCCGACGACGTCTCCCCGAACGTGATCATCGGCGGCGACACCCTCACGGTTCGCGATATTAAAAGCGGCAAAACGCCGGGCCTGGCGCTGGGGATGATTGCGCTCTCCCTGCTGCGCGGGCGTCCGGGCAAGATCCTGAAAAACATGCCCTGCGCGCTGGCTGCTGCCGGTGGCGGGATGCTGGCCGATATGGCCGTCAACGCCGTGTTCGGCTCCTCGCACCCGGTTCACGCCGCTACCGGTGTGAAGGTGCTGAATGACGACGACGAACTCGATTTCTCGCTGCCGGGGCGCTTCCCGCTGCGCTGGCAGCGCAGCTACAACAGCCTGACCACCCGCGAAGGGCTGTTTGGTCTGGGCTGGGCTACCACCTTTGACAGCTATCTGACGCTGGAAGAAAACAACGCCACCTGGTTCGATGAAACCGGGCGCGAGCTGAGCTTTGAACTGCCGCCGGTCGACCGCGCGTTTTACAGCATCAGCGAAGGCATTATCATCCGCCGCAATGAGAGCGGCGACGTGGCGATTGCCGACGATGACGGCGCGGTGTGGCGTCTGTATAAACCAACCCGGGCGAACTCCTCAATCCTGCGCCTGGCCTCCCTCAGCGACGAGTACGGCAACGCGTTGCTGACAGAATGGGATGAGCACGGGCGGCTGGTCGGTCTGCACGATGAGCCGCGGGCGATCGATGTCACCCTGCGTTATGAAAATGAACGTTTCCCGCAGCGGGTTACCTCGGCGAGCCATTTTGACGGCAACCAGATATGGCCGCTGATGCAGTGGGGGTACGACGTGCGCGGCCAGCTGGCCAGCGCAACGGATGCCTCCGGCGTGGTAACCCGTGAATACCGTTATAACGGTGATGGCCTGATGGCCTGGCACCGTCTGCCGGGCGGTCTGGAGAGTGAATACCGCTGGCAAAAATTTGACCACTGGCGCGTGGTGGAAAACCGCACCAGCACCGGCGACGGCTGTCGCTTTAGCTACGATTTAGCCGCCGGGCTGACGACCGTCGATCACTACGACGGCCAGACGCGAAAGCATTACTGGAACGCGCAAAACTTGATTGTTCGCTACGTTGACGAGCGCGGTGAGAACTGGCGCTACGAGTGGGATGACAACGAACTCCTCACGCGCCGCATCGATCCGCTCGGTAATGCCGTTACCTTCGTCTATGACGACATGGGTAACCGGGTGCAGGAGATCGACGCCGACAGCAATACCCGCACCACCACCTGGCTGGAGCACCGTGCGCTTCCGGCCTCCATCATCGAAGCCGACGGTAGCGCCACCCGTTTCCTGTATGACGAACATCACGGGCTGAAGTGCGTGGTGGATCCGATGGGGCAGACCACGCTGCTTCGTCGGGACGAGTTTGGTCAGGTCGTGGAAGAAGTTGATGCCGCCGGCAACAGCCGCTACCAGGAGTACAACGAGGCCGGGCAGATGGTGCGTGTTACGGACTGTTCGGGCCGTGTGACACAATACCGTTATCATCCGCTGGGCTGGCTGGCGGCTGAGATAAGCGCCGACGGCGAAGAGACGCGTTACCGCTACGACGCCGCGGGGCGTCCGGTGCAGCTCGATCGCCCGGAAGGGTGGACAGAGTCGCTCAAATGGAACGAACGTGGTCTGCCGGTGAAGCATGCGGGCGCCGACGGGAAAGAGAGCGAGTTCAGATACGACGAGGCAGGGCGCTTAACCGCCACCCGTAATACGCAGGGTGAAGAGGTGCGTCGCCGCTGGGACAGCCGCGGGCGTCTGATTGCCCTGGAAAACGAAAACGGCGAAGCGTATCAGTTCCGCTGGGGTGCGGACTCGCTGCTGCTGGAAGAGGTGGGGCTGGATGGCGTGGCCTCGCAGTATCGCTACGACGCCTGCGGGCGTACGATAGCGCGCACCTTTGCCGCCGGACATCCGGAGGCCATTACCCATGCCTTCGCCTGGAGCGCGAGCGGCCAGCTGGTCGCCCGCACCACGCCGGAATGGCAGACCCGCTACCATTACACCCCGTCCGGCCTTCTGAGCCGGATTGGGCTGCATCCTGCGCTTTCAGTCGATGCCTGGAGCGCCGAAGCCGAGCAGGAGCTTGTGTTTGTGTATGACGCGCTTGGACGCGTCACGCGCGAAACGGGCGAACACGGAGAGCTGGCGTGGCAGTATGACGCCCTCGGTAACCGCACCTCCGTCACGCTGCCCGATGGCCGGGAGCTGAAACAATTCTACTACGGCAGCGGGCATTTGCTCAGCATTGCCCTTGATAAGCTGTCGGTCTCCGACTTTACCCGCGACGAACTCCATCGTGAAACCAGCCGTACGCAGGGGCTGCTGACCACCCGCAGCGAATACGACCGCCTTGGCCGACTGCATCGCCGGGACGTTTTTACCGGCAATGCCCAGCGCCCGTCGCCGCGCCGCTGGTCCCGCCGCTGGGATTACGACTATCGCAATAATCTTGTCCGCGAAGAGCGGGACGATAACCCGTTCAGCTGGTACCGCTGGCAGTACGACAGCGCAGGGCGCCTGCTCGTTCAGGACGGCACGCTGCCTGGCCAGGAGCAGTGGCGCTGGGATGCGGCCGGTAACCCGCTTGAGGGGGCTGCTGAGAAAGTCACGCACAACCGTCTGACGCAGCTCAACGGCATTCGCTGGCGTTATGACATCCATGGCCGCACCGTGGAGAAGGATAACGGCCAGACCCGCTGGCACTACCGCTACGACGGCGAGCACCGCCTGACGGAGGTCATCAGCCAGCCGCGGGACCGCAACAGACCGCAGACGGAGGTCAGCTTCCGCTATGACCCGCTCGGGCGACGCATCAGCAAAACGCGCCGCCAGATGCTGGGCGGCCAGCCAACCGGCAAACCGGTCACCATCCGGTTTGTCTGGGAAGGGTTCCGGCTGTTGCAGGAAGTACACGGGGATGTGCCGCTGACCTACGTCTACAGCGATCAGGACAGCTACGATCCGCTGGCACGTATTGACGGCGTTGATGCCCCGGAGATCTTCTGGTTCCACTGTCAGCCCAACGGCACGCCGGAGCGGATGACGGATAGCGAAGGGCAGGTGCGCTGGGAAGGGGTGAACAGCGCCTGGGGCAAACTGCTGCGGGAAAGCGAGACGCAGGTATCAGGATATTCCCAGAACCTGCGTATGCAGGGGCAATACCTGGATCGTGAGACAGGGCTGCACTACAATCTGTTCCGGTATTACGACCCGGACTGCGGAAGGTTTACGCAGCAGGACCCGATAGGGCTGGCGGGGGGGATAAATCTTTACCAGTATGCGCCGAATGCGCTGGGGTGGGTGGATCCGTGGGGGTTATCGTGCAGAAATAGCTGGAATGATTTCCAGAATAAAACAAAAGGGGTTTTCTCAAGTAGGGCTTGGGCAGCAAAGGCGTATAATTCTTTAAAAGGCACGACGAAGCCCAATCGGCCAAACCCAACGAACTATCTAGACCCTTCTTATGTTAAGCAACATCTTGCTTTATTTAATGATGGTATTTCTAAAATTGCATGGGGAGTGAATAGAGCTGAGATTGGCCCTCCATCTGGTCATTTTGTGATGCCAAAATCAGTTGCTGATAACATTATTAAGAAAGCTGGCGGAGATGTCGGGAAGTTAGAGAAAATGTTAGGATTAGACCCTGGAGATCTTGGCGATTCACCGGTCCGAATAGATATCCTTAAACCTCAAGGGCTTAGGATGCCTTCAGGCAACGAGGGAGGGGCTAATGATTTTTGGGTTCCTGGAGGTAAGACGTCAGGAGGGATCCCTGAAGCCGTAATAGATCAAACGCCTGTCGGTGATGCTTTGATTACACCGATTATAAACAAATAGAGGTACGAAAAATGAGTGAAGTTATTTTTACTGGTTTTGGCATTGACATAATTAAAAGAGATAATGAATATTTTATCCGATATGATGCTGGAACTATTGCTATGATTGATAAAGAGTCGAAAATTACATCCGAAGAAGCATTGAAAGCACAAAGAAGTGAAAGAGATGCTTATGAAGTTATTGTTGCCACTCAGACTAGAGAAGGGAAAAATAAGCCCTTTTTTTCAAAGGATTAATAGTTTTATGCAGGGGGGATATTTTACAGCCAAAAAATCAGGAGTTGTATAATTGATAGCGTTGAAATTGTAGCTTACTATATTCTATAGTTGTAATTAATTAATATTTTAAAATAGTTATTGTTTTATTTTGTACGTAACTATTGTTGTATAGTTAATTTCATTGCTAAACTCGGTGACAAACCGCTCGTTTTTATTTATATAGCATAATTACAACGAATTTTTTACTCAATTAGCATTTGTCAACTTCAGTTATGGGGGCATCCTTGCGTAATAATCGCTATCTTTATGGTCAATCAATCCTCAAAGAGAAGATATGTACATAGCAACAAAAACGATAGAAGAATATGAAAAATAGTCTTTTTTACATAATGAGGCATAGATATAGTCAACATGTTGACCTACTGATTTCACATAGTCAAATATTGCTACGATCACGAGACTATGATGAAAAACTGAGTCAGTGGGGTAAAGGTAATGTATCTCAAGGTGCTGTGATTCATAAAGATTATGTTATTTTTGATCCTTTACCAGAGGACGCATTTGGAGCAAACGTAAATATCAAAATAGAGAATGCTTTTAATTTAGATGAAAATGCTCAACGCTGCATTGTAGTGCCATTTTTTATTACAGATAAAAATAAGCTTCAGGTGGCTTCTGCGACAGAGAAATTTGACATTAACATAAATGTAACCAACAAAACGTATTCGCTCTATTATGAGATTTGTGAAGGGGATGAAATTTATTACAATTTCACTCTTGTGCCGGAAAAAGACACTGTCACAGCTAAGTTTTTATTAGACGACCCTTGGGGCGGAAAAAAAGATAATCCACTCAAAGAAGGTGTTTTTTAACGTTAATAATAACTAAATAAGAACGAAAAAAATCCACGCCAAAGCGTGGATTTTTTTCATTCAAAACTAATCAGACGTTAAACAGGAAGTTCATCACATCGCCATCTTTAACGATGTAGTCTTTCCCTTCCGCACGCATCTTGCCTGCTTCTTTCGCGCCTTGCTCACCCTTGTAGGTGATAAAGTCTTCAAACGCGATGGTCTGCGCACGAATAAAGCCTTTCTCGAAGTCGGTGTGAATTTTACCAGCCGCCTGAGGCGCAGTTGCACCCACAGGGATGGTCCACGCACGCACTTCCTTCACGCCAGCGGTGAAGTAGGTTTGCAGGTTCAACAGCTCATAGCCCGCGCGGATCACGCGGTTCAGGCCCGGCTCTTCCAGACCCAGTTCGGCCATGAACTCTTCACGGTCGGCATCGTCCAGCTCGGCGATATCAGATTCAACGGCCGCGCACACGGCAACAACCACAGAACCTTCAGCCGCGGCAATTTCACGTACTTTGTCGAGGTACGGGTTGTTCTCGAAACCGTCTTCGTTAACGTTGGCGATGTACATGGTTGGCTTCAGGGTCAGGAAGCTCAGGTATTTGATCGCCGCTTTGTCTTCTTCAGTCAGGTTTTTCAGCGCGCGCAGCATGCCCGCGTTTTCCAGCTGTGGCAGACATTTTTCCAGGGCAGCCAGTTCCGCTTTCGCGTCCTTGTCGCCGCCTTTCGCTTTCTTCTGCACGCGGTGAATGGCGCGCTCGCAGGTGTCGAGGTCAGAGAGGGCCAGCTCGGTGTTGATGACGTCGATGTCGTCAGCCGGATCCACTTTGTTGTTAACGTGGATAATGTTGTCGTTCTCGAAGCAGCGCACAACGTGGCCGATCGCTTCTGTTTCACGGATGTTGGTCAGGAACTGGTTGCCCAGGCCTTCACCTTTGGATGCGCCTTTTACCAGGCCCGCGATGTCCACGAACTCCATGGTGGTCGGCAGAATGCGCTGCGGCTTCACGATTTCCGCGAGCTGGTCCAGACGCGGATCGGGCATAGGAACAACACCGGTGTTCGGCTCGATGGTACAGAACGGGAAGTTCGCCGCTTCAATACCTGCCTTGGTGAGCGCGTTGAACAGGGTGGATTTGCCCACGTTTGGCAGACCGACGATACCGCATTTGAATCCCATTTCTAAATCACCTTAATATCTTGATAATCAATCCGTTAACGATAACCGATTGAAGAAAAGTAAATAACTACGCCTATTATACACGTAACCCGCGCGACGCGCGGTAAAAAAGCCCCAGGGCGTCGATTATTGCGCTTTGAAAGCGTGCAGTCGATTGGTGGCTTTCGTCAGGCCGTCCTGAAGCCAAATCTCGGTGCAGCGGGCCGCTTCGTCCACCGCTTCGTCAATCAACTTCTGCTCAGAAACCGGTGGTTTACCCAGTACGAAACCAACAACTTTGTTTTTATCGCCCGGATGGCCGATTCCCACGCGCAAACGGTGGAAATTAGGGTTATTACCCAGTTTGCTGATGATGTCTTTAAGGCCGTTGTGGCCGCCATGACCGCCGCCCAGCTTGAACTTCGCCACGCCTGGCGGCAGATCCAGTTCGTCGTGGGCCACCAGGATCTCATCCGGATTGATGCGATAAAACGTTGCCATAGCCGCCACGGCTTTGCCGCTCAGGTTCATAAAGGTGGTTGGCACCAGCAACCGCACGTCAGCACCCGCAAGATTGATGCGTGAGGTATACCCGTAAAACTTGGGTTCTTCACGCAGGGGCGCGCGCAGACGTTCCGCCAGCAGATCAACATACCAGGCGCCGGCGTTATGGCGGGTAGCGGCATACTCTGCGCCCGGATTGGCGAGGCCGACAATCAGTTTAATCGTCACGATTTGCTTCCTAATGGGTTCCAGATCTGGCGCGTAGTTTACTGTCTGGCGCGCCGCTTGACAAAGTTCTGCCTGCTGTACACCGAAATGCGAATAATTTCTTCTTTGAACAATTAGAATTTCAAGCTGTTCAATGTCTTATTTGTAAATTTTTGTCCGGGAGTTATTTGTAAATGTGATCATTCACGCAACTCATATAAGTGGCGTTGTCTATACTTTACACACAAGGAGAAGGGGTTTTTCCCCTGACAACCCAAAGTTCCGGAGGTGACATATGAAACGCAAAAACGCTTCAATGCTCGGTAACGTGCTAATGGGGTTGGGACTGTTCGTGATGGTCGCCGGTGTCGGTTATTCAATTTTAAACCAATTACCGCAGCTTGACCTCCCACAATACTTTGCGCATGGCGCGGTGCTGAGTATCTTCCTCGGTGCGGTATTGTGGCTCGCCGGGGCGCGCGTGAGCGGACATGAGGAAGTCTGCGATAAATACTGGTGGGTGCGCCATTACGATAAACGATGCCGCCGCGACCAGCATAAGCACGGCTAGTGCCCCATAAAGAACACCGAAACGACTTCATCTGAAGTCGTTTTTTTTTGCATGACGCATTGACCCTCACGTAACGTAAGGCTTCAGAGTAGCGACACTGGCAGAACAAAAGGAGCCGTTATGTTGATTCAGGTGGGTGAACTGGCGAAACGTGCTGGGATCACCGTGCGGACTTTGCATCACTACGAGCAAACAGGGCTGTTGTTACCTTCTGCCAGAAGCGCGGCAGGCTACCGGCTTTACAACCTGGCGGATGTGCAGCGTCTGCATATGATCCAGACGCTGGCAAAAGCCGGGCTGGAGCTTGCCGAAATCAGGGGTTTTCTGGAACAGCGTTCGCTGTCATTAGCGGAATTACTCGACGGGCAAATCACTTTGCTGGACAAGCAACAGCGTAGCATCCATACGCTGCGCAACCGGCTGGTGGAATTGCGTACCGGGCTGACCGACGATGCGACGCCGGATCTGGAATCCTGGCTACAGACTCTGGAGTTAATGAATATGTACGATCGCTGGTTTAGCAAAGAAGAGTTGCAGCAACTGCCGTTTGCGGTAGAGAAAGAGGCGCTGGCGGATATCTGGTCGGGTCTGGTGACGGAGGTTAAACACTTGCTGGAACAGAACGTCAGCGTCACGGACGCGCGGGCGACCGATTTGGCTTCACGGTGGATGGAACGCCTGGAACAGGATACCGCAGGCAAACCGGAATTTTTGACCCGTCTGAACGAAATGCACAGCGTGGAGCCGCAGATGCAGGAGCAAACCGGCATTACGCCGGAGATTACGGATTACATCACGCGGGCGTTTGCCGAATCAAAGCTCAGCATCTGGGAGCAATATCTCACTGCCGAAGAGATGGCCTTTACCCGGGCGCACTACTTTGACCGGATGATGGAATGGCCGCCGCTGGTGGCAAAGCTGCATCAGGCGCAGCGGGATAATCTCGGTCCCGCTTCTGACGATGCGCAAAAGCTGGCAGAAAAGTGGCTGGTTTTATTCCAGTCCTATGCGGGAACAAACCCGCAGACCCAGCAAAAATTTCGTCTCGCCATGCAGCAGGAGCCGCATCTGATGAAAGGTACGTGGATGACGCCTGCCGTGCTTGAATGGCTCCAGCAGGCGATCGGGGTGATGATGCAAAGACGTGTCTCTGCATCAGATGACTCACAGATCCGCTAATGCAGCTTCACGGTTAGGGTAGAAGGACAATCGGCCAGGGATCGGCTGCACGCCCGCGCGCGCCATGGTGCGCAGGGGCTGGAATTCGAGGTTACTGATCCGCAGCTCGCAGCCTTCCGGCAGGCGGGCAATAAAGCGCTGGAAGGCATCCAGACCGCCGGCATCCAGCACCGGGACGGCATCCCACTTCAGCACCACAATCCGTTTGCCCGCGACGCGGGACGCCAGATCGCTGAACAAACCTTCCGCCGCGGCGAAGAACAGCGGGCCAATCACGCGCAACACCAGCACATCGTCAGGCACCTCAACGTTAACCGGGGAGAGACGCGTCATCTGCGCGATGCGGCGCATAAACAGCAGCGAGGCCAGCACTATGCCGACGCTGATAGCGATAACCATATCAAACAGCACGGTCAGCGACATGCAGATCAGCATCACGATAATGTCGTCTTTCGGCGCACGGCGCAGCAGATTCACCACCTTATGCGCCTCACTCATATTCCAGGCCACCATCAACAGCAGCGCAGCCATGGCCGAGAGTGGAAGCCATGAAAGCAGCGGGGCAAGGATCAGCAGCGCCATGATCACCAGCAGGGAGTGAATGACCGCGGAAACCGGTGATGTCGCGCCCGCACGTACGTTCGCGGCGGAACGGGCAATCGCAGCCGTAGCCGTAATACCGCCGAAGAACGGTGCAACGATGTTCCCTAAGCCCTGACCGACTAGTTCGCTGTTGGCTTTGTGCTTTGTGCCGGTCATGCCGTCGAGCACGACGGCGCAGAGCAGGGATTCAATCGCGCCCAGCATTGCCATGGAGAACGCGGCAGGCAGCAGAGCGCGAAGGGAATCCCAGCTCAGGGTGAAGCTGGAGCCCGGCATGTCCCACGGCAGAACCAGCTGCGGCAGCAGCTGCGGAATACCGTTACCCTGTGAGCCATCCGCCAGAACATAGTGGAACTGGGAGCCAATGGTGGCGACCTGTCCACCGAGCAGGTTGACGACGCCCATCACCGCGCAGCCCAGCAGCAGAGCGGGGAGATGCCCCGGGAGACGAATGCCTAAGCGAGGCCAGACGATGAGTGTGCCGAGGGTAACGATGCCAATGGCTGCATCGCCCAGGTTGGCCGTCGGCAACGCCATAAACAGCGCGCCCACTTTCTGTAAGTAGTGCTCCGGAACATGGGCCATTTGCAGGCCGAGGAAATCTTTAATCTGCATGGTCCCGATGGTAATCCCAATCCCCGAGGTGAACCCCAGCGTCACGGAAAGGGGAATATATTCAATCAGGCGACCAAAGCGGGCCAGACCGAACAGAATTAAAAAGATGCCGGACATCAGGGTGGCAACCAGCAGGCCTGCCAGACCAAACTGTTGGGAAACCGGGTAGAGGATCACCACAAAGGCGGCAGTTGGGCCGGAGACGCTGAAGCGGGACCCGCCCGTCAGCGCAATCACAATCCCCGCAACGGCTGAGGTGTACAGCCCGTACTGCGGCGCGACGCCGCTACCAATCGCCAGTGCCATCGCCAGCGGGATGGCAATAATCCCGACGGTGATCCCGGCTATCAGGTCACGAACAAAGCGTGACGACGTGTATTTCTCTTTCCAGCAGGCGTCGATGAGGGCGCGAAAGGGCAGAACATGTGAGGAGGTTACGTTTTTCACAATTATCTATCATCCGTGTGCGCATCATCTGTCATATGAATGGCAGGTGAAGGAGGCATAAGTCATACAAATAAATACTATAAACAAAAAAACCCGCCGTAGCGGGTTTTTTGGCCGTGTTCGATCAGTGTTCGAACATTGCGGAGATCGATTCTTCGTTGCTGATACGACGAATCGCTTCGGCCAGCATCCCGGACAGAGTCAACGTACGCACGTTTGGCAGCGCTTTGATCTCGTCGCTCAGCGGGATGGTATCGCACACCACAACTTCGTCGATGACGGAGTTACGCAGGTTGTTTACCGCATTGCCGGAGAAGATCGGGTGAGTTGCGTAAGCGAATACGCGTTTCGCACCACGCTCTTTCAGCGCTTCAGCGGCTTTACACAGCGTACCGCCGGTATCGATCATGTCGTCCACCAACACGCAGTCGCGGCCAGCCACGTCACCGATGATGTGCATCACCTGAGAAACGTTAGCACGCGGACGGCGTTTGTCGATGATCGCCATGTCGGTATCGTTCAGCAGCTTCGCGATAGCTCGAGCACGTACCACGCCGCCGATGTCTGGAGAAACCACAATCGGGTTGTCCAGATTCAGTTGCAGCATGTCTTCCAGCAGGATTGGGCTGCCGAAAACGTTATCAACCGGCACGTCGAAGAAGCCCTGGATCTGCTCTGCGTGCAGGTCGACCGTCAGTACGCGGTCAACGCCGACGCTGGAGAGGAAGTCTGCGACAACTTTAGCGGTGATTGGCACACGCGCGGAACGGACGCGACGGTCCTGACGTGCATAGCCAAAGTAAGGAATAACAGCAGTGATACGGCCAGCAGAAGCGCGACGCAGCGCGTCGACCATAACAACCAATTCCATCAGGTTGTCGTTCGTTGGAGCACAGGTGGACTGGATGATGAAAATATCACCACCGCGTACATTTTCGTTAATTTGTACGCTGACTTCGCCGTCGCTAAAGCGACCTACAGCGGCGTCGCCGAGGGAAGTGTACAGGCGGTTGGCAATACGTTGTGCTAGTTCCGGGGTGGCGTTACCAGCAAAAAGCTTCATATCAGGCACGAGAAGAACCTCAGGCATGCGTCCAGTGGTGGATAGCGTTCGCCGCAAACTGCGGGGCCTAAGCAAACGCTATCCAGGCGGTGTATTAAAGAGCGCGATGCAACGTCTGGAACAGGGTGACGTTGTCACCGAAACTCAGTCTGCGCCAGAATGGCCTGCTGTAGGGGGGAGGTGTTCATCCCGCGTGCTACAAAACCATGCAGCCAATCCGGCGCTTGCTCAAGCACCTGACGGGCGGCGGATTCGGTGTCAAATTCAGCAAAGACACAGGCCCCTGTACCGGTCAGGCGCGACGGCGCGTATTCTAACAGCCAGGAAAGCACCGCATCAACCTCGCGAAAACGTTTTCTTGCGATATCCTCGCAATCGTTGCTGAATTCACAATTTAATAACGTTTTTATTGACCGTACCGGGGTATTTCTTTTCAGGTCAGGATCTTTAAAGATGACCGGGGTAGGAATGCTCACGCCAGGGTGAACGATCAGATACCATTTTTCCGGCGGATCGACCGGCGTGAGGATTTCGCCCACCCCTTCAGCAAACGCCGCGTGGCCGCGCACAAACACTGGTACATCGGCGCCCAGCGTCAACCCTAACGCTGCCAGCTCGTCCGTTGTCAGACCGCAACCCCACAGATGGTTAAGCGCCACCAAAACGGTTGCAGCATTTGACGAACCGCCGCCAAGACCGCCGCCCATCGGCAGGCGTTTGTCGATACGGATATCCGCACCGCTTCCCGCTGGCAGACGATCCGACGACGACGCCGTTTTCATCAGCAGGCGGGCAGCGCGCACGATCAGGTTATCGTCATGCGCCACGCCGTCGACTGGCGTCAGCAGGCAAATCTGCCCGTCCTGACGCGGTTCGATTGAGATCGTGTCGCCGTAGTCGACAAATTGAAACAGGGTTTGCAGGGTGTGATAGCCGTCAGCGCGCTGCCCGGTAATGTAGAGAAACAGGTTCAGTTTTGCGGGAGAGGGCCAGTGGGTCATCATTTAACGATCCAGTTGTCCATTTTCAGCTTAATACGCTGGCTACCCTGCGTCAGCTCCATATTGGACGGCAGCGATGGTTGAGTCTTGCTGTCATACGCGCTGTACACCACTTTCCAGGTTTTACCGCCCTGGGTGTAGTTAACCTGGCTCAGACGGTATTGGTCATCAAGCGTATAGTCGGTGGCGTCACCCGGCAGGCCAAGGATCCACTGGCGCAGACTATTGAGCGGAATCGGCATCCCGGTCAGCTTGCCAATCATCTCTTCGGCGTCAGTCGCGGTGTAGTGCTGGCCTTTGTTATCGGTGATCTGCGCTTCGCCAGGCTTCGCGTTAAGCTCCAGCTCGGTGCTGCCCAGCGGGTTGAGCAGCAGCAGGCGATAGTTGTCCTGCCCCGTTTGCTGCCAGAAGAAGCGAGCATAAACTTTTTGTTCGTCAGAGAGATATGCAAATGCACCGCGGGTCTGGTACTGGCTTAATTTCAGCACATCCTGCTGGTGCTGATGCCACTGCGGTGAGTCGGGGCTTTTGCCCGGGCCCTTCGGCTGATGAACGGAACAGGCGGTCAGAACCAGGGCCGCCAGAGGCAGCAGGCGAATCATTCGGGTCATAATGATGACAAATCCTTGAGATACGTTGCAGTTATAACTGTTAATGCTAGCGTTGAAGGGTGCCACCGTCTACGTTCAAATTATCTCAAAGCGCGGCGTAAGCTATTACTCCGAAAGGGGGCAGTCTCTTTTATTGATCTCGCGCATCCTGTATGATGCGTCCTGCTAACCTTATTAACGCTGGTACTACTCCCGCTCAACATGACCCTATTAGCACTCGGTATTAACCACAAAACGGCCCCGGTTTCACTGCGAGAACGCGTTACGTTTTCGCCGGATACGCTCGACCTGGCGCTGGATAGCCTGCTTGCACAGCCGATGGTGCAGGGTGGCGTGGTGCTGTCGACGTGCAACCGTACCGAGCTCTATTTAAGCGTGGAAGAGCAGGACAACCTGCACGAGGCGCTGATCCGCTGGCTATGTGACTATCACAACCTCAACGAAGAAGAGCTGCGCAACAGCCTGTACTGGCATCAGGATAACGATGCGGTCAGCCATCTGATGCGTGTGGCCAGCGGTCTGGATTCGCTGGTGCTGGGCGAGCCGCAGATCCTCGGCCAGGTGAAAAAAGCCTTCGCGGATTCCCAGAAAGGGCATCTGAAAGCCAGCGAACTGGAGCGAATGTTCCAGAAGTCATTCTCCGTGGCGAAGCGTGTGCGAACCGAAACCGACATTGGCGCCAGTGCGGTTTCGGTTGCTTTCGCGGCCTGTACTCTTGCCCGTCAAATCTTTGAATCGCTGTCGACCGTCACCGTACTGCTGGTGGGGGCGGGCGAAACCATCGAGCTGGTGGCGCGCCATCTTCGCGAACACAAGGTGAAGAAGATGATCATCGCTAACCGCACCCGCGAACGTGCGCAGGTGCTGGCAGATGAAGTGGGCGCTGAGGTGATTGCGCTGAGCGACATCGATGAACGTCTGAAAGAGGCGGACATTATTATCAGTTCTACCGCCAGCCCGCTGCCGATTATCGGGAAAGGGATGGTCGAGCGTGCGCTGAAATCCCGCCGCAATCAGCCGATGCTGCTGGTGGATATCGCCGTTCCGCGTGATGTCGAACCGGAAGTGGGCAAACTGGCGAACGCCTACCTGTACAGCGTGGATGACCTGCAAAGCATCATTTCGCACAACCTTGCCCAGCGTAAGGCGGCGGCTGTGCAGGCGGAAACCATCGTTGAACAGGAAACCAGCGAATTTATGGCCTGGCTGCGCGCGCAAAGCGTCAGCGAGACCATCCGCGAATACCGCGGTCAGGCGGAGCAGGTGCGTGATGACCTGACGGCCAAAGCGTTAGCGGCCCTTGAACAGGGCGGCGACGCGCAGGCGATTATGCAGGATCTGGCCTGGAAACTGACCAACCGCCTGATCCATGCCCCAACCAAATCTCTTCAGCAGGCTGCCCGTGACGGGGACGATGAACGCCTGACTATTCTGCGCAACAGCCTCGGGCTGGAATAGCGCCCTATACCCATTTTCTAAGACAAGGTGCATTTACGCCTATGAAGCCTTCTATCGTCGCTAAACTGGAAGCTCTGCACGAGCGCCATGAAGAAGTCCAGGCGCTGCTCGGCGATGCCGGGACCATTGCCGACCAGGAACGTTTTCGCGCGCTGTCGCGTGAATACGCGCAGCTAAGTGATGTTTCAAAATGCTTTACCGACTGGCGACAGGTCCAGGAAGATATCGAAACCGCGCAGATGATGCTCGACGATCCTGAAATGCGCGAGATGGCCCAGGAAGAGTTGCAGGACGCTAAAGCACGGTCAGAAGAGATGGAGCAGCAGCTTCAGGTCCTTCTGCTGCCAAAAGATCCGGACGATGAGCGTAACGCTTTTGTGGAAGTCCGCGCCGGTACCGGCGGCGACGAAGCGGCGCTGTTCGCCGGAGATCTGTTCCGTATGTACAGCCGTTATGCGGAATCACGCCGCTGGCGCGTGGAGATCATGAGCGCCAACGAAGGCGAGCATGGCGGCTACAAAGAGGTTATCGCCAAAATCAGCGGCGACGGCGTTTATGGTCGGCTGAAGTTTGAATCCGGCGGTCACCGCGTGCAGCGCGTGCCTGCGACAGAATCTCAGGGACGCATTCACACCTCGGCCTGTACGGTGGCGGTCATGCCCGAGCTGCCGGAAGCGGAACTGCCGGATATCAACCCGGCGGATCTGCGCATCGACACCTTCCGCTCTTCAGGGGCGGGTGGTCAGCACGTTAACACCACCGACTCCGCTATCCGTATTACTCACCTGCCCACCGGGATTGTGGTTGAGTGTCAGGACGAGCGATCCCAGCACAAGAACAAAGCTAAGGCGTTATCCGTGCTGGGTGCCCGTATCCACGCGGCGGAAATGGCGAAACGCCAGCAGGCGGAAGCCTCTACCCGCCGTAACCTGCTGGGCAGCGGCGACCGTAGCGATCGTAACCGCACCTATAACTTCCCGCAGGGGCGCGTAACCGACCACCGCATCAACCTGACGCTCTACCGTCTGGATGAGGCAATGGAAGGCAAGCTCGATATGCTGATTGAGCCTATCGTGCAGGAATACCAGGCCGACCAGCTGGCGGCGCTGTCCGAGCAGGATTAATGGATTTTCAGCGCTGGTTACGTGAGGCAGCCCGTGAACTTTCAGAAAGTGAAAGCCCGAAGCGGGACGCCGAAATTCTGCTTGAGCATGTGACGGGTAAAGCCCGCACGTATCTGCTGGCTTTCGGCGAAACCGAACTGACAGCGGAACAGCTATCGCAGCTGGAGGCGCTGCTCGCCCGCCGTAAAACCGGCGAGCCGGTGGCGCATCTGGTTGGCGAGCGCGAGTTCTGGTCACTTCCGCTGTACGTCTCAGCGGCGACGCTGATCCCGCGCCCGGACACAGAGTGTCTGGTGGAGCAGGCGCTGGCGCGGTTACCGGCGCAGTCGTGTCAGATCCTCGATCTCGGTACCGGCACCGGTGCGATTGCGCTGGCGCTTGCCAGCGAGCGGCCGGACTGTACCGTGATGGCGGTAGACGTGATGCCTGATGCGGTCGCCCTTGCGCGGCGCAACGTTGAACGGCTGAGGCTGAACAATGTTTCCGTTCTGCAAAGCAGCTGGTTTGCCGCGCTTGAAAACCGCATGTTCGAAATGATTGTCAGCAATCCGCCCTACATCGACGAAGACGATCCGCATCTCGCGCAGGGCGACGTGCGTTTTGAACCGTTGACCGCGCTGGTCGCTGCGAATCAGGGACTTGCGGATCTCGATCACATTGTGACAACGTCACGGAAACATTTGCTTCCCGGTGGCTGGCTGCTGGTGGAACATGGGTGGACGCAGGGAGAGGCGGTGCGAGCGCTGTTTACGCGTGCCGGATACGCCGCCGTGGAAACCTGCCGGGATTACGGCGGCAATGAACGTCTGACGCTGGGGCAGTGGTCATGAGCCTGTTTACGCTGCTAATCTCCGTTCACCTGGTTTCCGTTGCTATGACCATCGGCTTTTTCATTGTCCGCTACTGGTGGCGCTACAGCAATAATCCGCTGATTAACGCCCGCTGGGTACGTATCGCCCCACACGGTATCGACACAGTGCTGTTCCTTTCCGGAGCCGGGTTAATGTGGAAGACCGGCTATCTGCCATTTACTGATAAAGGCCTATGGCTGACTGAAAAGCTGTTTGGCGTTATCATCTACATCGTTTTGGGTTTTATCGCGCTTGGGCGTCATCGTCCGCGCAGCCAGCAGACAGGGTTTATCGCCTTTCTGCTGGGTCTGGTGGTGCTGTACATCATCATTAAACTCGCCACCACAAGAATACCGTTACTGGGGTAAGTCATGAGGTCCTTAGCCGATTTCGAATTTAACAAAGTGCCGCTATGCGATGGTATGATCCTGATTTCAGAGATGATCCGCGACGATTTCACATCACAGTACGTTTACGCTGAACTGGAAAATCTGGTCAGCCTGGCGCGCGAAGAGATCAATCAGGCACGTCCGCAAGACTGGCAATTAGAGAAGCTGATTGAGCTTTTCTACGGCGAATGGGGTTTCTGCGACACGCGAGGCGTGTATCGCCTGTCTGACGCACTGTGGCTGGACCAGGTGCTGAAAAATCGACAGGGTAGCGCCGTCGCGTTGGGCGCCATTTTACTGTGGGTTGCGCACCGACTGGATATTCCACTGGTGCCGGTCATTTTCCCGACGCAGATGATTTTGCGGGCGGAGTGGCTGGACGGTGAGATGTGGTTAATCAATCCGTTTAACGGCGACACGCTGGATGAGCATACGCTGGACGTCTGGCTGAAAGGCAACATCAGCCCGATAGCGGAGCTGTTCAATGAAGATCTCGATGAAGCCGATAACGCCGAAGTGATCCGCAAGCTGTTGGATACGCTGAAGTCTGCGCTGATGGAAGAGCGTCAGATGGAGCTGGCCCTGCGCGCAAGCGAAGTGCTGTTGCAGTTCAATCCGGAAGATCCGTACGAAATCCGCGACCGCGGCCTGATTTATGCGCAGCTCGACTGCGAGCACGTGGCGCTGAATGATTTGAATTATTTCGTCGAGCAATGTCCGGAAGACCCGATCAGCGAAATGATTCGCGCGCAGATCAACGCGATCGCGCATAAACACATTACACTGCATTAATCTTAATTCCGATTCACACCTGAATAAGGCGATCCTATGAAACAAAAAGTGGTTAGCATTGGTGATATCAACGTGGCAAACGACCTGCCGTTCGTGCTGTTTGGCGGTATGAACGTTCTGGAATCCCGCGATCTCGCTATGCGCATCTGCGAACACTACGTGACCGTGACCCAGAAGCTGGGCATCCCGTACGTGTTTAAAGCCTCTTTTGACAAAGCCAACCGCTCCTCCATTCACTCCTACCGTGGCCCGGGCCTGGAAGAGGGGATGAAGATTTTCCAGGAGCTGAAACAGACGTTTGGCGTGAAAGTGATCACCGACGTGCACGAAGCGTCTCAGGCACAGCCCGTGGCTGATGTGGTAGACGTGATTCAGCTTCCGGCGTTCCTGGCGCGCCAGACTGACCTGGTAGAAGCGATGGCGAAAACCGGTGCCGTGATTAACGTGAAAAAACCGCAGTTTGTGAGCCCTGGCCAGATGGGTAATATCGTCGATAAGTTTATCGAAGGTGGTAACGACCAGGTGATCCTGTGCGACCGTGGTTCAAACTTCGGTTATGACAACCTGGTTGTGGATATGCTGGGCTTCAGCGTAATGAAGAACGTCTCTAACCAGTCTCCGGTGATTTTCGACGTGACCCACTCCCTGCAATGTCGCGACCCGTTTGGCGCCGCGTCTGGCGGGCGTCGTGCGCAGGTGACCGAACTGGCGCGCGCCGGTATGGCAACCGGCCTGGCGGGTCTGTTCATTGAAGCGCACCCGGATCCGGTTAACGCGAAATGCGACGGTCCTTCCGCGCTGCCGCTGGATAAGCTGGAGCCATTCCTGAAACAGATTAAAGCGATTGACGATCTGGTGAAGAGCTTCGACGAGCTGGATACCAGCAACTAATAAAAAAAACCGCTTCGGCGGGTTTTTCTTTGCCCGGCGGCGCTACGCTTGCGCGGGCCTACGGGTTTCGTAGGCCGGGTAAGCGCAGCGCCACCCGGCAAAAAAATTACGCAAATATCGTCATCAGATACGCAATAAACAGCGCCATATGCGCCGCGCCGTTCAGCACATTGGTGCGGCCGGTGGAGAAGGATATCTGGCACAGCAGCAATGAAGCTACCATCACAATCATCTCTGGGGCACCCAGCGCAAACTGCAATTCATTCCCCGTCATAAAGGCAATAAGCGTTACCACCGGAACGGTAAGGGAGATGGTCGCCAGAACGGAGCCAAAGAACAGATTCATCGCACGCTGCACCTGATTATTGAGCACCGCTTTCAGCGCTCCCAGGCCTTCTGGCGACAGGATCAACAGGGCTACCAGGAAACCGGTAAAGGCGACCGGCGCGTTCAGTTCAGTTAACAGCGCCTCCAGCGGGTTCGCATTCATCTTGGTGACCGCAATTACCGCAATCAGATGCACGATCAGCCAAACCGTGTGCCACGCGCTGCTGTGGGCCGACGGCTTACCGTGATGCGGGTCATCATCGTCGCCGTCGTCTTCATGCTCGTAAACAAACAGGCTCTGGTGCGTTTTGGTCTGGATCAGCAAGAACACGCCGTACATTGCCGCGGAAATCAGCGCCACCAGCAGCGCCTGGCCGGTGGTGAAGTTTGCGCCCGGCAATGCCATCGGGAATACCAGCACGATAATCGCCAGCGGGAATAGGGCGATCAGATACTGTTTAATGCCAAAAAGGTTCATGTACTGGGTGGCAAATTTGCGGCCACCTAATAAAAGCGAAAAACCGACCAGGCCGCCGGTAACAATCATAATGATGGAGTAGAGCGTATCGCGCATTAACGTTGGTGCGGCGTCGCCGGTGGCCATTAATGCGGAAATTAGACTGACCTCAAGAATCACAACCGAAAGGCTTAAAATTAATGACCCATACGGCTCTCCAAGACGGTGGGCTAAAACATCCGCATGGCGTACCACGCTAAATGCACTGGTTAAAATACCCACCAGAGCCAGAATATTGATCCCCACAACCACTGGCAATGACTGACTGCTTCCCCAGAAGAGCAGCACAGCCAGTGCCAGAACCGGGAAAATGAGAGAGGTCTCCTTGTGGCGGGTCTTTACCGCCTCGTGTGTTGCTGTCATGTGTTTCTCCAACAGTGCAGGTGCTTGTAATTATAGATAGATTTTGAGGGTGTTAAATTAACAGAAAACGGTTAAATACCCTGTATTTTTTACTTAATTTTACCCTTTAATGGGAATTTTCTTCCTGAAGCTTATAATACCTTATTTACACAAAATATTAATTTAATAACAACGCCTTGCGCTCTTAATTAGTTCATTTCTTGCTGTCGGCTGGCACCCTGGCGTATCGTCGTCCACACTTATCTTTTAGCCAAAAGAGAGGTTAACGATGCCATACAAATCGAAAAGCGAATTACCGGATAACGTGCAAAACGTACTGCCTGCCCACGCTCAGGATATCTACAAAGAAGCCTTTAACAGCGCCTGGGATCAGTACAAAGATAAAGAAGATCGCCGGGACGATGCCAGCCGTGAAGAGACGGCGCATAAAGTGGCCTGGGCCGCCGTAAAAAATGACTATGAGAAAGGGGATGATGACAAATGGCACAAAAAGAAATAGCTGCCGAATAATACGCTGCCTCCATTTTGACATTTCAGGCGGTTGAACTGCCGCTGTATTGCATCTGGCCCGCGAATTGCTTATCGTTGCTCAACTGCTGTTAAAATGAACAGCACAGAATGCCGGGAAGGCGCATTAAAGATGTCGCAAGGAAGCATGCAGTGGCGGAGGTGGAATGTGTTAACGCGTGATTTCTTGATGAAGGCAGATTGTAAGACGGCATTTGGTGCTATTGAGGAATCGCTTCTGTGGTCGGCTGAACAACGTGCGGCGTCGCTTGCGGCAACGCTGGCCTGCCGCCCGGATGATGGCCCGGTCTGGATTTTTGGTTACGGCTCTCTGATGTGGAACCCGGCGCTCGAGTTTGTTGAATCGGCAACCGGAACGCTGCCTGGCTGGCACCGCGCCTTCTGTTTGCGCCTGACCGCCGGACGCGGCAGCGCCTGTCAGCCTGGACGTATGCTTGCACTAAAAGAGGGCGGGCGCACCACGGGCGTGGCATACCGGCTGCCGGATACCACGCTGGAAGATGAGCTCACGCTGCTGTGGAAGCGCGAGATGATCACCGGCTGCTATATGCCCAGCTGGTGCAAGCTGGAACTGGACGACGGCCGCACCGTCAACGCGCTGGTGTTCATTATGGATCCGCGCCACCCGCTGTATGAAGCCGACACCCGAACCCAGGTGATTGCCCCGCTGATTGCCGCCGCCAGTGGACCGCTGGGCACTAACGCCCAGTACCTTTTCTCGCTCGATCAGGAGCTGACGCGTCTCGGTATGCAGGACGACTGTCTGAGTGAGCTGGTGGTGAAGGTTAAAGCGCTGCTGGAAGGGAACCCGCTCAGCAATACGCTGCGCCCGGGTTTTGCCTGATAATACGCCCGGCTGGCCGGGCGTTTATGGTTATGCTGCCACGTAACTTACGGAATGTTCGAGCGACTGGCTGTGGCTGTCGATCAGCACATCCCAGGTGCCGGTGTAAGGCACCGTCAGCCAGGCCTTATCATCCTGGACGGTAAGGATATCTGCCTGCGATTGCTTTTGCCCTTTTGTACTCATCAGATGGATGCGGCAACGTTCTGAGCAACGCACCACTACCGTATCCCCGCCAAACAGTTTCAGACTCGTTTTAACTCGTGCCATTTTTTATACCCCGTCGTTTTTGCCCATCCCGAGCGTGATGTTGTTCACAATTTACTCATTGCATAACACCAAAGGGGAAGGTGGGTGATGCTGATTTCGATCAAAAAATGGCGCAACGATTAAACAAAAATGACAAAATTTCTGAAACCTTTCAGCCGACGCGCGTTTTCCCTGCTTAACGCGCGTCCGGGAAAAATTATATGCGGAAATGGCCAGCGGTCTCAGCAAGGTCGCCCGCCTGGCTTTGCAGCGCGCTGGCCGCCGCAGCAGACTGTACAACGAGTTCAGCGTTCTGCTGCACCATGCGATCCAGGTGAGTCACCGCGTGGTTAATTTCATGGATCCCTTTCATCTGCTCGCGGGTGGCAATAGATATTTCACGCATAATGCCAGACACGCTCCCGACGCTGGCGCGGATCTCATCCATGCTGTCGCCCGCAAGGTGCACAAACCGGGAGCCGGTTGCAACGCTTTCGGTAGTTGAGTCAATAAGGGATTTGATCTCTTTCGCCGCCTGAGCGCTGCGGCTGGCCAGATTACGCACTTCCCCCGCAACGACCGCGAACCCACGGCCCTGCTCACCGGCACGAGCCGCTTCGACGGAGGCGTTAAGCGCCAGAATGTTGGTCTGGAAGGCGATGCCGTCAATCACGCTGGTGATATCGCCAATCTTTGCAGAAGCCACTTCGATGGACTGCATGGTGCTGATTGCCTGCGAGACAACTTCGCCGCCGCGCGCTGCGGCCGCAGAGGCCTTACTGGCCTGGTCGTTGGCTTCTTCGGCCGATTCATTCGACTGGGTAACGGAGGCGGTTATCTCTTCCACGGCGCTGGCGGTCTCACGCAGGCTGGACGCGGCCTGCTCGGTACGTCCGGAGAGATCCTGGTTGCCTGCCGCAATCTCCTGCGCGGCGTTTTTCACTGAGGCGCTGGCGTCGCGAAGCTGGACCATCACCACCGAGAGCTTATTGCTGAAGGCGTTAAACGCCTGCGCAATTTGCGCCACTTCGTCATCACCGCTATCCGGCAGACGCTGGGACAGATCGTTGGTGCCGTTGGCAATGCTGTGCATCGCGTCGCGAATGTCGGACAGGCGCTTAAGCAGGCGGGCTATCAGGAGGTGGACAATGGCGCCGCTCAGAAGCGCCAGAATCACCAGCGAGATTGCCGACGCTTTCAGCAAGGAACGCATGCCGGAGGTGGCGTCGCTGCTGTCGAGGGCGACGACCAGCAGCCAGTTCGTGCCCGGCACGGCTGAGGCGATAAAGGTTTTTTCCTCATCATTCAGCGTCCCGTCGACCGGATTACCGCTCTTCAGCGCCGCAAGGTCGATGCCTTTGATCGTCCCGGTAAACGGCTTCAGCGTCAGGGTCGGCTCGTTGGCGGCAATAACCGTGCCGTCGCTGTTCAGGAGCAACCCGCTGCTGGCAGGCGTTGGGTGGATCCCGCGCACGTTCGCCACCACGCTATCCATGGCGACATCGCCCGCTACCACTGCTTTCAGAGTACCATTCTCCTTCACCGGTACGGCAAACGTCACCACCAGCTTCCCGGTCCCGGCATCAACGTAGGGCGCCGTCACAACCGGGCCGTCCGTGCTCACCACCTGCTGATACCAGGGACGAATGGTTGGGTCATAATCCGCCGGGACCCCCGCAGGATCGGAGAATTTCGCCGTCTTGCTGGCGTAGCCTGCGTAGACGTTGGTGAAGCCGCCCGCCTGGGCTAATTGCTTAAACACCGGAACCGGATCGTCAGCCAGCGCGATACTCTGCGCGGAGGCAATCACCGTCATTTTGCTTTTGACCCAGTCGGCAATCGCCATATTGTGGCTGGCGCTGGTGCTGGTCAGTATATCGCGCTGCGACTGCTGATTATCCTGGCGCGTGACCTGAAAGTTGATAATGGTATTAAGAAGAAGGGCGACGACCATACAGCCTGTCGTCGCCGCAATGATGCGGGCGCGAATGGATCTGAACATAAGTGTAATACCTGCTGTGTTGTTTCCATGCCTATCGGCAATGGCGCAGGTAAACTTGATGCTGAAACCGCGTCCATAAGAAAATAATATTTTTGGCGATTTATTATTAAAAAGTTAATACTTTATCAGCGGTAAGAGTCCATTCAGCCAGTTCAACCAGCGTGCCAATTTCCACGCCATCAATCAGGGGCAGCCCGGTAATGCCGCGACCGTCGGTACAGGTTTTGCACAGCTTGACCGGAACGTTTTGCGCGGTCAGGATCTCCAGCATGTGTTGTATGTTGTAGCCCTCAGCGGGTTTCTGCCCCTTCAGCGCGGCCGTGACGGCATCGGACATCAAAAAGAGGCGCAGCTCCAGCTCACTCTCCTTATCGCGCAGCGCGATTGCCAGGCGCAGACTGTTAAAAAGGGATTCACTGCCGTAGGCCGCACCGTTGGCGACGATCACAATCTTCTGCATGTTGACTCCTGTTCTTTGAAAAGGCACGAATATTGCTTCTCATACCGAAGAATATGTATCGGAGAGAGAAACGATGACGATAGTGGCTGGCAGTTCGCCTGGCGCGACCGAATGGTTCCAGCGTGCAAGAATGCTGCGGGAGGAACAGCTCGGCAGATTAGCGCAGCTGGGCGCACTGGTGAACGGCATCAGTCGACTGGTGCATATGCTACAGTGCGAACGCGGTGCGTCAAATGTCTGGCTCTGCTCGCAGGGTAAATTGTACGGGCCTGAATGCAAGGCCAGCAGGGCTTTGGTGGATGAAAACCTTGCGGCATTGCACCTCCTGTTTAGCGAACCGCTGCCGGGCAGCGCCCTCTGCGAACGTATCGCCAGCGCACTGCACGGCCTTGAAACGCTAACGGTGCTGCGTGATGGCGTTACAGGTCAACGCGTCACCGCGCCGCAGGCGATGGAACACTACAGCCGCATACTGCGTCATCTGCTCAATATCGTACCTCAACTCAGCGACAGCATTGACGATCCGCACATCGCGGGCCGATTTGTGGCCCTTTACAGCCTGATGCAGGGCAAAGAACTTGTGGGACAAGAGCGGGCGTTAGGGGCTATTGGTTTCACCCAGGGATTCTTTGACGATGAAACTCGCCAGCGGCTGGTGGATCGCATTGATGGCCAGCAGGCCTGCTTTGAGGTTTTTATCTCCCATTGCACTCCAGACGTGCAGGAGACGTTTACCCTCAACTGTCAGCCGGGTCTGGAGACTGAAAAACTCAGGCGTGAAGCGTGCACCCGCCAGCCTCCGGCAGATAATGGCGATACCGCCCTCAAATGGTTTGCCCTGCAAACCGCGCGTCTTGAGCATCTGCGCACGCTGGAGGAGGTGGCCATTGCCGATCTGATGACGGCAGTTGAGGAGCGTCGCTATAGCGAAAACCTGCACGTAGATGATGAGTACGACGATATCCTGGCGCGATTTCCGGATAGACCACTGCTGCCGCTGGTGCGCCAGCAGGCGCGTGAAATTGAGCAACTCTCCCGTCAGCTTGCTTCCCTGCGCGACACGCTGGAGGAGCGCAAGACCATCGACAAGGCCAAAAGCGTGCTAATGACGCATCAGAACATGAGCGAGGAGCAGGCGTGGACAGCCCTGCGCAAAATGGCGATGGATAAAAACCAACGCATGGTGGATATCGCCCGTGCGCTCCTTACGGTGAAAAATCTGTGGAAGATACCCCCTGGGGAGTAGTTGCACGATCAGTGGGCATTTAATGCCTGATTGAGGTGCGTAAAACAGCGCTCTCCTTGCAGAAACCCCGTAACGCCGGGGTTAAAAAGCTGGCATCACCTTTGCATTAACAGATTAACTATTTTTGACGATGCGCCAACGGCGGTGCATACGTCTTCGGGATAAAGGCGTCCAGCGGTGCTTCAGCACCGTCGGGCGCTTTTTTTTGCCTTTTTTCAGGAGCAATTATGGCGGATTTGTCGAGACGGCGTTTATTGCAGGCCAGCATGCTGGCGAGTGGTGCGATGCTGTTGCCGGGTGTCATGCAGGCCGCATGGGCGGCGGGGTCAGATAAGCCGGAGCAGGATACCGTGCGTATCGGGTTTATCCCCCTGACCGATTGCGCGCCAGTGGTTATCGCGGCCCTGAAAGGGTTCGATAAAAAACACGGCATTACCATTGTACCTACTAAAGAGGCGAGCTGGGCGGCGGTGCGCGACAAGCTGGTGGCAGGGGAGCTGGACGCCGCACACATTCTTTACGGCCTGCTGTACGGACTGGAGCTGGGTATCGCGGGCAAGCCGCAGCAGATGGCGAACCTGATGACTCTCAACCAGAACGGTCAGGCCATTACGCTCTCCAGCGATCTGGCGGAGAAGGGCGTTCGCGATCTCGACGGGCTGAAAAAGCTGATTACACAGCAGGCACCGGGAACCTACACCTTCGCGCATACCTTCCCGACGGGGACACACGCTATGTGGCTCTACTACTGGCTGGCCAGTGCGGGCATTAACCCGTTTGACGACGTGCGCACTGTGGTGGTCCCGCCGCCACAGATGGTGATGAACATGCGCATCGGCAACATGGTCGGGTTCTGCGTCGGCGAGCCGTGGAACGCGCGGGCGATTAACGACCGCATCGGGTTTACCGCCGCCACGTCACAGTCCATCTGGGCCGATCACCCGGAAAAGATCCTCGGCACCCGACGCGACTGGGTGGTGAAAAATCCGCACACCGCACGGGCGCTGGTGAGTGCCGTGATGGAAGCCGCGCGCTGGATCGAGGCGTCAGCGGAAAACAAACGTGAAACCGCGCAGATCCTCTCGCGCCGCGCATGGCTCAACTGCAAGGAACAGTACCTCACCGGACGCATGCTCGGCGAATACGACAACGGGCTCGGTCAGCGCTGGCAGGATGCGCACCCGATCCGTTTCTTCAATGAGGGTGCCGTGAGCTACCCGTATCTCTCCGACGGCATGTGGTTCTTAACCCAGTTCCGTCGCTGGGGCTTGCTCAACGCCGCGCCGGATTATGCGGGCATCGCACAGCGCATTAACCAGACCGCGGTCTGGCAGGATGCCGCGACCGCCGTGGGCGGCATGTCCACACCGTCATCACCGTATCGCAGCAGTACCCTGATGGACGGCACCGTCTGGAACGGCACCGATCCGGAAGGGTACGCCAACCGCTTCGCCATTCACCGTAAAGGGGCCTGAGTATGCAGCATCTGCAAAATACGCAACCACAAGAGAAGTCAGAGAGCGGGGAAGTGATTGTCCTGCCTCCGCTACAGGTTCGCCGTCGTGCGCCAGCGTTTACGCGTCGGATGAATGAGTTTTTACAGCGCGTCATCCCGGCGCTGCTCGGTCTCGGTCTGCTGGTGGTGCTCTGGCAGCTGGCGGCGATAAACAGTAAAGGTTTCCCGACGCCGCTCAGCACGCTCGATTCGGCCATGACCCTGTTTGCCGATCCGTTTTATCGCGACGGGCCAAACGATATGGGCATTGGCTGGAACGTACTGGCGTCGTTGCAGCGCGTCGCCATCGGCTTCGGTCTGGCGGCGCTGGCGGGCATTCCGCTGGGCTTTTTGATTGGGCGCTTCACCTTTTTCTCCCGCATGTTCAACCCGCTGATCGCGCTCCTGCGTCCGGTCAGCCCGCTGGCCTGGCTGCCTATCGGCCTGCTGCTGTTCCAGAAAGCGGAGCCCGCGTCGAGCTGGACCATTTTCATCTGCTCCATCTGGCCGATGGTCATTAACACCGCCGAAGGGGTGCGCCGTATTCCGCAGGACTACCTCAACGTGGCCCGGGTGCTGCAACTCTCAGAGTGGACCATCATGCGCCGCATTCTTTTCCCCGCCGTGCTGCCTGCGGTGTTGACCGGGGTACGTCTCTCCATTGGCATTGCCTGGCTGGTGATTGTCGCCGCCGAGATGCTCACCGGAGGTTTAGGCATTGGCTTCTGGATCTGGAATGAATGGAACAACCTCAACGTTGAAAACATTCTCATCGCCATCGTCATCATTGGCGTGGTCGGGTTGCTGCTGGAGCAGGGGCTGATGCTGATCGCCCGTCGCTTTAGCTGGCAGGAAAAATAAGGAGTGAAGATGAAACCTTTAATTCAGGTCCAGGCCGTGAGCCAGCGTTTTTCCACCGCCAGCGGCGAGTTTCTGGCACTGCAAAACGTCTCTTTTGATATCCACGAGGGCGAAACCGTCAGTCTGATTGGTCACTCCGGCTGCGGCAAGTCGACGCTGTTAAACCTGATCGCCGGGATCACGCTGCCGACGGAAGGCGGGCTGATTTGCGACAACCGCGAAATCGCCGGGCCGGGGCCTGAGCGTGCGGTAGTGTTCCAGAACCATTCGCTGCTGCCGTGGTTAACCTGCTTCGACAACGTGGCGCTGGCGGTGGATCAGGTCTTCCGTCGCACCATGAGTAAGGCCGAGCGCAAAGAGTGGATTGAGCACAATCTCGACCGGGTGCAGATGGGCCACGCGCTGAATAAGCGCCCCGGGGAGATCTCCGGCGGTATGAAGCAGCGCGTCGGTATTGCCCGGGCGCTGGCAATGAAGCCGAAAGTGCTGCTGATGGATGAGCCGTTTGGCGCGCTCGATGCGCTGACGCGTGCCCATCTTCAGGACTCGGTGATGCAGATCCAGCAGGCGCTGAACACCACTATCGTGCTCATCACTCACGACGTGGACGAGGCGGTACTGCTCTCTGACCGCGTAATGATGATGACCAACGGCCCGGCGGCCACCGTGGGTGAGATCCTGCGCGTCGATCTGCCGCGCCCGCGCAACCGGGTGCAGCTGGCGGACGATAGCCGCTATCACCATATGCGCCAGCAGATCCTCCATTTCCTCTACGAAAAACAGCCGAAAGCGGCGTAATGAGGGGGCACGATGCGACTGGTCATTATCGGTAATGGTATGGCGGCAACCCGGCTGATTGCATCGCTCACCGGGCGTGTGCCCGGTCGTTTCGCTATCACCGTCATCGGTGACGAGCCGGAGCAGGCGTACAACCGCATCCAGCTTTCGCCGGTGCTGAGTGGTGAAAAGCAGGCGGAGCACATCTGTCTGCACGATGAAGACTGGTACACGGCACGAGGCGTGACGGTGCTGCGAGGAGAAACGGTGCTCGCAGTAGACGTTAACGCGCGTAAAGTGCGTACCTCTGCTCGCACGCTGGGCTGGGATGCGCTGGTGTTTGCCACCGGGTCTACCCCTGTAGTGCCGCCGATCCCCGGCGGCGATGCGCCGCATGTGTTCACCTTTCGCACCCTGGCAGAGACCCGCGCCATCCAGAACCTCTCCGGTCCGGCGGTAGTGCTGGGCGGTGGCGTACTTGGCGTGGAAGCAGCGGCAGCGCTGGCGCGCAACGGTGACAACGTCACGCTTATCCATCGTGGTCCCTGGCTGATGGAACAGCAGCTGGATCAGCAGGCGGGACTGCTGCTTGAAGAGGCGCTGGCGGCGCGGGGTGTTAGCTGTGAATTCGCCTCTGGCATCGCGGCGATTAACGGCAAGAGCGTGACGCTACTCAACGGGCACAGCGTCACCGCCGCGCGCGTGGTGCTGGCCACGGGTGTACAACCCAACGTTGCGCTGGCAAAAGCCAGCGGCATTCACTGCGCGCGCGGCATCGTGGTGGATCACCAGATGCAAACCTCCGTGCCGGATATCTACGCCATCGGCGAGTGCTGTGAAATTGACGGCCAGACATTTGGCCTGGTCGCCCCCTGTCTGGCGCAGGCGGATATTCTCGCCGCGCGGCTGGCCGGGGAGATCACCGCGCCGTTTACCCGGACCGACAACGGCGTGCGTCTTAAGGTGACCGGCGTGGAGCTGTTCAGCCTCGGACGCGCGACGGCGCAGGCGGACGATGTGGTATGGAGTTCATGGGATCCGCTGACCCGTCACTATCGACGTTTACTGATCCATCAGGGGACGCTGGCTGGCGTGCTGCTGCTGGGTGACTGCCGCAGCGCGGCAACCTTTACCGATTTACTGGCAACGGCTGCGCCCGCCCACGCGGACTGGCTGTTCGATCGTTTCACAACGCAACCGCAGGTTGCAGGACAGAGCGCTATGACAAAACCTACTCTGGTGGTGGTTGGGCACGGTATGGTCGGCCATCATTTCCTCGAAGACTGCGTTAACCGCAATTTGCATCAGCAGTATCAGATTATTGTTTTTGGCGAAGAGCGCTATGCGGCCTATGACCGCGTGCATCTGTCGGAATATTTTGGCGGACGCAGCGCGGACTCGCTCTCGCTGGTGGCGGGGGAGTTCTTTGCCGATAACGGTATAGAGCTGCGCCTCTCGCAGCAGATTGTCGCTATCGATCGTGATGCACACGTTGTGCGTACCGCCAGCGGCCATGAAACCCACTGGGATAAGCTGGTGCTGGCGACCGGCTCGTACCCGTTCGTACCGCCCGTTCCGGGCAGCGATCTGCCGGGTTGTTTTGTCTACCGCACCCTCGACGATCTGGACAACATTGCGGCCCATGCGGCAGGCTCTCGCCGCGGCGTGGTAATTGGCGGCGGCCTGCTGGGGCTGGAGGCGGCGAATGCGCTTAAGCAGCTAGGGCTGGAAACCCACGTGGTGGAGTTTGCGCCGAACCTGATGGCGGTGCAGCTCGACAGCGACGGTGCGGCAATGCTGCGCAGGAAAATTGAGGCGCTGGGCGTAGGGGTACACACCAGTAAATCGACGACGGAGATTGCCACCGCAGACGACGGGCTGGTGCTGCGTTTTGCCGAGGGTGAACAGCTGGAAACGGACATGGTCGTCTTCTCTGCCGGTATTCGTCCGCAGGACGCGCTGGCGCGCAGCAGCGGGCTGGCTATTGGCGAGCGCGGCGGGATCTGTATTGACGACGGCTGCCGGACCTCCGATCCGGACGTGCTTGCCATCGGGGAATGCGCGCTGTGGGAGGGGAAAATCTTTGGCCTGGTGGCCCCGGGCTACCAGATGGCGCGCGTGGCCGCCGCTGTGCTGGCGGGTGAGGAGAAGCGCTTCACCGGCGCGGATATGAGTACCAAACTCAAGTTGCTGGGTGTGGATGTGGCGTCGTTTGGCGATGCCCACGGGCGCACGCCGGGGGCGCTGAGCTACCAGTGGACGCACGGGCCGCAGCAAATCTACAAAAAAATTGTGGTCAGTCACGACAGCAAAACCCTGCTGGGTGGCGTGCTGGTGGGCGATGCCAGCGAATACGCCACGCTGGTGCAGATGATGCTTAACGGCATCAGTCTGCCAAAAGAGCCGGAAACGCTGATCTTACCCGCGTCGTCAGGCTGCACGCCAAAAGCGCTGGGCGTGGCGGCGCTGCCGGAAAGCGCGCAGATCTGTTCGTGTCATAACGTCAGCAAAGGGGATATCTGCCTGGCGGTAAGCGCGGGCGCAACGGATATCGGCGCCATTAAGCAGTGCACCAAAGCGGCGACCGGCTGCGGAGGTTGTAGCGCGCTGGTGAAGCAGGTGATGGAGTTCCAGCTTGCGGAGCAGGGCGTGGAGGTGAAAAAAGATATCTGTGAGCACTTCCCGTACTCGCGTCAGGAGATATACCACCTGGTGCGCGTCAACCATATCCGGACCTTCGACCAGCTTATCAGCCGTTACGGACAAGGGCACGGCTGTGAGATCTGTAAACCGCTGGTGGGATCAGTGCTGGCCTCCTGCTGGAACGAATACCTGCTGAAACCGGCGCATCTGCCGCTGCAGGACACCAACGACCGCTACTTTGCCAATATTCAGAAGGACGGAACGTATTCCATCGTGCCGCGCATGCCTGCCGGGGAAGTGACGGCCGACGGGCTGATCGCCATAGGCCAGATTGCGAAACGCTATAGCCTTTACAGCAAAATCACCGGCGGACAGCGTATTGACCTGTTTGGCGCCACGCTCGAACAGTTGCCGGAAATCTGGCAGGCGCTGGTGGAGGCCGGATTTGAGACCGGTCATGCGTACGGGAAATCCCTGCGCACGGTGAAATCCTGCGTCGGGTCGACCTGGTGTCGCTATGGCGTGCAGGACTCCACCGGCCTTGCGGTCAAACTGGAGCATCGCTACAAGGGGTTACGTGCGCCGCACAAAATCAAAATGGCGGTCTCCGGCTGTACCCGTGAGTGCGCAGAGGCGCAGAGCAAAGACGTGGGGGTGATTGCCACGGACAAGGGCTGGAACCTTTATCTGTGCGGCAACGGCGGGATGAAGCCGCGCCACGCGGATCTCTTTGCCAGCGATCTGGACGACGAAACGCTGATCCGCACCGTTGACCGTTTCCTGATGTTCTACATTCGCACGGCAGATCGTCTGCAACGCACCAGTACCTGGATGGATAACCTGGAAGGCGGCCTCGACTATCTGCGCGAGGTGATCCTGAACGACAGCCTTGGGATCGCCCACGAGCTGGAGCAGGAGATGACCCGGGTGGTGGAGACCTATCAGTGCGAATGGCAAACCACCCTCAACGATCCTGATCGCCTGGCGCTGTTCCGCACCGCGGTGAATGTCCCTGCCGCGGCGGAGAGCAAGCGCTGGCAGGAAATTTGCGGCATCAATGATATCCCCGAGCAGGCGGGCATCGGCGCGCGGCTTGGCCGAAAACCGATTGCGCTGTTCCGCTTTGGAACGTCCGTTTATGCCCTGGACGACCTGGAGCCGGGCAGCAGCGCGAACGTGCTTTCGCGCGGCATCCTTGGCGATGCAGCGGGCGAGCCGGTGGTGATTTCCCCGCTTTACAAGCAGCGCATACGTCTGCGCGATGGATGTCAGGTGGAGAACGGCGAACCCGTGGTGCGCGCCTGGCCGGTAAAAATTGAAAACGGCAAGGTTTGGGTTGGAAGCCAAGAGCTGGTGATGCGTGCGGAGGCCTCATGACGGAAACCCGTACAACGTGCCCTTACTGCGGGGTGGGCTGCGGCGTGGTCGCCAGTGTGGAAGATGGCGCGGTAAGCATTCGTGGGGATGAAACTCATCCGGCGAACTTTGGTCGCCTGTGCGTAAAAGGATCTGCCCTCGGGGAAACGACGGGGTTGCAGGGACGTCTGCTGCGCCCGGTTGTTGACGGCATGGAGGTGGCATGGCCGCAGGCGCTGGGTGAAGCGGGCGAGCGGCTACGGAAGATCATCACCGAATGGGGGCCGCAGGCGGTGGCGTTTTATGCCTCCGGCCAGCTGTTGACCGAGGATTACTATGCGGCCAACAAGCTGATGAAAGGCTTTATCGGGGCGGCGAACATTGATACCAACTCGCGGCTGTGCATGTCGTCGGCGGTGGTGGGCTACAAACGCGCCTTCGGTGAAGACATTGTGCCGTGCAGCTACGAGGACGTGGAAAACAGCGATCTGGTGGTACTCGTTGGCTCAAACGCGGCCTGGACGCATCCGGTGCTGTATCAGCGGCTGGTGCAGGCAAAACGCAGCAACCCGCAGATGAAAGTGGTCGTGATCGATCCGCGCAAAACCGCCACCTGCGATGTCGCTGACCTGCATCTGGCGCTTAAGCCCGGCAGCGACGCCGGGCTGTTTGTGGGATTGCTCAATCTGATTCAGGGTAGCGGCGAGTGGCCGATTCCTCACGTGGCCGCGTTTTGCGATCTGCCTTCAGACGAGATTGGCACCTTCTACGACTGGTTTGTCACTGCGCCACGCGCGATCACGCTCTACACCATGGGGATCAACCAGTCCTCCAGCGGCAGCGACAAGTGTAACGCCATCATTAACGTGCATCTTGCCAGCGGGAAGTTCAATCGTTCGGGCTGCGGCCCGTTTTCGCTGACCGGACAGCCAAACGCCATGGGCGGGCGGGAAGTGGGTGGGCTGGCGAACCAGCTGGCGGCGCACATGAACTTCGAGCCGGACGATCTTTCGCGTGTGGCGCGTTTCTGGGGAACCGAGCGGCTGGCACAAACGCCGGGGCTGATGGCGGTAGAGCTGTTTGACGCGATTGCCCGCGGCGAGGTGAAGGCGGTGTGGATCATGGGCACCAATCCTGCCGTGTCACTTCCCGACAGCCACGCGGTGTGCCAGGCCCTGGCAGCCTGCCCGCTGGTCATAGTATCTGAGGTGATGCAGGAGACGGACACCAGCCGGTTTGCTCATATCCGTTTTCCCGCCCTGGGCTGGGGCGAAAAAGACGGAACGGTGACCAATTCCGAGCGGCGTATTTCGCGCCAGCGCGCGTTTCTGCCTGCGCCGGGCGAGGCCAGACCGGACTGGTGGATCATCGCCCGGATCGCAGAGCAGCTCGGTTATGGCGATGCCTTCGCCTGGGAACACCCTCATGAGATATTTTGTGAACATGCGGCGCTGACGGCGTTTGAAAATAACGGCGAACGGGCGCTAAACCTGCGCGAACTGGCGTCGCTGTCGCGAGAGGCGTGGGACGAGCTGGCGCCTTATCAGTGGCATGCCGGTGATTTCCCGCAAAGAAATCTTGTACCGGTTGATCCTTTCTCACATGGGGCAGGCGTCGACGAATTGTACCCCTTGATACTGAATAGCGGGCGGATCCGCGATCAGTGGCACACCATGACGCGCACGGGGTATGTTCCGCGCCTGATGCAGCATATCGATGAGCCTTTTATTGAGATGAACGCAACCGATGCGGCGCGCGCGGGGCTGACTGACGGCCAGCTGGCGCGGATAAGTTCCCCGCGCGGGGTCATGGTTGCCAGAGTACGTATCTCTACCGCACAGCGTGCGGGCGAGCTGTTTGCGCCGATGCACTGGAACGCGCAGTTTGCCCGGCAGGGGAAGGTCAACGCGCTGGTGGAAGGGCGGGTTGATGCCTGGTCCGGCCAGCCGGAGAGTAAACAAACCGCGGTGAGGATCCTGCCCTGGCTACCCGCCTGGCAGGGGGAGCTGTATGCCCGCGAGTTGCCAGCGCTGCCGCCGTCGGTATGCTGGTGGCGTAAAGCCTCACGTCTGACGGTGGCGGGGGAGCAGCCGTTGCTGTCGTGGGTCATGGCGTACGCCAGCGGTCGGGGCTGGCAGTTACAGGTGGCACAGACGGGAGAACGCAGCAGCGTGCTCGCCTGGCATCACGGCGAGCTGATGCTGGGCTACTGGGAAGGCCAGACACTGCCGGCGCTGGCGCATGCGTTTATTGAAGAAGCCTTTGCTGCTGCGCCCGTACAACTCGCTGAACGCCACGCGCTGCTGCACGGACAACGGCCGGGCGAAGATGCCGATCCCGGGCGAATTATCTGTAGCTGCTTTAGCGTGGGTGAAAATACGATACGTAAGGCGATAGCCGGAGGCTGTAATTCTGCCGCAGCGCTGGGCGTGAAGCTGCGTTGCGGTACGAACTGCGGCTGCTGCCTGCCGGAGCTGAAAGGGTTGTTGGGATAATAGTGTAAAGGCGTCAGGTGGCGGCTTCGCACCGGCACGAATTTGTAGGTCGGGTAAGGCGAAGCCGCCTCCCGACAATTCTGTTCAGGATATTCCTGAAATTTCTGTTAAGACTGGTTTTCAGGGCTTATGGCGTTAACATAATAAGTGTTTGTTCATAAACACAGGTTCTTATTGACGACGTTGAAGGCTGTATCGTCCCGCATCCATTTTTTGCTGTTACTCCCCCTTCTTACGGCTGGAGCCGTTCACGGTGCGCCGAAATCCTTCGTGCAGCAGGCGCAAAATCCGTTTGATAATAACGGCGATAGTCTGCCGGATCTCGGTATGGCGCAACCGACTACCGAAGGCGAAAAGCACCTGGCTGAAATGGCAAAGGCCTTCGGTGAAGCCAGTATGATCGATAACGGCCTGACGGCCGGTCAGCAGGCGCGACAGTTCGCGTTTGGCAAGGTGCGGGATGCCGTCAGCGGGGAAGTCAACGAGCAGATTGAATCCTGGCTTTCCCCCTGGGGTAACGCCAATGTCAATGTACTGGTGGATGATGACGGTAACTTTAACGGCAGCAGCGGAAGCTGGTTTATCCCCTGGAGCGACAACACCCGCTATCTGAGCTGGAGCCAGCTTGGCCTGACGCAGCAGACAGACGGGCTGGTGAGCAACGTCGGGATCGGGCAGCGCTGGGTTGCCGGAAACTGGCTGCTGGGCTACAACACCTTTTACGACAACCTGCTGGAAGACAACCTGCAACGTGCCGGACTGGGCGCAGAGGCGTGGGGCGAAAACCTTCGCCTGTCGGCCAATTACTACCAGCCGTTCGCTGGCTGGCAGCCGCGTTCCGACATCCGGGAGCAGCGCATGGCGCGCGGGTACGACGTAACGGCCAAAGCCTGGCTTCCCTGGTTTCATCACCTGAACACCAGCGTCAGCTTTGAACAGTATTTTGGCGATAACGTCGATCTGTTTAACAGCGGTACGGGGTATCACAACCCGGTTGCGGTCAACCTGGGGCTGAACTATACCCCCGTTCCGCTGGTCACCCTGACGGCTGCCCATAAGCAGGGGGAGAGCGGCGTTAGCCAGAATAACCTCGGGCTGAAGCTCAACTATCGCTTTGGTGTGCCGCTGGCGAAACAGCTTTCCGCCGGGGAAGTGGCGGCGACGCGCTCGCTGCGGGGCAGCCGCTATGATTCACCTGAGCGTGATAATCTGCCCGTGATGGAATTCCGTCAGCGTAAAACCCTCTCGGTCTATCTGGCCACGCCGCCGTGGGATCTTAAGCCAGGCGAAACTGTGATGCTGAAGCTGCAAATTCGCAGCACGCACGGTATCCGTCAGATCCACTGGCTGGGTGATACCCAGGCGCTCAGCCTGACCTCACCGGCAAACAGCAACAGCAGCGATGGCTGGAGCATAATCATGCCCGCCTGGAACGACGCGGAAGGGGCGAAAAACGAATGGCGGCTTACGGCCGTGGTGGAAGATAAGGATGGGCAGCGTGTCTCCTCCAATGAGATCACGCTTTCCGTGGTGCAACCGCTCGTCGCAATGCCTGCCGACGATCCACGGTGGAAGTTGCTGCCGGATGAGTAAGTTAAAAAATGCGCTCCTGATGCACCCAGACGGCGGCTTCGACGCGGGATTTTAACTTCATTTTCTTCAGCATGTGTTTGACATGCACTTTGACCGTGCTCTCGGTGATGTCCAGACGGCGGGCTATCATTTTGTTCGGCAGACCCTGAGCAATCAGCTTCAGAATGTCGCGCTCGCGCGGGGTCAACTGGCTGACGTCACGGTCAGACGTGGCGCGGTTCGCACGCAGGCTGGCGGCCAGTACCGGCGTTAACGCTTCACTCAGCACCATCTCGCCTGCGGCAGCCTGTTGCAGCGCCTTGAGCAGATCTTCCGGCTCCATATCTTTCAGCAGATAGCCGTCTGCCCCCCGCTTGAGGGCGGTGACCACGTCTTCTTCATGGTTTGAGACGCTGAAGACCACCACCCGGCCAGAGAGGGATTTCTCCCGCAGCTTGTCGAGGGTTTCCAGGCCATTCATGCCCGGCATGTTGAGATCGAGCAAGATCAAATCAGGATCGAGCGATTCGGCAAGTTCAATACCCTGTTCGCCGTTGCTGGCTTCCCCGACGACGGTGATATCGGGCGCCATGCTGACAAGCTGTTTAACGCCAGTGCGCAGCATCGGATGATCGTCAATCAACAGGATAGATGCCGGTTCCTGATTAGTCATGGTTTTCTCCTTGAGCAGTTATGAGGGGCTTTTCGGGTATAAAGGTGACCACGACTTCGGTGCCACCTGACTCTCCCCGGCGAACCTGGCAATCACCGCGCAGGCTTTGCGCGCGGTCTCGCATGATGATTAAACCATAATGGTTCGTTCGTTCGGCATTTTCCGGCACGCCGCGGCCGTTATCCTGAACCCTGAGCTTCACCTGATTATCCTGGCAGCTGACGGTGACCGTGACGGCCGTCGCCTCGGCATGCTTGAGCACGTTGCTCAGGGCTTCACGGGCAATTTGCAGCAAATGGATCGCCTGGTGAGAGGGGACAAAACGCGGTGGCAACTGGTAATCCAGCTTCACCGGGAAGCCCAGCCGGGCACTAAATTCCTGACAGCTGGACTCCAGCGCAGGGCGTAGCCCCGGCTCGGTGAGCTGTAAACGGAAGGTGGTCAGCAGCTCGCGAAGCTGAATCCACGAGGTGTTAAGCTCGTTGCGGATCTGGCTGAGCAGCTGTTTGCTGCTCTCGGGCATGCCTTCGTCCTGCATTTGCAGGCAACTCACCTGCATCTTCATGCAGGAGAGGGACTGGGCGATGGAGTCGTGCAGCTCGCGAGCGATGGTGGCGCGCTCCTCCATCACGATCAGCTGCTGCTGTTTTTCCTGGTGACGGTCGAGCGCCAGCGTGGCCGTGAGCTGCTCTACAAGAGTATCGACCAACTGCTGCTGGTCGTGGCTCAGATGACGTCCGGCGGGCAGGGTGGCCAGCAAAATACCGTACTGGGTATGGCTGTCCATCAGCCGCCACTTGAGGGTCGTGCCGCTGGTGGTAAGCGGCGGCAAGCCGCGCGGGCACAGATGACACCCTTTATCGTCGCAGGAGATGTCCGACTGACAGGTAAATTCCTGATGGTTTTCCTCATCTTCAACGTCATAAACCCGTAGCTCAAGATCGTGGAGCAGAGTCAGGTTTTGCAGGCCGTTCAGTACCGGCGAGAGACGCTCGCAAAGCGGTACCTGCATATGCAGGCGACGGTTCGCCTGCCAGAGGAAAGAGAGGATCTCGTTTTTCTGCTCAAGCCCGGCGGTTTTCTCCTGGACGCGTTTTTCCAGTACCGCGTAGCTTTCAGATAGCTCCGCCGACATGGTGTTGAGCGCCTCGCCGAGCATCGCCATTTCGTTGCGCCCGCTGATGTGCGTGCGTTGGGTAAAATCGCGCTGTGTGACGGCGCGGGCCATCGCCAGGAGTTGCTTCCAGGGGTTAAGCAACCGCGCGCGCAGCCAGATAACCGTGAAAATCAGCAGCAAACCCATAAACAGCGCCATTGCGCGGTGAACCATCACCACGCGGTCAATGCGTAACTCTGTGGTGCGATCGAACGAGGAGACGAGATGATCGATGCGTGACACAAACCCGGCGACATCCTGGGCGACCGTTTCCCGGTCTTCCGCCCGCTTTAACCCGGGCTCCAGCTGGGTATGCCAGTAGCCCTGAAGCGCCTTAAGCTGAGATTGCTGGCCGTCACGGATGGCGGCTCTTTCCAGTTCAGGGCTGAATGCGGTACGCTCCATTTCGTCGATAAGCGGTTGGTCAGCCTGCGTCAGCGGCACCGACGCCAGCAGCCGGTAACTCTGCATACGTAGCGAGCCTGCCTCGTTGATGGCATGCGCATTACCCTGCACACCCTGTACCAGCCAGCCAGAAATAGCCATGCCGGTCACACCGATAGCGGTGGACAGCAGAACAATAAGCGCCAGCTGGTTAACCAGCGTCAGCGGAGATAAACATCTTTTTAACATAGAGTTGCCGGGCTCCTGACGTGACCTGATTGCAGGAATGGCGCTATTCTGGTGCATACCCTGGAGTATACCCATACCAATAAAGGATTACCTCTAAATTGCCAGGGAGGTAACGGTTAGTGGGTGGACGAAGCAGGGATGCGTCAGCACCGTGAAAAACCACACCTTTTTTACGTTTTGCATCTACTCATTAAGAGTGATGGCTTTTTTTTCGCCGCAAAACCTCCCACTTTTCCTTTGATTTATATCAACTTACCGCCGCCCTAAAGCCCTAATGTTTGCAGCATCATTCGAGAATCAGAGGTGTCTATGAGTCACTCTTCCGCTCCCGAAAGGGAAACTGGTGCCGTTATTACAGACTGGCGTCCAGAGGATCCGGCGTACTGGCAACAGCGCGGCCACCGTATAGCAAGTCGTAATCTGTGGATTTCCGTGCCATGTCTGTTACTGGCGTTTTGCGTCTGGATGTTGTTCAGTGCGGTTGCGGTTAACCTGCCAAAAGTGGGCTTTACCTTTACCACCGATCAGCTGTTTATGTTGACTGCGTTGCCGTCGCTTTCAGGCGCACTGCTGCGCGTTCCTTACGCGTTTATGGTGCCGGTCTTTGGTGGTCGTCGCTGGACGGCTTTCAGTACCGGGATCATGATCGTGCCGTGCGTGTGGCTCGGTTTTGCGGTGCAGGATACCTCTACACCGTTTAGCGTGTTCGTGATTATCTCTCTGCTGTGCGGTTTTGCGGGGGCGAACTTTGCGTCCAGTATGGCAAACATCAGCTTCTTCTTCCCGAAAGCGAAGCAGGGTGGTGCGCTGGGCATTAACGGCGGTCTGGGTAACATGGGCGTGAGCGTGATGCAGCTGATTGCTCCGCTGGCGATCTCGGTCTCCATCTTTGCGGCGTTTGGCGGCGGCGGTGTGACGCAGCCCGACGGTTCAGTGCTGTTCCTGCAAAATGCCTCCTGGATTTGGGTACCGTTCCTGGTGGTCTTTACCCTGGCGGCATGGTTCTTCATGAACGACCTGTCCGCGTCCAAAGCGTCCCTGAGCGAGCAGCTGCCGGTTCTGAAACGTGGCCACCTGTGGGTAATGGCACTGCTGTATCTGGCGACCTTCGGCTCGTTCATCGGTTTCTCCGCAGGCTTTGCCATGCTGTCGAAAACCCAGTTCCCGGACGTACAGATCCTTCAGTTTGCCTTCTTCGGTCCGTTTATTGGCGCGCTGGCACGTTCGCTGGGCGGGATGATCTCCGACCGTCTGGGCGGAACGCGCGTTACGCTGGTGAACTTTGTATTGATGGCCATCTTCTGTGCGCTGCTTTTCCTGACGCTGCCTGCGGGTGGTGAGGGAGGTAACTTCTTTGCCTTCTTCGGCGTCTTCATGGTGCTGTTCCTGACCGCCGGGCTGGGCAGTGCGTCTACTTTCCAGATGATCTCTGTCATCTTCCGCAAGCTGACCATGGACCGCGTGAAAGCGCAGGGCGGGAGCGACGAGCAGGCGATGCGTGAAGCCGCCACCGATACCGCTGCGGCGCTTGGGTTTATCTCTGCGATTGGCGCGATTGGCGGCTTCTTTATTCCAAAAGCGTTCGGTATCTCACTGGATCTGACCGGCTCTCCGGCGGGTGCGATGAAGGTATTCCTCGTCTTCTATATCGCCTGTGTGGTCATCACCTGGCTGGTATATGGCCGTAATACCAAGAAAAACAAGTAAGCTTGATTATCCGTTTGCGCGGCCTGAGTGCCGCGCTTTTTTTAATCGCTTAATAGTTACAACATACTAATAGCGTTTCCCGTAGTCGCACGCAGGTAACGCTGTGATCGCCATCGCTTTACAGGTGTCTCTACCCCTTAATACCTAAGATGTTAAATTTTGCTCCGCTTATTGTACGATAAATAAAATATATCCATATAAATCATTAATTTAAAAAATATTAACAGCTACCGCTTTGGTGGTATTTGATCTAATCCCCCCCTCAGAGACCCCCCTCCGTCTTGATCGTTATCAATTCTCACCATCTTTCATAGCGTTACCTTCGCTGCAAATCAGCAATGTCGATTTAGAGAGCCACAGGCTCCACACAGGAGATACCCGATGAGCAAATTTTTGGACCGGTTTCGCTACTTCAAACAGAAGGGTGAAACTTTTGCCGATGGGCACGGCCAGGTTCTGGATACCAACCGGGACTGGGAAGACGGTTACCGTCAACGCTGGCAGCATGACAAAGTTGTCCGTTCTACCCACGGTGTAAACTGCACTGGCTCATGTAGCTGGAAGATTTTCGTTAAAAACGGTCTGGTGACCTGGGAAATGCAGCAGACCGACTATCCGCGTACCCGTCCGGATATGCCGAACCATGAACCGCGCGGCTGCCCGCGTGGGGCCAGCTACTCCTGGTATCTCTACAGCGCCAACCGTCTGAAATACCCGCTGATGCGTAAACGCCTGATGAAAATGTGGCGTGAAGCGAAAGTGCAGCACAGCGATCCGGTTGATGCCTGGGCCTCCATCATCGAGGACGCCGACAAAGCGAAAAGCTTCAAACAGGCGCGTGGTCGCGGTGGTTTCGTTCGTTCTTCCTGGAAAGAGGTGAACGAGCTGATTGCGGCCTCCAACGTCTATACCGTGAAAACTTACGGTCCTGACCGCGTGGCAGGCTTCTCGCCAATCCCGGCGATGTCGATGGTCTCTTACGCCTCCGGCGCGCGCTACCTTTCACTTATCGGCGGTACCTGCCTGAGCTTCTACGACTGGTACTGCGACCTGCCGCCAGCGTCGCCGCAGACCTGGGGCGAACAGACCGACGTGCCGGAGTCCGCTGACTGGTACAACTCCAGCTATATCATCGCCTGGGGCTCTAACGTTCCGCAGACCCGTACCCCTGATGCGCACTTCTTTACCGAAGTACGTTACAAAGGGACCAAAACCGTTGCCGTGACCCCGGACTACGCCGAAATCGCCAAACTGTGCGACCTGTGGCTGGCACCGAAACAGGGTACTGATGCCGCCATGGCGCTGGCGATGGGCCACGTCATGTTGCGTGAATTCCACCTCGACAAGCCAAGCCAGTATTTCACCGATTACGTGCGTCGCTACACCGACATGCCAATGCTGGTGATGCTTGAAGAGCGTGACGGCTATTACGCCGCTGGCCGTATGCTGCGTGCTGCGGATCTTGTGGACGCGCTGGGTCAGGAAAACAACCCGGAGTGGAAAACGGTCGCCTGCAACAGCAACGGCGAGCTGGTGGCGCCAAACGGTTCTATCGGCTTCCGCTGGGGAGAAAAAGGCAAATGGAACCTGGAACAGCGTAACGGCACCACGGGTGAAGAGACAGAACTTCGCCTCAGCATGCTGGGCAGCCAGGACGAAATCGCCGATGTCGGCTTCCCGTACTTTGGTGGTGAAGGTTCCGAGCACTTCAACAAGGTTGAGCTGCAAAACGTTCTGATGCACAAACTGCCGGTTAAGCGCCTGCAACTGGCGGACGGTTCTACCGCTCTGGTCACTACGGTCTACGATCTGACCATGGCGAACTATGGCCTGGAGCGCGGTCTGAACGATGAAAACTGCGCGACCAGCTATGACGACGTGAAGGCTTATACACCAGCCTGGGCGGAGCAGATCACCGGTGTGCCACGCGCCCAAATCACCCGTATCGCCCGCGAATTTGCGGAAAACGCAGACAAAACTCACGGTCGCTCCATGATCATCGTCGGTGCCGGTCTGAACCACTGGTATCACCTCGATATGAACTATCGCGGCCTTATCAACATGCTGATCTTCTGTGGCTGCGTCGGGCAGAGCGGCGGCGGCTGGGCGCACTACGTGGGCCAGGAAAAACTGCGTCCGCAGACCGGCTGGCAGCCGCTGGCGTTTGCCCTTGACTGGCAGCGTCCGGCTCGTCACATGAACAGCACCTCCTACTTCTATAACCACTCCAGCCAGTGGCGCTACGAGACGGTGACCGCGCAGGAGCTGCTGTCTCCGATGGCAGATAAATCCCGCTACAGCGGCCATCTGATTGACTTCAACGTGCGCGCTGAACGCATGGGCTGGCTGCCGTCTGCACCGCAGTTGGGCACTAACCCGCTTCGCATTGCGGAAGCGGCGAAGAAAGCGGGCATGTCACCGGTGGACTACACCGTGAAATCGCTGAAGGATGGCTCAATCCGTTTTGCGGCAGAACAGCCTGAGAACGGCAAAAACCATCCGCGTAACCTGTTCATCTGGCGCTCCAACCTGCTGGGTTCGTCCGGTAAAGGCCATGAGTACATGCTGAAATACCTGCTCGGTACCGAAAACGGTATTCAGGGTAAGGATCTCGGCAAGCAGGGCGGCGTGAAGCCGGAAGAGGTGGAGTGGAAAGACAACGGTCTGGACGGCAAGCTGGATCTGGTGGTGACCCTCGACTTCCGTCTGTCCAGTACCTGCCTGTACTCCGATATCGTGCTGCCTACCGCCACCTGGTACGAAAAAGACGACATGAATACGTCGGATATGCATCCGTTTATTCATCCGCTGTCTGCGGCCGTTGACCCGGCGTGGGAATCAAAAAGCGACTGGGAAATCTATAAAGACATCGCGAAGAAATTCTCCGAAGTCTGTGTAGGGCACTTGGGCAAAGAGACCGACGTGGTGACGCTGCCAATCCAGCACGACTCCGCTGCCGAACTGGCGCAGCCGCTTGACGTTAAGGACTGGAAAAAAGGCGAATGCGATCTGATCCCGGGTGTGACCGCGCCGCACATTATTCCGGTTGAACGTGATTACCCGGCAACGTACGAGCGCTTTACCTCTATCGGTCCGCTGATGGAGAAGATCGGTAACGGCGGTAAAGGCATCGCCTGGAACACCCAGAGCGAAATGGACCTGCTGCGCAAGCTCAATTACACCAAAGCTGACGGCCCGGCCAAAGGCCAGCCAATGCTGAACACGGCAATTGATGCAGCGGAAATGATCCTGACCCTGGCACCGGAAACCAATGGCCACGTGGCGGTGAAAGCGTGGGCGGCTCTGAGTGAATTTACCGGCCGTGACCATACGCATCTGGCGAAGAATAAAGAAGAAGAGAAAATCCGCTTCCGCGATATTCAGGCTCAGCCGCGCAAGATTATCTCCAGCCCGACCTGGTCTGGCCTCGAAGATGAACATGTGTCCTATAACGCCGGATACACCAACGTTCACGAGCTGATCCCATGGCGCACGCTCTCTGGCCGTCAGTCTCTGTATCAGGATCACCAGTGGATGCGTGACTTCGGTGAAAGCCTGCTGGTTTACCGGCCGCCAATCGATACCCGCTCCGTGAAAGCGGTGATGGGGGCGAAATCAAACGGTAACCCTGAGAAGGCGCTGAACTTCCTGACGCCGCATCAGAAGTGGGGTATCCACTCCACCTACAGCGACAACCTGCTGATGCTGACGCTGTCACGCGGGGGGCCGATCGTCTGGATGAGCGAAGCGGACGCCAAAGATCTGGGTATCGAAGATAACGACTGGATCGAAGTGTTCAACAGCAACGGTGCCCTGACGGCACGTGCGGTGGTGAGCCAGCGTGTACCAGCCGGGATGACCATGATGTACCACGCGCAGGAACGTATCGTTAACCTGCCGGGTTCAGAGATCACCGAGCAGCGCGGCGGTATTCACAACTCTGTGACCCGTATTACGCCGAAACCGACGCATATGATCGGCGGCTATGCCCAGCTGGCCTACGGCTTTAACTACTACGGCACTGTAGGATCAAACCGCGATGAGTTCGTGGTGGTACGTAAGATGAAGAATATTAACTGGTTAGATGGCGAAGGTAATGACCAGGTACAGGAGAGCGTAAAATGAAAATTCGTTCACAAGTCGGCATGGTGCTGAATCTGGATAAATGCATCGGCTGTCATACCTGCTCAGTCACCTGTAAAAACGTCTGGACCAGCCGTGAAGGTATGGAGTACGCCTGGTTCAACAACGTGGAAAGTAAGCCGGGCACCGGCTTCCCGACCGACTGGGAAAACCAGGAGAAGTGGAAGGGCGGCTGGATCCGTAAAATCAACGGCAAACTGCAACCGCGCATGGGTAACCGTGCGATGCTGCTCGGTAAAATCTTTGCTAACCCGCATCTGCCGGGCATCGACGATTACTACGAGCCGTTTGATTACGACTATCAGAACCTGCACAACGCGCCGGAAAGCAAACACCAGCCGATCGCCCGTCCTCGCTCGCTGATCACCGGTAAGCGCATGGACAAAATTACCAGCGGTCCAAACTGGGAGGAAATTCTGGGCGGCGAGTTCGAAAAACGCGCCAAAGACCAGAACTTCGAGAACATGCAGAAGGCGATGTACGGCCAGTTCGAAAACACTTTCATGATGTATCTGCCGCGCCTGTGCGAACACTGCCTTAACCCGGCGTGCGTGGCGACCTGCCCAAGCGGCGCCATCTACAAGCGTGAAGAAGATGGCATTGTGCTGATCGACCAGGACAAGTGCCGCGGCTGGCGTATGTGCATCACCGGCTGCCCGTACAAAAAAATCTACTTTAACTGGAAGAGCGGTAAGTCTGAGAAGTGTATCTTCTGCTACCCGCGTATCGAAGCCGGTATGCCGACCGTCTGCTCAGAGAGCTGCGTAGGGCGTATCCGCTACCTCGGCGTGCTGCTGTACGACGCGGATGCGATTGAAAATGCCGCAAGCACCGAGAACGAGAAAGATCTGTATCAGCGTCAGCTGGACGTCTTCCTCGATCCGAACGATCCGAAGGTGATCGAGCAGGCGCTGAAAGACGGTATTCCGCAGAGCGTGATTGACGCCGCACAGCAGTCCCCGGTGTACAAAATGGCGATGGACTGGAAGCTGGCGCTGCCGCTGCACCCGGAATACCGCACGTTGCCGATGGTCTGGTACGTGCCGCCGCTGTCTCCGATTCAGTCTGCGGCGGACGCGGGTGAACTGGGCAGCAACGGCATTCTGCCGGACGTGGAAAGCCTGCGTATCCCGGTTCAGTATCTGGCCAACCTGCTCACCGCAGGGGATACCCAGCCGGTACTGCTGGCGCTGAAACGTATGCTGGCGATGCGTCACTTCAAACGTGCCGAAACCGTTGACGGCGTTAACGATACCCGCGCGCTGGAGGAGGTTGGTCTGACCGAAGCGCAGGCGCAGGAGATGTACCGCTATCTGGCAATCGCTAACTACGAAGATCGTTTCGTGGTGCCGAGCAGTCACCGCGAGCTGGCTCGCGAGGCCTTCCCGGAGAAAAGTGGGTGTGGCTTTACCTTTGGCGACGGTTGCCACGGGTCAGACAGCAAATTCAACCTGTTCAACAGCCGCCGCATCGACGCGATGGATGTGACCAGCAAAACGGAGCCGCACCAATGATTGAACTCGTCATTGTTTCGCGTCTGCTCGAGTACCCTGATGCTGCGCTTGTGCAGCATCAACAGGAACTCTTTGATGCACTCGCGTCATCTGAAAACCTGGATAAAGAGGATGCCCAGACGCTGGGCATTTTCCTCCGCGACCTGCTGGCGCGCGATCTTCTTGATGCGCAGGCGGACTACAGCCAGCTGTTTGACCGTGGTCGTGCCACGTCTCTATTGCTGTTCGAACACGTTCACGGTGAATCCCGCGACCGTGGTCAGGCGATGGTGGATCTGATGGCCCAGTACGAGCAGCACGGTTTGCAACTCGACAGCCGCGAGCTGCCGGATCACCTGCCTCTGTACCTGGAATATCTGGCGCAGCTGCCGAAAGAGGAAGCGCTGGGCGGGTTGCAGGACATCGCTCCCATTCTGGCGTTGCTCGGCGCACGTCTCCAGCAACGTGAGAGCAATTATGCAGTCCTGTTCGATCTGCTGGTGAAACTGGCTAACGCCTCGGTTGACAGTCAAAAAGTGGCGGAAAAAATTGCGGATGAAGCCCGTGACGACACCCCACAAGCACTGGATGCCGTCTGGGAAGAAGAACAGGTGAAATTCTTTGCTGATCAGAGCTGTGGCGAATCTGAAATCTCCGCGCATCAGCGTCGTTTTGCCGGAGCGGTGGCTCCGCAATATTTGAATATCTCTAACGGAGGACAGCACTAATGCACTTCCTGAATATGTTCTTCTTTGACATTTACCCGTATATCGCGGGCACCGTGTTCCTGGTGGGAAGCTGGCTGCGTTATGACTATGGCCAGTACACCTGGCGTGCTGCCTCCAGCCAGATGCTGGATCGTAAAGGGATGAACCTGGCGTCAAACCTGTTCCACATCGGGATTTTGGGTATTTTCGCCGGTCATTTCCTGGGGATGCTGACGCCGCACTGGATGTACGAAGCGTGGCTGCCGATTGAAGTGAAGCAGAAGATGGCGATGCTCGCCGGTGGCGCCTGCGGCGTGATGACCCTGGTGGGTGGGCTGCTGCTGCTGAAACGCCGTCTGTTCAGCCCACGCGTGCGGGCTACCACGACCGGAGCGGACATCCTGATCCTCTCCCTGCTGATGGTGCAGTGTGCGCTGGGTCTGCTGACCATTCCATTCTCTGCGCAGCATATGGACGGCAGCGAGATGATGAAGCTGGTGGGATGGGCGCAGTCTGTCGTGACCTTCCGCGGTGGTGCCTCTGAGCATCTGGACGGCGTGGCGTTCATCTTCCGCGTTCACCTGGTGCTGGGTATGACCCTGTTTGTGCTGTTCCCGTTCTCTCGCCTGGTGCACATCTGGAGTGCGCCGGTGGAGTACCTGACGCGCAAATATCAGATCGTGCGTGCTCGTCGCTGATTCGCTGTATTGATACAACCCCGCATTTGCGGGGTTTTTTTTGTCCTGGAACCAGGGTTTCGTGCGGATGCCGGGTGGCGGCTGCGCCTTACCCGGCCTACGGAATTCACTATGCTCGGATCGAACCCTGGTCGAAGCTTCTCATCTTTCCCCGCATGGGAGAACCATAGGGCATTGTGCTTTTGGAGAGTGCTAAAGAATCTGGAAGTGATGGTGGTGGGGGAAGGATTCGAACCTTCGAAGTCGATGACGGCAGATTTACAGTCTGCTCCCTTTGGCCGCTCGGGAACCCCACCAGGGGTAATTCATATTTTGAGGTAAAGCTGGAGATGGTGGTGGGGGAAGGATTCGAACCTTCGAAGTCGATGACGGCAGATTTACAGTCTGCTCCCTTTGGCCGCTCGGGAACCCCACCACGGGGTAATGCTTTTAACTGGCCTGCTTCCTGTTGGAAGCGGGGCGCATCATATCAAATGAGACGCCCCTGTAAAGCATTCCTTTAGGAAAATGAAGCTGTTTGCCTGCTTTTTATCCGTAAAGGCGTAAAGCTAATCAATTCATTTTCCGAAGGATTAAAGAATAATCGTTCTGTTGCCGTACACAAAGACGCGCTGAGCAAGTACCTGATAAAGCGCACGGCTCAGTACGTTCTTCTCAACGTCACGGCCAGCTCGCATCATATCTTCTGCCGTGTAGGTGTGATCCACGTGGATCACGTCCTGCATGATGATTGGGCCTTCGTCCAGATTATCATTCACGTAGTGCGCGGTTGCGCCAATGATCTTCACCCCACGCTCGTACGCCTGGTGGTACGGACGCGCGCCAATAAAGGCTGGCAGGAAGGAGTGGTGGATGTTGATAATTTTGTTCGGGAAGCGCGCCACGAAGGATGGCGTCAGCACGCGCATGTATTTTGCCAGCACCACGTAGTCCGGGTTATGTGCTTCAATCGCAGCAGCCATCAGGTTGTCGTGCTCTTCGCGGGTATGACCTTCATGGCTGACCAGTTCAAACGGAATGTCGAAACGTTCAACCAGCGTACGCAGCGTCTCGTGGTTGCCAATGACGGCGGCAATTTCGACGTCCAGGCCACCGTAGTTGGCTTTCATCAGCAGATCGCCCAGGCAGTGCGCCTCTTTGGTGACCAGAATGACAATGCGGCGACGACCCGCCGGGTTTAGCTCGCGCACCGAGCCTTCCGGCAGGGCGCTGTCCAGATCGGCAAGCAGGGTTGTGTCGTTGAAAATACCTTCCAGCTCGGTACGCATAAAGAAGCGACCGGTACGGTGGTCAACGAACTCGTTGTTCTGCACGATATTCAGTTCATGCTTGTAGCAAATGTTGGTAATTCGTGCGATCAGTCCTTTTTGATCGGGACAGATAGTGCGCAGAACTTTACGTTGTAATGATTGCATCGCCGGGAAATCCTGTTTATGTATTTGCGAAGTCTGAGTTGTCAGGCATTACTGCCGCAACACTTTTTAAATTTTTTTCCTGAACCACAGGGGCAGGGATCGTTACGACCGAATTGCGGACGTGTGCCGTCAATATAATACCATTGCCCGCTGTCCTTTAAGAACCGTGAGCGTTCAATGATGGCGCCGGGTTTGTTTTGTTCGCTAAAGCGGGCGACAAAACTGACATAGCCCTCGTTGGCATCGCGGCCGGGAGCGGCATCAAAGACGGTAAGGCCTAGCCAGACGGTGTTGGCAAATCCGGCTTCAATCTCTTGCCGAAAATCGGCAGCATCACAGGACGGATGCCAGGTTTTAATCAGGTAGTCTGCGTTTTTGATCACAAAAGCAGTATACCGCGAGCGCATAAGGTGTGACGGGTCTGGTGCAACCTGCTCGCCAGAAAGATATCGCTGGCAACATAGGCTATACTCCAGAGCGCTACCACAGGGGCAGAGTTGAGACACGATTCTCTTCCTGGAACAAAAAATAAGGCGTTAAACGCTTAAGGTAGCAATATGTTAACTGAGCAGGTGCGTTGACGCTATGTCGGGAATCCAGGGGAAGTAAAACAGGGCTAATGAGAAAGGTAAAAATTGGACTGGCGTTGGGCTCAGGTGCAGCCCGGGGTTGGTCACATATTGGCGTTATCAATACCTTAAACCAGATGGGGATTGACGTTGATATTGTTGCAGGATGTTCTATCGGGTCGCTGGTCGGATCCGCGTACGCCTGCGGTAAGCTCCCGCAGCTTGAAAGCTGGGTGCGCTCCTTTAGTTACTGGGATGTACTGCGCCTGATGGATCTCTCCTGGCAGCGTGGCGGCCTGCTGCGCGGCGAACGCGTATTCAATCAGTTTCGTAAGATAATGCCCCTCGCTGACTTCAGCCACTGCCAAATGCCTTTCGGCGCCGTTGCAACCAACCTCAGTACGGGCAGGGAGTTATGGCTCACCGAAGGGGATATTCATCTCGCCGTTCGCGCATCCTGTAGCATGCCTGGGTTAATGGCGCCTGTGCCTCATAATGGCTACTGGCTCGTTGATGGTGGCGTGGTGAATCCTGTCCCCATCTCTCTGACGCGCGCCATGGGGGCAGATATCGTCATTGCAGTGGATTTACAGCACGACGCTCACCTTATGCAGCAGGATTTGATGCCGGTTAATCTTCAGAGCGATGATGCGGAAGAAGAGAAACTTGCCTGGCATGAGCGTTTACGCGGCAGAATAGGGCGCCTGACTGCCCGTCGCACGGTGACCGCGCCGAACGCCATTGAAATCATGACGACCTCCATTCAAATTCTTGAGAATCGCCTGAAGCGAAACCGTATGGCTGGCGATCCTCCGGATATTCTTATTCAGCCCTATTGTCCACAAATCTCTACCCTTGATTTCCACCGGGCTGAGGCCGCCATAGCAGCGGGCTCGTTAGCCGTCGAAAAGAAAATAGATGAACTGTTGCCTTTTGTGCGTACAGCACGTTAAGCACTTTTTTGATTACTTCAGCAAAATCTGACAGGCGATAGTACCAATAGCATGCCACTATTGAGTAACTGTCAGCCAGGGGAGGAACCATGACACAGCCATTGGCCGGAAAACATATTTTGATAGTAGAAGACGAGCCCGTTTTCCGATCGCTACTGGATTCGTGGTTATCCTCACTGGGTGCAACCACGTCCCTTGCCGAAGATGGCGTCGAGGCACTGGAAAAAATGGCCAGCATGGCGCCTGATCTGATGATCTGCGATCTCGAGATGCCGCGCATGGACGGATTAATGCTGGTGGAAAACCTGCGTAACGAAGGTTATCAGACACCGATACTGGTGATCTCGGCGACCGAAAATATGGCGGATATTGCTAAGGCGTTGCGTTTGGGTGTGCAGGATATCCTGCTCAAACCGGTTAAAGATTTAAACAGACTGCGTGAAACGGTGTTGGCCTGCCTGTATCCCAATATGTTTAATTCCCGGGTGGAAGAAGAAGAACGTCTTTTCCAGGACTGGGATGCTTTAGTCAGTAATCCGCTCGCGGCCGCGAAGCTGCTTCAGGAACTTCAGCCGCCGGTGCAGCAAAATATCTCTCATTGCAGAGTAAATTATCGCCAGCTGGTAGCGGCTGACCAGCCTGGACTGGTGCTGGATATTGCGCCGCTATCAGATTCCGACCTCGCTTTTTATTGCCTGGATGTTACCCGAGCGGGTGATAACGGCGTTCTGGCGGCCTTATTACTCCGTGCGCTGTTTAATGGATTGCTACAGGAACAATTATCCCATCAGGGGCAACGACTTCCTGAGTTAGGCAGTTTACTAAAACAGGTCAACCAACTTTTTCGCCAGGCCAATTTGCCGGGGCAGTTCCCGCTTCTGGTTGGCTATTATCACAGCGGGTTGAATAACCTTATTCTGGTCTCTGCTGGATTAAATGCCACGCTGAATACCGGCGAACACCATATACAGGTGAGTAACGGTGTGCCGTTGGGAACGTTGGGTAATACTTACCTTAATCAAATTAGCCATCGCTGCACCTCCTGGCAGTGCCAAATTTGGGGTGCCGGTGGGCGGTTACGCTTAATGTTGTCCACGGAGTAAGCAGTCAGGTTTTATTTTTCAGATTGCTTTACCTGTGTTTTTGCTGGCAGTGCTACTATCGCTGCAAGTTTCATGCGTATTTGTCTTAATTGATCGGCAACGCGTTCTTTTCAGACCCGTATTAGTGGCTGAGACTGTATACTCAACGCGTTATTCAATGCATAAAAGTTCAAAACTTGAACAGTTCAGGAGAATTTCAATGGCTGCCCTAAATTCGAAAGTCAGAAAGGCCGTTATCCCGGTGGCGGGATTGGGTACCAGGATGTTGCCAGCGACGAAGGCAATCCCAAAAGAGATGCTGCCTCTGGTTGATAAGCCATTAATCCAGTATGTCGTGAATGAGTGTATTGCGGCAGGTATCACCGAAATTGTACTGGTGACGCATTCATCTAAAAACTCTATCGAAAACCATTTCGATACCAGTTTCGAACTCGAAGCAATGCTGGAAAAACGCGTAAAGCGCCAGCTGCTGGAGGAAGTGCAGTCTATTTGCCCTCCACACGTTACCATTATGCAGGTTCGTCAGGGCCTGGCGAAGGGCCTGGGGCACGCAGTATTGTGTGCACATCCGGTAGTGGGTGATGAGCCGGTCGCGGTTATTCTGCCAGACGTGATCCTTGATGAGTATGAGTCCGATCTTTCCCAGGAAAACCTGGCGGAAATGATTAAACGCTTCGACGAAACCGGCAGCAGCCAGATTATGGTTGAGCCAGTCGACGATGTGACTGCTTACGGTGTGGTTGACTGCAAAGGTGTTGCCCTGCAACCTGGTGAAAGCGTACCAATGGTTGGCGTTGTTGAAAAACCTAAAGCGGACGTCGCGCCGTCTAACCTTGCTGTCGTTGGCCGTTACGTACTGAGTGCTGAAATCTGGGCGCTGCTGGCCAAAACGCCTCCGGGTGCGGGCGATGAAATCCAGCTGACGGATGCTATCGATATGCTGATCGAGAAAGAGACCGTGGAAGCCTACCATATGAAAGGTAAGAGCCATGACTGCGGTAATAAGCTCGGTTATATGCAGGCATTCGTCGAATATGGCATTCGCCATAACAGCCTGGGTGAAGAATTTAAAGCCTGGCTCAAAGGTAGCGTGGGTATTAAGTAATAAACTCACGGACCAGTGAACAAGACCGGTGTGGCGATGCCCACCGGTTTTTTTATGCCTGTCGATCCGTAATTGGCTGGAGATTGTCAAGGACGTTAAATAGTGAGCCAGGCAATATGACAGAATGTAAGGAGATGTTTGGGGAATATTATGGGCATAAAAAATCCCGCATTAAGCGGGATTTTTCAGAATCTTTCCAGATTAATCCTTGATCAGGAAGTCATCCAGTTGTTTACCTTGTTCGTCCATAGCTTTCTTGATTACAGCAGGAGTACGACCCTGGCCGGTCCAGGTTTTCTCTTCGCCGTTCTCGTCGATGTAGCTATATTTAGCAGGACGTGCTGCGCGTTTTGCTTTGGTACCGGTTTTAGCCGCAGCCATGCTGTTCAGCAATTCGTTTGGATCGATACCATCGGCAATCAGCATTTCGCGATACTGTTGCAGTTTACGTGTACGTTCTTCGATTTCAGCCGCTGCTGCGCTTTCTTCTTCACGACGTTCGTTAACGACAACTTCTAATTTTTCGAGCATCTCTTCAAGCGTTTCAAGGGTACATTCTCTTGCCTGCGCACGAAGAGTACGGATGTTGTTCAGAATTTTAAGTGCTTCGCTCATTGTAGTAATCTCAAACTTATAATGGGGGTGGGTTTGTTGTCCTAATAATAGAGCGTTAATTTCACTTGTGCAATAGGTTGGAATGTAAGGAATTCAAAAAATACAAAATTAATGACGCTATTATTAATTACGCTAACTTAAATTTCATTGTTTGCTGGGGCGATGAGATATCGTTTCAAACGGCAAAAGCGCGTCATTTGCATGTTTGTTTTGTGACTTTTACCTCAGGAATTATAGTTGCGGTTGATAAATATCAGCCTTTCGTATTACTCCGGCTAAGCGCAGCGAACAGAAGAATAGTTAATAAATAGTGAATTTTAAAGATTGCAGAAGCCACTATAAAAAGAAGTGTTATCTCCGGTGTCGAGCTCGCCTTATTGTCCGTGCTAAAAGCCTTTACTGTCTGTTTTAACGCATTATTTTGCGCTATCAACGAAGAGTTTATTGGTGCAGAACAGCCTGGAGCACGCAGCCCGCCGCTGATGACAATACAAAATATGGTACAATGATCCATCGGGAATATTACACATTGATTAGGGTTCTTCGGCCAATGGCACAACTTTATTTCTACTATTCGGCAATGAATGCAGGGAAATCGACGGCGTTACTGCAATCCTCATACAATTATCAGGAGCGGGGGATGCGTACCGTTGTTTATACCGCCGAAATCGACGATCGCTTTGGGGCAGGGAAGGTAAGCTCAAGAATAGGGCTCTCGTCGCCTGCAAGGCTGTTTAACCCTGAAACGGACCTGCTTGAGGACATTCGTGCCCAGCATGCCTCTAAGCCTGTCCATTGCGTGCTGGTAGATGAAAGCCAGTTCCTGACCCGCGAGCAGGTCCATGCGCTTTCAGAGGTCGTTGATGAGCTGGATATTCCCGTTCTTTGCTATGGATTACGCACTGACTTTCGCGGTGAGTTATTTGCCGGTAGCCAGTATCTGCTCGCCTGGTCGGATAAGCTGGTTGAGCTGAAAACTATCTGCTTTTGTGGCCGCAAGGCAAGTATGGTTCTTCGCCTGGACCAGTCGGGCAAGCCTTATGCTGATGGCGAGCAGGTGGTGATAGGGGGCAATGAACGTTATGTCTCGGTCTGCCGCAAGCATTATAAAGAGGCGCTGGCTGTAGGCTCGCTGACGGCGTTACAGGGCGACAATCGCAAATAAAAAAAATGTCTTACGGATCCTCAGATATAAAAAAACCCGCCAGCGGCGGGTTTTTTTTCACACTGTCAATCAAGCATTTTTCTTCGCTTTCTTGTCAGCCTTTACAACTGCGGGGATGTCAACTTTTACGGCAGCGACATCGCTTTCAGTGAAGTTACGACCGTAATAGGTATCCAGCAGGATCTGTTTCAGTTCGGAAATCAGTGGGTAGCGCGGGTTAGCACCAGTACACTGGTCATCGAATGCATCTTCAGACAGCTTATCTACGTGAGCGAGGAAGTCAGCTTCCTGAACGCCTGCTTCGCGGATAGATTTAGGAATACCCAGTTCAGCCTTCAGGCTTTCCAGCCATGCCAGCAGTTTCTCGATCTTCGCTGCAGTACGGTCGCCCGGTGCGCTCAGACCCAGGTGGTCTGCGATTTCAGCGTAGCGACGACGAGCTTGCGGACGGTCGTACTGGCTGAATGCAGTCTGCTTGGTTGGGTTGTCGTTGGCGTTATAGCGGATAACGTTGCTGATCAACAGGGCGTTCGCCAGACCGTGAGGAATGTGGAACTGTGAACCCAGCTTGTGCGCCATGGAGTGACAGACACCCAGGAAGGCGTTAGCAAATGCAATGCCCGCGATGGTTGCCGCACTGTGTACACGTTCACGAGCTACAGGGTTTTTCGAACCTTCGTTGTAAGAAGCTGGCAGGTTTTCTTTCAGCAGTTTCAGTGCCTGTAAAGCCTGACCGTCAGAGAACTCAGAAGCCAGTACGGAAACGTAAGCTTCCAGGGCGTGAGTTACCGCATCCAGACCACCGAACGCACACAGTGATTTCGGCATTTCCATGACCAGGTTGGCGTCAACGATAGCCATATCTGGAGTCAGTGCGTAGTCAGCCAGCGGATATTTCTGACCCGTTGCGTCATCAGTCACAACAGCAAATGGCGTCACTTCTGAACCGGTACCGGAAGTGGTGGTGACGGCGATCATTTTCGCTTTCACGCCCATTTTCGGGAACTTGTAGATACGTTTACGGATATCCATAAAGCGCAGCGCCAGTTCTTCGAAGTGGGTTTCCGGATGCTCGTACATGACCCACATAATTTTCGCGGCGTCCATTGGGGAACCGCCACCCAGTGCGATGATCACATCAGGTTTGAAGGAGTTAGCCAGTTCAGCGCCTTTACGTACAACGCTCAGGGTTGGGTCAGCTTCAACTTCAAAGAAGACTTCAGTTTCGACGCCAGACGCTTTCAGAACAGAGGTGATCTGGTCTGCATAGCCATTGTTGAACAGGAAACGGTCAGTCACGATGAGCGCACGTTTGTGGCCATCAGTAATCACTTCGTCCAGCGCGATTGGCAGAGAGCCGCGGCGGAAGTAGATAGATTTCGGAAGTTTGTGCCACAACATGTTTTCAGCTCGCTTAGCAACGGTTTTCTTGTTGATCAGGTGTTTTGGACCAACGTTTTCAGAGATGGAGTTACCACCCCAGGAACCACAACCCAGAGTCAGGGAAGGTGCGAGTTTGAAGTTATACAGGTCACCGATACCACCCTGAGAAGCAGGGGTGTTGATCAGGATACGTGCCGTCTTCATCTTCTGACCGAAGTAAGCAACACGCTCTGGCTGGTTATCCTGGTCGGTGTACAGGCAAGAGGTGTGGCCGATACCGCCCATCGCCACCAGCTTCTCTGCTTTTTCTACCGCGTCATCGAAATCTTTCGCACGGTACATTGCCAGTGTCGGGGATAGTTTTTCGTGAGCAAACGGCTCACTTTCATCAACGACTTTCACTTCACCAATCAGAATCTTGGTGGTAGCAGGGACGCTAAAGCCGGCGAGTTCAGCGATTTTATACGCCGGCTGACCTACGATAGCTGCGTTCAGTGCACCATTTTTCAGAATCACGTCCTGAACGGCTTTCAGTTCTTTACCTTGCAACAGGTAGCCGCCGTGGCTGGCGAAACGTTCACGAACGGCGTCGTATACCGAATCAACCACGACAACAGACTGTTCAGATGCACAGATAACGCCGTTATCGAAGGTTTTCGACATCAGCACAGAGGCAACTGCACGCTTGATATCTGCCGTTTCGTCGATCACAACAGGAGTATTACCTGCGCCTACGCCGATGGCTGGTTTACCGGAGCTGTATGCTGCTTTAACCATACCAGGACCGCCGGTCGCCAGGATTAGGTTAATGTCCGGGTGATGCATCAGGGCATTGGACAGTTCAACAGAAGGTTGGTCGATCCAACCGATCAGATCTTTTGGCGCACCCGCAGCAATGGCAGCCTGAAGCACGATATCCGCTGCTTTGTTGGTGGCGTCTTTCGCACGTGGATGCGGGGAGAAAATGATTGCATTACGTGTTTTCAGACTGATAAGAGATTTGAAGATGGCGGTAGAGGTTGGGTTAGTGGTTGGAACGATACCGCAAATAATGCCGATGGGTTCAGCGATAGTGATGGTGCCAAAAGTGTCGTCTTCTGACAGCACACCGCAGGTTTTCTCATCTTTATAGGCGTTGTAGATATACTCTGAAGCAAAGTGGTTTTTGATCACTTTATCTTCAACGATACCCATACCGGATTCGGCAACGGCCATTTTAGCGAGAGGGATTCGAGCATCTGCAGCAGCCAGAGCGGCCGCGCGGAAGATTTTATCAACCTGTTCTTGGGTGAAATTGGCATATTCACGCTGGGCTTTTTTCACGCGCTCGACGAGGGCGTTCAGTTCAGCGATATTGGTAACAGCCATAATGCTCTCCTGATAATGTTTAAACTCTTTTAGTAAACCAGCGCTCGATACGTCTGACAGTATAGTCAGAGCCGATCCCACTTGCGTAACACACAGTAAAACAAAGGATTACTCACTGCTTCCGCTCACTAATTTACTAAAAGAGCCTTACCTTAGCATCATACCTTTTTGATAGGTGATCTCCCTGGCGGCGTAACCAAGATTACTCACTTCTGAGTACGAAAATTATGATCAAGATCAATTTTGTCCTAAGCTGATACCTTTCAGCAGGGTTATTTTGTGCTAATTATTCCAGTGTTAAATAATTAAGTAACTATTGGAAGTGGCGCTATCATTGATTATACAAATGTTTAACATCATGAATTGATAACGTTTTAGAACAGATTTCTGGTGAAGTGTGCGGCTAAAAAGCGTATCTTCAGCGCGGATTTATCATTACACGCTGTCTCTCCCTGACCATGCTCAATTGCGGAGCTTAATGTGATTCAAACGCTCTTTGATTTCCCTACATATTTCAAGTTTTTTATTGGCTTGTTTGCCCTGGTCAACCCGGTAGGGATTATCCCTGTCTTCATCAGTATGACCAGTTATCAGACAGCCGCCGCGCGAAATAAAACCAACCTGACGGCAAACCTGTCGGTGGCGATTATCTTGCTTACGTCTCTTTATCTGGGGGACGCCATTCTTCAGGTCTTCGGCATCTCGATTGATTCGTTCCGAATAGCAGGCGGGATCCTGGTGGTGACGATTGCAATGTCGATGATCAGCGGCAAGCTGGGGGAGGATAAACAGAATAAGCAGGAAAAATCAGAGACAGCTATCCGCGAGAGCATCGGCGTGGTGCCACTGGCACTGCCGCTGATGGCGGGCCCGGGGGCAATCAGCTCTACCATTGTATGGGGAACACGCTATCACAGCCTGATGCACCTGATTGGCTTCTCTGTCGCCATTGCCCTGTTCGCACTTTGCTGCTGGGGCGTATTTCGTATGGCGCCATGGCTGGTTCGTTTGCTGGGACAAACGGGCATCAACGTGATTACCCGTATCATGGGTCTGTTGTTAATGGCGTTAGGCATCGAATTTATCGTTACCGGTATAAAAAGTATATTCCCCGGATTAGTACACTGACTTTCGTTTGAAAGAGCGGAGCCAGCGGCTCCGTTTTTTTACGTGAATATCAGCAAATCATATAAATAAAGTTGAAATACGCACCAGCCATAATAAGTTCTACTAATAACCCTCTTTTGTTGATTTTCAAGAGGTTGTTTATTTTCAGTTTGCTTCTCTGCCCATAAATCCTTCAAACGCTCTGTTATTTTACTCACATGATACTCTGGGGCTTGCTGACAGATAACCGAAATGATATTAGTAATTTCGACGCTGACCCAGACGAATGTGCTAAATAATAACCAGATGTTAAATTTTCGTGAAAAATCGTCCGAATTTGTCATGTCATCGCACCAGTCACGAGAGAACTCTACAACTGAATGTATTGTAAGGGTTTTACTTGTTTTTGGCGTGAAAGGTGGTCGGCGGCATAGCTACGCCTGACTCCGTAAAAGAGAAATGCTTAACAAATTTGCAAAATATATTGGCGAGAGTTGGCACCATTTGGTACTTTCCGACCTTATATTTTGCGGCATTAAACAAGTTGATGAGAACTATTTTCATATAGACCTCACTTAAGCTTTCCAGCACACCTCACTGACAGGGGAGAGGTGTAAAGAATCGACGCAAGATCGCCGTACGAGCGGTCAGTAATAATGAAGTCGATGATAGCAAGAAGTAAAAAAAGAACCTGACAGCAGCAAAAAAACTCCTGCGCTGTACAGGCCCCAACAGGGGATTACACAACTGGCGAAGGCCAGTCATAATAATGAGTGGAGTATCAACACAATGTCCATCATCACAAAAAAAAGTCTGGTAGCGGCGGGGATTTTAACTGCGCTAATCGCGGGCAACGCTGCAATGGCTGCGGACGTTCCTGCTGGTGTTCAGCTGGCTGAGAAGCAAACGCTGGTACGTAATAACGGTGCGGAAGTGCAGTCTCTTGATCCGCACAAAATTGAAGGTGTTCCAGAGTCTAACGTTAACCGCGATCTGTTTGAAGGTCTGCTGGTGACTGACGTAGACGGCCACCCGGCTCCGGGCGTGGCGGAAAAATGGGACAACAAAGATTTTAAAGTCTGGACCTTCCATCTGCGTAAAGATGCCAAATGGTCTGACGGTACGCCGGTTACCGCCGAAGATTTCGTCTATAGCTGGCAGCGTCTGGCGGATCCGAATACCGCCTCCCCGTACGCGAGTTACCTCCAGTATGGCCATATCGCCAATATTGATGACATCATCACGGGTAAAAAGCCAGTAACCGACCTGGGCGTAAAAGCCATCGATGCCAACACTTTTGAAGTGACGTTGAGCGAACCTGTTCCGTACTTCTATAAGTTGCTGGTTCACCCGTCCGTTTCTCCGGTACCAAAATCCGCGGTAGAAAAATTTGGTGAAAAATGGACGCAGCCTGCGAATATCGTGACCAACGGTGCATATAAGCTGAAGGACTGGGTCGTTAACGAGCGTATGGTGCTGGAGCGCAACCCGCAGTATTGGGATAATGCCAAGACGGTTATCAATCAGGTCACCTACCTGCCAATCTCTTCTGAGGTAACGGACGTAAACCGCTACCGCAGCGGCGAAATCGACATGACCTATAACAACATGCCGATTGAACTGTTCCAGAAGCTGAAAAAAGAGATCCCTAAAGAAGTTCACGTCGATCCGTATCTGTGCACCTACTATTATGAAATTAACAACCAGAAAGCACCGTTCACCGACGTACGTGTTCGTACCGCACTGAAGCTGGCTCTGGATCGCGACATTATCGTGAATAAAGTGAAGAATCAGGGCGACCTGCCGGCTTACAGCTACACCCCGCCTTACACCGACGGTATGAAGCTTGTTGAACCTGAATGGTTCAAATGGTCCCAGGAAAAACGTAACGAAGAAGCGAAAAAGCTGCTGGCTGAAGCGGGCTATACCGCCGACAAGCCGCTGACGTTTAGTCTGCTGTACAACACCTCCGATCTGCATAAAAAACTGGCTATTGCCGTCGCGTCAATCTGGAAGAAAAATCTCGGCGTGAACGTGAAGCTGGAAAATCAGGAATGGAAAACCTTCCTCGATACGCGCCATCAGGGAACCTTTGACGTGGCACGAGCAGGATGGTGTGCGGACTATAACGAACCGACCTCATTCCTGAACACCATGCTCAGCGACAGTTCGAACAATACCGCACACTATAAGAGCCCGGCGTTTGATAAGCTGATTGGCGATACCCTGAAAGTGGCAGATGACGCCCAGCGCGCCGATCTGTACGCGAAATCAGAACAACAGCTCGATAAAGACTCTGCGATCGTTCCGGTTTACTACTACGTTAACGCCCGCCTGGTGAAACCATGGGTAGGGGGTTATACCGGTAAAGACCCGTTGGATAATATTTCCGTTAAGAATCTTTATATTATCAAGCATTAATGGCAATACGTGGGGCGAGCGAGCTTGCCCCACTGTGTCTATTTTGTAACATTCATCAGGCACACGCCAGAAGGTACGGGCAATGTTGAAATTTATCCTGCGTCGCTGTCTTGAAGCGATTCCAACGTTATTTATTCTAATTACAATTTCCTTCTTTATGATGCGTCTTGCGCCGGGCAGTCCTTTTACCGGTGAACGCACGCTTCCGCCAGAAGTTATGGCCAACATCGAAGCGAAATACCATTTAAACGATCCTATCACCACGCAGTACTTCAACTATCTGAAGCAACTTGCACACGGTGATTTTGGTCCGTCATTCAAATATAAAGACTATTCCGTTAACGACCTGGTGGCGTCCAGCTTCCCGGTATCGGCTAAATTAGGGGCTGCTGCATTTATCCTGGCCGTTGTTCTCGGTGTCACTGCGGGCGTTATCGCCGCACTAAAACAAAATACCCGATGGGATTACGCCGTAATGGGGGTCGCAATGACCGGGGTGGTTATCCCCAGCTTCGTTGTCGCGCCGTTGCTGGTCATGATATTCGCGATAACCCTTAAATGGCTGCCCGGGGGCGGCTGGAATGGCGGGGCGCTGAAGTTCATGATATTGCCGATGGTGGCATTATCTCTGGCCTACATTGCCAGTATCGCCCGTATTACGCGTGGTTCAATGATTGAAGTCCTGCACTCGAACTTTATCCGTACCGCCCGAGCGAAAGGGTTGCCGATGCGCCGGATTATTTTCCGTCACGCTCTCAAGCCTGCACTGTTACCGGTGCTCTCCTATATGGGTCCTGCATTCGTCGGCATTATTACGGGTTCAATGGTGATTGAAACCATTTATGGCCTGCCGGGCATCGGGCAGTTGTTTGTTAACGGGGCGCTTAACCGTGACTATTCGCTGGTGCTGAGCCTGACGATCCTCGTGGGCGCGCTGACCATTCTGTTTAATGCCGTTGTCGATGTGCTGTATGCCGTTATCGATCCGAAAATCCGTTACTAACTGGAGCACGCCATGATGTTGAGTAAGAAAAACAGCGAGGCGCTGGAAAACTTCAGTGAAAAGCTGGAGGTCGAAGGTCGTAGCCTTTGGCAAGACGCCCGCCGTCGTTTTATGCATAACCGTGCCGCCGTTGCCAGCCTGGTCGTGCTGGTGCTTATCGCGCTGTTCGTAACCCTGGCACCAATGCTCTCTCAGTTCACCTATTTCGATACGGACTGGGGCATGATGTCCAGCGCGCCGGATATGGAATCCGGGCACTATTTCGGTACCGACTCCTCCGGGCGTGATTTGCTGGTGCGTGTGGCGATTGGCGGCCGTATCTCCCTGATGGTTGGCATCGCAGCGGCGCTGGTGGCGGTAATTGTCGGCACGCTTTACGGTTCGCTTTCCGGTTACCTCGGCGGGAAAGTGGACTCCGTGATGATGCGTATGCTTGAAATCCTGAACTCCTTCCCGTTCATGTTCTTCGTCATTCTGCTGGTGACCTTCTTTGGTCAAAATATCCTGCTGATCTTCGTGGCGATCGGGATGGTGTCCTGGCTGGATATGGCGCGTATTGTGCGCGGCCAGACGCTGAGCCTTAAACGTAAGGAGTTTATCGAAGCCGCACAGGTTGGTGGCGTTTCTACCGCCAATATTGTGGTGCGTCATATCGTTCCTAACGTGCTGGGCGTAGTGGTGGTATACGCCTCCCTGCTGGTGCCAAGTATGATCTTGTTTGAATCATTCCTGAGCTTCCTGGGATTAGGTACGCAAGAGCCGTTGAGTAGCTGGGGCGCTCTGTTAAGTGACGGCGCAAACTCCATGGAAGTGTCACCGTGGTTACTGCTGTATCCGGCGGGCTTCCTGGTTGTAACCCTGTTCTGTTTCAACTTTATCGGCGATGGCCTGCGTGATGCCCTCGACCCGAAAGACCGTTAAGGAGCGCCGTCATGACCATTATTGAAACGGCAACCGCGCCACAGGCGCAACAGCGGACCAGCGCACTGCTGGACGTTAAAGACCTCCGCGTGACGTTTAAAACCCCCGACGGTGACGTGACTGCCGTTAACGATCTCAACTTCGACCTGCGTGCCGGTGAAACGCTGGGCATTGTGGGCGAATCCGGTTCCGGTAAATCCCAGACCGCATTCGCGCTGATGGGCCTGCTGGCATCAAACGGCGTGATAGGGGGTTCGGCGACGTTTAACGGGAAAGAGATCCTGAATTTGCCGGAACATGAGCTGAACAAACTGCGCGCCGAGCAGATTTCAATGATTTTCCAGGATCCGATGACCTCCCTGAACCCCTATATGCGGGTGGGTGAACAGCTGATGGAAGTGCTGATGCTCCACAAGGGGCTGGGCAAAGCCGAAGCGTTTGAAGAGTCCGTCAAAATGCTGGATGCGGTGAAAATGCCTGAAGCACGCAAGCGCATGCGCATGTATCCGCACGAGTTCTCCGGCGGTATGCGTCAGCGCGTCATGATCGCGATGGCATTGCTTTGCCGGCCAAAACTGCTGATCGCTGATGAACCAACCACCGCTCTCGACGTGACCGTACAGGCGCAGATCATGACGCTGCTGAACGAGCTGAAGCGTGAGTTCAACACCGCCATCATCATGATCACCCACGATTTAGGCGTCGTTGCCGGGATCTGCGACAAAGTGTTAGTCATGTATGCAGGCCGCACGATGGAATACGGTAATGCCCGCGATGTGTTCTACCAGCCAGCCCACCCGTACTCTATCGGGCTGCTGAATGCCGTACCGCGCCTTGATGCGGAAGGGGAGTCGCTGCTGACTATCCCGGGCAACCCGCCAAACCTGCTGCGTTTGCCAAAAGGCTGCCCGTTCCAGCCACGCTGTCCGCATGCGATGGAAATCTGTAACAGCGCACCGCCGCTGGAAGCGTTTGCCCCAGGCCGTCTACGCGCCTGCTTTAAGCCGCTGGAGGAGCTGGTATGAACGCAATCGACGAAAAAAGAAATGTGCTGCTCGAAATCGCTGACCTGAAGGTCCATTTCGATATCAAAGACGGTAAACAGTGGTTCTGGCAGCCAGCCAAAACCCTGAAAGCGGTGGATGGCGTCACGCTACGCCTGTACGAAGGGGAGACCCTGGGCGTGGTGGGCGAATCCGGCTGCGGCAAGTCGACGTTTGCGCGTGCGATCATCGGCCTGGTGAAAGCCACCGACGGGAAAGTGGCCTGGCTTGGCAAAGATCTGCTGGGGATGAAGCCGGATGAATGGCGCAATGTGCGCAGTGATATCCAGATGATTTTCCAGGATCCTCTGGCGTCCCTGAACCCGCGTATGACCATTGGCGAAATCATTGCCGAGCCGCTGCGCACCTATCATCCGAAGATGCCGCGCCAGGAAGTTCGCGATCGGGTGAAAGCGATGATGCTGAAGGTGGGTCTGTTGCCTAACCTCATCAACCGCTACCCTCACGAGTTTTCCGGCGGTCAGTGCCAGCGTATCGGTATCGCACGCGCGTTGATCCTTGAACCGAAACTGATTATCTGTGATGAGCCGGTTTCGGCGCTGGACGTTTCCATCCAGGCCCAGGTGGTTAACCTGCTACAGAAACTGCAACGGGAAATGGGGCTGTCGCTGATCTTCATCGCCCACGATCTGGCGGTGGTAAAACACATTTCAGACCGTGTGCTGGTCATGTATCTGGGCCACGCCGTGGAACTGGGCACGTATGATGAGGTGTACCATAATCCGCTGCACCCTTATACCAAAGCGCTGATGTCTGCGGTTCCCGTTCCGGATCCCGATCTGGAAAAAAATAAAACCATTCAGCTTCTGGAAGGTGAACTGCCTTCGCCAATCAACCCGCCTTCAGGCTGCGTATTCCGTACGCGATGCCCAATAGCCGGGCCGGAATGTGCAAAAACACGGCCGGTTCTGGAGGGCAGTTTCCGACATGCGGTTTCCTGCCTGAAAGTAGACCCGTTATAATCGCAAGGGCTGACATGATGTCAGCCCTTATTTTTTAGAGGTTAATGTGTCGCGATTATTCACGTCGGCCCGTCAGCGGCTTTATCACCTTTTATTTGATCCAGAAACGGTTTCCGGTCGCCGTTTCGAGGGTCTGTGTGGCTTATTTGCGCTGATTAGCGTCATTATTATCTTTATCGAATCCGGTGCCGGAACGCAGTACCACATGACGTATGAGGAGTGGCACGTTTTTGTCTGGCTGGAATTGATCGTCACGCTGGTGTTTACCGCAGAGTATGTGCTGAGGGTCATTAGCTGGCCAAATCCGGCGAAATACGTTTTCAGCTTCTGGGGATTTATTGATTTAGCCACTATCCTGCCGCTGTATGTCATGTGGCTGTGGCCTGAGATCAGCCTGAATTATGTGTTTGCCTGGCGCGCAATGCGGGCGATTCGTGTGTTACGAATTCTGAAGCTGCTGCGCTTTATGCCGTCGCTGAGGGTTTTTTGGGTCGCCATTGTCAGCGCCCGCCACCAGCTTATTCTCTTCTATTCGTTTATTGCTATCGTGATGATCGTTTTTGGCTCCCTGATGTATTTAATCGAAGGGCCAAAATACGGGTTTACCACGCTTAATGCGTCGGTTTACTGGGCTATCGTCACGGTGACCACCGTGGGCTATGGCGATATTACACCGCATACGCCGCTCGGACGTATTGTGGCATCGGTTCTTATCCTGATCGGTTATTCGGTGATAGCGATACCGACGGGGCTAATTACCACCCATATGAGCAGCGCCTTCCAGAACAGCAAGCAGCAACGCAAATGTCCGAATTGTCAGCAGGGAAATCATGAACCCGGGGCGCGGTTTTGTCACCGCTGTGGAAATGCCTTGCCGGATTAAATAAAAAAGGCTGCGCGGGCAGCCTTTTTTATTATTCGCGCCAGAGAATATGGCACAGCTTATGGTCTTTCTCGCGGCACAGCAGGACGCGGGCAAAGATGTCGTTAATTTCTCCGCCGTCTTCATCTGCCAGGCCAATTACCACCTCAGCGAAGAAGTCCGGGTTGAGATCAAAATCGACGTGTTCGGCCCAGTCTTCAGACGGATCGAACAGCTCAGCACCGCCACGCTCTTCAAATTGCAGGTTGAAAAGAATGACGTCAGCAGGGTCGAGATTATCGACCGCCAGCTCGAGAAAAATATCGTAGGCCTGTTCGAGCGTTTCGTCTTCGGTCAGGCGATTGTTCAGATCCATTTCCATGATGACTACCTGTTAAACATCGTTGGGCACGTTTTACAGCAACGGACTAAAGAAGTAAAACAGTCGTTCGGCAATTCGCTGCCACAGCGGACGTTTCGCCCACAGTCTGGCGTCCAGCAGGCGTGAGCGGGAGATATAATCATCCTGAACCGCCGCCAGATCGCCGCCGAAACCGGCGTCATCAATGACCAGCGTTATTTCAAAATTCAGCCACAGACTGCGCATATCGAGGTTGACGGTACCCACCAGGCTCAGCTCTCCGTCTACCAGCACGCTCTTGGTGTGTAACAGACCGCCTTCGAACTGATAGATTTTAACGCCCGCGGCCAGCAGCTCACTAAAGAACGCGCGACTTGCCCACCCGACCAGCAGCGAATCGTTCTTGCGCGGCATAATAATGCTCACATCCACTCCGCGCTGTGCCGCTGTACAGATGGCGTGCAGAAGGTCGTCGCTGGGGACGAAATAGGGCGTGGTCATGATCAGATATTCCCGCGCTGAGTACGCGGCGGTAAGCAGTGCCTGATGGATCAGATCTTCCGGGAAGCCAGGACCGGAGGCGATAGTGTGGATAGTGTGCCCGCTGGCTTCCTCAAATGGCATGATATTGCCATCCGGCGGCGGGGGAAGAATGCGTTTACCGGTTTCAATTTCCCAGTCGCACGAATAGACGATGCCCATAGAGGTTGCCACCGGGCCTTCCATGCGAGCCATCAAATCGATCCATTGCCCCACGCCGGAATCCTGTTTAAAGAAGCGGGGGTCGACCATGTTCATGCTGCCGGTGTAGGCGATATAGTTATCGATCAGAACCATTTTCCGGTGCTGACGAAGATCCATGCGGCGCAGAAAGACGCGCATAAGATTCACTTTCAGCGCCTCGACCACCTCGATACCGGCGTTGCGCATCATGCCTGCCCACGGGCTACGGAAAAAGGCCACGCTGCCGGCGGAGTCCAGCATCAGGCGGCAGTGGATACCGCGACGTGCAGCGGCCATCAGCGATTCGGCGACCTGGTCCGCCATGCCGCCCGGCTGCCAGATATAAAACACCATCTCGATATTATGCCGGGCGAGCTGGATATCACGGATCAGCGCCTGCATCACGTCATCGGAAGAGGTCATCAGTTGCAGCTGATTGCCTTTTACCCCAGCAATGCCCTGGCGGCGTTCGCACAGCTTGAACAAAGATGCGGCCACGCTGCTGTTCTCTTCGGCGAAGATATGCTTGCAGGCTTTAAGGTCGGCAAGCCATTTTGCCGTGGAGGGCCACATGGCACGGGCGCGTTCGGCCCGGCGTTTACCCAGATGAAGTTCACCGAAAGAGAGATAGGCGATGATGCCCACCAGCGGCAGAATGTAGATAATCAGAAGCCAGGCCATGGCGGAAGGTACCGCTCTGCGTTTCATCAGAATGCGCAACGTCACCCCGGCAATTAATAGCCAGTATCCTAAAATGACCAGCCAACTCACCACGGTGTAGAAGGTTGTCATAAATAAAAAATCCTTTTGAAAGCGTATTGTTATGAGTTTACGCATCAGGATTCATCTGGCAAATAAAAACGGCAGATAAAAGCGCTGGTTTGCCGCCTGCTTAGGCATATAATGGCATCTCTGTTAGAGAAAGAGTTGTAGACATGAAGCGCAGTAGAACTGAAGTAGGGCGCTGGCGCATGTTGCGACAGGTGAGTCGTCGTAAGGCTCGTTGGCTGGAAGCACAATCCCGCCGCAATATGCGTATCCACGCCATCAGAAAATGTGGCCTGAACAGACACCGTAACGCGCTGCTGTTCGCGGTCCAGGATATCTGAAAAGCATGAGGGGCACCGTAAAGGTGCCCATTAAACATCCAGACTATCAATCTTTGCAGTCTCCTCCCGTCTGCTTTCCACGATATACTACGTCCCCATAACGTCATGATATTAAAAGATGAATCCTTATCTCTGGATTTTTATTGCACTTTTGGCGCTGGATGCGCTCAGGGAAGGTTTAGGACTTTCGTCATTTTCCTCATTGGCAGATTATGTTTTTGCGTGGGGAATACATTGGCTTTATTAAAGGAAAAAAGGATGAACGTAAAAGTGATGGCAGCACTCTTCGGGATTGCAGTATTAAGCGGTTGTGCCAGTAGCAAAACCTCACCCGAACGGCACGCGTTTTATTTCGTGTCGCATCAGTCCAGCTTTACTGGCGGCAATTACACCTCCAGCGTGCAGAAAAATTATCACCTGAACGTAGCGCAGTTCCGCGAGCTTTATGCCCGGGGCAAAGCTGACCGTGCGGAAGGGTGGACTCAGGCTGAAGCCAGTGAATACGCGCAAAGCATTCGCGATCAGCTGAAAGAAAATGCGAAGTCGCAGGAATTGTACGCAGGCAACGCGAAGGATAAATGGTCTTCGGACATGGACAGTAAAGACGCCATATTATTTGGTAACGAACTGGCCGCGACTTATCTTGATGGCTATAACGGCGTACAATAGCGCAACTGATTCAGGGGATACCGTTATTACCGGTATCCCCGCTGTTTTTGAGCAAAAGGAGTGAGACGTGTTTGCGGAGTTTGGTGTACTGAATTTCTGGACCTATGTTGTCGGCGCATTTTTTATCGTGCTGGTTCCAGGACCGAACACCTTGTTTGTGCTGAAAACAGGGATTGGCCACGGCGTTAAGAAAGGCTATCTGGCAGCCACCGGTGTGTTTATTGGTGATGCCGTGCTGATGTTTCTGGCCTGGGCGGGCGTTGCCGCGTTGATTCAGACCACTCCGGTATTATTTAATATTGTCCGCTATCTTGGGGCGTTTTATCTGCTGTGGCTCGGCGGAAAAATGCTCTGGTCCGTTATGACACGTCAAAAAAATGCGCACGAAAGTAGCGCCGAACCGGCAAGCGCGATCCTTAAGCGTTCGCTGGTGCTGAGCCTGACGAACCCGAAAGCGATTCTCTTTTACGTATCGTTCTTCGTGCAGTTCATTGATGTCAATGCGAAGAATACCGGCACGTCGTTCCTGATCCTCGCCACAACGCTTGAGCTGATCAGCTTCATGTACATGAGCTTCCTGATTTTCTCAGGCGCGTTTGTCACGCGTTACCTGAAAACCAAAAAGAAACTGGCGAAGCTAGGGAACGGGTTGATAGGCCTGCTGTTTGTTGGATTTGCGGCGAGGCTGGCGTCGCTGCACTGAATGAAGAAAAGGCTCCCGAGGGAGCCTTTTTAATGTCTGGCGTAGTTGGAAAGCCGCGCCAGACAAGGCTTCACGTTTTACTACTAGCAGTCAAAAGCCATAAAAAGCGGCTCTGACGCGCCCGGAGTCCTGTCAATAACTGTGGAAAGCTCACAGGCGGTGGCGATCCAGTTATGACCCCCACACCGTCCGAGCAAGCCGCAGCGGTGTTAAATCTGATTGAGCGCGGGGTTATCGGTTGGAATGAGCCAGACGTTGTGTAGGTGCTTAACGAGGCGTTAAAAGCTCGCGCACCGCGCAAACATCGGCATCAAAGAAGCAATGCGCCGCTCAAAACCAGCGAGCAAGCGCCATCAGCCCGGATGACAAAGTCCGAAAGGGATCGCGTCGCAAAAATTCGTTTCGATTTAGCTCAGGACGGCATTACCCCGGAACGGTGTGAGCTCGACGCGCTGGCGCGTGGGGCACGGTGATTTATGGCAAGAAAAGTTTCAAATATCCGGCTGCTGACGAGTGGCCTGGAAATTCAACTGAAATGGAGTGGACTTTATGAAAGATTATTTATTCAGATGGCTAATTATCGCAAGAGAAAATAACCGCAAATATAGCGAGATCAGCGATACGAAAATTGAGGGGTTTACACCGGTGATAGGTTCGATAATTCCGCCGCCACGTCGACGATAGCAACGCCGCCGGTGCTGAAACTCGCTTTCAGTGTCGGTGGTGTTGAACAACGAGCCCTGAGAGGCGTTAACTTCTAAGCCGATAAAATCAGAATCAGGAAAAGTAGATTGAAGTAAAAACGTCCTTTATGATGACTCAAAGGTTAGCCCAAAAGGAAATCATGACAATGAGCGTTGGATTAATTACAGACCAGCCAGGACGTTTCTACACCTTCCAGTCTACATTGCCAGCCGGTGAATATTTCGAATTTCGCCCACGCAATCCTCCACTGAACTCAAAACCCATCGTTGATGACGAAAGCGGGATGTGTATTGGTTATTCCGTCGCTCAGGCTCCCGGTTTATGGCAGATTTATGATGCAGACGGCATGTTTGTTAGGCTGGAAGAAGCGCCATTAGAAGCCCCCCTGATTGACCCAACAGACCTCGCTCTAATTGCTTTTGGTGCATTTCGTCTTTTACGGGCAGGTCAGTCGTTACTGAAAAGTGGTGTCAAAGCCGCCGTAACTGTGAGGCTCAGTGAGGCTACCATCAGTCTCTTGCGTGGCCGCCTTAAAATGGGCTTATCAGCTCGCGCGCTCAGGATGAGTGAGTCATCTGTAAAACACATGCTGACCCCAGGTCGTTATGTGCCTTTGCAGATTTAGGAAAAGGCCATTCGTTATGGCATAAGAACGCCGGATCCTCTCAAAAAGCCAGGGCTTTTCCGTTACGAGGCTCGTATGTATAAGCTTGTGGAAGACAGGCAAAATAAAGGCACTTATATTTACAAGTCTTACCGTCTTGAGGTTTTGGTCAGGGAAGCTGACTGGACTATCATGCATTTTCAGTACATGCCTTAAGGGGGGATCATGATAGATATCACAAGCGGTGACAGACACCTTAAATTAACACCTTATGAAAGGCTGGCTGAGCCCGAAGAGCCTGCTTATAGCCGTATTATGGTTTGGGTTGAATTCTCAATCCCAGCCTTAAAAACAGAATTTGCTGCAGAGTTTTTTGTCGGTCAGTTGGAGCAGTTCAGGTATGATACACATGATTTCCATCTGGCCTTAAAGACAGGGGCGAAATTTAAGGATATTAATTTAACCTCGGCATTCGAGCAGGTTGTGCTTAAGTTTCATCAGGCACATTTTGCCGGGGCTGTTGGCGTTAGCATGGTACTTAAGCCTGAAAACCATGCTGACAGTATTACCCTTGATGATTCCTTCGATATTGATGAAAGTTACTTTCCCGACCTGCTCTCTGGACTGGACGACATCATTTCATGGCAAAACTGATGCTTGCATCAAGCCACAAGACCGGCACTCAGAATGCCGGTCTTGTCATGCCATTTACTCGCGATTTTCTCGTATTTAAGCTCTACATGCATCAGGTGCATGAGTTTGCATCCGTTTTTTACTCCAGCATTTGCCAGTCAGCGTCAGCGCTGGCACAGCTTTCCGCAACCGCGTTGTCGTGGCAGTTACAGCGACGACTCATGCTGCCTTCCAGACCTTGTGATTTCAGGAACGACTGCCACTCATGGCTCGTGTACTGACTGCCCTGATCAGAGTGAACCGTACCTGCTTTTGAGGATTACGCCTCCACACCGCCATAAGTAATGCGTTCAGGACAATCTCTTTTGTCATGCGGGGTTGCATTGACCAGCCGATAACTTTGCGTGAGAACAGGTCAACCACCACGGCCAGATACAGCCAGCCTTCGTGGATTTCGGCCTGAGCATCTGACTGTTCATTATGAGTGGAAGAATCCGGACCGTACTTCTTTATCCAGGCGTAAAGACTGTGAGTGGTGATATCGAGACGTGTTGCAACACTGGAAACAGAATGACCGCGTTCAACAACCTGTTTGACTGCTTCAATTTTAAACTCTTCAGGATAACGCTTACCGCTCATGGGCACCTCTCTTTAAGTCATCTTAAATGACTCTGAGGTGTCTGTTAAACCCGTGGCGATTCAGAGCTAACAGTGGCATGTTCCTCTCAAGTCAAAATCTGAAATTTAAGTATGGGAACGTAATGCGTGAGCTTGTTAAGTAATCTTGCCGAGAAATCTTTTAAATAGAGAATGATTTAAATGAAACTTCCCGCATGGGCGGGAAGTAATGTGTCAATGTGGTCAATATGTGGACTCGGCCTGTAATAAATCATTTTATTTCATTGTGTTAAGGTGTTTAAAATGGCTCCCGAGGGAGCCTTTCATTTCAGAACACTTTTTTATACGGGCGAACAGTGACTTTCTCGTACACGCCGGCTGCGACGTACGGGTCTGCTTCTGCCCAGGCCTGCGCGGCTTCCAGAGATTCAAACTCGGCAATCACCGTGGAGCCAGTAAAACCCGCCGCGCCCGGATCGTTGCTGTCAACGGCAGGCATCGGGCCTGCGGTCAGCAACCGACCTTCATCCTGTAGCAGCTGTAAACGCGCCAGATGGGCAGGGCGAACGGAAACACGTTTTTCCAGAGAATCAGGTACATCTTCAGCGTAAATCACATAAAGCACGGCAAAGCTCCTTAACCGGTAAAAGTGACATTTACGTTATGTGAAAGCACAAATGACTGCAATGTAAAGATAATAACAATGTTAAAACCCTGATCTGGATGCCCCTTTTTTGCCCTCTTATACGCTTAAATTGCGCCAGGACAAAGTGTCTTATTGAATATGATTGCTATTTGCATTTAAAATCGAGGTTCGGTTTTTTAACGTTGATGATTATGACTTCGATGACCCTTGATTTACCTCGCCGCTTTCCATGGCCGACGCTGCTTTCCGTCGTTATTCACGGTGCTGTCGTGGCGGGTCTGCTCTATACCTCGGTTCATCAGGTTATTGAAATGCCAGCGCCAGCGCAGCCAATTTCTGTGACCATGGTATCGCCCGCGGATCTTGAACCGCCGCAGGTTGCGCCGCCGCCGCCACAGCCCGTTGTTGAACCCGAGCCGGAACCCGAGCCGATTCCTGAACCGCCAAAAGAAGCGCCGGTGGTGATCCATAAGCCAGAGCCGAAACCTAAGCCGAAGCCAAAACCCAAGCCGGTCAAAAAGGTGGAAGAGCGTCCGAAACGCGAAGTGCGTCCGGTTGAGCCACGCACCACGCAGCCGGTTGAAAATGCCGCCCCGTCACGTCCGCTGATGAGTAACACCACGACCGCGACAAAACCGACGGTAACGGCGCCAGCGGGCCCGCGCGCGCTGAGCCGTAACCAGCCGCAGTATCCGGCACGTGCTCAGGCGTTACGTATTGAAGGGCGTGTACGGGTGAAATTCGACGTTACGGCTGATGGACGTGTGGATAACGTGGAAATCCTGTCCGCACAGCCGGCGAATATGTTTGAACGCGAAGTTAAATCGGCCATGCGCAGGTGGCGTTATGAAGCCGGTAAACCCGGCAATGGGTTGATTGTAAATATTGTCTTCCGCCTGAACGGCGGGGCACAGATGGAATAAAAGAAGCCTCCGAAAGGAGGCTTTTTTTTACCTGAGGATCAGTTCCGTGGGAGCTGGCGGGGCTTACCGTCGCTATCCACTGCCACGTAGATGAACAGGGCCTCCGTCGCCTTATAGCGCTGACCAATCGGTTCAGAAGAGACTTTTTTCACCCATACTTCAATGTTAATGGAGATAGACGTATTGCCGCGTTTTACGCAGCGTGCGTAACAGCACACCACGTCCCCCACCGCGACGGGGCGCAGGAAGGTCATGCCATCGACCCGGACGGTTACCACGCGCCCGTGTGCAATCTCTTTTGCCAGGATTGCACCGCCCATATCCATCTGCGACATTAACCAGCCGCCAAAAATATCGCCATTGGCATTCGTATCCGCAGGCATTGCCAGTGTGCGTAAAACCAGTTCGCCCTGTGGGGCGTCATTTGTTGTCATTGTTTTTAAACTCGTAACTGAAGACTTCAGGCGGGATGCTACTATGATTTCTGGCTGGAGAGAATAGGGTTAGCGCCCGCAGCGCGGGCGCCTGAAGGTCAGAAGGACATGGTTACGCCAGCGTAATAGGCGCGGCCCGGTTCGTTATAGGTAGATGCACCGTCATTTTCACGGTAAATCTGCTTGTCAAAGAGGTTGCTGATGCCGGCATTCAGGCGCAGGTTTTTGGTCAGCTGATAGTTACTGCCGATACCCACGATGGAATACGCGCCGATCTCTCTGTTGGACATCGCATTTTCCTCTTTGCGGATTTCAGCGTTTTCTCTGGGCTTCTGGCGGCCGTACATCGTCCAGCTTACGTTGGCTGAAAGCTTGCTGTTAACCTCCCAGTCCAGCATGGTGTTGACGGTATATTTGGGGATAATCGACAACGGATTACCGGTGTCTTTACTTTCAGACTGAATCATATACGTCGCATTAGTACGCCAGGTTAGCGTGTCGCGAATAACAGGGACGGTGAGGTTGCCTTCCAGACCTTCAACAACGGCCTTACCGCCGTTCTCCCATTGCAGGATATTTGCGCCGCTGCTTGTCTGCCCCAGCACGTCCGTTCCTGAAACGATCTTGTTTTTGTAATCATTGCGGAACCAGGTAATTCCAGCCTCGTAGCCTTCCAGGGCAAAGGCCAGGCCGATCTCTTTGTTCACGCTGATTTCCGGATCCAGATCCGGGTTACCTAACAGATAACAGCTTCCTTCGGAAACGTTATTCGGGCAGCCATTACCGCGGGTGGAAAGCAGATAGCCTTCGCTGGATTGATACAAGTTTGGCGCTTTAAATACCCGAGCGATACCCGCTTTAACCTTGAACATGTCACCCAAATCCTGAGAGAGGTTCAGGCTCGGACTCCAGTTGCTGCCAAACTGATTGTGATAATCAAAGCGGAGCCCTGGGATCAGGTTGGTGCCCTGACGCGCTTCAATATTGTCCTCAAGATAGATGCCGGTGAGGTCAGCGCTGTTTTTGCTGTTGCGCTCAGAAGCCGTGCCGGGAACACCGTTAATCACTTCTCCCGACACATTTGTCGACTGCATTGAGGCCGGATCGTTCAGTTCATCACGGTTCCATTCTGCACCCACGGTTAGCGTCTGTTCGACTAGCCAGAAGAAAGGAATGTTCAGTTCACCCGTTGAACGGTATGACTCCAGCCGGCTGGTATCGTATTTATCGCTATTGATCATCCCTTCAACTTTGCCCGTAGAGCCTTCTTCCAGTCGGGTGTTGTTGGTCTTTTCATAATAAACCCCGAACTTTGACTGACCCCAGTCCCAGATGCCGTTGTGCGTAATGCCATAAGACTGGCGGTACATTCGGTTGGTTTCGTGTCCATACAGGGACGACACCAGACCGTCAGGGCTGACGTTGCTGTTGCTGTATTGAGTATCACCCGCGTAGATATTGCCCTGGCGGCTGTAGCTGTAGTCGAAATCGATAATCTGCTGTGGCGTGAGTTTCCAGGAGAGCAGGGCATTAATGTCCTTGTTACGTACGCCCTCTCGCCCGGCGGCGTAAGAGCCGTTTTGCGCGGTGTTGATGTCCTGAGCATCTGCGTCGGTTTTGTTGATGTTCCCGTACAGGCGCATCGTTAACGCATCGCCCGCGAGGGGGCCGCTCAGATCAAAATTAGCGCGTTTCGTCGCCCCCTCTTTATCATTTTCAGGCTGGTTAGTGTACAGGGAGAGGGAGCCGTGCCAGTCGTTGGACGGGCGTTTGGTAATGATGTTGACGACGCCGCCGGCAGCCCCCGAACCATAGCGGGCGGCAGCTGGTCCCCGGAGCACTTCAATACGCTCAACCATCTCTGGCGGAACCCAGTTTGTGTCCCCGCGGGTGTCGCGCTCCCCGCGCCAGCTGTAGCGCACCGAGTTACGTGACGTCACCGGCACACCGTCAATCAGAATCAGCGTGTTCTCTGGCCCCATACCACGGATGTCGATCTGACGGTTGTTACCACGACTGCCTGTCGCGCTGTTTCCGGTGAGGTTAACCCCGGGCATTTTGCGAATAATTTCCGAAAGATCGTTAACCGGTGGATCCTTTTCTATGTCCTTTGCCGTGATGATGGAAACCCCCGGCTGTTGCTTTAGGGCCTCTTCAGCGGTTGCCTGAACGACCATTGTTTCACCATCGGCGAGAGGATCTTCCGCTGCGTGCGCGCTCTGGTATAGCGTTGAAAAAATGGCGAGTGTAAGTGTAGCCGGGGCAAATCTTATTATGTTATTCATCAACTCATTTCCATTTGTTAAAAATGCGATGAAGAATATTAATGATAGTGATTATCATTACAATAAAGCGACAGCAATCTCCATAAAATCTTCATGATTCAGACATTTTCGCAGGAAGATTGTGGAGAAAAGAGAAGGCGGGAAAAGAGGCCAGACCGCGTGACGATCTGGCCAGAAGGATCAGTGCTTGTCATCCTGCGGCATGTGGCGATAAATATAAACGCCGCTGAGCAGGGTGAAGATAAGGGTCAGCGCCGTCAGGCCAAACACCTTGAAGTTGACCCAGATATTCTGCGGCAGCCAGAATGCGATATAGATATTCGCCAGACCACACAGAATAAAAAATAGCGCCCAGGCGATATTCAGACGCCCCCACACAGCCTGCGGCAGCGTCAGTTCTTTCCCCAGCATGCGCTGGATCAGCGGCTTCTTCATCACCCACTGGCTGATGAGCAGCGCGCCCGCAAACAGGCCGTAAATCACTGTGACCTTCCATTTGATAAATTCATCATTGTGGAAGAACAACGTCAGACCACCAAACACCGCCACCATCAGGAAAGTGATGAGCGCCATCTTTTCAACTTTGCGATAGCGAACCCAGCTGTAAATCAGCACCACAGCCGTTGCCACAATCAGCGCCAGCGTGCCGGCATAGATGTCGTACAGCTTATAAAAAGCGAAAAATACGATCAGCGGTAAAAAATCAAGAAACTGCTTCATTCTGCGATCCCGGTTACTGACGAATTAACATGTACAGGCGGAACAAATAGACCAGCAGTACAGCTGAAATCAGATTGCTCAGCGTATTGGCGACAACCGCGCCGACGTTTGGCGTTAATACCGCAAAATTCGGCGCAAACAGCAACAGTAGAGTCTTGGCCAGCAACCAGCTGATAACGGCCGGGGCGACCAGACGCATATTCGCCCACGCGAGCCTTATGCTGCTGCGCATGGCGGTGAAAATACCCATTTTGTCCTGCACAACCATTACTGGCGCAAATGAAAGCACGATAGCCAGCAGCACGCCCGGAACGACAACCAACATTATCCCCACCTGGACCAGCAGCGTGGTCAGGAAGATGAGGATAAACAGTTTCGGCAGCACCGGAGCACTGGCCCCGATGGCACGTAACGCGCTGACGCGTTGGCCGGCAGACACCAGCTGGATCATCAGCAACACGCCACCCGCCAGAATGGCGTTGCCGATCAGCCCCGAGAAGGTAGATGCCGCAGATGCACGCAGCAAGATTTGCTGTTGCTCTGGCGTCATATTCTGCACAAGGTCAAATAACCCTGCGCTGCCTGCAAGATGATCCCCCTGGCTCAGCGAGGCAATCTGTTCATCACTGGGTGAGAACGCATGACCCAGCACCACCGTAATAAAGGCGCACAACAACGCGATCAGTAAAAAAGTAACGAACTGATTGCGGAAAAAATTTCCCGTGTCACGGTAGACAGACTTCGCCGTGATAGACATGCACTCTCCTTGGGTATTGCAGGTGTTAATTAGCCGGCAATTGTACACCGGATAACACGCTGGTGGCAGCATCAAGGCTTGTATGGAAAAGCATATCTTTGTAAAGGGGCGGTAATCCATAGCGGGCGCGGGCGCGATTGCATGCCTCATTGACCTGCCCATCCACTCCCGACATCGCGAAAGTGCGACACGGGCTGGGGCGATCCGCGTAAATGGAACAGCGGGTGGATACCCCAGGTTCACCTTGCAGTGCCACACAGCGGCTCTGTTTTTGGTTGGTGCCGCGCATGCAACGCAGGAAAGGGGTCAAGGGTTCAGTGAGATCAACCGGAACGGTGCCGCCGCCATCGCTGGCTTCAGCCCAGTAGAAAGAGACTCGAAAATACGCACAACAGGCTCCGCACGTCATGCACGGGTTATGATCACTCATGGCACACCTGCAAAAGTAGAACGCATCAAATCAGATTGTGAGAGCGATAAATTATCCAGCCGCTACAGGAAGCGCAAGAGAGGAAAAACAGAAAATTTTTTAACTATGAAATGCCAAAAATTGACGCGGTAACAACTTATTGCTTTATGAGGCGTCACCAAAAATTAACCTAGATCAATGAATGTTAACTTACTGGTTTTAATGTGATCTGTGTTAGATCACTTATTACTCATTTGTGAGTATATTCTCCTCCGCAATTAAAACCACAACGATGGAGCGGATATGAAAAAATTAGCGGTGGCAGCCCTTATCTTAAGCAGTCTCTCTGGCGGCGCGTACGCGCATGAAGCAGGTGAATTCTTTATTCGTGCCGGTTCGGCAACGGTGCGTCCAACGGAAGGTTCCGACAATGTTCTGGGTATGGGCGGGTTTAGCGTCAGCAATAACACCCAGTTAGGCCTGACATTCACGTATATGGCTACGGATAACATTGGCGTTGAGCTTCTGGCCGCCACGCCATTCCGTCACCGCGTCGGTTTAGGGCCGACCGGGGACATTGCTACGGTGCACCATTTACCACCAACCCTGATGGCGCAGTGGTACTTCGGCGATTCCAGCAGCAAGTTACGCCCTTATATTGGTGCAGGCGTTAACTACACCACCTTCTTTGATGAGAAATTTAACGATACCGGTAAAGAGGCTGGGCTATCCGATCTCAGCCTGAAAGACTCATGGGGCATGGCGGGGCAGGTTGGTCTGGATTATCTGATTAACCGTGACTGGCTGATCAACGCCTCGGTCTGGTATATGGACATTGATACAGACGTGCGCTTTAAAGCTGGCGGTGAGCAGCAGAGTATCAGTACCCGTCTGGATCCATGGGTATTTATGTTCTCAGCAGGTTATCGTTTCTGACAGAAGATATATCCCCGGTCAGCCGGGGATTGCTGTATGGTGGTTGTTCCACATACCTGGCTGGAGGGGATATCCCCAACATTAAATTTGAGTGTCCGGTTTGTGCAGGTAAACAGTTTCAGTTCACGACGTTCAGCCCAGCACATAGCCTACCTCACGGTGCTATCTGTTCCGTTTGCGGAACACGTCTCACCACTCATTCATGCCTGCCGAAACTCAGACGACGACGGTGGCCAAAGCCAGTAAACTAGATAAGGCCTCTGAGAGGCCTTTTTCGATCGTGAAATCACTTCTGAATTAAATAACGAATGGTTGGTCCGTCCTGCTGGATATCCAGCACGGTATAGCCGTGATTTTTGGCATCAAGCGGAATGTTATTGATCGACTGGGGGCAATCGCTCACCACTTCCAGAATTTCACCTTTCTTTAGCTGCGGTAGCGCTTCAAGCGTGGCGACGGCCGGGTAAGGGCAAGGTTCACCCACCATATCGAGACGATAATCAGGCACGATCTCTTTCATGCGGCATTCTCCTGAGTTTCAGTTTTGACGGTGACGCGTCGGAAGAAGCGCTTCTCTTGTGCAACAACCAGTAAGAAGGCGATAAGCAGCAGGGCGTAGGTCACCAGGAGTCCCCCGAGTGGACCAAAGGTTTTCAGCAGGTTGACCTTGTCCCAGTTTGTTGCCAGCACCGGAGAGACGTCATCCCAGTAGCAGGCCAGAAGGGTAGAGCCAATCACGTTACCCAGACCCACCCACCAGTAATGCACCTGGCCTTCCACAGCGCGATACATCCAGCCGGTTTCACACCCGCCCGCCAGCACGATGCCAAAACCAAACAGCAGCCCGCCAATGACCGCATTTGGGCCCGCCCACATGATTTTCGGTTCCACGCCGAGCTGAACGTAGCTGAAGATGCCGATCGCGCTCACGGCCATACCGGCAATGATCGCGTTCGCCATCATGGTTCGTCCGGTGATCCACATATCGCGAAACGCGGAGGTAAAGCAGATCTGCGCGCGTTCAATCAGCAGACCAAAGCCGACGCCGAACAGCATGGCCAGACCGAGTTTGGGCTGATTCATCGCCGTGCAAATCGCCCAGGCAACCATAGCAAAAAAGACCAGCATACCGAGGTGGAAGCGACGACGCGCCTGATCGGGTTTTTGCGTTAACGGAGATGCAGCGCTAACTTTCGTCATTTTCACCGGAATGCGGAACAGTGGCAGCAGGGTGAACTTTGCACCGAAATATGAGCCAATGGCGGTGGCGACGGCAAAGAACCAGGCATGCAGCGAGAACTGCGGAATACCGGTAAAGAACGCGGCCAGATTACAGCCCATCGCGAGGCGGGCGCCAAACCCGGCAATGATACCGCCGACCACGGCCTGCATAATGCGGATGCGGCTTTTCGGCATGCGCAACTTAACGTTGTTGGCCCACAGCGCGGCCGCAAAACATCCGCCAAACATGCCAATGATCATCATCCCGTCGATGCGGGTCAGCGGTGTGCCCTCAAGATGGATCAGTTTGAAGTAACCCCACTCTTCGGCATGAACGCCTGCCAGCTGTAATAGCTGCCCACCCCAGCGGGTAAACTCGCCCGTAACAGCCCAGAAGGTGCCGGTAATACCGAAATAATAGGTAGAGAGAATGCCTGCCGCGATAACGGCCGGAACAGGTGACCAGAACTTAACCAGGTAAGTCTGTTTGAAGGAATGCCAGGACATGAATAACCTCTGAACTCAGAAGGGTAACGCTAAAAAGAGCCCAGATCATACGCTTACGCGAACGTTTGAAAAGTCATTCACACCGAAAATATCGACAGGATCAATTTTGACCTGCTTATTTCAGGAAGAGATAAGGGAAAACCGCCTGACGCCGGGGCCAGACGGTGTTAACGGTTACGCCTTGTGTGTGGCCGCTTTCATGGATGTGACGAATGCGTGTAACTCAGCCAGCATCTGCTCTGGCTTATCCACATTCTTCTCGATGATTTTCACGATAGCCGAACCGGAAATGGCCCCGGCGGCTTTCGCGTCAATCGCCGCAGTAACCTGATCCGGAGAGGAAATCCCAAAGCCCTGAAGCGGCGGTGCAGCATGGTATTCTGCCAGCTTCTCCACCAGATGATGCAGCGGAAGCGCGGCTTTGTTTTCCGCACCGGTGACGCCCGCACGGGAGAGCAGGTAAGTGTAACCCCGTCCGTAAGAGGCAATCTGGCGCAACAGATCGTCATCAGCATTCGGTGGACAGATGAAAATCGGCGCGACGTTGTGGCGCATCGCCGCCTGACGGAACGGCGCAGACTCTTCAACGGGCACGTCAGCCACCAGCACGGAGTCAACGCCCACGCGGGCGCACTCTGCGTAAAACGCATCAATACCGCGGCTGAACACCAGGTTGGCGTACATCAGCAGGCCGATCGGAATGGTCGGGTGCTTCTGGCGAATCGCCGCCAGCATTTCGAAGCACTGGCCCGGCGTCACGCCCGCAGCAAACGCGCGAAGCGTCGCGTTCTGGATGGTCGGGCCATCCGCCAGCGGATCGGAGAACGGAATCCCCAACTCCAGCGCGTCGGCACCGGCGTCAATCAGGGTATCGATAATCTTCAGCGACAGCTCCGGACCGGGGTCGCCCAGCGTCACGAAGGGAACGAAAGCGCCTTCCTGGCGGGCTTTCAGTTGTGCAAATGCGTTGTCGTAGCGTTCCATCAGATTTCCCCTCGTGCTTTCAGAATATCGTGAACGGTGAAAATATCTTTGTCACCGCGACCGGAAAGGTTTACCACCAGCAGTTGCTCTTTTTCCGGGTTTTCCTTCATCATTTTCAGCGCGTGTGCCAGCGCGTGGGAAGACTCCAGCGCCGGGATGATCCCTTCATTGCGACACAGCGTTTTGAAGGCCTCCAGCGCTTCGTCATCAGTGATGGAGACATAATCCGCGCGGCCGGTGCTGTTGAGGAACGCGTGCTGCGGCCCTACGGACGGGAAATCCAGCCCGGCTGAAATTGAGTAAGACTCCTCAATCTGCCCTTCATCGGTCTGCATCATCGGGGCCTTCATGCCGAAATAGATCCCCACGCGGCCATGCTTCAGCGGCGCACCGTGCTCACCCGTTTCAATGCCGTGGCCGGCAGGCTCAACGCCAATCAGCCCAACGCTGGTTTCGTCGATAAAATCGGCAAACATGCCGATGGCGTTAGATCCGCCGCCAACGCAGGCGATCACCGCATCCGGCAGGCGACCCTCTTTTTCGAGGATCTGCGCTTTAGTCTCTTCACCGATCATGCGCTGGAATTCACGCACGATGGTCGGGAACGGGTGCGGGCCTGCCGCGGTACCGAGCATGTAGTGGGCGGTTTCGTAGCTGCCAGACCAGTCGCGCAGCGCTTCATTACAGGCATCTTTCAGCGTGGCAGAACCGCTGTGTACAGGGATCACTTCCGCCCCCATCAGACGCATACGGAACACGTTAGGCGACTGGCGTTCAACGTCTTTCGCCCCCATATAGATGCGGCACTTCAGGCCGAGCAGGGCGCTGGCGAGGGCAGAGGCCACGCCGTGCTGGCCCGCGCCGGTTTCGGCGATAATTTCGGTTTTACCCATACGTTTGGCGAGCAGAGCCTGGCCAAGCACCTGATTAGTTTTATGCGCGCCGCCGTGCAGCAGATCTTCACGTTTAAGGTAGAGCGTGGTTCTGGTGCCTTCGGTCAGGTTGCGGCATTTGGTCAGTGCCGTCGGACGACCGGCGTAGTTTTTCAGCAGGTCAGTAAACTCCGCCTGAAACGCCGGATCTTTCTGCGCGCTCACGAACGCTTCTTCCAGCTGGCGCAGCGCGGGCATCAGGATTTGTGGGACGTACATCCCACCAAACTCACCAAAATACGGGTTAAGTAATGTCGTCATCTTCTCTTCCTTAATATGCACGCAGAGTTTTAAATACCGATGCCAGCTTGCTGGCGTCTTTTATGCCCGGTTGGGACTCTACGCCTGAATTGAAATCGAGGCCGCCGCAGCCGGTTTTGGCTGCTTCCACACAGTTATCGGGGCTTAATCCCCCCGCCAGCAGGACATTGTCCAGCACTTCGCCACGCAGCAGTGACCAGTCGAAACGCTGCCCCGTGCCGCCCTGGCCGTTGTCGAGCACGTATTTATCAACATGCGTAAGGTTACGCGCGGGCAGGATGGCGCCAACGCTTTGCGCTTTCCAGATCTGAACCTGAGGTGCCAGAACATGTCGCAGAGCATCGATGTATGTCTGATCTTCATCGCCATGTAGCTGAACCGCGCTCAGGGATAACGCGTCCGCTTTCGCCGCAACGTCGTTAATATCCGCATTGCGGAACACGCCCACGTAGCTCAGTGGCGCAGCCGCAATCACCTTGCGCGCCTGTTCTTCATTAACGGCGCGAGGAGAGGACTCAACAAAGATCAGACCACCATAGATTGCGCCCGCCTCATACGCCGCCTGCGCATCCTGTTCACGGGTCAGGCCGCAAACTTTGTTCTCACCCAGCAGCACGCGGCGCACGGCCGCATTAAGATCGTCGTGTTCCATCATCGCGGAACCGATCAGGAAACCGTTGGCAAAGTGGCTGAGTTCGCGCACCTGAGCGTAGCTGTTGATTCCGGATTCGCTGATCACCGTGACGCCCGCACCCAGACGCGGCGCAAGCTGGCGCGTACGGTTGAGGTCAATCGACAGGTCGCGCAGGTCGCGGTTGTTAATGCCGACCACTTTGGCTTCCAGCGCGATGGCGCGCTCCAGCTCCTCTTCGTTGCTCACTTCGGTAAGCACGCCCATATTCAGGCTGTGCGCGACGGCGGAGAGCTGGCGATACTGTTCGTCATCCAGCACGGAGAGCATCAGCAGGCAGGCATCGGCCTGGTAAAAGCGCGCCAGCCAGATCTGATACGGGTCGATAATAAAGTCTTTGCACAGAATCGGCTGCGGCGCGATGCCGCTGACTACGGGCAGAAAATCGAAGCTGCCCTGGAAATATTTCTCATCCGTCAGCACAGAAATGGCAGACGCATGATGCTTGTAGATACCGGCAATACGCGCCGGGTCGAAATCGTCACGGATCACGCCTTTGGACGGAGACGCTTTTTTACACTCCAGAATAAACGCGGTACGCGCGCCCTGGAGGGCATCATAGAAACGACGGCTGCTCGGAACGACGTCATTCTGAAAACTGGCGAGCGGCTGCTGTTGCTTACGGGCTTCCACCCAGATGGCCTTATCGGCGACGATTTTCGCTAAAACGGTCTGCATTATTTACCCTCTTGCCGCAAGTGCGGTAACGCGATCGTAAGCTGCACCGGAGCGCAGTACGTCCAGAACTTTTTGGGCGTTGGCTTTCAGATCTTCCTCGCCATGTAAACGCATCAGCATGGCTACGTTGGCCGCCACGGCGGCCTCATGGGCGGCCTCACCTTTACCTTGTAATAAGCGCGTGAGAATGTCACGGTTTTCTTCCGGCGTGCCGCCCGCCAGGGCGTCCTGATGGTACGGGGTCAACCCGAAATCAGCGGCCTCAAGCTGATAGTTCAGCACTTCGCCGTTATTCAGTTCGGCCACCAGCGTGGGCGCATGCAGGGAAACTTCATCCATCCCGCCGCTGTGTACCACGGCGGCGCGTTGGTAACCGAGGACGCGCAGCGTCTCCGCAATCGGCAGGACCAGCTCCGGACTGTAAACGCCAATCAGCGCCAGCGGCGGGTGCGCCGGGTTAATGAGTGGACCGAGCACATTAAACAGCGTCCGGGTTTTAAGCTGCTGGCGAACGGGCATCGCGTGGCGGAAACCGGTGTGATACTTCGGCGCAAACAGGAAACAGACGCCCAGGTCATCCAGCGCTTCACGGGAACGCTCGGCGTTCATGTCCAGGTTGATACCGAAAGCCGCCAGCAGGTCGGACGATCCGGAACGGCTGGACACGCTGCGGTTGCCGTGCTTCGCCACTTTCAGTCCGCATGCCGCCGCCACAAAGGCGCTGGCGGTCGAAATATTGATGCTGTTGCTGCCGTCGCCACCGGTCCCAACGATATCGGCAAACGGATAGTCCGGGCGCGGGAACGGGGCGGCATTTTCCAGCAGCGCGGTTGCCGCACCGGCGATCTCCTGCGGGCTTTCGCCGCGCACTTTCATGCTCACCAGCGCAGCGGCCAGCTGCTCAGGCTTCAGCTCGCCGCGCACTACGGCGGAGAAAAGCTGGTGGCTCTCCTGCTGGCTCAGGGTCTGGGCCTGATACAGTTTTTCCAGAATCGGTTGCAGGGTGTTGGTCTGCTCCAGCTTTTGCAGCGCCCAGTTGAGCGTTTGCTCCAGCAGGCGCGCGCCGTTAGACGTCAGGATAGATTCCGGGTGGAACTGCATCCCGCAGACGCGATCCGCATCGTGACGCACCGCCATCACCATCCCTTCAAACGAGGCGTTAATCGTCAGCCCGGCCGGAATATTGCTGCCGACCAGTGAGTGGTAACGCGCCACCGGAAGCGGGTTCGGCAGACCGGCAAACATCGCCTGACCGTCATGTTCAATGCTTGACGCTTTACCATGCAGGATCTCCCCCGCCTGACCCACGTAACCACCGTAGGCTTCGACAATTGCCTGGTGGCCGAGGCAGATGCCGATAATCGGCAGCTTGCCGCGCATACGGGTCAACAGCTCAGGCATACAGCCCGCTTCGCTCGGTGCGCCTGGCCCCGGGGAGAGCATCAGCACCGGGTTTTGCATGGTCGCCAGACGCTCAATCAGCGTCTGGGCCGGAACGTGGTTGCGATAGATAACGACGTTGTGCCCATTCGCACGCAGCTGATCTGCCAGGTTGTAGGTAAAGGAGTCGATATTATCGAGCAGCAGAATGTCAGCCATCAGAAAATCTCCTGTGCATGGTGTGCGGTAGCAATGGCGCGCAGTACCGCGCGCGCTTTACTGCGGGTTTCGTCGGCTTCCGACTGCGGAACAGAATCCAGCACAATCCCGGCCCCGGCCTGGACGGTAGCAATGCCGTCCTCAACGTAGGCGGAGCGAATCACGATGCAGGTATCGAGGTCACCGTGAGCGGTGAAATAGCCCACCGCGCCACCGTAGCTGCCGCGACGGCGGCCTTCAGCTTCGGCAATCAGCTGCATGGCGCGGACTTTCGGCGCGCCGCTCAACGTGCCCATGTTCATGCAGGCGCGGTAGGCGTGCAGGACGTCGAGGTCGTGGCGCAGCTCACCCACCACGCGGGATACCAGGTGCATGACGAAGGAGTAGCGGTCGACTTTGGTCAGGTCTGCCACATATCGGCTGCCCGGCGTACAAATACGCGCCAGGTCGTTACGCGCCAGGTCAACCAGCATCAGGTGTTCGGAGAGCTCTTTGTGGTCGGTACGCATTTCCAGTTCGATGCGGCTGTCGAGATCGCGGTCCAGGGAGCCATCGGCACGACGGCCGCGTGGACGGGTTCCCGCTATCGGGTAGATCTCAATCTGGCGGCTGGTGGCGTCGTACTTTAGGGAGCTTTCCGGTGACGCGCCGAACAGAGTGAAATCATTGTCCTGCATAAAGAACATGTACGGGCTTGGGTTGCTCTTTTTCAGCACATCGTAAGCCGCCAGCGGCGACGGGCAGGGCAGTGAAAAGCGACGGGACGGCACCACCTGGAAAATCTCCCCGGCACGAATCGCTTTTTGCATCTGACGCACCACCGCGCCGTACTGATCGTCGGTCTGACTCACCTCGCAGGTCATCTTTTCAACACGCTGCACCGGGAGCGCGGGCGGTGCTTCTGACATCTGCTGTTGCAGTTGGCCGATGCGCTGCGCGAGGCGATTTTTCTCAGACACAGATGGCGTGAACAGGCTTGCCTGAATGCGGGTGTATTTTTTCTGATGGTCGATCACCAGCAGGGTTTCGGCCAGGTAGAAGCAGTAGTCCGGGCAGCGGTTACCCTGCTCGGTTTCCGGTAAATCTTCAAAGCCAGCAACCAGGTCGTAAGCAAACAGCCCGCCAAAGAACATTGCTTCGCGCTCATCTTCCGGCACAATGACCAGATTTTGCAGCAGGCGGAAGGCGTCGAAAACGGAGAGTGAGCAGAGGCGGGCATCTTCATCCAGCAACTGGCTTACCGGCGGGAAATGCAGAATTCGCAGGTCCGGATGACCCTCATTTTCAATGCCTGAAGGCAGAGCCGCATCCAGCAGCGGCAGCAGCGACGCGCCATTCTCGGATAACGCCTTAATAGTGACAGTGTCACCCGATGCGGTGATGCGCAGCGCGCTGTCAACCAGCAGCAGGCTTTTGAGATCGTCCTTGCTGTCGATATCAGCAGATTCCAGCAGCAGCGTCGCAGGACGTGCACCGCACACCTGATGAAAGAGCGCGGTAGGGTTATGGCGATAGGCCGCCTCGCAGGTCAGCAGTTCGAGGTGGGGTTTGGCTGTTTGCATGTTGTTATTCTCATATTCTGTTCAAAAAAAAGCCCGCTTGGGAGCGGGCCGGGTATCTGTTTGCTTTTCGCAGACGCGTGACACTGCCCGAAGATCAGGAAGTACGCCACCAACCGTGCAGAGCGAAATGTGCTGTCATTTTCAGATACCTTTCTCGTGTGAACTTGCGTACTAGTTAACTAGTTCGATGGCGTGTTGTCAACCCCTGATTTCAGTATTTCGCGGTAAGTCGGTATCATAGGTGCTTCGGATGTCTCCAGACTGTTATGGGAAGTGCTTTGAGCGATACCACCTACGCCGTAATTTATGATTTACACAGCCATACGCAGGCTTCAGATGGCCTGCTGACGCCCGAAGCCCTGGTCCATCGCGCCGTTGAAATGCGTGTCGGCACGCTGGCAATAACCGATCACGACACAACAGACGCCATCCCCGCCGCGCGCGCCGAGATTGCCCGAAGCGGGCTGGCGCTAAATCTGGTGCCCGGGGTCGAGATCTCCACGCTCTGGGAAAACCACGAAATTCATATCGTTGGCCTGAATATTGATACAGAACATCCGGCAATGTGCGCATTTTTGCAAGAACAAAAAGCACGACGCAATCAACGCGCGGAGTTGATAGGCGAACGTCTTGAGAAGGCGCATATCCCCGGTGCGCTGGAAGGCGCGCGCAAGCTGGCGAACGGTGGGGCGGTCACGCGCGGCCATTTCGCCCGTTTTCTGGTTGACGCCGGTAAAGCGACGACCATGGCGAATGTGTTTAAAAAGTATCTGGCGCGCGGGAAAACCGGATACGTTCCTCCCCAGTGGTGTACAATAAAACAAGCTATTGATGTGATTCATCATTCTGGTGGTAAGGCCGTATTGGCCCATCCGGGGCGGTATAATCTTTCTGCTAAATGGCTGAAAAGGCTGCTGGCCCACTTTGCCGAATCCGGCGGTGAGGCGATGGAAGTTGCCCAGTGTCAGCAGGCACCCAATGAGCGTTCGCAGCTCGCGACCTACGCCCGTCAGTTTGGCCTGCTTGGGTCACAGGGTTCAGATTTCCATCAGCCCTGCGCGTGGATTGAACTGGGGCGCAAGCTCTGGTTACCCGCTGGCGTTGAGCCCGTCTGGCAGCTCTGGGAACAGCCACAGCAAATTGAAGAGAGGGAAGTATGAGTCAGTTTTTCTATATCCATCCGGATAACCCACAGCCACGTCTGATTAATCAGGCTGTGGAAATCGTCCGTAAAGGTGGCGTTATTGTCTACCCAACCGATTCTGGCTACGCGCTGGGCTGTAAAATCGAGGATAAAGGGGCGATGGAGCGCATCTGTCGCATCCGCCAGCTGCCGGACGGCCACAACTTTACCCTAATGTGTCGCGATCTCTCTGAGCTGTCGACCTATGCGTATGTCGACAACGTGGCCTTTCGCCTGATCAAAAACAACACGCCGGGAAACTACACCTTCATTCTGAAAGGGACAAAAGAGGTGCCGCGTCGTCTGTTGCAGGAAAAACGTAAAACCATCGGCATGCGCGTGCCGTCGAACCCGATTGCCCAGGCGCTGCTGGAAACCCTCGGCGAGCCGATGCTGTCTACCTCGCTGATGCTGCCGGGCAGTGAGTTTACCGAGTCCGACCCGGAAGAGATCAAAGATCGTCTGGAGAAAGTGGTGGAGCTGATTATTCATGGCGGCTATCTAGGCCAGCAACCGACCACCGTGGTGGATCTCACCGAAGACGCGCCAGAAGTGATTCGTGAAGGCGTGGGCGATGTTAAGCCTTTCTTGTAAGGGTGTAAGCAGATATACTACGCGGCCATCAAAGCAGGGCGTTGCCCTGTTTTTGACCTGATTCGACGCCTGTGAAGGCGACACCTGAGGAAGCTCAATGAGCGAGAAGTTACAGAAAGTGCTGGCGCGTGCCGGCCACGGTTCGCGCCGTGAAATCGAAGCCATTATTGAAGCAGGTCGCGTGAGTGTGGACGGTAAAATCGCCACACTCGGTGACCGCGTTGAAATCGTACCGGGGCTGAAGATCCGCATTGACGGCCATCTTATCTCCGTGAAAGAGTCCGCTGAACAGATCTGCCGCGTACTGGCTTACTACAAGCCGGAAGGCGAACTGTGTACCCGCAACGATCCGGAAGGCCGCCCGACGGTGTTCGACCGTCTGCCAAAACTGCGTGGCGCCCGCTGGATTGCCGTAGGGCGTCTGGACGTGAATACCTGTGGCCTGCTGCTGTTCACCACCGATGGTGAACTGGCAAACCGCCTGATGCACCCGAGTCGTGAAGTGGAGCGTGAATACGCCGTGCGCGTCTTCGGTCAGGTTGATGAGAACAAACTGCGCGATCTGTCGCGTGGCGTTCAGCTGGAAGACGGCCCAGCGGCGTTCAAAACCATCAAGTTTACCGGTGGTGAAGGCATTAACCAGTGGTACAACGTTACCCTGACAGAGGGACGTAACCGCGAGGTGCGTCGTCTGTGGGAAGCGGTCGGTGTCCAGGTAAGCCGTTTGATTCGTGTCCGCTATGGCGACATCCTGCTGCCGAAAGGCCTGCCACGTGGCGGCTATACCGAGCTGGATCTGACGCAAACCAACTACCTGCGCGATCTGGTTGGCCTGACGCCAGAAACCACATCGAAAGTGGCGGTAGAGAAAGATCGTCGTCGTATGAAGGCGAACCAGATCCGCCGTGCGGTTAAACGTCATAGCCAGGTTAGCAGCAATCGCCGCTCTGGCAGCCGAAATAACAACGGTTAATCTAAAAGCCCGGTGAATATTCCGGGCTTTTTTCTTCAGTAATCAATCCCTATTTGCGCTTTGATACCCGCATCGAACGCATGCTTAACCGGACGCAGCTCGCTGACGGTATCGGCCAGCTCCAGAATGTCCCGATGACACCCGCGCCCCGTGACGATCGCCGTCTGGTGTGCAGGGCGGTTCCTGAGGGCCTCCAGCACGGCTTCCAGCGGCAGGTAGTCATAGGCCACCATATACGTGATCTCATCCAGCAACACCATGTTCAGCGACGGGTCAGAGAGCATTCTTTTGGCATGCTCCCAGACGGCGAGGCAGGCTGCGGTATCTGTTTCCCGGTTCTGGGTATCCCAGGTAAAACCGGTCGCCATCACCTGAAACTCAACGCCATGCGGTTCGAGCAGATTACGCTCGCCGTTGGGCCATTCACCCTTGATAAACTGGATCACGCCCACTTTCTGACCGTGCCCGACTGCGCGGGTGGCGGTACCGAATGCGGCGGTGGTTTTGCCTTTGCCGTTGCCGGTGAACACGATGAGGATCCCGCGTTCGTCCTGGGCGGCTGCCACACGTGCATCAACCTGTTCTTTCAGACGCTGCTGGCGCTGCTGATGACGGTCTTCACTCATTGCGATATCCCCGGTTTGCGGCCTGGCTGAGCATCGAATGTAATTCCGGTTTTACGACGGCTGTCGTCACCCATCAGCCACAGATAAAGAGGCATAATATCGGTCGGGGTTTTAAGCTTTTGCGGATCTTCTGTCGGGAACGCGCTGGCACGCATTTTAGTGCGCGTACCGCCAGGGTTAATACAGTTAACCCGCAGATGGCGGTTTTGATACTCTTCGGCCAGCACCTGCATCATTCCTTCGGTGGCAAATTTTGAGGCGGCGTAAGCCCCCCAGTTCGCACGACCCTGACGCCCCACGCTGGAGGAGGTAAACACCAGCGAACCGGAATCTGAGTTAAGTAATAAAGGAAGCAAGGCCTGGGTCAGGAAAAACGTCCCGTTGACGTTAACCTGCATCACTTGCTGCCAAATCTCCGGATCCTGTTCATCCATCGGGCGCACTTCGCCCAGTAACCCCGCGTTGTGCAGTACGCCGTCCAGACGCGAATAATGCGTACTAATGCGCTGGGCAAGGGCCTGACATGACGCTGACGTACAGGTCAGCAGATCGAGCGTATACCAGGGCGTGGGGGTACCGCCGGCGTTTTCGATTTCACGGGCAACGGCTTTGAGCTTTTCTTCATTACGTCCCAGCAGAATAAGGCTCGCACCGTATTCAGAATAAGTCAGCGCCGCTTCGCGACCAATCCCGTCGCTGGCACCGGTAACCAGAATGATGCGGTTCTGTAGAAGGTTTTTTTGTGGCTGATAATGCACGGTGGCTCCTCAGGCGCATTGGGCGTGACTTGCACCTTTATTTATGACTTTTCGGCTTTATGCCCGAAACCGCGTCAGAATTCAATCAGTCTACAGGACAGAACGCTGGGAAATTAACAATTTGCAAAGATTTAAACCAGAAACGGGGGATTCCTGAAGCCGCCTCGCAGAGCTAATGTCCAGAGCGAGACGCCTGCGCAGGGCTGTTGTACACTGGCGTGAAAGATTCGTGGTTAAATCAAGGTGGAACGCGTGGAATTACTTTCTCAGTATGGGTTGTTTTTGGCCAAAATCGCGACGGTGGTTATTGCTGTCGCGGTGATTGCCGTCCTGATTGTCAACCTGACGCAGCGTAAGCGTCAGCGTGGTGAGTTACGCATTACCCGCCTGAGCGAGCAGTATAAAGAGATGCGGGAAGAGATGTCTCTGGCGCTGCTTGACGATCATCAACAGAAGCTGTGGCTAAAAGCCCAGAAGAAAAAACATAAGCAGGACGCCAAAGCCGCGAAGGCGAAAGCTAAGCTCGCCACGCCACAGGCTGACGCAAAACCGCGCGTCTATGTGCTCGATTTTAAAGGTAGCATGGATGCGCATGAAGTCTCCTCTCTGCGTGAGGAAGTGACCGCGGTGCTGGCCGTGGCGACAGCCCAGGATCAGGTGGTGGTACGCCTTGAAAGCCCGGGCGGCGTAGTGCATGGGTATGGACTGGCGGCTTCGCAGTTACAACGTCTGCGGGATAAACAGATCCCGCTCACCGTGGCGGTAGATAAGGTCGCGTCGAGTGGCGGCTATATGATGGCGTGCGTGGCGGATAAAATCGTCGCAGCACCGTTCTCCATTATCGGCTCGATTGGGGTGGTTGCGCAGATCCCTAACTTCAATCGTTTCCTGAAAAATAAAGAGATCGACATCGAATTGCATACGGCGGGTCAGTACAAACGTACGCTGACGCTGCTCGGCGAAAATACCGAAGAGGGACGGCAGAAGTTCCGGGAAGATCTGAACGAAACCCATCATTTGTTCAAAGATTTCGTGCACCGCATGCGCCCAACGCTGGACATTGAGCAGGTGGCTACCGGCGAACACTGGTACGGCACGCAGGCGCAGGAGAAAGGGCTGGTGGATGAAGTGGGTACCAGCGACGACCTCCTGCTCAACCTGATGGAAGGCCGTGAGCTGGTGGGGGTGCGCTTCACCCGACGTAAGCGCCTGCTTGACCGTTTTACCAATAGTGCGGCAGAAAGCGCGGATCGCCTGCTGCTACGCTGGTTGCAGCGCGGACAAAAGCCGCTGCTGTAAAGAAAAACGCGAGGCAGATGCCTCGCGTTTTCGTTTTAATCGACCAGGTGGTACTTCTCTGAGAGGGTATGCGCCAGGTATTTAAACATGTTAAACACGGCGGTGCTTTTCGGGGTTGGTAACCCTTGTTCATCAAGGAAGTATTCACCGCTGAACACCAGCACGCCATTACGTTGTTCCACGCCAGTCGCTTCAATCCCCGCCAGGGTGTCTTCATGGTCGCGAATGAGTTTGTTTGCTTCGATAAGCAGTGAAGCTCGGTCAATGGGTTGGGTCGTATTCTGCATATTCCACTCCTTAAACAGTGACAATAGTCTACGCCTGGGTCGCTTCGGGGGCAAATTTTCCCTGCTATCCACGGGTATAAGGAACAGGGGCTGGCTGGCGGGATTTGCTTTTGCATGCTAATAAAGTTGCGTAACGAATTTTATCAGGTACAGTGTGCGCTTTCGTCATTCTGGCAACAGAATTGCTTGACATTCGACCGGGAATTCGTCACGAATGAACTTTGATGTGAGAAAAATACCCGAAAACTCAATGACCTGGATGTCGCCATACTGACGTTCGGTAAGACAAAGGGGTTGATATCCCCTGACGACGTCGCAATATCAATGGCTCGTCGTCAGCGGAAGGGAAATCAACGTGCGGCGTATTCCTGGAAGAATTAAATTAGGTAAAGGTGAATATGGGTAAAGCTCTCGTCATCGTTGAGTCCCCGGCAAAAGCCAAAACGATCAATAAATATCTGGGCAATGACTACGTGGTTAAGTCCAGCGTTGGTCACATTCGCGATTTGCCGACAAGTGGCTCAGCCAGCAAAAAGAGCGCAGACTCTACCTCCACCAAAGGGGCTAAAAAGCCTAAAAAGGATGAACGTAGCGCGCTTGTCAACCGCATGGGTGTTAACCCATGGCACAACTGGGATGCACAATACGAAGTGCTGCCAGGCAAAGAAAAAGTCGTTAACGAGCTGAAACAGCTTGCTGAAAAAGCAGACCACATTTATCTCGCAACCGACCTTGACCGCGAAGGGGAGGCCATCGCATGGCACCTGCGGGAAGTGATTGGGGGTGATGACAAACGCTACAGCCGTGTAGTGTTTAACGAAATTACAAAGAATGCGATTCGTCAGGCGTTTGAAAAGCCGGGTGAACTGAATATCGACCGTGTTAACGCTCAGCAGGCGCGTCGCTTTATGGACCGCGTTGTAGGCTACATGGTTTCGCCGTTGCTGTGGAAAAAGGTCGCTCGCGGCCTGTCTGCGGGACGTGTGCAGTCTGTGGCTGTTCGTCTTGTTGTCGAACGTGAACGCGAGATCAAAGCGTTTGTCCCGGAAGAGTTCTGGGAAGTGGATGCGAATGTCACCACGCCGGGCGGCGATGCGCTGCCGTTGCAGGTGAGCCACCACAACGACAAACCGTTCCGTCCTGAAAATCGCGATCAGACCATGGCCGCCGTAGCGCTGCTGGAAAAAGCGCGTTATCAGGTGCTGGATCGTGAAGACAAACCGACCAGCAGCAAGCCTGGCGCACCGTTTATCACGTCAACGCTTCAGCAGGCGGCAAGTACGCGTCTGGGTTACGGCGTGAAGAAAACCATGATGATGGCCCAGCGTTTGTATGAAGCGGGTTACATCACCTACATGCGTACTGACTCCACCAACCTGAGCCAGGACGCTGTCAGCATGGTGCGTGGCTATATCGAGGACAACTTCGGTAAGAAATACCTGCCGGACAGCCCTAATCAGTACGCCAGTAAAGAGAATTCTCAGGAAGCGCACGAAGCGATCCGTCCTTCTGACGTTTCCGTTCTGGCGGAATCTCTTAAAGATATGGAAGCGGACGCCCAGAAGCTGTATCAGCTGATCTGGCGCCAGTTCGTGGCCTGCCAGATGACGCCAGCGAAATACGACTCCACTACGCTGACCGTTGGCGCGGGTGATTTCCGCCTGAAAGCGCGCGGCCGCATTCTGCGTTTCGACGGCTGGACAAAAGTGATGCCTGCGCTGCGTAAAGGTGATGAAGACAGAACTCTGCCTTCCGTCAACAAAGGCGACGAGCTGTCGCTGGTTGATCTGGTACCGGCCCAGCACTTCACCAAGCCGCCTGCGCGTTTCAGCGAAGCGTCGCTGGTAAAAGAGCTGGAAAAACGCGGCATCGGTCGCCCGTCTACCTATGCGTCGATCATTTCGACCATTCAGGATCGTGGATACGTTCGCGTTGAGAACCGTCGTTTCTATGCTGAAAAAATGGGTGAGATTGTTACCGACCGTCTGGAAGCTAACTTCCGTGAGTTGATGAACTATGACTTCACCGCGCAGATGGAGGACAGTCTCGATGAGGTTGCCAGCCATAAGGCCGAGTGGAAGAAAGTTCTCGACAGCTTCTTCAGCGATTTTACCAACCAGCTTGAGAAAGCTGAGAAAGATCCTGAAGAAGGCGGCATGCTGCCTAACCAGATGGTACTGACCAGCATCGACTGCCCAACCTGTGGCCGTAAAATGGGGATCCGTACCGCAACCACGGGCGTGTTCCTCGGCTGTTCTGGTTATGCGCTTTCGCCGAAAGAGCGTTGCAAAACCACTATCAACCTCGTGCCGGAGAACGAAGTTCTCAACGTGCTGGAAGGTGACGATGCGGAGACCAACGCGCTGCGCGCCAAGCGCCGCTGTAAGAAATGCGGCACGGCGATGGACAGCTACCTGATCGATCCAAAACGTAAACTGCACGTTTGCGGTAATAACCCAACCTGCGACGGTTATGAGATCGAAGAAGGTGAGTTCCGCATTAAGGGCTATGACGGTCCGATCGTTGAGTGTGAGAAATGTGGTTCCGAAATGCACCTGAAAATGGGACGCTTCGGTAAGTACATGGCATGTACCAACGACGACTGTAAAAACACGCGTAAGATCCTGCGTAACGGTGAAGTTGCGCCGCCGAAGGAAGATCCGGTTCCGCTTCCTGAGCTGCCGTGCGAGAAGTCAGATGCGTATTTCGTGCTGCGTGACGGCGCTGCCGGGGTATTTCTGGCGGCCAACACCTTCCCGAAATCGCGCGAAACCCGTGCGCCGCTGGTAGAAGAGCTGTACCGCTTCCGTGACCGCCTGCCGGAGAAACTGCGTTACCTGGCCGATGCGCCACAGCAGGATCCGGAAGGCAACAAAACCGTGGTGCGCTTCAGCCGTAAAACGAAGCAGCAGTACGTGGCGGCAGAGAAAGAGGGTAAAGCGACCGGTTGGTCAGCCTTCTTTGTCGACGGGAAATGGGTTGAAGGTAAAAAATAATCTTCACTTACCGTAACTTACCTTTGAAAGGGCCGGACTTCCGGCCCTTTTTTTATTACGTTGTTATTATTTTTTGTTCCGTACTATACAGCCTGGCTATAAATGATATAGTGGTTATAGTTAACCCGTTTCTTATTATCAAATCGTATTAAGCGATTGACGCATGCGCTAAATCGGATGGTCTGGCATGAAATTACAGCAGCTTCGCTATATCGTTGAGGTCGTCAATCATAACCTCAATGTTTCTTCCACCGCAGAAGGTCTTTATACCTCTCAGCCTGGCATCAGTAAGCAGGTGCGTATGCTGGAGGATGAATTAGGTATTCAGATATTTGCCCGCAGCGGTAAGCACCTGACTCAGGTCACGCCGGCAGGGCAGGAAATCATTCGCATCGCACGAGAAGTGCTTTCCAAAGTCGACGCCATTAAATCCGTCGCCGGGGAACATACCTGGCCGGATAAAGGCTCCCTTTATATTGCCACCACGCACACGCAGGCGCGTTATGCGCTTCCCGGGGTGATCAAAGGCTTCATAGAACGCTATCCCCGCGTTTCCCTGCATATGCATCAGGGCTCACCGACGCAAATCGCAGAGGCCGTGTCTAAAGGCAATGCAGACTTCGCTATCGCGACGGAAGCGCTCCATCTGTACGATGATCTGGTCATGCTCCCGTGCTACCACTGGAACCGCTCTATTGTCGTGACCCCCGATCATCCGCTGGCGGGGAAGGGCGAAGTGACAATCGAAGAGCTGGCGCAATACCCGCTGGTTACCTATACGTTCGGATTTACGGGCCGTTCTGAGCTAGACACCGCCTTTAACCGCGCCGGATTAACGCCACGGATCGTCTTCACTGCAACGGATGCGGACGTCATTAAAACGTACGTGCGTCTGGGTCTGGGCGTAGGCGTTATTGCCAGCATGGCGGTGGATCCTGTATCAGACCCGGATCTGGTGCGTCTGGACGCGCATGATATCTTCAGCCACAGCACCACCAAGATAGGTTTTCGTCGCAGCACGTTCCTTCGCAGCTATATGTATGATTTTATTCAGCGCTTCGCACCGCATTTAACGCGTGACGTGGTCGACACGGCCGTGGCGTTACGCTCCAATGAAGACATCGAAGAGATGTTTAAAGACATCAAACTTCCTGCCAAATAATTACACCCGGTATCTTTCTCTTCTGGAAAGATACCGGTTTCCCCCTTTAAATCTAAATTAGAATTAACCTCATCTGCGCCTACTGTCATATATCGTCATAACCCATTTGATGAATAGGGTTTTACTGTCGCAAATTTGCGACAAAAGTAGAAACTAATTTACAGGTGTGCAAATTATTCTTTTCAATTATTTATTTCTGGTCAAAAGATTGAATTTTCCCAGGCTCAGATTCGTAAATTCACTGGCTTTTCGGCTAAAGTTTCTTTAGGATTTATCTCATCAGATGATTACTTGTGCCAATTGTTTGGTCTCTAAATGATAAGCGATATCGATTGTATGAGGTTAGCAATGCCGTCAGGAAGTGAAGAACCGCAAAGGGATCCCGCGCTTAAGCGTAAAGCCTGGCTGGCGGTCTTTCTCGGCTCTGCCCTGTTCTGGGTGGTTGTTGCTCTTCTCGTCTGGAAATATTGGGGTTGAATATGGTCATGACGGTGCGTACTGACGCGAGAAAAGAGATGTGTCAGCTTCGTGACAATGCTCACAAAGCGCGTAAGGCGCCAGCAACCAGCGTGCCAGCCTCCTGGCAACTGACGCCACAGCAGCAGGCCTTTATTGATGTGTTCGCAGAAGACGAACCCAAAAAACAATAATTTTGATTTTTGCGTAATGATGCAAATAGTCTGAATAAAGACTGTGCACTTTTGTACTCCTTAATAAATACACATCAGCAATATAGAACGAGGGCAGACCTCGCATCCTTAAATAATTAAAGTCTGGTGTCCCTATGATGAATAACATGACAACCGTAAAATACTGGTCATGGCTCGGCGTATTCTCAGCGTCGATCCTCTTCTGGTGTCAGCTCCTCTGGCTGGCCTTACACTAAATCGTAAAACCTCGCCACGGCGGGGTTTTTTGTTTAATCCCTCGCGTTGGACCATTCCTAAATTTATCAATTTGGGTTGTTATCAAAACGTTACGACATCTTTGTGTTATCTTTAATTACAGCCCTGATGATTGTCAGGACATCCCTGTTTTTAAGGAGGAGCTTATGTCGTTAACCCTACGCGAAGCCAGTAAGGACACATTACAGGCGGAAAATAAAACCTGGCGCTACTACAGCTTACCGCTGGCTGCCAGGACGCTTGGGGACATTTCGCGGTTACCCAAGTCGTTGAAAGTACTACTGGAAAACCTCTTGCGCTGGCAAGATGGCGACTCGGTTACCGAGGAGGATATCCAGGCTCTGGCAGGGTGGCTGAAAAATGCTCATGCAGACAAAGAAATTGCCTACCGCCCGGCCAGGGTATTGATGCAGGATTTCACCGGCGTGCCGGCGGTTGTGGACTTGGCCGCCATGCGTGAAGCTGTTAAGCGTCTCGGGGGCGATACGGCTAAGGTGAACCCGCTCTCACCGGTAGACCTCGTCATCGACCACTCCGTCACCGTCGATCACTTTGGTGACGACGATGCTTTCGGTGAAAACGTCCGTCTGGAGATGGAACGTAACCATGAACGCTATGTCTTCCTCAAATGGGGTCAGCAGGCGTTCAGCCGCTTCAGCGTTGTTCCACCAGGCACCGGCATTTGTCACCAGGTCAACCTGGAATATCTCGGCAAAGCCGTCTGGAGTGAATTGCAGGATAAAGAGTGGGTGGCTTACCCGGATACGCTGGTGGGCACCGATTCACACACGACCATGATTAACGGCCTTGGCGTTCTGGGCTGGGGCGTCGGTGGTATTGAAGCGGAAGCGGCCATGCTCGGCCAGCCGGTATCGATGCTCATTCCCGATGTGGTGGGCTTTAAGTTGACCGGTAAATTGTCCGAAGGCATTACCGCCACGGATCTGGTTCTGACGGTCACCCAGATGCTGCGTAAGCATGGCGTGGTGGGTAAATTCGTTGAATTTTATGGTGATGGTCTGGATTCACTGCCGCTGGCGGACCGGGCCACCATCGCCAACATGGCGCCGGAATATGGTGCGACCTGCGGCTTTTTCCCGATTGATAGCGTTACGCTTGAGTATATGCGCCTCAGTGGTCGCAGCGAGGAGCAGGTGGCGCTCGTAGAGGCCTACACCAAAGCGCAGGGCATGTGGCGTAACCCGGGTGACGAGCCGGTATTTACCAGCACGCTGGAACTGGATATGGGCACCGTTGAGGCAAGCCTCGCAGGGCCGAAACGACCGCAGGACCGCGTCGCCCTGAGCAACGTTCCGAAAGCCTTTGCCGCCAGCAATGAGCTGGAGGTTAACGCCGCGCAAAAAGATCACCGTCCTGTGGACTATGTTCTGAACGGGCATCAGTATCAGCTCCCTGACGGCGCCGTGGTAATCGCCGCTATCACTTCCTGTACCAACACGTCCAACCCGAGTGTGTTAATGGCTGCCGGGCTGCTGGCAAAAAAAGCGGTAGAACTGGGACTCAAGCCACAGCCGTGGGTTAAGGCGTCCCTGGCGCCTGGTTCGAAAGTGGTTTCCGATTACCTGGCGCAGGCCAGACTCACGCCGTACCTCGACGAGTTGGGCTTTAATCTGGTGGGTTACGGCTGTACGACCTGCATCGGTAACTCTGGTCCACTGCCTGAGCCTATTGAAGTGGCGATCAAGCAGGGTGATTTGACCGTTGGCGCGGTACTTTCCGGTAACCGAAACTTTGAGGGGCGTATTCATCCGCTGGTGAAAACCAACTGGCTGGCCTCGCCGCCGCTGGTTGTAGCCTATGCTCTGGCCGGAAACATGAACATTAACCTGGCGACCGATCCGATTGGTCACGATCGCAAAAATGAACCTGTCTATCTGAAAGACATCTGGCCATCATCGCGTGAAATTGTGCGCGCGGTAGAGAAAGTTTCCACCGAGATGTTCCGCAAAGAGTATGCGGAAGTGTTCGAAGGTACAGCGGAATGGAAAGCGATCGACGTGGTGGGTTCCGATACCTATGACTGGCAGGATGATTCCACCTATATTCGCCTGTCGCCCTTCTTCGATGAGATGCTGGCGGAGCCGGCACCGCTGAAAGATATTCACGGCGCGCGCATTCTGGCGATGCTGGGCGATTCCGTCACCACTGACCATATCTCACCAGCGGGGAGCATCAAAGCGGACAGTCCGGCAGGTCGGTATCTGCAAAGCCGTGGCGTGGAACGTCGCGATTTTAACTCCTACGGTTCGCGCCGCGGTAACCACGAAGTGATGATGCGCGGGACATTTGCCAACATCCGCATTCGTAATGAAATGGTCCCGGGCGTGGAAGGGGGCATGACGCGCCACCTGCCAGATACAGAGGTCATTTCAATTTATGACGCAGCCATGAAGTATCAGCAGGAGGGTACGCCGCTGGCCGTTATTGCCGGTAAAGAGTACGGCTCTGGTTCCAGTCGCGACTGGGCGGCTAAAGGTCCACGTCTGCTCGGGGTTCGCGTGGTGATTGCCGAATCCTTTGAACGTATCCACCGCTCAAACCTGATCGGGATGGGGATCCTGCCGCTGGAGTTCCCGCAGGGCATAACGCGTAAAACGCTGGGTCTGACCGGGGAAGAGCAGATTGATATCAGCGGTCTGCAAAATCTGCAACCGGGTAAAACCGTTCCGGTGAAGTTAACGCGGGCAGATGGTACAACAGAAGTGCTGGATTGTCGGTGTCGTATTGATACGGCAACAGAGCTAACCTATTACCAGAATGACGGCATTTTACATTATGTGATTCGTAAAATGCTGGACTGATAAATCTCGCCCGGCAGAAGTGCCGGGCGTTTTGCGTTTACTCGCTCAGCAGGTGCCCCATCTTTGCAGCTTTGGTATCGAGGTAGTGCGCGTTTTTCGGATTGCGGCCAACAATCAGCGGCACGCGTTCAACGATATTGATGCCCGCTTCAGTGAGGATCTCCACTTTTTTCGGGTTATTGGTCAACAGACGCACTTCGTCCACGCCCAGCAGCTTGAACATATCTGCGCAGAGGGTGAAATCGCGCTCGTCAGCAGCAAAGCCGAGCTGATGGTTGGCTTCGACGGTATCATAGCCCTGATCCTGCAACGCGTAGGCGCGGATTTTATTCAGCAGACCGATATTGCGTCCTTCCTGGCGGTGATACAGCAGCACGCCACGTCCTTCCTCTGCGATATGAGAAAGAGCGGCTTCGAGCTGGAAACCGCAGTCACAGCGCAGGCTGAAGAGCGCGTCACCGGTCAGACACTCAGAATGAACGCGGGACAGTACCGGCGTCTGCCCCGAAATGTCACCGTATACCAGGGCGACGTGATCTTGTCCGGTTGCCAGTTCTTCAAAACCCACCATCAGGAAATCGCCCCATGGGGTTGGCAGTTTGGCTTCTGCCACACGTTTAAGCTGCATGTGATTCTCCATACCAGGCTGACACGTTTCGTGCCTTTGCCCCATTTTGCTTTCTGTATTGGACTATTTTGCCACAAGCCCGTCTACTTCACCTAATCACCACCACGCTATACGGACGTTAAACGCACGATCCGACATATCCACCAGGAGGTGGAAATTCAGTTATGATTGTGGTGCTTAGTGAAAAAGGAGAGGACATGCTTTCAATTGCCAGACGCACGGCCGCAGGCGCCGCCGTATTGCTTGTTATACCCCTGATCGTTTGGTTCTCCGGCTGGATGTGGAAGCCCGGACAAAACGAGACGTGGCTGAAAGCCTTATACTGGATAACTGAGACGGTCACCCAGCCCTGGGGGATTATTACGCACGTGCTGCTCTGTGCCTGGTTCCTGTGGTGCCTGCGCTTTCGTCTTCGCGCGGCGCTGGTATTATTTGCCATTCTCGGAGGCGCCATTCTTGTCGGGCAGGGGGTGAAGTCGTGGGTGAAAGATCGCGTGCAGGAACCCCGTCCCTTTGTTATCTGGCTGGAAAAAACGCACCATATTCCGGTAGATGAGTTCTACACTTTAAAGCGTAAGGATCGCGGGGCGTTGGTGAAAGAACAGCTTGCGGAACAGCAGGATATCCCGACATTTTTACGCAAACACTGGCAAAAAGAGACCGGCTTTGCGTTTCCTTCCGGACATACGATGTTTGCTGCCAGCTGGGCGCTACTCGGCGTGGGGCTGCTTTGGCCACGTCGACGTACCCTCACGATTGCGATTTTGCTGGTCTGGGCGACAGGCGTAATGGGCAGCCGGATGCTGCTGGGGATGCACTGGCCGCGTGATTTGGTGGTGGCTACGCTGATTTCGTGGGTACTGGTGACGCTGGCGACCTGGCTTGCACAACGTTTCTGTGGGCCTCTGACGCCACCGCAGGAAGAGAAGGAAGAAATAGCCGAAAGGGAGTCAGGCGGAACCTGAAGCTTGATATTCCGCATTTTGACCATAAATCCATGAAGGGCGCATTACTTTTTCCGTTTCGCGCCCGCCACTAAAATGGTAGCTTATAAGGCTGATTGCAGTGAGTTGAACACGCTTTATACGCTCGAACCACATAACGGGAAGTCATGTGAAATATTTACTCATTTTCTTACTGGTGTTGGCGATTTTTGTCATTTCAGTCACATTGGGCGCGCAAAACGATCAACAGGTAAGTTTCAACTATCTGCTGGCGCAGGGCGAGTACCGGGTGTCGAGCCTGCTGGCTGTGTTATTCGCAGCGGGTTTTGTCATCGGCTGGCTTGTATGTGGCCTGTTCTGGCTTAAGGTTCGTGTTTCCCTTGTTCGCGCTGAACGTAAAATTAAACGACTTGAACATCAACTTACGCCTGCGACTGACATTCCGGCGAGCTCTGGTGTGCCGGTAGTCAAGGAATAATCGAATATGCTGGAGTTGTTGTTTCTGCTTTTGCCTGTCGCCGCAGCCTATGGCTGGTATATGGGCCGCAGAAGCGCGCAACAAACAAAACAGGATGAAGCAAACCGACTCTCCCGTGACTACGTTGCGGGGGTGAACTTCCTGCTGAGCAATCAGCAGGATAAAGCGGTCGATCTGTTCCTCGACATGCTCAAAGAGGATACCGGCACCGTAGAGGCGCATCTCACCCTGGGAAACCTGTTCCGCTCGCGCGGAGAGGTTGACCGTGCCATCCGTATCCACCAGACCCTGATGGAAAGCGCATCGTTGACCTATGAGCAACGGTTGCTGGCCGTGCAACAGTTGGGCAGAGATTACATGGCGGCGGGCCTGTACGATCGCGCAGAAGATATGTTCTCTCAGCTGGTGGATGAGACCGATTTCCGTATCGGTGCGCTTCAGCAACTTCTGCAAATCTACCAGGCAACCAGCGACTGGCAAAAAGCGATTGATACCGCCGAACGGCTGGTCAAACTCGGCAAAGACAAACAGCGCGTCGAAATTGCCCATTTTTACTGCGAGCTGGCCCTTCAGCAAATGGGTAGCGATGACATGGATAAGGCCATGGCATTGCTAAAAAAAGGCGCCGCGGCCGATCGCAACAGCGCCCGCATCTCGATAATGATGGGGCGGGTCTTTATGGCTAATGGTGATTACGCCAAAGCCGTGGAAAGCCTGCTTCGCGTTATCGATCAGGACAAAGAGCTGGTCAGCGAAACGCTGGAAATGCTGCAAACCTGCTATCAGCAGTTAGGTAAGCAGGACGAGTGGGTTGCATTCCTGCGCCGCTGTGTTGAAGAAAACACCGGTGCCACAGCCGAGCTGATGCTGTCGGATGTCGTCGAAGAGCACGAAGGGAGTGATACCGCCCAGGTATACATTACCCGTCAGTTGCAGCGCCATCCGACGATGCGCGTCTTCCACAAGCTGATGGATTATCATCTTAACGATGCAGAAGAAGGGCGCGCTAAAGAGAGCCTGATGGTGCTGCGAGACATGGTCGGTGAACAGGTGCGGAGCAAGCCGCGCTATCGCTGCCAGAAATGCGGCTTCACCGCCTATTCGCTCTACTGGCATTGCCCTTCCTGCCGGGCCTGGTCTACCATCAAGCCAATTCGTGGTCTGGACGGGCAGTGATTTTTTAAAACACTCCATTTTAGTTACAACATACTAAAGAGTGCATTATTTCTTTCAGCACCGTGCGGTCTGTGGTTCAGCAGGAAAAGCATTCGATTCTGTTCATTTACCCCGAGGGCAGGTAGAATGCACGCCGTTTATCTGTTCCGCGCCGCTGCGCGCCCATAGACGAAAAGGGCTGGTCATGACGTCTGTTACTTCCTCCACTTCCCGCGTAGTTACCGATTCTCCTGTAGTTGTTGCTCTGGATTACAATAACCGTGACGCCGCACTGGCCTTTGTTGATGGTATTGATCCCCGGGATTGCCGTCTTAAAGTAGGCAAAGAGATGTTTACGCTGTTCGGTCCGCAAATCGTCCGCGATCTGCACCAGCGTGGTTTCGACGTTTTCCTCGACCTGAAATTCCACGATATTCCGAATACCACTGCCCACGCCGTTTCTGCGGCGGCTGAACTGGGTGTGTGGATGGTTAACGTTCATGCCTCCGGTGGGGCACGTATGATGACGGCTGCGCGCGAAGCGCTGGTTCCGTTTGGCAATGACGCTCCGCTTCTTATCGCCGTCACCGTGCTGACCAGTATGGATGAATCTGACCTTCGTGACCTGGGTGTGACGTTGTCACCTGCCGAACATGCGGAGCGTCTGGCGCGCCTCACGAAACAGTGTGGGCTTGATGGCGTGGTCTGTTCAGCTCAGGAGGCGGTTCGCTTCAAATCTGAGTTAGGCCGCGAATTTAAACTGGTGACGCCAGGTATCCGTCCGGCAGGCAGCGAGTCAGGGGATCAGCGACGCATCATGACGCCAGAGCAGGCGCTGAGCGCGGGGGTAGACTATATGGTAATTGGTCGCCCGGTGACGCAATCCGCTCATCCGGCAGAGACTCTGAAAGCGATTAATGCATCACTGAAAAAGGGGGCATAATGCGTGATGCCAACACTCGTCTGGTCTATTCAACAGATACCGGGCGCATTGAAGAGCCAAAAGAGAAAGCTGAACGTCCGAAAGGCGATGGAATCGTGCGTATTCAGCGCCAGACCAGTGGCAGAAAAGGGAAAGGCGTTTGCCTTGTCACCGGCATTGATCTGGATGATGCAGAGCTGGTAAAGCTCGCCGCTGAGCTTAAAAAGAAGTGCGGATGCGGTGGGGCACTAAAAGACGGCATAATTGAGATTCAGGGCGATAAGCGGGATTTAATTAAAACGCTGCTGGAAGCCAAAGGTATGAAAGTCAAACTGGCGGGCGGTTAAAATAAATGAGCCACGGACATTGCCGTGGCTCTTTTTTTTACGTGCGTAAGTCAGACCTGAAAATACAAAATATATTATTATACCGGTGAGAGCCGTTATGGTGATTATTTGCCCACCTGGTGACCGATAATACCACCTACGGCAGCACCACCTAATGTACCCAGCGTACTACCATCCGTTAATACTGCACCACCAAGCGCACCAGCACCGGCACCAATCGCGGTGTTACGGTCACGTTTAGACCAGTTAGAGCAAGCGCTCAGAGACATTGCTACAGTGATTGCCAGAACAGCGGCGGCTAATTTTTTGCTGGTAAAGGTCATAATACTTTCTCCTGAATTATCGATTCACGGAAAGGAATGCACTTTAAGTATAGACAATATCCATACTTAAATTCTGTTCCCGTGAAAGCTGGTCGCGCAGGCGTTACATCATCACGCAGGTGATAGTCACTTCCTGTTATATCGCTAATATTAATTTTACGTGTTTAGAACAGTTTCAACAGGTAAAAACTCTTAAAGGAAGGGTCGGAATACTCTCAGAGAAAGGTTTAAGTGCGCCCATTATTCGGGCGCAGCAGGATAATCAGGCCGTTTTTTTTACAATATCGACAGTCAGGCCGTCTTGTTCTAATTGCTGGCGATATTCATCGCGTAAACGCTCATCCGTGATCACACGGCTGAAGCGCGAAGCCGGACCCATCGTATAAGGGTGTACGGCGCCAAACTTAGAGCTATCGGTCAGCACAATCGCTTCACACTCTTTGGCGAGTACGGCGTTCACCACGTCTGAACGCATCATGTCGCGACCGGTAAAGCCGGTGTCGGGCTGCCAGCCGTCAATGCCAATGAATGCCTTACTGAAGTGAACCTGCTGAACATATTGACGCGTTAATGGCCCCACCATGCTTTCGCTTTTCTTTTGGTAAATGCCGCCCAGCAGAATGACCTCGCAGCGAGTTTCCTTCAACAGATGGGCGATATAGCTGCTTACGGTAATGATGGTAACGTCTTTTTGATCGGCAAGCGTGCGCGCCAGAAGGGCGTTACTGCTGCCATTTTCAATAAAGACGGTCTCACCGTTATTCACTAAGGATGCAGCAAACTCCGCCAGTTCCCGCTTGAGCGCAAAATTGTTCATCATGCGGGTTTCAACGTCGTCGCTGTCCAGTGGAACGGCATATCCGTGCGCACGCCGCAGGTAGCTCTGTTTTTCCAGAAGATTCAGATCCTGACGAATGGTGACTTCAGAAACGCCGGTAGCTTTAGCGAGATCGACTACGCTTACGCGTCCCTGATCGATCACCATCTGCAAAATGATTTGTTGTCGGGAATTCATAGCATCCATTTAAAAGGCAAGGGCGAAAACGACGTGGTTACACTTCCCACGGGGCTTTTGGTTGAGTGGATTCTGATGCGTTATCAGTGCCGTTCTCAGCCAGCAGTTCAGACTTGAGGATCTCAAGATTACGGATAGCAGAGTGATAATCGCCCGCGACAAGAATATCCAGCACAGTATCAATACGCTGTGCCACGGCTGTTGCATCAATGTTAGACATAAGCTCACCCTGAAGCGAAAAGTTAATATTATCAATGATGCAGAAAATTGATTCAAAAGAGAAGGTAAAAAATGCAATAACCAAAGTTCATAAATGAAAGTGACAAATTTAACCCCCGTATGCTGCGGGTTGTAGGGGTGGATTAGTCTAAAACTGCGCGCAACGCGCTTTTTTATAAGAGGAATTCGACTATGACAGTTATCAACCAGACAACCTGCACATTGTTTACTGATGCTGAACGATTCACTCAACTGGCGGCTTATTATGAGGCCGAACGGCGCACGGTGTGGATGATGTTACGTGCCACGCCACGGCCTTGCTTCAATCATGCGCTGATCGAGGAGATCATGAATCTCTCCTGGCTGGTTCGCCAGTCCGGATATGTCGTTGATTTTTGGGTCACCGGATCGCTGGTCCCTGACATCTACAATACCGGCGGTGATTTACAATTCTTCGTTGAGTGCATCAAAAACAACCGACGCGAAGCGTTACGCGCCTATGCCCGGGCCTGTGTGGACTGCGTTCATGCCGCCTCACGAGGGTTCGATACCGGTGCTGTCACGCTGGCGATGGTGGAAGGAAGCGCGTTAGGGGGCGGGTTTGAAGCCGCGCTCGCGCATCATTTCATTCTGGCCCAGCGCGATGCCCGATTAGGCTTTCCGGAAATCGCGTTCAATCTGTTCCCGGGCATGGGCGGTTATTCACTGGTGGCGCGTCGTGCCGGCATGAAAATGGCAGAGGCGCTGATCTATAAAGGTGAGTCGCATACGGCGGAATGGTATGAACAGCACGGTCTTGTGGATCTCTTATTCGAGCCGTTACAGAGCTATGTTTCGGTACGGACGTTTATCGACACGCTACAGCCGAAGCTGAACGGCGTAAGGGCCATGCTGCGCGCGCGTACGCGTGTTCTGCCACTTCCGCGAAGCGAGTTGATGGACATTACCGAGGATTGGGTGGATGCCGCCTACTGCCTTGAACCGAAGGATATCGCCTACATGGAGCGGCTGGTTATGCTGCAAAATCGCCATCAGGCGACGGGCTTACGCAAAGCCAGCTAACGGACATTCCTGGCCTGATAGCGCTTTAGCCATCGCTCGAATGCGGCTGCGGGCATGGGCTTAGCAAAAAGAAAACCCTGCCGTTCGTTGACGCCATTCTTCGTCAGAAAGGCGTCTTCTTTTGCACTCTCCACCCCTTCAGCAATGACCTGCAGATTCAACGCCTGTGCCACGGCGACTATCGCGCGCACCAGCGACTGTGAAATGGACTGCTTATGGATATCCCGGACGAAGGACTGGTCAAGCTTGATGGCGTCGATAGGGAAGCGCGCCAGCTGCGACAGGGAAGAGTACCCCGTACCAAAGTCATCAAGGTGAATTTGCGCCCCCAGGCGGCTAAATTGCTGGATCACTGACAGGGCCAGCTCTTCATTTTCGATGAGACAGCTTTCGGTCAATTCCACGTCAATCGGGCAGTATTCAAAATTCAGGTCTTTCAGCGCCTGCTTCAGGTCACTGAAGATGGTCTGGTCCGCCAACTGACGGGCGGAAACGTTGACCGCGACGCGCAGGCTGATCCCTTTGTCGCGCCATTTTGCCACCTGGCGCACCACATCGAGCATAACCCAGCGGCCAAGGGGCACTATCAGCCCTGACTCTTCCGCATAGGAGATAAATTCCATCGGCGGGATCAGGCCACGCTCTGGTGACTGCCAGCGCACCAGCGCCTCCAGACTTCTGACTTCGCCGCGCCAGGTCATTTTTGGCTGGTAGTGAATTAACAGCTGATCGTTATCCAGCGCTTTACGCAGGTTGGTATCCAGCCACAGATATTCAAATACGCGCTGGTTCATCTCTGGCGAGAAGACGCAGAATTTACCCCGGCCATTTTCCTTGGCGGTGTACATGGCGGTGTCGGCATTGCGAATGACGCTTTCCCGATCGTTACCGTGCTGGGGCGCAAGCGCGATACCAAGCGAGCAGCCGGTGTAAACCTCAATCAGCCCGATGCGGAAAGGCTGCCGCAGTCGGGTCAGAATGCGCGACGCCATAGCTTCCAGCGCGCCCTGCGAGGTATCGGTGGCCATCACGATAAACTCATCCCCACCCAGGCGCGCCAGGGTTTGTCCGTCGTCCAGGCAACTCAGGATCGCCAGCGCAACGGCCTGTAGCAGCTGGTCGCCAAACATATGCCCATAGGCATCGTTCACTTTTTTAAAGTTATCCAGATCGAGATAAACCACGCCCACCTGCGTTTCACCCCGGGAGGTGATGGCGTCGGAGATCAGCTCATGAATGGCATTTCGGTTAGGCAAACCGGTAATCGTATCCGTATTGGCGAGAACGCGCAGGCGCTCCTGGGCCCGGCGCTCTTCCGTGATGTCGGTACCTGAACAGATGAGGAAAATTTCATTTTTCCCGCTGCCGCTGTGAACGAATTTATTTCTGAAGAGAAACAGGCGTTGCCCCTTGCGGGTCTTGATCCAGCGTTCGACTTCGTAGGAGCTGCCGTTACGAAAAAAACCGGTGATGTTGCGTTTTGAGGCCGCGGCTTCGCTGCGGCTCATGAACAGTTTAAACACGTTTTGCCCGATGACTTCCTGTTCCTTCAGGCCCGTATATTCTTCACTTAAACGGTTGAAGCGCTGAATATTCCCGTTCTGGTCGAGGATGACAATTACGGAGTTAGCTTCGGACACCACCTGTTCGGCGAAGGAGAGTCCCTGCGCCAGATCGCGCGCCACGGAAGGCGTGTCGTTCCATGCTGATGCCGTTCCTGCCCACTCATTTTTGTTAATTTTACGACCGACAAGATGGACGGGAACGTCCAAACCATACAAGGGAAGGGTCATGGCAATGCTGGCGGTGATAACGGTGAGCTGGCGAATCAGAGCGGCCTGCTCATCGTCCAGCGCAACCACCTGAACGATGTCAGCGCTTTCACTGGCAGCAAGATGCAGAGCATTGCTGTCTGCTGTTAGTCGCCACCAGGGGCTATGCGTACCCATGTAACGAAACAGCAAATTCTGCTCCAGATCGTCCATCCCGTTTTCTCCCGCGGCTGCTGAGTAGCGCACAAATTATTCATTTGCAGTCGACTATGACGGCTCTTTTTACTGTAGATAATTCTGGCGAAATGTGGCGGCAGGAAACAGAAAAGTGTGAGAAAAAACGATGATTTTGCGAGAGATAATACTGGGGAGAACTCCCGGCCATCCCTGAACGGAACGGCCGGGAGTCTACGCGGTTATCAGGCGACAGGGCGCGCGATAATGCTGCGGGTTTCCATGCGGACTTCAGCGATGTTTACATCAATCACGTCAGTGACTTTGTAAACCGTTTCGCCTTTAATTTGCACGGTCCCGTTTTCCTGGCTACAAACCAGTTCGTCGCGAACGGCATGCAGGAACGGGGCAGGAATAAAGGCAACGGCGCCATTATCCACCAGACGCACGCGCATACCGCCGCGGCTGATGTCAATGATTTCAGCCGGGAAACGGGTGTCAGTCCCTGCCTTATCATTCAGGAAACGCGCGTACAACCAGTCGCCTACATCACGCTCCGCCATACGGTTCAGACGGCGACGCTCTGCCATCTGCAACGTAGTCTCATCCTGTGGCCGGGCAACAGATTCCCCTTTGATGATCGCTTTCAGCAGACGATGGTTAACCATGTCGCCGTACTTACGGATCGGGGAGGTCCAGGTGGCGTAAGCCTCAAGACCGAGACCGAAGTGCGGGCCTGGCTCCGTGCTGATTTCCGCAAAGGACTGGAAGCGGCGAATGCGGCTGTCAAGGAAACCTGACGGCTGTGCGTCCAGCTCGCGGCGCAGCTTGCAGAAGCCTGGCAGGGTCAGCACCTCTTCCGGATCGACGTGGACGTCATGGGTTTTGAGCAGGGCGGCCAGCGCTTCGGTGTTAGCCGGGTCAAAGCCGGTGTGCACGTTGTAAATGCCAAAGCCTAACTTGTCGCGCAGCACGCGTGCGGCGCAAATGTTGGCGGAGATCATCGCTTCTTCAACGATACGGTTGGCAATACGGCGTGGCTCGGCGACGATGTTGAGCACTTCGCCTTTTTCCCCCAGCACAAAGCGGTAGTCCGGGCGGTCCTTAAATACCAGGGCGTGGGTCTGGCGCCACTCACTGCGGCTCTGGCAGACGCGATGCAGCAGACGAATTTGCGCAGCGATATTATCGGATTCAGGCTTCCAGCTGCCGGTATTTTCCAGCCAGTCGGACACGTTGTCATAAGCCAGTTTAGCTTTGGATTCGATGGTGGCGGCGAAGAATTCGATATCTTCTTCAATGGTACCGTCAGCCGCGATGGTCATGCGGCAGGCCAGTACCGGACGCACTTCATGGGGACGCAGGGAGCAGAGATCGTCGGAAAGCTCGCGCGGCAGCATCGGGATGTTGAAGCCCGGCAGGTAGTTGGTGAACGAACGCACTTTGGCCATTTCGTCCAGCTTGCTGCCTTCGACAATCCATGCGGTAGGGTCGGCGATGGCAACGGTCAGATGCATTTTGCCATCCGCTGCCTCTTCGGCATACAGCGCATCGTCCATATCCTCGGTGCTGGCGCTGTCGATGGTGACAAAGTCCAGCGCTGTCAGATCGCGACGCTCAAGACCTTCGTCCTGCATTTTGGTCGCTACGCCATCCGGCGCTTCTTTTTCGAGGTTGTGGCGCGCCAGCGTCACCCACCATGGGACGAAATGGTCGTCGCCAAAGGTGATGAACTGGGTCAGCTCGGCGTAGAAACCGCGATCGCCTTTTAAAGGATGACGGCGCATTTCGGCAACCGCCCAGTCACCCTCGATAAAGTCATGCTCAACGCCACGCGCAGCGCGGCAAGGGATGGCATCTTTCAGGAGAGGATGATCCGGTACGATAGAAAGACGATCGTCTTTTTTATGCACTTTCCCGACAAAGCGGGTCAGGAAAGGTTCGATCAGTGCTTCCGGCTCGGCAGACTCTCGTTCCTTTTCGGTATGAATAACGGCCGAAATGCGGTCGCCATGCATCACTTTCTTCATCTGAGGAGGCGGAATGAAGTAGCTCTTCTGTCCGTCAACTTCAAGAAAGCCAAAGCCCTTTTCCGTGGCTTTTACGACCCCTTCTGCACGCGGCGTCTGGGAATGCAGTTGCTGTTTAAGCTGCGCTAGCAGCGGGTTGTCCTGAAACATAATGTTCTATTTTCGTAGCCATTGAGCGGCTGACAGTTTTACGCGATTCTCACTGCTACAGCAAGCGCTCTTTAGGTAAAGCGTGTGGTTATTCCTCTTTGCCAAGCGCCACGCGAAGACGGTCCAGCCAGCCATTAAAAGCGCCGTGGGTTAACAGGTTAATTGCCTTGCCCGGCGGGATACCGGCCTCCGTGAGAGGCGTTAACTGGGCGGCGCTAAAACGATCGGGAGACGTAAGCAGCAGCGTATGGGCGGCTGAGAGCGATGCAGATGGTTGGGCTTCGCTTTGTGGGTGGTTAACCAGTATCTCGCCCGTCAGATTCAGCAGCATCGGCTCATGGCAGAGAACCGGCGTGAGCGCTGAAAGCGCAGGTTCGGCCTGCCAGCGTGAGAGCGCCTCAAGTTGAACCGCACTGGCATATTTTAGTTCGACTACGGGCTGGGTGGCTGTCCATCGGGTAAAGCTCAGCGGTAGTGTATGGGGCTGAATGTGGTGTCCCGGTAGCCAGCGTACCGGATGGCCAAGCAGCGCCTGAAACACTGCAACCGCCCGCGCCTGAAAACCAGTAAAGCCGATGATCTGGTTGATAAGCACAATGTCATACGTTGTCAGTCCCACCTCATCAAGCTGGGTTTGCGCTTTATCGTCAATGACGTCCGGGGAGCTCGCCAGCTGGCGGGCATACTGAGTGATTTCTGCAAGGCGTCGATTGCTTTCCCGGGAAGAGTCGGGGCCCGGAAGGGGGGCGAGGAGCGCCGCGTAGTGGTTACAGAGCCGCTGGACGCCACACGCCTGGGAAACCGTCAACGCCGTGCTCAGTCTGTCGTAGGCGCTAAGCGTGTGCAGACGGTTTACGGGAGTATCGAGCGGGAATAAGAGGCGGCACAAGGTTCGGGCTGGCGTAAGCCACCCACAACAGCTTGCGGCAATGTCGTCAGGCAGGGCTAAATCGAGCAAAAAACGATCGTCGACGTTAGCGGCTTCAGGCACCAGCGGCAGAACGTCCGTCTGCGAATGATTCGACTGGGTTTCGTGATACCAGTGGCCTTTGCCGGAAAAACGGCGTTGTTCCATGGGCGTTCCTTGATCTCAAAATGGCGATCAATATCCTGGCGTAAGGCGGATGAGGGGAAAAATATTGTTAGGTGATAACAAATAGCAGAACGGAATATCGAAGTGCGGGGGAGGGGAGAAAACTCTCTTCCCAGGCGGGAAGAGAGTAACAGACTTATTTGATTTCCAGCTCGTTCATGGCAGCGATGTTGAAGCCGCCGTCCACGTGAACCACTTCGCCGGAGATACCTGCGGAAAGGTCAGAGCACAGGAATGCCGCAGAGTTACCCACATCTTCGATGGTAACGGTACGACGAATCGGGGTAACCGCTTCGCAATGTGCCAGCATTTTACGGAAATCTTTGATCCCGGAAGCGGCCAGAGTACGGATTGGACCCGCAGAAATTGCGTTAACACGCACGCCTTCAGGACCCATTGCGTTCGCCATATAGCGCACGTTGGCTTCCAGAGATGCTTTCGCCAGACCCATAACGTTGTAGTTAGGGATAGCGCGTTCTGCGCCCAGGTAGGACAGGGTCAGCAGGGCTGCGCCCGGGTTCAGCATCGCGCGGCAGGATTTTGCCATCGCAACGAAGCTGTAGGAGCTGATGTCATGGGCGATTTTGAAGCCATCACGGGTAACCGCGTTCACGTAGTCGCCGTCCAGCTGATCGCCCGGAGCGAAGCCGATGGAGTGAACGAAACCGTCGAATTTCGGCCATGCTTTAGCCAGTTCAGCAAACATGCCATCAATGCTTTCGTCTTGTGCAACGTCACATTCCAGAACAATGCTGGAACCCAGCTGCGCGGCAAATTCTTCAACACGGCCTTTCAGCTTGTCGTTCTGGTAGGTGAACGCCAGCTCAGCGCCTTCGCGATGCATAGCCTGTGCGATGCCGTATGCGATGGACAGTTTGCTGGCAACGCCAGTTACCAGAATGCGCTTACCGGAAAGAAAACCCATAGCTTTAATCCTTATATTCATTGCTTATTTTGCCTTGTAATTCATAGCGTTACAGGCAGTATTTCAAAATCATTCGAAATTAGCTCGAAATTATAGCCCACTCACAGCCCCTTGTGTCACGATATTTCTCGCTCACGTGCCGTGACTGCGCGCACGAAAGACGTTGAACTGACTCTTTATCAGGCTATTTCGTGTGTATTCCAGCAGTATATCACCGGGGGCTGGGTTCGCCTCATCCAACCAGAGGTTGGCCAGAAGCTTCACGCTAAGACGGCCGGATATTAATTCGCTGGCGAGGGGATTCGGGCAATAACCTTAATTTCAAAATCAAATCCGGCCAGCCAGTTAACGCCGATAGCCGTCCAGTTTGGGTAAGGTGGCTGCGGAAACGCCAGTTTTTTCACCTCCATGATGACAGGGAACTGGTTTTCTGGATCGGTATGAAACGTCGTGACATCAATCAGATCGTCAAAAGTGCATCCTGCGGCGGCCAAAGTCGCGTGTAAATTATCGAATGCCAACTGCACCTGAGCGGCGAAATCAGGTTCAGGCGTGCCATCGCTGCGGCTGCCGACCTGACCGGAAACAAATAACAGATCGCCAGAGCGAATAGCAGCCGAATAGCCATGCTCCTCATAAAGGGCATGTCGATTGGCAGGGAAGACAGGATTACGTGGATGCATGGCATTTCCTTTTCTGTCAGAGGCGTTGTTGTGGTTACTTAAGAGAAGTAACATACGCAATGTATGTGAAAAAAAATGTAATTCACATACGCCTCGTATGTCAAATTAAAAATATCGCTTTTATAGGAAGTTCTATGGCTACAAAACGTCGTGCTGAAACAGCTCAGGAAAATCGCGAAAAATTGATTCATGCGGCGCGAAAGGCGTTTGCTGAGAAAGGCTTTGCTGCAGCGTCGATGGATGAACTGACGGCAAGCGTGGGGTTAACGCGCGGTGCGCTGTATCATAATTTCAGAGATAAGAAAGGGTTACTGGCGGCGGTGGTCGCGCAGATAGACAGCGAAATGGCGGGCAACGCGAAAGCCGTTGCCGCGGCCACAGACGATGATTGGGAGAGACTGCTGGCGGAAGGCATCGCCTACATCAACATGGCGCTCGTTCCGGAAGTTCAGCGTATCGTGCTTCTTGACGGTCCGGCCGTTCTGGGCGATCCGGCGCAATGGCCCAGCCAGAACAGCTGTCTTGAGTCGACCCGCCAGACCATCGAAAAATTAATCGAACGCAACGTGCTTAAAAAAATGGATGCGAAAGTCGCAGCCCATCTGTTGAACGGCGTTGCGCTGAATGCTGCCTTGATGATTGCCGCGAGTGACGAGCCGCAGAAGACGCTGCCGCATGCCATCGAGGTGTTTACTCTGCTGGCAAGCGGGTTACGCAACGGCTAACGATCTTTCCGCCACGCATCGGCCGTCAATGCTTCACCAAAGTGTCCGGCAATCAGGCGTTTTGTCAGGTCGTGGAGCGGGGAGGCCAGCACATCAGCGGTACTGCCGCGCTCAACGACTTCACCCTGGTGCATCACCAGCACCTGATCGCTGATGTGCTTCATCATGCCCAGGTGCTGAGTCACGTAGATATACGATATCCCCTGCTTTTCCTGTAGCTCCAGCATCAGGTTGATGAGTTGCGAACGCATCGACATGTCCAGCGACGCCAGCGCTTCGTCGGCGATAATGACCTTCGGGCGCAGGATCAGCGCGCGGGCCAGTCCGAGACGCTGTTTTTGGCCAGGGGCCAGCATGTGGGGGTAATAGCTGACATGGTCGGGCAGGAGACCTACCAGACGCAGGGTTTCGACAATCCGTTTGCGACGCGCTTCCGGCTCCAGGTCGGTATTCAACCGCAGCGGGAAATCCAGGATCTGCGAAATACGCTGGCGCGGGTTGAGGGACGTTGACGGATCCTGAAAAATCATCCGAATGCGCTGGCTGCGGAAAGAGTAATCACCAAATTCCAGAGGATGATCGTCAATCAGTATTTCACCGCCGCTTGGCTCAACCATACCCGCGAGCATTTTTGCCAGGGTCGATTTGCCCGAGCCGTTTTCACCGATAATCGCCAGCGTCTGCTTTTCGCGCAGCGTAAAGCTCAGCGGTTTAACCGCCTCGACGGTCTGACGGTGAAACAGGCCGGTGCGATAGCGAAAGGTCTTACTCAGGTTACGCACTTCCAGTAAGGTTTCGACCATTTCACTCTCTCTCCATGTTCAGCGGGAAATGACAGGCAAACAGATGATTTTTCGGCCCTGTCAGGCGCGGTGTTTCAATGCATTTACGCTGAGCATACGGGCAACGCGGACCCAGACGGCAGCCAATGGGCAGCGATTCCAGCAGCGGTATCGCGCCAGGCAGAGTATTCAGACGGCTCTTGTGTGGCATTGCGCTGCCAAAATCAGGGATCGCCCTGATCAGCGCCTGCGTGTAGGGATGATGCGGCGTCGTCACCAGGTCTTCACTTGGCGCGGTTTCTACCGTTTGTCCGCAATACATCACGTCAATTTTATCCGCCCACTTGCTCAACATTTGCAGGTCATGGCTGATCAGCAAAATGGTGGTGTTGTTATTCTGGTTCAGACGCGTGAGCAGGCGGAAAATCTGCGCCTGAGTCGTTGGCTCCATCGCGTTCGTCGGTTCGTCCGCAATCAGCAGACGCGGCTGATTGGCCAGGGCGATAGCAATCATCACTTTCTGGCATTCACCGTCGGTCAGTTCGTAGGGGAAACTGCGCATCGCGTCTTTATGGTCTTTGATCCCCACACGGTGCAATAGCTCAATGGCACGGCGTTTACGCCAGCCGAAACGCTGCCACCAGCGGCCTTTATAGGTCCAGCCGGGGATATTCTGCATCAGCTGTTTCCCGACGCGCTCGGACGGATCGAGACAGGATTGCGGCTCCTGAAAAATCATCGAGACGTTATGGCCCACCAGTTTACGGCGTTCGCGCGGGGAGAGACGCAACAGATCGATGTCGTCGAAACGCATACGGTCGGCGGTCACCCGCCAGTTGTCCTTTGCCACGCCGCAAATGGCTTTGGCGATTAGACTCTTACCGGAACCCGATTCGCCCACCAGCCCGCGTATTTCGCCCTCTGCGAGCGTAATACTGATGCGATCCACCGCTTTAACCCAGCCTTCGCCCGTTTTAATTTCGATCGTGAGGTTGCGGATATCAAGTAACGGCATTATTGCACCCCCGCATTGATGGCGCGGCGGATCCCGTCGCCAAGCAGGTTAACGAGCAGAACGCTCACCATGATGGCCGCGCCCGGCAGCATGACCGTCCACGGCGCAACGTAAATCAGCTCCAGCGCATCGCCGAGCATTGCGCCCCATTCCGGGGAGGGGAGCTGCGCGCCCAGGTCCAGGAAGCCCAGCGCTGCGATATCCAGAATCGCCATCGACAGGGCGCGGGTGATCTCCGTCACCAGCCCGGCGGCAATGTTAGGCAGCACGGCAAACCACAAAATATTAAACGTGGTGGCACCGTCCAGACGGGCGGCGACGACATACTCTTTCTCCAGTTCGTCGTGAACCAGGCTGTAAACCGATCGCACCATGCGGGGCAGAATGGCCAGCCAGACGGCGAACATCGCATGTGTGAGGTGCGGCCCCGCGAAGGCCACGACGATAATCGCCAGCAACAGCGAAGGAATCGAGAGCAAGGTATCAAGAATATGATTAAGCACGGCAGACCGCAGCCCATGGGTAGAGCCGGCAAAAATGCCCAGTGCAAGGCCGCATATCGCGGCGGCCAGGGTGACCACGAACGCGCCGCCTACCGTAGGTGCGGCGCCGCTCAGTAAACGACTTAGCACGTCGCGTCCGAGATCATCAGTCCCCAGGAAGAACGAAACCTCCCCGTAACGCGACCACGATGGCGGTAAAAGCTGATAACCAAGGAACTGCTGATCGATGCCATACGGGGCAAACCACGAACCAAAAACACACAGCAACACGAGGCCAATGCAGCCGTAAAAGCCGATCATCGCCGTGGTGTCGCCGTAGAAATTACGCCACACGGTGCGTAGCGCACCAGGCGTGCGCTTTTCGCTGTAGACGTTATCGTAAGGCATACCATTCCTTATGCTTCAACGGGTTGGCCATGGCACCCAAAATATCGGAAACAACGTTAACAATAATAACCAGCGAGCCAATCACCATCACTCCGGCGGAGATCGCAGCGTAATCCTGTTGGCGAATGGCGTTGATCATCCAGCGTCCAAGGCCCGGCCAGCTGAAAACCATCTCGGTGATCATCGCCAGCGTCAGCATGGTTGAGAATTGCAGCCCAAGCCGTGGGATTACCGGCGGCAACGCATTGTGCAGCACATGGCGACGTAGAATCGTCAGGCGAGACAGTCCGCGTGTGGCGGCGGCTTTCACATAGTTTTGATCGAAGACTTCGATAGTGCTGATGCGCATCAGGCGGATCACTTCGGTCGTCGGTGCGACGGCCAGCGTGAGCACTGGCAGCACCATATGGCGCAGGGCGCTCACGATCATTTCGTCGCGCCAGACTGAATCGGAAAGCCAGGCGTCAACGATGGCGAAGCCGCTCACCGTTTGCACGTTATATAGCAGGTCGAAACGGCCAGACACCGGAAGCCAGCCTAACGTCAGTGAGAAGAAAAGGGTAAGCAGCAGCGCCAGCCAGAAAACAGGGATGGAAAAGCCAATTAAGGCAAGCGCGCTGATGAATTTATCCTGCCATTTATTGCGATAAATTCCCGCCAGCATCCCCACCGGGATCCCCACCATGAGTGCAAAGCCAAAGGCGAGTATACACAGCTCCATGGTGGCCGGGAAAACCATCTTCAGCTGCTCAGAGATGAGCTGTCCGTTGATGCTGGACACGCCAAAATCCCAGTGCAACAGGCCGTTAAACCAGAACAGCCAGGCGTCCCAGAGGGATGAGCCCTGAAGCGGGGCGTGCGGCGTAAAGTAGCTAAGGCTAAAGCCGACAAAGGTCAGGAAGAACAGGGTGACCAGCAGTAACAGCAGCCGCCGCAAGGTAAATATAATCATGGTTTTTTCACCTCTTGTTCTTTCTCACGAGTCACGCCCGCGAAGGAGGCGTTACCAAACGGGCTGAGTACCAGCCCTTTTATATCGTAACGGTAGGCCTGAAGGCGCAGGGAAGAGGCAAGCGGCAACACGGGAAGCTCTCTGGCCAGAATATTTTGCGCTTCATCGTAGGCCTCAATGCGTGAAGCAAGCTGTTGAGATGAGAGGGCTTTTTGCAGCACAGCATCAAATTCCCGGTTACACCAGTGCGCGTAGTTGGTCTGGGAGTTGATCGCCGCACAGCTCAGCAGCGGACGGAAGAAGCTGTCCGGGTCGTTACTGTCGGTAGACCAGCCAGCCAGCGTTAAGTCGTGATTCATGTCCATCAGACGCGCCTCCTGGAAACGGCCTTCGACAGGAACGATGATCACCTTCACGCCCACCTGGGCCATATCTGCCTGCAACAGTTCGGCGGTTTTCAGCGGGCTAGGGTTCCACGCCTGAGAGCTGGTGGGTACCCACAGCTGAAGCGTCAGGTTTTCTGCCCCCAGTGCTTTAAGCTGTTCGCGCGCTTTCGCCGGATTATATTCCGTGATCTTCGCCTCGCCGTCATAGGCCCAGGAGGCGCGGGGCAGAATAGAGGCGGCGGTTTCCGCGGTGCCGTAATAAATCGACTGCATCAGACGCTGATTGTTGATCGCTAACGCCAGCGCATGGCGCACGGCCGGATTATTCAGCGGTGGCTTATCGGTGTTAAACGCCAGATAGGCGATGTTCATTCCCGGGCGTAGGGTCAGGCGCAGGCGGGGGTCGTCGCGCAAAATAGTCAACTGGCTGGCCGCAGGCCACGCAAGAACGTCGCACTCACCGGTCAGCAGTTTGGAGAGGCGACCTGTTCCACCTGAACCCAGATCGACAATAACCTGCGGCATCAGCGGTTTGCCGCGCCAGAAATGATCGTGTCGTTGCAGGCGAATGTATTGTCCGGCGCGGTACTCAGCTAACTGGAAGGGTCCTGTGCCCACAGGCTCACGATCGAGACGTTCCTGACGATCCTTTATCGTCAGCTGATCCGCGTATTCGGCTGACATGACGGACGCGTAGTGCGTCGCCAGGTGCCAGAGGAATGAGGCGTCCGGGCGCGTCAGGCGAAACTCAACCGTGCGGTTATCCAGCTTACGAACGCTTTTGACCGTGTCCGCGAATTGCAGACTGTCGAAGTAGGGGAAGTTTCCGCCGTTGACGTTATGCCACGGATGGTTGCGGTTAAAGATGCGCTGGAAGGTGAAAACCACGTCATCCGCGTTGAGCTTTCGGGTTGGGGTAAACCACGGGGTGTGCTGAAAAGCCACATCATCGCGTAGACGGAAGCGGTACGTGGCGCCGTTATCAAGCACTTCCCAACTTTCAGCAAGCTCTGGAACCAGCCGATAGGTATAAGGATCGACGTCGAGCAGGCGATCGTAAATCTGTGCGGCCAGCGTATCAACAATCACGCCGCTCCCCGCCTTTTGCGGGTTAAAGGTATCAACTTGCCCGCTGACGCAATAGACGAAACCACTATCACGAATATCAGGAGGCGCAGTACGATCGGGCGCAGCAAAGGCCAGATTGCTGAACAGACCGAGTGCAAACAGGGATGATAAAACCAGGCGCATAGTTTTTAAGGTTTTTAGATTCGATCTGCAAAGTGTATCGCACTTACGCCTGCTTCGTAAAAATGTCTGGGGGTAAGTGCTGATAATGTCAGCGCATTTGATGTTTTTTGAGCAATGCCCTTAACTGATGGTAGGTCAGACCCAGCAGTTCAGCTGCCCGTTTCTGGTTATATTTCGCCTCTTTCAGGCTCCGTTCCAGCAGTTGCTGCTCCTGCTGATGCTGGAACTGGCGTAAATCGAGCGGCAACGCCGGATCATGCTGGCGCGCCGCCGGAGCAAGGGGCTGTTTAACCTCGCGCCGAAACGGATCGAGAATAATGTTGTCCAGTTCGGTCTCGCTGCTGCCATGACGGTAAACAGACCGTTCCACCACGTTTTTCAGTTCACGGATATTCCCCGGCCAGTGGTAACCGAGCAGGGTCTCGGTGGCCTGTTCGCTGAAGCCCGGAAAGAGCGGCAGGCCCAGTTCCCGGCACATCTGAATGGCAAATTGATCGGCCAGCAGCATGATATCGCTGCGTCGCTCACGCAGCGGCGGCAACTGGACGACATCGAAAGCCAGCCGGTCCAGCAGGTCGGCGCGGAATTTATCTTCTGCCACCATCGCGGGCAGATCGGCGTTAGTGGCGCACACCAGGCGAACGTTTACCTGAAGCGGCTGACTTCCGCCAACGCGTTCCAGTTCGCCATACTCAATGACGCGCAGCAGCTTTTCCTGCACCAGCATTGGCGCGGTCGCCAGCTCGTCGAGAAAGAGCGTTCCGCCGTCGGCACGTTCAAAACGACCGGGGTGCCGTTTTTGTGCGCCAGTAAACGCGCCGGCTTCATGACCGAAAAGCTCCGTGTCGAGCAGATTTTCATTCAGCGCCGCGCAGTTAAGCGAAATAAAAGGCCCGTCCCAGCGGCCAGACAGAAAGTGCAGACGGTTAGCGATAAGTTCTTTACCCGTTCCGCGCTCACCGATAATGAGCACCGGTTTATTCAGCGGCGCCAGGCGCGATACCTGCTCAAGCACTTCCAGGAAGCTGTTTGCCTCGCCAAGCAAATTGTCTTTATATTCAGCCATGATGAAATTAACCACTCCTTAGTGATATTCACCAGGTGAGAATAGCCGCTGGATGGATAAATATCAATCACACCCAGTAAAATCAATAAGATAAAAAGTTGGCATGGGATTTGTATTAACTACTCAGCAGGGCATCGCCCGATAACAGAACTATGAGGATTGAATTATGGGTATTTTTTCTCGTTTTGCCGACATCGTGAACGCCAACATCAACTCGCTGCTGGAGAAAGCAGAAGATCCGCAGAAGCTGGTGCGCCTGATGATTCAGGAGATGGAAGACACGCTGGTTGAAGTACGCTCCACCTCCGCCCGCGCGCTGGCAGAGAAGAAGCAGTTAACGCGTCGTATCGAGCAGGCGACTGCCCAGCTTAACGAGTGGCAGGAAAAAGCTGAACTGGCGCTGCGCAAAGATAAAGAAGATCTGGCCCGCGCTGCGCTGATTGAGAAGCAGAAGCTGACCGACATGGTGGCCACGCTGGAACATGAAGTGACGCTGGTGGATGATACTCTGACGCGTATGAAGAAAGAGATTGGTGAGCTTGAAAATAAACTCAGCGAAACCCGTGCACGTCAACAGGCGCTGGCGCTGCGCCACCAGGCTGCAAGTTCGTCCCGCGACGTGCGTCGCCAGCTGGACAGCGGCAAACTGGATGAAGCGATGGCGCGTTTCGAATCGTTCGAACGTCGTATCGACCACATGGAAGCGGAAGCCGAAAGCCACAGCATCGGTAAGCAGAAAACCCTGGATCAGCAGTTTGCTGACCTGAAAGCCGATGATGAAATTAGCGAGCAGCTGGCGGCGCTGAAAGCCAAAATGAAGCAAGACAACCAATAATAAATCCTGCGGCACCTGAGCGTGCCGCATCGCAAGACAAGGAGTACACATGAGCGCGCTTTTTCTGGCAATACCCCTGACAATTTTCGTGCTGTTTGTTCTGCCCATCTGGTTATGGCTGCACTACAGCAACCGCTCTTCTCGCGGGGAGCTGTCGCAAAGCGAGCAACAGCGGCTGGCGCAGCTCTCTTCTGAGGCAAACAAAATGCGCGAACGTATTCAGGCGCTGGAAGCCATCCTGGATGCGGAACACCCGAACTGGAGGGAGCGTTAATGGCTGGACTAAATCTGAATAAAAAACTGTGGCGCATCCCGCAGCAGGGCATGGTTCGGGGCGTTTGCGCCGGGCTGGCACACTATCTGGATGTCCCGGTAAAACTGGTACGTGTGGTCACCGTATTGTCGATTTTCTTTGGCCTGGCCTTTATTACACTGGTGGCTTACATCATTCTGTCGTTTGTACTTGATCCGATGCCGGAAGGTGAACTGGATGCGGAAAACACGCCAACCAGCAGCGATCTTCTTAACGCGGTGGATGAACAGCTGAGCGCAGGGGAGAAGCGATTGCGCGAGATGGAACGTTATGTCACCTCCGATACCTTTACGCTGAGAAGTCGTTTCCGTCAGCTTTAAGAGAGAACTTACATGAAACAAAACTGGCAACAGGCCGGTCAGAAGGTAAAACCCGGCCTGAAAATCGCAGGTAAACTGGTTCTGATGACGGCGTTACGTTATGGTCCGGCTGGTGTGGCGGGCTGGGCGATCAAGTCTGTTGCCCGTAAGCCGGTCAGAATGTTGCTGGCGGTCGCCCTGGAGCCGCTGTTACAAAAACTGGCAAAACGCGTTTCACGTCGCTACTTTTCACGCTAATCCCGCTCATATAAGCCCTTTCTCGCGCTGAGAGAGGGCATGAATTCCCCCTCTGCTTTTTCTCTTTCTTTGCGGCAGCTCACATTACTGCGTTGCGCTGCTTTGAGAATGCCTTTTTCAGCCCCCAGGTCCGTTGACAGATATTTTTCATGGGAGTAGATTGCCACTCCGTGGGACCGCTACCATGGAAAATAATGTGAACGCAAAAATTAAATACCTTATCAATCATATTTACGGTGAATCATTTTCAGATGCACACCTTGACGTGTTATTAACTAAGCTTCAACAGGCGGCGGTTAATATTACGGAGAAGCGTAAGTCAGGCTGGGATGAAAAAGATGTTGTTCTGATTACCTATGCCGATCAGATCTCCGCGAAAGGGGAGAAAGCATTGCCGGTATTTACCCGGTTCTATAATGAGTGGCTTTCTCGTACTTTTTCTCATGTCCATCTTTTACCTTTCTATCCGTGGTCATCAGATGATGGTTTTTCCGTTATTGATTATCATACCGTTGCACCTGAAACGGGAAACTGGCGCGATGTCGCGGAATTAAAACAGTCAGCCAGCTTAATGTTTGATTTCGTTTGCAATCATATGTCAGCGAAAAGCGAATGGTTTGCGAATTATCTTGCGCAGAAGCCTGGTTATGAAGATTTCTTTATTTCTGTCGATCCGGAAACCGATTTATCCGCGGTGACGCGCCCACGCGCTTTACCGCTGTTGACGCCGTTTACGCTTAATGATGGCAGCGTTCGTCATTTATGGACTACATTCAGCGATGACCAGATCGATCTCAATTTCGCCTCGCCGCAGGTGCTGATTGCAATGGTTGACGTTCTGCTCCATTACCTCATGGAAGGGGCGCGTTATATCCGTCTGGATGCGGTCGGGTTTATGTGGAAAATCCCGGGAACAACCTGCATCCATCTGGAACAAACCCATTGCCTTATTCAGCTGTTCCGCGCCATTACGGACGCCGTGGCACCTGGAACGGTGATCATTACTGAGACAAATGTTCCGCACAAAGACAACATCTCTTACTTCGGTGATGGTGAAAACGAAGCCCAGATGGTCTATCAGTTTTCCTTACCTCCGCTGGTGCTGCATGCCGTTCATCGTCAGGATGTGAAAGCACTTTGCCAATGGGCGGGGTCGCTGGCACTGCCTTCTTCACACACTACATGGTTTAATTTCCTGGCCTCGCATGATGGTATCGGTTTGAATCCGCTGCGCGGCATTCTTCCGGAATCAGAGATCCTCTCGTTGGTCGAAAATCTTCAGCAGGAAGGCGCGTTGGTCAACTGGAAAAATAATCCTGACGGAACGCGAAGCCCTTATGAAATTAATGTCACCTATCTTGATGCGTTAAGTTTACAAGACAGTTCAGATGAGGAACGTATTGCACGGTTCCTCCTCGCGCATGCTGTGTTGTTAAGTTTCCCAGGCGTCCCGGCTGTTTATATTCAGAGCATTCTTGGTTCGCGGAACGATTATGAAGGCGTCGAACGCCTCGGATATAACCGCGCGATTAACCGGAAAAAATACACGGCGGGGCAGCTTGATAGCGAACTGAATAATAAGAAGAGTATTCGTTATCAAATTTATTCTCGTTTGAGTGAGTTTATCGCTATTCGTCGCGGCGAGAGGGCGTTCCATCCGGATAGTCAGGCTGCTTTCGACGCAGTGGGTAAACAAATTCTTAAAATTATTCGTGTTGCTGAAAATGGCGAGCGAATTACAGCATTATTTAATTTTAGCAATAAAATGCAGACCGTTTATGAACAAACGCTTTCTGGTAAGGAATTATTATCAGGACAGGATATTAGCGGTACGGAGCTGATCCTCAATCCATGGCAGGTAATGTGGATTAAAGAAAACTAAAAAGGACCCTAAAATGAAAATGCCAAAAATTGTGCTGTTATCAGCACTGGTTTCGTGCGCCCTGTTATCAGGCTGTAAGGACGATAAAGCATCTCAGGTCACCATTGAGTTTATGCACTCGTCGGTAGAACAGGAGCGTCAGGCCGTTATCACCAAATTGATTGAAAAATTCGAAAAAGAGAACCCGACTATAACGGTGAAACAGGTACCCGTTGAGGAAGATGCCTATAACACCAAGGTTATTACTCTGGCCCGTACCGGTGCGCTACCGGAGGTGATAGAGATCAGTCATGACTACGCCAAAGTCATGGATAAAGAGCAGTTGCTGGATCGTGACGCCATCGGCCGCGCCGTCAAGGCGGTGGGCGAGGAGACATTTTACGACGGCATTTTACGCGTGGTTCGCACGGAAGATGGCAACGCATGGACGGGGGTGCCGGTTAGCGCCTGGCTGTCCGGCATCTGGTATCACAAAGATGCGCTCGGGGCAGCGGGTATTGAAGAGCCGCACAACTGGGAGCAACTGCTGAAAGCCAGTCAGGCGCTCAACGATCCGGCTAAAAAACATTACGGTATCGCGCTTCCAACCGCAGAAAGCGTTATGACTGAGCAGGCTTTCTCGCAATTTGCTTTGTCAGGAGGGGCCAACGTCTTTGATGCAAACGGCAGCGTGAAAATCGATACCCCTGAGATGTCGAAAGCGCTGGAGTTTTATAGGGCACTGGCCGCGAACACCATGCCGGGCTCGAACGATGTCATGGAGATCAAAGACGCCTTCATGAACGGTTCTGCGCCTATGGCCGTTTACTCTACCTATATCCTGCCCGCGGTCTTCAAAGATGGCAATCCGGCCAACCTGGGGTTCGTGGTCCCGACGGAAAAATCATCAGCCGTGTACGGCATGATCACTTCGTTGACGATCACTACCGGCCAGACCGAAGAGGAAACGCAGGCCGCCGAGCAATTTGTCACCTGGATGGAGCAGGCTCAGAACGCCTCTGATTGGGTCATGATGTCTCCGGGCGCCGCGCTACCGGTCAATAAACTCGTGGTGGGCACAGATTCCTGGAAAAACAACGACGTTATCAAGGCCTTTGGTCAACTGCCTTACGAGCTGATTGCGCAGTTCCCGAACGTCCAGGTGTTTGGTGCCGTGGGCGACAAGAACTTTACCCGCATGGGAGATGTTACCGGGTCCGGCATTATCAGTTCCATGGTGCATAACGTGACGGTGGGACAAAAAGATCTCAGTGCGACGTTAAGCAACAGCCAGAAGAAACTGACTGACCTGATATCACAACGATAGGAGCGCTTTGCGAAGGGAATTATGAAGACGTTGTTTTCTGGTCGTTCAGATATGCCTTTCGCCATGCTGCTGTTGGCCCCCAGCCTGATTTTGCTGGGGGGCCTGGTGGCCTGGCCAATGATTTCTAACATTGAAATCAGTTTTTTACGTTTACCGCTGAATCCGCGTATTGATGCGGTGTTCGTCGGTCTGGATAACTACATTCGCATCCTGGGCGATGCTGCGTTCTGGCACTCCCTGTGGATGACGTTCTGGTATACGGCGCTGGTGGTGATCGGCAGCACCGGACTGGGGCTGGCCGTAGCGATCTTCTTTAACCGTGAATTCCGCATGCGGAAAACGGCACGTTCACTGGTGATACTGTCCTATGTGACGCCGTCTATTTCATTGGTATTTGCCTGGAAATACATGTTCAACAACGGCTACGGAATTGTGAACTATCTTGGCGTTGATCTGCTGCATCTCTACGATCAGGCGCCGCTGTGGTTCGATAACCCTGGCAGCAGTTTTGTCCTGGTCGTGCTGTTCGCCATCTGGCGTTACTTCCCGTATGCCTTTATCTCGTTCCTCGCGATTCTACAGACCATTGATAAATCCTTGTACGAAGCGGCAGAGATGGACGGGGCGAATGCCTGGCAGCGTTTTCGTATCGTGACGTTGCCCGCCATCATGCCGGTGCTGGCCACGGTGGTCACGCTGCGCACCATCTGGATGTTCTACATGTTTGCGGATGTTTATCTGCTCACCACCAAGGTCGACATTCTGGGCGTATATCTCTACAAAACCGCCTTTGCGTTCAATGACCTGGGTAAAGCAGCCGCCATTTCCGTTGTGCTGTTTGTGATCATCTTCGCTGTCATTCTGCTGACCAGAAAAAGGGTAAACCTCAATGGCAACAAATAAACGCGTTCTAGGCCGTATCGGTTTTTATCTGGGACTGGCGGTATTCCTGATTATCACGCTGTTTCCGTTTTTTGTGATGCTGATGACATCGTTCAAAAGCGCGAAAGAGGCGATCTCACTGCACCCGACTATCCTGCCGCAGGAGTGGACGTTACAGCACTACATCGACATCTTTAACCCGCTGATTTTCCCGTTTGTGGATTATTTCCGTAACAGCATGGTGGTGTCGCTGACCTCCTCGGTCATTGCGGTGTTTCTCGGTACGCTGGGCGCTTATGCGTTATCTAAACTGCGCTTTAAAGGGCGCACGACGATCAATGCGAGCTTCTACACCGTCTATATGTTCTCCGGGATCCTGCTGGTAGTGCCGCTGTTCAAAATCATCACCGCGCTCGGCATTTATGACACCGAGCTGGCGCTGATCATCACCATGGTGACGCAGACGTTGCCGACTGCGGTCTTTATGCTGCGCAGCTATTTCGACACTATCCCGGATGAGATAGAAGAAGCCGCGATGATGGACGGCCTGAACCGCCTGCAAATCATCTTCCGCATCACCGTGCCGCTGGCGATCTCGGGTCTGGTGTCAGTCTTCGTTTACTGCTTCATGGTGGCGTGGAATGACTACCTGTTCGCCTCCATTTTCCTGTCCAGCGCCAGCAACTTCACGTTGCCGGTGGGGCTGAACACGCTCTTCAGTACGCCAGATTACATCTGGGGTCGCATGATGGCGGCATCGCTGGTGACGGCACTGCCCGTTGTCATTATGTATGCCCTGTCTGAACGTTTTATTAAAAGTGGTTTGACCGCCGGCGGCGTAAAGGGCTGAGGCGGCCGATTTTAACAAGGAGTGAGTCATGAAAAAATTAGTTGCGACAGCGCCTCGTGTAGCGGCGCTGGTGGAATACGAAGATCGTCCTGTTGCAGCACATGAAGTGAAGATTCGTGCCCGTTATGGCGCCCCGAAACACGGCACCGAAGTTGTGGATTTCCGCGCGGCAAGCCCGTTCATTGATGAAGAGTTTAACGCCGAGTGGCAGATGTTTACCCCACGTGAAGAGGGGGCAGCACGCGGCATCGAATTTGGTAAATTCCAGCTGGGAAACATGATCGTCGGCGACATCATCGAATGTGGTGCGGACGTAACGGAATACCAGATCGGCGACAGCGTTTGCTGCTACGGTCCATTGCAGGAAACGGTCATCGTCAACGCGGTGAACAACTATAAGCTGCGCAAAATGCCGCAGGGCGCATCCTGGAAAAACGCTGTTTGTTACGATCCGGCTCAGTTCGCCATGAGCGGCGTGCGTGATGCTAACGTCCGCGTAGGGGATTTCGTTGTAGTTGTCGGGCTGGGCGCTATTGGCCAGATTGCGATTCAGCTGGCGAAAAAAGCTGGCGCGTCAGTGGTTATTGGTGTCGATCCTATTGAACATCGCTGTGAGATCGCCCGCCGTCACGGTGCAGACCACTGCCTGAACCCAATCGGTACCGATGTCGGTCTTGAAATTAAGAAACTGACCGGCAAGCAGGGCGCGGATGTGATCATCGAAACCAGCGGCTTTGCAGATGCGCTGCAATCTGCGCTGCGCGGACTCGCCTACGGCGGCACGATCTCTTACGTGGCTTTCGCCAAACCTTTTGCGGCAGGCTTCAACCTGGGCCGCGAAGCACACTTCAACAACGCGAAGATTGTCTTCTCCCGCGCATGCAGTGAACCCAACCCGGATTATCCACGCTGGAGTCGCAAGCGTATAGAAGAGACCTGCTGGGAATTGCTGATGAACGGTTATCTCAATTGTGAAGATCTGATCGACCCGGTCGTCACCTTCACCACCAGCCCGGAAAGCTACATGAAGTATGTCGATCAGCACCCGGAACTCAGTATCAAAATGGGCGTTACTTTTTAAGCTAAGGACAGCAAATCATGAAAATCGCAACACAAAACCAGGCCTTTTTCCCGACCACTATCATGGAAAAATTCAAATACATCAAAGCGATGGGATTTGATGGCTACGAAATAGATGGCCGGCTGCTGGTTGAACATCTCGACGAAGTGAAAGCCGCTATCAAAGCCACCGGTCTGCCGGTTACGACGGCGTGTGGCGGATACGATGGCTGGATCGGGGATTTCATCGAAGAACGCCGCCTGAACGGTCTCCAGCAGATTGAACGCATTCTGGAAGCGCTGGCAGAAGTGGGCGGCAAAGGGATTATCGTCCCGGCTGCCTGGGGGATGTTTACCTTCCGTCTGCCGCCAATGACTTCGCCACGTAGCCTGGATGGCGATCGCAAAGCGGTCAGCGCTTCCCTGCGCTGGCTGGATGAGGTAGCAGCGCGCACCGGTACTACCGTCTACCTGGAGCCGCTGAACCGCTATCAGGATCATATGATCAACACCCTGGCCGACGCGCGTCGTTACATCGAAGAGAACGGCCTGAAGCACGTGCAGATCATCGGTGATTTCTACCACATGAACATTGAAGAAGACTCACTGACGGAAGCGCTACATCACAACCGCGATCTGCTGGGTCATGTGCATATTGCTGATAACCACCGCTATCAGCCGGGCAGCGGCAGCCTTGATTTCGCCAGCCTGTTCGGTCAGCTGCGTGCTGATAACTATCAGGGTTATGTGGTGTACGAGTGCCGGGTTCGTGCCGACGATCCGGCTCAAGCCTATCAGGACTCACTCAATTACCTGCGTGAATGCTAAGGATGACGAGCGTGATGAGTGCTTCTACACCTTTGCCTCTGCGCGTCGCCATCATTGGCGCCGGGCAGGTTGCAGACAAAGTGCATGCCTCGTATTACGCCACGCGCAGTGATGTTCAAATGGTGGCTGTCATGGACAGCCGCCTTGAGCAGGCACAGGCGTTCGCGGAACGTTATGCCATTCCAACGGCATGGCAGGACGCTCACGAGATGTTGCAGAAAGTAAAACCGGATGTGGTGAGCGTCTGTTCGCCTAACCGATTCCATTTTGAACATGTGATGGCGGCTCTCGAAGCGGGTTGCCATGTGATGTGTGAAAAGCCGCCGGCAATGACGCCGGAACAGGCCGACCAGATGCGCATCGCGGCGCGCAAGGCAGGAAAAGTCCTTGCGTATGATTTTCATCATCGCTTTGCCCTGGACACCCAGCTCCTGCGCGATGCGGTAATGAACGGCACACTCGGTGAAATTTACTTCACTTCCGCGCAGGCGCTGCGTCGCTGCGGTGTGCCGGGGTGGGGCGTTTTCACCAATAAATCGCTCCAGGGTGGCGGGCCGCTTATCGATATCGGCATTCATATGCTGGATGCTGCGATGTACGTGTTGGGCTTCCCGGCTGTGAAGCGGGTAACCGCGCACAGCTTCCAGAGACTGGGGAACCGGAAACACAACGGTCAGTTTGGCGAATGGGATCCTACGCAGTTTACCGTGGAAGATGCCCTGTTTGGCACGATTGAATTCTGCAACGGCGGCGTTCTGCGTCTGGACACCTCCTTTGCGCTTAACATCCGCGAGCAGTCCATCATGAACGTCTCTTTCTGCGGTGAAAAGGCAGGCGCAACGCTGTTCCCGGCGCATATCTATAACGACGAAGCCGGTGTTTTAGAAACCCTTTTCCATCGTGAAGAGGCGGACGATCAGCGCCATCTGCGCAGTATGGATGCCTTCGTGCGTCATGTGCTGGGAGAGCACGTTATGATCGCTGACGCAGAACAGGGTCTGGTTATTCAACAGCTTGTTGCCGCGCTTTATGAATCAGCAGAAACAGGGGAAAGCGTGACATTATGCTGAACGTGTCTGTATTAAACGATCCGGGCTTTTGTCCTCACAGCCTGAACAAATATGCCTCTGTCATGTCATGCGGGAATGGCTACATGGGCATTCGCGCTACGCATGAAGAAGATTACACCCAGCAGATCAGAGGCATGTATCTCGCGGGGCTTTATCATTGCGCGGGTCGCAACGAGACTACTGAGCTGGTCAATCTGCCGGATATCACCGGTATTGATGTTGAGCTTGATGGCGTCAATTTCACGCTTCTGTCAGGCGAAATTCTTGAATGGCAGCGCGAGCTGGCTTTTGCTAACGGCGAACTGCATCGCAACGTTGTCTGGCGTGCACCCGACGGGAAACGTTATCGGCTGGAGAGCCGTCGTTTTGTTTCGCTGGACCAGTTGCCCTTAGTGGCAATGCAGTTCTCGATCACACCGCTTGATGGCGACGCTCAGGCCGTGCTGAAAACCGGCATAGATGCGACACAAACGAACAGCGGCAGACAGCATCTGGATGAAATCTCGGTCAGGATCTTTGACCAGCACTACATGCAGGGCGTGTATGAAACGCAGGACCGTGCATCTGAGGTTGTGGTTTCGGCGTATTGCCAGCTCTCGACGAAAAGCGACAGCTGTTTCACCGCCAAAAACCGCCGTCTCAGCGTGCATCATTCGCTGACGATTGCTCGGGGTGACACTGTCACGCTTGAGAAGATCGTCTGGGTGGCTCATCGTAGCGAGAAAGCGCTGTCGCAGGAGTCATTCGCGCGCAACGCGCTGGCCGATCTTAAAGTCTGTGCGGCAAGAGGTTATGAGGCGTTGCTTGAAAGCTCAGCGTATGCCTGGAAAGATGTCTGGCGCGACGCACGTGTGGAAGTGACTTCCACAGAGCAACAGGATCAGCTGGCGCTGGATTACGCCGTCTGGCATCTGACGACAATGACGCCTGCTCATGATGAGCGAAGCAGTATTGCGGCGAAAGGGCTGACGGGTGAGGGGTACAAGGGGCACGTCTTCTGGGATACCGAAATTTTCCTGCTGCCGTTCCATCTGTTTACCCGCCCGCAGATTGCCCGCAGCCTGCTACGCTATCGTTGGCTTAATCTGGCAGGCGCACGGGAAAAAGCGCGCCGTAACGGTTGGCCGGGTGCATTGTTCCCGTGGGAAAGTGCGGCCAGCGGACAGGAAGAGACGCCAGAATTCGCGGCAATCAACATCCGCACCGGGGTTCGCCAGAAGGTGGCTTCCGCACTCGCTGAACATCACATCGTGGCTGATATCGCCTGGGCCGTGGTCGCTTACTGGCAGGCAACACACGACGATGCCTTTATGCGGAATGAGGGTCTGACGCTACTGATGGAAACCGCTTCGTTCTGGATGGGACGCGCGACGGAAATCAATGGTCGTCTTGAGATCCATGACGTGATCGGACCGGATGAATACACCGAGCATGTCAACAACAACGCCTACACCAACTATCTGGCCTGGCACAACGTTGCCTGCGCGCGTCAGTTTATGGCGATGTTTGGCCGTGAAGATGCGCGTTTTACGGAGAATGCCGGGAAGTTCCTGGCGCGCCTGTGGCTGCCAGAGGCCGACGCAGACGGTGTGATCCCGCAGGATGATACCTTCATGGCAAAACCTGCCATCGATCTGAGCCGCTATAAAGCCAAAGCGGGTAAGCAAACCATTCTGCTTGATTACTCTCGCGCGGAAGTGAACGAGATGCAGATCCTGAAGCAGGCCGATGTGGTGATGCTTAACTACCTGCTGCCGGAACGGTTTACGCCGCAGCAATGTGCCGCCAATCTTGCGTTCTATGAGCCACGCACGATTCATGATTCATCCCTGAGTAAAGCCATTCACGGCATTGTGCTCGCACGCTGCGGTGACACCGAGGGGGCGTATGCCTTCTGGCGTGACGGTATCGCCATCGACCTGGGGGACGACCCACACAGCAGTGATGACGGTATTCATGCCGCCGCCACCGGTGCGATCTGGTTGGGCGCTATTCAGGGGTTTGCTGGCCTGCACATTAGCGAAGGGGAGCTGCATCTTGCACCGAAACTGCCTGTTCACTGGCAGAAACTCGCCTTCCCGCTGCGGTGGCGGGACGCAACAATGCACATTACCTGTGAAAATGACCAATTAACCATTGAGACTACCGCACCTGTCACGTTGACGCTGTGGGGTAAAACGCTGCACGTATCAGGGCGAAAAGTCTGCGCGCATAAGGACTTTCTTGCACCTGTTAATGGGACCGCTACCACGGAGGGGCGCCATGACGCTTAACGCTGTTGTATTCGATCTGGACGGGGTGATCACCGATACCGCGCATCTTCACTTTCTGGCCTGGCGCGCCGTGGCGGAGGAGATTGGTATTACCTTCGATGAAGTATTTAACGAACAGCTGAAGGGAATAAGCCGTATGGACTCCCTCCAGCGCATTCTGAAACATGGCGGGAAAGAGGGGATGTTCAGTGACGAGCAGCGCCTGGCGCTGGCAACGAAAAAAAACGCGCTTTACGTCCAGTCGCTGGCATCACTGACGCAGGATTCGCTGCTCCCGGGTATTCGCGATGTGCTGGCGGATATTCGCGCCGCGAAGGTCAAAATTGGGCTGGCATCCGTATCGCTTAATGCCCCTGGGATTTTGCACGCGTTGGGTATTCATCAGGCTTTCGATTTTTGCGCCGATGCTTCGCGCATTTGCCGCTCAAAGCCGGACCCGGAGATCTTCCTTGCAGCCTGTAAAGGACTGAACGTGCGTCCTGAAGAGGCCATTGGTATCGAAGATGCCGCCGCAGGGGTAGATGCGATCAACGCCGCAGGAATGCTGTCGGTCGGAATTGGGCCTGGCCTGAACCATGCGGGATTACAACTTCATTCAACGCAGGAACTGACCTGGGAACGCCTGACGGCGTTCTGGGCATCCCGGGCGTATTGATAAGGAATTAATAATGGCTCAACTGTCTCTGAAACACATTCAGAAAATCTATGATAACCAGGTCCACGTGGTTAAGGATTTCAATCTCGAGATTGAAGATAAAGAATTTATCGTCTTCGTCGGTCCATCGGGCTGTGGGAAATCCACGACGCTGCGAATGATTGCCGGCCTTGAGGAGATCAGCGCAGGTGAACTGATTATTGACGGGGTTTGTATGAATGAAGTTCCCGCCAAGTCCCGTGATATCGCAATGGTCTTCCAGAACTATGCGCTCTATCCGCATATGACGGTCTACGACAACATGGCGTTTGGCCTGAAGATGCAAAAAATAGCACCTTCCATCATCGAAGAACGTGTTAGCTGGGCGGCCCAGATCCTGGGTTTACGCGACTATCTCCAGCGTAAACCTGGCGCATTGTCAGGTGGTCAGCGTCAGCGCGTGGCGTTAGGCAGGGCGATAGTGCGTGAAGCAGGGGTCTTCCTGATGGATGAACCGCTGTCAAACCTCGATGCCAAGCTTCGTGTACAGATGCGCGCTGAAATCAGCAAGCTGCACCAGAAGCTCAACACCACCATGATTTACGTGACGCACGATCAGACGGAAGCCATGACGATGGCGACCCGTATTGTGATTTTAAAAGACGGCATCATTCAGCAGGTGGGCGCGCCGAAGCAGGTTTACAACGAGCCGGCGAATATGTTCGTTGCAGGCTTTATTGGTTCACCTGCGATGAACTTCATTCGTGGCGCGATCGACGACCGATACTTCGTGACGGAAACGCTGCGTCTGGAGATCCCGGAGGAGAAGCTGGCCGTACTGAATGCGCAAGGTTACCAGCGCAAAGCGGTCGTCTTTGGGATCCGTCCGGAAGACATTCTCACGCTACAGCGCAGCGGTGAAAACATCGCGGCGAAGATCAGCGTCGCTGAGCTGACTGGGGCAGAATTTATGCTTTATGCCAACGTGGGCGGGCATGAACTGGTTGTCCGTGCGGGAGCGGCGGATGATTACGTTGCAGGAGATAATATCGGCATCCAGTTCGATATGAGTAAGTGCCATTTCTTCGATGCTGATACTGAAGCAGCTATTAGATAAGAAAGGTATTCGCCGGAAATGAAAGTTTCCGGTTTTTTTGTATGTTAATTATAAAGGAATATTTTAATGAGTACTCTACTAAGAAGTGCTGCGCTCGTTCTGTGCGCAGGGGTAAGCTGCGCGCAAGCAACAGAGTCAACCAAACAGTGGGAATTTAATATTGGTGCCATGTATGAAATTGAAAACGTCGAAGGTCAGGGCGACGATAAAGATGGATTATATGAACCTTCCGTGTGGTTTAACGCCACATATGATGCGTGGACAATTTCACTGGCGATGTATCAGGAAGGCCCGGTTGATTACAGCAGCATGACGCGCGGCACCTATTTCGATCGTCCTGAATTTGAATTACGGTATCGCTTCATTGGCACAGAGGATTTTACGCTGGGTCTTACGGGCGGTTTCCGTAATTATGGATATCATTTTAAAGATGAGCACGGTGCGAAAGACGGTAGTGCTAATATGCAGCGCTATAAAATTCAGCCTGACTGGGATGTGAAATTAACAGATGACTGGCGTTTTGGCGGTTGGTTTGCCATGTACCAGTTTGCGAATGACCTGGGAAAAACCGGTTATTCTGACAGCCGCGTCGAAACGGAAACCGGATTTACCTGGACAATAAACGAAACCGTCTCTGCAAAAGTTAACTACTATTTAGAGCGTGGCTTCAATATGGACAGTTCACGTAATAACGGTGAATTCTCCACCCAGGAGATTCGTGCCTACCTGCCTGTTTCATTAGGCCAGACAACGCTTACACCTTACACCCGTCTGGGGCTCGATCGCTGGTCAAACTGGGACTGGCAGGACGATCCAACTCGTGAAGGGCATGACTTCAATCGACTGGGTCTGCTCTATGCTTATGACTTTGCGAATGGCCTTTCCATGACGCTTGAGTATGCCTACGAATGGGAAAATCATGACGAAGGCGAGAGCGACCGCTTCCACTATGCGGGTGTCGGCGTGAATTACGCGTTCTGATGACGTGATACCAGGGGCGTTTGCCCCTGGTTTTTAGCGTAACGAAGCTGCATCTGAAAAATGTGTTTCAACCAATACCTTATGCGGCGCAGGTTTATCCGCAATGCACCTGAACAACAAATCGCAGCTCTCTTCGCCCAGCTTTTTCGTGGGGATATCAAAGCCGCCTGGTGCAGGGGTTAAAATGAGAGATAGCATCGGGTCGCTGTATCCTGCCATTGCGACCTGTTCCGGGATCGCCAGATTTAGCGCATCCGCGGCACGATAAAGACTCAGCAATTTCATGCTGTCAGTCGCAAAAACCGCATCGGGCGGGTTGTCTGAGGAGAGTAGCTGGCAGGCCGCCTGAAGCGCGCTTTCATGGGTATAGCCGCCATCGATAACCCAGGTCGGGTTAATTTCGATACCGTGTTTCTCAAGGCTGAATTTATAACCCGCCAGGCGATCGATAGAGACGTGATAATCGAGCGGGGCATGCAGGCAGGCAATTTTGGTGCGGCCATGCGTGATAAACGAGTCTGTTAATATGGCGCTGTCGCGGAAATTATCCGTGTCGACAGAATAGATATTCTGGTAATTTCCTTCCACTTTACCAATGACGACCACGGGCACACCGTATTCATCCAGCGTCGAGAAAAACGACTCGTTCGCCGGCGAGCTTAGCATGATGATGCCTTTGATCATCTTCTGCTTTATTTTACCCACGCATTTTTGCAGATCATCTTCACTGCTTTTGGACGTTTGTAAAATAACATCAAAACCTTCTTCTTCTGCTTTTGCCGTTATGGCATGCAGTACATCTGAGAAAAAGGGATTTCCTGCAGTGGTCTTGGTTGAGCGGGTCGAAATAACCATAATGGCGTCGAAGCCAGAAGAGGTGAGTGCGCGGGCAAGTTTATTAGGTTGGTAATTTAACTCATCTATCGCCTTCAACACCTTTTCACGCGCTTCAGGAGAAATATTCGTTTGTTTATTCAGAACGCGTGACACGGTTGATTTCGAAACGCCAGCAACGCGGGCAATATCATAGATGGTGGGTGACATACACCTTACTCACTCCAGACGGACAGCAATTGCGTCCATCTTACTGGAGAGAAAACGGCAATAGCAATAATTAAGAATTGATAATCAACCATCTGCCCCAATTTACTGTATTCTGAAGTGACTTTGTTCAGGGTTCCAGACAATGAAGGACGGCGATGAAGCGACTTAAAAACGAATTCAATTCTCTGGTGAACCGTGGCGTTGATCGCCATCTGCGTCTTGCCGTTACCGGGCTGAGCCGCAGCGGTAAGACGGCATTCATTACGGCGATGGTCAATCAGCTGTTGAACCTGCATGCTGGGGCGCGCCTGCCACTGCTTAGCGCGGTGCGCGAGGAGCGATTGTTAGGCGTAAAACGCGTACCGCAACGTGATTTTGGCATCCCCCGTTTCACCTATGATGAAGGTCTGGCACAGTTATACGGGGAGCCTCCCGCCTGGCCCACCCCGACGCGTGGCGTGAGCGAAATTCGCCTTGCGCTTCGTTTTCGCTCGAATGAATCCCTGATGCGTCACTTCAAAGAAACGTCCACGCTGTATCTCGAAATTGTGGATTATCCGGGAGAATGGCTGCTCGATTTACCGATGCTGGCGCAGGATTACCTGAGCTGGTCCCGGCAGATGACCGGTCTGTTGCAGGGGCAGCGGGCAGAGTGGTCGACCAAATGGCGCCAGCTTTGCGAAGGGCTGGATCCGCTGGCGCCGGCGGATGAAAACCGTCTGGCCGTCATAGCCCAGGCCTGGACGGATTACCTGCATCAGTGCAAGCAGGAAGGGCTGCATTTTATTCAGCCTGGCCGTTTTGTTCTGCCGGGAGATCTAGCCGGTGCTCCCGCACTACAGTTTTTCCCGTGGCCGGACGTTGACCGCATCGGCGAATCGAAGCTGGCACAGGCAGACAAGACCACTAACGCCGGTATGCTCCGCGAGCGATACAATTATTACTGTGAGAAGGTGGTTAAGGGTTTTTATAAAAATCATTTTTTACGCTTTGACCGCCAGATCGTGCTGGTGGACTGCCTGCAACCCCTCAACAGCGGGCCGCAGGCGTTCAATGATATGCGGCTGGCGCTGACGCAGCTGATGCAAAGTTTTCATTATGGCCAGCGTACGCTGTTTCGCCGTTTATTCTCGCCGGTCATCGACAAGCTGCTGTTTGCCGCCACAAAAGCTGATCATGTGACGGTCGATCAGCACGCCAACATGGTATCCCTGCTGCAACAGCTGGTGCAGGATGCCTGGCAGAACGCGGCGTTCGAAGGGATTAGTATGGATTGTCTGGGTCTGGCGTCCGTACAGGCTACACAGAGTGGGTTGATTGACGTGAATGGCGAGAAAATTCCGGCCCTGCGGGGCAACCGACTCAGCGACGGTGAGCCGCTCACGGTCTATCCGGGCGAAGTTCCCCCGCGTTTGCCGGGCCAGGCTTTCTGGCAAAGCCAGGGTTTTCAGTTCGAAGACTTCCGTCCGCAGAGCATGAACGTTGACCAGCCATTGCCGCATATTCGTCTGGATGCCGCGCTGGAGTTTTTAATTGGAGATAAATTGCGATGACGGAACCGTTAAAACCCCGCATTGATTTTACCGGCCAGCTTGAGCAGTCCCCGCATGAGGCGTTTAAAACAGCGCAAACCTTCAGCGGTCCGCAGGCCGACAACTTTGCTCCCGTGCTGGCAGAGGAGCCGTTGGTTGAAGAGGGGCAGGCGGAAGCGGTCGTTGATGCGGCACTGCGCCCGAAACGCAGCCTGTGGCGTAAGATGGTGACCGCCGGGTTAGCCCTTTTTGGCGTGAGCGTAATTGGTCAGGGCGTGCAGTGGGGCGTCAATGCCTGGCAAACCCAGGACTGGGTAGCGCTGGGGGGATGCGCCGCTGGGGCGTTGATCGTTGGTGCGGGCGTCGGCTCGGTCGTGACCGAGTGGCGTCGCCTCTGGCGTCTGCGTCAGCGTGCGCACGAACGCGATGAAGCGCGGGATCTGCTGCACAGTCACGGCACCGGAAAAGGGCGTGCTTTTTGTGAAAAACTTGCGGCTCAGGCCGGGATAGATCACTCTCACCCGGCGCTTCAGCGCTGGTATGCGGCGATCCACGAAACCCAGAATGACCAGGAAGTGGTCACGCTCTATGCGCACATTGTTCAGCCGGTACTGGATGCGCAGGCTCGTCGTGAGATAAGCCGCTCGGCGGCGGAATCCACCCTGATGATTGCCGTCAGTCCGCTGGCGATGGTGGACATGGCCTTTATCGCCTGGCGCAACCTGCGCCTGATCAACCGCATCGCCAGACTGTATGGCATTGAGCTTGGCTATTACAGCCGACTGCGCCTGTTCAAACTGGTGTTGCTGAATATCGCCTTCGCCGGGGCAAGCGAACTGGTGCGGGAGGTCGGGATGGACTGGATGTCGCAGGATCTTGCGGCGCGTCTCTCTGCCCGGGCGGCGCAGGGGATTGGTGCCGGTCTGCTGACGGCACGCTTAGGAATCAAAGCGATGGAGGTTTGTCGTCCACTCCCCTGGATCGATGGCGATAAGCCGCGGCTGGGGGATTTCCGTCGCGAATTGATTGGTCAGCTTAAAGAGACGCTCAATAAAAAACCTGCTCAGTGAGGTTTCGTTTACTAATCGTGCGGGCTGTCAATATTTGTTGACAGCCACCTTCCCGAATACCGTGATCTGACATATCATTTTACTGTTATTGGCTTAAACGGTGAATTTCCCATGCGTCTGGAAGTCTTTTGTGAGGACCGTCTCGGTCTGACCCGCGAGTTACTCGATCTTCTTGTTTTACGTAGCATTGATTTACGTGGCATAGAGATCGACCCTGTCGGGCGAATTTACCTCAATTTTGCCGAAATTGAATTTAATACCTTCAGTAGCCTGATGGCCGAAATCCGCCGTATCGCTGGCGTTACGGATGTACGCACCATCCCTTGGATGCCATCCGAGCGGGAACACCTTGCGCTGAGCGCACTGCTGGAAGCAATGCCGGAGCCGTTTCTCTCTCTCGATCTGAAAAACAAAGTCGAGCGCGTTAACCAGGCCAGTTGCCAGCTGTTTGCGCAGACTCAGGAAAAGCTTATCGGTCATCACGCCACGCAATTGATCCCAGGTTTTAATTTCCAGCGCTGGCTGGACAGCAACCCGCAAAATACCCATAGCGAGCACGTCGTCATCAATGGACAGAATTTCCTGATGGAGATCACTCCGGTCTACCTGAAAGGGGAAAATGCCGCGCGGGTGCTCACCGGCGCGGTAATCATGCTGCGCTCCACGGTGCGCATGGGACGCCAGTTACAGAACCTTTCCAGCCAGGACGTCGGCGCATTCAGCCAGATTATTGCGGTGAGCCCGAAGATGCGTCACGTGCTCGACCAGGCGCGCAAGCTGGCAAATCTTACGGCACCGCTGCTGATTACCGGGGATACCGGTACGGGGAAAGATCTGCTGGCGCATGCTGTGCATATGGCCAGCCCGCGTGCGGCAAAACCGTATCTGGCGCTGAACTGCGCGTCTATTCCTGAAGATGCGGTGGAAAGTGAACTGTTCGGGCATGCGCCGGAAGGCAAAAAAGGCTTCTTTGAACAGGCGAATGGCGGCTCGGTGTTGCTGGACGAGATTGGTGAAATGTCGCCACGCATGCAGGCGAAACTGCTGCGTTTTCTCAATGACGGTACGTTCCGCCGCGTGGGGGAAGATCATGAAGTGCACGTGGATGTACGCGTCATCTGCGCCACCCAGAAAAACCTGGTGGAGCTGGTGCAGAAAGGGGTATTCCGCGAAGATCTCTACTATCGTCTCAACGTTCTGACGCTCAATATTCCGCCGCTGCGCGATTGCCCGCAGGACATCATGCCGTTGACGGAACTGTTCGTCGCCCGTTTTGCCGACGAGCAGGGCGTGCCGCGTCCGAAGCTCTCTGCCGACCTGGGTACCGTGCTGACGCGTTACGGCTGGCCGGGCAATATTCGTCAGCTAAAAAATGCGGTCTATCGCGCATTAACTCAGCTTGAAGGGTATGAACTGCGTCCTCAGGATATTCTCTTGCCGGATTACGATGCCGGGACGGTCTCGGTAGGCGAAGAGGCAATGGAAGGCTCGCTGGATGACATCACCAGCCGTTTCGAGCGTTCGGTGTTAACGCAGCTTTATCGCAGCTATCCGAGCACGCGCAAGCTGGCTAAACGTCTTGGGGTGTCACATACCGCGATTGCGAATAAGCTGCGCGAGTATGGGTTAAATCAGAAGAAGGGTGACGAATAAATAAAAAAGCCTCTTTGCAGAGGCTTTTTTACGTTTAGGCTTTAAGCGCCTCAAGTGCAGCGGTGTAATCCGGTTCGGTAGTGATTTCGTTAACCAGCTCACTGAAAACAACGTTGTCGTTTTCATCGATCACCAGCACCGCACGAGCAGCCAGACCTTTCAGCGCGCCTTCGGAAATGGCAACACCGTATTTTTCCAGGAAATCCGGGCTGCGCAGAGTGGAAAGGGTGATGACGTTGCTCAGGCCTTCAGCGCCGCAGAAACGAGACTGGGCAAACGGCAGGTCAGCAGAAATGCACAGCACCACGGTGTTGTCCATTTCGGTCGCCAGCTGGTTGAATTTCCGCACTGATGCAGCACAAACGCCCGTATCGATGCTTGGGAAAATGTTCAGGACTTTACGTTTGCCAGCAAACTGGCTCAGCGTGACGTCAGACAGATCTTTAGCCACCAGAGTAAAAGGCTGTGCTTTGCTGCCAGACTGTGGGATGGAACCTGCAACAGCAACCGGGTTGCCCTGGAAATGAACGAGTTGTGACATAGATATCTTCCTGTTTACAAATAGTTAACGTCGTGGCTAGTGTATGTCATCCACAGTTAGCACGGCAAACCAATTTTCTGCCTTTCCGGCCTGCAAGGAGTCAGTGATGAGAAGCGTTAAGGTCTATGAAGAAGCCTGGCCATTGCACACCCCGTTTGTGATCTCGCGCGGTAGCCGTAATGAGGCCTGCGTGGTCGTGGTTGAATGTGAAGAGGACGGCGTAAAAGGCGTCGGGGAATGTACCCCTTATCCTCGCTACGGAGAAAGCCTGGCGTCAGTCATGGCGCAAATTATGACGGTGGTGCCCGAGTTGCAGGCGGGCCTGACGCGTGAGGCTCTTCAGCAGAGGTTGCCGGCCGGCGCGGCACGTAACGCGATTGACTGCGCACTCTGGAGTCTGGAAGCGGCGAAACAACAAAAACTGCTACCTTCGCTGCTGGACGTTACGCTGCCGCAATCGATCGTCACCGCGCAAACGGTGGTCATTGGTGAACCAGAGCAAATGGCCGCCAGCGCTCAGGCGTTGTATGCCACCGGTGCAACCTTATTAAAGGTGAAGCTCGACGATCGTCTGATTAGCGAACGCATGGTCGCCATTCGTGCGGCGGTACCTGATGCCACCCTTATCGTCGATGCGAACGAATCATGGCACAGCGAAGGGCTGGCAGCCCGTTGTCAGCTGCTTGCCGATCTGGGCGTTGCCATGCTGGAGCAGCCCCTCCCGGCAGAAGACGATGCCGCGCTGGCGAATTTTATTCATCCGCTTCCCGTCTGTGCAGACGAAAGCTGTCATACCCGTGAGAGCCTGTCAGCCCTCAAGGGCCGCTACGAGATGGTGAACATCAAGCTGGATAAAACGGGTGGGTTAACCGAGGCCCTGTCACTGGCAAAGGATGCGCAGGCGCAAGGCTTTTCCCTGATGCTGGGCTGTATGTTGTGCACGTCCAGAGCGATCGGTGCTGCACTCCCGCTGGTGAACAGCGTGCGTTTTGCCGATCTGGATGGCCCAACCTGGCTGGCGGTTGACGTTTCACCCGCCCTGAGTTTTACCTCCGGCGTACTTCATCTTTGAGGCTGCCAGCGCAGAAGATCTGTCATCGCTCTGAGGTATTTTTCACTCGCTTCATCCGAGGAAATAGGCGGAAACTCTGCGGTGATACAGTGAAGACTGAGGTCCGCGCACCAGCTGCCAAACGACCCGGGCGTTTCATACCCGACGCTGGTTACCAGAGGTAGAGCAAACGCATCCGCCAGCCACTGCCCGAGCGCTGTATGACGAGGATCTTCAATACAGGCGAGGGGATCGTGGAAAGAGACAACCCAGGCCGGGTGGATCTTATGAATAAGCTGACACAGCGCCTGGGTTTCGGGCTCGGAACCCGGTTTTTCTCCCGTAAGCAGGACCACATCTCGTTCCTGCGCCGAACTGTTCCAGCGATACACCGTTTCACCGGCACGCCAGTTTGCTGCCGGAAAGTTCCTGTTAAGGTCAACGCCTCGTGCATTCGCCCGTAATCCAAGCTGGCATCCGTCCGGGTTGACGGTCAAAATCACATGATGTCGTCGTAAATCGGGGGCCAGCGTACGTAGCGCGCACGAAAGCGTCACGATGGACGAGTTTTCATCGCCATGTGTGCCCGCAATGATTAAGCCGCTAGTGCGATCGGGCTCGGGAGCCGGAAACCAGATCAGTGGGGCGCCTAAAAATGAGCGGCCATAATGTTCAGTCCCGGGCGGGAAGGCGCCGCGTTCCGTTCTTGGTCGGGTGGTTGCCATAATAAACCCTGATGATGAAGTCGCTTCTGGCAGTGTTGTGCAAAACCCGCGCTTAATCAAATAGTTTCCGTCTGTGTGTAAAATTGCCTGACATCAACTTTCCTGAGGAAGCATTTGCATTTCTCCGTTTCGAAACAAATAATTACGCATCTGCCTGTTACCTGACATCATTAAGGGGATCGTATGAAGCATCCTGTTTCGCTTCTTTGTACTGCGCTGTGGCTGTGCGGGTTTTCTTCACTTTCATATGCCGCGGAGGTTCCCAGGGGAACGGTGCTGGCGCAAAAGCAGGAGCTGGTTCGACACATTAAAGATGAACCCGCCTCGCTCGATCCGGCAAAAGCGGTGGGTTTACCCGAGATACAGGTGATCCGCGACCTTTATGAAGGGCTGGTGAATCAGAACGAAAAAGGGGAGCTGGTTCCCGGCGTGGCGACGCGCTGGCAGAGCAACGATAACCGTGTCTGGACGTTTACGTTGCGGGATAACGCGAAGTGGTCTGACGGTACCCCGGTGACGGCACAAGATTTTGTCTACAGCTGGCGTCGTCTGGTTGATCCTAAAACTACGTCACCTTTCGCCTGGTTTGCAGCGCTGGCGGGTATTAATAATGCGCAGGCCATTATCGATGGTAAAGCTGCACCGGAAACGCTCGGCGTGACGGCAGTCGATGCTAAAACGCTGCGCGTGCAGCTGGATAAACCGCTGCCATGGTTCAGCAACCTCACGGCTAGCTTTGCGTTCTATCCTGTTCAAAAGGCAAACGTGGAAAGCGGTAAAGAATGGACGCGCCCTGGCGCGCTCATCGGCAACGGTGCGTATGTGCTGAAAGATCGCGTGGTGAATGAAAAACTGGTGGTTGAGCCGAATACTCACTACTGGGATAACGCCAACACGGTGCTTAAAAAAGTCACCTTTGTGCCAATCAACCAGGAGTCCTCAGCGACCAAACGCTACCTGGCGGGCGATATCGATATTACAGAATCGTTTCCGAAAAACATGTACCAGAAGCTGCTTAAAGATATTCCGGGACAGGTTTATACACCGCCACAGCTTGGGACCTATTACTACGCCTTTAACACACAAAAAGGCCCAACTGCGGATGCCCGCGTACGTCTGGCGCTCAGCATGACTATCGACAGACGTATTATGGCTGAAAAAGTACTGGGAACCGGTGAGAAACCGGCCTGGCATTTCACTCCCGATGTCACTGCCGGTTTTACACCGGAAATCTCGCCATTTGAGCAGATGTCGCAGCAGGAGCTAAATGCTCAGGCGAAAACGTTATTACAGGCGGCAGGCTATGGTCCCCAGCGCCCGCTGAAATTAACGCTGCTGTACAACACGTCTGAAAACCACCAGAAAATCGCCATTGCCGTCGCATCTATGTGGAAGAAAAATCTGGGTGTTGACGTTAAGTTGCAGAATCAGGAATGGAAGACCTACATCGACAGCCGCAATACCGGGAATTTCGACGTGATCCGTGCGTCGTGGGTAGGGGATTACAATGAGCCGTCGACATTCCTGTCGCTGCTGACGTCCTCTCACACCGGCAACATCTCACGGTTCAACGACCCTGCTTACGATAAGATTATTCATCAGGCGACGCTCGAAACCACTGAAAAAGCGCGTAATGCAGACTACAACATGGCCGAGAAGATCCTCGCCGAGAAAGCGCCGATAGCCCCTATTTATCAATACACCAATGGCCGCCTCATTAAGCCCTGGGTTAAAGGGTATCCGATAAATAACCCAGAGGATGTTGCGTACAGTCGTACAATGTATATTGAAAAGCATTAAAAAAACAGGAAAGACGCTTAAGTGGTTTTGGCAAATAGCTATACATCGCTTAAGCGCCTGAACACACGGTTCATGGTACCTACAGGCTAGTTATTATCAAAATTCCTTTCATAAAAAATCATTTATTCTTTTGATGAATGCTTCGAGCGACATCTCCTTTCCAGTTTATTGAAAAGCGTGCAAGCATTTATACATCCTCCATGTAATAGCTTAATTCCTGCTATTTAAAACCTGACTTTTGTCCGATTTAGGATTTTTCCATATTCAGGAGGTTTATTGAATAAGATGATATGTCTCTGCGATTTTGCAGCTGATGCTTAGATCAGCATTGATATAAATCAATTATTCAACGACAGGTGGCAATGAATTCAATATTCTCTATCAAGGCAGACGTTCCTGCTAATCTATTGTGAATAAATGGTTAATACTTTCTGCGTGCCACTTATATCTGGAATTTATAAACACTAGTGATTAGTGGAAAATTCTTAAGAAAAATCCATATGCAGATCTTTGATCTGAAAAGTTGATCATGAATGGGCTTTTGCTCTAATATGGTTTTGTAAAGACCCGTCACTCACTTAACTCGTATTTCTTGCAAAGAAAGGGACTGCTATGGCCGATTCATTTCAGAATGAGGTGCCCAAGGCACGCATAAATTTAAAACTGGCGCTGCATACAGGCGGCGCGCAGAAGAAAGTCGAACTGCCGCTTAAACTTCTCACTGTCGGTGATTTCAGTAATGGAAAAGAGAATCGTCCATTGTCCGAAAGGAAGAAAATCAACGTCAACAAAAATAACTTTAATAGCGTACTTTCGGAATTTAACCCGGAGGTTAATCTGACGGTGCCTAACACCATGGCTGTCGATGGTTCGGAGGAAAGTATAAAACTGAATTTCTCCGATATTAAGGATTTCGAACCTGAACAGGTTGCCCGCCAGATCCCCCAGCTCCGCGCCATGCTGGCCATGCGTAATTTATTACGCGACCTCAAATCCAATCTTCTTGATAACGCCACTTTCAGAAAAGAACTCGAGAAAATTCTTAAGGACCCGGCGCTGTCTCAGGAATTACGCGACGAAATGAGTGCACTGGCCCCGAAATAAGCGGCATGTGTAATTTGATGGATTAACCGGGAATATGCTGATGTCTGTGAATAGTGAAACCGCCTCCGCGCAGGGGCAGACCATCGTACTGGAAAAAGAGGGCGTTTACGCCTCCCTGTTTGAAAAAATCAACCTGACTCCGGCCTCGAGCCTGGGTGATATCAATGCGTTTCTGGATGATGCCGCGCTTTCTGACGCGCCGGCGGGTGAACGCCTGACGGCGGCGATGCAGGTGTTTATGGACTGCATCCGCAAATCCGGTCAGCCCGTGGAGAAGCTCGACAAAACGCTGATTGACCACCATATCGCCGAACTGGATTTCCAGATCAGCCGTCAGCTGGATGCCGTAATGCATCACCAGGCGTTCCAGAAGGTGGAGTCCCTGTGGCGCGGCCTGAAGCAGCTGGTGGACAACACCGACTACCGCCAGAATGTGAAAACCGAAATTCTGGACGTCTCCAAGGATGACCTGCGCCAGGATTTTGAGGATGCACCGGAACTGATCCAGAGCGGCCTCTACTGGCACACCTATACCGCCGAATACGACACCCCGGGCGGCGAGCCGATTGGCTCAGTGATTTCATCCTATGAATTTGACGCCAGTCCCCAGGATGTGGCGCTGCTGCGCAACATCTCGAAAGTGTCTGCCGCCGCACACATGCCGTTTATTGGCTCTGTCGGCCCGAAATTCTTCCTGAAAGACTCGATGGAAGAGGTTGCTGCGATTAAGGATATCGGCAACTACTTCGACCGCGCTGAATACATCAAGTGGAAATCCTTCCGCGATACTGACGACGCCCGCTACATCGGCCTCGTGATGCCGCGCGTGCTGGGGCGTCTGCCGTATGGCCCGGACACCGTACCGGTGCGCAGCTTTAACTACGTTGAGCAGGTGAAAGGCCCGGATCATGAGAAATACCTGTGGACCAGCGCGTCGTTCTCCTTCGCGTCAAACATGGTGAAGAGCTTCATCAATAACGGCTGGTGCGTGCAGATCCGTGGCCCGCAGGCGGGCGGGGCGGTGAAAGATCTGCCTATTCATCTGTACGATTTGGGTACCGGCAACCAGGTGAAAATCCCGTCTGAGGTGATGATCCCGGAGACCCGCGAGTTTGAGTTTGCCAACCTCGGCTTTATTCCGCTCCCCGCAGCATCAGGCACGCGGTGTCGTCGTCCGGCTCGTCAACTTTCACCATCTGGAAACGACGCTCCAGCGCGGCGTCGCGCTCAAAGTACTGCTTGTATTCGCTCCAGGTGGTGGCGGCGATGGTTCTGAGCTCACCGCGGGCGAGCGCCGGTTTCAGCAGGTTGGCCGCATCGGCGCCCCCCGCCTGGTTGCCCGCACCGATAATGGTGTGCGCCTCGTCAATGAAGAGCAGAACCGGCAGGGGTGACTGCTGCACCGCGTCGATGATGTTTTTCAGGCGCTGTTCAAACTCACCCTTCACGCCTGCACCCGCCTGTAACAGGCCGAGGTCAAGGGTGCGTACCGAGACCGGCTTCAGCGCGTCCGGCACATTGCCTTCGGCGATGCGCAGCGCCAGTCCTTCCACGAGCGCGGTCTTGCCGACTCCCGGTTCGCCCACCAGAATCGGGTTGTTCTTGCGGCGCCGGGAAAGAATGTCCACCATCTGGCGGATTTCATTGTCGCGGCCATAGACCGGGTCGATTCTGCCCTCACGGGCGCGGGCGGTGACGTCGAGGGTGAACCTGTCCAGCGCATTCTGTAACGCCGGGTTCAGCTCTCCTTTTATATCCGCATTCACCGGACGGCCGACAAACTCCACCTCATCGCCCTGCGTAAGCTCCGCTTCCTGCTGCACCTCCGGGCGTTCATCCGACTGCGCATCCAGAAGCCCCCGCAGGCGCTCAAGCTGGCTCTGCGCCAGCGTCAGCAGCGGCCACAGGCCGTCGCAGCGCACCAGTTTCGGTTTGTCCACCAGGGCCACCGGGGCTCGCAATGTTGACAGCCTGCTGAACCAGCAGATTTTGCCGGTCCTGAGCCAGCAGCTGCTGAGCCAGATGGCTGCGGGGCATAAGCCGCATACCCTGACGCTTGGCTGGGATGAGGAAGAGGGCATAGTGCTCGAGTTTGACCGGACAGAAGGTGAGCATGCATGAGCAGTAATCTTCCCTTACGATTCAGCCACAGCCATCACCTGCTTTCGGTGAAGGGCTGCGATGCAGGGCTTGATGTGCTGGCATTTGAGGGCGATGAAGCCCTGAGCACGCCGTTCAGCTACCGTACTGAATTCACCAGCGCGGACCATGCCATCAGCAAAGAGATGATGCTGATGAAAGCGGCTTCCCTGACGCTTCAGGCCCCGGTAGACCAGGGTTACGGTATCAAAATACAGCAGCCGGTACGGGTGATTCAGGGCGTGGTGACCGGTTTTGAACGCCTCAGCACGTCAAAAGATGAAACCCGCTACGCCCTGACGCTTGAGCCGCGTCTGGCGCTGCTCGACCGCTCGCACCAGAACGCGATTTACCAGGACATGTCGGTTCCGCAAATCGTGGAAAAAATCCTGCGCGAACGTCACGGCATGCGCGGCCAGGACTTCCTGTTCTCACTGAGTAAAGAGTATCCACGCCGTGAGCAGGTGATGCAGTACGCTGAGGACGACCTGCACTTTATTACCCGCCTGCTGGGTGAGGTCGGTATCTGGTTCCGCTTCACCACCGACACGCGCCTCAACATTGACGTGGTGGAGTTTTACGACAGCCAGCAGGGGTATGAGAAAGGCCTGACGCTGCCGTCGGTACCGCCGTCAGGGCAGCACTCGCAGGGTGTGGACGCGGTGTGGGATATGGAGAGCCGTCATAAGGTGGTCCAGAAGGAGGTCAGCACCCGGGATTACAACTACCGTCAGGCCACGCAGGACATGAACAACCGGGTTGACGCGACCGGCGGGGATACCACCACGTACGGTGATGCCTACCACTGGGCGGATAACTACCTGACGCCGGGCAGCGCGTATGACCGCAACCCGGCAGCGGAGTCCGGGGCGTTTTACGCCCGCATCCGTCACGAACGCTACCTGAATGGCCAGACGCAGACCGTTGCCTTCACCAGCTGCCCGGCCCTTTCACCGGGTATGCGGCTGAAAGTCACCGGCGGGTACGAAGTGGCGGAGGTGTTTACCCAGGGCGTGGTGGTCACGGCGATGCACAGCCATGCCCGGCGTGATGCAGACTTTTGCGTCAGGTTTGACGGCATCCCGGACAGCGCGGATTTTTGCTTCCGCCCGGCGCCAGGCCGCCGCCCGGTGATGGCCGGCACCTTACCGGCCCGCGTCACCAGCACCACCGAAAATGACACCTACGGGCATATCGACAAGGACGGTCGCTACCGCGTCAATATGCTGTTTGACCGTGAGAACTGGGAGACGGGGTTCGAGAGCCTGTGGGTCCGTCAGTCCCGCCCGTATGCGGGGGACACCTACGGCCTGCACCTGCCGCTGCTGGCAGGCACCGAGGTGGCGATTGGTTTTGAGGACGGCAACCCGGACCGGCCGTACATTGCCGGTGTGCTGCACGACTCGGCGCACGGCGACCACGTTACCATCCGGAACTACAAACGCAACGTCCTGCGGACCCCGGCGAACAACAAAATCCGCCTCGACGACGAGCGCGGAAAAGAGCACATCAAGGTCAGCACGGAGTACGGCGGCAAGAGCCAGCTGAACCTCGGCCACCTGGTCGACAGCGAGAAACAGCAGCGCGGTGAGGGATTTGAGCTCAGGACGGACAGCTGGGGTGTGATACGGGCGCAGAAAGGGATATTTATCAGTGCCGACGGCCAGGCCAGGGCGCAGGGGCAGGTGCTGGAAATGCAGGCGGCGATGAGCCAGCTGGAGCAGGCGCGGTCACTGGCTGAAGCGTTACGCAGCGCGGCAGAGGCGGCGAGGGCTGAGCTGGCAGATGTGCAGACGCAGAAGGTGCTGCTGTCAGAGGCGCTGAGGGATTTAAAGAAAGCGGCGTTGCTGGTCTCAGCCCCGGAAGGGATAGCGCAGGTGACAGGGAAAAGCCTGCAGCAGTCGGCGGGAGACAACATCATCAGCACCAGCGGCGGGCACACAGATTTCAGCGCACTGAAAAGATTCACCGTGGCGGCAGGGGAGCGGGTAAGTCTGTATGCGCAAAAGCTGGGCATCAAAATGTTTGCCGGCAAAGGAAAGGTGGAGATCCAGGCGCAGGGAGATGAGATGACGCTGGATGCGCTGAAGGATATCCGCATCAGCAGCAGTGAGGGAAAACTCATCATCAGCGCGAAGCAGGAAATCATTCTGACGAGCGGCGGGGGATATATCCGGATAGCGGACGGAACGGTGGAGTGTGCGGCGCCGGACAAAATCATCGAGCGCGGGGCGGTGTGGCAGAAGTTTGGTGGACAGAGTATAAGCCAGGCAATGCAGAGCTGGGAAAACGCCGAATTTGCCATAACGCCTGAAGTCAGGCGGTTATCGGATGACTCGCCGGTGGCTGGCCTGACTCTGGGTTTAACAGGCGGGGATGGCACGCAGCAAAGTTTAGCAACCTCCGCTTCAGGGGCCACTGCGGTGCAGAATAATATTAATATCGATTCTCTCAATGCCTCTTTGCTGGATAAAACATAAGGCGTTGCGTTATTTCGAAGTACATCTTCGGAGAAAGCACCGTATTGATTGTCAAGAAGGTCTTTCTGTAGATTATTTTCCTGAACGGAAAAAGGACGGAATTCATGACGGAAGAAAATACGACAGGTAATGAGAGCAGTCCCTCGACGATCTACATAAAACCAGAATGGGATGACAATGGAAAGGTCTACTGGCCTGGCATACAGAATCAGAAAAAATCAGAGAATGCTAAAGCTGTTTTGCTGCAGCCGCCTGTCAAAGCGATCCCCGTTATCTTCCTTCCTGGAGTGATGGGGACCAATTTGATGGCAAACAAAGCTTCACAAACCGAAGATATTTGGCGTGGCGATAGTTTGGGAGGCGTATTTCTTAAATGGGCGGGAGTTGACGGAAAGCGCAGAAGAAAATTACTTAATCCCGACACCACAAAGGTGGACAATCGTGGGGATATTAACCAGACCCTCTATTCTCCGCTTTCCGATGACGGAAAATTATTTACAACCCGCCGGGAGCGGGGCTGGGGAGAGGTTTTATCCTTCAGCTACGGTAAATTTATAAGCGTTTTCCAGGGAGCGCTGTTGGATGACTGGCAGCAGGATCTTGTTCACTATGGTAAATCAACGTCGGAGAAAAACGGGGTATTAAGTCAGCTGGTCGGCAAATCGCTGTCTGAAGAGAAAGATACTGAAATTACCGGCGAATCCATCCTGACTCAGCAGGAACTGAACCATTTCAAGAACTTTTTATTCCCGGTTCACGTCTATGGCTATAACTGGCTTGAGGATAATAAAACCTCGGCGCAAGGACTGGTTGCCTTTATCGACAGGACTATCAGCCTCTACAAAAATGAGCGCGGCCACGGCATGCCCTTTCCCGCCGGGCAGGAAAAAGTCATTATCGTTACCCATTCCATGGGCGGGCTGGTAGCGCGTTACGCGTCCCAGGTGTTGGGCGCAAAAGATAAGATTCTGGGGATAGTGCATGGGGTGATCCCCGATCTTGGCTCACCGGCAGCGTACCGCCGCATGAAGGTTGGCGCAAGACAGGAAGGCATGGCCGGAGCCGTGCTGGGTAATACCGCAGAAGAGCTGATGCCGGTCCTGGCCAGGGCTCCCGCGCCGCTTCAGCTCTTACCTTCGGCGAAATACCTTTCCGGAGCGCCCTGGCTGAGCGTGGAAGGCGCTGGCGAAGACGGCAGCGATGTAAAACTACCGCAAGCCGGGGATCCTTTCGGGGAGATTTACCTTAACAAGACGCTGTGGTATCGCCTGTATGAGTCCGACATTATCGATAAGGACGAGGCGGTGAGTCAGAGTAACTGGATTGAGTACAACGATCTCATTGATAAAAATGTCCAACCATATATTGAAAGTTTGGATAATCTTTATCATCCGAATACTTATGCCTTTTATGGTAATAAAATCGATTCAGACGGTACTCTTATGTGGAGGAAAACCTCCATTACCTACCCGAAAAAAAGGCATGAAAGTGACAGAAAGCTGCCCAACAACTACCGGGAGATCCCCCTGCCTTTTAATCGTTCTCAGATGTATGTGATCACCTCATCAAATACGGCAGGCGATGGCACGGTGCCGGTGGAATCGCTGAACGCGATTTGCCGTAACAGCGAAATCAAAAGCGTTCTGGCTATCGGCGTGGACCACCAGGGAGCCTATGACGTCAGTAGCATGAAGGATATACAGGCCAGGCCAGCCCTGCAGTTTACTCTCAGAGCCATTGTGAAAATGGTCCAGGAGATCCCGAAACCATGAAAACCATTAGACAGCTCACAGCATTATCCCTTATGGCGGGCAGCATGCTTTTTATTGCCCAGACTACGGCATCCACGCCAGTGCAGAAGGACAGTCCAGTGATAAATAGTTTGTTTGCGCAGACCAAACCGCAGTGCATCGGGCGCTATGTGATTGACGTTCCCGAGTCATTCAACAATCAACTTCACGATATGATTTTTATTGATGATTTTAAAATTGAAAGCAAACCTCTCTATCCACCCGCATTTAAACAGCGGGTGCAGTTAAGAGAGCAGGCTCTGCGCGATGCTATTAATAAACCAGGTAACAAACCTGAAAATGCCCCGTTTTTAAAAGAGGTTATTCAACTTCCTGATGGCAAAGGCACTATTTTCGATCGCAATGAATCGGGCACTCCGGATATATACAGAAAGCTGGAAGCCCATGTTTATTCAGGCATGACAGCCTTTGTAATTACTACGGATATTCGTGACTTTTCAGATAAAAAGCACAGTGAAAAAAAATCAAAATATTTAGCAAGAGGTTTTACTGAGGCCGATGCAAATACCAAGCCAGTTAAGCTGGCTGCCCTGCAGTCTCTGATATCACGGCTTAGCGGCAGAAAAGATGAGGATGTTCCGACGGTTAAAGGTGTGTGTATTCCAAATGGGTTTATCCGGGATGATGGCGAAAACCATAAGGAAAGCCTCACATTCCGGTATGAAAATGATGATTTTGTTTTTGGTGTCGATATGGATAACACAATTAAGGGTTCAGAAGACACGCTGTTTAACCGTAGTGTGCAAATTAATGAGGCGCTTAAAACATCAAACCAGTACACTATTAAGAAAGTAGTACTCTCACCGAACGGTATTCCGGCTGAGTCATGGTTGTTTGGTGGTACACAGGTCATCAGAAATACGGCAACGGGAAAGGATGAAAAGAACACATTCTATAATTTTATGCTTTATGCTAATGAGCGTAATGCGACACCGGATAAGCCGAATCTTAACATTGGGTTCGGCAGTGAGTACAAAAAAACGCGCTACAGCGAAGCACAGATGATAGAAATCTGGGACCGGTTGGTGAATTCCCTGCGCTATAAATGAAGAAAAAAGCTGGGTGCCTGGAATGGTTTTTCGTTTCTGCCGGGGAGCCTGCCTGCCATGCTGAGTTGGAGTTGTCACCATGCAATGCATCTGTAAATATATGGCCTTATCATCACTGGCTGCTGGTTTGCTTTTTATTGCCCAGGCTGCGGCATCCACGCCAGTACAGAAGGACAGTCCAGTGATAAATACTTTGTTTGCGCAGACCAAACCGCAGTGCATCGGGCGCTATGTGATTGACGTTCCCGAGTCATTCAACAATCAACTTCACGATATTATTTTTATTGATGATTTTAAAATTGAAAGAAACCTTTCTATCCACCCGCATTTAAACAGCGGGTGCAGTTAAGAGAGCAGGCTCTGCGCGATGCTATTAATAAACCAGATAACTTATAAAGGAAGTATTTTAGATATGGGACTTCTTGGACGGAGATGGTCTTGTATAAATGCAGAAACATATCCTTTACCGAAGTCAAAAATGTTTTTTTATTGATTAAAGTTCTCCGAAGAAAAGTGTTCATTCTATTTGAGATGGGGTGTATTAATTTTAATAAGAATAGCTTCGCTTGAGTAAATGTACCATTCTCTGATGTTGGGAAAAACGAAAATATCATGGCGTAAGAAATATTTTTGGATATTATATAAAAGTAATGATATTTACTCCACTGTGGAAGATGTCTACAGTAAAGTACTGTGCTCATTAAATCATTAATAGTATAAATTCAGTCTCTATTAAATTGTTTATTGTTAATCTGTGTCGTAATTAACAGTAAATTACATTCGTTTAATTTGATCATTTGAAGGGATTCTAATGACTACAAACCCTGCTACGTTGTTATTCAACCATAACCATAACCTGCTCGTGGTGAAAGGCTGTGACTCCGCGCTCGACGTGCTGGCTTTTGAGGGCAATGAAGCCCTGAGCACGCCGTTCAGCTACCGTACTGAATTCACCAGCGCGGATCATGCCATCAGCAAAGAGATGATGCTGATGAAAGCGGCTTCCCTGACGCTTCAGGCCCCGGTAGACCAGGGTTACGGTATCAAAATACAGCAGCCGGTACGGGTGATTCAGGGCGTGGTGACCGGTTTTGAACGCCTCAGCACGTCAAAAGATGAAACCCGCTACGCCCTGACGCTTGAGCCGCGTCTGGCGCTGCTCGACCGCTCGCACCAGAACGCGATTTACCAGGACATGTCGGTTCCGCAAATCGTGGAAAAAAATCCTGCGCGAACGTCACGGCATGCGCGGTCAGGATTTTCTGTTCTCACTGTCAAAAGAGTACCCGCGTCGTGAACAGGTGATGCAGTACGCTGAGGACGACCTGCACTTCATCACCCGCCTGCTGGGCGAGGTTGGTATATGGTTCCGCTTCCTCATGGGGCGTCTTCGCGAGAAGCTTGACGACGACCTGCCTGAACTGACCGAAGGGCTGGTCAGTCTGCTGTGGCCGCATTACCTGCGCACCATTCCCTCGATGTCGGTGGTGGAGTTCACTCATGTCTGGCGTGAGATGAAAGAACCGATGCGTATTGCCAGAGGTTTCGAGGTCAATTCGCGGCCGATCGGTGAAAAAGGCACGCGTTGTCGCTACACCACAACTAAAGAGATAACCCTTCAGCCACTGGCGTTGGAGCATGCCCGCCTGTCGACTGATCCTGACGGGCGCTCTGTCATCAGCCTGCGCTTCAGTTGTAGCCATCTTGCTGACTGGAGCCGTGTCGATCTCAGCCAGATCCCGTTCTATTTCAATGCTGACGCACCGCTGGCCTGCGCTATGCATGAAGCTTTTACCATGAATACGGCGCGTCTGTGGCTGCGCATGCCAGGTGACGTAGACAGAAGGCTGATGGACGGGTATTTCACCGCACTGGGGTTTGGTGATGATGACAGGCTGTGGCCGAAGGGGGACAGATCAGCTTTCTTCACGCAGCGCGCAGCTTTCCGTTAAAACAGAACAGCAGTCAGCTTCGCTGGTGCAAACGGCAGCCAGCATGGAAGAGATGGCTGCAAGTACAAAAAATAATGCCGACAATACCCGTTTAGCCAGCGAACAGGCGAATATCGCGACGTTGCAGGCGCGTAAAGGCGGAGAGTTAATGGGGCAGGTCGCGAACAATATGCAATCAATTACCGACTGCGCCCAGCAAATGACAGAGATTATCTCGCTGATTGACGGTATCGCTTTCCAAACCAATATACTGGCGCTTAATGCTGCCGTTGAAGCGGCAAGAGCGGGCGACCATGGTAAAGGATTTTCAGTAGTCGCCGGTGAGGTCAGAAGCCTGGCGCATCGTAGCGCCGAAGCGGCAAAAAATATTAAGTCATTGATTGAAGTCACCAGCCATAACGTGACGCAGGGCGTTAACGTAGTCTCTGAAGCTGAAAAAAACATGCACGACATCGTTACCGGCTCGGGCAACGTGAGCCGATTGATGGATGAAATTTCCGCCTCAACATCGGAACAAGAAAAAGGGATTTCACAAATCACGCTGGCATTGTCAGAGCTGGAACGCGTAACACAGAGCAATGTGTCGATGGTTGAAGAACTGAACGGTTCGTCAGATGTGTTGCGCAATCAGGTGATTGAACTTCAGACACGAACACGTAATTTCCGTCTGAAGAACGAGTACCAGGCTGATAATGCGTTAATACGCCGCGAATGGGTGGTGAATTCCTGAGCATATTCAGGATGATGCCTCACATAATTATTGCTTAACCCTCGACGAAAGCTAGACTGACACCGAAAGAGATAAATCGGTGGAGGCGCTGTGGAGAGCATTAAAGGGTCTGAAGTTAACGTACCTGACGCGGTTTTTGCATGGGTACTTGATGGGCGCGGGGGCGCAAGGCCGCTTGAAGATCAGGATCACATCGACAACGAACACCCATGCTGGCTGCACCTCAACTACACGCACCCGGACAGCGCCGAGTGGCTCGCGTCCACGCCGCTATTGCCCAACAACGTTCGGGATGCGCTGGCGGGAGAAAGTCTCAGACCTCGCGTCAGCCGGATGGGTGAGGGGACGTTAATAACACTGCGTTGCATAAACGGCAGTACGGATGAGCGTCCGGATCAGCTGGTGGCAATGCGTGTCTACATGAATGAACGATTGATTGTTTCCACCCGTCAGCGAAAAGTGCTGGCGCTGGATGACGTCATTAACGATCTGAAAGAGGGCACGGGGCCTACGAATTGCGGAAGCTGGCTGGTGGATGTATGTGATGCGCTGACCGATCATGCCAGCGAGTTTATTGAAGAACTCCACGATAAAATCATCGATCTGGAAGACAACCTGCTCGATCAGCAAATTCCCCCACGTGGTTTTCTGGCGTTGTTGCGAAAACAGCTTATTGTTATGCGCCGCTATATGACCCCGCAGCGCGACGTCTATGCGAGACTGGCCAGCGAACGCATGATCTGGATGAATGACGATCAGCGTCGCAGAATGCAGGATATTGCTGACCGGCTGGGACGTGGTCTGGACGAAATTGATTCGTGTATCGCCAGAACGGCGGTCATGGCGGATGAGATAGCACAGGTAATGCAGGAGTCATTAGCCAGGAGAACCTATACCATGTCGCTGATGGCGATGGTTTTTTTGCCAAGTACGTTCTTAACCGGGTTGTTTGGCGTCAATCTTGGGGGGATCCCCGGCGGTGAATATCACTATGGCTTCACCACGTTTTGCGTCATGTTAGTGGTTTTGATTGGGGGTGTTGCATGGTGGTTGCATCGTAGTAAATGGCTGTAAATTTACGCATTTTCTAATGCTGCGACTGCTTCAAAACGACATTTTAATTGAGCGAAGTCAATAAACTTACACCATGTTAGGTGCAATATTACTCCCGCAGGTGAATGCAACGTCAAGCGATGGGCGTTGCGCTCCATATTGTCTTACTTCCTTTTTTTGAATTACTGCATAGCACAATTGATTCGTACGACGCCGACTTCATAGTCGGCTTTTTTTTGCCTCCTTTTTATCTGCGTCTACCCTTTAGGGGTAAGCACCCAAATCTGGAGGAAAAGATGAGTATGCTACTTGCCCTGCAACGCCTGAACACATGGCAGTCCGATCCGGTGCCCACCGATCCGACCCCAATTCCCGATCCCATCCCGCGTCCGCAGCCGATGCCGGATCCGCCACCGGACGAAGAACCGATTAAATTGTCGCATCGCTAGCGGAGATCTGCGAGGATACGCGCCATCTGACTGCAATCATTACCATGAGAGTATATTGTGACCGCTTTTTCCACGCTCAACGTTCTGCCTGAAGCCCAACTGACTAACCTGAATGAGTTGGGTTACCTCACTATGACCCCTGTCCAGGCCGCCGCGCTGCCAGCTATCCTTGAAGGCCGGGACGTGCGCGTGCAGGCGAAAACCGGTAGTGGAAAAACGGCTGCATTTGGACTCGGCCTGTTGCAGCATATTGATGCAACCCTGTTTCAGACCCAGTCCCTGATACTCTGCCCGACGCGCGAGCTGGCCGACCAGGTCGCGGGTGAGCTGCGTCGTCTGGCGCGTTTTTTGCCTAACACTAAAATTTTAACGCTCTGCGGCGGACAACCGTTCGGTGCGCAGCGCGATTCCCTTCAACACGCGCCGCATATCATTGTGGCAACGCCGGGCCGTCTGCTTGATCACCTGCAAAAAGGCACCGTTTCACTCGATGCACTGCAAACGCTGGTGATGGATGAAGCTGACCGCATGCTGGATATGGGCTTCAGCGATGCGATTGACGAAGTGATCCGCTTTGCGCCAGCCACGCGTCAGACGCTGCTTTTTTCTGCCACCTGGCCAGAGGCGATTGCGGCGATCAGCGGGCGCGTGCAGAAGAACCCGCTGACCATTGAAATCGATACTGTCGATGCATTGCCAGCGATTGAGCAGCAGTTCTTCGAGACGTCGCAGCAGGGCAAAATTCCACTGCTGCAAAAATTGCTTAGCCAACACCAGCCAGCGTCCTGCGTGGTGTTCTGTAATACCAAAAAAGATTGTCAGGCGGTGTGCGATGCCCTGAATGATGCCGGACAGAGCGCATTATCGCTGCATGGCGATCTGGAGCAGCGCGATCGCGATCAGACGCTGGTGCGTTTCGCTAACGGCAGCGCTCGCGTGCTGGTTGCAACGGATGTGGCGGCTCGTGGCCTGGATATTAAATCGCTTGAACTGGTGGTGAATTTCGAACTGGCATGGGATCCGGAAGTGCATGTCCACCGCATCGGGCGTACCGCGCGTGCGGGTAACAGCGGTCTCGCGATCAGCTTCTGCGCGCCTGAAGAGGCGCAGCGCGCTAATATTCTTGCGGAAATGCTGCAACTGAAACTCAACTGGGTGAATGCCCCCGGTAATATCTGCATCGCTCCGCTGGCGGCGGAAATGGCCACCCTGTGCATCGACGGCGGAAAAAAAGCCAAAATGCGACCCGGTGACGTTCTGGGGGCGTTAACAGGGGATATCGGTCTCGACGGGGCAGATATTGGCAAGATCACGGTCCATCCTGCACATGTCTATGTAGCGGTTCGCCAGTCGGTTGCGCATAAAGCCTGGAAACAGTTGCAGGGCGGGAAGATTAAAGGGAAAACCTGCCGCGTTCGGCTGCTGAAGTAAGGGAAAAAAGCGTCTCAGAAGCACTGTCTGAGACGCAGTCAGGTTATTTCACTTCCACCACGTTCAGGCGCAGTTCATCGAATTGCGCATCCTCTTCCTCTGGCTGCCAGCCAGCAGGCTGCATCGGGATCTCTTCGCGGTCAAACGCCAGATCCCCGCCGTTCACCACCTCTGAACCGTGGTTAATCCCTTTGAAATCGAACAGTTCAACATCGGCGAGGTGCGAAGGCACCACGTTCTGCATGGCGCTGAACATGGTTTCAATGCGACCCGGATAGCGTTTATCCCAGTCACGCAGCATGTCGCCAATGACCTGACGTTGCAGGTTCGGCTGTGAACCGCACAGATTGCACGGAATGATAGGGAAGGCTTTGGCCTGAGAGAAACGCTCAATGTCTTTCTCGCGACAGTAGGCGAGTGGGCGGATCACGATGTGTTTGCCGTCGTCACTCATCAGCTTCGGTGGCATTCCCTTCATTTTGCCGCCGTAAAACATATTCAGAAACAGTGTTTGAAGAATGTCGTCCCGGTGATGACCAAGCGCAATCTTAGTGGCGCCCAGTTCGGTTGCGGTGCGGTACAGAATGCCGCGACGCAAACGTGAGCAAAGCGAGCAGGTCGTTTTGCCCTCCGGGATCTTCTCTTTAACAATGCCGTAGGTATTCTCTTCTACGATTTTGTACTCAACGCCCAGGTTCTCAAGGTACTCCGGCAGGATATGCTCCGGGAATCCTGGCTGTTTCTGATCGAGGTTAACCGCGACCAGGGAAAAGTTCACCGGTGCGCTTTGCTGTAGATTGCGCAGGATCTCCAGCATGGTGTAGCTGTCTTTACCGCCCGACAGGCAGACCATGATGCGATCGCCTTCTTCAATCATGTTGAAGTCTGCAATGGCTTCGCCCACGTTACGGCGCAGTCGCTTTTGCAGTTTATTCAGGTTGTACTGTTCTTTCTTGTTAATCTCTTGATTTTGTTGCATCTATTCGTTACTCAGATCTCAAATGGGGCACAGGGTGAGAAAACGATTTCAAAGCGTCAGCTTCGTGTTCATCTCTTCTATCCATGTAGCATAGATTTCATACACCATCTGCGCATTTACGTGCCCCATCTGGTTAGCGATAAAAGACGGGTTTGCGGCTACCGGTAAAAACCAGCATGCGAAAGTGTGTCGTGTATGGTACGGATTGCAGCGCCGAATGCCAGCACGATTTACAAATGAGCCCCTCAAAGAAGTTTGGTTAAGACTAACGGGTTGTCTACACTTACAGCTTACGCAGTAAAAACGGAGGTGAAAATGTCTGACCGTCCCGTTAATGGTGACCATCCTGATTATAATCCCAGCCCGGATAACCCGGAAAAGGATGGAAGAAAACCGAAAGATGATCCTGGCTCAGCGCCTGAATCAGGCGATAAAGATCCAGAGTAATGACCAGCCGCCTTTACGAAGGCGGTTTTAAAACCCATTACGGCCTCGCTATGCGCAACGCTATTCACGATATTCCGATACCCGCTCAGAACCCCCTGTTTTGCCGGACGAGAAGGTGAGATAAAGCACCGATCTCATCCCCGCGTTCCAGCACGTTTTACAGTTCTCCTGCTACGCTTTTGAGGGGGACAAGGGAGCGCTTCTATGAAAAATAAAGACGAACAGACAGGATTAGTTGGGCTGGCGATTGGTGCCGCCGTTATCGGGCTGGTTTCAGCGCAGAAGATCATCAACCGTGAAAGTATTGTCGATGAGCTGGTGAGGCTCGGCAGGCAGAAGGGGGATGGTGTCGAAGATGAGGTCTTTTTAAAAGCGGCTGAGTTAGTGAGAAAAGGGGTATAAGCGATGGCTGAAATTCGTCATGCACAGTGTCATTGTGGGGCGGTGAAATTTACTGTTGAGCTGACGGACGGCCTGAATACCGCACGGCGATGTAGCTGCTCGTTTTGCAGGATGCGCGGGGCAGTAGTGGTTTCCGCGCCGTTGACGGGTATTAAGGTGACGCAGGGCGCGGACACGCTCACAGAGTACCGTTTCAACACCGGCACGGCGCGCCATTTCTTCTGCTCGGTTTGCGGTATTTACACGTTCCATCAACGACGTTCCAATCCCAATGAATATGGTGTGAATGTCGCCTGTCTGGAAAATGTTACGCCATTCGACTTCCCGGAAGTGGCGGTAATGGATGGGATAAATCACCCTATGGATGGCGACAGCGGGGTAATTGGCTATCTCTCTTTTCGCAAAGAACAGGCGAAACAGAGATAAAATTAGCCCGCAGATCGCTGCGGGCTAACGGGATTAGAACTGGTAAACCAGACCTAACGCTACGATGTCATCCGTACCGATGCCATTGTTTTTGTAGAATGAATCATCTTCATCCAGCAGGTTGATTTTATAATCAACATAGGTGGACATGTTTTTGTTGAAATAGTAGGTAGCACCGACGTCAGCGTATTTCACCAGGTCTTTATCGTCCTGACCATTGCCCAGATCTTTACCTTTGGACTGTAAATAGGAAACAGCCGGACGCAGGCCGAAGTCAAACTGATATTGTGCGGTCACTTCAAAGTTCTGGGTTTTATTTGCAACCGCATCTGCATTGTCGCCGTACGGCGTCATATTACGGGTTTCGGAATACATTGCAGCCAGGTAAATGTTGTTGGCATCGTATTTGAGGCCTGCGGTCCATGCATCCGCAGTATCACCTCCCGCAGTAGTGTAATTTACCTGATCGTTAGTACGGTCAGATGAAGCATATGCCGCGCCTGCGCTGAAGCCCATGCCGAAATCATAGGTTGCGGAGATACCGTAACCGTCACCATTTTCATGACGTGTATCACGACCGTTGTTGGTCCCTTCATTGGTAGAGCAGAAATTCTCATCGCAGTTATTACCTTCATTATTACCCTGATACTGCACCGCGAAGTTCAGACCCTGCACCAGACCAAAGAAGTCGGTGTTACGGTAGGTCGCCACGCCGTTTGCACGACCGGTCATAAAGTTATCGGCATAAGTATAAGAGTCGCCACCAAATTCTGGCAGCATATCGGTCCAGCCTTCTACGTCGTACAGGACGCCATAGTTACGGCCGTAATCGAAGGATCCGTAGTCGCCCACCTTCACACCCGCGAAGGCCAGACGCGTCCAGGACTGATTGTCAGAGCCTTCGGTGTTGTTTGCCTGAATGTTGTATTCCCACTGCGCGTAACCGGTCATCATGTCGTTGATTTGGGTTTCACCTTTGAAACCCAGACGCATATAGGTTTGGTCGCCATCTTTTGACGCATCGTCAGAGAAATAATGCAGACCATCTACTTTGCCATACAGATCCAGTTTATTGCCGTCTTTATTATAAATTTCAGCTGCGTGAGCGGCTCCAGCCATTAACAAAGCGGGGATCATCAGTGCCAGTACTTTTCTTTGCATTTTGATTATTCCTTTGCAGTTATTTTTTTATTGCTTAGTGAACTTTCCGGGCTGGAAAGCTGTCCCATGCTAAATCACACAGAGGGCTGATGAATAAAATATAATTGTTACGGGTTGAGTAAAATCTAAAGCAAATGATGCGTTTGAAATAACAATTGATGCCGTGAATTAATCGTTATAATCGATACAAAATAAAAATTATTAATTAAGTGGTAAAGCAGGTATTCTCCATGGCGTTATATGCCTTTAAGATTTTTTCATCCATAATTCACGTGAATATTGTTCAGAACATTGAGGCAATTTTCACCGAACTTCTGGATTAGCCCGGTGCACGTGCATCGGGCTTTTTTATGGCAAAAAAATGCCCGGACAAGCCGGGCATAATGGTTATTCGCTGGTTGATTTTTCTGCTTTCCCCGCCAGCTGAGCAAGGAAGTCATAACGCTTCTGAAGATCCGCTGCCGCGTCCCTCCATAGCTGCTCTGCTACTTCTGGTTGTTGAGCGTTCAGCCTGCGGAAACGCTGCTCCTGAAGTAAGGTTTCGGCAAGGGCGTCTGAAGGCGGACGGGAATCCAGCGCCAGCGGTAATTTTCCTTCATCGGCACGGCGCGGGTCAAAGCGGTACAGCGGCCAGAAGCCGGTTGCGGTAAGCTGACGCATCTGGTCGTGGCTAAGCGCCAGATCGTAGCCATGCTCCTCACACGGGCTATAGGCGATGATCAGCGACGGGCCAGGATACGCTTCCGCTTCCTGAATGGCTTTCACCGTCTGGTTAAGCTGCGCGCCCAGCGAAATCTGAGCGACGTAGACGTGTCCATACATCATCATGCTGACGCCCAAATCTTTACGCGCCTTACGTTTGCCATGCTCACCAAATTTCGTGACCGCACCCAGTGGCGTTGCTTTCGAGGCCTGTCCGCCGGTGTTGGAATAACACTGAGTATCAAGCACCAGAATGTTAACGTTTTCGGTGAGGCTCAGGACGTGATCAAGACCACCGAAACCAATATCGTAGGCCCATCCGTCGCCACCGATCAGCCAGATAGATTTTTCAACCAGCGCGTCAGCATCGGTCAGCAGTTGTTCAGCCCCTTCAACACCCTGAAGCGCGTGGCGCAGTTCAGCAACCTGTGCGCGACGAACGTCAGGCGTGGCCTCCGCATGCAGGGCGTCATTCAGCTCTGCCGGGATTTTATCGGCAAACTGTTCCAGCAGACGCATTACGCGGGCGCGGTGCTGATCGACCGTCAGGCGGAATCCCAGACCAAATTCTGCGTTATCCTCAAATAGCGAGTTTGCCCAAGCCGGGCCGCGGCCATACGCGTCGGTGGTATAAGGCGTGGACGGCAAGTTCCCCCCATAGATTGACGAGCAGCCTGTCGCGTTGGCAATCAGCATCCGGTCGCCGTAAAGCTGGGTAAGCAGTTTGATGTACGGCGTTTCACCGCATCCGGAACACGCCCCGGAGTACTCGAAGAGGGGGGTGATGAGCTGCGAGGTACGAATGTCAATGCGTTCCAGCTTGTTGCGATCGATTTCGGGCAGGTCGAGGAAGAAGTCATAATTCACTTTCTCTTCTTCAACATGTTCCAGACGCGACATCATATTAATGGCTTTGATTGAGGGATCCTGACGATCTTTCGCCGGGCACACCTCGACGCACAGGTTACAGCCGGTACAGTCCTCTGGTGCCACCTGAAGAACATATTTCTGGCCACGCATATCACGGGATTTTACATCCAGCGAGTGCAGACTTTCCGGTGCGTCCGCCATCGCTTCTGGCGACACCACTTTGGCGCGAATGGCCGAGTGCGGGCAGGCCGCCACGCAGTGGTTGCACTGGGTGCACAGCTCTTCTTTCCAGATAGGGATCGCTTCGGCAATGTTGCGTTTTTCCCAGCGGGTCGTGCCCATCGGCCAGGTGCCATCAGGCGGAAGCGCAGAGACGGGAAGAGTGTCGCCCAACCCGGCAAGCATCGCCGCCGTAACGGTTTTGACGAAATCCGGGGCAGCGTCAGACACCACTGGCGGCCGGTTCGGGCTGCTGGTATTGACCGGCTGCAACGGCACATCGAACAGCGACTCGCGGGCCAGCGCCAGCGCCTGCCAGTTGCGCTCAACCAGCTCCTGACCTTTGCTGCTGTAGCTTTTGGCTATCGCCCCCTGGAGCTCCATCAGCGCGCTGTCGCCCGGCAGAATATTGGTCAGGTGGAAGAACGCCATCTGCATAACCGTATTGATACGCGCGGCCAGGCCGCACTCGCGGGCGATCTTCGCGGCGTTAATGACATACAGGCGCGCCTGTTTCTGGTTTAGCACCGCCTGGACTTCCTGGGGCAGTCGTGCCCAGACCTCATCGGCGCTATACGGGGTGTTGATCAGGAAAATACCGCCGGGCTTCAGGCGCTCGGCCATCTGGTATTTATCGATAAACTGGAGCTGATGACAGCCAACAAAATCCGCCTGAGAAATCAGGTATGCCGAGCGGATTGGATGTTCGCTGACGCGCAGGTGCGAGACGGTCAACCCGCCCGCTTTTTTGGAATCGTAAACGAAATACCCTTGCGCATACCACGGCGTGGAGTTACCGATAATTTTGATGTTGTTCTTGGTCGCCGAGACGCTGCCGTCGCTGCCCAGACCGTAGAACAGCGCTTCCAGTTTGGCATTCGAGGGCAGGGTGTTTTCCGGCAAAGGGAGAGAAAGGTTAGTCACGTCATCATAAATGCCGACCGTAAAGCGCGGCTTCGGTTTTGCCTCGCGCAGTTCAGCAAATACGGCCAGGACGCACTCCGGCCCGAACTCTTTGGAAGACAAACCATAACGCCCGCCAATGACGCGCGGCAGCGTTTCGCGTTCACCGTGATTAAACGCCTCAGCCAGAGCGGTCATTACATCAAGGTAAAGGGGTTCAGCCTGCGCGCCAGGCTCTTTGGTGCGGTCAAGTACCGCCACGGCACGCGCGCTTCCCGGCAGGGCTGCGAGCAGATGTTTCGCAGAGAATGGACGGTAGAGGCGAACTTTTAGCACGCCAACTTTTTCACCACGCGTAAGCAGCTCATCGACCACCTCTTCGCAGGTGCCGATGGCGGAGCCCATCAGGACGATCACGCGCTCGGCTTGCGGATGACCGTAATATTCAAATGGCTTATATGCGCGACCCGTCGCAGCGGAAAAATCGTCCATCGCCTGTTCGACGTGCTCATATACCGCGTTGTACCACGGGTTTGTCGCCTCGCGGGACTGGAAATAGGTATCCGGGTTGGCAGAGGTACCCCGGATCACCGGATGTTCCGGATTGAGGGCCCGAGCGCGATGGGCATCAATGTCTGCCTGCGGCAGCAGGTTCAGTATGGTGTCATCCGGCAGCGGAACGATTTTATTGATCTCGTGGGACGTACGGAAACCATCGAAGAAATGAATAAATGGCACACGGCTTTTCAGCGTGGCGATATGCGAAATCAGCGCGAAATCCTGTGCTTCCTGCACGCTGCTGGCGCAGAGCATAGCGCAGCCGGTCTGACGCACGGCCATCACGTCTGAGTGGTCGCCAAAAATAGAGAGAGCGTGAGTGGCTACGGTGCGTGCGGCAACGTGCAACACAAACGGCGTTAATTGCCCTGCCAGCTTGTAAAGCGTGGGGATCATCAACAGCAGCCCCTGAGATGACGTGAACGAGGTCGACAGGGCACCGGTCTGCAACGCACCATGCACGGTGGCAATGGCCCCGGCTTCGGACTGCATCTCAACAACCCGCGGGACATCGCCCCAGACGTTTTTTATCCCATTACCAGCCCAGGCGTCAGCCTGTTCAGCCATCGTGGAGCTTGGGGTGATGGGGTAGATGGCGATAACTTCGCTGGTGCGAAACGCAACAGACGCGACTGCACCATTGCCGTCAATAGTTTGCATAGGACAACACCCTTACATTGCGCAAAAATGAAGGGCCTGTAAAACGATGACAGACCCTGAATATTATCTGTGTATTTTAGCAAAGCTCAGGTTTTACGATTTTCGCTTTTGTGTCCTTGGGATGCGCTGTATCAATGACTGGATGGCTATTCGCGATAAAAAATTGCGAGAAATTGTTACCAGAGCGCATAAATACGCACATCCACTCTCGACGATGCGGCGCGTGATGCCTATTATGCATAGGTTTCGCTTTAACTATGGGGAGGAAGGTATGCGTTCTGCATTTTGGGTCGGATGTGCCGCGTTACTGTTGTCGGCATGCAGCAATGAACCTGTACAGCAGGCGACAGCGGCACACGTTACGCCAGGTATGCGAGCGGCTATGTCCAGTTCAGGCCAGGCCAACTGCGCAATGATCGGAGGGTCACTCTCCGTTGCCCGTCAGCTCGACGGCTCCGCTATCGGCATGTGCGCGTTGCCAAACGGCAAACGCTGTAGTGAGCAGTCGCTTGCCGTAGGATCGTGCGGAAGTTACTGAGTTATTCAACTCGCTTAAACATTAAAGACTTATTGGCTGTCGCCAGCGTTAACTGGTCTTCGGTCAGGTCTACCTGAGCGCCTGTGCGTAGCATATCGGCGAGGGTCTGATCCAGTTCATTAAGCTGCGGCTCGGTGCAGAGTTTCCGCGTCATTGCCAGCGTTTTGACCGTCAACTCTCCTTCGGACAATTTTCCCTGGCCGTTGAAGCCGTTGCACATTGTGCCGGAGACGGCAATGTTGTTAATCAGGCTGATACTGGGCTGCGCGCTGAACCGAATTTCAGGCTGCGTTTTCAGGCCCTTAACCGCTTTGCCATCAACGTTTTCCAGCACGAAACGGTGATTCTCTAACTGATCGGTCTGAACGGAGGCTTTACCGGGATTAACGCATCCAGCCAGTGCGAGGCTGATTAAACTTACTGCCGCGAGCTTTTTCATTTTTCTTCTCAAACTATCAATGCTGTAAATATTTTTTCAGTGTAACCATACCCTCCAGGGTGTTAATGGGGTTTATCTGAAAGTGCGAGATAAGGACCGGGCGGCAACGCACCCGGTGAGTGTATTAGTGCGATTTAAATCCGGCTGCGGCCATCAGCATTTTAAAGAGCATACTTACGCAGGCCAGTGCCAGGACGCTGCCGCCCCAGATGATGGCAAGCCACATCAAACGTTTCCATACTGGTTGTTGCATCAGTGATAACCCTCCCCATGCTGTACTTTTCCGCGAAAAACGTAATAACTCCAGAAGGTGTAGACCAGAATCACAGGAATGATCAACAGTGCGCCCACCAGCATGAAGCCCTGGCTTTGGGCTGGCGCAGCGGCCTGCCAGAGGGTAATGTCCGGCGGGATGATATGCGGCCAGATGCTGATTCCAAGCCCGCTAAAGCCAAGAAAAACCAGCCCTAACGTCATGATAAACGGCAGAGTATGGCTCGCAGGATCGTTCAGGCAGCGCCACTGGCACAGACTCAGGATCGTAACCAGCGCAGGAACGGGCAGCAGATAAAACAGATTTGGCAGCGTAAACCAGCGCGCAGCAATGGCTGCTTGGGCGAGAGGGGTCCATATACTGATTACCGCAATGAATACCAGAAGCAGGAGCAGAAGCACTTTCGATACCTGACGCATCCGCTGTTGCAGGGCATTTTCACTTTTCATTACCAGCCACGTTGTTCCTAACAGTGCGTAAGCCACCACAAGACCCGCACCGCAGAAAAGATTGAACGCGGTAAACCAGTCAAACGGACCACCGCTGTAAGCGCGACCGGTGACGTTGAACCCATGGATGACCGCGCCGACGGTGATGCCCTGACTGAAGGTCGCCACAATTGACCCGCCAATAAAGGCCTTATCCCAGAACGGACGGTGCGCCGGAGTCGCTTTGAAGCGAAATTCGAAGGCGACGCCACGAAATATAAGCCCGATCAGCATTATTGTCAGTGGAATGGTTAGCGCGTCGATGATCACCGCATAGGCGAGAGGAAAGGCGCCAAACAGGGCCGCACCGCCAAGCACCAGCCAGGTTTCGTTGCCGTCCCAGACGGGAGCCACGCTGTTGACCATTACGTCGCGATCGTCCGCATTCGGCGTTACCGGAAACAGTATGCCTATCCCCAGATCAAAACCGTCCATCACGATATACATCAACGTGGCGAAAACGATAATCACGAACCAGATAATGGAAAGATCGATACCCATTACGGTTACTCCTTAAATTCAGTGGTGACGGCAGAAAGCGGACGAGCAGGGCGGCCATCGGATTCAGTCGCGAAGGATTCATAAGGCTGCGGCCCTTTTTTAATCAGACGCACCATATAGCTGTAACCCACGCCGAACACCGCGGTATAAACCACGAAGAAGGCCAGCAAGCTGATGCTCATGTGCAGATCGCCATGTGCGGAAACCGCATCCTTCGTACGCTGTAGCCCATAGACGACCCAGGGCTGGCGGCCGACCTCCGTTGTTACCCATCCGGCGAGGATCGCGATTAGCCCGGACGGCCCCATCAGCAGGGTAAACCACAGGAAGGAACGTGAGGTGTAGAGGCGCTGTTTGTAACGCAGCCAGACCGCCACCATGCCCAGGAAGAGCATCAACATCCCTAAACCGGCCATGATGCGGAAAGACCAAAAGACAATGGTGGCGTTCGGGCGATCGTCTTTTGGGAACTCCTTCAATGCCGGAACTTGTTTATCGAAACTGTGGGTCAGGATAAGGCTGCCGACAGCGGGAATTTCAAGGCTAAAACGGGTCCGTTCCTGCTCCATATCCGGCCAGCCAAACAGCAGCAACGGAGTAGGCTCACCCGGGGGATTCTCCCAGTGGCCTTCAATGGCGGCTATTTTCGCGGGCTGGTGTTTTAAGGTATTAAACCCGTGTATATCACCCACCAGTGCCTGAACAGGGGCTACGATCAACGTCATCCACAACGCCATGGAGAGCATGGTGCGAATGGCAGGCGTGTTGTTTCCGCGCAGCAAATGCCAGGCCGCGGAGGCTCCGACAAACAGCGCGCTGCTGAGAACTGCCGCAATCGACATGTGCAGCAGGCGGTAAGGGAAGGAGGGGTTAAACACCACGGCAAACCAGTCCACCGGAACGACCTGACCGTTGATGATTTCATACCCTTGCGGTGTCTGCATCCAGCTGTTTGACGAGAGGATCCAGAACGTAGACATGAGGGTCCCCAGTGCCACCATGCAGGTCGAAAAGAAGTGCAGCCCCGGCCCGACCTTATTCCAGCCAAACAACATTACCCCGAGGAACCCCGCCTCAAGGAAGAACGCGGTGAGCACTTCATAGGTCAGCAGAGGGCCGGTAATGCTGCCCGCAAACTGCGAAAACCCGCTCCAGTTGGTGCCAAACTGATAAGCCATCACCAGGCCGGAGACCACGCCCATCCCAAAGTTGACGGCGAAGATCTTCGACCAGAAATGGTACAGCGAACGCCAGACGGGGTTTTTTGTTTTCAGCCACAGCCCTTCCAGCACGGCGAGATAGCTCGCCAGGCCAATGGTTATCGCCGGAAAAATAATATGAAAGGATACGGTAAAGGCGAACTGTATTCGCGCAAGATGAAACGCATCGAAACCAAACATGCAAAACTCCGCAGTGCAAAAAATTCGATGCCATTCTAAGCTTTGCCAGGTCTGGGTTGCAGAGACAGACCGATGTTATTTATCTATAACAGTTTTCTTGACGGTCTATGTGAAACTTGTATCGGGCGGTAATATTACCGCCCATGTTAACGCTCACTTTCGTAACGCCCAAAGGTAGATCAATACGGCGTTAAGCAGAAAGGAAAAAATAAAAAGTAATAATGTGTAGCTTTCACTCCATTCAAGTTCAGTTACAAATCCAAAATGTCTGGTGTAGAGGTGATAAAGTAAAACATCCGGCATGATGTAGCATACCAGCGAATAAATAATGAAAAGCATCAATGTTTCGACCACCCACGTAAGGGCATGTTTTCTTGCATTCATCAATATACCTGTATGGTGCCAAGTGCATTTAATCCAGCAGCGACTTTTATTGTGCCGGACGCCAGTAGTCCATGCATTAATATTCTGAAGTGAGCATGGTTTGGTAATGTGATGCATCCATTACTAATACCGGACTGTCCCGCGGGGTGTAGACGAAAAGATCCTCGCTCAACTCTGTTGATAAAGGTTGTATCGTCAATGTGATTATCATGACGATAAAGAGCAAACCAAAAATCACGGTTCGATCCGCTTTCAAACTCTTTGATAACATCATGCCAGTGGGTAGCTAACCCACCTCGAGGACGTGTAACGATATAATAGAGTCCGGGTGGTAATGGCCCTACCTCAGGCGTTGAAACGGCATCAGGATTGTTTCTGTTGTGACCTGAGTTTCCTGAATATGCGGGGAAAAAACCCAGGCCAGGACAGCTCAGCGTTGAAAGTTGTCCCCCGTTTAAATGAAAAGTACATCGAATCATCTGTCTTTCCATTCATCAGAGAAGAGAATATTCCCGTCGCAATGCTTCCAGGTAATCTTTTCGTAGCGAAGTGCGATACTTTCGAGATGGTTATGTTTTTCAGTCGCGGGATTTTTTATATCATGCATGAGTGGGCAGATAGAGACAACTTTCACGTTCTCCAGTAGCATGTTGAAGTATTCGACCTCCTGGCCTGCATTATTGATATGATACCACTTAAACTCAGCGCTTTTTAAGGTTTGTCCTTTTGCTACTGCTTTGTACAAATAGGGGCTTGAGCTGTCGAACTCTTTTTCAAAATTAAGTGGGCTATGAATACGGGTACCTGTGATCTTACCGGTCATGTTGTCGGTAGGGAGATACAGGCCGTGCCCAAAACTCAAAATTTCGCTACTTCCCTCACGATTTACAACGTCGACAGAGCCCTTAATATTCGCGCCACCGTCATCTTTTAGCCAGAGGTATGCTGGAATTGCCATCCTATAGTTCCTTTTTCTGAGTGAATCTGAAAAGTTAATACCTCTGTTGAACCAACCAGGTAGGCATAAAATGCCATATAAAACAATTATATTTCAATGTGTTATATGTTGGTGCTTCGAAATCGGTTTCTTGAATAATCAATGAAGCTGTAGACAATATTGAATAAAAAATTTCTTTTTATGATTTTTACGCATTAAACAGCTTGCTTTGTCGCCAGCAACATGCGTTAATGGATTTCTGGTTTTGAATCCAAATAAATATCTGACGTAGTTTTATAAAGCAGTTCTCATCACGTTGTGCCTCTCCGCAGCCTCTCTTGGGTCTTTATCTACATTCCGATTAGTTTTGTATCGAACCAACTTTTGCCTGATCGGCTCATGAGTAATTTACGTTTTTACGTTTACAGGAGAATCCTATGACTTCTTATATCCATTTCCGCTGCCCATGCTGTCATGGCTCGCAGTACCGCACCTCAGCTTTTGATGTGTCTGACAAAAATCCGTTCGGCGCAAAATGCATTTTCTGCAAATCGTCGATGATCACGCTCGACCACCTGGCCGCAGCGCGTTCTGCTCAGAATCACATTACTGAGTACCGCAAGTAATCTACCGCGTTTCCCATAACAGTTAGCAAATTCTTCTCTTTTTCTCCTGCTGATATACACTGTCAGCAATAAGGAGAATCTTATGAAAAAATACCAGCGTCTGGCGCAACAAATTATCTCGCAGATTGAGCTTGGCGTATGGTTGCCGGGCGATAAGCTGCCTTCTCTGCGAGAGCAGGTGGCAAGCAGCGGCATGAGTTTCATGACCGTGGGCCACGCGTATCAGATGCTGGAAAGTCAGGGGCGCATTGTTGCCAGACCGCAGTCAGGCTATTACGTTGCCGCCCGTCCGACCACACACCAGCCAGCACCGCCCGCGCAGGTGATGCGCGATGAAGTAGTTGACATCAACACCTATATCTTCGACGTGCTACAGGCCAGCCGCGACCCCTCCGTTGTCCCTTTTGCCTCGGCATTTCCCGATCCGCGCCTATTCCCGCTTCAGCAACTCAACCGCTCGCTGGCTAATGTCAGTAAAACGGCCACGGCCATGAGCGTGATTGAAAACCTGCCGCCGGGTAACGTCGACTTACGTCATGCCATTGCCCGTCGCTACGCTCAGCAGGGGATGAATATCTCCCCGGATGAAATTGTGATCACCGCGGGCGCGCTCGAAGCACTCAACCTTAGTTTGCAGGCTGTCACTGAACCAGGTGACTGGGTTATCGTTGAAAACCCCTGTTTTTATGGCGCACTCCAGGCACTTGAACGTCTGAAACTGAAAGCGCTGTCGGTTGCTACTGACGTGCGTGAGGGCATCGATCTCAGTGCCCTTGAGCAGGCGTTAAATGATTATCCGGTGAAAGCCTGCTGGCTGATGACCAACAGTCAGAACCCGCTCGGCTTCACGCTGAGTGCAGAGAAGAAAGCTCAGCTGGTGGCCTTATTAACCCGGCATAACGTCACGCTGATTGAAGACGATGTTTACAGCGAACTCTACTTTGGCCGCGAAAAGCCGCTTCCGGCAAAGGCCTGGGATAAGCAGGATATGACGTTGCACTGCTCCTCATTCTCTAAGTGTCTGGTGGCCGGTTTCCGTATTGGCTGGGTGGCGGCGGGAAAACATGCGCGCCGTATTCAGCAGTTACAGCTGATGAGTACGTTATCCACCAGCTCCCCCATGCAGCTGGCGCTGGTGGATTACCTGGCGACCAAACGTTACGACGCCCACCTTCGTCGCCTGCGGCGCACGCTTGCTGAACGCAAACAGCAGGCCTGGCAATCGCTTTTGCGCCATATGCCTGCTGGCGTCAAAATCCATCATAACGACAGCGGCTACTTTTTATGGCTGGAACTGCCTGAAGAGCTGGATGCGGGGCAGTTGAGTGAAAAGGCATTAACTCATCAAATCAGCATTGCGCCCGGCAAAATGTTTTCCACCTCCAATATCTGGACACCGTTTTTCCGTTTCAATACCTCATGGGGATGGGGCGAGCGGGAGGAGCAGGCGGTCGTCCAACTGGCGGCGTTAATTCGCGAAATGATGCTGCCCCCAGTCACACCTTGATGAAAATTCCTGAAGCGACATGATGCGCGGTCTACCTTTAGTAAGGGAGTGCGGATTGGTGACGTGACGTTGTCACGCATCGACCCGCCAGAACGTGTGCTGACAGCGAAAACTATGTCGATTTCAACAGGACGATGCTATGCAAAATCAACTGCTGATTAATGGTGAACTGGTGACCGGCGAGGGTGAGAAGCAGGCGGTTTACAATCCTGCCACGGGTGAAGTATTGCTGGAGATTGCTGAAGCGTCGGCAGCACAGGTGGACGCTGCCGTCCAGGCTGCCGATCGCGCGTTCACTGAGTGGGGGCAAACGACGCCCAAAACGCGCGCCGAATGTCTGTTGAAACTGGCTGATGTGATAGAAGCCAACGCTGACGCGTTTGCACAACTGGAGTCCCTCAATTGCGGGAAACCGCTGCACTGTGTCCAGGGAGATGAGATCCCGGCCGTGGTCGATGTGTTTCGCTTCTTTGCCGGGGCCGCCCGCTGCCTGAATGGGCTGGCTGCCGGAGAATACCTCGAAGGACATACCTCGATGATCCGCCGCGACCCGGTTGGCGTTGTCGCCTCTATCGCGCCCTGGAACTATCCTCTGATGATGGCGGCGTGGAAGCTGGCGCCCGCGCTGGCGGCGGGAAACTGCGTCGTCATCAAGCCATCTGAAATCACCCCGTTGACGGCGCTGAAGCTGGCGGAACTGGCGAAAGATATCTTCCCGCCAGGCGTGCTCAACGTGCTTTTTGGTCGCGGCAAAACCGTAGGAGATCCGCTGACCGGGCACGAAAAAGTCCGTATGGTTTCTCTCACCGGCTCTATTGCTACCGGAGAACATATTATCGGGCATACCGCATCTTCAGTTAAACGTACCCATATGGAATTGGGCGGAAAAGCGCCGGTCATTGTCTTTGACGATGCAGATTTGGATGCCGTGGTTGAAGGCGTGCGTACGTTTGGTTTCTACAATGCTGGTCAGGATTGTACCGCAGCCTGTCGTATCTATGCCCAGAAGGGGATTTACCCCGCGCTGGTCGAAAAGCTGGGCGCAGCTGTTGCCAGCCTGAAAATGGGCGCGCCGGACGATACATCAACGGAGCTGGGCCCGCTCAGCTCCGCCGCGCATCTTTCCCGCGTTTGCGCTGCCGTGGATGAAGCCAAAGCCCTTGGACATATCCGCGTCGTCACCGGTGGCAGTAAAAGAGAGGGGGCAGGATATTACTTCCAGCCAACGCTACTGGCCGGGGCGAAGCAGGAAGATGCGATCGTCCAGCGCGAAGTGTTTGGCCCGGTGGTCAGCGTGACGGAATTTGAGGATGAAGCGCAGGTGCTGAGCTGGGCTAACGATTCGCAATACGGCCTGGCCTCGTCCGTCTGGACAAAAGACGTCGGACGCGTCCATCGACTCAGCGCACGGTTGCAGTATGGCTGCACCTGGGTCAATACCCATTTTATGCTGGTGAGCGAAATGCCGCACGGCGGAATGAAATTATCCGGTTACGGCAAAGATATGTCGGTCTACGGACTTGAGGATTACACGGTAGTCCGACATGTGATGATCAAACACTAAACCCTCAAGCCCGGCGCAGTGCCGGGCGATTCAGCTTACCAGCCACATACCTCGTGTTCATTTTCCGTATCGTAGGCGCGAACGGTGTTCACCAGATCCTTCACGACATCTGCCGCGACGTCCGGGATCAACAGCTCCATTGGCGCTTCTGTTTCATAATCCACTGACACGCCATTGCTGTTGTTGGTGACGGTCACGGTATAGGTAGCCTTACCCATTATTTACTCCTTATGCGTGTTGACCACTTTACCGATGCCCGCACCGCTGAGCGTGACGGCAGGATCCGCGAAAAAGTCGATATTAAAATAGGTGTCGTCGGTCAGAAGCTCAATGCGGTGCCATTTTTGCGGTGGGGAGATGCCAAAAGAACCGGCCTCAATAACCACTTCCAGATCGGGCTCGGTGGCGTCGCCATCGGCAAAGCCAAAGTAACGCACCGCACCCTGCATGACGGATAGCCGACCGTACACGCCGGCTTTGGTGTTGTGATGGGTAAAAAGCGCTTTTGGGGCGGTCTCTTTATTCCAGAACGGCGTCGAGCGGGTATGAACAAAGTTTTCAGGAATACGTAACATCATAGTTTCCTTCATGTTGGCGGGTGCTTAAAGGGATTTAAGCACCTCAGGTTCAACAAAGAATTCAATATTGAACAGGGTGTCGTCGGTCATCACCTCAATGTGGTGCCATCTCTCTGGCGGGAAAACGCCGAAACGACCCGCTTCAATGACGAGCTCGCTGTCAGGCTCAGGTATAAATTCATCAGCATAGCCCAGATAACGCACTGCGCCACGCATCACCGACAGGCGAGGGTAAACGCCCGGACGCGTGCCCGTATCAAGGTGACGTTTAAAAATGCCAGCTGGGGCCGTTTCTTTGTTCCAGAAAGGCGTGGAACGGGTGTGAATGCAACTCTGCGGAATGCGTAGCATGTTTCCTCCCTTAAAAGCCTGCTGTTATTAAACTGCTTTCTGAGGGGATGGATTTATCAAAAAGTGCATTCAATATGCATCTTATCAATAATAACCGTTTTGCTTTACCCGGCGTTGTTACACAAGGTACTCAGTTGTTATTATCCTTAGTATTTAAGTGGTTATGATGTAACGAAAAAACTTGATCTGTGTCAACATATGACGCATATTGCGTGCGGTTATTTTTCGGCTCAGGTAAACAGAATGACGTTGTATCAAAAGATGTTGGTGTTCTACGCAATCATGGCCTCCATCTGCGCATTAATCACCTGGTTCCTGTCTAAAGATCGTAAACGTATTCGCCTGTTGAGCGCATTCCTGGTGGGTTCCACCTGGCCGATGAGCTTTCCTGTTGCCCTGTTGATCTCTCTTTTCTGAAGCACGCTTCCAGAATCGGCATCCAGCCATAGCATTCCATACATTGAGGCTGTATAAATATACAGTCCGTTATACATGGAGTGCTTATGAACAGTTTCTATTCGCAGCAAGCAGGCTGCACTGTGCGCTGGCAGGATCTTCCCGGTTTCGGTGACCCGGTTGTGTTTATCCACGGGTTGGGCTGTGCATCATCGTATGAATATCCTCGTATTGTCTGTGATACCCGTTTCGGGGGGCGCAGAGCCATTCTGATCGATCTCCCCGGTAGCGGTTACAGTGACAAACCTGACAACTACCGTTATCGCACAAGTGAACAGGCGCAGGTGGTGGTTGAACTGTTAGACCATCTCGGCCTGGATAGTCTTTGGCTCTATGGCCATAGCATGGGGGGGAGTATCGCGATCGAAACGGCAACGCTGCTAAAGTCACGCGTTAAAGGCCTGATAGTGTCTGAACCCAATTTTCATGCGGGTGGCGGGATGTTCAGCCGGGCAATTGCGGCCCAAACGGAACAACATTTTCTGGAACAGGGCTATGATGACATGCTGCGGGCGGAAACGACGGCGTGGTCTGGAAGCCTTCAAAGCAATGCCCCCTGGGCCGTCTGGCGCGGCGCAACGAGCCTGGTCAAGGGCGTTAAACCCGACTGGGAACACCTGTTTTTGTCATTGAGCTGCCCGGTCATGTTAGTTTTTGGTGAGTGGTCCCTGCCTGATGAAGATTTTAATCGCCTGCAACAAAAAGGCGTTGCTGTAAAAATTATCCCTGATGCGGGCCATTCAATGTCCTGGGAAAACCCGTCAGCGTTGGCTCAGGCTTTGTCTGGCTTCATAAACGGATCATGAAGGGGTAGCCCGCATTGCTGCGGGCTGCAATGATTAAGACAGCAAGGCAGACAAGGCTTTCCGCGCAGCAGGCTTAATGTCATACGGGCACTGATAATCCACATTCTCAATCGCGCGGGTGTAGAGCGCAACCAGCCAGTCATAAACATAGGCTGTCGCCGCATGAACAGGCTGCTCGCCAAGTCGGGTAAGCCGGGGTGAAGCGCAGCTCACAACTGGCGTCACAAAAATTGGCTGACCTTTGCGGATCCGGCTTGCAGGCCGTTCAGAAACGGGCGTCAGTTCATAGCCAAGCCAGCTAATGAAATTGCCTGTCGCGGCATGCAGCTGTGCAGCACTGCTTTTATCTGTTTCTGCAATGCGTTGCAGTTGCAGCGGCAGATCCAGCCGGTAGCTGGTAACGATTAACACATCCGCAATCTGCTGTAATACCTCTGGGTCCAGGCCCAGACGGGCGGCGGCCGCGTCGTTGCGACTCCACTGACGAAGATGGTTAACCCATATGTTATGGGCCAGTCGCGCCTTGTCTTTGGTCTGCAACGCGCCTGGATATTCCGGCGTCTCTTCCGCAAACAGATCGATAACGTCGTTAAACAGGCCGTTGACCTTTTCCTCACGGGGCTGGTGAACCGTCAGCAGCGTCTCAAACGCGTTTAACGGCGGCAGAAGCCCCTCAAGCAGTTCACCATGGCGAGCGGCGCTGCCTTGCAGCGTTCGGACCATTTTTTCGGCCTCTGCCCGCCCTGCGCCTGGCTCCTGAGTGAGTGGGGCGACGTATGCGCGCATCAGCGTCGAAAGAGACTGTTGCAACAGCCTTTTCAGCGCGTGGAGACGCTTCTGGCGCTGTGCTGGAAGGGTAGCCTGCGACAGCCATTCAATTACCCGCTGCATGCTGTGGGTATCGAGCGCCTGGAGCGTGCCCCAGCGCAGACCCGGCTGGCCCAGCAACTGTTGCACCGCTTCGTCCAGATTCTGCTTTGTGGTAAACCGCGCATCGTGAGGGGTAATGGCCCAGACCAGGCCCGGCAACGCGGACTCTTCCACCGGCTGCGTCTCTTTGACCCAGTTTTGCAGGAGCCTGGCCGTTTTTGCCGTCTGCTGGTGGTGGGCCGTCGCATTGCAGATAACCAGGACATCCGGCTGTATGTGCTGACGATAATGCTCCAGCAACCACAGGCATTTTGCCTGCGTCATCAGCGGCGTGTTTTCCTCAGAAATGGCCGGAATATCAATAATATCTACGTTATCCAGAACGCAGTTTCCAACGGGCAGCACCACTTCGCGGGTCAGGCAGGCCAGCACATCGACGGGCAGGCTAATGGCATTAAGCAACTCGCCGTTATTTACCGGATGAAGCAATGTTTCCTGCGCTTCCGGCACGGTAAAGGCCCCGTGAGTAAGGAAACCTTCACACGGCAGACCAAAACTGTCCACCAGCAGACTCAACGGCGCCTCAAGCGCGCTGGCATGGCTGGTTTGATGCAGCACCTGGGCGAGTTTAAGCCACTGCTGGGTTAACTCCTGCTGCTCACCCCACAGCAGAGACCAGACGCTGGCGCGGGTGCTGAGATCAAGCGACGGAACCAGCAGGGCAAACTGGTGCCACAGGGCATCATCAATATGCTGCTTAGCGCCGGGTACTACGGTTTGCCAGAACCGGGCAACGGTCGCGACTTCCTGCTCCGTTATTCCCGGCACGCTGTGCGGCTGACGCAGCGTACGCCACTTCTCAAGCCGGGCTTCAATCACCGATTTATCCACCGCACGGATCTGCCGATCCAACGTGGTGCGGGCGATAAACAGCTGTACCAGCTCGGCCTCCGTTACCAGGCTCAGGCGCAGGGGAAACGCGTCGTCTGCGACCTCGCTGGTCGCTCTGGTGAAACGCACGGCCATGTTGGTCGGCGCATGCCCGGGGTTAATATGCGAGAAGTAATCAAACGTGCGTTGACCCGGCGTAACGTTCAGCCGTTCGTCGCCGCTGCCGCACAGGGAGGCCAGCAGATGCGCTTTCGCGGCCTGCGAGTGGCCGTATAAGCCGATGCTGCCCTGGCAGGCAAGGGCACGTTCGAGGGCCTCTTCACGCGCGCGAGCAGCGTTAAGGCGGGCAAGCAGGGCGTCGGCTTCGTTATCCAGCATCGGGGCGTGCTGTCGCGTCTCGTTGATCCACCCGATTAAGGCCTGAGTGGTGGCAGTCGTCGCAGTCATTTGAGGTATACGCTCCCGCTGTCGATCCAGTAGTGGCTGCCGCTGTGTCGGCGATCGGCCAGAGTATTCAGTTTAAATGTCAGGGCATCCGGCGGCACGGGCGTGCCGTCCTGTAGCCAGGCATCACTCAGCTCGAAAGATTCCGGCCCCTCCTGCTTAGTGCCGCCACGCAGCTTCAGGCGCACGTTCAGTACACCGTCGCCCGCAATGGCTTTCGCCAGCTCGGCAGAGTTGATGCTCAGGGTATAGAGCGGCGTCGCGGGCCAGCGGGCATTGGCCAGTTGCCGGAAGCCCAGCGTAACGTTGCCGCGCAGCGGGAAGTGCAGACGGGCGTCCAGTTTCGCGCCGGGCTTATCGAGGTCGATATCGTGATACCAGACGTTCTCGTCCCGCAGGGTATTGATAGTGTTATCCAGCGCGCCCAGATAGCGCACCGTAGAGTACGCGCCAATATCTGCTGCTTTAAAGTTAAAGCGCGGCAGACGAAGATCCAGCGCCAGGCTACAGAGCATCGCACCCACGGCGGCGGTGGATTTCGGGTTGCCGATCCGTCCCTGCTGGCTGAACGGATACCATTCATGAACCTGGTATTTATCCAGCCAGACGATGCGGTTGACGGGCACCGGTTGCAGGTGGCGAATCAAGGCCTGAACGCCTGGCAGACAGCCTGGCCGTCCCGTGATCAGCAGAATATCGCAGCTGTAGTGAGAGATCGCCTCACATACCGCATGCAGCGGGGCGGCAAGCGTGAACTGACCCGCCAGCATCGCGTCCTGCATCTCCCGGAAACTGACGTGCAGCGGGACGCTGAACAGATCAAAGTGTTCTGAGCCGGCAGGCAACGCATGGTCGATCGCCTGCTGGAGATAGTTCATCACGTTGCGGGTCGGTTTTTGCGCAAGCAGATCGCCAAAGGTGGCATGCAGCCCGGCCAGCGGATCGTCAACATCGCTCGATTCCCACGCCGCCAGGATCGCGTGGCCGATCGGCATAAAGAGCTGAAGTGCCGTCTGCTGGCGCAGGACCGCCTGGGTATCGATCCGCCCGGAGTCGCCGAACAGGGATGCCATCAGCTGGGAAGCATCGGCTATGCCGGATTTCTGAAGCTGGGTTTGCAGTGCGGGCAAAACATAGCGCTGGATCACGTCCAGCAGTGTGTCGTCGCCAGCGACCTTGAACCCTTCGCGGAACAGCAGTTGCGGGGTGATTTTGACGTTATTACCGGTACCATCGTCTAGCTGATAGTGTGTGATGGCCATATCCGTCGTGCCGCCGCCGATATCAATCGAGGCCACGCGCAGAGCGCGCCCCGGCTGGACGCCAGGCTCAGGCGCGCGATCCGGACGGGCAAGGGAGGTGAAAAAGGCCTCGGTCTGGCCACCGAAGTGGGAAATGGCTTCGTTATACAGCCACACCAGCTGGCCGCAGCTGGCCTCGTCCCATTCCATCTGGATCTCAGGGACCGGCACCACGCTTTTTTCCTGCTGCTTGCGGCTGGCAAAATCTTCATCCTGCGGATGCCAGCCCATCGCTTTCCAGACGATGGCGATGGCTTCGAACATGCGGCGGCGGAAAATCTCGCGCTCCTGTTTCGGCATCGCCGAAGGCAGGGTGAGGATCAGCGTTCGCAGCTGGCGGGGAGAGGCCGGGAAGCCAAGCCGCAAGCGGGTGGCTACGCTGTTAATCTGGCCAAGCGCCTGAGCCAGCAGCTCGCAGAGCATGTGCGTCATCAGGGTGCTGCGGCTGTACTGCGGCGAGAACACCGGCAGGCGCTCATCCTGCGGCAGCGTAAAGAGCGGTTCCCCGTCGTCGTTCATCAGGTTCATCAGCGGAAACGCGGTTGCCAGCGGTTCGCGCTGAGTTTTGCTGTTCATCTGGCTAAAGCGCCAGTCCTGCACCACCGGCGTCTCGTCCCACAGATAGCGACGCGGGCTGGAGATACCGCTGTTGCCCTCCGTGCCCAGACGCTGCATCGCCAGCTTACGCGCTTCATCACCCACGCGGACTATCGACGGCCAGACGAACGCATCCTCCCGGCCGCTTTCCACCGAGAAGTGCTGCTTGCCAAAACGCGCTTCGGAAAATTCAAGACGGCTGGTAAAAAGCGGCTCATTCAGGAACTGCGGCTCACTCAGGGAACGCACCTGGAGCTCAGCCGTCTGGCGCAGGCCGTCGTTGGCATCACCATGATCTTCAATAATCACGCCGCAGGTGTGGGTGTTGCCTACGTCAAGGATCAGATCGACAGGAATGGCAGGGGTGCTCAGGGTATGGGTGACAAACTTCACTTCCGGCACGGTGAGTTGTTCACCGAGCATGGAGAGCAGGTTGAGCCAGTGCGCCTGATATTCAAAGCTGCGCATGGCCTGATGCAGCTTGCGCTCGGCGCGTTTTTCAACCCCGTCAGCATATTGTGTGAAGGCTTCACGCAGCCAGCCGTCAATCCAGGTCTGGTCGAGGAAACTCTCAACCTCACTGTCGCGCCAGGCGAGGGCGAAACGCGTGCCGTTAAGAATGTCGTTTTCAACCGGCGACAGGGCAGACGTCGCATGCTCCGCAATCTGGCTGTCGAGCGCGACGGTGACCCGGTGCGTATTGCCTGCCGCGTCGGGCGTGGACAGCTTCCGTACCTGGACGCGCGCCCAGTTATCCGGGCCATCAACAAACGTCCGCGGCGGGTTAAAGCGCAGGAAAGGAAGCGGCAGCCAGACACCGTCCAGCACGGTCAGGGAGTCATGCAGTGGAATGGTGCTTTCAGGCTTGACCACTTCCGGCTTCCCGCCATCGGTGGCAGGCAGCGTGTACCGGCCGTTGACCAGGTCAAAATCCAGGCGCAGCAGCGGGCCATTTGCCGTTTTACGCACGAAACGCCCGTTGCTGGCGGTGTCCTGCGGAGTCAGGCCAAAATCGAGAAACTGTACGCCGCTGTTAGCAATCAACGTCACGCTCTGTTTATAGTCGCAAAGATTAACCAGCATAGGATCAGACACCTGCTTTCTTGAACGTCAGAGGAACGACGGTGTTGGCATCGTAACGTGCGGTGCATTCCGCCACGTCGCTGGCACCTGCCTTACAGGTCACTTCCGGCATCGGATAGCGTGAACCGTCGGTGCAACGAGCGTTTCCGCGCGTTTTGATCAACAGCTCGCCGTTGCTGTGTAATCCGGAAAAGACGTCTACCCGGCAGACAATGTTGTCGCCATGCACGACCCGGGCGAAACCTTTGTTGTTCTGGATCTGATAGCGCAGAGACGGCGGTTTGCCGGTGAGCGGATCCTGCACATCGAGAAACGCGCGCCAGGTGCCGTTCAGGAAGCGCGTTAACCCCGCTTTGACCTGGTTTGCCTCCATCACCATCGCATCTTTCGGGATAGCGGTAATGACCACCGGTTCGGCTGCCGGGGCAGGCGTCTTCACCTTCGGCTCTACCACTTCTGCCTGGTGCAGCGGGAGTTTCAGCTCAAGCGGCTCAACCGTCTTCACGGGGGCCGGAGCAATGGCGACAGGTGCTGGCGCTGGTGAGGTAACTGGCGCTGCGGTCGGGGCCTGTTTTGGCCAGAGCAGCGGCGTGGCAATGGCTGCAATAATGACGGCGGCAACCGGCAGCAACCACAGGGGGGAGCGACGTTTTTTCTGCACCACCGCTGGTGCGGGCTCTGACGGCACGGTGTTCATGCGCACCGGCTCTGGCGTATACAGCTCATCTTCGGTGATACGGACGGTAGCCACAGGCGTGATAAGCGGCGCGTCGGCCTGCTCGAAGGTCACCACCGGGGCCGGTTCTGGCTCAGGTTCAGGTTCAGGTTCGTTAATCATCACGGGTTCAGGTTCAGGGACCAACGATTCGCGCAGGCAGTCCAGCACGTCGTCGCGCGCGTTTTCGTTAAGACTGACGAAACCCCAGAAGCAGATCACCGGTTTGCCATCCACCAGGAAAACAAAGTTTTCACCGGGAAACTGGAAAGCTTTAGAGAGCAGAGATCCAAACAGTTGCTGCGCCGTTTTCGGTGACTGAAGGCATTTTTTACTCAGCGACTCCATGCTGGCGAGCGTGTTTTCCAGATAGCGCAGGGCGCGAAAACGATCGTCTTCATCCGCCGCCTTCCAGCTGGAGACGGTTCCTTCAACCGGGGAGTACCAGTCAACGCGATCGCCGCCGTCATTGACCTGTGGAATGGCCAGGCAATCGACGATAGCCTGCTGTTTGCGCAACCGAAGCGCTTCGCGGATTTGCAGCGCTGATTCAAAAACGGCCTGTCCGCCGCCGCCAACGGCCTGAAAATCATCCAGATTACCGCTGCGTAAAAGTGTTTTTGCCACGATTTGGTCCTGTAGACTTCTTCACGCCATTACTTTAGCGAATCAGGTAAGCAAGCAAACGGCGGAGGAGACGACAAAAGGGACGATTTCTTGCGGCATTGATCGTAACGGTTGTGCTTGACGAATAATGGACCTTAAGGCAAATCGGTTTCTGCGGGCTGATGTTAAAACCAGCGAAATGTACGGCTTTAGAATAACCTGATAGTGATTCGTTATTTGTCAGGCCAAAACGTCTGTGCTGTTATTACTGTTCACTATAATAAAACCGAAAGGGTAATAATTATGTTTACAGGGAAAACCGTGCTCGCCCTCGCGCTGAGCGCGCTGCTACCGGCAAGCGCCGCATGGGCGGCAAACAAAGACACCATTATCTACTGCTCTGAGGCGTCGCCGGAGTCGTTTAACCCGCAGATCGCCAGCTCTGGCCCCTCGTTTGTTGCCAGCTCGCAAACGCTGTATAACCGTCTGATTAACTTCGACCCGGTAAAAAACACGCCGGTGCCTTCTCTTGCGGAGTCGTGGACCATTTCGCCAGACGGCAAAACATACACGTTTACCCTGCGTAAAGGGGTAAAATTCAACAGCAATAAATATTTCAAACCGACCCGTGATTTTAACGCTGATGACGTTATTTTCTCCGTTATGCGTCAGAAAGACCCTAAGCATCCCTATCACAATGTTTCCCAGGGTAATTACGAATACTTTAATGACGTGGGCCTCGACAAGCTCATTCAGGATGTGAAAAAGATCGACGATTATCACGTTCAGTTCACGCTGAGCGAACCCAACGCGGCTTTCCTGGCCGACTGGGGAATGGACTTCGCCTCGATCCTCTCTGCCGAGTACGCGGACGCGATGCTGAAAAAGGGCACGCCTGAAAATGTGGACACCTGGCCAATCGGCACCGGGCCGTATGTGCTTCAGCAGTACAAGGTGGATTCGCTTATCCGCTACGTCGCCAACCCGAACTACTGGGAGGGAGAGGTGCCGACCAAACACCTGATCTTCTCCATCACGCCAAACGTTGAGACGCGTCTGGCGAAGCTGCAAACGAACGAGTGTCAGATCATTCCTGCGCCGTCGCCGGTGCAGTTTGAAGCGATCAAGAAAAACAAAGACCTGACGCTGCACTCGGTGGATGCGCTGAACGTGGGGTACCTGGCGTTCAACACGGAGAAAAAACCGTTTGATAACGTGCTGGTGCGCCAGGCTCTGAATTACGCGACGGACAAAAAGGCCATTGTGAACGCGGTCTTTATGGGGTCTGGTACGGTCGCTAAATCGCCGATCCCGCCGAACATGCTCGGCTTTAATAAAGACCTGAAGGATTACGGCTACGATCCGGAAAAAGCGAAAGCGCTGCTGAAGCAGGCGGGTCTGGAGAAAGGCGCGGAAGTGACCCTCTGGTCCATGCCGGTTCAGCGTCCGTACAACCCGAACTCCCGACGCATTGCAGAGATGATCCAGGCTGACTGGGCGAAGGTGGGCGTGAAGGCGAAAATCGTCTCTTACGAGTGGGGGGAATATCTCTCCGGCATGCGCAAAGGCGAGCATGATTCCGCGCTGTTCGGCTGGATGTCTGATAACGGCGATCCGGACAACTTCGCCGATGTGCTGCTGGGTTGTAACAGCATCAAAACCGGATCTAACGCCGCGCGCTGGTGTGATAAGGGGTATGATGAGCTGGTGCAAAAGGCCAAACTGACCAGCAACCCGGACGAACGTGCGAAGCTGTATGGCCAGGCACAGGAGATTTTCTACCAGCAGGCACCGTGGATTGCGTTAGCTAACGGTAAAACGTTCTACGCGACCCGCAGCAATGTGACCGGGTACAGCGTAAGCCTGATGGGCAGCGATTTCTCGAAAGCGAAGCTGAACTGATCGTATTTTGCCGGGTGGCGGCTATGCCTTACCCGGCCTACGGGTGTCATATGTAGGCCCGGTAAGCGTAGCGCCACCGGGCATTTGGAAAGGAGTGACAATGTCACATTTAAACGATGTTATCGCCCGCGTCGATGCCGCCATCGAAGAGAGCATAATTACCCACATGAACGAACTGCTGATCGAATTAAGCGATGATGCAGAGCTCAGCCGTGAAGATCGCTATACCCAGCAGCAGCGCCTGCGCACCGCGATTGCGCATCATGGTAAGCAGCATAAAGAAGAGGCGGAGGCGCGCCATGCCCACCTCACGCAGGGTGGGACTATCCTGTAAGGGTTAAAACTGGCGCCGCGCCACCAGCCAGGCACCGACCACCAGCATCACTGCGCCGCAGACCGGGCCAACCAGCGCGCGCAGGGGAACGCCGTTGCTCTTGAGGATGTCCATCACCAGGCCGCCAATCAGCTGGCTTGCCACCAGGACGGCAATGGTCGTTGCCGCGCCCACATTCTGATAGCCGCTAATACTGGCAAAGACAAAAAAAGACCCCAGCAGGCCGGGGATCAACGTCCACCAGCGCACCGTTGACGCCAGTTCGTTAAACCCCGCCAGGCCATTTTTCACCAGCAAAATGCTGACAAACAGCACAATCCCCACCAGCGAGTTCAGCAGCATGGCGATAAGAATGGTGGAGGAAGATTGCGTAATGCGCACCATCAGGGTGTTTTGCACCACCAGCCCAATCCCGGCGGCTACCAGAAACGCTAACGTCAACGATTGATTCATGGCAGAGCATCCGGATCGCTGCGCTCATCAAGCTGGAGCTGCATAAAGGTTAAGTCCAGCCAGCGACCGAATTTGGTTCCCACCTGCGGCATATTGCCGGTGGTAATAAAGCCAAGGGTTTCGTGCAGATGAATTGACGCCTGGTTCTGCGCCTCAATACCGGCAACCATCACGTGTTTACCGATCTGGCGGGCTTCCTTGATTAACTCCGTCATCAGCAGCCGGCCAATGCCTTTGCCCTGATGTTCGGGATGAACGTACACCGAGTGCTCCACCGTGTGGCGAAATCCGTCGAACGCTCTCCAGTCGCCAAATGAGGCGTATCCCGTCACCACTCCGTCTTCTTCACTGACCAGAACTGGATAACACGACAGAGTACGCGCCTCAAACCATGCGATACGGTTATCGGTGTCGACAGTTTTATCATTCCAGATGGCGGCGGTGTGCAGCACCGCATGGTTATAAATTTCACCGATAGCGGCACAATCTTCTTTGCAGGCATGACGAACAATCATGGGTAACCTCTGGCTGTGGTGTTCACTATAGTAGTACGATTTACTCACAATATTACACAGTTCTTGTATTGCATCGCTACGACAAAATCCCTATTTTTTTGTCACAAAACTGCCCCGAAAAACCATCCGTACACTATAGTATGACGTCATGAATACAATGACAGACAATATGAATCAACGCATTAGCGCCCGCATACGCCTTGAACGCGAGTCGCGGGGCTGGTCATTAAGCGAACTGGCCGAACGGGCAGGTATCTCACGCGCCATGATCCACAAGATTGAACGGGGTGACAGTAGCCCAACGGCGACGCTGCTTGCGCGGTTATCCGGTGCCTTCGGTATTAGCATGTCTACGCTTATTGCGCGCGCGGAAATGCAGGAGGGAAAACTGTTACGTCTGGCGAACCAGCCCGTCTGGCGCGATCCGCAAACCCACTATTTGCGTCGCCATGTGTCGCCGCGCACCGATATGCCTATCGACCTCGTCCAGGTGGAGCTACCCGCAGGTAGCGATGTGCCGATGCCCGCCTCCTCTTATGCGTTGGCACGACAGCTGATTTGGTTGCAGGCAGGTGAACTGGTCTTTCTGGAGGGGGATACTCGCCATGAAATGAAGGCCGGAGATTGTCTGGAACTCGGGCCGCCAAACGACTGCCGGTTTATCAACGAAACGGATGAATCGTGCCTTTATCTGGTCGTGCGGCTTAATCAGTCCGGCTCATAATGCACAGGCGATCCGCAGGATAACGTGCCAGACTTGAATGACATTTTCAGCAGTAAGGAGCGATGAATGAGTCAATCTACTACGCAAAACCGACGCTGGGTACTGGCTTCCCGTCCACACGGCGCGCCGGTTGCCGATAATTTCCGCCTGGAAGAGCAGCCGATCCCCGCGCCCGCAGAGGGGCAGGTGTTATTACGCACCGTATGGCTCTCGCTTGATCCGTACATGCGAGGCCGTATGAGCGATGCGCCATCCTATTCACCTCCGGTCGAGATTGGCGCGGTGATGGTGGGCGGCACGGTAAGCCGCGTCGAGACCTCCCGTCATCCGGATTATAAAGAGGGTGAATGGGTTCTGGGTTACAGCGGCTGGCAGGAGTATGAACTATCCGACGGGCAGGGGCTGGTTAAGTTGGGTGAAAACCCGTCGCATCCTTCATGGGCACTCGGCGTGCTAGGGATGCCGGGCTTCACCGCGTATATGGGGCTGCTCGATATCGGCCAGCCTCAGGCAGGGGAAACCCTTGTCGTGGCGGCGGCCACGGGGCCGGTCGGCGCAACGGTGGGGCAGATCGGTAAAATCAAAGGATGCCGGGTCATCGGCGTGGCTGGCGGGGAGGAGAAATGCCGTCATGCGGTCGACGTGCTCGGTTTCGATACCTGTCTGGATCACCATGCGGATGATTTTGACGAACAACTGGCAAAAGCCTGCCCGCAGGGCATTGATGTGTATTACGAAAACGTCGGCGGTAAAGTCTTTGACGCCGTGCTGCCGCTCTTGAATACCTCCGCGCGCGTGCCGGTTTGCGGACTGGTCAGCGGCTACAATGCGACCAACCTGCCGGAGGGTCCGGACCGCTTACCGCTACTGATGGGGACCATCCTGAAAAAACGCATCCGTATGCAGGGTTTTATTATCGCGCAGGACTATGGTCATCGTATTGACGAGTTCCAGCAGGAAATGGGCCGCTGGGTGCAGGAAGGCAAAATTCACTATCGCGAGCAGGTTACGGAAGGGCTGGACGCGGCGCCGGACGCCCTGATTGGCCTGCTTGAGGGGAAAAACTTCGGCAAGGTTGTGATCCGCGTGGCGGCCGACTAAACAGAGCATCGGTTATGGCGGGCAGTGTCCGCCATAATTATTTGTGAAGATACGATATATTGTCTTTAATTAATCCATAAGCTTTGCGCGCCTCGGCCCAGCTGAGCCAGAAGTGAAAAATGCAATATTATTTGAACGATTTTAATATTACGCGCGCCCCTCATACCAGGCATGACGATACAGGATATATCTAACCGGCGATGTTTTTTTAAACAGACGCTGAAAATGGCATTTTGTTTGGCTACGGGAATTAAACATGCTTGATTTGGAACATATGGAAAAAGCACAAAGAATCAGTCTGACTTTGCAAGTAGAGAACAGTTTAAAGGGAGCATTAATTACGGGCTCATTAAAACCTGGGGCTCGACTCGTTACAAAAGAGATTGCGGATAAATTGGGCACCAGTATCACACCGGTGCGCGAAGCCCTGCTGCGCCTGGTGTCGGCGGGGGCATTACAGGCCACGCCAGCGCAGGCGTTTTTGGTGCCAGAAGTGACGCTGGAACGCTATAACGAAATTAACGCCATCAGAAAGCAGCTTGAACCGATGGCCGTTGCGGCGGCGTGCCAGAATATGACCGAGACCAAACTGGATGCGTTACGCGCGCTGTCAGATAACTTCAGTGCCGCCATGCATCAGAGCGATGTACAGAAAGCGATCCATGCCAACCGCGTGTTCCGGTTCACGCTCTATCAGTATGCCGAGATGCCGACCCTTCACTCGCTGATTGAGCAGCTCTGGGTACGGATTGGTCCGTGCATTCACTATCTGCATGAAGAGTTAAGCGAGGTTCCCGCAGCGACCTATCATTATGACGATCTGCTTTCTGCGCTTGAGCAAAGGGATGTAACGGCCAGCCGGGAAGCGATCGACAAAGCCATTGATGAAGCCAATATTCTTCTGCAACGGCAATACTACAGTTAAGGATCCCTCTGGCGCACTTATTTGTTTATTTGTATCAAACGTCCTTGATTATATTCCCGGCGCATCAGGCAACCGGGAATGATGTTATTTTGCTTATTTTTTTACCGGCAACGTGCGCTGCCGGAGAATGGTTTACTCAAAACGATAAGAGACCGACAGGCCCACGCCATAGTTACGACCAGGGGCAGGTTCGTAATAGCGGTTGTAGCCAGCGTTAACAATCTCTGAACCGGCGTACTCTTTATCGAACAGGTTATCGACGCGACCAAAGACGTCCATTCCCCATTTGCCGTAGTTGAGTTTATAGCCGGTATTCAGGCCCACAACGGTATAAGAGGGCGCTTTAGCGGTGTTGGTATCGTTGGCCATGACATCGCTCATGTAGCGGGCATCTGCCCCTGCGTACCAGCCTTCCTCAGGCTCCCAGCCAAACGACGCATATCCCATGTTACGGGCGATCCCCGGCATCCGGTTGCCGCTACAGTCTGCATTGCTACAGACGTTGGTGCGGTAGGTGGCATCAAGATAGGTCCACGCCATCTTCAGCTTCCAGTTCTCGGCAAACTGCTGGTCGAGCGCAATTTCCACACCCTGACGGCGCGTTTTTCCCGCGTTTTTATAAGTCGTGCGACCATCCTTGCTTTCGTCCACCACGATCTCGTTGTCGGTATCCGTGCGGAACAGCGCCGCCGTCAGGATGCCATTGCCGATGCGGGTTTTGCTGCCAATCTCATAGGTGTTGTTGGTGGACGGTTGCAGGTTCATATTGAGGCCACCTTTGCCATCAGAACGGTAGGAAAGTTCGTTGATGGTCGGCGTCTCAAATCCCCGTCCTGCCGCGGCATACAGGTTCCATGCGTCGGTCACGGCGTATTTCACCGCACCTGCCGGGAGCCATTTGTGGTAGCTGGCGTCGCCGCTGTCATCACCGTTTTGCGGGGTAATGTAACGATCATTGGAGTCAAACCAGACGGAGCTATAACGTACGCCCGCCTCTAAGGACAGTTTTTGCGTTAGCTGCCACTGGGTTTGCAGGTAGGGATCCAGGTTCCACATCAGATTGCGTTCGTCACGGCGTTTATTACCCTTCACGCCATAATCCGGCACGCCGTTGTCCATAACGAAGTTCTCATACCCGCGACGATTTTCACTCATATTTTCGTAGTTCAGCCCGGTGGTGAATGTCACCGGAACCAGCAGCTCACCGCGGTGGGTCCAGCGCGTATCAATACCCTGATAGTGACGCTGCATATCAATCACACCGCCCGAATGCGCAGGATTCTCGCGCTGAGTGGACGCCGGAATGGACTGGTACTGAGTCATTTCACGCTCACCGGCATACATCATCACGCTGAGGTCGTCCTGTTCGCTCAGCTGACGGTCGTAGCGGATCCCGGCCTGGGTCTGCTTAATGGTCTTACGCGTGTTGTACTGATCGCCACGCGGTGACTGGCGCGGGTTGTTCTGCCACTCCTGATAGCTCAGTCCGCCCGGATCGTTGGCTTTCATGTCCACGCTGTTAAAAATCAGCGTCAGCTTGCTGACATCATCAATACGCACGCCCAGTTTCGCGTTGGCGAGGTTTTTGCGCGCGCCGCTGTGGTCGCGATAGCCATGGGTGGTGAAACGGGTAGTGGATACGGCGTAATCCACATCGCCCGCCTGAGTACCATCACCCACCGCCCCGGTGGCCTTCATGCCGTAACGCCAGGTGCCGTAGCTGCCGTAATAGCTGCTGGCTTCAATGGTGGCTGGCTGTTGTCCGGTCTGGGTGTTGATGTTGATCACGCCGCCGGAGGCATTACCGTACAGGGCAGAGAAGGGGCCGCGCAGCACGTCGACGCTCTCTATGCTGTTGAGGTCAATGTTTGATGTCTGCCCCTGGCCATCGGGCATGGTTGCCGGAATGCCGTCCACGTACATGCGGATCCCGCGCACGCCGAAGGTTGAGCGCGCGCCGAATCCGCGAACAGAAAGTTGCAGATCCTGAGCATAGTTCTGGCGGTTCTGGATTTGCAGGCCAGGTACGCTCCCAAGGGATTCAGAAAGGTTGATGCGCGGTGTGGCATGTCGCATATCCTCGCCGCTCACCACGCTGACGGCGGCCGGGGTGTCCAGTTCTGAGACGGTTTGCGGCGTGGCGCTGACGATCATGGTCTGTTCATCCGCGGCCATCGCACTCAGCGGGCCAAAAATGACGGGAACGAACAACAGGGGGAGTGAGGCCTTATGGGCAGTAATAATTTTCATGGAGTAAGCCGGTTAAGAAAAAATTCGAACCAAATCAACTGGAACCTGTGTATATATGTTAAATCCTTTGTAAATGTTATGAAAACTATAACCGCACATTTCGTGAATGTAAGGTTTTGCAGGAAAGAAAGACTCCACATTCAACTCATTAATGATTACTATTCTCATTAAAATAACGGCAAAGCGATGACTTTGCCCGCCGGAAGCGATGTCAGCGGTAAATCTCCTCATTTAAAAAGGAATTGTTATGTCTTTACGTCATCTGTGCTCGCCGTGCCTGCGTGGGTCTCTGCTGTTGGGCTCTTTACTGTTTGCCGGTACGTTCCAGGTTCATGCCGCTGAAGAGATGCTGCGCAAAGCGGTCGGCAAGGGCGCGTATGAAATGGCCGTCAGCCAGCAGGAAAACGCGCTGTGGGTTGCGACGTCACAAAGCCGCAAAACCGATAAGGGCGGCGTGGTCTATCGTCTGGATCCGGTCACGCTGGAAGTGACGCAGGCGATTCATAACGATCTCAAGCCGTTTGGCGCCACGATCGATAACGCCACCCAGACGCTGTGGTTCGGTAACACCGTCAACAGTGCCGTGACGGCGATTGACGCCAAAACGAGCGAGGTGAAAGGGCGCCTGGTGCTGGACGATCGCAAACGTAGCGACACGGTGAAGCCGCTTCAGCCGCGCCAGCTGGTGGCCGATGACACGACCAATACGGTATACATTACCGGCATCGGCAAGGAGAGCGTGATCTGGGTTATTGATGGCGCAACGCTGAAGCTGAAGGACACCATCACGAACACCGGCACGTTCAGCACCGGACTGGCGCTGGATGCGAAGGCAAAACGCCTGTATACCACCAATGCGGACGGTGAGCTGGTGACCATTGATACCGCGACCAACAAAATCCTCAGCCGTAAGAAAGTACAGGAAGACGGAAAAGAGCACTTCTACCTGAACCTGAGCCTGGACACTGCCGGCCAGCGTGCGTTTGTGACGGATTCAAAACAGCCTGAAGTGCTGGTGGTGAATTTGAAAGATGGCAGCGTAATGCAGAAAATCGCCGCGCCAGAATCGCTGGCCGTGCTGTTTAACCCGGCGCGTAACGAAGCCTATGTGACGCACCGCGAGGCGGGCAAGGTGAGCGTGATTGACGCCAAAACTTACAAAGTGACCAAAACCTTCGATACGCCGGTTTACCCGAACAGCCTGGCGCTGTCTGCGGACGGTAAAACGCTGTACGTGACGGTGAAACAGAAGTCTACCCGTCAGCAGGAAGCCACTCAGCCTGACGATGTGATCCGTATCGCGCTTTAAGGTGGGAATTGCCCGGTGGCGCTGCGCTTACCGGGCCTGGAAAACAATGAAATGCAGGCCGGGTAAGGCGTAGCCGCCACCCGGCTTTTTTATTAACGCGACGTCTCTTCCACCAGCGGACCATCCTGTTTGTCATCTCCAGGATGAACCGGGGCGGTACTGTGGATTTCATTCACGCGTTTACGCACGCCAAACCAGCCAGCAATCAACAGCACCGCCAGCAGCGGGATTGTAGCGATGGTGTAGGTGCCGTTAGGGTAGTCGAACGCCATCAGCACCAGCACGCTCAACAGGAATAGCAGGGTAAGCCAGGATGTTACCGGCGCGCCCGGCAGCTTGAAGCTGACGTCAGCCGCTTTCCCTTCTTTAATTGCTTTGCGCAGACGCATCTGACACACCACGATAAAGGCCCAGGAGGCGATGATGCCCAGCGCAGCGACGTTCAGCACGATCTCAAACACCTGAGACGGCACGAGATAGTTCAGGAACACGCCAAAGATATACACCACCAGCGTAGCCAGAATACCCGCGTAAGGCACCTGCTGCTTGCTCATCTTCGACATAAACTTCGGCGCAGAGCCCCCCATCGACATGGAGCGCAGGATACGGCCCGTCGAATAGAGCCCGGAGTTCAGGCTGGAGAGCGCGGCAGTCAGTACCACGATGTTCATGATGCTGCCCACGTACGGCACGCCCAGCTTAGAGAAGAAGGTCACAAACGGACTTTGCCCCGCCTGGTATGCATTCCACGGCAGCAGCAGTACCAGCAATACCACGGAGCCCACATAGAACAGACCGATACGCCAGATCACGCTGTTGATGGCTTTTGGCACCATCGTCTGCGGATCTTTACATTCACCTGCCGCCGTACCGACCAGTTCGATGGAGGCAAAGGCGAATACCACGCCCTGGACCAGAACCAGCGCTGGCAGCAGGCCGTGCGGGAAGAAACCACCGTTATCGGTAATCAGGTGGAAGCCGGTGGCGTTGCCGTCCAGCGGTTTACCGGTGCCGAGGAATACGGTCCCGACCACCAGGAAGATCACAATGGCCAGCACCTTCACCAGCGCGAACCAGAACTCCATCTCGGCGAACCATTTCACGCCGATCATGTTCATGGTCCCGACGATTGCCAGCGCCCCGAGGGCGAACACCCACTGCGGCACATCGCCAAACGCGCCCCAGTAGTGCATGTACAGCGCAACGGCGGTGATATCGACGATACCGGTCATTGCCCAGTTAACGAAGTACATCCAGCCCGCGACATACGCGGCCTTTTCACCGAGAAATTCACGGGCGTAAGAGACAAAGCTACCGCTGGAAGGGCGGTGGAGCACCAGCTCGCCGAGGGCGCGAAGAATGAAGAAAGAGAAGATCCCGCACACCAGATAGACCAGGGCGAGAGCGGGGCCAGCCATTTGCAGACGTGCGCCTGCACCTAAAAAAAGACCTGTACCGATAGCGCCGCCGATGGCGATCATCTGCACCTGACGGTTGCCCATCGCCTTGTGATAGCCCTCTTCATGAGAGTTCAACCAGCGACGTTTAGCAGCATGATGATCGGCTGCGCTTTTATTGCTTGTTTTCATTGAGTTACCTGTTTGCCTGTCTGAACCATTAACGTGATAGTCCTGCCTGGCAGAAGCCGAAACAAACGATTGCTTCTGCGCAGACACATGCTGCCTTTCCAGTCATTCTGTGTATGGATAAGGCAAAACATGGCGAGGCATCCTACCCGCAATTGATAAGCGACGCAAAATATAACCGTGCCGAAAGTGATGCTCGTCGAAGGAAATCGTGTGGTCAGAGCAGACTGCGATCACAACGCGCTGAATCGTGACGTTTTTTTAGGCAAAAAGGTCTGTGAATGCTGATTTAATCATCAGGTTTACTTAATAGTTACCTATAGGTAGAGCTTATGGATGCCGCAGAGCTGCGATAAGTAATGAAAACGCGGAAGTGTGCTGGCGGCGGCTCGGATAATAGAGATGATAACCGGCAAAAGCCGGACACCAGGCTTCAAGCACACGCACTAACCGGCCCTCAGCAAGGGCGTCCTGAACCGCATCTTCCGGGACGTACGCCAGCCCCAGACCGTTTTCGGCGGCATCAATGCGTTGCGGCAGGCTGTTGAGGATCAATTGGCCGTCAACCCGCACGCGCAGCTCACGTCCGTCCCGTTCAAATTCCCAGGCAAATAATCCGCCGCGTGTGGGCAGGCGCATATTAATGCAGCGGTGCTGATCAAGCTGCTCCGGCGTTTCCGGTACCCCGAAACGATGCAAATAGTCTGCCGACCCGACGACCGCCATGCGCATGTCCGGGGCAATACGTATCGCAATCATATCTTTCGCCACCTGCTCACCCAGACGCACCCCCGCGTCAAAGCGGCCATCGACAATATCTGTCAGCCCATCGTCCACCGTGACTTCAACGTTGATGTCAGGATACTGCGCCATAAAGGGTTTAAGCACAGGCCACAGCACGGCAGACATGGCGTGCTCCCCGGCGGTTAGGCGAATATTCCCGGCAGGTCTGTCGCGGGTATCACGCAGCGCGGTAAGTTCCTGCTCGATCTCCAGCAGATGGGGGCTTAAGCGCATGAAGAGTTGCTCGCCGGCCTCGGTAGGGGCCACGCTGCGGGTGGTGCGGGTTAACAGACGGACTTCCAGCCTCGCTTCCAGATTGCGCATTGCGTGACTGAGCGCCGACTGAGATACCCCAAGCTGCGCCGCGGCGCGGGTAAAGCTGCGCTCCCGGGCGACAACCATAAAGAAGAGCAGATCGTTGAAGTTGTCTTTTAACATGGCGGCTTATCCTATTTATGAATTGAACTCATAGTTCCTTTCTGATTATGCACTCTAATGCTCCCCATGGCTTTACGCTACTGTTAACGCAATAGCAAACGAGGAGTAGATCATGAAAATTATCCGTAGCGGTTCGCTACCTTCCGTTCATGGGCCAGAGGCCTGGTTTACCGGCAGCGTGCGCATTGACGCACCTTTCCAGGCGACTGAACCGGCAAAAGTCGGCGGCGCGACCGTCACCTTTGAACCCAGCGCACGTACCGCCTGGCATACGCATCCTCTTGGACAAACGCTGATCGTGACGCAGGGGCGCGGCTGGTTACAGGAGTGGGGGAAAGAGGCGGAACCGCTGAATCAGGGTGATATCGCCTGGATCCCACCCGGCGTGAAGCACTGGCACGGTGCAAGCGTGCAGACGGCCATGACCCATATCGCCATCGCAGAAGCTGTCGACGGGAGCCCGGTGGCATGGCTGGAGAAGGTCACCGACGAGCAGTATCCGAACGAGTAGCGGTAAGCTATAGCTGATTTCCGGCAATCCAAATGTAAATTAATTGTTTCTCAGAGGTGAAATCCGCCTTTAATAATGACGACATGTTAAGTCAAACGAGAACGCAACATGTCATGGCGAATCAGCATTCTGGATAAAAGCCCCGTCGCAGAACACGAAACAGCCGCCGATGCGCTGGCGCGAACCTTAGCACTGGCGCAACAGGCAGAAACGCTGGGTTATCACCGCTTCTGGATTGCCGAACACCACAATACCCCGCAGCTTGCCAGCCCCTCGCCGGAGCTGCTGATTGCCTGGATCCTGGGGCAAACAAAACGTATTCGCGTGGGCTCAGGCGGCGTCATGCTGCAACATTACAGCCCCTATAAAGTCGCCGAAAATTTTAACGTACTGGCCGCCATTGCGCCGGGCCGGGTTGATCTGGGCGTTGGCAAAGCGCCCGGCGGTCTGCCGCTTTCTACCCGCGCCTTGCAGTACGGCCTAAATCCGCAGGAAAAAGGCAGCTTTACTGAACAACTGACGCAGCTTGATCGCTGGATCCGCCCTGAAAATCAGTCAGCGGAGGAGGACGTTCGCGCCACGCCGCTGCCGCCGGTGCCTGCCCGAGGATTTCTGCTGGGCGCCAGTACCGAAAGCGCGCTACTGGCGGCCTCCCTCGACTGGCATTTTGTCTTTGCCGCCCATCTGAACGGTGATCCTGAGCTGCTGCGCGAGGTCGTCACAGCGTGGCGTCAACACAGCGTCCGGGAGGTGATTGTGGCCGTGCAGGTCATTGTTGCCCCAACCCAGGCTGAGGCCGATGCGCTGGCGCAGAAGGTTGAAGTGTGGGGCGTGGAACTGGTAAACGGACAGCGCGTCACCGTGGCCAGCGAAGAACAGGCCTACGCCTTTGCGCGGCAGGCGGGGAGTGACCCGGTGCGCATCGCGCGTCGGGCGCAGTCTCTGCTGGCCGGAACGGCGGATTCGGTGCTTGAACAGCTCAACGCGCTGCATCAGCAGTGGGGAATTGACGAATTTATCATCGACACGCCGGTCGCTGATGGCGCAACGCGCGTGCAGTCACTGCGACTGCTGGCCGAGGCGCGATTTAACAGGGAGGTGACCGTATGAGCTTTAGCGAACAACTGATTGCCTGGCGCCGTGAGCTGCACCAGAACCCTGAACTCTCCGGTCAGGAGGTCGAAACAACGGCGCGCCTGCGCGAGTGGCTGACGGCGGCCGGGATTGCACCGCTGCCTTACGATCTCCAGACCGGGCTGGTTGCGGAGATCGGCACGGGCAACGCACTGGTTGCGCTGCGCGCCGATATCGACGCGTTACCCATCGACGAGCGCAGTGGGGTGCCGTTTAGCTCCCGGCGTGCGGGGGTGATGCATGCCTGTGGCCATGACATCCACACCAGCGTGATCCTCGGCGCTGCGTTAAAGCTAAAGGAGCGGGAAGCCTCGCTCAACGGTCGCGTGCGGATCCTGTTCCAGCCTGCGGAAGAGAATTTCGGCGGAGCAAAAAGTATGGTGCGGGCCGGGGCGTTACGTGACGTACGCGCGATTTTCGGAATGCATAACGAGCCTTCACTGCCGGTCGGCGAGTTTGCTACGCGCGGCGGCCCATTCTATGCGAACGTCGATCGCTTCGTTATTCATGTTACCGGCAAAGGCGCGCATGCCGCACGTCCCCATGAAGGCAACGACGCCATCGTGCTGGCAAGCCAGCTGGTGACCGCGCTGCAAAGCGTTGCCAGCCGTAACGTCAATACGCTGGATTCGGTTGTTCTGAGCGTGACGCGCATCGCCGGGGGGAATACCTGGAACGTGCTGCCGGAAAGCGTTGAGCTGGAGGGCACGCTGCGCACGCACCGTACGGAAGTGCAGCAGAACGTCAAAGCGCGCGTCGGTGAAATCGCCGCCGGATTTGCCAGCGCCTTTAGCGCGCAGATCAACATCACCTGGTACGCCGGGCCCACCGCGCTGGTGAACGATGAACACTGGGCCGGGTTTGCCACCTCGGTCGCGCGCGAAGCGGGATATGAAACCCGGCATGCGGAACTGCACATGGGCGGGGAGGATTTCGCGGTCTATCTGCAAAACATACCCGGCGCGTTTGTCAGCATTGGCAGCAACAGTCCGTTTGGGTTACATCACCCGGCATTTAACCCGGACGAAGCATTAATCGAACCCGCTGCCCGCTATTTTGCTCAGCTCGCGGAAAAAGCCCTGCAACACGTTTAATTAATTTGAGGTGAATATGTCTGCACATCGTCAATTGCGGCTGGGGACCATTTTGCATGGTGCATCCGGAAATATGTCTGCCTGGCGCCACCCGGCGGCGGTCGCGGATGCCAGCATTAATTTTGATTTCGTCAAAGAAACGGCTTTAAAAGCAGAAGAGGGCAAGCTCGACTTTATATTTGTGGCCGACGGTCTTTATATTAACGAGAAATCCATTCCGCATTTTTTAAACCGCTTTGAGCCGCTGACGCTGTTGTCCGCGCTGGCGAGTATCACCTCGCGCCTGGGGCTGGTCGGCACGTTATCCACCTCGTACAGCGAGCCTTTCACCGCTGCACGCCAGTTCGCCAGCCTCGATCACCTGAGCAACGGACGCGCGGGCTGGAACGTGGTGACGTCGCCGCTGGAAGGGTCAGCGAAGAACTTCTCCCGCGAAAAACACCCGGAGCATGCGCTGCGCTACCGCATTGCCGATGAGTATCTCGACGTGGTGAAAGGGCTGTGGGACTCCTGGGAAGGGGATGCCTTTATCCGCAATAAAGAGAGCGGACAGTTCTTTGATGCGTCGAAACTGCATACTCTGGATCACCACGGTGATTTCTTCCAGGTTTCCGGCCCGCTGAATATTGGCCGCACCCCGCAGGGACGTCCGATTGTCTTTCAGGCTGGTGCGTCCGACGACGGTAAAAAGCTGGCGGCAAAACATGCTGACGCGATTTTTACCCACCATGACACGCTGGAAGAAGCCCAGGCTTTTTACCACGATGTTAAACAGCAGCTGGAAAGTCACGGCCGCCGCGCAGGGGATTTATATATATTCCAGGGCGTCAGCGTGATTGTTGGAAACGACGCCGATGACGTAGAAAACCAGTATCAAACCACGGCGGCACTGGTCTCCATTAATGATGCGCTGAATTACCTTGTACGTTATTTCGAGCATCACGACTTCAGCCAGTATTCCCTCGACGCGCCGTTCCCGGATATTGGCGATTTGGGCAAAAACAGCTTCCGCAGCACCACCGATGAAATCAAGCGTAACGCCCGTGAGCGCAACTTAACTCTGCGTCAGGTCGCGCTGGAAGCCGCATCGCCGCGCCCGCGTTTTTCCGGCACACCGGAGCAGGTGGCCGATGGTTTACAGGCCTGGTTCGAGGAGAAGGCGGCGGATGGCTTCATCATTCAGGGCGGTACGCCGGACACCTTCCCGCGCTTTGTCGACCAGGTGGTCCCCCTTTTACAGGCGCGCGGCCTGTTCCGCACCGACTATCCCGGCACCACGCTGCGCGAAAGTCTGGGCTTAGACGAGCCCAAAAATCAGTTCACACAACAATAAAAGAGAAAAACGCTATGCAGAAATCATCGCTTATTCTGGCGCTTGCGCTGGCTTTTACCCCTGCCGTCTGGGCAGAGAACGTCAATATTAACGGCACCGGCGTGAGCATTGAGGCCAATAAAACGCCGATCAATACCGCCAAAAACAGCGATGCGATCGCGCAACTGCCGAACGACTATCGCTTTGCCGTGCCGGGGAAATTTACCGTGGCGGTAGCGGGACTGAATCAACCGCCGCTGACGGTCTTTTCCGACGACAACAAGACCCTGCTGGGAAGTGAGGTCGACATTGCGCGTCTGGTGGCGGACAGCCTTGGGCTGGAGCTGAACGTGGTTCCCACCTCCTGGGAGGACTGGCCGCTGGGGGTGGCCTCCGGGAAATACGATGCGGCTATCAGCAACATCACCGTCACCAAAGCGCGCAAAGAGAAGTTCGACTTCGCCACCTATCGCAAGGATTCACTTGGCTTCTACGTGAAATCCACCAGTCCCATCAACTCGCTTGTGAAGGCAGAGGATATCGCCGGGCTGCGCATCATCGTGGGTTCCGGCACCAACCAGGAAGCCATTCTGCTGGCATGGAACGAAGAGAACCTCAAAAAAGGGCTTAAACCCTTTACGCCGATCTACACCAAAGACGACGCGGCCCAAACGCTGGCGCTTCAGTCGGGACGCGCGGACGCCTACTTTGGCCCGAACGTGATCGGCGCCTGGAAAGCGGCGCTTAACGGTAAAACCAAACTTGTCGGCAGCGTCGACGGCGGCTGGCCGAAGGCGGCGCATATCGCGGTGACGCTGAAAAAAGGCAGCGGCCTGGTCGAACCGGTACAAACCGCGCTGAACGGCGCGATCAAGAACGGAGATTACGACAAAGTGCTAAACCGCTGGGGGGAAGGCGTGGAGCGTATCTCCAGTTCCGAAGTTAACCCGGCGGGTCTGGGCGATTAAGGAGGCGCTATGCGCGAACAATTTCGTGACGTTTCGCCGGAAGATGCCGATCTTCAGCCCATTATCGCGGGGCTTTTCGGTGAGTACGCCGCTCGTTACGGCGACTACTTTTCAAAGGATGCGGAAGTCGAGCTGACAGAGTGGTACCTGGCGCCGCAGGGGCTGTTTATCGTCCTGGAGCGCGAGGGTGAGATCGTCGCCACCGGGGCGTACAAGCCCTTCGACGAACATACCGCAGAGATCAAACGTATCTGGACGAATAAAACGCTGCGCCAGCAGGGACTGGCCGCGCGCGTGGTACAGGAGCTGGAGCGCCGGGCGGTGCTGGCGGGCTACAGCCACATCTACCTGACTACGGGGTTTCGTCAGCCGGAGGCGGTGCGGCTCTATCTCAGTCAGGGGTATCAGCCGCAGTTCGATCTCAACCGCGACCCGGAAGAGTATAGCCAGCCGCCGTTCGACGGTCGGCTGCGTTTCACCAAGACGCTGATCCGCGAAGCGCTCAGCAAAACCGCATAAGGAGCGACGATGAGCAACGTTGAAACCATAAAAGTGGTCCCGGCACGTTATCCGCTGCGCGCTGCTGGCGCCGTGGTGGCGCTGTTTGTGCTGGCGGTCGTGATCCAATCCGTGGCCTTTAATCCGCGCTGGGAATGGGCGGTATTTGCCCGCTGGTTCTTTGACCCGGTGATCCTCGAAGGCGTCGGACAGACGCTGCTGCTGACGTTGATAAGCACCGTACTGAGCGTGGTGATTGGCGGCATGCTGGCTCTGGCGCGGCTCTCGTCATCATGGCTGTTGAGGAGCCTGGCGTGGGGTTACATCTGGCTGTTCCGATCGCTGCCGCTGATCGTGGTACTGATTATCCTCTATAACTTCTCCTATCTCTACGACACGCTCTCTCTCGGCGTGCCTTTTACCGGCATTACCTGGGGCAGCTTTGAAACCATCAACGTTCTCGGGCAGTTTTCTACCGCCATCGTGGGGCTGACGCTGGTGCAGAGCGCCTATACGGCGGAGATCATTCGCGGGGGCTTCCTTGGGGTCGACCACGGTCAGTATGAGGCGGCCGCTGCGCTGGGTCTGCCGGCGTGGCGTCGCACCGTGCGCATAATTCTCCCCCAGGCGCTGCGCACCATCCTGCCGTCCGGGTTTAACGAAATCATCAGCCTCGCCAAAGGGACGGCGATGGTTTACGTGCTGGCGATGCCGGAACTGTTCTACACGATCCAGATGATCTACAACCGCACCCAGGAGGTGATCCCGCTGTTGATGGTGGGGGCCGTCTGGTATCTGGTGATCACCACCGTACTGTCTGCCATCCAGCATGTTATTGAGCGTGGACTCGCCCGCAGCGAGCGCCGCTCCGCCGTAAACCAGAGCCGGGCGACCAGCCGCGCGCGTTCCGTCACCACTTCGTCAGCACAGGAGCCCGTTCATGCAAGCCTCTCCTGAAGGACACATTTCCATAACCGGCGTCAGTAAGTTTTTTGGCCGACATAAAGCGCTCGATAACGTCACGCTTGAGATCCCACCGGGCTCCGTGACGGTGATCCTCGGACCCTCTGGATCGGGAAAATCGACGCTGCTGCGCACTATTAACCATCTGGAGCGCGTAGACGAAGGCTTTATCCAGATTGACGGGGATTACATCGGCTATCGCCGTCAGGGTGACAAACTCTACGAGCTCAAAGAGAAAGAGATCCTCAAACAGCGCGTCAACGTTGGGTACGTGTTTCAGAACTTCAATCTTTTTCCGCATCTTACGGTGCTGGAAAACCTGGTTGAAGCACCCATCGCGCATAAAAAGTTCAGTAAAAAAGAGGCTATTGAAAACGCCTACAGCCTTCTGGATGTGGTAGGTCTGCGCGATAAAGCCGATGCCTGGTCGCGTCACCTCTCCGGCGGCCAACAGCAGCGCATTGCCATTGCCCGCGCGCTGGCGCTGCGCCCGCGCGTGATGCTGTTTGATGAGCCAACTTCGTCGCTGGATCCGGAACTGGTTGGCGAAGTGCTGGACGTGATTAAAAAGCTCGCCCGCTCCGGCACTACGCTGGTGGTGGTCACCCATGAGATCGGCTTTGCACGGGAAGTGGCGGACCAGGTGGTATTTATGGTCGACGGTAAAATTGTGGAGCAGGGCAGCAGCGACGACGTGTTAAACCGACCGTTGCATCCGCGAACGCGCCAGTTCCTCTCAAAAGTGCTGTAAGGAGCGCAGATGAAATATGGACTCCTGGCGGGGCTGGTCTTCACGACAGCGAGCCACGCCAGCATTGATTTAAAGGCCAACGAACAGCCGCTGCCAGTGACGGTTGATCAACAGGCAGTGGCGAAAATCCCGGCGAACTATAAATTTGTTGAGCCGGGTACCCTCACGGTGGCGATTTCAGCCCTGAATTCTCCGCCGCTGGCGCTGCTGGCCAGTGATAACCGCACCCGTATTGGCAGCGACCCGGATATCGCCCGGTTGCTGGCGGGCAGTCTGGGGCTGAAGCTGAAGCTGGTGCCAACGGCGTGGGAAGACTGGCCGCTGGGGATCACTTCCGGGCGCTATGACGTGGCGTTGGTGAATATCGCCGTCACCGAGCAACGTAAGGAGAAGTTCGATTTTGCAACCTATCGCGTCGATTCCCTGGCCTTCTCGGTGAAATCCACCAGCAACGTACAGTCGATCACCAGTGCGAAAGATCTGGCCGGTAAAAAGGTGATTGTCGGGTCAGGCACCAATCAGGAACGTATTCTGCTGGGCTGGAACGAAGAGAATAAAAAGGCCGGACGCGAGCCTGCGTTGCCGGTTTATCTGACCGACGACGCCTCAGGCAATCTCTATATTCAGTCCGGCAGGGCGGATGTCTTCTTTGGACCGCAGTCCGTTTCGGCCTACAAAGCCGCGTTAACCGGCAAAACCCGCGTCGTGGGATTAGGCCCGAAGAAAGCCTATGTCGCCACCACAACCAAAAAAGGCAATGGGCTGGTGTATGCGTTGCAGGCTGCGCTGGACGGTGCGATTAAGCGCGGGGATTATCAAAAGGTGCTGGCGCGCTGGGGGGAAGCGGGCGAAGCAGTGACGTCTTCAGACGTTAATCCACCCGGGATAACCTACTAATGGTGCTCTATACCCTAAATAATTCGAGTTGCAGGAAGGCGGCAAGGGAACGAATCCCCGGGAGCGTACATAAGTACGTGACTGGGGTGAGTGAATGCAGCCAACGCACCTGCAACTTGAAGTATGACGGGTATACACTTAGGGTTTTCATCCCTGAGGAGGCAACATGATCAAACTCTATGGCGTACCCGGCTGGGGATCGGCAATCAGTGAGGTGATGCTGACTCTGGCAGACATCCCGTATCAGTTCGTCAACGTGGATGGGTTTGACCAGCCCGGCCCGCAGCGCGAATTGCTGTTGAAACTGAACCCGCTGTGCCAGGTGCCGACGCTGGAGCTGGAAAACGGGGCGATCGTGACGGAAACCGCGGCGATCGCCCTGATGGTGCTCAACAGACGACCCGACCTCGCGCCGCCCGTTGGGCAGGCCGAGCGCCAGCAGTTTCAGCGCCTGCTCATCTGGTTTGTGGCGAACGTCTATCCCACCTTTACGTATGCAGATTACCCGGAACGCTGGGTGCCTGATGCCCCGGAACAGCTGAAGAAAAACTGTATTGAGTACCGGAAATCCCTCTATCTGTGGTTTGACAGCCAGCTCAGCGCCTCGCCTTATGCCTTTGGCCAACAGCTAACGCTGCTTGACGTCTATATTGCCGTCGTGCGTACCTGGGGGCCAGGTCATGAGTGGTTTACCACCAACGCACCTAATATCACCGCCATCGCGGATGCCGTCTGCGCGTTGCCAGAACTGCACAAGGTGCTAAAAGCTAACGACATAATCTGATAACGTGGAACGCTAACCTATAAAAGGAGCCCTGCCCATGCCTCACGTTGATATCAAATGTTTTCCACGCGATCTGACTGACGAACAAAAAACGGCCCTGGCGGCGGATATCGCCGAAACGATAGTCCGTCATCTGAACAGCAAAGATCGCTCAATCTCCGTGGCGCTTCACGAAGTCCAGGAAGCTGACTGGAAGGCGCAGGTTTGGGATACCGAGATTGGACCTAAACTGGATGAACTGATTAAGAAGCCCGGCTATTCGATGTAACTCGCCTGCCGGGTGGTGCAGTATCACCCGGCGATCCCCGCCTTTCATTCCTTTCGCAAAAATCGATAATAAACAGCACAACGTTTCCGCTACAATTCACTCCTCCGAACAATATTCGTTAAATCAGCAGGTAAGCACTACAACTGCACCAGATTAAGTACAGATAGTAAAAGGATAATTTTTTCATGACAAAATTACCTCGGTTTTCACTCGCCTTTATTCATCCTCGTTACTGGCTCAGTTGGGCAGGCATCGCCGCACTCTGGTGTACGGTCCAGCTCCCATATTCGCTTCTGTTAAAAGCAGGGCACGGACTCGGGCGTCTGGCCATGCGTCTGCTTCCACGCCGCGTGGAAATCGCCAGACGAAATCTTGAGCTTTGCTTTCCGGAGATGAAAGAGGGTGAGCGCGAGCGTTTGCTTGAGCGTAATTTTGAATCGGTTGGAATGGGCGTCATCGAAACGGGCATCGCGTGGTTCTGGCCTGACTGGCGCGTGCGCAAACACTTCAGCGTGACCGGCTACGAACATATGGAACAGGCACGGGCGCAAGGAAGGGGCGTGGTGCTCATTGGCATGCATTTTCTCACGCTGGAATTAGGCGCACGCATCTTTGGCATGCTCAACGCGGGTATTGGCGTCTATCGTCCCAACAACAATGCGTTGCTCGACTGGCTACAGACGCGCGGTCGTCTGCGTTCCAATAAAACCATGCTCGACCGTTACGATTTGAAGGGCATGATCCGCGCGCTTAAGCAAAATGAGATCCTTTGGTATGCCCCGGATCACGACTATGGAAAAACGAATAGCGTGTTTGTGCCGTTTTTTGCCGTCCCGGACGCCGCGACAACTGCCGGGAGCTATATGCTGGTGAAAAGTGCCAGACCGGCCGTGATCCCGTTTGTACCACGCAGAAAAGCAGACGGCACAGGGTATGAGCTGATTATCCTGGACGATATTAGCGATACCTTGCAGGGAGGCGATAAAGTGGCCGTGGCTACGCAGATGAACAGGGCGATTGAGCGTGCGGTGATGATGGCACCCGAGCAATATATGTGGCTGCATCGTCGCTTCAAAACGCGTCCTGAAGGGCAACCGGACCGGTATGCGCGAAAAAAACAGGTCCAGTCCTCAGTCAGAACTTTCGCTGCCAGCGATATGTCGGATCGGTCGAGTATCCAGCAGTAACACAGGGGGCGGATGCCGTTGCGCTCCGCCCTTTATAAAATCTGCGCCGCTGGATAGAATTACCGCATCCACCTTGTCGGGATGCAAAATATGACCGGAAGAGTCGACTATCAGCTTGAAAAATATCTCCTCACCGAAGTCGCCGAGCCAGAACGTCTGACCCGCCAGTGGGCAGAAGTGATGCGCGAGTGTCGCGAGCAAAAATCCGGTGCGGAAGAGCGTTTGCGTCTCGCGCTGCTGAATGTGGATTATGTGACCAGCTTTGAGCTTCCCTTCCGGTTACTCCTCACCCGCGCCCCGCAGTTGATTGATGGGATCAGAAATGAGTTCCAGCTCAGTCAAAAAAATGTCCTGTTCAACGGCAAGCGGTTTGGCTGCGTTTACAGCCTTAAACAGGACCTGGAAGGCGTTCCTGACGAATTTACCTATCACCTGAAAACGCGGATCCAGCGAAGCGACAGCACTGGCGGAAGTGAAGTACCTTACCGGCAAATTGCACAGCAGGTGAAAGCGCCCAGGGAACGACTCAAACTGGCACTCGAAAATGGACTATCTGTAACGGCGCTCGACGGGCTTTTCTGGTTTGGCATTCAGCGCATCGCGGCCGATGTGCAGAGGCTAAGAAAAACGGGCACGAGGATTGTGACGTCAGAGACTGAGGTGTTTGATACGCTAACGATGACAACCCGGCGGATCCCCGTCTACAGCCTGACGCAGCCGGAATGAGCCTCGGTCGCTGAATCGTCGAACGTCTCAGAGAAGACAAAAAAGGCGGTAATCTCTTTCTCAGATATACCGTGCTTCAGCAACGCTTTCATTGACATTATGCCCCTTAGAAAGAGGGGCGTTTCACGCGATGGCATTGCTACTCAGCAAATGCCCGCAATGCCTCGCCATCAAGACGATAGCGTACCCATTCGGACTGCGGTACCGCGCCGATGCTCAGATAAAAATCAATTGCAGACTGGTTCCAGTCAAGCACGCTCCATTCCAGCCGGCCGCAGTGACGTTCCACTGCGCATTGCGCGATATTTTTAAGCAGTGCTTTTCCCGCACCCTTGCAGCGGTATTCCGGGGAGACATACAAATCTTCCATATAGATGCCGTTGCGGCCAAGCCAGGTGGAATAGCTGGTGAAAAAAACGGCATACCCCACAGCATGGCCTGCATATTCGGCAACCAGCGCTTCGGTTTTACTGTCTGCACCAAACAGCGTTTTACGGATTTCGTCCGGCGTGGTGACCACTTCTTCTGGCGCTTTTTCATAGACTGCGAGTTCGTAAATCATATCGTATATTGCCGCTGCATCTTCAGGTCGCGCCTGACGAATCGTAATGCTCATTCCGTTCCCTTTATCTTTGTTTGTAGTTGATGGGGATAAGCATAAAGGCTAATGTCAGAAGAATTAAGTGCAATGAAATCAATAAATGATGAATATTATGCATCCAGCCTTAAGGCGCCTTGATTTAAACCTTCTGCCGGTTTTTGACGCGATTTATCGCCACAGTTCCGTTCGACTTGCGGCAGATGAGCTGGCGATGAGCACCTCGGCGCTCAGCCATGCCCTGTCACGGCTGCGTGTTTCGCTCAACGACCCGCTGTTCTACCGGGAAGGACATCGAATGTGTCCCAGCGTCTATGCCACCCAGCTTGCGCCAGTTATTGCATCGGCCCTGAAATATCTCGACCAGGAGCTGTCGCCGCAGCCGGAATTTGATCCTGCTATCAGTACAGCGTGTTTGCAGATCGCGATAACGGACTTTACCGCGTTCTGCATATTCCCTGCGCTCATGAATACGCTTCAACATGCGGCGCCTGGCTTGCGTCTGGAATTACGATATTTGCCGCACAGCCCGGCGTTGACGGAATTACTGGCAGGAGAGGTGGATTTGGCCCTGGGATTCAGCACCATTGAGGATCGCCGGTACCCGGAGCTGGAAGAGATCAGCTGGTTCGAAGATGAATATGTGGTGATTAGCAATGCGAGCCGGAGCGCGCTCACGCTGGAGGATTATCTCGCCGCCCGGCATCTTGTGGTTACGCCGTGGAATGAGAAGCAGGGGGTGCTGGATTTGCAGCTGGAACGCATGGGTTATACCCGACACATTGCGATCAAAACCCCGTCTATGCTCAGCGCCCCGTTTGTTATTGCAGAAAGCGATCTGCTGATGGCGTTACCTCGATTCGCCGCTGAAAAGCTGCTGCCAGCTACCCGTATTAAAATTTTTGATTTACCGTTCCACATCAGTCCGTTTGAAGTAAAAATTTATTCGCACAAGCGCAGCGGGAAACGAGGCGTCACGAACTGGCTCAAAGCTACGCTGCGCGCGCTGGCCGAAGGGCAACAGTCAGAGCGCTTATGATTTCGACTGTAACAGGATCGCCATCAGCCCCGGAAAGCGGGCGTCCAGATCTTCTCTTCTCAGTGAAATCATATTCTCGCGCCCCTGCGGGCGCTGCCAGATCACGCCGCTGTCGCGCAGTACACGCCAGTGGTGAGTCATGGTTGATTTCACCACCTCGTCCGGGCGCAGCGCGTTGCAGCTCAGCTCACTGCCGTCGGCCAGCCGTCGAATAATCGCCAGCCGCAGCGGATTGCCGAGGGCGAACAGCACATTTTCCAGCAGTATTTGTTCGGGTTCCGGGTGGTTTGGGATCATTGTTTTCCTGCGTCTCGCGTGAGATTGAGCTATATCAACAATAGGTCAACCGTTAAAAAATAGTTCGATAATACTCGTACAATAGGACTATTATAACAAACGAACAAACACGCGACTATCCTGGTCGTCACAAACCCGTCATGAAGACGTAAGGAAATATCATGCCCCGACCCATTCCACTCGAACGTTATCGCAACATCGGTATCTCCGCGCATATCGATGCGGGCAAAACAACCACCACTGAGCGCATCCTGTTTTACACCGGGATGAGCCACAAGCTGGGTGAAGTACACGATGGCGCGGCAACCACCGACTGGATGGCGCAGGAGCAGGAGCGCGGGATCACCATTACGTCGGCGGCGGTGAGCTGTTTTTGGCCCGGCATGGACAGAGGCTTTGAACCGCACCGCATCAATATTATCGACACCCCCGGGCATGTGGATTTCACCATTGAGGTGGAACGTTCCATGCGTGTGCTCGACGGCGCGGTGATGGTTTATGACTCCGTCGGCGGCGTGCAGCCGCAATCGGAAACCGTCTGGCGTCAGGCGAATAAATATCACGTCCCGCGTCTGGCATTCGTCAACAAAATGGACCGCCCGGGTGCGGATTTCTTCCGCGTGGTGCGGATGATGCAGGAGCGGCTGAAAGCTAATCCGGTCCCGATTGTGATCCCCGTGGGCGCAGAGGAACACTTCACCGGCGTGGTTGATCTCATCAAGATGCGCACCATTCTTTGGGATGATGCGACCCAGGGCATGGCGTTCACCTACGCGCCGGTGCCCGACGATCTGCTGAGCACCGCGCAGACGTGGCGAGAAAAAATGGTCTCGTCTGCTGCAGAAGCCAGCGATGAGCTTATGGATAAGTACCTTGAGACGGGCGAACTGGATGAAGCGGAAATCATCAAAGGGTTACGGATCCGGACGATCTCCGGTGAAATACAGCCCATGCTGTGCGGCAGCGCTTTCAAGAACAAGGGTGTGCAGCGCATGCTCGACGCGGTGATTGAATTGATGCCGTCTCCACTGGACGTGCCTGCTATTGATGGGGTAGACGAAGATGGACAGCACGCCGAGCGCCACCCAAGCGATGATGAACCATTCTCTGCGCTGGCCTTCAAGCTGATGAGCGATCCGTACGTCGGACAGTTGACCTTTATTCGCGTCTATTCCGGCATACTGCGCAAAGGCGACGCGGTGTATAACCCGGTGAAGGGCAAAAAAGAGCGAATCGGGCGCATCGTGCTGATGCATGCCAACGACCGCCATGAGGTGGACGAGCTGCGCACAGGGGATATCGCAGCCTGTGTCGGGCTGAAAGACGTCACCACCGGTGACACGCTGACCGACCCGAATGCGGTGATCACCCTTGAACGGATGGAGTTCCCGGACCCGGTTATTTCGCTGGCGATTGAGCCGAAAACCAAGGCCGATCAGGAGAAAATGGGGATCGCCCTACAGCGCCTGGCGGCGGAGGATCCGTCTTTCCGTCTGCACACGGACGAAGAGTCCGGTCAGACCATTATCTCCGGGATGGGCGAACTGCATCTCGAAATCATCGTTGACCGCATGAAGCATGAGTTTGGCGTTGAGGCAAACATTGGTCGTCCGCAGGTCACCTACCGTGAAACCCTGCGTAAAGCGGTGAAGGATATTGAAGGTAAATTTGTCCGACAGTCCGGCGGGAAAGGGCAGTACGGTCATGTGGTCCTGAGTCTGGAGCCGATAGCAGCCGGAAGTGGTTTTGTGTTTGAAGATGCCACCAAAGGCGGGGTAGTGCCGCGGGAGTACATCCCGTCGGTGGAAAAAGGCTTGCGAGAAGCCATGAATACGGGTGTGCTGGCGGGCTATCCGGTTGTCGATGTGAAAGCGACCCTGACGTTTGGTTCCTACCATGACGTTGACTCCTCGGAGATGGCCTTCCGCATGGCGGCGATCCTCGGCTTCAAAGAGGGCGCGCGGCGGGCGGATCCGGTTATTCTTGAGCCGGTGATGCACGTTGAGGTGGAAACGCCGGAAGAGTATGCCGGGAACATTATGGGCGATCTCTCCTCCCGCCGCGGCATGGTGCAGGGGATGGCAGAGCAGTACGGCAGCCAGATTATTCGCGCTGACGTCCCACTGGCTGAAATGTTTGGCTACGCCACCACGCTGCGCTCGATGTCCCAGGGGCGCGCGACGTATACGATGGAGTTCCATCATTTTGCGGAAGCTCCGCGGAATGTGGCGGATGAGATTATTGCGAAGCGCGTGAAGAGTTAATTAATTGCACATGGTAGTCATTTGGCTACCATGTGCCTTTATTATTACGACAGGGAGTTTATGCCTGTTACTTAATTAGCGTCGCCGATCGCACTTTCCATTTTCCTTGCTCTTCAACGAGACAATCTGCAATAACATGATCTTGCTTCTTACCAAATGCGACATAGACGTTTGTGCAAACGGCGTCAAAATCAGAATGTAAGACGGTTATCTGATTCCAGTCATCATCCCAGTCCTGCGCTTTGATAAACATATCCGCATCGGGCATATCTTTGTCGCTACTGTCGCCAGAGTACATTTCTTTAATTGCTGCAATGGTCCCTGAGGCTACGTATTCGTTCATAATGTCTGGATTGAGTACGGGCGGTTTGTTCTGATCTAACTGCGCTATATACCATTGATTGAATTTAAGCGCCGCCTGACCCGGTGCATAAATGTTTTCTGCGGCCGCGAGCGGAGACAGGGCGAAAAGTAAAAAGTAGTGTGGTTTCATTAATCATGCCTGAACAGTTCGTAATGAGGTTGTATGTTGCGGTAAGCCTGCATTGACTAATGTGCGCCCCATATCTTTTGCCAGACGCGTGTTGGGGATTTTTAATCGACCACCCGCTCTGATAGCTTCTGTTACGTAACGAGCACAATAACCCGTGCTGCTGGGTTGCGCGTGTGATTTCGCATATGATATTGCGCCATCTTTGTTCCATGACATGGATATTTCCTTTACGAAAGATTGTTTATGCAACAGCTTCTGAAATATCCTCCGTTTAACATCGTTATGATAAACATAAAATGCCATAGAAATTTCATATAATTCAGATGGGTATAATTAAAAAATCAATCCAGCGCCTTCACCATCTTCCCACTCGTCACAAACGTCCCGGCCCCCAGATGATGCAGCGTATTCAGCTTATCCCCGTCAAACTGCCAGCGTCCGGCGACAAATGCGCGTTCATCTGCCGCGGCGGAAACCACTTCGCCAAACAGGGTGTCATATTTCTCGGCCGCAGAAGTGACAGGTAATAACCGACACTCCATCCACGCCAGACATTTCTCTTCTATAACCGGCAGACCAAGCTCAGGGCCATGAATAACCGGGATCCCGTAGCAATTAAATTTATCCTCGTCGCGCCCGCTGACGCTGCCGACCGCCCAGGTCCAGTTGGCTGCCGCCACGCCGGGGATCACAATGCCGAATTTCCCGCTGCGTTCGATCAACTCCCGTGACCACGCGCTTTTGTCTACCACAATCGCGATACGCGGGGGTTCAAATTCCACCGGCATAGACCATGCGGCGGCCATGACGTTGCGACGATCGATGGTCTCATCCCGGCTGGTGATGAGCACGGTTGGACCGTGATTCAGAAGACGGCTGGCATGACGTAATTCAACAGGACGAAAGTGGCTCATAGGATCTCCTCATGTACACGATGAGTATGGCGAAAAAGCACTTTTGCGCATATGCATAAGGGAAAATAGTTTATAAACAGGGGATATCACATCATGGAGCAAATCATGTCCCCATTTCTGAGTGCTTATTTTGCCCGCACGGGCTGGCAGCAGCCCGTACAGGTTAATATCGATACCCTGCGGGGGCTCCATTTACACCATAACTGCGCGATCCCTTTTGAAAATATTGACGTCGTTTTGCCGCGGGAAATCCATCTGGACGACGGGTGTCTGGTGGATAAACTGGTCACCGCGCGTCGGGGGGGATATTGCTTCGAGCAAAATGGCCTGTTTGAGCGGGTGTTACGCGAAGTTGGGTTTACGGTACGCAGCGTGCTGGGGCGGGTTGTACTGGCGAATCCGTCGCAGATGCCGCCGCGCACGCACCGGTTGCTCCTGGTTGAGCTGAACGGCGAGCGCTGGATCGCCGATGTGGGATTTGGCGGACAAACGCTGACGGCGCCGATTCGTTTGATCGCTAACGAGGAGCAGGAAACCCCGCACGGGAGTTATCGTTTGCTGAGCGAGGGTAACGACTGGGTACTGCAATTCCGCCATCACGAGCACTGGCAGTCGATGTACCAATTTGACCTGGGGACGCAGTACTTCAACGATTACGTGATGGGTAACTTCTGGTCGGCGCACTGGCCTCAGTCCCATTTTCGTCATCACCTGCTGATGTGTCGCCACCTGCCGGACGGGGGCAAGCTGACGCTGACCAACTTTAATTTTACCCACTGGCAGAACGGTCATGTGGAGGAGCAGATCCATTTGCCGGATGCGGAGGCGCTATATAAGCTGATGCAGGACCGGTTTGGCCTGGGCGTTGATGACCCGAAGCACGGCTTTACACTGGCAGAGCTGACGGCAGTAATGGCAGGGTTTGATACGCATCCGCAGGCAGGGAAATAGCCCGGTGGCGGCTACGCCTTACCGGGCCTACGGGCGTGTGAACGTAGGTCGGGTAAGGCGTAGCCGCCACCCGACAAATCAACGGCGCGATCTTACCACCTGATACCGACGCGTGAAGTACTCAAACGGCGCGCTCCACACGTGCACCAGGCGGGTGAACGGGAAGATGAGGAAGATCGTCATCCCCAGCACCAGATGCACGCGGAAGATCGGCGCGACGCCGCTCAGCATTTCCGACGAGCCGCCCTTAAACGTGACGATCCCCTGCGCCCAGCCGACCAGCTTCATCATCTCGCTTCCGTCAGGGTACTGAGCGGAGAAAGGAATGGTCGACAGCCCAAGGATGCACTGAAGCAGCAGGATACTCATGATGATAATATCCGGCGTGGTGGACGTGGCGCGCACCCGCTGGTTGAACAGGCGACGGATCAAAAGCATCGACCCACCGATCAGCGTCAGCACCCCGCAAATACCTCCCGCAATCATGGCTAACTGCTGTTTAACCGCGACGGGTAAAAACCAGGCGTACATCCAGTGCGGGGTTAACATGCCGAACAGGTGCCCGAAGAAGATCCCCAGAATCCCAATATGAAACAGGTTCGAAGCCCAGTTCATCCCGCGCTTGCTGAGCATCTGGCTTGATGACGCCCGCCAGGTGTACTGCCCATAGTCGTAGCGCAACCAACTGCCGAGGAAGAAGACGGTGGCGCAGATGTACGGATAAATGTCATAGAAAAACACGTTCAGGTAATGAGTCATTTTGGGCCTCCGGCGCTGACGTCCACGTACTGCGGCGCGACGTCCTGGCTAAAGCGTCGTTGATATTGCTGCATCGGCGAACTGTCGCACGATGTGGCGTTGTCTTCGATAAACTTGACCTGTTCCTCTTCCCACACGGCGTCCAGCGCCTGACGGGTATCATCACGTTTTTCACCGGATACCTGTTTCGCCACGCTGTCGCTGGAAAGCCGTGTTTCCGCCAGCGACAGCAGGGCGTCAAACAGCTGGTAATGCGCTACCTCGCGCTGTTTCAGGCGGCCTCCAATCAGCGCCAGTATAGGCGCGACGTTTTGCAGCCCTTCACGCGCCTCGTCGTCGCTGACGATACTGAGATATTCCAGATAGAGCGGCAGATAGTCCGGCAGCTCGCGGCAATCCAGCTCCAGCCCGGCTTTCTCATACTGGCTCATCAGGTCGACCATCGCCTGACCGCGATCGCGGGACTCGGCGTGAACGTGCTCGAACAGCAGTAGTGAAGTCGCGCGCCCCCGCTCGAAAACTTCACACCATTCGGCCTGCTTATCCAGCAGCGGGGCGCTCAGGTGCTGCTGCGCAAACGGCAGTAGCATGGGCGCATCCTGTTCCACCAGGGAAAGCGCTTCTTCACGGTTATCCCAAAGCAGCTCATCGGGATACTCAATCAGTAGCGCGATGATTTTAAGGATCTGCATTATTCTCCCTCCCCGTGATCGCGCACCTCGGTAATGTTGATCGCGTCGATGCGGCTGCTGTTGAAGAGGTTGAACCTGGTGTCGGAGCCGTGACAGCCGTCACCGAAGGTGAAGCCGCAGCCGTTTTTCTCAGGGAAGGCGTCGCGCGCCATTTCGCGGTGGCTGGTCGGGATCACGAAGCGGTCTTCGTAGTTAGCGATGGCCAGATAGCGGTACATCTCCTCAACCTGCGCTTCGGTCAGGCCTACTTCCTCAATGGCGCGGGTATCGGTCACGCCTTCCACGGTCTGGGAGCGTTTGTAGTGGCGCATCGCCATCATGCGCTTCAGAGCGCGCAGCACCGGGCCGGTATCGCCCGCGCTGAGCATATTTGCCAGGTATTGCACCGGGATGCGCAGGCTTTCGACCGCAGGCAGTACACCGTCGCTCTGCGGCAGACCACCCGCGTCCGCGTAGGACTGAATCGGTGACAGCGGCGGCACATACCAGACCATCGGCAGGGTGCGGTATTCCGGATGCAGCGGCAGGGCGAGCTTCCAGTCCATCGCCATTTTGTAAACCGGGGAACGCTGCGCTGCGTCGATGACGTTCTGCGGGATGCCCTGCTTCAGGGCTTCTTCAATCACCGCCGGATCGTTCGGGTTAAGGAACACGTCGCACTGGCGCTCATACAGATCGGTTTCATGCTCGGTGCTGGCCGCCTCTTCAATACGGTCCGCGTCATACAACAGCACGCCAAGGTAGCGGATGCGTCCAACGCAGGTTTCTGAGCAGACGGTCGGCTGGCCGGACTCGATGCGCGGATAGCAGAAGATGCACTTCTCTGACTTGCCGCTTTTCCAGTTGAAGTAGATTTTCTTGTACGGACAGCCGCTGATACACAGACGCCAGCCGCGGCATTTGTCCTGGTCGATCAGCACAATGCCGTCCTCTTCGCGTTTGTAAATCGCACCGCTCGGGCAGGTGGTGACGCAGCTCGGGTTGAGGCAATGCTCGCACAGGCGCGGCAGGTACATCATGAAGGTGTTTTCGAACTGACCGTACATCTCTTTCTGGATCTTCTGAAAGTTTCGGTCGCGGGCGCGTTTTTCGAACTCGCCACCCAGCAGCTCCTCCCAGTTTGGTCCCCAGACGATCTTATCCATCCGCTTACCGTCAATCAGCGAGCGGGGGCGGGCGGTAGGGAGGTGATCCCCCTCCGGGGCGCGGTGCAGATCCTGGTAATCGAAGGTGAAAGGTTCATAGTAATCGTCAATCTGCGGCAACACGGGGTTGGCGAAAATTTTCGACAGGACGCCCATTTTTCCGCCGAGGCGCGGGGTCAGCTTGCCGTGAATACTGCGGATCCATCCGCCTTGCCACTCATCCTGATCTTCCCAGTTTTTCGGATAGCCGATACCCGGTTTGGTTTCGACGTTATTAAACCACGCATACTCCATCCCTTCGCGCCCGGTCCAGACGTTCTTACAGGTGACCGAGCAGGTGTGGCAGCCAATGCATTTATCGAGATTCAGTACCATGCCAACCTGTGAGCGTATTTTCATTTTTTCGCCTCCTGAACCTGATCCCGACCTTCGCCGTCCAGCCAGTTAATGTTTTTCATTTTGCGGATCATAATAAACTCGTCGCGGTTCGAGCCGACGGTGCCGTAATAGTTAAAGCTGTACGCCAGCTGCGCGTAGCCGCCAATCATGTGGGTCGGTTTCGGACAGACGCGGGTGACCGAGTTGTGGATCCCGCCGCGCCGTCCGGTCACTTCTGACCCCGGAATGTTCAGAATGCGCTCCTGAGCGTGGTACATCATGGTCATGCCCGGCGGCACGCGCTGGCTAACCACCGCGCGGGCGGTGAGGGCGCCGTTGGCGTTGAAGGCTTCGATCCAGTCGTTGTCCTCAATCCCCAGCTCGCGCGCGTCGGTTTCGCTGATCCAGACGATTGGCCCCCCGCGTGACAGGGTCTGCATCAGCAGGTTTTCGCTGTAGGTGGAGTGAATGCCCCATTTCTGGTGCGGCGTCAGGAAGTTAAGCGCTTTTTCCGGGAAGCCGTTCGGCGGGATCTCGCGCATATGGGTGACGCTGCGGGTATCAATCGGTGGACGATAGGCCACCAGACTTTCACCGAAGGCGCGCATCCAGGTGTGATCCTGATACAGCTGCTGGCGGCCGGAAATCGTGCGCCACGGGATCAGCTCGTGAACGTTGGTATAGCCTGCGTTATACGAGACATGCTCGCTCTCAAGGCCGGACCACGTTGGGCTGGAGATAATTTTGCGCGGCTGCGCCTGAATATCGCGGAAGCGGATTTTCTCGTCTTCTTTGTTCAGTGCCAGATGGGTGTGATCGCGCCCGGTCAGTTCGCCGAGGGCCTCCCAGGCTTTGACCGCGACCTGACCGTTGGTTTCCGGCGCAAGAGCGAGGATCACCTCTGAAGCATCAATGGCGGTTTCAATGCGCGGTCGGCCTTTGGCCGGGCCGTCGAGCTTGACGTAATTGAGCTTGCCGAGGAAATCGACTTCGTTTTGCGTGTTCCACGATATGCCTTTTCCGCCGTTGCCGAGCTTGTCCAGCAGCGGACCGAGAGAAGTGAAGCGCTCGTAGGTTTCCGGATAGTTGCGCTCGACGACCGCAATGTTTGGCGCGGTTTTACCGGGGATGAGATCACACTCGCCTTTGCGCCAGTCCAGAATATCAAAAGGCTGCGACAGTTCCCCCGGGGAGTCATGCTGTAGCGGCTGTAGCACCACGTCAGTTTCGGTGGCGAGATGTCCGACGCACACTTCAGAGAAGACTTTGGCGATGCCCTTGTAAATCTCCCAGTCGCTGCGGGACTCCCACGCCGGGTCAACGGCTGCGGAAAGCGGGTGAATAAACGGATGCATGTCCGAGGTATTCATATCGTCTTTTTCATACCAGGTGGCGGTGGGCAGGACGATATCCGAGAACAGGCAGGTGCTGGACATACGGAAATCGAGCGTCACCAGCAGATCCAGCTTGCCCTCAATGGCGGCGGTTTGCCATTCCACCTCTTCAGGTTTCACGTCGTCCGTTGAGCCTAAATCCTCGCCCTGAATACCGCTCTCGGTGCCAAGCAGGTATTTCAGCATGTATTCATGGCCTTTCCCGGACGAGCCAAGCAGGTTAGAACGCCAGACAAACAGGTTGCGCGGGTGGTTCTTGCCGTTGTCCGGCTGTTCGCAGGCAAAGCGAATATCGCCCGATTTTAACGCCTGCACGGTGTAATCCTGCGGCGACATCCCGGCGGCGTCGGCGCGGGCCTTAACGTGCAGCGGGTTGAGGTTGAGCTGCGGCGCGGAAGGGAGCCAGCCCATGCGCTCGGCGCGGACGTTGAAATCAATCAGGTGACCGGTGAATTTCGACGCGTCTGCAAGAGGAGAAAGCAGCTCCTGTGCGGTGAGCTTCTCATAGCGCCACTGGCTGGCGTGGTTGTAGAAGTAAGAGGTGCTGTTCATCTGGCGCGGCGGACGGTTCCAGTCCAGTGCGAAGGCCAGCGGCAGCCAGCCGGTTTGCGGGCGCAGCTTCTCCTGGCCGACATAGTGCGACCAGCCGCCGCCGCTTTGCCCGACGCAGCCGCAGAAGACCAGCATGTTGATCATCCCGCGGTAGTTCATGTCCATGTGGTACCAGTGGTTCACACCGGCCCCGAGGATGATCATCGAACGACCATGGGTTTTGTGCGCCGTGTCGGCAAATTCACGGGCGATTTTTTCTATCAGGTAAGCGGGGACGCCGGTAATTTGTTCGCCCCAGGCCGGGGTGTAGGCTTTGATCTCGGCGTAGTTTGCCGCCGCGTTACTGTCTTCCAGACCGCGATCGAGGCCGTAGTTTGCGAGCACCAGATCGTACACGCTGACCACGCGTCTCTGGCTGCCGTCGGCCAGCGTCAGGGTTTTACTCGGTACGCGGCGCGTCAGCACCGGCTCCTGCTTCACGCTGCGGAAATGCGGGTTCTCGTTGCCCCCGAAGTAAGGGAAGGCCAAGTCTGCCACACTGTCGTGGGTGATGAGCAGGGAAAGCGTCAGCTCGGTCTCCTGTCCCGCGGCCAGCGACTCCAGGTTCCATTTGCCTTTTTCGCCCCAGCGGAAACCGATAGAGCCGTTCGGCGCCACCAGATTTCCGGCGACGTCAAAGGCGATGGTTTTCCACTCCGGATTATTGGTTTCACCCAGCCCGTCGGCCAGATCCGACGCGCGCAGCATGCGGCCCGGCACCACGCGACCGTCAGCCTGTTCATCCAGCAGGACCAGCATCGGCATGTCGGTGTAGCGGCGGCAATAGTTGAGGAAGTAATCGCTCGGGTTATCAAGGTGGAACTCTTTGAGGATCACATGCCCCATCGCCATGGCGAGGGCGCTGTCGGTACCTTGTTTTGGGGCCAGCCACTGGTCGCTGAGCTTCGCCACCTCCGAGAAGTCCGGCGTAATGGCGACGGTCTTGGTGCCTTTGTAACGCACTTCGGTAAAGAAGTGTGCGTCCGGGGTACGCGTCTGCGGCACGTTCGAGCCCCAGGCAATGATATAGCTGGAGTTGTACCAGTCCGCCGATTCCGGCACGTCGGTCTGCTCGCCCCAGGTCATCGGCGATGCCGGAGGCAGATCGCAGTACCAGTCATAGAAGCTCAGGCAGGTGCCGCCGAGCAGGGAGAGATAGCGCGTACCGGCGGCATAAGAGACCATCGACATGGCCGGGATGGGGGAAAAACCGGCTACCCGATCCGGGCCGTAGTTTTTGATGGTCCAGACGTTGGCGGCAGCAATCAGCTGGTTAAGCTCTTTCCAGTTTGAGCGGATAAACCCGCCTTTACCGCGCGCCTTTCTGTAGCTTTGCGCTTTCTGTGGATCGTTCTGAATGGCATCCCAGGCCAGCACCGGATCGGTATGCTGCGCCAGCGTCTCGCGCCAGAGCTCGATCAGCCTGCGGCGTACCAGCGGGTACTTGAGACGGTTGGCGCTGTAGAGATACCAGGAGTAGCTTGCGCCACGCGGGCAGCCGCGCGGTTCGTGGTTAGGCAGGTCGGGGCGGGTACGCGGGTAGTCGGTCTGCTGGGTTTCCCATGTCACCAGGCCATTTTTGACATAAATCTTCCAGCTACAGGAGCCGGTGCAGTTAACGCCGTGGGTGGATCGCACAATCTTGTCGAACTGCCAGCGCTGACGGTAGCTGTCCTCCCAGTCTCGGTTGGTGTGGTACACCTGGCCGTGCCCATCGGCGAAACTGTCGCCTTTTGTTTTGAAGTAACGGAAGCGGTCCAACAGTTTGCTCATGACATTTCTCCTGCTTCGATAACATGGCCGGAGGGTGAGGCATCACGCTCCGGCGAAGAGGTAGTTATTATTTTTGTGAGGATTTGCGGCCGTACACCAGCCAGGTGACGAGCACGCAGACGATGTAAAACACGAGGAAGACTTTCATGGCGCCCACCGGGGAACCGGTCATCGCCAGGGAGGTGCCAAAGGCTTTGGGAATAAAGAACCCGCCCACCGCACCGATGGCAGAGATAAAGCCCAGCGCCGCAGCCGTTTCGGTCACCGCTTCATGCTGTGCCTGTTCATCGCTCCCGCCCTGTTTTTTCACGCGGTCGAGGGTGATTTGGCGAAAGATAATCGCGATCATCTGGAAGGTCGAGCCGCTACCCAGGCCTGCGGTCAGAAACAGGCCCATAAAGACCAGATAGAAGGCGATAAAGCTGCCTGAACCAGACCCGGGGAGCGTCAGGAAAATCAGGGCGCTAAAGATGGCCATAAAGACGAAGTTGATCAGCGTCACCCTTACGCCGCCCAGTCTGTCCGAAATCATTCCGCCAGCCGAACGCGCCAGGGCGCCGATCAGTGGGCCAAAGAAGGCGAGGTGGAGGATATTAACGTCCGGAAACTGGGTTTTCGACAGCATGGCAAAGCCTGCCGAGAAACCGATAAACGAGCCGAAGGTTGCCAGATAAAGCAGGCTCAGCAGCCAGAGATGAAAGCGCTTAAGCACCGGAAGCTGGCTGGCAATGGACGCTTTCGAGCTGGCGATGTCGTTCATGCCAAAAAACGCCGCAATGGTGGCCAGAATCAGCAGCGGCGCCCAGATCCACGCCGCGTTCGCCAGCCACATCGTCGAGCCATCCTCCTGCGGTACGCCGTGCACGCCGAGGAAGGTAAGCATCGGCAGGAAAATCACCAGCGGCGCAACCAGCTGCATCACACTCACGCCCAGGTTACCCAGCCCGCCGTTAATGCCCAGTGCGCTACCCTGTCTGGCTTTCGGGAAGAAGAAGCTGATGTTTCCCATACTGGAAGCGAAGTTGGCACCGGCAAAACCGCAAAGCAGCGCGATGATGATGAAGATCCAATAGGGCGTGGCGGTATTCTGGATGGCGATCCCAAGCCAGACACAGGGTACGACCAGGATAACGGTGCTTAACACGGTCCAGTAACGCCCGCCAAATATCGGCACCATAAAAGAGTAGGGGACACGCAATATCGCGCCGGAGAGAGAAGGTAATGCCGTTAGCATAAAAAGCTGATCGGTGCTGAAATTAAATCCGACCTTATTAAGATTTACCGCAATAGCGCTAAACAACATCCAGACGCAAAACGCCAGAAGCAAACATGCCACGGAAATCCACAGGTTTCTTCGTGCGATATGTTTCCCTTTATTCTCCCAAAATTGCGCGTTTTCCGGTTTCCAGTTACTCAACAGATGCTGATTACTCTTCTCGCTTTGATGTGACATATCACCCTCTTGCTTACCGAAGTGGAGAAAAAAAAGAAGGAAAAACAGAAAGATACCTGTCAGTGGCGTATGAAATTTATAGGATGTTATGGGATACATCTGAAAGGATAGATAAAAAAGCGAATCCCTGAGTTTGGAATGGGAATCAGGGTTCGCTTTATGTGTTACTAATTGTAACTATTTGCGGAAATTAATACTCCGATGGGAGTATTAAAACAATTCGAGGGAGATAAGTTTATCCAGATGCTTATTAAATGCCGCGTCGTCCATTTCAGGCATATTTAAGACGTATATGCCATCCAGGCCACATACCAGACCAATTAAACGCCAGGCGATATTTTCCGGCTGATCAGCAAGCGTAAAGGCGTTGGCCTCCGCCCCGGCGCGGATAATTGCGACCGTTTCCTGGTGCCACATCTCCATGGTCAAAACGTAGGCGCCTTTGATATCGCTATCCCGGCTGGCGAGAATTTGCGCCTCCCGCCACAGTCGAATGTAGGGCTCAAACCCGCCGTCATCGCTGCCGAGCATGGCATGCAGGCGATCGCGCCAGCCTGCGTTTTCGCCAACGATTTCAGCATCCAGCAAATCGCGGATCAGCCTGACAAACGCCAGCGATTTAAGCTCGCCCGCCGACGCAAAGTGGTGATGCACCTGCCCGGTGGCGACGCCCGCTTCGGTAGCGATTCGGCGCACGGTCATCGCAGCGAATCCTTCGGTCAGCGCCACGCGCATTGCGGCCTGTAGGATCTCTTCCCGCCGCTCGTCCTTGCTCAGATAACGCATAATTTCTCACTCTCAATGGCAACGAAACGAGTGTAACAAAGAGCTGGACAAGTGTTCAACTTTACGTAGGATCGCAATCTGGACATGTGTCCAGTTTTTAACTGAAAAGGAAATTTATGTTTCGTCAGTGGTTAGCGTTAGTGATTATCGTGCTGGTGTATATCCCGGTGGCGATTGACGCGACGGTGCTGCACGTGGCGGCGCCAACATTGAGCATGACGCTGGGTGCCAGCGGCAACGAATTGTTGTGGATTATTGATATTTACTCGCTGGTGATGGCGGGGATGGTGCTGCCGATGGGCGCGCTGGGCGATCGCATAGGTTTTAAGCGCCTGCTGATGATCGGCAGCGTGCTGTTTGGCCTGTCATCGTTAGCGGCGGCTTTTGCGCCGTCCGCGGGCTGGCTGATTGCCGCCCGCGCGTCGCTGGCGATTGGCGCGGCGATGATCATTCCGGCTACGCTTGCAGGGATCCGCACGCTGTTTATTGACGTGCGGCACCGTAACATCGCCCTTGGCGTCTGGGCTGCCGTTGGGTCGGGCGGCGCGGCGTTTGGCCCGCTGATTGGCGGCATGCTGCTGGAGCACTTTTACTGGGGTTCGGTCTTCCTGATTAACGTGCCGATCGTGCTGATCGTGGTTTCGCTTGCTGCGCGCTTTGTGCCTGCTCAGCAGGGTCGGCCCGAGCAGCCGCTCAATATCAGCCATGCCATTATGCTGATTGTCGCCATTTTACTGCTGGTCTACAGCGCTAAAACCGCCCTGAAAGGGGTGCTGTCGCCGTGGATGGTGGCCTCTACGCTGCTTACCGGGGCGATGATGCTGTTTATCTTCGTCCGTATCCAGCTGCGCGCGCGCGTGCCAATGATCGACATGCGTCTGTTTTGCCATCGCATTATTTTAAGCGGCGTGGTCATGGCAATGACCGCCATGATTGCGCTGGTGGGCTTTGAACTGCTGATGGCGCAGGAGTTGCAGTTCGTGCATGGTTTTACGCCGTTTGAAGCAGGGATATTTATGCTGCCGGTGATGGTGGCGAGCGGATTTAGCGGGCCGATCGCGGGTGTGCTGGTCGGGCGTCTGGGGCTGCGCATTGTCGCGGCCGGAGGCATGGGGCTAAGCGCGATCAGTTTTATCGGCCTGTCGACGCTCGATTTCAGCACCCAACAGTGGCAGGCGTGGAGCCTGATGGTGCTGCTGGGCTTCAGTGCCGCCAGCGCACTGCTGGCATCGACGTCAGCGATCATGGCTGCCGCGCCGAAAGAGAAAGCGGCCGCCGCAGGCGCGATCGAAACCATGTCCTACGAGCTGGGCGCTGGTCTCGGGATCGCCATTTTCGGTCTGCTGTTAACCCGCAGCTTTTCGGCGTCAATTGTACTGCCGCAGGGGCTGAGCGCGTCGCTGACCGATAAAGCCTCGTCGTCCATCGGTGAAGCGATGAAGGTCGCGCAGGAGCTGACGCCGTCACTGGCCGAGCCGGTGATGACGGCGGCGAAAACCGCTTTCATCACCTCGCACAGCGTGGCCCTGGGCAGTGCGGGAGCCATGCTGATGATTCTGGCGATCGGGATCTGGTTTAGTCTGGCGAAGGTCGGAGGGCAGCAGTAAAAAAAAGGCCAGCCGCGAGGGCTGGCCTTTTCAACTAACACCTCTTAGAACTGGTAGGTCAGACCTACAGCCACGATGTTGTCGGTAGCCACTTTGGCATCTTTGGTGAACTGGCTGTCATCCACGAGGTTGATTTTGTAATCAACGTAGGTGGACATGTTTTTGTTGAAGTAGTAGCTCGCGCCAACGTCAACGTATTCAACCAGGTCCTGGTCGCCATAAGAACCGATGTCTTTACCTTTGGATTTCAGGTAAGCGATGGATGGACGCAGACCGAAGTCAAACTGGTACTGAGCCACAACTTCGAAGTTCTGTGCTTTGTTGGCAACGTGACCGCTACCGAACGCCGTCATGTTGCGGGTTTCAGAGTAGGTGGTTGCCAGGTAGATGTTGTTCGCATCGTACTTCAGGCCAGCAGCCCAGACTTCTGCGTTTTCGCCACCGGCGTTCAGGTTGCTTGCAGCACGAACCTGACGGTCAGTACGGTCAGATTTCGCGTAGGTCGCACCCACACCGAAGCCGTCGAATTCATAGGTAGAAGACAGACCCCAGCCGTCACCGTTGGATTCGGTGATCTCTGAACGGTCGTTTTTACCCTGGTACTGGGCAGCCACGTTCAGGCCGTCAACCAGACCAAAGAAGTCGGTGTTACGGTAGGTGGCAACGCCAGTGGTACGACCGGTCATGAAGCCGTCAGTCTGCGTCCAGGTATCGCCACCGAACTCTGGCAGAACGTCAGTCCATGCGCCGATGTCATAAGCAACACCGTAGTTACGACCGTAGTCGAAGGAACCGAATTCATCGAATTTCAGACCAGCGAAGGCCAGACGGGTTTTGTTGCCGTCGGAACCCTGAGCTTCAGAGCGGTTGCCCTTGAACTCATATTCCCACTGGCCGTATCCGGTCAGCTGATCGTTGATCTGAGTTTCACCTTTGAAGCCCAGACGAACGTATGTTTTGTCGCCGTCGCTACCAGCATCATCAGAAAAATAGTGCAGACCAGTAACTTTGCCGTACAGATCCAGTTTGTTACCGTCTTTGTTAAAAACTTCAGCCGCGTTAACAACGCCAGCCGCCAACATGGAAGTCACTGCCACTGCAACTAATTTAAGTTTCATCTTAACTAACCCTTATAATTTTATTCAGGTATTTCCTAAGCCACCTGAGCGATTTTTAAACGAGGCTTATCGTCAATGGCAGACTATTTTTAAAATTCCGTAGACTGCTTTCAATAATAAGTTTCAAAATATTAAAGATAATTTCAATTAGTGTGATCCTGATCCGATAAATTTCCCTTAAATCGCTCAATAAGGTTAATTTATATACATAAATTGATTATTAACCAAGCACGATAATAAGGCTGGAAATAGTTGCTATGCGTTTTTGTTTTTAGAGGGAGATAAAAGGGCTTGGCAGATAATCTCAAGGAATGGGGCGCGTTATTGACTTTTAAAACAGTGGTTTGTGGATTTGTCCGGAAGCCAGCAACTACTTTTTAAAAGAAACATCCAGAAATAAACTATTGCACTATGTGCTATATAGCGCGGGAATATTGGTGTTGAATTAATTACACGCGTTGTCAGTTTATGTCAATTTCCACAACGGATCTGACTTTCTATGAGTACTCTATACAGAAATAGAAATACATACGAATGTTATAAATAATATTCTTTACTGTGATCACATATTAAAATAATGTTAATTTTTACCGGGCGTAATTCGTGCCCGGTAAAATTAAAATGCTATTTGCGGGTGGCATACCAGCAAAGTAATGATCCGGCGCAAACCATTAATGCACCTTGCCAGAATGTGAATGAAAGCGGAGAGCTCAGCATAATAGCCGCCAGCGCGGCAGAGAGTACCGGGGTGAAGTAGGAGACGGCCGCAAGCACCGTGACGTTACCGTGGAGGATCCCAATGTTCCAGGCGGCGTAGCCAAAGCCAAGGGCAACACCACACATCAACAGTTTCACGACTACCGGCACGCTGAATACCATTTCGGGCTGATCGCTGACGGCATATTTGACCCACAGGCTCAGGGCGGTCAGCAGGACGAAAAGAGTAATGCCATTTTGCCCTCTGGCATACCTGCTGGTGACGGTGCAGTAGGCGGCCCAGATAAAGGCACCGGCAAATGCCAGCCCGTAGCTCAGCGGGCTGGAAACGATGTTTAGCATGATGTCGTGAACGTGCAGCCCGTTTTCGCCGCCTAAGACCCAGCCCACGCCCAGCAGGGAGATCGCTAAGCCGGGGATCACCCACAGGGTGGATTTTTGACCGTTGAACAAAATGGCGAACACAATCGTCAGGCTTGGCCAGAGATAATTGACCATGCCCACCTCAATTGCCTGCGAGCGCGTCGCGGCAAAGCCAAGCGACAGGGCAAGGCACATTTCATAGCTGACAAACAGGACGCTGCCCGCAATGAGATAGCCTTTCGAAAACCGTTTAATATCAGGGAAACCTACCGTCGCCAGACACAATAATCCGCTGACGGTGTAGATCATCGCTGCGCCCCCCACCGGGCCAAGTCCCTCACTGACGCTGCGGATGAGACCCACCATGGTGCTCCACAGCAGTATGGCCACCAGGCCAATCAGCGTTGCTCTTTTTCTGTCCATTACCCTGCCAGTCTGATAAAAATCAAAGGGTAAACTTATAGCATCTAACCCATTCACCAGGCGAATTTTCTGTTTCGCGGTTAACCCGAAAGGAGTAATAAATCATACCGGCGGTGACTATTAAGGGGGCGAAGTTCGGCGACCTTGATTTGACGCAAAAAAAACAGGGGCTTTGCTGTTAGTTTGCGGCGCGAAGTCTTATCAGATAACGAGGACAGCAATGGACGTCAGCCGCAGACAATTTTTTAAAATCTGCGCGGGCGGTATGGCCGGAACAACAGCCGCAATGCTGGGATTCGCTCCCAAAATGGCGCTGGCTCAGGCACGCAACTATAAACTGCTGCGCGCGAAAGAGATCCGTAACACCTGCACATACTGCTCCGTGGGTTGTGGGCTATTAATGTATAGCCTGGGTGATGGCGCGAAGAACGCCAAAGAAGCGATTTATCATATTGAAGGGGACCCGGACCATCCGGTGAGCCGCGGGGCGCTTTGCCCGAAAGGGGCGGGGCTGCTGGACTACGTCCACAGTGAAAACCGTCTGCGCTATCCGGAATATCGTGCGCCGGGCTCTGATAAATGGCAGCGCATCTCCTGGGACGAGGCCTTCTCCCGTATTGCAAAACTGATGAAAGCGGATCGCGACGCCAACTTTATTGAAAAGAACGATCAGGGCGTGACGGTAAACCGCTGGACCTCCACCGGGATGCTGTGTGCATCTGCGGCAAGTAATGAGACCGGCATGCTGACGCAAAAATTTGTGCGCTCCCTCGGCATGCTGGCGGTTGATAACCAGGCGCGCGTCTGACACGGACCAACGGTAGCAAGTCTTGCTCCAACATTTGGTCGCGGTGCGATGACCAACCACTGGGTTGATATCAAAAACGCAAACGTCGTGGTGGTGATGGGCGGTAACGCCGCTGAAGCCCATCCGGTGGGATTCCGCTGGGCGATGGAAGCGAAAAACAACAACGATGCGACGCTGATTGTCGTCGATCCACGCTTTACGCGTACGGCATCGGTGGCTGATATTTATGCGCCGATCCGCTCCGGTACGGATATTACGTTCCTTTCCGGCGTGCTGTTGTACCTGATCGAAAACAATAAGATTAACGCGGAATACGTTAAGCATTACACCAATGCCGGCCTGCTGGTGCGGGAAGATTTCGCCTTCGAAGATGGCCTGTTCAGCGGCTATGACGCAGAGAAACGTCAGTACGATAAATCGTCCTGGAACTATCAATTCGACGAAAACGGCTACGCGAAACGCGATGAGACCCTGACCGATCCGCGCTGCGTGTGGAACTTGCTGAAACAGCATGTTTCCCGTTATACGCCAGACGTGGTGGAAAACATCTGCGGTACGCCGAAAGCAGACTTCCTGAAAGTATGTGAAGTGCTGGCCTCCACCAGTGCCGCCGACAGAACAACCACCTTCCTGTACGCGCTGGGCTGGACGCAGCATACCGTGGGCGCGCAGAACATCCGTACCATGGCGATGATCCAGCTGCTGCTCGGCAACATGGGGATGGCCGGTGGTGGTGTGAACGCCCTGCGCGGACACTCCAACATTCAGGGCTTAACCGATCTCGGCCTGCTGTCGACCAGCCTGCCGGGTTACCTGACCCTGCCGTCGGAGAAGCAGACCGACTGGCAAAGCTGGCTTGACGCCAACACGCCAAAAGCGACGCGTCCGGACCAGGTGAACTACTGGAGTAACTATCCGAAGTTTGCCGTCAGTCTGATGAAATCGTTCTACGGCGATGCGGCGCAGAAAGAGAATGACTGGGGCTTTGAGTGGTTGCCGAAATGGGATCAGGCTTACGATGTCATCAAGTATTTCAACATGATGGATAAGGGCGACGTCACGGGGTATATCTGCCAGGGCTTTAACCCGGTGGCGTCATTCCCGGATAAAAACAAAGTCGTTCGCAGCCTGAGCAAGCTGAAGTACATGGTGGTTATCGATCCGCTGGTCACCGAAACGTCTACGTTCTGGCAGAACCACGGCGAGTCTAACGATGTCGATCCGGCATCCATTCAGACCGAGGTGTTCCGACTGCCATCGACCTGCTTTGCGGAAGAGGACGGTTCTATTGCCAACTCTGGCCGCTGGCTACAGTGGCACTGGAAAGGTCAGGATGCGCCGGGTGAAGCGCGTAATGACGGCGAAATTCTGGCCGGTATTTACCATCGTCTGCGCGAGATGTACCGCACCGAAGGCGGCAAAGGCGCTGAGCCGCTGCTGAAGATGAGCTGGAACTACAAGCAGCCGGATCATCCTGAGTCCGAAGAGGTGGCAAAAGAGAACAACGGCGTGGCGCTGGCCGACCTGTACGATGCCAACGGCAATCTGGTGGCGAAGAAAGGCCAGTTGCTCAATAGCTTCGCGCTGTTGCGTGACGACGGCAGCACGGCCTCGTCCTGCTGGATCTACACCGGCAGCTGGACGGAGCAGGGTAACCAGATGGCCAACCGTGATAACGCCGATCCGTCAGGCCTGGGCAACACGCTGGGCTGGGCATGGGCGTGGCCGTTGAACCGCCGCGTACTGTACAACCGTGCCTCGGCAGACGTGAACGGTAAGCCGTGGGATCCGAAACGCATGCTGATCGAGTGGAACGGCACGAAGTGGACGGGGAACGATATCCCGGACTTCAACACCGCCGCACCGGGCAGCAACACCGGGCCGTTTATCATGCAGCCGGAAGGGTTGGGACGTCTGTTTGCCATCGACAAGCTGGCGGAAGGGCCGTTCCCGGAACATTACGAGCCGATGGAAACGCCGCTCGGCACTAACCCGCTGCACCCGAACGTAGTTTCCAGCCCGGTAGTGCGTATCTATGAAGATGACGTGCTGCGTTTAGGTAAAAAGGACAAGTTCCCGTATGTCGGAACTACCTACCGCCTGACCGAGCATTTCCATACCTGGACCAAACATGCGCGGCTTAACGCCATCGCGCAGCCGGAACAGTTTGTGGAGATAAGCGAAACGCTGGCGAAGGCGAAAGGCATTGCCAATGGCGATCGCGTGACGGTGAGCAGCAAGCGCGGCTTTATTCGCGCGGTAGCGGTGGTCACCCGTCGTCTGCAAACGCTGAACGTGCACGGCCAGCAGGTGGAAACCGTCGGCATACCGCTGCACTGGGGCTTTGAAGGGGTGGCGCAGAAAGGCTACATCGCCAATACCCTGACGCCAAACGTCGGCGATTCCAACTCGCAAACGCCGGAGTATAAAGCGTTTCTGGTCAACATCGAGAAAGCGTAAGGAGCGATTAAATGGCGATGGAAACACAAGACATTATTAAACGCTCCGCGACCAACCCGATAACGCCCGCGCCTCGTGCGCGGGACTACAAGGCAGAAGTCGCCAAGCTGATCGATGTCTCCTCCTGCGTGGGCTGTAAGGCCTGCCAGGTGGCCTGCTCGGAGTGGAACGATATCCGCGACGAGGTGGGGCACTGCGTTGGCGTTTACGATAACCCGGCTGATCTGAGCGCCAAGTCCTGGACGGTGATGCGCTTTAGCGAAACCGACCAGAACGGCAAGCTGGAGTGGCTAATCCGTAAAGACGGCTGTATGCACTGTGAAGATCCGGGCTGCCTGAAGGCATGCCCGTCTGCGGGTGCAATTATTCAGTACGCCAACGGGATCGTCGACTTCCAGCAGGATAACTGTATCGGCTGCGGCTACTGCATCGCAGGCTGTCCGTTTAATATCCCGCGCCTCAATAAAGAAGATAACCGGGTCTATAAATGCACGCTGTGTGTCGATCGCGTCAGCGTCGGACAGGAGCCTGCCTGCGTGAAGACCTGTCCTACCGGGGCTATCCACTTCGGCACCAAAAAAGAGATGCTGGAAGTGGCGCAGCAGCGGGTGGATAAGCTCAAAGCGCGCGGCTATGACAAGGCCGGGATTTATAACCCGCAGGGCGTGGGCGGTACGCACGTCATGTATGTTCTGCACCACAATGACCAGCCGGAGCTGTATCACAATCTGCCGAAAGATCCGGCGATCGATACCTCAATCAACCTCTGGAAAGGGGCGCTTAAGCCGCTCTCAGCGGCGGGCTTTATCGCCACCTTTGCCGGGCTGATTTATCACTACATCGGTATCGGGCCGAATAAAGAGGTGGATGACGACGAGGAGGAGCATCATGAGTAAGTCGAAAATGATAGTGCGCACAAAATTTGTCGATCGCGCCTGTCACTGGACGGTGGTCATCTGCTTCTTCCTGGTGGCGGTATCCGGCATTTCGTTCTTCTTCCCGACGCTACAGTGGCTAACGGAAACCTTCGGGACACCGCAGATGGGGCGCATTCTGCATCCGTTCTTCGGCGTACTGATTTTCGTGGTGCTTATGTTTATGTTTGTGCGTTTCGTTCATCACAACATCCCTGACAAGCAGGATATTCCGTGGCTAAAAGGGATTGTTGAGGTTCTGAAAGGCAACGAGCATAAAGTCGCGAAGGTGGGCAAATATAACGCCGGGCAGAAGATGATGTTCTGGACCATCATGAGCATGATTTTTGTGCTGCTGGTGACCGGGGTGATCATCTGGCGTCCGTATTTTGCGCACTATTTCCCGATTCAGGTAGTGCGTTATGCGCTGCTGATCCACGCGACCTCGGCCATTATTCTGATCCACGCCATTCTGATCCATATGTATATGGCATTCTGGGTGAAAGGATCGATTAAAGGCATGATTGAAGGGAAGGTGAGCCGCCGCTGGTCGCAGAAGCACCATCCGCGCTGGTACCGCGACATTGAGCGTCTTGAAGCGCAAAAAGAGAGTTCGGAAGGGTTGAAGTAAACCTCGCGCCGTCGGCATTGTCCGGCGGCGCTGCGCTTGTGCTGGCCTGCTTCCCCGTATCAAAACCGCTCTGCAATATACCGGAAGGGATATTTTGTTGGCTTCACTTTGCCGATCTTGCGTTTCGGTAAATCCACCTTGTCAACGTGAATTTCTTTATAGGGGATCTGTGAAAGCAGATGCGAAATAATATTCAACCGAACCCGTTTTTTATCTTCTGAGCGCGCCACAAACCACGGCGCCCAGGCGGTGTCGGTCGCTTTAAACATCGCATCACGGGCGAGGGTATATTCATCCCACAGATTGAAAGATTTTATGTCCATTGGAGACAGCTTCCAGATCTTGCGACCATCATTAATGCGATCGCGCAGGCGGCGTTCCTGCTCTTTTGGCGTTACTTCAAGCCAGTATTTCAACAATATGATACCGGCATCGACCATCGCTTTTTCCATCACCGGCGTTCCATCAAGAAATTTGTCGGCCTGCTCTTCGGTACAGAAACCCATTACTCTTTCCACGCCTGCGCGGTTGTACCAGCTCCGGTCAAAAATGACGATTTCACCGGCAGAGGGCAGATGGGGAACGTAACGCTGAAAATAGAGCTGACTTTTCTCTTTATCGGTGGGGGCCGGTAACGCAACAACGCGAAACACCCGGGGGCTGACGCGTTCGGTGATGGCTTTGATGGCGCCGCCTTTACCCGCGCCGTCTCGCCCTTCAAAAACAATACAGACCTTTAACCCTTTGGCGACCACCCATTGCTGGAGCTTAACCAGTTCAACATGGAGGCGGCGAAGCTCTTGCTCGTACGCTTTGGTTTTGAGCGGCGCGTTTTTAACGACATCATCAACAACACGGGTTTTCTTCTTACTGACCATGGCGGGTCTCCCTATGGGTCCGGTCGCGGGATCGAGGCCGTACTAAGCGTGTAATCGGCCTGAATGAATGGATTAATGTGTCAGAAAACTGATTTGAACTGGTTCACCATACAAGTTTAATCAATAATGCACGCTGCGTATGTTTTAACAGTGGTCGCGGTATGAAAAAAACAATTTTTTCGTTAGCACTGGCTACCTTTGGCCTGGGGATGGCTGAATTTGGCATCATGGGCGTGCTGACAGAACTGGCTCATGATACGGGCATTTCGATTCCCTCCGCCGGAAATATGATTTCGTTTTACGCTTTTGGCGTAGTGATCGGCGCGCCGATTGTGGCGCTGTTCTCCAGTAAATTTTCGCTGAAAACAACGCTGCTGTTTCTGGTGACGATGTGCGTCGTCGGTAACGCGCTCTTTACCTTCTCTGACACCTACATGGGGCTGGCGGCGGGGCGCTTAATCTCTGGTTTCCCGCATGGCGCGATTTTCGGTGTGGGGGCGATAATCCTGTCAAAAATTGCGCCACCGGGTAAGGTGACGGTTGCTGTAGCAGGGATGATTGCCGGGATGACCGTTGCCAATTTGCTTGGCGTCCCGCTCGGGACCTGGCTGGGACATGAATTTAACTGGCGTTACACCTTCTTTTTGATTGCCGTCTTTGATGCGCTGGTGATCCTCTCTGTTCTGCTGTGGGTGCCAGACATTCACGACACGACAACCACCCGGCTGACAGAACAATTCCACTTCCTGAAAAAACCGGAACCGTGGCTAATTTTTGCCGCAACGATGTTTGGTAATGCCGGGGTGTTTGCCTGGTTTAGCTTCGTGAAGCCGTTTATGGTCAACGTGTCAGGCTTTTCCGAGGGCGTCATGACCGCGATCATGATGCTGATGGGGCTGGGCATGGTGCTGGGTAATGTCTTCAGCGGCAAGCTGTCGTCGCGCTTTAGCCCGCTGCGCATTGCTGCCACCACCGACATGGTGATTGTGGCTTCGCTGCTGTTACTGTTCGCGTTTGGTGAGCTTAAAACAGCTTCACTGGTAATGGGGTTCGTCTGCTGCGCCGGGCTGTTTGCACTCTCTGCGCCGCTGCAAATACTGCTGCTGCAAAATGCGAAAGGCGGCGAGATGCTGGGGGCCGCAGGCGGGCAAATGGCGTTTAACCTCGGCAGCGCAATAGGCGCGTATTTCGGTGGAATGATGATTACGCTCGGCTTTAGCTGGAGCTATGTCACGCTTCCGGCAGCGATCTTATCCTTCTCAGCAATGACCTCTCTGTTGATGTACGGTTTTTTATGTGCCAAAAAGCGTCAGACCAACGCAGGAGCGCTGGCCTGATTTCACGCTTTGCCCGCTGGTCGCGGGCACAGGAGGGGACTACACGAATTTCGCCAGCGGGTCAGCGGCGGCAAATGCGACTGCTTTGTCTGCTGCTGGCGGGTAAATCAGTTCGTTGGTGATGGCGACTTTGATCTTTTTGCCTTCCTCGCGCACGGATTTAACACGCTGTTCCCAGCCCTCGGTGTACACCGCGCCCCAGCCACCCAGATCCAGACAGGTGACGTAATTCACCTGACGGTAAGGATACGGCTCCAGATTTAACAGGCTGGCAGCTGCGTTATGTCCGGCGAATTTCCCCAGCTGGATCGCGTGCTGGCAGGTCATCAGTGCCGTGTTGCCCGCATCGTCCGTTTTGGCGTGCGCCATATCACCCGTCGCGTAAACCTCCGGATGTGCAGGGACCTGCAACGTGTCGGTGACGATAAGGCGTCCCTGAGTGTCGCGTTCCCCGTCAATTTGCAGGCTGAGGGGGTTAGCTTCTACCCCTGCCGTCCACACTACAGTCGCGCTGGCAATGCGCTCTCCGTTTTTCAGCGTCACGCCGCTGGCATCAATAGCTTCAATTTCACTGTTTAAACGCCATTCAACGTCCAGCGCGTTGCTTGCTTCTTCAATGGTGTTACGCAGCGCTTCGCTGTAACGCCCGCCAATGGTTGGACCTCTTTCAACTACGATCACTTTAGTCTTTGTATCGGTGCCGAAGCGGGTGCGAAGACGAGCAGGGAGTTCCGTTGCCAGCTCAATGCCGGTAAAACCGCCGCCACACACGACCACGGTATTGCGTTCTGGGGGGGAGGGGCGCGAAACCAGCGAATCAAGATGTTGCTCGAACAGCCTGGCGGAGTCGAGTTGGTCGATATCAAATGCGTATTCAGTCAGACCGGCAATCGGCGGACGTTTAGTCTGGCTACCGGTTGCGAGGATCAGACGTTCCCAGTTGACTTCGGCAATGGCGCCGTTTGAATCGCGATACAAAACGGTTTTAGATGAGATATCAATATGTTGTGCTTCGCCCGAAATAAAGGCAATACCCAGCTCAGCAAACAGTTCGGTCAGTGGCGCGACCATCGTCGACACGTTCTCTTCATAAAAACGTGGACGAACGCGCAGTTCCGGCACCGGGGCCAGCACGGCAATGCTGAGGCTATTATTACCTTCCAGAGCAGAAAGACGCGCGGCGCTGACCGCAGCCCACATACCGGAAAACCCACTACCCACAATTAAAATCTGCTTTTTCATACTCGATCCTTTTGTTCGTCAGGCTGTGTGTCTGACATAACTGCCACTATACTTGTCGGAGTTAGCTGCGACAACTTCTTTCTGAGTTAAAATTCGTTATAATGCAGCGAACAATGACCCGGAGTGAGCCATGGCGTTTTACAGTTCTGGTGTGGAATATGGCATTCATAGCCTGATGTGTATGGTGGATGCAAAAGGCAATGAGCGTGAGATGAGCGTCCGGGAGATGGCGGCCTTGCAGGGCGTACCGTACGACTATCTTGGGAAGATTTTCACTCGTTTGTCACGCGCGGGGCTGGTTATCAGCACCGAAGGCAAGGGGGGAGGATTCCGGCTGGCGCGTCCGGCAGAGCTGATCAGCGTGCTGGACGTGGCGCACGCCATCGACGGCGATAAGAATATGTTCGAATGTCGGGAAGTGCGTCAGCGCCTGGCGGTATTTGATGAAACGCCACCGGCCTGGGTCTGTGACGGACCGTGCGGGGTGCGATCGGTTATGGACAGCGCGCAGCAGCGGATGGAAGAGGAGTTAGGACGCCATACCATCCTGGATCTGGCGCGGAAGATGTATCGAAAAGCGCCGGACACGTTCCAGATCGAGGTTCAGGAGTGGATTTCCGATCGCCGTTCGTCTACGTGACAGGCCGGGCAGGACAAACCCGCTACCCGGCCACCGCGGTTAAGAACGTAAATCAATCACCATACGGCCACGGATCTGGCCCTGTTCCATCTCTTTAAAGATGGCGTTGATATCTTCCAGTGGGCGCATCGTGACTTTCGGAACCACCTTACCTTCAGCCGCAAACTGGAAGGCTTCGAGCAGATCCTGACGAGTACCCACCAGAGAGCCCACCACCTGAATCCCATCCAGGACCAGACGTGGAATATCCAGGCTCATCGCTTCCGGCGGCAGGCCAACAGCCACCACGCGGCCTCCGGCGCGAACCGCGTCAACGGCAGAGTTGAAGGCCGCTTTCGCTACCGCCGTCACCACTGCCGCATGTGCGCCGCCGGTTTTCTCCTGAATCACTTTTGCCGCATCTTCACTGCGGGAGTTCACGGTTAAGTCTGCGCCCATGCTGGCAGCGAGCTTCAACTGCTCGTCATTCACGTCAATGGCGATAACTTTCGCATTAAAGACATTTTTGGCGTATTGCAGTGCGAGGTTGCCCAGACCGCCAAGGCCATAGATCGCAATCCACTGGCCGGGTTTGATCTCAGAGACTTTTACCGCTTTGTAGGTGGTGACCCCAGCGCAGGTGATGCTGCTGGCCGCCGCAGAGTCCAGCCCCTCCGGGACTTTAACCGCGTAATCCGCGGTCACGATGCACTCTTCCGCCATGCCGCCGTCGACGGAGTAACCCGCGTTTTTTACGTCACGGCACAGAGTTTCGTTGCCGGTATTACAATATTCACAGTGGCCACAGCCTTCGAAGAACCACGCCACGCTTGCACGATCGCCAACTTTCAGTGACGTGACGCCCGGACCAATCTCTTTGACAATACCAATCCCTTCATGGCCGAGGATCACCCCGGTTTTGTCGCCAAAATCGCCATTCTTAACATGGAGATCGGTATGGCACACGCCACAGCACTCCATCTTCAGCAGCGCTTCACCATGTTTGAGCGCGCGTAAGGTTTTCTCTGTAACGTTAACCTGATGATCCTGAGTGACAACAGCAGCCTTCATGTGTTTCTCCTTTTACTAATGAGTATCTGCATAGCAGGTGTAATACCCATTAAGGATTAATACTTTGGCGCTGTAATGCAAGGCAACCGCAACATAATGTCATCAATTAATTCAGTTTCAGATTAAGAATACGGTGATCCTCTAATAATCAGTAGGGGAAAACGCTAACGTAAAAAACCCGGCGTAATGACCGCCGGGTACAGATTTATAGTTGGGCTTCTATCTCCTCAATCTCTCTTCGCCATTGCGCCTGCAACTGCGGTTTTTGGTGTTTTGGCTTGCGCGCCAAATCCTCTTCCAGCAGAGTTTCCAGGGCAACCAGGCGTTCGAGCAGATCGTCAGACGCTGAAGGTGGTGCCTTCGATGCAGTCTTCGACGCCTCAGGCACCACCGGACCGGTGCCCGCACGCAGGCGCTCAAACACCGCCTCCGCATCGTGCCATTCGCTAAGCCTGCCGTCCTCAATCAGCCAGTAGCGGTTACAGCTCTGGCTAATTAACTGACGATCGTGGCTCACCAGCAGCACTCCGCCTTCAAACTGTTGCAGTGTTTCCGCCAGCGCCTCTTTGCCTTCCATGTCCAGGTGGTTGGTTGGCTCATCCAGCATCAGAAGGCTATAGCGAGCAAGCGTCAGGCCGATGAACAGCAGGCGCGAACGTTCCCCACCGCTCAGCGTACTGACTTTTTGTCCGTGACGCGCCCACGGGAACCCGGCACTGATGAGGGCCATTTTACGGGTCTGCGGATCTGGCGCGAAAGGCTCCAGCGCGTCAAAGATTGTTGCCTCCTCCGAAAGCTGATTCAGCGTCTGATCGTAATAGCCTGGCGACACGCGAGGATGAAGTTTCAGGCCAGCCTCTGAAGGTTCACCTGAGAAATGCCGCCAGATAAGCTTCATCAGTGATGATTTGCCGCAGCCATTACGCCCGACGATAGCCACGCGATCGCCACTTCTAAGCCGTGCAATGTCGACGTGAAACAGCTCAGACAGGCCAGGCTCAGGCGCTACGCTTAGGTTTTCCATCTCCAGTAGCCGGTCTGCCCGCAGGGCGTCACCGCGCAGGGTTAATGTCCACGGACTGCCTGCGGTGAGCTCTGTCTGACTCTCCTTAAGCCGTTCGACCTGCTTTTCCATCTGTTTGGCTTTGCGGGCCAGATCTTCGTTATCGTAGACCTTGCCCCAGGTGGCCAGCCGTCTGGCACTGGCGGTTACGCGATCAATCTCCTTTTGCTCCGCCTTATGCCGCAGCGCATCACTTTCGTCTTTGGCTACCAGCGCCTGACGCGCGGCGGTGCAGGGAAGGGCGAAGTAGTGCAACATCTTATCGCGCAGGATCCAGCTGCCGTTGGTGACGGCATCCAATAGTTGCCTGTCGTGTGAGACCAGCACAAAGCTGCCGGACCAGTTCTGTAAAAACTGTTCCAGCCAGAGCAGGGTCGGCAAATCGAGGTGGTTACTCGGTTCGTCCAGCAGTAACAGATCTGGATCGCCGATCAGCGCCCGCGCCAGCAGGAGACGCGTGTGCTGCCCGCCGCTCAGCGTTGCCGACGTTAAGGCCATGTCCTGCGGTGTAAAGCCCATACCCGCCAGCAGCGTTTCAGCTTTCCAGTGCAGACTCTCGCGTTCAGTCGCGGGCAGTTGCGCCAGCACGGCATCCAGCATGGTCAGGGGATAAATGGCTTCTGGCAGGTGTTGCTCAACGCGCGCCATCAGACAGTATCCGGCCAATGCGACGGTTCCGGCAGCAGGGGAGTCTGTGCCGTCCAACACCTTCAGCAACGTACTTTTGCCGCAGCCGTTGTCGCCCAGCAGGCCAATACGGTCGCCTTTTTTCAGCGTAAAGGAGAGGGAGTCGAATAGCGTGCCAAACGCCGTATCAACACGTAAAGATTGTGCAGTGAGTAAAGTGCTCATTGTTGCTTACCCAAGAGTTACAGGCATGTTTATGCCTCGTCAAACATCGCTGACGATAACTCAGTAAGCCCGAGAGAAGGGATTTCAGGGGTTGGTGTCTTCGCTCAAGCGGAAGTTATCGCAGCACGATACCGATAACGCTTGAGCTGGTGCGATCACCAAATGTATGTGAAACATTGAAAATTTCACAGTACAGCATAATTGGCCTCCTTATAAGTTAAGTGATTATTAGTAACCATCACTATACAACATTTTCATAGAATGAACATACTACTGCGGCAAAAAGCGATATCTTCGGTTGCGGATACAGAACTAAGCGCGTGATGTGATAAAAGGAAGGGCAGCGTCGCTGCCCAGAATCATCTTTTTCGTATAAGCAAATACAGGGATAGCGTGATTACAGACGCAATGAATATGGCCATGCCGAAGAAAACATACAAAACAAAATCCATTATCCTTTCGTCGCCATATATTCCAAAAAGCTCCACAAAATCGTACTGCGTTTCTGGTGGAACAATCTTGTAGAGTGTGAACATTGATAGAAACACGGCTATACACCACAACAACACAAGGAATGCCGCCTTCATTAATAGACCTGCACAACGCCATGTGCAATCATGTAGTTTCCCAATTGCTGCCCTCCAGTTCGAAGTAAGGCTGATGCCAGAATCTTAAAATCGCTCTGACTATAAAGTGTAATACAACCCTTACTTATGCCAGATGGCCCGATAGGGTGTAACCGGAATTCACCTCGCCTTACGCCTTTCACAAAAGTCTCATCATTTATCAATCCGTCATCGCGATATAATGCAAACCATTCGTTCCGATTCGAACCGGTGAAAAATGCGTTAACACTATCCTTAGTTTGAGTATACCAACCCCCTAATCCACGTAAAAGTATGTAATAGCGACCAGGTGGGAGTGGGCCGATATCAGGTATATTTGCGCTTTCTGCACGGTTCGTCGCGTCACCATTCCCTGAAAATGCAGGAAAAAAGCCAACTCCGGGCACAGACAAAGTAGCGTACGTACCTCCGTTGAGGTGGAAAAAGCACTGTAGGAGATTCATGATCTGTCATTCCAGGAATCAGCAAAGATGATATTACCGTCACAGTGTCGCCATGTGATCTTCTCGTAACGGAGGGAAATATTTTCTAAATGATTATGTTTTTCCATTGCTGGATTTTTTACGTCATGCATCACCGGGCATATTGAGACCACTTTAACGTTCTCAAGGAACATGTTGAAGTATTCGACCTCTTGACCAGCATCATTGATTTTGTACCACTTAAACTCGGCACTTTTTAGCGTTTGGCCTTTTGCTACAGCCTTGTATAAGTAAGGGCTGGAACTGTCGAACTCCTTTTCAAAAACCAGAGCGCTATGCATGCGCGTACCCGTGATTTTTCCTGTCATATTATCTGTCGGTAGATGCAGTCCATGACCGAATCCTAATACTTCAATACTGCCCTCGCGATATTGCACATCAACCGCGCCTTTGATATCTGCGCCGCCGTCATCTTTCAGCCATAGATATGCTGGGATTGCCATTTCAAAACTCCTTTTTCAATAAATGAATTTAGTGATGCAAAACGTTACTAAACTCTTAAGAAAAACTATTTGTTAGGCAAGAAGTGTTATGTAAAATTTATATATTTTAAAAGGATATAGATTTTTGATTAGGTATGCATTTTTCAAATGATCGATCCTGCTGCATTTTTAAAGCCAAATTATCATGAGTGACTTTCAACAAAGCATTTATAGGCAGGATTAAGGGAATTAGAGGAAAAAGGGAGAAGGGACTTCACGTTCCCTCTCCCTTGTGAAGAGAGGGAACGTTCAAAACTCCGATTTAAATCGAAGTACGACGATAGCTACGGTATTCCGGCATCCAGAAATTATCATCAATCGCCTGCTGCAACGCATCGGCAGAGGTTTTCACCGCGACGCCTTGCTGCTGCGCCATTTTGCCAACCGCGAAGGCAATTGCGCGGGACACTTTGTGAATGTCTTTCAGCTCCGGCAGTACCAGGCCTTCACCGTTATTCACCAGCGGAGAGTGACCTGCCAGCGTTTCGCTCGCGGACATCAGCATTTCGTCGGTGATGCGGGACGCGCCGGAGGCGATAACTCCCAGACCAATACCCGGGAAGATATAGGAGTTATTGCACTGCGCGATGGGGTAGAGTTTGTCCTTCCACACCACCGGATCAAACGGACTGCCGGTTGCGACCAGTGCCTTACCTTCGGTCCATGCGATGATGTCCTGCGGCGTTGCCTCCACGCGTGAAGTCGGGTTAGACAGCGGCATCACGATAGGGCGTTCGCAGTGCTTGTGCATCTCGCGAATAATCTCTTCCGTGAAGAGGCCGGTCTGCCCGGACACGCCGATCAGAATGTCCGGCTTCACGTTGCGCACCACGTCAAGAAGCGAGAGCACTTCGTTATCCGTATCCCAGTTTTTCAGGTTTTCGCGCTTCTGCACCAGTTTGGTCTGGAACGGGAGTAAGTTTGGCATGCCGTCGGTCAGCAGGCCAAAACGGTCCACCATAAAGACGCGGGAGCGGGCCAGCTCTTCGCTTAAGCCTTCGCGCTGAGTCTGGGCAATAATTTGCTCGGCGATGCCGCAGCCCGCGGAGCCTGCACCCAGGAAGACAATTTTCTGATAGCTGAGCTGGCTGCCCGCCGCACGGCTCGCAGCAATCAGCGTACCGACGGTCACTGCCGCAGTGCCCTGAATGTCATCGTTGAACGAGCAGATCTCATCGCGGTAGCGGTTCAGCAGCGGCATGGCGTTTTTCTGTGCGAAGTCTTCGAACTGCAACAGCACGTCAGGCCAGCGGTGCTTCACGGCCTGGATGAAATCATCCACAAACTGATAGTACTCGTCGTCGGTAATGCGCGGGTGACGCCAGCCCATGTACAGCGGATCGTTCAACAGTTGCTGGTTATTGGTCCCCACGTCAAGTACCACCGGCAGGGTGTAGGCCGGGCTGATCCCGCCGCAGGCGGTATACAGCGAGAGCTTACCGATGGGGATCCCCATCCCGCCAATGCCCTGGTCACCGAGGCCCAGAATACGTTCGCCATCGGTCACCACGATCACCTTGATGTTGTGGTTAGGCACGTTTTGCAGAATGTCATCCATGTTGTGACGGTTCTGATAAGAGATGAACACACCGCGGGAACGACGGTAGATCTCTGAGAAGCGTTCACACGCCGCGCCGACGGTGGGGGTGTAAATGACGGGCATCATCTCTTCAAGATGGTTCTGCACGAGGCGGTAGAAGAGGGTTTCGTTGGTGTCCTGAATATTACGCAGGTAGATGTGTTTATCGATTTCGGTTTTAAAGCCCTGATACTGGATCCAGGCACGTTCTGCCTGTTCTTCAATGGTTTCAACCACTTCAGGCAGCAGGCCCAGCAGGTTAAAGCTGCTGCGCTCTTCCATGCTAAAGGCGCTGCCTTTGTTCAGAAGGGGGAACTCCAGTAAAACCGGACCGGCGTAAGGAATATAAAGGGAACGATGTTTTTTCAGTTTGTTGTCCATGTCACTCACTCTTTTTAAGAAGATCCGTCCCTGACACTGCTGTTTGTCATCTTTCTGGCCTGTGCTACGGGGTGCGGTCGGTTGGTATTATAAAGGAGCTGAATATTAATTACCGCAACACATAAACAAAAACACCATCGGGATTACCGATGGTGTTGTGAATATCGTGCCGGAACTTACTTGCCGGAAGGGCGTTTTCTGCCGGTAGCGTGGGTAACCTGCGTTTCGTTACCCTCCTCAATAACCACTTTACGCTGGTTAGAGAGCTTGTAGTTCAGTCCCAGTATATGGCGTGCCTGACGGTTCGATTTCATGTTAACTCCTCAATCCTGTTGATAGTTTTAAGGACAAGCTTGCTTACGCAAACGAAATGTAACCCCTTAGGTTGCAGATCCAGCTTAGCAGGTTTTTACAGAGGTGCGTTTCGCCCACTAACCACATAGTTGATGGTTTGCTGGTAGATGTCACTGAGGATGTCATTGTCAGTGGCTTCCACCCACTTGGTCAGTTCCATCAAAATGTCATCTTCAGTAACAACACCGTGCTCGGCGTGAAGACCTTGTGCGATCGCGTTAACAAGTTCCGGTTGTGCTGCTGTGGTATGTGCCGGGTAATAAGTAAACATGCTGCCTCCGTGTCGTTGTCTGTTTAATGTTACGGCGTGCAAAATCGTAATTCACATTCAGATTGGCAAATATTTTTGCCGTTGTGGTTCAGATTCGTCCTGGAATTAAAAATAACATCTCCCGTAGCACAGAAATAAAACTCAGGGTTTCCAGCGGCGTAAATTCGTGGTTTTTTCATAAGGCATGGGCGTCGGCCAGGAGATCAATTCCACAATGCTGCCCCAGGGGGTTTGACCATAGCAGAAAGCATTGCCTTCACCTTGCTCATCCGGAAAGCTAAGCGGCTTCGGCGCGGTGAACATCTCGCCGCCGGCGGCGGTGAAAGCCGCGATGGCACTATCAAAATCATCAACATAAACAGCAAAATGCTGAAGTCCAAAGTCGCTGGCGCGAGCGGGCATTCCCTGTTCAGGGCCATGCATTTCGAAAAGTTCTATGCCGGGTCCGTGCGGCATAACAAGCATGCGAATGGCATGAATTTTAGTGCCGGGAAATAATTTTAAGGTGTGTTGCTGGGCGGGCTGATCGATATTATCGGTTTCTGCATCGACAGAATGATATAAAACCTGTGCGCCGAAAGCGCGTTCAAAAAATAGGGTGGCTTTTTCAATGTCGGGCACCGTAATACCGATATGGTCAATACCCCTTACTGACGATTGCATAGTAAACTCCTGCTATAAAAAATTTAAATATAGCAGGAGATAGTCAGCTTATTACCACTTCATTTCGCCGGTATTCACTTTGGCACTCAGTTCCAGCGAACTTTCTTCCGCAAGGTTCGGCCACTGTTTTTTCATCGCGATGATGACGTCGGTAGACGCTTTATGTGTCGTGAGGGCCTGTTCAAACTGCTGTAGATAGCGACGGGTAAAGTCGATAGCGCCGGTACCCGCTGGCGGTGTCCCAAGGTAGTGGCCCGGAATAACGCGTTCGGGCTTAAGGGCAGCCATGCTATCCAGCGTCTGCTGCCACTGTTTACGGCTTTCCGGCGTTTGGGTATCCGCCGTCCAGACGTGAATGCCCCATGAGACGCCCGTGCCGCCGAGGATGGTTTTGGCGGATGGGATCCAGACGTACGCCGCATAGCTTTCAGGCTCTTCAATGCTTACTCTCTCACCGTCAATCATAAAGGTGGTTGAGGCAAGCACTTGCGGCACGTAGAGCTGCGTCGGCGCGCCATCTTTCATCTGTGGCCCCCAGAAGGCGAGCTTCGCGTCTTTTGTGGCCCTGATATGGTCCACCACCTGTTGTGTGGCGACAACTTTGGCATTAGGGAAGGCTTTCATCAGCGGTTGCAGGCCGAAATAGAAATCCGGATCGCCGGAAGTGATCACGATTTTGTTCAGCGTTTTACCGCTGTGGCGAATTTTTTCTACCAGCGCTTCGCCATCTTTCACGCTGAACTGGGCGTCAAACAGTACCGCCTCTTTCGGGCCAGATACCAGCGTGGAAGAAACGGCAAAAATGCCTTTTTCCTGCGGGTTATACGTATAAACGGTCAACGGCGCGGCAAAGACGGCCGGAGTGAAAAGGGTTGTCAGCAAAGCAAGGCGGGCGATAGTCATGGTCATGTCTCTGTTCTTCAAGAAAGACTCTATTGTACGGATCTCTTCATTTGCCAGAATTCCTGAAACAGGAGATGCTTAGTTTCGTAGATCGAGCAAATGGAGGTCAAAATGGATCGCGTTATTGCCGCCCAGGTGTACAACCGCATCTGTGAACTGGGGAGTTTAAGCGCGGCGGCGCGGGCGCTGGGGATCTCCCGTCCGATGGTGAGCCGTTATCTGGAGCAGATGGAGAAGTGGGCCGGGGCGCGGCTGGTTAACCGCTCCACCCGCAAGCTGACGCTGACGGCGGCGGGGGAGAAAGTCCTGCAAAAGACGCGCACGCTATCGCAAATTTCTCAGGAAATTGAAGATCAGTCAGTGAAGGATTAACCCTCAGGCACGCTTCGTGTCGCCTGCGCGCATTTTACCGCGATGCAGATTATCGCTCCGGTGCTGCCCGATCTGTTGCAGCGTTACCCTCAACTGCGCATTGAGCTGGATGTTAACAACCATCCGGTGAGCCTGGTGGGCGAGCGAATTGACGTGGCGATCCGCATTACCGATAACCCCGAACCGGGTATGATCGCTCGCCGGTTGGGAGAGTGTCGGTCCGTGCTTTGCGCCTCGCCGCACTACCTTGCAAGCCGGGGCGTTCCAGAGGAGCTGGAAGACTTAGCCCGGCACAACTGCCTGCATTACAGCTTTTTTGCCGGTCAGTCGTGGCGTTTTTTAACGCCGGCAGGGGAGCCGGTCACGACGGCGGTCAGCGGCAATCTCAGCGCCAGCATCTCATCTCTGCTAATGGAGGCGGCGATAAATCACTGTGGTATTGCCATGCTGCCCGAGCGCGAGGCCGACGCGGCGCTACGGCAGGGAAGCCTGGTGCCGGTGCTCAGCGCCTATACGCCAAAACCGATCGGCATTTTTGGTATTTATCAGTCGCGAGACTATCAGCCTGCGGCGCAGCGTGTGTTCCTCGACGCGCTGGCAAACCACCTTGCCACGCGATCGGACTAGTCTGTCTTCCCTGCAAAATAGATTATGCGTCCTATACTTATCCCTTTGTAAGCCAAAAGGAGAGCAAGAATGACGATTCATAAGCACGGTTCAGCACACTGGTCTGGCGACATCAAACGCGGCAAAGGGACGGTATCGACCGAAAGTGGCGTCCTTAACCAGCAACCTTACGGCTTTAACACCCGCTTCGAGGGCGAGAAAGGGACTAACCCGGAAGAGCTGATTGGCGCAGCGCACGCGGCATGTTTCTCTATGGCCCTGTCGCTAATGCTGGGCGAAGCGGGTTATACCGCCGATTCCATCGATACCACGGCGGATGTCTCGCTGGATAAAACCGACAGCGGTTTTGCCATCAGCAAAGTCGCGCTGCAAAGCAAGGTGACAGTACCGGGTATCGATCCGCAGCAGTTCGACGGCATTATCCAGAAAGCCAAGGCCGGTTGCCCGGTCTCGCAGCTGTTGAAAGCGGAAATCACGCTGGATTACAAACTGAACTGATATCGGGCCGGGCGCATGCCCGGCTCATTTTTAACGGTTACGCCAGCAGCGTACGCTTCGGCTTGCGGAAGAGGGCTGGAGCTGTTGCGGCTGTTCACATCCCTGCGTCGCCAGCGAACAGCGGTCGCGGAAATAGCACCCAACGGGCAGGTGGCGATTACCCGGAAGATCGGTTTTTCGCAACGCCAGATCCTCATCCAGCGGTTCTCCGGTCCGGGGAACGGAGTCAAGCAGCAGTTGCGTATACGGATGGCGCGGCTGACCCAGCACCTGGTCCGTCGGCCCCAGTTCCACGATTTGCCCCAGATACATTACCGCCACCCGGTCGCTCATGTGCCGGACCACCGAGACGTTGTGCGAGATCAGCACGTAGGTCAGATTTCGCTGCTGTTGCAGGGCAACCAGCAAATTGAGGATCTGTGCCTGGACGGAAATATCCAGCGCGCTGGTGGGTTCATCCAGCACGATGATGTCCGGATCCGAAGAGAGCGCCCGGGCAATAGCGATGCGCTGGCGCTGTCCGCCCGAAAACGCATGCGGCAGGCGGTCAAGATATTCCGCTCGAATCCCAACCTGCTGCGCCAGCGTTTCAGCCAACTGACGACGCTCCCGTTCGCTGCGACGTTGCTGTATCCACACCGGCTCGGTGATGGTGCGCCAGACGGGTAAACGCGGATCGAGGGACGAGAGCGGGTCCTGAAATACCATCTGCATACCACCCGCCGCATTCGCGCGCTGACAGGCACCGGTACTCGGTTTGAGCATGCCCATCAGCAGCTGCGCCAGCGTGCTCTTTCCACAGCCGGATTCCCCCACAACGCCCAGCGTTTCGCCGCGATGGATCCGGAGATCCATGCCGTTAAGGGCGTGTACCTGTTCCGTCACGCGCCCCAGCCAGTTTTTGCGCGCAGGAAAATTCACATGCACGCTATCCAGTTCCAGCAGTACCTCAGACATGGCGTCTCTCCTGTTGTGGGTACCAGCAGGCAGCCTGCTGGCCTTCTGCGCCCGTGGAAATTATGCGCGGCGTTTCGCTGCATTTCGCCCCGGCAGCAAAACAGCGTTCGCGAAAAGCACATCCGCGCGGGAGGTGGCTGAGGTTAGGTACCGTGCCGGGAATGGCCGGGAGGATCTCGCGCGGTTTACCATTTTCCGGGGCACACCGCAGCAGGCCAATCGAATAGGGGTGCACAGGATGGTGGATCAAGGTCTGCGTGCTGCCGCTTTCGATCACGCTGCCCGCGTACATAACGTACATCCGGTCACAAAGCTGCGACACCACCGCCATATCGTGACTGATAAACAGCACCGACGTTCCGCTGGCGCGCGCTTTATGTTTCAGCAGACGCAGCACCTGAAGCTGGACGGTCACATCCAGCGCGGTAGTGGGTTCATCAGCGATGATCAGCTCCGGCTCGCAGGAGAAGGCAAGGGCGATCATTACCCGCTGGCGCATACCGCCGGAAAGCTCAAACGGATAGCGATCCATTACCTGCGCCGCATCCGGGATTTGCATCTCGCCCAGCAGGGAGATCGCCTTCTGCCGCGCGTCGCGGCGGGAAAGCGACTGATGCTGGCGGATCACCTCCACCATCTGCCTGCCAATCCGGCGCGTGGGGTTAAGCGCCGTCATCGGCTCCTGAAAAATCATCGCCACCCTGGCGCCGCGCCACTGACGAAGCTGTTTTTCCGACGCGTTCAGCACATCTTCCCCGAGCAGCGTGACCCGGCCATGGTGAACATGGTAACTGCCTTCCGGCAGCAGGCGCATCGCCAGCATCGCGGTGACCGATTTTCCCGAGCCGGATTCGCCCACCACGCCGACAATTTCACCCCGGCCAATCTCCAGCGAGACGTGGTTGAGCGCGTGGACGTCACCGCGAAAAATGGGGAAGCTCAGGTGCAAATCTTCAATTGATAATACGGAATCACTCATGACTGCTTCCCTCCTGATTTGGGATCCAGCAGGTCGCGAAGACCATCGCCAAACAGATTAAAGCCAACCGCCGTGATCAGAATTGCCGCCCCCGGAAACGCGCAGTACCACCACTGGTCAAGCACGTAGTTACGCCCCACGGCCACCATTGCCCCCCATTCGGCGGTCGGCTGCTGCGCGCCTAATCCAATAAAGCCCAGCGTGGCGGCCATCAGAATGGCGCTGCCGATATCCAGCGACGCTTGTACGATCAGCGGCGGCAGGGCGTTACGCAGGATATGCCAGCTGATCAGGTGCCAGCGCGATGCGCCAAAGGTGCGGGCGGCCAGCACGTAGGTGAACTGGCGCACCACCAGCGTTTGCCCGCGTGCCAGCCGCACGTAAAACGGAATGCGTACAATCGCAATCGCCAGCATCGCGTTAAACAGGCTTGGGCCGAGCGCGGCGGCCAGGGCCATCGTCAGCACCAGCGAGGGGATGGAGAGCATAATGTCCATGATGCGCATAATGATGGCGTCGCCGCGCCCGCCAAGTACGCCGGACAAACAGCCGAGCAGCGAACCGATGCCGCCCGCAATCACCACCACCGCCAGCCCCGCTGTGATGGACTGCTGGCTGCCCACCAGCACGCGGCTGAACAGATCCCGGCCCACCTCATCGGTGCCAAACCAGTGCTGGGCTGACGGTGCCTGCAAGCGCGCGGTCAGATCCAGCGCGTTCGGATCGTGCGGGACTATCCACGGCGAGACCACCATCATCAGCAGCATCACGATCATAATCACCCCGCCGATCAGCGTGAGCGGGCTTTTGCGTAACATCCAGAACAGCTTTGCCCAGTTGATGCGCTGTTTAGCGGTGCTGACAGGGACGGGCGTTTCCTGAGTTAACATCATTCGGCACCTCCGCGCCCGATTCGCGGGTCGATCCACAGGTACAGCAGATCCACCACCAGATTAACGAAGACATACGCCAGCGATACCACGACCGCGAAGCCCATGACGGCGGGGAAGTCCAGCGCCTGAATGGAGGTCACCACCCAGGCCCCCATTCCCGGCCAGGCAAACACGGTTTCGGTAAGCACCGCCCCGTACAGCAGATCGCCCAGCGCCAGCCCGAGCACGGTAATAGAGGGGATCATGGCGTTGGGTAAGGCGTAGCGCAGGACGATGTACCAGCCCGGCAACCCGCTCGCGCGGGCGGTACGAATATAATCCTCGCTCAGTTGCTCCAGCATCGCGGAACGTACCTGACGCGCCACAATACCCAGATGCACGAAGGCCAGGGTCAGGGAGGGTAAAATCAGGTGCTGCAGGGCGTTGAAAAACACCTCGCCGTTGCCTTCCAGCAGAGCGTCCAGCAGATAAAAACCGGTAACGTGGGCGGGCGGATCGAGCCAGTCGTCTAGCCTGCCGCCGCCGGGCAGAATTTGCAGTTGACCGTAGAACAGAACGATAACTCCCAGTCCCAGCCAGAAGGCAGGCGTCGAGATGCCCGTCATCGCCATCAGTCGCACCAGGTGATCCAGCCAGCGGTTACGGTACACCGCCGATAAAATGCCCAGCGGCACGCCAATCACCAGCGCCAGCAGCAGGGAGCAAAAGGCAAGCTCCAGCGTGGCGGGGAAAAAGGCTTTCAAATCTTCCGCAACGGGGCGACCGGTGCGAATGGAGGTGCCCAGATCGCCGTGCGCCAGCGCCTCTACATAGCGGCCAAACTGAATATAGAGCGGTTGATCCAGCCCCAGCTGCTGGCGGATGCCCTGCACGATTTCATCGCTGGCGCGGTCACCGGCCAGCAGGCGGGCCGGATCGCCGGGGATCAGGTGTGAAATAATAAAAGTAATAATACAGACACCGGCCACCACCAGGATTAACCCCCAGCAGCGCTGGCGCACAATGCTCCAGAACGTCATACACTTCCCCCCGGCGTGGGCCGTTACTTACTCATGGTGGCGATGTTAAAGACCTGCTCAAGCATCGGATTAAAGGTGAAGCCTTTGACCTCTTTGTTCATCGCCAGCTGGTAGTTCTTCTGGAACAGATAAACGTAAGCCGCCTCGTCAATCACCACTTTCTGCGCCTGCTGGTAATCTTTGGTGCGTTCCGCCTGATCGGTGGTTTTCAGTGCCGCCTGCAACAGCGCATCGACCTCTTTGTTCTCATAGAATGAGCGGTTACCCGGCAGCCCTTTTTTGTCCGATTCGAACCAGTAGTTCATGAACATGTACGGGTCAGCGAAGTCCGGGCTCCAGTTACCAATCGCAATGTCATAATCACCTTTGCCGACGCGGTCGCGCATGGTGGCGTTCGCCAGTTTCTCGAGCTTGACGTTAATCCCCAGCTTGCCCAGGCTCGCCTGCGTGGAGAGGGCGATAGGCTCCCAGTTCGGGTCGTTATCGGAATAGAGGAACGTCATGCTGGCAGGTTTATCTTTGACTTTCTCCAGCGCCGCTTTGGCTTTGGCCTCGTCAAAGCTGTACTGCATGGCGTTCGCATCGAAGCCCCACATGCCCTCCGGGATCGGGCCGCGCATCTGCTTGCCGTTCCCGCTGAGAATGCCTTTCACCATCCCCTGGTAATCGGTCGCCCAGGAGACCGCGCGGCGCAAATCCACCTGATTCATCGGAGGCTTACTGTTGTTCAGATAGAGGTAGGTCACCCGCAGGGACGGGTATTCCGCCACGGCCACTTTGCCTTCCTGCTTCAGAGCAGCAAGCTGATCCACCGGCAGGGCGTCGGCGATATCCAGATCGCCACGGGAAAGTTGCAGGCGACGCGAGGCGCTTTCACCGATAATCTTCACCGAGACGCGCTTAAAGTGCGGCTTTTCACCTGGCCAGTGTGGGTTGGGCACCATCACCAGCTGTTGACCTTTCCGCCAGCTTTTCAGCATAAACGGTCCGGAACCCGCGGTGTTTTGCGCCAGGAAACCGCGTGCGTCGTCGGCGGCATTGGCCTTCAGCACCGCCGGGTTGACGATCGACGCGCCGTCATTGGCCAGCGTGTAGAGGAACGGGGCAAACGGCTGGCTGAGGGTGAATTTCACCGTATGCTCATCCACCACGTCCACTTTCAAATCTTTCGGGAACGCTTCGGAAGGTCCCTGGTTGATTTTAAGCAGACGTTCAAACGACAGCTTGACCGCTTCGGCGGTCACCGGCGTGCCGTCGGCGAATTTTGCATTATCTGCCAGGGTGAACGTCCACACTTTCTGGTCGTCTGACGCCTTCCAGCCCGTCGACAGATCGCCTTCCACCTCCGTGGTGCCAGGCTTGTATTTCACCAGACGCTGGTACGAGGGATAGGTCACCGTCCAGTCGTTGTTATCGATAGTGACCGCCGGATCCAGCGTTTGCGGATCGGCAGCTTTCCCTATCACCAGCATATCTTTTGGCACCGCCGCCAGCGCGAGAGGGGCGCTCAGGGCGAGCGTAGCGGCAATCAGGGTAGTAAGCAGCGTTGTTTTCATGGCCGGGCTCCAGAATTACAGTGAGTGTGTGATCGGATAACAGGCGAACTGGTCATCTAACAGCGGATAGCTGGCGGCGTTCGGCAGCTCGAAATGCCACCACTCGCTGCTGATGCCCACAAAACCGCCGCCGTACATAACGGCGTTCAGGAGCAGACGATTTCGCTGCGCCTCGGGCGGAACGGAAGGGTGCCAGGCATGAGAACGGTCGTGCATTTCGTCAAACCCGGCGCCCATATCCAGCACGTTGTCGTGTTCATCCATCAGCGTGACGTCAATGGCAGTGCCCCGGCTGTGGTTCGAGCCAATCGCGACATCCACCACGTATTCCGGATTGGGGCAGGCATCCCAGAGTTGCGCCTGTGCCTGCTGCGGGCGATAGGCGTCGTAGACCACCAGCTTCAGACCGGCCAGCGCGGCGATACTGATCGATTTCGCCAGCGCGGTGGCGGCATCAGTGTGCAGCAGGCACGCGGCGTGCTGATAGATCGGGCGGCCGGTAATGTTATCGGCGGTCGAGTATTTCAGATCGATATGCAGCGTAGGAAAAGTTTTCGCCACATCAATCAGTTGACTCTCTTCAGGCATAGCTCCGCTCCTTTAGCGTTCAAATTGACCAAATTCTTGTTGTAGTTGTCGGTTGATTGCCAGACGTTCCGGCAGCGCTTCCCCCAGCGCCTCCACAACGCCCGACAGCAGCAGGTTGAACAGACAGCTCACCGGCGCCAGCGAGTCCCAGAAATGGCCGGTATCGGTCTTCACCTGGAGTAAATCAATCGGGTAATCCCGCGCCCACGGGCACCAGATATCGGTGATCAGCGCCATCGCCAGTCCTTTTTCGCTCGCCACGCGGCAGTACTGGCGGGCAATGGCGGAGTAGGCGCGGGTATCGGTCAGCACGATATACGGGTTAGCAAAGCCGGAGTTAAGCGACTCCACCCAGCTACCGGAGAGCCCTTCGGAATAGCTTACCCGCGGGCGCAGATACTCCAGATGGCTGAAGAACGCATTGGCGATCCCGCGCGTGGACTGGATCCCCAGCACGAAGACGGCGTCGGCATGGGAAAGTTGCTGGACCACCTGCCTGAACGTTTCGCTTTGCGCCAGCTGGTAGACATGGGCAATGGCGTCCACCTCCAGCGACAGGGAGTGCTGAAGGCGATCCGACAGCGGCTGTTGCTGTTTCCAGGAGTCCAGCCGCTCGTTAATGCCCCAGGGCTGATGGGGATCGCGCAGGCTTTTTTTGGCGTCATCAAGGTTGCGATAGCCCAGCTTGCGCAGAAAGCGTCCGACGGTGATCCCGCTGGTGGCCGTGGCCAGCGCCACGCTCTCAGCCGTTTCAAAAGGGATCTGCCCGACGTGCGCCAGCATCCAGCTTGCCACCCGCTTTTCGCTCGGGGTGAGCTGGCTAAAGGTCGCTTCGATACGGCTCAACACCTCAGGTTTGGTCGTCATACCGCCTCGCTGTTAACTGGCTGTCAAAGGCCGGGTTTCTGTTATCAGATTAACAATGCAGGACGCGTGCCATGTTCACATTGCGGCGAAAACGCGCTGTGCAGCAAAGTTAATGCAATATTTGTTTAACAGATGCTCAACATTTGTGCAGCGTAGTTCACTTTTGGTGCAGTGTCCGGCCTGAGCGGTATCTATTTGGTGAATACGACAGCCTCTTCACATTTTTTGGTAAGATGAAAGATCTGTGGATAAGAGAGGGAGCCTTACATGGCGAATTTGCCCTGGCGGGTCAGCGTGCGCCTGATGGCTCTCGCAAAAAAAATAGCGATGGTTATCGGGATCATTGTGCTCGTTCTGCTGGCGGTGCGGGTTTATCTTTCGCAGCAGGGGCCGTCCCTGCATCACTGGCATACCTGGCGGGCTGACGAAATGTCCGTGCAGGAGATGGATAACGCGACCTTCGCAGCCTATGTCGCGCGGGAAAACGCCATCTTCACCGCTCTTGATGCTGAGGTGACGGCGAAAGTCACCCCCGCAGAGCGCACGCCGCTGAACCGCTATTACCGTCAGAGCCTGGTGTGGCCAGGACACTTTACTCCGGATGCAAACCGGTCGTTTGTGCTGATGCCTGCCGGAAAGCCGCGCGGGGCGGTAGTGTTGTTGCACGGTCTGACGGATTCGCCCTACAGCGTCAGGCGTCTGGCTGTGAATTATCAAAAGCACGGCTTTGTGGCCGTAGTACCTCGTTTGCCCGGACACGGCACGGCGCCGGGCGCGTTGACAGACGTTGACTGGGAGGCGTGGCTGGCAGCTACGCGCCTTGCGGTTCGTGAAGCAACACGCCTGACGGGGAACGATCTCCCCCTGCACCTGGTGGGCTATTCCAACGGCGGGGCGCTGGCGATGAAATACGCCCTCGACGCCCTTGATGCGCCTGAACTGCGTAAACCTCAGCAGATCGTTTTGCTCTCACCGATGATTGGCGTCACGGCGTTTGCGCGCTTTGCCGGATTCGCCGGGCTACCGGCTATGTTACCGGCGTTTGCCAAAGCCGCGTGGCTCAACATTTCGCCGGAATATAATCCTTATAAATACAATTCGTTCCCGGTGAATGCGGCACGTCAATCCTGGCTGCTTACCCGGGCGCTGCATGAGCAGATAAACTGCGATGTTCATGATCACAAACTAACGCAGCTCCCGCCGGTACTGGCGTTTCAGTCGGTCATGGATTCAACGGTCAGTACCCGCGCCGTAGTCAGCGGGCTGTTTGACCAGCTTCCGGCAAATGGCAGCGAACTGGTGGTATTTGACATCAATCAGGCCGGGAGTTTCCGTCCACTGTTCAGGCCATCATCCTGGACGGCGGTGGCTGACCTGCTTCCCGAGGCGAAAAGGCGTTACAGTGTCACAATCGTGACCAATGCCAGCCCTGACAGGTTTGATATGGTGGCAAAGACAACGCCTGCGGGCAGCACCCGGGAAACGGTGACGCCGCTGTCGGTCTCGTATCCGCAGGAGGTTTATTCCCTGTCGCATATTGCCATTCCGTTCCCGCCTGAAGACGATCTGTATGGCCGCCATCCTGAGGTGAAAAACCGCTATGGAATCAGTCTCGGGACGATAGCCCTGTGGGGAGAAACCTCAGTTCTGAGCGTCGGTAAAGATGCGTTAATGCGCGTAACGTCGAATCCTTTCTACGACTATATGCAGACGCGGATCGACAGCCGTCTCGGTGAGAATCAACCCCGAAGTGGAATAGACTAGGCCACCCCAGGGAACTATGTTAAACAGTACCGTTCAGGCGTATACCCCATACCGGACCCCGTTTCTGTGCTGACAACTCTCATTTATCGAAGCCAGCTGAGCTTAACCTGCACCTCCGCAGCGTTAAGCGCGCTGGTTGAAAAGGCCAGGATCCGTAATACGGAGCAGGGCATCTCAGGCATTCTTCTCTCCCGTGGACGTGACGTTCTGCAAATTCTCGAAGGCACGGAACAGAACGTCGTCGCGCTTTTTAACACCATCCGTGCGGACAACCGGCATACCGGCGTGGTGGAGCTGATGCGCGATTACGGTCCGCGCCGACGTTTCGAAGACGTGGGAATGCTGCTGTTTAACCTGGACGTTCAGACCCCGAAAGCGGTTCTGGCATCGGTTCTGCATTACAGCAAGCTGGAAAGCTACCTGACTTCTGAGGATCGGGTCTTCAAATTTATTCAGACCTTTATCGCCGGCAAAACCGCTATCCCACCCGCTTCGGACTATGAGCCTGATAAATGGACGCTTTCGCGAGAGCGCGCGCCGTTTGGTAAAGGGTTAGGTCTGCTGGCGGGACAGCCCTGCCAGTTTGCGCTGCAACCCATTGTCGAGCCGTCCGAAGGCAAAATCAGTTCTCTCGAAGCGCTTATACGCGGAAACGACGGCGGCAGCCCGGAGCATTTTTTCCGTAGTCTCGATCGTGAAAAGATATACGAAGTCGATCTGCATACCAAAGCCTGGACCTTTGCGCTGGCGCAAAAGCTGGGCATCGGCAGCCACAAACTGGCGGTGAACCTGCTGCCAATGTCGCTGGTTAACGTGCCGGGTGCGGTAGAGTTCCTGGTAACGCAGATCAAAAAGCACGGTCTACAGCCAGAGCAGGTGGTCATTGAAGTCACTGAGAACGAGATGATATCCGGCTTTAACCAGTTTAACAGCGCCATTAAACAGCTGCGAGCGGAAGGGGTTGGGCTGGCAATAGATGATTTTGGTTCCGGCTATGCCGGTCTGTCGCTGCTCACCCGGTTCCAGCCGGATAAGCTCAAAATCGACAGGGAGATCGTCAGCGATATTCACCAGAGCGGACCCAAGCAGGCGATTGTGAAGTCGATAATCAGCTGCTGCACCGATCTGGAGATTACGCTGGTCGCAGAAGGCATTGAGAAGGTAGAAGAGTGGTGCTGGCTTGAATCCGCCGGTATTCGCCGCTTCCAGGGCTTTTTGTTCGCCCGCCCGCAGCTCAATGGCGTGGGTGATATCCACTGGCCCCAACGGGTAGGTTAAGCAAATTTTCCCTCGCCATATTTCCCCGACACCCTGCCTGTGCTTAAATAGCTAAACCGGTTTAACATTATTTAGCTAAGAAGGTTATATGGAGACGATCTGGGTACTTGGCGATGCAGTGGTGGATCTGTTGCCCGACGGAGAGGGCAAACTGCTGCAATGTCCGGGCGGCGCACCGGCCAACGTCGCGGTTGGGATTGCGCGTCTGGGCGGCAGAAGCGCCTTTATAGGCCGGGTGGGCGACGACCCCTTCGGGCGCTTTATGCAAAAAACGCTTGCGGATGAGCAGGTTAATACAGAATGGCTGCGCCTGGACCCGCAGCATCGCACCTCCACGGTGGTGGTGGATCTCGATGACGACGGGGAACGTTCCTTTACCTTTATGGTTCGCCCGAGCGCTGATTTATTCCTCGACTCTGCCGATCTCCCGCCATTCCGCGCCGGGGAGTGGCTGCACGTCTGCTCTATCGCGCTCAGCGCCGAACCCAGCCGTTCCGCGACGTTTCAGGCGATGGCCGCTATCAGACAGGCGGGCGGTTTCGTCAGCTTTGACCCCAATATCCGCGCCGATCTCTGGCACGATGAAGTCGAGCTGCGCCAGTGTCTTGAGCGGGCATCAGCCTGTGCAGATGTGGTGAAAATCTCGGTGGAAGAGCTGGCGTTCTTGACCGGAAATGCGCAGGTCCATGAGGGGCTGGCGGAGCTAATGCGCACCTGTCCGGCCAGGCTGGTGCTGGTGACGCAGGGAAAAGAGGGCGTCACCGCCTGGCAGGGAGGCGCGTTGACGCACTATCCTGCATCACCCGTGGAATGCATTGATACCACCGGTGCGGGGGATGCTTTCGTCGCCGGGCTGCTGTTCGGTCTGGCACGTCATGGCCAGGCCCGTCTCTCAGAGGTCATCACGTTAGCGCAGCGCTGCGGAGCGCTGGCGACAACCGCAAAAGGGGCAATGACCGCGCTGCCTTATCATCACGAACTGTAATTCACCTCTCCAGGCCTCCGGTCGGCGGCCTGAATTGTCGCCTCGATCACACTTACTAAAACGGTTTAGCAAAAAACGTTGCCGATTCAAAATTCAACGGTTTAGTATCATCAGCCTAAACCGGTTTAGCAATTTAGCATTTTCACCGATAGTTATTAGGGATGCGACAAAATGTATAAAAAACGCAGACTTGCCGTGATGATAGGCATGCTGGCCGGGAGTACCTCTGTTTTTGCCCAGACGGATATGACACGTATCGAAGCGCGCCTGGCGGCGCTGGAGCAGCGTTTGCAGGAGGCGGAAACCCGCGCGCAGGTTGCTGAAAAGCGCGCCACGGCAGCGGAACAGAAAACACAGCAGCTGGTGGCTGCGCAGCAGGAAGCGCAGACCTCCACACAGGCGGTGGCGCAACGTACTACGGTGCTGGAAGAGAAAGCCGATCGGACAGGCGGTTTTGAATTTCACGGTTACGCCCGTTCCGGCCTGCTGATGAACGACGCGGCCTCCAGCAGCAAAAGCGGCCCTTATCTGACGCCCGCCGGGGAAACGGGCGGGGCCATTGGGCGTCTGGGGAACGAAGCGGATACCTACGTTGAGCTGAATGTTGAGCACAAACAGACGCTGGAGAATGGTGCGACGACGCGCTTTAAGGCGATGCTGGCCGACGGTCAGAAAACCTATAACGACTGGTCGGCAGACAGCAGCGACCTGAACATTCGTCAGGCCTTTGCCGAGCTGGGCAATTTGCCGGACGTTACCGGTGCGCTGAAAGGCAGCACCTTCTGGGCGGGTAAGCGTTTTGACCGCGACAACTTCGACATTCACTGGCTGGATTCCGACGTGGTATTTCTCGCCGGGACCGGCGGCGGCGTCTACGACGTGAAGTGGAACGATACGCTGCGCAGTAACTTCTCCCTTTATGGCCGTAATTTCGGCAGTGAAGAGGAGATCGACAACAACGTCCAGAACTACATCTTAAGCATGAACCACTTCGCCGGGCCGGTGCAGTTGATGTTCAGCGGCTTACGGGCAAAAGATAATGACGACCGTAAGGACAGCAACGGCGATGCGATTAAAACCGATGCGGCGAATAACGGGGTGCATGCGTTGGTGGGTCTGCATAACGAGAGCTTCTACGGCCTGCGGGAAGGTTCCGCCAAAACGGCGCTGCTTTACGGCCACGGTCTGGGGGCCGAGGTGAAAAGCATTGGTGCAGACGGCGCATTGCTGTCAGAAGCCGATACCTGGCGTTTTGCAAGTTACGGTGTCACGCCGCTGGGCGGTGGCTGGCACATTGCGCCCGCCGTACTCGCGCAAAGCAGTAAGGACCGCTACGTGAAGGGCGACAGCTATGAGTGGGTCACGCTCAATACGCGTCTGATCAAAGAGGTGACCCAGAATTTCGCCCTCGCGTTCGAGGGCAGCTATCAGTACATGGATTTAAACCCGGAAGGCTACAAGGATCGCAATGCGGTTAACGGTAGCTTCTACAAGCTGACCTTTGCCCCGACGTTAAAGGCGGGCAAGATTGGCGATTTCTTCAGCCGTCCGGAGCTGCGCCTGTTCGCCACCTGGATGGACTGGAGCAGCAAGCTGGATAACTACGCCAGCGATGACGCCTTTGGCAGTAGCGGCTTCAACGCGGGCGGGGAATGGAACTTTGGGGTGCAGATGGAAACCTGGTTTTAACCCTTCACGCTCCCGCATCGCGGGGGCGTTTCAAACATCATAAAAATAGGTCAGGAAGAGGTATCTATGGATTTTAATCATATTGCGCGCGAGCTGATTCCGCTGCTCGGTGGCAAAGAGAACATTGCCAGCGCGGCACATTGCGCCACGCGCCTTCGTCTGGTGCTGGTCGATGATGCGCTTGCCGACCAGCAGGCTATCGGCAAGGTTGAAGGCGTGAAAGGCTGTTTTCGAAATGCCGGGCAGATGCAGGTGATCTTCGGCACAGGGGTGGTGAATAAGGTTTACACCGCGTTTATTCAGGCGGCAGGGATAAGCGAGTCCAGTAAATCGGAAGCGGCGGATATTGCAGCCCGCAAGCTGAACCCGTTTCAGCGCATCGCGCGTCTGCTCTCCAACATCTTCGTGCCGATTATTCCGGCGATCGTGGCCTCGGGTCTGCTGATGGGCCTGCTCGGGATGGTTAAAACCTACGGCTGGGTTAATCCGGATAACGCGCTCTATATCATGCTGGATATGTGCAGCTCGGCGGCGTTTATTATTCTGCCGATCCTGATTGGCTTCACCGCCGCGCGGGAGTTTGGCGGCAACCCGTATCTGGGCGCAACGCTCGGCGGCATCCTGACTCATCCGGCGCTGACCAACGCCTGGGGCGTAGCGTCCGGCTTCCACACCATGAACTTCTTCGGTCTTGAAATCGCCATGATTGGCTATCAGGGAACCGTCTTCCCGGTACTGCTGGCGGTGTGGTTTATGAGCATTGTGGAAAAACAGCTTCGCCGGGCGATCCCGGATGCGTTAGATCTGATCCTGACGCCGTTCCTGACCGTCATTATCTCCGGCTTTATCGCGCTGTTGATTATTGGCCCGGCGGGACGCGCGCTGGGCGACGGGATCTCCTTTATTCTTAGCACCCTGATTGCCCACGCGGGCTGGCTGGCCGGGCTGTTGTTTGGTGGGCTCTATTCGGTGATTGTCATTACCGGCATTCACCACAGCTTCCACGCTATTGAGGCCGGACTGCTGGGTAACCCGTCGATTGGCGTGAACTTCCTGCTGCCGATCTGGGCGATGGCGAACGTGGCGCAGGGCGGGGCGTGTCTGGCGGTGTGGTTCAAAACCCGCGATGCCAAAATCAAAGCCATTACCTTACCGTCGGCGTTTTCCGCGATGCTGGGCATCACCGAAGCGGCAATTTTTGGCATCAACCTGCGTTTCGTGAAGCCGTTTATCGCGGCGCTGATCGGTGGTGCGGCGGGCGGTGCCTGGGTGGTGTCGGTGCATGTCTACATGACCGCCGTTGGCCTGACGGCGCTTCCCGGTATGGCGATCGTTCAGGCAAGCTCGCTGCTCAACTATATTATCGGCATGGTGATTGCCTTTGGCGTGGCGTTCACCGTCTCTCTGCTGCTGAAATATAAAACGGACTCTGAATAATGACCTTACCTTCCCGCTGGCCTGCCGTGTTGCAGGCCGTGATGCAAGGCCAGCCGCGTGCGCTGGCGGACAGCCACTATCCGCAGTGGCATCCCGCACCGGTGACAGGGCTGATGAACGATCCGAACGGCTTTATCTGGTTTGCCGGACGTTACCATCTGTTTTATCAGTGGAACCCGCTGGGCTGTGAACATCGCTACAAGTGCTGGGGGCACTGGAGCTCAGCAGATCTGGTGCACTGGCAGCACGAGCCAATGGCGCTGATGCCTGACGAAGAGTATGACCGCAATGGCTGTTACTCCGGCAGCGCCGTGGATAACAACGGCGTGCTGACCCTGTGCTATACCGGCAACGTTAAGTTTGACGATGGCGGCCGCACCGCCTGGCAGTGTCTGGCGGTGCAAAATGACGACGGCACGTTTGCCAAACTGGGACCGGTGTTGCCCCTGCCGGACGGGTATACCGGGCACGTCCGCGACCCGAAAGTGTGGCGCCATGACGGGCAGTGGTACATGGTGCTCGGGGCGCAGGATCAGCATAAGCGCGGCAAGGTGCTGCTGTTTACGTCAGCCGATTTGCACACCTGGGCGTCCTGCGGCGAAATCGCCGGTCACGGCGTCAATGGACTCACGGACGCGGGCTATATGTGGGAGTGCCCGGATCTGTTTGCGCTTGATGGCACACACGTCTTGATCTGCTGCCCACAGGGGCTGGCGCGTGAACCGCATCGCTATCTCAACACCTATCCGGCCGTCTGGATGAGTGGGGCATTTGATTATCAAACGCCTGCATTTGCGCACGACGAATTGCATGAGCTTGATGCCGGTTTCGAATTTTACGCGCCGCAAACCACGGTGGCAGAAGACGGCCGCCGCATCCTCATCGGCTGGATGGGCGTGCCGGACGGCGAAGAGATGCTCCAGCCTACACGGGTGCACGGCTGGATCCACCAGATGACCTGTCCGCGCGAGCTGCGCTACCGCGACGGTAAGCTCTGGCAAACGCCGGTCCGTGAGCTGGAAACGCTGCGCGAGGATGAACATCACTGGCAGGGACGCGCCAGCGATGCCCCGGTGCTGGAGGGAACCCGTCTTGAGTTCGAACTGAGCGCATCGTGCGTAAACGTGGATTTTGCCGGCGCGTTGCGGCTGATTATGGATGATGCGGGGATCCATCTGGAACGCGCCAGCCTGGAAACCGGAGAGACGTTGACCCGCTACTGGCAGGGCACTGTTCATCATTTACGCGTGCTGTGTGACCGTTCCAGCGTCGAAATTTTCATCAATCACGGTGAAGGCGTCATGAGCAGCCGCTATTTTCCTGACCATCCGGCCCAGGTTCGCTTCGAAGGTGCGTCCGACATCACATTACGCTACTGGTCGCTGCGCAGCTGCATGATAGAATAGGGGTTTTGGCAGCCGGATCTAAGTCGTTGTGAGAAAAACAAAACGCGTCACCATTAAAGATATCGCGGAGCTGGCGGGGGTATCAAAAGCCACCGCCAGTCTGGTTCTGAACGGCCGCAGCAAAGAGCTTCGGGTGGCGGAGGAGACACGCGAGCGTGTGCTGGCGATTGCCAAAGAACATCATTATCAGCCCAGTATTCACGCCCGTTCGCTGCGGGACAACCGCAGCCACACCATTGGTCTGGTGGTGCCGGAAATCACCAACTACGGGTTTGCCGTTTTTTCTCATGAGCTGGAGACCCTCTGCCGCGAGGCGGGTGTTCAGCTGCTGATCTCCTGTAGCGATGAAAATCCGGGCCAGGAGACGGTGGTGGTCAATAACATGGTGGCCCGCCAGGTGGACGGGCTGATTGTCGCCTCCAGCATGCTCAACGACGCGGATTATCAAAAGCTGAGCGAGCAGTTGCCCGTTGTGCTCTTTGACCGTCATATGAACGACAGTTCTCTGCCGCTGGTCCTCACCGATTCAATTACCCCGACCGCCACGCTGGTGGCCGACATTGCGCGCCAGCATCCGGATGAGTTCTACTTCCTCGGCGGCCAGCCGCGGCTTTCCCCGACGCGTGACCGTCTGGAAGGGTTTAAGCAGGGGCTGCGTGACGCTGGCGTCGAGCTACGTCCGGAGTGGATTATTCATGGTAATTACCATCCGAGCTCCGGCTACGAAATGTTTGCCGAACTTTGCGCGCGCCTGGGCCGCCCGCCAAAAGCCCTTTTTACCGCCGCCTGCGGTCTGCTGGAAGGGGTGTTGCGCTATATGGGGCAACATAATCTGCTGCAAAGCGATATGCGTCTGGCCAGCTTTGACGATCACTATCTCTATGATTCTCTGACCATTCCTGTCGATACCGTTCGACAGGATAACCGTCAGCTCGCCTGGCACTGCTTTGATCTGATTGGCAAACTGATTGAAGGGGAAACGCCGGAGCCGATCCAGCGTAAACTGGATGCCACACTGCAACGGCGGTACAAGGCCGTGGAGTGACAGGGTAAAGTCTGACGGATATATCAATAACTTTAATTAATTAAAAATCGTATTCAGCCGATAACCAAAGGGAAATTAAATCCCTGAGGTGTGTTATGTCGTTGAAAAAATCATCCCTGATTATCCTGTTTTCTCTGCTTTTCTTCTTTGTGGCCAGCACCATCACCAGCGTTGGGCTCATCATTAAAAGTAATACTTCGCTGGATAATGTGAACAAAGAAATTCAGGTGGTCCTGTCCATTATTGATCCCATTAACCATAGCCGAACCCTGCGCGTCAGGGTTATGGAGTATGTAAAAATGTTGGAAGCGGGGGACGCCACCGACTCGTCTGCGAAACTGGCCTCGGTTAAAGAGGCGCTGACCAAAGCCGATAGTGCATTTTCGGCGTTTATGGCCTCGCCGCGTTTGCAGGACGAAGCCCCGCTGGTCACTGCCTACCAGGAGGCGTGGCAAAACTACCGTAACCAGGGACTGGCACCACTGATTGCCGCTGCCGCCGCTCACGATGTGTCGCGGTTCAACGCTCTTATTCCCGTGGTGTCTCAACTCGATCGCCAATATGAAATTGTGCTCGATCAGGTTCTCTCCGTTCACCAGAAGTACGCCAAAACGCTGAACGAGGATGCGAGCCATAATTTTGTGTCGGGTCTGATTATTATCGCCTGCATTGCGGTGCTGTTCGTGGTGGTGATCTTCGTCGTCAGCCTGCTGATGAAACGCGTGGTCTTTGCGCCAGTGAACCTGGCGCGCGAGCACTGTCGACAGATTGCGGCCGGGAAGCTGGACGTACCGGTACCGATCAAGCGTGATTCCGGGAATGAAATCGATCACCTGATGTCCTCGATGGAGCAGATGCGCCAGGCGCTGCTCTCCACCATTTCTCAGGTGCGCGATGCCAGCCACACCGTAACGCATGCGGCGCAGGAAATTGCCTCCGGCAATATCGACCTGGCCTCCCGTACCGAGCAACAGGCTTCTGCCCTGACCCAGACGGCCGCCAGCATGGAAGAGCTGAGTGCGACGGTGGCGAATAATACCGATAACGTTTTCCAGGCCGGTAAGCTGGTGCAGGATGCCGTGAAAAATGCCCATACCGGTGAAGCGGTAACCCGTGAAGTCATCGAAACGATGAATACTATCGCGTCCAATTCGAAGCGTATTGAGGACATCACCAGCGTCATCAACAGTATTGCTTTCCAGACTAATATTCTGGCGCTGAACGCGGCCGTTGAAGCGGCGCGTGCCGGTACGCAGGGGCGAGGATTTGCCGTGGTGGCAAGTGAAGTGCGCACCCTGGCCCAGAAAAGCGCGGTGGCGGCGAAGGATATCGAAAGCCTTATCGCCCAGTCTGTTTCCAGCGTTAAAAACGGTGCGGAACTGGTGAATCGTTCGGGAGAGGTGATTGATTCTATTATCAGCTCTGTGAATAAAGTGCATACGCTGATGGAACAGATTTCGGTTGCCTCAGAAGAGCAGAGCCGTGGAATTGGTCAGGTTGGGCAGGCCGTAACGGAGATGGACGGTGTGACCCAGCAGAACGCGGCGCTGGTGCAGCAATCCGCCGCAGCCGCGGCCTCGCTGGAGGAGCAGGCGCAGCAGCTGTCGCAGAGTATTTCGAGTTTTCGTCTGCCGGCAATTGCGTGATTAAATGAGGAAGGCTCCTGTTGGAGCCTTTTTAATGTCTGCATTCAGCCGCTGCACAATCTCCTTCAGCCATTACTGTTATCCGTACAAAGCCGCTATCACATAAATTTTATCTTTCCCCGGCAATATTTCTGTTCCTCATCCGTCTACCTCATCAGAGACCATAATCATTCAACATAAACGAGGTACACATGAGAAATTTTGATATGCACGGAAAAGGTCACGGGCGTGGTTTGGGCCGCCATCGTATGTACAAGGGCATCGTGATAGGCGCAGTCCTGTTCGTGGTGCTTGGCCTGCTGGTCATGTCCCTGTGGAACGCGTTGCTCCCGGCCATCCTGGGGGTTAAAGCCATTGGCTTCTGGCAGGCGCTGGGGATCCTGCTGCTGAGCCGCATTCTTTTCGGTGGGCTGGGTTTTCGTCCAGGTATGTTCGGTGCACACCGTCGTATGCACGCACAATGGATGAATATGACCCCCGAACAACGTGAAGCCTTCATTCAGCAGCGTCGGGCGGGATTTGGGCGTCATGGTCATTGCCGGTGGCACGATGACCGGGATGAGAAGCGAGATGATAACGCTGCGAAAGCGCCGGAAGCCGAGTGAGCGATATGAAAGCCGGTGAGGCGGGGGAATCATTACTGATCTCGGCACTCAATGCCTGCCGCGCACGGCTAAAAGCCTTCATTCGCGGACGGACTGCGGTTCGTGATGATGTCGATGATATTCTTCAGGAAGTGACCTGGCAGTTGATGAAAGTGGAACAACCGGTGGAGAACGTCGCCGCCTGGCTGTTTCGCGCCGCGCGGAATGAGATGATCGACCGGGCGCGAAAAAAGCATGAGGTTTCACTGCCGGGGTACCTGACGGCAGATGACGAGGACTTTCCGGAGCAGGAGATTGCAGAAACGTTATTCGGCGTACCGCAAACCCCGGAGGAGGAGTATCTCAACATCCTGCTGTGGGAAGAGTTGGGGCAAGCCCTGTCGGAACTGCCGCCACCACAGCGCGAGGTGTTTGAAAAAACGGAATTTGAAGGATACACCATGAAGGCGCTGGCGGAGGAAACGGGCGACAGCGTGCAGGCGTTATTATCCCGCAAACACAAAGCTGTGCGATTTTTGCGTAGTCGCCTCAAGGATATTTATGAAGCGTTGACAGGGCAATAAAGTTCGACCACTCTGAAAAACAATATCTTAGAGGGGTCGTTATGCTTCAACTGTTAGCAAAGAAAAAGATGCTGTTACTCTCTGCTCTGCTGTTTTCAGGGCTGGTCAGGGCAGAGGAGTCGCTTCCGGATGTGGTAAAGCACTTCAGTGAGCAGCAGGATATCAAAATCATTAAGAAAATTGATGCCCCCGGCGGCGCGCCAGCGTGGCTGGGGCAGTATCAGGACATGGGCGTGACGCTCTTTCTGACCCCTGACGGAAAGCACGTGGTGTCTGGCTATCTGTATGATGAGAAGGGAACCAACCTCAGCGAGGCCTTTTTCCAGAAAGAGATCTACGCCCCGATGGGCCGCGAGATGTGGAAAAAGCTCAATGCGGCGCATCCGCTGAAAGAGGGCGCGGAGAGCGCCCCGCGCAAAGTCTTTGTTTTTGCCGACCCGTTCTGCCCGTACTGCAAGCAGTTCTGGGCTGAAGCGCAGCCGTGGGTGAAGGCCGGCAAGGTCCAGCTCAACACGCTGCTGGTTGCGTTTCTTAACCCGAACAGCGGGCGTAACGCCTCCGCGATCCTGAATGCCAAAGATCCGGTGTCGGCCTGGAAAGAGTACGAGCTGTCCGGCGGTAAAAAGCTGCCTAAACCTGAAGGGGTGGCTTCACGGGAAACCGTTGAGATCCTGCAAAATCACCAGACGCTTATGGACAGTCTCGGCGCGAATGCCACACCGGCTATTTATTACCTGAATGAGCAAAACGAACTGCAGCAGGTCGTGGGAATGCCAGACGCAAAACAGCTTGAGGCGATGTTCGGGCCGAAGCCGTAAAAAAAAGGCAGAAACAGGACGTTTCTGCCTTTTGTCAGTCAACTACCCCAGCGCCCCCGGAGGTAATTTACGGCCTCCTGCGTCTGCGGCTGGTTAAGATAGTCTTCACGGAACAGGATGGTGCCTTTTACGTCTGGCAGTGAATCGTTGAGGTCGAGCTGTTTTTTCAGCTCCGGTACGCCTCCGTTCACCGTCCAGTCCGGTTCGTTTCTGGAAGGCGCGCCCACTTTGTAGAACGCGATCCCGATATACAGGCGGGTATGGGTCGGTTTCACCACGTCAGCCCACCATTTTGTCAGCACATCGTATCGTGCCGCGTCGCGGGCGAAGGGCCAGTAGATCTGCGGCGCAATGTAATCCAGTAAACCCTGCTGTACCCATTTTCGCGTATCGGCGTAGGATTCATCGTAGGCTGCGGCACCGCGCGTGTCCGATCCTGCCGGGTCGAAGGAGCGGTTGCGCCAGACTCCCGCCGGGCTGACGCCAAATTCAACCTCAGGCTTTGCCTGCTTGATCGCCCTTGATACCTGCACAATCAGCTGCTGCGTATTGTGCCGACGCCAGTCAGCTTTCGACGCAAATCCCTCGCCGTAGCGCCTGAAGGTCCAGGCATCGTTCAGGGTTGAGCCCGGCGTCTCGGTGTAAAAATAGTCATCGAACTGAACGCCGTCGACAGGGTAGCGATTCACCACTTCCATCACCACCTGGGTTATCCAGTCCCGCACCTCGGGAATGCCCGGGTCGAGAACAAAACGATCCCCCGAGGTGCGGATCCACTCCGGATGCTGGACGTAGACGCTGGAGGGATGAAGCGACGAGGTACGGTTAAGCGCCGCGATGGTCGACGGCTTCGTGTTGGTGGAGACGCGGTAAGGGTTAAACCAGGCGTGAACCTTCATCCCGCGCTTGTGCGCTTCATCCAGCATAAACTGGAGCGGATCGTAACCAGGGTCTTCCCCGATAGTCCCCGTCAGGGTATCTGACCACGGCAGTATTTCAGAGGCCCACAGCGCCGTACTGTCCGGTTTTACCTGAAAGAAGACGGTGTTGATCCCAAGCTTTTTCAGCTTATCGAGCTTGTCCGTCAGCGCCTTCTGTTGCTGGGCGATACGCTGGTCCGCGCTGCGGCCATTCACCGATGACACGGGGGGCCAGTCGAGACGGGAGACGGTCGCCAGCCAGATCCCGCGCATGGGTTCGTTAGTCTGCTGTACAGGTTTCGCCTGCGGCAGCGGGGTAACGAGTGATTTGGGTGGTTTGGAAGTGCAACTTACCAGTAAAAGCGCGCAGCCAAGCAGCGCGCCAGTCCGTTTTACGTGTCGCATCATTTGCGTGTTAGCTCCTGGGTGTCCGGCCATCCGTCCAGGGATTAAACGCCGGTTCGTCCTGTTCCTCGGTACCGTCATCGTGAAGGGAGTCGAGGTAGAGGGCTTCAACTTCCGCCCGCGCCCATGGGGTCCGGCGCAGGAACTTCAGACTCGATTTAACACTCGGGTCCTTGCGAAAACAGTTGATTTTGATTCGGTTGCCCAGTTCATTCCAGCCATATCGCGCAACCAGCGCGTTAACCTGCATTTCAAGCGTTACGCCATGCAAAGGATCGTTGGAAATATGTGCTGTCATAGGCGTCCGGTAGTCTCATTTTTTATGGGGATGTGATAAACGCTCAAAGGTTACAAGAAAGCAGGGGACGCGGCAATTTCAGCGTGAGGTTCTTCACCCGTAAAGGGTGAAGAGGATTGCCGGTTAATACTATTTTTTAAACAATTCAGGTGCCCACGGCGTCGGGTCTACCTCCATAAAGGGTGCACGCTCAAAGCGGGACTTCAGCGCCCAGGGCACCGTACAGTCGAAAATCGTTTTGCAGGTGATCCCGTTGCCACGAATTGAGGGACTGTAGTCCGGCGCCTGAGACGGATCGAGCTGGTGACCGCGGATCCCCGGCAGATGGGTGATACTGACATCGCCCTGCATACGGGTCGTCATCGCCCACAAAATGTCGTCGCTGTCGAAAATATCCACGTCTTCGTCGACGAGAATAATATTTTTAAGCTCGGAATAGGTGGCTAACGCGATGAGGGCCGCCTGACCCTGACGCCCTTCGTCAGAAGGCTGGCGTTTTTTAACCTGCAATACCCCAAGGAATTTGCCCCCGCCAGCGGTATGCGCATAGACGTTTTGCAGGAAACCGGGGATGGCTTCTTCCACCGCATTCCGGATGCTGGCCTCCGTTGGCAAACCGGCCAGCGTGGTGTGCTCTTCGCCCGGTCCTACCAGGGTTTGCAGGATCGCCTGATGACGCATCGTGACGGCCTTCACTTTAATTACCGGCAAGGAGGGGTTAGCCTCCCCGCAGTAGCCGGGAAATTCCGGCATCGCGTGCCCGGTGTGGGTATGCTGATCTTCTTCTACGCGCACGCCCGGCAGCAGTTCGCCTTCGATAATAATTTCCGCACGCGCAATCGCTTTTTCATTTACGGCCACACCCTGCACCAGCTCGACGGGAGCCTGACGTAACGCACCGGCGACACCCAGCTCGTTGTAGCCGAAGGGCGTGGTAGGGGCTTCGAAACAGGCGCCAATATAGATAGCGGGATCGAGACCCATATTGATCGTGACCGGCAAGGGTTTGCCCGCCTCTTCGGCTTTCTTACGGAACACTTCAATATGGCGGCCCGCGGCAAGGAACATGGAAAGCTCATCGCGCTCCTGAACGCAAAGACGGTGAATAGTGACATCGGTCAGCGAGGCGTCTTCCGGATCGCTTGCCAGCACCAGCCCCAGACAGAAGAACGGACCGGCATCTATCGGCGTGTTGGTCGGTGCCGGAAGCAATTTACGCAGATCGAAGTCCGGATCGTCGGCATAAAACACCTGCTCCTGACACGGCGCCTGGGCCGCCGGGACGACAACGGGAGCAATCGGGTTTTTCACCGCCTGGCCGACATGTTTTGCCAGTTCAGAGGGCTCGCAGCCCAACAGGAGCGCCGCCCGCTCGCGGCTGGCGTGCATACCGACCAGAATACGGGAGTCGGGATAACCCTTAATAGCGTTAAACATCATGGCCGGGCCGATGCGCGTCGGACGTTTTACCGTGCCGCCAGCACCAATATGCCGGTACACACCCGCCAGCTCCGCGTCAGGATCGACCGGATGGTTGGTTTCAAGGTATTGACCTTCATGGCGTTTGAGCAGTTCGATAGCACTTCTGAGATCGTTGATGTGGTTTTCCATATTTTCCCCCTCGGATGATTGCATCCATTCTTAACCGGACGAAGAAGGCTATCAATTGCATCATTCATGCTATTTTAATATGAATTTTATTATCAATAATGAAGGCACAGTATGCAGTTTCGACTGATGCGCAATTTTATCGTGGTGGCGGAAGAGCTTCACATGCATCGTGCGGCGGAGCGCCTTAACATGGCGCAACCGGCACTAAGCCAGCAAATCAAAACGCTTGAAGATCGTCTGGGGGTAGTGCTCTTTAGCCGGGCGAATCGTCGCCTGACGCTGACGCCAGCCGGTGAGGCGTTTCTCAGTAAAGCCAGAGTGGCGATTTTTATGACCGATCAGGCCATTCTGGATGCCAGACAGACGGCCAGAGGGGAACAGGGCGTGCTGAATCTCGGATGCGTTTCAAGCGCGATATTCGACAGTAAGCTGCCCGACGCGCTGCGGCTTTTACATGAGAAATGGCCAGCCATCAGCCTTTCCATGATGACGGGAAACGTGCAAACCCTTTATACCGGCGTGCAAAGCAACCAGCTCGATGTGGCCATTATTCGTGCCCCGTTACCGCTGCTGCCTGACGATCTTCAAAGCCGTCCTTTCACAACGGAAAAAGCCGTGCTGGCCTTACCTCGTCAACACAGTCTGGCGGGCTCCGCCGCGCTGACGCTTGCGTCGGTGAAAGAGGAGAAGTGGATCGCCCTGCGCGACCCGGAGGGGATGGGGCTGGAGCAATATTTCTATGATGCCTGCCACAGCGCGGGCGTACAGCCTGACGTTGTGCAAAATGCCACCGATGTCCCCACGGTGATAAGCCTCGTCTCGGCAGGGTTTGGTATCGCCATGCTGCCAGCTTCAGCGAAGGCGATATGCGTACAAAACGTCGTCTTTGTGGATATTCTTGACCGACTCCGGGAGAGCGAGCTGACGCTGGTTTGCCACCGGATTATTCGCTCTGAGGTCCTGAAAAAATTGATGAGTATCCTCGATCATACCTGACGTCCGGCGGCCTGAAGAAGCTGTTCACGTAGCCAGCGGTTAGCCGGATCCTGACTGTTTTTCGGATGCCAGTACATACCAATGACGATCGGCGGGAGATCCAGCGGCGGCGGAAAAATATCAAGCGTTTGCGTAAAGCGTAGCAACATGCGCCTGGGTAGGGTGCAGAGTAAATCGGTACCGGCAACAATCGCAGGCGCCATCGCATAGCTTTGCGTCGACATCACCACGTTACGCTGGTGGCCAAGCCCCGCCAGATGCTGATCGACAAAGCCCGCGAACGGGTCGCCCTCGGATGAAACCACCAGGTGTGAAAGACTACAATAGCTTTCCAGATCCACCGGCCCCGTACCGCGCGGATGGCCTTTCCGCTGGGCTGTGGCATATTCATCGTCAAACAGTTTGCGTCTGACCCATGCATCGTGCGCCCCCGCGTTAACGCCGATATAAATATCCACATCGCCATTTTCCATCTGCGCTGACAGCAGCTGGGTTTCCGGGAGCGCAAAACGCAGGCGGATACCTGGTGCCGCACTGCTAATCTGATTCTGCAACTCAGCCCCCAGCATTAGCGCCGGGTTTTCGTGCAGGGCAATAACAAAAGTGCGGTTGCTGTTCTGCGCGTTGAACGTGGTGGGTTCAAGCATCGCCGATATACCCTGCAAAACCGTCGCGACCTGCGGCCTTAACGCTTCGGCGCGCGGCGTCGGTAACACCCCACGTCCATGTGGGGAAGGGACAAACAGCGGCTCACCAAACAACACGCGCAGGCGTGCCAGGCGGGCAGACATTGCTGGCTGGCTGATGCCCAGCCGCGCGGCCGCATGGGTGATATTCTGGTCCCTGAGTAACGCATCCAGCGTCAGGATCAGGTCCATATCCATATCGGAGGGGGACATCTTATTTTGCGTCACGGTTGGTATAGGTCACCGGGACCCACGCGTAGCCTTCCCGCTCACCTTTCGTCACATAGCCGATCCCGGGGAAAGGCAGATGCGGAGCCGCAATCAGATCTTTGTTTTTCACAAACTCAGCGAAAGCTGCGTTGCGCACCCGGGCGGCGCCGTCCTGATCCTCATCGTAAGCAATCGTCACGTTGGGCTGCGGGAACTGAACTGCGGCGACGTGGATGATGTCGCCGACAAAGGTAATTTTTTCACCTTTGCTCTCCAGCGTGTAAAACGCGGAACCTGGGGTGTGGCCCGGGTGAACCGTACCGCTGATGCCCGGCAGAAGCTGTTCGGTGCCTGAGAAAGTCTTCACTTTTCCGGCATCCAGATAAGGCTTTAATGTCTTGTGCGCGACATCGAAGTAGTTCTGGTCATAGCCAGACTTCTTCTGGTTCTCGTCGTTAAAGAAGAAATCGATATCCGGTTTGCCGACATAGACCTGCGCGTGGGTAAACACGCGCTGACCGTCTTTGACCAGACCACCGGCGTGATCGGAGTGCGCATGGGTGATTAGAACATCGGTAATATCTTCGGGTTTGATGCCCTGGGTCGCCAGGCTTTCAATCAGCCGCCCGCCTTTGCCGGGGCCAAAGAGCTGACCGGAACCGGTATCCACCAGGATTTTGTGACCGGGCAAGGCGATATAAAACGCGTTAATCGATGCTTCCACCGGATTGGCCTGGAAGTTTTTGGCCAGTAACGCATCGGTATTTTCCGCCGTCGTCCGGCGCAGTAAGGCGTGCAGATCCTGCGGCACGCTGCCGTCCGTAAAGGCGGTGATAATCGTGTCGCCAACCTGAACGCTGTAGCCGCCAGCCTGCTGTTTCACCACATGCTGCGGAACGCTGGCCACCGCGTGGATCGCTGGAAAGAATAAAACTGAACCGGTCAACAGGGTTGATATCGCAAGTTTTTTCACAGTAAACATGATGGGCTCCTTAATAGTAAGTTCATCATAGTTCAACTGCGATTTTTGAGAACAGCAGGGGAGTGAATGTGACCTATCCATGAAATGGATAGGTCTGAGAGGATGCTTTACAGCACGCCGGTACCGCCGTCAGAGCACCACACTTGCCCGGAAGCGTATGAGCAGGAATCGGAGGCAAACAGCACATACAGCGGTGCGATTTCAACCGGCTGACCCGGTCTCCCCAGGGGCGTATCTTCCCCGAACTTCTGAACTTTAGACTGAGGCTGACCGCCGCTGGACTGAAGAGGCGTCCAGTATGGACCTGGCGCGACGGCATTCACCCGAATGCCACGCGGCCCAAGCTGCTGGGCCAGAGACTTGGTAAAGGCCACGTTACAGGCTTTGGTCTGCGCATAGTCCACCAGGATCGCGCTCGGTTTAAACGCCTGAACGGAAGTGGTGTTGATGATCACGGCACCTTCCTGCAAATGGCGCAGCGCAGCTTTGGTGATCCAGAAGGGGGCATAGACGTTGGTTTTAAACGTCGCGTCAAAATCTGCCGTGGTGAGATCGTCGATAGATTCACAGTACTGCTGGCGTCCGGCGTTATTCACCAGAATATCCAGGCCGCCCAGTTCGGCAACGGCTTTTTCCACCAGCGTGTCGCAGAAGGACTCCACGCGAATGTCGCCGGGAATGGCGACCGCTTTACGGCCTTCGGCCTGAATCAGCGCAATGACCGATGCCGCATCGGACTCCTCTTCCGGCAGATAGCCAATAGCGACATCTGCACCTTCACGGGCATAGGCGATGGCTACCGCGCGACCTATGCCGGAATCACCGCCGGTAATCAGCGCTTTTTTTCCTGCCAGTTTTCCTGACCCGATATAACTTGTTTCACCATGATCCGGTATTGGCTTCATTTCCGATGCCAGCCCGGGAGCCCTTTGCGGTTGTTCTGCAAACGGTGGACGAGGGTAATGCAGCGTGTGATTATTTCCTGTAGACATACCGGCCTCCTTAATAGTGAATTCCAAGATTAGTCGTTAATTAAACGTAAGCGGGCAAAATTGACAAATTCAGACAAATCTATATTCCAGTGGCGGATATAAAATATTTTCTCAAGCCAGCATGTAATACCAGAAAAGGGCGACCTCATCTTTTTCCGGCAGGGCGTTGTAAAGGTAACGATCGTAACCGCCCAGAATAAACCCATAGTGACGATAGAAAAGGCAGGCAGAAACATTAACGTTCTGCGTCTCCAGCCGTAAACCGGGCGCGTTGAGGCTTCGCGCCCAGACGTGGGTGGCAGACATCAGCTTGTGCGCCGCGCCCGTTCGGCGTTTCGAACGCTCCACGGCAATGTAATCCACCGAAATAAATTTATTCCAGTTGCAGGACGCGGTTATAAAACCGGCGATTTCACCGTCATCCGTTTCGGCGATAAGAAATATTGAATCGGGATTAACGCAATGATTTTCCAGCGTCTGGAGATCCAGTTCATAGGTTTTATGATAAGGATCGGTTAGCGCCTCGATATGCAAATCACCATTGAGAAAAGGCTCTCTGGCAATCTCATCGACCGTAAAAGAAAAATCACAACATTCAAGACGGGCGAGGTCGGTGCTTAATCCTTTTCGAATATGCATAGTATTCCTTAAGTGGGAGTTATAAATAGATAATAGACGAAGCGGCATACCCTGCTGGCATAACACTCTGTTCATCCTGGTCTAAGCTTGTATTTCGTTCCGCGTAAAATGTGGTCATTCGAGGACAATGAATGGAATTCAGAACATGTCGCAGGCACTGGGGTGCTGAGTTTATTTCCGATGACGTTGTACGTTTTCGCGTCTGGGCAGAAGGGCAGAAAGATCTCACGTTGCGTTTAACCGACACCGACATTCCGATGGCGGCGGTGGGCGACGGCTGGTTTCAGGTTGACGTGCCCGGCGTCAGACACGGTACGCCGTATCAGTTTGTTTTACAGGATGGAATGGCGGTGCCGGATCCGGCCTCGCGCGCGCAACAGGCTGACGTCAACGGCCCGTCGGTGGTAATCGACCCGCGTCACAACCTGCCCGCACAGCGGGAATGGCAAGGGCGGCCATGGGAAGAGACGGTGATCTACGAGATGCATATCGGCACCTTCACCGGGGAAGGAACCTTCAGGGCGGCCATCGATAAATTGCCTTATCTGGCCGAACTGGGTATTACACAACTGGAAGTGATGCCCGTGTCCCAGTTCGGGGGCGCGCGCGGATGGGGGTATGATGGCGTACTGCTGTATGCCCCGCACTCAGCTTATGGCACACCGGATGATTTTCATGCCTTCATCGATGCTGCCCACGCGCTCGGGCTTTCCGTGGTGCTGGATATTGTACTCAACCACTTTGGCCCGGAAGGGAACTACCTGCCGTTGCTCTCACCGGCGTTTTTCCATCAGGATCGTATGACCCCGTGGGGCAACGGTATAGCCTATGAGGTTGAAGCCGTCCGGCAATACATCGCTGAGGCGCCGTTATTCTGGCTCTCGGAGTATCATCTTGACGGTCTGCGCTTCGACGCCATCGACCAGATCCATGACAACGCTGAGACCCATATTCTTCCCGAGATAGCGCAACGGATCCGCGACGCCTTTCCGGATCGGCATATCCATCTGACAACCGAAGACAGTCGCAACGTGATTTTCCTGCATCCGCGCGATGAGCATGGTCAGACGCCGCTTTTCACCGCCGAATGGAATGATGATTTTCACAACGCCGCGCATGTCTTCGCGACCGGGGAATCACACGCCTATTATCAGGATTTTGCCTTTGAGCCGGAGAAAAAGCTGGCGCGGGCGCTGGCAGAGGGCTTTGTCTACCAGGGGGAAATCTCGCTTCAGACCGAGAAATCGCGCGGGGTAGAGTGTCGCGAGCAACCACCGCAGTTTTTTGTCGATTTTATTCAGAATCACGACCAGGTCGGCAACCGTGCCCAGGGGGAGAGGCTTATCTCTCTGGCTGGGGCGGAGAAAACGCGCGTGCTATTCGTGGCGCTGCTCCTGTCGCCACATATCCCGCTGCTGTTTATGGGTGAGGAGTATGGCGAAACGCATCCGTTCCTCTTTTTCACCGACTTCCACGGCGACCTGGCGAAAGCCGTGCGGGAGGGGCGCGCGAAAGAGTTTACCGGCCATGCCGGGCACGATGAAACCGTACCGGATCCCAATGACGTAAATACCTTTATGCGGTCGAAACTTGACTGGAACAAGGCAGACACGGAGGAAGGCAGGGCGTGGCTGCACGTTACGCGCGAACTGATTGCGCTGCGTCAACGCTTTATCGTCCCGTTACTGAAACAGCGGGGCGCCGTGGAGGGTAACGTCCTGCAAACGGCGCTCGGCATGGTTGCCGTGAGCTGGCGTTTTCCGTCCGGTACGCTGTCGCTGGCGCTGAATATCGGCAAAAAGCCCCTCGCCTTAGCGGACCTGCCCGGAAAAACGATCTTTAGCTGGCCGGAGGCAGTCGAAAACCTGCCGCCGAACAGCATTGTTGTTCGCTTTGCTGATGGAGAAGCAGCGCTATGATCCCTTCCTCTACTTACCGAATTCAGTTTCGCAACGGCATGACCTTCGATCGCGTGGTGGACCTGATTCCGTATATGAAAGACCTCGGAATTAGCCATCTTTACGCGTCGCCTGTTTTCACCGCAACCACGGATTCCACCCACGGCTATGACGTGACCGACCCCAACGAAATCGACCCGGCGATTGGCGGGCGGGAAGGGTTTGACCGCATGGCGGCAGCGCTGAAACAGGCGGGGATGGGGCTGATTCTGGATATCGTTCCTAACCATATGTCGACCTCGCTGGAAAACCGCTGGTGGCGCGATGTTATCGAGCACGGTCGGCAGAGCCGCTATGCGGCATATTTTGATATCGACTGGTCCCGACCCCTGACGTTGCCGTTTCTTGGCGACACCTTTGAAGCCGAGCTGGAGCGGGGGGCTATCACCCTAAAACGTGACAGTGTCACCGACAACGCGGCGTTGGTTTACTATGATACCGCCTATCCGCTTAATCCCGGCACGTATGCCGAAGGCAAGAGCATCGCTGAGATCCACGAGGCGCAAAGCTGGCGGCTGATGTCCTGGCGGGAAGCGCCGAAACAGCTTTCATGGCGGCGCTTTTTTGAAATCACCGGGTTGGTCGGCGTGCGGGTAGAGGATGATGCGGTATTCGCAGACACGCACCGCCTGATCCTTGAGCTTGTCCACGCCGGGGTTGTCGACGGCCTGCGCATTGACCATGTGGACGGGCTTGCCGATCCGCTGGGCTATTTGCAGCGACTGCGTGCGGCGACCGGACCGGATTGCTACATCACGGTGGAAAAAATCCTCGCCAAAGGGGAACAGCTTCCTCCGGAGTGGCCCATCTCAGGTACTACGGGCTATGAGTTTATCGCCTCCCTGGCGGAAGTGCTGGTGGATGATACCAACCTCTCGCGGCTGGAGACGCTCTACGACGAGACGCTGGGTACGACCGTTGACAGGCAGGCGGAACTTCGCAACGCCAAAGGGCTGATGACCGATCGTAATTTTGAAGGTGAATTTACCACGCTGCTCAAAATAGCCAGCGAGCTGGCCGGGCATAACGGTGCCGAAGTGGAGCATGAGGATATCCGCCATGCCCTGCGCGAGCTGCTTATCGCGTTTCCGGTGTATCGCACCTACGGCACCGCTGAGGGGCTGACGTCACCGGATGTGGCGCTGCTCAGCCGCGTGGTCGCCAGCGTCAACACCTCTGAACCCGCTCTGAGTCTGATTGTGCGTATTCTTACCGGCGATCTGCCGGCGCATGACCACGCACTGGCCTCGCTTTTCCGCACCCGTTTTCAGCAGCTGACCGGGCCGCTGATGGCGAAATCGGTAGAGGATACGCTGTTCTTCCGCCATAACCTGGAGCTGGCCCTGAACGAAGTCGGCGCCGACCCGACGCCGCGCGCGTTTTCACTTTCCCGTTTTCATCAGGAGATGCGCATTCGACTTGCCCGCCAGCCCGATGCGCTGCTGGGAACCTCCACCCACGACACCAAACGCGGCGAGGATGCACGAGCTCGTCTGTATACGCTGACGGAAGCGCCAGATCTGTGGGGAGAAAATCTGGCGCGCTGGCGGCAGATGAACCAGACACAAGTCCGATTCCTCAACGATGGCACCGCGCCGAACGCCGCCGACACCTGGATGATCTTCCAGGCGCTGGCGGGCGTCTGGCCAGCAACCCTGTCGCCTGAGGATCGTGATGGCCTTAAGTCACTGGAAGAGCGTTTCCTCGGCTTTATCGAGAAAGCCCTGCGCGAGGCCAAGCAGCGTACCGACTGGATCGACAGCAACGAAGGTTACGAGAGCGTGGTCCTGGACTACGTGCGCCATCTGCTTTCCCCGGATAACACCCTGTTCCTGCGTGATTTCAGTGCCGCACTCCAGCCGTTTATTCGGGCTGGGTTAATGAACAGCCTGAGCCAGACGGTGATCAAACTGACTGCGCCTGGCGTACCGGACATCTACCAGGGCAGCGAGGGGCTTAACTTCAGCCTCGTCGACCCGGATAACCGCCGCGAACCGGATTTCGCCGCACTGGCGGAAAACCTCAGCGTAGCGGATGGCACCGTTTTTAACGATGCGCAACGCTGGCGAGACGGCAGCGTGAAGCAGTACGTCACCGCCACGCTGTTACGGCTTCGGCCACATTACCCCGCGCTTTTCCGCTACGGCGACTGGCTGCCGCTGAAGGTAACCGGCGAGCGGGAGGAGAATCTGATCGTTTATGCCCGCATTAAAGATGACGAGGCGCTGATCGTCGCCGTGCCGCGCCTGGTGTTTGACGTCACCGATAATGCGATGCTATGGGCCAATACTACCGTGGCCATACCCCAGGCGCTGGCCGGGAAGCACTACCGGGATCTGTTTACCGGTGAGCGTCGCCTTCTGCCAGAGACGCTGGATTTAACGTCTGAAAAGGGATGTTTGTTGGTTCTGCTTACCTGCGAATAATCGAGGAGAACAAAAATGCCAAAGGATACAACGTTTGAAATTCGGGCCGGTCATGGCCAGCAGTTGGGCGCAAATTATGACGGGAAAGGGGTGAACTTCGCCCTGTTTTCCGCCCACGCTGAGCGGGTGGAGTTGTGTCTGTTTGATCCTTCGGGAAAAACAGAAATCGCCCGTCTGGAACTGCCGGAATATACCCATGAGGTCTGGCACGGCTATGTGCCGGACCTGAAACCGGGGGCGCTGTATGGCTACCGCGTTTACGGCCCCTACGATCCGGAGAACGGTCACCGCTTCAACCCCAATAAGCTGCTTATTGACCCCTATGCCCGTGAACTGGTAGGTGAAATTGAGTGGAACGATGCCCACTTCGGCTATGAGCTGGGACACGACGAGCTGGATCTCAGTTTTGACACGCGAGACAGCGCGCCGTTTACGCCCAAATGTAAGGTCATCGACCCCAATGCCGTTGACTGGCAGGACTCACGCCGGCCCGATATCCCGTGGCCGCATACCGTGGTCTATGAAAGCCACGTAAAAGGCTTTACCCAGCTTAACCCGGCTATTCCGCCTGAACTGCGCGGTACGTTTGAGGGGATGGGGCATAAAGCCTCGGTGGAGTACATCAAAAGCCTCGGCATTACCTCGGTCGAGCTGCTACCGGTTCACTGGTTCCCGGACGATCAGCACCTGCTCGATCGCGGCCTGAAAAACTTCTGGGGCTATAACTCGCTCGGTTTCTTTGCGCCAGCGTCCCGCTATTACGGCCCGGCGGGGATCCAGGGTTTCCGCGACATGGTGCGTGCTTATCATGACGCGGGCATCGAGGTGATCCTCGACGTGGTCTATAACCACACGGCGGAGGGCAACGAGCTGGGACCAACCCTGTCGTTTAAGGGGATTGATAACTTCTGCTATTACCGCACCATGCCGGATCAGCACCGGTATTACATCAACGACACCGGCACCGGGAACACCGTTAACACCTCGCACCCGCGCGTGTTGCAGATGGTCATGGACTCCCTGCGTTACTGGGCGGAATCGATGCAGATTGACGGTTTCCGCTTTGACCTCGGAACCATTCTCGGACGCGAGCCGGAGGGATTTGACCCGCGCGGCGGCTTCTTTGATGCCGTGACCCAGGATCCGGTGCTGTCGAAGCTGAAGCTTATCGGTGAACCGTGGGATATCGGCCCAGGGGGATATCAGGTGGGGGGCTTCCCGCCAGGCTGGGGCGAGTGGAACGACAAATACCGCGACACGGTACGTGAATACTGGAAGGGAGATAACGTTTCTAACGATTTTGCCGCCCGTCTGTTAGGCTCCGGTGATTTGTACGATCTGCGCGGACGTCGTCCGTGGGCCAGCGTCAATTTTATCACCGCGCATGACGGCTTTACGCTGAACGACCTGGTATCCTACAACGAGAAGCATAACGCCGATAACGGGGAAGATAATAACGACGGACATAACGATAACCGGTCGTATAACTACGGTGAAGAAGGGCCGACGGAGAACCCCGATATCATCGCCACCCGCGAGCGGCAAAAGCGCAACTTCCTCACCACGCTCTTCTTCTCCCACGGCACGCCGATGCTGCTGGCAGGTGATGAGTTTGGCCGGACGCAAAAGGGCAATAATAACGGCTATTGCCAGGACAGCGAGATCTCCTGGATAAACTGGGAAGGACTCTCTGAAAACGACGAGAAGCTGCGCGACTTTACCCGTCGGTTGATTGCTCTGCGCGCTGAGCAGCCGCTGCTGCGCCGTGAAAACTGGCGCGACGGGCTTGAGATTCGCTGGTTTAACGCCGGTGGCGGACCGCAGCAGTCGGAACAGTGGGACGAGGGTTCCACCCTTGGTCTTGCCATCAGCCGTCCGGATCTTGAGCAGGAAGAGGGCATCTGGCACGACGTGCTGATGCTGTTTAACCCGTTTGAAGGCACGGTGCCATTCCAGATCCCGCAGTTTGGCGAAGGGGGCTGGGTGCTGGAGCTTTCGACGGCGGATGATGCCCCTACAGGGGAAATCATCACGGAATCCGTCGATTATGAACTGGCCGGGCGGAGCATAACGCTTTTCCGCCGTCCTTAAAGCGAGGCCGCCGCGCGTGCGGCGGTATCATACAGGGAGGAGATCGCGCGGAGTAACTGCGCGGTCTCACCAATCGACGCGCCCGGAATGCCGCTTTCCGCATGAATGTTGATCAGGCAGGCTTCCCGTACCTCCCGGTACTTCATGCACAGCGCTTTGCCTTCCTCCGTCGTCGAGAAAAAGAGCTCTTTCCCCGCTTTTTCACTGGTGACGTAACCCGCCTTTACCAGCTTTTTCAGCGCATACGTCACCACGTGGGTATCTTCCACGTTCAGCACAAAGCAGATGTCGGCCAGCTTTTTCTTGCGGTTGCGGTGGTTTACGTGGTGCAGAAGCGAGACGTCGAAAGCGCCCATATCCGGTTCCCCTGCTGCGGTCATGCAGCGTACCATCCATTTGTTAAACGCATTGCTGGTCATGATCAGCGCATATTCCAGCTCTGATAATTCAGCACACCGCTCTGAGACGAGATGGCGGGAGGAGACGATACGCCCGTCCGCAATATCGTCGTGGTTTAACGCTGTTTTCGTTTTCTTTGTCGTCATACCGATCCTTTCTCCAGAATGTAAACCCGTCGATAAAATAAGAACATTTTATTGATAAATTGTTTACATGTTTTTGACGTTCAGATATAGCTTTTTAGTGCAGGTTCTGTGGAGCCTCACGCAACACACAACATCGCGCGCCGTAATGCACCGGCTTCGCTCTGCTGCGAAGTATAAAAAATAGCCGTCGGCGCGCAACGCTCACTTTGGATAGGGTAACGTTTATGGACAGTTCTACACTGTTGCCACTTATCGGGATTCCGGTGGTGGTTATTGGTTTTGCACTGCATTTCAACCCGCTGCTGGTTGTCGTGGTGGCGGGGCTGGCAACGGGCCTGCTGGTTGGCATGGATTTCGGTATGCTGCTGGAAACCTTTGGCGAAAAGTTCGTGAATAGCCGATCGCTCGCCACTTTCATTCTGATCCTGCCGGTGATTGGCCTGCTGGAGTATTACGGGCTGAAAGAGCGCGCCCAGGCCTGGGTCGCGAAGATCGCCAGCGCCACCTCGGCGCGTATCCTGATGCTCTACTTTGTTGCCCGCGAAGGGACGGCTGCGCTGGGCCTGATGTCGCTTGGCGGCCACGCACAAACGGTGCGTCCTCTGCTGGCGCCGATGGCCGAAGGGGCGGCCCTGAATGAATACGGCGAACTGCCGCAGACTATCCGCGACAAAATCAAAGCCCATGCCGCCGCGTGTGACAATATCGCGGTTTTCTTTGGGGAAGATATCTTTATCGCCTTTGGCGCGGTACTGCTGATTGATGCGTTCCTGAAAGAGAACGGGATCGAGGGGATCGAACCGCTGCATATCGGCCTGTGGGCCATTCCGACCGCTATTGCGGCACTGATCATCCATATGACGCGTCTGCTGCGCCTCGACGCCAGCATTCGTCGCGACGTGATGGCCTGGAGAGCAGAGCAGGGTACGCAGGAGATCGCACCATGATGACCCTTATCACCATTAACCGCGTGTACTACCTGATCGGCTTTGTCGTGATGCTGCTGGTTGTGATGACCCTTCGCGATCGCGCTAACCCGAAACGCTATACCACCGCGCTGTTCTGGTTTCTGTTTGGCGGGATCTTCCTGTTTGGCGATCTGATGGTGCAGGAGCTGGGTAAGTCGCTGGCGTATCGCATTATTGGCGGCGCCGTTATCGTGATTGCGCTACTGGCCGGTTTCGGGCTGGTCGGGAAGGGGCATTATAAAATGTCCACCGAGGAGGAGCGGGTTGCCTCATCACACCGGCTGAAAAACTGGCTATTCTTGCCCGCGCTGATGATCCCGGTGGTGACGGTCATCGGGACGCTGTTTCTGAAAGGCGTGTCGATTGGCGGTGTCTATCTGCTCGACCAGAAGCAGCTTACGCTGGCGGCGCTGTGCGTGGCCTGTGTGGCGGCTATCCTCACCGGCTGGTGGCTGACAAAAGGTACGCCGCTGCATGCGGTTCGTCAGTCGCGTCGGCTGGTCGATACCATTGGTTGGGCGGTGATCCTGCCGCAGATGCTCGCGATGCTCGGCGGGGTGTTTGTGGTGGCGAATACCGGCGAATCGGTACAAAAGGTGGTCAGCCTGTTTGTGAACCCGGACAGCCGCTTCATGCTGGTGGTCATTTATTGCGTGGGGATGGCGCTGTTTACCATGATTATGGGCAACGCCTTCGCTGCCTTCCCGGTGTTAAGCGCCGGTATCGCTCTGCCATTCCTGATTAACGTCCATCACGGTAACCCGGCACCATTGCTGGCTATCGGCATGTACGCAGGCTATTGCGGCACGCTGATGACCCCGATGGCCGCCAACTTCAACATCGTGCCCGCCGCGCTGCTGGAGCTAAAAGACAAATATCAGGTTATCAAGATCCAGATCCCGACCGCGTTAACCTTGCTGGTGGTGAACGTGTTCTTAATGTATTTCCTCGTGTTTCGCTAAGGAGCTGCAATGGAATTAACGCAACATCAGGCTGACGCCTTCGCCAGAATGCCGTTGACCTATTTACGTCAGGAATATCCGAACCACATTATGCATCTGCTCAACGATGACGGCGACGTTCTGCCGCCTCGCGAGCTGCACCCGATCTTTTACGGCTGTTTTGACTGGCACTCTGCGGTGCACGGCTACTGGCTGCTGCTGCGCTGCCTGCGTCTCTGGCCCGAACTGCCGTGTCGGGAAGAGATCATCACTCTCTTCGAAGAACACCTGACCGACGAGAAGGTGGCGAAGGAGCTGGCCTATTTTACCGCGCCGTTCCGCGCGTCGTTTGAGCGACCTTATGGCTACGGCTGGCTGCTGGCGCTGGCCCAGGAGCTGAAACAATCGTCACTGCCGCAGGCGGAGCGCTGGTACCAGACGCTGCAACCGTTAACGCGGGATATTCGCCAGCGGCTGGTGGATTACCTCAGCAAGCTTACCTATCCGATCCGCGTCGGGACGCACTACAACACGGCGTTTGCGCTCGCGCTGGGGCTGGATTATGCCCGGGCGGTGAACGATGACACGCTTGAGCGCGCCATCCTGGACGCGGCAACGCGGTTTTACCTCGCGGACACGCATTATCCTGCGCATTATGAGCCGGGTGGCGACGAGTATATCTCCGGAGCGCTGACCGAGGCCCTGCTGATGAGTAAGGTGGTGGAGGATTTCCCGGCCTGGTTCGATGCGTTTCTGCCTGAAGTGGGCGCCATTTCTGCGCTCATGAACCCGGCTGAGGTGAGTGATCGCACCGACCCGAAAATCGCGCATCTGGACGGTCTCAACCTCAGCCGTGCCTGGTGTATGACCGCGCCCTGCCGGAAAATCATCACGCCCGGAAGCCATTACGCGATGCCGTTGCGCGCCATCTCTCGGCAAGCGTGGAGCATGTTGTCGGCAGTCACTACAGCGGCGGGCACTGGCTGGCGAGTTTTGCGCTGCTGGCACTGGAGTAGCGCTTAGTTGTATATCAGACTAAATGTCGCCAGGCTGTCTGCCAGCCCCGCGGTGGCCTGGGTTTCGGTGCGCACATATTGTGCGTCGTAATCCAGGGAAAACGCGGTCTGCCGGGCAGCGTTGGCAAAAGGTTCGACACCGGTGCTGTTGAGAGGAACGGTTGTCCCTCTGGCGGCACCGTAGTTATCGCCGTACAGAATGCGGATCCCCACGCCGGTAGCGGCGCTCTCCTGTTGACTTAGCGCCAGCACATCGTGATTCTGCGCGTCTTTTTCAGTCGGACCAAAGAACCCTATCTTCACCGCTGCCGTTTGGGATGCGTCACAGACCAGAGGGATGATGAAGCGGTGTTTATCCCCATCCATTCCTTTGTTGAGATCGCTTACGCTACTTTGTCCCATATTGACGGTGATGTTGTTATCCGAGATATAACAGCTCGATTTATGCACTTTCAGGTCGGCGGCAGCGACTTCCACCGTCACGCCAGCTTCAGATATCACCGCGCCGTTAGCATCTTCCAGAATCAGCGTTCCTGCGCGAATTTGCCCGCTGTTCGGCTGTTCATAGACAATCTCCTGCGCGGTTTTATAAAACACGACGAAGAACTGGGTCGCCATTTGCGAGGGATCGTTTGTGCTGCAAATCGCAACGTTGTCATCCCCCGAGGCGATGTAATGCACGGGTTCAGCTGCACAGTGCGTGGTTTCGCGAACGCCCACCGCAAACCCGACGCCGGGAATATCTGGCACGTCATAAACGGAGGCCGGGGCGCCCGTACCGTTCGGCGCCACGCCGCTGACGGGCGCTACGGTTAAGGCGTTATTGGCCACAAAGCGCATCGTTACCGGGCCGGTTCCCTCAGGACAGTTATAAAACGAGCGGTTTTCCTGGCCCAGGATAGCGCCTGAAAGCATCGACCCCGGAGGGATCGAGGGGTTATCAGTGATCGAGTAGTTTTGAAAGTTAATGACCGCATCGCCCATGGTCGGCGGGCAGGTCTGAGACGCCCTTGCCGTAGCGTGAATCAGCAAAAAAGCGAGCATCAGGAGATTGATTAAACGGTTGATATTGTTCACAGATATCTCAGTAAGTTATTGGCACTGAAGCTTCAGAAGCGTGACCGGAGTGCGGCCAGCGGTATCCGGAAGGCGTAATGGGGCGCTACAGCGCATATCCTGGCCTTTCTGCCGCCAGCTGGCATGCAAGGTCCCGCGTAGCGGCACGCCGCTGAGATAGACCTGTCCTGCTTCGCCAACGATGCCGACGCTTGATTTCGCAGACGTCCCGTTCGAGACATACGCGCTGGCGCCGAATGGAAGCGGGCGCCCGTGTGCCGTAAGGGTGATGAGCGTTCTGATGCCCACGTGGGTATGGTAATTCGCCAGGACGACCGCGCCGCTGGTCGGCACAATCGTTCTGCTGTTCTGGTCCAGATCGACATTTTCTGCCAGCGTTTCGGTATCCAGCGAAATGGTGTTTTTGTGATACGCCGATAAGGTTGGCATCACGGCATAACCTCGGGAGTCGGTGTGAACATTGGTCGCCCCTTCAACCTGAACGTCCGACGCCTCGTCAGCGCGGATCAGCGCCAGGGTATCCCCAAGGCTTTGGCTCAACGTCACCCCATACTGTGTTGCCACAATGCCGCCTGCCGCGCCGTAGTTCACGCGGTTGCTATAGCGATCGTGGCTGTACCCGAGACTGGCGCTGCCATAACCGCCGTGATAAGCCAGCGCAAGGTTGCTGTTCGCGGTATTGGCCTGGTTGTCGAAGCCCTGCTGGAGGTTATAGTTCAGGCGATCGTGGGCCAGCGCCGTACCATACAGCGAAACCTGCCGGGTAGTATGGCCATCAAGGTTATTGTTGAGGCTGTAGCTGGTTGTTGCGCCGGGTAACCAGCGGCTGAGTGGGACGCTGATGCTAAGGTTTATCGCCCGTTCGTTGTCGCTATCATCAGCGCTTGAGCGGGTGAGATAATACCCAACACTCAACGACACCCCTTTGTAGTTAGCGTAATAGCCAAGATGGACGGTTTGATCGACCGCCGAGGCGTTCCAGTAATCCTGACGGTAAAAGGATGCGCTGATATTGCCCAGCGCACCGAGATCCTGCGTCAAACTGAACTGTGTGCGGTTACGCCGGTTATGCACGTGCTGGTCTGGATCGCTGTCATCATTTGCTTCACTGAAACTGTAAAAGTCATGCGTCGTATAATGGCTGGTCGAAAGGGTGAACGACGTGTTCGTCTCAGCGAGATTTTTTTGGTACTGAGCGCGTATTTGCTGCCCGAGGGCCAGCCTGTCATCACTGAGGTGTGCTTTCGCCGCAACGGTGTCCACACCCAGTGCCCCAAACCTGCCAAAATCTTTACCTAATCCCAGCGCGAGAGCCTGATAGTGGCCGGAAAGCTCCGCTCCGCCGTACAGCGTCAGGCTTGAAGACAATCCGTAAAAGGCGGAGGCCTGAACAAACGGCGGGGTGTCGCCCTCGGCGTCAGGGCTGTTATACCGTCCGGCGCTGGCGCTGAATTTCAGTCGTTTCTCCCGTAGCATGAAGGCCACCGAGGAGTAGGGTTGGGTGAACGTGCGTTCGCTGCCGTCACTTTCATGGACCGTGATCTCAAGATCGCCGCTTTGCGAAGTGGGGAAGAGATCGCTAATGACAAATGCGCCAGGCGCAACATAGGTTTCATAGATGGTGTAACCGTGCTGGCGAACGCTGACGCGGGCATTGCTGTGAGCGACCCCGCGGATCGTGGGCGCGAAACCGCGCTGGCTGTCCGGCAGCATATTCTCATCCGAGGCAAGCTGAAGCCCCGTAAACTGAAAACTCTCAAAAACCTCGCCAGACGTGTAGGCATTCCCTATTGTTAACGCGCTCTTCAGCGGCGTAATGGCCCGCTGGAGGGATGTTCCCTGAGACTGCCAGTGATGGGTATTACCATATTCAAACGTGGCGTAATTGCGTAAACGCCACGCCCCCAGGTTGATACCGGATCGCAGGCTCAGATAGCTGCTGTTGTCATGAATATTGTCGATGTTGGTTGTCGAGCCCGTAAGATTGTAATCGACAAAAGCAGCGGGGATGCCGTCGTCCCACTGTTCGGGAGGAATATAATCGGCACTTTTTTGCAACATGGCTGCCTGCGGAATGCTGAAAACCAGTTGATGATGGGTGAAGTCAAAATGCGTCGACGCATCGGGAATATATTTGCCGATGTCCGTAAATGTCTCCTCGTCATGCATCGCATCGAACGAAGAGAAGGCCGCGATGTTTACCCCAAGTCTCTTGAGGTACGCCAGGTTGAGGACTGGTGAGAGCGTTCCCCCGGTATCGACAAATGCAATTTCGCGCTCATCCCGCTGCGTCTGGTTAACAACAACCGCGACACGATAATGTCCCGGCTGCTGACCGCCTTGTCGGGAAAAATAGCTTAAGTCGCTAGCCTGCTGCTGATCTGCTGTGATCTCCAGCGCCTGAGGATCGAAGTACTCATCGGCCTGTGCCCGGCGCACATGAATGCCAGACGTGACCGCACCCGCAAGCATCGCGAGCGTATAAATGCGGGGTAAATTGCGTGGGACGAGAGAATGCATGTGCGGTCGTTGGCTACATTCGCCAAAGGCGTGTTGTCACAGCGTCAGGATTGCGTGGCGACTCTCGTCAGCCCGCCGTAATCGTTGATCGCCTGCCAGCGAATGGTCCCCGAGCAGGGAATGTGCCATTGACGATCGGAGAAGGGGTCAATCATTCCCGGCATTTCAACGTCGGTGTTCCCAACGCTGACCTTGTAAAACGATACAAACCAGGGCGAGGGGTTGTGTGCGCTAAGCGTATTATTACGACAGGTAAATTTTAATTTTTTGTAGGCAAGTTCGGCATTGCCTTTCAACCCTGCGGGACGGAAAAATAACTTGAATTTTGACTTCACGTTAATCTGCAATTTGTTGCTGTTTGCTTTTTTGCTCGGGGCAATATTTTTGATGTTAAGCCAAAAAACAGATTCCCGGTCAGTGGGTAATGGCGTTCCAAGATAATTGATGCGCAGCGAGTTTTTCTGTTCCGCATCTAAACGAAATAACGTAGGCGTCACGATAAAGGGCGGAGCGGTTTTATTCTTACTGTCAATATTTTCAATCCACGACTGAATAAGATAAGGGGTTTCTTTTTCCATATTGGTAATGGAAAATGCCACTTCTCTTTGCCCCTCAAGGTAAACAACACGCGTACCGCCCATCACAACCCCCGCGTGTGCTGACAGACTCATGCCGAGCGAATAAAAGAACAGGGCCGCGGTGAGTTTCTTCATTTTCAGATCCCCGTAGAGGAAAAAGATAAGCAGAGAAAGCTCTGCTTATCATCAGTCGATCAGTTATAAACCATCAGGAAATTGGCATCTGCGTCGGCTTCTCCGGTGCTGACGACATCGGTGGTGGCATTATAATTGGCGTAGAAATTGAGTGTTTTTGAATCTTCCCCTTCGGCAAGGTCGATACTCTGAGAAATATCACCAATTTTAATCTGCGTGTTACGGTCGCTTTCATAGAGTTTAACGGCAACGCCAGTCGCCGTATTGCCATCGCTGTCCACGGAGGAATTTAAACCCAGCAGGGTATTATCATTCGCATCTTTGTTACCATCAAACAACACGGCAACGGTTTTAACGGAATCCGGGCAACCTTCAACTGAAATCTGGAAAGGCGTGCGCGTGGTCTCTTTTTGGGTGGCAAAGTAGCTTGCAGCCCAGGTGCCTAATTCAACGGTTTGCCCTGCTGAGTCGGTGGTGATATTACAGGATGCATCGGTAATCTTACCGGTAAAATGGACTACGCCGCCCGTGCCCTGAGTCCCCGCATCGTTCTCTGGGTTGGTATTAATATTATTGTCGCTGTCACCAGAAGGAAGGCCCGCCAGCGCACTGCCACTTGCCATCATCAGGCCACAAAGGGTTAATGCGATCATGTTTTTTTTGTTGATCATGCCTATTGTTCTCATTCGCTCAAATATGTCAGTCTGGATATGCTGCTAGCAATACTGCCGGTGGCGTTATTGCTCAGAAAAAACAGCGCGAATGCTAACAAAATGCCAATCCAGGCCATAACAAAAGGTTGTCTAAAATTAAATTACTTTATTTTACGAAACTCCGTAACTTTCTTGTAACCTTACTTCGGGTTTGCTGATGTCGTTTATTGATGTTGCGAATCTAATTCCTGCCTGAGGGTTTATATTTGCCTTGTCACAAACGGTGCATTATTCATTGTGAGCTCAGTGGAGCTACTTTGTTATTGTCTCGTCCTGGCAGGAATAAAAATGAAGATATTTATTATTTCTATTGGGATATCAACGAATGAAACTGACTAAAATTGGTGCGACGCTTATTCTGACTTTCTGTGGCGCGAGCGCGGCGACGGCTTCTAACACTATCACATTTAATGGAACGGTGCTCGATCAGGGTTGTGATATTGCCGTTGATGGCGGCACGGCAAATGCGACCGTTGATCTGGGCTCAACGGCGGCAACCGACCTCGCTACAAAAGGCGACCTTGGCGCGCCAAAACAGTTTGTGTTCGACCTGAATAACTGCCCAACCAGCACGACTGCAAATATTGTCTTCTCAGGCCCTGTTGATGCTGTTGCAGCCGATCCATCCTATTTTGCAAACACTGCTACGCTGGGTGCGGCAACCAACGTGGCCGTTCAGCTCAAGCAGGGCGGCTCAAATGGTACCATCGTCAAAAATAATGCAGATAACGATCCTATTACTTTCACCGATGGCACAGCGAGTCAAACCTATACCGCGCAGATGATTGCCACCGGGCAGGCCGTTGCCGGCGATGTTAACGCTGTTATTACCTATAACGTCCGTTATAACTGATTCCGCAGGAGGGGAAACCCTCCTTTTTAGTTTGTGAGTGCATTATGAAACCCATCGCCGCTGTTATTTTTTGCGTGGCCAGCGCCGCCAGCCTGAACGCGTCCGCCAGTATTGTTACCGGGAGTACGCGGGTTATTTTTGATGGCTCCCGCCAGGCCGCCTCTTTGTCCGTTGAAAACTCTGACAAGGTTACCAACCTGGTACAGTCGTGGATTAGCCCGGCTAAAGGCAGCCCGTTAAAAAAAGAAAATATGATTATTACGCCACCGCTATTCCGTCTGGAAGCCGGGAAAAAAGCGTCAATTCGTATTGTGCGTTCAGGTTTACCTGTTCCGGAAGATCGTGAATCGCTGCTATGGCTGAACGTGAAAGGGATCCCCGCTACCGACGGTAGTGAAGGTAAAAATACGATGCAAATTGCCATCAACTCAAAGATTAAGCTGATCTACCGTCCGGCAGCATTACAGGGGCAGACGCCAGAATCCAGTGCGGAAAAGCTTAAGTGGAACCTGACCGCGAAGGGTTTACAGGTCAATAACCCGACACCTTTTTATATGAACTTCTCACGAATTGAAATTAATCACCAGGCGTTAAGCGGACAGTATTTTGTCGCGCCATTCTCCACGTTGAGTATTTCTGAAGGTGTTATGTCACCTCACGGCAAAGTAACCTGGTCGCTTATTAATGATTATGGCGTGAAAGGCCCGGACAAAGTCACCTCATATTAATCGACACCGTAAGTCTCCCGCACGGATACAGGGTTACAATGGAAAAAGTGAAACAAACCTACGTCCTTTCTTTAGGGCTCGGGCTCAGTGTTGTCTTTAGTTCTTTCAGCGCACGTGCGCAGGAACATTTCAACCCTCATCTTTTGGAAACAGACAGCGCAGAAGTGCCAGCAATGGATCTCAGTCTGTTTGCCAAAGATGAGGTGCCGCCCGGGGACTATAACGTCGACATTTTTATCAACGGCAATCTGGTAGACAGTAAAACCCTCTCTTTTCGACGGTTGAAAAGTGCCCCTACGGCAGACCGCACAGGGGCATGCTTAAACGTCACTCTGCTGAAAGCCTGGAACGTTCGTGTCGATAACTATTTTGGCGAACAGGAAAAAGCCAGCGAATGTGTGGATCTGTATGCCATCCCAGGCGCGGACGAAAAAATCGATCTGGCGCAGCAGCGTTTCGACCTGATCCTGCCGCAGGTTGCTTTATTTAACACCGCAAGGGGTTATGTTTCACCGGAGCGCTGGGATGAAGGGATCACGGCGGGTTTACTTAATTACAGCGTCTCAGGTCAACAGGATCTGCATCAACGCAACGGCACCGACAGCAGTAATCAGTTTCTTAGCCTGCAACCGGGGCTGAACGTAGGCGCCTGGCGCTTTCGCAACTATTCCACCTATACCCATTCCGAATCCGAAAATGACTGGGATTCCGTGTATACCTACGCCTCACGGGATATTAAATCTCTTAAAAGCCAGCTGGTACTGGGACAAGGAACCACGCGCGGCGGCATTTTTGATAGCGTCGGTTTCACCGGGGTGCAGATGTACTCGGATAACGATATGAAGCCGGACAGCATGCAAGGCTTCGCCCCTGTAATACGCGGTATAGCCCGCAGCAATGCCGAAGTGACGGTATACCAGAACGGTCACAGCATTTATAAGGCTACCGTGCCGCCGGGGCCGTTTGAATTCAGCGATATGTATCCGACCGGCAGCTCCGGCGATCTACAGGTGGTGATCAAAGAGTCCGACGGTACGCAAAGTAGCTTTATTGTGCCTTACGCCACGCTGCCGGTATTGCAACGTGAAGGTCAGGTGCAGTATGGCCTGGTGGCGGGCAAAACCCGTCAGGACGGGTCGGGTTCACGTGCAGAGGATTTTAACTTTATTCAGGGATCAGCGGCCTGGGGCGTCGGAAAAGGGATCACGCTTTACGGCGGCTATATTCAGGCGGAAGACAATTATTCCAACCTGATTGCCGGAACTGGTTTTAATATGGGCAGCGCCGGAGCGCTCTCATTTGATATTTCCCAGTCGTGGGCGGATATCCCGCAGCCGGACAACATGCGACAACAGGAACACCATAGCGGCCAGTCGTATCGCGTGCGCTACAGTAAGACGCTTCAGCAGACCAACACCGATATTGCCGTCGCCGGTTATAAATTTTCAACCCGGGGTTATCTTTCGTTTCAGGACTTCCTCAATGACTGGGATCCGGGCAATAGCACTATTGATAATGGCCGGGAGCGAAACCGTTTTGATGTGACAATCTCACAGACGTTGCCTTTCGGCACCCTGTCACTGAGCATGTACGACGCCTCTTACTGGAACAGTGAACATGCGGACTCTATGAACCTGGGCTTCAGCAGCACGCTTGGACCGGTGTCGTACTCGCTGAACTATGCCCACTCTAAAAACGTCAATGGCGGTTACAATAACGATTCCGATAACTACGACGACGATAACGTCTTCTCGCTTAACCTGAGCGTACCGTTCAGCGCCTTCAGCCACAGTGAAGCGGCCCGGTCTGTTTCGGCTAACTATTCGATGAACAGTAGTAAAAACGGCGATACCACGCACAACATCGGAATTTCCGGTACCGCGATGCAGGAAAACCAGCTGAACTGGCAGGTTTCAGAAGGCTATAACGCCGATTCTGAAGCTACTAACGGCAATGTCACTGTGGGTTATCAAAGTACTTATGCCGATATGTCCGCAGGCTATAGCTACGACGATTACAGCCGACGAGTGAATTACAGCCTGCGCGGGGGCATGGTGCTGCATCGCGACGGTATCACCCTGGCGCGTCAGCTGAACGATAGCGTAGCGCTGGTTGAAACACCGGGTGTTTCCGGTATGCCGATCAACGGGCAGACGAACGTTCATACCGATTATTTCGGTAACGCCATTGTGCCGTACGTTCGTCCGTATCACAGCAATTCGATCTCACTCAACACAGTGGATGCCAGCGATACTTCTGCGGCCATTGATAACATCGCCAAAACCGTGGTGCCGACCAAAGGGGCGGTAGTACGCGTGAAGTACAACACCTGGATTGGACAAAAGGCGATGATGACGCTGACCTACAACGGTAAACCGGTGCCGTTTGGCGCAGTAGTAACACAAACCAGCGGCGAGTCGGATGACACGCGCAGCAGTATTGTTGGCGACGGCGGGGAAGTGTATCTCGTCGGGCTCGCCGGGAAAGGGCGGTTAATTGTTAAGTGGGGGGAGACGGCGAACAAGCAGTGCGCCGTTGATTACACACTTGCCGGCGCTAAAACAGAGGCCGATATTTTATTCATCAACGGGGTTTGCCATCCCGTATCGGGAGCAAATTAATGTCACGCTTCATTATTCTCCGTTCCGGCCTTAAATCGCTCATCGGCCCGGGAATGGTATTAATGCTGAACATGTCGCCGGCAATGGCGTACACCGATCGCAATGATATTGAGTTCCATGTCACCGGAAACATTATTGATGGCTCATGTAACGTCACCAAACCGGAGGCAGTCGACCTCGGGAAATATTACTGGAAAGACTTTGCCGTAGCGGGGGGGAACACAGGAAATGTGCCAGTGACCATCGCGTTTGACAGCTGCACCGCAGGGTTAAGCCAGGCAACGGTTACCTTTACAGGCGCACCTTACGCTGAAGATCCGGCTTATGCTTCTGTCATTTACGCCAATCAGGTGGCGGCAGATGCAGGCGGCGCGACCGATGTCGGCCTTCAGTTGTTTATCCGTGACCACGAACATCCCATCAGCGGTGTCGCGCTGGCCAACGGCGTGAGCTACCCGGTTGCGCTCGAAAACCAAACCGGCGCGATGACTTTTACTGCCCGAATGTATACCCCACATGGGACCCCAACACCGGGTGCATTCAGCAGTGCGATTACATTGAATGTTGTTTATAACTGAGCTTAAGTGAGCAGACTAATTTCATGTCAAAATATTTATATTATCTGGTGTTATTGCTGGGGACAGTCCCACTATTAAGTCATGCAGCCTGTAACCGGGATAACGGCGATGATGTTACCGTTACGACGATCCCATTACCCTCGAAACTGTTGGTCAGTGCGAAAAATTATACCTTTGGCGAAGTGTTATACGATTCTGGATATATCAGCGGGACGGATGGGGATGTCACGATTAAAAACTGTAGCAGGGATTATTACGTAGGATTTCATTATAACCCGACTCATTTAGCGTCGGCGTCGCCGGTGGGAGATAATATCTACCCGACCACGATACCGGGTATCGGCATTAAGACCTACACGCTTAACCAGGCCGGTCCGTATGATTATGAACGTGCGGTTGATAACTCATGGCAGTCCGGCGATGGCGAGAGCAGCCATACGCTGGCGGGCTCGGCCTATCGTGTGCAGTTGATTGCGACGGGGGGTACAATCCCGAGCGGTAATCTGGCCCTTGAGAGCGGCAAACTGGCGACGGTGGAGTTTCGTGAAGGGCAAAGCAGTTCGGATAACGGTGATAATGCGTCAGAAGTCTATTTGTCAAATACGCAGATAGAAGTCTATGCGATGGGATGCTCAGCATCCGTTTCTTCCCTGCTGTTTAATATGGGCGATGTGGATACCTCTGCGTTTGATAATCTTAAGATGGTGGAAGGACCCGAACAGGATGTTGGTCTGAGCTGTCAGCCAGGCACCAACGTGACCTTGACCATCAACGGGCCGCTTGCCGAGGGCGACAACGATGATGGTTCAGTGATTGCTTTAGACCAGTCTGAATCGGGTACGACGGCGACCGGTGTGGGGGTCGTGATATCAGCCTATCAACCGGCGCTACGCAGTTTTACCTACTGGGCCATTGGTCAGGAGGTACAAGCTTTTAATTCCAGTCGTGTAAAAGCCGCATCACAAGGCAGTGGGCTGGCTGCCGATGGTACCGCGCTTGCTGATATCGGCTCCGCAACCACCTATAGCGATCCGGCAAATACAGGCGGGGCCGGAGAGTCTGAAACCTTACGTTTTAAAGCGTGGTATTACAAAACCAGTGACGTTGTCACGCCAGGGCAAGCAAATGCCACCGGGACAATCACCCTTAAATATAATTGATACCTTTGATCATGACAGGGGGTAGCGCTGCGGTTTATTTTTGTACACCTCTGCGCTACCGTTATGTGTTTCTGTCGTGTACATTTCCTCTGCGACCCTATTTATTCGGTGGAACTGACAATGATTACTAAACGGTCTGAGCCACGCTTTTCATTCATTCTGTTAATTTTTGTGTGTCTTGTAGGATTATATTCTTTTAACGGTCACCTTAAGCCTCACGCCGGACAAAAAGGGGTTGCATGTATTTCTTACAAGCGGATCCTGCGTGAATCACCGTTACTGGCACAGGAAAAAAAGCAGAACGAAATACTTCTCGCATTAGCTAAAAAATCCGCGCTTGAAGTTGAGAAAAAATATTACGCTCTGCCAGAACCCTTGCGCCGTGAAATGAAAGCGATCGATGATATGAGTAAAAACACGCAACTGCGGGCAGAGCAGGGTCGCCTGCGGCATATAAGCCAGCGAGTCATATCTGATACCGTTGAAAAATACAGAATAGATCATCACTATTCGGTCGTTTTCAATAAAGATAGCGCCTCTACAGTGGATTATGGTCACGACATCAGTAATGAAATCATTAATGAATTACAGCATGTAAAAGTGGTGTACGGGCCGCGCCCTAATTTTGAAGATGCGACCCGGGAGCTTTTGCTCGCTCAACCTGTTTCCGCAGGATGAGTGATTTTACGCAGTCGGCTCGCGCTGACGATGACCGCTACCGCAGAAGCCGCCGCAGCGATCCACAGTGCAGCATGAATTGCTCTCTCATTTGTCGCCAGCAGTACGCCCACAGCGGCGGCCCCCAGACACTGCCCGAACGTGCGCATAATGGATAACACACCGGATGCATAGCTCGCATAGTCACGACTAACGTTTGAGAGCATTTCCCGGTTATTGGGACTCTGAAAGCAGCCAAATCCCATCCCGCAAACCAGGCTTCGCAGGCAGATATCCCACATCGAAGGGCTGGCGGGTAATGTTGCCAGCAGAATCAAACCGACGACAAAAATCATCAGCCCCAGGGTTGAAATCACCGGGGCTGAAATCGTGTCCGCCCACCGGCCTGCATGCGGCGCAATCAGCACGATCCCGAGCGGCCACGGCGTAAATAGCAGGGCAGAAATCACCGGACTGTAGCCGTATTCGCTCTGAAACAGGAAGGGTAGCGCAATAAAGGTGATACCCTGGCTGACAAAAGCAATCATCGACGTTAAGGCCGCGAGGGTAAAACGTTCATTTTTGAATATGGCTGGCGGCAGTAAGGGGTTATCCGTGCGGCGGATCTGCCAGATAAAAGCCATGCCGCTCAGCGCAGCGAGAACCGTCCAGCAAAGACTACCTGTGTGATAAGTAGCATCATGGAGGCTGTTCGCCGCCACGATCGTCGAACCCAACAGCAGCGCCGACAATATGGCGCCCTGGGTGTCAAAGGGCGCTTGCTTTCGAACCGCATCCCGCGGCAGCGCTTTGACCGCCAGCAGCAAGGCGAGGGTGCCGGGAAGAACGTTTATCGCAAAAAGCCATTGCCAGCTCAGGGTGTGAAGGATCGTACCGCCCAATACCGGGCCGATAGCGGAGCTGGAGGCGATGAGCAGGGCGTGCAAACCCAGAATGCGGCCAAGCAATCGTCCGGGAAATACGGACCGCAGTATCGCGGGAGCAATACTCAGCGTCGCTGCGCCGCCGATCCCCTGAAGCACGCGCATACCGATAAGCACTTCGGGCGTTTTCGCCAGCGCGCAACCCAGCGATGTCAGGGTAAAGGTCGTCAGGCCTGCCAGAAATACGGGGCGATAACCCAGGCGGGCCGCAAGCGCCGCGAATATCGCCAGCGTCATTGCAGCCGCCAGCAGATACCCGTTGGCGAACCAGACGGCATAACTGGCTGGCACCTGCATCTCCTGAGCCATGGAGGGCAGGGCAATATTGATCATGGTGCCATCAAACACGCCCATTAACGTGGTGGTCATTATCGCGGTCATCACCCGTGCGCGCGTCGGGCCAGGCAGTCCATCGTCCCCGGGTTGGCTGGAAAAAAGCATCATCTTGTTGTCCTTAGAGAAGAGTGTGTGGATGACAAAACTATAAAGATGGCTTTTGCAGGGCGGAAGGCGCACCATTTACACTTTATCGTTGCATGAAACGCCTTATCTGAATATGCAGGGAGGAAGGAGATGTCCGAACCCGATTTTAATTTGTTGATAGCACTCGACATATTGCTGAGCGAAGCGAGCGTGGCAGGCGCGGCACGTCGTCTGAACCTCAGCACCTCGGCAATGAGCCGGACATTAAGCAGGTTACGCGACGTCACTGGCGACCCGATTCTGGTGCGCGCCGGACGTAACATGGTACTGACCCCGTGGGCCGAAGCGACCCGGGATCATGCCAGGCGTGCAGTGCACGAGGCCAGGGCGGTATTACAGCCCTCAACTGAAACGTTCAGCGCGCGAAGCCTGGCGCGACTTTTTACCATCAGGGCAAACGATGGTTTTGTGGTGGCGTTTGGGCCTGCGCTTATAGCGGCTGTGGCCGACGCCGCGCCGGACGTCTGTATACGCTTTGCGCCTAAGCCGGAAAAAACGTCGCGCTATCTTCGGGAAGGGCTGGTTGATCTGGAGATTGGCGTCCAGAGTAATATGGGGCCTGAAATACGGCTGCAACGACTGTTTGAGGATCGGTTTGTGGGCGTCGTGCGTAAGGGGCATCCGCTGGCTAAGCAGGCAGAAATAGGGGTGAAGGATTATGTCGCCTGGGGCCATGTGGTAGCGTCACCCGAGGGTGCACTGCACGGATCCGTTGACGATGCGCTGGCCGAACTCGGAACAAAACGTAAAATCGCGAGCGTCGTACCGGGATTTCCGACGGCGCTGTCCGTGGCGGTGGCATCGGATCTTATCGCCATGATACCCGCGCTCTATTTACTCAATCAGCAGGTAACGGACCAGGTACACGTTTTCGAGCTGCCGTTCAAAAGCCGTCTAATTACGGTATCACAGATGTGGCACCCAAGAATGGAACGCGATCCCGCGCACCGCTGGCTGAGAGAGCAAATTCTTGCGATATGCAGAGTGAAGAAGTCAGACATGATTAAGGGACCTGTATAGCGATTGCTATACGCGCCGCTTATGCTATGCTTGTAAAGCAATTGCTATACAAGAGGTATACCCATGAAATCAGATGTTCAACTCAATCTTAGAGCCAAAGAATCCCAGCGGGCGCTTATCGATGCCGCCGCAGAGATCCTCCATAAATCACGTACTGACTTCATTCTGGAGATGGCCTGTCAGGCAGCCGAAAATGTGATCCTCGATCGGCGTGTATTCAATTTTAACGATGAACAGTATGCAGAGTTCATTGATATGCTTGATGCCCCGGTCGCCGACGATCCTGCCATAGAAAAACTGCTGGCAAGGAAACCTCAGTGGGACGTGTAACCGCCCCAGAGCCCTTATCCAGCGTCCATCAACTGGCGGAGTTCGTCAGTGGAGAGGCCGTGCTTGACGAATGGTTAAAACAAAGAGGTCTGAAAAACCAGGCGCTTGGCGCAGCCCGAACGTTTGTCGTTTGTAAAACGGGCACAAAGCAGGTCGCGGGATTTTACTCTCTGGCTACCGGCAGCGTTAACCATACGGAAGCGACAGGTAATTTGCGGCGTAACATGCCGGATCCCATTCCCGTGATTATTCTTGCCCGTCTGGCTGTCGATGTCTCAATACGCGGAAATGGGTTGGGAGCCGATTTACTCCAGGATGCGGTTTTACGCTGTTATCGGGTAGCAGAGAATATTGGGGTGCGGGCGATCATGGTTCATGCACTCACTGAGGACGCCAAAGCGTTTTATATCCACCATGGTTTTAAAGCATCGCAGACTCAGGAACGGACACTGTTTCTCAGGCTTCCGCAGTAGCGATAAAGGGAAGGGGTAAACCATAACCTTCATCGTCAGTTTAGGCAACCGACTGATTCATCGGTAAGCTCCTGAAAGAGAGGAACTCATGAACTAAAGAATAAACTCACCGCATTTAACATAATATACATTATGCGCACTACGGTTGTTAGAACCATTTAGTAATGTCACTTTTTATCCAGATAGAAACGTCACCTTAGAGTAAGCTAAACTGAATGCAATTCTAAGGGGCTCAACGCATGTTGGTGACCATGTCAGATAAAGAGATCCACCGCCTACCGGTGATACAGGCAGTTTGTGAAAAGCGTCTACGCCGTCGTGATGCAGCATCACAGCTTGGCATTTCAGAACGTCAGGCGCAACGACTTATCAATCGTTACCGAGTTTCTGGTGCTGAAGGACTTGTCAGCCGCAAACGCGGCCAGCCCAGCAACCGCCGGTTGACCGAATCTCTCAAACTACGAGTACTCACGCTGATACGTGAAAACTACAGTGACTTTGGGCCCACACTGGCCGCAGAAAAACTCAGAGAGCGCCATAATATCCGGCTTTCAATCGAGACCGTCCGCAACTGGATGACGTCTGACGGACTCTGGGTCCCGCATGCTCGCCGTAAGTCACGGGTTTATCAACCCCGACATCGGCGTGATTGTCTGGGTGAACTTATCCAGATCGACGGCTCCCACCATGACTGGTTTGAAGGCCGTGCGCCAAAATGCTGCCTGCTGGTCTTTATCGATGATGCCACCGGGCGTCTGATGCATTTGCGGTTCAGCGAGTCAGAAACAGCCTTTGACTACATGCTGGCAACCCGGGAATACATCGAGCAGCATGGGAAGCCGGTATCGCTGTACAGTGACAAACACGCAATATTTCGCGTCAGTGGTCCGGAGAAACGCAATACCACCGTTACCCAGTTCGGACGTGTGCTTTATGACCTGGCAATCGAGCTTATTTGTGCCAACAGCTCTGAAGCTAAAGGCCGCGTGGAACGTGCGAATCAGACACTTCAGGATCGGCTGATCAAAGAAATGCGTCTGGAAGGTATAACCGGCATTGAGGCCGCAAATGCCTGGCTTGCCACTTTCATCGCTGACTTTAACAGCCGGTTTTCACGACCGGCTAAGTTCCCCAAAGATTTGCATCGTCCGGTGCAGGAAAGCCCCGATGAATTAAGAGACATCTTTGCCTGGCATGATGTTCGTACCGTGTCGAAATCACTGACCTTCCAGTACGATAAGATCCTTTATCTCATGGACACCACAGAAGAAAATAGCCGTCTTGCCGGTGAAAAAATTAAAGTACTGGATTATCCCGATGGCACCCTCGCCTTCCTCTATGGGCACCGGAGCCTTAAGTGCCAGGCATTTGATAAGCTGGCCTGTGTCGACCAGGGGCAGATTGTTGATAACAAACGTCTCGGGACTGTACTCCGACTGGCTCAGGTAAAACAGGATGAGCGGGAAAGCGAAGGCAAACGGGAACGAAGCAAAAAATCGCCCAGCCGTAAGGCTCAGGTGCGCATCCAGGAACAGCTCCGGGCTATCAATCCCGTTCTGGCAGACCCGAGCTTGTTTGTGGCAAGTTCAAAGCGATAGAATCGACCATCAGTGCTGCAAAGTACCGGAACAGTGAGTCCCCAAAAGGATACTTGAGATGATTAAATTCCCGACTACAAAGCGCGTTGATTTGTATAAAACTGCTGTCAGCTCTGAGCAATTACATCTAGATCTGGTTGCGGCTCAGGAGTTCATGTTCGATGCCTGGGAAAATGATGACCTGGAAGTTGTGCTGAAACTCATCAGAAAAGCTATCAAGAAATCCCCGCTCTGTGCTGACGCATACTCATTCTACTGCGAGATATCTCAAGAACCTCCTGAGTCAAAAATCGGGAAGCTGGAGACTGCTTTGTACGCAGCCAGCATTGCACTTGGCGAGGATTTTCAGGAGTTCGCAGGACGTTTCTGGGGATTTGTCGAAACACGTCCATATATGAGAGCAAAAGCAGCTTTGGCTGAGGCCTTATGGGAGTCTGGTAATTTTTATCCGGCTATGGCTCATAGCCGCGAAATGCTGAAGCTCAACCCGAACGATAACCAGGGGATTCGTCATTTATTAGCGAACTATTACCTTGAGCTTGAAATGGTGGATGATCTGGCCTTGCTACTGGACGATTATCCTGGGGATATGCGTTCGTTTTTTCAGTATACACGCGCCCTACTCGCCTACCGACAGTCATCCCCGGATGCCGATGATATCGCTAAAGCTGCGATTGATTCTAATAGACACATCCCCGGCTTGTTATCGAAGTGCAGATTACAGATCAAGTCTAACAGTGGATATATCACGTTAGGTGGAATGGATGAAGCCATTTATTATGTGAATCATAATATAAAGCCTTGGATTCGCACCTCTGGCGCAATTGATTGGATTGTAAATAATTCATTAAGTAAAATATAAGGATTTAGTTTTAATGTTTAATCTAATTATGGGCGGAGAACCTGACTATTTTGAACATTGGCCCATGTATGAACGGGTTAGTGGGAGTTGTGATTTTCCTATATCACGTATGTTAGAAGGCACCTCTGATGACATCCGGTTGAAGTTAACGCCTTTGAATGATAAAGCATTATCTTATATTGAGAAATTACCTACGCTTTTTATGTCAGAACTTTATTCCCGAGACAATGTTGAATACATTACTTTGCGACTTGGTGTAATTTCAAATCTACGAACAGTTAACAAAAATGTTGAGTTTGATTTCAGAATCACTCACTCACAAGATGATGTCGTAGTGATAAACAAAGAGTTATATCAAACAGCTTTAGAATTAGGTGCATATGGGCTGAAACGGACTCACTGGGGAATAAAAGCACGTGATTTAAATCAAACATTAGCACTTCTAAATATAACGACAAGAAGTACACCACTTCCTCCTACTGAAGCACTTCCTGATGAAGTTGATAACTACCCAATAATAGATAATGTTCAAAGTTTCATGGCGCGTGTTTTAGAACAAGATCATGAAGAAGATGCAGAAATATTTTATCGTGGACATTCTGATGTATCTTACGAGTTGGCTCCATCAGTTTTCAGGAAAAACAAAAAAGGTAACTTCAAGCATTTGCACAGTGAATCAAATTTAGTCCGTGAAGCCCTAACAGCAAGGCCAACTGAGTTTGTTGATGATAAAACAATGCTAGACAAGTTAGTAAGGATGCAACACTACGGACTACCAACTCGTTTGTTGGATATAACATCAAATCCACTAATCGCTCTGTATTTCGCTTGTTGCGACATTAGTAATAATGAAAATACAAATGAGGTTGATGGACATGTTATTATTTTCAAAACAAAAAGGGATCGTATAAAATTCTTTGACTCTGATACAGTAAGTTGCATATCAAATATATCAATGCTAAGTCAAACACTGAAAGATCAGCTGGATTGTAAAATGGACAAGGAGGCTTTCAATAAAACTGAAGCTTGTCAAAAACTCATACATTACATTAAAGATGAAAAACCTTATTTTAAAGATGTAATTATACCATCAGATTTGGAAAGGTTAATTTTCGTTAAAGGAAGAAATAATAATGAAAGGATGTCATCACAGTCAGGTGCATTCTTATTATTTGGGAATAATGCTGTTTATCCCGATTTAGTTTCAAACCCTGATGATGCTATGCAAGAGTTTAAAGTAGAAAAAATAGTGATCAGAAACAAAGCTAGAATACTTAAGGAACTCGCAAGGTTAAACATTACAGATGCGACAGTTTATCAAGGCATGGAAAGGACAATGAAACTAATTGCGGCCAAATTTTCCGCAGGAGATTGATCTTCATGTGGTTTTTTGACACACTAGCCTGTCGCTACTGGCATTGGTCCCTTGTATGCTAAGCATATGAACTCTGGTGTGTGTTGGACAGGAGCAATTAACCAGTCGTATAGTAAAATTTGAATGTAAAAATATAAAACAAGGAGTTGAGAATGAACCCCATTACTTTGAGTGAAATGAGTGATGAAGATGAAGAGGTAAAAATCATTTCTTCATATGAACCTCAAGATGATGAGATTGCGATCGTTTTTGATAGTTCAAAAATTACTGGAGGTAATGCACTGGATTTTTTCCAGTTCACCAAGCAATCACATTCTAATGTTAAAGTGTACGGAGATTCTAATGGTGTTTCGTACCTGCAATTAAACAGTATAACGTTAGCGTTAGGCACTTTCTTTGCCACATCAGTAATGATACCTTTTTTAGTAAATCTTGTTTCAAATTATATTCAGAAAAAAATTGATAACTTTGGAACTAGAGATATAGACGTTAAAGTCTCTATAATTAAAAAAAATAAATCAGGAAAACATGTGAAATACACTGTTTCTGGAAAAGTAGACGATGTTTTAAAAGTAATTAACAAAATCAAATAAAAATCTATATAGATATTATGAATATTCACGAAAAGTTAAAGCGTTGGATGTGTATTACTCAAGAAGATAGTGCTATTCTTGATTATCTTAATGCTGAGTTAAAAAAAGCTCAATCCTTGAGCTTGAATAATGAATCAAACAGATTGTTTTTATACAAAACAATTTTACTAGCCCATTTAAAATATATTCAAGTCATTAATTTACTTACAAGAGGTGATTTTTATGAAGCATGGGTAGAACTTGAAAGGATAGAAATAGATTTAATACATATTAAAGAAAATAATGAGTTTCTGCCTGAGGTTAATTTCTATGGTGTTAACTTCTTAGCGAGAATGGTATGTAATTGGCAGGCGTTATTCCCATATAAAATCTTCGGTAGTTCTCGTGAAATAATAAAAGAAGTGAAATGTTCAGTATGTAATACAACCCGTAGTTTTATTAATGATTGTGGTCATGTTAAAAATAAACTTTATAATGGAGTTCTTTGCTTTGATGAAGTGATCGATTTTGAATTAATTACTTATGACATAGTTAGTAATCCCGTTAACAAATGTAGTGTTTTTTTCTCCAATGATGGTGATCATTATAACTATTCAACTTTAATTAGTGTTGTCAAATACATACAATCCCCACATCAAATTTTCAATATTACGACCTGGAGATTTAAGGCGAAAGAACATGATGGAGTATTATCGCCAGAAAATATTTGTCCATGTGGAGATTCTTTAAAAAAATATGCAGATTGTTGTTTGCCACGTAATGGTATTTATAAAAAACATATAGATATTTGGTTTCCCTTCCCGTTGAATGTAGAACCTATTTAGAACCAGATATTCAATAACTAAAGATCCCGTTGACACAGATATTTCCATATTAAGATGTTTTCGTTATATTTTTATTCCAGTCTTTCATATTTAACTTTTGCTTTATTAATTGGTTGAGTGGGATAACGCAGCAGTCACATTAATATGATTACATAGGCTGAAAGTGCCCTTTCTATCTTGCACAAAGAGGTGACATTTTAAACTTGCTTTGACAACGGTTGCAGGGGCTCAATGATAATGTCTATTTGTGGCTCATTTAGGAATGTCCAGGCTATAGTTCTCAGACCTGTATGCCTAGTCAACAACTCACTTTTCCTGATGAGGAGTTTTCTGTGGTTATACATGACTCCGGGATGTTCACCGTGAAAGAAATCAACCGCCTCAAAATCCTTCAGGATGTCATCGACCGCAACCTGCGTCCTGGTCAGGCAGCCGAAATGCTCGGTATCACGCCGCGCCATTGCAGCCGTCTGCTGAAACGTTATCGTCAGTCCGGGCCACTGGGCATGAATAACCAGAGTCGTGGCCGCACCGGAAATCGCCTGCTTCCCGCATCATTGACTGATCAGGCCCTGAATATCATCCGTGAACGCTATGCCGATTTTGGCCCCACACTGGCGCGGGAAAAGCTCGCTGAAAATCACGGTATTGTTCTTGGTAAGGAAACGCTCAGACGGCTTATGATAAAAACCGGGCTCTGGGTTCCCCGCAAGAAACGTGCGCCAAAAATTCAGCAGCCACGCTATCGCCGGGCTTGCTGCGGCGAACTGATCCAGATTGATGGTTGCGACCATCACTGGTTCGAGAACCGTGCGCCTGCCTGTACTGCCCTGGTCTACGTTGATGATGCGACGAGCCGCCTGATGCAACTCCGTTTCGTGAAATCGGAATCGACTTTCACCTATTTTGAAGCCACGCGGGGCTATCTGGAGAAGCATGGCAAACCCCTGGCGCTGTACAGCGATAAAGCCAGCGTCTTCAGAATCAACAATAAAAACGCTACCGGTGGCGATGGTTATACCCAGTTTGGCCGTGCGATGCACGAACTGAACATCCAGACTATCTGCGCCAATACCAGCTCAGCCAAAGGCCGTGTGGAACGGGCCCATCTGACGCTTCAGGATCGCCTGGTAAAGGAGCTCCGGCTCAGGGGCATTTCCTCAGTGGATGCAGCCAATGATTTTGCTGATGAGTTTATGACCGATTACAACCGGCGCTTTGGCAAAGCACCCCGGCATGACTTTGATGTTCACCGGCCACTTGAAACTGATGATGATCTGACCACATTTTTCACATGGCGGGAACCGCGCCGTGTTTCAAAATCCCTGACAGTGCAGTATGACAAAGTGCTCTATCTCATTGCAGACAGTGAGTTAAGCCGGAGGGCTATCGGAAAATATATTGAGGTCTGGCATTACCCGGATGGACATAAAGAACTCCGCCTTAACGGCGCTGTTCTTCCCTACTCCACCTATGATCGACTCCAGGAAATCGACCAGGGCGCTATCGTGGACAACAAACGCCTCGGGCGGACACTTGAATTTATCAAGCTTGTTCAGGATAAACGCGATAATAACCGTTCGCAGGCACTCCCTGCCGGAGATGGCCCCTCGCGGAGACGGAGAAAACCAACGGAGAATAAATCCCAGCGTTCGCTTAACGGTGACGATATGCTTGAAGCATTGAAGATACTGCAATCACGTTCTGAGGAGATTTTTGGGACAAAAAAATGAGCTGAATACTATGGCAGACATCTGCACGGGCCATAGAATGCAGAATAATCCTTCAGCGTGTGCTGTGGCGTCGGGAAAGACTTGATCGGAACTGCCGCACACCTGCACATCCGGCTATCAGGCGTATTTCGGGCATGTGCTCCGGGGACGAAGGCTCTTTGTAACGGCCAGGTGGATAAGCTTGGCCGTTCACTGCTTCCCGGGTCAGGCGATTCTGAGCAGAAATGGAATTATACTGGCGGCTCATACCGCAGCGTTTCAACAATCATGGAGAGCGCAGGCAACATCTGACGTTCCCCCGGATAATAAATATAAAAACCCGGTCGTTCTGCCCACCATTCAGGCAGGATCGGCAGAAGTTTTCCGGAATCCAGCCATGGCTGGCTGAGTATCTCCGGTAAAAAGGCAATTCCGTAACCCGCCAGCGCCGCATCCATTGCAGCATAATATGAATTAAAGACCAGATGGCCCGCAGGCCGGAAAATCTGCCCGGTTTCATTTTCCTTCAGTATCCATGGCGTTGTGCTTCCCCCAGGCGTAAAGCGGGTATTAATACAGGAATACTGAGCCAAATCACCGGGTGAAGGCGGCAGTCCTTTATCCTGAACATAACCAGGAGAGGCAACTGCTGAATAACGTAAATCCGGGCTGATACGCACAGATGCCATATTTTTGCCCAGCGAATCACCGTCCCTGATACCGGCATCAAATCTCTCCGTAATAATATCGGTCAGTGCTGCATCAAGAGAGAGTTCAAGCCTGACGTCCGGATAATGGCGCAGCGTTTCGCTGAGGCGTGGCCATACAAAAGTCTTATAGGCAAAATCTGAGACCGTCATTCTCACCGTGCCCGCAATGGTGCGGCTCAAATCCCTGATGGAGGTCAGCTCACTGGCAATCGTATCCAGCCTGGGCGACACGCGTTCCAGCAACCTTTTACCGGCCTCCGTCGGCGAAACGCTGCGTGTGGTTCTTATCAACAGACGCAGCCCGATCCGCTCTTCCAGATTGCGAATGGTATGGCTTAATGCTGATTGCGAAACGCCAAGCTCAGCGGCCGCTCTGGTAAAACTTCTGTGCCGGGCGATGGTAATAAATGCGATAAGATCCCGGAATATTTCGCCTGACATGGTTCGTCACCTGTTCTCTGGAGAAAATCTGTTTAATAACATGAAGTGGTTATCCACTGCTCTGGTTTTAAGGGCTGACAGTGACGTCCGGTTCAGTCATTCGCATGAAAGCGGAGAGCCTCCACCATCAGGCTCATGGCTCTGGAATGCTGTCGCCGGTTTGGGTAGTAAAGGTGCAGCCCTGGCCAGAGAGGGCACCACTCCTGGAGCACAGAAACCAGTTCTCCGCTGTCAAGCAATGGCTGTACCATATCCAGCGGGAGATAAGCCAGACCGAAACCCCGTCTGACTGCCTCCAGTATGTCGTAAACGTTATTACATATTACCGGCCCGTTGATTTTGACGCTGAACTCACGATTGCCTTCAATAAACTCCCAGTCATACAACCCACCGTATGTGGACATACGTAAACGAACCCCGCTGTGCTGGCTCAGTTCGGTCGGATGTTGCGGGACCGGGTGGCGCGTAAAATACTCTGCTGAACCAACAACCGCATTCTTAACATCTGCACTGATACGAACGGAAATCATATCCTGGGCCAGATCGGCCCCAAACCGGACACCGGCATCATATCCCCGGGCCGCAATATCAACGCTTTCATACTCGCTGATAAGCTCAACGGTAATGTCCGGATACTGTTTCAGAAAAGGGGTTAACCGGGGCCACAGAACCGAGCGTATCACGTAGTCAATGGCGGTAATGCGCAGCGTACCGGTAGGTTTGTCGCGTAAGTCATTGAGCGATTCCAGCTCATTCGTGATCTGCTCAAACTCCGGTACCAGACGATCGACGAGATGCTGACCCGCCATCGTGAGCGCAACACTTCGTGTACTGCGCAGTACAAGACGCACTCCCAGCCGTTCTTCAAGCCCGCGTATGCTTGCGCTGAGAGCAGGTTGTGTGACTCCCAGCTGAGCCGCTGCACGAGTAAAACTGCCCGTCTGGGCAACTGCAATGAGTGCGATTAATTCACTGAACCCTTCTCTTGCCATCTTCCTCTCTCACCGGCTGTGTGTCCCTCCGGACGACGACAGTGTCTCCAGATTATGTGGATAAGATATCACGGTCATTAATGAATTTCATTTATGAATGCAAGAAACGAGGCTGGGTGGTTAACTGAGCCCGTGTCATGTACATTATTAACCACTGGCTACTCTTCAATAAAGTTTTTATCTGTCTGCCACGAGATTATATCACCATTGATATTCTCCGGCTGGCTATGGATGCCTGAAAAAATAAAGTCGAGTGTGTTTGAATATATTCCATGTGGTTCAGGTTGCGTTTTCAATTTATACAGTAGCTACTGTCAATCATCATCAATGAGGTAATGCTATGTCCTTAATTAAGGTGTCTCTTTTGTGTGCTTCACTGCTGGCGGCAGGCTCTGTTATAGCTGCTCAAAAAATTCCTTCAACTGTTGCAGAGGGTGTCAATGTTTTGGGGTCGCAAAAAGTGACATTTAAAAATGGCGACATCATCATGGTGGGCAATTTATATTTCCCGTCTGATTATGACAGCGCCAGAAAATATCCGGCGATTGTAGTCTCTCATCCCTGGGGCGGCGTGAAGGAACAGACGTCCGGGCTTTACGCACAGCAGCTGGCAAAGCGTGGATTTATTACGCTGGCTTACGATGCGTCGCATTATGGAGAAAGCGGTGGGTTGCCGCGTGACCTGGAAAATCCGTCCGATCGCGTACAGGATATCCGCAGCGCCATAGGCTATCTTGCCAGTCTGCCGCAGGTTGATGCCAGCCGCATTGGTACTCTGGGGATCTGTGCCGGTGGAGGCTATACGCTGCACGAAGCGCAGAATGATTTACGCGTCAGGGCTGTTGCCGGTGTCGTCACCTACGACATTGGCGATGCGACCCGCAATGGTATTGAAGGCCTGCCGGTTACGGCAAGCGACAGAACGAAGTTAATGCAAAGCGTGGATGAACAACTGAACAAAGAGGCCAGCGGTGCGCCGGTGCTGGTTCAGCAGTTACTGCCTTCCCGGGATACGTTAAATGCCAGTACGCCTAACTTTGTCCGGGAGGCGACCGATTATTACCTGACACCGAGAGGCGCGCATCCGAATGCCCATAACCGTTATGTCGTCACGAGCCCCGGACTCCATATGGCCTACTATCCACTGGAGCATATGGATTTGATTTCCCCCCGTCCGGTGCTGTTAATTGCCGGAGAAAAAGCTGAAACAAGAAAATTCAGCCAGCAGGCCTATGACAGAGCGAAAGAGCCGAAGGAGCTGGTTATTATTCCTGGTGCTTCACATTTTGATTTATATGACAAGCCACAATTTGTTAACCCTGCCTTAAATAAACTGGCAGAGTTCTTTAGCAAAAACCTTTAATCATAACCTCACGCAGGTATATGTGAACAAGCAGAATAAAGGCCTGAATTAGGCGGATGGTCATTCTGCTGACTTAATATTAAGAGGAAAAAATTATGAATCTTTCACTGAAAAATAAAGTTGCGCTGGTTACCGGTGCCGCATCCGGTATTGGCTTTGCAACTGCACGTGCTTATGCCGAGGCGGGCGCTGCCGTTGTGTTAGCGGATATTAATTCTGAGCTGGTAAATAAAGCCGCAAATGATTTGATTTCCCGTGGTTTTGAAGCTAAATCGTTTACCTGCAATGCGGCAAACCTTGATGAAGTCGAAGCGATGGTTCAGTTCACTGTTTCCACTTACGGCCGTCTGGATATCGCTTTTAATAATGCCGGTGTCCAGAATAAACTTGTTGGAATCGCGGACGCCACCGTGGAGGACTTTGATCGCGTTAATGCCGTGAACCTCCGGGGCGTGTGGGGATGTATGAAGTATGAGCTTCAGCAGATGCGCAAGCAGGAGAGTGGTGTTATCGTTAACTGTTCTTCTATCGGCGGAATTGTGGGCGGCGCAGAACGTGCGAACTACCACGCCGCGAAGCACGGTGTGCTGGGCCTGACCAAGAGTGCAGCACTTGAATATGCCAGCCGGAACATCCGTGTGAATGCAGTTTGCCCGGGTCTTATCTGGACGCCAATGGTCGATGCGATGGTCGCATCGGGTCAGAAGGAAGCCCTGGAAGCCATGGTGAAAGCCGTTCCGTTGCAGCGTCATGGTAATCCGGAAGAAATCGCCGATGCGGTCCTCTGGTTGTCCAGTGATGCGTCGTCCTACGTAACAGGTCAGTCAATTTCGATTGATGGTGGCCTGACCATGCGCTAAGCATGGATGCCCTGATTATTACCCTTTGTTTGTTTTTCCTCATTGAAACACTGCCCTGTTTATCAGGGCTTTTTCAACTTTTCTCATAAAACTGCGTGTGCGGTCATCCTTCCCTTTTAAGCCCTTACCCTTCAAAGGGATTATTGCCGTAACCTTACTACTAAACGCAACAAACCTTCGCTTTCATAACTCTCCTGCATTAATCGGGGCACTAAGCAGACTTTTCAACATATAGACATTTCTAACGAGCCAGTGATTAGACAATTCCAGTGAGCTTTGACATATTGAATACGAGTAAATCCAGCCAGTTCAGACCCATCCTTGTTCTGCTCATTCCGCGCATCATGTACCTCTGTTCTGTGCCATCAACGTTCATAACTGTCGTTACGGTCTTGCGTGATCTCCACGGCAGTCACCTGTACATCCTTAAAGCGCAGCCCATCCACACCAGAAATTTTCCCGAACTCTGACGCGTCAATCAAAATCCCCTCCAGCGTTAACCCAACCACAGGACGCTCCGGATATCCCTCGATGAAAAATGCCCGCGAAAAGCATTTGCTGTCTGATCGACGCGCCGTCATATTTTTAATCGTCAGTCCGCTGACCGCAGTAAGACCGGCTTCGCCCTCAACACCTTCAGCCAGTTTGCGCCAGTGTTCTGGTTTATCAGATAAATTGCTCTGGTCGCCATAGCTATACTGCGGAAACCAGTTCAGCTGGATCAGCACCGGAAAACGCACGTCCGTAAGCCGTAGATTTTGTACGGTGATATCACGGATAAATCCGCCCCGGTTGCGAGCAGATTTAATGCGAAACCCGACGCCCGTTCCGTTAAACGCGTTATCTTCTATCAGGACGCGTTCAATGCCACCTGAAGTTTCACTCCCCAGTGTGATCCCGGATCCCTTATTCAGCGTACATCCTCGAATCACTATATCCCGCGCGGCACGAGCTTTTTGCGCCGCTTCGCGTCCTCGTCCTGATTTGATGCAGATATTGTCGTCATTGCAGGACACAATGCAGCGTTCAATCCGCACCTGTTCGCAGGAGTCGACGTCAATCCCGTCGGTGCTCGGCCCCGCAGAATTGCTGATTTGCACGCCCTCAACCGCGATATGGCGCGAATAACAGAGGTGCATGTTCCAGAATCCGGACTCCCGACTGGTAAAATCACGCAGCAGAATGCTCTGGCTTTCAAAGACCAGAATATTGCGCGGGCGCTGACAGTCATAATCAACAACCCAGCGCAATCCTCTTGCGCTGTAATCGCCGACCATGCCGCTGCGCTCGTCATCGCCCCAGTAGCGTTGCCACCAAATTGCACCCTGCCCGTCTATCGTGCCTGTACCGGTAATGCTGACGTTTTCACAATCGATGATAGTAATAATGCCTGCCGGCCAGCGCATATCAATGCCGGCCACCCGGGTATTTATCAGGGGATAATCAGCCAGATCCTGGCTTCCAACGAGCTGTGCGCCAGCGTCCAGGCGAAGTGAAACACCGCTTTTCAGAAACAACGCTCCGGTCAGAAAACGGCCTTGCGGAATAACGATGACATCGTTCTGTTGAGCACTATTTATGGCCTGCTGAATGGCGGATGTTGCCAGGCGTTGCGCGGTTGGGTCCGCGCCATACGCCAGAATGGAGATCGCTTTCATGGCTTTTCCTTAAACAGATGAAAGCCTTAGTCTAGGAATCCGCGTGATGGATAACCTTTGTCTGTTTGACAGCCACGCAGTCAGGCTGGCAAAAAAGCGGATATTTACTGGCTGGCGATCACCGCAACGCCCTTTTCTTTCATAACGTTGACCCAGCGTTCATCCGTTGTGTTTTCAACTACGAGCGTATTCACCAGCGACAAATCGCCAATCACAAACGCCGAGGCCGTGTTGATCTTTTCCGGTGAGGCCAATACCACCGTTTCCGCCGCTCTGCCGGAAAATGCACGTTTGATGCATGCTTCTTCATAATCTCCGGTGGTCAGCCCGGCCTCAGGATGCACGCCGGTGACACCCATGAAAAACTGATCCGCATGAATATTGTTGATGCCTTCAATAGCGGCCGCGCCGACCGTGACGATGGAGTGTTTATACAAACGACCGCCAATCAGGATCACCTCTATGCACGGATGGTTGACCAGCCCCAATGCAATACCCGGGCTGTGCGTCACCACGGTTACCCGCAAATCTGGCGGCAAGAAGGTAATAAGTTCTGAGGTGGTCGTCCCGCCATCAATGATCACCACCTGCCCCGGTGAAATGAGCTGCGCGCCCCGACGTGCCACGCGTTTTTTTGCATCCATTTTAACGGACTGACGCTCGGCAAAAGGCGCAATCGCTGAAGATGCCGGAAGCGCGCCGCCGTGGACACGCTGCAAACGCCCTTCTGCCGCCAGTTCACGTAGATCCCGGCGGATAGTGTCCTCAGACACCGAGAAAAAGAGGCTGAGCGCAGTTGACTGGACCTGGCCTTCCGCCTCCAGCTTTTCCAGAATCAACTGTTTACGCTGACTTGTGAGCATGAATTATTCCTGATGTTGCACGATAATTATTGTAATTACACGAAAATGCTGTTTATGATGCATACTCTACGAGAGGAGAGCCAAACGTGCAATCAAAACGTGCAGATATACGCATCATCAACAGCGAAACGTTGTCCGACAACTGGTATAACCTGAAAAAATACACTTTTGACCTCCAGCGCAGCGATGGTGACTGGCAGCGGCAAGAGCGTGAAGTGTATGACCGCGGGAATGGCGCGACGATCCTGCTCTATAATCGCGCCAGCAAAACAGTCATTCTTACACGTCAGTTTCGTTTCCCTGTGTTTATCAATGGTCACGAAGAGGATCTCATTGAGGCGGCTGCCGGGTTGCTCGATAACCTTGACCCGGAAAGCCGGATTAAGGCCGAAGCGGAAGAGGAAACCGGGTATAAGGTGACGCGCGTAGAGAAAATTTTTGAGGCCTATATGAGCCCGGGCTCCGTTACCGAAAAACTCTACTTCTATCTGGCGGAATATCACCCGCAGGATCGGACCAGCGCGGGCGGCGGCGTTAAAGCAGAGGGGGAAGATATCGACGTGCTGGAAATGACGCTGGACGACGCGCTTCGTGGCATCGAGAATGGCCAGATCGTCGACGGTAAAACCATCATGCTGCTTTATCACGTGACCCTGAAAGGCATTTTATAATCTCACGTTTATCCGGATACCTGCCCCTGCGCAGGTATTTGCCTGTGCTATTCTTGCTGAACACCTCAACATGGAGATGCGAAAATGGCCGACTGGGATCCTTCTCTGTATCTACAATACAGCGCAGAACGCACACGTCCCGCCGCTGAGTTACTGGCCCGGGTGCCGCTTGCTGACATAACCTCTGGCGTGGATTTGGGCTGCGGGCCAGGCAACAGCACCGCGCTGCTGAAACAACGCTGGCCTTCAGCGCAGATAGCCGGTGTGGATAACTCCCCGGCGATGCTGGAGGAAGCCCGACAGGCCCTGCCAGACTGCCACTTTGTTGAATCGGATATCCGTCACTACAAACCTGACCAGCCTCTCAGCCTGATCTACGCCAACGCTTCCCTGCAATGGATCCCGGACCATTACCACCTTCTGCCGCATCTGGTTTCACTGCTCCAGTTAAACGGCGTGCTGGCGATACAAATGCCTGACAACTGGCTTGAGCCGACGCACGCCCTGATGCGTGAAGTTGCCTGGGAACAGGGCTACCCCGATCGTGGCCGCGAGCAGCTGCCGGGTATTCATGCCTACTATGATATTCTGACGGACGCGGGATGCGACGTGGATATCTGGCGCACCACCTACTTTCATCAGATGAGCTCTCATCAGGCGATTATTGACTGGGTCAGCGCGACGGGGTTACGGCCGTGGCTACAGGATCTCAACGAGAGCGAGCAGCAAAACTTTCTGAAACGCTACCTCGAGCTGCTGGAAGAGCAGTATCCGCTCCAGGAGAACGGGCAGATACTGCTGGCTTTTCCGCGCCTGTTTATGGTTGCTCAGCGGGTTCCGTAAGCCGAATCAGGAACGCGCTTCCTTGAGCAAATGCTGAATTACAGCCTCCTGCTTGTCGTAGTTGCCTTCGCCAAACGAGGTGTAACGCAGTTGCCCTTTCGCATCGAAATAGTAATGTGCTGGCCAGTACTGATTACCGAACGCGCTCCAGATTTTGTAGTTATTATCCGTCACTACGCGGTACGGCAACTGCCATTCGTTGACCGCGTTTTTCACCGATGATAACGGCTTTTCCCAGGGGTATTCAGGGGTGTGGACGCCAATCACCACCAGACCTTGTGACTCATATTTCTTCGCCCAGTCTCGAACATGCGGAAGGGTATGCTGGCAGTTGATACAGTCCCAGGTCCAGAAATCGATAAGCACAACTTTCCCCCGCAAGGCCTTAGACGTGACAGGGTCACCGTTTACCCAGCCCGTACCGCCGCTTAATGTCGGTAGCTGGCTGCTCGGCATTGCGTCAGCGATCGGTCGCAGTTTCACCTGCGTGGAGGTTGGTTGCGCAAGGCTCAAGAGAGCGTTTTCCAGCTGGTCGGTAATACCGCTGGCGCCTTTCAGGACCGACGTCATTCCTGAGGCGTTGAAAGCCACGGCGGCTAACATCATCACCCCTGCGCCCTGACGCAGACGCTCCATCAATGCGGATTTGGCTCTCAGAGGGGTTATCAGCTTACGGCCACCCGTGACAAGCAGCCCCAGCATCAACGCGCACCCACTGCCGTAAGCGGCTAACAGCGCTCCGGTTGCGATGGCCGAGTGGCCAGTAATGTTAATGCCGAAGATCGCCCCGAGAATCGGTCCTGCACAGGGGGACCACAGAAGTCCAACGGCCAGCCCTGCCAGAAAAGCCGAAAACATGCCGTGTCGCTGAACGCTGTGGGTGTTAAGAACGTTCCCCGCGCTGACCGCCGGGCTGGCAATGCGCTGAGCGAACTGCGGGAAGATCAGGGCCAGGGCGGCAATGCTCAGTACCAGCAGCGCAATCCAGCGACCGATAACGGTGGCGTCAGCGATCCAGTCACTGGCAACCGTTACTACCATCGCCACAAACGTGAACATCACTATCATTCCCGCCAGAAGCGCCAGAATGTGTTTGCGCTGCCCCTGAAAGCCGGCGAACAGCAGAGGAATAACGGGAAGCGTGCACGGACTGAGCAGGCTAATCATGCCGCCTAAAAAAGCGATTATCAGAAACATAACGACCTCACGATACAGTTGCTGCGAAGGTGCAGTGAGGTCATTTCACCCTGCGAATGTGTTCAGGCCGTGTGCAAAAAACTGAATTTTGTCTGCCTTCGTATCCGCACGGCGCGCAGATACACAGGCGTACAATTAAACGCGCGGAAGAGTCACGCTTACGGCCAGCCCGCCCTCTGCCCGGTTTGCAAGATGCAATTTCCCGTCAAGCTGGGCGGTGAGCTGCGCGGCAATGGCGAGGCCTAACCCGGTGCCGCCCGTTTCGCGGTTGCGCGACGTTTCAACCCGGTAGAACGGCTGTAACACCGCCCCCAGTTCTGCCTCCGGGATGCCGGGGCCGTTATCCATAATGCGGATCGCTACCTGCCTTTCATCTTCATCAATCTCTATTACCGCGCTATGGCCAAACTTGAGCGCATTATCCAGCAGATTGGTCATTACCCGGCGCAATGCCTGGGGGCGGGTGACGATCGGCAGACGTGTACTGCGTGCATGAAACTGCACGTTTTTACCAATGTCCTGATAATCACTGGCGATGCTGTTAACCCACGCGTTTAGCTCCAGCTTAAGCGTGGTCTCTTTCAGTGATTCTGATGACCGGGCATAGGCAATACCTTCTCGTACCAGGCGCGACATATTATCCAAGTCGCTCAACAACTTATCGTGGAGTTCGGGCTGATCCGCCATTTCGACCCGCAGCTTCATACGCGTGATGGGCGTCTGAAGATCGTGAGAAATGGACGCCAGAATCTGCGCGCGTTCACGCAGATAAGTTTGTATCCGCGACTGCATCTCATTAAAAGCCTGCGCCGCCTGTCGCACCTCAACCGGACCTTTTTCAGTCATAGGAGAATGGGCCGCAGGATCGAGGGAATCAACCGCGCGCGTGAATTGCAGGAAAGGCCGGACAACCTGGCGCACGGCAATCCAGGAGCAGAGCGCGACAAGTAACAACTGAAGAACCAGCACCACGGGTAACCAGCTGGCGACTGGCGGCATGCGCGGGATCAGATCGATAGTGAGCGGTGCGCCGTCGCGGAGCGTCAGATGGGCCTGAATGTGGGAAACAGGCCCCGGCACTGCCGTAAACTGGAGCGGATATTGAACTGAAAGCGTCTCTTTCAGGGTGCGAATCGCATCCCGCGAGCGCTTGTCCGTTGGCGCAGCGCCTGCCTCGCCGGGACCAAGGATATAACGATAATTACCGCGACCGAGCCGTTCCAGCCACTCTGGCCGCTCTTTGGCCGGAAGCCGGTCGAGAATGGCCACGCTGGTCGCCACGTCATTCTCAAGATTGCCCAGCATAACCGTGCGCGCGCTGTGCATTCGCTCAACCATGACCAGCGTCAGGCTGAGCGCGTTAGCCAGCAAGAGTCCAAGCAGCACAATGATCAGCAGCCGGGCCAGTAAGGTGCGGGGCCACAGCGTCATTCATTGGCCTCGATGATGGTCACCGGCATAGTAAAAACGTAGCCTTCGCTGCGAACGGTTTTAATGTAGGCTGGCGAGCGGGCATCTTCATTCAGGCGCTGTCGCACGCGGCTCACCAGGAGATCAATCGAACGCTCAAACAGCTCGGCATCACGTCCCTGCGTCAGGTTCAGCAGTTGATCGCGGGTCAGCACCCGTTGAGGATGATCGAGAAATACACGCAGAAGGCGATATTCCGCCCCGCTGAGCGCCACAACCATCCCCTCGTTATCAATCAGATGACGCGCCACGGTATCCAGCTGCCATTCACCGAACACCACCAGGCGCCCTGCCTCGGTCACCTGAAGATTAGGCGGCATAGTACGAAAACGGCGCAGGATAGTTTTGATACGCGCCAGCAGTTCGCGGGCCACAAACGGTTTTACCACATAATCGTCGGCGCCCATCTCCAGCCCCAGGATCCGGTCCATGTCCTCGTTGCGCGCGGTGAGCATCAGGATCGGCAGATCCTTATGCCTGCTGCTGCGCAGCTGTCGACACACCGTCAGGCCATCATCACCGGGCATCATCACGTCCAGCACCACCAGGTCGATATGCTGTTTGTCGAGCACTACGCGCATCTCTTTCCCGTTCGACGCGCCAGAGGCGTGGTAGCCGGATTTCACGAGGTAATCGACAATCAGTTCACGAATATCCCTGTCGTCATCGACGACAAGGATGTGATCAATATGCTCCACCGCAGGCTCCTGATTAAGAGGTAACGGAGTGAAAATAGCACATATCAGAGCTTATCCGCGTCGACAACTGCTTTAACAAAGTCCTGCGGATCTTCTTGCGGCGGGTTGTGGCCCACCGTTGCGCCGAAAGTACGGTGCTCATATTTTCCGGTAAATTTCCCGGCATAGGCCGCAGGTGCAGGGTGTGGCGCCCCGTTATTACCGCCTTCGATGGTGATGGTCGGCACCGTAATGTTCGGCAGCGTCGCCAGTTTTTGTTCATAGGCGTCATATTTAGGCTCCCCTTTTTCCAGACCCAGACGCCAGCGGTAATTACTGAGCGTGACGGCAACGTGGTCCGGGTTATCGAGGGATTTGGCGCTGGCATTGAAGGTGGCATCGCTGAATTTCCAGTCCGGCGAAGCCTGGGACCAGATCAGCCGGGCAAAATCGTGCGTATTTTTAGCATAGCCTTCCGCCCCGCGCGGCGTGGCGAAATAGAACTGATACCACCACTGAACTTCTGCCTTCGGCGGTAAAGGCTGTTTGCCAATCGCCTGGCTGCTGATCAGGTAGCCACTTACCGAGACCAGCGATTTCACCCGTTCCGGCCAGAGCGCCGCAACGATTTCCGCCGTACGTGCACCCCAGTCATAACCGGCAAACACCGCCTGTTTAATATCCAGGGCGTCCATCAGGTTGACGATGTCTTTCGCCATTGCCGAAGGCTGGCCGTTTCGCGGCGTTTTATCAGAAATAAAGCGCGTGGTGCCGTACCCGCGCAGGGACGGCACAATGACACGATACCCCTTCGCGGCCAGCGCGGGGGCAACTTCCGCGTAGCTGTGAATATCGTACGGCCAGCCATGCAGCAGGATCACTGGTTGCCCGTCTTTCGGCCCGATATCGACATAACCGACGTTCAGATCGCCGGCGTTAATTTGTTTTACCTGGTTAAAAGCCGACGAGTAATCCTTACCCATCGCTTCCGCCTGACAGGACATCACGGTGCCAAGCGAAACGGTCAGGGCGACTGCTGAGTATGCGAGTTTGTTAAACATGATGTTATCTCCGGGTGAGTTCAGTTGACGGAGATATAACACCATGCGTTTGTATAAAGGATGTGTGCGGATGCGGTTTTATTGCATACCTGTGTATGTATCACAGACGCAGATACAGTGTGATACAAACCCGGTTAAGGGGTGATTCGGTACCGGACGTAATCGTCGGCTTCACCATAGTGGTCATACAGCTTACGCGCCGGATTGTGCATGCGGGTTACCCAGTAGAGTTTTGACCACCCTTCCCGCTTACCCTCATCGATCAGGGCGTCGATAAGCGCTTTACCCGCCCCTGCGCCACGTTCGGCAGCGTCAACAAATAGATCTTCCAGATAGGGGTAAGTTTGGATATCGAAAATTATGTACGTTAAGGTTAATTTTTTGCCATCACGTCATTAGTATATTCACAAACAGACTCGCCATTATTGACTGTATGCTGGAGATTCAGCTCCGTTAAGTAGCCGTCTGCCAGATACAAAACCCGGTCTGCAGAGGCTATGGTTTCCGGGCGATGGGCTATCAGCAGAACAGGAAGCCCCAGTTGACGTAAGGTCTGGCTTATCCGGATTTCACTCTCAACATCAAGGTGGCTGGTCGCTTCATCCAGTAACAGGAATCCCGGTTTCTTGTACAACGCCCTTGCCAGCAGAATGCGTTGTTTTTGTCCTCCGGAAAGCCCTCCGCCGGTTTCACCAATCAGCGTCTGATACCCCATCGGCATTGCCATAACATCGCTGTCGATAAGTGCCAGTCTTGCGCACTGGATCATTCGTTCATAATTTCGGTCATCACTGAAAAAAATAATGTTATCTGCTACAGAACCTTTGAAAAGATGGTCATCCTGCAGTACGGTACCGATACGCTGACGAACCTGAAAATAATCCGGATGCGTATGCAATATGCCAAATGCCCTGATCCTGCCCTCATCAGGGATGTGGATCCCAAGGATAAGCTTCACCAGTGTCGTTTTCCCGCATCCGGATTTACCTGTAATGGCAACGACTTCTCCGGGATTGAGTGTCAGCGACACCCCGCCGATTATCGGATTTTCCCCTCCCTTGTGGCTGAAGATGATGTGCTCAAGTACTAGAGGAGCATGAGCATATTCATCCATCTCCCTGCGGGATACAGAAGGAATGTGCGAAGCGTTGTTATGCTCACGAAAAGGCTGTTGCTGAAGGCCTTCTGTCGGGGTCAGTACAATATCAGCCAGTCGTTCGTTGTAAACATCGAGCATACGCCAGGAAAAAAACTTATCAGTCAGGCTACTGATACTGGAAGAAAAACGCGTCTGATAGGATAAATAAGCAACCAGCATGCCGACGGTGAAGGTACCATTCAATACCTCCCCGGCGCCTTTCCACAAAATGATTGCTGATACCACGCTGCCGGTAAGAGTGTGAGCAATGTCATAGCACATCAGCAGACGGCTCTGACGCAACTGCGTATTTCTGCGGGCAACGTTGAGATTCAGCCAGGCGGCCTCACGATGTGCCGTCACACCGTTAATTCTCAGGCTGAGGATCCCGTTGAGTGTTTCAAGAAAATGCCCGGACTCCCTGGCACCTGCATCCCAGGCATCTTCTGCCGACTGTCGAAGGGACGGATACCACAGTGCCCTCAACACACCATAGAAAATGGCTGCAAGTACGGCGATCAATGTCATTTCAGGACTGTACAGCAGCATCATGCAAAGCGCAGTCACCACGAGCAACACATCCAGAATACCTTCCAGCACTTGCGTAGTCAGCGCCTGCTGGATGGTATCTACCGCCTCAAAACGAGCATTAATACTCCCCTTACTGCGTGCATCAAACCAGGCCAGAGGAAGATGGACCAGATGATGGAAAACCCGTGCTGTCCACTGCATGTTAAAATTGACGGACAGTGTAATACTCGCCCACTGGCGGGCCAGTGACAGCAGCATCTGGGTCAGTGACATCAGCAGAAGCGCAATAATAATGACGGTCAACAAACTCTGGTCGGCAGCCACCAGGACTTCATCAATCACCAGCTGGTTGAGAAGCGGGCTTCCCAGTGTCAGGATTTCGAGTGCCACGGCAAAAACGATAATTCGCGACATTGCCGACAACAGACCCGGTGTTTTACCTGTCAGTTGGCGCAGATGGATTTTTTTCCTTTCATCCCGAGCGGTAAAATCACTGGCTGGCATCAGCTCCAGCGCGACGCCGGTGAAATGTTTTCCAGCATCCTGTAGGGAGAGCGTTACTTTTCCCTTTTCCGGATCATGAATAACCAGCCTGCTTCCGCGAACTTTATGTAGCACAACAAAATGATTCATGTTCCAGTGGAGAATACACGGGAGAGAAAGGGATCTTAGGTCCTCAAGCTCCAGCCGAACTGCCCGGCTGGATAATCCGATACCGGCCGCACATTCAGTCAGTCTCTGCAGGGTCATCCCTTGTGAGCTGATACTGAAACGTTCGCGCAGTGTGGGTAAGTCTGTTTGCAGACCATGCCAGCAGGCCATCATGACCAGGCATGCCAGACCACATTCCGCTGACTCTGTCTGTCGGGTGAGAGGAAGCTGTTTTCTCCCGGTCCATTTGAGTGTATCCATCACAGCTTTCCTTTCAGGCTCCAGAGCGGCTCAGTCAGCCACTCCCACAAATTGCGGGTATCCAGGCTGACATCCCCCTCAAGAACCATGCCGGGGCGCAGGGCTTCCTGTTTCCCATAAGCCAGAATAAAAGTATTTTCAGGTTCAACGATGACGCGGTAATGACCTTCATTCTCCTTCCAGGTCACAGGAGATACGGAGAGTAAATCAGAAGATGTCGGCGTTGTATGGCTTATTTCACGGATAGTCCCGTACTGCACACCAAACTTCTGATAGGGGAAGGCAGAGAACCGCAGGGCAACACGCTGCCCCGCCTGAATAAAGCCAGCATTCTGACTGGTAGCATAGAGTTCTATCTGCAAATGGGCATTGTCGGGAATGAGGGTCATGACAGGTTCAGATGCCCTGACAGACTGTCCCTGTCTGACCAGCACGGCAGCAACGGTTCCGGATACCGGTGAAGTCAGCGTGAAATTTTCCTTACCTGCCAGTTCGTCCTGCTGTTGCCTGATAACCTGCAACTGCCTGTCCATTTCAGCCTTCCGGCTTTCACCCTGAACGATGAGATGGTCAAGGTCGTCTTTAGCAGCCTCCATCGCGGTGTGCAGTTGCAGAAGCCCCTGACGCTGATCCTCAACGTTTTGCTGTGACGTTGAAACGTCAATCTGCTTCTGCTGGTATTCGATATCTGATACGTAATGCGTATCAGCAAGTTTCTTATAGCGCTCCATAACAGACACGGCCAGCGCAGCCTGATGCACGGCAACTGACAGACGCTTTTCTGCACTTTTAACCTGAGGTTTCAGGGAAACTATTCGCTGTTGTATGGCATGCTGCTGCTGACTGTTGTCACGCAATTCCAGGGTCTGTTGAGAAGTCAGCATTGTAAACTGAGTTTGTAGGGAAAGTCTTATAGCAGCGAGTGTACCTGCCCCCTGTTCGTTGAAATGTTCACCGCTGATATGATAAAGAGTCTCACCGGCAATAATGTGTTGACCTTCTGAGGCGGTCAATTTGGTTACGTAGCCAGCATATTGAGGAGTGATTTTTACCAGCCCGGATGAGGGCATAACGATTCCGGAAAGGTGAGCCTTACGTGTATAGCTACCATAAAGAATAAAGAGTATCAGGCACAGAAATATGAATAACGTTGTGAGTGCGCTTACTGATAAACCGAATGACGCAGGTAAGACAATCTCACCATAATCAGAATCTGTTTGATGATTTAAAGCCTCTTCCCTGAAGATATTCATATCCCAAATACCCTTCAAAAATTTAACGACAAAACAAAAGCATTCATGCACGAATGAATTATAATAGGATAAAAAAGCCCTCTGCTTCTTATTCTAACTATTAATAGCAATATTGACACCAAAAAAAGAATGGATTGATCTAAAATGTTATAATACTGTCCATGCATTAGACAAAAAGACAATGAAGTCAATATACATGGGATAATATACTTTTTATTAAAAATTGAGTGGGAAACACCGAAGATACAGCCCCTGTATATAATCTCCTCATAATATGGGACTACGAAGGTGGCTATTATAAATGCTATAAAACTAATATGGGAAGGTCCATAATGATATAAATTATCCCTGTAAAGATAAACATTATACTGAACCAGCAAAATGACAAACAACACAACAATAGAAAATTTTATTGAAGTTAAATCTCTACTTGGGCGTAATTTAAAACCATCCAACTTCCTTAAGTAAAAAATATACAAGAAAATTGCAATTGAAAATTCCGCAATAAACAATAAGAAAAATGACACATCGAGAGTAAGATAGCGGAGGGTTATGGATGGCGATAACGTAATTATTATTGAGATAACAGACGCAATAAAAAGAACAATTACGTTTTTCTTACTATAAATGAATGGATAGACATGCCTAAAGATTATCATGTTCAACCTATTATTAATTCATATTTTATATAAGAATCAACAAATATGGCTATGATATCGTAACCATTTTTTGATATCATGCACTTTAACTTCAGTGAACATTTGTAATGATTCCATTCTGCAACACAACAATTTTTATCGGAGTGTACTTTATTTACTTTTAAACCTATTCATCAAGTTTACGCCCCATCGAGTTACTGCTATTAATACAATCAACGCAATAAGAAACCTTGATATAATCCCTGGCCGTGATACTTCGTCAAACTCAAGAACTTCAGCGTATTTCAAAAGGGTAAATGCGATAATGAAAAAAAATAAGTAAATTAGGAAATTTAAAAATTGCTTCTTGCTTAACCCGATACTTGTGATTACATTAACTTTATCAAAAATAATAGTTCATCATGACTACTTCGAATAATCATTAAATATCGAAACACCTAGAATAACATTCAGTTATAATGATCTTTTAAATTATTATCACACACAACTCAAATTACTTACCAACGGCATTGTCCGGGGCCGTTGTAATTATTACTTTTATCTTTACTACCACGATCTGAAAAACTATCTTTTGTGCACTGGCCAGCTATAGCTCCACCAATTACCCCAGCGGTCATACCCACTGGCCCCCCAGGAGAGCCGGCGATTAGACCACCGATGATTCCTGCGCCGCATGAGTCAACGCCCTTGTAAATAGAGCCATTGTTTCCTTTTGAATTACCAGATTTAGAGCTGGTGTTACGACTACCGGCACCTTCATAATTACCGCTTCCATTGCCGCCACTTACTAATGCTATCTCATTAAGGCTTAATGCTCTTATATTCGACATAAATCATCTCCATTTAATTTAGTTTTGCATTTTGTGCTAAAAAAATATCTTACATTACTTAATGTAAAGAAAGTGTATTTATGTAAGCAAATGTAAATACGCTATTGAACTTCGTAAACCGTAGCTCCATTTGGGAGCAGTTCAGCTCCTGCATGGGCAGGCCTATAACACGAAATCGACCTGGAGGTACGGTAATGTTCAGGCATCTTTTCTGACGTCCAGCGCGCAATCACTTCTGCGTCGTAACAGATTTTACAGCCATGGCGCATCGCTTCGTTACGGACGTGCCAGAGTGTTTCGGCTTCTTCGGGCCTGGCTTTTCTTGGCATTACATACTCCTTTATGGATAAATCTGAATAACAAAAGCACGACCAACTGGAATGTGATATTGATGAAATATCAGAACCCAAACAAATGATAACGCTCAAATATGGAGATCACCGGATGACGATACCCACGCTTACGACAGAACGCTTATTACTTAAACCCCTTGTTGCCGCCGATGCCGTCCAGATCCAGCAACGCTATCCGCGCTGGGAAATTGTCCGCTATATGGTGGCTTCAGTCCCCTGGCCCTACCCGGAAAACGGTGCAGAAAATTATGTCAACAACGTTGCACTGCCCGACATGGCCAAAGGGATTGCGTGGTTCTGGACGATTCGCCGTCGCGAAGCGCCTGACGAACTGATGGGGTTGATTTGCCTGTATGACGTGGAGGACAACAACAGGGGGTTCTGGCTCGCGCCGGAATTTCAGGGCCAGGGATATATGCGTGAGGCGAGTATCGCGGCAACGGATTACTGGTTCAATACGCTTAACAAAGCGGTGTTACGCGCGCCGAAAGCGGCGGCCAACAGCCGCTCCCGACGTATTTCAGACAGCAGCGGCATGCGACTCATCAGGACAGAGAAGAAAGCCTATGTCAGCGGCCTGCTGGATTCGGAGCTGTGGGAAATCACCCGCGACGAGTGGAATGCCCGTCAGGTCAGCTGATAATGCTTATCCGGCATTAGCCTTTCAGGGATGTTCTCTTCATCGTTCATCTGCAACAGATCGCGCTCCATCATGTTGCAGATGGCGTCCAGCGGCAGATCGTTATCTTCCGTCCCAAACGGATCTTCCAGCTCTTCCGCCAGCGTATCAAGCGAGATAAAAGTGTAGGAAATCAGCGCAGAAACAAAGGGCGTCATGTAATGCAGATCAACAACCAGCGCAAACGGCAGCATGATGCAGAACAAATACACCGTTCGGTGCAGGATCAGCGTATAGGCAAACGGGACTGGCGTATTGGCGATACGCTCACAGCCTGCCAGCACGATGGACATATCGTTCAGGCGGTTGTTGAGGCTGTGAAACAGGATGTCTGAAAGGTGCCCGCTGCGCCGCCGTACGGCCAGCCACTCCCCCATGATCAGCAGGATACGGTTCGCCGGCGAGTTGGCATCCATCACTTTGCTTAAATCGTCTGGAGCCAGATAGCGGGACAGCTGATCGGCATTGGTTTCTCTGCGCAGTGTCATACGCAGACAGTTAGCAAACGCGATTTGCAGGCGGACAAACTCTCCAAGATGTTTATCATCCGGCAAGGTGTTTTTTACCTCGCGAAACAGCGAGCGCGCCGCTATCATCAACTGCCCCCAAAGCAGACGCGCCTCAACGTAGCGCGAATAACAGGCGTTATTGCGAAATCCCAGGAAGATGGCGATAGCCACGCCCAGAATGCTGAACGGCGCGACGGTAAAGCGGATACCCAGCGAGGTGTACCACGGCAGCATGACAATCACGGCGATTGAAAGCAGGAAGTTAAGCAGCAGTCGGGTATAAATTTTGGGAAGTACCGAACCATGCCAGACAAAAATCAGTTGCAGCCAGTGCTGTTGAGGACGAACAATCATAATCAGCTTCAGAAAAGTAAAGAGCGCGGCTATTAAACGTGATCCTCATCACGGTTGCAAGCATGTTAATAGTTCATTGCATTTTCTGACCTATTAAGCCCTGACCGCACGGTGCTGCATGTGCTTTTTAAAAAAAAAGACGTATAGTATGTTGTAACTAATACTGGTCTGTAAAAAACCCGGCAAACGCCGGGCATTATGATTAGCAGAGCGGTTTCACCGCCTCGCGCATGCCTTTGCTTAAAATTGCATCCAGATCCTGCGCAACCTGGTCTACCAGTCCGTTCACCAGAGTGAGATCCTGTTCCCAGTGCTCGCTCACGCTTAACACCGACGATACCAGTTCACGGGTAGTGACTTGTTTGTCGTGATGTTGCGTCCACAGCTGCTGGTAACGTTCAAGCCAGTGCGCATCGTCCTGCACCGGATAGCGCTCACCGTTGCGCTCGGCACGGTAAAATGCAATCAGCGCCGCCAGGGCAAACGTCAGACGTGCTGGCAGTTCACCGGTCGCCTTCTGCCCTGCCAGCAGTTGTGGCAGAATGCGGGTGCGGTACTTGGTCATCCCGTTCAGTGCAATCGACAGCAGCTGATGCTTAATATACGGATTACGAAAACGCCCCGTTACGGCACTGGCGAAGGAGTGCAGCTCATCGCGCGGCAGATCCAGGACCGGAATAATCTCTTCATAAATAGCCTTCTCTACGAACGCGCAAATCTCCCCGTCGTTCATGGCTTCCCCTACCGTATCCAGCCCGGCCTGAAAAGCGACCGGAACCAGCGCCGTGTGCGCGCCGTTGAGGATCGCCACCTTACGCTCTTTATAAGGCTTGATATCGTCAACAATCAGGACGTTGAGCGGGTATTTATCCAGGCGCAATTCAGCTGAAAGTGATTTTGGCCCCTGAATAACAAACAGGTAGAAATGTTCTGCCGTGTCGAGGAAGCTGTCGTGATAGCCCAGCCCGGCTTCCAGCTCTGCCACCTCATCACGCGGAAAGCCGGTAACAATGCGGTCAACCAGCGTCGAGCAGAAGGTGTTAGCGTTATTCAGCCACGCAATGAATGCCGCTGGCAGCGCCCACTCCTGTGCATAACGCAGCACCAGTTCACGCAGGGCATCGCCGTTATAGTCGATAAGCTCACAAGGAATGATGATCCAGCCTTTATCCGCAGCCCCGTTAAAGTGGGTAAAGCGTTCGAACAGCAGACGCGTCAGTTTGGCCGGATAGCTGACAGCTGGCGCATCGTCAAACTTATCGCCCGCGTGATAGCCGATCCCCGCCTCCGTGGTATTGGAGAAGACAAACCGCATCTCCGGGTTATGGGCGAGTTTCAGGAATTCATCGTACTGGCTATAGACGCTGATTTCACGATTCACGGAACGAATAAGACGCGCATCGCTTACCGCTTCCCCCTCCTCATTCAGACCACGAATAATCGTGGTATACAGACCATCCTGGGTGCTCAGCGACGGCGGAAAATCACTCTGGATCGGCCGTACAATCACCACACCTGCATTGAGATCGGTATGCTCGTTTAAGAGGTCGATTTGCCAGTCAACGAACGCGCGGAGGAAGTTACCTTCGCCAAACTGGATGATACGTTCAGGGTAGCGCGCACCGGGGAAATCACGACGGTTGAGTGTGTTCACAATGGAGGTCCTTTATGATTAGTCATACAGCCTGATAAGATTGGTGTGATAACTTATCAAAACTTCAGGACCAGAACCCCTGTCTGGATCAACTCAGGACGCGATGGTGAAAAATATCAAATAAATTTATAGAACACCGAGGTCGCCGTCATGTCCCCGTTCGGCATCAGGGCGTAGCCTGGGATCTCCCCCGCCTTTTGCCAGCCCGCTCTCTGATAAAACGTCTCCGCGCCGCTGCCGGTCGAGGTATCAAGCACCAGCACCGTAAGCGCTTTTTCACGCGCAACCGCCTCCAGGGCTTCCATCAGCGCCATTGCCGCACCTTTACGGCGCGCCTTCTCATGTACCAGAAGTTTCGCGACATCTGCGCGGTGCGGCTGGTTTTCCGGCTGGTCGGTGATCAGCTGGACCGTGCCAACCAGCCCCTGCTCCGCGTCAAAACAGCCCAGGACGGTACGCTCGTCGCGCCCGACGCTGTCTGCGACGCCGAGCCAGAAGGTTTGGGCTTTCTCGGGAGAAAAAGGCAGCATAAAGCTGACGGAGGCGCCGCCGTTTACACAGTTGACGAGGATATCGCTCAGGGCATCAATGTGGGTGAGGATGTCCTGTCGGGAGAGAGGTTTAATCAGCATGGGAGAGTTCATTGCGCGTCCTTAGGTTGAATCTCTCCACTTTGCTATTAACATTTTTGTTACGCAATAAGCGATGACATAGGATTTCGTTATGTCATTTTTCGCCGTGATGTTGCCGCTTCATGGCGTACATTTGCGCATCCGCGTGTTTTAACCATGCCTGCATATCGTTGCGGTGATGATCGAACTCGCTCAGCCCCCAGGAGAACTGTAACGACCAGGAATGCAGCTGACGCGCGTTATACTTCTCCGTTTGTTCGACAAGATACTGCATGGCGATCCAGGCGCCAGGCTCATCGGTATCCGCAAACAGCACCGCGAACTCATCTCCCCCGAAACGTACCAGCATATCGGCCTCGCGGAATGAGGAGCGCATCAGGGCGGCCATCGCTTTCAGGGCTTTGTCGCCCTCCTGATGCCCGAAGCGATCGTTAATGGTTTTGAAATGGTCCAGATCCAGCCAGCCAAGCGTTAACGGTTCTGCCCTACGCTGCGAAACCGACAGTGCAAACTGGGCAAACTGGTTAAACCCGCGTCGGTTAAACAGGCCCGTGAGTTCATCGGTCGTGGCGGCGCTAACGGCTGCAAATTCATCTTCTGCCAGCGCGCTGAGATCGGCCAGTACGGCGGAATCCGCCGCGGTAAACTCACGCGGTGCGTAATCAATGAGACACAACGATCCTACGCACGCCCCGTCACGTAAACGCAGCGGGAAACCGGCATAAAAGCGTACGCCCGGATCTCCCGCCACCTGCGGATTATCCGCAAAGCGTTCGTCCAGCAGCGTGTCAGCCACCACCAGCGGCGCGTCACCCAGGATCGTATGACCACAAAACGAGAGATCGCGAGGCTGGCTGGCGAGTGCCCGCCCGTCGGCAGATTTCACGATCGCAGCGTGGTCATCCACCAGCGTAATCATCGCCAGCGGCACCCTGAAAAAGCGTGTTGCCAGCCGCGTGAGACGATCAAACGCGGGATAATTGTCGATCTCAAGCAGACCGGACTCGCGCAGCGCATTCATGCGCTCCGTTTCATTCACGGGAATTAGAGGTGCTTTCATGACGTCTCCTGACGCTGAGCATTAGTAAAAGCGTAGCTTAAACAGAGACATTGTCAGTTCAGGAGGCACGATTTACCTCAATGACCAGCCAATGATGGATCACGTTGACGATATACTGTTGCTGCTGCGCACTCAGCGGCACGCCCTGCGGGATAGCATGCCACTTAGCCAGACAACCCCGGCAGCAGGTTGCCGTGGCATGCTGGGCGATAAAAACCGGATGGCCGCGCATCGGCGTCTGCTTACCGTCATTCACCGGGTGTGCAGGCGCCAGCCGCGCGGCGACAAAATCAGCGGCATGCTTATCGATAGTGTCAGCGCCCTTATCCCAGCAGTATTGCCGCTCTTTCATCCCTAAATGAAATCGTGAACGAAACGTGGAGCGAGCCAGGCGCGTGAACAGAGGATCTAACGTGGACATCAGTATACGGACCGTCCAAGGCGTTTGGTCAGCTGTTCCAGCGCCGCGACGCCCGCCAGTGAGTTGCCGGTCTCGTCCAGTTCCGGGCTCCAGACGGCAATCGCCATCTCGTGCGGAACAATGGCCACAACGCCGCCGCCAACGCCGGATTTAGCCGGCAGCCCCACGCGCCAGGCAAACTCCCCGGCGTTTTGATACATTCCGCTGGTTGCCATTAAGGCGTTGATCTGCCGGGCCTGCATCGGGGAGACAACGTCCTCGCCCAGATGCGGGGCATGGCCCTGATGCGCCAGAAACAGAAAAGTCTGCGCCAGTTCAACGCAGTTCATCTTCAGCGCGCAGTAATGAAAATAGTTTTGCAGAACCGTGGCGACATCATTATGAAAGTTGCCGAAGGACTTCATCAGCCAGGCGATGGCGGCGTTACGTGCAGAGTGTTCAAACTCAGAGCGCGCTACCACCGGATCGTAGGCGATGTCCTGCACGCCGGAAAGCTGCCGCACAATCTGGAGCATACGCTGGCGCGGCGCGCTCAGACGGCTTTGCAGCATATCGCACACCACCAGCGCCCCGGCGTTGATAAACGGGTTACGCGGCTTACCCTGTTCGATTTCAAGCTGGAGAAGGGAGTTGAAGGGCTGACCGGAGGGATCTTTGCCCACCCGCTGCCAGATCTCCTGCTCGTCATACTGGCGCATGGCGGCAACGAGGCTAAGCACTTTTGAGATCGACTGAATTGAAAAGCGCTCCAGTGCATCTCCCGCCTGAAAACGCTGCCCGTCGACAGTACAAATGGCGATGCCGAGCTTATTACCGCTGATCGAGGCCAGCGCGGGAATGTAATCGGCAACCTTACCCTGCCCCAGTAACGGACGAACCTGCGCCAGAATCTCGTCCAGCATCTCATTATGGATGACCGCAGCCACACTTTGCTCCTTGCCCTCAGGCTAAAACGGGCTGCGAGTATAACAGAGGCTTATACGTCACGTCAGGCAGGGAGACGAAAACGCGAGACGGCCTGCAACAAAAGATCTGACTCCCGATGCAGGCGCTCAGAGGCATTCGACGCTTCGCTAACCAGCACATCTGTCTGACGCGATACCTGATTCAGCGCCTGAAGTTGGCGCGTCATCTGATGAATGCTTTCCCCCTGATTTAGAGTGGCCAGCGAAATATCATTCAGCAGGCTACTTAGATTCGCCACCAGCCCGGTGACCTGCTGGAGATTTTCTTCCAGACGGTTTACCACCTGAGAACCTTCTTCAATGCCCTGTAGCGAGTGGTTAATTAGCGACTGGATGGTTTGCGTAGAGTGACTGCTTTTTCTGGCCAGCAGCCCCACTTCACGGGCGACCACCGCGAACCCGCGCCCCTGTTCTCCCGCATGGGCGGCTTCAATGGCAGCGTTGAGGGCCAGAATATTGGTCTGAAACGCCACGCTGTCGATCATGGCGACGATCCCACGCATCTCTGAGGATCGGTCGACGATCGTCTGCATCGAGCCATTCACCGCTGTCATCATTTGCTCCCCGCCGACGGCAGCCTGTCGGGCTTCATCCGCGCGCGAGCGGGCGAGTTTTGCATAACCCGTGTTCCCCTCAACGTGGGTTTCGAGATCGGCGATATGCGCGGTCACCTCCTCCAGCTCTTTGGCCTGTCGTGTGGACTGCTGATAAAGCTTCTGGTTCCCCTGCGCAAGTGACCCGATATTTTCGACCATAGAGGTAGTGGCCTCGCTGACCTGAGTCACCAGTTGCTGGAGCCCGCGCTGCATGGCGGTAATACTGCCGCTGAGCTGGCTGATTTCACGGTTAAAACGCACAACGTCAGGGGGTATTCCCGACAAATCCCCTGCCGCAAGCTGGTTAATATGGACAATCAGACGGCGTAGCGGGGATATCACCCATTTCGCCATTGCAAACCAGACGGCAATGGCAATAGCCAGCAGCACCAGCGGCGCAAACAGGAACAGCCGTTGCAGGCCTGAGAGTTGTTCCATGAGCGACTGACGCCCCTGTATCGCCTGCTTCTCACTCCGTTGCTGATAACGTGCAAAGTTGTCATTAAAATCGGTCTGAAACGCCTGGGCGGGTACGGCGAAAAAGAGGTCGATGCTGTTGGTTTTCACCAGCCCTTCCGCCTGCTCGCTAATGGCACCGAAGAACAGCTGATAGCTATTAACAAGCCCCTCGTCCTGCGGAGGATTAAGCGCGAGCCAGGCTTGCCATGCCTGCTGAGACGCCGCCAGGGATTTTTGCGCCTCGTCCATCAGGCTATGCCAGCTCCCTTCCGAACCGGTCTCTTTATCCTGCATAAAGTACACCCCGGAGCGGTTGAGCAGATCGCTCGCCGCAAGCAGCGAAATACGCGCCTGATCCAGTCTGCTCTGTTGCTGCCAGGCCAGCTGATTGCGCTGTTCGTTACGCTGGGCTTGATTCAGGGAAGCGGTAAGCAGGAAGGAGGATGAAAGTTGCAGGGCGGAGAAAAGGCCGATAATACAAAAGATGCCGGTCAGCAGGCCAAACTGACGAGGAAAAAAGCGCTGCGCAAGACGACGAAAAATTTGCGTTAGGTTCATAATTTTCTTCTGTAACAATACGTTAGACGCGAGCGAGTCTACGAAACGAAAATGACAGAACCATTGCAAAATAATGACAGGAAACGTGAATTGCCGGGTAGCGGCCTTGCCCTACCCGGCATCAACATTACACGCGATCCTTCCAGACCGTCTGAACGTTACAGAACTCATGCAGACCGAAATGTGAAAGCTCTCGCCCGAAGCCGCTCTTCTTCACTCCGCCAAACGCAACGCGCGCATCGCTTGCGCTGTAGCCATTGATAAAGACTCCGCCGCACTCCAGCTCGCGAGAGAAGGTTTCAGCAAGCGCATCGTTCGCGGTAAAGACCGTCGCTGATAAGCCAAAGTCGCTGTCGTTAGCCAGCTGCAACGCGTGCGACGCATCATTGGCGACGGTAATCGCAGCCACCGGGCCAAACAGCTCCTGACGGAAGGCCGTCATCTGTGGGGTGACGTCGCCGAGTACGGTTGGCGCATAATAGTTACCGGTCCCGGCAAGCTTCTCGCCGCCGAGCAGCAGGGTCGCCCCTTCCGCCAGCGTAGCCTGTACCTGCTGTTGCAGTTCATCGCGAAGATCAAATCGCGCCATCGGGCCAATATAGTTATCTTCCTCATCCGGTGCGCCCATTTTCAGCGCCTTGACCGCGTCAACAAAGCGTTGGGTAAAGGTGTCTGCCACGCCAGCTTCCACAATAAAGCGTTTCGCCGCCGCGCAAACTTGTCCGGTATTCTGATAACGTCCGGCCACGGCCGCGTTGACAGCCAGATCCAGATCGGCATCATTCAGAACGATAAACGGATCGGAGCCGCCCAGCTCCAGCACGCATTTCTTCAGCGCCGCGCCCGCCTGCGCGCCAATTGCCGCACCAGCCCTAACGCTGCCGGTTACGGTCACCGCCGCGATACGCCGATCGTTAATCGCCTGGCTGACGCCGTCATTTGTCGCGTTCACCCAGCCAAAGATCCCCTCCGGGAAACCGGCATCCGCGAACACCTTCCCGATCAGCTCCGCCGAGCCGAGCACATTTGGCGCATGTTTAAGCAGATAGCTGTTCCCTGCCAGCAGGATCGGCACCGCACCGCGCAGCACCTGCCAGAGCGGGAAGTTCCACGGCATCACCGCCAGAATAGGCCCCAGCGGACGGTACTCAATCACCGCATTGTCGACCTGGGTAGATTCCGGGCGCAGCATTGCCGGGCCGTATTCAGCGTACCAGTCGCAAAGGCTGGCGGACTTAGCCACCTCCGCACGCGCCTGCACAATGGGCTTGCCCATCTCCCGGGAGATAGTCTGCGCCATCTCTTCCGCACGGCTACGCAGCGCCGCACCCAGATCGCGAAGTTTTTGCGCCCGGTGCGCCACGCTTTCGCGTCGCCACTGACGAAAACCGGTATCCGCCTGCGCAATGGCACGCTCAACGTCACCGGACGTTGCCCACGGGTAAGCAGCCAGCGTTTCGCCGGTAGCCGGGTTGACAGAGTAGGCATGGGTAGCAGATGAATACGTCATGAAGTTCTCCATGTAATAACAGTTGATTGATTGTGGCCCACTCTGCTATTTCTTAAAAATGAATAATACTCACCACCTTGTTCACGAATCGAGAATGGTATGGACTTAACACAGCTTGAGATGTTTAACGCCGTCGCACTGACCGGCAGCATTACCCAGGCGGCGCAGAAGGTACACCGGGTGCCGTCAAACCTCACCACCCGCATCCGACAGCTTGAAGCGGATCTCGGCGTGGAGCTGTTTATTCGCGAGAATCAGCGCCTGCGGCTTTCCCCCGCCGGGCACAATTTTTTGCGCTACAGCAAACAGATCCTGGCGCTGGTCGACGAAGCGCGAATGGTCGTCGCCGGGGATGAACCGCAGGGATTATTCTCGCTCGGCGCGCTGGAAAGTACCGCCGCCGTACGCATTCCGGAAAGTCTGGCGCGGTTTAATCAGCGCTATCCGCGCATTCAGTTTGCGTTATCCACCGGGCCTTCCGGTACGATGATTGACGGCGTGCTTGAGGGGACGCTCAGCGCCGCCTTTGTCGACGGGCCGCTCTCACACCCCGAACTGGAAGGAATGCCGGTTTACCGGGAAGAGATGATGCTGGTCACCCCTGCGGGCCATGCGGAAGTGTCGAAAGCCACGCAGGTGAGCGGTAGCGACGTGTATGCCTTTCGCGCCAACTGTTCCTACCGGCGTCATCTGGAGAGCTGGTTTCATGCTGACCGCGTAACGCCGGGAAGGATCCACGAGATGGAGTCCTACCACGGGATGCTCGCCTGCGTGATTGCCGGGGCAGGCATTGCGCTGATGCCCCGCTCCATGCTGGAGAGTATGCCGGGGCATCATCAGGTGGCGGCGTGGCCGCTGGCGGAAAACTGGCGCTGGCTCACCACCTGGCTGGTGTGGCGACGCGGGGCGATGACCCGCCAGCTTGAGGCGTTTATAGGGCTGCTAAACGAACGTCAGCCACCAGTGTCTTCTCCATAAACAGGCTCAGCGGATCCTCGTTGTAGGGGGCAAACGCGGGGCGCCGTTCGTATCCACACTGTTGATACAGACGAATGGCGGCGTGTTGTTTGATCCCCGTCTCCAGCCGGACGGTGTGGCAGCAGCGGCTGAGGGCTTCATCTTCCAGCGCCGCCAGTAATTTATCACCCAGCCGTTGCCCGCGATGGGTTGGATCAATATAGACCCGTTTCATTTCCCCGGTCCCGTCCCCGTTCAAAACAACAGCGCCACACCCGACGGCGTTAAGCTGAGTGTCACGAATAATCATCAGGATCAGCGAGTCGTCCGGCAGTTCGGTTAAATCCAGCAGATGATTACTTTCCGCGGGATAGAGAACGCTTTGATAACGGTCCAGCGCCGTAATCAGGGCGAGAATATCTGGATGATGGGCGGATTCAGCGGTAATAGAATACATGGCAGGCTCCTTGTCGTTTTCGTTCAACATACCGCCCGCCCTGTATACCGGCGTCATAGTTTTTAATGATGACCGTAATCCTGGAGACGAAGGAAAATTTTCCCCTTCATATACAGCGTGGCCTGCCCGCCAATAAGCACACGGTCGCCTTTCAGCTCGCAGCGCAGATCCCCGCCACGGGAGGAGACCTGGCGGGCCGACATCTGCGTTTTTCCAAGCTTTTCGCTCCAGTACGGGATCAGCATGCTGTGCGCTGATCCCGTCACCGGATCCTCCGGTACCCCTTCCCCCGGGCAGAAGAAGCGGCTGACGAAATCATACTCATCCCCCGGCGCCGTAACGCAGACCATTTTCCCCAGCGGGAGCATGGCTGTGATATCCGGCGTCAGCGCCTCCACCTGCCGCTGGCTGTCGAGCACCACTATGTAATCGCGCCCTGCACGCACCTCTTTTGCCGCGTTAATGCCCAGCGAGCTGAACAGCACTGGGGGTGGAGTATCGACAACCTCGGTTGACCACGCCGGGAAATTAAGCGTCAGCCAGTCGCCGCTGCGTTGTACCGTCAGTTCGCCGACAAAGCGCGTGGTGAAGGTGATTTCCGTATGTGGATAATCTAGGTATTCGAAAATAACGTGAGAAGCCGCGAGGGTTGCGTGGCCGCAGAGGTTAATTTCATCCTGCGTGGTAAACCAGCGCAGTTCAAACCCGTTATCCGTTCGGACAAAGAACGCCGTCTCTGACTGATTATGCTGCTTCGCCATCTTCAGCAGCGTCTCATCCGGCAGCCACGCTTCCAGCGGACACACCGCCGCCGCATTGCCGCCGAACGCCCTGTCGCTGAAGGCATCCACCAGATAAAAATCAATTTCCTGCATCGTTGGTTCCTCTTAGATTTATTCAGCGCAGAAATAATGTGCCCTTCAGATACAGCGCCGCCTGCCCGCCCATCCGCACGCGGTCGCCTTTCAGTTCGCAGCGTACGTCACCACCACGGGCAGAAACCTGACGGGCAAACATCTGTGTTTTGCCAAGCTGTTCACTCCAGTAAGGGATCAGCATGGTGTGCGCGGAGCCGGTGACAGGATCTTCCGGCACGGCCACGCCCGGCGAGAAGAAACGACTGACAAAGTCGTATTCCTCCTCGTCCCGGGCGGTGACGGCCACTTTATGTTCCCCCGGCGTCATGGCGGAGAAATCCGGATTAATGGCTTCCACTTGCTCGCGGCTCTCCAGTACCAGCACCCAGGCGCGGCCTTTTCGCGCCTCGACGTAGTGGCTGATACCGAGTGCGGTGAGCATCTCCGGTGGCGGCGTCTGTGCCTGCGTCGGGCAGGCCGGGAAGTCAAGCGTCATCCAGTCACCTTCACGGCTGACGGTCAGGCGACCAGAAGCGGTGTCAAAATGAAGGCGTGAGTCCGGATAATCCAGTTCGTTATACAGAACATACGCCGCGGCAAGCGTCGCGTGACCACACAGATTAACCTCGGTGAGCGTGGTGAACCAGCGCAGCTCAATCCCCCCTTTGGTGCACACAAAAAACGCGGTTTCCGACTGGTTATGCTGTTGTGCCATCCGCAGTAACGTCTCATCCGGTAGCCACGCGTCGAGCGGGCACACCGCCGCCGGGTTGCCGCCAAAGGAGGACTCGCTGAACGCATCTACCAGATAAAAATCAATCTCCTGCATTGTGTTACCGCCTGTTTTTGTTGTGTTGTTCTTTATCTTCAATGAAAACAACCGCGTTCGCTACCGCTGCATGAAGGTAAATTTTGTGATTCACATCACATAACGGTTGAGTTTTCGCCGTTTAAGGCTTTAAGATCGTCTCCTCATCTTTCAGGCAACGAATCCCAGATATCCCTATGACAACACACACGGTTTCCCGCAGGGTCGCGTGGCTACGCGTGGTCACGCTCGCCATCGCAGCGTTTATTTTCAACACCACGGAATTTGTTCCGGTTGGGCTGCTGTCCGACATTGCAGCCAGCTTCCATATGGAAACGGCACAGGTTGGCATTATGCTGACCATCTATGCATGGGTGGTAGCGCTGATGTCGCTGCCGTTTATGCTGCTGACCAGCCAGATGGAACGTCGTAAGCTGCTGATTGGGCTGTTTGTGGTGTTCATAGCCAGCCATGTGCTGTCATTTATGGCATGGAACTTTACGGTGCTGGTGATCAGCCGCGTCGGCATCGCGTTTGCCCATGCCGTTTTCTGGTCGATCACCGCATCGCTCGCCATTCGTCTCGCCCCGGCGGGGAAACGCGCCCAGGCGCTGAGCCTGATTGCCACCGGAACGGCGCTGGCGATGGTGTTAGGCCTGCCGATCGGGCGCATTGTGGGTCAATACTTCGGCTGGCGCACCACCTTCTTTGCCATCGGCATGGGGGCGCTGATCACCCTGGTGTGTCTGATCAAACTGCTGCCAAAACTGCCCAGCGAACACTCCGGCTCGCTGAAAAGTCTGCCGCTGCTGATGCGTCGACCAGCGCTGATGAGCATCTATCTGCTGACCGTGATTGTGGTGACCGCCCATTACACGGCCTACAGCTATATTGAGCCGTTTGTTCAGGTTGTGGCGGGCTTTAGCGCTAACTTCGCCACCGTTCTGCTGCTGATCCTGGGCGGCGCGGGGATTATCGGCAGCATCCTGTTCGGGAAGCTGGGCAATAAGCACGCGTCTGCGCTTGTAAGCAGTGCGATTGGCCTGCTGCTGGCGTGCCTGCTGTTACTGATGCCTGCGGCAGGCAGCGAGAGTCATCTGGCGATCCTCAGTCTGTTCTGGGGCGTGGCGATCATGATTATTGGTCTGGGAATGCAGGTCAAAGTGCTGGCCCTGGCCCCGGACGCCACGGACGTAGCGATGTCGCTGTTCTCGGGAATTTTTAATCTGGGAATTGGGGCCGGTGCGCTGGTGGGAAATCAGATCAGCCTGCATGTATCGATGTCGGCCATTGGCTATCTCGGGGCGATTCCCGCGCTGATTGCGCTGATCTGGTCGGTGCTTATCTTCCGTAAATGGCCGGTCGCGATGGAAGAACAGACCAGCCACGGTTGACGTTAGTTGTGCCGGGTGGCGGCTTCGGCCTACCCGGCCCAGGTTATTACGGACTTGTAGGCCGGGTAAGCGCAGCGCCACCCGGCGATGTCCTCAGTGATACGTCTTAATGATCTCCAGCACGCCGTTAATAATAAACTGCACGCCCATACAGACCAGCAGGAAGCCCATCAGACGGGAGATAGCTTCAATCCCCCCCTTGCCCACCCAGCGCATAATCGCCCCGGAGCTGCGCAATGACCCCCAGACGATAATGGCGATAAGCGCAAAAATGATCGGCGGCGCAACGGTAATAACCCAGTGCGGAAAAGTAACACCATCACGCACCGTTGAGGCGGAACTGATGATCATCGCAATCGTTCCCGGCCCCGCCGTGCTCGGCATGGCTAACGGCACAAACGCGATATTGGCGCTCGGTTCGCTTTCAAGCTCCTCCGATTTGCTTTTGGCTTCCGGCGATTCATGCGCTTTATGCGCCGGGAACAGCATCCGGAAACCAATAAACGCCACAATCAGCCCACCGGCGATACGCAGACCGGGAATCGAAATACCAAAAGTATTCATCACCAGTTGTCCGGCGTAATAAGCCACCATCATAATCGCGAAGACGTAGACGGAGGCCATCCTCGACTGCTGGTTGCGCTCCGCGCTGTTCATGTTACCCGCCAGCCCCAGAAAGAGCGCCACGGTCGTTAACGGGTTCGCCAGCGGAAGCAACACCACCAGCCCAAGCCCCACTGCTTTAATCAAATCCAACATAATGCACCGCAGTCCTTATCCTTATTCATTACCGCAATTATAGGGGGAAAGTCTCGTCCTGAGCTATCCGCGCAACGTAACCATAATTGTCCCGCGTAACTAATAACCCCAGATTATCTATATGATTTAAAAGCGTACAGAAAAAGTTCCTGAAGCGTTTTAGCAATTCGTGGCATCGGCTGATCCATTCAGTTGACTTATACTTGCCTGAGCAATAATATCTGCCGTGACTAAACTACTTGCCAGGGCAACCATTGTGAAAAGCACCAGTGATCTCTTTAACGACATAATCCCACTGGGTCGTCTTATTCATATGGTTAACCAGAAAAAAGATCGCCTGCTCAATGACTACCTGTCACCGCTGGATATCACCGCAACACAGTTCAAAGTGCTGTGTTCCATTCGCTGCGAAGTGTGTATCACGCCGGTTGAGCTGAAAAAGGTGCTCTCTGTCGATCTGGGTGCGTTGACCCGCATGCTGGATCGTCTCGTCTGCAAAGGATGGATAGAACGAAGCCCTAACCCGAATGACAAACGTGGCGTACTGGTGAAACTGACCAGCGATGGCGCGGCCATGTGTGAGCAATGTCATCAATTAGTAGGACAAACACTGCACCAGGAACTGACAAAAAACTTAACGGCAGATGAAGTGGCAACGCTTGAGCTTTTACTCAAGAAAATCCTGCCGTAAACAGAAAAAGAGGTATGACGATGTCCAGACGCAATACTGACGCTATCACCATTCATAGCATTTTGGACTGGATCGAAGATAACCTGGAATCTCCACTTTCCCTTGAGAAAGTGTCTGAGCGTTCAGGTTACTCAAAATGGCACCTGCAACGGATGTTTAAAAAAGAGACCGGCCATTCATTAGGACAATATATTCGCAGCCGTAAGCTGACGGAGATTGCCCAAAAACTGAAAGAAAGCAATGAGCCGATCCTCTATCTGGCGGAACGTTACGGATTTGAATCGCAACAAACCCTGACGCGTACGTTCAAGAACTACTTTGACGTGCCGCCTCATAAGTACCGTATTACCAGTATGCCGGGTGAATCCCGTTATCTGTATCCGCTAAAACATTGCAGTTAATCATCGCCTGTTAAGACGTAACCGAGGAAATCATGAAATTTATCGCCTCCGCCGCCCTCACCTTGCTGGTGCTGGTTTCCGGCCAGAGCTTCGCGGAGCAAACCCCCAGTGCGGGGCAGCAAAATAATCGTGACACCATGATTATGCCGTCCACGCAAAACCAGTCGCCCTGGGACTTCAATCACATGGGCGCTGGCAGCGACAAATCCGACGAATTAGGCGTGCCGTATTATAATCACGACCTGTAATTCGTTTTTGCCCCGCTAATGCGGGGCTTTTTTCTGCCTTAACTCCGCACCCGCGTCGCCCGACGCACCCGCAAACCAAAGACGTTGATATACAGCCCGGCCATAATCAGCCCTGCGCCACACAGTTGCAGCGCGCTGAGCGTTTCATCCAGCAACAGGGCGGCGCTGGCAAGCCCGACCACCGGAACCAGCAGCGATAACGGCGCCACGCGCCAGGTTTCATAGCGTCCGAGCAGCGATCCCCAGATGCCGTAGCCAATGATTGAGGCGACTAATGCCAGGTAGATCAGCGACAAAATGGTCGTCAGGTCGATCTCCACCAGGCTTTTCAGCATCACCTGCGGTCCATCCAGAATAAACGACGCGACCATAAACGGCACAATGGGGATCAACGCGCTCCAGACCACCAGCGACATGATCCCAGGACGCGACTCATGCTGCATTATCAGCTTGTTAAAGATGTTGCCGCACGCCCAGCTCAGCCCCGCCGCCAGGGTGAGCATAAAGCCCAGCAGCGCGACATGCTGACCGTTGAGGCTGCCTTCTATCAGCACCAGCACGCCAAAGACCGCAAGGCTAATGCCCACCAGCTGTTTGCCCTGCAAACGTTCGCCAAAGACAAACGCGCCGAGAATAATGGTAAAGAAAGCCTGCACCTGAAGCACCAGCGAAGCCAGACCCGCAGGCATACCGAATTTGATGGCGCAAAAAAGAAACGCAAACTGACCAAAGCTGATGGTGAGGCCGTAGCCCAGCAGAAGCTTCAGGGGAATCTTTGGGCGGGCAACGAAAAGCAGCGCCGGGAAGGCCACCAGCAGGAAGCGCAGACCCGCCAGCATGAGTGGAGGCATGTTGTGCAACCCCATTTTGATGACCACAAAATTGAGTCCCCACACCACGACAACCAGTAACGCTAACAGCCCGTCTTTCCGCGTCATTTTCCGCCCCTGAATTATTAAATTTTTGTAAACACTTCAAGGTAACAGAAAAAATACCCCCGCGAGAAGATCATTAATTCTGGTACTGAGGAGAAGCACTTGCGGATAAATTGGGTGCTATACAAGCTGCCGATCCCATGATAATCCTGTAATAACACAACAAAAAAAGCATAAGCATTTGTCGGGCAGGAAAATGAAACCATCAATCAGGCGCTCAACCGCAGCGCTGCTGGCATCGTCATTGTTATTAACAATTGGCCGCGGGGCAACGCTGCCCTTTATGACCATATATCTCACACGCGTGTACGATATGAGCGTGGAGAATATTGGCTATGCCCTTACCGTGGCGTTGACCATTGGCGTGGTGTTTAGCCTGGGGTTTGGCATCCTGGCGGACAAGTTCGACAAAAAACGCTATATGCTGGTCGCCATCGTGGCCTTTATCGCCGGGTTTGTGGCCATTCCGCTGGTGAATAACGTGACGCTGGTGGTGTTGTTCTTTGCCCTGATTAACTGCGCCTATTCCGTCTTCTCAACGGTGCTGAAAGCGTGGTTTGCCGACGTGCTGACCTCCAGCGAAAAGGCGCGCGTTTTCTCACTCAACTACAGTTTCCTGAACATCGGCTGGACGATTGGGCCGCCGGTTGGCACTCTACTGGTGATGTACAGCCTGCAACTGCCGTTCTGGCTGGCGGCCTTCTGCGCCGCACTGCCGCTCGGGTTTATCCATTTCTTTGTGCAGAAAAGCGTAGCGTCTGACAGCGTGGAGGAAAAAGCGCCGTGGCAGCCCTCGGTGCTGCTGAAGGACCGGGCGCTGTTCTGGTACACGCTCTCCGGCCTGCTGGCGTCCTACGTGGGCGGATCGTTCGCCAGCTGCATTTCCCAGTACGTCCTCGCCGCGTATGCGGACAGCGATTTCGCAGAAAAGGTGGTGGCCGTTGTGTTGCCCGTCAACGCGGTGGTGGTGGTCACCCTGCAATACGCGCTTGGCCGCAAGATCTCCGCAAGCAACATCCGCCCGCTAATGACAGCCGCAACGCTCTTTTTCATCCTCGGGCTGGGCGGGTTTATGCTTTCCGGCGAGAACCTGATTTACTGGGGGATTGCGGCGGCGATTTTCACCCTGGGTGAAATTATTTATGCTCCGGGTGAATACATGCTGATCGACAATATCGCCCCGCCGGGCATGAAGGCGAGCTACTTCTCCGCCCAGGCGCTGGGCTGGCTGGGCGCGGCGGCGAACCCGATGATCACCGGGCTCATCCTGACCCATCTGCCGCACTGGTCGTTATTTATTATTATGATGGCCGCCATCATTGCGGCGTGGCTGATGGTTTTGCGCGGGATGCGCGTGAAAAGTGAAGATAGCGTGTCGGGTGGCGCTGCGCTTACCCGACCTGGAAAACCCTAATCCCACGCCGGGTAAGGCTAAGCCCCCACCCGGCAAATCCAACAGCCTAGTGGTGCAACATCTCCTCCACCACCTGCTCTTTGTACATCTCGTTCGGGTAGTAGGTCGGCCAGTTATCCATCTCTTTCAGCAGCGCCTCGTGGGAGGTGTTGCCCATAAAGATATGGAAGTGTGAAGAGGCTTTCGGCCCGATGGTATGATCGCTGAACTGCACAAACTTAGGCGCCTGGCTTGCCTTATCCTTACATTCAAACTGGTAGCGCACGCCTTTTTTCCCCGACGCATAGGTCAGAATTTTATAACCGCTGTAGTCATAGCGGCAGCTGCTCACCGTTTTGCCTCTGTGGAATTCCATCACGTTGTTTTCAATGCCGATGGCGTCCACGTCCGTCGCGTAGCCCTTACGGTAGTAGGCTTTCACCTCGGCAGCGGATTTTTCCCCCTTCTGCGCTTTCTTTTCGAAAACCGGATCCAGCGAACCATCAAGCAGGAACGGGTAAACAGACTGCCAGGTCCCGTCCCAGTCAGACAGCGTCCTGTCCCTGACGTCTTTATCCTCAAAGACGCCGTTTGCCGCCTTCTGTTCCGCCTCCGTCATCTGATGACCGTGCGAATGGGCAAAAAGCGAGCCGCTTACCAGCAGCGTTCCCAGAGTCAGCGCAATTTTTCCAAGTTGTGCAGCCACAGCAAAACCCTCATTCCGTGTTATAAGAATGAGGATGTTATAGTATAACATTTCAGATCGCAACCAGTCCGCGAACCCCCTCCTGCTCCATGTTCTCACCGCGCCCCTGCTGGACGATGCTGCCGCGCGACATCACCAGATAGCTGTCGGCCAGCTCCGCCGCAAAATCATAAAACTGCTCCACCAGCAGGATCGCCATATCCCCCCGGTTCGCCAGGCTGCGGATCACCTGCCCAATCTCTTTAATCACCGACGGCTGTATACCTTCCGTGGGTTCATCCAGGATCAGTAACCGTGGACGGCTCGCCAGCGCGCGACCAATCGCCAGCTGCTGCTGCTGACCACCGGAAAGATCGCCTCCGCGACGGTGTTTCATCTCCTTCAGCACCGGGAAAAGCTGCCAAATCTCCTCCGGCACGCTCCTTGCGTTTCCCGCGGAGAAGCGCGACAGTCCCATCAGCAGGTTTTCTTCTACGGTCAGACGCGGAAAAATCTCCCGCCCCTGCGGAACATACGCCACGCCGGACTGCACCCGCTGGTGCGGTTTACTGTGAGTGATGGTCTTTCCCTGCCAGACCACCTCCCCGGCTTTCACCGGGATCAGCCCCATCAGGCACCTCAGCAGTGTGGTTTTCCCCACCCCGTTGCGCCCCAGCAGGCAGGTAACTTCCCCGACCACCGCCTCAAAGCTCACCCCGCGCAGAATATGACTTCCGCCGTAGTACTGATTCAGCTCGTTAACCTGTAACATCCCCTCTCCTTAGCGTCCCAGATAGACGTCAATCACCTGCTCATTGGCCTGTACCTCGCGAAGCGAGCCTTCTGCCAGTACGCGCCCCTGATGCAGCACCGTGACGTGGTCGGCGATGGTCTCGACGAAGCCCATATCGTGCTCAACCACCATCAGCGAATGCTTGCCTGCCAGAGTTCGGAACAGCTCGGCTGTGTATTCCGTCTCTGCGTCGGTCATACCGGCGGCGGGTTCGTCCAGCAGCAACAGATGCGGATCCTGCACCAGCAGCATGCCGATCTCCAGAAACTGCTTCTGCCCGTGGGAAAGCAGCCCGGCGCGGCGATCGCGCTCGCTGCCAAGCCGTAGCAAAACCAACATCTCGTCAATGCGGTCGCGCTGCTCGCCGCTTAGCGTAGCCCGCAGGCTCGCCCAGACGGACCTGTCGGCTTTCATGGCGATTTCGAGGTTTTCCCCTACGGTCAGCGCTTCAAACACGGTCGGCTTCTGGAACTTACGGCCAATGCCCTGACGGGCAATGGCCGCCGGTTCAAGGGCTGTCAGATCGATGGACTGATCGTAAATAGCCTTCCCGCTTTTTGGCCGGGTTTTGCCGGTGATCACGTCCATCAGCGTAGTTTTACCGGCGCCGTTAGGGCCAATGATGCAGCGCAATTCTCCAATGCCGATATTAAGTGAGAGATCGGTCAACGCCTGAAAACCATCGAAACTGACGTTAATGGCGTCGAGCTGTAACACCGGATCAGTCTGCTCACGGTAACGATCGCCCGGTAGCTGGCGGGTAAAGAGTCCTTCAGAGGGCTGCATTAATTCTCTCCCTTACGAAACAGACCGAACACGCCGCGCGGTAAAAAGAGCGTCACGGCGATGAAAATCAGCCCAAGAAACAGTTGCCAGTACTCCGGCATCGCCACGGTGAAAACGCTCTTCGCACCATTGACCAGCGCCGCACCAATCACCGGGCCTACCAGGGTGCCGCGCCCGCCCAGCGCCACCCAGATGGCCGCTTCAATCGAGTTGGTCGGCGACATTTCACCCGGGTTGATAATGCCCACCTGCGGAACGTACAGCGCTCCCGCCAGGCCACACAGCACGGCGGAAAGCGTCCAGACCAGCAGCTTGAAGCCGCGCGGATCGTAGCCGCAGAACGTCAGACGATTTTCCGCATCGCGCACCGCCGTTAAAATGCGGCCAAATTTACTCTTCGCCAGGGCGTAGCCTGTGCCCAGGGCCAGAAGCAGCAGCATGACCGTTGCGAGAAACAGCGCGATCCGCGTGGTGGTCGCCGTGACGGAAAACCCGAGCAGCGTGGTAAAGCCGGTAAAGCCGTTATTGCCGCCAAAGCCGGTTTCGTTGCGAAAGAACAGCAGCATGCCCGCATAGGTCAGCGCCTGGGTCATGATGGAGAAATAGACCCCTTTGATCTTCGAGCGGAAAGCAAACCAGCCGAAGACCAGCGCCAGCAGGCCGGGGATCGTCACGATTAACACCAGAGCCCAGGCGAAATGCTGCGTTCCCCACCAGAACCAGGGCAGTTCGCTCCATGAGAGAAACGACATAAACGCGGGCAGCCCGTCCCCGGCCGCCTGGCGCATCAGGTACATGCCCATCGCATAGCCGCCCAGGGCGAAGAATATGCCGTGCCCCAGCGAGAGCATACCGGCATAGCCCCAGACCAGATCGAGGGCCACGGCGACAATTGCGTAGCAGAGGATCTTGCCGATAAGCGTCAACATCCACGTCGAAACGGCCAGCGGATGGGTGGCGGGTAACAGCGCGAGAAAAGGCAACACCAGCAGCGCCGCAACCAGCAGACTGCCGAAGATTTGCGCGGTGCGCGGTGCCCTGCGCGCCAGTGTTAAGGTCAATGGCTGGCTCATCAGTCTGTCACCCTCCCTTTAAGTGCGAATAACCCCTGCGGACGTTTCTGGATAAACAGAATGATCGCCGCCAGAATCAGGATCTTGCCCAGCACGGCGCCCATCTGCGGTTCAAGAATTTTATTGAAGATCCCCAGACCAAAGGCCGCCGCGACGCTACCGGCCAGCTGGCCGACGCCGCCGAGCACCACCACCAGGAACGAATCGATGATGTATCCCTGGCCCAGCTCCGGCCCCACGTTCCCCAGCTGGGACAACGCCACGCCGCCCAACCCGGCAATGCCGGACCCGAGGCCAAATGCCAGCATATCTACCCGTCCGGTGGGAACGCCGCAGCAGGCCGCCATGCTGCGGTTTTGCGTCACCGCCCGCACGTTGAGACCCAGACGCGTTTTGTTCAGAATGAGCCAGGTGAAGAACAGCACCAGCAGTACAAAGCCGAGCACCACAATACGGTTCCAGGGCAGCGTCAGGTTGGCGAAAACCTGCACCCCGCCGGACAGCCAGGCCGGGTTAGCGACCTCAAGGTTCTGGGCGCCAAAGGTCATTCGCACCAGCTGGATAAGCATCAGGCTGATCCCCCAGGTGGCGAGCAGGGTTTCCAGCGGGCGGCCATAAAGATGGCGTATCACCGTGCGCTCCAGCACCATTCCGATGCCTGCGGTCAGGCAAAACGCCACCGGCAGCGCCACCACCGGATAGAGCGCCAGCCACTGAGGCATCCACTGCGCCATTACCTGCTGCACCATCCAGGTGGCATACGCCCCGAGCATCAGCATTTCACCGTGAGCCATGTTTATCACCCCCAGCAGACCATAGGTGATAGCCAGCCCGAGCGCGGCCAGCAAAAGTACCGACCCCAACGACAGGCCCATGAAGGCCTGCCCCAGCAGTTCGCCCCACATCAGCCGGTGCTGAATACGCTCCAGGCTCTCAGCGGCGGCGGCACGTACCCGTGCGTCCGGCTCGGTTTGCGTCCGGGTGAACGGCGTCAGCGTGGCCTGCACGTCCGGATCGTCAGACTGTCCCAACAGCTCAACAGCCTTGAGCCGTACTTCAGCCTGTGGGCTCGTCAGCTGGAGGTTTGCCAGCGCCAGCATCAGCGACTGTCGGGCGACGTCGTCCGTTTCGCTACTGGCCCGCTGTTGCAGAAAGCCGAGCATATCCGGCTGGGCGTCACGCTGAAGTTGCCGCGCGGCATGACGCCTTTCGGTGACACTGTCACTGACAAGCTGATGCGTCGCCAGCGCCGTGACGGTTAACACGCGCAGTCGGTTGGTCAGCCGCACGGCTTTGGTCGATCCTTCGGCGCTTTTTGCCGCGCCCAGGGCAACCATTTCGCCGTCGATGCGGGTAAATGCCTTCTTCTGGCTGTCGGTATAAAGGTTCTCCTGTTGCAGCGCCTTAAGCAGCGGCAAACGTGCAGGTTCCGGCGTGGCTGCCCAGCGGGTCAGCATGGCGGTTTGCTGGCTGCGGCTAGCGGCAACGAAATCATCGGCATCCGATGCCTGCGCCATCCCTGGCAGCAGTCCGGTAAGCCACACAATCGCAATCATCATGCGTATGGCGTTCATGACGTCTCTCCCTGGTGGTGGCTTAGTTGCTGGCGGTTTTCATCGGCTGGTCAGGCTTTTTGTCATTCCCGGCGATAAACGGGCTCCACGGTTGAGCGCGTACCGGCTGTTCGGTTTGCCAGACGACGTTGAACTGGCCGTTGCCTTCAATTTCACCAATCATGACGGGCTTATGCAGGTGGTGGTTGGTGGCGTCCATGGTCAGCGTAAAGCCGGACGGCGCGTTGAACGACTGGCCCGCCATTGCCGCGCGCACTTTGTCCACGTCGGTTGTTCCCGCTTTTTCAACCGCCTGCGCCCACATATGCAGGCCAACGTAAGTCGCTTCCATCGGATCGTTGGTGACCACGGTATCGGCATTCGGCAGCTTATGGGCTTTCGCGTAGGCTTTGTAAGCCGCGACAAAGGTCTGGTTGGTCGGGTTGTCGACGGATTCAAAGTAGTTCCACGCCGCCAGGTTACCCACCAGCGGTTTGGTATCAATGCCGCGAAGTTCTTCCTCGCCCACCGAGAACGCCACCACCGGCACGTCTGTGGCTTTCAGCCCCTGGTTCGCCAGTTCTTTATAGAAAGGCACGTTGGAATCACCGTTGATGGTGGAGACCACTGCCGTTTTGCCGCCTGTGGAGAACTTTTTGATACTGGCGACAATGGTCTGGTAATCGCTATGACCAAATGGGGTGTAGACCTCTTCAATATCTTTATCTTCAACGCCTTTCGAGTGCAGGAAGGCGCGCAGGATCTTGTTAGTAGTGCGCGGGTAAACGTAGTCCGTACCCAGCAGGAAGAATCGCTTCGCGCTGCCGCCGTCCTCGCTCATCAGGTACTCCACCGCCGGGATCGCCTGCTGGTTAGGCGCCGCGCCGGTATAGAAGACGTTAGGTGACATCTCTTCACCTTCATACTGCACCGGATAGAACAGCAAACCGTTCAGCTCCTCAAAAACCGGCAGAACCGATTTACGCGATACGGAGGTCCAGCAGCCAAACACCACGGCGACCTTATCCTGGCTCAGAAGCTGGCGGGCCTTTTCGGCAAACAGCGGCCAGTTGGATGCCGGGTCAACCACCACCGGCTCCAGCTTTTTCCCGAGCACGCCGCCTTTAGCGTTGATTTCATCGATGGTCATCAGGGCGACATCTTTCAGGGGCGTTTCTGAAATGGCCATCGTGCCGGAGAGAGAGTGCATAATCCCGACTTTAATGGTCTCTGCGGCCTGGACGCCAAAGCTCATTCCCATGGCGATGACGGAGGCGGACAAGGTGAACGCTTTAATAAAGGTACGACGGTGCATATTTTCACTCCTGAAAAGAAAGCTGTGCGAAGACGTCCGTTACCGCCGGACGCAGAAAAAAGTAACGCCAGTTTCAGGAGAGCAAAAACAGTGCCAGGTTGCAGAGACAGGATTTTAAAGGGCTCGAAGAGAGGAGTGACGGGAAACGACTCAGAATGGTACAGCGCTGCACTGTAATAATGCAGCGCTGTAAACGGCGTTACCAGACGTCGCTGGCGATTTGCGTCACCAGGCGAACTTTATCCCACTGCTGGGCTTCGCTCAGGCTGTTACCCTCTTCCGTAGAAGCAAATCCGCACTGCGGGCTGAGGCAAATCTGCTCTTTCGCCACGTAGCGCGCAGCCTCTTCCAGACGCGCTTTCACCCCTTCCGGGTTCTCCAGTTCACCGTGTTTGGTGGTGATCAGCCCCAGAACCACCTGCTGTTTACCCGGGCGCACAAAACGCAGTGGCGCGAAGTCCCCGCTACGGTCGTTGTCGTACTCCAGGAAGAACGCGTCGACGTTCACCGTGCCGAATAGCACCTCCGCCACCGGCTCATAGCCGCCCTCGGAAATCCAGGTTGAGCGGAAGTTGCCGCGGCAGACGTGCAGCCCGACGGTCAGATCGTCCGGTTTGCCCTCCAGCGCCTTATTCAGCACCCGGGCATAAGTTCGGGCAAGTTCGTCTGCATCGTCACCGCGCTCGCGGATCTGGCGGCGCTGGTCCTCCGAACAAAGATAGGCCCAGACGGTGTCATCCAGTTGCAGATAGCGGCAGCCTGCATCGTAAAAGGCCCGAATGGCATCGCGCCAGGTGGTCGCCAGATCGTCAAAGTAATCCTTCAGATCCGGGTAGACCGTAGCATCAATATCCTTGCGGCCACCGCGGAAGTGCAGCACGCTCGGGCTCGGAATGGTCATCTTCGGCTGTGCATTACCGCTAATGCTTTTGAGGTAGCGGAAATCTTCCAGCATAGGATGATCGCCGAAGCCCAGTTTGCCCGTTACGCGCACGCCGTGGGCTTTGGTCTGCACCCCGTTGAACTGAATGCCCTGCTGGGAATCATAACGCTCCACGCCCTGTAGCCCGTCAAAGAAGTCAAAGTGCCACCAGGCGCGGCGGAATTCACCGTCCGTTACCACATGCAGACCGCAGGCGCACTGCTGCTCGACAACATGACGAATGGCCTCGTCCTCAACCGCGCGAAGCTGCCCGGCATCGATTTCACCGCTGGCAAATTGCAGACGGGCCTGTTTAATAGCATCCGGGCGTAAAAAACTGCCGACTACATCGGCGCGGTACGGGGCATGGTGTCGCTGCATGGAAATCTCCTCTGTCTGTCGGCGTTAATTGCCCACAGTGATAATTCATCTCTTGAATCTTTAGACTTCTGGATGTCTAAACGTCCTGAAAAGATGTCATACCGGCTCGCCGCCGACAAACGAGAAAATTTCATCTGTGTTGAAATAAATTCATGTTCACAGAGCGGGTGATGAAGATCCTGCAAACGCGAACCGCTCATCTTCCCAGCCGGTCATGCCCCCGAGCATAATCTTAACCGGCAGACCCAGACGCGCCAGCTTTAGGGCCGCCCTGTCCGCCCCGTTGCAGTGCGGGCCTGCACAATAGACGACAAACAGCGTGCCCTCCGGCCACGCTTTCATCCGCTCTGCGGTGATCTGGCTCCAGGGTAAATGCAGCGCGCCGGGCAGATGCCGCCGGGCAAAATGTTCAGGCTTTCCGACAACGTGCAGCAGAACAAAGTCCTGCTCACCGCCGGATACCGCGTGATGGACATCGGCGCAGTCCGTCTCGACACTCAGACGACGCAGAAAATGTCCCACAGCTTCCTGCGGCTCAGCAGCCGGAAATTCAGTAACATAGCTCATGAATCTTCCTCATTTGTGGTGTTTGTGTTAACACTACTCTATCCCTTAATTCAGCCCATGAATGCGTCCGCCTATGCCAGAAAACAGCAAAAAGATGACAAACTTAAGACATCCCTCGCCGCGCGCGATCGTGCTGGCATATGACGGTTTATGTACCTTTGAGTTTGGCGTGGCGGTAGAAATCTTTGGCTTGCCGCGCCCGGAGATGGGCGATGACTGGTATCAGTTTGCCGTGGCGAGCGTGGATGATGGCGAACTCCGGGCAACGGGCGGGATCCGTATTCTGGCCGATGGCGATCTGGGTCTGCTGGAGACGGCGGATCTGGTTGTCGTTCCCGGCTGGCGAGGGCTGGACGAACCCGTACCGGAAGCGCTCTGCCAGGCGCTCCGCGCGGCGCATGCCCGCGGCTGCCAGCTACTCTCGATCTGTTCTGGGGTTTTCGTTCTGGCAGCCTCAGGCCTGCTTGACGGGCGGAAGGCGACCACCCACTGGCGCTATACGCAAGCGCTGAAAACACGCTATCCCGCCATTACCGTGGTCGAAGATGTGCTCTACCAGGACGAAGGCGATATTCTCACTTCCGCCGGAAGCGCCGCGGGGATTGATCTGTGCCTGCACGTGGTGCGCCGGAATTACGGTATGGAAGTGGCAAACCGCGTGGCGCGTCGGCTGGTGATCCCGCCCCATCGGGACGGCTCGCAAACCCAGCAGCTTAGCCGACCGGTGGCTCAGTTGCGGGAGAGCCAGCGCCTCGGCCAGCTGTTTGATTATCTTCACCAGCATCTGGCCGTTTCCCATACCGTCGAATCGCTGGCCCTGCGGGTGGGTATGAGTCAGCGCATCTTTCTGCGCCGTTTCCAGGACGCGACCGGAACAACGCCCGCGCGCTGGTTATTGACTGCGCGATTGCAGCGGGCAAAAGATTATCTCGAAAACAGTCGGCTCAGCATCGACAATATTGCGGAACAAACCGGATTTGGACAAAGTGCCACGCTGCGCCACCATTTCCGGCAGCAATATGCGCTTTCACCCGCGCAATATCGCAAACAATTTTTACAGCCGGTACGATAAACGGGCAAAAAAAACCGCCATAATCTGGCGGTAAATGCTTGCATGGATAGATTTGTATTTTGGTATCTACGCTCCGGTATTCCATACCGGGATGTGGATCACCTGCAATCTACCACTGTGAGCCTCAACGAAGCATAAACGAATCGATTAACCCGCTTTGGTATTAATTTGCAGATAACGCATCAGCCCCTGCTCTGCACTCTGGCGGGCATCATCATTAATCGCTTCGAGATAAAACGCACGAGAGACCCCATACGGCGCCTGCTCGGATGGGTAAACAGCGAACTGGAAGGTTTTGCCCCTCGCCTTATTGGTACAGCCCAGCTCCCAGCGATCTTCACTTACCTGGGTGCTATTACATTCGACACGTCCGTAATCGCTGGTTAAATACGATCCGACACGGCTTTTTGCTGACTGAATATATTCTGGTTCTTCATTTGAATAGATGCTGGCCGCAGCACCCACCGCAACCACTACGCCCAGAAGTGATAGCACGATTATTTTTTTCATTTATTCGATCCAATCCTTAGCCAGAAAAATCTTATTGTAAATGATTTCCCAATAAATCTAGCTTCTCTTTTCATACCAGAAATGGGAGTTTACAACGGCGATATTGCTTTTAAGAATAGTCTTAAGTGAGTTTTATGGCGACCACAATTTTTGACAGTCTATTTTCTCAAATTTAAAGAGTCGAATAATTACTCTATGAAATTATCCCTACGATGACCGTAGCGTATTTTCGGGGGTAAAAGATGTTCAGAAAAGGCTTTTCGCTACTGCTGCTGATTAGTGCACTGTTCTCGGGGCAGATTATGGCGGAGCACAAAGGGCATGAATTTGTGTATGTGAAAAACGCCGACCATCAGCTTCGTCATGAAGCTGACAGCGACGAGTTACGCAGCGCGGCAGAGGAGTCTGCGGAGGGGTTGCGCGAGCACCATGCCTGGCAGAAATCGCGCAAACCGGATACCCACTCTGCGGGTTAGCTGCCTTTACGCTTCGGCAGGGTCTTCATCAAATCGTCAGGGCTGACGGAGGCCACAATGCTGCCCGGAGACGGCATTTTGAAGATGTGATTCTTCATCTTGCCGATAACGTGCATTTCACACGGACGGCAGTCAAACTTCAGCGTCAGTACTTCATCGCCATTCACCAGCTGCATCGGCGTCGCTTTCCAGCTTTTAATATTCCCTTTCGCCTGTTTCGGACAAAGGTTAAAGGCAAACCGCAGGCAGTGTTTGGTGATCATCACCGGCACATCGCCCTTCTCTTCATGCGCTTCATACGCGGCGTCAATCAACTGCACGCCGTGACGATGGTAAAACGCACGCGCTTTGTGGTTGTAAACGTTCGCAAGGAAAGAGAGATGCGTGTCCGGGTAGACCGGCGCAGGCACCGCTTCGGCCTTACGACTGCCGCGCGGATAGTTTGCCAGGCGTGCTTCATCCAGCATCTCAGCCGTTTCACGGCGGAACTGGTTCAGCAGGCTGTTCGGCACGAACAGCGCATCCGGCAGATTCACCTCAATATTGCGCGCATAATAAATGGTCTGCCCGAGCTTCGCTACGCCATCCTTGAGGTTGCTGAGCGCTTTCTCCGCATTGTTCGCCACCTCGAACAGGCCGTCGAGCGTATGCGTCACGCTGATGCCGTCTTCGCAGGTCATGGTCAGGATCAGCTGCTCTTCCCAGCCACCCAGCGCGATATCCACCGCAATGCGACGCTCGCTGGAGGTCTTGAGCAAGGCCTGCTGCCAGTTGTGATCCAGGTTACGGTTCAGCGCCGCATTCGGGCGGGCTTTGTAAAGGTCGGCAGGCATTTCGTTCGGCCAGACGCGATAACGATTTTCGCCGGTTTTCTCCACCGTATTGGCGCGAAAACCAACCACTTCACGTTTGATCATCACGTTGAGGCCATCGCCGTTCGCCAGCGGCTCTGTAACCTGAACGTCAAGATGATCCTTCGCCACTTTCAGCACTTCACCCACCGGCAGACCAATAAACTTCGGTGAATCGAACGCGCCAATATCCCCTTTGCGCGCATTAACGAAATAATCCGTACTGCCGCGGTGGAACGTTTTGTCCGTCGATGGAATAAAGAAATGCTCTGTACGACCGGCGGACGCGCGCGCCAGGTCACCGCGATCCTCGATGATGGCATCCAGCATCTGACGATAATGGGCGGTGATATTTTTCACGTAGCTCATGTCCTTGTAGCGGCCTTCAATTTTGAAGGAGCGTACGCCGGCATCGATCAGCGCGCCGAGGTTTGCCGTCTGATCGTTATCTTTCATCGACAGCAGGTGTTTTTCGAATGCCACCACGCGGCCCTGATCGTCTTTCAGGGTATATGGCAGACGGCAGGCCTGAGAGCAGTCGCCGCGGTTAGCGCTGCGCCCCGTCTGGGCGTGAGAGATATTACACTGACCGGAATAGGCCACGCAAAGCGCACCGTGGATAAAGAATTCAATGGTCGCGTCGGTGGCCTGGTGGATATCGCGGATCTGGTTCAGGTTCAGCTCACGCGCCAGAACAATCTGCGTAAACCCGACGTCTGAAAGAAACTTCGCCTTCTCAACGGTGCGGATATCGCACTGGGTGCTGGCGTGCAGCTCAATTGGCGGGATATCCAGTTCCAGAACACCCATATCCTGAACGATCAGAGCGTCAACGCCGGTCTGGTAGAGATCGGTAATAAGACGCTGCGCGGGCTCCAGCTCATCATCATGAAGAATGGTGTTCAGGGTCACGAACACCTTCGCCCCGAAACGGTGGGCGAACGGTACCAGTTCGGCAATGTCGCGCAGGCTATTGCTGGCGTTATGACGGGCACCGAAGCCTGGGCCGCCAATGTAGACGGCATCCGCACCGTGAAGAATGGCTTCACGGGCAATGGCGGCGTCGCGGGCCGGGCTTAGCAGTTCAAGATGATGGGGGTGCAGGCGCATACTTCGTCGTTATCCGTTATGGTCAAAATGGCGGCTATTGTAGTCAGAAGTCTGTGCCAGTGAAACCGTTTTGCAACGCTTTAGCGGGGATAATGGATCAGAGAGTGAAAATGCACCGTCCGGGTGCTGCTGTTACGGTACGCGTGCGGTTTATCGCCGGCAAAACGCACGCCGGAATCAGCGTATAGAGTGCGCCAGACACCGTCAATCTGCATGTCCAGCTCACCGCTTATCACCACCACGTGTTCAATCACCCCGGCTTCGTGCGGCGTGGACTCACTCAGCGCGCCGGGCGACAGGGTGATGGAGAAATGGTCGAACTTAAGCTGTTCATCCCAGGGGAAAAGCGGTTTCACCACCATCGCCTGCTGCTGCGGATCGAACATCGCCTGCGGTTCGCTCTCTGGAGTGATAAACGCCGAAAAAGGTACGTTCAGCCCGGTGGCAATTTTCCACAAGGTTGAGACCGTCGGGCTGGACTCATTGCGTTCGATTTGCCCAAGCATCGCTTTCGACACGCCCGTCTCTTCCGCCAGTTTCGACAGGCTCCAGCCCCGCGCCTGACGCAGCGCTTTCAGTGTGGTTGCCAGATGTTGAGTGATATCCATAGTTCCTCCTGTTGCGGCAAAGCATACCACTTGTACGCTATAGCGCACAGTGATACCTTACCCCGGACGTTATAACGCACAACGGAGTTCACATGCGATCGACTGCCTCTCTCTTTCCTGCCGTGCTGGCTGGTTTTGTTGCCGTTCTGGTGGGCTACGCCAGCTCTGCCGCCATTATCTGGCAGGCGGCTGCGGCGGCGGGCGCCAGTACACAGCAAATCGCCGGATGGATGACCGCGCTGGGGCTCGGGATGGGGATCAGCACGCTTGCATTGTCGTGGTGGTATAAAGCCCCGGTGCTGACCGCCTGGTCGACTCCTGGCGCGGCGCTGCTCGCCACCAGCCTGCAAGGCGTGACGCTGGCGGAAACCATAGGGGTATTTATATTTGCGAATGCGCTGATTCTGCTGTGCGGCGTCACTGGCCTGTTTGCCCGGTTGATGAAACTGATCCCGCACTCGCTTGCCGCCGCTATGCTGGCAGGGGTGCTGTTACAGTTTGGCCTGAAGGCATTCAGCAATCTTGAGGGACACGTGCTTCTTTGCGGCAGTATGCTGGCCGCCTGGCTGGTGGCTAAAGCCGTAGCGCCCCGGTACGCCATTGTCGCCACGCTGCTGGTGGGGGTGTTCGTGGCCTGGGCTGGAGGTGACGTTGTCACGAATAAAATGACGTTATCGGTGATCATGCCGGAATTCATTGCCCCTGCGTTCACCTTCACCAGCCTGATCAGCGTCGGCTTACCCTTCTTCCTGGTGACCATGGCGTCGCAGAATGCGCCCGGCTTCGCCACCATACAGGCATCGGGCTATCCGCTGGCGGTCTCACCGCTGATCGTTGCCACCGGCGGGCTGGCGCTTCTGTTGTCCCCCTTCGGCGTCTATTCCATCTGTATCGCCGCCATCACCGCCGCCATCTGCCAGAGCCCGGACGCCCACCCGGATGCCAGTAAACGCTGGCTGGCAGCGGCGGCCGCAGGTGGGTTTTATCTGCTGGCGGGGGTGTTCGGCGGGTCGATTTCGGGGCTGATGGCCGCCCTGCCGCTGAGCGGCATCCAGACGCTGGCCGGGCTGGCCCTGCTCGGCACTATCAGCGGGAGTTTGTATCAGGCACTGAATCATGAAGCAGAGCGCGACGCGGCGATCGTCACCTTCCTGATGACCGCAAGCGGCGTCACGCTCCTGGGAATTGGCTCCGCTTTCTGGGGGCTGGTGCTGGGTGGGATCTGTTACGCTGTCTTCTCACGCCTTCGCCGCGCGTAGCTGTGACGGCGTGATGCCGGTCATGCTGCGAAAACGGTTACTGAAATGGCTGGCGGAGTTAAATCCGCAGGCCAGCGCGATGTCGGTGAGCGGCGTGGTCGTGTGCTGAATCAGCGCTTTGGCCTTCTCCATTCGGCGCTGCATGACGTACTGATGCGGCGCCAGCCCCATCGACTGGCGGAACATCCGCGCAAAGTGATACTCACTGAGTGCGGCCTGGCCCGCCAGTTCCGCCAGCGTTAAGGGTTGCGCCAGATTTTCCTCGATAAAGGCCAGCACGTTGCGCAGCACAAACGGCGATAACCCGCCGGTCACCACCGGTAACTTCCACTGGACGCTGGAATAGTGCTGGACCAAATGCGTCAGCAATAAGGTCGACGCAGTGCTCAGGGTGAGCTGATTGGCGTTTTGCTGCCAGTCGCAGCCGAGCAAAAACTGGCGATAAAGGGCGGTGATTTTCGGATCGCTGCCGAAGATTTTTTCCTCCAGCGTCAGCGATAGCGGTCGTTTATCCCAGATTTTCTCCCCCACGTCCCGCAGGTGTTCATCGGTGCAGTAGAGGTGCACGAACGACAGGTCATCACGAATATCCCATGTGGATTCGCTCTCTTCCGGCATCAGACAAAAACGGTCCGGCCCGCCGCCATTTTTCCAGCCACCCGGCGTTTTTTGATAGCTTTCATAGCCATCCGCCACGTACAGGCTAAGGGTGTGATGGTTGCTTTTCACGGTGATCGTGTCGTGCTTGTTGTACCACGCCGCCAGTTGAATGCCAGTATTGAGCGCGACGGTTTCCCGCAGCACTGCATTTTTTTGGCGTAACGTTTCAAAGGTGTCGTAAACGAGAGACATGGCCGTAAACAGGTGATTAATCAGACTGTCAGTCTAAGAAGTGTTGCAGCCTGTTACCAGCCATTGTGCGAGAAAAAAGCGCAAGAATTTGCAAGTCCGGCGCAAGGCGATGAAAGCCGGGGCCCCCTTCTTTCGCCACACTGTTGTTTTCCGCGGTATGAGAAGAGAGACACCATGAACGCATTACTCTATGGGCTGGTTGTTGTTATCTGGGGCACGACCTGGATCGCCATTTTTTTACAACAGGGGCCGGTTGCAGCGCCGGTCTCCATTTTCTGGCGCTTCGCCGTGGCCAGCGCCACGATGATGATCGTCCTGGTCGCCCTTCGTCGCCTGCGCAGGCTGGCGCTGCGGGATCATCTCTACTGCATGCTTCAGGGTTGCTGCGTTTTCTGTTTCAACTTCTGGTGCTTTTACACCGCCGCCGCCCATATCAATACCGGCCTTGAGTCGGTGATTTTCTCGATGGCCGTGCTGTATAACGCCATCAACAGCTTTATCTTCTTCGGCCAGCGTCCACCCGCACGCTTCTGGACGGCGGCAGCGCTGGGGCTTATCGGGATCATTACCCTGTTCTGGAACGATCTGCTCGCCAGCGGCTGGAGCGCGTCATTGCTTACGGGCATCGGGCTTTCCGCCCTCGGCACCTACGGCTTTTCGCTGGGGAATATGATCAGCATGCGTCATCAGCGAAACGGGCTGGAAACCATGACCACCAACGCCTGGGCGATGCTGTATGGCACCGTCGTGATGGGCCTTATCGCTCTATTAAGGGGCGAAAGTTTTATGCCGGAATGGACGGTGAGCTATATGGGGGCGCTGCTCTATCTTGCTCTGTTTGGCTCGGTGATTGCCTTCGGCGCCTACTTTACGCTGGTAGGCCGCATTGGTCCCGGTAAGGCCGCGTACAGCACCCTGCTGTTCCCGCTGGTGGCGCTGTCGATTTCAACGGTGTACGAGGGTTACGTGTGGCATATCAACGGGATCGTCGGCCTGCTGTTGATTTTAGGGGGAAATATGGTGATGTTTACGAAACCGGAAACCTGGTTCCGCCGCCTGCTGACGGCATAAAATAACGGCCTGCGTAGATGCAGGCCGTTTTTATTATTTTGCTGTCTGATGGACATCAAACATGGTGGCATCGGTCGCCATATCATCCACAACCTGTTTCAGTGTGGCGAATCCCAACGGCGTGTTCTCGTTGGCAAGCTCTTTACCTTCACCTTTACGAACAACTTTAACTACCGGTTTGTTCGTGGCGGCATCAATCAGCTCACCTTCAAAGAAAAGATGCGTATCCATGGTGCGATGGCCAGTTGCCATCTGCGTACCCGCAACCAGCAGCGCGACGGGCACCACTTCATAGAACTGCAAACCTTCTTTCTCTGAGCTCACACCCGTGATGGCGCCGCGGAAGATCAGGCTATGTTTGCCCGGCGTCGTCACAATTGGCTTACGCTGGCCAATCGCGTTTTTTAATGTGTTATTGGTGTAACTCAACAATTCATCAAGCGTTTTTTGCCCAAGCTGTGTGGTTGGCTTTGGTGTCGGATAATAGGTTATCGGGGTCCAGATAATACTGTCGTAGTTCGCCGGATCATAGGAAGGATCGACCCAACGCAAGGTTGGTTTCCCGGTTGCTGATGTCATCTCCTGCAAGTCAGAGTAATCTTTTAAAAAGCCTGAATATTGATCGGGGGCTGCGACTTTTGACGCACAGCCAGAAAGGGCCAACAGGCCAGAAAGCACTGCAACTTTAAGAAAAGTGGAAGTACGCATGATGGAGTTCCGAGTTATCTGCAAGTATGCACTTGAAGTTATAACAAAAAACAGAGGGAAATGTTGTGGCAAAAAATGACGGGGAAGGCACAAATTGTAAAAATAGTGCCCGGACGGGATCCGGGCAGAAAAATATTACTGTTTTATATCTACCTGCCAGAACAGATGTTTGCCGAAGGGATCGATTTCATAGCCCGTGACCTCTTTTCTGACTGGCTCAAAAATGGTCGAGTGGGCAATCATAACCGCCGGCATTTGATCGTGCATCATCTGCTGCGCCTGCTTGTACAGCGCCACGCGTTTTTCGCGATCGGTTATCGATTTTGCTTCGGCAATCAGGTTATCAAACGGTTTATAGCACCATTTGGCCGAGTTCGACCCGCCGTTGGCGGACGTACAGGTAAACAGTGGTCCGAAGAAGTTATCTGGATCGCCCGTCGCCGTTGTCCAGCCCATCAGCGCAGCCTGATGCTCCCCGCCCTTCACGCGCTTCAGGTATTCGCCCCATTCGTAGGTCACGATTTTGGTCTGCACGCCTACTTTCGCCCAGTCCGCCTGGATCATTTCAGCCATACGCTTCGCGTTCGGGTTATACGGCCGCTGCACGGGCATAGCCCACAGATCGATGCTTACGCCGTTGGCAAATCCCGCCTCCTTTAACAGCGTTTTCGCTTTTTCTGGATCGTAATCGTAGTCTTTCAGCTCGCTGTCGGCACTCCAGACGCCAGGCGGCAGCAGGTTTTTCGCCGCCGTGCCGGTGCCGTGGAAGACCGCCTCAATGATGGCCGGTTTGTTAATCGCCATCGCCAGCGCCTGGCGCACTTTTACGTTATCCAGCGGCGGCTTTTGCGTGTTAAATGCCAGGAAACCGGTATTCAGACCGGCCTTGCTCATCAGGTTGATGTCTTTGTTAGCCTTCATACGCGGCAGATCCGCCGGGTTTGGGAACGGCATCACCTGGCACTCATTCTTCTCGACTTTGGCAAAACGCACCGAGGCGTCCGGCGTGATGGTGAACACCAGTCGATCCAGCTTCGATTTTCCCTGCCAGTAGTCCGGGAAGGCGGTAAAGAGGATGCGGGAATCCTTCTGATATTGCGCCAGTTTAAACGGCCCGGTGCCAATCGGCTGCATATCAACCTTTTCAGGCGTGCCCGCTTTCAGCATGGCATCGGCATACTCCGCCGACAGGATGGAGGCAAAATACCACGCCAGATCGGCAACAAACGGCGCTTCCGGGTGCGCCAGGGTGAAGCGCACGGTGCGATCGTCAACCTTATCAATGGCGGTAATCAGGTTGCCGAACTCCAGACTTTCGAAGTTGGAATAACTGCCGTTGGAGACGTTATGGTAGGGATGATTCACATCCTTCTGGCGCATAAACGAGAAAATCACGTCATCCGCGTTGAAGTCGCGCGTCGGCGTGAACAGTTTATTACTGTGGAATTTCACCCCTTTGCGCAGGTGGAAGGTGTAGACCTTACCATCCTCGCTCACCTCCCAGCTTTCCGCCAGGCTCGGCACCAGTTCGGTAGTGCCCGGTTTGAAATCGACCAGACGGTTATAAACCGGTACGGCGCTGGCGTCCACGCTGGTCCCCGACGTATAGAGCTGAGGATTGAAATTTTCCGGCGATCCTTCGGAGCAATACACCAGCGTTTTTGCCGCGACGGTGGAACTGACCGTCAGCGCAGCAAGCGCCAGCGTTATCATTGTGAATGTGCTTTTCATCATTTATTCCTGTCTTTTTAATTCGACGGCTAATTACTTCTTTTGCCATTTCATAAATAACATTAAAGTGATGGCGCAAACACATGAAAAATAAATACAGAAGGAAACACTATGGGCTCAGAACTCTCCAGACAATTAACCCAACGCTTTTTCCGCTATCTCGCCATCACCAGCCAGAGCGACCCGAAAGTCAAAACCCTGCCCTCCACCCCGGGCCAGCACGACATGGCGCGGGAGCTGGCGAAGGAGCTGGAAACGCTGGGGTTAGACGATATTGTGATTGATGAGTTCGCCACCGTTACCGCCGTAAAAAAAGGCAATATTCCCGGCGCGCCGCGGATTGGTTTTATTACCCATATCGATACCGTTGACGTCGGTTTATCCCCGGATATTCATCCACAAATATTAACCTTTACGGGAGATGATCTCTGCCTGAATAAAGAAAAAGATATTTGGTTGCGCGTAAATGAGCACCCGGAAATTCTGGCTTATCCTGATGAGGAGATTATTTTCAGCGACGGAACCAGCGTATTAGGCGCAGATAATAAAGCGGCCGTCACCGTGGTCATGACGGTGCTGGAAAACCTCACCGCTGAACATAAGCATGGCGATATTGTGGTGGCGTTTGTGCCCGATGAAGAGATTGGTCTCTGTGGCGCGAAAGCGCTGGATTTGAAGCGCTTCGACGTCGATTTTGCCTGGACCATCGACTGCTGCGAGCTGGGGGAAATTGTTTACGAAAACTTTAACGCGGCGGCGGCTGAAATTCGCTTTACCGGCGTCACGGCGCACCCGATGTCCGCCAAAGGGGTGCTGGTCAACCCGCTGCTGATGGCAACGGATTTCATCAGCCATTTCGATCGCCAGCAAACCCCGGAATGCACCGAGGGGCGCGAAGGTTATATCTGGTTTAACGGCATCCAGGCCGGGCAAAACGAAGCGGTGCTGAAAGCCAACATTCGTGATTTTGACAAAGAGGGTTTTGCCGCCCGCAAGCAGCAAATTGCCGATGTGGCAGCGCGGATTGCTGCGCAGCATCCCACGGCAAACGTGGAGTATCGCATTGAAGATACCTACAGCAATATCAGCAATGCGATTGGCGAAGACCGCCGCGCGATCGACCTGATGTTCGAGGCGATGGAATCGCTCGGTATCACCCCAAAACCGATCCCCATGCGCGGTGGCACGGACGGGGCGGCCCTGTCAGCCAAAGGCTTGCTCACCCCGAACTTCTTCACCGGCGCCCATAACTTCCACTCGAAGTTTGAGTTTTTACCGCTGCCGTCGTTCGAGGCCTCCTGTCGCACGGCCCTGCAACTCTGTCTGCTGGCCGCGCGTTAAGCGGGCTTGCGTGCGAGCATGGTGGCGAAGCGCAGCTTGATACGGTTGCCGTTGGCATCGGTACGGTGGAGTTCCCCCACCTCTTCGTTGTACTTGATCAGCTCCCAGCCTTCGTAGTAGTGGCTCAGTTCACCGGTCTTGAAGGCAAACGGGAAACCGACGGTACACGGATAGTCCTCCGTATCCATGGCGGCAACGATCAGGTTATAGCCGCCTGGTTTAGTGCAACGCTGCATATTGGCGATAAGACCAGGGATGGTTTTCGCTTCGAGAAACATCAACACGACGGTGGAAAGAATAAAGTCGTATTCGCCGTCAAAGGTCAGGTTGTTCAGATCCTTTATCGCCGTTTGCAGATTCGCGATCCCTTCCGCCGCCTTAATGCGCTCGATGTTATCGATGCTCATCGGGTTTTTATCCCACGCCGTCACGTCATAGCCGTTGGCAGCGAGGTAGAGGCTGTTACGGCCATTTCCGCAACCGAGATCGAGCGTTTTTCCCGGCTTAACAATGTCCGCGCTGAGCAGGACCTCTGAGTGCGTGCGGGTCAGCCCATATTTCTCAGTAAAGTAGTTTTCATCGACAGTCATTATTTTTCCTCAGATTGCATTAGCAGTGCCTTATCAGCGCGCACCAGAAGTTTGCCCTGCATCAGCAAGATAAAAGTACGGACCAGCAGCATCGCGATGATGATGTTGGTGAAAATAAACAGGGGAACCGCGAGGGCATGAAAGAACCCTGACGGACTGCTCTGCCCCAGATGTAAACCGGTGGTCGCCAGCGCCGACACCCCGAACGAGAAGCTCCAGAACGACACGTTGAACGGCTGCGACAGATACCACGGCATCAGACGCAGCATAAACAGGAGTTGCAACAGACCATAGCCGAAAAGCATTTTGGCGAAGGTGTCCGCTTCGCCGCCGTTGACGCTAAACCAGGCGCTACAGGCCACCAGGGCAGGCGCAAGCTGGATCCCGAGCGAAGTACGAAGCGCCGCGGGCAGTTCGCCCGCGCTGCGCAGGCGTTGCAGAATGACCGGCTCGAGGCTCAGCCAGGAAAAGACCCCGGCACCAAGGAACACTAGCCCCGCATCGTGGAAACCCAGCGCACCGCAGGCCATGGCGCTGATAAAATTGTTCGCTACCGTCGGCAGATACAGTCCCGGCGTCGTGGCCTCTTCCGGATGCTTACCGCGCCACAGCCCGGCGCTTTGCCAGGCGGCATACGCAAGCTGGATCACCACGCCTACGCTAAACAGCACCAGCGACACTGGTCGGCACCACGGCACAAAGCCAATGGCCACCAGTAGCGTTGTGGCAGGAAACAGGCTGACAAAACTGCTCATTACCGGATGCCGCATCTCGGCCAGCACGCTATGTGGAAACCGTACCGCACGGGTAAGAAACGCCACGCTCAGCAGGAACCAGATCGCCACCGCCAGCGCCACCAGGATCTCGCCCGGCCAGCGCGTCACCGGCCAGATAGTACCGGCATAACGCCAGGCGAACCCCATACCTATGGTACCCAGAACCATACCGAAATAACCGGCGGGCAAGTTAAGAACGCGTTGGTTTTGGTTATGCATTTTTTTTAAACTTTAAAATGTATTTTAAATGCCATTTTAAGGGGTTTACCGTGCAGACGCCAGCACTTCGAAACGCCAAAAGTTTGCTACGTTTAGTGAATGGCTTTTCAGGGAAAACACGATGACAAAATACAGGCTTGGCAATGAAACGCGTCTCTGGCGCTGGCAGGATGGATCAACGCCGTGCACAACCCTACTCAGACAGATTATTGCCGCAAAGGATTTTAACGATGTGACCAGCGGGACAAAAGGTGGTTGGGTTGAGGATGAACACGCGCTCGCCCAGGACGGGGATTGCTGGGTTTATGATGAAAACAGCGTGGTGTTTGCCGGGGCCAGGATATCCGGCAACGCCCGCCTCACCCAACCTTGCATCGTAAGCCACCGCGCACTCGTAGGCGGCAACAGCTGGCTTGACGCGGCAGAGGTGAGTCATGGCGTGGCAATAAGTGACAACGTCACTATCCAGCACTCCACCGTACGCGGGGAATGCCGTATCGCGGGTGACGCGCGGGTGCTGCATAACAGCATGGTGATTGCAGCCAAAGGGCTGACACCCGACCGTGAGCAGATCCTGCAGATTTACGACAGAGCCACGGTCAGCCAGTCGCGTATTGTGCATCAGGCGCAAATCTACGGCGATGCCATGGTGACCTGGGCCTTTGTTGAGCACCGCGCGGAGGTGTTCGACCGCGCCATTCTTGAGGGCAACGCGGTTAATAACGTCTGGGTGTGCGACTGCGCCAAAGTGTACGGCAACGCCCGCCTGCTGGCCGGTTTAGAGGATGATGCGATCCCGACCGTGCGGTACAGTTCACAGGTCGCGGAAAACGCCCTCGTCGAAGGTAACTGCGTGATTAAACACCACGTATTGATTGGTGGCGAGGCGTGGTTACGCGGCGGGCCGATCCTGATTGATGACAAGGTCGTTATTCAGGGGCGAGCGCGTATCAGCGGCGATGTCCTGATTGAGCATCAGGTGGAGATGACAGACGATGCGGCGATCGAGGCGCTGGAGGGTGAAAGCATTCACGTCCGGGGAGCCAAAGTGATCAACGGTGACACGCGGATCACCCGGACGCCGCTGCTGGGGGCGCTATAGCGGGAATAACCTGGCGTACAGGTTTACGTCATCGAAGCGGCCGTTGAGCATTTCCGCTTCCCGCAAACAACCTTCCAGCGTAAAACCGTTGCGCTGCGCCACGCGGTTACTGTTATGATTAGCCACGCGACATTTGATCACAAAGCGGCGGATCTCGCCGCGCTCAACGTAATAGCGCATAAACGCCTGTAGCGCCTGAGAGAGAATGCCCTGTCCCTGATGCGCTTTGTCAAGCCAGTAGCCGATGTACCCGGCCTTATTCGCAGGCTCTATCGCGTTAAAAGAAAGCACGCCCACCAGCTCGTCCTTCATGAAAATCAGGAACATTTTGGCGTAGCCGCGCTGGTGCAGCATCTGGTTGCTCTGCACGTTACGCCGCGTGTCCTCTTCAGTGCCGACATGCTGCGCCCAGTCGAAGGCGGTTTGCAGCCAGGTTTTGTTTTTAATAACGAGGTTATGCAGATCGGTGGTATAGCGCTCTTCGACGGCGCGAAGCTCGATTTCCTGGGTTACGGGGATAATTTCTGAAGACATAGTGCCTCTTAATTGCCGGGTGGCGCTAACGCTTACCCGGCCTACAAATGCGTCCGGATCAGGCCGGGTAAGGCGAAGCCGCCACCCGGCACAAACCCATAAGGACTAACGCATGATCCGATCGTCAACGTAGTTACGTTTGTCCGGCGCGGGCGGGAAATACTGGTACAGCCAGGTCTCGCTGATGGCGTCGCCCTGACAGCGCAGGAACAGACGCATATCGACCGGCTCGGTGGAGTCAGAGGTTGGGTACCAGTCAAACAGAATGCGATACCCGTCGAACGGCTCGACGTAGAGGATCTCCACCTGCTTCGCTTCACCGCTGGACAGGGTGATCACCGGCTCAATGCCCTTCGGTGCGGCGGCCTTCAAATCGCCCCCGACGAAGTCAATGGCAAAGCGACGGGCCCACACTTTCGGGTAATTTTCACCCGGCGCCCAGCCCTCCGGGAAGCCGCCCATACCGGTACGGGTAGCGTAGACGTTTGCCAGCGGTGAACGCACCGGCGGCTGCGCGCTCCAGTAGAGACGGTATTTGAAGTCCAGTTCATCACCCGCCTGCACCGGTTTCTCCGGCTGCCAGAAGCAGACCACGTTATCGAGCGTCTCGCCGGTTGTCGGGATCTCCATCAGGGCGATGGATCCTTTACCCCAGTTGTTGCGCGGCTCGACCCACAGGCTTGGTCGCTTGTTATACCAGCCCATGACGTCCTGGTAATGGGAGAAATCACGGTCAAGCTGCAACAAACCAAAGCCTTTCGGGTTTTTATCCAGATAAGCGTTAAATTGCAGCTTTTGCGGGTTGTTCAGCGGTCGGCAGATCCACTCTCCGTTACCGCGCCACATTGCCAGGCGGTCTGAATCGTGGATCTGCGGATGAATGGTGTCGCACATGCGGCGTTCGTTGTTGCCGCAGCTGAACATGCTGGTCATCGGCGCGATGCCGAGCTGCTTGATGTCTTTGCGCGCATAGAGATGGTTTTCGACGTCCATGATCACCTGGCTCTTCTCACAGTGGATCACAAACTTATAGGCACCGGTAATGCTCGGGCTGTCCAGCAGCGCATAGACGGTAAAGGTGGTATCGCCCGGCTTAACGGTTTCAAACCAGAAGGAGGTGAAATCCGGGAACTCTTCCGGGGTGTCAGTAAAGGTATCCACCGCCAGCCCGCGTGCGGAAAGGCCGTACTGGTAGGTATCATCCACTGCGCGGAAGTAACTCGCGCCCAGGAACGAAACGATATCGCGTCGCGCCAGCTCCGGCGCTTTAAAGACGCGGAATCCGGCGAAGCCGAGGTCACTCTGACCTTCAAGCTGTTTGGTATCCACGCCCGTATCGCCGTAGCTGAACAGCTCTGGACGGAAGTGGATCTCACGCGCCTGAGAGGTGCTTTGATCCAGCGAGAACATGCGCACGCGGCGGCGGAATCCCATCCCCATATGGAAGAACTGGGCGTCCAGCTGGCGACCTTCAATGTTATTCCACAGCGACTGTTTCTCATCGTAACGGATGGCGTTGTACGCCTGCGGCGTCATGGTGGCCAGCGTTTCCGGCAGCGGACGCGGCGCACCACCCCACGGGGTTTTCGCCAGATCGTGCGCCATGGATTGCAGAACAGAGAAGTCAAAGCGACGGCTCTGACCGTCGGCAATGTCGGAGTCAGCAGCATACGCCGCCTGGGAAAACAGAGAAGCAAGGCCAGAAGTGCCGCTCAGGGCAGCCATTGCCAGGGAACCTTTGAGAAAACGTCTGCGATTCATGCCTGAGAAAACGTCCTTATGGTCGTGTGAATGAGTTTCGCGCGCAGCGAAATGACGGCAAGAAAGAACGCACAGCCTAAACAAAAACGGTTAAGAATCCAATTGTTGGCGGGTGATTATCTGAACAAACCGAGAAATATTTTCTGTCGACCAGAACGGCCTGAAAGTGGTGTAAAAAACAGTAAATACACTAAATCATTCATGCTGGCTCAAGGCGGCAAGTCTGAGAATCTCCAGGAGCTTACTCAAGTAAGTGACTGGGGTGAACAGACGTAGCCAACGCAGAGGCAGCCTGAAGGATGAAGTGTATTTAAAAATGTCCCGGCTGGACATCAACAGCCGGGACCAACGAGGCGGTTATTTTACGCTGACATCGATACCCGGGAAGTACTTATCAGCCAGTTTAGCGATCGTGCCGTCGGCACGTACTTTATCAATTGCGGCATCAAGCTGCTTTTTGGTGGCCTCATCCCCCTTACGCAGCCCAAAGCCGATCCCACTGCCGAGGATGGTGTCGTCCGACACCGGTTTGCCGATAAAGCCAAACCCTTTGCCCTGCGGCTTGCTGAGGAAACCTGCCTGCCCGGCCGCTGACATGACCAGCGAGGCATCGATGCGGCCATTCAGCAGATCTCCCCAGGCCATATTCTGATCTTTATAAGACACCACGGTGACACCGTGCTTTTCCCAGTGCTCTTTGGCGTAGGTTTCCTGAATTGAACCCTGAAGAACGCCGATGGTTTTGCCCTTCAGCCCTTCCGGCGTGGCCTCTACCGCAGAACCGGCTTTGCCCACCAGCTGGGAGGGAATACGGTAGATGGGCTGGGTAAAATCAATGCTCTTACGACGCTGTTCGGTGATGTTCATCGCCGAGTTTATGGCGTCGAACTTTTTCGCCACCAGACCGGGAATCAACGCATCAAACGAGGTTTCTACCCAGCTGCACTTCAGCGCGGCGGCTTTACAGATGGCATTTCCCAGTTCTACGTCAAATCCTTCCAGCTCCCCTGAGGCATTGCGGCTTTCAAACGGCGGATATTCCGCTTCCAGCCCGTATCGCAACTCGGTAGCAGCAAACGACGAGAATGAACACAGCAGTCCTATGCCGACAACTAACGCGCGTAATTTCATCTCAAATTCCTTAACGTGGTGTAACCCGACAAAGGGCCTGGGCACCTGCCCGTAACGTCGCCTCATCTTTCGCAAAAGAGAGACGGATCAGTTTATTGTCCGTGCCATCGGCATAAAACGCTGACAGCGGAATGGTGGCAACCCCGTACTCGACAATCAGCCTTTTCACCATCTCGCTGTCGCGCTCGTCGCTAAAGCCGCTGTAATCCGCAAGCAGGAAAAACGAACCGGCACTCGGAAGCAGCCTGAACGGTGAGTCGGCGAGCAAACTTTGCAGCAGATCGCGCTTGCGCTGATAAAACGCCGCCAGCGACAGCCAGGTTTGCGGATCGGTCATGTGTTCGGCAAACGCGTACTGCATCGGCGTATCGGCCGAGAACATTAAAAATTGATGGACCTTACATATTTCATCCATCAGCTCCGCGGGCGCCACACAATAACCCACGCGCCAGCCGGTGACGTGATAGGTTTTTCCGAAAGAAGAAATAATCACGCTGCGCTCCGCCAGTTGCGGGTGCGTTGCCATCCCGTGATGCGGTTCGCCATCAAAAACGACGTGCTCGTACACTTCGTCAGACAAAATGATGATGTCGGTGTGGCGCGTCAGCGCTGCCAGCTGGTGCAGATCGGCGGCTGAAAACACCTGTCCGCTCGGGTTGTGCGGCGTATTGACGATGATCATCCGCGTGCGTGGGGTAATAGCCGCGCGTACTTCATCCCAGTTCACGGCAAAATCCGGTACCGTCAGCTTAATAGCGATCGGCGTCGCCCCCTGCAGACGGACAATCGGCGCATAGCTGTCAAAGGAGGGCTCGAAATAGATCACCTCATCGCCAGGATGAACCAGCCCGCTGATGGCTGAGTAAAGCCCTTCGCTGGCGCTGGCGGTCACCAGTACCTCACTCGCCGGGTCATAGCGGGTGCCATAGAGCGTGGCAATTTTGTCCGCGATGCGCTCTCTGAGCGGTTGCAGCCCGGTCATGGAGGCATACTGGTTATGCCCTGACTCCATGGCGCGAGTGACGCCGGAGATAAGTTTTGGGTCGCAGGAAAAATTCGGCGCACCCTGAGAAAGGTTGATGGCGTTATGCCGGGCTGAAAGCTGGCCGATAACGGTAAAAATGGTGGTTCCTACATCGGGCAATTTGGAGCGGGTCTGCACCGGCGTTTTCAAAGTCATCCTCTGTCCCTTCTCGTGGTGAATGCATAACTATTCAAACAATAACTTGATTGCCGGGACAATCGAATTGTTGTCATAATAGCCATGACAAAAACGCATAGCTAAGGTGAGATATGTCGCGTCGTTCATTTCCGCTTAATGCCGTAGAGACGTTTATCGTGACCGCGCGTCACCTGAATCTTACCCATGCCGCGAAGGAGCTTTGTCTGACGCAGGGGGCGGTAAGCCGCAAAATTGCCTCGCTGGAAAGCTGGTTCGGCTTCCCGCTGTTCGAACGCCATGCTCGCGGCCTGCGTCTTTCTTCACAGGGAAGCGCCCTGCTGCCGGAACTGCAATCTGCGTTTGAGCACCTGCTTAACGTTGCTGAACAGGCGCGGACGCACCAGACCGTAATTCGACTGAAAGCGCCTACCTGCGCGATGCGCTGGCTGGTACCGCGTCTGTTACAGGTCGAGCGCGAACAGCCGGAACTCCAGATTGCGCTGACCACTACCACCGATCATAACGTCAATTTCAAAACCGAATCCTATGACGCGGCGATTGTGTTTGGAACGCACATGAGCGCCGGCGATCTGCTGTTCGAAGAGGCCTTAACCCCGGTGATGAGCCCGCTGCGGGCCGGTTCTGCGCTGGAAACACTCACCTTCCTTCACCCCACGCGGGACAAAACGGACTGGACGCTGTGGCTGGCGAAACAGCCGCGTCCGGCGCCAGCTATGCTCAAAAATCAACACTTTGAAACCATGGATCTGGCCATTACCGCCGCCATTCAGGGGCTGGGCATCGCCATTGCGGATGAAACGCTGGTGGAGGAGGACGTGCGCGCCGGACGGCTGATACGGCCTTATGATACGAGCATAAAGACGGGGGCGAGCTACCGGCTGGTGTTACGCGACGCACCCGACCCGGAGAACGGGCTGGATGCGTTTCGTGCCTGTCTGCTCAGTCGAGGCTGACGTGGTGTTTCATTACCCGTTTGAAGAGGCTCATACGGGCACGCATAAAACGGTTTTCAAGCCGAAAACCTGCATGTTTATTCACACCGATGCGTAACAACACGTCCCGCCCTTTCCGGCAGGCGGGCCAGCGCGTGGGCCCCACCAGGCTATCGCGTGCTCCCGCATCCCGGGCGAAGCTCACCCAGTAGTCCGCCACCTGAGCGGCGAAGGCCAGATCGCGTTCATTTACATACTGCCGCGAGGGTTCCACCTGCCCAAGGGTATCGAACACGTAGGGCACTTCGTTACCGTGCCAGGCGCCGTTGGTATACGTCGCGTGCTCCGCTTCGGCCACATAATCAAACCAGTATCGCCAGCACAGGCCGCCTGCCCGCTGCTGCGCCTGCATCACCACGTATCCCATGGTGGTAAAGGCCATGTCGCGGCAAACCTGCCTGCCGAGTTCCTCATCGCCCTTCACGCCCGGATAAAGCAGCTTGATCAGCCCCAGGCCAAAGCGCCGCTCGCGACGGAGCTTCTGGATCTGCCCGGCAAGATCGACCCCGAACACCGACATCACGCTGGCTTCGTCGCTGTTTGACCCAATCATCACCGGTACTGAATGCTGACGGGCAGCGAAAAAGACATCGAGCATGGCCTCAGGCAAAACGCAGTCACCCACGATGGGCGCAGGGGCGATATTCAGTGGCGAGGTCAGCGGCCAGAACGCCTCAGGCGGGATCGCGCGAAGCTGTTCCGCGGTGGCATTTTGCAGGCCAAAATGGGCAGCAATCGCTTCGCCTTTATGCATGGCCTGCTCGCGCGGGGTGTCGGGCAGCGTGTACCCGCTTTGCACAATGGCTTTATGGAACAGTCCTCCCGCAAGCGGAGAAGCCATCAGCGACAGCACGCTGCGCGCACCGGCCGACTCGCCAAATACGGTGATGTTCTCAGGATCGCCGCCGAACGCGGCAATGTTATCGCGCACCCATTCCAGGGCCTGGATCTGATCGAGCAGCGCAAAGTTATGCACCACGCGTTCTTCTTCCCCCTCCAGCGCCGGGTGGGCAAAAAAGCCGAGGTGGCCGAGACGGTAATTAATTGTCACCACCACCGTGCCGCGCTTCGCCAGCGCCCTGCCGTTATACGGAGGCAGACCGCCAGCGCCGAGTGTAAATCCTCCGCCGTGCAGCCAGACCATCACCGGAAGCGGATCGGCGCGTACGGCTGGCGACCAGACGTTAAGGTACAGGCAGTCTTCAGAGAACTGGCCAGGATCGCCGCCGCCCAGCTCCTGACAGCTTTCGCTGCTCTGCCAGCTGGAGGCGGAGAACGCCGTCGCCGGACGCACGCCATCCCAGCGTGCAGGGGGGCGTGGGGAGCGCCAGCGCCACGGGCCAACCGGCGGTGCCGCATAAGGAATGCCACACCACACATGGGTATCGCCTTCAGTAGAACCAAGTAGTGCGCCCTGGCGCGTTTCAACCACAGGGGCGGAGGGATTTTCCATACCAACCTTCTTTTTCCATCACACCCCTGCAGAGTAACGGTTTCAGAGCAAACCGCAACGCTGTTTGCTGCGCGCTTCCGCCTCCTCGTAAAGCGTAAACTCGTCGTACACCGCACAGCCGAGCGCGGCTTCGAAGGCATTGCGGCTGGCATTGCCGTGGCTGCGCGCCTGCGTTTCATTGCCAAGATTCGACTGGAAAATCCCCGCAGCGCTGACGGGCAGAAAATCCTCATAGGTGATCGGCTGCGCCACAACCCAGCCGCGTTCGATCAGCGGCTGCGGATCGTCGCCGGGACGAAACGCGTGGCGATGCGCTTCACCTGTCGGAGTCAGACGGTAGCGGAAATAAGCCAGCCCCTGACGGCGCAGGAACATTTCGCTGTCCGGGAAGGTGCTGAAGATCTCGCGCAGGTGAAGCTGATGGGTCAGGTTGTCTTTGCCGGTCCCGGCCTGATTTAACAGACGGTCGTACAGCTCGCGCCCTTTCGGCGTAAGGGCCACGCCCCGCTGCTCAATCTCACCGAAACGCGCGGTATGCGTACCCTTGTGTTCTCCCGCGAAAAGCACCGGCTCTTCCAGCGCCTTAAAGCTGGTCTGGCGCAGGAGGATCGGCACCTCGCGGCGCGGCGGTCCTTCAATCAGGATTTTCGGCTCAATGCCGTACTTCGGCATCAGCTCCTGTACCCGGTCGATATCCAGCGTGCGCGGCGTGAGATGGTTGATATGGCACCCCGGGAAACAGACCACGTCGGCTATCAGGCGATGTTCGTTACTAAGCGCCAGATAGGTTTCCTGATCGACCGTCGCATGGCGATGCCAGCGGAAGGTTTCTAAGGCTTCCTGCACAAATTCGCGCGCCTGTGCCTCGGTAAAGTGTCCCTGTACATCATGCAGGTCGATCAGGTCCAGGCAGCGCGGCGTAAAGATGTTGCGCCGGGAGAGGATCTCTGCCGCCCTTTCGCGCAGCGCAACGTTTTCAATCAGCTCCAGGCGCAGCAGCGAGGTAAAAATGCGAAACGGATTACGGCAGAGCGCCGCATCGTCAGTCGGACGAAACGCCGTCGAGTGGACGGGGACGCCCGCCTGGGAGAGATCGTAGTAGCTGACCGGGTACATGCCCATAATGGCGAAGATCCGGCGCAGGGTGGAAAGCTCCTGCGCGGTGCCAACGCGGATCGCACCGTGACGTTCAACATTCAGGCGCGCCAGTTCGTCTGCATTTGCCAGTTGTTCATGTAAAAGTGGGTTATTTTCCAGAACCGCCAGGTTAACGTCCGCCACCAGTTCCAGCAAGGTGCCGTACTGCGGAACTTCCTGCTGGTACATCGCCGACATAGCCTGCGAAAAGTGTTCCCGAATATCATCAGCCGTGATGGTGTTCGCCATGATGTCATGCCTCCAGTGAATACTACCTGGAGTGTAGAGAAGCCCGTTCTTTTCGTTGGGAAGAATTTACAAATTGTGATCCAGGCAGACGAGTGGTCAAAGCATGGGCGTTTTCGAAAAACAGTTGTAACTCAAACAGATCAAATGTTAAAAATATTTTGCTATCAGGTTATCAAATTCAAACAACTTAACTTGTCACCCGCGTCGCTCTGTTTTTAACATCGCCTATGGAAAAAAATGGTCTGTTCAGTCAGCGCATACGCTTGCGCCATTTGCATACATTTGTGGCCGTCGCTCAACAGGGAACGCTGGGGCGAGCGGCTGAAACCCTTAACCTTAGTCAGCCTGCACTATCCAAAACGCTGAACGAACTGGAACAGCTTACCGGAACCCGTCTGTTCGACCGCGGCCGTCTGGGCGCTCAGCTTACGCTCGTAGGCGAACAGTTCCTGACGCATGCCGTTAAAGTTCTTGATGCCCTCAATACCGCCGGTCAGGCCTTAAACCGTAAAGAAGAGCAGGCCAGCGACATCGTGCGCGTGGGGGCACTGCCAACGGCGGCGCTGGGCATATTGCCTGCGGCGATCGGCCAGTTCCACCGCCAGCAAAAGCACGCCACGCTTCAGGTCGCGACCATGAATAACACCATGCTGCTGGCGGGCCTGAAGTCAGGGGAGCTCGATCTGGGCATTGGCCGGATGTCCGATCCGGAACTGATGAGCGGCCTGAATTACGAGCTGCTGTTCCTGGAATCACTGAAGCTGGTCGTGCGTCCGAATCATCCCCTGTTGCAGGATACCGTCACATTAAGCCGCGTAATGGAGTGGCCAGTGGTAGTTTCCCCGAAAGGAACGGTTCCGCGTCAGAATGCGGAAGCGTTGCTGCAAATGCAGGGCTGCACGCTGCCTTCAGGGTGTATTGAAACGCTCTCGGCGTCTCTTTCGCGCCAGCTGACGGTGGATTATGACTACGTGTGGTTTGTGCCGTCCGGCGCGGTGAAGGACGATCTGCGGCGCGGCGTGCTTACGGCGCTGCCGGTAACCTCGCCCGGCGCCGGTGAACCCATTGGGATCCTGACGCGGGTAGATGCCCCGCTCTCTGAAGGCGCCCAAACGCTGTTAAGCGCCATTCGTAAGTCAATGCCTCTCTGACCCTAAACGCAGAACCCGCCGCGAGGGCGGGTCTGTCTTACTCAGAACGTTTCCCAGTTATCACCTGAGACAGCCGCCGCCGGGGTTAAAGGCGCGGGTTTTGCTGCGGTTGCGGCAGCAGTCCTTCCTGCTCGTGCCCCATTGAGACGAAACGCGCCAACGGCTTCCGTCAGACGCGCGCCCTGCTCTTCCAGCGAGGCCGCCGCCGCAGAGGCTTCTTCCACCAGCGAGGCATTCTGCTGCGTCACCTTATCCATCTCGGAAATCGCCTGGCTCACCTGAACAATGCCGCGGCTCTGCTCATCAGACGCGGCCGCAATCTCCAGCATAATATCGGTGACGCGTTTAACCGCCTCGACGATCTCATTCATGGTATTGCCCGCCGCAACCACCTCCCCGGAACCCTGATCGATAAGCGATACCGATTCATTAATCAGGCTTTCAATCTCTTTCGCCGCGTTCGCGCTGCGGCTTGCCAGGGTGCGGACTTCACTCGCCACGACCGCAAAGCCGCGTCCTTGTTCACCCGCACGCGCCGCCTCGACCGCCGCATTGAGCGCGAGAATATTGGTCTGGAACGCGATGCTGTTAATCACGGCGGTAATTTCAGAGATCTTCTTCGAGCTGGTGGAAATATTACCCATGGTTTTCACCACGCCGGAGACCATCTGCCCCCCGCGGCTGGCCTTACCGGAGGCATCTTCTGCAAGTTTACTCGCATGATGCGCGTTATCGGCGTTTTGCTTCACCGTCGCGGTGAGCTGCTCCATGCTGGCCGCCGTCTGTTCGATGGCCGCCGCCTGCTGTTCGGTTCGGGATGAGAGATCGGTATTACCCGCGGAGATCTCGCTGGTTCCACGGTAGATCTCCTCCGCCCCCTGCCGCACCGTGCCCACGGTTGCCACCAGCGCGTGCTGCATTGTTTGCAGATCGCGCGTCAGGCGGCCAATTTCGCTGCGCCCGGTCGGTTCGTCCGGCATGGTTAAATCGCCTTTCGCGATATTTTCGATACGCGTAGCGGCTCGCTGAAGCGGGTTTATCACCGTACGGCGCAGCACCACAAAGGTGATCACCGCCAGCGCCAGCGCCAGGCCAAACGCGCCGAACATAAACATCAGCCCCAGCCGGGTGCGGGTGTGAGCCTGCGCCGTCAGTGCGTTGGCGCGTTCGGTGCGGATTTTTATCGCCTTCAGCAGCACCGCGTTATAGGCATCGTCCAGCGGACGCGCGGTCTCATTTTCATGGTTGATAATGGCTTCAAACATGCCGTTTTTGGCATATTTCAGCATCGGCTGCATACCGGCGATGTAGGCGTCATAGCGGGCTTTCAGATCGCCATCCAGCGCTTCATCAGCCTGAGTGCGAACGGTGCGCTTCATATAGGCGGCAAATCCATCCTGCGACTGCCTGATGCGGATCTCAGCCTCAGCGATGTTTTGTTTCATCGCCTCCATCTCCGCGATACGGCTCGCCGCCCCCGCGTGGATCATGTTGATACGGGCGGTGCGTAAATGGTTGGAACTGTTTGACAGACCGGTGCGCACCTGGATTTCTGCTGTGACATCCTGCTGATCGTTATCGGCCTGGAGCAGGAAATAGCCTGCCAGACCCGAGCTCAAGGCAAACAGGAGAATAATGCCACCGAGAATGGAGGAAAACAGCGGAACCAGCCGGATGTGATGCAAGAAACTCAGCTTGTGCTGCGCCTGCATCGATGTTGTGTTGTCCATGACCGTCGACTCTCTTATAGGTAAGATGCGTAAAAACACGCCTGTAAAAGAGTCATCGGCACAGCGGGGAATTAGATTACGCCTAAAAGCGCCAGACAGGTCACACTTTAGAGAAGATCAGGGAAGAAATGCCAGCGGGAAAAACCGCTGGCAGAATAATCAGTTGTCGCCGAAATGGATGACGGTACGAATGGATTTTCCTTCGTGCATCAGATCGAAAGCTTCGTTGATCTGCTCCAGCGGCAGGCGGTGCGTAATGAACGGATCGAGCTGAATTTTGCCGACCATCGCATCTTCAACCATGCCCGGCAGCTGTGTACGGCCTTTCACGCCGCCAAATGCCGACCCGCGCCATACGCGCCCTGTCACCAGCTGGAAGGGACGGGTTTTAATCTCCTGACCCGCGCCGGCCACACCGATAATGATGCTCTCACCCCAGCCTTTGTGGCAGCACTCCAGCGCTGAGCGCATCACGTTGACGTTGCCGATACATTCGAAGCTGAAGTCCACGCCGCCGTCGGTCAGCTCAACGATCACGTCCTGAACCGGTTTGTCGTAGTCTTTCGGGTTGATGAAGTCGGTCGCACCCATCTCACCTGCGAGCTTAAATTTCTCCGGGTTGGTATCCACAGCAATGATACGCCCAGCTTTCGCCTGTACCGCGCCCTGGATGACCGCCAGACCGATCCCGCCCAGGCCGAACACCGCCACGGTGTCACCCTCTTTCACTTTCGCCGTGTTATGCACCGCGCCGATACCGGTGGTGACACCGCAGCCGAGCAGACAGACTTTATCCAGCGGTGCCTGCGGATTCACTTTCGCCAGTGAGATCTCGGCGCACACCGTGTATTCGCTGAAGGTGCTGGTCCCCATGTAGTGATAGATTGGCTCGCCGTTATAGGAGAAACGGGTGGTACCGTCCGGCATAAGACCTTTGCCCTGCGTGGCGCGCACGGCCTGACAGAGATTAGTTTTGCCGGATTTGCAGAACTTACACTCGCCGCATTCTGCGGTGTAGAGCGGGATCACATGGTCGCCGGGCTTCAGGCTGGTAACGCCTTCACCCACTTCCACCACCACACCGCCCCCTTCGTGGCCGAGCACCGCCGGGAATACGCCTTCCGGATCGTCACCGGAGAGGGTAAACGCATCGGTATGGCAGACGCCGGTGTGAGTAATTTTGATCAGCACTTCGCCTTTCTTCGGCGGAGCTACATCAATTTCAACGATTTTCAGCGGCTGGCCTGGGCCGAACGCGACAGCTGCGCGAGATTTCATGATGTCTTTCCCTTGTTGTGAGGTGTGTGGGTTTATTTTAGATAAGAGCGCAGCAAATGGCCGACTTCCGCCATCCGCACTGCCCGCTGATCCGGGGTGGTCTCCCCCGTCACCAGCTCATCTTTGAGGTGAATTTCAACCATTTCACCCATCAGGCCATTGGCAGCACCGCGCACGGCGGCTATTTGCTGCAGAATGGCGAGACAGGGATCGCCCGACTCCAGGGCGCGTTCAAGGGCATCAACCTGGCCTCGAATGCGGCGGACGCGGGTCAGAATACGTTTTTTATCTTCGGGTGAATGCGGCATACGCCCTCCTGATACTATAGGGGGGTATGGTACCTCGTATGTTATTGCCCTGTAAACCACAAGATAGAGACGCTGCAATGAGCACATCGCCGGCAAGGAACAAAAGATATTTAGGGTTTATTCTGGCCGCTACGAATCCTATTTAGCTCGTAATGTTAAAATTCCGCACTTATATGGCACGATGTGAACAGAAATAACATTCTCGTCACCTAACATACTGCTACAAACAAAATGGTGGTGTTAATGATTGTACTAAAGAGCTTTTTATTCTTTGTTGGCGCGGCGGTCGCATGCGCGCTTATTATACTTTGTCTTTGGGTTGATATGCGGTTTGTCGGCCATGATATTCCGGAATTATCACTGACCGAAATTATGCAGGAAACGGTATTAGCGACTATCGTTTTTCTCCATTTTCGTCTGGCGAAAATGAACGAATCCATGCGTTACTGCAATATTCTGGTGGGTGGATTTTTCCTGACAATGCTAATTCGTGAGCTGGACGCGCTTTTTGATCTCATTTCTCATGGGAGTTGGGTGTGGTTCGCGCTGATTACCGCTCTGCTGGCGTTAATTCGCCCCGTTATGCATTTTCGCGCTACCCTGGAACAGCTGGCAAAATATACCCAATCCCCCTGGTACGGTATTCTGTTGAGCGGCCTGCTGGCTGTACTGGTCTTCTCCCGCCTCTTTGGAATGCAGGTGCTGTGGCACGCCATCCTGGAGCATGGCTATATGCGTGTCGTGAAAAACGCCGTGGAGGAAGGTTCGGAATCGTTCGGCTATATGCTGTGCCTGGCCGCATCCCTTGGCTATTACATTACCTTTCGCGCTAACGCACGAGAGAAATAGTCTCTTCCCGCTACGTAGACAGAGACGGCGAGGGAAATATTTATCCACTCCATCCTTAGGGCGTTATGGTGGACATGTAAGAAAGACATATCCTAAAAAGAGGTAATCAGGCGTCGATTTTAGCGAATTCTCTCTCACTCTTGCCATCAGCGTCTATCCTTAGACTATCAACAAAAGGAGGCTGGAATGTCTGATTTCGACACTGATAAAAATGCACAATACGCTGGCGATAAAGCCAAAAACAAACTTGATGAATTATCCGGCTCTGCGCAGCAGCAGTTTGGTGAATTCGTTGATTCCCCTAAACATCAGGTGAAAGGTGCAGCGAAAAAATATGCAGCCCAGGCCAGTGATGCCGTCTCGGATGTTACTGAAGCCGTCAGAAATAACCCGTTAACGGGCTTAATCGCTGCGGGTGCGGTAGGCATCGTTCTGGGACTTCTGCTGGGACGGAAATAATTTCAGGCCCTCCGGGGCCTTTTCTATGCCCCACGTTTTTCTCCCTCTCTTCCCCCCTAATTTTGATAGTTCTTATGACAAATCCCCGAACCGCACGAAAAACTTGTACAATTTAGATGTACAGATTTGACCGGATAGTATAAATTCGATGCCAGTGATGTTACAAAATTGTTTGTCAACGGTGGAAAATTATGCGTCGCAACCATGCTCCCTCTACAGCAGAAAGCGCTATAACCTTGTATTTTAACAAGGATAACGTCCCAACACAGCAGGAAACCCTTGGTGCCATCGTCAGTGAGATCATCAAAGAAAATGTACAACTGAGCAGAATGACAATTTGTACAAAGCTGTTGCGCAGAATTGAAGAATCAACGTCTGACGTTGAGAAAGCGCACTATAACAGTTTGATAGCCCTCTTCTTCGAGCGTTAACCTGAACACTGTTTTTAACTTACTAAGTTAGTCATGCTGAGTGAGAATAGAGCATCTGGATGCGATGACTAACCCCATGCTACAGCCGCGTGTAGCAGAGTGAGATTAAGCTATGCATAGAACTAAATTTGAACGACTTAAGGATGACCTTATCGGTGAGGCCGTATTATCCATACTGAAAGAGAACGGGCCTATTACCTTTGCGTCTCTTGCTAATCGCCTGCTGGCGATGGCTAACGTTGAATCAAATGATGAGCGTAAAAATGCATTGATTGCCGCTGAAGATGAAGTGCGCCAGCGTGTAACCGGCGTATCGCACGACCGGGGAAGAGTGATGGGCGATTATGAAATTGGCCGCATGCGCTCTCTCTTTACTCACAACACGCTTCTGAGCCCAAATAAGAAACACTAATTTTAACCGAGACGGTGACCACCATGAGTAAAGCGACTATGCACCAGACGTATAATTTTGAAGCCCTGCACGATAAAGGACTGGCGGAACACTTTCTTAATGCTGGAAAGCATCTCAGTGGTGAAGTTGAAGTGTTAGGCTCGGCAATACGCTGTATTATGCTGACCGGTGACAACCTTTCGAATAAAGAGATCATCCTGCAACTGATTCACGCCCTTGAAATTACCGAGGAGCCTGAAGCCTGCGATGTCATTCGCAACACACTTGAAATTGTTGTCGGCTTTACGCGTGATGATATCTGAGAATACACTATTGCGACGGTGATTGAGTGTTTTTTACTGGTGGTCGAATACTGTAGTCTGTCGTACCACCAGCATAGTGAAGCCGTTAACTAAATAGCCGTACCATTCGATCCAACTCTTCTTCTTTAACCGCGTGGGAAAGATAATAACCCTGGAATCGCTTAACCCCTAACGCGACAAGTTTTTCAAATTTTTCTTCGCTATCGACGCCTTCCGCAACGCATTCGGTCCCCGTCATGTCGCTGTAAACCTGTATCGCTTTAATAATGCTATAGTCTTTGTCGTTAGCCACAAAGTGCTCAACAATATCGCGATCAAGCTTTAGTCCATCAACATTAATCAGTCTGATGGGCAACATAGCATGATATTTTGAAAAACAGTCATCCAGAAAAAGCCGACATCCCTCGGCGCGTAAACGCTGGAGTGTTTCGGGAATATTTTTATCCTTTGTTACGTCAATCGTTTCAGCTAGTTCAAAGACTAGTTTCCCGGCCCACTGCGGTTTGAGTAACATTTCGACGGCCTTTTTGGCCATCCCCGGCAGCGCGTTTCCCGAAGCAAGTTGAGGAGGAATGTTAACTGAAAAATAATATTTTCCATTGTATTTATTGATACCTGATACGGCCGCATGGATGACTAACGCCGTTAGCTTGAGCCATATTTCACTATTTTTTATCCCTCCCAGAAAATAGGCTGGCTTCAGGATCTCACCTTTTTTATGCCAGCGCAGCAGGATTTCAAATCCAACTCCTTTTTTATCACTATCAGTGATAATTTGATAAGCCGCAAAGATTTCCCGTTTATGTAACGCTTGTAATATATCTATTTCCGTTTCCGAAAACACTTTTGTTTTATTTTTTACTGCACAAACCTCATCTCTGAAAACGCGAGAGTCGCTAAACCATACTCTGATAATATATAATTTACCCAAACCCACCTTGCGATGGGTATAAATAGTTTTATCTGACAGCCCTAACCTCTTACTCTGCTCTTTTATGGAAATACCCCGATAGAAATTCAGTAGCACGGTTAACTCGCGATGTGTTAACCCATGCAAATTTTCTTTACCCTCCTTGTCCGGTACGTTACGCAACAAGCGTGAAGGGCCAGCACGCTCATCTGTCTCATTTTTTACAAAGCCCATTATTTCTGTAATATTCTCTACCCTGATCGTGAAAAGCTTTTTTGTATTATTAACGAGACTTCTCAACGTTGCATTAAGCCATCGCTCAGGTAGTGCACCATACAGGGTGACCCTGCAAATCACTGGCAGTGCATTCAGAACGGATACCAAGCGCTTCAGGCTTTCAAGAAAAGTAGCAACGTCACGACCAAGGAAAACCGAAACCTCGGGCGATTGATTTTCCATCATTTTTTCAACGTCAACGGAACATATTTCATCCTCTTCAAAATGGAGTCGCGTGGCGTGTACGCCTCGAGATTTCAGAAGCAGGCTATACCCTTCAAAGGTGAAACCGCAGGCTGAAATAACAAACCGTTGCTTGTAGCAAGTACCTTGCACAGAAGGTAAATTTTGAGACATAACCTGCTCCTGAGAATACAAACATCATTCCCATATGTAATTAAAGCCAATATTCCTTGTCGCATTGAATAATTTTACCGCACCCCATTTGGTTAATAAACCGTTATCAATGTTATGCACATGAACATCTTTGCGTTAATCAACCGACTCATCCATATGCAGCATAAATATCATTTTCTTTTCATATAACAACAGTAACCAGGACTTTCTCAAGGTATAATGAAAATTCCGAAAAAGAAGTCCGGACACTTCTTCTCATCGGCTCAGACAAAAAAGAGAAAATGCTATGGATAATCACATCTCATCCAGAGCTTTGCTACATCGACGGGATGTCATTAAAAACAACCCGCGATTTAGTGAAGCTATAACAGAACATTACAGAATCAATGACGCCATTTATAAAAAACAACCCCTGTTCTACAAAACGATGCTTCAGGAATCACGGTTCAATATAATACTCTCAATATGTTGTTTTGTTTTTGGCAATCAGGCTGAGTCGGTCTCGGAGATTAAGGCACTGTGCTCACGCTATAATATCGCCAGCCCTAACAGCGTTATTGCAATCATCACCATACTTAAAACCACCGGGCGAATTAAGACCTGGCGCTGTACCGAAGATCGGCGAAAAACAAAAATCGCGCCTACGGAAAAAGGACTGGATGAGCTTAAACGCTATATGTCCGGGGCGTTCACGCCTGTTAGCATTCTTTATCCGACATTCAACATTAATGTTAATCTTCTGGACAATGACACACTCAGGCACAACTTTTTCCGGCGCGCCGCAGAATACCTTTTCCGCGGATTAACATTCAGTAAAGTACTTCCGGAGGTGGGTTTATTTATTGATAAGGATGGTGGCCGGATGATTATGCTCTATCTCTATTTGCAGGCCATTAAAAACAAAACAGCATACGGTGCCATAATAGCGTATTCAGCCAGCACACTTGCAAAAGAATTTTTCGTCTCGCGTATTCACGTCAACCGCATTATCAAATCGGCACAGGAGGCAGGTTATCTTAAAGATCGCGGCGATGGCCGGATGTCCATTTACCCGGCATTTATCGAACTTGTCGAAAATTATGCCGGTTTATATTTTGCCTATGTCACACATTACATCAATGTGGTACCAAAAGAACGACGCCATGCTGTCAACATGACGTCTACACTCTGATCTGACGGGCGTTCGGCTTGCTGAACGCCTTTTTTATCGCTCGCGCAGCGCCTCTTTTGCCTTATTTAACGGTTTCAGCAGATAATCAATGACGGATTTACTGCCGGTTTTGATATCAACCGTAGCTATCATGCCCGGAAACACCGGGAATTCCTTGCCCTGCCGGTTAGTCAGATGGTTACTGTTTGTACGGATATAAACGCGATAATAATAAACATCCCGTTTCACCTCGTCCTGAAGGGTATCCGGTGAAATCATCGTCACCTCCCCCTCCAGCCCGCCGTAAATGGAGTAGTCATAAGCGGTGATTTTCACCAGCGCTTTTTGCCCGGGATGGATAAACGCGACATCGCGCGGCGAGATTTTCGCTTCTATCACCATCTGGTCATCAAGCGGTACCAGGCTCATCAGTTTGCCGTTCGGCGGGATCACCCCGCCAACCGTCGTCACGTCAATGTCTTTCACGATGCCACGCACCGGCGCATTAAACGTTAAGCGGGTGAGTGAGTCTTCGCGCCCTTTCATCACCGAACGCTGCGCTTCGATTTCCGCGTTCGCTTTCGCCAGTTCTTCGCGGGCGCGAACGTAGTACTGGTTTTTCATCTCGGTGATTTTGCTCTCCAGCTCATTTTTTTGGCGTTCAAGGCGTAAGACTTCGACCTTACTGGCCGCCCCCTGCGTCACCAGCGGGCGCGTTAATGCCAGTTCACGCTGCACGAGATCCGCTCCCTGGCGTAAACCCGCCAGCCCTTTTTCAAGGCTTTCGCGACGAGACTGGTAAAGCGCCGTTTCCTGTTTAACCAGCTCAACGTCGTCATCCAGCTCTGCCGGGAATGTCAGCCCGGTGTCGTTCACTTCAGCATTCAGACGCGCGGCTGTCGCCATCGCAGCATTTAATCGAGACTCGCTCTCAAGCACGCTGGACTCGGTTTTCGTCCGGTCCAGTTGGGCAAGCTGTTGACCACGCTCGACGATATCGCCTTCGCGCACCATCAGACTGTGGATAATCCCCCCTTCCAGGGACTGGATCACCTGCTCGTGGGAGGACGGGATCACCTTGCCACTGCCCGTAGTGACCTCATCCAGCTGGAACAGGCTGGCCCAGGTAATAAACACCACCAGCAGGGCAAACAGCGACCATGCCACCAGCGACGATCGCGGCAGGCGGGGCTCCTTCAGTCGGCTATTAAAGCGGGAGAAATCATTCATGCCACGCCCTCCGTTTTCAGTTTAACCGTGCGCTGCGGCGCCTGCTGCGGGGCCATTCCGTGCTGGCGTAAAATGGCATCACGAGGGCCATCCATCACCACTTTGCCGTTTTCCAGCACGATAATGCGGTCAACCAGGTCCAGAATCGGCAGACGATGCGTCGCCACCACCAGCGTCCGGCGCTTACCGAGCCACTGGTGCAGATGCTGGATAAACTGCTTCTCGCTGACCTCATCCAGCCAGGCGGTGGGTTCATCCAGCAGCAGAATATTCGGCGAGGTGATCAGCGCGCGGGCCAGCAGCAGCGCCTGACGTTGCCCGCCGGAAAGCCCCATTCCGCCCTCGTTGATGATGGTGTTCAGCCCCATTTTCTGCTTGCGCACAAACTCCAGCGCGCCGCTATTGACCAGCGCCTGATGGATTTCCTCGTCTGTCGCCAGCGGATTACCCATCAGGATGTTGTCGCGTACGGAGCCGAAGAACAGCCTCGCCTGCTGACTGAGCAGCTGCATATCGCGGCGTACGTCAGCCGGGTCAAGATGATTGAGAGCAATATCGTCCAGCAAAATGCTGCCCTGCTGTGGCTCCTGCATTCCCGCCAGCAGGTGCAGCAAAGTGCTTTTCCCCGAGCCATTCCGCCCGAGCACCGCCACGCGCTCCCCGGCGCGAATGCGCAGTTTGCTGACGTTCAGCACGGTGAGCTTCTCTTCTTCGTCGTAATAAAACCCGACGTCGTCCAGCTGATAATCACCGCGCAGGTGGGCTTTATGCACTTTTTTGCCGTGCTGGGGATCGTCAATCGGACGCTGCATCAGGTCATCCAGTCCCTTGCGGGCCACCTTTGCTGACTGCCAGCGGGAGAGCACGCCGGAAATCTGCGACAGCGGCGCAATGGTGCGGGACGCCAGAATCGAGGTGCCCACCAGCGCACCGGTGGTCATGTCGCCGCTGATGACCAGGTAACAGCCCACCAGCAGCACCACGGCGTAGACGATAGATTGCACCTCCTGGGTCCAGGTCAGCAGCAGCCCCGTCAGCCAGCGCTGTTTCATGCCGACGCTGGCGGCAACGTCATTGGTGTTATTCCACTGGTTCTGGAACCGCTGCTCGGCGCGCATCAGCTTGATGTCCTCAAGCCCCTGCACCGCTTCCACCAGCGTGGCGTTACGAATCGCCGATTCACGCATCCCTTCGCTGGAGAGTTTTCCCAGCGGGCGCTGCACCAGCAGGCCGGGAATGAGCAGCAGCGGCACGGCCAGCAGCACCACCAGCACCAGCGGGCCGCCAATCATCCACAGAATGAAGACGAACAGCAGGAAGAACGGCAGATCGGAGATGGCTGCAATGGTGGTGGAGGTGATCAGCTCCCGCACCGACTCCAGCTCGCGGATCTGGGCGATAAACGACCCGGTCGATTTCGACCGTGCGCCGTTTTTAATCCGCAGGGCGTGGGCAAACACGCGCTCGGAAATACGCAGGTCGGCGCGTTTCCCTACCACATCCGAAATATGCACCCGCAGCATGCGCATGATGAATTCAAACACGATAGCGATCATCACGCCCCCAAACAGCACCCACAGCGTGGCCTCCGACTGGGACGGCACCACCCTGTCATACACCTGCATGGAAAAGACCATGCCGGAGAGCGCTAGCACGTTGGCGACCAGCGCCACCAGCATAATATCGCTGTAACGACGCCAGTCTTTCAGCGCCAGCTGCCAGAACCAGTTTTTCTCATAGGGTTTGATGTAATCATCCACGCGCGCATCCGGCGTGGACTCCAGGGGACGCAGCACCATCAGCCCTTTTAACCGCGAACCGAGTTCGTCACGCGTCAGCGTCGTCTCCAGGCCGCCGTCGCCGCTGAACTGCACGCTGATGTTCCCTTCGTTGTCCATACGGTTGATGACCGCGATTTGCCCGCCGGTGAACTCCGCCAGCAGCGGTAAGCGCCACGGGTCGAGCGATACGGCTTCCGCCGCTACCCAACGCATCCCCAGCCCAAGCTGGCGCGCCATCTCCTCCAGCACCAGCTGGCGCGAAGACTGGCTTTCATGGTTAATCGTGACCCGAACATGCTCCGCCGAAAAATCCAGCCGATAGTGCTTAGCGATAATGAGCATGCCCTGCAACCAGGGTTCGTACTGTGGATGTGTCTTCATAATGCTACGTCCTGTTCAGGGCGATGATTTCGCACTGAAATGATACCTTTGCGAGATGATTAGAAATCGAACGTTACCTAAACAAGCCCGCAAAATAATCTTGTGAAATAGAGGGTTATGGCTATTAATGTAAAGAAACGCAAAAAGCCGCGAGGATCGCTCCCCGCGGCGTTGTTTTACGCAATTAACAGTTGATGATTTGCCAGCAGCGTCGCCAGATCCGTCTGCACGCCGTTCAGCGTCACCAGGGTGGTTGGCGAGAACTGGCCGCCCGTCCCGTCGAGGTCAACCTGGATCTCGGTGTTGCTGCCGTTCTGCACCACGCGGATGTAGTCAGCAATGTTGCCCGCGCTACTGTCCAGCGTCGCCACGCCGTTCACGTAGCTCGCCGAGCCGGTGCCGGTATAGCCGCTGTCGGAAAGCAGGTCGCGCAGATCGATGCGGTCCGTGTCTGCCGTCCCTTCCCAGGTACCGACGGTAAAGCCGTTCACCACATCGCTACCGTTGCCGCCCGTCGCGTCAGACGCGTTGATCAGCTTATAGAGCAGCGTGTCCTGACCGCCGCTGCCGATGTTGAAGGTGTCGTTACCGCCGCGGCCTTCGAACTGGTTATCACCGCTGTTGCCGGTGATCACGTCGTCATGGTCGGAGCCGTTAATCCCTTCAATATTCAACAACCGTGTGGTACCGAACCCGGTGTCCTGCGCCGTAGAGAGGCGCAAATCAACAGTTATCCCAGAGGTGGCATTGCGGTAATCCACCACGTCCATGCCGCCGGTATTGCTCCAGGTGTCGTAGTCGGAATGGGTATTCCAGCCGCCGGAGCCGTTATAGGTATAGATCCCATCCTCTGCGATAAAGGTGTCGTTATACCCGGTTCCGGTAATGGTTCCGCTGTGGCCGCCGGTGGCCGCTTCGGCGGTGAGAACATAACCCTCTTTGCCGTTGCTCGCGTCCAGGCCGGTCCAGGTGACGTTATCCGACACGCCGTTGGTGATCTTCACGATCTCCGCCGAGTAGGTTTCGTTCGGATCCAGCCCGTAGAAACTTACCAGCGCAGAGGTATCATTCGAGCCAATGCCGGACTGGGCGTTGATGATCTGCGAGGCCACCAGTACGCCCGCGGCGTTGTACAGATTGACCGTGTTGCCGTAGTAGGCGTTGATGCCCTCGCTATCGACAATGTGCAGATGCATCGCGGTACCGTCAGCAATGGTTTTGCTGTTTTGCACCAGCACCACCTTGCCATTCTGCTGAGACACCAGCAGATCCTGCGCACCATCCCAGTTGTAGTCCACCGCGGCGACGCCGGTGACGTTAGCAAGCCCTGACGCCAGCTGGCTTGAAGTCCAGGTTGAGCCGTAGCCGTTGTTGGTGAACAAGGTTGCCGTCTGCGAGCCGCCGTAGGTGCTGAGCTTGATGATGTCCATCTGCCCATCGCCGTTCCAGTCCACCGCCACCGACAAATAGCCCGCCGTGGCGTTAGAGGCTTCCACCGCGCTCCTGGTGGTGGATAGCTGCCCGGTACCGTCGTTGTAGTAAATCACCCCGCCGTTGTTGTTGTAGCTGCTGCCCAGGTACAGGTCCATGTAGCCATCGCCGTTAAAGTCCGCCCACGTCATGGACGCCGCCGTGGTGGTATTCGAGGCGTTGGCCACAAACACGTTGGTCAGGTTCTGGCCAATGGAGAGCGTACCGTTCCCGTTGTTGTTTATCACGGTGAGCGAGTACGCCCCGCTGCGGTTGGTGTGCTGCACGATGTCCACGGTGCCGTCGTTGTTCAGGTCGACGCCGGAGATTTCACGTCCGGAATCGAACTGGCCGTAGAATCCACCTTCCCCGCCGGTGCCGTCCGGCGACAGAACGCCGTTGGTATTAACCAGGTAGGTCAGGGAGTCCATACCGGCATCTCCGTAGGCCAGATCCAGATAGCCATCCCCGGTTTTATCGTAGGCAATTACGCCGCCGTACCAGATGGTGGTCCCCATTGCCAGCTGGCTGGCGGTGTAACTGCTGCCATCGTAGGTCCACATCACCTGCGTAGAACCCGCGTAGGTGTTCTCAGTTGCGAAAATATCCTGGGTGCCGTTACGGTCAAAGTCGGCGGCGGTTTGACTCACCACGTAAGAGCCACGGGTGTTGCTCAGCGTATTGCCGGCATAGGTCGAGCTATCGCTGCTGGAGTAAGACTGGCCGTTAGCAATGATATTCCACAGGCCGCTGCTGTTCGTGCCGACGGTCATGGTCGAGTTATTCAGGTTACCCGCAGTGGTCGCCCAGTCGGTATTCACCGAGGTGGTATCGATCACCAGGCTGCCGGTTGCCGTACCAGTGGTGTTACCGTTGCCCGCGCTACTCTTCACCTGCGCGGTTACGTCGTAGTTCGCCACGCTCAGGGCATCGCTGTCCGGGATCTGCAGATACCAGGTATTGTGATCCGGGTCGACTACCACCGCGCCGCCGGTCTGGGAGGTGTAGGTTTTCCCGTTCACCGTCACCACCAGATATTCACCGTTTACCAGGTCTGCGGAGACCGTACCGCTGACAATCGGCGTGGTATCCGAGGTGGTCTGGGCAGTAATCGCCGCCGTGGTGGTCGGGATGCTGGTATCGACGTTCAGCACAAAGCCATCCGATTCCGTGTAGTTACCGGCTTTGTCGGTGACGCGCAGAATGTAAGTGTGATTCCCGTCGAGCAGGCCGTTGTCCTGATAGGACCAGCTTGCGCTGCCGTTCATTGTGACCTGACCCAGCAAGATCCCGTCCCGGTAAAGCTGCACGATTTCGCCGTCTTCCGGAGCACGGTTAAGCGTACCGTTGATCAGCGGTGAGGTATCGTCTGTCGCGACTGATGCGCCGTACGTGCCCGTACGTTCACCTTCCCCGTCGGTATAGCTGACCACCGTTCCCACCGTTTCAGGCGGCGTGGTATCAACCGTTACCACCTGCGAAGAGGTTGAGCCAACGTTGCCCGCCTGGTCGATGATCCGCACCTGCCAGGTGTAATCCCCGTCCGCCAGATCGCGGGTATCCGTATAGCTCCAGCGCTGGTTAGTGACGGCAGTGTCAATCCAGGTATTGCCGCCGTCGAGGCTGATCTGTACGCGCTCGTCGCTGGCCAGCGCGCTGCCCAACGAGCCGTTGATCGTCAGCGAGGTGTCCATGGTGATGAAATCACTCCCGGACTGCCCGGTATCTTCGCTGATGCTGTCAATGGTGATGCCGTACTGCGGCGCCTGGGTATCCACCGTCACGTCCTGCGTGGTGGTGGCCCCGACGTTGCCCGCCTGATCGACAACCCGCACTTGATAGCGGTAGTCGCCGTCGGCCAGGGTGCGCGCGTCGTTATAACTCCACCGGGTGCCGCTTACCGTGGCGTAAACCCAGGTAGTGCCGCCATCCATGCTCACCTGCACATACTCACCCGCCCCGAGTTCGGCCCCGAGCGTCCCGTTGAGCGTGTACGAGGTCGAACTGGTCAGGAAGTCGTTATTGTCGAAGCCGGTATCGACGGTGATGTTATCCACGGTCACCGTAATCGCCGCATCCGGCGCGACCGTATCGACCATCACCTGCTGATGAGCGCTGGCACCCACGTTGCCCGCCGCATCCACTACGCGAACGTAGTAGTCATAGGTCTGGTTACCCAGCGTGCGGCCGTCCACGTAGTACCAACTGTTGCCGGTGACGATCACGTTCTGCCAGCTGACTCCGCCGTCGATGCTAATCTGGGCATATTCGCCGTCGGCCAGCGTTGCGCCGAGCGAGCCGTGCAGCGTCAGGGAGGTATCATTGGTGATAAAGTCGCTGCTGCTCAGGCCGGTATCGTCGCTTATGCTGTCGATAGCGATCGTTTTGCTGGCGTCCGGCGCGACGGTATCAATGGTCACCACCTGGCTGGTGGTGGCGCTGATATTCCCCGCGTCGTCAATCACCCGCAGCTGGTAGTTGTAGTCTCCGTCGGCCAGCGTGCGGCCATCAACGTAGGTCCAGCTCAGACCGCTGACGCTCACGTCAGTCCAGGTCGCGCCACCGTCCAGGCTGATCTGCGCGTGGTCGCCGCTGCCCAGGGCCGCGCCGAGCGTCCCTTTCAGGCTAATCTGGTTGTCGCTGGTAATGAAGTCGCTGTCGGACAGGCCGGTATCCTGCGAGACGGAATCCACGGTAATGCTCGTCGCCGCAGGCTTAGTCAGATCGATTACCACGTCCTGGCTGTCCGTTGCCCCGACGTTGCCCGCGTTATCAATGACGCGCACCTGGTACGGGTACGTACCGTCCGTCAGGGTGCGGCCATCGGTGTAACGCCAGGTGGTGCCGGTCACGGTCAGGTCAATCCAGGTGACGCCGCCGTCGAGGCTGATCTGCGCCTTCTCGTTATTGCCGAGCTGCGCCGATAGCGAACCGTTCACCACCACCTGCTTATCGTTGGTGATGAAGTCACTCGCGCTCAGGCCGGTATCGTTTTGCAGGGAATCAATGCTGATCCCCATTGACGGTGCGGTGAGATCCACGGTGACGCTGTGGTTATCGCTGGCGCTGTTGCCGATGGCGTTGCTCACCTGCGCATTGATCACGTACGAACCGCCGTCCGCCAGCGCGGTCACGTCTGCGCTGCCGACCGTATAGCTCCAGGTGCCGTCATTTTGAACGGTAGCCGTGTAGGTTTTACCGTTCAGCGTAATGGTCACCGTCTGGCCCGCAGGCGCGTCGGTGGTGCCGCTGACAATTAGCGGCGTGCCGTGCTCGGCGGCGTTGACGATATCGTCCTGGGCAAAGGTGTTAATGACGATGGTCGGCACGTCGCCGTTCAGCGTCACGTCGTGTGTTGCGCTGCCCAGGTTACCCGCCTTATCGCTCACCGTAGCCGTAATGGTGTAATCCCCATCGCTCAGGCCGAGGAAGTCGCGGCCCGGCACGAAGACCGACCACGAACCGTCTGCTCCAACGGTCGCCTGATAGCTGTGCCCGTTGAAGGAGACGGTCACCGTCTGGCCCTGCTCCGCGGTGGTGGTCCCGCTAATAGTCTGCCCCGCCAGCTGCTCGGCGTTGTTGACGATATCGTCATCGGCCACGGTGCTGATGGTGACGGCTGGTGCGACGGTATCGACCGTTAAGGTATGGGTCGTCTGGCCGCTGTTACCGGCTTTATCGTTGACCACGGCGGTCACCGTCAGCGCACCCTGGTTCAGTGCGACCAGGTCTGCCGCCGGAACGTCCAGCGTCCAGGTGCCATCGCTGCCGACAAGCGCAGTGTAGGTTTTTCCGCCCAGCGTGACGGTCACCGTCTGGCCTGCTTCCGCGCTGGAAGAGCCGTGTACGGTGAGCGGCTGCTGGGCTTCCGCCGCATTCAGCACGTCGTCGCCCGACAACGTGTTCACGCTAATAACCGGCGCGGTGGTGTCCACGCTGATGGTATGCGTCGCCGAGGCGCTGTTCCCGGCGCTGTCCTGCGCCGAAACAGAAATCTGGTAGCTCGCGCCGTCGGCCAGAGCGCCCACGTCGGCGGCCGGAACGGTGGTCTGCCAGGCACCGTCGCTCTGAATGGTGGCCGTATAGCTCTTACCATTCAGGGTGATAGTGACCTGCGTACCGCTGGCGAACTGCGCACTGGAACCGTTGATAACCAGCGACGCGCCCGCTTCTGCCGCATTGATCACGTCATCACCGCTGAGGGTGTTGACGGTCAGCGCGACCGATGCGGTATTTACCACCACGTCATGGGTCTGAGTGCTGCTGTTGCCTGCGCTGTCGGTGATAGTCGCGCTGAGGGTTACGGTGCCGTCGGCCAGTGCGGAAATCACGCTGGCAGGAACGCCCACGCTCCATTTGCCACTGGCGTCAACGGTGGTGGTGTACTGATTCGAACCGATGGTGATAATTAGCTTATCGCCGACGCTGGCGCCGGTTGCGGTGCCGCTGACGATCTGCGCCTGCCCGTGCTCCACGCTGTTGATGACGTCATCGCCCGCCACAACGTTAAAGCTGACGGTCGGCGGTGTGGTATCAAGCGTAATCGCTTTACCCGCGCTGCCAGGGTTACCCGCGGCGTCACTCACGCTCACCTGCACGGTGTAGCCGTTATCCGCCAGGGCGGACAGGTCTGTGCCCGGCACGTTAACGCTCCAGACGCCGCCCTGCTGAACCTGCGCGGTGTAGCTGTTCCCGCCGAAGGTTACGGTTACCGTCTGACCGACTTCCGCCGTGGTGGTGCCGGAAATGGCCACGCCCGCAGCCGCTTCGCTGCCGTTGATCACGTTGTCGCCTGCGACCGTGTCAATCGTCACGGTTGGCGCGGTGGCATCTACACTGTATTCGCGGCCCGCCGAAGCGCTGTTGCCGTGCGCGTTGGTGATGCTCACCTGCACGCTGGCGTCGCCGTCTTTCAGACCCGCCAGATCCGAGGAAGGCACGCTCGCCGTCCAGTTGCCGTCGGCATCGACTTTGGCGGTGTAAGACTTGCCGCCAAAGGTGATGGTCACGGTCTGGTTCTCTTCCACATTGGATGTGCTGCCGGAAAGCACCAGATCCGCGCCTTTCTCCGCCGCATTAATCACGTCGTCGGTGGCGATGGCATCGATGCTGATTGCCACGGCTGCCAGATCGACGGTGACGTCGTGGCTGATGGAGACCGGATTGCCCGCCGCGCTCTGGCCCGCTACGGTGACGGTCATCGTGCCTGCGGCCAGAGCGCCCACGTCTGCCGCCGGGATCGCCGCGGTCCAGGAGCCGTCTGCCAGTACCGACGCGGCATAGGTCTTGCCATTCAGGGTCACGGTGAGCGTAGTGCCCGCCGCCAGCCCGTCGCTTGAGCCAGTGACGATAAGATTCTGACCATGCTCAATGCTGTTGATCACGTCATCGCCCGCCACGGTATCCACGCGCAGCCCCGGCAGGCTGGCGTCGATAGTGATATCGCGCTCGCCCGTTCCCGAATTGCCATGGTCATTAGTGACGGTCGCAGACACCGTTAAATCGCCGTTGCCCAGCGCCGTCAGAACCGACTCAGGCACGTTCACGGACCAGGTCAGATCGCTCTGCACCGTCGCGGTGTAGCTGTTGCCGCCGATGGTCACCGTCACGGTGTTGCCCGCCTCAGCGTTCGTTACCCTGCCGCTGAGGGTCTGCCCCGCAGCCACTTCCGCCGCGTTAATCACGTTGTCGCCCGCCACTGTGTTGATGGTGACGGTTGGCAGCGCGGTGTCGACAAGCAGGTTCGCGGTATTGCTCACGCTGTTGCCCACGCCGTTGGTGGCGGTCGCGCTCAGGGTGTAGTTGGCTTCGCCCAGGCTCGCCAGATCCGCCGCCGGAACGGTCAGGCTCCAGGTGCCGTCTGCCGCAGTTGTCGCCGTGTAGTTTTTGCCGTTCAGAATTACGGTCACCACGGTGCCTTCCGTCAGGTTGGCGCTGGTGCCGCTGACGCTCAGGTCCTGCCCTTTTTCAACGGCGTTCAGGACGTTGTCATCGCTGATGGCGTTGAAGCTGACCGACGGCAGACCAGTATCGACGGTCACATTATGCGTGCCGCTGCCGGTGTTGCCCGCCGCGTCGGTGACAGACGCAGTGACGGTCACGGTGCCGTCGCTGAGGCCTGAAATCACGCTGGCCGGGACGCCCACGCTCCAGTTACCCGCCGCGTCCAGCACGGTGGTGTAAGTCTGGCCGCCGATCGTGACGGTGACCTTATCGCCCGCTGCCGCGCCGGTGGCGGAGCCGCTGACGATCTGCGCCTGATTGTGTTCAGCCGCGTTAATCACATCGTCACCTGCAACGGTGTGGATGGTCACCCCAGGAACGGTCACATCCACCGTCAGAGTGTGATCAACCGATGCCGGGTTACCCGCCTTGTCGCTGACTGAGGCAGTGACCGTCACGCTGCCGTCGGTTAATCCTGCCAGATCCGCCGCCGGAACGTTCAGCGTCCAGCTGCCGTCCGCGCTCACGGTTGTGGTGTAATCTTTGCCGTTCAGCGACACGGTCAGCGTCTGGCCCGCTTCGGCGGTGCTGGTGCCGGAGATTGCCAGGTCAGACTGCGCTTCCGTGGCGTTGAGGATATCGTCTGTGGCAATCGTGTTGATGGTCACGGACGGCGCGGTAGCATCCACGCTGTACTCGTGGCCCGCAGACGCGCTGTTGCCGTTCACGTTGGTGACGCTCACCTGCACGCTGGCATCGCCGTCCTTCAGGCCAGCCAGATCCGCTGACGGCACGGTGTAAGTCCAGTTGCCGCTGTCGTCCACGGTGGTGGTGTAGATCCTGCCGTTCAGACTGATGGTCACGGTCTGCCCGGCTTCCACGTTGGTGGTCGCACCGGACAGCACCAGATCCGCGCCCTTCTCCGCCGCGTTAATCACGTCGTCGGTGGCAAGCGCATTGATGCTGATGGCAACGGTAGCCAGATCCACGGTCACATCGTGGCTGATGGTGATCGGGTTACCCGCCGCGCTGTCGCCGGTAACGCTGATTTTCACGGTGCCTTCCGGCCACGCGCTCACGTCGGTGGACGGGATCGCCGCGCGCCAGGTGCCGTCTGCCAGTACCGTTGCCGCGTAATCTTTACCGTTGACGGTAACCGTCAGCGCCGTGCCCGGCGCCAGCCCGTCGCTGGAGCCTGAAACAATCAGGTTCTGCGCGTGCTCAATGGTGTTGATCACGTCATCACCCGCCACGGTATTCACGCGCAGGCCCGGCAGGTTAGCGTCGATAGCGATCTCGCGCTCGCCGGTCCCGGTGTTGCCGTGGCCGTTGGTGACGGTTGCCGTCACGCTCAGGCTGCCGTTGCCGAGTGCGGTCAGCACGTCAGACGGCACGTTGACGGACCAGGACAGATTGTTCTGCACCGTTGCGGTGTAGCTGTGGCCGCCGATAGTCACCGTCACGGTGTTGCCCGCTTCGGCATTCGCCACGGTGCCGCTCAGGGTCTGACCTGCCGCCACTTCCGCCGCGTTAATCACGTTGTCGCCCGCCACGGTGTTGATGGTGACGGTTGGCAGCGCGGTGTCCACCAGCAGGTTCGCGGTGTTGCTCACGCTGTTGCCCACGCCGTTGGTGGCGGTCGCGTTCAGGGTGTAACTGGCCTGACCGAGACCGGCCAGATCCGCCGCCGGAACGGTCAGGCTCCAGGTACCGTCTGCAGCAGTTTTCGCCGTGTAGTTTTTACCGTTCAGAATTACGGTCACCACGGTGCCTTCCGCCAGGTTGGCGCTGGTGCCGCTGACGCTCAGGTCCTGGCCTTTTTCTACCGCGTTCAGGACGTTGTCATCGCTGATGGCGTTAAAGCTGACCGACGGCAGACCGGTATCGACGGTCACATTATGCGTGCCGCTGCCAGTGTTGCCCGCCGCGTCGGTGACAGACGCAGTGACGGTCACGGTGCCGTCGCTGAGGCCTGAAATCACATTTGCCGGAACGCCCACGCTCCAGTTACCCGCCGCGTCCAGCACGGTGGTGTAAGTCTGGCCGCCGATCGTGACGGTGACCTTATCGCCCGCCGCCGCGCCGGTGGCGGAACCGCTGATAATCTGTGCCTGCTTGTGTTCAGCCACGTTAATCACGTCGTCGCCTGCCACGGTGTGGATGGTCACAGTCGGAACGGTGACGTCCACCGTCAGGTTGTGGTCCACCGACGCCGGGTTACCCGCCTTGTCGCTGACTGAGGCAGTTACCGTCACGCTGCCGTCGGTTAATCCTGCCAGATCCGCCGCCGGAACGTTCAGCGTCCAGCTGCCGTTCGCGCTGACGGTTGTGGTGTAATCTTTGCCGTTCAGCGATACGGTAAGCGTCTGGCCCGCTTCGGCGGTGCTGGTGCCGGAGATTGCCAGGTCAGACTGCGCTTCCGTGGCGTTCAGGATATCGTCTGTGGCAATCGTGTTGATGGTCACGGACGGCGCGGTAGCATCCACGCTGTACTCGCGGCCCGCCGAGGCGCTGTTGCCGTTCACGTTGGTGACGCTTACCTGCACGCTGGCATCACCCTCTTTCAGACCGGTCAGATCCGAAGATGGCACCGTGGCGGTCCATTTACCCTCAGCGTCCACCGTGGTGGTGTAGTTCTTGCCGCCGAAGGCGATGGTGACGGTTTGATTTTCCTCCACGTTCGCAGTGGTGCCGGAGAGCACCAGATCTTCGCCCTTCTCGGCGGCGTTGATCACGTCATCGGAAGCGATGGCGTCAATGCTGATGGCGACGTTTGCCAGATCCACCGTTACATCATGGTTGATAGTCACCGGATTGCCCGCGCTGCTCTGCCCTTCAACGGTCACGGTGACCGTGCCTGCGGCAAGGGCACTCACGTCCGCAGAAGGGATCGCCGCACTCCAGGTGCCGTCTGCCAGCACGGTAGCCGCATAGGTTTTACCGTTTACGGTGACGGTCAGCGCCGTACCCGCCGTCAGGCCGTCGCTTGAACCCGTGATAATCAGATTCTGCCCGTGTTCGATGCTGTTAATCACGTCATCGCCCGCCACGGTATCCACGCGCAGGCCCGGCAGATTCGCGTCTATCACGATTTCGCGCTCGCCCGTTCCGCTATTGCCCACGCCGTTGGTGACACTGGCTGACACGGTTAAATCGCCGTTGCCCAGTGCGGTCAGCACCGACTCCGGCACGCTCACGGACCAGGTGAGATCGCTCTGCACCGTTGCGGTGTAGCTGTTGCCGCCAATGGTCACGGTCACGGTGTTGCCTGCTTCGGCATTCACCACCTTACCGCTGATGGTCTGGCCGGTTGCCAGCTCCGCCGCGTTGATCACGTCGTCGCCCGCCACGGTGTTGATGATGACGCCAGGCAGAACGGATTCCACGTTCACGGTGTGCGAGGTGCTGGTGCTGTTGCCGACGCTGTCCGTCGCGGAGGCCGACACGGTGTAAAGCGCTTCACCCAGTTGCCCCACCTCGCTCGCCGGAACGGTTGTAGTCCATTGGCCATTGGTAGCTACCGTGGCGCTGTACGCTTTGCCGTTGAGCATCACGGTCACCACCGCGCCCGCCGCCAGCCCGGAAGCCGTACCTGTGATGGTCAGATCCTGGGTTTTCTCGGTGTTGTTGATCACATCGTCACCGGACACGGTGTCAATGGTCAGCACCGGCGCGGTGAGGTTGACTTCAACCTCGTGCGTTGTGCTGTTGCTGTTTCCGGCTTTATCGGTCAGCGCCGCGGTGATGGTGTGATCCCCGGCAGTCAGAGCACTCACGTCCGCCGCAGGCACGCCCACGTTCCACTTGCCGGAAGCGTCCAGGGTCGCCGTGTAATCTTTGTTATTGATGGTGACGGTCACCACGTCACCCGCCGCCGCACCGGTCACGGAACCGGTGACAATCAGCGCCTGCGCATGCTCGGCGCTGTTGATCACGTCGTCGTCGGAAACGGCGTTAATGGTCAGCTGTGGCACCGTGGTATCCACCAGCACATCGCGATCCGTCGAGGCCGGGTTACCCGCTTTATCCTGGACGGCTGCCGTGATGGTGTAATCGCCGTCGGAAATCGCGCCGACATCCGCAGACGGTACGGTGACGCTCCAGCTGCCATTCGCCTGCACGGTGGTGGTGTAATTCTCGCCGTTCAGGGTCACGGTCACTGTCTGGCCCGCTTCCGCGTCAGAGACGCCGTTGATGACCAGATCCTGCTGCGCTTCGGCAGCATTGATGATGTTGTTGTCGCTGACGATTTCAATCGACACCGTCGGCGCGGTGGCATCCACGCTGTACTCGCGGCCCGCAGAGGCGCTGTTGCCGTTTACGTTGGTGACGCTGACCTGCACGCTGGTGTCGCCGTCTTTCAGTCCGCCCAAATCGGCAGACGGTACGGTCGCCGTCCAGTGGCCGCTGGCATCCACCGTCGCGCTATAGGTCTTACCGCCGAAAATGATAGTAACGGTCTGGTTTTCTTCCACGTTGGTGGTCGAGCCGGACAGCACCAGATCCGCACCCTTCTCGGCTGCGTTAATCACGTCGTCGGTAGCTACGGCGTCGATGCTGATGGCGACCGGCGCCAGATCCACCTTCACGTCATGGCTGATGGAAACCGGATTACCCGCCGCGCTCTGGCCGTCAACGGTCACGGTGACTGTACCTGCGCTCAGCGCGCCGACGTCAGCCGCCGGAATGGCTGCACTCCATGTCCCGTCCGCCAGCACGGTTGCCGCGTAGGTTTTGCCGTTGACGGTGACCGTCAGCGCCGATCCGCTCGCCAGCCCGTCGCTGGAGCCGGTGATAATCAGGTTTTGAGTATGCTCGATGCTGTTGATCACATCGTCGCCTGCCACGGTATCCACGCGCAGGCCCGGCAGGCTGGCATCAATCGTGATGTCGCGCTCGCCGGTGCCGGTGTTGCCGTGGCCGTTGGTCACGCTCGCTGTTACGGTGAGATCGCCGTTACCGATAGCGGTTAAGACGTCAGATGCCACGTTAACCGACCAGCTCAGATCGTCCTGAACCGTCGCGGTATAGGTGTTGCCCCCGATACCGATCGTGACAGTGTCACCGCTCGCCGCGCCGCTCACTTTCCCGCTCAGGGTTTGTCCGGAAGCCACTTCCGCTGCGTTAATCACGTCGTCGGTGGCAACTGCATTAATGGTGACCTGCGGCAGCGCGCTGTCGACCAGCACGCTATGGCTGGTGTTCGCGCTATTACCCGCGGTATCGGTCACGCTGGCCGTCACGCTGTAGCTCGCTTCGCCCAGTGCCGAGACGTTTGCCGCCGGAACGGTGACGCTCCAGTTACCGCTGGCATCGGTGGTGGCGGCGTAACTGATACCGTTCAGGGTTACGGTGATGCGGGTCCCGTCCGGCTGGTTGCTGGTGCCGGAGACCAGCAGATCCTGACCTTTCTCGGTCGCGTTGATCACGTCGTCAACCGCCAGGGTAGTGATGGCAATCACCGGCGCGGTCAGGGAGACGTCAAACGCGTGCGTCGTGCTGGTGCTGTTGCCCGCTTTATCGGTGAGCGTGGCGGAGATCGTCTGATCGCCGTTAGCAAGCGCGCCCACGTCCGTCGCCGGAACGCCAACGCTCCAGTTACCGGCACCGTCCAGCATGGCGGTGTAGTCTTTGCCGTTCAGGGTCAGGGTAATCACATCGCCCGCCTGCGCGCCCGTCACCTTGCCGGTGACAATCAGCGCCTGGCCGTGCTCGGCAATATTAACAATGTCGTCGCCCGCCACAATGTTGAAGGTAATCTGCGGCACGGTAGTGTCGACCAGCACGGACGCCCCCGCGCTGGCCGGGTTGCCCGCTTTATCGGACACGGTCGCCGTGACCGCCGCGCTACCGTCTGCGATCCCCGCCAGATCCGCCGCCGGTACATCCAGCGTCCAGCTGCCGTTTGCCTGCACCTGGGCGGTGTACTGATTGCCGTTGAAGGTCACGGTGACCGTCTGACCTGCTTCGGCAGTAGACGTCCCGCTCAGGGTCAGATCCTGCGCCGCCTCTGCCGCATTTAGCATGTTGTCGCCGCTGATGGTGTTGATGGTGACCGCTGGCGCGGCGGTATCGACGCTGAATGCCTGCGAGGAAGAGGCCGCGTTGCCGTTCATGTTGGTTACGCTAACCTGTACACTGGCGTCGCCATCCTTCAGGCCGCTCAGTTCGGCAGCCGGTACGGTGCAGGTCCAGTCGCCGTTGGCATCGACCATCGTGGCCCAGGTTTTACCCGCAAAGATAATGGTAACGGTCTGGCCCGCTTCAACGTTCGAGGAGGAGCCGGACAGCACTAGATCCTGGCCTTTTTCTGCCGCGTTCAGCACGTTGTCATCCGTCACGCTGTTGATGCTTATCGCCACCGGGGCGAGATCGACATCCACCACGGTACCGATGTTCACCGGGTTGCCGGAGGTATCCTGCGCGCTGGCGCTGATGGTGAGCGACCCGTCCTCCCACCGGGAGACGTCCGCGGCCGGAACCGCAGCCTGCCAGGTGCCGTCCGCCAGTACCGAGGCGGAATAACTTTTGCCGTTGATGCTCACGGTGACGGTGCTACCCGCCGCCAGGTCGGTGCTGGTGCCGGAGATAACCAGGTTCTGCGCGTGTTCAATAACGTTAATGACGTCGTCACCGGCGACGGTATCAATGCGCAGGCCGGGCAACTGGGCGTCAATGGTGACATCCAGGGAAGACGATCCGGTATTACCGTGCGCGTTCGTCACGCTGGCCGAGACGGTCAGGTCGCCGTTGCCGAGCGCGGTTAACTGACTCTGGGTTAACGGCAGGCTCCAGGTGAGATCGTCCTGTACGGTAGCCGTGTATGTCTGCCCGCCGATGATAATGGTGACGGTATCGCCCGATGCCGCGTTCGATACTTTCCCGGTCAGGGTTTGCCCTGCGGCCACTTCCGCCGCGTTAACGATATTGTCGCCCGCGACGTTGTTGAGGGTAACAACCGGCAGCGAGCTGTCCACCAGCACATCGTGCGTGGCAGAGGCGCTGTTGCCCACATTATCGGTGACGCTCGCCGTCACGGTGTAATTGGCTTCACCCAGCGCGCTCACCGCAGAGGCGGGTACGGTAACGCTCCAGTTGCCGCTGGAGTCGGTGGTGGCTGCATAGTTGATACCGTTCAGATTAACGGTGATGGTGGTTCCTTCCGGCTGGTTGCTGGTACCGGAAAGCAGCAGATCTTCGCCCTTCTCTGCCGCATTGATCACGTCATCCGCTGCCAGCGTATTAATACCGATTACAGGCGTGACTGTATTGACCACCACATCCACTGAACTGCTGCCGGTGTTGCCGGACCGATCGGTCACGGAGACGTTAATGGTCCAGGTGCCGTCCGTCAGCCCCTGAACGACGGACGCAGGCAGGCCGAGGCTCCAGTTGCCCGCCGCATCCACCACGGTGGTGTAGTCCACGTTATTGATGGTGATGATGACCAAATCACCCGCCGCCGCGCCGGTGACGGAGCCGCTCAGGATCTGCGCCTGTGAATGGGCCAGCTGGTTAACGGTGTTGGTGTCGGTGACGAAATCGTTGATGGTCACCTGCGGCACGGTGGCATCCACCAGCCCAACGCGGTCCGCGCTGCTGCTGTTGCCCGCCACGTCACTGACGGTGGCCGTGACGGTGACATTGCCATCGGTCAGCGCGCCAACGTCGGCGGCAGGCACGTTCAACTGCCAGCGACCGTCCGCCTGGACCGTGGTCTGGTAAGATTTACCGTTCAGCGTCACGGTGACCGTCTGGCCCGCTTCAGCGGTTGTGCTGCCGCTGAGCACCAGATCCTGCTGCGCTTCTGCCGCATTAATGATGTTGTCGTCGGTCAGGTTATCAAGCGTAATAGCTGGCGGCTGTGTATCGACAATCACCACGCGTGAGGCGTCCGCGCTGTTGCCGTTGACGTTAGTCACGCTGACGCTCACCTGCGCCCGCCCGTCGATCAGCGTTTCCATCGCGCTCGCCGGAACGGTCAGGCGCCAGGAGCCGTCCTGCTGCACCTGTGCGGTAAAGGTTTGATCCGCGAATTTCACCACCACGGTTTGCCCGGCCTCTACGCCCTGCGTCTGACCGGAAAGCGTGACATCCGCGCCTTTTTCCGCCGCGTTGAGCATATCGTCAGTGGTTACGGTATCGATGGTGACGGCCACCGCGTTCAGGTCAAGCTCGATCGGGTGTTCAGCCGCCACGGTGTTGCCCCAGGCATCTTCCGCACTGACGCTGACGGTCATGCCTCCCGCCGTCCATGCCTGAAGGTCCGCCGACGGCACGCCAATCTGCCAGCTGCCGCTGGCGTTAACCGTGGTGACGTATTCAACATTATTGATGGTGACGGTGATCTGTGTGCCTTCGGCCAGATGAGTGCTGGAGCCGGTCACGGCCAGATCCTGCTGCTGCTCGATGGCGTTAATCACGTCATCGCCAGAGATCGTGTTCACGCGCAGGCCCGGCAGTTCGGCGTTGATGTTGATATCACGTTCGCCGGTGCCGGTGTTGCCGTGCGCATTCGTGACAGAGGCGCTGAAGGTTAACTCGCCGTCGCCAAACGCCTGAAGGTCGGCCGATGGGATGGTCACGCTCCATTTCAGGTCGCTGCCAACCGTCGCGGTGTAGCTCTTGCCGCCCACGGTGACAGAGACGGTATCGCCCGCCGCCGCGCCGGTGACGCGTCCGCTGAGGGTTTGGTCAACCGCCGCTTCGGCGTTATTGACCATGTTATCCCCGGCAAAGGTGTTGAGGATCACCTGCGGCAGCGCGGTATCGACCAGCAGATTCGCCTCGGCGGAGCCGCTGTTACCCACGCTGTCGGTGCCGCTGACGCTCACGGTGTAAAGGGTATTCGCCAGATCCAGCACGTCGGAAACCGGCACCTGAACGGACCAGCTACCGTTCTCAACGGTGGCCTGATAGTTAACGTTGTTCAACGTCACGGTGACAGCGCTGCCGTTCGGCAGATTACTGGTCCCGCTCAGGCTCAGGGGCTGCATGGCCTCCTGCGCATTCAGGACGTTATCCTGGCTGATGGGGTCAAGGGTAAATTCCGGCGGGTTGCCGCTGAGCGTAATGCCGTGCGTCGCGCTGCTGGTGTTGCCCGCCGCATCGGTAACGGAGACCGAAATGCTGTGGCTACCTTCACCCAGCGCGCCAATGACAGAGGCTGGCACGCCGACGCTCCAGCTGCCGTCCGCCTGGACGACACCGGTAAAGTTCTTGCCGCCAACGGTCACGGTGACAACGTCGCCCGCCGCCGCGCCGTTCGCCTGGCCGGAAATAATCTGAGCCTGCCCCTGCTCGCTGGTGTTCAGAATGTCGTCGCCCGCGACAGTGTTGATAGTGACCACTGGCGCTGCGGTATCGACCGTGAAATCGGCGGTGGTGGAGGCCCCGTTACCCGCTTTGTCGCTGACGTTTGCCGTCAGGGTGTGCTCGCCGTTAGCCATCGCCTGTACTTCACTGGCCGAAAGCGTAACGGACCAGGTGCCGTCGCTGCCCACGGTCGCCGTGTGATTTTTGCCGTTCAGCGTGACCGTCACAATCTGGCCCGCTTCCGCATCGGTTTTTCCGGTCAGCGTCAGCGGCTGATTATGTTCAGCCGCGTTGATGATGTTGTCCTGGGCGATCGTGTCGACAGAAATCGCTGGCGCAGCGGTATCGACGCCAATCGTCTGGCTGCCGGTCACGGTGTTGCCCGCCGCGTCTTTGCCGCTGACGTTGACCGTCCAGGTACCATCGCCCAGCGCCTGCGCGTCAGCAGCAGGCACCTTCACGCTCCATGCGCCGTTTGCCCCCACTTCTGCGGAATAGGTTTTACCGTTCAGCGTGACGGTAAGCGCCGTTCCCTGCGCCAGGTTTTTGCTGGTGCCGGACAGCGTAAAGCCAGCGGCCTGCTCGCTGGCGTTGATCACGTTATCGCCCGCCGTGGTGGCGAGCGTCACGCTGGTATCCGCTGTAGAAACGGTTACGGTAATACTGCCCGCAGAGGTCGTTTTACTGCCGTCGATCTGGACGACGGACCAGGTATGTTCCCCGTCCGCCTGGGTCGGAAGTGTTACCGTCCAGGTGCCGTCCTTTGCGACCATGGTGCTGGCGATGGTGCTGCCGCTGCTGTCTTTAACCTGAATGGTCGCGCCCGGCTGCCCGGTACCGCTGAAGGTTGGGGTGTTATCATCCGTGACCTCTTTTGCACTCAGCACCCCCTGCTTGTCACCCGCGTTATCCGTCAGCAAAAATGTTGGCGTGGCGCTTTCGACTTCTTTCGTATTATCAATAACTTTTGTTTTGGTTTCGCCGTCACCGCCGTGAGCCAGCAGTGCGCCAATCGCACCGCCTCCCAACGCCGCTCCGGCAATCCAGCCCCACGGCGCATCGCTTAAGACGCTTCCCTGCTCCAGAAAAGGTTCAATGCTGCTAATGGGTGCAGCCTGGGCGGTTAATTCGGTGGCGGCAACGCCTGATGCTTCCCCGGCATCGGCAAATGAAATATGCGTCAACTCCTGGTTATCGTTAAATACCAGTTCGGAATGATTATGGGTTTCCGTGTCTTCGACAAAATAATTATTGCAGCGGATCACGCTGCCATCTTTCATATAAATGAGGAGGTCATTCCCCTGGCGGACATAACGCACCACGTCCTGAGCAGAACCCTGAATTTCAATCACGCTCGGCGATGAAATAGAGACCGAGAGATTCCCTTCACCGGTTAATTTCGTTTTTTCTGCCGTTTTTCGAATGATAACATCAACAACTTTTGCGTTACTCATATTCTTCTCCTTGCAGGTGCGCGTATTCCTGTGGTTATGTCCACCAGAGGGATGTAACTATCCCTGGGAAAAACCACCCATTATTGTCTGACTTATTTCGCGCAGAAAGGCGCGCCTTTTTTAACTCAAATCAGGTAATTTCGCGGCAGCGTTTTTCTCTATTCCGATAAGCGGCATGAGATTATCCACCGCGGAGGCGTAATTAATCGCCGCGCTCCAGCCATCGTATTCAGCCATTATTTTCGCTGAGGTGGCAGACCAGACATCCTGCTCCACGCTGAGCAGATCGTTAATGCTGCGCTTGCTCAGGGTATATTCATTTTTGTAGACGTCGCGGGCGCGCAACGCATTTTCCAGCTGACGTTTTCCGGCCTCCATTCGTCCTCGCGCCCCGGTCCAGTCGGCCTGTGCGACGGAGGCCTTTTGCAGGACATCAAAACGGGCCTGATCAACCTGAGACGATGCCATTGCCCTTGCGCCCTCGGCCTGACGGACGCGCGCCGAGACCGCGCCGCCCTGATAAAGCGGTGCATCAATATTGAGCTGGATCTGATCATCCCAGTACGCGCGATTATCAGACTCGTACCGGGTGCGGCCCCCTTTCAGGCTTAAGGTTGGCCAGTGCTGTGACTTCGCGGTTTCTACTCCGTACTGGGCTGATCGCTCCATGTTCTGCGCGGCCATCACCGTTGGGATCAGTGAATAATCAATCCGATTGAGAGAATCCGGCTCCACGGCCAGACCTCCCGGAACCGGTGAATAGCGTTCAGTCTGTATGCCAGTCAATACCGCCAGCCGCGCGCGGGCGCTGTTCAGGGACGCATTGTACTGCTCTACCGTCGCCTGCATTCCGGCAATACGGGTGCGGGTCTGAAGCTCATCAGAGGTGGAGCTTACGCCTGCATCGGCGCGGAGTTTTGCCAGCTGCTCAACGTTTTTAAGCGCCTGCACGTTCTCTGTTGCCGCCTGTAGCAGATCGCTGTAGCGTTTCACTTCCACATAGCTGAGGGCCGTTTTTTCCGCGACGGCAGACATCGTGCTCATCAGCTGGTAGCGATAGCTGTCACGCTGAGCTGAAGACTGGCTGATGCTGTTATTGGTCTTGCCAAAATCGTACACAAGCTGCGTCAGGCTCAGCCCCCAGGCTGCGGAATTTCGCAACGAGCCGCTCGAATCGGTGGTCTGGCTGTGACCCGTACTCCCGTTCAGGGCTATTTGTGGCATCCAGCCACTACGCGCTTCGTCTATTTGTGCCTGGCCAATCCCCAGCTGTGCAGCCTGCTGACTCACCGACGGGTCGCGGTCAAGAGCGAAAAGAATACTTTCTTTCATCGTCATTGCCGCAACGGGAGATATCCCTACCAGACCGTTAGTTGCATGAGCCGCAGTCACCACCAGTGAAATTAAGGTCAGGGAAGCAGATAATCTGAGCATCCTGTTATTGCATTTCATCTTTATAATACCCCCGGACTTCAGGTGATGGCTAAATAATTACCAGGAAGAGGTACAAATAATTCACCCTATTTGCCCCACTCCTGTTTGATAAATTCCGCCAATAGTCGCCCACACCCATTTCAATTGAGATGAGAGCCGTACAATCTCTTTTTTTCTTTTAAGAATTTACTTAAATATTTATTGATTCGCAGCATAACAAAATGTGATATGAGCGACCACATCCGTAATGTTAATGTGGTGTTACAAATAAGAAAAAAGATGGGGTTTCTGGACAAATGGCTATTAGATGCGTTTACGCTGAAACATATAAACCCTCTGTAATTTAAGGAAAATTCTGAAAGACCTTGATGTACATTTTTGCGTTTATTTCATCTCGAATCAGACACAAAGATTTTCAAAGAACTGTCAATTTAAGTCATTCGCTGATTAATATTAAATTATTTTACTTTAAAAAGAATATCTAATAGATATAAGCACCAATTTATATTTATAATCTGGTTTTATATTCTTATTCGAACTCCTTATTCGGCAGCTTTAACCAAATTTCTATGTAAAACATAGCGTTAACATCAGGTCTAAACGATACATACATGTTTTTGATGACTGATTAATGCTAATTCAATATTCACCTTATCAAACTGTTTTTGGACAACATCCCCCTCCTGTTACGATTCCCTTTCCTGTAAAATGCTGTAAACTGCATAGTATTGCGACATTTTGCAGGATGCTGCACCCATGCATAAAACCGCCAGACAGAAATATGTACTTGAAATTATTACTGAACAAGGCCAGGCCAGCATCACTGAGCTGGCAGAAAAGTTGCAGGTTTCGGCGGATACCATCCGTCGCGATCTGACCGATCTGGAAAAACAGGGATTGGCGCAAAAAAACCATGGCGGCGCCATCGCGCTGAATCTCTCGACGATGAACCGAGTTAGCAGGAATACCTTACTGCCTGAAATCAAGCAGCGGCTGGGTAAAAAGGTTGCGCAGTGCATACCTGCGGGCTCGACGCTTTTTCTGGACGCCGGAAGCACACTTCTGGCCGTTGCCTCTTTCCTGCAGGGACCGCTGACCATCATCACCCCTTCTCTTGATATCGCCCAGCAGGTTAGCGATCGGGAAGATATCGATCTGATCCTGCTTGGTGGAAAGTGGGATCAGAAACAGCGCCTGTTTGCCGGAAGCGCCACCCTTTCGCTGCTCTCTCGCTACCGGGCGGATATCGCCATCCTTGGCGCATGCGCCATTCATGCCGAGCTCGGATTGAGCGCCAGTCAGGAGGCGGATGCCGAGGTGAAGCGTGCCATGCTGGCCGCAAGCCAGGCGCACTGGGTAGTCGCCGATCATCTGAAACTCAACCAGTGCGAACCTTATCTGGTTTCAGGGTTATCCCAGATTCATCAACTGTTTTTAGATCGTCCCTGGGCAGAGCTCGGGGACCATAGCGCCGTGCAGGTTACCGTTTGCGCGCATTAACGTGGAGAAGGTCATGAATAAAGTGAAGACAATGAATATTGCGCTGATCGGGTATGGTTTTGTGGGTAAGACGTTTCATGCCCCGCTGATCCAGTCCGTCGACGGCCTGAAGCTGGCGGTGGTCTCATCCCGGGATGAAGAAAAGGTCAAACGCGATCTGCCGGACGTCCTCGTTGTTGCCACCCCTGAAGAGGCTATTCAGCACCCGGATATCGACCTGGTGGTTATCGCCTCCCCTAATGCGACCCATGCGCCGCTGGCCACCCTGGCGCTCAACGCCGGCAAGCACGTAGTGGTGGATAAGCCATTTACGCTGGATATGCAGGAAGCGCGAGATCTGATTGCGCTTGCGCAAGAAAAACAGCGCCTGCTCTCTGTCTTCCATAACCGCCGCTGGGACAGCGATTTTCTCGGCATTAAGCAGGTGATTGAGCAAGGCAGTATCGGCAAGGTAAAACACTTTGAATCGCATATCGATCGTTTCCGCCCGGAGGTTCGCGTGCGCTGGAGAGAGCAAAATGTTCCCGGCAGTGGCCTGTGGTTCGACTTAGGCCCGCACATGATTGACCAGACGCTACAGCTTTTTGGTCTGCCGCTGTCGGTACAGGGCAACATCGCCACCCTGCGTGATGGTGCGGAAATTAACGACTGGGCGCACGTGGTGCTGAACTATCCTGAACACAAAGTGGTCCTCCATTGCAGCATGCTGGTGGCAGGCGGCGTTGCCCGCTTTACCGTCCACGGCGATAAGGCCAGCGTGGTGAAAGCGCGCATCGATCAGCAGGAAGCCCAGCTTCTGGCAGGCGTCATTCCGGGTAGCGAAAGCTGGGGTGAGGACAGCGACGCTATGGTGCTGTTTAATGCCCAGGGTGAAGCCAGCGCTATCCCTGCGCCAAAAGGCGACCAGCGGCAGTACTATATAAACGTGCGCGATGCCCTGAACGGCAAGATTGACAATCCGGTCCATCCGGTGGAAGCCCTGGCGGTGATGGCGGTGCTGGAAGCGGCGGTAAAATCTTCAGAAACGGGTACAACTCAGGAACTGGATTTAACGGCGCAGGAGCGCGCGCAACTGCAATAAGCCGCAAAAAAAATGCCCTGCGGGTTGGCAGGGCATTATCGGTCACTGACGCTTTTTCGGCATCATGCGCAGCAGCGTATTGTCTCTCCAGAAATAGTGATGCATCAGCGCGGCAAAGGCGTGCAAACCAATCACAAAATACCCCAGATTCGCCAGCGTTACGTGCCACGCTTTTAGCGTATCCACCAGGTCAAAATTCCCCTCCGCCGCATGCGGCATCGTCAGGCCAAACGCAAACCAGTCATTTCCCCGGTTATACATCATCACCATGCCGATCAGCGGCAGCGCAATAAACAGCAGGTAGATAACCAGATGCCCCAGATGGGACAGCCCGGTGATCATCGCTTTTGGTTTCGGTTGAATGGGCGGAGCCGGGAATTTCAGGCGGATAAGCAGGCGCGCCACCATCAGCACCAGGATGCTGATCCCGCAGGAAACGTGGATCATATTAATAAGCGGACGATCGGTTCGCGGGAACCAACCTGTGAATTCCATGGCGCAATAGGCCATAATCACTAACAGAAAAACCAGCCAGTGAATGCTGATTTGCAGACCCGTATATTTTGTGCGCATGTTGTTTCCCGATAAATAACAGTTATCGCGCCAACATAACCACCTTTCCTGAAAATGTGAACCCCCTTTTACGGAGGGCCGAGTATTCCCAGTTATTTGAAATCAGAAGCATTAACGTGCCTTCAGAATAACGGAGGGATTACAGCGATGCCCAGGTCCGGCTGTAAATCGCTGAGGCGTTTGCCTTCCGGCCGGGGCGAGGCGCAGGGATGCGCCGAGAGGGCGGGCTTTACAGGGATGTTACCTCCGCCCGTCCCCGATAAGCCGGAAGGAATAAGCCGAAGGGACCGCGAAGCGGCGATTTACCGCCGGGAGCCCGGGTCGCCAGGGTGGTGGCGACTGAGCCACCCTGGCACGTTCACCGGTCATTTTGTTACAGAGTAGCAAGGAACCTAAAGTGAACGGAATGACCACCAGAGCCGTATGTTCCCCTCACCCTAATCCTCTCCCCAAAGGGGCGAGGGAACTGCTCCGTGCACACATTATCTCGCATGGAGGGGGCTCCTGATTACGACTGTAAATAGACTACCTGCGTCTGCAAATACTCATTCAGCCCATGTTTGCCATCCGCCCCGCCGATCCCGGATTTCCGCCAGCCCGCATGGAAGCCCTGCATCGCTTCAAAGTTTTCACGGTTAATGTAGGTCTCGCCGAACTTAAGCCCTTTAATGGCTTTCATGGCGACATTCAGATCCTGCGTATATACAGACGAGGTTAAACCGTAGTCGCTGTCGTTGGCCATTTTCAGGGCCTCTTCCAGGGTGTCGAAAGCCACCACCGGCAACACCGGGCCAAAGGTCTCTTCGTGCATGATGGCCATGTCCTGATGTACGTCCAGCAGCAGCGTTGGGGGATAAAAATACCCTTTGCCCTCTGCCGCTTTACCGCCAAGGACCACTTTAGCCCCTTCCTGCACCGCGCGCGCCACCTTCTGCTCCACACGCTCCAGCGCGGCGGCATTGATCAGCGGCCCCATGGCAATATCCGTTCGCTCAGCCGGATTGCCAAACTGGACGGCTTTCATTGCCTCGCCCAGACGATTCACAAAGCGGTCGTAGATCCCCTTCTGAACATAGACACGTTCCGCGCAGTTACACACCTGCCCGGTATTGATGACGCGTGAATCCACAATGGCCTTCACGGCCAGCTCAAGGTCGGCATCGTCCATCACGATGGCCGGGGCTTTACCACCCAGCTCCAGCCCCACTTTGGTGATGTTTTTCGCAGCCGCAGCCATGATCTTTTCACCCGCCCCGACGCTGCCGGTCATGCTGACCATCGCCACTTTCGGGTTCCCGGCCAGCTCCTGTCCGACGGTTTCACCGCGGCCCAGCACCAGGTTGAAGACGCCTTTCGGCAGGCCAATCTCGTCGACGATTTTGGCAAACGCAATGGCGTTGTTTGGGGTAAATTCGCTCGGTTTGATAACGATGGTGTTGCCGGTGATTAGCGCAGGAGCGAGCTTACGGGCAATCAGGAAGAAGGGAAAGTTCCACGGCAGAATGCCGGTGGTGACGCCAAGGGCGCGCTTAAACACCAGAATATTCTCGCCCGGACGGTCGCTCTGAATGATTTCCCCTTCATAACGGCGCGCCCACTCGGCCATATAGTCGATATAGTCAGCTGTAAAGTTAACTTCCACTTCCGCCAGCTGCTGGATCTTGCCCCCTTCGGCCACAATCAGCGCGCTGATTTCGCTGACGCGCTCGCGGATCCCGGCGGAAATTTTGCGTAGCCAGCTGGCGCGTTCAATGGCAGGCAGCGCCTCCCAGCCAGCCTGCGCGCGCTCTGCCGCGTCAATGGCCTTGCGGGCGTCCTCGGCGGTGCCGTCGGGAATACGGGAAATGACCTCTTCCGTGGCCGGATTGATCACGTCAATCCAGGCATCACCCTGCCAGGCAACAAACTGTCCATCAATATACATAGGATGTTGTACGGGTACTGTCATAACCTGCTCCTGTAATCACACTGTTTTTAACAAGTAAACTTAATGTTAAAAACTATAATTACCGGGGCAATTGCCTACTCTATGAGTCTGTTTTTGTGAGATATCTCATAAAAGAAACGGGTCAGCCCGTTTCAAAAATCACAAATCGGCAACAAAGGCTGCCCGTTTGCGTAAAAGATGGCGCAAACGGGCAAGAGCATTACAGCAGAGAACGGCTCACCAGCGCGTCGGTGAGAATGACGTCGTTTCGCAGGATCTGCCACGCGGCGTCCACGTCGGCAGGGATATCGACATGGGCAATGAAATCACGTCCCGCCGGACCGTAGCCGTTGATGTCGTCCCTGAGTCGCGGAAATTCACCCAGCACCAGCGACAGGTAACGTTCTACCGGCCATAACCCCTCGACCGGGCCGCTGAACGCCAGACCGTCGTCACTGTTTTGCAGCACGGGCGTCAGGCCGGGATGACTCATCCATGCGGGCGATGCAGCCTCGTCGCGGCAAACGCGGGCAAACGTAGCCATTATGCGACGCTGCATCGTCGGGTCCTGCACTACCAGCACCCGGGCGGCGTTCAGTCCGGACTGTTTCATCAACGCCCGGCTGAAGCGGGCGTTTTCGCCACAGTTGGTCGACTGATCCTCAACGTGAAGATGCTCAGCCGGAATGTTCCAGAATTCACGGGCGATGTCGGCCAGAATAGCCGCCTCAGCCCGCCCGGTGGTGGGTATCCTGTTATAGCGGGGGTGCTTAGCAATCGCGGCGTAGAGGAAGGTCGTCGAGTGACCGATCCCGCCGCTGATGATCAGAGGAACCCCCTGTTCAGCCGCGATTTTACAGGCAGCATCAATCGCGGGTATCACCGCGTTACCCGCCAGAATCACCAGATCAACGGGCTGGTTGTCCTGATAGTCGTCCTGAGCAAGCCACGCCCCAACGGTATTCACGGCGTCGAGGGTTGTGCCAGGCAGACAGGGGAAAAGTGCCATTGTCATCGTTACCTCCTTACAGCATTAATCTCTAGAGTACTTCACACAACGGGGTTGAAAAGGAGATCACTCTGAAAGCCGAGGTGCTCATTACACTGCATATTTGTCATTTTGATGAAATAACCAGAAACATCCAAAAACAATTGGGTTGCACCCTGGGTTTGTGCTTTTGATTATCTGCCCTTCAACACATCCTGCCACAACAGCGTGCTGAAAAAGCACCAGTTGCTGCTTAATCCATCGTGATCTGACCCGTTTTAGTTCTGGCTGACTTGCCAAACGTAACATCCAACCCTAAGTTGCTTAACAATTTCACAACCATTACACACCGACAGGTTGCACCTGAAGCGCGCCAGGTAACACCTCTATTATCATCCACGTGGCGGAGTTTTGAGTCATGACACAACATGAGAGCACGACAACGGTATTGCGGAAAAACAAAAAGGTATTAATTGCCAGTCTTACGGGAAGTTCTATTGAATGGTTTGATTATTTTCTCTATGGCACCGCTGCCGCGCTGGTGTTTAACAAGATTTTCTTTCCGATGGTCGACCCGGTAATCGGGCTGATCCTCTCCTATCTCTCCTTCTCGTTGACCTTCTTTATTCGCCCCATTGGCGGCGTTCTCTTTGCACATATCGGGGATCGTATCGGTCGCAAAAAAACGCTTGTCCTCACCCTTTCATTGATGGGAGGTGCAACCGTGATGATTGGCCTGCTGCCCACCTACGACATGATCGGGATGTGGGCGCCCGCGTTGCTGATCCTGATGCGTATTATTCAGGGGATGGGTAACGGCGGTGAATGGGGTGGCGCGCTGCTGCTGGCTTACGAGTATGCGCCAGAAAAACGCAAAGGCTTCTTCGGCAGTATTCCGCAGGCGGGCGTTACCATCGGCATGTTGATGGCGACATTTATCGTCTCGCTAATGACGCTGTTCAGCGAAGAGGATTTTCTCTCCTGGGGCTGGCGCATTCCGTTCCTGCTCAGTTCCGTGCTGGTAATATTGGGGCTTTGGATTCGGAAAGATATTGACGAAACGCCTGATTTCCAGAAAGTGAAAAAATCCGGCCAGGTTGCGAAAGCTCCGCTGCGCGACACCATAAAACACCACTGGCGTGAAGTGCTAATTGCCGCCGGGCTTAAGGTTGTGGAGACAGCACCGTTCTATATTTTCTCCACGTTTGTGGTGAGCTACGCCACTACCACCCTGACCTATCAGAAATCCCAGGCGCTGGAGGCAGTAACTCTTGGCGCACTGGTCGCCACTATCATGATCCCGCTGATGGGGCTGCTCTCCGACAGGGTTGGCCGCCAGCGTATGTACGCCGTCAGTGTCTTCGTGCTCGGCCTGTTTATCGTGCCCTGGTTTATGCTGCTGAATACCGGTACCACCTGGGGAATTGTGCTCGCGACCGTTATCGCTTTTGGCGTACTGTGGGCACCGGTGACGGCAGTTCTCGGCACGCTCTGCTCTGAAATTTTCAGTGCCAACGTTCGCTACACCGGTATCACGCTGGGTTATCAACTTGGGGCCGCGCTGGCGGGCGGAACGGCACCGCTAATCGCTACCGGACTGCTGGCGAAATACGACGGCGACTGGGTACCCGTGGCCTGGTATCTGGGCGTGACGGTCTCTATCTCCCTCATTGCAATTTTTTGTGCCAGCCGCATCAACCGTGAACGCCACCTTCAGGCGCAGCCGGAACAGCGATAATATTATTGCGGCTCCGTTCGCGAGCCGCACTTTTTCTTCATCATTCCCTCTACATTTGATTAACATACAATATTCGTATTCACTTGAATTATGATTTGCGTCAGCCGTAGAATCATTAGCCCGCTCACAATTCAACATTTTGAAAGGTAAACCCCGTTATGCGCCTGCCCCAACGCGATCCTTATGCTCCTCGCGAGTGGCAGCCACACGAGAAACCCGCTCTGCTGGGTTCCCCTTCCACCCCGGAACATCCGACGTCGAAACGGATCGCCTATGGCGTGGTCGGCCTGCTGGTGTGTCTGACCGGGGCGCTGGGTAACGCGGTCGTCACCGCCAATCTGCAAAATCTGCAAGGCACCTTCGGCGCCTGGTCGACTGAAATCGCCTGGCTGCCTGCCGTCTATGTCATGACCAACGTCTCCATCAACCTGCTGCTGGTAAAATTTCGCCAGCAGTACGGTTTGCGCGCGTTTACGGAAGGCTTCCTGGTGCTGTATGTGCTGGTCACCTTTTTCCACCTGTTTGTGAACGATCTCAGCTCGGCGCTGATGGTACGGGCGGCACACGGGATGGTCGCCGCCGCGCTCAGCTCGCTCGGCATTTATTACCAGATACAGGCCTGGCCCGCGAAGCACCGACTGAAGGCGCTGACCATCGGCATTACCGGTTCGTCGCTGGCGATACCGCTGGCGCGGCTGTTCTCCACCGAGCTGTTGCAGCTTGATGAGTGGCGTGGGCTGTACTTCTTCGAGCTGGGTTTGGCCCTGATCTCACTGGCCTGCGTGATGGTGCTGAAACTGCCCCCGGGCGATCGACGCAAAGTTTTCGAGAAGAAAGATTTCATCACCTTCTTTTTGCTTGCGCCCGGTATGGCGCTGTTGTGCGCGGTTCTGTCGCTAGGGCGTCTGGAATGGTGGTTTGAAACACCGTGGATCGGCTGGGCGTTGGCTCTCTCGCTGGTGCTAATTGTCTGTGCAATCGTTTTTGAACATAACCGCAGCAACCCGCTGCTCAATACCCGCTGGCTGTCCAGCGGCAGCATCGTACGCCTGGGTTTGATTATGCTGCTGATCCGCATCGTACTGGCGGAACAGAACACCGGCGTCATCGGCTGGCTGCAATATGCGGGCCTACAGAATGAACAGATGACCCATCTGGCGTGGTCTATTTTCGCCGGAATCGTCTGCGGTATCGTCACCAGCTGTCTGACGATCAAACCCACTAAGCTGGCCTGGCCGATTATCACCTCGCTGGCGCTGATGATTGTTGCTTCGCTGCTGGACAGCCAGTCCAACAACCTGACCCGGCCGGATCAGCTGATGTTCAGCCAGTTCCTGCTTGGTTTCGGCAGCGCTTTCTTCCTCGCCCCTGCGATGCTGGCCGCCATTGGCGGGGTGATCGCCGAACCACGCAATCTGGTCAGCTTTTCCGTAATGTTTGGCATGAGTCAGAACCTTGGTGGCCTGCTGGGTTCTGCAATCCTTGGTACCTTCCAGACCTGGCGCGAGAAGTACCATTCCAGCCTGCTGGCTGACCAGCTCACCACCCTCAACCCGCTGGTGAACGAACGCATTCAGCTTTACACCCAGATGTATAAAAGCCTGGTTGGCGACAGTTCCCTGTTGGGAACCCAGGCCATTATTCAGCTTCAGACGGTGACGACGCTTGAGGCAAACATTCTGGCTTACAACGATACTTATCTCCTGACGGCGAGCATTGCCACAGCCACGCTGGTCTGGATTTTATGGCGCTTGCTGCGCCTGCGCATCACCGCCCGTATGGCCCTTAAGAACGCCACTGGCAATAAGTAATGACTATTTTTCAGGAGAAGTTATGAGTCAGCAGGATGCCGCCAAAGAGCAGGCCAACACCCGCAAAAATGTACGCGTCGTTTCCATTTTCACCGCCGCGGCTATCGGCATTGTCGGGGTGCTGGTGATCCTTTATGCCTGGCAGTTGCCCCCGTTCACGCGTCATACCCAGTTTACTGATAACGCCTACGTGCGCGGCCAGACCACGTTCATCAGTCCGCAAGTCAACGGCTACATTACTGAGGTCCATGTTCAGGATTTTGTGCAGGTTAAAAAAGGCGACCTGCTGTTGCAGATTGATGACCGGATCTATCGCCAGCGCGTCCATCAGGCCGAGGCGCAGCTGGCAATGAAAATTGCTGCGCTGAACAACAACCTGCAACAGCGTAAAAGCGCGGAAGCGGTGATTGCCAAAAACGAAGCGGCACTGAAAAACGCCCGTGCCCAAAGTCTGAAAACCCAGGCGGATCTGAAACGCGTGAAGGATCTGACCGCAGACGGCTCCCTGTCCATTCGCGAGCGCGATGCGGCGCTGGCCAGTGCCGCCCAGGGGAGCGCCGATATCGACCAGGCGAAAGCAACGCTTGAGATGTCGCGCCAGGATCTACAAACGGTTATCGTCAATCGCGCTTCGCTGGAAGCGGACGTTCAAAATGCGAAAGCCGCGCTGGAGCTTGCGCAGATCGATCTGCAAAACACCCGCATTGTCGCTCCGCGTGACGGTCAGCTCGGGCAGATTGCGGTGCGTCTTGGAGCGTACGTCACCGCCGGGACGCACCTTACCACGCTGGTCCCGCCGCAGCACTGGGTGATCGCCAATATCAAAGAGACGCAGCTGGCGAATTTACGCGTCGGACAGCCAGTGAAATTCACCGTCGATGCGTTAAACGATAAAGCCTATCAGGGCCGCGTGGAGAGCATATCCCCGGCCACAGGCGTCGAGTTCAGCGCTATAACCCCGGATAACGCCACGGGCAACTTTGTTAAAATCGCCCAGCGCATCCCGGTACGCATTGAGGTACTCGGTGAGCCGGAGGCGTACCGGCTGCTGCGACCTGGCATGTCGGTGCAGGTCACCATCGACACGCGGGAGGCGAAACAATGACGCTTCGCCCGATAGCCGGCCTGCTGATGATGGCTATCCTTGCGGGTTGCCAGTCGGTTGACGTTGAGCCCGCCACATCGTCCCTGCACATCCCGGCCCAGTGGCGCGCGACGTCGGGGCCAACCAGCCCGACAGAACAGCTCTGGTGGCGCAATTTCCACGACAGCAATCTGAACCGCTATGTGGATCAGGCGCTGAAGAACAACAGCGACGTGCTGATTGCCCGCGAGCGGATTAACGAGTATCAGGCCCGGGTGTACGCTGCCGACGGCAGCCTGTTCCCGTCGCTTGACGCGGGCGTGACCGGGACGCGCGCGCGCTCGCAGTCCGCCGCAACAGGCCTTCCGGTATACGGTACGTTGTACAAAGGCAGCCTGACCGCCAGCTACGACGTGGATATCTGGGGGGTAAACCGCAGCACCTCCCGTGCCGCCGAAGCGTCGCTGGAGGCACAAAAGGCGGCGGCCGCGGCGGCAGATCTCACGGTCGCATCGTCGGTGGCCTCCGGGTACGTCACTCTCCTGTCGCTGGATGAACAGCTTCGCGTTACCCAGTCCACGCTGAAATCGCGTGAAGAGGCGTTCAATCTTGCTAAACGACAGTTTGAGACGGGATACAGCTCTCGCCTTGAGCTGATGCAATCGGATTCTGAGCTGCGCGCCACCCGCGCTCAGGTTCCACTGCTTCAGCACCAGATTGCGCAGCAGGAGAATGCGCTCAGCCTGCTGCTGGGCAGCAACCCGGGTGACGTTGTGCGCGGTGAAAGCTTTGATGCCCTGATGCCGCTGAAACTGCCCTCCCAGTTGCCGTCGACGTTACTGAACCGGCGTCCGGATATCGTCCAGGCTGAACGTCAGCTGATTGCGGCGGACGCGACGCTGGCGGCATCGCGTGCCAGCCTGCTGCCGTCGATCAACCTCACGGCCACAGGATCGGTGCAGGATCGCACGCTGTCGGGATTGCTGGATAACCCCCTCCAGCTCTGGAGCGTGGGCGGCAGTATTCTTGCGCCGCTGCTGAACCGACAGACGCTGAATGCACAGGTGGATATCTCCCAGTCTCAGCGTAATCAGGCGTTGTACAGCTACGAAAAAACCGTACGTAATGCGTTTGCCGAGGTGAATGACAGCCTTGATGCCATCACCCGTTATCAGGAACAGCTTAACGAGCTGCTGGCTCAGCAGGCGGTCGCGCAGGAGACGCTGCGGATAGCGCAAAACCGCTACCGCAACGGGTACTCTTCTTATCTGGATGTGCTCGATGCACAGCGCACGCTGTTCTCGGTGCAGACCAGCGTGGTACAGGTGAAAAACAACCTGCTGCTGGCGCAAATTGATTTGTATAAAGCGCTGGGCGGCGGTTGGGTCAGTGAGTGAAAACATGCCGGGTGGCGGCTACGCCTTACCCGGCCTACATTTCGCCTCTGGCGATACCCCCATGGCGCGCGCCCTGCCGCCGGACGGAAAGTTGATTACGCTAGAAGCGGACCCGACACATGCCGCAGTTGCACGACAAAATATTCATCTTGCGGGACTCGGCGATCGTATCGAACTGATTACAGGCCCGGCGCTAAAGTCGCTCGAGAATTTCGGTGACGTCCCGCCCTTTGACCTGATCTTTATTGATGCCGATAAGCCAAACAATCCCGGCTACCTGGAGTGGGCGCTGCACTACTCCCGTCCCGGCACGGTCATAATCGGCGATAACGTGGTGCGCGACGGCGAGGTGGTTAACGGGCAAAGCGACGATGCACGCGTGCAGGGGGTACGGAAGTTTATCGAGATGACTGGAGATAACCACGCTTAACCGCCACCGCGCTGCAAACGGTGGGCGTTAAGGGGTGGGATGGGTTTACGCTAGCGATGGTGGAACGATAAAAAAGCCGGGTGGCGGCTACGCCTTACCCGGCCTGCATGTTCTCCCGTAGGCCCGGTAAGCGCAGCGCCACCGGGCAATGGTTTTAGCCGGAGATCTGCTCCATCGCCTGCAAGATACGCTTATCCGAAATGGGATACGGCGTACCGAGCTGCTGGGCGAAGAAGCTGACGCGCAGCTCCTCGATCATCCAGCGGATCTCCCGCACATCGTCATCATCGCGACGCGCTGGCGGCAGTTTGTTGAGCCACTGCTGCCACGCCTGCTGCACGTTTTCGACTTTCAGCATCTGCGCTCGATCGCGATGCGGATCGACCGCCATTTTCTCCAGACGCTTCTCAATCGCCTGCAAATAACGCAGCGTATCACCCAGACGCTTAAAGCCGTTGCCGGTGACAAAGCCGCGATACACCAGCCCCGCCATCTGCGCCTTCACGTCCGACAGACCAAGGGCCATGGTCATATCCACCCGCCCCTTCAGGCGCTTGTTGATATTGAACACGGCGGTGAGGATCTGCTCGACCTGTTTGGCAATCTCCACCACGGTGTCGTTCAGCTCCGCGCGCACCTTTTCATGAAGCTGAGCAAAGCCCTCTTCCGTCCAGACCGGACCGCCCGCCTCGTGGATCAGTTTGTCCACACCGCAGGAGATGCAGTCGTCGATCAGATCCAGCACCTTACCGTACGGGTTAAAGTAGAGCCCCAGCTTGGCTTTGTTCGGCAGCTTCTCGTGCAGATACTTAATCGGCGACGGGATGTTAAGCAGCAGCAGGCGACGCAGCCCGCGCCACATCATCTGCTGTTGCTCCTGCGGATTGTCAAAGAGCTTAATCGCCACGCTGTCGCGCTCATCCACCAGCGCGGGCCAGGCTTTCACCTTGTAGTTCCCGCGCTTCTGCTCATAGCTTTCCGGAAGCTGACCAAAGCTCCAGATGTGCAGCCCGCTCTGCTCAATACCGTCATCGGCCACCGCAGAGAGCGTCTCCTGGACTTTACCTTTCAGCGCTTCTTTCAGCTCCGTCAGAGAACGGCCTTCGAGCAGCTTTTTGTTTTTATCGTCCACTACGCGGAATGTGATTTTCAGGTGATCGGGCACCTGATCCCAGTTCCAGTCGTCGCGGTCAATGGTGGTCCCGGTCATGCGTCGGAACTCACGCTCCAGTGCGTCCAGCAGCGGCAGTTCCAGCGGCGTGACGCGGCCTAAAAACGCTTCGGCGTAGTTCGGCGCCGGTACAAAGTTGCGCCGCACTGGTTTAGGCAGGGATTTGATTAATGCAATGACCAGTTCGCGGCGCAGGCCGGGAATTTGCCACTCAAACCCGCTCTCATCCACTTGGTTTAACAGCGGCAGCGGAATGTGCACCGTCACGCCATCGGCATCCGCGCCCGGCTCAAACTGATAGGTCAGACGCAGCTTCAGGTTGCCCTGATGCCAGAAGTTCGGGTAGTCGAGCTTGCTGACCGACTCCGCGCCCTCTTTGATCAGCATGCTCTTTTCAAAGTTGAGCAGGTCCGGGGTCTCTTTGCTGGCTTTCTTCCACCAGCTGTCGAAATGGCGCGCCGAGATCACATCGTGGCTGATGCGCTGGTCGTAAAACTCAAACAGCGTCTCGTCGTCCACCAGAATGTCGCGGCGGCGGGACTTGTGTTCAAGCTCTTCCACCTCGGCGCGCAGCTTGAGGTTTTCGCGGAAGAACACATGGCGCGTCTGCCAGTCGCCTTCCACCAGCGCATGGCGGATAAACAGCTCGCGACTCAGCGCCGGGTCAATCTGGCTGTAGTTAACCTTACGCGCTGCAACCACCGGCAGGCCGTAAACGGTGACTTTTTCCGTCGCCATCACCGCGCCCTGCCCGCGCTCCCAGTGCGGCTCACTGTACGAGCGTTTCAGCAGGTGCTGCGCCACCGGCTCAACCCACTCTGGATCGATACGCGCGGCGATACGCCCCCACAGACGGCTGGTTTCCACCAGCTCGGCGACCATGGTCCACTTCGGCGGCTTCTTGAACAAACCGGAGCCCGGGAAGATGGAGAAACGCGCGTTGCGTGCGCCGGTAAATTCCTGTTTATCCGCATCCTTCATCCCGATATGAGACAGCAGGCCGGTCAGCAGGGCGATATGAATTTCGCGGTACTCCGCCGGTTCACTGTTCACCGGGATGCCCAGCTCTTTCACTACCTGGCGCAGTTGGGTGTAGATATCCTGCCATTCGCGCACGCGCAGGTAGTTGAGGAAATCCACCCGGCACTGACGGCGGAACTGATTCGAAGAGAGCGCTTTTTGCTGCTCGCCGAGGTAGTTCCACAGGTTGACGAATGCGAGGAAATCGGACTCTTTATCGTGGAAGCGACGGTGTTTTTCATCCGACGCCTGCTGTTTGTCCATCGGACGCTCGCGCGGATCCTGAATGGAGAGCGCCGAGGTGATGATCATCGCCTCGCGCACGCAGCCGTGTTTTTGCGCCTCCAGCACCATGCGCGCCAGACGCGGGTCGACCGGCAGTTGGCTAAGCTGGCGGCCCAACGGCGTTAGCTTGTAGGCCGTCGCCTGCTCGTCGGTGGTAATGGCACCCAGCTCTTCCAGCAGCCGCACCCCGTCCTGAATATTGCGCTTATCCGGCGCTTCCACAAACGGGAAGGCGGCGATATCGCCCAGCCCCAGCGCGGTCATTTGCAGGATAACGGATGCCAGGTTGGTTCGCAGGATCTCCGGATCGGTAAACTCCGGGCGCGACAGGAAATCGTCTTCCGAATAGAGACGAATACAGATCCCTTCCGACACGCGGCCGCAGCGGCCCTTACGCTGATTAGCTGACGCCTGCGAAACCGGCTCGATCGGCAGACGCTGAACTTTTGTTCTGTAGCTGTAGCGGCTGATGCGCGCCGTACCCGGGTCGATCACGTATTTAATGCCCGGTACGGTCAGCGAGGTTTCGGCCACGTTGGTCGCCAGCACGATGCGGCGCCCGCTGTGCGGCTGGAACACGCGGTTCTGCTCGCTGTTGGACAGGCGCGCATACAGCGGCAGGATCTCGGTATGGCGCAGATCGCGCTTGCTGAGCGCATCGGCGGTATCGCGGATCTCACGCTCGCCGCTCATGAAGATCAGAATGTCGCCAGAACTCTCGTTGCCCAGCTCGTCGACGGCATCGAAGATGGCCTGAAGCTGGTCGCGCTCGGTATCGTCCGCCTCTTCAACAATCGGGCGATAGCGCACTTCAACCGGGTAGGTTCGGCCGGAGACTTCAATGATCGGCGCATTGTTGAAATGTTTTGAGAAGCGCTCCGGGTCGATGGTCGCGGAGGTGATGATGATTTTCAGATCCGGACGCCGGGGCAGCAGCTCTTTCAGGTAGCCGAGCAGGAAGTCGATGTTCAGGCTGCGCTCGTGCGCTTCATCGATGATGATGGTGTCGTACTGCATCAGCAGACGATCCTGCTGGATTTCCGCCAGCAGGATACCGTCGGTCATCAGCTTAACCATGGTGTTATCGCTGACGTGGTCGCTGAACCGCACCTTGTAGCCGATGCAGCCGCCCGGCTCCGTTTGCAGCTCGTCGGCAATACGGTTCGCCACGGTGCGCGCCGCCAGACGACGCGGCTGGGTGTGACCGATCAACCCTTTCACCCCGCGGCCTAATTCCATGCAGATCTTCGGCAGCTGAGTGGTTTTACCTGAACCGGTTTCCCCCGCGACGATCACCACCTGGTGGTCGCGCACGGCCTCAAGAATGTCCTGTTTTTTCTGGCTGACGGGCAGGTTTTCCGGATAGGTAATCTCCGGGCGTGCGGCTTTACGCAGCACAACTTTCCCTGCCGCCTGTTCAATCTCTTTGGCCATCTCCTGGTAAATGGCCTGTTGTGCATCAGGATTTTTAACCTTCTTAACGCCGTGCAGACGGCGCGCAAACCGCTGTTTATCGCGCAGCATCAGCGAATCAAGCTGTTGCATCAGCAACGGGAAGGATAATTTCTGTTGTTCTGTCATAGCGTTAACGGGCAGTGCACTGCCGGATAAAATCTCTTTTTAATGATTGCTATAGAGTACCACATCAGTGCTTTTCGCGCCTTATTCAAAAAATTCGAACATAGGCTTCGATATATTGCGCTATCCCTGTGGCAGGATTGTGAATAAAGTGTCAACAAGCAACGGGGCAACCCCCTCAATCAAATACAAAACAGGAAATTCCCATGAGCAAAGTATTAGTGTTGAAATCCAGTATTCTGGCAGGGTATTCACAGTCTGGTCAGCTGGCTGACTATTTCGTTGAACAGTGGCGTGAACAGCACAGCGCGGATGAAATCACCGTGCGTGACCTGGCGGCAAACCCGATTCCTGTGCTGGACGGCGAGCTGGTTGGCGCGCTGCGTCCGAGCGATGCGCCTCTCACCCCACGTCAGCAGGAAGCCCTGGCGCTCTCCGACGAGCTGATTGCTGAGTTGCAGGCCCACGACGTTATCGTGATCAACGCTCCAATGTATAACTTCAACATTCCTACGCAGCTGAAGAACTACTTCGACCTGGTGGCGCGCGCTGGCGTAACCTTCCGTTACACCGAGAACGGCCCGGAAGGTCTGGTGAAAGGTAAACGCGCTATCGTCCTGACCAGCCGCGGCGGTATTCACAAAGATACCCCTACCGATCTGGTCGCACCGTACATGACGCTGTTCCTGGGCTTCATCGGCATTACCGACGTGAACTTCGTGTTCGCTGAAGGTATCGCTTACGGCCCGGAAGTGGCCACCAAAGCGCAGACCGACGCGAAAGCCGCTATCGACAGCCTGGTCGCAGCCTAAATTTTCCCCCTCTCACCGCCCGGTGGGAGGGTTTTTCTTTCCCCCGTATTTCGTTATCATCCGCACCCACTCTCCAGCCCGGCGGCCTGATGTCTGTCATTATCGATACGTTTATTGCACCACCCTGTCACGACGACATTGAGATCCTCTGGCAGGACGAGCATCTGCTGCTGATCAACAAACCCTCAGGTCTGCTCAGCCTGTCCGGGAAAAATCCGCAAAACCGCGATTCCGTCCACCACCGTCTGGTGCAAACCTTTCCCGGCTGCACGCTGGTGCATCGTCTTGATTTTGGCACTTCGGGCCTGATGGTGATTGCACGTAACAAAGCGATTAACGCCGCGCTTTGCCACCAGTTCAGCCAGCGCGCCGTGACCAAGGTTTACACCGCCCTGTTGTGCGGACATGTGGAACAGGACGAAGGGAACGTGGATGCCCCGATTGCCAAAGATCCGGCGCTGTTTCCGCTGATGACGATCTGTGCGCGCACTGGTAAGCCCGCTCGCTCCCGCTATCGGGTGATGGAACGTATTTACCAGGATACGACAATGCCGTTGACGCGGGTTGAGCTTACCCCGGAGACCGGGCGCACCCACCAGCTGCGCATTCACTGCCAGCAGTTAGGCCACCCTATTTTGGGGTGCGATCTGTATGGGGGTCTGGAATGGCCGGGGGCGGAAGAAACGCCCCGGCTGATGCTGCATGCAAGCGTTCTGAGTTTTATTCATCCGCTGAGCGGCGAGACCATGAATGCCCGTCACGCCGCGCCATTCTGAACGATGTTTACCACATTAAATCGTCAGGGATTTTGAAGTGTGCGTACGGATCGTCTTCGTCCTGCTCTTCCTGACTCAGCGCGCTGTTAAGCACAATGCTGTCCGCATCGCGCTGGGCAATTTTATCCGCCACTACCGCCGGGATAATCGCGTAATCACAGTCGCCATTCGCGTTAATCACCAGTCGGGCAATCGCCAGGCGACCGTTGATCAGCTGGGTTTGCGTCTGCTTATCGACGTCGATTTTTTTGATCAGGCTGCCATCGGTAAAGTTAAAGGTAATGTTGCCCTTCGCCACGGTGATGCGGTTCATCTCAATCAGCTGCTTCACCTGCGCCCTGAACTCTTTTGCCAGCACCGCCTGTTTTTGCTGTTCGCTCAGCTGCTTATCACGCTCCAGCTGGGCTTTCTTATTCTCTTCAACAGCCTCTCTCGCCTCGCGAGCCTGGACGCGGGATTTTTTCGCCGTGCGCTGAACCTTCGCCATCTTTTTACTGCTGACTAAGCCCGCTTTCAGCATCTGCTCTTGTAGGGTGAGTTTTGTCATGATCGTTTAAACCGGTTGGAAATGTCGGGGGATTATACCTGAATCGCGCAGTTCATGAAGAACCCTCATGACGCAGTGAAATTAAGTCACTTCCCCTGCGCCAGTGGCTCAGGCATAAATTATGCATTGATAACGTTTAGGCAACATGAACTTAGGATGCATAACCAAATGAGTCAGGCTTTCACATTTACCCTTAAGCGCAGTTGCTTTGATGAAAATTATAACCCGTCAGAAAACACGCGTACCACCACCAACTTCGCCAACCTGGCGCGTGGCGAGAAGCGTCAGGAGAACCTGCGCAATACGCTGATGATGATCAACAACCGCTTTAACGCGCTGGCGAGCTGGGATAACCCAAAATCCGACCGCTATGCCGTCGAGCTGGAGATTATTTCAGTCGATATGAATATCGGCGGCGATTTTACTTTCCCGGCCATCGAAATTCTGCAAACGACGATCGTGGATAAAAAGACCCACGAGCGCATCGAAGGCATCGTCGGGAATAACTTCTCATCCTATGTTCGTGACTATGATTTCAGCGTCCTGCTGCTGGAGCATAATAAAGATCAGCCCCGTTTTACCCTCCCCGAGAATTTTGGCGAGCTGCACGGCAATCTCTTTAAAAGCTTCATTCATTCTGCGGAATATCAGGCGAACTTTAAAAAAGCGCCGGTGATCTGCCTGAGCGTCTCCAGCAAAGACACCTATCGTCGTACCGGTAACCACCACCCGGTGCTGGGGTATGAGTACCAGCCGGACGGCGAGTCGCTAACGGAACAGTACTTCGCGAAGATGGCCCTCAAGGTTCGCTATTTCATGCCGGAAAACAGCGTCGCGCCATTTGCCTTCTTCTTCACCGGCGATTTACTGCGTGATTACACCAATCTGGAACTGATCGGCACCATCAGCACCATGGAGACGTTCCAGAAGATCTATCGACCAGAAATTTACAATGCCAATTCCGCTGCGGGACAGTGCTATCAGCCCGACCTGAATCAGCAGGATCACTCATTAACAAAAATCGTCTATGACCGTGAAGAGCGCAGCCGGCTGGCCATTGAACAGGGTAAATATACCGAAGAGCGGTTCATCAAACCCTATAAAACCCTTCTTGAGCAGTGGTCTCATCACTTCACGCTTTAATTTAATACGAATAAAAGGTTCTTCTTATGAAAACATTGCTCCCGACATCGACGGCTGGCAGCCTGCCGAAACCCACCTGGCTTGCGCAGCCGGAAACGCTCTGGTCGCCGTGGAAACTCCAGGACGAGGAATTACTGGCAGGGAAACAGGATGCGCTTCGTTTGTCTCTGGATGAACAGATTCGCGCCGGGATTGATATCGTCAGCGACGGGGAACAAACCCGCCAGCATTTCGTCACCACCTTTATTGAACATCTCAGCGGCGTGGATTTTGAAAATCGTCAGACGGTGCGGATCCGTAACCGTTACGATGCGAGCGTGCCGACCGTGGTAGACGCGGTGGCGCGCCAGAAACCGGTGTTTGTAGACGACGCGAAATACCTGCGCCAGCTGACGGACAAGCCGATCAAGTGGGCGCTGCCCGGCCCGATGACCATGATCGACACGCTATACGATGCTCACTATAAAAGCCGCGAAAAGCTGGCCTGGGAGTTCGCTAAAATTCTCAATCAGGAAGCCCGCGAGCTGGAGGCGGCCGGCGTTGACATTATTCAGTTCGACGAACCTGCCTTTAACGTCTTTTTCGACGAAGTGAATGACTGGGGCATCGCCGCGCTGGAGCGCGCCATTGAAGGGCTGAAATGCGAAACCGCAGTACATATCTGCTACGGGTACGGCATCAAAGCCAATACGGACTGGAAAAAAACGCTCGGCTCCGAGTGGCGCCAGTATGAAGAGGCGTTTCCTAAGTTGCAGACCTCAAAGATCGATATCATCTCGCTGGAGTGCCACAACTCGCGCGTGCCGATGGATCTACTGGAGCTGATCCGCGGTAAAAAAGTGATGGTCGGGGCAATTGATGTTGCCACCCAGACCATCGAAACGCCGGAAGAGGTTGCCGATACGCTGCGCAAGGCGTTGCAGTTTGTGGATGCAGACAAGCTCTATCCGTCCACCAACTGCGGCATGGCTCCCCTTTCCCGCCAGGTCGCCAACGGTAAGCTGAAGGCATTAAGCGCCGGGGCTGACATTATCCGTCGCGAGCTTGCCCGCTAACCTTCAGGTTTGCCAGTACAGCGGCGTACCGAACCGCTCTATATAGTAGTCAATCACCGCCCTGACGTTCAGGGGCGGATGACGCGCGTTCGGGTAAATCGCCGCAATCGTCAGTGGCTCCGTATTAATAGAACACTCCATTTCCGGCAGCAGTGCCACCAGCTCACCGCTTTTGAGCCGTTCGCTCACCATCCAGTCCGGGAATAGCACAACGCCCATGCCGCCCAGCGCCGCAATCAGGAGCGTTTCCGCGTTATTGGAAGTCATCAGCGGTACGATGGGATAGTGAACCCACGCCTCGCCCGGCTGCCGGATTAGCCAGCGGTTAGGCCCGGACGAGCCGCGGTAAACCAGACAGTGGTGACGGCTGAGATCGTCCGGCCCCTCGGGTGCGCCATGTTTTTGCAGATAGTCCGGCGAGGCCGCCAGATGGTAGAACTGCTGACCGAACACCCGGGCGTGAAACGAGGAGTCCGTCAGCGCGCCGATGCGGAAGATAACGTCCGCGGCGTCGCGGTGCGGATCGATAAAATCGTCGGTGAGGGTCAGTTCAATGGAGAGACGAGGATAACGCGCCAGAAGCCCCGGCAGGCCCGGCGCGATGTGCCGTTGTCCGAAAAAGACCGGGCCATTGATACGCAGCGTGCCCGACGGCTCGCGGGCGCGTTCATCCAGCTCGCGTCGCGCATCCTCCAGATTTCCGGCCATCGCCCGGGCATAGCGCACAAAAAGATGCCCGCTCTCTGTAGGCATAATCGCCCGCGTGTTGCGGTAGAAAAGCTGTTGCCCGAGGGCGTCCTCAAGCTGGTGGATCACGCGGGAAACCTGCGACGCAGAAATCCCTTCCCGCCTCGCCACCACGGAAAAATTCTGCGTTTCATAAACGTCGATGAAGATCAGCAGCGCGCGAATGCTGATATGTCCGGCATCCATCATTAATGCATTTCCTGCACAGGTGTTTCCTGCATTATGGCATTTTTCTCAATGATGTTCAGACGTAATCTTCTCCGCCTGGAAAAAGGAGAAAAAGCGTTATGCACATTATTTTAATTTTACTGGTGATTGCCGGCGGCATGGGGCTGTCCGTGGAAGCCGGGCTGCTGGGGCCGCTGGGCGCGGAGGTGGGCGACCTGTGGGCGGCGTTCAGCATATTTAGCGTGGGAACCGGGCTGACGTTTCTGCTGATGCTGTTTTTCAGCCCCCGCAACAGTCCCTCATTTTTTGCGCAGCCGTCATGGCACCTGCTGGGCGGCGTGCTCGGCCCGGTCTACGTCATCATTCTCACCATTGCCACGCCAGCGATCGGTATTGCTATGACGATGATCGGCATTCTGGCAGGCCAGGTCTTTAAAAGCCTGATTATTGACCACTATGGCCTGCTCGGTACGCCGCACCGCAGGATCGATACAAAACGCATTATTGCGCTGGGATTTATCATCGCCGCGCTCATTCTCGTGGCGCAGGGGTAACGTTATGACCGTGATTATGATTATTCTGGCGGTGATTGGCGGCGCGACGCTGAGCATTCAGGCTGCCATTAACGGGCAATTAGGCAGCAGCGTGGGGGTATTCAAAAGCGCGTTTCTGACCTTTTCCGTCGGCGCGCTGGTAACCGCCCTGCTCATTTTCTTTTTTGAGCCGAAACAGGCGGTCAGCCTGATGGATGTGCCCAAATGGCAGCTTCTGGGCGCCCTGTGCGGCGTCCCTTATATCGTGATTATGGTGCTCGCGGTGCAGCGTATCGGCACCGCCGTTGCCACGGTAGCGGTGATCCTGGGTCAGCTGGCCATGAGCATGCTGATTGATAACTTTGGCTGGCTGAACAATGAAGCCATTCCGTTTTCAGCGAGCCGTTTCGGGGCCGTGGTCTGCCTGAGTATCGCGCTCTTCTTCATCTACTCAAGCAGTAAACCTCAGCCCGAAGAGGATTAACCGCCCTCTTTGCGGGTAAAGAACAGCGTCACCGTGGCGACGGTGACGCCAAATTTCTTCATCTCGGTTTTATTGAACAGACGGGTGCTGTCCTGCAAATACATCCAGTCATCAAAGTGCAGCAGCCAGGTTTTACCGTCCGCCTTCACGTTCATGCTGTAGCGCCAGTTAAGGGCGTTGCCCGAAACCTGACCGGTCGCGACACCTTCTATGTCACCCGCCGTGCCTTCGTAACGATCGTGGCCAATGCGGCGGATATGCCAGACGCGCTTTTGCTTCTCGCCGTCGTCATAGACAAAATGCTCGTTCAGCGTCAGCGTATCGCCGATGACATCTCCGGCGATCTCGACGTGAAAACCGCGGATCTGCTTACCGCTGCGGTCCTGCACCATCCCCCACGCCTCGGTTTTGCCCTGGAAGTAGTGGAAAATATCAAGCCTTGGCTGCTGCTGACGATACTCGGTCACTTCTGTGCTGCACCCGGCCACCAGCATTGTCAGTGTAAGCGCCATTAACAGGAATCGTTTCATTGTGGTCCTCCGATTAACTGCTGACGCAGTTCAGGATACTCGGTGCGGGGATCGAGCCAGATCGCCAGAAAGCGCGAGCTAAACGCTGCCGACTGGCGCGGCCCGAGGGGCGTAAATTTTTTCTGCGACGCCGTGGGGCGATACCAGAATTGCCCCTGACCGTTATTAACCACAAACGCGAGCTGCGTGCCGGGCGTGACGTCGGGCCAGAGCGCTTTTAGCATCCGCAGCCAGGCTTCACTCTGCGGCTCCTGCTGCAAAATGCCCTGCGCCTGCCACTGGTCACGGGTCGCCTCGACCAGGTCGTCGCCATCGATGTCGCGGGCATAGGTGATAATCAGCGCGTTATCGCTGTCTGTTCCTGTATAGCTGCCGTCGGGCGTCAGCAGCTGAGAGGTATAAACGGTAAACGGCCCCCAGGTGAGGGTGGCATCGCCTACCTTGCGCCAGCTCAGCCAGTCAGTCGCCTGCGCGTTACAGGCCATAACGGTTAGCGCGAGCGCGAGTAACAGATGTCTCATTGTTGTCTCCCCATCAGCAGGTGGAAAAACAGCATCAGCACCAGCCAGCCCGGGATCATCCAGCTGACGACGATAAAAGTCGGATCCAGGAACGTGATGGCCCCCAGACGCTCGCCAAACAGGTAGGCCAGCGGCCCGCCCAGGGTCGCCAGCGCCGTCAGCAGCCAGCCCGGCAAGGTGGTCGTGCGGGTCAGTTGCGTCCAGACGGTGGCAAACATCAGCCACAGCGCCACCATCCATAGCGGCATCAGAGACGTGCCAGTGAATGAAATCAACCCCGTCAGCGCCCAAAGGGCGTCCAGCATCGCGCCCGACGCCGCCAGCACAAGAGCGTATACCCGGTGTGATGGCGGTAACAACAGCCAGGCAATCAGCGCCAGCGCGATCCAGATGACCAGCCCCTGCTCGCGAAACAGCACCACCAGCGTCCAGTAGAGATCAAACCCGATGGCCAGCAGAAAGACCTGCCCGTAGCGCTTCATACGCGTTCCGCAGTCAGTTGCACCACGCTGATGGTGCGGGCGTTAAACCCTGCTTCACAGTAGCCGAGGTAGTACAGCCACATCCTACGGAAACGGTCATCAAATCCGAGCTTTTCAATCTCCTGCCAGGCGTGAACGAAGCGCTGACGCCAGTGCGCCAGCGTGCGGGCGTAGTCCGGCCCCATATCGAAGAGGTTACGCACGACAAAATCGGTATGGCGGGTCATCAGTTCATTCATGGCGGTGATGCTGGGCAAAAAGCCGCCGGGGAAGATGTAGCGCTGAATAAAATCGACGCTTTTGCTGTAGTCGCGATAGCGCTGATCCTGAATGGTGATGGCCTGAATCGCCATCCGCCCGCCCGGACGCAGACGCGCCTGGCAGGTGCGGAAAAACGTTGGCAGGTAGCGTTGGCCGACGGCTTCAATCATCTCAACCGACACCAGCTTATCGTACACTCCGGTCAGATCGCGGTAGTCGCAGAGCAGCACCTCAACGCGATCCTGTAAACCTGCCCGCGCGATCCGCGCGGTGGCCCACTGGTACTGCTCCTGCGATAGCGTGGTAGTTGTTACCCGGCAGCCATAATGACGGGCGGCATATTCCGCCATCGCCCCCCAGCCGGTACCAATCTCCAGCAGATGATCGTTTGCGGTGAGCGCCAGTTGGTCGCACAGCCTGGCCATTTTTGCCTGCTGAGCCGCCGCCAGATCCTGCTCTTCCCCGGTAAACAGCGCGCTGGAGTAAAGGAGTTGTTCATCAAGGAAATGGGCGTAAAAGGCGTTGCCCAAATCGTAATGGGCGGCAATATTTTCCCGTGCCTGCGCGCGGGAGTTGCGCCGCATCCAGTGCCGTAGCCGCTCTACCGGTTTCCCGAGCAGGCGAAACCCTTTTTCCAGTTGCCCGAGGATCTGGCTATTGCGCGCTATCAGCTCCAGCAGCGGCGTCAGGTGGGCCGTCTCCCAGTCGCCATCTATCCACGCTTGTGCCGCGGCGAGGCTGCCCCCGGTTAGAATGCGCCAGTAGACGCCCGGCGCGAGTACCTGCACCTCAGCGTGAAGCGCGGTGGAGGCGTCGCCGAACTGGAATGTCTGCGCGCCTTCACGCAGCGTCAGCGAGCCGCCGCGCAGCCCGTTCAGCAGGCGAAAAAGCAGCCATCGCGCGACGCGGACGTTGCGCGGGATATCGGGTTCAAGCGCAAAGACGGGATCGGTCATGAGCGTTCACTCCTGCTTAGGGGATGGTTATGCAGCGGCACGCGCTTCAGCCACAGCCTGAGCGCCTGCCAGTAAATAGCGAGAACGGTTTTGAGGGTCATCAACGGGATCCGCGCCAGCAGCGACCGCAGCGCTGCGCGCGTCAGCGGCTCACGGCGCAGCGTCAGAGTGGCATCAAACACCTTCGTCTCCTGATGGTTTTCGATATGCATGCGCAGCGTGCTGGCCGGACTGTTGAAGCGCCAGTGGTAGACCATGTCCATCGGATTAAAGGGCGAGACGTGAAACGCTTTTTCCGTCGGCGGGGCGTCCCGCCCCGCTACCGCGTAGTAGTGTCGTTCATTCCACGGCGTGTTGCGGACTTCGGCGAGAACCCAGCGCAGGGTGTCTTCCCCGTCATAGCAGTAGTAAAAATTGACTGGGTTAAAATGAAAGCCGAAATAACGCAGTTGGGTTAGAAGCATGACCCGCCCCGCCGGGCGTTCGCCGGTCAGATTTTCCAGACGCTCAAGGACGCACTCTTTGAGCGGCGTGCCCAGCGGGTAGTCCGCATCATAAAATGCCGCGGGCGCAACGCGGTTACGGCGCACACCGACGGAGGGCAGCGCGTCCAGCTCATCGAGATCGAGCCAGGCCATAAAGACGCTGTAGGTAAAGTGGTGCGCTTTTGGCGAAAGACGGCGATGGCGCAATGTGCCGTGGTAAAGGCAGCTGTTCATCTCAGTTGCCCTCCCCGGCCGCGATAGCGTTTACCACATCCAGCGCACTGCGTACCCCATCTTCGTGGAAGCCGTTGTACCAGTACGCGCCGCAGAACCAGCTCCGCTGGCGACCGTTTATTTCTCCGCGTCGGGCCTGGGCTTGCCAGCTTTGCGGGTTAAAAAGCGGATGCTCATAGACAAAGCGGCGCAGCACATAGCGTTCTTCCACCGGCGTTTCCGGGTTGAGGGTGACGCAAAACAGCGGGCTACCCGGCGGCAGTCCCTGTAAGATATTCATGTTGTAGGTGACGCAGGCGCTGGCCCGATCCTGCTCGCTGAGGCGGTAGTTCCAGCTCGCCCACGCGCGCTTGCGCACCGGCAGCCAGCGCGGATCGCTGTGAAGCACCACCTCGTTACGCTGCCAGCCGATATCACCCAGCACCTCACGTTCAGCCTGCGTTGGGCTGGCGAGCATCGTCAGCGCCTGAGCGGAGTGGCAGGCGAAGATCACCTGATCAAAGTTGTCTGTTACGCCCTCACGCGTTATATCAACCCCGCGATCGTGGCGAATAACCTGCTGCACCGGCGCATTGAGGTGCAGCGTCAGGCGATCGCCAAGCTTGTCCATCATCGCGCGGATGTACTCCCGGGAGCCGCCCGGCACCACGTACCACTGCGGACGATGGGTAATGTCCAGCAGACCGTGGTTCTCGAAAAAGCGTAAAAAGAGCGGCAGCGGAAAGCGTTTCATCTCCTGTAGCGAGGATGACCAGATAGCCGCCCCCATTGGCAGAATGTAGTGACGCGCAAAAAAAGGCGTGAAGCGGTGCTGGTGCAGGAACGTCTCCAGCGTGGCGGACTCGCTGACGTCACCCCGGAGCGTCTGTTTCGCCAGCCGGTTAAAGCGCACGATCTCCTTCAGCAGCGTCCAGAAGGCAGGGTTTAACAGATTACGACGCTGGGCGAACAGCGACGTCAGCGTGTGGCCGTTGTACTCCAGCCCGCTCTGCGGGTTATGCACCGAAAAACTCATCTGCGTTTTTTGCCCGCTGATGCCCAGTTCGCTCAGCAGCCCCATGAAGCGCGGATAGGTGCGGTCGTTGTAGACAATAAAACCGGTGTCGATGGCAAAGTTGCCCTGCGGCGTGTCGACATCCACCGTTGCAGTATGCCCGCCCGGCGTAGCCTGCGCTTCAAACAGCGTGACCTGATGATGTCCGGCGAGCCGCCAGGCACAGGTTAACCCGGCGATACCGCTGCCGATAATCGCGATCTTCATGGTCGCACCATCCTGCGCAGCAGTGCGCGCTGAAGTATATCGGGCAGACCGGAGAGCAGGCGCAGCGCCAGGCTAAACCCGGCGGGAAACGCGATATGATCCTTCCCTTTTGCCAGACCGCGACGAATGGCATGGACGGCGTCCTCCACGCTGACCCGGCCCGGCATCGGGAAATCATTTTTTCGGGTCAGCGGCGTGTCGACAAAACCAGGTGAAACGACCGTGACGGCGATCCCTTTCGGCTCCCAGTCGAGGCGCAGCGTGTCGGCAAACCAGGTTAACGCCGCTTTAGAGGCGCCATAGGCTTCGGCTCGCGGGAAGTGAAGCCAGTGCGCCATCGAACTGATCAGCACCACGCGGTTGCCGGATATCAGATGCGGCTGCAACGCCGCAAGGCAGTTTACCGGCCCCATAAAATTGGTGGTCATGACCCGCGCCACCAACGCGGCATCCACCTCGCCACGGTCGAGATACTCGCAGGTTCCGGCGCAAAGAATCACCGTGTCGGCAGCACAGTCCGCCAGCGCCTGGCGACAGGCGTCCCTGTCTGTCATATCGAACAGGCGCACCGTAATGTTGGGGCTGTGCTGATGCACGGCTGCCAGACGTTGCGCATCGCGCCCGCAGGCAATCACCCGGTAGCCATCGTCGGCAAAAGATTTCGCCAGCCCGGCCCCTATGCCCGAGCTTGCGCCGGTGATCAGAACCGTTTTCATGATTTCACTCTCCGCTTAACGCCGCGTACGGCCCAGCCGAGCACCGGAAGATGTTCGTAAATCATCTCTCCGGCATCGTAGTAATCCCGCTGGCGAACTATGCGATCGTCGCGCATGTCGACCACAGAGCAGCCCGGCAACTGGCGCATTGCCCCCCGAGCAATACGCGGGTGCGACCAGTGCATCATCCAGGTAACAACAAAGCGATCGCCCTGCTGCAAGGGTGCATCGACGGTAAAGCGGCACCGCTGGACGTTAGCCAGCAGGTGAGTGAAATAGCGCTGAATCGCGAACAACCCGCTGTGTTCGCCAAAGGGATCGATAAGCGTGGCATCGGCGCGATAAATCTTTGCCAGAGCCGAAGGTGGCTGGGTATCCAGCGTGGCGTAATAATCAACGAATCGACTGATGACGGACGGCAACGTGCTCATGGGTCGCATCCTGGCTGTAAACAACGTAGCGAAATCGCATAATTAAAACTTACACAATTAGCGTTATTTGTCCAAGTTTGTGCAGATATATTTTTTATACTTCTTTTAATTCAGTACTTTAAAAACTTTCCCTGAGGTGCCAATTTGAGTCAAAAGCAGATTCTCACCGCCGTGCCGTTATTTTTTAGGGATAACCTTAAGGCAAAGGTGCCATTTATCTTCCAGACTTATCCTTTTAATTCATAAGGATGTCACGCGATGAAAAATTTACTGATGGCGCTCTTTTCCAGCCCGGAATCCTTGTTGCAGGTTATGAGTCACCAGGAAATTATCGAAGCCGTAGAGGATGGCGACCGCATCATCATCGATCAGGATGGAAACGCCTCGGTTAACTACAAAAGTAACGAGGTTCGGCAGGACTTTCTGCGCCATGTCAACGCGCTGAAGAGGGCCTGAAATGGGAACGGCAATATTCATGGTATTGATGGTATGCGGCTACTGGTACACCAGCCGCGATCTCTCAACCCGGTTCAAAATTAAGCGTTCATTCGGCTGGGATGTCTATTTCCTTGTGGCGCTGTATGGCTGCATTTTCGTTTTACAGGGCGTGATCGCCACCGGCCTGCTCTGGCTGCTGTTGTTCGCCCTCTCCGCCGCCGACAACACGTTCCATTTCACGTCCGCAAAATACGCCGACTGGCAAATTGATTTTATGAACTGGAGCTTTTTAGGGATTCAGGCTCCGGTCGTGGTGATGCTGGCCTTTGCGATCCTGTTTTGTCTCTATCGTTCTAACTGGGCCGGTAGCGCGCGGCTGGACGGCGAAGGCCGGAAAAAGCTCTACAAGCGGCTGGCACAATCGAGCGGGATTGAACAACTGCTCTATCAGTGCATGGAGGAAGGTGAACTTGCGCACGTCACGCTGAAGTCGCGGCGGATTTATATTGGCATGATCCATACCGCCACGCTGGAGTATGAAAAAACCGCCAATATCGTGCTTATCCCGATGCTGAGCGGCTACCGCGACGGGGAGAACATGCAGCTGTGTATTGAGCACAACTACAGCAAATGGTACGCCGAGCATGAGGTTACGCTCGACTCAGAGCCAAAAAGCGCTATGGATTTCCGTAAGGTGATCATGCTTGATCAGATCGAGAGTATTTCACTGTTCGATCCGGCAAGTGCCAGCGCGCTGGCGATGCGTGAATAAAAAAATGGCGCCTTATTTCTAAGGCGCCAGGATTATGTGGATGAAACCTGAACTTATGGCGTTACTATATTGAACCAGAAGTCAAATTTGTCCATGTAGCTCAGCATCTCTTCCAGCTTCGCCCCGTTTCCACTCACCTTCACGTCACCTTTATCCATCGCCTGCTTCAGCGTCTCTTTCTTAAGGATGATGTTGTTCAGCGTGGTGCGGTCAAGCGCGATAGTTGCGTCGGCATCCTTCGCCTGCGCGTTGGCGGTATGGTTCAGCACGCCGTTTTCCAGCTCCAGCTTGTATTTGCCGCCATCCTTACCGAGATCGACATTGAAGACCGCCTTCGCGTTACCGGCCCGCACCCCGTTGATGTGCACACCCAGGTAGTCGAAGAACATTTCCGGGGTCATCGCTCGCACGGTATCCGGGCTGGCGGTGTTCGGCGTCGGCAGCTTCTTCACGCCATTACGCAGTTCTTGCGCGCCGGTCAGGTAGAAGTTACGCCAGGTGCCCGCTTCCGCCTGGTAACCTAACTGCTCAAGCGCGTCGGCTTCCAGATTACGGGCAGCCTGGTTGTTAGGATCGGCAAAGACCACTTTGCTGACCACCTGAGCAACCCAACGGTAATTACCCTGCTGATAATCCGCTTTGGCTTTCTGCATGATGGCATCAGCGCCGCCCATGTACTGCACGAACTTCTTCGCAGCCTGTTCAGGCGGCAGCTCGTCGAGGGTTGCCGGGTTGCCGTCGAACCAGCCGAGATAAAACACGTAAGTGGCTTTGACGTCGTGGCTAACGGAGCCGTAGTAACCGCGGCTTGCCCACTGTTTCTCGAGCGATTCCGGCAGCTTAAATTCTGCGGCGATCTCATCGCGAGTCAGGCCTTTGTTGGCCATACGCAGGGTCTGGTCGTTGATGTAGCGGTACATATCGCGCTGGCCTTTCATCAGCTTGACGATATTCTCGTTACCCCAGGTCGGCCAGTGGTGCTGCGCAATAATCACTTCCGCGTCCGCGCCCCAGCGCTCAATGGCGGCGTTAATGTACTTAGACCAGGCCAGCGGGTCGCGGATTTTCGCGCCGCGCAAGGAGTAGGTGTTGTGCAGAGTATGGGTCACGTCCTCTGCGGCCTCGATCATTTTCTTCTCTTTGACGTACCACAGCATCTCCGACGGAGCTTCTGAACCCGGCGCCATCATAAAGTCGTAGGTCAAACCGTCGATCACTTCTTCCTGACCGGTATGGGTAATGTAGTCGGTCGGCGGGATGAGGGTGACAGTACCCGCAGAGGTGGTGGTGCCAAGGCCTGCACCCACCTGGCCTTTTGCATCCGGCTTCAGCAGGTTGCCGTACATATAGCTCGCACGGCGGCTCATCGCGTTTCCGGCCATAATGTTTTCGGAAACCGCCTCTTTCATAAAGCCATCCGGCGCGTAGATTTTCACTTTGCCAGACTTGACGTCAGCTTCGTCAACCACGCCGCGCAGGCCGCCATAGTGGTCAACGTGGCTGTGGGTGATCACCACAGCGACGACCGGTTTCTTGCCGCGGTTTGCATAGTAGAGATCCAGCGCTTCTTTCGCCGGTTCAGCGCTTAACAGCGGGTCGATAACGGTAATGCCCTTCTCGCCCTCAATGATGGTCATGTTGGAGAGATCGAGATTACGGATCTGATACACGCCGTCGGTGACCTTAAACAGCCCGCCAATGTTGATCAACTGTGACTGACGCCACAGGCTCGGGTTAACCGTATCCGGGGCTTTTTCACCCTCTTTGACGAAATCATATTTCGCCGGGTTCCAGATAACGTTCCCCTGCTCGCCTTTGATCATGTTTTGCGGCAGCGGGGCGATAAAGCCTTTATGGGCATTTTCAAAGTCGGTTTTATCGGCAAACGGTAATTTGTTATACAGGGCGTTATTAGCCTGCTGGGTTGTAGGAGTGGCATCCTGCGGCTGTACTTCCGCAAACGCGGAAAGCGACAGCGACGTCAACACACCGGCCAGCGCCAGATGTTTAGCGATTATCGTTAATTTCATTAAATGGCCTCATAGATTAATTGCGCCGCCAGCGATATTTAATTGTGGCGGATAATTTTAATGCGAACTCATTGAGGACCATTCTAACCAGAATACCTTCCCTTCATAGTCCCATATGGGACTGGTTATTTATCGATTCGTAATCCGTGGGCTATTGCTGCTATACTCGCTACCATAGCAGACGTTGCGGGGAGAGGCTTAGCGTGAATTTTCAGGATATCCATACCTATTATCAGCAACTCAATATTGGGCAATTTTTTCCGCAAATGCTTTGTGAAGGCGAGGTCTTAACCGTTGCCGCAAATAAAAAACTCACCGTTGAACCTGGCTATATTTATTTCTGTACTGAAGGGTCGCTGACGATATTAATGCCTGATGATGGGCTGAATATTGGCAATACTATTGAGTATATGCCGATCGGGTTAATGGAAAGGTATTGTCCACTGGCGAAGTATGAATATCGCAGCAGTGCCAGGGTGAAACTGGTGAGAATATCCTGGGCCGACTTCGACCAGATATTTTTCCAGGGTGGGCCTGAGCGCATGCAGGCGCTGGCCACCATACTGACTTACATGTCGATATTCACCATCGACCTGCATAACGAACGCAGGCAGGTCACCAGCTACCAGACCATTAAACCCATGCTCTATCGCTATCTTTATCGGCAGGAAACCCACACGGGAGAGAATGAGGGTCTGGCGCTGTTTATCATCAAGCGCACTAACCTGTCGCGAACGCATGTCTTTCGCGTGCTGGCGGATCTTAAAGCCGGGGGCTATATCACCATGAAGCGCGGAAAGCTGGTGTCGATAGACCGTCCGCTGCCGGAGGCGTATTAAATTACGCCCCTGAAGCGAATGCTTCAGGGGCTGGCTGATTAACGCACCAGGTGCAGGAAGTGCAGATGTTTTTCATACTGGTCCAGGATATCGTTAATTAACTGCTCCTGGTTCCAGCCCATCACATCGTAATTTTGCCCACCTTCCTTGAGGTAGATTTCTGCCCGATAGTACCGGTGCTGTTCTGCCTGATTCTCATCATTCTCCATGGCCGCTAGCGCGAAGGTCGGCGAGTTATAGCCACGCAGCCTGACTTCATAAATGAAATTCAGCTCATTGCCTAAATCCACCTCAAGGCGAATACGATCGTCCGACGCGTCGCTGATATGGCTCTGCGTTCCCTGCTTATTCAGTTCATCCTGCACCAGCACCATGGCCGGTTTGATCACCTCTTCCATAAAGCGTTTCACCAGGGAGCGTTTAGGTAAGTATGCGATGTTACGCAGTCTGCGCTGCCACGGAATGGGGTTACGGGCCGCTGTCGGCGCGATCGTGGCCATACTCAGGCTCTCGCGTTTGGTCAAATCGCGTCGGAGCGCCTTCAGCAACCCATAGATTGAGACCAGCAGGATCATCGAGAACGGTAGCGCGCTGGCGATGGTCACGGTTTGCAGCGCACTCAGCCCACCCGCGAGCAGCAGCGCGATAGCGACTACGCCCATCAGCGCGGCCCAGAAGATGCGCTGCCAGACGGGGGTATTGGCCTCGCCGCCGGACGCGAGGGTATCCACCACCATCGCCCCGGAGTCGGCTGAGGTCACAAAGAAGACGATGACCATCGCCATGGCAATAAATGACAGCACGGAAGAGAACGGGAAATGCTCAAGGAAATTAAACAGCGCCAGCGCCACGTCCTGCTGGACGGTATTCGCCAGATCGGACGCTCCCTTGTTCATGATGAGGTAAATGGCGCTATTGCCGAACACCGTCATCCACATCAGGGTAAAGCCCGCCGGGACAAACAGCACGCCGGTCACGAACTCGCGGATGGTTCTGCCGCGGGACACACGGGCAATGAACATCCCGACAAACGGCGACCAGGACAGCCACCAGCCCCAGTACAGCAGCGTCCAGCCTCCCAGCCAGTTGCTGGATTTCGGTTCATAAGCGTACAGGTTAAACGTCTTGCTCACCAGCTCGGACAGGTATCCGCCGGTATTTTCCACAAAGGATTTCAGCAGGAGTACGGTTGGCCCCAGGCACAACACCAGCACCAGCAGCAGTACCGCCAGCCCCAGATTGAGCTCTGATAAAATGCGAATGCCTTTATCCAGACCGGACACCACAGAAATGGTCGCCAGCCCGGTAATCAGGACGATAAGGATCACCTGCACGGTATCGTTGATGGGTACGCCAAAAAGGTGGTTCAGCCCGGCATTGACCTGTAAAACGCCGTAGCCTAACGAGGTCGCCACGCCAAATACGGTGCCGATTACCGCGAAGATATCCACCGCATGACCTATCGGGCCGTAAATACGGTCGCCGATAATCGGATAAAGCGCCGAACGAAGCGTCAAAGGCAGGCCGTGGCGGTAGCTGAAGAACGCCAGAATCAACGCAACGATGGCGTAGATAGCCCAGGCGTGCAGCCCCCAGTGGAAGAATGTCAGCCGCATGGCCTCTTTGGCCGCAGCGACCGTTTCAGGTGTCCCCACCGGCGGGGAAAGGTAGTGCATGACCGGCTCCGCCACGCCGAAGAACATCAGGCCGATCCCCATCCCCGCCGAGAACAGCATCGCGAACCACGAGTGATAGCTGAAGTCAGGCTGGGAGTGGTCGGGCCCGAGTTTAATATCGCCGTAGCGGGACAAGCCGAGGAACGTCACGCTCATTAAAATCAGCGCGACGGCAAGAATGTAAAACCAGCTGGCGTTGGTGAATATTTGCTGTTGCAGTAGCTTAAAGTTTTTATCGGCAACGTCAGGGAAAATCGCGGCAAAGGCGACAAGAAGGAAAATTAACAAAGCAGATGTGTAAAATACCGCTTTGTTAATCTGGCTTTTGGACTGCTTTGGGATAGTGTCGTTTTCACTCATATAGTGTCTTCCATAAACGCATTGACCGCTCTGAATGAGAGGCGTGATCTGCGTCAGGGTAACAAAATCCCTTTATGAATGCAGGTCTGAAACGTTCAATTATACACTATCCCCAAAGGGTATTTGTTGCGCGTTAACGCATCCTCATGCCATTGCATTATTTCGCAGGCAAGAAATGGTTAATTATCCCGGCCAGCCGACTTGGGCCGTAAGTTCTCATCGAATACCAGCCGTTTGCGTCCGGGCTCTTCTTCCCGCAGCGGCTCTACCTGATGCAGCGTTTGCTTACAGCGATCCACCAGCACCTGATACTCCCGCGTGCCCTGCTTTTTCCACTCTATTTCCTGCGCGCTTAGCTCACGAATCGCTTTCGCCGGACTGCCAAGAATTAAGTGATTCGCAGGCATTTCCGCTTTGGCCTTCACAAACGCCGCCGCCCCGACGATGCTGTTTTCGCCGATCGTCGCTCCGTCCATCACCACCGCATTCATCCCCACCAGCGCATTACGACGGATAATGCAGCCATGCAGGATCGCGTTGTGGCCGATATGCCCGTCCTCTTCCACCACCGTGTCCTGCTCCGGAAAACCGTGCATCACACAGTTATCCTGAATGTTCGCGCCGTCTTTCACCACGATCCGGCCAAAATCACCGCGCAGGCTGGCGTTGGGGCCTACGTAAACACCTTTGCCGAGGATCACGTCGCCAATCAGCACCGCGGTCGGGTGAACATAGCTCTCTTCAGGCACGACCGGCGTCAGACCATCAATTTGATAAACAGGCATACCCTCTCCTTATGTGATATTCAGACCACCAAAACGCTGGTGATAAAGCGTGCCGGGCGCGGGCAGCTCGCCGACGGAGGTTTCCCCCTTCTCACTGACAAACGCCAGGGCTCCCGCTGCCACGCGCTGGTAGATGTTAATGCACAGCTGTCGCGCGCTCTGTCCCGCCCAGTGCGCCGGGAGTAACTCCTCCGGCAACAGCGGATCTTTCAGCACCACGCGACGATAAAAATGAATGAGTAACAGCTGGATCTGGAAGCAGCGTTCCGGGGTTAAATCCTCGGGCGACGCCTCTTTCAGCAGCGGCAGCAGCGGACGGAACGAGTTGATAAACGTTTCGTACATCGCGTTTTGTTCGGTCAACTGCCAGCACTCTTCCACGCGGGATCGTAACGCCGCGCGTGACAAAGCCAGCGGCGAATGAGCTTCAAAGAAAATGACGTTTTCCGCCACGCCCGCGTCATGCAACAGCGACTGCACGTCCGCGAGGTTCTGCGACGGCGAGGCCATCAGGCTCGGCGCCAGCGTGCCGAACCCTTGCCAGATGAGCTGTTTTTTCACGTCCGCGAGCGTGGTTTTATCCAGCCCCTCGGAAAGCAGCAGCAGCCATTTACCATCCCACGCCGGCAATTCTGCACGGTAGATTTTATTTTCCGCGCGTCGGGTCAAACGCAGCCCCTTGTCGCTGAGACGGTAAAAGCTGCGGCGGCCAATGCGGGACACGTCCAGCCAGCCCTCTTTGTTGAGGCGAAACAGCGCGGTGCGCACAAAGCGCTCCCCGAATCCCATCCCTTCCAGCAGGGCCGCCAGGCTGCCGAGCCAGATCTCTCCGCCGCGATGGGAAAGCGCGTCGCCATACAGCGAGGAGATAAGCGACGTTCCGCTGACGGGAACAGAGCTGACTGCGTGCTGGATAAAGGCATCAAGTTTATTCATGTGATTCATTCTGTTGTTATTTTTTTCCTGGATGAATCATAGCATAGGAATTTGGGGTTCCCCCCTCACCCTAACCCTCTCCCAAAGGGAGAGGGAACTTAATACACCCTCTCCCTTTGGGAGAGGGCTGGGGTGAGGGAATTCAACCGTTGGCCGCAACCTTACGCAAATCAAACACCCGGCAGGCTTTACCCTCGGATCGCGGTATGCTTCCGCAGTTAACGATCATCACATCGGTTGAAATCCCCACCATCGATTTAATCCGATGACGCAGCTGATGGCAGACCTGACAACGCTGTTCATGCGTCAGCGTTAAGCTACTCTGTTTCAGCTCGACCTTCACCGAAAGTGAATCAAGATGCCCGCGGCGGTTCACCTCCAGCTGATAGTGCGGCGAAAGATGTTCGAACTTGACGATCTCCTCTTCCAGCTGTGACGGGAAGACGTTAACGCCGCGAATGATGAGCATGTCGTCGCTGCGCCCGCTGATGCGATCCATCCGGCGCATGGTGCGTGCGGTGCCCGGCAGCAGGCGCGTCAGGTCGCGGGTGCGGTAGCGGATCACCGGCAGCGCCTCTTTGGTCAGCGTGGTGAACAGCAGTTCGCCCTGCTCGCCGTCGGCCAGCGGCGTGCCGTCATTCGGGTTGACGATCTCCGGGAAGAAGTGATCTTCCCAGATGGTCGGACCGTCAGCGGTTTCAAGACACTCCATCGCCACGCCCGGCCCCATCACCTCGGAGAGACCATAGATATCCAGCGCGGTAATGCCCAGCCGTTTCTCGATTTCGCGGCGCATCGCCTGCGTCCACGGCTCGGCGCCAAACACGCCGACGCGCAGGGAACAGGCGCTGGCATCACCGCCCATCTGACGCTCCAGCTCTTCGATCAGGTTCAGGCAGTAAGAGGGCGTCACCATGATCATATCCGGCTGGAAATCGCGGATCAGCTGCGCCTGCTTCTCCGTCTGGCCGCCGGACATCGGGATCACCGTCGCCCCCAGACGCTCTGCACCGTAGTGCGCCCCCAGCCCGCCGGTGAAGAGCCCGTAACCGTAGGCGACGTGAATTTTATCCTTCGCGCTGCCCCCGGCGGCGCGCAGGGAACGGGCGACGATATTGGCCCAGTTGTCGATATCATTCTGGGTATACCCCACCACGGTCGGCTTTCCGGTGGTGCCCGACGAGGCGTGAATACGCACCACCTGCTCCATCGGCACCGCAAAGGTATCGAACGGGTAGTTGTCGCGCAGATCCTGCTTGGTGGTGCACGGGAATTTTTGCAGGTCCGCCAGCTCGTTGAAATCGTCAGGGTGAACGCCCGCGGCATCAAACTTGCGTTTGTACATCGGAACGTTGTTGTAGGCGTGGTTCAGCGTCCACTTCAGGCGCGCGGTCTGCAACGCCTGCAATTCATCAATGGACGCGGTTTCGATCGGATCAAGCTTTGTTGTATTTATCATCGCAGGGTACTCACATTATTGTTCGCTCAAACACGCTCAAGGATCATGGCAATGCCCTGACCCACACCGATGCACATCGTACACAGCGCGTAGCGCCCGCCGCGTCGGTGCAATTCATTGCTCGCGGCCAGCGCCAGTCTGGCACCGCTCATTCCCAGCGGATGACCTAGCGCGATCGCTCCGCCGTTCGGGTTGACATGCTCCGCGTCATCCGGCAAGCCCAGCTGACGCAGCACCCCCAGCGTCTGTGCGGCGAAGGCTTCGTTAAGCTCAATGACGTCCATATCGGTGATACTGAGTCCGGCACGTTCCAGCACCTTACGGGTGGCGGGAACCGGGCCTAATCCCATCAGACACGGCTCGACGCCCGCGGTCGACATGGCCACAATGCGGGTGCGCGGGGTTAACCCCTGGGCAAGCGCCATCGGCTCGCTGGCGATAATCAGCGCCGCCGCCCCGTCGTTGACGCCAGAGGCGTTCCCCGCCGTCACCACACCGTTCTTGCGAAACGGGGCTTTCAGCGCGGCAAGCTGTTCAAGGGTGGTTTCGGCGCGCGGATGCTCGTCTACGCTCACTTCCGTTACCGCGCCTTTTTTCCCCGTTACCTGTACCGGGATTATCTCCTGCGCCAGAACGCCATTCTGCTGCGCCAGCGCGGTGCGCTGCTGGCTGCGCAAGGCAAATGCGTCCTGATCGGCACGGCTTATATTTAACAATTCCGCTACATTCTCTGCCGTTTCCGGCATGCTGTCAGTTCCGTATTGCTGATGCATGAGCGGATTCACAAATCGCCAGCCGATGGTGGTATCGAAGATCTCCGCCTGACGCTGAAACGCCGCGGTGGCTTTACCCATCACGAACGGCGCACGGGACATGGATTCGACGCCACCGGCGATCAGCAGATCGCCATCCCCGGCCTTAATGGCGCGCGCCGCAAAGCCAAGGGCATCCAGACCGGAGCCGCACAGGCGGTTAATGGTGGTACCGGAAACGGTCTGCGGCAGCCCGGCCAGCAGCGACGACATGCGCGCCACGTTGCGGTTATCCTCTCCGGCCTGATTTGCGCAGCCGAAGATCACGTCATCTATGCGCTCCAGATCGAGCTGCGGGTAACGCGCCAGCAGCGCACGCAGCGGAACGGCCCCTAAGTCATCGGCACGCAGGCTGGATAATCCTCCACCGTAGCGACCGACCGGGGTACGCACACCCTCACAAATAAATGCGTTACGCATCAGGCTTCTCCTGTCACACTGCCGCCGGTGCGGTGGGATTTCCCGCGAAAAAGAGCGACGGTTTTCTGTTGTTGATTCTGAATTTCAATGTCATAGACGCCGGTCAGTTTGCCCTGATGCTTCACCCGCGCGGTAGCAGTCAGCTTATCGCCGCCAAAGCCCGGACGCAGAAAATCGATGGCGCAGCCTGAGGCCACCGCCGCCAGCCCCTGACTGTTGCAGGCGTAGGCAAAGGCGGTATCGGCCAGCGAGAATAGCTGTCCGCCGTGGCAGGTTTTATGCCCGTTAAGCATCTGCGGGGTGATGGTCATGGTCACCACCGCGTAGCCCTCGCCCATCTCGATAATGTCCATCCCCATCGCCTGCGCGCAGGCGTCCCGTTCGTACATCGCGCGGGCGTTATGCCAGGCGTTATGACTCATAACTACTCTCCAGAAGCGCACGCTGGCGCAGCAGTGAACAGGGGCGATAACGTTCCTCGCCGTAGTGACGTTGCAGGTTCTCCAGCAGCGTTAACAGACGCTGCCAGCCAAGGCGCTCGCCCCAGGCGATGGGGCCGCAGGGATAGTTGACCCCTAAGCGCATGGCGGTATCGATGTCTTGCTCACTGGCGACCCCTTTTTGCAGGGCATCCAGCGCTTCGTTGGCAATCATCGCCACCGTGCGCCAGATCAGCAGGCCGGGGTAATCCGCAATCTGGACCACACGTTTCTCCTGGTGCTGCAACCAGTAAATGGCTTTCTGCGTGGCGGCGTGCGGGTTGCCGGGCGCGGCGGCTATAACGGCCACATCCCGCTCGATGCGGTCGACCACCACCACCGGACAGCCGTGGCGCAGCGCCAGCGACTGCGCGGTTTCACCCTGCGTTTCGATCAACAACAAATCGTCAATTTCCGTGACACCGTCACTTCTTCGCTGTGCGCGCATCGGGCTGAAGCTGTGGCTGACCGGGGCGAGCCAGCTGACGGCGGGTTTGTCCTCCTGCCAGCGGTAAACGCCCTGCCCGCTTTTCTTACCCAGACGCCCCGCCAGCACCAGCTCCTGCTGCACCAGCGACGGCAAAAAACGACGCTCCTGCCAGAAGGCGTTAAATACGGAGCAGGTCACGGCAAAGTTGACGTCCTGACCAATCATGTCCGTCAGCTCAAGCGGCCCCATCGGGAAACCCCCGCCGTCTCGCAGGGCGGCGTCGATCACCTCGGGCGCTGCCACCTGCTCTTCCAGCGCGCGCCAGGCTTCCGAGTAGAAAGGACGCGCTACGCGGTTGACGATAAACCCCGGTGTGGACTGGCAGCGTACCGGCTGCTTTCCCCAGCTCAGCGCCAGCTCGCACAGCGCATCGGCCACTTCGGGTGAGGTCGCCAGCCCGCTGACCACCTCCACCAGCTTCATCACCGGGGCAGGATTGAAGAAGTGCAGCCCGGCGACGCGTTCAGGGTGGTTTATCTCCGCCGCAATCGCGGTAACGGAAATAGACGAGGTATTGCTGGCGAGTAGCGTCTGCGGCGGGCAAACCTCTGCCAGCTGGGTAAACAGCGCCTTTTTCACTTCAAGCCGCTCGGAGGCCGCCTCGATCACCAGATCGGCTTTCGCCAGAGCACTGATATTCGTTACCGGCGTCAGGCGGGCGAGGATCTGTTCCCCGGCGTCGGCAGAGAGTTTTCCGCGCGCAACGCGAGAGGACAGCCGCTGGCGAATGCCGTCGACGGCGCGGGAAATCGCCGCAGCGTCAATGTCGTACACCAGAACCGGATGACCGTGGCTGGCTGCCACTTCGGTAATCCCGGCGCCCATGGTGCCGCTGCCAATGACGGCGACCGTATGGATATTCACCATCTTATTTCCCCGTAAAGTTCGGCGCGCGTTTTGCCAGGAACGCGCTGACGCCTTCCCGGTAGTCGTCGCTGCGTCCGGCCAGACGTTGATAGTCGCGCTCCAGATCAAGCTGGGCGTCGAGGGTGTTGGTTTCGGCGGCGTTGATCGCCTGCTTGATCAAGCCCAGGCCAAAGGTCGGCTGCGAGGCAAAATGCAGCGCCATCTGCTGTGCGGTGGCGGAGAGCTGCTCGTCGTCCACCACCTGCCAGATCATTCCCCAGGCCTGTGCCTGCTCGGCGCTGAGCTTGTCGCCCAGCAATGCCAGCCCCATGGCGCGGGCGCGTCCGGTCACGCGCGGCAGCAGCCAGGTTCCGCCGCAGTCCGGTACCAGCCCGAGCTTGCTGAAGGCCATCACAAAGCTGGCTGAACGGCCCGCAATCACCATGTCACAGCCGAGGGCCAGCGTGGCTCCTGCCCCCGCCGCCACGCCGTTAACCGCGCAAATCACCGGCTTCGGCAGTTTTGCCAGGCGGCGCACCAGCGGGTTGTAAAAAGTCTCAACGGACATGCCCAGATCCGGCGCAGGGCCGGTCGGGTCCACGTTACGGTCGTTGAGATCCTGCCCGGCGCAGAAACCGCGTCCTGCCCCGGTGATCAGCAGGCAGCGGATAGCGTCATCGCGCTCGGCCTGCTTCAGGCATTCGGAAAGCTGCTGGTGCATGACGTCGTTAAAGCTGTTCAGGCGCTCCGGGCGGTTCAGCGTAATGGTCATTACGCCCTGCTCAACATGGCTCAGAATAAATTCCACAATTAGCGTCCTTTAAAGTCTGGGGTGCGTTTTTGTAAAAAGGCGTTGATACCTTCCCGGCGATCGTCGGTGGCCGCGAGTAGCGCAAACAACTGACGCTCCTGCGCCAGCCCGGCCTGAAGCGGCACTTCCTGCGACTGGCGAAGCGCCTGCTTCGCCGCCTGTAACGCCAGCGGCGAGTGGCGCGCCATCAGCCCCGCCTGCTTCAGGGCGTACTCCAGCGTCAGCGAGGCCGGGTAGACGTCGCTGACCAGCCCGGCGCTGTGCGCCTGAACCGCCGTGATGCTTTCGCCCGTCAGCACCATTTTGCTGGCCAGCGATTTGCCCACGCTACGGATTAGCCGCTGTGTGCCGCCTGCGCCCGGCATGCTCCCGAGGGTGATTTCCGGCAGGCCAAAGCGGGCGTTATCACCGGCAATCACCACGTCGCAGAGCAGCGCCAGCTCACAGCCTGCCCCCAGCGCGTAGCCGTTCACGGCGGCAATCAGCGGTTTGGTGAAGGCGTTTATCCGCGCCCACAGCTGCGGGCGGATATCGTTCAGGGTGGCGGGCAGGTCTTTCTCCGCCATTTCGTTGAGATCGGCCCCGGCGGCAAAGCAGCGTTCGTTGCCGTAAATCACACAGACGGCGATCTCCGCATCCACGGCGGCGGCTTCAAGCTGCTCCGCGATTTGCGTGAGCAGCGCATTGTTGAGCGCGTTGCGCGCCGCCGGACGGTGAAGCGTCAGCTGCAACACGCGGCCATGACGGGTGACAATCAGTTCGCTCATGCCATCCCCTTCGCATCAAAATCGACGATAACGTCAGCGGTTAACGGCAGCGCCTGACAGCTCAGCACATAGCCTGCGGCCAGCTCGTCCGGCTCCAGGCTGTAGTTGGTCGCCATGTCCACCTTCCCGCGAAGCACTTTGCATTTGCAGGTGGCGCACACGCCGCCCTTGCAGGCGTAAGGCAGATCCGCCCCCTGACGCAGGGCCGCGTCAAGAATGCTCTCGTCGTCCGCCGTCAGGGTGATCTCCCTGTCGCGCCCGTCCTGACGGACGGTGACCTTCTGCCCGTCGGCCTGCACGCTGACTGTCCGTTTAACGGGGGTTCCCGGCGTGTTAAAGCGTTCAAGATGGATCGCTTTTTCCGGCATACCCAGCGCTTTCAGCGCCGCCTCAGCCTCGTCCATCATCGCCGACGGGCCGCAGATGAAGGCTTCATCGTACTGGCGGAAATTCACCAGCGTTTTTGCCAGCGCCTGGAGCTTTTCCCCGTCAATACGGCCATGGAGCAGATCGCTGTCGAGCGTCTCCTGGCTGAAGATAGAGATCAGCTGCAAACGCTGCGGGTATTTATCTTTCAGGTCCGCCAGCGCCCGGCGGAACATCATGCTCTGGCTGCTGCGGTTACCGTAAATCAGGGTGAAGTGGCTGTGGGCTTCAGTGGCCAGCGTAGCGGACATAATCGCCAGCATCGGGGTGATCCCGGACCCGGCGGCAATCGCCAGATAGTGGCCTTCGCGTTCGGCCTGCGGCTGGTAGCCAAAATGCCCCTGGGGAACCATCACCTCCAGCGCCATGCCAGGTTTGATCTCGTCCCGGGCATAGCGGGAAAAACGTCCGCCCTCGATGGCTTTGACCGCCACGCTGATCTCACCGCACGCGGTGCTCCGGCAGATGGAGTAGCAGCGGCGCAGTTCATCCCCGCCAGGACTGGCTTTCAGGGTCAAATGTTGACCGGGACGGAAGCGGTACGCCTCCTGTAACGCCTGCGGCACCGCGAAGGTAATGGTCACCGCGTCGCGGGTTTCGGGTTCCACTTTTGCCACTGTTAATGAATGAAACGTTGTCATGGCAGCCTCAAATACATTTGAAATAGTCGAAGGGCTCACGGCAGGTATTGCAGCGGTAGAGCGCTTTGCAGGCCGTGGAACCAAATTCACTGATGAGCGAGGTATCGGTGCTTGCACAGCGCGGGCAGCTCACCTCCGCGGGAACGTGGGCATGGCAGCTATGGCCGACAGGCGGGCTGATGCCATATTCCCGCAAGCGCCTGCGGGCATCGTCGGTCATCCAGTCGGTGGTCCAGGCGGGCTCCAGTTGCAGCACAATATGTACCGGGGAAAAGCCGTTCCCGGTCAGAGTTTCGCGGATCGCCCCCAGCAGATGCTCCGTTGCCGGACAGCCCGAATAGGTTGGCGTGAAGCCTATAACCCAGCCTTCCCCCTGCGCCTTCACGCTGCGCACCATGCCTAAGTCGGTGATGGTCAGCACCGGCACTTCCGGGTCGGGGATCTGGCTTAACAGCGCCCAAATCTGCGGGATTTGGGCAGGCGCAATGTCGACGAGGCGTTGCATAGTGTTCTCCTTTACCACTGCTGGTCGGGGTAAACGCGCTGGAGATACTGCATCTCAGCCAGCATCGGTCCGAGGTGTTCAGTATGTAGCCCCTTCTTGCCGCCCGTGCGATACGCCACTTCCTCGGGCACGCGGAGGGTAGCTTCCGCCAGCCCCGCAAACACTTCGCGCTCCCACGGTTCCCGCAGGGCGCGCGGATCAACCGCCACGTCGGTGTCAATCAGCCCCAGCTCGACGTCGTCGGCGTCGAACAATTCAGCCGTAAAGCGCCACAGGCTATCCACCGCCTGTTGCATTTTCTGTGAGGAGGTTTCTGTCCCGTCCCCCAGCCGCACCAGCCAGCCGCGGCTAAAACGCAGATGATAGCGCGCCTCTTTAATGGCTTTTGCCGCGATGGCGGCAAGCTGACTGTCGCTGCTGTGGATCAACCGTTCGTACAGCGCTACGTTCCACGCATCCATCAGATACTGACGGGCAATGGTGTCGGCGAAGCTGCCGTTTGGCTGTTCCACCAGCAGCAGATTGCGGAACTGACGCTCATCGCGGCCATAGGCCAGGGTGTCTTCATCACCCTTACCCTCCCGTTCAGCGGCGTAGGTCAGGAAATTGCGCGCCTGCCCGAGCAGATCAAGGCCGATATTGGCGAGCGCCAGGTCAATTTCCAGCTCCGGCGCATGGCCGCACCAGGCGCCCAGACGCTGTGAGAGCACCAGACCGTTGTCGCCCAGACGCAGGGCATAAGCAGATACGTTGTTCATCCCCAACCTCACATATGCTCAATGCCATCAGGGATGGTGTAAAACGTCGGATGGCGGTAGACCTTGCTTTCCGCCGGATCGAAAAACTCCCCGCTCTCTTCCGGCTGGGAAGCGACGATTTCACTCGCCTTCACCACCCAGATAGAGCAGCCTTCGCTGCGGCGGGTATAGGCATCGCGCGCGTTTTCCAGCGCCATGCGGTCGTCGGCAGCGTGAAGGCTGCCCACATGGCGGTGCGACAGCCCCTGCTTCGAACGGACAAAAACTTCGTATAACGGCCAGTAAACATTGCTCATGGTTGATTCCTCTTATGCGGCCTGGCGGGCGCGTTGTTTTTCCGCGTGGGCCAGAGCGGCTTCACGCACCCATGCGCCGTCGTCCCAGGCTTTACGTTTTGCGGCCAGACGTTCGTGGTTGCAGATCCCGCGCCCGTTGATCACCTCGTCAAATTCGTGCCAGTCGATTTCGCCGAAGCGGTAGTGGCCGCTCTCTTCATCGAAACGCAGGTCGGGATCCGGCACGGTCATGCCGAGCATCTCCACCTGAGGCACCGTGTTGTCCACGAAGCGCTGGCGAAGCTCATCGTTGCCAAAGCGTTTGATCTTCCAGGCGAGACTGCGGGCGCTGTTTGGGGAGTTGTCGTCGTTGGGTCCGAACATCATCAGCGCGGGCCACCAGAAACGGTTGATGGCGTCCTGCAACATCTGCCGCTGTGCTTCGCTGCCCTGCGCCAGCGCCATGCAGGCCTCAAAACCCTGACGCTGGTGGAAGCTCTCTTCTTTACAGATTTTCACCATCGCCCGGGCGTACGGGCCGTAAGACGTACGGCACAGCGCCACCTGGTTCACAATGGCCGCCCCGTCCACCAGCCAGCCAATGACGCCGATATCGGCCCAGCTCAGGGTCGGATAGTTGAAGATGGAGGAGTATTTCATCTTGCCGTCGAGCATCTTTTGATAGATGTCCTCCCGGGCGCAGCCCAGCGTTTCCGCCGCGCTGTAGAGGTACAGGCCGTGTCCGGCTTCGTCCTGCACCTTCGCCAGCAGAATGGCTTTCCGGCGCAGCGTCGGCGCGCGGGTGATCCAGTTTCCTTCCGGCAGCATGCCGACAATCTCAGAGTGGGCGTGCTGTCCAATCTGGCGGATCAGCGTCTTGCGATAGGCATCCGGCATCCAGTCCTGCGGCTCGATGGCCGTCTCCTGTGCGATGCGTTGCTCAAAGCGTTGTTCTTGCGTCACATAACCACCTTTGTGATTCGTTAAATCACCAAAAACAGCATAATGGTGAATCATTTGGTTTCTTAAAAGTTACACAAAGGTTAAATATAACCCCAAGAAGCGTTTGTTTATTTTGTGACGACGCTCGCAAGCCTTTTTATGGAAGGCCGATTATACAAGGCTTTCGGGTGGTCAGGCTAAGCAATAGAGATCACAACGTTAACAATTCATTAAAACTCAGCTTGCTTTTTATGATTCGCGATCAAACTATTTATAGTGAAATCACGAAACACCTGGAGAGAAGAAATGCAGCAGTTAGCCAGCTTCTTGTCCGGCACCTGGCAATCAGGCCGGGGCCGCGAGCGCACCATCACCCACGCCATCAGCGGGGAAACGCTATTTGAAGTCACCAGCGAAGGGCTGGATATGGCGGCCGCGCGCCGTTACGCCATTGAACACGGCGGAGAAGCGCTCCGCGCAATGAGCTTTATCGAGCGCGCCGCCATGCTGAAGGCGGTGGCCAAACATCTGCTGAGCCAGAAGGATCGGTTTTATGCCCTGTCAGCCCAGACCGGCGCGACGAAGGCCGACAGCTGGGTGGATATTGAAGGCGGTATCGGCACCCTCTTCACCTACGCAAGCCTCGGCAGCCGTGAGCTGCCGGACGATACCCTGTGGCCGGAGGATGAGCTGATCCCGCTGTCGAAGGAAGGCGGCTTTGCGGCACGTCACGTGTTAACGTCGAAATCCGGCGTGGCGGTGCATATCAACGCGTTCAACTTCCCGTGCTGGGGGATGCTGGAAAAGCTCGCACCCACCTGGCTTGCCGGGATGCCCGCCATCATCAAGCCCGCCACCGCCACCGCGCAGGTGACTCAGGCGATGGTGAAAGCGATCGTCGAGAGCGGACTGGTGCCGGACGGCGCCATCAGCCTGATCTGTGGTGGCGCGGGCGATCTGCTGAACCAGCTCGACAGCCAGGACGTGGTGACGTTTACCGGGTCGGCCAGCACCGGGCAGAGCCTGCGCGTACATCCGAATATTGTCGCGCATTCCATTCCGTTTACCATGGAAGCAGATTCCCTTAACTGCTGCGTGCTGGGTGAGGACGTGACGCCGGAGCAGCCGGAGTTTGCGCTGTTTATTCGCGAAGTGGTGCGCGAGATGACTGCCAAAGCCGGGCAAAAATGTACCGCCATCCGCCGCATCATCGTGCCGGAAGCGCAGGTTGAAGCCGTCAGCCAGGCGCTGATTGCGCGGCTGGAGAACGTGGTCGTCGGCGATCCGGCCCAGGAAGGGGTGAAGATGGGGGCTCTCGTTAACAGTGAGCAACGTGCTGACGTGCAGGAAAAAGTCGATCATCTGCTTGCCTCGGGCTGCCAGATCCGTCTGGGTGGTAAAGCCGATATGCAGGCGGCTGGCGCATTCTTCCCGCCCACCCTGCTGTTCTGCCCGCAGCCGGACGAAACTCCGGCCGTTCACGCCACCGAAGCCTTTGGCCCCGTCGCCACCCTGATGCCGTACCGCAACAGTGAACACGCCATGCAGTTGGCGCGGGCGGGCGGCGGCAGCCTGGCGGGAACGCTGGTCACGGCAGATTCAAACGTGGCGCGCCAATTTATTGCCGGTGCCGCGCGCGCCCACGGACGCATTCAGATCCTCAACCAGGAATCCTCGAAAGAATCCACCGGCCACGGTTCACCGCTGCCGCAGCTGGTGCACGGCGGCCCGGGACGTGCGGGCGGCGGCGAGGAGCTGGGCGGCCTGCGTGCGGTGAAGCACTATCTCCAGCGCACGGCAATTCAGGGCAGCCCGTCCATGCTCGCCGCCATCGGCAAACAGTGGGTCCGTGGCGCGGAGGTGCAGGAAGATCGCGTTCATCCTTTCCGTAAATACTTCGAGGGGTTACAGCCGGGCGACAGCCTGCTGACCCCGCGTCGTACCCTGACGGAAGCGGATATCGTGAATTTTGCCTGCCTGAGCGGGGATCATTTCTATGCCCATATGGACAAAATTGGCGCGGCGGAGTCGATTTTTGGCGAGCGCGTGGTACACGGTTATTTCCTGATTTCCGCCGCGGCGGGGCTGTTTGTCGATGCCGGGGTTGGGCCGGTCATTGCCAACTACGGCATGGAAAACCTGCGCTTTATCGAGCCGGTCAAGCCGGGCGATACCATTCAGGTGCGCCTGACCTGTAAACGTAAAACGCTGAAGAAACAGCGCGCTGCCGAGGAAAAACCGACGGGCGTGGTGGAATGGGCGGTGGAGATCTTCAACCAGCATCAGCAGGCCGTGGCGCTTTACTCCATTCTGACGCTGGTGGCGCGCCAGCAGGGTGACTTTTAATCAAAGCAATGGCATTAACCTTGCTGCCTCGAGTGTTTGAGCGCATCAAAATAAACGGAAGGTAATACAGGGACTGGTTGGCTTTGATTAATCGAACCATCCAGTCTGCCTGGTTTGGATAAGTTACAACCGGAAACACTAAGCAAATTGACCGCATAGTTAGCATAGTTATTATTTATCGCCGGGAATATTCCCGCGTTAAATTACATGGATGATTAACAGACTATGGCAATTCCTGTTTACCTTTTCTTGACTGACGATGGTGGTACAAAAATTACAGGCTCGGTGGATGTTTGTTACCGTGAGGGAAGCATTGAAGTCACTGGCTTTACACACAATCTTCGCCTCCCAACCGATCCATTGACCGGGAAAATTACCAGTAAACGTAATCATGCCCCAGTCGTATTTCAAAAAGAAATCGATTCCTCCTCCCCTTACCTGATGAAAGCCGTTGCGACTGGCCAAACCCTTAAAACGGCCGAGTTCAGGTGGTATCGCATTAATGACGCCGGACAGGAAGTAGAATATTACAATATGCGTCTCGATAATATTCGCGTCGTTTCCGTTACGCCATTGATGCATGACATTAAAGACCCGACGAAAGAAAAACATAATCATCTTGAAGTCGTGGAACTACGCTATGATAAAATAACATGGACATATTGCGATGGTAATATACAGTTTGCAGACTGTTGGGCTGAGCGTTAAATATGCGAAATCCTTCCTATTCAACACCCTATAATATTGCATCCTTTGCACCACCTGGCGTGGACGTCGTTAGCCACATGATAATAGCGCGATTTCATGGTGGCCCCTCATTAATGACCTACATATGGTTTTATCAAATGGTCAGAAACCATGGCCCCTGGGATTATAAACAAGGCCGTGCAGAGTATGCCAATTTTGGCAATTTTCATTACGGTGCCGTTGGTGCGGCAGCAGGCATTCCTGAGGGAATTCTGCTCCGGGGGGCAGGCACTGCACAGATTCTTGCCGGGACAAGCGATCCTGCCGAATTTGCAAAATTCCAGAACAATAATAATTACGGTGATGATCCAGTCGATCAGTTATGGATAAGGGCAGGAATAGATTATGCGCGACGTTCGGGTTTTTAACTGGCGAGCTGGAATTATTATCTTTAGTTTTCTCATATTCATTGCATACCCTTTCCGCGATCTTTTTACCGTGTATGAAAATTTGCAGGAAAAAATCAAGGTTAACGATCGTTTAACTCTTTACATCACCCAGGTTGAGACGGGCTCACTGTCTAAAAACAGGTCTCATATTTATCTCTTTGATGCGAAAAAAAGTCCGGAAGAATTCATGTCTAACATTAAGAATATCAATCCCGTCATGATCACCGATGATGATAAAGCTTCAGTGGCAATTAAAAATGGAGACATTTATCTTCGCGTTCGCGGTACGGTTTATTCGTTCACGACGGTAGGTTTCGATGTCTGCATTCATCTCGACAGTTCACCTTACTGAAGCACACTTTCACTTTCACGGGGTGTGATGCACCCCCGGTCTTTTTTTAACCTGGCAAGACTGACAAACAACCTGGCAGATGCAGGCAAACGCTTTTCGTGCGCGCCTGTCAGGATAAGGCTGACACAACACAATAAACACAACAAGATGAGGTCTGCGATGGGAAGCAATTCTTCTTTTTTTGCCCGTAGAACGGCACTGGCCATGGCCGTTGCGCTCTGTTGCGCCTGGCAATCCCCTGTTTACGCTCACGGCAGCGAGGCGCATATGGTCCCGATGGACAAAACGCTTCAGGCGTTTGGCGCGGACGTGCAGTGGGATGATTACGCCCAGATGTTCACCATCGTTAAAGACGGTGCCTTTGTGAAGGTCAAACCCGGCGCCAACACCGCCATCGTTAATGGCAAACCGCTGACGCTCCAGGTGCCCGTGGTGATGAAGAACAATAAGGCCTATATCCCGGAGACTTTTATCAACGATGTCTTTCAGTCCGGTCTTGATCAGACATTCCAGGTTGAAAAACGCCCCCATCCGTTAAACGCGCTGACGGCTGATGAAATCAACCAGGCCGTAGCCATTGTGAAAGCCTCTGCGGATTTTAAACCCAATACCCGCTTTACCCAGATTGCGCTGGCGGAGCCAGAAAAAGCCAAAGTCTGGGACTTCGTGCTTAACGGCACGGCGGTGGATGCGCCCCGCCAGGCCAATATCATCATGCTTGATGGTAAACACATCATCGAAAGCCGGGTGGATCTGAAGGACAAAAAGATCCTCCGCTGGGAGCCGATCAAAGACGCGCACGGCATGGTGCTGCTGGATGACTTCAATACCGTGCAGCAGATCATCAATGAAAGCCCGGAGTTTGCCGCCGTGCTGAAAAAGCGCGGCATTACCGATCCGAAGAAAGTGATCACCACCCCGCTTACCGTCGGCTTTTTTGACGGCAAGGATGGGCTGAAACAGGAAGACCGCCTGCTGAAAGTGATCAGCTATCTCGACGTGGGCGACGGTAACTACTGGGCGCACCCGATCGAAAACCTGGTTGCGGTGGTGGATCTTGAGCAGAAGAAAATCCAGAAGATTGAGGAAGGCCCGGTCGTGCCGGTGCCGCTCACCCCGCGTCCTTATGATGGCCGTGACCGCGTTGAAACGGTGAAAAAACCGCTGGAGATTATCGAGCCGGAAGGCAAGAACTACACCATTACCGGGGATATGGTGCACTGGCAGAACTGGGATTTTCATCTGAGCCTGGACTCGCGCGTCGGCCCGATGATCTCCACCGTGACCTATAACGACAACGGCAAAAAGCGACAGGTGATGTATCAGGGATCGCTCGGGGGCATGATTGTGCCGTACGGCGACCCAGATATCGGCTGGTACTTTAAGGCCTACCTGGACTCCGGTGATTACGGCATGGGTACCCTGACCTCCCCGCTGGTGCGCGGCAAGGATGTTCCGTCTAACGCCGTGATGCTCAACGAAACCATCCCGGACTATACCGGTGCGCCAATGGAGATCCCCCGGGCGATCGCCATTTTCGAGCGTTACGCCGGGCCGGAGTATAAGCATCAGGAGTTAGGTAAACCCAACGTCAGCACCGAGCGCCGCGAGCTGGTGGTGCGCTGGGTCAGCACCGTGGGTAACTACGATTATATCTTCGACTGGGTATTCCACGAAAACGGCACCATCGGCATTGATGCAGGGGCCACGGGCATTGAAGCGGTGAAAGGCGTGCAGACGAAAACCATGCATGATGCCACCGCGAAGGATGACACCCGATACGGTACGCTGATCGACCATAATATTGTCGGCACCACCCACCAGCACATCTACAACTTCCGTCTGGATATGGACGTGGACGGCATCAACAACAAGCTGGTGGCCATGGATCCGGACGTCAAACCGAACACCGCTGGCGGACCGCGCACCAGCACCATGCAGGTTAATCAGTATGATATTGATACCGAACAGCAGGCGGCGCAGAAGTTTGATCCGGGCACCATCCGTCTGTTGAGCAACACCAGCAAAGAGAACCGCATGGGCAACCCGGTCTCGTATCAGATCATCCCTTACGCGGGGGGCACACACCCGGTGGCGACGGGCGCGAGGTTTGCCCCGGACGAGTGGATTTATCACCGCCTGAGCTTTATGGATAAACAGCTGTGGGTGACGCGTTACCATCCCGACGAGATGTACCCGGAGGGAAAATACCCGAACCGTTCCACGCATGATACGGGCCTCGGCCAGTACAGCAAAGATAACGAGTCGCTGAACGACCAGGATAACGTCATCTGGATGACCACCGGCACCACCCATGTCGCCCGCGCCGAGGAGTGGCCGATAATGCCGACGGAATGGGTGCACACGTTACTCAAGCCGTGGAACTTCTTTGACGAGACGCCAACGCTCGGTAAGAAAAAAGAGCAGAAATAACACGTTGACCGGGCACGATGCCCGGTTTTTCATTCGCTTTCTTGCTGAATACCACTCCCCGATTATAGTTAATGTTACTTCGCTTAATGCTTTTGCAACATCTGAAACATTTTGTAGATATCGAAGTGTCCATGAACAACGCTATACATAACCGAGAGGTTTTAGGATGAAAGTCAATGAGATAGCAAGAAGCCTTGCGCTGGCCGGTTTTTTCATTTCCGCCAGTTCAGCCTGGGCCGCAGAAGCCCCTAAGGATGCAACCGCAGCAACTCAGCAGGCCAACAACGCACTCTTCAACCAGCTTCCTTTCTCCGATAACACCGATTTTACCAATGCCCACAAAGGGTTTATCGCCCCGCTACCTCAGGAAATTATCAAAGGGGAGCAAGGCAACACCGTCTGGGATCCACAGCAGTACGCCTTTATCAAGGAAGGCGATAAAGCGCCCGATTCGGTTAACCCGAGCTTATGGCGTCAGTCCCAGCTGATTAACATCAGCGGCCTGTTTGAAGTCACCGAGGGCGTGTACCAGATCCGTAACCTCGACCTGTCAAACATGACCATTATTGAAGGTAAAGAAGGCATTACCGTGGTCGACCCGCTGGTGTCGGCGGAGACGGCCAAAGTCGGGATGGATCTTTACTATAAAAATCGCGGCAAGAAACCTGTCGTCGCTGTTATTTACACCCACAGCCACGTTGACCACTATGGCGGCGTGCGCGGCGTGGTGGACGAAGCCGACGTGAAGTCCGGCAAGGTTAAAGTCTACGCGCCAGCCGGATTTATGGAGGCCGCCGTCGCGGAAAATATCATGGCGGGCAACGTCATGAGCCGCCGCGCCAGCTATATGTACGGCAACCTGCTGAAGCCGGATGCGAAAGGCCAGGTGGGTGCGGGGCTCGGCACCACCACCTCCGCCGGGACGGTGACCCTGATTGCCCCGACCAATATCATCGAGAAAGATGGTCAGAAAGAGGTGATCGATGGCCTGACCTATGATTTTATGCTCGCGCCGGGCTCCGAAGCGCCTTCTGAGATGCTCTGGTATATCGAAGAGAAAAAGCTGATCGAGTCTGCGGAAGATGTCACCCATACCCTGCACAACACCTACTCCCTGCGCGGTGCGAAAATTCGTGAACCGCTGCCATGGTCGAAATACATCAACCAGGCAATTGTACGCTGGGGTGATAAGGCCGAAGTTATCATGGCGCAGCACCACTGGCCGACCTGGGGCAACGAGAATGTGGTTAACCTGCTGAAAAGCCAGCGCGACCTCTACCGCTACATCAACGACCAGACCCTGCGCATGGCGAATGAAGGGCTGACGCGTGACGAGATCGCCGCCAACTTCAAGCTGCCGAACTCCCTGGCCAATACCTGGGCCAACCGAGGCTATTACGGTTCAGTCAGTCATGACGTCAAAGCCACCTACGTGCTCTATTTAGGCTGGTTTGACGGCAACCCCGCGACCCTGGATGAACTGCCGCCTGAAGAAGCCGCGAAGAAATTTGTGGAGTATATGGGAGGCGCGGATGCCATCCTGAGTAAAGCTAAAACCGATTTTGACCAGGGCAACTATCGCTGGGTGGCTCAGGTGGTCAGCAAAGTGGTATTCGCCGATCCAAACAACCAGGCCGCACGTAACCTTGAAGCGGATGCCCTGGAGCAGTTGGGTTATCAGGCTGAATCCGGCCCATGGCGTAACTTCTACCTGACCGGCGCGCAGGAGTTGCGTAACGGCGTGGTGAAAGGTCCGACCCCGAATACCGCCAGCCCGGATACCGTGCGCGCAATGACGCCAGAAATGTTCTTTGACTATCTGGCGGTGCATATCAACGGTGAAAAAGCAGCGGATGCAAAATCGGTGTTTAACATCGACCTCGGCAGCGACGGCGGCAAATACAAGCTGGAGCTGGAAAATGGCGTGCTGAACCACACGGCGAACGCCGAAGCGAAGGATGCTGACGCGACCGTGACCCTCAACCGCGATACGCTGAATAAAATCATCCTGAAAGAAGTGACGCTTAAACAGGCTCAGGATAATTGCGATATCAAAGTGACGGGCGATGCCGCAAAACTCGATGCCATGCTCGGTTACATGGATAAATTTGAATTCTGGTTTAACATTGTGACCCCGTAAAGGCATGCACTCGCGGGCGGTCTTTCCGCCCGCCACAGGGACATTCTCTCTCATGGAAAAAAGACACAACGCCACTCCGGAGCCCGCGACCTGGCCGACCCGTAACGCCATGGTTGTCCACGGGCTGGCCATGAACCTGCCGTGGCTCGCCTTCGTCAACGCGAGCTTTGCGCTCATGATCCTGCTGCGCAATTCCCTGTTCGGCCAAATTGATACCCTCTTACACGTCAGCCCACCTCTCACACAGATGATTGACGCTTCCATGCTGGGGGTAGTCATCCTTTCCGTGGCGTTGGTAATAATGGCCTGGCGCCACATCCGCGGCGTCAGCGCCGTGCTGTTAATGTGTAGCCTGCTATGGTCGATAAGTTGTTACTGGTTTATCAACGTGATACAGCTTCCTCATCCCTGGCCGATATTCGTTACCCTGCTGATGGCCGGTATGACCGCGCTCTATTTTCATCCGGTGGGGCTGGTGTGCTTTATCGCGCCGCTGTGGATCACCATGCCCGTTGCCAGCATGCTGCTGAATCAGGAGATGAACCTTCGCTTTGCCGGGCTGTGGGTGGTGTTCACGTTCATTCTCGTTTGCGGACGCTACATCCTCTTAAGCTGGTTTGAAGAGGCCTGGCGTCGCAACCAGCAGAATCAGCGTTTAATTTCGCGGCTGGATGCGCTGGCCCATCAGGATCCGCTGACGAAAACGGCCAACCGCAGGGCGATGGAGCTGGTGCTGGAAAATGCGGTGGAGCAAGGCAAACGCTTCACGGTCCTGATGCTGGATGTCGACTACTTCAAACTGTATAACGACACCTATGGTCACCAGGCGGGGGACGCATGTCTCGCGCGGGTCGCGGAGGTGCTGAACACTTCGGTGCGCACGCCAGAGGATGTGGTTTCGCGCTACGGTGGTGAGGAGTTCGTCGTGATCCTCTTTGACTGTGAAGAAAGCGTTGCGGAGAAAGTCGCCGCGCGGATCCAGGCTGGCCTGCGCACCGCAGCCATTGCGCACAGCGCGTCGAAGGTGAGTGAATGTGTGACGGTGAGTATGGGCATTGCCGGCTATACCCCAGGACTGGCCGGCCCGGAAATCATCGCCCGCGCCGATGCGGCGTTGTATCGGGCGAAGGAGTCCGGGCGGGATAGGTGGTCGCTGTAAGTTACGCCGGGTGGCGCTGCGGTATGAACCGGAAACATGGGTAACACTTTAGACCGGATACATGGGTAACAGTTATAACTGGCATAGAAGAGGAGACTCGCTATGCCCTGGACTGAGACGCGACCTATGCAACGCCTTGATTTCATCCGTGCCTGCCATGCAGGTACGGATTCTTTTTCTGCCCTCTGCCGTCTCTTCGGCATCAGTCGAAAAACCGGTTACAAATGGCTTCAGCGTTTTGACCCCTCTGACCTGTCATCTCTCTCTGACCGGTCGCGTGCTCCGCACTCCCACTCCCGGACAGTTCCTGATGATATCGCCGGGCAGCTTACGGCCCTGAGGCAAAAACACCCTGACTGGGGCCCCAAAAAACTGCGGATGTGGCTGCTCAATCATCACGTCGATTTTACCGTCCCCGCTGCCAGTACTATCGGCGATATCCTCAAGCGTGAAGGCCTGGTTCCGGATAAAAAGCGAAAACGCAGAACCCCGGGCAATCGCCAGCCCCTGACCATCATCAGTGAGAACAATCAGGTCTGGAGCGCTGATTTTAAAGGCAAGTTCAGGCTGCTGAGCCGGAAATACTGTCATCCCTTCACCCTCACCGACAATCACAGCCGGTATCTTCTGAGCTGCCGGGGAGCAGACCGGGAGAGCGAGCCCTTCGTCAGGCAGTGCCTGACGGATGCGTTCCTGGAGTACGGTCTGCCGGAAGTCCTGAGAACGGATAATGGTCAGCCTTTCGCAGGAACAGGTATCGCCGGGTTAAGTCGCCTTGCAGTCTGGCTGATAAAGCTGGGCATCAGACCGGAACGCATCAGAAAGGGGCATCCGGAAGAAAACGGCCGTCATGAGCGAATGCATCGTTCGCTGAAAAGTGCAGTAAAACAGGGCAACATATTTATGACGATGGAAGAACAACAGCGGTGGTTCAGTGGCTACCGGGAAGAGTTTAACTACGAAAGGCCGCATGAAGCCCTGGCGGGTGCAACGCCCGGAACGGTATGGCAACCCTCAGGCCGGCACTGGGATGGCAGGGTTCCTGAATATGCTTATCCGGAAGGAGGTACGGTCTACAGGGTGAAATCAAGGGGGACACTCTATATGGGGAAAAAGGGGACGGTGTTCCTGAGTGAAGCGCTGACTGATGAGTACATCATGCTGGAAGAACAAGATGATGGCCTGGAGGCCATCATCTTTAATGGAATAACGCTTGCGTACTACGACCGAAAAACCCAGAGTGTGCTCCGGATAGACTGAAAAGTGTTACCTATGTTCCCGGTCTGATCTGTTACCTATGTATCCGGTCATACACTGCGCTTACCCGGCCTACAAAACCAACCTTTTCCTTGCTCCCGTAGGCCGGGTAAGGCGTAGCCGCCACCCGGCGTTTTTTTAATACCGCACACACACCGACTTAGTTTCGCACCAGCCGTCCAGCCAGTCGGGGCGGAAATCATTGCCCGCGCCGATGCGGCGCTGTACAGGGCGAAGGAGGCCGGGCGGAATCGGTGGTCGCTGTAAGTTACGCCGGGTGGCGCTGCGCTTACCCGGCCTACAAAACCAACTTTTTTCCTCGATCCCGTAGGCCGGGTAAGGCGTAGCCGCCACCCGGCGTTTTTTTAATACCGCACACACACCGACTTGGTTTCGCACCAGCCGTCCAGCCAGTCGGGGCGGAAATCATCGCCCGCGCCGATGCGGCGCTGTACAGGGCGAAGGAGGCCGGGCGGAATCGGTGGTCGCTGTAAGTTACGCCGGGTGGCGCTGCGCTTACCCGGCCTACAAAACCAACCTTTTCCTCGATCCCGTAGGCCGGGTAAGGCGTAGCCGCCACCCGGCGTTTTTTTAATACCGCACACACACCGACTTGGTTTCACACCAGCCATCCAGCCAGTCGGGGCCGAAATCGCGCCCAGTGCCAGACTGCTTCATGCCGCCGAACGGCAGGTTGGCATCTATCAGCGTGTGGCTGTTCACCCACACGGTTCCGGCCTGTAGCCTGTCGGTGTACTCCAGCGCTTTACTGATGTTCTGCGTCCAGACGCTGGCCGTTAAGCCGTATTCAGTGTCGTTCGCCAGCTGAAGCGCCTCTTCCCCGTCAGCTACACGGACCAGATTCACCACCGGCCCGAAGACCTCTTCACGCGTCAGTCGCAGATGATTATCCGGGTTGACCACCAGCGTTGGCGAAACGTAATAGCCTTTGCCGTCTGGCCCCCGGTTCCCGGCGATCAGCTCCGCATTGTGCGCCTTCGCCTCATCCAGAAACGCCTGGACCTTATCGCAGTGGGCGCGCGACACCAGCGGGTTGATAAACGCATCCGGCGACATGCCCGGCCCGACGCTCAGGGATTTCACGGCCTGTTCAAAGCCGCTGACCAGCGTGTCGAACAGCGGAGCTTCAATATATATACGTGAACTGGCCGCGCAGACCTGCCCCTGATTCAGGAAGCTGCCGGTCATCAGCCCTTCAATCACCCACGCCGGATCGGCATCTTTCAGCACGATGGCCGGGTTTTTGCCGCCCAGTTCCAGCGTCACGCCCGTTAGCGTATCCGCCGCCGCGCGGGCAATCTGCTTGCCCGTCGCCGTCGATCCGGTAAAGCTCACTTTGGCAATGTGCGGGTGCGAGGTCAGTGCCGCGCCACAGACGGCGCCACTGCCGGTCACCACGTTGAATACGCCATCCGGGATCCCCGCCTCGCTCGCCAGTTCCGCCACCCGTAACAGGGTGAGCGGCGTGGTTTCCGAGGGTTTGATCACGATGGAGCAACCTGCCGCCAGCGCGGGCATCACTTTCCACATGCCAATCATCAGCGGGAAGTTCCATGGCACAATCCCCGCCACGACCCCAACCGGCTCTTTACGCGTCCACGCCTGATAACGCGCGCCCTGCGGCAGTGGAATCGAGAGATCGAGGGTTTTACCGGCAATTTTGGTGGTCAGCCCTGCCGTGTAGCGCATCCAGTTCAGGGTGCAGCCCACCTCGAAGGCGCGGGAAATGTTAATCGATTTCCCCTGCTCCAGGGTTTCGAGCTGTGCCAGCTCTTCGCCATGCTGTTCCACCAGATCCGCAAACCGCAGCAGGATGCGTTCCCGCTCTGCCGGAAGCCGCCCGGCCCAGCTTCGGGCGATAAAGGCGCGCCAGCCAGACATCACCGCACGATCGACATCATCAACGCTGGCATCGGCGGTGGAGGCAATGACCTCTCCGGTCGCCGGGTTGTAGACGTTCAGACGCTTTTCGCTATCGGATGCCGCCTGACGCCCTTCGATCCACAGGCCGTGCTGGCGATCTAAAAACTGCTGCACGCCAGGCAGGACGGCGACGTGTGATTCGGACATAGGATACTCCTTCGTTATGCTTCGCAGGGTGTGTATGCAGTCTAAGAGGGGATTCGCATTCCTGCTTTTGTCTGTGTGACATTCGCTTTGCCAGCTGTGACAGGCTCCGCAAATCGTGATAATTCCCGCTTATATCGCTGTAACCGTTGAGTGTTCTTTCCTATAGTCAGCCTCGTAGCCCTGACAAAATGCAACATAAATGCAACAATGCGAAAACAGTGACGGTGCAGCGAGAAAATCAATGGCATGTGCAAGCGAACAGGACAATTTTCAGCAGTGGCTGGCGCAAATTAACCAGGTTTGTGGGCGCTTTGCGGCACGTCCGTTAGAGGGGACGTTTCTCGGCGAACTGGAAACCAGCTATACCCAAAGTCTGAAGCTGAGCACGGTGACCGCCGCAGGCGTTAACCTGTTTCGCACCCGTCAGGAGATCAAAAACGGCAACGATGCCTGGTTCTACACCGTGTTTCAGCTGGAAGGCAGCGCCGGAATCGAACAGGACGACCAGCGCGCGCTGCTGAAAGCCGGGGATATCACGCTGATTGACGCCTCCCGCCCGTGCTCCATTTACTGGCAGGAGCGTTCCCGCCAGATTTCGCTGCTGCTCCCGCGACAAATCATTGAGCAACACGCGCGTTTTCAGGAAGTGAGGTGCGCGTTGCCCCTCTCCCGCAGTTTGCCTACCGTACAGCTGAGCTACCGACTGTTACAGGAGAGCATGGGCAATGCCGATCTCAGCGCCAGTGAAAGCGAAGCGGCGCTGGAGGCGATGGTGTGTCTGCTGCGTCCGGCCTTCCAGCAGCATGACGAGGTGCTGCCGCGCAAGGAGCGTCAGTTCCGCCACGTTCTGTCCCTGATTGACGATCATATTCAGTCGGAGGCGTTAAGACCGGAGTGGATAGCCTCAGAGAGCGGCATGTCCGTGCGTAGCTTGTACCGCATGTTTGCCGGGAAAGGGCTGGTGGTGGCGCAGTATATTAAGAACCGTCGCCTCGATTTATGCGCTCAGGCGCTGCGTTCCATCGGCGATGACGAAAAGCTGGCGGGCATTGGCTACAGCTGGGGCTTTACCGACCATAGCCATTTTTCCACCGCCTTCAAGCAACGTTTCGGGGTTTCGCCGGGCGAATACCGTAAGCGTTACCGCTAGTTACTTTTTCAGCCACTTGCCGTTAATCCCCTTCACGTACTCACCCGGCTGCGCGCGGGCCACCAGCTTTTGCCCCGCCATTTTCGCCACCTCGTCGACGGGCAAATTATTGCTGTCAGCAAGCTGCTGGTAACTTTCCGTGCGTGCGGCGTTGATACGGTTCACCAGCGCCAGGGTTTCAGCGTCGTGCTGAACGGGCGCAAGATAGCCGCTCAGGGTTTCCCCTACGCGCCCCTGGGTGCGCGCATCGTTGAGCGTAAGCGTGGCGGCGTGAACGTTCATCCCCAGCGCCAGTAACATCAGAGCTAATCGTTTCATGGCATCCTCAGAACAGATCGCTGCGGGATTTCAGCAGGGCTTCGACGTCTTTATCCACCTTGATATGGATTTCATGCTCGATTTTCACGTTCATGTTGATGGTGATCGGCTCTTTGGGCGCCGCCACTTCAATGCGCGGCGTGCAGCCTGACAGCAGCGCGACGACGGCCACGGTGAGTACACCAGCCCTCTTTTTCATTGTTGTTCCTCACTTTCCTTGCCTGTCGAACCGCGGAGAAGGGGTATCGCCGCATGTTGCTCAAACCATGTTTGCAGATTGTCCCCAAAGCGCAGGCTGCGCCAGAGGGTAAAAATGTTCTCTTCATGGGTGTAATTCAGGTTAACGAAGCTGCTTTTGCCCTCGACGCGGCTGGTGCCTTTAATGGCCGCCTGCATGGTTAACACACCCAGATTATCCACATTGAGTTTTGTCCACGACTGCGAAATTTCCATATAGCGGAGCCAGTTGATCGCCGCCCCGGCAACCACGTTGTCTTTCACAATGGCATCCGCCGTGTCCTGGTCGATGCGCAGCGTCATCGGCCCCGGGTTGGTCAGCCAGCCATCTTTAATGATCCATTTCTCATTGTCCAGCCAGAACGGCAGCGCGCCGCTCACCGGGCCGGACATGGCAAACTGCTTCGGATTTACCGCGCTTATCAGTTCGCTGGAGGAAATATTATCCACGCGCAGTAAAGCCGGATCGTGCTGCGGCATTCTCAACTGCTGCATGGTGATTTTCCCGCCGAGTGCTTCCACCTTCACGTTGGTGAGCAGGAGCGGGTTCGCTTCGGTCCAGGGATAATCGCCCTGAAGATCCGCGGTGAGATTTCGGGCTGTGACCAGGTTTTTCACCTCGTCGATTCGTAACGTTACCGGTCCGCGCGTGCCCAGTGACCAGGTGCCCTGGCTTAAGCGGAACGGCAGAACAAAATCAACGCCGTTGATTTCGTTATCCGGCATCCACGCGCTGCCCGCTTTCAGCACGCCGTGCCCCCCGGCCTCAAACCCCTGGTCGGGGGCCGCCGAGAAAGCCACCTGCGCGTACATTTCGCCGCCGCGCAGGGTCATTTTCCAGTCTGGCGGGATCAGCGGCTGGAACACTGTAAGAGACTGTTTTGGCCACCAGGCCTGACCGCGGAGGCGTTCGCCGTCCCAGCGTCCATTCACCTGGACCGGGCCGATGTCGTCCGCATGAAGGTTCCCTTTAAACTGGAACACCGTCGGGTCTGTCCCGTCAACGCTGAAGGTCAAAACGGACGGCGGCAGCACGCTTCCGCCTGAAAAGCTTGTTTGCCCGGCATTGAGCGCGAGCGCGCCGCTAAAGGAGGGGTTATCCGGGTCCCGCGACCAGCGCACCGGGTGATCCAGCACCAGGCGTGGCTTGCTGACCAGCATCGTGCCGTACTGCAATTTGTCGAACCCCGTGGAAAGATCGGTCAGTTCGATAACGTTGTCGCGCCACTCCCCGGTTCCCCGGACATCCCAGCGCGCGTTCATCGGCGTGAAGTTCCCTTTACCCCAGTAGCGCCACTGCCACAAACCGTTGTCCGGTAAAAAGTCGTTAGCCTGGCCGTCCAGATGCAGCTCAAAATTGCCCATCTCGTTTTCATGCGCCCGCAGAATGGCTTGCAGGCGGCCGTCCACGCCCTTTTGCGTGAGCTTCACGCCCGCCAGCGGCCAGCGGATCTCATCGATATCCAGCGAGTCAATGATGCGTCCGCGCGAGCGCAATAGTGCGCCGGGTTCAAACGTAAGCTGCGGATCGTAAAGGCTGCCGGTCAGCTTCGCCGGGAGTCTGGCATACAGGATCAGATCGTTTTGCTTGGCTTCCCCGCTCAGGTGCAGCGGCATAGCGCTGTTTTCCATACTGAGCGAGCCGGGACCGATATTCAGCACCGCGTTGCCCTTACCCGCGTCCCCCTGGGTCAGCACGTTGAGCCGCCCCGTGAAGGTGGCTTTCTCCAGCCCCTGCTGCCAGTTATCCACCTTCAGGCCGATGCGACCACTCATCGGCATACCGGAGGCTGACCAGTTCCAGCGCCCGTCGCTGATGGTCAACTGCTGAGCGGTGATCTGCCACGGTAAATCGAGCAGCGGATCGGGGTTGTCCCGCGCCATAACCACCAGCTGGCCCTGATTATCCTCCCAGTCCAGATCGGCATCGACCAGCGAGGATAACTGTGGCACGTTAAAGGTCGCGACCGTATGCCCTTTCACCGGTACGCCGTCCGGCACCAGCGGCAGGGTAAATTCACCGACCAGCTTCACGGGCTGCGACTGGTCCGGCAGCTGCACATCGAACTGGCTGATGGAGAGCGTCTGGCCGCGCAACTGCCCCTTAATGCTCACCTGCTCGCCTTTATAGGTGATGTCCTGGCGGGCTGGCGTCAGTGAGGCATGCAGTTCACCCTCCCACTGCTGCCAGGGAGAAAGGGTAAAACGGTGGATGGTCAGCCAGGTGTTGGGCAGGATGGCCTGCCACTGCGCCAGCGTTTTCGGCGCCACCGTAGACGGCGCCGATTGCGGTAATTTGCTCAGGCAGACAGAGTTAAGTTCAAGTGCGCCAATATCCAGATCCCAGCGGCTGGGGTGTGACAGGGTCACGTTTTCCACGCGGGCAATTTCGCACTCTTCTACCAGATAACGGAGATCGGGGATGACCAGGGCGTGGCGCGTGAGCCGTGGGCTTTTTTCAAACGCGATGCGTGTTCCAACGGGAAGCCAGATCCCGGCGAGCGTGGGCACCCACTGGGCGAGCGTCATCAGCAGCGTCAGCGGCACAAGAAATAGCAGCAGTAATAGCGCGATTGCGGCTTTGTATTTACCCTTCATGGGCAGTTAATATCCTGATTTTGCGAAATAAATAAGCCGTTCTTGCCGCTCATTGTCGCATGTTTAGCCAGTCAGTTGAAGGTAATGCCATTTTTAAGAGTAGATGCTCTACAATAATTCATAGAACTTATTGATTTCAATGAATTTTGAAAAATTGTAAGATAATTTTAAACATGCTAACGTGGTTCCAAAATCACTGGAGAAAGTTTTATGAAACTCGCGGTATATAGCACAAAGCAGTACGACAAAAAGTATCTGCAACATGTTAACGAGACGTACGGTTTCGATCTTGAATTTTTCGACTTTCTGCTGACTGAAAAGACGGCTAAAACCGCCCACGGCTGCGAAGGCGTGTGTATCTTCGTTAACGATGACGGTAGCCGACCGGTACTGGAAGAGTTGAAAAAACAGGGCGTGAAATACATTGCCCTGCGCTGCGCGGGCTTTAACAACGTCGATCTCGATGCCGCCAAAGAGCTGGGTCTGAAGGTTGTTCGCGTTCCGGCCTATTCTCCGGAAGCCGTGGCAGAACATGCGGTCGGGATGATGATGTCGCTCAACCGTCGTATTCACCGTGCCTATCAGCGTACCCGTGATGCCAACTTCTCTCTGGAAGGGCTGACCGGCTTTACCATGTACGGTAAAACCGCAGGCGTGATCGGTACCGGCAAAATTGGTGTGGCCGCCCTACGCATCCTGAAAGGATTTGGCATGCGCCTGCTGGCGTTTGATCCGTACCCAAGCGCCGCTGCGCTGGAGCTGGGCGTGGAGTATGTCGATCTGAAAACGCTCTTCTCGCAGTCTGATGTTATCTCCCTGCACTGTCCGTTGACCCCGGAAAACTATCACCTGCTTAACCAGTCGGCGTTCGACCAGATGAAAGACGGCGTGATGATCATCAATACCAGCCGCGGCGGACTGATCGACTCTCAGGCCGCTATCGAAGCGTTGAAAACGCAAAAAATCGGCGCGTTGGGTATGGACGTGTATGAGAACGAACGCGATCTGTTCTTTGAGGATAAATCTAACGACGTGATTCAGGACGACGTGTTCCGTCGCCTGTCGGCCTGCCACAACGTGTTGTTCACCGGCCACCAGGCGTTTCTGACCGCCGAAGCGCTGATCAGTATTTCGGAAACCACGCTGGGGAATTTACAGCAGCTTGAAAAGGGCGAAGCGTGCCCTAACGCGATCGTTTAAGACCGTCAGGCCGGGTGGCGGTAACCTCTGCCCGGCCAATAATAAGCCCATCAGAAAAATAAGCACAGGTTAACTATTAAGATGGCTAACGTTCATCGTAAATATAACAATCAAGGATATGACTGTTCCGGTGTGACCATATCAGAATGAGGCTCTGCTGAAGGCTGCGTGATTTGCTGCACTATCGTAACCAGTTGTTCAAAAACAGCTCTCATTTGCGTCGGGTAGGTTAAAGACAACCAGGTTGCCAGCACTGCTCCAGCCAAAAAGCCCAACTTCATACACCATCCCTAATAAATTTAGCGAGATACAAGCTTTAACGTATGTGTGGTGCCGGGTGCCTCCCGGTGAGTCGTTGGTCAGCCACCTTGACCCGCTACTGATTGCCTAAGCTACACGTGCTGTTTAGCCCCTCCGCACAGGGGGATTCACCACGCGAGAAAAATAACACAGTGCCCCGGCTGGTTTAGGGGATATTTCGTTTAAAAATAAATAATGACCATACAAAATTAATCTATAACTGTTTTCAGGAACCCTTCTACACTTTAAGCGGATATATCAGTAATAAGATTAATATAAGTCAGTTTTATTACGTCCCTAAATGCTGGGCTATTTACTTAGCCTTCACACATGTTGCCATTAGCAGAGGAGTCTGAAATATGGCATTCGTAACAACGAAAGATGGTGTCAGTATTTATTACAAAGACTGGGGTCCGAAGGATGCGCAGCCGATCGTTTTCCATCACGGCTGGCCGCTGAGCGCCGATGACTGGGATAACCAGATGCTCTTTTTCCTTGCAGAAGGTTTCCGCGTCATCGCCCTCGACCGTCGTGGTCATGGTCGTTCCGACCAGGTAAGTGAAGGTCATGATATGGATCATTATGCCTCCGACGCATCAGCCGTGGTCGAAAGCCTTGATTTGCGTAATGCCGTGCACGTCGGCCACTCCACCGGCGGAGGCCAGGTCGCCAGATACGTTGCGAAGTACGGCCAGCCTCAGGGGCGAGTGGCCAAAGCGGTACTGGTCAGCGCCGTTCCTCCGCTGATGGTAAAATCAGACACGAACCCCGGCGGTACGCCCATTGAGGTGTTCGACGGCTTCCGCCAGGCGCTGGCCGCTAACCGCGCCCAGTTTTACCTCGACGTCGCCAGCGGTCCTTTCTATGGATTTAACCGAGACGGAGCAGAGGTTTCGCAGGGAACAATCCAGAACTGGTGGCGTCAGGGTATGATCGGTAGCGCCAAAGCCCACTATGATGGCATTAAGGCATTTTCAGAAACCGACCAGACGGACGATCTCAAAGCCATCACGGTTCCCGTCCTGGTGTTGCAGGGTGATGACGATCAGGTCGTCCCGTATAAAAATGCCTCCCTTCTTCAGGATAAGCTGCTCGCAAACAGCGAGCTAAAAATCTATCCAGGCTTCCCGCATGGGATGCATACCACGCATGCAGATACCATAAATGCCGATATCCTGACGTTTATTCGCTCATAAAGACGTTGATTATCCATAAAACAACCGGGCACCACGCCCGGTTCTCTTTTGCGGCAAGAATTGAGCGACCATTTCAGGAAGAAACGCTTACAGGAGTTTGATTTTTACTTCATACCCCTCCAGGCCTGTCATGGCCTCACGAGCGATAAACTCAATTTCAGATACTTCCTGCCCTGTTTTTTTTCGTAATTCTGCAATTTTTTTGGCTATAAGCGCTGAAATTTCTTCCTCTGCCTTTTGCGTCATTGCGTCAACTTTCATATTTACCTCTTGCGGCCGTTTACTGTTTCCAGTATCTAACTGGTTTTAACCATAACCCTATGTAAAGCGTAGACTATCTGCGTTACGTATGCTGCCTTCACCTTGAGATGAGGGGCAGATGGGGCCATTGCATTTAAATATGCATTTAGATTGCATTATTTGAATAAGCTGTTATTGTGCCAACGCCTTAGAGCACATAAACATAAGAAAAGATTTGACTCAAACTCGCCCCGCACCAGGGGCATTTTTTTTGCTCCCTATAAGCAAAAACCCGCCATGAGCGGGTTTCTGCGTTATTCGGAAAGATTATTTGAAGACTTCTGCTACGGCCTGGAAGTTAGGGCCATGCTCTCGAGCAGCGATGATGACATAGTATTTCCCGCCCTTCTCATCTGCCAGTTTCGAGAGTTTTTGATGAAGATCTGAAGGTGAAGAAATTTGTCCACCTGAAGCCCCTACAGATACATTGCCCAGGTATTCAAGTTTGAAGTGGTGCGCTTCATCTTTGGAAATCATATCTGCCGCAGATGCGCCAAAGCTTGCAACTGTTAAAGCCAATACACTCCCTAATAGTGCTTTTTTCATATCATTCCTCCTGTTAATAAATCTATCTATTTAACATTAGCATCAAATATGGGAATGATCCGTGCCAATGTCGTAGAGAGACTGAGCGATAAGCGTCGCCTGTTGAGCATTATTACCTGCCCTCTCTGACGCAACCTGCGATTACAGCAGGTTCATCTACTATACTGACCTGTGCAGTTAGCATTTATCTGCCCGGTTGCGCGTTAGGTAACCGAAACTTACCTGTACCATGACCATCAGGAGAACAATATGCACACGAGTAAAACCCTGAAAAGGCTGCTAGCCGTATCAGCAGTTGCAGCAATGTTCAGCACCGTTGGCGTACAAGCCCAGACGACAAGCGCCGCGCAAACTAACGCTGCGGGCCAGGCTCAATCGGACGCCAGACTCAGCTCCGGCGACGAGAAAGCGTTGAAGGACATGGCGCAGGCCAATATCAACGAAGTCGCCGCCGCCAGGCTCGCCCTGGACAAGGCCCAGACCAGTGAAGTGAAAACATTCGCCCAGAAAATGGTCGACGACCACGGCGCCGCCCTGACCAAAGTGCAGGCCGTTGCCCAGAAAAAGGGCGTAGAGCTGCCGACCGAGCCAGACGCCGCCCATAAAGCCCTGAACTCAAGGCTTGAAAACCAGCGCGGTGACGCTTTTGACAAAATGTATATGGAATATGCTGGCGTGAAGGACCACGAGAAGGTGCTGTCGAAGCTTAAGAGCGACGCCAGTAAAATCGACGATCCGGATGTGAAGGCTTTGGCCAACGAGCACACGCCGGTCGTTGAGCAGCATCTGAAGTCCGCCGAGCAGATGTCAACGCGTGCTGGCGCATCAGCCGATAAATAAGCGCGTCGGTGAAACGACTACTGCAAAATAAAGTGGGGCCCGCAGGCCCCACGCTTATTTCACCTTCCTGATGAATTATTCCGGCAACGCGTAGACAACCACCTGATCGCCTACCTGATCCTTCAGGATCGTGTTCCCGCCAGCCACGAAGGCCACATACTGCCGACCCTTATATTCATACACGGACGGGTTCGCTACCGCTGGAGCTTCTGCCTGATCGGACCACAGCTCTTCACCGCTCTCTACCGAGTAGGCACGCACTTTGGCATCCATTGAAGCACCGATGAAGATCACGCCACCCGCCGTCACTGCAGGGCCACCAATGGTAGGCGAACCCCAGCTTTCCGGCATGAAGAAGCCATACTGCTGTGAGGCGCCAACCGGACGACGCCATTTCACATCGCCCGTGTGCATGTCTATCGCCACGATTTCACCAAACGGCGGTTGCCAGCACGGCATGCCCAGCCAGTTGCTCGCCACCAGCAGACGCATACCGTACGGGGCGCCTTCCTGTGGGGCAAAGCCGCTTTCGTTGCCGGAGTCTTTGTCCGCGTTATCGTAATCCTCACGGCTGTAGAGCTTCACGTACTGAACGATATGCGAGGTGTTGACGATGGCGATCTGTTTTTGCGGATCGAACGCCACCCCGCCCCACTGCACGCCGCCGGCGCTATCGGGATAGGTGAGCGTGCCTTCGCCTTTGGTGGTAGGCGGAGTATACATTCCCTCATAGGTCAGGTTATCCCACAGGCGAGAGCACTGGCCGCCACCGACGATATCCGCCAGCTTCCAGATTTCCGGCTTTTTCGACTGGTCGAGCAGCGGCGCAGGTTTGGTCGGGAACGGCTGTGTAGGCGAGAGAACTTCGCCCTGGACCGAACCATCACCCTGCGGAACCGGACGCTCTTCGATTGGCCATACGTCCTCCCCGGTCAGGCGGTTAACCACAAACAGGAAGCCCTGCTTGGTGGCCTGAACCAGCGCCGGGATCTGCTTGCCGTCTACGGTGATATCCATCAGCGTCGGGGCAGAGTTGATGTCGTAATCCCAGACGTCGTGGTGTACCCACTGACGGGACCAGACCACTTTACCGGTGTTGATGTCCAGCGCGGTGGTGGAGGTGCCAAGCGGAATTGCGTCGACGCGGTTGCCGCCCCAATAGTTGGGAGACGGCGATGAGACCGGGAGATAGACCAGCCCATTGGCCTCATCGGCGGACATGTGCGTCCAGACGTTGGCGGTACCGGTACGCTTGCGGATCTCTGCCGGTATCGCCTCAAAGGTCCATTCAAGCTTGCCGGTCTGGGCGTTGACAGAAAATACGGTACCCGGAGGCGCTTCGGCATAGGCCCAGTCTTTCCCGGCCCAACCCACCAGCAGATGGTTGCCGACGACGGTTGGCGGTTGCAGGACAGAGAGCGGATACTTGGCGTTAACGGTGTTCCACTGGTTCAGATCCAGCACCCCGTTGTCCGCAAAGCCGCTGCACGGTTTGCCTGAATCGGCGTCCAGCGCAAAGAGCTTGCCGTCAACGGTGCCCATATAGACCATCTTCTGGCACGCCTCTCCCTTCACCGGATTTTTGGCCTGCCAGTAGGAAACGCCGCGGTTTTTCAGCACCGGTTGGGTCAGTGCCTTGCGCGACGATTTGGTGTCATAGTGCCACTTCTCTTTACCCGTGCCCGGATCCAGCGCAATCAGGCGATCGAAAGGGGTGCCGATGTAGAGCGTGTCGTTAGCGAAAATGGGCGTTGCGGACCACACGGTCGCTGGCGTATCACCTTTACCATCCGAGACGTCGCCGGTATGGAACTCCCAGACTTTCGTTAATTTACTGACGTTATCCGCCGTGATCTGGGTAAGCGGGCTGTATTTCTGCGCGTTAAGCTGGCCGTGGAAGCTGTCCCAGGTTGGCGTGCCGGGCACCAGCGGCGTCGCTGGCTGGCTGGCCGAGGCGACTTTCTTTCCGTCACCGCTACTGGTTGAGGCATCGTCTGTGGTTTTTGTGGTTCCAGGCGCCTGCTGATCGGCCGCATCAATATTCAGTGATTCCTGGGTCCCCTGAGAGGCCTCAGCGGCTTTATCCTGCGCCTGCAGCGCGAACGGGGTGACCAGCAGCGCCAGCGCCGTCATGCTGACTTTTATGAAGGGATAATGCTTATCGTTATGCACGGGCGGCTCCTCAGGTTCTGACGGAATGGTTGTAACGGGCGGAATGGCTGCTCAGCATAATCAGACCAATCAGGCCGACCACCATGGCTGCCGTTATGATGTACTGGTGCAGCAGCGCGGCGGCAAAACCAATACCCGCCAACACCACCAGGGTGACAATAATCAGGAAAACACGCGCCCCGCGCCCCGATGCCGCACGTAACGCAAAGATCAGTATCGCCAGCACCGCGCTGGCAATGGCCACGCCCAGTGCGCCAATGGTGTCTGTGACGCCGGTAAGCGGCGTCCACCAGGCGTATAGCGCCACCGCGAAGCCTATAACCGCGGCCAACAGCAGCAAAATAGTGCCGACGCGCGAAGATTGAGAATGCAACATACCAGGAATCCCCCTCTAAAAAATGCAAAATGGACCAACATTAAGGCGTTTTCGTGGATATATGTCCCTGCTGTTCGCGCGTGCAATGGCTATTAAAACAACGCGACGTGAAAAACGGCGGCATATTTCCCTAAACGTAACTGAGTATAGAAGAGGATTTTTTAAAGGGGCGTTTATCCGGCGAGTACCCTTCCTCACGTTGAGCCCATAAGGCAGTGTGTTTCGCTAAAAACGCTCGGGCGAGGTTTATTGTCTGCTTTGAGCGAGGGACAAACGCTGGGGTGTAAAAAAAATCGCCAGATGGGGTAGTAAAGGCTAGATTTAATTCAGGCATAACTGGTATGACCACATAAATAAGGCTCTATGAATGCGTTCAGTCATAATACCCGTCAATGAAGGTGGATTTCTGGCAGCCACAATTTGGGAAAGAAGCGATGCCAAAGCGATAGTGCTCCTTCATCCGGCAACGGCGGTTGTACAGGGGTTTTATAAGGGATTCGCAGAATATCTTTTTAACAGAGGATTCAACGTCCTCACATACGATTATCGCGGCACCGGCCTCTCTAAATCCGGGCTGGTCCGTACTTACCGCGTTTCGATGTCTGACTGGATCGACCAGGACGTCGGATGTATAACCGCCTGGGCTAAAGCACATTTTCCAGGGCTTAGCCTGTTGGCGGTAGGACACAGTGTGGGCGGGCATGCCGTTCTGCTTTCAACAGCCACCCACGCCCTGCAAGCTGCGGTCATTGTAGCCTCACATGCCGGGGTGACGAGCACCATCAAACGCACCACAGAAAAGGTGCGTGTCTGGTGCGTATTACGTGTTCTGGCTCCGATTCTGTGCCGTATCTTCGGTTACATGCCTGCCAGGCGCCTGGGGCTGGGTGAAGATTTACCGGCGCCAGTCATGCTTCAATGGGGGCGCTGGAGCGCAATGCCTGGATATTTCTACGATGATCCACACTGGAATGCACGCCAACGGGCAAGTGAGATCACCCTACCCGTGCTGGTAATGGGATTTGATGACGATCCCTGGGCTAACCGTGAAGCTATTGCGCGGCTGATGGAGCCGGTGCAACAAGCAAAAATAGAACGCTGCGAGATACGGCACGCAGAGTTTGGTCTTTCGTCCATTGGGCATATGGGATTTTTTCGTACGCGATGTGCGGAGAAATTATGGCCCGTCGTCGGTCAATGGCTGGAGAGTCAGTGCCCGGATTGAACGACGCGTGAACATGACCTTTCTGAGTATTCAACATGTTAAAACCTGCCGGCATAAAAATTTGGAAATTTAACGGAAATGGTTAAGCTTCTTAGACACATGCTTAAGGGATAGTCAGGAAATGATTGTTAACTGTATGGTCTACCGTTCAGGCCACCCCGCCGAAACCGTAGATATTGAGGATATCAGTGAAGTCATCCAGAATACCGATGCGTTTATCTGGCTGGGGCTTTGGCAGCCTGAACCTGCGTTTATGTACAAAGTCCAGGAGGAGTTCGGTCTGCACGATCTGGCCGTTGAGGATGCGCTTAATGCACATCAGCGGCCTAAAATAGAGCGTTATGGCAGCTCGGCATTTATCGTTGTAAAAACCGTCAGTGGACAGGACGACAATATTGAGTTTGGCGAAACGCATTTGTTTGTGGGCCGAAACTTCCTTATTACGGTGCGCCATGGTGCTTCAGTGAGCTATGCACCTATACGCGCCCGTGCTGCTGAGGCCCCGGACATGCTTTCGTACGGTCCGGCTTATCCTCTTTACTGTATTCTGGATTTTATTGTTGACAGTTATGCAGAGCTGACTGCGCGCCTCAACACCAAAATTGGTGATATAGAAGCGACACTTTTTCACAGTGAATTTGACCGTGAAGCTATTCAGGACGTGTATTCCCTCCGCCGTAATCTACTCGGGCTTCGCAACGCCGCTCAGCCAGTAGAAGAAATCTGTACAGAGCTTATCCGCATTCATGAAGAACTTATTCCAAAACCCCTCAGGGCGTATTTCAGAGATATTCAGGATCACGCAAGCCATGTAGTAACGGATGTAAATGACATGCGTGAGCTGCTAAGCAGCGCGATGCACGTTAACCTGGCACTGGTTTCTGTGCAGCAAAACGAAGTCGTGAAGAAACTGGCCGGCTGGGGGGCCATCCTCGTGATCCCGACGGTAGTCTTTAGCATGTATGGTATGAACTTCGAACATATGCCGGAACTGAAGACGCTCTTTGGCTATCCGGCTACGGTCGCTGTCACGCTGGGAGCCTGTGTATTACTGTGGCTTCGGCTCAAACGCTCTCGCTGGCTTTGATTGATAAGCGATCTGATAGTTTTTGGTGTCGTGAAGTACAGTAAAGCCTCACGCTTATGTCGATTATGCCACGACACCATACCCTATCCGTTATTTCCCCTGCATATGTCGGTATATTCCTGTTCACCGGGACCCGGTTTCTCAATCCGGGATCGCCCGCTCCACCGTTTATAAAATCCTGAAAAACGAGGCTATCACAGGGCAAGGTCACTCGTTATTCTAAATTATCAAACCACATCGATAATTATTATATTTGTTTATGATTCATTGAGCTCAGATGTGAATTTATATTGACGGACGTAAACATTATTTTTTCACACATGGATGGTTAATATGAAAAGGGTTTTTATGACGGCTGCATTAACGGGTTTATTTGTCAGTAATAATCCGTATGCAGGAGAAAGCTATCTGGTCTATAACCCACATAATATTGCGGTATTTGAAGTGCGTTTCTTTAATGTTGGCGACGGTCCCTTTATGCCGGACTGGCCGAATGCGTCTGAGTCAACCTGGGATCTTGGCCAGCAACAAAAAGAAAAAATACTCGATGCTATGCGTTACTGGGCTGAGGTTATTACCCCCAGCCCGGGGCAACTGCCTGCCATTATCAATGTGGGGACGTTTAACGACGAGAATGCCGCAGGTTCCAGCGATTCAGTTACCGACGGCATTATAAGTCTGACGCAGTTGCAAGGCGCATTGAACGGCATTGATACCGGAGAGCTGACCTTTGGTTCCCACGCCCAGTTCATCATGGGCAAACTGGATTTTGATAACGTTCCCTATGTGCCCGCGCAATTGCCGCGCACTGGAAAGGCCGATCTGGTCAGCGTCGCTGTTCATGAGCTGGCACATGGACTGGGAATATCCAATATGGTTACCGATCTGCAAGGAAGTGGCACATTCACGCCTGCTTTTGATACCGTGCCTTTTGGCTCCTGGACCAGCCATCTGCGCGATGACCGTGGCAATCCTGCCCGGCCAGGGCAAGTAATATTGTGTAATGGATGCAATAACAGATGGGATCCACAAGGCTTTGATGTACGGCTTGATAAAGGCTATTTCACCGGCAGGCATGTGGATGAAGTCCTTGCAGGCGCCATGCCTGGCGTGCCGGTGAAAATGTTAGCAGACGACGGCTCGGTCGATGATAACTACATGAGCCATATCGAGCTGAAAAACAGCATGATGAGCCATCAGAACTACCGCAATTACACCACGTTTATGGAAGCGGAACTGGCGTTGCTGCAGGATATGGGATATCAGATTGACCGGCGTAACTTTTTCGGTTTTTCGCTATATGGCAACGGGCAAACGCTCGTTAACCGCAATGGCTATTTTCAGCGTAATCAGCAGGCGGATGGCTATCTGGCTGGTCAATACAATACCGCTAATCTGGGAGTTGGCCTGCATGTGTATGGCAGTAATAACCATATCTTTCAACAAGCGGACCTGTTGACGTCAGGGGCTGGCGGCGCGGGCATCCGTATAGATGGGCAAAATAACACCCTGAGCATCGATCCCGGTGTACGGATATACGCCGATGGCGTTAATGGCCGTGGAGTGATGTTTGCCTACGGTAAACAGCACAGCCTTATTCAACGTGGCGACGTTCAGGCACTGGGAGCCAGTGGCGTCGGTATCAGTTTTGATTTTGGCAATAACCTCCTGGGTAACGAGGTGGACTATCGTGGATCCTGGCTTCATATCGTGGACGGCTATTACGATGCGTTATTACCCGAGTTGCAGGGAGCGCTGGTAGACAATGCCGACATCAGCGGACGGGTTGCCGGTAAAGGCGCGGCGATATATATATCACCGAACGCGCTGGTCGGTAATATAAATATATTAACGGGTGCCCGGCTGGAGGGTGATATTTATTCGGACTACGCCCAGCGGGATGACTATGGCCAACAGCGGTTAACGCTGCTTACCTTCGGTCGGAAGGCCAATGCGTACGGGCAAGCGACGGAAGCTGCCGATGCTGATTTCAGCTTTACGTACCGCGGAAACATTGAAGGTATCAATAATCTGGCACTGGACGCGCACGGAGGGAAAACCTCGCTTAATGGCGATTTCCAGATTTACAGCATGACTATCGCGCCAGGTGCCAGCCTGTCCGGCAACGCCAGCTATACGCTTAATGAGGAAGGCCGCTTTGTAAATAACGGGATCCTTGCGCCGGGTAATTCACTTGGGCAAATCAATATATCCGGTGCTTATCAACAGGGGAATACCGGGCAGTTGTTGTTGGAAGTCGACGGGCGCGGCAGGCATGATACTCTGCGAGTGGACGGTCACGCACAATTTGACGGTCAACTGACGTTTGCGCCGCAGCCGGACTGGTACGCAACAAACTGGCGTCTGAATACGCAAGATTTGCTAAAAACGGACGCTTCCGACGGCAATTTCAGTGCGGTGAACAGCGTGCTCCGTTCACCCACGCTAACGCTGCAAACAACGCCACAGGGAAAGAATGGCTGGCAGCTCTCAATGCTGCGCGCTTCAAACGCATACAGCCGGTATGCGCAGGACGCTAATGCGCGGCAGGTAGGGCAAGCGCTGGATAAAATTGTGGCGGAAGCTAAGTCGGATATACAACCGCTGTACCGTACTCTGGATTTCTCAGCCACTGATGGCGGGAGTATCAGCAATGCCTTGCCGCAACTTTCTGCGGGTGCCTACAGCGCCATGTTCGCAAGTTCCCTGCAGCGTGAACAGCAGATAGCGCGGATCGTGGGCGGGCCAAATCCTGTGGTTATGCCGAAGCAACTGACGGAAGGCGAATGGCGCAGCTTTGCCATACCCTTTGGCGGCGGCTTCTGGCAACAGCGTCAGGGTGACAGTGTAGGGTACGACGCCAGCAGTTATGGCATTGTATTCGGTGCTGAAAAACAAAACGATGAGAATCACAACTGGATTTATGGCTTTCATGGTGCGGTCAGCGCTCAGTCGGTGACGGTGAAATCACCAGATACCGCAACCGGGAAAACCACTGCTTTCGATCTGGGTGTTCATGCTCGTTACGGCGCTGAAAGGTCCGAAGGAATGTATTTATTCGGCACTGGCCGATTGGGTATTGAAGACAGCTGGCTGGACAGAAACATTAATGTAGAAACTTACGGAGCAAGCCACCATGCCACCTGGACCGGATTGTCAGGTTCTGTTACGGCCGGCGGAGGCTATCGATGGGCGCTGAATAATAATGTGAACGCCGGACCGGTAACGTCATTGAATTACACCACATTACATCGTCCCGGCGTGAAGGAAAGCGGCAATGACGGCAGCCGACTGATGCTGGGTTCGCAGACCTTCGATTCTCTGAGATCAAGTATCGGGGTGAATGGTAACTGGAATGTACCCCTCGCTTCAGGGGCATCGTTCGCAGCTGAGCTGCAGCTCAGCTGGGATCATGAACTGCTTGATGGCAACGTAGTGCAACAAGCCTCTTTCGCCAACTATCGAAGCACAGGGTTTAGTTCCAGGAATCAGGTGACTGGTCGTGACACTCTGGGTGTTAAGGCAGGTATGAGCTATAAAATCAACGCTGATGTCGAATTGGGCATCGGGGTTGAAAGCGAAATGTTTCGTTCTGGCTATGACTCGATTGCAGGTACTCTTTCAGCCACATGGCGTTTCTGATGCCTGAGGACGAGAAAATAATAGGACTGGCCCTGTCCCCGGCGTTGCCGGGGTATTCCTGAAGGCTTTTGATATCAAAAATGGCTTGTGTCGCCCTGGCCATGCTCACCAGAACCTTTAACCCGCTTAAGCTGGATCTCTTCACCACGTTGCCAGGCATCCGCTCCCTTAGCAACTGGGTGCGCCACAATATCCTTACGTTCTTCTTTGATGGCTTGCGTGCTCACGTCAAAGCGTCGATTTCTGTCCGCCAGAAGTTTAGGGTCTAACTGCCCTTCCCCGGTAAAGCCCATCATCAGTGCCGGAATGCCGAGCGGCAGCTTTTTATCGCGGTCGGTGTGCCAGGTATGCCAGGTCTTGCCGTAGGTATTCACAATTTTGCTCATCAATGCTTTGTCAGCCACTGCAGGTAAACCTGGAGCAATCAGGCTGCCGGATTTCACTTCATATTGATGGCTGTGCCACAATTTTTTTTCTTCCGGCGGCAGTGTGTTAAACAAACGCTCACTAATGATGTACTCAACGCCCATTAAACGGGCATCTTTGGTGTTACCGTCGTAGATCACCGCCTGCATCACGTCTTCATTCAACACGGTTACATAATGATGGGCTTCCATCTGGCCATTTTTATCCCCGCTATAAAAATGGAAACCGTCAAGGTAGGCACTCATTGCATCAATGGGCGGACGGGACTGGATAAGCTGAGCACCGGCTTCAAGCGTGCTCGTCCCGACGGAGGTTTTTACACCCGGAAGAGGCGTATTTGAAGGGGTATTGTTCGCGCCACAACCCACTAACGTCAGGCTCGACAATAATAAAAGCGATAATGGTTTCATTGACCCTCCCTGTAAAAGTCACTTTACTGAAAGTAGTACATTCGCGCAGACACGCCAGGAGAGTTTTTATTAAACCATCCGGCAAACTGGCGTACGTTCCGTTTAAGAACACCATTTAAATACTGGCAGAAAGAGCATCAGAGATTTTTCAGCCGCGAAGGCCATTTTTCTGAAGATATGGAGTTGATCGCAGAAGAGTTTGAAGTGGTTGAGATCCTGTAGGACAAAGTAAAGGGGCTGGCGTTTGATCAATTGCCATTTATATCAATGTCCGCTTCTGGCACAAAACAGCCATTAACATTCATCGAATTCTCAGTAAATCTGAATACCGGGTCGTATACCGCGGCGAAAGCATTTCACGCTTCATCTGCCATTGCTGCTGTATGCCCTGCCCGGCAAAATAAAGCGTACCCTTTCCATCTTTCGCGTTCAGACGATCCAGCACTTCCATCAGCTTTTCACTTCCGGCACGCGGCGCGCTATTGTCAAACAAATTGAGCTGGGCAACGCCCTGGCTGAAGAAGTCCCCGAGCATAATGCCGGCTTTCTGGTAGCGGTGGCCCTCCTTCCAGATTTTGTCGAGGCACTTTACCGCGGCGTTGATAATGTCGCGGGAGTCCTGAGTGGGTGTGAGAAGCGTCATTGAGGCACTGTTGCCGTAATAGGGTTCGTTCAGAGCGAACGGAGAGGTCTTTACGAACGCCGAGATAAAGCGGCAATACTGGTGCTCGCCACGTAACTTCTCAGCGCCACGGGCCGCATAGCTGCATATAGCCTGGCGCACCTGCTCGTATTCTGTCACGCGCTCACCGAATGACCGACTACAGACGATCTCCTGCTTTGTCGGTGCAAACTCTTCCAGATCGAGGCACGGCTCGCCGCGCAGCTCCCGGACCGTTCGCTCCAGCACTACATTGAAGTGCTTGCGGATAATCCACGTGCTCTGCTCTGAGAGATCCAGCGCCGTTTTGATACCCATCGCATTGAGCTTCTTGCTGATGCGCCTGCCCACGCCCCATACGTCCTCTACAGGCACGATAGCCAACAACCGGCGCTGGCGGTCGATATTGGATAAATCAACCACCCCACCCGTCTGCTGCTGCCATTTCTTCGCCGCGTGATTTGCCAGCTTCGCCAGCGTCTTCGTCTGGGCTATGCCAACGCCGACCCTCAGGTGAGTACGCTTCAAAACCGTTTCACGGATCTCCTTGCCAAAATCAGTCAGGTCCCGGCAATTACGAACCCCGGTGAGATCACAAAAGGCCTCATCAATGGAATATATTTCGACGCGAGGGCTTATTTCTTCCAGCGTGGTCATTACCCGGCTGGACATGTCAGCGTAAAGTTCGTAGTTACTGCTGAAGCAAACCACGCCGGCGCGCCGGAACAGGTCTTTCTGCTTAAAGTATGGCGCCCCCATGGTAACGCCAGCGGCTTTGGCCTCTGCGCTGCGCGCTATCACGCAACCGTCGTTATTTGAGAGGACAACCACCGGTCGGCCTCTCAAATCTGGCCTGAATACCGTCTCGCATGATGCATAGAATGAATTCACATCACAGAGCGCAAACATATCAGCTGGCCGATTTAACAATAAAAGTGACCACACCAAAAACGTCCAGCGTGTCTTCACTGCCAACGATAATCGGTGAATAAGCGCTGTTCATCGGATTGAGTTGAACATTAGGCCGCAGTTGCAGGCGCTTAACGGTGAATTTCCCTTCCACCGCGGCGATGACGATATCGCCGTGCTCAGCCGTTCGGGAACTATCGACCACCAGTAAATCGCCGTCGCTTATTCCCCCTTCAATCATTGAATCACCCGCGGCTTTAACGAAATACGTCGAGCTGGGGTGGGCAACCAGAAGTTCATTAAGATCAATGCGCTGCTCCACATAATCGGCAGCCGGGCTTGGGAATCCGCACTGAACTAAATCACTGAAAAGTGGAAGCGCGATAATCTCACGCAGTTCTGTAGGTCTGATAAATTCCATTACGCATACCTCTAATACTGTTTTTATATACAGTAGTTTTGTTTTGAAGCACGCGCAAGGCAGCTGAACCGTAGCGACTGTTTAAACCTTCACCGTTTCGTTTGTAAGTTTCTCTCTGGCTTCAAATTATGGTTTTTGTAAATTTTACGATTAAACGCTTCGACTGCTCGTTTTAAAGGCTAAATGAATAGATTGTCATCAACATAAACAAGGTGAAGGGCGGCATGGCATTTCTTTAGCCGGAATGCCGTTTGACTGTACCCATATACAGTAGTATTTTTACGTGCAGACAGAATCGCACAATTAATATTCATAGGGAAAAAATAATGTTTGTTGAACTGGTTTATGACAAGCGAAACGTACAGGGGCTGGAGGGAGCCAGGGAGATAATTCTGGCTGAACTGACAAAACGTGTGCACCGGATTTTTCCTGATGCCAGCGTGACGGTTAAGCCAATGCAGGCGAATGGCCTGAATAGCGATGCCAGCAAAAGCGACCGGGAAAAGCTGAACCGTATGCTTGAGGAAATGTTTGAAGAGTCGGACATGTGGCTGACGCAAGAGTAACAAGGTTAACAAATACCAGCCCACCGGGGAAAAACCGGGCGCAATGCCCGGTTCTGTTTTCAGCCAGTAATGCCTTTAATCACTCACCCGCGGTTCTCCAGCATCGGTTCATTTCTCGGATCGTGCCCGCAAGATAAAAACGCCTCCCGGAATTTCTGCCCATTTTCTCGCGTTATCTTGTACAAAATACAGCTTTTGCATGTCGATCAAGTCATCTTATCCCTGCCCTATACTTTGAGTATGACATCCGACTGGAGGTTTCTATGTGTGGACGCTTTGCACAAGCCCAAACCCGTGAAGAATACCTGGCCTACCTTGCCGACGAAGGCGATCGCGACATCGCGTATGACCCGGCCCCCATTGGCCGGTACAACGTCGCGCCCGGTACCAAAGTCCTGCTGCTGAGCGAACGCGACGAACTACTGCACCTCGATCCGGTGTTCTGGGGCTACGCACCTGGATGGTGGGACAAAGCACCACTGATTAACGCACGTGTAGAAACCGCGGCCACCAGCAGAATGTTTAAACCTCTGTGGCAACATGGCCGGGCGATCTGTTTTGCCGATGGATGGTTCGAATGGAAGAAGTCAGGTGACAAGAAACAACCCTACTTCATCCACCGGGCCGACGGTCAGCCAATCTTTATGGCGGCGATCGGAAGCACACCGTTTGAGCGCGGCGATGAAGCCGAGGGATTTCTGATTGTGACGTCTGCGGCTGATAAAGGCCTCGTCGACATTCATGACCGCAGGCCACTGGTTTTGTCACCAGAAGCGGCACGCGAGTGGATGCGCCAGCATGTTGGCGGGAAAGAAGCTGAAGAGATAGCTTCAGATGGTGCAGTGCCCACCGATAAGTTCGTCTGGCATGCGGTAACGCGTACAGTAGGAAATGTAAAAAACCAGGGGAGGAATTTGATAGAGCAAATAGAAATCAAATCTGATCTTAGTTAGACCTGCACTTTTTAGATGGGATAATAAAACCCTTCCTTCTATTGAAGTCAAAACCTTTGACAACTCCTGTCATTTTACGAGACAAATTATTTCCTTGCTATAAATCAAATTTGACGACACAGGAAAAATTTGGATTGGCTAATCTAATCTGTATGGCCTCCCAGATGGCTAAAATAAGATTTGCTTAAAAGATCTACACGTGCCTTAATGATGCGGTTGGTTCGATGCAATGTGAATCTGACTTTTCCAAAGTAGTCCTCATAACCAGGTGCTATCTCTGATATCCCCTCCTCTTGAGTCCATACGTATGCCATCATGCGTTTCTTTTCATGAACTTGTAACTTTTAAGTGTTCAAGTGGAGTTTTTATGTCATCAAAAATGATAGGTCTTGTTAAGTGGTTTAACGATGATAAGGGTTTTGGCTTCATCTCCCCACTCGATGGAAGTAAAGATATCCTTGTTCACTCTTCTTCTCTACAGGGAGAGACATTCAAAACTCTTTTTGAAGGCCAAAAAGTTAAATTTGCTGTCATTGCCGGTACCAAAGGTCCGACAGCTGCAAATGTTACGCTTTGCGATAAATAACCCCCCTCAATGACCGCTTAAGCTTCTGTGAATTAAATAATCAGAAGCGTCATTTATCGTTTGCGAATATCATTACAACAGGCCAGCATATTTACAGCACCGTCAAATTTGCTGACCGATGTGATGAAATGCAGGACTGCTGCATGAATAGTCTCAAAGCAGAAACTAACTGCTTATAAAATATTAAAGTGCGTAAGAGGTTAGGCAGCCTCCAAAAGCATCACTTCTTAGTTATTATATGAGATTTTTTAGTAATGTTGAGGGGATTTGAACAACGCGTTGCAGTAAGGGCAAACCAGTTGAGCTCCCTTTTGTACACGATTGTAACTATGCTCCGAGTCTCTTGTGCAGTTTGGACAAGGGCATTTGACTAAATAATTTCGGCGGAATTGCGTGTTTTTACGTGCAGACATAAGCTTCTCCAGTACAAATGGACTGCTACAGTACACGTTAAGGCAGAATATTGCTTGTTTTAATTTCGAAAGAGGTAACTAAACGTCAATAAATCAACCCCTTTCGAACAACCCCGGGCCATAAAACCCCCTGAAATACATGGTGATACATGAAAAAAGTAATTATTTTCTTTAATGGTAAACCAGGTAAAGTAATCACCGTACTTAAGGGCGTGACATCAATACGCGAACAATACCCTAATGGAGAAGGGATAAACCTTCCGATAATGTCAGCCGGTTTTCCCTCTTTAACAGGTGACCATGAAGTTGTCTATGTTGCATCAGATCGAGAGCTTACATCTCAGGAAATATTAGATGCAGCCAGGAAGTATCTATAAGCTTCAATATCTTCTACCAACACTGCGGATAACCTTCAGTAACAAGCATTATTAAAACAATTAGGAATTATCAGTATTGCCTACCTGGCGTAGGCTTTTTTTTCATTTAGCAGACAATACATTCCTGTCTAATGTCATATATTTTTTAGGACTCGGAACATTTTTTGATTCAAACAGTCTAAAAGATATACTCACAAAGGGGGCCTTTATGACAACGCTTATCATCTCTACTATCGTGGCAATGGTACTGGCATTGATGATTTTAAGTCTGATCAAGATCGGGATCAGCGTATCGAACAATCCTGATGAACTGTAATGTATTCAAGTTTCCATAACCTCTTTATTTACTGGGCAGCCTATTCACCTTTCCTCGCAGGCAGCGCCACTCCAGCCCCGGGTACGTTCCACAATTAATTCCCTCTTCATTGGCGCAGCAGGAAGCTGCCCAGTCGTTCGCCCTGATATATAGGGTCAGCCATAAGAAAGTTATCCTGCAAATTTCGCAGAATTCAAGGATTCATTTTGGGGAGGAATTTGGAGGAGTTTCGGGGAAGAAAAAATCGAACAAAAAACCGGGCATCGCGCCCGGTTCTGTTTCCACACTAAAAAGCCCTTAAGCACTCAATCCACGATTCTCCAGCATCGGTTCGATCCTCGGATCGTGCCCGCGCCAGTTCCGGTAAAGTTCAGCTAAATCAGTGCTGTTCCCGCGGGACAAAATCGCCTCGCGGAATGTCTGTCCGTTTTCGCGCGTTAAACCACCCTGCTCGACAAACCACTGATAGCCATCGTCCGCCAGCATCTGCGTCCAGAGATAGGCGTAATAGCCCGCCGCGTAGTCGCCGCCGAAGATATGAGCAAAATAGCTGCTGCGATAGCGCGGCGGTACGGCTGGAAGATCCAGCCCTTCTTTTTTCAACGCGGCGGCTTCAAAGGCTTCCACGTCTTCAATGGGCTCATGAATGCCGTGCCAGTTCATATCCAGCAGCGCGGCGCTCAGCAGTTCCGTCATGTCATAACCCTTATTAAACTGGGTCGCATTGAGCATTTTTTCCCGCAGCGCATCCGGCATCGGCTCGCCGGTTTGATAATGGCGGGCAAAGTGCGCAAACACCTGCGGATGGCTGGCCCAGTGTTCATTGATCTGCGACGGGAATTCAACGAAATCACGTGGCGTGTTGGTGCCTGAAAGCGTGGCATAGCGCTGGCTGGCAAACAGGCCATGTAGCGTATGGCCAAACTCGTGGAACAGGGTAATCACATCATCCCAGGAGATCAGCGCAGTCTGCCCGTTCGCTGGTTTTTGATAGTTGCAGACGTTATAAATCACCGGACGCGCGGCAAACTCGTAAGACTGCTCAACAAAATTCCCCATCCACGCCCCGCCCGCTTTGGAATCACGCGCGAAAAAGTCGCCGTAGAACAACGCCATGCCTTCACCCGTGTGGTCGAAAATCTCCCACACGCGAACGTCCGGGTGATAAACCGGAATATCGAAACGCTCGACAAAGCGGATACCGAACAACTGCGTGGCGGTCCAGAATACGCCATCTTCCAGCACGGTATTGAGCGCGAAATAGGGTTTGATCTGCGACTCATCCAGCGCGTATTTCGCTGAACGCACGCGTTCGGCATAAAACGCCCAGTCCCAGGCCTGCACCGTAAAACCGCCCTGCTCGTCGTCAATGACCTTCTGAATATCCGCCTGCTCCAGCGCGGCCCTGCTGCGCGCCGCAGGAACTATCCCGCGCATGAATTCGAGCGCGGCATCCGGCGTTTTCGCCATTTGATCGGCAATGCTCCAGCTGGCATAGTTGTCAAAGCCGAGCAGCTGCGCCTGTCTTGCCCGCAACGCGGTAAGCCGACGGATCAGGTCGCGCGTATCGTTTTCGTCGCCTTTTTGAGTGCGTTCCCAGCCCGCGCTAAACAGCTTTTTACGGGTCTCGCGCAAAGACAGCGCCGCCAGCGCGGGCTGTTGCGTGGTATTCAGAAGCGGGATCAGCCAGCGATCCGTCAGCCCTTTTTCTGCGGCAGCATGAGCCGCGGCAGCAATCTCCTCCGCACTGAGTCCGTCAAGCTGGTGAACATCATCCACCACCAGCCCTCCCGCCTTATTCGCCGCCAGCAGGCGCTGGTTGAACTGGCTGGTCAGGGTGGCGGCTTCGGTATTCAGGGCTTTCAGCTCGGCTTTTTCATCGGCGTTCAGACGCGCGCCCGCAAGAACAAAGTGCTGATACGTCACCTCCGTCAGTCGGCGGGATTCGGCATCCAGCGTGTCGCGATCCTGCCAGACGGCTTCCACGCGGGCGAAAAGCGTATCGTTTAGCCAGATATCGTTCGCCAGCCCGGCCAGTTCGGTGGAGAACTGCTCGTCCAGTGCCTGAAGATAATCGTTGGTGTGTGCGGACGTCATGGCGAAGAACACGCTGCTGACGCGCGACAGCATGGCCCCGCTCTTTTCCAGCGCCAGCACGGTGTTGTTGAAGTCCGGCACGGCGCTCTGCGCGATAATCGCGTCAATATCTGCACGCTTGAGGCGCATTGCTTCATCAAACGCCGGGCGATAGTGGCTGTCTTCTATCACATCAAAACGCGGAGCCTGATAAGGCAGCAGGCTAACGTCAAAGAAAGGGTTGTTGACCGACATCGTTTACTCCTGAGCACGGTATTTCTCACCAGAGTAGGCCAGCCTGCTCCGGCCTGCAATGGCGTCATACAAATGTTGCCTTAACGATGTGCCCGAGTGCGTGCTATGGTAGTACAACACAAAAAGCGTTGAGGAACAGTGAGATGATTATATTAGTTACCGGGGCGACAGCAGGTTTTGGTGAAAGCATCACGCGTCGCTTCGTCGCCAACGGACATAAGGTGATTGCAACGGGTCGTCGTCAGGAGCGTCTCCAGGAGTTGAAAGACGAGCTGGGCGACAGCATCCTGACCGCACAGCTGGACGTGCGCAACCGCGCCGCCATTGAAGAGATGATTGCCAACCTGCCTGCCGAATGGCGTGAAATCGACGTGCTGGTCAATAACGCTGGCCTGGCGCTGGGCATGGAGCCTGCCCACAAAGCCAACGTCGAAGACTGGGAGAACATGATCGACACCAACAACAAAGGCCTGGTGTACATGACCCGCGCCGTGCTGCCGGGCATGGTTGAACGTAATCGTGGTCATATCATTAATATCGGTTCCACCGCAGGCAGCTGGCCTTACGCGGGCGGCAACGTCTATGGCGCAACCAAGGCCTTTGTACGCCAGTTCAGCCTGAACCTGCGCACCGACCTGCACGGTACCGCGATCCGCGTGACCGATGTTGAGCCGGGTCTGGTCGGTGGAACGGAATTCTCCAACGTGCGTTTCAAAGGCGATGACGCGAAAGCGGATAAAACCTATGAAAATGCGAATGCGCTGACGCCGGAAGATATCACCGAAACCGTCTGGTGGGTCGCGACGCTGCCGAAGCATGTCAACATCAACACGGTTGAGATGATGCCCGTCAGCCAGACCTATGCCGGACTCAGCGTGCATCGCGGGTAATTCACCCTTCCCGGCCTGCGGGCCGGGTATGTGATGACGGGTAAAAGAATGGTAGTATGTTCAGGTTAACTCTCTGAGAAATCACAACCCATGGCCGCTGAATCGCAACTTAATCCTACCCAGCCTGTAAATCAGCAAATTTATCGCATCTTACGCCGTGATATCGTTCGCTGCCTGATCCCACCGGGAACGCCACTCTCAGAAAAAGAGGTTTCGGTACGTTTTGACGTTTCCCGTCAGCCCGTGCGCGAGGCGTTTATTAAGCTCGCAGAAAACGGCCTTATCCAGATCCGCCCTCAGCGCGGCAGCTATGTAAATAAAATTTCGCTTTCGCAGGTACGGAATGGCTGTTTTGTTCGCCAGGCCATTGAGTGCGCCGTTGTGCGTCGCGCCGCGTCGCTCATCAACGATAACCAGTGCTACCTGCTGGAGCAAAACCTGCATCAGCAACGCATTGCCATCGACCGCAAACAGCTGAACGACTTTTTCCAGCTGGACGACGAGTTTCACCAGAAACTGGCGCAGATCGCCGAGTGCCAGCTCGCGTGGGATACCGTCGAAAACATCAAAGCTACCATCGACCGCGTGCGCTACATGAGCCTCGACCATGTTTCTCCGCCAGAGATGTTGCTGCGCCAGCATCACGATATTTTCAGCGCACTGGAAAAACGCGACGTGGAAGCCGTAGATAAAGCGATGACGCTTCACCTTCAGGAAATTAGCGAGTCAGTTCAGTTAATTCGTCAGGAAAACCGCGAGTGGTTTAGCGAAGAATAAAGCTTCGCTGCCCCCTTTCGGTTGCGGCGAAGTGATTAGCGGACCACTAATACCGGAATAGTGGCGTAGCGCAGGATAGTTTCAGCATTCGAGCCCAGCAGATGTGTTGTCATGCTCGGGTTTCTTGATCCAATAACAATAACGTCATATTTCCCCTCTTTGCTGAGCTGGATGATTTCATCGCGTACGTTGCCGAAACGTACTTCACAATCAATATTTTCCGGGGACATATCAAAGAGCCGTTTCAGTGCCTTCATCTTCTTATCCGACTCGGCGGTCATATACTCTTCGAACTTCTTAATATCGGCATTGAACCCCCGCAGTAACGAACGGCTGCTGTTAGGGAGAATGTTGACCAGGGTGATCGTCGCGCCTTCCGATTTCGCGAGGTTGACCGCGTGGCGTACCGCTTTATCGCTTAGATCCATTTCAAACACGTCAACAGGCATCAAAATTTTCTTATACATAAGCCTGACTCCTTTTCCGATGAAGGGTTATTTTCTGCCTCCAGAATGGCATTGTGGATATAAACAAAGCCTAAACACTTGCGTCTGGAAACTATCAATTAAGGAAAATAACTGTCCGCTTTGTAAAGCGGTGTCCTGAACCGTCAACGCCATCAGGAAATAAGAAAAAAGTGTGAGCTTGATCAAAAGCAAATAATTCTGTTTAAGAGAGGCGTATTAATAGTGCCCCGTGAACGGCAGCCGTTGAATTAGCGCCGTAACGGATAAGTGCGAGAGGAGAAAATACCATGATGACATACGACCGTAACCGAAATGCAATCACCACTGGCAGCCGCGTCATGATTAGCGGCACAGGTCAGTTCGGCGTGATTAAAGCGATCCACAGCGACGGCCTTAATGCCGAGCAGGTGCGTCGTGGTAAAACGGTTGAAGTGGAAGGATGCGAAGGTAAGTTCGAACCGATTGAGCTGATTCGCCTGGGGATGCACTAAGCTGTGCCCCGACATGCCGCCGCGAACGGCGGCATGTCAAAGCGTTAAAGCCGGGCTGCGTACTCAGCAACCGTGGCCTTCGCGCCTTTTTGCAGCAACGTTTGATAGGCCTGCATGACGGCAGCCACGAATACCGTGTCCTTCGGCAGCTCATTACCGAAAATAGCCTCAATGCCCAACAGCGCGCTAACGCGGCTTTCACCTTCAGCGCTACCGTTTACCGCCGCCTGAATCACCGCCAGCTGCGGATCGCTCACCTCAATCGCGTTACCCTGCTCATCCACACCGCCGACATAACGCATCCAGCCCGCCACGCCGAGGGCCAGCAACGGGAAGGGTTTCTGGTGAACAAGGTGCCAGCGCACGGAATCGAGCATGCGCTGCGGCAATTTCTGGCTACCGTCCATGGCGATTTGCCAGGTGCGGTGACGCAGGGCCGGATTGCTGTAACGCGCAATCAGCTGGTCGGCATAACGACCCAAATCCACGCCCCGCACTTTCAACGTCGGCGCCTGCTCTATCAGCATCAGCGCATGCGCGGCTGCGCGATAATGTTCATCTTCCATGCAGTCGTTAATGTGCTGATAACCGGCCAGATAGCCGAGATAGGCCAGGAACGAGTGGCTGCCGTTAAGCATTCGCAGCTTCATCTCTTCAAACGGAATGACATCAGAAACCAGCTCCGCACCGGCCTTTTCCCACTGGGGACGTCCGGCAACAAAATTATCTTCCACCACCCACTGGCGGAACGGCTCGCAGGCGACACCTGCCGGATCGCGTACGCCAGTCAGCTGTTCGATTTTATCCAGCGTATCAGCCGTGACGGCGGGCACAATGCGGTCCACCATGGTTGACGGGAAGGTGACGTTCGCTTCGATCCAGTCCGCCAGTTCGCCGTCAACAGCGCGCGCGTAGGCACAGGTCACATTGCGCATCACGTGGCCGTTCTCCGGCATGTTATCGCATGACATCACGCTGAATGCCGGTAGCCCCGCCGCCTTGCGACGCGCCAGCGCCTCAACCACCACGCCCGGCGCAGATTTAGGCTGATGCGGGTTTTGCAGGTCTGCAACGATTAACGGATGATCGAACATCAGTTGTCCGGTTGCCGGGGAGTGGCAATATCCTTTCTCGGTGATGGTCAGGGAAACAATGGCGACCTGCGGCTCGCACAGCGCCGCCAGCACGGTTTCCAGCCCGTCGATCTGCGCATGCAGCGCGTTTTTGACGACGCCGACCACGCGCGCCGTCCACGCATCGGCAGACATCTCTGCCACGGTATAAAGGTTATCCTGTGCCTTCAGATCGGCGATCTGCTGTTCGCCGCCAATCAGGTTAACTTCGCAGTAACCCCAGTCGCTGCCCTGTTCTGCGGCGAGTATATCGGTGTACACAGCCTGGTGCGCACGGTGAAACGCGCCAAACCCTAAATGAACAATGCGTGCCTTGAGGCTGTCGCGATCGTATTGAGGATGCGTTGCCTTCGCCTGTAATAACCGGTTTTCCATGATTGAGACTCGTTAATTAATGAAAGCTGTGATCCACTGCCGCTTCCTTTTAAGAGCGGCAGCGCCTGCTGACTACACCAACTAGAATGGCAGTCGGAGTCAAAAAACGCTGCCATTAACCATACTGATACATCGTTTTCAGATCTTGATTTACATTAACTTTTCGCCATGTGGTGTGACATCAGTAAAAAGTTGTGTGACAGGTAACGCAAGATGTAAACCACTAGCGGCGTGAAGAGAGCGCGCCGTAGGCTACCGAGTCCTTATGAGGAGCCTCCGCAGCATCTTCGGCTTCACTCAAATCGCGGTCGCGCACTTCCGGCATCAGCAACGCGGAGACCAGCCCAATCAGCGAGTACGCCACCAGCATCACCACAATCGGCCACCAGGACCCGGTCATGTTGCAGAAGATCCCCGCCAGCACCGGACCAAAGCCTACGGCTACCAGCCCGCCCGCCTCTTTCGAAATGGCCATGCGGGTAAAGCGGTTCCGCGAACCAAACATCTCTGCCATGGTGATATTTTCCAGCGCGAACAGCCCGAGCACCGCAAAGTTATGAATAACGATGATAGAGAGCATAATCACGCCCGGCGCGTAACTCTTATCGACGATAATCGACAGCATCGGGTAAGCCAGAATAATGGCTGAAATGTTAAGGAGGATATACGGCAGACGGCGCCCCACTTTATCGGACAGCCAGCCCAGCAGCGGGATGGAGAGGAAGCCGAGAATCGAACTGATCATCAGCGCATCGGTTGGGATCGCCTTATCAAACAACAGCGTCTGCACCAGATATCCGGCAAGGAAAGTCTGAATCAAACCTGAGTTGCCGGCCTGACCAAAGCGCAGCCCCGTCGCCAGCCAGAACGATTTGCTCTTAAACATCGCACCTAATGAGGTATCCTGCGCAGCAACCGGCGCAATGGTTTCAGCGTCGTTAACCTTCTCAAACACCGGGCTCTCTTTAAGGTTCATACGCAGCCAGATGGCGAAGATCATCACCACCACGCTGGCGAGGAACGGCACGCGCCAGCCCCAGGCAATAAGTTCTTCACGATCGAGGGCAAAGAACATCACGGCCCAGATCGCCGTGGCGCTCAGCGTCCCGCAGTTGGTTCCCATGGCCACCAGCGAGGAGATGATGCCGCGTTTACCCTTCGGCGCGTACTCCGCCAGCATGGTACCTGCGCCGGAGATTTCTGCCCCCGCGCCCAGCCCCTGAATAATGCGCAGCGTCACCAGCAGCACCGGTGCGAAAATCCCGATCTGCGCGTAGGTTGGCAGGACGCCGATTAAGGTGGTGCAGATCCCCATCATGGTGATGGTGATAAACAGCACCTTTTTGCGGCCAATTCTGTCGCCCATTCTGCCGAAGATAAATGCCCCGACGATACGCGCGATGTAGCCTGCCCCATAGGTCCCCATCGCCAGGATCAGCGCCATGGCCGCGGATTGTTCAGGGAAGAAAATTTCATGGAATACCAGCGCGGCGCCAAGGGAGTAAAGCTGAAAATCCATAAACTCCAGGGCGGTGCCCAGCCAGCCGGATACGGCGGCTTTCACCAGGTCTGACGTACTTCTTTGAGGTTGTGCTTGAGTCATAATGGCTATCTCTGCAAGGTAAGATGCGTACCACTGAGAGCCTGTCTTCGCAGGCTCTTAACCGCGTGAATTATTATTGGTCGAACGTGAGCAAGACTTTGCAGCACTGCCGCTGGTCTTTTTCAAACAGTTCGATGGCGTCTGTAACGTGGTGATAGTCAAATGTATGGGTGACCAGTTTTTCAGGGTCGATCAGCCCTTTTTCCAGCCAGTCAATGACCACCGGAAATTTGTTGGCATTCAGGCGCGAAGAGAAGATCGACAGCTCTTTGCCGGTGATCCCCTGTTGCACGATCTGGCTCGGGTCGCTGGAGAAGCCCATCAGCACGATGCGCGCCGCCGGAGACGCCAGCGTAATCGCTTCCTGCAAAATGGATGGATGACAGGCAGCATCGATGATTAACGTCGGCTTGATGCCTTTTTCATCCAGCGCGGCCTGTAACGAGTGCTCGCTGTTGTTGAAGACCCAGTCTGCGCCGCTGCGTTGCGCCATCCCCAGCCGCTCATCAATGCGATCCACCACGATGACCTGCTTCACCTTGTAAACGCCCTTTAGCGCCTGCACGGTGACCAGCCCCATCGGGCCTGCGCCATAGATCAGCGCCACGTCCTGTTCGGTGGGTTTCGCCTGCCCCGTCACGTTGGCGGCAATGGTGAAGGGCTCAACCATCACCGCGTGTTTGTCAGGGATCGCATCCGGAATGTGCCAGGCATTTTTCGCCGGCACGACGGCGTATTCGCTGAAGCCGCCGTCACGGTGGACGCCCAGCACCACCAGCGAGGTACAAACGTTCGGTTTTCCGACGGAACACGGGTAGCAGTGTCCGCAGTTGATCACCGGATCAACAGACACGCGCTGGCCCAGTCGGGTGCTCTCCACACCTTCGCCAACCGCGTCTATTTCGCCAAAGAACTCGTGACCGATTACCCGCGGGTATTTCGCAAACGGGTTATGCCCGCGATAGATATGGCTGTCTGAACCGCAGATACCGGCGAGTTTAATTCTGACGCGGACGTCGCCTGCGCCCGGCAACGGGAGAGGACGCTCCTCAATCACCAGCGCATTCGGCTGTTGGATCACTACGCTTTTCATTATTCGCTCCTCGTTTACCAGTTCCAGAGGGTGCCGTCTTCCAGACGGGCCACCGGCAGACAGGCCGGTTCGTACGGGTATTTCGCTGCCAGCTTCTCATCAAACTCAATGCCCAGCCCTGGCTTGTCGCCCGGGTGCATATAGCCGTTATCGAAGCGCCAGCTGTGCGGGAACACTTCCAGCATCTGCTCTGAATACCCCATATACTCCTGCACGCCAAAGTTCGGTACCCACAGGTCAAAATGCAGCGCCGCGGCGTGGCAAATCGGCGACAGATCCGACGGGCCGTGTGAGCCGGTGCGCACCTGGTAGAGTGAGGCAAAGTCAGCAATGCGACGCATCCCGGTGATGCCGCCCGCATGGGTTATGGTGGCGCGGATATAGTCAATGAGCTGCTCTTCAATCAGCTGCTTGCAGTCCCAGATGCTGTTGAACACTTCCCCCACCGCAATGGGCGTGACGGTGTGCTGGCGGATCAGGCGGAAACACTCCTGGTTTTCAGCGGGAGTCGGGTCTTCCATCCAGAACAGGCGGTACTCTTCAATGCTTTTGCCGAATCGCGCCGCTTCGATGGGCGTCAGACGATGGTGCATGTCGTGAAGGAGATGTTCGTTGAAGCCGAACTGACTGCGCACTGCGTCGAACAGTTTCGGCGTGAAGTCGAGGTATTTCTCGGTGGACCAAAGCTGCTCGTCCGGCCAGTCGCCCTTGGTTGCAGGCTCATACGCCAGCCCTTTTCCTTTAGACATACCATAGGTGGTTTTCATACCCGGCACGCCGCACTGCACGCGAATAGCCTTGAAGCCCATCTCTTTATGACGGGCATAATCTTCCAGTACGTCGTCAATCGTGTGCCCGGTGGTATGACAATAAACCATCACCCCTTCCCGGGAGGCTCCGCCCAGAAGTTGATAGAGCGGCATTTTCGCGGCTTTCGCTTTGATGTCCCACAGCGCCATATCCACGGCAGAAATCGCTGACATGGTGACCGGGCCACGACGCCAGTACGCGCCTTTATAGAAGAATTGCCAGATATCTTCGATGCGGTGCGCATCGCGGCCAATCAGCTGAGGGCACAGGTGATCTTTCAGGTAGGAGGCAACGGAAAGTTCACGTCCGTTAAGCGTGGCATCACCCAGGCCGACAATGCCCTCATCGGTGGTGATTTTAAGGGTGACAAAGTTACGCCCCGGGCAGGTGACAAATACTTCAGCCCCGACAATCTTCATAATCCATTTCCTTACATCGCTCGTTGTGATGCAGGAAATTTACGCAACTACACTACTACCATACAAGTATAACGATCGAAAAATCAGTGGGCGATCACACTATGAGGACGACTATGCGCGTCCCCAGCCGGCCACGATGATCAACATGCCGCACAGGGCAACCAGCGCGCCTGCCCAGTCATACAGGCTTAGCCTGATGCCATCGACAAAGCGCAGCCACAGCAGCGCAGTACAGACGTACACCCCTCCGTAGGCCGCATAAACCCGCCCGCTAGCGGCCGGATGCAGGGTGAGCAGCCAGACGAAAAGGACCAGAGACACACCCGCCGGGATCAGCAGCAGCGCGGAAGCGCCCCGCTTTAGCCAGAGCCACGGCAAAAAGCATCCGATGATTTCACACAGCGCGGTCGCGAAAAAAAGCAGCGTCGTTTTGAACATTTTTCTCGTTTCGTGAGGATTGATTTAGACATCATACGCGATAATGCTCTCATCGTTCCCATACCTGCCGCGCGGGTATGACACCCTTTCGGATTGGTGTAGAATCCAACGGGGTAATCCGATTGTCTGCACCAGTTTAAAGGAAACGCTATGACTACATTAAGCAAACGCCTTTGTCTGACAGCCGCACTGGCGCTGTCCTCGTTCGCCTTCGCCGCAACGGCATCAGCCGAAACCAGCAAACTCATCATTGAGTCTGGTGACAGCGCGCAAAGCCGCCAGAACGCCGCCATGGACAAAGAACAATGGAATGACACCCGCAGCCTGCGTCAGAAAGTGAATAAGCGCGTGGAAAAAGAGTGGGATAAAGAAGACGTCGCGTTTGATGCCCGCGACAAATGCCAGCAAAGTGCCGACGTCAACGCTTACTGGGAGCCTAACACCCTGCGCTGTCTGGATCGTCGCACTGGCCGCACGGTAGCACCGTAATGTCGATGCCGTGTGACGTAAAGCTCCGTCCGCTGGAGCGCGAAGATTTACGCTTTGTCCACCAGCTCGACAACAATGCCAGCGTGATGCGCTACTGGTTTGAAGAGCCTTACGAGGCCTTCGTCGAGCTGTCCGATCTCTACGATAAGCATATCCACGATCAAAGTGAACGCCGGTTTGTGGTGGAGTGCGAAGGTGAGAAAGCCGGGCTGGTTGAGCTGGTTGAGATCAACCATGTTCACCGTCGGGCGGAATTTCAGATCATTATTTCACCGGAGCACCAGGGGAAAGGTCTTGCGTCGCGGGCGGCAAAGCTGGCGATGGATTATGGGTTTAACGTCCTGAATCTCTACAAGCTTTACCTCATCGTCGATAAAGAGAACGAAAAAGCGATTCATATCTACCGTAAGCTCGGCTTTATGGTGGAAGGTGAACTGATCCATGAGTTCTTTATTAATGGCGAATACCGTAACACCATCCGCATGTGCATTTTCCAGCATCAGCATCTGGCCGGGCATAAATCCTCCTCCGCCAACCTGCTTAAACCCACCGCGCAGTAACCTGCGCGGTATTATTCTTAATAATATTCAATGCTGTTTTTGATGGTGTACTTGCGCTCAATGGCAGGTTTAACGCTGTCATCGACGATAACCAGCTCACAGCTCACCGGGTTGTTGTGGCGATCGTAATCGCAACTCTGCTTTACATTGCCCATCGGTTTATCGTTCAACAGGCTTACCGCCGTATAATCCATGCGCTTACGCAGATCTTTCGACGGCATCGCTTTGACCGATAATCGCTGGTCGCCGGAGACCGTGGTTTTACCCAGCGGGTAGCCGTCGGCGTCATACTGGTACTTCACTTCCATCTCTTTGCTGTGCGCGGCAACCACAAACCCGTTATCGTCGGTGTCCCACGTCAGGCCGGCAGACGGCAGTTCCGCCAGCTGACATTTTCCCTGCAACTTCACCTTCTGCTGCTGGGTTTCCGCATCGACGTAGTAGTTAGCATCCAGCACCAGCGCAACGCCCGTGTTAGCCTCCAGATCGTGCAGTTCAAGGGTATCGAAACACCCCTCCGACGACATCGTTCCGGTCACGCGTTTAGAGACTTCACCCTTATCGTTCAACAGCGTCTGGGTAAAATCTTTCACCGGCCCGCGCAGAGGGTCAAAGTCAAACTCGTTCGAAAAGCTCGCCATCTCCGGCGTAAATGACAGCGGCGCGGTGTTGTTGTCACATCCCACCAGTACCGTTGCCAGTAGCGTTATCGCTGCGTATTTATTCACATCATTTACCGTTCAGAGAGAGATACAATCATATTAGCAAATACAGCAACTTACATAACAGCACTTCATTTGACTCTTTACGCTGTATAAATCCGTCATTTGCATTGACGAGACCTGCCAAAGTGGCTACTTTGGGCGCGGAAAATTCCACATTATTATAAAATTAGATTCTTAAATTTTCGGGTTAACATCATGATTTACGACTGTTTTTTGTACTATGACGAAGATATGTTGCTCGACATCAGATTACATACGCTCGCTGATGTCGTTGACCGTTTTGTCATTGTAGAAGCAACACACTCTTTTACGGGCATACCGCGAGAATTACATTTCGATATTACGAAGTTTGCCAAATTCAGAGACAAAATTATTTACGTGCCTTTTGACGCGCAGCCTATTTTAAACAGTGCTGACAATAACCAGGTTGATGCCTGGGCAAATGAAGCAGCGCTTCGCAACTCCATTATGAATGGGTTAAAAGACGCGGCAGACGACGATCTGATTCTGGTGTCAGACGTTGATGAAATTTTCTCTCCCGAGACGGTCAGGGCCATTAATCCACGCGCGCTCTGCACGACTATTCATCAAAACGTGTTCAACTATCAGTTTAATCTTCAGGTTCACAACATGGATGGTACGCCGAGAAAATGTACCTTGCCCCGCGCGACGTCCTATTACAACCTTAAGCATTTCTTCCACGGTGAGCCTGAATCTTTCAGAAACTGGAAGCGGGCACGCAAAGATAAAAACTGGTCATGGTTTAAATGGAACTGGCTAAAAATCAATAATAAGGTTGTGAAAGATGGCGGCTGGCATTTCTCCTGGGTAATGACCCCAGAAAGAATTTCCGAAAAAATGTCTACCATTTCTCATACCGAATACGATCTGCCGGAATTTAATAACCCGGAACATATTATGAAGGTTATCACCAACGCCGAAGATATCTGGGGACGAGACCGGAAACTGGTCAGGCAAGAGGTATCAAAACGCACCCTGCCTTCTTATCTGGTAGACAATCAGCACCATTATTCGCAATTTATTTTATGACGCAGGCGGGGCTCCAGGACAATTCAGAAAGAGAGACACAAAAACAAAAGCTTACCCTAACCCTGCTATGCTTACAGTCTACACAGTGAAAAGGAGCTACAGATGAAACGGTTACCCTGGATTACCGCCCTGCTGTTAATGAGTGCTTCACCTGCTATTCTTGCGGCCCCGGACTCCTGCGAGCGCGTGAAAAGCGACATTCAGCAGAAAATTATCAACAACGGCGTACCGGAGTCTGGCTTTACCCTGAACATCGTGCCGAACGATCAGGCGGACCAGCCGGATGCGCAGGTCGTTGGGCATTGCGCCAACGATACTTTCAAAATTTTGTACACTCGCACCAGTAGCGGAAACTACCCGGTAAGCGGTGCAGGTACGCAGGAGAATGCACCCGCTGAGCCGCAATGATTTTCCCACTCAATTCCCCTGAGTTGACGAGGATTAATATTTAATACCTCTAAATAAGTAACACTCCCCCCATCATTAGCCCGGTTGTAGTCACGGGTGAAAATAATTATTAACAATGATGGGGTGAGTTATGTCCGAAGTTGAACATCACGACGGGATAAGCCGTCGAACTCTGGTTAAATCTACTGCCATAGGATCTCTGGCGCTTGCCGCCGGTGGGATCGCATTGCCTTTTGGTCTGAAAAGCGCCGCCGCCGCAGTGCAGACCGCTATTCAGCCAGCGGAAGATAAAGTCGTCTGGGGCGCCTGCTCGGTAAACTGCGGTAGCCGCTGCGCGCTACGTCTGCACGTTCGCGATGACGAAGTCTATTGGGTTGAAACGGATAATACCGGCGAGGATGTTTACGGCAACCATCAGGTTCGCGCCTGCCTGCGAGGCCGTTCAATTCGCCGTCGCATTAATCATCCAGACCGTCTGAACTATCCGATGAAACGCGTGGGCAAACGCGGAGAAGGCAAGTTTGAACGTATCACCTGGGAAGAAGCGCTGGACACCATCGCCGCGAGCCTGAAAAGCGTGGTCGAAAAATACGGCAACGAAGCGGTCTACATTAACTACTCCTCCGGAATTGTCGGCGGCAATATCACCCGCTCCTCCCCTTACGCCTCGCTGGTGGCACGCCTGATGAACTGCTACGGCGGCTTCCTCAGCCACTACGGCACCTACAGCACCGCGCAGATCGCCTGCGCAATGCCCTACACCTACGGCAGCAACGACGGCAACAGTACATCGGATATCGAAAACACCAAACTGGTGGTGATGTTCGGCAATAATCCGGCAGAAACGCGCATGAGCGGCGGCGGGATCACTTACTACCTTGAACAGGCACGTGAACGGTCTAACGCACGAATGATCGTTATCGATCCGCGCTACACCGACACCGCCGCAGGCCGCGAAGACGAGTGGATCCCGATTCGTCCGGGCACCGATGCCGCACTGGTGGCAGGTATTGCGTGGGTGCTGATTAATGAAAACCTCGTCGATCAGCCCTTCCTCGATAAATACTGCGTAGGTTATGACGAAAAAACCCTGCCGGAAGGCGCACCTGTTAACGGTCATTACAAAGCCTATATTCTCGGCCAGGGTGATGACAAAACCGCGAAAACCCCGGAATGGGCGTCGCGCATTACAGGCATTCCTGCCGATCGCATCATTAAGCTGGCCCGTGAAATCGGTTCGGCAAAACCGGCCTACATTTGCCAGGGCTGGGGCCCGCAGCGTCAGGCCAACGGCGAGCAGACATCCCGCGCCATCGCCATGCTGCCGATCCTGACCGGCAACGTCGGCATTAACGGCGGCAACAGCGGCGCGCGCGAATCGACCTACACCATCACCATCGAACGTATGCCGCTGCCGGAAAATCCTGTGAAAACGCAAATCTCCTGCTTCAGCTGGACGGATGCCATCGTGCGTGGACCGGAGATGACCGCCCTGCGCGACGGCGTACGCGGTAAGGATAAGCTGGATGTGCCGATCAAGTTCATCTGGAACTTAGGTATTAATACCAATAAGCAATTAACTTACTGTTAATACTTAAGTTTCATAGAATTACCGGAAAGTTCTAAGCCCCATCCTGACACAAAATCAGAAGGGCTGAGACAATGTTACAAACATCAGTATTCAAAAAGAGCAACTCAAAGTATTACCATATCCGAATCAGAAGGACAGGCTCCCCGGTAAACCACATGACAATCTCCTCCCAATCTGACAGCTATTCTGAGGCCACACGGTTCATGATTAAAATCCAGCAAACAATAAAGCTGTTCTCTCTCGACCAGCCAGAAGCCACACTCGAAGAACTCAGAGAGCGCATTAAGGATGTGGCGGCTGATTGGCTGAGTCAGAGTGTCAAAGCGGGAGAGTCTGATATCTTCATTGACCAGTGTCAGGAGACAATGATTAACCTGCGCCATATAGCGGCAACCATGAGCCTGACCATTGACCAGCATAAAGCCATCACTGAGGCCGTGAAGATGCTCAAAGCGTCCCAAGGGCGTCTTAACGGCAAGGCTGATGCTCTGATAGGATTACTTGAAGAACAGCGCGGGGATGCTCCTGTTAATCCCTCTCCTGCTCAATGCTCTATAGTTGCTCCTGTGGTTGTAACTTTCCGCGAGCTTTCAGACGCTTATTTGTCTGAACATAAAGTGAACCTGAAAGCATCCAGTATCGCGGATTTAACTTCATCATATAACACCCTATGCCGTTTCACTGATGGCCTGAACCTTGCGGATTATTCAAGGGCTGAACTTGTGGCGCTCAGGGATTCACTTGTTGATGATGAATTTGCTGCCACCACTATCAATAAACTCCTGACCAAACTATCCACGGTTATTAGCTGGGCAGTGATGAACGGTCATATATCCAAAGATTACAGTACAGGTCTTAAACTCCGTGGGGCTGAGAGCCAGCGTAAGCCGTTCTCTGGTGAACAAATGGCGATGCTTACCGAAGCGCTTACAACAACTGAGAATGACGGTCAGCGTTATCTGGTGGCGCTGGGTGCTATTACTGGTGCTCGTGTCAGTGAGTTGGCTCAGTTAACGCCGAAAGATATCCGTGAAGACTCCGGGTTTACTGTCATTGATATAAATACCAACGATGGCAAGACCACGAAGAACAAAAGTTCAATCCGATTGGTTCCACTTACCGATGGCGCTTACGGGTTCGACCTTGAAGAGTTCAAAGCGTGGGTCGCTGGTCTGGATGCTGATAAGCCTATTTTGGGCATGAGTAGTGCTGGGGCGTCCAAATGGTTCAACAATGTCTACCGTAAGAGCGTTCTGGGAGAAACAGAGAATCTCACATTCCATTCCTTGCGCCATACACTGACAGGGACAATGAAAGCCGCTGGCGTGAATCTTACAGACGCTCAAGGGGTTCTTGGTCATAGCTCTCAATCGCTGGCCTTTGACCTTTACGGTAAGGGTCACGCTGTGGGAAGACTGGCAGAAGCATTGAAGGTTTCACTCATAGTGCGTTAGCAAGAATATAGAATCTTAATGCTTGTCAAGAGAAACCAATTGTCATCACTATGGGGAGAGGCTCACTGAGAAATCTTTGTGTCTGCCCCTATTCAAAGACACCTCAAATAAAAAGGGGTTAACTTTGCAAGCATCCTCAAGGCCATGACCTTAGAGACTCAGAAGATTGACCGTGTAGGCTCTGTGTGAGAGACAACCTATTGTAGCAACGGGAGACATCTGCGAGACCTAAGCGAGCTATGAGACAGCGAACAGGAACAATCTAAGAGACGGGTGAGACCACTCTTTAGACCTGCTTTCGTTGATGTGCTTGAGAGACCTTTTAGAGACTCTTAAAGTTTAATCTCAAGTTCCTTGATGAATGGTTATAAGACCATATTAAGAGATTAATAACTCTAAGACTCTTTAAGACCACACGTAGCCTCTGCTGGATTCCTTAGCGACATCTGGTCTATAAGCCCTCGCTTAGATATCATTGAGAGCGAATAGTGGTAATGGTTAACTAACCTCCACCCTCAATGAGTCCCTGGGAGCCTGTAAGCCTTAACTGAGCTGCCTATGGTCTAAGAGGGTCTCAATGAAAATCTTACAGAAAAATCTCTGTGGTCATGTAATAAAGAGCGCCTCGCCAGCTTCCCCCATAGCGCCCGCCAGTGGCTCCCTCTGCGAATCACTTTGTGACAACGTAACGATATCAGACAAATTCCTTATAGCTGTGGGCTTGTGTCACCTATAGTTCACTTGTGTCACCTCTACGAGCTAACCTATTGATTCATTGAGACTCGCTTAGTTTCCCTTGGACTGAGTTGGTTATCTGCTGGTTGTCTGCGTAGGTCTCTGGGTCAGCCTCAAGATAGTTACTTAATGTTATCATTATGAGTTGAATGATTAATTCAAGTGATGACCAGCGAGGTAGTTACCACACTAATAGTTTCAATATTAAATTACTCTGCCTGTGTTCCCTTATCTGTAGAGGCATCATTAAGATTGCCTATGGATTAATTGTCATCACTTTGGGGAAGCTCCCTAAAAGCTATCTCTTCAGGAGCCACTGTATAAACAATCAGCATCACTATAGAAAATAACCCTAAGATTCTGTCAGACGGTCAATCCACGACCTCTATCAATCCAAGCCTCTTTCTGTTTGCCATCTGCTGTCTCTGGTTGTCCCTTCATGGTGGGCGCTTGGTGCTGGCTGACAGGTGGAACAGATGGCAAAACAAAAGGAGTAACAACTATGAATAACGAATATCAAATAGCAATCTTTGGAACCGTCATTAAGTCGCAAGATGGCCTGTTCCGTCTCGATGAGATTCGACGTGAAGGTATCTCTATTGGCAAGGTAGAAGATAATGAGTCAACAATGGTTAACCGATTCACGAAGACCAAGGCGGGAAAGTGGCTCAGGGATAAAGATGAAATTCGTCTTATTCGAATGGGTGAATTAGGTTCCTCATGGCTGGCATCTCCTGCTGCTGCCTGTAACTTTGCCTCATGGTTAGATTTTGAGTATGGAATCTCTGTATCAAAAGCATTTATGGAAATGACCAATCTTGAAGCTGTCCAAGTGGCAGTTGCTGAGTCTGTTATTGAAGAGAATATTAAGACCTTTATAGCTGACCATAAAGAACGGGAGAAAGATAACCGCCAATATGCCCATTCTCGGTTAAAGAGACGTAATTGGAGTTAAAGCTCTGCGTTCCAGCGGTGAAATTTGCACGCTGAAAGTGGGTTAATCCGGGTAATCATTATGGGTCGATAGTTGGCCCTTAAACTCAAAGGACTATCAAAAGATGTGCTCAGTTTTGAGCGTATCTAATTTAATTGTCATCACTATTGGGAGACCATGAGAAAAACATTAAGATTACAGACATAGCCTTAACTCCTTCACTACTCATGGTCTCCTCCTTAAAATACTCTTGGCAATCGTCAGGAGTTCTTTAGCAATAAACGAACTAAAAGAACTTAATGAGCCTTAGAGTAAATCTCTGGGCTTCTTTCTGCATAAACGAATTAATCGAATAAGGAGGCTCTGAATGAAGACGCCACGTAGATATGACAATAAGAAACTTAGCATGGCGCTCCGCTCAGGCCGTGTCTCTGAAGCTCAAGTGATTGCAGCCTTCAACACCCTACACGGTGAGTCTGTCATGGTCGGAAAGCTCGTAGCTGACGCCCTGACCCACCTGGAGATTATCTCAGTCAAGACCATGCGTGACCTACACGGTGTTATTGCGACTGACCGTTATTACCAACAACTTTCCAAGATAACCCGTGAGACCGCCCAGGCTCTCAAAGTATCCATTAATTAAAAGGAGATAAATATATGTCCACCACTTTACGATTCAAAGTCAAGTCTTTTGTTAATAAAGACAAGACGACAGCTTACCGCTATTACTTCATTGATGATATATGTGCCATTACTGGTCTGACACCTCGCCAGATATTTCTCGCCTTCCCAACAAAGGGAATGACCAATATGGGCGGCATACAGACCCTCACCGAGGCATCCGTAAATCAATTGAAGCATGAACACCCCGAACTTATTGAAGCCTGCGAGAGCGCCTTGCAGGTTGACTAATAAACATCAATCAATAGAAGGAGAAATACTATGAAATACGGAATCACATTAGGTATTACAGAAGTAAACAAAGAGAAAGGCTCAATGATTGCTCATGGAATGAAATGGACTATCAAGGCTTTTGATGAACTGGTCATTGTTCCCATGCTCAACTCTATGACACCTGCCGATTCTGTGTGGGTGTTAAAGCAACTCGTGGATGCTGGCTTGCCTGTCCGTTGCTACAGCCAACATGTTCACGCTCTGGGTGAATACGTTCAGGAGAAAGCTGAGGCTGACCGCAAGGCCGCTCTGGAAGCTGACCGTGAGGCTCAACGTATCGCTGACCAGTTCGCTACACCTGAGCAAATCGCTAAGGCTAACGCTGAGCGTGAGGCTAATCGTCAGGCTGAAATTAAACGCGCTCGCTCTGTGATGGGTGGTGCTGGCGGCCTCTTTTAATAGCTGACCACTAAGAAACTTTAAGGCTCTGAGGGTGTTCCTCAGGGTCTCAATCAATTGAATAGAAGGAGAATAAATTATGGGTAACTTAAACGATGCAATGCCGGGTTCACAGTCTATGGGTATCAATCAGGGTAAAGGCAATAACACCACTGGAGACCGTCAGGCCGCTTTCCTGACCTCAGAGGCTGCTGCTCGTCAGGCTGCTAATCTGTCTCAGGGTCTCTCTTATGAAATCTCTGAGCATAACACTGGCGGCTCTATCAACTTTTCTACTCGTGACGGTCAAGGTGATGGCCTGATGGGTGACGCTCCGGCTCTGGTGACTGAAGACTACGTGAATGCTCTGGTAGAGTCACTGGATGACACCTTTAACTCTGATGACTGGAAAGATGCGCTGCTGTCTACTGGTATCAATTGTGAATGGCGTGAGATGAGAACTCAGCCTACCCCAATCACTAAGCACCAACTGAAACAGCGTACCGTTCATTTTGATTCCACTAAGCGATTCGTGGACGCTTCCAGTGCTCCCGCTGGTTCTGTGGGTTCCGGTAAGCTGGAAGCTGGTCAGGCCATTATGATGACCCCTGTTACCGATGGCATCCAGTTTAGTGCTGTGTCTCGTATCTATGACACCTTCCAGATGTCTGCTGGCTTCACTACTGGCTCACTGCTGACCGCCGTTAAGCTGGCCTGCGATGACATGAATGAGGCGATGTGTTCCGGTATCGTTGAGGTGCTGGATAAGTCACCGTCCCTGAAGACCATCAAGACACCTGTCCTGACTGGCTCTGACATGGCGGCTAAAGCTGATGCCATTCTCGACCTGATTGCTGAGAACATCCGGGCTACTGGCTTTACTGACCATATGTCTGATGCGGCTATCATCATTCCGAAAAACCTTGCGCCGTGTCTGGAGCGTCTTGCTCAACGTGCTGGCTACGGTTCCGGCCCTGAGGCTCTCAATGCGCTGATTGGTGGCACTTGTATGACCTATGACACCACTGAGGCAACCTCTACCAAAGGTAAGATTTATATCCTGCCTAAGTCCCTTGTGGGTCTGTCATTCCGGTCTCTGAAAGATGGCTCTGGGAAACAGTTCCATGTTCAGGCTACTCGTAACCCGTCTAAACAGGCGTGGGAAATTGAAATCACTGGCGCTGTGGATGTGCTGGCTCAGGCGTGGACTTCCGTTAAGGAAACCACTGGAGGCGCTACCAATACCGTAGACGCTACCATTCAGCATCTGCTGTGTCTGGACGTTGGCGCGACTGTTACCAATCCGTAAGAGGTAGACTCAAGGCTCTCTCTCGTTCCCCAAGACTCTTAGGGAGAGCCTTTATGACTGTCTTTTAACAACTTAAGGAGAAACACACTATGTCAATCTTAATTAACACACCTTCTGATTTTATCCGTATCAAAGCGGCCTACATCCTGACCGGGATTAATCCTGCTGAGATGGCTCCTCATGAGTTCGATAAGTTCGCCCAGGCGTTCAACTCGTTCACCTCTGAAGGTGCTGAGAGTTACGTTAAGGCTCTTGAGGCGGCTGACCATGAGTAATCGCTACATCCCGCAACCTACAGACCTCTCTCAGTATAACCTGAGGAGCTTAGGGATTTTCAATAATCGTCGTCAGCGTTTCATCAAGACTCATAAAGCTATCGCCGCTGGAGCGCCCTTAGAGTTGAGCCAGTTGAGAGCCTACGAGGATTGTCTTGAGTCCATGAAGAAAGCTATCTATGACATGAGCGAGGCTGAGTATGACCAGTTCCTCACTGAGTGCCTGTGTGTCGCTGAGTGGAGGATTGACCATGCGAAAGCCTAAGACTCATCCTGCTATCGCTAAGGTCACTCGTTATCGCTCCTATTGGTCATCTAAAAGATTCCCTGTGGTGAAATCTTCAGGACAATGACCCTGCCAGATTCTCAGAATCCACGTAGGAGCATCAATCTACTGACAACTGACGGTGACACAAAGTGGCTAATACTGACACAAATAGTGTTGACTTACCTGCCCAGTATGCCCAAGAATAGCGGTCTGCGGGACTTCTTTGTGTCTTCTGGTAGTTCATCTGGAACTATGCGGGTAATACCATCATCAACCAGCACTCTGATATCAACAAAACTCACGACATTTTGCAGGATGAGAGTAAGTGCGAAACGATCGTCGTTATCGACAACTTCATGACCTCGTCCGCGAAGTATGCCGATATTGTCCTGCCGGACCTGATGACCGTTGAGCAGGAAGATATCATCCCCAACGATTACGCCGGCAACATGGGATACCTGATTTTCCTCCAGCCGGTAACCGCCCCGAAGTTCGAGCGCAAGCCCATCTACTGGATCATGAGCGAAGTAGCGAAACGTCTCGGACCGGATGTCTATCAGAAATTCACCGAAGGCCGTACGCAGGAGCAGTGGCTGCGCTACCTTTACGCCAAAATGGTTGCCAAAGATCCGCTGCTGCCGTCCTACGACGCGCTGAAAAAAATGGGTATTTATAAGCGCAAAGATCCAAATGGACATTTTGTGGCCTATAAAAAATTCCGTGACGATCCGGATGCCAATCCGCTGAAAACCCCGTCGGGGAAAATCGAGATCTACTCCAGCAAGCTGGCGGATATTGCGGCAACCTGGGAACTGCAAAAAGACGAAACCATCACCCCGCTACCGGTCTATACCTCAACCTTTGAAGGCTGGGACGCGCCCGAGCGCAGCAAATTCCCGCTGCAACTGTTCGGTTTCCACTTTAAAGCCCGTACCCACTCCAGCTACGGCAACGTGGATGTGCTCCAGGCCGCCTGTCGCCAGGAGGTGTGGCTTAACCCTGTAGACGCCGAGAAGCGCGGCATTAAAAACGGTGACACGGTGCGCGTGTTTAACGATCGCGGCGAAGTGCGCATTGCCGCCAAAGTCACCCCGCGCATCATGCCTGGTGTGAGCGCGATGGGCCAGGGCGCCTGGCATGACGCCAACATGAACGGCGATCGTGTCGATCACGGCTCCTGCATCAATACCCTGACCACACACCGCCCGTCACCGCTGGCGAAAGGCAATCCGCAGCACACGAACCTGGTGCAGATCGAGAAGGCATAAGGATTAACCGATGACAACCCAGTATGGATTTTTTATTGATTCCAGCCGCTGCACCGGGTGTAAAACCTGCGAGCTGGCCTGCAAGGATTACAAAGATCTGACCCCGGACGTCAGCTTCCGTCGTATTTATGAATACGCGGGCGGCGACTGGCAGGAGGATAACGGCGTCTGGCATCAGAACGTCTTCGCCTATTACCTGTCGATTGCCTGCAACCACTGCGAAGATCCGGCCTGCACTAAGGTCTGCCCGAGCGGGGCAATGCACAAGCGAGACGACGGTTTTGTGGTGGTGAACGAGGATGTCTGCATCGGCTGTCGCTACTGCCACATGGCCTGCCCGTACGGTGCGCCGCAGTATAACGCGGCTAAAGGCCACATGACCAAGTGCGACGGCTGCCACAGCCGCGTGGCGGACGGCAAAAAGCCCATCTGCGTCGAGTCCTGCCCGCTGCGCGCGCTGGACTTAGGCCCGATTGAAGAGCTGCGCAAAAAACACGGCCAGCTTGCTGCGGTCGCGCCGCTGCCGTCTGCGCACTTCACGAAGCCGAGTATTGTGATTAAACCTAACGCCAACAGCCGTCCGACGGGTGACACCACCGGCTACCTGGCAAACCCGAAGGAGGTGTGAGATGGGAAGTGGATGGCATGAATGGCCGCTGGTGATCTTCACCGTTTTCGGGCAGTGCGTGGCTGGCGCATTAATCGTGATGGGCTTCGCCTGGCTGAATGAACGTGATGACAAGGCCAGAATACGCATCGTGCGCAGCCTGTTTTTTCTCTGGCTGGTAATGGGTATTGGGTTTATGGCCTCGGTACTGCATCTTGGCTCCCCGCTGCGCGCCTTCAACTCGCTTAACCGCGTGGGAACGTCAGCGCTGAGTAATGAGATCGCGGCGGGTTCGATCTTCTTTGCCGTGGGCGGTTTCTGGTGGCTGGTGTCGGTTATCGGTAAAATGCCCCCAGCTTTAGGCAAAATCTGGCTGGTTGTCAGCCAGCTCCTGGGTGTCGTTTTTGTCTGGGCTATGACCCGGGTCTATCAGATCGATACCGTACCGACCTGGTATACGGGCTACACCACGTTGGCCTTCTTCCTGACGATGGCTCTTACTGGCCCGCTGCTGGCCGCGCTGCTGCTGCGGGTCGCAAACGTGACATACAAAGGTACCCTTGCCGCGTCTGTCAGCGTACTGGCACTCATCGCCTGCGTGGCGGTCGTCGTGTTGCAAAGCAATACGCTGGGGACGATCCAGAGTTCTATCCAGCAGGCTAACGCCCTGCTGCCGGATTATGGTTCGCTTCAGGTATGGCGCATCGCGCTGCTGGCGGCGGGTTTAGGCTGCTGGATCTGTCCGCTTATTCGTCGTCAGGAACCGAAAACGCTCGGCCTGTTTGCAGGTTTCGTGCTGGTGGCGGGGGGTGAAATGATTGGCCGTGGGCTATTTTATGGTTTGCATATGACCGCAGGGTTAGCAATTGCAGGTTAACACAGGTGCGCGGGCTACCCCCGCGCACAAGTAAGGAAAGTTGTAATGAATGACGTCTCACACCGCGAATCGTTCGCGTTCAGCGCCCGGGTACTGGGCGCGCTGTTTTATTTTGCCCCTGACAGCGAGCAGACCGCACCGCTGGTGAGTGCCCTGACCGCAGGTGACTGGGTGCAGGACTGGCCGCTGGCGCAGGAAAGCCTGCAGCCCGTGGCCAGTATGTTTAAGAACCCGTCGGACGAAGCGTTGAAAGACGCCTGGCAGCGTCTGTTTATTGGCCCGTATGCCCTGCCCGCCCCCCCGTGGGGCTCCGTCTGGCTCGATCGCGAGTCCGTGCTGTTTGGCGATTCGACCCTTGCATTGCGCCAGTGGATGCGTGAAAACCATATCGCCTTTGAGATGCAGCAGAATGAGCCGGAAGATCACTTCGGAACGTTGCTGATGCTGGCGGCATGGCTTGCCGAGAACGGTCGCGACACAGAACGCGACCAGCTTATGGCCTGGCATCTGCTGCCGTGGAGCACGCGTTTCCTTAGCGTATTCGTTGAAAACGCGGCCCATCCGTTCTATACGGCGCTGGGTAAACTTGCCCAGCTGACGCTGGCAGAATGGCAGTCCACTTTGCTGATCCCGATTGCAGAAAAAACGCTGTACCGATAACAGCTCCTGGCTTGTACATCCGTTGTGTAAGCCAGGTTCGGACATTTTTGCTGCAACGCAGATCCGGAACTGCTATACTGTATATAATTACAGTGCTGGAGGTGCAAAATGGCTGTTGAAACAAAATTCGTGGTCGTAAGAAAAGGTGAAGAGAAAATGACTTTTGCCAGTAAGAAAGAGGCTGACGCTCACGACAAACTGCTCGACATGGCAGAAGCGTTCACCGACTGGCTGCTGCAAAGCGGAATGCAGATGGATGAAACGCAGGCGGAAAACCTTGGTCTGTATCTTGCCGAGCAGAAAGAGTCCGTGCAGCATATCCTGCGTACCAGCAAGCTTCCCGAGCTCAATGCTGCAACGGATAAAACAGCGCCAGAGGCGGATAGCAGCAAAAAAATCCGGGCCGTCAAAGCCGCCTGATCGTCAGAACGACTCATCACCTGTCCTGCTGCCGCGGGCCGGAAACGGCTCGCGGCTTAATAGTGCGGTAAATTATCACACAACTCTTGCAACTCGTTGATTAGTCTGGCCACATGGAAACCATCACAGACAGAATGATGAACCTGAACGGCGAAAGGCAACAAGACTTTTCCATCCTGGTTAAAGTATTTTCCAAACGTGAACATGGGCGCAAAAAAGTTCTGCATGTTAGCCACGTTGATATTAAAACTGGTAAAACTGACCCACGGAATATCCGATATGAAGAATATATTTTCCCGGTACTCTTCTTTGGGCCAGTAGGCAAGATTATCACCATAGCGAGAAACGTCTTCTGCATAAACGTTCTGAAAGTGATGAATATTCCCGTCGAAGTGACTCCATAATGATGAAAACGTCTCCGTCTCTTTATGGAAAAGGGTATAGCTGGGATGCACCTCATTCCATATTACAAGCTCATTATCCTTCATAGCCATACGGAACTCAGAATGGCGGTTAACGACTGTCGAAATAAGGGAAATAATCGAAGGATAAAATTTCCAGCCAACCTGTTTGATATGTTTCAGCAGCGCAGTGATATCCAGCTGAACCGTTTGGTTAATCGTGCATTGAGCAAAGCTCTGAAAGACTTCAAAATGTTCTTTCCTTGCCCAACTCGATAAGTCTACAGCCGTATATTCTGGCGTTATTTTTGTCATTTCTTTGCCTTAATTAAGCAGCGCTATATAAAATAGTAGCGTACCACAAACCCAGGAGCTGTATAGACCGTCGAGCAGAGGCTGCCTTAAATTTTCAACGTATCAATAACCGCTCTCAGCGCCGGGGACACGTTGCGGTGCGGATAATAGAGGTAAAGCCCGTCCATCCGCAGGCTGTAGCGCTGTAAGACGCGTATAAGCGTGCCACGCTCCAGATCGTCAGCCACCAGCTCAACCGGGACATAGGCCAGCCCGAGTTCCAGCCGGGCCGCTTCGGCCTCCATGTAGCTGTCGGAAAAGGCCCATTGCCCCTCAGGCCGGTGCGTAACTCGTTTCCCGTCCTGAACAAGCTCCCATTGATAGTGGTTACCGTCTGCAAACTGGTAGGCAATGCAGGGATGAGCATCCAGATCGGCGGGCGTCTGCGGGAAACCATAGCGCCGAAAATGCGCCGGGGCGGCAACCACAGCCATCTCCATATCGGGCGTGATGCGCACCGCAATCATTCCTTGTCCCACCTCCGGTCCCAGCCGGACGCCCGCGTCGAATCGCTCGGCAATGATATCCACGAACCGGCTCTCATTCATCAATTCCAGACGGATATCCGGGTAACGCTGTTTGAAGATAGCGAGCTTTGGCAGCAGACATTTCTCGATGGCGTGCTGGCTGGCATTAATGCGCACCGTGCCGGACGGCGTCTGACGGTAATGCGCCAGTCTGGTCAACCCGGTATCAAGCGCATCAAAGGCGGAACCGGCGGTCTGGTAAAGCTGTTCCCCGGCGTGTGTCAGCGACAGCTTGCGCGTAGTGCGCACCAGAAGCTGAACGCCCAGCCGCTCTTCCAGCTCGCGAACCGATCGGCTGATCCCGGATTGCGCCAGCCCGAGCAGCTGTGCGGCTGCCGTGAAGCTTCCCTCCCGCACCACCTGGATAAAGAGATACAGTTCATTATAGTTTTCCCGCTTCGCCATCATGCCTCGTCAATTCATATCAAATTGATATTAATCCTAGCAGCTTTTGGCCTCTAATCAGCACTATTTCTGCTAACTATAATGGCCTCATTACAACAACACACGGTACCTCTTATGAAAACATTCACCCAAAAACTGTCCGTTGCGCTGCTGTTATGCGCATCATTAAGTGGAGTGACAACAATGAGTTATGCAGAAACGCTAAATCCTAACGCCCCCGTTTCGATGGTGACAACCTGGGATAAAACCTTCGCCGAGAGCAATAAAGTCAACCACCGCAAAGTGACGTTCCAGAACCGGTACGGGATCACTCTGGTGGGCGATCTGTACATTCCCAGGAACCACGGCGACCAGAAACTGGCGGCGATAGCCGTCAGTGGGCCGTTCGGTGCGGTTAAAGAACAATCCAGCGGTCTGTACGCCCAGACTCTGGCTGAGCAGGGGTTCGTGGCCCTGGCCTTCGACCCATCCTACACGGGGGAAAGTGGCGGCCAGCCGCGTAACGTTGCCTCCCCTGACATCAACACCGAAGACTTTAGCGCCGCTGTGGATTTCCTGGGGTTACAGAAAGAAGTCGACCGTAACCGTATCGGCATTCTTGGTATCTGCGGCTGGGGCGGTATGGCGCTGAACGCGGCATCCATGGATACCCGCGTGAAGGCGGTCGCCATCAGCGTAATGTACGATATGAGCCGCGCGATGGGTCACGGCGTGGGCAACGGGAAAGATCGCTATTCAGCGGCCGATCGTCGGGCCGTGTTGCAGTATCTGAACGCGCAGCGCAGGAAAGATGCTGAAAGCGGCACTTTCGCCCATGGCGGCCACGATATTAATGTCGATGAGAATGGCAAGGTGACGGCGGCCGAGCGCATTCTGCCGGAAGCACTGCCCACCGATCCGCATCCGGTACTGAAAGAGTTCTATGATTACTACCGTATGCCGCGCGGTTTCCATGCCCGTTCCGTAAACTCCACCGGCGCGTGGACTGCGACCATGCCGTTATCCTTTATGAATATGCCGCTGCTGAGCTATGCCGGGGAGATCACTATCCCAACGCTGATTGTGACCGGTGAAAACGCACACTCTCGTTATTTTGCGGAGGATGCGTTCAAGGCCGTCGGCAGCAAAGAGAAAGAGCTGGTGATTGTTCCCGGTGCAAACCATGTTGATCTCTACGATAACGTCGCAGGAAAAATCCCGTTCGCGCAGTTTGAGCAGTTCTTCAAAACCAGTCTGAAATAACACTCTAAGCCCCCGGAAATCACGGGGGCATCTCTTCTCATCGTCGTGAATGACACCTATGTCTACACTGAATCAAATCCCATACCGCTACAGCGGGCGTACACACTGGGACGGTATTTTTGCCCGTCAGTCTGCTCGTGGCATTAGCAATAAGGCATTATATTAACAGGGTTATTTTATTTAATTACAAAACCTCGAATACCTCCCGTTGAAATAATAATTAAGCAATATCCTGGTCAGTCGGCGACATCGCTTTGTTAGCTTGAGAAGTCAGGCAAAGCTCAAACTGGAGGTATTCTTTGCTGATTAAATTAAAGAAAGAACGAACGCATCAGGAGGATCGTCGTCTTGCACTCTGGCTGGCGACCTCCGCGGGACTGCTGAATGCCATTGCGCTGGGCGCGTTCGGCTTTTTCCCCTCTCATATGACGGGTAATACATCGCAGTTATCCAGCGAAGTTTCCTCCACCGATCTCAGTGATATTCTTTTTTTTGGCGCCATTATTCTGTCGTTTGTCGCTGGCGCCATTGTTGCGCGGATTATTGTTATCTGGGGAATTATCCATAACGTCAGGCTGATATTCAGCCAGGTTTTATTTGTTGAAGGGCTATTACTTGCCGGGGTATCCCTTTATGAAATGTATTTTCACTCCTTCGCCACGAATCAGGAGATTATTCTTTTCCTGTGCGGTTTGATGGGAATTCATAACTCCACCTCAACTCAGCTTTCCGGCGGTCGGGTGAGATCCACGCACATTACCGGTACGCTGACCGATGCCGGCATTTCGCTGGCCTCCGTTATGGTCGCCATGCTGCGCCGGGATTATTCCAAAGACACGGCCGCGCAAAAGAGCCAGCTCAAAACCCATTTAACCACCCTTTTCTCGTTTATTACCGGCGGGATTGCGGGGCTGATCCTCTTCAGAGAGTTTGGATTCCACGCGATGCTGGCACTGGGCCTGATGCTGGTGTTTATCGCCGCCTTTTCAATCGTTCGTATCTCGTGGCGCGTTCGAAAGGTACGCGCCGCGCTTAGTCGATAGGGTGATCAGCACGCCTCAAGTGACGTTGTCACTTGAGGCGTGCTTCTTTAAGACTATTCTGCCTTCCCACTGACAGCCCTTACGCCATAAGGCTTAACTCAGGTTGTCACTAATTTCATAGGGTTACTGTTTTACCCCCTTTGCTGGAACCCTTCCGTTTCGCTTGCTATAGGTGAAGTACCCCTGCCGAAACATGGCATAACAACAGGCAACCGCAACAGGTGGTTGCTATAACGCATGCGCACAGGGAGACACACCGCAATGCACCCATTACTTAAACGTTCGCTGCTTTTTGTCGGCGCGATTATCGTGGTCCTCGCTCTCCTCACCTGGGGAATTGGACTGGAGACAATTAAGGCGCGCCAGGTTGACCTGCTCTACCTCGGTCAACAGCACCTGATTCTGGTCTTTTCATCAATGTTCTTTGCCCTGCTGGTGGGCATTCCAAGCGGTATTCTGCTGAGCCGTCCGGCGGCACGGGGTATCGCCGAATACGTGATGCAAATCTTTAACGTGGGCAACACCCTGCCGCCGCTGGCCGTTCTGGCGCTGGCGATGGTGGTGATTGGCATCGGTGATAAACCGGCCATTATCGCCCTCTTTCTCGCTTCTTTGCTGCCAATTGTGCGTAACACCTATGCCGGGCTGTGCTCTGTTCCCGCGTCGTTGCTGGAAGCGGCAAACGGCATCGGCATGACCAAATGGCAGCGCCTGCATCAGGTCGAAATTCCTAACGCCTGGCCGGTGATGCTTTCCGGTATTCGCATTGCCACTGCGATTAACGTCGGTACCGCACCGCTGGCATTCCTGATTGGCGCCAGCAGCTACGGCGAGCTGATTTTCCCGGGGATCTATCTGAATGACTTCCCGACGCTGATCCTGGGCGCGGCGGCCACCGCCCTGTTCGCCCTGATTCTGGATACGCTGCTGGCGGCACTGGGTCGACTACTGAGCCCGCATCTCGCGCGATAATTATAACAAGGAGCTTCTATGAGACTGTTTTCCGGCCTGACGGCGCTGTGCGCCGCCGCGCTCTTCACCAGCCAGGCGCTCGCCGCGCCGCTGATCCTGGCAACAAAGAGCTTTACCGAGCAGCACATTCTCTCGGCCATGACCGTACAGTATCTGCAAAAGAAAGGATTTCAGGTGCAGCCGCAGACTAATATTGCGACGGTGATTTCCCGTAACGCGATGATTAACAAGCAGATTGATATGACCTGGGAGTACACCGGCACGTCGCTGATCATCTTCAACCATATCAACAAACGCATGTCGCCGCAGGAGTCATACGAGACGGTGAAACGCCTCGACGCAAAGCACGGTCTGGTGTGGCTTAAACCTGCCGATATGAACAATACCTATGCCTTTGCCATGCAGCGCAAGCGCGCCGAGGCTGAACATATCAATACCATGTCTGAGATGGTGGCAAAGATTGAGCAGATCCGTAAAACCGATCCAGATAACAACTGGCTGCTGGGCCTTGACCTGGAATTTGCCGGGCGTAGCGACGGGATGAAACCGTTGCAGGCGGCCTACAACATGGAGCTGGACCGCCCGCAGATCCGCCAGATGGATCCGGGGCTGGTCTATAACGCGGTGCGCGACGGGTTTGTCGATGCCGGGCTGATCTACACCACCGACGGGCGCGTGAAGGGCTTCGATCTTAAAGTGCTGGAAGACGATAAAGGCTTCTTCCCGAGTTACGCCGTGACGCCAGTTGTTCGAAAAGACACGCTGGAGGCTAACCCGGGGCTGGAGGAGGCGCTGAATACCCTCTCAGCCCAGCTCAACAACGACGTTATCACCGAACTGAATAAGAAGGTGGATATCGACCATCAGTCACCGCAGCAGGTCGCCCGTGATTTCCTGCGTAGCAAACAGTTGCTGTAGGAGGCGCTATGGAGACGATTCACTATATTCTCGACAACTGGGACTATCTCTTAACCCTGACGCTGCAACACCTCTGGCTGGTGGCACTCGCCGTGGGCATGGCGATTGTTATTGGCGTGCCGCTGGGCATTTTAATTGTCCGCCATAAATGGCTGGCAACGCCGGTGCTGGGGATTGCCACCATTGTGCTCACCATCCCGTCAATTGCGCTTTTCGGCCTGATGATCCCGCTCTTTTCGCTGATCGGTCAGGGCATTGGCGCCCTGCCCGCGATTACGGCGGTGTTCCTCTATTCACTGCTGCCGATTGTGCGCAACACCCACACGGCGCTCGACAGCCTGCCACCCGGCCTGCGCGAAGCGGGACGCGGCATCGGCATGACCTTCTGGCAGCGTCTGCGCTGGGTGGAAATCCCAATGGCGCTGCCGGTCATTTTTGGCGGCATCCGCACCGCCGTGGTGATGAACATCGGCGTCATGGCGATTGCTGCCGTGATTGGCGCGGGCGGTCTGGGCCTGCTGCTGCTTAACGGTATTGGCGGGAGTGATATTCGTATGTTAATTGCGGGCGCGCTGATGATTTGTCTTTTAGCGATTGTGCTCGACTGGTTGCTGCACCGTTTGCAGGTGGTACTGACTCCGAAGGGGATTCGATAATGATAAAACTGGAAAACCTCACTAAACAATTTTCACAGAAGCACGGCCAGACGTTTAAGGCCGTCGACAACGTCAACCTGAACGTGCCTGAAGGGGAAATGTGCGTGCTGCTCGGCCCGTCCGGCTGCGGGAAAACCACTACCCTGAAGATGATTAACCGTCTCATTACGCCAAGCAGCGGGACGATCCTGATTAACGGCGAAGACACCAGCGGGATGGACACCGTGACCCTGCGCCGCAACATTGGCTACGTGATCCAGCAGATTGGCCTGTTCCCGAACATGACTATCGAAGAGAACATTACCGTCGTGCCGCGCATGCTGGGCTGGGACAAAGCGCGCTGTAAATCCCGTGCCGAGGAGCTGATGGATATGGTGGCAATGGATCCACATAAATTCCTTCACCGCTATCCGCGCGAAATGTCCGGCGGTCAGCAGCAGCGTATCGGCGTCATCCGCGCGCTGGCAGCGGATCCTCCAGTCCTGCTGATGGATGAACCATTCGGCGCGGTTGACCCGATTAACCGTGAGGTGATCCAGAACCAGTTCCTGGAGATGCAGCGCAAGCTGAAAAAGACCGTGATGCTGGTGAGCCACGATATTGACGAAGCGCTGAAGCTGGGCGACCGTATTGCCGTCTTCCGTCAGGGGCGTATTGTTCAGTGCGCCAGCCCGGACGAGCTGCTGGCGAAACCCGCCAATGAGTTTGTCGGCTCGTTTGTTGGTCAGGACCGGACGTTGAAACGCCTGCTGCTGGTATCCGCGGGCGACGTCACCGACCAGCAGCCGACGATTACGGTACGCGAATCGACGCCGCTGCCAGAGGCCTTCGCCACCATGGATGACAACGATATTCGCGCCATTACCGTGGTTGATGATCTCGGCAAACCGCTGGGCTTTGTGAAGCGCCGCGAAGCGCGTAATGCCAGCGGCAGCTGCGGTGATATTCTGCATCCGTTCCGCATGACAGGAAAGGCCGAGGATAACCTGCGCGTGGTGCTTTCTCGCCTGTATGAGAGCAACACCAGCTGGATGCCGATTGTGGACGAGGACGGACGCTATAACGGCGAGATATCCCAGGATTATATTGCGGAGTATTTGAGTTCCGGGCGTACGCGCCGGGCATTGAATATTCATAGCGAGAGTTAAGCATTCAGGCCGGGTACTGCCCGGCCTTTTTCCGCACGCATACCTTTTGCTAACCTCACGTTTTCCCGCCACAATATCGTATCGTCCCCGTTAATCACGACTTCATGCAACGTCTTCACGCATACCCCGACATCCGCGCGATGTTTCGCCGTCTCCTGATTGCTACCGTCACCGGCGTGCTGGCAGCGCTGGCCGTTGCGGTGTTCCGCCACAGCATGTATCTGCTGGAGTGGTTGTTTCTCAGCAACGAAAGCGGAAGCCTGGTGAACGCCGCTGCCGCGTTATCGCCCTGGCGGCGGGCGCTCACGCCTGCGCTGGGTGGTCTGGCCGCGGGAGTGCTACTGTGGGGATGGCAGCGCATGACGGCACAACGTCCCCACGCCCCGACCGATTATATGGAGGCGCTGGAGACGGGTGATGGCCAGTTTGATTACGGCGCCAGCCTGGGGAAATCCCTCGCCTCGTTGCTGGTGGTCGCCAGCGGCAGCGCCATCGGCCGGGAAGGCGCCATGATCCTGCTTGCCGCCCTCGCTGCCTCCTTTTTTGCACAACGTTGTACGCCGAAATCCGAATGGAAACTGTGGATCGCCTGCGGTGCCGCCGCCGGGATGGCCAGCGCCTATCATGCGCCGCTGGCGGGCAGCCTGTTTATCGCAGAGATCCTGTTTGGCACACTTATGCTGGCCTCCCTCGGCCCGGTGGTGATTGCCGCTGTGGTGGCTCTGCTGACCACGCGCCTGTTAAGTCCCGGCGCGAATACACTTTATGATGTCCATCTCAGCGAGATGCTTACGGCGGTGGATTATTTCCTGATCGTTGGCGTGGGTCTGCTGGCTGGCGTTTGCGGCCCGCTGCTGATGTGGCTGATGGCGGCCAGCCACAGGCTGTTTCTGCGTCTCAAACTTTCACCGCCGTGGCAGCTGGCGCTGGGGGGGCTGATCGTCGGGCTGCTGTCGCTGCTGACGCCGAAGGTATGGGGGAATGGCTACAGCGTGGTTCAGGCGTTTTTGCAGTCGCCGCCGCTGCTGTCGGTAATTGCCGGCGTCTTTATCTGCAAGCTCCTGGCGGTGCTGGCAAGCAGCGGGTCCGGCGCACCGGGAGGCGTGTTTACGCCAACCTTGTTCGTTGGTATGGCAACGGGAATGCTGTTTGCGCAGATCTTTGCGCTGTGGTTTCCTGGCTCTGAGACGGCGATCCTGCTTGGGCTGGCGGGTATGGCGACGCTGCTCGCCGCCACAACGCATGCGCCAATCATGTCGGCCTTGATGGTATGTGAGATGACCGGGCAGTATTTTTTACTTCCCGGTTTGCTGGTTGCCTGTGTTGTGGCGTCGGTATTGTCGAGAACGCTACGCCACGACTCGATCTACGGCCAGCATACCGCCGAAAGCCGAGAGATCGATATAGTGCGCTAATTCGCGCTGCTCGGCGCGGGGCAGATAAGGCAGTTCGCCTGCCAACGGGCCAGGCAGCTTTTTGCTCAGCACGTCGATGATTTCTGCGTAGTGCGCAAGGCCCGGGTTAATACGGTTCGCCACCCAACCAATCAGTGGCAGGCCGTCATTAGCGATAGCCTGCGCCGTCAGCAAGGCATGGTTGATGCACCCTTCCTGAATGCCCACGACCATAATCACCGGCAGCTGCTCCTGCACCACCCACTCGGAAAGGGGACGTAAATCGTTCATCAGGCTGCGCCAGCCACCGGTCCCTTCAACGACAACGTGATCAACCTTTTCACTCAGATTTGCCAGGCCATCAGAAAGCAGGCTGTAGTTGATAAGCCCACTGTGAGCGACGCTGCTTTCCTCTTCGCTTAACGCGATAGGATTGACGGCATCATAAGGCAGTTCCAGAGACGAGACGCTTTGCAGAATCAGGGCGTCCTTATTGCGCAGCCCTTCTGGCGTCTCTTTACTGCCTTTTGCTACCGGCTTGTATCCTGCAACGCGTTTACCGCTTGCCGCCAGGGCCTGAAGTAACGCGCGGGATATGACGGTCTTCCCGACAGACGTATCCGTACCAGTAATAAAGAAACGCTTAAGCATGACTCATTCCACCTCTTGGGTATGCTTCAAAAAATATAAACCAGGTAAATAATTCAGTGGGGAAAGTCTACGGGAAGCGTGCGCTACCCGGCTTGAGATAGCGCAATTTTTCGTACATCTATGGAAAAGAGTTAGCCCTGAAGCAAACGAATCAGTAACGAGCCGTTGTACATCGCATCTTTTACCAGCGCGGCGCCAGCCATCGTACCCTGGTTGGAAAATTGCGTACTTTCGACCACGATGTTTTTACTATACGCGGGAAGCGCCTGCTGGTTGATGCAGGCGGAAATTGCCGGAAAGAGGATATCCGCCGCCTGGCTGAGCGGGGAGCCGATCAGTATTTTTTGCGGGTTAAACAGGTTCACCATAATGGCCAGAATGCGCCCGACATTATTGCCCACGCCGGTAATGATGTCCTTCGCCAGCAGATCGCCCTGTCTTGCCGCTCTGCACAATGCTTCGACGCTCAACGGTTGACCGTGCAGCGTGGAGCTCATTGACTGGCTGAGCCGCACCTGCGCCAGCTCCAGCACGCTTTCGACGCTGGCAATCGTCTCCAGACAACCATGATTACCGCAGTAGCAGCGTTTTCCGTACGGATCGACCTGCGTATGGCCAATCTCCACCAGGCTACTGCTGCCAGCATGCAACAGACGCCCGTCGGTGATCACACCTGCGCCAACGTTATGATCAATCACCACCTGAATCACGTCGCGCGCGCCCCGGGAAGCGCCAAACAACGCCTCCGCCATCGTCCAGGCGCTGATATCATGCTGAATGTAGACCGGCACACCGGTGTGGTTTTCCAGCACGTCGCCCAGCGGCATCTCTTTGACGTTTTCATAAAACGGCATGCGGTGCACAATGCCATTTTCGGTATCAATAATTCCCGGCAGGGTGATCGCAATCGCCGTTAAACGTTCAAGGCGCTGCTGGTGACGAATAAAGAACTGGTCGATGTGGGTCAGAATGGCATCGAGAAGTGGTTGCTCTGCATCGAGCGGGAGTTCCAGCCGGTCTTCCACCACCAGCTTGCTGCTGAGGTCGCGCAGCGCGAGGAAGATTTCCCCGCGGCTAATTCGCAGCGACAGGTAGTGCCAGGCTTCCGTTTCCACCACCAGCCCTACCGCCGGACGGCCACGACTGCCCGGCTCCTGAATTTCTGTCTCCTGAACCAGATGGGCTTCCAGCATTTCGCGGACAATCTTGGTAATACTGGCGGGTGCCAGTTGTGCCAGGCGCGAAAGATCGATACGCGAAACCGGACCCAGCTGATCAATCAGGCGATAAACGGCGCCCGCGTTGGTCTGCTTGATCTGATCGATATGCCCTGGCTGACTATCAGCAACCACCTCGTACTCCCTTATTTTCGAGCTTCGAAATAAACTGAGGGCTATGGTGAAGCACTTCAATGGCTGACGTCAAATTTTTACTTAGCCATGTGATTTACTGCACATTTTCGCCCGCTTTTCCCTATAAATAACGCCCGTGAGAAGCGGTAATTAATTGTTCTTTGAAACGCTGTGCCGCATGGCTCTGTTCATGATGTTTAGACCACACCAGCCACATCTCTGAGACTGCATCCTGCTCGGCTATCTTCACCCAGCGCATTTCCGGCAATTGTACCCGTTTAAACGAGGCCGGGAGAATCGACACGCCAAGCCCTGCGGCAACGAGACCAATGATCGTCATGGCTTCCCCCACCTCCTGCGCGATAGTCGGGACAAGGCCATATCGCCGCATCAGACCAAGAATATCGTCATACAACCCGGTACCCACCTGTGGGTCAAAAAAGACAAATGGCTCTTTCGCCAGTTCAGCCAGCGTGACGCTGTGCTGCGCGGCGAGCGGATGATCCCGGGGGATCATCGCCATCAGCGGTTCGCGGAGGATCACCTGCCACGCCAGGGTATCAGGCAACTGCGTGTTACGCATTAGCCCCAGGTCGAGCGATCCTTCATTAAGCGGCGATATTTGCTCCCGGGTATTTATTTCGCGCGTCTGAATATGCACATCCGGAAAGTTACTGCGAAACGAGGATAGCGTTTGTGAAACAGCGCTGATGAAGGGGGCCGACGAGGTAAACCCGATGCGCAGCTCTCCCGTCTCCCCGAGATGAAGCCGTTCCGCTCTGGCGGCGGCGTCCACCACCATACTCAGGATCTGTCGGCTATCGGCGAGAAACTGTTTTCCCGCCGCCGTCAGGCTCACGCTGCGGTTGGTTCGCGCCAGCAAACGCGCCCCAACCTGCTGCTCAAGGATCTGGATCTGGTGGCTCAGCGGTGGCTGGGAGATATTCAGCCTTGCCGCAGCACGACCAAAATGGAGCTCTTCAGCGACGGCGACAAAATAGCGCAGATGGCGCAGCTCGATATTCATATTTTTAAAGTATCATTTGAGATTATTAATATATTAGACAGAATATTTACATTTTCCTACCCTAATCTTGTGGTCATACCCGTCACCAGAAACCACGGGGAAGTTTAAGCAAGGATTATGTGTGAGCCGTACAACGACCGTTGATATCGCGCCGGCCAGCGACATTGATGATTTACCCGCAGTACCGCAGCCGGTTCAGTTTATAAAACGTGGTACCCCCCAGTTTATGCGCGTCACGCTGGCGCTCTTTTCAGCGGGTCTCGCCACTTTCGCCCTGCTCTACTGCGTTCAGCCGATCCTGCCGGTTCTGTCGCATGAATTTGGCGTGTCGCCAGCCAGCAGCAGTATTTCGCTCTCCATTTCAACCGGGATGCTGGCGATCGGTCTGCTGTTCACCGGGCCACTTTCAGATGCCATCGGGCGTAAGCAGGTCATGGTAACGGCGTTAATGCTGGCCTCCGTGTGTACCTTGCTTTCCACCATGATGACCAGCTGGCACGGCATTCTGGTCATGCGCGCGCTGATTGGGTTATCCCTCAGCGGCGTGGCGGCGGTCGGGATGACCTATCTCAGCGAGGAGATCCACCCGAGTTTCGTGGCCTTCTCCATGGGGCTGTACATTAGCGGGAATTCTATCGGCGGGATGAGCGGACGCCTGCTCAGCGGTGTGTTTACCGATTTCTTTAACTGGCGCATTGCGCTGGCCGTAATCGGCTGCTTCGCCCTCGCTTCGGCGCTAATGTTCTGGAAAATCCTGCCGGAATCGCGCCATTTCCGCCCGACTTCTCTGCGTCCGAAAACACTGTTTATCAACTTCCGTCTGCACTGGCGCGACAAAGGTTTGCCGCGACTGTTTCTGATGGGATTCCTGCTGATGGGGTCATTTGTCACGCTGTTTAACTATATTGGCTACCGGCTGATGCTCTCGCCGTGGCATCTTAGCCAGGCATTGGTGGGTTTGCTCTCTGTGGCGTATCTCACCGGGACATGGAGTTCGCCAAAAGCGGGCGCCATGACCGCGCGCTTCGGCCGTGGTCCGGTGATGCTGGTGTCCACAGCTGTGATGTTGTTCGGACTGCTGATGACGCTTGTCTCTTCCCTGTGGCTGATTTTTGCCGGAATGCTGCTCTTCTCTGCGGGCTTCTTTGCCGCGCATTCCGTTGCCAGCAGCTGGATTGGCCCACGCGCGCGCCGCGCTAAAGGTCAGGCTTCGTCACTGTATCTGTTCAGTTACTATCTTGGTTCCAGCATAGCCGGTACGCTCGGCGGGGTGTTCTGGCATAACTACGGCTGGAACGGCGTGGGCGGATTTATCGCGCTGATGCTGTGCGCGGCACTGCTGGTGGGCGCGAGCCTGCATAAACGACTGCATTAACATTCAGCCCTCTTCGTGTTTAAATCGAGCCGATGCTAATTTTTGTCATCGGCTGATTCAGACACGAGGACTTCATGAAAAACAATAACTATCAACAACTCACCCGCACCTTCCAGCGTCTCTCCCGCTTCTCTCACCTCTCCTCCATCGCCAGCTGGGACATGTTTACCATGATGCCGCCCGGCGGCAGCGCCGCGCGCGGTGAAGCGCTGGCGGAGATGAGCGTCCTGCAACATCAGATCCTGACCGATAAAAAAGTGGGTGAATGGCTGGCGGCGGCAGCAGAAGAAGATCTGAACGACGTTGAGCAGGCCAACCTGCGTGAAATGACGCGCCACTACCAGCAGGCCACTTTACTGCCGGAATCGCTGGTAGAGGCCAAATCGCTGGCGGGCAGCAGGTGTGAACACGCCTGGCGTACTCAGCGTCCGGCCAACGACTGGCAGGGCTTTTCAGCCAACCTGAAAGAGGTGGTGAAACTCAGTCGTGAAGAGGCCCGCCTGCGCGCCGAGGCTAAAGGCTGCACGCCTTACGACGCGCTGCTGGATATCTTTGAACCCGACATGACCAGCGCTCGCCTGGATGTGCTGTTCGGCGATCTGAAGTCCTGGCTGCCGGAGCTGCTGGCAAAGGTTGTGGAAAAACAGGCTCAACGATCGTTCGTTCCGCCACAGGGTCCCTTCCCCACCGCCACCCAGCGCGAGCTGGGCCTGGAAGCGATGAAAATGCTTGGCTTCGATTTTAACGGCGGTCGTCTGGACGTTAGCGCCCACCCGTTCTGCGGCGGCGTTCCGGAAGATGTGCGTATCACCACGCGTTACGATGAAGACGAGTTGCTCAGCGCGCTTTTCGGCGTGATCCACGAAACCGGACATGCCCGCTACGAGCAAAACCTTCCGCGAGCGTGGGCCGGCCAGCCCGTTGCGCTGGCGCGCTCTACGGCGATCCATGAATCCCAAAGTCTGTTCTTTGAAATGCAGCTGGGCCGCAGTGAGGCTTTCCTGAAGCATCTGCTTCCGGCGGTCCATGCCCGTTTCGGCAGCCAAGCGGCATTCAGTGAAGATAATTTTATTGCCTGGAATCAGCGCGTGAAACCGGGCTACATCCGCGTTGATGCAGATGAAGTGAGCTATCCGGCGCATGTGGTATTGCGCTATGAGATTGAGCGCGCGCTGATCAATGGCGAAATCGAAGTGGATGATATCCCCGCGTTATGGGATGAGAAAATGCAGGCCTGGCTTGGATTATCCACCAAAGATAACTACCGCAACGGCTGTATGCAGGACATCCACTGGACCGACGGCGGTTTTGGCTACTTCCCGTCTTACACGCTGGGGGCAATGTATGCGGCACAGCTGTTTCATGCCGCCAAAACTGCGCTGCCCGGGTTGCAGGCATCCATTGCCGGGGGCGATTTCTCGGCGCTGTTTGACTGGCTGCGTCAGAATATCTGGCAGCACGGCAGCCGTTTCAGCACGTCGCAGCTCATCACCCAGGCCACGGGTGAAGATCTGAATATCCGCTACTTCCGCGAACACCTGACGTCCCGCTACCTGTAACCAAACGCGCCGGGGGCCACCCCGGCGTTGTACATATGGTTACACGCCGATACCAATCACTCACGGAAACCCCGAATTTACAGGGATATAGTTATTTCAACGGCCCCGCAGTGGGGTTAAATGAAAAACCAAATTCGAGGGTATGAAAATGAAAAAAGTATTAGCTCTGGTTGTTGCCGCTGCTATGGGTCTTTCTTCCGCTGCATTCGCGGCTGAAACTACCGCCACCGCAGCGCCTGCGGCATCCACTGCTGCTCCGGCCAAAACGGTTCACCATAAAAAACATCACAAAGCGGCTAAACCAGCGGCAGCACAGAAAGCGCAGGCCGCGAAAAAGCACCACAAAAAAGCGGCAAAACCTGCGGTAGAGCAGAAAGCCCAGGCGGCTAAAAAGCATCACAAAAAAGCGGCAAAACACGAAGCGGCTAAACCTGCTGCACAGCCAGCAGCGTAAGAGTACAAGCTTAACCGTGCCCTTCGGGGCACGTTGGTAAACCGGCGCTGAACGGGATTGCGGTCAGCGCCGTTTTTTTATCCGGAGGGCGTATGCTGCGGCGCTATCGGTTTGAGTTCATTCTTATCCTGCTAATTTTATGCGCGCTCATCGCCAGCCACTTTTATCTTTCCTGAATGTAGCACGCTGATTTTACTCCCACTTTCTCGCCGTCGCGTCTATAGTATTTTCATAGGGTTCACTTTTAATAATCATAATTACCCCCACCAGAGTGTGATATGCGTAAATCTGTTGTGTTGTTACTGGGAACGTTTAGCCTTTTTGCAGGCTTTTCACATGCGGATGAGGGCGACGATGACGCCATCAGCGCCAAAGAGGTAAAGACGCTGTTTTTTGGTCATGACGATCGTACGCGTGTCACCGATCCTACCGAAGCGCCCTGGGATGCCATCGGGCAACTGGAAACCGCCAGCGGCAATCTATGTACCGCAACTCTCGTAACGCCACGCCTTGCGCTGACGGCGGGTCATTGCCTGTTAATGCCGCCCGAAGGCAAACCGGGTAAAGCGATCGCCCTGCGCTTTGTCTCGCAGAAAGGGATTTGGCGCTACGAAATTCACGGTATTGAGGGGCGGGTGGATCCGTCGCTCGGGAAACGCCTGAAACCGGATGGCGATGGATGGATTGTGCCGCCCGGGGCGGCATCCTGGGATTTCGGTCTGATCGTTTTACGTTATCCGCCGTCCGGGATCGCTCCGCTACCGCTCTTTGATGGTGACAAAGACGCGCTCACCGCCGCCCTGAAAGCCGCCGATCGAAAAGTGACGCAGTCAGGCTACCCTGTTGATCACCTCGATTCGCTGTACACCCATACGGACTGCGTGGTGACGGGCTGGGCGCAAAACAGCGTGCTTTCGCATCAGTGCGATACGCTACCGGGTGATAGCGGATCGCCCCTGATGTTAAAAACCGTTAACGGCTGGCAACTGATTGGCGTTCAGAGTTCTGCTCCGGCAGCGAAAGACCGCTGGCGCGCCGATAACCGAGCGTTAGCGGTGACCGGTTTTCGCGACCGGCTGGAAGCCCTGGCGCAGCAGTAGGTCACTCAGGCCAGTTTAATCATGATCATGCCAGCGAGCAGTAATACCAGCCCTATCCAGCCTTTATGGTTTAAACGCTGCCCGAACATAATCCAGCCTGCCGCCAGGGTGGCGGCAATACCGAAGCCGCCCCACAGCGCGTAGGCCACGGAAAGATCGATGCCTTTCACCGCCTGCGACAGGGCGCTAAACGCCCCCAGAACCGCGGCAATCGATAACAGGCCGTAGGCTTTGCGACGAAAGCCGTCGGAGAACTTCAAAAAGACGTTCGCAATAATTTCCAGAACGATGGCGAAAGCCAGCCAGGCCGCGTGGATCCATTCAAACTGCTGCATGGGTCTGCTCCTTCTGCTGTTTGGCTGGTTTGCGCGTACCCGATTTAATCAGCACGATACCTGCGACCAGGGTCGTCAGCCCGGCAATTTTCATTGTCGTCAGGGTTTCATCAAATATCATGACGCTGAACAGCGTGATCAATAAAATACCAACACCTTCCCACAAAGCGTATGCCACGCCCAGCGCGATTTTTTTAACCGCGAAAGAGAGGAATATATAGGAAAGTGTAATCATGACCAGCATCAAAATAAATCCGGTGTTGCCGTCACTCACGCTCGCCCATTTCATCGACAAGGTGCCGGTAATTTCAGCAACGATAGCCAGAGCTAATAAAATCCAGTAAAACATGTTTTTCTCCTGCTTGAGAATATAATCCATCGAGGCTCGCTGCGAACAGCAAACCAAAAAAGTGGGAATTAAATCAGTTAGCTAAGCGCATAGCGCCAGCTCAGGCAGAAGACGTGACTATAGCGCGGAACGCCAGTGTTGTTCACCGGAAAGCGTGCAGAGGGAGGTAGAAAACAGAGCAGAGTTGTTTGAAAAATACGTCCTGAACAAATTGTCCATAAAATTACAATTATCCGCGGTGTTGCTTCTCGTCTTTGCGGATGAAAATTGTCCTCAGTAGTTGAACACGCCTGATTTGTATCATAAGCCAGGAATTTACTTAAAGCCTTTTCATTTCTTTACCCAGTCTGTTTGATTTTGGTTAGTTTTTTTAATCCGCTTTCCCCTCTATTATAAATAAAAAACTGTTCAGGAACGTCCATGGCCAAACCCATTATCACCCTCAACGGGCTTAAGATCGTCATCATGCTGGGCATGCTGGTGATCATTCTGAACGGCGTTCGTTTTGCGGCCGATATCATCGTGCCCTTTATCCTGGCGCTTTTTATCGCGGTGATCCTCAATCCACTGGTGCAGCGAATGGTGCGGCTGCGCATCCCGCGTGTGCTGGCGATAAGCCTGCTTATCAGTATTATTATCGTTGCGATGGTGCTGTTAGTCGCCTATCTGGGAACCTCCCTGAACGAGCTGGCGCGGACGCTGCCGACATACCGCTCTTCCCTGGCGACCCCGCTGCTGCAAATTGAACCCTGGCTGCAACGCGCGGGTATCGAAGTCTCGGTTGAGGAACTGCTTAAATACATCGATCCGAATGCCGCCATGACGATTGTCACCAGCCTGCTGGCACAGCTCTCCAACGCCATGACCTCGATTTTCCTGCTGTTCCTGACGGTTGTGTTTATGCTGCTGGAAGTTCCACAGCTGCCTGCAAAACTCCAGCACATCATGGTGCGTCCGGTAGAGGGAATGGGTGCTATTCAGCGCGCGCTCGACAGCGTTTCACGCTATCTGGTGCTGAAAACGGCCATCAGCCTCGTGACGGGATTAGTGGTCTGGGGGATGCTCGCCGCGCTGGATGTGCGTTTTGCCTTCGTCTGGGGGCTGCTGGCCTTTGCGCTCAACTATATTCCTAACATTGGCTCCGTGCTGGCGGCGATCCCCCCTATCCTTCAGGTGCTGGTTTTCAGCGGTTTGTATGATGCCCTGATTCTGCTGGCAGGCTATCTGGTGATTAACCTTGTCTTCGGGAACATTCTCGAACCACGGATAATGGGACGCGGGCTGGGGCTTTCAACTCTTGTTGTGTTCCTGTCCCTGATTTTCTGGGGCTGGCTGCTCGGGCCTGTCGGCATGCTGCTCTCCGTTCCGCTGACAATTATTGTCAAAATTGGCCTGGAGCAGACCGCCGGTGGACAAAGTATCGCTGTACTGCTGAGCGACATGAGCCATAAGGCCGATTAATTGTCCATCGACAGCATAGGCTTGCCCGTTCTTCCCGCTTCGCGGTAGTTGCCCACTGCCCGCTGCCATTCCGACAGCGGGTAGAGGGTAACATCGCTGCACTGGCTGGCGCGCAGTTTAGGCCAGATGCGCCGAAACTCCGCCTGCCACGCCTCAGCGCTCAGCGCGTCCAGATAGTTACGAATGTGAAACCACGCCACGCGCGGCAACGGCCGCAGCTGCCGGAAGGTCTGCCCGGAGAGTAGCCCGTAGCAGACAAAGGTACCGGTTTCGGGCATCACGCTCAGGATCGCCTCCGCCAGGCTGCCGCCCGTGGCGTCGTACACCACCTCCGCTTGCGCGGCGGCAGCGTTGACGGCGGCCGTATCATCTTGCGCAATCGGGACGATCCCCATTTCAGCCAGACGTTGAGCGTGCACGGGCGAGCGATGGATCCCGTAAACCGCCTCTGCACCCGCCTGGCGTGCCCATTGCCCGAGCAGAACGGCGCAGTCAGAACCGGCAGCGGTGAGCAGCACCGTTTTCCCGATCGGAGGATAGCGGTCCAGCATCATCTGAGCGGCAAGCGGGTTGATATACGCCCGCGCGGCAAGAAGCGAGTCGACGTCGTCCGGGACGGGAACCGCATACGCCACCGGGCAGTCGACATAGCGCTGCCAGGTTCCCTGCCCCCGTAACGGCAGAACCCGCTTGCCCAGCAGCGCCGGGTAAGCGGCGGGCGTTTCGGTCACTATTCCGACCCCTTCATAACCGGCTATTGCGGGCAGCGGCGTGCGATGGCGATATGCCCCGGTGATGGGGATGAGATCGGAGGCGTTCACCGGAGAAAAAAGCATGCGCACACGTATCTCTCCCGGCTGTCGCGGTGACAATGGTGTGGTTTCCGCTTGCAGTACCGATTCAGGCTCACCAAACCGGCGATACCAGAGGGCCAGATTACGCATTGCGATCGCGCCATCCCATTTCCGGTGCGACATGTTTCAGGATGGACTCGATCACATGTGCGTTGTATTCCACGCCCAGCTGATTCGGCACGGTAAGCAACAGCGTATCCGCTTCCGCGATCGCTTCATCCTTTCTCAACTGTTCAATCAGCTTGTCTGGCTCTGCGGCATAGCTGCGTCCGAAAATGGCCCGCGTTTTCTCATCCAGATAGCCAACGCTGTCGCTCTCATTGCGGCTTGAACCGAAATACATCCGGTCGCGATCGTCCATCAGGGCAAAAATACTGCGGCTGACCGAAACGCGTGGCTGACGGGTATGCCCTGCCTCGGCCCAGGCCTGTCGGTAGGCACGGATCTGTTTTGCCTGCTGAATATGGAACGGCTCGCCGGTTTCATCATCTTTCAGCGTTGAGCTTTGCAGGTTCATCCCCAGTTTTGCCGCCCATACTGCCGTTGCATTGGAGCCAGCCCCCCACCAGATACGATCGCGTAAGCCCTCTGAATGCGGCTCCAGACGCAACAATCCCGGCGGGTTTGGGAACATCGGCTGTGGGTTAGGCTTCGCAAACCCTTCACCGCGTAATACATCAAGCAGTACCTCAGTGTGACGGCGCGCCATATCAGATTCGTTTTCCCCGTCCTGCGGCACGTAACCAAAATAACGCCAACCATCAATCACCTGCTCCGGGGAGCCCCGGCTGATACCAAGCTGTAATCGTCCACCGGAGATGAGATCTGCCGCGCCAGCATCTTCCGCCATATACAGCGGATTCTCGTACCGCATGTCGATCACGCCCGTACCGATTTCGATGCGTTTGGTTTTCGCGCCTATCGCAGCCAGCAAGGGGAATGGCGAACTGAGCTGGCGGGCAAAGTGGTGCACGCGGAAATAAGCCCCGTCCGCGCCCAGCTCTTCAGCGGCGACAGCCAGATCGATGGACTGCAGCAGCGTGTCAGCTGCGGTTTGCGTGCCGGACTGGGAAGACGGCGTCCAGTGACCAAACGACAAAAATCCGATCTTTTTCATAGTGGAGTATCCTGATAAAGCATTGCGTTATCCCTACTCTACGCATTAACCGATGAGAATAAATGGTGATTATTTAACGGAATGCTTCAAATAAACTGACAGAAATACGCAAATCGCACGCTGCCTTCCCGCAGAGGAGGCATTCTCCTGGCATCTCAAAATGGGATATAGTGTGAACTGTTCTCTTTTTTAACAGGTAACATCAGCAATGGCTCTGATCCCCAAAAACTACGCACGGCTGGAAAGGGGCTACCGTGAAAAAGCGCTAAAAATTTACCCGTGGGTCTGTGGACGCTGCTCGCGGGAGTTTGTGTATTCGAATCTTCGTGAACTCACGGTCCACCATATCGACCACGATCACACCAATAATCCGGAAGATGGCAGTAACTGGGAGTTGTTGTGCCTGTTTTGCCATGACCACGAACACTCAAAGTACACCGAAGCGGATCAGTATGGCACCACCGTTGTCGCAGGTGAGGATGCGCAAAAAGACGTGGGTGTCGCCACGTTTAACCCCTTTGCCGATCTCAAGGCGATGATGAACAAGAAGAAGTAATATCTGCAGCTTTACTGCCCATACCTGCCGTATGGGCAGTCAGAAAGATAAAGGTAATGTATTCCTGTCACAGATTGAACAAGGAGACGGCCTTAATATCGGCTTCAGGATTCACGCGTTTTACAACCTCTAAAAACGCAGCAAAGTTTTGATTAAACACCGTCAGATTATTATAAAATTGCACCTGTTTTTCACGGGCTCCCTCAAGATAGCTCACAGACCAGATCCGCCTGTTATTTACCACTGTCGAGCCCGGCTTAATTTTTACGATAGCCGCCAGCTCAATTTTACGGGTGACGCTATTTATGACCTCGTATAAATACTGCTCATCATAAAAGTAGGTTTTACCTGACGATCCGCCAAACCAGGAAGGATGGGTAGAGATTTTTTTCATTCCCCGGCTGTCGGCAACGATGCGCTTTGGATGCCGAATACGCCTGATGAAAAAGCGCATCAGCATAATCAGTGCCGTGAAAAACAGCACCACGAAAATAAAATTAATGCTCTCCCGCATATTTCGTTACCTGCCACGCATAACTCAAAGTGGCGAAGTATAGCGTAGCCCTGTAGCTCAGGGAACGTACGCGATGCAATCGCAGATGGAACGGGAAATGCTCTTACCTCGCCACGCAACATGATGTGCGGATCTCCTCACGGTTAAGTGATATTAACAATTGCTGCTAAGTTGTAAGTTTCTCCTTGCCGGACAGGACAAATCAGTTATCGTGCCAGGCAACTTTTTCAGCAATAAAAAACAGTGGGATGCGCTATGGCGATTTTTGATGGTCACAATGACCTGTTGCTTAATTTATGGCTTCACCATCGCCAGGATCCGGTAACGGCCTTCTTCTCCGGCATTGAGAACGGACACCTCGATTATCCGCGCATGCAGCAAGGCGGATTTTCCGGCGGGCTGTTCGCGCTGTTCGTGCCGCCGCAGGAGTATATCGCCCGCATGGCGCCGCACTACGCCAGCGAGCCGTGGCAACCGATCGACATTCTCTGGCAGCAGTTGACGATCCTCAAGCAGCTTGTCGCACACTCCGATGGGCGGGCGCGATTGTGCCTGAGCGCGGCAGATATCGAACGCTGCCGTCAGGATAAGGTGCTGGCGATGGTGGCGCATATTGAGGGTGCGGGCGGTTTTGACGGCGAGGGTGGCGATCTACAGGCTTTCTATGCCGCTGGCGTGCGCAGCATTGGGCCTTTCTGGAACATTGCTAACCGTTTTGGCACCGGCGTTAACGGGGCTTTTCCCGGCAGCCCGGACAGCGGCCCAGGGCTTACAGCAGAAGGTATCGCCCTTATTAAGCACGCTAACGCCCTGAACATGCTGATTGACGTTTCTCATATGAATGAAAAGGCGTTCTGGGATACTGCTCGTCATTCCTCTTCACCGCTGGTCGCCACCCATTCCAACGCCCATACGCTGTGCCCGCAACCGCGTAATCTGACCGATCGGCAACTGCTGGCTATCCGCGACAGCGGCGGCGTGGCAGGGGTCAATTTCGGCAACGCCTTTCTGCGCGCCGACGGTAAACGCGATAGCGATACCCCGCTGAGCACAATCGTTCGCCATATCGACTATCTTATTAACATCATGGGCGAAGATCATGTTGCGCTGGGCTCCGATTTTGACGGCATCACGTTACCTGATGATTTGCATGATGTGAGTGGTTTACCGCGGCTAATCAGCGCGTTGCGTGACAGCGGCTATGATCAATTTGTGCTGAATAAGCTGCTGTGGGGCAACTGGCAAAAGGTATTGCAAAATGTTTGGCAACAATAGGTTACGTTGTAAACATTACGTTAATTCCTTACATCTTTCGGGTTGAGCTTTGCCCCACTGTGACGCATTATTTGATGACCATCACAAAACTGGCACAAACAATGGTGTTGGTGCTGCATTTTTAAAGAGGAAAATACGATGTGGAAGAAACCTGCTTTTATTGATTTACGTCTTGGCCTGGAAGTGACGCTGTACATTTCCAACCGCTAATCGCTCAGCCCGCCATCCGTGCGGGCATTTTTGTTTTACTACCTGGCCTATCTTCATGTTTATTAAAGTCCTCGGTTCCGCCGCCGGCGGCGGTTTCCCTCAGTGGAACTGTAATTGCGCCAACTGTCAGGGTTTGCGCAACGGTACCCTTCAGGCGACCCCCCGCACCCAGTCGTCGATCATCGTCAGCGATAACGGCGAAGAGTGGATACTGTGTAACGCCTCGCCCGATATCAGCCAGCAGATTGCCCATACGCCAGAATTGAATAAGAAAGAGGTTCTGCGCGGCACGCATATTGGCGGCATTATTCTCACCGACAGCCAGATTGACCACACCACCGGGCTGCTCAGCCTGCGCGAGGGGTGTCCGCATCAGGTATGGTGTACGCCGGAGGTGCATGAAGACCTTTCCAGCGGATTCCCGATTTTTACCATGCTCCGGCACTGGAACGGCGGCCTGATTCATCATCCGATCGCACCGCTCGCCGCCTTTAGCGTGGAAGCCTGCCCTGATTTGCAGTTTACCGCTGTCCCCATCGCCAGTAACGCACCGCCCTATTCGCCGTGGCGCGACCGCCCGCTGCCGGGGCATAACGTGGCGCTGTTTATCGAAAACCGCCGCAACGGTCAGACGCTGTTCTACGCGCCGGGTCTCGGTGAACCCGATGACGACATCCTGCCGTGGCTTAAAAAAGCGGACTGTCTGCTGATTGACGGCACCGTCTGGCAGGACGATGAACTGCAGGCCGCTGGCGTCGGGCGCAATACCGGCCGCGATATGGGCCATCTGGCGCTCGGCGATGAACACGGCATGATGGCGCTGCTGGCCTCACTGCCGGCAAAGCGCAAGATTCTGATTCACATTAATAACACTAACCCGATCCTTAACGAGCAGTCGCCGCAGCGTCACGCCCTCACGCAGCAGGGAATTGAAGTGAGCTGGGACGGGATGACCATCACGCTTCAGGACTAACTATGCACATTCGTGAAACGCTCTCGCCGCAAGAGTTTGAACACGCCCTCCGGGCGAAAGGCGCCTACTATCATATTCACCATCCGTACCATATCGCGATGCATAACGGCGAGGCCAGCCGCGAGCAGATCCAGGGCTGGGTAGCGAACCGGTTTTACTACCAGACGACGATCCCGCTGAAAGACGCGGCCATTATGGCGAACTGCCCGGATCCGCACACGCGTCGAAAATGGGTGCAGCGGATCCTCGATCACGACGGCAGCAACGGTCATGACGGCGGGATCGAAGCCTGGCTACAGCTGGGCGAAGCCGTAGGGCTTAGCCGCGACGACTTAATCAGCGAACGCCACGTGCTGCCCGGCGTCCGTTTCGCCGTGGACGCTTACGTTAACTTCGCCCGCCGCGCCAACTGGCAGGAGGCGGCATGCAGTTCGCTCACCGAACTGTTTGCCCCGCAAATTCATCAGTCGCGTCTCGACAGCTGGCCGCAGCACTATCCGTGGATCAAAGAGGAAGGCTATTTTTATTTCCGCAGCCGCCTCAGCCAGGCCAGCCGCGACGTTGAACACGGTCTGGAGCTGGCGAAGAGTTACTGCGATAGCGCAGAAAAGCAGAATCGGATGCTGGAGATCCTTCAGTTCAAACTCGATATCCTGTGGTCGATGCTCGACGCGATGACCATGGCCTACGCGCTACAGCGTCCGCCTTATCACACGGTCACCGACAAAGCGGCCTGGCACACAACCCGACTGGTATAAGCATGCAAAAAAACTCCATCGTCGCCTTTCGTCGCGGCTATCGCCTGCAATGGGAAGCCGCTCAGGACAGCCATGTCATCCTTTATCCGGAAGGCATGGCTAAACTCAATGAGACCGCGGCCGCAATCCTCGAACTGGTCGATGGCCAACGCGACGCGGCGGCCATCATTGCCATACTCAACGAACGGTTCCCGGAAGCCGGCGGCGTGGATGACGACGTCGTAGAATTCCTGCAAATCGCTTATCAACAGAAGTGGATTATTTTCCGTGAGCCAGAATAAACCCGCCGTCAATCCACCGCTGTGGCTGCTGGCGGAGCTGACCTATCGCTGTCCGCTACAGTGTCCTTACTGCTCTAACCCGCTGGACTTTGCCCGGCAGGATCAGGAGCTGACCACTGAACAGTGGATTGAGGTTTTCCGCCAGGCGCGGGCGATGGGCAGCGTGCAGATAGGTTTTTCCGGCGGCGAACCGTTGACGCGTAAAGATCTGCCGGAGCTGATCCGCGCCGCCCGCGATCTCGGTTTTTATACCAACCTGATCACCTCGGGAATTGGCCTGACGGAAAGCAAGCTCGACGCGTTCAGCGAGGCCGGTCTGGACCATATCCAGATTAGCTTCCAGGCCAGCGATGAAGTGCTCAACGCTGCGCTGGCGGGGAATAAAAAAGCCTTCCAGCAGAAGCTGGCGATGGCCAAAGCGGTCAAAGCGCGCGATTACCCGATGGTGCTGAATTTCGTCCTGCACCGGCACAACATCGACCAGATCGATAAAATCATCGAGCTGTGCATCGAACTGGACGCCGACGACGTCGAACTTGCCACCTGCCAGTTCTACGGTTGGGCGTTCCTTAATCGTCAGGGCCTTTTGCCGACGCGAGAACAGATCGCCCGCGCGGAACGCGTGGTTGCCGACTATCGGCAAAAAATGGCCGCCAGCGGCAATCTGACCAACCTGCTGTTCGTCACCCCTGATTATTACGAAGAGCGACCAAAAGGCTGTATGGGCGGCTGGGGGTCGATTTTCCTCAGCGTGACCCCGGAAGGCACGGCGCTGCCCTGCCACAGCGCGCGCCAGCTGCCGGTGGAGTTCCCCTCGGTGCTTGATCAGAGTCTGGAATCCATCTGGTATGACTCTTTCGGCTTCAACCGCTATCGCGGGTTTGACTGGATGCCGGAGCCGTGCCGCTCCTGCGATGAAAAGGAGAAGGACTTCGGCGGCTGCCGCTGCCAGGCCTTTATGCTCACCGGGAATACGGATAACGCCGATCCGGTGTGCAGCAAATCGCCGCATCATCATAAAATTCTGGACGCGCGACGCGAAGCAGCCTGTAGTGATATGAAGATCGGTCAGCTTCAGTTCCGCAACCGTACCCGTTCGCAGCTTATCTATAAAACCCGGGAACTGTAACAATAATGACCACCCGCATCGTGGAACTGGCAGGCGGTTTACGCGCAACGCTGGTGCATCAGCCGCAGGCGACACGCGCGGCGGCGCTTGCGCGCGTGAGTGCCGGAAGCCATCACGAGCCACCGCGCTTCGCCGGTCTTGCGCATTTACTTGAGCACCTGCTGTTCCGCGGTAGCCAGCGCTATCAGGGCGACGATCGACTCATGGCCTGGGTCCAGCGTCAGGGCGGTAGCGTCAATGCCACCACGCTGGCTCGCCACAGCGCATTTTTCTTCGATGTGGCCGCCGATAACCTGTCCGACGGCATCGTACGACTGCGGGATATGTTGCAGGCGCCGCTGCTTTCATGCGATGACATACAGCGCGAAGTGGCGGTCATTGATGCGGAAAACCGGCTCATCCAGCAGCATGATTCCGCCAGGCGCGAAGCGGCGGCACGCCACGCGATGGAAGAACCCACAGTTTTTCGCCGTTTTCAGGTAGGTAGCCAGGATTCTCTGGGGCAGGACACGGGATCGCTGCAAACCGCGTTGCGCGACTTTCATCGGCGCTATTATGTGGCCGGACACCTGCAATTGTGGCTGCAAGGGCCGCAAACGCTGGATGCGCTGGCCGAGCTTGCCCATACGTTTGCGTCCGGTTTTGCTTCTGGTGGCATGCCTGAAACCGCTCCCCCGTTGCGTCTTAGCGCTGAGGGAGATTTTCAGCTGGCAGTGACAGAGCGACCCGCACTGTGGCGTTGTCCGTTAATTCGAAAAAGTGACAGCGTCACCTTATTTCGGGAGTTTTTACTGGACGACGCCCCCGGAAGCCTGATTGCCGGGCTGCGGGCGCGAGGGCTGGCAGAAGATGTCGCCCTGAACTGGCTTTATCAGGATAACGATAACGGCTGGCTGGCGCTAACGGTTGATAGCGAACGACCCGAGGAGATTGACCCGCATATTACCCACTGGCTACGGGCGCTACAGCAAACGACGGATGAGCAGCAGCGGCATTATTATCGGCTGGCACAGCAGCGTTTTAGCGCCCTGCCGACGCTGGAGCAGCTGCGCCAGCGGGCGTTCGGTTTTGCGCCCGGTGCGGCGCCCGTAAGTTTTTCCGCCTTTTGTGCCGATTTACTGGCGGCGCCCACCTCGTATCTGGCCTGCAAAAAAATTGAAACCGCTGAAATTATCGCCAGCCAGGGGTTTGCTCTGCCGCTTAGCCATTGGCGTCGCCAGCCGGTTGCAGATGATAGCCCCATCGCGTTTTCCTTCTACCCGCAGACTGCCAGGTATGTTACGCCAGCCCCGACGTCAGAAGCCGCTCCGCTGCTGCATTTGTCGGCGCAGACACAACCGCCAACGCTGATCCTGCGCAGGCCTTTTTATTCGTGCGTGGAACGGGCGCAGGGGGTGGCGATGGGCAAACAGTTACGCCCTCTTCTTGCTGAACTGCGCCATATTGACGGCAGCGGCGAGTGGCAAACGGTTGACGGTAGCTGGCAGCTCACCCTGCGGCTTCCTGACGCCGTAGCTACGGCGGAACACATCATCGGGGCGATAATCGATCGCCTCTCCCACCCCGCCCCGGCTCTTACGCCAGTGCCAGAAGGCATTGCCATCCGTGAGCTGCTTCAGCAATTGCCTGAACGTCTGGCATCGGATCCGCCACGGGACGGCTGGCTGGCGGCGCTAGTTGGCGGCAGCGTCGCACACGCGCACGGGTTAGCCCGGCAGCTTGGCCTGCTCCGGGCGCCGGTTAACGCTAAGCCGACGCCATTAAGCGGTTGTCCCAGCGGGATCGAACACATTCCGCACGCCAGCGCGGATTCGGCGCTGCTGGTGTTTATTCCCCTGCCGCCGGGCGCGTCGCTCGCCGCGCTGCGGCTGCTGGCATTATGCTGCGAACCGCAATTTTTCCAGCGCCTGCGCGTGGAACAGCAGATTGGCTACGTGGTCAGCTGTCGTTATCAGCGTATTGCCGATCGCGATGGCCTGCTGCTGGCGTTACAGTCGCCTGACCGCTCTCCCGTGAACCTGTTGGGTTGCTGCAAACAATTTTTGCGTGAGCTGACTCTGTGCGATGAGACGGCGTTCAGCGTATTGCGACAGCAGCTGGCGATGCAAATCCGGTCACCGATGAATGCCAGCGCCACGGCAGTAGCCGCCCTGCGCCAGCGCTATGGTTTACCGGTGTTAACACCGCAGGCTGTTGATGCCCTGCAACATGACGAGATAATCGCACTATGGCGCGAGATGACTCGCCATCGCCGTCGCTGGCGGGTGCTTTTCACGGGCTGACCGGACCCGCCGCTTTCTTCATATCCGTGGTTTTTAGTCAAAAAAAGCCCCGTACTTCGACGGGGCCAGGTTGCTTATTTCGCTGTTATTTATCCAGCGCGTAGGCAATCACGTAGTCACCACGATCCGGCGACTGGCGTGCTCCGCCAGCAGAGATCAGAATGTACTGTTTGCCGGTTTTCGGTGATACATAGCTGATAGGTCCGCCCTGGCTACCCACCGGAAGACGCGCTTTCCACACTTCTTCCCCCGTAGAGGAATCAAAGGCGCGCAGGTAGTAATCCTGGGTTCCCGCAATGAAGACCAGACCGCCCTGCGTGGCCAGCGTACCGCCCAGCGTCGGCATACCGACAGGCACTGGCATACGCATTTTTACCCCAAACGGACCGGTATCCTGTACGGTACCGACCGGCACCTGCCAGACGATTTTCTGCGTTTTCAGGTCAATGGCGGAGAGAGAGCCAAACGGTGGTTTCTGGCACGGAATGCCCAGCGGTGACATGAAACGGTTTTTGTTGACCGAATACGGCGTTCCTTTCATCGGAACGGCGCCCATCCCGGCGTTCACGGCTTCACCGCCCGTGTTTGCCACCGCGCTCTGCGGATCTTGCTTAATCAGCTGAACCCACAGGCCCAGACGCATGTCATTGACGAAGATATACTGGTTGTTCGGATCGGTGGACAAACTGCCCCAGTTCATCCCCCCCAGCGAGCCCGGGAAGCTCAGGGAAATATCGGTTCCCGGCATCGTGTACAGACCGTCATAACGCATTGATTTGAAGCTGATACGACAGGCCAGCTGGTCAAACGGCGTCGCCCCCCACATATCCGATTCTTTCAGGGTTTCAGCGCCAATCTGCGGCATCCCCACAGAGCGAGGCTGCGTTGCCGGGTACTGTTCACGTGGAATATCCGCTGGTTTTACCGGAACCTCTTTCACTTCAGTGAGCGGTTTACCCGTCAGGCGATCGAGAACGTAAATTTGCCCCGCTTTAGTGCCCACCACCACCGCGGGCTTGTTGCCCTCTTTCGTTGGGAAATCAACCAGGCTCGGCTGCATCGGGATATCGAAATCCCAGAGGTCGTTATGCACGGTCTGGTATACCCACTTCTCTTTCCCGGTAGTCGCATCCAGCGCGAGAATTGAGGTGGCGTATTTGTGATCTTCCGGAATACGGTCAGCGCCCCACAGGTCGACAGAGGAACTTCCCATCGGGATAAACACGGTATTCATCGACGCATCCCAGGACATAGGGGCCCAGGAGTTTGCGGAGCTGCGTTTGTAGTGTTCGCCCGGCTTCAGAACATAGTTCGGATCCGGATTACGCGGATCGAACGCCCAGCGCAGCTGGCCGGTGATCACGTCATAACCACGTATTACGCCGCCCGGCATATCGGTGCTGACGTTATCCGCAACGCGGCCGCCAACCACGACCGTGGTACCCGCCAGCGTCGGGGCCGACGTCAACACATAGGTTGGATCTGACGCGTCGCCCATTCCTTCATGCAAGTTAACGCTGCCGTTAGTACCGAAGTCCGGGCAGAATTTGCCGTTATCGGCGTCTAACGCGATCAGCTTACCGTCAATGGTATTCATCAGGATACGGCGCTGGCATGCCGCGCCCGGTGCGACCTGCGCTGGCAGAACCGGTGTGGAGCCGGCTACCGTTGGCTGTGCCAGCGGTTTGGTGGCATCAAAGTACGCCAGGCCACGGCAGCGCATCCAGATTGCAGACTTAGCGTTGATTTCCGCTTTCCAGATCTCTTTCCCGCTATCGGCATCCACGGCGATCACGTTGTTATGCGGCGTACAGAGGAAGACACGATCGCCTACCTGTAGCGGCGTTTGCTGATCTTCTGCGCCATTGCCATCCGGACTTTGCGGAATATCACCGGTATGGTAGGTCCAGACCGGTTTCAGGTTTTTCACGTTGTCACGGGTTATCTGGTCCAGCGCCACAAAGCGACTACCGCCAGCCGTATTACCGTAGTGATCCCAGTTCTGCTGTTTCGCCTCTTCTTTTACCGGCACCAGCGGGCGCTTTTCGCCGCTAAACGGCACGGTCGGATGGGGTTGAAACATCTGAACAAAGGTGACGCCCATGCCGATAATAAGGACCGCGCAGACCGCCATCGCCCCTTTCGTGGAGGACGGTTTTCCTTCACGCTTACGCAATGCAGGCCAGGTGGCTGCTGCCAGCACCATCAGCCCGGCGGGTACCATTAATCGGGAAACCAGGGGCCAGAAGTCGAGTCCGGCATCGAAAAATGCCCAAATCAGGGTGCCAAGAAACACCAGAGCAAACAGCCCTACGGCAGAGGATTTGCGGCGGAAAAACTGAATTGCAGAGAGCAGCGTGAAAACCCCGGCAATGAGAAAGTACCAACTCCCCCCTAGGGAAGCCAGTTTAAAACCGCCGATGGCAAAAAACAGCCCCGTCACAAGAAGTACCACACCCACCAGCAGGCACCACGGGCCTAACCAGCCCAATGGGCGGGGATTATTGTCTGACATAAAAATGAATCTCCTGATTACTTTATATAAAGCAGGGTTTTATTAACTGCCACGATGTTAAAACCCTGCACAACGCTAATTGTTCGTATGCGAAGCATAAATTAAAAAGAGACCGTAGACAAAATCTATTATGTCGGAAGAAATGAAAACCAGCGCAATTGCATGGGTTTAACAGGGTTAAAATAGCGAATATCGCTAACTACGTCACCGAGGCTGGAATATATGACCAGCCGGAAGTTGCTTAAAGGATTAATATCAGGATTCCCCCAAGGCCGGTCTTATAGCGTCAGATTTTTACAGCTGAGCCTTCAAACAGAAGATTTAATTAAGCAATAACCATGAATAAGCACAGGGATAAACCTGAGTTAAGTTTCAGGAAGAAATTATCAATAATTTTAGAGCGTCTGGTGCGTTGAACATTCCGTCATTATCAGCACTGAAAATGTGACTTTCCGCATCAAAGCGGACTCACAGCGTGACAATACAAACACTATCAAATCACTTAATGAAGTCTTGAATCGCAGAAAAGCCAAACAGTAATTCACTGTGCTTTCACTACACGTTGACTTTTCACCAAGACTAGCGCATATTTTACAGCACAAATTAACAAGACAATTTTTGGAGGACGTTTTCTATGCCAGCCCGTGATTATCCCGACAAGCGTGTTGCTCGCGGTGTAGCAAAGGAGGCCGATCTCAGGATGTTAAGTGCGCGCATCGATCCAGCGCTGATGGAGTACATCCGCATTACTGCGTATGAAACACGGAAAAGTAAGCAGGAAATCGTGGCGGAAGCGTTAGCACTTCACCGCCAAAGGAATCAGATTGCGTCATAAACAGCAAAAGCCCGAAAAATCCCCCGGGCTTTTGCTGCTGTCTGGATTACTCCACCAGCGTATTTAACGTCTCCAGCGCCTCAGGCGGCAATACCAGATCGGCTGCCGCCAGGTTTTCACGCAGATGCGCCACCGAAGAAGTACCCGGGATCAAGAGGATATTTGGCGAGCGTTGCAGCAGCCATGCCAGCGCCACCTGCATAGGCGTCGCATCCAGTGAATCTGCCACCGCCTGTAGTCCGGAAGATTGCAGTGGCGTGAAACCACCCAGTGGGAAGAACGGCACCCAGGCAATCCCCTGCTGCGCCAGCGAATCTACCAGCGCATCGTCACCGCGATTCACCACGTTGTACATGTTCTGTACGCATACCACGGAAACCATCTTCTGCGCTTCAGCCACCTGCGAAGCGGTGACGTTGCTCAGCCCAATATGGCGAACCAGCCCCTGTTGTTGCAGCTCCGCGAGGGTGCTTAGCGGCGCGGCAATCGAGCCTTCCGCTGGTCCGTGGGCGCTAAACATGATCCGCAGGTTAACCACGTCCAGCACATCTCGCTTCAGGTTGCGCAGGTTGTCATGCACCGCCTGCGTCAGCTCCTGGGCGGAAAACGCCGGCAGCCAGGAGGCGTCCTCGCCGCGTCGGGCTCCGATCTTGGTCACAATCGTAAGGTCATCCCGGTACGGATGAAGCGCCTCGCAGATAAGCTGGTTGGTCACATGGGGGCCGTAAAAATCGCTGGTATCAATGTGATTTACCCCCGACTCTACCGCTTCACGCAACACCGCCAGCGCCGCATTTTTGTCTTTTGGCGGACCAAAAACGCCAGGTCCGGCAAGCTGCATCGCGCCATAGCCAAACCGTTTAACCGTACGCGTTCCGAGCGTGAATGTTCCGCATTTATCTATGCTGCTCATGCTGACCTTCCTCATAAAAATGATCCGGGTTTACAACAGGTTCCGCAACGAAACCATTAGTTAAGCAATAGTAAAATTAAAGTTTAAATTCGCTACGACGATAGTATTGATGTAACCCTGCCTCTTCTATTACGGATGACCGCCATGCTGAAAAATCTGCACGTGATTACCGGTATTATCTTTGCCCTCACCATATTCTGTCTGCTGCAAGTTGTCACGGGAGGGTTGTTCTACTCTGCCGTTAACAACGATCGTCACAACTTTCAGAACTCCGGGTTGCTTAATGCCCAGCAGGAGAGCCTGAGCGACAGTGTGAACACCCTGGTGAAAACGCGCGTTACCGTCACCCGCGTGGCGATCCGCTACCTGAAAAACCAGCGTGACCCGGCCTCTCTCGCGGCAATCAATACGCTGCTGGGCACCGCGAACGGTTCGCTGGCCAAAGCCGAAGACTATTACAAAAACTGGCAGGCGATTCCGCAGGTGAAGGGGCAAAATGCCGCGCTCACCGAAGAGATGCAGAAAGCCTGGAAGAACATGCACGAGGTAATGCGCTTGTCCATTGCGTACTTGCGCGCCGATAACTATCAGGCCTATGGCGACCTGGACGCCCAGCAGGCGCAGGATGAGATGGAGGCGGTCTATACCCGCTGGCGCGCGGAAAACAACGTGCTGCTGAAAGCCGCCGCCGAAGAGAACCAGAACAGCTTTACCCAGATGCAGTGGACGCTGGCGGCGATCTTCCTGACCGTTATCGCCGTGCTGGTGGTGATCTGGCAGGGTTTACAGCACCTGCTCCTGAGACCGCTCAACGCCATCATGAACCATATTCGCACCATCGCGAGCGGCGATCTGACGCAAAACGTCGCGATTACCGGGCGCAACGAAATGGGCCAGCTGGCCGCCGGTCTGCATGAGATGCAACAGTCGCTGGTCAGCACCGTCAGCGCCGTGCGCGGCAGCACAGATTCTATCTACACGGGCGCAGGAGAAATTGCCGCCGGGAGTAACGACCTTTCCGCCCGAACCGAGCAGCAGGCAGCCTCGCTGGAAGAGACCGCCGCCAGCATGGAAGAGCTGACGGCCACGGTGAAACAGAACTCGGATAACGCTCGTCAGGCGACGCTGCTGGCAAAGAATGCGTCTGAAACCGCCGCACGCGGCGGCCAGGTGGTGAATAATGTAGTGCGTACCATGAATGACATTGCCGACAGTTCTCAGCAAATTGCGCATATCACCGGCGTTATCGATAGCATTGCCTTCCAGACCAACATTCTGGCGCTCAACGCGGCGGTTGAAGCCGCCCGTGCCGGCGAACAAGGCCGCGGCTTTGCGGTGGTGGCAGGCGAAGTACGGACGCTGGCCAGCCGCAGCGCGGAGGCGGCAAAAGAGATCAAAGGGCTTATTGAAAACTCCGTCAGCCGGGTGAATACCGGCTCGGAACAGGTGAGCGAGGCGGGTGCGACCATGAAAGAGATCGTCGCGGCCGTGACACGCGTAACCGATATTATGGCTGAAATCTCGTCGGCGTCTGACGAGCAAAGCCGCGGTATTGAACAGGTCAGCCTGGCGGTCTCGCAGATGGACAGCGTAACGCAGCAAAACGCCGCGCTGGTACAGGAGTCGGCAACGGCGGCGGCGGCGCTGGAAGATCAGTCTGAACAGCTGCGCCAGGCCGTGGCGGCATTCCGGCTGAACATGCAGGAAAACACCGCTCCGCGGCCAAAAAATACAAAAGCACCGCAACTGTTGCGTCCCGCCACGGTCAGTGCCTCAGGTGACACAAACTGGGAGACGTTCTAGGCCTTACCGTTAACGGCTGCGCTTGGCGTGACGTTCCCAGTTCTCCTGTTTCGCCTCATCGGATTTTCGGAGTGAAACATAACATGCCCCGCTGCCGCCGTGATGCGGCAGCGCCACGCAGAAAGCCTGCACGTCCTCGAACTCAGTTAACCAGCGGGCAAGATAACTGCGCACCACGTTCGGGTGCGAATTCTGCTCGCGGCCCTTCCCGTGAATGATAATCAGGTTACGTAAACCGTCGCGGCTGGCCTGGCGAATGAAGGCGTACAGCATCTGGCGGCAGCGTTCGGCGGGCTGACGCAACAGATTTAAGCTGGCCTGTCGGGCGTATTTACCCGAGCGCAGCTTGTCAATAACGCCCTGCTGAACGCCCTCGCGCTGGAACATCAGCGGCTCTTCAAGCGGCAAGAGTTCCAGGAAACCCAGTGTGAGAAAGTTGTCGAGCTGCTCGGTATCGATCTCCTGGCGAACCCGGGTATTACGGCTTTGCTGCCAGTGGATATCGGTGCAGCGTTTCAGGGGCTGGACATCCTCCATGGCGTCAAGAAAAAGTGATTTGTCGTCAGGGTTCATGGAAATCCTCCGGGCACATCGGGGCTTGTACTATACCTGCACAGGGCAGGGGCCTCAATAACCCTTACCGCAAGGGACAAGTTAAATATTAATCTGATGAATATATATAGCTACCATTAAAGTTATTTAAATATTACTTAACTAAAGCTACAGCAGAGTTAAAATAAGTGATTTGCGTTGAAATTTTGTAAAACCAATGACGTGCCGCCTTTCTTTTTTCAGGAAAGATGTTATACCTAAATATACCTGCCTCATGGATATAATACCCAGGATTTGCGAAAGGACGCACTGCTGTGTGTACTGTAGGGTCTGTCTGATGTCGGACAGGCTCTATTTTTTCTTTGGCAATTTCACGATAAAACTATTTTTCTCGCTTCCCTTCTGAATTGTGTAATTAATGATTCAGCCAGGGGCGTCTGGCGTGCATCACGGCGCTGAATTAAATAATAGGCCGCTCTGGGAAGTGTTTCCACAACCGGCAGCATGACCAGCCGGTGCGCCAGCAGCGGGTCGCAGCCCAGCTCCTGCGGCAGCACGCTCAGGAAGTCACTTTGTGCGACAAGGCTAATACAGGACGAAAAGGTTTCGCAAACGACGCCAATACGCGGTATCTGCGAGCGATGATGAAATATATCCTCAAGCTGCTTATAATAACTTCCCCGCGGCGTTGGCATTGTCCAGTTATAATGAAGAAGTTCATTAATAGAGGTAGCCCCCAACGCCGGATGTCCTTCCCGACAAAATACCGCAAAAGGTTTCTCAAAGAGTTTTTCAAACGTAAATTCGTGATCGTAAGGCCCCTGATAATAGGTGTTGATGGTAAAGTCCAGCTCACCCTGGCGTAATTCATTGATCATTGATACCAGCTGACCTTCCATAATCCGCACCTTGATCTGAGGATGCTGCGCATGAAAACGGGAGATAACGGCGGGCATCAGGCTGCGCGCCACGCTGGCACCCATCCCAATATTGATCTGCCCGGTCAGCTCCCCCTGACGCTGACGGATATCATCCTGCGCTGCGCGAAGCTCTTCCAGAATCAAATTAGCGCGGTGATAAAACCCTTCCCCGCACTCGGTCAGGGCGACACCTTTACTCCGGCGCACAAACAGCTGTGCCGCCATGCCCTCTTCCAGCTCTTTAATGGATTTAGTCAGCGCGGGCTGCGAAAGATTCAGCACCCGGCTGGCTCCGCGAATACTGCCCTGACGCGCCACTTCAACAAAAGCCCGAATTTGATGAAATTTAATCTGAAATGACATAGCCCGACCGATAACCGTTGTTTATCAGAGTAAAGAAACTGTCATCTACTTTAATGGAATTGGATGTGCGAGGGTAATTCCTGAACGGTTAAAACTGTGAAAAATCGCTTAGTGATAAGTAAAAACTATCACAGCGTGAAGCAGTTCACATATTTTAATGATGACAGGAAAAGATATGAACGCACTGGCGCAGTACATCCATACATTAGCCCCCCAACTGAGCGCATGGCGTCGCGATTTTCACCATTTCGCGGAATCCGGCTGGGTGGAGTTTCGCACTGCCGCGAAAGTCTCGGAGATCCTGGACTCGCTGGGTTACGAGCTGGCGATGGGTCGCGATGTCGTGGATGCCGAAAGCCGGATGGGGTTGCCCGATGACGCAACCCTGGCGCGGGAATTTGCCCGCGCCCGCGCGCAAGGCGCACCGGAAAAATGGCTCGCGCCGTTCGAAGGCGGGTTCACCGGCATTGTCGCGACCCTGAATACTGGTCGCCCCGGCCCGACGCTGGCCTTTCGCGTGGACATGGATGCGCTTGATCTGAGCGAAGCGCATGACGACAGCCACCGGCCGTACCGCGACGGTTTTGCCTCCTGCAACCCGGGCATGATGCACGCCTGCGCGCACGACGGCCACACCACCATTGGTCTGGGGCTGGCGCAGGTGCTTAAGCAGTATGAAGCCCAGCTCAACGGCACCATCAAACTGATCTTCCAGCCTGCCGAAGAGGGTACGCGCGGCGCCCGCGCTATGGTCGCTGCAGGGGCGCTGGACGACGTGGACTACTTTACCGCCATTCATATTGGAACTGGCGTTCCGGAAGGGACGGTGATCTGCGGCAGCGATAACTTCATGGCGACCACCAAATTTGACGTGCGCTTTACCGGCGTTGCCGCACACGCTGGTGGTAAACCGGAAGAGGGCCGTAACGCCCTGCTCGCGGCGGCCCAGGCCGCAATCGCGCTGCATGGCATCGCGCCACACAGCGAAGGCGCGTCCCGGGTTAACGTCGGAGTCATGCAGGCGGGCAGCGGACGCAACGTGGTTCCGGCTGATGCGTTGCTTAAGGTTGAAACCCGCGGTGAAAGCGAGGCAATTAATCAGTATGTCTTCGATCGCGCGCAGGCGGTGATTACCGGCGCGGCAGCACTCTACGGCGTAACAGCCGGGATAAACCTGATGGGGGCGGCGACCTCCAGTGCCCCCTCCCCGGCCTGGGTCGATTATCTGCGCGAACAGGCAAGCCAGGTGCCCGGCGTGACTCATGCCATTAATAAGGTCAAAGCGCCTGCGGGCTCCGAAGATGCCACGCTAATGATGGCCCGCGTGCAGCAGAACGGCGGCATGGCCTCGTATATGGTCTTCGGCACCGAACTGAGCGCCGGACATCACAACGAAAAATTCGATTTTGATGAGCAGGTGATGAACGTTGCCATCGAAACACTGGCGCGAACTGCGCTTAATTTCCCGTGGACGCGAGGTGTGTAATGCAGGAGAACTACGCTTTTATCGCTGATGCCATCGACACGCGATGTCAGACGTTTACCGATATTGCCGACGACATCTGGGATCATCCCGAAACGCGCTTTGAAGAGTTCTGGTCCGCCGAACGGCTTGCCAGCGCGCTGGAAGCCGAGGGCTTTACCCTGATGCGGGAAGCCGGAGGCATTCCCAACGCCTTTATTGCCAGCTACGGCAGCGGCAAGCCCGTTATCGCCCTTCTGGGCGAATACGACGCCCTGGCCGGGTTGAGCCAGCAGGCGCACTGCGCGACGGCGCAATCCGCCACCCCGGGGGCTAACGGCCATGGCTGCGGGCATAACCTGTTGGGTACTGCTGCCTTTGCCGGTGCGGTGGCGGTGAAAAGCTGGCTGGAACAGCACGGCGGCAGCGGAACGGTACGATTTTACGGCTGCCCCGGCGAGGAAGGCGGCTCTGGTAAAACCTTTATGGTGCGTGAAGGATTATTTGACGACGTGGACGCTGCCGTGACCTGGCATCCGGAAGCCTTTGCCGGGATGTTTAACGTCAGCACGCTGGCCAATATTCAGGCCGCCTGGCGGTTTAAGGGGATCGCCGCCCACGCCGCAAACTCCCCACATCTGGGACGTAGCGCGCTGGATGCCGTGACGTTGATGACCACCGGCACAAACTTCCTCAACGAACACATCATTGAAAAAGCGCGCGTTCATTACGCCATCACCGATACCGGCGGAATTTCGCCTAACGTGGTGCAGGCCCAGGCAGAAGTGCTGTACCTGATCCGCGCCCCGGAGATGGCCGATGCGCAGCAGATCTACGCGCGCATCGAGAAAATCGCCAAGGGCGCGGCGATGATGACCGAAACCACAGTCGAGTGTCGCTTTGATAAAGCCTGCTCCAGCTATCTGCCGAACCGTACGCTCGAAGCGGCCATGTACCGCGCATTGCAGCATTACGGCACGCCGGACTGGACGGAAGAAGAACGCGAATTTGCCCGTGAAATCCGCGCCACGCTCACGGCAAACGACCTGCAAAACAGCCTGAAAAACATTGCCGCAACGGGAGCCGAAGAGGGAAAAGCCTTTGCCCGACGCCATCAGGAGACGCTGCTGGTGGATGAAGTTGCCCCTTACGCCATCACCGATAACGTGCTGGCTGGCTCCACCGACGTGGGGGATGTCAGCTGGAAGATGCCTGTCGCACAGTGCTTTAGCCCCTGTTTTACCGTCGGCACCCCGCTGCATACCTGGCAATTGGTGGCGCAGGGGCGTACCTCTATTGCCCATAAAGGCATGCTGCTGGCCGGAAAAGTGATGGGCGCGACCGCGCTGCATCTGCTTCAGGATGCCGACCTGCTGCGAAAATGTCGGGAAGAATTTGAACAACACATAACACAAAAACCGTACGAGTGTCCGATCCCGCAGGACGTGACACCGTCACCTTTAAAATAAAAAAAACACAACACAACACAACACAACACAACAACAGTCCCGAGGAACGCCCATGAGTATGTCATCCATACCTTCGCATTCCCCATCCGGTAAGCTCTATGGCTGGGTTGAAAGGATCGGTAATAAAGTGCCGCACCCTTTCCTGCTTTTTATCTATTTAATTGTCATCCTGATGGTCGCGACAGCCGTGCTGTCCGCCTTTGATGTGAGCGTGCGCAGCCCGGCCGACGGCAGCATGGTGGCCGTAAAAAATCTGCTCAGCGTGGAGGGGTTGCACTGGTTTTTGCCGAACGTGATTAAAAACTTCAGCGGTTTTGCGCCGCTGGGCGCCATCCTGGCGCTGGTGTTAGGCGCGGGTCTGGCCGAACGCGTGTGTCTGCTGCCCGCGCTGATGGTGAAAATGGCCTCGCACGTCAGCGCGCGTTATGCCAGCTATATGGTGCTGTTTATTGCCTTCTTCAGCCATATCTCGTCCGACGCGGCGCTGGTGATCATGCCGCCGATGGGGGCGCTGATTTTCCTCGCCGTTGGCCGTCATCCTGTTGCGGGCCTGCTGTCGGCGATCGCGGGCGTCGGCTGTGGGTTTACCGCTAACCTGCTTATTGTGACCACCGATGTGCTGCTCTCCGGCATCAGCACGGAGGCAGCCAGCACCATCGATGCGGCCATGCACGTCAGCGTCATCGACAACTGGTACTTTATGGCCACTTCGGTGATTGTCCTGACGATTGTCGGGGGGCTGATTACCGATAAGATCGTTGAGCCGCGCCTGGGTAAATGGGAAGGCCGGAGCGATGAAAAGCTGGAGACGCTGAGCAAAGAGCAGCAGTTCGGCCTGCGCGTCGCAGGGATCGTCTCGCTGGCGTTCATTGCGGCTGTGGCGCTGATGGTGGTGCCGGAGAATGGCGTGTTGCGCGATCCGATCAAACACACCGTACTTCCCTCGCCGTTTATTCAGGGTATTGTGCCGCTGATAATTCTCTTCTTCTTCGTCGTTTCGCTCGCCTACGGCATCGCTACCGGTAAAATCCGCCGTCAGGGAGATCTGCCGCACCTGATGATCGAGCCGATGAAGGAGATGGCGGGTTTTATCGTGATGGTGTTCCCGCTGGCGCAGTTTGTGGCCATGTTTAACTGGAGCAACATGGGCAAATTTATGGCCGTGAGCCTGACGGACGCGCTGGAGGCGGCGGGGTTGAGCGGGGTTCCGGCGTTTGTCGGCCTGGCGCTGCTGTCGTCCCTGCTGTGCATGTTTATTGCCAGCGGGTCGGCCATCTGGTCGATTCTGGCCCCCATCTTTGTCCCCATGTTTATGATGCTCGGCTTTCATCCGGCGTTCGCCCAGATCCTGTTCCGTGTCGCCGATTCTTCGGTGATCCCGCTGGCGCCCGTGTCACCCTTCGTTCCGCTGTTTTTAGGCTTCCTGCAACGCTACAGACCGGAGGCTAAGCTGGGTACCTACTATTCGTTGGTCTTGCCCTATCCGCTTATCTTCTTAGGGGTATGGCTGGTGATGCTGGTGGCGTGGTATCTTGTCGGCCTGCCGATTGGACCGGGTATTTACCCGAGGCTGAACTAAGGAATACTGATGCTGAGATTACTCGAAGACAAGATTGCGACACCGCTGGGGCCGCTGTGGGTTATCGCGGATGAAGCGTTCAATCTTCGCGCTGTTGAGTGGGAAGAGCACAGCGACCGGATGGTTGAGCTGCTCAACATTCATTATCGCGCCGAGGGTTACGAGCGTATTACAGCCCGTAATCCTGGCGGGCTGAGCGATAAACTGGCGGCCTACTTCGAGGGCGATCTCAGCATTATTAATACCCTGCCAACCGCCACGGCGGGTACCCCTTTTCAGCGTGAGGTGTGGCAGGCGCTGCGTAACATTCCCTGCGGGCAGGTGATGCACTACGGTCAGCTGGCAGAGCAGCTTGGCCGTGCCGGCGCGGCGCGCGCAGTCGGTGCGGCGAATGGCTCAAATCCCGTCAGCATTGTGGTGCCTTGCCATCGCGTGATCGGGCGCAACGGCACCCTCACCGGCTATGCCGGGGGAGTACAGCGTAAAGAGTGGCTGCTGCGTCACGAAGGGTATTTTCTGCTGTAATTCCCAGGCTTTTTGTGCTTAATTTTCTTCCTGTTAGGCTAATAATCCTTAATCATTCTGTGGAATTTCAAGGAGATGGCAGCTCGCTGCCGTCTCTTGTCTTTATTGGGGGTTTGCCAGACTTACGTCCTTACCAAAAAGATGTTAAAATTGACCAATATCAATTAAGGCTTGAGCAAACCTATGATCCCGGAAAAGCGAATTATACGACGCATTCAGTCTGGCGGTTGTGCTATCCATTGCCAGGATTGCAGCATCAGCCAGCTCTGTATCCCGTTTACTCTGAATGAGCATGAACTCGATCAGCTTGACAATATCATCGAGCGCAAAAAGCCTATTCAGAAAGGGCAGACGCTGTTTAAAGCGGGAGACGAACTGAAATCGCTCTATGCTATCCGTTCTGGCACCATCAAAAGCTACACCATTACCGAACAGGGCGACGAGCAGATCACTGGCTTCCATCTGGCGGGCGATTTAGTCGGCTTTGACGCCATCGGCAGTGGCCATCACCCGAGTTTTGCTCAGGCGCTGGAAACCTCTATGGTTTGTGAAATCCCGTTTGAAACGCTGGACGATCTGTCCGGTAAGATGCCGAACCTGCGTCAGCAGATGATGCGTCTGATGAGCGGTGAGATCAAAGGCGATCAGGATATGATCCTGCTGCTTTCCAAAAAGAATGCCGAAGAGCGTCTGGCCGCCTTTATCTATAACCTCTCCCGCCGTTTCGCGGAACGTGGCTTCTCCCCACGCGAATTCCGTCTGACCATGACGCGTGGCGATATTGGTAACTATCTGGGCCTGACCGTGGAAACCATCAGCCGTCTGCTGGGTCGTTTCCAGAAGAGCGGAATGCTGGCGGTTAAAGGTAAGTACATCACCATTGAAAACGGTGAAGCCCTGGCCATTCTGGCGGGTCACTCACGTAACGTGGCATAACTCTCCCGGATATCTTATGCCAGGTCGATAAATTTTCATGATTATTGATATGGCAAAAACTTCCCCCCTGTTTCATTCAAGATATATAGGTTACTCTTTTACTTACAGACTGTGGTGACAGTAGTAAGGAGACCTGTATGGCAAAGTATCAAAATATGCTGGTGGCTATCGATCCGAATCAGGACGATCAGCCAGCATTACGACGTGCTGTGTATTTACATCAACGGATTGGTGGCAAAATTAAAGCCTTTTTGCCGATTTATGACTTCTCATACGAGATGACCACCCTTCTGTCGCCTGACGAGCGCACCGCTATGCGTCAGGGAGTGATCAGCCAGCGTACCGCGTGGATCCGCGAGCAGGCGAAGTATTATCTGGAAGCGGGCGTACCTATCGATATCAAGGTGGTCTGGCACAACCGCCCTTTCGAAGCCATTATTCAGGAAGTGGTGGCCGGTGGGCATGACCTGCTGCTGAAAATGGCGCACCAGCATGACAAACTGGAATCCGTGATTTTCACCCCGACCGACTGGCACCTGCTGCGCAAATGCCCTTGTCCGGTATGGATGGTGAAAGATCAGCCGTGGCCTGAGGGCGGGAAAGCCGTCGTGGCGGTCAATCTGGCCAGCGAAGAGGATTATCACAATTCGCTGAACGAGAAGCTGGTGAAGGAGACCCTTCAGCTTGCCGACCAGGTTAACCATACCGAAGTCCATCTGGTGGGAGCCTATCCGGTTACGCCAATCAATATCGCCATCGAGCTGCCTGAATTTGACCCGAGCGTGTATAACGATGCGATTCGCGGTCAGCATCTGCTAGCCATGAAAGCGCTGCGCCAGAAATTCAGTATCGATGAGAACATGACCCACGTAGAAAAAGGGTTACCGGAAGAGGTTATTCCGGATCTGGCGGAGCATTTGCAGGCCGGGATTGTGGTGCTGGGCACCATTGGCCGGACCGGTATTTCTGCCGCGTTCCTGGGTAATACCGCCGAGCAGGTGATCGACCATCTTCGCTGCGACCTTCTGGTTATCAAGCCGGATCAGTATCAGACGCCGGTTGAACTGGACGATGAGGAAGACGATTGACCCCAAAATGAAAGCCCGCCGGTAACGGCGGGCTTTTTTTATTGCGCTTCGCTCAACCGTTGCGCCGGTGCCTCGTCGCCAGCATTCATCCAGGGCGCGTGCAGAACCATGCTCGGCAGCGCCAGCTTGATCTCCTGCTGGTTCAGCCCCTCCAGAATACGAATATTGATCTCCTGCTGAATATCCATGTACTTGTTGTAATCCGCCGTATTAACGATATGGACCACCTCGAAGGTCAGGCGATCGCGATCGAAGCCCAGGAAATGGGCGCGGTCAAACTTCGTTTCCCCGACGTCGGTAATGATCTGTTTGACCATATCACCCACTGAACGCAGTTTTTCCGGCGCCGTGTCGCTGGCGACCCCGAAGGTAAAGACGATCCGGCGCGTTTGCATCCGCTTGTAGTTATGCAGCGTCTGTTGCAGCAGGATAGCGTTCCCACAGACAATTTGCTCCCCGCTCAGGCTACGGATACGAGTGGTTTTCAGGCCGATGTGCTCTACCGTCCCGGCGACATCGTTAAACACCACAAAATCGCCGATTTCGAACGGCTTATCAAAACCGATGGAGAGCGATGCAAACACGTCGCTCAGGATCGTTTGCACCGCGAGGGCGATAGCAATACCCCCTACCCCAAGGCTGGCAACCAGAGCAGTGATGTTGACGCCCGCGTTAGCAAGAATAGACAGCAGCATCACTGACCAGACAATGGCACGGAGGATAAGCCCCGTGATCACCAGCGTCACCGGGTTTTTATGGCTTCCCGGCGCCAGCATGACGTGACGAAGCCACGACACCACCCCCTGATCCATCCACAGCGCCACCTGGATAGCGAAGACCAGGAACCAGGCGTGGCTCACGGTACCAAAGAGATGATCCGGTAAGTCGACGAAACGCAGGCTGAACAGCAGCGCCACGACAAAAAGCAGGAAGCGGCTGGTGCGGTTAAGCATATCCGTCAGGATAAAACGCATCCGGTTGGTGGTGGGATGCTTGTCGCCCCAGGTGGTGATCCCTTTCTTAACAAAGGCGATCAGGCGCGTCAGCAGCCAGTACACCAGCAGAGTTACAAAGACTACCGTGGCGACGCCAATCCAGAATGATGGCGTCATCATCAGCGCGATGATGTCAAAGCGGGACAGAAATTGCATTACACCTCCTCGTATTACACAAAGGGTAAAGTATAGACAGAGGAGAATGGCTGACCGCAGAAATAAGAAAACCGCCCCCAGGGGCGGTTTGACAGGATGAAGCGGAATTAAAGAGATTTCAGAATCGCATCCACGCTGGCCTTGGCGTCGCCAAACAGCATGTGGGTGTTATCTTTAAAGAACAGCGGGTTCTGCACGCCAGCATAGCCGGTGTTCATAGAGCGTTTGAAGACAATGACGTTCTGCGCCTTCCACACTTCGAGAACAGGCATACCCGCAATCGGGCTGCGCGGATCGTCCTGCGCCGCCGGGTTAACGGTGTCGTTGGCGCCAATCACCAGCACGGTGTCGGTGTCGGCGAAATCATCGTTGATCTCGTCCATTTCCAGAACGATGTCGTAAGGCACCTTCGCTTCCGCCAGCAGCACGTTCATGTGGCCTGGCAGACGCCCCGCCACCGGGTGAATACCAAAGCGAACCTTGATACCGCGCGCGCGCAGTTTCTCGGTGATTTCCGCCACCGGATACTGCGCCTGCGCCACCGCCATGCCATAGCCCGGGGTGATGATAACGGAATGCGAGTTTTTCAGCATCTCTGCGGTGTCCTCCGCACTGATTTCACGGTGTTCACCCACTTCCTCATCAGAACCGGTTGATGAACCGTCAGAACCGAAGCCACCCGCGATGACGCTGATAAACGAGCGGTTCATCGCCTTACACATGATGTAAGACAGGATCGCACCGGAAGAACCGACCAGCGCACCGGTGACAATCAGCAGGTCGTTGCTCAGCATAAAGCCTGCTGCTGCCGCTGCCCAACCGGAGTAGGAGTTCAGCATGGAGACGACTACCGGCATATCTGCCCCGCCGATAGACGCCACCAGATGCCAGCCGAAGGCTAGCGCGATGATGGTCATCACCAGTAACGCCAGCACCTGCAAGCCTACGCTTTCGGTACGCACGAAGACCACCAGCAGCACAAAGGAAACGACCAGCGCCGCCAGATTCAGCTTGTGGCGGTTAGGCAGCATCAGCGGTTTGGAAGAGATCTTCCCGCGCAGTTTGCCGAACGCCACGATTGAGCCGGTGAAGGTCACCGCACCAATGAAGATGCCGAGGAACACTTCGGTCAGGTGGATGTTCACCAGAATCGGTTCCAGACCCGGTTCGTGGTACAGATAGCTGTTGAAGCCCACCAGCACCGCGGCCAGACCCACGAAGCTGTGCAGAATAGCAACCAGCTCCGGCATCTCGGTCATTTCAACGCGTTTTGCCAGACGAATACCAATCGCACCACCGATGATCATCGCCACCAGGATCCACGCCACGTTGCCGGTGTCCGGCCCAAAGATGGTGGCAATCAGCGCAATCGCCATCCCGGCGATACCAAAGTTATTTCCCTGCTGAGACGTTTCGTGTTTGGAAAGCCCCGCCAGACTGAAAATAAACAGGATTGCAGCAACAATGTATGCGGCTGTAACTAATCCTCCAGACATATGCTACCCCTTAGCCTTTACGAAACATTTTCAGCATGCGCTGAGTCACGGTGAAACCACCGAAAATATTGATACTGGCGATCAGCACTGCAATGAAGCTCAGGAAGCTGATCCAGCCGCCATGACCAATTTGCAGCAATGCCCCAACCACGATAATCCCGGAGATGGCATTGGTAACCGACATCAGCGGGGTATGCAGCGCATGGGAAACGTTCCACACGACGTAGTAACCCACCACGCAGGAGAGCGCGAAGACGGTGAAGTGGCCAAGGAACTCTTTTGGCGCGACGTCCGCCAGCCAGCCAAACAGGATAATGACCAGCGCCATGATGGCGTATTTGCGCCACGGCGACGCAGGTTTCGCTGGTTCTGCAGGCTCAGGCGCCGCTTTCTGCGCAGCCTGAGGCTGAGCGGAAACCTGTATCGGCGGTGCAGGCCAGGTGATTTCCCCTTCACGCACCACGGTCACGCCGCGCACCACCACATCATCAAAATCAACGGTGATGTTGCCGTCTTTCTCTTTGCAGAGCAGCTTCAGCAGATTAACGAGGTTCGTGCCGTACAGCTGAGAGGACTGGGTTGGCAGACGTCCTGGCAGGTCGGTATAACCGATCACCTTCACGCCGTTCGCGGTCGTCGTGACCTGATTTGGCACGGTATACTCACAGTTACCGCCGTTTTGCGCCGCCAGATCGACAATCACGCTGCCCGGCTGCATGGAATCCACCATCTCACGGGTGATCAGCTTCGGCGCCGGTTTACCCGGAATAAGCGCGGTGGTGACAATGATGTCCACCTCTTTTGCCTGCGCCGCAAAGAGCGCCATTTCCGCCTTAATAAAGGCTTCAGACATGACCTTCGCGTAACCATCACCGCTGCCCGCTTCTTCCTTGAAGTCCAGCTCAAGGAATTCGGCGCCCATACTCTGCACCTGCTCCTTCACTTCCGGCCGGGTATCAAACGCACGAACAATAGCGCCCAGGCTGTTTGCGGCCCCAATAGCGGCAAGACCTGCCACACCGGCACCAATTACCATCACCTTCGCGGGTGGTACTTTGCCTGCGGCCGTAATTTGACCGGTAAAGAAGCGACCAAACTCATGCGCAGCTTCGACAATGGCGCGATAGCCGGCAATGTTTGCCATAGAACTCAGCGCATCCAGAGACTGCGCGCGCGAAATACGCGGCACGGAATCCATCGCCATCACGGTGACACCGCGTGCCGCCAGCTTCTCCATCAGCTCCGGGTTTTGGGCTGGCCAGACAAAGCTCACAAGCGTCGTGCCCGCGTTCAGCAGTTCAATTTCACTCTCTTCCGGTGCGTTTACCTTCAGAATAATGGGTGATTGCCAGACCTCAGCACCGTCCACTACGTCCGCGCCAGCCTGAGTAAAGGCCTCGTCATCGAAACTCGCCAGTTTGCCCGCGCCGCTTTCAATCGCGACGGTAAAACCCAGTTTAAGCAGTTGCTCCACCGTTTTTGGTGTTGCCGCTACGCGGGTTTCATTGGCTAACCGTTCTTTTGGTACCCCAATACGCATAGTTTTCCCTTCCATCGGTTTGTGATGATGGTTTGTCGATAATTGCCCGCGGTTCGTATCAATTTTCACCATCGCGATAACGACGGAGAATGATTAACCCCGGAAAATAAAACAGTAACAAACTTTCTATAACCTACTGAAAATAGCGCCCGTGATCTACCGCCAGAAAACACTATTTCTTATTTTATCTGTGAAAAATAAGCGATCGGGCTCACTGACAGAGATATTTACCTTAAATTCGCCTTCAGGACCGATAAATCGCGCAAGCGAAGCGGTAAAAACATGATATAGCGCCATAAAAGAACAACTCATTAACATTAAATTAACTTGTAAAAGTCATATGCTTAATCAGTTTTTCTTGTGAAACGCCTGTTTTTTCCACATATCACAAAATGTTATCGAATTAGATCCTTTGCTGAGCACAGGCTGTGAAAAATGCCGCAGACAGCGACGGGTGTTAAATGCCATAATCGGAACCGTCTCAAATTAACAACAACACCAGTACATGGTTTGCGCAAGGCGAAGGATTATTTTTATGAAGCTTAAGAACACACTCCTGGCGTCCGCACTTCTTTCCGCGACCGCCCTGTCAGCGAATGCTGCGACAGAGTTGACGCCGGAGCAAGCGGCAGCGTTAAAACCTTTTGACCATACGGTCATTGTGGGTCGGTATAATTCCATTGGCGATGCCGTCGCCGCCGCATCAAAAGCCGCCGATAAAAACGGCGCTGCCTCGTTTTACGTTGTTGACCAGTCCGATCAGGGCAACAGCGGTAACCAGCGCGTGACTGTTGCGCTGTACAAAGAGAATGCCCCAAAGGCAGATGAACAGAAAAACCGCGTGATTAACGGCATTGTTGAACTGCCGAAAGATCAGGCTGTTCAGCTGGAACCGTATGACACCGTGACCGTTCAGGGCTTCTACCGCAGCCAGCCTGAAGTTAACGATGCCATCACCAAAGCCGCGAGAGAAAAAGGCGCTTACGCGTTTTATATCGTGCGTCAGGTTGATGCCAACCAGGGCGGAAACCAGCGCATTACCGCCTTCATCTATAAGCAAGATGCGAAAAAACGCGTAGTGCAAAGCCCGGATGCGATTCCAGCGGATTCAGAAGCCGGTCGTGCTGCGTTAGCAAAAGGCGGTGAAGAAGCGAAAAAAGTTGAAATTCCGGGCGTAGCAACGTCTGCGGCACCAAGCGCTGAAGTGGGTCGTTTCTTTGAAACCCAATCCACCAAAGGCGGTCGTTATACCGTTACGTTACCAGACGGCACGAAAATTGAAGAGCTGAACAAAGCCACTGCCGCGCAGATGGTGCCGTTCGACAGCATCAAGTTTACGGGCAACTATGGCAACATGACAGAAATCTCCTATCAGGTGGCGAAGCGTGCTGCGAAGAAAGGCGCGAAGTATTACCACATCACCCGCCAGTGGCAGGAACGTGGCAACAACCTGACCATCAGTGCCGATCTGTACAAGTAACAAAACGGTTTCATAAAGGCGGCGCAGTGCCGCCTTTTTTGTTACTTTTTTTCTGATTTCTGCCCCATGTCATTGCATGCATCCGTCACACTCCGTAAAATCCCGCGCCTTAGCGTGATCCACCATTTTTATGCGCCTTAGCGAAATAATTATTCTGGATTTGGACTTTTCATAACAGGAAGCCAATGGAAAAGAAACTTGGCCTGAGTGCGTTAACTGCACTTGTATTGAGCTCAATGCTGGGCGCGGGCGTATTCAGTTTGCCGCAGAACATGGCGGCCGTCGCCAGCCCGGCCGCATTACTAATTGGCTGGGGCATCACCGGCGTCGGGATTTTGCTGCTGGCGTTCGCCATGCTGCTGCTGACGCGTATCCGACCGGATCTGGACGGCGGAATATTCACTTACGCCCGTGAAGGTTTTGGCGAGCTGATTGGCTTCTGCTCCGCCTGGGGCTACTGGCTGTGCGCGGTGATCGCCAACGTCTCCTATCTGGTTATCGTCTTCTCGGCGCTCAGTTTCTTTACCGATACGCCCGAACTGCGCCTGTTTGGTGACGGCAATACCTGGCAGTCCATCGTCGGCGCCTCGGTGCTGCTGTGGATTGTTCACTGGTTGATTTTGCGCGGTGTTCAGACCGCGGCCAGCATTAACCTGGTGGCGACGCTGGCCAAGCTGGTGCCGCTTGGCCTGTTCGTCGTGCTGGCCTTCCTCGCCTTCCGTCTCGATGTCTTTACGCTCGATTTCAGCGGTATTGCGTTGGGCGTTCCCGTCTGGGAGCAGGTGAAAAATACCATGCTGATTACCCTGTGGGTGTTCATCGGTGTTGAAGGTGCCGTCGTGGTCTCTGCCCGCGCGCGTAACAAACGCGACGTGGGACGCGCCACGCTGCTGGCCGTCCTGGCGGCGCTGGGCGTTTATCTGCTGGTGACGCTGCTGTCGCTCGGTGTGGTGGCCCGCCCTGAACTGGCGGAGATGCGTAATCCGTCCATGGCCGGGCTGATGGTGAAAATGCTCGGTCCCTGGGGTGATGTGGTTATCGCGGCAGGTTTGATTGTCTCCGTCTGCGGCGCGTACCTGAGCTGGACCATTATGGCGGCGGAAGTTCCGTTCCTGGCCGCCACGCACAAAGCGTTCCCGCGCCTGTTCGCCCGTCAGAACAAAAACAGTGCGCCATCGGCCTCTCTGTGGCTCACCAACATCAGCGTGCAGGTCTGTCTGGTGCTGATCTGGCTCACAGGTTCGGACTATAACACGCTGCTGACCATCGCCTCCGAGATGATTCTGGTACCCTATTTCTTAGTGGGCGCATATCTGTTAAAAATTGCGACCCGCCCGGCACACTATGCGGTAGGCGTAGGTGCCTGTATTTACGGTCTATGGTTATTGTATGCTTCCGGCCCGATGCATCTGCTGCTGTCCGTGGTGCTCTACGCGCCAGGCCTGCTGGTGTTTATCTACGCTCGCCGTACGCATCAGCTTGATAATGCCCTTAAGCGCCGCGAAATGGCGTTGATAGGTTTGCTGTTAGTCGCTGCCGTACCGGCAACGTGGATGTTAATGGGATAGCGCCGCCTGTCCCATTGTTGAACTGAAAAGGAGATTACGATGGGACACACGCAGCAACGCCCAATATTGATCACTGGCGCAGGCCGTCGCATCGGCCTCGCCCTCGCCCATCACTTTCTCAATCTTCGCCATCCGGTTATCGTCAGTTACCGCACGGAATATCCCTCCATTGAAGGGCTACGACATGCCGGAGCCGTCTGCATTCAGGCGGATTTCTCCACGGATGAAGGTATTCTTGCTTTCGCGGAAAAAGTGAAATCGACCACCCCCGGGCTGCGGGCGGTTATTCACAACGCCAGTACCTGGCTTCCTGAAAAAGCAGGACATTCGCTCAGCGAAACGCTCGCCTGCATGATGCAGATCCACGTTAATGCGCCTTATCTGCTCAACCATGCCCTACAGGATCTGCTGCGCGGACACGGCCATGCCGCAGGCGACATTATCCATTTCACCGATTACGTGGTGGAGCGAGGCAGCGATAAACACATCGCCTACGCGGCCAGCAAAGCCGCGCTGGATAATATGACTCGCTCGTTCGCGCGCAAGCTGGCCCCCGAGGTAAAAGTCAACGCGATTGCCCCGGCGATGATTTTATTTAACGAGGGCGATGATGCCGAGTATCGTCAGCAGGCGCTTAACAAATCGTTGATGAAAATTGCGCCCGGCGAGAAAGAGGTGATCGACCTGATCGATTATCTGCTGACCAGCTGTTACGTCACGGGAAGGACGTTTGCCGTGGACGGTGGCCGCCCGCTGCGCTAGTGAAAGCGGCTCCAGAAGAAGATGAGCACCCAGGCGCTGAGGCTCCAGCAGACCACCGCCCCGCCCAGCGCCAGGGGCAGACGCAGAAAACCGGTGAAGTACCACAGCGACAGCAGATAAATGAAATACGGGATGATTGACCACATCCCGAATACAATGGTGGCACGCAGCGCCTCTATACCCCGCTCAGAGGCCACAATATAGTGCGCAATTAACGCAAAGGTGGGAAACAGCGGGATAAGCCCGGCAATGTAGTAGTTCTTCGTTTTAGCCAGCACCCCAATCAGCAGCACGACCAGCGCACCCAGCGCGGCTTTGATCAACAGCCCCATTCTTTTCCCTTAACAATCAAATAACATTCCCGTGCAGGATAACGGAACTCCGGCTAATTATGAAAGATTAATGGAAGGTTAAGGTTGTGCGGTGTATGTTGACGTTTTTCGCGATGACAGACGTAGTATGAATAAGATTGTTTATGTTGAAGATGAACCCGAAGTGGGTCAATTGATCGCCGCTTATCTGGGTAAACATGATATTGAAGTGGTTGTCGAACCTCGTGGCGATCGCGCTGAAGACGTCGTCACCCGCGAAAATCCGGACCTGGTGTTGCTGGACATTATGCTGCCCGGAAAAGATGGCATGACGCTTTGCCGGGATCTGCGCGCGAAGTGGGACGGCCCGATCGTGCTGCTGACCTCTCTCGACAGCGATATGAATCATATTCTGTCCCTTGAGATGGGCGCGAATGACTACATCCTGAAAACCACGCCGCCGGCGGTCCTGCTTGCCCGTTTGCGCCTTCATCTGCGTCAGCGTGCCAGCGCTGAGCGTGAAGCGCCTGCGCCCTCTTTAACGCCGCATAAGGCGATGCGGTTCGGCACGCTTTCTATCGACCCGGTCAACCGACAGGTTATGCTTTCCGGGGAGCTGATTGCGCTCTCAACCGCAGATTTTGACCTGCTGTGGGAGCTGGCAACTCATGCCGGGCAAATTATGGACCGGGATGCATTGCTGAAAAATCTGCGCGGCGTAAGTTACGACGGAATGGATCGTAGCGTTGATGTGGCGATTTCTCGCCTGCGAAAAAAACTGAAGGACAGCGCCACCGAGCCCTACCGCATTAAAACCGTACGTAATAAGGGCTACCTGTTTGCCCCGCACGCATGGGAAACCTGAAAAAAAACTACACAGTAAATTTCGAAAAATAACTTGCGATGCATCAGGATTGTTATCGGTATACGTCGTAAGTTTTGGATTATATGCATCGTTAGTCATGAAATATCCCTTGATCACATTCCTCTTACCTGTTCAATTTCGATGTGCATTTTTCGCGTAAACAAAAGTAGCTCTAATGTATTTCATTGCTATAGTACAATATATATTCAGCAGTTCAGGAACCATCATCGATCAAAAATCCGTCACTTAAATGCACATTGTGTTAAAAATGAACTTTACAATTTAATAAATTATTATCTTATCCTTATGAAAACAAAGGGGATATAGTTAGCATATAAATAATATCGATCTTTTTCAATAGCTTACGCGTTTGCAGAAATCTAATTCTCATGCTAAACCTTATACTCTCTCAATTATTTAATGAACGAGGTATAGCAATGTCATGGAGAGTCATTAGCTCGGTAATTTGTCCTAACACGGGAATCGTTTATTCAAGCATCTTGGGACTCAAGTTCTTGAAACTCATCATTTGGTATGAAAGCGATGTCTATTTGTACCCCGGCGATAGGATATATCCGACAAAGAATGGCGTCTTCATTAATGGTGTTTTCAAGCCAATATCGATATACAACATCTCCCCTTACAACGAGATGTTATGGAGTGAAATTAAAAACAAGATGGCCTGCCCATACAATCGAAACCAGGAAGAGGAGATATGTACCTACGCGGTGCATTGCAACGCGCGTAAGTGTCCGCATGGGTTTGCCACGAATCCACTGATTGTCAGCACAGTCAAATCCAGACATTAACGAATTTTTGTAATGTTCAGGTTACAAAGATAAGTATCTTTGTCGCACCGTTTGCGCCGGATACCTCTCACTGGTAAACGCCATAAATAAAGCCACCCGCAGGTGGCCTTTGTCATTGTTATTCTGATTCACAAATACTCTCAATCGCAAATAAACTCGTATAGCGAAGCGTAAACGGATTACCCGGGCATTGATGGAATAAAGCGATGCCGTGTTTTATTACCTTTCGACGATTACCCCTTTTCAACGCATCATGCCTGACTTGCGCCCATAGCGACCCTGCTGGTAAAAGACGTGTAGTGAAGCCCCTGTTTCGGTGAAATTAATGAAGAAGCTGTTTGTTCAGTTTTATTTACTGCTGTTTGTCTGCTTTCTGGTGATGACCATGCTGGTCGGGCTGGTCTATAAGTTCACCGCAGAGCGTGCGGGCAGACAATCCCTGGACGATCTGATGAAAAGCTCGCTCTACCTGATGCGTAGCGAGCTGCGCGAAATTCCTCCGCATGACTGGGCACGTACGTTAAAAGAGCTGGATCTGAATCTGTCGTTTGATCTGCGTATCGAACCCCTGAAGGATTTTGATTTAGCGCCGCCGGCGATGCAGCGTTTGCGCGATGGAGACATCGTCGCCCTGGACGAGAAATATACCTTCATTCAGCGTATTCCGCGCAGCCACTATGTCCTGGCCGTCGGGCCAGTGCCCTATCTCTATTACCTGCACCAGATGCGCCTGCTGGATCTCGCCCTGCTGGGCTTTATTGCCATCTCGCTCGCTTTCCCTGTATTCATCTGGATGCGACCGCACTGGCAGGACATGCTGAAACTGGAATCCGCCGCACAGCGTTTTGGGGAGGGTCATTTAACTGAACGCATACATTTCGACAGTGGTTCCAGTTTTGACCGTCTCGGTATTGCCTTTAACCAGATGGCCGATAACATCAACGCCCTGATTGCCAGCAAGAAGCAGCTTATCGACGGCATTGCGCATGAACTGCGCACTCCGCTGGTACGCCTGCGTTATCGCCTGGAGATGAGCGAGAACCTCACCGCCGCGGAATCGCAGGCCCTCAATCGGGATATTGGCCAGCTTGAAGCGCTGATTGAAGAGCTGCTGACCTATGCCCGCCTCGATCGGCCTCAGACGGAGTTGCACCTCAGTACGCCGGATCTTCCCGTCTGGCTACAGACGCATATTAACGATGTGCAGAGCGTTAACCCTCAGCGAAAACTGCTGACAGCCATTACCCCCGACGCGTACGGCGCGCTGGACATGCGCCTGATGGAACGCGTGCTGGATAATCTGATGAACAACGCCATGCGCTACAGCGAAACCACGCTGCGCATAGGTTTAGATTTGCAGGGGAGCCAGGCAATTCTTTGTGTGGAAGACGATGGCCCCGGTATTGAGCCAGCGGAGCGTGAAAAAGTTTTCGAGCCGTTTGTGCGCCTCGACCCCAGCCGCGACCGTGCTACCGGCGGCTGTGGTCTGGGGCTGGCTATTGTCCGTTCTATTGCCCAGGCGATGGGCGGTTCGGTTCGCTGCGAAGCGAGCGAGCTGGGCGGGGCCCGGTTCGTCTTTAGCTGGCCGATCTATCACAACATTCCTCTTCCCATACCTGCCTGAACTAAACCGCACGCTGGCCTGACCCGGCGTGTTGTGCTATATCAGTAGTATGTTGTAACTAATTAAGGGCTATTATGGCGACTTACGATCTCATCGAAAGGCTTAACACCACATTTCGGGAAATAGAGCAGGCGTTACTGACCCTGACGGCGCAACTACAGGGCTGCCGCCTGCTAGCCGCCCGCGTCTTTTCCCTGCCCGAGGTGGCGAAAGGCGCGGAACACGACCCGCTGAACACCATTGAGGTAACGCAGCATATCGGTAAAGTGGCGCTGGAACTGACGTTGCAGCACTATCGCCGCCTTTTCATCCAGCAGCAATCCGAAAATCGCAGCAGTAAGGCCGCCGTTCGCCTGCCCGGCGTCATCTGTCTGCAAACGGATACCGCAACGCGTGAAGCCATTGAGGCGCAAATTACGCATATTAATACGCTGAAAGCCGCCTTCGAGAAAATCGTGACCGTTGAGTCCGGGCTGGCACCGGCTGCCCGTTTTGAATGGGTGCATCGCCAGCTTCCGGGGCTGATCACCCTGAATGCTTACCGCACGCTGACGGTACTGCGCCACCCCGCCACGCTGCGCTTCGGCTGGGCCAACAAGCACATCATTAAAAACTTCACGCGCGACGAGATCCTGGCTCAGCTGGAGAAAAGCCTGAAATCGCCGCGAACGGTCGCCCCGTGGTCGCGGGAACAGTGGATTGAACGGCTGGAGCAGGAGTACCACAGCATTGCCTCCCTGCCGGCTGATACCCGTCTTAAAATAAAGCGTCCGGTGAAGGTGCAGCCTATCGCTCGTGTCTGGTATGCCGGACAGCAAAAGCAGGTGCAATACGCCTGCCCGACACCGCTGATTGCGCTCTACGATGCCGATCAGGGTGCGGTGGTGCCGGATATCGGAGAACTGCTGAACTACGATGCTGAAAACGTTCAGCATCGCTATAAACCCCAGGCGCAGCCGCTACAGCTGATTATCCCGCGGCTGCACCTGTATGTGGCGCAGTGATTACCTGATGCTGCCCACCATCGCTTCCGGGCGGACCCAGGCATCAAACTCGGCGTCCGTCAGGTAGCCCAGCGCCAGCGCAGAGGCTTTCAGGGTAAGCCCCTCTTTGTGCGCTTTTTTAGCGATTTCGGCCGCTTTGTCATAACCAATATGGGTGTTTAGCGCCGTGACCAGCATCAGGGACTCATTCAGCAGCTGGCTGATTCGCTCGCGATTAGGCTCAATGCCCACCGCGCAGTGCTCGTTAAAGCTCTCCATGCCATCGGCCAGCAGACGAATCGATTGCAGTACGTTGTGGATCACCATCGGGCGATAGACGTTAAGCTCGAAGTTACCCGACGCGCCGCCCATGTTGACCGCAACGTCATTACCCATCACCTGACAGCACAGCATGGTCATGGCTTCGCACTGCGTCGGGTTTACTTTACCCGGCATAATGGAGCTACCCGGCTCGTTTTCCGGAATGCTGATTTCGCCGATGCCGCAGCGCGGGCCGGAGGCCAGCCAGCGCACGTCGTTGGCGATTTTCATCAGCGAGGCTGCCAGCCCTTTCAGCGCGCCATGGGTATGGACCAGCGCATCACAGGTCGCCAGCGCTTCGAATTTATTCGGGGCGGTAACAAACGGCTGCCCGGTGATCTTCGCCAGCTCTTCGGCCACACGCACCGCGTACTCGGGATGGGTGTTTAACCCGGTGCCAACCGCCGTTCCGCCGAGCGCCAGCTCCGCCAGATGCGGCAGGCTGTTGTCTATATGCTTAAGATTGTGCTCCAGCATCGCCACCCAGCCGGAGATCTCCTGGCCAAGCGTCAGCGGCGTGGCGTCCTGCAGGTGCGTACGACCAATTTTTACAATGTCGCTGAAAGCCTGCGCTTTCTCGCTAAGCGTAGATTTGAGCGCGTTGAGCTGCGGGATAAGCTGCTCGCGGATAGCGATGACGGCCGCCACGTGCATGGCCGTCGGGAACACGTCGTTGGAACTCTGGCTTTTATTCACGTCATCGTTCGGGTGAACCTTCCGCTCCATGCCGCGTACGCCGCCAAGCAGCTCGCTTGCGCGGTTCGCCAGCACCTCGTTCATGTTCATGTTGCTCTGGGTGCCTGAGCCGGTCTGCCAGATGGCAAGGGGGAATTCGTCGGGATGTTTGCCCGCCAGCACTTCGTCGGCGGCATTGATGATGGCCGAGGCTTTATCGGCATCCAGCAGGCCCAGATCCTGATTGACTTTGGCGGCAGCGCGTTTGGTCAACGCCAGCGCCTGGATTAGCGAGACGGGCAGTTTCTCTGTCGAAATGCGGAAATGCTCCAGCGAACGCTGGGTTTGCGCGCCCCATAGCTTGTCGGCCGGGACGTCGATGGCGCCCATGGAGTCTTTCTCTCGGCGATGCATTGTCATTACTTACTCCTTGATAACAAAGATGGGATTGCTCACATGCTTAAGAGATAAGTATTGATGACTTCTGAGAAACGTTATGGCGCTTTGTGCGCTCTTTTTGATGTCGGGTGGCGTCAGCGCCACCCGGCAATTTACAGAATTACTTCACACACGCCGAACACTGGGAAGACTGGATCTGTTTGAAGAAGTCGTTACCTTTGTCATCCACAAGAATGAACGCCGGGAAGTCTTCCACTTCAATTTTCCAGATCGCTTCCATACCCAGTTCCGGGTACTCCACGCACTCCAGGCTCTTGATACTGCCCTGTGCCAGCACCGCTGCCGGGCCGCCGATGCTGCCGAGGTAGAAGCCGCCGTGCTTGTGGCACGCGTCCGTCACCTGCTGGCTGCGGTTGCCTTTCGCCAGCATGATCATGCTGCCACCGTTGGCCTGCAACTGGTCGACGTAGGAGTCCATACGGCCCGCCGTCGTTGGGCCTAACGAGCCGGAAGCATACCCATCAGGCGTTTTTGCCGGGCCTGCGTAGTAGATCGGGTGATCTTTAATGTACTGCGGCAGCCCTTCACCGTTGTCCAGGCGCTCTTTCAGCTTCGCATGGGCGATGTCGCGGCCCACGATAATCGTCCCGTTCAGGGAAAGGCGCGTTGAAACCGGATACTGCGAAAGCTGCGCCAGGATCTCCTTCATCGGACGATTCAGGTCAACGCGTACCGCTTCGCCCTCACCCGCTTTACGCAGTTCTTCAGGGATGTATTTGCCCGGGTTGTTCTCCAGCTTTTCGATCCAGATGCCGTCGCGGTTGATCTTCGCTTTGATGTTACGATCCGCAGAGCACGACACGCCCATCCCCACTGGACAGGATGCACCGTGGCGCGGGAGGCGGATCACGCGAATGTCATGCGCGAAGTATTTGCCGCCAAACTGCGCGCCCAGCCCCAGATTCTGCGCTTCGGCCAGCAATTCCTGCTCAAGCTGCACGTCGCGGAACGCCTGACCATGTTCGTTACCTTCCGTTGGCAGGCCATCGTAGTATTTGGTTGAGGCCAGCTTAACGGTTTTCAGGGTGCTTTCAGCAGACGTACCGCCAATCACAAACGCGATATGGTACGGCGGGCAGGCCGCAGTGCCAAGGGTGCGCATCTTCTCAACCAGATAGTTCTTCAGCTTGCCCGGGGTAAGCAGCGCTTTGGTTTCCTGGTAAAGATAGGTTTTGTTGGCTGAACCGCCGCCTTTGGCGATGCAGAGGAATTTGTACTCGTCACCGTCGACACTATAGAGGTCAATCTGCGCAGGCAGGTTGGTGCCGGTGTTCACCTCTTTGTACATATCCAGCGCCGCGTTTTGCGAATAGCGCAGGTTATCTTCGGTGTAGGTATTGTAGACGCCGCGCGCCAGCGCCGCTTCGTCACCGCCGCCGGTCCAGACGCGCTGGCCTTTTTTACCGGTGATAATCGCCGTGCCGGTGTCCTGGCAGGTCGGCAGAATGCCTTTCGCCGCGATATCAGAGTTACGCAGGAATTGCAGGGCAACGTACTTGTCGTTCTCGCTGGCTTCCGGGTCGCTCAAAATATCGGCAACCTGCTGCTGATGCGCCGGACGGAGCATAAAGGAAGCATCGTGGAAGGCTTGCTGCGCCAGCAGCGTCAGCGCCTGCGGGTCAACTTTGAGGATCTCCTGCCCTTCAAACTCAGAGACAGAAACGTAATCGCGGGTTAACAGGTAATACTCGGTCCGATCCTGACTGAGGGGGAAAGGATCCTGATAATGGAAGGGTTTATTCGACATTGTTCTCTCACTTACTGCTTCGGTCTGTTTATTCAGGGCAGATGTTCCGCTGCCCGGCTTAAAAGCGAGTCAGCTTATCCTACACAATTTTTTAACAAAAACTGAGACTAGTACGACTTTTTACATCCGCAGGTTACTTCCATTCGGTTTATTGCTTTAATACGCGAAGTTAATTCCACATATGAATCAGGGCTTGATAATGCAAAAACTCATCAACTCAGTGCAAAACTACGCCTGGGGAAGTAAAACTGCGTTAACGGATCTCTACGGTATCGCCAACCCGGACAACCTGCCGATGGCAGAGCTGTGGATGGGCGCGCACCCGAAGAGCAGCTCAAAAATTGAAGATGCCAGCGGCCAGGTGCGCAGCCTGCGTGATGTCATCGATGCCGACAAAGCTGCGCTGCTCGGCGATAAAGTGGCGAATCGTTTTGGTGAGCTGCCTTTTCTGTTCAAGGTATTGTGCGCCGACCAGCCGCTCTCCATTCAGGTTCACCCGAACAAAAAAGCCTCTGAGCTGGGCTTTGCCAAAGAAAATGCCGCCGGTATTCCGTTAGACGCCGCAGAGCGTAACTACAAAGATCCTAACCACAAGCCGGAACTGGTTTTCGCCCTTACCCCTTTCCTGGCGATGAATGCCTTCCGCGAGTTTTCCGAGATCATCTCCCTGCTGCAACCGGTCGCTGGGGCTCACAACGCGATCGCCCACTTCCTGGAAAACCCGAACGCAGAAGCCCTGAGCGCGTTGTTTGCCAGCCTGCTGAATATGCAGGGCGAGGAAAAATCCCACGCGCTGGCGGTGCTGAAAGCCGCGCTGAACGACCAGCAGGGTGAGCCATGGGACACCATTCGCGTAATTTCCGCGTTTTATCCGGACGACAGCGGCCTCTTCTCTCCGCTGCTGCTGAACGTGGTGAAGCTCAACCCGGGCGAAGCAATGTTCCTGTTCGCTGAAACCCCGCACGCCTACCTGAACGGCGTGGCACTGGAGGTGATGGCTAACTCCGATAACGTACTGCGCGCGGGCCTGACGCCAAAATACATCGACATCCCTGAGTTGGTTGCCAACGTGAAGTTCGTGGCGAAACCTGCTGCGGAGCTGCTTACTCAGCCGGTGAAAAACGGCGCAGAGCTGGACTTCCCGATTCCGGTTGACGATTTTGCCTTCTCCCTGCATGACCTCAGCGCAGACGAAACCGCCATTGCACAGGAGAGCGCCGCGATCCTGTTCTGTGTGGAAGGCGAAGCGACGTTGCATAACGGTAGCGAGCGTCTGCTGCTTAAACCGGGGGAGTCCGCTTTTGTCCCGGCAAACGAGTCGCCTGTCTTCGTGAGCGGCACTGGTCGCCTGGCGCGCGTTTTTAATAAGCTTTAGGGACTTACTGAATTTTTTAACAACTCTTGCTAAGCTAGTAACAGGCGTTGTAACACCAGGCGGTTTTAACCGCCTGGTTTCATTTTAGGGATAATCGCAATGAAAAAATCGGTCGTAGCGGTAGGAGTGATTGTTGCTTTAGGCGTGATCTGGACGGGTGCTTCCTGGTATACCGGGAAACAGCTGGAAAGCCGTCTGGCAGAGATGATGGCGCAGGCAAACAGCGAGATTAAGCGCAGCGCGCCTGAAGCAGGCCTGGAGCTGAGCTACCAGAACTACCAGCGTGGCGTCTTTACCAGCCATATGCAGGTGGTGGTGAAGCCGGTAGCGGGCAATCAGAACGCCTGGCTGAAACCGGGCCAGAGCGTGGTACTGGATGAAGTGGTCAGCCACGGTCCGTTCCCGCTGGCACAGTTGAAAAAGTTTAACCTGATCCCCTCTATGGCATCCGCCAGAACCGTACTGGTAAATAACGAGGTGACGAAGCCAATTTTCGATATGGCGAAAAATGAGTCGCCGTTCGAGATCAATACCCGCATCAGCTATGCCGGTGATACGCGTTCCGACATCGACCTGAAAGCCCTGAATTACGAACAAGGCACCGATAAAGTCGCCTTCAGCGGCGGTAATTTCCAGCTTGATGCCGATCGCGACGGCAAGAATGTCTCTCTGACCGGCGATGCCGCCAGCGGCCTGGTGAATTCAGTCAATGAATATAACCAGAAGGTTCAGCTCACCTTTAACAACCTGAAAGCCAGCGGCAATAGCCGTATGACCGATTTTGACGAGCGTATTGGCGATCAGAAGCTGAGCCTCGATAAGATCGCCATTGCGATTGAAGGTAAAGAGATGGCAGTGCTGGAAGGCATGGATCTGGACGGCAAGTCTGACGTTTCCAAAGACGGTAAAAGCATCAACACCCAGCTGGATTACAGCCTGAAAAGCCTGAAAGTACAGAATCAGGACCTGGGTACCGGCAAGCTGTCACTGAAAATTGGCAACATTGACGGCCAGGCATGGCACGAATTTAGCCAGAAATACAGCAAAGAGAGCCAGGCTCTGCTGACCGATGCCGCCCTGCAACAGAACCCGCAGGCGTACCAGCAGCAGGCGATGGCCGTGCTGTTTAATAACCTGCCGATCCTGCTGAAAGGCGAGCCGGTAATTACCGTTGCGCCACTGAGCTGGAAAAACGACAAAGGCGAAACCAACTTCAACCTGTCGCTGTTCCTGAAGGATCCGGCGGCCGCGACCGGCGAGCCGCAGACCCTGGCGCAGGAAGTTGACCGCAGCGTGAAATCGCTCGACAGCAAGCTGACCATCCCGATGGATATGGCAACCGAGTTCATGACGCAGATTGCGAAACTCGAAGGGTATGGTGAAGAAGATGCAGGTAAACTGGCAAACCAACAGGTGAAAGGCCTGGCGGCGATGGGCCAGATGTTCCGCATCACGAAGGTGGAAGACAACACCATTTCCACCAGCCTGCAATATGCTAATGGCCAGGTAACGCTCAACGGCGACAAAATGCCGCTGGAAGATTTTGTCGGCATGTTTGGTATGCCGACGCTGGGCATTCCGGCACCGGCTGAACCGGCTGCGCCGCCGGCAGTACCGCAGCAGTAAATGAAAAACCCCTCGCATGAGGGGTTTTTTATTGCCGGGCGATGTGCAGCGGAGATTACTTCACCGTCACTAACCGCGCCGCCACAATCTGATGCCCGGCCTGCACGTCCGTATTTTCAATACGCTGCATAATTCGGTCTGCCAGGGTGTACCCCATTTCACGAGCCGGCGTCGTCGCCCAGACGATGGGGAGATCGTCTAGCGCATTTTCACCGACATCCGCAAATGCCCCCAGCGCCACCTGATGGCCGAAGAACGTTTCTACCCCGCCCTCACCGCTCTGGCGTCCGGCGCGGATCAAGCCGAACCACGCCCCCATCGCAATCACATCGTTATAGCAAATCACCGCGCTGATTGTCGGGCTGTTGCGAAGCAACGTGCCGATGGCTTCGGCGGCTTTTTTCTGGCTGGACTCACACTCCACCACCCATTCGCTGTGAAACGGCAGGCCGTATTTGATGAGCGTGGAGCAGTAACCGCCCACCCGCTCCGCACGCGTCAGGGACGAGCTTTTACCGCCGAGCCAGGCGATGCGCTGATGGCCGCGATGAATAAGATGCTCGGTCAGCATTTGCGCGGCCTGCATGTTATCCGGCCGAAGGGTATCGGCTTCGTCGAGATAGCTGGCGCGTGACGCAAACACCAGCGGTACGCCTTTCTGCGCCGCGCGCTCACACAATTCACTGCCCACACCGGACGCGCCGGCCACGATCACCCCATCCACCCCTTGCGTCAGCAGCATATCCAGCCTGGAGAGCAGTTGCTCCGGTTCGCGCCCACCGTGGAGCAGGAAAACCATTCGTCCCTGCGCTTCAAGCGCCTCGGTAAGCCCGGCGGTCAGTTCTGCATAAAACGGCGACGCGAGGTCGCGAACAATCAGCCCTATCACCCCGCTTTGCCCACCGCGCAGCGCCGACGCCTGGCGATTACGCACAAAGCCCAGTTGCTCAACGGCCTCGTTGACGCGCTGACCCGTAGCAGGAGAGATGCGCCCCTTCCCGCTCAATACCAGCGAAACGGTGCTGACGGAAACCCCCGCCGCCAGCGCGACATCGTTGATGGTGATCTTTTTCGCTACAGCCATGTGGTGGCGTGACTCCTTGATAATGAGATCGCTAAAACGTTTTATCAATACGTTATCTTTATACTACCAGTAAAAGCCTGAGAATGTGATTTAGCGCGCACTAAAGTTTGATAAAACGTTTTATCTTCTCGCCCCATCGCGGTCGTTAAATCTCTTTCTACCATTTAAGGAGTCGTTTTATGACGACGAAAGCAGCACAAAAAATATCGCTGTGGGAGTTTTTCCAGCAACTGGGCAAAACATTTATGCTGCCCGTGGCGCTTCTCTCTTTTTGCGGGATCATGCTGGGGATCGGCAGCTCGTTAAGCAGCCATGACGTCATTACTCTAATCCCTTTCCTCGGAAATCCGGTACTGCAGGCGATCTTCATCTGGATGAGCAAGGTCGGCTCTTTTGCCTTTAGCTTCCTGCCGGTAATGTTCTGTATCGCCATTCCTCTGGGTCTGGCGCGGGAAAACAAAGGCGTGGCGGCGTTTGCGGGCTTCGTTGGCTATGCGGTCATGAACCTTGCGGTTAACTTCTGGCTGACCGCCAAAGGGATCCTGCCGACGACCGACGCGGCGGTACTGAAAGCCAATAACATTCAGAGCGTGATTGGTATTCAGTCCATCGATACCGGGATCCTTGGAGCCGTGATCGCGGGAGTGATCATCTGGATGCTGCACGAGCGCTTTCATAACATCCGCCTGCCCGATGCGCTGGCCTTCTTCGGCGGCACCCGCTTTGTGCCAATCATCACGCTGGTTGTGATGGGTCTGTTTGGTCTGATCATCCCTCTGATTTGGCCGGTTTTTGCCATGGGGATCACCGGTATTGGCCGCATTATCAACGGCGCGGGTGATTTCGGCCCGATGATTTTCGGTACGGGTGAACGTCTGCTGCTGCCATTTGGTTTACAGCACATCCTGGTTGCCCTGATCCGCTTTACTGAAGCAGGCGGCACTATGGACGTTTGCGGTCATTCCGTTAGCGGCGCGCTGACCATCTTCCAGGCCCAGCTGAGCTGCCCGACCACGCACGGCTTCTCTGAAAGTGCGACGCGTTTCCTCTCTCAGGGAAAAATGCCTGCCTTCCTCGGCGGCCTGCCGGGCGCTGCGCTGGCGATGTACCACTGCGCCCGTCCGGAAAATCGTCATAAAATTAAAGGCCTTCTGATCTCCGGCGTTATTGCCTGCGTGGTGGGCGGTACGACAGAACCTATTGAGTTCCTGTTCCTGTTCGTGGCACCGGTGCTGTACCTCATCCACGCCGTACTGACAGGCCTGGGCTTTACCGTGATGGCTGTGCTCGGTGTGACCATCGGTAACACTAAAGTAAAATACACCTCATTAAGAATTGAGGCGTAAAAACAGCTATACCTGTCGCCCCAATGGATTACCAAGGAGGTGATGACCAATGTCTGCACATGTTACAATCTTAAGAAATACAGTACTTCCAGTGAAATTCAATACCATGAATCGTCCACGCTTATATTCATATATCCGTTACTCCAGCGAACGACAAGGTAAAGGTAGTTCGATTGAGCGTCAGAAGAGCTACATTGCTGAAATGGCAAAACAGATTGCTACTGAGTACGATCTGGAGATTTTCGAGGAATACCAAGATTTAGGGGTATCCGCGTACAAGGGTAAAAACGTTCAGGAAGGAGCTTTATCGGATTTCATAGACCAAGTTGAATCCGGTTTGATCCCAAAGGGGTCTTTCCTCTTGATTGAATCCCTTGATCGCTTCTCACGCCAGAACGCCATGCAAGCGGTTAACCTTTTCACCAGCTTATTACTTAATGGCATCACGGTAATTACCGGGATTGATAAACAGGTTTACAGACAGACTGAAGTAAACACCGAGACATTGCAGCAACTGATGTTTAGCGTGATGTTGTTCAGCCGTGCAAACGAAGAAAGTTCAACCAAATCACACCGCACCATTGCAAGTGCTCTGTCCAAGATCAGACGTCACCAGGAACGGAAACCAGGTGATCCTGTAGTCGCAATTAAAGAGTTAGGGTCGGATAAATGGTGGACAGATTCAAGTACTGGATATGTCAATCCGCATCCAGTCCTGTTCCCCATAGCAAAAAAAATTATCCAGTTAAAACAAGACGGTTGGTCAAATCGGATGATCCTTCAACATCTGAAAAACAACTACGATGGACCGGTTATTGGCAACAAAAAATCAAAAGGTATATGGAATATGCAGCATTGTTCCAGAATCCTTGAACCTGCCATTTATGGACGAAAAGTAATCACTGTAAACAATGCAGAATACGTTCTGGATGATTATTACCCTGCGATCATCAGCAAAGATGAATATGAAGCGTTAAAGCTCCAAGTTGGAAACAAAGGATTTGCCCCGAATCGCGAGAGTAATCCAGAAATACCATTACTTTCCGGTATTGGTATTTTGCACTGTGCGCACTGCTCATGTTACATGGTTAAGGCTAAATCAACCCTTAAAAACCATCCACATGCTTACCGTTACCAATGTGCATCCAGAGATTTACATCAAGATTGTAATAAGTGGGGATTCAGGGCAAGCACCCTTGAAAGGACGATTTTACAACTGATAGCCGATAGAATATTCTTACAGACGAAATATCAACCATCTGGTTTAGAAGGGAAAATAGCGGACATACAATCGCAAATTGAGAACTATGTATTGGCTATAGGTTCAGCTAAAAGCCCTGCGATCATTAATAGCCTCACTTCGCAAATTGATCAACTAGAACAAGAAAAACAAAGTCTGATAGTGGAAAAAAGACTATACGATGAATCAATCGTGCAAATGAACACTGAAGGTTGGGACAAGTTCAGGAAGTTTGACATTGATGACGCACTTAACCCTTTACGCACAAAAATAAGGGCAAACATTAAGACCGTTATTATGCGCGTAGATTGCTCCAGAATAGATAAGAAACACAACTTGTTTACCATCACATACCGCGATCAGCATAAACAGCGTATCGTTATCGAAAACAACTCAGGCTGGAAGAAGGGTAAGATTTATGTTGAAGCGCAGACTATCAACGATATTCAAATTCTTGAATCTGAAGGTTTGATACTGCATGACCATATTGACATATTGATCAACCGAGACAAGTTCATGACGGAAGCGAAAAAACGACTAGATCATCCCCGAACACTGATCGATGAACTGACGGAATAAAGGTAAGTGTTAGTGCCATTGTAAAATTGCCCCACAGAAATGTTAGCGTAATCCATCGCTATATAGCCATGAATCGCTCTGTATCTTGTCAGAGCGATTAAAGCAGACTTCAGGCATCGTTCAATATAAAACCCCCGTAAAACTTGATACAGAGCGTTGTAGAGCAAGGGTTCAAAATTACATCGTATTCATTCTGTCTACGAACTATACTTATTGCACCGCTCCTTATCGAAACACCTCTATGGTTGCCGGAAACCCCGCACAAAGTAGATTGTTATGTCTTTCAATCGCAGTATTCAAGACTAACCGCTGCCCGCCGCCCGACGTTAACACCAAGCATATGAACCATTTTAAAACCCTTTAAAAACAATACCCTTCGCATCTTCCCCCTCTTCTCCCCATGTTAATAGATCGTTTTTACAGATCAATTATACGATATTGATAGATTTCATAGATCAATGTAAGATCATGATTCTTCGGTTAGTGTTTCTCGTAAACAAGACTCACGGAATGAATACTCTGTCCACGATGGAGTGCGAAAGAAAGAAGGTATCCAGAATGACAATTCTTATTAAAACGTTAAAAATCATGGCGTCAGGTGTTGTTTTCGTTTCAGGTTTAACCACCGCCTCCAGTACCGTGTATTTCTTGCCAGAGGCAAAATCAATGGGTGTCGCCAGCAGCGACAAAAACGCACTGATGTTTCTCGGGATGGACAGGGATGTAAATCTGAAGGGAATATGCTTCGCGATGACAAAGCAATCATCATCAATCGTTCCGCTGGTAGATATCACTGCTACAACTGATAACGGCAGATTCACGATGCACGGGTTACGCCCTAATGTCAGTGATTCTAAAGAAGTCGCTTGTTCCTTCGGGTCTGACGCTGGTGATTTCTTGACTGCCATTTCGAAGTCAACAACCGTTAACGTGAAGCTGGACTTCAATGGCGAGATCCGCAATTACAGTTTCGACACTACAGAGTTCGGAAAGGTATTGACTGCGAATGGGCAAGCCGTGGGGGAAAAAGCAGCTAAAGACTACGCTCAGGGAGTAAGGGCACCCGTTTTGTATGATACCAATCACGAAGCCCCTAAAAACAATGCAGAAAAATCAAAGGACGATACACATAGTTTTAAAGCAAGCGATGATAAACTTAATTCAGTCTGGAAAAATCTTAGCCCTGATACACGTAAACGCTTGCTCCCTGCGCAAAGAGAATGGATAAAGAAAAAATCCCAATGCAATAATGAAGAGGCATGTCTTACCCACATGACGGAAAATCGAATTCGTGAACTGGAATCTGAAAATGGAAAATAATCCATCAATATTACCCTTAAACACCAGCTCACTTCATTCTGTGGCTAAAGAGGATACAAAGGACAATATTCAACCATTGTACTTCGCAGATAAAGCAATCATCGAATAATGGAAAGAAAAACGCACCCACGTCATAAATGATGTACAACAAAACCAAAGTCAATTCGATTTACCCACTTTGCATTATGATAATAGTATCAACGTCCCAGAAGACATCTTTGATGCTTCTGGGTGCATCAAACATAAATGTTAAACCTACTAAAGGGAAGTAGATCATGAAATTATCGGAAACAGCACGTTGGTCAATATTCGGAGTGATAGCCGCAGTAGTATTAATATCCGCGTGGCTATCAAGAGATCCGAATAAGGTAATCAAGCAAGCAGCGGAACAAGCCGCAATACAAGCCGCAGAAGACCAACACGAAAAAATGCTTCAGGATCGTCGTGAAAGTGGATTCGTTGAAAAGGTCGACTACACAAACGCATTTGGTGATGTCACAACGCGTTCTGTAAGCGTGTTGGGACGCACGAAAGGAACAATGCTCACAATCAGACGTGAAGGAACAGGAAAGCTCTTAGACGTGTGTTTCAGTGCGATTACTAACGATAAAAAGCGTGAACTTTTCGCCCCATACTTTTCTACCACCGTTTATGTGAAATTCGATGGTGGAGAAACAAAGGAGTTTAGCGCAAGCAGAGGAATCACCGAAGATTTTCTGTGTATATCCTCTCCTCAGAAGTTTCTTTTTGAAATGAGCCACGCCAATCTAATGCAAGTCCAGTTAATCTTTCTGGATCACTACTCCAAAGTTCCAGAAGTCCATGAATGGAACCTGAAACAATATAATGCGATGTTCAAATAATAAACAACCAAATAACATTAAAGCTGTAATGCACTTGAATTTTTTGGGTTTGAATTAACACATCGACGGGAGCAAAGCTTCATGTACATTACAAATGATTCTTGATGCGAGTGTTAAAACTTCATATGAAAGTCGTAACAACGAATAGGCGTATACCTTTAGCGGATGATGATAACATGCAAAACAATGAAACCAGTTTAGTTTACAGAAATGAGTGGAAAGCTTCCACATCTGACCTTATGTTTAAGGGGAAACTTACAGTCGGACGATTTCACTTGACAGATTACTTCATCGTTCAATATATGAAGCTGTTACATGGGATCGAAATACCCGATTCGTGGGTTAGTGATTCATTCATTGACATAGCTGACATTGATACCAGAAAAGTTATGTATATGGAATGCTGTGATATGTTATCAAAAGATATAATGAATGAAATTCGTAACACAGTTAAGTCCCCACCTGACGAAGTGAAAATATATCGAAATGGAGAGCGTATTGTTAAGATAGAATTTAGGGAGAAACAAAATCACCAAAGGAATTTTTTGTTGAAGAAACGGATTGCCTACGGTTGAGGATTCGAAAAAAATCGTTCTGACTGATAAGCTGGAGTGCTCTGCTCCCCACGTTATTGGAAAGCGCCCAAATATTTTAGAAGTAGTTGGGGTTATGTTGAAGATATGAAAAGGCTGGAAAAAACCAGCCTTTGTAGATCATCTCACTTTCTTGAAGATGAGCAGGATCAGGGGGACGCAGAGAGCGAAACCAATGATCGAGGCTAACGCCGAATAAGATTGATTTTGCGATAGCTCCATAACAAACGACGTTAGCTGAGAGGGTGTAAAATCCCATCCTTGGATTACTGTTTCTGAAAAGTTAACGGCGAAGACCAAATCGAAGTAAAGCACTATAACGTAATAGGAAACACAGATAAGTACGACACTCAGCCATCTGATCCAGAACATCTTATTCATCATCTTACCTTTTTGAAGATAAGTAGGATAAGAGGCACGCAGATTGCAAAGCCAAAAAGGGCGACAGTAAAAACGCCATCAGTGGCTTGCATGATGGAGTCTATAGAAGCTTGGTACTCTTTTAATGGGATTGGGCCTGAAAACCGCATACTTTCACTCTCGCTGAATGCGGAAAAAGAGAAGGTAGATAGCAACAGTGCGATAAAGTAGCATAGCGATACAATGCCAATCCCGCCCCATCGGAAAACGGTTTTAGTTCTATTCCTCATTGCCATAAGATCCCCCCAATACGCCACCTACAGTGCCGCCGGAATACGGAGACAATGAATCGCCAGTGGCTGCACCTTCTGACCTGCCGCTATGAGGCTCACCGTCCGGCTGCTGATGCGCATTTATCAGGGCGCATCACTGAGCTGGCACTGGAGCGCAGGCGTTTTGGCTACCGTCGTATTTGGCAGTTGCTGCGCCGTGAAGGGCTTCATGTTAATCATAAGCGCGTGTACCGGCTTTATCACCTCAGTGGCCTGGGCGTAAAACGCAGAAGACGTCGTAAAGGGCTGGCAACAGAACGTCTGCCGCTGCTCCGTCCGGCGGCGCCCAATCTGACCTGGTCGATGGATTTCGTCATGGACGCACTTTCCACCGGTCGCAGGATCAAGTGTCTTACCTGCGTCGATGATTTCACAAAGGAATGCCTGACGGTCACTGTTGCCTTTGGGATTTCAGGCGTTCAGGTCACGCGTATTCTGGACAGCATTGCACTGTTTCGAGGCTATCCGGCGACGATAAGAACTGACCAGGGGCCGGAGTTCACTTGCCGTGCACTGGATCAATGGGCCTTTGAGCATGGTGTTGAGTTGCGCTTAATCCAGCCGGGCAAGCCAACGCAGAACGGATTTATTGAGAGCTTTAACGGACGATTTCGCGATGAATGTTTGAATGAGCACTGGTTCAGCGATATCGTTCATGCCAGGAAAATTATTAATGACTGGCGGCAGGATTATAACGAATGCCGCCCGCACTCCACGCTGAATTATCAGACACCGTCTGAATTTGCAGCGGGCTGGAGAAAGGGTCATTCAGAGAATGAAGATTCCGACGTTACTAACTGAGTGTTGTATCTAATCGTGGGGGCAGGTCAGCTCTGCGCTGAATGGGTTCTTGAATGTTGTGATCACAGATGGGGTAAGTTCGTTGGTGTATTGCTTCATAAGTCCCTCTACTTGTTATGAAAATAATTGCAGCGGTCATTTTACAAGCAATATCCACACGCGCAACACCAATTTGACTTAAGATAAACTTCGTTTCATAACAGAAGCTTATCCGGTAAAATTGACTGAGTACTCTTTGAAAACTTTCAGGTAGGACACATTATGGCAGGTGTATTGGCGAGCACGGCGGCGGCGGTCGGTATTCTCGATAAAGCAGTGAGTATCACCCAAAAACTTGCGAATAACAGCGATGAACTTGACAAGGCAACGCTTAAACTTGAATTGGCTAATCTGATGGTTGAACTTGCCAACGCCAAGATTGAAGCAATCACCACGCAAACTTTGCTCTTTGAGGCTGAACAAAGAAATAAGAATCTTGAAGCACAATTGGTTGATAAATCAACGTTCGTGTTTAAGTCACCGTTGTACTGGAAAGAAGGAGATGAAATTCCCTTTTGTCCAAAATGTTATGAAGGTGATAGTAAAAAACACCATTTGCGTTCTGTAACCCACAAGGCAAGGCCTGAATTTGGCATTCGAGCAAGCAGTAGTTGGTACTGTATGCACTGCAAGAGTTCCTACTCCCGAGAATGACAAAAGAAATAAGCCATTGATTAAATCAACTTTTATTTGGACCGATTTTTTGGTATAGGGGGGAGTTACTTTGTACAGTTCCCATAAACTTTCCCCCCTTTATCCCTTTCCACCTTTAGAGCTACATCACGATGATACTGTGATTGAAAGATAAATCAGAATCATCAGGATGTTCGCTAAGGATCCTACAGCAGTTGTAACAAGCGGTGGTTCCTGCATTTTCAAATCCCATTTTGTCCCTTGTATCATGTTTCATTGGGGTATACCTGATAAAGACCATGATACAAAGTCTCAATAGGGTTAAATTTGACTCTATTGACAACAAAAACACGCACTGTATCATATGGGTGTCAATTTAATATTCAAAAGAGAATGCATAATGAATGTCCGTATCTATTGCCGTGCATCTACCGAAGGCCAACATGCTGATCGTGCATTAGTTAGCCTGCGCGAATTTGCGCAAAGCAAAAACTGGCAAGTAGCCGGAGAATACATTGAGAATGCAAGTGGTGCGAAGCTGGAACGTATGGAACTGATGCGCCTACTTGCGGAAGCACAGCCTGGCGATTTGCTTCTAATTGAAGCGATTGACCGTCTCAGTCGTCTTCAATATGAAGAATGGGCTGAACTCAAAGCTACGCTGAACAGTAAAGGACTGGTTATTGTTTCGATGGATTTGCCAACAAGCTGGCAGATGGTTGAAATGTCCGGTAACGACCTTACTAGCGGAATTCTTCGGGCAGTCAATGCTATGCTGATCGATATCCTTGCGACAATGGCACGACAAGATTATGAAACCCGCCGTAAACGCCAGGCACAGGGGATCGAGAGAGCAAAACTGGCAGGTTTGTATACGGGGAAAGAAAAAGATATGGAAGCCCGTGAAACTGTTCGCGAAATGCTGGCGCAGAATGTTAAACCAGCCCACATCATGAAAGCGGCAGGTATCAGCCGCGCCACCTTTTACCGAATCAAGAAAGAGATTTTGTGTTAAAAACGGACTTGATAACAGTATTTGCTGCCCATATGTCCTGACTTTGAAACGCTCATATTATAATTAAGGATATCCCATGGTAGGTAACTCATTCTTCAAAGGTGTTGATGAAAAAATAGGCAGACAAAAACAAGAGCAGATTGAAGAAAAAGAAACGTTAGCCCAGGAACGAGAACGCTTATCGGAAATTATTGAATCTCTCGTACCAGAAGTTGAAACGTACAAAAATGGTTTACTTGAAAGAGGAATCCACGCTGAAATTTCTACATCTGCACGGCATATAAGCTTCAATATGAAGTATAAAGACGGCGGGAAGCATGAACTTTTATTATCAGAAACTGAGCGATTTGATGGCCGCTATTCGATAACGACATTTTCTACAAACGATAATGGTCGTACTTTTAGTTCTACAAACGGTGCATCTTATAGTTCAACTACTTGGTCGAATGATGATTTCTTTAAAGCTTTAGAACGGCATATCAATGATTTCTTGTTCTATGCGAATCGTCATGGTGGTCTTTAAACAACGACCGTTGTATAACAAGCCTCGCTGAAGTGCGAGGCTTTATTTTATCCATACCGATGCTCGATTTCGATAACACCAACACATTCATCAAACCAGCAACAGTCAAATACTTTCATATATTCAGTCTAAACTGTTGTAAAATTTATCAATAGTCTGACTTGACTTTGTTGAATAAATCGAACTTTTGCTGAGTTGAAGGATCAGATCACGCATCTTCCCGACAACGCAGACCGTTCCGTGGCAAAGCAAAAGTTCAAAATCACCAACTGGCCCACCTACAATAAAGCCCTCATCAACCGTGGCTCCATAACTTTCTGGCTGGATGATGAAGCTATTCAGGCCTGGTATGAGTCGGCAACGCCTTCTTCACGAGGCAGACCTCAGCGCTATTCTGACCTTGCCATCACGACTGTGCTGGTCATTAAACGCGTATTCAGGCTGACCCTGCGCGCTGCGCAGGGCTTTATTGATTCCATTTTTTCTCTGATGAACGTTCCGCTACGCTGCCCGGATTACAGCTGTGTCAGCAGGCGGGCAAAGTCGGTTAACGTCAGTTTCAAAACGTTCACCCGGGGTGAAATCGCGCATCTGGTGATTGATTCCACCGGGCTGAAGGTCTTTGGTGAAGGCGAGTGGAAAGTCAAAAAGCATGGCCAGGAACGCCGTCGTATATGGCGAAAGTTGCATCTGGCAGTTGACAGCAACACACATGAAATCATCTGTGCAGACCTGTCGCTGAACAATGTGACGGACTCAGAAGCCTTCCCGGGTCTTATCCGGCAGACTCACAGAAAAATCAGGGCAGCATCGGCAGACGGCGCTTACGATACCCGGCTCTGTCACGATGAACTGCGGCGTAAGAAAATCAGCGCACTTATCCCTCCCCGAAAAGGTGCGGGTTACTGGCCCGGTGAATATGCAGACCGTAACCGTGCAGTGGCTAATCAGCGAATGACCGGGAGTAATGCGCGGTGGAAATGGACAACAGATTACAACCGTCGCTCGATAGCGGAAACGGCAATGTACAGAATGAAGCAGTTGTTGGGAGATTCACTGACGCTGCGTGACTACGATGGTCAGGTTGCGGAGGCTATGGCCCTGGTACGAGCGCTGAACAAAATGACGAAAGCAGGTATGCCTGAAAGCGTGCGTATTGCCTGAAAACACAACCCGCTACGGGGGAGACTTACCCGAAATCTGATTTATTCAACAAAGCCTCCTGAATTACGAGCGAAGCGAGTTCCGTCAAGCGAAGCGAAGACGGATAGTTAATGCCGGTTAAAAAATATACGGAAATGTACTGTTTTCTCTATATATAAAATATAAATATTATAAACAGTACATCGTACACAGACACTCACTTCGTTCGTGTCCCTCGCTTCGCGAGGAATTTTGAAGTGATGTATGAATCTATCAGCATAGCAACTATAGTTGAACTATCATGCATCTGACCGAAGCATAAAGTTAACCAGTTACAAATCATGCCTTAAAACGCTCTGAGCGAGGCTGTAAGCGACTTTTATGATATGGGTAATGCGATTGCATACCTTGGGAAGAAAAACGCGCTACGGGCTTCCTGTGCGATATTTACGAATTCAGTACTTTGCTACTCAATTTTGATGTTGAGTACATGCGCGTTCCCTTCCCAGTTTGCGCTTTACCACGTTCTTTTGCCAGGTAAGAAAGCCAGAATACCGGACCTTCGAGTGATGAAGGATCGTCACGATGAATGACGTAGTGATCGGGATAGTCTTTAGTGGCTTTAGACAAGTTTACCAGCGTTGCTTTACCACCTGTCAGTTTCATCCAGATTTCCGTAATAATACCAGCAATCCCTCTTTCTGGCGTTCCAAACCATCTTACCGAACGATGTGGAAGTGCAATCCAGCAATGGTAATGGGGTTGTGAAGCCTTTTCCTGTTCGCAAACCCAACCGTAAGCAAAATCGATAATAGGTTCCGATAAACCGTTGTTTCCAGACTCCAGGCGGTCACGTAATCGTTTGAACAGGTTGCGTATGTATTTGTTACCTGCTTCAACAGAAGTGAACTCAGGGAGGTGGAGATCAAAACGGGTCAGGAACACTCGACTGTAGAGCTTCAGGATTGCTTTCAGTTCGTTGATTGTTGATATAAGTATGTCATGACGAACACCAGAGCCGATTCTTGTGTTAATACGGTATTCATGACCATCATGAACAAAGGAGTTGCCATTAATTGTTTTGTAACGTCCGTGTTCATGGTAGACGGTACGAAAACTTGTTGCCGATAAAATCGACGATTCGAACAGGGTTTGTGATTGTTGCATCATTGTTAAATTAACCTTTTTGTACTCAGAAAGAGATCACACCTCCTACATAGTTACTACCTAAAACCACGGTAAAACGATGGCATTTGCGATAGCGCAAAGCCGCCTTGCATCTGACGTTGGGGATGTTTTCGAGGAGAGAAATACTACGGAACAAAGTTTACGGAAATATTTATAATAACTCATTATCATATCAGAAGGAGTGAAAGGGGGCAACGGAAATCATGCCTTGATAAAAGAGGGATGATGATTGTGTGGGGTGTTGGTAACAACGGAGAAATTCAAAGGGATTTACAATCTTGTCTTTGGCTTCCTTCCGGCATACACAGTTGAGTGGGAGCTGTAATTTTCAACATTGCAGTAACCTGATTGTTCACAGTGTACATCGGCAAATATCAATTATACCTATTACACTTCAGTGAACACCGACGGTAACGTGATTGACTTCGTGGTATTCGGTATCCTGCATGGCCTGTCCACCAAGTGGTACCTGGTGCCGGTTGTGGCCGCCATCTGGTTCGCGGTTTACTACGGGATCTTCCGCTTCGCCATCACCCGCTTTAACCTGAAAACGCCTGGCCGCGATACCGATACGGCCACCAGCGTTGAACAGGCAGTGGCCGGTACCGTTGGGAAATCCGGATATAACACGCCGGCTATTCTGGCGGCGCTGGGCGGTGCGGATAACATTACCTCTCTGGATAACTGCATCACCCGCCTGCGTTTGTCGGTGGCGGACATGTCCAAAGTGGATACCAACGCACTTAAAGCTAACCGGGCTATCGGCGTGGTACAGTTAAATCAACACAATTTGCAGGTCGTCATTGGCCCGCAGGTACAGTCAGTGAAGGATGAGCTGGCAACCCTGATGCGAACCGTCGAAGCCTGATGCCTCGCCCCCCTCGTCATGAGGGGGTTTTACTTTACGGAGCACCGTCATGTTTGATTTTTCTACCGTCGTGGATCGACACGGCACCTGGTGTACCCAGTGGGATTATGTCGCTGACCGTTTTGGGGCTGCCGACCTGCTGCCCTTCACCATCTCTGATATGGATTTCGCCACCGCTCCCTGTATTACCGATGCGCTGCACCAGCGCATCAACCACGGCGTGTTTGGCTACAGCCGCTGGAAAAATGACGAATTTCTGGCTGCCGTGGCGCACTGGTTCCGGCAACGCTTTAACAGTCAGATTGATACCGAAACCGTAGTGTATGGGCCGTCGGTCATTTATATGGTCTCGGAGCTGATCCGCATATGGTCCGCGCCTGGCGACGGCGTGGTGGTTCATACTCCGGCTTACGATGCCTTTTATAAAGCCATTGAAGGCAACCGGCGTACCGTTGTTTCCGTGCCGATGCAGAAAACGGCGCGTGGCTGGGACGGCAATATGGCCGCGCTGGAAGCGGCGCTGGCAAAACCGGAAAACACGGTTCTGCTGCTGTGTAGCCCGCAAAATCCAACCGGCAAAGTCTGGACGCGGGAAGAGCTGGCCACTATTGCAACGCTTTGCAGCCGTCATGATGTGGCGGTAATCAGCGACGAAATTCATATGGACATGGTATGGGGCACGCATCGCCATACCCCGTGGAATGAGGTTGCACGCGGTAAATGGGCGCTGCTGACCTCGGGTTCCAAAAGCTTCAATATTCCGGCACTGACGGGCGCCTGGGGGCTTATCGCCGATGACGACAGCCGTAACGCCTATCTGAATGCCTTAAAAGGGCGGGACGGACTCTCTTCCCCTTCCGTGCTGGCGCTGACCGCGCACATTGCTGCTTACCGGCAGGGCGAACCCTGGCTGGACGCGCTGCGGACCTATCTCGAAGAAAACCTGCGCTACATTGCTGACGAACTGAATGCTGCGTTTCCGACACTCAAGTGGCAACCGCCAGAGGCCACCTATCTGGCCTGGATTGATCTCAGCCCACTCGGTATTGATGACAAAACGCTGCAAAACGTGCTGATTGAACAGCAAAAAGTGGCCATCATGCCGGGTTATACTTATGGGGATGAAGGTAAAGGCTATGTTCGACTGAACGCTGGCTGTCCTCGCAGTAAGCTCGAACAGGGCGTTCAGCGCCTTATTGCGGGTATCAACACTCTGCTGTAAATAATTTGCGCAACGGAATATTCCCTTGCGCAAATAGCTTTTTCCCCCGTTTTGTTTTTATAATATGGCGCACTTTAACCAGCAAAGAGTGCGACCATGATTGATACACGCCTGCCTTTAACTGATATTCACCGCCACCTCGACGGGAACATTCGTGCCCAAACTATTCTCGATCTTGGTCGCCAGTTCAATTTAACGCTCCCTGCCGAAACGCTTGAAACCCTGATCCCCCATGTCCAGGTGACGTCGAACGAGCCGGATCTGGTAAGTTTTCTGAGCAAGCTTGACTGGGGCGTGAAGATGCTGGCCTCGCTCGATGCCTGTCGCCGTGTCGCCTTTGAAAACATCGAAGATGCCGCTCGCAACGGCCTGCACTATGTCGAACTGCGTTTCTCTCCGGGCTATATGGCGATGACCCACAGTCTCCCCGTAGCGGGCGTGGTTGAAGCGGTCATTGAGGGCGTGCGTGAAGGTTGCAAAACCTTTGACGTTCAGGCGCGTTTGATCGGCATTATGAGCCGTACCTTCGGTGAAGCGGCCTGTCTTCAGGAGCTGGAAGCGTTACTGGCGCATCGCGACCAGATCACCGCCATCGACCTGGCCGGTGATGAGTTGGGCTTCCCGGGCAGCCTGTTCCTGTCTCATTTCAACCGCGCACGTGATGCAGGATGGCGTATTACCGTTCATGCTGGCGAAGCCGCGGGGCCGGAAAGCATCTGGCAGGCCATTCGTGAACTGGGTGCGGAACGTATTGGTCACGGTGTGAAAGCCATTGAAGATCGCGCGCTGATGGATTTCCTCGCCGAACAACGTATTGGAATCGAATCCTGCCTGACCTCCAATATTCAGACCAGTACAGTGGCGTCGCTGGCGCAACACCCACTGAAAACCTTCCTTGAACACGGGGTGCTGGCTTCACTGAACACGGACGATCCGGCGGTTCAGGGCGTGGATATTATTCACGAATACAACATCGCCGCGCCGCAGGCCGGGCTGAGCCGCGAGCAGATCCGTCAGGCGCAAATCAACGGGCTGGAGATCGCCTTCCTGACGCCTGAAGAGAAACAGGCGCTGCGCGATAAAGTTGCTCAGTAGTCCTCTTTACTGCCGGGTGGCGCTGCGCTTACCCGGCCTACGAAAGCGTTTGGCACTTATGCCAGACAGAGCGTTGCGCGATGTTTGGCGGATTCGATCCCCAGCTCGATGAGCTCCATAATCTGGATTGCCTGGCTCGCCGGAACCGGATTTTCACCTGAACCGTTCAGCGCGTCACGAATTGCGGCGTAATACGCCGGATAGTTCCCAGGCTGGGTCAACACCGTCTCTTCAACCAGTACCTCACCCTCCGCACGCGTCACCACCCCGTCCCGCATGTCGTAGCCCCAGTCCTCCTGCGGTAAGCGTTCGCCATTTTTGAGGCGCTCTTCCTGCGGATCCAGGCCGAACTTCACATAGCTGCCGCGCGCCCCGTGAAGGATATAGCGGGCCGATTCCGCCGCCGCAAGCATTGTCCCGTGCAGCACAATGCGCCGCTGCGGATAACTCAAAACGGCGTGGAAATAGTCGGTGGTCTGCGCCCCCGGCCTGAGCTGCGCTAAATCGACCGTCATGCTTACAGGCAGACCAAACAGATGAACGGCCTGATCGAGAAGATGCGGCGCTAAGTCATACCAGATGCCGCTGCCCGGTCCCGCCTGCTCGCGCCAGCGATCTCGCACCTGCGGACGATAACGATCGAAGTGAGACTCAAAAAAAGCAATTTCGCCCAACGTGCCTTCGTTTATCAGCGCTTTGATCGTCAGGAAATCACTATCCCAGCGCCGGTTGTGAAAGACCGACAATAACCGACCCAGGCTTCGCGCCAGCGCATCCAGCTCGCGCGCCTGTGACAACGTCACGGTAAAAGGCTTATCGACAACGACATGTTTGCCAGCCTCCAGCGCCGCTTTCGCCAGGGGGAAATGGGTGTCGTTAGGGGTGGGAATGACAATAAGGTCAATATTAGGATCGTTAAACAGATGCTTAGGCTCCGTTACCACCGGCACGGCTGGCCAGTCGGCATGGACTTTGGTTTCATCGCTGCTTGTGATAGCCGCCAGTTCCATTCCCGGCGTGCCGGCAACCAGCGGCGCATGAAAGGTTTTGCTTGCGTACCCGTAGCCAATAAGACCGACGCGGATGTTTTCACTCATCGTATGCCCCCTCGCTGTGCGCTTATTTATCACTGGCCTTGTGCTTAACGCACAGATTAATAATGTGCCCTGTGAGTTAAAATAGCATCTCGCGACAGCTTTTTTTGTTACCTCGCATTAAAGTGTGTATATGGGGCCCGGGAATCGTTCCCAAAGCGCTTGCTCTGTCGAAAAGGCCGCTGTAACATTTGCAATCTGTATTTATGGATAAATTACAAACACAAAATATGTCATCAATAATTAATCGAATCATTGAATTAGCGGGATGGATTGTCCTTGGCGTTTCAGTCGTGTTGCTCGGCATTGCCAGCCATATCGATAACTACCAGCCGCCGGAGCCTGTTACTGTTGCTCAACCAAAGTAAGCCGCATCGTCATAAAGCGTGACACATTACGTCATGGAACGTATTGCCAGCCGTAATGAACGGGGTTACCCTTCTCTTCCAGGCATCTGCTGATGCCTGAATCTTCGCAAAGAAAACTCCTAATTTCGTCGCGTTACCCGAGTGGACAGTTTACGTCTTTATTAATCCGTTTATTATTCGAACGCATTACCTTTATGGGTATTACCCTTTTATATGGAAACTTATTAATATGACAGTTCAGGACTATTTATTAAAATTTCGCAAGATCAATTCCCTCGAAAGCCTGGAAAAACTGTTTGACCATCTGAACTACACGCTGTCGGATAATCAGGACATCATCAATATGTACCGCGCGGCTGACCATCGTCGCGCCGAACTCGTCTCTGGCGGTCGTCTGTTCAACGTGGGGGAAGTACCTAAATCTGTCTGGCGTTACGTTGTATAAGAAAGTAGCCTTCGGCGTGAAATGTTATATACTCTCCGCCCTGCAAATTTCTGTATAACATTTCGCGCAGACTATGGGAGAGCGTATGACCGCATTGCCTGGAGAGAGAATTGGGGGCTGGTTAATCGCCCCGCTGGCATGGCTGCTGGTGGCTTTATTAAGCGCTTCGCTGGCGCTGTTGCTTTACACTACTGCACTGGTTACTCCTCATGCTATCCAGACACTGATGTCTCAGAGCGCGCTCAATATTGCGACGTGGTTTGTGTCGTTCGTTTTCGCAATCGCGATGTGGTACTACACGCTTTGGCTGACCATCGCCTTCTTCAAACGCCGCAAAAGCGTGCCGAAACATTACATTATCTGGCTGCTGGTCTCCGTGCTGCTTGCCGTCAAAGCGTTCGCTTTTTCGCCAGTTTCTGATGCACTGGCGGTTCGCCAGCTACTCTTTCCGTTGCTTGCAACGGCGCTTCTGGTGCCCTATTTCAAGCGGTCGACGCGCGTTAAGAAGACCTTCGTTAACCCGTAATAACCTTACAGTTAACCTGTTGTGGCCTGTTGTCGTTTATCCGATAATAGGCGGCTCTTTTATTTCAGGCTAAATAATGACCGATTACTTACTGCTCTTTGTCGGAACTGTGCTGGTTAATAACTTCGTGCTGGTGAAGTTCCTTGGCCTGTGCCCGTTTATGGGGGTCTCCAAAAAGCTGGAGACGGCAATGGGCATGGGGCTGGCCACCACCTTCGTGATGACGATGGCCTCCATTTGCGCATGGCTGATTGATACCTGGATCCTGATCCCGCTGGACATGCTCTACCTGCGCACCTTGTCCTTTATTCTGGTCATTGCGGTGGTGGTGCAATTTACCGAAATGGTAGTGCGTAAAACCAGCCCTGCCCTGTATCGCCTGTTGGGTATTTTTCTGCCCCTCATCACCACCAACTGTGCTGTGCTGGGCGTGGCGCTGCTCAACATCAACCTTGGGCATAATTTCATGCAGTCGGCGCTGTACGGTTTTTCCGCGGCGGTCGGTTTCTCTTTTGTTATGGTCCTGTTCGCGTCGATTCGCGAGCGTCTGGCAGCGGCGGATATTCCCGCGCCGTTTCGCGGAAACGCCATCGCTCTGGTGACCGCAGGTTTAATATCTCTGGCCTTTATGGGCTTTAGTGGTCTGGTGAAGTTGTAATGAGTGCTATCTGGATTGCCATCGCGTCCATCAGCGTACTGGGACTCGTCTTTGGCATCATTCTGGGTTATGCCTCCCGCCGGTTTGCGGTGGAGGACGATCCGGTGGTTGAAAAAATTGATGAGCTTTTGCCGCAGAGCCAGTGTGGGCAGTGCGGCTACCCTGGCTGCCGTCCTTACGCTGAGGCGGTGGGCGTGCAGGGAGAAAAGATCAACCGCTGCGCGCCGGGTGGCGAAGCGGTCATGCTTAAAATAGCTGCCCTGCTGAACGTCGATCCGCAGCCTGTCGACGGCGATGAACAGGCGCAGGAGCCCGTTCGTGCCCTTGCTGTTATCGACGAAGCCAACTGCATCGGCTGCACCAAATGTATTCAGGCGTGCCCTGTCGACGCCATTGTAGGCGCAACCCGCGCCATGCACACCGTTGTGGCGGACCTGTGCACCGGCTGTAACCTCTGCGTGGCCCCCTGCCCGACGCAGTGTATAGAACTCCGCCCGGTTGAAACGACGACCGAAAGCTGGAAATGGGATCTTCAGACCATTCCGGTTCGCAACATTCCTGTGGAACAACATGCTTAAGTTATTTTCTGCTTTCAGAAAAGAGAAGATCTGGGACTTCGACGGCGGTATCCATCCCCCGGAAATGAAAACCCAGTCAAACGGTACGCCGCTGCGTCAAATTCCGCTGGCGACCCGCTACGTGATGCCATTGAAACAGCACATCGGCGCGGAAGGCGAGCTGTGCGTGAAAGAAGGCGATACCGTCCTTCGCGGCCAGCCGCTGACCTTTGGTCGTGGACGTATGTTGCCGATACATGCCCCGACTTCGGGCAAGGTGGTGGCTGTTGCCCCCCATACCGTTGCCCATCCCTCGGCGTTGTCTGAGCTGAGCGTCATCATTGAAGCCGACGGGGAAGATCTCTGGATCGATCGTGACGGCTGGAGCGACTACCGTTCCCGCAGCCGTGAAGCGCTGATTGAACGCATTCATCAGTTTGGCGTAGCAGGTCTTGGAGGCGCTGGCTTCCCGACCGGCGCCAAACTTCACGGCGGCGGCGATAAAATCGAAACGCTGATTATTAACGCCGCCGAGTGCGAACCGTACATCACCGCCGATGATCGTCTGATGCAGGACTGTGCCGCGCAGGTGGTGGAAGGTATTCGCATTCTTGCGCATATCCTGCAACCCCGCGAAGTGCTGATCGGTATTGAGGACAATAAACCGCAGGCCATTTCGATGCTGCGCGCGGTGCTGGCGGACAGCCATGATATCGCCCTGCGCGTGATCCCGACCAAATACCCGTCCGGCGGGGCGAAGCAGCTGACGCAGATCCTGACCGGAAAACAGGTCCCCCACGGGGGCCGTTCGTCCGATATCGGCGTGCTGATGCAAAACGTGGGTACTGCCTACGCGGTGAAACGTGCGGTGATTGACGGAGAGCCATTGACCGAACGCGTCGTCACGCTGACCGGCGAGTCCGTCTCCCGTCCCGGCAACGTCTGGGCGCGTCTGGGTACGCCGGTGCATCATCTGCTGGAACAGGCTGACTTCTGCCCGGGGAGCGAGCAGATGGTCATTATGGGCGGCCCGCTGATGGGCTTTACCCTGCCGTGGCTGGATGTGCCAGTGGTGAAGATTACCAACTGCCTGCTCGCCCCTTCCCCAACGGAGATGGGCGAAACGCAGGAAGAGAAAGGTTGTATACGCTGTAGCGCCTGCGCGGATGCGTGTCCGGCAGACTTGCTGCCGCAGCAGTTGTACTGGTACAGCAAAGGCCAGCTGCACGATAAAGCCCAGGCGCATAACCTGGCTGACTGTATTGAATGCGGTGCCTGTGCCTGGGTCTGCCCAAGCAATATTCCGCTGGTGCAGTACTTTCGTCAGGAGAAAGCCGAAATCTACGCTATCTCCATGGAAGAAAAACGTGCCGCTGAAGCGAAGGCCCGCTTTGAAGCGCGCCAGGCGCGACTGGAGCGCGAGAAACAAGCCCGTCAGGAACGCCATAAGCAGGCTGCCGTGCAGCCTGCGGCGAAAGATCAGGATGCGATTAACGCTGCCCTCGCCCGTGTGCGGGAGAAGAACGCGACTGCCGCTCAGCCGGTAGCGATCGTGGCTGGCCAAAAGCCGGACAATAGCGAAGCGATTGCCGCCCGCGAAGCGCGTAAAGCCGAAGCGCGCGCACGTCAGGCGGAGAAGGCGCAAAACGCCAAACCGGAAGCCGACACAGACCCGCGTAAAGCGGCGGTGGAAGCGGCTATCGCCAGGGCAAAAGCCCGTAAAGCCGGTCAGCAGACAGTGGTGGTTGAACAGGAAGCGACCGATCCGCGCAAGGCGGCCGTTGAAGCCGCTATCGCCCGCGCCAAAGCACGTAAAGCGGCACAGCTTCAGCCTGCCGAAGAGAGTGAAGCGCCTGTCGACCCACGTAAAGCCGCCGTTGAAGCGGCCATCGCCCGAGCCAAAGCACGAAAAGCCGCACAGCAGGACGAACGGCCTGCGGCCGCCAACGACGATCCACGCAAAGCCGCAGTCGCCGCCGCGATTGCGCGTGTTCAGGCAAAGAAAGCCGCGCAGCAAGCCGTTAACGAGGATTAAATGGTTTTCAGAATTGCAAGTTCACCTTACACCCATAACCAGCGCCAGACATCGCGTATTATGATGCTGGTGTGCCTGGCCGCGTTGCCAGGTATTGCCGTACAGTGTTGGTTTTTCGGCTGGGGTACGCTTTTCCAGTTAGTTCTGGGTTGCGCCAGTGCCGTCGCAGCGGAAGCAGCGATCCTGAAGCTGCGCAAAATGGAGGTGACTCGCATCCTGAGCGATAACTCCGCCCTGTTGACCGGCCTGTTGCTGGCCATCAGCATTCCCCCGTTCGCCCCGTGGTGGATGGTAGTATTGGGAACGGTATTTGCGGTGATCATCGCCAAGCAGCTGTACGGTGGGCTGGGCCATAACCCGTTTAACCCGGCAATGATTGGTTACGTGGTGCTACTGATCTCCTTCCCGGTACAGATGACCAGCTGGCTGCCGCCGCATGAGATCGCCGCCACGGTGCCCGGCTTTATGGATGCCCTGAACGTTATCTTTACTGGCCACACCGCGATGGGCGCGGATATGAACGCGCTTCGCATGGGCGTGGATGGCATCAGCCAGGCCACCCCGCTAGATACCTTCAAAACCTCCCTGCGTGCCGGCCACAGCGTCGAGCAGGTGATGAAATCGTCTATTTACAGCGGCGTACTGGCGGGTGCGGGCTGGCAGTGGGTCAATCTGGCCTACCTGTTGGGCGGTGCCTTCCTGCTGCAACAAAAAGCGATCCGCTGGCATATTCCGGTGAGCTTCCTGGTGACGCTGGCCGTCTGTTCAACGCTCGGCTGGGTCATCTCACCTGAGTCACTGGCCAGCCCACAGCTCCATCTGCTCTCCGGCGCGACCATGCTCGGGGCATTCTTTATTCTGACCGATCCGGTCACCGCCTCTACCACCAACCGAGGTCGTCTGATTTTCGGCGCGCTGGCGGGCTTGCTGGTCTGGCTTATTCGCAGCTTTGGTGGCTATCCGGACGGCGTGGCATTTGCCGTACTGCTGGCTAACATCACCGTTCCGCTCATCGACTACTACACGCGTCCACGCGTGTACGGTCATCGCTAAGGGTTACGCCATGCTAAAGACTATGCAAAAACACGGCGTCACGCTGGCGATCTTCGCCGCCGCCCTCACCGGGCTGACCGCGCTGGTAAATGAACTGACGAAAAGCACCATTGAAGAGCAGGCAATGAAGCAGCAAAAGGCGTTGTTCGATCAGGTGATCCCATCAGACTTCTATGATAATGACCTGCAAAAAAGCTGCTTTGTCGTGCAGGCCCCGCAGCTCGGTAAAGGAACACACCGCGTTTATATTGCCCGTAAGGGCGAGAACCCGGTGGGTGCCATCATGGAAGCCACCGCGCCGGACGGTTACTCTGGCGCAATTCAGCTGCTGGTAGGCAGCGATTTTTCCGGCACCGTGCTGGGTACGCGCGTGACGGAACATCACGAAACGCCGGGCCTTGGCGACAAAATTGAAACACGCCTGAGCGACTGGATTTTACACTTTGCCGGTAAGATGATTCATGGCGAGGACGATCCTGCTTTCGCGGTGAAAAAAGATGGCGGTGAGTTTGACCAGTTCACGGGCGCCACGATTACGCCCCGCGCGGTCGTCAACGCCGTCAAACGCGCCGGTCTGTATGCCGAAACGCTGCCCGCGCAGATCAAACATCTTTCCGCCTGTGAGGAGTGACCATGAGCCAGGTTAAAGAGGTTATCGTCCAGGGACTCTGGAAGAACAACTCGGCATTGGTACAGCTGTTGGGATTGTGCCCGCTGCTGGCGGTGACGTCTACCGCCACCAACGCGCTCGGGCTGGGGCTGGCGACCACGCTGGTGCTGACCCTGACCAACTTCTCCATTTCTGTTTTGCGCCGCTGGACGCCATCGGAAATCCGTATTCCGATTTATGTCATGATCATTGCATCGGTGGTCAGCGTCGTGCAAATGCTGATTAACGCCTACGCATTTGGCCTGTACCAGTCGCTCGGGATCTTCATTCCGCTTATCGTGACTAACTGTATTGTCGTGGGACGCGCTGAAGCCTTCGCGGTGAAAAACAACCCGGCAATTTCCGCGCTGGATGGGTTTTCCATCGGCATGGGCGCGACTGCCGCCATGTTCGTCCTCGGCTCTCTGCGTGAAATTCTGGGCAACGGTACGCTCTTCGACGGTGCGGACGCGCTGCTTGGCGGCTGGGCGAAATCGCTGCGTATCGAGGTGTTCCATACGGACACCCCATTCCTGCTGGCCATGCTACCGCCAGGCGCATTCATTGGCCTTGGAATGATGCTGGCGTTAAAATACCTGATTGATGAAAAACGTAAACGCCGCGCCGCTGAACGCAGCGTACAGGAAGGGATCCCCGAGAAAGCAGTATGAATAAAGAGAAACGCATTGCGATCCTGACGCGCCTGCGCGATGAGAATCCTCATCCAACGACAGAGCTGAATTTTAACTCGCCGTTTGAACTGTTGATCGCGGTGCTGCTCTCTGCGCAGGCCACTGACGTGAGCGTCAACAAAGCCACGGCCCTGCTCTACCCTGTAGCCAACACGCCGCAGGCCATGCTGGAGATGGGGGTTGAAGGGGTAAAATCCTATATCAAGACCATCGGCCTGTTTAACAGTAAGGCCGAAAACGTCATTAAGACCTGCCGGATCCTGCTTGAGCAGCACGGCGGTGAAGTCCCGGAAGATCGCGCAGCGCTGGAAGCGTTGCCAGGCGTCGGGCGTAAAACGGCAAATGTCGTGCTCAACACGGCGTTTGGCTGGCCGACGATCGCCGTGGACACTCACATCTTCCGCGTTTCTAATCGCACCCGGTTCGCGCCGGGTAAAAACGTGGAAGAGGTGGAAGAAAAGCTATTAAAAGTGGTCCCTGCGGAATTTAAGGTGGATTGCCATCACTGGCTAATCCTTCACGGGCGCTATACCTGTATTGCACGTAAGCCACGCTGCGGCTCCTGCATTATCGAAGATCTCTGTGAATACAAAGAAAAAGTCTATCCCTGAAGGTACATACACTTGTTACTGTTCAAGCCCTTAGATTAAACAAGGGCTCTGATATCTTCTCCCTTGGCCGTAATTTTCCCTCTCATTGTCAATAAAGTGTTGTCGATTCTGCGGATATTTAACACTCAAACAGGTTAATAGTTTTTTCATCACCAAAAATTTCTATACATCTGTGATCGCGATCACTCTGATAACTTGATGTTGGATTTTTGTTGTTAAAAGCCTCTCCACGCCTTTGCCAGACAAGATCTCATCCTTTACTCACCGCATATAAGACCAGTCATTTTTCAGAATATGGGCTATATCACTGCCTTTCACCCAAAATAGCAGAACATATCGCCATACAGCCATTCATCAGGGTCATTTACAGTGAAAAAAACCACCAATTCTCAACGGATGAAATTTAACGCTGCATAACATTTGCGTGAACCGATGATTATACCACCACAGTTATATGTAACAGATTATTACAAACGTATTGCCAGATGGGGCTGGATAGTGAACATTACCCGCCGTTTCCCCTCCCAATATAACTATAAAGCGGATGGACTACGGTCATCACGCTATGAACACCCCCGTTAATATGGGATGTAAAAAAAGAGGTATATGTGTCTACTGCAAACAATAAACCAACAGATGAGAGCGTAAGTCTTAACGCTTTCAAACAGCCTAAAGCGTTCTATCTCATTTTCTCTATCGAATTATGGGAGCGTTTTGGCTACTACGGCCTGCAAGGGATTATGGCCGTTTACCTGGTTAAGCAACTGGGTATGTCCGAAGCCGATTCCATCACGCTGTTCTCGTCCTTCAGCGCTCTGGTCTATGGCCTGGTCGCCATCGGCGGCTGGTTAGGCGATAAAGTTCTCGGTACGAAACGTGTCATTATGCTGGGCGCCGTGGTTCTGGCGATTGGCTATGGCCTGGTTGCATGGTCCGGGCACGATGCGGGCGTGGTATACATGGGCATGGCTACCATCGCGGTAGGTAACGGCCTCTTTAAGGCTAACCCGTCCTCCCTGCTTTCTACCTGCTACAACAAAGATGATCCGCGTCTGGACGGTGCATTTACCATGTACTACATGTCCATCAACATCGGTTCATTCTTCTCTATGCTGGCAACCCCATGGCTGGCCGCGAAATTCGGCTGGAGCGTAGCGTTTGCGCTGAGCTTCGTGGGTATGCTGATCACCGTTGTGAACTTCCTGTTCTGTCGCAGCTGGGTTAAAGATTATGGTTCTAAACCAGACTTCGAACCCGTGCATATGGGCAAACTGCTGGCAACCATCGTCGGCATTGTGATCCTGGCCGCTGTCGCGACCTGGCTGCTGCACAACCAGGGTATTGCACGTGCCGTGCTGGCCGTGGTTGCGCTGGGTATCGTGATTATCTTCGCTAAAGAAGCCTTCGCGATGCAGGGTGCGGCACGTCGTAAGATGATTGTGGCGTTCATCCTGATGCTGGAAGCGATTATCTTCTTCGTCCTGTACAGCCAGATGCCGACGTCTCTGAACTTCTTCGCAATCCGCAACGTTGAGCACTCCATCCTGGGTATCGCGTTCGAGCCGGAGCAGTACCAGGCACTGAACCCGTTCTGGATCATGATTGGTAGCCCGATTCTGGCCGCTATCTATAACAAGATGGGCGACCGTCTGCCGATGCCGCACAAGTTCGCTATCGGTATGGTGCTGTGCTCTGGCGCATTCCTGGTGCTGCCGCTGGGGACGAAATTCGCGACCGACGCGGGTATCGTGTCTGTTAACTGGCTGATCCTAAGCTATGCGCTGCAATCCATCGGTGAACTGATGATCTCCGGTCTGGGCCTGGCGATGGTTGCACAGCTGGTCCCTCAGCGTCTGATGGGCTTCATCATGGGTAGCTGGTTCCTGACGACCGCTGGCGCAGCCATCATTGCAGGTAAGATTGCGAACCTGATGGCGGTACCGGACAACGTTACCGACCCGCTGGTCTCCCTGAACGTCTACGGTACCGTGTTCATGCAAATTGGTATCGCGACAGCCGTAATTGCCGTGCTGATGCTGCTCACCGCACCAAAACTCAATCGTATGACGCAGGACGACGACAAATCCGCTAAAGCGACCAACACCGCGAACGCGTAATGTCATCGGGAAACGACTGAACAGAAGCCGCTAATTGATTAGCGGCTTTTTTTTTATCTGAACGCGCACTAACATAGCGGGAACCTCAGCAAAAAGGAGTTACCGATGAAACTGTTCTATAAACCGGGCGCCTGCTCTCTTGCTTCGCATATCACCCTTCGCGAGAGCGGTAAGGATTTCACGCTGGACGGCGTTGACCTGATGAAAAAGCGCCTGGAAAACGGGGATGACTTTTTTGCGATTAACCCAAAAGGGCAGGTTCCGGCCCTGCTGCTGGATGATGGTACGCTGCTGACCGAAGGCGTGGCGATAATGCAGTACCTGGCCGACAACGTGCCTGATCGTCAGCTGCTGGCACCAACAGGCAGTATCTCTCGCTATAAAACCCTTGAGTGGCTTAACTACATCGCGACCGAGCTGCACAAAGGCTTTACGCCGCTGTTCCGCCCGGATACTCCGGAAGAGTACAAACCGACCGTACGTGCGTTACTTGAGAAAAAGATGCAGTACATTAATGAATCACTGAAAGACGATCAGTGGATCTGCGGTGCGCGTTTCACCATTGCTGATGCGTATCTGTTTACCGTTCTGCGCTGGGCGCGCGCGGTGAAGCTGAACCTGGAAGGATTAGATCATATTGCGTCGTATATGGAACGCGTAGCGGCACGCCCTGCGGTTGCAGCGGCGCTGAAGGCAGAAGGGTTGAATTAATCCGAGCGCGCTGTATTGCCGGGTGGCGCTGCGCTTACCCGGCCTACACTATCCCTGCTCTTACAATTGGGTTGCGCTGAAATAATGCTCGGGCTTCGCGATGCGATCCTGCGCCGCAACCACCTGTAGCTCATATTCCTGCATCGTCTTCGTCGCAATCATGATTTCATAAACGGCTGCGGTTACGTGCTCCAGCGCATCGCGCAGGCTCGCGCCCTGCAATAGCTTCACCAGCAGCAAACCGCTGGTCACATCCCCGACCCCGACAGGCTGACGCGCACCGAAATCCACCAGCGGTCGACTGATGTGCCAGGCTTCGTCCTTGGTCACCAGCAGCATCTCAAAACGGTCCTGGCTCAACCCTGCGCGTGCCAGGTGCTTAACCAGCACAATCTCTGGCCCCTGGGCGAGGAGCTCGCGAGAGGCGCGTACAGCCTCTACTATGCTGTTGACCGGATGCTCGCACAGGATCTCAAGTTCAATCAGGTTGGGCGCAATAATATCGCTGGCAGGCAATGCATGACGGACATGAAACTCCGCAACGCCCGGCGCGACGATGCAGCCTTTTTCAGGATGTCCCATCACCGGATCGCAGAAATATTTCGCCGCGGGGTTTGCCGCTTTCACCTGGCGCACAATGCCGAGGATATGTTCCCCCTGCTCCGCCGAACCCAGATAACCGCTCAGTACGGCATCGCAGTGTTTAAGCTGGTCGATATCCGCAATCCCCTGAACGATCTCCGTCAGATGCGAAGGCGGCATCACGCAGCCGGTCCATTTACCGTACTGGGTGTGATTCGAGAACTGAACGGTATTGAGGGGCCAGACGTTGGCCCCGAGGCGGCGCATCGGGAATTCCGCAGCGCTGTTGCCAGCATGTCCAAAAACAACGTGGGACTGAATGGCGAGGATGTTCTTCATGTTGTACTTACCAAACCCTGTCAAAACAAAAGGGGCGTGGTTTCCCACGCCCCTGCGTACTTTTAATTACTTCCAGCAGACCAGGCAGTAATTTTTCTTACCGCGACGCAGCAGCGTGTAGCGACCATAGAGACGGTCGTTCTCGGTAAAGGTGTATTCCGGATCGGCCTGTTTTTCGCCATTAATGGTGATCGCGTTAGAGGCGATGGTTTTACGCGCCTGACCGCGAGACGGCTGGAGCTCGGAGTCCACCAGCGCCTGCATCAGATCGGCGCCTTTTTCCATCTCCACCATCGGCACGCCATCCTGAGCAAGCTGTTCGAAGTCCTCTTCGCTTAAATCGCTCAGGGTCCCGTTGAACAGGCTCGCCGTAATGCGTTTCGCCGCTGCCAGACCTTCTTCACCATGAACCAGTTTAGTCACTTCGTCGGCCAGCACATACTGGGCGCGCGGTGCTTTACCGCTGTTCTTGTCTTCTTCTTCCAGCGCATTGATTTCTTCGATATCCATAAAGGTGAAGAATTTCAGGAAGCGATAAACATCGGCATCCGCCGTGTTGATCCAGAACTGGTAGAATTTGTACGGGCTGGTTTTCTTCGGATCCAGCCATACTGCGCCGCCTTCGGTTTTACCAAACTTGGTACCGTCTGCTTTGGTGATCAGCGGCACGGTCAGACCAAACACCTGATTCTGGTGAAGACGACGGGTCAGATCGATACCGGAGGTGATGTTACCCCACTGGTCAGAACCGCCAATTTGCAGCGACACGCCGTGCAGCTTGTTCAGGCAGGCGAAGTCATACCCCTGCAACAGGTTGTAGGAGAACTCGGTGAAAGAGATACCCTGATCGTCACGGTTAAGACGCTGCTTGACCGCTTCTTTGTTAATCATCTGGTTAACAGAGAAGTGTTTGCCGATGTCACGCAGGAACGTCAGCACGTTCATGCCACCAAACCAGTCGTAGTTGTTCGCCGCAATCGCAGCGTTGTCACCACAGTTGAAATCCAGGAACGGTGCAACCTGTTTACGGATCTTATCCACCCACTCCTGCACGGTGTCTTCGGTATTCAGCTTACGCTCAGCGGCTTTGAAACTTGGGTCGCCAATCAGACCAGTCGCACCGCCAACCAGGGCAACAGGCTTATGACCCGCCATCTGGAAGCGTTTCAGGCATAACAATGGAACAAGATGCCCCAAATGCAAGCTGTCAGCGGTGGGATCGAAGCCGCAATAGAGCGCGATCGGGCCTTGCGCCAGTCGCTCTGCTAACGCTTCCTCGTCCGTCACCTGGGCCACCAGGCCCCGCTCTTGCAATTGTTTAATCAAGTTACTGCTTGCCATCAAATTCTCCATGTATAAACGACTGCACCTTTGCCGGTACACGACTTTTCGCCTGATGCGAAAGGACCATAGAATAAAGCGCCAGCGCGGTGTGCGCTAGCGCTTAAATCAACAAATTTTGGGGATTACGGTGCCAGTCGGTCTATTTTCCAGCCACCGTTGTCGCGCTGGTATAAAAAGCGATCGTGCAGGCGGTGCTCACCGCCCTGCCAGAATTCCATCTGCTCAATGGGGATGCGGAACCCGCCCCAGAAACTCGGCAGCGGCACTTCACCCTGCTGAAACTTCTGTTTGAGTTCGAGGAATTTACTTTCAAGTACGCCGCGGGCCGAGATTCGGCTGGACTGTTTAGAAACCCAGGCGCCAATCTGACTGTCGCGCGGTCGGCTGTGGAAATATTTCACCACTTCGAGCGTAGAGAGGCGCTCTGCCTTGCCGGTAACCATCACCTGGCGCTCAAGCATATGCCACGGGAAGAGCAGGCTAATACGCGGATTATTTTCCAGGTGATGCGCTTTACGACTACCAAGGTTGGTGTAGAACACCAGCCCTTTCTCGTCATAATGCTTAAGAAGAACGATGCGTTGATACGGCTGACCGTTTTCATCAACCGTGGCAACGACCATCGCCGTCGGGTCGGCCAGTTTCGCTTCGCAGGCCTGTTTCAGCCAGCGTTCAAAAAGCACCAGCGGTTCGGCGGGAAGATCCTGGCGGCGCAGACCGCCTTTGGTGTATTCACGGCGCAGATGCGCAATTTGCTGTAGTTCGTCGTTATCTGACATGGCGTTAGCTGAAAGTGAGATTGGGTGGCGCTATTGTGCGCGCCCCCTTCAAAAATCTCAACGCTTCGGATTTTCCAGCTGACAATTGTTCAGCACAATGCGGTCTCGCTTATAGACGGTGGCGCTGTCACCTTTTGACCAGAAGACGTAGATCCCATCCGTGTAACGCGCCCCGGAGGCGGACATCCCCTGCTTCAGCGTCAACAACTTATTGTCATAAACAAAGCTGGCTTCCTGGCGAGTGTTGTTCAGCTTCACCGTCAGCGGTTTTTCATCACAACGATATTCCAGCTTATCGGTTTGCATACGCTCAACGAACTGGTTATAGACGCTGCATCCGGTCATAAGAAAAGGTACAGCAATGAGAAGAAGTTTTTTCATGGGCAGATTCCGAAGACTATCCTGGTCCTGGAGGGCCTAACCGCCCTCCTGTTTTTCCCTATTTTACGGGTTATGCCTCCCGCTGAATTTCAGTTAACTCTGATTATGGCGCGGATTTGCCGGGAAAATAGCACCGAGGACGCTCGCCTCTCGCGCACCGGTTACGGAGGGTAAATTCCCGGGCAGACCGGCAACCGTACGCCAGGCAAGCCAGGCGAAGGCCAGCGCTTCCATGTCGTCTCCGCTGATCCCGGCTTCGTCAGTGGTCGTGACTTCGGTGCCCGGCAGCAGGGCGGCGAGGCGTGCCATCAGGAGGGGGTTGCGGCTTCCGCCTCCGCATACCAGCAGACGCTCGCACCCGCCGCTGAGCAACACCTGTTCAGAAATCGACACGGCGGTAAGCTCAGTCAGCGTAGCCTGCACATCCTGAGGCGCAAGGCCGGGGAAGCGTGCCAGATGACGTTCAAGCCAGCCGTAGTTGAAATACTCTCGCCCCGTGCTTTTCGGCGCTGGCAGGGCAAAGAATGGATCGCTTAACAGGGCTTGCAGCAAGGGAAGGATCACTTTCCCCTGGCTGGCCCACTGCGCGTCTTTGTCGTAGGGTTTACCGTTCTGACGCCAGATCCAGGCATCCATCAGCATATTACCGGGCCCGGTATCGTATCCACGCACGGGCTGCCCGGGAATGAGCATCGACAGGTTGGCAATCCCGCCAATGTTCAGGACCATTCTGCGCTCCACCGGGTGCGCCAGCAGCGCCTGATGAAATGCCGGAACCAGCGGCGCCCCCTGCCCGCCGAGGGCCATATCGCGACGACGGAAATCCCCCACCACCGTCACGCCGGTTTTTGCCACAATCTGGTTATTATCGCCAATTTGCATCGTGTGCGGCGCCTCGCCGACAGGTTCATGCCAGACGGTCTGCCCATGGCAGCCTATTGCCACGACATCCTGCGGATGAAGTCTTTCTTGCTGCATCAGAGCCAGTACCGCATCAGCAAACAGCGCCCCCAGACGCACATCCAGTTGGCCCAGTTGGGAAAGCGTCAGCTGTTGCCCCTGGCAGATGCTCAGGATCTCTTCTTTTAACGAGACCGGAATAGGCCAGGTCAGGCTTGCCTGCTGCGCCACCATGTTTTCATCAATGGCGGCCAGAACGACATCCACACCGTCAAGACTGGTACCAGACATCACACCGATATAGCGACCCGATTTCATGCGCTTTCCTTACGTTACATGGGCTAAGTGCAACCACTCCATCATAAATAACGCTGCTTTGCTATCCGGTGATAATATTTTTTAACAATCTCAGACCTGTAGCACAGACGGTTTTTGTTTATGTCCCGTTAAGCCCCGTTCAGGTAAAATTTATCTATTCGGCATGCAAAGATATGAACTGTGGTCAGGAATGCCATATAATTTAGCCATAACGGATGCCCCAACCGGGCGTTTTTTGGTGAACAGGAGAGTCAAATGATTTTACGTGTACTGGGCGTTTCGCTGATTGGTTTAACACTGGCGGGTTGTGTGAACGACAATTCACTCTCCGGCGACGTATATAGTGCTTCTGAAGCTAAACAGGTACAGAACGTGACCTACGGTACTATCGTTAATGCCCGTCCTGTTCAGATTCAGGGTGGTGATGACACGAACGTCGTGGGCGCAATCGGTGGTGCTGTGCTGGGTGGTTTCCTGGGCAACACCATTGGTGGCGGCACCGGTCGCTCTCTGGCTACCGCAGCAGGCGCAGTTGCAGGCGGCGTAGCGGGTCAGGGCGTTCAGGGTGCGATGAACAAAACTCAGGGCGTTGAGCTGGAAATCCGTAAAGACGATGGCAGCACCATTATGGTTGTGCAGAAACAGGGTAATACTCGCTTTTCTGCAGGCCAGCGTGTTGTACTGGCAAGCAACGGTAGCCAGGTCACCGTCTCCCCGCGTTAATATCCCGACGGATGCGGTCCTTTCGGGCCGCATCCATTTACAAAAACTATCATTTTAAAAAATGTATTTATAAAAATACATTCACACGGCGTATAATTAATTCCCTCTGATATTGTTCCTGCGCAAAGTATTTTTTATTTCCCTCTTTTAGACTCGTCTGATTCTCTTTTTCCTCTTTTTAATTTTTTAACATTCTATGCTTGCGAACTGTCGATTTGTAATGAACCGCTTTGTGGCCTTTGCACTTGGGTGCATTTTTATCATTGCCGTGTTACAAGGTTGTTTTATAAAGCTTGTTGAATGGGTTCCTTCATTCTCTCCGCTATTTTTCCCTACGCTCACTATTTTTCTTCTGGTATTCCATCTGTTTATCGCCTGTTTTATGGCAATGAAATACTGGTGTGATAAAAAACGGCTATATCTCGTTCCGATTGCGTCAGCCTTTGCCGGTTCAGCACTGCTGATGGTGGGTACGCTATCCAGTTTTCCAGGCTGGCTGGATCTCTATCAGTTCAACGAGGCGAACTATAATGACGCGATGATCTTTTATATGTTCCGACACCTCTTAATGGCGGTGCTCATGATAGCCTCAGCCTTACTTTATACGCTTCGCGTTTCCCCCCTTTCACGAAGCACCCACATCGGTATTGTTGTCGGATCGGCTCTCTTTACGGGCTGCATGCTTTGGCTGGCGTGGTTCTATTCCAGCCATTCCACGACGTTAACCCTGGATCTTGTGGATAATGAAACCCGGCAGTTCATGATTCTCTGGAGCCAGACCATCAACATCATTTTGGTCATTCTTTGGGTTGTCACATTAATCACCCTGATGGTCGTGACCCGGATAAGAAATTTGTTCTGGGCGGGCGGCAATTTTTTATGCGTCTGTTATGTCGTCACGCTGTTAATGCTGTTGTTAGGTGGATACGTAGAAGATGTATCATGGTACCGCGCCCGGTTATTCGAAACTATCGCGACATTAATGATTATTTTCATTTTGCTTTCCGACGTCTTTAATTTGTATCGTGACTCGCACGTCAAATACCAGCAGTCATATCAAAATTCAATCCGCGACCCGCTTACCCGTCTTTATAATCGCAGCTATTTTTATGATTCATTAAACTACGCCCTCAGCACTGCAACGGAGGCACACCCGGTATCGGTGGTAGTAAGCGACCTTGACCGTTTCAAGCGTATCAACGACTGTTACGGGCATTTGCAGGGAGATAAGGTATTACAGTTCGTCTCTAATCTGCTGACGGATTCCGTGCGCCCCCAGGATATCGCGGCCCGAATCGGTGGTGAAGAGTTTGTGTTGATGCTGACAAATACCCCTTCAGACGCCGCGAGGCAGGTGGCCGAGCGCATTCGCCTCAAGCTGAGCGGGTTTGATAAAGCCAGCAGCGGCGGTCATCTGCCGGAACCTATTACCATCAGCATGGGCGTATTCACCGCAACCTCGCCGGAAACCAGTGCGGAAACCTGCGTGGAGAGCGCGGATAAAGCCATGTATGAGGCAAAAGAGACAGGGCGCAACCGGGTGGTGGTGTTCAGATAATAAGAAAGGCCTTGATTTCGCAAGGCCTTTACGTTCGGTCAGTCGCGAGACTGCAGATCGTGGATGTTCTGCTCAAGACGGGCGATGAGTCCTATCAGCATCTCCAGCTCAGCGGGGGAAATACCTTCAAGGATCTCCCCACGCGTTTTACTGATGACAGCTTCCATCTCAGTAATAATCGGGGCCGCTTTTTCCGTCAATTTGATCCGCTTGGCGCGACGGTCGCTGGCGCAGGTTTGTCGGGAGATAAGTCCCTTCTCTTCCAGTTGGTCAAGAGTGCGCACCAGTGACGGCTGCTCAATGCCAATCGCTTTTGCCAGTTGGATCTGTGACTGGTCGGGCGGGAGCTGATGAATGTTATGCAGCGTAACCCAGTGCGTCTGCGTGAGTTCCAGAGGTTTCAGGCGATGGTCAATCAGAGCACGCCAGATGCGTACCAACCTTGCCAGATCAGAACCTAATGGCGATTCCAATTTCATCTCCTTATAATTAGCTTGCTAAGTGATTATAGTGATTTTAGAATAGTTTGCAGTATTTGTATTGCCAAAACAAATGCAATCACGGTATTCATCATTCCTGAAAGGATGATTTACACTGAACGGTAATGCGCCATCGCATTGAAATATGCCATTGTGGCCCTCACCCCACTGCAAAGGATCACTGCTTGTGACGTTCTTTTCCCTCTCCGCAGGGTTGCCCCTCCAGGATCTGATTGTCGGCGCATCGGTCTACTTTCCGCCACTGTTTAAAGCCGTGATGGTCGGTTTTGTGATCTGGCTCATTGCGCATCGTCTGCTGCGCGACTGGATGTATTCCGGTGAAATCTGGCACCCGATGTTAATGGATCTCTCCCTGTTTACCCTTTCCGTCTGTCTTGGCCTTGCCGTGTTAACCGTGTGGTGAGAATAGCATTGAAAACGTTAAAATATTTTTCCACTCTTTTCGTTTTAGCGCTGGCGCTTATGGCCGGCTGGTGGCTCTGGAATTATTACATGCAGTCGCCCTGGACGCGTGACGGCAAGATCCGCGCAGAACAGGTCAGCATCACGCCACAGGTGTCCGGCAGTATCAGCGCGCTGCTGGTGAAGGACAACCAGTTCGTTCATGCGGGCGATGTGTTATTCCGCATCGATGAGACCCCTTTCCACATTGCGGTGCTCAATGCCCAGGCGCAGCTCGCAAAAGCTCAATCAGATCTGGCAAAAGCCAATAACGAAGCCGAACGTCGCCGACATCTGTCGAGGAATTACATCTCTGCGGAAGATCTCGATACCGCCAATATCAATGTAAAAGCCATGCAGGCCAGCCTGAAGGTTGCAGAGGCAACGCTGAAACAGGCCGAGTGGCAACTGACCCAGACCGTTGTCAAAGCTCCGGTGGATGGATGGATCACGAGCCTGTCGACCCGTGTGGGGGATTACGCCACCACAGGCCAGCCGGTCTTTGCCCTGGTAGATAGCCACTCTTTCTATGTTGTAGGTTATTTTGAAGAGACCAAGCTGCGGCATATCCGCGAGGGTGCGCCTGCCCGGATCACGCTTTACAGCGGTGCAGAAAAGTTACAGGGTCACGTTAGTAGCATAGGTCGGGCAATTTACGATCAGAGCGTGGAAACCGATTCTGGTCTGGTGCCTGACATCAAACCCAACGTACCGTGGGTGCGTCTGGCTCAGCGGGTGCCTGTTCGCGTCGAGTTAGAGCAACTGCCGAAAGACATTACTCTGGTCTCTGGCACAACCTGCACCGTCGCCATCGGATCGCGATGATGAACCTGGGAGCTTTCTCCTGGCGCAATACGCCGTGGATAAAAGCGACACGGCCGCAGTGGCGTTACGCGCTGCGTAACGGCATCGCCATGTGCCTTGCGCTTACGGTTGCCTATTATCTGAATCTGGATGAGCCTTACTGGGCGATGACCTCTGCGGCGGTCGTCAGCTTCCCTACCGTCGGGGGCGTTATCAGTAAAAGCCTCGGGCGCGTGGCGGGTAGCCTGCTGGGTGCGACCGCTGCACTGCTTCTTGCCGGCCATACCCTGAACGATCCCTGGCTCTTTCTGTTAAGCATGTCGGCATGGCTGGGGCTGTGCACCTGGGCCTGCGCCCATTTTACCAACAACGTTGCGTACGCGTTTCAACTGGCAGGTTACACCGCAGCCATTATCGCCTTTCCGGTCGTCAACGTGCTGGATACCACCGAGCTATGGGACATCGCCCAGGCACGCGTATGTGAAGTGATGGTCGGCATTCTGTGCGGCGGCGTCATGATGATGATCCTGCCCAGCACCTCGGATGGCACTACGCTTATCACCGCCCTTAAAACGATGCACGCGCGTTTGCTGGAACATGCCAGCCTGCTCTGGCAGCCTGATAGCAGCGATAACATCCGTCTAGCACACGAAAAGGTCATCGGCCAGATCCTGACCATGAACCTGTTACGCATCCAGGCATTCTGGAGCCACTACCGTTTTCGTCGCCAGAACACGCTCCTGAACTATTTACTGCACCAGCAATTGCGGATGACGAGTGCGATCTCGAGCCTTCGCCGGATGTTGCTGAACTGGCCTGCGCCGCCAGCCCATACCCGGGAAGTTATCGAGGCGCTGCTCGCCGCCCTTGCGCGTCCGGATGCCGATATCTATACCGTGGCCCGCATTATCGCGCCGCTCGCCCCAACGGATGAATATGATTACCGGCACCGCGCCTTCTGGCAGCGTCTGAACTATTTCTGCCGCCTGTATCTGCGCAGCAGCCGCTGGTTAAAAGCCGTCGAAAATGCCACGCCCGTCACCGAATTTTCCGTTCCCGGTAGCCCAGCTCTGGCGCGCCATACCGACGCAATGGAGGCGCTGTGGAGCGGTTTTCGTACGTTTTGCGCGTTGACGGCCGTGGGCGCATGGGCCATCACCACCCAATGGGATGCGGGCAGTGCAGCCCTGACGCTTGCGGCAATCAGCTGCGTGCTCTATTCCGTCGCCGCTTCCCCGTTTAATTCCCTGACGCTTCTGCTGCGTACGCTGGTACTGCTGTCGCTGTTCAGCTTCGTGGTGAAATTTGGTTTGATGGTGCAGATAACCGACCTCTGGCAATTTCTGCTGTTTCTGTTCCCGCTGTTAACCACCATGCAGTTGCTCAAACTGCAAATGCCAAAACTGGCCGGTCTGTGGGGGCAGTTGATTGTTTTTATGGGCTCATTTATCTCTGTAACGAATCCTCCGGTTTACGATTACGCTGATTTTCTCAACGATAACCTGGCGAAGATCCTCGGCGTGGGGCTGGCGTGGCTGGCTTTCGCCGTGCTACGCCCGGGCTCGGATGCGCGTAAAAGCCGCAGGCATATTCGTGAGCTGCGCAGGGGTTTTGTCGATCAACTGAGTCGCAGCCCGCATCTGCGTGAAAGCGAGTATGAATCGCTGGTTTACCATCATGTCAGCCAGCTGAACAACAGCCAGGATTCCCTCTCCCGTCGCTGGCTACTGCGCTGGGGCGTGGTGCTGCTGAACTGTTCGCACGTGGTGTGGCAGCTGCGTGCCTGGGAGACGCGTTCCGACCCGCTTTCGCAGGTCCGCGATAATTGTATTTCCATGCTTCGCGATGTGATGAGCGAGCGCGGAGTTCAGCAACGCCCCCTGAGCGTCACGCTCGCCGAGCTTCAGCGTATTTGCGACGCTCTGGCGCACCACCATCAGCCTGCGGCCCGCGATCTGGCGTCCATTATCTGGCGGCTGCACTGCTCCCTGTCACAGCTTGAACAGGCGCCGCCACCCGGAACAATTGGCGATCAGATCACGCCGCAGGCATAGCGCGCCCCGCCGCCGCCAAGCGGTTTAGGTTGATCGGACATGTTATCGCCGCCCACATGGACCATCAGCGCCTTGCCTTTGACCTCGTCAATCTTTTTCAGCCGGGGCGCAACAACCGGATCGGTGGCTTTACCGTCGTTATTCACCACCAGCACCGGCAGATCGCCGAGGTGCCCCATACCTTCCGGGCCTTCATGCTTACCAGAGTTGTGCGGATCCAGATGCCCCCCAGCGGCCTCAGCGGCTGAAGGTTTCCCCTCTTTCATTGCAGGTTGACAGCTGCCTTTGGCATGAACGTGAAAACCATGTTCACCGGGTGGAAGGGCCTTGAGATCGGGAGCAAATTCCAGCCCTTTATCGGTTTCGGTGATTTTCACCGTCCCGATGGACTGGCCTACTCCCTGAGAAGTGACGAGATTCATTTCAACTTCTTCGCTGGCTGCCTGCGCTCCTGCGCAAACAACCAGCGTGACCACTGCCAGAGCAAAACGCTTCATATGACCTCCACGGGTTATTTTTTGCACCTTAAGTTTATACCAGCGGCGCAGATTTCACCGGAAAGTCAGGTTCAGGCGTGCTCAGGGTACGTCGTAGCCCAGCGCCGCCTTGCGGATGCGGAACCACTGCTGACGCGTCATATCCAGCTCTTCAGCAACAAGCGCAGCGCGGACACGCTCAATTTTGCCGGAGCCGATAATCGGCAGCGGTTTAGACGGCAGGCGCAGGATCCAGGCGTAAACCACCTGCTCAATACTCTCCGCATTCAGTTCGCGGGCCACCGTTTCAAGCTCGTTACGCAGCGGCTGGAATGCTTCATCGTTAAACAGGCGGCCGCCGCCCAGGCAAGACCATGCCATTGGACGGATGCGCAGCTGTTGCAATTGGTCGAGCGTGCCATCCAGCAGCAGCGGCTGATGAACAGGCGAAATCTCCACCTGATTCGTCGCCAGCGTAAACGGCAGGCGAGACTGCAATAGCGCAAACTGTGCCGGGGTGAAGTTAGATACGCCAAAATGACGCACTTTGCCGCTCTGGTGTAGCGTCAGGAACGCTTCCGCAACCTCATCCGCATCCATCAATGGATCGGGACGGTGGATCAGCAGCAGGTCGATACGATCGGTGGCCAGGTTGACCAGTGACTGCTCAGCGCTTTTAACGATATGCGCGCTGTCAGTGATGTAATGCCCAAGTGCATGCTCCGGTTTTGCTGTGGTGGCAATACCGCATTTGGTCACAATCTCCATACGTTCACGCAGCGCTGGCGCACGCTTCAGCGCTTCGCCAAAAGCGGCCTCGCACTGATAGCCGCCATAAATATCAGCGTGATCGACGGTGGTGATCCCGAGATCGAGATGCTCTTCTATAAAGTCCGCCAGCTGGACCGGAGACATATTCCAGTCCATAAGGCGCCAGTAGCCCATAACGAATCGGGAGAATTCCGGGCCCTGCGGGGCAAGGGTAATACGCTGAACCATAACATTTTCCTCAAGGAAGTCATGTCAACAGTATACGCAATTACCCTGCTAAAACAGTGAAGGTTGCTGAGGTTCTTCGGTTTCAACCGCTTTGTTTGCACGAATTTTGCGCAGCAGACGTTGTCGGCAGAGCCGTAAGACCTCCTGCTTTTGTGCGTCGCTGAAATTTTGCCAGTTAAAACGTTCATCGCGTGTGCGCATGCAGCCACGGCAGTATCCTCGTTCATCAACCTGGCAAATACCCCGGCACGGGCTCTGGACAGGGAAAAATTCCAGTTGCTCTGCCACACCTACCTCCAGAACGTCATTATTCCCTACAGTGAAGACCCTAAATGGCCTGCATGCAAGGAGTGTCCGTCACAAACAGGGCATTAAGGTTTCGCTAATCTTCCCTTCTTATACTCGCCGCATTGATATAACGAATGGTCTGATCATCATGTGGCTCACTAAAAAGTTACACTGTAACGATACGAAATTTACCCTCGCCTGTGCGCTTTTCTTCACCGTGTTCAATGCGCTGTTTATCCAGCACAGCTGGTCAATCATCGCACCTGCCCGTCTGCACGACGTGCTTTTTGCCGCCAGTGTGCCGCTGGTTCTGTTCTGCGGCTGGGTCATTGTTTTTAGCCTGCTGAATATTCCCTTTATTCGCAAGCCGCTCATGATTGCCCTGACCATAGGATGCGCCGCCGCCACCTGGTTTATGTACACCTATGGCGCGGTTATCGATCAAAACATGATTGTGAACGTGTTTGAGACTAACTCCCAGGAAGCGACAGCCCTGGTAACGCCGCAGCTGATCCTGTGGCTGGCCGTCGCGGGTCTGGTCCCTTCCGTCATCTTAGCCCTGACGCGCATTCGAACCGGAAAATGGTGGTATGCCCTGCTAACACGTTTCGCCGCTATACTCGGTGCGCTGCTGGTGATCATTCTCGTCGCGGCAGTGTTCTATAAAGACTATGCTTCGCTGTTCCGCAATAACAAAAGTATCGTCAAAATGGTCACTCCGGCGAACTACGTGAGCGCCGTTGTGAAGTACAGTAAAATGCGCTGGTTTGCCGGCGACCAGACGCTGGTCCGCATTGGCGAGGATGCCCATAAAGGGGCGCTGATTTCCGGCCAACGTAAGAAAACCGTGCTGGTTCTGGTGGTGGGTGAAGCCTCCCGCGCTGCAAACTATTCGTTAAATGGTTACCCCCGTGAAACCAACCCCGAGCTGAAAAAGCGGGATGTCATCAACTTCCCACAGGCCTCCTCCTGTGGCACGGAAACCGCCGTTTCCGTCCCCTGCATGTTCTCCGGCATGACGCGAAAAAAATATGACGCGGACCTCGCCCATCATCAGGAAGGACTGCTCGATGTGCTTAACCACGCGGGGTTCAACCTGCTGTGGCGTGACAATGACGGCGGGTGTAAAGGTGCCTGTGACCGCGTGCCGCACACGGATATGACCCAGTGGAAACTGGATCAGTTCTGTAAGGACAAATCCTGTATCGACGACGTCAACCTGTACCGCCTGGACAACGTGCTGGACGGAATAAAGCAGGATACCGTACTGGTGATACACCTGATGGGCAGCCACGGTCCGGCTTATTACAACCGTTACCCGGACCGCTTCCGGAAATTCACCCCAACCTGCGATACCAATGAAATTCAGGATTGCGATCATCAGTCGCTGATCAATACCTATGACAACTCGATTCTGTATACCGATAGCGTGCTCAGCCGAACCATCGACGCGCTAAAAGCCCGGCAGGCCAGTATGAACACAGCGCTCATTTACCTCTCCGATCACGGCGAATCGCTGGGCGAAAGCGGAATTTACCTGCACGGTACGCCGTATATGCTGGCCCCGGAGCAGCAAACGCATATTCCGTTTATGTTCTGGCTCTCCCCGGACTATGCGAAAAACTTCGGCGTAAACACGGATTGCCTGCGTAACCATGCTGCAAAAGAGGCAGTTTCACAGGACAATTTGTTTGCCACGGTTCTGGGCATGATGGACGTGAAATCAGTGGTTTATCAGCCGCAGCTGGATATTTTGTCGCAATGTCGTCGCTAAGCGGGCTTGCATTAGACCGAACGGTCTATTAGAGTAAGAGCATGAGCAGACATACAGAACACGATACACGAGAACATTTGCTGGCTACCGGCGAGCGCCTTTGCATGCATCGCGGGTTTACCGGTATGGGGCTGAGCGAGTTATTAAAAACCGCTGAAGTGCCTAAGGGATCGTTTTATCACTATTTTCGATCCAAAGAGGCGTTTGGCGTAGCCATGCTGGAGCGGCACTACGCCAGCTACCATCAGCGCCTGGCAGCCCACTTCGCCAGCGGCGAAGGTGACTACCGGGATCGTGTTCTGAACTACTATCAGGAAACGCTGACGCAGTTCTGTCAGCAGGGCATCATCAGCGGCTGCCTGACGGTAAAACTGTCTGCCGAAGTGTGCGATCTCTCCGAAGATATGCGCACCGCCATGGATAAAGGGGCCAGCGGCGTAATCGCTCTGCTGGCTCAGGCGCTGGAAAAAGGCCGCGATGAAACAACGCTCTCCTTCTCCGGTGATCCGCTCACGCAGGCACAGGTGCTCTATTCCCTCTGGTTAGGCGCCAACCTGCAGGCAAAAATGTCTCGCAGCGCCGTGCCGCTCGAAAGCGCGCTGGCGCATGTAAAAAACTGTATTACCGCGCCTGGCGTGTAGCCGGCGTTTTTATTTACCCTTTTACTAGTCGACTGGTCTACTCAGGAGCCATTATGTCCGCTGAAAAGCTATTTACCCCACTGAAAGTGGGTGCCGTTACTGCCCCAAACCGCGTGTTTATGGCCCCACTTACCCGTCTGCGCAGCATCGAGCCGGGAGATATCCCAACGCCATTGATGGGTGAGTATTACCGTCAGCGCGCCAGCTCGGGCCTGATTATTTCCGAAGCCACGCAGATTTCTGCCCAGGCCAAAGGCTACGCCGGTGCGCCGGGTCTGCACAGCCCGGAACAGATCGCCGCGTGGAAAAAAATCACCGCAGGCGTTCATGCTGAAGATGGCCGTATTGCGGTTCAGCTGTGGCACACCGGTCGTATCTCGCACAGCAGCATCCAGCCTGGCGGTCAGGCGCCCGTTTCTGCCTCTGCCCTGAATGCGAATACCCGTACTTCCCTGCGCGATGAAAACGGTAATGCTATTCGCGTCGACACCACCACGCCACGCGCGCTTGAGCTGGACGAGATCCCGGGTATCGTGAATGATTTCCGTCAGGCCGTCGCCAACGCCCGTGAAGCGGGCTTCGACCTGGTCGAGCTGCACTCTGCGCACGGCTACCTGCTGCACCAGTTCCTGTCACCGTCTTCCAATCAGCGTACCGACCAGTACGGCGGCAGCGTTGAAAACCGCGCGCGTCTGGTGCTTGAAGTGGTAGATGCCGTGTGTAATGAGTGGAGCGCAGATCGCATTGGTATTCGAGTTTCCCCAATTGGTACCTTCCAGAACGTCGACAACGGTCCGAACGAAGAAGCGGATGCGCTGTATCTGATTGAAGAGCTGGCTAAACGCGGTATCGCGTATCTGCACATGTCCGAGCCGGACTGGGCAGGCGGCAAGCCCTACAGCGAAGCCTTCCGCCAGAAAGTTCGCGAGCGCTTCCACGGCGTGATTATCGGGGCGGGCGCTTATACGGCAGAGAAAGCCGAGGATCTGATCGGTAAAGGTCTGATCGACGCCGTGGCCTTTGGCCGTGATTACATTGCTAACCCGGATCTGGTTGCCCGTTTGCAGAAGAAAGCCGAACTGAACCCGCAGCGCCCTGAAAGCTTCTATGGCGGCGGCGCGGAAGGTTATACCGACTACCCTTCACTGTAATCCCGCTTTGTACATTGATAGCGGCGACCTTTCGCCGCTATACTAAAACATCGTTTCTGTTCAAAAAGATAATCCATTCCACTGGTTAATGAGGAAATTATGCGCCTACTTCACACCATGCTGCGCGTTGGCGACCTGCAACGTTCCATCGATTTCTACACTAACGTTCTGGGCATGAAGCTGCTGCGCACCAGCGAAAATCCGGAATATAAATACTCTCTGGCGTTTGTCGGTTACGGCCCGGAATCTGAAGAAGCGGTCATCGAGCTGACCTACAACTGGGGCGTGGACAGCTACGAGCTGGGTACGGCTTACGGCCACATCGCGCTGGAAGTGGATAATGCGGCTGAAGCCTGCGAACGTATCCGCAGCAATGGCGGTAACGTCACCCGTGAAGCCGGTCCGGTTAAAGGCGGCACCACCGTGATTGCGTTTGTTGAAGATCCGGACGGGTATAAAATCGAACTGATCGAAGCTAAAGACGCTGGTCGCGGTCTGGGCAATTGATCCCGCAGGGCGCACTATGCGCCCGTTGTTTTGCTGCATCCCCTCTCAAAATTTGCCATAATGCGCACTGCTTTTTCCCCCTTGTAAGAGACCCTGATGTCCGATAACGCTCAATTTACCGGTCTGTGCGACCGTTTTCGTGGTTTTTATCCCGTTGTCATTGATGTAGAAACAGCCGGATTTAACGCTAAAACCGATGCGCTGCTTGAAATTGCCGCCATCACGCTGAAGATGGATGAACAGGGCTGGCTTGTACCGGACACCACGCTGCATTTCCACGTTGAACCCTTTGAAGGGGCAAACTTACAGCCAGAGGCGCTGGCCTTTAACGGTATCGATCCGACAAACCCGCTGCGCGGGGCGGTAAGCGAATACGAGGCGCTGCACGCCATTTTCAAAATGGTGCGCAAAGGCATGAAAGAGAATGACTGTAGCCGCGCCATCATGGTGGCCCACAACGCTACGTTCGATCACAGCTTCACCATGGCTGCCGCCGAGCGCGCCTCGCTAAAGCGTAATCCATTCCATCCGTTTGTGACCTTCGACACCGCCGCGCTGAGCGGCCTGGCGCTGGGGCAAACCGTGCTCTCTAAAGCCTGCATCACGGCGGGTATTGCGTTTGACGGCACTCAGGCGCATTCCGCGTTATACGATACCGAGCGTACGGCGGAGCTGTTCTGTGAGATCGTCAACCGCTGGAAACGTCTGGGTGGCTGGCCGCTGCCGATGGGCGACGAGGCCGATCTTCAATCGTAGACTGGGTAATCAACAGCCCCACAGGACAAAAAAAAGCGACCAACATAATGTGGTCGCTTTTTTATATCCGCAGAAAACTTATTCTGCGTCCGGCTCTTCGGTTTTATACTTCGCCGCAGTCTCTTTGATCAGCTGTTGCAGTTCGCCGCGCTGATACATTTCAATCAGAATATCACAGCCGCCAACCAGTTCACCGTCAACCCACAGCTGTGGGAAGGTCGGCCAGTTTGCGTATTTTGGCAGCTCAGCGCGGATGTCCGGGTTTTGCAGGATATCAACGTAAGCAAAACGCTCACCACAGGCGGACAGCGCCTGAACCGCTTGCGCGGAGAAGCCGCAGCTTGGCAGCTTCGGAGAACCTTTCATGTACAGGAGAATCGGGTTTTCAGCGATCTGGCGCTGAATTTTTTCAATAGTGGTGCTCATGTCTTGCTTCCTTTAACTTCTGTTACGGCATCAGTCTGACATTGTAGCGGGTCAGGCCGACATCGGAAAATAACATTTTTGTCACGTCTCATTATTTTATCCGCTATCGCGTAAAGTTGCATTGATAATGACGTTTAAGGCTGCGCGCCTTGCGGTTTTGCTTAAGGAGCGAACAAGACTGCGACAGAATGGTGAATTTTTTTGCACTTGCTAACGAAACACAATTTTTGAATGAAAAATGCTATTAACTTATTCCGATTTTATGGATTAGAATCGACTGGTTTTGTAAATCTCATGCGGGTATGTATTTTGGCTCGCACTTATCAGGGGACTGCCCAGTGGCGCGGATAACTAAAATCTCGATGACGCTCTGTGCTTTACTGTTTACCACACTCTCATTTACGCCAGCGGCGAACGCCTCCGAACAGGCGCGGCATTCTGCTGTACAAAAAACGCATCTGGCAAAAACCACAGAACGTAAGAAAAAAACCACCAGCAAAACAGTAAAGAAGAAAACCACCGCTCACACCAAAAAGACCGCCTCCAGTAAAACCAAAACTCTCCGTTCCGGCACGCACAAAACCACTCGCACGACCGCCAGCCTGGTGAATGATAAATGCACCGTGCGCAAAGGCCATAAAACGAAATGCGCCAAAGTGACGAAGCTGGCTGACGTGCATAAAGCGCGTATGCAGAAAGCGCAAAAAACGGCGATGAATAAACTGATGGGGCAAATAGGTAAACCATATCGCTGGGGTGGCACCTCTCCGCGCACCGGTTTTGACTGTAGTGGGCTGGTTTATTATGCCTATAAAGATCTGGTGAAGTTTCGCATTCCACGCACCGCCAATGAGATGTACCATCTGCGCGACGCCGCGCCTGTAAACCGTGGCGAACTGCAAAATGGCGACCTGGTGTTCTTCCGCACCCAGGGACGCGGCACGGCCGATCACGTTGGGGTGTATGTGGGTAACGGTAAATTTATCCAGTCACCGCGCAGCGGTCAGGACATTCAGATCACCTCCCTCAGTGAAGATTACTGGGTGCGCCACTATGTGGGTGCGCGCCGAGTGATGACGCCAAAAACCATTCGCTAGACCCTGCCCTGCCGCCTCCGTGGCGGGGTAAGTTCCTCTTTTGCATACCCTTTCAATTTGCTATTCTGTCCTTGTTGTCTGTAGGGTTATTGGCAACGTATAAAACTATAAGGAGAGTAGCAATGTCGTTCGAATTACCTGCACTACCGTATGCAAAAGACGCCCTGGCTCCGCACATTTCTGCGGAAACCCTGGAGTACCATTACGGCAAGCATCACCAGACCTATGTCACCAACCTGAATAACCTGATCAAGGGCACCGATTTTGAAGGCAAAACGCTGGAAGAGATTGTGCGCAGTTCAGACGGTGGCGTATTCAACAACGCCGCTCAGGTGTGGAACCACACCTTCTACTGGCACTGCCTGGCTCCAAATGCAGGCGGAGAACCTACCGGTGAGCTGGCCGCAGCGATTAACGCCGCGTTCGGCAGTTTCGCGGATTTCAAAGCGAAATTTACTGACGCAGCCGTTAAAAACTTTGGCTCCGGCTGGACCTGGCTGGTAAAAGAGGCTGATGGCAAACTGGCTATCGTTTCCACTTCTAATGCGGGTACCCCTCTGACCACCAGCGCAACGCCGCTGATGACCGTGGACGTATGGGAACACGCCTATTACATTGATTACCGTAATGCGCGCCCGAACTACCTGGAACATTTCTGGGCACTGGTTAACTGGGAATTTGTTGCGAAGAACTTCGCCGCATAAGGGACACGCAGAAGGGGCAACCCTTCTGCGTTTTTATTTATTCCGCCGTACACACCGCTTCTGGCTGTTTACGCCCGGACATCAACACCAGCAGCAAGCCGAGTGCGGCAATGATCGCCCCCATCACCGGCACAAAGCTGTAACCCAAACCACCCGAAATCACCGCCCCACCCGCTGCGGCTCCCAGCGCATTTCCCAGGTTAAACGCACCGATATTCACGGATGATGAGAGCCCCGGCGCCTCATGCGCAACACGCATCACGCGCATCTGCAACGGCGGCACCACGGCAAAGGTTGCGGCGCCCCACACCACCATGGCAATCGCGGCACCCACTTCGTTACGTGCCAGCCACGGGATCGCCACCATGATGACAATGAGCAGAGTTAAAAAACCTTTCAGCGTCCCGCTGACGGAGCGGTCGGCAAATTTCCCGCCGAGATAGTTGCCAATCGAGAACCCGACACCAATCAGCACCAGCATCGCGGTAACAAAGAGTGGCGTTGCGTGGGTTATGTCGTGCAGCACCGGGGAGATATAGGTGTAGAGCGTAAACATCGCCCCTGCCCCCAGCACCGTGGTGAGCAGCGCGGACAACACCTGAGGACGCATCAGCACCGCCAGCTCTTTACGTACTTCCGGACGTTCTCCCGCACTTCCTTTCGGCAGCGAGAAGAACAGCGCGACCATCGCGACCACGCCCAGTCCGGCGGTTGCGAGGAAAGACATACGCCAGCCGATGGCTTCTCCGAGCCAGGTGGCAGCAGGAACGCCGCCGATATTAGCGATAGTGAGGCCCATAAACATAGTGGCTACCGCGCTGGCCTGCTTATGTTTTGGCACTACGCTTGCGGCAACAACCGAGCCCAGCCCGAAGAAAGCGCCGTGGTTCAGGCTGGTCAGAATACGGGAAAGCATCAGCGTGGTGTAATCCGGCGAAATCGCGGAAAGCACATTTCCGAGAGTAAAAATTGCCATCAGGAAAATCAGCGCATTGCGTCGCGCGCGGTGCGAAAGCAGCAGCGTCATCAGCGGTGCGCCCACCATCACGCCGATCGCATAGGCGCTAATCAACATACCGGCCGCAGGGATAGAGACGTCCACACCCCGGGCGATAACAGGCAATAACCCCATCGGGGAGAATTCAGTGGTGCCAATCCCAAAGGCGCCAATCGCCAGGGCCAGCAGGGGAAAATTGATTTTCATGAAAAGACTCCGGATACCGTGCCGTTACCCGGCACAGAACAAAGAAGGCAAAAGCATGACATCAATCACAAAAAATGAGAAGTTAACATTTTGGCAAAAGATTTTTGCCGGAGAGGTAACAATAGCGGCAAGAGAGGGAGAAGACTCTCCCCCCTCCTGAATCAGTGCAGCGCAGCGGTTAAACCACCCGCAACAATCAGGGCAAGAACAACAATGGTGGTAAACAGCGAAAACTTCAGATCGGTACTCATCAATTTTTCTCCTTTTATTCACCCTACGAAAAGTGAGCTTGCTCATTTTTACACAGTTCAGGTCAAAAATCTTCCAGGATTTAAACGGATATCCACTTTACCTCTTCCCCTTTTCATCAAGATAGGACAAAATTCCACGCTAAATTTATTAGCGTACCGGCCACTGACCCCCTCCTGACGTCCTGTGTCGTTTTCCCGGCGTGTCGCAACTCATGTTTGCGTAATAAGGGTGAGAGAAGGCAAACGTTTACCTTCATTTTTTTCAGGAGCTTAGGATATGGTCTGGAGTGACATTTAATGGCAACAATTAAAGACGTAGCAAAACGCGCAAACGTTTCCACTACAACCGTATCACATGTTATTAACAAAACGCGTTTCGTCGCAGAAGAGACGCGTAATGCCGTTTGGGCGGCAATCAAAGAACTGCACTACTCGCCAAGTGCGGTCGCCCGTAGCCTGAAGGTTAATCACACCAAATCGATTGGCCTGCTGGCCACCAGCAGTGAAGCGGCTTACTTTGCTGAAATCATCGAAGCCGTTGAAAAAAACTGCTTTCAGAAAGGCTATACCCTGATTCTGGGCAACGCGTGGAACAACATTGAAAAACAGCGCGCTTACCTGTCGATGATGGCGCAAAAGCGCGTCGACGGCCTGCTGGTCATGTGTTCTGAATACCCTGAGTCGGTGCTTTCCATGCTGGAAGAGTATCGCCACATTCCGATGGTAGTGATGGACTGGGGCGAGGCGCGCGCAGACTTCACCGACTCTGTTATTGATAACGCCTTTGAAGGCGGCTACATGGCCGGGCGTTATCTGGTAGAACGCGGGCATCGTGAAATTGGCGTGATCCCGGGCCCGCTGGAGCGTAACACCGGTGCTGGCCGTCTGGCCGGTTTCATGAAAGCGATGGAGGAGGCGCTGATTACCGTGCCAGAAAACTGGATTGTCCAGGGCGATTTCGAGCCGGAGTCGGGCTATCGCGCCATGCAGCAGATCGTCTCCCAGCCGCATCGCCCTACCGCTGTGTTCTGCGGCGGCGATATCATGGCAATGGGCGCGCTCTGCGCGGCGGATGAACTCGGCCTGCGCGTTCCGCAGGACATCTCGGTGATCGGCTATGACAACGTGCGCAACGCCCGTTTCTTTACCCCGGCGCTGACCACCATTCACCAGCCGAAAGATTCGCTGGGTGAAACGGCCTTCAATATGCTGATGGACAGGATCGTCAACAAGCGAGAACAGTCCCAGTCCATTGAAGTCCACCCGCGCCTGATTGAACGCCGTTCCGTTGCCGACGGTCCGTTCCGCGACTACCGACGTTAATCTCTTTACGGGGCCAGCTACGCTGGTCCCCGCAACCACTCCCGGTTAAGCGTTTCGCTGTCTCCCAGATAATCCAGCAGCCAGGCCATGGCGGGCGAGACGTCGTTTTGCTGCCACGTCAGACAGCATGCAGCATCCGGGAAAGGATTTTCCAGCGTCAGAGCCACCCACTCTCCCGCGTCGATGCGCGGGCGCGCAAAATGCACCGGCACCATGCCAACGCACAGCCCCGCGCTCAGACAGGTGGCTGACGACTCCCAGTCCGGCGCAACCACGCGGCGCTGATTATCCAGCAGCCAGGTAATGCGCTTGGGCAGCGAGCGGGAGGTATCTTCCAGCACCAGCGAGGGCCAGTTGCGTAAGGTGTCATCACTCAGCGGCCCGTCCAGCGCCGCCAGCGGGTGATCGCGCGCGACCACGCAGGTCCAGCTCAGCATGCCCATGTCGCGAAACGCGTAGCGCCCGCCAACCGGGATCGCCTGGGTTGCACCAATCGCCATCTCCGCCCTGCCGTCCGCCAGCGCATCCCATACGCCGTTGAACACTTCCTGCGACACACGCAGTTCGACGTCGGAAAAATGACGATAGAAATCGACGATCATCTGCCGGGTCCGCTCCGGCTTAACGATGTTATCCACCGCGATAGCGAGATGTCCGCGCCAGCCGTTGGCGATCTGCTGGCACTGCTCACGGGTGATCTGCATTTTTTTGATAACAGACCGACCTTCCTTCAAAAACCACGCGCCGGCAGGCGTGAGCTCCACGTCGCGATGACGCCGCTCGAACAGCGGGACCGCCAGCCACGCCTCCAGCTGGCGCACCGTATAGCTGATAGCCGAGGGAACGCGGTGCAACTCCTGGGCGGCACCGGTAAAGCTGCCGTTACGCGCCACGGCATCAACCACTTCAAGGGAATAATCTGACCACATCTTTAGCCTGCAAATTTTTTGAATGCACCCACCAAATATTAGCGTTTCACAAGCCGCTTTGCACTCCCTACACTCTGCGCCAACGTACACCTGCCTCCTCAGGAGAAAAAAAGTGCAACCCAGGAAAGGATTTTTAGTCTGGCTCGGCGGCTTAAGCGTGCTGGGCTTTTTGGCGACCGATATGTATCTGCCCGCATTCGCCGCGATGCAGGAAGATTTGCAAACCCCTGCCGCCGCCATCAGCGCCAGTTTGAGTTTGTTCCTCGCCGGCTTTGCTTTTGCGCAACTGCTCTGGGGGCCGCTCTCTGATCGTTTTGGCCGTAAGCCCGTCCTGTTGCTGGGACTGGCGATTTTTGCCGTAGGCTGTCTGGGCATGCTGTGGGTCCGCGATGCCGCCTGGTTACTGGTGTTGCGCTTTATTCAGGCGGTCGGCGTCTGTGCCGCAGCGGTCACCTGGCAGGCGCTGGTGACCGATTACTACCCCGCCTCACGCACTAACCGCATTTTCGCCACCATCATGCCGCTGGTCGGCCTGTCTCCGGCGCTCGCTCCGCTGCTGGGCAGCTGGATCCTGGCGCATTTCGACTGGCAGGCCATTTTCGCCACGCTCTTTGCGATCACGCTGGTCCTGATGCTGCCCGCGTTCGGGCTTAAACCTGCGCATAAAAAAGAGACGCATCCGGACGCGAAGCCCATCACCTTTACCTCTTTACTGCGGTCGAAAGCCTATCGCGGTAACGTGCTGATTTATGCCGCCTGCTCTGCCAGCTTCTTTGCCTGGCTGACCGGTTCGCCGTTCATTTTGCATGACATGGGCTACAGCCCGGCGGCTATCGGCCTGAGCTATGTACCACAGACCATCGCCTTCCTGGTGGGTGGCTATGGCTGTCGCGCCGCGCTGCAAAAATGGGAAGGCCAGCAGATGCTGCCCTGGCTGCTGGTGCTGTATGCGCTAAGCGTGATTGCGACCTGGGCTGTCGGCTTTATTCCCGGCGCCGGGCTTGCAGAAATTTTGATTCCGTTCTGCGTCATGGCGATCGCTAACGGGGCCATTTACCCTATTGTTGTAGCCCAGGCGCTGCGTCCATTCCCTCAGGCGACAGGCCGCGCTGCCGCGCTGCAAAATACCCTGCAACTTGGCCTGTGCTTCCTGGCAAGTCTCGTGGTCTCTGCATTGATTGCAACCCCGCTGCTCACCACCACCAGCGTGATGCTGGTCACCGTTGTGCTGGCAGGATTGGGTTATCGCATGCAGTCCTCCGCCCATCGCGAGCAGAGTGAAAACGCGCAGACAGAAACGTCGCACGCCTGATTACGCGGGAAACTATGTTAAAAACCAGTGATTAGGTTGCTAACAATTTTCTGTTGAATCACCAAATTTTGCGGCCTATACTGAATTTGGTTCGATTAAATACGATAAATATTAAGTGTTAACGGGAGCCGGAGCGCTCCCGTTTTACCATGGAAGGCATTTCGGCAAGGGTTATCTCCCTTCCTCTGTTCTACGTCGGATATTAGCCTCGCGGGCATTTACCGTGAGATTTCTCACAAACCAAAAAAGCGTCTACGCTGTTTTAAGGTTCTGATCACAGCAAGGTGATGGAGAAGCTATGAGTTCATCGTGTATAGAAGAAGTCAGCGTTCCGGACGATAACTGGTCCCGGATCGTCAGTGAACTGTTGGGACGTGCGGGCATTACGATTAATGGCTCATCCCCCTCCGATCCCCAGATTAAACATCCCGATTTTTTCAAACGCGTGTTACAGGAGGGATCGTTAGGGCTGGGTGAAAGCTATATGGACGGCTGGTGGGAGTGTGAGCGGCTGGATATGTTCTTCTCCAGCGTTTTACGCGCCGGTCTTGAAAATCAGCTCCCTCGTCATTTCAAAGATACGTTACGTATCGCTTCCGCCCGCCTGTTCAATCTGCAAAGTAAAAAGCGCGCGTGGATCGTCGGTAAAGAGCATTATGACCTGGGCAACGATCTTTTCAGCCGTATGCTCGACCCGTTAATGCAGTATTCCTGCGGATACTGGAAAAAAGCGACAACCCTGGAAGAGGCGCAGCAGGATAAGCTACAGCTGATTTGCGATAAGTTGCAGTTGCAGCCCGGCATGCGCGTGCTGGACATCGGCTGTGGTTGGGGCGGCCTTGCCTGGTTTATGGCGAAACATTACGGTGTCAGCGTAGTCGGCGTCACGATTTCAGCTGAACAGCAGAAGATGGCACAGGAACGGTGTCTGGGTCTGGATGTCGATATTCGGCTTCAGGATTACCGCGACCTGAATGAGCAGTTCGATCGGATTGTTTCCGTGGGTATGTTCGAGCACGTGGGGCCAAAGAACTACAAGACTTATTTCGACGTCGCCGACCATAACCTGAAGCCTGACGGAATTTTCCTGCTACACACCATCGGCTCTAAACGCACCGATAACAATGTGGATCCCTGGATCAACAAATATATCTTCCCGAATGGTTGTTTACCCTCTGTTCGCCAGATTGCGAACGCCAGCGAACCGCATTTTATTGTGGAAGACTGGCATAACTTCGGCGCAGATTACGACACCACGCTGATGGCCTGGCATGAACGTTTCCAGGCTGCATGGCCTGAAATCGCCGACAACTATTCGGAACGATTCAAACGGATGTTTAGCTATTATCTGAATGCCTGCGCGGGTGCGTTCCGCGCGCGGGATATACAGCTGTGGCAGGTGGTGTTTAGTCGTGGGATTGAGCACGGCCTGCGCGTGGCCCGCTGAAAAATAACCCCGGGTAACCGGGGTTATTTTTTATTCTTCTTCCACGGCCTTTATTATCGCCGCCTCTTTCGCCGCCAGCACGCGCTCAACGGTATCCACGACCGCCTGGGTCTGCGGATCAATTTCGATATTTACGCGCTGCCCCAGTTTTTTTGCGCCAAGCGTAGTACGATGCAGCGTTTCAGGAATTAAATGCACGCAAAAACGCGTTGGAGTCACTTCACCGACGGTCAGACTAATCCCATCGATGCCAATAAATCCTTTATAAAGGATGTATTTCATTAATGACGGATCCTGCACTTTAAACCAGATTTGACGGTTATTTTCCGAGGTCACGATTTTCGCCACTTCTGCGGTGGTCATAATATGGCCCGACATCAGATGCCCGCCAATCTCATCGCTGAATTTCGCCGCACGTTCAACGTTGACGGTATCCCCCACCACCAGCTCACCCAGGTTAGTGATGCGCAGCGTCTCTTTCATTAAATCAAAGCTTATCTGGTTACCGTTAATTTCGGTCACCGTCAGGCAGCAGCCGTTATGCGCTATCGACGCCCCGGTTTCAATGCCGTCGAGCATATATTCAGGCAGCTCAACTACGTGAGTGCGGAAATTCGGTTTTTCATCAATGGACACCACTTTGGCAGTGCCCTGCACAATACCAGTAAACATGCTTACAGCTCCTGTTCATTCCGAACGGCGATGACACCGTATAATCCCACCACAATAACAGTTGAAAAAACAGGTTGCCAGTGATGCGCAATTTCTGGCGATTTTTTCACTAGATAATTAGTTAAACCCCGCTACAATAGCTGGCATCCCTCTGTTTTTTCTTCTTGCTGCCAGTAACGGCGGCCTTTTTAGTCTCTCAAATAACTACAATACAAAGGTGTTCACGTGCAGAAGTATATGATCGAAGCGCGTCAGTTATTGGCACTGGCCATACCGGTGATCGTCGCGCAGGTAGCCCAAACCGCAATGGGATTTGTGGATACGGTAATGGCCGGTGGTTACAGCGCCACCGATATGGCCGCCGTGGCGATCGGAACCTCAATCTGGCTCCCGGCCATTCTGTTTGGTCACGGCCTGCTGCTGGCGCTGACGCCCGTTATCGCGCAGCTTAACGGCTCCGGTCGACGCGACCGCGTAGCCCATCAGGTGCGCCAGGGCTTCTGGCTGGCCGGGGGTGTCTCCGTCCTGATTATGATCGTCCTGTGGAACGCCGGGTATATTATTCGCGCCATGCATAATATCGACCCGGCGCTGGCAGATAAAGCAGTCGGTTATCTGCGCGCCCTGCTCTGGGGCGCGCCCGGTTATCTCTTCTTCCAGGTGGCTCGTAACCAGTGTGAAGGGCTGGCAAAAACCAAGCCGGGCATGGTGATGGGCTTTATCGGCTTGCTGGTGAACATTCCCGTGAACTACATCTTCATCTACGGTCATTTTGGCATGCCGGAACTCGGCGGCGTGGGTTGTGGCGTGGCGACGGCTGCGGTGTACTGGGTGATGTTCGGCTGTATGCTCACCTACGTTAAACATGCGCGATCCATGCGCGACATTCGTAACGACACCGCCTTTAGCACGCCTGACTGGTCGATGATGAGCCGCCTTACCCAACTGGGTCTGCCCATTGCGCTGGCGCTGTTCTTTGAAGTGACGCTGTTTGCCGTTGTCGCCCTGCTGGTCTCGCCGTTAGGGATTATTGACGTGGCAGGCCACCAGATCGCCCTGAACTTCAGCTCTTTGATGTTCGTCCTGCCGATGTCCCTGGCTGCTGCGGTGACGATTCGCGTGGGCTTCCGTCTGGGGCAAGGTTCGACGCTGGATGCGCAAACGGCAGCCCGCACCGGGCTGGGCGTCGGCGTCTGCATGGCAGTCTGTACCGCGCTCTTTACCGTGCTGTTGCGTGAGCAAATTGCCCTGCTCTATAACGACAACCCGGAAGTAGTGACCCTGGCCTCGCATTTGATGCTGCTGGCGGCCATTTACCAGATCTCTGACTCCATCCAGGTAATTGGCAGCGGCGTGCTGCGTGGGTATAAAGATACGCGTTCCATCTTCTTTATCACCTTTATCGCTTACTGGGTTCTGGGCCTGCCGAGTGGGTATATTCTGGCGCTCACGGATCTGGTGGTGGATCGCATGGGGCCAGCCGGATTCTGGATGGGCTTTATCATCGGCTTAACGTCTGCAGCCATTATGATGATGCTGCGCATGCGCTTCCTGCAACGTCAGTCGTCTGCGGTAATTTTGCAACGCGCTGCGCGTTAATGACACAGTAGCCGCCGGCTGGCGGCTACTTTCTCTTCACTTTGCGCGGTAATGAAGCAATCGCGTGAAATCAGAGAGAAAAATGCATTTTCCCTCTTGCCACCTTGGGGCTGTGCCGCTAATATTCGTCCCCGTTGTCACCGACAACACAATGCGTTCATAGCTCAGTTGGTTAGAGCACCACCTTGACATGGTGGGGGTCGTTGGTTCGAGTCCAATTGAACGCACCATTATGCGTCTGTAGCTCAGTTGGTTAGAGCACCACCTTGACATGGTGGGGGTCGATGGTTCGAGTCCATTCAGACGCACCAATCAGTTTCCTCGCACATTTCATTCCCGTTCAGCCTCGTGCAGGGGCAGCAAACTCTTTAAACACATCGAAATTAACCTCCAGCCCGCGCGTGCCGGGAAAAGCGGAATGGCATATGACATTTTTTATCCGTCCAGGCAAAGCATTGACGACTTCAAAAAATGGAGCTGGAGGCGGTCCTGGTGCAGCAGCAAGAAACCGTTACAGCATTCGCGACTTAAATAGCCAGTAGCCAGAAAAGCGCCCCATCAGGTTAGCAAAACGCCCGGCGTTTGCCGGGCGTGAAAACAACATCAGTCAACGATTACGGCTTATGTTCAATCGCCGGGTTGTTGTTGATGGCGATTCGCTGCGGTTTCTCTTCTTCCGGAATATCCTGGTGTAATTCAATCGCCAGCAAGCCGTTTTCCAGCGAAGCGCCGGTTACTTTCACATGTTCCGGCAGACTATAGCTGGCCCGGAAGTCGCTGCGGCTGATACCCCGATGGATCCACCCTTCTTCGCCGTTTTCGGTTTTCTCCTCTTCACGTTTACCGCTGATATTCAGCTGACCGCCAACGGTTTCAATTTCCAGTTCGCTCTCTTTCCAGCCCGGCACGCTGAGCGTCAGTTCATAGCGGTTATCACCCACCCGCCGGATATTGTAAGACGGCGTGGAGGGCAACGGCGTACTGCCGGTTAGCTGGCTAAAAAGGCGATCGATACGGTTAAAACGGTCCGCAAACAGAGAGTCGGAGAGATCGTTCAACATGGGAAAAGCTCTTAGAGTCATCATGTACCTCCTGAACAGTAAAAAAGAATATTCAAAAAGTTCATGTCTTACGGGCAGGTATTCCTTACCCGCTTTCTATATGAGGTTACCGCACAATATTTCAACCTCAGGAGCCTGCAAAATGTTGCTGGAACCTAAAAAACGCAACGGGCCGTTAAGCCCGTTGTTCGTTACATCATCGCAGTTCTATTACTCTCGCCCGCTCAGCCTGCTTTCGGTAGTGGTCGTATCGCTCCCGGAACCATGCCTGCTGTTCATTACTCATATTACCGGTCACGGCATCGATATCAACTGGCTGGCCCAGGGCGTACATACGGGCAAAACTGCGTGCCAGAAAATCAAAATTCTTTAATGCGTTTATATCTTGTCGCTTCATTAGCATATCCCTCCAGTCATTGTGATTCCTGTTCAAGGTCATATGCTTTTCTAATCTCAGTATCCGCCTGAAAAAGATCGTTTTTTGAGCGATGTGTGCGCATCACTCTGCCAGTGTTCACATTTCAGGAACGACAAAACTCTTCAGCCCTGGTCATGATTTTCCCTCCCTTTTATCACTCACGCAGAAAACATAAACGCCAGCCATGCAGTAAGTTCGCCATGTAGCCGGAAGGTGCGAACGGCGTGCTTTAATGCCAGACGCTGTAACAGGTCGCCCAGCGCGTTCAGGTGGGTTTCCACCTGCAAGCGTCTTATCAGTTCGAATAACAGACAAAGGACGTTTACACTGGCGGATTAATACTGATTTCCTGAACAAATGGGTAAATGGGTGAATCCGGGCTTGTTGGCCATATAGAGAGGGGCGCATGTAGGTTGCCGCGGTTGTGTATCGAACTGCGCATTGTTATCTACAACACGCTGCTCCTGGCCTTGCACGGCTATTCTTTTTTTCGTCTGCGCTTTCCTGGCGGAGGGGGAGGGTTTTACCTGTCGCGGCAGTTCGGAGGCACCATAACCTGAACAGAATCGCTTCGACTGACTCAGACTTCCGTCATTGCAGACAAAACGGCCATCCGATGTACAGTGTGCTATGCCACCTTTTGAGCCAGAGCAGGGCTGTCTTCCACGGGCGGCATCAGCCTGCATGTTAAAAAGTACACTTACCGTAAGAAGGAAAATTTTCATATCTGTATCCATGATTGACGTCAACATACTCAGGGTATATCCCCTCAGCCATTGACCTTTTTGCCAGATAAAATGTAATGATTCACGGCTAAGAAATAAATTATTAATATTTCAGTACCCGCCACAGCACAAGTGCTAAATCAATCCACTGAAAAATAACTCTTTAATGTATCTTTTCTGACCAGGATAAAATAAATGTCCGGTCGTTCATGTTGCCTGCCCGCCCAATTTACCTGAAGTGGATATTTTCGCAGGCGAAACTCTGCAATAGGCATCCTTACGATGTCGGTAAAAGATGCGGAGGTGGTTTTGCGTGCTGAATTTCAAAATTGGCTCACACTCTGGCGGTATTATCCAGATACTGCTGTTGTTTCAGATGACGGATTAATACCCTGCCCTCGGGCATAAATTCCGTGCCGTAGCGCACCAGCCCCACCCCCTTCAGCTCCGCATCAATGGCGTAGCGGAGTTCTCCGGGCTGAATCTGTTCCTGCATCACCACGTTAATCCGGCTCAGGCGCGGCTCATATTTCAGCAGCACGGCCGACAGTGTGGTAATCAGCTGGTGGGCGGTCCCGGGCATTTCCTGGAGGATTTTTGTCATATCCGGCAGGCCGTAGTCCGGCAGGTGGGTCAGCGTACCGGCGCGACAGTTGAGGATATGCTGCATGTTATCCAGCACCGACATAATCAGCTGGTTCTCCTCGCTTACGCTGTGCAGGTCAAGCCCGCCGGCGAAGTTGCCGTACAGCATGTCATACAGGGACGGACGCGGCATCATTCCCCCTCCAGCGGTTTCAGCGTCAGGCGGTTATTACTGACTTCAATAACCCGCGCCTTATCCGGGTCAAGGTCGTCACGGGTCAGGGTAATACGCCAGGTATCGTTTACCTGATCCGGTGCCATAAACATCCCCGCCACCGCCACAACCTGCGCGCTCTCTTCCATCGGCATATCCAGCGTCACCGATTCGCCAGGGCGCAGGCGAATATCCTTTTCCGCCACCAGGTCGGCTTTAATAGCCTGACTGTCACTCGCGAACAGTGACGGATAATCAGTACTGTCAAACGCCTTACGCTCTTTAAGCTGGTAAATACGCACCACCGTTGCCAGCGACGCCCCTTTCGCGTTGTTGTTCACCCCTTCGCGCGTCTGAATATCCAGATGCAGGGTTTTCACCTGTCTGTAAAAAATGGACTTCGTGACGGCGACGGTGCCGTCCGTCACTTTCTGCGTCAGCCCGCAGCCGGTTAACAGGGTCGCCAGCGTGAGAGCCAGAGTCTTACCAGCGGTAATCGCCATCTTCATCGTTCTTCCTTCGCTGAATGTTTTCACGGACGCGCTGAAAGCGTCCCAGGTGAATGGTGATAATGTTGTTTCTGTTCTGTTGCGCATTAAGGGGACGCAGCACCGCCGTGCGCCCGACCTGCGCGGTCTGTTCCGCATTGCAGGACAGCCGCGCATCCGGCAGCAAATGTCGGGCAACGCATAACTGCATCCGTACATCCAGGTGCGCCCCCAGCCACACATGTAGCAGCGCCATCAGGTCGGCATGCAGGTCACCGCCCGGCAGCCAGCCCCGGACCTCTTCAGGGTTGTCGGTGGAGAGACGCAGCAGCACCTGGCCGTTCACATCCGTGGCGTGCGTGCCCATCACCGGTCGGTGCTTCAGGCTGACCAGCTGGCATGTACTCATCGCAACCGGCTGCTTCAGCGGGATACGGCAGCGGTCGTGGTGGTACACCGTTGCGCGGGTATTCACTCTCCAGCCCGCTAATGGTCAGCGGGTCAGCTTCCAGGGTGAACAGGTTTATCACCGGCACGCAGTGCAGGCGCAGGCTGCTGTCTGTTACCGGTAAATCGCTCTGCCATACCTGGCTGAACACCACCTCGATATCGAAGTACGCCGTACCCGCCGGGAGCGTGATATTTTCCAGCCCGTTAAGATGGACGAACATAAACTTTTCGCGAAAGGTGAAATACTCCAGCAGCAACTGGTAACCGCTGAAGGCGCTGTCGCCCTTCGGCCACAGCCGGTCTTCCTCAGCAAAACCGCCCGGGGAGAAATAACCATCCAGTGCGATCCGCTCCGTCTGCCCCGGCAGGCGAATGTACAGCGCCGCCTGACGTTTTGTCAGCCAGAGGTGCAGGCTGCTGCCCGTCACCCTATCTTCGCCAAGATACAACGGCAGATGCCGGAGGTCAGTCTGCGGCCAGTCCGCCTGCGTACTACAGGCAAAACGCACCCGCAGGAGCGAACGCCCGTCAGGCTCCGTGGTCATAATGACCTTCTCCACCGCGAGCGGATTAAGCGTCAGATCCCGGGTGGTGCGGTAGCGGCAGACAGTGTTTTTAGGACCGACCGGGCGGGAGCTGATTTCCAGCCCGGCGGACAACGTTTCCGCCATTTTCATCGCCGGCACATCCGGCGACAGCACCACCACCGACAGGGACGGGATGGTACGCAGGTAGTGCGGCCACAGCATGCTCACCAGACTTTCGGTCAACTCCGGCAGGTCGTCATCTATCTTTTCGCGCAGACGTCCCATGGAGAAGGCGAAGCCCTCAAACAGCCGTTCAACATACGGGTCAGGTGTGCCCGCCTTGTCCAGGTCGAGCATTGCCGCCCGGTCGGGGTGCGTCTGCGCGAACTCTTTCGCCGCCTCGCGCAGGTAGCGCATTTCAGCGTCAAAATAACGCAGGGTTAAATCTTCCATAATTTTCCGGCTATTAATGTACAGGAGGATGGGTGATGAGCCCTAATACACGCAGTGATATTGGGAAAAATACAATATCCGCAACGGCCGTGAAGGGTGTTAACACGATGTTTGTTGCCAGTCGCAGAGGATGAAAGTAAGTTGAGTCTTCTGTAGAATAAAATTCCACATTATGTTTTTTAACCAATTTCTCGCTATTATTAAACAGACTGTCGTTCTTATCTCTGGGAATAATTACCCCTTCCAGGCGTATTTGCTTAACATACCTTCCACCCTCATTCCAGAACCCCGTTTTTTTAAGGTCATCAATATCCTGAGTGGTAAGGTTGCTGTCGCTTTCATTAACCTGCAGTACAAGCGCATCGGAAAAATGCATGACAAGGTCATTTCCATGCGGCATATCCAGTTTTAGCCTTAAACCATCAAATTTCTCATAACCGGTAACCAGCGTTACCTGTGTGGATAGTTTATCCAGCGCAAGTAACTCTTTTGCCCCTGTCGTTAATATATAGATGTTTTTTTCTCCCTTGAAAGCGACACCATCCCGAGGTATTTCTACCCTGACCTGTGTCTTTCCCTGAATAGCCGAAGCAGAGAGATTTTCATAATAAAACGCAGCGGTAACCTCGTCTGAAATCAAAGTACGTTCTTTTATCTTTGTGTCAGCAACACTGTTTTCTCCCCAAAGAATTGCTGTACAGCCTGAAAGCTGAATAAATATAACCGACAATATTATTTTCATAATCAAATGCATGATTGTTGTATATCCCTAATAATAATTTTTTTGTTACGTTTGTTTAATTATCCGCACTACACGGTAGCTCTGGCAGCGTCAGTTGCAATCAGCCCCGCCAGCAGATGTTCCATCTCCGGATTCAGGCGTGCTTTATATGTTTTATTACGTCCGGCCCTTCATACGGAGCAGCTTCAGGCGGTGGGCTTTGACCTCAAACAGCAGTTCTGGCGCCCACTGCGTGAGCGTGATGGCGCGGCCTGGCAGGCTGTAATCAGTGTATGAACGGATGCCATCAGTACGTTTCCGTGGGGTCGGGGTCATCAGCCAGGGGGTCAGCGGCAGGCTCGCTGACGGTGAATATCTGCAACGGCAGGTTGAAGTTTCGCAGCTTCAGCAGGGCCAGCGGGCCCTCTCCCGCCTCAGTGCGCAGGGTGTAGTTTAGCGGTCTGCCATCCTGCGCCTGCCACGTGAGACTGTAACTGCTGCCCGTGCCGGGGTAAGCGCTGACTGACGCCTTGTCCAGCAACCTTATCCATCCCCATGTCCCGGACATATCTGCATACTGCCGGGTGCCGGCCTGGGTGCTTATCCAGCTTAATGCCGCACCCGGCGCTTCGGTGTCCGCAGGCCAGTTAAAACGCTTCCAGGCAGGCATCTGGTTCATATAAGTCAGCTTCTGGCTGTCGATAACCAGCCGCGTCTCCATGATGCCATCCGCCGTTCCCGGGCGCAGCTCAAAGGACAACCCCGCCTCCCCGCGGGTGAACACCACATCGGAAATATGGCTCAGGGTATCAACCGCCCTGAGGAAAGCCGGATTGAAAGTCAGCCCCTGGGCGTTGATGCTGTCCGGCACCCAGTGACTCCCCTCCCTGTGCAGCACGCCGTTAAGACGAGTCTGCAGAAACCGGGTGATGCGCCCGGAATCGGCATTGAGGTATCTGGCCAGCAACGGCAGGGAGACCTCGCTGCTGACATCTTTAAACGGATACCGCCCGCCAAAGGCGCTGTTCCAGTCATCCACCACGGCGGTCTGCCACTGTGCATTCAGGCTTTCAGCGGCGGGTTGCAGCACCTGCTGCCAGGCCTGCTCCATGGGCCGCACAAACATCGTCTGCCCGAAACCGCTCCATTCCTGCCCGAGCCCCGCTGCCACCAGACTGCCGTAGTCGCGGGTCTCGGTTAAGTCTACCGCCTTTCCCTGAAACACCGTCTGCGCCAGCGCCTGGGTCATGGCCTGCGGATCAGCGGCGTTGGTCACCTGCTGTAGCCGCAGGCGCACCTGGGTGACGCGGGTCAGAAACGTCTGCAGGCTCAGGTCGGTATTTCCGCCGCCTTTCTGCTGGCTGTTAATCAACGCCAGTGCCGGGCCGAAGGTCGCCTCCAGCGGACCGCGCGCGCCGCCGCTCTGGTCAATGGCCGGCTGTTTATCGCCACCGAGCAGATTTTTTGCCGATTTCACCAGCGAATCGGATATCGCCTCGCCGGTCTCACCGGTACGCCCCTGGATATTCAGGGTGTTCATCAGTGCCACCAGCGGTGACTGGCGCACATCCGCCATCAGGGTGAGCTGGTCAATGGCGTCGGACAGGGTCACTGCCCGTTGCCAGCGCAGACTGTTGAGAAAATCGAGCCAGGCGGTACTGAAGTCGGCAAAATAACGTGCGGTGAGTCGCTGCTTCAGGGCTTCCGGCGAGGTCTGCTGCTTGGCGGGCTGTCTGCTGTCGCTCAGCACCCAGTCCATCTCCTCGCGACGTTCATTCACCACCTTATCAATGGCAGGCTGTACCGCCTCCTCCCACGCCTGACGGGTGAACATCCCCGGCACCACCTCATCGGTGCTGAACAGGCTTGCGGCGTCGGTGTCGCCGGTCATGTCCGTCAGGCGCATATCGGCATACTGGTTCGACACTTGTGAGAGCATTTTCTGATAGAGTGTGGATTCACTGTTTCGCACCCCCATCTGGCGAACCAGCAGCGTACGCGTCTGACTGACCAGCATATCGTCAGCATGTAAGCGCCACTGCGGGTGTGACACCAGGCTCGCGGCATAAAAAGCGTATAGTGCCGGGCCGCTGCCCTGCCAGAGACCGTTTGCCACACCAGCACGCCGTGGCCAGTCGCGCATCAGCGTGGCGGAAAACCAGGCCGCATCCATTTTCTCCGGCCGCGAGAGCATCAGGTAGAGCCTGAGCCGGTCGTAAACCGATTTTGCCATGCGCTCACGTAACGGACTGTCCGGTGGCAGCTGTACAAAGGCCTGGAGCTGTTGAGTGAGGTGTTCCGCCGCCGCATCGCGCAACAGCGGCAAGGCGCTTTCACTATAGCGCGGGAAGAGCGCCGCCAGCAGGGCATCGTTCTGGCTTAAGCCGCCGCGTACGTACCAGGGCACGCCGTGTTGTGTACGGTACTGTAAACGAGCAAGGGTTTTCTGGAGTTCAGACAGAGCGTGCAGACGCTTGCTCAGCGGCTGTTTCTCTGACACAGACTGCTGAACCTGCTCCTGCGCCGTCGTCACCAGGTCACGGTTGGCGACAAAGGAGACGGCCATGGATATGCCCCACAGCGCCATCAGCGCCGCCACGCCCACGCCCGCCATCTGCGTCCAGCTGATTCCGGGTTTACGCGGGCGCAGACCTGCCGGTAAGGCCTGTGTAGACGCCGGGATGGCATCCCAGCGGTTGTCTTTGCCCCAGTGATGAGCAACACTGCGACCTGCCCCTGCTGAAGGCGGGCTGAACACCACGCCAGCCAGAGGCAGCGGGCGGTACGGGTTAAGTAATACTGATAAGGGTCCGGTCAGCGATTGCGGCTCGCGGATTAGCTGGTCAGCCAGGGTGAGTAAAAAATTCTGCTGTGGTTTGTCGCAAATCTGCTGAATACCCTGCGCGGTGAGGGGCGGGATCAGGTCGGTTAGCTGTCCGGGCCATACGGCAGACGCCCCAGCACGCGCGGCATCACGAGGCCGATGTAGCGGGCGTCGTCGGTGTCGCGGAAAGATTTCCACTTGATGTACTCGGCGCGGTCGAAGTAGTTGCCGATATCCTTAATCGCAGCAACCTCTTCCATAGAGTCTTTCAGGAAGAATTTCGGCCCGACAGAGCCAATAAACGGCATGTGTGCGGCGGCAGACACTTTCGAGATGTTGCGCAGCAGCGCCACATCCTGCGGACTGGCGTCAAATTCATAGGATGAAATCACTGAGCCAATCGGCTCGCCGCCCGGGGTGTCGTATTCGGCGGTATAGGTGTGCCAGTAGAGGCCGCTCTGGATCAGTTCCGGTGCATCCTCAAAATCCTGGCGCAGGTCATCCTTGGAGACGTCCAGAATTTCGGTTTTCACATTCTGGCGGTAGTCGGTGTTGTCCACCAGCTGCTTCAGGCCGCGCCACATGGACTCCACCTTCTGGAACGCCTGGTGATGCATTACGGCATCCAGCTGACGGCTGATCTGGAAATCCAGTTCGGCGATATGGTGGTCAATCAGCGTTTTGTCGAGCTTCTCCACGGGCTGACCGGATTTGCGGATGCAGTCCATAAACACCTGCATCGCCGCCGTCAGGCGTTCACCCGCCGGCGCGTCAGAAAGCGCGGCATCATCCAGAAACGCATTGATATCACCCAGGCTCGAGGCCGGAGTCAGGTTGATTTTTTCAAACAGGGAGGCGTAAACGCCCTCTTTTTCCAGTACGATGGTCTGCCCCTGCGCGGAGGCGGTTTCACTATTCACAGACATCAGCATATTCCCGGTTAATCCATTAAATTACACATGCCGCTTATTTCGGGGCCAGTGCACTCATTTCGTCGCGTAATTCCTGAGACAGCGCCGGGTCCTTAAGAATTTTCTCGAGTTCTTTTCTGAAAGTGGCGTTATCAAGAAGATTGGATTTGAGGTCGCGTAATAAATTACGCATGGCCAGCATGGCGCGGAGCTGAGGGATCTGGCGGGCAACCTGTTCAGGTTCGAAATCCTTAATATCGGAGAAATTCAGTTTTATACTTTCCTCCGAACCATCGACAGCCATGGTGTTAGGCACCGTCAGATTAACCTCCGGGTTAAATTCCGAAAGTACGCTATTAAAGTTATTTTTGTTGACGTTGATTTTCTTCCTTTCGGACAATGGACGATTCTCTTTTCCATTACTGAAATCACCGACGGTGAGAAGTTTAAGCGGCAGTTCGACTTTCTTCTGCGCGCCGCCTGTATGCAGCGCCAGCTTTAAATTTATGCGTGCCTTGGGCACCTCATTCTGAAATGAATCGGCCATAGCAGTCCCTTTCTTTGCAAGAAATACGAGTTAAGTGAGTGACGGGTCTTTACAAAACCATATTAGAGCAAAAGCCCATTCATGATCAACTTTTCAGATCAAAGATCTGCATATGGATTTTTCTTAAGAATTTTCTACTGATAAGGGTAAAAAAGAGCGCCACGCAGCACTTGCCTAAACGTCCTCACGACCCTTTTGTGAGTCTCACAGAAAGTTGTTTTAAAAGCTGGAAATCAGATTATTTTGTTACTTTATAGAAAGCATGGAATAGTCCAATTCTGGACTATTCCATCACTCGCCATTATAAAAACACGAATAATATTGGCTCGCCATATATTCAAAAATCTATCTCTTGTTAAAATCCCCGGCCTGCATATTATCGATAAGCCTGGAACCAAAACAATCTTTCCTTTCACCATATCAGGCAGAATTATATCTACTCAACCAGGCGATAACAGCATATAACTTCCCCCTAAGTTCAGGAGGGGGTACGCCATGCCCTCTTCAAAACGTCTTAATTACTCCCTTAATTAAACGGCTTAACCTTTCTCCTGCTACGCTTGTTGTATGGTTCAGAAACGCAGGAACGCTTTCGATGAAAAAAATCGCCATTATCGGCTCAGGCCCAACAGGGATTTACACCTTTTACTCACTTCTTAACAACGCAGCACCGCTGTCGGTCACCGTGTTCGAAAAAGCAGACCAACCCGGCGTAGGGATGCCCTACAGCGACGAGGATAACTCCCGGCTGATGCTGGCGAATATCGCCAGTATCGAAATCCCGCCCATTTTTATCACCTACCTCGACTGGCTCAAACAGCAGAGTGAAGCCCATCTTGCCCGCTATAACGTCGACAAAGACAGACTGAATGACCGGCAGTTTCTGCCGCGTATTCTGCTGGGTGAATATTTTCACGACCGCTTTCTCGCCGTCGTTGCCGAGGCGAAAAAGGCTGGGTTTCATATCGAGGTTCATCCCAACGCAGAAGTAACGGATATCAAAGCAGATGCAGACGGCGTGGCCCTGTCAGTGAACGATGCGCCTTTCTCCAGAAGATTTGACCTTGCCGTGGTCGCCACCGGTCACGTCTGGCCTGATGAAGATGAATCCACCCGCGACTATTTCCCAAGCCCATGGTCGGGACTGATGGACGCGGATATCCGAGCCTGTGAGGTGGGGATTATGGGTACCTCCCTCAGCGGACTGGACGCTGCTATGGCGGTAGTAATGCAGCATGGTCGGTTTAGCGGGGAGCAGTTCGTTGTCAATAAAGGTAGTGAGGGGCTAAACATCACGTTGATGTCCCGCTCGGGCGTTCTTCCGGAGGCCGACTTTTACTGCCCTATCCCTTATGAACCGCTGTCGGTGTTAACGGAGTCTGTGGCAGAAAGCGAAATTGCCAAAGGCCCTGACGGGCTGCTTGACCGCATCTTTGCACTGATGGTGAAAGAGCTTGAGCTGGCCGATCCGCGCTGGTGCCAGGCGATAACGATCGGCACGCTGAATGCTGACACGCTTCGTGATGTCTGGTTTGAGGATCGTAAAAAGCATGGTCCTTTCACCTGGGCCGAAGCGAATCTGAAAGAAGTGGAGCGCAATAAGTGCGAGAAACGCACCGTTGCCTGGCGCTATACCGTGCTTCGTCTGCATGAAGTAGTTCAGGCCATTGTCCCTTCACTCAATGAACGTGACAGAGAACGGTTTAAATCCGGGCTGGAGCGTGTGTTTATTGATAACTATGCCGCCATTCCACCGCAGTCTATCCGCCGGTTACTGGCACTGCGCGAGGCAGGGATCATTAGCGTAGTCGCACTCGGTGATGATTACGACCTGGATATCGGCAGCGATCAGACCGTCATCACCACGAAAGAAAAGCGTTATCGCTTCGACGTCTTTATCGATGCCCGCGGGCAGAAACCGCTCAGAAATAAGGATATTCCCTTCCCGACGCTGCGCAAACAGCTTGAGGAAACGGGGGATGAAATACCGGACGTGGGGGAAGACTACACGTTGCTGTCACCTGCGTCTCTGCGCGGACGTATCGCTTTTGGGGCGATCCCCTGGCTGATGCACGATCATCCGTTTGTTCAGGGGTTGTCTGAGTGCGCTGAAATTGGTAAAGCGATGGCGAAAGCGGCGGGGAATCCTGCATCTGGCGTGCGACGGAAGTTACCTTACACGGAGTTTTAACAGGGCTTCCCTGCCCTGCGGTGTCGGATTACTCGAAGAAGACTTCCGGGTTTTCCGACAACGACACGAAGGATTTAGTGTTCTTGTCCAGGGCAAGGATTTTGCCGCTTTCGATGTCATATACCCAGCCGTGCAGGCGAATGGCGTTGTTGCGCAGGCCTACCGCCACCGACGGATGGGTCTTGATGTTGCTCAGCTGAGCAAAGACGTTCTCCTGCACCATCGCATTCACTTTATCGATTGGCTGATCCCAGGTTTTCTTCTCAACCACCGCTTTTGCCGCATCAGAATAGCGCAGCCAGTGGGAAACGGCTGGCATCGGCTCCAGATCGGCGTTGTCAGCAATCGCCTTCATCGCGCCGCAGTTGGAGTGGCCGCAAATAACAATATCGGTCACGCCAAGGGCCACTACCGCGTATTCGATGGTTGCAGAGACACCGCCAGGCTCCGGCCCGAACGGTGGCACAATGTTGCCCGCGTTTCGAATGACAAAGAGCTGTCCTGGCTCCTGCTGCGTGACCAGTTCCGGAACCAGACGGCTGTCGGAGCAGGAGATAAACAGCGCTTTGGGATTCTGACTGGACGCTAAACTACGAAAAAGCTCTTTACGTTGCGGGAAAATCTCTTTTTGAAAGCTGAGAAAACCTTCAATGATATGTTGCATAGCCATTTCTCTTTTATCTGTTTTAGTTTAGGTATGATCGCGATCACACTCGTAAAATTTAACCACCGTGCCTTAGCGGAGACAAGCAATATATTTCTGGCCCGACCGCTGCACAATCTCATCTGCGTTCGCCGGGATGTTTTGCCCTTCAAAGGCCCCGTACAGTCGCTGGTACGTTTTCCCGGTCAGTCGACCGATCACCGCCTCAACGGTGCGGGCAGGCAGCGGCAGCATATTCGGATAACTCCACATAAACGACACGGCGTCCTTACCAGGCGTAACCTGCAAAATATCACCGGCCAGCAGCACGCCGTCGCCTGACTGCCAGTGCAGCACCGTGCCGCCTGCAAAATGCCCGCCCAGACGCAGCAGCGTCACCGACGGCATAATCTCCAGGGCGTCCTCCTCCCAGAAGCGTATCGCCGGACTGTCACGCATCACCCACTGCCGATCGCTGGCGTGCAGATAGATCGGCGCGTTAAACGCGGCGGCCCACTCCTGCATGGTGGTGTAGTAATGCGGGTGCGAAATCGCGATCGCGCTGATGCCCCCGAGCGCGTCAACTAACGCTCTGGTCGCCGGATCGAGGTTGGCGATGCAGTCCCACAGAACATTGCCCTGCGGCGTACGCAGCAGAAGCGCCCGCTGGTTGATGGCAAAAGCGGGAACGGTTTTGATGCTGAACAGCTGCGGCTCCAGCTGTTGCCATTTGTTGGTGTGCGTGGTCGTAAGGCTGTCGAAGTCCGTCCATGCCTGGCCCGTCACCGGGACATACTGGCGCTCATCGTCGCAAATCGGGCAGTTTTTGGGCTGTTCATCGTAAGCGGTACCGCAGGTTTTACAGAGTGTAATCATCGGCTTTCCTCAGCAATAAAGCACTGAGTATGGCAGGGATTATCCATATGTGCTGAGGGGTGCCTGGCCCGCTTTTTTTGACTTATACTGTGCCAGTATCAAAAACTGAATAACGCAGGTGGCACATGGAAATTGATCTCGATAACTTAGTCTTTAACGGGCTGGATGAAGCAGAAGAGCGCAACGCGGAACGTCTCGACGATGCGGATAAAAAAGCCCAGGCGATTGTCGCCGATGACGACTGCGGCGATGCCTGCAAGATCTGAAGAAAAAGCACCGGGCTCCCCGGTGCTTTTTTTATGAATACATTTGCTACCCGCTATCAGATCTCCGGCGTTTTGCTAAACCCGGTCAGCATCAGGATCAGGCTTTGTTGAGATGACCCCGTCTCAAACTGATAGTGATTTCCCTGACGATCGCCACCGATATACCACGAAATTTCGGTTTTCCCTTCTGCCAGCGCCTTGCGCACCGCTTTATCCACGTCCACCATCCGGTATTCGCGGGAGTGGTTCAGGTAAAGCACCGCATCCGAGCGATAGTTGCAGGGCGGCCGTGAATGCCAGCTCACGGTGGCCGGATCCCAGTCGTTGCTCGCCGGATAGAAGAAGATTTGATCCGCGCCGTTGGTTTCCACTTTCCCGCCATAAATTCTCACGCGGTATTTAAACTGGGCAGGATCCTGTCCGGCAGGCAGCGGAGGAATGTTGAACTTCACCAGCGACAATGTTTCGCTGTTTTTCGTGCGTCCACCGTTCTTCCAGTTATCCTGCACCAGTAAGACCTGGGGATCGGGCTGTGAAAGTGCGGGTTCCATGCTGCTGAGCCAGACGTTGGCCTTCGCTTTTGAATAACCATACGGCACGGTGGTGCCGCAATCCATTCCGCGGTTCATGCACAGGTCGGTCATAAAGCGCGCGGCATCTTCCGTCCAGCCGTTCATGAAGTCAGCATGCGCCGTATACAGGCTCCCCCATCGCTCTTCACGTTCACTGCCATGCATGGTGGGGTCGAGGGAAAGCTGGACTTTACTGGTATCCAGAGAGCTAATTGTCGGAAGCACGTACGCAATATTCATGTTCACCGTCGGGATCTTCACCGGGAAGGCGGACGGACACTGTCCTTTCGTATCGTAGGTGGCGTTAGCCAGGCCGTGGGCGGGCTTCAGGTTGACCCCGTCCCAGCAGTTCGGGAACTGAACGCCGATATTAAACTGCACGGCATCCTTCGCCTTGCGTAAGCCGCAGACTTCACCCGTTCTGGTGGTGTAGCCCTTGCCGTTGGCGCATAAAAAGGTGATATGTGGATTTGGCGCGGTGCCGTGATGATCGCCTGCCAGCAGCGACAGCCCCGCCGGGAACGGGTGCAGCGGCCAGGCGTCAACGTTCGATGCCTGATAATAGGTTTTTTGATAGGCGGGTTTGACCACCGTTCCGTCCGGTAATTTTAGCGACGGAGCCCAGTAGGCCGAGCTGTCTGCTTTGTTATCGCAGGTGGTCTTTTCCTGGGTACGCAGCGATTCACGGCTGGAGTAAGCATCCGTTTGCACGTTACCAAAAAAATCGTGCAGCATGGCCTCGTTGGGCATGCCGTACATCATAATGGCATCATCGCCGAGGGTATGGGAATAACTGCATACAACATGCGCCTGTGGACCAGCGTGTGCCGCCTGCATGGCAAGCAATAGCACGGTGGCAGAAAGCGCGGGGGTTAATACTGTCCGTTTCATTATCATCTCCAGCTGAGAAAGGAGATAGTGGTAACAAAACGGCTATCGTTTACCGAGGATTAGCCAGGGCATTTTTCCCTTCATTCTCACTTTACACGCATCACGCACAGCTCATTCCAGTACATTTCGCGCGTCCGGCGAAGTTCAGCGTGACGTTTTAACATAGAACCACTCCGGGTCGATGTTGGCTACGTCCACGCCATAGAGGCTGGCGACAGGCAGTATTGACTCAAGAACACGTTGCGCGCTGTTCTCCGCATTCGCTGGTCGGGGCGCAAAAAACCGCCGTAACGTGCTTATCCATTTTTTCATCGTCATTACCCTTCTCGCTTAACCTGGACTCAGTTAAACACGCCTTCATCATGAAGAGGAAATAACAATAATGACTGTTGATATGCGGGATCTGAAAAACTCGCGAGACGCTTCGTCCTAACCGGCCAGCGCTTTAACCACCGTTTCCATCGCTTTGGTGGTCAACTCACTGCGCTTAACGCGCTGGTTCGCCAGCGCGGTACGTAGTACCCCAGCAATCACGATATGCTTGGGCTCCTGCCCTAAGTCACGCATCTCCAGAACGACCTTGCCTACCACCCGACACATCTCCTGGTACAGCGCTTCGTCTTTGGTCACATTGCCCATTGCCATCACTCCGTTGCCCTAAACCGTCAGCTTAAATCATTCGTCGGCTGGATACAAAAAAGAAGCCCGGCGTGTTGTTCGCCGGGCTTCGTCTGGAAAATCAGGCGATTAGTTGTTTACCGGGATGACCGCGCCTTTGTATTTGGTGCGGATCCAGTCCTGAATCTCTTTGGAGTGCAGCACGTTCACCAGCGCGACGATATCCCTCTTCTTCTCATCACCGCGATGAACGGTAATGATGTTGGCGTACGGGTTATTCTCACCGCTTTCAACCGCAATTGGATCGTGGACCGGATCCAGACCAGCATCAATTGCGTAGTTGGCGTTGATCACCACCGCAGCACCTTCGTCGTTGTTGTACATCTGCGGCAGCAGAGATGCCTCGACGTTAGGGGTGAATTGCAGCTTTTTCGGGTTCTCCACAATATCACTGATGCGCGCGGTCACTTTATCGATGCCTGGCTTCAGCTTGATCACGCCCTCTTTTTCGAAGATGGACAGAATACGCCCTTCCTCGGAAACCGCATCACGCATGATGATTTTGCCGCCTTCCGGCAGATCCTTCAGCGATTTGTATTTTTTTGAATAGATACCGATCGGCTCAATGTGGATTGCGCCTGCACTGACAAAATCATAATCCTTATCGCCCGCATGATCTTTAAGCACGCTGTTCAGGTAAGGGATGTGCTGGAAATAGTTGGCATCAATATCATGCCCTGCCAGCGCCGTGTTTGGCAGAATGTAGTCCTGGAACGGTTTAATCTCCAGATCAATACCCTGCTTCGCCAGAATCGGCTTAGCCTGCTCCAGAATTTCCGCGTGCGGGGTGTTGGACGCCCCCACGGTGAGCGTGTCCGCCCAGGAGGCAAAGCTCAGGGCGCTCAGGGTGGCTGCGGCGATCAGTGTCAGTGTCTTTTTCATGATGTGGTTCCTGTGTGTATTTATTAGCGTTTATCTAACAGTGAAGTAATGGCATCGCCGCAGAACTGGATAATGAACACGATGATCAGAATGGTCACCGTTGCCACCAGCGTGACGTCACCATGGTTGCGCTGGAATCCTTCCAGATAAGCCAGATTTCCCAAACCGCCGGCACCTATCACCCCCGCCATTGCGCTGTAGCTCACCAGCGCAATCAGCGTCACCGTCATACCTGAAACCAGTGCGGGTGAAGATTCCGGCAGTAAAACCCGAAACACTAACGTGCTCAGCCGTGCGCCCATCGAACGCGTGGCTTCAATTACCCCTTTATCCACTTCCCGCAGGGCAATCTCGACCAGACGGGCGTAGAACGGCGCGGCGCCCACAATCAGGGCGGGCAGCGCAGCGTTAGCGCCGAGAATGGTCCCCACAACGGTCTTGGTGAACGGGATCAGCAGAACAATGAGAATGATGAACGGAATCGAGCGGAACACGTTCACCACAATCGACATCACGCTGTAGACCGTGCGGTTGTGGAATAACCCGCCGCGGGCGGTTAAAAACAGCGCCAGACCGAGCGCGATCCCCAGAACAAACGTCGCCACGCCGGAAAGCGCGGTCATGTAGAGCGTCTCCTGGGTTGCAGCCCAAAGTTGATCCCACTTCAGGTGCGGAAAGAGTTCTTCAGCCATGCTTGATTACCTCGCCTTCAATATCGCTTTGCTTCAGGTCGGCGAGGATATTGTTCAGTTGTTCATCCGATGCCACCACGTGCACCCAGAGCTGCCCGAAAACACCGTGGGCGGTTTGCGTCATTTTGCCGTGCAGGATGTTAAACGGCAGGCCGTAGCGCAGGGTCAGTTCACCGACGATCGGCCTGTGCGTGCTGTGCCCGGTGAAGGTGAGCTTGATGACCGCGCCCTCCAGCTCATTTGCCAGTTCGGTATTGAAGGTCTCTTCCTCCGCGTACTGGCTCACCTGGCGGACAAACTGCCGGGTGATCGGCTGCTGAGGATGCGTAAACACGCTCAGCACCTCCCCCTCTTCCACCACCTTGCCGTTCTCCATTACCGCCACGCGGTCGCAGATTTTGCGCACCACATGCATCTCATGCGTAATGAGTACGATGGTCAGGTTAAAACGACGGTTAATGTCCAGGAGCAGATCGAGGATCTGATCGGTGGTCTGCGGATCCAGCGCCGAGGTGGCTTCGTCACACAGCAGTACGTCCGGATGATTGGCCAGCGCGCGGGCAATGCCCACACGCTGTTTTTGCCCGCCGCTCAGCTGGGACGGGTAGGCATTCTCGCGCCCCTTCAGGCCGACCAGCTCCACCAGCTCGGCAACGCGAGCCTGAATTTGCGCTTTTGGCACACCGGCAATTTGCATTGAAAAGGCGATGTTTTCCTTCACCGTGCGCGACCAGAGCAGATTAAAGTGCTGGAACACCATGCTGATTTTCAGGCGTGCCTGACGCAGCGCTTCTCCCTTCGCGGCGGAGATATCCTGACCGTTAATGGTGACGCTGCCGGCGCTGGGCTTTTCCAGACCGTTCAGCAGACGGATAAGCGTACTTTTCCCGGCCCCGCTGTAACCAATGATCCCGTAAATCTGTCCCTGCTCTATCGTCAAATTGACGTTATCAACGGCTGTCAGCGCCAGCTTCCCGTTGTCAAAAACCTTCGAAATATTACTGAGTACGATCATTCTTATTCGTTATCCGTTACGCATATAGCGGTTTAGCAGTATGGATGTCCAAAAGATAGTAAACAGCTGTTATCAGCTTTTAAATGACCAAAAAAGAATTTCTTATAATGCGGCGGAATAAGCAGCGAACTGGCGGGTGAAAAGCATTTAGATGAATATCTGCAATAATTATCTGCCTTTTGCATATCAGGTCTCATTCATCCGACGAAATTGGTTAATTTTGCAGCACTATGTACTGATATAGCCATCCTCACATCCGGACAACTTTACGTCTTGCTGTCTTTCCACCCAAAAAACATAAGGATTATTCCTTTCTGTTCTAAAACCCAGTGAAACGTTCTTTATTGAGAAAATTTCGTGGTCCTATCATCCGGTCATCACCTCTTCACAGGACATGACCATGACGCTTTACCACTCCGTCACCGAACTAATTGGCCATACGCCACTCATCCAGCTGCACAAGCTGGATACCGGCCCCTGCTCGCTGTTTCTGAAGCTGGAAAATCAGAATCCAGGCGGCTCGATTAAAGACCGCGTCGCGCTGTCGATGATTAACGAGGCCGAGCGTATGGGGCAGCTACGGCCTGGCGGCACCATTATTGAAGCCACGGCGGGGAACACCGGCCTGGGGCTGGCGTTGATTGCGGCGCAAAAGGGATACTCGCTGATCCTGGTGGTGCCGGACAAAATGAGCCGCGAGAAGATTTTCCACCTGCGCGCGTTAGGGGCGCAGGTCGTGCTAACCCGCTCGGATGTGAATAAAGGGCATCCGGCCTACTACCAGGATTATGCCCGGCGGCTGGCGAACGAACTGCCAGGCGCGTTTTATATCGACCAGTTCAATAACGCGGCCAATCCGCTGGCGCACCGCACCACTACCGCACCGGAACTGTTTGAGCAGCTTGACGGCCAGATCGATGCCATCGTCGTCGGCGTCGGCTCCGGCGGTACGCTGGGCGGCTTACAGGCGTGGTTCGCCGAGCACTCACCGCAGACGGAATTTGTGCTTGCCGATCCGGCCGGGTCGGTGCTGGCAGATCAGGTTGAGACCGGACGCTATCACGATGCCGGATCGTGGCTTGTTGAGGGGATTGGCGAAGACTTTATTCCTCCGCTGGCGCACATCGAAGGGGTTAAACGCGCCTGGCGCATTACCGATCGCGAGGCGTTCACCACCGCCCGCGATCTGCTAAAAACGGAAGGGATCCTGGCAGGCTCCTCCACCGGCACGCTGCTGGCGGCGGCGCTGAAATATTGCCAGGCGCAGACTACGCCAAAACGTGTGGTCACCTTCGCCTGCGACAGCGGCAATAAATACCTCTCAAAGATGTTCAACGACGACTGGATGCGCCAGCAGGGGCTGATTTCACGTCCGCAGGCAGGCGATCTCTCGGACTATATTGCCCTGCGCCACGATGAAGGCGCGACGGTGACTGTCGCCCCGGACGACACGCTTTCCACCGTGCTGGCCCGCATGCGCCTGTACGACATCTCCCAGCTGCCGGTGCTCGATAACAACAATGTTGTCGGCATCATCGACGAGTGGGACCTGCTGCGGCACATCGGGGGAGATGCCGATCGCTTCTCTCTCCCCGTGACGGCGGCCATGACGCGTCAGGTCGAATATCTGGATAAGCTGGCCCCGGAGAGCGCCCTGTACACCATCTTTGACCGTGGCCTGGTGGCGATTATTTATGACGAAGACCGCTTTCTGGGTCTGATCACACGCAGTGACGTACTCACCACCTGGCGTAACCGCCTGACGAAATAAAAGGAGCAAAAGATGAAAAACCTGGCCACCCTCAGCGTTCACAGCGGTGAGTATCACGACACGCACGGCGCCGTGATGCCGCCAATTTACGCCACGTCGACGTTTGCGCAACCGGCACCGGGTGAACATACCGGCTACGAATACTCCCGGAGCGGCAACCCAACCCGCCATGCGCTGGAGACCGCCATCGCCGAACTGGAAGGCGGCACGCGCGGGTACGCCTTCGCGTCAGGGTTGGCGGCCATTTCCACCGTGCTCGAACTGCTGGATAAAGACAGCCATATCGTTGCCATTGACGACGTGTATGGCGGTACGTATCGCCTGATCGAAAACGTGCACAAGCGCAGCACCGGGTTACAGGTGAGCTGGGTTAAGCCGGACGATGTAGCCGTCCTTGAGGCCGCCATTCGCCCGGACACCCGCATGATCTGGGTGGAAACGCCGACGAACCCGCTGCTGAAACTGGCCGACCTGGAGGCCATCGCAGACATTGCCCGGCGCCATAATGCGATCAGCGTGGCGGATAATACCTTCGCCTCCCCGGTCATTCACCGGCCGCTGGAGGCGGGGTTCGACATTGTGGTTCACTCCGCCACCAAATATCTCAACGGTCATTCAGACGTGGTTGCCGGGCTGGCTGTTGTCGGGGCAAATAAGGATCTCGCGGAGCGTCTGGGCTATCTGCAAAACGCGGTTGGCGGCGTTCTGGATCCGTTCAGCAGCTTCCTGACGCTACGGGGGATTCGCACCCTCTCCCTGCGCGTTGAGAAGCACAGTGCCAACGCGCTGGCGATTGCGCAATGGCTGGAGCAGCATCCGCAGATAGAGAGCGTGCTCTATCCCGGGCTGGAGTCACACCCCCAGTATGCGCTTGCCCGCAGACAAATGGCGCTGCCGGGCGGCATGATCTCCGTTGTGATTAAAGGCGATGCGCAACGCGCGACAGAGGTGATTCGTCATCTTATGCTCTTTACCCTGGCGGAAAGCCTGGGCGGGGTGGAGAGTCTGGTGAGCCAGCCCTACAGCATGACCCACGCCTCCATTCCACTGGCGCAGCGTCTTGCAAACGGCATTGTGCCGCAGCTGATACGCCTGTCGGTGGGGATTGAGGATGCGAAGGATCTGATCGCCGACCTTCAACAGGCGCTGGAAAAGTGAGCAAAAAACGGCGGGCGTTGCGCCTGCCGTCATAAGATGACATTAGGCCTTAACGCCTTGATAACAAACTTATGTGAATCTGCACAGAATGTTTTTGAAACGCTGTTTCCATTTTCCTTTTTACTGTGAATCAGCGTATAATGCGCGCCAAATCCCTGGTGAATGGTTTCAGCGCTTGGAATACAAAAAACAACGTACAACTTCTCCTCTCATTCGTTGGGCTGGCACTCAGGCACACTTTCTTCTGCACGCTCATTTGATGTCACCTATTCTTAGTGCGTGTCATATACTCTTTCGCAACACAGGTTTGACTCCGCGGCGGTGCGCCCCCGGAGCGAGATTTCCATATCCTTCCCAACTTAAAGACTAAGACTGTCATGAAAAAGACGAAAATTGTTTGTACTATCGGCCCGAAAACCGAATCCGAAGAGATGCTGAGCAAAATGCTGGATGCCGGCATGAACGTGATGCGTCTGAACTTCTCCCACGGCGACTATGCTGAACACGGTCAGCGTATTCAGAACTTGCGCAACGTGATGAGCAAGACCGGGAAAAAAGCGGCAATCCTGCTCGACACCAAAGGTCCTGAAATCCGCACCATCAAACTGGAAGGCGGTAACGACGTTTCCCTGAAAGCGGGCCAGACCTTCACCTTCACCACCGACAAATCCGTTGTAGGTAATAACGAAATCGTTGCCGTGACCTACGAAGGCTTCACCAGCGATCTGTCCGTTGGCAACACCGTGCTGGTAGATGACGGCCTGATCGGCATGGAAGTGACCGCGATTGAAGGTAACAAGGTTATCTGTAAAGTGCTGAACAACGGCGATCTGGGCGAAAACAAAGGCGTTAACCTGCCGGGTGTGTCCATTGCTCTGCCAGCTCTGGCTGAAAAAGACAAACAAGACCTGATCTTCGGCTGCGAACAAGGTGTGGACTTCGTTGCGGCGTCCTTCATCCGTAAACGTTCTGACGTGGTTGAGATCCGTGAGCACCTGAAAGCGCACGGTGGTGAGAACATCCAGATCATCTCCAAGATCGAAAACCAGGAAGGCCTGAACAACTTCGACGAAATCCTTGAAGCGTCCGACGGTATCATGGTTGCGCGTGGTGACCTGGGCGTTGAAATCCCGGTTGAAGAAGTGATCTTCGCGCAGAAGATGATGATCGAGAAATGCGTTCGCGCGCGTAAAGTGGTTATCACCGCAACGCAGATGCTGGACTCCATGATCAAAAACCCACGCCCTACCCGCGCTGAAGCCGGCGACGTGGCGAACGCCATCCTCGACGGTACCGATGCCGTTATGCTGTCTGGCGAATCTGCAAAAGGTAAATACCCTCTGGAAGCGGTCGGCATCATGGCGACCATCTGTGAGCGTACCGACCGCGTGATGAAAAGCCGTCTGGATTACAACAACGACAGCCGTAAACTGCGCATCACCGAAGCCGTGTGCCGTGGTGCGGTAGAAACCGCTGAAAAACTGGAAGCCCCACTGATTGTCGTGGCGACCCAGGGCGGTAAATCTGCGCGTGCCGTGCGTAAATACTTCCCGGATGCAACTATCCTGGCGCTGACCACGAACGAAACCACCGCGCGTCAGCTGGTGCTGAGCAAAGGCGTGATCCCACACCTGGTGAAAGAGATTGCCTCTACCGATGATTTCTATCGTCTGGGTAAAGAAGTGGCTCTGGAACTGGTTGATTGTGGCCTGGCTCAGAAAGGCGACGTGGTGGTTATGGTTTCTGGTGCACTGGTACCAAGCGGTACAACCAACACTGCATCTGTCCACGTACTGTAATATTTCACGAACAAATTATTGTTTTGTTAAAAAGCGTCCTTCGGGGCGCTTTTTTTATTCCCGCCATTAACCAGAACTATTCAAAAAGCAAATCGGGTTTTTCTATTTAATCGCGATTTATCTAAGATGAATCCGATGAAAAATGCCTTTTTTAACATAGCTTTTTCGTCAAAATTGCCGATTTCGTTGCTTCTTTGAGCGAACGATCAAAAATAGGCGTAATCCCATCAAAAAAATATTCTCAACCCAAAAAACTTTGTGTAATACTTGTAACGCTACATGGAGATTAACTCAATCTAGAGGGTATTAATAATGAATCGTACTAAACTGGTACTGGGCGCGGTAATCCTGGGTTCTACTCTGCTGGCAGGTTGCTCCAGCAACGCTAAAATCGATCAGCTGTCTTCTGACGTTCAGACTCTGAACGCTAAAGTTGACCAGCTGAGCAACGACGTGAACGCAATGCGTTCCGACGTTCAGGCTGCTAAAGACGACGCAGCTCGCGCTAACCAGCGTCTGGACAACCAGGCTACTAAATACCGTAAGTAATAGTACCTGTTAATAAAATGGCGCACATTGTGCGCCATTTTTTTTGCCTTCGTCAAACCTCTACTGAAGCGCTTTCTCTCCCTCGCCTTCCGTCACCGCCGCTGAGACACGACTATTCTGAACCGACAGGACAGAATTGCTGGCTGACGAACCATTGCCTGCTGAAACGGCAACCGGGATCCCGGCTCTGCGCGCCAGAGCTTTGTTGATTAGCGTTTTATCGCTACCTGATTCCGCTGCGAAGGCGGTAAACGCCGCCGAGTGCGTGAACGGCACCGTCTGTGGGTTTTCGCCCTCAGCCTGCGCCAGCGGCCTGTGCACCTCGATATAACGTTTGCCGTCCGGCTCGACGGAGAACTTCACCGGCTCATTGATAATCTGCACCCGCGTGCCGACGCGCACTCGTTCAAACAACGCTTTGATATCCGGCGCGTTCATTCGCATACAGCCCGAGCTGACCCGCAGCCCTACGCTGTCCGGCGCGCTGGTGCCATGAATAAGATATTCCCCATTCCCGATGCCCAGACGCAGCGCAAAGCGCCCCAGCGGGTTATTTGGCCCTGCGGGTACCACAGGCGGCAGTTTAATGCCCTGCGCCAGTGAGCGCGCTCTGATGCCCGCTGTGGGGGTCCAGGTAGGGTTAGGGATTTTCTGACTCACACGGGTGGTGCTGACCGGTGTTTCCAGCCCAAGCTGACCAATACCCAGCGGATAGACCTGCACGATATTTTCGCCAGGCGGATAGAAGTAAAGACGCAGCTCCGCCAGATTCACCACAATGCCCTCACGCTCGGTGTCCGGGAGCAGCATCTGGGAAGGAATGGTAATGACCGTTCCTGGCGCAGGGTTTACCGGTGCAATGGTATTATTGGTTTCAAGGATAAGCTGTGCGGCGGTATTAAACCGACGAGCGATAGCCTGGAGCTTATTGTCGCCTTCCTGAATGGTGTATGTCTGATTTTGCCCAATCAGGCGGCTGCCTGCGGGCGGTAAAGGATAATCAACCGCCCTGGCTGAATTAACAGCACTGAGCGAACCAAGGAGTAATAGAGTTATTAGAGACGCGCGCTTCATGCTGAGATTCCTTATTCACTGACCAAACGTCAGAAAGCTGAAAAACCAGCGAGGTGGAAACCACCCCGCGAAACAGAATGAATGCTGTTCTGTCAGTTTAGCTAAGGATTGCGGCTTTGGCGCGTATGGCGCGGATCATCGCTTCCAGTCCCTGGGAGCGGGACGGGGTGAGGTGTTGGGTTAAGGCCATTTTTTCAAACCAAGGGCGAACGTCAAAGGCGACAATATCCTGCGCCGACATCTGGTGATAAAGAATAAATACGACGGCAATAAGCCCCTTCACAATGGCGGCATCGCTGTCACCCTGTAAATCGATTACGCCATCCTCCATCTGCTGCATCTGGATCCAGACCTGGCTCTGGCAGCCCTGAATGATGTTGTCCCGGTTATGCGCCTCTTCGCTGAGCGGCGGCAGGCGCTGACCTAGCTCGATAATATAAAGGTATTTCTCTTCCCAGTTTGCGCAACGCCCAAAGTTACGCAGCAATTTATCTCTGTCCGGCAAATCTGCCATCTCTCGCCTCTCCGTTAGCCAAGCAGCTGGTGAATACGTTTTAGTCCCGCCACCAGTCTGTCGACCTCTTCCGTTGTGTTGTACATCACCAGCGATGCGCGGCACATGGCCGGTACCTGATAATACGCCATCAGTGGCATCGCGCAGTGATGCCCGGTACGTACGGCGACGCCGTAATTATCCAGGAAACTGCCCACATCATAAGCGTGATGCTTGCCGAGGTTGAAGGCTATCACACCCAGACGGTCAGCAGGGCCATATAAGGTCAGATCCGGGACGCCGGCAAGCTCCTGCAAGGCATATTGCATCAGCAGCTGTTCGTACTCCTGAATCGCCGCCAGCCCCGTTTCAGAGACGTAGCTAATGGCCGCGCCCAGCCCGATGATCCCGCCCGTGTTTGGCGTGCCCGCCTCGAAGCGCCAGGGCGCCCGGGCGTAGGTTGTGCCTTCCGTCAGGCTGACGGTGGCAATCATTGACCCGCCCCCTTCCCACGGCGGCATGGCCTGGAGAATGTCCTCTTTCACATACAACACGCCGATGCCCGTCGGACCATACAGCTTGTGCCCGGAGAAGACGTAGAAATCGCAGTCCAGAGTCTGAACGTCAACCGCATGGTGCATCACCGCCTGGGCACCATCAATCAACACTTTCGCACCGGCCTGATGGGCTTTGTCGACGATCAGCGCCACCGGATTTTCCGTCCCCAGCACGTTTGAAACGTGGGTCACCGCTACCAGCCGCGTTCTGTCGTCAAGCAGGGCGTCCAGCTGTTCAAGCTGAAGCGTACCGTCTTCGTTTAGCGGGATCACCCGCAGTTGCGCCCCCATACGCTCACAGAGCATCTGCCAGGGCACGATGTTAGCGTGGTGCTCCATCTGGGTGATGATGATGTTATCCCCCGCGTGCACCTGCGCATTGCCCCAGCTGTTAGCCACCAGGTTGATCCCTTCGGTGGTGCCACGCACGAACACCAGCTCTTCCGGCGAACGCGCGTTGAGAAACGCCGCAACCTGCGTGCGCACGTTTTCCATGCGCTGGGTCGCCTCGGCGCTCAAGGTGTGGATCCCGCGATGGACCGCCGCATAACCGTGGCGGTAAAACTCGGCTTCCGCATCCACCACCTGATTCGGTTTTTGCGCGCTGGCCGCACTGTCGAGATAGGCCAGCGGCAGACCGTTCACTTCACGGGTCAGTACCGGAAAATCTGCCCGGACTTTCTCTACGGGAAATGTCATGCTTCGCCTCCAGGCAGCCGCTGACCGATACGGGCCAGCACCTGCTGTTTAAGTCCGCCATCGGGCAGCGCTTCCGTCAGCTCAGCCGCAAAGGCGTAAATAATCATCTTTTGCGCGGCCTGCTGGTCTATCCCGCGAGAGCGCAGGTAGAACATCTGCTCATCGTCAATACGCCCGACCGTTGCGCCGTGGCTGCATTTCACGTCGTCCGCATAGATTTCCAGCTGTGGCTTGGTGTCCACCTCTGCCAGACGTCCCAGCAAAAGGTTGTTGTTGGTCATCTGCCCGTCAGTTTTGATGGCGTGCTGCGCCACATTGATCAGGCCGTTAAACACCGCACGTCCTTTGTCGCTGACGATGGTTTTGTGCAGCTGACGGCTGTTGCAGTAGCCTTTGTTATGCTCAAGCCAGGTGCGCGTGTCGCACACTTCTGACTTCACCGGCATCGCCAGGCTGTTAATACGCAGCGTAGTGTTCTCACCGTTCAGCTGGGTGCTGGTATTGTGGCGCAGCACCGCGCCGCCAAGCAGGAAGCTGTGGCTGTACGCCGCGGCATCCTGGCCCAGCAGAATATCGTTGTGGGCGAAGTGGTGACTGAGCGGATTCTCAAACGCCAGATTGATATGGTGCAGCTGGGCGTTGGCCGCCACGTTCATCGTCAGACGCGAGCCGGTAAAATGGCGGGTGTCGTTCAGACTAACGTAATGCTCAATTACCGTCGCTTCTGCCCCTTCTGCCAGCTCGAGATGGTGGCGATAGTGGGCGGTGTTGATCTCGCCGCCCTCAACACCCTGGGTGATATGCATCAGCAGCAGCGGTTTCGCCGGGCGCTGGTTACGCTTAACGTGAATATGGGTGACAGACTGAGACAGGCTCTCTGTCAGATGCAGGAAGACTTCAGGCTGAACGGGCGCGTTCAGCGACTGACGCTCATCATTAATCGCAATATCGAACCCGCTCTCCTGTACGCTGTCGCTGAGTTCCTCACGAAACTGCCCGTCTACAAACACCAGACGCACGGCATCCACGCTCAGCGCCAGCACATCGCGCTGACCGGGGCTAACCTGCGCCAGACGGGTGACAAACTCGCCGTTCAGCAGGCCGTCCAGCGGGGTATATTTCCAGTTCTCATGCTTACGCGTCGGTAAACCGAGACGCAGCATCTGCTGGAGATGGTGCTGAGCCTGTTCAGAGCGCGCTCCACCCTGCGCTTCAAACAGCCGGTGCCACTGCTGGAGTGCATTACTGCTGTTCGGTAAGCCAGCCATAACCCTGCTCCTCCAGTTGTTTAACCAGCGTAAAGTCACCGGATTTCACAATGCGCCCCTGATAAAGCACGTGGACATAGTCCGGTTTGATGTAGTCCAGAATACGCTGGTAGTGAGTCACGATAATAAATGAGCGGTTACCGTCACGCAGAGAGTTTACGCCGTCGGCAACGATCTTCAGGGCATCAATATCCAGCCCTGAATCGGTTTCATCGAGAATGCACAGCTCCGGCTCAAGAACCGCCATTTGCAGAATATCGTTACGTTTTTTCTCACCGCCAGAAAAACCCACGTTCACCGAGCGGGTGAGCAGATCTTCGGGCATTTTCAGCAGCTTGATTTTCTCTTCCATCAGATCCTGGAAGTCAAAGCGATCCAGCGCCTCAAGTCCGCGATACTTGCGCACCGCGTTCAGCGCGGTTTGCAGGAAGAACTGGTTGCTGACGCCCGGGATTTCCACCGGATACTGGAAGGCCATAAAGATGCCCTCACCGGCACGCTCTTCAGGCGACATCTCCAGCAGATCCTTGCCGTTAAACTCAACGGAGCCGCTGGTGACCTCATAATCTTCGCGTCCTGCCAGCGTCGCTGAAAGCGTACTTTTCCCGGAGCCGTTTGGCCCCATGATGGCGTGAACTTCACCCGGTTTGACGTCAAAATTGAGCCCACGCAGGATCTCTTTCTCTTCCACGCTAACCTGTAAATCTTTAATGCTTAACATGTGCTTTCCTTAACCGACGCTGTGTTCAAGACTAATGGCGAGGAGTTTCTGGGCTTCAACGGCAAATTCCAGCGGCAGTTCAGAGAACACGTCCTTACAGAAGCCGTTAACAATCATTGAAATCGCATCTTCTTCACTGATCCCGCGTTGCAGGCAGTAGAACAGCTGATCTTCACCAATACGTGACGTAGTCGCCTCATGCTCGAGCTGGGCGCTGTTATTGCGGCATTCGACATAGGGGAAGGTATGCGCCCCGCAGTCCGCACCAATCAGCATGGAGTCGCACTGGGTAAAGTTACGTGCGTTGGTGGCTGTCGGCATGATTTTCACCAGCCCGCGATAGCTGTTCTGGCTGTGACCGGCAGAGATCCCTTTGGAGATGATGGTCGATTTGGTGTTTTTACCGATGTGGATCATCTTGGTGCCGGTATCGGCCTGCTGATGACCGCTGGTCAGTGCCACGGAGTAAAACTCACCGATGGAGTTGTCGCCGCGCAGAATACAGCTCGGGTATTTCCAGGTAATGGCGGAGCCGGTTTCTGACTGCGTCCAGGACATCTTACTGTTTTCACCTTCGCACAGCGCACGCTTGGTGACGAAGTTCAGAATACCACCGGTGTTGCCATCGCCCGGGAACCAGTTCTGTACCGTAGAGTATTTCACTTCCGCGTCTTTATGGATGATCACCTCTACCACCGCCGCGTGCAGCTGGTAGCTGTCGCGCACCGGCGCCGAACAGCCTTCGATATAGCTGACGTAGCTGCCTTCATCGGCCACCAGGATGGTGCGTTCAAACTGGCCGGTTTTTTCCGCGTTGATGCGGAAATAGGTCGAGAGCTCCATCGGGCAGCGCACACCTTTAGGCACGTAGATAAAGGTGCCGTCTGACGCCACCGCCGCATTCAGTGCCGCGAAGAAGTTATCGTTACTGGGTACCACGGTGCCAATGTACTTTTTCACCAGCTCCGGGTGATCGTGAATGGCTTCCCCAAAGGAGCAGAAAATTATCCCCTGCTCCGCCAGCTTTTCACGGTAGGTGGTTGCCACCGAGACGGAGTCAAAAATGGCGTCCACCGCCACCTCTTTACCTTCGCGCACGGGCACGCCGAGCTGATTGAAGGCCTCTTCCACCTCTTTACTCAGGAAGCTGTTCTCGGCACCGGTTTGCTGTACCGCGCCGGGCTGCGAGGCACAGGTATCATCGCAGCTGCCGCATGAGGGCGCGGAGTAATAGCTGTAATCCTGATAGTTCAGCTTATCGTAATGCGCTTTCAGCCAGTGGGGTTCTTCCATCTCCAGCCACGCGCGGAATGCGCTCAGGCGAAACTCCAGCATCCACTCCGGCTCGTTACGTTTGGCCGAAATGGCGCGCACGACCTCTTCGTTGATGCCTTTCGCCAGCTCATCAGTTTGCAGCTGCGTGAAGAAACCCTCTTTATAGTTGAGGTGTCCGCCGCTCCAGGTGTTTACATCACTCGTTGCTTCAGTATTACGAGACATAGTACCGCCTATACCCCAAAGCTTTCGCCGCAGCCGCATTCGTTCTGGGCTTTCGGGTTATGAAATTTGAATAACTGGTTTAAACCTTCCCGAACGTAGTCGACTTCGGTTCCATCGATAAACGGCATAGCCTGTAGCGCGACGTATAACTTTGCACCGTCGGTTTCAAAGACCAGATCGTCCTTTTTGGGTTCGGTTACGGTATCCAGCACGTAGCCGAATCCTGCGCAGCCCGTCTGCTTAACGCCTAAGCGTACGCCGAGGATGTCGGGATTTTTTGCCACCAGCTCATGAATATGCGCCGCCGCCGCGGGCGTCAGCGTTAAGCCACGCCAGGCAAAATCGGCCGGATTGAAGGTTTCTGAATGCAGTTCCATAGGTCCACCTCATCTGATAAGCCACCAGGGCATAACACCATGTTAGTGATAACGATTATCACTTCAACCCCCTGCGAGCAGGGGCTTTGGGCTAAACCGCCCTTTTTGGCTACTTTCATTAAGCATAGACCCTGTGACGGGATGCGGATGGGTGGGTTAGTTTTGTTCAATGCATTGATAAATAATGCATTTCATAAGAAAGGCGGTAAGGTGGCGGGCAATAATAAAAATTGTATTGAAAATACCTATTTTTGAGATAGCTAAAGTACGCACAGGCATCATATACATTTTTTACGTATGCCTCCCCCTTAAGCCAGGTTCTTTTTAATTCTTTTTTGCCTTACCTGGGCGCGCATAAAGACGTTTGATGGATAAGTTAACCATTATTTATCAGTCTGATAGTGGTTAAATTCCGATCATGATTAATTACATAAACTCGTCCCTTTTCGGCGTAATGTTTCCCTTGTTAACCATTTATTCAGTAAGGGATTAAATTATGTGGAGTGCCCATAAAGCCGCAGTTCATGCTCGCCAGCATGCAGGTCAGTGTAGCCAGAAAAGATGTGCAGAATTTGTTTCAAAATCCATTCGCGCTGGCGGTGCAAATCTACAGAACACACATTATGCTAAGGATATGAAAAGCAATTTAATTCTGGCGATCCTGCTTCTGCCCACTCTCGCATCAGCTGCACAGAAGTTACCCCCTGAGGTATCCGCTGCCCTTCAGTTTAATAAGTGGTACATCTCGCAAATTATTATCGGGAAAGAGCCCCTGAAAAACTATGAAGCGCTGAGGCCATATGTAACCCGCGAAACCATCAGCAAACTCAAAGCCATGGATAAGTTGGATCCAGATGAATATGACGTGCCTGACGTCGATATGTTCATCAAGGCTCAGGGATATGAAGATGACTGGGGCATCGTCAGTGCGCGGGCGCTGGATTACGATGCCGCCTGTATGCAGGTTTATATCTCATTCGGCAAAAAGCGGGATCACACCGTAATTGACTGCATGGTCAAGGAAGATGGCGTGTGGAAAGTTGAATCCGTGGCCAGTATGAATATTTCAGACAACCTGATGATGGAATAAACCGACGATATGACAGGGGTACTGATGCTATGCATCTTCGCGGATACCCCTGTCGTATCGCCAGAAGGCTAAAAACCCGCGCTGGCGGTTTACCGTTGGCCCCCTTAACATCAGTGATGGAACGAAACGGCGAAACCCTGTTCACGCCAGTGGTCGAGCTGCTCCTGTTGACGAGGCGTAGGCGCTTTACCGGTCCAGACGAAAATTTTTTGCCCGGGAAAGAGTTCCGGACGCGGAGAATCAATCGGCTCAGCCAGCACGTCAATATGCCAGCCCTTATAGGCAAGACGGGCAGCTTCCAGCCATAAATGCGTACGGTCGTCGCACTCCCACCCAATCAGCAGCGCATCCTTACCTGCTTTTTTTCGCGACTCACCCAGGCTTGTAACGGCAAACTCAATCAGGACACCGTCGAGCAGGCTCGCCATATGACGCACCGTATTCTGATCCTGATTCATTCGCTGACGCACAGGGGTGATGATGTTATCTATCAGAACATCCATCGCATGGTCGCGGCGGAACTCACTGATTTTGGCGCGCAGTTTTGCCGGATTGGCATAGCGCAGAACGGTTAACATCTCTTCCTGAAACGATGCCCAGTTCCCATGCGTCATCACTTCTGTATTTTCAAGAAGCGCTTTTACTTTACCGACCGAAACACCCGTTTTCATCAGGCGTTTGATCTCTTCGATACGCAGGATATCTTCATCGTCAAACTGACGATGACCCCCTTCACTTCGCTGCGGCTTCAACAATCCATAACGGCGCTGCCAGGCACGCAGCGTAACGGGGTTGATACCGCATCGTTCGGCCACTTCGCCGATACTGTAATAGGCCATTAACTCCCTCACGCACAATACTTCCATACCTAACCAAACCAACCTTATCAGATTGTACAAATCATTTGTATAACTAACTCCTCGTTCTGAGACAAGTGAATGGCTCAAAGAACCACTCACTCGTTAATATATTGTTGTATAAATTTAGCCGTACGTACAGGTCACTTTTAAGAGTTACGTACAGGTTTTTATAAATCGTACTTTTTCTCGGGCCAGGCAATCGCCGGAATGCCCCCCAGACGCGGGCTGGCGAAAAGGTGACCCTGGAACTGAGAAATCCCGGCAGATTCCAGCCACATCCACTCTTCAGCCAGCTCTACGCCTACCGCACAGAAAAGAATTTCCAGGGAGGCGCAGCATTTAATGATTGACTGAATGATTGCCTGACGCGGGCCGCTCTTGTGCACGTTAGCAATCAAATCACGGTTGATCTTGATTCTGTCCGGCTGGAACTGAGCCAGCAGTTGCAGACCGGCGAATCCCGCGCCAAAGTGATCGATGGCCACGCTGATCCCGGCGCTTTTAAGCTGTCTGACCGCGCTGGTGAACTCTTCAAAGCGCGAGATGGCCTCGCTCTCGGTGAACTCGACTACAATTTGCTCCGGCACAAAACCGTTCGCCTCAATTGCCGTCAGTAAAAAATCGACGGCGCCAGGAACATTGACCAGCGTCATCGGCAGCAGATTAATGGACAACGTTTGAGTCTGTAGGCCCAGCGCGCTGGCCATCGACAAAGCCACCTGTTTACTCTTCAGATCCGATTCGTACAGCTCCTCACGCGACAGGTTGGCAAAATAGCTTTCCGGGGACTCACCGGACGGCGTGCGGATCAGGGCTTCCCAGGAAACAACCTGCTGCATAAACGGATCGACGATAGGTTGAAACGCGAAACTACAGTCCGCTCCCTTTGCCACTACCGTCGGCTGGGAGGATAACGGCGTGTTTTCGGTGACAAACTCCCAGGCGTCAGCAGGAGGCAGCTCAAAGTAGTTGGCTTTTTCAGTGGCCTCAACGAAGGTGCGGAAAAATTGCAGGGCGCGATCGTTATAGGTCAGCTGATAGCGGCTTGTGCCTTTATCAAGAACCTGTTGCAGCACTTCGTTGGTGTCGTACTGACGAAGGTCGAAGAGCTCCATACCCACATTGCCAAAACGTCTTGAAGGCCCGTGATCGCTCAACAATTCGACCACGTTGTGATGCCGTGGGTCACGGCAAATGAGCTCATAGATCTCCTTAACGTTATCAGCGGGCCCTTCAAGTAACTGAAAAAAGTGTGTGCCGTTAAACAGCAAAATCCCCGTCACATCGAACTGGCGATTTCTACAATTTGCAGCAGCGACCATGTCTTCCAGCGCTTTCACTGGAACGTCCTCGCAGATATGACTGCGGTAAATGATGGTTGTGAGCATGCTAATCCTGAAGATTGAAGGGGTGACCACGAAAACACGTGGGGAGAACTCTGTTATAGCACATTAATTTCCCAACAAATAATTTACATCTCAACGATTTACACGGCTTCTTTGCGCCTTTCCCAAGCTTGTACAACTCTGCGACGCCGCTTTGGATTGTACAATATATTTTGTGAATCACGCAGTAAAGTGTGCGCACATAACACTATGATAAATAAAGACTTTATAAAATATATTATAAAATATTTAAAAAATTGTACATTTTAAATGTACAGATTTGAAAATTATGTATACCTTAAATGTAACGTTACTGATTACAGAATTTTACAGGAGCGAAACATGCAGCAGAACGGAAACGTCGCAGACTCAGCAACAGCGATTGCGCAGTACTTCGAAAAAGCCGCGCTTCCAACCCAACAGGAAACCCTGGGTCAGGTTGTTGTTGAAATCCTTAGCGATGGGCGGAATCTGAATCGCAAATCGCTCTGCACAAAACTGTTGAGTCGCCTTGAAAGGGCCAATGGTCCGGAAGAGGAACATCATTATCACCTGCTTCTTGGTCTGCTCTTCGAACGCTAATGTTATGAACAGCAGTGATGCGGACCGACTGATCGACCAGCTTATTGGAGAAGCCGCTCTTTCACTTTTGAAGGAGCGCGGTCCCGTGACGACCGAGGGATTGGTTCAGCGTCTGCGTAACATGCAAGCCTGTGAGACGGATCCCCAGCGGCGGGAGACATTAGCGAGGGTGATAGCTGAAATCAGCACAGGCACTGTCGCTTTTAAAGATCGCAGAACCGCACAAGGACGAATACAGAGAGAGGGATCTCTCAAAAATAATCGAGACAATGTAGTGCCGTTATTTGGAAATGGAAAACCGTCCGATCCCAAAAAGATGCATTGACTACAACTTTACAGCAACGGTGAGAACAAATGAGACAAAATATTCAGCTTCAACCCGAATACCACTCCGCCTTTTTAGATAGCGCGTTGTCGGAGTATTTCCGTCACGCAGGCGATCGCTTTGCTGAAGAGTCTGCCATTTTTTCGACTGCGGTTCGTTGTGTTCTCGCTTCTGAAGGTCATCTGACCAACAAAGCGATCATTCTCTGGCTGATCCAGACGCTGGAAACCACCGACGATGTCGTTAAGGCGGATGTGATCCGCAAGACGCTGGAAATTGTTGTCGGTTATACCATGGACGATCTTTAACGCCTCTCCCTTCCCATCCCTACGGATAGCGTGTCATCGTCAATTCTGACGAACAGACTGACGATGACACACCCTCTCTTCCCTGACGCCCTGTTAATCAAGCACGCTGAATGTGGCATGGATCCTGCTTAGTCCGCTAAGGGACTGGGCTTTCCAGTAAACATTGCTTCATTTCTTAACAGGTCTGTTATTGATGAAAAAAATCGCCAGCGTCTGCCCTTACTGCGGTGCAGGCTGCAAACTAAACCTCGTCGTTAAAAATAACCGGATTATCCGTGCCGAAGCCGCTGATGGCGTAACCAATCAGGGCACGCTTTGCCTGAAAGGATTCTACGGCTGGGACTTTCTTAACGACACACGGCTGCTTACCCCCCGTCTTACGCAGCCCATGATCCGCTACAGCAAAGGCGAGTCCTTTACCCCTGTTACCTGGGAAGAGGCCATTCGCTATACTGCTCACAGGCTTAAAAGCATCAAAGATCAGTACGGCCCTCGATCCATTATGACCACGGGGTCCTCGCGGGGAACGGGCAATGAGACCAACTATGTGATGCAAAAATTTGCCCGTGCGGTGCTGAACACTAACAACGTCGACTGCTGCGCCCGCGTCTGTCACGGTCCGTCCGTTGCCGGTTTACAGGAGACCCTCGGCAACGGTGCCATGAGCAATTCCATTAACGATATTGAAAACTCAAAATGCCTGCTGGTGTTCGGCTATAACTGCGCCGACTCTCACCCCATCGTCGCCCGACGCGTGCTTAAAGCACGTGAAAATGGCGCAAAAATCATCGTCTGCGATCCGCGTCATATTGAAACGGCACGCATTGCCGATCTTCATCTTCAGTTGAAAAACGGCAGTAACATGGCGCTGGTCAATGCCTTTGGCTATGTCCTGCTTGAAGAGGAACTGTACGACAAAAACTACGTTGCCCGCTTCACAGAAGGGCTTGAGGCTTACCGACTGACGGTAAAAGATTACGCACCCGAGCAGGTTGAACATCTGACGGGCATTCCCGCGCGGGATGTTCGTCAGGCAATGCGCATGTTCGCGGCGGCGCCTTCAGCAACGGTAATGTGGGGAATGGGCGTTACGCAGTTTGGTCAGGCGGTTGATGTGGTGAAAGGTCTCTCCAGCCTGGCGCTGCTCACCGGCAACCTGGGCCGCTCTGCCGTCGGCGTAGGTCCGGTTCGCGGGCAAAATAACGTTCAGGGTGCCTGCGATATGGGCGTTTTGCCCAATATGTTCCCCGGCTACCAGGATGTCACTGACCCGGCGGTCAGACTGAAATTTGCCGATGCGTGGAAAATCAATGTCAGCCGGATGGACGATCGCGTCGGGACGCGTATCACCGAAGTGCCGCATCTCGCGCTGGAAGGTAAGATCAAAGCCTATTACATCATGGGGGAAGATCCGCTTCAGACAGAAGCCGATCTGGGCCTGGTCCGCCGCGGCTTTGAGTCCCTCGATTTTGTGGTGGTTCAGGACATCTTTATGACCAAAACGGCAGAGGTGGCTGACGTACTGCTCCCTGCCACGTCATGGGGAGAACATGCTGGCGTGTTCACCTGTGCCGATCGCGGCTTCCAGCGTTTTGGCAAGGCCATTGAGGCCAGCGGCAACGTCAAGCGCGACTGGGAGATCATCAGCCTGCTGGCCACGGAGATGGGCTATCCCATGCATTACGAGAATAACCAGCAGATCTGGGACGAAATGCGCGAGCTGTGCCCCCTCTTCTACGGCGTGACCTACGAAAAAATGGGCGAGATGGGCCATGTCCAGTGGCCCTGCCCAACCCTTGATCATCCCGGCACACCCTATCTGTACAGGGATAATCAGTTCGACACACCCACTGGCAAAGGCCAGCTGTTTACTGCCCCCTGGCGCGCTCCGGCCGAGACACCGGATACGGATTACCCGCTGGTACTTTGCACGGTGCGCGAAGTCGGTCACTACTCCTGTCGCTCAATGACCGGGAACTGCGCGGCGCTGCAAAGCCTGGCCGACGAGCCGGGCCGGGTGCAAATGAACCCGGCCGACGCGGATGAGCGTGGGATCGCCGACGGCCAATTGGTCTGGGTACGTTCACGCCGGGGTAAAGTGATCACGCGCGCCAGCATCAGCGAGCGCATCAATGCGGGAGCAATCTATATGACCTACCAGTGGTGGATTGGCGCCTGTAATGAGCTGACGCAGGATAATCTAGACCCGATCTCCAGAACGCCTGAAACGAAATATTGCGCCGTGCAGATGGAGGCGATCGAGGACCAGCGCTGGGCGGAGGATTTTGCGGCTTCTGCGTACCAGACCATGAAGACGCGGTTGATCGCTGCGGTTAACGTTTAAATGCATTGCCGGGTGGTGGCTATCACTGCCCGGCCAGCTATCCGCTGGCGTTTTACGCTATCTGTTCTGCATAATTATTTTCAAGGTAATCGCGAAGCAGGTTCGGACGGCTCTTTTTCTCCATCAGCCTTCTCAACAGTACGATCAGCTCGTAATCGCTTCGCAGATTAAATTTTTGCATCAGCATATATTTATGGGTAAAGACCGTTTTCTGGCTCATCTCCAGCGTCTGAGCGGTCTGCACTACCGACAGCCCTCGGTAAAAATTGACCAGAATACGAATTTGTTGCCGGGATAACCCTTTATGCTGGCAGTCGAAGCAGTTATGTTTAGTCCATGTATAACCCGGTAATTGCGTCCTGAACCACGCGATAAACAGTACGCCACTGATACGATCAAGCGATGCACGGCGAGGGAGAAAAATAATGTCCTGAAAGCAGGAGGGCAACGCCGAAAAGCGCAGTTCATCGTCGACAAACCCTAGCACAATCCCTTTTTGCCGGGCGAGTAACTCGGGAAAACAGGTCAGTGTTTCACCCTGGCATAATGACAGGACAATAATATCGGCCTGACTGACGTTTTCATGGGTCAGCGCCAGGTTAAATGTGATGGCACGATGAAAGTTATGTTTAAAAAAATCCTCGAAAAATTCATGTAGCCCAGCCTGAAAAAATAGATCGGTTTCCTGAATCAGAATATTTAACATAGCTCATACCAACGTCTTTAAAAAAGGCATATCACCGGCGCTCAGTTGTACTGCATCGTCATCACCACAACTGCACTAATGCTTCCCGGCGTGACGCCACCCGTCACGGATTTAACCGAGGCCTGCATAGCCATTGTCGCGGTTCTGTCGGCACCAATAGTTTGAGTCATGCCAGAGCCTGTTCCTTTAAGCGTACCCGTTTGGGCATCGCGCATGGCTATCGCCACGTGCGTGGCCGAACCGCTGTTCATAAAATAGTCCGCGCCCGCCGCGGGATCGGGGCTGCCGGTAAAAGAGACGGTCACACTCTGCGTTCCCGTTGGGCACTGGGTGAACAGCAGACTAAATGGCACCGGATCCGATGTTGAGCCCGGCGTCGCCATATTGGTTGCCTGAATATTGCCCAGATTGACATCGAGGCTGTTACTCCCGCCATTAAATATGCACGGCGACGCAACGATATTTCCCGTCACACCGATGTTGACGCTATCAGCGGTGAAAGCCTTCCCGCTGAGTAAAGCCAGTAACAGCAGTGTCCCGTATATTATTTTCATCTTCGTACCTGCTACTGATAGGTCAAATTAAGGGTGGCGGAGGCATTTGCTGAACCTGACTCCACGCGGTTCAACGTCTGGTAATATCGGGCCGTTAACGGCAATGTCTCTTGCCCGCCGGCAGACTGCCGCAAGAATAGTCGGCTGTTCATCACCAGCGGCGCACCGTTATAGATAAGCTGCACCCCAACCCCTTTTGCGGTGCCGGCATTTCCCTGCCCGGTTAAGGCCATCACGCTGGTATTGGCGCTGTCCGGATTCTGTATTCCACTGAGCGAGACCGTAATATTGGTTCCGGCGGCGCAGGTTAAGCCCAGGTTTTGCGTGTTCTGTGCTCCCGCTGGCGTGGTGCCCACCACGGTGCCGAACGCCGAGGCGGGGATATCCCCGATCGGAAACGTCAGCTGTGACGTATTCACCGTGCACGCCATGGCATTAATGGTTCCGGCGGTGAGCTGCGTGGTCAGGCCGTCACGATAGATGCCGTCGCTCCCCTGAAGCGTCACGACGCCGATCGCCCCCGGGGTTAACGCCCCCGATGAGACCGGGCCAGTCACCACCAGCTCAATCCTCCCGCCATACCAGTCGACATAGGAGGTCTGCGCATTGTACGAGAACGTATTGCTCGGGTTTTCAAAATAGGCGTTAGAGGAAAAGCGTATGCCTATCCCGCTGACGTTAGTGTTGTAAACATGATTGCCGTAGCTGCTCAACGTGGCGCTGTTGTAGCGCATGCTGAATCCCAGCATCAGCGGATTAGCACATCCAGTAAGATAGGAACCGGTGGCTGTCGCCGCGCCGGAAAAGACCACCGTGCCGACAGGCGCATCACGCTGCACGTTAATCGTCCCCACGGACAGGGTTGACAGCTGCGGCGTGATGGTGGTGCACGTACCGGCACGGGCGAGGTTTCCCGCCGCGAGCAAACAGAGAAGCAAAATCACGATAAGCCATTTCATGTTAACGTTCCTGACGGCAGGAGGCGCGCATGTCAGCGATCCCACCGAATGTTGAGTGTGTCGGCAGGCTGAAATCAGCGCGGCATTGCTGGCTGGGCTGACTCCCCCATGTCGCGACTAACGTCCCCTCCTCGCGCATACCGGTTAAATAAACCTGACCGCGATCGCCCACAATAAAACTGCTGCTCTCATCACCGACAAGGGTGACCACCGCCCCAAACGGAACGGCGCGTTCGTTGTCGGTCAAGGTCATCAGCACCCGGCGACCTGACTTCGGCAAATAATCGGCTCTCACCACCGCTCCCCGTGTCGGCGTTACCGTGCGGGTGTTGATCTCCAGTTCGACATCCTCCGGCATATTTTCCGGATCGAGAGTGAGATCGTTTTTTCGGTAGACCGAAAGGTTGCTCACGACCGTATAACCGCGAACATCTGTCCGTACACCGGGCTGATTGCGGATATCCACGCCGTGGGCGCCAGGCGCTTTAATTAAGGCGTTGGTCTCCCCCAGCGGCTGAGAAAGCGTGATGCCATCAGCATGGGCGAGAATGCCGCCTTGTAGCCCGTAATTCAGGCGTTCACTGTTTTTGTCATAACCATACCCCGCCGTGGCTTCGCCATAGGTGCCTCTGTAGTCCGCGTTAACGCTGCCGGTATAGCCCACGCCCTCTGTGCCGTATCCCTGCTGCACGTTCCAGTTCAGGGCTCGGTTTTCGAGAGCCACCCCGTTCAGACCGATGCTGTGTGTCATCCCGTTATTCCTGCTGGCGTTCATGCCATAGTTCGCCCATGTCTGCGGCAAAAATTTATCCAGCGGAATGCTGATGTTGAACGCCAGAAGCTGGTCGTGATCAGCGTTTTTTTGGTTGTCGCGGGTTTCTGACGCTGAGCGGACATTTTTGCTGTAGGTCCATGTCAGGCCATAGCTGATGTTGTGCCAGTAGTTGCTATAGCCGACGCTCCACGAAGCCATCGACTTACCGTCATTCCAGTAATCTTCCTGCGCCGCACTGAGGGTAAGCGCGCCCAGGTTGTCCCCCAGCGTCTGGCTCATTGTCAGCTCGGCACGGTTACGTCGCCTGTCCTGAAGCGCGCTGCTGTCGCCGTACGAATCGAGGACCTCCTGCATCCCGTAATAGCCGCGGGTCGAGTAGCGATACCCGGCAATCGAAAAGTTCGTCCCGGAATTAATAAAATTCTTGCTGTATCGGGCCCGCCACGACTGACCGCTTGTTTTCGCGGCATGCTCCGGCGTTGACCAGCCCTGGGTGAGGTCTGCGGATATCGCCCCGAGAACGCCCATGTTCTTGCCCACCCCCAGAGCCGCCGACTGGTACTTATCTGCCCGCTGGACGCCGCCATAGAGCGTGAGGCCGTAAGGGAGGCCGTAGATTCCGGTCAGTTGCCCGAAGGGGGTTTTCTCCACGCTACGGTTATACGATCGATACTGCCCGGCGGTAAGGGCATATTTCAGGCGCCCCTCCCGTTGCAGGACCGGCAGCGAAGCGTACGGCAGGGTGAAATGTTGCTCACTGCCATCGGCTTCGACGATCGTGACATCAAGATCGCCCGCGCCGCCGGTGGGATACATATCCGCGATCTCAAACGCGCCCGGCGCCACATAGCTTTGGTAGATTTGATAGCCATTCTGACGCACCACGACCTGCGCGTTAGTTCGCGCAATACCGCGCACCACCGGCGCATAGCCTTTCAGGGAATCCGGTAGCATGTCGTCGTCGGACGCCAGCTGGACGCCGCGAAAAGGCATGCTGTCAAAGACATCGGCAGGGGCGGAACTGTCTCCGAGCGTAAGCTGGGCTTGCAGGGGAATAATCGCGCGCTGCATCAAGGTATAGACATTGTCCCACTTATCCTGGCCGGACGCATCGCGGGACCAGGTGGTGTAGTTGCGTAACCGCCAGGGACCGACGTTGATCCCCGGTCGCAGGTTTGCATACTGACTGTCGCTGCGGGTGCCTGCCCCGCTTCTTGCCCGGCTGTTCGCGCCGCTCAGGCTGTAGTTGAGCATGGCCGCGGTAATGCCTTCATCCCACATCTCCGGCGGAACGTAACCCCTCGCTGGCAGATCTATGGCCGCCTGTGGGATGCTGATTGCCAGACGCTGGGCGCCAAACTGGAAGTCCGCGCTGGCCTGTGGAATCGCCTTGAGATCGGCGCATTCTCCTTGCCCGGCGTCGAGCTGCGGGAAAAGCGCCGTTTTCACGCCCCACGCTTTTAACTGCCTGATACTCAGGCACGGCTGCAACGTTTCACTGCCGTTAGCATCCTTCACGGCCATGAAACGAATATCCCGCGTTTCCAGCAGCCGCTCGTCAAGAATAATATCCACGTGGTACGTCCCGGGCGCCTGCGAGCCGGATTCAAAGGCAGATAAATCCGCTTTTCCCATTCCGGGATTATCCAGTTCTACCAGTTCCGTATTAAACGTCTCACTGGCCCACAGTGTGGGAGAGAAACCCGCAAGCGCGAGGGCAATGAATATTGCCAGGCGCGCAGGCTGCACTGTATTAAATGCCGTTGTCATGACGAGCACCCGATTAATGCAAAGTGTTCACAAACTGGCCCGGTGTAATTCGCCAGGATTGCCATAATCGTTAATGACTTTAAACGTCAGCGTATTGCCATTGGTCCCATTCGGTAACGGGAAACGAACTGAGCCTGAAGGCATTACGTACGTGACATCGTCAAGTTTTTTACCCCCGACCGTTATTTCATTGAAATTGATAACGTACGGCGTAGGGTTATTTACCTGCAGAGCATTTCCCGCACGACGCCAGGTTAATTTGTTGGTTTGTTCCTCAGGGGTAGACGCACGAAGGCTCTCTGGCCGATAAATAAGTTTAATCCGCGTTTTGACGGCAATTTGCAGCGAGTTCATCTGCTTTGAGGCTGATGGAATAGCTTTAATGTTCAGCCAGAATAAACTCTCCTGCCCCTGAGGCAGCGAGCCTGTCATGACAATACGCTCAAGGTTTTTTTGCCCGCCATCCAGCCGATACAGCGGAGGCGTAATAATAAAAGGCGCTTTACCGGATTGCCCATCCTGAACATCAATCCACGACTGGATTAAATAAGGAACATCATCAGGATTGGTGATACTTATTGACGCTTCTTTTTTTGCCCCATCGAAAATAATGCGAGTGCCGCCAATAACTACTCCAGCACTGGCGGATGTTAACGTCAGCGATAACAGCGCCATCGCCAGGCCAGTTGTCGTTATAAAACGCATTTCAATACCTCATAAAACAAGGGGCCGGGAAGCCCCCTGCTAATTACTGCCAATGACTTAGTTGTAAACCACTGAGAAGTTCGCGACCGAGTTAGCCGGGCCCGCGGTTACGGACGCTGCGGTGGAGATATACTGCGCGTAGAAGTTCAGTGTATTATCAGCCGTACTGCTGAGCGCGTAGGTATAGCTGTTGCTGCTGTACAGCGGCAGATCGGCTTTATCTGCAGTCATCAGGTTAATCGCTACCCCTGTGGCCGCCCCCGCCACGGACGTATCAATCGCCAGCAGGCTGGCGTTGGTTAAATCCGGCGTACCGTCAAAACGGACTTTTGCATTAGTGACCGTCACAGGACAGTTTTTCAAAATAATATTAAACTGCGTCGCAGCCGTTCTGGCTCCCGCCGTCGGGAATTCCGTTTTATAATAATCGCCCAATACCACCACCTGGTTCTGAGATGCCACATCTACGTCGCAGGCAGAATCCAGAATATTTCCGTTAAAATTAACGGTACCTGCCGCTGCAAATGCATTGGTCATGGTGAGTACAGAACCTGCCGCTAACATTGCCATCATCAATTTTTTATTCATAATTCTCTTTCCTGTATTACTTTATTTATTACCGATATTCAGTTGCAGAAATAAAACCCCTTTCGACGAATCAAAATTTATACAACTCTTTTTCTACGCACAATCGATTTTAGGGTCTAGCTGTAGACTCTCTTTTAACAAAAACAAAACAAATTACTTTGGAAATATCTTAACAATAAAGTCCCCGGTCTACTTTTAGACCTAAGTCAAAAATGTTTCAAATTCAACTAATTAACACTCATTAATAGGCAAGTCTATAATTAGACTCGACGAAAATATTCCCTGACTAACTGTTTTTTAAGATAATTCTTTATGTCGATCAAAAAATGATCGCATCAGTGTATGAGGCCTCTTATGAACACCCGTATTGCGCCCGTTTCAGGCAATGAAATAACAACAGTGCTTGGCGCTAAGCCTCTTAAGCACATTGAAAAAATAATCGATAATGTTTTGCCGCATACGGAAAGATGCATCATGGCTAAAGGTGAAGTCATCCATTATTATTCCGGTGATATCCGCCAGTGCTTTTTACTGTTACATGGCAGCGTGGCATTGCATCGTCGAGGTGACGGTATCGTCTTAAATTCCGAATCCGCACCTTTTATACTCGGCGTGAGCAGCCAGTTTTCTTCTGAGCACCTCTACGTCAGAGCGCTGGAAACTTCAGAGGTGGCTAGCGTTACGCTGGAGCGTTTTAATCACGTAGTCGCACAACAGAATTTATGGGAGTCCTTCTCGAACCTGCTGATCTATACCGCATCGCGGGTTTACGAACATTGTGCCCAGATATCGCAGATGTCGGCTTACGACATTATCCGCTTTCAGCTGGTAGAACTGATGCAGGAGCCGGAAGCCATAAGACAAAGCATTACCGCCGCAGCCTATATCAAAAGCCGCACCTATCTTTCACGCAGCGGCATTATGCGGATCCTGGCGGAGTTGCGGACGGGGAAATACATCACTATGGAGCGCGGCGTGCTAATCGAGATCCATCACTTACCCCGCAAGTACTGAGGCTGTTTTTATCTCTGGAGAAGGTGGAAAATAAGAGCGACACTATAGAAAGTACAGTCTCTTTCCAGGTTAACGCTATGTCTTCTGACAAACCATCGCATCGCGGCTCTCCCTATGCCCAGGAACTGATTTCCCACTTACAGCCGCACTGCGCCACGTATAAAACCGATCCCGGTGAGCAACTTGATCTCCAGGTTAACGGGCAGAGTATGTGTTATTTAATTCTCGAGGGCACAATCGCGATATACAGAAGAAGCGACGACATGATGCTTACCACCGCGCGCAGTCCCGCCCTGTTTGGCCTCGCTAACCTGACGGACATATATTTTAACGATTATCTCAAAACGGTGACGCCATGCCTGATCGGCGTGCTAGCAACCGATCGGGTGGCAGAAGTTATCAAAGAGAAGGCGTTATGGGGGCTGCTTTCTAATCATCTGATGTTTGTCTATAACCGCCTTTATCACAACGTCATGCCGAAAGGTGCGCCAACGGCTTACGAGATGATTCGTCAGCAGCTCATGATGCTGATGCAGGAAGATGACAACTACCGACGCAGCGTGACGGCGGAAAGGTACATCCGGGATAAAACCCGGCTTTCCCGCAGCGGCGTAATGCGGATACTGGCTGACCTGAAAACGGGCGGGTTCATCGAAATGGAAGAAGGCCGGCTCATTAAAATTAACAAACTGCCTGCCAAATACTGAGTTTCAGACACAAAAAAGGCCGCGCGGGCGGCCTTTTCTTCACTGCTCAATGGACGTGAACGCCCAACCGCCAGGCAAAGTAGATCTCTTCTTTCAGCTCGTTTGAAGAGAGCGCCAGCAAATCCGTAAATTCCAGCTCAAGTTGTTTCAGCTTTTTCAGGTACTGCGCCGGAGACAGATTGCTTTTATCGCGACGTAAATATTCAATTGCCAGCTGTGTTGGGGTTATTTCAGTATCCATGATGTCCTCGCTTATGTTCAAAACGTGACCAGTATATCACAATCAGGCGGCTAATTTTTGACCAAAAGCAAGACATTCGAAAACTTTACACAACGGCCGTCGTCAGTCTGGATGAACAACACAGGCGATCCTGCTCGTCCAGTATATCAATCTGCCACACCTGATGACGACTTCCGGCGTGCAGTGCGCGGCAAACACCGCGCACGCGTCCGCTGCGAACGGAGCGGATGTGGTTGGCATTGACCTCCAGCCCGACCACCTTCTGCTCCCCTTCCGTACACAGGTAACCCGCGACCGACCCCAGCGTTTCGGCCAGCACGACGGACGCACCGCCGTGCAGCAGGCCAAACGGTTGATGAGTACGACTGTCTACTGGCATCGTCGCTTCAAGTTCATTATCGCCAATGCGCGTAAACTGGATATCCAGCAAACCGACCATGTTTTCCGCACCCATGGCATTTAAGGCCTGCAGAGTGACCGCACGTTTCCAGATCATCCGATAATCTCCAGTAAAGCCTGCAAGGGATGGCGAACGCCGTTACCTTCCACCCGTTTCACCTGGCTGCGGCAGGAGTAGCCCGTCGCCAGACAGCGGTTACGCGGCAGGCGCTGCATTGCCTGGTGCCACGACAGCTCGTAAATGCCGAGCGAGTTAGCGTGGTTTTTGACTTCATGACCGTAGGTTCCAGCCATACCGCAGCAACCCACGTTGACGCTTTCCAGCTTCGCGCCATAGCGGGCGAAGATAGAAGCCCACTGGGCAGGCGCCGTCGGCAGCGCGGTCACTTCAGTGCAGTGCCCAAACAGGTACCAGGATTCTCCGCTGACCTCCTGAGGGGCCGTTTGCTTCAGCACCGAAGGCAGCCACTCATGCACCAGTAAGACCTGAAAATCACCGCGCTTATCGCCGAGCGTCTGCTTATATTCATCCCGGTAACAGAGCACCAGCGCCGGATCGACGCCCACCATTGGCATATCGAGCTGCGCCACGCGATTCAGGAAATCTGAAGTTTTCTGCGCGGTTTTCGCGAAGCGGGTCAGGAAACCTTTAATGTGCTGCGCCTTGCCGTTCGGCGAGAACGGCAGTACCACCGGCTGGTAGCCAATTTTCTCTGCCAGACGGACAAAATCAGCCACCACCTGCGCATCGTAATAGCTGGTAAACGGATCCTGCACCACCAGCACCACCTTCGCTTTCTGCTCAGGGCTTAATGCTTCCAGTTGTTCCAGGGTCATGTTCGCCGAGCGGTGCCCCACCAGCCGACGCTGGAGCGATGGCACCGACAGCAGCGGCAGATCCACCATGCCGATATGTTTTTCAGACAGTTTGCGCACCAGCGGCTGATTGATAAAGAAGTTAAAGGTTTTTGGCGCACGAGCCATTAGCGGCGCGTAACTCTCCACCGTTGCCACCAGATGATCGCGCATCGGGCGCAGATAACGCGTGTGGTACAGCTGGAGGAAGCGGGAACGGAATTCCGGCACGTCAATTTTAATCGGGCACTGGGTTGAACACGCCTTGCACGCCAGGCAGCCGGACATCGCCTCTTTCACCTCATGCGAGAAATCGTATTCGCCTTTATTCGCATGCCAGCTGTTGCGGGTCCGTTCGATGAGCCCACGCAGGCTGGCGCGTTTTTCCGGCAGCTCCTGTTCCAGCTTGAGCGGGTCAATGCCGCGATCGGCCAGCAGGCGCAGCCATTCGCGCACCAGCGTCGCACGTCCTTTTGGGGAGTGGATGCGGTTGCTGGTGATTTTCATCGACGGACACATCGGGCTTTTCACATCGAAGTTGAAGCACAGCCCGTTGCCGTTGCACTCCATCGCGCCGCGCCAGGAAGCGCGAACCGCAATCGGAATTTGTCGGTCATAGGTGCCGCGCTTGACGGCGTCTACCTGCAACATCGGCGCATCAACGCCCTCTGGCGGGCAGATTTTACCCGGGTTAAGACGGTTATCAGGATCAAAAGCGGCTTTCACCTTACGCAGCTCGGCGTAGAGTTGTTCGCCAAAAAATGCCGGGCTGTACTCGGCGCGGAATCCTTTGCCATGCTCTCCCCATAACAAACCGCCATATTTGGCCGTAAGGGCCACGACCTCGTCGGAGATCTCCTTCATCAGGATCTCCTGCTGCGGATCGCACATGTCCAGCGCCGGGCGCACGTGTAGCACACCCGCGTCAACGTGCCCGAACATGCCATAGCTCAGACCATGGCTGTCGAGCAACGCACGAAACTCCACAATATAATCCGCCAGATGCTCCGGCGGCACGCAGGTATCTTCCGCAAATGGAATCGGCTTCGCCGCCCCTTTCGCGTTACCGAGCAGCCCCACCGCCTTTTTACGCATCGCGTAGATTCGCTCGATGCCGGAGAGGTCGTTACACAGCTGCCAGCCAATGACGCCGCCCTCACCCTGTGCAATCAACTCGTCCAGACGCTGGCAGAGCGTGCTCACCTGGCTCTCAATCAGCTCTGCGTCATCCCCGGCGAACTCGACGATGTTCAGACCGAGCATCTCTTTATCCGGCACGTCGGTAATCAGTTCGCTCACCGAATGCCAGACAATATCTTCCCGGGCCAGGTTCAGTACTTTTGAATCAACGGTTTCCACCGACAGCGCCCGCGCCTCCACCATAAACGGGGCATTACGCAGCGCGGAGTCAAAGGAGTTGTATTTGACGTTCACCAGACGGCGCACCTTCGGCAGCGGGGTGATATCCAGACGCGCTTCGGTGATAAAGGCCAGCGTACCTTCTGACCCGGTCAGTATGCGGGTAAGATCGAACTGGCTCAGATCGTCATTAAAGACATGGCGCAGATCGTAGCCCGTCAGGAAGCGATTGAGCTTCGGGAATTTGTCGAGGATCAGTTCGCGATTTTCACGGCAGCGCTCCAGCACGGTGCGATAAATCCGTCCGCTGGTGGTGCTCTCTTTTGCCAGCGTTTCAGCCAGTTCGACCGGCAACGGCTGGGTATCGAGAATATCGCCCCCCAGCAGCACCGCCCGCACACCCATGACGTGATCGGAGGTTTTGCCGTAGACCAGCGAGCCCTGCCCTGAGGCATCGGTGTTGATCATCCCGCCAAGGGTTGCGCGGTTACTGGTGGAAAGCTCGGGCGCAAAAAAATAGCCATACGGTTTTAAAAACTGATTCAGCTGATCTTTGATTACCCCCGCTTCCACACGCACCCACCCCTCTTCCGGGTTGATCTCAATGATGCGATTCATATAGCGGGACATATCAACGATGATGCCCTGGTTCAGCGCCTGCCCATTGGTGCCCGTCCCGCCGCCGCGCGGGGTAAAGACCAGGGAGCTGAAACGCTCCTGCGACGCCAGACGGGCGATGAGGGCCACATCGGCGGTAGAGCGCGGGAAAACGACGGCATCGGGAAGAAGCTGGTAAATACTGTTATCGGTTGCCATCGTCAGCCTGTCGGCATAATCGGTGGCGGTATCACCTGTAAAACCCTGTTGCTCCAGTGCCTGCAAAAAATTAAGCACCAGTTGAACGACGCCCGGTGCCTGAGAAATCTGTGGGATCATTGCTGTCGACCCTAATGAGAATAGTGTGAAATCGTTTGCGTTGTGTCTGGAAAGTTTTATCACATTTTTTTCTTATGTGCTTCGTAGAATTACGGGCAAAATCCGCCTGTCAAAAATTGCTGAAATCACTAATGATTAGAGAGATGCGGTTTATATTCCCATCAGCCTTGCTGGTGTTCATTTAAGGAAAGTTTCGTTTATGGTCAATCTTCGTCAGCCCAGGGATGTCGCACAGATACTGCTGTCGGTGCTGTTCTTAGCCATTATGATTATTGCGTGTCTGTGGATTGTTCGTCCTTTCGTGCTCGGATTTGCCTGGGCCGCGACCGTCGTGGTCGCAACCTGGCCTTTACTCTTACGTTTGCAGAAACTGCTGTTTGGTCGCCGCGGCCTTGCCGTGCTGGTGATGACGCTGCTGCTGTTCCTGCTGTTTATTATTCCCATTGCGCTGCTGGTTAACAGCCTGGTTGACAGCAGCGGCCCGGTTATTCGCGCGGTCACCAGCGGTGACATGACGCTGCCGGATCTCGCGTGGCTGAACAGCATTCCTGTTGTGGGCGCAAAACTATACAGCGGCTGGCACAGCCTGCTGGAGATGGGCGGTAGCGCCCTGATGGCCAAAGTGCGCCCGTACATCGGTACAACCACCACCTGGTTTGTCGGGCAGGCTGCGCATATTGGTCGCTTCATGATGCACTGTACGTTGATGCTGGTCTTCAGCGCCCTGCTGTACTGGCGCGGCGAGCAGGTTGCGCTGGGGGTACGCCATTTCGCCACCCGGCTGGCAGGTAAACGCGGCGATGCGGCCGTGCTGCTGGCAGCCCAGGCCGTTCGCGCGGTAGCGCTCGGCGTGGTGGTCACAGCGCTGGTGCAGGCTGTGCTTGGCGGCATCGGGCTGGCGGTTTCCGGCGTACCTTATGCCACCATTTTCACCGTTGTCATGCTGATGACCTGTCTGGCACAGCTTGGTCCGCTGCTGGTGCTGGTTCCCTGCATTATCTGGCTTTACTGGACGGGGGACACGACCTGGGGCACGGTGCTGCTGGTCTGGAGTTGCGTGGTGGGCACCATGGATAACGTGATTCGTCCTCTCCTCATCCGCATGGGCGCTGATCTGCCGCTGATTCTGATCCTGTCCGGGGTGATCGGGGGGTTGATTGCCTTCGGCATGATTGGCCTGTTTATCGGTCCGGTGCTGCTTGCGGTAACCTGGCGTCTCTTCTCTGCCTGGGTGCATGAAGTGCCGCCACCCGGAACCGATCCGGACCTCATCTTAAGCGAACTTGAAGAGCTGGAAGATAAGAACGCGCAGTAATAACCTTTGCCGGGTGGCGCTAACGCTTACCCGGCCTACACTCTTCGCAGGAATACTTAAACGTTGCTAAACTATTTATTCTCTGCGCACTGGTCAGACCCGCCTTTTCATGCCTAAAACCGTCATTCTCTTCAAGAAATCTTTACCTCCCTTTAACTATTGAGACGAATCCGATCGACTCATAAAGTTGGCATGCCTACTATTAAGACACGGTTATAAATCAACACCTTGATTTATAAGCATGGAAATCCCCTGAGTGAAACAACGAATTGCTGTGTGTAGTCTTTGCCCATCTCCCACGATGGGCTTTTTTTTTATTTACCTTATGCTGAGCGCACAGGATTTAGGCGTGTTTTAAACGAAAAAACCGTTCATTACAGACGGATGAATAGCGATGAAAGAGTTTTACTGTTTAGTTCCCTTCGTCATAAGCATATGCCATTTCACTATCTACTGAATATCTTTCTCGTACCGCCAGGTGTTCCTTTTACTCTGAATTATTAGTAGCCTCTGCCCGTTCATCAGCGCGAGCACGTTCACGTTGTAATGAGCATCACCACGTTTAAGGCGGCTGACCACTCCAGGAGCAGCGCCTGCACCTTTTTCTTCTGTCAACAATAGTTATGTGGGTTATTTTCCCGCCATAAGAAAAAAGATAAACATCAAGGCAAGCACAGTAAATGATATAACAGCCAAACTGGCGTTCCTAAAAACGCCATCATTTAGCTTTATCTTTTATACTTTTTTCAACCTGAGCATGAAGATTCATGCAGTTTATATACCCTTCTCTACGCGCTGCGTTGACTTCCGTAGCGTGTCTTAACTCCATTGCTAACAACTTATCTTCCATGACAGAAAGGCGATAAATCAGGGCGCACACAATCATTAAAAGAATAATGAATAACACCGAAATATCTACAACCACTTAACCTCTCCAGTTACTTATTGAATCCTGAGTTCTGACGCTATGCACTGTAGTTCTTCGTTATCCCTGCATTGCGTTGTCATGTAGCCGTTGCACAGGGAACTTAAATCAGACAGAGTCCGTATATTCATTTAAATTTCATCTTTTATAGCTCATCAAACCTATCAGGCTATCTGGCGCAGTCCTGCAACCAGCAGACGGTGAGGAGTAGCTATATCAGTTCCAGGCTCAGAGCAAGGCGGCTAAGACTATTCTTATGCGAACTATTTTTTTAAGTTATTAGTGCTTTGTAAGTTCATTTTCCTCTTTTGATTGCTTGAAAGAGGACTCGCCTTTGTGGCCAGGCGAGTCCTGAATATTAATTTTTACAAATTTCACTCCTACTCAACATCTGCCATTCCCCCTCCAGCACCCGCGTCTCCCCGGTCACCTGCACGTTCACCACCTCGCGAATATCCGCCGAGGACGCGCCAACCTGTAGCTCAAATTCACCTGGCTCGACAATTCGCTTCCCGTCCCGGCGGGTGAAATTAAACATCTCCACCGGCAGGGTAAAGGTCAGGGTGGCGGTTTCTCCCGGTGAAAGCGTAACGCGTTGAAACGCTTTCAGCTCCTGAAGCGGACGAACCTGCGTCGCGACTTTGTCACGCACGTACACCTGTATTACTTCGCTGCCGCTGCGCTCCCCGATATTGCTGACATCGACGCTTAACAACACCTCTCCGTCGACCGGGACGTGGCTTTCAGCGAGACGCGCCGCACTCCAGTGAAACTGCGTCCAGCCAAGACCGTAACCGAACGGGTAAAGTGCGCCGAAATGGAACGCAAACGGCGTGCCGCCGCTTTTCAGCTTGTGGTTATAGTAGTACGGCATCGCCCCGGCGTTTTTCGGCACGCTGACTACCAGCCTGCCCTGGGGCTCCGCGCGGCCGGTTAAGATATCGGCAATCGCCCAGCCCCCTTCCTGCCCCGGCGCCCAGGCCATCATCAGCGCGGCCACCTTCTCTTCCAGCCCCTGAAGGTTATAAGGACGCCCGCCCGTCATGACGACAATTACCGGCTTGCCGGTTGCCACCAGCTCCTCAAGCAGCTGTTGCTGCACGCCCGGCAGATTCAGCGAATCGGTATCCGATCCTTCCCCCACGGTGCCGCTCTGGAATAGCCCGGCGAGGTCGCCCACGCAGGCCACCACCACGTCACTCTCTTTTGCCGCGCTCACGGCTTCGGGGATCAAATCCGTGCGTTGTGAAACCGGCGATTGCTGCATCGGTTTACCGCCGCTGTCGCCCGGGAACACCGGCGCACCCGCCATCCGTTTTTCGATAATGTGGCACCCTTTGGCGTAACGTATCTGCGATGCACCAAGGTACTGTTCCAGCGCCGCGCGCGGGGTTGTCACCTGCGAGGTCTCTTCAACCATATCGCTGATGATCAGGTGAACCGGGAAGCTGTAGCCGCTCAGCAACGCCAGCGGATCGTCCGCCGTCGGCCCCACTACCGCTACACGGGGTTTTCCGCCGAGGGGCAAAATGCCGTTATTTTCCAGCAGCGTGATCGATTTTGTTGCCACCTCGCGCGCCACCTGCCGGGTCGCCTCATTCTGCAAATCGATTCCTTCTTCGTCGGCGTACGGTTTTTCAAACAGCCCGAGACGGAATTTTTCACTTAGCACGCGCGCCACAATCTCATCCACTTTCGCCATTGAGATAAGCCCACGCTCTACCGCTTCCGCCAGATGACGCGCGCAGTCATCCTTCGGCAATTCCACGTCCAGCCCGGCGTTAAACGCCAGCGCCGCCGATTCTGCTGGATCGTGAGAAATCCCGTGGTGCTGGTGCAGCAGGCTGACGCCGCCGTAATCCGCGACAATAATGCCGTCGAAGCCCCACTGTTCACGCAGCACGGTGGTGAGCAGGAAATGGTCGCTGTGCCCTGGCTGATTATCGATGTCATGATATGCTGGCATCACCGAACCGGCGTTGGCCAGCTTCACCGCCATCTCAAACGGTAGCAGGAAGGTATCGTTTAGCTCGCTGAAACCCAGATGGACCGGCGCATGGTTGCGCGCCCCTTCGCTGAAGGAGTGCCCCACGTAATGTTTCAGGGTCGCCAGCAGATCGCGCTTATCGCCCTGCAACCCCTTCACGTACGCCGTCGCCATCACCCCTACCAACCACGGATCTTCCCCAAAGGTCTCTTCCGTCCGTCCCCAGCGCACATCGCGCGAGACATCCAGCACCGGGGCCAGCCCCTGCTGGCACCCGACGGACCGGGCCTCGTTGCCAATCTGCTCCGCCGCGCGCTGCACCAGCGCCGGGTCCCAGGTGGAACCGTAGTTCAGCGACGACGGGAACAGGGTTGCATCTTTGCACAGCAGCCCCACCAGACACTCCTCATGAAACAGCGCCGGAATGCCGAGCCGGGTCTCCTCCATCATCATACGTTGCAGGCGGTTAGCGGCACGCACGCCGGTTTTTGCATCAACAATGTGCGTGCCGAGCGGACGGGTGATCTGCCCGACGCCCAGCTTCAGCCTTTCGCTGAGGGACGCCTGTTCGCTCACGCCGGCGAACTCATCGCTCAAATCGCTGCGCTCGCGGTGGTTGCCGTGTTCATCGAGGATCAGCCAGTACGCGTGCATCTGGGCAAATTTCTCTTCCGGCGTCATACGCGCCAGTAAATCAGCGACACGCTCGTGTACGGGACGTCCCGCGTCCTTGTAGATCACAGTCATGGTTTACTCCTGTAGTGCGGATTGGGTTACCGGGCTGAGCTGCCCCGCATCGTTTCGAATGTCTCGCTTGCTGGCCAGCTCACGGGCAATGGAATCCACCAGTCGGCTGTTGAGTTTGTAGATAGCAAGGAGCGCCACCATGCAGAGGAACAGCGCGCAGGGGATCAGGGTGAACAGGGCATTGATGGTTGCGAGGACGTGAGGCGCCTGGTTTGCCTGTCCGGGCGCGTAATCCACCATGCCCAGCACCCAACCGACTACCGCCCCACCCAGCGCCAACCCAAACTTGATGGCAAACAGGGCGGTAGAAAAGACCAGCCCGTCCAGACGGCGGCCGCTGCGGTGTTCTTCGTAGTCCACCACATCGGAGAACATGGTCCATTGCAGCGGCGTGGTCAGGTTCTGAATAAAACTAAACACAATATTCAGACCGAATATCAGCCACACCTGCGAAGGAGGAATGAAGAAAATCAACGCGCCAAAAATAACGAAAGAAATAATGGTCCACTGATAGGCGCGTACGCGATCAAATTTCCCCAGCAGGCGTTCAGATAATAATGCGCCGCTTAAGGATGCCACCATGCCGGAAACAATAAAGGCAAAGACCAGTTCAGGACGTAACAGAACATAGTTAACGTAATACATGGTCGCAGAGCCACGCGTCACGACGGCGGTTAACAGTAAAATATTAAACAGAAAAACAATTCGCCACTGGCTGTTGGCGGCCAGCAGTTTTAAATCCGTCAGCATCGAGCCGGAGGTGTCATTGCGTGGCGAGTAACGCTCCCGGGTCATAAAGAAGCAGCAGAAGAATAAAACAATACCCAGCAGCCCCATCAGGCTCATGGCATAGAAATAACCTTTTTGCACATTCCCCTGACCTAATAATGAGACCAGCGGCAGCGCGATGACCGTTACAATCAACCCGCCGATAAACGACAGGCCAAAGCGCCAGGATTGCAGCGAGTGGCGCTCGCGCGGGTCGAGCGTCAGCGCGCCGGGCATGGCGCAGTATGGAACGTTAATCGCGGAGTAGATCAGGCTCAGGATGGCATAGGTTACGCAAGCATAGACAATTTTCGCCGTCTGCCCGGCATCCGGTACGTAGAAGGTAATCAGGCAGCTCACGCCAAACGGAATGGCAAACCAGAGCAGCCAGGGACGAAAACGACCGTGGCGGGTCTGAGTGCGGTCCACCAGCGCGCCAATGCACGGATCGACAAACGCATCGATCACGCGCACCACTAAAAACATGGTGCCCATAATGGCCGCCGGCAAACCGAATACGTCCGTATAGAAATAAGCGAGAAATAACGTTGCCGTTTGCCAGACCAGCGCGCTGGCCATATCACCGAGGCCATAACCTATTTTATCTTTGGTACGTAACACAGAGGAGATTGTCATTGTTATTAGCCTTTTTATCAGGTTAAAACGTATTTCAACCAGTCGCGCATCATCCCGACGGATGTACGCGGTAAGGCTCAAGTATTAGCAACGCCCTGCCCACTAACAATTGTCTAAATTAACAGATAAATTATGATATTTGGTTTTTTGCTTTATTTGTGATGGTGAGCATATTCGCAGGAAAATAAAAAAGGCGAGGACAGATATCCTCGCCTTTTTCAGGTTATGCAGGTTTTACTTGTTCAGCTCTGCCAGGCTCAGCCAGGTTTGCACCACGGTGTCCGGGTTCAGGGAGAGGCTATCAATCCCCTCATCCATCAGCCAGGCCGCAAAGTCTTCATGGTCAGAAGGACCCTGCCCGCAGATCCCGACATATTTACCCTGTTTCTTCGCCGCACGGATAGCCATGGAGAGCAGCGCTTTCACCGCCTCGTTACGCTCATCAAACAGCTCAGAGACAACGCCGGAGTCGCGGTCCAGGCCGAGCGCCAGCTGCGTCATATCATTCGAACCAATGGAGAAGCCGTCGAAGTGCTCCAGGAACTGCTCGGCCAGCAGGGCGTTGGACGGAATTTCACACATCATGATGATCTTCAGCCCGTTCTCGCCGCGCTTCAGCCCCTGACGCGCCAGCTCATCCACCACCGCTTTCGCCTGATCCACGGTACGGACGAACGGGATCATGATTTCCACGTTGGTCAACCCCATGTCGTTGCGCACGCGTTTTACCGCTTCGCACTCCAGCGCGAAGCAGTCGCGGAAGCTTTCCGACACGTAGCGTCCGGCGCCGCGGAAGCCCAGCATCGGGTTCTCTTCTTCCGGCTCGTAGCGTTCGCCGCCCACCAGGTTAGCGTATTCGTTGGACTTAAAGTCCGACAGACGCACGATCACGCGTTTCGGGTAGAAGGCCGCGCCGAGCGTGGCGATGCCTTCCGTCAGGCGGCCGACATAGAACTCTCTCGGCGAGTCGTAACCCTTCATCATCTCGCGGATTTCGTTTTGCAGCTTCGCGTCCTGGTCGTCAAACTCCAGCAGCGCGCGCGGGTGAACGCCGATCATGCGGTTGATGATGAATTCCAGACGCGCCAGGCCCACGCCTTCGTTCGGCAGGCAGGCGAAGTCAAACGCGCGATCCGGGTTACCGACGTTCATCATGATTTTCAGCGGCAGGTCCGGCATGGTATCCACGCTGGAACTCTTCACGCTGAAGTCGAGGATATCGGCATACACGTAACCGGTATCGCCTTCGGCACAGGAGACCGTCACGTTCTGGTCGTCCTTCATGCGTTCGGTCGCGTCACCACAGCCGACTACCGCCGGGATCCCCAGCTCACGGGCAATGATAGCCGCGTGACAGGTACGGCCACCGCGGTTGGTGACGATAGCAGCCGCTTTCTTCATGATCGGCTCCCAGTCCGGGTCGGTCATGTCGGTCACCAGCACGTCGCCAGGCTGAATGCGATTCATCTCGCTGATGTCGTGGATCACTTTCACCGGACCGGCACCGATGCGGTGGCCGATTGCGCGGCCTTCCGCGACAATTTTGCCCTGCGCGTGCAGGGTGTAGCGCTCCATGACCTGACCGCGCGAACGGACGGTTTCCGGACGCGCCTGTACGATAAACAGCTTGCCGGTGTGTCCGTCTTTGGCCCACTCGATGTCCATCGGACGGCCATAGTGTTTTTCAATCTGCACCGCCTGCTTCGCCAGCTCTTCCACTTCGGCGTCGGTGAGCGAGAAGCGATCCCGCTGCTCCAGCGGCACATCTTCAATGGTGACCTGCTTGCCATGCTCTTGCGTCGGGGCATAGATCATGCGGATTTTTTTCGAGCCCATGGTGCGGCGTACCACTGCCGGACGGTTAGCCGCCAGCGTAGGCTTGTGCACGTAGAATTCGTCAGGGTTCACCGCCCCCTGCACCACCATCTCGCCCAGACCCCATGCGGAGGTGATAAACACCACCTGGTCGAAGCCGGATTCCGTGTCGATAGAGAACATCACGCCGGAAGAGCCTACGTCGGAGCGCACCATGCGCTGTACGCCTGCGGAGAGCGCGACGCCGCGGTGGTCATAGCCCTGATGCACGCGATAGGAGATGGCGCGGTCGTTGAACAGGGAAGCAAACACATGCTTCACCGCCACCAGTACCGCCTCGTAACCCTGAACGTTGAGGAAGGTTTCCTGCTGTCCGGCGAAAGAGGCATCCGGCATATCTTCCGCGGTAGCGGAAGAGCGCACGGCAAAGGAGGCCTGCGCGTCGTCAGCGGAGAGCTGGTTGTAGGCGTCATGGATGGCTTTTTCCAGTTCCGGCTGGAAAGGTGTGTCGATAATCCACTGGCGGATTTGCGCCCCGGCTTTGGCAAGCTCGGTGACATCATCAATATCCGTTTTATCCAGCAGGTCGTAAATGCGCTGGTTTACACCGCTCTGGTCTAAAAACAGGTTAAACGCATCGGCGGTTGTGGCAAACCCGTTTGGTACGGAGACACCCATACCGGACAGATTTGTAATCATTTCACCCAGGGAGGCATTTTTGCCCCCAACTCTGTCTACATCATTCATGCCGAGTTGGTTATACCAAAGCACCAGCGGTGACGAGCCATTGTTGGACATCGAAACAATCCTTTTGTGATATTTGATCGGAGTAAGAAACACCTGACTACGTATTTATACTGGCATATTTATTTCCGCTAAAAAAACGGTGAATCGTGTAAGCAATTTAAATTTTCAACTTTTCGGACAGTTTCCCCGCACTCGCTAACCCGATGATTCCTATAGATTCCGGCAAAAACCATAGAAATAACGCCGCTAATCAGAAAATGAAATCCACTTTTCAGGAAAATCAAAAACACCATTTCATTTTAAATTCAGATAAGTTCTTTGCTGTGCAATTAACTTTTTTAATTTATGCTTTCAGGCAATTACGTACGCTATTCAGGGTGGATAAAATGGATAATGCTGTCGATCGCCACGTTTTTTATATTTCTGATGGGACGGCGATTACCGCCGAGGTGCTGGGACACGCGGTGATGTCGCAGTTTCCCGTGTCGATAAACAGCATCACGCTGCCGTTCGTGGAAAACGAGAGCCGGGCCAAAGCGGTCAAGGACCAGATCGACGCCATTTACCAGCAGACCGGTGTTCGTCCGCTGGTGTTCTATTCCATTGTGATCCCTGAGATCCGCAACATCATTCTGCAAAGCGAGGGCTTCTGTCAGGATATCGTGCAGGCGCTGGTTGCACCCTTGCAAAGCGAGCTGAAGCTCGACCCGACGCCGATCGCTCACCGTACCCACGGGCTGAACCCCGGCAACCTGACCAAATACGATGCGCGTATTGCCGCCATTGATTACACCCTGGCGCACGACGACGGGATCTCGCTGCGCAATCTGGACCAGGCGCAGGTCATTTTGCTTGGCGTGTCGCGCTGCGGTAAAACCCCCACCAGCCTTTACCTGGCAATGCAGTTTGGCATTCGCGCCGCCAACTACCCCTTTATTGCCGATGATATGGACAACCTGGTGCTGCCTGCCGCGCTCAAGCCGCTTCAGCATAAGCTGTTTGGGCTAACCATCAACCCGGAACGACTGGCGGCGATCCGCGAAGAACGTCGCGAGAACAGCCGCTACGCCTCAATGCGCCAGTGCCGAATGGAAGTCTCCGAAGTCGAAGCGCTGTACCGGAAAAATCAGATCCCCTGGCTGAACAGTACCAACTATTCAGTAGAAGAAATTGCCACCAAGATCCTCGATATCATGGGACTGAATCGCCGCATGTACTAATATGCTAGTACATTAATCCTGTTTCAGTTATTATCATGCCATCCTCGGGGCGACGTGCCCCGAACTTGAAATCAGCAGGGATTGGTTTAAGGTGATGCCCATCACTTCCCGGTAGTCTGCCGATGAAGCAAAAAATTTCTGAGACATTCCATGAACAAAACCGACGAACTGCGCACCGCGCGCATTGATAGCCTGGTCACCCCGGCTGAACTGGCCCGGCTGCACCCCGTTTCCGCCGAGGTGGCGGACCATGTGACGGCCTCCCGTCGCCGCATCGAAAAAATTCTCAATGGTGAAGACAAACGTCTTCTGGTAGTAATTGGCCCCTGCTCCATCCACGACCTGGACGCGGCGATGGATTATGCACAACGCCTTCAGACGCTGCGCGGCACGTATCAGGATCGCCTGGAGATCGTGATGCGTACCTACTTTGAAAAACCGCGTACTGTCGTGGGCTGGAAAGGATTGATATCCGATCCCGATCTGAACGGTAGTTACCGGGTGAATCACGGCATTGCGCTGGCGCGTAAGCTGCTGCTACAGGTTAACGAGCTGGGCGTGCCGACCGCTACCGAATTTCTGGATATGGTGACCGGACAGTTTATTGCCGACCTCATTAGCTGGGGCGCGATTGGCGCGCGTACCACCGAAAGCCAGATCCACCGTGAAATGGCGTCGGCGCTCTCCTGTCCGGTGGGCTTCAAAAACGGTACGGACGGCAATACCCGCATCGCCGTTGATGCCATCCGCGCGTCACGCGCCAGCCATATGTTCCTCTCCCCGGATAAAAACGGCCAGATGACCATCTACCAGACCAGCGGCAACCCGTTCGGACATATCATTATGCGTGGCGGTAAAAAACCGAATTACCATGCAGAAGATATTGCCGCCGCCTGCGAAACGCTGGCGGAATTTGACCTGCCGGAGCATCTGGTGGTGGATTTCAGCCACGGCAACTGCCAGAAACAGCACCGCCGCCAGCTGGACGTCTGCGATGAAGTCTGCCAGCAGATCCGCAGCGGCTCGACCGCCATTGCAGGAATTATGGCGGAGAGCTTTATCAAAGAAGGCACGCAGAAGATCGTCGCCGGACAGCAAATGGTGTACGGCCAGTCGATTACCGACCCGTGCCTTAGCTGGGAAGACAGCGAACGGCTGCTGGAGAAGCTGGCTTCAGCCGTGGACACGCGCTTTTAAAATCCTGCCGGGTGACGCTGCGCTTACCCGGCCTACGGTACGTGCCCTTCTCCCTCTCCCCGTGGGAGAGGGTCGGGGTGAGGGCATCAGACCGCACCTCTCCCCCAAATTTGATCCCGTCACACAATTTTCATAAAAACGCTTGCCGTGAATTTGCAGTTTATTGATAATGATTATCATTGTTACATTGATTGTTATTTATAAACATTATGTCACCGACCGATAACAGCGCGGCAACGCCAGTAAAAACACACACAGCGCCGTCCCCTGCTCCCACAGATCGCCGAATCGACAGCAAAAGCCTGTTGGGTGAGGAGGGACGGGTCATTATCGAGCATGACGGCCAGCACTACCTGCTGCGCCAGACCAATGCCGGAAAACTGATCCTGACTAAATAATCCAGACAACACATTCGCCAGCCACCCAGGTGATCCCCAGGCAGCCAGCGCTTTTCAATTCTTATGGAGAGTTGCTATGCCACACCTGCAATCCGCGTCTTTACGCCCGTCTCTTCTGGCGCTGGCAATTGTCAGCACCCTGCCGGGCGTTGCGTTTGCCGCCACAGACGATATCACCGTTACCGCCACCGGCAACGCCCGCAGCGCCTTCGAAGCCCCCATGATGGTAAGCGTGATTGACGCCACCGCGCCGGAAAACCAGACCGCCAGCTCCGCCGCCGACCTGCTGCGCAAGGTGCCCGGCCTGACGCTGGACGGCACCGGGCGCACCAACGGTCAGGACGTTAACCTGCGCGGTTACGACCGACGTGGCGTGCTGGTGCTGGTGGATGGCGTACGCCAGGGCACCGATACCGGACACCTGAACAGCACGTTCCTCGATCCGGCGCTGATCAAACGTATCGAAGTGGTACGTGGCCCTTCCGCCTTGCTGTACGGCAGCGGCGCGCTGGGCGGCGTAATTTCATATGACACCGTCGACGCCAGCGATCTGCTGGACGCAGGTAAAAATAGCGGCTATCGCGTATTTGCTACCGGTGCAACAGGCGATCACAGCATCGGGATGGGCGCCAGCGCCTATGGCCGCACCGATACCCTGGACGGTGTGGTCTCCTGGTCCAGTCGCGATCGCGGCGACATTCGCCAGAGTGACGGCGCGAGGGCGCCAAACGACGAATCCATCAACAATATGCTGGCGAAAGGCAGCTGGAAAATTGATCCGGCTCAGACGCTGAGCGGCTCCCTGCGCTACTACAACAACGACGCGCAGGAGCCGAAAAACCCGCAGACCACGGATGCCAGCAGCAGTAACCCGATGACCGATCGTTCCACCATTCAGCGCGATGCCCAGCTTGGCTACCGCATTGCGCCAGCCGGAAACGACTGGCTGAACGCCGATGCGAAAATTTACTGGTCCGAAGCGCGGATCAACGCCCAGAACATCGACGCCAGCGGCGAGTTCCGTAAGCAGACCACCAAAGGCGGCAAAGTGGAAAACCGCACCCGCCTGTTCAGCGACTCCTTCGCCTCGCACCTGCTGACCTACGGCGGGGAATACTACCGTCAGGAGCAACACCCTGGCGGCGCGACCACCGGCTTCCCGGACGCTAAAATCGACTTCAGCTCCGGCTGGTTGCAGGATGAGATCACCATGCGCGACCTGCCGGTAACGCTTCTCGGCGGGACGCGTTACGACAACTACCGCGGCAGCAGCGACGGTTACGACGACGTGGATGCGGATAAATGGTCATCACGCGCCGGGTTAACCGTGAGTCCAACCGACTGGCTGATGCTGTTCGGCTCTTACGCCCAGGCCTTCCGCGCGCCAACGATGGGCGAGATGTATAACCACTCAAAGCACTTCTCTATCGGCAGCTTCTACACTAACTACTGGGTGCCGAACCCGAACCTGCGTCCGGAGACCAACGAAACCCAGGAGTTCGGTTTTGGGCTGCGTTTTGACGATCTGCTACTCGCCAACGACGCGCTGGAGTTCAAAGCCAGCTACTTCGACACCAAAGCAAAAGATTACATCTCTACCACCGTCGATTTTGCGGCGGCCACCACCATGTCCTATAACGTACCAAATGCCAAAATCTGGGGCTGGGACATGATGGCGACCTACTCGACCAGCCTGTTCAACCTCGACGTGGCCTACAACCGCACGCGCGGGAAAGATACCGACACGGGTGAATATATCTCCAGCATCAACCCGGACACCGTCACCAGCAAGCTGGATATCCCGGTGGCGCAAAGCGGCTTCTCCGTGGGCTGGATCGGCACCTTCGTCGAACGTTCAACGCACATCAGCAGCAGCTACAGCGAGCAGCCTGGCTACGCAGTAAATGATTTCTACGTCAGCTATAAAGGCCAGCAGCAGTTCAAAGGCATCACCACCACCCTCGTGCTGGGGAACGCCTTCGACAAAGCCTACTGGTCACCGCAGGGCATCCCGCAGGATGGCCGCAACGGCAAGATCTTCGTCAGTTATCAATGGTAATTCCCTTCGGGGCAACGATTCAGAAGGATAAGATTATGGGTCACTACACACGCTGGCTTGAGCTTAAAGAAGAACATGCGGGTAAGTACGCCCGTGATATCGCCGGATTAATGCACATCAGCGAAGCAGAGCTGGCATTTGCGCGCGTTGGACACGACGCCTGGCGGCTGCGCGGTGAAATCCGCGAGATTCTGGCAGCGCTGGAGTCCGTGGGGGAAACCAAATGCATCTGCCGTAACGAATACGCCGTTCACGAACAGGTTGGAGCGTTTACTCACCAGCACCTCGGCGGTCATGCCGGGCTGGTGCTGAATCCGCGCGCGCTGGATCTGCGTTTGTTCCTCAACCAGTGGGCGAGCGCGTTTCACATTAGCGAAACGACCTCCCGCGGCGAACGTCAGAGCATTCAGTTCTTCGATCATCAGGGCGACGCTTTACTGAAGGTCTACACCACGGATCACACCGACGTTGCCGCCTGGGGCGACGTCCTGACCCGTTTTATCATTGCCGATAACCCCGCTCTGGCGCTGAAGGCTGTCGAAGCCCCCGCGCATTCCGACGGTGCAGATGCAGGCTCGGTGGAGAAAGAGTGGCGCGCCATGACCGACGTGCATCAATTCTTTAGCTTATTGAAGCGCCATAACCTGAGCCGCCAGCAGGCGTTTCGTCTGGTGAGTGACGATCTGGCCTGTAAGGTGGATAACAGCGCGCTGGCACAACTGCTGGAGAGGGCGCAACAGGACGGAAACGAAATCATGATCTTCGTCGGCAACCGCGGTTGCGTGCAGATCTTCACCGGTGTGGTGGAAAATCTGACGCCCATGAAGGGCTGGCTGAACATCTTCAACCCAACCTTTACCCTGCATCTGCTGGAGGAGACTATCGCGGAGACGTGGGTTACGCGTAAGCCCACGGCAGACGGACACGTTACCAGCCTGGAGCTGTTTGCTGCGGATGGAACTCAGATCGCCCAGCTCTACGGGCAGCGTACCGAAGGCGAGCCGGAGCAGAGCCAGTGGCGCCGCCAGATTGACGCTCTGACGCCAGAAGGGCTGGCCGCATGAAAAACTGGTTTGCCCTGCTCTGCGCCCTGCCGCTGGTCGCCGTCGCCGCGCCGGAGAGAATTGTCGCCCTCGGCGGCGACGTGACGGAGATCGTCTACGCCCTCGGCGCGGAGTCTTCTCTGGTTGCGCGCGACAGTACCAGCCAGTGGCCGCAGGCGACAAACGCGCTGCCTGACGTGGGGTATCTCCGCCAGCTGAATGCGGAGGGAATTCTGTCCGTACGCCCGACGTTAGTGCTGGCAAGCGACCAGGCGCAACCCTCTCTGGCGCTGAAACAGGTTGAACAGAGCCACGTCCGGGTGGTTACCGTTCCCGGCACGCCTGACCTGCGCACGATTGACGAAAAAGTGCGGGTGATAGCCCAGGCGACGCATCATGAGGTGCAAGGGGAAACCCTGCGCAACTCGCTGCGTCAGGCGCTGGCGGCTCTGCCCTCAACACCGCTCAACAAGCGGGTGCTGTTTATCCTCAGCCACGGCGGAATGACCGCAATGGCGGCCGGGCAACAGACCGGCGCGGATGCGGCAATACGCGCCGCCGGGTTGCAGAACGCCATGCAGGGCTTTACCCGCTATCAGCCGCTCTCCCAGGAGGGGGTAATGGCCAGCCAGCCGGATCTGGTGGTGATTTCGCAGGACGGCCTTAACGCGCTGGGCGGCGAACAAAATCTGTGGAAACTGCCCGGTCTGGCGCAAACGCCAGCGGGACGAAGCAAGCAGGTGCTGGCTATTGATGACATGGCCCTGCTGGGCTTCAGCGTCCGCACGCCGAAAGCCATACAACAACTGCGTGCCAGAGCGGAGCAACTGCCCTGATGTCCCGGCGCATCACGTTATCGTTATGGCTTCTGGCGGGGTTGCTTACCGTCATGACGTTCATGGCTACCGGTTTTGGGGCGTTACGCCTGCCGGTGAACGTGCTGTGGAGCGGCAGCGATGAGACGCTACGCCAGATCTGGCTCACCATCCGTCTGCCCCGCGTGCTGCTGGCGCTGGTGATTGGCGGGTCGCTGGCGCTCGCCGGCTGCGTCATGCAGGGACTGTTCCGCAATCCGCTGGCCGACCCGGGCCTGCTCGGGATCAGCAGCGGTGCGGCGCTGGCCGTCGCCCTGTGGGTGGTGCTCCCGCTCTCGCTGCCCGCGCTGGTGATGCTTTATGCTCCGATGCTGGCGGCATTTTTTGGGGCGCTGGCAGCCACAGGCGTGATCTTCCTGCTCAGCAAGCAGCGTGACACCTCTCTGTCACGTCTGTTGCTGGTGGGTATCGCCATCAATGCCCTGTGCGGTGCGGCAGTGGGTGTGCTTTCGTGGGTCAGCAATGACGCCCAGTTGCGTCAGCTTTCACTCTGGGGAATGGGAAGTCTCGGTCAGGCGCAGTGGTCAACGCTGCTCGCCGTGATCTCGCTGATGGTGCCTGCCGCTCTGGCGATCTGGCGTTGTGCCAGCGCGTTAAATTTACTGCAACTGGGTGAAGAGGAAGCGCATTATCTCGGCGTGGACGTTGCCCTTGTACAGCGAATATTACTGTTATGCAGCGCTCTGCTGGTCGCTGCGGCTGTCGCCGTCAGCGGCGTGATTGGCTTTGTCGGACTTGTGGTGCCGCACCTGATGCGCATGTGGCTGGGCGCCGATCACCGGGCAACCCTCCCCGGCACGGTTCTCGCGGGCGCTTTTCTGCTGCTGGTGGCGGATACGGTAGCCCGCACTCTGGTCGCCCCGGCAGAAATGCCGGTCGGGTTGCTCACCAGCATCCTTGGCGCCCCCTGGTTCTTATGGCTCATTTTTCGTCGTGGAGAACAGCATGGCTGAACGTTATACGGCTGAAAATCTGACTTTTACCCGGTCTGGCCGCACGCTGACAGATAACGTTTCGCTGTCACTGTCGCAGGGAGAGCTGGTTACATTGATCGGTCCCAACGGCGCGGGGAAATCCACGCTGCTGCGACTGCTGACCGGCTACCTGAAACCCGACAGCGGTAGCTGTTCGCTGGCGGGGAAAGCGCTGGATGAATGGCACCCGGAGACGCTGTCCCGCTATCGGGCAGTGATGCGTCAGCATACTCAGCCTGGATTTGACTGGCTGGTGGAGGAGATCGTTGGAATGGGGCGTGCGCCCTGGTCGCGTCAACCTGAACCGACGATTGTGCGTGAGGTGATGCAGCTGGCCGGTTGCCTGCCGCTGGCTGGCAGACGTTACCATTCCCTCTCGGGTGGCGAGCAGCAGCGCATCCAGCTCGCCCGCGCGCTGGCGCAGCTGTGGCGTGAGGGAACGCCGCGCGGCTGGCTGTTTCTCGACGAACCCACTTCAGCGCTGGATCTCTACCACCAGCAGCATCTGCTGCGCCTGTTGAAATCGCTGACCCGGCTGGGTCATCTTCACGTCTGCGTGGTGCTGCACGATCTTAATCTCGCCGCGTTATGGTCGGACCGGATCCTGCTGTTACACAACGGCAGGATTGTTTCTCAGGGCATACCGGAGACGGTATTGCAGGCCGACGCGCTGGCGCGCTGGTACGGTGCGCAGGTGCACGTCGGCAGACATCCGGCGCACGCCGCGCCGCAGGTTTTTCTCGCCCCTTAGCTTGAGCAGCTCACTTCCAGTCGCTTGCCCCAGTCCGGCGGGCGGCTGACATAGTCATCCTCCCGGTCGGCAAACGGCGTGCGCAGGGCGATATGCAGCCGATGCAGCTCGGCATAATCCCCCTGCTCTGCCTGCTCAATAGCCCGCTGCGCCAGCCAGTTGCGCAACACCATCGCCGGGTTAACCGCCTTCATCCGCACCTGGCGGGTATCGTCATCAATCTGTTCCTGCTGTAAACGCGCCCGGTAAGTGGCAAACCAGTCATCAAACGCCTGTCGATCGATGAACTCGTCACGCAGCGGTGAAGCGGCGCTCTGCTGCGCAGTCTGGCTCAGCATACGGAAGGTTCGGGTATAGTCGCTGCCTTCACGCGCCATGATGGCAAACAGCCCATTCAGCAGCGCGTTATCGCCTTTTTCCTGCCTCATCAGCCCCAGCTTGTTGCGCATTAACAAACCATATTCCCGCAGCAAGACCTCCTGATAGGTGTCGAGCGCATCGTTCAGGGCATCGACGTCGATAAACGGCGACAGGCTTTGCGCAAGCCGCTGAAGGTTCCACAGCCCCACCGCAGGCTGGTTGTCGAAACGGTAACGCCCCTGATAGTCCGAATGGTTACAGATGTAACCCGGTTGATAGTCATCAAGGAAGCCGTACGGACCGTAGTCAAACGTCAGCCCTAACAGGGACATGTTGTCGGTATTCATCACCCCGTGGGCAAAGCCGACGGCCTGCCAGCGGGCAATCATTGAGGCGGTGCGCGCGACAATATCACGGAACCAGAGAACATAGCGGTCCGGTTCGTTTTGCAGGTGCGGCCAGTGACGTCGAAGGGCGTAATCGGCAAGCTGGCGGACTTTATCCGGCTCGCGGCGATAGTAGAAGTGTTCAAAATGACCGAAACGCAGATGGCTTTCCGCCACGCGGATCAGCATCGCCCCCTGCTCTATCGTCTCGCGGGCCACCGGCGTGTCGCTGGTGACAATGGACAGCGCGCGTGAGGTGGGGATCCCCAGGGCATGCATCGCCTCGGAAGCCAGACTCTCACGAATGGTTGAACGCAGCACCGCGCGGCCATCCCCCATGCGTGAGTACGGTGTTAACCCTGCCCCTTTCAGGTGCCAGTCGAGCGTTTCGCCATTCGGTAGAACCTGTTCACCCAGCAGGATGCCGCGACCATCGCCGAGCTGTCCCGCCCAGACGCCAAACTGATGTCCGCTGTAGACCTGAGCCAGAGGCTTCATGCCCGGAAGCAGCGTTTCGCCGCCCCAGACACCGGCGCCCTTTTCTGGCTGAAAAAGTGTCGAAGGGATGCCAAGCGAATCCGCTAATGCATCGTTATGCCAGATAAGACGCGCGTTCTGTAAAGGCGTGGGCTTAAGCGCGGTGTAAAAGCCGGGTAATTCATCGTGCCAGTGAGCAGTAAAAGACAGGGTCATAAGTCCTCCTGCTTTAAGTGTAGAGGGTTTCCCTTGACGTAAACACGGGCGAAGAAAGGGGTTATTGCTGAACGAGGGTCGTTACGCGTTCTGCCGGGACGGCAGGCCACAGGGTTCCCTGCATTGCGCCAAAATTGAAGGGCAGCACGCGTTGTAAGATGCCGTGATCGTCAATTCCCGAGACCATGACCGACTGACAATGCGGCGCGATCTGCCAGAGAATGGCGCGCATAAATGGCTCGAAAGAGAGCGCCGAGACGCGCTGATGAATAAAGTATTTATCCAGAATCACCCGTTTGAACAGACCATCATAAACCGGTTTAAGGGATGCAGCCCCTGCACCAAAGTTAGCCAGCACTAAGGGAAAATGGATCGCCATTCTTGCAAGCGTAAGATCGTCTTTCCCGTTATTTAAACCTGGATAGTTCTCATTAACAGTAAACTCAAGAAACGGATAACGATCAAGGATTGAAACAGCGTTCTCATTAGTTAATAAAAACTCAACAATTGCAGGTGTAATATTGATCCATGCAATTAACTGATGCTGAATAAAAAATAGCTTACAGGTATCGAGTAATTGCAGTTTTTCCTGAAACAGCACTAATTCATCTTCCTGAGAAAGATGAGGGATAACCAGTTCAGTCGGGATTCGTACGTCCGTACCCACGCCAGTAAAGTTAACCAAAATCTCTAAACCTTTAAGCAAACCTGCACTATCACGTGCCGGAAGGAGTAAAAGTTCAGACTGGTAAGCATTATCTAGCGTAATAATCATCGCCCTTGTCCTGCATTAAAGATGAGAGAGAACATCCTGGAGCAATTGCAGGCACAATTCCACTGTCTTGATTTTAATAAGATTAATTTCATTCTTTCCGTATTAATTTTCAGATTTTTCCCTGAATCTAAAATAATCTTATCCTGGTTATTGAATAATAGCCAGTTTTAGATAAAACAGGCACATGCTGACAAAAATAAGTGGGCAAAAATTTTACTTTAATCCACCCGCAAGAAAAGCCTGACGTCTATTTTCACCGCCAGGCCCTCCGCACTGCATCTTTATGCAGCGGTTAAATACGCCTGGCCTGCCAGAAATTTTTACGCCAGTAAACATTATCGAGAGAGGAGCGCATCACGCCGCGGCTGGTCGAGGCATGAATGAACTGATTATCGGTGTCATAAATGCCGACATGAAGGCCGCTTTCACCGGAACCTGTTTTAAAAAAGACCAGATCGCCGGGCAGGAGCTCGTCTTTATCAATTTCAGTGCCGATTTTCGCCTGCATACGCGTTTCACGCGGAAGCTGTAGGTCAAATTTATCGCGGAAAGTCATCAGCACAAATCCCGAGCAATCCACCCCGCCCCGGCTCATCCCGCCGTAGCGATAAGGGGTGCCGCGCCAGTTGCTGAGCTGATCGTTCAGGCTGGCAATGACCGTAATGGAGTCAGAAAGCCGTGGGTTAGGCGGAGGTGCACGATGGCTGCTGCATCCTGCAAGAAATAGCGCCGCAACAAGGAGAAACCAGAATCGCATTTCAGACGAATCCTCTGCTTTTTTTGTTCTTTCGGTAATTTAGCGTGCATCTATGCGGCTGTGCAAGAAAGGTTATTCCTGCGCCGTGGAAATGAGCATCTTGTGGCCTTCAATATCCAGCCTCCGGAACGACATGTGATAAGCACTCGCAAGATTGGGGGCCGTCAGCACGCTGTCGCGCGTTCCGCTGGCAATCAGTTTGCCACGCGCCAGCAACCACACCCGATGCGCGTGGCGCAACGTATGGTTTAAATCATGGCTGCTCATCACAATGGCGATGCCCTTGCGACACAGCGCGCTGAGCAGAGTATCCAGCGCTGCCTGCTGGGCAACGTCCAGTCCGCTCATCGGCTCGTCCAGCAGCAGCAACCGCCCGTGAGGATTTCCCACCGGATGAACCTGAAGGATGACGGCGGCCAGACGCACGCGCTGCCATTCGCCACCGGAAAGCTGGCTGGCCTGTCGGGTGAGCTTATCGTCTAACCCGAGCGCCGCAGCAACGTCATGGAGCAATGCTACCTGATTTTTATCAGGCAGGTGCAGCGTCAGGTAGTGCCAGACGGGCATTGCAAAGGGCGGAACCTGCTGCTGAACCAGATAGCTTCGACGGGAGGCGAGTGTAGAGGGTAGCCAGTTGACGAGCGATTGCCCGAGAAAGGTAATCTCCCCTTCCCCGCGGGTCAGCCCCGCCATGCGCGCCAGCAGCGTGCTTTTTCCGGCGCCGTTAGGCCCAACCAGGTGAAGGATTTCACCTGCGTTGACTGCGGCGGTAACAGGCTCAAGACGTCTCTTCCCGGCAACGCCTGTGAGCTGCATCAGCAGCGTCATTATTTCGCCAGCGCCAGTTTGATTGATTCCATCACGATAGGATCTTCAGGCGTCATGTCAGGCGAGAAACGCTGCACGACCTGACCGTCACGGCCAATCAGGAATTTTTCGAAGTTCCACAGAATATCGTCCGGATAGAGCGGCGCGCGACCTTTGCTCGCCATACGCTCATAGAAACCACTCTCTTCAGGCGCAACGGCGGTCGGCGCCGCGGCCACCAGTTTGGCATACAGCGGATGTCGATTCTCCCCGTTCACATCAATTTTGCTGAACATCGGGAACGTCACACCATAGGTTGTGCTGCAAAAGGTCTTAATCTCCTCTTCGCTGCCCGGCTCCTGGCCCAGGAACTGGTTGCACGGGAAGCCGAGTACGGTAAAGCCGTCTTTTTCCCAGGCTTTATGAATGTTTTCCAGCTGTTCATACTGCGGCGTAAGGCCACATTTCGATGCCACGTTCACGATGAGCAGTACCTTGCCCTTGTAGCCTTCCAGCGTGGTTTTCTCGCCGTCAATGGTAGTCACTTCGGTATTCAGAATATCAGACTGCATAGCATTCCCTCAGGTTGACTTACAGGTTGTGTTTTAACGTCCAGCTTTTAATAGTAGCCAGATAAAGACCGGTGCGCCCAGCGTTGCGGTCACCACGCCTATCGGCAACTCAGCGGCCGTCAGCGCAAGCCGGGCGATGATATCGGCAATCAGCAGCGTTGCCGCCCCGGCAACCGCCGAGGCAGGAAGCAGGGTTCGGTGGTCCGTAATACCGCACAGGCGCAGCATATGCGGGATCACCAGCCCAATAAAGCCAATCGCCCCCGCCAGCGCCACGCTTACGCCCACCATCCAGCCGATAGCGATAACCAGCACGTTGCGCCAGAAGCCAATCGGCATCCCGAGCTGGCGAGCAGACGTTTCGCCCAGCGCGAGAATATTAAGCGGCTGCGCCTGGAACACCGTCCACAGGATGACCGGGATCAGGAGCACCATCAGCCACCCCTGACGCCAGTCAACGCCACCAAATCCCCCCATCATCCAGTACATTAACTGGCGCAGATCGAAAGAGGTGGAGAAGTAGACGGCCCATGTCATCAGCGCGCTACAGATGATCCCCAACGCTACCCCGGCAAGCAGCAGCCGGCTGGTGGATAAATGGCGACGAGCAAAGCGCAGAAGGATAAGGGTTATCAACAGCGCGCCAAGGATAGCGCTGAGGCTAATCCCCCAGGCGGAGAGCTCGCCTCCCCCCAGCATCACGGCGGCGATAAGCCCGACGCCTGCGCCATTCGATACCCCGAGAAGTCCGGGTTCCGCCAGAGGGTTTTCAAATAATGCCTGCATGATCGTGCCGCACAGCGCCAGCGCAGCGCCGACTAAAAGCACAGCCAGCGTCCGTGGCAGGCGGATCTGCCAGACAAAGAGCTGTCCCTCAGGCGTAAACCAGCTTTCCGGTCCCAGCCACCGATCGCCCGCACACAGGCTGACGGTGGTGGCGACAATCATCAGCACCCCGAGCAGACACAGGCGGCGGAGATCGGAGCGGTGCTGAAGACGGGCAAGATCAAGCATAGACGATAGGTTATCCGGTTGAGATATCATTGATTTTACGGCGGGTTTAGCAAATAGCGCAAAGAAAAAAGGCCGCGTGAGCGGCCTTTTTAGTTAGTTCATATTACTCTGCTTTGGGCGTTGCGTTTTCGACACGGCTTTTTAACTTCTGTCCGGGTCTGAAGGTCACCACGCGGCGGGCTGTAATGGGAATATCTTCCCCCGTCTTCGGGTTACGGCCCGGACGTTGGTTTTTGTCTCGCAAATCAAAATTGCCAAAGCCGGAAAGTTTAACCTGCTCACCATTTTCCAGAGCACGACGGATCTCTTCGAAAAACAGCTCTACCAGCTCTTTGGCATCCCGTTTGCTAAGCCCAAGCTTATCAAACAGATATTCTGACATTTCAGCTTTTGTAAGCGCCATAGGTTCAATCCCTCAATGATGCCTGGAATCGCTCTTTTAATGCCTCTACACATTTGGCGACGGTAGCGGCAATCTCCTCTTCTTCGAGTGTACGGCTGGTATCCTGAAGGATAAGGCTAATAGCGAGGCTCTTGAAACCTTCTGCTACGCCCTTGCCGCGGTACACGTCAAATAAGTTTACGCCAACTACCTGATTTACGCCAACTTTCTTACATTCGGCCAAAATATCTGCTGCGGGCACATTTTCAGCGACCACAACCGCGATATCACGGCGGTTTGCCGGGAAGCGTGAGACGTCCTTTGCCTGAGGAATGACGCGGTCTGCAACCGGGTTCCACTCCAGCTCGAATACGATGGTACGGCCATTCAGATCCAGCTTACGTTCCAGCTCCGGGTGAACAACCCCAATAAAACCAACACGTTTGCCGTCTAAATAGATCGCCGCACTCTGGCCCGGATGCAGGGCTGGAATCGCTTCTGCGCGGAATTCAATTTCGGATAATTTACCGGTCAGATCGAGAATCGCTTCCAGATCGCCCTTCATATCGTAGAAATCAACCGTCCCTTTTGCCAGGTCCCAGTGCTCTTCATAGCGGTTACCGCTGATGGCGCCGGCCAGCATGAGATCCTGACGGATGCCTAAATTGGCCTGAGTATCCGGTACAAAGCGCAAACCGCTTTCGAAAATACGCACGCGGTTCTGCTGACGGTTCTGGTTATAAACGATAGTACCCAGCAGTCCCGTCCACAGGGACAGACGCATCGCTGACATCTCGCTGGAGATCGGGCTTGGCAGGATCAGCGCTTCCTGACCCGGGTGGATCAGCTGTTGCAGCTTAGGATCAACGAAGCTGTAGGTGATCACTTCCTGGTAGCCTTTGTCGTTCAGCATGGTTTTCACACGCTTCAGTGACAGATCGGCTTCGCGATGGCTGCCCATCACCAGACCCGCCTGCACCGGCTCGTCAGGGATATTGTTGTAGCCGTACACGCGGGCCACTTCTTCCACCAGATCTTCTTCGATCTCCATGTCGAAACGCCAGGATGGCGCAACGGCTTTCCACTCATCCTGACCTTCAGTCACTTCGCAGCCCAGACGCGTCAGAATGTCGGTCACCTGCGCATCGGCAACGTGGTGACCAATCAGACGATCCAGCTTGCTGCGGCGCAGAGTAATGGTCGCACGCTTCGGCAGCGCCGCTTGGTTGGTCACATCGATAACCGGACCCGCTTCGCCGCCGCAGATGTCGATCAGCAGGCGAGTCGCACGCTCCATCGCTTTGTATTGCAGCGCAGGATCCACGCCACGCTCATAGCGGTGAGAAGCGTCAGTGTGCAGACCGTGACGGCGTGCGCGGCCGGTGATGGAGAGCGGGCTGAAGAACGCGCATTCCAGCAGGACGTTTTGCGTCTCGTCGTTGACGCCAGAGTGCTCGCCGCCGAAGATCCCGCCCATCGCCAGCGCTTTGTTGTGATCGGCAATTACCAGGGTGTCGGCGTTCAGTTTCGCTTCGCTGCCGTCCAGCAGAACCAGGGTTTCGCCCTCTTTCGCCATGCGCACAATAATACCCCCTTCGATACGATCTTTATCGAAGGCGTGCATTGGCTGGCCCAGCTCCAGCAGAACATAGTTGGTCACGTCAACCACAGCGTCGATAGAACGGATACCACAGCGACGCAGTTTCTCTTTCATCCACAGCGGGGTTGGCGCTTTAACGTTGATGCCTTTCACCACGCGACCGAGGTAGCGCGGACATGCGTCAGGGGCGTCAACCTGAATCGGCAGCACATCACTGATGGTTGCCTCAACCGGAGCGATCTCCGGCTCGTTCAGTTCGGTCTGGTTCAGAACGGCCACGTCGCGGGCTACACCGATGATACCTAAGCAGTCGGCACGGTTTGGCGTCACGCTGATTTCGATGGTGTTGTCATCAAGCTTCAGGTATTCGCGGATATCGGTACCCACTGGTGCATCCTGCGGCAGCTCGATAATCCCGGAGTGATCGTCGGAAATGCCCAGCTCGGAGAAGGAGCACAGCATGCCTTCAGACGGCTCACCGCGCAGCTTAGCCGCTTTGATTTTGAAATCGCCCGGCAGTACCGCGCCGACGGTCGCCACGGCTACCTTCAGGCCCTGTCGGCAGTTTGGCGCACCGCAGACGATATCCAGCAGACGGTCACCGCCCACATTGACTTTTGTTACGCGCAGTTTGTCGGCGTTAGGGTGCTGGCCACACTCAACCACTTCACCTACCACGACGCCGGTAAAGGCGCCAGAAACAGGATCCACGCCATCAACTTCCAGACCCGCCATGGTGATCTGGTTAGAAAGCGCGTCGCTGTCCAGCGTGGTGTTAACCCATTCGCGTAACCACAGTTCACTGAATTTCATTGTTCTTTCCTGCCCTTATTTAAACTGTTTGAGGAAACGCAGATCGTTTTCGAAGAACGCACGTAAGTCGGTTACGCCGTAGCGCAGCATGGTAAGACGCTCCATGCCCATACCGAACGCAAAGCCGGAGTAAACTTCCGGATCGATACCTACGTTGCGCAGTACGTTTGGATGCACCATGCCGCAGCCCAGCACTTCCAGCCATTTACCGTTTTTACCCATCACGTCAACTTCCGCAGAAGGTTCAGTGAACGGGAAGTAGGACGGACGGAAACGAACCTGCAAATCTTCCTCAAAGAAGTTGTTCAGGAAATCGTGCAGTGTGCCTTTCAGGTTGGTGAAGCTGATGTTTTTATCAACAATCAGACCTTCCATCTGGTGGAACATTGGGGTGTGGGTCTGATCGTAGTCGTTACGGTATACGCGACCCGGCGCGATGATGCGGATCGGTGGAGCCTGCTCCTTCATGGTACGGATCTGAACGCCAGATGTCTGAGTACGCAGCAGACGGGTGGCGTCAAACCAGAAAGTGTCGTGGTCAGCGCGTGCCGGATGATGGCCAGGAATGTTAAGGGCATCGAAGTTGTGGTAGTCATCTTCAATTTCCGGGCCAGTCGCCACGGTAAAGCCGAGCTCACCGAAGAAACTTTCAATACGATCGATAGTACGGGTAACCGGATGCAGACCGCCGTTTTCGATACGGCGACCCGGCAGAGAAACGTCAATCGTTTCTGCCGCCAGACGCGCATTCAGTACTGCACTTTCCAGCTCAGCTTTACGTGCGTTCAGCGCCTGTTGTACCTGCTCTTTGGCTTCGTTAATCACTGCACCTGCTGCCGGGCGCTCCTCTGCTGGCAGTTCACGCAGGGTAGTCATCTGAAGGGTCAGATGCCCTTTCTTGCCCAGATATTCGACGCGGACATTGTCTAACGCGGCAACATCTGAGGCCTGGTTAATGGCGGCCGTTGCACTGGCAACCAGCTCTGCGAGATGTGACATGGTTTTCCTCATTATGTCGGTGCAGACACCGAATTGTTGGACGTAATCTCTCAAATTCAGGCACAAAAAAAGCCTCCATCGGGAGGCTTATCTGGCGCTGTTTTTCGTTTCATCTTTCACGCGCTAGCCTCCTGAAGTCAGGTGCTAAAGTAAAAGAAGAAGCGGAAAATAGCAGCATTCATGCTTGCGTTACCTTGTAGGGTAAAAACCGTTAAGACCTTATTGAAAAGCCTGGACGGGTAAATGTCAATCTTCTGATAAGGCGATATGAAAAGAGGGAGCAAAGCCCCCTCTTTCAACTGGCTTATGCCAGTGCTGCTTTCGCTTTTTCGACCAGAGCGGTGAACGCTACTTTGTCGAATACTGCGATGTCAGCCAGGATCTTACGGTCGATTTCAACAGAGGCTTTTTTCAGGCCGTTGATGAATTTGCTGTAAGAAATACCGTTCTGACGTGCTGCTGCGTTGATACGCGCAATCCACAGTTGACGGAACTGACGCTTACGCTGACGACGGTCACGGTAAGCGTACTGACCTGCTTTGATAACAGCCTGGAAGGCAACGCGGTATACGCGTGAACGCGCACCGTAGTAGCCTTTAGCTTGTTTCAAAATTTTCTTGTGACGTGCACGTGCAATTACACCACGTTTTACGCGAGCCATGTGTGCTCTCCTGTATCTATTCTAAGTTAAAAAAGTTAAACGTTAACGACTTATGCGTACGGCAGGCACGCGATGACCAGGCCCAGATCGCCTTTAGAAACCATGGCTTTTGGACGCAGGTGACGTTTACGCTTGGTAGCTTTCTTAGTCAGAATGTGACGCAGGTTAGCGTGCTTGTGCTTAAAACCACCTTTACCGGTTTTTTTGAAGCGCTTAGCAGCACCGCGTACGGTCTTAATTTTTGGCATTTTAATAACTTCCACTTCGCATTGTTAAATAAACGAAACATAGGCGAACAAAACCTATGGGGCCCGAAGGCTCCACAGATTTTGCTGCTTGAAGGCCTTACTGTTTCTTCTTAGGAGCGAGCACCATGATCATCTGGCGGCCTTCGATCTTCGTTGGGAAGGATTCGACTACTGCCAGTTCACTCAGATCTTCACGGACGCGGTTAAGCACTTCCATACCAATCTGTTGGTGGGCCATCTCACGACCGCGGAAACGCAGCGTGATCTTGGCCTTATCGCCATCTTCCAGAAAGCGAATCAGGCTGCGGAGTTTTACCTGATAATCGCCATCGTCGGTACCAGGACGGAATTTGATTTCCTTAACCTGGATAACTTTTTGCTTCTTCTTCTGTTCCTTAGAAGATTTACTCTTTTCATAAAGGAACTTGCCGTAGTCCATAATACGACAAACTGGCGGTTCGGCGTTAGGGCTGATTTCAACTAAATCTACTCCAGCTTCTTCAGCTTTTTCGATCGCTTCTCTCAGACTCACAATCCCCAGTGGTTCACCTTCAAGATCTGTTAAGCGAACTTCCTGGGCGCGAATCTCGCCATTGATACGATTCGGACGTGCCGTTTGAACTCGTTTTCCGCCTTTAATACCTTATTCCTCCAGTTGTTGAAGACTGCGGCTGCGAATCTCTTGTTGCAGCTTCTCAATCACTTCACTTACGTTCAGGCTCCCCAGGTCTTTACCACGGCGGGTGCGAACGGCAACTTTGCCTGCTTCCACCTCTTTATCACCACAGACCAACATATACGGGACACGACGTAAAGTGTGCTCGCGGATTTTAAAGCCAATCTTCTCATTTCTCAAGTCTGCTTTTACGCGAATGCCCGCATTTTGTAGTTTCTGCGTCAATTCTTTAACGTAATCCGCCTGAGAATCGGTAATGTTCATCACAACTACCTGCACTGGCGCAAGCCAGGTTGGGAAGAAGCCCGCGAACTCTTCAGTCAGGATGCCGATGAAGCGCTCCAGTGAACCGAGAATCGCACGGTGAATCATAACCGGCACCTGACGCTCGTTGTCTTCGCCAACATAAGAGGCGCTTAAACGCTGCGGCAGGGAGAAGTCCAGCTGTACCGTTCCGCACTGCCATGCGCGATCGAGGCAGTCATACAGGGTAAATTCAATTTTTGGACCGTAGAATGCGCCCTCGCCCAGCTGGTATTCGAACGGAATACCGTTCTCTTCCAGCGCCACGGCGAGATCCGCTTCTGCGCGATCCCATGTCTCATCGCTACCGATACGTTTTTCCGGACGCGTTGAGAGTTTGACCACGATCTTCTCGAAGCCAAAGGTGCTGTACATATCGTAGACCATACGAATACAGGCGTTAACTTCATCACGTACCTGATCTTCAGTACAGAAGATATGCGCATCATCCTGAGTAAAGCCACGAACACGCATCAGCCCGTGCAGCGCACCTGATGGCTCGTTACGGTGGCAGCTACCGAACTCCGCCATACGCAGCGGCAGATCGCGGTAGGATTTCAGACCCTGGTTGAAGATCTGAACGTGGCCCGGACAGTTCATTGGCTTGATGCAGTATTCACGGTTCTCAGACGAAGTGGTGAACATCGCATCTTTGTAGTTGTCCCAGTGGCCGGTTTTTTCCCACAGCACACGGTCCATCATGAACGGGCCTTTCACTTCCTGATACTGGTACTCTTTCAGCTTGGAGCGCACGAACGTTTCCAGTTCACGGAAGATTGTCCAGCCGTCGTTATGCCAGAACACCATCCCCGGCGCTTCTTCCTGCATATGATACAGGTCAAGCTGCTTACCGATTTTACGGTGGTCACGCTTAGCCGCCTCTTCCAGGCGTTGCAGGTACGCGTTCAGGGCTTTCTTATCGGCCCATGCGGTACCATAGATACGCTGCAACATTTTATTGTTGCTGTCGCCACGCCAGTAGGCGCCTGCGATTTTCATCAGTTTGAAGTGATGACAGAAGCGCATATTCGGCACGTGCGGTCCACGGCACATGTCGACATATTCTTCGTGATGGTACAAGCCAGGCTTGTCATCATGAGCGATGTTTTCATCAAGAATCGAGACTTTATAGCTCTCGCCGCGCTTCACGAAGGTTTCACGCGCTTCATGCCAGCTGACTTTCTTCTTGATGACGTCATAGTTCGTTTCGGCGAGCTCATGCATACGTTTTTCGAGCGCGTCGATATCTTCCTGTGTCAGGGTGTGGTCAAGGTCAACGTCGTAGTAGAAGCCGTTGTCGATAACCGGGCCGATCGCCATTTTGGTGTTGGGCCACAGCTGCTTAATAGCATGACCTAACAGGTGCGCACAGGAGTGACGAATGATCTCCAGACCTTCTTCGTCTTTCGCGGTGATGATCGCAAGCGTTGCATCGCTTTCAATCAGATCGGACGCGTCTACCAGCTCACCGTTTACGCGGCCTGCAATGGTTGCTTTTGCGAGTCCAGGACCGATATCCAGGGCAACATCCATTGGGCTTACAGCGTGGTCGAAATGGCGTTGGCTGCCATCAGGAAGAGTAATTACAGGCATTTTATATCCTTATTTGCAGTGATGCCCCACACATAAGAGCATATACAAAGAAAATAATCGTGATTAAACAGTAGATTACGAAACCATCTGACCAACAATCGTCAAATTGGTTCGTCATCATGCACCTGCCGATTCAGATAAATGCGGATTTACGGCAAGCAGCGTAATGGTAACACTATTAACAGGGCGAATGCACCTTCCCGCGACCGATTTGAACCGCTCATCCTTATGTCTGCGTTCATGAACTTTTGTTGACGGGGGCTCGCAATCCGAAAGTGCTGAGCTATTCTTGATCTGGTCCTTAAACATCGAAGGGGTATCACATGAATGTATCGAGCAGAACCGTTGTGATATTGAATCTACTTTCCGCTGCTGGTCTGGTATTGATACTGGCCGACAGATTCCACTGGTTTTAAGCCGAACCGCTGTTCTGGCATAACCTGTTGTCCCGGGTAAAGCGCTTTCTGGCGCAGACTTTGGTAGACTAAGGGTATCAACTGACAAGGATTGGGTTATGCCAACAAAAAGATTTGCCGTTAAGCACTGGAAAATGGTCGTGGTGTTAATCGCTATTTGCGGCGCGATGTTGCTGCTGCGCTGGGCCGCGATGATCTGGGGCTAATATTATGTCAGCGAAAACGTGCCGTGAATTTACTGAATAAATCTTAACTATCTTTACGAAAATTTATGGTCCAAAACCGGTACGTCATAATCCGGTTTTCGCCAGGCTGTGACAGCGTATATATTCCATCACATGTGGCAGTTGAAATATCAGGACCACTCACCCGCCACCAGCTTGTGTACATCAAATGCATCATTCATTGACTGGCCGGTAGACTGGGAGCCAGGGGCAATGTTGGAGCCTGCTTCAACATCAGAGGCTTTAGCGATCCCGACTGGGCTGTTAACGTCACTGGCAGGTTGCGTCATATTATCAGCAGCAAATACGCCAAATGAAAGTGCGGAAAGCACCATCGCTGCTGTAGCGGTTTTGATTTTTTTCATAATTCTGTTCTCATACTTAATTAATGCAGAAATGTCTGAGGCGAGTTTTTTGCCTGTGCCGTAAGTGTAGATCTGGATCACACTTTTGCCTAGTCAAATTATTTATCAATTCGTGTTAAATAAACTGAATAAGGCCTGGTCGCCTAATTATGGAGAAATTATGAAGACGAAGCCATGCCTATTATTTCAAAACGCCGTTTAATATAAATAAGCACAGTTTCAAAAAATAAAAAACAGGCCGAGAATAGTCCCGGCCCGAAGAAATTACATTTTATAACCTAAAGAAATCGTGGTTCGGCGATCGGTATGTTCCGGCGCGGAATCAGGCGGTGAAGAGTTCCAGGTTACGTTGTACGCCACCTTGAGTCCAAAGTGTTCGTTGATAGCCACGTTCAACGCACTTTCAGAGTTCAGCGTTGTATCTTCAGCACCAAACACCGACACACCCTGGGTGAATTTAGCGTTGTCAGTCATTTGCCATGCGTAGGTGCCCGATGCATAACCCAGCGGCTGGGTTTCATCTTCGCCGTTGGTGTACTCGTCGTAACGGACACCCGGACCGAATTCAAAACGGAGGCTGTGCACTGGTCCATTCAGGAACTGACGACCATAACCCGCAGTCATGACATCGCGCTGGCGATAGCCGTTGTAGCGGTCAGTAAGCCAACTCGCCTGCCCAAACAGGTAGTCATAATCTGTCATGTTGTAACGGCTACGCCCACCTACCGCGTATTTCTCAGAGGAGCGTTCATCGTTAGCAGACGTGTTGCTGGCATTGCCCCACAGCGACCAGGCCGTGGTGTTGCCGTACCAGGTCAGGGTGCTGTCTGCGGTCATGGAGGAGCTTTTCGTGTTACCGGATTGCGCCAGATACCCGGCATTCACGTTACCTTCAAAGGGTTTTTTGGCAGTGGAGGGATCGTCCATGACAGTAAAAACGGTATCATCGGCGGTTGCATTCAGTGACGCAAATACGCCACCCGCCAGCATCAGTGCTGCGGGTACTGTCTTCAAAAGCTTCATTTATTTTAGGAGTCCGTACAACATAAAAAGAGACCGTCACGGTCTCGGAAACTTTCTTGCGGATCAATGACAAGGCGACCATAGAAAGGTAACAAATTATAAAAAGCCGCAAATAACATAGCAATAATTTCTTCTTTCATTTTTTGAATAAGAACGATCCCAAAACGCGATTTAATGTATATACCCGGCCAAGGTTTTTTGTCAGCATTCATTTTTAAAATCATACTGTTATTTACGTTGCCTTCCTGCCAAACGGTGCCAGGCTTAAAATAACCCATGATAAAAGGAGGTCATGATGGCTTCGATTTACACGCTGACGCTCTCCCCTTCCCTCGACTCTGCGACCATGACGCCGCAAATCTATCCGGAAGGTAAGCTGCGCTGTAGCGCGCCGGTGTTTGAGCCGGGCGGCGGCGGCATTAACGTGGCGCGTGCCATTACCCATCTCGGCGGAAAAGCAACCGCCATCTTCCCCGCTGGCGGCGCCACGGGTGAGCATCTGGTTGCGTTGCTGGCAGATGAACAGGTTGCCGTAGATACCGTTGACGCCAGAGACTGGACCCGGCAAAACCTGCATGTCCATGTTGAATCCAGCGGCGAGCAATATCGTTTTGTGATGCCAGGGGCGAAGTTGAGCGATGATGAGTTTCGTCAACTGGAAGAGAAAGTGCTGACCATTGAAAGCGGCTCATTGCTGGTGATCAGCGGTAGCCTGCCGCCGGGCGTCAAAACAGAAAAGCTGACGGCACTGGTTCAGGCGGTGCTCCAGCGCGGCATCCGCTGCATTGTCGATAGCTCAGGCGATGCCCTGAAGGCGGCGTTAGAGCCCGGACAACTTGAACTTGTCAAACCTAACCAGAAAGAGCTCAGTGCGCTTGTCAATCGCGAGCTCAACCAGCCTGATGACGTGCGTACTGCCGCAGAAGAGCTGGTACGCACGGGCAAAGCGCATCGCGTTGTAGTCTCTCTCGGTCCTCAGGGTGCGCTGGCCGTCGACAAGACGGGCTGCGTGCAGGTTGTTCCACCGCCGATGAAAAGTCAGAGTACCGTGGGTGCCGGTGACAGTATGGTTGGCGCGATGGTGCTGAAGCTGGCGCAGGGCGCTTCGCTTCTGGAGATGGCACGCTATGGCGTCGCGGCAGGGAGCGCTGCCACCATCAATCAGGGAACCCGTCTGTGTTCGCTTGCGGATACTCAGAAAATTGTCGATTACCTGGCGAGAAGCTGAACGTGCTTCCCCTTCCCGTGGAGGGGGAAGTCGCCAAATATGGCTTATCGACTATGCTAAGAAAACTTTCAGGATAACAACGAGGTGAATTATGAGCAGTGGTGATATCACCCGCTACGTCGTAACCGTCAATATTCATGAAGCATCGCTGACCGAACTGAATGAACTCAACAACACTTTCACGCGGGCGAATTTTCTGCTCACGCTGACGGACGATGAGGGCAATATTCACGATCTCGGCTCGCTGGCCTTTGGCCTGATAAGCCCGCTGAGTCAGGAGGAGGTGAAGGCGCTGGCCAGTAGCCTGGTGGAAAGCGTGACTGACAAAGCCACGGAAATTGATGTGGATAGCTGGGAAAACTGGCATAAAAAAGAGCAATAAGTGCCCTGTACAAAATTAAACCGCTCAGTTGTGCGTTAGTTCCTGTTTTTTTATAGCCGTTTTGCGCTAACTTTATGATCTGGCAGACAACATGGGAGAGACATCATGTGGCAGGCTATCAGTCATCTTTTAAGTGAGCAACTGGGTGAAGGTGAAATTGAACTGCGTAACGAACTGCCAGGCGGAGAGATCCATGCCGCATGGCATTTACGTTACGCCGGGCGCGATCTCTTCGTAAAATGTGATGAGCGCGAATTGCTCCCCATTTTTACGGCCGAAGCCGATCAGCTTGAGTTGTTATCGCGCAGTAAAACAGTCAACGTTCCACAGGTTTTAGCCGTTGGCAGCGATCGTGACTACAGCTTTCTGGTGATGAACTATCTTCCGGCGCGCCCTCTGGATGCGCACAACGCCTTTATTCTCGGCCAACAGATCGCCCGTTTGCACCAGTGGAGCGATCAACCTCAGTTTGGGCTCGATTTCGATAACGACCTCTCTACCACCCCACAGCCAAACGCGTGGCAACGCCGCTGGTCGACTTTTTTCGCCGAGCAGCGCATAGGCTGGCAGCTGGAGCTGGCCGCTGAAAAGGGACTAGCGTTCGGCAACATCGACGCGATTGTTGAACACATTCAGCAGCGTCTGGCTTCGCATCAGCCTCAGGCTTCCCTTCTGCACGGTGATTTATGGTCGAACAACTGCGCGCTTGGGCCTGATGGTCCCTATATATTTGACCCGGCCTGCTACTGGGGCGACAGAGAATGTGACCTGGCGATGCTGCCGTTGCACCCTGAACAGCCGCCGCAAATTTATGATGGCTATCAGTCTGTCTCGCCGTTACCTGCGGGTTTCCTTGAACGTCAGCCGGTTTATCAGCTGTACACCTTGCTAAACCGGGCGATTTTGTTTGGCGGGAGTCATCTGGTGAATGCCCAGCGAGCGCTGGATCGTATCCTGGCGGCATAGCGGGAGGGGGCGGCAATACGCCCCCTTTGACATTACAGGAAGCCGAGCAGTGTAAAGAAGAAATACCCGGCCACAATGATAATAACCGGCAGGATATAGAGCGGGAAAAACTGCACAAAAATGGTATGACGCGGAACGACAATGCGCGATTCGATCTGCTCGCGGCTCATCCCGTCAGGGCCTTTCGCCTTCTCAAGTATCAGCTGATCTTCCACCCCTTCGCGTAAAAAGCGGGTCTGGCGACTCATGCGCGCGCCGGAGGCTTGCAACGCCATCGCGATAAAGATCAACGCATAGATTATCCAGAACCCGACATTCAGCTGGTGGTGAAAATCCGGGGTGGGCGAGTTGAACCAGAAGACGTTCAGGAATGGGGTGTTAAACCGCATCATCTCAATCATGACGTGGGCAAAATCAAGCATGACGGCATTAATGCCCGGCTGTTTTTCGCTGTGATCGTACATAAATTTAAGTACGGAGATCAGCGTTGAAATCAGGGCGGGAATGAAAATAACCCAACCAGCAATACGTTTTAAGACTGCGATGCGTCCAGCTTGTTGATACGTCATTAGTTCCTCTTCATAAAGACGCGTTATTTGTGCCTAAGTCTACCTGCTGTCGGTCATTTTCGCCCGATCTTTGAATGCAATATGCTAAATTGCTTGTGCTTAGCACCGTTCGTCTTACCCCCAAGATAAGGAGATGTTGTAATGTCGACACCGCGCCAGATACTTGCCGCTATTTTTGACATGGATGGATTGTTGATTGATTCCGAACCCCTGTGGGATCGGGCTGAACTGGACGTGATGGCCAGCCTCGGCGTCGATATCAGTCGTCGTAATGAGCTTCCCGATACCCTGGGGCTGCGCATCGATATGGTGGTTGACCTTTGGTATGCCCACCAGCCATGGGTTGGCCCGGATCGCGACGAAGTTACGGCGCGCATTATCAACCGTGCTATCTCCCTTGTAGAAGAGAATAAGCCTCTGTTACCGGGCGTACGCGACGCTATCGCCCTGTGCAAGGCGCAAGGGCTGAAAGTGGGGCTTGCCTCTGCCTCACCTCTGCATATGCTGGAAAAAGTGCTGACGATGTTCGGGCTGCGCGACAGCTTCGACGCGCTGGCCTCGGCCGAAAAGCTTCCTTACAGCAAGCCACATCCGCAGGTGTATATGGACTGCGCCGCGAAACTGGGGCTGGATCCGCTTACCTGTGTGGCGCTGGAAGATTCGGTTAACGGCATGGTGGCGTCCAAAGCCGCACGTATGCGCTCCATCGTTGTGCCGGCTGAAGAAGGCCGACACGATCCCCGCTTTGCCCTCGCGGATGTCAGGCTGACGTCTCTTGAAGAATTGACTGCCCGCCATCTGCGCGGAGAGTAACGCTCTTTCAGGCAGCTTCGGCTGCCTGTATCACAAAATCAAAACAACGTTTTACTTTATTTGCTTTTCTCATTCCAGACTCCTATCCTTACGTGCAGAATGACAATAACCTGACTTCTGAGGCGCGTATGATACTGGATGCTTTTACTCTGGCAGGAAAAGTGGCGATGGTGACCGGGTGCGATACCGGTCTGGGGCAAGGCATGGCCATTGCCCTCGCCCAGGCAGGATGCGATATCGTGGGGGTAAACCGCAAGATTCCTGACGAAACGGCAGCGCGCGTCACGGCGCTGGGACGGCGCTTTATCGCAATTCGCGCCGATCTCGGCAAGCATGAGAGTATTCAGAGCGTCGGGGATACCGCCGTCACAGAGATGGGCCGCATCGATATTCTGGTTAACAATGCCGGCACCATTCGTCGGTGCGATGCGCTGGAATTTAGCGAGAAGGACTGGGACGAGGTCATCGATCTCAATCTGAAATCGGTCTTTTTCCTCTCTCAGGCAGTAGCGAAACAGTTTATCGTGCAGGGTCAGGGCGGCAAGATCATTAACATTGCCTCCATGCTCTCCTTCCAGGGCGGCATTCGGGTGCCGTCCTATACGGCTTCGAAAAGCGGCGTCCTCGGGCTCACCCGCCTGCTGGCAAACGAATGGGCGCCGCTAGGTATTAACGTGAACGCTATCGCGCCGGGTTATATGGCGACAAATAACACCCAACAACTTCGCGATGATGAGCAGCGCAGCCAGGCGATCCTCGACCGTATTCCGGCGGGCCGCTGGGGACTTCCGGAGGATTTACAGGGTCCGGTGGTGTTTCTGGCCTCGGCGGCGTCGGATTACGTTAACGGCCATACCCTTGCCGTAGACGGTGGCTGGCTGGCGCGCTAACCGCCGGTTTGTGACAAAGAGTTACACCGTCACCTCTTTCACACACTGTATAAAAACCCTATACTGTATGGATTGACAGTTTACCGGGTTTTATCATGACGGCGGAAGGCCACCTGCTTTTTTCACTTGCCTGTGCAGTGTTTGCTAAAAACGCTGAACTGACCCCTGTGCTGGCCCAGGGGGACTGGTGGCATATTGTCCCTTCTGCCGTGCTGACCTGCCTGCTGCCGGACATCGACCATCCAAAATCATTCCTTGGTCAGCGGCTGAAGTGGATTTCAAAACCCATCGCCAGAGCCTTTGGTCATCGCGGGTTTACCCACAGCCTGCTGGCCGTATTTGGCCTGCTTACACTCTTCTATTTGAAGGTTCCCGAGAGTTGGATAGTCCCGGCGGATGCCATTCAGGGCATGGTGCTCGGCTACTTAAGCCATATCCTCGCCGATATGCTGACGCCAGCGGGCGTTCCGCTGCTCTGGCCCTGCCGCTGGCGTTTCCGCCTGCCAATCCTCGTGCCGCAAAAAGGCAACCAGCTGGAGCGCGTTCTGTGCATGGCGCTGTTTGCCTATGCCGTCTGGATGCCGCAGACATTGCCCGAAAATGGTGCAGTGCGCTGGTCATCGCAGATGATCAACTCGCTGCAATTTCAGTTCAATCGTTTTATTAATCACCAGATTGAACATTAAACCGACAATATAATCACTTTTGTCATAAACCATTCCATATGGATATAAGCGCCACATCACACTTCTGATAACCTTGCGCCAACAGGTTCGGTAAAAACCGACCGTATAATAAATCAGGAGAACGGGGATGAATTTTCCACTCATCGCGAACATTGTTGTGTTCGTCGTATTGCTATTGCTTCTCGCCCAGGCTCGCCACAAACAGTGGAGCCTGGCGAAAAAGGTACTGGTTGGTCTGGTCATGGGCGTGGTGTTTGGCCTGGCCTTACACGCTATTTACGGCTCCGACAGCCCGGTACTGAAAGATTCCATTCAGTGGTTCAACATTGTCGGTAACGGCTATGTACAGCTGCTGCAAATGATCGTTATGCCGCTGGTATTCGCCTCAATTCTGAGCGCCGTAGCCCGGCTGCATAATGCTTCTCAACTGGGTAAAATCAGTTTCCTGACCATTGGCACCCTGCTCTTCACCACGCTGATTGCGGCGCTGGTGGGTGTGCTGGTTACCAATCTGTTTGGCCTGACTGCTGAAGGTCTGGTGCAGGGTAGCGCTGAAACCGCGCGTCTGACGGCGATTGAGACCAACTACGTGGGTAAAGTGGCCGATCTGACCGTTCCGCAGATGGTGCTCTCCTTCATTCCGAAAAACCCGTTTGCTGACCTTACCGGTGCAAGCCCAACCTCCATTATCAGCGTAGTGATCTTCGCTGCGTTCCTGGGCGTGGCTGCGCTGAAGCTGCTGAAGGACGATGCGCCGAAAGGCGAGCGGGTTCTGACTGCCATCGATACCCTGCAAAGCTGGGTAATGAAGCTGGTGCGTCTGGTCATGCAGCTGACGCCGTACGGTGTCCTGGCGCTGATGACCAAAGTCGTGGCAGGTTCTAACCTGCAAGACATCATCAAGCTTGGCAGCTTTGTGATTGCCTCGTACCTCGGTCTGGGCATCATGTTTGTTGTGCACGGCATCCTGCTGGCGGTGAACGGCGTTGGCCCGCTGAAATATTTCCGCAAAGTCTGGCCGGTGCTGACCTTCGCCTTCACCAGCCGTTCCAGCGCGGCATCGATTCCGCTGAACGTGGAAGCACAGACACGTCGTCTGGGCGTACCCGAGTCTATCGCCAGCTTCTCGGCCTCCTTTGGCGCCACCATCGGGCAGAACGGCTGTGCGGGTCTCTACCCGGCGATGCTGGCCGTGATGGTTGCCCCAACCGTGGGTATTAACCCGCTGGATCCGGTCTGGATTGCGACGCTGGTCGGTATCGTGACCATTAGCTCCGCCGGTGTTGCGGGCGTGGGCGGCGGCGCGACCTTCGCTGCGCTGATCGTTCTGCCTGCGCTGGGGCTGCCGGTAACGCTGGTTGCCCTGCTGATCTCTGTTGAACCACTGATCGATATGGGTCGTACCGCGTTGAACGTGAGTGGTTCAATGACCGCCGGTACCCTGACCAGCCAGTGGCTGAAGCAGACCGACAAAACGATTCTCGACAGTGAAGATGATGCCGAACTGGCACATCGTTAATCACTGCTGAAATAAAAAAACCGCCATCGGGCGGTTTTTTTATGGCTGTTATTCTTCAACCTCTTCATCCTGGCGGGTCTGCATTGCCCATCGCTGCGCCGATTCCGGCACCGTAAACGCAGGGGAGCGACGGAAATGCTCGCCAATCAGCACGAAGGCAACGTATTTACCCCGCAGCATCCAGACATCGCGAAAACCATCCACCTTCAGGGCATGGTCTGGCGGCGCGGGCTCAACGCGGGGTACATAGCTAATAACCTGGCGGTTTTGTTGACGAAGAGGTTTCATAAGCGACGGGTTCACTAAAGCAAATTCTTAAAGCAGGAAATTTCTATCATAGCCGATTCTCCCCCCGCCCGTCGCGCCTGACGTATCGCAGATGGCTCCTTTCGCTAATCAATATCTGAAAACGCTTAGTTCGCCTGCTAATTCTTAACATTGTTCTATCCTTAATAGGGTTTTTAGGAATGAACAAAGGAGAAGCGTGCAATGTCGAACAATGATAAACCACATCAGTCACCCATTCATGGGACTGAAGAATCTCAACCGGGAATGGACTCACTTGCCCCAGCCGACGGCTCACACAAACCATCACCGGGTCCTTCCGCACCGGGTGAACAGCCTACCGCCCCGGGCAGCATGAAAGCCCCGGAAACGGAAAACGAAAAGCTGAAATCGCTCGATCCTCACCGCAAGGGCGGTGAAGGCCATGCGCTGACCACGAACCAGGGCGTTCGCATTGCCGATGATCAGAACTCCCTGCGCGCCGGAACGCGCGGCCCGACGCTGCTGGAAGATTTCATCCTGCGCGAAAAAATCACCCATTTCGACCATGAGCGTATCCCTGAGCGTATCGTCCACGCTCGCGGCTCCGCGGCGCACGGCTATTTCCAGCCGTACAAGAGCCTGAAGGAGATCACCAAAGCAGATTTCCTTTCCGATCCGAACAAAATCACACCGGTGTTTGTGCGTTTCTCTACCGTACAGGGCGGCGCGGGTTCGGCCGACACGGTGCGTGATATCCGCGGCTTCGCCACCAAATTCTATACCGAAGAGGGCATTTTCGACCTCGTCGGGAATAACACCCCGGTTTTCTTCATACAGGACGCGCATAAGTTCCCTGACTTTGTCCATGCGGTAAAACCAGAACCACACTGGGCCATACCGCAGGGACAAAGTGCGCATGACACATTCTGGGACTACGTCTCCCTGCAACCGGAAACCCTTCACAACGTGATGTGGGCGATGTCTGACCGGGGGATCCCGCGCAGCTATCGCACTATGGAAGGCTTTGGTATTCATACCTTCCGTCTGATTAACGCTGAAGGTAAAGCGACGTTTGTGCGTTTCCACTGGAAACCGGTCGCGGGGAAAGCGTCGCTGGTGTGGGATGAAGCGCAGAAGCTGACCGGACGCGATCCGGACTTCCACCGTCGCGAACTGTGGGAATCCATTGAAGCCGGTGATTTCCCGGAATACGAGCTGGGATTACAGCTGATCCCGGAAGAAGACGAGTTCAAATTCGACTTCGACCTGCTCGACCCGACCAAGCTTATTCCTGAAGAGTTGGTGCCGGTTCAGCTGGTGGGTAAAATGGTGCTTAACCGCAACCCGGACAACTTCTTCGCGGAAAATGAGCAGGCAGCGTTCCACCCGGGCCATATTGTGCCGGGGCTGGACTTCACCAACGATCCGCTGCTGCAGGGTCGTCTGTTCTCTTACACCGATACGCAGATCAGCCGTCTTGGTGGACCTAACTTCCATGAGCTCCCAATCAACCGTCCGACCTGTCCGTACCATAACTTCCAGCGTGACGGGATGCATCGCCAGGATATCGATACCAACCCGGCGAACTACGAGCCGAACTCCATTAACGATAACTGGCCGCGTGAAACCCCGCCGGGGCCAAAACGTGGCGGATTCGAGTCGTATCAGGAGCGCGTGGACGGAACAAAAATTCGCGAGCGCAGCCCGTCATTCGGCGAATATTACGCTCAGCCTCGCCTGTTCTGGAACAGCCAGACCCCGATCGAACAGCAGCACATTATCGGCGGCTTCAGCTTCGAGCTGAGCAAAGTGGTGCGTACCTACATTCGCGAGCGCGTGGTCGACCATCTGGCGCATATTGATATCCAGCTTGCTCAGGGCGTGGCGAATAATCTCGGCATTACGCTGACTGACGAGCAATGCCATGCTGCACCGCCTAAAGACGTGAACGGGCTGAAGAAGGATCCGTCCCTGAGCCTGTACGCGGTACCTGGCGGGTCGATCAAAGGCCGCGTAGTGGCTATCCTGCTGAACGATAAACCGCGCGCCAGCGACGTGCTGGGGATCATGAGGGCGCTCAAGACTCAGGGCGTACATGCCAAACTGCTTTACTCACGCATGGGTGAAGTGACGGCCGATGATGGCTCCGTCCTGCCGATTGCTGCGACCTTCGCCGGGGCACCGTCCCTGACGGTTGATGCGGTGATTATGCCGTGCGGCGACGTTGAGAGTTTGCTCGGTAACGGTGATGCCGCCTATTATCTGCTGGAAGCCTATAAGCACCTGAAGCCAATCGCCCTCGCAGGCGATGCGCGGAAGTTTAAATCGCTGCTGAAGGTACCGGATCAAGGGGAAGAAGGCATTGTCGAAGGTGATAACATTGACGATGCGTTTATGACCCGGCTGTTTGACCTGCTCGCCGCGCACCGCGTGTGGTCGCGCAGCAGCAAGATTGACCAGATACCGGCGTAAAAAAAACCGGGTGGCGCTACGGTATGAACCGGAAACATGGGTAACACTTTAGACCGGATACATGGGTAACAGTTATAACTGGCATAGAAGAGGAGACTCGCTATGCCCTGGACTGAGACGCGACCTATGCAACGCCTTGATTTCATCCGTGCCTGCCATGCAGGTACGGATTCTTTTTCTGCCCTCTGCCGTCTCTTCGGCATCAGTCGAAAAACCGGTTACAAATGGCTTCAGCGTTTTGACCCCTCTGACCTGTCATCTCTCTCTGACCGGTCGCGTGCTCCGCACTCCCACTCCCGGACAGTTCCTGATGATATCGCCGGGCAGCTTACGGCCCTGAGGCAAAAACACCCTGACTGGGGCCCCAAAAAACTGCGGATGTGGCTGCTCAATCATCACGTCGATTTTACCGTCCCCGCTGCCAGTACTATCGGCGATATCCTCAAGCGTGAAGGCCTGGTTCCGGATAAAAAGCGAAAACGCAGAACCCCGGGCAATCGCCAGCCCCTGACCATCATCAGTGAGAACAATCAGGTCTGGAGCGCTGATTTTAAAGGCAAGTTCAGGCTGCTGAGCCGGAAATACTGTCATCCCTTCACCCTCACCGACAATCACAGCCGGTATCTTCTGAGCTGCCGGGGAGCAGACCGGGAGAGCGAGCCCTTCGTCAGGCAGTGCCTGACGGATGCGTTCCTGGAGTACGGTCTGCCGGAAGTCCTGAGAACGGATAATGGTCAGCCTTTCGCAGGAACAGGTATCGCCGGGTTAAGTCGCCTTGCAGTCTGGCTGATAAAGCTGGGCATCAGACCGGAACGCATCAGAAAGGGGCATCCGGAAGAAAACGGCCGTCATGAGCGAATGCATCGTTCGCTGAAAAGTGCAGTAAAACAGGGCAACATATTTATGACGATGGAAGAACAACAGCGGTGGTTCAGTGGCTACCGGGAAGAGTTTAACTACGAAAGGCCGCATGAAGCCCTGGCGGGTGCAACGCCCGGAACGGTATGGCAACCCTCAGGCCGGCACTGGGATGGCAGGGTTCCTGAATATGCTTATCCGGAAGGAGGTACGGTCTACAGGGTGAAATCAAGGGGGACACTCTATATGGGGAAAAAGGGGACGGTGTTCCTGAGTGAAGCGCTGACTGATGAGTACATCATGCTGGAAGAACAAGATGATGGCCTGGAGGCCATCATCTTTAATGGAATAACGCTTGCGTACTACGACCGAAAAACCCAGAGTGTGCTCCGGATAGACTGAAAAGTGTTACCTATGTTCCCGGTCTGATCTGTTACCTATGTATCCGGTCATACACTACGCTTACCCGGCCTATATTTCGACTGATGTTGTAGGCCCGGTAAGGCGAAGCCGTCCCCGGGCTTTATTTTGCTCACAAATCCCTGAACGTCCCCAGACGATACCCACGCTCGGCAATCGCATACTTCAACGACGCCGACGTTAGCACGTCCAGTTCCGCCAGACGCGGCCAGCAGTAGGCGCTCTTACGTACGATGTTATCGACAAACGCCGGATGCGCCATTACCTCAAGCGAGCGCTCCCCTTTTGCGGCGGAGGCATCCAGCACCTTCAGGAACAGCGCTTCGTCGATATCGTCGCCATAAAATGCGCTGCTGAACCCCTCCGTTGACGTCACCGCAACGTCCGGCAGTCCGCGCACCTCCCGATCCACGCGCATCGCCACGCCTTTACGTTTGGCAAATTCTGCCACAAGCGGGAAAATCGCCGGGATCATATGCACATGATGATGACTGTCGATATGGGTGGGCTCGCGGCCAAACACATCCACAAAGCGGTTAAACTGGCAGTCCAGCTCGCGGGCAATCTCATCAAGCGGCAAAGCGTCCTGCTCCGCCATTTCCCAAATCCATTTACCCAGCTGCCCGTCGCGCGTCAGCCCCGGCATCGGTGAAAGGGGCAACCCAAGCGTCAGCACAAAGTGCATGCCCACGCCCAGTTCGGGCAGCTCACGGCTTAGCTGCGCCGCATGTTCCACCGCCTCACCGTTGATGAGCGCTGTTGTAGAGGTCACGACGCCCCGGCGACAGGCTTCGATAATGCCGTAGTTCTGCCCTTTTGACAGGCCGAAATCATCGGCATTGACGATCAGCAGGTTTTCCATCGCGCCTCCTCTTAACGGTGTGTGAGTTTCAGTTTCTCAACCGTTGCAGCAAAGTTTGGCAGCCATTTCTCATGCGCCAGGATCATCTCACTCGCGAGTTTTTCAGCGTCACGGTCAGAATGCACCAGCGGGCTCAGGTTCAGCGCCAGCAGCACGTCATTCAGCTCGCCGCTCAGGGCCGCATTGCTCGCCGCTACTTCAAAGCCTTTGATGGTGTGAATCAGGCCCATCACCTTATCGTCGAAGTGGGTAATGCGGGGATGCGGTTTTGCACCCTCGCGCCCAAGGATGCAGGTCATCTCTACGGCCCAGTCTGCCGGGATATTGTCGATGTGCCCATGATGCGGAACGTTCACATAGTGCTCGGCCTGCTTGTCATTGTAAATGGCGTTGATCACTTCACACGCGGCATCTGAATAGTATGCCCCACCGCGCTGCTCAAGCTCTTTCGGTTTGACGTTCAGGTTCGGATCTTTATACAAATCAAAAAGCTGCTTCTCTACTTTCTGCACAACCTGAGCCCGTGCGCCACCTTTGTAGTATTCGCCCATTTCAATCGCCAGCATCTCTTTCTGCTTGAAGTAGTAAAGCAGATACGAGCACGGCAGCAGATTCAGGGAGCGGATCAGCCCTTCGCTGAACGGCAGATCGAAGATGTTTTTCACCGAGGCCGCGGTCAGGCGACCAGAGGCAACGCCATCAAGCAGTTCCGCAAAGCGCGATTGCCCGTTCACAATCACATCTTTGATAAAGACCATGTGGTTCAGGCCGAACAGGTCAATGGACAATTCATCGTTATCGGTTAGCGCCAGCACATCGCGGATGAACATCTTCATGCCGATCGGAATATTGCAGACGCCGATAAAGCGTTTGAAACCGGTGTGACGATAGACTGCCTCGGTGACCATCCCGGCCGGGTTGGTAAAGTTAATCACCCACGCGTTCGGGCAGATCTCCTCCACGTCTTTAATGATGTCAAAAATGACCGGAATAGTACGCAGACCTTTAAACAGGCCACCAGCCCCGTTGGTTTCCTGGCCCAGATAACCGTGGCTCAGCGGAATACGCTCGTCCAGCTCACGCGCCTTCAGCTGGCCGACGCGCAGCTGGGTGGTCACGAAGTCAGCATCTTTCAGCGCCAGGCGGCGATCCAGCGTTTTATGCACGGTTAAAGGCACGCCCGCTTTTTCAACCATGCGTTTGCACAGTTCAAAAATAATATTTAGCTTCTCCTGACCTTCTTCAACATCCACCAGCCATAATTCGCTGACCGGTAATTCATGATAACGTTTCAGGAAACCTTCAAGTAATTCCGGGGTATAGCTGCTGCCGCCACCAATGGTTACGACTTTTAATTTCTTTTGCATAAACTCTCCCTTAGCTTATCAGGGTAATCGCCTGCAAGGTATAGCGTACTCTTCCCGCTATTTGGGCAAGCCATTACGTCAATATTCCTGCGGATAAACCGCCGAAAGTTAATTAATTACCGTTAAATTTTTGCGGTAACTGTTCGGTGTGAATGAAGTCATTTTCTTAAAGGTTTTAATAAACAGGCTGGGGCTGCTGTAACCCGATTCGTAAGCGATATCGGTGACAGAGTAGTTAGTAATTTCCAGCTGTTTTTTGGCAAAATTGATGCGGATTTCATTAATAATTTGAACAGGCGTTTTACGGTAATAGCGCTGCGTGGCGCGCGTTAAATATTCCTGCGATTTACCCGACAGCGCCACCATGTTTTCCAGGGCGTTATCGCTGAACTGTCCTTTATCGTGCATCAGCTCCACGGTACTGCGCAGCCACTGAGGAATATCATCCACCACCTGCTGTTCTTCACGGTGATGGCGAAGACGGTTCATGACGTAGAACGTCACGGTTTCAATAAATTCATCAAATTCATTGTCGCGGAAATTCAGCGAGGCGATAACCGTTTCAATCCAGGTCATAAACTCATTTTTAACGCGATAGACCTGTGACGCCACAAAGCAGAACGGAACCAGCGGCAGATAGTGCTTCTCGAAGAAACGCCTGCTCACCCCTACGTTAAGAATGCGCGTCGCACCAAACTCATAAAAGCTCTGGTGATAGGACCCCATCGGCAGGAAGACGAAATCGCCACGCTCAAGCAGGACGCGCTTACCGTTGATCTCCTGATAGTAGCGGCCGGTCAGAACAATCGTGAACTCGTAGTAGTCATGCTGGTGCAGACCGCTGGCGCTCTCCGTTTTGTTGTAAATCACCACGTGAAAATTCTTGCCATTAAACAGCTGCTGCTCATGTGCGGTTTTGATTTCCATCGTGCTGACCTCCTGGTGCCTGTTCAGACTTACTGCATCTTCTCGTGAAGCTCGATGAGCTCCGCTACCATCTCGCGCGCCAGCATGGAGGTCATCAGGTGATCCTGCGCATGTACCAGCACCAGACTCACTTTCATCTTTCCTTCGCCCTGGTCGCTTTCGATGAGTTTCGTCTGCACCAGATGCGCTTCGTTTAACGCCGTACGGGACTGCTCCATCATGGTTTTCGCGGCAACAAAATCGCCCTGCTTAGCCTGCTTAAGCGCCGCATACGCCAGGCTTCGCGCCTGCCCGGAATTGATGATGAGCCCCATCACCACCTCTTCCAGATCGTTCACTGCAGTTTCTTCGGCAACGATACTCTCTAAATCTAACATCTTTAAGCTCCTTTACGCTGGCGCGGGTTGCCCCGCGCCGTGCAATTTTAGAATTTCAGTGCGAGGGCGATATCCTCTTCGCTCTCTTCTTCATCGATAACCGTTGCAGCCTTGTTCGCAATCGCCACGAACGGCATGTAGAGCAGGGTTGCAATCCCGAGGTTGAATATCGCCAGCAGGAAGGCGGCCACGCTACCGTTGGTGTTGAAGAACGCGCCCAGACCAGCTGGCATCGTCCACGGCGCAATGTTGGTCACCGGCGGGATAATGCCCAGGTAATACGCCGTCAGCGTAATCGCGGCCAGCAGCGGCTGAACCAGGATGAATGGAATGAACATCACCGGGTTCATGATAATTGGCAGACCAAACAGGATCGGCTCGTTAATCTGGAAGATGCCTGACGGCAGGGCCAGCTTCGCAACCTGACGATGGTCGGCGCGGCGAGAGACAATAAAGACCGCGATGATCAGACCCAGCGTCGCCCCGGTACCGCCCAGGAAGATATAGGAGTCAAGCATCGGCTTCGCCCACACATGGAAGGTTTTACCGGCCGCCAGCGCCGCATCGACGGAGCCGTACTGCTGGTAAAGCGCGACGTTTTCCAGTGCCCACGGGGTCATAATACCGCTGTCCAGCGCCGCCAGTGCCAGTGAACCATGCACGCCGAAGAACCACAGCAGGGAGGTAAAGATGACATACGCCCAACCGACCACGCTACCCATCGACGCCAGCGGCGTTGAGATAGAGTCCATAATGATCTGGTGGAAGTTAGTCCCCCAGTGAGAGAGCGCCCAGGCAATAATCCCCATGATGGAGAGGATAATGAAGCCCGGTATCAACGCGGAAAATGAACGAGAAACAGAGGCCGGAACGCTATCCGGCAAGCGGATAACCCAGTTGCGGCGAATAATAAAGGTGAACATTTCGGCCACCACCAGTCCGATAATAATACCGGAAATAATGTTTGCCCCACCCAGCCAGTTGGCGCCCACGGCGTAAGCGTCGCCCACGCTGTACGGCGTGACGGTCATAAACGCGGCAATGGACAGTAAGCCCGCCGCCAGCGGATCCACCTTACGCTCTTCCGCCAGGGCCATTCCAATAAAGAAAGGCGCCATTAGCGACATAATACCCAACGTACCGTTGTATACGTTGCCGCCAATGGCTTTTAAACCATTAAGGGTTTCAATAGTGGAAGCATCTAACCTAATTCCTAATGAATAAAAAAAGGAACCTTCTCCAAAGCTGAGAAAAACGTTGTTAATTAAAACGAACATTGCCCCGGCTAATGTCAACGGCATTAATTTAATAAAGCCGTTCTTAATGGCATTAACGTGAGGCTGCTTTCCTATTTTAACAGCAAAAGGAAGGAGTACCTTTTCAAGTGAAGCGATGACTTTACTCATAGGAAAATACCCTTAAATGCCGCAACGACCGTTACGGCGTATTGTGTGTGAAATAACTCTTTGACGGGAAAAATAAAAAATTAATTAGCAGCTTTTTTAATCGCCGCAACAGCAGCTTTTAATACACCTAAACCATCAATCTTGCCGTATAAAACGGAATCGATCACTTCGACCGGCTTATTAGGGAGCAAACGTTGAATTTCTGGCAGCATATAAGCGATTTGCGGCCCGAGTAAAATTACATCTGCTGTCTGGCCCTTTTCGCCCGCCAGCGTTTCCGGAAACGCCTCAATCACCACAGGGACTTCATATTTTTCGGCCTGCGCGCGCATTTTTGAAACCAGCAGCGAAGTGGACATGCCCGCAGAGCAGAACAAGTAGATATGTTTCTTTTCCATGATAATTTCCCTCTTATTGGTCTGACCGCCGTCGCGCTATCACTCGACTCGCTATCCTGGCTGACGGGCAGTGTGCTGAACATTGTTTGTCGTTGAAGTGAGTATACGCAATGGTACAGGGAGGGGATAATTCTGGATAGACTCAAATTGTCTCTCATTGACCTGGCTTGTTGACTACCTTCACATTTCAGGCAAATATTTCGCGCTAAGAAATAAGATTTACGTATGCATAAAAAAACCGGCCATCAGGCCGGTTTGTTAACACTTTCAGGCAAGCGCGGTTACTGCGCCTTAGGTGCCTGTGGATCGGTGTCGTATTCAGCGCAGGTCTGGTAGCCCGAATTGATCACGTGACCGGTATCATCCAGGGCGACAAAGTAGGTTTCTGCCTTACCATTACGTTGACCCAGAATATAGGTCTGGCAGGTGCCACGCGCGTGGATCATAGTGACTTCTGAAGAAGGTTTACCGGCAATGGCTGCAACCTGGGAACGCGTCATGCCTTTTTTGACGTCTTTTACCACTGGCTGTGTGAACTGATCTGTGGTGCGATCGTAAGCTGTACACCCAGCCAGCATAGTCAGTACCGCCGCTGCGCTTAAAATTCCTGCTACGTTCTTGTTCATATTCCGTCCTCTTGTTTATCAGCGTGTTAACTAAGCATGGGATAAAAATTACTATTGTTCAACTTTGCGAGTTACGCCAGACGAATTTCGGAAAATTCTAATAAAACAACGATAAGCTGCTAAATCGCTGTAAAACAGTACACTCAAAACTGTGATCCTTGTCGTTTCCCCGACAAAGGGTTAGTTTTAACAGATCACACTTTCTGTTTGGTTCTGCATAGGGAGGGCGTAATGGCTCTGCAACAAGAAATTATTCAGGCGCTGGGCGCGAAACCTGCGATTAATGCCAATGAAGAGATCCGTCGTAGCGTTGATTTTTTGAAAGCTTACCTGTCCGCACACCCTTTCCTGAAGACGCTGGTACTGGGTATCAGCGGCGGTCAGGACTCCACTCTGGCCGGTAAACTTAGCCAGATGGCCATCACCGAGCTGCGTGACGAGACCGGTGACACCGCACTGCAATTTATTGCCGTACGTCTGCCGTATGGCGTGCAGGCCGACGAGCAGGACTGTCAGGATGCGATCGCCTTTATTCAGCCGGACCGTGTTCTTACCGTAAACATCAAAGGTTCGGTACTGGCAAGCGAGCAGGCCTTGCGTGAAGCCGGTATTGAACTGAGCGATTTTGTTCGTGGCAACGAGAAAGCCCGTGAGCGCATGAAAGCGCAGTACAGTATCGCAGGGATGACCAAAGGGGTCGTCGTCGGCACCGACCACGCCGCGGAAGCCATCACCGGTTTCTTCACCAAATACGGCGATGGCGGCACGGACATCAACCCCCTCTTCCGCCTGAACAAGCGTCAGGGTAAGCAACTGCTGGCGGCGTTGGGCTGCCCGGAGCACCTGTATAAGAAGGCGCCAACGGCAGACCTGGAAGACGATCGCCCTTCCCTGCCGGATGAAGCCGCGCTGGGTGTGACCTATGACAACATCGATGATTATCTGGAAGGCAAAACGCTCGACGAAGGTACCGCAAAAATTATTGAAGGCTGGTATCTGAAAACCGAGCACAAACGCCGTCCACCCATTACGGTGTTTGATGATTTCTGGAAAAAGTAAAAGCAAAACGGTAACTCAGTTTTGCAGGCCGGGTAAGGCGTAGCCGCCACCCGGCTCTTTTTTAACCACCAAACACCTGCTACACTGTATGCCTGAACAGTATATGGAGCAGTATGTGAGCAGGCGTCAATCCGCCCCGCGTCTTGAGTTTGAAGCGGCGGCTATCTACGAATATCCCGAGCATCTTCGCCCCTGGCTTGAGGCGCTGCCTAAACAGCCTGGCGTCTATTTCTTCCACGGCGACAGCGACACCATGCCGCTCTATATCGGCAAAAGCGTAAATATCCGCAGTCGGGTGATGTCGCACCTGCGTACGCCGGACGAAGCGTCGATGCTCAGACAGTCCCGGCGGATCACCTGGATCGAGACGGCAGGTGAACTGGGCGCGCTTCTGCTCGAAGCCCGGCTCATCAAGGAACAGCAGCCGCTGTTTAACAAACGCCTGCGCCGCAACCGCCAGCTGTGTTCCTTGCAGGTTAACGCGGGAAAACCGCAGGTCGTTTATGCCCGGGAAGTGGATTTTTCGCATGAACCGAATCTTTACGGTCTGTTTGCCAACAAACGTGCCGCACTGCAAACTCTGCAATCCCTTGCTGATGAATTACAGCTTTGTTACGGCCTGTTAGGACTGGAAGCGACTACCCGCGGTCGCGCCTGTTTCCGCTCCGCGTTGAAACGCTGCGCCGGGGCGTGCTGTGGAAAAGAGAGCGTTGAAGAACATCATGCCCGGTTTATGGCTGGCCTGGCCTCAATCAGCGTCAACTGCTGGCCGTGGGAAGGCGCGGTGGCGTTGAAAGAGACCCGCGATGCGATGACGCACTATCACGTCATCCGCAACTGGCTCTGGCTTGGCGCGGTTGAAAGTCTGGATGACGCTGCCGCCCTGCTGCGCACACCTGCCGGGTTCGATCAGGATGGCTACAAAATTCTCTGTAAGCCGCTGTTAACCGGTAAATATGAGATAGTCATGCTCAATGACCCGGCAGCCAGGTAATTTCACTGAACAGCAGCGACCCCTTCGTTTCCAGTAGACGGAGGGTATGGCTGCCCTCTTGCCAGCTGGCGCCCTGATCGGCGGTCAGTAATTTATCGCCCAGTTGCCAGGCGCCGCTTAATACGAACGCCACGCCACCGCGTGATGCGAAGGTAGTGAACGTTCGGGTAGCAACTCGCACCTTTGCCTGGCAGTGCTCCCGTCGGGTCATGACATTGAAATCCATCGACATCTGCCCCTCCGTGAGCACGGCTTTCACCGTCAAATCGCCCGCAAAGCCGTAAGGCTGATGGTGTTTCAGGGTATGGCAAAACGCCCTCCCCGCATCCAGCGTCACCTCGCCGCCTTCCAGCAGCGTAATCACCCGGTCAACGCCCGGAAACGCGGAGAATTCGCCGTTACTGGCGATGGAGGCGATGCTGGCCCGCCAGGAAAAATCCCGCGTCGCGGGAGGGAAACAGCAAATCTCACGCGTCTCGCCCGCGCCGTTACGCCAGAGACTGACGGGTATTTTACGGATATCAAAGAATTCCATGGCCACTCCTGAAGGACGCACCGTGCGCCAGGGCATTTCACAGACGTATTATCGGCAACGGTAAGGCCAGACCTTAGGCATGGGGCAAAAGAAAAACCGCCGGTCCTGTCCACAGCGTTTTCGCTTGTGTAGACAGGAGCCCGGCGGTCTTAAGAGAGTGAACCGATTATTCGGCTGGTGCAGGCATTTTACCTTCCGGCGCTGCACGTTCTGTCAGACGCTTCTCAAAATTGGCATTAAATTGCTTTTTCTGTTCCGGCGTCAGAATGTTGTAAATCTTGTTCTGGGTTTCCATGTGGGCCAGCATGCGCGCTTTATGCTGCTCGGCCATTTTGTCGATCTGCGCTTCTGCTTTTGCTTTGTCGAAGCTGTCGCTGGCAATGATGTCATGCATCGCGCGGCGCTCTTCCAGCGGAGGACGTTTCATCTGGCCACGCTGACTTTTCCTGATGTCGCGGATCTGCTGCTTCTGCGCATCGGTCAGGTTCAGATCTTTAAACATCATCATCTCATGATGCATACCCGGCTTGCCTTTATGATGCATCATCATTTTGCCTTCTGCCGGCGCGGCGGTAGTGGTCGCGGTATCGGCGGCGAACGCCATGCTGGTAGCGCCCAGAGCCAGGGTAGAGGCAACAAACAGTGCAGTTAATTTACGCATAATGTCTTTCCTTACTTTCAGTTATTCTTCGGCGCTATGCCGTGTTGACGAGATTAACTTTACGGGGTTTATCGTCAATTAGTCAGAGCAACGGTAAAACAATGAAAGTATAAAAAACACGTTTTCGCCAATTATGGAGAAATTAAGGAAAAAGCGTGGAGAGATGAAACAAAAATATTCAACAGGATGATTTTAAAGAGATTATGGAGGAGTATAGCGAAGTACCGTTTAATAATAAAGCAATTCTCCAGGAATATTCCGCAAACACTACCAGAGCGCTTTTAACGTTAAGAAATTAATTCTTTGTTTCCCCTCCGGTCTGCGCGAGGGGAGACGATCAGGGCATTTTTTCCAGCATCAACCCGGCTCGTAAACCAAACGCGACTGACGGGTTAGGAAATAAAACATATTCCGTGGGGTTCTGTACCGCATAGCGCGTCTCACCATCTTCCGCCAGCAGGACGCCCTGGCGAAACGGCGTGAAGTTCAGCGTATGGGGAGCCATATGAAGCTGGAAAGCTTCGCTTTGACGCGTGATCTGCTGTACGACCCGATAGCGCACGACGGGTTCTCGGGTGGGTTCCGGCGCAACCCCTGCGAGCAACGCCCGAAGCGCCTGATGCGTAGGGGCAAAACGCGTCAGGTCGTTTTGCCCGAACGGCAGCGCTTTTCCCAGCTCCAGCGTGCAGGACAGCGCGCCGAAATTCTCGCAGGTGAAGTGGGTAAACGTGCCGCCCGGCGTCTGGTGGAAAACCAGCGCTTCCAGTCCCGCGTCGCCAAGCCAGGTCAGAAACGCCTCATCCCACGGCTGATGGCGCTGCGGTAACACGCCAAAACGTACGTGGTACGAGGCGCGGATGGCGGTATGCAGATCGAGGTGCCAGCGCGTTTCCCCCGCCCCGGCAAAAAACGCCGTGACCACCTTCTCCAGCCATTGCGCACGTGTCGTTTCATCACTCTGTGGAAATTGCGCCCAGCGGCCACCAAACATTCGGTTGATGTCGCTCACGAGATACCGTTTGTTTTGCGCCAGCGCAGGCGGATTTCCCAGTACCACCAGCAGACGGCAGTGCAGCGTGATCTCTGCGCGATACAGCGCGCGCAGCAACAGATCGACAATCTCCACAGGCGCGGTTTCATTCCCGTGAATGCCGGTAGAAAGCAGCAGCGACAGGTTATATTGCCACGTCGGCGTCAGTTCAAGCACGCCCGACCCCAGCCATCGCCAGTGGAACGAAGGGCCTTCCCCCTCGTGCCGCTCCGGTGTCTCTTCAGCCAGCGTCAGCGCCAGAAAGTTTTCCATATCGTCTCCTTAGCGCTGGAACGGATAAACCGATCCCAGTTGCAGGATGGTCGATAATGCATCCAGCGCCTCGCGGCCTTCGCGCAGCAGCTGCGGATCAACCAGATCGGCCTGAACCAGACGGTCACGATAGTAGCGGTCCACCCAGTCATTGAGGGTATTGAACAGCGTGTCGTTCATCATCACCGACGGATTCACGGCCTGCATTTCCTCCGGCGTTAACACCACGCGCAGTCGCAGGCACGCCGGTCCCCCGCCGTTGGCCATACTTTCCCGCAGATCAAACACGCGCAGTTCATCAATCGGGTTATCCGCCTGCACCAGTTCGCTGAGATAGCGCCAGACGCCCTGATGGTTGCGGGACTCCTGCGGCAGCACCAGCATCATGCTGCCGTCATCCCGGCTCAGCAGCTGGCTGTTGAACAGATACGTTTCGACCGCATCCTGCACGCTTACCGCCTGCGTGGGCACCTGAATCGGCATAAATCCCGGCACGCGTTCGCGCAGCGTGGCCAGCAACTTTTCCTGATGGGCAAACGCCTGCTCGTGGCAGAACAGCACCTGATGGTTGGAAACGGCAATCACGTCGTTATGAAACACGCCCTGGTCGATCACCTGCGGATTTTGCTGGGCAAAAATCACCTGAGTAGGATTAACCTGGTTCAGCCGTGCAACCGCCTGGCTTGCGGCTAAGGTTTGTCTCGCCGGATAACGAACCGGCGCGGCGTGGCCGCCCTCTTCCCGTCCATAGATAAACAGCTGCAAGCCTGGATCGCCGTAATCGCCACCCAGACGGTTGTGGTTTGCCGCCCCTTCGTCGCCAAACATCGCGACCTGCGGCAGCGCTGAATGCACCTCAAAATGCGCATCATGATTAAAAATGGCGCGCAGCACGCGCCCGGTGGTCTCCGCTTCGCTGGCGCGGTGGAATTTGTTGTTCAGGTTAGCGACAGTCAGATGCACTTTGCCGTCCAGCGTATCCGCCGACGGCGCGACGGTGGCGGCATTCGCAACCCACATTGAAGAGGCTGAACTGGCCGCGGAAAGCAGCTGTGGGGACTGCGTACCGGCTTTTTCAACCACCTGTTCATCCGTACCGCTGAAGCCCAGCTGGCGCAGCACGGCCACGTTCGGCCGCTCCTGCGGCGGGATCACCGCCTGCGGGAAACCGGCATCGGACAGCGCCTTCATTTTCAATAGCCCCTGCTTGGCCGCCAGCTTCGGGTTCGAGACCTGGAAACGGTGCTTCGTCGAAGCTTCATTGCCGAACGACAGCCCGGCATAGTGGTGCGTCAACCCCACCAGTCCGTCAAAGTTAACCTCACGCGCTTTCATGGGCGTCACCCTCTGTAAAATCCAGCCCCGGATTCAGCGTCTCCGGCAGCGTCAGCGCCGGGGTTTCCAGGCTTGCCATCGGCCACGCGCAGTAATCGGCAGCATACCAGGCGCTGGCGCGATGGTTGCCCGATGCCCCTACGCCACCAAACGGCGCGGTGCTCGCCGCGCCGGTCAGCGGTTTGTTCCAGTTCACGATCCCGGCGCGCGCTTCCAGCAGCAGCTGGTCGAATTTCTCGCGATGCGGGGATATCAGGCCGCTCGACAGGCCGTAGCGGGTGTTGTTGGCCATCTCGATCGCCGATGCAAAATCGTCATAGCGCCAGACGCACAGCAGCGGGCCAAAGACCTCTTCATCCGGCACGTTGCTCGTCGCACTCATCTCAATAATCCCCGGCGTCAGCAGCGATGTGCCCGGCTGAACCAGCTTCGGCTCCAGCAGGGTTTTCGCCCCGCGCGCCACGTGCTCCTGCCACGCTTTCAGCACGTTCAGCGCCGCCTGCCCGGAGATCAGCCCGCCGATAAACGGCTGCGGCTCGGTATCCCATTTCGCGGGAACCAGACGCCCGCTCACCTCCACCAGACGCTTAAGAAACGCATCCCCCTGCGCGCCGCGTTTAACCAGCAGGCGGCGGGCGCAGGTGCAGCGCTGTCCGGCGGTAATGAATGCCGACTGAATGGTCAGGTGGACCGCAGCATCGATATCATCCGGATCTTCCACAATCAGCGGGTTGTTGCCACCCATCTCCAGCGCCAGAATTTTTTCCGGCTGCCCCGCCAACTGACGATGCAGCTGATAACCCGTTCCGGCACTGCCGGTAAACAGCAGACCGTCAATGTCGCTCAGCGCACTCAGCGCCTGACCGGTTTCACGCCCGCCCTGCACCAGATTCAGCACGCCCGGTGGCAGCCCCGCCTGCTCCCAGAGTTTTACTACTGCTTCTCCGGTTAAGGGGGTTAACTCACTCGGCTTGAAGATGACGGTATTTCCCGCCAGCAGCGCAGGCACAATATGCCCGTTCGGCAGATGCCCGGGGAAGTTGTACGGGCCAAACACCGCCAACACCCCGTGCGGACGGTGGCGCAACGTGGCGGCGCCGTCCGGCATCCCGGTATGCTGCTCACCGGTGCGGGCGTGGTACGCCTTCACCGATATACCGATTTTATTGATCATCGCCGTCACTTCGGTTGTTGCCTCCCAGCGCGGCTTGCTGGTTTCGCAGGCAATGATGCGGGTCAGCTCTGCTTTATTGGCCTCCAGCAGCGCAGCAAATTTCTCAACCAGCGCCTGGCGCTCGGAGAATGGCCGTTTCGCCCATGCCGGAAACGCGCGGCGTGCAGCCTGGCAGGCCTGCTCAACCTGCCCGGCGCTGGCGTCGCTCCCCGACCAGAGCACCTCCTGGCCGACCGGGTTAGTTTTTGTCCGCGCATCACCTTCGCCCGTTACCCAGTCACCGTTAATCCATAGAGTCATGCTGTTTTCTCCTCAGGGCAGAGCCGCACCAGGCGAACCGTGTCGCCAGCGATACATTTCAGGGCATCCAGTTGCGCAGCCGTCAGTACCAGACGCTCGCATGTTGGGTTGGTTCGCACCAGCATGGCGCGGAAGTTGGCGTAATTCTCGTTCGAGACCAGGCAGGCTGGCCACTCGCCCGGCGCGGGCTGGCCTTCTGAAACCTCAACCAGGCGGCTTTTTCGGATGGCGCGTACGCGGTCAATATCGCATTCCAGCGTCGGGCCGCCGTCAAAGATGTCGACGTAATTACGGTAGCGAAAACCCTCTTTCTCCAGCACTGCACGGGCCGGAGCGGTTTGCGGGTGAACTTCGCCGATCACCGCCTGCGCTTCCGGCGTTAAGAAATGGGTATAAATAGGATGCTTCGGCATTAACTCGGCGATAAACGCCTTCTGACCGGTACCGCACAGGTAATCCGCCCGGCTGAATTCCATGGAGAAGAAGCGTTCGCCCAGGCTCTCCCAGAACGGCGAGTAGCCCGTCTCATCAATTACGCCGCGCATCTCCGCGACCACTTTTTCGTTGAAGCGGTCGCGAAAGGCGGCCATAAACATGAAGCGCGATTTGGAGAGCAGATAACCGTTACCCTCTTTGCGCCAGTCCGGATCGAGAAACAGGGTGCAGAGTTCGCTGGCGCCGGTGTGGTCATTACAGAGAAAGAGCGTCGGCAGCGCGTTGTAGACGTTCAGCTCTTTCGAGGCGTGGACCATCGTGCCGACGCGGTAGTTGTACCACGGATCGTTAAGCCCGACGGCCACCTCGATGGCGCAAATCCCCGCCACGGTTCCCGTGTCGGTCTCTTCCAGCACGAACACATAGCCCTGTTCGCTTTTTGGCAACGTCCCCTGCCAGGTTTGCAGGGCGCGCTCAATGCGCGCCGACAGCGTTTTTTCATCGGCAGGCAGCGAGGTCAGCCCGCCCCCTGTCTTACCGGCAAGCTGCATAAGCCCGGCGAGATCGCCGTGCGCAACGGGACGGATGACCATCATGATGACACCCCGGACTTCACCTGTTCGCAGGCCAGCGCAAAACGATCTAACCCGGTTCTGACCTCTTCCTCACTGACGATCAGCGCAGGGGCAAACCGCACCACGTTAGCGCCGGCAATCAACACCATCACGCCCTGCTTTGCCGCTTCCTGTGAAATCAGCTTCGCTTTGCCAGCAAACTCAGGGGCAAGCTCACAACCTATCAACAGCCCCAGACCGCGGATCTCTTTGAACATGCCGGTCTGGTTATTGATGGCGGTAAGACGCTCAACAAACCACTGGTGACGCTGCTTCACGCCGCTAAGCACCTCAGGAGTGTTGATGATATCCAGCACCTGTCCGGCGACAGCGGTTGCCAGCGGGTTACCGCCGTAAGTGGTGCCATGGGTGCCCACGGTCATCACGCTGGCGAATGTATCGGTGGTCAGCATCGCCCCCACCGGGAAGCCGCCGCCGAGCGCTTTAGCTGTTGAGAGCACATCCGGGGTCACGCCATAGTGCATGTAGGCGTACAGCTCACCCGTACGGCCCACGCCGGTCTGGACTTCGTCAAAAATCAGGACCGCGTTATGCCGATCGCACAGCTCGCGCAGCCCTTGCAGGAACGCTTTCTGGGCGGGCATGACGCCGCCTTCCCCCTGCATGGGCTCGACAATCACCGCACAGGTGGTGTCGTCAATCAGCTCGCTGGCAGAGTGTAAATCGTTATACGCCGCATGACGGATATCCGGCGGCAGCGGCGCAAAATCCTGAGAATATGAGGGCTGACCACCCGCACTGACGGTAAACAGCGTGCGGCCATGGAAGGCATTTTTAAAGGCTACGATGCCGCTCTTGTGCGGGCCGAATTTATCGTGCGCATATTTGCGCGCCAGCTTCAGCGCCGCTTCGTTCGCTTCCGCGCCGGAGTTACAGAAAAAGACTTTTTCTGCGAAAGTGGCGTCGATCAGCTTCTTCGCCAGACGCAACACCGGTTCGTTGGTATAACCGTTGCCGGTATGCCAGAATTTCGCCGCCTGATCATTCAGCGCCTGCCGCAGCGCCGGGTTTGCATGCCCCAGCGCATTCACCGCAATCCCACCCGCAAAGTCGATATACTCTTTGCCCTGCTGATCCCACAGGCGAGAGCCTTCCCCACGTACCGGAATAAAAGCCGCCGGAGCGTATACCGGCATCATCCATTCATCAAAATTTTCACGCGTAACTGACAGAGACATAGCGACCTCATCCGGTAAATAAAAGGTTGTTTAAATGTTAAATAATTGAGTGTTTGCACTGTGAATGTAGATTGCAGCGTTCATGCCAGCCAGCGATAAAAATGCATAAACGGATTTGGGTAACAGAATATCAATGAGTTACAATATGGAGTTATTCACTGTTAATGCATAAATAGTGAATATTTTTACAGCAAGCGGCGCTTTGCCGCACGAAAACAAGAAAGAGTATGCACATGCCAAATATAATTCTGGAATTGTGATCGCTCGCGAAATTTATCGGTTCTTTACGCCCTGTTCGAGGGCAAAACGCGTCGAAATGGTGCAAATATTGCACCGTCGGCATTATCTGTCGCAGTAATTGGGCGAAGCGGATAACAGAAGACGTAAATTCTGCTACCATCCTTGCACTATTCACCTTGCATTGGCAGCGACTATGAAATTTGTCTCTTTTAATATCAACGGCCTGCGTGCCCGTCCTCACCAGCTCGAAGCGATTGTTGAGCAACATCAGCCAGATGTGATCGGCTTGCAGGAGACAAAAGTTCACGACGATATGTTCCCGCTCGAAGAGGTAGCGAAGCTGGGCTATAACGTTTTTTACCACGGTCAGAAAGGCCACTACGGCGTTGCGCTGCTGACCAAAGATACGCCGGTGTCGGTGCGTCGTGGCTTTCCGGGTGACGGTGAAGAAGCACAGCGTCGTCTCATCATGGCTGAGCTGCCTTCCCCGCTGGGTAACATCACTGTGATTAATGGTTACTTCCCGCAGGGTGAAAGCCGCGACCACCCGACCAAATTCCCGGCCAAAGCCAAATTTTATCAGGATCTGCAAAACTACCTTACGACCGAACTCAACAAAGATAATCCGGTGCTGATCATGGGGGATGTGAATATCAGCCCGACTGATCTGGACATTGGCATTGGCGAAGACAGCCGCAAGCGCTGGCTGCGCACCGGGAAATGTTCCTTCCTGCCGGAAGAGCGCGAGTGGATGCAGCGCTTGCTTGACTGGGGGCTGGTGGATACCTTCCGCACCGCTAACCCGGAGACGCAGGATCGCTTCTCGTGGTTTGACTACCGCTCTAAAGGCTTCGATGACAACCGGGGCCTGCGTATTGATCTGCTGCTGGCGAGCGCCCCCCTGGCCGAACGCTGCATCGAAACCGGTATCGACTATGATATTCGCAGCATGGAAAAACCGTCCGACCATGCGCCGGTATGGGCAACGTTCAAGCTGTAATCCTCAGTGAATATAAAAAAAATCAGTCTCCTGTGCGCCCTTCTGGGCGCATTTGTTTTAATCGTTGTTTTGCTTCCTCCGGGCATGCTCTCCCTCGACACGCTAAAAATACACCAGCAAACGTTGCTCGATCGTGTGGAGCAGGCGCCCCTTCAGAGCGCGCTGATCTATTTTGCGGTTTACGTTCTGGTCTCTGCGCTGTCGATACCCGGGGCCGCGCTTCTGACGCTGCTCGGCGGGGCGATTTTCAGCCTGTGGGAGGCGATGCTGTTGGTGTCATTGGCCTCGACGCTCGGCGCCACGCTTGCCATGCTCGTCAGCCGTTATCTGCTGCGTGACTGGGTGCAACGGCGCTTTGCCGCACAGATGAACACGATCGATGTGGGGATGGTTCGCGATGGCGCGCGCTACCTTTTTGCCCTGCGCCTGATGCCGTTGTTTCCGTTCTTTCTGGTCAATTTGCTGATGGGGCTAACACGTATCCAGGTGCGTCACTACTGGTGGGTCAGCCAGCTTGCGATGCTACCTGCCACCGTCATTTATCTGAACGCCGGACGCGAGCTGGGAAAACTCACCACGCTGCGCGATATTGTGTCGCCGGGACTGCTGTTCGCCTTTACACTATTAGGGTTATTACCGCTGGTCACTCGCTGGCTGTTTTCCCGTTACATCCCTTCGATTAAAAAGTGAGGCATTATGCGCCGGGTGCGTTTTTGCGCGTTTCTGACGAGTCTGCTGCTGGCAACCTCTGCCTTCGCCGCAGAAAGCTGGCAATCCATTCAGCAACAGGCCACCGGGCAGACCGTCTGGTTTAACGCCTGGGGCGGTGACGAGGCCGTTAACCGCTACCTCGACTGGGTGAGCGGCGAGATGAAAACGCACTATGCCATTAACCTGAAGATCGTTCATCTGGCCGATGCCGCCGATGCGGTGAAGCGGATCCAGACGGAACAGGCCGCAGGACGCAGCAGTAACGGGTCGGTGGATCTACTCTGGGTAAACGGGGAAAACTTCCGCACGCTGAAGGAGGCAAACCTGCTGCTCACCGGCTGGGCGCAAACCCTGCCCAACTGGCGTTACGTCGATACCCGTAAACCGGTCACGGAAGATTTTGCCATCCCGACCGATGGGGCGGAATCCCCATGGGGCGGCGCGCAGTTAACCTTCATCGCCCGTAAAGCGAGTATGCCGACGCCTCCGGCAGATCCCCACGCGCTGCTGGCTTACGCTCAGCAGCACCCTGGCAAGGTGAGCTATCCGCGACCGCCGGATTTTACCGGCACGGCGTTTCTTGAACAGCTTCTGCTGGCATTGACCGCCCATCCGGAGGCGTTAAAAAACGCGCCGGACGGCACCTTTGCAGAGATCACCGCGCCGCTGTGGGACTATCTTGATACCCTGCATCCCCTGCTGTGGCGCGAAGGGAACGATTTTCCACCATCGCCTGCGCGCATGGATACGCTGCTGGCCAGCGGCAACCTGAACCTGTCGCTCACCTTTAACCCCGCCCATGCGATGCAAAAGGTGGCGAGCGGTGAACTGCCTGCCGACAGCTACAGTTTCGGCTTTCTCAAAGGCATGATCGGCAACGTCCATTTTGTCGCTATCCCGGCAAATGCCAGTGCGAGCGCAGGGGCGAAAGTGGTGGCAAATTTCCTGCTGTCACCGCAGGCGCAGATCCGCAAAGCCGATCCTGCCGTCTGGGGTGACCCGAGCGTGCTGGATGGTGCCAAACTACCTGCGAAAGCGGCAAAACAGCTTCATGCCTTTACCCCTTCAGGCACGCCTGATGTGCTTCCCGAACCGCACGCCGCCTGGGTTAACGCCCTGGAGCAGGAATGGCTTCGCCGCTACGGAACCCGCTAAGCGGGCTGGTATGGGCGGCAATGGCGGTCATCTATCTGCCACTGCTTCCCGCCAGCGGCATGCTGCTGGCCCCGGCTTTTTCTCTCAGTAACTGGGCGGCGCTGTTTGCCGACCCGCAGCTGCCGCAGGCGCTGGCCGCTACGCTGGTGTCAACCCTCATCGCGACGCTGGGCTCACTGTTTATCGCCCTGAGCCTGCTTGCGCTTCTCTGGCCGGGTGATGGCTGGCAGCGCCTGAGCACCCGTCTGCCGTGGCTGTTAGCCGTGCCGCACATCGCCTTCGCCACCAGCGCGCTGCTGCTGTTTGCGGAAGGCGGTCAGTTTTACCGGATCTGTACAGTCTGTTCGCCGCAGCTTGACCGCTACGGTATCGGGCTTGGCCTGACGCTTGCGGTCAAAGAGAGCGCGTTCGTTCTGTGGGCAATCTACGCCGCGCTGCCTGAAAAGCGCCTCGCACAGCAGAAAATTGTCCTGCATACCTTCGGCTACGGACGAATGCAGGCGCTCAACTGGCTCGTCCTCCCGGCTATCGCCCCCGCGCTGGGCGCCGTGATGCTGGCGGTGCTCGCCTGGTCGCTTTCCGTGGTGGATGTGGCGATCGTGCTCGGGCCGGGCAACCCACCTACGCTGGCGATGCTGGCCTGGCAGTGGCTGACCCAGGGCGATGCGCAGCAGCAGACAAAGGGAACGTTGCTGTGTCTGGTGTTGCTCCTGCTGCTGGCCGCACTTACCGCGGTGGGATACGGCCTCTGGACGGCTTGGCGGCGCGCCCAGCCTGATGTCTCGGGGGTACGTCGCGCTTCGCATACGGCGCTGCCCGCACGGACGCTGGGCGGGTTACTGCCGCTGTGCGGCGTGCTCTGTGCGCTGGTTCTGCTGATGCTGGCACGCCGGGACGACACCGCCCCCGTCAGCGACAGCCTTTCACTGGGACTGCTGTCCAGCCTGACAGCGCTGGCCATCCTCATGATCTGGCTTGAGTGGGGACCCCAGCGCGGCGCGGTGTGGATCTGGCTGCCGCTTGCCCTCCCGGCGCTGCCCCTCGTGTCCGGGCAGTATGCCGTGGCGCTGTGGCTGGGCATCGACGGCCAGTACGCTGCGGTGCTCTGGAGCCATATGCTCTGGGTTCTCCCGTGGATGCTCCTGGTGCTGCAACCGGCCTGGCGCAGGCTCGATCCCCGGCTTATCCTCACCGCCAGAACGCTGGGCTGGCGACAGGCGAAAATTTTCTGGTTAGTGAAATGTCCCCTGATGGTTCGTCCGGCACTGCTGGCCTTTGCGACCGGCTTTTCCGTGAGCATGGCCCAGTACATGCCCACCCTCTGGCTGGGAGCGGGTCGTTTTACTACTCTGACGACGGAGGCGGTCGCCCTCAGCAGCGGCGGCAGCGTTCCGATCCTCGCCAGCCGGGCGCTGGGTCTGTTGCTGTTGACCAGCAGCGTATTTGCCCTTGCCGGGCTGCTCGCCCGGCTCGTGGGCCGTCACAGACAAGGATTACGTTAATGCTGAACGTGAAAAATCTCACCATTGCGCCACTCTTACGTGAGGTCAACTTCCGCGTCCCGGCAGGGGAGATTCTCACGCTGATGGGACCCTCCGGGAGCGGGAAATCGACCCTTTTCGCCTGGATGGTGGGCGCGTTATCCGCTGATTTTAAGGCGCACGGCGAGCTGTGGCTGAACGATCGTCGCTGCGATATGCTCCCCGTGGAAACGCGCGGGATCGGCATTCTGTTTCAGGACGCCCTGCTGTTTGACGCCTTCAGCGTGGGGCAAAACCTGATGCTGGCGTTGCCGGCGCACATTGCCGGACGCGCGCGGCGCGACGCGGTAGAGCAGGCTCTTGAATCTGCCGGGCTGGCAAACCACTATGTCAGCGATCCGGCGACCCTTTCCGGCGGCGAGCGCGCCCGGGTCAGCCTGCTGCGCGCCCTTCTCGCCCAGCCGCAGGCATTGCTGCTCGACGAACCGTTCAGCCGACTGGATAAAACGCTCCGCGCCTCATTCCGGGCGTGGGTATTCGAAACCACTCGCCAGCGCAAGATCCCGATGGTGCTGGTCACGCATGATGAGGAAGATATCCCGCCCGGCGGAGAGGTGATTGAGATTTCTCGCTGGCAATAATGTGCTAACGCAATGTTTTTGGCTTCAGGAGAGACGACAATGCCACCCTCTTTTAATGACGTCAGGTTTTTCGATGAAACGTGTTTCTCAACTGACCGCGCTGGCTCTGATCTGCGGCCTCGCCTCACTCTCCTCCATGGCGGCTGATATGCCCCACTCCCTCACGCTGGACCAACTCCAGGCGCATAACGGCGCGGTAATTGATACGCGCATCAGTGCGTTCTATAACGGCTGGCCGCAGACGCTGCGCGGAACGTCCGGGCATGAACCCGCCGCGCTTAATCTCTCTGCAGGCTGGCTTGGGGCAATGAGCGATGAACAGCTCAGCGGCTGGGCAAAACAGCATCGGATTACGCCCGACATGCCGGTTGCGCTCTATGGCCACGATGATGATAACCAGACCGTCAAAACGCGGCTGGAAAAAGCGGGTTTTACCCACGTTTCCATCCTGAGCGATGCCCTGCAACAATCCGACCGTTTGCAACGTCTGGCACATTTTGAACAGCTGGTTTATCCGCAGTGGATCCACCTGTTGCAGCAGGGCAAACCCGTTACCGCCGCACCAGCCGGAGAGTGGAAGGTGATCAAGGCTGGCTGGGGTGCGCCGAAGCTTTATCTCCTGAGCCACATTCCCGGCGCGGGCTACATCGACACCAATGAAGTGGAAAGCGAACCGCTGTGGAATAAGGTCGCTGACGAAAAGTTGAAAGCGATGCTGGCGAAGCACGGGATCCGTCACGATACCACCGTCATTCTGTACGGTCGCGACGTATATGCCGCCGCGCGCGTGGCGCAGATCATGCTCTACGCGGGCGTGAAGGATGTGCGAATTCTGGACGGCGGCTGGAAGGCATGGTCAGACGCCAGCCTGCCCGTTGAGCGCGGAACGCCTGAGAACGTGAAGCCAGCCCCTGATTTTGGCGCGCCGATCCCGGGCCAGCCCCGGCTGATGGTGGATATGGAACAGGCCCGGGGAATGCTGCACCGTCAGGATGCATCCCTGGTGAGCATTCGTTCCTGGCCAGAGTTTATCGGTGAAACCAGCGGCTACAGCTATATCAAGCCAAAAGGTGACATTGCCGGTGCGCGCTGGGGCCATGCGGGTAGCGACGCGACCCACATGGAAGATTTCCACAATCCGGATGGCACCATGCGCAGCGCCGATGACATCGCCGCCATGTGGAAGACGTGGAATATCCTGCCGGAGCAGCACGTTGCGTTTTACTGCGGCACCGGCTGGCGCGCGTCTGAAGCCTTCATGTACGCCCGCGCCATGGGCTGGCAAAACGTTGCCGTCTACGACGGCGGCTGGTACGAATGGAGCAGCCATCCGCAGAACCCGGTCTCCACCGGGGAGCGTGGACCGGAGAGTACACGCTAGCGGGGGAGTGACTTCAGCGTCACGTAACCGCTCCAGATGCGCGTTGTGGTGGTCAGCCAGCACAACGTGCCAAACGCCCAGGCAAACAGCGTGAAGTGTGCCGGAAACAGGCAGCACAGCACAAACAGCGCGATGGTCTCCGTTCCTTCAGTTAATCCTCCAATGTAATAAAGCGACTTGTGCGCGTAGCCGGGGTTGTCGATATTATGCTTGCCCGCCAGCGCGGCAAAGGCCAGGAAACTGCTGCCCGTCCCCATAAACGCGAACAGCAGCCAGGCGGCGGCGATCGCATTGTCAGCCGGAGCGGCCAGCGCGAAGCCAAACGGTACCAGCGCGTAAAACAGGAAGTCGAGGGCGATATCAAGAAATCCTCCCGCGTCCGTCAGGCCACGGCGACGCGCCAGCGCACCGTCCAGACCATCCAGCAGCCGGTTCAGCACAATGGCGACCAGCGCCGCCAGATACCAGCCCAACGCCAGAAACGGTAACGCCAGTACGCCAATCGCAAACCCGGCGAGCGTTAACCCATCAGGCGTAATAAACGGTTTATCCAGCGCGGCGGCCAGCTGATTTAACCCGGGCTTCAGCCGTGGATGCAGATGTTTATCCAGCATGCGGTTCACCTTTAAACGTGGCACACAGGCCCTGAGCCGGGATATCCAGCGCGGCGTTAAAGCGGGCGGAAAGGTTCTGAAAGGCAATCAGAGCCGTCATTTCGGTGATAGTCTCTTCGCTAAAGTGGCGCTTCAGCTGGTTTTTGATATTTTCATCCACCTGAGGCGGCGTGGCGGTGACCGCTTCCGCATAGGCCAGCGCCGCGCGCTCCTCTTCGCTGAACAGGGTGGAATTTTGCCAGTCGTTGACGGCCTGCACTTTATCCAGCGCCCCGCTCCGCTCGGCCAGACGCAGGCTGTTGGCATCAATACAAAATGCGCAGTGGCAGATCTGCGAGACCCGCGTCATTAGTAACGAACGCAGAACCGGCGTCAAACGCGCCTTGCGCCGCTCCAGATAGCCGACAAATAGCGCTACCAACCAGAAAAGACGCGGCATACGCCCCCACCAGCGCGTGGGGTTCAGCACCGCGCCGAAGTGTTTTTTCTGCATGGCAGCAATGGGCTTGAGGCTGACGGGAAGGGTTTCCATGGGCGCAACCCAGGCGGCTGTCTCTTTCACCTGATTCTCCTGATGACTGGACTCTTTGGCAGGGCACGATAATATGTCGTTTTTCGCTATTAATTATTGACGAACATGCTGAAAACACTCGATGTGGTTGCGGCCATCCTCGAAAAAGAGGGCAAGATCTTGCTGGCGCAGCGTCCCGAACATGCCGATCAGCCAGGAATGTGGGAATTTGCGGGAGGGAAGGTTGAAGCCGGTGAGACCCAGCAGGAAGCGCTGATCCGCGAACTACGCGAAGAGCTCGGCATTGAAGCCGTGCCCGCGCGGTATGTGGCAAGCCACCAGCGGGAAGTGTCGCAGCGGCTGATCCACCTCCACGCCTGGCACGTGCCGGAATTTAGCGGCGAGCTGAAGGCGCACTACCACTCGGCGCTGGTGTGGTGCACGCCAGAAGACGCGTTCACGTATGATTTAGCCCCGGCGGATATACCGCTTCTGGAAGCGTTTATTCTTTTACGCGACGCCAGACCAGCGGGTTTGTACTGAGGGTGCGTTCATCACGCTGGCACTGCAACAGCACGCCATCCGCCCTGACCACTGCGCCTTCGGAATAGTTTTGATCCTGATAGATACAGCACTGATTACACGGCTGCGCACGCTGGCCGCCAGCGCTAAAAACCTCTGGCGGCACGTTAACTTCGACATCCGGGCGAATGCGATCAGCCTGTGCCCCGGCGGACACCATCAAACATAACGCGGCCATTGCGAAACGGTTCATAGACTTAATTTCCTTTGCATCGTTTATATCTATAACGGTAGATCCTGACGGGATCTTTAATTTATCTCGTCATCGCTTTTGGTTATGACGCGCGCCTTGTCATTAATTTCCCTTTCGGCCTAAATTTCTGCTTGCCTCTCAAAGCGGTGCGGGTGGTATAGTCAAAAAAACGACACAAAACATCTCCGCCACACGCATAAATTATTATAAGAGGTTCTTATATCTATGGATCAGACACGCTCTCTGGAAAGCTTTCTTGCCCATGTTCAGCAGCGCGACCCGCACCAAAGCGAGTTTGCCCAGGCCGTTCGTGAAGTCATGACCACCCTGTGGCCCTTCCTTGAGGAAAATCCGCGCTACCGCCAGATGGCGCTGCTTGAACGTCTGGTGGAGCCGGAGCGCGTCATCCAGTTCCGCGTGGCGTGGGTGGACGATCGCAATCAGGTACAGGTCAACCGCGCGTGGCGCGTGCAGTTTAACTCCGCCATTGGGCCGTTTAAGGGCGGGATGCGCTTCCATCCCTCGGTGAACCTGTCGATTCTGAAATTCCTCGGCTTCGAGCAGACCTTTAAAAATGCGCTCACTACCCTGCCGATGGGCGGCGGTAAAGGCGGGAGTGATTTCGATCCGAAAGGCAAGAGCGAAGGCGAAGTGATGCGCTTCTGCCAGGCGCTGGTCACTGAGCTCTATCGCCACCTTGGGCCGGACACCGACGTTCCTGCCGGGGATATCGGCGTGGGTGGTCGTGAAGTGGGCTTTATGGCCGGGATGATGAAAAAGCTCTCCAACAACAGCGCCTGCGTCTTTACCGGCAAAGGTCTGTCGTTTGGCGGCAGCCTGATTCGTCCGGAAGCGACGGGTTACGGTCTGGTCTATTTCACTGAAGCGATGCTTAAGCGTCACGGGCTGAGCTTCGAGGGGATGCGCGTGGCGGTCTCCGGCTCCGGCAACGTGGCGCAGTACGCTATCGAGAAAGCGATGGAGTTTGGCGCGCGCGTAGTGACCGCCTCCGACTCCAGCGGCACCGTGGTGGATGAAGCTGGCTTCACAGCAGAAAAACTGGCGCGTCTGTGCGAAATCAAAGCCAGCCGTGACGGCCGCGTGGCGGATTATGCCCGAGAGTTTGGCCTGACCTATCTGGAAGGTAAACAGCCGTGGGGTGTGCCGGTGGATATCGCCCTGCCGTGCGCGACGCAAAACGAGCTGGACGTGGATGCCGCCCGGACGCTGATTAGCAATGGCGTGAAGGCGGTAGCGGAAGGGGCAAATATGCCCACCACCATTGAAGCGACCGATCTGTTCCTGGACGCGGGCGTACTCTTTGCGCCAGGCAAGGCGGCGAACGCGGGCGGGGTGGCAACATCCGGTCTGGAAATGGCACAAAACGCCGCGAGAATGGGCTGGAAGGCGGAGAAAGTGGATGCCCGTCTGCACCACATTATGCTTGATATTCACCATGCCTGCGTGGAGTACGGCGGTGAGGCTTCACAGACCAACTACGTGCGCGGCGCCAACATCGCCGGGTTCGTGAAGGTGGCCGATGCGATGATCGGGCAGGGTGTGATTTAGTTTCGCTGCATTCTCGCCCTTGCAGGCCCGGTAAGCGTTATCGCCACCGGGCTTTTTTACAGGCCGCAGAACTGCTTTTTGCCGGGTGGCGGCTTCGCCTTACCCGGCCTACGGTTTAAGCGGTGGTATTTTTGGCTGCGCTTTTTTTCTTTTTGAACGGTTTCTTCGCCCCGCCACCCGGGGCAACCATCCCCCGGAATCGCTTCACTGGCGTGCTGCGCGCCTGATCAATCAACTGATAAAGCGTCCCCACCAGCGGCTGCATAAAGTCCTGGTAACGGCACTGCTTTTCGCTGATCTGCGTAAGCACCGACTCCCAGTGCGCGGTCATGTCCGGTCTGGCGGCCAGCTCTGGCAAGGAGTGAATCAGTGCCCGGCCCGGCTCTGTCGAATGGATATAGCGCCCTTTTTTCTCGAGAAAACCACGCTTAAACAGCAACTCGATAATCCCCGCGCGGGTTGCTTCCGTACCCAGACCGTCGGTGGCGCGGAGGATCTTCTTCAGATCTTTATCCTGCACAAAACGGGCGATCCCGGTCATGGCCGAAAGCAGCGTCGCATCGGTGAAGTGGCGCGGCGGCTGGGTCTGACGTTCAACCACTTCGCCTTTTTCGCACAGCAGTTCATCGCCTTTGGCTACGACCGGCAGCGGCGTGCCGTCGTTCTCTTCGTCACGCTCTTTGTTGCCGAGCAGCGTGCGCCAGCCCGCTTCCGCGAGGAAACGCGCTTTGGCGATAAATTTGCCTTTGGCAATTTCCAGCTCAATAACGCACTTGCGGAAAACCGCGTCCGGGCAGAACTGCATCAGATACTGACGCGCGATCAGGTTATAGACCTTTGCTTCGTTGTCGGTCAGGTTGACGTTGCTGGTGCGCGCCGTCGGGATTATCGCGTGGTGGGCATCGACTTTTTTATCGTCCCAGCAGCGGTTATGGGTATCCGGGTTTACCGTCGGCTGCGGCAACAGATCCGGCGCATGGACACCAATGGCATTCATCACCGAGTGGCGTCCGGCGAAGTGTTCCTCCGGCAGATAGCGGCTGTCCGAACGCGGATAGGTGATCAGCTTGTGGGTTTCATAGAGCTTCTGGCAGATATCGAGCACGTTCTGCGCGCTCAGGCCAAACTTTTTCGCGGCCTCGATCTGCAACGCCGAAAGGGAGAACGGCAGCGGTGCGGGCTCTGATTCCCGTTTGTCGTTATAGCTGGTAACGATCGCGGGCTGGCCGGTAATGCGGTTAACCACGTGCTCCGCCAGCGGACGATGTAGCAGCCGCCCCTCTTCGTCCTGATATGACTCACAGGCATCGCTCGGCTGCCAGACGGCGGTAAAGCGTTCGTCTTTCGGCGTGACGATATGCGCTTTGACTTCGAAGAAGTCTTTGGCGACGAAATTTTCGATCTCTTCGTCGCGACGCACCACCAGCCCCAGCACCGGGGTTTGAACACGCCCAACAGAGAGTACGCCCTGATAGCCCGCATTGCGTCCCAGGATGGTGTAGGCGCGGGTCATGTTGATCCCGTACAGCCAGTCGGCACGCGCACGCGCCAGCGCGGAGACACACAGGGGAATAAATTCGCTGTTGGCGCGCAGGCGCGAAATCGCGCGCTCCACCGCCTGCGGGTTGAGGTCGTTAATTAAACAGCGCTGCACCTGCTGGCGCTTTTCCGGTGCCAGCTCCAGGTAGTCCAGCACTTCGTCGACAAGCAGTTGCCCTTCCCTGTCCGGGTCACCCGCGTGGACCACTTCCGTCGCCTCATGCAGGAAACGCTTAATGACGTTGAGCTGTTTGGTGACGGAAGGACGCGGTTGCAGACGCCACTTTTCCGGCACGATCGGCAGATCGTTGAGATTCCAGCGGGCGTAGCGGCTGTCGTAGACATCCGGCTGCGCCTGTTCAAGCAGGTGACCGATACACCAGGTGACCACCTGCCCGTTACCGCATTCGATAAAGCCATCACCTTTGCGATGCGGCTTGGGCAGCACGTCGGCGATGGCTCGCGCCAGACTCGGCTTTTCGGCAATAAACAACCGCATCGAATTAACGGATCTCAATCATCGGGCGGCCACCGCGGGCGGTCACCAGCTCGCCAATGGCCGTCAGGGTGATGCCAAACTCGGCCGCCGTTGCCTGAACGTCAGCTTCTGCTTCCGGCGTCACCGCCAGCAGCAGGCCGCCGGAGGTTTGCGGATCGCACAGCAGATTGCGCCACGCTTCCGGCATTTCGCCCATTAAATGGCCGTAGCTGGCGAAGTTGCGCTGCGTCCCGCCCGGAACGGCGCCCTGAGCAATGTACTCTTCCACGCCCGGCAGCTTCGGCACATCCTGATACCAGACCTGCGCCTGCACGCCCGCGCCCTGACAGACTTCAGAGAGGTGTCCCAGCAGACCAAAGCCGGTCACGTCGGTCATGGCCTTCACGCCGTCGATACTGGCGAATGCCGCACCGGCAAGGTTCATCTGGCACATCACTTCCGTTGCCAGACCAATATGCTCGGGCTTCAGCAGGGATTTTTTCTCGGCGGTTGTCAGTACGCCAATGCCCAGCGGCTTGGTGAGGAACAGCTTGCAGCCCGCCTGCGCGGTGCTGTTGCGCTTCACGCGTTCGGTCGGCACCACGCCGGTGACGGCCAGGCCGAAGATCGGCTCCGGCGCATCGATAGAGTGACCACCGGCCAGGGCAATACCCGCCTGCTGGCAGGCAAAGCGTCCGCCTTCGATGACATCGCGGGCAATCTCCGGCGGGAGGGTGTTAATCGGCCAGCCCAGAATGGCGATCGCCATAATCGGCTTACCGCCCATCGCGAAGATATCGCTGATGGCGTTGGTGGCCGCAATGCGTCCGAAGTCGAACGGGTTGTCGACAATTGGCATAAAGAAGTCAGTGGTGCTGATAATGCTGGTGCCGTTACCTAAGTCATAAACCGCTGCATCGTCACGCGTTTCGTTACCGACAAGCAGGTTCGGGTCGACAAACTTCGCCTGTTCACTGTGCAGGATGGTCTCCAGCACTTTCGGGGAAATTTTACAACCGCAACCGGCTCCGTGGCTGTATTGCGTTAAACGAATGGTTTGCTCGCTCATGGACGTCTCCTGTCATCTCAATCGCGCTATGGTAGCGCTCATTCCATAAAGAGGTAAGTATGACTGTCTGAATTATGCGGCGGATGCTCAGAATCCAGACAGTTTAGCGCGTGTAATTAAAAACGGCTGACGAAAGGCGTGGTGTCCGGCACGCTAATGGTGCTGGAGGCTTTAAGTTGCGGGGTGCCGAGATAGAGGAAGCCGACAATTTTATCGTGTTCACCGCAGGAGAAGCCTTCCCGCACGGCGGCGCTCCCGGTCAGCGGCCCGGTACGCCAGATGCCGTTAAAGCCCTGCGCGACGGCGGCCATCTGCATTGCCATTACCGCGCAACCGGCAGACATCTCCTGCTCCCAGACCGGCACTTTATGGTCGGCCTGGCATTTTGCGACTACCGCGATGATCATCGGCGCACGTAACGGCGCGTTGCGGGCTTTATCAATCCCCTTCTCATCCTGGCCTGCGGCAACCGCCCCCTGCTCCAGCAGCTGGCTGAAGCGGTCGCGCCCTTCGCCTTCAATAATAAAGAAGTGCCACGGCTGCAATGTGCCATGGTCCGGCGCACGCATTCCGGCACGCAGAATGTTTTCCAGCTGTTCGCCGACGGGGGCCGGGTCGGCCAGGCGGGAAGCGCTACGACGGTTAACAAGCAGTTCAAGTGCGTCCATTGGTTAACTCCTTTCGTGAAATTTACTCACAAAATTAACACGACAGCAGAATTTGTTACAGCGTGGCAGGCGATTCCTGCTGACAAGTGGCGGTTGGGTCATTACGATAACCGCACATTACCGTCCTGTGGCGACGGAAACAGTCCTTTTCTGGTTAGGGAGAATACATGCGAACCCTTTGGCGAATCTTTGCCGGTTTCTTTAAATGGACGTGGCGACTGCTCAACTTCGTCCGCAACCTGGTGATGAATATCTTCTTCATCTTCCTGGTCCTGGTATGCGCAGGTATCTGGATGCATCTCAGCAGCGCCAGCCAGGCGCAGAATTCGACGCGCGGCGCACTGCTCCTCGATATCACCGGTGTGATTGTTGATAAGCCATCGACCAGCAATCGTCTGGGCGTGATTGGCCGCCAGCTGTTCGGCGCGACTTCAGACCGCCTGCAGGAAAACTCCCTGTTTGATATCGTCGACACGATCCGTCAGGCCAAAGACGATCGCAACATTACCGGTATCGTGCTGGATCTGAAAGATTTTGCCGGAGCCGATCAGCCTTCGATGCAGTACATCGGGAAAGCGCTGCGGGAATTCCGCGACAGCGGTAAACCGGTCATTGCCGTCGGCGACAGCTACACCCAGGGGCAATATTATCTGGCGAGCTTTGCTAACAAAATCTGGCTCTCTCCGCAGGGCACGGTCGATCTGCATGGCTTCGCCACAAATGGTCTGTACTACAAATCGCTGCTCGACAAGCTGAAGGTCACTACCCACGTCTTCCGCGTCGGGACCTATAAATCTGCCGTGGAGCCGTTTATCCGTGATGATATGTCCCCTGCCGCCCGTGAAGCGGACAGCCGCTGGATTGGCGAGCTGTGGCAGAACTATCTCGGCACCATTGCCGCTAACCGTCAAATGACCGCTGAGCAGGTCTTCCCGGGCGCGCGCGGTGTGCTGGAGGGCCTGCGCAAAGTGGACGGCGATACAGCGAAATACGCGCTTGATAACAAACTGGTCGATCGGCTGGGTTCCAGCGCTGAAATCGAAAAAGCGCTGACCAAACAGTTCGGCTGGAGTAAAGAGGACAAGAACTACAGCGCCATCAGCATGTATGACTACGCCGCGAAAAAGCCGGATGACAGCGGTGACAGCATCGCCGTGGTGTTTGCTAACGGGGCCATTATGGACGGTGAAGAAACGCCGGGGAACGTCGGCGGGGACACCACCGCGTCGCAGATCCGCGATGCGCGTCTGGATCCGAAAGTGAAGGCGATTGTCCTGCGGGTGAACAGCCCTGGCGGCAGCGTCAGCGCCTCCGAGGTGATCCGTGCTGAGCTGGCCGCCGCGCGTGCCGCGGGCAAGCCGGTCGTGGTCTCGATGGGGGGCATGGCGGCTTCAGGCGGGTACTGGATCTCGACGCCAGCCAACTACATTGTGGCTAACCCAAGCACGCTGACCGGCTCGATTGGCATCTTCGGCGTGATCAACACCGTAGAGAACAGCCTGGATTATCTCGGCGTTCATACCGACGGCGTTTCCACCTCGCCGCTGGCGGATGTGTCCGTGACTAAATCTCTGCCGCCTGAGGTGTCCGAGATGATGCAGCTCAGCATTGAGAGTGGCTATAAGCGCTTCATCACGCTGGTGGCGGATTCCCGTAAAAAGACGCCAGACCAGATTGACCAGATCGCGCAGGGCCACGTCTGGACCGGCCAGGATGCGAAGAGCAACGGTCTGGTAGACAGCCTGGGTGACTTCGACGATGCCGTGAAGAAAGCGGCGGAACTGGCGAAGCTCAAGCAGTGGCACGTTGACTATTATCAGGACGAACCGACGTTCTTCGATATGGTCATGGACAGCATGTCCGGCTCCGTCCGCGCCATGCTGCCGGAAGCGCTTCAGGCGTATCTGCCGGCGCCGGTGGCGACGGCGGCTAAAGCCATGAAAGCGGAGAGCGATAAGCTCGCGACTTTCAACGATCCGCAAAGCCGTTACGCGTTTTGCCTGACCTGTGCGAACGTGCGTTAAAAACCGTCCCCTCTTCCCGTTAAGAGGGGATTTTTTCTTTTGAAGAACAAGAACTCATTACCATGCAGAAGAAATCAATATATGTCGCCTATACCGGCGGTACCATCGGTATGCAGCGCTCAGAAAATGGCTATATTCCGGTTTCTGGCCATTTGCAGCGCCAGCTGGCGCTGATGCCTGAATTCCACCGTCCGGAAATGCCGGACTTTACCATCCACGAATATGAGCCGCTGATGGACTCCTCCGACATGACGCCGGAAGACTGGCAGCATATTGCGGACGATATTAAAGCCCATTACGACCAGTACGACGGCTTCGTGATCCTGCACGGCACCGACACCATGGCGTTCACCGCCTCGGCGCTCTCCTTCATGCTGGAGAACCTTGGCAAGCCCGTCATCGTGACCGGTTCGCAGATCCCGCTGGCGGAACTGCGTTCAGACGGGCAGATCAACCTGCTTAACTCCCTGTACGTGGCCGCTAATTACCCGATCAACGAGGTAACGCTGTTCTTCAACAACCGACTGTACCGCGGGAACCGTACCACTAAAGCGCACGCTGACGGCTTTGACGCGTTTGCCTCACCTAACCTGCAACCGCTGCTGGAAGCGGGGATCCATATCCGTCGTCTGGGCACGCCGCCCGCGCCAAATACTGCAGGCGAGCTGATCGTTCACCCGATCACCCCGCAGCCGATTGGCGTGGTGACGATTTATCCGGGTATTTCCGCCGACGTGGTGCGCAACTTCCTGCGCCAGCCGGTGAAGGCGCTGATCCTGCGCTCCTATGGCGTGGGTAACGCCCCGCAGAACGGTGAGTTCCTGAAAGAGCTTCAGGAGGCGAGCGATCGCGGGATTGTGGTGGTGAACCTCACTCAGTGTATGTCCGGTAAGGTCAATATGGGCGGCTACGCCACCGGCAACGCCCTGGCGCACGCTGGCGTGATCAGTGGTTTCGATATGACCGTTGAGGCAACGCTGACTAAACTTCACTATTTATTGAGTCAGGATCTGGATATTGATTCCATTCGCCGCGCCATGATGCAAAACCTGCGCGGTGAACTGACGCCGGACGAATAAGGAGTTCCCATGAAGCAACGCGCCCTGTTACTGGTCGATTTGCAAAATGATTTCTGTGCGGGCGGTGCGCTGGCCGTCGCGGAAGGCGACAGCACCGTCGACGTCGCGAATTCGCTGATTGAGTGGTGTAAGGCTCGTGATGAAGCGGTGGTGGCGAGTCAGGACTGGCATCCGGCAAACCACGGCAGCTTTGCCAGCCAGCACAACGTTGAGCCTTACAGCCAGGGCGAACTGGACGGACTGGCGCAAACCTTCTGGCCCGATCACTGCGTGCAGCAGACGGAAGGCGCTGAGCTGCATCCGCTGCTGAACCAGAAGGCCATCGACGCGGTGTTCCACAAAGGTGAAAACCCAACCATCGACAGCTACAGCGCATTCTTCGATAACGGTCACCGCCAGAAGACGGCGCTGGACGCATGGTTACGCCATCATGAGATCACCGAGCTGATTGTGCTGGGCCTGGCGACGGATTACTGCGTGAAGTTCACCGTGCTGGATGCGCTCCAGCTGGGCTATACCGTGAATGTCATTACCGACGGCTGTCGCGGGGTGAATATTCAGCCGCATGACAGCGCCCAGGCGTTTATGGATATGGCCGCAGAAGGCGCAACGCTGTATACGCTGGCTGACTGGATGGAGACGCAGGCGTAAGCTTTTTTAGCCGTGTGGCGGCTTCGCCTTACCCGGCCTACTTTCTCTGGTTTTGTAGGCCGGGTAAGCATCAGCGCCACCCGGCAAAACCCCCTCCCCGATCTCCCATAAAGTGAACTCCCTCGCATCACAAGCGAAGCGGCGATGGTATTCTCTTCAGGCTGTTTTTTCGCCACGCCTTTTCTGTGGCGTGGTTATTTTTATTCAGTCAAAGAGGAACTTATATGAAACGTTTGCCCTTGCTGGCAGCATTACCCTTGCTTTGCGCGTCACTGGCTTCCGCCGCGCCCCTGATGTCCGTGGGCTACTTCAATGGCGGTGGCGATGTTACCGCCGGACCGGGTGGCGATATCAATAAACTCGATGTCCGTCAGATCACACACCTCAACTACTCGTTTGGTCTGGTCTATAACAACGAGAAAGACGAGACCAACCCTGCACTGAAAGATCCGGCAAAACTGCATCAAATCTGGTTATCACCCAAGGTGGCATCCGACCTGGCGTTACTTCCTCAGCTTCGTAAACAAAACCCGAATTTAAAAGTGCTGCTTTCCGTTGGCGGCTGGGGCGCACGTGGTTTTTCTGGCGCAGCGGCTACCAAAGAGAGCCGCGCGGTGTTTATTCGCTCCGCACAGCAGATCGTCAGTCAATACGGCCTGGACGGGATCGATCTCGACTGGGAGTTCCCGGTCAACGGCGCGTGGGGACTGGTCGAGAGCACCCCAGCCGACAGGGATAATTTCACCGCGCTGTTAAAAGAGATGCGTGACGCGTTTGGTAAGAAAAAACTGGTCACGATTGCGGTGGGCGCAAATGCAGAAAGTCCGAAAAGCTGGGTGGATGTGAAGGCCATTGCCCCCCTGCTCGATTACATCAACCTGATGACCTACGACATGGCGTACGGGACGCAGTATTTTAACGCGAATCTGTATGACTCCAGCGCCTGGCCAACGGTGGCTGCCGCAGACAAATACAGCGTTGATTTTGTGGTGAATAACTATCTGGCCGCCGGCCTTAAGCCGCAGCAAATGAACCTCGGAATCGGTTTTTACGGTCGTGTACCGAAGCGCGCCGTTGAACCGGGTATCGACTGGAGTAAACCGGACGCGCAAAACAATCCGGTCACCCAGCCCTACTTCGGGCCGCAGGAACTGGGCCTGTTCAAATCGCTTGGCTATGACCTGACCAAAGATACCTACGTGAAATACAACGATATCGTCCGCAAACTGCTAAACGATCCGCAGAAACGCTTTACCGAGCACTGGGACGAACAGGCGAAGGTGCCGTGGCTGTCGGTAAAATCCGCCGACGGGAAGGCGCTGTTTGCGATCTCCTATGAGAACCCGCGTTCCGTGGCGATTAAAGCAGATTACATCAAGGAGAAAGGTCTCGCCGGGGCGATGTTCTGGGAGTATGGCGCGGATGACAACAACCAGTTAGCGAAGCAGCTGGCGGAGTCGCTTGGGATCCCGCACTAAGGTGTAGTGTGCCGGGTGGCGGCTTCGCCTTACCCGGCCTACATGGGAGATTTATTTGAAGGTTGCAATCGGCTTCGGCGTGATGCCGAAGTCTTCTTTCAGTTCGCGCTTACTTTTCATCACCATCTGACCGTTAGTGTCGATGGTCATGTGCTGGGCGTTGGTATTGTGACGCGCCTGCCACAGCATCACCAGCTGCAAGCTGTTCTCTTTTTGCTCAGGTGTGAGCGCCACACCGTCCGGCCATTTTCCCAGCTCAACGGCCGTCACCAGGCGCTGATAAACCGCCGGGGTCATGCCTGCAATCATGTCATCAATATTCACGATCTCTCCCTTTCAAAGGAATAATTTGCTGAATCGTTTTTTCAACCCTTGGTCTGGTCGCCGTTTTCGTCATCGGTAAAGCTCATCGAAGCCGAATTTACGCAGAAACGCTCCCCCGTCGGCTGCGGGCCATCCGGGAAGACATGCCCGAGATGGGCGTCGCAATTCCCACAACGAATTTCGGTGCGCACCATGCCGTGCGAGGAGTCCGTCAGATAGCGGATCGCATCATCGCTGACAGGCTCGTAAAAGCTTGGCCAGCCGCAGCCAGAATCGTACTTAGTCTGGGAGTTAAACAGCGGTGCATCACACACCAGGCAGTGGTAGACGCCTTCCCGTTTATTGTGCAGCAAACGCCCGGTAAACGGCGGTTCCGTGCCGTGATTTTGCGTTACGTAAAACTGCATCTCTGTAAGGTTTTTTTTCAAATCGTCGGGGTTATGTTGGTTCGACATATGCTTACATCTCGCTGTTGAAACAGACATCTTTTAACCCAGATTCTAACAAAACATTAACACCCGCGCGTGCACTTTTGATCTAAACTTATGTGTCGCGAAAAGGCGGTCAGGCAATTGTGATCAATTTCACATTTTAATCCTGCGAGGCCTTTAAAATTCCGGGCGCAGCCCCCATGTGGTTGCTAGCTCAAAGGGAAAGTGAGGCGAGTCAGTCGCACAAACGTTAGTCACAGGATTGATTTGTCGCAATGATTGACACGATTCCGCTTGACGCTGCGTAAGGTTTTTGTAATTTTACAGGCAACCTTTTATTCACTAACAAATAGCTGGTGGAATATATGACTATCAAAGTAGGTATCAACGGTTTTGGCCGTATCGGCCGTATTGTTTTCCGTGCTGCTCAGAAACGTTCTGACATCGAAATCGTTGGTATCAACGATCTCCTGGACGCTGAATACATGGCGTACATGCTGAAGTACGACTCAACTCACGGTCGTTTCGACGGCACCGTTGAAGTGAAAGACGGCCACCTGGTTGTTAACGGCAAAACCATCCGCGTTACTGCTGAAAAAGACCCAGCTAACCTGAAATGGAACGAAATCGGTGTTGACGTTGTAGCTGAAGCTACCGGTATCTTCCTGACCGACGAAACTGCACGTAAACACATCACTGCGGGTGCGAAGAAAGTTGTTCTGACTGGTCCTTCCAAAGACAACACCCCAATGTTCGTTCGCGGTGCAAACTTCGAAACTTACGCTGGCCAGGACATCGTTTCCAACGCATCCTGCACCACCAACTGCCTGGCACCGCTGGCTAAAGTTATCAATGACAACTTCGGCATCATCGAAGGTCTGATGACTACCGTTCACGCTACCACCGCTACTCAGAAAACCGTTGATGGCCCGTCTCACAAAGACTGGCGCGGCGGCCGTGGCGCGGCTCAGAACATCATCCCATCTTCTACCGGTGCTGCTAAAGCAGTAGGTAAAGTACTGCCAGAACTGAATGGCAAACTGACTGGTATGGCGTTCCGCGTTCCAACTCCTAACGTATCCGTTGTTGACCTGACCGTTCGTCTGGAAAAAGCTGCTTCTTACGAAGAAATTAAGAAAGCAATCAAAGCTGCTTCCGAAGGCCCAATGAAAGGCGTTCTGGGTTACACCGAAGACGACGTTGTATCTACCGATTTCAACGGCGAAGTGTGCACTTCCGTGTTCGATGCTAAAGCAGGTATCGCACTGAACGACAACTTCGTGAAACTGGTTTCCTGGTACGATAACGAAACTGGCTACTCTAACAAAGTACTGGACCTGATCGCTCACATCTCCAAATAAGTTGAGATGAGTGCTTGATCCTAAAAGGCGACTTCGGTCGCCTTTTTTATTGTTTTCAGACAGAGGATTGCTTAATGATTAATAAAATTTTTGCACTTCCGGTAGTCGAACAACTTACCCCTGTGCTCTCCCGCCGTCAGATTGACGGCGCCGATATCATCGTCGTCGATCATCCGCGCGTTAAAGCCTCCGTAGCGCTCAATGGCGCCCACCTGCTCTCCTGGAAACCAGAAGGCGAAGAAGAAGGCCTGTGGCTGAGCGAGGCCACCTCGTTCAAAAAAGGGGCGGCGATCCGTGGCGGCGTACCGATCTGCTGGCCATGGTTTGGTCCGTCAGCGCAGCAGGGATTGCCGTCTCACGGTTTCGCCCGTAACCAGCAATGGACGCTGAAAGCCCACAACGAAGATGATAACGGCGCGGTGTTGACCTTTGAACTTCAGGCAAATGATGAAACGCGCGCCCTGTGGCCACATGAATTCACCCTCTATGCCCGCTTCAAGCTGGGTAAAACCTGCGAGATTGAACTGGAAGCGCACGGCGAATTCGAAACAACGTCCGCCCTGCACACCTATTTCAACGTAGGCGACATTCAGGCCGTTAAGGTGAGCGGACTTGGCGATACCTTTATCGACAAAGTGGACAACGCGAAAGAAGGCAGGCTGGACGACGGCGTTCAGAGCTTCCCGGACCGTACCGACCGCGTGTATCTGCACCCGGAAGCCTGTAGCGTCATCCACGACAGCGCGTTGAACCGCGGCATTGACGTGGTTCACCACCACCATAGCAACGTGGTGGGCTGGAACCCGGGCCCTGCCCTTTCCGTCAGCATGGCAGATATCCCGGATGACGGTTACAAGACCTTCGTGTGTGTGGAAACCGCGTGCGTGACCGCCCCGCAGAAAACCAGCGAAGAAAAACCGTCCCGCTTAGGCCAGACGATCAAGATTGTGAAGCGCTAATATTTATCAGGCACCATAAAAAACAAACGGGGCGCAAGCGCCCCGTTTTAATACATCACGTTCTGGTCAGAACTTGTAGGTCACACCCACGGAGAAGATGCCGGACCAGGACTTGTCGACCATCGGGCTGTCCTTCACTTCGTCGCTCAGACGGGTATAACGGCCTGTACCGTACACGTTCCAGTCACCGAGGAAGTTATACGAGGCGGTGAGTTCCAGGTACGGATCCCAGCCATCATCAGCGCTGTAGCTCTTCAGACCACTGCGGCGAGACTCAGCCTTAGACACGCCATAGTAGTAGTCATTGTAATTCTCGCTGCTGTACTGCACACCGATACCCGGCGTCAGGGTCACCGCGCCGTTGGTATAGCGATAAAGCCACGCCAGATCCCAGATGAAGCCATTGCTGTTGTCCAGGGTATCGCCCGCCAGCGCCGTGCGCAGGAAGCCATACTGGGTATTATGGACGTAAGAAAGCCCGGCCATCAGTGAGCTTCTGCGCTTGTCCAGCTGACGAAGCGCATTGCTGTCGCTGTCGCCTGGTTTAAAGTACGTTGGGTCGTAATAGGCCATGATGGAGAGCTTATCGGCCGTATCGTTCCACAGATAGTAGCCGCCGCCCAATCCACGGAACCAGAAGTTATCGCCTTCATAGGTGACAACGGGGACAGGATAAACATCGCGGTCATACTGCTTGTACGGGCTGTTGATCACGCCAGCACCCGCGCCAACAGTCCACTGGCTCTCCGCCTGTACGGTGCTCGCTGCGGTCGCGGCAAGGATGCCCAATGCCAGAAGTTTGAGTTTGGTCACAATCCATTCTTTCCTGTAGTCAAATAATCAGCGGGTGAAGTGTAACCGCCATTCCCGTACATCCCAAAATTTTTTGCGCGCGAATCCATTTGATTAACCCGTTATTTTTCATTTTTCAGATGACATCCCGCTTTCATTTATGTGACCGATAAATGAAAAACCCCCTTTTCGCTTATAACCGCAGTGGAAATTTTTGGATGAGTTATTGATATGTCATTGAAAGTAGATTTTATCCGTATGCAAGTTTTGCAATTGCCATCTACGCTTTAATTTAAGAAGAGGTTTTGCTGAACACCCTGCGGTTCATAGCCTTCGACCTGGCACACAGGTTGCTGCTCTGGCAGTGAGGTGCGAAAGATTCTCTTCCGGGAGCCTCCACTACTCATACGAACGGCTCTTATCCTGTGCTAAAAAACGAAAGGACGGCATGCCATGAATATATTCGATCACTATCGCCAGCGCTACGAAGCTGCCAAGGACGAAGAGTTCACACTGCAGGAGTTTCTTACCATTTGTCGGCAAGATCGCAGTGCCTATGCCAATGCGGCAGAACGGCTATTGATGGCTATCGGTGAGCCAAACATGGTTGATACTGCCCTGGAGCCACGGCTTTCCCGTCTTTTTTCGAATCGGGTAGTCGCCCGATACCCGGCGTTTGAAGAGTTCTATGGTATGGAAGATGCCATTGAGCAGATCGTCTCCTACCTGAAGCATGCCGCTCAGGGGCTGGAAGAGAAGAAACAGATCCTTTACCTGCTGGGTCCCGTCGGCGGGGGTAAATCCTCCCTGGCTGAACGGCTGAAAGCGCTGATGCAGCGCGTGCCGATCTATGTGCTGAGCGCCAACGGCGAGCGCAGCCCGGTCAATGACCATCCGCTGTGCCTGTTTAATCCGCAAGAGGATGCGCAAATTCTGGAAAAAGAGTTTGGCATTCCGCATCGCTATCTCGGTACGATCATGTCGCCGTGGGCGGCAAAACGCCTGCACGAGTTTGGTGGGGACATCACCAAATTCCGCGTCGTGAAAGTGTGGCCGTCTATCCTCGAGCAGATCGCCATTGCTAAAACTGAACCCGGTGACGAGAACAACCAGGACATCTCGGCGCTGGTGGGTAAAGTCGATATCCGTAAGCTGGAACATCACGCGCAAAACGACCCGGATGCCTACGGCTATTCCGGTGCGCTATGCCGCGCCAACCAGGGGATTATGGAATTCGTCGAGATGTTTAAAGCACCGATCAAAGTGCTGCATCCGCTGCTGACCGCCACCCAGGAGGGGAACTACAACGGGACGGAAGGTATTTCCGCCCTGCCGTTTAACGGGATTATCCTCGCCCACTCGAACGAATCTGAATGGGTGACCTTCCGTAACAACAAAAACAATGAGGCGTTCCTTGACCGCGTGTACATCGTCAAAGTGCCTTATTGCCTGCGGATCTCCGAGGAGATCAAGATTTACGAAAAACTGCTCAACCACAGTGAGCTGGTCCATGCCCCTTGCGCACCGGGAACGCTGGAAACGCTGTCGCGCTTCTCGATTCTGTCGCGCCTGAAAGAGCCGGAAAACTCCAGCATTTACTCCAAAATGCGCGTGTATGACGGCGAAAGCCTGAAGGATACCGACCCGAAAGCCAAATCGTACCAGGAATACCGCGATTACGCCGGGGTCGACGAAGGGATGAACGGTTTGTCGACGCGTTTCGCGTTTAAGATCCTCTCCCGCGTCTTTAACTTCGACCACGCGGAGGTGGCCGCCAACCCGGTACATCTTTTCTACGTGCTGGAACAGCAAATTGAACGTGAACAGTTCCCACAGGAGCAGGCTGAACGCTACCTGGAGTTCCTGAAAGGCTACCTGATCCCAAAATACGCCGAGTTTATCGGCAAAGAGATCCAGACCGCCTACCTGGAATCCTATTCCGAATACGGCCAGAACATTTTCGATCGGTACGTCACCTACGCTGACTTCTGGATCCAGGATCAGGAGTACCGCGACCCGGATACCGGCCAGCTGTTTGACCGTGAATCCCTGAACGCAGAGCTGGAAAAAATTGAGAAACCGGCCGGGATCAGCAACCCGAAAGACTTCCGAAACGAGATTGTGAACTTCGTGCTGCGCGCCAGAGCGCATAACAACGGCCGCAATCCAAACTGGACCAGCTACGAAAAACTGCGCACAGTTATAGAGAAGAAAATGTTCTCTAACACGGAAGAGCTGTTGCCGGTTATCTCGTTCAACGCCAAAACCTCAACCGACGAGCAGAAAAAGCACGACGATTTTGTCGACCGTATGATGGAAAAAGGCTATACGCGCAAACAGGTCCGCCTGCTTTGTGAATGGTATCTGCGCGTGCGTAAATCGTCTTAAAACAAGTGCCCGGTAACGCGCTTACCGGGCCAACAAAATGTCCGGCACATACGGACGCTGCAAGTTGGCAAATGCAGTACGGGGGATATATGACCTGGTTTATTGACCGGCGTCTTAACGGCAAAAACAAGAGCACGGTGAATCGCCAGCGCTTCTTGCGCCGTTATAAAGCGCAAATTAAACAGTCGATCTCCGAGGCCATCAACAAACGCTCGGTGACCGACGTCGACAGCGGCGAATCCGTCTCCATTCCCAACGATGACATCAGCGAACCGATGTTTCATCAGGGGCGTGGCGGTCTTCGCCATCGCGTGCACCCAGGTAATGACCACTTCGTCCAGAATGACAGAATCGAGCGGCCACAAGGCGGAGGCGGCGGTTCTGGCAGCGGTCAGGGACAAGCCAGCCAGGACGGTGAAGGCCAGGATGAGTTCGTCTTTCAGATTTCAAAAGACGAATATCTCGACCTGCTGTTTGAGGATCTGGCCCTGCCGAATCTGAGAAAGAATCAGCACCGTCAGCTCAACGAATACAAAACCCATCGCGCGGGTTATACCGCAAACGGGGTGCCCGCCAACATCAGCGTGGTGCGTTCACTGCAAAACTCGCTGGCGCGACGCACGGCGATGACGGCAGGCAAACGGCGCGAACTGCGCGAGCTGGAAACCAGCCTGAAAGTGGTGGAAAATACCGAACCGGCGCAACTACTGGAAGAGGAGCGCCTGCGAAAAGAGATCGCCGAACTGCGGGCGAAGATCGACCGGGTACCGTTTATCGACACGTTCGACCTGCGCTACAAGAACTACGAAAAACGTCCGGAGCCTTCCAGCCAGGCGGTGATGTTCTGCCTGATGGACGTGTCAGGTTCAATGGATCAGGCCACCAAGGATATGGCTAAGCGTTTTTATATTCTGCTCTATCTGTTCCTGAGCAGAACGTATAAGAACGTGGAGGTGGTCTACATCCGCCATCACACTCAGGCGAAAGAGGTGGATGAGCATGAGTTTTTCTACTCGCAGGAGACCGGTGGCACCATCGTGTCGAGCGCCCTGAAGCTGATGGATGAGGTGGTAAAGGAGCGCTACGACCCGGCGCAGTGGAACATCTACGCCGCACAGGCATCGGATGGCGATAACTGGGCGGATGACTCACCCCTGTGTCATGAAATTCTGGCGAAGAAGATCCTGCCGGTGGTGCGCTACTACAGTTACATTGAAATTACCCGTCGCGCCCACCAGACGCTGTGGCGAGAGTATGAGCATCTGCAAGCGATGTTCGATAACTTTGCGATGCAGCACATTCGAGACCAGGATGATATCTATCCGGTCTTCCGGGAACTGTTCCAGAAACAGTCTTCCACCAGCAACGCATGAATCAACAGCCAGCGCTCCCGCTGGCTGTTTTCTTTCAGCCCTCTCCCTCCCGTGCTAATGTAGCAAGCTACGTATTGGCTAATCACAGGTGAAATCGTTATGTCTGATGACGTGATCGGGACGACAACCCATCAGCAGCTAATCAGCTTATTAACCGAGCAGGAGGCGCACTTTCGTGTGGTGGCGCATGAGGCCGTAGGGAAATGCGAAGCGGTCAGTGAAATTCGCGGGACCGATCTCCGCCAGGGTGCAAAAGCGCTGGTCTGTAAGGTAAAAGGCAACGGCGTTAAGAAACATATTCTGGCAATCCTCGCCGCCGATCGGCAGGCCGATCTGAGCCTGCTGGCCAGCCATTTCGGAGGGCTTAAGGCATCTCTCGCCAGTCCGGCCGAAGTGGATGCGCTTACCGGCTGCGTTTTCGGCGCCATTCCCCCCTTCAGCTTTCACCCGGATCTGACGCTGGTCGCCGATCCGTTGCTGTTTGAGCGCTTTGACGAGATCGCCTTTAACGCCGGTCTGCTGGAAAAATCGGTGATTATGGATACCCAGGACTATCTGCGTATCGCCCGTCCTGAACTGGTGTCGTTCCGTAAACAATAAATACAGAGGCTGGCTAACGGTCAGCCGTTTTCCAGCAGCAGCACGGAAGCAATCAAAATAATCGCGATGATAAAAAACGATGAGGAGATAATCAGCGTTTCGACAAACATAGGATCGTTCATGAGGCCCTCTGCCTTGCCCATTTCCCTTTTTTTTACTCCCGCATAATGACAGTTAAATGACAATGACGCGTCCGCGAAATGACAATTTTTCGCTGAAACGATTCGCTGTTAACTCCCCTCCCCCGTATAAAGTCACTGTTTAAATACTTTATTTGTTACCGGTATCACGAAAAGAAATTTACGTAACCCCGATGCCAGATCTCGCAATTGTTAACCTTTTCATGATGGTTAACCTTGTTTACGGAGCACCTCATAAATAAACCTTACACTGGCAAGGTGAATACAATGACCGAGATAATTACCCGTAAAGAAAAAATCAGTTATGGGTTAGGCGATATGGCGAGCCATATTGGGCTGGATAACGTCATTATTTTTCTGACGTTTTACTATACGGACGTGGTGGGGTTACCTGCCGCATTCGTGGGCACTATGTTTCTTCTGGCGAGAACCGCCGATGCCATAATTGATCCGGCGATGGGCTATATCGCAGACAGGACGCGTACCCGCTGGGGAAAATTCCGCCCCTGGATGCTGTGGCTGGCGCTGCCCTTTGGCGCAAGCTGTCTGCTGACCTACGCCGTGCCGGCGTCGCTCGACCTGCACGGTAAAATGATTTTCGCCACCGTCAGCTATACCCTGATGATGCTGATGTATACCGCAATCAATATTCCCTATTGCTCCATGGGCGCGGTAATTACGCCCGACAACGATGCGCGAATTTCCCTTCAGTCTTATCGCTTTTTCCTTGCCACGCTGGGTGGCGCGTTGTCGACATTCTTTATGATGCCGCTGGCAGAGTTTTTAGGCGGCGACGATAAATTACTGGGCTACCGCTGGGCGATGGCCATTATGGCGACCGTCGCGGTCATCATGTTCTGGATCTGCTTCGCGAATACGCGTGAACGTATTAAGGCTCCCGCCACCCACAATAATTATCTTGCGGAACTACGGGATTTATTACGAAACGACCAATGGCGAGTTGTCGCCGTCCTGGTATTAACCAATATTGGTTTTGGCGTTATTCGTCTTGGCGCAATGATGTATTTCGTCACTTATTATCTCGGTAGCGCAAGCTATTTTATGTGGATGCTCGGGGCGCATATTCTCGGGAAAGCCGCAGGCAGCGCGCTGGCCAAACGTCTGACGCAGAACGTCAGCAAAGTGCAGATGTTTGGATATTGTTCCGTACTGGCGGGGGTACTCAGCATCGCCCTGTTCTTTGCGCCTAAGTCGGTGCTTATTCTGGTGCCCATGACGTTTATCGTCTCCACCCTTTACCAGGCCACCACCACGCTAATGTGGGTGATGATGGCGGATGTCGCCGATTACGGCGAATGGAAACAGGGCAAACGCATGGACGGCGTGATCTTCTCCACCTTCCTCGCCGTACTCAAGCTGGGGATGGCGATCAGCGGCGCGATTGTTGGCTGGACGCTGGGCTTAAGCGGCTATGTTGCCAATGCCCCGGAACAAACTACCACGGCCATGTACTGCATCATCGCCCTCTTCACCGTCGTACCTGGCATCTTGTCGCTCTGCGCGTTTGCCACGCTGCGCTGGTACAAGCTCGACGACAGCACAATGCAATCCATCCATCTCGCCAAACACCCTGTTTAGAAGGACGCATTATCCATGAGTGAGCTGATTCAACATTCCAACTGTATCGAATGGCGTTTTGAACGCCAGATCCTGCGCATCGAACCCTGGGGAGAAAACAGTCTTCGCGTCAGGGCCACCTGCTCCCCGGCATTTGATGACGCCTTACAGGCACTGTTACCCGCCACCCCTTGCCAGGCCGAGATTGTCGCCGAAGCGGAAAGCCTGACGCTGCGCAACGGCAATATTACCGCGACCCTGAACCTTAAAGGTCAGTTGGCCTTCTACAATCAGCGCGGCGAACTGCTGCTGGAGGAGATGTGGCGCCAGCGTTCAACGGTGGGTATCGGTGCCAGCGAGAAGAGTCAGGATAAATATGTCAGCGCTCTGAAGCTGGATGGCCGCGAATTTAAACCGCTGATGGGCGGCAAATATCAGCTCACCGTCCGGTTTGAATCGCGTCCGGATGAACGCATCTATGGCATGGGTCAGTATCAACAGCCGTGGCTGGATCTGAAAGGCTGTACGCTGGAGCTGGCTCAGCGCAACTCCCAGGCCAGCGTGCCCTTTATGCAGTCCAGCCTTGGCTATGGCCTGCTGTGGAACAACCCGGCGATTGGTGAAGCCAGCTTTGCAAAAAATCAGACGGAATGGCGCGCCCGCGTCACAGGAGAGATGGACTACTGGATCACCGCCGCTGACACGGTGGCGGAAATCACCCGCCAGTATGTGAAAGCCACCGGTACTCCGCCCCCCGCCCCGGCGTTTATCAGTGGACTGTGGCAGTGCAAATTGCGATACCGCACCCAGCAGGAGGTGCTTGAGGTTGCGCGGGAGTATCGCCGCCGTAATCTGCCGCTGTCGGTGATGGTCATCGACTTTTTCCACTGGCCGAATCAGGGCACCTGGTGCTTCGACCCCGTAGACTGGCCCGATCCTGAAGGCATGGTCGACGAGCTGCGCGAAATGGGTATTGCGCTGATGGTGTCGGTGTGGCCAACGGTAGAGGCGCGCAGCCCCCTCTACCCGCTGATGAAAGCCAAAGGCTGGCTAGTCAGCAGTGAGCGCGGCGTGCAGGTCAACCTCGATTTTATGGGCAATACCACCTTCTTTGATGCGACCCATCCAGAGGCGCGGAAATTCGTCTGGGATACGGTGAAGAAAAATTACTACGACATGGGCATTAAGCTGTTCTGGCTGGACGAAGCGGAGCCGGAATACCGCGCCTATGATTTTGACAACTATCGCTACCACGCCGGTCCGGTACTGGAAGTGGGCAATCGCTACCCGCGTGACTTTGCGCAGGGCTTTTACGATGGGCTCCAGGCAAACGGCGAAACCGACATTGTTAACCTGGTACGCTGCGCCTGGGCTGGCAGCCAACGCTTCGGCGTGCTGGCGTGGTCGGGTGATGTCCACTCCTCGTTCCATGCTTTTCGCAATCAACTCGCCGCAGGACTGAATATGGGGCTGGCGGGGATCCCATGGTGGACGACCGATATCGGCGGCTTCCAGGGAGGGAACGTTAACGACCCGGCGTTCCATGAATTGCTGATCCGTTGGTTCCAGTGGGCGGTGTTTACACCGGTACTGCGCATGCACGGCTATCGCGAACCGCAGATCCAACCTCCGGAGCGCTACCGTGACGGTATTCCTCAGTGTAACAGCGGTTCGCCTAATGAGCTGTGGAGTTACGGAGAAGAGAATTACGCCATCATGCAGCACTGGCTTACCGTGCGCGAAACCCTGCGCCCGTATATTGACGCGTTGTACCGGCAGGCTCATCTGCACGGAGACCCGCTCATGCGTCCGCTGTTCTGGCACTATCCACAGGATAAGCAGAGCTGGGCGTGTGAAGATCAGTATCTGTTTGGTGAAGATCTTCTGGTGGCGCCGGTTATGCAGGCCGGTCAGCGTGAGCGCGATGTCTGGCTGCCGACGGGCAATAGCTGGATCGCCCTCAACGGTGAGCGCTACGCCGGTGGGGAGCATATCCGGGTGCCTGCGGCGCTGGAAACCATCCCGGTGTTTATCCGCGAAGGGAGTCCGCTTATCCAGCAACTGGTGGACTGACGTCAGGCAAGTGCCCAAAAATAGACAATTTTTTCAGTAAAGCCTGCCTGCCGTCGCGTTTGCGCGTAAAGTAAGCAGGCTTACTATTTTTGGCAAGGATCCCGTCATGTTCGACCCTACACTACTCATACTTCTGGCCCTGGCTGCTCTGGGTTTTGTCAGCCACAATACCACCGTCGCGATTTCCATTCTGGTCCTGATCATCGTTCGCGTCACACCGTTGAACACCTTCTTCCCGTGGATAGAAAAACAGGGGCTTACCATCGGGATCATTATTTTGACCATCGGTGTGATGGCCCCGATTGCCAGCGGAACGCTACCGGCCTCAACGCTGCTGCACTCCTTTGTGAACTGGAAATCGCTGGTGGCGATTGCAGTGGGCGTTTTTGTCTCATGGCTTGGCGGGCGCGGCGTGACGCTGATGAGCAGCCAGCCTTCTCTGGTGGCCGGGCTGCTGGTGGGCACCGTGTTAGGCGTGGCGCTGTTTCGTGGCGTGCCGGTTGGCCCGCTGATTGCTGCCGGACTGGTTTCGCTGTTTATCGGGAAGTCGTAGTCAGGCTTGCGATATAGCGGGCGGGCGTCTGTCCCAGTCCTTTCTTGAACATGGTGATAAAGGCGGTGGTGGAGTCATACCCCAGCGCCTGCGACGCCTGCTGGACCGACTTCCCGCCGATCAAAAACTGCAATGCGACAATCAGCTGGAGCTGGTGTCGCCAGCGGCGAAAGCTTAAGCCGGTCTCTTTCACCACCAGTCGCGCCAGATTGCGCTCGCTCATGGCAAAGTGGCTGGCCCACTGCGCCAGCGTCTGCCAGGCGGCAGGTTCGTTTGCCATGGTCTCACTCATCAGACGAATTTTCGGATGCGGAGATACCGGCAGCTGGAGATGCTCCTGCGGTTGCAGGGGCAGTTCATCAAACAGGACGTCAACCAGCCTTCCGGTAGCGGGAAGAGGCAGTTCCTCCTGTGACCTGTCCGCGAGCGCCAGCACCAGCTCCCGCACCAGCGGTGATATTTTCAACGTACAGGTACGGGTCGGCAATTCGAGCGCACCGGGTTCAATAAACAGCAGGCAGAGCTGCGCGCCGGGCGTCGCCTTGTTGCTGTGCGGCGTTTGACCCGGGATCCACACCGCATACTGGGGCGGTACCATCAGCATCGCGTTCTCTACTTCACAGGTGATCGCTCCTCCCAGCGCCATAATCAGCTGCCCTTTGCGGTGCAGATGCAGCGGAATGTACTGTTCTTGTGCCACCACGCGGATGCGAAAGGCCACCGCCGCGTCGTGCTGGCTATCGGGATCGTAGCCGTCGAGTCCCAGTCCATACATAAAGTTGTCCGATATTAGCGATAAACTGTCATTTTAGCCTGATTTCAACCACGACTTAAATCGGTATGGTATGCGCTCGCCTGAACGTAAGAGACAATAATGACTACTGCTATTCAACCTTCCGGGAAACAGGGCGCGCTGCTGGTTGCAGGCATCCTGATGATCGCCACGACGCTGCGCGTCACCTTTACCGGGGTCGCCCCCCTACTCGACACCATCCGACAGGACTATGGCTTAAGCACGGCGCAAACCGGCCTGCTCACAACGCTGCCTCTGCTGGCCTTCGCCTTTATCTCTCCCCTTGCCGCAGGCGTCGCCCGGCGCATGGGCATGGAGCGCAGCCTTTTTATCGCTCTGCTGCTGATTTGCATCGGGATTGGCGTACGTTCGCTGCCGTCGGCCTCGCTGCTGTTTATCGGTACGGCGATCGTAGGCTGTGGGATTGCGCTGGGCAATGTCCTGTTACCCGGATTAATCAAACGTGATTTTCCGGGCCAGGTCGCAAAACTGACGGGGGCTTATTCGCTGACGATGGGGGCCGCCGCTGCCGCAGGGTCTGCGCTGATCGTCCCGCTGTCGCTGGGGAGTGGTGGCTGGCACGGGGCGCTGTTGATGCTGATGTTCTTCCCGCTGGTGGCGCTGCTGCTGTGGTTACCGCAATGGCGCCAGAGGCCGGCCGCCACCCTGACCGGTGCGGGCGCGTTGCACAATCGGGCAATCTGGCGCTCCGCACTCGCCTGGCAGGTGACGCTTTTTCTGGGCATTAACTCGCTGATTTACTACGTCATTATCGGCTGGTTACCCGCGATTTTACTTAGCCACGGCTACAGCGAAACGCAGGCTGGCTCCATGCACGGACTTCTCCAGCTGGCAACCGCTGTTCCCGGTCTCGCCATTCCGCTGATCCTGCACCGTCTTAACGATCAGCGTGGCATAGCCGGGCTTGTCGCTCTGATGTGCGCCGTCAGTGCGGCCGGGTTCTGGTTCGCGCCGGGGCTGGCCGTCGTCTGGACGCTGGTGTTTGGCTTTGGATCCGGCGCCACCATGATCCTCGGCCTGACGTTTATCGGACTGCGCGCCAGCTCGGCCCATCAGGCCGCCGCGCTCTCCGGCATGGCACAGTCGATTGGCTATCTGCTGGCGGCCTGTGGCCCACCGCTGATGGGGAAAATTCACGATACCGCCGGAGACTGGCGCATTCCGCTGCTGGCCTGCGCGCTGGCTGCGGTAGTGATGGCCCTGTGCGGCATGCTGGCCGGGCGTGACCGGGAGATCACACCCCGCTGACATTCAAGGCAGACCTGACGGTCTGCTTTTTTTATCCCTGCGCCGCCCGCAGCATGGCCTGCACCAGCACGACCGGGCGCCCTTGAAGCGCAGCCCGCTCATGCTGGAACAGGGTGATGACAAAGAAAGGATGGGTCAGCAGCTCTGCCGCGCGGATCTCGCCCTGCTCGTCCCAGCCCGTTACGCGCATGTCGCCCCGCTCAAGCTGGCTGGCAAACTCAGACGAGACGCCGTAATTGCAGTGATAACCTTCATGAATTTCCGGCTTGCCGTACGCTTTGGCAATCAGCGTGTTGTTCCGCAGCTCAATCGCGTCGGTTTTTTCCACCAGCGAGCAGGCCAGCGGCGCAATCACCATCCTCCCCTCGGTATCGGTTTCGGCATGGCCTGCATCGTGCCAGCCCAGCACATTACGGGCATACTCAATCAGCGCATGCTGGAACCCGCCGCAGGTGCCGAGAAAAGGGATGCTGTTTTCACGCGCGTAACGCGCGGCAATAAACGCCGCCTCGGTGTTTTTATACGGGCTTGCCGGTACCAGCCAGATGGCATCGTACCCGACCAGGTCTTCGGGGTTGGTCAGCTCAGGCGTGGCGAGCCAGTCATAATCAGCGGTGAGATCCAGAACCGCAGCGGCGTCGTCAATCGCCAGCGGGATCGCCTGGTGCGCAATAACATCGGGATTGTAATCACCAACCAGCGCAATGCGCAGCGTCGTTTTAACCGGGGAGAGTTCCATGAGAGATTCCTTATGCCGGAGGATTTTCAGATAACATAAGGAACCTCAGACTACCGATCTTTTGCAATTATCACAATACCTTAAATTGGGTGGTTAAACGCCGGGTGCTATAGTGTTCTTGCCGAACGTCGCACGGTAGGAGGAAAACGGATGATTCAATGTAAGCGCGTATATGAACAGGCAACGTCAGACGATGGTTACCGGGTGCTGGTAGACAGACTCTGGCCGCGAGGGATAAAAAAGACCGACCTCGCCTGTGATGAGTGGTGTAAAGCGCTAACGCCGTCCAGCGAACTGCGGAAAGCCTTTCACAGTGAAACGATAGATTTCACCGCGTTCAGTGAAGCCTATCGTAAAGAGCTGGCGCAGCATCAGGATGAAGGCAAACGCCTGGCGGCCCTCGCCCGACAGCAGACCGTGACGCTACTCTATGGGGCGAAAAATACGGAGCAGAATCACGCGCGGGTACTGGCGGACTGGCTGCGTAAACTGTGATTAACCGATTGCCAGCTCATCCACGTTGTGTGGCATCTCGTCGGGAGTAAGCGGCATCAAATGTTCCGGGCGAACAAACGCAAAACCGTGCTGATTATCAAAGGCGTAAACATCACCGGTGACCAGCCACAGCGCACGCGCTGATGTATCAGGTAATTGCGTCATGACGCCGTTAACCGGGTTCACAAAACGCTGGCCCGGCTGACAAAGGCCAAACAGCTCCACGGATTTACCGATATTTCGACGGCCCGCCGTCGTACGCGCACCCACAATTATCGCCATGCTGCCCGGTTTTAACTGAAACATACTTCTTCTCGCAAACGTACCGCCAGAAACTGGCTAAGAATAATCCTAAAGAGAAGTGTATCGCAGTTTTATTGCCGTTGTCATCTGGTCGGTTGCGGGTGATCGCGGCGATAGAGATCCCATTCATCGATCACTTCCCCGCCTGGCAATTTGCACTCGGTACGTACACCCTGCGGGCTTTGAACAGGGATTTGCTCTCCCCCTTTTTCCAGACAGTACACTGACGCCGGATTTGCCATACCAATAGCGTGCGGCGGTTGAGGCGCATCGGGAGGAGGTGTCTTTGTTGAGCATGCGGCCAGCGGTAAAACCAGCGCCAGGAGAAGATATTTCATTATCATGATCCTTCAGGGTGTTGAAAACGTCAGAGTAACGGGTCATCGCCGTTTTCTCCATGATTTCTCCATTAAACCTGCACGATTCATCCCTATAGTGGTGTCTGTTCTCACTCTGACCAGAGAACATCATTCCGTAATCAAGATGTTTTGCCCCGATCTCAACATCGGGGCTTTTTTTAGCCTCTCCTTCATCCGCTTTCAGAAGAATCTATAAAATTAATCCAGTTCATGTTTTACTATGACCGGAGTCTATATTTTCAGCATAACATGCAGATACAGAGGTCTTCTGCATGGGAGTCAACCTGCCTCATGTCAGATATCATTCTTGCCCGTGTTTCAGAAACCCTCTCCACCGAGCAATCTCTCGACAGTCTGGTGCGTCAGCTACTGGAAATGCTGGAAATTGTGACGGATATGGAATCAACCTACCTGACCAAAATCGATATCAACGCGCGTTTGCAGCACATTTTATATGCCCGTAACAGCAAGCAAATGCAGATCCCGGAAGGGTTCAGCGTGCCCTGGGACGAAACGCTCTGTAAGCGCGCCATGGATAGCGACACCTTGTTCAGTAACGAGGTGCCCGACCGCTGGCCGGAGTGTGAAGCGGCAAAAGCACTGGGTATTACAACCTATATGAGCGTGCCGGTTCACCTGGCTGACGGTTCTCTGTACGGCACGCTTTGCGCTGCCAGCACCGCACAGAAACAGTTCAGCGAGCGTGGCGAGCAGGTGATCAGGCTCTTTGCCGGGTTAATTGGTCAGTACATTCAGAAAGAGTCGCTTGTGCTTCAGCTTCGTGAAGCAAATGCGGCGCTCATTGCCCACTCTTACACCGACGCCCTTACCGGCCTGCGGAATCGTCGCGCCATTTTTGAAAACCTTACCACCCTGTTCTCACTGGCGCGCCATCTTAACCGCAACGTCATGATTGCCTTTATTGATCTCGATGATTTCAAGCGAATCAATGATCAGTACGGTCATGAAGCGGGCGATCGGTTCCTCGTTCAGGTCGGCAATCGACTGACTCACCAGCAAACGCAGGACGAAATTATCGGCCGGCTCGGCGGCGATGAATTTCTGGTTGCCAGCCTGAGTCACAGCGATGATGGCGACGCCAGCACAGAGGTCAACGCTATCAAAACCCGCCTCAACGGCCGTATCACGGGTGAATATGGGTTAGGTAATGTCACTATTCTCTATCCCGGTGCAAGCTATGGCGTCGTTATTGTTGATCCTCACTGCACAGATGAAGATAGTGCCCTGCGCACCGCAGACCTCGCGATGTATCAGGATAAAAAAGGAAAAAACAAAACAGGCTTTGTCGCGTTAGATTAAAACCGTACACTCTACGGCCTTATACAAACTCAAACAGGTGATGGCATGAGAATAGGGATCCTCTTTCCGGTGGTTATTTTTATCACGGCAGTCGTGTTTTTAGGCTGGTTTTTCCTTGGCGGTTACGCCGCGCCGGGGGCATAAATGAGAAAAACGACCCTCATCATGCTGATTGTCGCCATCGTGGCCGTCGCCGGTACGCAGTTAGGCTGGTGGTAACGCCCAAAGTAAAAAGGCCGCCCTCAGGCAGCCTTTTTTTACACAGGTCAGATTTAGCTTTTGATTTTTCTGTAGATAAACAGAACAACCAGCGCGCCAATCACCGCGACGACAAAGCTGCCGAAGTTGAAGCCATCAACTCTGCCAAAGCCGAACAGGGTACTGATCCAGCCACCGACGACTGCACCTACAATCCCCAGAACGATCGTGACGATGAAACCGCCGCCATCTTTGCCCGGCATAATCCACTTCGCCAGGATCCCCGCAATCAGCCCAAAGATAATCCAGGATAAAATTCCCATAGCTTTCCTCTCTGTATGGTTTTTGTCATTAAATCAACGACACAGAAAAGGATAGCACAGGATCTGAGAAAGGAAATTTGTGATAAGAATCACACGGTTCGTTTGAGTAAAATCTGAGCAATAAAAATTGCCGTTCCACACTCATCGTGGGGTTGCATCTTTTACTGAGAAAGATTATCTTTCTCATTACTGAATAGTTGAGCAAATCACTCAGGTATTCAGTACGACATTGCTCACATTGCTTCCAGTATTTCTTGCCCACTTTTTAGTGGGCTTTTTTTTGCCTCACCCCACCAAAATCTGGCGTTTTTTCCCATGAGGTGAACCGCTATTCTCTGTGGCTACTGAACAGCAAAGTGAATCTGATAACATGAACGTATCGAGCAAGTTCGTCATCTGCCTTAATCTTGTTTCTGCCAGTACGCTACTGTTACTGCTCTCAACACGGTTTGAGTGGTTCTGAGATGTAATGAGTCGGCATGGTGGCTTTCCTTTCAATTACGTGCGGGCTCAACGCGCATACTTGTAGCTTTAATGACCTGTGTTAAGATCCCTGCACCTCAGGACGTGGCGGGACAGCAGGAAAATGAACAAGGCCATTGCCGTTGCTATCATCTCAACCTTTATGGTCGTCCTGTCGCTGTATGCGGTTAACGCCATTATCGTTGAGCAGCAAAAGGACCGGCAGAGGGAGATCTCCCACACGCTCTTACGCTATTCCGAAGACTTGACGCAAAATATCGCCAGTACGCTTAAAAATACCTCCGCGAAGGGATGCGATAACGCCAGCCTGAACGTCTACCGTAATTTAAAGATGCAGAGTCTCTATTTCGCCGATGTGGGGTTTATTGAAAATGGGAAAATTACCTGCACCGCATTTTGGGGCAAGCTGGCAAATCCCATCGCCCTTCCCTCTGAGCTTCACAACACCCTGAACGGATTCAGTCTGGCGCAATTTTCACAGAAAGATTTTTTTGTAGGCAATGCGACAATTTATAACCATCTTATTATCTTCACATCACGTTCAGCCTACGATAAATTCTCTCCGGTCACCGCCAACTATTCACTTCGTTCTACCACGAAAGATTTCGACCGAACCTTTTTTACCGTTACGTCACCTACAGAAAACCTTAGCCGCTTGTCGTCACTGTTATTCACACAGACCGTGACGCAGTGCAGCACGCGCTGGGATTTGTGCGTTACCGTCACCCACCACAATGCCGGACTGGCATCGCTCTCCCGCGTAGTGATGGTACTCCTGTGCCTGTTTTTATACTTTATCTGGGTATCCCTGACGCTGTTTTCTCTTCGACTTTATGAAGATCGACTTTCTCTTGAGCGAACGCTGGTCAAGGCGGTGATAGCGAATACTATCAGCGTTCATTTTCAGCCCATAATTCGGGTTGCTGATAAGAAAATCGTCGGGGTTGAAGTGTTATCAAGATGGCAGGATAACAATCACAAAGAGGTTTCTCCTGAGCTGTTTATCCCGTTAATTAAAAAAATTGGTCTGTATAACGTTTATTATCAGAACATGATAAAGAAATCCCTGGCGGAAATTGCCGGGCTGGCGGCCGAACATCAGTTAATGATTTCACTGAACGTTGGCCGGACGGAAATTGAAGACGGCAAATTTCTGGCGGTATTACGTCATGCATGCTTAGAGAACGCTATTCCCTTATCGTTAATCAAAGTTGAGTTATCCGAGAATGGCGTTTCCACCTCGGCCATCCTTGAAGAGTTTTGTGAGGATCTTAAATCGGCAGGCGTCAAAATTTCAATAGACGATTTTGGCGTGCAAAACTCTAATCTGGCAAGGCTGTCCAATCTCAAATATGACGAAATCAAAGTGGATAAGTCGTTAGTGGATGGCATCAACGAGCATTATAAACAGGATATCCTGGTGATCTTTAGCGACGCGCTCGCTAAACTGCACAAAACCCTGGTGTTTGAGGGAGTCGAAAGCGAAACGCAATATCAGTTCATCGCGCAGAGATACCCCGATGCCCTCGTGCAAGGCTGGTACTTTTCAAAATCACTAACCCGGCACGACCTCGCCAGCCTGCTGGCTTACTCAGCGCGATGAAGCGTTATTCATTGCCCCATTGATTCAGGAAGTTCGCAATATCGTCAATGCGCGCTTCATCTATCTCCGCCTGGACAGCCATCTCCCGCTGCGCCTCTTCACTGATTTCCTCATTGTTGTATAAGCGAGTGAGCAGCAGCTGAAAATAGTGTGCCAGTGGCGTACGCTCCGCCTCTTCTGGCGGTTTTGCCGTTTCAGTCGCATACTCGTCGACGATGTCATAATACTTGAGCGGGATATCATGGGTCATAGCGTTGTTTTCCGTCTTGTGTGCATAAAAAACGGGAACCCTCAGGCTCCCGTTGTCATTTAACCCAGCGAGTGGATTACATGTTCGCGATAATCGCGTCGCCAAACTCTGAGCATTTCAGCAGTTTAGCGCCTTCCATCAGACGTTCAAAGTCATAGGTGACGGTTTTCGCGTTAATCGCGCCTTCCATACCCTTAACGATCAGGTCTGCGGCTTCGAACCATTCCATATGACGCAGCATCATCTCTGCGGACAGAATGATAGAGCCTGGGTTGACTTTGTCCTGGCCTGCATATTTCGGTGCAGTACCGTGAGTTGCTTCAAACAGGGCGCACTCGTCACCGATGTTCGCGCCCGGGGCGATACCGATACCACCGACCTGCGCTGCCAGCGCATCAGAGATGTAGTCGCCGTTCAGGTTCATACAGGCGATCACGTCATATTCAGCAGGACGCAGCAGGATCTGTTGCAGGAACGCATCGGCGATCACATCTTTAATGATGATCTCTTTACCGGTGTTCGGGTTTTTAATTTTCTGCCATGGGCCGCCGTCGATCAGTTCACCGCCGAACTCTTCGGTCGCCAGCTGGTAGCCCCAGTCTTTGAACGCGCCTTCGGTGAACTTCATGATATTGCCTTTGTGAACCAGGGTCACAGAGTCACGATCGTTGGTGATAGCGTATTCGATGGCGGCACGCACCAGACGCTTGGTCCCTTCTTCGGAGCACGGCTTGATGCCGATGCCGCAATGCTCAGGGAAGCGAATTTTCTTCACGCCCATCTCTTCGCGCAGGAATTTAATCACTTTTTCTGCATCAGCAGAATCCGCTTTCCATTCGATACCGGCGTAGATGTCTTCAGAGTTTTCACGGAAGATGACCATGTCGGTCAGTTCCGGGTGCTTAACCGGGCTTGGAGTGCCCTGGTAGTAACGCACCGGACGCAGACACACATACAGATCCAGTTCCTGACGCAGCGCCACGTTCAGGGAGCGAATGCCGCCGCCAACTGGCGTGGTCAGAGGGCCTTTGATAGCAACGCGATAGTCGCGGATCAGGTCCAGCGTTTCGGCTGGCAGCCAGACGTCCTGGCCATAAACTTGAGTCGATTTTTCACCGGTGTAAATTTCCATCCAGGAAATTTTACGCTCGCCTTTGTAGGCTTTCTCAACAGCGGCATCAACCACTTTCAGCATTGCCGGGGTAACGTCTACACCGATACCGTCACCTTCGATGAACGGGATAATCGGGTTGTGAGGAACGTTAATCTTGCCGTTTTGCAGGGTGATCTTTTTACCTTCCGCCGGAACAACTACTTTGCTTTCCATTAACCTCTCCTTCGAGCGCTTCTGGTTGTTACTGATCTTATGTTAATAAATTGTAATGAGCCTTCCGATAGTACCTGATTGTCCGACGCCATGAAAGGTCTTCGTTATTAGGCTATAATGCGGCAATTGATAACGCCTGAAAATACCATGACGAAAACTTCTTTTAGAAAACACCGGGTTGAGCGATTCAGCTCACGACAAGCCACCAGAAGAACGCCAGAACCCCAGCCAACGCGGGTCATACTGTTCAATAAACCCTACGATGTATTGCCGCAGTTTACCGACGAGGCCGGGCGCAGCACGCTGAAGGATTTTATCCCCGTTCAGGGGGTCTACGCGGCCGGGCGTCTGGATCGCGACAGCGAGGGGCTGCTGGTGCTTACCAATGACGGCGTGCTCCAGGCCAGGCTTACTCAGCCGGGCAAACGTACCGGAAAAATTTACTATGTGCAGGTTGAAGGCGAGCCGGACGACGCGTCGCTGGCAAAGCTGCGCAACGGCGTAACGCTGAACGATGGTCCTACCCTGCCAGCTGGTATTGAGCGCGTGAATGAACCCGAGTGGCTGTGGCCGCGCAACCCGCCGATTCGTGAGCGCAAATCGATTCCCACCAGCTGGCTTAAAATCACCCTTTATGAAGGCCGCAACCGACAGGTCAGGCGCATGACTGCGCATGTGGGCTTCCCTACCCTGCGACTCATTCGCTACGCCATGGGCAGCTACACGCTGGACTCGCTGGCTAACGGGGAATGGCGGGATGTTACCCCTAAGGAGAACTGATGTTTAAACCCCACGTTACGGTCGCCTGCGTGGTCCACGCGCAGGGGAAATTCCTGGTGGTGGAAGAGACCATCAACGGCAAAGCGCTTTGGAATCAGCCAGCCGGGCATCTTGAAGCCAACGAAACCTTATTGCAGGCAGCGAAACGCGAGCTCTGGGAAGAGACGGGTATCCGCGCCGAACCGCAGCACTTTATCCGTATGCATCAGTGGATAGCGCCTGACCAGACATCTTTCCTGCGCTTTTTATTCGCCGTTGAGCTTAACGAAACGTGCGCCACTGAACCGCACGACGACGATATCGATCGCTGCCTGTGGGTGACCGCAGACGAGATCCTGAACGCGCCAAACCTGCGCTCGCCGCTGGTTGCGGAAAGCATCCGCTGCTGGCAGTCTGCGGCTCGCCTGCCGCTGGATGTCATTGCAGAATTTAACTGGCCGTTTACAGAGGGTGTCAATGGTGGGGGGGCGTGATAGAATACGCCGCCTTGAAGTTCAATGTCGTGAGTATTCCATGTCAGATAACAGCCAGAAAAAAGTGATCGTCGGCATGTCCGGCGGTGTCGATTCCTCCGTTTCCGCCTACCTGTTGCAGCAACAGGGCTATAAGGTGGAGGGCCTGTTCATGAAGAACTGGGAGGAAGACGATGGCGAGGAATACTGCACTGCCGCTGCGGATCTCGCCGATGCGCAGGCCGTGTGCGATAAGCTCGGCATCGAACTGCACACCGTTAACTTTGCCGCAGAATACTGGGACAACGTTTTTGAACTCTTCCTCGAAGAGTACAAAGCGGGCCGCACGCCAAACCCGGATATCCTGTGTAACAAAGAGATCAAATTCAAAGCCTTCCTGGAATTCGCCGCGGAAGATCTGGGCGCAGACTACATTGCGACCGGCCACTACGTGCGTCGCGCGGATGTGAATGGTAAAAGCCAGCTGCTGCGCGGTCTGGATGGCAATAAAGATCAGAGCTACTTCCTCTACACGCTGAGCCATGAACAGATTGCCCAAAGTCTGTTCCCGGTCGGCGAGCTGGAAAAGCCGGAAGTACGTAAGATTGCTGAAGATTTGGATCTGATCACCGCGAAGAAAAAAGACTCCACCGGTATCTGTTTTATCGGCGAGCGTAAATTCCGCGAGTTCCTGGGGCGCTACCTGCCTGCACAGCCGGGCAAAATCGTCACCGTTGACGGTGATGAGATTGGTCAGCACCAGGGGCTGATGTACCACACTCTCGGCCAGCGTAAAGGTCTGGGTATCGGCGGCACCAAAGAGGGCAGCGAAGATCCGTGGTACGTGGTCGACAAAGATGTCGAAAACAATATTCTGGTGGTGGCTCAGGGTCACGACCATCCGCGCCTGATGTCCGTTGGACTTATCGCGCAACAGCTGCACTGGGTCGATCGCGAGCCGCTGAAAGGCACGCTGCGCTGCACCGTGAAAACGCGCTACCGCCAGACGGACATCCCTTGCACCGTCACCGCACTGGATGACGATCGCATTGACGTGCGTTTCGACGAGCCGGTTTCCGCCGTTACCCCTGGCCAGTCTGCTGTTTTCTACAGCGGCGAAATTTGCCTCGGCGGTGGGATCATTGAACAGCGCCTGCCGCTGCCTGCTGTTTAAACCGTTTGCACACATAAAGGAGACCGTGTGGCGAAGAACTATTACGACATCACCCTGGCGCTGGCGGGAATTTGCCAGTCAGCCCGTCTGGTGCAACAGCTGGCGCATCAGGGTCATTGCGATGCTGATGCCCTGCACGTTTCACTCAACAGCGTTATCGATCTTAACCCAGGCTCCACGCTGGGCGTCTTTGGCGGCAGTGAAACCAATCTTCGTCTCGGTCTTGAAACCCTGCTCGGCGTGCTCAACGCCAGCAACCGTCAGGGGTTGAACGCGGAACTGACCCGCTACACCTTAAGCCTGATGGTGCTGGAACGTAAGCTGAACGCGGCGAAAGGCGCCATGAATACCCTGGGCGATCGCATCGCCGGGCTACAGCGCCAGCTCGACCACTTTGACCTCCAGTCTGAGACCCTGCTGAGCGCGATGGCCGGTATCTACGTGGACGTAATTAGCCCGCTCGGCCCGCGTATTCAGGTCACCGGTTCGCCTGCCGTATTGCAAAGCCCACAGGTACAGGCGAAGGTACGCGCTTCGCTGCTGGCAGGCATCCGTGCCGCCGTGCTGTGGCAACAGGTCGGCGGTGGCCGCCTACAGCTCATGTTTTCTCGTCATCGCCTGACGACTCAGGCAAAACAAATTCTTGCTCATTGTTAACCTCCCGGAGTTGCGAATTATGGAATTATCCTCACTGACCGCCGTATCCCCTGTCGATGGACGCTACGGCGATAAAGTCAGCGCGCTGCGCGGGATCTTCAGCGAATATGGCCTGCTGAAGTTCCGTGTTCAGGTTGAAGTGCGCTGGCTGCAAAAGCTGGCCGCCCAGACAGCAATCAAGGAAGTTCCTGCTTTTGACGCAAAGGCAAACGATTACCTTGATAAAATCGTTGCTGAGTTCAGCGAAGAAGATGCCGCGCGTATTAAAACCATCGAACGCACCACCAACCACGACGTGAAAGCGGTTGAATACTTCCTGAAAGAGAAAGTGGCAAGCGTCCCTGCGCTGCACGCGGTATCTGAATTTATTCACTTCGCCTGTACCTCTGAAGATATTAACAACCTGTCTCACGCGCTGATGCTCTGTACTGCACGCAAAGAGGTGGTACTCCCTTACTGGCGTAAAATCATCGATGCGGTGAAAGCGCTGTCCGTGGAGTACCGCGATATTCCGCTGTTGTCCCGTACTCATGGCCAGCCAGCAACCCCATCCACCATGGGTAAAGAGATGGCGAACGTGGCGTACCGCATGGAACGCCAGTATCGTCAGCTGGAGCAGGTTGAGATCCTCGGCAAAATCAACGGCGCGGTGGGTAACTACAACGCCCACATCGCGGCGTACCCGGAAGTGGACTGGCACCAGTTCAGTGAAGAGTTCGTGACGTCTCTGGGGATCCAGTGGAACCCGTACACCACCCAGATTGAGCCGCACGACTACATCGCCGAGCTGTTTGACTGCATTGCGCGTTTCAACACCATCCTGATCGACTTCGATCGTGATGTCTGGGGCTACATCGCCCTGAACCACTTCAAGCAGAAGACCATCGCCGGGGAAATCGGTTCGTCCACCATGCCGCACAAAGTGAACCCAATCGACTTCGAAAACTCCGAAGGTAACCTGGGCCTGGCGAATGCCGTGTTGCAGCATATGGCGAGTAAGCTGCCGGTCTCCCGCTGGCAGCGCGACCTGACTGACTCCACGGTGCTGCGTAACCTGGGCGTGGGTATTGGCTACGCGCTGATCGCCTACCAGTCCACCCTGAAGGGTGTGAGCAAGCTGGAGGTGAACCGCGACCGTCTGCTGGACGAGCTGGATCACAACTGGGAAGTGCTGGCGGAGCCGATTCAGACCGTGATGCGTCGTTATGGCATCGAAAAACCGTACGAGAAACTCAAAGAGCTGACCCGCGGTAAACGCGTTGATGCTGAGGGTATGAAACAGTTTATCGATGGTCTGGCGCTGCCCGAAGAAGAAAAAGCGCGCCTGAAAGAGATGACCCCGGCAAACTATATTGGCCGCGCCATTACTATGGTTGACGAGCTGAAGTAATCACCCTCCCCCTTTCCACCCGGAAAGGGGGCTGCTTTTCATCATCGTGTCGACGTTCACACCCCGTTACAGGCTCTGCCGGGATTACAACCTGTTGTCAGGCTGGTTGTTATTTTTCGCCGTGGAATAACTTTCCGGAATATATCGTTTTAAGCCGAACGGGCAAAGCCTGAACTGGCACGGGGTCTCAACCGTGCATGGACGATCCATCTCCTGCCGGTTACCTGGACACGCGTTTTTCTGTTTGAACCCCATCCAGCCTATTGATGTATAGGGCATTGCCTGCGCTATCCATACCCTACGCCGCCGATCGTTAATCAGGATACCCTGGTTTGAGGTGGTGATGATTTCACCGGCACGAACGTAATAATCCCCTTTTAGCCAAAGGATATAATTCAGGCCATATTGTGTTTCAACTTTGCAAAAGATGGTTCCACTTTCCGGGCTCGCAATAGTCTCAACAACCTTCCATTCCATAGAATCCTCTTTACTCGCTATATTGCTGTTTTGTTGTGTAAAAATGCTGATTTTCTGGCACATCTTATGCAAATCTAATTTCGCACCATAAAATAAGCGTAGACAAAGACAGACATAGTGAGAACATCCTTACAAAAAAAAGAGCAATCTTTACAAAACTGGCGTGCCCGTTCTGTCAAAAAAGCGACTCGCCTTCAACCGTTCATAAACGGATGGATGTTTTATCCGGATTGCGGAAGCGTGCGAAAACAAGTCAGTTTATATTACCCGCGCCTTCTGGGGGCGTATGAGGCTTATGTGAGGTGGGTGGGCGATATGAAACAGGATCAGGTCAACATACTTAATAATCAGATGCCTGGCGTAATGCCACCTGTCTTCAGAAGCATGAAAAAAATCATTTAATTTCATAACGCTGGTGTCAACCTGGATAATCAGCGTTAAACTATTCATACCATTTATAAAGGGAGAAATGATGATGCGCGTACTGGTTGTTGAGGATAACGCATTGCTACGTCATCACCTGAAAGTTCAACTTCAGGAGATGGGTCATCAGGTGGACGATGCTGAAGACGCAAAAGAGGCCGATTATTATCTCAATGAACACCTGCCGGACATCGCCATTGTCGATTTAGGGCTGCCGGATGAAGACGGATTATCTCTTATCCGCCGCTGGCGTAGCCATGACGTTTCCCTGCCGGTACTGGTGCTGACTGCTCGCGAAGGCTGGCAGGACAAGGTTGAAGTGTTGAGCGCAGGCGCAGATGACTACGTGACCAAACCCTTCCATATTGAAGAAGTCGCCGCGCGTATGCAGGCGCTGCTGCGCCGCAACAGCGGGCTGGCGTCACAGGTGATCTCTCTGCCGCCGTTCCAGGTGGATCTCTCCCGCCGCGAATTTTCAATAAATGATGAAGTAATCAAGCTGACCGCATTCGAATACACCATCATGGAAACGCTGATCCGTAACAACGGTAAAGTGGTGAGCAAAGATTCACTGATGCTTCAGCTTTATCCGGATGCCGAACTGCGCGAAAGCCACACCATTGACGTGCTGATGGGCCGCCTGCGCAAAAAAATTCAGGCACAGTACCCGCACGACGTGATTACCACCGTGCGTGGTCAGGGCTACCTGTTCGAATTACGCTAAATGAAAGGGATTTTGCGCCACATTTTACCCCTTTCACTGCGGGTTCGCTTTCTGCTGGCAACCGCCGCCGTCGTGCTCGTGCTGTCCCTCTCTTACGGAATGGTGGCGTTGGTCGGGTACAGCGTAAGCTTCGATAAAACCACCTTCCGCCTGCTTCGCGGCGAAAGTAATCTGTTCTATACCCTGGCGAAATGGGAGAACAACCAAATCACCGTCGAGATGCCGGAAAACCTGAACCAGCAGAGCCCAACGCTGGCACTCATTTACGATGAAAAAGGAAAATTGCTGTGGGCGCAGCGCGACGTCCCCTGGTTGAAAAAGCGCATCCGTCCGGAATGGCTTAAAACCAATGGTTTTCACGAAATAGAAGCCGACCTCAACTCTACCAGCATCCTGCTGCGTGACGATCGGGCGTTACAGAACAAGCTCAATGAGATCCGCGCTGAAGATGACGACACGGAGATGACCCACTCGGTGGCCATCAACCTGTATCCCGCCACTCTGAACATGCCGCAGCTGACCATTGTAGTGATCGATACCATACCGGTTGAGCTAAAACGTTCGTATATGGTCTGGAACTGGTTCGTGTACGTTCTGGCTGCCAACCTGCTGCTGGTGATCCCTCTCCTGTGGGTTGCTGCGTGGTGGAGCCTCCGCCCGATTGAATCCCTTGCCAAAGAGGTGCGCGAGCTGGAGGAACATCACCGCGAGAAGCTTAACCCTGAAACTACGCGCGAACTGACCAGCCTGGTGCGCAACCTCAACCGCCTGCTGAAAAGCGAACGTGAACGTTACGACAAGTATCGCACGACGCTCACCGATCTTACGCACAGCCTGAAAACCCCGCTGGCAGTGATGCAAAGTACACTGCGTTCAATGCGCAGTTCGAAAATGAGCGTGGATGACGCCGAGCCGGTAATGCTGGAGCAAATCAGCCGTATTTCACAGCAGATTGGTTATTACCTGCACCGCGCGAGCATGCGTTCCGGAAGCGCCTTATTGAGCCGTGAACTGCACCCGGTAGCCCCGCTGCTGGATAACCTCACCTCTGCGCTGAACAAGGTTTACCAGCGTAAAGGGGTAAACATCAGTCTGGATATCTCACCGGAAATAAGCTTTGTTGGCGAGAAGAATGACTTTATGGAAGTGATGGGAAATCTGCTCGATAACGCCTGCAAATATTGTCTGGAGTTTGTCGAGGTGTCCGCGCGCGTAACGGATAACGAACTGCATATTATCGTTGAGGATGATGGTCCTGGCATTCCCCATAATAAACGCGAAGTGGTATTCGATCGCGGTCAGCGCGCCGATACGCTGCGCCCGGGCCAGGGTGTCGGATTATCCGTCGCCCGGGAAATTGTCGATCAGTACGAGGGCAAGATTGAAACCGGCGAAAGCCTGCTGGGCGGTGCCCGTATGGAAGTCATTTTTGGCCGCCAACAGCCCGGATTGAACGATAGTTAACCCGAAATGTGAAAAATACGCGGATCTCGCAGCCAGGGGTCGGTGCTTCCGTTATAATCCGTCTCAGTAAGAGCCTGCGGAATACAAAAATATGGATTATCAATTAACGCTTAACTGGCCCGAATTTATTGAACGTTACTGGCAAAAACGCCCGGTCGTTCTTAAACGCGGGATCAGCAATTTTATCGACCCTATTTCTCCTGACGAACTCGCTGGTCTGGCGATGGAAAACGAGGTAGACAGCCGTCTGGTGAGCCATCAGGACGGGAAATGGCAGGTCAGCCACGGTCCCTTTGAAAGCTACGATCACCTGGGCGAAAGCAACTGGTCTTTACTGGTGCAGGCGGTCAACAACTGGCACGAACCCACCGCAGCCTTGATGCGTCCCTTCCGCGCCCTCCCAGACTGGCGAATGGACGATCTGATGATCTCCTTCTCTGTTCCCGGTGGCGGCGTGGGTCCGCATCTTGATCAGTACGACGTGTTTATCATTCAGGGTACCGGTCGCCGTCGCTGGCGAGTGGGCGAAAAAGTGCCAATGAAGCAGCACTGCCCGCACCCGGATCTGCTTCAGGTTGATCCGTTTGAAGGGATCATTGATGAAGAGCTGGAGCCAGGCGACATTCTGTATATCCCGCCAGGCTTCCCGCATGAAGGTTATTCCCTTGAAAACTCGCTAAACTATTCGGTTGGTTTCCGCGCGCCAAGCGGCCGCGAGATGATCAGCGGATTCGCTGACTATGTTTTACAGCGCGAGCTGGGCAGCCATCGTTACAGCGATCCGGATGTTCCGGCGCGTGAGCACCCGGCCGATATTCTGCCAGAGGAGCTGGATAAGCTGCGCGGTATGATGCTGGATCTGATCAACGAACCGGAGCACTTCAGACAGTGGTTTGGCGAGTTTATCAGCCAGTCGCGTCACGAACTGGACGTCGCACCGCCAGAGCCGCCGTATCAGGCAGATGAAATTTATGATGCCCTCCAGCAGGGCGATAAGCTGGTTCGTCTGGGCGGATTACGTGTATTGCGCATTGGCGAAGAGGTATTCGTCAACGGCGAGCGCCTGGACTCTCCACACCGTCCGGCACTGGAAGCGATTGCCAGCCATATGGTGCTGTCTGCGGATACCTTTGGCGACGCGCTGGACGATCCCTCCTTCCTCGCCATGCTGGCCGCGCTGGTTAACAGCGGGTACTGGTTTTTTGAGGACTGAGTCATGATGTTTGCCGGGTGGCGGCTACGCCTTACCCGGCCTACAAAAGCCGTTCCCGTAGGCCCGGTAAGCGATGCGCCACCGGGCTTTTTTTACTTCCGCTCCCCCGCCGCAAAATCCTCAATCTCACCCGCCCAGTCTGCCGGATATAACCCCTCCCGCACGTCCCGATGAAACGTTGAATAGGGCCAGTCGACGACTTTCCCGACATAGCCATGCTTCAGCGGATTGATGTAGACGTAATCCATATGCCGCCGATAATCCTGTTCATTGCGAATAGTGTGCTCCCAGAAACGCGGCTGCCAGACGTGGCGCATCTCAATGTTGCGGCTAAACATTTTTTTGATGTCGCGCCAGCGCGCCGAAAAGTCACTGTCACCTTCCGGTAAGGTCCAGATACAGTGCATATGTTCAGGCAGGATAACCCAGGCGTTAATGGTGAAGGGCTTCGCATGCTTAACCGTGGCGGTAGCGGAACGCAGGCTGTCGATGTGGCGGGTAAGTAAATCGCTCTGGCGGTTTTGCAGATTGACGGTGAAAAACCAGGTCCCACCGGGGATGTAGTGGCGGCGGTAGTTTGACATTGGCACTCCTTGCCCATTGCCCGGTGGCGCTTCGCTTACCGGGCCTACGATCGAAATGTAGGCCGGGTAAGGCGTAGCCGCCACCCGGCATGAAACATTACCGCTTCGCGGTTAACTCTGCTATCCGCACAATCACCTGCACCGCTTTTTCCATCCCTTCCAGCGTCACGAACTCATGCTTGCCGTGGTAGTTATATCCACCGGTAAACAGGTTCGGGCACGGCAGGCCCATAAATGACAGCTGCGAACCATCGGTTCCACCACGGATCGGTTTCATCACCGGCTCGATATCACAATCGCGCATCGCCTGCTGGGCGATATCAAGAATGTGCGGATGCTCCATCACCTTCTCGCGCATATTGTAATAGCTGTCTTCGATGATGAGCTCAATATAGCAATCCGGATGCAGCCCCTTGCCGACCTTTTTCGCGATCTCCATCATCTTACGCTTGCGCGCTTCAAAGGCTTTGCGGTCAAAATCGCGGACGATATAGTGCATCTGCGCGCTGTCCACGTTCCCCTTGATGCTGGTCAGATGATAAAAACCCTCATACCCTTCCGTCATCTCCGGGCTCTCTTCGGCAGGAACTTCCGCATGAATACGCGCAGCCAGCGACAGCGCATTCACCATCACCCCTTTCGCAGAGCCCGGGTGCACGTTATTCCCGACGATTTTGATCGTCACCGATGCCGCGTTAAAGTTTTCATACTCAAGTTCACCCACGCCGCCACCGTCGACGGTGTAGGCCCACTGAGCGTTAAACGCCTCGACGTCAAAATGTTTCGCGCCTTTTCCTACCTCTTCATCCGGCGTGAAGGCCACGCGGATATCGCCATGTGGGATATTTTTGCCCTTCAGCACCGCCAGCGCCGTCATGATCTCGGCGATACCCGCTTTGTCATCGGCCCCCAGCAAGGTTTTGCCGTCGGTGGTGATTAACGTCTGCCCCAGCAGCTGATGCAGTACAGGGAACATCACCGGCGACAGCACTTCGTCGCCAATGCCCAGCGCAATATCTCCGCCGCGGTAGTTTTCAACAATCTGCGGATTAACGTGTTTACCGCTAAAATCAGGTGAGGTATCGACATGAGAAATAAAGCCAATCGCCGGGATATCTCCCTCAACGTTGGCCGGCAGCGTTCCCATCACGGTCCCTTTTTCACTGAGCGTGACATCAACCAGCCCCATGGCATCCAGCTGCTCTTTCAGCAGATTTAGCAGCTTCCACTGGCCTTCGGTGCTTGGCACCTGTCGGACCCCCGGCTTAGATTGGGTATCCAGCGAAACGTAATGTAAGAAACGCTCAAGTAGTTTATCCATGCAGTCACCCTCACTTTTTGTGACAACATTATCATTAAGCAGCAAAACGCAAATATTGCGTCAGGTCACTTTTATCCCGCAAACGAGAACTTTTTACGTTTATATCGTTCTGCGTTAATAAATGTAGCTTATGAATAAGTGAGAAGGATTGGCGATTCAATGGGTTTGCCGTAGAATGTCCGCCCTCATTACGAGTCACCAAGGTGGTTACACACAAACCCCGCTTCAGTCTGCTGCCTGAGGCGTCTATATGGGACAGCGCGAAAATTGAATACACAACCCCGTTCCCTTTCACCGCTGGTGCAACTGGAACGAATTCGTAAAAGTTTCGATGGCAAAGATGTCATTTCCGATCTTAATCTGACCATCAATGACGGTGAGTTTCTCACGCTGCTTGGCCCCTCCGGCTGCGGCAAAACCACCGTCCTGCGCCTTATTGCCGGGCTGGAAAGCGTCGATAACGGCCATATCCATCTTGAGAACCAGGACATTACCCAGGTCCCTGCCGAAGATCGCCACGTCAATACCGTCTTTCAGAGCTATGCCCTGTTCCCGCACATGACCGTGTTTGAGAACGTGGCGTTTGGCCTGCGGATGCAAAAAACACCCACCAGCGAGATCCCGCCGCGCGTTACCGAAGCCCTGCGCATGGTGCAGCTGGAGGCATTCGCCCAGCGCAAGCCGCATCAACTTTCTGGTGGTCAGCAGCAGCGTGTGGCCATTGCCCGCGCCGTGGTCAACAAACCACGCCTGCTCCTGCTGGATGAATCCCTCTCCGCGCTGGACTACAAGCTGCGCAAGCAGATGCAGAACGAGCTGAAAGCGCTTCAGCGTAAGCTCGGCATCACGTTCGTGTTTGTCACTCACGATCAGGAAGAAGCCCTGACTATGTCAGACCGTATCGTGGTGATGCGTGAGGGTAAGATTGAGCAGGACGGCACGCCGCGTGAAATTTACGAGGAGCCGAAAAACCTGTTCGTCGCCAGCTTCATTGGCGAAATCAATATTTTCAACGCCACGGTGATTGAGCGTCTGGACGAGCAGCGCGTGCGCGCCAACGTGGAAGGCCGCGAATGCAACATCACGGTGAACTTTGCCGTGGAAAAGGGACAAAGGCTCAACGTTCTGCTCCGCCCGGAAGATCTTCGCGTCGATGAGATCCACGACACGGCTGATGCCGAAGGTCTGATCGGTTACGTTCGCGAACGCAACTACAAAGGGATGACCCTCGAATCCGTTGTGGAACTGGAAAACGGCAAAATGGTGATGGTTAGTGAGTTCTTCAACGAGGACGATCCGGACTTCGACCACTCGCTGGATCAGAAGATGGTCATCAACTGGGTAGAAAGCTGGGAGGTTGTACTGGCTGATGAAGAACACAAGTAAGTTCCAGAATGTGGTGATTGCCACGATCGTCGGTTGGCTTGTGTTGTTTGTCTTTCTTCCCAACCTGATGATCATCGTAACCAGCTTCCTGACCCGCGACGACGCGAACTTCGTCGCGATGGTCTTTACGCTGGACAACTACGCACGCCTGCTCGATCCGCTCTACTTTGACGTGCTGCTGCACTCGCTCAATATGGCGCTGATTGCCACCGTTGCCTGTCTGGTGCTGGGGTATCCGTTCGCGTGGTTCCTGGCTCGCCTGCCGCAAAAAGTGCGTCCGCTGCTGCTGTTTTTACTGATTGTGCCATTCTGGACCAACTCGTTAATCCGCATATATGGGCTGAAAATCTTCCTCAGCACCAAAGGTTATCTTAACGAGTTTCTGCTGTGGCTTGGGGTTATTGATACGCCGATCCGCATTATGTTCACTCCGAGCGCGGTGATCGTCGGCCTGGTCTATATCCTGCTGCCGTTTATGGTGATGCCGCTTTACTCAAGTATTGAAAAGCTTGATAAACCACTTCTGGAAGCCGCGAGAGACCTGGGGGCCAGCAAGCTGCAAACCTTTATCCGCATCATTATCCCGCTGACCATGCCGGGCATTATTGCCGGATGTCTGCTGGTCATGTTGCCTGCGATGGGCCTGTTCTACGTGTCGGATCTGATGGGCGGGGCGAAAAACCTGCTGATCGGCAACGTGATCAAGAGCCAGTTCCTGAACATCCGCGACTGGCCGTTCGGCTCGGCCACCAGCATTACGCTGACGGTGGTAATGGGGCTGATGCTGCTGGTTTACTGGCGTGCCTCACGCCTGCTGAACAAGAAGGTGGAGCTGGAATGATCGGTCGACTGCTTCGCGGCGGTTTTATGACCGCCATTTATGCCTATCTCTATATTCCAATAATCATTTTGATCGTGAACTCCTTTAACAGTTCACGCTTCGGGATCAACTGGCAAGGGTTTACCACCAAATGGTATGGCCTGCTGATGAACAATGACAGTCTGCTACAGGCCGCTCAGCACTCGCTGACGATGGCGGTATTCTCTGCCACCTTCGCGACGCTGATTGGCTCGCTGACCGCCGTGGCGCTGTACCGCTACCGTTTTCGCGGTAAGCCGTTCGTCAGCGGTATGCTGTTTGTGGTGATGATGTCCCCGGACATCGTGATGGCCATTTCACTGCTGGTGCTGTTTATGCTGCTGGGCGTCCAGCTCGGTTTCTGGTCGCTGCTGTTTTCGCATATCACCTTCTGCCTGCCGTTTGTGGTGGTAACCGTCTACGCGCGACTGAAAGGGTTCGACGTACGCATGCTGGAAGCGGCGAAGGATCTGGGAGCCAGCGAGATGACCATTCTGCGCAAAATCATCCTGCCGCTGGCGATGCCTGCCGTGGCAGCCGGATGGCTGCTCAGCTTTACCCTGTCGATGGACGACGTGGTCGTGTCCTCCTTCGTCACCGGGCCGAGCTACGAAATTCTGCCGTTGAAGATCTACTCAATGGTGAAAGTCGGTGTTTCACCCGAAGTGAACGCGCTGGCGACTATTCTGTTGGTGTTATCGCTGGTTCTGGTGATTGCCAGCCAGGTTATTGCTCGTGATAAAACAAAATCTCAGGGGACACAGAAATGAAAAAAATGCTTGCCGCTGCGGCACTGGTGCTCGGAATGGGTGCCGCGCATGCTGATGACAGCAAAACGCTCTATTTCTACAACTGGACCGAGTATGTGCCGCCGGGCCTGCTGGAGCAGTTCACCAAAGAGACGGGCATCAAGGTGATCTATTCGACCTACGAGTCGAATGAAACCATGTACGCCAAGCTCAAAACCTATAAAGATGGCGCGTATGACCTGGTGGTGCCGTCGACCTATTTCGTCGACAAGATGCGCAAAGAAGGCATGATCCAGAAGATCGATAAAACGAAGCTAACCAATTTTTCAAACCTCGATCCTGAGATGCTAAACAAGCCATTCGACCCGAACAACGATTATTCCATTCCGTACATCTGGGGCGCGACGGCAATTGGCGTCAATAGCGATGCCGTTGATCCAAAAACGGTTTCATCCTGGGCTGACCTGTGGAAGCCGGAATACAAAAGTAGCCTGCTGTTAACCGATGATGCGCGCGAAGTGTTCCAGATTGCGCTGCGTAAACTCGGCTACTCCGGCAACACCACCGATCCGAAAGAGATCGAAGCGGCGTATAACGAACTGAAAAAGCTGATGCCAAACGTGGCGGCGTTCAACTCGGATAACCCGGCTAACCCGTATATGGAAGGTGAAGTGAATCTGGGGATGGTCTGGAACGGCTCTGCGTTTGTGGCGCGTCAGGCCGGTACGCCGCTGGAGGTGGTCTGGCCGAAAGAGGGCGGCATCTTCTGGATGGACAGCCTCGCGATCCCGGCTAATGCGAAAAACGTCGATGGCGCCCTGAAGCTGATTAACTTCCTGCTGCGCCCGGATGTGGCAAAACAGGTGGCGGAAACTATTGGTTACCCGACACCAAACCTGGCCGCGCGGAAGCTGTTAAGTCCTGAAGTGGCGAATGATAAATCGCTTTATCCGGACGCTGAAACCATCAGCAAAGGGGAATGGCAGAACGACGTCGGTGACGCGAGCCGCCTGTATGAAGAGTATTATCAGAAGCTAAAAGCAGGCCGTTAATGCACAACGGGCGACGCAAGGTCGCCCGTTACCCTTACAGCCCCTTCAGGAGTTTATCCACAAAGGCTGGCACCACCTCGCTGGCCAGACCGTAATGCTTCTCTTCAAACTCACTCCCGACCTGGCTTGGCTCCAGATTAAGCTCCACCGTATGGGCACCTTGCAGTCGCGCTTCGTGAACAAACCCCGCCGCCGGATAGACATGCCCTGAGGTACCAATGGCGATAAAGACGTCCGCCATGGCCAGGGCGCTGTAGATCTCATCCATTCCCAGCGGCATTTCGCCAAACCAGACCACATGGGGACGCAGACGCGAAGGGAACTGACAGCAGTGGCAGCGGTCTTCGTCCAGCACGTCCTCTTTCCACTCCAGCACCTGCCCACTCCATGCGCACCGCACCTTGAGCAGTTCGCCGTGCATGTGAATGATGTTGTGGTTTCCGGCTCTTTCGTGAAGATTGTCGATGTTTTGCGTCACCAGCAGAAAACGATCCCCCAGCGCCTCCTCCAGCTTTGCCAGCGCCAGGTGCGCCGCGTTTGGCGCAATCTCCGGCTGCTGAAGCTGGCGACGACGGGCGTTGTAAAACGCCTGAACCAGCGCCGGATCGCGGGCGAAACCTTCCGGCGTCGCCACATCTTCTACTCGGTGTTCTTCCCACAGCCCGTCCGCCGCGCGGAAGGTCTGAATACCGGATTCGGCGGAGATCCCCGCCCCGGTCAACACCACCACTCTGGGTTTATCCATCGCTTCTGGCATCATCCTGTCTCTGAAAAAGATCCGCTGACGCAGGCGTTCACGTAAGCGGCGTTTATTTTTGCGAAAACGGCTGAGTCGACCCTGGCGACGCGACAGCATAGTAACCTCGTAAACTAATCGGTGAGATGAAGGAATGCGGCTCCGCGCATGCCTCCTGCGTCCCCGTGTCGCGCACGCTCAATGCGCGGCACGCGGGCGACCGGCAATAAATGTCGGGGCAAACGCCCGGACAGTTGTTCCGTAATCGCAGAGAAATTTGACAGCCCTCCCCCGATCACCAGCAGATCCGGGTCGACGATGGTCAGGATATTCCCCAGACACACCGCCAGCAAATCAAGATAGCGCTCAACGTGCTCACGCGCCTGCGCGTCTCCCTGCTCCCACAGCGTAATGATTTGAGGGGCCTCAAGTTTCTGATGATAGAAGTGTTCATAAAGCCATGCAAACCCGCGCCCTGAAAGGTAACTCTCAATGCAGCCGTGCTGACCACAGCCGCAGCGGGTAAGCGGGAAATCACGACCAACGACGTCCAGCGCATCCACCGGCAGACGGATATGACCAAATTCTCCGGTAATGTAGCTGCGCCCGGTAATGGGCTTACCGTTAATGACAATCCCGCCACCGACGCCCGTTCCGAGGATCAGCCCCATCACCAACGGATAGCGACGAAACTCGTCGTCCCAGGCCTCTGAGAGAGCAAAACAGTTGGCATCGTTGTCTAAGCGCACGTCGCGCTCAAGGAGAGCAGAAAGATCGGCACGCAGGGGTTTGCCGCTGGCAGCAGGAACGTTGGCGGCATACAGCGTGCCGTCGTCGGTTTCGGGCATACCCGGTATACCAATGCCGACGCTGCCTTTGACGCCAAAGCGTTCATCCGCCTGCGCCACCAGCGCGGCAATGGCGGTTAAAAATTCATCGTAGCTATCGCGCGGCGTAGGCACGCGGGTTTCCCATTGTAGCTTAAGGTCTTTATCGAACACGCCGAGCGCAATCTTGGTGCCGCCAATATCAAATCCGTAATACATGATGCATTCCTCTGTTTGATTCAGCGGCAAAAGACCGCTAAACCATGACGAAATTACTGGCCACTTAATACCCTCGCCGGATCAATTCGGCTTGCGCGACGCGCCGGATACCAGCTTGCCAGCAGACTCAGTAAAAGTGCTGTAACCAGCACATAAATGACGTCCAGCCAGTGCAGTTCAGACGGCAGGAAGTCAATAAAATAGATATCGCCTGACAGGAATTGATGGCCGATAAGCGCCTCAATCCCGTTGATAATCGGCGTCAGCTGAAGAGACACCACCACGCCGATGACCACGCCGTAGAGGCTACCAAACAGCCCCGCCAGCAAACCGTACCAGACGAAGATGGCGCGAATAAGACCGTCTTTCGCCCCTAAGGTACGCAGCACGGCAATGTCGCCGCTCTTGTCCTTAACGGCCATGACCAGCGTAGAGACGATATTAAAGCACGCCACGCCAATCACCAGCACCATCGCCAGATACATAATCGCGCGGATCATCTGGATATCACGGTACATATACCCGTAAGTGCCGATCCAGCTTTTGATGTAGACATAGTTATTGGTCACGCTGCCAGCGTCACGCACGAGTGTATTGGCGTTGAAAACGTCGTTAACCTTAATGGCAATGCCCGTCACGCTGTCGCTCATATCCAGATACTGGCGCGCATCTTCCAGCGGCACCATCGCGAAGCTGTGATCGAGCTGGCCGCTCAGCTGCAAAATACCGGTGACGTGCAGACGCACGCGCTTAGGCTGCTGCAATTTGTGATCAGCGCTGGCGTTCGGGATCATGATCGAGACCCAGTCGCCCTGCTTCACCTTCAGTGCATCGGCAACGCCTTTGCCCATGATGATCTGCTGTTCGCCAGCCTTAAAGTTTGCCCATGCGCCATTTTGCACATAGCGAGGCAGCGCACTCAGACGCTCCTCCTGACGTGGATTCACCCCTTTCACCTGAATGGCGCGCAGGTTTACCCCGCTCTCTACCAGCCCGGTAAAGTTGATGTAAGGTGCAGCCGCCGCAATGCCGGGTACCTTTTCCACTTTGTTCAGGGCATCACGCCAGCTGGACCACGGCTGGTTAACCGGCTCGATTTCACCGTGGGGTACAACGGCCAGAATGCGGTTATTCAGTTCGCGCTCAAAGCCATTCATGGCGCTTAAGCCCACGATTAGAACCGCCACGCCCAGGGCGATACCGATGGTGGAGATCACAGAGATAAGGGAAACCATCCCGCTCCGGCGACGACCGCGGCTAAAGCGTAACCCAATGAGTAACGATAACGGTGAAGCCATTACTCCGCTCCCATCAGCGTCAGTTCTGCATTCAGACGACCGTCGCGCATTTCCAGCTGACGGCCCATCCGCTTAGCCAGTTGCAAATCGTGCGTGACCACCAGAAACGCGGTTCCCTGCGCGGCGTTCAGTTCGCCGAGAAGCTGGAAAATGCTGTCTGCGTTACGCGCATCGAGGTTACCTGTCGGCTCATCCGCCAGCACCAGGCGCGGGTTGTTGACCAGCGCACGGGCGATGGCCACACGCTGACGCTCGCCGCCGGAAAGCTCAGAAGGACGGTGATTCCCGCGATGACCCAGCCCTACCGCGTTTAGCATGTCGCTGGCGCGGGCATTAATTTCCGCGGGTTTCTTTTTACCAATCAGCAGCGGCATTGCGACGTTTTCCAGCGCCGTAAAGTCCGGCAGCAGGTGGTGGAACTGATAGATAAAACCCAGCTCACGGTTACGCAGCTCGGCTTTCGCCGTAGACGACATTTTACTCAGCGGCTGCCCGGAAAAGATCACATCGCCTTCGGTTGGCGTGTCCAGCCCGCCCAGCAGGTGCAGCAGCGTACTTTTGCCGGAGCCGGAGCTGCCAACAATCGCCATCATCTCGCCTTCGCCCACGCTAAAACTCACATTGTGCAACACGTCGGTCTGCACAGTGCCTTCCTGATAGCGTTTGGACAGGTTGTCGCACTGCAACAGGATCTTATTCATAACGTAAAGCCTCAGCGGGTTGAGTGGCGGCAGCCCGCCAGGAAGGATAAAGCGTAGAGAGCAGCGCAATAGCCATCGCGGCCAGCGCAATACCGACCACCTGGAGCGGCTCGATAGCCACCGGCAGCGCCGCACCATCAAGCAGCGCGCCGATAATCGGCATGAGATTGTTGAGCTGGCTGGCGAGCAGCGCACCCAGCGCCGCGCCGAGCAGCGCGCCGATGATGCCAGCGCTGGCGCCCTGAACCATAAATACCGCCATGATCTGGCGCGGCGTCAGCCCCTGGGTTTGCAGAATGGCGACTTCGCCTTGCTTCTCCATCACCATCAGCCCGAGCGAGGTGATGATATTAAACGCGGCAACGGCCACGATCAGGCTCAGCAGCAGCCCCATCATGTTTTTCTCCATGCGCACGGCCTGGAACAGTTCGCCTTTGCGGTCGCGCCAGTCCTGCCATTTCGTTCCTTCCGGTAGCGTCTGCTGGCTAAGGGTATCCACCTTCAGCGGCGCATCAAGCCACAGACGCCAGCCGGTGATATTTCCCGCCGGGTAGCGCATCAGACGCGAGGCGTCCTGAATGTTAACCAGCATCTGGTAACCATCGACTTCGCTGTTCGCCGCAAACGTGCCAATCACGTTGAACAGGCGCTGGCTTGGCAGACGCCCCATCGGCGTAAACTGACTGGCTGAGGGCACCATCACGCGCAGTTGATCGCCACGGTTGACCCCGAGCTGCCCGGCAAGCTGCTCGCCGAGGATGACGTTGTATTTACCCGCTTCCAGGTCGGTTTGTTTTACGTTGACCAGGAACGGCGTCAGCGGATCTTTTTGCGCCGGATCGATACCCAGCATCACCCCGACCGCCACGCTGCGGGCGCTTTGCAGCACCACATCGCCCGTCGTGAGGGGCGCAACGCGCGTGACACCCTGTAACTTCACCGCGCTTTCCGGCAGCTGTTGCGGGTTAACGGAGCCCTGAGTGGAAGAGAGAACGGCCTGCGGCATCAGCCCCAGGATATTGTTTTGCAGCTCGCGCTCGAAGCCGTTCATGACGGAAAGCACCGTCACCAGAGCCATCACGCCAAGCGTAATGCCAATAGTCGAAAGCCAGGAGACAAAGCGACCGAAGCGGTCCGCGGCGCGTCCACGCATGTAACGTAAGCCTATGAAGAGTGCGACAGGTTGATACATGAAATCCGTCTGTTTGCTGATAGCAGACCCACGAGTATATAAGCGAATCCGCTAAGCGTAAATGACTGAAACCGTAAGATTCGGTAATCATTTTTCCGAAAAATTCAGATAAATCATCATGCTACTGACTGAACTTCCGCCATACAGCCTCCACCTTTTCCGAAAATCGTCCTGATACAGACTGTTACCCGTTACATTGGGGTTTCATTTTACAACAATCGACCTTTCGTTTATGGCAACAAGGTCGTCACGCACAATGAAACAAAAAGCATTATGGATTAACCAGATAAAAGGGCTGTGCATCTGCCTGGTGGTGATTTACCACTCGGTGATCACCTTTTATCCTCACCTGGACGGGCTACAGCATCCGTTATCGGGCCTGCTCGCCAAATGCTGGGTCTATTTTAATCTTTACCTCGCCCCGTTCCGTATGCCGGTGTTTTTCTTCATCTCCGGCTATTTGATTCGTCGATATATTGACGAGGTGAACTGGCGCACCAGTCTCGACAAGCGGATCTGGAGCATTGTCTGGGTGCTGGCCCTGTGGGGCGTCCTGCAATGGCAGGCGCTGACCCATCTGAATGCCTGGCTCGCCCCCGAGCGTGAACTGGCGACAGCATCCAATGCGGCCTACGCCGATTCCGTTTCAGGGTTTGTACTGGGAATGCTCACGGCCAGCACCAGCCTGTGGTACTTGTACGCCTTAGTGGTCTACTTCACGCTCTGTAAACTGCTGAGCCGCTGGAAACTGCCGATGCTGGGGCTTCTGGCGCTGGCAAGCATCGCCATTAACTTCCTGCCTTTACCATGGTGGGGAATGAACAGCGTGGTGCGCAACATGATCTACTACAGCCTCGGCGCATGGTACGGCGCGCAGTTGATGACGTGGATGAAAGGGATGAATTTGCGCCGCAGCTGGCTGGTACTTATCGCCTCTGGCGCGGTGTCGGTAGTGCTGTGGTTCGCTAATGTTCCTCTGCCGCTCTCACTGCTGTCGATCGTGGTCATCATGAAGCTCTTTTACAGCTTCGAGCAGCGTTATGCCGTTCATCCCAATAATCTGCTGAACGTCATCGGTTCAAACACCATCGCGATTTATACCACTCACCGCATTTTAATTGAGGCGTTTAGCCTGCTCCTGATTCGCGAAATGAATGCGGCGTACTGGCCGATCTGGGCGGAGTTAACGCTGATTCTGGTCTATCCGTTCGTCAGCCTGCTCGTCTGCACGCTGGTTGGACTGGGCGCACGTAAGCTCTCGACCGCCCTCTTTGGCGACCTTTTCTTCTCCCCTCCCGCGCGTCTTACGCCACAGCTCGCCAGCCGCTAACCTACCCTGCCCCCATCCGGGGGCACTTTTCCTCTTGTGCGGTTACGATTTGCTTATGCATAACGATCGAGGATAATAAAGACATTGCGTATCAGTGATATGCCCCAATACTGTTGGTATATCCCCAAGAGACCCTGACATAGCCATGCCTGAACACTATCGTTTTTCCTTGCCTGTAAAAGCAGGTGACCAACGCCAGTTGGGCGAACTGACAGGCGCGGCCTGCGCCACGCTGGTGGCGGAAATTGCCGAGCGCCATCCGGGGCCGGTGGTGCTGGTTGCCCCGGACATGCAAAACGCCCTGCGCCTGCACGACGAAATTCGTCAGTTCACCGACAGTCTGGTATTCAGCCTGGCCGACTGGGAAACGCTTCCCTACGACAGTTTCTCTCCGCACCAGGAGATCATCTCCTCACGCCTGTCGACGCTGTATCAGCTCCCCACCATGCAGCGCGGCGTGCTGATTGTGCCGGTGAATACCCTGATGCAGCGCGTCTGTCCGCACAGCTATTTGCACGGCCATGCACTGGTGATGAAAAAAGGCCAGCGCCTGTCGCGCGATGCCCTGCGCGTGCAGCTTGACGGAGCCGGTTACCGTCATGTCGATCAGGTGATGGAGCACGGCGAATACGCGACGCGCGGTGCGCTGCTGGATCTCTATCCGATGGGCAGCGACCAGCCGTATCGTCTGGATTTCTTCGATGATGAGATCGACAGCCTGCGCGTGTTCGACGCCGACACCCAGCGCACGCTGGAGGAAGTGGACTCCATTAATCTGCTGCCCGCCCATGAGTTCCCGACGGATAAAACCGCCATCGAACTGTTCCGCAGCCAGTGGCGCGACAGGTTCGACGTGAAACGTGATGCCGAACATATCTACCAGCAGGTCAGCAAAGGCACCCTTCCGGCCGGGATCGAGTACTGGCAGCCCCTGTTCTTTAACGAACCGCTGCCAGCGCTGTTCAGCTACTTCCCGGCCAATACGCTGATTGTTAACACCGGGGATATCGACGCCAGCGCCAGCCGCTTTGAAAGCGAAACGCGCGCCCGCTTTGAAAACCGGGGCGTTGACCCGATGCGTCCGCTGCTGCCGCCGGAAATGCTGTGGCTGCGTACCGACGAGCTCAACGCCGAGCTAAAACGCTGGCCGCGTATGCAGCTCAAAACCGATTCGCTTGCCGATAAGGCGGCGAACACCAATCTCGCGTTCCGGACGCTGCCCGATCTGGCCGTCCAGGCGCAGCAGAAATCCCCACTCGATAACCTGCGCAAGTTTCTTGATTCCTTCACCGGGCCAGTGGTGTTCTCCGTTGAGAGTGAGGGTCGTCGTGAAGCGCTGGGCGAACTACTAGGACGGATCAAAGTTGCACCGAAGCGCATTCATCGCCTGAACGAAGCGACCGGAAATGGTCGTTACCTGATGATCGGCTCCGCCGAGCACGGATTTATTGATACGCTCAATAACCTGGCCTTGATTTGTGAAAGCGACCTGCTGGGCGAGCGCGTGGCGCGCCGTCGTCAGGACAGCCGTCGCACCATCAACCCGGACACCCTGATCCGCAACCTGGCCGAACTGCATCCCGGTCAGCCGATCGTTCACCTGGAACACGGTGTGGGTCGCTATCAGGGAATGACCACCCTCGAAGCAGGCGGCATCAAAGGTGAATACCTGATGCTGACCTACGCGAACGACGCCAAACTGTACGTGCCAGTGTCGTCCCTGCACCTTATCAGCCGCTACGCCGGTGGCGCGGAAGATAACGCGCCGCTGCATAAGCTGGGCGGCGACGCCTGGTCACGCGCGCGGCAGAAGGCGGCGGAAAAAGTGCGCGACGTGGCCGCCGAGCTGCTGGACATTTACGCCCAGCGTGCGGCCAAAGAGGGTTATGCGTTTAAGCATGATAAAGAGCAGTACCAGCTGTTCTGCGACAGCTTCCCGTTTGAAACTACGCCGGATCAGGCTCAGGCCATAAATGCCGTGCTGAGCGACATGTGCCAGCCGCTGGCGATGGATCGCTTAGTCTGCGGCGACGTGGGCTTCGGTAAAACCGAGGTAGCAATGCGTGCCGCTTTCCTGGCGGTGGAAAACAACAAGCAGGTGGCGGTGCTGGTGCCGACTACCCTCCTCGCCCAGCAGCACTTCGACAACTTCCGCGACCGCTTCGCCAACTGGCCGGTACGCATTGAGATGCTGTCGCGTTTCCGCAGCGCCAAAGAGCAGACGCAAATCCTGGAACAGGCAAGCGAAGGCAAAATTGACATTCTGATCGGCACCCACAAGCTGCTGCAAAGCGACGTGAAGTGGAAAGATCTGGGGCTGCTGATCGTCGATGAAGAGCACCGCTTTGGGGTGCGCCACAAAGAGCGCATCAAAGCGATGCGCGCCGACGTCGACATTCTGACCCTGACCGCCACGCCGATCCCGCGCACCCTGAATATGGCGATGAGCGGCATGCGCGATCTGTCGATTATTGCCACCCCGCCGGCGCGCCGTCTGGCGGTGAAAACCTTTGTTCGCGAGTACGACAATCTGGTGGTTCGCGAGGCGATCCTGCGTGAAGTGCTGCGCGGCGGCCAGGTATATTACCTGTATAACGACGTTGAAAACATTCAGAAAGCCGCCGACAGGCTGGCAGAGCTGGTGCCGGAAGCGCGCATCGCCATTGGTCACGGCCAGATGCGCGAGCGCGAGCTGGAGCGGGTGATGAACGACTTCCACCATCAGCGTTTCAACGTGCTGGTATGTACCACCATCATTGAGACCGGGATCGACATTCCGACGGCGAACACCATCATCATCGAACGCGCGGATCACTTCGGCCTGGCCCAACTGCATCAGCTGCGCGGGCGCGTCGGGCGTTCGCACCATCAGGCCTACGCGTGGCTGCTGACGCCGCATCCGAAGGCGATGACCACCGACGCGCAAAAGCGTCTGGAAGCTATCGCCTCGCTGGAAGATCTGGGTGCTGGTTTTGCGCTGGCGACGCACGACCTGGAGATCCGCGGCGCCGGTGAGTTGTTGGGTGAAGACCAGAGCGGCTCCATGGAAACCATCGGTTTCTCTCTGTATATGGAGCTGCTGGAAAATGCCGTCGACGCGCTTAAAGCCGGACGTGAACCGTCTCTGGAAGATCTCACCAGCCAGCAGACCGAAGTGGAACTGCGCATGCCTTCCCTGTTGCCGGATGATTTTATTCCTGACGTGAATACCCGTCTGTCGTTCTACAAACGCATTGCCAGCGCGAAACGTGAAGGCGAGCTGGAAGAGATTAAAGTCGAACTGATTGACCGTTTTGGGATATTGCCCGATGCGGCGCGCAACCTGCTGGATATTGCCCGCCTGCGTCAGCAGGCGCAAAAGCTGGGCATTCGTAAGCTTGAAGGCAACGAGAAAGGCGGCGTAATTGAGTTTGCCGAGAAGAACCACGTCGATCCGATGTGGCTGATTGGCCTTCTGCAAAAACAGCCGCAGCATTTCCGTCTTGATGGCCCGACGCGTCTGAAATTTACTCAGGATCTGACGGAACGTAAAATCCGCATGGACTGGGTGCGTAACTTTATGCGTCAGTTGGAAGAGAACGCCATCGCATAACGGTTTCCCCCGCCAGCGCCCGGCTGGTGGGGGACAATTTACAAACTCTTTGCACTTCGCCCGATCTTCCCGACCATACATTCGCCATAATTATCATTAACGCCTTATAAAACAATAACCTTATCATTTGTATGGATTATGATAATGATGATTTCTTCGCGTTTTACCCGCTGGTTAACTCTGGTTGCGCTGGCCGCGACGGTTGCCGTCGCGCTCCCTGCTCGCGCCAATACCTGGCCTCTTCCGCCCGCCGGCAGCAACGTCGTAGGTGAAAACCGCTTTCACGTGGTTGAAAACGATGGCGGTTCGCTGGAAGCGATTGCTAAAAAATATAACGTCGGGTTCCTGGCGCTGTTGCAGGCCAACCCGGGCGTAGATCCCTATGTGCCCCGGGCGGGCAGCGTACTGACGATTCCGCTGCAAACCATCCTGCCGGACGCGCCGCGTCAGGGCATTGTAATTAACCTCGCCGAACTGCGTCTGTATTACTACCCGCCGGGCAAGAACGAAGTGACCGTTTACCCTATCGGTATTGGTCAACTGGGGGGCGATACGCTGACCCCTACCATGGTCACCACCGTCTCTGATAAGCGCGCTAATCCAACCTGGACCCCGACGGCAAACATTCGCGCCCGTTATAAAGCTCAAGGTATCGACCTGCCTGCCGTGGTGCCTGCTGGCCCGGATAACCCGATGGGGCACCATGCCATTCGCCTGGCGGCCTACGGTGGGGTTTATCTTCTGCACGGAACGAATGCGGATTTTGGGATCGGGATGCGCGTCAGCTCCGGCTGCATTCGCCTGCGCGATGACGACATCAAAACGCTCTACCGCGTGATCGCCCCTGGCACGAAAGTGAATATCATCAATACGCCGATTAAAGTGTCTGAAGAGCCGGGTGGCGTCCGTCTGGTTGAGATCCACCAGCCGCTATCGAAAAACATTAATGACGATCCGCAGACGCTGCCGATTAATCTGAATGCCTCGATGGTGAGCTTTAAAACGAATGCAAACACCGATGGCGCAGTGATGGAGCGGGCGATGGAAGCGCGCTCCGGGATGCCAACCGATGTCACGCGGCATCATGAGGTTGCTCAGCAGTCAATGTAAACGGTAATAACGACAAACGCCCTGCATTAGCAGGGCGTTTTTTTTTGCAGTGGCATAACGGAGGGTTGCGTTACGCTTATTTGTAGATAACTGCGGTACCGTGCAGGGTGTTAGGACCGGTCACAGAGGTGATGCGGAATGATTTCGCACCCATTTCGTCAGCTTTTTGTGCCAGCTGATCTTCCAGAGAGCCGAGGTTAGTCCCGGCAGTGGCAGAGATGGTACCGACTTTCTGCTGGTCTGCTGGAGTGGATTGCACTTCAACAGCAGCGAAGCTTGCGAAAGAGAGTGAACTCAGAACGGCGGCAGCGATGAGGGTTTTAACGTTTTTCATGATTTTATACCTTTGGGCAGATGATGTAGTGGTCGTTAGTTATTTAGTTAACGATCGATAGGTAAATGATAGATGTGATCCAGGTCACACGTCAACCCATTTTTATAATGGTCGTTAAATTAATTTCATTTTCCTTATATTTCATAAATATAAAATTAAATTATTTTTAAGAAATCACCGCTGGTCGTCGCAGACGTTTATTTTTATAATGACTATTCAACAAAACAACAGAGGACCAACGGCACATGACAACCGATGTCACGCGTTGTGCAAAGAAAAGCCGTGGCCGACCAAAAGTGTTCGACAGGGATGCGGCGCTCGATAAGGCCATGACGCTCTTCTGGCAGCATGGGTATGAAGCCACGTCGCTCTCCGACCTGGTGGAAGCAACGGGCGCGAAAGCCCCTACCCTGTACGCAGAGTTCACCAACAAAGAAGGCTTATTCCGGGCCGTTCTGGACAGATACATCTCGCGCTTCGCGGCAAAACACGAAGCCCAGCTATTCTGTGAAGAAAAAACGGTTGAGCAGGCATTGCAGGATTATTTCTGCGCAGTCGCAACCTGCTTTACCAGTAAAGACACGCCCGCGGGCTGTTTTATGATCAACACCTCCGCGACCCTCGCGGCATCGTCGAAAGAGATTGCCAACACGGTCAAATCGCGCCATGCGATGCAGGAGGAGACGCTCAGCACGTTTCTGGCTCAACGCCAGCAGCGCGGTGAAATTCCGGCGCATTGCCGTCCGCAGGAGCTGGCCCAGTATCTGAGCTGTATTCTACAGGGGATGTCCATCAGCGCCCGTGAAGGCGCGACGCTGGAAAAACTGCAGGGGATTACGCAAACAACGCTGCGCCTGTGGCCTGAACTTCTTAAACTCTGACGCAAAAAAAAGCTCCTCAGCCTGAGCGCATGAGGAGCTAAGTTCAGAGAACATCTTTTTTACACTTTGTTATTCAGTATCAGCTGACCATTGCTGTCGAGAGGGATCTGCGTACCAGGATCTTTATCCATGCGGATTTTGCCCTGCTGATCGCCAATTTTGTAGGTTACGTCGTAGCCCAACATTTTTTCAGACTTGTCATACACGGTTTTACAGCGCTGCTGCGTTGTGGTGTAGGTATCATTTTCCTGCATCGCGCCCTGCACCTGGTTACCGGCATAACCGCCACCCAGCGCACCAACTACCGTCGCGACATCCTTACCACGGCCACCACCAAACTGATGACCAATCACCCCACCAGCAACCGCGCCCAGCACGGAGCCAGCGATACGGTTTTCATCCTGAACCGGACGACGATGGGTGACAGAAACATTACGGCACTCCTGACGAGGCGTCTTGACCGTCTCTTTAATCGGTGTAGCGGAAACCACCTGCGCATACTGCGGGCCACGATCAAGTACGTTCAGACTGGCAACGGCAGCCACACCTAACGCAGCTGCGACGCCAATCCCTATACCCGCCAACATTGATTTATTCACGGGACTTCCTCCTTTGTTGCAATTGGTAGCAATTTTGCAGCGCAATAAACACTTCGCCAATAAGATAAAGGATCAAAAAACCGCGGGATGAGCTGGGATAGCGTCTATTTAAGAGAACTCTTAAGCATCAGGAGCGAAATGCACAGCATGATGTGCTAAGAATTCCCTCCGGAGAGCCCGGAGGGAGGGAGAAATTAGTGCAGCTTCAGGCGTGGGCGGATAACGCGGTTGATGCGGCCGACCAGCATCATCAGGCCGGTTTTGAAGTAGCCGTGCAGCGCAATCTGGTGCATACGGTACAGAGAAATGTACACGAAGCGGGCGATGCGCCCTTCCACCATCATGGAGCCGCGCATCAGGTTGCCCATCAGGCTGCCCACGGTGGAAAAGTTTGAGAGCGACACCAGAGAGCCGTGGTCTTTGTAGACATAGGCTTTCATCGGTTTGCCTTTCATCTGCGCCAGGATGTTATGCAGCACGAGGCTTGCCATCTGATGCGCGGCCTGAGCGCGAGGAGGCACAAACCCGCCTTCCGGACGCGCGCAGGAGGCACAGTCGCCGATAGCGAAGATGTCCGGATCCCGCGTGGTTTGCAGCGTCGGCTCTGTCACCAGTTGGTTAATGCGGTTTGTCTCCAGCCCACCGATATCTTTCATGAAATCAGGCGCTTTGATCCCCGCAGCCCAGACCATCAGGTCGGCCTGGATGTATTCGCCATCTTTGGTATGCAGTCCACCCTCATCCGCGCTGGTCACCATGGTCTGGGTCAGCACGCGCACGCCCAGTTTGGTCAGCTCGTTGTGCGCCGCGCCGGAAATACGCGGCGGCAGCGCAGGCAGAATACGTTCACCTGCTTCCACCAGCGTCACATTCAGCGCTTCATTAGTCAGCCCTTTGTAGCCATAGCTGTGCAGCTGTTTGACCGCATTGTGCAACTCCGCCGATAATTCAACGCCCGTTGCGCCGCCGCCCACGATAGCAATGTTAACCTTGCCGTTAGCACCCATGTTGTTGGTGTACTTCAGGAACAGGTTAAGCATCTCCTGATGGAAACGACGCGCCTGATGCGGGTTATCCAGGAAGATACAGTGCTCTTTTACGCCTGGGGTGTTGAAATCATTGGACGTACTGCCCAGGGCCATCACCAGCGTGTCATAGGCCAGCTTGCGCTCAGGAACCAGCAGCTCGCCTTTATCATCACGCAGCTCAGCCAGCGTGATGGTTTTATTTTCACGGTTGATGTCCACCACCGAACCCAGCTGGAACTGGAAGTGGTGGTTACGCGCATGTGCCAGATAGCTGAGCGCATCCACGCCCTCATCCAGCGACCCGGTCGCCACTTCGTGCAGTAACGGCTTCCACAGATGGCTGTGGTTACGATCCACCAGCGTGATTTTGGCTTTCTTACCGCGACCCAGTTTCTTACCCAGCTGCGTCGCCAGCTCCAGTCCGCCAGCACCACCGCCGACAATCACTATCTTTTTCAATGGCGTAGTCAACGTGACCCCCTCAAATTATTAACCAATTGTTAATTAAAAGTTATATAAATAACCCTTAATTAACAACAGGTTACTGCGCTGAAACCATTCAGATTCATTGAGAATAGCACGTCAGGCGCATTGGTCATACCAAAATTGATATGTATCAAGTTTTGATGGTTTAAAAGTAGACAACTCCGACAAAAAAGAGGCCCGGCACGCTTTCACGTACCGGGCCTCTATCAGGTTCAGGGAGATCAGCCCAGCGTTTTGAAGGCCTTAATACGCTGCAAATGCGGGGAAATATTTTTGAACTTGTGGGTCTGCTCTTCGTCCCAGACAATTTCGTAGTAATGATGCAGAAGTTCGGCAGCGCGGGAGCTGTCCAGCGCTTCATCTTTGCGGGAGAGGATCGCCAGACACCGGTCGCGGTTCTTTTCGCGGAAATTGCTCACGCATTTTGTTGCGATATCGGCGTACTCTTCCGGACGGTCAATCTTGCCTTCCATGTTTTCGTTTGGAAACAGGTTAGGATTAAAAATGACCTGACGGATATCGCACAAAAAACCGATGCGCTCTGCCCAGTATCCCCCCAACCCCACGCCGCAGATCAGCGGACGATCGTCGATATTGAGCTGCAACATTTTGTCCACTTCTTTAAGCAGATGCTGCATGTCATGCTTCGGATGACGCGTGCTGTAACTGATTAGCCGGACATCCGGATCGATAAACTGCAATTGCAGCACTTTCTCATGATTACCAGGACTGTTTGAGTCAAAACCGTGTAAATAGATGATCATCGTCTCACCACGCTACGCCTTCCGGGATGAATTAAAGGGCTGCTTTATGTGCCTGCCAGCGCTCGTTCAGGGCTTCAAGCCGGGCGTTTACCGTTTTCCAGCGCGCCGAGTCCATCAGCTCCTGACGACTAAATGAACCTTTATGATACAATTGTGTAACACGTTCAGCATTGATCGGCGACAGGTTATCCAGCACGCTCACCGCCCCTTTACGATTATTGCAGACGAGGATCATATCGCAACCCGCATCCAGCGAAGCCTGCCCACGTTCGGCATAGCTTCCCATGATCGCCGCCCCTTCCATGGATAAATCGTCAGAGAAAATAACGCCATTGAAGCCCAACTCCTGACGCAGCACGGTTTTAAGCCAGTGCGGAGAGCCGCTGGCCGGACGCGGATCAACGTCACTGTAGATGACGTGCGCAGGCATAATAGCGTCCAGCTTGTTATCGGTAATCAGCGAGCGGAAAACAGACATATCTTTAGCGCGAATGTCTGCTTCCGGGCGCGGATCGCGCGGGGTTTCTTTATGGGAATCCGCCGTCACCGCCCCGTGGCCCGGGAAATGCTTGCCGGTGGTTTTCATGCCCGCATCGTGCATACCGTCAATGAAGCGCGTCGCCATTGCCAGCGCGATACGTGGATCGTCATGATACGAACGCTCACCTATTGCCGCACTAATGTGTCCTACGTCCAGCACCGGGGCGAAGCTGATATCGATATCCATGGCGATCATCTCGCTCGCCATCAGCCAGCCTGCGTCCTGCGCCAGTTGACCGCCCTCTTCAACACCCAGCAGCGCAGCAAAAGATTGTGCGGCGGGTAAACGGGTAAACCCTTCGCGGAAACGCTGCACGCGTCCACCTTCCTGGTCGACGGCCACCACCAGGCGATTGCGTGACGCCGCGCGGATCTGGCGAACCAGCTCGCGCAACTGCGCCGGATCGTGATAATTGCGGGTGAAAAGAATCAGCCCCCCTACCAGCGGGTGCGCCAGAATTTCGCGCTCTTCCGCATCAAGCTCAAACCCTTCAACATCCAACATTACTGGACCCACACCAACCTCTCTTATCCTTTCGTTTGTAACTGACGCCAGGCATCATTTGCCAGCGCAATAAATTGTTCGTCATCTGTCTGCTGAAGGCGCATTTCAAACCATCCCGCCATCAGCATCAGCACCCACGGACGCCAGCGCGCGACCTGCCGCGCAAGGGTGAGTACATTTATGTTGGCGTTTCGGGCATAGGCGGTTATCAGCTGCACGCGCGAAGCCTCATCAGGCATCCAGACCGCAGCGAGTTCAAGCGCCACGTCACCGTCCCCTGCATATTCCCAGTCGATAAGTTTCTCGCCCGCCGTGGTATGAACGATATTCCCCGCATGGACATCCATATGCAGCGGCGCCAGACGTAACGCCTTCGGCTCTCCCGCTTTACGCAGCCGCTTAAGCTGCGCCAGCCAGAAGGGCGTGCGTCGTCCAGGCGCAGCCTGCTGCCAATAGCTATCCAGTAATGGAAGTAACGTCACCCGCCAGCCCAGACGCGGCTGTCGATGCAGATGATACAGCATGGCTGCCAGCGTGGGCGTATCGGGAAGCTCGCTTTTGATCTCACCCGCAATAAACGCCACCGCCATCCAGTCCCTGATAAAGAGATGAGGTTTCGGGGCAAGGTCGCCGGGAAGGCGCTTCAGGGCGCGGAACTGGCGACGAAAATGGGCGGCAGGCGCGGCGGCATCGTGATGCTGACGTAAAACCAGCCGATGGTCGCCACGCTCAATAATGCAACTCGCGCCGCCAAGCCCGACGGGGGCTTGCGGCGCGATAACACGGTACTGGGGGAAATAACGCGTCTGGACATCCTGACGCGTGCGCTTATTGTTGCGTAACGGCACCTTTACCTGACCAGATAATTTCGCCGGTTTGAACCAGCATTAACTGCATCTGCAACGACGGCGTGTTCACGTTGCCTGTCGCGTTAGAATAAAGGACATACTGCGCACCAACGTTGCGGGCGATACCAATCGCTTTACTGCGCGAACCCAGGCTGTCCTGAGGCGACAGACCAAGCTGTTGCTTGGCGACCGCGAGTTGCTGGGCTGAGACCAGCGTAAATTTACCGTTGTTTGCCAGCGCGTTGCGCAGGGTTTCCGTCGCTTCTCCCGCATTCAGTGAACCGTTTGTACGGTTGTTCACGCTGTCCACCAGCAGCACACTGCCAGGCGTAACGCCCTGTGCCTGCAACATTTTGCCCACCATCGGCTGCATCGCGCCGTTCCAGTCATAGTGCCGCACTCGCGGCGCAGGCTGCGCGGTATCGTCCGGATGTTCGATCGGGCCAGGCTGCGCCGGAATAGTCGGTACAGACGGCACGGTTGGAACAGGTTGCGCCGGTGTTGTTGGCTGTTCCGTTCCCGGCTTCGCCTGATCCACCGGTGCAGGTTCTTCCGTTCGCGTCACACAGCCTGCCAGAAAGAGTGCGAACGCACTCAGGAGCGCATAACGGCTCATTGTTTTAATCAAGGTTCACTCCTTACAAATAAAGATAAAGTCTCACCTTATGTGCACCCAGATAGCTGGCGCTGCCGTAGAGCGTGACCGACGATCTTGCCGGGACCGTCACGCTACGCGGCGCCTCAAGCGGGTGCATCTCAAGACCTCTCACGTCATACCAGTAGAAGCGATAATGCACCGTCACTGGCTCTTGCCTTTCGTTATAGAGCGTAGAGGAGGCAGAAGACTGGATTTCGCTTATGGTCAACGAAGGATTTTCCGCCGTGATGCCCGCAGCAAGCACTGAGGACTCCATCACCAGCGTCTGTTCTTCACTGACCGGGATGGCGGGACGCGCGCTGCACCCAACCATAACCAGCGTCACGATCAGCGCTGCAATACGCCCAGTTAACATATTAAAGACCTTTATGTGCCAGCATCGGTCCCAGTGGACGTCCACCCAGAAGATGCATATGAATATGATAGACTTCCTGGCCGCCATGGCGATTACAGTTCATGATCAAACGGTATCCATCTTCAGCAATCCCTTCCTGCTCAGCAATTTTCGCGGCCACCGTAAGCATACGGCCCAGCGCCACTTCATGCTCGGTTTTAACGTCATTGACGGTCGGAATCAGAATATTGGGAATAATAAGGATGTGCGTCGGCGCCTGGGGAGAAATGTCGCGGAAAGCCGTGACCAGTTCATCCTGATAGACAATATCCGACGGAATTTCGCGGCGGATAATTTTACTGAAAATCGTTTCTTCAGCCATGACCTTTTCCTTTTAAGTTTAATCTGGCGTCGTGCGTCCGTTGTTAACACACATTGTCTGTTTTACTGTGTGACACAACACAAGAGTATGAGCGAGTTTCTCCTGTCCTTTCAACCTTCTCCCGTGATTTCTTTCCTGATTATCGTCCATCTGGGTGAAGAGGCATCGCTTTAGGACATTTCTTTTCTGAAACCTGATTTCAGTTCATCCCGAAACATCTGTTTACAGCGTTAATCACAATGCGTATATTTCGCATTTGCATTTTCATGCGCATTTTTAACATAGAAAACGACGTCAGCCCGTACTAGCGGGACTGTCGCGCACTACCTTCACCATTCACTAAGGGTTTGATGATGTCTTTCATTAATCACACCAGGGATGGGCAACGTCAGCCTGCCGCAACACCTTCGTTGCTGGCCGCCTGCATTACTATGGCATTGACGCCAACCACCGCTTTCGCTGCTTCAACAGCCGAAGATACCGTCGTCGTTGATGGGGGTTTTGATAACACACAGGATCTTTCTGCCAGCCAGGATCAGGATTACAGCGTAAAAACCACCACCACCGGCACCAAACTGTTGCTGGTTCCCCGCGACATCCCACAGTCCGTCAGCGTTATCAGCCAGCAACGTATGGCTGACCAGAATCTGCAATCCATCGGCCAGGTGCTGACGAACACCACGGGCATTACGGCGCAGGTGCAGGACAGCGATCGTACCGTATTTTACTCACGCGGATTTTTCGTCAGCAACTACGCCTATGACGACCTTCCAACGTCCATCAGTGAAGTGTGGAACTTTGGTGATACCGCCGCCGATACCGCAATTTATGACCGCATTGAAGTGGTCCGCGGCGCCACAGGCCTGATGTCCGGGACGGGCAACCCGGCGGCGTACGTTAATATGGTGCGCAAGCATGCGGACAGCCAGGAATTTAAAGGCAACGTTTCCGCCAGCTACGGCAGCTGGGACAAGCAGCGTTACGTGCTGGATCTCCAGGCGCCGCTAGTGGAATCAGGTAAGGTACGGGGTCGTCTGATCACGGGTTATCAGGACAACGACAGCTTCGTGGATAACTACCACTACCGGAAGAAATTCCTCTACGGCGTGATGGATGCAGATGTTACCGACAGCACGACCCTCTCGGTAGGGTATGAGTATCAGGAAAGCCATACCGCCGACCCAACCTGGGGCGGGCTGCCGACCTGGTACAGCGACGGAAGTAAGACCAACTACAATCGCAGCCAGACCGTCGCGCCTGACTGGGCCTATTCAGATAAAGACAGCACCCGCATCTTCGCTAACCTGACCCAGCGTTTCGATAATGGCTGGGAAGCGCACATCAACGGCATGCATGCTGAAACCAACTTTGACTCTAAGCTGATGTATATGTCCGGTTATCCGGATAAAGAGACCGGCGCTGGCCTGGTGGGTTACGGCGGCTGGAACCGCGGGGAACGTAAACAGGATGCGGTCGATGCCTTCCTGCGCGGCGGCTTCGATCTCTTTGGCCGTCAGCACGAGATGATGTTCGGCGGCAGCTTTAGCCGTCAGCGTAACCATTACGACAACACCATGCCGGATGCAGTATACGGCATGGTTGATGTCGGCAACTTTAAGAACTGGAACGGGAACATTGCCGATCCGCAGTGGACGCCGTGGAAACTCTACAGCAAGGATGATATTCGCCAGTCTTCAGCCTATTCCTCTGCGCGTTTCTCACTCGCCGATCCGTTGCATCTGATCCTGGGGGCGCGTTACACCCAATACAACATACGCTATAACCCCGCTGGTTCGCCGAATACCCGTCTGGAAAGCACCAAAGATGATGTCACGCCGTATGCCGGCCTGGTGTATGACATCAATGAGGACTGGTCGACCTACGTCAGCTATACCTCTATCTTCCAGCCGCAGGATAAGCGCAATGCCAGTGGACGTTATCTCGACCCTACCACGGGTAAAAGCTACGAAGCCGGGGTGAAGGCAGACTGGTTTAATACCCGCCTCACCACCTCACTGGCGATTTTCCGCATTGAGCAGGATAACGTGGCCAGCAACACGTATACCTACATGCCGAGCGGTGAGTCGATTTATGAATCGCTGGACGGGGTGGTCAGCAAAGGGGTCGAGTTTGAGCTCAACGGTGCACTAACCGATAACTGGCAGCTGACCTTTGGCGCGACGCGTTACATTGCAGAAGATAAGAATGGCAACGCTGTCAGCTCCGATCAGCCGCGCACAACCATGAAGTTGTTCACTCGTTATCAACTGCCAATGCTGCCGGAACTGACCGTGGGCGGTGGCGTAAACTGGCAGAACAAAGTGTGGACGGACGTGGAAGGCGGTCCGGCAGGACGTTCCCGCGCGGAGCAAGGCAGCTATGGGCTGGTGAACCTGTTCAGTCGCTATCAGGTCACCAAAGACTTTGCTGTTCAGGCTAACGTCAACAACCTGTTCGACAAAGAGTATTACGACTACGTCGGATCGTATGTAGTGTATGGCGCGCCACTGAACGTTTCGGTTAGCGCGAGCTACGATTTCTGAGTATTAAGCCCGGTGGCGCTGGGTATGAACCGGAAACATGGGTAACACTTTAGACCGGATACATGGGTAACAGTTATAACTGGCATAGAAGAGGAGACTCGCTATGCCCTGGACTGAGACGCGACCTATGCAACGCCTTGATTTCATCCGTGCCTGCCATGCAGGTACGGATTCTTTTTCTGCCCTCTGCCGTCTCTTCGGCATCAGTCGAAAAACCGGTTACAAATGGCTTCAGCGTTTTGACCCCTCTGACCTGTCATCTCTCTCTGACCGGTCGCGTGCTCCGCACTCCCACTCCCGGACAGTTCCTGATGATATCGCCGGGCAGCTTACGGCCCTGAGGCAAAAACACCCTGACTGGGGCCCCAAAAAACTGCGGATGTGGCTGCTCAATCATCACGTCGATTTTACCGTCCCCGCTGCCAGTACTATCGGCGATATCCTCAAGCGTGAAGGCCTGGTTCCGGATAAAAAGCGAAAACGCAGAACCCCGGGCAATCGCCAGCCCCTGACCATCATCAGTGAGAACAATCAGGTCTGGAGCGCTGATTTTAAAGGCAAGTTCAGGCTGCTGAGCCGGAAATACTGTCATCCCTTCACCCTCACCGACAATCACAGCCGGTATCTTCTGAGCTGCCGGGGAGCAGACCGGGAGAGCGAGCCCTTCGTCAGGCAGTGCCTGACGGATGCGTTCCTGGAGTACGGTCTGCCGGAAGTCCTGAGAACGGATAATGGTCAGCCTTTCGCAGGAACAGGTATCGCCGGGTTAAGTCGCCTTGCAGTCTGGCTGATAAAGCTGGGCATCAGACCGGAACGCATCAGAAAGGGGCATCCGGAAGAAAACGGCCGTCATGAGCGAATGCATCGTTCGCTGAAAAGTGCAGTAAAACAGGGCAACATATTTATGACGATGGAAGAACAACAGCGGTGGTTCAGTGGCTACCGGGAAGAGTTTAACTACGAAAGGCCGCATGAAGCCCTGGCGGGTGCAACGCCCGGAACGGTATGGCAACCCTCAGGCCGGCACTGGGATGGCAGGGTTCCTGAATATGCTTATCCGGAAGGAGGTACGGTCTACAGGGTGAAATCAAGGGGGACACTCTATATGGGGAAAAAGGGGACGGTGTTCCTGAGTGAAGCGCTGACTGATGAGTACATCATGCTGGAAGAACAAGATGATGGCCTGGAGGCCATCATCTTTAATGGAATAACGCTTGCGTACTACGACCGAAAAACCCAGAGTGTGCTCCGGATAGACTGAAAAGTGTTACCTATGTTCCCGGTCTGATCTGTTACCTATGTATCCGGTCATACACTGCGCTTACCGGGCCTACCCATCACGTAGGCCGGGTTAGGCGCAGCCGCCACCCGGCCCCCCAAACCGAGTAATAAAAAAGGCAGCCATTCGGCTGCCTTAGTCTCCCCAGATCACAGCTTAGTTGTTGCGGATGTACTCATCCATTTCGGTTTTCAGGTTATCGGATTTCGTTCCGAAGATTGCCTGAACACCAGAACCTGCAACAACGACGCCTGCTGCGCCCAGTTTTTTCAGACCCGGCTGGTCGACTTTCGCAACGTCGGCAACGCTCACACGCAGACGAGTGATACACGCGTCCAGGTTAGTGATGTTCTCTTTACCGCCGAAAGCAGCAACCAGAGCAGGTGCCATTTCGCTGGTCACACCGGCTTTGCTGTCTTCCGTTGCATCTTCACGACCCGGCGTTTTCAGGTCCAGTGCTTTGATCAGCACGCGGAAGACGGTGTAGTACACCACTGCGTAGCCCGCACCCACGATAGGGAACAGCCACAGCTTGCTGCTGTTACCGGACAGAACGATGAAGTCGATCAGGCCGTGAGAGAAGGACGTACCGTCACGCATACCCAGCAGGATACAGATTGGGAATGCCAGACCTGCCAGTACCGCGTGGATGATGTACAGGATCGGCGCAACGAACATGAAGGAGAACTCGATCGGCTCGGTGATACCGGTCAGGAACGAGGTCAGCGCTGCGGAGATCATGATACCGCCCACTTTTGCACGGTTCTCTGGTTTAGCAGAGTGCCAGATAGCAATTGCAGCGGCCGGCAGACCGTACATTTTGAACAGGAAGCCACCAGACAGTTTACCTGCCGTTGGGTCGCCCGCCATGTAGCGTGGGATGTCGCCGTGGAACACCTGACCTGCTGCGTTGGTGTATTCACCAATCTGCATCTGGAATGGAACGTTCCAGATGTGGTGCAGACCAAATGGTACCAGGCAGCGCTCAATGAAGCCGTAGATACCGAACGCCACAACCGGGTTCTGGTAAGCTGCCCACTGAGAGAAGGTCTGGATTGCCGTACCGATTGGTGGCCAGATGAAGGACAGGACCACACCGGTGAAAATCGCGGCCAGACCAGAAATGATCGGCACAAAACGTTTACCCGCGAAGAAGCCCAGATACTCAGGCAGCTTGATGCGATAGAAGCGGTTAAACATATACGCTGCAATCGCACCGGAGATGATACCACCGAGAACACCGGTGTCCGCCAGGTGCTTAGCGGCAATCTCTTCAGCAGGTAAATGCAGTACCAGCGGCGCAACCACAGCCATGGTTTTCACCATGATGCCGTAAGCAACAACGGACGCCAGGGCGGAAACACCGTCGTTATTGGTGAAGCCCAGAGCAACACCGATAGCGAAGATCAGCGGCATGTTAGCAAAAACAGAACCGCCTGCTTCGGCCATCACGTGGGAAACTACGGCTGGCAGCCAGCTGAAGTTTGCAGAACCGACACCCAGCAGGATACCTGCGATAGGCAGTACGGATACTGGCAGCATCAGCGATTTACCGACCTTTTGCAGGTTAGCAAATGCATTCTTAAACATAATTGAGAGTGCTCCTGAGTATTTGTGCTTTTTTTTACGTTTTCACGCATTGGCCCGGGGGGAGTACCGCGCCGTGGACAGGACATCTAAGCGCCCTTTATTTATTACACAGAGTAAAATAATTCCCTCTGAGTTTGTTTGACGGCTATCACGTTTCAGTTCAAGACGGCCAAAAAACTTGCAGATATTTACATAAAGCATGTCTGGATGTGTCTAAAAACGCCATCACCGCCCCGAATGAGGCGGTGAACTTTACTCGCTTTACTTATTAATTACGAGCCTAAAAATAACAGGTGTATCAGACAGATTGCAGGCGGGCGGGGTCAATATGGAACAGACTGGCGAAGTTTTCCGTTGTCACGCGAGCCAGTTCTTCAATACTGACACCTTTCAGAACGGCCATATACTCAGCGACATCCCGGGTCATCGCTGGCTGGTTCTCTTTGCCACGATGAGGCACCGGCGCCAGGTACGGGGAATCGGTTTCCACCAGAATACGATCCAGCGGAACATAGCGCGCCGCATCACGCAGTTGCTCAGCATTACGGAACGTGACAATCCCCGAGAACGAGATATAAAAGCCCAAATCAAGTAGCTTACCCGCCGTTTCTCTGTCTTCTGTGAAACAGTGTAGTACGCCACCGCAATCCGTCACCTTTTCTTCCCGCAGGATACCCAGCGTGTCGGCGCGCGCATCTCGGGTGTGAACGATAACCGGCTTATTCAGTTCCCGGCCAATGCGGATGTGGTTACGGAAGGATTCCTGCTGGCGAGGTTTCGTTTCCGGAGTGTAGAAATAGTCCAGGCCGGTCTCGCCCATCGCCACTACGCCCTCTTCTGCGGCAAGACGGCGTAAATCCTCAACGTCGTACGCTTCATCCTGATTCAGCGGATGCACGCCGCAGGAGAAGACGACATTATCGCGCTCGCCTACCAGTTCACGCATGGAGCGGTAACCCGGCAACGTGGTTGCCACGGCCAGGCAAAATTTCACATCGCGCGCGGCGGCTTTCGCCAGCACGTCGTCCACATTTTTATGCAGGGATTGATAATCCATGCCATCGAGATGGCAGTGTGAGTCGACTAAAAACATAATGTCTCTCTCAGAGGTGGGAAACCGGCGGTATGACGCCCGGTTGCAGGTAGTGTTCAATACGCAGTAACTGGTCGGTCAGTGAAAGCTCGCGATTGAGACCGGTTACCGTCAAAAGTTGTTCACGACTCTGGCAGATATCATGAAGGATAGCGTGCAGCGACTGCCCTGACAGGCGATTCGCCAGCGTGGTGACCAGCGCCCACACGTCAGGGTTAGTCAGAAGCGTAGCCCCCTGCTGAATTTTGAGCGCATCCAGCAGCAGCGCGGCCAGCCAGTGCAGCCGTTCCGGAGCCTGATCGCTGTTCAGCGCTGGCAGCACGCTCAGCCAGTCATGGCTGTCGAGGGCTGATTCAACCGCACGACACAGCGTCTCACGCTGGGACCACACTTCGGGCTGTAATAAGGCCAGCGCAGCCGCAGGCGCACCGCTGCACAGGCGCAACGCTGAGAGCGCCGCGTCTTGTGACACCGTCACTTCCCGCTCAAGCCAGGCGAGTGCCCAAGATTCCTGAGGGACAGCAAGGTGGTGAAGACGGCAGCGACTGCGCAGCGTCGCCAGCAAGCGTTCCGGCTCGCGGCAGGAGAGGAAAAACCAGGTGTTTTCTGGCGGCTCTTCCAGGGTTTTTAACAGCGCGTTGGCTGCGGCTTCCGTGAGCAGCGCGGCGTCTTTCAGCCACACCACTTTCGCCCCCCCCAGACGCGCATATTCGTACAGTTTCTCACTGACCTCACGCACCGCGTCAATACCGAGCGTATTTTTGCCCTTCTCAGGTTCGAGGGTGTAATAGTCAGGATGCGTGCCCGCCTGCATGAGCTGGCAACCCCGGCACTTACCGCAGCTTTTATGTCCTTCCGGCTGTTGGCACATCAGAAAGCGGGTTATGGCGTAAATCAACGCATCATCACCCATTCCCGGCAGCGCCTGGATCAGTAACGCATGATGCCCCCGACCAACCTGATAGCTGCCGATCAGCTGTTCAAAGTGTGGGCGCAACCATGGATACCATTTCATGCCTGCTGCTCCTGTAGCCACTGCGTAACGGTCTGCTGAATATCACATGTAACGTCTTCAAGGGATTGCGTCGCATCGATGGTACGAATGGTCTTGTCCTGCCCGGCCAGTTCCAGATAACGCGCACGGGTGCGGTTAAAGAAATCAAAAGACTCCTGTTCAATGCGGTCCAGTTCGCCGCGGGCACGGGCGCGCTTCAGGCCCACCTCAGGGGTCACGTCCAGATACAGCGTCAGGTCAGGACGGAAATCGCCCAGAACCGCGTCGCGAAGCGTAGCCAGCATGGTCTGATCGATACCCCGGCCACCGCCCTGATACGCCTGGGTTGAGAGATCGTGGCGATCGCCAATCACCCATTTACCTTCTGCCAGAGCGGGTTTGATCACCGTCTCCACCAGCTGAACGCGCGCCGCATAGAACATCAGCACTTCCGCTTTGTCGGTAATAACTTCATCGCCAACGGATTTGATATCCAGAACCAGGCTGCGCAGTTTTTCCGCCAGCTGCGTACCGCCCGGCTCGCGGGTGAAGACCATGTCGGCGACGCCAAGCGATTTCAGCGTATCCACCACCACGTTACGGGCGGTGGTTTTGCCCGCCCCTTCGAGTCCCTCAATGACAATGTATTTACTGCGCATTTTTTTCCTTAAGTGCCTTCAGATAGTCCTGAACGGAGCGATTGTGGCTGGCCAGGTTGGTATTGAACGTATGCCCCCCTTTTCCGTCAGCCACAAAATAGAGATACGGCGTTTTGGCCGGGTGCGCGGCGGCCTTCAATGATGCTTCACTCGGCGTCGCAATCGGTCCAGGCGGCAGGCCGCTAATCACGTAGGTATTATACGCCGTTGGCGTTTCCAGATCTTTTCTGGAAATCCTGCCGTTGTAGTTTTCGCCCATGCCGTAGATGACGGTAGGATCGGTTTGCAAACGCATGCCGATGCGCAGACGGTTAATAAACACCGAGGCAACCTGGTCACGTTCGGCAGCAACGGCCGTCTCTTTCTCGATGATCGAGGCCATCGTCATGAACTGGTTTTGATCTTTATAAGGCAGGCCCTCTGCTCGCCCTTTCCACGCAGCGTCTACCGCCGCGACCATTTTGTTGTGCGCTCGCTTCAGAATTGCCACATCCGTCGTGCCTGCCGTATACATCCACGTATCGGGCCAGAACCAGCCTTCCACCCACTCGGGATGTTCGAATTTTAAGGCGTCTGCCACGGTCTGGTAGCGGTCATCTTTCAGCGTATGCTTGATGTACGGCGCGTCACGCAGTTGCCTGAGATAATCGCTCAGACGCATACCTTCCACAAAACGCAATGGGAACTGGGCTTCTTTACCACTCTCCAGCAGTTGCAGCATCTCGCGCACGGTCATGCCAGGAGTGAAACGATAGGTACCGGCCTTGAAATGGGACAGGTCCGGCTGAATACGCAGCAGCCACTGGAATAAGCGTGGACGATTGATAATTTTGTCGTCATACAGCTGCTGACCAAGCGCCTGCCGCCCGGTCCCCGCTTTCAGGGTAAAAATCGTCTCGTCTTTAATCAGGATCTGACTTTCAGCCAGCTGACGAACTTTCCACACTCCCGCTCCGCCAGCGATTCCGAACGCAACGATAAGAAGGAGGACAAAGCGTAACATTTTCTTCATGACTACCTGGTTTGCTCACATAACGGGGCCAGAAACTGGAACAGCTCGCGGGATGACCAGCACTTGCGGTCATAAGCGCGAACGGGGACAACGGGCATCAGCGCATTGCAGATAACAACTTCTTCGGCAGCCAGCAGCGCCTCTTCCTTAGCGTTAACTTCGACAACGCGAAAGCCTGCGCGTGCCAGCTGTTGCAAACAAAACTGCCGCATAATGCCGTTGACTCCGGCCTGCTCCAGCGAAGGCGTGAATACGTCACTGCCCTTCCGCCAGAGTAAATTAGCCGCACAGCATTCCGTAATGTACCCTTCGCTGTCAAGAACCAGCGCCTCCCCGGCCTCCGTCTGCTCAAGATGAGTACGAATAAGCACCTGTTCAAGACGGTTAAGATGTTTTATGCCAGCGAGCATCGGGTTTCGCCCCAGACGTACCGGGCTAAGCGCCAGGACTACGCCCTCTTCACGCCAGTGCGCGTAATGGGAAGGATAATCTGAAACGGAAAGGATCCGCGCAGGATGCTGGCAGGCAGAACCGCTATAGCCCCGACCACCGCTGCCGCGGCTGATAATGACTTTCAGGACGCCGCTTGCTTTCTCTGATGCCAGCCGACGCATTTCACTTTCAAGAATGCCCCACTGCGAAAAGGGGATCAGTAATGCTTCGCAGGCTTTTTGTAAACGAAGGATATGGGCCCCGAGCAGGCACACGCCACCGTCGAGAATACGCGCGGTCGTGAAACAGCCATCGCCAAACTGGGTCGCCCTGTCGCTTGCCGGCAGCATTTCTTGCTCAAGGCCATTAATTAAAAACATAGTGGCTCCTTATGCATGGAGGCTCAGTCTGGCAGGATGTGGTTAGCCGGACAAGGGGATATCACCTAATAAAAAAGGCCCGGCAAGCGGACCTTTATTATCGTCAGCGACTAACCAGACTCAGACCTTTTTGAAGATCAGAGAACCGTTAGTCCCACCGAAGCCGAAGGAGTTACACAGGGTGTACTCCATACCGCTAACCTGGCGCGCTTCGTGGGGAACGAAGTCCAGATCACAACCTTCATCTGGATTATCCAGGTTGATGGTTGGCGGTACAGCCTGATCGCGCAGCGCGAGAATAGAGTAGATTGATTCTACTGCACCCGCCGCACCCAGGAGGTGACCGGTCATGGATTTCGTGGAGCTCACCAGTACACGGCTGGCAGATTCGCCGAAGATAGACTTAACCGCCTGCGCTTCTGCTTTATCGCCCGCAGGGGTAGATGTCCCGTGCGCGTTAACGTAGCCAATCTGTGCCGGCGTAATGCCCGCATCACGGATGGCATTTTCCATCGCCAGCGCAGCACCTGCGCCGTTCTCTGGAGGAGACGTCATGTGGTAAGCATCGCTGCTCATGCCAAAGCCAACAACTTCAGCATAAATTTTCGCGCCACGTTTTTTCGCGTGTTCGTACTCTTCCAGTACGATCATGCCTGCACCGTCACCCAGCACGAAACCATCACGGTCTTTATCCCACGGACGGCTCGCCGCCTGAGGATTATCGTTTCGGGTAGAGAGCGCTCGCGCTGCACCGAAGCCACCGACGCCCAGCGGGGTACTGGCTTTTTCAGCACCGCCCGCAACCATAGCATCTGCATCGCCGTACGCGATGATACGCGCGGCCTGGCCGATGTTATGCACGCCAGACGTACAGGCTGTCGCGATTGAGATGCTTGGGCCACGCAGGCCGAACATAATGGTCAGGTGACCTGCCACCATGTTTACAATCGTAGACGGAACGAAGAACGGGCTGATTTTACGCGGGCCGCCATTCACCAGAGATGTATGGTTTTCCTCGATCAGGCCAAGACCGCCAATCCCGGAGCCGATAGCAGCGCCGATACGGGTAGCGTTCTCTTCCGTAATCTCAAGGCCAGAATCCTGCATGGCCTGAACGCCAGCGACAATTCCATATTGAATGAAGGCATCCATCTTGCGCTGTTCTTTGCGCGAGATGATCTCTTCACAGTTAAAATCCTTTACTAAGCCAGCAAATTTCGTTGCATAGGCGCTAGTATCGAAATGGTCGATTAGGCTGATGCCGCTCTGACCGGCAAGGAGAGCTTTCCAGGTGGACTCTACGGTATTGCCGACAGGAGACAACATGCCAAGTCCGGTCACAACTACACGACGCTTAGACACGTTTGTCCTCCAGGGAGGGATAAAAAAAGAGATTCGTGGGACTACAAAAGATAAAACTCAGGCGGTCGAATGACCGCCTGGAGATGTTCACTTACGCCTGGTGACCGTTGATGTAATCAATGGCAGCCTGAACGGTGGTGATTTTCTCAGCTTCTTCGTCCGGAATCTCAGTATCAAACTCTTCTTCCAGAGCCATTACCAGCTCAACGGTGTCAAGAGAATCTGCGCCCAGGTCTTCAACAAAGGAAGCGGAGTTCACAACTTCTTCCTGCTTAACGCCCAGCTGTTCGCCGATAATTTTCTTAACGCGTTCTTCGATAGTGCTCATACTCTTAAATTTCCTATCAAAACTCGCTTTCGCGATGGTTTTCGTAGTGTATAAAATGTTGAAAAATTTGCAACTAAATCCCGGCAGGTCTTACCACGATTTTACGTTATTTTGAGGCCATTTGCCCAAATAACGCAAATATTTTCGATCGTGATTAAACCATGTACATCCCGCCGTTGACGTGGAGGGTTTCACCAGTGATGTAACCCGCTTCGTCAGAGGCTAAAAATGCAACCGCGCTGGCGATTTCTTTAGGGTCGCCAAGACGACCCGCTGGAACTGCCGCCAGCGTACCCGCACGCTGATCATCGGTCAGCGCACGCGTCATGTCCGTTTCAATAAAGCCCGGAGCAACAACGTTTACAGTAATTCCGCGGGACGCGACTTCGCGCGCCAGCGACTTACTGAAACCGATCAGACCTGCTTTCGCCGCAGCGTAGTTAGCCTGACCAGCATTTCCCATGGTACCAACCACAGAACCTACAGTGATAATACGTCCATGACGCTTTTTCATCATAGCGCGCATTACCGCTTTTGACAGACGGAATACCGATGACAGGTTGGTTTCGATAATATCGTTCCACTCATCATCTTTCATTCGCATCAACAGGTTGTCGCGAGTGATCCCGGCATTATTGACCAGAATATCCACTTCGCCAAACTCTGCGCGAATATTTTCCAGAACAGATTCGATAGATGCTGGTTCAGTCACATTCAGTACCAGACCTTTACCGTTCGCACCCAGATACTCGCTGATGGCCTGTGCGCCATTCTCGCTGGTCGCAGTCCCGATCACCGTCGCGCCGCGCGCAACCAGTGTTTCAGCAATAGCACGCCCGATACCGCGGCTTGCGCCGGTCACCAGGGCAATTTTTCCTTCAAAACTCATGGTATTCCTCTTTTATTGCGAGAGTGCCGCTTTCATTGCTTCCGGCTCGTTAATCGCCGAGGCAGTCAGGGTGTCTACAATACGTTTTGTCAGACCGGTAAGTACCTTACCTGGACCGACTTCATACAGATGTTCAACGCCCTGAGACGCCATAAATTCAACGGTTTTGGTCCACTGAACTGGGCTGTAGAGCTGGCGAACCAGCGCGTTACGGATAGCCTCCGGCGCGGTTTCGCACTTCACATCGACGTTATTCACAACGGAAATCGTCGGTGCGTTAAAGGTCATTTTTTCCAGCTCAACCGCCAGCTTATCGGCAGCGGGCTTCATCAGCGCACAATGAGACGGCACGCTCACCGGCAGCGGCAGTGCACGTTTTGCACCCGCAGCTTTACAGGCAGCGCCTGCACGCTCAACCGCTTCTTTATGACCCGCGATAACTACCTGGCCTGGCGAGTTAAAGTTTACCGGAGAAACGACCTGACCTTCAGCAGATTCTTCACAGGCTTTAGCAATAGAAGCATCATCCAGACCGATGATGGCAGACATGCCGCCCGTGCCTTCTGGCACCGCTTCCTGCATAAACTTACCACGCAATTCAACCAGACGGACCGCGTCAGCGAAGGCAATCACCCCTGCGCAGACCAGCGCAGAGTATTCACCCAGGCTATGACCCGCCATCAGCGCCGGCGTTTTGCCGCCCTGCTGCTGCCATACGCGCCACAATGCGACGGAGGCTGCCAGCAGTGCCGGTTGAGTCTGCCAGGTTTTGTTCAGCTCTTCAGCTGGGCCCTGCTGGGTCAGCGCCCACAGATCATAACCCAGCGCGTCAGAAGCTTCACGGAAAGTCTCTTCAATAACCGGATAGTTTGCTGCCATTTCAGACAACATCCCAACAGTTTGTGAGCCCTGTCCCGGGAACACAAAAGCAAATTGCGTCATTTTTTAATCCTTATCCTAGAAACGAACCAGCGCGGAACCCCAGGTGAACCCGCCACCAAAGGCTTCAAGCAAGACCAGTTGGCCCCGTTTAATTCGTCCATCGCGTACCGCTTCGTCAAATGCGCACGGTACCGATGCCGCAGAGGTGTTGCCGTGGCGATCAAGCGTCACCACAACGTTATCCATAGACATGCCCAACTTCTTCGCCGTCGCGCTGATAATACGCAGGTTAGCCTGATGCGGTACCAGCCAGTCGAGTGCGGCGCGATCCAGATTGTTCGCTTCCAGCGTCTCATCAACAATGTGAGCGAGTTCGGTCACGGCCACCTTGAACACTTCATTACCCGCCATTGTCAGGTAAATCGAACTGTCCGGATTAACGCGATCGGCGTTAGGCAGCGTTAACAGCTCGCCGTAGCGACCGTCAGCGTGCAGGTGCGTGGAGATAATGCCTGGTTCTTCGGACTGCCCCAGCAGTACCGCGCCCGCGCCATCGCCAAAAATAATGATTGTGCCGCGATCGGTTGGATCGCAGGTACGCGCCAGCACATCAGCACCGATCACCAGCGCATATTTTACGGCACCCGATTTAACATACTGATCGGCGATGCTCAGCGCATAGGTGAAACCCGCGCACGCCGCTGCAACATCAAATGCCGGGCAGCCTTTGATGCCGAGCATGTTCTGCACCTGGCACGCTGCGCTTGGGAAGGCATGCGTGGCAGATGTTGTCGCCACCACAATAAGCCCGATCTGTTCTTTATCAATGCCAGCCATCTCAAGCGCTCGCTGAGCGGCTTCGTAGCCCATGGTGGACACAGTTTCGTCTGGCGCGGCGATACGACGTTCACGGATACCTGTGCGCGTGACAATCCACTCGTCAGACGTATCTACCATTTTTTCAAGATCGGCGTTGGTACGCACTTGTTTTGGCAGGTAGCTGCCGGTACCTAAAATCTTCGTATACATGTACGCTCAGTCACTTTTAGCTAATACAGATCCCAGGCGAGCGGCAATCCTCTGAGGGACTTGTCGCTGCACCGCCTGCACTGCCTGTTCAATCGCGACGGTAAATGCTCGCTGATTGGCGGCGCCATGACTCTTAATCACGATGCCGCGCAATCCTAACAGACAGGCGCCATTATACTGGTCGGGGTTGAGGTGACTGAATCGCCGCGTCAGGCTTTTTTGTAACCAACGCTTTAATAAAATCAGCCACCAGGACCTTTTTTTACCTTCTCCCTGCGATTTCAGCAGAGAAAGGAACATTCGTACGACCCCTTCCATGGTCTTCAACGTCACGTTTCCGGTGAAGCCATCACACACTAATACATCCGTTTTGCCCGTCAGCAACTCATTGGCTTCGAGATAACCAATATAGTTGATGGAGGGAACCTGTTTGAGTATTTCCGCAGCGTCGCGGATACTGTCCAGGCCTTTGGTCTCTTCTTCACCAATATTCAATAACGCAACGCGGGGATTGGTAATCCCGACCACGTCTTCTGCCAGCACCGACCCCATCACGGCAAACTGAGCCAGCATTGTACTATCACAATCTACGTTAGCGCCCAGATCGAGCACCACCGTTTTGCCCTTCTGCTGATGCGGTAACACCGTCACCAGCGCCGGACGCTCAATGCCCTCAATCGGCTTGAGCAATAATTTCGACAGTCCCATCAGCGCGCCAGTATTTCCCGCGCTGACGCAAGCCTGCGCTCGCCCTTCTTTCACCAGCTCCAGCGCCATGCGCATAGAGCTGCCGCGGCTATTACGAATAGCCTGCGATGGCCGGGCATCACTGGCAATAACTGACTGCGCAGGAATAATCTGCAGACGCGAACGTTGTTCAAAGTCAGCTTTTGCAAGTAATGGCGTGATTGTGTCGGGATTACCGACTAAAAGAAGTGTGAGTTGCGAATTAGAATTCAGTGCCTGCAATGCTGCAGGCACTGTCACGGTAGGGCCAAAATCTCCCCCCATGACATCTAACGCCAGGGTTAGACGTGTCAAGGTATCGTCGCAGCCTGGTTCGGTAAACTCCCCGTTTTCACGGGGAAGTTCCTCACTAAGCCTAATCACGCTGACGCGTGATTACTTAGTGATAACCTTGCGGCCGCGGTAGAAACCGTCAGCGGTGATGTGGTGACGCAGGTGTTTCTCACCAGAAGTCTTGTCTACAGACAGGCTGGTAACTGCGGTCAGCGCGTCATGGGAACGACGCATGCCACGTTTGGAACGGGTTGGTTTATTCTGTTGTACGGCCATGGACCTTACTCCTCAATTACTTACGCTTTAAGCTGGCTAATACGGCAAATGGATTTGGTTTTTGCGCTTCATCAGGCAGTTCCCCAAAGACCATGTCCGCCTCGGACACTTCACAGTGTTCAGAATCATGCACCGGAACGACTGGCAGGGAGAGGATGACTTCATCTTCAACCAGCGCCAGAAGATCGATTTCACCGAATTCGTTAACCTCAATCGGTTCATACGCTTCCGGGAGTGCTTCAGCCTGTTCGTCAGAACGAACCGGACTGAAACAATACGTTGTGTGAACATGCTGTACAAACGGTTTCCCGCAGCGCTGACATTCGAGCGTTACCGTCACCTTTGCATCACCGGTTAAAACGGCGAGGCGCTGGTTGTCGATAGCGAACGACATGGAGCACTCTACATCACTGTCCACACTGACTACAGATTCGGCAATACGCTCAGCCTGATCGGAAGAATAGATTCCTTCGTAATCGAGGCGTTTTTGAGCCGTACGAACCGGATCAAGAGTCAGGGGTAATTTTACCTTTTGCATAGGGCGCGCATATTAACTTTGTAACGTCATAGAGTCAAAGAAAAAGGCAACCAGAGCTGCCTTTTGCCAATTATTCGCACACATTGCGGCCTGTAGTTTAAAATGGCTGGCATCGATACGCTATATCTGGTGATAAAAATATGCCAAATCTCGTCCTTGCTTCCACTTCACCTTATCGCCGAATGCTGCTGGAAAAGCTCGGGATCCCGTTTGAATGCGCCGCGCCGGAGGTGGATGAAACGCCACAGCCGGGCGAGTCACCGCGTCATCTGGTGACCCGTCTCGCGAAAGAGAAAGCACAGTCGCTGGCCGTACGTTACCCCGCTCATCTGATTATAGGCTCCGATCAGGTTTGTGTGCTGGACGGCGAAATCACCGGTAAACCGCATACGGAAGAAAACGCCTGCCAGCAGCTTTTGCGTGCGCGAGGCAGTATCGTGACCTTTTATACCGGCCTGGCGCTTTATAATTCGGCCTCCGGTCATCTGCAAACCGAGTGTGAGCCATTTGATGTGCACTTCCGTCATCTCAGCGAGGAGGAGATTATGGATTACGTGCGTCGGGAACGTCCTCTGAACTGCGCAGGGAGTTTCAAAAGTGAAGGGCTGGGAATTGCACTGTTCGACAAGCTGGACGGGCGGGATCCCAACACGCTGGTGGGGTTGCCGCTGATTGCGCTGTGCCAGATGTTAAGGCGAGAAGAGTGTAATCCGCTGACGATGTGATTTTTGCCCAGCGGCGCTTCGCTTGCATGGGCCTACGGATTTCGTAGGCCGGGTAAGCGCAGCGCCACCCGGCACATAATCAGCCGCGCAGAACTTTCAGGCAGCGTTTCAACTGCTCATCCAGCGGCGCTTCAATACGGATAACTTCACCGGTATTAGGATGGGTAAACTTCAGCGCTGCCGCATGCAGGAACAGACGCGACAGCCCCGTACCCGCCAACTGCTTATCAAACTCGCGATCGCCATAGCGATCGTCGAACGCAATCGGATGGCCTGCAAACTGGGTATGGACGCGAATCTGGTGAGTACGCCCCGTCACCGGACTACAGCGCACCAGCGTTGCAAATTCGTAGCGCTCTTCTACTTTAAATCGCGTCTCAGACGGTTTCCCTTCCTGATTTACACGAACAATGCGCTCACCGCTTTGCAGAATATTTTTCAGCAGCGGCGCCTGCACCACTTTCACGTGGGACTGCCACTGGCCGCGCACCAGCGCCAGATAATCTTTCTGCATCCCTTTTTCGCGCAGCTGTTCATGCAGGGAACGCAGTGCAGAACGTTTTTTCGCCACCAACAGCACGCCTGAGGTATCACGGTCAAGACGGTGAACCAGTTCGAGGAAACGCGCTTCCGGGCGCAGCGCACGTAAACCTTCGATCACGCCGAAGCTCAGACCGCTCCCCCCGTGTACCGCCGTTCCGGACGGTTTATTCAGCACCAGAATGTGGTCGTCCTCATAAAGGATAACGTCGCTCAAAGCCGCGACTTTTTGCAGCTTCGGAGAAACGACCTCTTCTTCACGCTCTGCAACACGTACCGGTGGAATGCGGACTTCATCGCCCGCCACGAGCTTGTACTCGGGCTTCACACGTTTTTTGTTCACCCGCACCTCACCCTTACGCAAGATGCGATAAATCATACTTTTTGGCACACCCTTCAATTGGGTGCGCAAAAAATTATCGATACGTTGCCCCGCCTCGTCGTCGGCGATGGCAACCATTTTTACGGCTGGAGTCTCTGTTTTCATGGTTGGCGATTCTAAATAGCGTCTGACATTAGCGCCACTCATTTTTCTATGCTTATATTTACTTTTATCCGGACCACTCCCCTTTCGCGCAATCGATTTGGTGGTTATTAAACCAATCACCCCGTTGAAGTGAAGAAACTGTGAGTAACCGGGTGATAATTGGTAAAAGTCATCTTGCTATAACCCGGCGAGCAGTGGAATAATGAATCCGTTTTCCGCGTTAAATCCGGGTTTTGTAAGGATGTCGACGGAATGACCAATTTTGTCTGACCGATCATCCACGCAGCAATGGCGTAAGACGTATTGATCTTTCAGGCAGTTAGCGGGCTGCGGGTTGCAGTACTTCCCGGTATAAGGATTGTTCTCTGGAGAGTTTTCCCAGGCAATTCCCCTGATAATTGCGCTGTGTTTCCCTATGAAATACAGGCAACCGACACTCTGCGCCTCTTAAGCGAGCGACAACCGTGAGGTTGGCGACGTGAATAGACACGAGGCCATCGGTTCATACCCCGGAAAGCGTCACCTTGCCCGCAGCTTTGTCGTCAATGTAAGAATAACGAGTAAGTTACGATGAAAAGAATGTTAATCAACGCAACTCAGCAAGAAGAGTTGCGTGTCGCCCTTGTGGATGGGCAGCGCCTGTACGATCTGGATATCGAAAGTCCTGGACACGAACAGAAAAAAGCGAACATTTACAAAGGCAAAATCACCCGCATTGAACCAAGCCTTGAAGCTGCATTTGTCGATTACGGTGCTGAGCGTCACGGTTTCCTTCCTCTCAAAGAAATCGCCCGCGAATATTTTCCTGCAAACTACAACTCCCATGGCCGTCCGAACATCAAAGATGTTCTGCGTGAAGGTCAGGAAGTTATCGTCCAGATCGATAAAGAAGAGCGTGGCAACAAAGGCGCCGCGCTGACCACCTTTATCAGTCTGGCAGGAAGCTATCTGGTATTGATGCCAAACAACCCGCGTGCGGGTGGCATCTCTCGCCGTATCGAAGGCGATGACCGTACCGAGCTGAAAGAAGCACTGGCAAGTCTTGAACTGCCAGACGGCATGGGCCTTATCGTGCGCACCGCAGGCGTTGGCAAATCTGCCGAAGCGTTGCAGTGGGACCTGAGCTTCCGCCTGAAACACTGGGAAGCCATCAAGAAAGCGGCAGAAAGCCGTGCTGCGCCGTTCCTGATCCACCAGGAAAGCAACGTCATCGTGCGTGCCTTCCGTGATTATCTGCGTCAGGACATCGGTGAAATTCTGATTGATAACCCGAAAGTGCTTGAGCTGGCTCGCCAGCACATCGCCGCACTGGGTCGCCCGGATTTCACCAGCAAAATTAAACTGTACACCGGTGAAATCCCGCTGTTCAGCCATTATCAGATTGAATCCCAGATCGAGTCTGCCTTCCAGCGTGAAGTGCGTCTGCCGTCCGGCGGTTCTATCGTTATCGATACCACCGAAGCGTTGACCGCCATCGACATCAACTCCGCGCGTGCAACCCGCGGCGGCGACATCGAAGAGACCGCCTTCAACACCAACCTTGAAGCCGCTGATGAAATCGCCCGCCAGCTCCGCCTGCGCGACCTGGGTGGTCTGATCGTTATCGACTTCATCGACATGACCCCGGTTCGCCACCAGCGTGCGGTTGAAAACCGTCTGCGTGAAGCGGTGCGCCAGGATCGCGCGCGTATCCAGATCAGCCATATTTCTCGCTTTGGCCTGCTGGAGATGTCCCGTCAGCGCCTCAGCCCGTCTCTGGGTGAGTCCAGCCATCACGTCTGCCCGCGCTGTTCCGGTACAGGTACCGTTCGTGACAATGAATCTCTCTCCCTCTCTATTCTGCGTCTGATTGAAGAAGAAGCGCTGAAAGAGAACACCAAAGAGGTTCACGCTATTGTTCCGGTGCCGATTGCCTCCTACCTGCTGAACGAAAAACGTGCAGCGGTGAGCGCAATCGAAGCGCGTCAGGGCGGCGTTCGCTGCATCATCGTGCCAAACGACGAGATGCAAACCCCGCACTATCACGTGCTGCGCGTGCGCAAAGGCGAAGAGACAAGCACCCTCAGCTACCTGCTGCCGAAGCTGCATGAAGAAGAAATGGCGCTGCCGTCTGATGAAGAGCCTGCCGAGCGTAAACTGCCTGAGCAGCCAGCTTTAGCGACCTTCATCATGCCGGAAGCACCGCCAGAAGCGACGCTGGAAAAACCAGCGGAAAAACCTGCTGTGCAGAAAGTGGCTCCTGCCGCGCCAAAAGCACAGCCTGAGCAGCCTGGTCTCCTGAGCCGCATCATCGGTGCGCTGAAAAAAATGTTTGCCGCCGAAGAAGTTCAGCCTGAGGAGCCGAAAGAAGCGCCAAAAGAAGCGAAACCAGAGCGTCAGCAGGACCGTCGTAAGCGTCAGAACAACCGTCGCGACCGCAACGACCGTGGCGATCGTAATGAGCGCCGTGATAATCGTTCCGATAACAACGAAGGCCGTGAACAGCGCGAGGACAACCGTCGCAACCGTCGCGAGAAGCAACAGCAGAACGTTGAAGATCGTGAGATTCGCCAGCAGGCGGGCGATGAGTCCGAGAAGAGCAAACAGCGTGACGAGCAGCAGCCTCGCCGCGAGCGTAACCGTCGTCGTAACGATGACAAACGCCAGGCTCAGCAGGAAGTCAAAAACCTGAATCGCGAAGCGCCTGTAGAACAGCAGGACACTGAGCAGGAAGAGCGTACTCAGGTTATGCCGCGTCGTAAGCAGCGCCAGCTGACCCAGAAAGTACGTGTGGGTGTTGTTCAGGCCGAAGAAAACGACGTTATCGCGGTTGAAGCGGTTGAAAGCACAACGGGTACTCAGGTTGCGAAAGTTGACCTGCCAGCCGTAGTTGAAAATCAGGTTGAGCAGGACGAAAGCAGCGAAAACCGTGATAACGCAGGTATGCCGCGTCGCTCCCGCCGTTCTCCACGCCATCTGCGCGTGAGCGGTCAGCGTCGCCGTCGTTATCGTGACGAGCGTTACCCGACCCAGTCTCCAATGCCAATGACCGTGGCGTGCGCGTCACCTGAGATGGCATCCGGTAAAGTCTGGATCCGTTATCCGGTTGCACGTCCGGAGCAGGCTGTTGAAGAACAGGCTGTGACCGAAGAGGTGATTGCACCAGTCGTCGCGGTGGAAGACGTCGTGACTGAAGCGGCAACTGTGGTCGAACCGCAGGTTGTTGAAACAGCGCCGCCGCAGGCTGTGGAAGTGGAAACGACCCATCCTGAAGTGATTGCTGCGCCGGTTGATGCCGCACCGCAGATCATTGCCGAAGAAGATACCGTGGTGGCTGAAGAAGTCGCGGAAGACGCTAAGCCTGTATCCGCAGCAGAAGAGCCCGCAGACGTTGCCGTCGAAACGGTGACGGAAGAGGTTGTTCAGGACGTCGAGATTCAGGTTGAACCTGTTGTCGAAGAGGTCAAAGCGCCTGAAGTGAAATCTGAGCCGGTTGAGATCGTTGAAGCTGTAGCGCCTGCTCACATTGCTACCGCGCCAATGACTCGTGCCCCGGCACCTGAGTACGTGCCTGAAGCACCACGCCATAGTGACTGGGTTCGTCCGGAATTCAACTTCGAAGGTAAAGGTGCTGCCGGTGGTCACAGTGCGACGCACATGGCTACTGCCCCAGCTACTCGTCCTCAGCCTGTTGAATAACGCACGCTAAGACTGAAAGCCGACCTTCGGGTCGGCTTTTTTATGGCTGTTGCAGCGGCTTTCTCATACCGGTGACCTCCGGCATTATCTGCCGCATCAGCTCCAGAAAACGCCGCAAGCGCGCCGGATAATAGCGTGACCAGGGATAAACCAGATGTACCGGTAGCGCTGCTGGCTGCCACTCTGGCAGTAAATGCACCAGTCGCCCTTCCCGAATATCATCCTGTACCGTCCAGCTGGATACCACCGCCACGCCTAGCCCGGTGAGTGCCGTATTGCGCGCTACATACAGGCTGTCGGTACTCAGGCGTGGCGTAATGGTAACTCTCGCCGGGGTGGGTGTTGCCTCGTGGAAGAGTTCCACATGGCGTTGATAAAAAGAGCTGATTGCAATCCAGGGGAGATGTTGCAGATCGTCCGGCGTGTTAACCGCGGGAAAACGGGCCAGGAGTGCCGGTGACGCTACCACCGAGCGCGGCACTTCAGCCAGTAGCACAGACACGGTTGCCGGATCGACTTCCACGCCCACCCGAATAGCACAGTCAAGGTTGTCGCCGAGGAAATCAACCGAGCGATCGTTAAGCATCCACTCAACAGAAAGCTGGGGATAGCGCTGCAAAAATTCGGTTAACGGTTTTAGTAGCTGATCCTGGCCAAACGCGTGAGGCGCGCGCACCCTCAGCACCCCGACCGGTTCATCTTCCGTCTGCCCCACCTCGTCTTCCAGCGCCAGCCAGCTGTCAATTACCCGTCGGGCATGCTGATAGCAACGTTCACCGTCATCGGTAAGCCGTGTGGTATGGGTTGTACGCAGTATCAGGCGCACGCCCAGCATGGTTTCAAGTGACTGCAACCGTCGGCTCACCGTGGCCTGGGTTGTTGCCAGCTGACGTGCCGCCGCAGAAAGGGACCCCGCCTCCACAATGCGAACAAAGGTTCGCATCAGTTCTACACGATCTATACGCTCAGTCCGTTTCATATCATTTGCACCTATACGCTACACGTATAAGCGTTTTACCACCGCGCCCGCTACCGTCGCAAGGCGTACTGATAAAAAATAGCCGCACACGACGAATGAGGAACATCTTATGAACACAACCACCACCCGGGCCGTAAGCCGCTGGGTAATCTTAATGCTGGCGCTCGGTGCGGGCTTCAGCGTGGCATCCATCTATTATGCCCAGCCTCTGCTGCCGCTGATGGGCTCAGACCTGCACCTGAGCATCGAAGGCATAGGCATGGTCCCGACGCTCACCCAGGCGGGTTATGCCTTAGGTATCCTGTTTCTGCTCCCGCTCGGCGATCGTTATGACCGCAGAACGTTGATCCTGATAAAAAGTGCAGCTCTGGCGCTGTTCCTGCTGGGTTGTAGCCTGACCGGACAACTGCATTCCCTGCTGCTCACCAGCCTGCTGATTGGCATGGCCGCCACCATGGCGCAGGATATTGTCCCGGCCGCAGCGATCCTCGCGCCGGAAGGCAAACAGGGAAAAACAGTCGGCACGGTGATGACCGGCCTGCTGCTGGGGATTTTGCTCTCCAGAACCGTGAGCGGCGTGGTGGGTGAAGCCTTTGGCTGGCGAGTGATGTATCAGCTGGCCGCCGCAAGCATTGCCTTTATCGGCGTGGTGATGTGGGCCGTACTTCCCCGCTTCGCCGTTCATTCCACGCTGAGCTACCCGGCACTGATGCGCTCCATGGAACACCTCTGGCGTCGCTACCCGGCGCTGCGTCGGGCTGCGCTGGCTCAGTGTTTTCTGTCGATTGCTTTTAGTGCGTTCTGGTCGACGCTGGCGGTCATGCTGCTGGAACGGTATCACCTTGGCAGCGCCGTGGCGGGTGGTTTTGGTATTGCCGGAGCCGCAGGCGCGCTGGCCGCACCGCTGGCAGGCGGTCTGGCCGATAAGCTGGGCGCCGGTAAAGTGACCCAACTGGGTGCCGCGCTGGTGACCCTCTCGTTTGCCCTGATGTTCCTGATGCCAGCCCTGGGTGTACACGGCCAGTTGCTCCTGATTGCCCTCTCCGCGGTCGGTTTCGATCTCGGTTTGCAGTCCAGCCTCGTGGCGCACCAGAACCTGGTCTACAGCCTTGAGCCGCAGGCCCGTGGGCGCCTTAACGCCCTGCTGTTTACCGTCATTTTCATCGGAATGGCGCTGGGTTCGGCATTAGGCAGCAATATCTATACGCTGGCAGGCTGGACGGGCGTGGTAGCACTGGCAACCCTGTGTGGTGCCATTGCGCTGGCTATCAGAGTGATTGAAAGCGCCCGGGTGGTGTCCGCTCAGGCAGAAAGTGTGTAAAAAAAATGCCCAACCCGGACGGGTTGGGCAGTCAAAACATGCCCAGTTTCAAGACATGTCAAACAGGTCAGAGTCTTATCTGTTCATCTGGAACAAAGACATACCCTGCATATCGCTAAAGGCTTTATACGAGGCCTGCAACGCCGCCTGCTGCATGGTGTAGGACGAAATCACCGAGTTCCAGTCTACGTCAACCAGGTCGCTCATCTGCTGAGTCTGGCCCAGCGCGCGGTCTTCACCCAGAGAATCCAGCTTGCCCAGCTCGTCCAGCTTGATGCCGAGGTCCGCGCGAACGGTCAGCACGTTGTTGAGGGAGTTGCTCAGGCCACGGTTGGCTTTATCAATAGCCGCCGTAAATGCTTCAGCCTTCGTTTCGTCATCGCCAATCGGCTTATTCAGCGCTTCAATTGCGGAATCGAGGATCTTGAACAAATTCGTTTCCGGCGCACTACCATCTGGCTCTGGCTTCGCATTGCTGGTGAAGCTATCGAAAACTTCAGTGCCCGTATGGCTGATTTGCATCGTGCGCGCAGAGTCAACCTGCTGGCTGATTGGCGTTCCGCCACCCTTATAATCACCCGTAGCCTGGTCGAAAGCCGCCGCTTCGGTTTTGTAACCGGAAAAAATATAGCGACCGTTACCGTCCGTGCTGTTAGCCAGGTTCATGAGCTGATCGCGAATACCTTGCAGGTTCGTTGCCAGCGAAGCGCGGTCATCGTCACTTAACGTACCGTTGCCCGCATTGACAATCTTTTCCTGAGCAGCCTGGATAGCGGTTGTCACTTGCGATAACACGTTTTCTTCCAGCGAGACTTTCGTCGTAGCGAAGGAGCGCGCCAGCGCATACTGGCTATTTTGCGTTTGGGCCTGAGAGAGCACAACGGCCTGCGAAGCGGCAATCGGATCGTCAGACGGACGGTTGATACGCTTCCCCGTAGACATCTGCTCGCCGTAGCTGAGCCAGAGACTTTGGGAGTTCGTCACGCCGCGCATGCTTTGCTCATACATCATTTGAGTACTAATACGCATTTTTTATGCCTCAGCCTTAGCGGATATTGATCAATGCATCAAACAGCGTGCTCGCCGTTTGCAGCACCTGCGCATTCGCCAGATAGTACTGCTGATAGCGTTGCAGGTTGCCATACTCTTCATCCAGGTTAACCCCGGAGATTGACTGCTGTTGTTTGGTCAGCTGCGTAACAACGTTAACTTTGGTTTCGCTGCTGGTTTTCAGCGACGCCGTGGTGCTGCCCACCGTACTGACCAGCGCGGCATAAGCATCGTTAAAGGTTTTGTTCCCCCCCACCAGCTTGGCGCTCTGCAAATCCAGCAGCTTTTGGCCATTGGTATTGTCGCTTTCTCCGCTTCCTTGCGCGGAAGCCATCGCCAGTTTGGATTCGTCGCTGATCGCAACGTCCATATTCACGATAACGTCATTCACCGGCTTCACGATAAAGCTGTCTTTATTATTGGCCGAGCCGCTAATGTTGACGTTGAGGCCATCAAACGACAGATTACCGCTGGTATCCGGCATAGCCGTGAAGCTGGTGTTGTCTGACAGACGCGTGATTGTCCAGTCAGTACCGTTATACTCAACTTTGTAGTTTGTCGCCTGGACCTTGGTACTGTCCGTCATCGTGGCCGTAACGGACGCGCTTCCGGAGTTCTTACCGTTACTCAGCACTGCCGGGGAGCCAAAATCAAACAGCTTGCCGCCTTTATCCCCGTTGGCATCAAAGCCCGCCTGGTGCTGGGTATTCATGGCATCCGCAAACGCCAGCGCCATCTGGTTAAGCGTATTTCGCGCCTGATCCAGATCCTGAGAACGGAACGTTAACAGCCCCCCAAGCGACCCCGTGGTGATCTGTTTTTCTGAGATCTCCACGTTGCCTGCTGCGGCATCCACATACGCAATCGTTGTACGTGCAGGGTCCGCGCTGGATTTCACCGCAGCCAGCTGGCTGGCGTTGCTGCCCTGTACCAGGGTATAGCCGTTGGCGATAGAGATGTTGTAGGTGCCGCTGTCCTGTACGGTCACGTCCACACCGACAATTTTGTTCAGTTCGCTCACCAGCTGATCGCGCTGATCGAGCAGTTCGTTCGGGGATGCGCCCGCCCCTACGCCAGTCAGCCGGGAAATCTGATCGTTAAGGTTGGCAATCTGCTTCGCATAGTTATTGATCTGATCGACGCTGGTAGAAATCGCCGTATTGACCTGCGCATCCTGATCGCGGAGATATTGATCGTTAGTTTTGAACTGGTTTACCAGACCATCTGCCTTCCCGAGTACCGTCTGGCGTGCAGCCGGATCTTCTGCGTTACTCACCAGCGTTTGCAGGCTTTTAAAGAAATCCTGGAGGTTGGCAGAAAGCGAGTTCGTGGTATCCGACAGCACGTCGTCAATTTTTGACATCTGCTGGTAGCGCGTGGTCAGGCCGCTGCTCTGGTTCTGCGCCGCGCGCAGCTGGTTGGTAATAAACGCATCATATTCACGCTGAACGCCGGAGACATAGACCCCGTTACCCACCCAGCCGCCGCCGGTCAGGGTGCTGTTTGATGCGCCCAGAATGGTAGTCTGGCGGGTATAACCTGCCACGTTGTAGCTTGAAATATTATTACTGACGGTATTGAGTGCCGACTGCGCAGCACTGAGGCCACTCATGGCGCTGTTAATCAAACTGGACATGGGGGTTCCTTTTATACGTTCAGACACGAGTCCTGATGAAGGTTATCGGCAACCTCCACCGGGACTTGAGAACTTTCAGAACAGATTTTCGAGATCTGTGCTATACGCTTTGCTGACCTTCTCAGACATGGATTTCAGCTGCTGGATCATGCTGGTCAGCTTGCGTGCATAGTTTGGATCGGTCGCGTAGCCGGCATTCTGCAATGCCTGAGCGCCCTGCTCTGGCGTGGTGGCCTGGGTCACGGCGGTGTAACGCGGATTCCGGCTCAGCAGCCCGACATAATCCGACAACGCTTCCAGATACGAGCTGTAGACGCGGAATTTGGCTTTCACCTTCACTGCCGCACCGTTCTCATATTCGGTGGTGGTAATTTCCGTGGTCGGCCCCTTCCAGCTGGAAGTGGCCTTCACGCCAAAGATGTTGAAGCTCGGCTTGCCGTTCTCCCTGCGGATCTGACGTTGCCCCCAGCCCGACTCCAGCGCCGCCTGCGCCAGAATCAGATGGTGTGGCACGCCGCTTTCTTCACTGGCAAGACGCGCCGGCAGGGAGAGCTGCGCCAGGAAGTCTTTGCTGTCGCCGGAGAGCGGCTCGTCACGCGCTTCTGTCGGCTTCGGCATCGCCTTACGCACCATCTGCGTCAGCGCCTGATTTTGATAACTGGTCACCTTTTCCAGATCAAACTTCAGCGGCACCTGCGGCGGAGCCTCTTCAGGTGGCAGCCCCTGAGCGGCTGCGGTCTGTTTCACAATCATGTCCGCCAGGCCGAGCCCCTTTCCGGTGGTCATTTGCTGGGCAATCTGCTGATCGTACATGCTGGTGTAAAGCCGTGTGGAATCGCTGCTGAACATGCCATCTTTCGGCAGGGTTTCACGCATGCTTTTCAACATCATCTGCACGAACATGCCTTCCACCTGACGGGCAACCGGGCGGATATTCGCCGCCGGATCCTTGCCCGCTTTGGTTTTCAGCTCGTTGAGCGACTGGGCATCCCAGGCGGCACTGGTCAACAGTTTGCTATCGGTCAGCATTTAGATGATTTCCAGTTTAGCGCGCAGGCAGCCTGCACTTTGCATGGATTGCAGAATGGACATCAGATCCATTGGCGTTGCACCCAGCGCGTTCAGGGCACGCACCACGCTGTTCAGGTTGGCGCTGGAGCGCACGCTCTGCAACGATCCGCCGCTCTGTCGTAAATCTATCTGCGTTTGCGGGGTCACTACCGTCTGACCGCCACCAAACGGGGTATCCGGCTGGCTGACGTTGGCCGAGCGGTTAACCGTGACGGAGAGTTTGCCCTGCGCCACGGCGCAGCTGTCCAGCGTCACTTCGCGGTTCATCACCACCGATCCGGTACGGGAGTTGATAATGACTTTTGCATCCTGCACCGACACGTTCACTTCCATATTCTGGATATCGGCCAGCATCCGCACCTGGTTGCTGCTACCGGTTGACGTGCGGATCTGCACGGTGCGGGCATCCAGCGCGGTGGCGCTGCCGTAACCCCGGCTGCGGTTGATGGTGTCAGCAATCTGCTGCGCCATCGTGAAGTCTTCGTTATTCAGTTGCAGGTTAATGGTGTTGCCGGTGCCGAACTGGGTCGGCAGCTCACGTTCGATGATCGCGCCGTTGGTAATACGTCCCCCGTTCAGCTGGTTCACCTGCACGCTGCTGCCGCCCGCCGACGCACCTGCCCCGCCAACCAGAATGTTGCCCTGCGCCAGAGCATACACCTGGCTGTCGACGCCTTTCAGCGGCGTCATCAACAACGTACCGCCGCGCAGGCTTTTGGCGTTACCCATCGACGAGACAACCACGTCGATGGTTTGCCCCTGACGCGCAAAGGCCGGATAAGACGCGGTCACCATCACCGCCGCCACGTTTTTCAGCTGCATGTTGGTCCCCGCCGGTACGGTAATACCGAGCTGAGAGAGCATGTTGTTCAGGCTCTGGGTGGTGAACGGCGTCTGGGTCGTCTGGTCACCCGTCCCATCCAGCCCCACCACCAGGCCGTAGCCAATCAGGGAGTTTTCGCGCACGCCCTGCACGCTGGTGAGATCGCGAATGCGATCGGCCTGCGCAACGGTAGCGACCAGCGACAGCGCCACGGCGAAGAGAAATTTATACATAGGTCACCTCGCTTACATCGGCGATAAGTTAAGGAAGAAGCGTTGCAGCCAGCCCATATTTTGCGCTTCGTTGATGTAGCCGTTGCCGACGTACTCAATGCGCGCATCCGCCACCTGTGTGGACGGTACGGTGTTGGTGCCGCTGATGGTGCGAGGGTTAACCACACCGGAGAAGCGAATGAATTCCGTACCCTGGTTAATGGCGATCTGTTTTTCGCCCACCACGTGCAGGTTGCCGTTCACCAGAACCTGGTCAACCGTTACCGTCAGCGTTCCGCTGAAGGTATTGCTGGCGTTCGCGCCACCTTTACCGTTAAAGGTGTTGCCGCCGGAGGCTTCCACATCCGCACGGGCGTTGCCGAAAAGCCCTTGCAGATAGCGCGGTACGGTGTCGAAGCCAAAATTGGTTTTGCCGTCGCGGCTGGCGTTCGCCGACGAGCTCTTGCTCGCGCTGACGTTTTCCTGCAACACAATGGTCAGCGTATCGCCGACGTTACGCGGACGACGGTCTTCAAACAGCGGCTGATAACCGTAGTTAATCGGCTGCGCGGTCTGGAAAATAGAGCCGTTCACCACCGGCGAGGGGCCGGGAACGGGTTGGGCGGTAGTCGCACCCTGTACCAATGGTTTAGACGGGATCCAGGCACACCCGCTGAGGGTGACAGCCAGAACAGTCAGGATCGGATAACGAAACGCCGCGTTTTTTTGCATTGCCTTCATCTTCGAAAACAGGGAGCCGGTGCGACGTATACCGCACCGGGCTACACCTTAGAGTTGCGTCAGTTTTTGCAGCATCTGGTCGGTCGTCGACACTGCTTTACTGTTAATTTCATAGGCGCGCTGGACCTGGATCATATTCACCAGTTCTTCCGCCACGTTAACGTTCGAGGTTTCCACATACCCCTGGTACAGCAGCCCCGCACCGTTCAGGCCGGGGGTACTTTCATTTGGCGTTCCGGAAGACTGCGTTTCGGTGTAGAGGTTCTCACCGATGCTTTCCAGTCCGGTATCGTTCATGAAGGTCGTCAGGTTGAGCTGACCAACCTGGACCGGCGCGGCCTGACCTTGCTGAGTGACGCTGACGATACCGTCACGGCCAATGGTGATGCTCAGCGCGTTCGCCGGGATGGTGATCGCAGGCTGAACCTGGAAGCCGCCCGCCGTCACCAGCTGACCATTCTGATCCACCTGGAACGAACCATCGCGGGTATAGGCGGAGGTCCCGTCAGGCAGTTGCACCTGGAAGAAACCCTGACCTTTGATGGCAACGTCTTTGCTGTTGTTGGTCTGGGACAGGTTGCCCTGGCTGTGCAGACGCTCGGTGGCGACAGGGCGTACGCCGGTACCAATTTGCAGACCGGACGGCAGCGTGGTTTGCTCAGAAGACTGCGCCCCTGGCTGACGAATCGTTTGATAAAGCAAATCTTCGAAAACCGCACGCTGGCGCTTGAAACCATTGGTGCTGACGTTTGCCAGGTTGTTGGCAATTACATCCATATTGGTTTGCTGTGCGTCCAGACCGGTTTTCGCGATCCATAAAGAACTGATCATAGGGAGTCCTGTTAACTCATAGCCAGAAGTTGGTTAGCCTTGCCTGCGTTTTCATCGACGCTGCTGATGATTTTCATCTGCATTTCGAAGCGGCGGGCGCTGGCGATCATGTCGGTCATGGCTTCCACCGGTTTGACGTTACTGCCTTCCAGCACGCCGGACATCACGCGGATGGTCGGGTCGGCCTGTAACGTGGCGCCACGCGTGGCCTGCGCCGCCTGGGTCAGACGGAACATCCCGTCATCGCCACGCTGCACTTCGTTGCCTTCGGCTTTCACCAGCTTCAGACGACCGACAGGCGCAACGGTGTTCGCCGGGTCGCCCGGATTCAACGCCGAGATCGTCCCGTCTGCCGCAATGGTCAGCTCTGACCCTTCCGGCACCGTCAGCGGACCGGCTTCGCCCATCACCGGATGCCCCTGAATCGTCAACTGTCCGGTGGCGCTCACCTGAATGTTACCGTTGCGGGTATACCCTTCTGCGCCGTCAGCCGTTTGCACCGCCAGCCAGCCGTCCTGCTGAAGGGCAACGTCCAGCGGACGCGCGGTGTAATCCATCTGGCCTGGCGTCATGTCGGCGCCCGGCGTGGAGGCGGTGACCAGCGTACGCGTGGGCAATGACAGCCCTTCTACCGGCACCGCACGCAGTGCGTTGAGCTGTGCACGAAAACCAGGCGTGGAGGCGTTCGCCAGGTTGCTGGCGGTAACAGCCTGCTGATTGAGCGTCTGGCTTGCAGCCCCCATCGCTGTATATATTGCGTGATCCATTGCGCTTTCCCGTCAGCCGCTTAACGCAGGTTAACCAGCGTGTTGAGGATCTGATCCTGGGTTTTGATGGTCTGCGCGTTGGACTGGTAGTTACGTTGCGCGACAATCATGTTCACCAGCTCTTTACTCAGATCGACGTTGGAGGCTTCAAGCGCGCCGTTGGTCAGCGTGCCGAAGTTACCGGAACCCGCGGTACCCAGCAGGGCAACACCGGAAGACTGCGTGGCGGACCAGACGTTATCCCCTTCGGACTTCAGGCCTTCGTTGTTGGCAAAGTTAGCCAGCACGATCTGGCCCAGCACCTGGGTCTGTTCGTTGGAGTAGTTACCGACAACGGTGCCGTCATCGTTGATCTGGTAGCTCACCAGATCGCCCGGCTTATAACCGTTCTGGCTCGTCGCCACGATGTTGTTCGCACCGGTGTTCTGCTGCATGGAGTTCGCGAAACTCATTTTGAAGGTTGCCACCGTTGCACCAGTGATCTCCCCGGTCTCGATATCGACTTCCCCACCGCCGGTCAACACACCGCTCTCATTAAAGACCAATGTGGTTGCCAGTTTCGCTGCATCTCCCGCTACGCTGCCGTCCTGCGAATACACCTTCCAGGAGTTAGCTGGAGTAGCGTCTTTGACATAGAACAGGTTCATGTTGTGCGCATTACCCTGGCTGTCAAACACCGTCACGGTGCCTTTCTTGTTGTAAGAGTCAGGGTTGGCCGGGTCGAATGCGACGGTTGGCGCGGTATCGGTGGAGTTCAGGTTGATCTGCTGAGAGGCCGTGGTGGTGGACTTCGCCGCCATCAGCGTCGTTGGGATGGTGATCGCCTGCGGATTCGCACCGGTTTGCACCGTCGGCGGCGTGCCGGCAACCGGATAACCGGTTAACTGTAGCCCCTGCATGTTCACCAGGTTACGGTTTTCATCCAGCTTGAATTGGCCATTGCGGCTGTAGAACACGGAACCGTTGGCATCCACCATACGGAAGAAACCGTTCTGGCTGATGGCGACATCCAGACCACGACCGGTGTTGGTGGTCGTCCCGTCGGTGAAGTCCTGGGTGATACCCGCAACCTTCACGCCCAGGCCCACTTTAGAGCCTGCAAACATATCTGCAAAAGACGCAGAACCGGATTTAAAACCATAGGTCGCGGAGTTGGCGATGTTGTTGCCAATGACGTCCAGGTTGGTGGCCGCAGCATTCAGGCCGCTGACCGCTTGAGAAAAGGCCATGACTTACTCCTGATAAGTATGAAGGCTTAGATAATCTGCCGAACTTCGTCGAGTGTGGTGGTACCGGAGGTACCCAAATCCAGTTTGTTGCCATCGCTACCTTTGATGACGCCCTGAACCAGGGCAAACTGTAGCGGCTGAGCCACCAGCTGCGTGGTGCCGTTGCTGGCGCTAATCGCAACCTGATACGAGCCGTTAGGCGCTTTAGTGCCGTCGGTCAGGCTGCCATCCCAGGTAAAGGTATGAACGCCCGCTTTAAGCTCGCCAATCTCAATCGTGCGCACCACGTTGCCGCTGGCGTCTTTGATGGTGGCGGTGACTTTGTCGGCCGGTTGCTGCAACTCAACGCCAAACGGCGTCGTGGTGGTGGTGGACGTGCCATCGGTGGTGCTGGTGCCCGCCAGAATCGTGGTCCCCGGGATCATCACCCCGTGACCGATCAGGTTGGCGGCCTGCAAGGACTGGCTGTTATCGATTTGACCGGAGACCGAGCCGAGCGTGGTGTTCAGTTTCTCAATGCCGCTGACGGTACTGATCTGCGCAAGCTGCGTGGTCAGTTCGTTATTCTGCATCGGATTGGTCGGGTCCTGATTTTTCAGCTGTGCCACCAGCAGGGTCAGAAAGCTGCTCTGTAAATCGGAGGCATTGCTCCCGGTGAGAGAGCTGGAACCGGTTGCACTACTGGTGCTGTTGACGCCGGTATTTGTCGGGTCATTCACGTTTACGGCGATGGACATGCGTGTCTCCTTTACTGGCCGAGAGTGAGTGTTTTGAGCATCATGCTCTTCACGGTATTAAGCACTTCGACGTTTGCCTGGTAGCTGCGTGACGCGGACATGGAGTTCACCATCTCCCCGACCACATCCACGTTCGGCATTTTCACGTAGCCGCTGGCATCCGCGAGCGGGTTGCCTGGCTCGTAAACCAGCTTGTCGGGCGCCTGGCTCTCAACCACGTCCGCCACTTTCACGCCGCCCGTTGCCGCACCCGGTGCAGAATCAACCTGGAAGACGACCTGTTTAGCGCGATACGGTTGTCCGTCAGGTCCTGTCACGCTGTCGGCGTTGGCCAGGTTACTGGCTGCCACGTTCAGTCGTTTGGACTGCGCCGTTAATGCCGAACCGGCGATATCAAAAATATTCAGCAAGGCCATTTACTAATTGCCCCCCTGCAGGACGGTCATCATGCCTTTGATTTGCCCGCCGAGTAGCGTCAGGCCTGTCTGGTATTGCAGGCTGTTATCGGCAAACTGTGTGCGCTCCCGGTCCATATCGACGGTGTTGCCATCAAGCGAGGGCTGATCGGGAATACGGTAAAGCAGGTCGGTCGTTGGCGCGGTCATCGCCTGAGCGGGAATATGCCGTGAGGATGTCAGGGCAAGTGAGACACCCGTCCCTTCGGCACGTCCACGCTCCATCACTTTTTTGAGTTCACTGGAAAAATCAATATCGCGCGCCTGATACCCGGGGGTGTCCGCGTTGGCGATATTGGCGGCTAAAATTTCCTGCCGCTGGGCGCGTAAGTTGAGCGCTTCCTGCTGAAAACGTAACGCGGCGTCGAGTTTATCGAGCATGTCTCCTCCGCTGATGAGAAAATTTCAGTTCACAGCTTAAATCTCACCCCGTCTCCCCTATCGACGGAATAAGCGCAAAATGCGTCGCTATTTGTTGCGTTGATGGAAAACCACTGCGGGTAGAATTTGCTTAATTCTGGACATGGTGGAACGTGCGATGCGGACTTTTAAACGTGGCCTTGCGGCGACCCTGCTGCTTTTGAGCCCTCTTGTGCAGGCTGAGGGGTTAGAGAACCAGCTCAATGCATTCTTTGCGCAGAAGCTGGCCGGTTTCAGCGATGACGTACGCGTGACCGTACGCACCCCGCCTAACCTTTACCCTTCCTGCGAAGCCCCGTCATTTAGCGTGACCGGCAGCACCCGCTTATGGGGCAACGTGAATGTGCTGGCGCGTTGCGCCAACGAAAAACGTTATTTACAGGTTGCGGTTCAGGCGACAGGCAATTATGTTGTCGCCGCCGTTCCCATTCCCCGGGGCAGCCTGCTGCAACCAGACAGCGTAACGCTGAAGCGAGGCCGTCTGGATCAGCTTCCACCGCGGACGATGCTGGATATTAACCAGGCTCAGGAGGCGGTCAGCCTGCGCGATGTCGCTCCTGGACAGGCGATACAGCTCTCTATGCTGCGCCAGGCGTGGCGGGTGAAGGCGGGACAACAGGTGATGGTGGTCGCCAATGGCGAAGGCTTTAGTATCAACAGTGAAGGAAAAGCGCTGAATAATGCCGCAGTGGCGCAAAATGCCCGGGTCAGAATGTCCTCAGGCCAGGTGGTCAGCGGCACGGTCGGTCCTGATGGGAATATTCTGATTAACCTGTAATCTTTTTAAAGATTTCGCGGCGACTGCCGATAAATATTCAACAAATGATGATGTCAGGCGCAAACGCCGCGAACCCTCGATGAGGACAACACTATGAGCATTGATCGTACATCAGCCCTGAAGCCGGTTAGCACTGTACAACCTCGCGAAACGAATGAGGCTGCCCCGCAAAAAACGCGTCTGGAAAAAACCTCGACGGCTAACAGCACGAGCGTCACGCTGAGCGATGCGCAGTCGAAGCTGATGCAGCCAGGCAGCAGCGATATCAACATGGAACGAGTTGAAGCGCTGAAAACGGCTATCCGTAACGGCGAACTGAAAATGGATACCAGCAAAATCGCTGATGCGCTGATTCAGGACGCACAGAGTTTCCTCCAGAGTAACTAACCGTATGAGTCGACTGTCAGAAATACTGGATCAGATGACGGTGGTCCTGAACGACCTGAAAACGGTGATGGACGCAGAACAGCACCACCTCTCTTCTGGTCAAATCAACGGCAGCGCGTTGCAACGCATTACTGAAGATAAAAGCTCGCTGCTGGCGACCCTGGATTATCTGGAAAAACAGCGACGCGCTGAGCAAGACACGAAACGCAGCGCCAATGATGAGATCAATGAACGCTGGCAGACCATTACAGAAAAAACCCAGCATCTTCGCGATCTCAACCAGCATAACGGCTGGCTGCTGGAAGGTCAGATTATCCGTAATCAGCAGGCGCTTGAGGTGTTAAAGCCCTATAAAGAGCCGGGGCTGTACGGTGCGGATGGTCAAACGGCCACGGCACGTATCACGGGCGGGAAAAAGATTTCGATTTGACGCACTAGCGGCATGTCATGAAGCGGGGAGCACCTTCTGGTGACTCCCCTTTTGGCGTTTATACCGTGCGGCGGGTAAACTCTTTCACCTTGAAGCCAAGCACCGCCAGCGTGGCAAAGTACGCCACCACCCCGACCACCACCACGGCCATCAGACGCATCAGGCGGTAAGGCATGGTGCCCTGCGCCCATTCAGGCATGACATACAACATGCCAACCAGCGCGGCCGCCATCACTACTACCGCGATCGCCAGACGCAGCAGGAAGCTTGCCCAGCCCGGCTGCGGGGTGAAGATATCCTGCTTACGCAGCTGCCAGTACAGCAGCCCGGCGTTGAGACAGGCCGCCAGACCAATCGACAGTGACAGACCCGCGTGTTTCAGCGGACCAATAAACGCCAGGTTCATCAGCTGCGTCATGATCAGCGTCACAATGGCAATCTTAACCGGCGTTTTGATGTCCTGACGTGAATAGAAACCGGGCGCAAGCACCTTCACGACAATCAGCCCCATCAGCCCCACCGAGTAGGCTACGAGCGCACGCTGGGTCATGGCGGCATCAAAGGCGGTGAATTTTCCATACTGGAACAACGACACCGTCAGCGGTTTCGCCAGGATCCCCAGCGCCACCGCGCTTGGCAGCGCCAGCAGAAAACAGAGACGCAGACCCCAGTCCATCAGGCGGCAGTATTCATCGTGGTTGCCGCTGGCGAAACTTTTCGACAGCGACGGCAGCAGAATAGTCCCCAGCGCCACGCCCAGCACCCCGGATGGAAACTCCATCAGCCGGTCGGCGTAGTACATCCAGGACACCGAGCCCGACACCAGGAAAGAGGCGAAGATGGTATTGATGATGAGCGAGATCTGGCTGACGGACACGCCGAGTATTGCCGGTCCCATCTGTTTGATAACGCGCATTGCGCCCGCATCTTTGAAATTAATGCGCGGCAGAACCAGCATGCCGATCTTTTTCAGGTGCGGGAGCTGGTAAGCAAGCTGTAACACCCCGCCGACGGTCACGGCCCAGGCCAGCGCCAGCACCGGTGGGTTAAAATGCGGCGCGGCGAACAGCGCAAAGCCAATCATGCTGACGTTAAGGAACGTGGGGGCAAAGGCCGGCACGGAGAAGCGGTTCCAGGTATTCAGGATGGCACCCACCAGCGACGCCAGCGAAATCAGCAGAATATAGGGGAAGGTTATCCGCAGCAGTTGCGTCGTCAGGGCAAATTTATCCGCCGTGTCGGCAAAGCCCGGCGCCGTTACCATGATTACCCAGGGCGCTGCCAGCATCCCCAGTACGGTCACGATCGCCAGCGCCAGCGTCAGTAAACCGGAAACGTACGCCACAAAGACGCGGGTGGCATCTTCGCCCTGCTTGCTTTTATATTCCGCGAGGATCGGGACAAATGCCTGTGAGAAAGCCCCTTCGGCAAAAATACGGCGCAGCAGGTTCGGCAGCTTGAACGCAACGAAAAAGGCGTCAGTCGCCATCCCTGCGCCAAAAACCCTTGCCACAATGGCATCGCGAGCAAAGCCAAGCACGCGGGAAAACATGGTCATCGAGCTGACGGCCGCCAGCGATTTTAATAAGTTCATTAACGTGAAGTTCCACAACCCTACGGATTTCCAGGACGGATAAGCGAAAGCGCCACCCGGCAAAGCCAACAAGCGGCGCTTAGTCTAACCGGATTTCAACGAATTACTATCGGCAGATGTTACAGCGAGTTATTCCGACATCGCTTCGCGCCAGAGTCGTTCCACGATGCGCTGCGCCAGAATGGCCTGCTCCCCGGACGTTTCAGGAACCGTCTGATTCTGCACGCAGGTAATGAAGTGACGCGCACAGCCCACAAAGCCACGCTGCTCCAGGGTGCTCTGCCAGCCGGGAACGGGTAACGCAAGCACGCCATTGCCCTTCTCTTCCCGCCACTCACGCATATCGGTGACGTCATACAGCGCGCCATCCGTAACGGCCTGCACGGACTCGCGCTGGCTGCCCGCCCGACGATGCATGCTGGTCGTCACCTGTAAATGCTCAACGGCAAAATGATGTTCGGCGTAAACCATTTCACCCTGCTCGTTGGTCAGCAGCGTGCCGCTTTGCAGCTGGGCTTTTCCGTTACTCAGCCACAGGGCCGTATCCACGACGTGGAGATAATCATCCAGCAGCGTGAACCGCAGATCGTTCGGCCCCACGCTGTCGGTACGGTGCTTATCCATACGCAGAGAGGCAAACGAGCCGGACTGCGCTTTAAGCTTCTGATAGAGCGGCGCAAAACGGCGGTTGAAGCCGACCATCAGCGTCAGCTTTTTACGCGCGGCCAGCTCAATCAGTCGTTCAGCATCCTGCACATTTTCCGCCAGAGGCTTATCAACGCAGACGTGAACGCCTGCGTTCAGCAACTCGCTCACCACCTGGAAGTGCGTCGCGGTTGAGGTATGCACAAATACCGCATCACATTCACGGGCTAAATCCTGGAGTGAGACAGCATAAGGGATGCGCCAGGTTTTGCAGATGCGCTCTGCTTTCTCGCGAGTGGGCGACCACGCCCCTTGCAGCGTCCAGTCTGACGCGGCGCCTAAAACGGGCAGCCAGGCTTTTTGCGCAATCCCGCCCAGCCCCACCACTCCAATGCGTAATGTAGTCACGGTTAATCTCCCAGGTGTGCGAGTAAAGCATCCAGACGCTGCTTCAGCCCGGCAACCTCGTCTTCCAGGGCTGCCACGCGCGCAGTCAGGCTGTCGTTTGATGCTGGCGTGTCGGATTCGACGGCAAGCGTAGAGGACTCCACGTCGCCGCTAAACAGGTGCATGTAGCGGCTTTCACGCTTGCCCGGCTCGCGGGCCAGACGCACCACGTAAGGACCGTCCTCGCGTGAGGCTAATCCCTCCAGCGTCTGTTCAACGTCCTGCATATCCTGAAACTCATGCATGCGGGAGGCGCGTGTGCGCAGTTCACCCGGCGTCTGCGCCCCGCGCAGCAGCAGCGTGGTGATAACCGCCACTTCTGCGGCGCTGAGTTTTAAATCGCCAAATTCGGAATTACAAAAGCGCTGTTCATATTTAGTGACGCGATTACCGAAGCCGCTGACGGTGCGCAGGTAGTGGCGCTTCACCAGCTCATCAAGGATATCCTGCACCTCGTACTCGCCAAGGTTCATCACCGGCTCACGGTTCGTCTTTTGGTTGCAGGCCATCGTGACGGCATTCACGGAAAGAGGATACTGTTCCGGCGTCGTAACCTGCTTTTCCAGCAGGCAGCCAATCACGCGCGCTTCGGCGCCATTTAACTGATATTTCATCTTTTCTCCTTAACGACCCGCGGTCCACTCCTGCGTGGTGAGCGCGGTGAGGACATGGTCCCGCCACTCGCCGTCAATCAGCAGATAATCTTTGGCATAGCCCTCTTTCTCAAACCCCAGGCGGGCCAGCAGATCGCCGCTGCGCTTATTGTGCGGCATGTAGTTCGCCATAATGCGATGGATATGTTGCGTGCGCTGCATGTAGCGAATCGCCGCCGTCAGCGCCTCAAACATGAGCCCCTGCCCCTGCCATTTCTGGCCGATGGAATACCCGAGATAGCAGGCGTGAAACGACCCGCGTACTACGTTTGAAAAATTGGCAATGCCAACGATCTCTTTCTCTTCCGGATCGAGAAGCGCGAAATAAAACGCACTTCCCTGTTTGTGAAATTCCGCAATCATACTGAGGCGCGCCTGCCAGCCAGAGGGGTAGCAATGGCTCTCGTCCCGAACGGGTTCCCAGGGTTTTAAAAACTGGCGATTCTCGGCGTAATAATCCGCCAGACGCCAGGCATCACGCTCATGCACCAGACGAACGACCAGCCTGTCCGTCGTCAGACGCACTTTTGGCACATTACTGCGATAGCCAAACATCGATACCACTCCTTCCCGTCGCTTCTGCTCTGCCTGTTAGCTTTACTATACCTGCGCCTGTGCCTTCTGTGAAAACAGTGACATACCATTTTTATCGCTTTTCACATTTTTCGATGAGAACTCTCTATCAAAGCACCTTTTTGATAAAAAAATATTGTCGCCAGCAGGTATGTGAAAAAGCGCGGCGACACCGCAGAATATTAGCGTGCTCACCTTTTATTTTCCCTGGAGGGAAAATGTCCCGCGTATCACAGGCCAGGAGCCTGGGTAAATATTTCCTGCTCGTCGATAACATGCTGGTCGTGCTCGGCTTTTTTGTCGTTTTTCCACTTATATCGATTCGTTTTGTCGATCAAATGGGCTGGGCGGCGCTGATGGTCGGGATCGCGCTGGGCTTACGCCAGTTTGTACAACAGGGTCTTGGCGTGTTTGGCGGGGCAATAGCCGACCGCTTTGGTGCGAAACCGATGATCGTCACCGGCATGCTGTTACGTGCGGCGGGATTCGCCACGATGGCAATCGCTCATGACCCCTGGCTGCTGTGGTTCTCCTGTTTCCTTTCCGGGATTGGCGGCACCCTTTTCGACCCACCGCGTACCGCGCTGGTGGTTAAACTTATCCGTCCGCAACACCGGGGTCGTTTCTTCTCAATTTTGATGATGCAGGACAGCGCTGGCGCGGTAGTGGGCGCCCTGCTGGGAAGCTGGCTGCTGCAATACGATTTCCGCCTGGTCTGCGCCACCGGCGCGGTGCTGTTTATTCTCTGCGCGCTGTTTAACGGTCTGTTTCTGCCTGCATGGAAGCTGTCGACGGTAAAAGCGCCGGTGCGGGAAGGGCTTGACCGCGTGCTGAGCGATAAACGCTTCGTCACCTATGTTTTAACGTTGACCGGCTACTACATGCTCGCCGTGCAGGTCATGCTGATGCTGCCGATTATGGTTAACGATATTGCCGGCACGCCGGCGGCGGTAAAATGGATGTATGCCATTGAGGCCTGCCTTTCTCTGACTCTGCTCTATCCGATTGCCCGGTGGAGCGAGCGCCGTTTCCGGCTTGAGCACCGTCTGATGGCCGGGCTGTTGCTGATGACGCTGAGCATGATGCCCATCGGCCTGGTGAGCTCACTCCAGCAGCTGTTTATGCTGATTTGCACCTTCTATATTGGCTCAATCATTGCCGAGCCGGCCCGTGAAACCCTGAGCGCGTCACTTGCCGACGCCCGGGCCCGTGGCAGCTACATGGGCTTCAGCCGTCTCGGACTGGCGCTTGGCGGCGCGCTGGGTTACACCGGTGGCGGCTGGCTGTTTGATGCCGGAAAAGCGCTCCATCAGCCGGAGCTGCCGTGGGTCATGCTCGGTATGGTCGGCTTTATGACGCTGATTGCCCTCTGGTGGCAGTTCAGTGATAAACGCAGCACCCGCGGGATGCTGGAGCCTGGCGCCTGACCTTCTGGGGGAGGATATTTACCTCCCTGCACTATCAGTTTTTTCTGCTGGTTTCTCCAGGATCACCCTGACATACTGGCGTATCAGGACAGATGCGCCGATTTTATGTTGAGGAACACCATGAAAAAGATCGTTATTGCCGCTGCGTTAATTGTCAGTGGGCTGCTGGTGGGATGTAACCAGCTTACGCAGTACACCGTCAGTGAGCAGGAAATTAATCAGGCGCTGGAAAAACATAATAACTTTTCAAAAGATATCGGCGTGCCCGGCCTTGCGGATGCACATATCGTCCTGACGAATCTCGCCAGCCAGATTGGGCGCGAGGAGCCAAACAAAGTCACCCTGTCCGGCGATGCCAGCCTCGACATGACCTCGCTCTTCGGCAATCAGAAAGCGGATATCAAGCTGAAGCTCAAGGCGCTGCCGGTCTTTAATAAAGAGAAAGGGGCAATTTTCCTGCAAGAGATGGAAATCGTCGATGCGGTCGTCACGCCGGATAAAATGAAACCGGTGCTGCAAACGCTGATGCCTTATCTCAACCAGTCGTTACAGAACTATTTTAACCAGCAGCCCGCCTACGTTCTGAGCGAAGACAAGAGTAAGGGCGAATCTCTGGCGAAAAAATATGCCAAAGGGATAGAGGTGAAACCGGGTGAAATCATCATTCCTTTCACCGACTAAATACTCCGGGCGCTCAGGCGCCCGTTTTTTTTAACGGAATAGTGTGCAAACGAAAACGTTTCCGCTTATGATTTGTGTCCGGCAAAAACAGCCATCTTATGACTGATCCCTTTCAAGCCGGAGCTTCCATGACTGTACAATCCCAGGTTCTCAAAATCCGCCGCCCAGACGACTGGCATATCCATCTTCGTGATGGCGACATGCTGAAAACCGTCGTGCCGTATACCAGCGAAATTTATGGCCGTGCGATTGTTATGCCTAACCTGGTTCCGCCAGTCACCACCGTCGAGGCCGCGATCGCCTATCGCCAGCGTATCCTTGACGCCGTTCCGGCCGGGCACGATTTTACTCCGTTGATGACCTGCTATCTGACGGACTCGCTGGATCCCAATGAGGTTGAGCGCGGATTTAACGAAGGTGTGTTCACCGCCGCGAAGCTCTACCCGGCAAACGCCACCACCAACTCCAGCCATGGGGTGACGAGCATCGACGCCATCATGCCCGTTCTGGAGCGTATGCAAAAACTGGGGATGCCACTGCTGGTGCACGGGGAAGTCACCCACGCTGACATTGATATTTTCGATCGCGAAGCGCGTTTTATCGAAACGGTCATGGAGCCGCTGCGCCAGCGTCTTCCTGGGCTGAAGGTAGTGTTTGAACACATTACGACCAAAGATGCCGCAGAGTATGTCCGGGATGGAAACGAATTGATTGCCGCCACCATCACCCCGCAGCACCTGATGTTTAACCGTAACCACATGCTGGTGGGTGGCGTTCGTCCACATCTGTATTGTCTGCCGATCCTCAAGCGCAATATCCACCAGCAGGCGCTACGTGAGCTGGTCGCCAGCGGCTTCCCGCGCGCGTTCCTCGGCACGGATTCCGCCCCGCATGCCCGTCACCGAAAAGAGGCGAGCTGCGGCTGTGCAGGCTGCTTTAACGCCCCGACCGCCCTGGCAAGTTACGCAACCGTCTTTGACGAGATGAACGCGTTAGGCCATTTCGAAGCCTTCTGCTCCCTTAACGGCCCGCGTTTCTACGGTCTGCCGGTTAATGACACGTTCATTGAGCTGGAGCGCAAAGAAAGCCAGGTTGAAGCGTCGATTGCGCTCACCGACGATACGCTGATCCCCTTCCTGGCAGGTGAAACCGTAAGCTGGACGGTAAAAAGCTAAAAAATTGTCATCCCCCTGTTGTCAAACCGGCAATATAACTGTATAAATAAACAGTATATTACACAGGGGGCATTTATGCGTATTGAAGTCACCATTGCCAAAACCACCGTCCTGCCTGCTGGCGCACTCGACGCTCTGGCGGGTGAGCTATCCCGACGTATTAACAGCACTTTTCCTGAAAACGATGGCGCCATAACGGTACGTTATGCGTCAGCAAACCATCTTTCCGTCATTGGCGGCGCGAAAGAAGACAAAGACCGCATCAGCGAAATTTTGCAGGAAACATGGGAAAGCGCCGACGACTGGTTTATCACTGATTAAAATTTGCTCCCTCATTGTGTTTTTTTGCCGGGTCGCCCCGGCTTTTTTTCGTTTCGTCTCCTGGAAGTTCAAAATATTTCAGTATCTTCTTAGAAAATCGTGAACAAGATGACGTTTTATTGTTCGAACAATCCTAAAAAGCAGAAAAATGTGTTGCTACCCGTTTATTTTTTCCTGCGGAACCCTTATTAATTGATATACTGAAAAAGCTTTCAGAAAAACATGCATTGAACCTCAAAGTCGTTGTCTTCTAACACGCATTAAGGGGGTTATAATGGAAAAGAATAATGAAGTCATCCAGACCCATCCACTCGTTGGCTGGGATATCAGCACCGTAGACAGCTACGATGCGCTGATGCTGCGTTTGCACTACCAGACCCCGAATCAGCTAAACCGTGACGAAGCGGAAGTTGGACAGACGCTGTGGCTTACAACAGACGTCGCCCGTCAGTTTATTTCTATTTTGGAAGCAGGCATCGCAAAAATAGAATCTGGCGACTACCAGGAAAATGAGTATAAACGGCATTGACCTTATGCCCCTTTTCACTCAACAGGCACCCTCGCGGTGCCTTATTTATTTCGCTCTTGTATAAGCCCACATAGTTAATTACTCTGCTAACAAAGCGTTAGTAAAGAGAAGCCTATGAAATACGATTTGATCATTATCGGAAGCGGCTCCGTTGGATCTGCAGCCGGTTATTACGCTACGCAGGCGGGTCTGAATGTTCTGATGATTGACGCCCACCTTCCCCCTCATTCTGAAGGAAGCCATCACGGCGATACCCGTCTTATCCGTCACGCTTACGGCGAAGGTGAGCGCTATGTACCGCTGGTGCTTCGGGCTCAGACGCTGTGGGATGAGCTGGCCGCACTCACCGAAGAACGCATTTTTGAGCGCACCGGGGTTATTAATCTGGGGCCCGCCAACTCCACGTTTCTGGCGACGGTCGAGGAGAGCGCGAAAGCCTACCGTCTGGACGTTGAGCGTCTGGATGCGAACGACATAATGGCGCGCTGGCCGGAAATTTCTGTCCCTGAAGACTACATTGGATTGTTTGAAGCCAATTCCGGGGTACTGCACAGCGAAACGGCCATTAAGACCTGGATTGATCTCGCCGCCAAAGCGGGCTGCGCACAGTTGTTTAACTGTCCGGTCACGGGTATCACCCACCATGCCGGGGGTTCAACCGTCACCACGTCTGAAGGTGAATATACCGCCACGCGCCTGCTGGTGAGTGCGGGAACGTGGGTGACGAAACTGCTGCCGGATCTGCCCATCCAGCCGGTACGCAAAGTCTTCTCCTGGTTCCAGTCTGACGGGCGTTACAGCAGCCAGAACAAATTCCCGGCGTTCACGGGCGAGTTACCTAATGGCGACCAGTACTACGGTTTCCCCTCGGAAAAAGACGCGCTCAAGATTGGCAAACATAACGGCGGACAGGTAATTTCCTCTGCGGAAGAACGCAAGCCGTACGGAGCCTATCCGCAGGATGGTTCCGAAGCCTTCACGTTCCTGCGTAATATTCTGCCGGGCGTAGGCGGGTTGCTTTATGGCGCAGCGTGCACCTACGACAATACGCCAGATGAAGACTTCATCATCGACACCCTGCCTGGGCACGACAACACCCTGATCGTAACCGGGCTCAGCGGTCACGGGTTTAAATTTGCCTCTGTGTTAGGTGAAATCGCCGCCCAGTTTGCTCAGGGGATTGCGCCTTCGTTTGATCTCAAACCCTTCGCGCTCTCGCGCTTTAGCCGATAATACCGCTACAGGCTCCGAATAACCGGAGCCTGATTTGCGAGAGGATCATGATGCGCAGACTGGTGAATTACCTTATCAATAACATCCGCGAGCATTTCATGCTCTACATTGTCCTTTGGTCGCTGCTGGCGATTGTTGACGTCATCTTTATTGTATTCTTCTGAAAACCATCACTGACGTTTATTGACACTCCTTTAAACTTATTTAACTTATAGTTTTTATAAAAAGTCATCTCAAATTTATTGAACGAAGCGATTGAAATACATTGCGGAAACATATTCAAATTCGCTGAAATAAAATAACTAAATAACATTATTCCTTTTTTTCAGTTGCATTATTTAATTAATCCGGCCATTTTTATTGCTCAGTCATTTGAGAACGGAAATTCATATGCAATGGCGTAACTCCTCCAGCCGCTACGGAATAATATCCATGTGTTTACACTGGCTATTTGCACTTGCTGTCTATGCCATGTTTGGTCTCGGCCTCTGGATGGTGACATTAAGCTATTATGACGGTTGGTATCATCAGGCCCCCGAATTGCACAAAAGCATTGGGGTTCTGCTGATGATGGGTCTGGTTTTTCGCGTGATCTGGCGACATCTCTCTCCGCCCCCTCCTGCCCCCAAAAGCCATGGCCGTCTTACCCGCATAAGCGCTGTTGGCGCACATATCGCACTCTATGCCCTGCTGTTCGCCATTCTGATCAGCGGCTATCTCATTTCGACCGCAGACGGCAAACCGATCAGCGTGTTTGGGCTCTTTGACGTCCCTGCCACGCTGGCTGACGCCGGTTCACAGGCTGACACCGCAGGTGTGGTTCATCTGTGGCTGGCATGGAGCGTGGTGATCCTGTCTGTTCTGCATGGCCTTGCGGCCCTGAAACACCACTTTATCGATAAAGACGATACGCTGAAGCGCATGCTTGGCCGTTCGTCAGTTGACTCTGGAGCATAAAATGAAAAAACGCCTGTTGGGTATCGCATTAGGTTCGCTGTTATTTACCACCGGTTCGGCCATTGCCGCCGACTATAAAATTGATAAAGAAGGCCAGCATGCCTTCGTCAATTTCCGTATTCAGCATCTGGGTTACAGCTGGTTATATGGTACGTTCAATGATTTCGATGGCACATTTAGTTTCGACGAGAAAAACCCTGCTGCCGATAAAGTAAACGTCACCATTAATACTAACAGCGTCGACACTAATCACGCCGAGCGTGATAAACATCTGCGCAGCGCTGAATTCCTGAACGTAGGCAAATTCCCGCAAGCTACTTTCGCGTCGACAGAAGTGAAGAAAGACGGTGATAAGCTCGCTATTACCGGTAATCTGACGCTGAACGGCGTAACAAAACCGGTAACACTGGATGCGAAATTAATCGGCCAGGGAGACGATCCGTGGGGCGGAAAACGTGCTGGCTTTGAAGCCGCCGGCAAAATTCATCTGAAAGATTTTAATATCACCACAGATTTAGGACCGGCATCGCAGGATGTAGAGCTGATTATTTCGGTGGAAGGCGTTCAGCAGAAGTCATAAAACAGGCCCGGCAGGCTTTTACGCCGCCGGGCAATGTTTTACTCCGGGTCCGGAATACCCAGTTTGGTATTCAGTCGGCCCCGGGATTTATTAAAGATCTTATTCCCGTTCTCGCGCCCGGCACGGCGACGACGTTGCTCTTCTTCAGGCAGGATACTCTCTTCACTGCACAGCTCGCTACAGCAGCCATTAAACTTCTCGGCACATGCAGGACACTGAATAAACAGAAGATGACAACCGTCGTTTTTGCAGTTGGTATGCGTGTCGCACGGCGTACCGCACTGGTGACAGTGAGCGATTACGTCCTCTGAAATTCGCTCGCCCATACGCTCATCAAACACAAAGTTTTTACCGATAAAACGCACCGGTAACCCCTGCTCGCGGGCGCGGCGGGCATATTCAATGATCCCACCCTCAATATGCCAGACTTTATTAAAACCGTTGTGTTTCATCCAGGCACTGGCTTTTTCGCAGCGGATCCCCCCGGTGCAATACATAACGATCTTTTTGTCTTTATGCTCCTGCATCATCTCAACCGCTTTCGGCAGCTGTTCGCGGAAAGTGTCGGCAGGAATTTCCATCGCATTCTCGAAGTGGCCCACTTCATATTCGTAGTGGTTACGCATATCGATGAACACTGCATCCGGATCGTCGAGCATCGCGTTCACTTCAGCGGCCTTTAGGTACTCCCCCACATTAGCGGCATTGAAGTTCGGATCGTCGATGCCATCCGCCACAATACGCTCACGCACCTTCATGCGCAGCACCCAGAACGATTTGCCGTCATCATCCAGCGCAATGTTCAGGCGTAAGCCGTTAAGCGCCGGATCAAAACCATAAAGGAGATCGCGGAAGGCGCTGACTTTGCTTTCCGGCACGCTGATCTGCGCGTTAATACCCTCACGCGCCAGATAGACGCGACCAAACACGTTCAGGGCGGTGAAAGCCTGGTAAAGCGCATCGCGGGTCGCCTGTGGATCGTTGATGGTAAAATATTTATAGAAAGAGATCGTTGTGCGCGGTTCGGTTTCGGCCAACATACGCGCTTTCAACATCTCATTCGAAACGCGGTTGTGTAACACTGGCATGGTGTACAAGTCCTGCAATCGTTGAGAAATAAAAATCGGTCGGCATGATATAGCAAACAAAGACAATTTACATCCACACAATTTACGCTACATTTCAGTCAACCTGATTAATCAGACTTAACACTTGCATATTCTTTCATGTTTCGATGACAGACATTTTGGCTATGCCTCAAAAAATGAGACAATAGCCCTTCAGGACGTTAGAACACAGGACAGACATGACCCAGTTACCGAAATTTACTGCCGCGCTTTTACACCCACGCTATTGGTTAACATGGTCAGGCATTGGCTTGTTGTGGCTAATTGTACAGCTGCCTTATCCCGTAATTTTCCGCATGGGTAAAGGACTGGGCCGCATTGCTCAACAATTTATGAAGCGTCGCGCCAGGATCGCGTATCGAAATCTTGAGCTTTGCTTTCCTCAGATGAGCGAATCTGAGCGTCACGACATGGTGGTTAAAAACTTCGAATCTGTCGGCATGGGACTGATGGAGACCGGTATGGCCTGGTTCTGGTCGGATAAGCGCATGGCGCGCTGGACGGAAGTGGCCGGAACCGGCATGGATCCGGTGCATAATCTCCAGGCCAACCAGACTGGCGTCCTGCTGATTGGCGTTCATTTCCTGACGCTCGAAATTGGCGCGCGCATGTTCGGCATGCAGGCGCCGGGTATTGGCGTTTATCGTCCCAACGATAATCCGGTGATCGATTTGATACAGACCAACGGACGCATGCGCTCGAATAAAAGCATGATCGACCGCAAAGACCTTAAAGGGATGATCCGCGCCCTCAAATCAGGTGAAGTGGTCTGGTATGCCCCGGATCATGACTATGGCCCGCAATCCAGCGTGTTTGTCCCGTTCTTTGCGGTGGAAGATGCGGCGACAACCACCGGGACCTGGATGCTGGCGCGGATGTCCAAAGCGGCTATCGTGCCGTTTGTACCGCGCCGTAAACCAGACGGTTCAGGCTATCAGCTCATCATGCTGGAGCCGGAACTCACGCCGCCGCTGGATGATGCAGAAACCACCGCGCGCTGGATGAATGCTATTGTCGAGAAATGCATTATGCTCGCTCCCGAGCAGTACATGTGGCTGCATCGCCGCTTCAAAACCCGGCCTCAGGGCGTCCCTTCTCGTTATTAATCTGCATGCGGTCTTCCGGGCCGCAAGCTGTTTTAGCTTTAAAAGCTCCCCGTCATTGCGGCAATCATACCCCAGGCGCATAATTAGCAGGCTTATTACCTCACTGGTCACGGTGCCCTGCACCTCATTATGCGGATAGTTATGTCCTCCACAGATGCTCCCATAAACTGGAAACGCAACCTGACGGTTGCATGGCTGGGTTGTTTTCTTACTGGCGCCGCCTTTAGCCTGGTAATGCCCTTCCTGCCCCTCTACGTTGAACAGCTCGGCGTCACCGGCCATAGCGCACTGAATATGTGGTCCGGCCTGGTGTTCAGCATTACGTTCCTGTTCTCCGCCATTGCGTCGCCTTTCTGGGGTGGGCTTGCGGATCGCAAAGGCCGCAAAATTATGCTGCTGCGCTCCGCGCTCGGCATGGCGATCATAATGCTGTTGATGGGGGTGGCGCAGAATGTCTGGCAGTTCCTGATATTACGCGCGCTTCTGGGTCTGCTCGGGGGATTTATCCCCAATGCCAACGCCCTGATCGCAACCCAAATCCCACGCCATAAAAGCGGCTGGGCATTGGGTACGCTCTCCACTGGCGGCGTAAGCGGCGCACTGCTGGGTCCGCTGGCGGGCGGGCTGCTGGCCGACCATTACGGACTGCGGCCGGTATTCTTCATTACCGCCAGCGTGCTGTTCCTCTGCTTCCTCGTGACGCTTATCTGCATCCGCGAGAATTTCACGCCGGTAGCCAAAAAAGAGATGCTGCACGCCCGGGATGTGCTGGCCTCGCTGAAAAACCCAAAGCTGGTGCTGAGCCTGTTTGTGACCACCATGATTATTCAGGTGGCCACCGGTTCAATCGCGCCTATTCTGACGCTCTATGTCCGCGACCTGGCCGGCAACGTCAGCAATATCGCCTTTATCAGCGGCGTGATCGCCTCTGTTCCCGGCGTGGCCGCGTTGCTGAGCGCGCCGCGGCTCGGCAAGCTGGGCGATCGCATCGGCCCGGAGAAAATTCTGATCTGCGCCCTGATCCTCTCCGTTCTGCTGCTGATCCCCATGTCGATGGTGCAGTCTCCCTGGCAGCTCGGCGTGTTGCGCTTTCTGCTGGGCGCAGCGGACGGCGCGTTGCTTCCTGCGGTGCAGACGCTGCTGGTTTATAACTCCACCAACCAGATTGCCGGACGTATTTTCAGCTACAACCAGTCGTTTCGCGATCTGGGTAACGTCACCGGGCCGCTGGTCGGCGCGGGGGTTTCGGCCAGTTTCGGTTTCCGGGCGGTCTTTATCGTGACGGCAGGCGTCGTGCTGTTCAACGCTGTTTATTCCTGGCTCAGCTTATCCCGGGCGCTACGCCCGGCGCGCATAACACAACATCGTGACGGCTAATTTACGCATTCATACTTGCAAAATCATATAATCAGCTATTCTTTCCCTGAATACCTTCACGAAAAACAGGGAGACACCAATGACCATGTACGCCACGCTGGAAGAAGCTATCGATGCCGCTCGCGAAGAATTCCTCGCCGATAATCCCGGCATTGAGGAAGAAGATGCTGACGTGCAACAACTCAATATCCAAAAATACGTCCTACAGGACGGCGATATTATGTGGCAGGCCGAATTCTTTGCTGACGAAGGTGAAGACGGGGAATGTCTGCCGATATTGAGTGGTGAAGGTGCGCAGGCGGTATTCGACGGCGACTATGACGAAATTGAGTTACGTCAGGAGTGGCTGGAAGAAAATACGCTGCATGAATGGGATGAAGGTGAGTTTCAGCTCGAACCGCCGCTGGATACCGAAGAAGGTCAGGCCGCAGCGGACGAATGGGACGAGCGATAAGCTCTCGTTACTCGTAAGGGCCGTGGCTGGCATCGATGGGCAGCAGTAGCGTGTCGAAAATCAGCGAAAACGGCAGATCGAGCACGGTGAGATAGCGCCATGCGGAATCGCGGACATCCCACTGTACGCCGGGGTAGTACTGATTCCCGTGGCCCTGTCCGGGAATGGTGCGGCTGATGATGCTGCCGCAGCCGCTGAGCAGGCATGCCATCATGACAACAATGATTACTTTCATTTCTGACCTCTAAAAAAATACCGGCGATTAAGCCGGTATTTTATTTGGCGGGTGGCGCTTCGCTTACCCGCCCTACTTAACAACTTACTTCGCCTTCAGGGCCAGCGGATTCAGCTTCACGTCCTTGTAGTAGTTCACCCACGAAGAGTATCTCTCCGGAGAAGTCCACACGCGGTAGTGAAGCCGTGCCATCGTCACCGGATCGCTCAACAGCACCAGACGACGGTCGCGGTTAAGCTTTTCTGGCGTCTCATTCAGCGCCTGCTCAACGTGGCGATCGCGGGCGATCTCCAGCACCTGGCTGGCGCGGTGACGCGCAGTCGCCATCGCGGTTGCCAGCGCATTGAATGACGGGTTAAACACGGCGTGCATAAAGCCATCATCCAGCGTGCGTTTGCGGTTCTGCTCCAGATAGGTATCGGTATCCACCAGCACCTGCGGCGGAGAATACTCTTCCGGGATCAGGAACAGCTTCCAGCGTTTGGTACGCAGGCCCACCGTAGAACGACTGGAGATCACCGACACAAATGGCGACAGGATCAGCGAGAAGACGATTGGCGCCAGCCAGAACAGGAAACGCAGATCCAGCCAGGCCATACCAACGGCCCACACCAGGCCCAGCAGCAGCTGAGAGCCGTGGCGCATAAAGGCTTCACTCCATGGCGTAGAGTCATCGTCACGCTGCGGTGAATTCCACACCACTTCCCATCCCAGGAACGCGCTCACCACGAATACCGTGTGGAACAGCATACGCACCGGTGCCAGCAGGACCGAGAACAGCACTTCCAGCAGCAGTGAAAGGGTTACGCGGCAGAAACCACCGTACTCCTTCGAACCTTTACACCAGATCAGAATGATACTGAGCAGCTTAGGCAGGAACAGCAGCACCATGGTCGACGCGAACAGCGCAATCGCCAGCTCCGGACGCCACTGCGGCCACACCGGGAACAGCTGGCGCGGTTGCAGGAAGTACTGCGGCTCCGTCAGGGCATGCACAACCTGCAACGCGGTCGAGAGTGCCAGGAACATAAACCACAGCGGCGCAGACAGATAGGACATCACGCCCGTCAGGAACACCGCACGGTGAACAGGGTGCATCCCCTTCACCAGGAACAGGCGGAAGTTCATCAGGTTACCGTGACACCAGCGGCGGTCACGCTTGAGCTCATCCAGCAGGTTCGGCGGCAGCTCTTCATACGAGCCCGGCAGATCGTAGGCAATCCAGACGCCCCACCCTGCGCGACGCATCAGCGCGGCTTCCACAAAGTCATGCGACAGAATGGACCCGGCAAACGATCCTTCACCCGGCAGCGGCGCCAGGGCGCAGTGCTCGATGAATGGCTTCACGCGGATAATGGCGTTGTGGCCCCAGTAGTGAGATTCACCCAGCTGCCAGAAGTGCAGACCGGCAGTAAACAGCGGCCCGTAGACGCGGGTCGCAAACTGCTGGCAGCGCGCATATAGCGTGTCCATACCGGACGCTTTTGGCGAGGACTGAATAATACCCGCGTTCGGATTGGCTTCCATCAGACGGACCAGCCCGCTCAGGCAGTCGCCGCTCATCACGGAGTCCGCATCCAGTACCACCATGTAGCTGTACTGGTTACCCCAACGACGGCAGAAGTCATCGATGTTCCCGCTCTTACGCTTAACACGACGACGACGACGACGGTAGAAGATCTGCCCTTCGCCCTGCACTTCAGCAATCAGCTCCATCCAGGCTTTTTGCTCTGCCACGCAGATATCCGGGTTGTAGCTGTCGCTCAGGATGTAGACGTCGAAATGCGCCGCGTTACCGGTCGCCTTTACGGACTCCCAGGTGGCACGCAGCCCGGCGAATACGCGGTCAACATCTTCGTTACAGATAGGCATGATCAGCGCGGTACGGTGCTCAGGATTGAGGGGTTCATCCCCGACCGTCGACGCGGAAATGCTGTATTTGTCACGCCCCATCAGCAGTTGCAGGAAGCCCATCAGCGCCGTCCAGAACCCGGCGGAGACCCAACAGAACAGCACGGCAAACAGCAGAAGGATGCCGCTCTGTAAAATATACGGCAGCAGCTGCATGAAGGAGACCCAGATATCCTGGCCAATCATGTCAGCAGGGTTAATCAATGCCCAGCCCTGGTACGGCAGAATAGTTTTCATGTACCAGGTGGCGACAACAGTCTGTGCCAGCGTCAGCAGCAGCAGAATGTAACGACGAATCGTTCCCACGGTACGCCATTTCTGCTCGGACGCCTGCTGTTCTTTGGTCAGACGTGACAGATAGCGCGGCGTCACGTCACGCCCACGCAGGCGATCCCAGAAGCGACCCACCGGGTTGGTGCGCCACGGATCGGGGAACATAGAGGAACGCGTGGCCTTCGGCATCGCCTGTAGCTGGTCACGCCCTTCGTCATCCTTGATTAACTGCCCTTCTGCCAGCGAGTCTGGCCATGCCTGCTCCAGACGTGCCTTCACTGACCCCAGCGGCGTATCATCATCACGGGAAAAGTGACGATGTTCACCATCCAGCGCGGTGTGAACCGCGCGGATGTCGCTCGCAGGGAGTGCCGCTTTTTCAATGTCCGTTAGCGGCATGGCATCAATATATTCAGATGTATTATTCATTGGCAGGTAGCTGATAGCTCCAGGTTTCACTCAGCGGCTTATCGTTACTGACCAGCGCGGCGCGCATTTCAGTGGTCTGTTTCGGATCTTTCACCTTCACGCGCAGGGTCAAACGCCACCCTTTGGTGACCGGATTGTAACGCACAGCGTTCTCAACGATTTCACCGTTATCGCCAATGCTGGCCTGTGCCGTCACGGCAGTATCCGGCGCCAGTTTTTTCATATCCTGCCCGGTGAAGTCCACGATAAATGCCAGCGTGCCATCCGGCTGACGAATCAGGTTGGACTGCTTCACGTCCCCCGTAGAACGACGCGTCTGCATCACATACACGTTATCCGGTGCGTGCAGTTTGTCTTCGTCACGGCTGAAGGTGATCGCATACTTGAAGTTCATCTCTTTACCGGCTTCAGGCAGCTGATCCGGTGTCCAGTACGCCACGATGTTATCGTTGGTTTCATCATTGGTTGGAATTTCAACCAGCTCAACCTTGCCTTTACCCCAGTCGCCTTTCGGTGTAACCCAGGCGCTTGGGCGCAGATCGTAGCGGTCGTCCAGATCTTCAAAGCGGGAGAACTGACGGCCACGTTGCAGCAGACCAAAGCCCTGCGGGTTTTCCATCGCAAAGCTGCTGACGGCGAGGTGTTTCGGGTTGTTCAGCGGACGCCAGATCCACTCGCCGTTACCAGCATGAATGGAAAGGCCATTAGAATCATGCAGTTGAGGGCGGAAGTTAGTCGCCGGAGACGGCTGATTCGGCCCGAACAGGAACATGCTGGTCAGCGGCGCGACGCCCAGTTTGCCCACTTTATCGCGCAGGTAAACTTTAGACTGCACGTCAACCACCGTGTCACGCCCTGGCATGATCACGAAGCGATAAGCGCCTGTCGCACGAGGGGAGTCCAGCAGCGCATAAATTGTCAGACGTTTGTCGGTTGGTTTTGGACGTTCGATCCAGAACTCGCGAAAACGTGGAAATTCTTCACCTGATGGCAGCGCGGTATCAATTGCCAGACCGCGCGCAGAAAGCCCGTACACCTGCCCCGCGCCAATCACGCGGAAGTAGCTGGCGCCAAGCATGCTGACGATTTCGTCGTTTTTATCTTTGCTGTTAATCGGGTAAAGCACCTTGAAGCCTGCGAAGCCGAGGTCTTTCACCGTGTCTTTATCGTGTTGCACATCGCCAAAATTGAAATAATCCGGGCTGTACTTGATTTTACGTACCGCGGTCGCCGTCACTTCATTGATGGCAACCGGCGTGTCGAAGTACATACCCTGGTGGTAAAATTCAAGCTTGAACGGGGTTTTAATATTGTTCCAGTACGCTTTATCGTGATTGAACTGGATCTGCTGATAGTCCGCGTATTTCATGTCGCGGAAAACGGAGGGCAGGTTACTTTTTGGCGCTTCGTAGCTCTTGCCCGCCATCGATTTAGCCTGTTTTGCGACATCATCGATGTTAAAGGCCAGTGCAGATGAGGTATACAGTGACAACAGCACTGCTACACCCAACCAACGCATTTTCATCATTTGTGGTTTATGTTTCATAATAAGTAAGCACTTCCCCCTTTGTGTGCTTATATCGATCCGATCCATTTTAATGGAAACTCAGGCAATCCGACAACATTATCACTGCTTTGTTCAGCTCGCTGGCTCATGGATTAAGCAAATGAAAGAACCCGCTTTTCACTTTGCGTGCTTATCCTGGAGACAGGGTGTCGGTCTTGGTGTAGGGTTGGCTCCGAATGTAACCATTATGAGCCTTAGGGATAAGGCGAAAAGTCTGAGAATGCGCAAAGTTATATGAGCACAACCCCTGTACAACGTGAATATTTCCTCGACTCGATCCGCGCATGGCTCATGCTATTGGGGATCCCTTTTCATATTTCACTGATCTATTCCAGCCACACCTGGCATGTGAACAGCCAGATGCCCTCCTGGTGGCTGACGCTGTTCAATGATTTTATCCATGCCTTCCGCATGCAGGTGTTTTTCGTCATTTCAGGCTATTTCTCTTACATGCTCTTCTTGCGCTATCCCCTCAAGCGGTGGTGGAAAGTACGCGTGGAGCGCGTGGGCATACCAATGTTGACGGCCATTCCGCTGCTGACGCTGCCGCAGTTCATCATGTTGCAGCATGTTAAAGGCAAGGCGGAAAACTGGCCTAATCTCTCGTTCTATGAGAAATACAACACCCTGGTCTGGGAGCTGATTTCCCACCTCTGGTTCCTGCTGGTACTGGTGGTGCTAACCACGGTGAGTTTGCTGATCTTCAGTCAACTGCGCCAGCGCGCGAGCGCCGCAACTTCGACCTTCTTCGCCAACATCACCCTGGGCAAGCTGTCGCTGCTGTTTCTTGCGCTGGGGGTCGCGTATGCCGCCGTCAGGCGTACGCTGCTCATTGTCTACCCTCCCATTCTGAGCGATGGGCTGTTTAATTTCGTGGTGATGCAGACCCTGTTCTACATTCCCTTCTTCCTGATTGGGGCGCTGGCATTTATTCATCCCCGGCTTAAAGCGCTGTTTACCACCCCCTCCCCCTGGTGTGCGGTGGGTGCTGCGCTGGCCTTTGCCGCCTATCTTCTCAATCAGCGCTTTGGCAGCGGGGACGCGTGGATGTATGAGACAGAGAGCGTGATAACGATGCTGATGGGCCTGTGGATGGTTAACGTGGTGTTCGCCCTTGGCCATCGTCTGCTGAATTTTAAATCAAGTCGCGTCACCTATTTCGTTAATGCTTCACTGTTTATCTACCTGGTCCACCATCCGCTGACGCTGTTTTTCGGGGCGTACATTACGCCGCATATCAAATCGAATGCGCTGGGCTTCTTCACCGGTCTGGTCTTTGTGGTTGGCATTGCCATCGTGTTGTATGAAATCCACCTGCGGATCCCGCTTTTGCGTTTCCTGTTCTCAGGCAAACCTCAGGTTAAAGCGGGATAAAAAAACGGCGCCTCCAGAGCGCCGTTTTTGCTTTTCAGACATCAAAATGCCTGGCTGCGCACGGTCAAAAGCCGCTGATACAGGTCGGCGGTGTGCTCATCGAAACAGACAAAAATGACTTTTTCCGGCATGGGTTTGAGGGAAAGGTAGTGATAAACGGTATTCACGGCGATCGTAGCTGCCGCTTCCTTTGGATAACCGTACACCCCGGTGCTAATGGCGGGGAACGCCATGGTCTTATAGCCGTTATCTGCCGCAAGCCGCAGGCAGTTACGATACGCCTGCTCCAGAATCTCAGCCTCATGGCGGTCGCCACCGTGCCAGACGGGTCCAACGGTATGGATCACCGCTTTGGCCGGGAGATCGCCCGCAAGCGTAATAACAGCATGCCCCGGCGGGCACTCTCCCTGCTGCTGGCGCACGGTTTTGCATGCTTCAAGGAGCTGAGGGCCCGCGGCCCGGTGAATGGCACCATCCACCCCGCCCCCACCCAAGAGGGAGGAATTGGCTGCGTTGACGATCACGTCAACGTGCACCGTCGTGATATCGCCATGAATAACGTCGATTTGCGGTCTCATAAACACCCTCTGCAACCCGCCTTTTTCATCAGTGTATCGCAGAGGGAGAAGGAGAAAAACTGTCGCGAAAAAAACGGCGGTTAACGGTAATCCACCTGAACGACCGCAAGCGTTTTCTTTTCATTCAGGTATTTCATGGTGACAGCGGCCAGCGCTGAGTGAGGATGATGGCCCCGGAGCGCCTCTTCATAACTGATGGTATGCGTTTTCATACGGTTATTTTCCGGGCAGGAAATCGCAAACTGCCGATGCCGGGGCGTGACTTCGCACGGGTCAGCGACCACCGCGCCACGAAAATGAATCACCCCACCATTCTCTATAGTTGCTGAATAAGCCGGAGAAAAAAAAGAGGACAGGATCAGTCCCAGACCAGAAATAATACACGCTGCGGATTTGAACATTATTTGTACTCCTCAATGAAATTCGTCCTTGAGGGGTAAAAACGCTCCGTTATGACGTATCAATTTAAGCAACCCGTTTGCTGGGTTCTTGATATCAGCATAGCTTACCTGTGCAGCGCCGCCACTTTATTAAATCATTGATTTTATGAATGATTAAAGCGTACTTGCCGGTGCGTTCCACTGCTGTGATAAATGAAGCGATTTTCCATCGGAAACGGTGACGATTATTTTTACCGCATCCCCTGAGCGAATATTTAAACTGATTCGCGTTAAATCAATCGGCTGATTAGCGGGTATAAAAAGAGTATTTTTCTGCCGCGATGTACTTTGTCCCCCCTGCCCCTGTCGGACAGATAACACCTCAACCTGACATTCGCAGGCGTCTGCCAGCGTGACCTGAGGAATAATGGTTGTCACATTTGCCTGCTGTGAGGTACTGAACGTTATCTGGCTGGCAAGCGCGGCAAGGAGAATGAAGGTGCTCATGAGATCCTCCCGAAAAAAAACAGGGCGCATGCCCTGTTTTTTGGTACAGAAATGAATCAGTACTGGTGTGCGGTCGCGTTGTTGCCGAAGCCAACCTGGTGCACAGTCACCGTTGAGCCGGACGCTGTCTGGTCTACCGCTGCGCCGTTGCCGCCGCCGAACTGTTTTACGTTGATAACAGAGTCTTTGCTATTCCACTGGTCGATGGTGGCGCTGTTACCAAAGCCTTTTTGCAGCAGATCGATAGAACTGTCATCAGAGCCCTGGCCAACATCTGCGCCGTTACCGCCACCATGCTGGGTAATGGTCAATTCAGAATCTCGGGCATCCGTCTGCAAAGCAAGCGCGGAGTTACCGCCGCCGTACTGGTAAATGCTCAGGGTTGAGTCAGGGCCGTTATTGCCGCCACCCCAGCCACCACCGTGGCCGCCGCCAAATTGTGGTACCGCACCTGCGAAAGCACTGCCAGAAACTACGATTGCTGCAATAACTGCCACTTTGAAAAGTTTCATGGTAAACCCCCATCGGATTGATTAAGGCGTCACACATCGCTAGCGTTGAATAACGCGAATAGCCATCTGCGACTGTCTCTGTACTACAACTGCTGTTTTCTGCGTACCATACTGCGTTATATTCGCCCTGTTACCCGAGCCTTTCTGGATAATCATGGCGGTGTTGCCAAAAGCGCCCTGCTTAATACTCGCATCGTTGCCGTTGCCGGTCTGATCGATATAAGCAAGGTTATACGTCCCTGACTGATCAACATTCGCGCGGTTATTCCCGCCCTCCTGGGAAATAACGGACAGCAATTTAGAACCGCCCTGGCGTACATCAACATTATTACCTGAACCCTGTTGACCAATAATGGCTGCCTGATTGTATGAAGCTTTACTTAATTCATTTATCGCAAAATTATATTCAGAACTGGCTAAATCTGAATCACCTGCGATTACAAACCCAGGCGCACCCAGTAATGTAAACATCATAAACAACGTTTTGTTTTTCATGCTGTCACCCTGGACCTGGCTATAAAAAAGGTATTCCTTACTCCGTTAACGCGATTCGTTTTGTTAACGCCGCGTTACGGAAAAGAGTATGTCTGCCGAAACATGTTTAATATCTCACCCGTGCGCCTTATTTTTATATTCCCCTTCACCTCAAAGTCGTAAATCTCGCCTGAAACGATGGGATACTCGCCTAAAGCAGAAACCAAAAATGTCTTCCTGCGCTTGTACAACAGCGAGACAGGCTGTCCAACCTGTACCGGCTTCTTCAGACAAAAACGACAATGCCCTTTGTCACGCGCGTGACACGAAGCAAGTTTTCTTAAGAAAAAATTCCGGCTTAGGGAAGTCTTATGTTTTTAGCAGAGTTCATACTTTTTACCGGTTGGCTTACAATAATAAAAAACCAGATAATACAACTCATTATAATATACCGTATGGTTTTTAAAATCTGTGCACGTTTATACACCTGTACAACTTTCCCCTTATCTTAAAAACTATTAACCCTGCAAAATACACAAATAAATATCGAATTTTACATTCTGTTACACGATTAACACTTGCTTTAAAGTTTGCAATAGCTAGATTGAAAACAGCAGTACGTTATTTGTTTTTAATTTTACCGCCTCCTTTGGAGGAAGGTTTTTTAACTACACACAGCAGTGCCACACCTGCAGTACTTCTGGTGCCCTTTTCAATAATACGAGGGCAGCTGCCGGGTGTCATAAATAACGTGGGGTTTCATCATGTTTAATGAAGTCCATAGCTTACCCGGTCATACATTATTGTTGATCACAAAACCTTCCTTACAAGCGACAGCGTTATTGCAGCATTTAAAACAATGCCTGTCACTTAACGGGAAACTTCATAACATTCAACGTTCTTTTGATGATATCGCTCCTGGCAGCATCATTCTTCTCGATATGATGGAAGCGGATAAAAAACTGATCCATTACTGGCAAGATAATTTAAGCAGGAAAAACAATAATATCCACGTATTGTTATTGAATACGCCTGATGAGTATCCTTTCCGCGAAATTGAGAGCTGGCCGCATATTAACGGCGTGTTTTACGTTACAGAAGAAGAAAACCGTGTCGTGGAGGGTTTGCAGGGCATATTGCGGGGGGAGTGTTATTTCTCGCAAAAACTGGCCAGCTACCTCATTACCCACTCCGGAAATTATCGCTATAACAGTTCGGAATCGGCCCTTCTGACGCACCGTGAGAAAGAGATCCTGAACAAACTGCGTATTGGTGCTTCAAATAATGAAATCGCCCGTTCGTTATTTATCAGCGAAAATACGGTTAAGACGCATCTTTATAATCTTTTCAAAAAGATAGCTGTTAAAAATCGCACGCAGGCGGTGTCGTGGGCAAACGATAACCTCAGGCGTTAATAGCATGAAACGCACCCTAAGTTGGATTGCCGCCGCAGGCATTATGCTTGCTGCCGGAAACCTTCAGGCTGTTGAGGTGGAAGTTCCTGGACTGTTGACCGACCACACTGTCACCTCTGTCGGACACGATTTTTATCGTGCCTTCAGCGATAAGTGGGAAAGCGATTATCCGGGTAATTTAACCATCAACGAACGGCCCAGTGCGCGGTGGGGAAGCTGGATCACAATAACCGCTAATCAGGACGTTATTTACCAGACTTTTTTATTCCCAACGAAAAGAGACTTCGATCAGAACGTCGCTTTCGCACTGGCACAAACAGAAGAAGCTATTAACCGCCTACAGTTAGATAAAGCCCTTTTGAGCACAGGCGATTTAGCAAAAGATGAGTTCTAGCAACGACACCTATTTCGGAGGCTGTAATGCGTCTCGCACACACAGTGATTTCGTTAATGCTCATTGCGCCGTTGAGTTGGGCCGGAAATATGACATTCCAGTTCCGCAACCCTAATTTTGGCGGCAACCCGAATAACGGAGCCTTTATGCTTAACCAGGCGCAGGCTCAAAACTCCTATAAAGACCCCAGCTATGACGATGATTTCGGTATCGAGACCCCGTCAGCTCTGGATAATTTTACTCAGGCCATCCAGTCGCAAATATTAGGTGGCTTATTAACCAACATTAATACCGGAAAACCCGGCCGGATGGTCACTAATGACTTTATCGTCGATATTGCCAATAAAGACGGGCAGCTTCAGTTAAATGTGACAGACCGAAAAACCGGTAAGACGTCGACAATCCAGGTTTCCGGTTTGCAGACCAGTTCAACTGATTTCTAAACAACCCCGAAATAAGGACAATTATTATGCAGCGCTTTTTTATTTTAGTTGCAGTGTGCTTATTAAGCGGTTGTTTAACTGCCCCGCCAAAAGAAGCCGCTAAACCCACCCTAATGCCCCGTGCCCAGAGCTATCGGGATCTGACGCATCTGCCGGGCCCTACCGGGAAGATATTCGTCTCGGTCTATAACATTCAGGATGAGACGGGCCAGTTCAAACCGTATCCGGCCAGTAACTTCTCCACGGCCGTACCGCAGAGCGCCACCGCGATGCTGGTTACCGCCCTGAAAGATTCGCGCTGGTTTATCCCGCTGGAACGCCAGGGGCTGCAAAACCTGCTTAACGAACGAAAGATCATTCGTGCTGCACAGGAGAATGGTACCGTTGGCGTCAATAACCGCATGCCGCTACAGTCTCTCACCGCAGCCAATATCATGGTGGAAGGCTCGATTATCGGCTACGAAAGTAACGTGAAATCGGGCGGCGCGGGTGCCCGTTACTTTGGTATCGGGGCCGACACGCAGTATCAGCTGGATCAGATTGCCGTCAACCTGCGCGTGGTTAACGTGAGCACGGGTGAAATTTTATCCTCCGTGACCACCAGCAAAACGATTCTCTCATATGAAGTGCAGGCGGGGGTATTCCGCTTTATCGACTACCAGCGTTTGCTGGAGGCTGAAATTGGCTATACCTCTAACGAGCCGGTCATGCTATGTCTGATGTCGGCCATCGAAACCGGGGTGATTTTCCTGATTAATGACGGCATCGATCGCGGCTTGTGGGATCTTCAGAATAAAAGTGACGTGAGTAATGCGGTGCTGGTGAAATACCGTGAGATGTCGGTTCCGCCGGAGTCATGATTGGCGGCGTATAAAAAGGCGAGATTTTCGTCTCGCCTTTTTTTTATTTACTTACCACAGGAACGTTCTGGCTCTTCTCGCGTCGGGCTGCAAGCCAGAGACCGCTGTTCTTCATAGCGTAGCCAAACAGTAATCCCAGCATGAGCGAAGGGACCACCAGCTTCCAGTCCCCCTGGCCTGCAAAGGTCGCGCAGGCACCCATGAACGTGCCGGGCACAAAGGACAACAGCAGATGTTTTGCCTGAACGCACATCAGGAAAGCCACAATACCGGTCATGACGTACCCCAGGATTTCCACATGCGGCGCCAGCGCGCTGCCCTTCATAATGATCAGCGCCCAGACCACGCCACTCAGTAACGTGCTGCCTGAAATAAAGAGCCCTTTAAAACCACCCTGCGGACAGGCGAAATAGGCCGTGCAGCCAAGAAAACCGGCCCAGCTCAACAAACCGAGAGATACCGCCACCCAACCCCAGAGGCCGGAGAGGATGCCAGTCGTGATTGCAATACAAAGTAATATGTTCATGGTGCGCATCTTAGCAGATGCGCACCCAAGAAATGAGATCAGAAGCACGTTACGTGCAAGTTGAAATGTATCGTTGCAGGATTTTTGTGATTTAAATCACTCTTCACTCTCTTCTGCCAGCTCATCCCACATGGCAGCGATAGCGTCACGCGTCAGCGGAGCCAGCGTTCTCCAGAACGGAGAGGTGGCGTGGGCTTCAACTTTACCCAGGAAGGTTCCGACCCACGGGAGCAGATACATTTCGAACAGGGTTTCAATCGCCTCATTCTCATCATCACCTGCTTTATCTTCAATCCATGAGGCCGCCAGCAACAGGGTACCGATATGATCGGCAGGCATATCCGTCAGCGGCATGCCGCGTTCTGAAAGAAACGCCCGAACTTCCGCTTCGGTCGCACCTTCCTGCCAGGCAGAACGATACGGCGACACGCGACACTCTTCTCCCACGAACAGCGCGTTGTAATCCGTTGAAATCTGCTGCATATCGCAACTTTTTTGCAAGCGTTCCAGCAACTCATCCTGTTCCAGCGGCCAGCTCTGCGCCAGTTTACCTTCACGAATCAGGGTAAACAGCGGAACCAGCAGCGGATCCTGCGGCTGGCGGTAATATAAGGTGCCCAGCACGCGGCAAAGGATGGAAAACTCATTCATGTTTTTATTCCGTTATTAATTAAAGATCGGCAAATTCATCAATCGGCGCCATGCCGCGCGACTCAAGGAAGTCGAGCATACGACGCGGCGTGACGTTCAGGATCTGTTCTTCCGGGAAATTCACGTCCCGCAATATTTTCAGGCACTCGCTAAAATCACCCAGCGTGAAGGCCGTGTGTGAATCAGAGCCCAGCGCCACCATTCCGCCCGCGTCACGCACGGCCGCCGCAACGTCGCGGCAGTTGGCCTCACTGCCCTTACGCGAATGCACGAACGAGGAGTTGTTGATCTCCAGCGCCACGCGGTGCTTCGCTGCGGCCTGTGCCACGGCCTGAATATCGATCGGGTATTTCGGATTTCCCGGGTGGCTGATAATGTGCACATTGCCGCTGGCAATGGTGGCAATCATCGCCGCGGTGTTGGTCTCTTTATCCTGGGGCGCAAAGACCGGCTCGTGGAAGCCGGCGAGGATCAGATCTAACGAGGTCAGCATCGGGCCGGTGCAGTCAATTTCACCGTCGGTATTTTTGATGTTCGCTTCGATGCCTCGCAGTATCCCGATACCGTCAACCAGACGTGGCCAGATACGCATATTCACAAAATGCCAGTAGTGCGGCGCATCCGCCATATCCGGACCGTGATCGGTTATCGCAAACAGCTTGATGCCTTTCAGCTTCGCCTGAGCGATATAATCATGGAGGTTACTGTAAGCGTGAGTACTGGCGACGGTGTGCATATGCAGGTCAACGGGATACATCTTTCTCTCCTCTGCGGTTTTTCCAAAGGATAGCAGTTATCAGCGGCGAATATTAGCAAAAACCCGGCGAACGCCGGGTTTCTCTCAGTAGCCTCGCTGTCTGTCGACCTGTCCGGTCACCACGTTGCCCTTCTCTATTTCGCTGATGGTATGCGAGATATACGCCACGGCCTCCGCCGGTCGCGTCACGGCCGCAATATGGGGCGTCATCGCCACGCGTGGATGTGCCCAAAGCGGGCTGTCTGTCGGCAGCGGTTCGCGGCTATACACATCCAGCATTGCGCCTTTCAGTTTACCGCTATCCAGCGCTTTCAGCAGATCGTCTTCCACAACGTGTACCCCGCGCGCCAGGTTCATTAAGTAGCTATCTTCTGCCAACTGGTTGAGGAGCGTGCCATTGATAATGCCGACCGTTTCCGCCGTATTCGGCAGCAGGTTAATGAGAACGCGTGTCCCTTTCAGGAACGCCGGGAGTTCGTCCAATCCGGCAAAGCTCTCGACGCCCGGATAATCCTTACGGCTCCGGCTCCAGCAGCGCAGTGGGAAGCCCCACGGAGCGAGCGCTTCGGCGACTTTCGAACCCAGCACACCCGCCCCGAGGATGCCGATGGTGAAATCTTCACGCTGATAATCCGGGAGAGGTTCCCAGTGGGATTGCTGTTTAAACGCCTGATAATCGTCGAAGCGGCGGAACCAGTGCAGCACCTGGCTTACGGCGTATTCCTGCATCTGCTCCCCCATACCGGTATCTTCCAGACGAAACAGGGGAATATCTTCCGGCAGCATTTCAGGGTGAGCCTTCAGCTTACTGAGAATGGAATCCACCCCCGCACCAAGAGCAAACACCGCCTTCAAACGGCGTCCCTGTAGCATTTCGACCGGGGGATGCCAGACCAGCGCGTAGTCGGCATGTTCATTATCGCCCTGTTTCCATTCGCGAACGCGTGCGCCAGGCAGTGCCGCCGTGAGCGCCTTAATCCAGTAAGCCGTATCAAAAGTGGGGTGATAGAAGATAATATCCATAGTCATTGTCTTTTAGTGCGCTGTTTTATTTTCATTTTCAACTGGCTTGTCAGCATAACAAATTTATCGCTAAACCGCGTTGCTGATAAAAGAGGCGCTTTTCGCACATTTCGAAATCAGGTTGCCTGAAGTTTGTCTAAACACGCTAAATTACTGAAAAAGTGGGTTGACGGCAGTACGGCTTTTCCTTACATTAGCGCCCGTCCCGACAACAACGGGATGACAATATGGTGAGGTGTCCGAGTGGCTGAAGGAGCACGCCTGGAAAGTGTGTATACGGCAACGTATCGGGGGTTCGAATCCCCCCCTCACCGCCATATTCAAGACGAGAGCTCGTACGAAAGTACGGGCTTTTTTCTTATATATTCTCCGCAAGGGGGGGATGAGAACCCCCGACCGGGGTTCGACAACTGGCGCAGCCAGTTGGACAGACTGTGAGCGTAGCGAACAGGCTGCCCGCAGGGCGAGCGAAGCGAGTCAATCCCCCCCTCACCCTAACCCTCTCCCCGGAGGGGAGAGGGGATAGTTAGGTGCTCGCATTCAGTTGTCCCCTGGAAACGTTACTCCTCCACCATCCGGGCATATTCTTCGGTGAGAAAATCCACCAGCGTCCTGACCGATGGCAGCAGGCCGCGCCGGGAAGGATACACCGCATGGATCACTTCCCTTCTGGGTTCCCAGGCATTCAGCACCCGAACAAGCTCACCTGAAGCCAGCTGATCCTTCACCATCAAAATGGGCAACTGTACCACGCCCACGCCCGCCATCGCTGCCTCCCGCAGCGCCAGCATATCGGTAGTCACCAGGCGCGGCGTGAAGTGAATGTCTGCTTTCGCCCCCTCCGGCCCGCTCAGCTCCCATTTATGCAGGTGTTTACCAGCGCCCATACTTAAACCCGGCCATTCGCTGAGTTCAGAGGGCATCGCCGGGTTGCCCATCCGTTCAATCAGTGTCGGCCCGGCAACCAGACAGTGTCCCCTGTCCGCCAGCACCCTTAATACCAAATCGCTGTCATCAAACGGGCGCGGACGAACGCGGATCGCCACATCCACCCCCTCCCCCACCAGATCGACCCGTCGGTTGGTGGCTTCAAGCTGGAGGTTGATCCCCGGATAGCGCGCCATAAACCTCGCCAGCATGGGCCCCACGTGAACGTGCAGTAGGGTTACGGGGCAAGTGATCCTGACCATACCGCGCGGCTCAGCCTGTAAAGCAGCCACCGCCTCCTCCGCAGCTTCAGCCTCCACCAGCATGGCTTTACAGTGCTGATAGAACGTCTGCCCCACTTCAGTCACCGCAAACTGCCGCGTGGTACGTTGTATCAACCGAACACCCAGGCGTTCTTCCAGCTGCGCAATCCGACGGCTCAGTTTCGACTTTGGCTGATCGAGCGCCCGCCCCGCCGCCGCAAAGCCGCCATGCTCCACCACCTTCACAAACCATACGAAATCATTGAGATCCTGCATACGCCCCCATTGTTCTATTTAAGGAACAGTGAATGTCATTTTTGCTATCTACCGGGATATTAACCTTGAATATAAGCTAATTACATCAACAGGACATCAGGAGTTAATCATGAAAAACGTAACAGGCGTTTATACAGCACCTCGTCCGCACTGGGTCGGTGATGGTTTTCCGGTTCGTTCGATGTTTTCTTACCAGACGCACGGCGAACCGCTGAGCCCGTTCCTGCTGCTTGACTACGCCGGACCACATACCTTCCCGGCGGATGGCGCAAAACGCGGCGTGGGCGAGCATCCTCATCGCGGTTTTGAAACGGTGACCATCGTCTACTCAGGCGAAGTTGAGCACCGTGATTCCACCGGCAAAGGCGGCGTTATTGGTCCAGGCGATGTGCAGTGGATGACGGCAGGCGCAGGCATTTTGCACGAGGAGTTCCACTCCAGCGCGTTCTCGCAGAAAGGCGGTGAACTGAAAATGATGCAGCTGTGGGTCAACCTGCCCGCCAAAGACAAAATGGCGACACCTGGCTACCAGAGCATCACTCAGGCGGATATCCCGGTGGTCACCCTGCCGGATAACAGCGGAACAATGCGCGTGATTGCTGGCCGCTTTGGAGAGGTAACCGGCCCGGCGCATACCTTCTCACCGCTTAACGTATGGGATCTCGCGCTGCACCAGGGCAGCCACCTGACGCTCAATCAGCCCGAAGGCTGGAGCACGGCGCTGGTTGTTGTTGAGGGCAGCGTGACAGTGAACGGCACCACGCCTGCGGGTGAGGCGCAGCTGGTCGTGCTGAGTCAGAGCGGCGACAAGCTGCATCTCGAAGCCAGCAGCGATGCCAAAGTGTTGCTGATGGCCGGGGAGCCACTGAATGAACCCATCGTGGGCTATGGCCCGTTTGTGATGAACAGTAAAACCGAAATCGCCGAAGCTATTCGCGATTTCAACTCCGGCCGCTTTGGCCAAATCTAAACGTAATAAAGGAGCGCATTATGTCTACCCCTGCAAACTTCAACGGTGCACGTCCCGTTATTGACGTCAATGATGCCGTTATGCTGCTTATCGATCACCAGAGCGGATTGTTCCAGACTGTTGGAGACATGCCAATGCCTGAGCTGCGCGCTCGTGCAGCAGCGCTGGCAAAGATCGCCTCGCTGGCGAAGATCCCGGTGATCACCACGGCGTCGGTTCCACAGGGACCGAACGGCCCGCTTATCCCGGAGATCCACGCCAATGCGCCGCACGCACAGTATGTGGCACGCAAGGGTGAGATCAACGCCTGGGATAATCCGGAGTTCGTGGCGGCGGTGAAAGCCACCGGACGCAAAACGCTGATTATCGCGGGTACGATTACCAGCGTTTGCATGGCCTTCCCGTCCATCAGCGCGGTGGCGGACGGATATAAAGTGTTTGCGGTGATTGATGCCTCCGGCACCTACAGCAAAATGGCGCAAGAGATCACCCTGGCGCGCGTGGTGCAGGCAGGCGTGGTACCGATGGACACAGCGGCAGTGGCCTCAGAGATCCAGCGCACGTGGAACCGTGAAGATGCGGGAGAATGGGCAGAGGTGTACACACACATCTTCCCTGCCTACCAGCTGCTGATCGAAAGTTACAGCAAAGCGCAGGACGTCGTGAAAAACAGCGAAGTGCTCGATTCGCAGCGTTGATCCTGCGCGGTGCGCCATAAGCTGATTAAGGCTTAACCGAACAGGCACGAATGCAGAAAATCTGCTTGACCGCTTTCGCGCAACTCCCTATAGTAGCGCCCCGTTGCCCCCCAAGCGGTCAGGCAGCAAAACAATATGGTGAGGTGTCCGAGTGGCTGAAGGAGCACGCCTGGAAAGTGTGTATACGGCAACGTATCGGGGGTTCGAATCCCCCCCTCACCGCCATATTTTAAGAAGAGCTCGCATGAAAATGCGGGCTTTTTTTTCGCATGTTGCACGACTGCGGGGGGATGAGAACCCCCGACCGGGGTTCGACAACTGGCGCAGCCAGTTGGACAGACTGAGAGCGAAGCGAGTCAATCCCCGCCGGTGCGGGTGATACCGCCTCACCCATAAAAAAAGCCCGCGCATAAGCACGGGCCCGTTTTAAACTATTCCTCAGTTATTCAACTTCCCCGCCGGCTGCTTTCCTTCAGAAGAAGAAACCTGCCCCGGCAATCCCCCCTCTTCATCTCTGCGCTCCCCCAGCCAGTAATCCGCATTTTTAATCCCAAGCCGAACCGGATCAAACTGTGGATCAATTCCCTGCGCATTCTGGGTTTCATAATCCTTCAGGCTGGCAAAGGCTTTTTTATGCAAGAGGACAATGGCAATAATGTTGAGCCAGGCCATCAGCCCTACCCCGATATCCCCTAATCCCCATGCCAGATCCGCGGTGCGGATTGTGCCATATACCGTGGAAGCCATCAGACATAATTTAAGCAGGAATGTCAGCCACGGACGGTGAATTTTACGGTTGATGTAGGCGATATTGGTTTCAGCGATATAGTAATAGGCAATGATGGTGGTGAAGGCAAAGAAGAATAGCGCGATGGCGACAAAGTAATTACCAAAGCCCGGCATCATACTTTCCATCGCTGTCTGCACATAGCCAGGACCGGCCGCCACGCCTGCAATACCGGTATAAAGGGCTGCGCCGTCAACGCCCTGAACATTATAAAGCCCGGTGATCAACAGCATAAACCCGGTCGCGGAGCAGACAAACAGCGTGTCGATATATACGGAGAACGCCTGAACCAGCCCTTGTTTCACCGGATGACTTACGGCTGCTGCCGAGGAGGCATGTGGCCCGGTGCCCTGCGCCGCCTCGTTGGAATAGACACCGCGTTTAACGCCCCACATGATAGCCTGGCCCAGAATAGCGCCAAATCCCGCTTCAAGGCCAAAAGCACTTTTCCAGATCAGCAGGATAACAGCAGGCAGTTTTTCAATATTGATCGCGATAATAACGCAGGCAACAATAATATAGCCGAGCGCCATAAACGGAACGACCATACTGCTAAAGCTGGCGATCCTTTTTACACCACCGAAAATAATGAAGCTTAACAGTACAGCCAGTATTGCCGCCGTAACGTTTGGGTTAAGACCGAAGGCAATATCCAGGCTGGCGGCAATTGAGTTTGCCTGTACGCCCGGAAGTAATAAACCGCAGGAGAAAATGGTCACAATAGCAAATAACCATGCGTACCACTTCACCCCCAACCCTTTTTCAATATAAAAGGCAGGTCCCCCACGATATTCGCCGTTAATTTTTTCTTTATAAACCTGACCTAACGTGGATTCAACAAAAGCAGAGCTGGCGCCTAAAAATGCCACTACCCACATCCAGAAAAGCGCACCGGGGCCACCAAAGGTAATGGCGGTCGCCACACCGGCGATATTCCCTGTCCCTACGCGGCCCGCCAGCGTCATCGTCAACGCCTGAAACGATGATACGCCGGCATCGGTAGCCCCGCCCTGAAACATCAGGGTAATCATATGTTTTATATGACGTAATTGCAGAAAACGACTACGCAGTGAGAAATAGAGACCGACACCCAGACATAAAAATATTAACGCAGGGCTCCAGATAACACCGTTAATTGCACTAACCAGTTCGTTCATGTATGACCCTCAGCGTGATGTTCCAGAGGAAACGATCCCCTGGTGTGTTTCTTCTTAGAATTTAATTTGAACAAGTACGAAACATAGATAATTACCCAAAAGACACCAACTTAATTTTTACTGCTTAGTCATGTTCTGTGACAACATTCACGTTTAATTTTCACCTAACAATTAGCGCGATCATTATATTCAAAGGTATTTTGTGGGTATTGTAAATACATATCACATTTTTTCTAACTGTATAAAAAGCGTTCGCAGCAAATTAACAGTAATATTATTATTACCGCAAAACGGTGCGTAAATGCCGTTGAATGCTATAGGAAATAAATATGATTTAAAAAAAGCCATGCGAACAGAGGGAATAAAAGAAGCTTCCCGGCATGACGCCGGGAAGAAATGACTTAAAATGTGAAATGATCTTAGTCGGAGTACACTTCCAGCGTTCGTTGACACAGCGCTGAGCGGACGCAGTCCTCTTTTGTGAAGCGGACCACCCCTATCATCTCATCTTCCTCAAAACGTGACATGGCATCGCTCAGGCCAGACTTCACGCCCGACGGCAGGTCACACTGGGTAATATCGCCGTTGACGATAACCGTCACGTTCTCCCCGAGGCGCGTTAAAAACATCTTCATTTGCGCAGCGGTCACGTTCTGAGCCTCGTCAAGAATAACGACCGCATTTTCAAATGTACGTCCGCGCATATAGGCGAACGGCGCGATTTCCACCTTGCCAATCTCTGGTCGCAGGCAGTACTGCATAAAGGAAGCGCCCAACCGCTTCACCAGCACGTCATAGACGGGCCTGAAGTACGGGGCAAACTTCTCAGAAATATCGCCAGGCAGGAAGCCCAGATCTTCATCCGCTTGCAGTACCGGACGGGTAACGATGATCCTTTCCACGTCCTTATGAATCAGCGCCTCCGCCGCTTTGGCGGCACTGATCCAGGTTTTCCCGCATCCGGCTTCCCCGGTTGCAAAGATGAGCTGTTTACTCTCGATAGCATTCAGGTAGTGCGCCTGAGCTTCATTCCGCGCCACTATTGGCGATGCATCGCGGCTGTCCCGCGCCATGCCAATGGATTCTACGCCGCTCATCTGCACAAGCGAGGTGACCGATTCTTCTTCACGCTGTTTATGGCTACGTGAATCCCGTCTCAGCACACGTTTTGCTTCGCGACGAGCTTTGATCACTGCTTTCTGTCTTCCCATGGATAGCACCTTGAGTTGTTGGTATTCATCACACGCGCCAGCATCGGCACGATTATGCGCACGAACATCAGAGGGTTGGCTTCCTTGTAAGCCATTGCTTGCATTACCGGATGACGATACAGAACGGCTACGCGCACCGTTATGCACGTCGGTAGAAATCGTATTTAGAGGTGGAGGGGAGAATTTTGTGGTGAGGAAATCGCTGCCGGAGTCTGAGCCTCCGCGCCGGGTGCTGCGGTTGATGTGTTTACCTTGTCCAGTACAGGACGCAACCATTCGCGATCTCCATAGTGAGTCAATATCACTGCCGGGAACTACCGCTGTCTTATCTTAAGTACATCAGGAATTATCATAAATGCAACATTTATTTTACCTAGATGCAACCTTTAAGACTGCTCCTGCAGCGGAATCAGTCTCATATATGAATATTACAGAAATATAACAACAAGATAGTCATATGGAAAAATAATGTCCCCGCGAACTGTCGCAGGGACGATTATCAGGCTTCTATCAGACCCTGAGCGAGCCAGGTCTTCGCGTCACGCGCGCCGGGCAGGGCAAAGAAATAGCCGCCGCCGATGGGCTTGATGTACTCCTCCAGCGCTTCGCCGTTGAGCCGCTTCTGCACGGTGAGGAACCCTTTCTCCAGATCGTGCTGATAGCAGACAAACAGCAGTCCCATATCAAGCTGACCGGAATTGGTCACCCCCAACGAGTAGCTGTAGCCCCTGCGCATCATCAGACTGGACTGGGTCTCTTTGGTGCGAGGATTAGCGAGACGAATATGGCTGTCCAGCGCGATGACATCTCCGTTCGGATCGCGGGCGTAGTCGGGTTCATCGTGCTCGTGCTTCATGCCGAGCGGTGCGCCGGTTTGCTTATCGCGGCCGAAGATCGTCTGCTGCTCTTTCAGCGGCGTGCGGTCCCAGAACTCCACGTGGAACTGAATGATACGCACCGCCTGATAGCTGCCACCCACCGCCCAGGCCGGTTCGCCCTGATCCTCCGTCACCCAGACCACGTTTTTTATCAACACGGTATTGCTGCTGTCCGGGTTGGCGGTACCGTCTTTGAAGCCCAGCAGGTTGACCGGCGTCTCTTTCCCTTTACTGCGCGCGGCGTGGTCAGAGATAAAACCTTCCCGCTTCCAGCGCACGCTGAGCAGATCCGGAGTGTGCTTGATGATATCGCGCAGGGCGTGGATCACCGTATCCTGGGTATTGGCGCAGATCTGCAACAGCAGATCGCCGTGGCACAACGCCGCGTCGAGAGAGTCATTCGGGAATCGCGTCATTTTTTGCAGCGCTTTCGGCTTCTGCTTCGCCAGACCGTAGCGATCATCAAACAGCGATTCCCCCACCGACACGGTGATGGTCAGATTATCGGGAGCGATAAACGCCCCGAGGATCCCGGAATCCATCGGCGGCAGGCGCGGATTCGGTGTTTGCGGTGCCGGACCGCCCGCCGTAAGGAAGGCAATGCGCGTGGTCAACAGCCTGAACAGACGCTCAAGGTCTGCCTTTTCACTCGCCAGCGAATCGAAAGCCACCAGCATCATCGAGGCCTGCTGCGGCGTCAGGATTCCTGCCTGGTGCTCACCATAAAATGGCTGCGTTTCCATACGCGCATCCGGGGAGAGCGTGCCGGGGGCACTTTGCGGTTTTGCCGCATGCGCCACCGGACAGCCGCCCGCCAGGGCAAACGCGCCGCCCAGCGCCCCTACCCCTTTTAACAACCGACGTCGGGAAGGTTCCGCCACGTCGTACTCATCATGCTTGTTCATCGCTTAGTCCAGACCCAGAACGCCACGCAGCAGGGAGAGATCTTCCGCCAGCGTCGTAATCGGGCCTTTCAGCGCGTTACGATCAGCATCGGTCAGCTTGTCGTAGGTTTCGAACCCGTCTTTGGTACGGTATTTCGCCAGGATGGCGTCAACTTTCTTAAAGTTGGCATCCACTTTCGCCAGCAGTTCGCCGTTCTCTTTTTGCAGCTGGGGCCGCAACAGATCGACAATTTTTTGTGCGCCGTCGACGTTTGCCTGGAAGTCCCACAGGTCGGTGTGGCTGTAGCGATCTTCTTCGCCGCTGATTTTGCTCGCGGCCACTTCTTCAATCAGACCCGCAGCACCACCCACCACTTTCGACGGCGGGAAGGCCAGCTCGCTGATGCGTTTTTGCAGCTCCAGCACGTCGCTGTTGAGCTGATCGGCGTATTTCTCCATCCCTTTGGTGGAGCTATCGCCAAACAGGGCTTTTTCCAGGCGGTGGAAGCCGGTGAATTTCGGATCGGCGGCCTTCTGCTCGTAGTCATCTTCGCGGGCGTCAATGCTGCCATCGAGGTCAGAGAACAGCTCGGCAATCGGCTCGATGCGCTCGTAGTGCTGACGTGTAGGCGCATACAGGGATTTCGCTTTTTCGATATCGCCCGCTTTCACCGCGTCGGTAAAGGCTTTGGTGCCTGCCACCAGGTCAGCCGTCTCTTTGGTGACGTAGGCTTTATAGGCGGTAATGGCGTCGCCGAGGCTCAGCAGCGCGGTGCCTTTGGCCGCGTCCGCTGTCGCTGCGCCTTTGACGATCAGCTTACCTTTCGGGTTAGTCAGCAGGCCGCAGGTCATGTCATATTCCCCCGGCTGAAGATTTGCGGTCATTTTCTGGCTGAAGCCAGGCGCGATATTTTCACGCTCTTCCACCACCATCACGCCTTTCAGGATCTCCCACTCCAGCGCCTTCTGGCTGTGGTTCTGAATAATAAACTGGGTTTTACCGCTGTTAACCGTGATGGTCATCGGCTCGCACTGTTTATCGTTGACGGTGACTTTTACCTGCGGAATATCTGCTGCCTGAGCGGCGAAGGCAGACGCGAACAGCGCTGCCACACCAACCTGTAACGCGCTACGACGGAATTGAATAGCCATGTCTCTTCCCTTTAAAGTATGTTGTAACTAAACAAAGAGCTTCACGGCGCAGTACGCGACGGCTGAGCGCTGGGGCGCGATGGCATGAAGAACAGCACCAGCGCCGGAATAAGATAGATAAAGTACATCGCCACCTCGCTGACGCTCGGCGTTTCCTGATAGCCGAAGATACCTTCAAGGAGCGTGCCGGTCAGTGAGTGGGTGGAGAGAACGTTACTAAGATCAAACGCCACGTCCTGGAAGTGGTTCCACAGGCCCGCTTCATGGAAGGCGCGGATCGCCCCTGCCGCCAGCCCCGCGGCCACCAGCAAAATAAACAGGCTGGTCCACTTGAAGAACGCGCCCAGGTTAAGACGAATTCCGCCCCAGTAGAGCAGGAAGCCAAGCACAACCGCCGTGGCCAGCCCAAGCATCGCGCCCAGCGGCGGCCAGATGCCCACGTCCTGCTGAAAAGCCGCGAGCAGGAAGAACACTGACTCCAGGCCTTCACGCGCCACGGCGAAAAAAACCATCATGATCAGCGCCCAGCCGTGTTGGTTGCCTTTTTGCAGGGCGTTATCCACCGCCTGCTCCAGCTGTACCTTCACGTTACGGGAGACCTTGCGCATCCAGAACACCATCCAGGTGAGGATCACCACCGCTATTACGGCAACAATGCCTTCAAAAAGCTCTTGCTCTTTCTGAGGAAATTCACCGGTGGTTTCGTTGATAAGAATACCCAGCCCCAGGCAGAGCGCCGCGGCCAGGAAGACGCCAACCCACATCACGCCGATCCAGCGTCCGCGCTGGGTGCGCTTCAGATAACTGGCGATAAGGCTAACAATCAGGGCCGCTTCAAGGCCTTCACGTAACATAATGAGAAAAGGAACAAACATGCAGACACCTTAAATGTTTATCGCGGTCAACTGATGCAAAGAAAGGTAAATTCTTGTGATAGTGATTATCATTACGGCTACAAGAAAAACAAGCGAAATATGTGGAGTTTTGATGACCAGATGTAAACGCATTGCGGAATAATAATTGCCTGAGTAACCGTTGCGTTTATAAGGTATAACGAAAATGCCCATTTACGGTTAACCGGGGCTGTGGCTAAATGTCCGTCTCGAAAACCAACTGAAAATAAACCATGTTTAAAATTGTCCATTTCCTGCTGGCGCTGGTGATTATTCTTGCGCTTGCCTGGCTGGTGAGTTTCGACCGCCGAAAAATTCGCATTCGTTTCGTTTTACAGCTGATCGTGATTGAAATCGCGCTGGCATTCTTTTTTCTGCATGCAGAAAGCGGCCTTTTCATTATTAAACATGTCTCCGGTTTCTTTGAGTCACTGCTTAAATTCGCTGCCGAAGGGACGAATTTTGTCTTTGGCGGGATGGGTGAAAAAGGGCTGGCGTTCATTTTCCTTGGCGTGCTCTGCCCCATTATTTTTATCTCGGCGCTGATTGGTATTCTGCAGCATTGGCGTATTCTGCCGATCTTTATTCGGGTTATCGGGACGCTGCTGTCAAAACTGAACGGCATGGGCAAGCTGGAATCCTTTAACGCGGTGAGCTCACTGATACTCGGTCAGTCTGAAAACTTCATTGCCTACAAGGGCGTGTTGGGCGATCTCTCCTCACGCCGCCTGTTTACGATGGCTGCAACGGCGATGTCGACGGTTTCGCTGTCGATTGTCGGTGCCTATATGACCATGCTCGACGCCAGATTTGTCGTCGCGGCACTGATCCTGAACATGTTCAGCACCTTTATTATCCTTTCGGTCATTAACCCGGCCCGCCCGGAAGCCGAACCCGATATCAAACTGGAAAAGCTGCATGAATCCCAGAGCTTCTTTGAAATGCTGGGCGAATATATTCTGGCCGGTTTTAAGGTGGCGATGATTATTCTGGCGATGCTGATTGGCTTTATCGCCCTTATTAGCGCCGTTAATGCCCTCTTCTCCAGCGTATTTGGCCTGAGCTTCCAGCAGATTCTGGGTTACGTGTTTTATCCGCTGGCGTGGCTTATTGGTATTCCGCTGAGCGATGCCTTAAGCGCGGGCAGTATTATGGCAACCAAACTGGTGGCGAATGAATTTGTGGCGATGATTGAGCTGCAAAAAATAGCCCATCAAATGTCCCCGCGCGGTCTGGGTATTTTGTCCGTGTTCCTGGTGTCGTTCGCTAACTTCGCCTCGATTGGCATTGTAGCGGGGGCAATAAAAGGCCTGAACGAGCAACAGGGTAACGTGGTGTCGCGGTTTGGTCTGCGCCTGGTGTACGGTGCGACGCTGGTGAGCCTGCTGTCGGCGAGCTTTGCGGGGTTGGTGCTCTGATGCAATGCCGGGTGGCGCTTCGCTTACCCGGCCTACAAAACAACAACGGCGGGAATTCCCGCCGTTCTCATTAAAACTGCACGCACACCGGCTGGTCGACCCGCATCACCGACTCCTGTGCGAAGCGGGATTTATAAATGCCGCGTAAAGCCTCGATGTTTTTCTCGCTCTGCGCGTCTTTGCCGTGGATCAGCATCAGCGCCTTGCTCGGCTCGCGCGCCACCTTGTCGTCGTTACCCAGCCACTGACCACGGGCATCAAACACCGTTAAGCCATCGCGAAAGCGCGGCGTCACGTCCTGGTCGACAAACTGCTGCCATTCGTTGCCTGTAATTTGCGCCCCGGCAGGACGGTTTAAGCCGAAATAGAGCGTGGTTTGCTGCATCTGATTTTCGGCTTTGCAGGTTTCCACCGCCGCATGCTGCGCGGGTGCGTTACAGCCCGCCAGCATCACGCATGCTGCCACCATTAGCCCTGTTTTAATTCTCATTGATGAAGACTCACATAGGTGAAAGGACTATCCCCTCTCCCCACCGGGGAGAGGGTTAGGGTGAGGGGGAAATTACTCAGCCTGGAGCTTAGACGGCGGCGCTGAGTGGTAATGCGCATCCGCTTCCGCAAAGCGCTTCTGCATAGATGCAGACGGCGCTTTACCCAGCAGGCTAAACACCACAATACCGAGGCTGCCGAAAATGAAGCCCGGGATGATTTCGTACAGGCCCAGCCACGCGAACTGTTTCCAGACGATAACGGTAACCGCACCTATGATCATCCCCGCCAGCGCGCCGTTGCGGGTCATGCGTGACCACAGAACGGAGAACAGCACCACCGGACCAAATGCGGCGCCAAAGCCCGCCCACGCGTAGCTCACCAGCCCCAGCACGCGGTTTTCCGGGTTAGCCGCCAGCGCAATCGCCACCAGCGCCACCAGCAGCACCATAAAACGCCCTACCCACACCAGCTCTTTCTGGCTCGCGCCCTTACGCAGGAACGCTTTGTAGAGGTCTTCGGTGATGGCACTGGAGCACACCAGCAGCTGACAGCTCAGGGTGGACATGACTGCCGCCAGGATCGCGGAGAGCAGGATACCGGCAATCCACGGGTTGAACAGGATCTGCGCCAGCTCGATGAACACGCGCTCGGCGTTCTGGTTCACCGCGCCCGCCTGCGCCGGGTTGTTGTTGAAGTAGGCGATACCGAAGAAACCGACCGCGCACGCCCCCGCCAGACATAGGATCATCCACGTCATGCTGATGCGACGCGCGTGAACGATGGTGTGGTGAGAATCCGCCGCCATAAAGCGCGCCAGAATGTGCGGCTGACCGAAGTAGCCCAGGCCCCAGCCCATCAGGGAGACGATGGCCACGAAGTTCAGCCCTTTCAGCATATCGACGTTTTCGATGCTCTTCTGCTTGATCACTTCCAGCGATTCGCCAAAGCCGCCGACGGTAAAAATCACAATTATCGGGGTCAGGATCAGGGCGAAAATCATCAGACTCGCCTGCACGGTATCGGTCCAGCTTACCGCCAGGAATCCGCCCACGAAGGTATAGAGGATGGTCGCGGCCGCACCGGCCCACAGCGCCGTTTCATAGCTCATGCCGAAGGTGCTTTCGAACAGACGCGCGCCCGCCACAATGCCGGAGGCACAGTAGATGGTGAAGAACAGCAGGATCACCACCGCAGAGATAATACGCAATATGCGGCTGTTATCTTCAAAGCGTCCGGTGAAGTAATCCGGCAGCGTCAGGGCGTTGTTGTTGGCTTCGGTATGCACACGCAGACGGCCTGCTACCAGCTTCCAGTTGATCCATGCGCCAACGGTCAGGCCGATGGCGATCCAGCTTTCGGAGATACCGGAGATGAAAATCGCGCCCGGCAGCCCCATCAGCAGCCAGCCGCTCATGTCGGATGCGCCCGCTGAGAGTGCGGTGACCATCGGGCCCAAGCTGCGCCCGCCGAGGATGTAGTCGTCAAAGTTTTTAGTGGAACGCCATGCCAAAAACCCTATCAGGATCATGCCAAAAATATAAACGAGAAATGTCACCAGCATCGGTGTGCTAATAGCCATTCAAATTCTCCAAAATGTCGAGCGACAGCCGTCCGGGCTGCCTTGTTATGTCATCACCGGAACGTAGTGATGTGTGTATGTGTTTCCGTTGGGCGCGCTATCCTGCCGTATACGCATCCCACTGACAAACGATTTAACACTGCATTTACATGAATTTCATCCCTGGTTTTATACGTCTTTCCTATAGGTTGCACTCGCTCACGCTTTTACGGGTTGCACCTTTAAAAAGTGTTAAGCACCGCATAAAAACTGGGCTCAGAAACCGCCGCGCGTTCTTTTTCACAGCTAACTAATCGTTAACAATCCATTCATTTTCCAGCTTGCAGACCAGGTCACATTTAACACGGTTGCACAAAGTTGCAACATGGTGGATATTTCACGCTATCAACAGAACGCTATTACAGAACAACAGGAGTTTTGGCATGGGGATGACCACCATGGGGGTTAAGCTGGATGACGCTACCCGCGAACGGATTAAAACCGCTGCGACCCGTATCGACCGCACGCCGCACTGGTTAATCAAGCAGGCGATTTTTAACTATCTGGAAAGACTGGAGAGTGAAGAAGGTCTGCCGGAGCTGCCTGCCCTGCTGGCGGGCGCTGCGAACGAAGGCGAAGAGGCCGCGACGGCCGCTGATGAGAACCACCAGCCGTTCCTGGAATTTGCCGAGCAGATCCTGCCGCAGTCCGTCAGCCGCGCCGCCATTACCGGCGCCTATCGCCGTGCCGAAACCGACGCCGTGCCGATGCTGCTGGAGCAGGCGCGCCTGCCGGAAGCCGTTGCCGCTCAGGCGCACAGCCTGGCGTATCAGCTCGCCGACAAGCTGCGTAATCAGAAAACCGCCAGCGGACGCGCCGGTATGGTGCAGGGTCTGTTGCAGGAGTTCTCCCTCTCCTCGCAGGAAGGCGTGGCGCTGATGTGTCTGGCGGAAGCGCTGCTGCGTATTCCGGATAAAGCCACCCGCGATGCCCTTATCCGCGACAAAATCAGCAACGGCAACTGGCACTCCCACATTGGCCGCAGCCCGTCCCTGTTTGTGAACGCCGCCACCTGGGGCCTGCTGTTTACCGGCAAGCTGGTCTCCACCCATAACGAAGCCAACCTGTCGCGCTCCCTGAACCGTATTATCGGCAAGAGCGGCGAGCCGCTGATCCGCAAGGGCGTGGACATGGCGATGCGCCTGATGGGCGAGCAGTTCGTCACCGGGGAAACCATTGCCGAAGCGCTGGCGAACGCCCGCAAGCTGGAAGACAAAGGCTTCCGCTACTCCTACGACATGCTGGGTGAAGCGGCGCTGACCGCCGCCGACGCGCAGGCCTACATGGTCTCTTACCAGCAGGCGATCCACGCCATCGGTAAAGCGTCCAACGGTCGCGGTATTTATGAAGGGCCAGGCATCTCTATCAAGCTTTCCGCCCTGCACCCGCGCTACAGCCGCGCGCAGTACGACCGGGTGATGGAAGAACTCTACCCGCGCCTGAAGTCCCTGACCCTGCTGGCGCGCCAGTATGACATCGGCATCAACATCGACGCCGAAGAGGCGGATCGTCTGGAGATCTCCCTCGATCTGCTGGAAAAACTGTGCTTCGAGCCGGAGCTGGCGGGCTGGAACGGGATTGGTTTCGTTATCCAGGCCTACCAGAAACGCTGCCCGTTCGTCATTGACTACCTGATTGACCTGGCCAGCCGCAGCCGTCGCCGCCTGATGATCCGTCTGGTGAAGGGCGCCTACTGGGACAGCGAAATCAAACGCGCCCAGATGGAGGGTCTGGAAGGCTATCCGGTCTATACCCGCAAGGTCTACACCGACGTCTCTTACCTCGCCTGCGCGAAAAAACTGCTCGGCGTGCCGAACCTGATTTATCCGCAGTTCGCCACCCACAACGCCCACACCCTGGCGGCGATCTACAGCCTGGCGGGTCAGAACTACTATCCGGGCCAGTACGAGTTCCAGTGTCTGCACGGCATGGGTGAACCGCTGTACGAGCAGGTGACCGGTAAAGTGGCCGACGGCAAGCTGAACCGTCCGTGCCGTATTTATGCCCCGGTAGGTACCCACGAAACCCTGCTGGCCTACCTGGTGCGTCGTCTGCTGGAGAACGGGGCGAACACCTCCTTCGTTAACCGCATCGCCGATACCACCCTGCCGCTGGACGAACTGGTGGCCGATCCGGTACAGGCCGTAGAGAAGATGGCGGCGCAGGAAGGCCAGATTGGTCTGCCGCATCCGAAGATTGCCCTGCCGCGCGAGCTGTATGGTGCAGGCCGCGTCAACTCGGCGGGTCTGGATCTCGCCAACGAACACCGTCTGGCGTCGCTCTCTTCTGCCCTGCTTAACAGCGCATTGCAGAAGTGGCAGGCCAAACCGATCCTTGAGCAGTCCGTTGAAGACGGTGAAATGCAGCCGGTGATCAACCCGGCAGAGCCGAAGGATATCGTCGGCTACGTGCGCGAAGCCACAGAAGCGGAAGTGGATCAGGCTTTGGAGAGCGCGGTGAACAACGCGCCAATCTGGTTTGCCACCCCGCCGCAGGAGCGTGCCGCCATTCTGGAACGCGCGGCGGTGCTGATGGAAGATCAGATGCAGCAGCTTATCGGCATTCTGGTGCGTGAAGCGGGTAAAACCTTCAGCAACGCCATCGCCGAAGTGCGTGAGGCGGTCGACTTCCTGCACTACTACGCCGGTCAGGTGCGTGATGATTTCGACAACGAAACGCACCGTCCGCTCGGCCCGGTGGTCTGTATCAGCCCGTGGAACTTCCCGCTGGCAATCTTCACCGGCCAGATTGCCGCGGCCCTTGCCGCAGGCAACAGCGTGCTGGCAAAACCGGCAGAGCAGACTCCGCTGATTGCCGCTCAGGGCATTAACATTTTGCTGGAAGCGGGCGTACCGGCGGGCGTGGTGCAACTGTTGCCGGGGCGCGGTGAAACGGTGGGTGCCAAACTGACCTCCGATAACCGCGTGCGCGGCGTGATGTTTACCGGTTCGACCGAAGTAGCCTCCCTGCTGCAACGCAACATCGCCACCCGTCTGGATGCGCAGGGCCGTCCAACGCCGCTGATCGCTGAAACCGGCGGCATGAACGCCATGATCGTGGACTCCTCCGCGCTCACTGAGCAGGTCGTCGTTGACGTGCTGGCCTCTGCCTTCGACAGCGCGGGTCAACGCTGTTCCGCCCTGCGCGTGCTGTGCTTACAGGATGACGTGGCTGACCACACGCTGAAGATGCTGCGCGGTGCGATGGCGGAATGCCGCATGGGCAACCCGGGCCGTCTCACCACCGATATCGGGCCGGTGATCGACGCGGAAGCCAAAGCCAACATCGAAAACCACATTCAGACCATGCGTGCCAAAGGCCGTCCGGTGTTCCAGGCGGTGCGTGAGAACAGCGAAGATGCCCGCGAGTGGCAGACCGGCACCTTCGTGCCGCCAACGCTGATTGAGCTGGCAAGCTTCGACGAGCTGAAAAAAGAGGTCTTCGGCCCGGTACTGCACGTTGTGCGCTACAACCGTAACAACCTCAACGAGCTGATCGATCAGATCAACGCCTCGGGTTACGGCCTGACGCTCGGCGTGCATACCCGTATCGACGAAACCATTGCCCAGGTGACCGGCAATGCTAAAGTCGGCAACCTGTACGTCAACCGTAATATGGTCGGCGCAGTCGTGGGCGTGCAGCCGTTCGGCGGCGAAGGCCTCTCCGGCACCGGTCCGAAAGCGGGTGGCCCGCTCTACCTGTACCGTCTGCTGGCTAACCGTCCGGAGAACGCCCTGGGCGTGACCCTGGCGCGTCAGGACGCGGACTATCCGGTGGATGCGCAGGTGAAAGCCGTGCTGACCCAGCCACTGGACGCGCTGATTAAGTGGGCAGAAAACCGCCCTGAACTGCGTGCAATTGCGCAGCAGTACGGCGAGCTGGCGCAGGCCGGTACCCAGCGCCTGCTGCCGGGTCCAACCGGTGAGCGCAACACCTGGACGCTGATGCCGCGCGAGCGTGTGCTGTGCATGGCGGATGACGAGCAGGATGCGCTGGTGCAGCTGGCAGCCGCTACAGCAACGGGCTGTGAGGTGCTGTGGCCGGAAGATGCGCTGCATCGCGACCTCGCCAAACAGTTGCCAAAAGCGGTCTCGGCTCGCATTCGCTTTGCGAAGGCCGATGCCCTGCTGACCCAGCCGTTTGACGCGGTGATCTACCACGGTGATTCCGACCAGCTGCGCGAACTGTGTGAGCAGGTTGCGGCCCGCAGCGGTGCCATCGTTTCCGTGCAGGGCTTTGCGCGCGGGGAAACCAACCTGCTGCTGGAGCGCCTGTACGTTGAGCGCTCGCTCAGCGTCAACACCGCGGCGGCAGGCGGTAACGCCAGCCTGATGACCATCGGTTAATCGTGTAAACTCTCCCCGGTGACGCTAAGCTTACCGGGGCTACAAAATAGCCCAGGCCGGATAAGCACAGCGTATCCGGCTTTTTTACATGGAGGGGATGATGAAAAGAGTATTTCTCGCAGGTGCAGCCCTGCTCATGAGCGCCAGCGCGCTGGCCGACGAGTGCGATAACGCGACCACCCAGCTTGAACTGAACACCTGTAGCGCGCAGCAGTACCAGGCCGCCGATAAAAAGCTCAACGAGACCTATCAGGCCGCCATCAAACGTGCGGCTGCACCTCAGCGCGATCTGCTGAAAAAGGCGCAGCAGGCGTGGATCAGCCTGCGCGACGCGGACTGTGCGTTTATCGGTTCGGGTACGGAAGGCGGGAGCGTTCAGCCAATGATTGTGAACCAGTGTCTGGCGGAAAAAACCGTGGAGCGCGAAGCGTTTCTGGCCACGCTGATGCAGTGTGAAGAGGGCGACTTAAGCTGTCCCCTCCCGCCGGGCTGACGCGGCACTGAGCAATCCCCTCGCCCCTCCGGGGAGAGGGTTAGGGTGAGGGGAACATACGGCGGTGGCGGTCATTCCGTTCACTTTATGTTCCTTGCCACTCTGTAACGACATGACCGGTGAACGTGCCAGGGTGGCTCAGTCGCCACCACCCTGGCGACCCGGGCTCCCGGCGGTAAATCGCCGCTTCGCGGTGCCCTCGGCTTATTCCTTCCGGCTTATCGGGTACGGGCGGAGGCAACGTCCCTGTAAAGCCGCCCTCTCGGCGCATCCCTGCGCCTCGCCCCGGCCTGCAGGAAACGCCTCAGCGATTTACAGCCGGACCAGGGCATCGCTGACAGCCCTCAGTCATTTAGAAAGCAACTTTATTGCTTCTGCATAAAAAAATTACTGGGGATCCCTCAGCCCCGCGGGAGAGGGTTAGGGTGAGGGAAATTAGCGCACACGGATCCCTTCGATAATCATCCGCTGCACGTTTTCCAGGGTGCTCTGGAAAAACGCCTCGTCCTGGAGCGTTTTACCGGTTACCGCCTCGACCTGGGCCGCGAAGTCAGCGTAGTGCTGGGTTGAGGCCCAAATCATGAAAATCAGATGCTGCGGATCGACGGGCGCCAGTTTTCCGCTGGCGACCCATCCGGCAATAATGGCCGATTTTTCGTCCACCAGCTGCTTTAGATCTCCCGTCAGCTCCGCCTGCAACAGCGGCGCGCCCTGTAACATCTCCAGACAAAACAGCCTCGATGCCTGGGGATAATCACGCGATACCTCCAGCTTCAGGCGTATGTACTCCTCTATCGCCACCAGCGGGGCCAGCTCTTCGCGAAATGCTTTAAGCGGTGCGAGCCAGATATCCAGGATCTGCTGCATCACCGCCACATATAGCGCCTCTTTCGACGGGTAGTAGTAGAGCAGATTGGTCTTGGACACCCCGGCCTGCTCCGCCACCTGCTCAAGGCGCGTACCGTGAATACCAAACTGCGAAAATGTCTCCAGCGAAGCGCTGAGGATCGCCTGTTTCTTGGCGCTCACCGCCTGCGAACGTTTACCGGGTGTTTTCACTGCGCCTTGTGTCATTTTCGCTCTCCATTTTCTGTCCTGCGCTCAGCATAGCAAAACCCCCGTCTCGCCACGACCTTCTGCACCCTCAGCGCGCATGAGTGCCTGTTTTCTGTGCAATGATTTTGACCACTTAGTCCACATTTTCGCTGTTAAATTTAACAGCCACCAGTTAACACCCTAATAACAAAGTATTTTTCAAAACTGGCACTCCCTTTGCAAAAACGTCGTGACACCTGCGACGTAATGAAGAGAGGTTCGTGATGAAAATTGGCGTATTTGTACCGATCGGCAACAACGGCTGGCTTATCTCGACCACGGCCCCGCAATACATGCCGACCTTTGAGCTGAATAAAGCCATCGTGCAGAAAGCGGAGCATTACCACTTCGACTTTGCGCTCTCGATGATCAAGCTGCGCGGTTTCGGCGGTAAGACCGAATTCTGGGACCACAACCTGGAGTCCTTTACCCTGATGGCGGGCCTGGCGGCGGTAACCTCGCGCATCCAGATTTACGCCACCGCCGCCACCCTTACCCTTCCCCCGGCAATTGTGGCGCGGATGGCCTCCACCATCGACTCCATCTCCGGCGGGCGCTTTGGCGTTAACCTGGTCACCGGCTGGCAAAAGCCGGAGTACGAGCAGATGGGGATCTGGCCGGGGGACGATTACTTCTCCCGTCGCTACGACTACCTGACTGAATATGTGCAGGTGCTGCGCGATCTGTGGGGCACCGGCAAAAGCGATTTCAAAGGCGACTTCTTTACCATGAACGACTGCCGCGTCAGCCCCCAGCCGTCGGTGCCGATGAAGGTGATTTGCGCCGGGCAGAGCGACGCGGGGATGGAATTCTCCGCCAAATACGCCGACTTCAACTTCTGCTTCGGCAAAGGCGTTAACACCCCGGCCGCCTTCGCGCCCACCGCGGCACGCATGAAAGCGGCCGCCGACAAAATCGGGCGCGACGTGGGCTCCTACGTGCTGTTTATGGTGATTGCCGACGAAACCGACGACGCCGCGCGCGCCAAATGGGAACGATACAAGGACGGCGCCGACGAGGAAGCCCTGAGCTGGCTGACCGAGCAGAGCCAGAAGGATACCCGCTCCGGCGCGGACACCAACGTTCGCCAGATGGCCGACCCGACGTCTGCCGTCAATATCAACATGGGCACCCTGGTTGGCTCGTATGCCAGCGTCGCCAGAATGCTCGACGAAGTGGCTGCCGTGCCCGGCGCCGAAGGCGTGCTGCTGACCTTCGATGATTTTCTCACCGGCGTGGAAACCTTCGGCGAGCGTATTCAGCCGCTGATGCAGTGCCGCGCCCACATCCCTGCCGTGACGAAGGAGGTGGCGTAATGACGACCCTCAACGCTCGCCCGGAGGCCATCACCTTTGACGCGCAGCAGAGCGCGCTGATCGTGGTGGATATGCAAAACGCCTATGCCAGTAAAGGCGGGTATCTGGATCTGGCCGGGTTCGACGTCTCGGCCACGCAGCCGGTGATTGAGAATATCAAAACCGCCGTGAGCGCCGCGCGTGCTGCGGGCATGCTGATCGTCTGGTTCCAGAATGGCTGGGACGACCAGTACGTCGAAGCTGGCGGTCCCGGCTCACCCAACTTTCACAAATCCAACGCCCTGAAAACCATGCGCCAACGGCCTGAACTCCAGGGCACGCTGCTGACGAAAGGCGGCTGGGATTATCAGCTGGTGGATGAGCTGGTACCGGAAGCTGGCGATATCGTACTGCCGAAACCGCGCTACAGCGGCTTTTTCAATACCCCGCTCGACAGCCTGCTGCGCAGCCGGGGCATTCGTCATCTGGTCTTTACGGGCATTGCCACCAACGTCTGCGTGGAGTCCACCCTGCGCGACGGCTTCTTCCTCGAGTATTTTGGCGTGGTGCTGGAAGACGCTACCCATCAGGCCGGGCCGGATTTTGCCCAGAAAGCCGCCCTGTTCAATATCGAAACCTTTTTTGGCTGGGTCAGTAACGTCAATGATTTCTGCGACGCGCTGGATCCCCCGCTCGCCCGCATCGCCTGAGGAGAACCGCTATGCCGAAATCCGTGATTATTCCGCCGGGCACCAGCACCCCGATAGCCCCGTTTGTCCCCGGTACCCTCGCCGACGGCGTGGTGTATGTCTCAGGCACGCTGCCGTTTGATAAAGACAACAACGTGGTGTTTATCGATGACCCAAAGGCGCAAACCCGCCACGTGCTGGAGACGATCAAAACCGTGATCGAAACGGCGGGTGGCACGATGGAGGACGTGACCTTCAACAGCATCTTTATCACCGACTGGAAAAACTACGCCGCGATTAACGAGATCTACGCGGAGTTTTTCCCCGGCGATAAACCGGCGCGATTTTGCATCCAGTGCGGGCTGGTAAAGCCTGAAGCGCTGGTTGAAATTGCCACCGTTGCGCACATCGCGAAGTGAGGCCGCCATGAAACTGTCCATTTCCCCGCCCCCCTTTGCGGGCGCGCCCGCGGTGGTGCTGATTGCCGGGCTCGGCGGCAGCGGCAGCTACTGGCTGCCTCAGCTCGCCGTGCTGGGGCAGGAGTATCAGGTGGTGTGCTACGACCAGCGGGGCACGGGGAATAACCCGGATACCCTGCCGGAAGATTACACCCTCGCACACATGGCCGACGAGCTCGCACTGGCGTTAGCCGGGGCCGGGATCGCCCGTTACTGCGTGGTCGGCCACGCGCTGGGGGCGCTGGTCGGCCTGCGGCTGGCTATCGATAAGCCTGACGCCCTCACCGCGCTGGTTTGTGTCAACGGCTGGCTGACCCTCAATGCCCATACCCGACGCTGTTTTGACGTTCGCGAACGTCTGCTGCATGCGGGCGGGGCTCAGGCGTGGGTAGAGGCACAGCCGCTGTTTCTTTACCCGGCAGACTGGATGGCTGCCCGCGCTCCGCGGCTGGAGGCCGAGGAAGCGCTGGCGCTGGCCCATTTCCAGGGCAAAGCCAATCTGCTGCGCAGGCTGCATGCGCTGAAACAGGCCGATTTCAGCCGCCACGCTGCACGCGTTCGCTGCCCCGTGCAGATTATCTGTTCCACCGACGATCTGCTGGTGCCGTCCGTCTGCTCCGCGGAACTGCACGCCGCCCTCCCGCACGCCCGCAAAACGGTCATGCGCCAGGGCGGGCATGCCTGCAACGTGACCGAGCCGGACATCTTTAACACGCTGCTGCTGAACGGGCTTGCCAGCCTGCTGCACAGCCCTGAACCCGCTTTGTAAGGAGCCTGAATGAGCGAAGCCATCACGCCCGCCGCGCTGGAAACGCTGTTTACCGGCGCACGTACCCATAACGGCTGGCTGGATATACCGGTCAGTGACGAGACGCTGCGCGAGATTTATGACCTGATGAAATGGGGGCCGACGTCCGCCAACTGCTCCCCGGCGCGCATTGTCTTTGTGCGAAGCCCGGAAGGAAAAGAGAAGCTGCGCCCGGCGCTCTCCAGCGGCAACCTTGAGAAAACGCTCACCGCCCCGGTCACGGCAATTGTCGCCTGGGACAGCGAGTTTTATGAGCGCCTGCCTGTACTGTTCCCGCACGGCGATGCCAGAAGCTGGTTTACCTCCAGCCCCGCACTGGCGGAAGAGACCGCCTTTCGCAACAGTTCGATGCAGGCCGCGTACCTGATCTTCGCCTGCCGCGCGCTCGGGCTCGACACCAGGCCGATGTCCGGCTTTGACCGGGAAAAAGTGGACGCGGCCTTTTTCACGGGCACGCTGCTTAAAAGCAATCTGCTGATTAACATCGGTTATGGCGATATGAGCAAAGTCTATGGGCGCTTACCGCGTCTGACCTTCGAAGACGCCTGCGGGCTGGCGTAAGGAGCCATCATGACGACACCCGATCAACAAACCTTCCGTGATGCCATGGCCTGCGTCGGTGCGGCGGTCAATATCATCACCACCGACGGCCCTGCGGGAATGGCGGGCTATACCGCCAGCGCGGTATGCAGCGTGACCGATTCCCCGCCCACTCTGCTGGTTTGCCTCAACCGTGGCGCGTCCGTCTGGCCGATTTTCAGCGAGAACCGCACCTTGTGCGTTAACACGCTGAGTGCCGGACAGGAGCCATTATCCAACCTGTTTGGCGGTAAAACGCCGATGGCGGAACGCTTTGCCGCTGCCCGCTGGCAGACAGGCGACACGGGCTGTCCACGTCTGGAAAATGCCCTGGCCTCGTTCGACTGCCGCATCAGCCAGGTGGTTAGCGTCGGCACCCACGACATTCTGTTTTGCGACATCGTATCCATCGTTCGCCACCCGGCACCGCAAGGGCTGGTGTGGTTCGACCGCGGCTATCACGCACTTATGCGACCCGCCTGTTAATCCGCATTCAGGAGACAGAACATGTTCGGACTTCCCCACTGGCAGTTGAAATCGACCTCCACAGAAGCAGGCGTGGTCGCGCCGGATGAAAGGCTCCCGCTCGGGCAGACAATGGTGATGGGCGTGCAGCATGCGGTCGCGATGTTTGGTGCGACGGTGCTAATGCCCATGCTGATGGGGCTGGATCCTAACCTCGCCATTTTGATGTCGGGTATGGGTACCCTGCTGTTCTTTTTTGTCACCGGCGGGCGCGTGCCCAGCTATCTGGGCTCCAGCGCCGCCTTTGTGGGAGTCGTTATTGCAGCGACCGGGTTTAACGGTCAGGGCATTAACCCCAACCTGAGCGTGGCCCTCGGCGGCATTATCGCCTGTGGGCTGGTCTACACCCTGACCGGTCTGGTGGTGATGAAAGTCGGCACGCGCTGGATCGAGCGGATGATGCCCCCCGTCGTCACCGGGGCGGTGGTGATGGCGATAGGCCTGAACCTCGCGCCGATTGCGGTGAAGAGCGTATCCGGCTCGCCGTTTGAAAGCTGGATGGCGGTGATTACGGTGCTGTGCATCGGCGTGGTGGCGGTCTTTACGCGCGGGATGATCCAGCGGCTGCTGATCCTGGTCGGGCTGATTGCGGCCTGTCTGATCTACGCGCTGCTGGCGAACGTGTTTGGTCTCGGCAAGCCGGTTGATTTCACACTGATTCACCAGGCCGCCTGGTTCGGGATGCCGCACATGACCTCGCCCACCTTTAACGCTCAGGCGATGATGCTCATCGCGCCTGTCGCGGTGATCCTGGTGGCTGAAAACCTGGGCCACCTGAAAGCCGTAGCGGGAATGACCGGGCGCAATATGGATCCGTATATGGGGCGGGCGTTTGTGGGAGACGGTCTGGCGACCATGCTCTCCGGCTCGGTCGGCGGCAGCGGCGTGACGACCTACGCGGAAAATATCGGCGTGATGGCAGTGACCAAAGTCTACTCGACGCTGGTCTTCGTGGCGGCGGCGGTGATGGCGATGCTGCTCGGCTTTTCCCCAAAATTCGGCGCATTGATCCACACCATCCCGGCACCCGTGATTGGCGGCGCCTCGATTGTTGTATTTGGTCTGATTGCCGTCGCGGGGGCACGCATCTGGGTGCAGAATCATGTTGATCTGAGCCAGAACGGTAACCTGATCATGGTGGCGGTCACGCTGGTGCTGGGCGCAGGCGACTTCGCCCTGACGCTGGGCGGGTTTACGGTGGGCGGGATTGGTACGGCGACCTTCGGCGCGATCCTGCTCAACGCCCTGCTTAGCCGACGCAAAGGGGATGAAGCGCAAGCGGAAGCCATCACCCCCTGAACCTGAAATAGCCGGGTGACGCTACGCTTACCCGGCCTACATGCCAATTGTAGGCCCGTGCAAGCGAAGCGCCGCCGGGCAAAACGGACAGCGTGCGCGTTGTTAGCTATCTGCCCCTTGTTCAGTGCCGAACCCGGCAGTCGCCTTACGTCGTTTTTTTAACTTTAACTCGCTCACCAGCACCCCGGCGACAATAAATGCCGCGCCCACCAGCGCCAGCAGCGGCAGACGCTCCCCGGCGAGTCGCCCGAAAATACCCGCCCACACCGGTTCACCGGTATAGATGACCGTCGCCCGTGTCGGAGATACGCTGCGCTGCGCCCAGTTCATGGTGACCTGAATAATAGCGCTAAAAATGCCCAGCCCCAGCGCCACGACGATAAGCCCGGTAGACATCGGCGGGACGGACTCCCCTGCCGGCACCATTGTCGCGAACGCCACCAGCGACGCGGTGGCAAGCTGCACGACCGTCACCCGCTTGACGTCCACTTTTCCTGCCCAGGCGCTAATCAAAATAATTTCTGCCGCAATGGCAACGGCCCCCACCAGCGTGATGATCTCTCCCGGCCCCAGCGCCAGCAGATTATTTTCCGGCCCGGCTAATAAAATGAGGCCGATGAACGCCAGCACGATACCAATGCACGACATCAGGCCCGGTATTCTGCCCAGGCACAGCCACTGCAACAGCGGCACCAGCGGTACGTACATGGCGGTGATGAAGGCGGATTTACTGCTGGAGATAGACTGGAGCCCCCACGTTTGCAGGCTATAGCCCATGGCAATCGCCACGCCAATAGCGACACCCGCTTTAAGCTCTCTCAGGGTCAACCCGCGCAGGGTTTTCAGCGAAATAAGCGCCACGGCAACCGCCGCGGTTGCAAAACGCAGCCCTACAAAGAAAAACGGATCGCTCATCGTGACCGCGTACTGAACGGCAAGAAAGGTTCCGCCCCAGAACATGGTGATCAAAATCAGGATGGCTTCCTGAGGCTTAATGGAGAAAGTAAAACGGGAAACGGACATGGGACACCAGCACGAAGAATCAATCCTGTAGTGTGCGATGCCTTTGATTACAGTTCAATGTAGCAGACATAAAAAAACCGCCGGGAAACCCGGCGGCAGAGAGTTAACCCGGCGTACTACTTGTTGCTGCCGTGGCTATTTTTACCCCCTTTTTTGCCAGCCTCTGATGCGCGCTGAGGGTCGTTTTTAAAATTGCCCCCGCTAGACTGGCCACCTTTACGACCTGCTTCTGATGCTCTTTCACGGTCTTCAGCGAAATTACCTGAACCACCACGATGGTTTGCCATCTCTAACCTCCAGAGTGTGAAACATTAGACATCATATTGCATTCAGTAAAAGAGGATTCTTTCACCTCGCGGCTCAAGGACAGTACCTTTATCTGTGCCGCGTGAAACTAAGCTTAGTGTAATGCGGCTATCCGGCAAGCGAGAGGTAATATTCTGCAACATGATCTCAGCCTTTCGTATGAAATATTGAGGAGGTCATCCATAAGCCATTCTTATATTTTGAAAAATCAGCGCCGCTAAAGTTGTTTCATTTTGCTACAAAGCACATAACGAAAAGATATTGTTATATATCAAATAAATGCCGTTCATTTTTGCAGTCTGGCCGTGATGTCATATCTTTAAAGTAACGCAGCGATCCGCTGTAAGAAAAACCAACGAGGAGTGATGCAAAATGGCAAAAGTTCTGGTGCTCTATTATTCCATGTATGGACACATTGAAACCATGGCTCACGCAGTTGCAGAAGGCGCAAACAGAGTAGACGGCGTTGAGGTTGTGGTTAAACGCGTACCGGAAACCATGCAGGCGGAAGCCTTCGCCAAAGCCGGGGGAAAAACACAAAACGCCCAGGTCGCCACCCCGCAGGAGCTCGCGGACTATGATGCCATTATCTTCGGCACCCCGACCCGCTTCGGCAATATGTCCGGCCAGATGCGCACCTTCCTCGACCAGACGGGCGGGCTCTGGGCCTCCGGCGCGTTATACGGCAAGCTGGCCAGCGTGTTCAGCTCTACCGGCACAGGCGGCGGCCAGGAGCAGACGATCACCTCAACCTGGACTACCCTTGCACATCATGGGATGGTGATTGTGCCGATTGGCTACGGCGCGCAGGAACTGTTCGATGTTTCCCAGGTTCGTGGCGGGACACCGTATGGCGCGACAACCATTGCCGGTGGGGATGGTTCACGTCAGCCAAGCAATGAAGAACTTTCGATCGCCCGCTATCAGGGTGAATACGTCGCGGGTCTTGCCAAAAAACTGAACGGCTAACCCAACAGGAGGACAAGTATGCCAACTCAAGAATCCAAAGCTCACCACGTGGGCGAATGGGCAAGTTTACGCAATACCTCTCCGGAGATTGCAGAAGCCATCTTTGAAGTCGCCAGGTATGACGAAAAGCTGGCTGAGCAGATTTGGGAAGAAGGCAACGATGAAGTGCTGGTTCGCGCTTTCGAAAAAACCGACAAAGACTCGCTGTTCTGGGGCGAGCAAACCATCGAACGTAAAAACGTCTGAATGTTCCCCCCGCCCGCGCGGGGGGTTTTCTTCTATTTCGCCGCGTTGTTCATCACCGCATTGAATCTATCGATCGGACAGGAGCCGTTGCCATCTACCGGACAGCCCTTCAGCTCCAGCGTCACGCGCTGCGCAGGAGATTGCAGCGACAGCACGCTGGCATTACGCAACTGCTCAGAACTCTGGTAGACATACTCAATTTTCATCAGCTCCTGGTTAGTGTTTTTGTCATGCCAGCGCTGGAAGACAATTTTACCGCCAATCGGGGTTCGTTCCTGCTGGTCGTGCAGCTGATACGGCCTGAAATCCAGCGCGGTCAGCAGCGAGGCAATGTTGGAGTCGTGCCCCACCAGCAGGGTAATTTTTGGCGCTTTGGCCTGTTCGATCACCAGCGCTTTATCAATGTACTTCACCAACGGTTTAGCCACGTTCTGCGCCACGTCCGTCGAGGTAAACAGCGAGTCCTGGTAGCCGTTTTTCAGCTTCGACAGCACGCGCCACTGCTGATCGGTTTTGATTTCCCCCCATGCCACCTGGTCTGCCGGGAATCCTTCGTAATACTGTAGGGTGAACGCATCCACCAGCGAGTTACCCACTTTCAGCGGCCCGGAGACGCCCGGCTCTTTTTCATAATCGGCGCTGAACGTATCTTTCGCCTCCGTCAGGGAACAGACTTTTTTCTCCTTGCAGGACGGCGAGTCGCTATAGTTTGTCAGCAGCTCCAGCAGTTTGTAGCTTTCATCCAGCTGCATTTTCTGCCGTTCTGTCTCCATTGCTTTCAGCGCTTTCTCACGAAACTCAGGGGAATTATCGGTAATGACCGGATTGAAGGTGGGGTCCATGGTGCCCATTTTTTCCTGATGATGCACAGGCACATCGCACCCCGGGAACGCGCCGGTGATAAAGAACTGCGCGGTCGCCACGGTGCGCTGGAGGCTGTTGGCGTAGGCATAGACGGTATCCGCTTGCGGGCATTCACCCGTCTTCACCATCCCCTGCTCTGCCAGCCACTCGCGTATATAGTGACCCATATACACTTCCAGTACGCCCCCTTTGGTGGTGAGCTGTCCACCCGGGACGTCCCACTCCGGCCACTGCTTCGGCGTGGACTGCTCCAGCACGCTGCCGTTATTGGCGAGCGGCGCACGCAGGTTGTGGCGGCTCATGATGAGTACCTGTTCCAGCTGATAGCCGTCCGGTGTGTCCTGCGCCTGTGCGCCAAAGGTCACGGCAAGGGTACCTGCCACGGCAACTGCAAGTAGTGCTTTTCTCATCCCTAATTCCTCACACGTTTTTTTAATGTCGCATTGAGTGTGACAGATTCGTGACAGGTTTTTCGGGAAGCATTTCTCAAACTGATGAATACGTGACTCGCTGATTCAGAGGCTGATGCCGGTGACGATACCGACATACAGCGCCGCCCATGCGCAGGCTGAAAGCAGGCTGATGGCGTAAACCTTTATCGCGCTCAGCCTGAGCATGCCCGCCGCCAGCGGCACGATATAGCGAAGTACCGCCAGGAAACGCGAGGTGAACAACACCAGCACGCCATTTTTATGCAGCTGGTGCTGTACCCGCAAAAACTTCCCGGCATGTTTTGCCGTGAAGCGTGACACTCGCCGGGTATGCCCCATCAGCTGGCCGATATGGTAATTCAGCACCGATCCTGCCGTAGCGCCCATCACCACCGCCAGCCACGTCAGCGCCGGATGCATACTCGACTGGCTGACGGCAATCCCCGCCAGCAGCATGACCGATGCGGGCGGGAGCACGGAAGAGATCAGTACTGTTGATTTACTCAGTGCCATAACAACGAGCAACGCGAAGAGATGCGTTGGATAATGCGCAAAATGATCCAGCAGCGTGTCCAGCCATGCCATTTTACTCTCCCCGGTAACATCAGAATTCCCCATTAGAAGTGAAAATAGTTAAATAAAACGTCAACATTCATTCAATAATATTCATTTAAACCATACTTAAACATTATTTAAATTCCTCAGCAGCCATTTTAAATAAGCGTATTATCCCTCACGTTTTACAACGATCTCGTTATGGCGAGGCTCCTGTACAAATACACGTTATCGCTCTGGTGGGTTCGAGAGAACCGGCACAGGGTAAAACAGGCACTGTCGAATCAAGGCTTTGCCAGTATAACTTCCCTTACGGGATACGGTGTACAGTGCTGAACCCAGGACGTGGGGATCTCCTTTCCGACATGCCCTGTCTTGCTCGCCCCTGAGAGATTTTATTATTCAAAGGGAAGTTACAATGTCTTACGTTATTCACAACCAAAATCTGGCTTTTAACGACAGCGCCATCGCGCAATATATGAATACCGATGTTATCGTTATTGATATTTCATTATGCGTGGCTCTGGCACGCGAGCAGTTCTTTGAAAAATTAAAAGATGATGATATTCCGTCACATATTTTTATCGAAGACAACGGTCGCCTCGCGGGTTTGATTGCCGTACGTAAATTATTGCAGGCCACGGATACCGTACAGCCCGTTAAGGGGCTGATGATATCGGATTTTATCCAGCTTAAACCGGAAGATGAGCGGGCGGATGTCGCCGGGTTGCTGGCGCACGCAGGTGCGGATGTCGTACCGGTGGTGACCCACGGCAAGCTGGTGGGCTGCCTTACCGAGCGTGAAATCGCCCATCTGCTGGAAGATGACGTTACTGAAGATGCCCAGCTTCAGGGGGCAACGCTGCCGCTGGAGAAGCCCTATCTGGAAACCAGCGCCTTTAGCCTGTGGAAGAAACGCTCCGTCTGGCTGCTGCTGCTGTTTGTCGCGGAAGCGTATACCAGCTCGGTGATCCAGCATTTTGAAGAGGCGCTGGAATCCGCCATTGCGCTGGCGTTCTTTATTCCGCTGCTGATTGGCACCGGCGGAAACAGCGGGACGCAGATCACCTCGACGCTGGTGCGCGCCATGGCGCTGGGTGAAGTCCACCTTCGCGACGTGGGTCGCGTGCTGCGCAAAGAGATGAGCACCTCGTTAATGATTGCCGCCACGCTGGGTCTGGCGGGCTGCGTTCGTGCCTGGATGATGGGCATTGGGATAGAAATCACGCTTATCGTCAGCCTGACGCTGGTCTGCATTACGCTGTGGAGCGCCATTGTCTCATCGGTGATCCCGATGGTATTGAAACGTTGCAAAATCGACCCGGCGGTCGTTTCCGCGCCGTTTATCGCCACGCTGATCGACGGTACCGGGCTCATTATCTACTTCAAAATCGCACAGTATACGCTTGGGCTGGAATAACGAAAAAACCCTGCGATATTGCTATCGCAGGGTTTTCGAATTTGGCGGAAGCGTAGAGATTCGAACTCTAGAACCCTTTCGGGTCGCCGGTTTTCAAGACCGGTGCCTTCAACCGCTCGGCCACGCTTCCAAAGTGAGGCGCACTATAAACATCTCTGAGCATGATGTAAAGCAGGAAATTGCATTACGTTGAGCTTCTTGCCTCATTCCCTTCCGCTCCGATCACTTCTTCGTCATCGGCTGGCTAAAATGTAAACATTTATTTTTACATCACATAAACTTATTAGAATGAAAGTTTGTGATCTAGACTCTTTTTCATACACCGCAGCTTATCCGTGCAACATTACCACCTCAATATGCCCTTGTAAGACCCTATTCACGCAGGTCACTGCGATAAGAGATTTTTCATGAAATTATTCGATACCGATAACTACAGACTTATTCTCTGGCGTAAATTTCTGCCGTGGCTGATCCAGAACGGTGCGCAAAAAAACAACCCGCATGACTATTTTCTGGTGTACTTAAAAGATGCCGACAATACGCGTTATATTCTGAAGAAGCACGAAAGCAGCAACGTTGTGCTCTGCCCGATGCATAAAAGCGAAGATGTCAGTATGAGCGTGGAAGATATCAGCGAAATGCAGGCTGAAATCATTCACTATAAGCGCAATGGGTTTCAGGCTTACAAAGGCATTATCCCGTTTGCCTTTGACCATTATACGAAAATCATCACCTTAAAAACGGCCCTTGCTCGTCTGAAAGGGCGCTGTATTTCTGGCCTGAAATCTGATTCAGAAACCATCAGCCGGGACCGTTACAACTTGCTCAGGCTGCTGGTGACCGACTACGTCAACCAGCGCCCTTCGCGCGTTTCGTCTGGTTTCACCCAGCGGGAAGTGATCGCCATGCTTTACGGCACACTTTGGTATAAACATATCAAAAATGAGTCGTTTAGCAGAAAAATCGCGCTCTTACTTGAGTCGCTCGTGATCACGGGCGATCTCAGCGAAGAGGGTAAGGTGTACTACGTGCAGGGCCAGGCTATTACCACCATGGTCGAGTATGAAAAAGAGGACCAGCGGGTAACGCATCAGCAAAAAATGCAGAAAAAAATTACGCGTTTTATGTTTGCGATAACGCTATCTACGCTGCTGATTATTCTGGTTCTGCTGTCGATGGCAGGGGTCGTCGACCTCGCCGCTGTCTGGCAGAAAATACTACAGATTAAGCCTCTTAGATTTTTAATGAATTTTATCTAAAACCCTGCCCATTAATTATGAATTTTATTTTTATCAGCGATAACTATTACCTTTGCCACGGTGTCTCAAGCTCACTGACATCTACCCATTTAATTCGCGATGAGGAGGATATTCACCATCTTTATGAGGTCGATCCTGAGCTGGATTTTATCATTGCGATTGAACAGGATAAGTTACGCAATAAAACCATTCAGCAGGTCAAAAAAGTCAAGCGTGATTACATTGTCCTGATGCATGAGATAGAAGCCAACAGCGCGGTGAGAATTGATAATATTATCTATTCGTCGATGCATTTTACTGCTCACCCTTTTCAGCAGCTGATGCGTTTTTATCGGGCGCTCAGGACACACTCCTTTACCCGACGCGAATATGACGTGCTAAAGCTTTTCCATATGGAAAATCATGAAATCGCGAAAAAGCTGCAACTGTCACAAAAAACGACCAGCACCTACCGCGTGAGGATCCTCGAGAAATTGAATATGCGTTCAAAAAACATTCTGGCGATGACCCGTATAAAATCGGCGATTGTCGATCAGAAACTGTGATCTTTTGCCTTACCACGTGAAAACCGGGGCCTCAGGTTTCGCCCTGAGGGGGTTTGGCGGGCGCGGTATACCAGTTCTCTTTGGCAACCATTACGCTGCCCTCTGGCTGCATAACAAAATTCGGAGACATGATCTGCACGTTAAATTCGTTAAACACATCCTGTATCTGGCTATGCAGTTCATTGCGGGCAACCGCGAGGGACTGGTCGGGCAGCAGACGAACCTGCAACTCGTAGGCGATATACCAGTCCATTAACCCTAACTGGCGCACCAGCGGCGGCTCGGAAAGATCAATCCCTTTTGCCCGTTTCGCGGCCAGCTCCAGCATGGCATGCACCTGACGCCATGGGGTGTCATAACCAATAGTGACGCTGACCGTCAGATTGAGGCTGCCATCGGGCTGTAGCGCGCTAAGGTTGGTGATCTTACCGCTCACCACCACCGCATTGGGCACGGTAACGACATAATTTTCCCGGGTAATAATTTTGGTCGCCAGCATGCCTATTTCACTGAACTTACCTTCGTTATCCGCCACCCGAATGACATCGCCTTTACGCAGTGCGCGGGAGTAAATCAGGACCAGACCGCTCATGGCATGGTTCATCACCCCTGCCGAACCCAGCGTTAACATCAGGCCGAAGAAGACGCTAATACCTTTAAACGCCAGTGAGTTTGCGCCGGGGAGAAACGGCCAGGCAGCGGAGAGAGCAAATAGCCAGACGGCGACGGAAATGAGCTTACGGGTTGCCCCCACGGTTTCCGGATGTACGCCGGGAAGTTGCAGACGACCAGCCTCCACCTGATTCAGCACCATCCTCAGCAGCTTCAGAATAAAAGCGGTAATGAGGAAAATGATCAGAACAATCGTCAGCCCCGGCAAAGCCGAGACAATCGCCAGGGCAATTTGCTGCACCACGCGAAGCGACCAGTCTCCCAGCGACGTGCCCCACACCCGCGTCCACGGAAACAGACTAAATGCCCAGCTCAGCCAGACGTAAAAGCCAATCAAACCCAGCAGGAACATCAGCAAGGCGTAAAGCCGAATCTCAATGGCGCCAATGTACCGCCGCCAGCTTTGCGGCACCCGGCTGCGATTCTCCACAATACGCAGACGGTAGACGCGTCGAAACCAGCGCCAGGATCGCCAGGCGCCATAGCAGAGCAGCAAAAGCGCCAGCAGGCCAGCGGCAGCTTTTACCGTCGACAGCGCCAGCCAACCGGTATCGTATTGATCGCGCAGGGCCATTCTCTGCGCTTCCATGCGCGCCAGCACGCGCTGCGCGGCCTGATCGAGGGTGAGATCGTCCCCTTCGTCCAAATCCCCTTCCGTCAGCAGCATCACGGGCTTACCGTTCATCACGATCAGCCGCCCCTGCTGGTTATAGCGGGTCACGGGGACGATAGTGAGCGGCTCACGCACGTCCGCCTCGGTAAAATTGCGCAGGGTGTTGCGGATGCGTAAAACGCGCTCCTCCGGCGTGGTCAGGCCAAATTTCGCCTGAAGCATGACGATCGGCTGATGAAAAATATAGACCGTCCGGGCGCGCTCCTGCTCAGAAGGCGCCTGGCGGGGCTCAGCGGCATACGATGAGAAGGCGCTCAGGGAGGCAAAACAGAACGCAAACGCGAGCAGGATCTTTTTCATCCTCACTACCCCAAATCAGAAATCTTGTTGTTTTTCAGGCAACCCGCGAATGCCAGGTGGGTATGTTGAGAATAGTCCAGCCTTTCGTTTCTGCAACAAGCGACGGTGAGCGTGTTGCTCTCAATCACAATATATGTATCATGTTATAACATAACAATTTGGGATTGTGTTCTATGTTACTTAAAAAAGGGTTATTTCTGGCTTTATTGCTCTCCACGGCGCCTGCCGCTTTCTCAGCAACCTCATGGCCCCTCACGATTGAAAATTGCGGCGTAAAGCAGACCTTTGCGCAGGCTCCTCAGCGCGTCGTGACCGTGGGACAGCATGAAACAGAATTACTGCTCGCACTGGGGCTGGAGAAAAAGATCGCCGCAACGTCGGTCTGGTTCGGCAAGCTCCCGGATCCGCTGGCAGATGCCGGGAAAAATATCCCCCGGCTTGCAGATAATTCCCCCTCATTTGAAGCCGTGGTGGGACAGAAACCTGAGCTCGTTCTCGCGCAGTATCACTGGCACATTGGTCCGCAGGGAGAAGTGGGCACCCGTGAGCAGTTTGCCTCGATGGGGATTAATACGTGGATCTCTCCTGCCGACTGCACGGATAAAGCGGTGACGGAAAAGTCAAACGCAGACGGAGCACGTAGCGCGCCGTTTTCGCTGGCCGAAATCACACGGGAAGTGACAGATCTGGCGACGATATTTGATGTTTCCGCGCGAGGTGAGCAGCTTAATCATACGCTGACGGAACGTATCAAAAAGGCCCAGGGGCGCGTCTCAGCGAAACCGCTTCGCGTCGTATTCTGGTTCTCAAGTAGCCGTCTGAATGGCGATCCCTGGGTGGCGGGGAATTACGGCGCGCCTGGCTGGATCAGCCGCACGCTGGGGTTGAAGAACATTATTGACTCTCATGACGAATGGCCGGCTGTAACCTGGGAACATATTGCCCAGTCGCAGCCGGACGTGATTGTTATCGCCGGGATGTCCCGCAGGCTCTACCCTGCCGATGACGTTGAAGTAAAAAAAGCATTCTTGCGTAATGACCCGGTGACGAAGAACATGCCTGCGGTCAGGAACAACCACATTATTGTGGTGCCGGCAATGTCGTTAAACCCTTCATTACGTAACGTCGATGCGGTTGAGCTTATCAGCGATCGGCTGGCTTCTTTCCAGGATGAACAATGAGTCATTTCGCTTTTGACCGCCGCCAGCAAGGTTTACTGGCAGCAGGCGTCATGGCGCTGCCGCTAATGCTGGTTTTTGCCGCCAGTATCGGTGATATGCCGGTGTCGTATGCCAGTACCGGGAAAGCGATCCTCAACGGACTGGGTTTGACCTCTTATGCGTTGCCACAAACGGAGGAGGGTATCGTCTGGCAATATCGCATGAGCCGGGCAGTGATGGCCGCGTGCAGCGGCGGTGGCCTGGCGCTGTGCGGGCTGGTGTTACAGTCGATCCTGCGTAACCCTCTGGCTGAGCCTTATCTGCTGGGGATTTCCGCGGGCGCCTCGCTGGGGGCCGTCTGCGTGATGCTTCTCGGCATGGGGGGAAGCGTGATTGGCGTGAGCAGCGGTGCGTTTGTCGGCTCCTGCGCCGCCTTTGCGCTCATCATGGTGATTACAAACGGCATGAGTGAAAGCCCGTCGCGCATTTTGCTGGCCGGTATTGCGGGCACCCAGCTCTTCAACGCCATGACCGCGTACGTCGTCAGCACGTCCGCCAATCCCGAGCAGTCCCGTAGCGTCATGTTCTGGCTGATGGGGAGTCTGAGCGGCGTGCGCTGGCCTGACGCGCTGCTGGCTCTGGCCGTTACGCTTGCGGGTTTACTGGTGGTATTGCTCTTTTCCCGGGCGCTGGACACCTTCACCTTCGGGGATGAGGTCTCCACCACGCTGGGGATCCCGGTTACCGCCGTGCGTATTGTCTTATTGCTGACCTGTGCCGTTGTCACCGCCACGTTGGTGAGCGCTACAGGCGCAGTGGGGTTTGTCGGGCTGGTCATTCCCCATGTGACGCGCATGCTATGCGGGCCGGGCCATCGCCGCTCGATCCCGCTGACGTTTCTCATCGGCGCCCACTTTATGATCCTTGCCGATATCGTCTCACGCACGCTGATCGTGCACCAGGTTCTGCCCATCGGGGTGGTGACTGCGCTGGTGGGCGCCCCCGTCTTTGTGGCGTTGCTTTATCAAAACCGAAAGGAGCATCCATGAATATAACAGTGGCCGGGTTAACCGTAACCCGACAGGCGCAGACGGTGCTTAAGGATATCGATCTCGACCTGCCATCCGGGCAGATTGTCGGCCTGTTAGGGCCAAACGGCTCAGGCAAGTCGACGCTGCTGCGCTGCCTCGCCGGGCTGTTTCCACGACACAGCGAACGTGTTGCGCTTAATGGCACAACGCTTGGCTTGATGCCGCTGAAAATACGGGCGCAGCACATGGCGTTTGTCCCGCAACATGCTGAGATCGACGGGGAACTGACCGTTGAGGATATTGTCAGGCTGGGGCGTACGCCCTACCGGAAAACATTCCAGAGAACCACGCGCGACGATGAGGCTGCGGTTGAACAGGCGATTGGCCTGATGCAGTTATGCAGCTTACGCCAGCGGCGATGGCACTCTTTGTCAGGCGGAGAACGACAGCGAAGTCAGATAGCCCGCGCGCTGGCCCAGCAGCCGCAGGTGCTGTTGCTCGATGAACCGACAAACCACCTGGACATTCAGCACCAGCTGGAGCTGATGCGGCTCGTTTCACAGCTGCCGCTTACGGTGGTGGTTGCACTGCACGATCTCAATCTTGCGGCCAATTATTGCCAGCGTCTGATCCTCCTGAAGGCCGGGCAGATCGCAGCCACGGGTGCGCCCGAAGCGGTGCTGACGCCCTCGAACATCGCGGATACCTGGTGCGTAAAAGCTCAGGTCTGTAAGGCCGACGCCGGGATCACGATAAGCTATAACATGGGTAACATGGCGGAGAGCCAGAACAAAAGCAAAAACCCCTGCGATATTGCTATCGCAGGGGTTTCGAATTTGGCGGAAGCGTAGAGATTCGAACTCTAGAACCCTTTCGGGTCGCCGGTTTTCAAGACCGGTGCCTTCAACCGCTCGGCCACGCTTCCTAAGTGAAGCGAACTATAAACACCTCACCGCGCGCTGTAAAGGGTGCGCGCATTCGTTCGCTTTAAAAATAGCCAAAATGCGTTTAATCGGTTGAATAGACAACAGATTGGCCGTTTTACCAGCATAATATCCACCGCGGATCGTTAGTGCTTTTTGATGTACATATTTTTGGTGTAGTAGTAGCCAAGCTTATCCGGCGTGAAGCCCCCTACCCACGGTTTCACCAGGTGCGTGCGCACGTAGTGATAGACAGGGATCGCCGGCACATCGCGCCCCAGCAGATCTTCTGCCTGCTGGTAGAACTTACCGCGCTCCTCCGCCGTTTTCGCCTTCGCCGCATTCACCAGAGCCAGATCGTATTCCGGATTGCTGTACTGAGTGGTGTTTTGGCTGTCACCGGTACGGAAGTTATTCAGGAAGGTTGCGGCGTCATCGTAATCAGCAATCCAGGCGTAGCGCACCGCGTCAAAGTTATGGGTGTGCATGGTATCAAGCATGGTTTTCCACTCCTGGTTTTGCAGCTTCGCCTCTACGCCGAGGTTCTTCTTCCACATCGAGCTGGCGGCAATCGCAATACGCTGGTGCGATTCCGAGGTGTTATAGAGGAGATTAAAGCTGAGCGGATGGCTGTCATTAAATCCGGCTTCGGCCAGCAGTTTTTTCGCCTCGGCAATGCGTTTATCCATCGGCCAGCTGGCGTAATCAGGGTTCTGTAACTTGACGCCGCCAATATCCGGCTGGCTGATGAGCCATGCCGGGCGTTGCCCCTGCCCTAAAACTTTCCCGGCGATAATATCTTTATCCAGCGCCAGATTCAGCGCCTTACGCACGCGGGCGTCGCTGAACGGCGGCCGGGTGGTGTTGAATTCGTAATAATAGGTGGCAAGCTGCGGCGATACGTCCAGCTCGTTCCCCAGCGTTTTCTTCAGCTGAGCAAACTGGTTGATCGGCACCGTGTAGGCGATGTCGATTTCGCCCGCTTTGTAGCGGTTGACGTCAGCGGCTTCGGAGGAAATGGGCAGATAGGTCACCTTGTTGATGACGGTATGTGCGTTATCCCAGTATTTCGGGTTTCGCACCGCCACAATGCGTTCGTTCACCACCCACTGTGACAGTTTATAGGCCCCGCTGCTGACGAAGTGCTCCGGTTTGGTCCACTTATCACCGAAACGACCTACCAGGACTTTATCTATCGGCACCAGAGACGGGTGAGCCAGCATCGCCAGGAAAGCAGCATTTGGCTGGGTGAGCGTCACTTCCAGCGTGGTGTCATTGATGGCTTTCACGCCCAGCGACTCGGGTGCTTTTTTGCCTTCTGCGATATCAGTGCCGTTGACGATACGCATACTGCCGGGATAGCTGGCATACGGAGAGACGGTTTTCGGGTCGACCAGTCGCTGCCAGCTCCAGACAATATCTTCCGCGGTGATGGGGGTGCCATCGCTCCAGGTTATGCCCGGGCGCAGATGGAAAGTCCAGACGGTGTTATCTTTATTTTCCCATTTCTCCGCCAGGCGCGGCTGGATTTCACCTGCCGGAGAGACGCTGACCAGCCCGTCGAATAAATCGCTGATAATATTGAATTCGACATCGCTTTCGACTTTATGCGGGTCGAGCGAGGCGGGTTCACTGCCGTTGTTCCTGACCAGTTCCTGCTTATCTGCCAGCTGGGTTCCTGCTGGCACGTTAGCCGCCCAGGTTGCCGTGCTGGCGCACAGGACCCCTGCGGTTAACAAAGAGAGCGTAAAGTGCATGCGTGTTTGTGGTTTCATTTCCTTCGCCTTATTGTCTGTTTTTATGACGATCCGGAAATAACTCTTAGCGGCCTTAGGGAAATAACGCAATATTTTTCAGTGACCTATAAGAGGTTGATCTGAATACGCCTTGCATACCGCACTTCATTCTGAGTACAAAGGCTTTACCAGAATAAAAAACCAGCATAATCCCTAAGAGGCTGAGTAAAGATGGGTAAAACCACTTTGCGTCTGCCGCGCCGTTTCCTATTCTTTGCGCTAATTACATCTGTCATAAGAGAGTGACTCATGGATCGTATAATTACTTCTTCACGCGACCGCACATCGCTACTCAGCACCCATAAGGTGCTGCGCAATACCTATTTCATGCTCAGCCTGACGCTGGCGTTTTCGGCGATCACCGCGACGGCCAGCACCGTACTGATGCTGCCTTCTCCGGGCCTGATCCTGACGCTGGTGGGTATGTATGGTCTGATGTTCCTGACCTATAAAACCGCGGATAAACCGGTGGGTATTCTCTCCGCTTTCGCCTTCACCGGCTTCCTGGGCTACATCCTGGGGCCAATCCTGAACGCCTATCTGTCTGCCGGAATGGGCGACGTGATTGGTATGGCGCTGGGCGGTACCGCGCTGGTGTTCTTCTGCTGCTCGGCCTACGTGCTGACCACCCGTAAGGACATGTCCTTCCTCGGCGGTATGCTGATGGCGGGTATCGTGATTGTGCTGGTCGGTATGCTGGCGAACATCTTCCTGCAATTGCCTGCTCTGCATCTGGCAATCAGCGCGGTGTTTATCCTGATTTCATCCGGCGCAATCCTGTATGAAACCAGCAACATCATTCACGGCGGTGAGACGAACTATATCCGCGCCACCGTGAGCCTGTATGTGTCGCTGTACAATATTTTTGTCAGCCTGCTGAGCATCCTGGGCTTCGCCAGCCGCGATTAACTCACCGTGCTGTGAACAAAGCCCCGCTTATGCGGGGCTTTGTTTTTTTGGTAGACTGAGGCGGTTTTTGACTAACGCGTGAATGAATATGTTGAGTTTTGAAGGCAAAGAGATCGAAACCGATAACGACGGTTATCTGAAAGAGAGCAGCCAGTGGAGCGAAGCGCTGGCGGAGAAAATTGCGGAAAACGAAGGAATTACCCTCTCCCCGGAACACTGGGAAGTGGTGCGCTTTGTGCGCGAATTCTACCTCGAATTCAACACCTCTCCGGCTATCCGCATGCTGGTCAAAGCCATGGCGAATAAATTTGGCGAAGAGAAAGGCAACAGCCGTTATCTGTATCGCCTGTTTCCGAAAGGCCCGGCTAAACAGGCGACAAAAATTGCCGGCCTGCCAAAGCCGGTAAAATGCATTTAATAGCGAATACTGAAGTCAGCGTATTCCCGGCCGGGTTGATGCGGTTCCGTTAGCACCTTATCAACCCGCGCGCTGCGCGGTCCGCCCGCTTTCAGCCACGCCACCAGCTTCTCTACCCGATCCGCCTCACCGCAGGCCACAACCTCCACGCTGCCATCATCCATGTTACGCGCATACCCCGTCAGTCCGAGCTGAAGGGCTTCGCGCTGGGTGCTGTAGCGGAATCCGACGCCCTGTACAAGGCCATGGACCCAGGCAATGGTGCATACATTTGACATCATCCTTCTCCTTATCCGACTGGCGCGTTGCATTTCCTCGCTGAAGTCGGGAAAATGGCGGCCATTTCATTGGAATCGACAGAATAGCAAATTATGAGTGTACGTTTAGTGTTAGCCAAAGGGCGCGAGAAGTCATTACTGCGCCGCCATCCCTGGGTCTTTTCCGGCGCGGTTGCCCGCATGGAAGGTAAAGCCAGCCTCGGTGAAACCATCGATATTGTTGACCATCAGGGGAAATGGTTAGCACGCGGCGCATACTCGCCTGCATCTCAGATCCGCGCGCGCGTCTGGACGTTCGATAAAGAAGAAGCCATCGATATCGACTTCTTTGTCCGTCGTCTGCAACAGGCGCAGCAGTGGCGCGAGTGGCTGGCAAAGCGTGACGGGCTGGACAGCTATCGTCTGATTGCCGGTGAATCCGACGGGCTGCCGGGCGTGACCATTGACCGCTTCGGCAATTTCCTGGTGTTGCAGCTGCTGAGCGCCGGGGCGGAATACCAGCGTGCCGCGCTAATTAGCGCCCTGCAAACCCTGTTCCCGGAATGTGCCATTTACGACCGCAGCGACGTGGCGGTACGTAAAAAAGAGGGCATGGAGCTGACGCAGGGCCCGGTCACCGGCGAACTGCCGCCTGCCCTGCTGCCTATCGAGGAGCACGGCATGAAGCTGCTGGTGGACATCCAGGGCGGCCATAAGACCGGTTATTATCTCGACCAGCGTGACAGCCGTCTGGCAACGCGCCAGTACGTTGCCGATAAGCGCGTGCTGAACTGCTTCTCCTATACCGGCGGCTTTGCGGTCTCTGCCCTGATGGGCGGCTGTGCCCAGGTTGTGAGCGTCGACACCTCACAGGAAGCGCTGGATGTGGCGAAACAGAACGTTGAGCTGAACAAGCTGGATCTGAGCAAAGCGGAGTTTGTGCGCGACGACGTGTTCAAACTGCTGCGTAAATACCGCGACCAGGGCGAGAAATTTGACGTTATCGTGATGGACCCGCCGAAGTTTGTAGAAAATAAAAGCCAGCTGATGGGCGCCTGCCGTGGCTATAAAGACATCAACATGCTGGCGATCCAGCTGCTGAACCCGGGTGGCGTTCTGCTGACGTTCTCCTGCTCTGGCCTGATGACGACAGATTTATTCCAAAAAATCATCGCCGATGCCGCAATAGATGCGGGTCGTGATGTACAATTTATAGAGCAGTTCCGTCAGGCCGCCGATCATCCGGTGATCGCTACCTACCCGGAAGGGCTGTATCTGAAAGGGTTTGCCTGTCGCGTCATGTAACTTGAAAAGAGAAATATTGCCCGCACATAGTGTGTATGTAATGTTTCCCGGGAGGTGACTATGATTGCCAGCAAATTCGGTATCGGCCAGCAGGTCCGCCACACCTTGCTTGGATATTTGGGTGTGGTCGTGGATATCGACCCGGAGTATTCCCTTGATGAACCGTCAGCAGACGATCTGGCCGTTGACGCAGAGCTTCGCGCCGCGCCCTGGTATCATGTGGTTATGGAGGGCGACGATGGTCAGCCTGTCCATACCTATCTTGCCGAAGCGCAGCTGAGTGGTGAACTACAGGATGAGCATCCGGAACAACCCACTATGGACGAGCTTGCTCAGACCATCCGCAAACAGTTACAGGCGCCAAGACTGCGTAACTAAAGGTGTAAAAAAGCCCGTAAAACGGGCTTTTTTTATTTTGCCAGCCCCAGACGGGGAATATCGATTGCCGGACAGCGATCCATCACCACTTTCAGCCCGGCATCGCGTGCCAGCACGGCTGCCTGCTCATTAATTACGCCCAACTGCATCCACAGCGTTTTCGCGCCAATGGCGATCGCCTCCTGCGCCACGCCCCAGGCCGCCTCTGAATTACGGAAAACGTCCACCATATCCACCTTTTCCGGCACGTCCGCGAGCGTCGCATAGCCCTGCTGACCCAGCAGCGTTTTCCCCGCCACCTTAGGCGAGACCGGGATCACGTGATATCCCTGGTCCAGAAGGTATTTCATGACCCGATAGCTTGGGCGATCCGGTTTATCGCTGGCGCCGACCAGCGCGATAGTGCGCGTGGACGTCAGAATCTCGACAATGTCGTTCTCTTTCATGCTGTTCCTCCTGGTTTTTTTCAAAGTGTACGTCAAAGCGGACATCTCAACCACGCATCCCATACAGAAGTATGAGGGCAAAACGGCAGAATATGTCTATATGTTAGTAAACGTGTTTATCGAAAAATTTTGATACATTCTTACCAGGTAGTTTGTCTACAGGAGTCTGCTATGAAAACCGGCATTGCCTGGGCTGTGGTTGCGTTAATCATGCCGGTTTGTGTTTTCGCAACCACCCTCAGACTCTCAACCGACATTGACCTGCTGGTGCTGGACGGGAAAAAAGTCTCCAGCTCCCTGCTGCGGGGCGCAGACAGCATCGAGCTGGATAATGGCCCGCATCAGGTGGTTTTTCGGGTTGAAAAGACGATTCGCCTCGCCGACAACGAACAGCAGGTGTACATTTCGCCTCCGCTGGTGGTCAGCTTTAATACCCAACGCATCAGCCAGGTCAATTTTCGTCTCCCGCACCTTGAAACAGAAAAAGAGTCACTGGCATTTGATGCCTCACCGCGCATTGAGCTGGTGGACGGGGATTCTATGCCCATCCCGGTAAAGCTGGATATCCTGGCGCTGACAAAAAGGCCAAAAGGAACAGATTACGAAGCGGACACGGAGATCTATAACAGAGCCAGCAGGCGCGCCTCCCTGCCCCAGTTCGCCACCATGATGGCGGATGACAGTACCCTGCTTTCGGGCGTATCGGAGCTGGATGTACTCCCTCCTCAGTCGCAGACCCTTACTGAGCAACGCCTCAAATTCTGGTTCCAGAATGCCGATCCGGACACGCGCGCCCGTTTTCTGCAATGGGCGAAACGACAACCTTCGTCGTAAGCCACATTTTTTCGTCCTTTCTCTTGCAGCATCAGTCAGTTCCCGTCATCGTGTAGCGAGGTAACCTCACGGATAAGATTATGGAACTGACAACACGCACACTTCCGGCGCGCAAGCACATTGCTCTGGTTGCGCACGATCACTGTAAACAAATGCTGCTTAACTGGGTTCGTCGCCATCAGCCTCTTTTACAGCATCATGCCCTTTCTGCCACGGGAACAACCGGCAACCTGATCCACCGCGAAACCGGTCTGGAAGTGAATGCCATGCTGAGCGGCCCGATGGGAGGTGACCAGCAGGTCGGCGCTCAGATTTCGGAAGGTAAAATTGACGTTCTGATATTCTTCTGGGATCCGCTGAACGCGGTTCCGCATGATCCGGACGTTAAAGCGCTGCTGCGTCTGGCGACGGTATGGAACATTCCGGTAGCCACCAATCTTTCAACGGCAGATTTCATCATTGAATCGCCGCAGTTTAACGATCCGGTGGAGATTTTGATCCCGGATTATCAGCGTTATCTTGCGGAGAGACTGAAGTAGTTTTTTGCCCGGTGGCGCAGCGCTTACCGGGCCTACAGAATTTGCCCGGCGCGTTACGGCTTTCTCGCCACCGGCACGTCAATACTTTTCAAAATATCGACAAACACTGACGGCTCCTCTTTGTTGAACAAGAGCCACACGCGATGCCGCGCGCGGGTTATCGCCACGTACAGTAAACGCCGCTCCTCTGCATCCGGGAAATCTTCCGGAACAGGCAATAACGCCTCTTCCATCACGGATTCCCGCGCCGGTGCCGGGAAACCGTCGCTCCCCTCTTTCAGCCCCACCACAATTACGTAGTCGGCCTGCTGCCCTTTACTGGCGTGAATGGTCATAAAATCGAGCTGTAGTTTTGGCCAGCGCGTTGCCGCTTTTTCCAGCGCCGTCGGCTTGAGGTGGTGATAACGCGCCAGGACCAGAATCCGTTCATCCGGTTTCGCATAGCCGCTCAGTTTATCCAGCAGCGGTTCCAGCTGATCGTCCGCCAGCAGCGTGACGGCCTTTTTATCCCCCGACGTCAGGCTGTTAAGCGGCTTCGACAGCTGATGCGGGTTCTGCTGAATAAAACGGTTGGCAATTTCACCAATCCGCGAGTTGAAGCGGTAGGTGGTGTCCAGATCGCTGCGATCGCCTTCCCCAAAATAGTGATGGAAGGCCGTCGTGAGGGAAAGTTGCGCCCCGCTGAAGCGGTAGATAGCCTGCCAGTCATCGCCCACGGCAAACAGCGACGTGTGTTTATTCTGCGCCCGCAGCGCCGAAAGCAGCGCAGCGCGCTGCGGCGAAATATCCTGAAACTCATCCACCAGAATGTGTTTCCACGGGCTGACGAAGCGCCCTTTCTCCAGAATGATAATGGCCTGATGGATTAGCCCGGAAAAATCGACCGCGTTTTCGTCTTTCAGCGCAGTTTTCCACGCTTTCAGCATCGGCGCCATTAGTTTAACCCGCTTAGAAAACACGGCGCGGATCGACTCCGGTGCGCTTTCTATCATCTCCGCCTGAGAGCCGCCGTGCATGCGCATCAGGCTTACCCACCGGTCGAGACGAGAGCCCAGTCGGCGCGCCAGCTTTTCATCCTGCCAGAAGCTGCCCTCCGGCACCTCCCAGTTGAGTTCCTCTTCAAGCCACTGACGCCAACCTTTCGCCTGCGCCTTTTTTTCACTGCACTGCTGACGCCATGCCTTGATAAACAGCGCCTGGCGAGCCTGAGCATCATTCTCCAGCTTGCTGACAACAGGGACTTTTTTGCTGCCCTGTTGAATAATGTGTAAAGCGAGGGAGTGGAACGTGCGCGCCGAGATATCCTGAGTATGCAAACGCGCCTGAATGCGCTCATCCATCTCCTGCGCCGCCTTGCGACCAAAAGCCAGCAGCAAAATCTGGTCGGCAACTGCCTCGCCCGTTGTCAGAAGCCAGCCCGCGCGCGCCACCAGCACCGACGTTTTGCCGCTCCCTGCGCCTGCCAGCACCAGTAAAGAGTGCTCGCCATTCACCACTGCGCGCGCCTGGGCAGGATTGAGAGGCGATGATTCCACCGTACTGAAGAAATCGGCATATTGCGTAAGCATCGCCTCAGTCCAGGCCTGGTTATGCGCCAGACGGCTTTTCTCGATATCGCTAAGCCAGGCCTGACACTTCCGCCACGCATCGCGACAGTTATCAAATTCCTCAAGCCGCGCCACCGGTAAAGGCAATGCCGTCAGCGCCTGGGTGATTTTTTGCTGAAGCCCGGCGGTTTGCTGGCGCGTCAGCCACTTCTGCTGCGTATTGCTTAGCGCGATATCGTCCAGCACCTGATGCAGCACCTGTGCGGCAATCACGCTCATCTCCTGGCTCCACTGGTGCCAGCGCATGTTCAGATGATGGTGGAAGCGTTGGGTTTCCGCCCACTCGGTCCCGTGGAGTCGCACCACTTTCTCTGCCGGCAGAACGAACTCCAGCTCCCCCCATACCAGCCCTCGTTTACAGTGAATGGCCAGTAGCTGATTAAACGGAATAAGGTATTCGTGGCGTTCACCGGAGACTTTCACTCCCGCATTAAGAAGCACAACCTTGTCGTAAGGGTGCTGCGCCAGGCGTTTGCCCATTGAAGTTGCTTTCAGTTCCATATCCTGCCGGATCCACGAGGTCATAATTTGTCAGACAGTTTAACTGCCAGTTTTAAGGTGCTCCAGCCCAAAAAAACGTTACAATCACCGGGCGTTAATCATATCGAAGGAAATGAGGGTTTATGCGTACCGTTCTGAATGTGTTGAATTTTGTCCTTGGCGGTTTTGCCACCACCCTTTCCTGGCTTTTTGCCACCCTGGTGAGCATCGTGCTTATCTTCACCCTTCCGCTGACGCGCTCCTGCTGGGAAATCACCAAACTGTCCCTCGTTCCTTATGGAAATGAAGCGATACACGTGGATGAACTGGAGCCGGAAAGAAAAAATGCCCTGATGAATACCGGCGGCACGCTGCTGAATATTTTATGGCTAATCTTCTTTGGCTGGTGGCTGTGTCTGATGCATATCTTCGCCGGTATCGCCCAGTGCATTACGATTATTGGCATTCCGGTTGGCCTCGCTAATTTCAAAATTGCCACCATCGCCCTGTGGCCGGTAGGACGCCGAGTTGTTCCGGTCGAAGTGGCGCAAGCCGCGCGTGAAGCCAATGCCCGTCGTCGTTTTCAGTAATAAGGACTGGCCGCTCTCATGCTAAGCCCCCTGCTTCGTCGCTATACATGGAACAGTAACTGGCTGTATAACGTCAGGATATTTATCGCCCTCTGCGGCACCGTCGCTCTGCCGTGGTGGCTGAATGATGTGAAGCTCACCATCCCCCTCACGCTTGGGGTGGTGGCCGGCGCGCTGGCGGATCTCGACGACCGCCTGGCCGGTCGTTTGCGTAATCTGGTCATCACGCTGGTCTGCTTCTTTATTGCTTCCGCCTCCGTTGAGCTGCTTTTCCCGTGGCCCTGGCTGTTTGCCTTAGGGCTGACGGTGTCCACCAGCGGCTTCATTTTGCTCGGCGGCCTCGGGCAACGCTATGCCACTATCGCGTTTGGCGCCCTGCTGATTGCCATTTACACCATGCTGGGCGTCTCTCTTTACGATCAGTGGTATCAGCAACCGGTCCTGCTGCTATTGGGCGCTATCTGGTATAACCTGCTGACCTTAACCGGGCATCTTATTTTTCCGGTTCGTGCCTTACAGGACAACATTGCCCGCAGTTACGAACAGCTGGCCCACTATCTGGAGCTGAAATCCCGGCTGTTTGATCCGGATATCGAAGAGGACAGCCAGGCGCCCTTGTACGATCTGGCGCTGGCAAATGGCCAACTGGTCGCCACGCTGAATCAGACCAAAGCGTCTCTGCTCACCCGTCTGCGCGGCGATCGCGGTCAGCGCGGTACCCGGCGCACCCTGCACTACTACTTTGTTGCCCAGGATATTCACGAGCGCGCCAGCTCCTCGCATGTGCAATACGCTGACCTGCGCGAGAAATTCCGCTACAGCGACGTGATGTTCCGTTTCCAGCGTCTGCTGTCGATGCAGTCTCAAGCCTGCCAGCAACTTGCGCGCTCAATACTGCTGCGCACGCCCTATCAGCACGATCCTCGCTTTGAACGCGCATTCAGCCACCTGGATGCGGCGCTCGATCGCGTTCAGGCCAGTGGAACTTCGCCGGAACAGTTCAAAGCCCTGGGATTCCTGCTCAACAACCTGAGAGCCATCGATGCTCAGCTCGCCACCATTGAGTCTGAACAGGCGATGGCGATGCCGGGCAATGACGCTGACAACCAGCTTGCCGACGACAGTCTGAACGGCTTCAGCGATATCTGGCTGCGCCTGAGCCGGCATTTTACGCCGGAATCCGCCCTCTTTCGCCATGCGGTAAGGATGTCGTTGGTACTGTGCGTTGGCTACGCGTTTATCCAGATAACAGGATTGCTCCACGGCTACTGGATCCTGCTGACCAGCCTGTTCGTCTGCCAGCCGAACTATAACGCTACCCGCCATCGACTCGCGCTGCGTATTGTCGGGACGTTAGTCGGGGTCGCCATCGGGCTGCCGGTGCTCTATTTTGTGCCTTCAGTAGAAGGGCAACTGATCCTGATTGTGATTACCGGGGTACTGTTCTTCGCCTTCCGCAATGTGCAGTATGCCCACGCCACGATGTTCATCACGCTGCTGGTTCTGCTCTGCTTCAATCTGCTGGGTGAAGGCTTTGAAGTGGCCCTCCCCCGTGTGATCGACACGCTTATCGGCTGCGCCATCGCCTGGGCGGCGGTGAGCTTTATCTGGCCGGACTGGCGTTTCCGAAATTTACCGCGCGTGTCCGACAGAGCAATGAACGCCAACTGCCGCTATCTGGACGCTATTCTTGAGCAGTACCATCAAGGTCGCGATAACCGTCTGGCCTATCGGATTGCCCGTCGCGATGCGCATAACACTGACGCAGAGCTGGCTTCCGTTGTCTCGAATATGTCAACTGAGCCGCGCGCCACGGCAGAAATCCGGGAGACAGCCTTCCGCCTTCTGTGTCTGAACCACACGTTCACCAGCTATATCTCTACCCTTGGCGCCCACCGAGAGAAACTGACGAATCCGGGCATCCTGGCACTGCTGGACGATGCCGTTTGCTACGTTGATGATGCGCTTCATCATCAACCTGCGGATGAGCCACGGGTTCACCAGGCACTGGATGAACTGGTGCAACGTATCGCACACCTTGATCCAGGCACCGACAACAAAGCTCCGCTGGTCCTTCAGCAAATTGGCCTGCTTATCGCTTTGCTGCCGGAAATTTGTCGGCTGCGACAGCAGATCGCTACCTGGCGGAATGATGGCCCTGCGACTCAGGCAGCGCATTAAACCACTCCGTAAGCTCCCGGCGAATATCCGCCGGGAGTGCCGCTTCATGTAACCCTTCAATCGCGCCTTCAAGCGCGAACAATACCCGGATACTCAGCGCTTTATTCTTAGAGCGCATTTTCAGCCAGCTCGTCTTCGCCCCCAACTGTCGTAGCGTCTCTTCATTAGTAATGCCCGCCTCCATAAGCAGGACCTCAATCTGAAAGGTCAAGTTCGGCAGATCTTTAAGCCGGTTACGCTGATGGCGCTGGTAGCGCTCTTTCCTGGCGGCATCGAGCGCAAACGAGGAGAGCTGAAGCAGTTTTTCCCTGTTTTGCCACAGACCTTCATCCACACGGTAGTAATTAAGCAGCACAGGACGTCCTCGTTTCATCAGGGTCAGAAAAGAAGAGGCGTTTTTTACACAGTATTTTGCACTTTGCTCACAGGCGCGAAGGTACAGCTCACCGTCAGACACCATCGCGAACACCGCTTCATCCACGGCCAGGGTATAACCGCCAAACAGGGCGCGATGATGAATTTCGCCCAGCGGAGAGAGGTATTCTTGAGATTGATAAATCCGATCATAAGATATCTTTTTCATGATAATTCCATTAAAAATCATACAGTAACAACGATATTTCTTACTAACGGATCCGTTAGCAGGAAAATAGGCAACTTATTGCCGTTGGGCAAGATGATTTTTTCAGGTTCACCAGGAATGGATGAAATTTGCGAGTCGCTTTCCGAAAATGAGGTTGATCTTTATGCATACAGGGGTTACTGTATATCCATACAGTAACTACAGGGCTGGAATGAATATGTACACTTCAGGCTATGCAAATCACTTAACACCTTCTACTTCTGCCGCAGGCAATGCTGCGCAGAATTCTATCGGGCGTGAATCGACAGGGCTTATCAGTGAAGTGGTTTACCGTGAAGACCAGCCGCTGTTGACACAACTCTTACTCCTGCCGCTTTTGCAGCAGCTCGGGCAACAGTCTCGCTGGCAGCTCTGGCTGACGCCACAGCAAAAATTAAGTCGCGAATGGGTTCAGTCGGCTGGGCTGCCGTTAGCGAAGGTGATGCAGATTAATCAACTCTCCCCTTGCGATACGGTCGAGTCGATGGTCCGGGCATTACGTACCGGGAACTATAGCGTCGTGATTGGGTGGTTGCCTGAGGATCTGTCGCAAGAGGAACATTTGCGTCTGACTGAAGCGGCTGAAGAAGGTAACGCGATGGGTTTCATCATGCGGCCAGTTCGTGGAGATTCCTATCGCAGAGGACAACATCCCGGGCTAAAAATTCACTCAAATGTGTACCATTGAGTCATTTTAAGAGTTTTCCTGGAATTTTTTTCGACCGCAGTATGCAAAAAAAGTTCAACGCGCCAAAACTGCGGCAAGGCTTGTCTGACGCGGTTCTCGTTAATTTTACTGCACAAAATTCGTTCAAAAATTGTTAAATATTAGGTATACGGAACTTTTTTTTTCATATGCCTGACGGACTTCACACTTGTAAGTTTTCAGCTACGTTGTAGACTTTACATCGCCAGGGGTGCTCGGCCTAAGCCGAAGATATCGGTAGGTTTATATTTGACCACGCCCCCCGGTGAAGGATTTAACCGTGATTCCTCCGATGGAGATATTCATGGCAAATTTTGGATGATAACGAGGCGCAAAAAATGAAAAAGACAGCTATCGCGATTGCAGTGGCACTGGCTGGCTTCGCTACCGTAGCGCAGGCCGCTCCGAAAGATAATACCTGGTATGCAGGTGGTAAACTGGGCTGGTCTCAGTTCCATGACACCGGTTGGTACAACAGCAGCCTGAACAACGATGGCCCTACTCACGAGAGCCAGCTGGGTGCAGGTGCGTTCGGTGGCTATCAGGTTAACCCGTATGTTGGCTTTGAAATGGGTTACGACTGGTTAGGTCGTATGCCTTACAAAGGCGACAACGTAAATGGCGCTTTCAAAGCTCAAGGCGTACAGCTGACCGCTAAACTGGGTTACCCAGTAACTGACGATCTGGACGTGTACACCCGTCTGGGCGGCATGGTATGGCGTGCAGACTCCAGCAACAGCATCGCTGGTGACGACCACGACACTGGTGTTTCCCCAGTATTCGCTGGTGGCGTTGAGTGGGCAATGACCCGTGACATCGCTACCCGTCTGGAATACCAGTGGGTTAACAACATCGGTGACGGTGCTACCGTTGGCGTACGTCCAGACAACGGCATGCTGAGCGTTGGTGTTTCTTACCGTTTCGGTCAGCAGGAAGATGCGCCAGTCGTAGCTCCAGCTCCGGCTCCAGCGCCAGAAGTACAGACCAAGCACTTCACTCTGAAGTCTGACGTTCTGTTCAACTTCAACAAAGCTACCCTGAAACCAGAAGGTCAGCAGGCACTGGATCAGCTGTACACCCAGCTGAGCAACCTGGATCCTAAAGACGGTTCTGTAGTGGTTCTGGGCTTCACCGACCGTATCGGTTCTGACGCTTACAACCAGGGTCTGTCTGAGAAACGTGCTCAGTCTGTAGTTGATTACCTGGTATCTAAAGGTATCCCAGCTAACAAGATCTCCCCACGTGGTATGGGCGAATCTAACCCAGTTACCGGTTCTACCTGTGACAACGTGAAACCACGCGCTGCACTGATCGACTGCCTGGCACCAGATCGTCGCGTAGAGATCGAAGTTAAAGGTATCAAAGACGTTGTAACTCAGCCTGCGGCATAAGTTATCGTCTTATAAAAAAACCCCGCCATGCGGGGTTTTTTATTATCTGAAGAAAAGTAAAAAGCTTATTTTTTACCTAACAGTGCCTGTAGATCGTTTTTCAACGTCGACATCTGGCTGGCATACTTCTCTTTGTGCTCGGCATCTTCAATCAGCTGCACCACCGTTTCCGACAGGGTTTTCCCGCGCCGTTGCGCAAGCCCGGCCAGACGCTGCCAGACCATGAACTCCAGGTCGATGGATTTCTTACGGGTGTGCTGATGCTCGGCATTGAAATGCCGTTTACGACGAGCTCGGATAGTTTGCTTCATCCGGTTTAACAAGGCCGGATTAATGTGTTTCTCGATCCAGCCGTTGACCTGTACCGGTTCGTTTTCGAGGGTCAGCAACATATCCACAGCTTCTTGTGCCGCGCTGGCTTCGATGTAGCAGGTGATCAGCTCCCCTTCACGGTGCTTTTTGACCAGGTACTTCCATTTCCAGCCGCTTTCGAGGTTTTCCAGTTGTTGATATTTCATTGCGATCTCAGTGTTACCGTGTAACTCTGTTCAGAATATCAGTTTTTTGGCAATCTGCTGAAAAGAAATCATATCCTGTGAAACGTCGCAGGCGATCCGCATGACGAAAACCCGAATCCTGATTGGGCAGAGTGCGCCGCTTACGGTATACTCCACGGTTTTACTTCTGACTAAAAAACATCAACTTTGACCATTACGAAACTTGCATGGCATGACCTGGTTCCGGATACCGAGAGCTATCAGGAGCTGTTTGCACAGCCAGACCTCACAAAAGAACACAAATTCATACTTAGCGAGACACAACCGCGTTTGCATTACGCGCTGGAGCAGATGTCATCCCCATGGGCTACATCTCCTTTCATGCTGCTCAAAGCCCCGGAAGAAGCCGAGTATCTGACGCTTCTCGGTGATGCCATGCGCCAGTTGCAGCCAAAAACGAATGCCGTTTTTGGTGGTCAGTATCATATTGCCGGTCGCGACGTGACATTCGAACCTGCCACGCAGGCAGATGGATTGTTCGCTGCAAAAGGCGAGGTGATCACCGCCAACTGGGTGGAAGCAGAACAGTTGTTCGGCTGCCTTCGTCAGTTCAATGGCGATGTTTCACTGCAACCCGGGCTGGTACACCGCGCGAATGGCGGCGTATTGCTCATCTCCCTTCGCACACTGCTTGCGCAGCCGCTGCTGTGGATGCGCCTGAAAACGGTGGTGACGCAGCAACGTTTTGACTGGGTAGGCTTCGACGAGTCACGTCCTCTGCCTGTTTCCATTCCGTCTATGCCGCTGTCGCTGACCGTCGTGCTGACGGGTGACCGTGAATCCCTGGCTGACTTCCAGGAAATGGAGCCAGAACTCGCGGAGCAGGCGGTTTACAGCGAATTTGAAGACAATATTCAGATTGCAGATGCCGATGACATGGCGCAGTGGTGTCAGTGGGTTATGGCCGTGGCGGAACGTTTCGCGCTGCCCTCACCTGCCGAGGATGCGTGGCCGGGCTTAATCCGCGAGGCCGTACGCTACACCGGCGATCAGGAAACCCTGCCGCTCTGTCCGCTCTGGATCGGCAAACAACTGCGTGAAGTGGGCGTTATCAGCGGCAACGGTACGTTCAACGGTGAGCAACTGAGCCAGATGCTGGCCCAGCGTGAATGGCGCGAAGGCTATCTTGCTGACCGTATGCAGGATGAAATTCTGCTTGAACAGATTCTGGTGGAGACCGAAGGCGAACGTATCGGGCAAATCAATGCCTTGTCCGTCATCGAGTTCCCCGGGCACCCACGCGCCTTTGGTGAGCCTTCCCGTATCAGCTGTGTCGTACACATTGGTGACGGCGAATTTACCGATATCGAACGCAAGGCCGAACTGGGCGGAAACATTCATGCCAAAGGCATGATGATCATGCAGGCATTCCTGATGTCTGAACTTCAGCTCGAGCAGCAGATCCCCTTCTCTGCCTCGTTGACCTTTGAGCAGTCCTACAGTGAAGTCGACGGCGACAGCGCCTCAATGGCAGAGCTGTGCGCCGTGATCAGCGCGCTTGCAGACGTGCCGATTAACCAGAATATTGCGATTACCGGGTCCGTGGATCAGTTTGGCCGTGCCCAACCGGTGGGCGGACTGAATGAGAAAATCGAAGGCTTCTTCGCAATCTGCCAGCAGCGCGGTTTAAACGGCAAACAGGGCGTGATTATTCCGGCACCTAACGCTCGCCATTTGAGCCTGAGCCAGGCGATTCTGGATGCGGTAGAGCAGGAACAATTCACTGTCTGGGCCATCGAAGGGGTTGAGGATGCACTACCCTTACTGACAAACCTGGTCTGGGACGGCGAAGGCCAGACAACCCTGATGCAGACCATTCAGGAACGTATAGCTCAGGCGACACAGCAGGATGCTCGTCATCGTTATCCGTGGCCGTTACGCTGGTTAAGTTGGTTTAGTGCGAACTGATCGGACTTGTTCAGCGTACACGTGTTAGCTATCCTGCGTCCTTCACTAAAATAAGGCTTACTGAGAACATGGTAGATAAACGCGAATCCTATACTAAAGAAGACCTTCTTGCCTCTGGTCGCGGTGAACTGTTTGGCGCGAAAGGCCCGCAGTTACCAGCCCCAAATATGCTGATGATGGACCGTGTCGTGAAAATGACCGAAACCGGCGGCAACTTTGATAAGGGTTACGTAGAAGCAGAACTCGATATCAACCCGGACCTGTGGTTCTTCGGTTGCCACTTTATTGGCGATCCGGTAATGCCTGGCTGCCTGGGCCTCGATGCTATGTGGCAGCTGGTTGGCTTCTATCTGGGCTGGCTTGGCGGTGAAGGCAAAGGCCGTGCGCTGGGCGTAGGCGAAGTGAAATTCACCGGTCAGGTTCTGCCTACCGCGAAGAAAGTCACCTACCGTATCCATTTCAAACGCATCGTTAACCGCCGTCTGATTATGGGCCTGGCGGACGGTGAAGTGCTGGTTGATGGTCGTCTGATCTATACCGCGAACGACCTGAAAGTGGGTCTGTTCCAGGATACCTCCGCTTTCTGATAACGGCTTTTAGCCCCTTCCAGAAAGGCGAAACCTCCGCATTGCGGAGGTTTCTTTTTAAAGAGACGGTATCAAGCAAGTACTGCCCTGTCTCCGATGGCTTCTCGCCAGCCCCCTAGCCATTGGGACCTTTGATTCAGGGCCTGATAGGGACACATTTCTTTAGAACGTCCGGCGATGCCAGCCTGATAACCACGTTGATGAGCCCTTTCCAGGCGATCTCGTTTCTGTCTCTTCATGCCTCGTTTCCCTCATTCTTTTGTCTGGTGGAAAGAAAACAGTGGTTGCAATATGTGCAAGCACAGTTAACGAATACCCCGAATCTGCGTCAGCGTCAACGTTCAAAATTCATACGGGTGTCATATTTGTGAGCTACATGGAAGATCGTTTGTACAAAAAGTGTGATGCGGGACAAGTAACAACCTGAACGTAAAACGAAAAAAAAGCCGCAATCAGCAAGAAGCTGAGTGCGGCTTTCGTCGATGAATTTTACTTATGGCAGGCGGGAAATCTCTCTTGCTATAGTAGCCGACTCCTGTGCCCATCCCTGCGCAAGTACTTTCACCATTTCGTCATAGCCATCTTTCTGCTGCTTGAGTTCAAGATGGAAAGGACGCTTAATCAGCTGACCCTGGTGATTCAGCAGCCACTCCCCGCTGATAACAACGGCACCATCATAGCGGCCATGGAATCCCGTCACGTTAACATTCAGAGTGTCCTGATCGCTTCCCAGAGGCTGCGAGGCAACGACCCAACCGGGGAGCTGGCTGCTCAGATTCGCCACCAGCGTATTGCGTAGCTGCTGATCCAGCGGGCTGGCCCACAGGTTATTGTTGGCGATTACGTACTGCACATCGCTGGTCTGGTAGACCACCCCGTTGCCCGCCAGGTAATCTGGCACGGCAACCTGCTCAACCCACAGCAGACGGCTGCCCTGCGAGGCACTGCTCTGCGCCCCCGACTGCGCGCTTAACGGCAGCTGGTAGTAGCTTTTGTTATCGCTTCCAGAGCTACAGGCCGTTAATACCAGTGCGCCTGCGATGATTAGCCATTTTTTCATTGTTTCGCCCTCTTAGGCTCAGGATCCTTTTTATCTTTCGCTTCAAACACCAGCGCGTTGCTCTTTTCATTGAGCGTTTTCAGAACGGGCTGTAGCTCGCGTAAAACCTGATCAAGACGTTGCATATCCGCCACCATCTTGTTGTAGGCCGCTGAGCCCGGCTGGAAGCCCTGCATACTGCGATTCAGTTCACGCAACGTTTTCTGCATATCCTGCGGCAGTTGCTGCATGGACTGGTTGGCCGTGATCTTGTTGATATTATCCAGGGTAGTTTGTAGACGTTGCATCGTCGCCTGGCTCTGATGCAGTGATCCCGTCGCAGCCTCAAGCATTGGATTCAGCGGCAGATTGTTGATCTTATCCAGCGTTTCCATCAGACGCTGTTGGATCTGCGCCAGGCCACTGCTGACCGTAGGAATGATTTTGTAGCCGCCAAATTCACGGACTCCCGTCATAGGTGGCGCTTTTGGATAGAAGTCCATATCGACATACAACGCCCCTGTCACCAGGTTGCCGGTTTTCAGCGAGCCACGCAGACCGCGATTCATCAGGTCGCTGATATGCTCCCCAATATCCTGATCCTCACCAATCTGGTTAATTAAACGCTCAGGCTCAATGCGTATCAGCACCGGAATACGATAATCATCATCAAGCATTTGCTTGAGTCCCGGAACAAAGTAAGGCACTTGCCCCACTGTACCCAGACGGATACCGCGGAACTCAACTGGCGCTCCTGGCTGCAAGCCGCGTACAGAGTCCTTAAAGAACATCAGATAATCGATGTGATCGGTATAGAGCGCATCCTGAATGCTTTTTTGATCGTCAAACAGTCTGAACGCGGTTTTTTCCGCCACCGGTTGTCCCAGATCTATACCTTCCGGCACGTCAAAACTGACGCCCCCACCAAACAGCGTGGTGAGTGAACCCATCTCAACGCGCATCCCCGCAGAGGTGAGATCCACAGCGATCCCACTGTCTTTCCAGAAACGAACGTTACTGGTCACCAGTCGGTCATTAGGCGCATTGATAAATAGCTGATAGCTGATGGTCCGTTTTTGCGGATCGAAGGTGCTCGTTTCAACCGAACCGACACGATACCCACGGAACAGCACCGGATCGCCCGGCGAGAGCTGGCCCGCTTTTTTGCTGTCCAGAATGACGCGGATCCCTTTTGCATCCGGTGGCGCAAGCGGCGGTGAATCCAGCAACTGATAGTTTGCTGGCTGGGCGCCTTTATTGCCGGGCTGGAGTTCAATGTAAGCCCCTGACAATAGCGTCCCTAAGCCGCTGATCCCTTCTCTTCCGACCTGCGGTTTCACCACCCAAAAAACGGAATCTTCATGGAGCAGTTTTTCCATGCCAGCATTCAGGCGGGCCTTAATTTCAACATGGGTTAAATCATCCGTCAGGGTCGCGCTTTCCACGACACCCACATCCACGCTGCGGCTCTTGATGGTGGTTTTTCCGCCCTCAATTCCCTCTGCATTGGTGGTAATTAGCGTGACTTCCGGTCCCTGATGGCTGTAATGATAAAACAGGATCCATGCACCGATCAGCGCGGTCACGATGGGGAAAATCCACACCGGCGACCAGTTTCTGACCTTCTGCACTTTAGCCTCTCCACTCTTATTTTCCATGCTCTTACTCTTCCTCATGGCTTGAATCGGGCTCACGATCCCACGATAAACGAGGGTCGAAGGTCATGGCCGCAAACATGGTCATAATGACGACCAAAGCAAACATCAGCGCTCCCATAGCGGGATAAATACTCATCAGCCCACCCATACGCACCAGCGCTGAGAGAACCGCAATCACGAACACGTCAATCATCGACCAACGGCCAACAAATTCCACGACCTCATAAATCAGATGCATGCGCTCACTGTCACGCTTACCGTGCCCTTTTGCATCCCAGCAAAGCCAGGCAATGGCAATCATCTTTAAGGTCGGAACCATAATGCTGGCGAGAAATATGACGCCTGCAACAGGGTATGACCCTTCGCTCCACAGCAAAATCACCCCGGCAAGGATGGTCGAGGGCATTCTGTCGCCGAGCAGATCGGTGATCATGATCGGCAAAATATTGGCGGGCAGATAAAGCATGACAGAGGTCACCAGCAGCGCCATGGTCCATTGCAGGCTATTTTTGCGTCGGACGTGACCTTTGGTTTCACAGCGGGGACACACCTCGACATCCGCGGGCAGCACGGCGGTGCAGCAGGAGCAGGAGCGCAGCCCCTGACGGATACCCGGTACGCCCACCTTTACCGTCTGCGAGAGCGTCGGTGCCGGGGCAATATCGTCCCAGGTCCAGCGTCGGTCCACGCACTGGAAAGCGCGCAGTTGCAGCACGCAATACAGACACCACGGAATAAAGCTGCTGCCAATCCCCACATCGCCGTAGGCCATCAGCTTCACGAAGCTGACCAGGATACCCGCCAGAAAAATTTCCGCCATCCCCCAGCTTTTCAGCTGGAACAGGATCCGCGCGAGTTTGATTTTAAGGGCGGTGGGCATCCTGACGCGATTGACCAATAGCAGAATGACGACCAGGCAAAAAGCCGGGACTATCTGCACGAACAGAAGAAAGAAGGTGCCAAGGCTGGCGTAATCTTCCGAGAACATCACGCCTGGAATTTCCAGTAACTCCACCTGGCTTACCATCCCGCCCACTTTCATAGAGATGAAAGGGAAGAGATTGGAGAGTAGTAACATGAACAGGGCTGCCAGCGCGTAAGCCGTAGGACGCTGCCTTGGCGCGTCCCACTCGGTCGTCAGCGTAGCTCCGCAGCGCGGGCAGGCAGCCTTATGACCGTGACCAAGCTCTGGCAACGCCACGAGCATATCGCATTGCGAGCATAAAATATGCCGATCGGCATGGTGCTGGTCACACATAGATTATCCCTGTTTATGCGCCGTTTTTCAGAGACTCAAGGTACTCCCAGCGCTCAAATGCCTCTTCCAGCGCCTGCTCGGCCTGGGAGAGTTCAGCCAATACTTTCTGAGTATAGTCGTGAGGCTGCGTAAAGAATGACGCATCAGCGACCTGAATTTGCAGTGCTTCCAGTGCCGCTTCCAGCTCTTCCAGACGCTGCGGCAGCCCTTCCAGCTCGCGCTGCAAGTTATAGCTCATTTTAGCAGGAGACTTTTTGACAGTTTCTGCTTTCACAACAACAGGTTCAGCGACATTTTTGGTCTTCGCCTGTTTTTGCGCCAGCGACTGCGATTGCTGTCCACGCGCGTCATGATAGCCGCCCACATATTGACCGATACGTCCTTCGCCTTCGAAGATCCAGCACTCGGTCACGGTGTTATCGACAAATTGACGATCGTGGCTGACCAGCATCACGGTTCCCTGATAGCCATCAATCAACTCTTCCAGCAGTTCCAGCGTTTCGACATCCAGATCGTTCGTCGGTTCATCGAGAATCAGTAAGTTACTGGGTTTCAGGAACAGGCGCGCCAGTAAAAGACGGTTACGCTCACCGCCGGACAGCGCGCGCACAGGCGTCAGGGCGCGTTTCGGGTGGAACAGGAAGTCCTGAAGGTAGCCCAACACGTGACGCGGCTTGCCGTTAACCATTACCTCCTGTTTGCCCTCAGCGAGGTTGTCCATCACCGTACGGTCCGGATCCAGCTCTGCGCGATGCTGGTCAAAGTACGCTACTTCCAGCTTGGTACCACAGTGAATACGACCGCTGTCTGCCTGCAACTGGCCCAGCATCAGTTTCAGCAGCGTGGTTTTGCCGCAGCCGTTTGGACCAATAAGCGCAATTTTGTCGCCACGCTGAACCTGTGCGGAGAAATCGTTCACCAGCACTTTGCCGTCAACCGAATAATTCACGTTCTCCATTTCGAAGACAATCTTGCCCGAGCGGGACGCCTCTTCCACCTGCATTTTGGCGCTACCCATGACTTCACGGCGTTCGCTACGTTCGCGGCGCATCGCCTTCAGGGCGCGAACGCGGCCTTCATTACGGGTACGACGCGCCTTGATGCCCTGACGGATCCATACCTCTTCCTGCGCCAGCTTGCGGTCGAACTCGGCGTTTTGCAGCTCTTCCACGCGCAGGTTCTCTTCTTTCTCCAGCAGATAGGTATCGTAATCGCCCGGATAGGTCACCAGCTTGCCGCGGTCGAGGTCGACAATGCGCGTGGCCATGTTGCGGATGAACGAACGGTCGTGGGAGATGAAGATAATGGTGCCATTGAAAGTTTTCAGGAACCCTTCCAGCCAGTCAATTGCTTCGATATCCAGGTGGTTCGTTGGTTCGTCCAGCAGCAGTACCCTGGGCCCGCTCACCAGGGCACGGCCCAGCGCGGCTTTACGCAGCCAGCCGCCGGAGAGCGCCGACAGCTCCATATCCGCTTCCAGGCCAAGCTGAGCCAGCACTTCGTTAATGCGGTTTTCCAGCTGCCACAGGCCATGGTGATCGAGCATCTCCTGCACTTTTGCCAGCTCGTTGAGATTTTTGTCGCTCGGGTCGGTCATGACCAGATGCGAAATCTCGTGGTAGCGCTTGAGGTATTCCGCCTGCTCTGAAATTCCTTCGGCCACAAAATCGTACACGCTGCCGGTAACGTTACGCGGCGGATCCTGTTGCAGACGAGAGACGACCAGATCCTGCTCGTAAACAATACGGCCGTCGTCCAGCCCCTGCTCACGGTTGAGGATTTTCATCAGCGTCGATTTACCTGCGCCGTTACGGCCGACCAGACAGACGCGCTCGTTATCTTCGATATGCAGCTCTGCATTATCGAGAAGCGGTGAGTCGCTGAAAGAGAGCCACGCGCCGTGCATACTAATTAAAGACATTTATTTTTCCTTTCAGACCGCGGAGATCAGCCAGCAGTTGTGGATTTGACGGTTACGGGCAAAGTCCTGAGACAGCGTTTTTTGGCTGATTTCTTGTGCTTTAAGTCCCAGTTCGGCCAGGCCGTCGTGATCCATGCGGAATCCGCGCTTGTTATTCGAGAACATAATGGTGCCGCCTTTACGCAGCAGACGCTTCAGGTCGGTCATCAGGCGCAGGTGATCGCGTTGAACGTCAAAGCTATCCTCCATACGCTTGGAGTTAGAGAAGGTCGGCGGATCGATAAAGATAAGGTCAAACTGCTCGTCGGTATCGCGCAGCCAGCCCAGCACGTCGGCCTGTAACAGGCGATGCTGACGACCGGTTAAGCCGTTAAGACGCAGGTTGCGCTCTGCCCACTCCAGATAAGTACGGGACATATCGACCGTGGTGGTACTACGCGCCCCACCAAGCCCTGCATGAACGCTGGCGCTGCCGGTATAGGAGAACAGGTTCAGGAAGTCTTTGCCCTTACTCATCTGGCCCAGCATGCGGCGGGCGATGCGGTGATCGAGGAACAGACCGGTATCAAGGTAATCGGTCAGGTTAACCCACAGGCGCGCGTTATATTCGCCCACTTCGATGAAGTCGCCCTTCTCGCCCATCTTCTGATACTGGTTTTTGCCTTTCTGACGCTCACGGGTTTTCAGCACCAGCTTGTTTGGCGAAATGCCGAGTACGGCGATGGTGGCCGCAATCACATCCAGCATACGCTGACGCGCTTTTTGCGCATCAATGGTTTTCGGCGGGGCGTATTCCTGAACCACCACCCAGTCTGCATAGCGGTCAACCGCCACGTTGTATTCCGGCAGGTCAGCGTCGTAAAGGCGATAACATTCGATGCCTTCCTGCTTCGCCCACTTCTCAAATTTCTTCAGGTTTTTGCGCAGACGGTTGGCATAATCTTCCGCCACGCCAGACGGTTTGCTGTCCGCTGCTATCTCTGCCAGATGGTAGTTTTTCTGCACGCAGTCCAGCGGGCCGTTTTTCGCCTTGAACTGGCGATCGGCACGTAATTGCAGGCAGCTCAGCAGCTCCGGCGAGGCGCTAAACAGGGAGAGGTTCCAGCCGCCGAAATGCGCTTTCATGTTGCGGCCCAGCAGGCTGTGTAGCGCAATCAGCGCTGGCTCGCTGCCAAGACGCTCACCATACGGCGGGTTGCTGATCACCGTACCGTACGGGCCTTTTGGCAGCGGATTGGTCAGGTTCGCCACATCTTTGACGTCGAAGGTCACCAGCTCACCGATACCGGCACGACGGGCGTTGCTGCGCGCGCGTTCAATCACCCGTGGGTCGTTGTCCGAACCGTAAAAGTGAGAGGTGTACTCCGCCAGCCCTTTACGGGCACGGGTCTGCGCGTCGTCTTTGACCTCTTTCCAGAGGGCTTCATCGTGCTGCGCCCAGCCTTTGAAGCCCCACTGTCCACGATGCAGCCCTGGCGCGCGGTCGGTGGCCAGCATCGCGGCTTCAATCAGCAGCGTACCGGAACCGCACATTGGATCGAGCAGCGGCGTACCCGGCTGCCAGCCGGAGCGCATCACGATAGCGGCGGCCAGTGTCTCTTTGATTGGGGCCATGCCGGTGCGATCGCGATAGCCGCGCAGATGCAGGCCTGCGCCGCTCAGATCCAGGGAAATACTGGCAGTGTCGCCGTTCAGCCAGACGTTGATACGCAGATCCGGGTTTTCACGATCAACGTTCGGACGTTCTTTATTACGACGCGTGAAGCAGTCCACAATGGCGTCTTTGACGCGCAGGGCACCGTACTGGCTGTTGCGGATCTCATCGTTGACGCCGTTGAAATGCACCGCAAAGGTGGCGTCCGGGGTGAAGATCTCTGTCCAGTCGATCATCTGTACACCGGTGTAGAGATCAAGATCGCTGTAGACCTTGCACTCTTTCATCGGCAGCATGATGCGCGACGCCAGACGGCTCCACATCAGGCTCTGGTAAATAAGCCGCGTGTCGCCCTCAAAATGGACACCACCCTGAACCACCTGGCACTCTTTCGCGCCCAGGGTTTCCAGTTCAGTTTTTAACAGCTCTTCCAGCCCACGGGCCGTACTGGCAAACAGAGAATTCATATCGTCACTTTTACTCATAGAAAATTGTCGCGCATTATAGCTAATATGGCGTGTATGTCATAAAGTTGAAGGCTTATTTTATTTAGCGGGAGTGTGCAGTGGCGACGTTATCCAGGCTTTTTATTCATCCGGTGAAATCCATGCGTGGTATCGGCGTGACGCACGCGCTGGCCGATATGAGCGGATTCGCCTTCGATCGTATTTTTATGATCACCGAGCCTGACGGTACGTTCATCACCGCACGTCAGTTCCCGCAGATGGTTCGCTTTACGCCTTCCCCGCTTCATGACGGATTGCATTTGACCGCGCCAGACGGTTCAAGCGTCGTGATCCGCTTTGCTGATTTTGCGCCGGTTGAAGCGCCAACGGAAGTGTGGGGCAATCATTTTACCGCGCGTATCGCGCCGGATAACATTAACCAGTGGCTGAGCGGCTTTTTCTCACGTGACGTTCAGCTGCGCTGGGTTGGGCCTGCGCTGACTCGTCGCGTGAAACGCCACGACGCGGTTCCCCTCTCCTTTGCGGATGGTTTTCCCTTCCTGCTGACCAGCGAGGCCTCGCTGCGTGATTTACAAACCCGTTGCAAAGCCAGCGTGCAGATGGAGCAGTTTCGCCCGAATCTGGTGGTGACCGGAGCGGATGCCTGGGATGAAGATACCTGGAAAGTGATCCGCATCGGCAGCGTTATCTTTGATGTCGTGAAGCCGTGCAGCCGCTGTATTTTTACCACCGTCAGCCCGGAGAAAGGCCAGAAACACCCTTCCGGCGAACCGCTGAAAACCTTGCAATCATTTCGTACCGCGCAGGATAACGGTGATGTCGACTTCGGCCAGAACCTGATCCCCCGCTCCAGCGGCGTAATCCGCGTGGGCGACGAGGTCGAAATTCTTACCCGCGGCCCTGCAAGAGTGTACGGCGCAGGCCAGGAAGAAGAAATGGTTGACGTTGTCACCAACGTCGCTTCCGCAGTGGATATTCACTGGGAAGGCAAAGTTATTCGTGGTAACAATCAGCAGGTGCTACTGGAACAGCTGGAGCAGGCGGGTATCCGCGTACCTTATTCCTGTCGCGCGGGGATTTGCGGATGCTGTCGCATTAAACTGGTCGATGGTGAAGTGAGTGCCCTGAAGAAATCTGCGATTGGCAGTGACGGCACGATCCTGTGCTGTAGCTGTGTACCGAAAACATCCGTACAGCTGGAAGCTTAAACCGCCTGTTCGAGGCTGAAGGAATCGACGCGCAGCTGAGGCTTCAGCCTGTCATTCATCACTTTGATGGCATCACCTAACTGCATGACTCGCCCGGCAATGGTCACGCCGGGTTGGGCCAGCAAACAGAGCGCAGCGTTTTCACCGGGTTCAACCACCAGCAGATTCACCTCTTCTTCGGTGTCGCTCAGATTAACGCTGGCCGCATCGCCGATAGCCGGGGTCCAGCTCATACCGTGCGCGAGGAAATGCCAGCTTTTCGGCATTTGTGGTTTCAGGAAACGGATCGCCACCAGCGCATTTAGTACCAGTTCAGCGCGCTGTTCTTTGGAGAGATTGAAGTCGCGGCATTTTTCTTCAAAAGAGAAATAGAGTGCAGCGTCGTCAACGCAAAAGCCTGAGGGAGCAAACGCGTCTGGCGTTAACATTCGGCGCGCAAAACGAGAGCGAAACAACATGCCATTGGCTAAGTCGAGCATCATACGGTCATGCTCGTCACAAAAATACCAGCGCCAGTTATCGTCAGGTTTAATTCGCATGTTTCTCTCCCGTCCCCAAAACGTCCTGTACTAAAAATGTCCTGTTTGCCGCTTCGCTTATAACACTAGTAATAAAAGACTATAATGTCTAAATAAGCAACAATGACGGAATATAAAACAACCAGGGCTGGAAATAAAGCCCTGGTTGTCTGATTAAGAGAAAAGATTAGATATGCGTGACAATTTCTTTAATCAATGGCGGCCCTTTAAAAATAAAGCCGGAATAAATTTGCACCAGTGAAGCCCCTGCCGCCATCTTCTCACGTGCAGCGATGACGGAGTCAATGCCACCCACGCCAATAATCGGCAGCTGGCCTTTTAATTCCGCGGAGAGTGCGCGAATAATTTCGGTGCTTTTTAATTGTACCGGACGGCCACTTAATCCACCCGCTTCGTCACAGTTTTTCATTCCCTGGACGAGGGAGCGATCGAGCGTTGTATTGGTCGCAATCACACCATCAATATTATGGCGAACTAAACTGTCGGCAACCTGGATCAATTCTTCTGCCGAAAGATCCGGGGCGATCTTGACCGCGACCGGAACATATTTATGGTGGATCGCCTGTAGTGCCGTTTGTTTATTTTTAATGGCGCTAAGAAGATCGTCAAGCGCTTCGCCATATTGTAATGAACGCAGCCCTGGGGTGTTAGGCGAGGATATATTCACCGCGATATAACCGGCATAGGCATAGACTTTTTCCATACAAATCAGATAGTCATCTTTACCCTGCTCGACTGGCGTGTCTTTATTTTTGCCAATATTAATACCCAGCACACCATCAAAATGGGCTTTCTTAACGTTCTCAACCAGATGATCGACGCCAAGGTTATTAAAGCCCATGCGGTTGATCAGCCCCTCGGCTTCAACCAGGCGGAACAGACGTGGCTTGTCATTTCCCGGCTGCGGACGCGGCGTCACTGTCCCGATTTCGATCGAGCCAAAGCCCATCGCGCCGAGTGCATCAATGCATTCGCCATTTTTGTCCAGACCGGCCGCAAGGCCCAGTGGATTTTTGAACGTCAGGCCCATGCATTGGACAGGTTTTTCCGGCACGTTTTGACGCACCAGCGCGGCCAGAGGCGTTCCTGTAATACGACGTAACTGCTGAAATGTAAATTCATGAGCGCGCTCAGGATCGAGCTGGAAAAGGGCTTTACGAACGAAGGGGTAGTACATGAACTCTCCTGGATTCCCGGTGTGCAAACCGGGAGGGGATTATGTGCGATCCCGCCCGGAAAGGGAATTGACCTGTGGCAAAAAAAGCCATGTAAAACGCAATCGTTTACTTATCGGTTCGCTTCTTATGCTTTTTTCTGCATTCATCCTGAGGATAAATCATTTAGTGGAATAACCACGCAATGTCACACTCCTGAAAATTGTTATGAATGTTAGATAAAAGCAAACAATTAGTTATAAGGAGCAACCATGCGCGTCATTACCCTGGCCGGAAGCCCCCGCTTCCCCTCTCGATCCAGCGCACTGCTGGAATACGCTCGCGAAAAGCTTAATGCTCTGGATGTCGAAGTGTGTCACTGGAATTTGCACAATTTCGCGCCTGAAGATCTGCTCTACGCCCGTTTCGACAGCCCGGCGCTGAAAACCCTGATCGAACAACTTAAGCGTGCTGACGGGTTGGTCGTCGCGACACCAATTTATAAAGCCTCTTTTTCCGGTGCACTGAAAACGCTGCTCGATCTGCTACCCGAGCGCGCGCTGGACGGTAAGGTCGTCCTGCCGCTGGCCACAGGCGGTACGGTAGCCCATTTACTGGCGGTGGATTATGCCCTCAAGCCGGTTCTGAACGCGCTGAAAGCGCAGGAGATCCTGCATGGCGTCTTCGCTGACGACTCACAGGTAATCGACTACCAGCATAAACCGCATTTCACGCCGAATCTGCAAACCCGCCTCGACAGCGCGCTTGAAACCTTCTGGCACGCCCTTAATCGTCGGGATCGCCACGCGGCGGCATTTCATCAATCACAAGGAGTGGCGCATGTTTAAAACAGTTACCCGTATCGGGCTGGCAGGTCTGCTGGCAGTGGCATCGCTGGCTCAGGCGGCGGAGAAAACGCCGGAGAGCCTGCGTATCGGTTATCAGAAAGGCAGCGTCAGCATGGTGCTGGCGAAAAGCCATGCGTTGCTGGAGAAACGTTTCCCGCAGACCAAATTCTCATGGGTCGAGTTCCCTGCCGGACCGCAGATGCTGGAGGCGCTGAACGTCGGGAGTATTGATTTAGGCAGCACCGGCGATATCCCGCCGATCTTTGCCCAGGCGGCCGGGGCGGATCTGGTTTACGTTGGCGTTGAGCCCGCCAAGCCGAAGGCAGAGGTTATTTTGGTGCCGGAGAACAGCGAGTTCAAAAGCGTCGCCGATCTCAAAGGCCATAAGGTTGCTTTCCAGAAAGGTTCCAGCTCGCACAACCTGCTGCTGCGCGCGTTGCGGGAGGCCGGCCTTAAATTCACCGATATCCAGCCCGTTTACCTGACGCCTGCCGATGCGCGCGCGGCGTTTCAGCAAAAAAATGTTGATGCCTGGGCTATCTGGGATCCGTACTACTCCGCCGCACTGTTGCAGGGCGGTGTGCGGGTGCTGAAAGACGGCACCCCCCTGAAACAAACCGGTTCGTTCTACCTGGCGGCACGTCCTTACGCTGAAAAAAATGGCGCATTTATTCAGCAGGTGCTGGATACCTTCTCTCAGGCCGATGCGCTGACCCAAAGCCAGCGTCAGCAGAGCATCACGCTACTGGCAAAAACCATGGGCCTGCCTGAACCGGTGATCGCCACCTATCTTGACCACCGTCCTCCCACCACCATAGCGCCGGTTGACGCCCACGTTGCCGCCCTCCAGCAGCAAACGGCAGACCTCTTTTATCAAAACCGCCTGGTTCCAAAGCAGGTGAATATTCGCGAACGCATCTGGCAACCCGCTGGCATTGAAGGAAAAAAATCATGAGTCTGAATCTTTTCTGGTTTTTACCCACCCACGGTGATGGACACTATCTTGGCACAGAAGAAGGCGCCCGCCCGGTCGATCACGGCTATCTACAGCAGATCGCCCAGGCGGCAGACCGCATCGGTTTTACCGGGGTGCTGATCCCGACGGGCCGTTCATGTGAGGACGCGTGGCTGGTTGCCGCGTCGATGATCCCCGTCACCCAGCGCCTGAAATTCCTGGTAGCCTTGCGCCCAAGCGTGGTGTCGCCCACCGTCGCGGCACGCCAGGCGGCAACGCTGGACAGGCTCTCCAACGGCCGCGCGCTGTTCAATCTGGTGACGGGCAGCGATCCGCAGGAGCTGGCGGGCGATGGCGTTTTTCTCGATCATACCGAGCGCTATGAAGCCTCCGCAGAGTTCACCCGCGTCTGGCGACGTCTGCTGGAAGGGGAAACCGTCACCTTCGAAGGAAAACATATCCACGTTCGCGATGCGCAACTCTACTTCCCGCCGGTACAGCAGCCGCGCCCTCCCCTTTATTTCGGCGGATCGTCGGACGTGGCGCAGGAGCTGGCGGCTGAGCAGGTCGATCTCTATCTGACCTGGGGCGAGCCACCGGAGCTGGTTAAAGAGAAAGTTGCTCAGGTACGCGCCAAAGCCGCAGAACATGGCCGTACGGTGCGCTTCGGCATTCGCCTGCACGTGATCGTACGCGAAACCAACGACGAGGCCTGGCAAGCCGCCGACCGTCTGATCGCTCATCTGGACGACGACACTATCGCCAAAGCACAGGCGGCGTTTGCCAAAACCGACTCAGTGGGCCAACACCGAATGGCCTCCCTGCACAACGGCAAGCGTGAAAATCTTGAGATCAGCCCGAACCTGTGGGCCGGGGTGGGTCTGGTGCGTGGCGGCGCCGGTACGGCGCTGGTCGGCGACGGTCCAACCGTAGCGGCACGCATTAATGAATACGCGGCGCTGGGGATCGACAGCTTTATCCTGTCTGGCTACCCGCATCTGGAGGAGGCCTACAAGGTGGGTGAACTGCTCTTCCCGCACCTGGATGTCGCTATCCCGGAAATTCCGCAGCCACGTCAGCTTCAGTTGCAGGGCGAAGCCGTGGCGAATGCGTTTATCCCGAGAAAAGTCGCGCAAAGTTAAGGAGCCACCATGTCTTCAACCGCACAAAAATGGCTGCTGCGCGCCGCACCGTGGTTTCTGCCCGTCGGCATTGTCCTCGTCTGGCAACTGGCGTCTTCAACTGGCTGGCTGTCGAGCCGTATTTTGCCCTCTCCGGAGGGCGTTGTGGAAGCGTTCTGGTCGCTAAGCGCCAGCGGTGAGCTGTGGCAACATCTTGCCATCAGCTCCTGGCGCGCGGTAATCGGCTTTTCGATTGGCGGGAGCATCGGCCTGACGCTGGGGCTGATCAGCGGCCTGTCCCGCTGGGGTGAGCGGCTGCTGGATACCTCCGTTCAAATGCTGCGTAACGTGCCGCATCTGGCGCTTATTCCGCTGGTTATCCTGTGGTTTGGCATTGATGAGAGCGCCAAAATTTTTCTCGTGGCGCTGGGAACATTATTCCCGATTTATATCAATACCTGGCATGGGATCCGCAATATCGATCGCGGTCTGGTTGAGATGGCCCGCAGCTATGGCCTGTCAGGTTTTGCCCTGTTTACCCATGTGATCCTGCCGGGCGCCCTGCCCTCCATTATGGTTGGGGTGCGTTTTGCGCTCGGCCTGATGTGGCTAACCCTGATCGTGGCGGAAACCATTTCGGCCAACTCCGGCATTGGTTATCTGGCGATGAACGCCCGCGAGTTCCTGCAAACGGACGTGGTGGTGGTTGCCATTATCCTTTATGCCCTGCTTGGCAAACTTGCGGACGTCAGCGCCCAGTGGCTGGAACGTAGCTGGCTGCGCTGGAACCCGGCCTACACCGCTCAGGAGGCGAAAGCATGAATACTGCACGACTGAACCAGGGAACACCGTTACTGCTGAACGGCGTGACCAAACGCTACGGCGACAACACCATTCTGAATGCACTGGATCTGCATATTCCTGCCGGACAGTTTGTGGCCGTTGTTGGCCGCAGCGGTGGCGGCAAGAGTACCCTGCTGCGTCTTTTAGCCGGGCTGGAGGCGCCAAACAGTGGTGACATTCTGGCGGGCACGACGCCGCTGTCCACGATTCAGGATGATACGCGCATGATGTTTCAGGACGCGCGTCTGCTGCCGTGGAAAACGGTGATGGATAACGTCGGGCTGGGCCTGAAGGGCAGCTGGCGGGAGGACGCCCGGCAGGCACTCGCCGCGGTAGGGCTGGAGAATCGCGCGGGAGAGTGGCCTGCGGCCCTGTCGGGTGGACAAAAGCAGCGCGTGGCCCTGGCACGCGCGCTGATTCATCGTCCCGGCCTGCTGCTGCTTGATGAACCGCTCGGCGCGCTTGATGCCCTGACGCGGATCGAGATGCAGGATCTGATTGAAACCCTCTGGCAGACGCACGGCTTTACGGTGCTGCTGGTGACGCATGACGTAAGCGAAGCTGTGGCAATGGCAGACAGGGTGCTGTTAATAGAAGAGGGTAAAATTGGTCTGGATCTGACGGTGGATATTCCACGTCCTCGCCGGGTGGGATCGGCCAGACTGGCGGAGCTGGAGGCGGAAGTGCTGGATAGAGTGATGAAACGTGGAGAAGCGGAGATTCAGCGGATAAAGGCTAATGCCTGATGCCCTCACCCCGGCCCTCTTCAACAGGGAGCACGGCGCAAGGGCAAATCGTAGGCCCGGTAAGCGAAGCGCCACCGGGCTTTTTTACATCAGGCCAGCGCCTTTGTAATCTTCTCGTACAGATCGCCAGACAAATTTTCCAGCCCTTTCAGCTGCTCAAGTGCGGCACGCATTTTCGCCTGACGCTGCGCATCGTAGCGTTTCAGGCGGATCAGCGGCTCAATCAGACGAGACGCCACCTGCGGGTTACGGCTGTTCAGCTCGGTCAGCATTTCAACCATGAACTGATAACCGCTGCCGTCTTCAGCATGGAACGCGGCCGGGTTGCTGCTGGCAAACGCGCCAATCAGGGAGCGGACGCGGTTCGGGTTGCTCATGGTGAACGAACGGTGCTTCAGCAGGCTACGTACGTTGCTGAGCGCATCGGCTGCCGGGCTGGTGGCCTGAAGGATGAACCACTTGTCCATTACCAGACCATCCTGATGCCACTTGTCGTCGTACTCCTGCATAAGCGCATCGCGGCACGGCAGCTCGGCGGCAACGCTTGCGGCCAGCGCAGCCAGCGCATCCGTCATGTTATCGGCTTCGTGGTACTGCTTGCTGACCAGCGTGTTCGCCAGCTCTGCCTCACCAAACGCCAGATAGCGCAGGCAGGTATTGCGCAGGGAACGTTTACCGATATCCGCATGTTCCACCCGATACGCGTCCAGCTTGTTGGCGTTGTAAATTGCGAGGAACTCATCTGCCAGTTCGGTCGCCAGCGTGCGGGTCAGCGCTTCACGCACGGCGACGATCGCAATGGGGTCGATGATGTCAAACAGCTCGGCGATTTCAGTCGCGGACGGCAGCGTCAAAATTTCAGCCGCCAGCGCCGGGTCAATATTCTCATCCAGCAGGATGGCACGGAACGCGTCTGCCACATGAACCGGCAGCGTCAGCGGCTGGCCCTGCTGGTAACGGTTGACGTTCAGCTTGATGTAGGTCGCCAGCAGACTTTGTGCCGCATCCCAGCGCGAGAAATCGTTGCGCGCGTGACGCATCAGGAACGTCAGTTGCTGATCGCTCCACTTGTATTCGAGTTTCACCGGCGCGGAGAATTCGCACAGCAGGGCAGGAACGGGCTGGAAATAGACGTTATCGAAGATAAAGGTCTGCTCTGCCTGGGTCACGTTCAGCACGTTATGCACCGGGTGGCCGCCCTTCTGTAACGGGATCACGTTGCCTTCGTTGTCGTACAGCTCAACGCTGAACGGAATGTGCAGCGGATGTTTCTCTTCCTGCTCCGCCGTTGGCGGCGTGCGCTGGCTGATGGTCAGCGTGTACTGCTCGGTTTCCGGGTTGTAGTCGTCTTTGACCGTCACAATCGGCGTACCGGCCTGGCTGTACCAGCGGCGGAAATGAGACAGATCGACGTTAGAGACGTCTTCCATCGCCTGAACAAAATCGTCGCAGGTGGCCGCACTGCCGTCGTGACGCTCAAAGTAAAGCTGCATCCCTTTCTGGAAATTCTCTTCGCCCAGCAGGGTGTGGATCATACGGATAATTTCAGCGCCTTTTTCATACACCGTCAGGGTGTAGAAGTTATTCATCTCAATGACTTTATCCGGGCGGATCGGGTGCGCCATTGGGCTGGCATCTTCTGCAAATTGCAGACCACGCATGGTGCGCACGTTGTTGATGCGGTTCACCGCCCGCGATCCCAGATCGGAGCTGAACTCCTGATCGCGGAAGACGGTTAAGCCCTCTTTCAGGCTCAGCTGGAACCAGTCGCGGCAGGTGACGCGGTTCCCGGTCCAGTTATGGAAATATTCGTGGCCGATAACGCGTTCGATATCGAGGTAATCTTTATCCGTTGCGGTATCGGTACGCGCCAGCACGTATTTAGAGTTAAAGATGTTAAGACCTTTATTCTCCATCGCGCCCATATTGAAGAAATCGACAGCAACGATCATATAGATGTCTAGGTCATATTCGAGGCCAAAGCGCGTTTCATCCCACTTCATGGAGTTGATGAGGGAAGTCATGGCCCACGGGGCGCGGTCAAGGTTGCCACGGTCCACGAACAGCTCCAGCGCGACTTCACGGCCAGAGCGCGTTTTAAAGGTGTCGCGCAGAACATCGAAATCGCCCGCCACCAGCGCAAACAGATAGCATGGTTTAGGGAACGGATCCTGCCACTGTACCCAGTGACGGCCATTCTCCAGTTCCCCTTCACCAATCCGGTTGCCGTTGGAAAGCAGGTACGGGTACAGCGTTTTGTCGGCAATAATTTTGGTGGTAAAGCGCGCCAGGACGTCCGGGCGATCCAGATACCAGGTAATGTGGCGGAACCCTTCGGCTTCACATTGGGTGCACAGGGCTACGCCTGACTGGTAAAGCCCTTCCAGCGCGGTATTGGCGGCAGGGCTGATTTCATTCACGATGCGCAGGGTAAAGCGTTCCGGCAGGTTGTCGATGACCAGCTGGTTGCCTTCTTCTTTATAGTCTGACCAGGCTTCATCATTAATATGCAGGGAAACCAGCGTCAGGTCTTCACCATCCAGACGCAGCGGCACGGCTGTCGCGCTCTGGCGCGTCACCTGGCTTACCGCCGTGACGACGGTTTTTGTGGCATCCAGGTCGAAGGTCAGATCGATATCGCTTATCAGGTAATCCGGCGCACGGTAGTCGTGGCGGTATTTAGCTTGTGGCTGTTGTGTCATAGAAAACCTTATGCATCGTTTGTCGAGTAACGATTCAATATATTCCGGTTGTGTAAAACGCGCTATGCAGAATGTTCATCTTTTCAGGCACAACGCCGTTTTTGCTACATTTTTATAACACGGGGCACGAAATGCGCTCGACCATAAAGTGTGCTTATGTTGTGATCGGGGTTCAATAAATCACTAAACAGGGTATACTCCGGAGTTGTTTATTGTACTAAACGCTCCCGTGAGAGGATGCTACAGCGCACCTATGACTCAATTCGCTTCTCCGGTTCTGCATACGTTGCTGGATACCGACGCGTACAAGCTGCATATGCAGCAAGCCGTGTTTCACCACTATCATGATGTTCATGTTGCGGCGGAATTTCGCTGCCGGGGTGACGACTTGCTGGGTATCTACGCAGATTCCATTCGTGAACAGGTCGATGCCATGCAGCATCTGGCGCTCACCGATGACGAATATCAGTGGCTTTCAGGCCTGCCTTTCTTTAAAGCGGACTATCTGAACTGGCTGCGTGAGTTCCGCTATAAGCCGGAACAGGTCACCGTCACCAATGATAACGGCAAGCTGGACATTCGTCTGACCGGCCCGTGGCGCGAAGTGATCATGTGGGAAGTGCCGCTTCTGGCCGTGATCAGCGAGCTGGCCCACCGCTATCGCTCCCCTGAAACCGGTGTAACGCAGGCGGTTGCTGCTCTGGAGAATAAACTCGTTGAGTTTTCCAGACTGACAGAAGGGCTGGATATGTCCCGCTTCCGTCTGATGGACTTTGGCACGCGCCGCCGCTTCTCTCGCGAGGTTCAGGAAGCCATTGTCAGACGTCTGCAACAGGAGCCGTGGTTCGTTGGCACCAGTAACTACGATCTGGCGCGTCGCCTTGATTTAACGCCGATGGGTACCCAGGCGCACGAATGGTTCCAGGCGCACCAGCAGATCAGCCCTGACCTTGCCAACAGCCAGCGCGCCGCCCTCGCCGCGTGGCTTGAGGAATACCCGGATCGGCTGGGTATTGCCCTTACCGACTGCATTACCATGGACGCGTTCCTGCGCGACTTTGGCCCTGAGTTTGCCGAACGCTACCAGGGTTTGCGCCATGATTCCGGGGACCCGGTTGAATGGGGTGAGAAAGCCATCGCCCATTACGAAAAACTGGGTATCGATCCCATGAGTAAGGTGCTGGTCTTCTCCGATAACCTTGACCTGGCGAAAGCCGTCGACCTTTATCGCCACTTCTCATCGCGGGTGAACCTGAGTTTCGGAATTGGTACGCGCTTAACCTGTGATATCCCCCAGGTGAAACCGCTGAACATCGTCATAAAGCTAGTGGAATGTAACGGTAAGCCGGTCGCGAAGCTCTCCGACAGCCCGGGCAAAACCATCTGCCATGACAAAGCGTTTGTCCGCGCATTACGTAAAGCCTTCGATCTGCCTCAGGTTAAAAAAGCCAGTTAACGGCTTCGGGGGAGCCTTCATGGCTCCCCTTCTCTTATTAATTTCTTATTTCTTCTCTTAAGACGGTGAAATTTACTTGTCTGATAGCGGATGGCAGGTAACATAGATATCCCCCCTATCAGGGCGGACAAGTGTTTATTTTTTCCGACTATTAACAGAGAGAATATTATGAGCGTTGTGCCTGTAGCCGACGTACTCCAGGGCCGTGTCGCCGTTGACCAGGAGGTCACCGTGCGCGGATGGGTGCGTACTCGCCGAGATTCTAAAGCTGGCATCTCCTTCCTCGCCGTCTATGACGGTTCCTGCTTTGATCCTGTACAGGCCGTCATTAATAATTCTCTGCCCAATTACAATGATGACGTTCTGCACCTGACAACCGGCTGTTCCGTGATCGTCACCGGTGTTGTGGTGGCCTCTCCGGGCCAGGGTCAGAGCTACGAAATTCAGGCGACCTCGGTGGAAGTGACCGGCTGGGTTGAAGATCCGGACACCTATCCGATGGCTGCAAAGCGTCACAGCATCGAATATCTGCGTGAAGTTGCGCACCTGCGTCCGCGCACCAACCTTATTGGTGCAGTGGCGCGCGTGCGTCATACGCTGGCGCAGGCGCTGCATCGATTCTTTGACGAGCAGGGTTACTTCTGGGTGTCTACTCCGCTGATCACGGCATCCGATACCGAAGGCGCAGGTGAAATGTTCCGCGTTTCAACGCTGGATATGGAAAACCTGCCACGTACGCCGGAAGGAAAAGTCGATTACGACAAAGACTTCTTTGGTAAAGAAGCCTTCCTGACGGTTTCCGGCCAGCTCAACGGCGAAACCTACGCCTGTGCGCTGTCTAAGATCTACACCTTCGGCCCAACCTTCCGTGCGGAAAACTCTAACACCAGCCGTCACCTGGCGGAATTCTGGATGCTGGAGCCGGAAGTCGCCTTTGCCGATCTGAATGACGTGGCTGGCCTGGCAGAAGCGATGCTGAAATACGTGTTCAAAGCCGTTCTCGAAGAACGCGCAGACGACATGAAATTCTTCGCTGAGCGTGTCGATAACGACGCCATCGCCCGTCTTGAACGCTTCGTCTCCGCAGACTTCGCGCAGGTGGATTACACCGACGCGGTCGCTATCCTGGAAAAATGCGGTGAGAAATTCGAAAACCCGGTTTACTGGGGCGTGGATCTCTCCTCCGAGCATGAACGTTATCTGGCAGAGAAGCACTTCAAAGCACCGGTTGTGGTGAAAAACTATCCGAAAGACATTAAGGCGTTCTATATGCGCCTTAACGAAGATGGTAAAACCGTTGCCGCGATGGATGTTCTGGCGCCGGGCATCGGTGAGATCATCGGTGGCTCCCAGCGTGAAGAGCGCCTGGATGTGCTGGACGCGCGTATGCAGGAGATGGGCCTGAACCCGGCGGACTACAGCTGGTATCGCGATCTCCGTCGTTACGGCACCGTTCCGCACTCTGGCTTTGGCCTGGGCTTCGAACGTCTGATTGCTTACGTAACAGGTGTTCAGAACGTACGTGATGTGATTCCGTTCCCACGTACACCGCGTAACGCAAGTTTCTAACCGACCAAATCATTAATGGCCAGCAAATGCTGGCCATTATTTTATCCTGCAATGTCAGTTTTCGTCAGTCAAAAGTAAGCGTCTATACACCACAACCCCGCAATTCCCTCTACCTGTTACGTTTTGTTTCCACGAAATATCCTTAGACAAAAAAATAACCCTATTCTTATTGCGCTTAATACAATCCTTACGTAATAGCACAAAAAACAACCACTTTCACAGCCATCTGGATGGCTTTTGTCGATTATAAGAAAAAATGAGCCGTTTAACTTCTGTTTATACGAAAGACCTTTAGCTAAATTAAACATAAGGAAATCATATATATAAGAATAAAGTGGAGGTTTAATTCACCAGAACGCGCTGAAGTTTGAGGTGCTTCACAAAGTTCCCAAAAATACATATTTAGTTACACATATTTTCTTTTGGTAACTGAATCTTGAAGATTGTAGCACTTTCAATGTAGCGAAACGGTTCTATGAATGGAAAGATGCCTGTCAGACACATAAAGACACCTAACTCTCATCAATAGTTCCGGAAATATTTATTGACAGAATTTATTGACGGCAGTGGCGAGTGTCATAAAAAAACCAATGAGGGTAATAAATAATGATGAAGCGCAATATCCTGGCAGTGGTAGTCCCTGCCCTGCTGGTAGCCGGTGCAGCAAACGCTGCTGAAATCTATAACAAAGACGGCAACAAATTAGATCTTTACGGGAAAGCAGTTGGCCTGCATTACTTCTCTGATTACGCGGGCAACGATGGCGACAACACTTACGCGCGTCTGGGCTTCAAAGGTGAAACTCAGATCAACGATCAGCTGACTGGCTACGGTCAGTGGGAATACAACTTCCAGGGTAACAACTCTGAAGGCGGCGATGCGCAGAACGGCAACAAAACCCGTCTGGCATTCGCAGGTCTGAAATTCGGTGACGCAGGCTCCTTCGACTACGGTCGTAACTACGGTCTGGTCTATGACGCAATCGGCATCACCGATATGCTGCCTGAGTTCGGCGGCGACACCGGCGCGAGCGATAACTTCTTCGCAGGCCGTACGGGTGGTCTGGCGACTTACCGTAACAGCAACTTCTTCGGCCTGGTTGACGGTCTGAACTTTGGTGTTCAGTACCTGGGCAAAAATGAACGTGATGACGCGGTACGTTCCAACGGCGACGGCTGGGCGACCTCTCTGAGCTATGACTACGAAGGCTTCGGCATTGTCGGTGCTTATGGCGCCGCTGACCGTACCAACAACCAGCAGACTCTGGAATGGGGTGAAGGCGACAAAGCTGAACAGTGGGCAACCGGCCTGAAATACGACGCGAACAACATCTACCTGGCAGCCATTTATGGCGAAATGCGTAACGCAGCGCGCCTGGGCAGCCGTGGTTTCGCTAACAAGTCTCAGGACTTCTCTGTTGTCGCTCAGTACCAGTTCGATTTCGGCCTGCGTCCATCCATCGCTTACTACAAATCTAAAGCGAAAGACGTAGAAGGTATCGGTGACGAAGACTACATCAACTACGTTGATATCGGTGCGACCTACTACTTCAACAAAAACATGTCTACCTATGTTGACTATCAGATCAACCAGCTGAAAGACGACAACAAGCTGGGCATCAACAACGACGACATCGTGGCTCTGGGTCTGGTTTACCAGTTCTAATCAGCACACATCGTTGCTATATGCTTAATGAACAGGGCTTCGGCCCTGTTTTTTTATTCCCGAGAGAAAATAATAGCGACTTTTGAAAAGCCGCACGCTTTTCGTCGCAAACGGTTGGCATTTTGTAAATCTACCGTTAACCTGATAGCGGATTTCACTTCTGTAATCACAATGGAACTTCGTCATGTTTGAGAACATTACTGCCGCTCCTGCCGACCCAATTCTGGGCCTGGCCGATCTGTTTCGTGCCGACGACCGCCCTGGCAAAATCAACCTGGGTATTGGTGTATATAAAGATGAAACCGGCAAAACTCCGGTACTGACCAGCGTCAAAAAAGCTGAGCAGTATCTGCTGGAAAACGAAACCACCAAAAACTACCTCGGTATTGATGGTATCCCTGAATTTGGTCGCTGCACCCAGGAGCTGCTGTTCGGCAAAGGCAGCACCATTGTGAGCGAAAAACGCGCCCGCACGGCGCAGACCCCAGGCGGTACCGGCGCACTGCGCGTGGCGGCAGATTTCCTGGCGAAAAACACCTCTGTGAAGCGTGTCTGGGTAAGCAATCCAAGCTGGCCGAACCACAAGAGCGTGTTTAATTCTGCGGGTCTGGAAGTCCGTGAATACGCCTACTATGACGCGGCAAACCATGCGCTGGACTTCGATGGTTTGCTGGCCAGCCTGAGCGAAGCCCAGGCGGGCGATGTGGTGCTGTTCCATGGCTGCTGCCATAACCCAACTGGTATCGATCCTACGCTTGAACAGTGGGAACAGCTGGCTAAGCTGTCCGTTGAAAAAGGCTGGCTGCCGCTGTTCGACTTCGCTTACCAGGGCTTTGCCCGTGGTCTGGAAGAAGATGCTGAAGGTCTGCGCGCATTCGCCGCCGTCCATCAGGAGCTGATTGTCGCAAGCTCCTATTCCAAGAACTTTGGTCTGTATAACGAGCGTGTCGGCGCCTGTACGCTGGTGGCCGCTGACGATCAAACTGTCGATCGCGCATTCAGCCAGATGAAGTCCGTGATCCGCGCTAACTACTCCAACCCACCGGCACACGGTGCGTCTGTAGTTGCGACGATCCTGAGCAACGATGCGCTGCGCGCAATCTGGGAACAAGAGCTGAACGATATGCGTCAGCGCATTCAACGCATGCGTCTGCTGTTTGTGAACACGCTGGCTGAGAAAGGCGCCGACCGTGACTTCAGCTTCATCATCAAGCAGAACGGCATGTTCTCCTTCAGCGGCCTGACCAAAGAGCAGGTGCTGCGCCTGCGTGAAGAGTTTGGCGTCTATGCCGTTGCCTCTGGCCGCGTGAACGTTGCAGGTATGACGCCTGACAACATGGCGCCACTGTGCGAAGCCATTGTCGCGGTGCTGTAACCTGCACCCATAAAAAAAGCCTGCATCGCGCAGGCTTTTTTATTGAAAGGGTTTACCAGACAGGCATTTCATCCTGAAGGAACGGGTTATGCAACCGCTCATCGCCCAGCGTTGACATTGGTCCGTGTCCAGGGATAAACGTCACATCATCACCTAACGGTAATAACTTCTGCTTAATCGACTGAATCAGCTGACCGTGATCGCCGCGTGGGAAATCGCTGCGTCCTACGCCCCCTTTGAAAATCACGTCACCGGAAATCAGCAGGCGTGACACGTCATCAAAGAAGACAATATGGCCAGGCGTATGCCCGGGGCAATGCAACACCTGTAAAGTTACATTCCCTACGTTAACGCGATCGCCTTCGTTCAGCCAGCGGTCCGGTGTCAGTGGCTGACAGTCATCCAGACCAAACATGCGGCTTTGGGCAGGCAGCCCCTGAAGCCAGAACTCATCTTCTTTTTCCGGGCCGATAATCGGCACACCGTAGTGTTCAGCCAGTTCAGCCGCTGCACCCACATGGTCAAGATGGCCATGGGTCAGTAAAATCTGCATCAGCGTTACACCGCTGGCAGCGACCTCCTGCTTGATTGTCTCAGCGTCGCCACCGGGATCAACAAGCGCGGCCAGTTTAGTTTGTTCACACCAGATCAATGAACAGTTCTGTGAGAACGCGGTAACCGGAATAATACGATAGTTCATACTGCTCCTGTGTTTCGTTATTACCAGTGCCGAACCGGCCCGGTATCAATATGCACAAAGTTGCTACGTGGGTAGTATCCTACACCACCTGCGCGCATAGATAACGCCGCTTTGCGAATATTGGCTAACGAAACGCCTTCAATATGGAAATCCATCGCCTGCCCTTTGGTGTGATAGCTTTTTTTCGCTACCCCACGGCTGTGGGCGCGCAGTTCATTGTTGGTATCCAGAGAGCGATAGCCAGAAATGAGTTGCACCGGCCTTTTGGTCCCCAGCAGTCCCTGCAAGCGGTAAAGCTGATCGAATAATCCAGGGTCGATGGCTTTGATTTTGTTCGCGCGGAAATCACGGAAAAAATGGTTGAGTCGTGCTAATTCATCCTGAATATAGCCTCTGCCATCGAAAAATTCCGCTTTAAGCGTCTCACCAGTATGCAGATTGTTGAGCGTTAAAATACGCGGACGAGGTGTCGAGAGGGTGGCAAATGCTGGCGTCGGAAGGATGGCTGCTGCGCCCAGCGCAACGCCACCTAACGCCAGCAATTTGCGGCGATTAGCGTCAAATTTGTCCATGATAATCAGGTCTACAGGTAAAAGAAATTGTCAATATGCTTAGCGCACGAAGGGCACCATAACTGGCAAAGCCTGCTACGTCAAGGCGCCCAATCCCAGTGAATACGCGGCTTTCAGCCAGATCGCCTCATATTCACCATAACTTACGACAATCATTTTTACCGAACTACTTCATTTACCTGATTAATTGTTCCGCTTTTGGCAAGATTTGTGCGCCGGATCGCGCTGTCAGATCATAATTGTAAATATCTGTACGATACTGGGTACGTCCGTCCGCGCCCACAAACGCCGTCAGATAGTAAAGATTGACCGGAATATTGTGGCGGATATTGACGTAACGCGTATCCCCCTGCTTCAAGGCATCTGATATCCGCGTATCGTTCCAGCCTGCATCCTGCAACAGCATATTCGCCAGCTCCGAGGCCTTATTCACGCGAACGCAGCCAGAACTGAGCGCGCGTGCGTCTTTCTGGAACAGATTATGGTTCGGGGTATCATGCAGATAGATTGCGTCCGAACTTGGCATATTGAATTTGTAACGTCCGAGCGAGTTATGCGCACCCGGTGCCTGCTGGAAACGGAACGGCAGGTTCGAAGGCGTAATCGTTGACCAGTCGACCATCCAGGGGTCAATCGCTTCTTTGCTGTTCCAGCCACGCATCACCGTATAGTTATGTCGCTCCAGATATCCCGGGTCATTCCAGACCTTAGGCAGGATATCTTTGCGCGCCAGCGTCGGCGGCACGTTCCACGGCGGGTTAACCACCACGTTATTCAGCGCGCTGCTCATCATCGGCGTTTTGCGGTCAGGTCGACCCACAATCACGCGGGACGCCAGCACTTCGCTACCGTCCTGATAGTAGACCAGGGAGTACGCCGGAATGTTGACCATAATGCCGGTGGATAACGTGCCCGGCAGCAAGCGCAAGCGCTGGATATTCAACGCCAGCACCCCTGCCCGCTGGGCCGGAGAGACGTTCAGCCAGTCGCGAGTCGATGGACCAATCACGCCGTCGGCGCCCAGCCCCTGCGCGGCCTGGAACTGCTTCACTGCCGCGACCAGCTCGCGATCGTAAGCGGCGGGCTTATTGCTCAGCGCAACGGCGGTTTTCTCTTTTACCGGCGCCGACGGGCTGACGACTGCGTTTTGCGTCTCGTCGCCGGGCAGCGCAATTTTAGGGCCCCTGTCAAGCATGCCAGACCGTTTCATAATTTCGCGAATCGCAGGCACATCGCTGCTCCATTGTCCCGGACGCAGCGTTGCTGTTCCACGCAACTGAGGCCACGGGCGGGAATCCGCGACCAGCTCAAGAAGCGACTGATGCATCGTGGCATACTGCGGGTGGGCGGGCGCAAGGCTTGCGATAAAGCGCGGCAGTTCACCGTTGTCCAGCGACAGCTGCCACTGATTAATGACGGACAGCGCGGGCGTCGCCAGCTTGTACGGTTTACTGCTGTATAACCAGCGGTTGCCGTTCACCGAAATCCCCGCCACAAACTGCAAGTAGCCCATCATGGCATCAGACAGCACCACGTCACGCGCCTGTCCGGTAACGGCAGGGTCGGTCAGGAGTTCAACCCAGGTCGTGAACTGTGGCTGAAAACCTGCAATCGCCACTTCAGCCAGCTGCTGCTGGAAAGCACGTACCGCCTCGCGATTTTCCCACATCGGTTTCATATCGCGCGCAGCGTAAAGCAGCGTGAGCTGGTTAATATAAGCGGGAGTATAGCCCAAGGGCAGCCCGGTCATCAGCTGCTGGCGTAATGATTCAGTATCGATGCCTTCCGGCAGCGGTTTAATGCCGGCCATGATGGCCGTCGCCGGAGACTGATCCAGCGGTTGTGACAGCGACGTCGGCTGCGCGCCCATCGTCGCGGAGCTGTCAGTCGGTACAATTTCAGGCTCATCGGCCTGAGCGGTAAACAGTGGAGCAAACATCACTGTCAGGCACAAACTCAGCGCAGACAGCTGACGACCACGATCTTTCTTAAGCAACATCCCTTGCCCCCTGTTTTTCACGACATGCCCAGTATTCTGGAGCTTTCCTTCAGTATAGGAAGGCATACACGCTGCTGCCTTACCTTATGTAAAGAAGTTTAAAGATAACGCAGCCCTGAACACAAGTTAAGTGAATAAAAAAAGCGACGCCTGAGCGCCGCCTTTTATCATACCCGGGGTTAAGAGGCGTCAGCCGTGCCCGGTAAAGACTCCGGAGGCTGCGGCGCAAAGCCACGCAGACCTACGACGTGTACATGTTCACTGTTCTGGAACACTTTACGCACCAGCTTATAGGTGGTCCCTTTTTCCGGACTGATGTTTTCCGGCGCCGCGATGATGAGCTGCATATCGAGTCGCTCGCAAAGCTCAAACAGCGTGGCGATGGAGCGGGCGTCGAGACGCGCGGCTTCATCGAGGAACAGCAGACGGCATGGAGAGATGTCCTTGCCGCGCAGACGACGCGCTTCATCTTCCCAGCTCTGCACCACCATCACCAGAATCGACATACCGGTACCGATGGCTTCACCGGTAGAGAGCGCACCGGATTCCGCGCGCAGCCAGCCGTCTGAGCCACGGTTAACCTCAACTTCCATTTCCAGATAGTTGCGGTAGTCCAGCAACTCCTCGCCGATGGTTTGCGGCGTACGCTGGCCCATGTCAATCTGCGGATTCAGACGCTGATACAGCTTCGCCAGCGCTTCGGAGAAGGTCAGGCGGTTACTGTTGAACAGATCCTGATGCTGCTCATGCTGTTCAGACAACACGTCAAGCAGCGTGGAGTGCGCCTCACGCACGTTCACGTTCAGCCGCACGCTGTTGACCTGGCCAAACGACACGCTTTGCAGGCCCTGGTTCAGCTGACGGATACGGTTCTGCTCGCGCTGAATGGTTTTACGAATAATATTCGCCACGCTGCGGGAGCTGATTGCCAGCTTCTGCTCGCGGGAGGTCAGCTCCTCCGTCAGACGGCCCAGCTCGATCTCCATCTGTTCGATCGCTTCAACCGGATCGTCGGTACGGATGATGTCCTGACGAATACGCTCGCGTAAGTGCTGATAAACCGCCACGAAGAACTGAATTTTGCGCTCAGGACGCTTCGGATCTTCGGACATGCGCAGCACGTCGCGCAGGTGTTCATTGTCCGCCACGGCCAGACGCAGCGCACCCAGCGCCTTATCCGACATAGAGCGCAGTTCATCGGCTGACAGGTACGCCAGCTCGCGACGGTGCAGACGACGCTCCACGTTGTTGTCTTTCACCATGCGCATCACCGCGCACCAGCCCGCCTTCGCGGTCACAACCTGTTCACGCATCTCAAAATAGTCGCGCTCCAGCTTGCGCAGACGACGCGTCAGGTTGTCCATCTCCGCTTCACAGAAGGTCAGCGCTTTTTCGAGCTGATTACGACGCGCACGGTTGTTGCTGAGCTGAGCATGCAGCTCATCGCGGCGAATACGCGCCCGCTCTTCTGCTCCGCTGTCGGCGCGCACACCAATGTCCTGCAACTCTTTATGCAGGTCATTTAACAGCTCTTTCTTGGTGTCGAAGGAGCTTTTCAGCGATGCCATGACCTGGCTGTACTGGCTCAGCTGTGCAGCGTGAGTACGCATCGCTTCACGGGCGCGCGTTCGTTCCGCTTCGGCCTGCTCAAGACGCTGGCGCAGCTTTTCATTCAGATCGCTGTTCCCGCTCAGCATTTCTGCTGAATCGGAGTAGCCGAAGTGTGCGCGACGTTGCACCACTTCCGTGAGGGCAAACGCCTGCTGACGCGCTTCGCGCTGCACCTGCTGTGACCAGGCGTAATCTTCTTTTAACTGCTCAAACTGTTCCGGGTCGCTCTGGAGAACGGAAACCATCGGCTCCAGTTTTGCCAGCTGATTGCCGTGTTGCTGCACAAAGCGCGCCGCTTCCTGCGCTTCGTCCAGACGCTCCTGAATCTCATCCACGCGGTCGGCGAGCGTATCGTCCGCCAGCAGGTTCAGGCGCGGCAGGATGCGGTTAAGGGCCGCAACGCCTTCTTTCGCCTGCTCAAACTGCACGCGGCTTTGCTGGTTGTCATTTTCATGGCTGGCAAGCGCACGCTCCAGCTCACCGCGGCGGGTGTTGAGCTTACGAATTTCGGCTTCCGGATCGGGCTGGAAGGCAACGCCCAGATGGCTGCCGATAAAGCGGCTGAACGCCTGATGCAGACGCTGGGTTTTCTGCACGTCAAACGACAGGGTCGCAAAACGCTCTGAAAGCGTTTCACGCTCGGCGTGCAGGCTTTCAATACGGTTTTCACGCGCGGCGCGGCCAAACAGCGGCAGTTCCGGGAAGCGCGAATAGCGCCACTGGCGATCGGCGATTTTAACCACCACCGCTTTTTCCAGCTCGTCGACGCTGAATACGCTGTCATCAAACGACTGCGGATCCCCTTCGATGAGGTAGAGATCTTCCGGGCAGTCTTCCAGCCCTGCAAGCTGGTCAGAAATCAGCGACAGATCCGGCACTACAATCGCGTTACGGGACGGACCGTACAGCGCGGAGAAGTACGGCGCATCGTCCAGGCCGACGTCGTCGTAAATTTCAGACAGCAGCACGCCGCCGAAACGCTCGGCTAACGCATTCAGGCGCGGATCTTCTGAGCCGCCAGGCTGGCTTAAACGCTCGATTTCTTCATCGACGTCACGCTTGCGCGCGCCCACTTCGTCACGCTCAACAATCGCTTCGCGTTCGCGCTCCAGCAGCTGTTGCATGTATTCGGTGACGTCCTGGCTGGAGGCAAACTCCTGACCACACTGCTCGCTGAGCTGGTTCAGGCTGCTTTGTGCGGCCAGCCAGATCGGCGCACGCTGTAAGAGCGTCTTCGAACGGGACTGAAGCTGTTCCAGCTCCTGACGCAGCGTCATGCGCTGTTCGCTGGCGTTCGATACGGTATCGGACAGGGCCGCAATACGCGCTTCCAGCTCCTGATGCAGAGCCTCAAGCTCGTCGAAATCGTAATTTTTACCCTGACGTTTGCAGAATTCCGCCAGCAGACGCTCAGCTTCCTGCTGTTCACGCAGACGCTGTTCCAGCTCGTTCAGGCGCATGCGCAGCGGCTGCACCTGCTCGGCCAGATGGCGTTGATTGACGCCGTCGCGCAGTAGCTCACGGGCAACGTCCCATGCTTCGTTACGCGCCAGCGGACCGTTGATCGCCACCACCAGCTGGTACGCCTGCTCAAACTGGCTGTGTGCCGTTTGCGCCACGCTCATTTTCTGATCGAGAGAAAGCAGTTTCTCAGTGGCTTCCTGCTCTTTGGCCTGGAAGGTATCCAGCCATTCGTCAGCGCTTTCAGGGGTCAGGTCCGGCAGGTGGCACAGCTCTTTGGCACGCTGCAACGCCTGCAGCGCCTGGTTGTATTGGATCGCGCGGGTCTGCTGCACGTCCAGCGCCTGCTGGTAGTCTGCGAGCTGGCTTTTCAGCTCATCCACTTCCAGCTCGGCGGCTTCCGCGCGGGCTTCGTTCTCTTCCTGCAAATCGGCGGCTTCTGCCACCACTTCATTTTGCTCTTCAAGACGAATTTGCAGCTCATCGAGATCGGCTTCATAGCGCTCGATTTTTTCCTGCTGACGCAGCGCGGTTTGCACCAGGTTCAGATGATCGCTGGCCGCCTGGTAATCGGCTTCCAGATCCCCTTCGGCACCGTTGTGCTCGCCCAGTTCGCGCGCCATTTCGACATGCTTATACTGCTCGGCGACCAGCTGTTTGCGGGAGGTAAACAGCTCGCGGCGGTATTCCAGCGCCTGATCGAGATGAATACGGCGCTCGTTGGCGTGACGCATATAGTCTGCCGCCACGTAGTTGGTGGCTTCGCTGATCAGGTGCTTAAACAGATCGCGGTCAGATTGCGTAACGCGAATCGCTTCCAGCGTCATGCGGTTTTCACGCAGCGCGGCTTCCATATCCTGGAAGGCCTTACGCACGCCGCTGTTTTCCGGCAGCAGGTAGTCGCGCAGGGAGCGGGTAATGGCGCTTGAGATACCGCCGTACAGGGAGGCTTCAATCAGACGGTAGTATTTACTACGATCTGACGCGCTGCGCAGACGACGGGCCACCACGCCGAGATCGAACATCAGAGAGTGGTAGTCGGTAATGGAGTTAAACTGCTTAAACTGCACGCCTTCGATGGCTTCCAGCTTGTCCTTCAGCTCCTGGAGCGTCAGAACGCGCGCCTGACGTTCATTCAGGGTTTCCGTCAGCAGCGCGGTCGGCTGCACGGAGGTTGGCAACCCCTGGATCGCAAACGGTTTGATATCTACTTTACGGTCGCGGCCGGCAACCTGCTGCAGGCGCACGCCTACAACCACGCGCTGATGACGGGAGTTGATCACGTCCAGCACCGAATAACAGACGCCCGCTTTCAGCTTACCGTGCAGCCCTTTATCTCGGGAGCCGCTCGTTGCACCCGCTTCAGTGGTGTTACGGAAGTGCAGCAGGGTCAGGTCAGGGATCAGCGCCGTCACGAAGGCCGCCATGGTGGTGGATTTACCTGCCCCGTTACCGCCGGAGAGCGTTGTCACCAGCTCATCCAGATCGAAGGTTCGGGCAAAGAAGCCGTTCCAGTTAATCAGCGTTAGTGAGCGAAATTTACCGCGTTCAATCATTACTCTTCCTCCCCGCTATCCGGCTGATTCTCTTCGTGCTCGTCATTGAGCTGCAAATGGTTTTCCACCGGCATCGCTTCACCGTCACGGATCATGCGCAGCTGTGCTTCACGCGCATCGTCACCCGCACGCACGTCGGCACCAAAGCGGAAGACCGATTCGGTAATGCGGAACTTGCTGCTGTCGTGACCCATGAACCAGACCATTCCCAGACGGCGCAGACGGTTCAGGGAAGAGCGAACTTTTTCCTGTAATTTCTGACGGTCCAGATCGGACCCCGTCGAGCGGTTATTTACCAGCTTGAGCAGCTTGCTTTCATCCGCCAGCGACAGCAGCTCATCGTAAAGCTCCTGCTGGGTGAAGATCCCTTCATTCGCCAGACGTTCCGGGCTGAGGTAGAGGTAGCAGAGAATTTTGCCGACCATCATATCCAGTTCGGAAAGCACCGAGCGCGGAATAAGCGTAGTAGAGCGCGGACGCAGGTAGAAAAACCCTTCCGGCGCGCGGATCAGCTCAACGTTATAGCGAGCGTAAAACTCTTCCAGATACTCCTGAAAGTCCATCAAAAAGGCGTGATTATCCAGCTCGTCAAGGCCAATGTGACGACCGGCACGCAGCTGGCTGTCCAGCGCCGGAAACAACGGATTCGCCAGCGCCTGTGCCAGCTTAACTGGCATCACTTGTTCAATATTTGTCAATGACATGCGCCTGTACCTTGGCTCCGTAATCGTTAATCGGCTGCCACTTCGGCGGCAGTCCGGTGAAATCGGCTTGTGCGATGCCCAGGCGCACCGCCTGGTCTACAACAATGCGGGCTACATCGAAGTGGCGCGCTCGCGGATACTGCGCCAGATAGTCGCGTACCACGAGGCCAAGATCCAGCGGTGCTTGTCTGGCTTTATAGACAGCGAGCTGTTCTTCGATCATCGCCGCAAGCTGCTCGCGAATTTCGTTAAATTCTTCGTATTCCAGATCCGGCGGCAGTTCACCGGTGACCTCTTCATCACGCAGCGCCATCTCTTCGTCGCGCATATCCAGAAGACGATCGGCGTTGGCGTAGGTCAGCGCCCACGGCGCATCAAAGTAGGTCTGTACCGACTGGCGCAGACGCTGAGCAAAGACGCGGTTCTTATCCATATCGATGGCGGTACGGATAAATTTATGCACGTGGCGGTCGTAACCGATCCACAGGTCGATCGACTGCTGGCCCCAGCTGATAATGCGGTCAAGCTTACTCTGCAAATCAAACACCAGACGGTCGATAAAATGCAGATCGTCGTGCGCCATCGTCGCGTCCTGGATGCGCAGCAGGTTGGCCTGTAGCTTATCCCCAGCCGCCTCCAGCGTATCCTGCAACTCACGTAGCGTACCGGACGTTTCTGACAGCAAAAGTTCACAGCTGGAGATGGCCGCACGCCAGTCTTTATTCAGCAGTTGAGCGATATCGTCTTTGACCTGCTGCTGCTGTTCGTCCATCAGACGTTGAGTCAGATCGATACTGTCGAAAATCTCGGCGACCGAGTATTTTAGCGGCGCGTAAACGTTGCGATGCCAGTGGAATTCGTCACCGTTTTCATCAGCCGCGTCGGCGGCACGCTTCAGCTCGCCTGCAACAATGGAGAGCTGCATGGAGAGACGCAGCGTGGAAAATTCGCGCTGGCGGATGTAATAGTCGGTAATGCCAATGCCCAGTGGCGTAAGACGATAGATGGCGTTTCCTTCCGCCTGCTCGCTGGTAAAGCGGTTCAGCAGACGTTGACGCACCATATCATTGATTGCGTTGTTGGCACGCACGCTAATGGTTTCGCTGGTTTGCTCAAACGCATCACTGACGTGGCGGAACGCATCCACCAGTTCGCCTTCACTCATTTCGCCATCCAGGCGTTCGCCGTTTAGCGTCGCAACCGCCAGCAGGAATGAGAGTCTGTCTACCGGCAGCGAGATGGAGAAATCGTTTTTCCTGGCCCAGGCAACCAGTTCGGGGACTGTCTGGGAAAATTCACTCATAGATTATCCTTGCATCTGCGGCTTGCGCGCGGTGACGTGGATATACCGGCCAAGGCTCAGATAAGGCTCCTGGCGGCAGTACCGCGTCTCTATTTCTGTTAAGGCGTCTAAACAGTCATCCTGTTTTTGTTTATCACGCAGATAATCATGAAACACCCTCACGCCGGTTTTGCCGGTAATTTCCCAACCGATCTCCTCCAGCCAGCCATAGACCTGCTGCGGTTCACGGGGGAAATCCGGTGAAAGCGTGCGTCGTTTCTTTTTATACATGCCCTGCTGTACATAGCCAAAATTGCCGACCAGCACGTTTCGCATTAGCAGGCCGTTGGCATTGTAAAACATCAGCGATAACGCACCGCCCGGGCGCAACATCGACCACAGCGTTTTTAACATCGCTTGTGGTTCGGCGACCCATTCGAGCACAGCATGAAACAATATCAGATCAACCTGCGTTTCCAAATGCTGCGGAATGTCCTGAGCGGCGCAATGTATAAAATGCATGTTGTCGCTCACACCTTTCTCTTCTGCCGCTCGCCCGGCGCGCGCAACCATCTCGGCAGAAAGATCGCAAAGCGTGACGTGATGTCCCCGCTGTGCCATCAGAATCGCAGTCTGCCCTTCCCCACCGCCGGCATCCAGTACGCGCAACGGTCGGTCACCAAATTCAGCCAGCAGCTTATCCAGATCCTGCCAGAGGATCGTCTGACGAAGCTGACCTTTGGTGGTGCCATAAATGTTGCGCGAAAACTTTTCCGCGATGTCATCAAAATTGCGATCCCGCATTGGGAGGGTTCCACTCACTGCAAAACCGCTATTTTGTCACACCCGCGCGGAGAATGAACCACTCTGGTGTAATATCACGGGCAATCGCCTGCTGTATGGTTAAAAAAGGAACCAAAAAGGATGCTTTTTACCCTAAAAAAATATATCGGAGGCATGATGCTTCCCCTTCCCCTGCTGTTGCTTCTCATCGCGCTGGGGCTGGCATTGATATGGTTTAGCCGCTTTCAGAAAAGCGGTAAATCCCTCGTCACCGTGGGCTGGCTGGCGCTGCTGTTACTCAGCCTGCAACCGGTCGCTGACGGTTTGTTACGCCCGATTGAAAACACCTACCCGACGTGGCAGGGAAACCAGAAGGTGGACTACATCGTGGTGCTGGGCGGCGGGTATACCTGGGATCCGAACTGGGCGCCCAGCTCGAACCTGATCAACAACAGTCTGCCGCGTCTGAACGAGGGGATCCGCCTGTGGCTGGCCAATCCGGGATCGAAGATGATCTTCACGGGCGCTGCGGCAAAAACCAACCCGGTAAGTACCGCTGAAGCAGGGGCAAGAGTGGCTGAATCGCTTGGCGTACCACGTTCCGCCATCATCACGCTGGATAGCCCAAAAGATACCGAAGAAGAAGCTGCTGCGGTGAAACAAGCCATCGGTGATGTGCCGTTCCTGCTGGTGACCTCTGCTTCACACCTGCCGCGCGCAATGATTTTCTTTGAGAATCAGGGCCTGCATCCGCTTCCTGCTCCGGCAAACCAGCTGGCCATTGACGCCCCGCTCAACCCGTGGGAACGGATAATCCCGTCCCCGGTATGGCTGATGCACAGCGACCGCGTCGGTTACGAGACGCTTGGCCGCCTGTGGCAGTGGCTTAAGGGTTCGTCAGGCAAGCCAGGGCAGGAGTGATTTTGCGGCCAGATCGAAACTGGCTCGATTAAAGCGCCCGGTGTTGACCAGTTGCGCCACCTCATCCCAGAGAAGATAGAGCCAGCGTCGCCAGAGAAAGGCCTCCGCAACGGGGGCGCGCTGAAGATAGTGCCAGAGCAAATCTTCCGCCGCCCCGCCCTCGCTCAGCCTGAACAGTTCGTACTCGCGCGGCGCCCAGAGCATGATCCCCGGCCCGACCATTGCCAGAAGCTGATCGCTGCGCGAGTCTTTAAGCATACTGCGCAGCGTGAAGTTGCCGTGAACCAGCACGCAGTTGTCGTTAAAACCCTCAAACAGCGTCGGAAGACATTCCCGGGTGCGGAACAGAATACGTTTGTCCTGCATCGTTAAACCGGTGTTGTTGAACTGGTTCAGCGTGCCCCAGAGCACTTCGACACGCTGGCGATACCATAGCGGCCACAGGTTTTCCTGAGTGCTGTCTACCGCGCCAACAAGACCCCGGCTGTCCTGCCGATGCCAGGCTAGCAGGGCCTCGACAATCTGATCTTTCAGCTGTTCCCAGCGCTCCGGTGTACGCGTCGGAGCTTCAACAGAAACCCCGCGTAAACGTTCAATAAGCAGAACATCCGGGCCGGGATGCTCCTCATGGGTCATCACGCCGTAGACCGTCGGCATACGGACAGTCCCTTCCCGCGCCAGCATCGACATTTTCCAGGCCAGCTGTCTGGCGACGCCCGGCGATGTAAAACTTCTGGCCATCAGCGGCATGGGGTTTCCCTGACTGTCGTACAACGACCAGAGTGCGGTATCGGCCTTTTCATTCACGCATTCCACCCGGCTTAGCTGTTCGCCAAGGAGATGGCTGAGTTCAGCACGCAGCTGTTCCATATGAGATTACCCCCATTAAGACTACTGCTTTTATAATGAGCGCGCGAACCCCGGATGTCACCCGGTCGAGATCAATAATGAAAAAGAAAAGGAAGATAACATCCCCCCAGAAAGAGGGGATGGCAGCGAATTAACGCAATTCGACGCGTACGCGCTCGAGATCTTCAGGCGTATCCACGCCGGTGCCAGGGACTTCCTGGGCAACCGCAACGTGAATTTTCTCGCCGTACCACAGCACGCGAAGCTGTTCGAGCATTTCGATATGCTCAAGCGGGCTTGGTGCCCAGGCGACATAGCGACGAATAAAGCCGGCGCGGTAGCCGTAAATACCGATGTGGCGCAGGAAGGTTTCGCCGATCGTCTCTTTCGATTGCGCGAAACGATCGCGATCCCACGGAATGGGGGCGCGGGAGAAATAGAGCGCGTAGCCCTCTGCGTCCATGACCACTTTCACCGCATTCGGATTGAACGCCTCTTCAGCGTGGTGAATCGGCACCGCGAGGGTCGCCATGCCAACCTTACGCTGGGCCAGGTTGTCGGCCACCTGACGGATAATAGCCGCCGGGATCATCGGCTCATCGCCCTGCACGTTCACAATCACCGTCTCGTCACTGAAACCGCATTTTTCGACGACTTCCGCCAGGCGCTCGGTGCCTGACTGGTGGTCGGCACGGGTCATGCACACTTCCCCACCCGCGGCCTCAACCGCTCGCGCGACATCCGGGTGATCGGTGGCGACGATGACGCGTCCGGCGCCCGATTCGCGTGCCCGTTCAAGGACATGCACAATCATCGGTTTACCGTTGATATCCACCAGCGGTTTACCTGGCAGGCGCGTTGAAGCATAACGCGCAGGGATAATGACAACAAAACTCATGGTTTGATCTCTTCTGCCACCAGGGAACGGGCTTCATTTTCCAGCAGGACCGGAATACCGTCACGCAGCGGGAACGCCAGGCTGTCCAGTTTGCAAATCAGCTCTTGTTTATCCTGGCTGTAATACAGTTTGCCGTTGCACACCGGGCAGGCAATAATTTCAAGTAAACGGTGATCCATAGTTCCTCCGTATGGGTAATTGCTAAAGCTTACCACATTCTTTTTTCAGGGAGTGCCTGTTTCCCAGCCACCTCGACAGGTCGTAAACAGCCCCGCAGGCACGCGACCGAGTACAATTTCATACGCCCCCTGCCAGCGCGCAAATTCACTGAGCGCAGACGTTAGCCCTTTTTCCAGGCCAGCCGTGACTTTTATGCCCTCTTCCAGCCAGAGCGCGATAATTTCAAGAGTGCCGGTTTTACGGTGCATTTTAGCGTCCATGCGCCCGACAAGCTGCCCTTTATGAAGCAACGGCAAAACAAAATAACCGTACTGACGTTTTTGCGCCGGGGTGTAGCATTCCAGACGGTAGCTGAAATCAAACAGCTGTTCGGCCCGCTTTCTGTCCCAGACTACGGGGTCGAATGGCGAGAGCACGGCACTGTGGGTCGCCTGGAGTTTGCCCTCTTGCGCCTGCGCCAGCAGAGGGAACAAATCCGCATGCAGCCACATTTCACCTAACGACTCAACCGAGACCGGCATCACGCGCTGTTCACGCTGCCACGTTTCCAGCAGCGGTTTTAGCTGCGGCTGACGCAGGCGATAATAATCCGCCAGCCACTGTGGGCGGAATATGCCCAGGCTGCGGGCGCTGTTCCCGAGCATGATGGCTTCGGCTGCGGCCTGAGACAGCAGGTCACGCGTATCGTCCCAGTGAGGCATAACGCGGTGCGTGAGGTCATAAACGCGCTGAAAGTTGCGGCGCTCGACCACCATCACTTTGCCCGACGTAAACAGCCCTTCAAGATGGCGTTTGTGCGGTTTCCACTCCCACCATCCGCTTGCGCCTTTTCGCGGGTGTTCAAAATCCGCGGAGCGTACCGGACCGTTTTCCTGAATATGGGCAATCAGTTGTTCTATTTCATCCGCGTGTTCCACCATCCACTCCTGACGGTATTTCCAGCCCATTTTGTCCGGGGCGAGCATGCGGTGACGCACCAGTGCAAAATCGCTGCGCGGGAGAAAACAGGCTTCATGCGCCCAGTATTCCATCAGTTCGCCCTGACTTAGCGCATTATCCAGCCACTGCGGAGGATAGTTTCCCAGGCGGCTAAACAGGACCAGATACGGGCTACGCGCCACGATGTTAATGGTGTCGATTTGCAGCAACGACATGCGTTGCACGGTAGAGAGGATATCAGCTGGCTGCGCGCGGCGGCGGGACTTCTTCAGAAGCCCCTGGGCGGCAAGATGCAGGTTGCGTGCGGCTGCAAGTGAGAGTTGCGGTAGAGACATGCGTTTTCCTGTCAGTCAAAGCGCCACCGGAACTGCGTAGAAGTTACTGCACTAACGCGAGCAGTTCCTTGAGCAAATGTTCCGGCTGTTCGCCGCTGAGTTCAGCATCAACCGGCAGATACCACCAGTTTTCTTTCGCAAAGGCCCGGCATTTTACCGCGTCTTTTTCCGTCATGATCAGCGTCTGGCCCGGTGCGGCCAGCCTCTCAATCTCTTCGGCAACCAGCGCCTGGTGATCGGCCAGCGGTACCCGTTTCTCCAGCCGCGCGCCGCACTGCTCCAGCGTCGCGAAGAAACGCGGCGGATGACCAATCCCGGCCATCGCAATCAGATGATCCAGTAACGCGACGTCTTTACGCTCGCCGGTCAGCATATTCACTGCCTTTCCGGGACGAAGATGCATCGGGATCTCACCCGCTCTGGCTTCACCACCGTTTACAATCACGGCATCGACGCTCTTCAGGCGCGACGCACGCTCACGCATTGGACCGGCTGGCAGCCACCAGCCGTTGCCAAAACGCCGCACGCCGTCAATAACCACGATCTCTTTGTCACGCGCCAGCGCGTAATGCTGCAAACCATCATCGGTAATTATGATTTGTACGTCATGCTCTGCAAGCAGTGCCTTTACGGCATCACTGCGCATCGGCGATACCGCAACCGGCGCGCCAGTACGTTGGTAAATCAGTACCGGCTCATCACCGGCTTCAGCGGTTGACGTAGCTGGGCTCAGCACCAGTGGATACTGCGCCGCTTTACCACCGTAACCGCGTGAGACAACTCCCGGGCGGATACCGCGCTTCTGGAGCTGTTCTACCAGCCAGATCACCACCGGCGTTTTGCCGTTTCCACCCGCCGTCAGGTTGCCGACCACCACTACCGGTACCGGTGCGCGCCAGGCGCGCTTGATCCCGATGCGATAAAGCAGACGAATAGCACCGCTCACCAGGCCATACAGCCAGGAGAGCGGGAGAAGCAGCACCCACAGAGGGGATTCACCCGACCAGATGCGTGCAATCATTGACCGAACTGCATTTTATGAAGCTGCGCGTATACACCACGTTGTTCCAGCAGGTCCGCATGGCTGCCGCGTTCAACGATAACGCCGTCTTCCACCACCACGATTTCGTCAGCCTGTTCGATGGTCGACAGACGGTGCGCGATAACCAGCGAGGTACGGTTTTTCTGTAATTCATCCAGAGCCGACTGGATAGCGCGTTCAGATTCCGTATCCAGTGCGGACGTTGCTTCATCGAGGATCAGAATCGGGCTGTTGCGCAGCAGCGCTCGGGCAATCGCGATACGTTGACGCTGACCACCGGAGAGCAGCACCCCGTTTTCGCCAATGATCGTATCCAGACCGTTATCCATTTTGTTAATGAAGTCCATCGCATAGGCCATACGCGCCGCATTCTCGATCTCTTCACGGCTGTACTCTTCGGTACGGGCATACGCAATGTTGTTCGCCACCGTATCGTTGAACAGATGCACGTTCTGCGAAACCAGCGCGACCTGGTTACGCAACGACTGTAGGGTATATTCCCGCAGGTCGTGACCATCAAGCAGGATTTCGCCCTGGTCGATATCGTAGAAACGGGTAATCAGGCTGGCAATAGTCGACTTGCCCGAACCGGAACGACCGACCAGTGCAACGGTTTTACCCGCCGGAATGGACAGGCTGATATCACGCAGCGCCGGCACTTCACGGCCTGGATAGGTAAAGGTCACGTTGCGGAATTCCAGGTCACCTTTAGCGCGCTCGATCACGCGTGTACCTTCATCTTTTTCCTGTTCGGAATCGAGGATGCTGAACAGCGTCTGACAGGCTGCCATCCCGCGCTGGAACTGGGCGTTGACGTTTGTGAGCGATTTCAGCGGACGCATCAGCGCAATCATGGATGAGAACACCACGGTAATGGTACCCGCAGTCAGGGTTTCCATGACGCTCGGGAAGCTTGCTGCATACAGGACGAAGGCCAGGGCCAAAGAGGCAATCAGCTGAATGATCGGATCGGAAATCGACGAGGCCGATACCATTTTCATCCCTTGCAGGCGCATTCTGTTGCTGACCTTGTCAAAGCGTTTGGTTTCGACTTCCTGACCGCCGAAGATCAACACTTCCTTATGGCCTTTCAGCATCTGCTCGGCGCTGGTAGTCACCTGCCCCATCGTATTCTGCATATTTTTACTGATGTTGCGAAAACGCTTTGATACCACGCGGATCGCGATGGAGACAATCGGCGCCAGCACAATAAGGATCAGCGACAGTTGCCAGCTGTAATAGAACATCATCGCAAAAAGACCGATGATGGATGCGCCTTCACGCACAACGGTAATCAGTGCGCTGGAAGAGGACGACGCCACCTGCTCTGAATCGTAGGTAATACGCGACAGCAGGGTACCGGTTGACTGTTTGTCAAAGAATGAGACTGGCATCCCCATCATATGGCTGAATAACCGACGGCGCATGGTCATCACCACTTTACCGGATACCCAGGAGATGCAATAGCTGGATACATAGCTGGAGATTCCGCGTAAGATCATCAGCCCAATAACCACCAGCGGCATCCATAGCAGCACTGAACGATCCGTTTTACCAAAACCGTCATCCAGTAACGGTTTGAGAAGCGATAACATAAACGTATCGCTGGCTGCGTTGAGGATTAACGCTACGCCCGCCACGATCAAGCCTGCTTTGAAAGGTGCAATCATCGGCCAGAGCCGGCGGAACGTTTGCCACGTGGAGAGATCTTTGTCGTTATGCATTCAAAAAACCAGCATTTGTTGAAATAGCCGCATATTCTACCCGTTATCTACGGGCGCGCCAAACCACTGATGATACCAACGCGGTAAATAGTGTTCACGTAAGCGGCGAATTTGCCGACTTTGGTGCGAAAACGTCACAGTTATCTGTCCGGACTGCGGGGTATCAAGCCAGAGATATCCCTCAGTTCGATAGCGCCTGACTACTTTGATGGAAGGGAAACGCCACGCGTTATAGCGGGCCATCGAGGCCAGCGAAACCTGCCCCTCCACGCGCTGTAGCAGCGGTGTTGAAGATGACGTGTTACTCCCATGATGCGGCACCTGAATCAGTGTAGCCGCAAGTTGACGCCAGCGGTGGCTCAACATTGCCAGTTCTGCCTGCGCTTCAATATCTCCGGTCAGTAAAACGCTCTGTTCGCCGTCATCGATTTTTACCACGCAGGAGCGGTTGTTACCTTTCGCCGGGGTGTTTTCGGGTGGCCAATGCACGGAGAACGTTAACCCATGCCACTGCCATCGCTGTCCACGAAAGCATGGAAGATGTCCGGCCCAGGCTAAGGGGCTTCTGATCCACATTGCAGGCCAGGCAGCTTTTAGCGATGTCAGTCCCCCCGCGTGGTCGAGATGTTCATGGCTCAGGATCACCCCTTCCGGCCTCAGATGATGCCAGCGTAGCCAGGGGATAATCAGCTGCTGCGCGCTGTCCCCACCGGGCCATGCCAGCCCGGTGTCATACAGAATGGCCTTCCCGTGACGCTCAATGACCATCGCCAGCCCTTGCCCTACATCCAGCATATGCAGGGACCAGCTGTCAGTTTTAATCCTGTGCCAGAGGGGAAATGCCATCACCACGCTGCCTGCCAGACATACTGCGGGTACTGCGCTGAAGGCCCTGAATCGCCAGCCAATGATCAGCAGCCACGACAGTAACGTCAGGTATTGCCAGCGTTCATCCACGTCCTGCCAGCCATTCGGTAAACGCATCAATAGCCAGAAAAGTCCTGCCAGAGATTTATCGGCTGCCAGCCAGACGATACTTTCCAGCGTCGCCACCGGAAACAGATGCAGAAACATGCCGAGCAGGATCAGTGGAACTGAGATAAACGTTACCAGAGGAACAGCAAACAGATTCGCCACCAGCGAGGAGAGACTGAAACCATGGAAAATCAGTACCTGAAGCGGCAACAGAAGCAGCAGCATTCCAACCTGCAAATACAACAGCGTAACCAGCGGCCGCAGGCACCGGCCACGTTGCCAGTGCGGGAGAGGCAACCACTGATACCAAAAAATAAGCGCGGCGACCGCAAACGCGGATAACGCCAGGCTTTGTGACAGTACCGCCAGCGGATCGAAAAACAGGATCGCCGCCACGCAAGTAAGCCATACCTGCCAGGGCGACCACTGGCGACCACTCATTTTTAATGCAGCCAGTACCACAAGCGCCATAACCGTACGCAGCGCGGGCGGCTGCAAGCCCGTTAGCCATGCGTAAAACGCGGCAAAAAGCAGACCTGCCAGTAAGGGCACTTGCCAGATAATCCAGCGGCCCGGCAGGAAAAATTGGATGCCCCGAGCCAGTAGCCAGACAGCAGAAGCGGCCAGCGCAATATGCAATCCCGAGATTGCCATCAGATGCATCGTTCCGGTCTCACGCATCAGGTTTTTTATCTCCCGCGAGACCGACAACCGCTCCCCCATCCCCAGCCCCAGGATCACGGGCCCCCACTGATATGCTGAAAGCGTATTCTGTAGTGATGTCAGGTATTGCGAACGCAGGCTACAGCGTGCGTCGATAATCTCCGCATGGGTAAACCGTCCGCTCAGCGTCTGGTGTCGGGCAAAGGCGTTTTTCTGCGAATCATAGCCGCCATCGTTGAGTTCTCCGTGTACCGCCCTGAGCCGCAGGGTCATCACCCAGCGTTGACCCACGCAGACATTTTGAGGCAGGTAGTTGCCGTAGAGTGACACGCCCATGGCAGCCCACACGCGTTCTCCATTGAGGCTGATAATCCTTCCCTGATGCATCGTTGCGCCGTCCGTTGCGGTAATAACCACCTCGGCCTGCTGCGGAACTTTCGTTAAATGGTTCATCGGCCACACGCTTTCCTGAGCGGCCAGGATCCCCCAGCACATAAAAAGCAATGCGAGGCCTGAAAACCTGAGCCATTTTCTCTGCTGTACGGATAACGCAATTCCTGCGGCAATCAGCAACCAGACAATATGCAAGTCTGGCAAAACGGGTAACCAATAGAGCGGGATTATGGCCAGAATGGCGCACATACTGATAACGTGGATCCCCATCTTCACCTCCATGTTTCAGGCGATTATGCGACGGGAGTGATGCGTCGTCAGACAGAAAAGGCGTGATTTACAGCGGGCGCTGCAACGTTTTTAAGCGTTTACAGCAAGGAGAAAATGAGAATGCGGCGCGTATTCAGAAATGCAGGGGCGGGATACAAAAAAAGCACCCTAAGGTGCTTTCTTTAAACTCAGTTTAACCCTGATGATTAAACTCAGTTACCGTAAATATTGGCGCGATCGCGCAGTTCTTTACCCGGCTTAAAGTGCGGAACATACTTTCCTTCCAGCTCCACTTTATCGCCAGTCTTCGGGTTACGCCCGGTACGTGGTGCACGATAGTGCAGGGAAAAACTACCGAAACCGCGGATTTCAATGCGCTCGCCCTGGGCAAGAGTGGTAGCCATATGCTCCAGCATCTCTTTAACGGCATCTTCCACAGCCTTGGCAGGGATATGCGGTTGCTGACTGGCAAGTCTTTCAATCAATTCTGACTTGGTCATGATTCCTCCGGTTCCTTTCAAACCCATTAGCTGAACAGCTTATTAAACAAGGGCGGCCGTAGCCGCCCTTTGTTATTGATTACAGGACGAATCCTGCAATCTGTCAAGTCTGCTCTCCATCCTTCGCGCTGTAAATGCGTTACAGCTCAAATGATGGTGCGAACCTGAACTTACTCGCCTTTAGCTGCTTTGAAAGCTTCAGCCATTGCGTTGTTAGAGAAGTTTGCATCTTCCTGTTTGTTCACAGTTGCGATTGCATCTTTCTCATCAGCTTCGTCTTTAGCACGAACAGACAGGCTGATTGCACGGTTCTTACGGTCAACACCGGTGAACTTAGCTTCAACGTCGTCACCAACGCTCAGAACCAGAGTTGCATCTTCAACGCGGTCACGTGAAGCTTCGGAAGCGCGCAGGTAACCTTCAACGCCGTCAGCCAGTTCTACGGTTGCGCCTTTAGCGTCAACAGCAGTCACTTTACCGTTTACGATTGCGCCTTTCTTGTTCAGTGCAACCCAGTTGTTGAACGGATCTTCTGCGAGCTGTTTAACGCCCAGGGAGATACGTTCACGCTCTGCGTCAACCTGCAGAACAACTGCTGCGATTTCGTCGCCTTTTTTGTATTCACGAACTGCTTCTTCGCCTGCAACGTTCCAGGAGATGTCAGACAGGTGAACCAGGCCATCGATGCCGCCGTCCAGGCCGATGAAGATACCGAAGTCAGTGATAGACTTGATTTTACCTTCAACACGGTCGCCCTTGTTGTGGGTTTCCGCGAACTGCTGCCATGGGTTGTTTTTGCACTGCTTCAGGCCCAGGGAGATACGACGACGTTCTTCGTCGATATCCAGAACCATCACTTCCACTACATCACCAACGTTAACAACTTTGGATGGGTGGATGTTTTTGTTGGTCCAGTCCATTTCGGAAACGTGCACCAGGCCTTCAACGCCTTCTTCGATTTCAACGAAGCAGCCGTAGTCGGTCAGGTTGGTAACGCGACCAGTCAGTTTAGTACCTTCTGGGTAACGCTTAGCGATAGCTACCCATGGATCTTCGCCCAGCTGTTTCAGGCCGAGGGATACACGAGTACGCTCGCGGTCGAACTTCAGCACTTTAACAGTGATTTCGTCGCCCACGTTCACGATTTCGCTTGGGTGCTTAACGCGTTTCCACGCCATGTCGGTGATGTGCAGCAGGCCATCAACGCCGCCCAGGTCAACGAATGCGCCGTAGTCAGTGAGGTTCTTAACGATACCTTTGACTTCCATGCCTTCCTGCAGGTTTTCCAGCAGCTGATCGCGTTCTGCGCTGTTTTCGGATTCGATAACGGCACGACGGGAAACAACAACGTTGTTACGCTTCTGGTCCAGCTTGATTACTTTGAACTCAAGCTCTTTGCCTTCGAGGTGCAGGGTGTCACGGACTGGACGAACGTCTACCAGAGAACCTGGCAGGAACGCACGAATACCATTCAGCTCAACAGTGAAGCCACCTTTAACTTTGCCGTTGATAACACCGACCACAGTTTCAGCTTCTTCGTAAGCTTTTTCCAGCGTGATCCATGCTTCGTGACGTTTAGCTTTCTCACGAGACAGCAGGGTTTCGCCGAAGCCGTCTTCTACTGCGTCCAGAGCAACGTCAACTTCGTCACCTACCTGGATTTCCAGCTCGCCCTGGGCGTTTTTGAACTGCTCAGCCGGGATGGCGGACTCAGATTTCAGACCGGCGTCAACCAGTACTACGTCTTTGTCGATAGCAACAACAACACCGCGAACGATGGAACCCGGACGGGTTTCGATTTCTTTTAAGGATTCTTCAAACAGTTGAGCAAAAGATTCAGTCATGTTTAATCTTCAGGTTAATATTAACGTCCACCTGGCTCCGTGCCGGATGGGGTTGTTTCACATACCCGCCGTCAATCCATTGCAGCGGGGGTACTGCTAAATCGGTCGCGATTACGCGAGTGCCAGTTTTTGGCGCGCATATTGTAGCGCTTTTTCAATCACTTGCTCAATAGTTAAACTGGTTGAATCCAGCACTAATGCGTCTTGCGCGGGAACAAGTGGTGCGACGGCGCGGTTACGATCGCGGTCATCGCGCTCTTTTATCTCGGATAAAAGGCGATCAAAGTTAACACTAAACCCCTTTTCCTGCAACTGAAGCATGCGGCGTTGAGCACGTTCTTCCGAAGAAGCGTCAAGGAAAATTTTCACTGGCGCATCAGGGAATACCACGGTTCCCATGTCGCGGCCGTCGGCGATCAGCCCCGGCGCTTCGCGGAAACCGCGCTGGCGACGTAACAGCGCTTCACGAACGCGTGGGAAAGCCGCCACCTGAGAGGCCGCATTGGCCACTTCCTGCGTACGGATTTCACCGCTGACATCTTCCCCTTCCAGGATCACTTCAAGGTTGCCATCAGTAGAGACAAAGCGCACATCCAGATGTGCAGCCAGCGGTACCAGCGCTTCTTCAGACGCAACATCTACATGATGATGCAGCGCAGCCAGCGCCAGCACGCGATAGATTGCTCCCGAATCTAAAAGATGCCATTGCAATGCTTCCGCCATCGCTTTGCACAGAGTACCTTTCCCTGCGCCACTTGGCCCATCAATGGTGATTACCGGGGCAATTGCCGTCATCTTTTTCTCCTTAATTAAGGCATACCGTTTACATGAACGCCGCGCATTATACGCGCCAACGTGCGCAACTGTTACCTTTGCGTGCAAATTACGGAATGATTGAAGCAGAGTGTAGAAGAAATGAAAGAGGATGACTGTCAGAAAGCGTAAGGAAATGCCGCATCAGGAGATGCGGCACACGATCGTCAGGCCAGGGTGCTAATGCGCGCCAGCTGTTCGAAGTAGTCCGGGAAGGTTTTCGCCGTGCACTTCGGGTCAAGGATGGTGACTGGCGTATCTGACAGCGCCACCAGCGAGAAACACATCGCCATGCGGTGATCGTTGTAGGTGCCAATTTCTGCAAATTGCAGTTTTGCCGGCGGCGTGACGCGAATGTAGTCTTCGCCCTCTTCTACCACCGCCCCCACTTTACGCAGCTCGGTTGCCATTGCGAACAGGCGGTCAGTCTCTTTTACGCGCCAGTTATAGATGTTACGCAGCGTGGTGGTGCCTTTCGCAAACAGTGCAGCGGTGGCGATGGTCATTGCCGCGTCAGGAATATGGTTCATGTCCATGTCGATGGCGTTCAGCTCACCGTGCGTACAGGAGATGAAGTCATCGCCCCAGGTCACAACCGCGCCCATTTTTTCCAGCACGTCGGCAAAACGAATATCGCCCTGCACGCTGTTGCGACCAATACCCGTCACTTTTACCGTACCGCCTTTAATCGCACCCGCGGCCAGGAAGTAGGACGCGGATGACGCATCCCCTTCAACCAGGTAGTTGCCCGGAGACTGGTACTGCTGTGCCCCGCGCACCACGAAGCGCTGATAAGTCTGGTTTTCCACCTCAACACCAAAGGTTTTCATCAGGTGCAGCGTGATATCAATGTACGGCTTAGAGACCAGATCGCCTTTAATGCTAATCACGGTATTATTTGGAGCCAGCGGTGCGGTCATCAGCAGTGCCGTCAGGAACTGGCTGGAGACGCTACCATCAACCTCAACATTACCGCCAGTGAAACCACCGCGCAGACGCAGTGGCGGGTAATTTTCTTGCTCAAGATAATCAATCTGCGCGCCGCCCTGACGCAGGGCATCGACCAGGTGGCCGATCGGACGCTCTTTCATGCGCGGCTCGCCGGTCAGCACAATATCGTTGCTCCCAAGACACAGCGCAGCGGCCAGAGGACGCATCGCCGTACCGGCGTTACCCAGGAAAAGCTCCAGCGCTTCAGCGGAATGTAATGCGCCGCCGTTACCGGTGACTTCACAACGGGTACGATCGTCTGACAGCGCGTACTGAACGCCCAACGCTTTCAGTGCATTGAGCATATGGCGCACGTCATCGCTGTCCAGCAGGTTGGAAAGGACGGTGGTGCCGTTTGCCAGAGCTGCCAGCAGCAGAGCGCGGTTCGAGACACTTTTTGAACCAGGCAGATTAATGGTGCCATCTACCCGCGCGATAGGTTGTAACGTCAGGGATTCCATGAAACTTAACTCTCAACTCAACATAATAAAAACCCCGCAGGAACGCTGCGGGGGTGAAAAACAGCCAATTAACCGTGACGACGTTCGAAGTCGATCATGAAATCAGTCAGGGCTTTAACGCCTTCCAGCGGCATCGCGTTATAGATAGAGGCACGCATACCGCCTACCACACGGTGACCTTTCAGCGCATGCAGACCCGCCGCGAAGGACTCTTCCAGGAACACGTTATCCAGGTTGTTGTCCGCCAGCTGGAACGGCACGTTCATGCGCGAACGGTTAGTTTTGGCGACATCGTTACGGTAGAAATCGCTCTTGTCGATTACGCCGTACAGCAGTTCAGCTTTTTGCTGATTGATCTTGTCCATCTGCGCCACGCCGCCTTTTTGCTTCAGCCATTTGAAGACCAGGCCGGAGAGATACCAGGCGAACGTTGGTGGAGTGTTGAACATGGAATCGTTGTCGTTCAGGACGGTGTAATCCAGAATTGACGGGCAAGACTTATGGGCTTTCCCCAGCAGGTCTTCACGCACGATAACGATAGTCAGACCCGCAGGACCGATGTTTTTCTGGGCACCCGCGTAGATGACGCCGTAGCGGCTGACGTCCAGCGGCGTGGACAGAATGGTGGAGGAGAAGTCCGCCGTCACAATGACATTTTCGCCAAAGTCTGGCTCTTCGTGAATAGCGATACCGTCGATGGTTTCGTTCGGGCAGTAATGAAGATACGCGGCGTTGTCAGAAAGCTGCCACTCACTCATCGGCTTCACGGCGCGCATACCGTCAACGGTCACTTTGGCATCGATAACGTTCGGCGTGCAATATTTGTGCGCTTCTTTTACCGCACTGGCCGCCCAGTAGCCGGCATCAACGTAATCAGCGGTGGATTTGTCGCCCAGTAGATTGAGCGGAATACCCGCAAACTGACCGCGTCCACCGCCGTGACAGAACAATACTTTGTAGTTCGAGGGAATGTTCAGCAGATCGCGAAAATCCTTTTCTGCCTCTTCCGCCACCTGAATAAACGCTTTACCCCGGTGGCTGACTTCCATCACCGACGTACCCAGACCGTTCCAGTCACACAGCTCCTGTTGAGCCTGTTTGAGCACGTCTGCCGGTAACATTGCCGGACCTGAACTGAAATTAAAGACTTGAGCCATTTCCCCTCACCACGCTAAAAGCCATAAGTTATAACTGTGGATATCGGTTTTATCATTCAGTGACACGCGCCGCAATGTCTAAAACTTATGGCCGAAGAAATGTGCCCCTCGTCACACAAAACAATCTGCCGTACCGTTGTCGCAATACCGACAATATCGCTGTCAGGTAATGCGTTTAGCCCGGCTAACCTTCGTCCATTCTGGATTTGTACAGCGAGGGCATAATTGATGATCGCCCGCCTGCATGACCACCACGTGGCTGCATTTTATGCAAGCATACTGGCCCGCATCAGGGACGGTTTTGTATCGCTCGATAAGCATATCCGGCAGTATGCACAGGCCGGGCTTGACCTCATCGTCAGGATAGTAATAAACGCTGATTTGACCGTTCGTTTCCATAATCGCCAGACGCACCTGCCCCAGCTGTTCAACGCTGCTTATACGTAGCTCCATAAAGAACTCAAACTCCGTCATATTGGCGCTTTGCACATTCTCCCAGGCCAGTTGACCATCTTCGACAATCACCACCGGTTTTCCTTCGAACAGATCTTCCAGTTTTTCACTTTTCGACATCAGCCACATGACCAGCCGGTACAGCAGCGCAAGCGTCACGAAGACGATAAAAACCGGCACCATCGGCACATCGTCATAAAAGGCAACGTCCCCTGCCGCCGAACCCAGCGTCAGGATAATCAGCACTTCAAACAGTGACATCTGCCGCACGCCGCGACGTCCGGTGATTTTCAGAAACAGGAAGACGAGTACAAAGGTGTACAGGCTACGCAACGCCACTTCGCCTAAAAACTCAGGTGGGACTTTATCAAACGCCATCCGCTGGAGATCAAATGCTTTCATTTTTTTATGCCTTAACAGTAGGTTACTGCTTATAAGCATAGCCCAGCCATTTATTTTCGCCGGAGATAGCACCCGTCACGCAAAACCCGTATCATTGCGCGCTTTACGTACGATAAAAGTGAACGCCATGACTCAAACGTTTATCCCCGGCAAAGACGCCGCTCTGGAAGATTCCATCGCTCGCTTCCAGCAGAAACTGACCGACCTGGGCTTTAATATCGAAGAAGCCTCCTGGCTGAATCCGGTGCCTCACGTCTGGTCCGTGCATATTCGCGACAAAGACTGTGCGCTGTGCTTTACCAACGGCAAAGGCGCGACCAAAAAAGCGGCACTGGCCTCTGCGCTGGGTGAGTATTTTGAGCGTCTGTCCACCAACTATTTCTTCGCCGACTTCTGGCTGGGTGAAACGATTGCCAACGGCCCGTTCGTTCACTACCCGAACGAAAAATGGTTCCCGCTACCCGAAGACGACGAACTGCCGGAAGACATTCTCGATGCCCGCCTGCGCGCGTTCTACGATCCGGAAAACGAACTGACCGCCAGCATGCTGATCGACCTGCAATCCGGCAATGAGGATCGTGGTATCTGCGCCCTGCCGTTCACCCGTCAGTCTGACGAGCAGACCGTTTACATTCCAATGAACATCGTTGGCAATCTGTATGTGTCTAACGGTATGTCTGCCGGTAACACCCGTAACGAAGCGCGTGTACAGGGGTTGTCTGAAGTTTTCGAGCGTCACATCAAAAACCGTATTATTGCTGAATCCATCAGCCTGCCGGAGATCCCGGCTGACGTGCTGGCGCGCTACCCGGGCGTGGTGGAATCCATCGCCAAACTGGAAGCGGAAGGTTTCCCAATCTTTGCTTATGACGGCTCTCTGGGCGGCAAATATCCGGTTATCTGCGTGGTACTGTTTAACCCGGCAAATGGCACCTGCTTCGCCTCTTTCGGCGCGCACCCGGACTTCGGCGTGGCGCTGGAGCGTACCGTGACCGAACTGCTGCAAGGTCGTAGCCTGAAAGATCTCGACGTATTCACCCCGCCAACCTTTGATGATGAAGAAGTCGCCGAGCACACCAACCTCGAAACGCACTTCATCGACTCCAGCGGTTTGATCTCCTGGGATATGTTCAAACAGGACGCAGACTATCCGTTCGTGGACTGGAGCTTTGCCGGTACGACGGAAGAAGAGTTCGCCACCCTGATGGCGATCTTCAACGCGGAAGATCAGGAAGTCTATATTGCCGACTATGAACACCTCGGCGTTTATGCGTGCCGTATTATTGTGCCGGGTATGTCGGACATCTATCCGGCAGAAGATCTGTGGCTGGCGAACAACAGCATGGGCGCGCATCTGCGTGAAACCCTGCTGGCCCTGCCGGGCAGCGAGTGGGATAAAGAAGATTATCTGAACCTGATCGCCCAACTGGACGAAGAAGGACACGATGATTTCACCCGCGTACGCGAACTGCTGGGTCTGGCAACCGGAAAAGATAACGGCTGGTACACGCTGCGCATCGGCGAGCTAAAAGCGATGCTGGCGCTGGCGGGCGGCGATCTGGATCAGGCTTTGGCCTGGACCGAGTGGACGATGGAGTTTAACCAGTCCGTCTTCTCCGCCGAGCGCACTAACTATTACCGTTGCCTGCAAACGCTGCTCTTGCTTTCTCAGGAAGACGACCGCGAGCCATTGCAGTATCTGAACGCCTTCGTCCGCATGTACGGTGCAGATGCCGTTGAAGCTGCCAGCGCGGCGCTGAGCGGTGAAGAACCGTTCTATGGCCTGCAAGCGGTTGACAGCGATCTGAAAGCCTTCCCGGCGCATCAGTCGCTGCTGAATGCGTATGAAAAATTGCAGAAGGCTAAAGCCGCTTACTGGTCAAAATAAGCGCATATAACATTAATGGCTGTAGGCGTATTCAATCGCCTGAGCTATATTACGGGGCAATTTCATTGCCCCTTTTTTTTATTTTTCCGCAATGACGTTTAATTGTAATAATTAAGTTAACCACGGGTAAATATAAAAACGCTTACCTGGGCTTTACTGTTACTAATTCTAATAAATACTCCATTTTAATTAACTGTTCCACGGGAGGCTGAAGGAAAAAATTCAACTCTTTTCATAACTTTTAAAATTTATTTTTATACGGATAATCAAATACTTACTCCGCTTTTGCTGTAAAACCATACACACTGCGGGCCTATAAGCCAGGCGAGATATGATCTATATCAATTTCTCTTCTATAATGCTTTGTTAGTATCTCGTCGCCGACTTAATAAAGAGAGAGTTAGTGTGAAAGCTGACAACCCTTTTGATCTATTACTCCCCGCTGCGATGGCGAAAGTTGCCGAAGAAGCGGGTGTCTACAAAGCAACGAAACATCCGATGACGACGTTCTTTCTGGCCATTACGGCTGGGGTGTTCATCTCCATCGCTTTCGTCTTCTATATCACAGCCACCACCGGCACTGCCGGGATGCCTTTCGGCATAGCGAAACTGATTGGTGGTATTTGCTTCTCACTGGGCCTGATCCTCTGCGTCATCTGCGGCGCCGACCTCTTCACCTCAACGGTGCTGATTGTTGTGGCAAAAGCCAGCGGAAGAATTACCTGGGGTCAACTGGGGCGCAACTGGCTCAACGTCTACGTTGGCAACCTGATTGGCTGTCTGCTCTTTGTTCTGTTGATGTGGCTTTCTGGCGAGTACATGACCGCCAACGGCGGCTGGGGGCTTAACGTCCTGCAAACCGCCGACCACAAAATGCACCATACATTTATCGAAGCCGTTGCTCTCGGCATCCTTGCAAACCTGATGGTCTGCCTGGCGGTCTGGATGAGCTACTCTGGTCGTAGCCTGATGGATAAAGCCATGATTATGGTTCTGCCGGTTGCGATGTTTGTTGCCAGCGGCTTTGAGCACAGTATTGCGAATATGTTCATGATCCCGATGGGGATTGTTATCCGCAACTTTGCAAGCCCGGAGTTCTGGACTGCTGTTGGTTCAACCCCGGAAAGTTTTTCACACCTGACTATTATGAATTTCATTACTGATAACCTGATCCCCGTCACTATCGGGAACATTATCGGTGGGGGTCTGTTAGTTGGGTTGACATACTGGGTCATTTACCTGCGTGGCGGCGATCATCATTAATGGTTGTCTCAGGCAGTAAATAAAAAATCCACTTAAGAAGGTAGGTGTTACATGTCCGAGCTTAATGAAAAGTTAGCCACAGCCTGGGAAGGTTTTACGAAAGGTGACTGGCAGAATGAAGTCAACGTCCGTGACTTCATTCAGAAAAACTATACCCCGTATGAAGGTGACGAATCCTTCCTGGCTGGTGCGACTGATGCAACCACCAAGCTGTGGGACAGCGTAATGGAAGGCGTTAAACTGGAAAACCGCACTCACGCGCCAGTTGATTTTGACACCTCCGTTGCTTCTACCATCACTTCTCACGATGCTGGCTACATCAACAAAGCCCTTGAGAAAATCGTTGGTCTCCAGACTGAAGCACCACTGAAACGCGCAATCATCCCGTTCGGTGGCATTAAAATGGTTGAAGGTTCCTGCAAAGCGTATAACCGCGAGCTGGACCCAATGCTGAAAAAAATCTTCACCGAATACCGTAAAACCCATAACCAGGGTGTATTCGATGTTTACACCAAAGACATTCTGAACTGCCGTAAATCTGGCGTTCTGACCGGTCTGCCAGATGCCTATGGCCGTGGCCGTATCATCGGTGACTACCGTCGCGTTGCGCTGTACGGTATCGACTTCCTGATGAAAGACAAATACGCGCAGTTCGTCTCTCTCCAGTCTGACCTGGAAAACGGCGTAAACCTGGAAGCGACTATCCGTCTGCGTGAAGAGATTGCTGAACAGCACCGTGCGCTGGGTCAGATCAAAGAGATGGCGGCTAAATACGGCTGTGATATCTCTGGTCCTGCAACCAACGCTCAGGAAGCTATTCAGTGGACCTACTTCGGCTACCTGGCCGCGGTTAAGTCTCAGAACGGTGCAGCAATGTCCTTCGGCCGCGTATCCACCTTCCTGGATGCGTATATCGAACGCGATATCAAAGCAGGCAAAATCACCGAGCAAGACGCTCAGGAAATGATTGACCACCTGGTCATGAAACTGCGTATGGTTCGCTTCCTGCGTACTCCAGAATATGATGAGCTGTTCTCTGGTGACCCAATCTGGGCAACCGAATCTATCGGCGGTATGGGCGTAGATGGCCGTACTCTGGTAACCAAAAACAGCTTCCGCTTCCTGAACACCCTGTACACCATGGGTCCTTCTCCGGAGCCGAACATCACCGTTCTGTGGTCTGAAAAACTGCCACTGAACTTCAAGAAATTCGCCGCTAAAGTGTCCATCGACACCTCTTCTCTGCAATACGAGAACGATGACCTGATGCGTCCGGACTTCAACAACGACGACTACGCTATCGCGTGCTGCGTAAGCCCAATGGTTGTTGGTAAGCAAATGCAGTTCTTCGGTGCGCGTGCAAACCTGGCGAAAACCATGCTGTACGCAATCAACGGCGGCGTTGACGAAAAACTGAAAATGCAGGTTGGTCCTAAGTCTGAACCGATCAAAGGCGACCTTCTGAACTTCGACGAAGTGATGGAGCGCATGGATCACTTCATGGACTGGCTGGCTAAGCAGTATGTCACTGCGCTGAACGTCATCCACTACATGCACGACAAGTACAGCTACGAAGCCTCTCTGATGGCGCTGCACGACCGTGACGTCGTTCGCACCATGGCGTGTGGTATCGCAGGTCTGTCCGTTGCGGCTGACTCCCTGTCTGCAATCAAATATGCGAAAGTTAAGCCAATTCGTGACGAAGATGGTCTGGCTATAGACTTCGAAATCGAAGGCGAATATCCGCAGTTTGGTAACAACGACGCTCGCGTTGATGACATGGCGGTTGACCTGGTAGAACGTTTCATGAAGAAAATTCAGAAACTCACTACCTATCGTAACGCTATCCCGACTCAGTCTGTTCTGACCATTACCTCTAACGTTGTGTATGGTAAGAAAACCGGTAACACCCCAGACGGTCGTCGTGCTGGCGCGCCATTCGGCCCAGGTGCTAACCCAATGCACGGTCGTGACCAGAAAGGTGCGGTTGCCTCTCTGACCTCCGTTGCTAAACTGCCGTTTGCATACGCGAAAGATGGTATCTCTTACACCTTCTCTATCGTGCCAAACGCGCTGGGTAAAGACGACGAAGTGCGTAAAACTAACCTCGCGGGTCTGATGGATGGTTACTTCCACCACGAAGCGTCCATCGAAGGTGGTCAGCACCTGAACGTGAACGTGATGAACCGTGAAATGCTGCTCGACGCGATGGAACATCCTGAGAAGTATCCTCAGCTGACCATCCGCGTATCTGGCTACGCAGTACGTTTTAACTCCCTGACGAAAGAACAGCAGCAGGACGTTATCACCCGTACTTTCACTCAGTCCATGTAAGTGGAATTGACTGAAATCACGCGTTAAAAAGCGTACAATAAAGGCTCCACGCAAGTGGGGCCTTTTTAACACCCTCGCTTCATCAGTCTCTTTTGTCCGCTATCTATACTTAATGGATAACAGCCAAAACAGACTCGACATAGCCTTTGAGCTGTGCATCTACATAGGCCCCCGGATGGGCCAAATTCGGAGATATCACCGCAATGTCAATTATTGGTCGCATTCACTCCTTTGAATCCTGTGGCACCGTCGATGGCCCGGGGATCCGCTTTATCACTTTCTTCCAGGGCTGCCTGATGCGCTGCCTGTACTGCCATAACCGTGACACCTGGGACACCCATGGCGGTAAAGAAGTCACCGTTGAGGATCTGATGAAAGAGGTGGTGACCTATCGCCACTTCATGAACGCGTCCGGTGGTGGCGTGACGGCATCCGGCGGTGAAGCTATTCTTCAGGCTGAATTTGTGCGCGACTGGTTCCGCGCCTGCCATAAAGAAGGTATTCATACCTGCCTCGACACCAACGGCTTTGTGCGCCGTTACGATCCGGTTATTGATGAACTGCTTGAAGTGACCGATCTGGTGATGCTCGATCTCAAGCAGATGAACGATGAGATCCACCAGAATCTGGTTGGCGTCTCAAACCACCGTACGCTGGAATTTGCCAAATACATTGCCAACAAAGGCGTCAAGACCTGGATCCGCTACGTGGTGGTGCCGGGCTGGTCAGATGATGATGATTCTGCACATCGTCTGGGCGAATTTACCCGGGATATGGGTAACGTGGAGAAAATTGAACTCCTGCCCTATCACGAGCTGGGTAAACACAAATGGGTGGCAATGGGTGAAGAGTACAAGCTCGATGGCGTGAAGCCGCCGAAAAAAGAGACGATGGAGCGCGTCAAAGGTATTCTTGAGCAGTATGGCCACAAGGTCATGTATTAACGAAAAGGCCCGGTGAAAACCGGGCCTTTTTATATTCTATTTAAAGACGCCGTTAATCACGGAAGTCACAATCGCGGTACTCAGCGCAATTAAGACCAGGTCGTCACCCACCACGCGCCATTCATAGCCCGGATAAGAAGGAAGCTGACCCAGCATATCGGCTGGCACGGTTTTCTTCGCAATGCCCGGAGGCAGTGGCTTACCGCGCGCCAGGTTTTTCGCAATACCCGGAGGCAGAGAGTCGTAGCCCGTTAAGCCGTAATTCAGTGCCAGATGGCGGGCATGATCGAAGCTCACGCGGACGTCAACATCATGACCAACATCGTTGCTGTTTTTAAAGCTCTTATCCGATTTTCCTGGATTATCCTGGCCGTTATTGTGCTTATTACCATGGTTACCAGCGTTCCCGTTACCATGATTGCCGCTATTACCTTGTCCGCCACCGTTTCCGTGACCACCGCCATTCCCGTTTCCAGGATTAGCCATGGCCGGAGCCGTTGCAAACGTTAAAGCCAACACTACGGCAAGTGCGGTAGTGGAAAAACGACGAGTAGACATGATTGCTGCCTTTTAGTGGTAGAACTCATTTGAATTATCGCCAGGCAGTAAAAACTCACAATAAGTAAAAGTCTTATATGTGACAGGGACAAAAAAGCCTGTCATCGACAGGCTTTTATTTAATCAGGCATGTGCCACTGGCGTTGGGTGCTCGCCCGCTTTGCGCAGCAGCATTAACAGATAAATAAACGATACGCTGGCGATCATGATAAACAGCAGATTATCAGAGTAATTTTGCATGAGCATAGCGGTAAAAGTCGGCCCCAGTAAACTGCCGATGGTGTAACTCAGCAACAATGCCTGGTTCATCGCCACCAGCTGGTGATGCTCAACTTTCTCACAGGCCCAGGCCATCGCGACCGGATAGAGCGTAAAACCCGCAGCCCCCAGAATGAACAGCGCAGGCGCCATCGCGGCGTTGCTGAGCATGGCGAGACAGCCCATGATGACCACGAAAACCTGGACGCGCAGCACCAGCAGACGACCAAAGCGGTCCGCCAGGCGGCCAATCGGCCACTGGCCGACAATCCCCGCGCTGACCATCACCGCCATCCAGAAACCGATCCCGGAATCGCTGACGCCCTGATGGTTGAGATAGAGCGGCATCAGGCCATAGAGCGACCCCAGCACAATCCCGGAAATAATACAGCCGTTAATCCCCAGGCGCGCCTGACGCAGTCTCAGCATCGGCCAAACGTGCGTGGCCTCCTGATGCTCACTGCTCTGGTTCACGATACGGGTAAAGAGCAGCGGCAGAATTGCGGCCAGCACCATCCCTGTTACCCATGGCAGAACGCTCATCAGGTCGGTTGGGAATTTGCTGACCATCAGTTGTCCCAGAACGGTACCGACGTAGTAAACCATCATATAAGCCGCCAGCAGACGCCCGCGATTACGGGACGTGCCGCTGCACATCAGCGCACTTTCAACCACCACCCAGATCATGGCGCAGCCAACGCCCGCAATAAAGCGCCAGACCATCCAGCTCCAGAAGCCGACCATCAGTCCTAAACCGGCGCATCCGACGGCAAAGATCAGTGACGCCAGATAATAACTGCGGTTAAAACCAAAGCGCTTAATAAGGCTGCCCGTTAATAAGGTACCCAGCAGATTGCCCGTAAAAAAGGACGAGCTAACCATACCCACCTGCCAGGTTGGTAAGTTTTCATGGGCGAGCCATAGCGGGACGAGTGTGTTCAACACCGCGATCGCCAGGGTCAGCAAAAGCAGGCCACAGAGCAACAAAAGCACCGGGCGGGTATAGGTGGTCATGGATTAAAAACCGTGAGGAAGTTCAGATTTCGTGCGCATCATGCCACTGGCAAAAACAAAGTCAATCCACCGATTCAGGCGTCACGCACGATATGCGCCTTGTCGATTTAAAAAACTCATCCTGCTAATGCAAAGCCTGCTACCAATATTAATTATCTATTTGTTTTTATTTATTTCCGGGAATTTTTACAACGAAACATCAGTCGAAAAATTTCATGAATGAAAAAAGAAAAGCCGGGCACTATGTCCCGGCTTTTTATAACAAAATCTAAAATTAGCTGGCGACAGCCATACCGACCGTCATATGCAGACCGTAAAATACGCCGCGACCAATTAACTCCCCTGCCAGCACCAGCACAAAGGCCAGTGACAGCAACGGTAGCGCAGGCGCGTAACCTTTAAGCTGAGGGGCAATCCAGCACACCAGCGCCGCCGTCAGCAGCACCACACGCCAGGCCATCAGAGAACCGTAATCCGGTACCAGCGCCGAAGCCTGTTGGATAGAGCTGTGAATCGTCGCCAGCTCCGCTCCCTGCATAAGCGCTACAACGGTACTGATGACCAGTGCCAGCAGCGAGACCGCGGGCAGCAGGCGCATCGCCCAACCATTAATGCCAGCTACACGCAGAAGCAGATAACCCAGCAGCGGCCCGCCAATAAACATGGTCAGGAAGAAGCTCATCGGCGTCCAGACGCTGTACCAGGTCGGAACGGTATCGATGGTGTTGTACACCCGGACCATCATCCAGACGAAGACAACGCCCAGTACCATGGTGACGATGAGCCACAACGCACGTAACCCTGACGGCAGCTTTTTCAGCGCTGCCAGTAACCACCCCAGCCCGCCAACTGCAAAGAAGATTGCGCCGCTGGTAATCTCGTTACTCAGCGAAGAGGCACCTACGCGGTTCAGGGAGTTAAACGCGCGCATCGGTGAGCCCAGGTGCAGAGTAGAGGCGATAAACCCAATCCCCATCAACACCCACAGGCCAAACATGCTCAACACTAAACGCTGCTGCTGTTCAGCATTGAGGTTCCCTTTTAACAGCGCCAGCGCAAGGACGATAAACCCGCCTGCAACACACTGCCCAAAGACCGTGAAGATCATAAGCGGCCATTCATGCCATCCACTTCCCATCTCACACCTCCTTCGGGTTTGCCAGGTAGCCGGTGGTATCACCCGTCGGACGGCTGTTGGCGTTAGGTTTAATCACAATACTCGGCTTCGTGAAGTGCGCAGACGGCAGCGGCGCGACCGCAGCAAGCTGACCGTGTTTTTTACGCAGCTCTTCAATCGGGCCAAAGTCCAGCGCGCGCAGCGGGCAGGACTCGACGCAGATGGGCTTTTTGCCGTCCGCCACGCGGCTGTGGCAGCCGTCGCACTTGGTCATGTGGCCTTTAGCCGCGTTATACTGCGGCGCACCGTACGGGCAGGCCATGTGGCAGTAGCGACAGCCAATGCAGACATCCTCGTCCACCACCACAAAACCGTCGTCGCGCTTGTGCATTGCCCCGCTCGGGCAGACCTTGGTGCAGGCCGGATCTTCGCAGTGGTTGCAGGCAATCGACAGGTAATAGGCGAAGACGTTCTGATGCCAGACGCCGTTATCCTCCTGCCAGTCGCCGCCCGCGTATTCATAAATACGACGGAAGCTGACGTCCGGGGTCAGGTCTTTATAATCCTTGCAGGCCAGCTCGCAGGTTTTGCACCCGGTGCAGCGGCTGGAATCAATAAAAAATCCATACTGGGTTGTCATCGGTTACTCCTTACGCCTTTTCAACCTGAACGAGGTTTGTGTGGGATGGGTTGCCCTTCGCCAGCGGCGATGGACGCTGCGTAGTGAGAACGTTGATGCAGCCAGCCTGATCGATACGGTTCGCATCCGGGTTATACCAGGCCCCTTCCCCCAGCGCGACAACGCCAGGCATCATGCGCGGAGTCACTTTAGCTTCGATATGCACTTCGCCACGTCCGTTGAAGATACGTACGCGATCGCCATTACTGATGCCGCGCGCTTTCGCATCCATCGGGTTGATCCACATCTCCTGTCGGCAGGCCGCTTTCAGAACGTCAACGTTGCCGTAGGTGGAGTGAACACGCGCTTTGTAGTGGAAACCGGTTAACTGAAGTGGGAATTTCTCCGTCAGCGGATCGTTGTAGTTTTCGAAGCCAGGCGTATAGATCGGCAGCGGATCGATAACGTCCCCTTCCGGCAATTCCCACGTTGCGGCAATTTTTGCCAGCTCTTCGGAGTAGATCTCGATTTTGCCCGACGGCGTGGTCAGCGGATTGGCCTGCGGATCGTCGCGGAAGGCTTTATACGCCACGTGATGCCCTTCCGGATCGCGCTGCTTGTACATGCCCTGCTTGCGGAAGGTATCGAAGTCCGGCAGGTCTGGAATGGCTTTGCGTGAGAGCTCGTGCAGATGGCGCATCCACTCTTCCTGAGTACGCCCCTCTGTGAACTGCTGCTCAACGCCAAGACGTTTCGCCAGCTCGGACGTCATCTCATAGATGGTTTTGCACTCGAAGCGCGGTTTGATGGCCTGGTCTGTGAAGATCACATAGGACATGTTGCCGCAGGAGGCGTCCAGCGCGAAATCCATCTGCTCAGAGGCGGTGCAGTCTGGGAGCAGAATATCGGCATACTTCGCCGATGAGGTCATGTGGCAGTCGATCACCACAATCATTTCGCACTTCTTGTCGTCCTGCAAAATTTCATGGGTGCGGTTGATCTCTGAGTGCTGGTTGATCAGGCAGTTACCGGCATAGTTCCAGATCATTTTGATTGGCACATCCAGCTTATCTTTGCCCCGAACACCGTCGCGTAGCGCGGTCATTTCCGGGCCGCGCTCAATCGCGTCCGTCCACATAAACATGGAGATGCTGGTCTGAACCGGGTTATCCAGCGTTGGCATACGTTCAAACGGTACTTCATACGAGCCTTCACGCGCCCCGCTATTACCGCCGTGAATGCCGACGTTGCCAGTCAGAATCGAGAGCATAGAAATAGCGCGGGTGGCAATTTCGCCGTTCGCGTGACGCTGCGGTCCCCAGCCCTGGCTGATATAAGCCGGTTTTGCTGAACCAATTTCACGGGCCAGCTGAACAATACGTTCGACTGGAATGCCGGTGATGGTGGATGCCCACTCAGGGGTTTTCGCTACCCCGTCGCTGCCCTGACCAAGAATATACGCTTTGTAATGCCCGTTAGCCGGTGCGCTGGCTGGCAGCGTCTTCTCGTCATAGCCGACGCAGTATTTATCAAGGAACGGCTGATCGACGAGGTTTTCAGTGATCATCACATACGCAAGCGCATTGACCAGCGCCGCATCGGTACCAGGGCGGATAGGGATCCACTCGTCTTCTCGCCCCGCGCCGGTATCGGTGTAGCGCGGATCGACGATGATCATACGTGCGTTGGATTTGGCGCGCGCCTGCTCAAGATAATAGGTTACCCCACCGCCGCTCATACGCGTTTCGCCCGGGTTGTTGCCGAACAATACCACCAGCTTGCTGTTTTCTATATCCGACGGGCTGTTACCGTCTGCCCAGCCGCCATAGGTGTAGTTCAGGCCCGCGGCAATCTGTGCGGAAGAGTAGTCGCCATAATGGTTGAGATAGCCGCCGCAGCAGTTCATCAGGCGCGCTACCAGCGTTTTACCCGGCGGCCAGGAGCGGGTCATGGTGCCGCCCAGCGTCCCGGTGCCATAGTTCAGGTAGATGGATTCGTTGCCGTATTCTTTGATCAGGCGCTGCATGTTGGTCGCGATAATATCGTAGGCTTCGTCCCAGCTAATGCGCTCGAACTTCCCTTCCCCACGCTTACCGACACGCTTCATCGGATATTTCAGACGATCCGGGTTATAAACGCGACGGCGCATTGAGCGGCCACGCAGACAGGCACGAACCTGGTGTAACCCTTCGTAGTTATCATCGCCGGTATTGTCGGTTTCAACGTATTTGATTTCACCGTCCACAACATGCATACGCAGGGGACAACGGCTACCACAGTTAACGGTACAGGCACTCCACACCACTTTTTCCGGGGCTGAAGCGGGAGACAGAGCCTCCGCCGCCGACGCCAGACGGGTAAAAGGAAGCGTAAAGGCGCTGCTGGCAACCGCCAGACCACCTATTGCCGTGGTTTTCATCAACCCACGGCGAGTGACCTCGGCAGCCATTAACGCTTCAGGCGCTTTGATTTTCATAAAGACTCACTTTGGTTGCTCACAAAGAAAAGAGAGGCGGCGCATACCGCTATGTAGTTTTATATATAACGAATTTCTTCGTTACAGGTGTTTTATGCTAACTTTCGTTCGGAGGAGTATTACTACTTTAGAGGGAGGGAATATTGCGTCGTATCAAATCAAAGATATAAAAAAAGCGCCCTGAGGCGCTTTTTTGTTTTGCAGCAAAATATTAGCCGATGAACTGCTGGCCTTTCATGTAAGGACGCAGCACCTCAGGGATCTCAATACGACCATCTGCCTGCTGGTAGTTCTCCAGCACGGCAACCAGCGTACGGCCAACCGCCAGACCAGAACCGTTCAGGGTATGAACCAGACGGGTCTTCTTGTCGGACTTGCTGCGGCAACGCGCCTGCATACGACGCGCCTGGAAATCCCAGACGTTAGAGCAAGAGGAGATTTCACGGTAGGTGTTTTGCGCAGGCACCCAGACTTCGAGGTCGAAGGTTTTGCAGGCGCCGAAGCCCATGTCACCGGTGCACAGCGCCATACGGCGGTATGGCAGCCCCAGCAGCTCCAGCACTTTCTCTGCGTGACCTGTCATCTCTTCCAGCGCGTCCATAGACTCTTCCGGACGAACGATCTGCACCATCTCAACTTTATCGAACTGGTGCATACGGATCAGACCGCGCGTATCACGACCGTAAGAACCGGCTTCAGAACGGAAACATGGAGAGTGCGCAGTCAGTTTGATTGGCAGATCGTCTTCGTCGATGATCTCATCACGCACGAGGTTGGTCAGCGGCACTTCCGCGGTTGGGATCAGCGCGTAGTTGCTGCTGTCAGCTTCTTCGTCCAGCGGACGGGTATGGAACAGATCGCCGGCAAATTTCGGCAACTGGCCTGTACCGTACAGCGTATCGTGGTTAACCAGATACGGAACGTAGGTTTCGCTGTAGCCATGCTGCTCGGTGTGCAGATCCAGCATAAATTGCGCCAGCGCGCGATGCAGGTGAGCAATCTGACCTTTCATTACCACGAAGCGAGAACCGGTCAGCTTAACCGCAGCCGCAAAGTCCAGGCCCGCGTGCATTTCGCCCAGCGTCACGTGATCGCGCACCTCGAAGTCAAACTCGCGAGGCGTACCCCAGCGTTTCACTTCAACGTTGTCGTTTTCGTCTTTGCCGACAGGGACGCTGTCGTCAGGAATGTTCGGGATCGCCAGAGCGATATCACGAATTTCAGCCTGAAGAACGTCCAGTTCAGCTTTCGCCTGATCCAGCTCTTCTCCCAGTTTGTTCACTTCCAGGCGTAATGGCTCAATATCTTCCCCGCGCGCTTTCGCCTGGCCAATGGATTTCGATCGAGAATTACGCTCTGCCTGCAGATTTTCAGTTTGTACCTGCAAAACTTTACGACGCTCTTCAAGAGCGCGCAGCTTATCTACATCCAGCTTAAAGCCCCGGCGTGCCAGTTTTTCAGCGACTGCGTCTGGCTCATTACGCAGCAGATTGGGATCGAGCATGCTTATCCTGTGCTTATCGAATTAAAAGAGGAAAAAGTGACCACAGCCTGCGGCCACAGAGATATATTGCCAACATTACCGCAACGATTGAACTAACGGTAGCGTTTTATAGGGCTATTTTGATCCTGTCCGGCAAGCCAGGCGAGCTTTTCGCCAATCTTACCCTCAAGACCTCTGTTTGTGGGGTGATAATAGCGGGTTTGTGCCATCTCCTGCGGGAAATACTCCTCGCCGGCGGCGTAGGCGTTGGGTTCGTCATGGGCGTAGCGATACTCCTGCCCGTAACCCATCTCTTTCATCAATTTGGTTGGCGCATTGCGCAGATGAACCGGCACATCGTAGTCCGGACGTTCACGTGCATCCGACATCGCCGCTTTGAAGGCGGTATACACCGCGTTACTTTTCGGTGCGCAAGCCAGATACACAATCGCCTGCGCAATGGCACGCTCGCCCTCCGCAGGCCCGACGCGGGTAAAGCAGTCCCAGGCGGAAATAGCGACCTGCATGGCGCGTGGATCGGCATTACCGACATCTTCTGACGCAATCGCCAGGCAGCGACGCGCGACATATAACGGATCGCCACCGGCGGTGATGATACGCGCATACCAGTAGAGCGCCGCATCCGGAGCGCTGCCGCGCACGGACTTATGTAAAGCAGAGATGAGGTCGTAAAAACGATCGCCTTTATTATCGAAGCGCGCGCTGCGCTCACCGGCAATTTCGGTGAGCAGTTCAGGCTTTAATACGCGCTTGCCCGCATCGTCCACTTCGGCCATATCGGCCATCATTTCGAGCGTGTTCAACGCACGACGGGCATCACCGTTAACCAGTTCGGCGATAGCAAGACGCGTCTCGTCCGGCAGAACGATATCCTGTCCGCCGTAACCACGCGCGTTGTCCTCCATCGCCTGCGTCAGAACTTTTTCGATATCTTCCGTGGTCAGCGATTTAAGCAGATACACGCGCGCCCGGGAGAGCAGCGCAGAGTTCAGTTCAAACGACGGGTTTTCCGTGGTGGCGCCGATAAAGAAAATCGTACCGTCTTCAATGTGCGGCAGAAAGGCGTCCTGCTGGCTCTTGTTGAAGCGGTGAACTTCGTCGACAAACAGAATGGTGCGACGTCCGGCATTGCGGTTTTGTCGCGCCCGCTCGATCGCCTCGCGGATCTCTTTCACCCCCGACGTGACCGCCGAGATGCGCTCAACGTCCGCGTTGGCATAGCGGGCAATCACTTCAGCGAGCGTGGTTTTTCCGGTGCCGGGTGGCCCCCAGAGGATCATGGAGTGCAGATGTCCCGCCTCAATAGCGCGCGGCAAGGGTTTCCCCGCAGCCAGCAGATGTTGCTGACCGATGTACTGCGCTAAATTTTCTGGCCGCATACGGGCGGCCAGAGGTTGAAACGCATTATCTGAAAAATCGAGCGACAGGTTGCTCACTCATGCCTCTTACTTATTGCGTTGGTCGTCCACCGTTACGCCCTGCGGCGGGGTAAAGGTGAATTTCGATGCATCAATGGCGCCGTTTTGCTGAGACTTCAACTGATAGCTGCTGCGCTGATCGTCCTGCTCAACCGCGCCGAACTGATTGATGGTACCGTTGCTGCTCACATTAATGGTGAACTGCTTCAGATTACCGTTGCTGCCTTTTGGCGTAAGGACGAACTCATCACCGTTTTGTTTTATGTTGTACTGCTGCCAGTCGCTGGACTGGTTACGGGCAATGAGCATAAACGGCGTATTGCTGGTCGCGTCTTTGAGCCAGGTGGCGGTCGCCTGCTCAACAAACGGATTGTAGAACCACAGGGTTTTACCGTCAGACACCAGAACGCTTTCATCCGGCTGGGTCATGTGCCAGTTGAACAGATTTGGGCGTTTTACCCACAAATCTCCCTGGCCTTCCTGCACCGCGTTGCCGCTGCCGTCAGTCACTTTTTGCGTGAAGCTGGCGTGGAAACTGCTCACTTTATCCAGTCGGCTTTTAAGGTCGCTGGCTGCATCAGCCCAGACGCTGCTGGCAACAAAACTGGAGAGTAATGCACAGGCGATGGCGATTTTTTTCATTGTTATTCCTTAAAATACGTCTTCCCGATATGGGGGTTCCGTTTCTATTCTGTACCTGCCCGAAGGCAGGCGACAGAAGAATATGCTTAATTTTTGCTGATTTACCCTTCTTTGCAATCGCTGAAGATTACTCAAAAGGCGGTGGCGCCAGCACCTCACGGTTACCGTTGTGCCCCTGTTCGCTCACGATGCCCTGGGCTTCCATCTGCTCAATGATACGCGCCGCGCGGTTGTAACCGATACGGAACTGGCGCTGCACGCCGGAGATGGACGCTTTGCGTTTTTCGGTGACGAAATTAACCGCCTGGTCGAATAACGGATCCAACTCTTCGCCGCCGTCAAAACCACCGCCGCCACCTTCGTTTTCGCTGTCAGAGGTGATGCCGTCAACATATTGCGGTCGCCCGCGCGCTTTCCAGTCTTGCACAACCGCGTGCACTTCCTGGTCGCGAACAAACGCACCGTGAACACGCACCGGCGAGGTGGAGTTCGGCCCGGAATAGAGCATATCACCCATCCCCAGCAGCGACTCTGCTCCGCCCTGGTCAAGGATAGTACGGGAGTCAATTTTACTCGACACGGTAAACGCGATACGGGTCGGGATGTTTGCCTTAATAAGACCGGTGATTACATCCACGGACGGACGCTGCGTTGCCAGTACCAGGTGGATGCCCGCCGCACGCGCTTTCTGTGCCAGACGCGCAATCAGCTCTTCCACTTTCTTGCCAACGGTCATCATCAGGTCGGCAAATTCATCCACCAGCACCACGATGTAAGGCAGTTTTTCCAGCACCGGATGCTGGGCATCCATGCTGTCACCTGGCTTCCAGTATGGGTCCGGAATCGGACGGCCCATACGCGCCGCCTCGGCGATTTTCTCGTTATAACCGGCCAGGTTACGCACGCCCAGCGCCGACATCAGCTTGTAGCGACGCTCCATTTCATTGACGCTCCAGCGTAATGCGTTGGCGGCGTCCTTCATGTCGGTAACCACTTCCGTTAACAGATGCGGAATGCCTTCGTAGACGGACAGTTCGAGCATTTTTGGGTCGATCATGATGAAACGCACGTCTTCAGGCTGCGCTTTGTAGAGCATACTGAGGATCATGGCGTTCACACCGACCGATTTACCCGAGCCTGTTGTACCCGCAACCAGCAGGTGCGGCATCTTCGCGAGATCGGCAACCACCGGATCGCCGGCGATATCTTTACCCAGCACCACGGTCAGCGGGGACGGGTTGTCGCGGAATTTGGTGTTATCCAGAACTTCACGCAGATAAACGGTCTGGCGTTTCTTGTTTGGCAGCTCAAGGCCAACGTAAGGCTTGCCTGGGATCACTTCCACCACGCGTACCGCCACGGTGGACAGAGAACGCGCCAGGTCGCGGGAGAGGTTAGAAATACGCGCCGCTTTTACGCCCGGTGCCAGGTTCAGTTCGAAACGGGTGATCACCGGGCCCGGTGAGTAGTTCACCACGTCCGCTTTAATGCGAAAGTCAGCCAGACGCGCTTCCACCAGACGGGCCATCTGCTCAAGGGCAAAGGTATCCACCGGCTCGACTTCCGCTGGCGGTGGCGTTAACAGATCCAGCGACGGTAGCGGCGTACTTGGTCGTTGCAGCGGTCGGCTGTCTCCGTTACGCATCAGCAGCGGGTGAATCAGGCTCTCCTGCGGCTGTGGTGCTGGCTGCTGGAACTGTGGCTGAGGCGGTTGAGAAGGTGTCTGCGGCTGCGCATACGCCTGCGGCGCCGGCTGTTGCGGCTGCCCGTAAGCCTGTGGTGCAGGCGGCTGACGCACCGGCTCCGCTTCCGGCATTACGCTCGGCGTGAACAGCGGTTCGCTTGGGCCATCATCCACCAGATCTTTCATTGGTGAGAATTCGAAATCCGACAGCGAGAACGGGTTTGCCCCCGAAGGTTGCTCACCGGAATAACGCTGCTGCTGCGTTGCTGCAAACTGGCGCGCCAGCTCCGCTTCGGCCGCATCATCGTCGTCCTGCTGTGAAGGCACGTGATGCTGTGAAGGCACGTCATGCTGATACTCTTCGCCGTAACGCTGATTCTGCTGGGCAGCAAACTGACGCGCCAGCTCATCCTGATGCAGTTCGTCGGCATCATCTTCGTAGTCGGACTCACGGGCTTTTTCTTCCGCCATACGCTGGGAAGGCAATTTAATGCCATAAGAGGCCAGCTCCCGGCGAGTCGGTACGCGCACGCGGTTAGGGCGCGGCAGCTGTGGACCAATGCCCTCTTTCACCTGAGGACGCGGGGCGCTGTCGGTTGCCGGGCTGAATAGCGGAGCGGACGCGGCAGCTGCTGCCGTTGCCTGCTTCACGGCTTCTGCACCCGACGCAACGGCTGGCGTAGGTTCTACAGGTGGAACGCTGACCGAAGGCGCTTTTGCAACAGGCTCCTGCACCGGCTCGGGCACGGGCTGATACCAGGCGGCAAGCTGCTCGCGCTCACGGGCGCGGCGCTCTTCCACTTCTTCAAAATAGTATAATGGCGGACGGGATGGCTTCGCTTCCTCCACCACTTCGGGTTCAGACACCGGTGCAACGTATGGCTGTTCAGGTACAGCGGGTTCGGGCGTATAAGCCTGATACGGTTGTTGCGGCACGCTGGCAGGCTCAGGCGGCTGATACGTTTGCTGCCACTGTTCCTGCTGCACAGGAATATAACTTTCAGGCTCAGGTGCAATGGTCGGTTCAGGCGTATGGACGCCTGGCGCAGTCTGCCAGTCTACCTGCGGTTGCTGGATCGCGGACTCCGGTGCCGGAACAGGCGAGGACGGCATCACGGCTTCAACAGGCGCAACATGGGCCTGAGCAGCCGTCGTTGCGGCAGCAGCAGCGGCTACCGGTTCAGTCACGGAGTGGCCATTCAGCAGCGGATCGTATTCGTCATACTCTCCCGGCGTGGCTCGATGGCCAGAGAACAGTACGTCATCAGGGTCGACGGCCGCACCGCGATACTCAATCTGCTCGTCTTCATCCATACGTTTGCCGGAGAACAGCGCGGCATCCGTTTTACGGCCTAACGGGTTAGCAAATTTTTCAGCGACGCGCTGGCGGCGCGCCAGAGCACCGCGTAGAATACGCGCGCGGCGAGATTCACGCCGCTGTACAGGCGCCTCGTATTCCTCTTCGTACTCATCTTCATACTCGTCTTCATCGACCCACGTATCGTCACGACGGGTACGGTTGCTGGCGGACGTCAGCAGCGTCAGAATAAAGCTGCCGATCTTCTCAGCAATGCTCACCCAGGACCAGCCGGTAAACAGCGTCAGGCCCGCCGCCCAGATACAGAGCAGCGCCAGCGTGCCGCCGCTGCTATGAAGCATCGGTTGCAGCGCGGAGCTCAACAGGCTGCCGATCACCCCGCCGGAGGCGAAGTACCAGATATCATCAGCGTTGATCGCCGCCAGCCCACAGGAGGTGAGGATCAGCGCCAGGGCGCCAATCAGGCGCAGCGTAACGGCAAAATAATCGATGTAGTCGTCGTTCTGTCGATGACGCCAGGCAAACCAGCATCCGCCAATAATGATGACGGGAAGGGTATAAGCCATCACTCCGAAAATGAAAAAGAGCGTGTCCGCAAGCCAGGCACCGGGAACGCCACCTAAGTTATGAATAGGCTCATGCCATGCGGTTTGCGACCAGCTGGGATCTGAGGGGTTGAAACTGAGTAAGGCGGCCATCAGCCAGACGGCAAAAAGGGCAATAACAATCAGTAACGCCTCGAGGAGACGACGTCCGCTGCTTAGCTTAGATAATGTGACTTCTTTGTCTTCAGTGTATTCCTGGCTCAAGAAAGGCTCTCCAGGTATCAGGCATGTCCTGCCTGTGTGCTAAAACGGACAACAGCGCCGGGTATCCTCGGCACTGTTGCTGTATGGATTAACAGGAGTGTAATCAAACTACACTGATTTTGCACCTGTTCCGTGTTAGCGCGTCTTAATAACCAGACGATTGCTCTGTTTGACCTCTTCCATCACCACATAAGTACGGGTGTCGTTCACGCCTGGCAGACGCAGCAGGGTTTCACCCAGCAGCTTACGGTAGGCGGACATATCAGGCACACGGGTTTTTAACAGGTAGTCAAAATCACCGGAAACCAGATGACACTCTTGAATTTCTTCAAGTTTTTGTACAGCGGCGTTAAATTGCTCAAACACATCCGGCGCACCACGATTCAGAGTAATCTCAACAAATACCAGAAGTGAGGCATCCAGATAATGCGGGTTTAGCAGAGCCGTATAGCCCTGAATAAAACCCTGTCTTTCCAGTCGACGCACACGCTCAAGGCACGGCGTCGGGGAAAGTCCCACACGTTTTGAAAGCTCGACGTTGGAAATACGCCCATCCTTTTGCAATTCATTAAGAATGTTACGATCGATACGGTCGAGATCTTTGCCAGGGCGCTTCTTGCTATCTACCATTATTATTGTCTCTCTGTATTCCTTCCCTACTCCTGCCTGGACCCTGTGCACATCACTGTTCAGAGCCTGCACCCGTTATTCATCACATCGCCTGGTTATGTATTAGACGCGATGTGGATTCGGGGTCTGCGGTAAGAAGACCGTTGCCCGAAAGCAGTCACAGACATCACGTATGGCGTCTGTCCACACCATGCGTAGATTTCACTGACCCGGTAAAAATGGCATTTACGTGCATGTCTATTCGGCATGCAGTTCATGCGTCTTTTTTTCTTCCTTGAATGTTTTCGCAAAAGCGCAGGGGATTGTCAAAGCAAAACATCGATTTTTAGTACAAGATGCCGGATATTCATTACGGGGGGGTATTAATCATCATTTTATTGCCTTATAAACGCGCGATTTTCAGTAGCAGACGTGATATGACCGTGTCTGATCCATAGGGCGTGACTATTGCATATATCGGAAGCAAAACTGTCGTGCTCTTTTTTTACGGCAACAAATTCCCTACAATCCAGCCCATTGCCTGCCAACAACAATGGGGATCTCATGGGCACGACCAAACACAGTAAGCTGCTAATCCTTGGTTCTGGACCTGCGGGATATACCGCAGCGGTCTATGCTGCACGCGCTAACCTGCAACCGGTACTGATTACCGGGATGGAAAAAGGCGGTCAGCTGACCACCACCACGGAAGTGGAAAACTGGCCGGGCGACCCGAACGACCTGACCGGGCCGCTGCTGATGGAGCGCATGCACGAGCATGCTGCTAAATTCGAAACCGAAATCCTGTTCGACCACATTAATAAAGTGGATTTGCAGAACCGTCCGTTCCGTCTGACCGGCGACAGCGGTGAATACACCTGCGATGCGCTGATCATCGCTACCGGTGCCTCTGCCCGTTATCTCGGTCTGCCGTCTGAAGAAGCATTCAAAGGGCGCGGCGTATCAGCCTGCGCGACCTGCGACGGTTTCTTCTATCGCAACCAGAAAGTTGCGGTGATCGGCGGCGGCAACACCGCTGTGGAAGAAGCGTTGTATCTGGCGAACATCGCCTCAGAAGTACACCTGATCCACCGTCGCGACACCTTCCGCGCCGAGAAGATCCTGATCAAACGCCTGATGGATAAAGTGGCGAGCGGCAACATTGTGCTGCATACCAACCGTACGCTGGAAGAAGTGACCGGCGATCAGATGGGTGTGGCGGGTCTGCGAATTCGTGATACGCAGAACACCGACACCGTCGAAACGCTGGAGGTGGCAGGCCTGTTTGTGGCAATCGGTCACAGCCCGAACACGGCCATTTTCGAAGGCCAACTTGAGCTGGAGAACGGCTACATCAAAGTGCAGTCTGGCATTCACGGCAATGCGACGCAGACCAGCATCCCAGGCGTCTTCGCGGCTGGCGACGTGATGGACCATATTTATCGTCAGGCGATCACCTCTGCGGGCACCGGCTGTATGGCCGCGCTGGACGCAGAACGCTATCTGGACGGACTGGCAGAACAAGGTAAATAATCTTTACAAGTCAGTAACAAACGTAAATAAAGGCGGCCACTGGTCGCCTTTATTTTTGCTCACGTGTAACATGCAGATGTCTAATTTCTTATAACGTCACCTGCAAAGTACGCAATGGAAAAAACCCGTCAACAAGAGTTAACGCGCTGGCTGAAACAGCAAAGCGTTCTGTCCCGCCGCTGGCTTATGATTTCCCGCGTTCTGGGATTTATCAGCGGTCTGTTGATTGTTGCCCAGGCATGGCTGCTGGCCCGCATTCTCAATCATATGATCATGGAGAGCATCCCGCGCGAAGCGCTGCTGCTGCCGTTTATCGTTCTGGTGCTGGTTTTCGTCCTGCGTGCGTGGGTGGTCTGGCTGCGCGAGCGGGTTGGGTTCCATGCCGGCCAGCACATCCGCTATGAGATCCGCCGCAAAGTGCTCGACCGGCTTTCGGAAGCCGGGCCTGCGTGGATCCAGGGCAAACCGGCCGGTAGCTGGGCGACGCTGATCCTTGAGCAAATCGACGATATGCACGATTACTATGCGCGTTATCTTCCACAGATGACGCTGGCAGTGTTTGTGCCTCTGATGATTGTTATCGCCATCTTCCCTGTTAACTGGGTAGCGGCTCTGATCCTGATGGGGACCGCCCCGCTCATCCCGCTGTTTATGGCGATGGTCGGCATGGGTGCGGCAGATGCTAACCGTCGCAACTTCCTTGCGCTGGGTCGGTTGAGCGGTCATTTCCTGGACCGTCTGCGCGGAATGGAAACCCTGCGGATCTTTGGTCGTGGTGAAGCGGAAACCGAAAACATTCGCCTGGCGTCGCAGGATTTTCGTCAGCGCACCATGGAAGTGTTGCGCATGGCCTTCCTTTCTTCCGGCGTGCTCGAGTTCTTTACCTCCCTGTCGATTGCGCTGGTGGCGGTTTACTTTGGCTTCTCCTACCTCGGCGCGCTGGACTTTGGCCACTACGGTACGGCGGTCACGCTTTCCGCCGGGTTCCTGGCGCTGATCCTGGCCCCGGAATTTTTCCAGCCGCTTCGCGATCTCGGCACCTTTTACCATGCCAAAGCGCAGGCGGTGGGTGCTGCCGACAGCCTGAAAACCTTTATGGAAACGCCGCTGGCACATCCGGAGCGTGGTGAGGTGACGCTGAATACGAACGATCCGGTGACCATTGAAGCACAGGATTTTTCTGTTCTGTCGCCTGAAGGCAAAGTGCTGGCCGGCCCGCTGAACTTTACCCTGCCTGCCGGGCAACGTGTGGTGCTGGTGGGTACCAGCGGCTCAGGTAAAAGCTCATTGTTGAATGCGCTGTCAGGTTTTATGGCGTACACCGGATCGCTGCGTATCAACAAAACGGAGCTGCGCGAGCTCGATCCTGATGCCTGGCGTAAACAGCTAAGCTGGGTGGGTCAAAACCCTCAGCTGCCTGCCCCGACGCTGCGCGAGAATGTGCTGCTGGCAAGGCCGGATGCACGTGACGATGAGCTGCAATCGGTCCTCGACCGCGCCTGGGTCAGCGAGTTTTTGCCGCTGCTTGCGCAGGGTGTCGATACCGTCATTGGCGATCAGTCTGCCGGGCTGTCAGTGGGCCAGGCACAGCGCGTCGCGGTTGCCCGTGCGCTGCTGAACCCCTGTTCGTTAATGCTGCTGGACGAACCCGCCGCCAGCCTGGACGCTCACAGCGAGCAGCGCGTGATGGATGCGCTTAACGCAGCCTCACGCCAGCAAACTACCCTGATGGTGACCCACCAGCTGGAAGGTATTGCCGACTGGGATCAGATCTGGGTGATGGAAAACGGACACATTGTTGAGCAAGGCGATTACGCCGCGCTTGTTGCCGCGCAGGGGCCCTTTGCGACCCTGCTGGCGAACCGTCAGGAGGATATCTGATGCGCGCCCTGCTTCCCTATCTTGCTTTGTATAAACGCCACAAATGGATGCTGACGCTCGGGATCGTACTGGCGATTATCACTCTGCTCGCCAGCATCGGCCTGCTTACGCTTTCTGGCTGGTTCCTCTCCGCGTCTGCGGCCGCAGGCTTTGCCGGGCTATACAGCTTTAACTACATGCTGCCTGCCGCCGGGGTGCGCGGCACGGCGATTACGCGAACTGCCGGGCGCTACTTCGAACGCCTGGTCAGCCACGACGCGACCTTCCGCGTGCTGCAACACCTGCGTATTTATACGTTCAGCAAATTGCTGCCCCTCTCCCCTGCCGGGCTGGCACGTTTTCGGCAGGGCGAATTACTCAACCGCGTAGTTGCGGATGTGGATACGCTGGATCACCTCTATCTGCGCGTCATCTCGCCCATGGTGGGCGCGTTTGTGGTGATTGTCGTGGTCACGCTGGGGTTGAGTTTCCTGGATGTTCCCATCGCACTGACGCTCGGCGGCATCATGCTGATGACGCTGATTATTCTGCCGCCCCTGTTTTATCGTGCAGGTAAAACCACCGGGGAAAACCTGACGCGTCTGCGCGGGGAATACCGCCAGCAGCTCACCTCCTGGTTGCAGGGTCAGGCCGAGCTCACCATTTTTGGTGCCAGCAAGCGCTACCGCACCCGTATGGAAAATACGGAACTGAACTGGCATGAAGCCCAGCGTCGCCAGTCTGAACTGACCGCGTTTTCTCAGGCGCTGATGATGTTAATCGGTGGGTTTGCCGTTATCGCCATGCTCTGGATGGCCTCCGGTGGCGTGGGCGGTAACCCGCAGCCTGGCCCGCTGATTGCGCTGTTTGTTTTCTGTGCCCTGGCAGCCTTCGAAGCCTTAGCCCCAGTCACCGGCGCCTTTCAGCATCTCGGCCAGGTGATTGCCTCTGCGCTGCGCATTACGGATATTGCAGAGCAGGAGCCGGAAGTGAAGTTCAGCGCGGGTCAAACCGCTGTGCCGGAGCAGGTCGCGCTGACGCTCAGCAACGTCACCTTCGCCTACGACAAGCAGGCGCAAAACGCGCTGGAAGACATCAGCCTTTCTGTTGATGCCGGGCAGCGCATTGCGATCCTTGGCCGTACGGGATGTGGCAAATCGACGCTTCTGCAACTCCTCACGCGCGCCTGGGACCCGCAGCAGGGCGAGATTCGGTTTAACGACCTTCCGCTGTCTGATTTTAGCGAAGCGGCCTTGCGTAAAACGGTCAGCGTCGTGCCCCAGCGTGTGCACCTGTTCAGCGCTACGCTGCGCGATAATCTTCTTCTGGCGGCACCGGACGCCTCTGACGATACGCTGCGGGCGATGCTGGAACAGGTTGGGCTGTACAAGCTGCTTGAGGACGACGGGTTGAACAGCTGGCTGGGTGAAGGGGGCCGACAGCTTTCCGGCGGCGAACTGCGTCGTCTGGCCATCGCGCGCGCCTTGCTGCACGATGCTCCGCTGATGTTGCTGGATGAACCGACAGAAGGTCTGGATGCGACAACCGAGAGTCAAATTCTTGATTTACTGACAAAGGTGATGAAAGGCAAAACCGTGCTGATGGTCACTCACCGCCTGCGCGGGCTGGTGAATTTCGATCGAATAATTGTGATGGACAACGGACACATAATTGAGCAAGGTAATCACGCAGAGCTGCTGGCAAAACAGGGTCGCTACTACCAGTTTAAACAGCGCCTGTAGACTATATTTGTAGCGTCCTCTCTCGCGTACTGGAGTTCTGTTGTCATGCGCCTGGTGCAGCTTTCTCGCCATAATATTGCGTTCCCTTCTCCGGAGGGGGCGCTGCGTGAACCTAACGGATTGCTGGCTTTGGGCGGCGATCTCAGCCCGGCGCGTCTCTTAATGGCTTACCAGCGCGGCATCTTCCCGTGGTTTTCTCCCGGCGACCCGATTTTATGGTGGTCTCCGGACCCGCGAGCCGTGCTGTGGCCCGGGCAGTTTCACCTGAGCCGCAGCATGAAGCGTTTTCACGCAAATTCGCCCTATCGCGTCACGCTCAATCACGCCTTCGGGCAGGTAATCGAAGGCTGCGCTGAAGATCGTCATGAAGGCACCTGGATAACCCGCGATATCATTATCGCCTACCACCAGCTTCATGAGCTGGGCTACGCGCACTCCATCGAAGTATGGAAAGAGGATAACCTCGTTGGGGGGATGTACGGGGTGGCGCAGGGCACGCTGTTCTGCGGTGAGTCGATGTTCTCCCGCGCCACGAATGCGTCGAAAACCGCGCTGCTGGTTTTTAGCCAGGAATTTGCCCAACGCGGCGGACAACTGATGGATTGTCAGGTGCTGAATGAGCACACCGCCTCGCTCGGCGCGGTTGAAATTTCCCGCCGACGCTATATCGAACATCTTGAACAGTGCCGACAGGAGACTCTTCCGCGCGATTTTTGGGTTCCCAGAATGCTCTTTATGCCCAATGCCTAAATGTTTTCCGCATATTTTTTATGAGGGTGTTATAATTACGCCGCAGAGTAGCTTCTGCCTGTTGCCCCGCCGCCGTTTGGGACCCTCGCTTCAGATAACGTCCTGACGTTTATCCTGTCGTATCCCCTTTACGAATGCGCTTTCCGTTCGGTTGTACCGTGACGCTTGGGCAATACGCTGAAATTGTTTTGCTGCGTTTTAAACGCGCAATTCTTTACTTAATTGATGAATTTCGGCATTATCTTGCCGGTTCAAAACTTGGTAGTGATACCCCAGAGGATTAGATGGCCAAAGAAGACAATATTGAAATGCAGGGTACCGTACTTGATACGTTGCCTAATACCATGTTTCGCGTAGAACTGGAAAACGGTCACGTGGTAACTGCGCACATCTCCGGTAAAATGCGCAAAAACTATATCCGCATTTTGACGGGCGACAAAGTGACTGTTGAACTGACCCCGTACGACCTGAGCAAAGGCCGCATTGTCTTCCGTAGTCGCTAATTGTTTTCGCCTGTAATGGCAGATGAATATTTAAAAGGTCGGGACAATCCCGGCCTTTTTTATTTATGGCCTTAGTGTGGCTGTGTCGGCAGATGTATTGTCATGCACGGGTTCATGGGTACGATTAAATCTTCAGCTATCGCGTGGGTAATGTCATGCAACAGTCCCGTCAGGTGCGGCAACATATCGCGGTCAAAATGCGAAACCAGCAGCACGTGGTTTAACGCCCGGCAGTAGTCACATTTCGTTTCTGTATCTTCCAGCAACCACTCTTTTTGTCGCGGCTTTTCCGCTTCGTCCTCAAATTCCACCACCTGAAAATCACGCATGGATTCTGTGAGGCCGTATTTTACCTCTTCCAGATAAGCTCCGAGACAGCGGCAAACGGGCTGCGTTTGTGGGAGAGATTTGCAGTCGAGAAGGATTTCGGTGAGCAGCTTGCAGCGCTCGGCCAGGGTTGGGAGATCGGGGTTGAGGGAGAGTTCGGTGTAGAGCTGGGCGAAGCTATTAATATTAGTCATATGTAATCCTTTATGCACGCAAGATTGTCTGTGCACACACTTTCAGGACGCCAATCCCGGCACCCGATTTTGCAGGTGCGACGCCATTTTATTACTGTAGATTTATCCAGCAACTGACTTCGAAAGAAACTGGAAAGCGCCTCGCAAAATTCCTCTGCGGCCTGATGCCCTCACCCCAGCCCTCTCCCACTGGGAGAGGGAGCAAACAAAAAAAACGGCAACCGAAGTTGCCGTTTTGCTTTTACCTTTCAACTCAGTGAGCCGCTTCCGGCTTGTGCTTCGCCGCACTCTGGAAATCGTACGTCAGCTCGTTCTTCGCCTGATCCAGCGCCACGGTCACCTGGCCGCCGTCCACCAGCGAGCCAAACAGCAGCTCGTTCGCCAGCGGTTTCTTCAGGTTGTCCTGAATCACGCGCGCCATCGGACGGGCACCCATCGCACGGTCGTAGCCTTTCTCGGCCAGCCAGTTGCGGGCCTCCTGGCTCACTTCCAGCGACACGCCTTTCTGATCCAGCTGAACCTGCAGCTCGACGATGAACTTATCCACCACCTGATGGATCACCTCGGTAGACAGGTGATCGAACCAGATAATGTTGTCCAGACGGTTACGGAACTCCGGCGTGAAGATCTTCTTGATCTCCTCCATCGCATCGGTGCTGTTATCCTGATGGATCAGGCCGATGGATTTGCGCTCGGTTTCACGTACCCCGGCGTTGGTGGTCATCACCAGCACCACGTTGCGGAAATCGGCCTTGCGCCCGTTGTTATCGGTCAGCGTCCCGTTGTCCATCACCTGCAACAGGATGTTGAACACGTCCGGGTGCGCTTTCTCGATTTCATCGAGCAGCAGGACCGCGTGCGGATGCTTGATCACCGCGTCGGTGAGTAGGCCGCCCTGGTCAAAGCCCACGTAGCCCGGAGGCGCACCAATCAAACGGCTGACGGTGTGACGCTCCATATACTCGGACATATCAAAGCGCAACAGCTCAATGCCCAGCGCTTTGGAGAGCTGCACCGTTACCTCGGTTTTACCCACACCGGTCGGGCCGGCGAACAGGAAGGAACCGACAGGCTTGTGGTCATGCCCCAGGCCAGCACGGGCCATCTTAATCGCTTCGGTTAAGGCCTCAATGGCTTTATCCTGACCAAAGACCAGCATTTTCAGGCGATTGCCGAGGGTGCGCAGCGTATCACGGTCGCTCTGAGAGACGCTCTTCTCAGGGATACGTGCGATACGGGCCACCACGGACTCGATATCCGCTACGTTCACGGTTTTCTTACGCTTGCTCGCTGGCATCAGGCGCGCACGCGCACCCGCTTCATCAATCACGTCGATCGCTTTATCCGGCAGATGACGATCGTTGATGTATTTCACCGCCAGCTCCACCGCCGCACGCACCGCTTTCGCGGTGTAACGCACGTCATGGTGCGCTTCGTACTTGGTTTTCAGGCCGTTGATGATCTGCACCGTTTCGTCAACCGACGGCTCGGTTACGTCGATTTTCTGGAAACGACGCGCCAGCGCACGATCCTTCTCAAAGATGTTGCTGAACTCCTGGTACGTCGTAGAGCCCATCACGCGGATCTTGCCGCTGGAGAGCAGCGGTTTGATCAGGTTGGCGGCATCTACCTGACCACCGGAAGCCGCGCCTGCGCCGATGATGGTGTGGATCTCATCGATAAACAGGATGCTGTTGGTGTCCTGCTCCAGCTGTTTTAACAGCGCTTTGAAACGTTTTTCAAAATCACCGCGGTATTTGGTGCCCGCCAGCAGCGAGCCGATATCCAGCGAGTAGATGGTGCAGTCGGCAATCACTTCCGGCACGTCACCCTGCACAATGCGCCAGGCCAGACCTTCGGCAATCGCGGTTTTACCCACGCCAGATTCCCCCACCAGCAGCGGGTTATTCTTACGGCGACGGCACAGCACCTGGATGGCACGCTCCAGCTCTTTGTCGCGGCCAATCAGCGGGTCGATACCGCCAACGCGAGCAAGCTGGTTAAGGTTGGTGGTGAAGTTTTCCATACGATCCTCCCCGCCTGCTTGCTCTTCATTGCTGTTGATCTGTCCGCTGGGATCCGATGCCTGGTTAGGCTCGTCTTTCCGCGTTCCGTGAGAGATGAAGTTGACCACGTCGAGCCGGCTGACTTCGTGTTTACGCAGCAGGTAGGCCGCCTGGGACTCCTGCTCACTGAAGATGGCGACCAGCACATTGGCGCCCGTCACTTCGCTACGTCCGGAAGACTGGACGTGGAAAACCGCGCGCTGCAGCACGCGCTGGAAGCTGAGCGTCGGCTGTGTGTCGCGCTCTTCTTCACTGGCTGGCAGCACCGGTGTGGTTTGTTCGATGAAGGCTTCGAGTTCCTGACGTAGCGCCACCAGATCCACGGAGCAGGCTTCCAGCGCTTCGCGGGCAGATGGGTTGCTAAGCAGTGCGAGCAGCAAATGCTCGACGGTCATAAACTCATGTCGGTGCTCACGCGCTCTGGCGAAAGCCATATTTAAACTGAGTTCCAGTTCTTGATTGAGCATAGGCACCTCCCCCAATTTTATGCCTTATCAGGCCTTTTCCAGCGTACACAGCAACGGATGCTCGTTCTCCCTTGCATAGTCGTTCACCATCGCTACTTTGGTTTCCGCAACTTCGGCAGTAAAGATGCCGCAGATCGCTTTGCCACGATAATGAACGGTAAGCATCAGTTGCGTTGCACGTTCAACATCATAAGAAAAGAACTTTTGTAGCACGTCAATAACAAATTCCATCGGCGTGTAATCATCGTTCATTAACATAACTTTATACATAGATGGCGGTTTTAGCGCGTCGCGCACTTTATCTTCCGCCAGCTGGTCAAAATCCAGCCAATCGTTGGTCTTACCCATTACGCATAACCACTTTGAATCTACCTCAGATGTTAGATAACAATCATCTATTACTGTCATCCGCGATGTCTGTCACAAACTGTTGCAATAGCGTTAACTGCCTCAAATTTTGGTTGATTATTGTCCCAACTCCAGCGCCAAACGCTTGACGGCTTCTTCCGTTTCTCTAAATTGTACAAGCGTGAGTTGGCGAGGTTTTGAACAGCCCCCACTCCACCACCGGTTCATTCCATCTTAATTTATAAGATTTACGAAGGATGTCGAAGCATGGAAATGGGTACTGTTAAGTGGTTCAACAACGCCAAGGGGTTTGGCTTCATTTGCCCCGAAGGCGGCGGCGAGGATATCTTCGCTCACTATTCCACCATTCAGATGGATGGTTACAGGACGCTCAAAGCCGGGCAGTCCGTCCGGTTCGATGTACACCAGGGGCCAAAAGGCAATCATGCCAGTCTGATCGTCCCCGTTGAAGCAGAAGCGGTTGCATAGCTCTCTGATTCATTGTGTACACCCTGCAGGCAAAATGCCAGCCCGATCGGCTGGCATTTTTATTTTCGGGTTATTCGCGCGCCAGCGCATCCACCGGATCCAGCCGCGCCGCGTTTCGCGCCGGTAGCCAGCCGAACAGAATTCCGGTGAAGGTGGAACATAAAAACGCCGTCAGGATCGCCATCGGCGAGAAGCCAATCTCCCAGCCCGGTAAGACGAGCTGGAGCGCAAAGGCGATCATCATCGAGAGCGCAATCCCCATCGCACCGCCCACCAGACACACCAGCACCGCTTCAATCAAAAATTGCTGCAGCACGTCGCTGGCTCTGGCTCCGACCGCCATGCGGATGCCGATCTCCCGCGTACGTTCGGTCACCGACACCAGCATAATGTTCATCACCCCTATCCCGCCGACGACCAGCGAAATCACCGCCACCAGCGTCAGGAACAGCTGAAGAGTACGTGTGGTCTTTTCCGCCGTTTTCAAGAGGCCATCCATATTCCAGGTGAAGAAATCCTTTTTCCCGTGGCGCAGGGTTAACAGCCGCTCCAGCTGCTGTTCCGCCAGCCCGCTGTCGTAGCCCTCCTTCACTCGAACGGTAATAGAGTTAAGCCATGACTGCCCCATGATGCGCCCGGAAATGGTGGTGTACGGCAGCCAGACGCGCAGGATTTTACTGCTGCCGAACATCGACTGCTTCTCTTCCGCCACGCCGATCACCGTCGCTGGCATGTTGCCTACGAGGATCACTTCCCCCACCACATTGGTCTTATTCGGGAACAGCTGCCTGCGGGAGTTAGCGTCTAACACCACCACCTGCGCCCTGCCCGCCAGCTGTTCAGCGTTGAAGGTCGCCCCTTCGCTGAAGGTCATGCCGTAGACGTTGAAGTAATCTCCGCTGACGCCGTTAGCGCTGGCCGCCACGTCGATGTTGCCGTAGCGCAGACGCAGGTTTTGCGAGACGGCAGGCGTGGCGGAGTTCACCCACGGCTGCTTCTGAATAGCCGCCAGATCGTCATACTTCAGCGCCTGCTGATACTGCGGCTCGTCGTCGCCAAAATCTTTGCCGGGGTAAACGTCGATGGTGTTAGTCCCGATGGCGCGAATATCTGCCAGCACCAGCTGTTTCGCCGCATCGCCCACCACCACAATCGACACCACTGAGGCAATACCAATAATGATGCCAAGCATGGTCAGCAGAGTGCGCATTTTGTTGGCCGCCATCGCCAGCCAGGCCATGGTCAGCGCCTCGCGGAAACCGCTGGAAAACTGGCCCCAGCCAGTTGCGGCCGGCAGCGCCTCTTTCGCCGCCGCCGCTCTGGACTGACCTGGCGGCGGGTTGCTGACCAGCTCGCCGTCGTGGATCTCGATAATGCGTTCCGCCTGCGCTGCCACCTGCGGATCGTGGGTGACGATAATCACCGTATGCCCCTGATCGCGAAGCTGATGCAGGATCGCCATCACCTCTTCACCGGAATGGCTGTCGAGCGCACCGGTTGGCTCATCGGCGAGGATCACCTGCCCACCGTTCATCAGCGCGCGGGCAATACTCACGCGTTGCTGCTGACCGCCGGAAAGCTGCGAAGGCTGATAATCAACACGCTCCGCCAGCCCAAGACGCGTTAATAGCGCCTTCGCGCGTTCGAGGCGTTTTTTGCGCTCGACGCCCGCATACACCGCCGGCACTTCCACATTCTGCGCCGCGCTCAGGTGTGAAAGCAGATGGTAACGCTGGAAGATAAAGCCAAAATGCTCGCGACGCAGCTTCGCCAGCGCGTCGCCGTCCAGGGTGGAAACATCCGTCCCGGCCACGCGATAGGTGCCGCTGGTAGGCTTATCCAGACAGCCGAGAATGTTCATCAGCGTTGATTTACCCGAGCCCGATGCCCCGACAATCGCCACCATTTCACCGGCTTCAACGCGCAGGGAGATGCCTTTCAGCACCTCCACCGGCCCGTCGCCGGACGGATAGCTGCGACGAATGTCATTCAGCTCAAGCAGCGCCGTCATTGCGCGGCTCCAGGCAGGCTTTCGCTGGTGACCACTTCCTCACCCTCTTCCAGCCCTTTTACCACCACCACGTCGGTGTCGTTACGTGCGCCAATCACCACTTCCCGCTCGCGGGTTTCACCGTTGCGCAGCACTTTCACCTTGTAGCGATTGTCCCCGGCGGATTCGCCCAGCGCGGAGAGCGGAACCGTCAGCACGTTTTTCACGCCGGTCAGCTGGATATGCACCTGAGCGGTCATGTCCAGACGCAGCACGCCCTGCGGGTTAGGCACCTCAAAACGCGCATAGTAGAAGATGGCGTCGTTGACCTTCTCCGGCGTCGGCAGGATATCTTTCAGCACCCCTTCATAGCGGGTTTGCGGATCGCCCAGCACCGTAAACCAGGCTTTCTGCCCCGGCTTAAGGTGAATGACGTCCGCTTCAGATACCTGGGCTTTCACCAGCATGGTGCTCATATCCGCCAGGGTCAGGATGTTCGGCGCCTGCTGCGCGGCGATGACCGTCTGGCCTTGCAGGGTGGTTATCTGCGTCACTTCCCCGGCCATTGGCGCAACGATTTGCGTGTAATCGAGGTTGGTTTTCGCCGTATCCAGCGAGGCCTGATTCCGCTTGATTTGCGCATCGATGGTGCCAATCTGCGCCTGCTTCACCGCCAGCTCCGTGGCGGCTGTGTCCAGATCCTGTTTCGAGATGGCCTGCGTTTTCGCCAGCGCCTGCTGGCGCGACAGGGTGACCTGAGCGAGATTACGCTCCGCCTGAGCCTGAGCGCGCTGCGCGCGCAACTCCATCAGCGTCGCTTCCACTTCGCGGATCTGGTTTTGCGCCTGCTCAGGATCGATCACGCCAAGCAACTGGCCTTTTTTAACCTTATCGCCAATCTCAACCGACAGGGTTTTAAGCTGACCGCTGACCTGCGCGCCCACGTCAACCTTACGCAGGGCATCCAGCTTCCCCGTCGCCAGCACGTTTTGTTGCAGCTCGCCCGGACGAACAATCAGCGTTTGATACTGTGGTACCGGCGCGTTCAGTACCTTCCATAACCAGAATCCGCCTGCTAACACCACTACCGCCAGCAGCAGAAACAGCTTTCTGCGTTTTCCCTTCAGGTTCATAAATATTCCAAATAATTGTTCTGGCTATCATCACCGTTGATTTTATCTAAACCACTCCTCAACGAAACCCCCGATCCCCGTAATCGTCGGGAATTGTTTACCCGATGTTGATAAAGCGCCTGCTGAAATAGCGAAATTCCACCAGAAGCAGGATCTAACATGTCTTCCATCGTCGATACACCTTATTCAACGCTGTCCCAGCCTAAATCGGGCTGGCAACTGTTTAAAAGCCTGGCATCGGGTTCCCTCACGCCGGGGCTGGCGTGGCAAAATCCGGCCTATCGACGTAAGTTTATGTTGCGCTCGCTGGCAACGCCGTTCACCACTGCGCGCCTGCTCGGAAACCTTGCAAAACAGCCCCGTCTGATGCAGATCCTGCGCGTGCAGCCCGGCCTGCCGTGCCGCCTGCACCGACCGTGGCTGACCGTCAATATGGGCCGTCAGACTACGCTGGACGCATTGGACAATCACTATCAGATGATGAGCCGCCATCTTCCGGCGTCACTGCTGAACGGCTACCTTTCCAGCCAGGGCATCACGCTGGTGACGTTAACGGGCAAAGAGGAGCAGCAGTTTAGCGTTCGCCTGAGCGCGGATGCGTTTCTGGACAAAGAAGGGGAAGCGACCCTCACTTTTTGTGACCACCAGAACACGGTGCTGGCCGAGCTGACCTTTACGCTGTGCAAATACCAGGGCAAGTCAACGCTCTTCATCGGCGGAATGCAGGGGGCGAAAGCGCATGTCCCGCACGAGCACATTCAGCTGGCGACCAAAGCCTGTCACGGACTGTTCCCAAAACGTCTGCTGGTTGAAGCGGTCATGACGCTGGCAGGCGCCTTCCGCGTCGAGCAGATCCTCGCGGTGAGTAACGCCACCCACATCTACCGCAGCTGGCGCTATCGCAAGAAAAAAGAGGGAAAATTGCTGGCTGACTATGACAGCTTCTGGCGCTCCCTTGGCGGACAGCAGCAGGAGAACGGCAACTTTGCCCTGCCACTGACCATGCCACGCAAACCGATGGAAGAGATTGCGAGTAAAAAACGGTCCGAGTACCGCCGCCGCTATATCCTGCTTGATAGCCTGCACCAACAGGTATCGCAGGCGACTGCCCGTTAATCGGCTCTCCCGCGTGCCAGCCAGAGGACGCGGGAGAACATTTTACGCAGCAGCGTGGGCACCGACTCCACGCCCCGCCTGCCCGCTTCCGTCGCGACTTCAATGGCCAAATCCGGTTTTGACGACCGATGGATAGCTTTGGCGATCACCCGACGCATATTCATGGGCACATCCACCGGGATCATCGCCACGCGGTGAAAGACGTCGTCAAATCCCTGGCGGTACATAAAGTGCTCCATGTCCATCGCGGGCAGCGTGGTCAGATGTTCCCGCTCCTCTTCACGATCGTTATTGAGCAGGCTGCGCACGGTCGCCGCATATTTTTTACCCGCCTCATCGCCATCCACCAGCACGTGCCACTCTATCCCCATCCGGCGCGCAAATTTGATCAGCGGCTTTAAGCCAGACTGAGCAAATTCGATCACTTTGATGCCTTCGGCATCAAAGTGGTGTCCGCACTGGCGAGCCAGCTCGTTTATCACCCAGGTTTCGGTTTCCCCTTCCACCAGCAACCAGCAGCGGGCAAACAGGGAAGAGGCACGGTTAAAACGGATATGAAACGCAATGCGTCGGCCATCTTCGGCATTTAACCCGCCGGGCCCGAGCCGGTAGGCGGTGACCCGCGAGGATTCACGCACCAGGCGGCAGACATACTCCACCGGCGTCAGGGAGAGCAGCTCGCCGGAATTCGTGGTGGTGACACGCTGCAACGGCAGCAGATTAAGAAGATGCCACGCCACGGAAAGCATAATCGGGTGCAGCCGCGTTTCCGGATCTTCCACCAGCAGCAGAGGGCGCGCGTCCCGATCCAGGCGCACCGTCCCTTTCGCCTGTAAAAGCGTGGAGAATAATCCCAGCAGGATCACCCGATGCGTGCGCCCGCTGGGGCGGTCGATCATGCGGTTGATAATATCGAGATAGCGCCAGCTTCGTTGCTCGTCGTGCGAGCGGCGGCGCATCAGGCGGTGGCGCGCCTGCCCCGTTCCCTGCTCGGAGAAGTAGTGCTCCAGCAGTTGGACCATGGCAGACAGTCCCTGACGGATCTGGCCGTCGGTGAGATTCTGCGGCCGCGAGACCAGTTCACGGGCGAGGAAATCCAGCTCGCGGGCGGTTACTTCCACCTCGGGCATATTCGGTACGGTGCCGTTACGGATCCGCCGCATAAAGCGCGCGTCTCGTAAGCGCAACACGGGGGAGAGGCGGATAAGATGGCGGGCAAGCTCGTCAATATTATCGAGCGGGATCGGATTCCCCTTCTCATCAAGAAATTCACGCAGGGTTAATACCCCGTCGTTTTGCGCCATTTCGCCCTCAAGGCGATAGAAAATACGCTGGAACCCATCTTCACAGGGCACCCAGCAGGGCGACATAGGGCGAAAACGACGCACGCGATGGCGACCGGGCTCGGATTCGCGGAAGGTCAGAATGATATGCAGGTGTTTCTCGCGCCCGTTGACATCCCCCGGCGGAAACCAGAAGTCATCATGGACGAAGTGGTACAAGTTCTCTTCGGGCGAAAGCAGCAGCGTCAGGGCATCCAGCAGGCTGGATTTACCCCAGGCGTTTTCGCCTATCAGGACGTTGTTCTGTTCCAGTTGCAGCGACAGGCGGTTAATCCCGCGAAACCCGACAATCTCCACACGTTCGAGTAGCATACATCCCCCGCATTTCGGCCACTTTTTCCTTCAAGTTATCAGCAGTATAGCGGCAGGCTGTAGGTCACGACAGCAGAATATACGCCCCCTTAATTATTGGGCTATGCTCTAATTACCTCCGTTCTGAACAAGGATTGACATCACATTGCCTTAAATCAAATTTAGTGAATTTATTTGAGTGGCGAAGGGATGTTGATGGTTTCAAAATACTGGCTCTTTGAGTCGTCATCCCTTTATGGCGATATAACCCGCGCGCAGGAATGGGCGCGGACGTTTATTATTGAGGTGGTTATGTTCAGAAAATTAGCGGCAGAATGCTTTGGTACATTCTGGCTGGTGTTTGGTGGCTGCGGTAGCGCAGTACTGGCAGCCGCATTTCCGGAATTAGGTATTGGATTTGTCGGCGTCGCGCTGGCATTCGGTTTAACCGTATTAACCATGGCATTCGCCGTGGGGCATATTTCCGGCGGTCATTTCAACCCGGCCGTCACGTTAGGTTTATGGGCGGGCGGACGTTTCCCGGCGAAAGATATTATTGGCTATATTATTGCCCAGGTTATTGGCGGTATTATTGCCGCGGCGGTGTTGTACGTCATTGCCAGCGGGAAAGCCGGGTTTGACGCCGCGGCCAGCGGATTTGCGTCAAACGGCTTCGGCGAACACTCTCCAGGCGGCTACTCAATGCTGTCTGCTATCGTGATTGAAATTGTGCTCACCGCAGGTTTCCTGTTGGTGATCCACGGCGCAACGGACAAATACGCGCCTGCGGGCTTTGCCCCCATTGCTATTGGTCTGGCGCTGACGCTTATCCACCTGATCTCCATCCCGGTGACCAATACCTCCGTTAACCCGGCACGTAGCACCGCGGTGGCTATTTTCCAGGGCGGCTGGGCGCTTGAACAGCTGTGGCTGTTCTGGGTGATGCCAATTATTGGCGGTATTCTGGGCGGCGTGCTGTATCGCACCCTGCTGGAAAAACGCGATTAATTAAGTGCGGCCTGTAATGTCGGGTGGCGCTAAAGCTTACCCGACCTACGTGAGTGTGCACTTTGTAGGCCGGGTAAGGCGCAGCCGCCACCCGGCTTTCTTTTGCCGCTTTACTGTACAGCCTTTATTGGGTAGTGTCTCTGGCGCTTAAATGATACTCAAAAGGACCGGCTGTTCATGTTCTCAGGACTCCTCATCATTCTTCTGCCCCTGATTGTGGGCTACCTTATTCCGCTGCGTCATGAATCGGCCTTAAAGCTTATTAATCGTTTTCTCAGCTGGATTGTTTACGTCATTCTGTTCTTTATGGGGATCAGCCTGGCCTTCCTGGATAATCTGGCGACGAACTTGCTTTCCATCCTGCATTATTCTGCGGTTACGGTAGTGGTTATTCTGCTGTGCAATATTGCCGCGCTGTTCTGGCTGGAACGCACTATTCCCTGGAAAAATCACTACCATCAGGAAAAGCTTCCCTCCCGAATTGCGATGGCGCTGGAATCATTAAAGCTGTGCGGCGTGGTGGTGCTCGGTTTTTTACTGGGGCTAACCGGATGGGCTTTTTTACAGCACGCTACGGAAGCCAGCGAATATACGCTGATTTTCCTGCTCTTCCTGATCGGTATTCAGTTGCGAAATAATGGCATGACGCTGAAACAAATTGTCCTTAACCGCCGGGGCATGATGGTTGCCGTTATCGTTGTGGCCAGCTCAATGGCGGGGGGAGTGATTAACGCCTTTATTCTCGATCTTCCGCTGAAAACCAGCCTGGCGATGGCATCCGGTTTTGGCTGGTATTCGCTCTCCGGTATTCTGCTGACCGAATCGTTTGGTCCGGTGATCGGCAGCGCCGCCTTCTTTAACGATCTGGCGCGCGAGCTGATAGCCATCATGCTGATCCCCGGCCTGGTACGCCGCAGCCGCTCTACCGCGCTGGGCCTGTGCGGGGCCACCTCAATGGACTTTACCCTGCCGGTGTTACAGCGCTCGGGAGGGCTTGAGATGGTCCCTGCCGCTATTGTACACGGCTTTATTCTGAGCCTGCTGGTCCCCATCCTGATGGCGTTCTTCTCAGCCTGATACTGCTTTGGCGGTAGTGAACCTGCCGCTAAAATTGCGCTAAATCAATAACCCTCCACTTAGTATAAGAAAGCACTTTTCTCCGTTGTGGCACAGGCATAACCTTAAACATGTATCTAAAATATAACTTTAACAGGTGTGATTATGTTTTGTGTGCAATGTGAACAAACCATCCGTACCCCGGCAGGCAACGGCTGCTCTTACGCGCAGGGTATGTGCGGCAAAACCGCAGAAACGTCCGATCTCCAGGACCTGCTGATTGCGGCGCTGCAAGGCTTATCCGCCTGGGCCTTCAAGGCCCGTGAATATGGCCTTGTCGATCACTATGTCGACAGCTTTGCCCCGCGCGCATTTTTCTCCACGCTGACTAACGTTAACTTCGATTCGCCACGCATTGTGGGCTATGCCCGCGAAGCGATTGCCCTGCGTGATGCCCTAAAAGCGCAATGCCTGAATGCCGACGCCAGCGCCCGCGTGGACAACCCGATGGCGGAACTACAGCTGGTGAGCGACGACCTGGGCGAGCTACAGCGTCAGGCCGCCGAATTTACTCCCAATAAAGACAAAGCGGCGATTGGCGAGAACATCCTCGGCCTGCGCCTGCTGTGCCTGTACGGTCTGAAAGGTGCTGCGGCGTATATGGAGCACGCGCACGTACTCGGCCAGTACGACAACGACATTTATGCCCAGTACCACAAAATCATGGCATGGCTGGGCACCTGGCCTTCCGACATGAACGCCCTGCTGGAATGCTCGATGGAAATCGGCCAGATGAACTTCAAAGTGATGAGCATTCTGGATGCCGGTGAAACCAGCACCTACGGCCACCCAACGCCGACGCAGGTCAACGTCAAAGCGACCGAAGGTAAATGCATCCTGATCTCCGGCCATGACCTGAAAGATCTCTACAACCTGCTGAAGCAGACCGAAGGCACCGGCGTTAACGTTTATACCCACGGCGAAATGTTGCCCGCGCACGGCTACCCGGAACTGCGTAAATTTAAGCATCTGATCGGTAACTACGGCAGCGGCTGGCAGAACCAGCAGGTGGAGTTCGCCCGCTTCCCTGGCCCAATCGTCATGACCTCTAACTGCATCATCGACCCTACCGTGGGCGCGTATGACGACCGTATCTGGACCCGCAGCATCGTCGGCTGGCCGGGCGTGAGTCACCTTGAAGGCGATGATTTCGGTCCGGTTATCGCGCAGGCGCAGCAGATGGCAGGCTTCCCGTACAGCGAAATTCCGCACCTCATCACCGTCGGTTTTGGCCGTGAGACCCTGCTGGGTGCGGCGGATTCCCTGATTGACCTCGTCAGCCGTGAAAAACTGCGTCACATCTTCCTGATCGGCGGCTGTGACGGCGCGCGCGGGGAACGTAACTATTTCACCGATTTCGCCACCCGCGTTCCGGAAGACTGTCTGATCCTGACACTGGCCTGCGGTAAATACCGTTTCAACAAGCTGGACTTCGGCAACATCGAAGGTTTGCCACGCCTGGTGGATGCTGGTCAGTGTAACGATGCATATTCAGCCATCATTCTGGCGGTCACGCTCGCAGAGAAACTGGGCTGCGGCGTGAACGATCTGCCGCTGTCGCTGGTGCTCTCCTGGTTCGAGCAGAAAGCGATCGTTATTCTGTTGACCCTGCTCTCTCTCGGCGTGACCAACATCGTCACCGGGCCGACCGCGCCAGGCTTCCTGACGCCGGACCTGCTGGCCATCCTGAACGAGAAATTTGGTCTGCGTTCCGTGACCAACGTTGAAGATGATATGAAGCAACTGCTGAGCGCGTAAGGAGTAACTCATGACCATGCCAACCTCACAATGTCCGTGGCGGATGCAGGTTCATCACATCCAACAGGAGACGCCGGATGTGTGGACACTGTCGCTGCTGTGCCATGACTACTACCCGTACCGCGCAGGTCAGTATGCGCTGGTGAGTGTGCGTAATTCGGCGGATACCCTGCGCGCCTACACGATCTCCTCCACGCCGGGCGTGAGCGAATACATAACGCTCACCGTCCGTCGTATTGATGACGGCGCAGGCTCCCGGTGGCTGACCCGTGACGTGAAGCGCGGGGATTACATCTGGCTGTCTGACGCGCAGGGCGAGTTCACCTGTGACGACAAGAAGGAAGACAAATTCCTGCTTCTGGCGGCAGGCTGTGGCGTAACGCCGATTATGTCGATGCGCCGCTGGCTGGCGAAATACCGTCCTCAGGCCGACGTGCAGGTGATCTTTAGCGTGCGTTCCCCGGAAGATGTGATTTTTGCCGAGGAATGGCGAAATTATCCGGTGACCCTGGTGGCTGAGCACAACGCGACGCACGGTTTTGTCGCGGGGCGTCTGAGCCGCGAAATGTTGCAAAGCGTGCCGGACATTGCGGATCGTACCGTGATGACCTGCGGCCCGGCGCCGTACATGGAGATCGTGGAGAAAGAAGTGAAAGCGCTCGGCGTGACCCGCTTCTTTAAAGAGCAGTTCTTCACGCCTGTAGCGGCAGCGGCGACCAGCGGGATGAAGTTCACGAAGCTGCAACCGGCGCAGACCTTCTTTGGTCGCGTGGGCGCCACGCTGCTTGAAGCGCTCGAAAGCAATAACGTGCCGGTAGCGGCAGCCTGTCGCGCGGGTGTGTGCGGCTGCTGTAAGACGAAGGTGGTTTCCGGTGAATACACCGTCACCAGCACCATGACGCTGACCGATGCGGAAATTGCAGAGGGTTACGTGTTGGCGTGTTCATGCCATCCGCAGGGGGACCTGGTGCTGGCATAATCTGGCGCAGTGCCTCCATTTGTTGCCGGGTGGCACTGCGTTTACCCGGCCTACTTTGTACATGTTGGCTCTTCGTAGGCCCGGTAAGCGTTAGCGCCACCGGGCTTTTTGCCGGGTGGCACTGCGTTTACCCGGCTTACGTTGTGCCTACTGCCTGTGCGTATGGAATACCAGGCAGCCAATACAGTGACTTTCTTCTAAGCTTGTAAGCGATATCACATAAAGGAGAAGGACCACCATGAAACAAACCGTGGCTGCATACATAGCGAAAACCCTGGAGCAGGCTGGCGTAAAGCGTATCTGGGGCGTCACCGGCGATTCGCTGAACGGACTCAGCGACAGCCTCAACAAGATGAAGACCATTGAATGGATGCCCACCCGCCATGAAGAGGTCGCCGCCTTTGCCGCGGGTGCCGAAGCGCAGCTCACGGGCGAACTCGCCGTCTGTGCAGGTTCCTGCGGACCGGGAAACCTGCACCTTATCAACGGTCTTTTCGACTGTCACCGCAACCATGTTCCGGTGCTGGCGATTGCCGCACATATTCCGTCATCCGAGATCGGCAGCGGCTATTTTCAGGAAACGCATCCTCAGGAGCTGTTCCGTGAATGCAGCCACTACTGCGAGCTGGTCTCGTCGCCGGAGCAGATCCCACAGGTGCTGGCGATAGCCATGCGTAAGGCGATCCTGAATCGCGGGGTTTCGGTGGTTGTGCTGCCGGGGGACGTGGCGCTGAAGGCCGCACCTGAAACCGCCACCACCCACTGGTACTCTGCGCCACAGCCAACCATTACCCCTGCGGATGAAGAGCTTAAAAAGCTGGCGCAACTGCTGCGATACTCCAGCAATATCGCCCTGATGTGCGGCAGCGGCTGCGCCGGCGCGCATAAAGAGCTGGTGGAATTTGCCGCTAAGCTGAAGGCGCCAGTTGTGCACGCCCTGCGCGGGAAAGAGCACGTTGAATACGATAACCCGTACGATGTGGGCATGACCGGGCTGATCGGTTTTTCCAGCGGCTTCCATACCATGATGAACGCCGATACGCTGATCCTGCTCGGCACCCAGTTCCCGTACCGCGCGTTCTACCCGACGGATGCCAAAATTATCCAGATCGACATTAATCCCGGTAGCATCGGCGCGCACAGCAAGGTGGATATGGCGCTTATCGGCGATATTAAATCCACCCTCGCCGCCCTCCTGCCGCTGCTGGAAGAAAAAACGGACCGCAAATTCCTCGATAAAGCCCTGAGCGACTATCGCGATGCGCGTAAGGGGCTGGACGATCTCGCCAAACCGAGCGAAAAAGCGATCCACCCGCAGTATCTGGCGCAGCAGATCAGCCACTTCGCCGACGACGATGCCATCTTCACCTGCGACGTGGGTACGCCCACCGTCTGGGCCGCGCGCTATCTGAAAATGAACGGCAAACGACGCCTGCTTGGCTCGTTCAACCATGGCTCAATGGCCAACGCCATGCCGCAGGCGCTGGGCGCGAAAGCAACGGCACCGGAACGTCAGGTGGTGGCGATGTGCGGCGACGGCGGGTTCAGTATGCTGATGGGGGATTTCCTGTCGGTGGCGCAGATGAAGCTTCCGCTGAAAATCGTGGTCTTTAACAACAGCGTGCTGGGCTTTGTGGCGATGGAGATGAAGGCCGGAGGCTACCTCACGGACGGCACCGAGCTGCACGACACCAACTTCGCCCGCATCGCCGAAGCCTGCGGTATCACCGGTATTCGGGTGGAGAAAGCCTCAGAGGTGGACGAAGCCCTGCAACGTGCCTTCGCCATCGACGGCCCGGTGCTGGTGGATGTGGTGGTCGCCAAAGAAGAGCTGGCAATCCCGCCTCAAATCAAGCTGGAACAGGCTAAAGGTTTTAGCCTCTACATGCTGCGCGCCATCATCAGCGGGCGCGGTGACGAAGTGATCGAACTGGCAAAAACCAACTGGCTCAGGTAAAACATTTCACAAGACCTCTTAAATGAAAGGGATGTGAAATGATTGATTTACGTAGTGATACCGTTACCCGTCCGGGCCGCGCCATGCTCGAAGAGATGATGGCCGCCCCGGTCGGGGACGACGTCTACGGCGATGACCCGACGGTCAACGAACTCCAGCGCTATGCGGCCGAGCTGAGCGGTAAAGAGGCTGCCCTGTTCCTGCCCACCGGCACGCAGGCTAACCTGGTGGCGCTGCTGAGCCACTGCGAGCGCGGCGAAGAGTATATCGTCGGCCAGGGGGCGCATAACTACCTGTACGAAGCCGGCGGCGCGGCGGTGCTTGGCAGCATCCAGCCGCAGCCGATCGATGCTGCGCCGGACGGTACGCTGCCGCTGGACAAAGTCGCGGCAAAAATCAAAGCCGATGATATTCACTTCGCCCGCACTAAACTGCTGAGCCTCGAAAACACCCATAACGGTAAAGTCCTGCCGCGCGAATACCTGAAAGCGGCATGGGATTTTACCCGCGAGCGCAAGCTCGGCCTGCACGTTGACGGCGCACGTATCTTCAACGCCGTGGTGGAGTACGGCTGCGAGCTGAAAGAGATCACCCAATATTGCGACTCGTTCACCATTTGCCTCTCTAAAGGGCTGGGCACGCCGGTAGGTTCCCTGCTGGTTGGCAGCGCGGACTACATCAGACGCGCCAACCGCTGGCGCAAAATGACCGGCGGCGGGATGCGTCAGGCGGGTATTCTGGCGGCTGCCGGACTGTACGCCCTGAAAAATAACGTGTCACGCCTGAAAGACGATCACGACAATGCGGCGTGGATGGCAGCGCAGCTGCGTGAAATCGGCGCTGATGTCATGCGTCATGACACCAACATGCTGTTTGTCCGCGTCGGCAATGAGCATGCTGCCGCGCTGGGCGAATTTATGAAAGCCCGAGGCGTGCTGATCAACGCCTCCCCGGTCGTGCGACTGGTGATGCATCTTGACGTTAACCGCGAGCAGTTGACCGAGGTGGTGAAACACTGGCAGGCGTTTTTACAGCGTTAAGGAGCATACCGTGCCGCAACGTATTCTGGTGCTCGGCGCCAGCGGGTACATCGGTCAGCACCTGACCACTGCGTTAAGCCAGCAGGGGCACCAGGTGCTGGCAGTGGCACGCAACACGGAACGCCTGCAAAAGCTACATTTGCCTGGCGTGACGTGTCACAACGTTGACCTTAACTGGCCGAAAGCGCTTCCTGCGCTGCTGGAAGGGGTCGATACGCTTTACTACCTTGTTCACAGCATGGGCGAAGGCGGCGATTTTATCGCCCACGAGCGTCAGGTGGCGATGAACGTACGTGATACGCTGCTGCAAACGCCGGTAAAGCAGGTGATCTTTCTAAGCTCGCTTCAGGCGCCTGAGAACGAGCAGTCAGACCATCTGCGCGCCCGGCAACTGACGGCAGAGACATTGCGAAGCGCCCGTATCCCCGTCACCGAACTGCGGGCAGGGATCATCGTCGGCGCGGGTTCCGCCGCGTTCGAAGTGATGCGCGATATGGTCTACAACCTGCCTGTGCTGACACCACCGCGCTGGGTACGCTCGCGCACCACGCCCATTGCGCTGGAGAATTTACTCCACTATCTGGTGGCATTGCTGGATCATCCGGCGGCGGCGCATCGCGTACTGGAGGCGGCTGGCCCGGAAGTGTTGAGCTATCAGGCGCAGTTCGAACATTTTATGCGGGTGAGTGGCCGCCGCCGCTGGCTGGTGCCCGTCCCTTTTCCGACCCGCTGGATTTCGGTGTGGTTTTTGAATGTGATCACCTCCGTGCCGCCGACGACTGCCAAAGCGCTTATACAGGGACTGAAACACGATCTGCTGGCGGACGATCGTGAACTGCGTGCCTTGATCCCTCAGGAATTGATCCCCTTCGACGATGCCGTACGCAATACGCTGAAAGAAGAAGAGAAGCTGGTGAACTCCAGTGACTGGGGCTACGATGCGCAGGCGTTTGCCCGCTGGCGGCCCGAGTACGGCTATTACCCAAAACAGGCGGGCTGTACGGTAAAAACCACTGCCAGCCTCTCAGCGCTGTGGGACGTTGTGAACCAGATCGGCGGCAAAGAGCGCTATTTCTTCGGCAATATCCTCTGGCAAACGCGCGGCGCGCTGGATCTGCTGGTGGGTCACCGGCTGGCAAAAGGCCGTCCTGCCGCCCCGTATCTGAACGTGGGCGATACGGTCGACAGCTGGAAGGTGATCATCGTTGAGCCGGAAAAACAGCTGGCGCTGCTGTTTGGCATGAAGGCACCGGGGCTGGGGCGGCTCTGCTTCACCCTTAAAGACAAAGGCGATCACCGCGAGCTGGACGTTCGGGCGTGGTGGCACCCGCACGGAATGCCCGGCCTGTTTTACTGGCTGCTGATGATCCCGGCACACCTGTTTATCTTCCGCGGAATGGCGAAACGGATTGCGCAACTGGCAGAAGAAAAGCGGGAAAGTAACTAAATAAAACTCTTAATCTTTCACCTTTCCCATTGCAACACATCGTAATTCACGAAAGAATGCGCACGAAATTCTTTTCAACACAGTGGATTGTTATGAAGGTACTGGTTACCGGGGCGACCAGCGGCTTAGGCCGAAATGCGGTCGAATTTCTGCGCAACAAAGGCATCAGCGTGAGGGCCACCGGTCGCAACGAGGCGATGGGCAAGCTCTTGCAAAAAATGGGCGCTGAGTTTGTCCATGCCGACCTGACGGAGCTGGTCTCCTCTCAGGCCAAGGTGATGCTCGCCGGTATCGATACGCTGTGGCACTGCTCCAGTTTTACCTCCCCGTGGGGTACCCAGGAAGCCTTCGATCTCGCCAACGTGCGCGCCACGCGCCGTCTGGGCGAATGGGCCGTCGCCTGGGGCGTGCGTAACTTTATTCATATCTCTTCCCCGTCGCTCTATTTTGATTATCACCATCATCGTGATATTCAGGAAGATTTCCGCCCTGCGCGCTTTGCCTGTGAATTTGCCCGCAGTAAAGCGGCTGGCGAAGAGGTGATCGACCTGCTGGCCCAGTCAAATCCGCACACCCGCTTTACCGTGCTGCGACCACAGAGCCTGTTTGGGCCGCACGACAAAGTCTTTATCCCGCGACTGGCCCAGATGATGCACCATTACGGCAGCGTGCTGTTACCACGCGGCGGCGATGCGCTGGTAGACATGACCTATTACGAAAATGCCGTTCACGCCATGTGGCTGGCGAGCCAGCCGGAGTGCGATAAGCTGGTGTCGGGCCGCGCCTATAACATCACCAACGGCGAACCCTGTACCCTGCGCAGCATTGTGCAAAGGCTGATTGATGAGTTAAAAATCGACTGCCGGATCCGTTCCGTTCCCTACCCGATGCTGGACATGATTGCCCGCAGCATGGAGCGCTTTGGCAGTAAATCGGCGAAAGAGCCTGCGCTGACGCATTACGGTGTGTCGAAGCTCAATTTTGATTTTACGCTGGATATTTCTCGGGCGGAGAACGAGCTGGAGTATAAACCGATTATCTCGCTCGATGAAGGGATAGTGCGTACCGCGGCGTGGTTGCGGGATCACGGGAAGTTACACCGGTAAGCGTTCCAGCCTCATGTAGGCCGGGTAAGCGCAGCGCCACCCGGCAAAAAACAGAGAGTGCGGACTGATGCCCTCACCCCGGCTCTCTCCCACAGGTAGAGGGTGCAAACATTAAAACGGCAACCCGAAGGTTGCCGTTTGCTTTTACAGAGCCGTCCAGGCTTCAGCCCATGCCAGGCCTGCACCCGGCTCATAGTACGTCGGCGCACTGTTACACCAGCCGCTGTACGGGAACGGTTTGCACTGGAACAGTTTACCGTGGTTGTTCACGATATCACCGGCGTTGTACTTGCTGTTCGCGCTCCATGCCGGGTAAGACGTATCTTCTCCGGATGGCGTTGCCGCTTTCGCTTTCACGTTCAGCAGGTAAGACGTGGTGCTGCTCAGCTCGCCATCGCTGACGGTCAGGCTCACTTCATACTGCTGCGCCGTTGCAGACTCAGGCGCCTTAAAGGTCACCACCGCTTTATCTTCGCCGGTCACGGTCTGGCCATCCTGAGAACGCCAGGTGTAGGTCAGCTTGTTGCCGTCTGCGTCGGTAGAGCCTTCCGCGCTCAGAGAAACCTGCGCGCCCGCTTCAACGGCACCTATTGGGCCCGCAATCTGCGCAACCGGCGCGTGGTTCACCGCGACAGGTTCAACCGGAGTTTCATCCGGAACTGGCGCTGGCGTTGGGGCCGGCGTAACATCTTCAGAAGGTGTTGGCGTTGGCGTGACCGGGGTTTCGTCCGGCGTCACCGAGGAACCGTCGTCATTCACGATATTCACGTTATAGAACTTCTGCACGCACTTGCTGTAGTCGCCCTCTTTGAACGCGCTGAACGGTGTCTGATAGCCCACCAGCTGGCAAGAGTAAGTCTTGCCGTCCGGGGTATCCGCGCTCCATCCCCAGTCCTGTTCCCAGTAAATCTTCAGGGCGCCTGCGCCACCTTCGTCGAACTGCTTCATGTTGGCGCAACCCAACACTTCGTTCGCCGGAACAGGGACTTTCAGGTAGTTCGCAAATTCTTTGTAATACTTGATACGGTTCTGAGACTGCGCAATTTCAGTCGGGCCGCCGCACTCAACGCCGCCGTTGATGATCTGGGTTGTTACACCGAAGCCCGGGACCAGGCCGTTGGCTTTATCGTGATCGTTCGGCTGCCATGTACCGTCGATCACCTGCAACATGCTTGGTTTTGGCGGCTGTGGATAGGCGAAGAAGAAGATAGCACTGGCCAGGTTCAGCCAGGTGTCCGCCACCAGCTCAGGTTTATCGAGCAGGGTACGCACGTCGCCGTACATCGCTTCAGAGAATGGACCGTAGTTGTAGTTGTAGGACAACTGTTTCGCACCGCGTCCGAAATAGCTCAGGAAATCGCCGTCTTTGTCTTTACCGCAAGGCCAGGTCTGTCCCTGCCAGACGTCCGGGTTACATTCACCGTTATAGCCCCCCTTCTGCCCTTCGCTCCAGCCCATTTCACGCACGTGGACCAGCGCCTGACGCCATTCGGCTTCCGGACGCCAGCTTTCGTGGCCGCCGGTTTCCTGGGCAAAGTGGGCAAACATGGTCGCCAGCTCTTTGCGGCAGATAGCGTCGCTGTCACGACCGTCGTTGTAGGTCTTACACAGCGCCGGGAATTTACCCACGGCTTTCAGGAAGTTGCTGTAGGTATAAGCCTGTGCACGCAGCGGGAAGAGATATTCCCAGTCGCTGGCTTTCACAATCCCTTCAACGCGTTTGACGTTGTCCGGGTTCGCCGCGCGGCCTGGCTCAATCAGTTCGACCTGCGCGTTGTCCAAAGTCTGAATAGTCTCTTTAACGGAGGCCATCAGCGGGAAGTTAGTGAGCTCATGCTCTTTCTTCGCCAGATCGCTGGCTTTCATGGTGTACGGCTCGCCGGTGGTCGCCTGCAAAGAGGCGGCCTGCGCCATAAAAGGTGCAACGCAAGCACCAGCAACAAGTACACTCAGTAACGTCCTTTTGTTCATTTCAGTTTTCCTGTTCGTTTCAAATTAAATGTTAATATCCCGGCTTAGGTATTATTCCGTTAATACATAAACCACATTCAGCTGTTTTCACTTTTCGAAGAACACCTTCAGGAATTCTTCAAAAATAAAAAACGTTAATCACGTGCTGCTAATTTTAATTGCTGATATTTAGCCCAGACCTTATGGGCATATTTCATCCGCTGCGGATAATTCTCTTTCTTCAACCCGGCGTTATAAGCACCTACCGCTTCCCAGTTATAGCCATATACTCTTATCATTCCGGAGAGAATGGAGGCACCCACCATGATGGAGGTACACGGCTCGGTCATTAAGCGATACTCATCGATGCCTCTGCTTTCCAGCGCGGTAAAATGCGAGCTGTTGATTTGCATCAGCCCGACATCCCGCGTGCCATCGCGGTTTTGCCCAACCGCGTACGGATTCATACCGGATTCCACATTCGCTATCGCGTAGAGTAAAAAAGGGTCGACATGATAATAACGCGCCGCTTTATCCCAACAGTTTGCCAGAGCGCCCTGGCTTATTATTAATAACAACAAAATGAGCTTTTTCATTTTTACCTGCTGACTTTATTGGTTATTTCTCCTTAGAAACATCCTGTAAATGAATTTCTAATTACTCCCCCTCAGAAGGGGGGAGTAATTAATGGGTTAGATTATTTGCAATCTGTTGATGCGCCTTCTTTTACCCATACGTCGCTATTTGCTGGGTTATCGCCACGGGTCCACCATTTCGCACGGTAAACGTTACCTTCATAGGTGGTGGTGTCGCCGCCGTTGTAGACCAGGTCAGAACGCCAGTTCATCTTCACGTTGCTTACCAGCTCCCACGCGTCCATACCGAAGCCAGGCTGATTGCCCTGAGTCCAGTATTTCGCTTTCCACACGAGGTGGTCGAAGCTTACGGTATCGCCGTTGTTATAGATTTTGCTCGCGTCCCACGCAGCGTATTTGCTGGCGTTGTCATCGACAGGTGCGTCGCAGCTGCCAGCGGTATCATCAGCTGGCGGGGTTACGTCGTCAGCCGGTGGTGTGACGTCATCGGCAGGAGGCGTTACGTCGTCAACCGGTGGGGTTACGTCATCGGCAGGAGGCGTTACCTCGTCAGCTGGCTTAGGCTCCACCGTCACCTGCACGTCAGACTGCACGCTGGTTTTACCGTCCGTCACAATAACGCTCAGGGTGTAGGAAGAAGTATTGTGCACTTCTGGCGCAGTGATGCGAACGTTGGCCGAATCAGTGCCGGTCGCGTTCATATCAGCCGGTACGCTCCAGCTGTAGGTCAGCGCGTCACCATCAGGATCGGATGCCTGTGCGTGCAGAGAAATTGCTTCACCGGACTGAACGGTAACGGCTTCCATAGCATTGATTACCGGCGCCTGGTTGGCTTTAGGCGCTTTATTCACAACCTGGACGTCAACAGCATTGCTCAGCCCTTTAGCGTCGGTTACGGTCAAACGGAAGACCAGGTTCTGGTCGCTTGTCACAGCCGGAACGCTAAAGCTGGCTTTCGCTTTGGTGCTATTGGCGATGGTCACAGAAGGGCCTGAAACCTGCGTCCATTTATAGGTCAGCGCATCGTCGTCCTGGTCGCTGGAAGCAGAGCCATCCAGGGTCACGGTTGCAGGACCGGTGACATTTTGATCGGCAGCTGAAGCCACTGGCGCATGGTTAGTCTCAACAGGCAGATCCGGGATGGAACTTCCGCCCAGCAGGCTTTCGTTCATGGCGTTCAGGATATCGCCGTTATCAGACTCGATAGACCATGCGAACAGTCCGCCCAGGTTTTTGTTCAGTACGTATTTGCCTTTCGCCATAACGGAACGGGCGTTATCGTACGTCACCAGCTCACCGGTGGACTTGTTGAACACGTACGGCGCTTCAGCCGCTTCGTCATATTTGTATTCCCAGCCCGGTTTGCCCAGCATCTGGTTGACGATTTGACGATAGTCAACGATACCGTTTTCCCATGTCCCTTTAATTGGTCCGGTTGCGGTGCCGGTAAATGGATTATCGCCGGTATAACCATGAACGCCGGTCCAGCCGCGGCCATACATACCTGCGCCTACCACGATCTTGCCTGGCTTAACGCCCTGCTCCAGCATCGCTTTCACCGCGTTATCGGTGGTGTAGTTAGTGTCTGGTTTCCAGGAAGCACCGTACAGGGCGGTCTGGTGGCCCAGATCGGTATTGCTCCAGGCACCGTAGAAGTCGTAGCTCATCAGGAAGATATGGTCGAGGTACTGCTGCGTGGTGTTATAGTCCACGTCTTCGATCTTATCTTTACCGGCACCGATTGCAGTAGTCAGCTCGTAGGTACGACCGGTTTCCGCAGACAGTTCATTCAGCATCTGACGCAGGTCGTGCATCAGCGCGGTGTAGGTGGCTTTATCGGTCTGAGGATTGCCGAGTTTGGCGTTTTCACCGCCGCCGCCCGGGAATTCCCAGTCAATATCCACGCCGTCAAACACTTTCCAGGTGGTCAGGAAGTCTTTTACCGACGCCACGAAACGGTCACGCAGTACTTTGTTATCCATCTGATAGAACGGATCGGACAGGGTCCAGCCACCAATGGATGGCAGAATTTTCAGGTCAGGATGGGCTTTTTTCATCGCCATCAGCTGCCCATAGTTACCTTTGTAGGGATCGTCCCAGTTGCTTACGCCTTTCTGCGGTTTCTGCAATGCAGCCCATGGATCGTGAATGGCCACGGTGTAGTCCTGACGGCCAGCACAGGCGCGTTTCAGGGATTCCAGTGCACCTGAAGATTTGGCGCTGTCGTTAATACCGTCACCGCCGCAAATTGGAATAAAGCCGTACAGCAGGTGGTTAATGTTCGCGACCGGGATCTTATCCGCAGAGAAGTTTCGATCGTAAACGCCTCACTCAGGGAAATAGGCACCGACGACTTTATCGGTATGCTGAGCGAAAGCTTTGTTATTTTCCAGCAGCGGCGTATTCAGCGGCAGCAAATGGCTTCCGTCGGTATCCGCAACGATAATCAGTTTGCTTGCGCTTTTGGTACAGCCGCTGTCGTTACACAGTTCGACCTGTTCCTGATAGCGGCCCCCTTTTTTGACTTTGAAGGTCGCAGAACCCGCCGCGCTGCCCGCGCCGGTCCAGACGGTCTTGCCGTCCAGCAGCACTTTTGCAGACGTTGGGGCGTCACCGCTCCAGACGTTCCATTCCACTTTTACATCAACACCCTCTTTATGCACTTTGATGAGGTTGTTGTAATCCTGTGCCGCCTGATCCACTTCTACCAGCGCAAATTTATCATTGCCCGATGTAATAGAAGGCGTACCCGGCGCAGCTGCAAATGCGGAGCTGGTGGCCGCCGCAATAAAGAGCGCCAGATATTTTGGTTTCATAAATTTCATTTTTATTTCCTGATAAATTTATTTATAACGTAATAACCCATGCCTTCCGTGAGATCATGGATGCGTTTCGCGTAATGCGTATTTAACCAACGTGAGTGCCGTGAACAAAAAATTGTTGCTGCGCTGTATTCCTCCATAAAAAGATACAAGCCAAATCCCGTGTAGCTTATATCTCCTACGATACACCGAGCGTAAAGAGTCGTCCTTCTCTCCCAGCATCAAAAAGATTTATAAAAAACCTTGACCAGTATATTTAAAATGTGAAAGCAAACTGCTGGCTAATAAACACCACGATTCCAGAAAAGGCGAGGTAAGGACCAAAAGAAATAGTGAGATTATTTTTATTTAAATTATTGACGGCGAAATAACCGACAATACCGCTTAACGCTGCCGCCAGTTCAATGGAGGGTAATGCCTGCCAGCCGCACCAGGCGCCCAGCGCCGCCAGTAGCTTAAAATCCCCATAACCCAGCCCTTCTCGTCCGACGATCAGACGAAAAGCCCAGTAGAGCAGCCAGAGCGACAGATAGCCCGCCACCGCGCCAAACAGCGCATCACGTAGCGGCAATGTGTGGTCAATAGCATGGAGCACTAACCCCGCCCACAGCAGCGGCTGGGTCAGGCAGTCCGGCAACAACTGATGCTGCCAGTCGATCATGGCCAGCGGCAGCAAAAAAGCCGCCAGTAACCACAAAGAGAACAGCGCCTGAACGTCCGGCATGCACCAGGCCGTGATGCCAAAAAACAGCGCGGAGAACAGTTCCACCATAAAGAGTCGCAGCGGGATCGCGCTGCCGCACTGGTGGCAGCGCCCCCGTAATAACAGCCAACTGAGCAGCGGGATATTTTCCCATGCAGCAAGCGTGTGCTGACACACCGGGCAGTGCGAGGCAGGAAAGAGCAGATTGCCGCTCCCCTCCTCATCCATCACCATTCCCGGTACGCGCTCGGCAACAACGCCGAGAAAACTGCCCATAATCCCGCCCAGGATAGCACTCATCATCGGGAAACCGAGCGGACAGGCCTCCCGCATCAGCGTGAAGGTATTCATGCGCTTTTTGACCAGGTAAGCTGCACCTGTGCTTTCACATCGCTGAGGTGGTCAACCGTCGTGAGGTTTATTTTTTGCAATGTCACGCCGGAGGTCTGATTAATTTCACGCAGCCAGCTTTTTAATTCATATACATTTACCCGATTCACCACGAACGATAAAGTTTGCCCCTCCTGGCGCACATCCGTCAGTGAAAGATTAATTTCATGAGCGCTGTTCTCGACCACCGTACGCGGATTATTCGATTTAACTAACTGGACCTGAAGATGATTTTTATCAATTTCACTGCGCATCCAGTTAAGCGTCTCTTTTTGTCTTTTAAGCGTCGATTTACTATTTTGAATCATATTATCCAGGGGAATTACTCCTGTGTAATACACCGCAGCCGCCACAATGGCAACGGCACATATTTTTAAAATGATTTTTTCCCGGGCGCTGTAATTCTGATAGCGTGATTTCAGCTGCGCGATTCGCTCTTTCATTTATGTTTCCCTGCGATCATGGCGGTATACGGTTCGGTTGTTGAAACAGGTTGTAAGGTAAAATCAAAATTCTCACTGGTCTGGTTCACAAACGCCTGCAACGCGGGCTGGCTTTGCGCGCTAACGCTCAGCGTCAGGGTGTTTTGCTGCGCATCGTATTCCAGCAGATCGATCTCCATCGCAGGGACTGACTGCCTGGCTTTCTCCAGCTCCTCAAGCTGAAGAAAGAACCCCTTGCTCTGTTTTTTCAGGCTTTGGCCAAAGTGATATTTGATATTGGTCTGCTGGTGCATGCTGGGGAAATGGTGCTGATAAACCTGAACGATCTCCTGCTGAACCCGATTTTCCTGCTGTACCAGCATCCAGGCCATCGCAATGCGCGGCCCCAGCAGCAGACCAACGGACAGCAGGCCCGCCGCTATCATCGCTGCTTTCATGCTTTTTGCGGCCTGGCCATGACCGGCCTTAAGGCTGAATTCACCGTGAAGCAGATTCACACGACAGGTTTTCCACTGCGGCTGGATCAGCACCAGCGGGTGCTGCCAGGCATGCTGTACGTCAACGTGAACGTCCGCAGGCGCGTCGCCGTAGCAACACACTTCCCCGTCTCCGGCTTTCTGCATCAACAGCGGCAGCAGGGTTCCCTCCATTTCACCCGCCACGTGGGGAGATAAACGCAGCCAGTAGCCTTTATCCTGTGCGACCAGCGTGCTGCCCCCTACCGCCACGGGCAGCAGCCAGGCATCAGGCAGGGCCTGAATCACGTTTAATCCGGCCTCGTGACAGCGGGTCAATGCCGCACGCAGGCGGTCGGCGTCAATGGCAACGGCGTCGACGTCAGCGCCTTTTTTGTAGAGCACTGTCCAGTGGAGGTTGTCCACGTCGCCAATCAGCGTCTCTTCCGCCATCCACGAGAAGGCCATCGCCTGAGAAGCCACCTTTTTCGGCAGCGTGAAATGGCGGAAAATCATGTCGCTGGCGGGCAGCAGGAGACAAACGCGTGTAGCCAGCGGGTGTTCGGCCAGCATCTCCAGGCTGTCGAGCACCTCGACGCGCTCGCTGCCGGACTCACAGCACATTATTTTCCCGCCCTCGCGGCTGTCGGGGCGAACAAAAAGTACCTGTTTCATAACGTTCTACTTTTCTTATTCAATCATTCGGTAACGACGCTGCCACGTCACGATCTCACCGGCTTCGTTATTCATCTGAAGCTGGCTGACCACGCGAAGCGTTAATTCATCGGTATTGCCGCTGTAATTCACGCGGAAGTACCGGCTGTTTATAGAAAATTGATCTGCCACCTGCGGGAGATCGTCTTTTAACTGCGGGAAGGTCTGCTCCAGCGCTTTGCTGAACGCGTCCATATTTTCCCAGCCCGATTCCGGACGTTTATCCAGCAGACGAACGGCGTCATCCTGCGTGAATTTTCCCGGAAACATGGCCGCCAGCACCACGGCCTGTTCCGGTTGCAGGGTGTTAACGTCCACCTTGCTGGCGGCGTCCGGCAGCGCGCATAACAGCTTGCTCACCTTCGGATATGCCGTAACCGGGAACGCTGGCAGCAGTTTGATCTCCGCGATGCTGCGCATCATCTGGTTTGCCGGTTTCCGGGCGGGCACGATGCCAGCCCACGCATCGCTTTCGGCACCCTCTTTCGCCGTGGTGCTGTCACCATCGAGATAATCCACCAGCTGGAAATAGACCGCCTCCGCCGTGCCCGGACTGAGCCCGCTTTCCGTCAGGAGTTGTTCAACAATCCGCTCTTTACGCGGTTTTTCCGTCACCGCGGGAGCGCTTTGCCCCTGGGGCGCGACGTCGGCGGTCAACAGGTTATTGACGTTAAAGCAGTCCTGAGCGTCTTCCACCTGGCTCACGACCGTGTAGTCTTCTCCCTGCGTCTCCAGCGGCTGATGCCAGTCGCCGTCCAGCGCCAGCGGCTTGCTCTCGCCGCTGGCATCGGTCTGTAACCTGTCCTTCACCACTTTTTCCTGGGCCTGCATCGCCCAGCGCAGTTGCTGCTGGCTTATCTGATAATGCGTTTTCTGCAAATTACGGCAGAACTGCTGGCTGATTTTGGCGGCCAGCGCCGACATCATCACCAGCAAAATCAGCACCACCAGCAGGGCGACGCCCTTTTGTTGACGGATTCGGTTCATGGTCTGGTCTCCGGCGAAGGCGCAGGGGCTGCGTCCGGAGTCGTCGCAGGCGCGTCGGCGGCTTTCTCTGGGGCAGCGGCAGCGGCCACCTCCGGCATATCCCCCGGCGTGGTGAACACCCAGCGCCAGGTATCCCCGTTTTCCATCGTCAACGTAACCTCCACGCCGTCCGGCAGATGGGCGGCGTCGTGCCAGGCTGTCTGCCAGCCCTGACGATAAAACCGCCACTGCAATGCTTTTACGCCGCTGACAATCGGCACTTCGTCAGGCTTAACGTCCACCGGGCCGTCAATGACCGGCCAGACGTCGCGGTACAAACGCCCCTCTTCCAGCCGCCAGCGCACGCGCTCCAGGTGGACCGTTCCGCTCACGCCATTCAGGGTGGTCAGTTCAAGGGCATCGCCCTCCTGACGGAACCGCTCTGGCTCATTACGCGGCGCTCGCGCCTGTAGCTGGAAAAAGTCGCGCTCCATCAGACTCCAGCCGCGCTGAAGCTGGTTGAGCTTAGCGGCGCTGGCATCGGTGGCCGAGCTGGTACGCATCGCGCCGTCCAGAATTTGCCAGGCCAGGGTGCTGATTACCGCGAAAATAGTCAGCGCAATCATGATCTCCAGCAGGGTAAATCCGCGCTGGCGTCGCGTTTTCTTCACTTGCTCTCTCCCGGCGGAATGATGTGCAGGGAAATAACCGGCTGGCTCTCATCGCCTTCCGCATAGACGCGAATGGAGTTCGCCCAGCCGTTGTCGGCGGTTTTCACCCGCTGCTTACGCCAGTTCCAGCTGCGCCCGCCCATGATTTCCGTCCCCTGCTGCTCAGCATCCGGGAAGTCGGTTTTGGTGAGTTGCGCTTCTGCCAGCTGATTTTCCGCTACCCAACTGGCCTGCAAGGTATCGGCCAAGCCATGGGTAAAACGCACGTTCAGGGAGACCGAGTTCATTAGCGCCAGCGCGGCGGTGGAGAAAATCACCAGCGCGACCATCACCTCCAGCAGCGTCATCCCCTTTTGCTTTGTGTTGTCGTTAGCCATCGTTTTCTACCGATACCGGCGCCGCACCCTGCGACACCACGCGGAAATGGTGCTGTTTGTCGTAACTTTGCAGCGTCAGCGTAAAGCGGCTGATTTCACCGTCCGGTAAAAAGATCACCTGTGGCTCGGACGCCACCGTCGCGGCCAGGCGCTGCGGCGAGAGCGACACGTGCATCTCTTCCGGAAAATCACCTTTGGTGGTAATACGTCCGGCAGATAATGGCACCCAGTGACGCTCGCCATTTTTATCCGCGATCGTCACCAGCTGATATTTATCAGTGGCGATCACCAGCCCGACAATATTTCCGTCCATCACCGCACGGTCTGAACCATAATCAACGAGCGCTTTTAATTGCTGGCCAAATATATCCGCGCCGCTGCGCGAAGGAATGGTGGACACCACCATCATGGCGCAGCTGGCAAATATCACCAGCGCCAGAATAATTTCCAGCAACGTAAAGCCGCGTTGATTTTTCATTACTTCTCGTTCTTATCCAGAGACCAGTTGGTAATGTCATCGGCAGTATTCGCTTCGCCGTCCGGACCCGCAGAGAAAATGTCCACCGCACCGTGTTCACCTGGGCTGACCAGAATATAATCGCTGCCCCATGGATCCTGCGGCAGGCGGCGAATATAGCCATCCGTGCGATAGCCGTTCGGGATTGGTGCGATTTCCGGCTTCGTCACCAGCGCCTGCAAACCCTGCTCTGTGGTCGGGTAGCGGTGGTTGTCCAGCTTATACATATCCAGCGAGCCTTCGAGCGCGACAATATCGCTGGTCGCCTTTTGCGTATCCGCTTTTTCTTTATTACCCATTAAGTTTGGCACTACCATACTCGCCAGAACGCCAAGAATAACAATCACCACCATTAATTCGAGCAATGTGAAGCCCGCCTGGCGAGCCAGGTTTTTACGTTTTAGAGCCATGATTTAACCTACCATATTATTAAGTTGCAGAAGCGGTTGTAATATTGAAAGAACGATGAATAAAACAATCGTCGCCATGGATACCACCAGCGCCGGTTCAAATACCGACAGCGTTAATGTAATTCGATGCTGTAATGCCGATTCCTGATTTTCCGCCGCGCGATCCATTAAATTACCTAATTCCCCGCTCTCTTCACCGGAGGCAATCATATACAGCATGGTTGGCGGGAATAATTTCGCCTGTTCCAGCGCCGCATACAGCGACGCCCCCTGACGTACGGTATCGGCGGCCTGCTCCAGCACCTGCCGGGCATAGAGATTTTCAATACCGTCCATCGCGATATACATCCCCTCCAGCAGCGGCACGCTGCTGGCCTGCAAAATGCTCAGGGTACGGATATAGCGGGCGCTGTTGATGGCGCACACCAGCTTTTTAATCGGCGAGCCGTTCACCAGCCAGCTGTGCCAGCGAAAACGGTTTTTCACGTTTCGCACCCAGGTTTTGAAGCCGACGAACGCCCCCGCCAGGCTGCCGACAATATAGATACCCCAGGCTTGCAGGAAATCACTTACCGCAATCAGCGTCCGGGTGGTGATCGGCAGTTGCTGTTTCATGTGGGTAAACTGCTCAATCACCTGCGGCACCACCGCCACCAGCAGAATGCCGATCACCGCGATAGCGACCACGGTGAGGGTAATCGGGTAGACCATCGCCTGCGTCAGCTTGCTTTTCATCTTCTGGCGCTGCTCGTTGTACTCCGCCAGCTTCTCCAGCACGTCGCCCAGGTGGCCGGTCTTTTCACCGGCCATCACCAGCGTGCAGTAAAGTTTGTCGAAGGTGCGTGGAAACTGGCTAAAGGCGTCGAACAGCGTATGCCCCTCGACCACCTTCTCGCGGATCTCCACCACCATCGCCGCCAGCTTTTTATCTTCCGTCTGCTTAGAGATCGCCTTCAGCGCACTTTCCAGCGGCAGCGCGGCGTTCACCAGCGTCGAAAGCTGACGGGTAAACATCGACAGCACCGGGGTAGAGAGCTTCGCCCCGGTTTTCGCTTTCCCGCCTGTCGCCGTTTCGCGGGTTTCGGTGATACTCACGGGCATCAGCTTTTGCTCGCGAAGCCACTGGCGAACCTGCTTCTGCCCCTCGGCCTGTAATGTCCCGCGCTGGGTTTTTCCCGCGGCACTCGTCGCCGTCCAGGCGTAGAAAGCCATTACGCATCCCCCCCACGCTCGGCGGTGACGCGCATGACTTCTTCCAGAGACGTCACGCCGCCGATCACCTTCAGCAGCCCGTTTTCACGCAGGCTGTAGGCCTGCTTAAAGAGCTGCGTTTCGATGGACATTTCGTCCTTATCTTCATGGATGGCGCGGCGCATGGTACTGTCCACCACCAGAAACTCATGAATACCGGCGCGGCCCTGATAGCCGCTCTGACGGCAGTGTTCACACCCCACCGCGCGATAAATCGCTTTTGGTGGCGCGTCCATAAAGCTGAACAACGCTTTTTCATTGGCATCCAGCGGACTGGTGGTCCGGCAGTGCGTACACAGCCGACGCACCAGACGCTGGGCAATGACACCGAGCAGCGATGAACCGATTAAAAACGACTCCAGCCCCATATCCCGCAGACGGGTTATCGCCCCAGCGGCACTGTTGGTGTGCAGCGTCGACATCACCAGGTGACCGGTCAGCGACGCCTGCACCGCGATCTGGGCGGTCTCACCGTCGCGAATTTCCCCGATCATCACCACGTCCGGGTCCTGACGCAGAATCGCGCGCAGCCCGCGGGCAAAGGTCATGTCCACGCGCGGGTTAACCTGCGTCTGCCCCACGCCTTCCAGCTCGTATTCGATCGGGTCTTCCACGGTCAGAATGTTGCGCTCGTGACCGTTCAGCGCCGAAAGAATGGCGTACAGCGTGGTACTTTTACCGGAACCCGTCGGGCCGGTAACGAGGATGATCCCATGCGGGCGGTCAATCAGCCCTTTCAGCTTCTCCAGCTCTTCATCAATCAGCCCAAGCTTGTTGATGTCGGGCTTGAGATTGCTTTTATCGAGCAGGCGCATGACCACGCGCTCGCCGTACTGGGACGGAATGGTCGACACACGCACATCGATGGCCTTACGGCCAATGCGCAGGGAGATACGTCCATCCTGGGGAAGACGTTTCTCGGCGATGTCGAGTTTCGACATCACCTTAATACGCGACACCAGCAGCGGCGCGAGCTTACGCGCCGGTTGCAACACCGGGCGCAGCACGCCGTCAACACGAAAGCGGATGCTCAGCGTACGCTCGAAGGTTTCGATATGAATATCCGACGCGCCGTCCTTCACCGCCTCGCCGAGAATGGCGTTGATCAGGCGGATCACCGGTGAGTTTTCGTCGTTATCGAGCAGATCTTCGTTATCCGGGATCTCCTCGGTTAAGGCCATCAGATCGATATCCGCGTCCATGTCGTCCACCAGCTGCTGCGACACGCCGCTGCTCTGCTGCCAGATTTTGGCCAGCATCTCGTCAAACGCTTCCGGCGTCACAGTGACGGGGATGAAAGCACGGCCCAGCACCCGGCGCACCTCCAGCAGAGCATGCGCAGGAGTGTCGTCCCGGATATAGACATCATTGTTGTAAAACAGAACGCCGTTATCTTTTGCGTAGTTGCTGCTACACAGTGTTTTACTCAGTTCGTCCACGTTACCCCTCCGCGCTATTCTTTAAACGGATTGCGCGTGGCGCTGGTTTTCACCGGTGCGGCGCCAGTGCTTGCAGAGGGAAACGCGGGCAGGACGGCGTTGTCAGTCGGCTCAACAATACCGAGCTTTTTCTCCTCCACTCGCTGCATCTGGCGCACCCGGATCTGGTCATATTTCTCTTTCGAGGCCGCGCTGTAGTTGTCGTCGTCACGCAGGACGGTGGTATGAATAAACACCATCAGGTTGCGTTTGGAAGTATCCTGCGAGGTGTAGCGGAACAGCTGACCGACCAGCGGGATATCGCCGAGCAGGGGCACTTTGGACACGGACTGTTTGGTCACATTTTCCATCAGACCGCCAAGCACCACCGTCTGGCCACTGTGGACCATCACTTCGTTATTAATCGTGCGCGTGTTGAAGGTTGGGCCGAGGCTGGAGTCTTCCGTCGCGCTGTTGTCGACACTCGACACTTCCTGCTCAATCTTCAGATGGATCATGTCGCCATCGTTAATCTGCGGCACAATCTTCAGCTTGGTCCCTACGGTTTTACGCTCAACCGAGTTAAAGACGTTGTCGCCGCTGGTGGTTTGCGAACCGGAAAGCACCGGCACATCCTGACCGACGTTGAACGACGCTTCTTTGTTATCCAGCGTGACCACGCTTGGCGTGGAGAGGATGTCATTTTTGCCGTCAGTGGAAAGCGCGGTCACCAGCGCACCGAAGTCACCGTTAAAGAAGCCGGTCGCAAGGCCAGTGAAACTTGCCCCTTTCATGGTGCCATTTTTAATCTGGCTGATTGGCAGGCCGGTGGAGCCAAACTGCACCCCGCCGTGCTTGCTGGTCCACTGCACGCCAAGATCCAGGCCGTTACCGTCCTGCACTTCGGCAATGATCGCTTCCACCAGCACCTGCGGACGGCGAATATCCAGCTTGTCGATCACTTTCTCGAGGGAGTTCATCACGTTAGGCTGTGCGGTGATCACCAGGGAGTTGGTTGACTCGTCGGCGGTAATATTCAGATCGGTTGAGGCGCTCGCGGATTTCGCTTTGGCCGCACCCGGCTTGTCTTTCAGCTGCTCACCAATCCCGGTGAGAACCGGCACCACTTTGGTGGCGCTGGCATACTTGAGGTAGAAGACGCGGGTATTACCCTCGTTATTCTGCTCACGATCCAGCTGATGAATAAGGGAACGGGTGCGCGCCCGCGCATCTTCCGCGCCGCTGATCACCAGGCTGTTGGTTTCGTCATCCGCGACGACTTTAGTCGCCAGCTGCGGCGCGTTCTGCCCTTTCTGTTCTTCATTGTTGAGGTTATTCAACATCTCCGAGAGTTCTTTGGCGGACGCAAAGCGCAGCGGGATGATTTCGCGACGCTGGATGCCGTCTTTATCGACGCGCTGCACCAGATCCACCAGCCGGTTCACCACCGAGGCTTTACCGGTTAACAGCAGGACGTTGGACGGCTCAAAGTGGACCACATTCCCGATACCGGTGGCATCGTTGAGCTGACGCAGCAGCGGGGCTAGCTCACGAACAGGCACGTTTTCCATGCGCACCACGCGGGTGATGATCTCGTCACCTTTGCCCGGATTTTTGCTGTCTGCCAGCGGCGCACCGGCGGTACGCGCCACGCTTGAGCGCACCACTTTGACCATGCCGTTGTCCATCGGGATCACCGACAGGCCGTAGAGATCCAGCACGCTCAGAAAGAATTGATAGTACTCATCTTCCGTCAGCACGTTGTAGGTTCGGACCGAGACGGTTCCCTGGACGGACGGATCGACCAGAATGGTTTTATTGAGATTGCGGCCTACCGTATCGATAAACTCGCGAATATCAGTATTTTTAAAACTCGCGCTAAAGTTAGCTGCAAGCAGCGAACTGGAATATAACGACAATGCGGTCAGCGCCACGCACGCCCAGGGAATTTTTTTCATGTCTGCACACTTTTTAATTGTTTAGAACATTAATCCGAATATTTTCAAGGTGAGCGTGACGTCGTACGATGACCTCCGCTTCTTTCATTTTTGACCAGTTGGCAATAATGCTTTTCGCTTTTGCTTCATCGGTCATATCGACAGAGTTAACCTGAACCGCCACATCGCCTTTTTCCAGACCTGACTGGCTGTAAAAGGCGGAGGCATTCCTTGGGTTTATCCTGTAGCCTTCCAGTCGGCCCTTTTCAATTATGGGTTTTAACACCAGATAATCATCAAGATGCACACTCTCTGCGCCAACATCTTTTGTCGATTTCGTTACCGGGCCGCTATCCACGCCACCCTTAAAATAGTCCGGTTTATTTAATGCCAGAACCTGCGTAGTACCTTCATAATTAACCACCACATTATCTTTGTTTATTTCCTGAATAAATGCGTCGTTAAATCCAGAGAGAGGTTCACCCTCACGGTAGCTTCTCTGACCGCCTGGCGTTTTGATGACAGCAAAGGAGAGCCAGGCGTCATCGCTGTTCACAATACCTTCGATTTCAGCTGCCAGCGGGGCTTTCACCGCACCCGGTAAGATTTCCTGACGCACGGCTGCCGTAAAAAGCGAAAAGGATTTCTCTTCGCGCGTTTTTTTCAGCGGCTGTTGATCGGCATTAGCCAACTTATTCATAACTTTTTTATAATCTTTAAAGGTGAGATACCCTTGCTGGCCGCAAAAGATCAGCAGCACAAACATAATACAAGGCGTTATCCACCGTGAAAGAAATGAGAACCTCATTTTTTATCCGGCCTATAGCAAAGCAAAAATAAGCAGCGTCATACTGCGCCAATATGGATGAAAATAGTAATAAGCTGATGCAAATGCGACCACTGACTTCGCCGCTAACTTTCATAAAGAAAAATATTGACCGTATAAAATCCAAATGTTAGACGCTGCCAGCAGGATATTTTTACCCTGTTTGCAAATTGACCGTTCAGGGGCGTTACCTTACTTTCTGATGCTGTTGCTATTCCTAATCAGAGACGGTAAGTCGTTATGTATCAGAGCCACTTTAATTTTAAAAATCCGCCATTCAGATCGATCGCCCGTTTATCCGGGGATTTTCTGGTGCCTTATCATCAGGATGTGTTCAACCTGTTGAAAGAGAAAACCCAGCAGGCGGGAATTATCGGGCTCTTTTGCGACGACGCCCCGCTTCTGGGTCACTTCAGCGATGCGCTAAAAACCCGCCACAGTAACGTCCTTGTTATCAATGCGTTTCCCAAACTGAGTGCCAGTAGCCTGCTGTACAAGCTCAATCCGGTAACGAAAGAGAGCAAGAATCGCCTGCAGGCGGTGGATGCCATCCTGCGCCAGTGGCACGAGGGAAAAGCGAAAACCAGAGTGCTGGTGATTTCACACGCCGAAGCCATGAAAGAGAGCTGCCGTGAAGTCCTGGGTACGCTGCTCACGCGAGCCCAGGAGCTGAACTTCCGGCTCTCCGTGGTGCTGACGGGCACTGCGGATCAGGAAATCCTGCTTAAGCAACCTGAACTGCGCGAATATACACACACTCGTCATGTCCTGCGCCCCCTGACCTGCCGCGAATTCCTGGGCTATGTGCAGGCGCAATGCGAAGAACACGGCTGTGAAAATTCGCCGTTAACGCCGGCCCGCGTGCGCAAAATGCACACGTTGACCAAAGGCGACATCAGCAAACTTAACGAACTGGCGCACCTGTCAATGCTCGCTGCCTGGACGGAACGCGCGTCGCAGGTCAGCCCGCGTCATTTACGCCTGGCGGCGGGAGAGATCCTGCCCGCGAAAAAACACGGTAAGCGTCTGGCAACCGTGGGGCTGTTCGCTTCGGTGCTGTTTGCCGCCTGCGGCTGGTATTTAACCTCGTCCATCAGCGGGCACCTTCCCATCCAGCTGCCGGTCCCCGTTAGCTGGAAACAGCCGACGCGAAAAACGGAGGCGCCCGTGGTGCCGGTTATCGACAATGAAATGGTTAATCAGCCGGATGCGATGCACCAGCTCTATCTGATGTGGGGATATGACGCCTCGGCCGAAGATGCGCTGTGCCAGAATGCCGCTAAAGTGAACCTGATGTGTAAACAGGGGAACGTGTCGCCGGAGACGCTGGCGCAGGAAGGGTATCCGTGGGTCAGTGAACTGAAAACCAGCGGTCACCTTAACTATGCGGTGGTCGCCAGGGTCGGAGATACATCAATTGACCTGTTAATGAATAACCGGACCTGGCAGGTGAGCCGCAGCTGGTTTAACCGGCATGCGACCGGCAACTTCACCCAGTTGCACCGCCTGACACCGGAAGGAAAAGACGCGATCGGCGCGGCCAGCGACAGCAAAGACATGGCCTGGCTCGATCAGCAGTTAAGCATCGCGCTGAACCAGCCCGAAACGCATGCCCGGATCTGGACCGCTGAGATGATGAAACGCACCCGTGAGTTTCAGCAAAAAATGCATCTGCACGTGGATGGCATCCCCGGCGAAGAAACGCTGATGCAGCTGATGCGCGTAACCAACAGCACGCCGAGCGTACTGATTCAGGCCACCCGCACTACCCCGGACGCAAAAATGCAGGAGAAGAAAGCCTAATGTCGACCATCTGCCTTGCGGCCCAGCGCAGCTATACAACCGGGGAAGCGGTCTGGTTTTCGTACCGCCTCCCCAGCCTGAAAAACGTTTTCGGCAAAACAACATTATGGATGGTCGGCCTTTGCGCCATGCTGGTTGTCGGCCTGTATATGCATGTCTACTGGAACATGCGCCACCCGGCGCCTGAACCGGTCAACGCCAGCGTTGCCAAACCGGAAACCCAGCTTTCGGAGATGCACTACGTGTACGTGAGTAAACCGTTCCCGCATCCGCAGCCTAAAGCTGCGCCAGTGCCTGTTGATGTTCCACCGATGCAGGATCTGCCGATCATCAGTGATGATGCCGACTGGCAGCAGGCGCCCGACGGCGCGGTGCCGCAAGAACCCTCGCGGGATACCCTACCCGGAACTGAGGCGCATGAGCACGATACCGCCCCCGCCAGCACGAGCAGTGAAGAGTCATCATTAACGGAATTATTTAAACAGGCATTAAAAGAGCAGGAGCAGGATTATTCTCAAGGAAAAATTCCCGCACCGCCGGTTGACGAAACGCAGGATAATTCACAAGCAAGTGTTAAAAACAGTGAAAACAGCCGTTCCCCTTTCAGTGAAAAAGGAGACCGGCGGGAGTAGACATTAATATTTTTCAGGCAGTGCGGTGAGGTTAAGCAGTCGACCTTTTTCCACCACAATATATTGACCTTTTTTCAGATCGGAGAGGATTTTAATAATGGTGCTACGTGCCAGGTTAGTGTATTCCTGAATGTAATCATAAACGTTAATATCACGCTGATGCTGTACAATCAGGTCGTTGATCTCATATAAAAATTCGCGAACAACAGAATATGCGCTGCGAGCGACCAGAATATCATCGCGCTTGCTCATCAGGCATATGTACCAGGAAAGCACTTTTGTCAGCTCAGGCCACAGGTTTTTCTCGGTCATCAGCTGGGCGAAGACCTCTTTCTTGATCGAGCGAACAACCGTATTCGACCGAACAAGGCCGTACATATGGGTGGCGTTGTAATACATCGACGACAGGCCGAAAATGCATTGCCCGGTAACGGTGAACAAGCACAGTTCGTCAGAGTCACGTCGAAATTCGACTTCGCCGCTGACGATAATATGAATTAAACCGGAATCAGCAGTGGAAATCTTCTGCCATTTTTTTAACGTTCTTTCTTCAACGCATGAGGTTGCAGAAATAATCTTTTCCATTTCATGTTGCGGACGTAATTTTTTTCCATAGATGCTTAACATTGTTATACCCGTTTTAAGATGTGATTTTAAAAAAACATGGCAACGGCATTCATACCGAACCATAAATATTTTCCTGATGAAAAACTCAAGAATAAAAAAAAGAGTAAAGTTTTTTATTCGCTAAATTGCTTAGCGTGCTATGTGTCCATCTTAAATCCGAATAATTTTAAGTCAATTAACTAAAAATGAAATGAGATTGTACTTAGGATTAATCTAATAGAAACTTGCGGAAATATACTCATTTGGGGGTAAGCCAAAGGTTTACCCCTGCCCGTATTTCTCTAAAAGTGCTTCGGCAATCGCCATGGTTTCAACATCCGCTACGCCATTCCATAACTGCGGACGGAAATGCATCTGGAACACCATGATGATGCGTTTTTGCTGTGCAGGCGTGCTGTTTTCTGGCACCTCGTAACCGTAGCGCGCCAGCAGATCGAGCAGTGCTGCGGTATCAACCTGCTGATAATGCGGTCGCCCGTTGATATAAAAATTTACCCGCGCCGGTTCAGGCCAGGCTCCGATGCCCTGCTGCGCCAGCTCGCGCCACGGAAACAGCGGGCCAGGGTCGTCTTTACGCTGCGGGGCGATATCCGAATGGGCCACAACGTTCTGCGGTTTAATGTCGTAGCGGGCGATGATGTCTCTGGCAAGCGGGATTAGCGCCGCAATTTGCCCCGGTTCGAAGGGGGTAAAGGTTTTCACACCATCGGTTTTCCGCCAGCCGCGGTTTTCCAGCTCAATGCCGACGGAGGTATCATTTATGCGGTTGGTCCCACGCCAAAAGCTAATACCTGCATGCCAGGCCAGCTCGCTCTCCGGCACCAGCTGCCAGATACGCGGTTTGCCCTGCGGAGCTGGGGGCTTTGCGGGGATGAGATAGTGAGAGCTGACGTTTTTATCGGTTAAGGTCGCAAGCGAGGTGTCGAAATCATCGGCGGTGTAATGGATCACCAGCACCTTTATGCGCGGGTAGGCCGCCTGCGCCTGATGGCGCGTATCAAGTTCGTACGCGCCTTTATCAACAACGCCCTCTTCCGAGGCGCATCCTGCCAGCAACAATGCCAGCAGGAGGGTTGAGAGCGAACGCTTCATCGACGGGTTTTCACCGCCGTGCCGCTTACGCTCACCATCAGCATGCTGGCATCTTTCCCGACCGTTTCGTAGTCGATATCAATGCCCACCACCGCATCCGCGCCCAACGCTTTGGCCTGCTCGCCCAGCTCCTTAAACGCAATGTCACGCGCTTTACGCAGTTCTTTCTCGTAGGCACCGGAGCGCCCGCCGACGATATCCCGAATGCCGGCAAAGAAGTCCCGGAAGATGTTGGCGCCCAGAATCGCCTCACCGGTGACCACGCCGCAGTACTCGGTAATGGGTTGACCTTCCAGGGTTGGTGTTGTTGAAAATTGCATACTTCCTCTCCGTCTTTAGCGTTCAATGCGTTAGCAACTGCATTATCGGTTCGTTACGCTATGATTGAAAGGATAGTTAATAAATAAGGAAATCAACATGCGCTACTCTGCTTTAACGCTTTTAGTGCCCTGCGCGCTGGTGCTCAGCGCCTGCACTACGCCGGTCACGCCAGCCTTTAAGGATATCGGTTCCCGCAGCGGCCCCTGCATTGAGGGCGGCCCGGACGCCGTGGCGCAACAGTTCTATGATTACCGCATTCAGCATCGCGGTAATGACCTCACCGCCCTGCGCCCGTACCTGAGCGATAATCTGGCGAAACTGCTTAATGACGCCTCGCGCGATCCGCAGCAAAACGCGCTGCTTTCATCCGATCCGTTCTCCAGCCGCGCCACGCTGCCGGACAGCGCCGACGTCGCCAGCGCGTCCACCATTCCGAATACCGACGCACGGAATATTCCTCTGCGCGTGAAGCTAACCCAGGGGACGCAAACCTGGCAGGATGAGGTGCTGATGATCCGTGAAGGCCAGTGCTGGGCAATAGATGATGTGCGCTACATTGGCGGCAGCGTTCATGCTCCGGCGGGCACCCTTCGCCAGTCGATTGAGAACCGCTAACGCATACGTTAAATAAACGTTAACCCCGTAAAATGTCCGGCATTTCATGCGGAATGCCGACATTTATTCTCGCCCCCCTTTCCCGTCGCTATTTTGTGCTATGTTTAAGAGGAAACACGGGTTATATTTAACTTTTAACGCAGAAATATTGCATAACTATTCTGTCAACGGTACTATCTGCGGCCTCAATTGCTATAGATTGCCTGGATGAGTAAAGACTGCCCCGATGAGTATTAAACTAAACGGCATTAACTGCTTCTACGGCGCACACCAGGCGCTGTTCGACATTACGCTGAGCTGCCCGGAGGGCGAAACGCTGGTTTTGCTCGGCCCAAGCGGCGCGGGAAAAAGCTCCCTTCTGCGTGTTTTAAATCTGCTTGAAATGCCCCGTTCGGGAACGCTGGCCATCGCCGGTAACCATTTTGACTTCGCGAAAACCCCTTCTGATAAAGCGATTCGTGAACTGCGTCAAAACGTGGGCATGGTTTTCCAGCAATATAATCTCTGGCCGCATCTGACGGTGGTGCAAAACCTGATTGAAGCCCCGTGCCGCGTGCTTGGCTTAAGCAAAGACCAGGCGATGGCGCGAGCTGAAAAGCTGCTGGAACGTCTGCGTCTGAAACCGTACAACGACCGTTATCCTCTGCATCTCTCTGGTGGTCAGCAACAGCGTGTGGCGATCGCCCGTGCGCTGATGATGGAGCCAGCGGTGCTGCTGTTCGACGAACCAACCGCAGCGCTGGACCCGGAAATTACTGCCCAGATCGTGAGTATCATTCGTGAACTGGCGGAAACCAACATTACCCAGGTCATCGTGACCCACGAGGTGGAAGTGGCGCGCAAAACCGCCAGCCGCGTGGTCTACATGGAAAACGGGTATATCGTTGAGCAAGGTGATGCGAGCTGCTTCACCAACCCGCAAACCGATGCCTTCAAAAACTACTTATCACACTGATGTGTTAGGGAAATTATAATGAAAAAAGTATTGATTGCCGCGCTGCTTGCTAGCGTCAGCCTTTCCGCTACCGCAGCCCAGACCATCCGTTTCGCCACTGAAGCGTCCTACCCTCCGTTTGAATCCATTGATGCGAACAACAAGATTGTTGGCTTCGACGTGGATCTGGCAAATGCCCTGTGTAAAGAGATCGACGCGACCTGTACCTTCAGCAACCAGGCGTTCGACAGCCTGATCCCCAGCCTGAAGTTCCGCCGTATCGACGCCGTGATGGCCGGTATGGACATCACTCCGGAGCGTGAAAAGCAGGTTCTGTTCACCACCCCTTACTACGACAACTCGGCACTGTTTATTGGTCAGAAAGGTAAATATGCCTCCGTTGACCTGCTGAAAGGCAAGAAAGTCGGCGTGCAGAACGGCACCACGCACCAGAAATTCATCATGGATAAGCACCCGGAAATCACCACCGTGCCGTATGACAGCTACCAGAATGCGAAGCTGGACCTGCAAAACGGCCGTATCGATGCGGTGTTCGGGGACACGGCTGTCGTGACTGAATGGCTGAAAGCGAACGACAAGCTGGCCGCCGTGGGTGACAAGGTGACAGATAAAGACTACTTCGGTACAGGTCTGGGTATTGCCGTACGTCAGGGCAACACCGAGCTGCAGCAGAAATTCAACGCTGCGCTGGAAAAAGTGAAGAAAGACGGCACCTACGAAACCATCTACAAAAAATGGTTCCAGAAGTAATTCCTGATGAATGAAATTTTTCCTTTAGCAAGCGCCGCCGGGATGACCGTCGGCCTTGCCGTTTGTGCACTGATTATCGGCCTCGTACTGGCGATGTTCTTTGCGGTGTGGGAGTCCGTTAAGTGGCGCCCTGTCGCATGGCTCGGTTCAGCGCTGGTAACTGTGCTGCGTGGACTGCCGGAAATTCTGGTGGTCCTGTTTATCTATTTCGGCTCCTCACAGCTGCTGTTAACGCTGTCGGACGGCTTTACGATTAATCTCGGCTTTGCGCAGATCCCGGTGCAAATGCAGATTGAGAACTTCGACGTCAGTCCGTTCCTGTGCGGCGTAATTGCGCTCTCCCTGCTCTATTCGGCCTATGCGTCACAAACGCTGCGCGGCGCGCTGAAAGCGGTACCGCAGGGACAGTGGGAATCCGGTCAGGCGCTGGGCCTGTCGAAAGCGGCGATCTTCTTCCGCCTGGTGATGCCGCAGATGTGGCGTCATGCCCTGCCAGGGCTGGGCAACCAGTGGCTGGTACTGTTGAAAGATACCGCGCTGGTGAGCCTGATCAGCGTGAACGATTTGATGCTGCAAACCAAAAGTATCGCCACCCGTACGCAGGAGCCATTTACCTGGTACATCGTCGCGGCGGCTATCTACCTGGTGATCACGTTGCTGAGCCAGTACGTTCTGAAGCGTATTGATCTGCGCGCAACGCGTTTTGAACGGAGACCAGGCTGATGCTGGATTATTTACCCGAACTGATGAAAGGGCTGCACACCAGCCTGACGCTGACCGTTGCGTCTATCATCGTAGCGCTGATCCTGGCGCTGTTCTTCACCATCGTCCTGACGCTGAAAACGCCGGTGCTGGTGTGGATTGTCCGTGGCTACATTACGCTCTTTACCGGTACGCCGCTGCTGGTGCAGATCTTCCTGATTTACTACGGTCCAGGGCAGTTCCCGTCGTTACAGGAATATCCGGTTATCTGGCATTTGCTCTCTGAGCCATGGCTCTGCGCCCTGATAGCTCTCTCACTGAACAGCGCGGCCTATACCACGCAGCTGTTTTACGGCGCGATCCGCGCGATCCCGGAAGGCCAGTGGCAGTCCTGCGGTGCGCTGGGCATGAGCAAGAAGGACACGCTGGCGATCCTGCTGCCATACGCCTTTAAGCGTGCGCTCTCTTCCTATTCCAACGAAGTCGTTCTGGTGTTCAAAAGCACCTCTCTGGCCTACACCATCACCCTGATGGAAGTGATGGGCCACGGGCAGCTGCTGTACGGACGTACCTACGACGTGATGGTGTTCGGTGCGGCGGGTCTGGTCTATCTGGTGGTCAACGGTCTGCTGACACTGATGATGCGTCTTATCGAGCGTAAGGCGCTGGCGTTTGAGCGCAGGAATTAATCACGCCAATGCATAAAACGGTATTCATTGAGCGGGTAACCTGATGGGTTATCCGCTTTTTTTTGCAACAAAGGTAATATTTAATCATTTTTATTGCATATAAATTCAGTAAATGGCATTGTATATCCAGGCCGCAGACACGGCGCATAAATAAGACAGACGGGAGCATTACAATGAAAAAGTTAGTTCTGGCCGCATTACTCGCAACCTTCGCCGCAGGCGCATCCGCCGCAGATAAAATCAATTTTGGCGTTTCTGCCACCTATCCGCCGTTTGAATCGCTGGATGCCAGCAACCAGATCGTCGGCTTTGACATTGACCTGGCGAAAGCGCTGTGCAAGCAGATGCAGGCCGACTGCACCTTTACTAACCACGCGTTTGACAGCCTGATCCCGTCCCTGAAATTTAAAAAATACGATGCGGTGATCTCCGGCATGGATATCACCCCAGAGCGCAGCAAGCAGGTCGCGTTCACCGACCCGTACTACGCGAACTCTGCGGTAGTGATTGCGAAGAAAGGGGCTTATAAGTCTTTCGACGAGCTGAAAGGCAAGCGCATCGGCATGGAAAACGGCACCACGCACCAGAAATATCTCCAGGACAAGCATCCTGAAGTGAAAACCGTGGCCTATGACAGCTACCAGAACGCAATTATCGACCTGAAAAATGGCCGTATCGATGGCGTATTTGGCGACACCGCGGTGGTGAATGAGTGGCTGAAAACCAACCCGCAGCTGGGTACAGCGACGGAGAAAGTGACCGATCCGCAGTACTTTGGTACCGGCCTCGGCATCGCGGTACGTCCGGATAACAAAGCCCTGCTGGAAAAACTGAACGGCGCGCTGAAAGCGATCAAAGCTGACGGCACATACCAGAAAATCAGCGAGCAGTGGTTCCCGCAGTAATCTCTTTTTGCCGGGTGGTCTGGCCTACGGGGGTGGTCTGTAGGCCGGGAAAGCGCAGCGCCACCCGGCAATTTCTCATAGCGGCACAAAGAACCTGAACCGCGCCCCGCTCACGGACTCCATCAGCCTGATCCCGCCACCGTGCAGCTCCAGCATTCTCTTCACGATTAACAGCCCTAATCCCCCACGGTTCTCCCGCGACGCCTGAGGATTTAACGCTGACGGTCGCTGGAACAAATCGTCGCGCAGCGAGGCATCTACGCCCGTACCATTGTCTGCCACTTCGACCTGAAGTCGTTCATTCTCCTGCCAGACCGCCAGACGAATTTCTCCGCCGCTCGGCGTATGACGGATGGCGTTATCCAGAAGATTAGTGACCACGCGCTCGATCATCGACACGTCGGCGTTCACCAGCGGCAATCGCCCCGGCACATCAATACGCAGGTTCACCTCGCGCGTGCGGGCGGTAAGTTCAAACTTCTGCGCCACGTCGGAAATCAGTTCAGCCATGGCAAAACGCTCGCGCTGGGGCTTGATGCCGCCGTGCTCAAGACGCGCCAGCTCGAACAGCTGCTGCGACAGATGGCGTACCTTTTGCCCCTGACGCAGCGCGGTAGCGAGGTACTGCTGATGCTCCTGCGGCGACAGCGTGGCGGATTTCAGCGACAGCGTTTCCAGATAACCCAGCAGCGACGTCAACGGGGTGCGTAAGTCGTGCGAAATGTTGGCGATAAACTCCCGGCGCTGGCGGTCGCTGTCGGCCAGCCGATCCCACTGAGAGGTGATTTTGCGCGCCAGCTCGATAAAGGTATTGCGCAGGATCGCCACTTCATCCTGGCCGGCAGGCTCGAGCGGCTGGGCCGCCAGCTGCTTAATCGCGCTGATGCTGTCCTGCTCCAGCCCGGCCACGTCCAGCGTGAGCTGTTTAACCGGGCGCGTCACCCAGTACCAGAGCAGCAGCCCGGCCAGCAGACCAAACAGCGCCACCAGCAGCATCGACCACAGCGCCGTACTCCAGAGCGCTTTGTGCCAGGCCATCTCCGCCAGCGCGTTGGACTCCTCCCCCTGCAAAATAATGTACAGATACCCCTTCAGCTCGCCGTCCTGTCGCAGCGGGGTGGCGCTGAAGACTTTCTTATTCTGGCTTCGGGGATCGTCGCCAAACACCGGCATCACCGTCCCGCTCAGGAAATTCTGTATCGGCGCGAGGTCAATTTTTTGCCGCTGAATGTGCCCCGGCGGGGCGGCATCGGCCAGGATATCGCCATCAGGCGAGACAACATACAGCTCGACGCTCGGATTAAAGGTCATCAGCCGGTCGAACAGCGGCTTTAAGGCGCTGCGATCCACCCTGCCCTGCGTATCCAGAATCGCTTCCCGCTGCGCAATCTGCTGCGCCAGCCCGCCTGAGAGACGCTGCACCATCGCATTGCCGTACTGCATGCTAACGTAGAGCTGCACCGCACAGGCGACGGTGGCGCAGAGCAATAGTAACACCGTAAACAGCAGCGTCAGGCGCTGGCTCAGGCTAAAGCGACGCATCATGATTCTGCTCCGCAAATTTGTAGCCTTTGCCCCAGACGGTGCGAACGATCTCCGGCTCGGCGGCATCTTTCTCTATTTTGATGCGCAGGCGGTTAATATGAGTGTTGACGGTGTGTTCGTAGCCTTCGTGCTGATACCCCCACACCTGCTCCAGCAATGCCAGCCGTGAAAAGACCTCTCCGGGATGGCGGGCAAAAAAATAGAGCAGTTCAAATTCACGCGGGGTGAGATCGACGTGTTGACCGTTAAGACGCACGGTGCGCGCCAGCGGATCGATAGTCAGACCGTGCGCCTGAATAATGCCGTCCGTCTGCGCCTGGCCCATCGCCTGCTGTCGGCGGAACAGCGCCTTAATGCGGGCAATCAGCTCCTGCACCGAGAAAGGTTTTGCCAGATAATCATCCGCCCCGGTTTCCAGGCCGGTAATACGGTCAGTTTCACTGCTGCGGGCGCTAATGATGATAATGGGCAGGTAGCGGGTCATCTGGCGGATACGGCGGCAAATCTCCAGACCATCAACATTCGGCAGCATCAGATCGAGGATCACCGCGTCCCACGGCTGTTTTTCCAGAAGCGGTAACGCCTTTCCCCCGTCCGGCTCGTGGGTAATGGCGTAGCCTTCATCTTCCAGGTTAAGACGCAGGAGTGCAGCGATATCGTGGTCGTCTTCTACCAGCAGGATCTGCTTCATGGGTAAGCCTTCAATCATTTGTTATGACGTAAGCTTACCTGATTTCGAGCGGGGGAAGAGTTCACATTTTGTTTAAGATTTCACGAGCAACGTCAGCACTTCGTAATGCGCAGTGTGCGGGAACATATCAAAGAGCTGAACGCGCGCAATGCGGTAGCCCGGCAGGCTGGCGATATCCTTCGCCATGGTCTGCGCGTTACAGCTGGAGTAGACGATGTACTCCGGCGCCATCTGGCTCAGGTAGTCGCAGAGCGCCTGGCCGATACCCCGGCGCGGCGGGTTCACCAGCACCAGCTCCGGCACGTTGCCCTGGCCGGTGGCGAACCGGGTCGAGTCCAGCGCTTGGAAGTGCAGATTCGTCAGCCCCAGCTCCGCGGCGGACTGTTTCGCGCAGGCGATGGCCTCCGCAGAAATTTCAATCCCGGTGAGCTGCATGTCTGGCGTGGCACAGTGCAGGCCAAAGCCGCCGACGCCGCAGAACAGATCCCACATGTGATGAACCTGTAACGCACGCACCCAGTCGCGCGCGGTCGCGTACAGCGCGCTGGCGACGGTGGGGTTAGTCTGGAAGAAGCTTTGCGGACGGATCCACAGCGGCACGCCGTTGAAATTCTCCGCCAGCGCATGCTGTTCGGTGAAGAAAATCTCTTTCTCTCCTTCCATGATCGCCATATGCACCGGCTGAATATTAGCGGTAATGACCTTGAGCTGCGGAAGCTGTTCCTGCAGCCACGGCAACACCGCGCGAAGCTGCTCCAGTTTAGTTTCCGAACGCAGCACAAAGCGCAGCATCATCCCGCCGTCGATTTGGCTTTCGGTCAGCAGAAGGTACTTAAGCTCGCCGCGCCTACGGGCAACGTTATAGGGCGTTAACCCCGCGCGGGCGATAAAGGGTTTCAGGGCGGTAAACACCGGCTCAAACGAGGCGGGATACAGCGGACAGCCGGTGAGATCGACGGGCGTGCCGTCACGGTGCAGCATGCCCAGCAGCGGCTTTTCGACGCTGCCGCTGACCACCATTTTGGCTTTATTACGAAAGCCCTGCTCCGGCCCGCTGACGGGTGCGCACCACTCGCCCACCGCGTGTGCTGCCAGCAGCTGTTGCAGGTCGGCCATTTTGGCGGTGAGTTGTTGAGGGACCGGCTGTTCTATCCACTGACAGGAGCGGCAGCGTCCGGCGTCATAGAGTGCGCACTGCATATGAAAACCTTAAGAATCACGAGGGCTGCGATTATACACATTATTGCAGGCGGAAGAACCGCCGACTGGAGGCGGGAACATAGAGCAGGCAGAGCACCAGCATGTCCGGCAATTTTTGCATCACTAAGGAATGGAAAATCTCGCGGCGGGAGCCGCCGGGAATGCTGAATAGCTCCGGATAGCCATAGCCCAGCGAGGCGGCCCACAGATAGCTGGCGGCGGTGATCTGCGTAAGAAAATATACCCAGCGCGCCCAGTTGCGCCCCTTTACCAGCGAGAACGCACAGTAGATCTCAATAAACACCAGCATCAGGCTGCTGAGAAACACCAGCGTCAGATTCCACGTCTGCGCACTGCGGTGAATGAACTCCCCCATGCCTCGCGGGCCCAGCGTGTTCATAATCATCAGCACATCCAGGCAGCGGATCATAATAATGGCGAGCGCCGCCACCTGCACCAGCGCAGGGACGTTCGGACGGGCGTGCGAATGACGTGTTTTTTGCAAGAATCCCAATGTTTTTACTTCCCTGAAAAACAGTGCCGCGTCATACGCGGCACATCACTGGAAATAATAATTCCTTCAGCCGCGTCTTGCACGCTGGATATCGCGCACGCGCTGCTTTTCCGCGCGCGCCATCAAATACCAGGCGATAAATCCGACAATTCCGACCACGCCGAGGATGATGGAGGCCAGGGCATTAATCTCCGGATTCACCCCCATGCGCACGCTGGAGAAGACCAGCATCGGCAGCGTCGTCGCGCCTGGGCCCGAGACAAAACTGGCAATAACCAGATCGTCGAGCGAGAGCGTGAACGCCAGCAGCCAGCCGGAGATCACCGCCGGCATAATCATCGGCAGCGTAATGATAAAAAAGACCTTCAGCGGCGTGGCGCCAAGATCCATCGCCGCCTCTTCAATGGAGCGATCCAGCTCGCGCAGCCGCGAGGAGATGACCACCGCCACATACGCCGTACAGAAGGTGACGTGCGCCAGCCAGATGGTGAGCATCCCGCGATCCGCTGGCCAGCCGATGGCGTGCGCCAGCGCGACAAACAGCAGGAGCAGCGACAGACCGGTGATGACGTCCGGCATCACCAGCGGGGCGGTGATCATAAACGCAAAACCATTTGCTCCGCGAAAACGGCCGAAGCGCACCATCACCAGCGCGGCAATCGTGCCCAGCACGCAGGCCATCGTCGCCGCCAGCGCCGCAATGGTCAGGCTCAGCCCCACCGCGCTCATCATCGCATCATCGTGGAACAGCTCGCTGTACCAGCGCGTCGACCAGCCCGCCCAGACGGTGACCAGCTTAGAGCTGTTGAACGAGTAGATCACCAGCATCAGCATCGGCGCATACAGGAAGGTAAAGCCGATAATCAGGATCAGAATTCGCCACGGGGAGCGTACTACCGGTAAGTTGTTCATCCGTGGTCTCCCATCTGTTTCTGCTGATGTTTGTGGAACCACATGATCGGCACGATCAGCAGCAGTAACATGACAATCGCCACCGCCGAGGCCACCGGCCAGTCGCGGTTATTGAAAAACTCCTGCCACAGCACGCGGCCAATCATGATGCTGTCCGGCCCGCCGAGCAGTTCGGGGATCACAAACTCCCCGACCGCCGGGATAAACACCAGCATCGATCCGGCGATGATCCCGCCTTTTGTGAGCGGCACAATGACGCTGAAGAACGTCTTCAATGGGCGTGCGCCGAGATCCAGCGAGGCTTCCACCAGCGAGTAATCGATTCGCGTCAGCGCCGTATAGATTGGCAGCACCATAAACGGCAGATAGGCATAGACAATCCCGATATACACCGCAAGGTTGGTATGCAGGATCGTCAGCGGCTGGTCGATCACCCCAAGCCACAGCAGGAAGTTATTCAGTATGCCGTTATTCTTCAGGATCCCCATCCACGCGTACACGCGGATCAGGAACGATGTCCACGACGGTAAAATGACCAACAGCAGTAAAATATTTCGCGTCGACGGCTTGCTGTGCGCCACTGCCCACGCCAGCGGGTAGCCCATCAACAAGCAGCAGATCGTTGAGATCGCCGCAACCTGTAACGACTGTAAATAGGCTTCGAAATAGAGCGGATCCTCAGTCAGTTGCAGGAAATTCCCGAGGTTTAAGGTCAGCGTCAGCTGCCCGTCGGCCCACTCCCACAGATCGGTATACGGTGGGATCGCCCGCGCCATCTCCGCCAGGCTGATCTTAAAGACGATCAGGAACGGCAGCAGAAACAGCAGGATCAGCCAGATATAGGGCATGGCGATGACCAGCTTGCGGCCATGCGCCATCTGCACGCGCGCCAGCCAGTGCGAGAAACCGCCCGGTTTTTTGACGCGGGCTGGAGGTTCAAGTGTGCTCATGACCGCTCCTTATACCGTCAGGACTACGCAACTGTCCGCATCCCAGCACAGGCTCACTTCGTCGCCCCAGGTTGGCTGTCCCTTGCGATACCGGTGTTCGTTCTGTAACTGGGCGCTGAGCATCTGCCCGCTTTTCAGGCGGACATGGTAAATCGACAGATCGCCGAGATAGGCGATGTGTACCACTTCGCCCACGGCAAAGTTATAGCCATCGGCGGGCGGCTCATCGCAAAGCATGATTTTTTCCGGGCGCAGGGCAACGTAAACCGGCACGTTGTCCACCACGGAATTATCAGAATCAACCTTAAGCGGGTGCACCAGCCCCGGCGATTCAATCACCAGACCGTCTTCCTGGCGTTCCTTCAGCAGCCCTTCGAAGACGTTTACCGAGCCGATGAACTCCGCGCTGTAGCGGGTTGTCGGGTGTTCGTAAATCTCCTCCGGCTCGCCTATCTGCACGAACTTACCGCGATTCATGATCGCAATGCGCCCGGCCATGGTCATCGCCTCTTCCTGGTCGTGCGTCACCATCACGCAGGTCACCCCTACGCGCTCAAGGATATCCACCACTTCCAGCTGCATCCGGTCGCGCAGCTTTTTATCCAGCGCGCCCATCGGCTCGTCGAGCAGGAGTAATTTCGGCCGTTTGGCCAGACTTCTTGCCAGCGCCACGCGCTGACGCTGGCCGCCGGAAAGCTGATGCGGCTTACGCTTCGCGAACTCCTGCATGTGCACCAGGCTCAGCATCTCCGCCACGCGCGCGGTGATTTCGGCTTTCGGCAGTTTGTCCTGCTTCAGGCCGAAGGCGATGTTCTGCTCGACAGTCATGTGCGGGAACAGGGCATAGGACTGGAACATCATGTTAATGGGCCGCTGGTACGGCGGCACGCTGGAGAGGTCTACCCCATCCAGCACGATCTGCCCGGCGGTAGGTTGTTCAAACCCGGCCAGCATGCGCAGCAGGGTCGATTTACCGCAGCCAGATGCGCCGAGCAAAGCAAATATTTCACCTTTGTAGATCGTCAGGCTGACATCGTCCACGGCATGCTGGCCGTCGAAGGATTTGGTGAGGTTACGAATTTCAAGAAGCGGGGTCAGCGCTTTACGGACTTTCGCCTGCGGGCGGGGGATCGCGTCATTCACGGGGTGCTCTCCGGCATAGATCAACACTGGTGCAAACGCACCGTCAGGGTGCGTATCGCCGGGCGGCGCTAACGCTTGCCCGGCCTACGGGATTTGTCGGCCCGGTAAGCGACAGCGCCACCGGGCAACGATATCAAACGCCGTTACTTACCGCTTTTCACCTTCGTCCACGCGCGGGTACGCACACGGTCAATTTTCGGTTCCTGCACTTTCAGGGTGAAGAGCTTGGCAAACACATCGGCTGGCGGGTAGATCGCCGGATTATTGCGGATTTCTTCGCTCACCAGCGGCACGGAGGCCTTGTTACCGTTGGCGTAGTAGACGTGGTCGCTGATGTGGGCAATCACTTCCGGACGCATCAGGTAGTTGAGGAACTGATACGCTTCCTCTTTGTTTTTCGCATCAGCCGGCATCGCGAAGACGTCGAAGAACGCCAGCGCCCCCTCCTTCGGAATGAAGTAGGAAACATTCACACCGTTTTTCGCCTCTTTCGCACGGTTCGCTGCCTGCCAGACGTCACCCGCCCAGCCAATGGCCACGCAGATATCCCCGTTAGCCAGGTCGTTGATGTACTGAGAGGAGTGGAAGTAGCGAATATTCGGACGCAGCTTCAATAGCAGGTCGGTCGCCGGACCGGTGTAGTCGTCGGCCTTGCTGCTGTTTGGATCTTTGCCGAGATAGTTAAGCACGGTGGCGAAAATCTCTTCCGGCGCATCGAGGAAAGAGACGCCGCAGCTTTTCAGCTTCTCGAGATTTTCCGGCTTCAGCACCACGTCCCAGCTGTCCAGTTTGACGTCCGGGCCCAGCGCCGCTTTGACTTTATCCACGTTAAAGCCAATACCAGTGGTCGCCCACAGGTAAGGCATGGCGTATTTGTTGTCCGGATCATGCTTCGCCACCAGCTTCAGCACTTCCGGATCGAGGTTTTTCCAGTTCGATAACTTGTTCTTGTCCAGCGGCTGGAAGACACCGGCGGTCAGCTGACGCTCCAGGAAGCTTGCAGAGGGCACCACCAGGTCGAAACCGGTACTGCCCGCCATCAGTTTGCCTTCCAGTACTTCGTTGGAATCGAATACGTCGTAGACAACCTTAATGCCGGTCTCTTTTTCAAAATTCGCGACGGTGTCCGGCGCAATATAGTCAGACCAGTTATAGACGTGCAGCGTTTTTTGTTCCGCAGCGAGCGTGCCGGCAGAGACGGCCATCAGAGCACCCGCAACCAGACCCGATAACCATTTTTTATTCAAGGCGATCATATTGTTATTCCTTCTGAAAGCTCGTTAACAAACGAACCAAAACTGTGCAGCCTGAAGATATGCAATATTCATGCATAGTTTGTCGCTCTGCCCGAAATAAAATACACCCCTCTTCCCGGCAGGTTCCGCTCGCTTTTTTAAGCACCGCAAGAATAACTGTAGCCCGTGTCTCCGGCTATAGCCCAGACGAAAAAACGCCTTTTATCAATTTTTTATGCAGATTATGTCTACGTGATAAGCCGAAACGGCCTGAGAGGAGGTGAAAAATTCTTTAAAGAAAGGTTAAAAGCAGCAGAAAAAGCGGTGTTATGCAGCCGCTCTGGTAGCGACTGCGCAAAAGTCAGACAGGCTTAGTGGAGAAAATTGGAAGATGCATCATTATTCTCGGCATCATCTTCCGCGCTATACAGCAGGTGATGTGCGTTGGCTTCCATCATTACCATGGAAATTTGCTCTTCGCTCAGGCGCATAAACCAGGCGAACTGTTTGAAGGAGAGCCCCGCGCCGGAGAATAAAGACTGGCAAACCACCAGCTTCGGCAGATTATCATCCTGTATGTCGAGAAACGCTTTCACGGTCAAAGAACTGGCGTTAATCGCTGACAGATCGGATGCCAGTGCAAGCAGCGCTGAAGGCTTCACTTCAGCCAGCGCCGAGAACAGGATCACGTCGTTAATCAGATCGATTTTGGCATCAAAAATACCATCGAAATTTTGCATGTGAGGCAGATGCAGCGCCTGGCAGGAGTCGCATTCGAAAAAAGTAATACCGGCATCATCGAGCCATTGACGTAACGTATCCAGTGTAGGTACGACCTGTAAATCCATCGCTGTGCAGCCTCTTAAATAAAAACGTTGTCCAGCTTACGCAAAAAGTGCGCGCCGATCCATTTAACCGCCCGTTTTCAGGCAAAATCCCGGCGTCGCATGGCGTTCAATCCATGCGATCATTTTACCTGCAATATCGACGCCTGTGGTTTTTTCCACCCCTTCCAGCCCCGGCGAGGCGTTAACTTCCATCACCAGCGGCCCGCGGTCGGCACGCAGCAGATCGACCCCCGCCACGTCCAGGCCCAGCGTCTGCGCCGCTTTCACCGCAATCTCGCGCTCGCGCTCGCTGATAAGGGCCACCCGCGCGATACCGCCGCGGTGCAGGTTAGAGCGGAAGTCGCCCTCTTTCGCCTGCCGCTCTATGGCGGCCACCACTTCATCGCCCACCACAAAGCAGCGGATGTCGCACCCTTTGGCCTCTTTAATATACTCCTGCACCAGAATATGGGCATTCAGACCGCGAAAGGCGTCAATCACGCTTTCCGCCGCCTGACGCGTCTCCGCCAGTACCACCCCAATACCCTGCGTGCCTTCCACCAGCTTAATGACCAACGGCGCACCACCCACCATGTCGATTAAATCGCTGGTGTCGTCCGGGGAGTGAGCAATCCCGGTGACGGGCAAATCGATCCCCTGGCGCGCCAGCAGCTGCAGCGAGCGCAGCTTATCGCGGGCGCGTGAGATCGCCACGGACTCGTTGAGCGGATAGCTTCCCAGCATTTCAAACTGGCGCAGCGCGGCCGTGCCGTAATAGGTGATCTGGGAGCCAATGCGGGGAATTACCGCATCAAAATGCGGGAGTTTGCGGCCTTTGTAATGAATCGACGACGCCGCAGGGTCGATGTTCATATAGCAGGACATCGGATCGAGGATCTCAACCTGATGTCCGCGTTTCGCCGCCGCTTCTCGCAGGCGTTTACATGAATAGAGCGTTCCATCCCGGGACAATATGGCAATTTTCACCCTGCACCTCTCTAAAGACATGGGAAAAGCCTGCCTATCATACACGAGGCGCAGGAGGAAGGGACTATCGCGTTGCCCAGCCCTGTTTGTGCAGGTAATCAAGAATGAACGGGCGGTTTTCTTTAATGATGGTGCGACGAATATGGTCGCTCCAGGTATCGCGGCGGTTGTTGCTGTCGCGCGTCAGATAGTAGTTCGCCAGCTCTTCATCGTATTGATGCAGAACGTCCTGATCGACCGGCTGGTAGTGGTTTTCATGCACCAGCATCGCAGCAGGAATACGCGGCTTCAGATCCGGGTTATCCGCCGGCCAGCCGAGGCACAGACCAAACAGCGGCAACACGTGTTTCGGCAGCTTCAGCAGTTGCGTCACGCTTTCGATGTTATTACGCAGCCCGCCGATATAGACGCCGCCAAGCCCCAGCGATTCCGCCGCCGTGAACGCGTTTTGCGCCATCAATGCCGTATCCACCACGCCCAGCAGCAGCTGTTCCGCCAGCCCCAGCTCCGCCTCAGGACAGATTTGCAGGTGACGGTTAAAATCGGCGCAGAACACCCAGAACTCAGCCGCCTGGGCAACGTGCTTTTGTCCGCCCGTCAGCGTTACCAGCTGTTCACGCATCGCCGGATCGGTGATGCGGATAATGGAGCTGCACTGCAAAAAGCTGGAGCTGGAGGTGCCTCTTGCGCTGTCGATGATCGCGTCCCGCTGCGCCTGGGTGATCGGCTCATCGGTGAAATGGCGAATGGAACGGTGGGAACGAAGCAGGTCAATGGTTGGCGTCATTTTGTCTCTCTTTGTATTGCGTAAAACGTATGGCAGCCAGTATAGGCAATGATCCACCTGATGTAATTGGCGAAACATAGCCTGACTGTATCAAAGTGACAGGTGAAACCTTCTTTCCATGACGGCAGGTTATCGTGCACTATAGGGATTATTCGCCGTCAGGCTTGTTTTTTGAGGAGAGAGAAATGTTTGCAGTAATTTTTGGTCGTCCAGGATGCCCTTACTGTGTGCGCGCGAAAGAGCTGGCTGAGAAACTGACTGAAGAACGTGATGATTTCAACTTCCGTTACGTGGATATCCACGCGGAAGGCATCAGCAAAGCCGATCTGGAAAAAACCGTGGGTAAACCGGTTGAAACCGTGCCGCAGATCTTCCTCGATCAGAAACACATCGGCGGCTGCACCGATTTCGAAGCGTACGCCAAAGAGCACCTGGGCCTGTTTGCCGCTCAGTAATGCTAAGACGCCCTCACCCTGAGGGCGTTTTTATTTATGATGCTTCCGCTGTTGCAGCAGGCTGCGCATAAATAAGAAACAGAGCGCCCCCAGCGCACACCAGAAAACGCCACTTAGTAGCCACGCCACTTCCTGCCAGACGCTTCTCGACGAGAGAAACAGCACGCGCATCAGAAGCAGGCAGAGGGGCGCCGCAAGGATGGCCCCCAGCAGCGGCATTATCACCTCGCCTTTGCGCGAGAGAAAACTGGCCACTACCCCCGGCAGGATAAAGAACAACAGGCCCAGCTCGGGATGACCGGACGCTCTGAAGGCGCCCTTAACATTAAAAGCAAGCGACATGCAAACGACCGTAAACAGCAAAAAGCAGCTGATTACGCCAACCCAGTTTCGTTTAAAGTTCAAACTATCCTCCTGACTTATCTCTATCAAATACAAAAATCGTCCGGTGGACGCCCAGTCAGATAAAGCATTGCGGCAATCCTTGCCAAAGCACGCACACAAGTCGTGCGATAATAGGTGGCTGTCGGTAGCTATTACGATTAAACTAACCGCCTGCTAGTGTTTAGGGTATTTATCAGGAAGCAGGGAGGTGCAAAGTGATTCCCTGACTCTGAAAACAGTAGCCCAAATAGTCCTTTCATTCAACAACTTACTGGTAAACAAGAAGTTAGCCTCCGTGAATATAAACGTCGCAGACTTGTTAAATGGGAATTACATCCTGTTATTATTTGTGGTACTGGCACTGGGCCTTTGTCTGGGTAAATTGCGCCTGGGTTCAGTTCAACTTGGTAATTCCATTGGCGTTTTAGTCGTCTCCCTGTTATTAGGTCAGCAACATTTCAGTATTAACACGGACGCGCTTAACTTAGGTTTCATGCTGTTTATTTTTTGCGTAGGCGTGGAAGCCGGTCCGAACTTTTTTTCCATTTTCTTCCGAGACGGCAAAAATTATCTGATGCTGGCGCTGGTGATGGTCGGCAGCGCCCTGCTGATTACGTTAGGGCTGGGCAAACTGTTTGGCTGGGACATCGGCTTAACGGCCGGCATGCTGGCAGGCTCGATGACCTCCACGCCGGTGCTTGTTGGCGCGGGGGATACGCTTCGTCATTCAGGCATGGAAGGCACGCAGCTTTCCGCCGCGCTGGATAACCTGAGCCTGGGCTATGCCCTGACCTATCTGATTGGTCTGGTGAGCCTGATTGTTGGCGCGCGCTATCTGCCAAAACTTCAGCATCAGGATCTCCAGACCAGCGCCCAAACCATTGCCCGAGAGCGTGGTCTGGATACGGACTCCAAACGTAAAGTATACCTGCCGGTGATCCGCGCATACCGCGTCGGTCCGGAACTGGTTGCCTGGACCGACGGGAAAAACCTGCGCGAGCTGGGGATCTACCGTCAGACCGGCTGCTACATCGAACGTATCCGTCGTAACGGCATTCTGGCAAACCCGGACGGTGACGCGGTGCTCCAGATGGGCGATGACATCGCCCTTGTTGGCTACCCGGACGCCCACGCGCGTCTCGATCCGAGCTTCCGTAACGGGAAAGAGGTATTTGACCGCGACCTGCTGGACATGCGTATCGTCACCGAAGAGATTGTGGTGAAAAACCACAACGCCGTGGGCCGCCGTCTGGCACAGCTGAAGCTGACCGACCACGGTTGTTTCCTCAACCGCGTGATCCGCAGCCAGATTGAAATGCCTATCGACGATAACGTGGTGCTTAATAAAGGCGATGTGTTGCAGGTCAGCGGCGATGCCCGACGTGTTAAAACCGTTGCCGACCGTATCGGCTTTATCTCGATTCACAGTCAGGTGACGGACCTGTTAGCCTTCTGCGCCTTCTTCATTGTTGGCCTGATGATCGGAATGATCACCTTCCAGTTCAGTAACTTTAGCTTCGGCATCGGTAACGCTGCCGGTCTGCTGTTCGCCGGGATCATGCTGGGCTTCCTGCGAGCGAACCATCCCACCTTCGGCTACATCCCTCAGGGAGCGCTGAACATGGTGAAAGAGTTCGGTCTGATGGTCTTTATGGCGGGTGTCGGCTTAAGCGCCGGGAGCGGCATTGGCAATGGCCTGGGTGCGGTCGGCTGGCAAATGTTGGTTTCCGGACTTATCGTCAGCCTGGTACCGGTAGTCATCTGCTTCCTGTTCGGCGCCTACGTGCTCCGCATGAACCGCGCCCTGCTCTTCGGCGCGATGATGGGCGCGCGCACCTGCGCACCGGCAATGGAGATCATCAGCGACACCGCGCGCAGCAACATCCCGGCGCTGGGCTATGCAGGCACCTACGCCATCGCAAACGTGCTGTTGACGCTGGCAGGTACGCTGATCATCATTATCTGGCCAGGACTCGGATAAATCTCAAGTTTGGGTGTGGCGCAAAAAATTTTCGTTACGCGCAGAACTTTTTACGCAGGGTGCAGTCATAACTAGTGCCACTGCTTTTCTTTGATGTCCCCAATTTGTGGAGCCCATCAACCCCGCCATTTTTGGTTCAAGGTTGATGGGTTTTTTGTTCCCTGAAATTAATACCCTTCCCTATCAATTACTTATAACACTACCTTATTTTCCATGGCGGTATAGCTGATCTTCTTGCGCGGTTAAATTTTGCCTGGTCAATATCTTGAAAGAACAACGATTGAGCGTAGATATGATCGGGTTTGAACTTCGATACAGGCAGCTGGCATAAGCTGGAACGAATTAATCCACCTGATGACAGGAAAAGGAATGAAGGCTTCATCCGGGGATAGCGGCAGAAGTCTACATAAAGCTCGCTCACCACTCCAATTTCGGAATCGCTCTTCTGAAACCGGAATTTATTTAGGTCCCATGTATGCGTTCACATATCGCGTGCAATAGTATTGAGGTTATTGACGGTGGATATCACTACCCTTGCCCGTAAATGGGGCTCAAGACTACTTAAGGCCGTCTGGTTTGTGTTAATTAGCTTCCTGGCAGGACGTATGCTGGGTCCTTCAACAGCTTATATTAACCACGACGTTGCGACTGCTATTTGCGGCTTCATCTATGGTGATATTAATGCGGAGACAATGTACGAAACATATACAAATATTGTTATTTTGATTCTGTTAACATCTGCAACGATCGTCTGTCTCATAACATTGAAGATATTCAACAAAACCAGGAATCATTAATCTTCTAATCCCGCCCTGTCTGTGGCTCAAAGACGACGGCTCAACGTAGTGGTACTTCTCTAAGGGCATTTATTTGCCCTTATTGCCCTTCCCTCACTCGCCACAAACATATATGATTTAGTGTATATGAAAAAAACCACGCAGGATCGCCAGATGCTTCACCCCGTTCAGCTCTTCAAAACCCTCTCCGACGAAACGCGGCTCTCCATCGTCATGCTTCTGCGTGAGGCGGGCGAGTTGTGCGTCTGCGATCTCTGCTCCGCTACCAACGAGCCGCAGCCGAAAGTCTCCCGCCATATGGCATTGCTGCGTGAGGCCGGGCTGGCCATCGACCGTCGCGAGGGTAAGTGGATCTACTACCGTCTCTCTCCCAACATGCCTGCATGGGCGGCAACCGTTATCGACACCAGCTGGAACTGCCTGCGAGAAGAGACACGTATGAAGCTGAAAAACCGCCTCCCGGGCTCGTGCTGACCACAACACATTCACAAAAACAGATATAACGGAGTAAAAGATGTTTCTGGCAGGGGCTATTTTTCTGTTTACGCTGGTACTGGTGATCTGGCAGCCCAAAGGGCTCAGTATCGGCTGGAGTGCCACCATTGGCGCCGCGCTGGCGCTGGCGAGCGGTGTGATCCACGTTAACGATATTCCGGTGGTCTGGAACATCGTCTGGAATGCGACGGCCACGTTTATCGCGGTAATCGTTATCAGTTTGCTGCTGGATGAGTCCGGTTTTTTCGAGTGGGCGGCGCTGCACGTTGCTCGCTGGGGAAACGGTCGCGGGCGGTTGCTGTTTACCTGGATCGTGCTGCTGGGTGCGGCCGTGGCGGCGCTGTTCGCCAATGACGGTGCGGCATTGATCCTGACACCTATCGTTATCGCCATGCTGCTGGCGCTGGGGTTCAGCAAGCAGGCCACGCTGGCGTTCGTGATGGCGGCGGGATTTATCGCCGATACCGCCAGCCTGCCGCTGATTGTCTCCAATCTGGTCAACATCGTCTCAGCGGACTTCTTTAAGCTGGGCTTTAGCGAATACGCCTCGGTGATGATCCCGGTTGATATCGCCGCAATTGCCGCGACGCTGGTGATGCTGCATCTGTTCTTCCGCAAGGAAATACCGCCGGAATATGACCTGGCAAAACTCCGCGAGCCCGCACGGGCCATTCACGACCTGCCGACGTTCAGAACGGGCTGGATCGTGCTGCTGCTACTGCTCGTCGGTTTCTTTGTGCTTGAACCTCTGGGTATCCCGGTCAGCGCTATCGCAACAACTGGCGCGCTGATTTTATTTGCCGTTGCGAAACGCGGGCACGCCATTAACACCGGGAAAGTGCTGCGCGGCGCACCCTGGCAGATCGTTATCTTTTCGCTGGGGATGTATCTGGTGGTGTATGGCCTGCGTAATGCCGGGCTGACGGAGTCTCTTTCAGGCGTTCTTGATCGCTTAGCCGGACACGGACTCTGGGCCACTACGCTGGGAACCGGATTTATCACCGCCTTTCTGTCATCCATAATGAACAATATGCCAACGGTATTGATCGGCGCGCTCTCCATTGAGAGTAGTGCGGCAACAGGTTTGATTAAGGAGGCGATGATTTACGCTAACGTGATTGGCTGCGATCTGGGGCCGAAAATCACCCCCATCGGTAGCCTGGCTACCCTGCTATGGCTTCATGTGCTGGCACAGAAAAACATGACCATTACCTGGGGCTACTATTTCAGGACGGGCATCATAATGACGCTGCCGGTTCTGTTTGTGACGCTCGCCGCGCTGGCGCTACGTCTCTCCTTCACACTGTAATGAGTAACGGATATGAGCAACATCACTATCTACCACAACCCGGCCTGCGGCACGTCGCGCAATACGCTGGAGATGATCCGCAACAGCGGTACGGAACCCGAAATTATTCTCTATCTTGAGAACCCACCGTCGCGTGATGAACTGACCAGGCTGATTGCAGACATGGGGATTCCCGTGTGCGATCTGCTGCGCAAAAACGTCGAGCCTTACGAGCAACTGGGCCTTGCCGGGGGAAATTTCACCGATGACCAGCTTATTGATTTCATGCTGCTATACCCCATTCTGATTAACCGTCCGATTGTGGTGACGCCGCTGGGTACCCGCCTGTGCCGCCCTTCTGAAGTCGTTCTCGACATCCTTCCGGACGAGCAAAAAGGGGCATTTACAAAAGAAGATGGCGAAGTCGTCGTTGACGCCAGCGGGAAAAAAATCTCCTGACATCAGGCGTGGCCGGGGCGAGCGCTATCAGACGGTATCCTCGCCTGCAATCCGTCCCACTATCGCCCGGATCTCCTCCCGGGTTAACGGCGACCGGTCGGTTACAAAATGCAGCGTCATCCCCTCGATAAACGCATCCAGCGCACGGGCGGTGGCCGGATCAAACCACTGCTCAAGCGTAGTCTGGCTCATCTTCATCCAGTCCTGCATCACCGTTTTCAGCGCGGCGCTGCGGTGCATAAAAGCGTACAGCTGATACATCAGCGCCATATTGTGTGGCGTGGTCACGGCTGAACTGTGGATCAGCGTGGTAATGGCCTCGCACGCCCTCTCCCGCCCGGTCACCCCCGCGAAGAAATCCCGGTACTGCTGAGACATCTGCTGCGTAAACCACGTGAACGCCTCCTCCAGAAGCGACTCCATCCCGTCGAAATAGTAGGTCATCGACCCCAGCGGTACGCCTGCACAGGTGGCAATTTTGCGGTGCGTGACGGCATGAATACCGTGCTCAGCAATGGTGTCCAACGTCGCCTGGAGTATCTTCTCGCGGCGGTTAGGGTCGTTTGGTGGTCTGCTCATAAAATCCTCATCCGGTTTATGTACAAATGTACACAAAGTTGCTAGTGTTGTCGCTATTGTTGTACTTCTGGTGCTGATCCCAATGACGCTAACTTCTCCTCGCAAAGCCCTGCATCTGCGCATGTGGGCGCTGTTTATGTTCTTCTTCATCCCCGGGCTGCTGATGGCTTCCTGGGCAACGCGCACCCCGGCAATCCGCGATACGCTATCCGTCTCGACGGCGGAGATGGGGATCGTGCTGTTTGGCCTGTCGATTGGCTCGATGAGCGGCATCCTCTGCTCGGCCTGGCTGGTGAAGCGCTTTGGCACGCGCGCGGTGATCCGTACCACCATGTGCTGCGCCGTGGTGGGAATGTTCGCTTTGAGCGTGGCGCTGTGGTTCGCCTCGCCGCTGATGTTTGCCCTTGGGCTGATGGTATTTGGCGGCAGCTTTGGTGCGGCTGAAGTGGCCATTAACGTCGAGGGGGCCGCCGTCGAACAGGCGATGAACAAAACGGTGCTGCCCATGATGCATGGCTTTTACAGTCTCGGCACGCTGGCGGGCGCGGGCGTGGGGATGGCGCTGACGGCGCTGGGCATTGCGGCCAATGTGCACATTTTGCTGGCGGCGCTGGTCTGTATTATCCCGATCCTCACCGGCATCAGGGCTATTCCCGCAGGCACAGGACAACACGCCTCGGACGAACAGAAGTCTGCGGCAAAAGGGTTGCCCTTCTATCGTGATTTCCAGCTAATGCTGATTGGCGTGGTGGTGCTGGCGATGGCATTTGCTGAAGGCTCCGCCAACGACTGGCTACCGTTGCTGATGGTGGACGGGCACGGATTTAGCCCCACCTCCGGCTCGCTGATCTACGCTGGATTTACGCTCGGCATGACCGTCGGACGCTTTACCGGCGGCTGGTTTATCGACCGTTACAGCCGCGTGGCGGTCGTCCGTGCCAGCGCCCTGCTGGGTGGGCTGGGCATCGCGATGATCATCTTTGTGGATGTGGACTGGATTGCCGGTGTGTCGGTGATCCTGTGGGGGCTGGGCGCCTCCCTTGGCTTCCCGCTGACCATTTCCGCTGCCAGCGATACCGGTCCCGATGCGCCGACGCGCGTGAGCGTTGTGGCGACCACGGGCTACCTTGCCTTCCTGGTGGGGCCACCGTTGCTTGGATTCCTCGGTGAGCACTACGGGTTGCGCAGCGCCATGCTGGTGGTGTTAGGGTTAGTGATTATTGCCGCCCTGGTGGCGCGTGCGGTGGCAAAACCGGAAGCAGAACAAACGACAATGGAGAAGGGATATGAGCGTTAAACTGATTGCAGTCGACATGGATGGCTCCTTCCTGAGCGATGCGAAAACCTATAATCGCGCGCGTTTTCTGGCGCAGTACGCGCGCATGAAAGCGCAAGGCATCCGTTTTGTGGTCGCCAGCGGAAACCAGTACTACCAGCTGATCTCATTTTTCCCCGAGATCGCCCATGAAATCGCCTTCGTCGCCGAAAACGGCGGCTGGGTGGTGGATGCGGGCGAAGACGTGTTTAACGGCGAACTGTCGAAAGAGCATTTTCTGACCGTCGCCACCCTGTTAAACGACGTGCCCGGCATTGAGATAATTGCCTGCGGAAAAAACAGCGCCTACACGCTGAAAACGTATAACGACCTCTTCAAAGAGATTGCGGCGAAATACTATCACCGCCTTGAAAGCGTCAGCAGCTTTGACAACCTCAACGATATTTTCTTCAAGTTCGGGCTTAACGTCTCTGACGACGAAATACCGCGCATTCAGGCGCTGCTGCATGAGAAGCTTGGCGACATCATGGTGCCGGTGACCACGGGTCACGGCAGTATCGACCTGATAATCCCTGGCGTGCACAAAGCTAACGGCCTGCGGATCCTGCAAGCGCGCTGGGGCATTGAGGACAGTGAAGTGGTGGCCTTTGGCGACAGCGGTAACGACGTGGAGATGCTGCGCCAGGCTGGGTTTGGCTTCGCGATGGCCAACGCCAGACCGCATATAAAGGCTGTGGCCCGCTATGAAGCGCCGAACAATAATGACGAAGGGGTGCTGGACGTGATTGATATGGTGCTGGAGGGGAAGGCGCCGTTTAATTGATTCCGTGCGCTCTGGTGCCTTCACCCTAACCCTCTCCCACAGGGCTGAGGGTTCCCCACAAAATAATGCCTGCACAGATGGCCCCCTCTCCCTTGAGGGAGAGGGCTGGGGTGAGGGGGAACATACGGCTCTGGTGGTCATTCCGTTCACTTTATGTTCCTTGCTACTCTGTCACGACATGACCGGTGAACGTGCCAGGGTGGCTCAGTCGCCACCACCCTGGCGACCCGGGCTTCCGGCGGAAAATCGCCGCTTCGCGGTGCCTTCGGCTTATTCCTTCCGGCTTATCGGGGACGGGCGGAGGTAACATCCCTGTAAAGCCCGCCCTCTCGGCGCATCCCTGCGCCTCGCCCCGGCCTACAGGAAACGCCTCAGCGATTTACAGCCGGACCGAGGCATCGCTGAAAGCCCTCAGTTATTCTGAGGCGACGTTATCGCTTTTGCTTTCAAATTACTGGGGATCCCTCAGCCCACAGGGAGAGGGAACTGTCCCGAGCTCGCCCAACGGGGAGAGGGAATAAGGATTACGGTTGCAGTGCGCTTCCGACGCGTTTGTCCTTCAGGAACACCACCATCAGCCCTACCCACAGCACACCGTTTGCGAGGTTGAACAGGCTGAACAGCCCGTTACCGCCGAAAGCATAGGCATGTTTGCTCACCTCAATACCGACGGTGAAAATCAGCATTTGCAGCATCCCCATCGCGGCAGACACCGTGCCTTTACTCATTTCACTGGCGAACAGCGTCAGGCGCACCAGGCCAGCATTCGCCACGCCGATACCAAACGCGTAAACACTCAGCCCCGCCGTCATCCACAGGTACGCATGAGACGAGGCTACGGTCGCCACCGCCGCGATAATCAGCCCTGCCGCTATGGGCCAGCCGCCCAAAATAATCAGCGAACGCACGGTACGGCGCGACGTCAGACGCGCCAGCACCAGGTTACCGATAATCAGCGCGCCAAAAATCGGCACCTGTAACAGGCCATACTCATAGCTGCTAAGCTGTTCGCCGCTGATGATAATGACCGGCGACTGGGCAATCCACGCCAGCAGCGGCAGGCTGACAAAGCCCGTCGCCAATGCGCCCGCGACAAAACGGCCATTTTTCAGCACCGCCTTATAATCCCGCCCCAGCTCTTTAAGCGAGAGCTTTTCGCCCAGGCGGGTGGCGGTTTCCGGCATCGCACGGTGCAGGCCAAAGAAAGAGATAGCCGCAAGCGCGGCAAAGAGGACGAACATCCCCTCCCACGGCGCGACGTGAACCCATGCGGCTCCCACCAGCGGCCCAAGAAGCGGTGCAATCAGCGCCACGTTTGCCATCAGCGCGGTAATTTTGATACACACCGCCTCCTCAAACGACTCCTGAATAGCGGCATAGCCCACGGCGCCAATAAAGCACAGGCTCACGCCCTGAAGGAAACGCAGCAGCGTGAACTGCTCAATACTCTGCGCCAGCAGCGTGGCGAGACAGGTGACGATAAACCACACTACGCCCGTCAGCATCACCGGACGGCGGCCAATACGATCCGACAGCGGCCCTAACAGCCACTGTAAAAACATGCCGCCCGCCAGATAGGCGGTCATGGATGTCGGCACCCACTCAATACCTGCGTTGTACTGCTCAACCACAGCCAGCATGCCGGGCTGGATCATGTCGTTGCCGATGTAGGTAGAGAATTCGTAAAGCACCAGACACAGAGGAAAAAGTAACGCCTGACGACCCAGACGATTACCGGAAGAAGAACGGTTTATCATGCAATCTCTTTAGTATGAAAAAATCGCGATGAGTGTAATGAATTACCGCTGTCTGAGATAGCAAATTAACGTGAAAAAACAGAAATAACGCACTTATCGTTGTTGTTTAAGGTTTCCTTAAGTTGCCCTCCCTATGATAGTGCTATTTCACGTTATTGACCGAAACTATGACACACGCCGTCAGCCCTTCAGAATTATCTAAGTTACCGACAAATAAGACAAAACGTCTTTACCGTTTGCCTGCCCGCTTTTATGGTTATCAACTTTTCGTGCTTATTGCCCTTGCGGTGCTTTTTACCTGGCTTTCGCGCGATGAATCGCTTGACCGATGGATAACCGGTTTCTGGTATGACGCAGCGACGCATCATTTTCCGCTACAGCAAAACCCGCTGCTGGATCTGCTGAACCATCGGCTGGCGAAATATGTGACCATTGTTATCGCTGCCGCATCGCTGATATACGGCGCTTACAAACGCAATGCCCGACTGGTAACGGCCGCGCTTCTGATGGGGCTGGGTGCGCTGGTAGTAGGGGTGCTGAAAAGCATAAGCCACCACAGCTGTCCGTGGGATCTGGTGGAATATGGCGGCAGGTCCGTTTCGTATCCCCTGTTCAGCGCCGTTCCGGCAGACAGCGGACCGGGACGCTGCTTTCCCGGCGGCCACGCCTCCAGCGGGTTTATGGTGATGGGGCTGTTTTTTGCCTTCTGGCGTGAACGTCCGCGCCTGGCATGGTCCTTTGTCGCGTCAGGCGTTGTTATGGGGCTGGTGATGGGCTTCGGGCAGGTCATGCGCGGCGCGCATTTTTTCTCTCACAACCTGTGGGCCGGGTGGTGGGTCTGGTTTTCCCAGGTGCTGGTTTACGGGCTGGTTTCCGCCCGGTTTGCTAAAGAGTAACGAGATTATGTTAGAAAATCTGAACTACGAACTGTTTTACCTGCTCAACGCCACGCCGTCGTCACCGGAATGGATGATCGATCTCGCCACCTTCATTGCGAAAGATTTGATTAGCATTGTACCGGCGCTGGCGGTGATCCTCTGGTTATGGGGACCTCGTACACAGGTCATCGCCCAGCGCCATCTGGTGATCAAAATGGCAATGGCAATTGGCGTGAGCGTGCTGGCAAGCTACGTGCTGGGTCACGCCTTCCCGCACGATCGTCCGTTTGTCGATCGCGTCGGCTACAACTTCCTGCACCATGCGCCGGATGACTCGTTCCCGAGCGATCACGGCACGGTGATCTTCACCTTTGCGCTGGCCTTCCTGTTCTGGCATCGCCTGTGGTCCGGCATGGTGCTGATGGGCGTGGCAGTAGCCATCGCCTGGTCCCGCGTCTACCTGGGGGTGCACTGGCCGCTGGATATGGTCGGCGGTTTCCTGGTGGGGCTGATGGGCTGCGTCAGCGCAGCCATCCTGTGGAGCCTCTTTGGCCCGGCGCTTTATCGTGCATTATCACAGGCCTATCGCGTTCTGTTTGCTCTTCCGATCCGCAAAGGCTGGATACGTGACTAACCCCGGTCCGTCAGGTTACACTTGAGCCCCCGCCCTGCGGGGGCTCACTTTTTTAGCCCGAGGATCTATGGAAACACGTCGCGATGACCGCATTGCTCAGCTGCTTCAGGCGCTGAAGCGCAGCGATAAGCTGCATCTTAAGGAAGCCGCTTCCCTGCTTGGCGTGTCTGAAATGACCATTCGTCGCGATCTGAACAGCGACAGCGCCCCCGTTGTGCTGCTTGGCGGGTATATTGTTCTGGAGCCGCGTAGCGCCAGCCATTATCTGTTAAGCGATCAAAAAACACGCCTGGTGGAAGAGAAGCGCAAAGCCGCGCGGCTCGCCGCCTCGCTGGTGCAGCCGCATCAAACGTTGTTTTTTGACTGCGGTACGACAACCCCGTGGATCATCGAGGCCATCGACAGCACCGTTCCCTTTACCGCCGTCTGTTATTCGCTAAATACCTTCCTGGCTTTGCAGGAGAAACCAGCATGCCGGGTGATTTTGTGTGGCGGCGAGTTTCATGCCAGCAACGCCATCTTCAAGCCGCTGAATATTCAGGACACGCTGAGCAATGTATGCCCTGATATCGCCTTTTACTCTGCGGCGGGCGTGAATGTGAAACAGGGGGCAACCTGTTTTAATCTTGAAGAGTTACCGGTGAAACAGTGGGCGCTCAACGCCGCGCAGCAGCATGTGCTGGTGGTTGATCACAGTAAATTTGGCAAGGTCCGTCCGGCAAGGATGGGAGAACTGTCGCGCTTTGACGCCATCGTCAGTGATTGCCGCCCGGATGACGAGCTGGTGGCATACGCGAAAGCGCAGCAGGTGAAGTTGATGTATTGAGGTTATGCCGGGTGGCGGCTTCGCCTTACCCGGCCTACGTTCGAGCCGTTGTAGGCCGGGTAAGGCGAAGCCGCCACCCGGCAAAAACTTAGCTGAACCAGCTGCCAAACCAGCCGTGGAATTTCATTAACACAAAGTCCCACATCCGGCTGAAGAAGCCGCCCTCTTCCACCGCTTCCATTACCACCAGCGGACGCTGCTCAATAGATTTGCCGTTAAGCTGGAAATCTATCGTCCCGACCACCTGACCTTTTTTCAACGGTGCGGTGAGCTGTGGCTCGGTCAGGGTATAGCTGGCTTTCAGGTTTTTCAGCTGACCGCGTGGAATGGTGACGGAACCCGCTTCACCCGCTCCCAGGTTCACTTCACTTTGATCACCAAACCAGACACGCTGGCTGACGAAGGTGGCGTCCGGCTTAATCGGCGTGACGGTTTCAAAGAAGCGGAAACCCCAGGTCAGCAGTTTTTCGGATTCGTTAAAACGAATACGGTCGGTTTTCGTTCCCAGCACCACTGAGATCAGGCGCATATCGCCCTGCGTCGCAGAAGCCACCAGGTTGTATCCGGCCCCGGCAGTTGTACCGGTTTTCATGCCGTCCACGTTAACGTTACTACTCCACAGCAGACGGTTACGGTTAGGCTGGCGGATATTGTTGAAGGTGAACTCTTTCTCTTTATGGATAGCGTACTCATCCGGCACGTCATGGATCAGCGCTTTGCCCAGCAGCGCCATATCGCGCGCGGTACTGAACTGACCCGGCGCATCCAGGCCGTGAACAGTTTTAAAAGTGGTATTGGTCAGACCCAGTTTTTTCGCGTAGCCATTCATCAGCCCAATAAATGAGTCCTGACTGCCCGCGACGTAATCGGCCAGCGCAATACAGGCATCATTTCCCGACTGAATAATGACCCCTTTATTCAGATCGGACACGGAGACCTGGTCGCCAGGCTTCAGGAACATCACGGACGAGCCGCGCAGCGCCGGATTACCGGTCGCCCAGGCATCTTTCCCGACGGTGACCATGTCATTCAGCTTGATCTTGCCCGCTTTCAACGCCTGGCCGACCACATAGCTGGTCATAATTTTCGTCAGGCTCGCCGGGTCGAGTTTTTCGTCGGCGTTACCTTCCGCCAGCACTTTCCCGCTGGCGTAATCCATCAGGATCCAGGCGCGCGCATCAACAGGCGGCGCTTCGGGCGCTGTCTGTTCCGCCGCATGGAGCGTTGGGGCAAAAAGGAAAAGCAGCGCCGAGCCTGCCGCCAGGCTGCGCAGAGAGGAAGTTTTTTGCGTCATAAATGCCACCCGAGTGTCCATTCTAAAAATCACGTCACAATCACCGTGTCGCAAGAAGCGATGAGTAATAGCGCACTACAGCCTTCAAAGAAACCTGTTCCAGGTAAAGTTTTTAAAGTTTATGCAATAACATTCAGATACGCTTTGATTGCGGTGTTTTTTTTAGCATCTGTTGCGTAATTGTTAGGTTTATCTCACCATGGCGAAAAGCTGACTCGGATTCACATCTCATCGGGAGTAAATATGATTACGCTGTGGGGCAGGAACAATTCGACCAACGTGAAAAAAGTGCTCTGGACGCTGGAAGAGCTGGATTTACCGTTCAAGCAGGTTATGGCGGGCCTGGAGTTTGGCGTGAATAAAGACGCGGACTACCTGGCGATGAACCCAAACGGACTGGTGCCGCTACTGCGCGATGACGAGACAGACGCCACGCTGTGGGAGTCTAACACCATCGTGCGATACCTCGCCGCGCAGTACGGCCAGGGTCGGCTGTGGGTAGAAAATCCAGCCCAGCGCGCGCAGGGCGAAAAATGGATGGACTGGGCAAACCAGACGCTTTCCCCAACGCACCGCGTGATCCTGATGGGGCTTATCCGTACGCCGGAAGCCGATCGTGATTATCCCGCCATTCATGCCGCCCAGGACGCGTGCGAGTCGCTGTTTGCGATGATGGACGACGAACTGGCGAAGCATACCTGGTTCTCCGGCGACACGTTCGGCGTGGGCGATATCGCCGTCGCCCCTTTCGTCTGGAACCTCACTAACATGGGTCTCAGCTGGACCCCGCGCCCTCACCTTCAGCGCTGGATCCAGCAGCTCAGCGAGCGCCCGGCGTATCGCAACGTGGTGATGATCCCGGTGACCTGATTACGACCCGGACGGGCTGACTTTCCAAAGCTGCCCGTCCGTCTCGTCGGTCAGCACGTACAGATAACCATCCGGCCCGACGCGCACATCGCGAATTCGATGATCTTTATCCCCAAGAATGCGCCCGTCCTCCGTCACGGTATTGCCCTTCACGCTCAGCACGATGACGTCTTTCTCCTTCAGCGCGCCGATAAACAGCTTGTTTTTCCATTGCGGGAAGACGTCGCTGTTGTAGAACGCCATGCCGCTGACGGCGGGCGACACTTTCCAGACAAACAGCGGTTTTTCAGTGCCCTCAACGTGCTCGCCTTTCGCTTCCGGGATTTTCAGGCCGCTGTAGTTGATCCCGTGCGTCGCCATCGGCCAGCCGTAGTTTTTGCCTTTTTCAGGAATGTTGATCTCATCCCCGCCGCGAGGGCCGTGTTCATTAAGCCACAGCGCGTCGCTCCACGGGTTCATCGCCATCCCCTGCGGGTTGCGAATGCCGTAAGACCAGATTTCAGGCCGTGCACCGGCGGTGTTCACAAACGGGTTATCCGGCGGCACTTTCCCGTCCTCCGTCAGGCGCACCACCTTGCCCTGAAGCTTATCCAGATCCTGCGCCGTCGGGCGCTGGTTGTTTTCACCCAGGCCAATAAAGAGATGGCCTTTGCCGTCGAACACCAGCCGTCCGCCAAAGTGGTTGCCAGTAGAGAGCTTCGGCATCTGTCGGAACACCACCTGGAAGCCCTCAATGCGCGAGAGGTCATCGCTCAACCGCCCGTACCCCACCGCGGTACCCGCTTTTCCATCATCACCCGCCTCGGCGAAGCTGAGCCAGATCCGCCGTGATTGTTCAAAATCCGGGGCCAGCACCACGTCCAGCAATCCGCCCTGGCCGCTCGCCCAGACCTTCGGCACGCCGACAATCGGATCGGAGAGCCCTTTCCCTGCCTGCCAGTGCTTAAGCTGCCCGTCTTTTAGCGTGATCAGCAGCCCCTTATTATCAGGCAGAAACGCCAGCGACCAGGGGTGATCCAGTTTTGTCTGTAGCACGTCGACCTTAACCGTCTCGGGCGCCGCAAGCAGCGAAAGCGGGAATAACAGTACAGGGAGGAAAAGCAGCGAGGATCGAGGCATAACGCACTCCTTTATCGGCATATGGCTTAAAGATTAGCCACTGTTCCCGGGTGCGTTAACACTTTTACAAAAGCTTAATCAAAAGGGGGAGTTGCCTCCCCCAGGTTCAGTGTCGGGCAAGCGTTTCCGGCTTGTTCAGACACATGATGCAAAGCGCGAGCGTGGTCAGGCAGTTTTCAAGCTTCTCCGCGTTAACGGCAATAAAATTCGGGCAGTCGTGACGTCCGTTCATCAAACAGACCCCTGCGATGGAAAGCACCTCGGCGGCGCGGCGCAGCGCCACTAATTCGTTTTCAGCGCAGTGCGCTTTCAGGATGGGTGCTTTTTCACGCATGAAATTGCAAAGTTCAAAGAAATTTTCACGCAGATTTTCGCTTTCGCTGACTGACATATACCCTTTCGCCTTGAGGAGTTGCAGATATGCAGCCAGGTCGATTCGGGCGTTGATCAGCTTGTTAAGCAGATCGCGTTTCAGTCTGTCAACGGACATGCTATTTCCTCCTCTGTCAGCCATGTTACCCTATTAATAATAAGGTCATTTTTTGTACAATGTGATGCCTGAGATCAATAAACGATAACTGATTAACATTCTTTACAATGTTACAACGATTGCCCGCCTCAACTGCGCCATCAAGAGTGTATAAATCCCCCGCGATACGCTGTAAAATCCCGCCCTGATAACTCCATAATTGATGAATTTTTAACCTATGAGCAATGTTACGCACCCGCCGAAAATCGGCTTTGTCTCCCTGGGCTGCCCGAAGAACCTGGTGGATTCCGAACGCATCCTGACTGAACTTCGCACTGAAGGCTATGACGTGGTGCCAAGCTACGACAACGCCGACATGGTGATCGTCAACACCTGTGGGTTCATCGACAGCGCGGTCCAGGAGTCACTGGAAGCCATTGGTGAAGCCCTGACGGAAAATGGCAAAGTGATTGTCACCGGCTGCCTGGGCGCGAAGGTGGATCAGATCCGCGAAGTGCATCCGAAGGTACTGGAGATCACCGGCCCGCACAGCTACGAGCAGGTGCTGGAACATGTTCATCACTACGTACCAAAGCCAAAGCACAACCCGTTCCTGAGCCTGGTGCCGGAACAGGGCGTGAAGCTGACGCCGCGCCACTATGCTTACCTGAAAATTTCCGAAGGCTGCAACCATCGCTGCACCTTCTGCATCATCCCGTCGATGCGTGGCGATTTGGTGAGCCGTCCGATTGGCGAGGTGCTGGCAGAAGCCAAACGCCTGGCCGACGCGGGCGTGAAGGAGTTACTGGTCATCTCCCAGGACACCTCCGCCTACGGCGTGGACGTCAAACACCGCTCCGGCTTCCATAACGGCGAGCCGGTAAAAACCAGCATGGTTGGCCTGTGCGAGCAGCTTGCTAAGCTCGGGATCTGGACGCGTCTGCACTACGTCTACCCTTACCCGCACGTTGACGACGTGATTCCGCTGATGGCGGAAGGCAAAATCCTGCCGTATCTGGATATCCCGTTACAGCACGCCAGCCCGCGCATTCTGAAGCTGATGAAGCGTCCTGGATCCGTTGACCGCCAGCTGGCGCGCATCAAGCAGTGGCGCGAGATCTGCCCGGATCTGACCCTGCGCTCCACCTTCATCGTTGGCTTCCCGGGTGAAACCGAAGAAGATTTCCAGATGCTGCTCGACTTCCTGAAAGAAGCGCGTCTGGATCGCGTGGGCTGCTTCAAGTACAGCCCGGTTGAAGGCGCAACGGCCAACGAGTTGGCGGACCAGGTACCGGAAGAGGTCAAAGAGGAACGCTGGAACCGCTTTATGCAGCTGCAACAGCAGATCTCTGCTGAACGCTTGCAGGAGAAAGTGGGCCGCGAAATTCTGGTCATTATCGACGAAGTGGACGAAGAAGGCGCGATTGGCCGCAGCATGGCGGATGCGCCTGAAATCGACGGCGCGGTGTACCTGAACGGGGAAACCAACGTCAAGCCGGGCGATATTATTCGCGTGAAGGTTGAAAACGCCGACGAGTATGATTTGTGGGGCAGCCGGGTTTAATCTTTAACCCCTCACCCCGGCCCTCTCCCCAAAGGGGCGAGGGGGAACAGACCGCACCGAGCAGTCCCCTCTCCCCTCAGGGGAGAGGGTTAGGGTGAGGGGTAAGTTCCTGCAAAAACCTACCCCTTAATCCGCGGATCCAGCGCGTCGCGCAGCCCATCCCCCAGCAGGTTAAACGCCAGCACGGTCAGGAAAATCGCCAGGCTCGGGAAGATCGCCACGTGCGGGGCGATCACCATATCCGCCCGCGCCTCGTTCAGCATCGCGCCCCACTCCGGCGTCGGCGGCTGTGCGCCTAACCCCAGAAACGACAGGCTGGCCGCCGAGATAATCGACACGCCTATGCGCATGGTGAAATAGACCACGATAGACGAGACCGTTCCCGGCAGAATATGGCTGAACAGGATAGTGGCATCGCCGGCTCCCATGCTGCGGGCCGACTCGATAAAGGTCTGCTGCTTCAGCACCAGCGTGTTGCCACGTACCAGGCGCGCGAAAGCGGGAATCGTGAATACCGCCACGGCGATGATGACGTTCGCCATGCCGCTGCCCATCACCGCCACCACGGCAATCGCCAGCAGAATACCGGGAAAGGCAAACAGCACGTCGCAGATACGCATGATGATGCGGTCCCACCAGCCTTCATAGTACCCGGCCACCAGCCCAAGCACGGTGCCAATCGCTGCGCCCATCAGCACCGCAAAGACCCCGGCCGCCAGCGAGATCTGCGCCCCTACCAGCACGCGGCTGAAAATATCGCGCCCGAGCGAGTCCACGCCAAACCAGTGCATCATCGACGGTCCATCGTTCAGCCGGTCGTAATCGAAGTAATTTTCCGCATCAAACGGGGCTATCCAGGGGGCGATAATCGCCACCAGGATCAGCAGTAACACAAACAACCCGGCGACCATAGCGACGGGCTGACGACGGAATCGACGCCAGAACTCAACCCACGGGGTGCGAATATGGTCCGGCCTGATCCCCGGCATAGCGTTTAAAATGGCCTGGCGACGCCAGTTCAGTAATCGCATCTTACTTATACCTGATGGCCGGGTTAATGGCGGCGTACAGCACATCCACCACTAAGTTGATAAGAATAAACTCCAGCGAGAAAAGCAGAACTTCAGCCTGAATAACCGGATAGTCACGCATATCGACCGAGTCGACCAGCAGGCGCCCCAGCCCCGGCCAGTTAAAGACCTTCTCAACCACGATAGAGCCGCCCAGCAGGAAGCCGAACTGTAGCCCCATCATCGTGACCACCGGGATCATCGCATTACGAAAACCATGCTTCAGAATGACCCATTTCTCACTCACCCCTTTTGCCCGCGCGGTGCGAATGTAATCTTCGCTCAGCACGTCGACAAAGGAGGCGCGGGTGAAACGGGCCATCACTGCCGCAACGGCTGCGCCAAGCGTCATAGAGGGCAGAATGTAGTGCTTCCAGGTGTCGGCCCCGACGGTGGGCAACCAGCCCAGCTCGACGGAGAAAATCTGCATCAGCAGCATACCCAGCGCAAACGCCGGGAAAGAGATACCGGTGACCGCCAGCGCCATACCGAGCTTATCCGGCCAGCGGTTGCGCCAGACGGCGGCAACGATTCCCGCGCCCAGGCCAAACACAACCGCCCAGCTCATACTGGCAATCGTTAACCAGAAGGTAGGCATAAAGCGGCTGGCAATCTCCTCCGACACCGGACGACGCGACACCATCGAGATGCCGAAATCGCCCTGAAGGACATTGCCAATGTAGCGCAGAAATTGCCGATACAGCGGCTGATCAAGACCGAGCTGTTTACGCACCAGTTCGATAACCGTGGCATCCGCTTCCGGTCCGGCAATCAAACGCGCCGGATCGCCGGGCAGCATGTGGACAAACAAAAACACCAGCACGGCCACAATCAGCAGCGTCGGGATAAGCCCCAGCAGGCGTTTACACACATAATTCAGCATGAGTATTATTTCAAATCCGCGTCATCAAAGCTAAAGCCCGTATCCGGCATGATGTAAAAACCGGTCAGCGCTTTGTTGTGGGCTGAGACCAGTTTTTCCACCACCAGCGGCACCCACGGCGACTCTTTCCAGATAATGTCCTGCGCCTCTTTGTACAGGCGCGCTTTCTCTTCCGGTTTGGTGGTTTTCAGGGCATCGGCCAGATCCTTATCCACCTGCGGATTACTGTAGAACGCGGTATTGAACAGCGTTGGCGGCCAGTTCTGGGAAGCAAACAGCGGCGACAGGGACCAGTCCGCTTCACCGGTTGAAGCCGTCCAGCCGGTGTAGAACATCCGCACGCCGCTCTCTTTCTGTCCTTTGCCTTCCACTTCCGCCGCGCGCTGTCCGGCATCCATCGCCGTGACCCTGGCTTTAATGCCCACCTGCGCCAGCTGCTGCTGGGTAAATTGCAGCACCTTCTGCGCGGTACTGTGGTTATGCGACGACCACAGCGTGGTGCTAAAGCCGTTCGGATAGCCCGCCTCTTTCAGCAGTTCCCGCGCTTTCGCCGGATCGTACGGCCACGGCTGATAGCTCTGCGCGTACTCAATGGTTGGCGGCATTACGCCCGTCGCCGGGGTGGCGTAGCCTGCAAAGGCCACCTTCACCAGTGCCTGGCGGTTAATGGCGTAGTTGATGGCTTCGCGCACCTTCGGGTTATCAAACGGTTTCTGCGTGACGTTCATGCTGATGTAGCGCTGCATAATCGACGGGCTGGCCACCAGCTCCAGCTTGCTGTTTTTCGCCAGCAGCGCTGCCTGTTCGTAGGGGATCGGGAAGGCAAACTGCGCTTCGCCGGTTTGCAGCATCGCGGCGCGGGTATTGTTGTCCACGACCGGCCGCCAGGTGAGGGTATCCAGCTTCGGCAGCCCCGGCTGCCAGTATCCGGCGAATTTCTTCACCTTCACAAAATCGGTCTGGTTCCAGGTAAGCAGTTCGTACGGTCCGGTCCCCACCGGGTGGAAGCCAATCTCTTTGCCGTATTTCTTCAACGCCGCAGGGGAAATCATCACCGTCGCGGGATGCGCCAGGATATTGATAAACGCCGAGAACGGCTCTTTGAGGGTGATCTTCACCGTCGCCGGATCAACCGCCTCGGTTTGGGCGATATTTTTATACAGGTTGTAGCGCTTAAGACCGTTTTCCGGATTGCTGGCTCGGTCCAGGTTGACCTTAACCGCCTCGGCGTTGAAGTCGGTGCCGTCCTGGAACTTCACGCCGGTACGGAGCTTAACGGTATAGACCAGCCCGTCGTCCGACACGGTATAGCCTTCCGCCAGCACGTTTTTCAGCTTCATCTCGCGGTCCAGGCCGAACAGCCCCTGGTAGAAGGATTTTGCCACCGCCTGAGAAAGGGTGTCGTTAGCATCATACGGATCCAGCGTCGTGAAGTTAGACCCCACAGCCACCACCACGTCTTTCGCCGCGATCGCGGGGGCGGCGGCCAGCGCAGCCGTCACGCTCGCGGCAAGCAGCCATTGACGAGCAACAAAAGGAACCATTGTGTTCTCCTGCCTGTTGTAAGTTATAACCGCGAGAATGCATTGCCCTGACGCGGGGGTGCGACAAAATGACCGGGACCGACTTCACGCAGCGCCACGCGCTCCAGAGTTTCGCCCCGTTTACGAATATTGCTCGGCATTTCGTCCTGCAACAGCACGCGCTGGGCGTGACGATGCTCAGGATCGGCAACCGGTACGGCGGCCATCAGCTTGCGGGTGTACGGATGCTGCGGGTTTTCAAATACTGCCCGACGGGGGCCAATTTCAACAATTTGCCCCATGTACATCACCGCCACGCGATGGCTGATCCGCTCAACCACCGCCATATCGTGAGAGATAAACAGAAACGCAATGCCCAAATCCCGCTGTAAATCGAGCAGGAGATTGATGATTTGCGCGCGGATGGAGACATCCAGCGCTGACACGGACTCATCCGCAATCACCACTTTCGGATTCAGGGCCAATGCCCGGGCTATGCAGATACGCTGTCGCTGACCGCCAGAAAATTCGTGCGGATAACGCCAGGCATGCTCCGGTTTCAGGCCCACGCGCTCCAGCAGCCACGCGACGCGGCGCTGCGCGGCTTCACCGTCGAGCAGGTTGTGCACCCGCAGCGGCTCCATAATCGAGTACCCCACCGTATGGCGCGGATCGAGCGACGCATAAGGATCCTGAAAAATAAACTGAATATCCCGGCGTACCGCCTGCAATTTACCATTGGGGAGTGTATCGATGCGCTCACCGTTGAAGGTGATGCTCCCCTCCTGCGACTCAACCAGCCTGAGCAGCGCCCGCCCGGTGGTGGATTTACCGCAGCCGGACTCCCCCACCAGCGCCAGCGTTTCGCCCGGCCAGAGATCAAAACTGACGTATTCAACCGCATGCACTTCGCGCTTCACGCGGTTAAGGATCCCGCTGCGCAGCGGGAAACGGGTCACCAGGTCACGCACTTCAAGGATCGGCCTGCCGGAAACCACCGTGTTCTGCTCGGTTTCGTCTTCCTGCTGGCCCTGTTCGGTCTGAGAGAACAGCGGAAAACGGCGCGGAAAATCACTGCCATTCATGGCGCCCAGACGCGGGACCGCCGCCAGCAGCGCTTTAGTATAAGGATGCACCGGCGTATGAAAGACCTGCTCCACCGAGCCGGTTTCCACGGCATTGCCCTGATGCATAACCAGCACCCGATCGGCAATATCCGCCACCACCCCCATATCGTGGGTGATGAATATCACCCCCATCTCCATCTCCTGCTGCAACACCTTAATCAGTTGCAGGATCTGGGCCTGAATGGTGACATCCAGCGCCGTGGTGGGTTCGTCCGCAATGAGCACCGCCGGACGGCACGACAGCGCCATCGCAATCATCACCCGCTGGCGCATGCCACCGGAAAGCTGATGCGGATAGCGGGACAAAATCGCGTGCGCCTCAGGGATACGTACCAGCTCCAGCATCCGTTTAGCTTCGTTGAGCGCCTCATCACCGCTCAATCCCTGATGCAGGCGGATAGATTCGGCAATCTGCTCGCCCACCGGGAAGACCGGGTTCAGGGAGGTCATCGGCTCCTGAAAAATCATCGCAATATCCGCCCCGCGCACCCCCTGCATCCGGGACGCGCTCAGCTCGTTGAGATCGATAACCTGACGGTTGCGACGGCGCAACAGCATCCGCTCGCTGGTGACCTGCCCGCCCGTCTGCTCAAGCAGACGCATCAGCGCCAGCGCGGTAACCGATTTACCGGATCCGGACTCGCCGACAATCGCCAGCGTCTCGCCGCGCCTGAGCGAAAACGATAAATTCTGTACTGCAGGGATGAACTGCCGCTCTTCCTGAAAGGCAATATTCAGTTGGTGGACAGCCAGCACTTCGCAGTTGTCCAGCTCTTCACTGTGCGGCACGCAATGCCCCCTTATTCACGATAAATGCCTGTGCTGGGCGCATCGCCGGCATACCCCCACGCCCGGTACATCCCTTCACTGTTGAACGGCAGCGCCACGTTGCCCTCCCGATCCACCGCGATTAAGCCACCTTCTCCGCCCAGGGCTGGCAGTTTCTCCATTACCACCCGCTCGCAGGCCTCACTCAGACTTAATCCGCCGTAATCCATTAGCGCGGTAATGTCGTAGGCCGCCAGCGCGCGGATAAACACTTCGCCGGTTCCGGTGCATGACACCGCCGCCGTGGCGTTATTAGCGTAACACCCGGCCCCCGGCAGCGGACTGTCGCCGACGCGTCCGGGAAGCTTGTTGGTCATACCGCCTGTCGACGTCGCGGCGGCGAGGTTACCGGCTTTATCCAGCGCCACCGCGCCTACCGTGCCCATTTTTCTGCGTTCATCGAGCGGCGCGGCATGGTCCAGCTGCGTCATCCCCGCTGTACGGGCCTCCAGCAACTGCCGGTAACGCTCCTCGGTGGAAAAAAGATCGGGCGAGACCGTATCCATCCCGTGCTCGACGGCAAATTTCTCCGCCCCCGCACCGGTCAGCAGCACATGCGGGCTTTGATCCATCACCAGACGCGCGGCCAGTACGGGATTGCGCAGTCGGCTGACGCCCGCCACCGCCCCCGCTTTCAGGGTGATGCCGTCCATCACGCAGGCATCCAGTTCATGCGTTTCATCGCGCGTAAAGACCGAGCCAATACCGGCATTAAACAGCGGACACTCCTCCAGCAGGCGCACCGCTTCGGTCACCACGTCCAGCGCGCTTTCGCCCGCTTCCAGCATGCGCTGGCATGTTTCCACAATGGCGTTCAGCGCATCAATATAACGCTTCTCCTGCTCGGGACTGAGCTGTGCACGGGTGATTGCCCCGGCACCGCCATGAATTGCGATAACCGCTTTACTCATTTCGCATCACCCATCAGCCTGGCTGGCTGCTTTTTCTATAAATATCATTATCGTCGACGAATCTTCAGATGATTTTTGAATATAGAAAGACGCAACTGTGATGTAAAGCGTACACCCATCGGGTCATACAGTTAGCCGCACTTTTCTGCCATAATGAGCGCTTTCGTTGTTACTCCGCAGGAGCCCACCATGGATTTTACCGCCGGACTGATGCCGCTTGAGACGGCACTCTCGCAGATGCTTGATCGTATTACTCCCCTGCACGACGTTGAGACGCTGCCGCTTGTGCGCTGTTTTGGCCGTATTGCCGCGCGCGATATCGTCTCGCCGCTGAACGTGCCGGGGTTCGATAACGCGGCGATGGACGGCTATGCCGTACGTCTGGCGGATTTGCAAACGAGTCAGCCGCTGCCGGTGGCAGGTAAAGCGTTTGCCGGGCAGCCGTTCAACGGTGAGTGGCCAGCGGGCACCTGCGTGCGCATTATGACCGGCGCGCCGGTGCCAAAGGGCTGTGAAGCCGTGGTGATGCAGGAAGAGACCGAACTAACGGACGACGGCGTGCGTTTTACCGCCAGCGTCAAAGCGGGACAGAATATCCGCCACATCGGGGAAGACATTACCCTCGGCGCAACGGTCTTTGCCGCCGGGCAAAAACTGACGGTCGCCGAACTGCCGGTGCTGGCATCGCTTGGCATCGCGGAGATTGACGTTGTCCGCAAGGTACGCGTGGCGGTGTTCTCAACGGGAGACGAGCTACAGCTTCCGGGTCAGCCGCTGAACGAGGGGCAGATTTACGACACCAACCGTCTGGCGGTGCACCTGATGCTTGAGCAACTGGGCTGCGAGGTGATTAACCTTGGCATCATTCCTGACGATCCGGAGAAACTGCGCACGGCGTTTATCGACGCGGACGCCTCTGCCGACGTGGTGATCAGCTCCGGCGGCGTTTCGGTTGGCGAAGCGGATTACACCAAAACCCTGCTTGAAGAGCTGGGTGAAATCGCCTTCTGGAAGCTGGCGATTAAACCGGGCAAACCGTTCGCGTTTGGCAAACTTCCGCACAGCTGGTTCTGTGGCCTGCCGGGTAACCCGGTCTCTGCCGCGCTGACCTTCTACCAGCTGGTGATCCCGCTGCTGGCGAAGCTTTCAGGCAACAATGCCGACCCGCTGCCGGAACGTGTGCGCGTGCGGGCGGCAACGCGCCTCAAAAAATCTCCGGGCCGTCTCGATTTCCAGCGCGGCATTCTGGCGCGCAACGCCGATGGCGAGCTGGAGGTGAGCACCACCGGGCATCAGGGTTCGCACATCTTTAGCTCCTTCAGCCAGGGTAACTGCTTTATCGTGCTGGAGCGCGATCGCGGCCACGTTGAGGCGGACGAATGGGTTGAAGTGGAACGCTTTAACCACCTGTTCGGAGGCTGACATGACGGTGGAACTGAGCGACCCGGAGATGATGCGCTACAACCGCCAGATCGTGCTGCGCGGGTTTGATTTCGAGGGTCAGGAAGCGCTCAAGGCGGCCAGCGTGCTGGTTGTCGGCCTTGGCGGGCTGGGCTGCGCGGCGGCGCAATACCTGGCTGCGGCGGGCGTCGGCCGCATGACGCTGCTGGATTTCGATACCGTGTCGGTGTCGAACCTGCAACGCCAGACGCTACACAGCGACGCGACGGTTGGTCAGCCGAAAGTGGAATCTGCGCGCACGGCGCTGGCGCGAATTAACTCCAACGTTCAGTTCACCCTGATTGACGCGATGCTGGATGACGACGCGCTGTTTGCGCAGATTGCTCGGCATGACCTGGTGCTGGACTGCACCGATAACGTCGCCATTCGCAACCAGCTCAATGCGGGCTGCTTTGCCCATAAAACGCCGCTAATTTCCGGCGCGGCCATCCGCATGGAGGGTCAAATCAGCGTTTTCACCTACGCTGAGGGAGAGCCCTGCTACCGTTGCCTGAGCCGTCTGTTTGGCGAGAATGCGCTGACCTGCGTCGAGGCGGGCGTGATGGCGCCGCTGGTTGGGGTGATTGGTTCCTTGCAGGCGATGGAGGCGATTAAGGTGCTGGCGCATTACGGCACGCCCGCAGCGGGCAAAATCGTGATGTATGACGCGATGACCTGTCAGTTCCGCGAGATGAAGCTGATGCGTAATCCGGGGTGTGAGGTGTGCGGAGGTTAAACCCTGCTGCGGCCTGATGCCCTCACCCCGGCCCTCTCCCACAGGGAGAGGGAGAAAATCGTAGGCCGGGTAAGCGTCAGCGCCACCCGGCAACAGCATCAAATAGACGTCCGCCCAAACGCCCCCTGCCAGTCCTGCTCAAACTTCACAATTGCCGCATCTACTGCCGGAGAGGTAATAAACTGCTGCGCCACGTCCAGCGGCAGCGTGATGGACTCGCACCCTGCCAGCAGGCAGTCCAGCGCCTGGCGCGGCGTTTTAAAGCTCGCGGCGAGCACTTTTGACTGCGGTGCGTGCAGCGTCAGCAATTGTTGCAGTTCAATCACGGTCTGGATCCCGTCCCCGCCCTGCGCGTCCACGCGGTTCACGTAAGGGGCCACATACTCAGCACCCGCCAGCGCGGAGAGCATCCCCTGCGCTGCGCCGTATACCGCGGTACCCAGCGTCGGGATCCCTTCTGCTTTCAGCATCTTGATCGCCGCCAGCCCTTCAGCGGTCACGGGCACTTTCACCACCAGGTCATCGATTATCGCGCGCAGCTTACGTGCGTCTTCCACCATCCCCTCGGCGGTCTTCGCCATCACCTGGGCGAACAGCCGGCCCTTGCCGCCCAGCGCGTCGTGCAGCGCGGGCAGCAACTCTTCCAGGGGGGTTTTACCCGCCGCCACAATGCTTGGGTTAGTGGTCACGCCCGCCAGCGGGAAGATACGCGCCAGCTTTTTGACTGCCGCAACGTCAGATGTGTCGAGATAAAGTTCCATGATGTCACCCTCAAAATTAGCCTGCATTTACCCTATCACGAGAAAACCTGCTCATGAATTGACCCATATCAAGATAACTTTCATTCGAAAGTAATTTAATCTTCATATGTAATTAGAGGGCAAAAAAATGATCTTCAACATACAGCGTTACTCCACCCACGACGGCCCCGGTATTCGAACCGTGGTGTTCCTGAAAGGCTGCTCGCTGGGCTGTCGCTGGTGCCAGAACCCGGAAAGCCGCTCCCGCACGCGGGACGTCCTGTTTGACGCCCGTCTGTGTCTGGACGGCTGTGACCTGTGTCAGCAGGCCGCGCCAGGGTGTGTTGAACGTGCGCTGAACGGGTTGATCATCCATCGTGAAAAATTAAGTGAAAAGACGCTCACTGCCCTCACCGACGGCTGCCCGACGCAGGCGCTTACCGTCTGCGGTGAAGAGAAGCAGGTGGAGGAGATTATGGCCACCGTGCTACGCGACAAGCCCTTCTACGACCGCAGCGGCGGCGGGATCACCCTTTCCGGCGGCGAGCCGTTTATGAATCCTGACCTGGCGCACGCCCTGTTTAAAGCCAGCCATGAACAAGGCATTCATACCGCGGTTGAAACCTGCCTTCACGTACCCTGGCATTATATCGAGCCTTCACTGCCGTATGTCGATCTGTTCCTGGCGGACCTGAAACATGTCGACGGCGAGGTGTTCAAGCAGTGGACCGATGGCTCTGCTAAGCGGATCCTGGACAACCTGAAGCGCCTGGCTACCGTCGGGAAGAAGATCACCATCCGCGTGCCGCTGATCCAGGGCTTTAACGCCGATGAAGCGTCGGTTACCGCCATTACCAACTTCGCCGCCGATGAACTCGGCGTCGATGATATTCATTTTCTGCCGTATCACACGCTGGGCATGAACAAATACACCCTGCTCGGCCAACCCTACTCTGCCCCTGACAAACCGCTGGATAACCCTGCCCTGCTGGACTTCGCGCAGCAGTATGCCTGCCAGAAAGGGTTAACCGCGACCTTACGAGGATAAACTTATGACCACCCTGAATCTCAACACCCTCAGCGAGCGCATCAAGGTGCACAAAACGGCTCTGGTGCATATCGTTAAGCCGCCGGTCTGTACCGAACGCGCGCAGCACTATACCGAAATGTACCAGCAGCATCTGGACAAGCCGATCCCGGTACGTCGCGCGCTGGCCCTCGCCCACCACCTGGCAAAACGCACCATCTGGATCAAGCACGATGAGCTGATTATCGGTAACCAGGCCAGCGAAGTGCGTGCCGCGCCGATCTTCCCGGAATATACCGTCTCCTGGATTGAGAAAGAGATTGACGATCTGGCGGACCGTCCAGGTGCAGGCTTTGCGGTGAGCGAAGAGAATAAACGCGTTCTGCATGAAATCTGCCCGTGGTGGCGCGGCCAGACGGTACAGGATCGCTGCTACGGTATGTTTACCGACGAGCAGAAGGGCCTGCTGGAAACCGGCATCATCAAAGCGGAAGGCAACATGACCTCCGGTGACGCACACCTGGCGGTGAATTTCCCGCTGGTGCTGGAGAAAGGGCTCGACGGCCTGCGCGCGAAAGTAGCCGAGCGCCGCTCGCGCATCAACCTGACGGTACTGGACGATCTGCACGGCGATCAGTTCCTGAAAGCCATTGATATCGTGCTGGAAGCCGTAAGCCTGCACATCAGGCGCTTCGCCGATCTGGCTCGTGAGATGGCCGCCAGCGAAACCCGCGACAGCCGCCGCGACGAGCTGCTGGCGATGGCGGAAAACTGCGACATCATCGCCCACCAGCCGCCAAAAACCTTCTGGCAGGCGCTACAGCTGTGCTACTTCATTCAGTTGATCCTGCAAATTGAGTCCAACGGTCACTCCGTCTCCTTTGCCCGTATGGACCAGTACCTTTACCCGTACTATCGCCGCGACGTGGAGCTGGACCAGAGCCTGGATCGCGAGCACGCCATCGAGCTGCTGCACAGCTGCTGGCAGAAGCTGCTGGAGGTGAACAAAATCCGCTCCGGCTCGCACTCCAAAGCCTCTGCGGGCAGCCCGCTGTATCAGAACGTCACCATTGGCGGCCAGAAGCTGGTCAACGGCGAGCCAATGGACGCGGTCAACCCGCTCTCCTACGCAATTCTGGAATCCTGCGGCCGTCTGCGCTCCACCCAGCCAAACCTGAGCGTGCGTTACCACGCGGGGATGAGCAACGACTTCCTCGACGCCTGCGTGCAGGTGATCCGCTGCGGCTTCGGGATGCCGGCGTTTAACAACGATGAAATCGTCATCCCGGAATTTATCAAGCTCGGCGTGGAACGGGACGATGCCTATGACTATGCGGCGATTGGCTGCATCGAAACCGCGGTCGGCGGAAAGTGGGGCTATCGCTGCACCGGCATGAGCTTTATCAACTTCGCCCGCGTGATGCTGGCAGCGCTGGAAGGCGGTCGCGATGCCACCAGCGGCCAGGTATTCCTGCCGCAGGAAAAAGCGCTTTCGGCCGGTAATTTCGGCAATTTCGACGAAGTGATGGCGGCGTGGGATAACCAGATCCGCTACTACACCCGCAAATCTATTGAAATCGAGTACGTGGTGGACACCATGCTGGAGGAGAACGTCCACGATATTCTCTGCTCGGCGCTGGTGGACGACTGCATCGAACGCGCGAAAAGCATTAAGCAGGGCGGCGCGAAGTATGACTGGGTTTCCGGCCTTCAGGTGGGGATCGCCAACCTCGGTAACAGCCTGGCCGCGGTGAAGAAGCTGGTGTTTGACCAGGGCGTTATCGGTCAGCAACAGCTGGCGGCGGCGCTGGCGGATGACTTCGAGGGGCTGACCCACGAGCAGCTGCGCCAGCGCCTGATCAACGGCGCGCCGAAGTACGGCAACGACGACGACAGCGTGGACCTGCTGCTGACCCGTGCCTACGAAACCTACATTGAAGAGCTGAAGCAGTATCACAACCCACGCTACGGCCGTGGCCCGATTGGGGGTAACTACTACGCGGGCACGTCGTCTATCTCCGCAAACGTGCCGTTTGGCGCAGCAACCATGGCGACGCCGGACGGACGTAAAGCGCACACCCCGCTGGCGGAAGGGGCAAGCCCGGCCTCCGGTACCGACCACCTCGGCCCGACGGCGGTGATTGGCTCCGTGGGTAAACTGCCGACGGAAGCGATCCTCGGCGGCGTGCTGCTTAACCAGAAGCTGAACCCGTCGACGCTGGAAAACGACAGCGATCGCCAGAAGCTGATGGTGCTGCTGCGCACCTTCTTCGAGGTGCATAAGGGCTGGCATATTCAGTACAACATTGTCTCGCGCGAAACGCTGCTGGAAGCGAAGAAACACCCTGATCAGTATCGTGACCTGGTGGTGCGCGTCGCGGGTTACTCGGCGTTCTTCACCGCCCTGTCACCGGATGCGCAGGACGATATTATTGCCCGTACCGAGCATACACTGTAAAAAAACGCCCGGTGGCGCTTCGCTTACCGGGCCTACATTGTCTCCCCGTAGGCCGGGTAAGGCGAAGCCGCCACCCGGCTTTCTGACTTTCATTCGAAATTAAATTTGTGCTCCCCGTCACCTTGTTATTAGAATGTTTCAAAACGCAGTGACCCAGGAGCACAGTATGACCGTAAAAGTTATCGTCACCGATATGGACGGAACTTTCCTTGATGATGCCAAGCAGTACGATCGTGACCGCTTCCAGGCACAGTTTGAGCAGCTTAAAGCCCGTAACATCGAATTTGTTGTCGCCAGCGGCAACCAGTATTACCAGCTCATCTCCTTTTTCCCGGAGCTGAAAGATCAGATCTCCTTCGTCGCGGAAAACGGCGCGCTGGTGTTCGACCACGGCGAACAGATTTTCCACGGTGAGCTAACGCGTCATGAGTCGCAGATCGTCATTGGTGAACTACTGAAAGACAAAGGGCTGAATTTTGTGGCCTGCGGGCTGGAGAGCGCGTACGTCAGCGATAAGGCTCCAGAAGCGTTCGTGAAGCTGATGTCGAAACACTACCATCGCTTAAAACCCATCAGCGATTACCGCGACATTGACGACGTGCTGTTTAAATTCTCCCTGAACCTGCCGGACAGCGATATCCCGAACCTGGTCGATAAACTGCATGTCTCCCTGGACGGCATCATGAAGCCGGTTACCAGCGGCTTCGGTTTTGTCGATTTGATTATCCCGGGCCTGCACAAAGCCAACGGCATCAGTCGTCTGCTGAAACGCTGGAAAGTCTCCCCGCAGGCGTGCGTGGGCATTGGCGACAGCGGCAACGATGCGGAAATGCTGAAGCTGGTGAAATATTCATTTGCGATGGGCAATGCGGCGGAAAGCATTCAAGCGGTCAGCCGTTACACTACCGACGATAACAACCATCAGGGCGCGCTGAATGTGATTCAGGCCGTGCTCGACGCCCACTCCCCGTTCGACGTCTGATCCCCTACCTGCCGGAGCCTCGCTCCGGCCCCTTCACTCTTTTTCCATCCTGTGGCGCCCGTCAAGGTTTTAAACTTGCATTAACTTATTTTTAACTTAAAGTATCACTTGTAGACACTTTTACTTTCGAATGAAAGATGCGAGGCAGTTATGACCTTTACCAGCGAAACGTTGCCAGCGGACCACAAAGCGGCAATTCGTCAGATGAAACGCGCGCTATGGGCCCAGATCGGTGACGTGCAGGCAGTGTTCGACCGGCTTAGCGACAAAATCGCCGCCCGCGTGGCGGAAATTAACGCCCTTAAAAATAAAGGTGAATCCGTATGGCCGGTAATCCCCTTTACGGATGTGAAAAACGGTACGATCACCGCCGAACAGCGCGAAGCGGTTAAACGTCGCGGCTGCGCGGTGATCAAAAGCCACTTCCCGCGCGAGCAGGCGCTGGCATGGGATCAATCGATGCTCGACTACCTCGATCTGAATAAGTTTGACGAGGTTTACAAAGGACCCGGCGATAACTTCTTCGGCACCTTAACGGCCTCTCGCCCGGAGATTTATCCGATCTACTGGTCTCAGGCGCAAATGCAGGCGCGCCAGAGTGAAGAGATGGCACAGGTACAGTCGTTCCTGAACCGTTTATGGACATTTGAGAGCAACGGTAAGCAGTGGTTCGACCCGGACGTGAGCGTAATTTATCCGGACCGCATTCGCCGCCGCCCGCCAGGAACAACCTCGAAAGGACTTGGCGCACACACCGATTCCGGCGCGCTGGAGCGCTGGCTGCTGCCCGCTTATCAGCAGGTCTTTGCCCGCGTGTTTGACGGCAACGTTGAGAAATACGATCCGTGGAATGCTGCGCACCGTACCGAGGTGGAAGAGTACACGGTGGATAACACCACCAAATGCTCCGTGTTCCGCACCTTCCAGGGCTGGACGGCACTGTCGGACATGATCCCCGGCCAGGGGCTGCTGCACGTGGTGCCGATCCCGGAAGCGATGGCTTACATTCTGCTGCGTCCGCTGCTGGACGACGTGCCGGAAGACGAACTGTGCGGCGTGGCGCCGGGGCGCGTGCTGCCGATTTCTGAGAAGTGGCATCCGCTGCTCATCGAAGCGTTGACCAGCATTCCCGCGCTGGAAGCCGGTGATTCTGTCTGGTGGCACTGCGATGTGATCCACTCGGTCGCGCCGGTGGAAAACCAACAGGGCTGGGGCAACGTGATGTATATTCCTGCCGCGCCGATGTGCGAGAAAAACCTCGCCTACGCGAAAAAGGTCAAGGAAGCGCTGGAAACCGGCGCGTCACCGGGAGATTTCCCGCGCGAGGATTATGAGAAAATCTGGCAGGACCGTTTCACCGTGAACGATCTGAACATCCACGGCAAGCGCGCGCTGGGCATGGCTTAACTGTCGTAAAGCCCTTCCCGCTCAACGGCGGTGCGTCGTTTTCCCTGACGTATCCGCCGTACCGATTCCCGCACGGCCAGCGTGCCGTTCAGCAGCAACGTACCCACCGGCGCGTCCGGGCGCATCAGCCGCTGCTGGAGCATATATACCGCTTCTGTTCCCAGCTCATCGCGCGGGACATGCACCGCCGTCAGAGGCACATCCTGAATCGCCGCGAGATTAAAGCCGTCGATGCTCATCACCGAGACATCCTGCGGCACGCGCAGACCGTGTTTTTGCAGGGCGCTGATGGTCCCCGCCGCCATAAAGTCGCCGCCCACCAGGAACGCCGTCGGCAGATCTTTCCCTTTTTGCTGGTGAAGCCACTCACTCACCAGCTGCTCCGTCTCTTTGGCGCTAAAGCTTGGCACCATCAGCAGATCGCGCCGGTCGCTAAACCTGAGGTTATGGCCGTGCCACGCGTCGCGGATCCCCGACAGGCGCAGCTCCATGGTATAGCGACGCAAACACAGCACATTCATCACCTCCCGGTGCCCCATCTCGAACAGGTACTCCGCCGCCCGCTCGCCAATGGCGCGGTGATCCGGCGCGACGGCGGGCAGGCGCATGTGGCGGTCCCGGCAGTTAATCAGCATGCAGGGTTTGCCCACGTCTACCGCCAGATCGTGGATATGCGGATCGTCGATACCGAGGAGGATCGCCGCCTGGGTGTCCACTTCGTTCATGCGGGCCAGAAACAGCTGGGCGTCGCTGTCGTTCTCCTCCAGCGCACAGTAACGCAGGCGAACCTCGTGCGAGGCCAGCCCTTTGCTCACGCTCTGGATGACGCGGTAGTAAAAGATGTCAGACCGCTCGTCAAACGCCCGCTGCGGGGCAAACACCATCAGGCTGTTAAGCAACAGACGCCCCGCCGCCATGCCCTCCATTACCCCCAGCTCCCGCGCGCATGCCAGCACCGTTGCCCGTGCTTTTTCGCTGGTGTTTGCCTTCCCCGCCAGCACGCGGGAAACGGTGCTGATGGAGAGCCGGGTACGGGCGGCGATTTCGGTGATTTTAAGCCTTTTATCCATTTTGTGATCTGGCTCCGGATGTGAAATGAAAAAATTTTCACAACATCTTTATCAGGTAATAACTTGCGAGAAGGCCATAATGCCGAAAATTAAACCTCGGTTATGAGAAAGTTTGCACAAAATCCACTATTTCCTGCTCAATTTCTCTCTTAAGGTGAACCTGTCACACAACTTCCATACTAGTTGTATAGCAGCTTAGCACTCTAAAACAGATAACTTTCAAACGCCTGACGCTGTGTGACACCTGAACCTTTGTCCCTTACCGTCCGTCTTGTGGAGAAGAAAATGAGTCAGGACATCAACAACACCGTTGCGACAAGCAAAACCCGTCGCGTCATTAAGAATCTGCGCTGGTACGTACTGGTGCTGTTTCTTCTTGGCGTGACCGTAAACTACATCACCCGTAACTCGTTAGGTATTCTCGCCCCCGAGCTGAAAGAGAGCCTCGGTATCACCACCGAGCAATACTCGTGGATCGTCGGCGCGTTCCAGATCGCCTATACCATTTTCCAGCCCCTTTGCGGCTGGCTGATTGACGTTATCGGCCTCAAGATTGGCTTTATGGTCTGCGCCGGGATTTGGGCGCTGATGTGTATCTTCCACGCAGGTGCCGGGAGCTGGCTGCATCTCGCGATCCTGCGCTTCTTTATGGGCGCGTCCGAAGCCGCCGCCACGCCAGCGAACGCCAAAACCATCGGTGAATGGTTCCCGAAATCAGAGCGTCCTGTTGCCGCCGGTTGGGCGGGCGTGGGCTTCTCCATCGGTGCGATGCTGGCTCCGCCAATCATTTACTTCGCTCATGCGTCGTTCGGCTGGCAGGGTGCGTTTATGTTTACCGGCGTGCTGGCGCTGCTGTGGGTGATCCTATGGTGGATCTTCTATCACAACCCGGAGCAGCACCCGAACCTGAGCCGCGACGAGCTGGCGTTTATCAAACAGGATAACGAACCCGCACCGGTCAGGCTGCCCTTTCTGACCGCGCTGAAAACCGTCTCGAAGAACAAACGGTTCTACGGTATCGCCATTCCGGCCTTTATGGCGGAACCCGCCTGGGCGGTGCTGAGCTTCTGGGTGCCGCTGTACCTCGCCAAAGAGCACGGCATGGATTTGAAACAGATCGCGATGTTCGCCTGGCTGCCGTTCCTCGCCGCCGACCTCGGCAGCGTGGCGAGTGGCTACCTCACCCGGCTTTATACCCGCTGGTTCGGCTGCACCCGCGTCAACTCGGTGGTGGCAAGTTCAGTGACCGGCGCGTTTCTGATGATTTCTCTGGCCGTTGTGGCCGTGACCCGCGACCCGTATATCACCATCGTGCTGATCTCCATCGGCGGTTTCGGCCACCAGATTATCTCCTGCATGCTGAGCGCGCTGGTCGTGGAGTCGTTCGACAAGGGCCAGATGGCGACGGTTAACGGCATGCGCGGCTCGGCGGCGTGGATCGCCAGCTTCCTGTTCTCCCTTTTGATTGGGGTGACCGCCGACAAAATCGGCTTCAACCCGCTCTTTATCGCCATGGGCTTCTTTGACCTGATTGGCGCTTTCTTCCTGGTGGCATTTATTGCTGAACGTCGCGCCAAGCGCGCCTGATAGTGGATGTATTGCATATGAAAACCCTGAAAAACTGGACCATCGATACGCAGTCAGCGAATCATCTGGAACTGCTGGTGGATAACCAGCACCGTCTGTGCCTGTATGTGCTGGAAGAGAATCTGTTCCGCGTGCTGATCAAGCGTAAAGGCCAGCTGGCGCTGGACCGCACCTGGAGCATCGCGCCGGAACAAGACGTACCGTGGGAAGGCCGCCGTCGTGACGATGTCAGCGGCTTCACCTGCCCGGCCTGGACACTGACGCAGCAGGGCGATGCGTTAACCGTAGCGACCGAAGAGCTGCGCGTCACCGTCCACCAGCCCCTGTGGCTGGAGTGGCACTACCGCAATGAGGCGGGCGAGTGGCAGCCGTTGGTCAATGACCGCCCGACCAGCGCCTACCTGCTGAACGCCCACGGTGACGGCGTGGCGCACTATCTCAGCCGTCGCAAGGATGAACGTTTTTACGGTCTGGGTGAGAAAGCGGGTGATTTACAGCGTAACGGCAAACGCTATGAGATGCGTAACCTGGACGCGATGGGCTATAACGCCGCCAGCACCGATCCGCTTTACAAGCACATCCCGTTCACCCTCACCCGTCGCGATGACGTGAGCTACGGCCTGTTCTACGATAACCTGAGCAGCTGCTGGCTGGATCTGGGTAACGAGATCGACAACTATCACACCGCCTACCGCCGCTGGCAGGCGGAAGCGGGCGATATTGACTACTACCTCTTCACCGGCAAGCGCGTGCTGGACGTGACGAAAACCTTCGTGCGCCTGACGGGGAAAACGCTGTTCGGACCGAAGTGGAGCCTGGGCTACAGCGGCTCAACCATGCATTACACCGACGCGCCGGACGCGCAGGACCAGCTGATGAACTTCATCCGCCTGTGCGATGAGCATGCCATTCCGTGCGACTCGTTCCAGCTCTCCTCCGGCTATACCTCGATTAACGGCAAGCGCTACGTCTTTAACTGGAACTACGACAAAGTGCCGCAGCCGAAGGTGATGAGCCAGGCGTTCCACGACGCGGGGCTGCGGCTTGCGGCAAACATCAAGCCGTGTCTGTTGCAGGATCATCCCCGCTACGGCGAAGTGGCGGAACGCGGCCTGTTCATTCGCGATTCAGAAACCGATGCGCCTGAACGTTCCAGCTTCTGGGATGACGAAGGATCGCATCTCGACTTCACCAACCCGCAGACGGTGCAGTGGTGGCAGAACGGCGTGACCACGCAGCTGCTGGAGATGGGCATCGACTCCACCTGGAACGACAACAACGAGTATGAAGTGTGGGACGGGGAAGCGCGCTGCTATGGCTTCGGCCAGGAGATCGCCATCAAGCATATTCGCCCGGTGATGCCGCTGCTGATGATGCGCGCCTCGCTGGAAGCACAGCAGCGCTTTGCGCCGGATAAACGTCCGTATCTGATCTCCCGCTCCGGCTGTGCCGGAATGCAGCGCTACGTTCAGACCTGGAGCGGCGACAACCGTACCAACTGGGACACCCTGCGCTACAACATCCGCATGGGCCTGGGCATGAGCCTGTCCGGACTGTTCAACGTCGGTCACGACGTCGGCGGTTTCTCCGGCGACAAGCCGGATGCCGAGCTGTTCGTGCGCTGGGTACAGAACGGCGTGATGCATCCGCGCTTTACCATCCACTCGTGGAATGACGATCGCACCGTGAACGAACCGTGGATGTACCCGGGCGTGACCCCTGCGATTCGCAGCGCCATTGAACTGCGCTATCGCCTGCTGCCGTATCTCTACACCCTGCTCTGGCAGGCGCACGCCGACGACGAGCCGATGCTGCGCCCGACCTTCCTCGATCATGAACACGATGCGCAGACCTTTGAAGAGTGCGACGACTTCCTGCTGGGCCGTGACCTGCTGGTGGCCAGCGTCGTCGAAGCCGGGCAGCGCGAGCGCCGCGTCTGGCTGCCGGATAACGAAACCGGCTGGTACGATTTTTACACCCACACGTGGTATGCGGGCGGGCAATCGATCGTCCTTGATGCGCCGCTGGAAAAGCTGCCGCTTCTGGTGCGCGCAGGGGCCGGTTTGCCGCTCAGCGAACGCATCCGTCACGTGAGCGCCGATAAAGACGATACCCGTGAGCTAAAACTGTTCCCGGTGAAAGGCGTCGGCACCACCTCCGGGCTGCTGTTTGAGGATGACGGCGAAAGCTGGGGCTACCTGAACGGCAATGCGCTGTGGGTGGAATGGGAGATGGTGTGCGACGGCGCAAGTATCAACCTGAAGGTGAATGCGCGCGGCGACTATCGTCCGGCATGGAAGGCACTGAAGGTGTCATTACCGACGGGGGAAAAACGTACGCTGCGGGTGAACGGGGTTGAAGTGGGCGAGTGGGTGGTTTAGTGCGGCCTGATGCCCTCACCCTAACCCTCTCCTACAGGGAGAGGGGATAGAACGTAGGCCGGGTAAGGCGAAGCCGCCACCCGGCTATTTTTTTAACTCTCGATACCTTTACTGCGCAGGTAATCTTCGTAGTTACCGGTGAAGTCCACCACGCGCTCTGGCGTGATTTCGATCACGCGGGTCGCCAGGGAGCTGACGAACTCACGGTCGTGAGAGACGAAGATTAGGGTGCCCTGATACATCTCCAGCGCCATGTTCAGGGATTCGATCGATTCCATATCCAGGTGGTTGGTTGGTTCGTCCATCACCAGGATATTCGGTTTTTCCATCATCAGCTTGCCGAACAGCATACGGCCCTTTTCACCACCGGAGAGCACTTTGGCGGGCTTTTTGATGTCGTCCTGGCTGAACAGCAGACGCCCCAGAATGCTGCGTACCGCCTGCTCGTCGTCGCCTTCCTGCTTCCACTGGCTCATCCAGTCGAAGACGGTCAGATCGTTTTCGAACTCATATTCATGGTCCTGCGCGTAGTAACCAATCTGCGCGTTTTCAGACCATTTCACGGTACCGTTATCCGGTTGCATTTCGCCCACCAGAGTTTTCAGCATAGTGGATTTACCCACGCCGTTGGCACCCAGGATAGCAATCTTCTCGCCCACTTCCAGCAGCAGGTTGAAGTTTTTGAACAGCGGGCCTTCATCGAAGCCTTTGGTGAGGGCTTCCACTTCCAGCGCGTTACGGAACAGCTTCTTGTCCTGCTCGAAGCGAATGAACGGGTTCTGACGGCTGGAGGCTTTTACCTCTTCCAGCTTGATTTTGTCGATCTGACGGGCACGCGACGTTGCCTGGCGCGATTTAGAGGCGTTAGCGCTGAAGCGGCTCACGAAGGATTGCAGGTCCGCAATCTGCGCTTTCTTCTTGGCGTTGTCGGCAAGCAGACGTTCACGCGCCTGGGTTGCCGCCGTCATGTACTCATCGTAGTTGCCCGGATAAACGCGCAGCTCGCCGTAATCCAGATCCGCCATGTGGGTACACACCATGTTCAGGAAGTGACGGTCGTGCGAGATGATGATCATGGTGCTGTCGCGATCGTTCAGCGTCTGCTCCAGCCAGCGGATGGTGTCGATGTCCAGGTTGTTGGTCGGTTCGTCGAGCAGCAGGATGTCTGGATTAGAGAACAGCGCCTGCGCCAGCAGCACACGCAGCTTCCAGCCTGGCGCAACTTCGCTCATCGGACCATAGTGCTGTTCAACAGGAATGCCGACGCCCAGCAGCAGTTCGCCCGCACGCGCTTCCGCAGAGTAGCCGTCCATTTCGCCATATTGCGTTTCCAGGTCGGCCACTTTGTAACCGTCTTCTTCGCTCATCTCAGCGAGACCGTAGATACGATCGCGCTCCTGCTTCACTTCCCACAGCTCCGCATGCCCCATGATCACGGTGTCGAGCACGGTGAACTCTTCGAAGGCGAACTGATCCTGACGCAGCTTACCGATACGCTCGTTCGGGTCGAGCGACACGTTGCCCAGCGTCGGCTCCAGGTCACCGCCGAGGATCTTCATAAAGGTGGATTTTCCGCTACCGTTGGCACCAATCAGGCCGTAACGGTTGCCGCCGCCAAATTTGACGGAAATATTTTCGAACAGCGGCTTACTGCCAAACTGCATAGTGACGTTGCTGGTAACTAACACGGAGAGATTCCTGCGAAAAGTGTGATAAACGCGGCATTATGCCACAATTCCGAATTGAGATCCTGTGTTGCGGTAATCCACTAAACTTTAACAAAATCAAAAAAAATGTGATTTCGTACACATCTGAATTCCCAGTTAACGGGAATGCACATATAATGCGCTCCCATTACAGATTCAGACTTCTCAACTCATCGCCAGAATGGCTTAGATACCTCGCATAACATGAACATGAAATTAACAACGCTTTTTGCGGCGGCGTTAGCCGTAGTAGGTTTTTGTAAGACCGCGTCTGCGGTGACGTATCCCCTGCCGACAGACGGAAGCCGTCTGGTGGGTGAAAACCAGGTGGTGACGGTTCCGGAAGGTAACACTCAGCCGCTGGAATACTTCGCGGCGCAGTATCAGCTCGGCCTGTCTAACATGCTGGAAGCGAACCCGGGCGTTGACCCGTATCTGCCGAAAGCGGGTACCGTACTCAACATTCCACAGCAGCTGATCCTGCCGGATACCGTGCACGAAGGTATCGTGATTAACAGCGCCGAAATGCGTCTGTATTACTACCCGAAAGGCACCAACACCGTGATCGTGCTGCCTATCGGTATCGGTCAGCTGGGTAAAGACACCCCGCTGAACTGGACCACCAAAGTGGAGCGTAAGAAAGCGGGCCCAACCTGGACGCCGACCGCCAAAATGCACGCTGAGTACATTGCTGCCGGTGAACCGCTGCCGGCCGTTGTGCCTGCTGGCCCGGATAACCCGATGGGTCTGTACGCGCTGTACATTGGTCGTCTGTATGCCATCCACGGTACTAACGCCAACTTCGGTATCGGCCTGCGCGTAAGCCACGGCTGCGTACGTCTGCGTAATGAAGACATCAAATTCCTGTTCGATAACGTGCCGGTCGGTACGCGCGTGCAGTTCATTAACGAACCGGTGAAAGCGACGTCAGAGCCGGACGGCAGCCGTTACATTGAAGTGCATAACCCGCTGTCCACCAGCGAAGATCAGATCAACAACAACGAAATCGTACCGATTAAGCTGACCAGCGCGGTGCAGTCCGTTACCTCTCAGGCGGATGTTGACACGACCATCGTTGACCAGGCGATTCAGAACCGTTCCGGTATGCCGGTGCGTTTGAACTAATCGCGAGCACGAACAAAGCGGGCCTCGAGGCCCGCTTTTTTTTATCCGTTATTCACAATTACGATGCCGCCATGATCATAGCGATAGTGACAATGGGCGTACTCCAGCGGCGTACCATCTTCCAGATAGATCACCTGCTCGACCTCCAGCACCGGGTCGGTTGGCTCACAGACCAGATGCTGCATATCCAGCGCACTGGGCTTCAGCGCCCGCACCACACGATACGATCCCATGATCTTCAGCCCCAGCGTCTCCTGCACATACCGGAATACCGAACTTTCAAGATGGGTTTTGTTCAGCCCGGGCACCAGATTGAGCGGCATCACCGTGGCGTCCAGGGACATCGGCTCACCGTTGAGTAAACGCAGACGGATGAAGTCATAGATTGGCGTATCCGGATTTATCATCAGCGAGGCCTGCTCTTTCTCGTTCGGGAAGCGAAGTTCGAAGTGCACCACCTGGCTCGTCACCGTGCCTAAATGTTCCCAGGTTTTGGTCGCCCCAAAGTAGTCGCTGCCGGAGAGATCCCACTGGGAAAGCTGGAGGAAATTTTTGCGGATAAACGTGCCCTGTCCCTGCCGGGTATAGACCAGCCCTTCTACGATCAGCTGACGCATCGCCTGCTGAATGGTCATCCGGCTGGTGCTGAATTCCGCCGCCAGCGCGAACTGGTCCGGCAACGGTTCATTGGCGGCGTACTGCTGGGTAATAATGCGTTTCTTAATTTCCCGCGCTATGGTGATGTACTTCGCCGCCATCTTCCTTCCTTAAATTAGTTTTCTGTCCCGCTGTTTTTCACGGCCACTCGCTCGGCCACCTTGAGGAAAGGCAGGTAGAAGAATACACCAAATACGATGATTGCCAACTGCACCACCACCGCCCGCCAGTCCCCCGCCGTCGCCAGCCAGGCGCTGAGGATCGGCGGCGTGGTCCACGGGATCATCACCACGCAGCGCGACATCAGACCCAGCGTGGTACAGAGCCACGCAAAGTAAATCCCGATGGCGGGCAGCAGCACAAACGGGATCATCAGCGGCAGGTTAAAGACAATCGGCAGGCCGAAAATCACCGGCTCGTTGATGTTGAACAGACCCGGCGCCAGTGACAGACGCGCCACCTGCTTCGCTGATTTCTGTCTTGAGAAGATGAAGATAGCGATCAGCAATGAGATAGTGCTGCCCGTCCCGCCCACCATGCCAAAGGTCGGCACAAAAATGTTGTTGATGATGTGTGGGATCGGCTGGCCGTTGGCAAAGGCCAGCATGTTCTCGTTGGTGTTGATCAGCAGAAACGGCTCCAGCACCACGCTGTTGACTACCGACTGATGAATACCGAGCGTGAACAGGAAGTTACCGAAGCTGTAAATGAAGATCGTCCCGGGCAGACTGGTGTTGATCAGCCGCAGCGGCTGCTGAATGAATGTCGTAATGAGATGGATCAGATCCGTATGCAGCACGTTCGCCAGTATGGCCGCCAGCACCGCAAACAGGGAGAGCGTAAGGATTGTCGGGATCAGCGCGGTAAAGGATTTGCTCACCGCCGGAGGCACGTTCTCCCCCAGCGAAATGTGCAGCGCCTTCAGCCGTGAAATGGCGATAAACAGCTCGGTTGAGAGCAGCCCAATCAGCACCCCGGCGAAAATCCCGGTGGAGCCGATATTGGCGAACGTCAGCACCTGGGTGACGTTCACCGTGGCGTCGCTGCCGACAGGCGTAATCTGTAAGCGCATCGGCATCATGATGATGAAGCTGCTGACGGCGATAACCACTGCCGAGACCGGATTGTCGAAATCTTTGTTGCGCGCCAGCGACCAGGCGATCATCGGTGCCAGCAGCAGCGCGGCGATGTTCAGCGTGCCGTTGATAATCGCCTCGCCCCACACCTTAAACTGCGTGAGCGTGTCGCCTTCCAGCACCCATGGAAACACGACGTTGTTCACCAGCACCGCCAGACCGGCGAGGATGAAAATCGGCATCACCGTGGCGAAAGCGTCCCGCAGGGATCGCAGGTGTACCTGGTTTGCCAGGCGCGCCGAGAACTCAACAAATTTATCGACAAAAGACTGCATGTGCGGTGTTATTTTTGTTTCAGACATAGCGGAGTATTCCCATCAATCAGTCACAAAAACGGCCCGGCAGCGTACGGCTTACATCTCGCGTCCGTTAGTATGGATAACCTGTTTTAACCACGCGTAGCTCTTCTTCGGCACGCGCTTAAGGTCTTTCAGGTCGTGATTTTCACGGTTGACGTAGACCACGCCGTAGCGCTTACGCATGTCACCCTGCGAGCTGAGAATGTCGATTAAGCCCCAGCCGAGGTAGCCCATTACCTCTGCCCCGTCCTCGAATATTGCCGCTTTCATCGCCTCGATGTGCGCCCGGTGGTAGTCGATGCGGTAGGTGTCCTCGATCGGGTTTACCCCGTCCCAGGACTCGATCACGCCGATGCCGTTTTCAATCGGGAATACCGGCATCCGCCAGTCGTTGGCATAGCGGGTGATGATGGTGCGAAAGCCCAGCGGGTCGATCTGCCAGTTCCACTCGGTGGCTTTCAGGTACGGGTTATTTTTCTCGCCATGCAGCAGGTAATGGTTCACCGGCGTGCCTTCCGGGATGGCATCGCTGTCCAGCGTTTTGCTGGCGTAATAGCTGAAGGCCAAAAAGTCGTTCTTCGTGCGCGCAAACAGCGCGAGATCGTCTGCGCGGTAGATATCACCGAAGCCCTCCTGCTCCACCACCGCCATCACCGCCGGGCTGTAGCCCTGTCCCGCGAAGACGCGCAGCAGGTTCTGGTTGAGGAATTCGTCGTACTGCTGGGCGCAGAAGATATCACGCGGTTTGCAGGTGGCCGGATAAATCAGCTGGTGCGCCAGCATGCCGCCCATCAGCTTGCCTGGCTTAGTCTGGTGCAGGTATTCGGTCAGAGTCATGTGCGCCACCATCGCATGGTGCTGAAGCTCATACAGCTCGCGCAGGGTTTGCTCGCCTTTCATGTAACCGGAAATGCGAAAAGCTTCCGGCATATGGAAAATGTTCTGCTCGTTGAAGGTCAGCCAGTACTTCACGCGATCGCCGTAGCAGTCGATCATCTTCTTGCCGTAGCGGATAAAGGCCTCCATCACCCGGCGGTCGTTGAAGCCGTTGTACTCCTGCGCCAGCGCCAGCGGCATATCGAAGTGGTAGAGGCAGACCATCGGCTCAATACCGCGGGCGAGCAGATCGTTAATAAAGCGGTCGTAAAACGCGATACCTTCGGCGTTGAACTCGCCGTCACCCTGCGGGCAGACGCGGCTCCAGGAGATCTGGAAGCGGTAGCAGTTCATGCCCAGATCCTGCATTAGATCGAAATCTTCCCGGTAGCGGTGATAGGAGTCGGTCGCCACTTTCCAGTCGGAGATGTTTTCTCCTGCTTCCCGAATGTCATATACCGACATCCCCTTCCCGCCCTCATTCCATGCCCCTTCCGTCTGCATGCTGGATACCGAGTTGCCCCATAAAAAGTTGGCTTGCAGTGATTTGTTCATGGTCTCTCCCTATATGACTAGTCATTTAAATTTCATGACTAGTCATATAGATCGAGATCAAACATCAGGCAAAGAGAAGGAGTATTTTTTGTGAGGTGGGTTGAAATAAAGACCAGAGATAGTAGCCCCGGTAGGCGAAGCGCCACCGGGGAAAAGGAAGGTTACTGCTGCGCGAGCTGACTACGACGGTATTCCCCCTGCCGCTCCAGCATCCAGCCTGGATATTCGCGCGGCAGCGCGCTGACGGCATCAAGCTGTTTAAGCTCGTCTTCGCTTAAGCGGATCCCGGTGGCGGCAATATTATCGTCCAGCTGATCGACGCGTTTCGCACCAATAATGACGCTGGTCACCGCTTTTTGATGCAGCAGCCATGCCAGCGCGATTTGCGCCACGGAGACGCCCTTACGCTCGGCAATGACGCGCATTACGTCCACGCAGTCGAAGGCGCGATCTTTATTCACCGGCGGGAAGTCAAATTCCAGACGGCGGCCTCCGGTTTCGCTCTGCCCGTCACGACCGTATTTTCCGCTCAGCAGGCCGCCCGCCAGCGGGCTCCAGACCATCAATCCGACGCCTTCGCTCTGCATCATCGGCACCAGCTCGCGCTCCAGGTCACGTCCGGCAATGGTGTAATACGCCTGCAACGATGCGAAACGCGCCAGCCCAAGACGTTCAGAAATACCGAGCGCTTTGGCAATCTGCCACGCAGTCCAGTTCGAGACGCCGATGTATCGCACGTGACCGTGCTGCACAAGGTTATCCAGTGCATAAAGCGTCTCCTCGATGGGGGTCGCGGGGTCGAAACCGTGCAGCTGATAGAGATCGATATGATCGAGCTGCAGGCGGCGCAGGCTCTCCTTTACGCTGTCGATAATGTGATAGCGCGAGCCGCCGCGTGAGTTCACTCCCGCCGTGCCCGTTTCACCAAACACCTTTGTGGCGACCACCACGTTTTCACGTGGAACGTTCAGGTTTTTCAGCGCCTGCCCGAGGATCTCCTCCGAGCGTCCTTCCGAATAGACGTCGGCAGTGTCGATAAAGTTGATGCCCGCGTCCAGCGCGCGGCCCACCAGCTGCTCGGCTTCGTTTTGCCTTAGCTGGCCAATCTTGCCCCACATGCCGCCCTCGCCGCCGAAGGTCATGGTGCCGAGGCAGAGTTCAGAAACAAACAGTCCGGTATTGCCCAGTTTTTGATAACGCATAACGCTTTCCTCGCATGTCGATTGGGTGTCTGTTAGTTATACCCGCCCCCCAGCCATCGCGAATGTGGCGTTCCTGTCCGTTTCTTGCCCAATCCTCTGAATCTATCCGCGCAGGGCATCGCCAAAGACGCTGTAGTCTGGCAGCTGAACCTGCTGATACGGCTCCCAGCCGCCGCCGAGGGCTTTGTAGAGCGCCACCAGGTCAAGCGCGCTCTGCACCTGCGCCTGCGCCCGCTGCTGTTCGGCCTGAGCGAGCTGACGCTGGGCGTCCAGCACGTCAATAAAACTGGCGATCCCCTGTCGGTAGCTGTCGCTGGCGAGATCAAAAGCGTTTTGCAGCGCGTCGATGGTTTTCGCCAGGCCCGCCTCACGCTGCTGGTCGGTGCGATAGCTCACCAGCGCGTTTTCAACGTCGCCGAGCGCCGTCAGCACCGTCTGACGATAGTCCAGCACCGCCGCCCCTTGCTGTGCGCGGGCCACCTTGACGCTGGAGACCAGCCGACCGCCCTGGAAGATGGGGATGGAGACCTGCGGACCGAAGCTGTAAAAGTGGCTGCTCCAGTCGGTCAGCCAGCCGGATTCGCTGTTACGCAGGCCAAACTGCCCGGAGAGGGTGAAGCTTGGGAACAGTTCGGCTACCGAGACGCCAATTTGCGCCGTAGCGGCATGGAGGTTCGCCTCAGCTTCGCGCACGTCCGGGCGACGACGCGCCAGCGTTGACGGAATGCCGGTTTGCACAATATCCGGCAACGCTGGCATCGGCTGCACGGATTGTAATTCGGCATCCAGCGCCCCCGGCGGTTTGCCGAGCAGGATGGCCAGCCCGTTCATCGCCTGGCGTTCCTGCGCCTGATACTGCGGCAATTGGGCTTCAAGATTGCCCAGCTGCGCCCGGGCGTTTTCTACGTCCATCTGCGGTGACAGCCCGCCCCGCTGGCGGCTTTCGGTCAGATCCAGCGTCTGCTGCGCGCTTTGAATTTGCGTATTAAGCGTGGCAATGATGCTCTGCGCCCCTCGCAGCTGTAGCCACGCCCGCGCCACTTCGGCTTCCAGCGAGACCAGCGCATCGTTACGCTGCTCGATCGCCGCCCGCTGCTGCGCCTCGGCCGCTTCTACCTGACGGCGCACCTTGCCCCACAGGTCGATTTCCCACTGAGCGTCGAAGCTGCCCTGATAGAGGTTAATCGGCTGCGTCAGCGGGCCTAACGCGCTTCGCAGCTGCGGATCGACATTATTCAGCTGGTCATACACGCCGTGGGATTTCAGCTCCCCTTCCAGCCCAAGCTGCTGGCGCGTCGCCTGCACATTGCCATTCACCGACGGGAAAAATGCCCCGCCGGCCTGGTTAATCTGTTCGCGCGCGCCGGCAATGCGCAATACCGTTTGCTGTAGCGTCAGATTTCCGGCGATGGCGCGTTCAATCAGGCTGTCGAGCTGCGGCGAGCCGAAGGTTTTCCACCAGCGCGGGTTGGTGGCGGCGGAGGACGTTTGTGATTTCACCGCGCCGTCGCCCTTATCGTTCCAGTGCGTGGTGGCGGGCGGTGCAGGCTGTTGGTAGTCCGGCCCGACGGCGCAGCCCACCAGCAGCATCATTATCATCAGGGGGTGTAAACGTCTGTGTATCATCAGTGTGCTCCTGCACTCCCCTCGCTCTTAACCGGCGAGAGCAACAAACAAAACGGAATCAGTAAGAAGGCCACCGCGCTCAGAATGGTGAAGACGTCGATGTAGGCCAGAAAGCGCGACTGCTCGATCATGGTCTGGTACATCCGCCCGGTGGCAATGCCGGTCGGATCGCCCACCTGAGTGGTGAAGTTCTGGATCGCCTGGGCGCTTTCGCGTATCGCCAGCTGGAACTGCTCATTAAACGGCGAAGCGTGGTAAGCCAGATGCGCGCTGTGCGCCTGTGAGCGCTCGGTGATCGCCGCCGTCGAGAGCGAAATCCCAATCGAGCCAGCCACGTTGCGGAACATGGTAAACAGCGCCGCCGCGTCGGCGTTAAGCCGCCTCGGGATCGAGATAAAGGCGATGGTGGTGAGGGGCACAAACAGGAACCCGAGTCCAATCGACTGGGCGCTGCGGAACAGCACCAGCGTTTCGAAATCGATATCCGGTGTCAGCGTCCGGGACCAGAAGAACGACACCGCCAGGCAGGTAAAGCCGAAGGCGATGATCCAGCGCGTCTGCACCACCGGCATCAGCTTCAGTACCAGCGGAATAGTCAGCACAATCAGCACCGCGCCGGGCGAGAGCACCAGCCCGGACCAGGTGGCGGTATAGCCCAAATCCTGCTGCGCCAGTTGCGGAATAACCACCGAACTGCCGTACAGGATCATCGCCATCCCCGCCATCAGCAGGCTGGAGATCGCAAAGTTGCGATCCTTCATACAGTGCAGATCCACCACCGGCTTTTTGGCATACATCAGCCAGTAGATCGCGCCGATAATGCCGACCAGCGTCAGTACCGCGAAGGTGCGGATAAAGTTCGAATAGAACCAGTCATCATCTTCGCCCCGGTCGAGCATCACCTGCAAACAGCCAAGTCCGAGAGCGATCAGGCCGATCCCCGTCCAGTCGACGGTGAGCTTCTCTTCCGACTTTTTCTCCCACGGCGGATCTTCCAGCAGCTGATAGATGGCCAGCACCGTCACAATCCCTACCGGAATATTGATAAAGAACACCCAGCGCCAGGAGTAGTTATCGGTGATCCAGCCTCCCAGCGTCGGGCCAAGGACCGGCGCGACGATAATGGCAATGGATGAAAGGCCAAAGGCTTTGCCCCTGTCCTCCGGCTTGAAGTAATCGAGCAGCACCGATTGCTGCGTGGGCTGCAACCCGCCGCCAAAAAAGCCCTGCATCACACGGAACAGGATGATTTGCCAAAGCTCGGTGGCGATGCCGCACAGGAACGAGCAGATGGTGAACATCACAATGCAGATCAGGAAGAACTGCTTGCGGCCAAACAGCCGGCTCAGGAAGGCCGAGATCGGCAGCACGATGCCGTTCGCCACCAGGTAGCTGGTGAGCACCCAGGTAGATTCGTCATAGCTGGCCGAGAGCGACCCCGCGACGTGGGGCAGCGCCACGTTGACGATGGTGGTGTCCAGAATTTCCATAAACACCGCCAGGGTGACCACAATCGCCACCGCCCACGGGTTACTGGCGGGCTTCCAGTTTTCGTGGCTGCTGTCCGTCATTCCACGGTGACCTTCGGTTCAACCGACAGCCCCAGCGGCAGCGGTTTGTTCGGATCCAGCCCCTTATCAATGACGATTTTCACCGGCACGCGCTGAACGATCTTCACAAAGTTACCGGTGGCGTTTTCCGACGGGAAGGCGGAGAAGCGCGAGCCGCTGCCCTGCTGGATGCTGTCAATATGGCCTTCGAGCGCCATATCCGGCCAGGCATCGACGGACACGGTCACTTTGTCGCCCGGCTTCATACGTTCAAGCTGCGACTCCTTGAAGTTCGCCACCACCCACACGTTCGGGGAAACCAGCGAGAACAGTGCCGTGCCTGCCTGCACCAGCGTACCAGGCTGGACGTTGCGTTTGGTGACAAAACCGTCGAACGGGGCGCGGACTTCGGTATAAGAGAGGTTCAGGTTGGCGGTTTCCAACTGCGCTCTGGCCTGATCGACCTGCCGTTCGCGGGCTTCGACGTTAGTCTCCTGCTGGCGGATTTGCAGCTGGACCTGCTCCGCCACCTCCAGCTGCGCCTGCGCGCTGGCCAGACCCGCCTGTGCACTCCGCAGTTGAGCGTTCGCGGCATCGATGCTTTGTTGTGTGGTCGCGCGGGGGTCAACGCCGCGCTGACGGCGGTACTCCGCCTGAGCGTTGGCCATATCCGCCTGGGCTTTCAGTACCTGGGCTTTGGCTTCATCGCGCTGGGCGGGATATTGCACCTTCGAGAGCGCCAGCTGCGCCTGCGCCTGATGCAACTGCGCAACCGCCAGCCCAAGCTGGGCCTGAGCCTGATCGCGCTGGGCGGTGGTATCACGCGGATCGATCACCACCAGCACATCCCCTTTCTTTACACGCTGGTTATCCCGCACGCGAAGTTCGGTAACGTAGCCTGCCGTTTTTGGGGCAATGGTCACTACGTCGCCGTCGGTGAAGGCGTCGTCGGTGGTCTCTTCGTTACGGGTTAAAAACCACCAGACCAGCGCCACGATCACCATCACGATGACCACGATGCCAAGGATAATTAACGGTTTTTTGCCCGGGCGCTTGCGCTCGTTATTGTTTTGATCCTGCTCGTCAGCAGGTGGATTTTGATCTTCTGCCATAGTTCAGCAACGGTCCTGTCAGTGAGCGGCATCACACTATGCCGTTCACTAAAGCTAGGACGTTGCTATACATTTGCCAGGAAAAACTGACAAATTGCGCACTATATGAGAAGGAATAGTCCGAAACCGACCGCCGCAGACCAGAGCAGCATCGGGATTGACCATAAATGGAAGCGCCACCAGATGCGGCGATCGTTGGCCATCCGCAGGGCGATGAGGTTGGCCAGCGAGCCGGGCAGCAGCCCAAAGCCGCCGACGTTGACCGCCCACGCCAGCAGAACCGTTGGGGGAACATAGTTAAGCAGCAAAATGGTGGACGGCACGTTACTGATCACCTGCGAGAGACCAATCGCCGTCAGCCATAGTCCCGGTTGCGACAGACCGCTGACGCTATGGAGAACGGTCTGCAATACCGGGAGCTGGATCAGCAGATGCACGTCAATAAACATCGCCATAAACACCAGCAGCAGCGTCCAGTCAACACTCACCAGCACCCGCCGGGCGAGGAACAGGAAGCCACACGCCACCAGCAGCGCGCCCGCCAGCGCCTGGTTTAACTCCAGCGCGGTAATGAAAACGATATACAGTCCCAGGCAGCTCCAGACGAGACGCGGCTGCCACTGGGGGCCGGTGGTACCGCTGTGGTACTGCAACGCTTTATTCGGGAAAGCAAACCAGCCCACCACCAGCAGCGTCGCCACGATCGCCAGCGCCAGCGGCGCCATCTGCCAGGTAAATGCGGTAAACGACAGGCCGGAGCGTCCCCACAGCAGAATGTTCTGCGGGTTACCGATCGGCGTGAGCAGCGAGCCTGCATTGACGGCCAGCGCTTCAAAGATAATCAGACGGGTAACCGGTATTTCGCACAGCTTACGCAGCGTGAGCGTAAGCGGCACCACGATAAACAGCGCTACGTCATTAGTGAGGAACGTCGACAGCAGCGCCGCCGAAAAGACCATGAACAGAGCCAGCTTGCGCTCGGTGGCGAAGCGGCGCACCATTTTGCGCCCCAGCACGTCAAAATAGCCGCTCAGCTCCACGCCTTTGGTGAGCATCATCAAACCGCTCAGGGTAATAATGGTGCGCCAGTCTATGGCCGCCGGCCAGGTGTGCGGCGTGAAGGGCACAAAGACGCTGAGCCCAACGCCAGTGATAAGTAAAAGATGGAAAAAACGATCGCGTTTCAGGGCCTGCAAGCCGGGGATGTTCATTCAGCGGCGGGGCCATATTTGAGCGTAAATTCGCGGAACTTCACCAGCGTCTCTTCGCTGACGTGGTGTTCCATACCTTCGGCATCCCGACGGGCAATTTCCGGGCTGACGCCCAGCACCAGTAAAAAATTCTCGACGATCTGATGGCGCTCGCGGCTCTCCTGCGCCAGCTTTTCGCCTTCAGCGGTGAGAAACACCCCGCGCCAGGGGATCATCTCGATCAGCCCGACCGACGCCAGACGTTTTAACATTTTGGCAACGGTTGGCTGCGACACCCCCAGGCGTGCGGCCATATCCACCTGGCGCGCTTCTCCAACTTCACGAATCAGATCGGAGATCAGTTCGACATAATCATCAATCAGCTCCCGGCGGTGCGCCTCACGCACCTGACGGAAGCCTTCCACATGCTCTTCAACGTTCACCAGTTGCGTCGTTTTTTTTGTTGTTGGCTTACCTGCGCGACGGTTCATTGTGCTTCCTCAATGGGTTGACGCTTCCAGCGCCCTGTAACGGAGCGCACATTGTAAACCATAGCTCTACAAGCACAAAAAATTAACGAATTAGCCATAGCTATACAATATAGCCTGTGCTATATCTGTATGTAATGCAGTCACCCTTCACGGATCGAAGGGATCATGAATCAGGAGGTCTTATGAATGAATTCAAGAGGTGTATGAACGTGTTTACTCACTCTCCTTTTAAAGTGCGTCTAATGCTGTTGAACATGCTGTGCGATATGTTTAACGCCAAACCGCATCAGGACGACAAATCTTCTCACTAAGCGGCGTCGCGGCACGCCGCTTCATTTTCCTGTCACACTTTCGTTGTAAACTCGCTTTTTCCTGATTATTTTTGCGGATTTGCAGCCCCCTTCGCAAAACATCTGTTTAGCAACTGTTGACCTTGATTCACGCTCGCACTATCTTCTTGCAGCCCTGCACAATTTGCGGCTCGCTGAAGCGGACCTCCATTCCCTTTCCTCGCACTGTCCGGCAGGCTTTGACCCTTGACGCCAGGGTGAGCACATGGCGTTTTCGTGATAGTGATCTATGAACGTAACCCTGATTGATACACTTGTTACCCGCAGCCGGGCCCTAAGCCCGTGGACGGGATTCTATTTTTTGCAATCGCTGTTGATTAACTTTGCTCTTGGCTACCCCTTTAGCCTGCTTTATGCCGTCGGGTTCACCTGCATTCTTCACCTGCTATGGCGAAGCGCACCGCGCATGCAGAAAGTGCTTATCGGGATCTGTTCTCTGGTGGCTGCCGCCTATTTCCCGTTCGGCCAGGCCTATGGCGCGCCGAACTTTAATACCCTGCTGGCGCTCCACTCCACCAATATGGAAGAGTCTACAGAGATCCTGACGATCTTCCCGTGGTACAACTACGTGGTTGGCCTTTTCATTTTTGCTCTCGGCGTGATTGCGGTTCGCCGTAAGCAGGTCGGGAAAAAAACATGGGGTAAAATTGAAAGCCTGTGCCTGGCCTTTAGCGTAGTGACGTTTTTTGTTGCGCCGGTACAAAATCTGGCCTGGGGCGGCGTGTTTAAGCTTAAAGATACCGGGTATCCGGTGTTTCGCTTCGTTAAAGACGTGGTAGTGAATAACGAGGAAGTGCTCGACGAGCAGGCGCGTATGGCCGAGCTATCCACCATGAAAGATACCTGGAACGTGCTGGCGGTGAAACCGAAGTATCACACCTATGTGGTGGTGATCGGTGAAAGCGCGCGTCGCGATGCGCTCGGCGCGTTTGGCGGTCACTGGGATAACACGCCATTTGCCAGCTCCGTCAACGGTACGCTGTTTACCGATTACGTGGCGGCCAGCGGTTCGACGCAGAAATCTCTCGGTCTGACGCTCAACCGTGTCGTGGATGGAAAACCGCAGTTTCAGGATAATTTTGTCACCCTGGCCAACCGGGCAGGTTTTCAGACGTGGTGGTTCTCCAACCAGGGGCAGATCGGCGAGTATGATACCGCCATTGCCAGCATCGCGAAGCGTGCCGACGAGGTACAGTTCCTGAAAAGCGGTGATTTCGAAGCCGATAAAAACACAAAAGATGAAGCGTTGCTAAAAATGACCGCGCAGGTCTTTGCCACTCAGCGCACCCAGCCGCAGCTGATCGTCCTGCACCTGATGGGGTCACACCCGCAGGCATGCGATCGTACCGGGGGAAAATATGCGGAGTTTGTGCAATCCAAAGAGACCTCGTGTTATCTGTACACCATGACGCAAACCGACGATCTGCTCAGCAAGCTGTACGCGCAGCTGCGCAACAGCGGCGATAGCTTCTCGATGGTCTATTTCTCTGACCACGGTCTGGCGTTTAAGGAGCGCGGTAAAGAGGTGCAGTATCTGGCCCACGATGACAAGTTTCAGCAGAACTTCCAGGTACCGTTTATGGTGCTGTCGAGTGATGACAAAACGCATCGCATCATCAAAGCGCGCCGTTCCGCGAACGATTTCCTGAAATTCTTCTCACAGTGGACGGGGATTAAGGCGAAAGAGATAAAAAATGATTACCCGTTTATCTCCGGGAAGAAGGGCCCGCCAGTTTACATTACCAACTTCAGGTTACAGAAAGTTGACTATAACCATCTGGGGACGGATATTTTCGATATTAAGAGTAAGTGATCTCTGCCGTCTCGTGCAGGCTGATGCCCTCACCCTGGCCCTCTCCCACGGGGAGAGGGTACAAACAAAAAAAATCCGCCACATTGGGCGGATTTTTTACTGGCTCACCGAAGTGATTAGAAGCGGTAACCTACGCCCGCGATCCAGGTGCCAACGTCAACGTTGCGGATACGGCTCTGCTCATAGGAGAAGTCCAGAGCAACGTTTTCGATTGGGTTGAACTGCATACCTGCGCCATAGGAGAAACCATAGTCGCTGTTGCTTGCAGTACGGTTCAGACCCTGGTTTTCGGTCTGCTGGAATTTACCGTAGCCAACACCTACAACACCGTAGATGCTTGCCCAGTCATTCAGGCGGTAAGCAGGACCCGCGGTGATGCCGTAGTACTGACCTTTATTGTAAGAGCCATTTTCAGTACGATCTTTCTCGGTGTAAGTGAAAGAACCGATCACACCCAGCGGGTTGTTGTCTTGCTCGTAACGGTACTTCAGGTTGAAACCGTTGGTTTTGTTCATCACGCCCTGCATATCGCTCTGAGCGTAACCACCAGTTACAGTAGAAGTTGCCGCTACAGCGGTACCTGCGGAAACAGCCAGAACAGCTGCCAGTGCTGAAAGACATGCAATTTTTTTCATAACCACCTCAAATGTGCTTCAAGTAAGTCCGTAAGTTTTAAATATATCAAAAAAATCTGTGAAACTCTTTGTCATTCACGATGTCTAATGCGACCTTTCCTGTAACAGAACATTTCCAGCACCAGCTATCTCGTTCAAATAACTCCAGATTTTCACCTGTAAATGCTAATAGTGCGCGTCATCGCCATTTAGTTCATCCAGATTATTCCTAATCTTTCAGGCGATAAAATCAGCAACGTTTTCTCATTTTACGGATTTTCCCTGGATTTTTTTCAACAGTAGCTCAACCGTTGCAGGTTATTTCCATTACACTGCGACTTTTACCTCTTTTGACAAAAATTGACAGGAGAAAGGATGCCAGGTTTACCTCGTAAATCGTCGGTCTGGATGCCGGTGGCAGTCATACTTATCGCGATGATGTCCATACAAAGCGGCGCGTCGCTGGCAAAATCGCTGTTTCCGCTGATTGGTGCGCCCGGCGTCACGGCGCTGCGTATCGCATTAGGCACCCTGATCCTCGTGGTTGTCTTTAAACCCTGGCGGCTACGGTTTAAAAAGGAGCAGCGACTGCCTCTGCTTTTTTATGGGCTGGCGCTGGGAGGGATGAACTACATGTTCTACCTCTCTATTCAGACTATCCCGCTGGGGATCGCGGTCGCGCTTGAATTTACCGGCCCGCTGGCGGTTGCCCTCTTTTCTTCTCGTCGCCCGGTAGACTTTATCTGGGTCATACTGGCCGTGCTGGGGCTATGGTTCCTGCTGCCGCTCGGCCAAAGCGTTTCACAAATCGATTTGACAGGGGCCGCTCTGGCGCTAGGCGCAGGGGCGTGCTGGGCGGTGTATATTCTCACTGGCCAGCGTGCGGGCGAAGAGCACGGCCCCGCGACGGTCGCCTTAGGCTCGCTGATTGCCGCGGTTATCTTTGTCCCGATCGGCATGGCACAAGCAACGGACTCAATATGGCAGTGGTCAATCCTGCCGGTTGGGCTGGCGGTCGCCATTCTTTCCACGGCGCTGCCCTACTCTCTGGAGATGATCGCCCTGACGCGTCTGCCTACGCGTATTTTTGGTACGCTCATGAGCATGGAGCCCGCGCTGGCTGCCATCTCTGGAATGATGTTCCTCGGCGAAACCCTGACACTGGTGCAGACGCTGGCGCTCTGTTCCATTATCGCGGCGTCAATGGGCTCTACATTGACCATGCGCCCGGAACCAAAAGTACATAAGATTGACCTCAACTAGCCCTTAAATTCTGCATGGCTTACCGGCCATGCAGAATATAGGTCTCGTCAGCCCTTCAAATAATTTCTTACAAACTCTCTTATATTGCCAAAATATTTCACCTGCCCGCCTTGTCACTTAACGAATTAAGATTGATCTGCATCAATTTATATAAATAACTTTAAAATCATTAAGTTAAAACTTCAACCATCCTTTCGCTATTAAACCGATAGGCAGCGCCAAACCGCAGAGAAAAAATCCGGTGCTATACTTAATCCCGTAATTACCTGGGACACAAACATCAAGAGGATATGAGATTATGAGTACCGCTAAACTGGTGAAAACGAAAGCGTCTAATCTGCTTTATACCCGTAACGATGTATCGGATAGCGATAAAAAAGCGACCATTGAGCTGCTGAATCGCCAGGTGGTCCAGTTCATCGATCTTTCGCTGATCACCAAACAGGCCCACTGGAATATGCGCGGTGCAAACTTTATTGCCGTTCATGAAATGCTGGATGGCTTCCGCACAGCACTGGTGACTCATCTGGATACCATGGCCGAACGCGCCGTACAGCTGGGCGGTGTGGCTCTGGGTACCACGCAGGTGATCAACAGCAAAACGCCACTGAAAAGCTATCCGCTGGATATCCATACCGTTCAGGATCACCTGAAAGAGCTGGCGGACCGTTATGCGATTGTCGCGAACGATGTTCGTAAAGCGATTGGCGAAGCAAAAGATGAAGACACCGCTGATATCTTCACTGCCGCGTCACGCGACCTGGATCAGTTCCTGTGGTTCATTGAGTCAAACATCGAATAATCCCTGCGGATTGTCTGAATAACCCTCGCCCCTGGCGGGGGTTTTGCACATTTATGGTGCACACTTTTGTCCGCAACGGCCGCAAAAGTGAATAAAATGTAATAATCACCTCACACAACCGTTAACGGAAGATTGTTTTTTCGTCAGATTCTGCGCTAAATATCCCCCTGTCAGAAGACCTTAACGAAGCGCACCAAAACGGTGCTCCATTCTGGTGCAACCTGACAGAATTGCCACGCTTTTTGTGCAATGCGTGACATTATCCCCTTTGCAAAACAACAGCTTGTAAAACTGGCACGATTTTTTCATTGTGCCTGAGGTTCTCGCAGGGGATCGCCCCGTGGATATAAAAGGAAATGCTATGAAGTCTGTATTAAAAGTTTCACTGGCTGCACTTACCCTGGCGTTTGCGGTGTCCTCGCAGGCTGCCGACAAACTGGTTGTGGCGACTGACACGGCGTTCGTACCGTTTGAATTCAAACAGGGTGATAAATACGTTGGTTTTGACGTTGATCTGTGGGCCGCTGTCGCAAAAGAACTCAAACTGGATTACACCCTGAAGCCAATGGATTTCAGCGGCATTATCCCGGCACTGCAAACCAAAAACGTTGACCTGGCGCTGGCGGGCATCACCATTACCGAAGAGCGTAAAAAAGCTATCGATTTCTCTGATGGCTACTACAAAAGCGGCCTGCTGGTGATGGTGAAAGCGGATAACAACGACGTGAAAAGCGTGAAAGATCTCGACGGTAAAGTGGTCGCCGTGAAGAGCGGCACCGGTTCCGTTGATTACGCGAAAGCCAATATCAAAACCAAAGACCTGCGTCAGTTCCCGAACATCGACAACGCTTACATGGAACTGGGCACCAACCGCGCAGACGCGGTGCTGCACGACACGCCTAACATCCTTTACTTCATCAAAACCGCCGGTAACGGCAAGTTCAAAGCGGTAGGTGATTCCCTGGAAGCTCAGCAGTACGGTATTGCGTTCCCGAAAGGCAGCGACGACCTGCGTAATAAAGTTAACGGCGCGCTGAAAACCCTGAAAGAGAACGGCACCTATAACGAAATCTACAAAAAATGGTTCGGTACCGAGCCTAAATAATTTCACCTGACTTCAGGTTTGTAACGCCCGGTGGCGCTACCGCTTACCGGGCCTACGTTTTTCGTTTTTCACCACGGTATACAGGAATACATCATGCAGTTTGACTGGAGCGCCATCTGGCCTGCCATTCCTCTCTTGCTTGAAGGCGCTAAAATGACCTTGTGGATTTCGGTCCTCGGTCTGGTTGGCGGGTTAATTATCGGTCTGGTGGCCGGTTTCGCCCGCACCTACGGCGGCTGGATTGCAAACCACATCGCGCTGGTTTTCATCGAAGTGATCCGCGGCACCCCCATTGTGGTGCAGGTCATGTTTATCTACTTCGCCCTGCCGATGGCCTTCAACGATCTGCGCATTGACCCGTTCAGCGCAGCTGTCGTCACCATTATGATCAACTCCGGCGCCTACATTGCGGAAATCACCCGCGGTGCGGTGCTGTCGATTCATAAAGGCTTCAGCGAAGCCGGTCTGGCGTTAGGTCTTTCCCGTCGCGAAACGATCCGTCACGTGATCCTGCCGCTGGCGCTGCGCCGCATGCTGCCGCCGCTGGGCAACCAGTGGATCATCAGCATTAAAGACACCTCGCTGTTTATTGTTATCGGCGTGGCCGAGCTGACCCGTCAGGGCCAGGAGATCATCGCGGGTAACTTCCGCGCCCTGGAAATCTGGAGTGCGGTCGCCGTTGTCTACCTGATTATCACGCTTGTCCTGAGCTTTGTTCTGCGTCGTCTTGAAAGAAGGATGAAAATCCTGTGATTGAATTTAAAAATGTTTCCAAGCACTTTGGTCCAACCCAGGTGCTACACAATATCGATTTGAACATCAGGCAGGGTGAAGTGGTGGTGATCATCGGGCCGTCGGGTTCCGGAAAATCCACCCTGCTGCGCTGCATTAACAAGCTCGAGGAGATCACCAGCGGCGATTTGATCGTCGATGGTCTGAAGGTGAACGATCCGAAAGTGGACGAGCGCCTGATCCGCCAGGAAGCGGGCATGGTGTTCCAGCAGTTCTACCTGTTCCCGCACCTGACGGCGCTGGAAAACGTGATGTTCGGTCCTTTGCGCGTGCGTGGGGCCAGCAAAGCGGCGGCAGAAACGCTGGCAAAAGATCTGCTGGCGAAAGTGGGTCTGGCGGAGCGTGCCCACCACTATCCTTCCGAGCTGTCCGGTGGCCAGCAGCAGCGCGTGGCCATTGCCCGTGCGCTGGCGGTGAAGCCAAAGATGATGCTGTTTGATGAGCCAACGTCCGCACTCGACCCGGAGCTGCGTCACGAGGTGCTGAAAGTGATGCAGGATCTGGCAGAAGAAGGCATGACGATGGTGATCGTTACCCACGAAATCGGCTTTGCCGAAAAAGTGGCGTCCCGTTTGATCTTCATTGATAAGGGCCGCATCGCGGAAGACGGTAATCCGCAGGCGCTGATTGAGAACCCACCTAGCCAGCGCCTCCAGGAGTTCCTGCAACACGTCTCCTGATAGCCATACACAGAGCCGGGCATGCCCGGCTTTTTTATGCCGGATTGTTCCCAAAAACTCCCCTCCGCTCCGCGCGCTCTATACTTATCATTTTGCACGATATTTTTGTCGGAGGACGCCGTGCCGTGGATCCTGTTGCTACTGTTTACCCTGTTTAGCGCGCCATCACTTGCTGTAACCATTCCCGGCGTCACCACCGGAGCCACCGCCACCCAGCAAAATGCGCCGCCAGAACCCGACGCTGAAAAGAAAAAAGCCGCTTACAGCGCACTTGCCGACGTGCTTGAGAACGACACGTCCCGGCAGGAGCTTATCGATCAGCTGAGGAAAGTGGCCGCCACACCGCCTCAGGATCCGGTTCCGACTATCGCGCCGCCGGAAGTCGAAGACGAAAAGACGGTACTGGAAAACGTCACCGATATCAGTCGCCGCTACGGGGAAGCCCTGTCGTCGCGTTTTGCCCAGCTCTATCGCAACCTTGTTGGCACCTCGCATAAGCCTTTTAATCCCCACACCTTTTCTGCAGCCGCGACCCAGTTTTCTATTCTGGCCGCCGCGGTATTCATTTTTTACTGGCTGTTGCGCCTGTCTGTCTGGCCGCTTTACCGGAAGATGGGCCACTGGGGACGTAAAAAGAATCAGCATAAAAGCAGCTGGCTGCATCTTCCGGCAATGATTACCGGGGCCTTTATCATCGATTTGCTGCTGCTGGCGCTGACGCTGTTTGTCGGCCAGATGCTGGCCGACCGTCTTAATACCGGGAACAAAACCATCGCCTTTCAGCAGGGGCTGTTCCTGAACGCCTTTGCCCTGATCGAGTTCTTTAAGGCGCTCCTGCGGTTAATATTCTGTCCGCGCGTGCCGGAACTTCGCCCGTTCGCCATTTCGGATCGGAGCGCCAAATACTGGGCGGTTCGGCTCAGCGTGCTGAGTGGGTTAATCGGCTATGGCCTGCTGGTTGCCGTCCCGATTATTTCCAACCAGGTTAACGTGCAGTTCGGGGCCCTGGCGAACGTGCTGATCATGCTCTGTATTACCGTCTGGGCGCTGTACCTCATCTTCCACAATAAAAAAGCGATCACCGACAGTCTGCTTCACCTGGCCGATCGCTCCCTCTCCTTTTTCAGCCTCTTTATTCGCGCCTTTGCGCTGGTGTGGCACTGGCTGGCCAGCGCCTATTTTATTGTGCTGTGTTTCTTCTCGCTGTTCGATCCGGGCAACAGCCTGAAATTTATGATGGGGGCGACGTTCAAAAGCCTGGCGATTATCGGCATCGCGGCCTTTGTTTCTGGCCTGCTCTCCCGCTGGCTGTCGAAGACGATCACCCTGTCGCCGCAGGTTCAGCGTAATTACCCCGAGCTGCAAAAACGGGTAAATGGCTGGACATCGGTGTCGCTGAAGGTGGCGCGTATTTTGACGGTCTGCGTGGCAATTATGCTGCTGCTGAATGCGTGGGGACTGTTTGATTTCTGGAACTGGCTGCATAACGGTGCGGGAGAAAAGACCGTCGATATTCTTATTCGTATCGCGCTGATCCTGTTCTTCTCCGCCGTCGGCTGGACGCTGCTGGCAAGCCTTATCGAAAACCGTCTGGTGTCGGATGTCCACGGCAGGCCCCTGCCAAGCGCCCGCGCCCGCACACTGCTGACGCTGTTCCGCAACGCGCTGGCGGTGATCATTAGCACCATTACCATCATGATTGTGTTGTCGGAAATCGGCGTAAATATCGCCCCACTGCTGGCGGGTGCCGGTGCCCTGGGACTGGCGATCTCCTTTGGTTCGCAGACGCTGGTGAAGGATATTATCACCGGCATTTTTATCCAGTTTGAGAACGGGATGAACACCGGGGATCTTGTGACCATTGGACCGCTCACCGGCACGGTGGAGAGGATGTCCATTCGCTCCGTCGGCGTACGTCAGGATACCGGGGCGTACCACATTATTCCGTGGTCATCGATCACCACCTTTGCCAACTTTGTGCGCGGCATTGGTTCGGTGGTGGCGAATTATGATGTCGATCGTCACGAAGATGCAGATAAGGCGAAACAGGCGCTGCGGGATGCGGTGAGCGAACTGATGGAGATGGAGGATATTCGCGGGCTGGTAATTGGTGAGCCGTCGTTTGCGGGCATCGTCGGGCTGACGAACACTGCCTTTACCCTGCGCGTATCGTTCACCACCCAGCCGCTTAAGCAGTGGACGGTGCGCTTTGCTCTCGACAGCATGGTGAAAAAACACTTCGATCTGGCGAACGTGAGAGCGCCGGTGCAGACGTATCAGGTATTGTCGCCGCCCGCTTCGCCGCTCCCTCCACAGGAGCCGACGCTGTAACCGAGCCGGGTGGCGGCTTCGCCTTTCCCGGCCCGAGAAACGATTATTTGCGACGTTTGTTATCGTCCATAAAGGACCAGGCAATAAAGCGGCTCTGCTTCTGACCCTGCGCCATCTCTTTTTTGACCACCTTCACCGCGCCGGCTTCGGTCAGCGCGCGGTAAAGCGGCGGCAGGTTATCGCCACGAGAGACCAGCGTGGTAAACCATTTCACCTGACGACCGAAGCCTTTACTCTCGGCAATCATGCGCAAAATAAAGGCCACTTCCCCGCCCTCGCACCACAGCTCCTGCTGCTGGCCGCCAAAATTCAGCGCGCCATCTTCGGCCTGGCCCAGGTTACGCCGCTTGCGTTCACTTCCCGCACGCGCGGAGGCGGCGGAGTCATGGAATGGCGGGTTGCACAGGGTGGCATCATATTGTTCGTTCTTATGAATTATGCCGTTGAAAATAGCAGCGGCATCCTTCTGACGACGCAGACGAACGGCCCGGCTTAACCCCGGGTTAGCGTTGATAATGGCCTGCGCGCTGGCGAAGGCCTCATCACCGATCTCGCTGCCGGTAAATCGCCACTGGTACTCATGTGCGCCTATCAGGGGGTAGATCAGGTTCGCGCCCGTACCGATATCAAGGACGGTAGCCTGTTTCGGCACTACGCCATCGTGGTCATCCGCCAGCAGATCGGCAAGATGATGGACGTAATCCGCACGGCCCGAGACCGGCGGGCAGAGAAAGCCATCAGGGATGTCCCAGTGCGTCACACCATAAAAATGGGCCAGCAGCGCTTTGTTCAGCGTTTTAACCGCCAGCGGATCGGCAAAGTTTACCGACGGTTCACCGGCTGGTGTCTGAACGATAAAACCCTGCAATTCAGGGCAGCTCAGACACAGGGCTTTCATATCGTAGCGGCTACGGTGGCGGTTACGCGGGTGCAATCCCGGCTTGTGGGAAGTCATGGCATTCTCCTTTAAACAGCCGCATAAGATACCCTGTGACGGCGCGGGGGTAAATATCTGTCTGAGTCGCACAAAAAAACGACAAAAATCAGCGACCTGTATGTCTATGATCTGTCAACAAATTGTCAGAATTTATCGTTCAAAAAATAAGCAGATCATCATCAAATTTTTGCGCTAAATCACACGCATCAGGCTTCTAAACTTAACAGGAATCACCTGTTGTTTCCCCTGAGGATGTGATTATGAAAAAGTATCTGACCTTTATTATTGCGGGTGCGCTGGCAGGCGCATCATTCTCTGCCTTGTCCGTTCAACCTCTGACCGACAGTACCGACACCAGCCAGCTACGCGCGGCCGGGACGGTCTCTGTCAGCCGGGCAAGCAACCTTGATGACCTTCAGGACAAGCTGGCCGAAAAAGCCCGTCAGGAAGGCGCTAAAGGCTTCGTGGTGAACGCCGCCGGTGGCGATAACCATATGTACGGTACCGCGACTATCTATAAATAACTTACCGCCTTCCAAACTGCATCTGCCCGGCAGATGCAGTTCTCTCTGCCTGCGCCTTGACTGTGCGTTTTTTCACCCCATATTAAAATGCATGACTTGATCCTTTCAGGAGAACATCATGGCTTCCGGCTGGGCGAATGACGACGCCGTTAACGAACAGATCAACAGTACCATTGAAGATGCGGTTGCGCGTGCTCGCGGTGAAATTCCGCGCGGCGAAAGTTTGACGGAATGCGAAGAGTGCGGGGATCCCATTCCTGAGGCACGACGTAAAGCCATTCCCGGAGTACGGCTTTGCATCACCTGTCAGCAGGAGAAAGATTCAAAAAATGCTTCACATTCAGGATATAATCGTAGAGGATCGAAAGACAGCCAGTTACGTTGACTTTCCTTTACCGTAGTTAACCGCACCAACAGTTTACTTTACGCTCACGACTTTCAGCGAAGCGCGTAGCAAAACGTGCCCTTCTGATTGTGTCTGTAAAGCGTATCCGCAAGAAGTGTCAATTGCGCTTCTGATTTTATTAGTAATCAATAAGTTATTTGTCATTCAATTTTTTTGACCAACCACGTCAATTCTCTTCGATTTTATCTTCCGCTAAAAAGCGTGATACTTATCACATCGACGGAACATCGTCCCCTTAACAGAATAACCTGCGAGAATTGACCTATGAAAACCATCAAATATGCTGTTGCCGCTGTTGCCCTGTCCGCTCTGTCTTTCGGCGCTTTCGCTGTAGAGCCAGTCTCCTCTACTCAGGCACAGGATCTGAACAAAATCGGTGTGGTGAGTGCTGAAGGCGCGACCACGCTGGACGGTCTGGAAGCAAAACTGGCTGAAAAAGCTGCCGCCGCGGGCGCAAGTGGATACACCATCACTTCCACTAACGGTAATAACAAACTGAGCGGTACTGCGGTTATCTACAAGTAATCGAACAAATTATGCTCCACCCTCGCCATACCCTCTGGTGAGATGCTCCAACCCTCATTGACCCTGTTGTTGTTACCCTTGTTTGCCCGTCCGCCACTGGACGGGCTTTTTTTTGCTTAAAATGACTGCGCCACGCGCTGCAACCCGGCTTCCACGGACTCGACTTCCCCTGCTGCCATCAGGCAGCAGGCCATTTGCAGCTTGATTGACTGCGGAACCGGCACCTTCCCGGCCAGACACTGCACAATCCAGTGCGCGGTGACCTGCGGATCTTTCGACTCAGGCAGGATCGCATCTCTGTTCTCTTCCCCACGTTCAACAACGACCCGCGTCCCGGCGGGCTCAATCAGCATCAGCTGTGGACAACGCTGCGGGTTGGCGTAAACCTCGCCTTCTGTCCCGTGCATCAGCAGCGCGCGTCCACCGATTTCGGCAAAGAATTGCCCGACTCGCGTCACGTATTCCGGATGTGAGACGCTGGAAAGACGCAGCGCGGCGTCTTCGGCAAACGGCGTCGCCAGCTTCGCCAGGGTGTGAGCACTGTTACGTACGCCCATGCGCCAGCGCATGTCCAGCTGCTTTTCCAGCGGTGGGCAGAGCGCGCTAACGGGGATATAGACCGGCTGATTCCCCTCCAGCTTTGCCTGTGCCTGACCGGCATGGAGGGTCGGTTCAATACCTAACAACGCCAGGATGGTTTCTGTCAGCACGCGCGTCGGATCTTCGCTCACGCCATGCACTACTACCGGGAAACCGAGTTTCTGCAACAGAATAGCCAGCAGCGGCGTGAGGTTTGCCTGCTTACGCGCGCCGTTGTAGGTCGGGATCACAACTGGCATCGGCTTCGTGACGGGCGGGGTTAAGCGCATGGTCTGCGACTGCATGGCCTCATAAAAGCCGCGCATCTCCGCCTCACCTTCCCCTTTAATACGCAGCGCAATCAAAATGCCGCCCATTTCCAGTTCCGGCACGTCGCCATTCAGCATATGCGTGTACAACGCGCGGGCTGTTTCCTGGTCCAGATCGCGAGCGTGGTTTTTCCCACGCCCTACCTCTTTGATAATTTTGCGGTAATCCACGACATTTCTCCTGACTGCATTATCTTGTTAACAATATAGCCCGATGAACACAGACCCGATAGTGTTTTGTGATCATTATCAACCTGCTGTTTTCATATAAAAAAATTAAACTCAAGCACTATTTGCATTATTTGTGATTGGGACAAAAGATCCGCAGCGACCCTTTTTTTGATTAAATAAACATCGAAAAATCATTAAGGGTCAACGGTAAAAACGTCCAGGCAACGCTTTTACCAGAATCACATCAGGATTAACTATGAACAAGGTTGCATTAGGTTTTTTTATCGCCGCAACGGTGGGATGTTCTGCATCCGCATTTGCGGCAACTAACGGTGAAGGCCAGATTAATTTCACCGGTGAAATTATCGATTCTGCTTGCCAGGTCGTGAATGGATTAAGTAATCCATTAAACGTTCAGTTGGGTAAGGTGTCTAAAACGGTATTTACCGGCGCAGGCTCTACCAGCACATCAACGAAGTTTGATATTAAGTTAACCAATTGTCCGGAAACAGTGACCTCGGCTGCGATTAACTTCGGCGGTACGCCGGATGCGGATAATAATGCCGCGCTGGCATTAACGCCAGATACCGATGCGGCAACCGGTGTAGCCATTCAGTTGATGGATGCTTCCGGGCAGCCTGTCACTCTGTATACGCCTTCGCAGCAATATCCTTTAGCCTCCGGCACGGCAGTTAACGACCTGGAATTCGGTGCGCGTTATATTCAAACTCAGGCCGCCATTACCGCAGGCCCTGCCAACTCTGTATCGACTTTCACCGTTATTTATAACTGATCTTATCAATCCTGAGATATTAATGCTTTTGCGGGCATTAATATCTCTTCTATTTATTGAGAAATCTTTATGCGCCACGGTTATTTACTGAGCACTCTTTTACTGATAGCAGCCTCTGCACATGCGGGCGTCGTGATTAATGGTACCCGGCTGGTCTATCAAGGAGATAAAAAGGAATCATCTCTTGGCCTGTCAAACCCGGATACGACGGATTATCTGGTACAGTCCTGGGTCGATTCTGGCGGTAAAAACCCGGCCAAAGCCCCATTCCTGATCACCCCGCCGCTTTTCCGTCTGGATGCAAAAGAAGATAACGTTCTGCGCGTGGTACGCACGGGCGGAAATTTACCGGAAGACAGGGAATCTCTGTACTGGTTGAATATCAAAGCGATCCCTTCCTCAAAACACGTTGAGGGAGTAAATACGCTGCAAATTGCCATTAATACCCGCATTAAATTGCTGTATCGCCCGTCCTCGGTAAAAGGCCGACCAGAAGATGTGGCGGATAAGCTTGAATGGCATCGCGAAGGTAACGACCTGGTGGTGAATAACCCTACGCCTTTCTATATGAATTTCCAGACCGTCACGCTTAACGGTCAGAAAGTCACAAAAGCGACCTGGGCTGTTCCGAAATCAGAAACACATTTTGCCATACCGGGTAATGTCGGGGGCTCAAACGTGACGTATTCCATTATTAATGATTACGGCAGCATCAGCCATTCCTGGTCGAAATCCGTTCATTAATTGTTCCGGTAATAAAATAATCATGTACAGCCACAAAAAGCCGTTCACCTGCCGAATGTCTTCATTGCTGGTCATTCTCTTTGGCCTGGCAATAGCCATCTTTGCGCAGCAGGTTATGGCTGATGATTATTTTAACCCCGCCCTGCTGGATATTGATAATCCCCAGCAGGGTAAAACCGATCTGTCCGTCTATGAAAAAGGTCCCGGCCAGGCACCGGGGAAATATGAGGTCGCGGTGTTTATCAATAATAATAAAATTGATACCCGCAACGTGACCTTTACGCTTGAGAAAGATTCGCAGGGCAACGACACGTTACAACCTTGCTTTAGCATGGGTGAATTAAAAAGCCTCGGTATCAAGACCCAAAAGTTTCCTCAGCTCATGGCCAAAGGCCAGTGTGCCGATCTAGGTGTCATCCCTGCTTCATCTGCAATCTTTCACGTTCGCAACCAGCAGCTGCTGCTGAGCATTCCGCAAAAGGCGCTCGGACAGGTGCCACGCGGTTACATCGACCCGAAAGAGTTTGACGAAGGGATCAACGCGGGCCTGCTTAATTACAGCGTCAACGCCAGCCAGAGCCATGCGCGCCAGCAGGGTGAAGAGGATAGCAGTAGCCAGTACGTGAACCTGCGTCCGGGTTTAAACGTTGGCGCATGGCGCCTTCGCAACTATTCCACCTGGAATCGCAGCACCACAGGCAATGAGGAGGAACAGAAATTCACCTCCGTTTATACCTATGCGCAACGCGATATTGTGGCGATGAAAAGCGATATCACCGTTGGCCAGAGCTCATCACCTGCTGATGTTTTTGACAGTGTCCCTTACACCGGCGTGGAGCTGAAATCCGATAACGACATGCTTCCCGACAGCGAAAAAGGCTATGCGCCTATTATTCGTGGCACCGCCCACAGCAACGCGCTGGTGATGGTGCGCCAGAACGGGTACGTGATTTATCAGAACACGGTCGCGCCGGGGGCCTTCGAAATTAACGATCTCTACCCCACCGGCAGCAGCGGCGACCTCCAGGTCACGGTGAAAGAAACTGACGGCAGCGAAAGCCATTTCGTGGTGCCGTTTGCCTCCGTTCCGGTATTGCAGCGTGAAAAAAACCTGCGCTACAGCGTAACTGCCGGGCGTTATCGTTCTTATGACAAAGATGTTGAAAAGACCCCGTTTGCTCAGGGGAGCGCCATCTATGGTTTACCCCACGGCTTCACGGCCTACGGCGGCGTACAGCAGAGCAGTCATTATCAGTCGCAGGTGATAGGCGCCGGGAAAAACATGGGTGATTTAGGGGCGTTCTCCATTGACGTGACTCGCGCCAGAGCCCTGCTGAAAAAACAGCAGTCCAGCACAGGCAAATCGTGGCGCGTACGCTACAGCAAAGATTTCGCCGGTTCAGGCACCAACTTTTCGCTTGCGGGCTATCGCTACAACAGCAAGGGGTTTTACACCCTGGACGACACCATGGAGTCGTATACCCGCGCCGACAACTGGTCTGCGCCACAGCAGCGCCGCGCCCGTACCGAAGCCACCATCGACCAGACGCTACCAGAAGGCTGGGGATCGGTCACGCTGAGCATGGTGAAGGAAACCTACTGGAGCCAGAACCAGGACATGACCTCCATGAGCGTCAGCTACAACAACAGCTGGCACGGCGTTAGCTACAGCCTTAGCTACAGCATGAATAAAAACACTCACGACAGCGATCTGGACGGTAATGCGGTGACGAACGACAACCAGTTCTCGCTGAGCGTTTCGGTTCCGCTGGATCGCTGGATGCATAACACCTGGGCCACGTACAACCTGAACAACACGAAAGATGGCACCACGCAGAACATCGGCCTGAACGGTACGGCCCTGAAAGAAGACAACCTGAACTGGAATCTCCAGGAGGGGCTGAGCAGCACCGGCAGCGGTAACTCCACCAGCGTTAACGCCGACTACAAAGCGACATACGGTGAAGTGAGCGGTGGCGTCAGTCAGGATAAATATCAGCAAACACTGAACGTCGGCTTGCAGGGAGGCGTGATTGCCCATGCAAACGGCATCACGCTAAGCCAGCCGCTCGGTGAGACCATTGCGCTCGTGAAAGCCCCGGGTACGCACGGCACGCATATCACTAACCAGACCGGCGTTGAAACCGACTTCCGCGGCTACACCGTCGTACCGTTCGTCACCGCGTATCGCCACAACACTATTGCGCTGGATACGGAAACGCTGCCGGAGGACGCCGACGTCACCCATGCGGCACAAATTGTGACGCCAACCCGCGGAGCCATTGTGCGCGCCAGCTTCACGACGCGCGTGGGCAATCGCGTCCTGATGACGCTCACGCAAAACGGTAAACCGCTGCCGTTCGGCGCAACGGTTACCACCGAGGACAAGGACAGCGAATTTATCGTCGGGAATGACGGCCAGACCTATCTCTCCGGTCTGCCACAGCAAGGGCATCTCCGCGTTTCCTGGGGACAGGAGGCAAACGAGCATTGCGTCGCTGACTATGTGCTCACGGATGAGAAAGCGAAAACCAGCATCATTAACGCTGCCGCGCAGTGTCACTGATCTCCCCTAAAGGCAAAACATTATGCAAATGATTAAACAGTGCTTTTTCTTACTGATTCTGGGAACCGCTGCGTTATTCATGCCGCATGCGAAGGCGACCTGCACCACGCCGGATCTCCCCAAAATGATCAACGTGGCATCCATTTCTGTCCCGACGACGCTGGCAGTTGGCGCAACTATCCCGGGTACAGAGCAGAGCGTTCATGTTGCCGGGCATTGCGATCAGAATACCGACAGCGGCCTGGAGATTGTCTCCTGCTACTACGGCACCGGAGCGGAAATGCCAGGGCTCAGGGGGGTATACGAATCCGGCGTGCCGGGGATTGGCGTAGCATTGATGAATGATCACGGGCAGCGAATTAGCGGCGCTGGCGGCGTGCAGTGCGATTCACGTGGAACGCCTGTTGGCTACGTCTCTACCGATGGAACACAGACTTTTAGCTTTGAAATAACGCTTGAGCTGGTTAAAACGAGTGACACCGTGACATCCGGTACGCTGGTGCAGTCTCAAACCGAATTTGGCATTGGCGTTTTCGGCCATGAAGGGATCGGCAACCCTAACCACATCGCCTATGCAGGTAATGTTATTCTTCATCAGGTCACCTGCTCCGTTTTACCGAAAAATCTCACCGTTAATTTGGGCGATTTTCCCGTCAGTGATTTCATCAGCGTAGGTTTTTTATCCAGCCCTGCTCAAAAATTTAATATCACCGTCAACTGTGACACAACCGTACAGCCTGAGCTAAAAATCACCAGCGCGAATGGATATGACACAGCATTTGAGGGGGTGATCAAACTCACGCAGCAGACCGGCATGGCTACAGGCGTCGGAGTAAGAATGCTATTTGATGACCATCTCGCCACCTTCGGTACCTATGTAAGTACCCAAAATCAGGCCGTAGCCAACGAAACGCTGGTGATCCCGTTTGAGGTTCGCTACGAGCAGGTCAGCAATGTAGTCACCCCCGGGCCAGCCAATACTGTGGCAACCATCACCCTCGCTTATAAGTGAACGTCATGAAAAAAACCGCATTGATTCTCGCGCTGGGGCTGATCGCCCAGGCCCACGCCGATGATATACAGATCCAGATGACGGGTAACATTTACGCCAACACGTGCGTCATTGACAGTGCCAGCCGCAACCTGACGGTGGACTTAGGCCAGGCGGCATCGGGTAGTTTTAAAGACGTGGGCGATACCGGCGAGTGGAAGGACTTTTCCCTTTCGGTGTCGCACTGCCCGGCCACGCTGGCGCTTGCCACCGCCTTTTTCTACGGTCAGGCCGACAGCACCCATCCCACCAAATTTGCCAATCTCGGTAGCGCAAAGGGGCTGGCACTGGAGCTGGCAGATCGTCAGGACAAGATACTGATTGCCCCGCAGGCCGCCTTTAACGCTGCCATAAACCCGTCAGACCACACGGCCACGTTCCCGCTGGCCGCACGCTATTACGCCACCTCGATGCCCATCTCTGCCGGCACGTTCAGCAGCGTGATCCAGGTGACCTTCACTTACCAGTAGGACCGCGCCCCTTAGCACGGAAGCTTTTTCGACGCCCGGCAGCCAGTTTTGTCGGGCGTTTTTTTACTTCCGGCACGTCCGGCTGCTCAATCGGGAAGATCGGCAGCGCATTCAGCAGCCGCTGGCCGTAGTTTTTGGTGAGCAGTCGTTTGTCATAAATCACCACCTCGCCCCAGCAGCCGTGGCTACGGATCAAGCGCCCGACCTGCTGAATCAGGTTAAACGACGCTGCAGGCAGGCTTTGCACTTCAAACGGATAACGGTTAAGGCTTTTCAGCCATTCGCCTTCGGTGATCACCACCGGGCTGTCGATGGGCGGGAAGGCGATTTTATGGATATGCACCTGCGTCAGGTAGTCGCCTTTCAAATCAAGCCCTTCCGCAAAGGACTGTAACCCCACCAGCACGCTGCGCTCGCCGTTATCAATGCGTTTACGGTGGGTTTCCACCAGCCGATAGCGCGGCTGATCGCCCTGCACCAGCAGGAGTAAGCGCAGATCGGTGACGTGCTCCAGGAAGCGTTGCATCGCCCGACCGCTGGCAAACAGCACCAGCATACCGGGGTATTTTTTACTCTCAACCTGCTCGCGGAAGTAGGCCGCCATTTCCTCAATATGCTGCTCTTCGTTATCGATAAGCGGCTCATAATTCATGCGCGGAATGACCAGCTTTCCCTGCTCACAGTGGTTGAACGGCGAGTCCAGGGCCACAAAGCGGTCGCCCGCTTTCTCTTTCAGGCCGCTCATCTCCTGCAACCTTGAGAAGCTGTTCAGGGAACGCAGAGTCGCTGACGTCACTACCACGTGCGGAACGCTGCGCCAGATCAGCTTTTCCAGCTGATCGGCCACGCGGATGCCCACGCAGTGGAAGAAGAGATGTCCCTGCCCGTCTCGTACTTCGCGGGTGGCCCACTTAGTCACCGGCGCGCCGGACGCCTGCGCCATCGAAGCCAGCCGCCAGAGTTTGCTCTGCGCTTCAAACATCCCCAGCGCACGATTCATTTGCAGCAGAATGCGGTGCAAACGCACCACGTCGTGAGTACCGGTTTTCTCGCTGAGATCGTTTAAGAACATCTCCGCCAGCCCGCGCAGCTTTTCCAGGTGCTTCGCCAGCTGCTGGCAAATCTCCATCACTTCCTGCGGCAACTCACCCATCGCAAAGCGATGTTCCGCCTCCTGGGTGGCGGGGAGATACAGGTTAAAGATGTTATTCAGCGAGGCGATGAGGCCGTACACCTCTTCACAGTGCTCGCTCAACCGCTCCGGGACCGCCAGCGGCGGCGTGGTTTTCGGGCGGAACTGCTCCATGCAGGTTGCCACCAGTTTGCAGAACAGATCCAGTTGCAGGCGAAACCACGGGGCGGTAATTTCCGCGCTCATCTCCAGCGCATCTCGCGCCACGTCGGGCAGATGATGACCTTCATCGAGCACCAGCAGCAGGTTTTTGGGCTCCGGCAGGACCGCTTCACTCTCCAGTGCAGCCATGACCAGCGCGTGGTTGGCGACAACCACCTCCGCTTCCTGAATCTCACGCCGGGCGACAAAGAACGGGCACTCGCGATAGTAGTGACAGTTACGGTTCAGGCAGCTTGCTTTATCGGTGCTGAGCCTGCGCCACAGGTCGTCGCCGATCGCCTGGTTGGTGTGATCCCGCAGGCCGTCCCACTTGTAACCGTCGAGATCGGCCTTCAGCTTTGCGCACTGCTCCTGCTCCGCCTTGTTGTTTGGCGTCAGCTCGTCATCAAGAAACGCGAGCAGATCCTGTTGGGAGGGTTCACTGCTGGCCAGTGCCGCCAGATTGCGCGGACAGACGTAGCGCCCGCGACCAAAGGCGGCGGTAAACCGTAAATCGGGGATAATTTTGCGCAGCAGCGGCAAATCTTTGCTGAAGATCTGATCCTGCAAGGCCACGTTAGCGGTACTGACCACCAGCGTTTTATCTTCTTCCCGCGCGATGGCAATGCCGGGAATAAGATACGACAGGGTTTTCCCGACGCCGGTCGGGGCTTCAATCGCCAGATGTCGCCCGTCGTCCCCGGCGAGCGTTTTTGCCACGTCGGCAATCATCTGCCGCTGCGGGGCTCGGGGAATAAAATCGGGGATCTGCTGTTGTAGCGCCTTATACCATGCGCCAATTTGCGCCTTGAGCGCAGCGGTTAAAGCCATCGGAAACCTGAAATACTGTATAAACAGCCACTATTGTGGCACTTTCTCTCCGCTGCCGCAAAAAGAAAAGCCCGGCTTTACGACCGGGCTTCCAGATTACTGCGGGTTAGCAGGCTTACGCGGGCGGCGTCGGCGCTGCCCCTCGCCTGCCGGTTTCCCTTCGCCGCTACGCCATGGGTTTTCACCGGCCGGTTTGCTGTCGTTATTACGACGCGGCGGTTTGCCCGAAGATTTCGGCGCGCCGCCTTCGGCACGACGCGGCTGCTGACCGCGACCACCGCCGCCCTGACCGCGCCCGCCACCCTGACGACCGTTCTGAATTGGCTCGGCTTTGATTGACGGGTCAACTTCATAGCCCGGGGTTTCAATGCGCGGGATCTCTTTCTTCAGCAGGCGTTCGATGTCGCGCAGCAGCTTGTGCTCATCCACGCAAACCAGAGAGAGCGCTTCCCCGGTTGCCGCCGCGCGTCCGGTACGGCCGATACGGTGAACGTAATCTTCCGGCACGTTTGGCAGCTCGTAGTTCACCACGTGCGGCAGCTCTTCGATATCCAGACCGCGTGCGGCGATGTCGGTTGCCACCAGCACGCGTATGTCGCCGGACTTGAAGTCTGCCAGTGCGCGGGTACGCGCGCCCTGGCTCTTGTTGCCGTGAATGGCCGCGCTGCGGATGCCATCTTTATTCAGCTGTTCCGCCAGGTGATTGGCGCCGTGCTTGGTGCGGGTAAACACCAGCACCTGCTGCCAGTTGCCCTGGCCGATCATCTGGGAGAGCAGTTCCCGCTTGCGCTTCTTATCTACAAAGTGCACGTGCTGCGTCACCTGCTCGGAGGCGGTGTTGCGGCGCGCGACTTCCACTTCCAGCGGGTTATGCAGCAGCTTTTCTGCCAGCGCCTTGATCTCGTCGGAGAAGGTCGCGGAGAAGAGCAGGTTCTGACGACGCGTCGGCAGCTTCGCCAGCACGCGACGAATGTCGTGGATGAAGCCCATGTCCAGCATACGGTCGGCTTCGTCCAGCACCAGAATTTCGATGTTATCGAGCTTCACCGCGTTCTGGTGTTCGAGATCCAGCAGACGCCCCGGCGTTGCCACCAGCACGTCCACGCCGCCGCGCAGCTTCATCATCTGCGGGTTAATGCTTACCCCGCCGAAAACTACCAGCGAACGAATGTTGAGATAGCGGCTGTATTCACGCACGTTCTCACCAATCTGGGCCGCCAGCTCGCGGGTTGGGGTGAGGATCAGCGCACGCACCGGACGACGGCCTTTGGCGTGTGGCTGGTTTTTTACCAGCAGCTCCAGCAGCGGCAGGGTAAAGCCCGCGGTCTTACCGGTACCGGTCTGCGCGCTTGCCATCAGGTCACGGCCCTGCAAAACGGCCGGGATAGCCTGCTGCTGAATAGGGGTTGGCTCAACGTAGCCCTGCTCTGCGATGGCGCGCAGAATTTCCGGGTTCAGACCAAGGGAATCAAAAGACATAAAAACTCCGAACCGCCCCGACCATCACAGGTGTAGTTTTCAGGGAGATATAGCGAATAGAAGGACAAAAACCACAATGTCGCGAAGGTGCGGAGTGTAGCAGCTTTTGTGACGTGGCGCATAAAATATCCCCGGCGATGACTCGACGTATGCTGGAATCAGGCATAATCTTAATCAATCGATTGATTAATTTTTAGTGCTGCTATGAATACAACCCCAACGACAACCAAAGGCGAACAGGCGAAAAGTCAGCTTATCGCCGCCGCGCTGGCGCAGTTTGGCGAGTATGGTCTGCATGCCACCACGCGGGATATCGCCGCGCAGGCCGGGCAGAATATTGCGGCCATTACCTACTATTTTGGCTCAAAAGAGGATCTATACCTCGCCTGCGCCCAGTGGATCGCGGATTTTATCGGCACCAGCTTTCGCCCACACGTGGAAGAAGCGACCGCGCTGTTCAGCCAGACAGAACCGGACCGGGTTGCCATCCGCCAGCTGATCCTTAACGCCTGTCACAACATGATCCGCCTGCTGACGCACGACGATACGCTGAACCTGAGCAAATTTATCTCCCGCGAGCAGCTCTCCCCCACTGCCGCGTACCAGCTGGTACACGATCAGGTGATCGCCCCGATGCATAGCCATCTGACCCGGCTGATCGCCGCCTATACCGGACGGGACGCCAGCGATACGGACACCATTTTGCATACCCACGCCCTGCTGGGCGAAGTGCTCGCCTTCCGTCTGGGGCGCGAGACCATCCTGTTACGTACGGGCTGGACACAATTCGATGAGGATAAAGCCGCGCAAATTAGCCAGGTCATTACCTGTCACGTTGATCTGATCCTGCAAGGCTTAACGCAAAGGAGCCAGAAGTCATGAAAAAACCTGTCGCCATTATTCTGGTGGTTGTTGTCTTGCTTGCTGCGGGAACAGGCGGCTGGCTGTGGTATCAGAGCCAGCAGGATCGTGGCCTGACGCTGTACGGCAACGTGGATATCCGCACCGTGAACATGAGCTTCCGCGTCGGCGGACGGCTGGCCTCGCTGAGCGTTGACGAAGGCGATGCCATCAAAACCGGGCAGACGCTGGGGATGCTGGACAAAGCCCCGTTTGAAAACGCGTTGATGCAGGCAAAAGCGGGCGTCGCCGTCGCACAGGCGCAGTACGACCTGATGCTGGCGGGCTATCGTGATGAAGAGATCGCCCAGGCGGCCGCTGCAGTTAAGCAGGCAAAAGCCGCCTATGACTATGCGCAGAATTTCTATAACCGTCAGCAAGGCTTATGGAAAAGCCGCACTATTTCCGCCAACGACCTGGAAAACGCGCGCTCATCCCGCGACCAGGCGCAGGCGACGCTGAAATCTGCCCAGGATAAGTTAAGCCAGTACCGCACCGGTAACCGCGCGCAGGACATTGCCCAGGCGAAGGCCAGCCTTGAGCAGGCGCAGGCGCAGTTAGCCCAGGCGGAGCTGGATCTGCACGACACCACGTTAATCGCCCCGTCTGACGGTACGCTGATGACCCGCGCCGTGGAGCCGGGCAGCATGCTCAGCGCGGGCAGCACCGTGTTAACGCTCTCCTTAACCCGTCCGGTGTGGGTGCGCGCTTACATTGATGAGCCGAATCTTGGCCAGATGCAGCCGGGCCGCGAACTGCTGCTCTACACCGATGGTCGCCCGGACAAGCCGTATCACGGCAAAGTGGGCTTCATCTCCCCAACGGCCGAGTTCACGCCAAAAACCGTTGAAACCCCGGATCTGCGTACCGACCTGGTGTATCGCCTGCGCATCATCGTCACCGATGCGGACGACGCGCTGCGTCAGGGCATGCCTGTTACCGTGACCTTAAACGACGGGGAACAACATGAATGATGCGGTTATCGAGCTCAATAATCTGGTCAAACGCTTCCCGGGAATGGCTAAACCGGCGGTCGCGCCGCTGAACTGTACGATTCAGAAAGGCTATGTGACCGGGCTGGTGGGGCCGGACGGCGCGGGTAAAACCACGCTGATGCGGATGCTGGCGGGATTGCTGAAGCCGGATGAAGGCAGCGCCAGCGTGCTTGGCCTCGATCCCATCAAAGACGACGCGGCGCTCCACGGCATACTCGGCTATATGCCGCAGAAGTTTGGTCTGTATGAAGATCTGACGGTAATGGAAAACCTCAACCTGTATGCCGATCTGCGCAGCGTTACCGGCGAAACCCGGCAGAAAACCTTCGAGCGTCTGCTGGCGTTTACCTCCCTCGGCCCGTTCACCGATCGGCTGGCGGGCAAACTTTCCGGCGGGATGAAGCAGAAGCTGGGGCTGGCCTGCACGCTGGTGGGCGAACCGAAGGTGCTGTTGCTGGATGAACCCGGCGTCGGCGTGGACCCGATTTCCCGCCGCGAGCTGTGGCAGATGGTGCACGAGCTGGCGGGTGACGGCATGCTGATCCTCTGGAGTACCTCTTACCTTGATGAAGCAGAGCAGTGCCGTGACGTGCTGCTGATGAACGAAGGCGAACTGCTCTATCAGGGCGAGCCCACCGAGCTGACGCAAACCATGGCCGGGCGCAGTTTTCTGCTACATAGCGCGCAGGAATCCAACCGCAAGCTGCTGCAACGGGTGCTGAAGCTGCCCCAGGTGAGCGACGGGATGATTCAGGGCCGTTCGGTGCGCGTGATCCTCAAAAAAGAGGCCACCGCCGACGATATCCGGCGTGCGCAGGGGATGCCTGAAATCGACATGACAGAGACCGCGCCGCGCTTTGAAGATGCGTTTATCGATCTGCTGGGGGGGGCGGGAACCTCAGAATCACCGCTTGGCGCCATTCTGCACACGGTGGAAGGCACGCCGGGCGAAACGGTCATTGAAGCGAAATCGCTCACCAAAAAATTTGGCGATTTCGCCGCCACCGATAACGTCAATTTTGCCGTGAAGCGCGGCGAGATATTTGGCCTGCTCGGGCCGAACGGTGCGGGGAAATCCACCACCTTTAAAATGATGTGCGGCCTGCTGGTACCGACCTCCGGCAAAGCGCTGGTGCTGAACATGGATCTCAAAGTCAGCTCCGGCAAGGCGCGCCAGCACCTGGGCTATATGGCGCAGAAGTTTTCGCTCTACGGCAACCTGACGGTGGAGCAAAATCTGCGATTTTTCTCCGGCGTCTACGGCCTGCGGGGACGGGCGCAGAACGAGAAGATCGGCCGCATGTGCGACGCCTTTGGCCTGACCGATATCGCCTCACACGCTACCGACGCGCTGCCGCTTGGCTTCAAACAGCGGCTGGCGCTGGCCTGTTCGTTGATGCACGAGCCCGACATCCTCTTTCTTGATGAACCTACGTCAGGCGTGGACCCCCTCACCCGCCGTGAATTCTGGTTGCATATCAATAGCATGGTGGAAAAAGGCGTGACCGTGATGGTCACCACCCACTTTATGGACGAGGCAGAGTACTGCGACCGCATCGGGCTGGTCTATCGCGGCAAGCTGATTGCCCACGGCACGCCGGACGACCTGAAAGCGCAGGCCGCCGACGACGCACAGCCGGACCCAACCATGGAGCAGGCGTTTATCACCCTCATCCACGACTGGGATAAGGAGAATCCTCATGCGCAGTAACGCCCTCTCCTGGCGCCGGGTGCGCGCCCTGTGCGTCAAAGAGACGCGGCAGATTGTGCGTGACCCCAGCAGCTGGCTGATTGCGGTGGTGATCCCCCTGCTGCTGCTGTTTATTTTTGGCTACGGGATTAACCTCGATTCCAGCAAGCTGCGGGTCGGGATCCTGCTGGAGCAGCAGAGCGAAGAGGCGCTGGACTTCACCCACGCCATGACCGGCTCGCCCTACATCGATGCCACCATCAGCGACAACCGGCAGGAACTGATCCAGAAAATGCAGGCCGGTAAAATTCGCGGTCTGATCGTCATCCCGGTCGATTTCGCCGCCAACATGGCACGCCCGGGCGCCGATGCGCCAATTCAGGTGATCACCGACGGCAGCGAACCGAACACCGCCAACTTCGTGCAGGGCTATGCGGAGGGGATCTGGCAGCTCTGGCAGATGCAGCGCGCCGAAGACCGGGGGGAGAAGTTTGAACCGCTGATTGACGTGCAGACGCGCTACTAGTTTAACCCCGCCGCCATCAGCCAGCATTTTATTATCCCGGGTGCAGTCACTATCATCATGACGGTGATTGGCGCGATCCTCACCTCGCTGGTGATCGCCCGCGAATGGGAGCGCGGCACCATGGAGGCGCTGCTCTCCACCGAAGTGACGCGCGTCGAGCTTTTGCTCTGCAAGCTGATCCCCTACTACTTCCTCGGCATGCTGGCGATGCTGCTCTGTATGCTGGTCTCGGTATTTATTCTTGGCGTGCCGTACCGCGGTTCGCTGGTGGTGCTGTTCTTTATTACCAGCCTGTTTTTACTCAGCACGCTGGGAATGGGGCTGCTGATCTCCACCATCACCCGCAACCAGTTTAACGCCGCGCAGGTGGCGCTTAATGCCGCCTTCCTGCCGTCGATCATGCTCTCCGGCTTTATCTTCCAGATTGACAGTATGCCGGCGGTGATCCGTGCCGTGACCTACATCATTCCGGCACGCTACTTTGTGAGCACCCTGCAAAGCCTGTTTCTGGCGGGGAACATCCCGGTAGTGCTGATTATCAACACCCTGTTTTTGCTGGCGTCGGCGGTGATGTTTATCGGGCTGACGTGGATGAAAACGAAAAGAAGATTAGATTAGCCATCGGATTTTGTAGGTCGGGAAAGCGCAAGCGCCACCCGACAGGAGGACGACGCGATGTTTCACCGTTTATGGACATTGATCCGCAAAGAGCTGCAATCCTTGCTGCGCGAGCCGCAGACCCGCGCCATTCTGGTGCTGCCGGTGCTGCTTCAGGTTGTACTGTTTCCGTTTGCCGCCACGCTGGAGGTCACCAACGCCACCATCGCCATTTACAACGAAGACAATGGCAAGCATTCCGTCGAGCTGACGCAGCGTTTCGCCCGCGCCAAAGCCTTTACCCATGTCCTGCTGCTGCAAAGCCCGCAGGCGATCCAGCCCACCATCGACACGCAGAAAGCATTATTGCTGGTGCGCTTCCCGGCGGATTTCTCCCGCAATCTGGACACCTTCCAGACCGCGCCGATGCAGCTGATCCTCGACGGACGTAACTCCAACAGCGCCCAGATAGCGGCGAACTATTTGCAGCAGGTAGTGAAGGACTACCAGCAGGAGCTGATGGCGGGCAAACCCAAACCCAACAACAGCGAGCTGGTGGTGCGCAACTGGTACAACCCGAATCTGGACTACAAGTGGTTTGTGGTGCCGTCGTTAATCGCCATGATCACCACTATTGGCGTGATGATTGTCACCTCGCTGTCCGTGGCACGCGAACGTGAGCAAGGTACGCTGGATCAGCTGCTTGTCTCGCCGCTCGCTACATGGCAGATATTTGTCGGCAAGGCGGTGCCGGCACTGATTGTCGCGACGTTCCAGGCCACCATCGTGCTGGGGGTGGGAATATGGGCGTACCAGATCCCGTTTGCCGGATCGCTGGCGCTGTTTTACTTCACGATGGTGATTTACGGCCTGTCGCTGGTGGGGTTTGGGCTGCTGATTTCCGCGCTCTGCTCAACGCAGCAGCAGGCGTTTATCGGGGTGTTTGTCTTTATGATGCCGGCGATTTTGCTTTCAGGGTACGTGTCGCCAGTGGAGAACATGCCGGTGTGGTTACAGGATCTGACATGGATAAACCCAATTCGTCACTTCACGGATATCACCAAGCAAATCTATCTGAAGGATGCGAGTCTGGATATTGTGTGGGGAAGTTTGTGGCCGCTACTGGTCATCGCGGCCACAACGGGCTCAGTGGCCTATGCGATGTTTAGACGAAACATCGCGTAGCTTTTTCTCTTTGGTGAGCAACGACACCACCGCAGGCCCTGCGAGGATAGCCAGACCCGCCAGGGCCAGCAGCAGGTTGTTTTGCAGCACGCGTGACAACAGCCACAGGACGATCATTGCCGCACCAAAATACCAGGTGGTGGTGAGCTCTTCGAGCACATCACCCACTTCACGCCAGCGCGCGTCGTGGTGACGCTGTAAAAACAGCATCGACAGCACGGTCACGCCGTAAACCACACATAACCCTAAGCCGACACGCACCAGCGTGCCGCTCATCCAGCCCATCACCAGTACGGCCACGACCAGTAAATGCAACATTATCTGCCAGCAACTTAAACCGGTTGCGACACGAACGCGTTGTTGCCACTTCATGGCTTCTCTCCTGAAGGATTTTTCTCTGCTAATTCAGACTACCGCACTTTACGGAAAATTCCGTAACGCCGCATCTTTTTGTGACGCCTACTACACTTTATTTTCATCGGGATAGTCACCCAGGAAGGTGTTTATGAGCAAAAGAACGCAGCATTTCTCGCTTAAGGTGCTGACGATAAATATTCATAAGGGCTTCACAGCATTTAACCGCCGCTTCATTTTACCGGAGCTGCGCGACGCGGTACGCACCGTCAGCGCCGATATTGTCTGCCTCCAGGAGGTCATGGGCGCGCACGAAGTGCACCCGATGCATTTCGAAAACTGGCCCGACACGCCCCATTACGAGTTTCTGGCGGATACCATGTGGAGCGATTACGCCTACGGGCGCAATGCGGTCTACCCGGAGGGGCATCACGGTAACGCAGTGCTGTCGCGTTTTCCTATCGAGCATTATGAGAACCGGGACGTCTCCGTTGGCGAGAGCGAAAAACGCGGGTTGTTATACTGCCGCATCACGCCACCGGCGCTCGATTTTCCCATTCATGTGGGCTGCGTTCATCTTGGCCTGCGTGAGGCCCACCGTCAGGCTCAGCTACAGATGCTGGCAGACTGGACCAATGCGCTGCCGGAGGGCGAGCCCGTGGTGGTGGCCGGTGATTTTAACGACTGGCGACAGCGGGCCAACCATCCTCTGAAGGTGAATGCGGGGCTGGAGGAGATTTTTACCCGCTCACGCGGTCGTCCCGCGCGGACGTTTCCGGTGCGCTTCCCCCTGCTGCGCCTTGACCGCATCTACGTAAAAAATGCCCACGCCAGCAGCCCGACGGCGCTGGCTTTACTCAACTGGCGACATCTCTCCGACCATGCCCCACTCAGCGCGGAGATCCACTTATGAAATGCACATGGCAGGAAGGTAACCGTATTACGCTGCTGGAAAATGGCGATAACTTTTATCCGGCAGTCTTTGAGGCGATTAGCCACGCACAGCAGAAAGTCTTTCTGGAAACGTTTATCTGGTTTGAAGACGACGTGGGCAGGCAGTTGCACAGCGCGCTGCTGCAAGCCGCTCGTCGCGGTATAAAAATCGAGGTCCTGCTCGACGGATATGGTTCGCCGGATCTCAGCGACGAATTTGTTAACGAGCTCACCGCCGCAGGGGTGGTATTCCGCTATTACGATCCCGGCCCGCGTCTGTTCGGGATGCGCACCAACCTGTTCCGCCGAATGCACCGCAAAATTGTGGTGGTGGACGAAACGGTGGCCTTCGTGGGCGGCATTAACTACTCCGCCGAGCATATGTCGGATTACGGTCCCGAAGCGAAACAGGACTACGCGATCCGCATTGAGGGACCGGTGGTTCAGGACATCCAGCTGTTCGTGCTGGAAAACTTACCCGGCAAAGAGGCCGCTCGCCGCTGGTGGCGACGCCGCCATCGCCCGGAAGAGAACCGCAAGCCCGGCGAGGCGCAGGCGCTGTTCGTCTGGCGGGATAACGAGGAGCACCGGGACGATATCGAACGTCACTACCTGAAGATGCTGGCGAACGCGAAGCGCGAGGTGATTATCGCCAACGCCTATTTCTTCCCCGGTTACCGGATTTTGCACGCCATGCGCAACGCGGCCCGACGCGGCGTGAGCGTGAAGCTCATCGTCCAGGGTGAGCCCGATATGCCGATTGTGAAGGTGGGCGCGCGTCTGCTCTATCGCTATCTGGTCAAAAGCGGCGTGCAAATCTATGAATATCGCCGCCGCCCGCTGCACGGCAAAGTGGCCGTGATGGATGACCACTGGGCGACCGTTGGCTCAAGCAACCTCGATCCGCTGAGCTTATCGCTCAATCTGGAAGCGAACCTGATCATCCACGATCGCCAGTTTAATCAGACCCTGCGCGATAACCTTCAGGGTCTGATCAATAAAGACTGCGTGCGTGTGGATGAGTCCATGGTGCCGAAACGCAGCTGGTGGAACGTTGGCATCGGCGTGGTGGTGTTCCACTTCCTGCGCCACTTCCCGGCCATGGTGGGCTGGCTGCCCGCGCATACACCGAAACTGGCGCTGGTGGATCCGCCAGTGCAACCCGAAATGGAAACCCAGGACCGCGTAGAGGCGGAAGATGGAGGGAAAACCTGATGTCGAAATCTCATCCTCGCTGGCGGCTGGCGAAAAAAATCCTGACCTGGCTGTTCTTCATTGCCGTCGCGGTCCTGCTGGTGGTGTATGCCCAAAAGGTGGACTGGGAAGAGGTGTGGAAGGTTATTCGCAACTACAACCGGACAGTCCTGCTGGGGGCGGTTGGCCTGGTGATTGTGAGCTACCTGATGTACGGCTGCTATGACCTGTTGGGACGCGCCTACTGCGGGCATAAGCTTGCCAAACGGCAGGTTATGCTGGTGTCATTCATCTGCTACGCCTTTAACCTGACGCTGAGCACCTGGGTTGGCGGGATTGGCATGCGCTATCGCCTGTACTCCCGCCTTGGCTTACCGGGCGGCACCATCACGCGTATTTTCTCGCTGAGTATCACCACCAACTGGCTGGGGTATATCCTGCTCGGCGGGGTGATCTTCACCATTGGCGTGGTGCAGCTGCCTGCGCACTGGTACATCGATGAGGCCACCCTGCGCATTCTGGGCATCGTACTGCTGCTGATCATCGCCGCCTACCTGTGGGCCTGCGCCTTTGCCAAACGTCGTCATATGACCATTAAAGGGCAGAAGCTGGTGCTGCCGTCATGGAAGTTTGCCGTCCTGCAAATGGTGGTTTCCAGCGCCAACTGGATGGCGATGGGGGCCATTATCTGGCTGCTGATTGGCGAAGATGTGAATTACTTCTTCGTGCTGGGCGTGCTGCTGGTAAGCAGTATTGCCGGGGTAATTGTGCATATTCCGGCGGGGATCGGCGTACTGGAAGCGGTGTTTATCGCGCTGCTTGCAGGGGAGCATGTGTCTCACGGGACGATTATCGCTGCCCTGCTCGCGTACCGCATGATCTACTACTTCCTGCCGCTGGCGCTGGCAACGATCTGTTATCTGGTGCTGGAGAGTCGGGCGAAGAAGCTGCGCGCCAAAAACGAGAAGGCGATGGCAAAATAAAAGCAAAACGGCAACTTCGTTGCCGTTTTTAGGGTTTGTTCCCTCTCCCTGTGGGCTGAGGGATCCCCAGTAATTTTTTTATGCAGAAGCAATAAAGTTGCTTTCTAAATGACTGAGGGCTGTCAGCGATGCCCTGGTCCGGCTGTAAATCGCTGAGGCGTTTGCCTTCCGGCCGGGGCGAGGCGCAGGGATGCGCCGAGAGGGCGGCTTTACAGGGACGTTGCCTCCGCCCGTACCCGATAAGCCGGAAGGAATAAGCCGAGGGCACCGCGAAGCGGCGATTTACCGCCGGGAGCCCGGGTCGCCAGGGTGGTGGCGACTGAGCCACCCTGGCACGTTCACCGGTCATGTCGTTACAGAGTAGCAAGGAACATAAAGTGAACGGAATGACCACCACCGCCGTATGTTCCCCTCACCCTAACCCTCTCCCCGGAGGGGCGAGGGGATTGCTCAGTGCTCGCATTAATTTGTGGGGAACCCTCAGCCCTGTGGGAGAGGGTCAGGGTGAGGGCATCAGACAGCGCCACCCTCACTAGCGACGGTTGCCGAAGATACGCAGCAGCATCAGGAACAGGTTGATGAAGTCCAGATACAGCGTCAGTGCGCCCAGAATCGAGTATTTGCGCAGGTTTGAACTGTCGCGAACATCAATTTGTTCACCGATGTTTTTCAGTTTCTGGGTGTCGTAGGCGGTTAAGCCCACGAAGATCACCACCCCGATATAGGTCACCGCCCACATCAGCGCGTCACTCTTCAACCACAGGTTCACCAGCGACGCCAGCACAATCCCTATCAGCCCCATAAACAGCATGTTGCCGAAGCCGCTCAGGTCACGTTTGGTGGTGTAACCGTACAGGCTCATCACACCGAACATCCCGCCGGTCACCACAAAGGTGCTGGCGATGGAGGAGTAGGTGTAAACGATGAAAATACTGGAGAGCGTCAGCCCGGTCAGCGCCGAATAGAGCATAAACAGCGTGGTCGCCATGCCCGCGCTGAGCTTGTGCACCAGCCCGGAGAGCACGAATACCAGCGCCAGTTGCGCAATAATCAGCCCAAAGAAGGTGATTTTGCTGGAGAAGATAAACATCATCAGTTCAGGCGTGTTTGCCGCATACCACGCGATAAACGCGGTAAGCAGCAGGCCAACCGTCATCCAGCCATATACCTGAGCCATGTAGGTTTGCAGCCCGCTACGGGTCTGCTGAACTATCGAATCGGAACGCGGAAATCGGTCCATGATTCACTCCTGATTAAGTAAACACACACGTTAAGACTAACACATCCACGTAAACCTGTTACCAGCGGCTGGCAGCCTGTTTGTCGCTGTCCCGCGATTCCACCCAGCGCTCACCTTCCGGCGTCGCTTCACGCTTCCAGAACGGCGCTTTAGTTTTGAGGTAATCCATGATGAACTCCCCCGCCGCAAAAGCACTCCCGCGATGGGCGCTGGTGACGCCGACAAACACAATTTCTTCGCCGGGCCACATTTCGCCGATGCGATGGATAACCGTAACGCGCCCCAGCGGCCAGCGGCCTCGCGCCTCTTCGACAATGGCCGCCAGCGATTTTTCGGTCATTCCCGGATAGTGCTCCAGCGTCAGCGCTTTTACGCTGTCGCCGAGATTATGATTACGCACTTTCCCGGTAAAGGTCACGACCGCGCCGTCTTCGTCGCGCCCGGCCAGCCAGTCATATTCCGTGCCCACGTTAAAACGCTCATGGCCAACCAGAATTCGGGTTTCCGTCATCTCAACCCCCTGTGACCGGCGGGAAGAAGGCCACTTCATCCCCATCAGCCAGCGGGTGGGTCAACTCCACCAGCGTCTGATTCACGGCGGCCAGCAATTTGCCTTCATCCAGCGCCAGCGCCCAGCGGTCGCTTTGCGCCGCCAGATGCGCACGCAGGGCGGCGACGTTTTCGAAAGAGCCGTCCAGCGTCAGGCTGTCGGTATTGATCAGCTCACGGACCTGGGCAAAAAAGAGCACCTTAATCATGGCTTTCCACCTTAAAATCACCGGATTTGCCGCCGCTTTTTGCCAGCAGACGCACCGGGCCAATCACCATATCTTTCTGCACCGCTTTACACATGTCGTAGATGGTCAGTGCCGCCACGGAGGCTGCCGTCAACGCCTCCATCTCCACGCCGGTTTTCCCGGTTAAGCGGCACAGGGACTCGATACGCACGCGGTTATGCTCCGGCTGCGCCTGCAAATTTACCTCCACTTTGCTAAGCATCAGCGGATGGCAGAGCGGGATGAGGTCCCAGGTACGTTTAGCGGCCTGAATACCGGCGATGCGGGCGGTGGCAAACACATCACCCTTGTGATGGCTACCGTCGATAATCATCGCCAGCGTCTCCGGTAGCATGGTGACGAACGCTTCAGCACGCGCCTCGCGCACCGTTTCGGCTTTGGCGGAGACATCCACCATATGCGCTTCGCCAGCGGCGTTTATGTGGGTCAGTTGTGACATAGCTTATTTCTTTAAATGGGGATGGAAATTACACGGACGGGTACGGGCATCCAGCTGCGGGGCAATAATGTTTTCCCACGCGGTGCGGCAGGCTTTGGTCGAGCCCGGCATGGCGAAGATCAGCGTCTTGTTCGCTACCCCCGCGACGGCACGGGACTGGAGCGTAGAGGTGCCAATCTCTTCAAATGAGAGCATGCGGAACACTTCGCCGAAGCCTTCTACTTCGCGATCGAACAGCGGAAGCAGCGCTTCCGGCGCCTGGTCGCCTGCGGTAAAGCCGGTGCCGCCAGTGATCAGTACAACCTGGACGTCATCACTCGCAATCCACTGTGAAACCTGAGCGCGAATGGCGTAACGGTTCTCTTTGACGATCGCTTTATCAACAATCTGGTGCCCGGCTTCGTGTGCCGCCTCGTGCAGCCAGTGGCCGGAGGTATCATCCTCTTCACCACGACGTTCGGCAACGGTAAGAATAGCAATGCGTGTCGGGATAAATTCCGCGCTTACCTGACTCATCTTCTGGTTCCTTCTAAAGCCTGATTACCCGCCGATATAGGACAGGTTCTGAGTAATGCCGGTGTTGCCCTGATGCAGGAAATGGGTCTGCTTTTTGTGCGTCAGCGCCTCGGAAATGCGTGCTTCAAGCGCGTCCTGTTGGGCGTCGTCTTCCAGCAAATCGCGCAGATCGACGCCGCCATCCCCGAACAGGCAGAGGTGCAGCTTGCCGACAGAGGAGACGCGCAGGCGGTTGCAGCTGGCACAGAAGTCTTTTTCATAGGGCATGATCAGGCCGATTTCGCCTTCATAATCCGGATGACAAAAGACCTGCGCCGGGCCATCGCTGCGCTGGCGGATCTGGTGGATCCAGCCGCGTTTCAGCAGTTCGTCACGCAGGACCATGCCGGAGATGTGATGGCGACGGAACAGCTCGCTGCCCTCCCCGGTCTCCATCAGCTCAATAAAACGCAGTTGAATGCGGCGCGGTTTGATCCACGCCAGAAAGGTGTCCAGCTGATGGTGGTTCACATCACGCATCAACACGGTATTGACTTTGACCTTGTCGAAACCGGCGGTGAACGCGGCATCGATGCCGTCCATTACCTGCTGGAACTTATCCTGGCCGGTAATGGCGTGGAACTGACGGGCGTCCAGGCTATCGACGCTGACGTTGATCGCCGTCAGCCCCGCATCGCGCCAGTTCGCCACGTCACGCGCCATGCGGTAACCGTTGGTGGTCACCGCTATCTGGCGGATACGTTCGTTTTCACGCACGGCGGCAATGATGTCAGGGAAATCACGGCGCAGGGAGGGCTCTCCCCCGGTAAGACGCACTTTTTCCGTACCGAGTTCAGAGAACGCGCGCGTGACGCGGCGTACTTCTTCCACGGAGAGAAAGCCGTTGTTGGTGACGCTGCCCGGCTTGTAGCCATCGGGCAGGCAGTAGGTGCAACGGAAGTTACACACGTCGGTAATCGACAAACGTAAGTAGAAAAACTTACGCGCGAAAGCATCAGTAAGTTGTGAAGCCATGTACACCTTTCCAGATCGGGAGGCACAGTCATTTCTTTCTGTACCCTGGTGGCAAATCCGCCACGGCCAGGGCGCCATATCTCTCGACACAGGCGCCAGGGCTAGAGTGTATGTTTTCAGTTTTGAAAACGTGGTTATGGCGATAGTAGCGTGGAAATCGCCACTTCGCCATTGTCGCTTTTCGCTATATAAATTTATACATAACGATGTTATCGTGCATTTTCACTACAGAATACGCAAAAACAGCGCTTTCGCATTGATATACGTCATTATGGTTTGTGAGAGGCATCGTCTTTTAGGAGTAGTTGCGTTACTGTGACGCAAGCTTAACAGGATAAGGAATAGGTATGCGCAATCGCACTTTTGCGGATCTGGACCGCGTGGTCGCTCTTGGAGGAGGTCACGGTCTGGGACGGGTTATGTCGTCGTTATCGTCACTGGGCTCACGCCTGACGGGCATCGTGACAACAACGGACAACGGCGGCTCAACCGGGCGGATCCGACGTGCTGAAGGCGGGATAGCCTGGGGTGATATGCGCAACTGCCTCAACCAGCTCATCACTGAGCCAAGCGTGGCCTCGGCGATGTTTGAGTACCGTTTTGGGGGAAATGGCGAACTTTCAGGCCATAACCTTGGAAATCTGATGTTAAAGGCGCTGGATCACCTGAGCGTGCGCCCTCTGGAAGCGATCAATTTAATTCGTAACCTGCTAAAAGTGGATGCGTTCCTGATCCCGATGTCCGAACAGCCGGTAGATTTGATGGCGATCGATGCTGACGATCACGAAGTGTATGGTGAAGTGAATATCGACCAGCTTCTCCTTCCGCCAAAAGAGCTGATGACCTACCCCAGCGTACCCGCAACGCGTGAAGCGGTTGAAGCGATTGGCGAGGCCGATCTGATCCTGATTGGGCCGGGGAGTTTTTATACCAGCCTGATGCCGATCCTGCTGGTGAAAGAGCTGGCGCAGGCGCTGCGCAGAACGCCTGCGCCCATGGTCTATATCGGTAATTTAGGCCGCGAACTCAGTCCGGCGGCGGCAAGCCTGTCGCTGGCGGATAAGCTGGACCTGATGGAACAGTATGTTGGTAAGAAAATTATCGATGGTGTCGTGGTCGGGCCAAAAGTAGATGTGTCGGGGATTGGCGATCGCGTGGTGGTGCAGGAGCCGCTGGAAGCCAGCGATATTAAATATCGCCACGACCGCCATCTGCTGCGCGAGGCGCTGGAGAAGGCGATTCAGGCATTAGGTTAGGTTCGTTTTGTGCGGCCTGATGCCCTCACCCCGGCCCTCTCCCACAGGGCTGAGGGTTCCCCACAAATTAATGCGAGCACTGAGCAATCCCCTCGCCCCTCCGGGGAGAGGGTTAGGGTGAGGGGAACATACGGCGGTGGTGGTCATTCCGTTCACTTTATGTTCCTTGCTACTCTGTAACGACATGACCGGTGAACGTGCCAGGGTGGCTCAGTCGCCACCACCCTGGCGACCCGGGCTCCCGGCGGTAAATCGCCGCTTCGCGGTGCCCTCGGCTTATTCCTTCCGGCTTATCGGGTACGGGCGGAGGCAACGTCCCTGTAAAGCCGCCCTCTCGGCGCATCCCTGCGCCTCGCCCCGGCCTGCAGGAAACGCCTCAGCGATTTACAGCCGGACCAGGGCATCGCTGACAGCCCTCAGTCATTTAGAAAGCAACTTTATTGCTTCTGCATAAAAAATTACTGGGGATCCCTCAGCCCACAGGGAGAGGGAGAAAACCCCACCGGGCAAAAAACTACGATGCCGCAATAAACAGATCCCGCAGCTGATGCAGCTGATCGCGGATTTGCGCAGCCTCTTCGAACTCCAGATTCTGCGCGTGCTGCATCATCTGCCCTTCCAGCTCGTGGATCTTTTGCTGCAACGCTTTCGGTGTCAGCGCGACGGTATCCTCCTCCACCACTGAACGGGCCTTGCCGCGCCCTTTCGCTTTGGTCTTCGCAATGTTCTGACCCAGCGCCAGGATATCCACCACCTTCTTGTTCAGCCCCTGCGGCGTGATGCCGTGCTCTTCGTTATAGCGCTGCTGCTTCTCGCGACGACGTTCCGTTTCGCCAATCGCTTTGGCCATCGACGGGGTGATTTTATCCCCGTACAGAATCGCCTTCCCGTTGACGTTACGCGCGGCACGGCCAATGGTCTGGATCAGCGAGCGCTCGGAACGCAGGAAGCCCTCTTTGTCCGCGTCCAGAATCGCCACCAGCGACACTTCCGGCATATCCAGACCTTCTCGCAGAAGGTTGATACCCACCAGCACGTCGAACTCGCCCAGGCGCAGGTCGCGGATGATCTCCATACGCTCCACGGTATCAATATCCGAGTGCAGATACCGCACCTTCTCGCCGTGTTCTTCCAGATACTCCGTCAAATCCTCCGCCATACGTTTGGTGAGCGTGGTCACCAGTACACGCTCGTTGATGGCGGAACGGGCACGTATTTCCGAGAGCAGATCGTCCACCTGCGTCGCCACCGGACGCACCTCGATAATCGGATCCAGCAGCCCGGTCGGACGCACAACCTGGTCCACCACGTCATCACCGGATTTCTCCAGCTCGTAGTTGCCCGGCGTCGCCGATACGTAGATGGTCTGCGGAGCAAGCGCCTCAAATTCTTCAAACTTCATCGGACGGTTGTCCAGCGCTGACGGCAGTCGGAATCCGTACTCCACCAGCGTCTCTTTACGCGCGCGGTCACCGCGGTACATCCCGCCGATCTGGGGGATCGTAACGTGGGATTCGTCGATCACCAGCAGGCCGTCCGCCGGAAGGTAGTCAAACAGCGTCGGCGGCGCTTCGCCCGGCCCGCGCCCGGAGAGGTAGCGTGAGTAGTTTTCAATGCCGGAGCAGTAGCCCAGCTCGTTCATCATCTCCAGATCGAACTGGGTACGCTGGCTCAGGCGCTGCTCTTCCAGCAGCTTGTTGTTCGCCAGCAGCACCTTGCGGCGGTCTGCCAGCTCAATTTTAATCTCTTCCATCGCCTGTACGATACGCTCGCGTGGCGTCACGTAGTGCGTTTTTGGGTAGATGGTGAAGCGCTGGATCACCGACTCCACGTGACCGGTCAGCGGATCGAACAGCGACAGGCGTTCAACCTCTTCATCGAACAGCTCCACGCGCAGCGCCATGTCGTCCGATTCCGCCGGGAAGATATCAATCACCTCACCACGTACGCGGAAGGTCCCGCGCTGGAACGCCTGATCGTTACGGGTGTACTGCAACTCCGCCAGACGGCGCAAAATTGCCCGCTGATCGATGATCATCCCCTGCGTCAGGTGCAGCATCATCTTGAGATAGAGATCCGGATCGCCCAGGCCGTAGATCGCCGACACCGAGGCCACCACCACCACATCACGACGCTCCAGCAGCGCCTTGGTCGCCGACAAACGCATCTGCTCGATATGTTCGTTCACCGAGGCATCTTTCTCGATAAACGTGTCGGAGCTGGGAACGTAGGCTTCCGGCTGGTAGTAGTCGTAGTAGGAGACGAAATACTCCACCGCGTTTTCCGGGAAGAACTCTTTCATCTCACCATACAGCTGCGCCGCCAGCGTTTTGTTCGGCGCAAGAACCATCGTAGGACGCTGGAGATCGGCGATGACGTTGGCAATAGTGAAGGTTTTACCCGAACCGGTTACCCCCAGCAGGGTCTGGTGCGCCAGCCCGTCTTCCAGCCCCTCTTCCAGGCGACGAATGGCCTCGGGCTGATCCCCGGAAGGACGGAAAGCAGAATTCAATTTGAACGGTTTACTCATGGGCGACGACCTGATGACAGAATAAGCGGCAGGTGAGTAATTTTACTCGTTGTGGCCAGGATTGCCAGTAAAAAACACTGGATGGAAAACCAGTAGCGTGTCAGGATATTTAGCGTAGCGCAGAGAGGATTAGTGCGTTCGCGAGCTAAATTTCAACTGTGACAATATAAAACACCAGCCTCAGGGGGTTATCCCCAGAACTATTACTTTTTTAACATTTGTCAAGGGCGGTTATGAAAGTTTTATGGCAACAGGTGTCGCTGGCGCTGAGGGAATTGCTTTTATCTAATTCGTTAAAAAATATAGACTATTTCCTAAAGCCGCGTTTCGCATCAATTTGGGCGTAACCCGCGTATTCTCTCGCTTATCGCGTGTTTTCTAACTCTAATGCACAAGGTTATCCACAGGAATAGTGGATAACTGCCTCCAGCCCGTACAGCATGCACTCCAGCAAATTCCCGGTTTTTCCCACGAAGCGGCAGTAAAAAATTTTTATCACTCTTTTTTGCCTGGAAAACGTTCATTTTTTCATAAGTAACCGGCGAGATCTTAATCACAATTCCGTCATTTTCCCTGCACCACGATTCGACACGCACGGCACCGGTAGCGTGCAATTCGAACAAACGTTAAGCTTTTAGCAGTGGGTTATTCCTAAAAATGGCTCTTTTTTAATCATTATTTTGTTTCTGGCAGGCGTTTTGCAGATATCAGCCTGAGCATTACCCCACACATTTTTAAGGAGAGAAAGATGTTGAGTCTGCGTGCTGTAAATCAGTTTTACGGAAGCCAACATACGCTATGGAACGTGAATATCGATTTCCCGCAAGGAATCTGTACGGGCATTGTTGGCCTGCCTGGCATGGGTAAATCCACGCTCATGAACTGCATTACCGGAAAGGTGCCCGTTGAAAGCGGCACCATCATATGGCATGAGGCTGGCGCGCCGCCGCGTAATTTGCTCGGCCCTGCGTCAGCATTAACGGCGCCGCCAACGATAGGCTACGTCCCGCAGGATCGGCGGATATTTTCCCAGCTGACCGTCGATGAAAATCTGCATATCGCTATGCGGGCGACGGGGAAATCCGACCCGACATCAAAAAATGACGTGTACGCCCTGTTTCCGGAGCTCTATCCGCTGCGACAGAGCCGTGCCTCTGCGCTGTCCCCCGACGACCAGTATCAGCTGGCCCTCGCCAGTGCGCTGGTTAATCGCCCGCGCGTGTTGATTCTGGATGAGCCCATGTATGGCGCAGGGCAAGGCTTCGCCCGCAGGCTGGGTCAACTGCTGGTACGGTTGAATCGGGAGCTGGGAATGACGGTGCTGTTAGCGGAGCAACAGCTGTCGTTTATCCGCCGGGTAGCGGATCGTTTCTGCATGCTCTATCGCGGGCGTAACGTGGCACAGGGCCACGTTAACGAGCTGGATGACGACCTTATTGCGCACTGGATGGCGCGGGACATAAGGCGCTGAGGTCAAGATAGCGTCCGGTTTCCGCCTGCTCTGCGCCGTCGGCAAGCCACGGGATCTCGCCGAGAAACGGCGCAGGCAGCACCCGCTTCAGCGTCGCCAGATACTCAGCATGACGTTTACCCGGCGCAACCACGTCATTGGCAATCCACCCTGCCAGACGCAACCCGGCCTGCTGCACGGCATGAGCGGTCAGCATGGCGTGATTGATACAGCCAAGCTTCACGCCGACCACCAGAATGACCGGAAGCTGTTCGGCCTGCACCCAGTCAGCAAATGTCTGCTCGTCGGACAGCGGGGTAAACCAGCCGCCAGCCCCCTCCACCAGCACCCAGTCGGCCTGCGTTTCCAGGTCGCGTAATCCGGAAGAGAGCACCGAAAAATCAATCGGACGATCTTCATCGGCGCTAACGATGTGCGGCGAGGTGGGTTCAGCAAAGGTATAGGGGTTCACCGCAGAATAGGCCAGCGCAAGGCTGCTGTTACGCTGTAGCGCCAGCGCATCAGTATTGCGTAAGCCTTCCGGCGTCATCTCGCTGCCGGAGGCTACGGGCTTATACCCGGCCGTTGTTTTCCCCAGCAGACGCGCCGCCTGCAACAGCGCAGCGCTGGCAACCGTTTTACCGACCTCAGTGTCCGTACCGGTAACAAAATAACGTTCAGTCACGTTCAATAATCCCATGAAAAAGATGATAAGAGAGCGGGAACCGGCCCCGATCCTGCGGCCAGGCCAGCCCGAGACGCTGGAGTTGTCCGCGGGTAAGGGGTTTCTTCTCCCGACCGGCGTGCAGGTGCGTCGCGCCTATGCCCTTAAGAGAGCGCATGGCGCTTAACGCATCGCTAAATTCGAGGGTGACGGTCTGGACCTCACTGCGATAGCGCCAGCCTGCCAGCGCCTGAGTGACCTGTTCGTGCGAGAGAAACCGGTTGGCGTGCGGCTGCGCATCCACCGCCCTCCACGCCTGATTCAGCTCCGGCAACGAACTTTCCAGCAGGGTGGTAAAGGCCACCGCTCCGCCGGGCCGTGCCACGCGGTAAAGCTCGCGTAGCGCCTGCGACAGGCTGGTGCACCACTGCACCGCCAGATGGCTCCAGACGAGGTCAAACAGGGCATCCTCCAACGGGATGGCCTCGATATCGGCCACCAGATAACGGTCTGCTGACTGCTGCTGGCGGGCTTCATCCAGCATCTGCGCGGATAAATCCAGCGCCGTGACGTGGCTGCCCGTTGCGCGCCAGTAGCGGCTATTGCCGCCTGGCCCGCAGCCCGCGTCCAGCACCTGCATAAAATGCCCCTCACCGAGCGCGGCCAGCAGCCCGCGCGCGCTCAGGCGTTGCAGCTCATCGTGCTGTGAATAGCTTTGCGCTGCCCGGCCAAACGCGGCGGCAACGGCCTGTTTATTGACGGGAGACATACAGTGCCTCCAGAAGCGTATCGATATCCTGCGGCTCGTGCGCTGCCGTAAGCGTCAGACGCAAGCGCGCGGTGCCTGGCGGCACGGTGGGTGGGCGGATCGCCGTGACCCACTGCCCGCGTTCTCGTAGCGCCTGTGCCAGCATCAGCGCCCGATGGTTTTCACCCACAATCACGGGCTGAATGGCGCTGTGCGAGTCGGTAAGCCGGTAAGGCAGTTCGCTTACCCCCCGGCGAAAACGCTGAATATGGTCGGCCAGGCGAGCCCGGCGTTCAGCGCCGTCTTCGCCGCGGATCACCGCAAGCGACGCTGAGAGTGCCACGGCCTGCGCCGGGGGCATGCTGGTGCTGTAGATCAGGTGCCGGGCGAACTGTACCAGGTAGTCGGCCACCGGCTCGCAGCACAACACCGCGGCACCGCTGACGCCGAAGCCTTTGCCGAAGGTGACCACCAGCAGTTCCGGCCTGACGCCCTGCTGATAAGCGCTTCCGCGCCCCTCCTCGCCGGTGACGCCAATGCCGTGGGCATCGTCGACCAGCAGCCAGGCGTTCTGTTGTTTTGCGGCGTCGTGCAACGCGGCCAGGGGCGCGCTGTCGCCGTCCATGCTAAATACCCCTTCCGTGACCGCCAGCTGAAGCCCTGAACAGGGTTTACCCAGCAGGACGTTCAGCTGAGAGGCATCGTTATGGGCAAAACGCCGCAGCTGTGCCGGGCTGAGACTGGCGGCTTCAAGCAGGGAGGCGTGGCTCAGGCGGTCCGCGATGATGCGGTCGTCTTTGCCCATCAGGGCGGCAATCACCGCCTGATTCGCGGCAAAACCGGAGATAAACAGCAGCGCCCGCGGGTAGCCCAGCCAGTCGGCCAGCTCTTCCTCCAGCGCCTGATGGGCCGTGGTGTAGCCGCTGACGTGCCCGGAGCCACCGCTGCCCACGCCGTAACGATCCGCGCCCTGCTGCCAGGCACGAACGATCTGCGGGTGCTGGCTCAGGCCCAGATAATCGTTGCTGGAGAAATTACAGAACCGCTCTCCTTCCCGGGTGAGAAAACGGCCTGCACCGTTTTCCACTACCCTGCGTACCCGAAATGCATCTGCCGCCCGCCGCTCGTCGAGCGCGGTCCTGATACGTGCCTGCCAGGTCATACGGCTGCCGCGTTGTAGAACTGGTCAGTGTCGGCGTTGAAAATCTGCTGCTCCAGCTGCTGCTGTTGCTCGTTATCCCCCGCCTGTACCCCGGTCTGGTGTGGGTTCAGCCCCAGCTTGCGGAACAGCTGAACGTCTTTGTCCTCTTCCGGGTTTGGTGTGGTCAGCAGTTTGCAACCGTAGAAGATGGAGTTGGCCCCGGCCATAAAGCACATTGCCTGGGTCTGCTCGCTCATCTGCTCGCGACCGGCAGAGAGGCGAACGTAAGAGGTTGGCATCATGATGCGCGCCACCGCGATGGTGCGGATGAAATCGAAGGCATCCACGTCCTCATTATCCGCCAGCGGCGTACCTTTTACCTTCACCAGCATGTTGATGGGCACGCTTTCCGGCGGGGTCGGCAGGTTCGCCAGCTGTAACAGCAGGCCGGCACGATCTTTTACCGTTTCGCCCAGTCCCACGATCCCGCCGGAACAGACCTTGATCCCCGCATCACGCACTTTATCCAGCGTATCCAGACGCTCCTGATAGGTGCGCGTGGTGATGATGTTGCCGTAGAATTCCGGCGAGGTATCGAGGTTGTGATTGTAGTAATCCAGCCCTGCCGCCGAGAGGCGCTGCGCCTGCTCCTCGTTAAGCGTACCCAGTGTCATGCAGGCTTCAAGCCCCATCTCCTTCACCCCCTTCACCATCTGCTCCAGATAGGGCATGTCGCGCTCATGGGGGTTTTTCCACGCCGCGCCCATGCAGAAGCGGGTTGAGCCAGCGTTTTTGGCCTTGCGCGCTGAGTCGAGCACCTGCTCGACTTCCATCAGGCGCTCGGATTCGAGACCGGTTTTATAGCGCGCGCTTTGCGGGCAATATTTGCAGTCTTCCGGGCAAGCCCCGGTTTTAATCGACAGCAGCGTGCTGACCTGAACATGACGCGGATCGAAGTGCTGGCGGTGCACCTGTTGCGCCTCAAACATCAGCTCCAGGAAAGGTTTGTTGAATAATTCAGTGACTTGCGACATCGTCCAGCTTACGTGGTGAGCCATCGGGCTTCTCCAAAGGGTTTTGTTAATTGTCGGTTCGGTTTATACTTGTAAACCTAAAACTTTTCAAAATGGTTTACAAGTCGATTATGACCCAGGACGATCTCACCTTCGACAAGCAGCATATCTGGCACCCTTACACCTCCACGACCCGCCCCCTTCCCGTCTATCCGGTAGCCTCGGCCCACGGCTGCGAGCTGCATCTCGCCAGCGGCGAGCGGCTTGTTGACGGGATGTCCTCCTGGTGGGCGGCGATCCATGGCTACAACCACCCGCGTCTGAACGCGGCGATGAAAGCGCAGATTGACCAGATGTCACACGTGATGTTTGGCGGGATCACGCATCAGCCCGCGGTGGATTTATGCCGTCGCCTGGTAGCGATGACGCCTGAATCGCTGGAGTGTGTTTTCCTGGCTGATTCCGGCTCGGTGGCCGTGGAAGTGGCGATGAAAATGGCGTTGCAGTACTGGCATGCGAAGGGCGAAGCGCGCCAGCGGTTCCTCACCTTCCGCAACGGCTATCACGGCGACACCTTCGGGGCGATGTCGGTGTGCGATCCGGACAACTCCATGCACAGCCTGTGGAAAGGCTACCTGCCGGAAAACCTGTTTGCGCCAGCCCCGCAGAGCCGCTTCGACGGCGAATGGGACGAGATGGACATGGTGGGCTTCGCGCGGTTGATGGCGGCCCATCGCCACGAGATTGCCGCCGTTATTCTCGAACCGATTGTGCAGGGCGCGGGCGGAATGCGGATGTATCACCCCGAGTGGCTGAAGCGCATTCGGAAGATGTGCGACCGCGAAGGAATTTTGCTGATTGCCGATGAGATCGCCACCGGCTTTGGTCGTACCGGGAAGCTGTTTGCCTGCGAGCATGCGGGGATCGCGCCGGATATTCTGTGCCTGGGGAAAGCGCTCACCGGCGGCACCATGACGCTCTCCGCCACGCTCACCACCCGCCAGGTTGCCGACACCATCAGCGACGGCGACGCGGGCTGCTTTATGCACGGCCCGACGTTTATGGGCAACCCGCTGGCCTGCGCCGTGGCAAGCGAAAGCCTCGCCATTCTGGAGAGCGGCGAGTGGCAGACGCAGGTGGCGGCGATTGAGGCGCAGCTGAAGCAGCAGCTAAGCGCGGCGGCGGATGCGGAATACGTCGCGGACGTCCGCGTGCTGGGCGCCATCGGGGTGATCGAGACAACGCATCCGGTGAACATGGCCGCGTTGCAGCGCTTCTTCGTTGACCAGGGCGTTTGGGTGCGACCTTTCGGTAAGCTGATTTACCTCATGCCGCCGTACAGCATTTCTCCGGATCAGCTCCACAAGCTGACCGGAGCAGTGGTTAAAGCCGTTAACATATCAGCGCATTTCACGATTTAACCCCATGCGTTACACTTTCTGAATGAGTGAGTAACGAGGGAAATAGGATGAAAATCATCAGTAAAGATTTGCGCGACGGCGAAAAGCTGCCGGAACGTCACGTGTTTAACGGGATGGGTTATCAGGGAGATAATATCTCTCCCCATCTGGCGTGGGACGATGTACCAGCGGGAACTAAAAGTTTTGTCGTAACCTGCTACGATCCGGATGCGCCAACCGGCTCGGGCTGGTGGCACTGGATCGTGGCAAACCTGCCCGCCGACACCCGCGTGCTGCCGCAGGGTTCCGGTTCCGATCTGGTTGCCCTGCCCGACGGTGCGATTCAGACCCGCACGGACTTTGGCAAAGCGGGCTACGGCGGCGCGGCGCCGCCAAAAGGGGAAACGCACCGCTATATCTTCACGGTGCACGCGCTGGATGTGGACAAGATTGAGGTTGACGAAGGGGCGAGCGGGGCAATGGTAGGCTTTAACGTCCATTTCCATTCGCTGGGCAGCGCGTCGATTACGGCGATGTATTCATAATCGTGCGGGCTGATGCCCTCACCCCGGCCCTCTCCCACAGGGAGAGGGAGAAAACCTAACAATTCCCTCTCCCTGTGGGAGAGGGTTAGGGTGAGGGTAAAAATCACAGCACGGAAGGTAGCAATCCTGCAAGGGTTTCTTCTTCCAGAAGCTGTATCGCCTTATCAATATCCGGCGCAAAGAAGCGGTCCTCATCGTAGTGCGTAACGTGCTCGCGCAGCGTATGACGCGCCTGCTCCAGCAGCGGGCTGGATTTTAGCCCTTCGCGTAAATCAATACCCTGACACGCCGCCAGCCATTCCACCGCCAGCACGCCGCGGGTGTTGGAGGCCATCTCCCACAGTCGACGCCCGGCAGCCGGGGCCATCGAAACGTGATCTTCCTGATTTGCTGACGTTGGCAGGCTGTCCACGCTGTGCGGATGCGACAGGGCTTTGTTTTCGCTTGCCAGTGCTGCGGCGGTGACCTGGGCGATCATAAAGCCCGAGTTCACGCCGCCGTTGCGCACCAGGAATGGCGGCAGCTGGGACATGTGTTTATCCATCATTAGTGCGATTCGACGCTCGGACAAGGCTCCGATTTCGGCAATCGCCAGCGCGATATTATCTGCGGCCATCGCCACCGGCTCGGCGTGGAAGTTGCCGCCGGAGACCACCTCGTTTTCCTGAGCAAACACCAGTGGGTTGTCGGACACCGCATTGGCCTCCACCAGCAGCACTTCTGCCGCCTGGCGAAGCTGTGTCAGGCATGCGCCCATCACCTGCGGCTGGCAGCGCAGAGAATACGGATCCTGCACCTTCTCGCAGTTGTGATGCGAATCGGCAATGTCGCTGGTATCGGTAAGTACGTGGCGGTACATGGCTGCGGCATCAATCTGACCACGCTGGCCGCGCACCTCGTGGATGCGGGCATCGAACGGACGACGCGAGCCGAGCACCGCTTCAGTGGTCAGCGCACCACACACCACCGCGGAGGCGAACAGATCTTCCGCTTCAAACAGGCCGCGCAGCGCAAAGGCCGTCGACGCCTGCGTGCCGTTGAGCAGCGCCAGCCCTTCTTTTGCCGCGAGGGTGATCGGCGCTAAGCCGGCTTTTTTCAGCGCCTCTTTCGCAGGCAGCCACTCCCCTTGCCAGCGCGCCTTGCCTTCACCCAGCAGGAGCAGCGACATATGCGCCAGCGGTGCCAGATCGCCGGAAGCTCCGACGGAGCCCTTCGCCGGGATCCACGGATAAACTTCAGCATTCACCAGCACCATCAGCGCCTGGATCACGCTCAGACGAATGCCGGAAAACCCACGCGCCAGGCTGTTGATTTTCAACACCATCATCAGGCGGACGATCTCATCGTCCAGCGGCTGGCCAACGCCCGTCGCGTGCGAGAGCACCAGCGAACGCTGTAAATTCTCCAGATCGTGCGTGGCAATGCGGGTCTGTGCCAGCAGGCCAAACCCGGTATTGATGCCGTAGGCGGTGCGCCCCTCCGCTACAATCGCCTCCACGCAGGCCACGCTGTCATTAATGGCACGGTGGGCGCTTTCATCAAGGGCGATTGTCACCGGCTGACGCCAGACGTGACGCAGCTGTTTGAGCGACAAAGAGCCGGGAGTAAGTGTTAACGCGTTCATGCAGGCTTTCCTTGTGTGGCGGGGATCATCGGCAGGTTCAGGCCCTGCTCTTTGGCACAATCAATGGCAATCTCGTAACCCGCATCCGCGTGGCGCATCACGCCGGTTGCCGGGTCGTTATGCAGCACGCGAGCAATACGTGCCGCCGCTTCGTCGGTACCGTCACAGACGATGACCATCCCGGAGTGCTGGGAGAAGCCCATCCCGACGCCGCCGCCGTGGTGCAGCGACACCCAGGTTGCGCCGCTGGCGGTGTTCAGCAGGGCATTCAGCAGCGGCCAGTCGGAGACCGCATCCGAGCCGTCGCGCATGGCTTCGGTTTCACGGTTCGGACTGGCGACAGAGCCGGAGTCCAGGTGGTCGCGGCCAATGACGATCGGCGCGGAGACTTCGCCGCTGCGCACCATTTCGTTAAAGGCGAGGCCGAGTTTTTGCCGCCACTCCAGCCCGACCCAGCAGATACGCGCTGGCAGGCCCTGGAAATTAATGCGCTCGCGCGCCATGTCCAGCCAGCGGTGCAGATGTTCGTCGTCGGCGACAATCTCTTTTACTCTGGCGTCGGTTTTGTAGATATCCTCCGGGTCGCCGGAGAGGGCAACCCAGCGGAACGGCCCGATGCCGCGGCAGAACAGCGGACGAATATAGGCGGGCACGAAGCCGGGGAAATCAAAGGCGTTATTCACCCCCATCTCTTTCGCCATCTGGCGGATGTTATTCCCGTAATCAAAGGTCGGAATCCCCATCTTACTGAAGGCGAGCATCGCGGAGACGTGTTCCGCCATGGCGCGTTTAGCCGCCAGTACCGTGCCCTCAGGATCGGTTTCCGCTTTTTGCTGGTAATCTTCCCACGTCCAGCCTTTTGGCAGGTAACCATGAAGCGGATCGTGAGCGCTGGTCTGGTCGGTGACCAGATCCGGACGCACGCCGCGCGCCACCAGTTCCGGTAGAATATCCGCCGCGTTGCCGCACAGGGCAACCGACACGGCTTTGCCTTCAGCGGTGTACTTTTTGATGCGCGCCAGCGCGTCATCGAGGTTGTCGGCCTGTTCATCAACATAGCGGGTACGCAGACGGAAATCGATGCGGCTCTGCTGGCACTCAATGTTCAGGGAGCACGCGCCCGCCAGCGTCGCGGCCAGCGGCTGCGCGCCGCCCATGCCGCCCAGTCCGGCGGTGAGCACCCAGCGGCCTTTCAGTGAGCCGTTATAGTGCTGTCGGCCCGCTTCCACGAAGGTTTCATAGGTGCCCTGCACAATCCCCTGGCTGCCGATGTAGATCCAGCTACCCGCGGTCATCTGGCCGTACATGGCCAGCCCTTTTGCGTCCAGCTCGTTGAAGTGTTCCCACGTCGCCCAGTGCGGCACCAGGTTGGAGTTGGCAATCAGCACACGGGGCGCATTTTTATGGGTTTTGAATACGCCAACCGGCTTGCCGGATTGCACCAGCAGCGTTTCGTCGTTTTCGAGATTCGTCAAAGACTCGACAATCGCGTCATAGCACGCCCAGTTGCGTGCGGCGCGACCAATGCCGCCGTAGACCACCAGCTCATGGGGATTTTCTGCTACCTCAGGATCAAGGTTGTTCATCAACATGCGCAGCGGTGCTTCGGTGAGCCAGCTTTTTGCGGTGAGCGTGGTGCCGCGCGCGGCGCGGACATCCTGCTTGCGGTATTTATCTGACGACATTGTGTGTTCCTCATAAGGGACAGGTGATGCATTTAGATATACTTGTATAGACAAGCACACACAAGGTCGGATTTAACAAAAAAGATACAATTTTGCTATATTGCGTTAGCGATCACGCTTATAAAACTTATGACATAAAGTGGCCCTGCAACCGGTAGCGATTCCCCGGGAATAGCAGCTTCGCATGCGACACAATTTGCGAGGACGACCAGGTACGACGGCGGATCAGCAGGCAGGGATCGTGCTCTTTAATACGCAACAACTCGCACTCCTGAGGCGTGGCGCGCACGGCCTCCACGATATGCTCCCCTTCCGTCAGCGGGGCGACGAGCGAGAGATACGCATGCGGTGTGGTTTGGGTGTAATCCTGGTTCAGGTAGTCCGGGATCCGCTCCGCGTTGACGCAGCGATCTTCAATCTGGACCGGAATATCGTTCTCATAATGCACCATCACCGAATGGAAGATCCGGGTGCCCTCATTAACGTTCAGCTCAATGGCCTGTTCGGCGCTGGCCTGCGTCTCTTCAAGCACCAGCACTTCGCAGTGGTGCTGATGGTTGCGGGCGGCAATTTCATCGGCAATGCTGCGGATTTCAAACAGCGCCGACTGTCCTTTTGGCTCGGCGACAAAGGTTCCGACACCCTGCAAACGCACCAGCAACCCTTCATCGGTCAGTTCCCGCAGCGCCCGGTTAATGGTCATTCGACTAAAGCCAAACTGCGCGACCAGTTCAGCTTCGGAGGGAATACGGTCGTGCGGACGCCAGACGCCGGCAGCAATTTTTTCGCTGATCGCCTGCTTCACCTTTTCGTAAAAAGGCGCGGGAGGGCTCGGCTGCGGCAGGGGCGAGCGTGAAAACATCATGACTCCTTGAATGTTGTTATGCCCACCAGTGAGCAATTTGCCAGGCCAGTTGGGCGGCAAGCTTCGCCCCCTGACCGTCCCGGTCGTAGTGCGGATTATATTCCACCAGATCCGCCGCCTGTAGTTTACCGCTTCGGCAGATACGCTCAATCACCGGGAACAGATCCAGCGCCGGGATCCCCAACGCCGCAGGGGCGGATACGGCGGGCATTTCTGCGGCGGGCAGCACATCAAGGTCTATGGTGAGATAAACCCGGTCTGCCTGCGCAAGCACGCTATCCAGCGCGGATAGCGCATCCCGGCGAAAATCGAGATCTTCAACCAGCATCACGTTCAACCGTTCAGCTTCCTCCCACAGCGCCTGGGTATTCGCCGCACGGCTTACCCCCAGGCAGGCGTAGTGAAACGACCGCGACTGCGACGCGCAGTAGTGCGCCAGCTGGCGGAACGGCGTGCCGGACGTAGCCCGTTCAGCCTTACGCAAATCGAGGTGCGCATCCAGGTTGATCACCGCAATGCGATCGTTCGGAAAGGCATCCAGCACGCCGCGCCCGTGCGCCCAGGCGGTTTCATGTCCACCGCCGAAAACCAGAGTACGCATCCCGGATTGCTGGCACGCGGTAATGGCCTCGCTCAGCGCCTGCTGTGCCGCCTCCAGCGCATTGCCTTCAACAAAAATGGAGCCCATATCCACGAGGCGCGCATGCCCCTGATGGCTCGCCATATTCGCCAGCGCGCCGCGCAGCACATCGGGAGCCTGTGCAGCACCGGGCCTGCCCTGGTTACGCTTAACCCCTTCATCACATTCAAAGCCCAGCAGGGCGATGCCTGACGGCACGGGTGCAAAGTGTTCGCGCTGCTTTATGGTCTGGAAGAGACGTTTCGCGGTGCTGGATTCGGCGCTGTCGTCACGACCCTGCCAGACGTGCGGGGAAACGGGATGCCACAATTTCACGCTACCTGCCCCCGAAACACGCGTTGATATAAAGGATTCCGCCCCGGCTCGTAAACCATCTCAACCGGATGATTCGCCTCCCAGACGACGAAATCAGCCACATAACCGGGCTTTAACTGCCCGTGCGTCGCGCCACGACCTAGCGCCTGCGCCGCATGCCGCGTCACGCCAGCCCAGGCCTCTTCCGGCGTGAGGCCAAACTGGACGCAGGCCATGTTCATTGCCAGATGCAGGCTGGCAAACGGGCTGGTGCCCGGGTTGTAGTCGGTAGCCACCGCCATCGGCACGCCCTGCTCTCTGAGCTGCGCCACCGGTGGACGCTGGCGCTCCTGAAGAAAATAGAACGCGCCGGGGAGCAATACCGCCACCGTGCCGCTTTGCGCCATCGCCTGAATACCTGCATCATCGAGATACTCAATATGATCGGCCGACAGCCCCTTATACTGGCTGACCAGCGCCGCGCCGCCCAGATTCGACAGCTGCTCTACATGCCCTTTAACCGGTATCCCGAGCGCGGCGGCGGCCTGAAACAGGCGCTCGGTTTGCGCCGGGGTAAAGCCGACGTTTTCACAAAACACGTCCACCGCTTCAAATAACTCTTTTTGCCACAGCGTGGGCATGATCTGCTCACAGACCAGCGTGAGATAGGCATCCGGATCCTGTCGGTACTCGGCAGGAACGGCGTGCGCGGCCAGCAGCGTCGGGCTGATATCGACCAGATTGTTCAGGCTGAGCTGGCGGGCAACCAGCAGCATTTTCTCTTCGGCCTGGGCATTCAGTCCGTATCCCGATTTGATTTCAACGGTCGTTACGCCTTCATTCATCAGCCGCTGGAGCCGCTGCTGTGCCACCGTCAGGAGCATTTCCGGCGAACTGTTGCGGGTCGCCGTGACCGTGGCGTTAATACCGCCGCCCTGCGCGCTGATGGTCTGATACGACACGCCGTTAAGCCGTTGTTCCCATTCCGCTGCGCGATCGCCGCCGAACACCAGATGGGTGTGGCAATCGATCAGGCCGGGAGTAACCAGACGCCCGTCGAGATCGACACACTGACGATGCCCGGAGGGGATCTCGGCTTCAGGAATAACGGCCGCAATCGTCTGGCCGCGCACGACGAGGGCATGTTGTTCTTTCAGGCCGTAGGGTTCCGGCTCACCTGTCGCCAGGGTCGCCAGTCGCGCATTTCGCCATATCACATCATCGGGATGAAGCTGCTGCATGTGCCTTCCGCTTGTCATGGGTTGTATAGACATTTATTTTCATCTGTCACCTGCTGTCAACCGCCTTGCAGGAAAATGTTATTTATTTGTGATGACTTTCCCGTCGCCTGCGGGCAAAAATGCAACTTTTCCCGTTTTTATCTTCCCGTTTCGCTCAACTTAGTATAAAAAAGCAGGCTATTTCGTCTATTCAGATAAGACTTGCATACCCAGGAGCATTACCTTGAATATTTCCAGGATTTCCCGTCTGGCGTTGGCACTCGCCTTTGGCGTGACTTTATCCGCTTGCAGTTCAACACCACCGGATCAGCAACCTTCTGAGCAGGTTGCTCCGGGCACCGCTTCCCGTCCGATCCTGTCAGCGGCTGAAGCGAAGAACTTCACCCGTGCGCACTATTTCTCGGCGATGGATCCCAATGCAGCCCCATGGACGCCTTCTTCTATTAACCTGCCGAAACAGCCAGACTTCGTTGTCGGCCCGGCCGGAGCAGAGGGCGTTACGCACACCTCAATTCAGGCAGCTGTTGATGCCGCAATCACCAAACACAGCGCATCTCGTCAGTACATTGCCATCCTGCCGGGTGAATACGAAGGAACCGTTTATGTTCCGGCTGCACCGGGAAGCATTACGCTTTACGGACTTGGCGAAAAAGCGGTCGACGTGAAAATTGGCCTGGCGATTGATTCAGAGATCGACAGCACCACCTGGCGCCATCTGGTGAACCCGGCCGGTAAATACATGCCAGGTAAACCGGCGTGGTATATGTTTGATAACTGCCAGCGCAAACGTGCCGCCACCATTGGCGTGATGTGCTCGGCAGTATTCTGGTCACAGAACAACGGCCTGCAATTGCAGAACCTGACCATTCAGAACACCCTGGGCGACAGCGTTGACGCCGGTAATCACCAGGCCGTGGCGCTGCGTAGCGATGGCGACAAGGTACAGATTAACAACGTCAATATCCTGGGCCGCCAGAATACCTTCTTCGTGACCAACAGCGGCGTGCAGAATACCCTTCAGAACAATCGTCTGACGCGTACTCTGGTCACCAACAGCTACATTGAAGGCGACGTGGATATGGTCTCCGGTCGCGGCGCGGTGGTATTTGATAACACCGACTTCCGCGTGGTGAATTCACGTACGCAGCAGGAAGGTTACGTCTTTGCCCCGGCCACGCAGTCCAATCTGTTCTATGGCTTCCTGGCCGTGAATAGCCGCTTTACTGCTGCTGGCGATGGCGTGGCGCAGCTTGGCCGCTCTCTGGACGTGGACTCCGCCACTAACGGCCAGGTCGTGATCCGCGACAGCGTGATTAACGAAGGCTTTAACATGGCGAAACCGTGGGCGGATGCGGCGATCTCGAAACGTCCTTTCTCCGGCAACACCGGCACGGTGGATGATAAAGACAACGTGCAGCGTAACCTGAACGACGCTAACTTCAACCGCATGTGGGAATACAACAACCGCGGTCTGGGTAGCAAAGTGGTTGCTGAACCGAAGCAGTAAAATACCTGCTGCCGGGTGGCGGCTACGCCTTACCCGGCCTACCTCATGCATTAACCACGCATAAAAAAACCTCGCATGTGCGAGGTTTTTTTTTCGTCTACGGATCAGTGAGCGTTCATTACAACCCACATCGGCCCTTGTCCGACCGCATAGCGTCCTTTCTCTTCCAGTAGACCCTGCACGCCTTTGATTTCATAGAGCGCGATGTGGTGGGATTTCTGCCCCGCCGCAATCAGGTATTTGCCGCTGTGGTCGACATTAAAGCCGCGCGGCTGGGTTTCTGTCGGCTGGAAGCCCTCAACTGCCAGAACGCTGCCGTCTTCAGAGACGCTGAAGATGGTGATCAGACTGGAGGTACGGTCACAGGCATACAGGTGGCGGCCATCCGGCGTGATGTGAATGTCTGCCGCCCAGCGTGTGTCGGAGAAATCTGCTGGCATCATGTCCAGCGTCTGTACGCACTCGATCTGCCCGTTAGGATCGTTCAGCTCCCAGACATCTACCGAGCTGTTCAGCTCGTTAACGACATAGGCATACTGCTGATTCGGGTGGAAGACCATATGGCGCGGGCCTGCGCCTTCCACGGTGGTGACTTCCGCCGGGCTCTGCGCGACCAGATGACCGTCATCGCTCAGGGTAAACAGGCAGATGCGATCCTGCTTCAGCGCTGGCACCCACAGCGTGCGGTTATCCGGCGAAATGTTGGCGGAGTGGCAACCTTCAAGCCCTTCTACCACGTCGACGGTTTCAACGGGAATACCGTCTTCCAGGCGGGTGACGCTCACGCAGCCTGCATTGTAGGAGCCGCTGAAGATAAAGTTGCCTTTATGGTCGGTAGAAATATGGGTCGGGCTGCCCGGCAGCGGCGCTTCTGCGGTATAGGTCAGCGCGCCGTCATCCGGGGAGATGCGGTATGCGAGTACGCGGAATTCCGGGCGTACCCCGACATAAAGAAAACGTTTATCCGGGCTGACGACCATCGGCTGCACCTGGCCTGGCACATCAACAACCTGAACCAGCGTAAGCGAACCTTCTGTATTCAAACGCCAGACATGGATCTGCTGACTTTCAGGACTGGCGGTATAAACGGTTTGTTTCATGAATACTCCTGATTATTTTTAACGGTGAATGCTGAATTGTAGTCCGGGATTTTGCAGGGTTCCGCTCTCGGTGTACCATCCCGACAGACCTTAAATTCAACATTAACCCGGAAGAAAAAATGACCTCGCGAGTGATTGCCCTGGATTTAGACGGAACACTGCTTACCCCTCAGAAAACCCTGCTCCCCTCTTCTCTTGAGGCCCTCAAACGAGCCCGGGAAGCGGGGTATCAACTTCTCATCGTAACGGGTCGACATCACGTAGCCATTCATCCTTTTTATCAGGCACTGGGCTTAGATACACCTGCAATTTGTTGTAATGGCACTTATTTGTATGATTATCAGGCAAAAAAGGTTTTAACCTCTGATCCGCTTCCCGTTCCGCAGGCGCTGCAATTGATTGATTTACTGGATGAGCACGCGATTCATGGCCTGATGTATGTGGATAACGCCATGCTGTATGAACGCCCTACCGGCCATGTGATCCGCACCAGCAACTGGGCCCTGTCTTTGCCGGAAGCGCAGCGACCGGTGTTCACTCAGGTTTCCTCCCTGCGCCAGGCGGCGGAAGACGTCCAGGCAATCTGGAAATTTGCCCTGACCGATGAAGACACCGCCAAACTGAACACCTTCGCAAAACATGTCGAGCATACGCTGGGTCTGGAATGTGAATGGTCCTGGCACGATCAGGTGGATATCGCCCGTAAAGGCAACAGCAAAGGAAAGCGTCTGACCCAGTTCGTTGAGTCACAGGGCTGGTCAATGCAGGACGTGATTGCCTTCGGCGATAACTATAACGACATCAGCATGCTGGAAGCGGCCGGAACGGGCGTGGCGATGGGCAACGCCGATGATGCGGTGAAAGCGCGTGCTGACGTGGTGATTGGCGATAACACCACCGACAGCATCGCGCAGTATATTTATACCCACCTGCTGTAATCAGGCGGTGATAGAGACGCTCTTGATTTGCGCGTAAAGCCACAGGCCAGGCTTGATGCCTAACTCATCCCTGGCCCACGGGCTGATGCGCGCCCACAGCGTTCTGTTGCCCACTTCCAGTTGCACTTCCACCTGGCCGTTATCATCAAAACACTGCGCCACTTTTGCGCGCAAAATATTGCGGATACTGGTTTGCAGCGGCGGTTGCAGCACCAGGGAGACATCCGACGCCTGAATACGGATCCGTAACGTGGACTGAATCGGCGTATCGATTTTATTCACCCACAAATGCTGGTCACCCAGCGCCAGCGCGGTCATCGCATAATGTGGATGGTGCTCCAGCACGCTCACCTTCAGAATGCTGCTCTGCTGCTCCTTTGGCAGCCACGGATGCATAACGCTGCTGCCCCATACCTCTTCCAGATTGCCGAATGCCTTCACCCTGCCCGCCTCCAGCACCAGCACTTTGTCGGCCAGATGTAAGATCTCATCCAGCGAATGGCTGACGTACAGCATGGGCACGTTGATTTCCCGCGCCAGACGTTGCAGATACGGCAGCAACTCGCGCTTGCGCGGAATATCCAGCGAGGCCAGCGGCTCATCCAGCAGCAACAATTCCGGCGCGGTTAACAGGGCGCGGCCAATCGCCACGCGCTGTTTTTCACCACCCGACAGCGAAGACGGGAGACGATCGAGCAGCGGTTCGATGCCCAGCAGCGCCACCAGCTTATCGAACTGTCCGGCCATGCTTTTTGCCATGCCATAGCGCAGATTTCCGCGCACGCTGTAGTGCGGAAACAGGCGCGCATCCTGAAACACATAGCCGATGCGGCGCTTATCCGGTGACAGGCAGACCTTCTTCTCCGCGTCGTTTAAGACGCGGTTATTTAACACAATTCTGCCAGACTGGGGACGCGTCAGGCCGCTAATCGCATTAATCAGCGACGTTTTCCCTGCCCCGGAAACGCCAAAAATGGCGGTGATACCGCTGGCAGGCAGCGTTTCGTTAAGCGTCAGAGTGTGGCTGCCCAGGGTTTGCGTAAAGTTGAGTTCCAGCATCACGGTTTCCCCATCCGTTCACGGCTGAGGCGCGCCAGCCATTCAGACACCAGCAGCGAGACCAGGGCGAGTACAATCGAAATAATACACAGCCGGGCCGCCGCACCTTCGCCACCCGGGGTTTGAATCAGGGTATACATGGCCGACGGGATGGTCCGCGTCTCGCCGGGAATGTTGGACACAAAGGTGATGGTCGCGCCGAACTCACCCAGTGAGCGGGCGAAGGCTAACACCGTACCGACGATAATGCCCGGTAAGGTGAGCGGAAGCGTAATGGTCAGGAATACCCGCCAGCGGCCTGCGCCCAGCGTGCGGGCGGCCTGCTCTAGCCGGATATCCACCCCTTCCAGCGCCAGGCGGATAGCGCGCACCATTAGCGGGAAGGACATTACTGCCGCGGCCAGAACCGCGCCGCGCCAGCTGAAAGCAAAGGTCAGGCCGAACCAGTCGTACAGCCATTCGCCGATAAAACCGCGTCGCCCCATGGAGATCAGCAGCAGATAGCCGACCACCACAGGCGGTAACACGAGCGGAAGATGGAGAACACTGTCGAGCAGGGCTTTGCCTGGAAACTTCACGCGAACCAGTAACCAGGCAAAGAACACCCCAAAGGGCAAACTCAGCGCAACCGCCAGGGAAGAGACTTTCAGGCTCAGCAGCACGGCCTGCCATTCAGGTTCGGTCAATATCATTCGTGAGTCGTAAATCCGTAACGTTTAAAGATAGCGGACGCTTCAGGCCCCTTCAGGTAGTCAACGAAGGCCGTCACGGTCGCATTTTTATGTCCATCAACTATCGCAACAGGATATTCTACTTTCTTATGCGAGTCTTCCGGGAAGGTACCGACCACCTTCACACCTTTACTGGCGACGGCATCGGAGCCGTAAACGATCCCGAGTGGGGCTTCGTTACGCTCCACCAGCGCCAGCGCGCCGCGCACATCTTCTGCGGGAGCCAGCTTCGGCGATAAGGTCTCCCATGCGCCCAGTTTTTGTAGCGCTTCTTTCGCATAAATCCCGGCAGGAACATGCTCCGGATCGCCTACCGCCAGACGGCCACCGTTGAGCAGACGGGTCCAGTCCGTCTGTTTGTTGATGGCGATGTCGCCCTGCTTGCTGTTTGCGGGCGCGACCACCACCAGGCTATTTCCCAGCAGGGTTTCGCGGCTAGCCGTATCAACAGATTTTTTCTCCACCGCGTAGTCCATCCATTTCTGATCGGCAGAGATGAACAGATCAGCCGGAGCCCCCGCTTCGATCTGGCGGGCCAGCGTGGACGAGGAGGCAAACGACGAAACGACCTCGACGTTTTTCTCTTTTTTGTATACCGCAGCAATATCCTGCATCGCGTTAGTCAGCGACGCCGCCGCAAAGACCGTGATTATTCCTTCATCCGCCAGCGCGTGGCCGGTGAGTGAGAGAGTCAGCGTTGCCCCTGCGAAAAGGCGTACCCATGAACGTGCCATTTGAAGCTCCTGTGCGTATCGTTATATACAAACAAATATAACGACATATCGCAGGCGTTCCTAGCGCTAAATCGTACCCATTAATGCGTAAACTCAAGGAACGTTGTAAAAGATATCGGCGGGAGAGGAATAAACTTGAGAGCAAAACGCCCGGGTTGGCCGGGCGTTTTGGAGGAAATCATTGCTGCTTTTTAGGCTGGTCACGACGATGACCAATGTTCGAAAAGACGTTGAACACTTCACCCAGGCCGTAGATGGCACCGAGGATGATAGCCATCACTACTGGCACCATGATTACCGCGAATACCAGACTTTTCAACAACTCTAACATGGTTTTCTCCAGATCTTGTGAACGGCTTATTCTACCCTGAAAAGTAAGAAAAACATCCCCTTTTGTGCGGTGCGCTTTCCGCACCCGGACATTTGGGTCACAATAACCTTTTTGCCGGGACATTGTTATGCAGGCCGAAATTCTCCTTACCCTACGACTTCAGCAGAAGCTTTTCGCCGATCCGCGACGCATCGCCCTGTTAAAACAAATAGAACAAACTGGCTCGATTAGCCAGGGAGCCAAAAACGCCGGCATCAGCTATAAAAGCGCCTGGGATGCGATTAACGACATGAACACCCTGAGCGAACAAACGCTGGTAGAGCGCGCCACCGGCGGAAAAGGCGGCGGCGGTGCCGTGTTGACGCGTTACGGGCAACGCCTGATCCAGCTCTATGACTTACTGGCGCAGATCCAGCAAAAAGCATTTGATGTGCTGAGCGATGACGACAACCTGCCGCTGGACAGCCTGCTGGGCGCCATCTCCCGTTTCTCTTTGCAGACCAGCGCCCGCAACCAATGGTTTGGTACGGTGACGGGGCGCGATCATTCGCAGGTGCAGGAGCATATTGAGATCCTGCTCGCGGACGGCACAACGCGCCTGAAAGCCGCCATCACCGCGCAAAGCGGTCAACGCCTCGGGCTGAACGAAGGTCAGGAAGTGCTGGTATTACTCAAAGCGCCCTGGATCAGCATCACGCTTAACCCTGAGCAGGCCGCCGAGGCCGACAACCAGCTACGCGGGCGTATCAGCCACATCGAGCGCGGCGCAGAACAGTGTGAAGTGCTGATGACCCTGCCGGATGGACAGTCGCTCTGCGCCACCGTTCCGGTGAACGACGCGACCGAATTAGATGAAGGTGCTGTGGTGACCGCATATTTCAATGCAGACCGGGTAATTATCGCCACATTGTGCTAAGCGCATTGACAACCCCACCAACACTGAGTATCCCTGACATCTGTTGCTGCAAAAAATGGGATAACACATGTCATCATTGCATATTTCGCAAGGCACGTTTCGTCTTAGCGATACCCGTACCTTATTGTTGCCAGAATTAACCTTACGCGCCGGAGAAAGCTGGGCGTTTGTGGGCACGAACGGCAGCGGAAAATCGGCGCTGGCCCGCGCCCTGTCGGGTGAATTAACCCAGCTGAAGGGTGAGCGTCAGTGCACCTTTACCCGCCTGACGCGCCTTTCCTTTGAACAGCTGCAAAAGCTTGTCAGCGATGAGTGGCAGCGTAACAATACCGATTTGCTCAGCCCCGGCGAAGAAGATACCGGCCGCACGACGGCGGACATTATCCAGGATGAGATAAAAGATCCTGCCCGCTGTCAGCAGCTGGCGGAGCAATTTGGCATTACCGCCCTGCTTAACCGCCGCTTTAAATATCTCTCTACCGGCGAGACGCGCAAAACGCTGCTTTGCCAGGCGCTAATGAGCGAGCCGGAACTCCTGATTCTGGATGAACCGTTTGACGGACTGGATGTGCAGTCCCGCGCGCAGCTGGCAGCGTTGCTGGCGTCGCTTAACCAGCAGGGATACACCCTTGTGCTGGTCCTTAACCGCTTTGATGAGATCCCGGATTTCGTACATTACGCGGGCGTGCTGGCGGACTGTAGCCTGACCGAAACCGGCGAGAAAGCCGTACTGCTCCGGCAGGCGCTAATTGCACAGCTGGCCCACAGCGAGAAACTGGACGGTATTGCGCTGCCGGAGCCGGATGCCCCTTCGGCACGCCACGGGCTGGATCCTGACCAGCCGCGCATTGTGCTGCGCGATGGGGTGGTTGCTTACGACGATCGCCCTATTCTTAATCATCTCAGCTGGACGGTTAATCCTGGTGAGCACTGGCAGATCGTCGGCCCCAACGGGGCGGGTAAATCCACGCTGCTAAGCCTGATCACTGGCGATCACCCGCAGGGTTACAGCAACGATTTGACCCTCTTCGGCCGCCGCCGCGGCAGCGGGGAAACCATCTGGGATATCAAAAAGCATATCGGTTATGTTAGCAGCAGCCTGCATCTGGACTACCGGGTGAGCACTACGGTGCGAAACGTGATCCTCTCTGGCTTCTTCGACTCCATTGGTATTTATCAGGCGGTATCCGACAAGCAGCACAAGCTGGCGCAGCAGTGGCTGGATATTCTGGGTATGGACAACCGGGTAGCCGATGCGCCATTCCACAGCCTGTCGTGGGGGCAGCAGCGGCTGGCATTGATCGTCCGCGCGCTGGTTAAGCATCCTACTCTGCTGATTCTTGATGAACCGTTGCAGGGGCTGGATCCCCTCAACCGTCAGCTGATCCGCCGCTTTGTGGATGTCCTGATTAGCGAAGGTGAAACCCAGCTGCTGTTTGTCTCCCACCATGCTGAGGATGCCCCATCCTGCATCACCCATCGGCTGGAATTTGTGCCTGACGGCGAGCATTACCGCTACCTGCTGAGCAAAATCGATTAACGCGTGGAGGGCGCTGCCCTCCGCTTTTCAGACAACCTGCAACAATACATCTCTATCTCTTTGATCTACAATGCACTCAGTCTGTGAAAAAGCGCCTGTGAAAACCAGTGTAAACGATACCACTATTTTATCCCATGTCACACTTTTCGCGTCTCTGATATGCTATGGTTAATTCATACCATAAGCCTAATGGAGCGAAATATGCGAGTTCTGGTAACAGGTGGTAGCGGTTACATAGGAAGTCATACCTGCGTACAACTTCTGCAAAGCGGCCACGATGTCGTCATTCTTGATAACCTGTGCAACAGTAAGCGCAGCGTGCTGCCGGTCATTGAACGCCTTGCGGGTAAACAGCCGACTTTCGTGGAAGGCGATATCCGCAATGAAGCATTGATGACTGAAATCCTTCACGATCACGCGATTGAAACCGTTATCCACTTCGCGGGCCTGAAAGCGGTGGGCGAATCGGTAGCAAAACCGCTTGAGTACTACGACAACAACGTCAACGGTACCCTGCGTCTGATCTCCGCCATGCGTGCGGCAAACGTGAAAAACTTTATCTTCAGCTCTTCCGCGACCGTCTACGGCGATCAGCCAAAAATTCCTTACGTTGAAAGCTTCCCGACCGGTACGCCACAAAGCCCGTATGGCAAAAGCAAGCTGATGGTAGAGCAGATCCTGACCGACCTGCAAAAAGCCCAGCCTGAGTGGAGCATCGCGCTGCTGCGCTACTTCAACCCGGTTGGCGCGCATCCGTCAGGCGACATGGGTGAAGATCCGCAGGGCATTCCAAATAACCTGATGCCGTATATCGCGCAGGTTGCCGTAGGGCGTCGCGACTCCCTGGCGATTTTTGGTAACGATTATCCCACCGAAGACGGCACCGGCGTGCGCGATTACATTCACGTGATGGATCTGGCCGACGGCCACGTGGCGGCGATGCAGCAGCTGGCGGATAAACCGGGCGTGCATATTTACAACCTCGGCGCCGGCGTCGGCAGCAGCGTGCTGGATGTGGTGAATGCCTTCAGTAAAGCCTGCGGCAAGCCAGTGAAGTATCACTTCGCGCCGCGTCGTGATGGCGACCTCCCGGCTTACTGGGCCGATGCCACCAAAGCGGATAAAGAGCTTAACTGGCGTGTTACCCGCACGCTTGATGAAATGGCACAGGATACCTGGCACTGGCAGTCACGCCATCCGCAGGGTTATCCGGATTAAGGATTTGTCATGACGCAATTCAATCCCGTCGATCACCCGCATCGTCGTTTTAACCCGCTCAGCGGGCAATGGATTTTAGTTTCACCGCATCGCGCCAAGCGCCCCTGGCAGGGGGCGCAAGAGACGCCTGCAAAACAGTCGCTGCCACAGCACGATCCGGACTGCTTCCTCTGTCCGGGCAACACGCGCGTGACGGGCGATACAAACCCGACCTACAAGGGCACCTTCGTTTTCACTAACGATTTTGCGGCGCTGATGACCGATACGCCGGACGCGCCGGAAAGCCATGACACGCTGATGCGCTGCGAAAGCGCCCGCGGCACCAGCCGCGTGATCTGCTTCTCTCCCGATCACAGCAAAACGCTGCCGGAGCTGAGCGTTGAGGCGCTGAAAGAGGTGGTCAGCACCTGGCAGGCGCAAACGGCGGAGCTGGGCCAGACCTATCCGTGGGTGCAGGTATTTGAAAATAAAGGCGCGGCGATGGGCTGCTCTAACCCGCACCCGCACGGTCAGATCTGGGCGAACAGCTTCCTGCCGAACGAAGCCGAACGTGAAGACCGGCTGCAAAAAGCCTATTTCGCCCAGAACGGTTCGCCGATGCTGGTGGATTACACCCAGCGTGAACTGGCGGACGGCAGCCGCACTGTGGTGGAAACCGAGCACTGGCTTGCGGTAGTCCCTTACTGGGCGGCGTGGCCGTTTGAAACGCTGCTGCTGCCAAAGGCCCATGTTCAGCGTATTACGGACCTCAGCGACGCCCAGCGAGACGACCTTGCCCTGGCGCTGAAAAAACTGACCAGCCGCTACGACAACCTGTTCCAGTGTTCCTTCCCCTACTCCATGGGCTGGCACGGTGCGCCGTTTAACGGCGAAGAGAATCAACACTGGCAGTTACATGCACACTTCTATCCGCCGCTGCTGCGTTCTGCGACGGTACGTAAATTCATGGTGGGCTATGAAATGCTGGCGGAAACCCAGCGCGACCTGACGGCGGAACAGGCGGCAGAACGCCTGCGTGCCGTTAGCGACGTCCATTACCGCGAATCAGGAGTTTAAAAATGAGTCTGAAAGATAAAACACAATCCCTGTTTGCTGAAAAATTTGGCTACCCTGCCACCCATATTATCCAGGCGCCAGGCCGCGTTAATCTGATCGGCGAGCACACCGACTATAACGACGGTTTTGTCCTGCCGTGTGCCATCGACTACCAGACGGTGATCGCCTGCGCGAAACGTTCAGATCGTAACGTGCGAGTGATCGCCGCGGATTACGGCAACGAAATTGACGAATTTTCCCTTGATGCACCGATCGTGACCCACGACAGCCAGCAGTGGTCGAACTATGTTCGCGGCGTGGTGAAGCATCTTCTGAAGCGTAACAAGAATTTCGGCGGGGCCGATCTGGTGATCAGCGGCAACGTGCCGCAGGGCGCGGGATTAAGCTCTTCCGCATCGCTGGAAGTGGCGGTCGGCACCGTGTTCCAGCAGCTTTATCATCTGCCGCTGGACGGGGCGCAGATCGCCCTCAACGGTCAGGAAGCGGAAAACCAGTTCGTGGGCTGCAACTGCGGCATTATGGATCAGCTGATTTCCGCGCTGGGCAAGAAAGAACATGCTTTGCTGATTGACTGCCGCTCCCTCGGGACCAAAGCGGTTCCACTGCCAAAAGGTGCGGCTGTGGTGATCATCAACAGCAACTTCAAACGCACCCTGGTGGGGAGCGAGTACAACACCCGCCGCGAGCAGTGTGAAACCGGCGCGCGCTTCTTCCAGCAGCCAGCCCTGCGTGATGTCTCACTTGACGAATTTAACAAGGTTGCCCACGAACTGGATCCGGTTGTCACTAAGCGCGTGCGTCACGTGCTGACGGAAAATGCCCGTACCGTAGAAGCCGCCTCCGCGCTGGCGAAAGGTGACCTGAAACGGATGGGCGAGCTGATGGCCGAATCGCATGCCTCCATGCGCGACGATTTTGAAATCACCGTGCCACAAATCGACACCCTGGTTGAAATTGTGAAAGCCACGATTGGCGACAAAGGCGGCGTGCGTATGACCGGGGGTGGATTTGGCGGCTGTGTCGTCGCCCTGGTGCCGGAAGAGCTGGTCCCTGCCATTCAGGACGCGGTGGCTAAACAGTACGAAGCCAAAACGGGCATCAAAGAAACTTTCTATGTCTGCAAAGCATCACAAGGAGCCGGACAGTGCTAAACGAAACACCTACTCTCGCACCGGATGGTCTGCCGTATCGCCTGTTGACCCTGCGCAACAGCGCCGGGATGGTGGTTACGCTGATGGACTGGGGCGCAACGTTACTTTCTGCCCGCGTACCAATGCCTGACGGCAGCGTGCGCGAAACCCTGCTCGGCTGCGCATCGCCCGAGCAGTATATCGAGCAGACCGCTTTTCTGGGCGCATCCATAGGCCGCTACGCCAACCGCATCGCCAGAAGCCGGTTTACGCTGGACGGCGTAACCTATTCCCTGCTTGCCAGCCAGGGTGAAAATCAGCTGCACGGCGGCCCGGAAGGGTTTGATAAACGTCGCTGGAAGATTGTGCAGCAAAATGACCGTGAGGTCTGGTTTTCTCTGGACTCCCTCGACGGAGACCAGGGCTTCCCGGGCAATCTCACCGCAACCGCACGCTTTACCCTGACCGAAGATAATCGTATCGCCATTGAGTACCGCGCGACCGTCGACAAGCCGTGTCCGGTCAACCTGACTAACCACGCCTATTTCAACCTTGACGGCAATCAGACCGATGTCCGCAGCCACAAACTCCAGATCCTGGCGGACGCGTATCTGCCGGTCGATGAGATGGGGATCCCTTATCAGGGGCTGAAACCGGTAAGCGGTAATAGCTTTGATTTCCGTCAGCCGAAAACCATCGCCCAGGATTTCCTGAGTGATGACGATCAGCGCAAGGTGAAAGGCTACGACCACGCTTTCCTGTTGCAGGCGAAAGGCGATCTTTCTCAACCTGCCGCACAGGTCTGGTCTGCGGATGAGAAGTTACAGATGACGGTCTACACCACCGCCCCTGCCCTGCAGTTCTACTCCGGTAACTACCTGGAGGGGACCACGGCGCGTGAACATAACGACTACGCCGCCTGGCAAGGTCTGGCGCTGGAGAGCGAGTTCCTGCCGGACAGTCCTAACCATCCTGAATGGCCGCAGCCTGACTGTGTGCTGCGTCCGGGTGAAGAGTACGTAAGCGTCACAGAGTATCATTTCATTCCGCGCGCATAATGTCCGGCGGCGCTACGCGTGCACGGGCCTACGAATGTAGGCCGGATAAGCGAAGCGCCATCCGGCAAAAAGCCTGGCCCTCACCGCGAGGGCTTTTTTCCGCTCAGCTTGCTGAAAATAGCGGCGATCGCAGACAAAATCATAACCCTGGATTCACATGCATCTTACACTCTCGAACTATTTTCGCTATGGTTAGGGTTAAGCGTTGCTGCTGGCACAGTCACGGCAATATAATGAGAATTGTTATCATTCAAAATGCTTGAGGAGTAAGAAATGGCTAATACTAAGCTTGTCCTGGTGCGCCACGGCGAAAGCCAGTGGAACAACGAAAACCGCTTCACCGGTTGGTATGACGTTGATCTGTCCGAGAAAGGCGTGAGCGAAGCAAAAGCGGCAGGTAAACTGCTGAAAGAAGAAGGCTTCACCTTTGACTTTGCTTACACCTCTGTGCTGAAACGTGCCATCCATACCCTGTGGAACATCCTGGACGAGCTGGATCAGGCCTGGCTGCCGGTTGAGAAATCCTGGAAACTGAACGAGCGTCACTACGGTGCGCTGCAAGGTCTGAACAAAGCAGAAACCGCAGAAAAATACGGTGACGAGCAGGTTAAGCAGTGGCGTCGTGGTTTTGCGGTCACGCCTCCAGAGCTGAGCAAAGATGACGAGCGCTACCCGGGCCACGATCCGCGTTACGCGAAGCTGACTGAGGCTGAACTGCCGCAGACCGAAAGCCTGGCGCTGACCATCGACCGCGTTGTGCCTTACTGGAACGAAACCATTCTGCCACGCCTGAAAAGCGGCGAGCGCGTCATTATCGCTGCTCACGGTAACTCCCTGCGTGCGCTGGTGAAATACCTGGACAACATGGGTGAAGATGAAATCCTTGAGCTGAACATCCCTACCGGCGTGCCGCTGGTGTACGAGTTCGACGAAAACTTCAAGCCAGTTAAACATTACTACCTGGGTAACGCCGACGAAATCGCTGCAAAAGCGGCGGCCGTGGCGAACCAGGGTAAAGCGAAGTAATTTTCGCCGGACATAAAAAAAGCGTGGAGCAATCCACGCTTTTTTATTGCCCGCGATAAACTTAACCGCGACGCGCTTTTACCGCATCCGCCAGCTGACGCAGGATCGCATCGGTATCATCCCAGCCAATGCAGGCATCCGTCACGCTCTTACCGTAGACCAGCGGCTCGCTGCCCTCCAGATTCTGATTGCCTTCCACCAGATGGCTCTCAATCATCACCCCAATCACTGCGCGTTCACCGTTGGCGATTTGCTGACAAACGTCAGCACCAACTTCCATCTGCTTTTTGAACTGTTTGCTTGAGTTCGCATGGCTGAAATCGATCATGATCTGCGGCGCCAGTCCCGCTTTCTCCAGACCCGCCTTCACTTCCGCCACGTGTTTTGCGCTGTAGTTAGGCTCTTTACCGCCGCGCAGAATGATATGGCAATCGCCATTACCGCTGGTATTCACGATAGCCGAGTGGCCCCACTTAGTCACCGACAGGAAGCAGTGCGGCGCGCCAGCCGCATTGATGGCATCAATAGCGACTTTGATGGTGCCATCAGTGCCGTTTTTGAAACCCACCGGGCATGACAGGCCAGACGCCAGCTCACGGTGAACCTGCGATTCAGTCGTACGCGCACCAATAGCGCCCCAGCTCATCAGGTCAGCCAGATACTGCGGGGTGATCATATCGAGGAATTCTCCGGCAGCAGGCAGCCCGCTGTCGTTAATCTCCAGCAGCAGCTTACGCGCAATACGCAGGCCGTCGTTGATCTGGAAACTGTTGTCCATGTGCGGATCGTTGATCAACCCTTTCCAGCCCACGGTGGTACGCGGTTTTTCGAAATAAACGCGCATCACAATTTCCAGTTCGCCCTTCAGCTCTTCGCGCAGGGTGAGCAGACGTAATGCGTACTCTTTGGCCGCAGCAGGATCGTGAATGGAGCACGGTCCGATGACCACCAGAAGACGATCGTCGCTACCTTTCAGGATCTTGTGGATCGCCTTGCGGGCATGAGACACCGTGTTGGCGGCATTTTCGGTGGCGGGGAATTTTTCAAGGAGCGCTACGGGAGGTAATAACTCATTGATCTCTTTAATGCGTAAATCGTCGTTCTGATAATTCATCTTCTTTCCGGCTCTGCCATATCTTTAGTAATGAAAGCAATGCTTTCAATCTAACTTGTCGGTCACGAAGTGTAAACGGGCTTTTACACTTCGCGCAGATAATTCCTGGAATTCGCCTAAAATACGCAACAAAATAGCGAAAAATGAGATCTCGCCTAAGCTTTTTACTTGTAACGACTGTTTTTAAATATTTATACGCGATTCCATCCTGACATAATTCAGGAATCTGGGATCTTTCGCCACTGAACAAGATGCACTGTTGGAGAATGTTATCCAGCGTAACGATAAGAACAGGAGCACCATGATGAAAATGACGAAACTGACTACGCTTTTCCTGACGGCAACCCTTACCCTGGCAAGCGGTAGCGTACTGGCAGCCGATACAGGCTCCTCCGGCAGCAACGGCGACGCGAATGCCGCTGCCGAAGCGGGCCAGGTTGCGCCGGATGCAAAACAGAATATCGCGCCAAATAATGTTGATAACAGTAATATCAACACGGGCAATACCAACACCGGCGGTACGAATACCGGCACGATGAACCATGACGGTATGAGCACTGACGAAGTTCACAAAAACTCAATGTGTAAAGACGGGAAATGCCCGGACCCGAATGACAAAGTGGGCAGCGATGCCAATACCAAAACGGACGGTACTACCCAGTAACCTTCCGTAAGGTAAAAGAGGGAGAGCGAATGCTCTCCTTTTTTATTTAAGCTCTTAAAAACGCTACACTAAAAATAATAATAAATCAGGAACGATACCATGGCGCACTCCCACTCCCATTCCCACTCCACTGGCGATGAAAATGCCAAACGGCTTCTGCTGGCTTTTGGCGTCACTGCCACCTTTATGATTATTGAGGTGACAGGCGGACTGATCTCCGGATCGCTGGCGCTGCTGGCCGATGCCGGGCATATGCTGACCGACGCTGCAGCGCTCCTGTTTGCTCTGCTGGCCGTGCAGTTTGCCCGTCGCCCTCCCAATGCCCGCCACACCTTTGGCTGGCTCAGACTCACCACACTTGCTGCGTTCGTGAATGCGATTGCACTGGTGGTTATTACCATTCTTATCGTCTGGGAGGCGTTTCAGCGCTTTCGTCATCCACAACCGGTAGCCGGAACGACGATGATGGTGATTGCTATTGCCGGGTTGGTCGCCAATATTCTGGCATTCTGGATATTGCACCGAGGCAGCAGCGAAAAAAATCTGAACGTACGGGCCGCGGCGCTTCACGTGCTGGGCGATCTGCTGGGTTCCGTAGGTGCCATCGTCGCCGCGCTGATCATTATGGGTACGGGCTGGACCCCCATCGACCCGATTCTTTCCGTGCTGGTATCGTGCCTTGTATTACGCAGTGCCTGGCGGCTGTTGAAAGAGAGCGTGAATGAACTGCTGGAAGGCGCTCCCACGTCGCTGGATATTGGCGAGCTAAAACGCAATCTGTGTCGTTCCATTCCTGAAGTCCGTAACGTTCACCACGTTCACGTTTGGCTGGTGGGTGAGAAACCGCTTATGACGCTGCACGTTCAGGTTATTCCGCCCCACGATCACGATGCGTTGCTTGAACGTATTCGGCACTTCCTTGAGCATCACTACGAAATTGCGCACTCCACCATCCAGATGGAGTATCAGCCCTGTAACGGGCCAGACTGTCACCTGAACGAGGCGCAGTCCGGCCACTCACACGAGCATCACCATTAGCGGGAAAGCGCACGAGAGCCACGCTCACGCGCGCTGTTGATCCACATGCGGCTACCGTTCAGGGCAATGACGGTCAGCAGCATATACTCCAGCGACATGGCATAAACGCCCTGACGGGCAAAAATCACCACGCTAATCACGTTGATGACCACCCACAGCAGCCAGTTTTCAACGTATTTACGGGTCATCAGGATCATTGCGGCAATCGACAGCACCATCATGCAGGAATCCCAGAACGGGAAGGCATCAGGCTGAAGCTCAGGCATCGTCACGTTTAATCCCAGACCCGACATGACCGAGACCGCCACGCGCGTCAGGAAGGCAAATACCGGGTCAATAAAGACGGTCATAAAGCCGATTGCCACCACGCAGGCCGCGAGCCAGGCAATGGCTTTTGGCAACGGCAGCCAGCGGATTTGCAGCTCCGCCTCCTGCTGACTGTTTTGCCGCGACCAGGCGTACCAGCCATAGATATTGGCCGCGAAGAAGAACAGCTGCAGAAGCAGGCTGGCGTAGAGCTGGATCTGGAAGAAGATGATCGCAAACAGCGTGACGTTTATCAGCCCGAACGCATAGTTACTGATCTTCTCAAGGCTGGCCAGCCAGATACAGAGTAAACCGGCCAGCGTACCTACCGCTTCAATCCACGACAGGTCATAGCCGCCCGCACCAATCGGGATATGAACCAGGATATTCTGTGTGCTAAAAAAATCCATTTTTTCTCCGGGGCGTAATAAGTTAAGTACGTAGTGTAGCCGCAAAATCCAGCATACGGTGAAGCGGAATTAACGCGCCTTCGCGCAGGCCGGCGTCTACGTGGATCTCATGCGCTGCGCCACCGATCTCCAGCCCCTCCGCTATCGCCTTAAGTCCATTCATCGCCATCCACGGGCAGTGCGCGCAGCTTCGACAGGTCGCCCCTTCTCCGGCGGTTGGCGCTTCGAGCAGCTCTTTTTCTGGTACGGCCTGCTGCATTTTATAGAAGATACCGCGATCGGTCGCCACGATGAGCTGCTTGTGCGGCAGGGTTTTTGCCGCGTTTATCAACTGGCTGGTTGAGCCGACGGCGTCCGCCATCTCAACAATCGACTGCGGCGACTCCGGATGCACCAGAATTGCGGCCTGCGGGTATAAGCGTTTCATCCTGGTCAGTGCCTGGGTCTTAAACTCGTCGTGAACGATACAGGCGCCCTGCCAGCACAGTACATCCGCACCGGTCTGTTTTTGTACGTAGTTTCCCAGGTGACGATCGGGCGCCCAGATGATTTTCTCCCCCAGGCTGTCCAGATGTTCAATCAGCTCAACGGCAATACTGGACGTTACTACCCAGTCTGCCCGGGCTTTCACCGCCGCAGACGTATTGGCATAGACCACCACGGTACGGTCAGGGTGGGCATCACAGAAGGCGGTGAACTCATCAATCGGGCAACCGAGGTCAAGGGAACATTCGGCATTTAGCGTAGGCATCAGAATCGTTTTTTCCGGGCTGAGGATTTTTGCCGTTTCACCCATAAAACGAACCCCCGCGACCAGCAGCGTGGAGGCTGAATGCTTAGCACCGAAACGCGCCATCTCCAGGGAGTCTGAGATACAGCCACCCGTCTCTTCCGCCAGCTGCTGAATTTCCGGGTCGGTGTAGTAATGCGCCACCATCACCGCATCACGCTCTTTAAGGAGGCGCTTGATTTTTTCACGATAGAACTGCTTCTCATCCCGGCTTAGCGGAGCTGGCTTCGGCGGGAAGGGATAGATTGCGGTTTCGGGATCAAACATCACACTCATTATGGCTTCTCGTTTTACTGGCTTAACAATATTGCCTTTGTTTTGCATGAGATAACAAAAATGAGGCAATGGTGTTTTATATACTAAACAAGATAGCGAATTTGAGGGGGAATGTCATCGGGAATTGATGCCGGTAGCATTTGTCGGCTGGTGGCTTCGCCTTACCCGACCAACAAGGCACTGGCGAACGACAGATAGCAAAAAGGCGCCTTTAGGGCGCCTTTCTACACTGGTGGGTCGTGCAGGATGATTCGGCTTCGCCTCGCCCATCGGGCCGTTGCTAAAGCAACGTTATCCTTCACGTGTAGTATCTGAGTAAGACATTAAAATTGGTGGGTCGTGCAGGATTCGAACCTGCGACCAATTGATTAAAAGTCAACTGCTCTACCAACTGAGCTAACGACCCCTTACGGGATGTACTTCAAATCTATTCAGGCTGGTGGGTCGTGCAGGATTCGAACCTGCGACCAATTGATTAAAAGTCAACTGCTCTACCAACTGAGCTAACGACCCATTCGGGTGTTACCTGAATTATCACTCGGAACCAATAAAATTGGTGGGTCGTGCAGGATTCGAACCTGCGACCAATTGATTAAAAGTCAACTGCTCTACCAACTGAGCTAACGACCCGAGTGGTGGGTGATGACGGGCTCGAACCGCCGACCCCCTCCGTGTAAAGGAGATGCTCTACCAACTGAGCTAATCACCCACTCTGTACTGCCGGAACTGCTTTAAGTGGTGGGTCGTGCAGGATTCGAACCTGCGACCAATTGATTAAAAGTCAACTGCTCTACCAACTGAGCTAACGACCCACTTTTGCGCTGCTTTCACGTTGTTTGATATCCCGTGGCAACGGCGGCATATATTACTGATTTAAGAATTCTGCGCAACAAAAATTTCGATGAAGATCACTTAACTGCTTAGGAATCATGCTGCACGACCAGAAATAACGCGATTTCTGGTCATGCGATAATCAACCCATCGAACTCAAACGTTTTTGCGCTTGTTTGGCGCCGTCTGTACCCGGGAATTTCGCAACCACCTGCTGATAAACCGCTTTGGCTTTTGCAGTGTCGCCTTTGTCCTGCATGATCACGCCGACTTTATACATCGCATCCGGCGCTTTCGGTGATTTCGGGTAATTTTTCACCACAGAGGCAAAATAAAACGCCGCATCATCCTTTTTACCCTTGTTGTAATTCAACTGACCCAGCCAGTAGTTCGCATTTGGCTGGTAAGTAGAATCAGGGTACTTCTTAACGAAGTTCTGAAACGCAACGATAGCATCGTCCTGGCGCGATTTGTCCTGTACCAGGGCAATGGCCGCGTTATAGTCCGTATTCGCGTCACCGCTCTGTACAGGCGCACCTGACGACGGGGAGGCATCTGCCGCAGGTGCAGGCGTCGCCGCACCGCTTTGATCGCCTGCTGCTGGCTGTGCTGCTGCTCCGCCACTGTTCAGGCTATCCATCTGCAACAAAATTTGCTTCTGGCGCTCCACAACCTGATTAAGCTGATACTGGCTCTCCTGAATCTGACCACGAAGGGAATCAATATCATTCTGGTTATCGGAAAGCTGCTGCTGGAGTTGAGTTAAAAGTTGGCTGTGAGCGTTAGAAATACGCTCGAGTTGTGTAACCCGGTCTTCTACCGAGCCTGAGCCGACACTACTGATTGGTGCCTGAGCAAAAGCGGCCCAGGGGGCCGCTATTCCAACCAGTAACGACAGACTCATCAGATGATGTCTGAAGTTACTGCTCATGCAATTCTCTTAGTAAACGAGTACGGCACGACGGTTTTTGGAGTAAGCCGCTTCGTCGTGACCCAGTACTGCTGGTTTTTCTTTACCGTAAGAAACGATGGAGATCTGGTCAGCAGAAACGCCTTTACCCTGCAGGTACATTTTAACAGCGTTCGCACGACGTTCACCCAGGGAGATGTTGTACTCTGGAGTACCACGTTCGTCCGCGTGACCTTCTACGGTGACTTTGTAAGACGGGTTGCTACGCAGGAAGTTTGCGTGCGCATCCAGCATTGCAGCGAAGTCAGAACGGATGTCGTATTTATCCAGATCGAAGTAAACGATGTTGTTCTGCTGCAGCTGCTGCATCTGAAGACGCGCTTGCTCTTCAGAAGACATATTGCCATTGCCGTTAGCGTCCATACCGGTGCCGGCACCCATCATGCCTTCGCCGCTCTGGTCATTGCTTGCATTCTTGTTAGAAGAACACGCTGCGATTGCCATAACAGGCAGAGCGATCATCAGCCCCTTCAGCACTTTGTTCAGTTGCATTTCTAAGATTCCTTTAGTAATCAATTAATTATTATTACAGATACGGCGACCAGGCAGGTGATTTTACCTGTCCATCAGTTGCCGGAAGACGCGCTTTGAAACGCCCATCTGTAGAAACCAGATTCAGCACGGATCCCATCCCCTGAGAAGAGCTGTAGATTACCATGGTGCCGTTAGGTGCCAGACTTGGCGTTTCATCCAGGAACGTTGACGACAGTATTTGTACGCCTCCCGTTACCAGATCTTGTTTGGCAATGTGCTGCTGACCACCCGCAGTGCTGACCATTACCATTGTTTTACCATCGGCACTGACGTCAGCATCCTGGTTCTGAGAACCTTCCCAGGTAATACGCTGCGCTGCTCCGCCGTTGATATTCACTTTATAAACTTGTGGACGACCTGCCTGGTCGGACGTAAAGGCCAGATTCTGGCTGTCCGGGAACCAGGTTGGTTCAGTGTTATTGCTACGACCATCCGTGACCTGACGGATCTGACCAGAACCAATATCCATTACGTACAGGTTCAGGCTACCGGTTTTAGACAGTGCAAACGCCAGTTTGGTACCGTCCGGAGAGAACGCAGGTGCACCGTTGTGACGTGGGAATGACGCAACCTGACGAACAGCACCGTTAGAGAGCGTCTGGATGACCAGCGCGGAGCGGCCGCTTTCGAAGGTCACATACGCCAGCTTAGAGCCGTCCGGAGACCATGCCGGAGACATCAGCGGCTGCGGTGAACGGTGTACGGTGAACTGGTTGTAACCATCGTAGTCAGAGACGCGCAGCTCATAAGGGAACTGGCCGCCGTTGGTCTGTACCACGTACGCGATACGGGTACGGAACGCACCTTTAATACCGGTCAGCTTCTCAAACACTTCGTCACTCGCCGTGTGGCCTGCGTAACGCAGCCACTGCTTGTTCACTTTATAGGTGTTTTGAGCCAGAACGGTACCCGGCGCACCGCCGGTATCCACCAGCTGATAAGCGACGTTATAGCCGCCGTCTGGTGCAGGCGTAACCTGACCGACAACTACCGCATCAATACCCAGCGCAGACCATGCAGCAGGCTGAACGTCCTGCGCAGTACCCGGCTGCTGAGGCAGGCGGGAACGATCTAATGGGTTAAATTTACCGCTGTTACGCAGGTCAGCTGCAACAATGCCGCCAATATCTTCAGGCGCAGCGCCCGGGCCTGCCCACTGGAACGGAACGACACCAATCGGACGCGCCGAGTCCACCCCCTGGGTGATCTCGATACGTACTTCTGCGTGCAGTACAGCTGCCCACAGCATTAAAAAACTAACTGCTACACGTAATGCCTGCTTCATCATATCTCCCTTATCTGGGTAACCTTACCCACGATAATTTAGCAGAATGTTAACAAACCCAAATAGACAAAACTACTTATCCTGTTTACGACCATAGACTGTTTTTCATACTTCCGTTAGAAGAGTTGATTACAGCTTAAAGTCCAGTTTGGCATCTTTTATCCTTTCATAAACAGCCTCGCTAGGCGGTTTAGGAATGTTCGCCGATCTGGCTGCGGCCAGCGCAGCCTGACAGAGCGCAGGATCGCCCCCTTCAGACGTCACGCTTTTCAACCTGCCGTCTGGCGCAAGATTGATGTGCAGTACGCATTGCTTGCCCTGATACAGGCCTGCATCAAAGAGTCGGCTCTGAATCGCAACCTGGATCTGTTTGGCATAAGCACTGATATCTGCACCTGTTGCCCCACCGTTGGCTCCGGAGGTACCGCTGTCTTTTGACGGCTGTCCATTTCCTTTCGCCCCACCGCCCGTTTTCGGTGCATTCTTACCGGAACTCAGGTCGCCCAGCAGATCGTCAACTCCTGCGGCTGCGGCAGCTTTCTCAGCGGCAGCGGCCTTTTTAGCAGCGGCTTTTTCGGCTGCTGCTTTCTTATCGGCAGCGGCTTTCTCAGCTGCAGCTTTTTTATCAGCAGCGGCTTTTTCCGCAGCGGCGGCTTTTTCTGCCGCAGCTTTCTCAGCGGCAGCCGCTTTCTTCGCCGCTTCGGCGGCCGCTTTTTTCTCTGCTTCCTGGGCGGCTTTCTTCGCGGCTTCTGCTTCGGCTTTCTTCTGTGCGTCAGCAGCGGCTTTTTTCGCGGCTTCGGCTTCCGCTTTCTTCTTCGCATCAGCAGCGGCTTTCTTCGCGGCTTCTGCTTCGGCCTTCTTCTGCGCGTCAGCAGCGGCTTTTTTCGCTGCTTCTGCGGCTACTTTCGCCTGAGCATCTGCCTGCGCCTTAGCGTCTGCTGCGGCTTTGGCTGCCGCCTCCTCCGCCTGCTTCTGCTGTTCCTGCGCTTTCTTCGCTGCGGCTTCAGCCTGTTTCTGCTGCTCCGCCTGCTCTTTCGCGGCTTCCTGCGCCTGCAAACGCTCTTTCTCAAGCTGCTTCAAACGTTCCTGCTCGGCGGCCTGCTTTTCACGCAGCTCTTCCGCCTGCTGTTGCGCCTGTTTTTCACGCTGCTCTTCAGCGCGTTTTGCGCTCGCCTGCTGCTGTTGCTGACGATTATAGTTCTGCACTACCGCACCGGGATCTACCATGACGGCGTCGATGGATGAGCCTCCACCACCGCCCGATGCATCAATGTGCTCATCGAACGAACTCCAGATCAGCGCTGCAAAAAGAATCACGTGCAGCACTGCGGAGACGATTATCGCTCGCTTAAGCTTGTCGTTCTGTTCGGTTGCCTTTGACACTATCGGTTCCCAAAAACTACGCAGATGATCAAATAGGCTGAGTCATTAAGCCAACTGACTTAACGCCCGCGCTATGTAGCAAGTTCAGCGCTTTGATAATTTCATCATATGGTACGTCTTTCGCACCACCGATTAAGAAGACCGTCTTCGGATTTGACTCCAGGCGTCGTTGCGCTTCAGCAATAACCTGCTCTGGGGGGAGCTGATCCATACGATCCTTCTCGACCACCACGCTGTACTGCCCTACGCCGGAAACCTCAATGATGACCGGAGGATCGTCATTGGTGCTTACCGCCTGTGATTCTGTCGCATCCGGCAGATCAACTTCTACGCTCTGGGTGATGATGGGGGCTGTCGCCATAAAGATCAGCAGCAGCACCAGCAGCACGTCCAGTAACGGAACGATATTGATTTCGGACTTGAGCTCGCGACGACCTCGTCCACGCGATCTGGCCATGGTTTACCCCTTGTTGCTCTCGGTGCTGGTAAACGCCTGACGATGCAGAATCGCGGTGAACTCTTCCATAAAGTTGTCGTAGTTCAGTTCCAGTTTATTCACGCGCTGGTTCAGACGGTTGTACGCCATTACCGCCGGAATTGCCGCGAACAGACCGATTGCGGTCGCGATCAGTGCTTCTGCAATACCCGGTGCCACCATCTGCAAGGTTGCCTGCTTCACCGCCCCCAGGGCGATAAAGGCGTGCATGATCCCCCACACCGTACCAAACAGGCCGATATACGGGCTGATGGAGCCAACGGTACCGAGGAAAGGAATATGCGTTTCAAGATTTTCCAGTTCGCGATTCATGGAAATGCGCATCGCACGCGACGCACCTTCTACCACGGCTTCCGGCGCATGGTTGTTAGCACGGTGTAAGCGAGCGAACTCTTTGAAACCACTATAAAAAATTTGTTCGGAGCCTGAAAGGTTATCACGGCGTCCCTGGCTTTCCTGATAGAGACGAGAAAGCTCTATACCCGACCAGAACTTATCTTCAAACGCTTCGGCTTCGCGGCCAGCGGCATTGAGGATACGCGTTCTCTGGATGATGATGGCCCAGGATGCGATTGAAAAACCAATCAAAATCAACATGATAAGTTTAACCAGAAGGCTTGCCTTCAGGAACAAATCAAGGATATTCATGTCAGTCACTGCTTAAACTCCGCGACAATAGACTTAGGAAGCGCACGAGGCTTCATTATGGTTGGATCAACACAGACAATCAGGACTTCAGCTGAGTTCAGTACCGTGTTCTCTGCATTGACTATCCGCTGCGTGAAAACCAGTGAAGTTCCGCGCATTGATGTAATTTCTGTTTGGACTTCGAGCATATCGTCGAGTCTGGCAGGCGCAAAATACTCAAGCGTCATCTTGCGTACCACGAAGGCAACTCGCTCAGCCAACAGCACCTGTTGACTAAAGTGATGATGGCGCAGCATCTCTGTGCGTGCCCGTTCATAAAAAGCAACGTAGCTGGCGTGGTAGACCACACCACCGGCATCGGTATCTTCGTAATAGACACGTACCGGCCATCGAAACAGCGTTGTATTCACTTTACATCCCGGTAATACAAGAAAAGTTGGAGCTTTCAAACTTCGCTACTATACGCGCGGGAATGATGGTTTGGAATGGGGGAAAGTAAACGGAGAGTAAATTTTTATGGGCTCGGGTAAGCCCATATCATTAACGGACATTTCTTATTCAGAAGAAGAAGAAAATCAAACCGGCGAGAAGAACCAGATCGGCAATCAGCGGGCAGAAGATGCCCTGCCAGTGAAGCGCTTTCGGACGAAAGCCGACACCGTGAATCACACCTGCACACACCGCCCACATAATCAGGAAGCCGTGCCAGATCTCAAGCTCGCTGGTTTTAGCCGCGAAGCGCGACGGGTCCCAGAAGATACAGCCCGCCAGCAGTAATGCCATAATGAGGGAAAGCGCCCGCAGGGGGCGCTTGTCCATTACCGCATATAACGTTGCGATAATATTCATTAGTGCTTATCTTCACCTGCTTTAGACGCTTCTACATGCTCAAGCGCCAGGGCAGTGATGACACCAAATGCACAGGCAAGAAGCGTCCCTAAAATCCATGCGAAATACCACATATTCAGCTCCTTACTTAATACATAGAGTGGGTGTTGCTTTCGATATGTTCTTTAGTGATGCGACCGAACATTTTCCAGTAACACCAGGCGGTGTAGAGCAGGATAATCGGCACGAACACGCAAGCAACGTACGTCATCAGGTTCAACGTCAACTGGCTGGACGTTGCATCCCACATGGTCAGGCTAGCATTCATCATGGTGCTGGATGGCATCACGAATGGGAACATAGCAATACCTGCCGTCAGGATAATGCACGCCAGCGTCAGGGAAGAGAACACGAACGCCATAGCGCCTTTCTCCAGACGAGACATTAACACTGTCAGCAGTGGCAGCAGCACACCCAGAGCAGGGATAGCCCATAGCGCAGGCATATTGTTGAAGTTCACCAGCCATGCGCCAGCCTGACGCGCCACCTCTTTGGTCAGCGGGTTAGACGGTGCGGTATGGTTAATGGCGGAGGTCACCACGTAGCCATCAATACCGTACACGACCCACACGCCTGCCAGCGCGAAGCAGACCAGCGTCACCAGCGCCGCCACCTGAGCGGTCGCACGGGAACGCAGGTGCAGTTCACCCACGGTACGCATCTGGAGATAGGTTGCGCCCTGGGTGATGATCATCGCCACGCTCACCACGCCAGCCAGCAGACCAAACGGATTCAGCAGCTGGAAGAAGTTACCGGTGTAGAACAGACGCATATATTCGTCGACGTGGAACGGTACGCCCTGTAACAGGTTACCGAACGCCACACCAATGACCAGCGGTGGAACGAAGCTACCAATGAAGATGCCCCAGTCCCACATGTTACGCCAGCGGGTGTCTTCAATCTTGGAGCGGTAGTCAAAACCTACCGGACGGAAGAATAAAGAGGCCAGCACCAGAATCATCGCCACATAGAAGCCGGAGAACGCAGCCGCGTAAACCATCGGCCAGGCAGCGAACAGCGCGCCGCCTGCGGTGATCAGCCACACCTGGTTACCGTCCCAGTGCGGGGCGATGGAGTTGATCATGATTCGACGCTCGGTGTCATTACGACCGAGGAAACGGGTGAGCATGCCCACGCCCATATCGAAACCATCGGTGACCGCAAAACCAATCAGCAGAACGCCGATCAACAGCCACCAGATAAAACGCAATACTTCATAATCGATCATTTGATGACTCCTGTCTTAGCGTGCCGGCTGAGTAGTCGTAACAGACTGCTCGTAGTGGTAGCGACCGGTTTTCAGGCTGCTTGGGCCAAGGCGCGCGAACTTGAACATCAGGAACAGTTCAGCCACCAGGAACAGGGTGTACAGACCGCAAATCAGCAGCATGGAGAAGATCAGGTCGCCTGCGGTCAGGGAGGAGTTCGCTACCGCTGTTGGCAGCACCTCACCGATCGCCCATGGCTGACGGCCATATTCCGCAACAAACCAGCCGGACTCGATAGCAATCCATGGCAGTGGGATACCGTACAGCGCGGTGCGCAGCAGCCATTTTTTCTCACCGATACGGTTACGAATGACTGACCAGAACGAGGCCGCGATGATCAGCAGCATGATAATGCCGCAACCCACCATGATGCGGAACGCGAAGTACAGCGGCGCAACGCGTGGAATAGAGTCTTTGGTTGCCATCTGAATCTGCGCTTCCGTCGCGTCGGAGACGTTCGGGGTATAGCGTTTCAGCAGCAGACCGTAACCGAGGTCTTTCTTCACGTCGTTAAATTGATCGCGAACGGCCTGGTCGGTAGAGCCGGCGCGCAGCTGTTCCAGCAGCGAGTAGGCTTTCATCCCGTTACGGATACGCTCTTCATGCTGCACCATCAGATCTTTCAGGCCAGTCACCTGTTTGTCGACGGAGCGCGTGGCGATAATACCCAGAGCGTAAGGAATTTGAATGGCGAAGCGGTTTTCCTGCGCGTCCTGGTCAGGCACGCCGAACAGGGTAAACGCTGCCGGTGCCGGCTGGGTTTCCCATTCAGCTTCAATTGCGGCGAGTTTGGTTTTCTGCACGTCACCCATTTCGTAACCGGATTCATCACCCAGAACAATAACGGACAGAATCGCGGCCATACCGAAGCTTGCTGCGATAGCGAAAGAACGCTTGGCGAACGCGAAGTCACGGCCGCGCAGCATATAGTAGGAGCTGATGCCCAGCACGAACATCGCGCCGCACACATAGCCAGACGCCACGGTGTGCACGAATTTAACCTGGGCAACCGGGTTCAGGACTAGCTCAGCGAAGCTGACCATCTCCATACGCATGGTTTCGAAGTTGAAATCAGATGCGATTGGGTTTTGCATCCAGCCGTTCGCCACCAGGATCCACAGTGCGGACAAGTTGGAGCCTAATGCCACCAGCCAGGTTACCGCCATATGCTGGACTTTACCCAGACGGTCCCAACCGAAGAAGAACAGACCTACAAAGGTGGATTCGAGGAAGAAGGCCATCAGACCTTCAATGGCCAGCGGCGCACCGAAAATATCCCCTACATAGTGGGAATAGTAAGACCAGTTTGTCCCGAACTGGAACTCCATGGTCAGACCGGTTGCCACGCCCAGCGCAAAGTTGATACCAAACAACTTGCCCCAGAACTTGGTCATATCTTTATAAATCTGTTTGCCGGAGAGGACGTAAACCGTTTCCATGATGGCCAGCAGGAACGCCATACCGAGCGTCAGCGGCACAAAAAGGAAGTGGTACATCGCGGTCAAGGCAAACTGTAAGCGCGACAGTTCGACTACGTCTAACATTATGACTCCTTGCTCATCGCATGAAGACTCCGAGAGTGAACCCCGTTAGATAAGGATCCACACGCATGCCCCAATACAAAGTTATCTGCTTCCCTTCTTCGTTGCTTATTCTCTACAGGAGGAAAAAGCAATGATGAAAGGTTACAAATACGTTAAGAAAAAACCAAATTGATCCCGTAAATATAATACGCTGCAAAACCCTTACAATAAACAGGTTTTTATTCGAACAGATTTACGTTTTTCGACGGCGATCAATTTATAGCAAAATTACCACTTTTCGGCCATTTTGATCGGGAACAATTTAACGCCTTTTGGAGCCTTTTTCCAAGGATTAAACATTGATTTAAATCAATAACAGCCGGTACTGTTAATGATGTTTCTTTGTGACATGGATAGTAAAAACCTTGTTAATAACATGTATATTTAAAGGCATTAATGGTTATAAAAGCCAGAAGATAATATAAACAGTTGTGATTTTTATTAACGCGTGTGAAAAAAGACCTTTTTGCAGGGAGAGAAACATATAATGTTATCCGCTTCACAGTATTTTTCTTTCGTTTTACTACCCGCCTAAAAGATTACATTTCATTCACCTTCACTAATCTTAAAATTAACACCCTTTAGTGACTATTTGATGAAATAAAGGCCGCAGGGTTGCGGCCTTGATATTGTTCTTGAGATTACCTTTCAATTTTTATGCTGAAGGTCCGTGACTGGCCTGGCCGGAAAGGCCCCGTAATGGCTGAGCCCTCCTCCCCTTGCGCTTTGCACACCTCATTCATGTCCGTTTCGCAACAGGCCTGGACCTCACGGTTCACAGACAAAGCCACGTCACAGGAGCGGGTCTCCGAAGGGTTGTACAGACGAAGAATCATCTCGTCACGATCCTCCGCTTTTTTCAGCGCACTGAGTACACATCCGTTAGGCGCCAGCGTTAGCAGGCTATAGCTACAGGGTGTGGTGAAAGAGGCACGGTTAAGCTTCATCGCATCCCACGGAATTTTGTTATAACAGTGCACTGGCGTTAACCACGACTTCGCCTGCTGCGCAACGCCAGCACTGACGGGCGTACCATTAAAACTGAACAGGCTAAAGCGACAGGTTAACTGACCCCGCATCTGCGAATCAGGCACCGGCATTTTGATCCCGGACGGTCTGCCAGGGCGCAGAAGTAAGTCTTCCTTCCCAAGCAACCCGACGCCGCGAAGCAACGTCAGGGCAAACGTGTTTTGACGCTCACCTGTTACTTCAAATTCGCGTAACCCTTCGGTAAATAGCGCCATCCCGTTACGCCGTTCCTGGAGCACCGCGTAGTTGAGCAGATTCCACACCGGCAGCGGCGCTTCCTTCCATCCCTCCTCCTGCCAGTTTGCCATCGCTTCATCCTGTACAGGGCGCGTCAGCGAACCAAACTGGGTATCGGCTAAGACCGTCTCTGTGGTGAATGGTGTCGGGATCAGCACCCGCACACGGTGGTCATCCGCGTGATTTCCGAGACGTGCCTCGACGTCGATACGTCGGCTGTTATGGCTGAGCGTGACCGTGAGTTCTGCCTCAAGCGTTCCCGTCTGCTGACGCGCAGAACGTTCAGCGAGATCCGCTGGCACCGCCATTCGATGGCGGATCACCGCCCTGCTCTGCCAGGCCTCGTGGATCACCTCAACCTCATGTTCGCCCTGCGCGGAAGAGAGTCTCCACTCTTCCCGTGAAGGCGAGTAGTCGTACTCATCGCCATCATCCGAGCTCTCTTCAATTTCCAGCGCGCGGTCATAGATAAGCCCGGACGCTTTATCGAGCAGACGCAAAGTACCGTCCTCGTTTAACGTTACTTCCCAGAAAGCATTTTCCAGTAACGCCTCCGGCGATTTATCTGGCGTCTGCAGTTTGCCGGCCACGTGCGGCTCGATATAGAGCGTGCGGTAACCCATAGATGGCAGGATCTGTTTGAGCTGGATGTCAAACTCCATGAAGGGATCGTAGTTGCCGTAATGCACTATCTGCCGGTCAATCAGCCCGGGGTCTATCTCACGCGCGCTGCGGAGATAATAAGGGATTTCATTTCCCTTTTCGTCCAACAGGCGGAACTGGCTGGCGCGCAGACGTATCGTGGTGTTAATCACTTCCTCACGCGGCCAGGGCGTGAGGTTAAACATCACCAGTTTGTCTTCCTCGCTCTGCGGCATGTTGTCGACAATCTTGCGCATATAGAAGCACGTCAGGTTATCGGCCATGTCTTCCGCCAGCTCAAAGCGTGACATCACCTCGCGATGCACTTTATCGCTGCAGCAGCAGCCGATACTGTCGTGGGCGTGATTCTTGAGGATCTCTTTCCACATTTTTTCCAGCAAGCCGTGGTGATAGTCAAAGCCCAGCGTCCAGGCAAGCGTAGCCAGCGGCTCAAGGACGTTGACGATTTTATTCTCTATCCGGGCGTGGGCGATTTTGATGTCCATCCGCGTGGAGCCGATCGTCCGGTGCACCCGCATATATTTACCGTCAATAAATTCCCCTTTCAGCGTCGCCAGTTCATCGCGGTGCGCATCGATATGGTCAAACACCTCCTCGAAGCGGCTCATCACAAACTGACGCTGCGGGTAGATTTTGCGCAGCTTATCCATCACCGCAAATATGTTCTGCTGGAGCGGCATCTGATCATGGCCGTTAGGCAGCAAAATTTCTTTCGTCACGGAGGCTTTTTCGAGCACCTCGAAGTAGTTGTCGAGCCGTTTGCGCAGTCCGGCTTCATCCTCCGGTAAGTACTTACCAATCGCGTAGCCCAGCGGCAGTACCTGTGCCGTCACTTCGCTGCCGTCCTGGCTTTGCCAGAGAAATTCGGTTTTATCGGTACCGTGCCGCTCGGAACAGCCGCGCCAGAACATGGTGCGCGTGATGCCAAAACCGTTGTAAATGTGTGGCAGCTGGGAAGACATGCCGAAGGAGTCCGGCAGATAGCCAATTTTCATCGGCTCACCAAAGGCCAGACAGTCGCGCATGCCGTACATCAGATTGCGCACAATCGACTCGCCGGAGACAAGGGTGGTGTCCGTCTGGGTATACCACGGCCCGATAATCAGCTTCCCGGCCGCCACCAGCGCCTTCACGCGTGGCCTGTTTTCCGGTTTCACGGCAAAATAATCTTCCAGCACCGCCGTCTGGCCGTCGAGAACGTAGTATTTATACTCTGCGTCCTGCTCAAGACGGGTGAGGATCTCTTCCATATTATTGACCAGAAGAATACGTGACGCTTCGGTGGTGAAGTACCACTCCCGGTCCCAGTGCATATGTGGCGTGATATGAACGCGAGATACAGCTTTCATCTTCGTTTCCTGTCAGTGCGTGTTTAGGATGGTATGTCTTCAGTCACGTAGGTACCGCTCTTCACGGCCTGGCGTCGCCAGAGCAGTAAAATGAGCGTAGAGATTGCGGCGCCCACCAGCGCGGCGCCAAACCAGCCGGCAGCGGCTATCACGCCGCCCAGCCCGGCATCATGCAGTAAGAAGAGAGAGAAAATGCCCGCGCCCGGGGTGGAGAGCCCAATACCCATCGCTCCGACAATCGCTCCGGTCGCCATTGACCCCAGAACAAATGAGCCGATGACTCGCAACGGATCCTCGATAGCCATCGGAATTGCCCCTTCGGTGATGCCCGCCAGCCCCAGCAGCCAGGTGGATTTGCTGGTCTCAATTTCGAACTGTTTAAACAGATTCGGAGCCAGCATCGTTGATGCCGTCACGGTAAAGGCCGAAACCATTTTGACGGAGGCGAAGATCGCATAAGGCCCGTATACGCCGTTGGCCATCGCGCCCAGACAGAACGCGTAAGAGGCTTTGTTGACCGGACCGCCCAGATCGAACGAGCACATAAAGCCCAGGATCGCCCCCAGCAGCAGCGCGTTCGCGCCGGAGAGACCATTAAGCCAGGCAGTCAGAGCGTTATTGATTCAGGCCACCGGTTCGCCGATCACAAACAGCATCAGGCTGCCTGCGCCCAGTACGCCAATCACCGGATAGAGATAAAAGGTCAGAAAGCCGTTGTAGCGGCTACTCAGCCGGATGTGGTTTTTCACCCAGCGCATCAGGTAGCCCGCAATCAGCCCGCCGACGATGGCCCCCAGAAAGCCGGAGCCGATCATATTGGCGGCAAGGCCCGCCGCAAAGCCCGGCGTAAGCGCAGGTTTATCCGCCAGCGAGTAAGCGGTATAGGCCGCCAGAACAGGGACCATCAGAATGCCGAGCATCCCACCGCCCAGTTTGCGGTACATCCACAGCCACGAGTTTTCCTGATCGAACAGGTGCTGCAAGCCCAGGATTTGCGCCAGGAGTACCGACACGGCCAGCACCGTGCCGCCAGCGACGATCAGCGGCACCGCAAAGGAGATACCGCTGAGCAGCGCTTGCTTGAGTTCGGTTTTAACGGACTTTTTCGCGTCCGTGTCGACGTGCGCAGGACGCGCATCGGATACAGGCTGTAGCGCCAGCGCACGCTCAATGAGCGCTTCCGCATGGCGCAAGGGTTCCGCGACGGGCACGGAAATGGCGGGGATCCCCTGAAAACGCTCACGCTCTTTGATCGCCACTTCCGCCGCGAAGATACACGCTTTTGCCTCCTGCAAATGCTGCGCGGTTATGCGCCCCTCAATACCGTTTGCCCCCTGCTTTTCGACCACTACATTGACGCCGAGCTTACGTCCCGCTTTTTCGAGATATTCCGCTGCCATGTAGGTATGGGCGATCCCGGCCGGACAGGCGGTAACGCAGACGATCGTCGGGGCATTCTCTGCGACGGCGGTTTCTTGCGCCTCAGGCGCCGTTTCCAGCGCAGCAAGCACCGCTTCCGCGCTGGTCGCCGTCATCACGTGCGCCCTGAGATCGTCATCCGCCAGGCGGGACGTCAGTTCCGTCAGCACCTGAATATGCGTTGATCCCGCTTGTGCGGGAGGAATGGCGAGCAAAAAAATCAGCTCGACCTCCTCCGGTCCGTCCACGCCTTCCCAGACCAGCGGCTCGCGCAGTGTTGCCACGGCAAAAGCCGCTTCCTTTACTGCCGCTGATTTACCATGGGGTACGGCCAGCCCCTCGCCCAGCGCCGTCGGGCCAAGCGATTCGCGATGGAAAACCTCTGCCAGAAACGTATCGGCGTCGGCTATTTTGCCCAACGCTACCAGCCGCGTCGCAAGCTGACGGATTGCCTCATCACGGCTGGTAAACTGCGCCTGCATGCAGACAGCACGGGGGTCGGTCAGAGTCGTCAGGTTCATAAGATCCTCACCTATCCAAAGTTATTGTCTGGGGAGGATTGTGGCAGACTGGATAATACATTTATGTGATCATTTTCACTAACAACGATATTTGTATTTAATTTGTATTATTTACAAATCAGTCACTGAAGGCATAATTCCCCTAAAAAGGTATTAAAAAGGCGTAACACAATGGGCAATAAACCGATGTACCGGCAGATCGCCGATGCGTTCCGCGAGAAGATTAACGCCGGGGAATTAAAACCCGGAGACGCGCTGCCGACGGAATCCAGCCTTCAGGAGGCATTTAACGTTAGCCGTGTCACCGTGCGGCAGGCTTTGAAGCTGCTCGCCGACGAGCAGATCATCGAAAGCATTCAGGGCAGCGGCTCGTATGTAAAAGAGGAGCGGGTGAATTACGATATTTATCAGCTTACCGGCTTTTACGAAAAACTGGCGGATCGCAACGTTGATACGCACAGCGACGTCAGCGTCTTCGAAGTGGTGAAAGCCGATGAGCGGCTCGCGGCAAAACTGGCGCTCAATCCGGATGATAAGGTCTGGCACGTCAAGCGCGTACGCTTCATCAGGGAAAAGCCGGTGAATCTGGAAGAGACATGGATGCCGCTGGCGATGTTCCCCGACCTCACCTGGGAAGTGATGGAACAGTCGAAATACCATTACATTGAGCAGGTCAAAAAGCTGTTTATCGATCGCAGCGAGCAGGAGCTGGTGCCAGTCATGCCATCGGACGAGGCGATTGCCGCCCTGGCGCTCGATCCGGCAAAACCAATTCTTGAAAAAGTTTCCCGCGGCTTCCTTAAAGACGGCCAGGTATTTGAATACAGTCGCAACGTGTTTAACACCGACGACTATAAATTCACTCTGGTGGCTAAACGCAGGCAATAAAAAAAGGCCGCTTTACAGCGGCCAACCATGTCGAAACGGACATTTTTTTATACTTCAACGCGCCCCATTCGGGGAGCAGAGAGGACTTACTTAATGATGGATTTCAGTGCTTCACCGATATCCGCCAGGCTGCGAACGGTTTTCACGCCTGCGGCTTCCAGTGCTGCGAATTTCTCATCAGCCGTACCTTTACCGCCAGCGATAATCGCACCCGCGTGACCCATACGTTTGCCTTTCGGCGCGGTCACACCCGCGATGTAACCCACCACCGGCTTGGTCACATGATCTTTGATGTAAGCAGCCGCTTCTTCTTCCGCGCTACCACCGATCTCACCGATCATCACGATCGCTTCGGTCTGTGGATCTTCCTGGAACAGCTTAAGGATGTCGATGAAGTTAGAGCCTGGGATCGGGTCACCGCCGATGCCCACGCAGGTGGACTGGCCGAAGCCGTAATCGGTGGTCTGCTTAACTGCTTCATAGGTCAGGGTACCGGAACGGGACACGATGCCCACTTTGCCCGGTTTGTGAATGTGGCCCGGCATGATGCCGATTTTGCATTCGCCCGGGGTGATAACGCCTGGGCAGTTCGGGCCGATCATGCGCACGCCTGCTTCGTCCAGCTTCACCTTCACGGTCAGCATATCCAGCGTCGGGATACCTTCGGTGATGGTGATGATCAGCTTAATGCCTGCGTCGATCGCTTCCAGAATAGAGTCTTTGCAGAACGGCGCTGGAACGTAGATCACGGTCGCGGTTGCGCCCGTCGCTTCTACTGCTTCACGCACGGTGTTGAACACCGGCAGGCCCAGGTGCGTGGTGCCGCCTTTACCTGGCGTTACGCCGCCAACCATCTGCGTACCGTAGGCAATCGCCTGTTCGGAGTGGAAAGTCCCCTGGCTACCGGTGAAGCCCTGGCAGATAACCTTGGTATCTTTATTAATTAAAACGGACATTATTTCCCCTCCACTGCGGCAACAACCTGCTGAGCTGCATCCGTCAGACTTTTCGCTGCAATAATATTCAGGCCGCTGTCAGCCAGTTTTTTCGCGCCGAGTTCAGCGTTATTCCCTTCCAGACGTACAACAACCGGAACGTTAACGCCCACTTCTCCTACCGCGCCGATGATACCGTCGGCGATCAGGTCGCAACGTACGATACCGCCGAAGATGTTCACCAGAACCGCTTTTACGTTGCTGTCAGAGAGAATGATTTTGAACGCTTCGGTTACGCGCTCTTTGGTTGCGCCACCGCCCACGTCGAGGAAGTTCGCTGGCTCACCGCCGTGCAGCTTAACGATGTCCATGGTGCCCATTGCCAGGCCCGCACCGTTAACCATGCAGCCGATGTTGCCATCCAGCGCCACGTAGTTCAGCTCCCACTGGGCAGCCTGCGCTTCACGCGGATCTTCCTGAGACTGGTCGCGCATTTCGCGCAGATCCGCCTGGCGGAACAGCGCGTTGCCGTCAGCGCCCAGCTTGCCGTCGAGGCAGATCAGGTCGCCCTGGGTGGTGATCACCAGCGGGTTGATCTCGATCAGCGCCAGATCGCGCTCCAGGAAGATGGTCGCCAGCCCCATGAAGATCTTGGTGAACTGCTGAACCAGCTTGCCTTCCAGACCCAGTTTGAACGCCAGCTCACGTCCCTGGTAAGGCATTGGGCCCGCCAGCGGATCGATTGCCACTTTGTGGATCAGGTGCGGGGTTTCTTCCGCCACTTTTTCGATTTCCACGCCGCCTTCGGTAGATGCCATGAACACCACGCGACGGGAGCTACGGTCTACGACTGCGCCTAGGTACAATTCTTTCGCGATGTCGGTTGCCGCTTCAACCAGGATCTGGTTGACCGGCTGGCCATTCGCATCTGTCTGGTAGGTTACCAGACGCTTGCCGAGCCAATGCTCAGCAAACGCACGGATCTCTTCTTTGCTCTTAACAACCTTCACACCGCCCGCTTTACCACGGCCACCAGCGTGAACCTGACATTTAACTACCCACGGGCCGGAACCGATTTTAGATGCGGCTTCTTCTGCTTCACGCGGGGTAGTACAGGCATAACCCACCGGAGCCGGTAAGCCTGACCTGGCAAACAGCTGTTTGGCCTGATATTCATGTAAGTTCATGTGTTCTATCCATCCTTCAGGGTAATCGTTATCTTCAAACCTGTAGACCGGCGCTACGCTTATCCGGCCTACAGGGCAGGTGATGCTAAATAGTTACTAAACGTCCAGCAGCAGACGCGTTGGATCTTCCAGCAGCTCTTTAATGGCAACCAGGAAGCCTACGGACTCGCGGCCGTCGATCAGGCGGTGATCGTATGAGAGCGCCAGGTACATCATCGGCAGGATCTCAACTTTACCGTCTACCGCCATTGGACGATCTTTAATGGCGTGCATACCCAGGATCGCGCTCTGCGGCGGGTTGATGATCGGGGTAGACATCAGCGAGCCGAACACGCCACCGTTGGTAATGGTGAAGTTACCGCCAGTCAGGTCTTCAACGGTCAGCTTGCCGTCGCGGCCTTTCACGGCCAGCTCTTTGATTTTCTTCTCAATGTCAGCCATACCCAGGGTGTCCACATCACGCAGAACCGGGGTGACCAGGCCGCGTGGGGTAGAAACCGCCATGCTGACGTCGAAGTAGTTGTGGTAAACCACGTCATCGCCATCGATAGACGCGTTCACTTCCGGGTAGCGTTTCAGCGCTTCAACTACCGCTTTCACGTAGAAGGACATGAAGCCCAGACGGATACCGTGACGTTTTTCAAACGCGTCACCGTACTGCTTGCGCAGGTCCATGATTGGCTTCATGTTGACTTCGTTGAAGGTGGTCAGCATCGCGGTGGAGTTTTTCGCTTCCAGCAGACGCTCGGCCACGCGCTTGCGAAGGCGGGTCATCGGCACGCGTTTTTCGCTACGTGCGCCCAGAGCTGGCTGTGCCGCTGGTGCTGCCGCAGGGGCTTTCGCTTCCGCTTTCGCCTCTGAAGGCGCTTTTGCCAGATGCTTGTCGATATCTTCGCGAGTCAGACGGCCACCCACGCCGGTACCTTTGATGGCTGCCGGATCGAGGCTGTGCTCAGCCAGCAGGCGACGGATCGCCGGGCTGAGCGCGTCATTAGTTTGCTCTTCCAGAGACGCCTGCTGGCGCTGGGCTGGGGTAGACGCTTTCTCTTCAGATTTCGCGCTGGACTCTTTGCCCGCGCTGTTGCCTTCACGCAGGCGACCCAGGATCTGGCGAGAAGTCACGGTCGTACCTTCGTCTTCCAGGACTGCATCCAGAATGCCATCCGCTGAAGCCGGTACTTCCAGTACCACTTTGTCAGTTTCGATTTCTACCAGCACTTCGTCACGGGTTACCGCGTCGCCTGGTTTTTTGTGCCAGGTGGCGACGGTTGCATCTGCTACGGACTCAGGCAGGTCGGGAACAAGAATATCTACGCTACTCATTATGTATCCTTTAATTAATCGACGTTCAGCGCGTCATTGACCAGATCTTGTTGCTGCTTCTGGTGAACGGACATATACCCTACCGCCGGAGAGGCGGAGGCCGGGCGACCTGCATAACGCAGGGCAGACCCAAATGGAATCACTTCACGGAAATGATGCTGGCTGCAATACCATGCGCCCTGGTTGAGCGGCTCTTCCTGGCACCAGACAAAATCATGAACGTGAGCGTACTGTTTCAGCACTTCCTGCATCGCCTGATGCGGGAACGGATAAAGCTGCTCGATACGCACGATGGCGACATCTTTCTGATCGTTCTTACGGCGCTGTTCCAGCAGGTCGTAATAAACCTTACCAGAACACATTACGACACGCTTAACGGCCTGCGGATCCAGCTCGTCAATTTCACCGATGGCTGGCAGGAAGGTGCCGTTAGCCAGTTCATCCAGGCTCGAAACCGCCAGCGGATGACGCAGCAGGGATTTTGGCGACATGACCACCAGCGGACGGCGCATACCGCGCAGCGCCTGACGACGCAGCATGTGGTACACCTGAGCCGGGGTGGACGGCACGCAGACCTGCATGTTCTGCTCGGCGCAGAGTTGCAGATAACGCTCCAGACGCGCGGAGGAGTGCTCCGGCCCTTGTCCTTCATAGCCGTGCGGCAGCAACATCACCAGACCACACATACGGCCCCACTTCTGCTCACCGGAGGAGATGAACTGGTCGATGACGACCTGCGCACCGTTGGCGAAGTCACCGAACTGCGCTTCCCAGATAGTCAGGGTGCGGGGTTCTGCGGTGGCGTAGCCGTATTCGAAGGCCAGAACCGCTTCTTCTGACAGCACGGAGTCCCAGACCTTGAACTGGCCCTGACCGTTATGCACGTGCTGAAGCGGAGTATAGGTTGAACCGTTAGACTGGTTGTGTACAACCGCATGACGGTGGAAGAAGGTGCCACGACCCGCATCTTCACCGGACAGACGAACCGGAATACCTTCGTCAACCAGCGTCGCATAGGCCAGCGTTTCCGCGCCGCCCCAGTCGAACAGCTTTTCACCCGCCGCCATGGCCTGGCGGTCGCCATAGATCTTGGCCACGCGGGATTGCATCTCGATCGCTTCCGGCACGGTGCTGATGCGTTTAGCCAGCTCCTGCAAACGCTTCATCTCAACCTTGTTCGGGTAGCTCTCGTCCCACTCGTGGTTGAGGTACGGCGACCAGGTAAAGGAGTGCATGTTCATTGGGCGCAGCTCTTTGACCACGCATTCACCTGCGTCCAGCGCGTCGCGATAAAGATTGACCATTTCGGTCGCATCTTCCAGCGTCGCCACTTTTTCGCTTTCCAGCTTGTCAGCATAGATTTTACGCGGCGTCGGGTGTTTTTTGATTTTCTGGTACATCAGCGGCTGGGTTGCACTTGGCTCATCCGCTTCGTTGTGGCCGTGACGGCGGTAGCAGAAGAGGTCAATGAACACGTCGCGCTTAAAGGTGTTACGGAAGTCCAGCGCCAGACGGGTAACGAAAGCAACGGCTTCCGGGTCATCCGCGTTTACGTGGAAGATTGGCGCCTGAACCATTTTACCGATGTCGGTGCAGTACGGGGTAGAACGCGCATCCAGCGGGTTAGAGGTGGTGAAGCCCACCTGATTGTTGATTACGATGCGAACGGTACCGCCCACTTCATAACCACGCGCTTTCGACATGTTCAGGGTTTCCTGAACCACGCCCTGCCCTGTGACTGCCGCATCACCGTGAATGGTGATTGGCAGCACTTTATTGCTGCTCGGCTCGTCCAGACGATCCAGACGCGCACGCACGGAACCGATAACCACCGGGCTGACGATTTCCAGGTGCGACGGGTTAAACGCCAGCGCCAGGTGAACCTGACCGCCCTCGGTTTCGATATCCGACGAGAAGCCCATGTGGTACTTCACGTCACCGGTGCCGAGGTGCTCTTTATGTTTACCCGCAAATTCGTCGAACAGATCCTGCGGTTTTTTACCCAGCACGTTAACCAGCACGTTCAGACGGCCACGGTGCGCCATGCCCAGCACCACTTCGCGCGTGCCGCTCTTACCGGCATGACGAATCAGCTCTTTCAGCATCGGGACTAACGCATCGCCGCCCTCCAGTGAGAAGCGTTTTGCGCCCGGGAATTTCGCGCCCAGATAGCGCTCAAGGCCTTCGGCTGCCGTCAGTTCGCTCAGGAAACGTTTTTTCTCGTCTGCTGAGAAATTCGCGTGACCCGCCACGGATTCGATACGCTGCTGGATCCAGCGTTTCTCTTCGGTGGAGGTAATGTGCATATATTCCGCGCCGATGGAGCCGCAGTAGGTTTGCTTGAGCGCATCAATCAGATCGCCCAGCTTCATCGTGTCTTTGCCGATGGCAAAGGAACCTACGTTAAAGCTTTCCTGGAAATCGGCCTCGGTCAGATCGTGATAAGCCGGATCGAGATCCGCTACACGTTCCTGCTGCCACAGTCCCAGCGGATCGAGATTCGCATGCTGGTGACCACGGAAGCGATAAGCGTTGATAAGCTGCAGGACTTTTACCTGCTTCGCATTGGTGTCAGGGTCGGAAATCGCAGAAGAGTAACGTGAGGCATCCTTCGCCAGACGACGGAAATAATCACGTGTTTTTGAATGGAATTGATCCGGTTTGACCCCTGTACCAGGCAACTGCTGGAACATGGAACGCCAGTTTGCGTCCACTGAGTCAGGATCGGTTAAGAAGTCTTCATAGAGCTGTTCTATCCAGCTCTGGTTTGAACCAGAGAGGTAAGAAGAGTCCAGCCAGGCTTTCATTGCGCCGTTCTGCATCGTGATCCCTTAAGCATTTTTATGCTTACTTTCGCCGTAGAAACTACCACGCACACCACGTGTACGTGCCGGGGTTCACCTGCGAGCTCTTTTCATTTGGCCCGCGAAGGAACCTTTAGAAACTGTCTAAACTTCAGGGCAGTTTTTAAAGGTTTCTGCAATTTGCCCGGTGGCGCTACGCTTACCGGGCCTACTGTTACGTAGGCCGGATAAGCGCAGCGCCATCCGGCGTTGTTACTTACGCACTGCGCTGCAACAACATCGACTTAATATGGCCGATGGCGCGCGTCGGGTTCAGCCCCTTAGGACACACACTGACGCAGTTCATGATGCTATGGCAGCGGAATACGCTGAAAGCGTCACTTAACCCTTCCAGACGATTCTCGGTTTCGGTATCGCGGCTGTCGATCAGGAAGCGATAGGCAGCCAGCAGACCCGCAGGGCCGATAAATTTATCCGGGTTCCACCAGAATGACGGGCATGACGTTGAACAGCATGCACAGAGAATACACTCGTACAACCCATCGAGTTTTTCACGCTGCTCAGGCGACTGTAAGTGCTCGCGAGCGGGTGGATTTTGCCCATTATTCAATAAGTAAGGCTTAATCTTCTCATATTGTGCATAGAATTGCCCCATGTCCACCACCAAATCACGCACGACCGGCAGGCCAGGCAGAGGACGGATGACAATTTTCTGGCCTGCACGCTGTAGCGCTGAAATTGGCGTGATACAGGCCAGACCGTTTTTGCCGTTCATGTTTACACCGTCAGAGCCACATACCCCTTCACGGCAGGAGCGGCGGAACGACAGCGTAGGATCTTTTTCTTTCAGCTGGATTAAAGCATCCAGCAGCATCATGTCACGACCTTCTTCCGCTTCGAGGGTGTAATCCTGCATACGCGGAGCATCGTCTACATCCGGGTTATAACGATAAACTGAGAATTCGAGTTTCATTATCCTGTCTCCGCATTAGTAAGTACGAATCTTCGGCGGGAACGCCGGACGCAGTTTCGGTTCCATGTTAACGCTACGACGCGTCATGGTTTCCGACTCTGGCAGATACAGGGAATGGCACAGCCAGTTTTCGTCATCACGATCCGGGAAGTCGAAGCGGCTATGGGCGCCACGGCTTTCGGTACGGAAGTTTGCCGACATCGCGGTCGCGAACGCGGTTTCCATCAGGTTATCCAGCTCCAGGCACTCAACGCGCTGGGTGTTGAACTCGCTCGAAGTATCGTCCAGACGGGCATTCTTCAGACGCTCGCGGATCGCTTTCAGCTGCTCCAGCCCTTTGGCCATCGCGTCACCTTCACGGAATACCGAGAAGTTGTGCTGCATACACTCTTGCAGCGCTTTACGGATTTCAACCGGATCTTCGCCGTTACGGTTGCCGTTCCAGCGGTTGAGGCGCTCAAGAGAGGCATCAATTTCGTCGTCGGTCGCATCACGCAACGCGCCCTGCTCGGCAATAGATTCCTGGAGATGCAGCCCCACCGCACGGCCAAATACCACCAGGTCCAGCAGGGAGTTGCCGCCCAGACGGTTTGCGCCGTGCACGGATACGCAGGCAATTTCGCCTACCGCGAACAGACCAGGGATGACCACGTCTTCACCCTGCTCGTTCACGGTCAGCGCCTGACCGGTCACTTTGGTCGGAATACCGCCCATCATGTAGTGACAGGTTGGGATAACCGGAATCGGCTCTTTCACCGGGTCGACGTGGGCGAAGGTGCGGGACAGTTCCAGAATGCCCGGCAGACGGGATTCCAGCACTTCTTTACCCAGATGGTCGAGTTTCAGCTTCGCGTGCGGGCCCCAAGGGCCGTCGCAGCCGCGGCCTTCACGGATTTCGATCATGATGGAACGCGCCACCACGTCACGGCCCGCCAGGTCTTTCGCATTCGGGGCATAACGCTCCATGAAGCGCTCGCCATGTTTGTTCAGCAGATAGCCACCTTCACCACGGCAGCCTTCTGTCACCAGCACGCCCGCACCGGCGATACCGGTTGGGTGGAACTGCCACATCTCCATGTCCTGCACCGGCACGCCAGCGCGGATAGCCATCCCAACGCCGTCACCGGTGTTGATGTGGGCGTTGGTAGTGGACTGATAGATACGGCCTGCGCCGCCGGTGGCCAGCACGGTTGCGCGCGCTTTGAAATAGACCACTTCACCGGTTTCAATGCACAGTGCGGTACAACCCACCACCGCGCCATCGGCGTTTTTCACCAGATCCAACGCATACCACTCGGAGAAGATGGTGGTGTGGTTTTTCAGGTTTTGCTGATAAAGGGTATGCAGCAAAGCGTGACCGGTACGGTCAGCCGCTGCTGCGGTACGTGCCGCCTGTTCGCCGCCGAAGTTTTTCGACTGGCCGCCAAACGGACGCTGATAGATGGTGCCATTTTCCAGACGGGAGAACGGCAGCCCCATGTGGTCCAGCTCCAGAATCGCTTCCGGGCCGGTTTTACACATATATTCGATGGCATCCTGGTCGCCGATGTAGTCGGAACCTTTTACCGTATCGTACATGTGCCATTCCCAGTTATCTTCATGGGAATTACCCAGCGCAACGGTGATACCACCCTGCGCAGACACAGTGTGGGAACGGGTCGGGAATACTTTAGAGAGCAGCGCACAGGTCTGGCCGCTCTGGGAAATTTGCAGTGCGGCACGCATACCTGCGCCACCCGCACCAATCACAACAGCATCAAATTCTCTGACTGGCAGTTTCATTACACACCCCACACCACAACAAATCCATAAATGACGTAAACCAGCAGAGCAACGACAATAATCAGTTGCAGCGGAAGGCGAATCGCCAGCGGTTTAACGTAATCGGTCAACACCTGCCACATGCCAATCCAGGCATGAATAAGGATGGAGAACAGGGCCAGCAGGGTGAACACTTTGGTGAAGGCCGATCCGAAGAAACCACTCCAGATTTCCCACGTCAGTGTGCCGCTAGTGGCGAAGAAACCGATCATATAGATGATGTAGAGCGTGAGGACGATGGCGGTAGCGCGGACCAGGATGAAGTCATGTACGCCGTTGCGTCCTAATGCGGAGGCGTTGCTTACCATACGAGAACTCCTGCGAGAAGTGAAAGCACGACAGTGATCACAAATGAAATGTTAGCGGTACGTTTACCGGCCTCGAACGTCTCTTCCAGGTAGCCAAAGTCCATCAGCATATGGCGAACGCCGCCAACCACGTGATAGGCCAGCGCGGTCAGAATGCCCCACATGATAAATTTCACGAAGAAGCTGTTCATGATGGCTGAGGCCTGGAGGAATCCTTCAGGAGATGAGAGGCTGGTTCCCAGTAACCACAGCAAGATACCAACCGCCACAAACGTAATCACACCAGAAACACGGTGCAGAATGGACGCTATTGCTGTTACAGGGAATCGGATCGTTTTGAGATCCAGATTGACAGGTCTTTGTTTTTTCACATTTCTTATCATGAATAACGCCCACATGCTGTTCTTATTGTTTCCTTCCTCCGGACTGCGATGCGGGTCAGACAGCGTTCCTTTTCTATAACTGCGCGTCATGCAAAACATTGCTTCCAAATGCTAAAACGACACGTTACAACGCTGGGTGGCTCGGGATTGCAGGGTGTTCCGGAGACCTGGCGGCAGTATAGGCCGTTCACAAAATCATTACAATTAACCTACATACAGTTTGTTGGGTTTTCTCTGGAACAGTGATCGGGGTCACGATAACAACATCTTTTTAATTTTTAATCATCTGATTTGACAAATGTTAAACAATATTGTTACAAACGTCATCAGAAAAGGCATATAATGCGCAAAAGTTATGAGGTCTCTCTTTCACCTGACAAATAGTTATGTAACAGTGTGATGGTATTGACCGAAGTTATCAGGACAGTTATTAGTGATATACAGGTTTGAATAATTCGGACTGCAAAAACGCTGATTTGCTGTTGTTTCACTGATATTTCATTCGTTTACCTGCAAGGCGCCATAGCTCTGTACCCTGGTTTCTCCTCGTGAGCTGAGCGGTAAGCCAAATAACAATCTGGTAACGATGATTAACAGCTGAAAGCAAATCCGGTAAAGCGCAGTCTTAAGCATAAGGCGCTAAGGAGACCGTAAATGGCTGATACAAAGGCAAAACTCACCCTAAATGGTGATGATGCTATTGAACTGGATGTGCTAAAAGGCACGCTCGGTCAGGATGTTATTGATATCCGTACGCTGGGTTCCAAAGGGGTATTCACCTTTGACCCTGGATTCACCTCTACCGCATCTTGCGAATCCAAAATCACCTACATTGACGGTGACGAAGGTATCCTGCTCCATCGCGGCTTCCCCATCGATCAGTTAGCCACCGAATCCAACTATCTGGAAGTGTGCTACATCCTGCTGAACGGCGAAAAACCGACGCAGGCCCAGTACGATGAATTTAAAACCACCGTGACCCGTCACACCATGATCCATGAGCAGATTACCCGTCTGTTCCATGCGTTCCGTCGTGACTCTCATCCGATGGCGGTCATGTGCGGTATTACCGGTGCGCTGGCGGCGTTCTACCACGATTCTCTGGACGTGAATAACCCACGTCACCGTGATATCGCGGCGTTCCGTCTGCTGTCCAAAATGCCTACCATGGCGGCGATGTGTTACAAATACTCTATCGGTCAGCCGTTTGTGTATCCACGCAACGACCTCTCCTACGCGGGTAACTTCCTGCGCATGATGTTCTCCACGCCGTGTGAAGAGTACGAAGTGAACCCGGTGCTGGAACGCGCGATGGACCGTATTCTGATCCTGCACGCTGACCACGAACAGAACGCCTCGACCTCTACCGTCCGTACCGCGGGCTCATCCGGCGCGAACCCGTTCGCCTGTATCGCTGCGGGTATCGCCTCCCTGTGGGGACCGGCGCACGGCGGCGCGAACGAAGCAGCACTGAAGATGCTGGAAGAGATCAGCTCCGTTGAGCACATTCCTGAGTTCGTGCGCCGCGCGAAAGACAAGAATGACTCCTTCCGTCTGATGGGCTTCGGTCACCGTGTTTACAAAAACTACGACCCGCGCGCGACCGTTATGCGTGAGACCTGCCACGAAGTGCTGAAAGAGCTGGGCACCAAAGATGATCTGCTGGAAGTGGCGATGGAGCTGGAACACATCGCGCTGAACGACCCGTACTTCATCGAGAAGAAACTCTACCCGAACGTCGATTTCTACTCCGGTATCATCCTGAAAGCGATGGGCATTCCGTCTTCCATGTTCACCGTGATCTTTGCCATGGCGCGTACCGTAGGCTGGATTGCGCACTGGAACGAAATGCACAGCGAAGGCATGAAAATCGCCCGTCCTCGTCAGCTGTATACCGGCTACGAGCAGCGTGACTTTAAGTCTGATATTAAGCGCTAAAAAACACGCCCGGCGGCGCTTCGCTTGCCGGGCCTACAAGTGCGAGATGTAGGCCGGGTAAGGCGTAGCCACCACCCGGCTTTTTTACATCTGGCACCCAGGACACCAGTAAAACGGCCTGGAAGAGATCGTCGCCTTCTCAATCACCCCGCCGCACCGCTCACACTTTTTACCTGCCCGATGAAACACCTTGAAGCGGAACAGCGCCCCGTGATGCTTGTTCTCATCCACCACGCCGCGCGTGTTGTACGACAGCCGTGGAATATCCAGTAACGCGTACGACAGCGCCTCCAGCTGTTCATCGCTCAGCTGCGACGCTTTGCGCTGCGGCGCCAGCCCCACTTCCCAGAGGATCTCCACCCGCAGGTAGTTTCCCAGCCCCGCCAGAAATGCCTGATCGAGCAACAGCCCGGAAAACTGCCGGTTGCGGAATGTGGCGGATAACAACCGGGCTTTCACATCGCTTGCCGTCAGACGCATGTCGAGCACGTCCGGCCCGACCCGCTGTAAGAACGGGTGCGTGAGCAACTGCTCCGGCGTTAACATTTCGATATCAGAGGCGCTGTAAAGCAGGATCGCCTTATCCGCCGTTTGTAGCCGCACGCGTAGCACGCGGGTCGTTTGCGGCTGCTCGTCCGCCTTTACCACCCGCCAGACGCCGTAAAGCTGATTGTGGCTATATAACGTCAGGTTATGGGAAAAGTGGGTGAGTAACGCTTTGCCGCGCGTTTCAATGTGGGTCACCGTCTGTCCCACCAGCTCTGTTTCAAACGGTTTGAGTTGAGGAAAGGCAAACCAGACGTGTGTCAGAGTTTTGCCCTTTATCGCCGCCTCCAGGCTATCCGCCGCGCGGCGGATCTCCGGACCTTCTGGCATGTTATTGTCCTTTCATGATTATTCTGCGCTGACAACAATGCCCTCTTCCGAGAACGCCGCCCGCAGGCGTCGCGCAAACTGGAGCGCATGCTCGCCGTCACCGTGTAAGCACACCGTATCAGCCTGAACGTTTGCCGTTGTACCCTCCGTTGAGGTTACTCGCCCGAAGCGCACCATCTCCAGCGTCTGCGCCAGCGCTTTACCTTCGTCGGTGATCAGCGCACCGGCCTGCGTACGCGGAACCAGGCTACCGTCCGGCAGGTATCCCCGATCGGCAAACACTTCCTGCCGCGTAGTCAGCCCCAGCCGTTCGCCGGCACGGATAAGCTCGCTGCCCGCCAGGCCAACCAGAATCAGACGCGGATTGCAGTCCCGTACCGCGCGGGCAATGGCGTCTGCCAGCGCCGGATCTTTCGCTGCCTGGTTATAGAGCATGCCGTGCGGCTTGACGTGACGCAACACGCCCTTCTCAGCGCGCACTATCGCCTCCAGGGCGCCGATCTGGTAGAGCATTTGCGCGTAAACCGTCTCAGGCGGCAGATCCATCGCCGTGCGACCAAAGTTTTCCCGGTCCGGAAAGCTGGGGTGAGCGCCTATCGCCACGCCGTTTTTCACGGCATTGCGCACGCTCGCCAGCATGGTCTGCGCATCGCCGGCATGAAACCCACAGGCGATATTCACCGAGGAGACCAGCGTCATCAGCGCCGCATCGGCGCTGCTGCCCTCCCCCAGATCGGCGTTTAAATCAATCTTTACCATCGAGCCTCCACGCCAGCTGTTCGAGATAACGCTGCTGATCCTGACGGGCTTTCAGCGCCTCCTCCAGCGAACACTGCACAAAATGAATTGGCTGACCGAGAGGAATTTGCGCCAGATGGTAGCGATCCGCTTCGATAATGCAGGCAATACGCGGATATCCTCCCGTGGTTTGCGCATCGTTCATCAGTACGATAGGCTGGCCGTTGCCCGGCACCTGAATCACCCCCGGCAACAGACCATGGGAAAGCAGCTCACGGTCAGTCGTGCGGGTCAGCGGCTGGCCCTGAAGCCGGTAACCCATGCGGTTACTCTGCGGGCTGATCTTCCATGGCGAGCGCCAGAAAGACTCTTTTGAGGCCTCATCGAACTCATGATATTCCGGCCCCGGCAGGGCGCGGATCAGGTTCCCCCACAACAGCTGCTTCACGCCCTGCGTGGTGGTGAAATGGCGCGCTGATGGCTTAATCGCCAGGCGATCGCCGTCGCGCAGCAGCCGTCCTTCATGTCCGCCCATTCCCGCTTTCTGGTCGGTGCTGGATGAGCCCAGCACCTCCGGCACGTCGATACCTCCCGCCACCGCAAGATAGCTGCGCACGCCGTGCAGAGGACGCTTGAGCGTCAGACGCTGTCCGGCTTTCGCCCGCAGGCGCCAGCCGGTCCACACCGCTTTGCCGTCCAGCGTCGCGTCACAGCCCGCGCCGGTTAAGGCAAACCAGGTTTCCTGACCAAACTCAATCACGCACTGACCCAGCGTAATTTCTAACGCCGCCGTGCTGCCGGCGTTGCCTACCAGCAGGTTGGCAATCTCCAGCGAGGGACGATCAAGCGCACCGCAGTAGCTCACGCCCGACTGACGCAGGCCAAAGCGCCCGGCATCCTGTACCGAGGTGTAAAGCCCTGCGCGAATAAGCGTTAACATATCCCCTCCTTTTGCGGGATAAAGCGCAGGGTATCCCCCGGACGCAGGAGTATGGGCGCGTCCTGGCCTGGTTCAAATAACGGCGTGGACGTGTGCCCGATAAGCTGCCAGCCTCCCGGCGAGGCGAGCGGATAAATTCCCGTTTGCTCGCCACCAATCGCCACGCTGCCCGCCGGTACGCTCAGGCGCGGCTCAGCCCGGCGCGGCGTATGCAACTGGGGCGATAACCCGCCCAGATAGGGGAAACCCGGCTGAAATCCCAAAAACCAGACGACATAGTCGACTGAGCTATGCAACTCCACAACCTGCTTCTCCGTTAATCCACAGTGTTCGGCCACGACGCCAAGGTCGGGGCCTCCCTTGCCGCCATAGACAACCGGGATCTCAATCGTCCGCGATTCCGGCTCCAGCGCCTCGCTCTCCTCCCACCAGCGTTGCAGGCGCTCAATGGCATCCAGCGCCCCCGTGTGCGGATCACGCAGCACCACGGTGATATTATTCATACCCGGAATAGCTTCAACCACGCCAGGTAGCTCGGGCAGTCGTTGAGCCAGACGCCAGATACGCTTTTGCGTGGCAAGCGTCACCGGAGGCTCAAGTTCCAGAACCACTGCGGTTTCACCCAGAAGATAACAACGCGCTCGCTGCACTTAACTACCTCTCATCAGGCCGGATTAGGGATATCAATAAACGTCACATCCAGATCGGTATTTTCCGTCAGCCACTCGCTGAGGGCGCGGATGCCGCCACGCTCGGTGGCGTGATGGCCTGCCGCGTAAAAATGCAGGCCTTGTTCACGGGCAGAGTGAATGGTCTGCTCGGAAACCTCGCCGGTAATGAAGGCGTCGACACCGAAACGCGCCGCGCTATCAATAAAGCCCTGGCCGCCGCCGGTGCACCATGCCACGCGCTTCACGGTATCCGGCCCGGTGTCGCCGCACCACAGCGGACGACGCCCCAGGCGTGCTTCGATCCACGATGCCAGCTCCAGACCCGGAACCGGCATCGACAGTTCACCCCACGGCACCAGGGGTTCAATTTCGCCCATCACGGTTATCCCCAGCAGTTGCGCAAGCTGAACGTTATTCCCCAGTTCAGGATGCGCATCGAGCGGCAGGTGATAGCCGTACAGGTTGATGTCATTCGTCAGCAGCGTTTTGAGACGGTTGCGCTTCATGCCGCGAATAATCGGTGATTCGTTTTTCCAGAAATAACCGTGATGGACAATCACCGCGTCGGCTTCCTGACGCACAGCCTCATCCAGCAGCGCCTGGCTTGCCGTTACGCCGGTGATGATTTTTTGCACCGTCTCGCGACCCTCCACCTGCAAGCCATTCGGACCGTAGTCGCTAAACGAGGCCGTGTTGAGTTTTTCGTTAATCAGGCGTTCCAGTTCACTGTTTTTCATCATCATTCTCTCAAACTTTTCGGGCGGTTTCGTACGCCGCCAGCGTGGCGACACGCGTCTGTTTATGGTCGACAATGGGACGGGGATAGTTCAGGGAAACACGCTGTTTATCCGCCCATGCCCAGGGTTCATGAATGGCTTTGGCGGGGACATCCTTAAGTTCAGGCAGCCAGCGACGGATAAACTCGCCGTCGACGTCAAATCGTTGTCCCTGCGTGGTCGGATTAAAGATCCGAAAATAGGGAGCCGCATCCGTGCCGGTGGAGGCCGCCCACTGCCAGCCGCCGTTATTTGCCGCCAGATCGCCATCGATCAGCTGAGAGATAAAATAACGCTCTCCGGTTCGCCAGTCGATAAGCAGATCCTTTACCAGGAAGCTGGCGGTAATCATACGCAGACGGTTATGCATCCACCCGGTTTCATTGAGCTGCCGCATAGCCGCATCAACAATCGGGAAGCCGGTGAGCCCATGCTGCCATGCCTTCAGCAGCTTCTCATTCGACTGCCACTGTACCTTATCGGTCCAACGAATGAAGGGGCGATGTTTACATAAATCAGGATGATACGTCATCAGATGGCGATAAAACTCACGCCAGATCAGTTCGTTCAGCCACACTGCGCCCGCCCCCCCGTCTAACGCCTGAGGCTGTTCCGCCAGTAGCCGATGTAAACACTGGCGCGGGGAGAGCGCGCCCAGCGCTAAACAGGCCGACAGGCGGCTGGTGCCTTCAATCGCTGGAAAATCCCGCCGCGCCTCGTAATCCGCCGCCCCCTGCGCGCAGAACTGACGCAACCGGGCGATAGCCGCTTTCTCGCTGGCGGGGAATACCGTTTCATCAAACGACTGCTGGGGATAATTCAGCCTGATGTCCTGCAGATCCGTTATCGTTTCCCCTCTTATGGCCGGGGCGGGAACGCATTCTGGCAGCCCCTCTTTCAGGCGTTTGATAAAAGCATTTTTAAACGGCGTGAAAACTTTATACATTTCGTGACTGCCGGTCATCACGCTGCCCGGTGCGAGCATCACGCTGTCATCAAAGCCTTCACAGACCACGCCCGTAAGGTTTTTCTCCAGCTGACGATCCCGCTGCTGCTCGTTAAATTCATACTGGTAGTTGTAAAAAAGACGCGTTACCGCGTGCTGCTTACAGATTGCCTGCACCATCTCAAGCTGTGCGGCAAAATCATGGGCCTCTTTATAGATCAGCGGAATGCCTTTTTCGGCCAGTGAATGTTGCAGGTCATTCAGATACGCGCTGAGTAATGCCGCTTGCCGGGGCGCCATGTCATGCTGCTGCCACTGTTCAGGCGTGGCGATAAACAGGGCCAGCACATTCGCGTCTTTAGCGCGGCAGGCGGCCGCGAGAGCGAAGTTGTCGTGAATGCGTAAATCCGCGCGAAACCAAACCAGATGGGTGGGCATAAAACTCCAGGCAATTGTCCATTATGTCCGTAAGGGCATGCCGTAAAAGGAAAAAGGCACGCATTGAACTACTTTGCCATGAAGTGTAGACGGGATGAAATAAAAAAGGCCGCCCGAGGCGGCCTTAACGCTACTTGTCCTGCGCTATCGGGGTAAAGGCAATAAACACATCCGGTTTATCACTCTTTACAACGAGTGCGCTGGCGACAATGAACGCGATGCATAAATAGCGTTTCACTATGCGGTCCCTGCTGCTAACCGCTCCACCTATCACCACCGGTGATAAATCGGTGGACACAAGCCCGGGTAGGCGGGCTGCTTTACGGCTATGGATACACCTTTCCAGGACCGATGCCCATTTGCGAGATGGCGGAAAGGGACGTGGCATCATAATTAACACCAACGCCAAAAGTAAGTTATTTCAGTAAAATTAGGAATTTATAAAGGTGAAGTGGATTGCGAACTTTTTAAAGAAGGGTATGATAAAAATCCCGGGTAGGGGCTGCAAGATTACCCAACGGACCGCGAATCCCGAGGGACAAAAAAACCGCCACTTTGCTGTAGGCGGTTTTTTTATGGCTACGATGTCACACCGTATCAGTAGAAATCGCAGGTTGCTTTCTCGGCCTGATCCATCCACACCGGCTTTTCGCTGGTTTTCGCCCAGACGCGGTGCAAATAGCTGTAAAAACGTGCGCGATCTTTCCAGAACAGCATCACCGGCAGGGCCAGCACGCCAGCCACTACGGCGAAAGTGCGACGCATGAACACGATATGAGCCGGATACTCTTTATAAAGATCCATATTTTTCTCCCCTGTAGTTGGCCGGAAACCTTCTCCGGAAAATGTGAAATCTGTGACCTGGTTAAAATAATACCGCTTTGTTTGTAATTTTACTACTCATCCGACCACTTATTTTCATCCATTTCGTGAATATTTACATTCACGCCTGTAATTAAGTTACAAAAAAGTTAACAGTTTACTTAACAATAGTTAAATTGTGGTCTTTCCCATTTTTATACTTTTTTTACACCTGCCCTTCTGATTTTTGCGAAATCTTTGCGCCACAAATCCTACCGTTTGTACAACAACAAAAGTCACCCGGAGGTGGAGTGTGAGTGCAGGTCTGATTGCCGGCATCGTGCTGGTGTTCCTGTTATTGGGTTATCTGATTTATGCCCTGATTAATGCGGAGGCATTCTGATGGCTGCTCAGGCGTTTTTGCTTATTGCCAGCTTTTTACTGCTGCTGTTTGTGCTCGCCAGGCCGCTGGGAACAGCGCTGGCGCGGCTGATAAACAACGTGCCACTGCCGGGTACGCGAAAAATTGAAAACGTGCTCTGGCGCATTTCAGGTATCAGCGACCGCGAAATGAGCTGGGGCCAGTACCTGATGGCGATACTGCTTCTGAATATCGTGGGGCTTATTGCCCTCTTTACGCTGCTCATGCTCCAGGGCAATTTGCCGTTGAATCCGCAGCAGTTACCAGGTTTATCCTGGCATCTGGCGCTGAACACGGCGGTCAGCTTTGTCACCAATACCAACTGGCAGTCTTACGCCGGTGAAACCACGCTCAGCTACTTCAGCCAGATGGCCGGGTTAACCGTGCAAAACTTTCTGTCTGCAGCCAGCGGTATCGCGGTGATCTTCGCCCTGACGCGCGCGTTTGCCCGTCAGAATGTCAGCACGCTCGGCAACGCGTGGGTTGATGTCACGCGCATCACCCTTTGGATCCTGGTGCCTGTTGCGCTGATTATTGCCCTGTTCTTTATACAGCAAGGCACTCTGCAAAACCTGCTGCCTTATACCCCTTACACCTCGCTTGAAGGGGCCAGGGAACTCCTGCCAATGGGGCCAGTGGCGTCGCAGGAAGCAATCAAGATGCTGGGCACCAACGGGGGCGGCTTCTTCAACGCCAACTCATCGCATCCGTTTGAAAACCCAACGGCATTAACCAATTTTGTACAGATGCTGGCGATCTTCCTGATCCCCGCCGCGCTCTGCTTCGCCTTTGGCGATGTGGTTAACGATCGCCGCCAGGGCCGTACGCTGCTGTGGGCCATGTCGTTAATCTTCGTGGTCTGCGTTGCACTGGTGATGTGGGCCGAATGGAACGGCAACAGCCATTTCATGCAGCTGGGGGCTAACAGCAATATCAACCTGGAAGGCAAAGAGAGCCGCTTCGGCATTCTTGCCAGCAGCCTCTATGCGGTGGTCACCACGGCGGCCTCCTGCGGGGCGGTGAACGCCATGCACGACTCTTTCACCGCGCTTGGCGGCATGATCCCGATGTGGCTGATGCAGATTGGCGAGGTAGTCTTCGGTGGGGTCGGTTCGGGGCTGTACGGCATGCTGTTGTTCGTTCTGCTCGCCGTGTTTATCGCCGGGCTGATGATCGGCCGCACGCCGGAGTATCTCGGCAAAAAAATCGACGTCCGCGAAATGAAATTAACCGCGCTGGCAATCCTGGTCACCCCCGCCCTTGTGCTGCTCGGTACCGCGCTGGCGCTGATGACCGACGCCGGGCGCAGCGGCATCTTTAACCCGGGCATTCACGGCTTTAGCGAAGTGCTTTACGCCGTTTCGTCTGCCGCAAACAACAACGGCAGCGCCTTTGCAGGGTTGAGTGCCAACTCACCGTTCTGGAACTGTCTGCTGGCGTTCTGCATGTTCTTCGGTCGTTTCGGCGTGATTATTCCCGTCATGGCGATCGCCGGAACACTGGTGAATAAGAAGATCCAGCCGACCACTACCGGTACGTTACCGACTCACGGCGCGCTGTTCGTCGGCCTGCTGATTGGCACCGTTCTGCTGGTAGGTGCCTTGACCTTTATCCCCGCCCTCGCGTTAGGCCCGGTTGCGGAATATCTCTCTTTACGCTGATTTTGCGGAGAATTTGTCATGAGTCGTAAACAACTGGCCCTGCTCGAACCAACCTTAGTTCGTCAGGCCCTCATGGATGCGGTAAAAAAACTGAGCCCGCGCGTGCAGTGGCACAACCCGGTGATGTTTATTGTCTGGACTGGAAGTTTACTCACCACCGCACTGGCGATTGCCATGGGAACGGGACACCTTTCAGGAAATGCAACCTTTACCGGCGCCATCAGCCTGTGGCTGTGGTTTACCGTGCTGTTCGCCAACTTTGCCGAAGCGCTGGCGGAAGGCCGCAGTAAGGCGCAGGCCAACAGTCTGAAAGGGGTCAAAAAAACCGCCTTTGCGCGCAAATTACGCGAACCTAAATACGGCGCGCAGATGGACCACGTTCCGGCGGATGAACTGCGCAAAGGTGACGTGGTGCTGGTGGAAGCCGGGGACATCATCCCCTGCGACGGGGAGGTAGTTGAGGGTGGCGCGTCGGTAGACGAAAGTGCCATTACCGGGGAATCCGCGCCCGTGATCCGTGAGTCGGGCGGAGATTTCGCCTCAGTTACCGGCGGAACGCGCATTCTTTCCGACTGGCTGGTGATCCAGTGCAGCGTTAACCCGGGCGAAACCTTTCTCGACCGGATGATCGCCATGGTGGAAGGCGCACAGCGTCGTAAAACGCCGAACGAGATCGCCCTGACCATTCTGCTGGTGGCGCTCACCATTGTGTTCCTGCTGGCAACGGCGACCCTGTGGCCCTTCTCCGCCTACGGCGGTACAGCGGTCAGCATCACCGTACTGATCGCCCTGCTGGTCTGTCTGATCCCCACCACTATCGGCGGCCTGCTTTCCGCGATTGGCGTGGCGGGGATGAGCCGTATGCTGGGCGCGAACGTCATCGCCACCAGCGGACGCGCCGTTGAAGCGGCGGGTGACGTAGACGTACTGCTGCTGGATAAAACCGGGACCATCACCCTGGGTAATCGTCAGGCCTCTGACTTTTTACCTGCTCCCGGCGTGGATGAAAAAACGCTGGCCGACGCGGCGCAGCTTTCTTCGCTGGCCGATGAGACGCCGGAAGGTCGCAGTATCGTGATCCTCGCCAAGCAGCGCTTTAACCTGCGCCAGCGCGACGTACAAAGCCTGCACGCCACGTTCGTGCCCTTTACGGCGCAAACCCGCATGAGTGGAATTAACATTCAGGACCGGATGATCCGTAAAGGGTCCGTTGATGCCATTCGCCGTCATATTGAAGCCAATAATGGACATTTCCCTCCGGAAGTCGACCACCTGGTGGAAAGCGTGGCGCGTCAGGGGGCAACCCCGCTGGTGGTGGCGGAAGGTGCAAGCGTTCTGGGGGTTATCGCCCTGAAGGATATCGTTAAAGGCGGTATAAAAGAGCGTTTCGCCCAGATGCGTAAGATGGGCATTAAAACGGTGATGATCACCGGGGATAACCGTCTGACTGCGGCGGCCATTGCCGCCGAAGCGGGCGTGGATGATTTCCTTTCCGAAGCGACACCGGAAGCGAAGCTGGCACTCATTCGCCAGTATCAGGCGGAAGGTCGTCTGGTGGCGATGACCGGCGACGGCACCAACGACGCCCCGGCGCTGGCGCAGGCCGACGTGGCGGTGGCGATGAACTCCGGTACCCAGGCGGCAAAAGAGGCGGGCAACATGGTGGATCTCGACTCGAACCCGACCAAGCTGATCGAAGTGGTGCATATCGGGAAGCAGATGCTGATGACGCGCGGCTCGCTGACCACGTTCAGTATCGCCAACGACGTGGCGAAGTATTTCGCCATTATCCCGGCGGCCTTTGCGGCAACCTATCCGCAGCTGAATGCCCTGAATGTGATGCACCTGCACTCTCCAGCCTCGGCCATTTTGAGCGCGGTGATCTTCAACGCGCTGATTATTGTCTTTCTTATTCCTCTGGCGCTGAAAGGGGTGAGCTATAAGCCACTGACGGCCGCCGCCATGCTGCGCCGTAACCTGTGGATTTACGGTCTGGGTGGGCTGGTGGTGCCCTTTATTGGGATCAAGGTTATCGACATGTTGTTAACGCTGTTCGGGCTGGTTTAAAAGGTGAATCTCATGACGATGTTACGTCCCGCTATACTGTTGTTTATTCTGCTGTCTCTGATTACCGGCGGGCTTTACCCGCTGATGACAACCGCGCTGGGCCAGTGGTGGTTTGAGGACCAGGCCAACGGCTCGCTGATTATCCAGAACGGTGAAAACCGCGGCTCGCGTCTGATTGGGCAAAACTTTACGGACCCGCGCTACTTCCAGGGACGCCCTTCCGCCACTGCGGAAAGCCCGTATAATCCAATGGCCTCCGGCGGCAGCAATCTGGCTGGCAGTAATCCTGACCTGGACAAAGCCGTTGCTGAACGCGTTGCCGCCCTGCGCGCCGCGAATCCGCAGGCCAGCCGTGAGGTGCCGGTTGAGCTGGTCACCGCCTCCGCGAGCGGGCTGGATTACAGCCTGACGCCGGACGCAGCGGCGTGGCAGATCCCACGCGTGGCCGCCGCCCGTCAGCTGACCGTCGAGCAGGTGAGCCAGCTGGTTGCAGAACATACGCAAAAGCCGCTGGTCAGCTTCATCGGCATGCCGGTAGTGAACATTGTTGAGCTGAATCTGGCGCTGGATGCGCTAAGGAAGAACTAAATGACCGAAGAGCCCATGCGCCCGGATCCGGACAGGCTGCTTGAACAAACGGCTGAAGCCCACCGCGGCAAGCTGAAAATTTTCTTCGGCGCCTGCGCGGGCGTCGGGAAAACCTTCGCCATGCTGACGGAAGCCCAGCGGCTTCGGGCGCAGGGGCTTGATATTCTCATCGGCGTGGTGGAAACCCACGGTCGCAAAGAGACGGCGGCGCTGCTGACGGGGCTGGCGACGCAGCCGCCCCAGCGTATCAGCCATCGCGGTCGGCTGGTGACGGAGTTCGATCTTGATGCCGCCCTCGCCCGCCGCCCCGCGCTGATCCTGATGGACGAACTGGCGCACAGCAACGCGCCTGGCTCACGCCACCCGAAGCGCTGGCAGGATGTTGAGGAGCTGCTTGAAGCCGGCATCGACGTCTTCACCACGGTGAATGTTCAGCATCTGGAAAGCCTGAACGACGTGGTAAGCGGGGTAACCGGTATCCAGGTGCGCGAAACCGTCCCCGATCCGTTTTTTGATTCTGCCGATGAAGTCGTACTGGTTGACCTGCCGCCGGACGATCTGCGCCAGCGCCTGCACGAAGGCAAGGTGTATATTGCCGGCCAGGCCGAACGCGCCATCGAACATTTTTTCCGCAAAGGAAACCTGATTGCCCTGCGCGAGCTGGCCCTGCGCCGCACCGCCGATCGCGTGGATGACCAGATGCGCGCCTGGCGAGACCTGCAGGGGCGGGAGCGCGTCTGGCACACGCGTGACGCCATTCTGTTATGCATTGGTCACGGCAGCGGCAATGAAAAACTGGTCCGCACCGCCGCCCGGCTTGCGGCGAAGTTTGGCAGCGTCTGGCACGCGGTGTATGTCGAAACGCCACAGCTTCACGGCCTGCCGGAAAATCAGCGTCGCGCCATTTTGAGCGCGCTGCGGCTGGCGCAGGAGCTGGGTGCCGAAACCGCAACCCTGTCCGATCCGCAGGAAGATAAAGCCATTCTGCGCTACGCGCGCGAGCATAACCTGGGCAAGATTGTCATTGGACGTCGCCAGCATCGCCGCTGGTTTAGCCGCGAATCTTTTGCCGACAGGCTGGCACGCCGCGCGCCGGATCTGGATTTAGTCATCGTCGCGCTGGATGACAAGCCCGCCCCCCTGCCCGGCCGTACGCCGGACGCACGCACCTTTGGCGATAAATGGCGCGTCCAGATCCGGGGCTGCCTGGTGGCCGTGGTCCTTTGCGCCCTGATTACGGTGATTGCCAGCCAGTGGCTAATCGCCTTCGATGCCGCCAATCTGGTCATGATTTATCTGCTGGGCGTCGTTGTGGTCGCGCTCTTTTATGGCCGCTGGCCGTCGGTGCTGGCAACGGTGATCAACGTCATCAGCTTCGACCTCTTTTTTATCGCTCCGCGCGGGACGCTTGCTGTCTCGGACGTGCAGTACATTCTGACCTTTGCCGTGATGCTTACCGTCGGGCTGGTGATCGGGAATCTGACGGCAGGCGTGCGCTACCAGGCACGCATTGCCCGCTATCGCGAGCAGCGCACCCGCCATCTGTATGAGATGTCAAAATCGCTGGCGGTCGGCCGCACGCAGCAGGATATCGTCCAGACCAGCGAGCAGTTTATCCGTTCGACCTTTCATGCCAGTAACCTGATTTTGCTCCCCGACGAGCAGGGGCGCCTTCGCCCGCTGACCTCCCCTTCGGGGATGACGCCCTGGGATGAAGCGATTGCCCGCTGGAGCTTTGATAAGGGTTTACCTGCCGGTGCCGGCACCGACACTCTGCCCGGGGTGCCTTACCAGATCCTGCCGCTGCGCAGCGCGGATAAAAATCACGGGCTGGTCATCGTCGAGCCGTCTAACCTGCGTCAGCTGATGATCCCCGAGCAGCAGCGCCTGCTGGAAACCTTCACCCTGCTGGTCGCCAGCGCCCTTGAACGGCTGGCGCTCACCGCCAGCGAAGAGCAGGCACGGCTGGCAAGCGAGCGCGAAAGTATTCGCAATTCGCTGCTGGCAGCGCTGTCTCACGATTTGCGCACCCCGCTTACCGTGCTGTTTGGCCAGTCCGAAATTCTGACGCTGGATCTGGCGGCGGAAGGATCAAAACATGCGATGCAGGCCAGCGAAATTCGTCAGCACGTGCTAAATACCACGCGTCTGGTGAACAACCTGCTGGACATGGCGCGCATTCAGTCCGGCGGGTTTAACCTCAAAAAAGAGTGGCTCACCCTTGAGGAGGTTGTCGGCAGTGCGCTGAAGATGCTGGAGCCGGGTCTCGGCGGGCGCCATATCGAGCTGGACATGCCGGAACCCCTGACGTTAATCCATGTGGATGGCCCGCTGTTTGAGCGCGTGCTGATTAATCTTCTGGAAAATGCCGCTAAATACGCCGGGGCAAAGGCCCGGCTGGGGATTGCTGCCAGGGTGGATAAACGTGTGCTGCGGCTCGATGTCTGGGATACCGGGCCGGGTATTCCGGCCGGCCAGGAGCGCGCCATATTCGAAAAATTTGCGCGCGGTAATAAGGAATCTGCCATTCCGGGCGTCGGGCTGGGGCTGGCGATCTGCCAGGCGATTGTTGACGTGCATGGCGGCACCATTTCCGCAGAGAACCGCCCGGAAGGTGGGGCACGCTTTTGTGTTACACTTCCTCTTGAAACTCCACCAGAACTTGATGAATTACCAGAGGATTTGTGATTAACGTTCTGATTGTTGAAGATGAGCTCGCTATCAGCCGATTTCTGCGTACCGCGCTGGAAGGCGACGGTTTGCGCGTTCATGAAGCCGGAACGCTTCAACGGGGGTTAATTGAAGCCGCCACCCGCAAGCCAGATCTGGTGATCCTGGATCTGGGACTCCCGGATGGCGACGGCATCGATTTTATTCGTGAGGTGCGTCAGTGGAGCCAGATGCCCATTCTGGTGCTCTCTGCCCGCACCGAAGAGACGGATAAAATCGCCGCGCTGGATGCCGGAGCGGATGATTATCTGATCAAACCGTTTGGCATTGGCGAGTTACAGGCCCGGCTGCGTGTGGCGCTGCGTCGACACAGTGCCACCACTCCTTCTGAACCGGTGTACGTCTTTGGCGATATCCGCGTCGATCTTGCCGCCCGCCGCATCGTGCGAGGGGAAGAAGAGATCCACCTTACGCCTATCGAGTTTCGTCTGCTGGCCGTGTTGCTCAGTAACCACGGAAAAGTGTTAACGCAGCGACAGCTGTTAAGCCAGGTCTGGGGACCGAATGCTGTCGAACATAGTCACTATTTACGCATTTATATGGGACACCTTCGCCAGAAACTTGAAGCCGATCCCGCGCGTCCTCGTCATTTATTAACAGAAACCGGTATCGGATATCGGTTTATGATCTGAATAAGTATTCACTTTAATTTTAAATAAAGAACACACCAGCCTGAATATAGCCATGAAAATAACGACGAGATTATTTTCATGCCTATATTCGCCCTCGCTAAACATAATTAGAACACCAATTTAACACCAAACCAACAAAACAGCATTTTGATCTGCGTTATTCACTCAAAACGACTAATTATTTCTGAAATGATCGGTTATTGGTGATCTATTTCACAGTTAATCCCTTTTTCCTGGATAAAATGACCGTGCTTTCAATTACTGAAAGGAAAATGAACATGGAAAACAATAATCGTTTAATGCCCCATATAAGGCGGACAACACATATCATGATGTTTGCCCACCGAAACTGTTTTGACTTTCATCTCTTTAACGCCCGGTAGTCCTTCGACTTCTGGCGCATCTGCTTACAGGTTATCCTGAAAAATGCTATTTTACAGGCTGTTGCCTGTGAACACCTGCGCTCATTCCTTGTGATTCAGATTCTCCGCAACCGGGCGGACTGAATTCTACTCAGCAAAAAAGCAATTAACTGATTTCGTATCAGCGGACGCGCTTTGCTTTTTTTTCCGGAAAAAATCGATTTCTTTACCGCAAGAAGTCGAGGGACCCATATTGCCTGAAATAAAGAGATAAAGATGAAAACGTTAAAAATTGCCGTCAGCCGTGCCTGCCCTGAATGCTTTACCACTTCGCGCGAGATCGTGGATATCACCGCATCGGATTATATTGATGTGGCAGCCGTGGTTCTGGCCGTCAGTGATATTTTCAATGGCGCCATAGAAGAAATAGAAGCCACGGGATTCGGTATTCCGGTGTTTATTGCCACGCATAAAGAAGAAAGGGTTCCAGCTGAATTTTTGTCGCGTATTCACGGCGTTTTTGAGTATTCCGACACCAGCAATGCGTACTACGGACGCCAGCTTGAAGCGGCTGCGCAGAAGTACGAAACCCAGCTCCGTCCGCCGTTCTTCCGCGCGCTGGTCGATTACGTCCAGCAGGGGAACAGCGCGTTTGACTGCCCCGGACATCAGGGAGGTCAGTTCTTCCGCCGCCATCCGGCCGGAAACCAGTTTGTCGATTTCTTTGGCGAAACGCTTTTCCGCGCAGATCTGTGCAATGCCGACGTGGCAATGGGCGATCTGCTGATCCATGAAGGTGCGCCATGCATCGCCCAACAGCATGCGGCAAAAGTCTTTAATGCGGATAAAACCTACTTCGTGCTGAACGGCACCTCCTCTTCCAATAAGGTGGTGCTCAATGCCCTGCTCACGCCAGGCGATCTGGTGCTGTTCGATCGCAATAACCATAAATCTAACCACCACGGGGCGCTGTTACAGGCGGGAGCGACGCCGGTGTATCTGGAAACAGCGCGCAACCCGTACGGGTTTATCGGCGGTATTGACGCACACTGTTTCGACGAGAGTTACCTGCGGGAACTGGTGTCAGAGGTCGCGTCTGGTCGCGCGCGGGATGAACGTCCCTTCCGTCTGGCAGTGATCCAGCTGGGCACCTACGACGGTACTATTTATAACGCCCGTCAGGTGGTGGATAAGATTGGTCACCTGTGCGATTACATCCTGTTTGACTCCGCCTGGGTGGGTTACGAGCAGTTTATCCCGATGATGGCCGACTGCTCGCCGCTGCTGCTGGAGCTGAACGAAAACGATCCGGGCATTCTGGTTACCCAATCGGTGCATAAGCAGCAGGCGGGCTTCTCGCAAACCTCGCAAATCCATAAGAAGGACAGCCACATAAAAGGCCAGCCGCGCTATGTTCCGCATAAGCGCCTCAACAACGCCTTTATGATGCACGCCTCCACCAGCCCGTTTTATCCGCTATTTGCCGCCCTGGATATCAACGCCCGCATGCACGAGGGGCAAAGTGGGCGCAACATGTGGATGGACTGCGTGGTGACGGGTATCGAAGCGCGAAAACTGATCCTTCAGAACTGTCAGTTTATTCGCCCGTTCGTGCCGGAGACGGTGGATGGCCGTCCGTGGGAAAGCTGGGATACGGCGGAGATCGCCACCGATCTGCGCTTCTTCCATTTCGTTCCGGGCGAACGCTGGCACGCCTTTGAGGGATATGCCGAGCATCAGTATTTTATCGATCCCTGCAAACTGCTGCTGACCACGCCAGGCATCAACGCCCGCACCGGCGAGTATGATGATTTCGGCGTGCCCGCCACCATCCTCGCCAACTTCCTGCGTGAAAACGGCATCGTGCCGGAAAAATGCGACCTCAATTCCATTCTGTTCCTGCTCACCCCGGCGGAGGACATGGGCAAATTGCAGCAGCTCGTCGCCCAGCTGGTGCGCTTCGAAAAACTGCTCCAGAGCGATGTGCCGCTGAAAGAGGTTCTGCCCTCTCTTTATAAGCAACATCCGGAACGTTATGCGGATTATTCCCTGCGTCAGATTTGTCAGGAGATGCACGACCTCTACGCCCGCCATAACGTGAAGCAGTTGCAGAAAGAGATGTTCCGCAAGTCTCACTTCCCGCGCGTCATGATGAACCCGCAGGAGGCGAACTATGCCTATCTGCGCGGTGAGGTCGAGCTGGTGTCACTGCGCGACGCGGAAGGCCGTATTGCCGCGGAAGGCGCGCTGCCTTACCCACCGGGGGTGTTGTGCGTGGTTCCGGGGGAAGTCTGGGGCGGTTCCGTGCTGCGCTATTTCGCCGCGCTGGAAGACGGGATCAATCTGCTGCCGGGCTTTGCGCCGGAGTTACAGGGGGTTTACGTCGAGGAGTGTGACGGGCGCAAACAGGTGCGCTGCTACGTCATTAAACAACCCGCCGCTCAGCCGTCTCTGCTGAAAGGAGAAAAATTATGAGTAAGTCCAACAAGATGGGCGTGGTACAACTCACTATCCTCACCATGGTGAATATGATGGGGTCCGGGATCATCATGCTGCCCACTAAGCTCGCTGAAGTGGGGACGATTTCGATTATCTCCTGGCTGGTAACGGCAGTCGGCTCAATGGCGCTGGCGTGGGCGTTTGCCAAGTGCGGGATGTTCAGCCGTAAGTCTGGCGGCATGGGCGGCTATGCCGAATATGCGTTTGGTAAGTCCGGTAACTTCATGGCCAACTATACCTACGGGGTGTCGCTGCTGATCGCCAACGTGGCGATTGCCATCTCCGCAGTGGGTTACGGTACGGAGCTGTTTGGCGCGACGCTGACCCCGGTGCAGATTGGGCTGGCGACCATCGGCGTGCTGTGGATCTGCACCGTCGCCAACTTTGGCGGCGCGCGCATCACCGGACAACTCAGCAGCATCACCGTCTGGGGCGTGATCATTCCGGTAGTCGGTCTGTGCATCATCGGCTGGTTCTGGTTCAGCCCGACGCTGTACGCCAATTCCTGGAACCCGCACCACGTGCCGTTCTTTACCGCCGTGGGATCGTCCATCGCCATGACGCTATGGGCTTTCCTCGGGCTGGAGTCAGCCTGTGCGAATGCGGAAGTGGTGGAAAACCCGGAAAAGAACGTGCCGATCGCGGTACTCGGCGGGACGCTGGGGGCGGCGGTGATCTATATCGTCTCAACCAACGTGATTGCGGGAATTGTGCCCAACATGGATCTCGCCAACTCCACGGCGCCGTTCGGGCTGGCGTTTGCGCAGATGTTTACGCCAGAGGTAGGGAAAGTGATCATGGGTCTGATGGTGATGTCCTGCTGCGGCTCGCTGCTGGGCTGGCAGTTCACCATCGCCCAGGTATTCAAATCCTCCGCTGACGAAGGTTATTTCCCGAAAATCTTCTCCCGCGTCACCAAAGCGGATGCGCCGGTACAGGGTATGCTGGCGATTGTGATTTTCCAGAGCGGTTTGTCGCTGATGACCATCAGCCCGTCACTGAACAGCCAGTTTAATGTACTGGTCAACCTGGCGGTGGTGACGAACATCATACCGTACATTCTGTCGATGGCGGCACTGGTGATTATTCAGAAGGTGGCGAAGGTGGATCCGCGCAAAGCCCGGGCGGCCAATATCGTGGCGCTGATTGGGGCGATTTACAGCTTCTATGCGCTCTACTCGTCCGGTCAGGAGGCGATGCTGTATGGCGCGATGGTGACCTTTATGGGCTGGACGCTGTACGGTCTGGTATCGCCGAGATTTGAACTGAAGAATAAGCATAGTTAAAAAAGAAGCCCGGTGGCACTAACGCTTACCGGGCCTACGAGATCAATGTTTTCTCCCTCTCCCTGTGGGAGAGGGCCGGGGTGAGGGCATCAGCCCGCACCAGACACCATTTACGCGTTTTTCAGCACTTCGCTGACAATCTCTACCGCTTCTTTCTCAATCTGCTGGCGGTGCTCAGCGCCGAGGAAGCTTTCGCAATAGATTTTGTACGCATCTTCCGTACCGGATGGACGCGCGGCGAACCAGCCGTTTTCGGTCATCACTTTCAGGCCGCCGATGGATGCGCCGTTACCCGGTGCCGCCGTCAGACGCGCGGTGATCGGGTCACCTGCCAGGGTGCTTGCGCTGACCATCTCCGGAGAGAGTTTGGACAGAGCGGCTTTCTGAGCAGAGGTCGCGCCAGCCTGAATACGGTTATAGCTTGGCGCACCAAAGCGTGCTGCCAGGTCGTTGTAATGTTCCTGCGGGTTCTTACCGGTAACCGCGGTGATTTCCGCCGCCAGCAGGCACATGATGATGCCGTCTTTATCGGTTGACCATGGGGTGCCGTCGAAGCGCAGGAAGGATGCCCCCGCGCTCTCTTCACCACCAAAGCCGAAGCTGCCGTCGTGCAGACCGTCAACAAACCACTTGAAGCCCACCGGCACTTCCACCAGCTTGCGGCCCAGCGCATCGACCACACGGTCAATCATGGCGGAAGAGACCAGCGTTTTACCCACCGCAACCTCTTTGCCCCACTGCGGACGATGCTGGAAGAGATAATTGATCGCAACAGCCAGGTAGTGGTTAGGGTTCATCAGCCCAGCCGGGGTGACGATACCGTGGCGGTCGTAGTCCGGGTCGTTGGCAAACGCCAGGTCGAACTTGTCGCGCAGCGCCAGCAGGCCAGCCATTGCGCATTCGGAGGAGCAGTCCATACGGATCGCGCCGTCTTTGTCCAGGTGCATAAAGCGGAAGGTCTGATCGACGTGATCGTTCACGATGGTCAGATCCAGCTTGTAGTGCTCGGCAATGCGTTTCCAGTATTCAATACCGGAGCCGCCCAGCGGATCCACGCCCAGCTTCAGACCGGCTTTCTGGATAGCGGCCATATCGACGATATCCGCCAGCCCTTCCACGAACGGCTGCACCAGATCCTGCTCTTTCACGTGGCCGGACGCCATGGCTTCATCCAGCGAGATGCGCTTCACGCCGTTCAGACCGTTGGCCAGTAACGCGTTGGCGCGATCTTCCACCACTTTCGTGACGTTGGTATCCGCCGGGCCACCGTTAGGTGGGTTGTACTTGATGCCGCCATCTTCCGGTGGGTTGTGGGACGGGGTGATCACAATACCGTCCGCCTGCGCGCCACCTTTTTTGTTATGTACCAGAATAGCGTTAGAAACCGCAGGCGTTGGCGTGAAACCGTTGTTCTCCTGAACAATCACGTCTACGCCGTTTGCCGCCAGTACTTCCAGCACGGAGATAAAGGCAGGTTCAGACAGGGCGTGGGTATCTTTCCCAACATAGCACGGACCGGTGACGCCATTTTTGGCGCGCTCTTCCGCGATGGCCTGAGCAATGGCCAGAATGTGCGGTTCGTTAAAGCTGTGGCGCGCCGCGCTGCCGCGGTGGCCAGATGTACCAAACTTCACTGCGTGTTCTGCGTTGCCCACCACCGGCTTCAGCACGTAGTACTGCGCGGTCAGTTGAGCGACGTTAATCAAATCGCGTTGTTGTGCAGGTTGTCCTGCACGGCTGTGATTTGCCATTGCCTGGTCCTTCTGATGCAAGGGTTAAATTGTACCGCAAACCTTTTCGATCAATTCCGCCGGGAACTGCATGGACTGCATGATATGTTCGATCATGCTGCACTTGCGGCCCGTATTGGTATTGGTGATCACCCAGTATGGCGTACCGGGAACATGTTTGGGTTTGGTTTGGTTGCCATTTTGCAGCAGGGTCTGCTCGTCACCTGCGAAGTAAACGCGCGTGCGACCGTGCAGCGACTCTGTCGCTTCTGCAAATGCGTTGTTATCCAGTGAGTAAAGTGTAGACAGCACCAGCATAAAGCGGTTAACCGCCTTTTTCTGCTCTGCATATTCATCAGACAGCAGCAACTCGCGCATCGCGCGCACTTTGTCTTTTGCCGGCATGACGGCAGGTTTTACTTGTGCAACAACGCTCGGCTGAGACACGACATCTTTAGTGACAGGAGTGGGCTGTGAGGCGGCGGAAATTTTAAGCATGCGCCGTAAAATGTCGGACGCGCTCTCCCCAATATGCCGCGTCTGGCTGGCAATATACTGATAGAGTTCGTCATCAACTTCGATTGTTTTCATCTTAATCCAGTGCGATATCTTATCTGAATACAAGTCGTTGAGATTATAAGGTCTAATCCCAACAGCGGATAGCGTCAAACCAGGTTGGCGGCAAAAGTCAGATTAAACTGGATCCTTGCCCCCGGGCGGCAGAATGGTCAACATGATACCCTAACCTGACAAACCTAAAAAAAGAACTTTGCCATGAAATTGAATACCCGAGCGCAAACTGCACAATCGCCGAACAATAATTCTCCCATCGTACTGGTTCACGGCCTGTTTGGTAGCCTGGATAACCTGGGCGTGCTGGCGCGCGATTTAGTGACCGATCACGAGATCCTCCAGGTTGATATGCGCAATCACGGTCTTTCAGGGCGCTCTGAGGAGATGACCTACGCAGCCATGGCGCAGGATCTGCGGGACACCCTCGATGCGAATAATATCCAGAAAGCGACGCTCATCGGGCATTCAATGGGCGGTAAAGCGGTGATGGCGCTCACTGCGCTGGCCCCTGAGCGAATTTCCGGTCTGGTGGTCATTGACGTTGCGCCCGTCAATTACGACGTTCGCCGTCACGATGAGATTTTCGCTGCGATCAATGCTGTGACAGAGTCAGGCGTCTCCACACGCCAGCAGGCGGCAGCCGTTATGCGCGAGCATCTCGATGAAGAAGGCGTGGTCCAGTTCCTGCTGAAATCCTTTGTTGACGGACAATGGCGCTTTAACGTCCCGGTACTGTGGGATCAGTATTCGCATATTGTGGGGTGGGAAAATGTCCCCGCCTGGCCGCACCCTACCCTCTTTATTCGCGGCGGCAACTCCCCTTACGTCACTGACGCGTATCGTGACACGCTGCTGGCGCAATTTCCGCAGGCTCGCGCTCACGTCATCGCCGGTGCCGGGCACTGGGTCCACGCGGAAAAACCGGATGCGGTCCTGCGCGCCATTCGCCGCTATCTTACTGATACAGCGAATTGATTAAAAAGCCAGCGACCGGAAGACGACGGGCTTCCAGTCGTTGGCGTGTGGATATGGGTGATGTATGATGGCGCGCTTATCGCCCGGGCATTAGCAGGGCGGCGTGTTTCCCCCGAAGTCTCAGAATCATGGCCAAAGAACAAACGGACCGTACGACACTAGATCTGTTCGCGAATGAGCGTCGACCGGGACGACCGAAAACGAATCCGCTTTCGCGCGATGAACAGCTGCGTATCAATAAACGCAACCAGCTTAAACGCGATAAAAATCGTGGGCTTAAGCGTGTCGAACTCAAGCTGAATGCCGATGCCGTCGATGCGCTTAACGAGTTAGCTGACGCGCGCAACATCAGCCGCAGCGAACTGATCGAAGAGATGCTGATCGCCCAGCTTGAGACGTTACGCGGCAAGGCGTGAGTCAGAAAATCCCCAATATTACCTTTTTCATGTAGCACAGAGTGCAGTCCTGCGTGATAGCTGTTTCCGCAGGGTTGCCTGTTCTGCTATTATTGCCCTTATCCGTGGACAATTTGCGCCACCATACCATTAAGTTTCAAGAGGTTATTTTACTCATGGCAATCATCGGCATTTTCTTTGGCAGTGATACCGGCAATACTGAAAATATCGCAAAAAACATTCAAAAACAGCTCGGTAAAGACGTTGCTGATGTGCATGACATCGCCAAGAGCAGCAAAGAAGATCTCGAGGGCTATGACATCCTGCTGCTGGGCATTCCGACCTGGTACTACGGTGAAGCACAGTGTGACTGGGACGATTTCTTCCCGACGCTGGAAGAAGTCGACTTCAACGGCAAGCTGGTTGCCCTGTTTGGCTGTGGCGATCAGGAAGACTACGCTGAGTATTTCTGTGATGCGCTGGGCACTATTCGTGACATCATTGAGCCGCGCGGTGCGGCGATTGTTGGTCACTGGCCAACAGCGGGTTACCACTTCGAAGCTTCCAAAGGTCTGGCAGATGACGATCACTTCGTTGGCCTTGCCATTGATGAAGACCGTCAGCCAGAGCTGACCGCAGAGCGTGTAGAAAAATGGGTTAAGCAGGTTCGTGAAGAACTGAACCTGGACGATATCCTTAACGCCTGATATCCCTGCGGCGCAACTCCGGTTGCGCCCGTTGTCCAGGTAAAACCGATTAAATTAATTGCTACAAACTTTTAACTTTTTCGTCCAGACCTGTACAATATCCCCCTGGTAAAAAGTGGGTGCCATCGAACAAGTTTGTTGGTGATACCACGTTTTTATAAGCATACTTTGCTTGAGACTTGCAGTTTTCATTTAGCCATGGCAGTTCTATAATGAGACGCATTATCCCAAGTGCATTTTCTGTCACTTCTTCTTTTGAAGTGAATCGTTTAGCAACAGGACAGATTCCGCATGACTGACAACAATACCGCATTAAAGAAAGCTGGCCTGAAAGTAACGCTTCCTCGGTTAAAAATCCTTGAAGTGCTTCAGGGGCCAGACAATCACCATGTCAGTGCGGAAGACCTTTATAAGCGTCTTATCGATATGGGTGAAGAGATTGGGCTGGCAACCGTCTATCGTGTGCTGAACCAGTTTGATGACGCGGGCATTGTTACTCGTCATAATTTCGAAGGCGGTAAATCCGTGTTCGAGCTGACTCAGCAGCACCACCACGATCACCTGATCTGCCTCGACTGTGGCAAGGTCATTGAATTTAGCGATGATTCCATTGAATCACGCCAGCGTGAAATCGCCGCCCGTCATGGCATCCGCCTGACCAACCACAGCCTGTACCTGTACGGTCACTGTGCTGAAGGGGATTGCCGCGAAAATGAACATGCGCACGACGCAAAATAAGTCAGTGTTCATACTCTGAGCCAGCCGTGAGGTTGGCTTTTTTTTTGCCTGGAAAAAGCCCGGTAAGCGCAGCGCCACCGGGCGTAAAGCAACTTATTTATTGTTATTGCGAATCTCGTCCCAAATCTTATCGCAACGCTTCGCCACTTCCTGATCGTTACCGGTTTTACGCGCCTGAATACAGGCCTGGTAATCCATCACGCGAACGTTTTCCTGCGTGGCGAATTGCTCATGGGCTTTGTCTTTTTTTAGCTCGTTCAGCACGCTTTGACAGGCTTCAATCTTCTCAGGTGAACCTTGTGCGGTATTGATGCACGCGCTGTAGGCCTCTTTAAGACGGGAGTCTTCTTTCGGCGCCTGATCCTGCGCACACGCCACCAGCCCGAATGCCAGCAGCGCAACGATTACCCTTTTTTTCATCATGTTCAGTCTCCATAACGGCGGGACACAGCTCGCCGCAGCATTCATCAGAAGATGGTAAATGGCGCAATGACCATGAATTTCACGTCGCGCTCATCCTGGAAGATGTTGCCGTAACCGCCCGCGTAGCTCGGGATATCGGAGTGGTTGTCATACTGGGTGAAGTGCAGTTTGAACATCGTGCCTTTCGCACGCCCCTCCTGCAGGGTGTAAATCGCATCCAGACTGTATGAAGACTCTTTCAGACGGTAGTTCGGATCGTAGTAGGCGTCTGGCGTAGCCATATCCGCTGGCTTCGCGTCCCAGGCGTACGCGTAGGACGCGCCCACTGCCCAGCCAGGCAGGTTCCAGTTCTTCAGGTCATACATTGCGCCGAAGAAGACTGCCTTTTCGCCGTCGGCGTTGAAGTCAGAGCGGTTATCCCACCAGATATCCAGACGACCGTTGGAAGAGGCGTAGGTTGGCGTCATACGTTGCAGGAAATAGCCCTGCTGCCCTTCTGCCTTGACCCATGTACCCTCCAGACGCAAATCAACCTGACCCACTTTGTAGCCGAAGGTTAGCGCCTGTAACCACGCGGTGCCGTCATAAATATCATTTACGCTGCCATCGCTGACCTTGTCGCGCGTACCGTAGAACTGATAGCTGGTGCTCAGCGGGCTACCTGCGATATCAAATTTGTAGCTGGCTTTAGCAAAGTACTGATCAATATAACCTTCAGCCTGACCAAAAGCCGCTTCCAGCACCAGATCGTTTTTGAAGTCGTACTTCGCCCCCAGCGAGTGGAGATAATCAACTTTGGTTTTTTTATCGTTTTGATAGAACTTGTCCATCTCAATGTGCCACGGCGCTTTGTACTCGTTGGTCCACATATAGGAGAAGCTCAACGCCCCCGCATCGCCGTTGTCAAAATTAGCACCGGCTTCCGCGCCCTGATAGGTACCTGGCATAAAGCTCCAGTGCGGCGCTAACAGCGTCTGACCGGTTGGCTGGATATAACCACCACGCGCCCAGACCGGGCCATATTTGAATTTTGCAGCCGCTTTATACAGGCTGATTCCGCTTTTATCGCCGGACCAGTCTTCGTCGTAAGCTTTATTGCTGGAGGAGAACGCAATTTCGTTCGGATGGCCGCTGTCGCCATTTTCGGCCATTTCAATTGCGGTGAACGCTGCAATATCGATCCCGAACATATCGGCGGCATATCCCGACTGGAAATCCAGGTTGGCGTTCCAGGTCGAGTGAGAGAGGTTAGTTTTGTATTTATCTTCAGTGACGTCTTTACGGTCACGCTCACGTTGCCAGTAATAAATACCGCCCGTAAGGGTGGAATCTTCAATGAAACCTGCTGCTTTTGCCTCTGGCGCAACCACCAGGCCCGACATTGCTGTCACACCGGCGATAGCCAGCGCCAGCGCACTACGTTTGCCACTGAACGTACGCATAGATTATTCCTCTTTGACGAATTAAAACGCCTTAAACGGCGAAAAACAGAAAAGACCAAATGGTCAGGGGTAGTCAGAAATACCCTCGAATTAACTACCGTCTTTAGGTTATTTTTCGCGACGCGAATTATCAATGCTTTTAATCAGGCAAAAGTCAGGATTATGACGAAGAGCACATATTTCGTAGTGCTTTGTAACATTTACCGTGAAGCGAGTACTGGCGGGGGAATACGCTAATTTTCAGTAAGTAACATTGAGATTGACAATATATTTTTCAGCGTTTCTGTTTTTGGAAAACAACAAACTTTTTTTAAATAAAATAAGTAGCACCACATTGACCTGGAATGTTGGCTTTAAAAGATTATCCCGATGCTTAACGACATGATCGTTAAATAAAAAAACGCCGCATTACGCGGCGTTTGTTTCTCATTGACCAGAGCAGCGTTATTATTCGCCGATCTTAGTCCAGGTATCACGCAGACCCACGGTACGGTTAAATACCGGTTTTTCTGCCGTGCTGTAACGGCTGTCCAGGCAGAAATAACCCTCACGTTCGAACTGGAACGCTTTACCGGCTTCAGCGGCTTTCAGAGACGGCTCGGCATACCCCTGCTTGATAATCAGAGACTCAGGGTTAATAACCGCCAGGAAGTCTTCCGCTGCGCCTGGGTTAGGCACGCTGAACAGACGGTCGTAGAGACGGATCTCAACCGGCAGCGCATGCTGCGCGCTCACCCAGTGGATTACGCCTTTCACTTTACGGCCATCCGCCGGATCTTTGCTCAGCGTCTCTGCGTCGTACGTACAGAAGATGGTCGTGATGTTACCTTCCGCATCTTTCTCTACGCGCTCGGCTTTGATTACATAGGCGTTACGCAGACGTACTTCTTTGCCCAGCACCAGACGCTTGTACTGCTTGTTCGCTTCTTCGCGGAAGTCGGCACGATCGATCCAGATTTCACCGCTGAACGGCACGTCGCGGGTGCCCATTTCCGGTTTGTTCGGATGATTAGGCATAGAGACCAGTTCGCTCCCGCCCTGCGGATAGTTTTCGATAACCAGTTTCACTGGATCGATCACCGCCATCGCGCGCGGCGCGTTTTCGTTCAGGTCTTCACGAATGCAGGATTCCAGAGACGCCATTTCGATGGTGTTGTCCTGCTTGGTGACGCCGATACGTTTGCAGAACTCACGAATGGAGGCGGAGGTGTAGCCACGACGACGCAGGCCAGAAATGGTCGGCATACGTGGGTCGTCCCAGCCTTCAACGTGCTTGTCAGTGACCAGCAGGTTCAGCTTACGCTTGGACATCACGGTGTATTCCAGGTTCAGACGAGAGAACTCGTACTGACGCGGATGCACAGGAATGGTGATGTTATCCAGCACCCAGTCGTACAGACGACGGTTGTCCTGGAATTCCAGCGTGCACAGAGAGTGCGTAATGCCTTCCAGCGCATCGCTGATGCAGTGGGTGAAGTCGTACATCGGGTAGATGCACCACTTGTTACCGGTCTGGTGGTGTTCTGCGAACTTAATGCGGTACAGCACCGGATCGCGCATCACGATGAACGGAGACGCCATATCGATTTTGGCACGCAGACACGCTTTACCTTCTTCAAAGCCACCGGCACGCATTTTTTCAAACAGCGCCAGGTTCTCTTCCACGCTACGATCGCGGAACGGACTGTTCTTACCGGGCTGAGTCAGCGTACCGCGGTATTCACGGATTTCGTCAGCAGAGAGCTCGTCGACGTATGCCAGACCCTTGTTAATCAGTTCAACCGCATAGGCATACAGCTGATCGAAATAGTCTGAGGAGTAGCAGATATCGCCTGACCAGTTGAAGCCCAGCCATTGCACGTCGTTTTTAATCGACTCAACGTATTCGATGTCTTCTTTTACTGGGTTGGTGTCATCGAAACGCAGGTTGCACTGCCCCTGGTAGTCTTGCGCAATACCAAAGTTCAGGCAGATCGATTTGGCGTGACCAATGTGCAGGTAGCCATTTGGCTCCGGCGGGAAACGCGTGTGGACTGTGGTGTGCTTACCACTGGCCAGATCTTCATCGATGATCTGACGAATAAAGTTACTCGGGCGGGCTTCTGCCTCACTCATCGTGGATTCCTCAAAGCGTAAACAACGTATAACGGCATATGATCTTATAAGCCGGACGTAGTGACAACCCTTAAAACGTCCCGGAAGAAAATAATGGGGGCAATTGCTGCAAAAAAAAGCGGCGGAGGATATCCCCCGCCGCTAAAGGCATAACTCTACTCAGGAGCGATTACTTGCCTTTAATCTCATACAGTTGCGTTTGGCCTGCAACTACCTGCCCCTGCGCCTGGATCACCAGACCGCTGAAGTCGTCGATGTTGCTGCACACTACCGGGCTTATCATGGAGCGCGCGTTGGCGTTCAGGAACTCCAGATCCATTTCCAGAATCGGCTGGCCTGCCGCCACTTCAGCGCCCTCTTCCACCAGGCGAGTAAAGCCCTGACCGTTCAGCGCAACGGTATCGATACCCATATGGACAACGATCTCCGCGCCTTTTTCCGTTTCCAGGCAGAACGCGTGGTTGGTGTTGAAGATTTTCACGATAGTACCGGCTGCCGGAGAGACCACGGTTTTGTCCGTTGGTTTCACCGCCACGCCATCACCAACCGCTTTGCTGGCGAATGCTTCGTCAGGCACCTGCTCAAGCGCAACAACGTCACCTGTCACCGGAGAAACCAGCGCAGCGATGGTCACCGCATTTGGCACAGCCTGCGGTTTTGCAACCGGCGTGTCAGCCACTGGCGCGTTATCCGTTGAGGCGGCAGCGACCGGCCCACGGGCAACCACTTTTTTCATTTCATCGCCGATAGATTCGGCTTTCGCACCCACGATAACCTGGATGGTTTGTTTGTTCAGCTTCACCACACCAGACGCACCAAGGCGTTTGCACATTGCATCGCTCACGCGCGCGGAGTCGCCCACGGTCAGACGCAGACGGGTAATACAGGCATCGATCGCTTTCAGGTTGTCGGTGCCACCCACAGCGGCAATATAGCTAGTTGCCAGCTGGGTTAAACCCTCTTCGGTATTGCTGTTGGCTTCACTGGTCACAACATCATCTTTCGTATCTTCGCGGCCCGGCGTCTTCAGGTTAAACATACGAATAACCGCGCTGAACAGAACGAAGTAGATAACGAAGAAGATCAGGCCCATCACCACCAGCATCCAGACGTTGCTGCTTGCCGCCGGCAGGTTGTACATCAACACATAGTCGATAGCGCCTGCGGAGAAGGAGAAGCCTGCATGGATACCCAGAAGGGTGGCAACGAACAGGCTGATACCGGTCAGGATCGCGTGCATCAGATACAGCAGCGGAGCCAGGAACATGAACAGGAATTCCAGTGGCTCGGTCACGCCGGTCAGGAAGGCGGTGATCGCAACGGACAGCAGCATCCCGCCAACCATTGGGCGACGCGCTTTCGGCGCAGCCAGGTACATTGCCAGCGCGGCGCCAGGCAGACCAAACATCATGATTGGGAAGAAGCCGGACATGAACATGCCCGCGGTGCCGTCGCCTGCGTAGAAGCGGTTGATATCACCGTGGAATACCGCGCCAGCCGCGTTGGTGAACTCACCAATCTGGAACCAGGCGATGGTGTTCAGTACCTGATGCAGACCGGTTGGGATCAGCAGACGGTTAATGAAACCGAAGATGCCCGCGCCCATTGCGCCCGCAGACACGATCCACTCGCCACCCGCATGGATAGCATGCTGAACCGGTGGCCAAACGTAGCCAAAGATGGCGGCGAGGATCAGACAGAAAAAGCCCGTCGCAATCGGCACAAAACGTTTACCGCCGAAGAAGCTCAGGAAGTCAGGCAGTTTGATACCCGCCCAGCGGTTGTACACGGCGCCACCGACCAGACCGGTAATGATACCCGCCAGTACACCCATGTTGATTTCCGGGTTGATGGTTACCATCGCTTTCGTGAGGATGAAGTAACCTACCGCCCCTGCCAGTGCCGCAGCACCGGCGCTGTCTTTTGACCAGCTTGACGCCACGCCGATGGCGAAAATCAGCGCAAGGTTGTCAAAAATGGCGCCGCCTGCCTGGGCAATAAACGGCACATTAAGAAGATCGGGTTGCCCGAATCGCAGCAGCAATGCTGCAACCGGTAGCACGGCGATAGGGAGCTGCAAAGCCCTACCGAGGCGCTGGAAAAAACCTAAAATATTCATCCTATTCCCCCTACGAGACCCTTTGTTAAGACTCGCGCATAAACTATGTTTTTATTGTGTCACGAACGATAGATACTGTTGATGATTCACTGGCAGTGTGAGTGTGTGAAAAATTAATTCGTATCGCAAATTAAACACCTATTTTTTGTGATTATTGTCACCAAATATCGTATTAAACCCTCCCTTTCACTGGCTAACCACGAAAACTTATTTTATCATTCAAAAAATCAAGACGGATTGATCCGGCCTGAAAGGTTCCAGGTTACGCTTAGTTCAGGTTGCACTAATCATCCGCCCACTTTTACTTAAACTTTAGAGGTGAATAATGAGACTGATTCCCCTGGCAACAGCTGAACAAGTCGGAAAATGGGCTGCTCGTCATATCGTTAACCGCATCAACGCGTTCAAACCAACAGCCGATCGTCCTTTCGTACTCGGTCTTCCAACCGGTGGTACTCCCCTGACCGCGTATAAGGCTTTGGTTGAAATGCACAAAGCGGGCCAGGTTAGCTTTAAACATGTTGTGACCTTCAACATGGACGAATATGTCGGCCTGCCAAAGGAACATCCGGAAAGTTACCACAGCTTTATGCACCGTAATTTCTTCGATCACGTTGATATTCCGGCTGAAAACATTAACCTGCTGAATGGAAACGCGCCTGATATTGACGCAGAATGCCGTCAGTATGAAGAAAAAATCCGTTCCTACGGTAAAATCCACCTGTTTATGGGCGGCGTAGGCAACGATGGTCATATCGCGTTCAACGAACCGGCATCTTCACTGGCTTCCCGTACCCGTATTAAAACGTTGACCCATGACACGCGTGTGGCTAACTCCCGCTTCTTTGACGGCGACGTCAATCAGGTGCCGAAATATGCGCTGACCGTGGGTGTGGGTACACTGCTGGATGCCGAAGAAGTGATGATTCTGGTGCTGGGCGCAGTGAAAGCGCAAGCGCTTCAGGCTGCCGTTGAAGGCAACGTGAACCATATGTGGACGATCAGCTGCTTACAGTTGCATCCAAAAGCGGTTGTCGTGTGTGACGAACCGTCCACCATGGAGCTGAAAGTGAAAACGCTGAAATACTTCAACGAGCTGGAAGCTGAGAACATTAAAGGTCTGTAATTGAATAACCGCCTCTTTTATCAGGGGCGGTCGCTTTTTTAACCGGGGGTCGATATGTACGCTTTAACCCACGGTCGGATTTATACCGGCCATGAAATTCTGGATGACCATGCGATTGTAATCGCCAATGGCCTGATTGAACGTGTTTGCCCGCTGGCGGAACTGCCGCCGGAGATCGAACAACGTTCCCTCAATGGAGCAGTAATCTCCCCCGGTTTCATCGACGTACAGCTTAACGGCTGCGGCGGTGTCCAGTTTAACGATACCGCAGAGGCGGTAACGGTTGAAACGCTGGAAATCATGCAAAAAGCCAACGAGAAATCGGGCTGCACCAGCTATCTGCCAACGCTGATTACCAGCAGCGATGACCTGATGAAACAGGGTATCCGCGTCATGCGCGAATACCTGGCAAAACATCCGAATCAGGCGCTGGGTCTGCACCTGGAAGGACCATGGCTGAATATGGTCAAGAAAGGCACCCATAACCCGAACTACGTGCGCAAACCGGATGCCGAGCTGGTGGATTACATGTGCGCCAATGCCGATGTGATCACCAAAGTGACGCTGGCACCGGAAATGACCGGCACGGACGTTATCAGCAAACTGGCCGCCGCCGGGATTGTGGTATCTGCGGGCCATTCGAACGCGACGCTTAAAGAGGCGAAGGCCGGTTTCCGCGCAGGCATTACATTTGCCACACACCTTTATAACGCGATGCCGTATATTACCGGTCGCGAACCGGGACTCGTTGGCGCAATTCTGGATGAACCAGACGTCTACTGCGGCATTATCGCCGACGGCTTGCATGTCGATTACACCAACATCCGCAACGCCAAGCGCCTTAAAGGCGACAAGCTCTGCCTGGTCACGGATGCTACCGCTCCGGCAGGAGCGAATATTGACCAGTTCATTTTTGCTGGTAAAACAATATACTACCGGAATGGACTGTGTGTGGATGAGAACGGCACGCTGAGCGGTTCTTCTCTGACGATGATCGAAGGGGTACGTAACCTCGTTGAACATTGCGGCATTGCGCTTGAGGAAGTGCTGCGCATGGCCACGCTTTATCCGGCGCGCGCTATTGGCGTCGATAAACAGCTCGGCGGTATTGCGCCAGGTATGGTTGCAAACCTGACGGCGTTCACACACGATTATAAAATTATTAAGACCATCGTTAATGGTAACGAGGTCGTCACTGAGTAAGTAAAAGTATGACACCAGGCGGACAAGCTCAAATCGGTAATGTCGATCTCGTTAAACAACTTAACAGCGCGGCAGTTTATCGCCTGATTGACCAGCACGGGCCAATCTCACGCATTCAGATAGCCGAACAAAGCCAGCTTGCTCCCGCCAGCGTGACAAAAATTACACGTCAGCTTATTGAGCGCGGCCTGATCAAAGAAGTGGATCAGCAGGCCTCCACCGGCGGCCGCCGCGCGATTTCCATCGTCACTGAAACCCGCAATTTTCAGGCCATTGGCGTTCGCTTAGGACGTCATGACACCACGCTTACGCTCTACGATCTGAGCAGCAAGGCCATTGCCGAAGAGCATTACCCCCTTCCTGAGCGCACGCAGGAGACGCTCGAACACGCGTTACTGAATACCATTGCGCAGTTTATCGAAAGCTGTCAGCGCAAGATCCGTGAACTCATCGCCATCTCGGTGATTTTACCCGGTCTGGTTGACCCGGAAAGCGGCGTTATTCGCTACATGCCGCACATTAAGGTAGAGAACTGGGGGCTGGTTGAGGCGCTGGAAAAACGCTTCAAGCTGACCTGCTTTGTTGGTCACGATATCCGCTCGCTGGCGCTGGCGGAGCACTACTTTGGTGCGAGCCAGGACTGCGAAGACTCTATTCTGGTGCGCGTTCACCGTGGTACAGGTGCGGGTATCATCTCGAATGGCCGCATTTTTATTGGTCGTAACGGTAACGTAGGCGAGATCGGTCATATCCAGGTGGAACCGCTTGGCGAGCGCTGCCACTGCGGTAACTTTGGCTGTCTTGAAACCGTTGCCGCCAATGCCGCCATTGAACATCGCGTCCGCCACCTGCTGGAGCAGGGTTATCAGAGCCGCGTCACGCTGGGCGACTGTAAGATCGGTGCCATCTGCAAAGCGGCAAACAAAGGCGATGCGCTGGCCTGCGAAGTGATCGAACAGGTAGGACGCCACCTGGGTAAGACCATCGCCATTGCCATCAACCTGTTTAATCCGCAAAAAGTGGTGATTGCCGGCGAGATCGTTGAAGCCGAAAAAGTATTACTGCCTGCCATTGAAGGCTGCATCAATACCCAGGCGCTGAAGGCATTTCGCCAGAATTTGCCGGTGGTGCGATCTACGCTCGATCACCGCTCGGCAATTGGCGCATTCGCCCTGGTAAAACGTGCCATGCTCAACGGGATCCTGCTGCAACATTTGCTGGAATCCTGATCGGACCTTATAGTAACGCCTTCTTTTTTTGATGTCGGATTGTCCATGACCATTAAGAATGTAATTTGTGATATCGACGGCGTGCTGATGCACGACAACGTTGCCGTGCCAGGTGCTGCGGAGTTTCTTCACCGCATCATCGACAAAGGAATGCCACTGGTTCTTCTCACGAACTACCCTTCACAGACTGGTCAGGATCTGGCAAATCGCTTTGCTACCGCGGGTGTCAACGTCCCGGACAGCGTGTTTTATACCTCTGCGATGGCGACCGCGGATTTCCTGAAGCGTCAGGAAGGCAAAAAAGCCTACGTGGTTGGCGAAGGCGCGCTGATCCACGAGCTGTATAAAGCGGGCTTCACCATCACCGACGTGAATCCGGACTTTGTCATCGTGGGCGAAACGCGCTCCTTTAACTGGGAGATGATGCATAAAGCAGCCTACTTTGTCGCCAATGGTGCACGTTTTATCGCCACTAACCCGGATACGCATGGTCGTGGTTTTTATCCCGCCTGCGGTGCGCTGTGCGCCGGTATCGAAAAAATCTCGGGTCGTAAGCCGTTTGTTGTCGGTAAACCGAGCCCGTGGATCATCCGCGCCGCACTGAATACGATGCAGGCACACTCAGAAGAAACCGTCATCGTGGGCGACAACCTGCGTACCGATATTCTGGCTGGCTTCCAGGCGGGGCTTGAAACCATCCTGGTGCTTTCTGGCGTTTCACAGCTTGATGACATTGATACGATGCCGTTCCGGCCAAGCTGGATTTACCCCTCTGTCGACGAAATCGACGTTATTTGATTCAGAACCACGCCCCAGGGCGTGGTTTTTCATTTCTGCCGCCTGAAAATATCACTTCATCTAACGAAATCAGCTCTTCATTGAGAAATCATCAATAGAATGGCTTAATGCATACTCTTTTTTTAAGATTCGGCAATTGCCATTGCACTTTTTACGTTTTCATCGGTAAAACGCTTGCGCCCCCTCCCCTTTTTGCGGCATTTTCATAAGCAAGCAACATCACAACGCAACAGGGTTAACGGAGAAGGTTATGTGTTCTATTTTTGGCGTACTGGATATTAAAACTGACGCGGGCGAACTGCGTAAAAAAGCACTCGAATTGTCCCGCCTGATGCGCCATCGCGGTCCGGACTGGTCAGGCGTTTACGCCAGCGATAAAGCGATTCTGGCTCACGAACGTCTTTCCATTGTTGATGTCAACGCTGGCGCACAGCCGCTGTATAACGAGAAAAAAACGCACGCGCTGGCTGTTAACGGTGAAATTTACAACCATCAGGCGCTGCGCGCTGAGTACGGCGATCGCTACGCGTTTCAGACCGGCTCAGACTGCGAAGTGATCCTGGCGCTGTATCAGGAGAAAGGCCCGGAGTTCCTCGACGACCTGCAAGGTATGTTCGCCTTCGCGCTGTACGACAGCGAAAAAGACGCTTACCTGATTGGCCGCGACCATATTGGTATTATCCCGCTGTACATGGGACACGATGAACACGGTAACTTCTACGTTGCCTCAGAGATGAAAGCCCTGGTACCGGTGTGCCGCACCATCAAAGAGTTCCCGGCAGGTAGCTACCTGTGGAGTAAAGACGGCGAGATCCGCCCGTACTATCAGCGCGACTGGTTTGATTATGAAGCGGTGAAAGACAACGTGACGGACAAAGCCGAACTGCGTCAGGCCCTGGAAGAGTCAGTGAAAAGCCACCTGATGTCAGACGTACCTTATGGCGTACTGCTCTCCGGCGGTCTGGACTCCTCCGTGATCTCCGCGATTACCAAGAAATTCGCCGCACGTCGCGTGGAAGATCAGGAGCGCTCTGAAGCCTGGTGGCCGCAGCTGCACTCCTTTGCCGTGGGTCTGGAAGGGGCACCTGACCTGAAAGCCGCCCAGGAAGTGGCGAACCATCTCGGCACGGTGCACCATGAAATTCACTTCACCGTACAGGAAGGTCTGGATGCGATCCGCGATGTGATCTATCACATTGAAACCTATGATGTGACCACCATTCGCGCCTCCACGCCGATGTATTTGATGTCGCGGAAGATCAAAGCGATGGGCATCAAGATGGTGCTCTCCGGCGAAGGTTCTGACGAAGTGTTTGGCGGTTATCTCTATTTCCACAAAGCGCCAAACGCCAAAGAGCTGCATGAAGAAACGGTGCGTAAGCTACAGGCGCTGCACATGTTTGACTGCGCGCGCGCCAACAAAGCGATGTCCGCCTGGGGTGTGGAAGCCCGCGTGCCGTTCCTCGATAAGAAATTCCTCGATGTGGCGATGCGCATCAACCCGCAGGACAAAATGTGCGGCAACGGCAAAATGGAGAAACATATCCTGCGTGAATGTTTTGAATCCTACCTGCCGGCGAGCGTGGCGTGGCGTCAGAAAGAGCAGTTCTCCGATGGCGTAGGTTACAGCTGGATCGACACCTTGAAAGAGGTGGCGGCAAAACAGGTTTCTGATCAACAACTGGAAACTGCGAGCTTCCGCTTCCCGTACAACACGCCAGCCTCGAAAGAAGCGTATTTGTACCGTGAGATCTTTGAGGAGCTGTTCCCGGTTCCAAGTGCAGCCGAGTGCGTACCGGGTGGTCCATCGGTCGCCTGCTCTTCTGCTAAAGCCATTGAATGGGATGAATCATTCAAAGCCATGAACGATCCGTCAGGACGCGCGGTGGGCGTTCACCAGTCTGCCTATAAATAATGTTCAGAGTATCATCAGGCCCTCCGGGGCCTGATTTTTTTGCCTCTCTTTTCTCCGCATAAAATCGATTAATAACCAATAATTGTCGAATATTCGGCCTCGCTGTTCGCAACCTAACCAAACAGTCACATTCCGGCTATTTTCATTGAAAAAGGTGTTGACGCTGCAAGGGTCTATACGCATAATGCGCCCCGCAACGCCGATAAGGTAACGCGAAAAAAAGATGGCTACGTAGCTCAGTTGGTTAGAGCACATCACTCATAATGATGGGGTCACAGGTTCGAATCCCGTCGTAGCCACCATCTTTTTTGCGGGAGTGGCGAAATTGGTAGACGCACCAGATTTAGGTTCTGGCGCCGCAAGGTGTGCGAGTTCAAGTCTCGCCTCCCGCACCATTCCCAGGTAAGCGTTGCACGGATGGGGTATCGCCAAGCGGTAAGGCACCGGTTTTTGATACCGGCATTCCCTGGTTCGAATCCAGGTACCCCAGCCATATTTCTTCGATCATGCGGTTCTCCGCGGTATTGGGGTATCGCCAAGCGGTAAGGCACCGGTTTTTGATACCGGCATTCCCTGGTTCGAATCCAGGTACCCCAGCCATCGAAGATTGCAGTACTGGCTACGTAGCTCAGTTGGTTAGAGCACATCACTCATAATGATGGGGTCACAGGTTCGAATCCCGTCGTAGCCACCATATTTATGTTATCGAATACGATTCGGTAAACTGAACATTGTTGGGGTATCGCCAAGCGGTAAGGCACCGGATTCTGATTCCGGCATTCCGAGGTTCGAATCCTCGTACCCCAGCCACTTTAAAGTCGTTAAGCAGTTTGTTTAACGCAATTGGGGTGTCGCCAAGCGGTAAGGCTCTGGTTTCTGATACCAGCATTCCGGGGTTCGAATCCCTGCACCCCAGCCACTTAAAACAAACAAGCCCGCTCTGCGGGCTTTTTTGTTTTTGTTGCTCAGAATAGTGCGGCCTGATGCCCTCACCCTAACCCTCTCCCACGGGGCTGAGGGATCCCCAGTAATTTTTTTATGCAGAAGCAATAAAGTTGCTTTCTAAATGACTGAGGGCTGTCAGCGATGCCCTGGTCCGGCTGTAAATCGCTGAGGCGTTTGCCTTCCGGCCGGGGCGAGGCGCAGGGATGCGCCGAGAGGGCGGCTTTACAGGGACGTTGCCTCCGCCCGTACCCGATAAGCCGGAAGGAATAAGCCGAGGGCACCGCGAAGCGGCGATTTACCGCCGGGAGCCCGGGTCGCCAGGGTGGTGGCGACTGAGCCACCCTGGCACGTTCACCGGTCATGTCGTTACAGAGTAGTAAGGAACATAAAGTGAACGGAATGACCACCACCGCCGTATATTCCCCTCACCCTAACCCTCTCCCCGGAGGGGCGAGGGGATTGCTCAGTGCTCGCATTAATTTGTGGGGAACCCTCAGCCCACGGGGAGAGGGAATAAAGATTAGAGTCCGAGGGCGTATTTCAGTGCCTGACGCTTCAGACCACCGGCACGTTCCGCTGCCATCAATCCAATATTGCGCAATATCCGCACCGGGCCAACATCATTGCTGAACCCGGCATAGAACAGATCCATCCCCGACTGCATAATGAAGTTATCCGCCATACGGCGCGTCTGGTAGCGCTTCAGTACCTCATGGCTGGCCCAGGCTTCCGCGTGGGCGCGAGCGTTACCCAGCACATCCAGTAACGCATCGACGTCACGGTATCCCAGGTTAACCCCCTGCCCCGCCAGCGGATGAATGGTGTGCGCCGCGTCTCCCACCAGGGCCAGCCCTTCACGGGCATACTGCAACGCATGGCGTCGCATCAGCGGGAATGCGCCAGCGGCAACCGGGGTCACGTTACCCAGACGGCGCGGGAAGTGCTGGCGGATTTCGCGCTGCAACTGATCCATGGACAGCCCCTGCAACTGTCGAATGCGCGCCGGCTTGTCGTACCACACCAGCGAAGCCCAGTTATCAAACAACGGTAAGAATGCATGCGGGCCGTTCGGCGTAAAATGCTGCCAGGTGCTTTCGCCCGGCGCGTTTTCTGACTGCACGGTGATCAGCATGCAGGATTGCTGATACTGCCAGGCATGGATCCCAATGCCTGCCATCTGCCTGACCTGCGAGTTCGCGCCATCCGCCCCCACCACCAGCTTCACGGCTAGCTCATCGTCGTTATCCAGCGTCAGGAGATATCCACCTTCATGACGATGCAGGGCTTTCAGCGAGTCCGGAACACGCAGCGTCACCTTCGGGTGCGCCTCCAGCGCCTGCCAGAGCGCCTGCTGGAGCACGTTGTTTTCCACCATATAGCCCAGACGCGGCAGTTTCAGCTCGGCGGCGTCAAACGAGACGTGAGCATTTTCCCACTCCCAGGTTTCAAGACGGCTGTAAGGGTGCGCGCGCATCGCCAGCACCGCCTCCCAGACGCCCAGCCCGCGAAGCAGATCAACAGAGGACGCGCTGATGGCGGAAATACGCACGTCCGGTTGGCTGGCAGGATCGAATGCCGGCGGAGCCGCCTGTTCAATAACGGTTACGTCAAATCCCTGCTGCGCCAGCCCCAGCGCCAGTGCGCCGCCGACCATACCGCCGCCAACAACGGCAACTTCGGTGTTCAGGAGTGTCATGGTCACTATTCCTTATTGGAGAATACCTTAAGTTTACCGGATTTTTGCGGCCCTGAGGTTGACAACCTTCATACTGGTCACAACCGCACCAAAGCATTACAATACGCGGCTTGCAATCCTGAGCTGAGCAAGTCGATGACTAAAAAACTCCATATAAAAACCTGGGGCTGTCAGATGAACGAATACGATTCATCGAAGATGGCCGATCTGCTGGATACCACCCACGGATACCAGCTGACTGAAAATGCGAAAGAAGCCGATGTGCTGCTGCTGAACACCTGTTCAATTCGTGAAAAAGCACAGGAAAAAGTCTTTCATGTGTTAGGCCGCTGGAAGCTTCTCAAACGGAAAAATCCGGACCTGATCATTGGCGTGGGTGGCTGCGTCGCATCGCAGGAAGGTAAGCTGATCCGCCAGAGAGCCCCCTATGTGGATATCGTTTTTGGCCCTCAGACCCTTCACCGCCTGCCAGAGATGATTAATCAGGTTCGCGGCAGCCGTAGCCCGGTGGTTGACGTGAGTTTCCCGGAGATCGAGAAATTTGACCGTCTGCCAGAGCCGCGCGCTGATGGCCCGACCGCCTTTGTCTCCATCATGGAAGGCTGCAACAAATACTGTACTTACTGCGTGGTACCTTACACCCGCGGTGAAGAAGTGAGCCGCCCGGCAGACGATATCCTGTTTGAAATCGCGCAGCTTGCCGCACAGGGCGTTCGCGAAGTGAACCTGCTGGGCCAGAATGTGAACGCCTGGCGCGGGGAAAACTACGACGGCACCACTGGCAGCTTTGCTGAACTGCTGCGTCTGGTGGCGGCGATTGACGGCATTGACCGCATTCGCTTTACCACCAGCCATCCGATGGAATTTACCGACGACATTATTGACGTCTATCGCGATACGCCAGAGCTGGTGAGCTTCCTGCACCTGCCGATCCAGTGCGGCTCTGACCGCGTGCTGAACCTGATGGGTCGTCCACATACGGTGCTGGAGTATAAGTCCACCATCCGCAAGCTGCGTGAAGCGCGCCCGGATATCCAGATTAGCTCCGACTTTATCGTCGGCTTCCCTGGCGAAACCGCTGATGACTTCGAGCGCACCATGAAGCTCATCGGCGAGGTGAATTTCGACGTCAGCTACAGCTTCATCTTCTCAGCACGCCCGGGCACCCCAGCGGCCGATATGGTTGACGATGTGCCGGAAGAAGAGAAAAAGCAGCGTCTGTATATTTTGCAGGAGCGTATCAACCAGCAGGCCAACGCCTGGAGCCGTCGAATGCTCGGCACTGTCCAGCGTATTCTGGTGGAAGGCACTTCCCGTAAGAGCATCATGGAACTGTCTGGTCGAACCGAAAATAACCGCGTGGTGAATTTTGAAGGCACCCCGGACATGATTGGTAAGTTTGTGGACGTCGAGATTGTCGAAGTGCTCACGAACTCGCTGCGCGGGAAGGTGGTACGCACTGAGGACGAAATGGGTCTGCGTATTGCACAGACTCCGGAATCCGTTATCTCTCGCACCCGTAAAGTCAACGATTCTGGCGTAGGTATTTACCAGCCCTGATCCCTCTGGCCTGCCTGTCCGGCAGGCCTTGTATTTCCTCTCATCACCCCCAATATCTACCGCAACGCTTGCGCCTTTATTCTATGGCGTGAATAATTTCGGTAATGACCGTTTTATTACGCCGTGTGGCCACGGGTCAGTTAACCAAATAAAGAGGAACAGTTTGAACATAGATACGCGTGAAATTAGCCTTGAGCCCGCAGACAACGCTCGCCTGCTGAGCCTGTGCGGGCCGTTTGATGACAACATCAAACAACTGGAGCGACGTCTGGGTATCGAAATCAATCGTCGCGATAACCATTTCAAACTCACCGGACGCCCAATCTGCGTCAACGCCGCGGCAGATATTCTCCGCAGCCTGTATGTTGATACCGCCCCGATGCGCGGTGAGATCCAGGATATTGAACCTGAACAGATCCACCTGGCCATCAAAGAGGCGCGCGTGCTTGAGCAGAGCGCGGAAAGCGTGCCGGACTATGGCAAAGCCATCAACATCAAAACCAAACGCGGCGTGATTAAGCCTCGTACCCCGAACCAGGCACAGTACATCGCCAACATTCTCGACCATGACATCACCTTTGGCGTGGGTCCGGCGGGTACGGGTAAAACCTATCTGGCCGTTGCTGCTGCTGTCGATGCGCTTGAGCGTCAGGAGATCCGCCGTATCCTGCTGACCCGCCCTGCTGTAGAAGCCGGTGAGAAACTCGGCTTCCTGCCGGGCGATTTAAGTCAGAAAGTGGACCCCTACCTGCGCCCGCTGTACGACGCGCTGTTCGAAATGCTCGGCTTCGAGAAAGTTGAAAAGCTCATCGAGCGTAACGTGATTGAAGTGGCTCCGCTGGCCTACATGCGTGGGCGTACACTTAACGACGCGTTCATCATTCTGGATGAGAGCCAGAACACCACCATTGAACAGATGAAGATGTTCCTGACGCGTATTGGCTTTAACTCGAAAGCGGTTATTACCGGTGACGTCACCCAGATTGACCTGCCGCGTAACACCAAATCGGGTCTGCGTCACGCCATCGAAGTGCTGGCCGAGGTAGACGAAATCAGCTTTAACTTCTTCCACAGTGAAGATGTGGTACGCCACCCGGTGGTCGCGCGTATCGTTAACGCTTATGAGGCCTGGGAAGAGGCAGATCAGAAGCGCAGGGCCGAGCTGGCCGCAGAACGTAAGCGCGAAGCGCAGGAGCATGAACAGAAATGAGTCAGGTGATCCTCGATTTACAGCTGGCCTGTGAAGATAATTCCGGCATGCCAGAAGAGGCACAGTTTCAGAAATGGCTGGATGCCGTTATCCCCCAGTTTCAGGAAGAATCAGAGGTCACGATTCGCCTGGTGGATGAAGCAGAAAGCCATGAGCTCAACCTGACCTATCGCGGGAAAGATAAGCCGACCAATGTGCTCTCTTTCCCGTTCGAAGCCCCTCCGGGCATTGAGATGCCGCTGCTGGGCGATCTGATCATCTGCCGTCAGGTGGTTGAGCAGGAAGCCAAAGAGCAGCAAAAGCCGCTGGAAGCGCACTGGGCACACATGGTGGTGCACGGTAGCCTGCATCTTCTGGGTTACGACCATATTGAAGATGACGAAGCGGAAGAGATGGAATCCCTCGAGACAGAGATAATGCTTGCTCTGGGCTATGAGGATCCGTACATTGCCGAGAAAGAATAGTCAGTCACTGACTACCATGCCGCCGCGCAGGGACATAGCGCGGCGGTTAACGTTGAACTAACAAGAGAACCCTTAACAAACGCCATGAGCGACGACAATTCACACAGTAGCGACACGACAACCACTAAAAAGGGATTTTTCTCCCTCATCCTGAACCAGCTTTTCCACGGCGAACCGAAAAACCGTGACGAACTGCTGGAGCTGATTCGTGATTCCGGGCAGAACGACCTTATCGACGAAGATACGCGCGAAATGCTCGAAGGGGTGATGGACATCGCCGACCAGCGCGTCCGCGACATCATGATCCCCCGCTCGCAGATGATTACCCTGAAACGCAACCAGACGCTGGACGAGTGCCTCGATGTGATTATCGAATCGGCTCACTCACGTTTCCCGGTCATCAGCGAAGACAAAGATCACATCGAAGGGATTTTGATGGCGAAAGATCTGCTGCCGTTTATGCGCAGCGATGCCGAAGCCTTCAGTATGGAAAAAGTGTTACGCCCGGCCGTGGTTGTGCCGGAAAGTAAGCGTGTGGATCGGATGCTGAAGGAGTTTCGCTCCCAGCGCTATCACATGGCGATTGTTATTGATGAATTTGGTGGCGTTTCCGGTCTGGTCACAATCGAAGACATCCTTGAGCTGATCGTGGGCGAAATCGAAGATGAGTATGACGAAGAAGAGGATATCGACTTCCGTCAGCTGAGCCGCCACACCTGGACCGTGCGCGCGCTGGCCTCCATTGAAGACTTCAATGACACCTTTGGCACCAGCTTCAGCGATGAAGAAGTGGACACCATTGGTGGTCTGGTGATGCAGGCCTTCGGCCATCTTCCGGCCCGCGGTGAAACCGTTGACATCGATGGTTACCAGTTCAAGGTCGCAATGGCTGACAGCCGACGTATTATTCAGGTTCATGTCAGAATGCCGGACGACTCACCGGTGCCAAAACTGGAAGATTAATGTAAATGGCATTTGCCCCACTCTTTGAACGCCAGCGCGTCCGTTTGCTGCTGGCGCTGTTACTCGGAGCCAGCGGTACGCTGGCTTTTTCTCCTTACGATATCTGGCCAGCCGCTATTCTCTCCCTGATGGGGCTACAGGGTCTTACCCTGAATCGTCGTCCGGTACAGGCCGCGGCCATAGGCTACTTCTGGGGGCTGGGGCTGTTTGGCTCTGGTATCAACTGGGTCTACGTCAGTATCGCGCAATTTGGCGGAATGCCGGGGCCGGTTAACGTCTTCCTGGTTGTGCTGCTCGCCGCCTATCTTTCGCTCTACACTGGCCTGTTCGCCGGTATTCTATCTCGTCTGTGGCCTAAAACGACCTGGCTGCGCGTCGCGATAGCGGCTCCCGTTGTCTGGCAAATCACCGAATTTCTGCGCGGCTGGGTACTGACCGGCTTCCCGTGGTTGCAGTTCGGCTATAGCCAGGTGGACGGCCCGCTGAAAGGTCTGGCTCCCGTCATGGGCGTGGAGGCGATTAACTTCCTGCTCATGGCGGTCAGCGGCCTGCTGGTGCTGGCTCTGGTGACACGTAACTGGAAGCCGCTGGTTGCCGCGTTAATCCTGTTTGCCCTGCCTTTCCCACTGCGTTATATCCAGTGGTTCACGCTGGAGCCCGCGCGCGCCACGCAGGTATCGTTGATACAGGGCGATATCCCGCAGTCATTGAAATGGGATGAGAATCAGCTGCTGAACACGCTGAAAATCTACGCCAACGCCACTGAAAAGGTGATGGGCAAATCGCAGCTCATCATCTGGCCTGAGTCTGCGATCCCGGATCTGGAGATCAATCAGCAGCCCTTCCTGAAGATGATGGACGATCTGCTGCGCGCGCGCGGCAGTACGCTGATTACCGGAATTGTGGATGCGCGTCTCAATCAGCAGAACCGCTATGACACGTACAACACGATCATTACGCTCGGTAAGGACAGCGAATACAGCTATACCTCCACCAATCGTTACAACAAAAATCACCTTGTACCGTTTGGCGAGTTTGTTCCGCTGGAGTCTATTCTGCGCCCACTGGCACCGTTCTTTGACCTGCCGATGTCCTCATTCAGCCGGGGCCCTTACGTTCAGCCGCAGCTGCATGCGCACGGGTTTGCCCTGACGGCCGCTATTTGCTACGAGATTATCCTCGGCGAGCAGGTGCGCGATAACTTCCGCCCGGACACCGACTATCTGCTGACCATCTCAAACGATGCGTGGTTCGGTAAATCGATCGGCCCGTGGCAGCACTTCCAGATGGCACGAATGCGTTCTCTGGAGCTGGCACGTCCGCTGTTGCGCAGCACCAATAACGGCATCACCGCCGTGATTGGCCCGCAGGGTGAAATCCAGGCCATGATCCCGCAGTTCACCCGTGAGGTGCTGACCACGAAAGTGACGCCAGCTACGGGCCTGACGCCTTATGCGCGCACCGGGAACTGGGCGCTGTGGATCCTGACCACGCTGTTCGGTTTTGCCGCCGTAGTGATGAGCCTGCGTCAGCGTCGTAGATAACCTGGCCTTCTGTTGCCGGGTGGCGGCTACGCCTTACCCGGCCTACTCTCCGGCGCAGCCGCCACCCGACAATTTCCTCCTAAAATTCAATTCTGGCACGCCTGTTGCTTTGTTTAATTACGCAAACGCTGTCTGGCTTAACGTGCAACCTTGTCGCACCAGCATGGATCTCCGGTAGCACCGAAACGGTGCAACGAGAGATTATTGCCTCTGAATGGTGCGGCGTGCTTCGCAAAAATAAACAATAACGCAGCAAAATCTTTACATTAAGCCAGACTAAATGTTAACAAGCTTGTATAACACTGCACTCGCATTGCGCGAGATATAACAACATCACAATGGGTATCAAAGCGTCACTGGCGCTGATAAGAAAGGAGTTGGGTATGCAATTACGTAAACTGGCCACAGCAATGCTGGTTATGGGAATGTCTGCGGGCATCGTTCACGCTGAAGACGCTCCGGCAGCAGGAAGCACTCTCGACAAGATTGCCAAAAACGGCGTGATCGTGGTCGGCCACCGTGAATCTTCTGTCCCGTTCTCTTACTACGACAACACGCAAAAAGTCGTGGGCTATTCACAGGATTACTCCAACGCCATCGTTGAAGCCGTGAAGAAAAAGCTGAACAAACCTGACCTGCAAGTGAAGCTGATCCCCATCACTTCACAGAACCGTATTCCTCTGCTGCAAAACGGCACATTTGATTTTGAATGTGGCTCAACCACCAACAACCTTGAGCGTCAGAAACAGGCCGCTTTCTCGGACACCATCTTCGTTGTAGGCACCCGCCTGCTGACGAAGAAAGGCGGCGATATCAAAGATTTTGCTGACCTGAAAGGCAAAGCGGTTGTCGTGACCTCCGGTACCACGTCCGAAGTGCTGCTGCACAAGCTGAACGACGAGAAGAAAATGGACATGCGCATCATCAGCGCGAAAGATCACGGCGACTCCTTCCGTACCCTGGAAAGCGGTCGTGCCGTTGCGTTTATGATGGATGACGCTCTGCTGGCAGGCGAGCGCGCCAAGGCGAAGAAACCAGACAACTGGGAAATCGTCGGGACTGCGCAGTCGAAAGAAGCTTACGGCTGTATGCTGCGTAAAGGCGATGAAGGCTTCAAAAAGCTGATCGATGACACCATCGCTCAAGCGCAAACCTCTGGCGAAGCGGCAAAATGGTTCGACAAATGGTTCAAGAACCCAATTCCACCAAAAAACCTGAACATGAACTTTGAACTGTCTGACGACATGAAAGCGCTGTTCAAATCACCAAACGACAAAGCTCTTAACTAACTAGAACGACAGGGGCGGGATCTCCTGCCCTCTCGATTGTCGGGAAGCATGGACAGACTATACGTTGAGTGGTCGTTCCCCACTCAGCGCAAAAATTGAGCTTCTCACCAATCTTCGAGGGTAGCGCTGCTACCCTCTTTTTTCTGGAGTTTACTATGTCAATTGACTGGAACTGGGGCATCTTTCTGCAACAAGCCCCGTTCGGCAACACCACCTATCTCGGCTGGCTGTGGAGCGGCTTTCAGGTTACCGTTGCGTTATCGATAACGGCGTGGATTATCGCGTTTCTTGTCGGTTCGCTGTTCGGTATTCTGCGTACCGTCCCTAACCGTTTTCTCTCTTCGATTGGCACGCTCTATGTGGAACTGTTCCGTAACGTTCCGCTGATCGTGCAGTTCTTTACCTGGTATCTGGTGATCCCGGAACTGCTGCCGGAAGATCTCGGCATGTGGTTCAAGGCCGAGCTGGATCCTAACGTACAATTCTTTGTCTCCTCCATGCTGTGTCTGGGACTGTTCACCGCTGCGCGCGTCTGCGAGCAGGTGCGTGCCGCCATACAGTCACTGCCACGCGGACAAAAGAATGCGGCACTGGCGATGGGCCTGACCCTGCCACAAGCCTACCGTTACGTACTGCTGCCTAACGCTTACCGCGTCATCGTTCCGCCGATGACCTCCGAGATGATGAACCTGGTAAAAAACTCGGCCATCGCCTCAACCATTGGTCTGGTAGATATGGCGGCGCAGGCGGGCAAACTGCTGGATTACTCCGCTCACGCATGGGAATCCTTCACGGCAATCACGCTCGCCTATGTTCTGATTAACGCTTTCATCATGCTGGTGATGAACCTGGTTGAACGCAAAGTACGCCTGCCGGGCAATCTGGGGGGCAAATAATGTACGAATTTGACTGGAGTTCCATTGTTCCCTCCATGCCTTATCTGCTGGATGGCCTGGCGATCACCTTAAAGATCACCGTAATCGCCATTATCGTCGGTATTGTCTGGGGCACCCTGCTGGCAGTGATGCGCCTGTCGAGCTTTAAACCGCTCGCCTGGTTTGCTACGGCTTACGTTAACGTGTTCCGCTCCATTCCACTGGTCATGGTGCTGTTGTGGTTTTACCTGATTGTTCCCGGCTTTTTACAGAACGTGCTGGGACTGTCGCCGAAAACCGATATCCGCCTGATCTCTGCCATGGTGGCATTCTCCATGTTTGAAGCCGCCTACTACTCCGAGATCATCCGCGCAGGTATTCAGAGTATCTCGCGCGGGCAGTCCAGCGCTGCGCTGGCGCTCGGTATGACGCACTGGCAGTCCATGAAGCTCATTATTCTGCCGCAGGCGTTTCGCGCCATGGTTCCGCTGTTGCTGACGCAGGGCATCGTCCTGTTCCAGGATACCTCCCTGGTCTACGTGCTGAGCCTGGCAGACTTCTTCCGTACCGCCTCCACCATTGGCGAACGTGACGGAACGCAGGTTGAGATGATCCTCTTCGCGGGCGGGGTCTATTTTGTGATTAGTTTAAGCGCATCGCTGTTGGTCAGCTGGCTGAAGAAAAGGACCGTATAATGATTTCCCTGAAAAATGTTTCTAAATGGTATGGGCACTTTCAGGTGCTGACCGACTGCTCAACAGAAGTGAAAAAAGGCGATGTGGTGGTGGTATGTGGCCCGTCCGGCTCCGGTAAGTCGACGCTTATCAAAACCGTTAATGGGCTGGAACCTGTCCAGCAGGGCGAGATTGTCGTTAACGGCACCAAAGTGAATGACCGCAAAACCAACCTTGCCCAGCTTCGCTCCCACGTTGGGATGGTGTTCCAGCATTTTGAGCTGTTTCCTCACCTCTCCATCATTGAGAACCTGACGCTGGCGCAGGTGAAAGTGCTGAAGCGCGACAAAAAAGCGGCGCGTGAAAAGGGACTGAAGTTGCTGGAACGCGTCGGGCTGTCTGCACATGCGGATAAGTTCCCGGCGCAGCTTTCAGGTGGCCAACAGCAGCGCGTGGCAATCGCGCGTGCGCTGTGCATGGATCCGGTGGCGATGCTGTTTGATGAGCCGACGTCCGCGCTCGATCCTGAGATGATCAACGAAGTGCTGGACGTTATGGTGGAACTGGCGCACGAAGGGATGACCATGATGGTGGTGACGCACGAAATGGGCTTCGCCCGTAAAGTGGCCAACCGTGTGATCTTCATGGATGAAGGGAAAATTGTTGAAGACTCACCGAAAGAAGAGTTCTTCGCAAATCCTAAATCTGAACGTGCAAAAGACTTCCTCGCCAAAATCCTGCATTAATCTTTTTAGTGCGCAATCTGTGGATTGCGCACTGCTTCACGCTTTAGATCTCTTTTTCTATTCGGCGTCACATCGCAGCGTTAACCTTGTCACAAATAATGCTAAGAATGGAGAACGCCATGGCACAGCCTATTATTCTCGACTGCGATCCTGGTCATGATGACGCAATCGCACTCGTCCTTGCTCTTGCCTCCCCTGAACTGGACGTAAAAGCTGTCACCTCCTCTGCAGGGAACCAGACGCCGGATAAAACCCTGCGAAACGTGTTGCGCATGTTAACGCTGCTAAAACGCACCGATATTCCGGTCGCAGGTGGCGCCATTAAGCCGCTAATGCGCGAGCTGATCATTGCGGATAACGTTCACGGTGAAAGTGGGCTGGATGGCCCGGCGCTGCCGGAGCCGGGTTTCGCACCACAAAACTGCACTGCCGTCGAGCTCATGGCGAAAGTTCTGCGTGAAAGCGCAGAGCCCGTGACGCTGGTGGCGACCGGCCCACAGACCAACGTAGCGCTGCTGCTGAACAGCCATCCTGAACTGCACAGCAATATCGCCCGTATCGTCATCATGGGCGGGGCAATGGGGCTGGGGAACTGGACGCCAGCCGCGGAGTTCAACATCTTTGTTGACCCGGAAGCCTCAGAAATCGTCTTCCAGTCGGGCCTGCCGATTGTGATGGCGGGGCTGGACGTTACCCACCGCGCACAAATTATGGCGCAGGACATCGAACGATTTCGTACTGTGGGTAACCCGGTTGCAACAACCGTGGCAGAGCTGCTCGATTTCTTTATGGTGTATCACAAAGCCGAGAAGTGGGGATTCCACGGCGCCCCGTTGCATGACCCATGCACCATCGCCTGGCTACTGAAGCCGGAAATGTTTACCACGGTCGAGCGTTGGGTTGGTGTGGAAACACAGGGGAAATATACCCAGGGAATGACGGTGGTGGACTATTACTCGCTGACGGGAAACAAGCCGAATACCACAGTGATGGTGGATATCGATCGGAAAGCGTTTGTGGATTTGCTGGCGGAGAGGCTGGCTTATTATTCTGCGGCCTGATGCCCTCACCCACAGGGAGAGGGAGCAGACACTAAAAACGGCAACGACGTTGCCGTTTTGCTTTTACCTACGGCTCAAACGGCCGACGCTGGAACTGGTCGTGCCCGCATTTCGGACACAGCGACAGCACCTCCGGCGTATAAACGGCGATATGGTGGTGGCACTTCTCACACACCAGGTTCCCCAGCCCCACCACTTCGCCGCTGTGATAGACACCGTGGTGGTTTAAATCCTGGAATACCTCGCGCCACTCCAGTTGGGTTTTATCGGTAATATCCGCCAGCTCCTGCCACAGGCTCTCTTTAATTACCCGCATAAAAACACTGTCGGCGATTTCGTCCTGGCTCTCTTCATAGCTTCGCGCAAACTCTTCCAGGTCGCGGCGCACGGCGCGCGTCACCTCTTCCACTTCGGTTCGCGATAACTCACCCGTTTGCGTCACGCGTGCGCGTGCCTGTTCGACCAACGCGTCGATATCACGCTCGCCGTTACGCAGCCTTTCCGTCAGAGTCGCTACCAGTTCACGGTAAAATTGAGCAACCTTGTTCATCATTTTGCCTCCCGGGTAAGTAACTGTCTCTAATAATAGACCTTATTTCGTCGCCGCTTTGTCAGGTGAAGCACAGACCCGGTAAATTCCTGCAAAGTGCATTTGCGTGAAAGGCTGTTTTGACGCGGGCGTTTGGGCTATGCTATGCGGATCTGAATTACCACATCCATTGGCTACATTTGTAGCTGTATTGAACACAGGACCACTGGCTGCCATGCAAGAGCAATACCGCCCGGAAGAGATAGAATCAAAAGTCCAGCAACACTGGGACGAGAAGCGCACCTTTGAAGTAACCGAAGACGAGAGCAAAGAGAAGTATTACTGCCTGTCGATGCTTCCCTATCCTTCTGGTCGACTACACATGGGCCACGTGCGTAACTACACCATCGGTGACGTGATTGCACGCTACCAGCGTATGCTGGGCAAAAACGTACTTCAGCCTATCGGCTGGGATGCGTTCGGCCTGCCTGCTGAAGGCGCGGCGGTGAAAAACAACACGGCACCGGCTCCGTGGACGTACGACAACATCGCGTACATGAAAAACCAGCTGAAAATGCTGGGCTTTGGCTATGACTGGAGCCGCGAGCTGGCAACCTGTACCCCGGAATACTACCGCTGGGAGCAGAAGTTCTTCACCGAGCTGTATAAAAAAGGCCTGGTCTACAAGAAAACGTCCGCCGTTAACTGGTGCCCGAACGACCAGACCGTTCTCGCGAACGAGCAGGTTATCGATGGCTGCTGCTGGCGCTGTGACACCAAAGTAGAACGTAAAGAGATCCCGCAGTGGTTTATCAAAATCACCGCCTACGCTGACGAACTGCTGAACGATCTGGATAATCTGGATCACTGGCCTGACACCGTTAAGACCATGCAGCGCAACTGGATCGGCCGTTCCGAAGGTGTGGAAATTACCTTTAACGTAGAAAACTACGACCAGACGCTGACCGTCTACACCACCCGTCCGGACACCTTCATGGGCGCGACCTACCTGGCCGTGGCCGCAGGTCATCCGCTGGCGCAAAAAGCGGCGGAAAACAATCCGGAGCTGGCGACCTTTATCGACGAATGCCGCAACACGAAAGTGGCCGAAGCCGACATGGCGACGATGGAGAAAAAAGGCGTTGATACCGGCTTCAAAGCGATCCACCCGCTGACGGGCGAAGCGATACCTGTCTGGGCCGCCAACTTCGTACTGATGGAATACGGCACAGGCGCCGTGATGGCCGTGCCGGGTCACGATCAGCGCGACTACGAATTTGCCACCAAATACGGCCTGACCATCAAGCCTGTTATTCTTGCTGCTGACGGCTCTGAACCCGATCTCTCTGAGCAAGCGCTGACTGAAAAAGGCACCCTGTTTAACTCCGGTGAGTTCAGCGGCCTGAGCTTCGAAGAGGGCTTCAACGCCATTGCCGACAAACTGGCATCCCTGGGCGTGGGCGAGCGTAAAGTGAACTACCGTCTGCGCGACTGGGGCGTTTCCCGTCAGCGTTACTGGGGTGCGCCAATCCCAATGGTGACCCTGGAAGACGGCACCGTGATGCCAACGCCGGAAGATCAACTGCCGGTGATCCTGCCGGAAGACGTGGTCATGGACGGCATCACCAGCCCGATCAAAGCCGATCCTGAGTGGGCAAAAACCACCGTCAACGGTCAGCCAGCGCTGCGTGAAACCGACACCTTTGACACCTTTATGGAATCCTCCTGGTACTATGCGCGCTACACCTGCCCGCAGTACAAAGAAGGCATGCTGGATTCCGATGCTGCAAACTACTGGCTGCCGGTAGACATCTATATCGGTGGCATTGAACACGCCATCATGCACCTGCTCTACTTCCGCTTCTTCCACAAACTGATGCGTGACGCAGGCCTGGTCAACTCCGACGAACCGGCAAAACAGCTGCTGTGTCAGGGTATGGTGCTGGCAGATGCGTTCTACTACGTTGGCGCGAACGGTGAACGTAACTGGGTTTCTCCGGTTGATGCGATTGTGGAGCGCGACGAGAAAGGCCGTATCGTGAAGGCGAAAGACGCCGAAGGTCATGAACTGGTTTATACCGGCATGAGCAAGATGTCCAAGTCTAAAAATAACGGTATCGACCCGCAGGTGATGGTTGAGCGTTACGGCGCTGACACCGTGCGTCTGTTCATGATGTTCGCCTCCCCGGCAGATATGACGCTGGAATGGCAGGAATCCGGCGTTGAAGGGGCAAACCGCTTCCTGAAACGCGTCTGGAAACTGGTTTACGAGCACACCTCACAAGGTGATGCGCCAGCGCTGAACGTGGCTGCACTGAGCGAAGATCAGCAGGCGCTGCGTCGTGATGTTCATAAAACCATTGCGAAAGTCACCGATGATATTGGTCGTCGTCAGACCTTCAATACCGCAATTGCGGCTATTATGGAACTGATGAACAAGCTGGCAAAAGCCCCGCAGGACGGCGAGCAGGATCGCGCGTTAATGCGCGAAGCGCTGCTGGCGGTCGTTCGCATGCTGAACCCGTTCACGCCGCACGTTAGCTTCACCCTGTGGCAGGAGCTGAAAGGCGAAGGGGATATCGACAACGCGCCGTGGCCAGTGGCGGATGAATCCGCTATGGTGGAAAACACCACGCTGGTTGTGGTGCAGGTTAACGGTAAAGTGCGCGGTAAAATTACCGTCGCGGTCGACGCAACCGAAGAACAGGTTCGCGAGCGCGCAGGCCAGGAGCATCTGGTCGCGAAATACCTTGAGGGCGTTACCGTACGTAAAGTGATCTACGTACCCGGTAAACTGCTGAATCTGGTCGTTGGCTAAGCGCGGGAGGAAACGTGCGACACCTGGCAACAATACTCTTATCTCTGGCGGTGCTGGTCACCGCTGGCTGCGGCTGGCACCTGCGCAATACCACGGCAGTGCCGGCTCAGATGAAAACAATGATCTTCGACTCATCCGATCCGAATGGACCGCTGAGCCGGGCCATTCGTAACCAGCTGCGTTTGAACGATGTTGAGCTGATCGAGAAGGGAACCCTGCGTCAGGATGTTCCTTCGCTCCGCGTCCTGAAATCAACGCTGTCACAAGATACGGCATCGATCTTCCAGGATGGACGAACCGCGGAATATCAAATGGTGCTTACCGTTGATGCGGCCGTTTTAATGCCAGGTAAAGATATTTACCCTATCAATACCAAAGTCTACCGCTCGTTCTTCGATAACCCGCAGACGGCCCTGGCAAAAGACGCCGAACAGCAGATTATCATCAAGGAAATGTATGATAAGGCCGCGGAGCAACTGATCCGCAGACTGCCTGCCATTGCCGCGTCGACGAAAAAAGGCGCTGACGTTATCGAAACACCGGATGCGAGCACGCCGGATATGCCAACGTCGCTGGGTAACTGATGATCAGGTTGTATCCTGAACAACTCCGCGCGCAGCTCAACGAAGGGCTGCGCGCGGCCTATCTGCTACTCGGCAATGACCCCCTGTTACTTCAGGAAAGCCTTGATGCGGTTCGCCATGCGGCAGCCGCGCAGGGTTTCGATGAGCATCATACGTTCCAGATCGATAACAGTACCGACTGGAACGCTATCTTCTCGCTTTGTCAGGCCATGAGCCTGTTTGCCTCTCGTCAGACAATCCAGATCGTGCTGCCAGAGAATGGTCCTAACGCGGCCATCAATGAACAGCTGACCATGCTGGTGAGTTTATTACACGGCGATCTGCTGCTTATCGTACGCGGTAACAAGTTCACGAAAGCGCAGGAAAACGCGACCTGGTTTACCCAGCTTGCTACCAATGCGGTACTGGTCACCTGCCAGACGCCAGAACAGGCGCATCTGCCAAAATGGGTTGCCGCGCGCGCAAAGCTGCACAATCTGCAACTGGATGATGCCGCCAGCCAGCTCCTTTGCTATTGCTATGAAGGCAACCTTCTGGCACTGGCGCAGGCGCTGGACAGGCTCGCCCTGCTGTGGCCCGATGGCAAGCTGACGCTACCGCGCGTGGAACAGGCGGTGAATGATGCCGCGCACTTTACTCCCTTCCACTGGGTTGATGCGCTGCTGTCGGCGAAAAGTAAGCGAGCCCTGCACATACTGCAACAGCTGCGCCTGGAAGGGAGTGAGCCGGTCATTCTGCTCCGCACGCTCCAGCGCGAATTACTGCTGCTGAACAACCTTAAACGTCAGTCGGCACATACGCCCCTGCGCGCCTTATTCGATAAGCATCGCGTCTGGCAGAACCGTCGGGCGATGACCACGGAGGCGATAAACCGCCTGAGCCAGGAGCAGTTGCGTCAGGCAGTGCAACTTCTGATGCGCGCCGAACTGACGTTAAAACAGGACTACGGCCAGTCTGTCTGGGCGGAGCTGGAGAGTCTCTCTTTGCTGCTCTGCCATAAGGCGCTGGCAGACGTATTTATCGATGGGTGATATGCATTCTTTACAGGCAATGTATGGCGGGACCTTCGACCCGGTACACTATGGGCATCTTAAGCCGGTAGAAATCCTCGCGAATTTGATTGGGTTGCAGCGGGTAATCATCATGCCCAACAATGTTCCTCCGCATCGTCCTCAGCCAGAAGCAACCAGCGAGCAGCGCAAAGCGATGCTCGCGCTGGCTATCGCAGATAAGCCTCTCTTCACGCTGGATGAGCGCGAATTGCGCAGGGATACCCCTTCCTGGACATCGCAAACGCTGCGGGAGTGGCGCGCTGAGCAGGGGCCCATGCAACCGCTGGCGTTTATCATCGGCCAGGATTCCTTGCTCAACTTTCCCAGCTGGTACCAGTACGAAACCATTCTGGAAAACAGTCATCTGCTGGTCTGCCGCCGTCCGGGCTACCCGTTGACCATGCGCGACGCGCAGCATCAGCAGTGGCTTGACACGCATCTGACGGACAATATAGAAGACCTGCACAGTCTACCCGCCGGGAAAATTTACCTCGCTGAAACGCCGTGGTTTGATATTTCCGCGACCCTCATCCGCGAGCGTCTTCAGCAGGGTTTAGACTGTGACGCTCTCCTGCCCTCGCCCGTGCTGGCCTATATCCACGCACACGGTTTGTATCAGAAAAGTACAGATGCCTGATCATCACCGGCGAAATTGTCTGTTAATGTTTATCCTGCCTTGACAGGCTAAGCCATACTGATATCCTCCGCTGCCAGACTTTCCCGCCGATCGCTGCTTTACAGAAATTGTTTTACAAAAATGGCGATGCAATCTCAGGCGGAGGGTGGGATGATACCCGCCTTCAAAAGCCGGGCGGTGACATTTGTCCCGCGACTGGCGTCAGTTCAGGTATACTGACTGGCCACGAATTCATAGTTGTACAATCTCATTCACCCAGGGGGAAAACTTGCAGGGTAAAGCACTCCAGGATTTTGTTATCGACAAAATTGATGACCTGAAAGGTCAGGACATCATCGCTATCGACGTTAAGGGTAAATCCAGCATCACCGACTGCATGATCATCTGCACCGGGACCTCAACTCGTCACGTTGTTTCGATTGCTGACCATGTTGTTCAGGAATCGCGCGCGGCAGGGCTGCTTCCGCTGGGCGTTGAAGGTGAAGCGACCGCTGACTGGGTGGTTGTCGATCTCGGCGATGTGATTGTCCACGTCATGCAGGAAGAGAGCCGTCGCCTGTATGAGCTGGAAAAACTCTGGGGTTAATGCGTGAAGTTGCAACTGGTCGCCGTCGGCACCAAAATGCCGGATTGGGTACAAACCGGTTTTACTGAGTATCTGCGTCGTTTCCCAAAAGATATGCCGTTCGAACTGGTGGAAATCCCAGCAGGAAAGCGCGGCAAGAACGCAGATATCAAACGTATTCTCGATAAAGAGGGAGAGCTGATGCTGGCTGCCGCAGGCAAAAACCGCATCGTGACCCTCGATATCCCGGGAAAACCCTGGGATACGCCGCAGCTGGCGCACGAACTGGAGCGCTGGAAGCAGGATGGTCGTGATGTCAGTCTGTTGATTGGCGGACCAGAGGGGTTATCTCCCGCCTGCAAAGCGGCAGCAGAACAAAGTTGGTCACTCTCGGCGCTGACGTTGCCCCACCCGCTTGTGCGGGTTCTCGTGGCAGAAAGTTTGTATCGCGCATGGAGCATCACTACCAACCACCCTTATCACCGCGAGTAATGACTGACCAGGGTAATTTAAGCAGCGGATGAAACTACAGAATTCTTTTCGCGACTATACGGCTGAGTCCGCGCTGTTTGTGCGCCGGGCGCTGGTCGCCTTTACGGGGATTTTGCTGCTTACCGGCGTGCTGATCGCCAACCTCTATAATCTGCAAATTGTCCGCTATACCGATTACCAGACCCGCTCAAACGAAAACCGTATCAAGCTGGTGCCCATCGCGCCCAGCCGCGGCATTATCTACGATCGTAACGGCACCCCGCTGGCGCTAAACCGCACCATCTACCAGATAGAGATGATGCCGGAGAAAGTGGATAACGTGCAGGATACGCTGAACGCGCTGAGAAGCGTTGTCGACCTGACTGATGACGACATCGCTGCGTTCAAAAAAGAGCGCGCACGTTCTCACCGCTTCACCTCTATTCCGGTAAAAACCAACCTGACGGAAGTGCAGGTCGCCCGTTTTGCCGTTAACCAGTACCGTTTCCCCGGTGTGGAAGTCAAAGGCTATAAACGTCGCTACTATCCTTACGGCTCCGCGCTGACGCACGTCATAGGCTACGTCTCCAAAATTAACGATAAAGACGTCGAACGCCTTGATAAAGACGGCAAGCTGGCTAACTACGCCGCAACCCATGATATTGGCAAGCTTGGGATTGAACGTTATTACGAAGATGTCCTGCACGGTCAGACCGGGTATGAAGAGGTTGAAGTTAACAACCGTGGCCGCGTGATCCGTCAGCTCAAAGAGGTTCCCCCACAGGCGGGACATGACGTTTATCTGACGCTCGACCTGAAGCTACAGCAGTATATCGAAACGCTGCTGGCGGGTAGCCGGGCCGCCGTGATCGTGACCGACCCACGTACCGGCGGTATTCTGGCGATGGTTTCTATGCCAAGCTACGATCCGAACCTCTTCGTGGATGGCATCTCCAGCAAGGATTACTCCGGCCTGCTCAACGATCCAAACACCCCGCTGGTGAACCGCGCCACGCAGGGGGTTTATCCTCCAGCCTCAACGGTAAAACCGTATGTCGCCGTTTCTGCGCTGAGCGCGGGCGTCATTACTCGTAATACCAGTCTGTTTGACCCTGGCTGGTGGCAGTTGCCTGGCTCTGAAAAACGCTACCGTGACTGGAAAAAATGGGGTCACGGCCATCTGAACGTGACCAAATCACTGGAGGAGTCGGCGGATACCTTCTTCTATCAGGTCGCCTACGACATGGGTATTGATCGTCTGTCTGAATGGATGAGCAAATTCGGCTACGGACATTACACCGGTATAGATTTGGCGGAAGAACGTTCCGGCAACATGCCAACCCGCGAATGGAAGCTGAAGCGCTTTAAAAAACCCTGGTATCAGGGTGATACCATTCCGGTGGGGATCGGCCAGGGCTACTGGACGGCAACGCCGCTGCAAATGAACAAGGCGATGATGATCCTCATCAACGATGGCGTTGTGAAAGTACCGCACCTGCTGCAAAGCACCGTAGAAGACGGCAAAAAAGTGCCGTGGATACAGCCGCACGAGCCGCCGGTGGGTGACATTCATTCCGGGTACTGGGAAATCGCGAAAGACGGGATGTATGGCGTAGCCAACCGCCCTAACGGGACGGCGCACAAATATTTCGCTGGCGCACCGTATAAGGTTGCCGCGAAATCAGGTACGGCTCAGGTCTTCGGTCTGAAAGCGAATGAAACCTATAACGCACATAAAATTGCTGAACGTCTGCGTGACCACAAGCTCATGACGGCGTTTGCCCCTTATGATAACCCGCAAGTTGCGGTGGCGATGATTCTTGAGAACGGCGGCGCAGGCCCGGCGGTGGGTACCATCATGCGTCAAATCCTCGACCACATCATGCTGGGTGATAACAACACCGAACTGCCAGCTGAAAACCCGGCAGCCGCTGCGGCGGAGGACCAATAATCATGACGGATAATCCGAATAAAAAATCGCTGTGGGACAAGATCCACATCGACCCTGCCATGCTGCTGATCCTGCTGGCTCTGCTGGTGTACAGCGCCCTCGTTATCTGGAGCGCCAGCGGCCAGGATATCGGCATGATGGAGCGTAAAGTTGGCCAGATCGCCATGGGTCTGGTCATTATGGTGGTGATGGCGCAAATACCACCGCGCGTGTATGAGGGCTGGGCGCCCTATCTCTATATTTTCTGTATCATTTTGCTGGTGGCAGTAGATGCGTTCGGTGCTATCTCGAAGGGGGCGCAACGCTGGCTGGATCTGGGAATTGTCCGCTTCCAGCCGTCAGAAATCGCCAAAATCGCCGTTCCGCTGATGGTGGCGCGCTTCATTAACCGCGACGTCTGCCCGCCGTCGTTGAAGAATACCGCCATTGCGCTGGTGCTGATTTTCCTGCCGACGCTGCTCGTGGCCGCACAGCCTGACCTCGGTACCTCGATTCTCATCGCCCTCTCCGGCCTGTTCGTCCTGTTCCTGTCCGGCCTGAGCTGGCGTCTGATCGGCATCGCGGTGGTCCTGCTGGCTGCCTTTATTCCTATTCTCTGGTTCTTCCTGATGCATGATTACCAGCGCCAGCGCGTGATGATGCTGCTCGATCCCGAGACCGATCCGCTGGGCGCAGGCTATCATATTATTCAGTCGAAGATTGCGATTGGCTCCGGCGGCCTGCGCGGAAAAGGCTGGCTGCACGGGACACAGTCGCAGCTCGAATTTTTACCGGAACGCCACACCGACTTTATCTTTGCCGTTCTGGCTGAGGAGTTAGGGCTGGTTGGCATTCTGGTGCTGCTTGCACTCTACGTGCTGTTGATCATGCGTGGGCTCTACATTGCCGCACGCGCGCAGACCACCTTTGGCCGGGTTATGGCGGGTGGATTAATGTTGATTTTGTTCGTTTATGTCTTCGTAAATATTGGTATGGTGAGTGGTATTCTGCCGGTTGTTGGCGTACCGCTGCCGCTGGTGAGTTACGGGGGCTCGGCACTGATCGTGTTGATGGCCGGGTTTGGTATCGTCATGTCGATCCATACCCACAGGAAAATGTTGTCCAAAAGCGTATAAAAATAAGGGGATCGCAATGCGTAAGCAGTGGCTGGGGATCTGCATCGCAGCAAGTTTACTTGCCGCCTGTACAAGTGATGATGGTCAGCAACAGGCAACCGTCGCGCCGCCGCAGCCTGCGGTCTGTAATGGCCCGATTGTTGAAATTAGCGGTGCCGATCCCGTTTATGAACCGCTGAACGCCAGCGTGAATCAGGATTATCAGCGCGACGGTAAAAGCTATAAAATCGTTCAGGATCCTTCCCGTTTCAGCCAGGCCGGCTTTGCTGCCATCTATGACGCTGAGCCAGGCAGCAATCTGACCGCGTCAGGTGAAACCTTCGATCCGATGCAGATCACGGCGGCACACCCGACACTGCCTATTCCAAGCTATGCGCGCATCACTAACCTGGCGAATGGCCGGATGATCGTGGTACGTATCAACGATCGTGGCCCTTACGGCAACGATCGCGTGATCTCCCTGTCACGCGCGGCAGCCGACCGTCTGAATACCTCAAATAATACAAAAGTGCGTATCGACCCGATTATCGTGGCGCAGGATGGTTCGCTGTCTGGCCCGGGCACGGCCTGTACCACGGTCGCGAAACAGACCTACGCCCTGCCCGCACGCCCGGATCTAAGCGGAGGTATGGGGGGCGCTTCAATGCCAGCAGAGCCCGCGCAGCCGCAGGGTGAAGTGCACGCCATCAGCAACGATACGCTACAAAGTGAAGATGCGACAGGCGCCCCGGTGAAAAGCAGTGGTTTCCTTGGTGCACCCACCACGTTAGCGCCGGGCGTGATTGAATCAAATGAACCTGCCCCAGCGCCTGTGCCCGTTGTTGCTGCACCCGCTGCACAACCCGCTCCGGTAACCGCACCTGCTGCTACGCAGACTGCGGCGCCTGCGACGGCGAGCGGCAGCTACGTGGTTCAGGTTGGCGCCGTCAGCGATCGGACCCGTGCAGAGCAATATCAGCAGCGTTTAAGCAAGCAGTTTGGCGTGCCAGGCCGCGTTGAGCAAAACGGTGCGGTATGGCGCATCCAGATGGGTCCGTTTGCCAGCAAATCGCAGGCAGCATCCCTGCAACAGCGTTTGCAGAGCGAGGCGCAGCTCCAGTCGTTTATCGCTGTTGCGAAGTAATTAATCGGTGGTATCCGAAATGTCAGTTTGTGTAAACCACGTTAACACTCTCATGATGAAAGTCGGATGCCTGCCCGTATAGCATTTGCTATAGTAAGGCACTTTTTTTAATTCCATCACGGATGTCGTAGTTCTGACCATGAAGACCACTTTTTCTGCTCGTTTTGTGCAGCGCATGGCGCTGACCACGGCCCTTTGCGCTGCTGCGTTCTCCGCAGCTCACGCGGATGACCTGAACATCAAGACCATGATCCCTGGCGTTCCGCAGATCGACGCGGAATCCTACATCCTGATTGATTACAACTCCGGCAAAGTTCTGGCAGAACAGAACGCCGATGCCCGCCGCGACCCGGCCAGCCTGACCAAAATGATGACCAGCTATGTTATCGGCCAGGCCATGAAAGCGGGTAAATTTAAAGAAACCGATCTGGTGACTATCGGTAACGATGCGTGGGCAACCGGCAACCCGGTGTTCAAAGGTTCATCGCTGATGTTCCTGAAGCCAGGCATGCAGGTTCCGGTCTCTCAGCTTATCCGTGGCATCAACTTGCAGTCCGGTAACGACGCCTGCGTGGCAATGGCCGATTTTGCAGCGGGCAGCCAGGACGCGTTTGTGGGCCTGATGAACAGCTACGTCTCTGCGCTGGGCCTGAAAAACAGCCACTTCCAGACCGTTCACGGCCTGGACGCCGAAGGTCAGTACAGCTCCGCGCGTGACATGGCGCTGATCGGTCAGGCGCTGATCCGCGATGTGCCAAACGAGTACTCTATCTACAAAGAGAAAGAGTTCACCTTCAACGGCATTCGTCAGACCAACCGTAACGGCCTGCTGTGGGACAATAGCCTGAACGTCGACGGCATCAAAACTGGTCACACCGACAAAGCCGGCTATAACCTGGTGGCTTCTGCCACTGAAGGCCAGATGCGTCTGATCTCTGCCGTGATGGGGGGCCGCACGTTTAAAGGACGCGAAACGGAAAGTAAAAAACTGCTGACCTGGGGCTTCCGCTTCTTCGAAACCGTGAATCCGCTGAAAGCCGGTAAAGAATTTGCCTCTGAACCTGTCTGGTTTGGCGATAACGACCGTGCTTCCCTGGGTGTGGACAAAGATCTCTATCTGACGATCCCACGCGGTCGTATGAAAGATCTGAAAGCCAGCTACGTGCTGAATACCACCGAGCTGCACGCCCCGCTGCAAAAGAATCAGGTCGTGGGTACCATCAACTTCCAGCTGGATGGAAAAACCATCGATCAGCGCCCGCTGGTGGTGCTGGAGGAAATTCCTGAAGGCAATTTCTTCGGCAAAATCATTGATTACATTAAGCTGATGTTCCATCACTGGTTTGGTTAAAAATTGAACACTTGAAAGTGTGATTTTGATCCCCATATACTACGTATCAGTAAAACTCCCGCCCCGTGGCGGGAGTTATTATTTTTTATACACACGCCGGAGCTGACATGAAAACCAAACTTAACGAACTGCTTGAATTCCCTACCCCTTTTACTTACAAAGTAATGGGTCTGGCGAAACCTGAGCTGGTTGATCAGGTGGTTGAAGTGGTACAGCGCCATGCGCCGGGCGACTACTCTCCATCAGTCAAACCGAGCAGCAAAGGTAACTACCACTCGGTCTCAATCACCATCACTGCGACACACATTGAGCAGGTTGAGACGCTGTACGAAGAGCTCGGCAATATTGAAATTGTTCGTATGGTGCTGTAGTCCTTCTGCGGTTACCCGGTTTGCCGGGTAACCCACTTTCCCGCTGTGATATACTCCCCGTTACCTATTCTCCCTTGTCTTCGGAGACATCCTTTTGTACCAGGATAAAATTCTTGTCCGCCATCTTGGGCTACAGCCTTACGAGCCAGTCTCTCAGGCTATGCATGACTTTACCGATATGCGCGATGACACCACCCCTGATGAAATCTGGCTGGTTGAACACTTGCCGGTGTTTACTCAAGGCCAGGCAGGAAAAGCCGAACATTTATTGATGACGGGTGATATCCCGGTGATCCAGAGCGATCGCGGTGGACAGGTGACCTACCACGGCCCGGGCCAGCAGGTGATGTATGTTCTGCTTAACCTGAAACGCAGAAAGCTGGGCGTGCGTGAGCTCGTGACCTTACTGGAGCAAACCGTGGTGAATACGCTGGCTGAGTACGATATTGACGCTCACCCTCGCGCCGATGCCCCGGGCGTTTATGTGGGAGAGATGAAGATCTGTTCGCTGGGGCTGCGTATCCGCAAAGGCTGCTCGTTCCACGGGCTGGCGCTGAATATCAATATGGATTTGGCCCCCTTCCAGCGCATCAACCCATGTGGGTATGCCGGTATGGAAATGACGCAAATGCGCCAGTGGGTCGATACCGCCACGCCTGACAATATCCGGCCCGTGCTTCTGAAGAACTTTTTAGCACTGCTTAACAATCCCACCTACGAATATATTGCTGCTTAACTCACCTCGGGCAGTGGCTCAATTATTTGACCAGCCACTGCTTAATTACCGCATTTACGCTTTACAATAAACCGCATATTCTATATTTTCGAGTCGCCCATATATTAGCGTCACATATTAATTAGAACCTTAATAGAACCATCGCCGGGTTTCGTGTAACGTGCGTGACAATCACCCAACTGCTTGTTTTCGATAAATAATGGAAACTTACTAAACACTTTACGAATCTCTGCAAGCATAATAAATAAATTCAACTATCATTCATATTGTGAATGGATACGGAGTAAGAGCGTGGAGCCTACTAATTTACCAGCCAAACGCCTGAATGAAACCAGCGGCGAAGATAAGCCGCAAATTTTTCGGACTTTACGTAATATTGATCTCAATTTATTGACTATTTTTGAGGCGGTATATGTCCATAAAGGTATCGTTAATGCTGCGAAAATTCTTAATCTCACGCCCTCTGCTATTAGCCAGTCAATTCAAAAATTGCGCGCGATATTTCCCGATCCGTTATTTATTCGTAAAGGCCAGGGCGTAACCCCAACTGCGTACGCCACCCATCTGCACGAGTACATCAGCCAGGGTCTGGAATCAATACTGGGCGCGCTGGATCTCACCGGCAGTTATGATAAGCAACGAACTATCACCATAGGCACCTCTCCCTCAGTGGGCGTTCTGGTCATGCCGGCCATCTATCAGGCGGTGAAACAGCATGCGCCACAGTTGCTTATCCGCAACGTGCCCGTCACCGATCCGGAAACACAGCTGGCGCAATTCCAGACGGACCTGATCATCGACGGCAATAGCTTTACGGCCAGAGCGTTAGGGCATAACGTACTTTATACCGACACTCTGGCGCTCGTTTGTCGTCAGGCTCACCCTGCGTTGAGCGCACCTTTGACGCCAGAAAATTTGCGCCATTACGAACATGCGACATTTATGTCCGAAGGACAGGGTCAGGATCCGCTGCGACAACGTATTGACGAACTCTTCCCGGATCGTCCGATCAGCTTTAGCAGTTACAATATGTTTACCCTCGCGGCCCTGATTGGCAGCAGCGACTTGCTCTGTATCATGCCTGTGCGTCTCTTCACTTTGCTTCAAAAGTGCTGGCCACTGGAGAGCATTCCATTAAGTCAACTTACGACGGAATCTATTGAAATCTCACTGCATTACAACAAGCTAAGCCTGCGCGATCCGGTGCTGGAAAACGTCATCAATGTGATCCGCCAGACTTTTTGATCCGCCTTTCAGCGTAAGGCCCTGCCGCATGCGGGGCAAAAGGCACAAAACAACAACTATTTTACAAATTGGCGACCTGGCAGGCTGCTTTACCGCCCCTTTAAATGATATACTGCCTGTCGTTCGTTCAAAAATAGTTGATAATTACAACATTCCCTTGAATTGAAACGCTTTCCTTCGATATTCGCAACTGGAACACGCACGCTATGAGTAAACCCATTGTGATGGAACGCGGTGTTAAATACCGCGATGCCGATAAAATGGCCCTTATCCCGGTTAAAAACGTGGCTACAGAGCGCGAGGCGCTGTTAAGAAAACCGGAATGGATGAAAATTAAACTTCCGGCTGACTCTTCGCGTATTCAGGGGATCAAAGCGGCGATGCGCAAAAATGGCCTCCACTCTGTCTGTGAAGAGGCCTCCTGCCCTAACCTTGCTGAATGTTTCAATCACGGTACCGCGACGTTTATGATTCTGGGTGCCATCTGCACCCGCCGCTGCCCGTTCTGTGACGTTGCCCATGGCCGTCCTGTTGCGCCTGACGCTAACGAACCGCAAAAACTGGCGCAGACCATTGCCGATATGGCGCTGCGTTATGTTGTTATCACCTCCGTTGACCGTGACGATCTGCGCGATGGCGGTGCTCAGCATTTCGCTGACTGCATTACCGCCATCCGCGAAAAAAGCCCGAACATTAAGATTGAGACGCTGGTGCCGGACTTCCGTGGCCGTATGGACCGCGCGCTCGATATCCTGACCGCGACGCCACCAGACGTGTTCAACCACAACCTGGAGAACGTACCGCGTATCTACCGTCAGGTGCGTCCAGGTGCAGATTACAACTGGTCGCTGAAGCTGCTGGAGCGCTTTAAAGAAGCCCATCCGCATATTCCTACCAAGTCTGGCCTGATGGTGGGACTGGGTGAAACCAACGCTGAGATCATTGAAGTGATGCGCGATCTGCGCCGCCACGGCGTCACCATGCTGACGCTGGGGCAGTATCTACAGCCAAGCCGTCACCACCTGCCTGTACAGCGTTACGTGAGTCCGGATGAGTTCGATGAAATGAAAGCCGAAGCGATGGCGATGGGCTTTACCCACGCTGCGTGCGGTCCGTTTGTTCGCTCCTCTTATCACGCCGATATGCAGGCGAAGGGCGAAGAAGTGAAATAAAGCTGTAAAACTTATTTACAGTAAAACAAAAAACCGGCCTCGTGAGCCGGTTTTTTTATGCAAGCCTTGCAGCATTGCCATTACTCTTTGTGTGAAAGCTTCTGTGCTGCGATGTCATCTTCGGCACTTTTCTTCGCTGCCGCGTCGTCATCGTTCATTGCTTTCTTAAAGCCCTTAATGGCAGCACCCAGGTCTCCACCCAGCGTGCGTAACTTCTTGGTACCGAACAGCAGGACGACCAGTGCGGCAACCACCAGCAGTTTGGTAATACTAATCTCACCCATAAATACCTTCTTTACATGAAACAGGCTGCATTCAGCGCCAAAGAAACCTGAACGTATTAACGGTCATCAGGCGCGCGCACACAATAGCAATCTGTAACAAGGTGAATCAAGCATTGTTGAAAAAAACATCATATTAATTGCGGTGGCGCAAACCTGCGGTTGCGCAGAACAGGTAATTGCTGACGCGCAAGCGTTATTCGTGCTGACGTTATCTCCGTCAGCAGTAAAGCAGGCGCTTCCGCCGCCGCGGCTACGGTCACTCCCAGCGGATCGACAACCCTGCTCTGCCCGATATTTTTATTGCCACATTCACCCGCAGCCACTACATAGCAGGTGGTGTCCAGCGCGCGTGCGGCCAGTAGCGTTACCCAGTGATGCTCCTTAAGCGGTCCTCTGACCCACGCGGCGGGCAGAACCAGCACCTCGGCCCCCTGTAGTGCCAGGTTCAGCGCCAGCTCCGGAAAGCGGATATCGTAGCAGGTCATCAGGCCAACCTTAAAACCCTCCACCTCAATCAGCGGAGGAATTACACTCCCCGGATCGACCAGTCGCGACTCCTGGACGCTGAACGCATCATACAGATGAAGTTTGGCGTAGCTTGCGACAATAGCGCCTTCACGTATCGCCACCAGCGTGTTCACCGCCCGCCCCGGTGTGGAGGGAACATGGATAGTCAAAATGGTGGTGAGCGCGTTACCGACGCTTTCGGCCAGCAGTCGTTTCAGAAACGCCCCTTCCAGCATTTGCGCAGACTTTACCGACAGGTCCGGATCGCCATCATCGCGCGCCAGTAACGCTTCAGGAAGCACCAGCAGCGCCGCCCCTTTTTGCTTCGCCTGGTTCATCAGGGAGATGCACTTGTCCGCGTTTTCATTCCAGTCCGGCGTCACCGCAAACTGCCCTACTGCAACATACATAATTGTCTCCCGGTTAAAAACAGCGTTACACTCGACGCACTTACACAGCAAATAGCAGGTATTGACAGTGTTACAACTACTTATAGCCGTTTTTATTGGTGGGGGCACGGGTAGCGTTGCGCGCTGGCTCTTAAGCATGCGGTTTAACCCGCTGCATCAGGCCATTCCGATGGGGACACTGGCGGCAAACCTGATCGGGGCATTTATTATCGGGATGGGGCTGGCGTGGTTTAATCGCATGACCAACATCGACCCTATGTGGAAGGTACTGATTACGACCGGTTTCTGCGGCGGTTTAACGACGTTTTCCACCTTCTCTGCGGAGGTGGTGTTTCTGTTTCAGGAAGGCCGGATGGGCTGGGCGCTGACGAACATTGCCGTTAACATGCTTGGCTCGTTTGCGATGACTGCGATCGCATTCTGGTTATTTTCCTCCGCCAGCGGACATTAAGCGCGACAACCTTAATGTTGGCTTAATTTTTCGCTGTCATTCTTGGCTCAATATTGAACGAGGGTGATAGCATGAGAGAGAATCTGTCAGGCGTGGGTATGGTATTGCTAAGCGTCGCGATCGTCGCCAGCTTTCTGAAGATCTATCTTTTTGGTTGATTCATAATGAAAAAAACCCGCTCATTGAGCGGGTTTTGAAATTCTTGCTGACGCGTCTGAATTACAGAGCGATTACGTTAGCAGCAGAAGGGCCTTTGGCACCGTTAGTGATTTCGAACTCTACGCGCTGACCTTCAGCCAGAGTTTTGAAACCATTAGACTGGATTGCAGAGAAGTGTACGAACACGTCTTTGCTGCCATCTTCAGGAGTAATGAAACCGAATCCTTTGGACTCATTAAACCACTTAACGTTACCTTTAATCTTAGACATCAAAATTACCTTTACATTAAAAAACGACACAAATGCTGTGTCGGGTATCAGTACAACAATTGTGAGGCGTTTTGTCCAGCGGATCTTTGATAAAAAGTGACAAAAGTCGCGTTAATTTTCGCTGTCCGATTTTTATCCTTTACATTTCAATGTCTGTGCGTTTTTTGGCCGATTTACCAGACAAATTCAGTTAAAACTGAAACCGCATCCAGGCAAAGTAAACGTTACCGTTGTTATACGTACCCGGTATGTAGGTCATCTGAAACGTTGCTGGACCATAGCCGATGGAGGCAAGCGGCAACAGTACCGGAACAGGAATGTATTTCCAGTTATCACGCGCCGTGAACCCTGCCGTATAGCCCAGCCCAAGACGGAAGTTGTCGTCTGATAACGGACGCCAGGTTTTTTCCCAGCCGTAGCCACCAATAGGCTCCCATTTATTGTAGGAGTCCTTAAACGCCATCAGGTACAGGCCATGCCAGTTACCTTTTTCATCCCAGCGAGACTGACCGAAACCAGCCCCCCACGGACGCTCGTTATAACGGTCTGTTTTTTCTTTATCGTAGGCAAAACGTGCATGCCACGTAATGGCCGGAATATAGAGATCGTAATGTTCAGGTTCGTTCCATGTTTGCGCAACGTTATCCGTGAAGGTGGTAAACCAGCTTTTATCCGCTGTATTGCTCTGTGCATTAACAGCAGACGCAAATGATAACTGCGCAATAATAAACAATAAAATCAGGGGGAATTTAATTCGTACAAACACAATGCCATTACCATATTTAGTATTCGGTGCAGACCTTAGCACAGAATACTTGAATGAACGCTTAACAGCATGGGGGTTATTCCTAATTACCATCCCGTTCCTGAGAATAGTCTGAGGATACATAAACTGCATGCCTGAATAAGCACATGCAGTTGACATTTTTAACGTTGATGTAACAATTTGTAGAGTGCGGGAATAACTAACATCGACAATAACGGTGCAGTAACCATGCCACCAATCATCGGTGCAGCAATACGTTGCATCACCTCCGAGCCACTCCCATTGCCCCACATGATGGGCAGCAGTCCCGCCATAATCGTGGCGACCGTCATCACCTTCGGACGCACGCGCAGCACGGCACCTTCGTGGATCGCACGCAATAGCACCGTATTTCCCCCTTCTGGCTCAAGCCTGTGATATTTATCAAGCGCATGATTCAAATATAGAACCATAATTACGCCGAATTCTGCTGCCACCCCGGAAAGGGCGATAAAGCCAACGGCCCCCGCCACAGACAAATTATATTCAAGCAGCCATAATAACCACACCCCACCAATAAGCGCGAAAGGCAATGTCCCCATTATTATCAGGACATTTGATATCCGCCTGAAGGTTAACCATAAAAGGATGAATATAATCATCAGCGTGACAGGTAAGACTATTTTAAGCGTCGCGGTCGCCCGTTCCAGATATTCAAACTGCCCGGACCAGGAGAGAGATACGCCCTGCGGCAATACCACCTTCTCCTCCACCCGTTTTTGCATTTCATCTACGGCGGACTTCAGATCGCGCCCGCGTAAGTCCACGTAGATCCAGCTGGAAAGGCGCGCATTTTCACTTTTTAGCATCGGTGGGCCTTCCGTCACGACGATATCGGCCAGTTCCCCCAGCGCCACCTGGCTACCGCTGGCGGTTACTACCGGCAACACCCGCAACGTGTCGACGTTATCACGCAAATCGCGGGGATAACGCAGGTTGATGGGGTACCGCTCGCGTCCCTGGATCACCTCACCAATGTTATCGCCCCCGACCAGCGTGGAGACCAGGCTTTGCAGTTCATCGACGGAAACGCCGTAGCGCGCGGCTTTTTGCCGGTCGATACGAATATCCACGTAGCGCCCGCCTTCCAGTCGCTCCGCCAGCGCCGAGGAGACGCCAGGAACGTCCTTCACCACCTGCTCAATCTGCCGGGCCACGCGCTCAATGTCGGCAATATTATTGCCGTTCACCTTAATGCCGACCGGGCTTTTGATTCCGGTTGCCAGCATGTCCAGACGGTTACGGACAGGGGGCACCCACACATTGGCAATGCCCGGCAGCGACACGGTTTTATCGAGTTCCTCCACCAGCTTTTGCGGCGTCATTCCAGGCCGCCACTGCTCGCGGGGCTTAAAGTGGATAGTTGTTTCCAGCATGGTTAATGGCGCGGGATCGGTTGCCGACTCCGCCCGACCAGCTTTGCCAAACACGCTCGCCACCTCCGGTACGCTTTTGATCAAGCGGTCCGTCTGCTGAAGCAGCCGCGATGCCTCGCGAGCAGAGATCCCCGGCAGCGTGGAGGGCATATAGAGTAAATCCCCTTCATCCAGCGGCGGCATAAACTCACTGCCCAGGCGGCTCAGCGGCCAGAGCGTGGCGATCAGCAGCAGACATGCCAGTGCCAGCGTCGTTTTCGGGAAGGTCAGTACCTTATCAAGCAACGGCTCATACAGGCGGATCAGGAGGCGGTTTATCGGGTTTGCCTTCTCATCCGGGATTTTCCCGCGAATAAAGAAGCCCATTAGCACCGGCACCAGAGTGATCCCAAGCCCGGCGGCCACGGCCATCGACCAGGTTTTGGTGAACGCCAGCGGCGAGAACATTCGCCCCTCCTGCGCTTCCAGCGAAAATACCGGTATAAATGACAGCGTGATGATTAACAGGCTGCAAAACAGCGCCGGTCCCACTTCAACCGCCGCCTTTTCCGCCAGACGCCAGTACTCTCCCGACGCAGGCTCCTTGCCCGGATTATCATGCCGCCACTGCTCCAGCACCTTGTGCATGTTTTCAATCATGACAATTGCCGCATCCACCATCGCTCCGATGGCAATGGCGATCCCGCCGAGCGACATCATATTCGCGTTAATGCCCTGATAGTGCATCACCACAAAAGCCCCGAGGATCCCCAGCGGCAGAGAAACCATCGCCACCAGCGCGGAACGCAGGTGGAACAGGAACAGCGCGCACACCAGTACCACCACGGCAAACTCTTCGAGCAGCTTGTGCGTCAGCGTTTTGACCGACTCCTCAATCAGCGTGGAGCGATCGTAGACCGGAACAATCTCGACGCCCTGCGGCAGCGTTTTTTGCAGCTCGCTCAGTTTCGCTTTTACCGCGCGAAGGGTTTCCAGCGCGTTCTGCCCGTAGCGCATCACGATTACGCCGCCAGCAACCTCCCCTTCACCGTTAAGCTCCGCCACGCCCCGGCGGATCTCCGGGCCAATGCCAATGGTGGCGACATCTTTCAGCAGGACAGGTACGCCATCGCGGGTGGCGATCACCACATTGCGAAAATCCTCCAGCGAGCGCAAATAGCCCGTTGTCCGCACCATATACTCCGCTTCGCCCATCTCCAGCAGGGCGCCGCCGCTCTCTTTATTGGCGGCCTGCACCGCGCCGGATAGCTGGCTGTGGGTAATATTCAGCGCGCGCATTTTCGCCGGGTCCGCCACGATCTGATACTGACGCACCATTCCGCCAATGCTTGCCACTTCAGATACATTCGGTACCGTCTTAAGCTCGAACTTAAGCGTCCAGTCCTGAAGGGCCCGCAGATCTGCCAGGCTGTGTTTTCCACTAGGGTCGATCAGCGCATATTCGTAGATCCAGCCCACGCCCGTCGCATCCGGCCCCAGCGACACCTTCACGCCCGGCGGAAACTGCGCCTGTACCTGGCTTAAATATTCCAGCACCCGGGATCGCGCCCAGTAGAGATCGGTGCCATCCTCAAACAGCACATACACATAAGCGTCACCAAACATTGAAAAACCGCGCACGGTTTTGGCGCCCGGCACAGACAACATGGAGGTTGTCAGCGGCCAGGTCACCTGATCTTCAATCACCTGCGGCGCTTTCCCGGGGTAACTCGCTTTGATAATGACCTGCACATCAGACAGATCGGGCAACGCGTCCAGCGGCGCGCGCTGCACCGCCCACCAGCCCCAGCTGGCCATCATCAGCGCGGCAAGGATCACCAGCAGGCGGTTACGCAACGAGGCGCGAATCACAGCGGCAATCATGGCGTCACCTCCGGCATCACGCTACGCAGGCTGGCTTCGGAATCAATCAGGAATTGCCCGGACGTCACCACCTTATCGCCCTCTTTGACCCCGGACAGGATCGCCGTCCAGCCCTGCGCCGTCAGGCCGGTTTTCACCGTCACAGGCTGGAAATAACCGTCCCCGGTAGCCAGCAGCAGACGCGCAGACTCTCCGCTGTTAATCACCGCTTCTTCCGGCACCGCCAGCACCGGCGGGCCTTTCAGCTCTTCCGCACGCCTGACGGAGAGGTACATGCCCGGCTTCAGCTTATATGCGGAATTTTCCAGCACGATACGGGCTTTCAGGGTTCGCGTGGCCGCCTCCATCTGCGGCAGCAATTCGCTGACCGTGCCGTGGAACTGCTCCCCCGGCCAGCTTTCTGAGGTTGCTACCACCTTGCTGCCCACCGCCAGAGACTGCGCCTGCGTTTGCGGGTAGTCGACCACCAGCCAGACCGGATCGAGGCTGGCGATCTCAAACAGCGGCGCCGTTGCGGTGATTTGCGCCCCTTCCCGCACGTCCAGCTTCACCACATAGCCCGCCCGGTCGGTGCGCAGAATGAGCGTGGTCTGCGGCTTACCGCTACGCTCCAGCAAACGAATGACCTCTTCTGGCATAAACTGCAACGCCAGCCGCTCGCGAGCGGCGCGGGTCAATGCGGCATCGCCAAGCTGACGAACCGCGAGATACTCCTGCTGGGCGGCGGTCCACTGCGGGATCCACAGTTGCGCGAGCGCCTCTCCGGCTTTTACCTGCTGCTGCGGCGCATTAACAAACAATTTTGACACCACGCCATTGGCCGGGGCTGACAACACCGAGACGTTACGTTCATCCGTTGCAACCGTGGCAAAGGCCGAGAACGGCGAAACCAGCTGGCGCATCTCAACGTTGGCGGTTTTCATCCCCAGGTTTTGCTGCTGTTGAGTGCTGATGGCCACGCCTGACGCCGCCTGCGCTTCATCGGCGTAGCGTGGGACCAGATCCATATCCATAAAGGGGGATTTACCCGGCTTATCGAAGCGCTGACCGGGCACCATGGGGTCGTACCAGTAAAGCACCTTGCGTTCTGAGGGTTGTGAAGCCGCATCCGGCTGATGCGTCTGCTTCTGTCCGACAAAATAGCCGCCAACGGCAGCTATCGCGATGGCAATCGCCATTAACGTTGTTTTTTTCATTGCGCCAGCTCCTGCGGGATCAGCCAGTTCACGGCAGCCCAGGTTCGCGCCATTTCGCGCTCCGCCTGGTTCACCGCCAGTTCCGTATCCAGTACGCCACGACGCACCTCCAGCAGGGCCGGAAGCGCCGACTGTCCAGAACGATATTGCGCCGTCAGCACCGCCAGCCGTTGTCGCTGCAACGGTAGTACCTCATCCCGCTGACGCTGCCACGCCGTTTGCGCAGCCTGATACTGCGCCACCAGCGTTTGCACCTGGGCAATGTGTTCGCGTTTGAGCAGCGTCAGTTGATCCACCGCCTGCATTGAGCGGGAAACATCGGCGGCGTAATCCTTGTCCTGACGTTTTGACTGGAACAAAGGCAGATCCACGCTGAACATCACGCCAGCCATATCGTCATAGCCTTCGGCGCGGTGGGCGTAATAGACCTCCACATCCACATCGGGTATCGCTGCCACGGCAGATTGCGCTGAACGCGCTTTCGCGGTCTCTGCTTCACGTCGCGCGGCCTCCACTTCCGGGTGTCTGGCAATCCCCTCCTGCAACGTTTTTTCATCGGCAGGAAGGCGCTGATAGCGCGGCAGCGGACCGCGAACCGCCGTAATAGCGTGCCCTGTTAGCTCCAGCAGACGGCTTTGCGCCAGCTGCACATCCCGCTGCGCCAGCGTCTCTTTGTCGCGCATGGCGCTGAGGATCATTTGCAGGGCCAGTACGCTGTCCGGCGTTGCGCCTCCCGCCCCGACGCTCGCCTTCTGCACGCCCCGCTGGCGTTTCGTTTCACGGACCAGCGTTCTGGCCGTTTTCAGCGCCTGCTGTGCCAGCGCCAGATCCAGCCAGGCCTGGGCGGTATCACGCTGAAGCGCGGCACGTACGGCCTCGGATTTTGCCAGCACGCTTCGCGCCTGCGCCTGAAAAGTCTGTGCTTTACGTTCCCGCTTCTCTGAGCTGACGTAGCTTTGCATGATGCCAACCTTCTGCATGGTCATCCCTTCGCGCGTAAGCCGCCGATCGTTGCTGCCCTGTACCGGCACGTTTTCAATACCGAATTTCAATTTTGGATCAGGTAATTGCGTGGCGGAATCCGCCATCGCATCCAGCGCCTGCGCTTCGTTACGGCTGGCGGAGAGTTCTGCCGAGTAGCGCTGGGCTTCGGTCAGGGTGTGTTCGAGCGTCCACGGCTCCGCCTGCGCGGCGGAGGTTAACAGGCCGAACAACACCCCACCGAGCCACAGGCTCAGTGAGTGTTGTTTCATGGTGACCTCGCTTAGCGCGCTGGCGTCAGCGAGATAATCTGGAAACCGTCACCCGCACGCTCAAGCGTGAAGGTCACCTCATCCCCCGGTTTGGCGCCATTCAGCGTGGCGCCGGCAGATAAAGTAAACGGCATGGTCATCGCTGGCCATTTTAGTTCCGGTATGGCCTCGTGACGGAGCATGACGGCATTGTCAGAGATCGACTGAACCACGCCGCGGCCCTGCCAGGTCTGGTTTGCCTGAACGGTATAAGAAGCGAAAGAGATGGACGCGCCAACCAGCGCGGAAAGGAATAGGGTACGCATGATAAAACTCCTGTTAAACGTTAAGTAAATAAAATCAACGAATTAACAGGTTTTTACTCCCGAAACCGGCAATAGCGGATCGTTGCCGGCGGCCCCACAGCAGGAGGTGTAACAGACCACGCAGAATGGCTTGCAGATGAACACTCTGGCGTCGTTAAGGTCAGCGTCATGGCGGCAGGCAGCGCCACCAGATGCGGCTGGGCAGGTTCTTTTTGTACCTGATCCGGCACACAATGTTTTTCACACAGCGGTGAAGCACCGGCAGCATAATGCGGCCCCGGTTCCGCCATCATATCCATATGCTGGATGGTGGCCACCTCACCGCGCAAATCCATTGAACATTGATGGGAGGCGACGGCCACCTGACTCTGGATCAACAGCCAGCCAAACGCCAGCAAAAACATCAGCAGATGTTTTTTGATAAAGCGCAGGCGATATGTCCAGCTGGCGTGCATATTCAGATCGTCGGATAGGGTAAAAGTGAACCGAGTATAAGCAGGCAAAAGAATGAAAGAGAAGTGGTTTTAAAGAGATTTACGTTTTAAATCGATTGTCGGCAAGTAATACTCAAAACCTTAACACTTCACCATCATTTTAATGACATATAATATCTATTCATCAGGTCAATAACGTCTTAATATAAATGACGCAGGGTTAGCAAAAATATCGTCATCAGTGCCTTTAGTAGTCTCTTTCTTGATTTTAATCAGCAAGGACTGGACATTTATTCGGCACATTTCAGCTTCTTTTTTATTGATTATTTGTCTCTCGGGCAGCAAGGATACAGGGGAAATCATGCTTACTTTTCTCGAACTCCTCATTGGAGTCGTGGTCATTGTTGGTGTAGCACGCTACATCATTAAAGGTTACTCAGCCACCGGCGTGCTATTTGTCGGCGGCCTGACGCTGCTGATCATTAGCGCGCTAATGGGTCATCAGGTTTTACCCGCCAGCGAAGCCAGTACCGGATATACCGCTACCGATATTGTGGAATATATAAAAATTCTGCTGATGAGCCGCGGCGGCGATCTGGGCATGATGATCATGATGCTCTGCGGATTTGCTGCCTATATGACCCATATCGGCGCGAATGATATGGTGGTGAAGCTGGCTTCTAAGCCGCTGCAATATATTAACTCCCCCTATCTGCTGATGGTCGCGGCTTATTTCCTGGCCTGTCTGATGTCATTAGCCGTTTCCTCAGCAACGGGCCTTGGCGTGCTGTTAATGGCGACGTTATTCCCGGTAATGGTTAACGTCGGGATCAGCCGTGGCGCAGCGGCGGCTATTTGCGCCTCTCCGGCGGCGATTATTCTCTCCCCTACTTCCGGTGACGTGGTGCTGGCCGCGAAAGCCGCGGAAATGTCGCTGATTGACTTCGCCTTCAAAACCACACTGCCAATCTCCATCACCGCTATTCTCGGCATGGGCGTGGCGCATTTCTTCTGGCAACGCTACCTCGATAAGAAAGAGAACGTCAGCCATGAGATGATGGACGTCAGTGAAATCACCACTACCGCCCCGGCGTTTTATTCCATCCTGCCCTTCACGCCGATTATTGGCGTGCTTATTTTTGACGGCAAATGGGGCCCTCAGCTGCACATCATCACTATCCTGGTGATCTGTATGCTGCTGGCGGCCATCCTGGAATTTGTTCGTGGCTTTAATACCCAGAAGGTGTTCACGGGTCTTGAAGTCGCCTTCCGCGGTATGGCGGATGCCTTCGCGGGCGTGGTGATGCTGCTGGTTGCCGCGGGGGTGTTTGCTCAGGGGCTGAGCACAATCGGCTTTATCCAGAGCCTGATCTCTATCGCCACCTCGTTCGGCTCGGCCAGCATTATCCTGATGCTGGTGCTGGTGGTACTGACCATGCTGGCGGCGATGACTACCGGCTCCGGTAACGCGCCCTTCTATGCGTTTGTTGAGATGATCCCTAAGCTGGCACACTCCTCCGGCATCAACCCGGCTTACCTGTCCATTCCGATGCTCCAGGCCTCCAACCTGGGTCGTACCATTTCTCCGGTATCGGGCGTGGTGGTTGCGGTTGCAGGGATGGCAAAAATCTCTCCGTTTGAAGTGGTAAAACGCACGTCAGTGCCGGTGCTGGTTGGCCTGATTATCGTTATTATCGCCACCGAAGTGCTGGTTCCCGGCGCTGCCTAAGCGAAATTCCTGCTTTCCAAAAAGCGCCTGCGGGCGCTTTTTGTGCTTTAATAACCTCCAGAAATTAATCGCGCCCAACCAATCAGGAAAGCAAATGTTCAGGAAGGATATCGTTATCCCGTCTGGCGCAGTAGCGCTTGCACTCTGTGTCTTCTCAATTCAGGCAGATCCGCTTAAGCCAACCCAGTACGGCGATTTCGATCGCTACGTTCTGGCTCTTTCCTGGCAAACGGGATTTTGCCAGAGTATGGTCGAACGCAACCGTGACGAACCGGAAGAGTGTCGCCTGCAAAAAGAGAGCAGCAACAAAACCGATTTTCTGACCGTCCACGGCTTATGGCCAGCACTGCCGAAATCTATTGCCGCTCGCGGAGTGGATGAACGCCGCTGGATGCGCTTCGGCTGTGCCACTCGTCCGGTTCCGAATTTGCCGGAAGCAAAAGCCAGCCGCAAATGTGACGCCGCAGAGACCGGACTATCGCTAACGGGCGCGGCGAAGCTGAACAGCGTGATGCCCGGCGCGGGCGGCAACTCCTGCCTTGAACGTTATGAATACGCGAAACACGGCGTCTGCTTTGGTTTTGATCCCGACGCTTACTTCGGCACCATGGTGCGCATGAACCAGGAAGTGAAAAATAGTGCGGTTGGGGAATTTCTGGCGGAAAACTATGGCAAGACCGTCCGCCGTAGCGACTTTGATGCAGCCGTGGCCAAAAGCTGGGGGAAACAGAACGTAAAAGCGTTCAAGCTTACCTGCCATGGCAATCCGGCTTATCTGACCGAGATGCAGATCTCGCTAAAATCCAGCACCATTAACAACTCGCTCTCAGCCAGCACCTTTGCGCCACAGCCGCATCCGGGCAACTGCGGCAAACAGTTTGTTATCGATAAAGCTGGTTACTGATTGTTCCTGCGCGCATCCGGGCGTACCAGATCGAAGCGATGGCTGTCGCTGATGCCGTAGTAGGCGGACGGTCCACCCGCACGCAGAATGGGCTGCGCTTTCGCGGTCTGGTAAATCCCCTCTTCCAGCAAACTCTCAGCGATATGGACGCCCACCACTTCGCCGAGCACCAGCCAGGTATCAATCGGTGTCCCATCCGCGCCGGTCAACTGAATGCACTGTGACAATCGACACTCAAAATTCACCGGGCTTTCCGCCACGCGCGGCGAGCTAACAAGCTGGCTGGCTACGGGAGTCAGGCCGGCAAAGGTAAATTCATCCTCGCCATGAGGGAGCGTGGCGGAGGTTTCATTCATCGCCTCAGCCAGATCGCGCGTTGCGAGGTTCCAGACAAACTCTCCCGTTTCGGTAATATTCCGTACGCTATCCTTCCAGCCGTTGCTGGAAAAACCAATGATCGGTGGGCGATAGTTAAAGCAGTTAAAGAAGCTGTACGGGGCAAGGTTCAGTTGACCGGCCTTATCACAGGATGAAATCCAGCCAATCGGACGTGGACCGATACTGGCGTTCAGCGGGTCGTGCGGCAGGCCGTGCCCCTGAGACGGTTGGTAAAAGTACATATCGCTCTCTCTACACTGGGGCTGCAACGCGCATTGCCCGGTTTAAGTTTTACCAGCGTAACGAAATTTCCGTTCAGCGTGAATCGGGATGGCGGGTTTATTGCCAAAAATTCATATGGCGCACGAATGTGACCTTCATCACTTCAAACTTAGGGTTTCAGACAGTATCATCAGATAAGTTAAACCCTCGCTGCCAGACGGCGAGGGTTTTCTTTTGGATTGGTTTCTGCGTTACACGCAGCATTAACGACATGGAGTAAAAATGTCCAGACCTACGATTATCATCAATGAACTCGACGCAGAACGTATTGACCGACTGTTGGAGAAACCAGAATTCGCCTCGCTGCCGGTAGCCGATGCGCTGAACGAAGAGCTAGACCGGGCGCAGATGTGTACGCCTGAGACCATGCCGCATGATGTGGTCACCATGAACAGCCAGGTGAAGTTCCGCAACCTGACCACCGGGGAGGAACTCACCCGTACGCTGGTCTATCCGGCGCAGATGACCGACAGCAGCATGCAGCTTTCGGTGCTGGCACCCGTGGGCGCGGCGCTGCTTGGACTGCGCACGGGCGATACTATCCACTGGGAACTCCCGGGCGGCGCCTCAGCCCATCTGGAAGTGCTTGAGCTGCTCTACCAGCCCGAAGCCGCTGGCGATTACCTGCGTTAATCCCTTCTGAACAAGCGACCCCGCTTTGCACAGAGGATGCACCTGCATCCTCTTTCCGCAAATTCACCCGATTGTGTTATATCGGACAAAAACCGCTTAATCCATGTTTACTCTGTCGTAGTGCCGTGGGGACGAAACCTCACACAACGCCGCCGGGGAAGGCATTCACCAGTCCCTTCACTTTCTGCTGCGCAGCCTCCGGGGTGTCTGCGCCAGGCACCAGGATCACCTTGCGGCACTCCTCCTCCCGTTTTTCGAAGATCTTATAGGCGCGCTCCGCATCAGCCAGCGGAAGATAGTGGGTCACAATATCTTCCGGTGTAAGCAACCCTTTTTCGATAAGCGGCAGCAGCTCTCCCAGCCAGGCGTGGACGTGCGTCTGCCCCATCTTAAAGCTCAGCCCTTTATCGAAGGCATCGCCAAACAGGAAGCCATGGATGAAACCGGCGTACACGCCCGGCACGCTGACCACGCCGCCGCGTCGCACCGCAGCAATGCACTGGCGCAGGGCTTTGCCGCTGCTGCCTTCAATTTTCAGGTTACTGAGGATCGTTTCCGTCGTGCTGCCTTTGGCCTCAAACCCGACGGCATCAATCACCGCATCCACCCCGCGCTGCCCGGCCGTTTGCTCAATGATTTTCTCCGCCGCGTCGTTATCGTCATCAAAGTTAATCGGGATCGCGCCGTAGCGCTCCTGGGCAAACCGCAGTCGATAGGGATGATGGTCAACCACAAAAATCTGCTCTGCGCCGAGAAGCCGCGCGCAGGCAATGGTCAGCAACCCCACCGGCCCGGCCCCGAATACGGCGACGCTGGAGCCTTTCTGGATCTGCGCATTTTTCGCCGCCTGCCAGGCGGTAGGCAGAATATCTGACAGGAAAAGCGCTTTGTCGTCTGACAGCAGCTGAGGCACTTTAAACGGCCCTACGTTGCCTTTCGGCACGCGCACATACTCCGCCTGTCCGCCCGGCACGCCGCCGTAAAGATGGCTGTAGCCAAACAGCGCGGCAGGGGCGGGAATTTGCTTTTTGTTCAGCGCCGCGCCCTGCCCGCGGTTCGTGTTTTCGCAGGCCGCGTACTGTTGCATCTGGCAAAAGAAACAGTCACCGCAGGCAATCACAAACGGGATCACCACCCGGTCACCTTTCTGCACGTTCTTCACTTCGCTCCCGCACTCCACCACCTCGCCCATAAATTCATGACCAAAGATATCGCCGTGCTGGACCTTGGGAATTTTTCCGCGATAAAGATGCAAATCAGAACCACAGATCGCCGTGGCCGTTACGCGCAGGATGATATCGTCAGGCTGTTCGATGCCCGGATCGGGGACATTATCGACCCGAACATGATGTGGACCGTGATAGGTGAGAGCTTTCATGCAACCTCCGAAAGGGTGTGGGTAAGCTTATAAAAGGGTAGCTACCTCTCGGGATATGCCCCGGAATCCGGCTGTTTTGAGATTTATCCTGGCGAGATAAAAGTGCTGTCGGGATTACAGAAACCATTTATATTTTGTGGTTGAATGATTGCAGCGTTTATAAACAAGGAGAAACGGGTATGTATCAAACAATCATTATGCCGGTTGATGTTTTCGAAATGGAACTGAGTGATAAGGCTGTACGTCACGCGGAATTTCTCGCGCAGCAGGACGGAGTTATTCATCTTCTGCATGTTTTACCGGGCTCTGCCAGCCTGAGCCTGCATCGTTTCGCTGCTGATGTGCGTCGTTTTGAAGAGCATTTACAGCATGAAGCCGAGACGCGCCTGCAAACCATGGTCGGGCACTTCAGCATCGATCCTTCCCGCATAAAAACCCACGTCCGGTTCGGTAGCGTGCGTGACGCCGTTAATGAACTGGCCGCGGAGCTGAACGCAGACGTGGTGGTGATTGGTTCGCGCAACCCGTCTATTACCACGCACCTGCTGGGGTCGAACGCCTCCAGCGTGATCCGCCACACCCACATTCCGGTGATGGTCGTCAGATAAAAAAAGAGGCCACCTTTTGGTGGCCTCTTGTATTGCAGGTGTCGTCTTGCTTTCTTTTATTATGCAGTTTTGGTGCGGATCAGGTAATCAAACGAGCTCAGCGACGCTTTCGCCCCTTCGCCAGTGGCGATGATGATCTGTTTGTACGGCACGGTGGTGCAGTCGCCCGCCGCAAATACGCCCTTCACGCTGGTTTCGCATTTCGCATCGATGATGATCTCGCCCATGCGGTTGCGCTCAATTGCGCCTTCCAGCCAGGTAGTGTTTGGCAGCAGGCCAATCTGAACGAAGATCCCCGCCAGCGCTACGCTGTGGATATCGCCACTCACGCGGTCACGGTATTCCAGACCGGTCACTTTGCTGCCGTCGCCTTTCACTTCTGTCGTCTGGGCATTGAGCACAATGTCGACGTTATTCAGGCTACGTACTTTATCCTGTAACACCTGGTCCGCTTTCATCTCAGGGGCGAACTCCAGCAGGGTAACGTGTTCAACAATCCCCGCCAGGTCGATAGCCGCTTCCACGCCGGAGTTACCGCCGCCGATCACCGCTACGCGTTTACCTTTGAACAGCGGGCCGTCACAGTGCGGGCAATAGGTCACGCCTTTGGTGCGATACTGATCTTCGCCCGGCACGTTCATGTTGCGCCATTTCGCGCCAGTGGCAATGATCACGCTGCGCGCCTTCAGCACCGCGCCGGACGCCGTTTCAATCTGGTGCAAACCACCCTCGACCGCGGCCGGAACCAGTTTGCTGGCGCTTTGGCTGTCAATGACATCCACGTCGTAGTCGCTGACGTGCGCTTTCAACGCCCCGGCCAGCTTCTGGCCTTCGGTTTTCGGCACGGAAATGTAGTTTTCAATGTCTACGGTATCCAGAACCTGACCACCGAAACGCTCGCCCATCAGACCGGTACGGATCCCTTTACGTGCGGAGTAAACCGCTGCCGCCGCGCCCGCCGGGCCGGAGCCAACAATCAGCACGTCGTACGCATCACGTTGGTTCAACTCTTCCGCCGCACGTTTTTCTGCGCCGGTATCCACTTTGGCGATGATTTCGGTCAGCGTCATACGCCCCTGGCCGAACTCCTGACCATTCAGGTAAACCGCCGGAACGCCCATCACGTTGCGCTCGGTGATTTCGTTCTGGAACGTACCGCCGTCAATCGCCGTGTGCTTAATGCGTGGGTTGAGCACTGACATCAGGTTCAGCGCCTGCACCACGTCCGGGCAGTTGTGGCAGGAGAGCGAGTAATAGGTTTCAAACTCAAAATCACCGTCGATATCGCGGATCTGCTCCAGCAGCGCCTGCGCTTCTTTTGACGGATGACCACCGGTCCACAGCAGCGCCAGCACCAGGGACGTAAATTCGTGCCCCAGCGGAGAACCCGCGAAACGCGGCCCCTGGTCAGACCCTGGGTTGGCGATCAGGAAAGAAGGCTTACGGACTGCCAGCGTGTTGTCTTCTTTGAAGGTCACTTTCGGCGACAGCTCAGCAATCTCTGTCAGCAGCGCTTTGATTTCTGCCGATTTCGCGCTGTCGTCCAGCGTGGCAATCAGCTCAACAGGTTTGGTCAGTTTCTCAAGGTAGGCCTTGAGCTGGGTTTTCATGTTAGTGTCGAGCATTATTCTTCCCTCTCTTAAAACGTCATCATGCAAGCCGCCTTATACGGGCTGCCTGAATGCAACTTGCATCATGGTGCTGGAATGAAATGGGCGCGGGTGCGCCCATTGATTGCCGGGTGGCACTTCGTTTACCCGGCCTACGATACTGTAGGCCTGTGCAAGCGTAGCGCCGCCAGGCTTTACAGACTTAGATCTTGCCGACCAGGTCCAGAGATGGCGCCAGCGTCGCTTCGCCTTCTTTCCATTTCGCCGGGCACACTTCGCCTGGGTGAGAAGCAACGTACTGAGCCGCCTTCACTTTGCGCAGCAGGTCAGATGCATCACGGCCGATACCTTCAGCGGTAACTTCGATAGCCTGGATAATGCCCTGCGGGTCAACAACGAAGGTCGCACGGTCAGCCAGGCCTTCATCTTCACGCATGTTGTCGAAGTTACGGGTCAGGGCGCCAGTCGGGTCGCCGATCATCGCGTATTTGATTTTCGCGATAGTTTCAGAGCTGCTGTGCCACGCTTTGTGGGTGAAGTGGGTATCGGTAGAAACAGAGTAAACGTCTACGCCCAGCTTTTGCAGTTCTTCGTAGTGGTCTGCAACGTCACCCAGTTCGGTCGGGCAAACGAAGGTGAAGTCAGCCGGATAGAAGAAGAACACGCTCCAGCGGCCTTCGGTATCTTTCTCAGTAACTTCGATGAACTCACCGTTTTTGAACGCCTGGTTTTTGAAAGGTTTAATTTTGGTGTTAATCAAGGACATCTGTACTTCCTCCGTGTTTTCGTTGAGGTGTAAGGTAACCAACTTTGTTCATCGGGGCTAATGCGTATGCTTTATCAAATCAATCAGCCAAACCTTACAACAGCAACAAGACAGCAAGGTGAACCTTTTACAGGAGAGCCTGAAAGTAAAAAGGCCGCCTCAACGGGCGGCCCTGATACCTGAATTCCCCGCAGGTACATTCAGTGCCAGCCGAAGCTGGCGTTGCGTTGCGCTCTACATACCTTGTATCAAGGCCGTAACAGCGGTTTGATTACAGCACCCCTGCGCGCAATGAGCAATGCATAAGAGGGATAGTCCTGCCTATGGCTGTGATAGGCAGATTCGAACAGGTCATTGAAACATTATAAATTTAATTTCATTATGGGTTTCACGCTATATATAAACGCCATTTGTCATTCAAATAATTCAATCACACTTTAAAGATAAAATTATCTTAATAACTCTTGAAGATATGTTTCAATAATCCAAAGCCGTGATATATTAAGATCACTTAAATTTTAAATTAAGCGAGTTATTCACACGGATTGTAAAGGGTAACTACACTCTGTCGTACTCCATGGTGTGATAACGACAGCAAACTCAACTCACTCAGGACGAAACATGGCAAACCTCTACGACCTAAAAAAATTCGATCTCAATCTGTTAGTTATCTTCGAATGCATTTACCAACATCTCAGTATCAGTAGGGCTGCCGAGACGCTTTATATCACACCATCCGCCGTCAGCCAGTCGCTGCAACGCCTGCGCGGTCAGCTTGATGACCCCCTGTTTATCCGTTCAGGGAAGGGAATTACGCCCACCACGGTAGGTACCAACTTGCATCATCATCTGGAAAAAAATCTCAATCAGCTTGAGCAGACGATCAACATGATGCATCACTCGGACATCAAGAAAAAGTTCGTTATCTATTGCACTCAAATGGTGTCTCCTGGTTCGATGCTGGAACCGTTGAAGCTTTTAATATCTGAGGAGAATTATGAGATAGAACAAAGAGATATGCTTATTTCCTCCGAATCAGCGGAAGATTTGTTGGCCTATCGTAAAGCCGATCTCATCTTCTCTATCGCACCTATCCACAATCGCTCTGTGGTCTGCACCCACTTCACTACGGTGCCGATAGCCTTAATCTGTAGAGCAGACCACCCAAGGCTCGCTGACACAGCCACAGTGGACGCGCTATACCAGGAGAAATTCACTTTTTACCAGAGTGCTCATCCGGGTGTAAAAGAGTTCCAGAGTCGGGCCAATGACGCTTTTCCGGAAAGAAATATTGCTTTTCGCACCGACTCCCTTAGCTCTCTCATCTCTATGGTCAGTTCATCTGATTTGTTAGGCTATATCCCCATGTCGATCTATGAAACATTTAAAGAATCTTTGAAATTAAAAAGGCTTGAGCCACCGTTTGCGCTGCCTGAATTAAAGATCTATATGCTCTACGGCCGTTCATCACTGAATAGCTCTGTTTTTTCAACATTCATTGAAAAAATGCATAAGCTCTGCGTTTCTCCGCCGTCTGCGTAAAATACATTTGCATGGTGAATATAATTAAAGCGAACCGAAAAAAATGACTCCGTGAAATTAAGGATAAATAATTCCATAATATCGTTTTGATTTTCCCAAGACATTTAACACGCAGGACGCGATTAATCATGTCGAACTATAAAATCCCTTTACAGGAAAATGTTTTAGACGCTTCTGCGGAACGCATACACTGGACGCTTAACAATTTCCCCAGGGTATGCGTTTCCTTTTCCGGTGGAAAAGATTCTACCGTGATGCTGCATCTTGTTGCCCAGAAAGCACGGCAATTAAAGCGAAAAATAGACGTCATCTTTCTGGACTGGGAAGCGCAATTCTCGTCGACCATTCAGCATGTTGACGCTATGAAAACGCTCTATCGGGATGTTATCCACCAGTTCTGGTGGGTAGCGCTTCCGCTCACGACCCAGAACGCCCTGTCACAGTTTCAACCTGAATGGCAGTGCTGGGAACCCGGAACAAACTGGGTTCGCCAGCCACCAGAAGATGCCATTACCGATTATCACTATTTCGATTTTTATCAGCAGGGAATGACGTTTGAAGCCTTCGTGCGCGAGTTTGCCGAATGGTATGCGCAAAGACGTCCTTCCGCAGTCATGGTGGGGATCCGCGCCGATGAATCTTACAACCGCTTTCTGGCTATCGCGTCGGCGCGTAAGCAGCGCTTTTCTGACGATAAACCCTGGACGACCGTCGCCCCGGGTGGGCACGCCTGGTATATCTACCCACTGTACGACTGGAAAACCGCCGACATCTGGACGTGGTTCGCGAAATCAAAATGTTGCTATAACCCGTTATACGACCTGATGTACAAGGCTGGGGTGCCGCCGCGTTATATGCGCATCTGCGAACCGTTTGGTCCGGAACAGCGTCAGGGCTTATGGCTCTATCATGTCATTGAACCCGAACGCTGGGCGGCTATGTGTGAACGCGCCTGCGGCGTGCGAAGTGGAGGTATTTATGCCGGGCACGATAACCATTTTTATGGCCACCGGAAGATCCTGAAACCTGACCATCTCGGCTGGCGCGAATACGCCATGCTGCTACTCGACAGCATGCCGCAAAATACGGCGGAACATTACCGAAATAAAATCGCAATTTATCTCCACTGGTATCAAAAGCGAGGCCTGGAGGATATTCCCGATACGCAGGAGGGTGACATTGGCGCAAAAGATATCCCTTCCTGGCGACGCATTTGCAAGGTTTTACTCAACAATGACTACTGGTGCCGGGCTCTCTCATTTAGTCCAAACAAACCTAAACACTATCAACGCTACAGCGAAAGAGTGAAAGCCAAACGCAAGGAATGGGGGATTTTATGCAGCAGCAAATAATCAGAGAAATGCAGACGTACCTGCAGGCCCTTTCTGAAGAAGAGAAAATCGGCGCTATTAATGCCTTTCGCCAGGCATTACACGAAATCAGCCCTTTTAATAATCAACCCGTCGACTGCGTATTGTGGATAAAACAGACTGACATCACCGCCAATGACTACAACCCAAATAATGTCGCTCCGGCGGAGAAGCGGTTGCTCAGCAAATCACTGGAGCTGGATGGATTCACACAACCTATCGTTGTGACGGAAAATGCGCCTGAGAGCTATGAAATTGTCGATGGATTCCATCGCCATGAGCTTGGCAGTCATCGGGCTATTCTGAAGCGTCAACTTAAAGGTTACCTCCCTGTTACCTGCCTGCGTAAAGCACGCCAGGAAAAGTTCGATCGCATGGCTACAACCATTCGTCACAACCGCGCGCGTGGACGCCACCAGATCAATGCCATGTCAGAAATCGTGCGAGAACTGGTGCTTATGGGCTGGAGTGAGCAGAAAATTGGCCTGGAGTTGGGTATGGACAGCGATGAAGTGCTGCGACTGAAGCAAATCAACGGTCTGCTGGAACTCTTCGCGGACCGTCGTTTTTCAGAAGCCTGGACGGTTGAATAGTCAGAGCGAATTTAAGCGCGCAGCCGCTGCCAGCAGCGTCGCCTCCTGCTTCGCAAAGCAAAGACGAATCAGTTTATGCGGGAAGGGATCGGCGCAGAACACCGACAGCGGAATGGCCGCCACGCCCACCTCTTTCGTCAGCCACTGGCAAAAACTGACATCATCCAGATCGGAAATCGCGCTGTAGTCCGCCAGCAGGAAGTAGGTGCCTTCGCATGGCAGGATCTCCAGCCGACTCTCGCTCAAGGCAGTCACAAACCGATCCCGCCGCGCACGGTAAAAAGCTGGCAGGTCCCGGTAATGTTCAGGTTCAGCGCGCAGCATATCCGCCAGCGCCAGCTGGGCGGGTGTGTTTACGGCAAACGTCAAATACTGGTGCACTTTACGCAGCTCAGCACTGATGGCGGCGGGCGCCACGCAGTACCCTACCTTCCAGCCGGTCATATGGTAGGTTTTCCCAAATGATGATACCGCGATTGCGCGCTCGCGAAGCTGCGGATGCGCCAGCACGCTGGCATGACCCTCTTCGGCAAAGCAGATGTGCTCATACACCTCGTCGCTCAGAACATAGATTTCACGTTCGGCGATGGCCTGCCACAGGGCGGCAAAATCGCTTTTCTGCCACACCGTCGCCGATGGGTTGTGTGGCGTATTCAGGATCACCAGCCGGGTTTTATCGCTCAGCAGCGCGGCAAACGCCTGCCAGTCCGGACGAAAATGCGGCGGCTGGAGCGCCACGCGTTTCACCACGCCACCGGCCAGTTCAATCGCCGGGGCGTAGCTATCGTAGCTCGGGTCAAAGCAAATCACCTCATCGCCCGTACGCACCAGGGCGGTTATCGCCGCATACAGCGCTTCGGTGGCCCCTGCGGTTACCGTGATATCGCTGTTCGCGTCAGGCTTATGGCCGTATAACTCCGCCGTTTTATCCGCAATGGCTTCACGCAACGCCTGCACGCCGGTCATCGGCGCATACTGGTTGGCTCCCTGCGCAACGTGGTACGCCAGACGCTCCTGCAAATATTTCGGCCCGTCAAAATCCGGGAAACCTTGTGAGAGGTTAATGGCGTTGTGCTGCTGCGCCAGGGCGCTCATCTGCGTAAAAATCGTCGTGCCGAGATTCGGAAGTTTACTCTGCGGGATCAACGGGTTATTGCTCATTGTAGTGTGCCTGCCTGTAATACTTATGTTGCTGACACTATAACACGATGTTAGTCTCTGGCAATCAAGACGCTTAGACGTCTAAATGATATAAATATTCCTGACCGAGAGGGTAAAAGGAAATGACAGACAACCTGCAACTCACACACCTGGTCGAGGCCTGCCGCTGGATTGGCGCTAAAGGCTGGGCGCCCGCTACCGGCGGCAATATGTCCGTGCGTCAGGATGAACATCTGTGCTGGCTGAGCGAATCCGGAAAAGACAAAGGCAGCCTGACCACCGCCGATTTTCTACAGGTTGAAATCGCCACCAACCGTGCGCCTTCTGGCCGTAAACCGTCGGCAGAGACCGGGCTGCATACCCTCATCTATCGCCTGTTCCCGGAGGCTAACGCCGTCCTGCACGTTCACACCGTCAATGCCACGGTGCTGTCGCGGCTGGTCAACGAGACCGAGCTGAAGATCTCCGGCTTCGAGATGCAAAAATCCCTTACCGGGCAGACCACGCATCGGGATACGGTGGCCATCCCGGTGTTTGATAATGACCAGGACATCGACGCCCTCGCCTCTCGCATCGCCCATTACGCGCAGGAACGCCCGCTTAATTATGGTTTTCTTCTGCGCGGTCATGGCTTAACCTGCTGGGGACGCGACGTGGCCGAAGCCCGCCGTCATCTGGAAGGTTTAGAATTCTTATTTGAATGCGAAATGCGTTTACGACAATGGGAGAGAGTATGATTCGCGCGATTGTGACGGATATTGAAGGGACCACCAGCGATATCCGTTTTGTCCATGATGTTTTGTTCCCTTACGCGCGTGAGCGGCTGGCGGCCTTTGTGACCGCGCAGCAGTACGCCGAGCCGGTCAAATCGATTCTGGACAACCTGCGCGATGAAATCAGCACTCCGCATGCCAGCGTCAGCGATCTCATCAACGTGCTGTTTACCTTTATGGATGAAGACCGCAAATCGACGGCGCTCAAAGCCCTGCAAGGCATCATCTGGCAGGACGGTTACGTCAACGGTGACTTTACCGGCCATCTCTACCCTGATGTACTGCCCGCGCTGGAAAAATGGAAGGCACAAGGGATTGATCTCTATGTTTATTCCTCTGGCTCCGTCGCCGCGCAGAAACTGTTATTTGGCTACAGCGACGAAGGTGATATTACTCATCTGTTCAGCGGCTATTTTGATACCCGCATCGGCGCCAAGCGTGAGGTGCAGTCTTATCAAAATATTGCGGCGCAAACGGGCATCGCCCCGTCGCAGATCCTGTTCCTGTCGGATATTCATCAGGAGCTGGACGCGGCTGAACAGGCGGGTTTTCGCACCCTGCAACTGATACGCGGTGAAGATGACGGCGCAAGCCATCACCATCAGATCCACCAGTTTGACGAGATTAACCCGGAGCAGATCCCTTCATGAGCGCATTGACCATTTATTCCGATAAAGACGCCAGTCATCACCTGTGGCACAGCACCGACGCCGCCGAGATTGCCCAACAGCTCAACGCCAAAGGCGTGCGGTTTGAACGCTGGGCGGCAGACCGTGATTTAGGGCAGGATCCCGCGCCTGAAGCCGTGATTGAGGCGTATCAGCATGCAATCGACAAGCTGGTGGCAGAGAAAGGTTATCAGAGCTGGGACGTGATTAGCCTTCGCGCCGACAATCCGCAGAAAGAGGCGCTGCGCGCGAAGTTTCTGAACGAGCACACCCACGGCGAAGACGAAGTGCGCTTTTTCGTGGAAGGGGCGGGACTATTCTGCCTGCACATCGGCGATGAGGTGTATCAGGTGCTGTGCGAGAAAAACGACCTGATTTCCGTACCTGCAGGCACGCCGCACTGGTTTGACATGGGTTCAGAGCCGAACTTTACCGCCATTCGTATTTTCGACAATCCGGAAGGCTGGGTTGCCCAGTTTACGGGCGATGCAATCGCGGATGCGTATCCAAGGCTGGCATGATCTTTTCTCCCTACCCCGCAAAGTAATGCGAGCACCGTGCTATCCCCTCGCCCCTCTGGGGAGAGGGTTAGGGTGAGGGGAACATACGGCTCAGGGGGTCAGTTCCATACTCAGGCATTAATTAAATACTGGCGATAATCCTCTGCACATCTGCGCCAACCAGCCTCGCCAGATGCACAAACTCCACCACGTCCAACCTACGCTCACCGTTTTCCACTTTAGCAATAAACGATTGTGGTTTTCCCAGTGCCTCCGCAAGCTGCGCCTGAGTCATCCCCTTCTCTTTACGCGCTTTCTTCAACGCATTGATAACACGCTGGTATTCATCCGAGTAAACTGAAGCCATTGTTCCGATTCCATACAAATATCCTGAAATCGAATATCCTCCCGTTGCCTTCTTATCCCAAAACAGGATAATTGAGCACGTAACGAACACATGTAAGGAGGACACAATGCAACATCAGAACTGGCACCCGGCCGATATTATCGCTGCACTAAAGAAACATGGAACAAGCCTGGCTGCGTTGTCCAGAAAGGCTGGCCTTTCCTCATCCACACTGGCAAACGCACTTACCCGACCATGGCCCAAAGGTGAACTGCTTACCGCTCAGGCGCCAGACATTCCACCCGATGTGATATGGCCGGAAAGATACTTTGATGAAAAGGGAGAGCGAGTATTTCGTCAGATGAGGAATACCAAAAAGAGAAATCTGTCTTCAACATAATCAATGAATTCTCCCCCCTAACCCCAGCCCTCTCCCTCAAGGGAGAGGGGGTCTAAGGGCACTACCGTTTTAGCCCTTTCACATACCCCACCAGCTGATCCAACACCACGCCCCACCCCTCGTGGAAGCCCATCTGTTCATGCTGCTCGCGGATCTCCTTCGTTGGGTGACGCGCAATCGCCGTGTAGCGGGTTTTGCCCTCCCCCACATCTTCCAGCAGCAGGATCGCCGTCATAAACGGCGTTTCAGCCGGCTTCCAGCCCTCAGTATAGCCATCGGTAAAGACCAGCTTGTTCCCCGGATCGATTTCAAGAAATACGCCCCGGTTATCCATCCGCTGCCCGTCCACCTCAAACACGGTATTGAACCGCCCACCCACGCGCAGATCGAAGTCGCATTCAGTCACCTTATGGGGAGCAGGAATGAAGAAGTTTTTGATGTGCTCCGGTGTGGTCCAGCAGAGCCACAGCAGGTCGCGCGGTGCGTCCACCACGCGTTCCAGTTTTAAGTCTGTTTCAGGATCGAGCGTCACGATAACGTCCTCTAAAGGGAACCCCTTACAAGGATAGTCCCACTCAGGCGAATTTCCCTTTCGCTACCTCTTCAGGGGTGACCACGCCCGTATCCAGCACCCAGCCGCTAATCAGCGAGGCGGGGGTAACGTCAAACGCCGGGTTATAGACCTGCGCCTCTTGCGGCGCCCACTGCACCGCGCCAAAGCTTCCCGCCACGCCCGTCACTTCGCTGGCCGCGCGCTGCTCAATCGGGATCGCGTCACCGTTCGGGCAGTCCCGGTCGAGGGTCGTTTGCGGGGCGGCGACGTAGAACGGAATACCGTGGAACTTCGCCAGCACCGCCAGGGAATAGGTGCCGATTTTGTTCGCCACGTCGCCGTTGGCGGCAATGCGGTCTGCCCCCACCCACACGGCATCCACCTGCCCTTTTGCCATCAGGCTGGCGGCCATGGAGTCTGTAATCAACTGATACGGCACGCCCAGCTCGCCCAGCTCCCATGCGGTCAGCCTGCCGCCCTGCAACAGCGGACGGGTTTCATCCACCCAGACGTTGCTGACGTTGCCTGCCTGATGCGCGCGGGCAATCACCCCCAGCGCCGTCCCGACGCCCGCCGTTGCCAGCCCGCCGGTATTGCAGTGGGTCAGCAGGCGGCTGCCGGGCTTCACCAGCGCGCTACCCGCTTTCGCAATCGCGTCGCAAAGCCGTTTGTCTTCATTAATCAGGCGCAGCGCTTCAGCCACCAGCGCCGGAACGAACGCTTCCTGCCACAGCGCAATCTTCATGCGGTCGAGATTGTTCATCAGGTTCACCGCCGTCGGGCGGGAGGCACGCAGGGTCTCCAGCGCCGCCGCCAGCTCGTCGCGGCTTTTACCGCTTTCCGCTAACAGCGCCAGCAGCAGGCTTGCAGAGAGACCAATTAACGGCGCGCCACGCACCCGCAGAGCGTGGATATGCCCAACCAGCGCCTCCACCGTCGAGGCATCCAGCCAGCGTTTCTCCTGCGGAAGCGCCTGCTGGTCGAGAATAAAGAGCTGATTATTCGCCACCCGCAGGCTGGTCGTCTGTAATGTCTGCATGTCGTTAATTCCCTGTTGCGTTGTTGTAGCACATTGTGTCAGGATGAAATCCAGATGTATAGACGTCTACATGTCTTAATTAGCAAAACTGAGGAGCAGGCCATGTCGCAATACCGTACCTTTACCGCTCAGGACGCCGTGGAGTATGCCAGGCAGTTTGGCGGACTTGACGATCCGTCATCGCTGGTGGAGGCGCAGGAAATCGGCGACGGCAACCTCAACCTGGTCTTTAAAATATTCGATAGCGCGGGGGTGAGCCGCATCGTCGTTAAGCAGGCGCTGCCCTATGTGCGCTGCGTCGGCGAGTCCTGGCCGCTGACGCTGGATCGCGCTCGCCTGGAGGCGCAAACCCTGGTCGAGCATTACAAGCACAGCCCTGAGCACACGGTGAAAATCCACCACTTTGACCCGAAACTGGCGGTGATGGTGATGGAAGATCTCTCCAGCCATCGCATCTGGCGCGGCGAGCTGATTAACAACATTTACTACCCGCAGGCGGCGCGGCAGCTGGGTGAATATCTGGCTCACACCCTGTTCCACACCAGCGATTTTTATCTGCATCCGCACGAGAAAAAAGCGCAGGTGGCAAAATTCATCAACCCGGAGATGTGCGAGATCACCGAAGATCTGTTCTTCAACGATCCGTACCAGATCCACGCGCGCAATAGCTACCCGGCCGATCTGGAGAACGATGTTGCCGCCCTGCGCGACGACGCCCAGCTTAAAATCGCCGTGGCCTCCCTGAAGCACCGCTTCTTTTCGCATGCCGAAGCCCTGCTGCACGGGGACATTCACAGCGGCTCAATTTTTGTGGCCGACAGCAGCCTGAAGGCCATCGACGCCGAGTTCGGCTACTTTGGCCCGATTGGCTTTGACGTTGGCACTGCCATCGGCAACCTGCTGCTGAACTTCTGCGGCCTGCCGGGGCATCTGGGCATTCGCGATGCCGCCGCCGCGCGCGAGCAGCGCCTGACCGATATTCAGGAACTGTGGAACACCTTCGCGGAGCGCTTCCAGGCGCTGGCGAATGAGAAAACGCGCGACGCCGCGCTGAGCGCGCCGGGCTATGCCTCTGCGTTCCTGAAAAAGGTCTGGCACGATGCCATCGGATTCTGCGGCACCGAGCTGATTCGCCGCAGCGTCGGGCTTTCCCATGTGGCGGATATCGACACCATTCAGGATGAAGCGATGCGTCACGAATGCCTGCGCCACGCGATATCCCTCGGCAAGGCGCTGATTGTGATTGCTGACCGCATCGACAGCGCGGAAGAGCTGGTAGCGCGGGTGCGGCAGTACAGTTGAGAACGTTTGCCCGGTGGCGCTGCGCTTACCGGGCCTACGGGTGCAAAATGTAGGCCCGGTAAGGCGAAGCCGCCACCCGGCAAAAACTCACCCCAGATACTCAATCACCGTCATCCCGCCGTTATAATCCGTGCTGTAAATAATCCCCTGCGCATCCACAAACACGTCGCACGACTGGATCACCTGCGGGCGATTGGGCCGCGTATCCATCATCTTTTCCGGCGCCGCGGGCACCAGCGCCCCCGTTTCCACCGGGCGATACGGATTGGAAATGTCATACGCGCGCACGCCCGCGTTCTGGTACGTCGCGAAGATCAGCGTTGAGCTGACAAAGCTCCCCGGCCGGTTCTCGTGCAGGTTGTGCGGGCCGAAATGCGCCCCTTTCGCCACGTAGTCGGTTTCATCCGGCTGCGGGAAGGTAGAAATGCTCACCGGGTTCGACGGCTCGCGGATATCAAACAGCCAGATCAGCTTCTCGCCGTCCTGCTGGTTATCCAGCACCGCCTCGTCCAGCACCACCAGCAGGTCGCGATCCGGCAGCGGAAGCGCGGTGTGCGTCCCGCCCCCAAACGGCGGGCTCCAGTTACGATGGCTAATGAGCTTAGGCCGGGTGCGGTCCTTCACGTCCAGCAGCGTCAGGCCACCGTCGCGCCAGCTGCCGTACGCGGTATCGCCTGCAATAATCGCATGGTGCAGAGCGTAGCGTTTGCCTTCCGGCCAGTTCGGCTGTTCGCCTTCGGCCTGATTCATCCCCGGCAGCCACCAGCGTCCCGCCACTTCAGGCTTGCGCGGGTCCGCCAGATCGATGGTCAGAAAGATGTAGTCGGTAAAGCCGTCAATCAGCGCTGAGACATACGCCCAGCGGCCACCGACGTACCAGATGCGGTGAATGCCGATGCCGCTCAGCGATAAAAAGCCTATCTCGCGTGGCCTGTCCGGTGTGGAGATATCAAAGACGCGAAGCCCGGCGCTCCAGCCTTTATCCTGCACATCGCTGACGATCTCCCCCACCTGGCGGGTGTAGTAGACCTTCTCGTCGGCAAAACGCGCATCGGCAAACAGATCCCGGGCGTTGATCACCAGCAGCAGGTCGTCATGCGCCTGGAGATGCACATTCCAGGTACCCGGCGGCGCAGGCACGTATCCTGCGGCTTTTGGTTTTTTCGGGTCGCGCACATCCACTATCGAAAAGCCCTGCGACACCATATGGCCGATATAGGCGAAACCGCGGTGCACCATCAGCTGCACGCCGTCCGGGCGACCGCCCTGATCGCTATGGCCAATCAGCCGCATATTGCGGCTGTATTCGGGTTGAGGTAATGCAGACATGTATAAGTCCTTTCGCCGGATGGCGGCTGCGCCTTATCCGGCCTACAACACCGTAGGCCCGGTAAGCAAAGCGCCACCGGCCATTATTTTGACCTGGCTTCCAGCGTCGCAAACCACGGCGCAACAAAATCTTCCGTCTGGCCCCAGCCCGGAATGATTTTCCCCAGAGACGCCACGTTCACCGCGCCCGGCTGGGCGGTCAGCAGCGCCTGCGGAATGGCCGCCGCCTTGAAATCGTAAGTGGCAGGCGTCGCTTCTCCGGCAATCTTATTGGCAATCAGGCGTACGTTGGTCGCGCCAATCAGCTTCGGATCCACCGCCACGCTCACTGCCCATGGGCTACCCGGCTCGCGCATCAGCTGTAAATCCTGGTTGGAGATGTCGATGCTGTAGAGTTTGATCTCGGTTCGGCCGTTCTCTTTCAGCGCCTTATACGCGCCCTGGCTGAAGGCATCCCAGGTACCCCAGATGGCATCGATTTTACCTTTCGGGTATTTCGCGAGGATTGCGCCCACCTTGTTGGCAGTGTCGCCCTGCACGTCAGAGGAGACCGCGCCGATGGACTCCAGCTCTTTAATCTCCGGGTACTGCTTTTGCAGTTCTTTGTAGGCCGCCTGACGGCGCTCCATCGGCGGGAAGCCCGCGACCCATAGCTTGACGATATTGGCCTTGCCGTTGAAATCTTTCGCCAGCTGGCCGAAAGAGAGGTTGGTCAGGGAGGCATCGTCCTGCTGGGTAACGGTTACGCCCGGGATCTCGCCGTTCACAGCGGTATCAAACACCGAAACTTTGATCCCGGCATCCACCGCCTTCTTCACCAGCGCGGTGGAGTACGGATCGCGCCCCTGAGAGAGAATAATCCCGTCGTATTTCTGGCTGATGGCCTGGTTAACGAAATCCTGGAATTTGGCGTCGTCCCCGTTACTTAAAAAGGTGCTGACCTTAAAGCCGAGCTTTTTCCCTTCCTGAATCGCCCCGGCAACAAACTGCGTGGTGTTGTCGTCCGAGCCCAGGTTGCGGATCACCGCGATGCGGATCGGGCCGTCATGGCTGGCAATGGCGGTCGGAACCGGCGCGGGGGTAGCCGCCAGGCCCGGCAGAGAAGTGAGTAACCCAAGAGCTACCAAAGAGAGCGCAATCTTTTTCATTTATTATCCCGTTGTGTTGTCAGCGTTTTTGTATGTAGGTAATCGCCAGCGCTACCGCGAGCACCAGCCCTTTTATAATGTCCATGGCGTAATACGGCACGGAGAGCATCACCAGCCCGTTCGACAGCACGCCGAGGATCACCGCCCCCACCAGCGTACCCAGCGCGTTCGGCTTGCCGGATCCGGCCAGCGAGAAGCCGATCCACGCCGCCGCCACCGCGTCCATCAGGTAGCCGCCGCCCGCATTCACCTGTGACGATCCAATACGCGAGGCCAGCAGAATGCCGCCCAGCCCCGCCAGCAGAGAGGCAATCACGTAGGCCGCCACCTTGTAGCGGGTGGTGCGAATGCCGGAGAGGCGCGCGGCTTCGGGGTTGCCGCCAATGGCGTACATCCGGCGTCCATGAGTGGTCAGCGACAGGCCCAGCTGTGCCAGCATCGTCACCACCAGCATGACGATCACAATGGTCGGCACCTGCCCGAGCAGGCCAAACGCCGCCGGAATGGTCCCTTCCGCCATGTCGCCGCTCGGCAGTACCATGTTCTCGGTAATCGACCCGCCGTAGCTGTAGGTCATCGCCACACCCTGAATGACAAACAGGCTGGCAAGGGTCGCGAGCATGTCCGGAATGCGCAGGATGACGATCAGAAAGGCGTTAAACAGGCCGACCAGCGTACAGAGCGCGAGGGTCAGCAGAATCGACTCGGTGGTGCCGAAGCCGTGCCAGATGAAAAGCGAAATCACCAGCGCGTTCGCCAGCGACGCGGTAGATCCTACGGAGAGGTCGAACCCGCCGACGGTCAGCGAAATAGAGACGCCAACGGCAATCACCGTCACGATGGCAATCGAGCGCAGAATGTTGATGATATTGTTCGGGTCGAGGAAGCTGTCCGACGCCAGGCCAAACACCGCCACCAGCGCGACGACGGTCAGCAGCATGCCCCACTTATAAAGAAAATCGAAAATCTGCTGACGGCCAGACGCCGCCGTGGTCACTGAAAGGGCCTTGCTCACGACGCCGTTCCTCCGGTTGAATAATAAAGTAGTGTTTCTTCCCGGGCCTCTGCCCCGGCGATTTCCGCCACGATGCGACCGTCCCACAGCACGCAGATGCGGTCGCACAGACCGACCAGCTCGGCAAATTCACCCGAGGCGTAAATCACCCCTTTACCCTCGCGCGCCAGGCCGTCGATCAGCTGAAACAGATCGGTTTTGGCCTTCACGTCCACGCCTTTGGTCGGCTCGTCGAATATCAGCACGCTGGCGTCATTGCGCAGCCATTTCCCGATGGCGACCTTCTGCTGGTTACCGCCGGAAAGCCGACGCAGCACCTGCCCCGGCCCGCGCGTGCGCACGCCGACGCGGGCAATCACCTCTTCCGCCCAGCGCCACGCCTGACGATGACCAAACAGGCTCCAGCGCGAGAAGCTGTTATCGGCACACACGGCAAGGTTCATGCTCACCGGCTCGTCGATAAAAATGCCCTCTTTGCGCCGCTCCTCCGGCACCAGCGCCAGACCGCGTAGCACCGAGTCTGCCGGATCGCGCGGTTTCCAGGCCTGATGGTTCAGCTCGCCGCGCGCCACGCGGCTTTTGCTGGCGCCAAACAGCGCCTTGCAGAGTTCCGTTTTCCCCGCCCCCGCCAGCCCGGCAATGCCGAGGATTTCACCTTTGCGCAGATGCAGGGAGATATCTTTCAGCAGCGCGTCGTCGTGCAGGCCTTCCACCCGCAGCAGCATCTCTTCACCGTGCGGCGGTCGCGGGGGCGGATAGATATCGCTCAGCTCGTGGCCGAGCATCTTCTCGACGATCTCCTCTCCGCTCAGATCCGCCATCGGGCCGGACTCAATCAGCCTGCCGTCGCGCAGCACCGTCAGGGTGTCGCAGATGGCCTTCAGCTCGTGAATGCGGTGAGAAATAAACACCACGCCAATGCCCTGCTGTTGCAGACGTCTTACTACCGCAAACAGACGCTCGCTTTCGTGCGCGTCCAGCGGCGCGGTGGGCTCATCAAGAATGAGAAAACGGCAGTGGTGCGAGAGCGCCCGCGCCAGCAAAATCTGCTGCTTTTCAGCCAGCGTGCAGCTGTCGATGGAACGGCGAACGTCCAGCGAAACATCCAGCTGCGCCAGCGCCTGCCGCGCCTGCTGACGAATCGCGCGCCAGCTGTAGCGGTGTCCCGGCTGCGCCAGCTGGTCGAGCATAATGTTCTCCGCAATGCTCAGCCCGGGGATCAGCGCCACGTCCACCTCCTGCTGCACAAGGTGGATACCCAGCCGTTTGGCGTCCAGCGGCTCGCGGATGCTTACCGGCTGGTTGTTAATGCAGATTTCGCCTTCATAACGATCGTGCGTCCCACACAGCACCGCCATCAGCGTCGATTTTCCCGCGCCGTTGGCGCCGGTCAGCGCATGCACCGACCCGCCATTCAGGGTGAAATCCACGCGCGACAGGGCCTGAAAGCCGGAAAAGGCCAGGCTGATACCGCGCATCTCAAGGCGACTGGAAACCATCCGCGTAAATCCTTCATTACTCTTCTGATTTAGCGAATTTTTCACAGCTCCGGTTGACTGACAACGACGGAAAAGGCATAAGATAAAGCGAAATATTATTAGCCATCCGGATGTCCAGACATAACATCGGGTTAGCGCTTGCTAAAAAAGGACAACTTCATGAGCAACACCGATATCCGCGTCGTGCCCGGCCCGGCGAACTACTTCTCTCATCCGGGAAGCCTTGCGCACCTGGATGATTTCTTTACTCCGGAACAGCTTTCCCGCGCGGTGTGGATCTACGGCGAGCGGGCTATCGAGGGCGCACGCCCTTATCTGCCGCAGAGTTTTAACGCGACGGGGGCAAAACATCTGCTGTTTAAGGGCCATTGCAGCGAGCGTGACGTCACTCATCTGGTGAACGCGTCGGGTGGTGAAGCCAGCGTGGTGATTGGCGTGGGCGGCGGTGCGGTAATGGATACCGTCAAGGCCGTGGCGCGTCGTCTGGGCGTGCCGTTCGTGGGCATTCCCACCATCGCCGCCACCTGCGCGGCGTGGACCCCGCTCTCCGTGTGGTACAACGATGCAGGGCAGGCGCTACAGTTTGAGATTTTTGACGACGCCAACTATCTGGTGCTGGTGGAGCCGCAAATCATCCTTAACGCCCCGGCGGAATACCTGTTGGCAGGCATCGGCGATACGCTGGCGAAGTGGTACGAAGCGGCGGTACTCGCCCCTGAACCGGAAAACCTGCCGCTGACCGTGCGTCTTGGCCTGAACGGTGCGCTGGCGATCCGCGACGTGCTGCTGGAGCGCAGCGAAGAGGCGCTGGCCGACCAGCAGCGCGGCGACCAGACGCAGGCGTTTCGGGACGTGGTGGACGCCGTTATCGCCGGTGGCGGTATGGTCGGCGGTCTGGGCGAACGCTATACCCGCGTGGCGGCGGCACATGCGGTGCACAACGGCTTAACCGTGCTGCCGCAGACGGAAAAATACCTCCACGGCACCAAGGTGGCCTACGGCATTCTGGTGCAGAGCGCCCTGCTCGGTCAGGAGGACGTGCTGACGCAGCTGGTGGCGGCATACCAGCGTTTTAACCTGCCGACCACGCTTCGCGCGCTGGAGGTCGATATCCATAACCGCGACGAGCTGGACAAGGTCATTGCTCACACCCTGCGCCCGGTGGAGTCGATTCACTTTTTACCGATTACGTTAAGCCCTGACGTTCTGCGCGCCGCGTTTGAGAAGGTGGAATCCTTCAGCCGTTAATCGCGCCGACGGGCTATACCTAATGATGATTCTCTCCACTCTTGCAACGAGGTCATCATGCAGATCGATTTAACAGGTAAAAAGGCGCTGGTCACCGGCGCCAGTCGTGGGCTGGGTCGGGCAATTGCGCTGTCGCTGGCACGCGCCGGTGCCGATGTGGTTATCACCTACGAAAAATCCGTCGATAAAGCCCAGCAGGTCGTCGATGAAATCAACGCGCTGGGGCGACACGGCGAGGCGATTCAGGCCGACAGCGCCAGCGCGCAGGCGATTCAGGATGCGGTCACGCAGGCGGCGCGCTCCCTCGGCGGGCTGGATATTCTGGTCAATAACGCCGGGATTGCACGCGGCGGCCCGCTGGAGTCCATGACCCTGGCGGACATCGACGCTCTGATCAACGTCAATATCCGCGGCGTGGTGATCGCCATTCAGGAAGCGCTGGTGCATATGTCTGACGGCGGACGCATCATCAACATCGGCAGCTGTCTGGCGAACCGCGTGGCGCAGCCGGGGATCGCCGTCTACTCGATGACCAAATCGGCCCTAAACTCCCTTACCCGGGGTCTGGCCCGCGATTTAGGCCCGCGCGGCATTACCGTCAACCTGGTTCATCCCGGCCCGACCAACAGCGATATGAACCCGGAAGACGGCGAGCAGGCGGAAGCCCAGCGCCGGATGATCGCGCTTGGTCATTACGGCCAGCCGGAGGATATCGCAGCGGCGGTCACCTTCCTCGCCAGCCCGGCTGCGGGGCAAATTTCCGGCGCCGGTCTGGATGTCGACGGCGGTCTGAACGCCTGATCGCAAATTTACTGTATGCCTCTGTCGCCCGGCAGAGGCCTGTTCGAGTCGCCTCGACGATTCGCGTTTTGCCGCTTTCTCGCGGTTTTTCTCCGCTCTACAGTACCCCATAAGAAATTCGGAATTTATCTAATAGTCTTATTATTTCCTTATGTTTTGTGTGGGCGTACAGTGGAGGTACGGATGAAGATCGTGTGGTCAAAAACAGCAGAGAAGCAATTTTCTAAAATCGATACGCGATATCAGAACCGCATTAAATTCAGGCTGGAGAAGATGGATGATAAAACATCACCTGTCGCGGATATCAAGAAATTATCTTCTCCCGAAAACCACTACAGGTTGCGATTAGGTGATTACAGGGTCATTTACACCTTCGGGGATCCGCCGGGTGATATCTGCTACGTAGTGGCGGTAAAACGCCGGACAACCACCACCTACCTTCATGAGGAGCATACGGAATATGACTGTTCAGTTCATCAAGGATGAAGAAGGAAAAAAACAGTATGTTGTCATTCCCTACGATGAATATTTTCGCATGCGTTTAGCCATGCTTGAGTATGATGACGATGATGAAAACGACTGGGAAGACATCCCTTACGAATCAGATATCTACGATAACGTAGGTTTACCGGGTGAAGTGTGCGACATCATGCATAGCGAGAACGTCAGCCTGCAGGCCGCGTGGCGTATCCTGCGCGGGCTATCCCAGCAGGAGGTGGCGGAAAAACTCGGCATCAGCCAGTCCGCTGTATCACAGCTGGAAGCGCTGGACTCCCGTCCGCAAAAGCGCACACGCGAAAAGCTGGCGGCAATTTATGGCTGCAAGCAGGAGCAAATCAGCCTCTATTTACCGAAAGAGGGTTAACAGCACTTCGCCCCGCCCTTACCGCCATAACGGGCGTCCTGGCGGTCGCGGAAAAATTCTTCGTAGGTCATTGGCGTCTGATCCGGGTGGTTGACGCGCATATGCTCGACGTAGTTGTCGTAATCCGGCACGCCAATCATCATTTTAGCGGCCTGGCCCAGGTATTTACCTGCTTTGGAAAGGGTGTCGAACATAATCAGTTTCTCGTTTGTTTCCCTCACCCCGGCCCTCTCCCGGAGGGAGAGGGAGGATAAGAAATGTAGGCCGGGTAAGACGAAGCCGCCACCCGGCACACGGGTTAATGCGCCCCTTTCGCCTGGGTGACAATCTCGTCCAGGTTCTCAGGCATTGGCTCATACGGCGTCTCTTTCGCCGTTGGCGTGTCGACTTTCAACGCCGCCAGCGCGGTTTTCAGAGAATACAACGCCAGCACCACAACCACCACCATAAAGAAGATGGTCAGCCCGGCGTCCAGACGGTTGTTAAACACCAGCTGGGACAGCTGAGATTCGGTGTACTGCGCCGGGATCTTGCCGCTGTCGATCATCGCCTGGAACTTGTTGGCAATGGCCAGGAAGCCCACCTTGTTGTCCGGGCTGAAGGCTTTCTGCCAGCCTGCTGTCAGGGTACAGATCAGCAGCCACGCCGTTGGCACCAGCGCCACCCATGCGTAACGCTGGCGCTTCATCTTGAACAGGACTACGGCACAAAGCATCAGCGCCATGCCCGCCAGCATCTGGTTGGCGATACCGAACAGCGGCCACAGGGTGTTAATGCCGCCCAGCGGATCGACCACGCCCTGATGCAGGAAGTAGCCCCACGCCAGCACGCACAGTGCCGTCGCCAGCAGGTTAGCCGGGAGTGAATCGGTACGTTTCAGATTCGGGGAGATCACCCCCAGCAGATCCTGCAACATAAAGCGCGCCGCGCGCGTACCGGCATCCACCGCCGTCAGGATAAACAGCGCCTCGAACAGAATGGCGAAGTGATACCAGAACGAGACATCCATCAGCCCGCCCAGCGCACCGTGCAGGATGTAGGCCATACCCACCGCCAGCGTCGGCGCCCCGCCCGCACGGGAGATAATCGACTGCTCGCCGACCTCGTTAGCGATATGCGTCAACGTTTCAGGGGTAATCGCAAAGCCCCAGCCGCTCACCACCTGCGCAGCAGAGGCGACCACGTCAACAGTGCCGGCCGGGGCCAGTACCGCCATCGGGCTGTTCATCGCGAAGTACACGCCCGGGTCGATAATACAGGCCGAGACAAGCGCCATAATCGCCACGAAGGATTCCATCAGCATGCCGCCATAGCCAATCAGGCAGGCCTGATTTTCATTCGCCAGCATCTTCGGCGTGGTCCCGGAGGCGATAAGCGCATGGAAGCCAGACACTGCCCCACAGGCGATGGTGATAAACAGGAACGGGAACAGATTGCCGGTCCAGACCGGGCCGGTGCCGTCAATGAATTTGGTCAGGGCAGGCATGGTCAGGGTCGGGCGCATAATCAGAATGCCGATCGCCAGCCCGACGATGGTACCAATTTTCAGGAACGTAGAGAGGTAGTCACGCGGGGCCAGCAGGAGCCATACCGGCAGCACCGCCGCCACGAAGCCGTAGCCCACCAGCATCCAGGTCAGCTGCACGCCGGTGAAGTCGAAGAACGGTGCCCAGGTCGGGCTTTCCGCCACCCAGCCACCGGAGATAATAGCAAACACCAGGAACACCAGGCCAATGACTGAAACTTCACCAATGCGTCCCGGACGCAGATAGCGAATGTAGATCCCCATGAACAGCGCCAGCGGAATGGTGAAGGCGACGGTATAGGTTCCCCACGGGCTGTGGGTCAAGGCTTTCACCACAATCATCGCCAGTACCGCGAGGATGATGACCATGATCATAAAGGTCGCCACCAGCGCAATCACCCCGGCAGTTGCCCCCATCTCCTCTTTCACCAGCTCACCCAGCGAACGACCGTCGCGACGGGTGGAGACGAACAGCACCATGAAGTCCTGCACCGCGCCCGCCAGCACCACCCCCGCGAGGATCCAGATCATCCCCGGCAGATAGCCCATCTGCGCCGCCAGTACCGGCCCCACCAGCGGGCCTGCCCCGGCAATCGCCGCGAAATGGTGACCGAACAGCACTTTTTTATCGGTCGGCACGTAGTCCAGACCATCGTTATGACGCACGGCCGGCGTCATGCGCGTGCCGTCTACGCCCAGTACCGTCTTCGCGATATAACGGCCATAAAAACGGTATGCGATCAGATAAATGCAGACGGAGGCGACCACGATCCAGAGCGCATTGATCTGCTCCCCCCGGTTGAGGGCGATGTAGCCCAGGGCAAAGGCTCCCACAACGGAGAGCCCTGCCCATATAAGGTATTTCCCTGAGTTGTTCATAATGGTTATCCGTTGTTGTGAAACAGTGAGATGTTACATTTTGTTTCTAGAACAACGGATAAAATTTAACAACTTTGAAACGCAATAATGCGTGGTCAAACCAGACATTTACACCACATTGTTAAGCCGATCACTTTCGTAGCGTCACCGTTCACACTTTTACCTTTTTCGGCCAGACACCGCCTTACGGAATGATTTGTATCATTTTTTTTGGCCATAACCTCGCCAGAATGATCCTGCGCAATCGCGTGCATACAAGGAAAAGGATATGAACAGTTCAGTACCTCAGGATAGTCAGGTCGGGCCGGGCGCGTACTTCGCGCTGGCGTTTGCAGCCGTTTTCTTCTCGGGTCTGTTAGGCGGACAAGAGTGGTACGGCGTCTTTGATTTCACCACCCTCAACGGCGCATTTGGCAAAGTGGTCAGCAAAGCCAGTCTGGATGACGGTACGTTAACAACAGCCAGCAGCGCCTTTCGCGGCACCGGCGGCAGCGGCGCGATGGACGGGTTTCTCTTCGCGCTCGGTTTAATTCCTGCGGTGATGTTCGCGCTGGGGATGATCAACGTGCTGGAGCACTATGGCGCCCTGCGTGCCGCGCGCAAACTCTTAACTCCTCTGCTGCGCCCGCTATTGGGGATCCCTGGCACCACCGGGCTGGCGCTGATTGGCAGCCTGCAAAGTACCGACGTGGGCGCGTCGCTTACCCGTAATCTCTCTGATGAAGGGCAAATCAGCGAAAAAGAGAAAGACGTTTTCGCCATGTTCCAGTTCTCCGCCGGGGCGATGATCACCAACTTTTTCTCTTCCGGGGCGATCCTCTTCACGCTGCTCGCCGTTGACGGCACGGCGGCGGTGCCCACCTCCATCGGGGCCTGTATCGCGGTGATGTTTATCATGAAAATTGTCGGCGCCAATCTGCTGCGCCTGATCCTGACGTTTACCCATAAAGGAGACGCCGCATGAGTGCCCCACAGTCCAATCCCGTCATTACCGATGTGTTTATCGAAGGCGCGCGCAAAGGCTGGAGCATTGCCACCAGCAGCACGCTGCCCAACGTGGTGATGGCCTTTATCATCATCAAGGCGCTGGAAATTACCGGCGCGCTGAAAGGGCTGGGCACAATCTTTTCCCCGCTGATGGGCCTGTTTGGCCTGCCGGGCGAAGCGGCCGCCGTGCTGATTGGCGGCTGGATGTCGATGGGCGGCGGGATCGGCGTTGCCATCGGCCTGTTTGATAAAGGCATCCTCACCGGCGAGCACCTGGCGATCCTGGCGCCCGCCATCTACCTGATGGGCTCGCAGGTGCAGTACCTGGGCCGCATTCTGGGGGTGATTGGCACCCGCGCCAAACGTATTCCGCTGATGATCGCCCTCTCGGTGGTCAACGCTTTCTTAGCCATGCTGCTGATGCGCATTATTCTCTGAACAGGACGTGAACATGAATCTTGACCATTATATCGAAGAGCTGAAAACCCTGGTGAACGTAGACTGCGGCACCCAGACGATTGACGGCGTCGCCGCTGTTGCAGGCATCATGCAGCAACTGTGGCAGCGCGAAGGCTGGCATACGGAGCAGGTGAACCTGGGCGACAAGGTGGGCCCCGGCGTCTTCGTCAGTAACAAGCCGCAGGCGGAACGGTTCGACGTGCTGCTGGTCGGGCATCTGGATACCGTATTTCCCGCCGGCACCGTGGCCGCGCGTCCGCTGAGCGAGGATGAAACCCGCCTGTACGGCCCCGGCGTCTCGGATATGAAGAGCGGACTTCTGAATATTTTGTGGGCAATGCGCGCGCTTGACGCCGCAGACAACGATCGTCTCGCGATTGCCGTTGCGATGAACCCGGACGAAGAGACCGGATCTGTCCATTCCCATGAGTGGATTGGCGAGCTGGCTAAGCGTTCCCGCTGCGTGCTGGTGTGCGAAGCCGCCCGCGCCGACGGTTCGCTGGTGAAAGCGCGTAAAGGGATGGCGGGCTATCACCTCACCTTTAGCGGCGTGGCGGCACACGCGGGCAATGACCCGGAAAAAGGCCGCTCGGCGATCACCGCGCTGGCAAAGAGCGTTATCGCCATCAATGCGCTGACGGACTGGGATCGCGGCACTACACTTAACGTCGGCGTGATTCAGGGCGGCAGCGCGGCGAACGTGGTCGCGGACAGCGCTGTGGCAGAACTGGACGTTCGCTTCTGGGAAAACGACGAGTATGACCGGGTGAACCAGGCGCTGGAGTTGTTATGTGAACAAGGCTTTTTAGACGGCGTGACCACCACGCTGACGCGGGTTAATCACAAACCGGCGATGGCCGCGAGCGACGCGACGCAGGCGCTGATGCAGCAGGTTGAAGCGGCGGGTAAAGCGGAAGGCATCGACATTACCTGGCAGGCAGTCGGCGGCGGCAGCGACGCCAACCACACCGCCGCGCTCGGCATCCCCACGCTTGACGGCTTCGGGCCGGTTGGCGCCGGGTTCCACAGCCCGGCGGAATGGCTGGATAAAGCGTCCATTGCGCCGCGAATTCGGCTGTTGAAGCGGGTGGTATCGATGTTGTAACAACCGCCCGGTGGCGCTTTGCTTACCGGGTCTGCATGTTTCGTAGGCCGGGTAAGGCGAAGCCGCCACCCGGCACTCCCGCCGCACAATCTAACCCAGCACCATCGTACTCAACCGACACGTACAGCACCGCCGCCCCTGCTCGTCGAACACCACAATCTCCCAGCTCTGACTGGAGCGGCCCAGATGCAGCGGCTGACATACGCCGCGCACCTTACCGTGAGAGACCGCGCGGTGGTGCGTAGCGTTCAGTTCCGTGCCCACCACATTCTGCCCGTCGCGGGTCATCAGAAAACCGGCCATCGACCCCAGCGTTTCCGCCAGCGCCGCCGACGCACCGCCGTGCAGCAGGCCAAACGGCTGGTGGGTGCGCGCATCCACCGGCATCTCCGCTTCCAGCGTATCGTCCCCGAGGCGGGTATAGACGATGCCAAGGTGTTCCACCATCGTGTTCTGGCTAGTGGCATTCAGTTCGTCGAGGGATAAATGACGTTTCCAGATCATTACGCCCCCAGCGTGGAGCCGCCGTCCACCACGATATCCTGCAAGGTGATATGGCTGGCGGCATCGGATGCCAGGAACAGCACGGTCGCGGCAATCTCCTGCGGACGGGCAATTTTACCGAGCGGAATGCCGAGTTTGAACTGCTCGCCGAAGCCGCGAATGCGCCGCTGTTCCGCATCATCGCTGGTCCACAACGTGCGCTGCATGTCGGTATCCGTAGAACCCGGCGACACCAGGTTACAGCGTACGCCGCTGCCCGCCAGCTCCAGCCCGACGGTCAGCGCCAGGCTTTTCAGCGCCGCTTTCGACGCGCCGTAGGCGCTCATGCCGATGCGCGGCGTGTGCGCCGCGTCAGAGGCTACGGTCACAATCGCCCCGCCCTGCTGATGACGGAACTGGCCCATCGTCTGCTGGAACAGGTTGAACGCGCCGCCGACGTTGACCGCAAAGGTCTGCTGCCAGTCCTCCTGCGAAAGCTGATCCGTCGCGCCCATACGCAGAATGCCCGCCGCGTTAACCAGCACGTCGAGCCGCTCAAGGCTGCTGAGCAAACGCCCGCAGACATCACTCGCCTGCGCCGCATCCGCCACGTCCAGTGTTTCGGTGGCAAACGGATATTCGCCGTGAGGGAAAGCCAGATCGAACCCGGTCACCTGCGCCCCGGCCTCCACAAATGCCAGCGCGGTCGCATAGCCAATGCCCTTACCCGCGCCCGTCACCCAGACGGTTTTACCGGTAAAATCAAAAGCCATCACTTCACCTCGCGGGAGAGCAGCGCCCACCAGGCATCGAGGGTCGGATTTTTTGCCAGCATCACGAAATCAATGTCGCCGTGCACTTTGCGCCAGCGGGCGGCGAGCGCCATCATCCGTACTGAATCCAGACCGTAGTCGATCAGGTTTTCGTCATCCATCGGCTCGTCGGACTCGTCCAGCAGCGGCAGGATCAGCTCACGCAGCGCGGCCTTCGTTGCCGGAACAGACGGCAGCAGCTCGTCGGTCATCACCACGCGGCCCGAACGTCCGGCCACGTATTTCAGCGACATCAGGTGCTCGTCGCGGGTGAAATCCGCCAGCGCGTCGGCGATAAAGAACGGTTTGATGTCGCGCATAAAGGCGTCGGTGGCGGTGGTCATGCAGCCGATGTGGGCGTACACGCCGGTGATCAAAAGCTGGTTGCGGCCGGTCTCTTTCAGCATCTGCTCCAGCGGGGAGCGGTGAAACGCGCTGTAGCGCCACTTCACCAGCACGGTGTCCGCTTCGTCCGGGGTCAGCTCAGCGACGATGCGCTGCTGCTCCGGTGAGCGAGTCAGACCCGGCCCCCACATATCGTTCAGCAGGGCGCGGTCTTCATCGCTCTGATCTTTCGGCTGCGCGGTGTAGTACACCGGAATATTGTGCTCTTTGCAGTACGCGCGCAGTTTAGCGATGTTCGCCACCACCTGCTGCATCATGTCGCTATTTTCGCCCCAGAAATTCAGGAAGTACTCCTGCATATCGTGGATCAGCAGCGCGGCGCGCTCCGGTTCAAACGCCCAGCTTACTTTACTGGTCGGCAGTTCGGCGGCGGTTGGCAGCGCATATGCGGTTAATTTTGGAATAGCCATTCTCTGTTCCTCAGCCCCGGGCGCGTTCAGCAAGCCACAGGCGCAACTGTTTCTTATCAACTTTGCCGACCGGCGTGAGCGGAAGCGCATCCACGCTCTCCACGCGGTCCGGCAGCTTAAATTCGGCAACGCCCTGCTCGCGCAGGAAGCGGCGCACCTCCACCGCGCGCAGCGGCTGTTTCACCACCAGGTACGCGCAGCTTTTTTCACCCAGCAGGCTGTCCTCCATGCTCACCAGCGCGGCGTGGATCACCGCGTCGTGGCGCAGCAGCAGGTTTTCGATCTCTTCGGCGGCGATCTTCTCGCCACCGCGGTTGATCTGATCTTTCTCGCGCCCCTGCACGGTGATGTAACCCTGCTCATCGATGGCGATCAGATCGCCCGAGCAGTAGAAGCCGTTGGCATCGAAGGCGCTGGCGTTGTGGTCCGGGCTGTTGAAATAGCCGCGGAAGGTGTAAGGGCCGCGCGTCATCAGACGCCCGACCTCCCCGCGCGGCAGCGGGTTGCCGTCCTCGTCCGCCACCCACACTTCATCGTCCGGGCACATCGGGCGGCCCTGGGTATTGATGATGCGCTCCGGCGCATCGTCGAGGGCGGTATAGTTCACCAGCCCTTCCGCCATGCCAAATACCTGCTGAAGCTGGCAGCCAATTTCCGCCGGAATGCGCGCCGCAAGCGTGGCGGAGAGGCGCGCGCCGCCCACCTGGAGCAGCCTGAGGGATTTCAGCTGGGCGTTCCCCGCGCCGTCGGCAATCGCCTGCAACCACAGGCTGACCGCGGGCGGCACCAGCGAGGTGACGTTTATCTGATGCTGCTCAATCAGCGGGAAGCAGAGCGTGGCGCTCGGATCGTTCGCCAGCACCACGCAGCCACCCGCCGTGAAAACGCCTAACGATCCTGGCGAGCTCATGGCGTAGTTATGCGCCGCGGGAAGGGCGTTCAGATAGCGGGTGTGCGCAGTGATACCGCAGATTTCGTTGCTGCGACGGATGCTGTAGTCGTAATCGTTATGCGTGCGCGGGATCAGCTTCGGCGTGCCGGTGCTGCCGCCGGAGAGCTGGAAGAACGCCACTTCGTCGGCGGGCGTCGGGTTCGGGATGAAATTGTCCGCCGGGCGCGCAATCGCCGCCTCCAGCGCATGTTCGCCCTTATCGCCACGCAGCAGCACAACGCGTACCGAGCGATGCGCATCCACAAAGGTGTTGAGAAAATCGTCGCCCGAGAACAGCGCGTGGTCGCGATCGGCAATCAGCACGGCGGGTTTAATCTGCTCCGCGTAGGCGTTGAGTTCACTGCGCTGATGGCTAAAGAGCGCGTTGACCGGCGCGACGCCGATTTGCAGTAGCGCGAAGAAGGTGATGTAGAACTCAGCCACGTTGCCAAGCTGCACCAGCGCGGTCTCCCCGCGATGCAGCCCCTGCGCCTGAAGGGAGGACGCCAGATTCGTCACCGCCTGATTAAACGCGCGGTAGGTGATGCGGCGATCGCCGTCAATTATCGCGACCGTATCGCTGTCCGCATGGTCCGTCAGGATGTGGGTCAGCGGCAGATCCTGCCAGTAGCCTTTTTCACGGTAGCGGCGGGCAAACTCCTCAGGCCAGCGGGTAAAAGGGATGGTCATGAGTATTCCTTAGTGCAAACCAAACACGTTGAGCATGGTGGAGAGCTTCACGCCCGTCTCGCGCCACTCGCCGACCGGGGAGGAGGCAGGCACAATGCCCGCGCCGGCAAACAGGCGAACGGTATTTTGATGCAGCCGCGCGCAGCGGATAGTTACCACCCACTCGCCGTTACCTTCGCTGTCGCACCAGCCGACGATGCCGCCGAACAGCTCGCGGTCGAACGGCTCCAGCTCGGCAATCAGCTCTTTTGCCGCCTGATGCGGGAAGCCGCTCAGCGCGGGCGTCGGGTGCAGCAGGCAGGCCAGCGTCAGGGCGTTCTCGTTTTCACGTGCCTCACCTTCTACCGGCGTGGCCAGATGCCACAGCGTCGGGGTGGTGATGAGCTGCGGGGAAGCCGGCATGCTCAGATGATGGCTACGCGGTTCCAGAATGGTTTTCATCGCCTGCGTGACCAGATCGTGCTCGTGGCGGTCTTTTTCGGAGGCCAGCAGCTTAGTGCCCGCTTCGCGATCCAGCACATCGTCCGGCTGACGGCGCGCAGAGCCTGCCAGCGGCAGCGAGCTAAAGTGCGCGCCCTCTTTGCGCAGCAGCAGTTCCGGGCTGGCGCCCAGCAGCACGCCGCCGTCTTCCAGCGGTACGTGGAAGTTAAAGCTCGCCGGGTTCTGGGCGATAAGACGCTCCATCAGCGCGCTGCTATCGATCTGTTTGTCGGTAGCGATATCAATCAGGCGCGACAGCACCACCTTATTCACCTGCGGCGTAGCGGTGAGCGACGCGGCGCGAGCAACCATCTCCTCGAAAACCGGCTGCGACGGGATCTCGGTGCGCTGTTGCACGTTCAGCGTCTGCGCGCCGGAGGCATAACGTGCGGACTGCTGACGCGCCGGGCGGGAGAAGGTTTGCCAGCGTTGTGGAATAAACAGCGATGACGGTTTGCGGGTATCGAAGGGGATCGCCCCTACCATCACCGGATGGGCAATGCCGCTGTTTTTCGCATTCCGGAAAGCCTGAGCTAATTTCTGCTGAAAGGGACCCGCCGGATCGTCACCGCCGACGGCGGGTTCAGAAAAACGGGCAAAACAGCCGGACGTGGTAAAACTGCGGTAAGGCGACATAAAGAAAAAGCTGTCTGATTGCAGCGTTGTCGCGGTGTGCTGAACTTCCTCAGCCAGGGACGTGTCCATATCATCCTCCTTAAAATGATAAAAGAAGCAATAATGATTATCATTTATATTTTCGTCGGCTAACCTAATCCCACATCGCCCCGCTGTCAACCGTCGGGCAAATAACTTGTGCGACAAACGCTTGCATCCCTTCCCTACAGCCCTGAAAATGAGAAGCATTATCTTCAATAAAATCAGGATGCCGCTCTGTGAAAATCGCTGCCGTTTGCCGCAATGCCCTTCTTTTAACAGGACTTTTTGTTTTAGGACTAACCTCAGCCGTCGCCGCCGACTGGCCGCGTCAGGTCACCGACAGCCGCGGCGTTCACACGCTTGAGAGCAAACCGACGCGCATTGTCTCCACCAGCGTGACCTTAACCGGCTCCCTGCTGGCCATTGACGCGCCGGTCATTGCCAGCGGCGCGACCACGCCAAACAACCGCGTGGCGGATGCGCAGGGCTTCCTGCGTCAGTGGGGCGATATCGCCAAACAGCGTAAGGTTGCCCGGCTGTACATCGGCGAGCCGAGCGCCGAAGCCGTCGCGGCCCAGATGCCGGACCTGATTTTGATCAGCGCCACCGGCGGGGATTCCGCGCTGGCGCTCTACGATCAGCTTTCCGCCATCGCGCCGACGCTTATCATTAACTACGACGACAAAAGCTGGCAGGAACTGCTGACCCAACTGGGGACGATCACCGGGCAGGAGACACAGGCCGCAGAGCGCATCGCTGCCTTCGACAAACAGCTCGCCAAGGTGAAACAGCAGATGAAGCTGCCGCCACAGCCGGTGAACGCCATCGTCTACACCGCCGCGGCGCACACGGCGAACCTGTGGACGACAGACTCCGCGCAGGGCAAGCTTTTGCACCAGTTGGGCTTTACGCTGGCCGACGTGCCTGCCGGGTTGCACACCTCAAAAAGTCAGGGCAAACGCCACGACATTATCCAGTTAGGGGGTGAAAACCTGGCGACGGGGCTGAACGGCGAAGGGCTGTTCGTGTTTGCCGGCGATCAGAAAGACGTGGACGCGATTTACGCCAACCCGCTGCTGGCGCATCTGCCGTCGGTGAAGAACAAGCGCGTCTGGGCATTAGGAACCGAGACGTTCCGCCTGGATTATTACAGCGCGATGTTGGTGTTGCAGCGTTTGAATTCAATTTTTAAATAAGTGGCACGTTCCCCGTAGGCCCGGTAAGCGCAGCGCCACCGGGCGTTTTGTCGGGTGGCGGCTACGCCTTACCCGACCTACAGGGTTTGCCTGAACCGACGCAACTCCACCAGAACCGCCAGTAAAATCACGCCAACAACGGCTAACACAAACCCGCTGCTGCTCGCCGACGCCACCGGGGTCATTATCGCCCCCAGCCCGCCGAGGATCGCCGCGCCAATCGCATCGCCCGTGACGTTCTGCGCCGTCCACAGGCCGTTAATGCGCCCGAGCATCCCTTCCGGCGTCTGGGTCTGGATCAGGGTGTACTGTAAAAGAGAGCTGACCGCGCTCAGCCAGCCGAAAATCACCAGACACATCACCCCCAGCGCCCACACCGGCATCAGGCTAAAGAAACCAATGGCGATAAACGAGGCCAGCGTCGCCACCAGCATGATCAACCCCGGTCTCGCGCTCTGCGCCAGGTTGCCGCTGGTCAGCGCCCCGAAGGCCGCACCGAGCGGAATGGCGGCGTACAGCACACCAATCTCTGAGGCGCTCATCTGCCACTCACCCGCCAGCGCCGGATACAGCACGCGCACGGCGCTCGCCATCGTCAGCAGGCCGCCGAGCAGCGCAATCCCGCCAATCAATGGGTTGCTGAACAGGAAACGAATCGCGGCCATCAGGGACTTCAGCGGATGCTCGCGCGGCTGCGGCGGGGGTGGCAGGAGCGGCAGACGCAGTAGCGTCAGGGTGGTAATAAACGTCCCCGCCGCGGCAAGGCCGTAGTTCCACGCCACGTTGCCGGTCGCCAGCAACAGACCGCCCACCATCGGCGAAATCACCGAGCCGAGCCGTACGGTGAGCATGGTGATCGCCCCCGCCTGCATCAGGTTCTCGCGCCCGACCAGCGCGGGCGTGGCCGCCAGCAGCGCCGTCACGCCTAACGAAGCAAAAAAGCCGTCCCACAATCCCAGCACGTAGATGGCCACCAGCGACGGCTCCGGCAGCATGGCGTTCAGACACAGCCCGACAAAGCCCACCCCGCAGGTGCCGCGCGCCAGCAGGATCAGCTTTTTACGCTCGTAGCGGTCCGCCAGCACGCCGCCCACCATCAGGCCGATAAACATCGCCCCGCCGGTTAAGGTGACGGATAACCCCACCAGCCAGCTGGAGTGAGTTATGGTCTGGATTTGCACCGGTACGGCCACACCAAGCAGACCGAGGGACAAAATGGAGATAAAGCGAGCGATAAAAACGGCGCGATACGCCGGGTGTGTTTTGAGCAGGCTGAGGTTAAGCAGCCAGGATTTTTGATTCATGACAAAGCCTTGAGTCTATTTCTACCCATTCCATGGGCGCACATGCTAACATAGCCAAATAAGATAGATAACGATAATCACTATCATTATCAAATCATGGATGTTGCTATGTCGTTTTCCTCTTCTGCGGTGCGCGCCCTTGCCGTGCCCGTTTTATTGCTACTGCTAATCCTTGCGATTGCACTTAGCCTGCTGGTCGGCGCAAAACCGCTGCCCGCGTCCGTTATTGTCGATGCGCTATCCGGTACCTGTCAGAGCGCCGACTGCACCATCGTGCTCGACGCTCGCCTGCCCCGCACCCTTGCCGGATTGCTGGCTGGCGGTGCGCTCGGCCTTGCCGGTGCCCTGATGCAAACCCTCACCCGCAACCCGCTGGCGGACCCCGGCATTCTCGGCGTTAACTCCGGCGCCAGCTTTGCCATCGTGCTCGGCGCAGCGCTGTTTGGATTTACGTCCCCCTCTGAACAGCTGATGATGGCTTTTTGCGGCGCGCTGGCGGCCTCGCTGGTGGTGGCGTTTACCGGCAGCCAGGGCGGCGGCCAGCTCAGCTCGGTACGCTTAACGCTGGCGGGCGTAGCGCTCGCGGCGGTGCTGGAAGGCTTGTCCAACGGCATCGCCCTGCTCAACCCGGACGTGTATGACCAGCTGCGCTTCTGGCAGGCGGGTTCGCTGGATATTCGTACCCTTGAAACCTTAAAGGTGGTGGTGATCCCGACGATCGTCGCTGCCGCCGTGGCGCTCTGTTTAAGCCGGGCGCTGAACAGCCTGAGCCTCGGCAGCGATACCGCGACCGCCCTCGGCAACCGTGTGGCGCGCACGCAGCTGACGGGGCTACTCGCCATTACCGTGCTCTGCGGCAGCGCGACCGCCGTGGTCGGGCCGATTGCCTTTATCGGCCTGATGATGCCGCACATGGCGCGCTGGCTGGTGGGGGCGGATCACCGCTGGTCGCTGCCGGTCACGCTGCTGGCGACCCCTGCCCTGCTGCTCTTTGCCGACGTACTGGGCCGCCTGCTGGTGCCGGGTGAACTGCGCGTCTCGGTGGTCAGCGCCTTTATCGGCGCGCCGGTGCTGATCTTCCTGGTTCGACGCAGACGCGGGGGTGGCGCATGATGGCCCCGTCCCGTCGTTTACTTACCAGCGTCGCCCTGCTGGTCGTCGCCAGTCTGCTGCTGGCGGTCTGGAGCCTGCAAAGCGGTGCCGTAACGCTTGATTTCGCGCAGGTCTTTCACGCTCTCAGCGGCAGCGCGCCGCGTAACATCACCATGGTGGTCACCGAATGGCGATTGCCGCGCGTGGCGATGGCGATCCTGGTGGGCGCGGCGCTTGGCGTCAGCGGCGCGATATTCCAGTCGCTGATGCGTAACCCCCTCGGGAGCCCGGACGTGATGGGCCTGAATACCGGCGCGTGGAGCGGCGTGCTGGTGGCGATGGTGCTGTTCGGGCAGCATCTTACGGCCCTTACCTTTACGGCGATGGCGGGCGGCATTCTCACCTCCCTGCTTATCTGGGCCCTGGCCTGGCGCAACGGCATCGACACCTTCCGTCTGATCATCATCGGGATCGGCATCCGTGCGATGCTGATGGCGTTCAACACCTGGCTTCTGCTACAGGCATCGCTGGAAACCGCGCTCTCCGCCGGGCTGTGGTACGCCGGCTCCCTCAACGGTCTGACGTGGGGAAAAACCTGGCCCGCCGCGCCGCTGATTTTGCTGATGTTTATTGGCGCGTTGCTGCTGGTCAGGCGCATGCGGCTGCTGGAGATGGGCGACGACAGCGCCTGCGCGCTGGGCGTGAGCGTAGAGCGCTCGCGCCTGATGCTGATGCTGGTGGCGGTCTTGCTGACCGCAGCGTCTACCGCCATCGCCGGGCCGATCTCGTTTATTGCCCTCGTAGCCCCGCATATCGCGCGGCGTCTTAGCGGTACCGCGCGCTGGGGATTAACCCAGGCGGCGCTGTGCGGCGCATTGTTACTGCTGGCCGCCGATCTCTGCGCTCAGCAGCTGTTTATGCCTTATCAACTGCCGGTGGGCGTGGTGACCGTCAGCCTCGGCGGGATTTACCTCATCGTCTTGCTCGTTCAGGAGTCACGCAAGAAATGACAGATTCAACATTCCGCTTGCGCGGCGAAAACTTGACCCTCGGCTACGGCAAAAAAATCATTGCCCGGGATTTATCCGTGTCCATTCCGGACGGCCACTTCACCGCCATTATCGGCCCGAACGGTTGCGGCAAATCGACCCTGCTGCGCACGCTGAGCCGCCTGATGTCGCCGGTTGAGGGTAGCGTGTTCCTCGACGGGGAGGAGATCCAGCGCTTCGCCAGCAAAGAGGTGGCGCGCCGAATTGGCCTGCTGGCGCAAAACGCCACCACGCCGGGGGATATTACCGTGCAGGAGCTGGTCTCCCGCGGGCGCTACCCGCACCAGCCGCTGTTTACCCGCTGGCGCAAAGAGGACGACGAGGCGGTGAAGCGCGCGATGCAGGCGACGGGCATCACCGATCTGGCCCAACAAAGCGTCGATACTCTCTCCGGCGGACAGCGCCAGCGCGCCTGGATTGCAATGGTACTGGCGCAGGAAACCTCGATTATGCTGCTGGACGAGCCGACAACCTGGCTCGATATCAGCCATCAGATTGATCTGCTGGAGCTGCTGAGTGAACTGAACCGCACGCAGGGGTACACCCTGGCGGCAGTGCTGCACGACTTAAATCAGGCGTGCCGCTACGCGACGCATCTGATTGCGCTGCGCGACGGCGAGATTGTGGCGCAGGGCGCGCCGAAGGAGATTGTGACGCCGGATCTGATCGCGCGGATCTACGGCATGCGCTGCATGATTATTGACGATCCGGTGGCGGGTACGCCGCTGGTGGTGCCGTTGGGTCGGCAGTAATTGCCGGGTGGCGGCTACGCCTTACCCGGCCTACATTTCGCTCCCGTAGGCCCGGTAAGCGCAGCGCCACCGGGCATTTGCACTATCCAAAAATTTCCTTCAGTACCGGCCCAATCTTTTCAAACGCCTGCGGTGAAATGATATCCACGTGGGCGCAGTCCTGGCTGTACACCTCCAGCTCACCCACCCACGGTGCCCATGCGGCCTGCGGATCCATGGTTCGCGTGCGTTCGGCGACAAACAGCGTCGCTTTACCGTCGAACCGTGAACTATGCGCGGTGGTGAGCAGCCGCACCGCATCGGCGTAGTTGCCTTCAATAGCGTTAAACAGCTCGCTGGAACCTTGCCCCTGCTGGGCGGCGATAAACGCCTGACGCTCGCGCTCAATTTCCGCCAGCACCTCCGGATCGAGGCCATTAGCCTCTTTCTCCGCCCAGTTCTGGGTTTCCGGCGGCCAGGTATCCAGCAGGCCGAGGAACGCCACCGCTTCACCCTGCTCGCGCAGACGCGCCGCAATGCCCTGCGCCAGCGTGCCGCCGAGGGAATAGCCGAACAGATAATACGGCCCCTGCGGCTGCTGCTTACGCAACGTGTTCAGATGATGTTCGATCACCGCATCGAGATCCGCACACTGCTCCATCGGCCCCTCAGGCCGGGGAGACTGAATACCGACGATTGACCAGCGCGGGCTGAGGTAGCGCGCCAGGACGCTAAACTGCCAGGCAAAGCCGGATGCCGGATGGAAGCAGAACAGCGTGGGGCCGTTGCTTTCACGCAGCGGGAGAACAGTTTCATACCCCAGACGCTGCGCCTGCTCGTCGCTCATCTGCGAGTCCAGTAGGCCGCTAAGCTTACTCACCGTCGAGGCGACCATAATCTGGCCCGGCGTGACCTTACGGCTGAACGCACGGCTGAGCTGAGCCGCGAGGCGCATCGCCAGCAGCGAGTGGCCGCCGAGGGCAAAGAAATCGGCTTCGATATCGTTCACTGCGCAGCCCAGCAGGGCAGAAAACGCCTGCGCCACGGCGACTTCGGTTTGTGTCTCAGGCGCGCGACCAGAGGATTTGCTGGTCAGCTCCGGCAGCGGCAACGCCTTGCGATCCAGCTTGCCGTTGGCGCTTAACGGCAGCGCGCTGATTTGCAGCAGCACCACCGGCACCATATGTGGCGGCAGCTGGGCTTTGAGTGATGCTAGCAGCGCGTCGCGATCCAGCGGTAAGCCGGATTCGGAGACAACGTACCCCACCAGCTGGCGGGCATCGCCACCCGTCGCCGCTGCCTGGTTGAACACGCAGGCGTGCGCCACGGCCTGGGCCACATCCGGCAGCGCGAGCATCGCCCGATCGATTTCGCCCAGCTCAATGCGCTGACCGCGAATTTTTAACTGGTCATCGCTGCGGCCCAGATATTCTACCGCGCCGTTGTCCAGCCAGCGGGCAACGTCCCCGGTGCGATACATCCGCTCGCCGGGGGCAAACGGATCGGCGATAAAGCGGCTGGCGGTAAGGTCGGGGCGTCCCAGATACCCCTGCGCCAGCTGGATGCCGGTGAGATACAGATCCCCCGCCACGCCGAACGGCACCGGGCGCATCATCGCGTCCAGAATGCGCAGCCCCGTATTCCACACCGGGAAGCCGATCGGCACGCTGTTCCCTTCCACCGCCGCCAGCTCGGGGCCGTACGCCGGATACCAGCTGACGTCCACCGCCGCTTCGGTCGGGCCATAGAGGTTGTGCAGCGGCGCATGGGTGAGCTGTTCCCACTCGCGGCACAGCGCAGTCGGCAACGCCTCGCCGCTACAGAACACCTGCTTCAGCGTCCTGCAACAGTCGACGTTTTCCGGCGTCAGCGAGGCGACGAACGCCGCCAGCATCGACGGCACGAAGTGGGTGGTGGTTACGCCATATTGTGCGAAGAAGCTCTGCATCGCCTGCGGATCGCGGTGCGCGTCCGGCTCGGCCATCACCAGCTTCGCCCCGGCAATAAACGGCCACCAGAACTCCCACACCGACACGTCAAAGCTGCACGGCGTTTTCTGCGCCACCACGTCATGCGCCGCCAGTGAATAATGATCCTGCATCCACTTCAGGCGGTTAACGATGGCGGTATGGCCGACCATCACGCCTTTTGGTCGTCCCGTCGAACCGGAGGTAAAGATGATGTACGCGGTCTGCTCCGGCTTCGCCAGGCGCAGAGGTTCAGCATCGGTGGCCGGTAATAGTGTGTTGTAACTAAAGGTGGCGATCGGCAGATCGTTAAAGCGCGGAAGCTGCTGGTCGGTGGTAATGAGCAGCGACGGCTTCGCGTCCTCCAGCATCATCCGCAGACGGTCGTCCGGGTAACCGGTATCCAGCGGCAGCCAGGCGGCGCCAGCTTCAACAATCCCGTGCAGCGCCAGGGTCAGGAACACCGAGCGCGGGAGCGCCACCGCCACGCTGTCGCCCGGCTTCACGCCGCGCGCGCGCAGCAGATTTGCCAGCGCGACCACCTGCTCGCGCATCTGGCGGTAGTTCAGCTCAGTATGGGCATCCGCCAGCGCCGGGGCGTCCGGCGTTTTGCTCGCCTGCTCCGCGACCAGATCCGCCAGCGTGGTGGACGGCAGCGCCAGCCCGGTATCGTTTATTCGCGCCAGCCGGCCGTATTCCTGCTCTGATACGGTTTCCACGTCGCCACAGCGCAGGTCCGGGTTGGCGGCAAACTGCGTCAGCATTGCGTTCAGCCGCGCCGCGTGCCCCTTCAGCGTCGCCTCGTCGTAACGCTGCCTGTTGGCGAGGATCTCAATGCTTAGTCCGCCCTGCTCGTCCGGAAACAGCGCCAGCTCGAGATCGTTCACCGGGCCGGTTGCCAGCGTGTGGGTGATGGCCTCCACGCCGTCGATATCCAGCTGATAATCGAAAACCTTAACGTTCAGCACCGGGCCAAACAGCGCTTCGTCGCCCGCGGCACGCCCGCTGTCGCGCACGATCTGCTCGGCGTCGTAGCGCTGATGGCGGCGCATTTTTTTCAGCTGGTTAGCCAGTCGCAGCGCCAGCGCGGGCAGGCTCTCCTGCGCGTCGATATTGACCGCCAGCGGCAGCACGTTCAGCACCGGCCCGGTCGCGGTGAGCGCCGCGGAACCCATGCGGCGCATAAAGATAAACCCGGCGGCGTAGTCCAGCCGTCCGGTGAGGCGGCCCAGCCACAGCGCCACCAGCGCAAGCGCCAGATCGGTGCGCTGCGCCTGCCCTGCCGCCTGTGCAAGCTGGCTAAAAGCCCGGCCGTCCATTGCAATTTTCAGGCGCAGAATGTCGGTAGTGGCGGCGCGTCCCGGCAACGGCGCGGAAGAGAGCGAGACCGGAGAAGGAAGCTGCTTGCGCTGCTCTGCCCAGAAGGCACCGTCGCGTGCGTATGCCTCGCTGTCGCGATAGCGCTGATACTCGTCCACCACCTCGGCAAACGGTGTAAACGGGGATGCAGGCGTCGGCTCACCCTTTTTCCAGGCGGTATAAATCGCGGCGATCTGGCGGGTAATGGCCGGGAAGCTAAAGCCATCCACCACCAGATGGTGATAGCGCTGATACCAGTACCAGTGGCTGTCCCCCACCAGAATCAGCTGGTGAAACGCCAGCGGCTGCCCGCTGTCAACGCGCAGGTTCTGGTTAAGATCGGCCTCCATCAGCGCCACGGCGTCGTCGTGAGAGGTAGCGCGAACGATGGACGGCTCCGGCAGAATGAAGGTGTCATCCACCCACTGCCACACCTCGCCGTTATCCTCGGCGAAACGCATCCGCAGGGTATCGGCCTGCATCATGCCTTCAGCAATCGCTTTTGCCAGCAATGGCGCGTCAATGTCGCCTTTCAGTTCGGTATAGTGCGCCACGCTCCAGGCGTTTGGCAGGGAGGAAAGCTGCTCCGCCATCCAGATACCCGGCTGGGCGGCAACGAGAGGAAGACGGTTCATGCGCTCCCCTCCGCAAAATGGGACGGGATAAGCGTTTGCCAATGCCCGGCAAGCCACTGCTGGCACGCCTCCTGGGACTGCGGCTCGCAGACAACGCGCCAGCCTGCGGGCAGTTCGCACTGCTGCGGCCACAGGCTGTACTGCCCCTGGTCGTTTTGCAGAATGGCGAACTGTCCCTGCGGATTATCGAAAGGATTGCTGAATTCCATACAGACTCCGTTATTAAATAAGCGGCTGCCAGAGGGTCATCAGCCCCTGCGTCAGCCCACCGCGCCAGCAAAGCGCATCGTGCCCGCCGTCAACCTGACGCCAGATAACCGGCTGCTGCGTGTGTTGTAGTTCGGCGTAAATCGCCTGATTCGCGCGGAAGATAAGCGGCTCGTTGCGCCCGGCCTCGAGGACAATGCGCAGCCCGCGTGCGGTTTTTTCACCCGCTTTAAGTTGTTCGATGAGCAGCCCGTCCTGCTGCGCGCCGCGGTGCGGCCACCAGTAGGAGCCGGACTGGCTGAGGATGCAGCCAAAACGCTGCGGCCAGTTGAGGCCAGCATAAAGCGAAGAGAGGCCACCAAAGCTCTGGCCCGCCACGATGGTCCGATCGGCACGGTCGCTGAACGAGGCGGTTGTTTTCACAAGGGGAAGGAGTTCTTCCTGCACCGCCAGCCAGAAATCGGGATTACAGGGCAGTTCCCGGCTGCGATGTTCTGTGTCGATCGCATCAATTAAGACATAGACCGCAGGCGGCAGTTTGCCGTTGCGGGTCAGCGACGCCAGCGCAGGCCAGACGGGCATGCTTTCGGCCCAGAACTGCCCGTCGAGCAGCACCGCCAGCGGGCGCCCGGAGCTGTCATCTCCGGTGGTAAAAATCCACACGCGGCGGCGGTTGTTCAGACGCTCGCTGTTCCACTCAATGCAGACCGGCGACTGATACGGTGTATCGGGACGATCCCAGCCGGGCTGAACGGGCGCGTCCGGCATCTCCAGCGCCGAGACGGCATGACCGCGCCCGCCGCGCCAGCTCTGCGGATTCAGCGGGTCGGAGACCGCGTGCGGCAACAGCTTGCGCCAGCCTTCGCGTAGCGCCATGCGGTCCGGCTGCTCGCCTTCAAACACTGCGCTGGCAAAATCGTTTTCGTTATCGGAGGGGATAAAACAGTAGCTGCCGCGCCATTCGGGGCTGAACTCGCCCTGCCACTGCCAGACGTCGGTATCCGGGATGCGCTCAAGAGATTGCGGGCGGGCATTTTGATGATGATCGGTCACGCCGGTGATGTAGAGCCAGACGCGTTTAACCGTTGACGTTTTCTGCGTTCCTGCCGGGTCACGCCACCAGAAGGTGACGCGATAATTCGCCTTCAGACGTTCCCATTCTGGCCCGTTTTTCGCCTGCCACCAGGCTTCACTTCCCGTTGTTAACGCCGTCACCCTTATAACCTCATGTTTAACAGTCTTTTTTGTTTCAGGACAAATTTTATTGATAATATTATTGATAACTATTTGCATTTGCAATAGCGTAATGCCCGCGCTGTGGGAAGCGCGCTCATTAAATAACCATAAAAGCGGGACGTACAATGAATAAGAAGATTCACTCTCTGGCCTTGCTGGTCAATTTAGGGATTTATGGTGTCGCGCTGCCCGCCATGGCAGACGACAACACCGCCACCGCGCAGCACGAAGACACGATGGTGATCACCGCCGCCGAGCAGAACCTGCAGGCGCCGGGCGTGTCGACCATCACCGCCGATGAAATCCGCAAAAACCCGCCCGCGCGGGACGTGGCTGAAATCATCCGCACCATGCCGGGCGTCAACCTGACCGGGAACTCCACCAGCGGCCAGCGCGGGAACAACCGTCAGATTGACATTCGCGGCATGGGCCCGGAAAACACCCTGATCCTGATCGACGGTAAGCCGGTCACCAGCCGTAACTCCATCCGCCTGGGCTGGCGCGGCGAGCGTGATACCCGCGGCGATACCGGCTGGGTGCCACCAGAGATGATCGAACGCATCGAAGTGATCCGCGGCCCGGCCGCCGCGCGCTACGGTAACGGCGCGGCTGGCGGCGTGGTGAACATCATCACCAAAAAATTCGACAACCAGTGGCACGGCTCCTGGAACACCTACCTGAATGCGCCAGAACACAAGGACGAAGGCTCCACCAAGCGCACCAACTTCAGCCTCAGCGGTCCGCTGGGCGGCGATTTCAGCTTCCGCATGTTCGGCAACCTGGACAAAACCCAGGCCGACGCGTGGGACATCAACCAGGGCCACCAGTCTGACCGTACCGGTGCCTACGCCGACACGCTGCCCGCAGGCCGTGAAGGTGTGGAAAACAAAGACATCAACGGCGTGGTGCGCTGGGACTTCGCGCCAATGCAGTCTCTGGAGTTTGAAGCCGGCTACAGCCGCCAGAACAACCTGTACGCAGGTGACACGCAGAACACCAACAACGACAACAGCTCCAGCGGGCTGGTGAAGAAAAACTACGGTAAAGAGACTAACCGTATCTACCGCCAGAACTTTGCGGTGACCTGGAACGGCGGCTGGGATAACGGCATTACCACCAGCAACTGGGCGCAGTACGAACACACCCGCAACTCCCGTCTGGGCGAAGGGCTGGCGGGCGGTCTGGAAGGCTTGTTCAACAGCAATAAATTCACCGACACCGACCTGGCCGACGTGATGCTGCACAGTGAAATCAACCTGCCGATTGATTTCATCGTCAACCAGAACCTGACGCTGGGCACCGAGTGGAACCAGCAGCGCATGAAGGATTCCACCTCTAACACCCAGGCCCAGCAGGGCGGCACCATTCCGGGCATGAGCGACGACCGCAGCCCGTACTCCTCGGCAGAGATTTTCTCCCTGTTCGCCGAAAACAACATGGAGTTGACCGACAGCACCATGCTGACCCCTGCCCTGCGCTTCGATCACCACACCATCGTTGGCAACAACTGGAGCCCGTCGCTCAACCTCTCGCAGGGCCTTGGCGATGAATTCACGCTGAAGATGGGGATCGCGCGCGCCTACAAAGCACCGAGCCTGTACCAGACTAACCCGAACTACCTGCTCTACAGCAAAGGTCAGGGCTGCTACGCAAGCTCCGACGGCGTGGGCTGCTACATGATGGGTAACGACGACCTGAAAGCTGAAACCAGCATCAACAAAGAGATCGGCCTGGAGTGGAAACGTGACGGCTGGCAGGCGGGTGTCACCTGGTTCCGTAACGACTATCGCGACAAGATTGAAGCAGGCTACGCACCGATTGGCCAGACGTCCACCAGCAAAGTCACCACCGATATTTACCAGTGGGAAAACGTGCCGAAGGCGGTGGTCGAAGGTCTGGAAGGCTCCCTGAACGTGCCGGTCAGCGACACCATCAACTGGACCAACAACATCACCTACATGCTGCAGAGCAAAAACAAGGAGACCGGCGACCGTCTGTCGATCATTCCTGAGTACACGCTGAACTCAACCCTGAGCTGGCAGGTGCATCAGGACGTGTCGCTCCAGTCGACCTTTACCTGGTACGGCAAGCAGCAGCCGAAGAAGTACAACTACAAAGGTCAGCCGGTGACCGGGTCTGAGAAAGACGAAGTCAGCCCGTACAGCATCGTGGGCCTGAGCGCGACCTGGGACGTGACCAAAAACGTCAGCCTGACCGGCGGCGTGGACAACGTCTTCGACAAGCGCCAGTGGCGTGCGGGTAACGCCCAGACCACGGGTAATACCACGACGGGTGCGTATATGTACGGTGCGGGTGCGTATACGTATAATGAACCGGGTCGCACCTGGTACATGAGCGTGAATACGAGGTTCTGATACAGGCAGTGACTTCCCCCTCTCCCTGTGGGCTGAGGGATCCCCAGTAATTTTTTTATGCAGAAGCAATAAAGTTGCTTTCTAAATGACTGAGGGCTGTCAGCGATGCCATGGTCCGGCTGTAAATCGCTGAGGCGTTTGCCTTCCGGCCGGGGCGAGGCGCAGGGATGCGCCGAGAGGGCGGCTTTACAGGGACGTTGCCTCCGCCCGTACCCGATAAGCCGGAAGGAATAAGCCGAGGGCACCGCGACGCGGCGATTTACCGCCGGGAGCCCGGGTCGCCAGGGTGGTGGCGACTGAGCCACCCTGGCACGTTCACCGGTCATGTCGTTACAGAGTAGCAAGGAGCATTAAGTGAACGGAATGACCACCACCGCCGTATATTCCCCTCACCCTAACCCTCTCCCCGGAGGGGCGAGGGGATTGCTCAGTGCTCGCATTAATTTGTGGGGAACCCTCAGCCCAAAGGGAGAGGGCCGGGGTGAGGGCATCAGGCCGCACAATACTGAAGGGAAAACCATGCACACAACCCACAGCACATTTTCTCTCGCCGGCCACACCCTTCACCGCATCACTTTCGACCCCACCACCTTCATCGACGCCGATCTCCTCTGGCTCCCCCATCACGCACAGCTGGCTGACGCCGGACGCAAGCGCAAATCCGACCACCTGGCAGGCCGCATCGCCGCGGCGCATGCGCTAAACGAGCGCGTAATCCCCGGCATCGGACCCAGCGGCGAACCGCTCTGGCCGCAAGGTATTTCCGGCAGCATCACCCACAGCGGCACGCAGGCGATGGCCGTCGTCACGCAATACCCGGCGCTTATCGGCATCGATTGTGAAACGATCCTTTCCGAAAACGAAGCCTGGGAAATCAAAGACGGCATTATTGATACGCAGGAAGAACCTGTGCTTTCCCGCTCGGGATACCCGTTCGCCCTTGCTCTCACGCTGGCGTTCAGCGCCAAAGAGAGCCTGTTCAAGGCCCTCTTTCCGCAGGTGCAGGCCTGGATGGGTTTTGACAGCGCCCGCATTACCCTGCTCGACGACAGGACGCTTATGCTGGCATTGACCCGTCATCTTGCAGGCTTTGAGGAAGGCACTGCCTTCACCCTTCACTGGCAGCAGCACGGCGAACAGGTCATCACCCTGCTGTCACGCTCTCCTGCCGACGGGCCTTCACGCTGGTGACCCCGAACGTCACGATAAACACCATTGCGAACAGCACTACAATGGTCGGCGCAGGCGCGCTGTCGAGATAAAACGACGCATACACACCGCTTACCGACACGAGGGCTGAAACGGCGACCGCGACCAGCAGCGCCATGTGGAAGCGTCGGGTGATCAGCACCGCCACCGCGCCGGGGGCAATCAGCAGCGAAATTGACAGAATAATCCCCACCGCCTTCAGCGTCGCCACGATGGTTAGCGAGACCATGCACAACAAGCCGTAGTGCAGCCAGCGGGTGCGCAGCCCGCTCGCCTGCGCCTGCTGGTAATCAAAGCAGAACAGCAGAAAGTCGCGCCACTTCAGGCCAATCACCAGCGCGATCAGCCCCGCCACGATCCCGCTTTGCAGAATGTCCATCCCGTTAATGCCCAGCATATCGCCGAACAGAATGTGGTCGAGATGCACCTCGGGTTTGACGGCGATATAGAGGATCAGGCCCGCGCCGAACATGCCGGAAAACACGATCCCCATGACCGTATCCTGCTTGATTCGGCTGTTATCCTTCAGGTATCCAGTGGCGACCGCGCAGAACAACCCGGCCACAAACGCCCCCAGCGCCAGCGGCAGGCCCATCATCCACGCCAGCACCACGCCGGGAAACACAGCGTGGCTCATGGCGTCGCCCATCAGCGCCCAGCCTTTCAGCACCAGAAAAACCGACAGCAGCGCGCAGGGCACGGCCACCAGGAGTGAAATCAGCAGCGCGTTGTTCATAAACGCATACTGGAAGGGTTCAAGGAGCAGCGCCATCATGGCTGTGCCTCCTGTCCGCGACGTGCGCGACGGCGGCTGGCGAGCAGCCCGTGCTGCGGCGCAAAGACGAACGCCAGCAGGAACAGCAGCGTCTGGGCCACGACGATAATGCCGCCGGTCGCGCCGTCCAGATAGTAGCTGGCCCACGCGCCGAGGAAGCTGGTGATGCTGCCAATGGCGACCGCAATCATCAGCAGGCGCGGAAAGCGGTCGGTCAGCAGCCACGCGGTCGCGCCGGGGGTGACCACCAGACAGATCACCAGAAACGCGCCGACGGTTTGCAGCGCCGCCACGGTAGAGACCGCCAGCAGGGTAAAGAAGAGGATTTTCAGGCGTTCAGGACGCAGGCCGATGGCGCGGGCGTGGTTCTCATCAAAAAAGGTCACCATCAGATCTTTCCATTTGAACAGCAGGATAACCATCGACACCACGCCGATAATCGCCAGTTGAACGATATCCTCCGGGGCGATAGCCAGAATATTGCCGAGCACGATGGTCTGAATGTTCACCGATGTCGGGTTGAGCGAGACCATAAACAGCCCGAGCCCGAAAAAGGAGGAGAAGATCAGCCCGATGATGGCATCCTCCTTCAGGCGGCTGCGCTGGTTGAGAAACAGCATGCTGCCCGCCGCCAGCCCGCCCGACAGAAACGCCCCCAGCGAGAACGGCAGCCCGAGCATGTAAGCGCCCGCCACACCGGGCACAATGGAGTGCGACAGTGCATCGCCGATCAGCGACCAGCCTTTAAGCATCAGATAGCAGGAGAGAAACGCGCACAGCCCGCCCACCATCGCCGAGACCCACATCGCGTTGAGCATGTACTCGTAGCCGAAGGGTTCGAGAAGCGCGTTCATTTGGCCTCCTGTCGGTGCGTGACGAAGGGGCGTTCGTCGTCGGTAATAATGCGATCTTCCGAGCCGCTGAGCACCACGTGGCGCAGCACGCCGCTGAAGGCGCGCTCAAGATTCTCGGCGGTAAAGGTGATATCCGTCGGGCCGCTCGCCAGCACGGTGCCTTTGACCATCACCGTGTAATCGCAGAATTCCGTGACCGAGCCCAGATTGTGGGTCGAAACCAGCATCGTTTTACCCTCGTCGCGCAGCTCCCGCAGCAGGCTGATGATCCTGGCTTCGGTTTTGACGTCCACGCCGGTAAACGGCTCGTCGAGCAGGATCACCTCGCCCTTCTGGGCAATCGCCCGCGCCAGAAACACACGCTTCTTTTGGCCGCCGGAGAGCTCGCCAATCTGCCGATGGCGCAGCTCAAGCATATCCACGCGCTTCAGGGCGTCGGTTACAATCTGCCTGTCGCGCTCTTTAGGCCGACGCAGAAACCCCATATGCCCGTAGCGGCCCATCATCACCACGTCCTCGACCAGCACCGGAAATGACCAGTCGACCTCTTCCGACTGCGGCACGTAGGCGACCAGGTTCAGGCGCAGCGCCCGGTGAGGCGGAAGCCCGAGAATGGAGATAGTGCCGCTCGCCGCCCGCACAAAGCCCATCACCGCCTTAAACAGCGTGGACTTGCCGGAACCGTTCACCCCCACCAGGGCGGCAATCGATCCGCCCGGCACGCTGAACGACGCGTCGCGCAGCGCCGTGTGGCCGTTGCGGTAGGTCACGGTCACGCCGGTTACAACAATCCCCTTCTGCATGGTTACTCCTTCATCCCATCGCGGATGCCCTGCACCAGCGTGCGGGTGGTGACGTTCAGCAGATCGATATAGGTTGGCACCGGGCCGTTTTCTGCGCTCAGAGAGTCGACGTACAGCACGCCGCCGTAATGGGCGCCGGTTTCCCGCGCCACCTGACGAGCGGGCTTATCCGAGACGGTGCTTTCGCTGAACACCGCCGGAATGTGATGTTTTTTCACCAGATCGATAACCTTGCGCACCTGCTGCGGCGTGCCCTGCTGATCGGCGTTGATCGGCCACAGGTACAGCTCTTTCAGGCCCAAATCCCGCGCCAGATAGGAGAACGCCCCTTCGCTGGTCACCATCCATCGCTTGTCTTCCGGGATCGCCGTGACCTGCTTGCGCAGCGGTTCAAGGGTAGCGGTAATCTTCTGCTTGTAGGCGTCGGCGTTACGCTGATAGGTCTGCGCGTTGGCCGGATCGTACTTCACCAGCGCGTCGCGGATGTTATCGACGTAAATCAGGGCGTTGTCCGGCGACATCCACGCATGCGGGTTGGGCTTGCCGTTATAGGGCCCTTCGCTGATGCCCATCGGGGTGATGCCTTTGGTAACAATCACCTCCGGCACGCCGTTCAGATGCTGATAAAAGCGCTGGAACCACAGCTCCAGATTCATGCCGTTCGCCAGGATCAGCTGCGCCTTCTGCGCGCGTTTGATATCGCCCGGGGTGGGCTGGTATTCGTGAATTTCCGCGCCCGGTTTGGTGATGGAAGTGACCTCTGCGGCATCCCCCGCTACGTTTTTCGCCATATCAGCGATAACGGTAAAAGTGGTGATGACCTGGAACTTTTCAGCCGCCAGCGCGCCGGTTGTGGTCGCGGTCATAAGCAGCGCGCCGAGCAACAGACGCTTCAATCCTTGCCGTGGATGCATCGCAGAAGTCTCCTGAGGTGATTAAATTAAAAGCAAAATTAGCCCGTGCTATAAGGTATAGCACAGGCTATATTTAAATGAAAATAATTATCATTAAAGTTGTGTCAACGGAGGGAGAGCCTGATGGCGCTTCGCTTATCAGGCCTACGGTAAAGCAGTTTTGGAGTTTTGTAGGCCGGGTAAGCGCAGCGCCACCCGGCATAAGGGCGACTCACTGCCCGGCAAGTGCCTTATAAAATGCAGGATTCTCCCGAATCACATTAAGTACCTTCGCCGCCAGCCCGGTTGGGTTGCGACGTTTAGACTCCCAGCTCTTTATCGTATCGACGCTCGTGCCAAGCGCCTTCGCCATTTCGCTTTGCGTGATATTGAGCTGCTCTCTGATGGCGCGCACATCAGCAACTTCATAGCGGGTTACCCGGGAAGCGGCTTTTCTTCCGTTATGGATCTCAACGGCCTCTTCAAGCGAAGATTTTAATTCATTAAAAATACTCATTATCAGCCTCCACCTGCCTGATTAGGGTACATAGTACACCTCAAATTTACGGCACTGGAAGCAGTATTTTTCAGAATGGAAGTCAGCTTTTTAAGTTCTGCTTTCTCTGTCTCTGTCAGGCTGTCCTTTATGCATTTTGGATAGGCCATAATGAAATAGATCACCTCCTCTGTGGCAAGAAAGTAAATCACTCTGATCCCCCCTCTCTTTCCCTTTGAGCCTGCCGCCATCCTTATTTTACGTAAACCCCCCGTCTGCTGGATCAGGTCACCTTTATCAGGCCAGGCAATAAGTTCCTTTTGCAGATCCTTTAATTCATCATCCGTAGCAATGCTTTTAATCTGTCGGGTAAAGAGTGATGTTTCGATAAACTCTATCGCATGACTCATCCATAGTTCCTTCCCTAAACGCAGCAAAAGCCCGAATGCTTCAGCATCAGGCTCTTGCTGCATGGTTACTCTTCCTTGAGTAATGCTGCGCCAAATAACTGTATTTATATACAGTCTGAAGGTATTTTAAGAATCCGTTTAGACATCCGGGAACATCACGCTATTCCCCGGCGCTTCCCTGTGGAGATGGATAAAGTTCAGGTGCCGTTCATACTGGTCCAGAATATCCGTAATTACCTGCTCCTTGCTGTAATCCATCAAATCATTCCCCTGGCTCCCTTCCAGCAGGAAGGTCTCCAGCCGGTAGTAGGTCGATTTCCCGCTGCGCGCCCGGTAGGTAAAGCCGGGCACCGAATACTGCTGCGGCCAGATCTGATAAACAAAGTTCTGCTCGTCGCCCATGTGCACCAGCAGATCCAGGTGCCCCAGGGTTTCGCCCTCTTCAGGTGGCAGGTTTTTCAGCTCCACGTAGGCGCCACGCAGCTTCAGCTCCTGCGCCACCTCTTCCATCGCCGGGAAGCAGACCGTCTCCATCATCTGGCTGGTGTAGCGCGTGCCCGGGTAGTTCATCAGGCGCGACAGGCGTTTCTTCCAGCTCAACCTGTCCTGCGCGCCCATCGGCCGCGGCGCGGTGTCGCGGCTGGCGCTGACGCGGCGGTAGTCTTCCACCTTGAGCGATTTATACAGCCCGGCCATCACGAAGAAGATCACGAAGCTGAACGGCAGACCCATGATCACCGTGGTGTTCTGCAGCGCCGAAATGCCGTTGGTCATCAGCATCCCGAGCGTCAGCAGGCCGATGGCGACGGACCAGAAGATGCGCAGCCAGTTCGGCGCATCGCTGTTGATGTCCTTCAGCTTTGAGGTGAAGTTCCCCAGCACCAGCGCGCCGGAGTCCGCCGAGGTGACGTAGAACAACAGGCCGGTAATGGTTGCTACGGACGCGCTAAAAGTAAACGCCGGGTACTGCGCCAGCAGGCTGTAGAAGCCGCGCTCCGGGTGCACCATCGCTTCCTGCGCGAAGGTCGCATTGCCGTGGATAATTTCGTGCAGCGCGCTGTTGCCGAAAATCGACAGCCACAGCAGGGTGAAGGTGAACGGGATGATCAGGGTGCCCATCACGAACTGACGGATGGTGCGCCCACGCGAAATGCGCGCCAGGAACAGGCCGACAAACGGCGACCAGGCCACCCACCACGCCCAGAAGAAGAGCGTCCAGTTGTTCATCCACTCCACCGGGCGGTCAAAGGCGAAGCTGTTCAGCGTCATGCCCATAAAGCGGTTCACGTAATCACCTACGTTGAGCACTAGGGCGTTGAGCAGGAACGAGGTGTCGCCCATAAACAGCACGAACAGGATCAGCCCCAGCGCCAGCGCGACGTTCAGCTCGGAGAGCACGCGAATACCTTTATCCACGCCGGAGGTCACCGAGATGGTAGCGATGATCACCGACAGCGCAATTAGCGCCGCCTTCGCCGCCATCGAATCCGGGATGTCAAACAGCACGCTCAGCCCGTAGTTAAGCTGCACTACGCCAATCCCGAGCGTGGTGGCGATGCCGAAGATGGTGCCGATCACCGCCGCGATATCGACGCTGTGGCCAATCGGACCGTTGATCTTTTTCCCGAAAATCGGGTACAGCGCGGAGCGGATGGTAAGGGGCAAATTATAACGATAGCTAAAGTATCCGAGCGCCATGCCCATCAGGGCATACATTGACCAGCCCGTCAGGCCGTAGTGGAACAGCGTCCAGACCATCGCCTGACGCGCGGCCTCCATCGTCTGCCCTGCCCCTTCCGGCGGCTGCATATATTGCGTGACCGGTTCCGCCACGGAGAAGAACATCAGGTCGATGCCAATGCCCGCGGCAAACAGCATCGCGGCCCAACTCAGCAGGCTGAACTCGGGCTTGGACTGCTCCGGCCCAAGCTTCACCGAACCGAAGCGCGAGCAGGCAATGCAGACGACGAAGACGATATAGAGCGTCGCCGCCAGAAGGTAGTACCAGCCGAAGGTCTTCGACACCCAGTTCAGGGTGCGCCCAATCCACTCGGCAGAAAAATCACGAAAGAAGATGGTCGTCAGGGAAAACAACAAAATCAGCCCGGCGGACGTATAAAAAACGACCGGGTTGATTTTGTCTTTTTCTCTGTCTTGTGAAAGGTCTGTCATCCAGTATCCCCACTGTTTTTGTAACTATTAAAATCCAAAATCGCAACAATTAAGACACATTTTATATTGAACGTCCAATCAAAAACCGCTTTAATAGATTACCAACGCTGATGAATGGAGTGGCAAAAATGCCCAAAGTGGGGATGCAGCCGATCCGGCGCAGGCAGCTCATCGATGCCACGCTGGAAGCAATTAATGAAGTGGGAATGCATGACGCAACCATCGCGCAAATCGCCCGTCGGGCGGGCGTGTCCACGGGCATCATCAGCCACTATTTCAAAGATAAAAACGGTCTGCTGGAAGCAACCATGCGCGACATCACCGGTCAGTTACGCGATGCGGTATTAAGCCGTTTACGCGCCCTGCCGGACGGCAGTGCAGAGCAGCGTTTGCAGGCGATTGTCGGCGGCAATTTTGATGAAACCCAGGTCAGCGGCGCGGCGATGAAGGCCTGGCTGGCCTTCTGGGCCAGCAGCATGCATCAGCCGATGCTCTATCGTTTGCAGCAGGTCAGCAGCCGCCGGTTGCTCTCAAATCTGGTGTACGAATTCCGCCGCGAACTGCCGCGTGAACAGGCTGAAGAGGCGGGCTACGGGCTCGCCGCACTGATTGACGGGCTGTGGCTTCGCGCCGCGCTCAGCGGCAAACCGCTGGATAAAACCCTGGCCCAGTCGCTCACCAGCCACTTTATCAGCCAGCATTTACCGACCGATTAACCGAGGAGAATTTATGTCCCGAATGGCAGAACAGCAGCTTTATATCAATGGTGGTTATACATCCGCCACCAGCGGTCGCACCTTCGAGACCATCAACCCGGCCAACGGTGAAGTTCTGGCGAGCGTGCAGGCCGCCGGGCGTGAAGACGTGGACCGCGCCGTGGATAGCGCACAGCGCGGGCAAAAAATCTGGGCGGCAATGACCGCCATGGAGCGCTCGCGCATCCTGCGTCGCGCCGTCGATATCCTGCGCGAGCGCAACGACGAGCTGGCAAAGCTGGAAACCCTCGACACCGGTAAAGCGTTTTCTGAAACCTCGACCGTCGACATCGTCACCGGCGCGGACGTGCTGGAGTACTACGCGGGGCTGATCCCGGCACTGGAAGGCAGCCAGATCCCGCTGCGCGAGACCTCCTTCGTCTATACCCGCCGCGAGCCGCTGGGCGTGGTGGCGGGCATCGGCGCGTGGAACTATCCGATCCAGATCGCCCTGTGGAAATCCGCCCCGGCGCTGGCGGCGGGCAACGCGATGATCTTCAAGCCGAGCGAAGTAACGCCGCTTACCGCCCTGAAACTGGCGGAAATTTACACCGAAGCGGGCGTGCCGGACGGCGTGTTTAACGTTCTGCCGGGTGTGGGCGCGGAAACCGGCCAGTACCTGACCGAGCATCCGGGCATCGCCAAAGTCTCCTTTACCGGCGGCGTCGCCAGCGGCAAAAAGGTGATGGCGAACTCGGCGGCCTCGTCCCTGAAAGAGGTGACGATGGAGCTGGGCGGTAAATCCCCGCTGATAGTGTTTGACGATGCGGATCTGGATCTCGCGGCAGATATCGCCATGATGGCCAACTTCTTCAGCTCCGGTCAGGTGTGCACCAACGGCACCCGCGTGTTCGTGCCCGCGAAGTTCAAAGCCGCGTTTGAGCAAAAAATCGTTGAGCGCGTGGGCCGCATCCGCGCGGGCGACCTGTTCGATGAAAACACTAACTTCGGCCCGATGGTCAGCTTCCCGCACCGCGACAGCGTGATGCGCTACATCGCCAAAGGCAAAGAGGAAGGTGCGCGCGTGCTGTGCGGCGGCGACGTGCTGAAGGGCGACGGGTTTGATAACGGCGCGTGGGTAGCCCCGACCGTGTTCACCGACTGCACCGACGAGATGACCATCGTGCGCGAAGAGATCTTCGGCCCGGTGATGTCCATTCTTTCCTATGACACTGACGAAGAGGCCATTCGCCGCGCCAATGACACCGACTACGGTCTGGCGGCGGGCATTGTCACCGCCGATCTGAACCGCGCCCACGGCGCTATTCATCAGCTCGAAGCGGGCATCTGCTGGATCAACACCTGGGGCGAATCCGCCGCGGAGATGCCGGTGGGCGGCTACAAACACTCCGGCATTGGCCGCGAGAACGGCGTCATGACGCTTCAGAGTTACACCCAGGTGAAGTCCATCCAGGTTGAGATGGGTAAATTCCAGTCCATATTTTAACCGGGAGGTTTATTTGCAATTTGACTACATCATTATCGGGGCCGGCTCTGCCGGCAACGTTCTGGCAACACGACTGACTGAAGATCCGAACACCACCGTCCTGCTGCTTGAGGCGGGCGGGCCGGACTACCGCTTTGACTTCCGCACCCAGATGCCTGCCGCGCTGGCCTTCCCGTTGCAGGGCAAGCGCTACAACTGGGCGTATGAAACCGAGCCAGAGCCTTTCATGAACAACCGCCGCATGGAGTGCGGACGCGGAAAAGGGCTGGGCGGCTCGTCGCTGATCAACGGCATGTGCTACGTGCGCGGCAACGCAATGGATCTGGACAACTGGGCGAAAGAACCGGGTCTGGAGCACTGGAGCTATCTCAACTGCCTGCCCTACTACCGCAAGGCAGAGACCCGCGACGTGGGGCCGAACGACTACCACGGCGGCGACGGTCCGGTGAGCGTCACCACCTCTAAGCCGGGCGTGAACCCGCTGTTTGAAGCGATGGTGGAGGCAGGCGTGCAGGCGGGCTACCCGCGCACCGACGATCTCAACGGCTATCAGCAGGAAGGCTTTGGCCCGATGGATCGCACGGTCACGCCGCAGGGCCGACGCGCCAGCACCGCGCGCGGCTATCTGGATCAGGCCAAACCGCGCCCGAATCTGACCATCCGCACCCACGCCATGACCGATCACATTATCTTTGACGGCAAGCGCGCGGTGGGCGTCGAGTGGCTGGAAGGCGAAAGCACCATTCCGTCAAAAGCGACAGCGAAGAAAGAGGTACTGTTGTGCGCGGGCGCTATTGCGTCTCCGCAGATCCTCCAGCGCTCCGGCGTGGGCAACGCTGAACTGCTGAAGCAGTTTGATATCCCGCTGGTACATGATTTACCCGGCGTGGGGGAAAACTTGCAGGATCACCTGGAGATGTACCTTCAGTATGAATGCAAAGAGCCCGTTTCCCTCTACCCTGCCCTGCAGTGGTGGAACCAGCCGAAGATTGGCGCGGAGTGGCTGTTTGGCGGCACAGGCGTGGGCGCGAGCAACCACTTCGAAGCGGGCGGGTTTATCCGCAGCCGCGAGGAGTTCGAGTGGCCGAATATTCAGTATCACTTCCTGCCGGTAGCGATTAACTACAACGGCTCGAACGCGGTGAAAGAACACGGTTTCCAGTGCCACGTCGGCTCCATGCGCTCGCCGAGCCGCGGGCACGTACGGATTAAGTCCCGCGACCCGCATCAGCATCCGGCGATCCTGTTCAACTATATGTCCCACGAGCAGGACTGGCAGGAGTTCCGCGACGCGATCCGCATCACCCGTGAGATCATGCACCAGCCCGCGCTGGACAAATACCGTGGGCGCGAAATCAGCCCGGGCGTCGAATGCCAGACCGACGAACAGCTGGACGAGTTCGTGCGTAGCCACGCCGAAACCGCCTTCCATCCGTGCGGCACCTGCAAGATGGGCTACGACGACATGGCGGTGGTCGATGGCGAAGGCCGCGTTCACGGGCTGGAAGGGTTACGCGTGGTAGATGCGTCGATTATGCCGCAAATTATCACTGGCAACCTGAACGCCACCACCATCATGATTGGTGAGAAGATTGCCGACGCCATTCGCGGGCGCGAGCCGCTGGCGAAGAGCACGGCGGCGTATTATGTGGCGGATGGGGCGCCGGTTCGCCGTTAAGACGTTACCCCTCTCCCCAACCAGGAGAGGGGTGCAGGGTTTACCCTTCTGGCATCGCAGAAGAGTGGTGCGATGAGATTTTCCACGCTTTTCCGTCCCATGCGTAGGTAAAGGTATAGCGTGCGGTTACGGATGTTTTATCCGCGAAAGTAAAAGTGTATGTCCCGGTATCAATGGCTTTATTACAGCCGAGACGAATGGTGCGGCTGTCAATTTTACCGAACGGCTTCTTCTTCAGAAAATCCTCGAAGTAATCCACACGCTCCTTATCCGTCAGCCTGACCTGGTTTGATATTGTCGGCAGCAATACCGCATCGCTCAGGTAATTATCCGCCACTTTATGGGCATCGCCTGTCTGAAGCGATGCATTCCATTTATCGAAGAGCGCTTCAATCTGCTGATTGTCAGCTTTTACGCACTCTGGTGCAGTGGCAGCAAAGGCAGAAGCAGAGGCTAGTCCGAGGAGGGCAGTAAGAGAGATTAACGTTTTCATTGACCATTTTCCTTATGTGGTTTTTCCTGAGGGCGCACTATCCTTTTTATTCCACTACGTGACAATATCAATTACTTATCATTACGCTTTTTACATAAAGATAAACAAGGTGAAATGATATACAAACAAGTAAAACACACCCAACAAAAATGCTAATATACAATAAGTTACAATGAAAACTTTATTTACATAAGAATTTACTGCTTCGCTGAAAACGCACAGGTGCAAGCATAATCCCTCAGACCTCTCTTGAGAAATCCCTTTTTTTTCATACAAATATGCGTTTTTTGAATCATTTTGTTACGGTTAATTTCAAAAACAAATAAAAGTTGAAAATACAACTTTTTGTTTAGTGGATATCATTGCCTCCCGATCGTAAATCTTCACCGAGAGGACAGCAGTATGCTGAACAGACAGTTATCCCTTAACGTTGCCCTAATTGCCCTGAGCCTCATGCTCAGCGGATGCGTCATTAGAGATCATCATTCTTCCGATCATCATCATCCGGACCATCGCCCATGGCACCATGAACCTTCGCATGCCCACGGCTGGCATAATCATCATGGGGATCACCATCAAGAGCACCACTGAGCCTCACGTTCGCCCCGGTCCGGACTGTTTCAGAATGTGCTTTATACTTAACCGCACTCTCGTTCCTGGCGCTTTACGGCAAAGAACTGATGAAGACAACAACATGACTACTTTTCGCGTCAGAGACATTTTTATTCTGGGCTTTCTCAACTTTGCTCTGTTTGTCGGGGCGGGTAATATCATCTTTCCGCCGTTGATCGGGCTACAGGCAGGCACATCCGTCTGGTTTGCGGCAATGGGTTTTCTGTTGACGGGCGTCGGATTGCCGGTGATTACCGCCATTGCCATGGCGAAAGCGGGCGGTTCGCTGTCGGCCATCACCCGTCCCACCGGGCGCATCTGCGGTATGGCATTGACTCTTGCCTGTTATCTTTGTATCGGTCCGATCTTTGCTATTCCACGTACCGCCACCGTCTCTTACGAACTGGCATTGCAGCATTATCATGTGAATAAAAGCGGGTTGCCCCTGTGGAGCTTAATCTTTTTTAGCCTGGTGATTCTGGTGTCCCTCTATCCCGGACGTCTTCTCGATACCGTAGGGAAATTTTTATCACCCTTGAAAATCATTGCCCTGCTGGTCCTGACGGTCACGGCCGTGCTCATCCCGGCAGGAGCGCCAATGCCACCCCAGGGACTGTACGCAACCTCCCCCTTTTCTCAGGGGATCACTAACGGTTATCTGACGATGGATACGCTGGCGGCTCTGGTCTTTGGGCTGGTGATTGTCAGGGCAATTCAGTCCAGGGGCGTGACCTCCCCACGTCTTATCACCCGCTACGCGCTATACTCCGGTCTGATTGCGGGTGTGGGGCTGGTCGTCGTTTATGCAGGCTTGTTCCGTCTGGGGCTAAGCAGCAGCGGGCTGATTGAGGGCGCAACGAACGGAGCACAGGTCCTCAGCGCCTATGTGCATTTTAGCTACGGGGCTGCCGGAGATATTTTTCTGGGCGTGCTGATGACCCTTGCCTGCCTGGTCACCGCGATCGGTCTGACATCGGCCTGCGGCTCCTGGTTTAGCGATCACACCCGCTTCAGCTATCGCACCTGCATCTGGTTTTTTGCCATCGTCTCAATGCTGATCTCCAACATTGGGCTTACCCAACTGATTAATCTGTCAGTGCCGGTCCTGACGGCAATTTACCCGGTATTCGTGGTGCTCATCCTGACATTTTTCTTTCGTGAAAAATTCCATTCCACGACCCTGGTCATTATCCCCGCCGCGTTCGTTACCTTCCTGTTCGGTCTGGCAGAGGCGCTCAACTCTTCAGGCGGTCCACGGTGGCTGGCCTCGCTCACCGCCAGCATGCCGCTGCATAATCAGGGGCTGGCCTGGCTGCTTCCCGCCGCCAGCATAGTTTTCGTCATGTCCATTATTGACCATGTCCGGTATAAACGAGAATCTCGCTAGCAGGCTATGCGGGGTGAGTAAGTTGCCATTGAGGGATCGCGATGTTTGAAGACAATCAAAAAAAACTCTATATCGTTGTTAACCGTATGATGGAGCCGGCTTTACTTTTGAATGCCACCGCCCACCTCGCAGCTGGGATCATGCGTAAAGCGGATGACGCGCTCTTTCATGACTATTCGAATGAAGAAAGCGGTTTACAGGCCTATCTTAGCCATTATCCGGTTGTCATCCTTCAGGCAAAAAACAGCAATCAGCTCAAAACAGCGCTGCTAAAATGTCAGGGCGCGGACATAACGTTTAACTACTTCAGCACGACGATGCTTGGCGCGTCGTCTGAAGCCCAGATTCAGGCGACGAAAGAAACCTCTCTGGAGTCTCTGGAGTTTATAGCCATTGCGCTTTACGGGGATACCGAACGAATGTTGCCCGTCACGAAAAAATTCTCCGTCTTTAAAATGGTATAACCCCGCAAAAAAAATATTTGAGCCGCGCACGTTGTCTCATGCCAGGCATACCGCCTGGCGCTTCTCGTTCTTGTTTTTCCACTCAAAAGCCCTTTCCAGAGCAAACAGCTGCCAGACACGTCGCGTCACAAGAAGGTGCGCTGGATCACAACAACCACACCATTAGTTTAATTTACAACAAAATGTTGATATTATTTATTTAGGCGATAGACAGGTATGGGACTCATCCTTATCAGCGCGCTGGTTATTAACTTACTTTTAACAAAAATAACCTATTGAATATATTTATTTTTTTACATGAAGCAATTAGACGTAAGCCATGATCAAAAACCTTTTCATATTTTTTATTGTATTTCTCGTTTTAGCTCTCTCACTTGAAATCTTTTTTATCGAAAAACACCACATCAATTATTTCCGTGATGGGGTAAGAAACGTTGAGGAGGTATTATCCCTGTGGGAAGAGCATTAAATAAAAAGGGAGGAACCAGACAATACTTACTTAACTTAAAACTAAGGGTGATTTTTTTTGCGCAGAATGTAAAATTTACTTCCGACCTGTCTCAATCGTAAATATTAGTATTATTAACCATTTTAAAGTAAAGCATTGTGTAAGTATTTGACATAACATCTTTTAGATGCTTACCCGTGCTTATTCTATATATAGGCAATATCTATTATGTACTTATCACAGAGAACGATAGACTGTTTTAAGGGAGTATATTCTTTGTAAAAAAAGGTAGATGAGTGGAAACAACAAAATTATGGATTTCATTAGGCACTATTGTCAGCCCTATTACTGGAACGTTTTTCACCAAGATAATTACGCAATATAACCATAAATACCTGCTCTGGTATAATGGAGAATATCTTATCAAACCCGGTGATAACATTAAGGTTAACAAAAACGGAATTGTTATATCAGAAAAATTACGGAAGATTAATATAATACAAATTGACAAGTATAGCCCGACGCTCTGGCGAGTCATGCACAACATGTCCAGCTGCCCTGGCGATAAAGAACCTGAAAATTCATTTTGTACATCCTCCGTCCGCTGTATTTTCAAAACCTGCCCTTACGGTAAGAAACGGAGAAACGCATGTAAACGCTGAGAATGAGATTCCAAGAGCCTCTATAATCGGAGGCCTTTACTGCCCCGGCAGAATACCGCTCTGTCATTCGATGATATTTAGTCAAAAAAACTCAGTCATTACCGACAGAATAATCCCCGTCCTCTCCTTGCATCTCTCTCTTCAAACCACATATACCAGCATGGAATAGTAACAATAATAACAAAATGGCTATTTTTATCTGAAAATGCTCGTTATAAAAAAGAAACAAAGCCATCAGATCACAAATTGCCCTCCCTGTTCACCTCCTCTAAAATACGTCAGCAGAAACATTTCATTATTAAAATAGATTAAGAGGCATCGACAATGCGTCTGGCATCATATGCTATTGCGTTACTATTCATCACTTCACGGACGGGCTGTAAACCGGAAAATGGAAAGGCTTTTGTTGGAAATTGGATTGAGGAAACAAATTCAAAGATCCCGGCTAAAATTTCTATAGCAGACATGAAATCAGGGCAACGTCATTTCTATGCGGTAAAAATAACCGATCTCATATGGGATAAAGAAACGGGCGTCCATTACAACACGAAAAAAATCAATGCCATGCTGGATAAGGAAAACTTCCTGTGGGCGAATAATGGGGATAACTTCATCATTTTTGACGATCATCTTATGTACAACGGAGATCGCTACAAACGCGTTCAGTAGTACGGTTGTGTTTAAAACGCTGGAATGCCCCCCATCCGCGACAGCCCACATCGCAAATGAGGGGGCTAAAGGGCAGGAAATATCAGAACACTACAGATAATTTAAAGTGTAAACCACCTTTCCCGTTATGTTACCTGCCACAACAGAATCTTCGGTCTGAATAATACGCGCCGATAATGGAATGACATATGACGTTTCTCCCGTTGTAGGTAACGTTCCGGTTATTGCACTATCACTGATTTTTATAAGGTTAGTTCCTGCGCTGTCAGGTAGACCCTGGCTGAGCTGTATCCCTACCCCTTGTGCAGCATCTGTTGCTGACGTGTCCGTAGCGATGATGCCGTTATCAGCATCAATAACGCCGCTGACGGAAGTAAAAGAAACAGTCCAGGGGTTAGGCGTCAAGGCTCCTGTGGTTATGCCTGAAGCGTTTTCCGACCAGACATTTCCACTCGTTGCATTTCCAACTGCCCTGGTACAGTTCGTTAAAACAATACTGGCGGGCACCCACGGGCTGCTAGATCCTTTACTCTTAAACCTCGTTTGCGACCAGTTCCCCAATGGGACGGTATAATCAGGTGTCGTACAGGTTGAAGTATTAATCTGAATGCTGCCAGTAAAAGAGTAAGTTGCAATTTTTACATAATTCTCTGTTTGCTTCCCAAGACTTATCGAAACCGCTGGCAAATTCGTAGCATCAAGGAGTCCTGGGGTGATATCGCCCGTTTTTATAAGTGTTATATCAAAGGCGTTAGTACTATAAGGATTATCTACTGTACAATTTATATCATCACCACTGAGACATATAATTTCTTCATAAGGCCATATGACTTTTGAACCATTCCATATACTAATACCCACTCCAGGAATACCCGTTTCGTATACTGTTGTATAGACCCTTCCAGAATACCCTGACACTGGTTGAGGGGTATAATCAATCTGTCGTTTAACTCTAAAATAACCGTTAGTACTTGCACAGGTTACCTTGTAGGGGCTTAGTCCCGAGCGGTAAGTTTGCCTGTATATTTCAGAACCTACGGGCATATCCTGTCCAACCGATATAATCTGATGTATTAAGGGTATTTGAACTGTTTGTTACTGTTGTAACATGCTTGTATTACTCGTATTCAACACACATGTGGCAAAGGTTGAAAATGGATACAAAAGCAAAACAGTTAACATAAGCCTGTACATATCACCACCTACTTCCTTTATACAATAATGCCCATTTAACTACTCCTGCATCGTTACGCTTATTACGCAAGGCCGTTACCCTCTTCATTTAACTAAAATGATTGCGATACGTTTGATAGGTGACCCCCACCTTAAAAAGCTCGGCATCGGATTTAATGCAAAGCTTATCCATCAGGCGCCTCTTATAGGTACTGATCGTTTTAATCGATAAACCATAATATCTTGACATGCTATGAGGAGATAATCCGAGCATAAACCATGACATCACCCTTAACTCCTGTTTCGAAAGCCTCATGGTTTTCCTTGCCCGAACAAGATTCGTCCTTCTCTCATGATGTCGAATTGTACCCTGAACCAGAAAACTCTGTATTTCACTGGCATTAAATCTGGTCGTAAAATAATCCAACTGTTTATCAAGGCAAAAAGCCCTGACCAGAGGCTCCATGTCAGGCCCGGCCATTATCATATTCTGGCTATCTGCCGTACGCATCCACGCTACAATTTCATCTGAACGGATTTTGCGTAGTCCATATTTTTCCGCTAAAAGCGGATGGGAGGAGAGCAATTCCACCATTGCTGAAAATAAAAACTCATTATCAGTAAATACACAGACTAAAACTTTCATTAGCTTCCTGACGTTTTTACGTCGTATTAATTACAAATTGAATCGAAGATGAGCAATTTTTTTCCCGATGTGGACGGAAGTGAATACTTCATTTTGCAGCGTGACCCTTCGCCTTCAGCCCAGCGTAGCTCCAGTATCCCACTTTGCTGCGCCAGACGGGCATACAGGCGGCCCCCCTGCCCCACATACCCCACGATATTATTGCTGGCATCTGTCGCACGAGCAGAAAAAGGCACACCCTCACCGTTACTCCTGCGTACTTTTATCAGTACCGGTACGCCCTCAGTGGCGCGATATTTCACTTTCACTACGGCGCCAGCGTATGGGATCACTTGCTTGCTGGTGCTGTCGAGATCGAGATCATCCTCTACCGAGGTGGTATCTATCGATACGGCATTTTTCTGATAGGGCATCAGGTTTGGTACCAACGCATAGCCCAATCCATCCACGCGCGTTCCGGCATAGCCGGGAATTTCAGCACCTTCCGCACCCTTCGCCTCAACCAGCGCAAAGGTGTTGCCTGTCCAGGGTGAGAAAGTGACCCCGCCGGAATGCGCGACGGCCGTACCGCTCACCCCCACTGAGCCACTCTTCCATGCTTTCCCCTGAGCATAGTTTGCTGTAAGGGTAGAAACTGGCCCGGTCCAGCTCCCGCCTATTTGCCCGGAATCCCCTGAGTGATACTGATGCGACGCCCCGGCATTCCAGCTGAACTGCTGTCGCTCGCCGGCGCTGCCGGAAAGCGCAACCTGCTCGCTGAAATGTCCTTGCCCGTCTCGCGACACCTGCCCGGTAAGCAGCGGTGTGCTGGCGCTACCCAAAGGCATGTTAAAACTCAACGTCCAGATATTCTGAAATTCTCCCCCCGCCGAGCGGCTTCGGTTGACACCCAGGCTCCAGTTCACCCTGCCCGTTGTCAGGGTATAGCCCGCCTGATACTGCTGGTCATAGCCTTTCCGCCCCCAGTAGTCCTGAAGAATGCCCGTCACATAAAGCTGTCCCCACTTGTCAGGCAGCCCCTGGTTGAGGGTCAGCGTCACCCGGTTACGGGTTCTACCGGTTTGACCGTCTGTTATCTCATCAGGCCGCTGCTGATGTAGCAGGGTGGCATCCATCAGAGAAAGATAATTCCCCGTTGAGTATCGCCAGGTGGCCAGTGAAAACTGCGTCCGGCTTGCGGGAATATATTTGCTGTAGCTCAGCCTGATGCTTTCTCCCCGGAGTGTTTTTTCTCTTAGCCGGGTTTGCGACCATGTGGTATCGAGAGACACTGCTCCGACAGGTGTTCCCACAGCAAGGCCTGCCTGCATAGCCTGATAAAATGACGTGGCTTGAATGCCCCCAGAACCGGTGACGCTATTTGTCAGCCCCCGCTGATACGTCACTTCACTAAATGCCGGGCGCTCGCTGAGATAGTCTCCCCTCAGCCTGCCCGCCGTCGCGCTGTAACGGCTTGCTCCCGGGCGGAGCAGCTGTGCAACCGATGCATAGGGGACGTCAAAAAAATGCTGCGATCCGTCAGCCTCCAGCACCGTAACGTTCAGATCGCCGCCATACCCGCTCGGATAGAGATCGTTGATAACAAATGCCCCGGGCGATACTGTTGTTTCATAAATGACTTTTCCGTTCTGACGGATCGTCACTTTCGCGCTGGTTTGCGCGACCCCGCGGATCTCCGGCGCATAGCCCCGACGCGAAGCGGGCAGCATCCGGTCATCACTGGCTACCGATGCGCCGGTAAATGACACGGAGTCAAATAACTGTCCGGAGGTGTTTGATTCACCCAGAATCAGGTTCCCTTCAATCCTCGCCAGCGGATGCTGGACGTAGCTGTTAAGCACCGTATATTTTTTCTGCTGCGTACCATTCTGCTGCTGCCAGCTTAACGTCCCGTTATGCCGAAAATACCAGGCACCGATATTCAGCCCGCCGTTCAGCGCCGCGTAGAGGTTGTTATATTCCCCACTGCTATTTTCGCTGCGATAGCCATTCACGTTATACCCCAGCAGCAGCGCGGGGATCCCAGCATCCCAGAGCACCGGGCTCACGCTGCCGCGTGCGACATGCTGCAACATGGCCTGGGGGATACTGACATCAAGGCGCTGTCTGCCTCCGTTAAATTTCAGCTGGCTTTCTGGCAGGACGGCCTGGAGATCGCACCACTGCCCGGCATTACTGGCGCACAGCCTGCTTTTTTTTAACTGCAATCCTGTGACGGTCGCCTGCGATAGCAAAATGCGCTGAGAGCGGGCATCTTTTCCGCTGATGCGAATATCATCGATCATGACAAGCTTATCGTTCAGATAGATATCGGCCCGGTATCTGCCGGCAGGCATCGCATTATTCATATAAGCCGAGAGATCAACGTTTTCAGGATGGGAGATGCGCAAAAAATTACTGTCAAACTGTATGTCATCATCAGCATGAACTCCGAAAGCGTAAAACAGTGCAGAGAAAACCCCATAAGCCACGGTTGAAAGCGCAGGCCATACCGATAATCCCTTTTTCATAGCATTCCAGTCCTGTGAATTAATTATTCAAGCGACCTCTTGCGGAACGTTCAGCTCCATAATCGTTGATGTACGTCCAGGTTATGTCGCCATTAGATGACAGAGAAGATCCGCGTTTAACCGTGAAATTTTTTTTACCGTAAGCGGGCACTAAATCCCCCATAGCCTTCCAGCGGCCGGAAACTACCCCGGCAAGGGATACGTTCCATGGGGTATTATTTACCGCTTCAAGCTGTGTGGAGGATATTCGTCTCCAGGTGAGTTGCTGCGCTGCTGACTCCGGTTGCCCTGCGAGTCCTTCCGGCCGATAAAATAATTTAATGCGCGTACGGAAAGCCATCTGAAGTTTATTTTCCGCCGTTTTATTGACGGCAGGAATTTCCAGCACGTTTACCCAAAAAACAGATTCCTTATCCCGCGGCAGCATGTTCTCCAGAACAGAAATGCGCAACGTTTGCCCCTGTTCAGGATTAATTCTGGCAATGGGTGGCGTAATGACAAAAGGTATATTCAGTATATCGGGTGACGCATGAATATTTCCGTCATCAATCCAGTTTTGAGTCAATACCGGTTGGGGACCGTGATTTTTAATCTCCAGCGAAATCTCTTTTTTACCCTGCGGATAAATTACTCGCGTTCCGGAAAGCGAGACAGCGGCCACAGTGAGATGGCTAAAAAAACAGAGTGATATAAACGTACAGAAAATTTTAAATTTCATACTGCTCCATTTTGGAAAAAAACGGCCTGATTCCTCAGGCCGACGACAGACCTCAAGAAGAACACTCTCCCTGTTTAATTATTGTTATATCCGTATCGAGCAAAAAGATTAGAGATAAATAATACTGTACGTCACTGAGCTGGCTACTGCACCGGATGTCGCCGCACCGGTAGCATAATAACGGACGGCATAATTCAGCGTACCAGTACCGGACGAGGCATCCACTGTAGTTCCGGAGGTAGACTGTGAAGCATAATCACCGGCAACAATAACGGAGCTGTTGTCATCCACATCAAGGAGCTCCAGCTCAACGTTTGTCGCCCCGGCAGTATTCGAGTTATTTAAACGTCCGGTACTGTTAACCTGTCCCCCTGCTTCAAAGTATGCGCGGGTTTTGGTATTTGCTGCATCACAGCCCGTTAAATTAATCGTAAATGTGGTTGCCCCCGCTGTCGCTCCTGCCGCACTTAATGCTGATGTTGGTACGGCGGGCAATGTTACTGTCGCATCTGCATTACCGTTATTTACCACCGCCGCACAGGTTTCACTGTTCACCGAACCGGTAAAGGTGATCGTACCTGAACTGGCCGCATGGGCGAGCGTACCAGTGAAAACAAAAGAGCATAACGCCAGAAATACTTTAATATATTCAGACATATGTATATATCTCATCTAAAAGAGTTAACATCTTAAAAATTATTAATATGCATCATCATTAATATCGGATTGCGTAATAAAGAAAACCTTTACTTTTTCCAGTGAATAGGTCTTACCTTTATTCGACTGAATAAATTCGTAAGGAATACCTAGCGTAAACAGACTCAGTTTAAGCTGGCCAATTGCATGCCAAAGTTGTCTGCTGGATGACTTAAGGCCATATTTTTCCCATACCTGATGTAATAATTCATCACGGCTGACCTCTTTTCGAACAGCATGTTCAAGAAGATAAGCAAAGAGATTCATCTTTGTCTTCTGAAAGCGCATCCTTCCCTTTTGAGGCACCTGCGGATTGTCGAACCATCCGACCAGCAATGTTTCCCGATTTATCCAGAGACGGGACCCATTATTAAATTCCACAATATACCCGCTATACGCAGCCTGACAGGCGACAAGTTCCTTATTCTTTTCTATACCTACACCTCCCTGATAATGACTTCAGGATTAATACCATTGGCAATGTGAGGTTATATTGTGTTTAGTAACGATAAATGTGTCAATCAGTGAAAAAGCCAACCTCTTTAACCACACAAAATGCAAAAAAGTAGTTAAAAAGACTATTTACGACCACCAATGCAAATTAAAAAACCACTCCCATCTATAATTCCACAGTTTATAAATGATAATGTTGAATTGTAATAACCATTCAGTTTGTGAGTTTTTTTGTCTAAAAATTTATTCTTTTTAGAGTTTTATGCCAGAAACGCAAATGAGCCTCAGCACTCAGGATCTTTAATAAATTTTTGTCAGGGTAAGGGCTTTGTATTTTTCGTAGCTTTCACAACGAAAACAGACGGCTTCAAGCAGAAAATATGCGGAAGAGTTGATAAGCATAGTTAATGATGCAAAACATAATGACGGTGAAGACCAGGCCTCGCTCCGTCCACTTGCCCCATTCAGTGTTTTTTTTACGATCAACGTTCATATAACCCCCTTGACGACAGCCAGTAGAACTACACTATCAACGTAAAGCTAGATAATCAACTTTTTGTTGAAATTAGGGGGTATGATTGCAAGCAGGATCAAGGCGTCCCTGTCCTGCGCCTCGCATGTTTTTCGTTCTGGTTGATCATCTGCTGACACAATGGGCTATGACACGGGCAAGATCTTCATTGGCCTGTTTCGAACCGGAGATAAGCGTAATATCCAGAAAGTTTGCCCCGGTGGTATGATACATATCGACCTGGGCAATCAGCCTGTGCTCTCTGGAGATATCAAAAAAGTTAGGCGTATCGCGTTCCGGGGAGATGTATTCCACTTCGTAGCCTTCAGCGTCAAGCGTGCTTCGCATACAGTGATACCGTCCCTCCAGTCCGGGATGCGCTGAAACGGTAAATGGTTTATAGGTGGTAGCATCGCCAAAAGGGCGTACCAGCTGGCATGCCGTCAGGAGTGTTATAGCCACAATCACAGTCAAAAATTTCATTTTATTCCTTAAATATTATACTGTTACGTTATTTTTAATCACATTGCATGACATAAAATCTACGCGCCCCCGCCCCTTTTATCAACTTTTTGTTGATAATTAAACATTATCAATATACTTTAACGCTACCAGGACTCTCGCCAGGGCAGAAAAGGCCAGCTAAAGAATGTAAGCGAGGTTTTATACAGGACCTTTGTCCATGCCGAACATAAAGGAAAAACGATGAAATCAGATTACGCCAAACAGATTGAACTGATTTCCGGGCCGCTGGAAGCGGCAATGGAAGCACTCGCAGGTACGTTGTCAGCGAACCAGGAGATAGTCCTGCATAACCTCACCACGCCAGAGCAGTCCGTGGTAAAAATCATTAACGGGCACGTCAGCGGCAGAAAAGCGGGCGACAATCTTTTATCTGGTCCTGAAAAAGACAAAGGATTCGCTCTGCTGCTTAAAAACAATAAGGACAGCACCCCGGTTACGGTTAAAAATTATAAAACCACTACGGCGTCCGGACGGATCCTGAACAGCGCCTCGACAATTTACTACAGCGAGGAAGGGGTACCGTTGATGGCTTTTTGCATCAATATCGATACCTTTCCTTATGAGCAAATGCGCAAGTGCCTCGACGCAATAACAGGCAGCCCGCTTGCCGATTCAGACCCGCAGGATATGAACCTGGGCGGCATCATTGAGCAGTCAATCCAGGAAATCATCGATAAACATTCGGTTCCGGGCAAAAAGGTACAGAAAGCGCAGCGGCTTAAAATAGTCGCTGAAATGCACGCTAAAGGCATTTTCAAAATGCGGGGCGGCGTCCAGCACGCGGCGCAGGCCCTGGGCGTAACCCGCTATACGGTGTATAACGATCTTGAGGTGATGGGTGAAAAATAACAGTTCCCGGCGCATTCCGTTTTACCAGGTTGACGCCTTTTCTGACGGTCCTTTTACGGGTAATCCCGCCGCCGTCTGCCTGCTGGACGCCTGGCCGGAACAAAAAGTACTCCAGCGTATCGCGACGGAAAACAACCTTTCCGAGACCGCATTTGTGGTTCAACAGGATGGCGGCTTCGCGCTTCGCTGGTTCACCCCTGCAGTGGAAGTGGATCTCTGCGGCCATGCGACGCTTGCTGCCGCGAGCGTTCTCTTAAGCCGTGACGACGCCTGCGAATGCGTGCATTTTTTCACCCGCAGCGGCGAACTGACCGTGACCTCGCATGGTGAGCAATATACGCTCGATTTCCCCCAGGTGCTCCCATCCCGAATTGCCGCGCCGGAAGGATTGCTTAAGGCCCTGGGTCTGGAGGAAAACGACGTAGAAGTCTGGCAGGCGTCCGACCTTATTGTCGTCATCGATGATGAAGACAAGCTGGATGCCCTGAAGCCTGATTTCAACGCGCTGGCAAGGTTTAACACACGCGGCGTGGTGGTGACTGCGTCCTCAAGCACTTTTGATTTTCGCTCCCGCTGGTTCGGCCCGCAGGTGGGGGTAAATGAAGATCCGGTGACAGGTTCGGCTCATACCTTTCTGGCACCGCTTTGGAGTGAAAAACTGTCGAAAAAGAGATTACACGCGCAACAGGGCGGGAGCCGTAAAGGCGAACTGATTTGCTTTGTTAAAGATAACGGACGTATCGAACTTTCGGGCAAAGCGTGCCTGATGATTGAAGGAGTCTTTATTCTGTAAGCACAAGGATGTGTTGCGTAAACGTGAGCGGAATTGTTCAGTCGGGTTACGACTCTGCATTATTATACTAATAAACACGCTTTATATTTTATTAAATATTGTGAGATTTATTAATGACGTTAACGAAAAGCTTTGCTGCACTCATGGTTGCAGTATCCATTGAAGTTATCGCCACAACCTTGTTATCGCTATCAAACAGTTTTCAGCGCCCCGTTGTGGGACTGTCAGCGATAATAAGCTATGGCATAAGTTATTATTTTTTATCGATTGCATTACGCCGAATTCATCTCGGCGTGGCCTATGCTATCTGGTCAGCGGTCGGCTTATTCAGCATTACCGTTATACAATCCCGCTTTTTTGACTATATTGTATCGCAGAGGGCATGGCTGGGTTTGGGGATGGTTATCGCTGGAACAATCACACTCAACCTGGCGATCAAGCAATACAAATAACACCGTAATAAAACATGTATATCATACTGAACTGCCTTTGTTGGCTGATTATTTCTGTCACCATGGAAGTCACTGGCACGCTATTACTCCCTGAGACCAGACATTTTAAAAATATTCCATTAACAATTCATTGCCTGATTTGCTACGTTATTTCTTTTTATTCTTTATCAATGCTTATGGGATATATTTTGCCAGTCATTGCTTACTCCATCTGGGCGGGGCTGGGGATTGTACTGATTACCGTGATGAGCAGCTTATTTTATCGATTAAAAAGCAGCATTCTGGAAAAGATCGGGATTGGCTGCATCGTGACCGGGCTGGCGATCATCGCCTTTTAACAGGAGAAACGGCATGACAACAGAGATACTTTCCTTGCGCGTGGTGCAGCTTCGTGAAGCCTATCTTCAGGCAAAACCTTTCGTCTCGGCACATCGGGCCATGAGCGTAACCCAGGTCTATAAAGACAATCCGGGAATGAACAACAGTCTGCTCAGGGCCCTGGCCTTTCGGCGTGCCTGTGAGACTGCGCCTCTGCATGTGGCACAAAATGAACTGATCGTCAGCCATCCGGCTGGCGGCGCACGCGGGGGAGAAGTTTCGCCTGAAATCAGTTGGCGCTGGCTGGCCGAAGAGCTGGAAACCCTTCCCACGCGAGCGCAGGATCCTTATCAGATTGATGAGAAAACAAAGCGTCTGCTTCGCGAAGAAGTATTCCCATACTGGCAGGGCCGTTCCCTCGATGAAATGGCGCAAACGCAGTTAAAGACTCACGGGCTATGGCAGTGGTGTCATGATGATGGCATCTGCGATGTCACGATCAAAACACAAAACGGTGGCGGCGATTCCTGTCCGGGTTATGACAATATTTTACTGACTAAAGGAATAAAGGGGATCCGTGAAGAAGCGGCAGCAATGCTGCTCGCGCTTGATCCTGCTACCCCCGAGGGCTGTGATGCCTTCAATTTTTATACCGCCATGCTGCATACCTGTGACGGGGTGGAGACTTATGCCCGACGTTATGCTCACTATCTGAATGCGCTTGCGGAAAAAGAAGGCGATCCGCTGCGTCGCGATGAGCTGCTGCAACTGTCCGGGATATGCAGCCGGGTGCCTGAACAGCCACCACAGCATTTCCATGATGCGTTGCAGGCGATATGGTTCGTGCATTCTCTCTTTATGCTGGAAGAAAATCAGACCGGCATATCACTCGGCCGCGTCGACCAATATCTTTGGCCACTGCTGGAACGCGATCTGCACGACGGCACGCTCAATCTTCAACAGGCTGAGGAACTCCTCTGCTGCTGGCTCATAAAAATGGCCGAAACCCTGTGGATTTGTAGCGAATCTACAGCCATGTATTTTGCTGGCTACCAGCCGTTTATCAACCTCGTGGTGGGCGGCCAGAAACGTGAAGGTGGCGATGCAACCAACCCGCTGACGCTGATGATAATGGATTGTTCAGCCCGTTTAAAAATCTACCAGCCGGGTTTAGCAGTACGTATACATAATCAGTCCCCCCAGCCGTTTATGCGCAAAGTCGTCGACGTGGTACGCAGTGGCATGGGTTTTCCAGCCTGTCATTTCGACGATGCGCATATCCGGATGATGCTTCATAAAGGGTTTAGCTATGAAGATGCCCGGGACTACTGTCTGATGGGCTGCGTCGAGCCCCAAAAATCAGGGAAAATGTACCAGTGGACGTCGGTAGGCTATACCACCTTTACTGCGGCTATCGAGCTGGCTTTGCATAATGGTCGAACCCAAAATGGCAAGCAGTGCGGCCCCGCCACTGGCGATGTATCTCAGTTCAGTTGCTATGAAGACGTTGAATCCGCGATTCGGACTCAGCTCTCTGCTATCGTCAGAAAAGCCGCAGAGACGACGCTGATCGTACAAAAGCTACATGCGGAACATGCCCGAAAACCCCTGATGTCATGCCTGATTGAGGGATGTATTGCCACAGCTAAAGATGTCACGCAGGGAGGCGCGCGCCTCAACGCGGGGCCAGGTCTCATCTGGACCGGGCTTGCTGATTGTGTAAATTCGCTGATGGCCATCAGGACGCTGGTTTTCGACACCGCTCGCTTCACGCTGCGGCAGCTCGTGGAGGCTCTCGAACATAATTTTGTCGGCTATCGGGAAATACTTACTGCCTGCCAGCGAGCACCGAAATATGGCAATGATATTCGTGAGGTGGATGATATCGCCCGCGAGCTGGTGCGTTTTCTTGAGCAGGAGCACCGCCAGTACCGGATGCTGTATGCGCCGTTTGCGTTCGGCACACTCTCTATTTCAAACAACACCCCGTTTGGGCTTATCACCGGTGCGCTGCCCTCTGGCCGACTGGCGGGTAAGCCGCTGGCTGATGGCATCAGCCCGGCTCAGCAAACGGATTACCTCGGACCTACTGCAATAATCAACTCTGTTAGTCGGATCAACGTCGAAGAGATGGATATTGGCATGGTGCATAACATCAAGCTCATGTTCGGCATGCTTGAAACACCTGAGGGTCAGAACAGCCTGATCCACCTGCTGCGTACGGCGAGCATTCTGGGAAATGCTCAGCTCCAGTTCAGCTACGTGGACGACGAAACATTGAAAAAGGCACAGCAACATCCCGCCGACTATCGCAACCTGATGATCCGGGTGGCGGGCTACAGCGCCTTTTTCGTTGAATTAAGTATAGAGGTGCAGGATGAGATCATCAGCAGAACGACGCAGCGGCACTTCTGAACAGGCATATGGCTGGATCTCAAACATTCAGCGATTTTCGTTACATGACGGGCCGGGTATCCGCAGCATTATCTTTTTTAAAGGCTGCCAGATGCGCTGTGCCTGGTGCGCAAATCCGGAAGGACAAACTGCCGAACGGGATGTTTTTTTCCATGCCGACCGCTGTCTGCATTGTGGCAACTGCGCCGACCTGTGCCCGACGGGGCTCCACAGCATGAATCACGATGTGCATGTTCTTGAACGTGACCGCAAATGCGTTGGCTGTCAATTATGTGAAGCGCGTTGTCCTGCCTCCGCGCTCAATATTGTCGGAGAACATGTTAGCGCACAAAACGCATTTGAAAGGGTCATGGCTGATGAAATCTGGTTTCGCCAGTCCGGAGGCGGTGTGACGCTCAGTGGCGGCGAGGTGGCAATGCAGCCTGAATTTGCTCGCGTTTTAATTGAACAGCTCAGAGCGGAGGATATTCACACCGCCATTGAAACCGCTGGCTACGCTTCCTGGCACGCTATTCATCAGGCAACGGCGGGCTGCAATCTGATTCTGTACGATTTAAAGAGCGCGGAAGATGCGCTGCATACCCGTTTTACTGGTGTCAGTAATAAAACGATTCTGCGGAATCTTGCACGGCTATTACAGGGAGGGCAACAGATTATTATCCGTATCCCCGTGATCCCGCATTTTAACGATGCACCGGATCAGGCTGATAAATTACTGGCGCTCATTTCTGCACTCACACAAGGAAAAAAGAATTTTCAGGGCGTGGAATTACTCCCCTATCACCTTTTTGGTACAGGAAAATACAAATTACTCAACATGGAGTACGACTGGAACAGAGGTTCAGCAAATGTCGATAACTTCTTATGTATGGCACATCACTATCGTCTGCCATTAAAAGTGTCGGGTACGCTCGCAGGTTAATTGAGAGATAATTATGTCAACAAAACCAGATGAAGAATCTAATTCAATCGTTACGCCACTCGAACGTCGCGTTGTGATTATGACGCTATTGTTCATGTTTTTAATATATGCAGTGTTATTGATATCTCCCTTTAAATGAAGGACTTTTCAGTAACGTCATTTGGCCCAAAGTGGTCTTTTAAGGTATAGGCATTAAGATGAAAAAATTGGTTGCAATAATGAGTCTGGCACTGATGACCCTCACGGTTGCAGGGTGCTCCAGCGACTATGTATTACAAAAGAAAAATGGGGAAATGATTATTACCCATGGAAAACCGGAAGTGGATGATGATAACGGTCTTATAACTTATGAGGATGTTGCTGGTAATGAACATGCTATCAACCGCAATCAAATTATTCAGATGATCGAGAAATAACGTTCGTGGGCAGAGTTGCCATAATGCACTCTGCCCGCAACGCCTATCTAGCGAAATTCCTCTAACCGCTTAATCTGCCGCCCTTCCGCGTCAAAATTCTCCGCCGCCAGCCAGGCGCGCAGCTCCGTGTCCCTTTGCGGCCACTCGCCGTCAATAATCGAAAGCATATCGCTGTCGCGGTTGCGTCCTTTACGCACCAGCTTCTGGCGCAGACGTCCCTCCCAGACGAACCCCAGCCGCTCCGCCGCGCGGCGTGAGGCGGTGTTCATCGAATCGCATTTCCACTCCAGCCGACGATATTTATGCTCAAAGGCGTTTTTCAGCAGTAGCCACACCGCTTCGGTGCCAATGCGGGTGCCTTTCATCTTGCGCGACCAGGTGACGTGGCCAATTTCCACCGATCCCAGAAAGCGTTCAATCGCCATATAGCTCACCAGCCCTACCGCCTTTTCGGTGCGCAGATCGATAACGGCAAAGGGCACCAGGTCGTCATCCAGCACCTTTCCGAGCACCCAGTGCGCAGTAGCCTCAACGCTCACAGGCTGGGTGCTGGCAAGCCACGTCCAGTCGCTGTCATCGCCCAGTGCGTAAGCTTCAAACAGATCCGCCTCGTGGCGTTCTGCGTCCAACGGTTCCAGACGACAATACTGGCCGGTTAGCGGCGTGCGAGTTAGCGCTCGGGCACATTTCCAGTCGGGGACGATATCGTTAACGGTTTGACCATGTTGATTGATTTCGGGCACGGCGGTGACTCCCTGCAAGGTAAGGAGTTTGTTATAGCAGGTTAAAAAGCGGTCGAAAAGGAAGAACGTGCAGGCCGGGTAACGCGTAGCCGCCACCCGGCATAAAATTACTTCAGCAGCTTAACCGTCGCGTCGATGTCGATTTCATCTTCGGTGAAGATCATCGTCGTGTTCTGGAAGGTGGTGATCGCCAGCTTCTTCACCGTGCGCATCTCGCCCGGTTTTTTCTCACTTTTCGGCTTGATGCTGTTCATCAGTAGCCCCACCGACAGCACCGCGTTCTCTTTGTCGATTTTGGTCTCAACGGGCTCTTCTTCGCTGAACACCACGAAGGATTTGATCGAGGTGAGCTTCACGCGCTCGCCCGCGATATAAAGATGCTTGCTCTCCGGGATCACCTTCACCGCATACGCGGAAAGGCCTTTGGTGTTTGTGGTGGGTTCGAAGGTCACCGCCGCATCTTTCTTAATCAGATCAGGGTTGGCGACCTTAATCACGTGAAAATAGCGGTTGTCGCCGTTTTCATCTTTGATAAATCCGAAGCCTTTATCTTTAAACCACGTTGTGATTGTACCGTTCATCGCTGTTACCGCCTGTCAGATCTTAAGACTAAAGTTTTGCAGCGCGCAGTGTAATGCACAATGGCTGAGGAGACAAAAAAAAGCCCCTGCACGGGAGCAGGGGAAAGTTCATGTCAGAGCTTATTAGAATTTAGTTGAACACCATCCCTCCATCAATCAGCAGCGACTGACCGGTCATGTAGTCGGAGTCTGGTCCGGCGAGGTAAGAGACGCAGGCGGCCACATCTTCCGGTTCGGACAAACGGCCAAGCGTGATGCGTTTGGCAAAGGTTTCCGTTCCGTAGCCGAGCGGTTTACCCGCCGCCTCGGAGACCTGACGGTCGATCTCCGCCCACATCGGCGTTTTGACGATGCCCGGGCAATAGGCGTTAACGGTGATCCCCAGCGGCGCGAGATCCCGCGCGGCGGTCTGGGTTAAGCCACGCACCGCGAACTTGCTGGAGCTGTACACCGCCAGTTCCGGGTTGCCGGTATGGCCCGCCTGGGAGCAGGCGTTGATGATTTTACCGCCGTGCCCCTCTTTGCGGAACGCGTCAATCGCGGCCTGAATGCCCCAGATCACCCCTTTCACGTTGATGTTGTAGACCTTGTCGACAATTTCCGGCGTGATGGATTCGATTGGCGTGGACGGCGCCACCCCGGCGTTGTTGACGATGACGTTGAAGCCGCCCAGCGCGGTGCGGGCTTTTTCCACCGCCGCAAACACCTGGTCGCGGTCAGAGACGTCCACCTTCACGGCGACGGCTTTCCCGCCGTTGCGGGTGATCTCATCCGCGACCGCTTTCGCCGTCTCTTCGTTGTAATCCGCAATAGCGACGGCAAAGCCGTCCTTCACCAGGCGAAGCGCGATCGCTTTGCCAATCCCCTGGCCGGAGCCGGTTACGAGAGCCACTTTTTGCATTTCTCTGTCCTTATATTGATTCACAAAATCTGGCTGAGATGGAGCTGGCCCATCAGCAGCGGGTTATCGCTGTAGTCGACGGGAATGGCCACCACGGCCGGGCCATCGACATCCATTGCGGCACGCAGCGTCGGTTCGAGCGCGTCGGCGCTCTCGACGGCAAAGCCTTTCGCACCGAAGGCGTCGGCATAGGCTTTAAAATCGACCGGGCCAAACTCCACGCCGGAGAGACGCTGGTATTTTTTCTCTTCCTGGATCGCCACCATGTTGTAGGCGTTATCCACCCAGATGATGTGCAGCACGTTAGCATTGAGGCGCACGGCGGTTTCCAGCTCCATGCTCGACTGCAAAAATCCGCCGTCCCCGGAGACCGACACCACCTTGCGCCCCGGGTTGACCAGCCACGCGCCAATCGCCCACGGCAGCGCCACGCCCATGGTCTGCTGTCCGTTGGAGATCATCACCTGACGCGCGCGGAAGCTGTAGAGGTAGCGGGCGATCCAGATGTGGAAGCTGCCCATGTCGACGGTGAGCGTTACGTCGTTATTCACGATGTCCTGCATGGCGCGCACGATGCGCAGCGGATGCAGGGCAAACTGGTTTAGCGATGCGCCGCGACGGTCGAGGAGGTCACGCTGATGCTGGCGATCGACAAGAATTTCCGAGGCGCGCTGGCTGAGTTCAAGTTTGTGCTCGATTCGGCTGGCAAGCAGATTCAGCGTGGCGGCAATATCCCCGACCAGTTCCAGATCGGGAACATACTTGCGCTCCTCATAGGCGGGCAGCACGTCAATGTGCACCAGCGTCGCGTCGCCGCTATTCCACATGGACGGCTCGTATTCCACCGGGCTGTAGCCGATGCAGATAATCAGATCCGCCAGATGCAGCAGCCGATCTCCGGCCTGGTTGTTGAACAGGCCGACGCGTCCGGCGAAGCGGGTGAAGTGCTCCTGATTCACCGCCCCGGCGGCCTGATAAGTGCTGGTGACCGGAATGCGGCTTTTCTCCAGCAGCGTGCGCAGCGCGGCGCTGTTCGCGGGCTGGCTGGCCATCAGGCCGAGTAAAATGACCGGGTTTTTGGCGTTCTCGATAAGCTTCGCCACGTCGTTAATGGCGGACTCCGGTGCCGGGCCCATCAGCGCCGGGCCGCTGGCGGGTAAAATCGCCCCCGTGGTGGGCTGGTCGACAATATCCTGCGGCAGGCTGACAAACGCCCCGCCCGGCCTGCCCTGCTCGGCAGCGCGAAACGCGTTCGACACCACCTCGGCAATCGCGTCCGGGGAGTTCACTTCTACGGCGTATTTGGTCACCGGGCTGAACATGGCGACAGTGTCCATGCTCTGGTGCACCAGCTTGGCTTTATCCGCCCGCTTCACCGCCCCGCCCAGCGCGACGACCGGGTCGCCTTCGCTGTTGGCGGTGGCGATGCCGGTGATCAGGTTGGAGCAGCCCGGCCCGGAGGTGACCAGCGCGACTCCGGCCTTGCCGGTTAACCGCCCTACCGCTGCCGCCATAAACGCCGCGTTCGCCTCGTGACGCACCGGGATAATCTCGATGGAGGAGTCCAGCAGAGAGTCAAAGACCTTGTCGATCTTCGCGCCCGGGATCCCGAACACCTGCTTCACGCCCTGCGCTTCCAGCTGGCCGACAACCATATCGGCGCCGTGCGCCCACTGACGTGACTGTTTCTCACTGTTCACGGTAGTTCTCCTGTTAGTTTTCGACGGCGCGGATAGCCGCATCAAGGTTGCTGGGGTGCAGGTTGGCCTGTAAAAACGTGCTGTCGGCGGGCAGGTCAATCATCAGCTTGTGGATTTCGCCGAAGGTGAGCACGCCGCTCTCCAGCTGATAGTCGAGCAGATGTCCCCCGCCCTGACGGTCGTCGGTGATAAAGTGCTCGTGATAGCCCGCCACGTTGATGCCCTGCATATGCTGCGGGGTGCGGAACCCGACCAGCACGCCCTCGCGCTGGTTAAAGCGGAACACCGGCTGGTCGTCCAGCACGTCGGTCATTGCCCGGTACGGCGGCGTCTGGCGCGGAACGGTGCGGGTATGCGCATGGCGGAAGTTGCCATCGATGCGCAGCGCGCAGAACAGGTTATCGGAGGGGATCTGCTGGTCGATCACGTCGTGGATCTGCTGACGGCTGACCGGACCGTTAAAGATTTTGCGGTACTGCGGCTGGAACCAGGTCATCACCGCGAACGGCGTTTTTTGCTCCGGCTTAGCGGCGCGGGCGCTGCCGTCGGCGCGCAACTGGTACACCTGGCTGCTGAAGGCAATCATTTCACCGTCCAGCTCGTTAAAGGTGCCGAGACCAAAATCACCGTGTGCCAGCAGGTCGGCGATCGTCGTCTCCCCTTCGTAGACGCCGCTTAGCAGGGCGCTCATTAGCGATGTCTGATAGATCACGCTGTCAGGATGCTGAGCCGAGAACCCACGCAGGGTCTCGCATAAACTCGCCTCACAGTCGCATGCAGATGAATGCATCATCATGCCCGTCCTCTTCAACTTTATTTATAAAGGTTAAATAAATGTTGACCCGATTCAGCAGAGAGTTCCAATATAGAATCCATGCTGGTTTGAGACGTTTTTGATATGGAACTTCGTTATCTGCGCTATTTTGTCGCGGTTGCACGCGAGCGACACTTCACCAGGGCGGCCAAAGCGCTGGGTATTTCACAGCCTCCACTGAGCCAGCAGATTAAACGGCTTGAGGAGGAAGTGGGCACACCGTTGTTCAGGCGCCTGACGCGGGGCGTGGAGCTGACCGAGGCGGGAGAAGCCTTCTATGAGGACGCCTGTAAGATCCTGGCGCTGAGCGACGCCGCGCTGGAGAAAGCCCGGGGCATCGCGCGCGGGCTGAACGGCAACCTGTCGATTGGCATCACCAGCTCTGACGCCTTTCATCCCAAAATTTTCGCGCTGATTCGTCAGTTTCAGGTGCAGAACATGGCGGTGCAGGTTCACCAGGTGGAAGCCAATATGTCTTCGCTGACGACAATGCTGGCGGAGGGTGAACTGGATATCGCCTTTGTGCGCCTGCCGTGCGAAAGCAGCAAGGTGTTCGAGTTGAAAATCCTCGACCGGGAGCCGATGGTGGTGGCGCTGCATCGCGATCATCCTCTGGCTACGTGCGATTCGCTGGCGTTAGAGCAGCTTCGGGATACACCGGTGGTGCTGTTCCCCCAGGAGGTCGCGCCGGGACTGTATGACCGCGTTTACGGCAGCTGCGAGCGGGCCGGAGTCGATATGCAACACACGCTGCAATCTTCACAACTTTCCTCTTCTCTGAGCATGGTCTCCGCTGGCGGCGGGTTCGCGCTGGTGCCGAAATCGATGGCCGCTATTTCTCCGCCGAATGTCACCTATCACGCGCTGAGCGCGCCGGCGCTTTATACCGATATCGCACTCTGCTGGCGGCGCTTTGAACGCTCGCGGACGGTGAAACGGTTTCTGGCGATGATGAGCGAGGGGGAACGGGAGCAGGGATGAACCTTTTCAGAAACTGCGGACTGTATTGATGCTCAATTTATTGCGAAGCAGTTTTTGAGGCTGAATTTGAAGGGAGTATGGGCAGGCTGCCATATAAAACTCAGTACCATTACCCTTTAAAAATAAAAAACCCGCACAGGTGCGGGTTAATTTTTATCAGTACAGCTTAACTGCTCGGATTATTGTCTTCATCGCTATCGTACGCCGCACTGATATTTAGCGCGGGTTACAGTGGAGAAACGTTTCCAGCTGCTGGACCTTTTGCGCCATTCTCAATGGTAAAGGAAACTTTCTGACCTTCATCAAGCGTTTTGAAGTTGTCGCTCTGAATTGCAGAGAAATGTACGAATACATCTTTGCTGCCGTCGTCAGGGGTGATAAAGCCAAAACCTTTATCTGCGTTGAACCATTTTACTAAACCAGTCATTTTATTAGACATAGATAAATCCTTAATTTATGAGCCACTTAAGCGCGGCGATGATGGCCTGTATTTCGAGAGTTACTTATTTGGCACTTAGGAGGAGGCTCACGAAGAAGGAGTATCTACTGATAACACCTGAACTGAGGACTGCTTTACTAAAACTGCTTTCATAAGGTCTGTATTCCAAACCGATGACGCTATTAAGACACAGCGAAATTTATTGCGCAATGATTATTATTATTTATTTTAACCATTTAAACGCCCGGATGGCTGGTCGCGGTGCCAGACATCGTTCTGGCTTGAGGTCTACCATGTACTACAAAATGGCTACGCTTTCACTGTGCCGGGAGTTTGGGGTGTTTTGTTCACAGGCGGGAAAATCCTCCCGCGCGACGCAGACATCATTAGAAGGGATGCTCAAAATGAAAAGGTCTGCGTAAGACGTAACCGCAGTGCAAACTGTGCCCGGGGGCGCTGCGCTTGCGCGGGCCTACGGGTCGTATCGCGGTGGTTTTGGAGGCCGGGTCGGGCGTAGCCGCCACGCGGCAATCCCCTTCTGGAAGCCGCCTCGCAAACCTGCAAGCAACCTTATGTAATTCAGGGTTATCCCTTTTCATCCCTTCTTCACGGTCGTAAAGTGCCTGCGTTGCGGCACATCCGTAACCGGGCGTAGGAACCCGTTAGCATAACATGACACTTTTCTGCACGACGAGGATGCTAAATGGCTACTACACCTAACTTTTCTTATGCGCTCTCTGAAGAAAGCGCTGTTCATCAGCTCATCAACGCTTCAATTTCCGATTTTGCGGATCTTTTCGAGCTGGCTGATACCTGCGCCGCGTATGTCAGCGTGCTGGTGGAAACTGACGACACAGTGACGTTTACCACGCTCTGCAAGCGATTGCTGGCCGCGCTGAAGCGGCTGCGTGAGTGCTGTGACTCAGAGCTTCCGTCGTATCTGGTTGAGCAATTGATTGCAGGTGAAAAGATTACTTCCTGCGTGCCGGACTGCTGGCAGGAAACGGTGTTGCAGGTGGATTATGCCGTGGCATTAACGCTGGCGGTGATGGGCGGGACACTGCCTGCGAGCGTGGCGAAAGAACTCACCGGGCTACTGCATGATATGGTCTGGTTGCTGGCAGAGTTTGTGAAGGAGCCGTATATAACGACGCACTGAGGCGGGTGATGGGAGGCCGGAGTTCTGCTGGGTAAGAAGCGGATCCCCGGCCATACGCAAAATTTAATGTTGTTTTTGAATGTCTGGTAAGAGCGAAGAGCGGACAAAGTAGCAGAGGGAAAGCATCAATGTTAATGTCCGGAAAGTTCATGTTAAAACTCTGTATGACATTTTTCATCGAAGATTAAAAAGGGCTCTTAATGGCTACTGTTGAGGTATTAAAAGTAAAGTATCCAGGCGCAGATGCCTGGCAAATGGGAGACAGCCCGGAACTGGCCAGCGAGCTTGCGGACCTGATTAAAAAAGGGATTAAAACGGCCTCCTGCGGATCCTTTGCCTCTTACCAGCAAGAAAAGTCTGCCCCGAGGATTGGAAGCTATAACATTATCCTTGATGGCCTGAATGCCCCGGTCTGCGTGACCCGGCTGGTTTCAATGCGACTGGTGCGTTTTTGTGATGTGACTGAGGAGTTTGCCCGCAAAGAAGGTGAAGGCGATTTAAGCCTTCAATACTGGCGAAATGAGCATCAGCGATTTTTTACCCGCGAAGGTCATTTTTCTAAAGATATGGAGTTGATCGCAGAAGAATTTGAAGTGGTTGAAGTGCTGTAAGACGAGAGAGTCCGGCTGGCGTCTGCTGCTATTAATAACAATGTCCGCTCCTGGCACAAAGTGGACATTTCTTTCACAGTCACCTCTTACAGTGTTCACACTCATTAAATGATCGCCTTTATCACGAGCAAATGAAAACTGCAATCCATGACAATTCCCACATTCTCAACCCGCCGACCACCACCTTAAATGTTTCCAATCTGGAAACAAGGGGCAAAAATGCCCGCAGTCTCAAGAGCGCTTTCGACGCGGCCACCAGACATTTTCCTATTCAAGAACTCGCTCTGGAAGATCTTTACTGGGTACTAAAAGGAGACCACTACCCATCACCAGACGACATGCGAAAGCGCTTCCCCAGCCGGGAGAGGATGAAATACCGGGAAAAATGGTGGGTCATTGACGTAGGTGGCGGGTATTTAAGAGTAATGTTATTTACTGATTTTGAGCGCGGAAAGCTCTTCATCAAACACACCAGCACTCACGCAGAGTATGACAAGCTCACGTACCTCTACCGGAGAACGAAAGAATGAACTTTGCAGCAGCCATCAAAGCGGCGAACAATCTGACAAGCGAGGCATATCCCATTCATTTATTTAAATAAAAAACATGTACCCTAGCCATAAAAATAATCATAGAATGCATTAAAACCTTCATTACCGATAAGAGGCGCAATTCTTTTCCGCAACTCATCAATAAAGTCACCTTTCACTTCGTCATTATCATCTGCTATATCAAAGATACCGTATTGACCATATACCAAATCAATAAGCTCAGCTAATGAAAATATAAATCCAGAGAGACTGCTAGCTATTTTAAATGGTTCAATTACATCATAACTAGCATAGACAGAGGTATTCCCTTCTTCGATAACCGCAATTAAAGGTTTACCTCCACCTAAATCATCACCAATAACAAGATAATTATCCGGTAAGTATTCATAACCACTTTGAGCCTTCGAGAGCTCACTGATAGAGTGAATTTTAATTGGCGTGAAGCCTGTTTCAATGTTTAATTTTTCCGGATTGTAATTTTTATATAAGTAATCAACATCTGTGGAACGAGGTAGGTTGGTTGGAAATGCATTGTCCAAGTCATTAACGGTATTGAAATTTCCGGATACCGAGTATTCATTACAAATAGCGGCTAGTTGCTTCAACGCCTCTTTAATCCCTCTCATCAGCCCTCCCTAAAGTATCTATGATTACACTCCACATAGTGAGTGAAAAATATACTTTCCGCAACATACTTCCGTTCAGAATAATATCAATTAATAAAAAACAGGCGAATTTTTCTTTTCGCCCGCCATATTTCACTTATGTTGTGCACAAAGCAATAACAAGATAGTTGGCTCCTCACCAAATAAAATACTTCTATTATTTACCTCTTGAATTGACAAAAGAAAATCATGCTTCAATCCCTCATTCAAATTGTTGATATTACTTATCTTAAGTAATAAAAACTCGTCTTGCTTTAAGTTTAAAGATGTCATCCCCTCTTCTGGGAATCGCAAACTAGTCAGGCAATCTATGAATGCATGGAAATTATTACCATAGAAATCAGGAAAGCCAAACAAGTGCTTAACCCTATCATGAAATTCTGTAACATCATTTATTTCTTTAAAGTCAATAGATAAAGTAATTACTTTCATTACTTCCATCCTCCCAGACCGATCTCTATGAAAGTGTTGTAATGGTCGTGACTATATAATGCTTGACCTGTATTACCTAAGCTATACCTTTTCAACTGGGAAGTGGATAAGACTTTTAGCTTCATAAATATCACTCAGCAATAGCGATAGCATATTAATTAAAAAAATCACCACTAAAAAATAATTTATTAAAATAACTACAAAATTGCCGGGAAGAATCCCGGCATATATTTACTCTTCTTCCAACTCAAAAGTAATTGCTTTATTGTTGAGAAATTCTCTATTACCGACATAATTTTCTTATAATTGCCGGAGTGAATTTGAATAAAAAATTCATCTTTTTTCTTTGCTATTTCGAAATCAGCCCCCCAATCAGATGAAGAATCTTTTATAGAAAACCCAAATGCATTATCTGAAGAATGACTCAAAATGTATGAATCACTCTTTTCGAAAACAACTTTAATTCCAAAGAAGATATCATCTTGGTGAGAGCTGTTTACAATCAAATGATATTCAATGCTCATAATTATCTATCACTCCCAGGAGGTCGACCTCTGACAACAGGGTAATCAGCTGGATTTCGGATACCCATATGGGTTAAATTAGGGTCCGTTGAAATATTACCCAAATCGTCTAACTGGCTTCATTCGGTCCATAATCCTGCCGCTCCCGCAGCAGGTGGTAGTTCCGCCACAGGATGTGGGTTAAACTATTAACAAAATCAATAATCTATCTTTGAACATGTAACTAACTGACAGAGGAGATGCCCCCCGACTTTAAATCATTTTTTTGTAATATACCCTTAAAGAATGCTCGTCATCACTGATAATAAAAACCCTGTCTGGATCTTCAAAAAGGAGACATATGTCATAAGTATCATTTATTTTAAAAAGGCTTGCTAAAAATAAACGAAAATCGTTCACATGGACACATACACTGGCAACACCCTCATAGATAAAGCAACAGAAACCCTCGTTATCCACATGTAATATATCTATCGTTTTTTCGACCAATTCCTTTACATTAACCGGTTGTTCAAAATGAAATCCTTCAATTTCATCTTTTATGGAGTTAACTCTTTTTAACTCCTCACGATGCCAAGTAAAATCCTTCTCATTCACTAATGAGATAGAGTAGGAGTCAATCCCATCGATACTTTTTGCAAATCCCTTTGCTCTATGCATGATTAATTTTTCTTCAATTCTACTAGTCATAATAAATATGATGTTCATTGGTTGAAGGCACATTAATCTTTTGATACCTGGACTCTTTAAAATCATAGGTTCTAGGATCTGCGCCTGGTTTAGATTTTCCAGCATGTGTATGTGGACCTGGAGCCCTTAGATCGGCGGTATGCTCAACAACTACCTTTTTATGCCCCTGAGCATCTGTATATTCATAATATCTACCATGAGAACCAAGATCTTCTGAATATTGATAGTTAGTGCTTCCCCTTCTCCTCTTATCACTTCCAACAATCCATTGTCTCTCTGGCTGTTGAGAGCGTGGGATACCTGCGGTGTCTTTCGCTTTATTTAAAGCCTGTCGTCTGTTTGTACCAGTACATGAAAGACCCAGCGGATCAATCCACCCCAACGGATTCGGCGCATACTGATATAGGTTCCACCCGCCATTCAGCCCAATCGGATCCTGCACAATAAACCGCCCGACCTGCGGGTCGTAGTAGCGGAACAGGTTATAGTGCAGTCCCGTCTCACCGTCAGCGTATTGCCCGGCATAGCGAAGCGGCTGGTGTGCCATCGCTGTGCGATTCACAACCCGTGAGAACCCTTCGCTCTGATGGCGCACCTCGCCAAAGCTGCCGTACTGGCCGCTCCAGCGCACCGCGCCGCGCTCGTCTGTGACCTCCAGCGGCGCGCCGTTCAGATCGGTGTTGAACCAGTAAATCTCACCGCTGCTCTGGTCACGAAGGTGATCCACCCGCGCCAGCGGGCTCCAGGCTTCATTCGGGTCGTATACATAGGTGCTGCGCAGCCCGCTCTCCTGCTGCTCCTGCAGCAGGCGGTAGCCCTGCCACAGGAAGCGGGTGTTGGTGGTGCCGTGCGCGGTGGTGACGATTTTGCGCGTGCGGCGGCCCAGCGCGTCGTAGTGATAGCGCGCCTCAAACCGCCCTTCTGGCCCGGTTCCCCGGGCGGACACCAGCCGGTTCTCGGCGTCATACGCGTAATGCTGTTCATACAGCCCGTTGCGGCGGCTGACCAGGTTGCCCCAGTGGTCGTATTTCATAAACAGCGCCTGCCAGTGCTGCAGGCGGTTATCCGTGACCGGTACCGCGGCGTCATAGCTGAACTGCGCGCGGCTGTGCCCCTGTCGGGCCTCGTAGTGCTCAGCAGACGCCCGGCGGCGTCATGACGGTAAGCAACCTAATCGCTTTCAATACCCAGGGCAACGCCTTCGGCGGTTGGCGTGCGGCGGATGCGGGTAATCTGGCCGCTCAGATCGCAGACGTAGCGGTTTGCATAAGACAATCATGCTACCGCCACACCCTGATAAATTAAGCTATCTGCACGATACTTATGTTACTTTCTAAAAAGTAGGTTAAATAGAAAAAACTTACTCAAAGTATCCTGCTTTTTAAGGTCGACTTTGTCGGCATTACCTATTCCAACCGTAAACCAAAATCTCTGCCGGACATACACGCAAGCCCAACTTGCCCCCTCATGAGCAACTGACTCGCAGAGAAGGGATTTGAGACCGGGCGCAGCGTCACCATGAATATTTCGAACAGCTATATTTTTCTGATAGCGGATAATTATGATATGCAGGAGCTATCCAAGTAACATAATCTGACTAGACATATGGTGTAAAACTTCCCCAAAATTAGAATAATAAAAAAGGACTTGAAAGATAAGAAGATCTTTCCAGTCCTTTTTTATTATTAAGTTAGCTAATTTATAAAAAACAACCTTACCATTCTTTCAGATTATCAACTGAATCAACCTCTTGAAAACCAATTCCATTTTTCTTACAATATTCAACAGCTTTATCCCATATATTACCATCAAAAACAATTACACTCCCCCCAGCGACAGGAGTAAAAAACCTGTAAAAAAGAAATTGATAACCTTTTTTTATTAAAGAATTTATTACACTTACATCAGCACCACCATAATCATCATAAATATTAAGTAGTTCAGGTTTCTCAGGGAAATTCTCTTCAGGTAATCCTTTATTAGTTCTTAACTTATTTTTCAGAAGCATCTTGCGATACTCCGTCAGTTGCTTATTCACTTGTTCATTATTGTTGCCATAAAAATAAAGCCCTTTTCTACTTAGGGCTGAGCAAGCATCAAGATTTTGCCCCTCTTTATTAAAACACATAAGATTAGTAAATAAAGAGGACAATAGCCCCTTCGATTTTTCAGTTAAAAAATCATAAGGACCATATCCATTACTATCTATATTATATTGATAGCAAATACAATAAGCCTCCGATGGTAAATCAGTTTTGAAATGACCTGATTGAATTATACATTCGGAAATAGGAAATTTAATTAATTGCTCAGGCATATTATTTACCATGTAAAAATCTCCTCATTACCTTTAGGGTCAATCGCATGCACATGACCATTAGAATGATGCTCAGACATACCAGTTTGACTAGCATCCGGGTGGCCGTCGGGATGCTCAAACCAATGATTTTTCTAATTAGGATTACGCCTACCTGGTAGCAGATAAACCTAAAGAAGCTTTTACCAAAAAGCTAAAGGAATAAAATCTTAACTCAGTGCTAGATATTATTAAAGCATCACGACCGTAAATCATATCATATTTTTTTCTAGTGTCTTTACATTCATGTCAACGATAGAATTACAAACTTAACCAGTTGAAACTATGCATCTTAAAATATTAACATTTTGGCGGAGATAGAATTTTAAACACGGGCGAGCAATTATTAAATTATAAAAAAATATATTTTTCTGAGACATGATATTAATACCATGATTAATTGAAAGAAATTTTATAAAAGCAATTAAAAAATTAAGAAAAAAAGCATTCTGAATAAAAAACCATCAATATTATATAAGCCGGAAATAATTAATATTAATCCGGCTTTTATTAATCATTTATCTTTACGAGTACTGCCAAAAACCAGCTATGATATTCCCGCCAGATATGTTTTTATACAAATACAAAGCACCGTAACCAAAGATGTAATCACCATCAAGCAATGCATCTGGATAATAATCTTCATCTATCTGCATGAAAAATTCATAACCATCTTTTTGCAAAGCATCAAAATAATAATCTTCCGATTGTATTAATCTTGCCTCTTCGGTTTTAGTGATAAAGTCAAACTCTTCACTTTCAACCTTATCATACCCAACGATAACTGCCTTATTAATGTGTTTTATCGTAAATACATCATTATTGCTTTCATCAGAATGCGTGTGCGTAAAAATTTTTACTGAACAATTAGGGTAGATGTTTTTATCAATCATATCATCATATCGTTCAGGAGTAAGTATCGTAATATACTCATGTCCATCATCAGGATTCTGAACTGTCAAATAAAACTTATAACCCCGAACAATATCTAGTTTATCTAAAAAGAATTTAGGGATATTTCCACCAATCCGCCCAATGTCATTATCATCAGAAAAGATACTTATTTTAGAGATTAGATTACATTTAATCATTTCTTAAACTCGCTCCCATAAAAAGTACATTCTCTCTTTCCTAATTCCCATAACCATTTCAGCGAACAAATTCTTAGCATTTTTAAGTCACATTTATGATTAACTACAATGTACGTCTCTTCAGGCATGATTAAAAAAAACTAACAAAAGCCGGAAAATTTTACTTTCTTTGCAGGCTAATAGATTTAATAAATCCTGGAGTCTGAGCGTGGTTCAACATCTCTTATACCAAGTTGATTCGTTTTTTCAAAAATTAAATCATAGCAGTAAACAGTCTCTTCCCCCTTTAATAAATGAACCCCTTCAAGGCTCACTCTATATATTCCTTTAGGAACATCAGTGTTAATCCAACCAGTATAATCTTCCCACTCCCAAAACACTGCCATATCAGCAACGTATAAATCACCAGTTACATTAAGATAGAAATATTTATCTGTGAATATAACTTCCCTGTCTTTATTGTCGGGAAATTCATTTAAAAAAAGCCTAACAACATAGCCACCATCATCAAGGCCCATGATAGGTAAGGCAATACCTTCAGTAAGAACAAGATCCCCTTTGTCTGTGGTGGTGAATTCCTGGAGAATGTTATCTCCATCCTCTATCTTCCCACCAAATGGGGCCAGTATTCCTGGATAATCGAATATTATTATCCCGTTAAAATCCACATCAATGTCAATTGTTTTAACCACACCTACCTCCTGATGCCTTACCTGTTTCTTCAATATGAACAACGCAAGCAATTCTGAATCTGCTTCTTTAGGAGTGACATTTTGACTAAGATTCCAGCCGTCGAAGGAAACCTTAAATCGTTTGTTATATGTGAAACGGAATCTAAATTACGGCTAGTCACATTTAATAGATCGTCCGCGGATCCTTGCCACGGCCCTTGATTTTTTCCAGTACCATTTTTAATAGCTCTATATAGTTCTTCATGCATTCCAGCGCTATAAGGATCCGGGAAAAACGTTGGCATATTTTTCATAGTACCAAGATCGGTTGGTCCAATGCTGTTGGCTATGTTTCGTGGCATTAAATGGTATCCCATTCCATTTGGGTTCCATGCCCATTGCATTAACCCTAATAAATTTATCCAGGTAAGTTGGTTGGGAACATTTGAGTATAAGTTTAACCCTCCCTTTAACACTCTCGAAGCCTGCACAATAAACTGACAGATCGGTGTATAGCAGAAAAGGAAATATGTTATTAATGAAATAATTGGGCACTTCATCATTACATCAATGAAGCCCCCTGTAAAAAGTAGTGATCAACAAAGCCCCCCTCTTACGAGGGTAAGAACCTGTATCACCATGCTTCATCTTCAGGAATTATTTTTCCAATAAAACTTTCAAAATTTGGCTCAAGATAGATCTCCTCCTGATTTTCCAAATCACAAAAATATACTGCACCATCATTTACCCCAACACAATAGGGGAACCCACCTCCATCAATTGCGAATGGTATAAAATTTTCTGCAAGAATTTTTTTGTTAACTACTAAATCCTTATAGTAATCATCAACAGTTAATATGCCCGATTTTTTAGTATGTAATATAGGTAGGAAATATTTTATATCATTCTCGTAGTGTTCGCTTTGATAAACACGACGACCTTCGTCCAGTATGCCACCATTACTTATAAGCCATATAGATTTTAAGGCATTAGGAAAAGTTACGCCCAGCGAAACTTCGATCTTGCCTAGCTCATCAGCAGATACAGCAGGGGAAGAGTCTATAAGTTTAATCATCATTTCTCTCCTATTGACAATGTTTAGGAATACGACCTCTCAGCCATCCTTTACTATGAGATATTTTTATAGCTTCAGGAGAGCCATACTTCACTCCAAAATGTTTTTCGAACTGAGATACAGACCCCTTATGTGGGAAAGATGCTTTGTGCGCCTCAGTCGTGACCAACTGCATAGTTGACTTACCTGTTTTTGGATCAAAATCATCAAGGTGATGCCATGTATATTCGCTTGCATCAGCTTCACTTATGCCTGCAAGTTTGTAGGCTTCTGTGAAATCCCGCCCCCTTGATCCTTGAAGGGTAATTTCAACGATATTTCGTTGCGTCCCAGTAACAGGATAAAGTGATGGGCTTCCACTAAAGTCAACGCCGCTCAATGCCAGACCCATAGGGTCTATCCATAACAGAGGGTTAGGGGCATAATTATATAAATTTAAGTTTCCACCATTCAACCCAATCGGATCCTGCACAATAAACCGCCCGACCTGCGGGTCGTAGTAGCGGAACAGGTTATAGTGCAGCCCCGTTTCACCGTCAGCGTACTGCCCGGCATAGCGCAGCGGCTGGTGTGCCATCGCCGTGCGATTCACAACCCGTGAGAACCCTTCGCTCTGATGGCGCACTTCGCCAAAGCTGCCGTACTGGCCGCTCCAGCGCACCGCGCCGCGCTCGTCGGTCACCTCCAGCGGCGCGCCGTTCAGGTCGGTGTTGAACCAGTTAATCTCACCGCTGTTCTGGTCACGGAGATGATCCACCCGCGCCAGCGGGCTCCAGGCTTCATTCGGGTCATAAATATACGTACTGCACAGCCCGGTTTGCTGCTGCTCCTGCAGCAGGCGGTAGCCCTGCCACAGGAAGCGGGTGTCGGTGGTGCCGTGCGTCGTGGTGACGATTTTGCGCGTACGGCGGCCCAGCGCGTCGTAATGATAGCGCGCCTCAAACCGCCCTTCCGGCCCGGTTCCCCGGGCGGATACCAGCCGGTTCTCGGCGTCATACGCGTAATGCTGTTCATACAGCCCGTTGCGGCGGCTGACCAGGTTGCCCCAGTGGTCGTATTTCATAAACAGCGCCTGCCAGTGCTGGAGGCGGTTATCCGTAACCGGTACCGCATCGTCACTGGCGGCGAGGTTATCCGCGGCGTCATAGCTGAACTGCGCGCGGCTGTGCCCCTGTCGGGCCTCGTAGTGCTTCAGCAGACGCCCTTCGGCGTCGTAGCCGTAGTCCACCTCACCGCGCAGGGTGTCGCTGACGCCGGAAAGCTCACCGCGCGCGGTGTAGCGGTACAGGCGTTCCAGTAGCGCCTGCTCCGGCAGGGTCACGTCCGTGCTCAATTCGCTGCACTGCAGGGTGCGTCTGCCGAGGCTGTCATACTGGCGGAACTGCTCGCGCGCGCCCTGAGTGCGGCGCACCTCGCGGTGCAGGCGGTCGCGGGTGAACTCGGTCACCAGCTGCTGCCCGAAGCGGATGGCGCTGACGTGGCCGGAGCCGTAGTGCAGCCAGGCCAGCTTTTGCCCGCCGGGCAGCGTCAGGCCGGTCAGGTTGCTCAGGGCATCCCATTCGTAGCCCACCGCGCCGTTAATGCCGGACTCGCTCAGCACGCGCCCGGCGGCGTCGTGGCGGTAAGCGATCTCATCGCTTTCGATACCCAGGGCAACGCCTTCGGCCGTCGGCGTGCGGCGGATGCGGGTAATCTGGCCGCTCAGGTCGCGGAAGTAGCGGTACTCCGCGTGGCGCTGAGTGCGCCCGATCAGCAGCCCGCTGTCGTCATAGCTGAACTGCTGGACGCGACGGGCGATGCCGCCGTCGGCGGCAGGCCGTCCGTTTTCTTCGAGCGCGCAGAGGAACCCTCGCGCGTCCCATTCCATATGGCGCACGGTCTCGTCCGGGCGCATTTCGCTGAGCGGGCGGCCCACGGCGTCATAGGTGAAGCGGTATTCCGCCCCGTTGCCGTTATCGAGTCGCAGCAGGTTACCGCGCGGGTCGTAGCGCCACTGGCGCACGCGACCAATACGGTCGGTAAGGCTGACCGGGAGGCCGAGCGCGTTATAGGCCCAGCTCACCTCGCTTTCCAGCGGGTCGCGCCAGCCCGTGAGCTGGCCGCGTTCGTTCCACACCAGCGACTCGCGGCTGCCGTCCGGATGGATCACGACGCTCAGCAGCCCGGCACGGCTCCACTCCCGCCGCGTGATATTCCCTTCTGCATCTTCGCTGGCAATCAGTTGCCCGAAGCGGTCGTAGGTGAAGCGGGTGACGCTGCCGGAGCAGTCGGTGCGCTGCGTCAGCAGCCCCTGGTGGTTCCAGACCAGGCGCACCACGCCGCCGATGGCGTCGGTGATGCTCTCCGGGAGGAATTCTTCATCATCGGGATAGCGATACGCGGTGGTGCTACCGGCCGGATCCGTCTCCGACAGCAGGCGACCGCGAAGGTCGTACATGGCCTGCGATGAGGTACCGTCCGGGTACACCGTGCGGGTGATGCGGTCGGTCAGGCGATGCCAGTGATACTCCGTGCGGCGGCCCGCCGGGTCCGTCTCGCTGGTCATGCGGCCGTATTTGTCCCACGTGCTGCGGCGCATCGCCCCGCCCGGCAGAATGACGTGGCAGAGCTCGCCGTCGCGGTAGACAAACGTCGTCTGGCGACCGTCGTAATCCGTGAAGCGCGCGACGTTGTCGTCGTCATCCACCAGCCAGTGCGCCTGCGCGCCGTCTTCGCGGGTCGCGCGGCGGGTGCCGTTCTCAAAATCGTATTCGAACGTCAGCCGTTCGCCGCCGCTATGGCGGAAGCCGACCACGCGCGGCAGGCCGTCAATCTCCCGCCAGCGGTATTCGCTCAGCAGGCCGTTGGCGTCCTCATGAGCGCTCATCAGCCCGTCCTGCCAGCTGAAGCGTCGGCGCACGCTACCGCCCCGGCCGGTCACGGAGACCAGCTGGCGCTGTTCATCATAAGCGTAACTGACCAGGCAGATCTCGTCATCCAGCCAGGCGCCAACGAGCCTGTCGCGGTCGTAGCGGCAGACCACGCGCTGGCCCGCACAGTCGGTCAGGGCATGCAGGGTATTATTCGCATTCCACTCAAAGAGGATATCGTTGCCGCAGGGTTCGGAGAGGCGCTGGAGCAGCGACGGGGCATCATCCCGCAGCGGCGCATAGTGCCAGCGCTCGCCGCTGACGTCATACACCGACCAGCTGTCGTCCTGGTGATGTTCAAGCCAGTTTTTTTCGCTTTCGCAGTAGGAGCGCATCCCTTTCGGGACCTTCGGGAAGGCGACGTAATCGCCGGACGGTGCGCGCCACACCAGGCCGTCCTGATAAGGCTCCAGGCGGCTTTCCCAGAACAGGCTCCATCCGCGGCCCAACACGCTGTCGCCGGGATTGCCGCTGCGCCAGTAGCGCTGCCAGCGCACCGGAAGACGGGAAGGCAGGACGAAGTCCAGCTCATCACCCCCGCTGAGAAACTTCTGTCCGCTGACGATATCCACCGGGCGGGCGATGATCCCCGCGGCCGCCACGCCGGTCATCAGCGTGCCGGCGCGACAGGCGATACGGGCCAGCTTGTTGATGCCGGGGATTTTGCCCAGCAGCTTAGAGAGCGCTCCGACTTTGCCAGCGGCACCGCCCCACCCGCCGAGCAGACCGGCAAACAGCAGGGTAAGATCGGAGACCTTGTAGAGCCACTCGGGGACTTCAGACTGAATGGGGAGGGTTTGCTGCGGATCGCCGCCGATAATGACGTTGTCCGAACCGGTCATCACCTTCGCGTCGCAGGTGGTGCGATCCCCAATGCGGGACGCTGGCTGGCTGTTAATGGAGACACGCTTAGAGCCTTCGGCCATCTGCTGCGAGCCGTCGTCAGAACAGTCGACGGTGCTATCGGTGGCAAGCGCGGCGGGTTTACCGTTGATAAACACGTTGGGCGAGCCGGAGGTGATGACGCCTTTCTTCGTCATGCTGGATGCCCCGGCGTCGGCGATGCTGTCCCTGGCGGCAGTCGCCAGCTCCCCGGTGTAATACCCCACGGCCAGACTGGCGCCGACAAGCAGGACGCCCACGCCAATACAGGATGCGCCGAGACCGGCAATAAACATGGCCCCCGCCAGAATGCCCCCGGCTGCGGCAATCAGGCCACCGACAATCGTTCCGGCAATCATCCCGGCCAGCGCACCGGAGTGGCCGATATCATCACCAACGCGTGCTGCTTCAAACATAACAACGGTCCCTGAAGTTAATGGTGGAAGCGGAAGCTCCTGAGAAGATCGCCAAACAGCGCGCCGTCGGCATCGCCCAGCGCGCGGGTGCAGGTCATAGTGAACACCAGGATTTTATCGCCGTCGACGTTAAACACGGCCTGCTGCTGCCAGATGCGTTTCCCGTCGCGCAGGTAGCTGGCATGGACGGTTTCACCCTGTAAAAGGCTGTCGCCCAGCGTAGCGGCGCTGCGCTCACCCTGCTTCCAGCCCTTGATGTGCTTTGCCATCAGGGCGAGCTGGCGATCGATATACGCGGCAAGCGCTTCGCCGGGGTTGAGGGCATCGCGGGAAATGTTGAACGCGGGCGCATCCGCTGCAGGCGGCGCGAAGACATTGACGGTACGGTCCTGATAGCCCTCAGGAAAAGCAATCATTCCTTCATTAAACAGGCACTGCGAAGATGGTTCTGACATTGAGCGGGTCCCACCACATTTTTTCAGAAGCGGTAAGTTTCGCATATGTGTTTAAGGCTGACTATCCCCAGATTATTGCTCCACCGTCACGCTCGCCGAACGGAAAAACAGCGGCCGTTAGCCCGGCCCCTCGCCCCCCGCCGCCAGCAGCGGCACCACCACGTCGCTAATGGGCACCGCAATACCATGCTTGCGGCCATAGCGCTGGATCACGCCGTTACGAATATCCCACTCCATCGGGCGTTCGGCCTGACGGTCGGCAAGGATCGACGTGCCTAAATCCTCGGGCGCACGTTGGAAGTTCGCCAGAATCTCCTGGGCCACCGCATCGTCCAGCTTCGCCCCCTCAGCGCGGGCGACGGCAAGCCCCTCGCGCAGGTAAGCCAGCGCCAGTTCGCTGATATCCTCGCGTCTGAACATCCCGGCGCGGCGGTTGGCCAGCACCATCAGCCCGGCGACCGCGTTTTGCAGCAGCTTGCGCCAGGCGACGGTGGTGAAATCTGTCGAGAGCTCAACATCACAGCGCGTCCCGCGAAGCGCCTCGACCACCCGCTGCGCCTGCGGCACATCCGGTAGCGTCAGACGCGGTTTTGCCCGCAGCCAGACGGAGGCGTCCGGCTCGCGCTGCGCCGGGAACCAGACCACCGACGGCAGCACCGTTGCGCCGTTGACCAAAGGCGCAAGCTGGGCTTTCTGCTCCACGCCGTTTTGCAGCGCGCAGACCACGGTGTTTTCATCGCACAGGGCGCGCAGCCACCCGGCGCTGTCGGCATTTTGCGTCGTTTTTACCGCCACAAAAACGAGGTCTACGGGGCGGGTAATGACGGTGGGATCGGTGAGTACCGGACCGGGCACCACAATTTCATCCTCATCGTGACGCAGGCGTAATACCGGATGCGCGGTGCGACCGCACAGCAGCGGCGTACGGCCCGCGTCATGCAGCACCGCGGCAATGGTGGTGCCAATCGCACCGGGACCAATCAGCGCAATGGTTGGATAGTCAGACATGGGTCACTCCCCTTTTGCTAAGCCTGCTATCAGTTATACCACCCTGAAAAGAGCGCGCCACGCCCATTGTCTATACTCAACACATAACAGACAACGGAGTGCGCCATGCCCTTACCCGATTTCAAGTCCTCTGAACCTTATACCCTCGGCATTGAGCTCGAACTCCAGGTGGTTAACCCGCCGGGTTACGATCTGAGCCAGGACTCCTCTGCCCTCATCGCCGCCGTCAAAGACGACATCAAAGGGGGCGAAGTCAAACACGACATCACCGAAAGCATGCTCGAAATCGCCACCGGCGTATGCCAGACCATCGACCAGGCGGCGGCCCAGTTCTCCGTGATGCAGCAGAGCATCCTGCGGGCGGCGTCGGAGCAGCACATCCAGATCTGCGGCGGCGGAACGCACCCGTTTCAGAAGTGGCAGCGGCAGGAGGTGTGTGACGACGAGCGCTATAACGTCACGCTGGAGCGCTTTGGCTATCTGATTTTGCAGGCGACGGTGTTCGGCCAGCACGTGCACGTGGGATGCCGAAACGGGGACGACGCGATTTACCTGCTGCACGGCCTGTCGCGCTTCGTGCCGCACTTTATCGCCCTCGCCGCGTCGTCGCCTTATATGCAGGGCACGGACACCAAGTTTTCCTCGTCGCGGCTCAACATATTTTCCGGGTTCCCGGATAACGGCCAGATGCCGTGGGTCAACAGCTGGCAGGAGTTCGAGGGGCTGTTCCGCCGCCTGAGTTCCACCAGCATGATCGACAGCATTAAGGATCTGCACTGGGACATCCGCCCCAGCCCGCACTTTGGCACCGTGGAGGTGCGGGTGATGGATACGCCGCTGACGCTCGGTCACGCCATTAACATCGCCGGGCTTATTCAGGCGACGTCGCACTGGCTGCTGACTGCGCGGCCCTATAAGCATCAGGAACGGGATTTTCTGCTATACCGCTTTAACCGTTTTCAGGCCTGTCGCTACGGGCTGGAAGGCATTCTGACGGACGTGCATACCGGCGAGCACAAAACCGTGGCGGAGGATATCGCCTGGCTGCTGGAGCAGGTTGCACCGTCGGCCGAGAAACTCGGCGCGACGAGCGCCATCAAGGAAATTGCCCTGCTGCTAAAGCAGGGCAAGAGCGAGGCGCAGCGCATGCGGGACTTTATCGCCGATGGCGGCTCGCTGATTTCTCTGGTGCAGAAGCACTGTGAGCTGTGGGCGACGAGTCCGTAAGGCCGTGCCCCCATTCGCGAAGGCGCTGGAACAGCACGAACAGCGCCGGGATGAACACTATCCCCACCACGGTGGCTACCAGCATGCCGCTGAACACCGTGGTGCCAATGATACGGCGGCTCTGGGCACCCGCCCCGGTCGCCAGCATCATCGGCAGGACGCCTATGATGAACGACACGGCGGTCATCATTACCGCGCGGAAGCGGCGCGATGCCCCTTCCCGCGCGGCATCGACAATCGCCATTCCGTCCATACGACGGGCGCGGGCAAACTCCACGATAAGAATTGCGTTCTTGGCGGCGAGGGCTATCAATAGCACCAGACCAATCTGCACGTACACGTCGTTGGCATAGCCTGCCAGCCACAGCCAGACCAGCGCTCCGCCGATGGCGAACAGCACCGAGAGCATCACGCTCGCCGGCAGCGTCCAGCTCTCATACTGGGCGACGAGGAACAGCCACGCCATCACCACCGCCGCCAGCACAATCCATATCGCCTGATTCCCGGTCTGCTGCTCCTGATACGACATGCCGCTCCAGGCGTAGTCGTACCCGGCTGGCAGGTTTTCCGCCAGAATCTCGCCCATCGCCGCCATTGCGGTGCTGCTGCTCACCCCTTCCGCTGCCGAGCCGCTCACCGATACCGACGGGAACTGGTTGTACTGCTGAATAAATGGCGCGCCGACGGTCGGCGTGATGGTGACGAGGTTGCTCAGACGCACCCGCTCGCCGCTGTTGCTGCGCACGAACAGCTCGCTGATTTGCTCTGCGCGCTCGCGCCACTGCATCTCGTTCTGCATCACCACGTTATAGACGCGGTTGTTGACGCTGAAATCCCCGGCGCGCGTGCCGCCAAAGGCGGTTTGCAGGCTGCTGAAGATGCGCGACACCGGCACGTCGAGGCGGGCCGCGCGCTCACGGTCAACGGTGAGCGTCATCTGCGGCACGTTGCTGCTCCAGGTGGTGAACACGCGGCTCAGCTGCGGGTGCTGGTTGGCTTTCGCCAGCACCTCGCGAGTTACGCGCTCCAGCTCCGCCGGGCTCTGCCCCGCCTGTGCCTGAATGCGCAGATCGAAGCCGGAGGCGTTGCCCAGCCCCGGCAGCGTCGGCGGTGCAAAGGTCATGATGGTGGCTTCCGGCAGGGCCAGCAGCTGGCGCTGAAGGGTGCCCATCACCTCATCCAGCGGCGGACGCTCGCTCCAGTCTTTGAGCATGATGGAGATAAACCCGCCGTTCGATGCGCTGGTGCCGTTGAGGATGTTAAACCCGGAGACCTGAATCACATCTTCCACCGCCGGGTTTTTAGCGATCAGCTCGCGCGCGGTGGTCATCACCGCTTCGGTGCGCTCCAGCGAGGCTGCCTCCGGCAGTTGGACGCTGGCGAAGAAGTAGCCCTGATCCTCCTGGGGCAGGAAGCCCTTTGGCATCGACATAAAGCTGAATATCACCACCGCCGCCGCGCCTGCGGTGGCCAGCAGCGCCAGCCACGGACGGAGGTTGAACACGCTCACGATCCGGGTGTAAAGCGTGCGCGTGGCGTCCAGCCCGCGGTTGAACCCACGGAAAACGGCGGCGGGCTGTGCCGGACGCGGGCGCAGCAGCATCGCGCAGAGCGCGGGCGTCAGGGTCAGCGCCACGAGGCTTGAGAGCGTAACGGCGGTCGAGAGCGTCACCGCGAACTGGCGGTACAGCTCGCCCACGATCCCCGGCAGGAGCGCCACCGGTACAAACACCGCCAGCAGCACCAGCGTGGTGGCAATCACCGGCCCGGCAATCTGACGCAGCGCCAGCGCGGTCGCCGCCGTGCGGCTCTGCCCTTCCGCCATCAGCGTTTCGACACTCTCCACTACCACGATGGCGTCATCCACCACCATGGTCAGCGCCAGAATGATGGCGAACAGACTGAGCGTGTTCGCGGAGTAGCCGAGCGCGTAGAGCAACGCAAAGGTGCCCACCAGCGACACCGGAATGGCAAGGGCGACAATCAGCGTCGCGCGCCAGCTTTGCAGGAACAGGGACACCACGACCACCACCGCCAGCATCGTCAGCGCCAGCGAGACGCCAATCTCTTTGATGGTAGCGGCCACAAACGAGGTGGTGTCGAATTTGACTTCATAGACCAGATCGTCCGGGAAGCGCGTGGATAACCGTTCCAGCTTCGCGCGCACCGCATCGGCAACGCGCAGGGCGTTAGCGGACGGCGTCGGGTAGATGCCAAGGTAGGCGGAGTCATGCCCGTTCAGCTGCGCGCCCGAGCTGTAGCTGCGCGAGCCAAGCTCAATGGTGGCGACGTCCTTCAGGCGCACCAGCTGGCCCATCTCCCCGGTGCGGATAATGATGTTGGCAAAGTCGTCGACCTGGTTTAAGCGCCCCAGCCCGTTGATGGTTAGCGTCTGCTGCTGGCCGTTAAACACCGGCGGCGTGCCGACCTGGCCTGCCGCCCCCTGCACGTTCTGCTCGCGCAGCGCCTGCGCAACGTCATCGCTGGTCACGTTCAGGGCATTCATGCGGTCCGGACGCAGCCAGATGCGCATGCTGTAGTCGCGCGCGCCAAACATCTGTACCTGCCCGACGCCCGGCAGTCGCGACAGCGCCTCGCGCACCTGGGTGCTGGCGTAGTTGCTGACGAACAGCGGCGTGTGGGTGTTATTTGGTGAGTAAAGGCTTACCCCCATCATCAGGTTGGTGGCGCGCTTGCGCACCTGCACGCCGTTTTGCTGTGCCTCGGTCGGCAGCTGCGCCACGGCCTGCGCCACGCGGTTCTGCACGTCGATGGCGGCGAGATCCGGATCGGTGCCCGCCGCAAAGGTGATGTTCAGGCTATACGTGCCTTCGTCCGAACTGGTGGACTCCATATAGAGCATATGATCCACCCCGTTCAGCTGCGTCTCCAGCGGCGTGGCGATGGCCTCCGCCACGTCAGCCGAGCTGGCGCCCGGCCATGACGCTGACACATTCACGACCGGCGGTGTGATCTGCGGGTACTGCTCCACCGGAATAATCCTCAGCGCGATGGCCCCCAGCAGGGTGATGACCAGCGCAATCACCATCGCAAAGCGCGGGCGTTTGATGAAAAACGTCAGCATGATGGCTCCTTAATTCAGTATATGAACGGCAGCGCCTGGCTGCACGCGCTGCGCACCGTCAGTAATTGCTCGCTCACCGGGCTTAACGCCGGAGGCAATCTGGAACTGCTGGCCCATCTGCCCGGCGACCTTAAGCGGACGCATTTCGGCTTTATCCTCGGCGTTAACCACCCAGGCGAAGAACCCGTCGCCATTCTGCTGTACGGCAGCGGCGGGCAGGGTCAGCACCGGTAGCTCGCTTGCCGGACGCAGGTAGACGTTCACGTTGCCGCCGGGCAGCAGCTGATGGCGCGGGTTGGCGAACTCGGCACGCAGCATCACGCTGGCGGTACGCGGGTCGATGCGGTTGTCCACGGAGGTGAGTTCCCCGCTGATGCGCTGGCCGTTGCTGTCAATCAGCGCCTGCCAGGCCTGCTTCATGGCGCTGATATCCGCATGCTGTCCGGCTTTGGTGGCAAACGCGCCCTCTTCCAGCGCAAAGGCAATGCGGATCGGATCAAGCTGCACCACCTCCACCAGCACACCGCTGGCAGGATTCACCAGACTGCCGACGTGAAAGTTGCTGTGCCCCACGCGTCCGTCAATCGGTGAGGTAATGCGCGTGTAGTTGAGGGTGACGCTGCGGGTGTCGAGCCGGGCTTTCGCCTGCTCCAGCGCGGCGCTCGCTACGTCTCGCTGCATGCGGGCGTTGTCTACGTCGTGGCGGCTGATGGCGTTGCTGCTGCCCAGGCTTTCAAAGCGGGAAAGCTGCTGCTGCGCCTGACGCAGCGTGGCTTCGGCGCTTCTCACCTCGGCCTGCGCCAGGCGCAGGGCGGCGCGCGGCTCGGCGTCGTCCAGCTCGAACAGCACGTCACCTTTTTTCACGTACTGGCCGTCGCGGAAGTGGATTTTGGTAATCACGCCTTCCGTACGCGCGCGCAGTTCAACGGTGTGAATCGCTTCGATGCGACCCGGGATCTGACGTTCGGCGGCATGGGCGGTTTGCTCCACGGTGGCGACACGCACGGGAATGACTGCGGCGAATGCGGGCGGCAGGGTAGCGGCGAGGAGTATGAACAGGAGCGGGAGTTTCATGGGAGTACCTCAGTATTTTCCCCTCACCCTAACCCTCTCCCCAAAGGGGAGAGGGAACTTGAACACCCTCTCCCCTTTGGGGAGAGGGCAGGGTGAGGGGTAAGGTTTTAGTTATGCAGCCTTACGGAACCTGCGGGTCAGTCGCTTCTCGATTTCGACGACGAAGAACATCACCCCCGCCACCGCCAGCGTCACGAACCAGTAGCGCAGCGGCAGTGCTTCGGTGCCGAACAGCATCTGCATAAACGGCAGGTAGATGATCGCCGCCTGGAGCAGGAACAGTACGCCCGTTACCAGCCAGATCCCTTTGTTCGCCAGCAGGCCGCGGTTCAGGGAGAACCCTTCGGTGTTGCGGCAGTTAATCATGTACACCCACTGGGCGCAGACCAGCATCTGGAGCAGCACGGTGCGGATGAACTCCGCGCTGTGCCCGCGCGGGGCCAGCCAGGCTTCCAGCGCAAAGGCGGCGATGGCAATCATGGTGCCGACGAAAGCCACGCGCCATACGGCGTAGGCGTCCATCACGTGCTGCCCGGTCTGGCGCGGCGGGCGGCGCATTATGTTGCGCTCGGCGGCCTCGAAGGCCAGGCCGAAGGAGAGCGTGGCGGAGGTCGCCATGTTCATCCACAGGATCAGCACCGGCGTCAGCGGAATGATATTCCCCGCCAGCAGCGCAATCACAATCAGTAGCCCCTGCGCCAGGTTGGTCGGCATGATGAACAGAATGGTCTTCTTCAGGTTGTCGTAAACGCGACGCCCCTCTTTCACCGCGCTGGCGATGGTGGCGAAGTTATCGTCCGTCAGGACCATGTCCGCCGCCTCTTTGGTGACTTCCGTGCCTTTGATGCCCATCGCAATACCCACATCCGCCTGACGCAGCGCTGGCGCATCGTTCACGCCGTCACCGGTCATGCCGACGATTTCGCCTTTGTCCTGTAACGCTTTCACCAGGCGCAGCTTATGCTCCGGGCTGGTACGGGCGAAGATGTCATACTTCACCGCCGCTTCGGCCAGCTCCGCGTCGTCCATCTTCTCCAGCTCATAGCCGGTGACCGCCTGCTCGCTGTTAGTGATCCCCAGCATCTGGCCTATGCTCATCGCCGTCTGCGGGTGATCCCCGGTGATCATCTTCACGCGGATCCCCGCCTGCTGGCAGGCGTTAATTGCCTCAATCGCTTCCGGACGCGGCGGATCCATCATCCCGGCAATGCCGAGGAAGATCAGGCCGTGGCTCAGGTCGTCGTGAGTCAGTGCCTGCTCACCGTTCGCTGGCCTGAACGCCGCGGCGACCATGCGCAGCCCCTGACGCGCATAGCGCTCCATCTCCGTTTCCCAGTACGCGCGGTCAAAGGCTTGCGCACCGTTGCGGGTCTGCTGCTGCTCACACAGGGCGAAAATCACGTCCGGCGCGCCGGTGATCAAAATCTGCTCCTCACCGCCAATCTGGTAGTGGGTGCTCATGTACTTGTACTGCGAGTCGAACGGGATCTTGTTGACCAGGGTGGCCTCGACCGGTGCGAGGTGGGCTTTTGCCGCCAGCACCTTCAGCGCGCCCTCGGTCGGGCCGCCAGTGATGCCCCACAGGCCGCGCTCGTCCTGAATCAGCTGGCTGTCGTTACACAGGTCGATGGTGCGCAGGTACTGCTCCAGCACGGTGCCCGGCTGGATCTGCACCGGCTCGTCGCTGCCTTCGAGGTAGAGGTTGCCCACCGGCTCGTAGCTGTTGCCGTCCACGCGATAGCACGTATCGGCGGTAATGATGGCTTTCACCGTCATCTCGTTCATGGTCAGGGTGCCGGTTTTATCCGAGCAGACCACGGTCATCGCGCCCAGGGTTTCAACCGTCGGCAGCTTGCGGATAATCGCCCGCTTACGCGCCATCGCCTGTACGCCCAGAGAGAGGATGATGGAGATAATCGCCGGCAGACCTTCCGGTACGGAGGCTACCGCCAGGCTAATCAGGGAGAGCAGCAGCTCGCCCATCGGGATCTCGCGGAACACCAGGCTGAAGACAAACAGCGCGGCCATCATCGCCAGAATGATGGCGAAAATCGCTTTGCCCAGCTTGTCCATCTGCACCAGCAGCGGGGTGCGGTGCTTTTCAATGCCCGCCATCATCTGGTTGATGTGGCCGAGCTCCGTATCCTTACCGGTCGCGGTGACCAGGCCAACGCCACCGCCCGCGCTTACGGTCGTCCCGGAGAAGACCATATTGGTGCGGTCGCCCAGCGGCAATTCACCGCTCAGCGGATTAATGTGTTTATCCACCACGGTGGATTCGCCGGTCAGAATTGCCTCTTCCACGCGTAAATTATGCGCTTCGATTAAGCGCATATCCGCCGGAATACGATCTCCTGCGCGCAACACAATAATATCGCCCGGGACGATTTCCGTCGTCGGGATGGTTTCATGGTTACCTTTACGAATTACGCGCGCCTCGCTGGAGAGCATATTGCGAATACTCTTCAGGGATTTTTCTGCGTTACTTTCCTGAATGTGGCCAATTAAGGCATTGATTACCGCCACACCCAGGATAACCAGCGTATCAACCCAGTGTCCCATTACAGCCGTTAATACGGCGGCCGCCAGCAGGACGTAAATCAGGACATCGTTAAAATGCGCGAGAAAACGCAGCCAGCCCGGCTTGCCTTTTTTCTCCGGCAGCGCGTTCGGGCCATGCTTCTGCAAACGTGCCTGCGCCTCGGTGCGGTCCAGGCCATTCGCCTGGCTCTGCGCCTGAGCAAGCACCTGCTCTACGGTCTGCTGGTACGCCTGCCCGCCTGCGGGTGGCATATTCTGCGAGAAATTTTTTTTGGTCATGGTATTTTTCCTTCAATATCCGGTGGACGGAAGCCGGAATTCCTTTCTGGCTTTAAATAATTCATTTTTAAGTCTTGCGGGTTAAATTGATCTACCGCAATATATTGACTACCCGGTTATTCAAAACTGATTAAAATTATTTCGACGCGTTGATTTTTACAAAATATTTCTAAACCAACACTAAACGAGGAGGAAGCATGTTTGGTATTTATCGCGGGCGGCGCCTGGCGTTATACATTGTCGCAGCCATTGTTATTGCGACGTTAATTGGATATAGCACCTATAGCTTTGTAAAATTATTTTCGTGAAAAAGACGTTTATTTACATTACGCGATATTAATTTAATCGCCCCGGAAATATTATCTATTTTCCGTTATTAACTCGCAGAATAACGGTGGCCTTTCACTCAATTTTGCCAGTGGGGATGATATTGCTTTACGTTTCAGGATGCCGGACAATGACATTTTTAACTCACGATTAACATTACGATGAAACACCCGTTAGAATCGCTGCTCACCGCAGGGGGCATTTTGCTGATGGCCCTGCTCTCCTGTCTGCTGTTACCTGCGCCGTCGCTGGGTCTGGTGCTGGCGCAGAAACTGGTTCAGACCTTTCATATGGTCGATCTGAATCAGCTGTACACCATTCTGTTCTGTCTGTGGTTTTTGGTGCTCGGCGCCATAGAATTCTTTATCCTGCGTTTCATCTGGCGCCGCTGGTTTTCACTGGCGTCGTAAGCCAGTGAGATCGCGCATCCCGTGGATCAGCGCTTCACACCAGGCCGCGTAGTCGTGGCCGCTGGATGAGGGGTGGAAGCTGACGCGATAGCCTTTTTCCTTCAGCACCTGTTCAAAATCCTGCGTGGTGCGATAAATGCCGCCGCCCGGCCCCGTGGTTTCAAACTTTCCGGCCTGTAACCAGAAGCGCACCGGATACGGCGGCGACTGCTGGTACTGACGCGTCAGCCAGCCGGGGGCGTCACCTTTCGGCGCCCACCAGTAGGAGCCGGAAAGGCTCAGCACGTTGCCAAACAGGCGCGGATAGCGCAGCGCCACCCATGACGAGGCAATTCCCCCGTAGCTCGACCCCGCCAGCACCGTTTTCTGCCGCTGCATCGCGATGCCCTGCCCGCGCAGCCACGGCAGCAGCTCGTGCGCCATAAAGTCAGCAAATTCCGGGTTCGGCGGCAGCTCGTTGCCGCGACGGGCGTGATCGAGGCTGTCGATAAATACCACGTTAATCGGTGGCAGGTGATGCCGGGCAATCAGACCGTCCAGCACGTTGGCAAAATGGTATTCGTCCTGATAAATCTGCCCGTCGAACAGAATTAACGTCCAGCGTGCGGGCTGTGCGCCGCGCGGTTTGTAGATCATCACGTCGCGGGCGTTGCCGAGGATGTGGCTGGAAAAACTCTGACGGCTCAACGTCCCGTGCACCAGCGGCTTTGCCGTGGCCTGAACGGAGCAGTAGCGCGCCGGGCTGAGATCGAGCAGCGAGTAACGGTTCCATCGATCCGCCTTCTGCTCCCCAAAGGTGTTCGGGTTAAGCGGATCGGCCTGTGCGCTCACCAGGATGGCACGGCGTTGATCGCGGGCAGAGCCTTCAACGATCGGCACATCGGGGGCGAGCTTATATTGCATCACCGTATCAGCGGGGACCACGTAGCTGCGGAACCAGACGTCGCTGTTGCCCAGGCGGAACAGCGGATCGTGATCCCCCGCCGGAGAGCCGAGAATGAAGACGTTATCCCGCGCGCCGCGCCACAGAAAGGTCACGCGCTTATGGCTCGCATCTACCGGTTCCACCATTGGCGTTCCCTGTCGACGCTGCGCCTGCCAGAACGCCTCGGTACTTCCACCGGCAGAAAGGACGTTTGCCAGCGCCTTTAGCGTCGGGCTTACTGGCGCCAGCATCTGCACGCGTGGTAACGGAGAGGTCTCTTTCATCCGCCACTGAAAACGCCACGGCTTACCGGCTTCGCCGTGTAGCACCAGCGAGGTGTTCTGTTTCACCGGCAGGGCAAACAGCAGCGTGTGTTCCCCGTCCGCAGGACCGTTTTCGATCAGCGTGCGGATGCGGCGGTTTTGCCCATCCAGCAGGCGCGCATCCGTCACGCCATTCAGCGTGGCGGAAACGTAATTTTCACCCAGTTCAGGCAGGGAGAAGCAGACTTCGCCGCTGGCATCAAACTTTCCCTGAACATCGCCCTGCCGGGACGACTGCTCGCACGTTGCCGCCATGGCGGGCAGCGCGCCGATCCCCAACAGCAACCCACTCCATACCCTCTTCATTACCGCTTGTTCCCCAACGAAATTTGTTAACAACGCTAATGCAAATGGTAATAATTTGCAATATCATCAACGGCGATTTACCGGTGTTTTTATGGCGATAGCAACCAAGGACGTTCAATAAAAATGTTTAAAAATAATAAGATAATGCAGCTCTGGCTGCTGAGTCTGGCGACGACCAGCGTCGCGGCTCAGGCAGAAACGAAAGAAGAAACGATTACGGTGACGCAGGGCGTGAGTGAAGAGCCCACTGCGCCCGTAAAAGGCATTGTGGCGACGAAAACGCTCTCCGCCACCAAGACCAGCGCGGAGATTGTGAAGACGCCGCAGTCGGTATCGGTGATCACCCGCGATCAAATGAACATGCAGGACGTCACATCCGTTTCGCAGGCGCTGCGCTACTCGGCGGGCGTGTTTACCGAATACCGGGGCTCGTCTAACCGTAACGACGAGGTGTTTGTGCGCGGCTTTAGCTACGTGCCAAAATTCCTCGACGGCTTAAGCTTTGGCGCAACGGCCTCATCACAGACGGGCACAGTTGACCCGTGGCTGCTGGAGCGCGTGGAGCTGGTGCGCGGCCCGGCGTCGGTCCTGTTTGGTCAGGTGAATCCTGGCGGGTTAATCAGCATGACCAGCAAGCGCCCGACGGCGGAGGCCATTCACAACGTGCAGTTCCGCACCGGCAATAACGATCTCGCCGAAGGTGCGTTTGATTTCGGCGGCAGGCTGAGCGACGACGGCCACGTGCTGTATCGCGTGAACGGTATCGCCCGTACGCAGCATAATCAGGTGGACGATTATAAAGAGACGCGGATGGCGATCGCCCCGGCGATCACCTGGTATCCGAACGATCAGACCCGCTTTACGCTGCTGACCAGCTACCAGAAAGATCCGGATGCCGGATACCGCAACTTCCTGCCCGCGTATGGCACGGTGAAAAGCGTCGACGGGAAGTACATCCCACGCGACTTTAACGTCAGCGATCCGAATTACAATCAGTCCTGGCGCGAGCAGACGATGATTGGCTACGAGCTGGAACACCAGTTCGCCGACAACCTCACCTTCCGCCAGAACGCCCGTTACGCCACCATCAAGCAGAAATACCGTTATCTGGTTTACGCCAACAGCGCGGCCAACAGCACGGTGTTGACCCGTCGCGCCCAGCGTGAAGAGCGCACGACCAATGAATTTGGCCTCGATAACCAGCTGGAATATCTGCTGGAGACCGGGAGCGTCAGCCATACCCTGCTCGGCGGGTTTGATTACAAGACAAGCAAGGATAAACAGCTGCTGGCGCGCGGGAGCGGCTCACAGTATGACCTCGACTGGACAACCCCGGTTTACGGCGTGAACGTGGATGAAAGCACCTTCAAAACGGCCTCCGACGAGCAGCAAAATCTCGACCAGATGGGGCTGTATCTTCAGGATCAGATGAGCTGGAACAACTGGGAGTGGCTGGTTTCCGGGCGCTACGACTGGAGCGAAGTGCGTACCAACGACTTCACCGATAATAGCTTTACGCAGCAGAACGACAGCAAATTTACCTGGCGCACTGGCCTGCTGTACGCGTTCGATTTTGGTCTCTCGCCGTACATCAGCTACAGCACGTCGTTTGAGCCGAACCTGCAAACCAACCGTGCGCCGGGCGTCGCGCCATTCAGGCCAACTACCGGTGAGCAGACCGAGATTGGCCTGAAATATCAGCCGGTCGACACCACGCTGATGACTCTCGCGCTGTACGATTTAACTCAGGACAACGTAGCGACCTATAACAGCGCTGAAGGCTGGTTCGAAAATGCGGGCAAGGTGCGTTCGAAAGGCGCTGAAGCGGAAATCCACGCCACGCTGATGGATAACATCAACCTGATTGGCTCCTACACTTATACCGATGCAAAAACCGAAAGCACCACGGTGGCGGGAACAGAAGGCAAAACGCCTGCGCGCATTCCAGCGCATATGGCATCGGCGTTCGCCAGCTATACCGTTCCGGGCGGCGTGCTGAAGAGCCTGACCGCTGGCGTGGGGATGCGCTACATCGGCACCAGCTACGGCGATGCGAAGAACACCTTTAAGGTGCCATCGGTGGATCTGTATGACGCGATGCTGCGCTACGATCTGGGCGAGATGAACCGCAGCCTGAAAGGGGCAAGCGTGCAGTTCAACGTCAATAACGTGGCGGACACGAAGTATGTGGCGTCATGCGCAAGCGATACGGCGTGCTTCTACGGGATTGGCCGGACGGTGACGGCGACGGTGAATTATCGGTGGTAAGGGATTTGTAGGCCCGGTAAGCGCAGCGCCACCGGGCAATTACGGGCACCGAGCCCACAAAAAAGCCGGGTGGCGGCTACGCCTTACCCGGCCTACACGCGACATGTTAATGTGTCTGGCTATGGTTCTCTTTGCGGTACGCCCCGGGCGGCTGGTTGAAGGTGCGGGTAAAGATGCGGGTAAACGTCTGCTGCGAGTCAAACCCGTAGCGCAGGCAGATATCGTACACGCGCTCGTCTGACTCACGCAGATCGCGCGCCGCCATCAGCAGCTTGCGTTCGCGGATGTAGCGCCCCAGACTTTCGCCTTTGTACTGCATAAACAGCCGCTGTAAATGCCATTTTGAGTAACCCGCGTGGCGGGCAATCTCTTCGATGCGTAACGGCTGGTGTAGGTTGTCATCGATCCATTCGACAATCGTATCAATGACCTGAGCGGAAATCGTCATACTGCTCTCCCCCTCTGCTTCTCGCTTAAACATTATTCCCACCACTCGCGAAATTGTTGCGTGGTATCACTCACCCGCACGGGCTCGCCCAGCTCCGGTGTCAGCAGCCGGTAGTTTTTATCCTTACTGGCTTTCGCCAGCTGGATCAGTGGATCGTTCCAGGTATGTTTCGCCAGCACAAAACGCCCGTTATGTCCCGGTACGACCGCTCTGGCATTGAGATCTGCCGAGGCCTGCGCCGTTTCCGCCGGATGCATATGGATGTACTTCCAGTCCTGGTCGTACTGGCCGTTTTCCATAATGGCTAAGTCCACTCCGCCAAACTGCTCGCCAATTGCTTTGAAGTGCGGGCCATAACCGGAATCTCCGCTGTAGTAGACCTTCTGCTCCGGAGAGACAAACATAAAGCTGCCCCACAGGGTCTGGTTACGCTTAATGCCGCGCCCGGAAAAATGGCGCGCCGGCAGAACATGTACCGTCAGCGCATCGCTGATACGTACCGACTGGTTCCAGTCCCGCTCGTCGATAATCTCAGGGTTCATCCCCCAGTAGCGCAGATGCGAACCCACGCCCAGCGGGGTGACCACGCGCTTAACCTTCGGCAGCAGCGCCTTGATGGTGGCGTAATCCAGATGATCATAGTGATCGTGGGAGATAATCAGCAGGTCGATCTCCGGCATGCTCTCCGCACGCCATGGGTACTCCCCCGCAAAGGCTTTATTGAGGAAGGAGAACGGTGCGGCGTAGTTACTCAGAACCGGATCGATCAGGATTCGTTGCCCCGCCAGCTGCATATACCAGGAGGAGTGGCCGAGCCACACCAGCGTGTCCTGTTCAGGCGACAGGCTCGCCAGATCGGTTTTCACCAGCGGCAGCGGCTGCGCAGGACGGGCGTTTTCGGTTTTACGGGTAAGGAACTGCCACCACGCCACCAGCATATTTTGTTGCCCGGTAAAGCCCGGCGTAGGGAGCGTGTTATGGAATTGCCCGTCGCGATAGTGCGGAGAGGCCTCCACTTCAGAGAGCTGCGCACCCTGCGGTGGCTGGCCAAATCCGGCATTCAGTACAAACGGTAAACTGGCAGCTGAAGCAATAATCATGACTAACACCACGCAGATGAATAGAGGCTTTTTCATTATCCTGACCCGCCAACGCGCCCTGTCCGATAGTTTGCGCGGGTTGAACTTGATTATGAGTGAGTAAGCACTCATTATAGATAGGATGATTACGCCGTCAAGAAGGTTTTCGATCTTTGACATTCCGCGTTGCAGCGTGGCAAAGCACGTGTTTCAATCAGGGTTTTTACAATTGACGGGAGGAAAAATTTAGTGGCACGTCCGAAGAGTGAAGATAAAAAACAGGCCTTACTGGAAGCAGCAACGGCTGCGTTTGCGCAGTCAGGTATTGCCGCCTCAACGGCGTTAATTGCCCGTAATGCGGGCGTCGCTGAAGGGACACTGTTTCGCTACTTTGCTACCAAAGACGATCTGCTGAATGCCCTCTATCTGCATCTGAAGCAGGATCTTTGCCAGACCATGCTGGCAAACCTCGATCGCACCATCACCCAGCCAAAAGAGCATACCCGTAATATCTGGAATAGCTATGTGGACTGGGGCATTCGTAACCCCCTGGCGCATGCGGCTATCCGCCAGATTGGCGTCAGTGAAAAGCTGAACATTGAAACCGAGCAGGCGGTGAAAGACATGTTCCCGGAAATACACGAACTGTGTCACCGCTCGGTGCGCCCGGTGTTTATGTCTGACGAGTTTAAGACCTTCGGTGATGCAATATTCTTATCGCTGGCTGAAACCACCATGGAGTTTGCCGCGCGCGATCCGTCCCGTGCCGTCGATTTTAAAGCGCTGGGCTTTGAAGCCATGTGGCGCGGGCTTGCTGAGGAAGAGAGCCATGGACAGTAAAGCCTTGCAGGAACATGCCAGACGCGTCGCGCTGGAGATGCCTTTTACCGAACATTGCTGGCCGTTTGGCCCGGAGTATGACGTGTTTAAGGTGGGCGGGAAAATTTTTATGCTGATGGCGACCGCTCACGGTCGGGCCCACGTCAGCCTGAAATCCGATCCGGAAAAATCGCTGCTCAATCAGCAGATCTACCGTGGCGTGGAGCCTGGCTACCATCTGAATAAAAAACACTGGATCTCCCTTTATGGCACGGACGACATCACGCCTGAACTGGTCACCGACCTGATTACGGATTCGTGGAATCTGGTCGTTGATAAACTGCCGAAAAAAGATCAGAAGTGGATTCGGCCAGCCTGATTGTTCGTCTGAGACGAACAGAATAAGCGCTCGAATCGCACTTATCTTTTCCCGCTTCGCGCGGTAATCTGCTTTCCTTTCACGCCCGCCCGCGGGCGAATTTCATCACCAGGAGTTGTTATGGATATTATTTCTGTCGCCCTGAAACGCCACTCTACCAAGGCGTTCGACCCAGCCAAAAAACTGACCGCAGAAGAAGCGGAAAAAATCAAAACGCTGCTGCAATACAGCCCGTCCAGCACCAACTCCCAGCCGTGGCACTTTATTGTTGCCAGCACTGAAGAGGGTAAAGCGCGCGTGGCAAAATCTGCGGCGGGCACCTATGTGTTTAACGAACGCAAAATGCTGGATGCCTCTCACGTGGTGGTGTTCTGCGCGAAAACCGCGATGGACGATGCCTGGCTTGAGCGCGTCGTCGATCAGGAAGAGGCTGACGGCCGTTTCGCCACGCCAGAAGCAAAAGCCGCGAACCACAAAGGCCGCTGCTATTTTGCCGACATGCACCGCGTGGATCTGAAAGATGACGACCAGTGGATGGCGAAGCAGGTTTACCTGAACGTCGGCAACTTCCTGCTGGGCGTGGCCGCGATGGGCCTGGACGCAGTGCCGATTGAAGGCTTCGATGCCGCAATCCTCGACGAAGAGTTCGGCCTGAAAGAGAAAGGCTTCACCAGCCTGGTGGTGGTGCCGGTTGGGCATCACAGCGTTGAGGATTTCAATGCCACGCTGCCGAAGTCTCGCCTGCCGCTGAGCACGATTGTGACTGAATGCTAATGAAAATGGGCCGCTGCATGCGGCCCGTTACGCTTTACTGATGACAAGCCTGCGATGCGGATGGACCTCACGATCGTTTCCCCAGGCAAAAGCAATCCAGCGCTCTTCCAGCTCAGCGTAGGAATTTACGGGCGTTAACGTCCACTCTTCTCCCACCGTACCGTCCGCCACACTAATGCGATAGTTCATGGTAAACGCCCAGTCGATCATGCGCAGCCAGAACCGTTGCCCGTCTCCCGTTTGTTCGCTGTCAGAGACAACGATGTCGTATTCGCTTAGCACCCACTGAAAAAAGAGTTGTGGCAACCCGCTTATCACGCGTTGATGAACGGCACGCGGAGTACGCCACACCATCACCTGCGTGGCGGCACCGTGGGGAAAGGTAATTTCTTTATGAAATTTAAGCTTTACGGCATACGCCGTATAAGGTTTGCCGTCATCGGTGGTCACGAGACGATATTCATCACCATAACGCGATTTCAGGAGCCGGTATCCCACAGGCAGCAGAAACCCCGGCAGATGAAATTCCGCCGTACCTCGTGCCAGGAACGCTTCGGTGTGTTCGACGTTTCGGGAGATAAGGCCGAGTTTTTGGCTGAAGTCTGCGGAATCAATCATCAGTGGCGACATTTGTTGTTTCTCATGGCGTGAGTATAGTCGACTTAATCCCTCATCGAAATGATGTCGATTCAGTCGGTTGGTTTAAGTTAAACGCCACCTTATACCTGTCTCATCCGCTTAGCAGAGCCAGCTCTTATTCCCTGAAAGCCCCTCGCAAAAAACTTATTTCCCCTGCGCCTCCAGCCACGCCATCGCCCTCTCCCCCGCCTCGTCCACCGGTAAATAGACCAGCAGCCGCGATCCGTTTCGCGGGGCGGAGTACCAGTACATCTGCTGGAGATGAAAATCCCCCAGCTCGGGATGGGTGAACAGCTTGAGCTGGTTCTCCACGCCGCGCACGTCGTTGCGCTGGTGCCACAGGGTTTTGAACTCCTCGGACACCGCAAAAAAACGCGCCAGCTTCGCTTCCCAGAGCGGGTCGCCACGGTGCTCAGCCATTGCCGCGCGGAAGTAGGAGACGAAAATCGGCAGCACGTCGTCACGTTTGCCGAGCCGCGCGCGCCACGCCGGATGGGTGAGGAACAGGTAAATACAGTTGCGATCTTCCGGCGGGATAGCGTTGAAATCGACGCCCATCAGGTATCCGAAGCTGTCGTTCCACGCCACGATATCGAAATTCGGTTTCTGAATACTGGCAGGCTTCGGCATCAGGGTATCCAGCAGGCGACGCGTGCCTTCGCTGATCCCCTCACAGCACACCGCCTGCGGGGCTTCGCCCGGCGGCAAACCGGCAAGCACAAAAAGATGCCGGGCTTCGGTCGGGGTGCATTGCAGCGCTTTTGCAATGGCGGCCATCACCGCGCTGGACGGATTGACGTCCCGGCCCTGTTCCAGCCAGGTGTACCAGGTCACACCGACATCCGCGAGCATCGCTACCTCCTCCCGGCGCAGGCCCGGCGTGCGGCGACGGCCGCTGCGCGGTAAGCCGAGCCGCTGCGGATCGAGGCTTTCGCGCCGGGCACGCAAAAACGCGCCCAGCTGCTTGCGGGTGTCATCCTGGAGAGAGGTGACAGGTTCAGACATCAGCGCCATAACATCTCCTGCATGGTAGTACCAGTACCAGTATAAGTAAGAACTGGTACCCGTTTATCAGATGGTTGATGCTACGACTCTACGCTGTTTGACGCAATGGAGTCACCATGAATACGTCAGTTGTTTCACCGGGTCGTGCGGGCCTGATATTGCTATTAACCGGCCAGATGCTGCCGCTGATTGATACCTCGATCACCAACGTGGCGCTGGATTCCATCACCCATTCGTTACACGCCACCGCCACCGAACTGGAGCTGATCGTCGCCCTCTACGGCGTGGCCTTTGCCGTCTGCCTGGCCCCCGGCAGCAAGCTGGGCGATAACCTTGGCCGCCGTCGCTTGTTTATGTGGGGCGTGGCGAGTTTTGGCCTGGCCTCGCTGCTGTGCGGCATAGCGGGCAATATCGAACAGTTGCTTGCCGCGCGCATTATCCAGGGCGCGGGCGCCGCGCTGATCATGCCGCAAATTCTCGCGACGTTGCACGTGACGTTAAAAGGAACGGCACACGCCAAAGCGATCAGCCTGTTCGGGGGTATCGGCGGGATTGCGTTTATCGTCGGCCAGATGGGTGGCGGCTGGCTGGTGTCGGCGGACATCGCCGGGCTTGGCTGGCGTAACGCCTTCTTTATCAACGTGCCGATTTGTCTGGTGGTGCTGGCGTTGAGCCGTCGCTACGTACCGGAAACCCGCCGCGACACGCCGTCGCGCATTGACTGGACCGGGACTATCCTGCTGACGGCGATACTGTGCTGTCTGCTGTTCCCGATGGCGCTCGGCCCGCAATGGCACTGGTCGTGGCCGCTGAAGGCCGCGCTGCTGGCGATTGTGCCGCTGGTCTATTTGATGGTGTTAAACGCGCGTAAGAAAGAGCGAGAAGATGCCCACCCGCTCATCGCGCCGCGCCTGTTGCAGCTGCGCAGCATCCGTTTTGGCGTGCTGATCGGGATACTCTTTTTCAGCGTCTGGTCCGGGTTTATGTTCTGTATGGCGCTGACCATGCAAAGCGGTCTGGGGATGGCGCCGTGGCAGTCCGGGAACAGCTTTATCGCGCTCGGCGTCACCTATTTTATTTCCGCCTGGTTCGCCCCACGCCTGATTGCCCGCTACAGCACCAGCGCCATCCTGCTGACCGGGCTTGCGATTCAGCTTGTTGGCCTGGTGGCGCTGATCGCCACGTTCCGTCACTGGGGAATGCAGAATACCGCGCTGACGTTGGCCCCGGCCACCGGGCTGGTGGGTTACGGGCAGGCGCTGATTGTAAACAGCTTCTACCGTATCGGGATGCGCGATATTCAGCCTGACGACGCGGGGTCCGCGAGCGCGATTTTAAGCACGCTGCAACAGGCTGCGCTGGGGCTTGGCCCGGCCATTTTCGGCGCGATTTTGCTGCACGGGCTGCAAAATCATCACGGAGATTACACCCAGGCAGTCAACGTCTTCCTGATGGTGGAAACGGCCATGATGGGGGTGCTGGCAGTGGCCACGCTGCGTATGCGCCATCGTCTGTGTTTGCCGGTCGTCAAGGCCTGTCCGGCGACAAAATAAAACTGCCTGAATTTGCATAATAGATCCGCAGCCGCCATTATGGGGCTGCATCAATACAGGAGACGTTATGCAGGAATTAATTGCTCAGGTTGAAGAGTTAGGGATTGAAATTAATCACACCACCTCTTTAGTGATTATCTTTGGTATTATTTTTCTTACAGCCATTATCGTTCATTTTATTCTGCACAAAGTGGTGCTGCGCGCCTTCGAAAAACGCGCGCAGGCCAGCAGCCATTTATGGTTGCAGATCATTACGCAGAACAAGTTATTTCACCGTCTGGCGTTTACCCTCCAGGGGATAATCGTCAACGTTCAGGCGGTTCTGTGGCTGCAAAAAGGCAGCGAAGCGGCGGAAATGCTCACCACCTGCGCAAAATTGTGGGTGATGGTCTATGCCCTGCTCTCCTTCTTCTCGCTGCTGGATGTGATTTTTAATCTGTCGCAGAAAATGGCCACCGCATCACAGCTGCCGCTGAAGGGGATATTCCAGGGCATCAAGCTGGTGAGCGCCATTCTGGTGGGAATATTAATTATCTCCCTTCTGATCGGTCAGTCACCCGCCATTCTGATAAGCGGCCTGGGTGCGATGGCTGCCGTTCTGATGCTGGTCTTTAAAGACCCGATACTGGGCTTAGTGGCCGGTATTCAGCTCTCCGCCAACGACATGCTGAAGCTCGGGGACTGGCTGGAGATGCCGAAATACGGGGCCAACGGCACGGTGACCGACATCGGCCTGACCACCGTTAAAGTGCGCAACTTCGATAACACCATCACCACCATCCCGACCTGGGCGCTGGTGTCCGACGCGTTCATCAACTGGAGCGGCATGTCAGCCTCCGGTGGTCGCCGCATCAAGCGTAGCCTGAATATCGATACCACCAGCATTCATTTCCTCGATGAGCAGGAGCAGCAGAAACTGATTCAGGCGAAACTACTGAAGCCGTATCTGGCCGCGCGTCACGAGGAAATTAACCTGTGGAATCAGCAGAACGGCGAAGGGGAATCGGTATTAAACCTGCGCAAGATGACCAATATCGGCACCTTCCGTGCCTATCTGAATGAATATCTGCGTAACCACCCGCGTATTCGTAAAGATATGACGCTGATGGTGCGCCAGCTCGCGCCCGATGCCAACGGGCTGCCGATTGAAATATATGCCTTTACCAACACGGTGATTTGGGCAGAATACGAAGATATTCAGGCCGACATCTTCGATCATATTTTCGCGGTGGTGGATGAATTTGGCCTGCGTATTCACCAGTCGCCAACCGGAAACGATATTCGCTCGCTGGCTGGCTTCATCGCCAGATAATCAGGTGCTGGCGCGGGAAATAAAGCGCCAGTCCATCATGACCCTTTCCGTGGGCGCATCCGGGTTGTCGATCTTATTTAACAGCAGATTGACCGCCTTGCGCCCGATATCCCGCGACGGTTGTTCAATGGTGGTGAGAGAAATCATCTCCGCCAGCTCGGTGCCGTCAAAACCCACCACCGCGATATCTTCTGGCACCCGCAGCCCTGCCTGCTGAATGGCGCGCAGCGCCCCCGCCGCCAGCGTATCGGAAACGGCAAACACCGCATCCGGCGGGTTTGCCGTTAACAGATTTTGCATCGCCGCCATGCCCGCACTGGAGCTGAGCTCACTGGCGTACTCCACCGCCTGATAGTCCAGATCCCGCAGGTGTATGACGCTCTTATAGCCGCGTTCGCGCAAACGGGCATATTTGTAGCTGAGGTCGTGGTTGATGAGCGCAATGCGTTTGCGGCCCTCGTCGGCAAGCTGGCTGACAACGTGCTGGGAGGCATCAACATCGTTAATCCCCACGCAGGAGACCGCGCCCGCATCGGCGTATTCGGCGCACTGCACCCACGGCGCGTTGCCAATCAGCGCGGCCAGCTCCGGCAGCTTCGAGAACGCATCCATAGTGATAATGCCATCGACGATTTTGCCGGAGAGCAGGCTTAAGCCCGAGCGGGAGCGCTCAATATCCGAGCCGGAGTTGCACAGCAGAATGCGGTAGCCGTTTTTCTCCGCCTCGGCTTCGATGCCCTTCACCACTTCGGCACAGAACGGGTTGGCGATGTTCGAGACCATCACCAGGATCATATAGCTGCGGGCGGTGCGCAGCTGACGCGCCAGCAGATTGGGCTGGTAGTTACTCTCCTGGATCGCCTGCAAAACGCGCTCGCGGTTTTTTGCCTTCACGGTATCGCTGTTATTCAGTACGCGAGAGACCGTTGCCACGGATACCCCGGCCAGTTGAGCGATTTTCTGAATTGACATAGCGACGATACATCCTGCGGTTAGCGTTTTGTGCAGGCTACCATAAATTGGTTGCCCGGCGAACCGGGCAATGCGTCAGTATTCCACACGCACCCAGCGCTGCTGCTGATGGCTTTTCACAATCGCATCAAGGATATACATCACACTGGCGCCATCGTGGAAGGTGGCAAACTGCGGCTTATCCGGCATCGCTCCCGCCTGCACGGCACGGTAAAACTGCGCCATCATATTTTTAAAAGCATCCGGCCAGCCTTCAATGTGTCCGCCGGGGAAATGGGCGCTGTCGGCCACATCACGGTTCATCAAACCCGGATCGTCGCTGAGCGTCTGGTTTGCCCGGGCGCGATGGCCGATCCACAGCTGCTGCGGGGTTTCCTGATCCCACGCCACTGATTGCTCGCTGCCGTTAATTTCAAAGGTCAGGCGGTTTTTTCGCCCCGCGCTCACCTGCGAGACGCTAAAGCTGCCCTTGCTCCCGTCGTCAAAACGCAACAGCATCGAGCCGAAGTCTTCGGTGGTGACCAGTTTATCTTCATAGTGAGCATGTTCGTCGTGCGTAAACGTCTGATTGCCTGCCACATTAGCCTTGCGCGTCGGCCAGACGATGGATAAATCAGCCATCACCCCAGTAATGCGCCTGCCGGTGACATACTGCACCGTATCGCACCAGTGGGAGCCGATATCCGCCACCGCCCGCGATGCGCAGCCGAGCGCGGCATCCACCCGCCAGTTGTAGTCGGTTTCCAGCAGCATCCAGTCCTGTAAATAGCTGCCGTGCGAGGCAAACAGCCGCCCGAGGGTGCCCGCGCGCATCATGCTCGCCGCCTGGCGCACCATCGCAAACTGACGATAGACAAAGCTCACGCCATGCACCACGCCCGCCTGCTCTGCCAGCGCCACCAGCTCGCGCGCCTCATCCGGCGTCATGCACAGCGGCTTTTCGGAAAACACGTGCTTGCCCGCGCGCAGGATCTGGCGGTTAATCTCCGCGTGCAGGTGGTTCGGCGTGCAGTTGTGCACCGCATGCAGATTGGAGTGCGCGAGCAGTTCTTCCACGCTGGCGTAAGCATGCGGCACATTTAGCTGGCGCGCCTTTTCCTGCGCCTTAACGAGCGAACCGTCGCAGAGCGCGACCACCTGCACAAACCCGAGACGCCTGAGCGCCTCGATGTGTGCCGGGCCAATAAACCCGCTGCCGATAATCCCGACGTTAATCATGGCTGCCCCCTGCGGCGAAATCATCAAACGCCCGTCCGGAAACGGGAATAATGTGGCGGCGGATAAATTCGCTGCCTTCACTCGCGCCAGTATCGCCATCCTTCAGGCAGCACTCCCACTCCAGCACCGCCCAGCCGTCGTAGTCGTACTGGGTCAGCTTGCTGAAGATGCCCTTAAAGTCGATCTGCCCGTCACCCAGCGAGCGAAAACGTCCGGCGCGGTTGATCCACGGCTGGTAGCCGCCGTAGACGCCGCTGCGCCCGCTGGGGCGGAACTCCGCGTCCTTGACATGGAACGCTTTAATGCGCGCATGGTAGAGATCAATAAAGGTCAGGTAATCCATTTGCTGAAGCAGCATGTGGCTCGGGTCGTAGAGAATGTTGCAGCGCGGATGGTTATCCACCAGCGCCAGAAAACGCTCGAAGGTTACGCCGTCGTGCAGATCTTCCCCCGGATGCAGCTCAAAGCAGACGTCCACGCCCTGCTCGTCGAAGGTATCCAGTATTGGCCGCCAGCGGGTTGCCAGCGCCTCGAACGCCTCCTGAAAACGCTGCTCGTTGTGCGGCGGCCACGGATAGAAAAACGGCCAGGCCAGCGAGCCGGAGAAGGTGGCGTGCGCTTTCAGGCCTAATCGGGCCGAGGCGACCGCCGCCTGCTTCAGTTTTTCCGTCGCCCACGCCTGACGCGCCGCATCGTTACCGCGCACGGATGCGGGTGCGAAGTGGTCAAACGCCTCGCTGTAAACCGGGTTCACCGCCACAAGCTGCCCTTCCAGATGGGTCGACAGCTCGCTGATGACCAGCCCGTGCGCGGCCAGCTTAGCGGTGATGTCGTCGCAGTAGGCCTGACTCTCTGCGGCTTTCTCCACATCAAAGATATGCGGATGGTTGCAGGGGATCTGCACCGCTTTGTAACCCTTCGACGCCGCCCATTCTGCCAGCCCGTCGAGCGTGTTGAAGGGCGCTTCCCCGCCAATAAACTGCGACAGAAAAATACCCGGTCCTTTCATTGTCCTCATACCACCTCCAGAACATTACGCCTTGTCATCGTCATACTTAAACGTGAGAAGGAAAATCAGCGAGATCGCCGCGGCAGCCACCGCCGGGATCCACCAGAATGTAACCCACGCCTGTGGCACGGTCTGCCCTGCCACCAGGCGGTTGTAAAGCGCCCCTGAAATCTGCGAGCCGAGCAGCATGCCGATGCCATAGGTGAACATCACGATCATGCTCTGCGCCTGGCCTTTGACCTTTTCTCCCGCCACGCGGTCGGTGTAGATAAAGCCGACGACAAAGAAGAAATCGTAGCAGACGCCGTGCAGCAGAATGCCCAGATACAGCAGAATGCGCCCCTCCTCGCTGACGCCCAGCGCGAACATGGCATAACGTACGAACCACGCCAGCATGCCGATCAGCAGCATATATTTCACGCCCAGGCGGCGGAACAGCAGCGGAATAACCAGCATGAAGACGATCTCAGACATCTGCCCGAAGGACATGGCGGTGCTGACGTCGGCAATGCCGGCATCCGCCAGATACGAGGCGGTGTAGGCGTAATAGGTGCCGAGCGGGACGGAGATCAGCATTGCGCAGACGGAGAAGACGAAGAAGTGGCGGGTTTTAAGCAGCGCGAAGGCGTCCGCGCAGAAGAGATCGCGCACCTTCACAGGCAGGCCTTTCGCCGGTGCTGGCGTGTGCGGCAGCGTCAGGCTATAGAGCGCCAGCAGCACGGAGCTGACCGCCGCCACCTGGAAGATGGTCACGCTGGACGCCACGCCGGTGACGCCGATAAAAATGCCCGCCACGATCCAGCCGATGGTGCCAAACACACGCACCACCGGGAAAGTTTTATCCACGTTTGCCAGGCTGTGGAACGCGATGTTGTTGGTGAGCGCCAGCGTTGGCATGTAGCAGAGCGTGTAGCCAAACAGCAGGCCAATCAGCAGCGCGCCGTTCTCAGCAATCAGCGCCCCCGGCACGAACCAGAGGATCGCCGCGCCCGCGAGGTGCATCACCGCCATCACCTTCTGTGAAGCGAAGAAGCGGTCCACCAGCATCCCGAGCACGAACGGCGAAAGAATGGAGGCGATGGGCCCGGCTGAGAACGCGTCGCCAATCAGCAGTGACATGTTGTGCCGGGTCATCACCAGGCCAAGCGTGACCGACCAGCTACCCCAGATAAAAAATTGCAGAAACATCATCAGCGACAGACGCGGCACCAGCAGCCGGTGCTGCGTTATCGCCTTTTCACTACTCTCAGTTGACACCATGATAAGCCTCACCCGGAAAAAGTAATCGATTACAAATTAGTCCAAATGAAAAGTAATCGATTACAAAACAAAGATCCTGTGGATCGAAACAGAATTGGGAGAGGGGTCACGATAATGGTGAAGCGGAGGTGCCGGGTGGCGGCTTCGCCTTACCCGGCCTACTAAATAACGTCCCCGAACATGTAGGCCCGGTAAGCGCAGCGCCACCGGGCGTGAAGGCGGGCAGTGTGGTGCGGTCTGGTGCCCTCACCCCGGCCCTCTCCCACAGGGAGAGGGTGCAAACACTAAAAACGGCAACCTGATTGCCGTTTTGCTTTTACCTTCGAGAGAGTTTAAAGGCAACAAACAGGAACACCACCCACACCGGCAGCAGCATCGCTGACAGGCGCATCTCATCCATGGTGCACATCAGCACCAGAATCAGGCCGAGGAAGGCGATACAGATGTAGTTCCCCGCCGGATAGAGCAGCGCCTTGAACTGCGTCTCGCGCCCCTTGCGGCGCATCGCGGCGCGAAAGCGCAGGTGCGCCAGGCAGATCATGATCCAGTTCAGCAGCAGCGTGGCGACAACCAGCGCCATCAGCAGGCCAAACGCCTCTTTCGGCAGCAGATAGTTGATCAGCACCACCAGCGAGGTGATAGCGCCGGAAAGGAACAGCGAATTGATCGGCACGCCGCGACGGCTGACGCGGGTAAGGAACTTCGGCGCGTTGCCCTGTACGGAGAGGCCAAACAGCATGCGGCTGTTGGAGTAAACCCCGCTGTTGTACACCGACAAAGACGCCACCAGAATGACGAAGTTCAGCGCGGAAGCCACCACGTTGCTGTTCAGGTCATGGAAGATCATCACGAACGGGCTGCTGTCAGATTTTACTTCCACCCATGGATAGAGCGCCAGCAGCACCACCAGCGAGCCGATATAGAACAGCAGGATACGGTACACTACCTGGTTGACCGCTTTCGGAATGCTTTTGTGCGGATCGCGCGCTTCGGCAGCGGTGATGCCAATCAGCTCCAGACCGCCAAAGGAGAACATAATGACCGCCAGCGAGAGGATCAGCCCTTTCCAGCCAGTCGCCAGGAAGCCGCCGTGCTGCCACAGGTTGTCGATCGATGCACGCTCGCCGCCGTGGCCGGAGAACAGCAGCCACAGGCCAAAGCCGATCATGCCGATAATCGCCAGCACCTTGATCAGCGCAAACCAGAACTCGGTCTCGCCATACAGGCGCACGTTCACAAGGTTAACGGCGTTGATGATGATGAAGAAGGCCGCCGCCCAGATCCACGTTGGCACATCCGGCAGCCAGTACTGCATATAGATGCCTGCGGCGGTCAGCTCCGCCATCCCGACCAGCACGAACATCACCCAGTAGTTCCAGCCGGAGAGGAAGCCTGCGAACGGACCCCAGTATTTATAGGCAAAATGCGCGAAGGAGCCGGACACCGGCTCTTCAACAACCATCTCGCCGAGCTGGCGCATGATCAGGAAGGCGATAATCCCTGCGAGAGCGTAACCCAGCAGAACCGCCGGGCCAGCCATTTGAATGGCGGGGCCGATGCCGAGAAACAGCCCGGTACCGATCGCGCCGCCAAGGGCAATTAACTGAATATGTCGATTTTGCAAACCACGTTGCAGCGTCGGACTCTGATCCGACGAAGCTTCAGCGCTACCATGGCCTGAAGCGGATGACGCGTCTTTCACGCCCTACCCCTGTCTCTTTTTTAGAAGGGGCACGTTTTAACACTTCATGCTGGTGGTAGCAAGCTTAACGCCGGGCCAGCGCATGCGCCCGGCGGATAAACGTCACGACCCGATGATCCCGCCGTCTGCTTTGACGATCACCACCGTTGACGATCGCGGACGCCCGTTCGGGCTCGCGTCTGGCCAGCTGGAAACAGCGCGAGGGTTGGCCGGGTCGGTAATATCATCCCCGCCCTCCCCCGGATGCTGAATGTTGATAAACAGCGTCCGGTTGTCTGGCGTAAATGCAATGCCGGTGATTTCGCACCCGCGCGGCCCGGTCAGGAATCGGCGATACTCGTTGGTGCCTGGAATGGTAGCCACCATCTGGTTATTGCCCATCCCCTCGTACGCTTTCTTATTGATGGTGCTGGAGGAGACATCGGTCTGGATCCACAGGACGCCCTGGTGGTCAAACGACAGGCCGTCCGGGCTGCCAAATTCCGCGCCCTGCATCGAGCCTTTGGCCTTCGGATCGTCGCCGTCGGTGCGCCCGGCCATGACCAGAATATCCCACTTAAAGCGTGAGGCGGCAGGATCGGCCCCCTCTTCGAGCCAGTGCATAATATGCCCGTACACGTTGTTGGCGCGCGGGTTAGCAGCATCGACCGGTGCCTTGCCCTCTTTCCCGCGATCGCTGTTGTTGGTGAGCGTACAGTAGACGCTGCCGCTGGCGTGCGGATCGACGGCAATCCACTCGGGACGATCCATTTTCGTTGCCCCCACCGCGTCGGCCGCCAGGCGGGTTTTGATCAGCAGATCGCCCTGGCTTTCAAACCCGTTGCTTTTATCCAGGCCATTTTGCCCGAAGATCAGCGGCAGCCAGTCGCCGCTTCCGTCCTGGTTGAACCTGGCGACGTACAGCGTGCCGGACGTCAGCAGCTGCATATTGGCTTCCCGGTTCGCGGGATCGTATTTTTTATCCGAGACAAATTTATAGATGTACTCAAACTTTTGGTCGTCACCCATATAAACCACCACGCGATTATCGGCGGCGAGCGTGACGGCGGCCCCCTCATGCTTGAAGCGGCCCAGCGCGGTGTGCTTGCGCGGCGTGGAGGTCGGGTTGTAGGGATCGATCTCCACCACCCAGCCGAAACGGTTGGGTTCGTTAGGGGTTTTATCGACGCTGAACCGCTCATCCACCTCGTTCCAGCGGTATGATTCATCGCTGTCGCTAATGCCGTAGCGTTTTTCCAGCGGGTTGAGATCGGCTTTTTTCACAAATATGTCCGACCAGTTCTCCTCGCAGGTGAGATAGGTCCCCCACGGCGTGTGGCCGTTGGCGCAGTTCTGCATGGTGCCCAGAACGCGTTCCCCCTGCGGATCGGCGGCGGTTTTCATTAAGTCCTGATGCCGCGCCGGGCCGGTAAGCTGCATCGGCGTATTGACGGTAATACGGCGGGCGAACGAAGACGGACGCACCACCTCCCAGCCGCTGCCCGTTTTTTTCACTTCCACCACCGACACGCCCATCGCGTTCTGCCCCTTGCGGGCTTTGTCGAGGCTCCAGTTCGCCGTACCGTCCGTAAACAGCATTCCGTTATCGATGTATTCATGGTTCATCGCCAGCAGGCCATGCTCCGGGCTTTGCGCCCCCTGCGGCAGGCTAAACCACGCCATGCCGTCGTGGTGCATGCCCGCCTGCACGGCCTGCTCGTCTGTGGTATTGCTGGCGTCCGGTTTAAACGCCGGCATGTTGTTTTTGATGCCTGTCGGATCGCCCCAGCGATAGAACGGGCGGGCAATATAACCTTCCGGCACCCTGACCGTATCTTCCGTGGAGACGTCGATGCTGGTAAAGCCCAGGGAAACCGCTTTTGCCAGCGCGGACGGTTTTGAGACCGCGGCAATCGCATTCTCGGGTGTGATCAGATACGGGAATGATACGGCGGCCCCCGCTACGGCCCCCATCTGGAGAAAACGGCGGCGGGAGAGGAACACCTCTGCCACCTCGGAGAATACCGGGTTAGCGCTGCGGTTACTGATATCGTCGCGATGTTCTTTTTTAAATACGGATTTGAGGGGTCTGCCCATAGCGGCTTCCTGTCATTGGCCAAGAGGTAAGGATGTGGCGACCAGTGTAAGAAGCTTTTATTACAATTTTATAACACAACAACGAAGGGATTGGGGCGTCCCTGCCCCGGATAACGAGGTGGAACGCTTAGAACTCGTAGCCAACCGAGACCTTAAAGGTACGCGGCTCGCCCTGAGTGATGTAAGTACCGGAATCATCCACGCTTGACCAGTAGTTCTCGTTGGTCACGTTGTCGATGCCTGCTCGCACGGTCATCTGGTTTTCATTGTGGTTCACCGCGAAGCGATAGCGCATACCCAGATCCAGCGTGGTGTAGCTGTCCAGCTTTTTGGTGTTCGCAAGATCGGCATACTGCGTGCCGGAGTGGTTAACGCGCGCGGTCGCCGTCAGGCCCTCAATCGGCTTGATATCGTATTCTGCGCCCAGCACGGCGTAGAAGTTCGGAATACCGATCGCGTCGTTCCCCTGGTTCACGCCGTTTTTAGTTTTGGTCAGCTCGGCCTGAAGCCAGGTGGCGCTGGCGTTCAGACGCATCCCAAGCATTGGCTCGCCGAAAACGTTCAGCTCCACGCCACGGTTACGCTGTTCAGCGTCCAGGCCGTAGTGTACGCTGTTCAGCGTCCAGGCCGTAGTGGCCGCTGTCGTCGAGGATGGCCGACGGCATTTTGATCTCAAACAGTGCCAGGGAGCCGCCCACGCGGCCAAAGTCCGCCTTTACACCCACTTCGTTCTGCTTAGAGTGCACGATACCGGTGCTCTGGCCGTAGTTGTTTGCTGAGCGAGGCGCAGTTTCACCGGGCTGTAACGCCTCGGTGTGGTTGGCGTAGAGGGAAATTTCCTCCCACGGCTTATAGACCACGCCGTAGGTTGGCATCCAGCGGCTACCGTCAAAACCGTCCGCGTCGTTTTCCGCACCGGTAATTTTGTTGTACCCGCGAATCACCACTTTCTGATGGCGTGCGCCTGCGGTAAACAGCAGTTTGTCGTCCAGCACGCCCAGGGTATCGCTCAACAGCCAGCCCTGCGTGCGGGTGCGCCCACTGGTCAGCGGATCGCTGTATTTGCCGCCTGAGCCGCTGAAGTTGCTGCTGTCCGGCATAGCAACGCCAGTGTTGTGGTAGATGTTGGTGGTCGGGTTATCCGCCGCGGCAGACATTTTCCACGCGATTTTTTCGTTTTTGGTCATCGCCGAATACCCGACATTCACCTTGTGCGAGACGAAGCCGGTCATGAAGTTACCGCGAATGCCCGCCATGCCGCTGACGGAATCGCTGATGCGGTTGGTATCAAGGCGGCTGACCGTCGCATTACCGCTTTTATCCATCAGCTTCGGGGCGCTGTAGATCCCCTCTTCGTGCGCGTGCTGTGCGCCGAGGCCGGTATAGGCCGTCCAGCTATCGGTGATGTCGTACTCGCTGCGCCACATGCCGAATTCGTTTTCGATATCGCTGTAGGCCCACTTCTGCGAGAAGTTGCGATCGTTCTTCGGTGGTTCAGGCACGAAGTCCACCGCCGAGATGTTGACGCTGGTCGGGCTGCCGTGGAAGGTTTTTTTCTGATAGCCCAGGTCCAGCGAGGTGCGGAAACGGTCACCTTTGTAATCCAGACCGGTGGAGAGCAGCGTGGTGCGGCGGCGGTCGTTCGGCACGCCGGTTTCGCCTTCACGATGCACAAGGTTCACCCGCGCGCCGAACTGGTCGTTATCGCCAAAGCGACGCCCCGCATCCAGCGTGGTGCCAATCTGGGAATCCGAGGTGTAGTCGACGCCCACTTTCGCCTGCGGGATGTCGCCCGCGTGTTTTGGCTCAAGGTTGATCATCCCGCCCACGCCCGAGCTGGCCGCGCCGTTCATCAGGGAGTTGGCCCCTTTGAAGATCTCGATGCGGTCAACCATCTGGGCATCCACCACCTGACGCGGCAGTACGCCGGACAATCCGCCAAAGGTCATATCGTCGCCGTCAAACTTCAGGCCGCGGATACGGAAGGTTTCCGCGCTGTTGCCGTACCCCTGAACGAACTGCACGCCCGCGTCGTTAGCGACCACGTCAGCAATGGTTTTCGCCTGCTGATCTTCCACCAGCTTCGAGGTGTAGCTAATGATGTTGAACGGCACGTCCATGGCGTTCTGCTGCCCGAGCATCCCCATACGTCCGCCGTTAGCCACCTGGCCGTCGAGGAAGGCCGGAAGCAGCTGGTCACCGCCGGGTTTGAAATCACTCCCCGCCGTGGACTGGACCACGATGGTGTCCTCTTTTTTCTCTTCCGCCGCAAAGGCGGAGTGTGTAACCGCGCCGATGGCAATCGCCAGCAGCGTTTTGTGCATTGTGGTGTTGTTCATAATGAGCTCTTAACGTGCGCGCAAAAATGGCCCGTTGTCGGGCCTTAGTATTTATCAAATGAAATGCAAATGAGAACTATACGCATTATATATACGTAATCAAGCGTCAACGAGGAGCACTGCGCGAGAAGAGGCTAAAAACGATGTGGGGGAGAAGTATGGCGCACAACCACCCCAGAAAGGGGTGGTTGCTAAAGCGTTATTTTTTCTTGTAAATATCGGCGGTGCCGTGAATTTTGTTGTTTGTATTACCGGAAGTCAGCACCAGCACATCAGCACCTTCTTTATCGGCCTTTTCGACCAGCTCTTTTTTCGCATCGTCGACAGAGACTTCGTTAGCCGTGCTCACGGTACCGATTTTTTCGTACTGAGACTCAACTTTTTCGAATTCGTTTTTTGTCATCATTTCAGCCGCAAAGGCGTTGGTGGTAAACAGAAACGCGGTGCCCAACAAAATAGCAGTCGTTTTTTTCATAAACTTTTTCCTTAAGATTAATGAGCAACTACGAAAAGCCCCCACGCGAAACGGTGAGGTGTAATGAGCATGGTAGAGGATTGGCGAAAATGCCATATACCAGGGAAAATTCTTTTATAACAGGCTGTTGTCCTGCATGAATAAAGGGTTTAAGCGGTATTTGAACGCGCCAGATACTTCCTCTGGACGATTTTATGGTGTCGTCTGATTTTTTTTGCGATCAGGCGTTTTTCCCAACGCCGGTGGGATTCAATGGGAATACCAATGCGCAGGCTGGCCGTCACGTTGTCTTCAACAATCCTTTTCGCGTTACAACGCTTCCCGGACAGATCGATGATCCTTATTCCTTTTTCACTCAGGATGAAGTTCCCGCCGTGCGCATCCCCGGAAATGATTTTCAGATTGTGCATTTTCTGCATACTGTGTCGGATTTCACGCTTTATGTCCGGCGTGATCGCGGGAAGAACGCGTAACTCCGGACCGGGGACATACTCAAACAACATGAGCGAGATTTTTGCGAATCTGAAAATCCGGCGTTCAGCCAGGAGATAAAAATCATTCGGGAAGGTATGACCTTGCCTGCCGGCATAGTCGATCCGCTCAATCAAATTTTCGTTGGGGTTGGGCGTAAAAAACGATTTGAAAAATTTTTCTATCCTTTTTTTCCTGGGGGAGTAAATCTTTAATACAAACTGTCCGTAGGGGGTATTCAGTAAAGAGACGTGGGTATGCGGAAGGCTTTTAAATACCATCTGAACGCTGAGTCGTTTTACATTACAGGAAAATATATCGTCCAGTATTTCCAGGTATCGTGTATCGTTATTTTTATAACAGACGTGAAAACCACGGTATTTCATTTTTGTAATCATAATAATGTGCTTAGTATGATTTTTCCACGGTGGTATTAGAACCCGTTGTGATGATACGAACTTTGTCGCCAGGGTTAAATGTCAAACCATTATTGTGCTGCACCACCTGAATAGTCTGCCCGGATTGAGTCTTGATAAGTAACTTCACTTCCTGTGCTGCCAATTCGTTAGACTGCCGGTTATGAGAAGCCGCCGCCCCGGCTGTTGCACCGGCTACCGTCATGGCGGTTTTCCCTTTGCCGTTACCGAACTGGTGACCCACTACGCCACCAATCGTGCCCGCGGTTAAGGTACGCAGCGGGTGATACCCTTCTCGGGTATGCGTAATAATTTGGCTCTGCAGAACCGTGCCATCCTCCACCAGCGATCGGATGCCAGCGTAACTCGCCGGACTGGTGATAGCCAGAAAGCTCAACGCGATGAGTAAATATTTTTTCATTTTAAGCCTTTCTTATACATTGAAGGTGACACTATTCTGCCCGGCGAAAAATCATCTCCTTTAGCTAAATATGCTTTACCAGGCAAATAATTTATTTTTACACAAAACGACCATAAATTTAAAAATAAACAATTTAAAACTGGAAAGGTATATTGACTTCAATTATCAATAACGTGTTTTCCAGATACATTGTCAGAGTATTTGATTCAGACGAAGCAATATCCATTGCACAATTCTCAATAAGTACCAATCATCGTTATTAATATAATGGTCCCTGTCCATACAGGGAAAACATCAGGAGTTATATTATGAAAAAAGTCATTCTCGCTCTGGCTTTCACTGCGGCATCATTTTCTGCATTTGCAAATCATCCGGTAGCCCGTGCGACTGCCGTCGCCTCCGCCGATCATCCTGTTGCCGTTGCGGCGGCCACCGGTGAAGGTAACCATCCTGTCGCCCGCACCACGGCGGTGGTATCTGCCGATCACCCTGTCGCCGTCGCAGCCGCAACAGACGGTAGTTATCATCCCGTCGCCCGTGCAACCGTGGTCGCTAACGCTGATCATCCGGTCGCCGCCGCGGCCGTTACAGGGCACTAATGGCGCTCTCCCCCGGCAAGTAAGCTGGGGGAAAAGTCAATGTGTCGTATGGCCCTGGAAGGCCAGTTATTAAAGGTAATGAAAACACGATTCAGGCTGGTCAGGAACGGCTGAGTGCCGGAGGGTTAATGGCCCCTGTAGGATTCGAATACAGACCACATTTCCATTGTTATTACACCATTTTTCTCTATTCGAAAAACACCGGGGCCCCCGATTAGGCCCCCAAACGCATTTCGCTGAAAACATCAGTGATTTCGAGCCCGTTGATTGTAACGATGAACTACAACGCAGCCAACATCCCCGGATTTTACTTGGCAAAGATGCCACTCATCTTTCCTATAAGTCTCAAGTGATTGGATGTCAGAGGTGCAGTTCTCAATCTGCGCCAGCGAGGCGTTGCGCCCGGTGACGATACGTTCAATGCTGGTCGAGCAAATCACCTCTGTGTGGTCGGTTAATACTTCTGGTTCAGTCTGCATATTTCCTACCCCATAATGAAAACACCCGCCGGTTTAAGGGCGGGTGTTATGTTGTGGTACCTGTCATTGTGCTCGGGTCAGAGGGCATGCCGGGGACGTTCACCAGTCAAAGGTCTCAATCCCCGGCAGAATATCGCCTGCAGCGTCGAGGTTAAGGAGAGCGATGGGGTGATGGTTCATCAGCGTGACAACCAACCGGCGGCAGGCTTTTGACACCCCTAACCGTTTAAGATGAAGTACCGGATGTCGCCAGGCATGGAGCCTAATCAAATACCCCGTTCCGGTAAAATGGAGCCACTCACCATGGCCATACTCCTCCTGCTGATGTGAAGCGTGATACAGCAGAGAGTTATCTCCGTCGGTGATGTGGGCGGTACTGCACTGGATACCCGTGAGCAGTGCGCCGGTGGGGAGTGTGTCACTGCTCATGGTTGCTTGCTTCCCTGAATGGCACGTGTGACCTCCCGGTAGCCGGCTCGCGTCATCAGGCCACAGGCCCGGCGGGCGCGCAGGATGTCGATGACGGTCACAAGGGGCGATTGCGCCTGTCCGGTGAAGCCCCGGCGGTCAATGCGCACCAGCTCAAACTTTTCCACCATGGCATTCAGCACATCCGCGAGGGACATACCGTTATCGATGTGTGCCTGTATCACGGCATCGTCGCTGAACGCGGTATCGTTGAGCGTCAGGCCGTAGTGCTGCGCCAGCAGGTAGGTGAGCAAGGATTGCCAGACAGTTATGGGAGACGGGCATGTTTGGGCCGCCCTTGACGGTGGTGCGGGTACTGTTCGCATAAGGCGTATCTCTTTGTTGGATAATAAGAACGGTGTGAGACTAAAAATGCGGGGCGTTATACCTGGGCGTTTCAGATGTCGGATAAATCGAAATGTAGACGTAGCCGTATGAGCCGAGGCTGTCTGCTTCGCAGGTCAGGCCATGGCAATACAGTGTGACACAGTGCTGATGACGCGGATTGAGCTCACCGGAAAGCAGCATCAATTCCAAATGCTTGATGAACTGCGGAAAAGCATTCTCCAAATCATGGCGCTGTGCGTCGCTGAAAATTCCGCTGATGTCTGCCCGGTCGGCCAGAAAATGCAGTCGTTCCCTCTCCTGTACCAGACGGGCGCCAAACTGCGGCGTGACGTTGCGTTTCAGCCCCCAGGCGGGAACATTATGGGGTGATGGCATGTAGTGCCTCCTGATTGCGTCGGATAAATCATAAGAGCCCGTGTTCGGCGAATGAGTACACGGTCATGCCGCCGACAATGCAGTGGTCCAGCACCCGGACGTCAATCAGCGCCAGTGCGTCCTGTATCCGCTGGGTAATGAGTCGATCGGCCTCGCTGGGGGCGGCATGCCCGGAGGGATGGCAGTGCGCCACGATGACCGCGGCAGCGTTATGCTTCAGTGCGCCCTTCACGATTTCACGCGGATGCACCTGCGTGCTGGCGATGCTGCCGCTAAACAGGGACTCATGCGCCAGCAAGCGATGCTGGTTGTCGAGATAGAGCACCATAAAGACTTCTCGCTCCAGCCGGGCCATTTGCAGGCGCAGCCAGTCGCGCACCATGAACGGGGCGGTGAAGGCTTCACCCGGTTTGCGTAAATGCTGCTCCAGCAATGCCAGCGCTCGTTGAATGGTGCGTTGAGAGGGTAAGGGCAGACCGGCGGTTGCCGGGGATAAGGTGATATTCATCATGATGGGGTGCCGTTGTCTGAAGGGTTAGTCGATGATGCGCATAATGGGGTTGCTTTCGGGATGGCTGAGGGCGTAATCCCGCAGGCGATAGTAGTGTTCGGTCATGGCGTCGCATTCGGTGCGGCAGGCGTGGTGGCTGTAAGTGATGAGGCAAGCGATGATGCCGGCAGCCTCATGTCCCACCGTTGCGCTATTGCCATTGAGGGCGTTAAAGAGCACGTACTCGCCTTCAGTGGACGGGATAATAAAAGCCCCCCCGTTACTGAGGGTGTAAAATTCCCAATAATCTCCGTGGTAGTCCTTACACAGGAGGTTGAGCCAGGAAAATATCGGTGACTCGAGGTGAAGCCATTGCGGAATGTCACCAAAGTGCTGTAGCCAAAATGACAGGCGATCTTCGTCATTAACGAGACTCGCTGTCAGTGTTGAGTGGTTGCTTATCGGACGTGTTGATGGTGTGTTGTTGGCAATATTCTCTTTCACAGGAATTATCCTTACGTTGGTGAAGTTGACCCACCTGATAGAACGGTGGGCGAATGACATGAAGCCGTTATTTATTATTCAACGGTATAAAAGCAAACAGGCCCTGCACCCGAAGGGGCAGAGCCTGCTGATGTGCCATGTTGCTGGTGGGATAAACCAAGCCGTAAATACCGCGACACAGCAACGGTTTTTCGGGTTATTGCCAGTTAAAGGTAAAGTCGCCTTTGCTGGTTTGTACCGTCAGCTCAAGCGGGCGACACTTATTGAAGCCATTGTTACTGGGGGTGGTAAAAGAGAGAGTCTGGCCGTATCCCAGACGCTTGTTTACATTTTTCCCCCGACCCGCCATGGAAATCAGGCAGTTGCCGCGATTTAGCGTAATTGACTGAATGGTAATGTCGTTCTCCAGACTGGTCAGCGTCAGCTGCCAGACGGGATAATTGGGGTTATTGATGAGGTAAGTGGCCTGAGACTTTACAGACAACGGGGTTGTGCCGGCGAGCGCAGAAAAGCTGCCGATGAGCAGTACGGCGGTCAGTACATGTTTAAACATGAGGGGGCTTTCCTTTCTGAAAGATATTTAAGGTATTTGCCATTCTTGTATGGTATGAAGGTGGGTTTCTTCGCGGAAGGCACTACATCAGCTGTTTGCCAACCATCATCAGGCCGGCCAGCCAGCCGATACACTGAGGGCCCGCCAGCCAGAACAGTCGGGCTTTTAAAAGGCCGCCCATTCCACCGGTGGTATAGACGCTGTCCGGCATCAGCCACTGGCGCAGGAAGGCGCCGATGGTCATACCGGCTCCGGGGCCGAGCGTCATCCAGAACAGATACCCCATTCCCTGCCCGAAACTGCGAATTTCGCCCGTATTCCCGAATACGTTAAACAGGACAACCACAAGCGCGATACCGAAGGCAATTGCGAAATATTTAATAATTAGCGCCATTCTGTTCAATCCTTATTTTCTGCACTGCTGAGCGGCGCTCAGCATGTTGTCCATAAAACGCGGGGGTACATAGCCGACCTGCTGATTCATTTTCTCCAGTTCCCCGTGGGTATATTTCGTTTTCAGCTCATCCCAGATACAGCCGCAGACCGCAGTGGTTCCGCCACCGGACTTGCAGCCCCGGATAAACTCTCGTTCGTTCTTGTCACCACAACCGCTCACGGCCAGAGTAGACAATAGCGTGAAGACAAAAAATACGCCCCGGGGAGCCATCGCTAGATTTAATTTCTTTTTTATCATCGTGTTAGGTTCCGTATGTTAAGGCAGCCTCTGTTCAGAGTCTGTCAGACTCCACCACACCTTCTTCCGCAAGTGCATGGCTGATGTTGTTCACCACCGTATCCGGGGCGAGCCGGATTTCCGCCAGATGCTTACCCGCCTCAGGTGTTCCCTGGTAAACGTCCAGGGACGCAAACGGTTTGCCTTCATCGTTTGTCCCGGCAGATACCTGGTATGAGGTGTCGCCGTTCCGGACAGTGAATTCCTGCAGACTGATAACCTGATTGCTCTGGTATGCGTACGTGGCGGCGTGTGTCGGTACGGTAATGTCCATTTCCTTATGCTCTGCGCCGGTCTTCCCGAATGAGTACGATACCGACGGGGTGATGATGCAAATCTCGACCTCTTTTTTGTGGTTAGCGGTCTGCGCATAAAAGACGGGCTTTCCGCAGCGTTGGTGGTGTGCCTGTATAAGTGCGTCGGGCGTACCGGCCTTTGCTGCCGACAGCGTTGCCAGCATCATTCCGGTGCTCAGCAGCAGGGCTGTACCGTGTTTCATGTTTTAACTCCTCTTGGAATGGTGTGAGGTTCGGGAGGTAGTTCCCGGAAGGTATGAATGACGTTGCTGATAAAGTGAAAATGCGGAAGGGCGTTGATGAAGTCCTCCATGGCGATAAGTGCGTTAGTCTCGTTGCGATGTCTGAAATGCTGCTCTGAAAGCGAGACGGAGATAATCTCGTCAAGCGAGAAGACGTGAATGGCTCCCTGCCGGCTGGCCACCAGATACCAGTTTGCCTGTGAGAAAATCAGCCGGTAGGGCTCAAGGTGGTCGTGACGAATACCCTTAACCAGGAGGCTGATCATCCGGTGGTGGTAAATCCCTTCAGCAAGCCGCTGAAAGCAGTCCGGGAGGATCCCCGCTGGCTGCTGTACATGACCTATCAGACACGGCGATGTGCCGTTTTCATCCATCAGCAGCTGTATTAACTGACGGCTCTGTGAGGGAATGAGGCGGGCTATTCCGGTGTTGCGGGCAAACGCCAGTGCACCAGGAGTATGATCGCGCATTGGGCTAGTTCGTAACCGCCAGCAGCCGTTATTGCCAGTGAGATCCAGATGCAGCAAACGCTGAGAGAAATCCCGGCGCAGGGTGCGTTCAGATACGCCAAATTCACCGGACAGCGCTTTCAGTGAAAGGGATTCACCGGCAAGAAGCCGGCTGATAATCACCGACAGCCTGAGTGCCAGTCTGTCGTGTCGATGCGCAGGATCCGTGGCACGCATATGCCCTCCGTGAATGAAAAATACTTAGATAACTCATGCGGTTATTATGCAGGACGGGGTGGACAGGGTATGACCAGCGATGAGAGGGATCGCTAGAAAAGATGAAATATTTTTCTGTCTGTAACCGACTGAATTTACGTAGATAATCACGCATTTTTCAGCAAAGGGACTGCAGATGGTCATATCCTGTCAAGAATCAGGTCAGCAGTAGGCGTTGCCAGGGCGGAAGGAGGATGCAGTATGGCGTTGTATAAATCGCTCACTCAGTAAACGCAGTAAGAGGTGAAACAGAACGATGAGAGCCCAGCGGATGCTGTGGATCTCTTTCTCCGGCCAGCCTGCGCGCCGCCAGTAATCCAGGATCCGGGTTACTATCTGTCTTCGGATATAGCGCAGCAGCATGCGTAACTGGGGCCATGTCAGCTTCCTGAGTATCATTTTCTACCTCCTCAAAAAAGTAAGTGCCACAGTGCAGAAGCGGCATTCACAATGCCGTCGCGGATTGTTCCCAGCACTTCCCGGATCGGTTTTGGCAGCGGAATGGCGTCTACTATCCGGCTGAACAGCTCACCCAGTAGATCGCCAAAATCCTGCCGGGCGGTACTCTCTGCCTCCGCAGATCGGTGCTCTTCTCTGACCTGACGAAACACGCCGCTGCTGGCCTCCGGGGGCAGGGCAAATATCATGGTTTCGACCAGACGGGCCAGGTTGTAGCCGGTTTTGGCTGACACCGCATGCACCGGATAAGGACAGGAGAACTGCCGTGAGATAGCTGCGCTTCGGGCGGTCAGCGTCAGCAGCTGGCCGGTGGAGGGCTGACGTGCTGCCCTGTCCCATTCCAGTGAGGGTTCCGCCTTGTCGGCCTGGTTAATAACGAAGATAATGCTGCCCGGTGAGACACCGCATTTGAGTAGGAACCGGTGAAACGCTTCATCGGTCGCGCAGGCCCGGTCATCCGCTTTCATCACCCAGAGAATAAGATCCAGCGTCGGTAACTGCTCTTTATACAGCTGCCGGTATTCACGGTCATAGTCCAGAGATTCACCTGCACCGGGTAAATCGACCAGCGTCATGCGGCGCCCGCCGATATCAAGCGAGAAGCGAAGCGGTTCACGGGTACAGCCCTGGACATCGCTGACCGGACTAAGGGGCTGCTGAAAGAGCGCATTGCAGAGCGAACTTTTGCCACTCCCTGTTTTACCCATGATGCCGATGACTGGCTCGTAATGAATGTGCTGGCGGATGCGGTTCAGTATTGTGCGGGAGAGTGTTTCGGGCAGGAGAGACAGCTGTTTCTTCAGGGCATCAAGACCCTGTTCAGTTTTATCGGACACATTAACCTCCGGGAGTGAAATAATAAAACGGTAGCATTTCTGCTGCCGTTCTCACCAGGGTAATATAGGTCTGAAACTTTTTTGAATGTAATTTTTTAGGGGGGCGAACTGTTCCTGTTGAAAGGACAGTTTGGGGTATGACAGAACAGGTGCAACAGACCCGTTATTATGCAGGCTATTATATGTGAAAAGAGTGCTAACTTGAGAGTAAAAACAAGCGGTTATCTGATGTGAAAACACGACTTTTAAGTGTTTTCTTCTTTTATTGTATTTTCCAATAAGTATATGTTAGCACTTGTCGGGTTGGTAATATAATAATATAGATACTCTTGTTAGTGTTTGTGTTTGTGTTTGTGTTTGTGTAGTTATATTAATAAGCGTATCAGATAGATTAATGGTTATATATGTAAAGTCAGGTAATAAACTAACCTAATGAATGCAATCAATCTAAGTTATCATATCTAGCGTCATATAAATAATACATATTCATATTCTCCCACTTCCTGATATTAATCTGCATGACAGAAAGTAATTTATTACTGCCTGTGTATATCTATTGAACAAACTCACTAACACAAGGTCATTTCATAATGAGCATTAATACTTACAGCTACGGTAAACTGAACCATAACTATGTTAAGCGTATTCAGGATACTATCACTAAAGCCCTGAATGATTATCCCCGTGTAATGGTCCTGAGGGTAGACCTTCGTTTGCCGGAGATTGAGACAGGTTCGTATAACTCAGATTCAGGAATAGTCACCCGTTTCATTGTTTCCCTTAAAGCTCAGATTGAGGCTGACCTACTGAAAAAACAACATACAGGGAAGCGGGTTCACCCTTGTCGTGTTCGTCATATCTGGGCAAGGGAGTTTAATGAGTGCGGTAAAAAACATTATCACGTGGCCTTACTCTTTAATCGTGAAGCCTATGCTTATCCAGGAAGCTATACCAGTGCAGACGGAGAATACACTCACAATCTGGCCATGATGATTATGGAGGCCTGGGTACGGGCACTGGGGCTGAATACAGTGGTTAATCATCAGCAATATTATCCCCTGGTAGAGTTTCCTGCCAATTGCTACTACCACCTGAGTAAAAACCACAGTGACTATACGGCTCAGTTATCCAATGTCACTGACAGGCTTAACTATCTGGCCAAGGACTACAGCAAAGATAATTCAGACAGCCAACGTAATTTTGGCTGTAGTCAGTACTGATGAGGTCATAAGTATTTTTCTACTGGCGAGAGGAATGTTATGTCGGAGTACCAGGTGAGCGATAAATCAATCATTCCTGGCACTCCTGTCTTTCATTTCCTTAAGACAGAGAGAAATCGTCATGACAGATACAACCCGCAGCCTGCTCAGTGATAAAATGGTCGATATGGCATTCATTACGGAATTTACCGGGTGCAGCGATAAATGGTTTTACAAGTTGATTCAGGAAGGTTTATTCCCAAAGCCGATTAAGCTGGGGCGTAGTTCGCGCTGGCTTAAAAGTGAGGTTGAGGAATGGGTTCAGAAACTTATTTCCGAGTCCCGTGCATAATGCATCCTGATGTGCGAGTCGTATACCCCCCCCATAAACTCTCCTGTGGATCTTAAATATTTATGTAACCTTGTTTGTTATCTGGGTTGTTTGAATATTACAGATAGGCATGCGCTAATTATTCTTGTGTATTTATAATGAGAGCCTGTGCGAATGTTTTATGTTCACCTTGCAGGTCTCTCGTTTACAGTTTTTAGAATAAACTAAACTGAGTTTCGAGAATAAACGACGAAGCATGTTAACTCAGCGGTGATAGTGAGTTAAATAATCACCGGTCCAATACTGTAGATAAAAAGCACTTAACTAATCAGTGGTTCCCCATGATTCCTTGTAACAATTTAATAGCAATCTTGCGTGGTATAAGAGCCACTGAAGCCAACATTGATGTAATGCGTCGAGGTTTACCATTGTATAAATTATGTGTTTTAAGTGTACGTGGCTTTTCTAATAATGCAGCTAAAGCTGCTAAAAAAAATTTTTAGTAACTTTAGCGGGGTATGGTGAAAGAATTCATCTCTTTCCTTGGCTGACTTCCGGCCATCAGCAGAATCCCATCGGACGGATGAACTCCACATACGACACCAGTGTTTCTTGGAACATTTCGATAACAATCATTGCCATTGCAGTCTGTTGGGATCGTAACCACTCAGTGGTGGAGTGGCATTATTTCTGTAGTCTACTGTGTTAAATTTATTGAAAAATGGATTGAGGGGATAAATATAACCATGTGCATCTAATTGTGCTGCCGCGATATAAATCGCACGTTGTGGTGGGTAGCATATTGTGACAACCAGACCGAGCTGAATGAGTTGGTTGAGTGCAGGTGTTAAACGTTCAATTCTTCTGAGTCTGGCGGGACCATGCGTCTCCAGTTCATTCTTTGAGAACGGCTGCCAGGGATTAATTCTTACACCAGTCACTTGCCCTGTTTGAAAATTAGTGACTTTCATTACACCTGTCGGATTAGCAAAGCGATTTTTTATCCAGTCGAACAACTGGTATACATCTTGCTGAAGTTGATACTGTGTACTTAGTTTATAAAAATACTTAGCTGCCTGATTAAGGTGCCACTCAGTAATCGTAAATGCGTTCTTTAAATATTGTTCTGATATATCACTTTCAGAATAGCAATCAAAAATTGCGGCCATGCGTATTGCCTGACTGCTTGCTTTAGACACGAATTCAGGGATGTGCTCCCAGCACTGATTTTTGGCTATATTCAATTGATACTGACTTATTTTTTCTTCAAATAATTTTTTCGCACCCTCAGTTAATGTTAGTGTCCTTTTAGATTTGCTGGTATCGTAAAAATGTTCCTTTTGCTCTTCCAGGAATTTATTTAAATGAATGAATAGATTGTCCAGTGCTTGCCTTGAGTTATCTTGGTTCAGGTTTATTCTTCTCTGACCTATAGTGCTTACTGTTTCTGTAAATAAAAAACGGGCAAGGAATCCGCTAGATACAGCTTTTTTTCCATGGCGTTCCAGATACTCCTCAAATACTTCAGGCTGAACCATAAGAAGAAATGTCAGATATGCGTTAAGACGGATAGTGCCTTCTTTTTTACGTGAGACCGAAAGAGGTTCGTTTTTCCATATTTTATTGAGCAATCCGAGGTTGTTTTTTAACTGGCCGGTAAAAAAAGTCATGGCTTCATCTGCAAATACGCCAGCATACGGATATTCACTCAGTCCCTGAATGATACCTTCTGGCGTTGCATCTTCATAAAACATTTCAAACGCTCTGGGTTTTTTCGGTTCAGCAGCCTGATGCTCGCGCAGAAGAAGTTCTTCAACCTCACCTTCCCCACCATTCTTTACTGCTTTCTGATAATTACGATTTAGTGCTTTTTCTTTTAATGACCAGATAGCATGGTCTTTTTTGTAGACATCAAGTAAATCTTCATATTCCTCATGCATCTCAGAAGCAAATTCATCGAAGGGAGTCATAAGCAATTCACGGAGGGGGCTTTTCCCCTCACCGGATTTTGCGAGCGTCAGAAAATAAAGAGAGCAGGGTTCTGGCTTTTTATTTCCGAAGGGAGAGGCCACTTCAACAAGAGGCTGCAAAGCCAGTGATAATGCCGCCAGCACCGTACTGCCAATCATTTCTATGGGGATAAGGGTGTCTTCATGTAGCGTCGTAATGACATTACGTAAAACTGAAGGAAATACATCTGTCGGATAGTTGTTAAGGTTACTCATTGTAATTACTCAATTTACGATATCAGGAACATACATATCAGGATAAAGCAAAGTGGCAATAAAAAGCGAGCGAGGAAGGTTCCCGGAGCCCTGTCATCACCCCGTAGCCTGGTGAGCATCCCGGCCCATGGGCAACACAGGACCAGTAATGAGCTGCGTAAAAAAGGCGTGTTTATCTCCGACAGCGGGGTTCGCTCCATCTGGCAACGGCACGACCTGGAGAACTTCAGTAAACGGTTGAAGGCGCTTGAGGAAAAGGTTGCCTGAGAAAGCATCGTGCTTACCGGCGCTCAAATCGCAGCTCTGGAGAAGAAGGCGCACGATGACGAACTCAGCGGCGAATGCGAGACGGCACATCCGGTGTATCTGGGCTCGCAGGACACCTTCTACGTGGGCAATCTGAAAGGTGTTGATCATTCTACCAGCAGACGTTCGTGGATACGTATTCGAGAGTGGCACACTGCAAGCTGTATACGAGTAAAACACCGATCACTGTCGCCGACCAGCTCAATGATCGTGTACTGCCGTTCTACGAGGTTCAGGGACTGCCGATGCTGATAATACTGACCGACAGGTGTACGGAGTACCGTGGTAAAGTGGAGCAGCATGTAGTGACACCGGGTTATGCCGGTGTCACCGAATTTAAAACATACCGTAAAGCAGTGCGGAAACTGTCAATAAACCGCACCCCAGCACTATCACTGCGGTTGGGCCGCGCAGCGGTTTGAGCACCGGGCGGATTAACACTAGCCAGGTAGGAATAACAAACAGGAATATGGCAATTAATGGCCCGCAGACGGTTTCAATCATATTGATCACGTCCGGGTTTAAGAACACCACAATGGAAGTGACGATAAACATCACCACCGTTGTCAGTAGCTTCACGCTTTGGAGTTAACTATTGCGCTTAAGGTTGAACAGATCACTGGCGAGCACGTTAAAAGTTTCTGCCACCGGCATCGAGATCCCCAAAAACGACTTCGTCATGCCCAGAATAGCAATCAGCGGCGCCAGATACAGCATGGCACTCATTCCGCCCTGCTCACCAATCACCGACAGTACGTTTAAATTTTGAGCCTTCGCGATCTCAAAAGTTGAACGAGGGGTACTTAAAATACAACTCAACACGAAGAAAATAATACTGATGAAAATCAGCCAATAAGCTCGACGGATAACGCGAACTGATTGTGTCTCACCACCGTGCCCCGGCTCGCGATACCAGGATGCAAGTGCAGGAATTAGCGGGGCAGAACAGAGTGAGAAAGCGATGAGCGGCAGGGTCAGCCACAGAGATTTCAGTGAGCTTGCGATGTCAGTGGTATGCGTCTGTCGCCACGCGTAGGTGATATTATGGATATCCCAGGCCGGAATTTGTGACGTTGCGACGACAATAATAGCAATCGCAAAAGGCAACGCCAACGCGCTCATAGTACTTACCACTTTGTCGCGACCTTTGCTCAATACAGGGTGCAAAATCACCAGTACAACCAGCGTCAGGGGAGCACGACTAATGCCGTTGATGTGCAGACGCTCGTTGAAAAAGTGACTCAGCGCATTTACCAATGAAACAGCATAGACCAGAGTCACCGGATAATGGGCCACGCAGAAAAACAGTTTCATCGCCTGACGGCCTTTGGAACCGAAGAAAGAGCCGAACAGGGGTAAGGTTTGATCAGTCTGGTCTTGGCCCTGCTTGTCGCGCATAAAAACGCGGCAGATAAGCACGTGCGGAACAAGCGAAAGCGGGAAAGCAAGAAGGAGTAGCGAAATAAACACCATCGGCCCATGGGTACCAATCTCAACCGGTAGAAATAGCGTTCCGGCACCGACGGTTGCGCCATAAACACCCATCATCCAGATGGTATCATTTTTTGTCCATTGCGGGCGTGTTATAGCAGTTTCTTTATTCATATTACTCACAGTGTTTCGGTATGACGATGACGTAAATAGTTATAACTGTAGGGTGTTCCAGACAGAACAAATAGAGTGTTTCTTATAGTTATCTCGACGTGAACGCTCCATACTACGGGTGGCAAGAGGCCAGCAGCAAGCGGTTTTTGGATGTGTCCTTGGCACGCCGCCCCTGTCCGCTGCCCCTGAAACAAGCGCCTATTACGGCTTTACCGAACGGTGCTGATGAAAACAGGCTTGATGATTAGGAGATCGAATCGACCATTTTTGATAGCCATAACCATGAATCGTAGCATGATACACTCTCAGATAACGGGGAGTGGCGAGTTATTACGCGTAAAAATGCCTGCACTGCTGTTTTTTTAATCCAAAACCCGTTTAGCGCCCTGGATTATTTATTTCTATCCAAGGACGCTATAACTCAGCTACTAACGCCCTCAGTTCCGAGAGGCAGCATGTAACCTGTTATAAATATAGTGTCTATAGCTATTAAGAAGCGGTTTATCCCCACAATCGTTCAAAGCTCCTTTACACAGATGACGCATGTCGATATTGGCCTGGTAGAATGGTGATACCTTCAAGTTAGCTTGTTCCAGCAGTATCCCTCCCAGAAAAGCTATATCAGTCACCGATCCCAGGTCTGATACTGTTCGCATATTGGTGTTATCTCTCAGGCTAAACTGCGTAAGATGAGAGGCATCTGTTAGCGATGTCGTATAGCCGTTAGCCCAATCTATGCTCGGCTGATGGTCACCAAAATACATAAACATTGTTGGCTTTTGGCGCTGGTCGACAAACTGGAAAAATTCTGACATCGCTACGTCAGAATTTTTTATTTTTTCCATATAGTGACTGAATTTAGATGCAGAATCTTTGTTTTTTACCACCGAGGATAGTTGATAGTCATCCCTATGATCAGAAGCGTAAGGACCATGCTCATACATGGTAAGTGCATAGACAAAAATAGGCTTATCAGTATGAATATCTAAGATTTTTTTGATGTAATGCAGTATGTCTGCTGTGGTGATATGCCACAAATTATCTTGCAGACTACCGGGATAACCCAGCTCCTGTGGCTGGATAATCTTATCGACCCCCATCATAGTATAGGCGTGGCCGGCATTATAGGCTGACTTATTGAATGGAGTGAGTACCACGGTATAATAACCATTGGCTTTCATCTGTTTGAAAAGGCTATCATTCACATGGTCGATAACCGAGTAAAATACCGCATTTTTCCTAGCACCAAAATCATCACTGCGCAGTCCCGTGAGAACTGCAAACTCCGATAGCCAGGTCCCTCCTCCAAATGTTTGCACCCTCAAGAGTGTTTGTGCTTTCACAGCATTTCCTTGTTCAAACATGGATAAATGCGGTAGCAACGCTGGAGTCGGCACTTGATACAATCGCGGATCAGTGGTTGACTCTTGCAACAGCAGCACAATGTCGGGATATAGACTTGAAGCGGCTTTAGTTTCTCTGTGGAGGACGGCCGCGCGAGTGATGAAATCCCCTTCTCTATCATCAGAAAAGTACGGCGGATCATAGTCCGTCTGGCTACTCGACATAACCAAATTAGACACAACGCCAGTTCCTCCCGGCAGTCGACCTACCCAGTCGTTTTGATAACGCATAACACACTGGCTTACCAACCAACCGCTGGCTACCAAGATGGAAATAGCAATCAATTGTGGTGTAAATCCATGCCGGCGCGGTACCGCACGCCATCCAACAATGAGAGTGAAGATGACAAAAGCACCCAGCCCGACTAGGGCCAGTCCAGCGGCCGGGTAATGAAGCAGCGTATCCGCATTGGATAGGTCTGCCAACATGTAGAAGTCAGGGAACATCAATTTATCTTTATAATAATGCACCTTGAGTTGATTAATAAACTGCAGCACGATAACCAGTAGGCTGCCAGCTGACACGGAAAACATCGCTTTCGCAGAAATCAAATAAACCAGCCCACAAAAAAAAATAAAAGCGCCACTGGCAGTAACCAGGGGATAAATATCACCCGATGCATTACCCACCAAAATAATTAAAGCCGCAGTAATTAACAGAGTCAGATAAGAGTAAGACTTTGGCGCAGAACTAAACTGCGTCATTATCGATGGGTAAACTTGATATTTCACGATGCTAACGGTCTCCTGTAGAAACGCCCTTTACGGGCGACCTATAAATTTCTTGTAAAAAACAGTCGCCTCGGCAATATAAAAAGGTTTTATAGCTAGAAAGTAAAACCCACTGCTAACAATAAAGATCACACGCAGCATCTCTTTATCGCGAGGCCTGCTCCATTACTGGGGGGGAACTTGAATTTTTTAACCTTAAGATGCAACTCCATTAGAAAAACGGAAAAATATTAAAGCGTCATTTAGCGGTAATCTTGAAGACCAAAAAACATATAGCAACCAGTAAAAAATTTATCAAACGCACAGATAAAAGCCCCCTTCCATACCGTAACACCTCATCTTTGGCTAGTAACTAATACCTAGAGCATGAGCGATGCAATACGTCAAAAGGCACACTACTCCATCCGCCATAGCGTATTTTAAATTGTTAATAACAACCAGTTTCGCAATATGCAAAAATCAAAAAAACATCCCTACTTACCGCCGTGAACCTGACGATTTAATTGCCACCACAAAAGTCCTGTAAATGCCTCCCAGCGATGGCATTCTTTCCCTTTGATTAAATCCATGCGCTCAGGGCTAGCAAGAAGCAGTCCAGATTTATTTTTCCAAGGCCGAAACTCAGGCTTTCCGGTAAAAATGCAGGCACCTTCATTTGTAATCGTGATTTCAGGATTATATCCATTACACCAAGTACCATCCAAATGCTGAGCCAACAAGTTGCACCCCGTGCGATAATATAATGTATCCGAAAGACTAAGTTGATATAGCGTCGGTAGAATATCTTTATGGCTTCCAACCCTATTACCATCGAAATAGCTGCTATGTTGGTAGTTCAGAGGAACGTAAATATAAAATGGCACAGCATGGCCAAGTGCTAACTCTTGAGGCTCTGGATAACCTATCCCCCGTATATTATGATCACCAGTGACTGCAACAATAGTATGCGAACCTAACGTCTCAGACTTAACCCAGCTAATAAACCGCCCTAATTGATCATTAGAATAGTATAAGGTGCTCATAACCTCATTCAACTCCTCATCAGCTGCTAATTTTCTTAATCTTAGTTTTTCTTGAACAGTTAGATCAATATGCTTTTTTTCGTGACCTTTAGGCGTTTTGTAAGGAGGATGATGTGTTGTTGACATCGACATGATAAACACATGCTCTCCTTTTTTTTCCGCCTCTTTCAAACGCTCGGTCATATAACGAAACATATATTCATCCGGGACGCCCCAGGTTCCGATTTCCGCCTCAGGGTAGCGTTTTTTTAGACCATTCTGCTCTATAAATTCGCTGACACCTAAATGAGGAAGAAACTGATTGAGATTATGCCAGGCACCATTTCCTGAAGTTACAAAAATAATTTTATAGCCATTTGCTAAGAAGGGTTTAAACATATTACTGGCAAAATTGACATTTTGAGCGCTAGTCTGTCCGATACTGCTCATCGGGCTACGAATAAAAAGCCGACTCAAAGTATCAATCGTACCATCACCTTCAGAAATGAAACGGTCGAAACGCCAATCAGCCAACCAGTGCTTTCTTAAGGCCCCCAGTAAATCTCTTTCTTGATTGTCGAAACTCGCCAGGTGGTACCCCATACTTTCCATTACAGACAGTACAACATTTGGCGGATTTTTTTTCACATATGGATTTGCATCAGTCTGAGTCATAAAAGACCGAAGGCCAGGTGCCGAACTTCCCCCCAAAAACTGACTTAATAACTTGCTACCTTCTTCATCCGTAGCTGCTGAAAAATTACCGCTTTCAGCATAAGCATTGAAAGCCCAGTTAAGAGCAATCACTCCATTAGGAGTGAGCATATTTAGCATTTTTACTTCTGAAACTTGAGCATCACTCTGCCGCAAAGGAAAAGTTCCGACAGAACCGCGCATGCCGACAACACAAGCAAGAATGACAAGTAATGTATTAATAATAGATACCGACAGCCTGAGCGTGCCTCCTTTCTTATGACTCAGATAATACTGCCAGCGCCAGTAAATTTTTAACACAATAGAAAAAAACAATATAAGAAAAAGTAAAACCCATATAACCGGGTATTCTTTCCAAACCGTTTTTAATACAGCAGTGGTATCATCATCAACTAACCCGAACACAAAAACATCAATAAAACGCCCATAAGTTACATAATAAAAAACATTTCCAACTGTAATTGCTGTGACTATCAAGCTTAACACGGCAGCCATCCAGGGCCAAAAATGTTGCCATATAATAAAACCACGCCTATCCACTGAAAAACTGGCGGCGACTAATAAGAAAGGCACAAAAATCAAACAGGCAACGCGGACATCGAACAGGCCTCCAATCCAGAACATCCGTATGACATCATGAGAAAAATCCGTCAATAGCCCTGGTGTTTTATTAGTGTAAAATAAATAAGCACGCCCCAACATCTGGATAAGAAAAACAAATAGCCAAGGTAGTAGCAATGCTAGGAATGCTTGCCTAAATCTGCTAAACCACATAGAACCCTCTAATGAAAAAATCTAACAAAAAATAATGCATCAAGTTTTTATCCTCAACCAGCAATCATCTCATCAATGGAGTAAATATTATTATTTGAATAAAGCGAATCTAATCCCCTCTCTCAAGGAAAGTTTGCAGATAAATATATTTCAGCAGCTAATACAATACGGAACTAGATACTAGTATGCCATATGATATAGTCACACTTAATCGCTAATTATAACTCGTTGTCACTGAATTTAGCTCCAGAACACATATCTTTTTAACGCTGAGTGCAACTCGCACAATCAGGAAAACTTGTTCAGTCAATGAATTTGCTGGCGGATTAACTCTGCGATCCGAAGCCCCTCTGTTTCCAACATTCATCCCTACAGTGTATCGTCACCACTGTTTATCCTTTAGAAAACACCATGCTGCATCAGGCTCTCGGCCCCCCCCCTATTTGTTCACAATTTTTCCACACTCTTACTGTGCTTCGCTCATGTCACGTAACATTCATCTTGCTATTAGCTAACAAGACCATTTTTTATCCACCACATTGTTTATCTCCAACCACCAATGCCTCACTCATCCCCGCTGTCTCCGAACCTGAGTCACATTTCAAGTAACTGGACTTTTCATAAATGAAACTAGTTTTCATTTTTACTAAGCCATTGCGATAAAATTTAATTGCTTATGATACTGAAGTTAATTATAAAACGTTTATACTGACTTCATGTGGAGATGATGTGTAGACTGTGTGTAGAAACATGGTATTCATACATAATGTGGAGATTAAATGAAAACCATTAAAGTACTTCTTGCAGAGGATGAGAAAGACATTCGTGAGATCCTTACTGCCTATCTCAATAATGAGGGCTTCGAAGTCGTGACTGCATGCAACGGTCAGCAAGCGGTCGCGCTGTTTCGGGCTTCAGCACCACAGTTAGTGATTCTGGATATCAAAATGCCGCTAATGGATGGCTGGCAGGTACTTAATGAAATTCGCAAGACACACGACACCCCCATCATGATGCTAACAGCACTAGATACAGATGTTGACAAAATTCATGCACTCCGCAACGGTGCTGATGACTATATTGTCAAACCATTTAATCCAGCAGAGGTGAGCGCCAGGGTGAATGTTATCTTGCGTAGAATACAGTTTCACAGCGCCGACAAAAACACCTCAGTTTACTCAACCAAGAATATTTACATTAACATCGAAAATCATCAGGTTAAAATAAAAATCTCCGGTGAAGATATCGGCGACAAATTAACATCAACCGAATTCAAGATATTGACACATCTTATTCGCTACCCCAAGCGGGTTTTTACCCGACAAGAATTGCTTGAGCACTGTTTGCCGGAAAATGACGCCAATGAGCGTACCGTAGATAGCCATATCAGCAAGCTCAGAAAGAAATTTTGGCAAGCGGGTCTGCTAAATGTCCCTGAAAGTATTCGTGGCTTTGGTTATCGGCTGGGAGACTGATATGGCACATCGCAGCATCAATCAGCTGTTTTTCTTCCTGATGCAGAAGTGTATTAGACGTCAACTCCCGCGGGCCGTTGGATACGGCCCGCGGGAGCCGGTCTAAAAAGGAGAGTCAATGTTGATGAAAAAATAGGTATAAATCCAGTTGAGTCGAACATATTCAAAACAAGGCGATACGCAAAATTCTAAACCGCTTCACGTTTTGAGACTACTAAACTTAAATTTTTAATTATTATTACATCGTATCTTTTGGTTCAGCTCATCCCCACCCTAACTCTTTAATTTCTCAGGGCTATTTAGATAGTTTTGTTGAAAATAATGATTTTTGCCCTTTTTTCGATGGCTACGCAGGAAGCTCTTAATCAGAGTTGGCCACGATACGCTGATGTGCGATAGACACTTTCGGACCTTCAGCGTAGTAGATGACTTTAATTGCGAAGCACTGGTAATTGAAATTGACCAGAGTATCGGCGCACAACAAGTGATTAGCATGCTGGGCAGAGTTGAGGAAAATCGCGGATATCTGGTGAAGATCCTGATCGTTAACAGTCCGATTCTAAACCCACTGCCACTGGCACAATGGACTGAAGATCATGGGGTTATTCTGGAGTTTATCAAGTCTGTAAAGTTGACATGGAATATTTCTATCGAATGTTTTACAGGGATATCGGGCAGAAACTTTGGATTTTTATCAGTTCAGAACTTTGAATGAAGCACAGAAAATCATAGGGTGCTGAACGAAGGAATCCATCAGAGAAAGGGCCCATTAATGTCTAAATAGCCTGATGCTGCCGAGTCCCAACAGATGGCTGAAAAAATGGAAACCTAAAAATTAAGTGGAACTAAAATGGAGGGGGGGTATAATAGAGCATGGTAGGAAAAGATTCTGTCTTTATCTTGCATCATGTAATTTCATTGGTGTTACTGATGGAAGTGGTTTAATGATTTTTGTGTTGAACTTGTTTTCACTGAGTATAAAGCAAAGAGATCTTGCAATGGCTTTTAAAAACAAAATACGAGTAGTTAAACAAGCCCCTAAAATTAAAGCGGGTAATCTTTTAATGCAAATCACCAAGATTCTAATTTTCATAGCTCTTGTCGCTTTGGTCGGCGCACAAATATACTCTGACTTTGATTTTAGTATGTTGTTTGCCCCTATGATGTAATTAAATTATTTTTGTGTTTTTATGTGAAAAATGTTTATTGCAACTTCCGGGCTTGCCAATGTTGTGCTGCTAATCGGATTAGCCAATTTTTATTCATCAAGCTTTCTTATATTATTTATAAATAGATCCCTTATCTAACCCAGTATATTTATTCAACTTCTTGTTGCCTTGATGGAATTATTCCGATCAAAGTTAATACGCAAGATTTGATGATCAATACTAGATTGAGATGACCGGGAAAAGTGATATTAACAAACCAAAAGAAAAAGAAGATCACCAGAGAAATCGGCCAAGCAAGTGAAAATAACCGTGTGTCACAGAGTCGTTGGGCACAAAATAGCAGTTTTAATATGATCAGCAAGAAACCGCAAGGGAGATAAAGGAGAACCCTGAAGTATGAAATAAGCATATCAAAGAACGAAGAATTGTTGATAACGGAAATCGTAACTGACTGCAAGAATAAATGATCGTTTTTATAGAGAACTAAAAAATTTATCCATGTAAAGCTAAAAGCTACCGTTGCTGACATCCAAATTGAGTATTCTTTTCGGGATAAAGGATTAGTAATCATCTATTTTTACCATTGAAATTAAAAGTCATAATTTACGAGATTGATTTATCACTAGATTTGAACTTAACAAGCAATTTTTCAGCTGACATCCAAAGCTCGTCACGAGGTGTGTTCGCTTTACGAAATGTGGTAGGAGAAACACCATAATGGTTCTTAAATACTCTACAGAAAGATTGTTGCTCAGGATAACCATACTCAACTGCAATATCTAAGACTTTTCTGTCGGTAGATAAGAGTACTTTAGCAGCCTCTGTCATTTTCCTCGATCGGATGTAAGACTTCATCGACATACCTGTCAAAGAGCAAAACCTACGCTGAACATACCATCTAGAGTATCCTGTTTTATCAATTAAGTTAATGATACTTATAGGTTGTTTAATATACCTCTCCAAAAGAATTATGATACTAGTAATGAACATTCTAGGGAAGGTGCGAATAAGTCACCAAACGCAAAAAAACGCCTATGTAAGTGATTGAATTTAATTGACTAAAAGTTTCATTTTCGTTGCGGAGGGTACTTATTCGCACCTTCCCTAGATTGTTCCATTTTGCTCACTTTCATTACATTTTTCCTGAACCCTTTTCCTTGCCATTGAAATCCCAATTATCGCTTAAGTCTGTCAAGATGGTGTCAATTTTTGTTTTTTTTCTTGATGATTAATTGCGTTTTATGCCAACTAATTGAATTTAAATGAAAATAAACTTAACATTAGGCCTATCTATCGAGAAAGTCTACTGAATTCCATTTTTGGCCATTGAGCATAAACTTCATCCGATTTTTGTTTATTATCTTATTAAAAAAATGCTAAAATTCATTATATTGTTCTTTACATTGACAGAGAAATTGAATAACAGGTTAATATATGGAAGGAAAAAGAGTTTTAATCATTGAGGACGATATGCGGGCTGCAGAGGTCCTGGAAGCTTATCTAAAAAGAGAGTGTTTTACTGTTGCTAAAGTGGGTGATGGTGTTAAAGGCCTCGAGATGGTTTTTTCCTGGCAACCTGATTTGATCTTATTGGATGTCATGCTGCCAGGGATAAACGGCCATGAAATACTGGCTCGAGTGCGTAGAAAGAGCGATGTGCCGGTCATCATGGTGACTGCAATCGGCGAAATACAAGATAAGATTTCCTCGTTGAGGCATGGGGTAGATGATTATATAGTGAAGCCGTATAACCCAGGAGAGGTTGTAGCTCGGGTTCATGCAGTGCTAAGAAGAACGAGTATATTGAATATAAGATCTGAGCTTATTATTTGTGGCCCAGTACAACTTGATGAAGAGGCAATGTTAGTTCACGTTTGCCCTACCGAACATATTAAAATCGCAGTGGAACTTACGCCAACCGAATTTTCAATTTTATCTGTGTTAATGCGAGCGCCCAAAAGAGCTTTTTCCCGACAAACATTGTTGAATATGTGCTTGCCAGAAAGTGATGCATTTGAACGGGTTGTTGATACACATATATACAATTTAAGGAAGAAGCTCAATTCGGTTGGAGTGAATGATGTACTGTTGACAGTTAGAGCAATGGGATATAGGTATTGGAACAAATGAACGCGAAAAATAAAAGAGTCTCTCTCTGGAAGTGGATCTGCGTGAGAGTTATTTCTCAGTCCATTGGTGCGGTTGTCATTATAGCGTTCTGCATGTGGTTGCGGTTTGCTATTTATAATTATTGGATTTTGTATCATGAAATGCCGGAGGATGTTAGAAAGGAATTCCTGCATTTGCTTGCAAATCCAAATGAAGATTTGTACAGGTTTTATAGCCTTTTTCACTATTGGTATGGCTTTGATTTCGCGGATCCATCGATCGCCTCGGCGGATTGGATTATGCTAGGGATTTTAATTATTGTAGCTATTCCTTTAATGATTACACTGGGGCTTTATATGTCAAGGCCGTTGGCGAAACAATTTTTCAACTTGGTTTCTGCAGCAAGGAAAGTCACCGATGGGGATTTCTCTGTTCAAGCAAAAATAGAAAATAAAGCACCGGAAGAACTTCTTGCTCTAACTTACAATTTCAATGAGATGACCCAGAAACTTACTTATTATGAAAATGAGCTTCGAGCCTCTCATATTGCAATGGCGCATGAATTACGCTCTCCACTGACGGCTTCAATCGCACGGCTTCAGGGAATTATGGATGGCGTTTTTGAGCCTGGTAGGGAACAATTAAGTTTAGTCATGCAGCCATTGGTGAACCTTAATCGTCTTATTGATGATCTTCAAATGTTGTCGCTATCCCAAGCTGGAGCATTGTCATTAGAAAAATACAATATAAATATTTGTGATTTGATTAATGAGCGTTTGCAATGGCTAAAGGCAGAAGTTTCTCAAGAATGTTTTACGATTGAATTTGAAAGTACCACCCCCGTATTTGTCTATGCAGATGCGTTCAGAATTGGGCAAGTTGTCACAATTATCATAAAAAATGCACTGCGTTACGCTCATTCCGGCAATAAACTGACAATCACTATTAATCATTCAAATGATAAAGTTATCGTCGGTTTTCGCGATTATGGACCGGGAGTCAGTGAAGCGTTTTTGCCTATGATGTTCGAACGATTCTCAAGAGAGGAGGGTTCTCGGTCGAGAAATCTGGGTGGGAGTGGACTTGGTCTTTCTATAGCTATGGCAATAAGCCAAGAGCATGGTGGCAGTATCAGTGCTCAGAATCATCCTGATGGCGGGATGCTATTTTTACTAATTCTTCCAATGAAAATAGTGTCTTGATGATTTCTTGTAAAAAAATTGACTAAATCTACACTTAAAAAAGGTTTAATTCTTCTACAGGTCATCAGGAGAATGTCTTATGTCAGTAGGTTTATTCAGAACAATAAATACGCTCAAGAGCGTGTTCCTATTTCAATACTGGAAACTGTTTATTATTCCAGTGTTTGTGCTATTGCCAGGGTGTGATGATAATGCAAAGAAGGAGGAGGTGCCTATACGTTCCGTACGAACCCTTGTCGTCGATAATCCGGTTAGCGGAGTTTTGATAAAGCATACCGGAGAAATTCGTCCCCATGAAGAATCTCAACTCTCGTTTCGTATTGACGGTCGGCTCCTCAGCCGTCCAGTCGATGTAGGGGCGAAATTAAAAGCCGGGCAAACGATCGCGACTTTAGAACCTAGGAATAACGAGAATCAGGTGCGTAGTATGCAAGCTGAGCTGGCAGGTGCTGTTTCTGCGGAGCGCCTAGCTTCTCTAAATTTCAAAAGGTTGCAGTCATTGCTTAAAACCGGCGCTATCGCACAGGCTCAGGTTGATGAAGCAAAGGTCAATCTTGAAGTCGCAGTGACAAAGCGTGTTTCTGCCCAATCGAATTTGAAAATTGCTCAGGAACAATTGAGTTACACCCGCTTAGTTGCGCCCTCAGATGGCGTCGTGACTTCGGTTAGCCTGAATCCGGGACAAACTGTCAGTGCTGGGCAGGGGGTCGTTACACTCTCTCTTGATAAGGGAGTAGATGCTGTATTTGACGTTCCAGAAGCTATTTTGTATAGCGACCTACCCGATAATAAAGTCAAGATTGCGCTGCTTTCCGATCCTTCTGTTGTGACTGAGGGCATGATCCGTGATGTTAATCCACAAGCTGATAAGCAAACACGGACCTGGCGAGTCAGAGTCTCGCTGCCCCACCCACCGGAGAAAATGGCTTTAGGTTCTACGGTACAGGGAAGCATTGTGATTCCAGGTCAGGAAACGTTTGTTCTCCCGGCATCTGCGTTGACACGTGATGGCGCCGATCCTGCCGTTTTTATCGTACAATCGGATACATCAACGCTGACGTTGCACAAAGTTAACATTATTCGCTATAGCTCTGAGGACGTCTTTATTTCTGATGGCATCAAACCAGGTGACAAGGTGGTGATCGCTGGAGTGAGTAAATTACGGTCTGGTGAGAAAGTAAGCTTGGAGGATAAATTCTGATGAATTCCTCTAAACCTAAGAAATTTAACCTGTCGGCTTGGGCTCTTGCTAATCAGCAACTAGTTGCTTTTTTTATGCTAGTGGTCACCATTGCCGGGGTGATGAGCTACTACAACTTGCCACGAAATGAGGATCCGGCATTTACTATTAAAACGGCTGTTGTTTCCGCGAGTTGGCCTGGAGCCTCTGTGGAGGATACCGTCAATTTCGTAACAGACCCATTGGAGAAGAAGCTTCAGGAAGTCCCCTATCTAGATTATTTAGAAAGTTATAGCCGACCCGGTGAGTCGGTTATTTTCATATATCTGCGCGATAACACTCCGCCGGATAAAGTTGAAGAACTGTGGTATACGGTCAGGAAAAAAGTAAAAGATATTTCCCCTCAGCTTCCTGCCGGTGTCACTTCACCTGCTGTCAACGATGAATTTGCTGATACCTACGGCACTATTTATGGCTTCACGCGTGAAGGTTTCACCGAGCGTGAATTGCGTGATATGGTTGATAGAGTTCGCACAGAAGTCTTAACACTGCCAGATGTAGGGAAAGTTAACCTGCTGGGCATAAAAGAAGAGCAAGTCATTTTATCATTCTCACCGCAGAAAATTGCGGGTATGGGATTGACGCTCGATAAAATCAAGAACGCCATCAGCGCACAAAATGCCGTTACTCCGGCGGGAGAAATCAGAACCGATAAAGATAAAGTCATGCTGAGAGTCAGCGGCGCTTTTGCATCAGAAGAAAGCCTCAAACAGCTGACATTACATATTCAGGATAGATACGTTCCTCTGACGGATATTGCAACCATCTCTCGCGAGGAAGTCGATCCGCCGACTCCGGCCTTTAGAGTTAATGGGGAGTCGGCGATCGGCTTGGCCATCTCCATGGCCCCTACCGGCAATATGTTGGACTTCGGTAAAGCGCTTAACGAAAAGATGGATGATATTTCCAGCCGCTTACCCGCAGGTATCAACGTAACAAAAGTGGCCGATCAGTCGACTGTAGTACATGACGCCGTGGGGAACTTTATGAAAGTGCTCCTTGAAGCGGTTGTCATTGTGTTGGCTGTTTCTTTCCTCTCATTAGGAACTCGTGCCGGATTAGTCGTTGCAGCCTCAATTCCGCTAGTATTGGCTATGACATTCATTGGTATGGAAATTGCCGGCATAGGTATACAGCGTATCTCCCTAGGTGCGTTAATTATCGCGCTGGGGCTGCTGGTCGATGACGCCATGATCACTGTAGAGATCATGATGTCGCGGTTAGAGAAAGGAGAACCTGTCAAAAAGGCGGCGACAGCAGCCTGGACGACGACAGCTTTTCCGATGCTAACAGGTACACTGGTAATGATCGCCGGCTTTATACCGGTCGGTTTCGCAACGTCAAGTGCGGGAGAATACTGTTATTCCCTGTTTATGGTGGTGTTGATTTCACTCGTCAACTCTTGGATTGTTGCTGTTCTTTTCTCACCACTGATAGGCGTGTGGCTTTTACCTAAGATGATGAAGGAACACTCCCACGGTAAAGGTAAAATCCTGCAAAAGTACGAAAGCGCATTGCGATACATCCTTAAGCGCAGAGGGTTGACTGGTATCGTGGCGGTTACTTTGCTTGCCATATCTTTTATCGGAACTTCATACATGGAAGAAGAGTTTTTCCCCACTTCTGACAGACCTGAATTGCTCGTCAGTCTGACGTTGCCGAGAAATGCCGTGCAGGAAGATACGGCAAAAGAAGCCATACGTTTAGAGGAGATTCTTAAGAAAGATCCCGATATTGAGTATTTCACGACGTATGTTGGCTCGGGCGCTATAAGGTTTTATTTGCCAATGGATCTGTTACTTGATAACGAAAATATCGCTCAATTAGTGGTGGTGACCAAAGGGCTTGAAGAACGCGATGCTGTAAAGTCTAGGCTCGAAAACATTCTACAAAAAGATTTTGGTCATCTTGTTACTCGTGCTTCGGCGTTAGAGCTAGGCCCCCCGGTGGGCTGGCCGTTGAAATATCGCGTTTCTGGCCCAGAGCTTACTAAGATCCGTGAGATATCTACTGAGTTAGCTGGAAAGTTAGGCGAAAACCCGCAGACGAGAGAAGTCAATCTCACTGCGGGTGAGCCACAACGAGAACTCTATATAAAGGTCAATCAGACGGAAGCAAGGGCCTTGGGACTAAGCTCTCAAGATGTCGCCAGTGCCCTTGCTGAAATGTATTCTGGTTCGGCTGTGACGACGATCAGAGACAAAAATCGTCAGGTTAACGTTTTATTGCGAGCTTCAGAAGATTCGCGTCGAGATATTGAAACCGTTGCGGACTTGCAATTGACTACAGCCGATGGGCGTGTTGTACCATTGAAACAGATTGCAACGATAAGTTATACGTTGGCTGAGCCTATCCAGTGGCGGCGGCAACGCGAGCCTTTCATCACGGTGCAAACAGATATTGCACCAGGGCTGAATGCGTCCGGTGTATCTAAGGGCTTGGAGCCTGTTGTCGATGAATTACGTAAAAGTTTGCCACCGGGATACCACATTACCGAAGGCGGAAGTGTCGTTGAAGCCATGAAAGGTAACAGTTCGGTATTCGCCGTTTTGCCAGTGACCCTATTGGTGATGTTGATCTTGCTGATGGTACAGTTGCGTAGTTTTTCACGCATGATGCTAGCGCTGTTGATTGCCCCCTTCGGTTTGATTGGTGTCGTTGCCGCTATGTTGCCCACTGGAACGCCGATGGGGTTTGTCGCTATTCTTGGTGTGATTGCATTATCGGGCATGATTATTCGCAACGCCGTTATCCTTATTGAAGAAGTGGAAGTAAACAGAGCACAAGGTGCAGACAATACTGAGGCGATAATTGAGGCAGCATTGCATCGTTCCAGACCTATACTCTTGACGGCTTGTGCTGCAATATTAGGGATGATCCCTATTGCGTTTCAGGTATTTTGGGGGCCAATGGCCTATGCCATTATTGGTGGGTTATTAGTTGCCACTATATTTACCCTTACTGTATTGCCGGCTGCAATCAGTGCCGTTCTGCAGTGGGAGACGTCTCGATAAAACCTACCCCCGGAGATCATTTCGGGGGACTCATAAAAGAAGGTGGATATATGTTTGAGTTATTTAAACTTATTGGGTTGGGGTTGGTTTTATTGCTGCCGTTAGTGAATCCCTTAACCACAGTGGCTCTTTTTCTTGGCCTATCAGGCGACATGACTGAAAAAGAAAAAAAGAAGCAGTCAGCCATGGCAGCTTTTTATGTCTTTGTGATTATGATGGTTGCATGGTATGCCGGCAAGGCCGTTATTAACACATTTGGCATATCTATTCCTGGGTTAAGAATTGCTGGCGGGATGATTGTTGCCTTTATTGGCTTTAACATGTTATTTCCACAAAATGTTAATAAACCTCAAGGTAGTGAGAAAGAAAAAACAAAAAATATAGCGTTTATCCCATTGGCAATGCCCAGTACGGCAGGACCAGGCACTATTGCTATGTTGATCAGTGCCGCGTCAACATTCAGCGCTGAAACATCACATCTGGATTTGTGGGTAGCATATACCGCGCCACCTCTAATTGCGATAGCTATCTCATTGATTTTATGGGGATCACTTCGAGCATCACTGGGTGTAATGAAGCTTGTAGGCACTTCGGGAATCGATGCTATTTCGAGAGTGATGGGATTCTTGCTTGTTTGTATGGGGGTTCAGTTTGTTATAAATGGAGTTGTTGAACTCATCGCCATCCAATAGGCTTGAACGCTTCGGTTACTAAAGTCACTGATATTTCTCATGTATCATGATGACAAGAGCCACTGCGCTATAGATGCCAGTGGTTTTGTGACACAATTTATTATCTTAAAGCTATCACTCAGCTAAGTGATAGCTCTTCTGGCTATCGTGAAACTGTAATTTCCTCCAGCGATGAGTTCCTACCTTACTTGGCAGACTTTCAATGTGTACCAGCATGTTAGAACACATTATCAATGGGTCTCGATTACTTTTTATGAGTCTGTTTTTTTTGTTTTTTCTCTTACGATTGCGATAAATCCCTGCCTATAAATTTCGTTGTGGGCTATATCATTATTTTCAACGAGGGAGCATTCGTTGTAGCAACCAAACGACTGTGCCAGATTTATCGCCGCTGCCTTGTTTGGCATAATATTGATGGAGCATTTTATCTTTTAGGCTTTTGCCCTAAGATGAAATGCTACGATATTCCTTGCGCCAAATGTTAACTGTTGCAGTTTTCGCATCCTTTCTATTGGCACAACTGTAAGTATCCCGGCAAAACGAATCATTAAATTTTGAAAATCTTCCGACATACTGATTATATTCCTTGAGGAGATCGTTATGCGTAAATCCCGACTCACTGAACACCAGTTCATTGCCATTCTGAAGTCCATCAAGGCCGGGAGTACCGTCAAAGATGTCTGTCGCAAGACCGCTATTTCTGAAAGCAGATATCCCGGCTCAGCGTGTCATCCAGTAGTACACAGGCTAGTGGCAAATCGCGGATACCCGCTGAAGTGTACGGACACTGTTCCGGAATTAGTCTCACTGACACAATGGGCTGAAGTGCATTGAGCTATGCTGGAATTTATAAAGCCTGTAAAGTCGACGCAGCATGCCTTTATCGAACAATTTAACCGGACCTACCGGACAGAAATACTGGATTCATATCTGTTCAGAATCCTGAACGAGGTACGGGAAATCACAGAACGCTGGCTGACGAAGTACAACGCAAGCGACCTCATCAGTCTCTGGATGACCTGACACCGGAAGAACACCGTCTGATGGCTGAAAAACAGGAAATCTCAAAAAGTGCGTGGAACTAAAGTCGGGATGCTTACGACTCTCTTGTTGTTATCCATGTTGCAACTATCCCTCATAGCTTGAATCTGGCTCACGCTCCAAGAGTAGACGCCGAGCTAAAATAAACCTTCAGGCACATTTGCGACATCGATAATACTTTCAGAAACCAAAATACCTCCACCAATTGACAAACCCTTGATGCAACCTTGCAGATACATTGATTAAATGTAGGTATACTCAACTTCACAAATAGGAAGCATACACCATTACGAGCGTTTTAATGAATAAAATAAATTTTACTGCGGTAATACTCATTGCAATATCATCTCCTGCATTTGCCTCATCTTTTGATACAGCATCGACGTTTACTATCGGCTTTGGAACAAAATATGCGCCAAAATATATCGGCTCTGATAAATATGATATAGCTGCGGCACCTTATTTAGGCTGGAGTAATGGTTCCTTATATATAAACTCCGAAAAAGGCTTTGGGTATACCCACCAGTTTGATAATGGGGCCTATGTTGGGCAGGCTCTCGGATACTCATTAGGTCGTGCTGATAACAATAACTCTTGGTTAAAAGAAGGTTCAGACAAACTGAAGGGTATGGGTACCATTAAAACAGCTATGACAAGTACAACTACTGCAGGGTGGTGGTTAACACCTTGGATGGGAGTCGAGGGAAATGTTATTGCCCCAATTACTGATAGTCAGGGTATGCAATATAATTTAAAAGCTAATTTCCTGGTAGTTAATAATGAAACTGACACTCTTACATTAAGCACTACTGCGTGGTATGGTGATGCCCGGTTTAATAACACTTGGTTTGGTGTCAACGAAAAGCAGAGCCTTCACTCCAGCTTCCAAAAATATAATGCCAAAAAAGGATTTAATCGTCTCGATTATAGCATTACTTGGCAGCATGGCTTCAGCAAAAACTGGTCCGGTTATGCTGAAGCAAGTTATACGATGCTGGAAAACCGAGTAAATAATAGCCCGCTGGTGGATGCGAACAACTCGTTCCAATTGGCTACAGGTGTATTTTACTCGTTCTGATGGCCCTAACACTAGGGCAAGATTGCGAACATATTTGACCAAAGAATTTCTGTTTGACGAGCATACATGGCTGTGATCATATGACTCCCCTTTTAGCGGGAGTTCATGATATCCATTGATGCTTTTCTCGGTACTTTTCTGTTATACAAGTACCACGATCGTCAGCCAAAATTTCGTACCCTTTGTTCGACATCTTGTTTCTGACGATATGCGTCACCATTGCAGGCATGGATGGCTGGGAAGATATCGAAGACTTTGACGAAGCGCACCTTGATTGACTTCAGAATAACGGCTTGTTCTATCAGGGTATTCCTGTTCATGACTCTATTGCTAGAGTGGTTTCTTCTATTGGGCCTGACCAGTTTCAGGAGCGCTTTTTGAAACGGATACTATAGTCCACACGCACTCTCACGGTGGCCTGATTGCTACCGATGGTAAGGTGCTTCGTAGCGTGTACAATCGAAAAGAGCGGTGCTCAACACTCCACATGATCAGCGTTTTTGCGCGGCGAATAGCGTTGTAATTGGTCAGGTAAAAAACTAGAGGAAGACGATCCGCAGGTACCCTATCAGCAGTGCCAGTCCTGTCACCGTAAACTTCTCCCTGAACACCCTCCCCGTGAGATACACCGGCTGGAGAAGCATCCTCAGCAACATCTTCGCCATTATCATGGTGTGTTGCAGGCGGATACCTTTGCAAGGTAAGACAGCTAATTCAACCCAGAGCGTGACGGTGGTCTGTTAACAGAAGCTGCATACTAGGCCCATGCGCGCTGCCAAATCCACGACGTCTATATAAGCACTCAACAGCGACAGCAAAACGTATTGGTGAGCTTTACGTAGTAGACGGCCTCCCGATAGCAGAACGCCCGGCAATCGGGCAAAAATCCCAGCCGGGAGAGGCGTTAGCTTATGTGCTCAATCAGTGGGATACCTTGTGCTACTACTGTGATGATGTTCTGATCGAAACTGACGACAACGCCGCAGAAAGCTCGCTGCGTGCGGTTTGTCTTGGTAACAAAAACTATATCTTCTCCGGGAGCGAACACGGTGGCGAGCGCGGAGCCATGCTGTATGGACTTATCGGGACATGCAGGTTGAACGGTATCGATCCGGAAGCCTACCTTCGCTATTCCTGAGCGTCCCGCCGGAGTGGCTCAGAGCAACAAAGTGGCCGAACTGCGGCCATGGAACGTAGAGATCTCGCCAATAAGCCAATAAATAGTAGTCAATACGGCGCTCGCTTAACGCTTACGATTGTGAAGCAAGATGGCGATTATCTGCTAGCCGTAAAGGGCAACCAAATAAATCTGAAAAAGGCGGTAAAAAAGCGTTAGAACCGTTGCTTCAAGAAAATCCAGGCTGCAGTATCGAGTATGAACATGGGCATATCGAAGCACGCAAATGCTACGTAATACCAGCACAGGAACTGGCTGCTCATTACCCTGACTGGCAGGGGCTTCAAACACTGGGTATAGCGATAGGTTATCGCATTGATTCAGTAGGGGGAAAGAGTCGCTAGATACCGTTACTATATCAGTTCTGCAGTGCTGACATCCGAACATTTTCCCAACATTGTTCGAAGATACTGGGAAATTGAAAACCGATTGCACTAGGTGCCCGATGTCATGATGAATGAGGATGCCAGTCAGGTCGATCGCGGTAATGCCGCTAAACTCCTGGGTAGTATGCGTCATATGGCGCTTAACATGCTCGTTTAGAAACAAGCAAGAAAGCGAGTATCAGTCGCAAGCAGAAGATGGCGGCAATGAATCTTGCTTATTTAGAGCTACGTGCTTTTACCCTAGGAATTTGGCGTATCTTTTCGATTGGCACAACCTTCGCTCAGAGGTTTAGTATTTGAGCGATAGCCTGAGCTTCCTGCTGCCAGCCCTGCGCCAGGGTGCGTACTAGGGCGTCATAACCGTCCTCACCCTGTTTCAGCTCCAGACTGAACGGCCGTTTGATCAAACGCCCCTGGCGGTTCAGCACCCACTCGCCGCGAATGATCGCCTTGCCGTCAAAACGGCCGTGGAAACCGCTGATGGTCACGTTCAGCACAACCTGATCGCTGCTCATCGGCTGCGAAGAGACCACCCAGCCCGGCAGCGCACTGCTCAGGTTGGTGACCAGCGTTTGCTGCAGTTGCTGGTCGAGCGGGCTGGCCCACAGATTGTTCTGGGCAATCACATACTGCACGTCGTTGGTCTGATACACCACGCCGCTCTGCGCCAGATAATCCGCCACGCTCACGTGCTCCAGCCACAGCTGGCGCGTGGAGGCGCCGCTGCTGCTGACCACCGCCGGCGCGCCCAGCGCCGGCAACTGATAGTAAGTCTTCTGTGGTGAACTGCTGCAGGCGCTGAGCAACAGCGCCAGGGCTACCGGGATCCATTTCATCATTTCGTGGCCTTCTTCGGCTGAGGGTCAGTGCTGCCGGCGGCTTCAAACACCAGCGCGTTGCTCTTCTCATTCAGGGTGCGCAGCACCGGCTGCAGCTCACGCAACACCTGGTCGAGGCGCTGCATGTCGCCTACCATCTTGTTGTAAGCCGGTGAACCAGGCTGGAATCCTTTCATGCTGCGGTTCAGCTCCAGCAGCGTTTTCTGCATATCCTGCGGCAGCGCCTGCATCTCTTTGCTGGCGATGATGTCGTTCAACGACTTCATGGTCTGCTGCGTCGACTTCAACGTTTTCTGGCTTTCCGCCAGCGTCTTGGTCGCTTCGTTGATCATCGGATTGATCGGCATCGAATTAATCTTATCCAGCGCCAGCATCAGTTTCTGCTGGATCTGCGCCAGACCGCCGCTGGTGGTCGGCATCAGCGGATAACCGAAATCCTCACGCGGTCCTTTCCACGGTTTCTCCTGCGGATAGAAGTCGAGATCAATGTACAACGAACCAAGCAGCAAGTTGGCGGACTTCATCGAAGCACGCAGACCGCGTGACTCGGCGTCTTTCAAGTGCCATTCGATATCGAATTTGCCGCCCAGCTGTTTATGCAGTCGATCTGGTTCGATGCGGATCAGCACCGGAATGCGATAATCGTTATCCAGACGCTGCGCCATGCCCTCTTTATAGAATGGCACCTGCGCCACCGTGCCCAGGCGGATGCCACGGAACTCGACCGGCGCGCCCGGCTGCAGGCCTCGTACCGAATCGGAGAAGAACAGCAGGTATTCCTTATACTCGGTATACAGCGAATCCTGCGTACTGCGCTGGTTGTCGAACAGCTGGTATTCCGCCTTCTCTTTCGCCTGCTCACCGCGGCCCCAACCGTCCGGCACATCGAAGCTGACACCGTCACTAAACAACGTGGTCAGCGAGCTCATCTCCACCCGCATGCCCTGCGCCGACATGTCGAACGCCACGCCGCTGTCTTTCCAGAAGCGCACATTGGTGGTAACCAGTTGGTCGTAAGGCGCGGTGATGAACAGCTGATAGCGCATGGCGCGCGCTTTAGGATCGAAGTAGCTGGTCTCCACCGAGCCAACACGATAGCCGCGGAACAGCACTGGATCGCCGGCATTGAGCTGGCCTGATTTCTCGCTGTCCAGTACGATGCGCAGCCCTTTGGCATCCGGTGGGGCCAAAGGTGGCGCGTCGAGCAGCTGATAGTTGTCTTTGCCGTCTTTACCCTTGCTGCCCGGCTGCAGTTCGATATAGGCGCCGGAGAGCAGCGTACCCAAGCCGGAGACGCCTTCATGGCCGATCTGCGGCTTCACCACCCAAAAGGCGGAGTCCTGGTGCAACAATTTCTCCATACCGGAATTGAGGCGTGCCTGCACCATTACCTTGCTCATGTCATCACTCAGCGTGACGGTTTCCACCACCCCGACGTCAACGCTGCGGCTTTTGATTTTGGTTTTACCCGCTTCCAGCCCTTCCGCCGTCGTAGTAACCAGCGTCACCACCGGCCCCTGATGGCTGAAGTGGTAAAACAGGATCCAGGCGCCGATCAGCGCGGTCACGATGGGAATAATCCACACCGGCGACCAGCGTTTTATCTTCTCAACGTCCGCGACGCTATGATTATTTTCCGTCACCTTGCGGCTCCTTGTTGATTGTTTCACTTGCGCGATCCCAGGTCAGCCGGGGATCAAATGTCATGGCGGCGAACATGGTGAGGATCACCACCAGTGCGAACAACACCGCGCCCGTCGCGGGGTAAATGCTCATCAACTGCCCCATTCGCACCAGCGCCGATAATACTGCGATCACAAACACGTCGATCATTGACCAGCGGCCAACGAACTCGACCACTTCATAAATCAGATGCATACGCTCGCTGTCGGCGCGCGGCTTCTTCCTGCCGTTGGCGTCCCAGCACAGCCAGCCGATCGCCAGCATTTTCAGCGACGGCACCATGATACTGGCGATGAAAATCACCATCGCCACCGGGTAAGAACCGTCTCCCCACAGCAGGATCACCCCTGCCATGATGGTGGAGTTCATCTTGTTGCCCAGCGCCTCGGTCACCATGATCGGCATCAGATTAGCCGGTATATAAAGCATGACAGAAGTCACCAGCAATGCCAGCGTCCATTGCAGGCTGTGGCGGCGGCGCACGTAGCCCTTGGTGTGACAGCGCGGGCAGCGCACCTGACTGGCCGGCAGGATCGCCGTGCAGCACGCGCAGGAGCGCACGCCCTGGCTCATGCCGGTGCGCCCCACCGTCAGCGGGCGATCGAGGCACGGCGCCGGTTCGATGTCCTGCCACAGCCAGCGCCGATCCACGCACTGGAAGGCGCGCACCTGCAGCAGGCAGAACAGGCAATACGGCACGAAGCTGCTGCCGATGCCGATATCACCGTAAGCCATCAGCTTGACGAAGCTGACCAGCACCCCGGCGAGGAAAATTTCCACCATGCACCAGGTCTTGAACTGGAACAGCACCCGAGCCATCCACTCTTTGAGCCCCAGCGGCAAGCGCACTCTGGCGCACAGCAGGATAATCGCCACCATGCAAAACGCTGGGATCAGCTGCACGAACACCATAAACAAGGTGGCCATGCTGGCGTAGTCTTCCGCCACCATCACTTCCGGGATTTGGATCAGCCGGATTTCGTTGCCGAGGCCGGCGACGCGCATGTTGATAAACGGGAAAATGTTGGCCAGCACCAGCATGAACAAGGCGCTGAGCGCGTAACCGATCGGCCGCTTGCGCGGCTCGTCCCAGCGGGTGCTGAGCGTGGTTTTGCAGCGCGAGCATACCGCTTTGCTGCCATGGGACAACGGCGGCAACACTGCCAACATGTCACATTGCTGGCAAAGTGTCTTATTTTGTGACGAAGAATCGATTGGTTGTAGGGCTGGCCGACTGACTGATGGCAACATTTTTTTCTCTGAATTAGAGGAGCAACGTACTGGTTACTTGACTCACTAAAAATTGCCCAATAATGAGCATGATAGCCTCATTAAACTTATTTCGCGCATAGGCACGCCGTATTAAGTGTGCGAACTTGCTCTGCTATATCATCTAAAATTTTGAATCGCCGACGATACTCCGCTCGCTTTTTGCTAGGGATATGTTCCAATGATTTCCTTTCAAACGTCAAAGGTAGTTGCCAGCGCCACGAATTCTGTTTTATCCCACCTATCAGCGACCAGAAATCATCATAACTTGCATGCAAATGCTGACCTTTGCTCAGCCGATAGCGCAGTGAGCGAAAGACATGCCCATTATCGCTAACGCCATAAATAGCATGCACTGAGGTGAACTCAGCGAGGCGGCTAATAAATTCCATCAAAACACGTTTTGGGAAAATGCCTGACAGAGCACGGGTAGCTTCTTTGATAGCCTCGCGGGGTACGTGCTGACCAGGACCTTGTAGACCACCAATGATGAAATGCCATTCACCTTCTTCAGACACGGCCGAAAAGGTCATGCTGGCAAGTAGCTCTTTATTGTCGCCACGTAACCATAACGTTGACTCACCTTCTCGTTCAGCTTTATGCGCACAGGATACTGAAATAGTAAAATGGGTCTCTTCTCTGCCGATGAGTTCGACCAAAACTGTTTCTTCTCGTTTTATCAATGCGTTGGACAGTATTCTGCTATTAAGAGATGACACATACTGGTAATGGCTAACAATTGCTGATGCGCGTTGTTTTGCATTGAGGTTACGCGTCAAATATTGTCGATGCGGCTTACAAGGAAATGTGTGTTGATTATACAACACCCATTTTAACTCACTTTTTTGAGTTAAAATGGATAGTACTTTTTTAGTCGCTGAATAGTATAAAATAAGTCGAAGTAAGAACTTTGCACGAAAGCTCTTCTTTCTCCATACAGGAGCAGGAACGAACCTTCCCGAGAGCAATTCATAGATGATGTTTTTTTTCAAGATACTTACCCTACAAGTGCTATTTTTACTTTTACAGTTGAATTTATAAAAATAAATATTTCTTCAATACTAACTGATAATTGTTAATTTATTATCCACCAATTATCAATGTTTGATAAAGAAGGCTGAAGAGCGCTAAAGACATGCCGTTACCGTGGTCTTTTCTTCATTAAATGTTGACATTTAGCTTCGTATAGATGCTATCCAGATAGTCAAGTAATGTGGTCAGTTCCCTCAGCTATCAGCTTCCTCGCCGCATCGCGTTTTTCCCTTGCTTCTGATAACGAGACTTCATGATAGACTCCCAGAGCGAGCGCTTTCTCTTTGCCCAGAAACCGATAGCGAAGCCGCCAGCAGCTCCCCCTCAAATTTCTAAGCAGGAGGCTGTCGCTTATATTATTAAAATCTCACTCATTAAATCCACAAGGAAATCATTCCCGTTGCAATGATTAGTTTGAAATCATTATTTTGGTTAGCCTTACTTAATACCAGATTAATTGTCGATATAAAGCGAACAATGAAAGGTGGGTCACATGATTTCGAAACAAGGCTTGGCCATGCTCGCACACCTGTATTAATTTAATGGTTTAATGAGTAAAACTCTGCCAACATAAGAAATAGGGAATTACCTTCCTCTTTCCACGCTTGCAGTTCAGAAAATAAGATATCTCGTGGGGTAATTATGCGGATAAAACACATAGAAATCGCTAACTTTCGCAAATTGAAAGCAGTTCATATAGATTTTTCAGAGAAAACAACTATTTTCGTCGGAGCCAACAACAGCGGGAAAACATCCGCTATGATTGCACTTCGTCGATTTCTGGTTGAACGCTCTGGTTTCTCCATCAATGACCTCACCCTATCTTATTGGCCACAAATTGATGCAGCAGCTATGCAATGGGAAGCAGCCCCTGATGACCAAGAGCCGATTCAGTGGGATCGCTTCTCACCATTCCTGGATGTATGGCTCGACGTTCCTCCAAATGAACTTCATCACGTACAAAAGATTTTGCCCACGCTGGATTGGGATGGGGAAAGCATAGGTGTGCGCCTCCGTTTTGAACCCAAGGACCCTGACGCACTGCAACACGAATATCTCACGGCAAAACGCGCAGCCGCCGAAGTTATGGCCCAAGCTAAAGAGTACGGTGAACAAGTAAGCTCCACAACCGCATTTGCACTTTGGCCGCGTTCGATGATGGAGTTTTTAGCCCAAAGAATGCGCTCTACTTTCGAGATCCGTGCTTATTTGCTTGATCCTTCAAAACTGAAAATGCCGGAAGAAGGTAGAGCCTCCCCTCAAACACTCCCAGAAAGCAGTGACCCTATCGATGGCGGGGATCCGTTTAATGGTCTTATTCGTATCGACGAGATTAGCGCACAGCGTGGATTTGGGCACAGCGATCAAACAGGGTATACGCGGGGTAACGAATCACGTGAGGATATGGCTGAACCCAGAATGGGGAAAAAACTTTCCAGCCAGCTGCGCAACTACTATAGCCAACACTTGGATCCTTTCGATACGCCGGAACCCAAAGACCTTCAGGCGTTGATGGCATTGCATGAAGCACAAACGGCTTTCGGCACGCGTTTAGCAGATTGCTTCTCAGATGCCTTGACCGAACTGGAAAATATTGGCTATCCCGGCGTTACCGACCCCAAGCTGACAATAACCACCAACATCAGGCCTATCGATGGGCTTAATCATCCGTCCGCCGTGCAATACGAAGTGCCAACCCATGTTACCGGTTCTTTTGGCGCACATCGCCTTCCCGAAGATTCGAACGGACTTGGTTACCAAAATCTCGTCTCCATCGTCTTCGCACTCATGGCATTTCGTGATAACTGGATGAAAGTCGGAAAGGCTGGAAAATCAAAGGTGGCGGAAGAAACTCTCATTCCACCGCTTCATCTAGTTTTGATTGAAGAACCTGAAGCGCATTTACATGCACAAGTTCAGCAAGTTTTTATTAAGCAAGCCTACGGTGTTCTGCGAAAACATGACAAGCTAAAGGATTCTTCACGCCTTCAAACTCAACTGATCATCAGTACCCACTCCAGCCACCTTACCCATGAAGCTGAGTTTTCGTCTTTGCGTTACTTTCGGCGGCTACCAGCACTCGCACAAAGCGGTGCTGTACCCTTGACTTCCGTTATCAATCTTTCGGAAGTCTTCGATGGCAAAGACAAAACCGAACGTTTCGTGAAACGATATTTGAAAGCTACCCACTGCGATCTCTTCTTCGCCGATGGAGCGATACTCGTGGAAGGTCCGGCTGAGCGTATTCTCGTTCCCCATTTTGTTCGTGAGCGTGAAGCCTATGCTTACTTAAAGCGTAGCTATATCACATGGCTTGAAATAGGCGGGAGCCATGCACACCGATTGAAGAATTTGATTGAACATCTGGGTCTCAATACCCTGATCATCACAGACATTGACGCCAAAGACGGCACCACCAATGCTGCGGTTGTCCCGAAACGAGGCATGGGCCAACGAGCCCGCAATGAGACAGTGAAAACGTGGCTACCTAAGGAAGAATCTTTCGATGCACTCCTCGACATGGAAAGTGAGCGCAAAGTGCTTGCCGAACCAGGCGGCTATGCCATCCGGGTGGCGTATCAAACACCTATTTTCATGCCATTCAAGTCTGAAGAAGCGCTTGAAGCAGTAGCCAACACTTTCGAAGATGCCCTCGTGTATGAAAATCCGGGGCTATTCGCCAACCTGGACGGTTATGGGCTCATCGCAAAGTTTCGTGAAGCGCTAAAGGAGTCCGCCGATCTCAGCGAATTGGCAAGAAAGATATTTGAGGCACTGAAAAATGGGACAAAGGCCGAATTTGCTCTCGATGTCCTTTTTAGTGAGGAAATCGAGCGGCTGAAGGTCCCACAGTACATTGACGAGGGGTTAGTCTGGCTAGCAGAACAGCTGAAACGTAAAGAATATGATGTTCTTGGAAAAACGGAGGTGGGAGAGTGAGCAGGCTGGAAACTATAATTCCCGACGATGAGATAGACATGCCGGCTGATGCGGAAATCAGAAAATGTCTTGACCTCGACACCCCAAAAAGTTTCTTCCTTTTTGCCGGCGCCGGTTCAGGAAAGACAAGATCGCTGGTATCCGCTCTCCAGTATGTGCGCGACACATTCGGGGATGAACTTCGGCTGAAAGGACAACGAGTCGCTGTCATCACTTATACCAATGCGGCGAGCGAAGAAATTCAACGCCGCCTGGATTTTGATCCGACTATAGACGTTTCGACTATACATAGCTTCGCCTGGTCGCTGATAGAAGGGCTTAACCGTGATATCCGTGAATGGCTTCGCGCGAAAATAACCACCGATATCACAAAGCTTGAAGCAGAAGAAGCAAAAGGGAGAAAAGGTACGGAGGCATCAAGAACCCGCTTAAAAAAAATCGCCTCGAGAACCAAACGCCTTCAAAACCTCGATAACGTCAAACGTTTTGTTTACAGCCCAACCGGAGAAAATCTCGGCCGCGATTCGCTGAATCATGCGGAGGTGATTCATCTCACCGCCTATTTTTTAACAACAAAACCGACCATGCAGAACATCTTGATCGGCCGTAATCCCATTCTGCTTATCGATGAGAGTCAGGATACCAATAAATTTCTGATAGAAGCCTTATTTGCCGTTCAGGCTCAACATAAAGAGACATTCGTTCTCGGTCTGATTGGCGACATGATGCAGCGTATTTATAGCGATGGTAAAGACGGACTAGATAAAAATCTGCCTGCCGACTGGGCAACCCCCGGAAAACAGATGAATCACCGTTGCCCAAAACGCATCGTAAAATTAATTAACACCGTACGTAGCGCAGTGGACAAACAGATACAACGGCCACGAACCAACAGCCTTGAAGGCAGTGTGAGGCTTTTCGTGCTTCCTAATCATACCGTTGATAAACCTGCTGCCGAGCGAAAAATTGCGATGTATATGGCCGAGGTTGCCGATGATGAACAATGGCGGAATTTGGCGCTCTGCAAATGCCTCACATTGGAACATCACATGGCCGCCAGTCGGTTAGGCTTTTTAGAGCTGTTTGCCCCTTTGTATAGCGTGAAAAGTTGGCGAACCAATCTTATTGATGGCTCTTTACCCTGCGTTCGATTCTTTACTGATGAGATGCTGCCATTAATTCAGGCAAAGTTTGCCGAAGACCGTTTTTCCATAGCCAGAATTCTAAAAAAACGATCGTCGCTAGTCAGCCCAGATGCCTTGCAATACGCAGCAGATCAACGCTCGCAACTGAAGTTAGCATCGGCAGCAATGGAACGCCTTATGGCATTGTTCGCACAGGGTTCTGATCCTTCGCTTGGCGATGTCCTTCGCTTCGTAGCGGATAGCGCGCTCTTGCCTATTCCTGAATCTCTGCAGCTCTGTATAGCAAGCGATAATACGCTACCTAGCGTAACACCGTATGTCGATGAAAGTGATGCCGACCACCAGAGTGAGCGTACAATGGCGATAGGCGAGTTTTTACTTGCCCCTTTCTCTCAGGTCGAAAAATTTGCATCCTACGTATCTGGAAAAGCGCCTTTCGATACTCACCAAGGTGTGAAAGGACTCGAATTCGAACGTGTGATGGTCATTATGGACGATGAAGAAGCCCGGGGTTTTATGTTCAAATATGAGAACCTTTTCGGGGCAAAAAGCGTTACCGATCCCTCGGTTGAAGCAGTTCGCCGACTGTTCTATGTTACCTGCAGCAGGGCGCAGCAAAGCCTGGCCCTCGTAGCCTATGCAGCGTCACCGGAACAAGTTCGCCGATTCGTGATGGACCAAGGCTGGTTTAATGCTGATGAAATTGTCATCGGAATACCTGAGTAATCGTGGGCGGGGATGCCGGACCATCGTCATGGCCCTGCATCTCCTTGAGTCATCCTGTTTTCCCAAAAGATTCGGATAACACTATCCTATTCATTAACCCATCCACATAATCCCCATACCACTGCAACATCTCCCTGCGCTGCTCCAGGTACTGTGCATGGTTGTAAGTGCCACGAATGGTGTTCTTATCCACATGAGCAAGCTGTAATTCGATCCATGCCGTGTTATAGCCCTGTTCATGCAGGATAGTACTCATCGTGTGCCGGAAACCGTGCCCTGTAGCCTTGCCATGATACCCAATCCTTTTTAGTACCTGATTAATACTCGCTTCACTCATCGGTTTCGTAATGTCGTTACGGCCAGGGAACACCAGGTTGTAACGGCCCGTCACCGCCTGAATTTCACGAAGTGATGCCAAAACTTGATCGGATAGAGGGACCAGATGCGGGCGGCGCATCTTCATTCTTTCAACCGGGACTTCCCAAGTACGTTTATCGAAATCAAACTCTTTCCATTCAGCCTGGCGGAGCTCGACGGTGCGAACGCCAGTCAACATCAGAATTCGAGTAGCCAGTCGGGTGATCGGGCTACCTGTATACGCAGCAAGGGCTTGTAAGAAATCAGGAAGTTCATCAGCTAGCAAATGGGGGTAATGGGTAGATTTAGGTGCAGTCAGCGCACTCGCCAATTCTGAGGCAGGGTTCGTTTCGGCTCTGCCGGTAACAATGGCATAGCGGAACACCTGATTGCAGGCTTGGCGGATTTTACGCAGCTTATCGAGCACACCTCGCTTTTCGAGTTTGCGTAGTGTGCTGAGCACTTCAAGAGGCTTGATCTCAGCAATGGGACGCTTACCAATATCAGGGAAGATATCGTTCTCGAAGGCCTCCATCAGATCGTCAGCATAGCCTTTCGACCAGTTAGATCGTTTGTACCCATGCCATTCTACTGCAATAGCTTTAAAGGTATTTTCGGCATTGGCTTTTTTAGCCAACTTCTCAGCTTTCTTCTCTTCTCCAGGATCACCGCCTAAGGCGATGATCTTCCGAGCCTCCTCACGCTTCAGGCGAGCATCAGCCAGAGAGATGTCAGGGTAAACACCGATAGAGAGCTTTTTCTCTTTCCCCAAAAAACGATACTTCAAGCGCCAGTACTTCGCACCATTAGGCTTTACCAGCAGATACAGGCCGCCCCCGTCAGTGAGCTTGTATTCTTTTTCTTTGGGTTTTGCAGTATCAATCTGTCGTGCATTTAGTGGCATAAAGGGGCCCCTAATTTCCATTGAACGAGATGAGCCCCCTCAAAGGCCCCCAGATACCGCTTGATTTGGGTATAACTGAGTTGACCTCGGTAGAGCTCGAGACAGAAAAATTCAGTAATTTCAGGGAGTATAAAGGATAAAAAGCGAATTAAGTAGAGGTGTGTTGACTTCAAAATGGCACGCCCTGTAGGATTCGAACCTACGACCTACGGCTTAGAAGGCCGTTGCTCTATCCAACTGAGCTAAGGGCGCACGGAGAAGAGTGTACTTCGCGGTGATGAAACGCCTGGAATTATACGGTCAATGCGTAGTGAGTCAATGCCTTTTCCACCTTCTCTGCCGTTAATGACTAGCTGATTGTAAATACGGCTGTTTTTTCAACATTTATCCCTCTTTTACGGGCTGCGAAAAGGCTTAGCCGCTTTTAAGTAACGCCTGCTGTTTTCCTGTTTACTTCCCCTTCACACTGTCCTGCGGTATCCCGGCCGCCTGGAGGCTGGAAATGAACAGGACGACGGAGTGACAGCGTCAGACCAGACAGGTTTCCCCTCGTGCGTGCAGCACATCTCACACGACATTACAGGCATCAAGCTTGAACCCATTGTCGCCCTCTCCTCTTCGCGCACGGTAGGGGCTGAAGTGCTCAGCGTGCTGTCACCGCATCAGCAAAGCGAAGGCTTTTTTCACGACTGGTCCGCTGCTCGGGCGCTTATGCTGCTGGAAGCACAGATCGCTGCGTTAAAAAAACCCTTTCCCTGCGACAACCTTTTCATAAATTTGCCGATAACCGTTCTGACCATACCGGAAATGTTCCAGCGTTTACTGCAACTTAACAGCCCACCGCTGAACATTGAACTCGTGGAGCCTGCTTCCTTCTTTTCTCTCTCAGACCCGGCACGTCTGAGGGTGAGTTGTGCGCTTCAGCAGTTGACGGCGCAAGGACATCGGATCTGGTTGGATGACATTGATGAAGCGTCAGGGCGCGCGTTTTTGTCCTGCCGCATGCCGTTAAGCGGAATAAAAATCGATAAGATCGCTTTCTGGCGTTTACGTGCAACGCCAGCTCTGGCAAACCTGGTCACGCTTTGTTCAAAAATTGCTGAAAATGTACTCATAGAAGGCATTGAAACAGAAACGGACCGTAAGTTTGCGCTTCAGGCTGGCGCGCGCTTCGGTCAGGGATATTATTGGCCATCCTGGAGATGGCAGGAGGACTGAACGGTCATCGCCAAGAGGGAAGCTATGCGAATGACAGTACGCCGTTACCGGCGTCGTCGGACAGGAAGTGATTCACCGGGTTCAACGCACTCGCCTTTTGCTCTCCCATTTTTTGATCGTCTCGAATATTTGAGCCAGTCAATCAACCAGACCCGCAAAACCGATGCTCCCTTTATCGTTCTGGTCACACAGGATAACTTTTTCCGTTCCGGTTTTCTGAGCGGGCACTCTCCCTTGAGCAATTGCTGTGACTATTCCACCCTGGAAGCCGCCCTCAGCGATCTGAATCAGTGGCCTTCATCACGTCTGGTGGTAGATGTAGAAAGCCGCGCCTCGCCGCTTATTGACCTGCTGGACCGATTACGACGCCACAGCCTGTTCGCCCCCTACCTGACACCCTACCTGCTCATCCGCGCCGATGATTACGATACACGCCTGTTTTGCAAAGCGGCTGGCCCTTTTCATGTGATTGAACGGCAACTTACGCCGCGGGCTTTGCAACAAACCTTGCTGGAAGCGCCGTCACCCGCCGGCCACCGGAAAGAGTGGTTTTCACGTGATGAATGGCCGATCCTGCAGGCGCTGTCGCAGGGTAGCACCCTGCGACAGATTGCTCAGTTACAGAACCGCCCCTATAGCCGCATTATTTACCGTCTCAGCTGCATCCTGGCGAAACTTGGGCTGAATCATCGTCATGAGTTGCTACATCTTCTCAACAACCTTTCAGATTTCACGTATTAACGTATTCAGTAACCCCTTAATTCCTAAAGACCTTTAAGAAAACACTTAGGATATATGTTAATTTTTTGTGTTTTTTAACAAAACTTTCGATTTTATAACTATTCCTAATTCTTCAACTTAAACCATGCGAAATGCTGCCTGTACGCTAAACGAGAGTCATTTTATCCATGCGTTAAGTTTCTGACGTTTCCGTTAACAGGATGATAATGGTGTAAAAACAAGCGATTTATCTGTGAATAAAAGCGATGAGAGGTGAAGAAAACAGCAGATAGTGCTGTTTTGACGAAGGGATCATCCTCCTGGCCTGAGACGTTAGAAATGAGGCGATGACGCGCTAAAGAGCGGACATCAGAGGTAGCGGACAGGCGGAAAACACTTTGTCACGACCTGCGTATTGTTAACATTTGATCAACATACAGTAAGATCGTTTATTTTTTGTTATTACATAAAGATGAAACTGTGTGGTAAATGCAATATCAGGACATTTTTGCTAATTTTAAAAAGTTAGCGATTCAGATACAGAAGATAATAATCATCAATATATGGACATTAATTTACAGGCTTTTCGGACAATACTTAAACGGTATAATAAGACGTGTTTGACACGCGAATAAGAAAAATCATTTTGCCATAACAGCCTTATGAGATAACTGCGCTCAGGCATTGATATCACCACTACGTAAACAAGGATGCTTTCGCTCTTCCCAGGGATCTACCGTACAAGGATCTGCGTAATTATCCTTCCGGCTTTTCGAGAGTTTTAACAAAACTCAGCATAACGCTTTTAACAATCTGAGGCATAAAAAATGAAACCGGCATCCGTTATCATTATGGACGAACACCCTATCGTCAGAATGTCGATAGAAGTCCTGCTACAGAAAAATAAAAACATCCAGGTCAAACTGAAGTCAGGCGACAGCCACGAAGTGCTTGACTGTATACGCAACCACCCCATCGACCTGGTCATTCTCGATATCGAAATGACAGGCACGGACGGCTTCGTATTATTGAAAAGAATCAGAAACTTAAATAAAGAGATTAAGATTCTCTTCCTCTCTTCGAAATCTGAAGCCTTCTACGCAGGGCGCGCCATCCGCGCCGGGGCAAATGGTTTTGTCAGTAAGCGGAAAGATCTGGGGGAAATTTATAACGCGGTGGAAATGATACTGACGGGCTATTCTTTTTTCCCGTCAGAAACATTGAGTTTTATAAACCATATAGGCTCCCGGACAGGCGCCGCTGTGGATATGCCATTATCGAATCGTGAAGTGACGGTTCTGCGATATCTGGCGAACGGATTATCTAATAAGGAGATTGCGGATCAATTATTACTTAGCAACAAAACAATTAGCGCTCATAAGTCTAATATCTTTTCCAAGCTGGGCGTACAAAGTATCGTTGAATTAATTGATTACGCGAAAGCGCACGAATTACTGTAATCCTTCCCTCTCCCTGCAACATATAACCGTTACAGGGAGAGGGGATACGATTAATTATAATTAATCATGAAAGTTGCATCGGCATCAGCCCGGCCCGGCTGCGGGGTATCCGCCGTGGCGATATAATTGGCATAAAACGACAGTTCGGCATTTCCCTGCGCATCCACCGACACCGTCTGGCTGGCCTGCTGCAACGCGAGGCGCGTTTTATCCCGGTCGAGGATCTCCACGGCCACGTTGCTGGCCGCGCTGGCATCATTCAGCGCCAGCAGGCTGTTATCATGCCCGTCCATCTTCCCCGTAAATGTGATCGAAGCCGCCCCCGGCGGGCATCCGGTCAGCTTCAGGGTGAACGGTACAGGCTGCGTCCGGCTTCCCGTTGTGCGGAGCTGTTTCGTGGGCCAGGTGCCGAGCGTGACGGTCTTATTGCTGTCGTCCCCCTCCGCCACGCAGGTAAAATCCACGATATTGCCATAGAGCTGAATGTTAATTTCCCCAAGCGCCGTCTCTGCGTGCGCAGGGGAGCAAAGCGCAAAGAGCGCGACGGCTAAATACCGCATTCCGTTTCGCATACCTGCTCCTTAGTCATAGTCGACGCGTAAATAGCCGCGAGAGGTAAAACGCCCCTCGGCAGGTTTTTTACCGGTCACGCTGACAGGCCACGCGCGGATCCCCACCTGTGCCTGTGCGCTATCGTCCAGACGGAACGGGATTTTGCTGGTCAGGTTGTTCGGCGTCAGCGGCACGCCATTACTGTTGGCAATCACAAAACCCACATCCGCGTTATCAGAGACCAGCGTACTGCCTGAAACCTTCTCCGCTTCAACACGCATTGTGAGCATGGCGTTCGCCTCGACGTTGGTGCATTTTATGCCGATGGTTTTGCTTTGCGCTGAGATCCCCTCCGGCTTATTTCCGATGCCCGCTTTACTGAACAGAGAGGCGCCGATGTCTCCGAAATCGAACTCCACCACATTTCCGGCATTAATCTCACAGCTCTGAGGCACCTGAATGGTCCCGCTGTAGCTGATGGTATAAACCGGCGTGGTGAGCGGATCCGTGGAGGTCGTGGTGACGTAAACCCGGAACATGATTGCCCGGGGGATCACCACCATATTGATAAAGCGTCGGGTCACCTTAAGCCGAAAGACGAGGCTGGAATCCTGTACACCAAACGGTTTGTTTTTAGACACGTTCGGATGGCTCCCCATCTGAATGTACTTTCTGGGTGGATAGAACGTGCCAGCGTAGCTGTCGGTGATTTTCATCGCCCCGTCCAGATAGTCGTTTAGCTTCAGATACTGGTAGCCATCGCTGGTGCCTGTGACCGGGAATTCGGTCACATAGCTACGCTTGGTGGTGTTCCCGGACGTTCCCTTAGGGCAGACGGCGTTGACGCCCACCCACTGGGACTTCTCGCTGAGTGTAACAATCTGCCCCACCTGGTTATTGGAGCTGTTGAATTTATCCGTCAGGTCGTAATACACCTCCGTCGGCACGCCATTTTCATTGACGCAGACGGTGGCGAACGCCTCAGATAGCGGCAAAAATGCCAGAAGGGATAGCCCCAGATAATGGATTTTATTCACAGCGGATCCCCTTAAGTGTGATCGCCTGTTGCAGGCTCTGTTCTGGCAGGCTGTAGGGCGCACGACACTGGGACTGCTTCCCGTCTCCCCACTGAATCAGCAGTTCCCCGCTCAGCGGCAGCCCGCTCAGGTAAATCTGACCGTCATCTCCCACCATGCTGGTTACGCCGCTCTGCGTCTCACGCACCACCGCCCCAAACGGCACAGGCTGGTTATCACGCTTCACGGTGAGCAACGCACGCACGCCGATGCGGGTGTCAAAACTGGCGCGCACCAGCGCACCGTTCGTCGGCACGACGCTGGAAACGTTATTTTCAATGTCGGTGTTGTTGCTCATGGTGTTAGTGTCGAGCGCCACGCGGTTGTAACGGTACACCGTGGCGTACGGCATCACCGCATAGCCACGCCAGTCTGTTTTGACGCCGGTCTGGTTTTCGACGCTCACGCCTGACGCGCCCGGCGCTTTGATCAAGACGTTGGTATCGCCCAGCGGCTGACTGAATGTGATGCCGTCTGAATGCCCTACCACGCCGCCGGAGAGCTGCCAGTTGAGGTCGTGCTGATCCCGCGTGTAGTTGTAGCCCACGCCCAGCGTACCGTACGTTGCCTGCCAGTTAGCGCTGGCGCTGCCGCTGGCACCGTTATTGCTGGTGTGACCCTGCGTGACGCTGTAGTTCAGGTTACGATCCTGGAGCAGCGTTCCGCTGATCCCGGTCTGCCAGCTGGTATCACCGTCGCTGTTGCGGCTGGCTGAGGCCGTGGCATAGGCCCGGTCGATCGCGTTATCGCGACGGTAGCCGTGACGGGTGAACAGGCTGAACGGGACGGAGACGTTAAACGAGGCGATCCGGTCAGTTCCTTCAATGCCGACGGCCTTGTTCCATGACCAGGATAAGGCGTAGCTGACCCCTTTCACCCCGCCTGCGTAGCCGAGCTGATACCAGACGTTGGACTCGCTGGTGCCCCAGTAACTTTGCTGGCTGCCCGACACGTACACCGAGCCGTAATCGCCAAGAGACTGGGAGATATTGAGCTGGAAACGTCCTTTTTTATTCAGCGTCAGGTTGTGATAGCTCTGCACGTCCGGCACGCCGTCATCGTCCTGATCGTCGCCATACTGGTAGCCTTCCATTGTGCGCCAGGCCACATCGTCGAGGGTGTAGAAGCCTTTGGTCGAGTAGCGATAGCCCAGCAGCTGGAAGTTGGTGCCGAATCCGTTAAGGGATTTTGCATACAGGAACCGCAGAGACTGCCCTTCATGGCGGCTGTCATCGGCAAGCTGGCTGCGGGCATGGGTGAGGTCAAGTGACACCGCCCCCCAGTCACCGAGGTTTTTACCCGCGCCAATGGCGATGGCGGTATAGCGCGAGGCCAGCTGCGTTCCGCCGTACAGCGTGTAGCCGTCGGCAAGACCCGCAATCATCGTACCCTGAGTAAAGAACGGCGTGTCCTGCTCGCTGTTGCCGCTGCGATAGTCCCCTGCCACCAGATCGTATTTCCAGCGTCCTTCACGCTGAAGCAACGGAACGGTGGAATACGGGACGGTGTAGCGCTGCTGGCTGCCGTCCTTCTCTTCCACCGTCACCTCCAGGTCACCGCTTGAGGAGGTCGGGTTAAGGTCAGTTATCGCAAAAGCCCCCGGCTGCACATAGCTCTGGTAAATCACGTATCCGTTCTGGCGGATCACCACTTTGGCAGGGGTGCGGGCGATTCCGCGTACGGTAGGCGCGTAGCCTTGCAGGCTGTCCGGATACATGCTGTCGGACGAATAGAGCCGACCACCGCGAAAACCGACGCTGTCGAAGACATCGTTACCGGTGTTGCTGTCGCCGAGCACCAGCTCGCTTTTTAGCGGAATGACCGTACGCTGCGCCCAGGTGCCAATATTTTGCCAGCTGCTGTGCCGCTGGCCGTTGCTTTCGGTATAACGCCACGCGCCGTTATTGCGTAATCGCCAGGCGCCATAGTTCAACCCGCTTTGCAGGTTCAGATAGTAGCTGTCGTCGTCGCTGCCCCGGTTGCCGGTGAAGCTGTAGTTCAGCAGCGCGGCGGGGATGCCTTCATCCCACTGTTCAGGCGGAATATACCCGCGGGCGCTGTTTTGCATCGCCACCTGAGGCAGACTGACGTTAAGGCGCAACGAGGCGAAGTTGAACGCCGTTTCGCTACCCGGAATAGCCGTGGTGAGCGGAACGCAGGTCTCGCCCTGCACGTTGCTCAGTTCCGGGAAGGCGGCGATATTGACGCCAAAGCGATCGAGCATCGCGCGCGTAATGCACGGCGACAAACCGCCCGCGACCGGCGGCGTGTTGTCGGCTTGCTCAAACCGCACGTCCTGGGTGCCGATAAACTCATCGTTACGCCAGATATCGACGCGATAGACGCCCGGTGCCTGCTGGTGGCCTTTCTCAAAACGCGACAAAACCGCCACGTTCGCCGCGTCATCGGAGAGAAACGCCGGGTTAAAGTAGCTTTCGCCCCAGCCAGCGTGTGGCCAGAGCGTTGCCATCAGTGCCAGCGCAACCGGGCAGTAACGCCATTGAGTGTTCATCGCCCTGTCTCTGCTCACAGGCTGACGCTACGCGCCGGCGTAATGGCACCGTAGTCATTCACACTCTGCCAGGAGAGCGTGCCGCTCGCTGCGGCAGGCAGCACCTGCTGCGCCGAGCTTTTAGGGGCAACCATCAGGTTCTCCAGCGTCTGACCGCCGAGCTTCAGATTGACCAGCGTGACGTAATACGGCGAGGCATTGCTCACCTTAAGATGGTTGCCGACGCGCTCAAAACGCAGCTGTGAGAGCGCCTCTTCCGGCGGCATCGCCAGGTTAGCCGGGCGAACAAACAGCTTGATGCGTGACAGAATGGCCAGTTGCAGGACGTTGTTGCCGTCCTGATGTTTTTTGCTGACGGAGGGAATCGCTTTGACGTTCATGTAAAAGAGTGATTCGCGATCGGCAGGCAGCGCCGGGCCTGCGTAGATAATACGCAGGGTGTTTTCGCTGGCCGGCTCGCTGACAAACAGCGGCGGCGTGACGGCAAAGGTTTTTTCCTTTTGCCCGTTGGCATTTTCTATCCACGCGTTAATTAAATAGCGCTCTTGTTTATTGCTGTTGGTGATCGCCAGCGACGTTTGTTTTGCATCGGCCGGATAAATAACGCGCGTCGCGCCCAGCGCAATTCCGCCGGATGCATTCGCGCTGGCAGAAACCATCATCAAAATAAAAGTTAAAAACAGTCCAGGTTTAATCAGGGTGTTCATCACAACCGTACCTTTAATAATTAGTTCGCAGGCGTCAGGGATAAATCAACGTAAACCAGACATTCGACTGAATAGTGCCTGGTACAAGGTGTTCGGAAATAGCGCGGTAGCGGGCGCTGAAATGAAATACCAGCTCGCGGGTGTTAATGGGTAACCAGCTCACTGCCGTCGCGTTCGGGATGATCTGACGTTGCTGTTCGTCAAAAAGCGCCAGTCCGACACCACTGCTGACCGCATTTTCCCCCGGCCGCGATGTCGCCAGGAAAACCTGCGGGTCTTCTGCCGGTGTCACTCCCTGGAACTGGATCCCCACGGTGCGGGAGACGTCCACGCTGCAATCCAGCAGACGTACGGTGAAAGGCACATTAACCGTGGAAAAGCTGCCGACGCCGGAAAAGGCGTTTGTGCGGTATTGCCCCATATCCACGCGCATATTCTGGCTGTCCGGGGCCACGGCGCAGCCGCCGTTAACCAGCTCTCCCCTGAGGTGTACTTTGCCGCCGTCTATGACAACGGTATGTGCGTTTACTGCTGAGGCAATCGCAAGGGCACACAGCAGTATCCCAGTCCTTGTCATCCTTCGCTCCCGGTATAGGCGATCAAAAGACCTCTTCCCTGAGGCCAGCCACATCCCTGTACTCAGGCATTACTCGTATTTCATTACGAATGTTGCGTCCGCGTTTGCCTGGCCTGGCGCGGTGGTCGCCGCCGTGGCTTTATAGCGCGCGGTGAAGTTCAGGGTGTTAGTCCCTTCAATCAGGTTCTGCGCCGCAGAGAAGGTTGCACCGTCCGGGGTCAGCGTGGAGGATTTGCTGTCGAGGATCTCAATGCCTACGCCCTTCGCGGAGTTGTCGTTGTTACCGGAGCTTACCGCCAGCAGCGTTTTGTCGGTGGCGTCGATCTGGCCGGTAAACGCGACAGCAGCGGTTTTCGCTACCGCAGGATCGCAGTCGTTCAGTTCGATGGTGAAGGGAATATTGGAGGTGGTGTCACCCACTTTAGTGAATTTCGCGGTACGGTACTGGCCGAGATTAACCGTCTGCTCTGAAGAGTCAGTATTCACTGAACACGCGGCATTCACTAATTCACCTTTAAAATGCACCGTACCACCGTTTACAGATACAGGTGCTACCGGATCTTCTGCGTGAGCGGCACCCGCGACCAGGGCCAGAGTTGCAATAACAGTAGAAGCAATGTTGCTGAGTTTCATGTCTATTCCTTTAAAATGTAAATAACCCTTCCCGCGCATATTCGGGAATAAGAAATACGTTCAATTAAAAAATTGAAGGCTTATTTCGGAGAGGACAAAGTAGCTCAGGAATCTATTTTGTAATATGTCAAAACGCTGCCATTTTGCCAGGTCACATCCTAATCGCCTCTAAGAAATTGACCATGCCCTGAGAAGGGGTTTTGCGGGCCATCGATGAAATCTCGTAAAGGGTGACTGACAGCGGCGCTCGCTTCTGACAAAATACAGGTAATCCCCCCTTTCTAACGTTACAGACGGAATCTTCTCTCTGATGGCAGCAAAGATTATTGACGGTAAAACGATTGCGCAGCAGGTGCGCTCTGAGGTTGCGGAAAAAGTGAAGGCGCGTAAAGCTGCCGGAAAACGCGCTCCAGGGCTGGCCGTAGTGCTGGTTGGCAGCAACCCGGCCTCGCAAATTTATGTCGGCAGCAAACGCAAAGCGTGTGAAGAGGTGGGGTTCGTCTCCCGCTCTTACGATCTGCCGGAAACCACCAGCGAAGCGGAACTGCTGGAACTGATTGACACCCTGAATGCCGATAAAGAGATCGACGGCATTCTGGTTCAGCTGCCGCTGCCTGCGGGCATCGACAACGTGAAGGTGCTGGAGCGTATCGCGCCGGACAAAGACGTTGACGGTTTCCATCCGTATAACGTGGGCCGCCTGTGCCAGCGCGCGCCGCGCCTGCGTCCGTGCACCCCGCGCGGCATCGTGACGCTGCTGGAGCGTTATAACATCGACACCTATGGCCTGAACGCCGTGGTGATTGGCGCCTCCAACATCGTGGGCCGCCCGATGAGCATGGAGCTGCTGCTGGCGGGCTGCACCACCACCGTCACCCACCGCTTCACCAAAAACCTGCGTCATCACGTCGAAAACGCCGATCTGCTGATCGTTGCGGTCGGCAAGCCGGGCTTTATTCCGGGCGAGTGGATCAAAGAGGGCGCAATCGTCGTGGACGTGGGTATTAACCGTCTGGAAAACGGCAAAGTGGTTGGCGACGTGGTGTATGAAGATGCCGCAGCGCGCGCCTCCTATATTACTCCGGTCCCGGGCGGCGTAGGCCCGATGACGGTCGCAACACTGATTCAGAATACCTTGCAGGCGTGCGAGGAGTATCACGACGTAGAGGACGCGTAATCATGGCAACTTTTTCTTTAGGTAAACATCCGCACGTTGAGCTGTGCGATCTGCTGAAGCTGGAAGGCTGGAGCGAAAGCGGCGCGCAGGCGAAAATCGTCATCGCCGACGGGCAGGTAAAAGTAGACGGCACGGTGGAAACCCGCAAGCGCTGCAAAATTGTCGCGGGCCAGACCGTGAGCTTTGCAGGTCAGAGCGTGACCGTGACGGCCTGAGCTGTCTGATGCCCGGTGGCGCTGCGCTTACCGGGCCTACGTACTGTCTCCGTTTGTAGGCCGGGTAAGGCGAAGCCGCCACCCGGCAATTTCTCTCACAATCCCCTCACATCCATCACGGTTAATTATCGATCAACTTCAAATAATCACTATTCCCTCTGGCGAAACGTGAAAATTATGTTGCGCGATTTTCAGACTTTCCCCACGATAAGTAGAACGTTCTACTAAAACGTTCTACTTACAATAACAGCGCGAAAAAGCGCTACTCGGGGGAAATCAGCATGAGTCTGATATCAGGGTTTGTTAAATCGCTGTCTAAGTTATCGATGATTGGTCGCGCCTTAATGCTGCCAATTTCACTGCTTCCCGCTGCGGGCCTGCTGCTGGCCTTCGGCGATAAGTTCCACCTGCCGCTGATGATGAACGCCGGCGGGGTTATCTTTGATAACCTGCCGATGCTGTTCGCCATCGGCTCTGCCGTCGGTCTGGCTTCGGAATCCGGCATTGCGGCACTCTCTGCGGCGGTCTCGGTGTTTGTCACCAACATCACCATCAGCACCGTGCTGAGCATTACGCCGGAAATGGCCTCCCAGGGCGGGAAATACGCCATGGTCGTCGGCATTCCGACGTTGCAGATGGGCGTCTTTGGCGGCCTGATCTGCGGTATTCTCGCGGCCTGGTGCTACAACCGCTTCCACACCATGCAGCTGCCGGAATTCCTCGGCTTCTTCTCCGGGAAGCGTTTTGTGGCGATTGCGACGGCATTTCTGTCGTTCCTGCTCGGCCTGCTGCTGCCGTACGTGTGGCAGCATATTCAGTCCGGGATCGACGCCCTGTCCGTGGTGGTGAACGGCGATAACCAGGCGGCCTCGACCTTTATCTTCGGGCTGGTGGAGCGCGCGTTGATCCCGCTCGGCCTGCACCACATCTGGTATCCCTCCTTCTGGTATTCGTTCGGGGATTACACTACCCAGGCGGGTCAGGTGATCCACGGCGACCAGACCATCTGGTTCAAGATGCTTGAAGAGGGGGTGAAATCCTTCAGCAGCGATACCTACCAGAACGCCGGGAAATTCATGCAGGGCGAGTTCCCGCTGATGCTGTTCGCGCTGCCTGCGGCTTGCCTTGCGATGTACCATGAAGCGCACACGAAGAATAAGAAAATCGCGGCCGGTATTCTCTTCTCCGCCGCCCTCACCTGCTTCCTGACGGGCATCACCGAGCCGGTAGAGTTCACCTTTATCTTCGTGGCGCCAATCCTTTACGTCTTCAACGCCATCATGGCGGGCCTGGCGTACATGACCATGTACCTGCTGCATGCGCACATCGCCAAGTCGTTCTCGGCGGGCTTTATCGACTACCTGTCGTTCGGGATCCTGCCGTCGTTTAACGGCTATCAGACCAACTTCCTGAGCGCCATTATCATCGGTATCCCAATGGCCCTGATTTACTATTTCACCTTCCGCTTCGTGATCCGCCGTTTCGACGTGAAAACGCCGGGCCGCACCGAAGTGACCGCCAGCGCGAATGACAAGTCCGATTCCGAACTTGCCACCGAAATCATCGGCCTGCTGGGCGGTGCGCAGAACATTGATTCTGTCGGCTCCTGCATCACGCGTTTGCGTCTGGAAGTGGCGAAGAGCGAAGCGGTGGACCGGGACGGGCTGAACGGGCTGGGCGCGCGCGGCGTGGTGTTTGTTGGCGATAACGGGATACAGGTGATTTTCGGGGCCAGAGCACAGTTTATCGCCCAGACCATGTCAACGATGATTGGCAAATAATAAGATGCCTGAAGGAGGCGTCTCCTGTACGCTGGGGTACGCCTCTTATCTGGCTGATAATCGGTAAATTTCAGGGAGCGGTTTTGAAGAAAGTCAGCATTATTGATGTTGCAAAGCATGCGGGCGTGTCGGTTTCTACCGTGTCGCTGGTGCTGCGCCAGAAAGGGAAAATCTCAGAGGCGACGATCGGGAAGGTCAATGCCGCCATCACAACGCTGGGCTATGTTCATAACGTCGCCGCTGCCAACCTTCGCGCCAACACCTCCAATTTAATCGGCCTGATCCTGCGGGACTTCAGCGACAGCTTTTCCATCAAAGTGATGGCGAGCATCGTTCAGGAGCTGGAGAAACAGGGTTATATGGTTTTTCTCGGTCAGCCGCTGAACGACGACGAACATCTTGAGCGTACCCTGCTCTCATTTAAGCAGCAGGGCGTGGCGGGCGTCATCTATCTGGCGTCGGACACCCGCGCCGCCTCTCTCCCGGAACACATTCGCCAATGCCCGCTGCCGCTTGTGGCGGTTTCGCAGTCGTTGCTGGAAGAGAAATGCAACCTGGTGATGCGCGATAACCGCCAGGCGGCGAACCTGGCCGCGCGTTATCTTATCGAGCGCGGGCACCGCACCATCGCCTACATTGGCGGGCGCGACGGGTGCCGTATTCGCGAGCAGCGCCTGCTCGGTTTTCGCAGCGCGATGACGCAGAACGGCCTGGTCTGGCGTGAGGAATATTCTCCCGCCTGCACCGATGATACGCAGGCGGCGGCCATGGCGACTCGCCAGCTGCTGGAGAAGAACAACACGATTACCGCCCTGCTCTGCCATTCGCCGGACGCGATGATCGGTTCGATCTCCGGCATTCACCAGGTGGGGCGCACGGTGGGCAAAGATGTTTTCCTGACTCAGCAGGTGGCGCTGATCGGCTTTGAAGATATGCTTCACGTAAACCTCACGTCGCCGTCACTGACTTACGTTTCGTCTGCCAGCGAAGAGACAGGCCGCCAGGCGGCAGGGCTGATGATCCGCAGGCTGAAGGAGCCGGATCTGCAAACGCAGCGTATTACCCTCTCCGGCCAGCTTATCGCGCGGGAATCGGCGTAAATTCAGAATTTAGCATGGGTCTTATAGCGCGAGATGACTGCTATATTTCCATGATTTGCCTTGGATAAATGTAATGCCTACCGTTATCACCCACGCTGCCGTACCTCTGTGTCTGGGCTTAGGGCTCGGAACCAAAGTCATCCCACCCCGCCTGCTGTTTGCCGGGATCGTCCTCGCCATGCTGCCTGACGCTGACGTACTGGCGTTTAAATTCGGTGTCGCCTACGGGAATATTTTCGGCCACCGCGGTTTCACTCATTCGCTGCTGTTTGCCTTTGTAGTGCCCATACTTTGCGTGCTGGCTGGGCGTCGATGGTTCCGGGCCAGCCTGTCGCGCTGCTGGCTGTTTTTAACCGTGTCGCTGCTGTCGCACAGCCTGCTGGATTCGATTACCACCGGCGGGAAAGGCGTCGGCTGGCTGTGGCCCTGGTCAGATGAGCGCTTCTTTGCGCCGTGGCAGGTGATTAAGGTCGCGCCGTTTGCACTGTCGCGCTATACCACGCCGTACGGGCATCAGGTGATTATCTCGGAACTGCTGTGGGTGTGGCTGCCGGGAATCGTGCTGATGGGAGTATTATGGTGGAAGAAGAGAAGGTAAAAAAAGCCGGGTGGCGGCTACGCCTTACCCGGCCTGCTTTCACCTGTAGGCCCGGTAAGCGTAAAGCGCCACCGGGCATTACGGACTTACTTACGACGCCAGGTGGTGCCCTGCGGGCCATCTTCCAGAATAATACCCATCTCGGTCAGACGGTTACGCGCCGCATCCGCCGCCGCCCAGTCTTTCGCCTGACGCGCTTCCAGACGCGCTTTAATCAGTGCTTCAATTTCCGCTACTTCACCGTCGTCCGCCTGCGCGCCGCTTTGCAGGAACACGTCCGGCTCCTGCTCCAGCAGGCCGAGCACGGAAGAGAGCTTACGCAGATGAGACGCCAGCGCATTCGCCGCCGCCATATCTTCTGACTTCAGGCGATTCACCTCACGCGCCATGTCGAACAGCACGGAGTAGGCTTCCGGCGTGTTGAAGTCGTCGTTCATGACCTCAACGAAGCGGGCTTCGAACGCCTCGCCGCCAGCGGCCGGAACAGACCTGTCGGTGCCGCGCAGTGCGGTATACAGACGCTCCAGCGCAGCGCGCGCCTGCTTCAGGTTCTCTTCGCTGTAGTTCAGCTGGCTGCGATAGTGGCCGGACATCAGGAAGTAGCGCACGGTTTCCGCGTCGTAATACTTCAGCACGTCGCGCACGGTGAAGAAGTTACCCAGCGATTTCGACATCTTCTCGCGGTCAACCATCACCATCCCGGAGTGCATCCAGTAGTTCACGTACTCGCCGCCGTGAGCACAGGTGGACTGCGCGATTTCGTTTTCGTGGTGCGGGAACATCAGATCCGAACCGCCGCCGTGGATGTCGAAATGGTTGCCCAGCTGTTTGCAGTTCATTGCGGAACATTCAATGTGCCAGCCCGGGCGCCCTTCGCCCCAGGGGGATGGCCAGCTCGGTTCGCCCGCCTTGGACATCTTCCACAGCACGAAGTCCATCGGATTACGCTTCACGTCAACCACGTCCACGCGTGCACCGGCCTGGAGCTGGTCCAGATCCTGGCGGGAAAGCGCACCGTAGGTTGGGTCCGTCGGCACCGAGAACATCACGTCGCCGTTGTCCGCCACATAGGCGTGACCGCGCTCGATCAGCTTTTGGGTGATCTCAATGATTTCATGAATATGGTGGGTCGCACGCGGCTCGCTATCCGGGCGCAGAATATTCAAGGCATCAAAATCCTTGTGCATTTCGGCGATCATGCGATCCACCAGCGCGACAAAGCTTTCGCCATTTTCATTAGCACGTTTAATGATTTTGTCGTCGATGTCGGTGATGTTGCGCACATACTTCAGGTTATAGCCCAGGAAGCGCAGGTAGCGGGACACCACGTCGAACGCGACAAAGGTACGGCCATGGCCGATATGACAGAGATCGTAAACCGTAATACCACACACGTACATGCCGACTTCCCCGGCATGGATAGGTTTAAATTCCTCTTTTTGGCGCGTCATTGTATTAAAGATTTTTAACATCGAAGATTCCATGTAAACACGTGTGTGGATTGTTTGTTCCTTATAATACCCATAATTCGGAGCACGGTCAGCACACAATGCAAGGTGATCGTGTCCTGTGGTTATGCTATAACAAGCCCCTATATGTGACCCGAGCACGGGTCGACGCACCACAATAACGGAACAGGATGCAAAAATGGTTACTTTCCACACTAATCATGGCGATATCGTAATCAAAACCTTTGATGACAAAGCGCCTGAAACAGTTAAAAACTTCCTGGACTACTGCCGCGAAGGTTTCTACAACAACACTATTTTCCACCGTGTGATCAACGGCTTTATGATCCAGGGCGGCGGTTTCGAGCCTGGCATGCGCCAGAAAGAGACGAAAGAAGCGATCAAAAACGAAGCGAACAACGGCCTGAAAAACACCCGCGGTACGCTGGCAATGGCCCGTACTCAGGCCCCGCACTCTGCTACCGCACAGTTCTTCATTAACGTGGCGGACAACGACTTCCTGAACTTCTCTGGCGAAAGCCTGCAAGGCTGGGGCTACTGCGTATTCGCAGAAGTGGTTGAAGGCATGGACGTGGTCGACAAGATCAAAGCCGTTTCTACTGGCCGCAGCGGTATGCACCAGGACGTTCCTAAAGAAGACGTTGTGATCACAAGCGTGACCGTCAGCGAGTAATTCGTGGCGACACTCTTTATTGCGGATCTGCATCTGCAAACAGAAGAACCGGCGATAACCGCCGGTTTTCTGCGTTTTTTACGCGGTGAAGCGAAAAGCGCCGATGCGCTGTACATTCTGGGTGACCTGTTTGAGGCCTGGATAGGCGACGACGATCCGAACCCGCTGCACCGTGAGATGGCAGCGGCCATTAAAGCGCTGGTGGATTCCGGCGTCCCCTGCTATTTCATTCACGGCAACCGTGATTTCCTGATCGGCCAGCGCTACGCCCGCGAGAGCGGCATGACGCTGCTGCCGGAAGAGCAGGTGCTTGACCTCTATGGCCGCAATATTCTGATCATGCACGGCGACACGCTCTGCACTGACGATACCGGCTACCTGGCGTTTCGCGCCAAAGTTCACACCCCGTGGATCCAGAAAGTGTTCCTCGCCCTGCCGCTGTTTATCCGCAACCGCATCGCCGCCAGAATGCGCGCGGGCAGCAAGGCCGCCAACAGCAGCAAATCGATGACCATCATGGACGTCAACCCGCAGGCGGTGGTGAACGTGATGGAGAAGCATCGCGTTCAGTGGCTGATCCACGGCCATACCCATCGTCCCGATGTGCATTCCCTTATCGCCAACGGCGAGCCCGCCCATCGCGTGGTTTTAGGCGCCTGGCACAGCGAAGGATCGATGGTCAAAGTCACGCCGGAAGGTGTGGAACTGATCGCCTTCCCGTTTTAACCCTCCTCGTTTTTTCGCTCATTTCCCGACCACGCAACCGTTTTCCTTGCCGGTATTACATGCTATTCTCTGTGCCCTCGAAAGCAGTGTGTTCCGCACCACAGGAGTTTTAAGACGCATGTCTTCCCGCAATAATCCGGCGCGTGTCGCCATCGTGATGGGGTCCAAAAGCGACTGGGCTACCATGCAATTCGCCGCCGAAATCTTTGAAATCCTGAATGTTCCGCACCACGTCGAAGTGGTTTCCGCGCACCGTACGCCGGATAAACTTTTCAGCTTCGCCGAAAGCGCCGAAGAGAACGGTTACGAGGTGATCATTGCCGGTGCGGGCGGCGCAGCACATCTGCCGGGCATGATTGCCGCCAAAACCCTGGTGCCGGTACTGGGCGTGCCGGTACAGAGCGCCGCGTTAAGCGGGGTTGATAGCCTGTACTCTATCGTCCAGATGCCGCGCGGTATCCCTGTCGGTACGCTGGCGATTGGTAAGGCGGGTGCCGCAAATGCCGCCCTGCTGGCCGCGCAGATCCTCGCGACGCATGATAAAGACTTACATCAACGTCTGGCGGAGTGGCGTAAAGCCCAGACCGACGAGGTGCTGGATAACCCGGATCCGCGGGGTGCAGCATGAAGCAGGTTTGCGTTCTTGGTAATGGTCAGCTTGGCCGGATGCTACGTCAGGCCGGTGAGCCGCTGGGTATTGCCGTCTGGCCCGTCGGGCTGGACGCCGAGCCGGAAGCCGTGCCGTTCCATCAGAGCGTGATCACCGCCGAAATTGAACGCTGGCCGGAAACCGCCCTGACCCGCGAGCTGGCGCGCCATAACGCCTTTGTGAACCGCGACGTCTTCCCGATCATCGCCGACCGTCTGACGCAAAAGCAGCTGTTCGACAAGCTCGGCCTTGCGACCGCGCCGTGGCAGCTGTTGTCCGACAAAAGCGAGTGGAATGACGTCTTCGCCATGCTGGGCGATCTGGCGATCGTGAAGCGTCGTGTCGGCGGCTACGACGGTCGCGGGCAGTGGCGCCTGCGCGCGAACGACACCGCCGAGCTGCCGGACGACTGCTACGGCGAGTGCATCGTTGAGCAGGGCATAAACTTCAGCGGTGAAGTGTCGCTGGTGGGCGCGCGCGGGCATGACGGGCACACCGTTTTTTACCCGCTAACGCATAACCTGCATCAGGACGGGATTCTGCGCACCAGCGTCGCCTTCCCGCAGGCCAATGCTGACCAGCAGGCGCAGGCGGAAGAGATGCTCTCTGCCATCATGCATGAGCTGGGCTATGTGGGCGTAATGGCGATGGAGTGTTTCGTCACGCCATCGGGTCTGCTGATCAACGAACTTGCGCCGCGCGTGCACAACAGCGGCCACTGGACGCAAAACGGTGCCTCCATCAGCCAGTTCGAGCTGCACCTGCGCGCCATCACTGACCTGCCGCTGCCGCAGCCGGTGGTGACCAGCCCGTCGGTGATGATCAACCTGATCGGCACCGATCTGAACTACGACTGGCTGAAGCTGCCGCTGGTGCACCTGCACTGGTACGACAAAGCGGTGCGCCCGGGTCGTAAGGTCGGCCACCTGAACCTGAACGATACCGACACGGACCGCCTGAGCGCCACGCTGGAAGCGATCGTTCCCCTGCTGCCGCCAGAATACGCGAGCGGGATTGTCTGGGCGCAGTCAAAACTGAAGTAAGTAACCCCCGCCGGGGAGTTGACCTTCCCCTTCCCCGGCGTACAATTCCCGCCCATTGCTGCTTAGCTTTCTTCTGGAACCACCATGAACGATGGAACGGACTATCGCGCGATCCTCGCGTCCGATACCCCTTTAATCGACGTTCGCGCGCCGATCGAATTTGTCCAGGGTGCGATGCCCGCCGCACTCAACCTGCCCTTAATGAACGACGACGAGCGTGCCGCCGTCGGCACCTGCTATAAACGCCAGGGTCCGGACGCCGCACTGACGCTCGGCCATAGCCTGGTCAACGGCGAGACGCGAGAGGCGCGCATCAACGCCTGGCGCGAAGCCAGCCTGGCCCATCCTAAGGGCTACCTTTGCTGCGCGCGCGGTGGCCAGCGCTCACATATCTCCCAGGCCTGGCTTAAAGAGGCGGGAATCGATTATCCGCTGATCCGCGGCGGCTATAAGGCCCTGCGCCAGACAGCGATTCAGGTGACGATTGAGCAGTCACAAAAACCGATGGTGCTTATCGGTGGCTGTACCGGAAACGGCAAAACGCTGCTGGTGAAGCAGCATGCGCAGGGCATCGATCTGGAAGGGCTGGCGCACCATCGCGGCTCGTCATTTGGCCGCACGCTCACCCCGCAACTTTCTCAGGCGAGCTTCGAGAATCACCTTGCCGTCGAGCTGCTAAAAAAAGATGCCGCGCGCTGGGTGCTGGAGGATGAGGGCCGGATGATTGGCTCTAACCACCTGCCGGAGTGCCTGCGCGACCGCATGGCGGAAGCGCCTGTCGTGGTGGTCGAAGATCCGTTTGAGATCCGTCTTGAGCGCCTGCGCGAAGAGTATTTCGACCACATGTGGGCCGACTTTTTTGCCGCCTACGGTGAAGAAGCGGGCTGGAAAGCCTACAGCGAATACCTGCATCACGGCCTGTTCGCCATCCGCCGTCGTCTGGGGCTGCAACGATTCGCGGAATTTACCGCGCTATTAGATTCCGCGCTGCTGGAACAACAGCGCTCTGGAAGCACTGACGCGCACTTCAGCTGGCTTGTGCCGCTGCTGAAGGACTATTACGACCCGATGTACGGCTATCAGCTGGAGAAGAAAGCGGAGAAGATTGTTTTTCGCGGGACGTACGAAGAAATTGCCGAGTGGCTTGATCGCTGAAAAAAGCCGGGTGGCGGCTACGCCTTACCCGGCCTACGCGTGCTATTACGATCCGATGTACGGCTATCAGCTGGAGAAAAAGGCGGAGAAAATTGTATATCGCGGGACGTTTGAAGACATTGCCGAATGGCTTGATCGCTGAAAAAAGCCGGGTGGCGGCTACGCCTTACCCGGCCTACGCGTGCTTTTGTAGCCCCGGTAAGCGCAGCGCCACCGGGGAACAAACCACTTAGAAGTCGTAACGCAGACGCACCAGGTTCATGTCGCCCAGGTTGTCGGTGCTGGAGGTGAACACGTGTTCGTAATCCACGCGGAAACCGTAGTCCAGCTGGACGCTGATACCTACGCCGTTGTCGATGCGCTGGTAGTTACGGCCGTTCACGTACTCAATGCGGTCGCCCATGAAGTACGGCTGAATGGATTTCACCGCATACTGACCGACCGGGAATTTGTATCCTGCGAAGTATTCAATACCCCATGCATCACCGGCGAAGTAGTCGTTAACGGACACTTTTTTGGTGGTCATGAAGTTCTGATACCAGCCGCCGCCTGCGGAGAAGGTCCAGTTATCCGGCGTCCAGCTCAGTGCGGTGCCGAGAATGTTCTGGTCGTAGGATTTGCTGTCGCCGTTGTCCGGATTACGCATGTCCGCGCGGGTGTAGTTCCACGCTGCGCCCCAGGTCAGATCGGTGGTCAGGTGGTAATCGATACCCAGTGAACCTCCGCCTTTGCGCTTGTAGCGCAGGCCGTTGCCCGGCAGGTATTCGCTGTCTTCAAACAGGTAAGAGGCGTAGATGTCAGCATCGCCCACGGTTTTCTTGTACTTCAGCATCTGGCGTGAACGGTAAGAGCCGTCGTAGTCGCCGTTGATCCCGTTACCCGACGCCTGACCAATCATGTCGTAGTCCCAGATATCGGTTTTCGCGCCCACCACGTCATAGTACACGCTGTTCTGCTGGCCGAAGGTAAGCGTACCCCAGGTGTCGCTCTTCAGACCGGTGTAGAGCATACGGCGTGAAGTATCGTGCGCGCCGTCGGCGTAGTGGTTATCCCAGTTAAACTGCGCCGGAATGTTCACACCCAGCTCGTAGTAGGTGATCCAGCTGATGTCATCGAACAGGTAGTAGTCTGCCGCGAAACGGAAACGGGTACCGCCGTCAAAGCCGTTACGCTTGTAGCCGTTTTTGCCGTCGTCACCGGTCATGTTCTGGAACTGAGGACGGATGCTGCCGCCAACGGTGAAGTTCAGACGGCTCAGCGGGTTACCCGCCTGCGGATCCTGTTTCAGAAGGGTGATTTCCGCCTGAGATGCGAAAGAAGCCAATGCCACTGCTGCGCCGATCGTTGTCGCCAGCGCTGTTTTTCTTATAGTCATTATTTTTCCTTGATAGACACGCTGCTAAATATTTAGCTGGTGAATATTAACCGGAAAAATTCGGGCTGTGTGGGCGGGTTTTTAATGTTTTGTGCTACTAAATGCATGGGTATTAACGATTAGTGCTATTAATCGATGACACACCAGCAGAAATGCCGGTGCGTCATCATCACGCAAGTAAACTAGCTGACAAACTGGCGGAACAGCGCTTTACCTTTCAACAGCCGCGTCCCGAACCAGCCACCGCACAGGGACAGCAGCACCGCGCCGCAGACGGGCAGCGTGAGCCACAGCCGCCAGTCAGGCTCCCATGGAAAATCAAAGACTTTCGTCTGAAGCACCGCCAGTGCGGTTTCCGCCCCGATGGCCGCCACCAGGCCCGCCACCAGCCCGAGCAGGGCAAATTCGCTCCACAGCGTGGCGCGCAGCAGCCGTTTACTGGCCCCCAGCGTGCGGTAGACCACCAGCTCCTGATGACGCTGACGCATGCCGACCTGCACCTGCGCCAGCAGCAGCAATAGGCCGCAGACGGTCACCAGCACCACCATCACCTCCAGGGCGCGGCTCACCTGTTCCAGCACCTGCCCGACCTGTTTGAGGATCGCGCCGATATCCAGCAGGCTCACCGTCGGGAACTCCCGGTTCAGTTGCGTCAGCATGCCGTTGCCGTTTTCCCAGCGGAAGCTGGTCAGCCAGCTCTGGGGCTGTCCGTCCAGCGCGCCCGGCGGGAAGATGAAGAAGAAGTTTGGCCGCAGGCTTTCCCAGTCCACTTTGCGCAGGCTGGTGACTTTGGCGGTGAAATCCTGGGTATCACCGGTAAAGGTCACGCTATCACCGAGCTTCACGTTCAGGCGTGTCGCCAGCCCCTCCTCCATCGACACTTCCCCCGCTTTCGGCGGCCAGGTGCCAGCAACGATCGGGTTATGGTCCGGACGTTTCGCCTGCCAGGTCAGGTTGAGCTCGCGGTTGAGCGATTCATCCTTATTTCCCTCCGTGGACTGGCCGTTGATCTGCGTCAGGCGGGCGCGCACGATCGGATAGAACGATTCCGGAATAATGTGATGCTCAGACAGGAAACCCTTCAGCGGCGTCACCTGTTCGGGAGCAATGTTGATCAGGAAATAGTTCGGGCTTTCCGGAGGAAGCTGCTGCTGCCAGCGATCCAGCAGATCCCCGCGCAGCACCAGCAGAAGCGCCAGCAGCATAAACGACAGCGAAAATGCCGAGAGCTGGCTGAGGGTAGACCACGGCTGGTGCAGCAGTCGGTTAACCGCTAACCGTATGGGGAGTGATTTAACTGTCAGCTTACTCAGCACATTAAGCAGTATCCAGCCCACCACGCCGCACAGCAGCGCCAGCACCACCGCGCCCGCCAGCACCGCCCACAGCAGCGTACTGCCGCCCATCAGCCAGGCCAACAGCCCGACTGCCACCGCAATAATCACCGGCAGATAGAACTTCAGCGGCCAGACGCTGGCCACCACATCCCGGCGCAGCACGCGCAGCGGCTGGGTGGCGAGCAGCAGCCGGTAGGGGCGTAACCCCACCAGCAGGGAGATCGTCGTCATCGCGCCGATGGCCCACAGCCACGGCCAGAGGCTGGCAGGCGGCAGCGCAGCGGGCAGGACCGGTTTGAGCAGCACCATCAGCAGCTTTTCAAACAGCAGCCCTATCGCCCCGCCGGTCAGAGCCGACAGCGCCAGCACCATCAGCCACTGGCCGACAATCAGCTTGCGCAGCTGTGCCCGGCCCGCGCCGAGGGTTTTGAGTATCGCCACCAGATCGTAACGGCTGCGGCAGTAGTGCCCCATTGCCACGGCAACGGCCGCAATGGCCAGCAGCAGGGTTAACAGCGCCGACAGCAACAGAAACTGCTGAGAACGCTCGAGGGATTTGCCGAGCGCCCCGTCATCCTGCTCCAGCCCGTACCAGCGATGTTCCGGCTTGAGCTGAGGCAGGAGCCATTTTTCATACGCCTCCAGTTGAGCAGGCGTCCCGCCAAACTTATAGCGCCATGTGACGCGGCTACCCGGCTGGACGGCGTTGGTTTTCGCCACATCAGCGGTGTTCATCAGCAGGCGCGGCGCAAGCTGGAACGGATTAAATCCGGAGTCGGGCTCCTGCACCACTTCCCCGGCAATTTTGAGGGTCGCGTCGCCGACGTCGATGCTGTCGCCGGGTTTCAGGTTCAGCAGCGCCATCAGACGCGATGCCAGCAGTACCGTACCGGCCGTCGGTTTTAGCCCCGGCGGACTGGTTTGTAAATCACCATACATCGGGTAGATGTCATCCACGGCTTTTACGCTGGCAAGCTGTGGCGTGTCGCCCGCAAAGGTCATGGTCTGGAAGGTGATTTGCTCTCCCACCTTCAGCCCCTCTTTGCGCGCTTCCTCAATCCAGCCCGGCGGCACGGGGCGAGAACTTTGCAGAGCCCGATCCCCCGCCATAAATTCCCGACTCTGCTGGCTAAGCCCTTTCTCCATACGATCGCTGACGCTGCCGAGCGCCAGCACGCAGGCCACCGCCAGGCTCAACGCCAGCCAGACAATCAGCAGCGAGGGCGAGCGCCATTCGCGCCAGAACCAGCGGGCAATCATGCTTCCTCCTGAAGAACACCGTTCACCAGCCGCAGGCGGCGGTCGCAGCGGGCGGCCAGCTGCGGGTCGTGGGTAACCAGAATCAGCGTGGTGCCGTGTTCGCGGTTGAGTGAAAACAGCAGATCGGCAATTTTGTCCCCGGTTTTACGGTCGAGATTGCCCGTGGGCTCATCGGCAAACAGCACTTCCGGGCGCCCGTTAAACGCCCGGGCCAGCGCCACGCGCTGCTGCTCACCGCCGGAAAGCTGCGCCGGAAGGTGGTCGAGACGTTTTCCCAGCCCCAGCTGTTCCAGCAACGCTTTGGCGTGATCGCGGCTTTCGCGGGTATTTTCACCGCGCAGCAGGCCGGGCAGCTCAACGTTTTCCAGCGCGTTGAGGGTTGGGATCAGCATGAATGACTGAAAGACAAACCCGATATGCCGGGCACGCAGCGCGGCGCGCGCCTCTTCATCAAGCGCGTGGAGGGGCTGGCTGACCAGGTTCACTTCCCCGCTGCTGCCATCGTCCAGCCCGGCGAGAATGGCCAGCAGCGTGGACTTACCGGAACCGGATTCGCCAATCAGGGCGATGGTTTCGGCACGTTTGACAACGAGTTCAACTCCGGTGAGGATGGAAAGCTCGTGTTCTCCCTGACCGACGGACTTCTTAAGACGATGAACTTCAACAATGTTTTCCGCTGGCATTTGCCCTTCCTGTTTTTGATGCTGATGACCTTCCGCGCGGCGGCTGCGGACACGTTATTGATTCTGGGCGATAGCCTGAGCGCGGGCTATCGTATGGCCGCCAGTGCGGCCTGGCCCGCCCTGCTCAATGATAAATGGCAGTCCCGGGCGTCTGTCGTTAACGGCAGCATCAGCGGCGATACGTCGCAGCAAGGCTTATCGCGCCTGCCTGCCCTGCTTAAGCAGCATCAACCGCGTTGGGTGCTGGTCGAACTGGGCGGTAATGATGGTTTGCGCGGCTTCCAGCCACAGCAAACGGAGCAAACGCTGCGGACTATTTTGCAGACCATTAAGGCCGCTAACGCCCAGCCGCTGCTGATGCAAATTCGCCTGCCCGCTAACTACGGCCGTCGGTATAATGAGGCGTTTAGCGCGATCTATCCTAAGCTTGCCAAAGAGTTTGATATTCCGCTGCTGCCATTTTTCATGGAAGAGGTCTATCTGAAACCCCAGTGGATGCAGGATGATGGCATTCACCCCAATCGCGATGCCCAGCCGTTCATTGCCGACTGGATGGCAACCCGGCTGGCTCCTTTAGTTAAACATGACTCGTCAAACAGCTGAGAACCTGACAGGTAAAGTTATGCAAAAATCGGTCTTAATAACAGGATGTTCCAGCGGAATTGGCCTTGAGAGCGCCCTTGAACTGAAACGTCAGGGGTTTTGGGTGCTGGCGGCCTGCCGCAAACCCGAAGATGTCGAACGCATGCGAGGGCTGGGATTTACCGGCATTCTGCTGGATCTCGATTCGCCAGAGAGCGTGGAGCAGGCCGCCGATGAGGTTATCGCCCTGACCAACAACCGGCTTTACGGCCTGTTCAACAATGCGGGCTATGGCGTATACGGCCCGCTACAGACCCTCTCACGGGAACAGCTGGAGCAGCAGTTCTCCGCAAACTTTTTTGGTGCGCATCAGCTCACCATGCGCCTTCTCCCCGCCATGCTGCCGCACGGCGAAGGGCGGATTGTCATGACCTCCTCGGTGATGGGCCTGATCTCCACGCCGGGACGCGGGGCTTACGCTGCCAGTAAATATGCGCTTGAAGCCTGGTCCGATGCGTTGCGCATGGAGCTGCGCCACAGCGGCATTAAGGTCAGCCTGATTGAACCGGGCCCCATCCGCACCCGCTTTACGGAAAACGTTAACCAGACGCAGGCGGACCAACCGGTCGAAAATCCCGGTATCGCGGCGCGTTTTACGCTTGGGCCAGAAGCCGTGGTTGCCAAAGTGCGCCACGCATTTGAGAGCGATACCCCTAAAATGCGCTATCCGGTGACGCTGGTGACCCATGCCGTCGGCTGGTTGAAACGCCTGCTGCCGGGGCGGATGATGGACAAAATTTTGCAGGGTTGAGTTGAAGCGACGACGCTTACCCCCATGTAAAGAGTAAACCGATAAAAGAGAATGCCGCATGTCCGTACAGAATATCGTCAACATAACTGAAGCTAACCTGCAACAGACACTCGAACAGTCAATGACTACACCGGTGCTGTTCTACTTCTGGTCTGAACGCAGCCAACACTGCCTGCAGCTGACGCCGGTCCTGGAAAGCCTTGCCGCGCAGTACAACGGTCAATTCATTCTGGCGAAGCTGGATTGTGACGCCGAACCGATGTTGGCTTCCCAGTTTGGCCTGCGTGCGATCCCAACCGTCTACCTGTTCCAGAACGGTCAGCCGGTGGATGGCTTCCAGGGGCCGCAGCCGGAAGAGGCGATCCGCGCCCTGCTGGATAAAGTCCTGCCGCGCGAAGAAGAGCTGAAAGCGCAGGAAGCCATGGCGCTGATGCAGGAAGGCAAGTACGACGAGGCGCTGCCGCTGTTAAAAGACGCGTGGCAGCTGTCGAACCAGAACAGCCAGATTGGTCTGCTGCTGGCAGAGACCCAGATTGCGCTGCACCGCCCCGAAGACGCGGAAGCCGTGCTGAAAACGGTGCCGATGCAGGATCAGGACACCCGCTATCAGGGCCTGGTGGCGCAGATTGACCTGCTGAAACAGGCGGCGGATACCCCTGAAATTCAGCAACTTCAGCAGCAGGTTGCGGACAACCCGGCGGATGCCGCGCTGGCAAGCCAGCTGGCGCTTCAGCTTCACCAGGTGGGGCGTAATGAAGAGGCGCTGGAGCTGCTGTTTAGTCACCTTCAGAAGGACCTGGGCGCCGCAGACGGTCAGGCGCGAAAGATGTTCCAGGAGATCCTGGCCGCGCTCGGCACCGGTGACGCGCTGGCGTCTAAGTATCGTCGTCAGCTGTACGCATTGCTTTACTAACAAAAATGCCCGGTGGCGCTAACGCTTGCCGGGCCTACAAAAGCCGATATTACCCCGTCTTTTTCAACTGCGTCACCACCAGCTGGTGGCGCGCATTGTAAAACTTCCGATAGGTCAGATAGCAGGCAATAATCGTCGACAGGCTCGCCGTAGAGAGCAGCATAAACGTCACCATAATCTGGTATTTAATCGCTTTAACCGGATCGATACCGGCAAAAATCAGCCCCGACATCATGCCCGGCAGGCTCACCAGACCCACGGTTTTGGCGGAATCCACCGTTGGGATCAGCGAAGAACGAATGCTGTCGCGGATCAACCGCGCCGAGGCCACCTTTGGTGTCGCGCCCAGGCTTAGCTTCTCCTGAAGCTGTTGCTGTTCACTGCTGAAGCGTTGCCCCAGATTGTTGTAGCATAACCCGACCGCCACCATCGCATTGCCCGCAATCATCCCGGAAATGGGGATCACCTGCATTGGCGTAAACTCTATCGAGCCGGAGAGCACCAGTACCGCCAGCGTTAACGCGGTCCCGGTAGTGATGGCAATAAACGACGAGAGGAACGCTTTATCGATGTATTTACTGCGTTTCTGCGCGTTCCATGCCGCGTTAAAGCAGATAAACAGCACCATCAACAGGGTCAGCACGGCATGATTGACGTTGAAGATGTATTTCAGCACATAGCCGACGATGATGAGCTGAATGACCGCGCGAACGATACTCCACAGAATATCTTTTTCCAGCCCCAGCTTCTCCCGGTAGCTGACCACAATCGCCACCAGCACCAGGACCATCGACAGCGCCAGCGATTCGTTGGTTATGTTATGTTCACCCACGGTGAGCCTCCTCCATTTTCCCGCCCTGCGGCCTGAGCGTGATGACATCATCCGCATGGCTAATTTCGTTTGAATCGTGCGTCACCCACAGCACGGCAATATCCTGTTCACGGACGTAGCGATGAATAATCTCATTGACGTTGCGCTTGTTAGCGTCATCCAGCGCGCTGGTGATTTCATCCAGCAAAAGCACCTTCGGCAGGAATTGCAGGTTACGGATCAGCGAGACGCGCTGCTTTTCCCCGCCTGACAGTTCGGCAGTCGATTTGGTCAGCGTCTCCGGCGGAAGCCCAAAACGGGTCAGATCGTCCGCAAACTTTTTCGGATCGGGCGTTTGGTTGCGGATGTGCCAGGGGAAAACCAGATTGTCGTACACCGTGTCGCCAAACAGGGACGGCGTTTGCACGCAGTATGACACCTGCTGGCGATAGCTTTCCGGTGTAAGCGTGGCGATATCTTTCCCTTCAAACAGGATGGTTCCCTCCGTTGGACTCAGTAGCGAAGCCACGATTTTCAGGAGGGTGCTTTTGCCGCAGCCGGAGGGGCCGGTTATGAGTTTAAATTCGCCCGGAGAGAGACAAAAATCGACGTGCTGAAGGATGGTGTTATCACCCACACGAAAGCCAACATCCCTGATATCCAGAAGATTTTTTTTATTATTCATTCCGATTCCGTTAACCGCTGTGATAAGAACAGCCTTTAGCATAATCCTTTCCGCTACGCTGCGCGAATAGCCTTAACCTATCGCAAGTGTTAAACTTTTTGTTCGGTAATTGTCACCTCTATAACTACAGGAAGTCAGCAACATGACACATATCTTTTATGAGTTCTCTTCCCTGAAGCCTGGTGTTCCAGATGTGGAAACATTAATGGAAGTCATCAATTCTTCTGAACTCACGCGTTTTGTCATGGGTGCAGAGGTGGTCGATTTTGTTAAGAAGGCGCTCATCGTTAACACCACGATCGGAAGCTTTAAAAACTGCTATTTTGCTTTCGATGATGGGGCTTACTTTCTCGAGTTTGACGGCAAGGGTAAATCCAGACGCTTTACTGAGGTGCCGGACTGGTTCGTTTCCCCCGCGGAATTTGCCCGCTCGCAATGGCTGATTAACCATGACCTGGCCGATGTGAAGGCGACGGCGTTTATTGACGTGCTAATGTCCTACCCGCTTAAAGAGCGCCGGGCGCACTGCAATCTGCTGTTTGGTCTGGATCTGCATAAGGTCAATGTGGTTCCGGCGCCTACAGCCCCTGCCGGAAAAATGGGCAATAAAAACGGAAAAACCACCAAGCCTCGCGTCACGGATCTCGGCTCTTTTGAGCTTTTTACCGCGTTCTTTGCACGCATGAAAACCGCCGTCAATGCAAATGAGTTCCCCACCTTACAGGTGCTGACAGGCCAGAAGGATCTTGCAAAAGCGCCGCACAGCTTAAAGCAAGGGATCAGAACCTGGTTTAAGGGGATTACCGGCGATCTGCCGCCGAACAACAAACGTGTCGGAGCGGGCAATGCAGTACTGTTCTGCGCGCCCGTTCGCGAGCAGATCCAGCAGATAGAGGCCATCGGCCTGGAAAAATACTATCAGGGCTTATCGAAAGCCATCGCTGACGCCGGGGATGGGTTTATCACCGACTTCAGCTATACCTGGTCTGAAGAGTAACGCTATGCGCCCCGCTCTCCTGGCGGGGCGTTTTAATTTTACCAGTCCGGTTCCCACCTCTTTACAGGGGCGAAATCCCGCCCGTTAACCGATATACTTACGTTCAACAAATACGCAATTTTTCTCGTTACGGCATGCAAAACAGGAGGTTTTTATGCTCATCGTTGTTCCTGTCCTTATTTTCGTTGCGCTGGTTATCGTGGGCGCAGGCGTCAAAATTGTTCCGCAGGGTTACCAGTGGACCGTCGAACGTTTCGGTCGCTACACCAATACCCTTCAGCCGGGTTTAAGCCTGATCGTCCCCTTCATGGACAGAATTGGGCGTAAAATCAACATGATGGAGCAGGTGCTGGATATTCCTTCCCAGGAAGTCATCTCCAAGGATAACGCCAACGTCACCATCGATGCGGTGTGCTTTATTCAGGTGATTGATGCGCCGAAAGCGGCCTATGAGGTGAGCAACCTGGAGCTGGCGATCGTCAACCTGACGATGACCAACATCCGTACCGTGCTTGGCTCGATGGAGCTGGACGAAATGCTCTCCCAGCGCGACAGCATTAATACCCGCCTGCTGCACATTGTTGATGAAGCCACCAATCCGTGGGGGATCAAAGTGACCCGCATTGAGATCCGCGACGTGCGCCCACCGGCAGAGCTGATTGCTTCCATGAATGCGCAGATGAAGGCCGAGCGTACCAAGCGCGCCTATATTCTTGAAGCTGAAGGGGTGCGTCAGGCCGAGATCCTGAAAGCGGAAGGGGAAAAACAGTCGCAGATCCTGAAAGCCGAGGGCGACCGTCAGTCTGCCTTCCTCCAGGCAGAAGCGCGTGAACGTTCGGCAGAAGCGGAAGCCCGCGCGACGCAAATGGTTTCCGAGGCGATTGCCGCCGGGGATATCCAGGCTGTGAACTACTTCGTCGCGCAAAAATATACCGATGCGCTGAAGGAGATCGGCTCTGCGAACAACAGCAAAGTGGTGATGATGCCGCTGGATGCCAGCAGTCTGATGGGATCTATCGCCGGAATTGCCGAGTTGATCAAAGACGGCGGAAACGAGCGTAAAAAATGATTGAGCTCATCGTTGCACATCCTCATGCGTTCTGGCTAAGCCTTGGCGGCTTGCTGCTGGCCGCCGAGATGCTTGGCGGCAACGGTTATCTGCTGTGGAGCGGTGTTGCCGCTGTGATTACCGGGCTGGTCATCTGGCTGTTGCCTGTCGGCTGGGAGTGGCAGGGCGCGCTGTTTGCCGTGCTGACGCTGCTGGCCGCCTGGCTGTGGTGGCGCTGGCTGAACAAACGGGTGAAGGCGCAGAAGCCGGTCGACGCGCATCTCAATCAGCGTGGGCAGCAGATCGTGGGTAAACGTTTTACGCTTGATAACGCGCTGATCAACGGACGCGGTCATATGCGCGTGGGGGACAGTTCATGGCCGGTGGTGGCCGATGATGACCTCAGCGCCGGCACGCGGGTTGAGGTCATTGCGGTGGAAGGCATTACCCTGCGGATTAAAGCCTGTTAGGCGTGGGTTTTACGGTGGCAGCAGCCGGAAAGATTGTCGATAATCGGGCACTCGGCGCTGTCATCTCCCGGGCAGGATTCTGCCAGCTGTAGCAGTTGCTCACGCATCGCCTGTAATTCGATGATATGGCGTTCGATCTCCGCCACTTTTTCCAGCGTACGTTTTTTCACGTCGGCACTGTGGCGTTTCGGATCGTTAAACAGGTTAACCAGCTCGCCGCACTCTTCAAGGTTAAATCCTACCTGTCTTGCCTGGCGCAGTAACGTCAGTTCATCAAGATGCAGCTGCGTATAGCTGCGGTAGCCGTTCTCACTGCGCAACGGTGGCGTCACCAGCCCTTTTTCTTCATAAAAGCGAATCGCTTTGCTGGTTAAGCCGGTTTTTTTCGCAACATCGCTGATATTCACATTTCCCCCTTGACCTTCCCCTTGATGGAAGGTTTAACCTTCATAACAGTTAGCGAAAAGCAGAGTGAAGGTCAACAATTGACCAGAACATTATACGGGAGTTTTGTTATGTCTCACACTATTGACCTGACACTGGACGGCCTCTCCTGCGGCCACTGTGTCAAACGTGTTAAAGAAAGCCTGGAGCAGCGTCCTGATGTGGAAAGCGCTGAGGTGACTATCGATCATGCCGCCGTGACCGGCAGCGCCAGCGCCGACGCGCTGATTGATACCATTAAACAGGCCGGTTACGGGGCGGAGTTAAGCCACCCAAAGGCTAAACCGCTGGCAGAGTCATCATCCCCGTCGGAAGCACTGACAGCGGCCACTCCTGAGCTTCCGGTAGCTGATGATATTGATGACAGCCAACAGCTGCTGATCAACGGCATGAGCTGCGCCAGCTGTGTCTCCCGGGTACAAAACGCCTTACAGGCGGTACCGGGCGTCGCACAGGCACGGGTAAACCTGGCGGAGCGTACTGCGCTGGTGATGGGCAGTGCCTCCGCCGCAGATTTAGTGCAGGCCGTGGAGAAAGCGGGCTACGGGGCGGAGGCCATCGAAGATGATGCCGAGCGCCGCGAGCGCCAGCAGGAAACGGCTGTCGCCACCATGAAGCGCTTCCGCTGGCAGGCGATCGTCGCCCTGCTGGTCGGTATTCCGGTGATGGTGTGGGGCATGATGGGTGACAACATGATGGTCACCGCAGACAACCGCACCCTGTGGCTAGTGATTGGTCTGATTACCCTTGCGGTGATGGTGTTTGCAGGCGGACATTTCTATACCAGCGCCTGGAAGAGCCTGAAAAACCGCACCGCGACGATGGACACGCTGGTCGCGCTCGGGACGGGCGCGGCGTGGCTGTATTCGATGAGCGTTAACGTCTGGCCGCAGTGGTTCCCGATGGAGGCGCGCCATCTCTATTATGAAGCGAGCGCGATGATTATTGGTCTGATTAACTTAGGCCATATGCTCGAAGCCCGCGCGCGTCAGCGCTCGTCGAAAGCGCTGGAAAGATTACTCGATTTAACCCCGCCGACGGCCCGCGTGGTCACCGACGATGGGGAAAAAAGCGTTCCGCTCTCAGAGGTACAACCCGGTATGACGCTGCGTCTCACCACCGGTGACCGCGTGCCCGTCGACGGTGAAATCACCCAGGGCGATGCCTGGCTTGATGAAGCCATGCTGACCGGTGAGCCAATCCCCCAGCAGAAATCTCAGGGCGATGCGGTGCATGCGGGTACGGTGGTACAGGACGGCAGCGTGCTGTTCCGCGCCAGCGCCGTTGGCAGTCATACCACACTGTCACGCATCATTCGGATGGTCCGCCAGGCGCAGAGCAGTAAGCCGGAAATTGGTCAGCTTGCCGATAAAATCTCCGCCATTTTTGTGCCAGTGGTGGTCGGTATTGCCCTGCTGAGCGCGGCAATCTGGTATTTCTTCGGCCCGGCGCCGCAGATTGTCTACACCCTGGTGATCGCCACCACGGTACTGATCATCGCCTGTCCTTGTGCCCTTGGTCTGGCCACGCCGATGTCGATTATCTCTGGCGTCGGACGCGCCGCCGAATTTGGCGTACTGGTCCGTGATGCTGACGCCCTGCAACGGGCAAGCACGCTGGACACCCTCGTCTTTGACAAAACCGGCACGCTAACCGAGGGCAAACCGCAGGTAGTGGCCGTTAATACCATTGGCTGTACGGAGACGGATGCCCTGCGCCTGGCCGCCGCGCTGGAACAAGGCTCCAGTCACCCGCTGGCGCGCGCCATCCTTGAGAAAGCCGGTGATGCCCGTCTGCCGCAGGTAAGCAACTTCCGCACCCTGCGCGGTTTAGGGGTCAGCGGTGAAGCAGAAGGCCATACGCTGCTGCTGGGTAACCAGGCACTGCTAACTGAACACGGTGTTGATACGTCCGTGCTGGACGCTGAGCTGAACGCGCAGGCCTCTCAGGGCGCGACGCCGGTTCTGCTGGCGAGGGATGGTCAGGTGGCGGCGCTGCTGGCCGTACGCGATCCGTTACGCCAGGACAGCGTGGATGCCTTGCAACGCCTGCACCATGCGGGCTATCGCCTGGTGATGTTAACCGGTGATAACCCGACTACCGCTAACGCCATCGCCAGAGAAGCCGGGATTGATGAGGTGATAGCCGGCGTACTGCCAGATGGCAAAGCGGACGCCATCAGGAAATTGCAACGTGATGGTCGTCAGGTGGCGATGGTCGGCGACGGCATCAACGACGCCCCGGCGCTGGCGCAGGCTGACGTAGGTATTGCGATGGGCGGCGGGAGCGATGTCGCCATTGAAACCGCGGCAATCACCCTGATGCGCCACAGCCTGATGGGCGTGGCGGATGCGCTGGCGATTTCGAAAGCCACGTTGCGCAACATGAAGCAGAACCTGCTGGGGGCCTTCGTCTATAACTCGCTCGGCATTCCGATTGCCGCCGGGATTTTGTGGCCGCTGACCGGCACCCTGCTGAACCCGGTTGTTGCGGGTGCGGCGATGGCGCTCTCGTCAATTACCGTGGTGAGCAACGCTAACCGTCTGCTGCGGTTTAAACCGAAAGCGTAGAATCCCGGAAGCAGGCCGGGTAAGCGCAGCGCCGCCCGGCTTTCGCCTATTGCGCCCCCCTTCCCCACGCGCTAGCATGAACCTTTCCGTTTATGGAGCGCGTATGGGTCTGTTTAATCGTATAAAAACATCGTTTCGCGCCCTTTTTCCCCGCCGTTATGCCTGGCCCGGTATGGATATTTCGCTTCCGGGTGGGCAGCAACTGCACCTGGTGGGAAGCATTCATATGGGCACGCAGGATATGTCCCCCCTGCCCTCCGGCCTGATTAAACTACTGAAGCGCGCCGACGCGCTGATCGTCGAAGCCGACATCTCCGGCCATGAATCGCCGTTTGCCGGGCTGGAAAGCGACCGCCCCCTGGCTGAACGTCTTAACGAGACGCAGCTGGCTGAGCTTACCCGTCTTGCGGATGAGTCCGGCGTCTCGCTCTCAATGCTCGACACCCTGCCCCTGTGGCAAATTGCCATGGTGCTACAGGCAACCCAGGCGCAGCGCCTGGGGCTGCGCGGCGATTACGGTATCGATTATCAACTGCTGAATGCGGCAAGGGCGTGCAACCTGTCCGTCATTGAACTGGAAGGCACGGACAGCCAGATTGCGCTTCTTCGCCAGCTTCCTGATGACGGCAAGATGCTGCTGGATGATACCCTGACCCACTGGCACACCAACGCGCGTCTGCTGCAAACGATGATTGGCTGGTGGCTGGATGCGCCGCCCGCAGACGGTAAGCTGGCGTTACCGTCGACGTTCAGTGAAACGTTGTATGATGTGCTGATGAACGCGCGCAACCAGGCGTGGCGGGAGACGCTGTATGCCCTGCCTGCCGGTCGTTATGTTGTCGCGGTTGGCGCGTTGCATTTGTACGGAGAAGGGAATTTGCCGTCGCTGCTGAAATAAAAAAATGGCCAATATTTCTATTGGCCCGTCAAAGAGGAATTTCATCGTTTTTATTATACCGAAGTGACCTTCGGCTACGCCGATTGTCGCTCAAAGTAACCATCACTGCCAATACTATTGCGCAAGATGGTGCTATTTTTTAGACAAACGTCAGGCGTATGCTGCTGGCATGAACCGTCTGTCGTAAGAAGGATAGCCATGACTCCCGCCGTTAAATTACTCGAAAAAAACAAAATTTCTTTCCGGATCCACACCTACGATCACGATCCGAACGAAACCAACTTTGGTGATGAAGTGGTGCGCAAGCTGGGGCTGAACGCGGACCAGGTATACAAAACGCTGCTGGTCGCGGTGAATGGCGATATGAAGCACCTCGCCGTGGCAGTGACGCCCGTCGCCGGACAGCTTGATCTGAAGAAAGTGGCCAAAGCGCTGGGAGCGAAAAAGGTCGATATGGCAGACCCGATGGTTGCGCAACGCACTACGGGTTATCTGGTCGGCGGGATCAGCCCGCTCGGCCAGAAAAAGCGTCTGCCGACCCTGATCGATGCGCCTTCGCAGGAATTTGAGACGATCTATATTTCTGGCGGCAAACGCGGGCTGGATATCGAACTGGCCGCAGGCGATCTGGCGAAAATGCTGGACGCGAAATTTGCGGATATTGCGCGCAGGGATTGAGAAAATTGCCCGGTGGCGCTGCGAGGTAAAAGCAAAACGGTAACAGGCGTTACCGTTTTTTTGTGTTCGCGCCCTCTCCCGGTGGGAGAGGGTTGGGGTGAGGGCATCAGGCCGCACAACACTACTGCCAGCTCACCTCGCCCTTCGGCTCATACGCGTTCACGTCAATCGGTGAATTTTGCTGGATAAACTGCTTTAACACTTCCGCATCAATAAACCCGGTATTTACATAGCCCGGTTTGTTATCGATATGCGGATAGCCGTCGCCGCCGGTGGCGTTAAAGCTTAACGTTGCCAGGCGGTAGGTTTTCGCCGGATCAACAGGTTCGCCTTTGATTTTGAGATCGTTGAGCTTACCGTCCTTCGCGACGAAGCTGACGTTAGCAAACTGCGGATACGCTCCGGAGTCCGGCTTCATCTGCGCCACGGCGGTCAGGTAGTCAATTACCTCTTTCCCGCTCATGTCCGCATACACCACCACGTTGCCAAACGGCTGCACTTTGAGCACGTCTTTATAGGTGATGTTTCCGCCTTCGATGGAATCACGAATACCGCCGCCGCTCATCACGCCGAAATCCGCATTCGTGCGCGCCATCTGCGCGGCCAGCACCAGACGCCCCATGTTGGTTTGTACGAAGCGGACTTTGCTGCGGTCCCCTTCCAGTCGTCCGTTAAGCGTGCCAATCTTCACGTCCAGCTGCGCTTTCCCTTTGCTCTGGAACGGCGTCAGCAGGGAGAGCATCTGCTGGTTTTCAGCGATCTCTGGCGTGTAGAGTACCCGCTCGCTTTTGCCGTCCGGGTAGGTCACTTTCTTCTTCAGGTTGACCGGGATGAGCTGATAGTGCACCAGCTTCATCTCGCCGTTACGGAATTCGAAATCCGCACGGCCAACGTATTTACCCCACTCGTGGGCCTGTACAATCCAGATCCCGTTCTGACGATCCGGGGCGCACGGCGTGCCGGGCACATAATCTACCTGCTTTTTATTGTCAGAAGCCATGCAGACCGGATCCTGTGAATGACCGCCCACAATCATCGCCAGCGAGCCCGCAGGAAGGCTGCGCGCCATCTCCACGTCGCCCGGCGCGTTAGAGCCGTGCTGACCGTTGTCGTAATGCCCCATGTGGGTGGTAGCGATAATCACATCCGGTTTTTCATTCTGCTGCAACTCCTGGATCACCAGCTTCGCTTCGTCCGCCGGTTTACGGAATTCGATGTCGGTGAAAAATTCAGGGTTGCCAATTTTGGCCGTATCGTCGGTGGTTAAGCCGATGACCGCGATCTTCAGATCCTGACGCTTAAACAGCGCCCACGGTTTAAACAGGCGCTCGCCGGTGCTTTTCTGATAAATATTGGCGGAAAGGAACGGAAATTTGGACCACTTTTCCTGCTGGCGCAATACGCTCAGCGGGTTATCAAACTCGTGGTTTCCGACCGCCATCGCGTCGTAACCAATTAAATTCATGCCGCGGAAATCAGGCTCGGCATCCTGCAAATCAGATTCCGGTACGCCGGTATTAATATCCCCGCCCGACAGCAACAGCACGCTGCCGCCCTGAGCCGAGACCTCTTTACGAATGCCGTCCACCAGCGTTTTTTGCGCCGCCAGGCCATATTCACCGTATTCGCTGCGCCAGAAATGGCCGTGATGATCGTTAGTATGCAGAATGGTAATTTTATAGGTTTTATCTTTTTCATACGCCTGCGCGGGCAGGCTTGTCAGCCCCCATGCGGCGATGAGCGCCAGCGCGACGCCACGCTTTATTAACTTCATCTTCTCTCTCCCTGACCCATAGACAAACGCAAAAATTACAGTGACTCACAAGAATAGACAAATAAGTTTTCAGAATTGCGACTTTCTTCAAATGTCACGGACGAGTATGTTAGTCGGATAATAATTACTCCCTGCATCTCTAATTACAAATTGACGTGGTATTTATGGCAATCAGTGAATCAACCCAGCCTGTTCAGGGCGTTCCGGCGTCGCCGCCGAAATCGCGCACTTCCTTCAAAGTATTAGGCGCAATCAGTCTCTCTCATCTGCTCAACGACATGATCCAGTCGCTGATTCTGGCGATCTACCCGCTGTTGCAGTCTGAGTTCTCATTAACCTTCGTGCAGATCGGGATGATTACCCTGACCTTCCAGCTGGCCTCTTCGCTGCTCCAGCCGGTGGTGGGCTACTGGACGGACAAATACCCGATGCCATGGTCGCTGCCCATTGGGATGTGCTTCACCCTGAGCGGGCTGGTGCTGCTGGCCATGGCGGGCAGCTTTGAGGCGGTACTGGTTGCCGCGGCGCTGGTGGGAACCGGTTCATCGGTGTTCCATCCGGAATCGTCCCGCGTGGCGCGTATGGCCTCCGGCGGACGCCACGGGCTGGCGCAGTCTCTGTTCCAGGTGGGGGGGAATTTTGGTAGCTCCCTCGGTCCTCTGCTGGCGGCGGTAATTATCGCGCCTTACGGCAAAGGCAACGTGGCGTGGTTTGTGCTGGCCGCGCTGCTGGCGATTGTCGTCCTGGCGCAAATCAGCCGCTGGTATGCCGCGCAGCATCGCGTAAATAAGGGAAAACCTGCCACGAAGATAATCAATCCCCTTCCGCGTAATAAGGTGATCCTTGCCGTCAGCGTGCTGCTGGTGCTGATTTTCTCGAAATATTTCTATATGGCGAGCATTAGCAGCTATTACACCTTCTATCTGATGCAAAAATTCGGATTATCGGTACAAAACGCCCAGTTCCATCTCTTTGCCTTCCTGTTTGCGGTGGCGGCAGGCACGGTGATTGGCGGCCCTGTGGGAGATAAAATCGGACGTAAATATGTGATTTGGGGCTCTATCCTCGGCGTTGCGCCGTTTACGCTTGTTTTACCGTACGCAACGCTGGAATGGACCGGAATATTGACAGTGATTATTGGTTTTATTCTCGCGTCGGCGTTTTCAGCCATTCTGGTCTATGCGCAGGAGCTGCTGCCGGGACGTATCGGTATGGTTTCCGGTCTCTTTTTCGGTTTTGCCTTTGGCATGGGCGGCCTTGGCGCCGCCGTGTTAGGGATGGTTGCAGACCACACCAGCATCTTCCTGGTCTATAAAATCTGCGCTTTCCTGCCACTTCTTGGGATGTTGACCATATTCCTGCCTGACAACCGTCATAAAGCGTAACTTCACGGCTGCCAAAGTTAAACTTTGGCAGCCGGATAACCTGATGCCATAAGGCTTTCCTCTCCCTCCCCTCAGCAAATTTATCAAAATCTGCCTTTTTTCATGCTTATTGCCTTTTTATTGTGATTTCAACAATTATTCATAAACATAAGCGTAAAAATTGTCATAAACTATTAATCGGCTTTTTGGTATTTGCACCAAAAATGGATCACCCATCGCGAAAGGAGACGGAATGCACCACGCCACACCGCTTATCACCACCATTGTTGGTGGACTTGTGCTCGCTTTTATCCTCGGCATGATTGCCAACAAACTGCGTATTTCGCCCCTGGTAGGCTATTTGTTAGCGGGCGTGCTGGCAGGACCCTTTACGCCGGGTTTTGTCGCAGATACCAAACTTGCACCGGAGCTAGCGGAACTGGGCGTTATCCTGCTGATGTTTGGCGTCGGACTGCATTTTTCCCTGAAGGATCTGATGGCGGTAAAGTCGATCGCCATACCGGGAGCGATCGCCCAGATAGGGGTGGCGACGCTGCTGGGCATGGCGCTTTCGGCGGTGCTGGGCTGGTCAATCATGACCGGTATCGTATTTGGGCTGTGTCTTTCAACCGCCAGTACCGTGGTGCTGCTGCGCGCGCTTGAAGAGAGGCAGCTGATAGACAGCCAGCGCGGGCAAATCGCGATTGGCTGGCTGATAGTTGAAGATCTGGTGATGGTGTTGACGCTGGTACTGCTGCCCGCCGTCGCCGGGATGATGGAAAAAGAGAATATCGGCTTCGCTTCGCTGGCGCTGGATATGAGCATTACCATCGGTAAGGTTGTGGCGTTTATTGCCATCATGATGCTGGTGGGCCGCCGTCTGGTGCCGTGGATCATGTCCCGCAGCGCCGCCACCGGCTCGCGTGAACTGTTCACGCTTTCGGTCCTTGCGCTGGCGCTGGGCATTGCCTTTGGCGCTGTCGAGCTGTTTGACGTCTCCTTTGCGCTGGGCGCGTTCTTCGCCGGGATGGTGCTGAACGAGTCCGAGCTGAGCCACCGTGCCGCGCACGATACTCTGCCACTACGTGATGCGTTCGCGGTGCTGTTCTTTGTCTCCGTCGGGATGCTGTTCGACCCGATGATCCTCATCCAGCAGCCGCTGGCCGTGCTGGGTACGCTGGCAATCATCATCTTTGGTAAGTCCGTTGCCGCCTTCTTCCTGGTGCGGATGTTCGGTCACTCGCCGCGCACGGCGCTGACCATCGCCGCCAGCCTGGCGCAGATTGGCGAGTTCGCCTTTATTCTGGCTGGTCTGGGGATGGCCCTGAACCTGCTGCCACAGGCTGGGCAAAATCTGGTGCTGGCGGGGGCGATCCTCTCCATCATGTTGAACCCGGTATTGTTTGCCCTGCTGGAGAAATATCTCGAGAAGACCGAAACCCTCGAAGAGCTGACGCTGGAAGAGGCGACAGAAGAAGAGAAACAGATCCCGGTGGATATCTGCAACCACGCACTGCTGGTCGGTTTTGGCCGCGTCGGCAGCCTGCTGGGTGAAAAACTGATGGCTCAGGGCATTCCACTTGTAGTGATTGAAACGTCACGCACTCGCGTCGACGAGCTTCGCGAGCGCGGCATCCGCGCGGTGCTGGGCAACGCGGCTAACGAAGAGATTATGAATCTGGCGCATCTGGACTGCGCTCGCTGGCTGCTGCTCACTATCCCGAACGGTTACGAGGCTGGCGAGATTGTCGCCACAGCCCGTGAAAAATGCCCGCATATCGAAATCATAGCCCGCGCCCATTATGATGACGAAGTGGAGTACATTACCGAGCGCGGCGCGAATCAGGTGGTGATGGGTGAGCGTGAGATTGCGAATACGATGCTGACAATGCTGACGAAGCCGCCGGTTGAAGAGGCGGTGACGGGGTAAATTTTGTGCGGCCTGGTCCCCTCACCCCAGCCCTCTCCCCAAAGGGGAGAGGGTGTTCAAGTTCCCTCTCCCCTTTGGGGAGAGGGCCAGGGTGAGGGGTCTTCTTTTACCTGTCCCAATACGCCTCTTCGAGGCTGTCTTCCCGTTCCGGCAGCCCACGCGTTAAGCGCGGTGAATGCTGGTTCAGCACCTGATAACTCACGCGGTTCGCGTACTTGCACACCTGCGCCAGCGAGGAATAGGTCAGCCAGTTGAAGGTGTGTTTGCTGGAATTCGGCACATTGGTTTTGTGGTAGGCGTTAGCGGTGATGTCGTGCAGCAGCGCGGCCAGCGCGCCGTCGCCCGCGCCGTTGGTGTTCATGATCTTCTCGGGGCCACCCATATACGGTGCAATGTGGGAGAAGATACGCAGCGGGTTGATGCAGTCTTTATGACGCATGGCGCGGCTGAACTCGTACTGGTTAAATTCGGCGATAGCGCCCGGCAGCAGCGGGTGCTGGGTTTTCCGCTTGCTCTCTTCTTCCGTGAAGCCCGCCATGTACAGCCCGACCGGCCCGGCGGTGCAGAGCACCAGATCCACCCAGTCCAGCGCCTTATCAGACGCCAGCAGCGGATCGCTTTCGCCGGTCAGCGCTTCGGCTTCTTCTTCATTCATCGCCAGAATCGAGACGTGTTCTTTCAGGAAGGCCTGCCACCACTCCGGGTTGTCGGCAATCACGAATTTGGTGCCCAGCGTCAGAACCACAGGCACGTTGTATTTCTTCGCATACTCAATTGCCTTCATGGTTGCGTCCGGCATTGGTTCGCCCGGCTTGCAGCGCACCAGATAAGACGTCAACACCAGCGCAGACGCGCCCGCGATCACCTCTTCCGGAATACTTTCAGCGCGTAGCTTGTTCATATGGCCGGGGCTGATGGCAAAGGTACGCTCGCCGGAATCGCTTATCAGCGTAAAGCAACGACCAATCGGCCCGTCAACGCCCTGCAAATAGTTCAGATCGGTGCGGCTGGAGGTATTGCACAGGTAGCGGTAGGCGTAGCCACCGATTTCGATATTGCTGCACATCACGCCAAGCAGTACCGAGCGGTCGTCTGCCAGAACGGAGTAGTTGTGCATGGTGTTACCGATGGTGCCGCCAGCAAACTGGTGGGTGATAAGATTTTCGCGCATCAGTTCCTGATACAGCGCTTCGGCAACGTCATCCTCAATCACCAGCGAGTGCCCGGCGCTCAGACCGTAACGTGCGACAAACGCATCATCCACTTTGGCTTCAATGTCCACCAGCGTCTGATCGATACCGACCACCCAGGCAGCGCTGGTTTCGCTTTCCTGCTGAATTTGCTGTAACAGCGGATCGCGGGCATCGACGGGGAAATAGTGTTTGGACTTACGTTTACCGGGAAATTTCATGGTCTGAACTGTGCAAAGAATACGGGCCGGGAATGGTAGCACAAACCCGGCCCGTAACGCGATCAGCGGCGGGTGGTGACCAGTGACACCATCATATCGATGTGTTCAGGGGAGTCGTTAAGCGCAGGAATGTATTCGTATTTCGTTCCGCCGGCCTCCATGAAGAACTCTTTGTTCTGGACGGCAATCTCTTCCAGCGTTTCCAGACAATCCGCCGAGAAGCCCGGCGACATAACCTGAATGTGCTTCACGCCCTTCTCGCCCAGCATTTTTAGCGTTTCATCAGTATACGGGGTCAACCACGGTTCACGACCGAAGCGCGACTGGAAGGTCATCATCACCTTCTCAGGCGGCAGGCCGAGGGCGGAGACCAGCTCGCGGGTGGTATCGCGGCAACGCTGGGGGTAATCGTCCCCTTCGTTCGCGAAACGCTGCGGAATACCGTGATAGGAGAGCAGCAGCAGATCCGGCTCGCCGTGTTTTTCAAACGACGCGCGCGCGCTGCTGGCAAGCGCCTGAATGTACAGCTCGTTATCGGCGTAGTCGCGGATAAAGGTGATGCCCGGTATACGGCGGCGGGTCGCCAGAATGCGTGCCAGTTCGTCCCAGACGGCAGCCACCGTGGAGCACGAATACTGCGGATAAAGGGCCAGCACCACAATGTGTTCAACGCCCTGCGCCAGCAGAGAGTCGACGGCGCTTTCCAGGGATGGCTTACCGTAGCTCATACCGAGCGCAACGGGCATGTCCGGCAGACGGGCGGCCAGCGCCTTCTCCTGACGACGGCTGTAGACCATCAGCGGCGAGCCCTCTTCCATCCACACGGACTGATAGAGCTTTGCTACACGCGGAGAACGAATCGGCAGAATGACACCACGCAGCAGTGGCCACCACAGCAGTCTTGGGGTATCCACGACGCGCGTGTCGCTTAAAAATTGTCGCAGGTAGCGTTTTACCGCCGCTGGAGTAGGTGCTTCTGGGGTGCCCAGATTGGCAAGCAGGATGCCGGTTTTCGCCTGACTCATTCACGCCTCTTAACCATTTGATAGGCTGTCAATTGTAGCGGAAATGCGTTTAAACGAAACCCATTGCTGTAATAGGTAAGATGAGAATTTTTCTCACCCGGGGCTCCGGGTGAGAGAGGTGCGCTTAGCCGAGGATTTTTTCCAGCTCTGCACGTACGTCAGCCACGGCTTTGGTGCCGTCAACTTTCGCGTATTTGGTGTTACCCGCCTGCGCCTCTTTGGAGTAGTAGCCGATCAGCGGTGCGGTCATCTGATGGTATTCCACCAGGCGTTTACGCACGGTTTCTTCCTGGTCGTCTTTACGGGTGGTCAGCTCTTCGCCGGTCACGTCGTCTTTGCCTTCAACCTTAGGTGGGTTGAATTTGATGTGGTAAACGCGGCCAGAGGCAGCGTGCACGCGACGGCCAACGATACGGTCAACGATCAGTTCGTCCGGTACATCGAACTCCAGCACGTAATCCACGTTGATGCCCGCTTCTTTCATGGCGTCAGCCTGAGGAATGGTGCGCGGGAAGCCGTCCAGCAGGAAACCATTGCGGCAGTCTTCCTGAGCAATGCGCTCTTTTACCAGCGCGATAACCAGTTCGTCGGTCACCAGCTTGCCTGCGTCCATGATGTCTTTAGCTTGTTTGCCCAGCTCGGAGCCAGATTTAACAGCGGCACGCAGCATGTCACCAGTAGAGATTTGCGGAATACCGTATTTCTCCATGATGAACTGAGCCTGAGTTCCCTTACCCGCGCCCGGAGCGCCAAGCAGAATAATACGCATTGCGAAAATCCCCTCAAATGTCGATTCAATTTTTCAAAAGCGCTAAACAATACCACCAGAACGGGTATCGCTCAAGGAAGGCGGGGAGGCTGAAACGGTTAACGGGGGGAGATTATTTGGGTTAGTGCGAGAATGCCCCCTCACCCTAACCCTCTCCCCAAAGGGGAGAGGGGACGATTAAACCCTCTCCCCTTTGGGGAGAGGGCCAGGGTGAGGGGTAGGTTTTGTATTACGCCAGCAGCAGCGCATTCACACGTTTAATGAACAGGTTAGGATCTTCCAGGGTGCCGCGCTCGGCCAGCAGGGACTGATCCAGCAGCAGTTCAACCCACTCCGCAAAGCGGGCGTCGTCCTGGGTATCCGCCGCGCGTTTCACCAGCGGATGATCCGGATTAAGCTCAAAGATATATTTCACTTCCGGCACGGCCTGGCCCGCCGCCGCGAACAGTTTCGCCATCTGGGTGCTCATTTCGTCCGCATCGGTGGTGACAATGGCTGGCGTATCGGTCAGACGGTGCGTGAAGCGCACCTCTTTCACGCGGTCGCCCAGCAGGGTTTTCACGCGCTCAACGAACGGCTCCAGCGCCTTCTCGGCTTCCTTCGCGCTGTCGTCCACTTCATCCGCCAGCTTATCGATAGACTCGTCGGCTTTAGCAACGGACTGGAAGGATTTACCGTCGAACTCGGTCAGGTAGTTCATCATCCACTCGTCGATGCGGTCAGACAGCAGCAGCACTTCGATGCCTTTCTTACGCAGCAGCTCCAGATGCGGGCTGCTCTTTGCTGCCGCATAGCTGTCGGCGGTGATGTAGTAGATCTTCTCCTGCCCTTCTTTCATGCGGGAGACGTACTCTTCCAGCGACACGGTCTGGGCGGAGGAGTCGTTGTGCGTAGAGGCGAAGCGCAGCAGTTTAGCGATAGCTTCCACGTTCGCGGTGTCTTCCGCCGGGCCTTCTTTCAGCACCAGGCCGAACTGTTTCCAGAAGGTCTGGTATTTTTCCGCATCGTCTTTCGCCAGTTTTTCCAGCATCTGCAACGCTCGCTTGGTCAGGGCGTTACGCAGGTTACGGGTGACGGTGCTGTCCTGGAGAATTTCACGGGAGACGTTCAGCGGCAGATCGTTGGAATCTATCAGGCCACGCACAAAGCGCAGGTAGTTCGGCATGAACTGCTCGGCGTCGTCCATGATGAAAACGCGCTGCACGTACAGCTTCAGGCCGTGCTTGTGATCGCGGTTCCACATGTCCCACGGCGCCTGCGCCGGAATGTACAGCAGGCTGGTGTACTCCTGCTTCCCTTCCACACGGTTGTGGCTCCAGGTCAGCGGGTCGGTAAAGTCGTGGGCGATGTGCTTGTAAAACTCGTTGTACTCGTCGTCTTTAATTTCAGCTTTGTTGCGCGTCCACAGCGCCTGCGCCTTGTTGATTTTCTCCCAGGAAACCACGGTTTCGCCGTCTTTCTCTTCCTGTTTTTCAATCTCAACCGGCAGCGCGATGTGGTCAGAATATTTGCTGATGATGGAGCGTACGCGCCAGTCGTTCAGGAAATCGTCTTCGCCTTCGCGCAGGTGCAGAGTGATTTCGGTGCCGCGATCCGCTTTGGTGATATCATCAACGGTGTATTCGCCTTCCCCTTTGGATTCCCACAGCACGCCGTTTTCGGCGCTGTCGCCCGCAGCGCGGGTGCGCACGGTGACTTTATCCGCCACGATGAATGCCGAGTAGAAGCCTACGCCGAACTGACCGATCAGCTGGCTGTCTTTCGCCTGGTCAGAGCCCATGGACTCGAGGAACGCTTTGGTGCCGGATTTAGCGATGGTGCCGAGATGGTCGATCACCTCGTCGCGGTTCATCCCGATGCCATTATCGGCAATCGTCAGGGTGCGGTTCTCTTTATTAAAAGAGACGCGCACGCGCAGTTCGCCATCGCCTTCGTACAGATCCGGGTTGGACAGCGCGCGGAAGCGCAACTTGTCCGCCGCATCGGAGGCGTTGGAAATCAGCTCACGCAGGAAGATTTCTTTGTTGGAATACAGGGAATGGATCATCAGGTGCAGAAGCTGTTTTACTTCTGACTGGAAACCACGGGTTTCTTGTCCTTTCATCTAAGTCGACCTCAACAATGCCATTTAATGGGGTTGTAAAACGTTGAGTGAGAGATGGGGATAAGGGGGGGAATTTTCAAGCGGAGGCCGCGCACGCAGCCTCCGTTTGGTCAGAAAATAATCTTGTGTCGTCCGGCCAGCGAGTGCGACAGCGTGGTGCCGTCGACCATCTCCAGCTCACCGCCGACCGGCACGCCGTGGGCGATGCGGCTGGCGTCAACGCCGTACTGCGCGCACAGCTCGGCGATGTAATTGGCGGTTGCCTCCCCTTCCACCGTCGGGTTGGTGGCGAGGATCACCTCTTTGATCGTCTCGGACTCAAGACGCTGTTCAAGACGATCGAGACCGATATCATCCGGGCCGATGCCGTCCAGCGGGGAGAGATGCCCCATCAGCACGAAATAGCGGCCGGAAAACTGCCCGGTTTGTTCGATGGCGTAGATGTCCGCCGGACTCTCCACCACGCAAATCTGACCGTTTTCCTGACGACGCGGGTTCGTGCAGATGTTACAGACGTCCTGCTCGGTAAAGGTCCGGCAATCCGCACAGTGACCAATTTCTGACATGGCGCGGGTCAGAGCCTGCGCCAGGCGCATCCCGCCGCTGCGGTCGCGCTGCAATAGCGTAAACGCCATACGCTGCGCCGACTTCGGGCCAACGCCCGGCAGGCAGCGCAGTGCTTCCATTAACTGCGTGAGCAGCGGACTGGTTTGCATCAGAATGGCATCTTAAAGCCCGGCGGCAGTTGCATACCGCTGGAAACAGAGGCCATTTTCTCTTTCTGGGTTTCGTCGATACGGCGAGCGGCATCGTTAAACGCGGCTGCAACCAGATCTTCCAGCATCTCTTTATCGTCTTCGAGCAGGCTCGGGTCGATTTCAACGCGACGGCAGTTATGCGCACCGTTGATGGTCACCTTGACCAGACCGGCACCGGATTCACCCGTGACTTCCAGCTGAGCGATCTCTTCCTGCATCTTCTGCATTTTTTCCTGCATCTGCTGAGCCTGCTTCATCAGGCCACCCAGACCGCCTTTTCCACCAAACATAGGCTTCTCTCTTCTTTCACGTTAAGGATTACAACCGTAAGTCAGACTCACGATCAAAGGGGGCGAATACTCTCTTCATCCAGATCGGCGTCGAAGAACCGGCGCAGGGTCTGGATGTTGTTATCCGCGATAATCGACTCGCGCGCCTGCGCGAGCTTCTCTTCATAAATCGCCTGTCGCCACTCGAGCGGCGTTTTCACCGCCGGATTATCATCTTCAATGATAGTCAATTCAACCGGCACACCCTGTAATGCGGTAAGCGCCTCGGCCAGCGCCTTTTGCGCGCCTGGGGAGTTGAGGTGCCGCTGGCCAGGGCGCAGGTGCAGACGCACCTGATTGCCTTCCTGCTCTTTCCAGGCATTCAGCGCGACCTGCTCCACCAGCTTCGGCAGCTGAAGTTTGCTGACCTCAGCGGCCCAGGCGTCGCGCTCGATGGACTCTTCCGCGAGCTTCGCGGACAGCTCCGGCGTTTTTTCATGCTCAAGCGCCTTTTTCAGCGCTTTTGGCGTGGCGACCACTTCCTTGACCGTTTCAACAACGGTAGTCGCCTTCCAGCGGTATGCCTCTTCTTTCGCCGGGGCTTTTTGCTCGAGCGCGGACGGTGCCGGACGCGACTGCACGCGCTCCGTTACCGAGGCCAGTCGTTCAAGCGCGGCGTTGTTCACCGGCCGCGCTCTTGCAGGCGCTGCCGGTTCACTCTTTTTTGGTTTGGTTGCTCCCTGCGCACGTTGCAACTGGCTTCGTGCGGCAAGCACCGAACTGGTGGCATCCGACAGCGGCACGTTCTGCGGCGGCGGCGATGCCAGTTGCGGTGGCACCTGCTGCGGTGACATTACCGCGGTCGGCGCAACCGGCGCAAAGGACTGCCGGGGCGTTTCCGGCTCCGGCAATGGCTTGCGCGGATGGAAGGCCAGCGCGCGCAGCAGCGTCATTTCAACGCCCATCCGGCGATCCGGTGCAAACGGCAGCTCTTTGCGGCCAATCAGCAGCGTCTGATAATAAAGCTGAACATCAGCCGGCGGCACGGTGCGCGCAAGTTCACGCATCCGCTGTTCAATGGTCGCCATGTCCGCGCCAATGGCCGACGGAGACAATTGCAGCATCGCCACGCGATGCAGCAGGCTGAGCATCTCGACCAGCAGCGCTTCCCATTCAATGCCACGGGCGGCGGCATCGTTGACGAGGGTCATTACCCGCTCACCGTTGGCGGCAATCATCGCTTCGATAAGCGACAGCGCCTGATCGTCATCCAGCGTGCCGAGCATGGTGCTAACCGCGTCAGTGGAAAGCTTACCGTCACCGCTGGCAATTGCCTGGTCAGTCAGGCTCAGCGCATCACGCAGGCTGCCGTCCGCCGCGCGGGCCAGCAGCTGCAGGGCGCGCGGCTCGTGAACGATCTTCTCTTCATCAAGAATGTGTTCAAGCTGTGCGCGGATCTGCTCAACGTCCAGCGCCTTCAGATGGAATTGCAGGCAGCGCGACAGGATCGTGACCGGCAGCTTTTGCGGATCGGTGGTCGCCAGCAGGAATTTGACATGCGCAGGCGGCTCTTCCAGCGTTTTCAGCAGGGCGTTGAAGCTGTGGCGCGACAGCATGTGTACTTCATCGATCAGATAGACCTTGAAGCGGCCGCGCGCCGGGGCGTACTGCACGTTGTCGAGCAGATCGCGGGTGTCTTCCACCTTGGTGCGCGAGGCGGCGTCGATCTCGATCAGATCGACAAAACGCCCCTGCTCGATCTCCCGGCAGTTGTCACATACGCCGCACGGGGTGGCGGTGATCCCGGTTTCGCAGTTCAGACCTTTTGCCAGCAGACGGGCAATAGAGGTTTTACCGACGCCACGGGTGCCGGAGAAAAGATAGGCGTGATGGATGCGACCTAGCGACAAGCCGTTCGCCAGGGCCGTCAGCACATGTTCCTGACCGACAACGTCAGCAAAGGTTTGTGGTCGCCATTTACGGGCTAACACCTGATAACTCATGGGCAGGCTCTGCAACGCTGGAAGGTGAATTAATGGAGGGGAATGCTATCACAACCTCACCCATTGAGCGAGGTTGTGAGATACGGGATTAATGTCCCGGGAAAGGCACCAGGCTGTAGCTGGTAATACCCTGTTTTTCCAGGCGCTGCTCGCCGCCGAGATCGAACAGGTTGATGATGAAGGCCGCGTCGGTCACTTCCCCGCCCAGACGACGGATCAGCTTCACGGTCGCTTCGATGGTGCCGCCGGTTGCCAGCAGATCGTCCACCACCAGCACTTTGTCGCCTGGCTTGATGGCATCAACGTGAATTTCCAGCTGATCGGTGCCGTATTCCAGCTCATAGCTCTCAGCAATGGTTTCACGCGGCAGTTTGCGCGGCTTACGCACCGGCACAAAACCCACGCCCATCGCCAGCGCAACCGGTGCGCCGAACAGGAAGCCACGGGCTTCGGTACCTACTACTTTGGTGATCCCGGCGTTTTTATAACGCTCAACCAGCAGTTCAATGCTGAGGGCGTACGCTTTCGGGTCTTCCAGCAAGCTGGTGACATCACGGAAAAGAATGCCAGGCTTTGGATAATCCTGGATACTTTTGATGCTATTTTTCAGATATTCAAGCTGCTGTGCAGTTGCGGTCATCGGTTTGTGCCTAAATGAAACAGTGTTACTCACGGCGCGCGACGAGTCGGTCAAAGTAACAGTTGTTTAACCTTTGACCAGGCGCACCTGTGCTCGAAAACGGTCGAATTTACTGGCTGTGCGCCATAATTGCAACCGCCATGATGAGGCTTCAGTGCTTTTGTTGCTTTTCATCAACCACGGGGATCCGCCACATGAAGATCAGCAGGCAGACCAGGATCGCCAGCAGCAGAATGCGCACCCACATCATTTTCACCAGCCATAACGAGACGGCGAAGGTGATCAGGATGAAGGCAATGGCGCGCGGCTTGGCCCCGGGCGGCATGGCCCGGTGTTTTTGCCAGTGCCGCAGGTAGCCGCCAAACCACGAACGGTACAGGAGCCAGTGGTGAAAACGCGGCGACGAGCGGGCGAAGCACCAGGCGGCCAACAGGATGAACGGGGTGGTCGGCAGCAGGGGCAATACGATGCCCAGCGTACCCAGCACTACCGCGAGCCAGCCAATGATGATTAAAATAGTACGCTGCATAATGCGAATCGTTATCAAACTGAACGGCTACTTTACCACTGGAGAGCGCATTGAAAACAGCACTGCTTCTTGAGAGGCTGCAAAATCAGCTGATCGCGCTGCGGGCGCAGGCCACACCGCTGATGGGACATGCTACGCTGAAACCGCGCTTTGATCGGCAGCTCTTCCGCACCCGCAGTACCGTCATTCAGGATTACCTTGCTGAGATGCAGACCAACCTCGACGAGCTTCGCCACGCGGTTGAGAGTGAACAGCAGGAACAGGTGGTGTGGCTTGCGGAGCATCTTACCGAGCAGATCACCGCCCTGCACCGCGAAATCGCCGCCTGGCCGCTACGGGCGTGGGACAGCGCCTCGCCTGGGCTCGGAAAATGGCAGCGCAAGCGGCTGGAGAACCAGGAGTTTGAGCGGCGTCTGTTTGAGATGAAGTGTGAGCGCGAAGCCCGCCTGACCACCAGCGAAACGCTGCAAGAGCAGCAGTTATTAATGCGTGAAATCAGCGCGCTGGAAGGCCGCATCGTCCGCTGCCGTCAGGCGCTGGATGAGATTGAACGCGTCATTGAACGCCTGACCCGTTAACAGGAGCCACTAATGTCACTGGAAAATGCCCCCGACGAGGTCAAGCTGGCCGTCGATTTAATTATGCTGCTGGAGAATCACGAGATCCCGGCGGAGACGGTGCTGAAAGCGCTGGAGATTGTGCGGCGGGATTTTGAGGGAAAGGTGAAGGCCGGTTGCCCTCACCCTAGCCCTCTCCCTGGAGGGAGAGGGGACCGTTAGGTGCGGTTTGAAAGATCTGCCCTGATTCGCTTTTTACCCTCTCCCCTCTGGGTAGAGGGCAGGGTGAGGGGCGGAGTTTTCGTCACCCTTAATCTCGCGCTTCACTTCCGTATGTTCGTCACCTTTCTCGTTACGCAGGTGAACTTCAAGCTGGTTGAAGGCGATATTAATGTTGTTTTCACGGCACAGACGGTCAATGGTGCGGTTCAGCTCATCGACGGTGTAGCTGCGATCGCGTAGTTCGCGTACGTACAGGCGCAGCTCATGATCCAGCGTGCTTGGCCCGAAGGTGGTGAAGAACACGTCAGGCGCAGGATCGTGCATCACTTTAGGATGTGATTTCGCGGCTTCCAGCAGGACCTCTTTCACTTTATCCAGATCTGAACCATAGGCCACCCCGAGTCGGACCACCACGCGCGTTGTAGTATCCGAAAGCGACCAGTTGATCAGTCGCTCGGTCACGAAGGCTTTGTTCGGGATGATCACCTCTTTACGATCGAAGTCAGTGATGGTGGTCGCACGAATACGGATCTTGCTGACGGTCCCGGAGAAGGTGCCGATGGTGACGGTATCGCCGATACGCACCGGACGTTCGAACAGGATTATCAGGCCAGAAACAAAGTTACCGAAGATCTCCTGCAAGCCGAAGCCCAGACCTACCGACAGCGCCGCCGCCAGCCACTGGAGTTTATCCCACGAGACGCCCAGCGAGCCGAATACCGTCATCGCCCCGACAATAATAATGACGTAGTTCAGGATGGTGGTAATGGCATACGACGCCCCCTGACGCAGGTTCAGCCTTGAGAGCACCAGCACTTCCAGCAGACCAGGCAGGTTGCGGATCAACGCCCAGGCCACCACCGACGACACCAGCGCAAAGAGCAGGCTGCCCATGGTGACGCTTTTCATTACCGCAGCGCCCGCTTCGGTACCGTTGTATTGCCAGAGGGTGATACTGTCGAGGTAGGCGAAGACGGTAATTAAATCAGACCAGATGGCCCAGAACATCACCGCAAACAGCGCAATCATCACCAGCATGGTAATACGCATCGTTTGCTGGTTGACCTGCTCCAGGGCAATGGTCGGCTCTTCCTGCGGCTCAGCCCCTTCAGCCCCCTCTTTAACCTGATGCTGTCGACGGGCAACAGCACGACGATACGCAATGCGGCGCGCCGCCACGCTCAAACCGCGCAGCACGGTCTGGAACAGCAGGTTCCACAGGATCACCAGATACACGGTTTCAATCCAGCGGCCTGACAGACGAAGCGTGGTATAGAAGTAACCCGTTGCCGTCAGCACCATCAGCGCCAGCGGAATGATCGCCAGCACCGTTACGGTAACCAGACGAAGATTGTGGGACTCTTTATCACGCCAGCTGTCGCGGCACATCGGCCACATCAGGACGGCTATCAGCAGCAGGTTCAGCATAATTACCAGTTGTCCCAGCACGTCATCCATCAGATGCAGCGGCGAAAGCTCGGCCACAACGGACCAGAAGTGCAGCGGCAACAGCGCGAGGCTGATACGTACAATCTGGCGACGCCAGTGGCTGGTGAGTTTCTCCGGCATGTTGAAGTGGCGGACCGCGACGCCGTCTTTTTCCAGCACTTTCCAGCACAGGCCAAACACCAGCCAGAACAGCGCCAGCTTTTTGCTGAACGCCCACAGCAGGTCGCTGATATTGAGCTGCATGGTCAACAGGATCAGGCCGACGGCGAGGATCAGCAGGCAGACCGGCAGAGCACGGATCAGATCGATCAGGATCGCTTTCGGGGTGTGCAGCTGGCTGTCGTTACGCAGTTGCCCCACTTCCGAGGCCAGCTTCGCCTGGTACTGCTTCAGCCATTTCAAACGCCAGCGTATTACTCCGGCGATGAGCAGCAAAGGCAGACCCGCAAGGAAGGCAATCATTACCGCAGGCCAGGCTTTCTCCCAGTTCACGGTAATTTTCATGCTTTTGATCTGGGATTTCAGCGTTTCAGGGAAAGATTTAAACCAGTCCCAGTCCATGGGTTTGTTGCTGTTCACCCAGAAAATCTGCTGGGTCAGGATCTCCTGGAGGCTTTTAGACACGCTCACCAGCTGCTGCTGGTTGATTTGCAGGTTAATCGCCATCATCAGCTGGTTGCCCAGCTGCTTATTAAGCTGATCGAGCAGTTCGCGGCGCATATCCACAACCTGCAACAGCGCGTCGTGAACTTCACCGTTTACTTCACTTGAATGGCCTTCTTCCACTTTGGCAACAAACGTATCGCTCTGGAACAGGGCATCGCGCTGCTGGTTAACGTCAAACTGTTCAAGACGCAAATCCGCAATGCGGTTGGTCATGTCTTCCAGCTCGTCGGCGGACGGCAGCGTCTGCTGCTGCTGGTAAAGAATGCGCGACAGCAGCAGGCTTCCCTTCAGGACGGCAATCTGCTCTTTGACATTGCGCTCAGCCTGCAAAGCGCGATCCAGCCAGTTTTTGACTTTAATATTCTGCTGCACCAGCGCGCTGCCGCTTTCAGTCGCCTGAATCAGGCGCTCGCTCAGCTGATGGTTAATTTCCAGCTCCTGCTTCACCAGCGGATTGGCCTGGATACGCGCCGTTTCGTCTGGCGAGACCGCTTCCTGCGCCGTTTTTTCGGTCAGCGTCAGGCGCTTGCTGTTCACCGCCTCCTGCAACAGCTGAAGCTGATGCTCGAGCCGGTTGATATTCGCGTTCACGTAGTCACGCTGTTTTTGCAGCGCATCCTGCAACACCGTGTTGCCTTCCAGACTCTTACGCTGCTGTTCAATCTCCGCGTTCAGCAGCGTCTGCTGGATGTTCAGCAGCGTTTGCTGGGTCGGTCGAAGCGCCCCTTCCCCCACGGTAATGCCATTCAGACGGTTACGTATCTGCTGTAGCTGTTGCGATGCAGAATACATGGCGTTCTGCACGCGCTCAGGCTGGGTTTGCAGCGAAACCAGCTGGCTGTTATAGGTCGAGAGATCGGACTGCGCCGTTTGCAGATCGTCCAGCAGCTGCGCCACGCGCGACTCGAGCTGGCGCAACGAAAGCGTGGCAAGCGTTTTTCGGGTTTCATCGTCGTTATCAACGTCGCTAAGCGCGTTCAGGGCCTCCGTTGCTTTACGCATGTTCTCCGGCGCCTGAGCGACCTTCTGCCGCAACTGGGCCGTTTCGGCTTTGATGCGATCGATCTTATCCAGCGTATCCAGGGTTTCCGTCAGGTCCTGCTGAACGAGCTTTTCCTGGGCGGAGAGATCTTTTTGTTTATTCAGGGTGTCGATTTGCGACTGAACCTCGGCACGCGTCGGGACGTCACTGCCGTTGTCTGCACGGGCCCAGGAATGCGGTGCGGCTGCAAAGAAAAACAGCAGGATCAAAAAAACGGCCAGAACAGAATGTGTCGAGCGATAGGTGTGCAGCATAGTCGTGAATGTGATCTGAGAAATGACCGAAAATAGTCGGGCGTGAAGAATATCACGCCCGGCTAAAGCAGAATAGCGGGAAGGTAATCCTCTAAGACATTTCCTGGAAAGATTCAGGCAGTAAGCGGCGCTCCCTCGCTGCGGAGGGTCGGGCAAAGCTGGCACATCTCCAGGAAAATCGCGACGTAGCTGCGCGCCTCTGATTTCAGATCGAACGACTGCGGGGCGAAAAGCCAGTTTTCCATCAGGCCGGAAATATAGCTGCGCATCAGGATCGCCGCCCGGCGCGTTAACAGCGTAGCGGGAAGCATGTCGGCCTGCATACATTCCTTAAGAACTTGCTCGATGCGATCGTAGCTTTCCAGACACAGGTCGCGCTGCGCCTGCTGAACCACCGCCATTTCGCCAACAAACTCACATTTATGGAAGATGATTTCCATCATCAGACGTCGGCGTTCTTCCACAACAGTCGCTTCAAGGATATATACTAATATTTCTCTTAATACTGAGAGTGGATCGTGAGGGAATTTTGCCCGATACTCACTCTCAAGATCGCTGATGCTGGACTCTGAAAGCTCCCAGATTTCACCAAACAGATCTGACTTGTCTTTAAAATGCCAGTAAATCGCTCCCCGCGTGACGCCCGCGGCCTGAGCAATCTGCGCCAGCGAGGTTGCCGAAACACCCTGCTGTGAGAACAAACGCATTGCCACATCCAGAATGTGTTGTCGGGTTTCCAGCGCTTGTTGTTTGGTTTTTCGTGCCATACGTTGATGAATTTACAGGAGTCAGATTTACATACATTTATGAATGTATGTACCATAGCATGACGATAATATAAACGCAGCAATGGGTTTTTAGACTCAGGACCCTTGATCAATTTGAAATCGGACACTCGAGGTTTACATATGAACAAAAACAGAGGGTTAACGCCTCTGGCGGTCGTTCTGATGCTCTCAGGCAGCTTAGCGCTTACAGGATGTGACGACAAAGAGGCTCAACAAGGAGCTCAGCAGGTGCCAGAAGTTGGCGTCGTGACGCTCAAATCCGAACCTCTCCAGATGACAACAGAACTACCGGGCCGCACCAGCGCCTATCGCATTGCAGAAGTACGTCCGCAGGTGAGCGGTATCATCCTGAAACGTAACTTCACCGAAGGCGGTGATGTGAAAGCAGGTGAGTCTCTTTATCAGATTGATCCAGCAACCTATCAGGCGTCTTATGAGAGCGCTAAAGGCGATCTGGCGAAAGCAGAAGCGGCAGCCAAAATTTCGCAACTGACGTTGAATCGTTACAAGAAACTGCTCGGCACGCAGTACATCAGCCAACAGGATTACGATTCTGCCCTGGCCGATGCACAGCAAGCCAATGCAGCCGTTGTGGCGGCGAAAGCGGCGGTAGAAACCGCGCGTATTAACCTCGCCTACACCAAAGTGACCTCCCCTATCAGCGGTCGCATTGGTAAATCAGCCGTCACGGAAGGTGCGCTGGTGCAGAACGGTCAAACCAACGCGCTGGCCACCGTGCAGCAGCTTGACCCGATCTACGTTGACGTTACACAGTCCAGCAACGATTTCCTGCGTCTCAAACAGGAGCTTGCCAGCGGACAACTGAAACAGGAAAACGGTAAAGCCAAAGTTGAACTGGTTACCAACGACGGTATCAAGTTCTCACAGACAGGCACACTGGAATTTTCTGATGTGACCGTCGATCAGACCACCGGCTCTATCACCATCCGGGCTATTTTCCCGAATCCGGATAAAACCCTGCTGCCGGGTATGTTCGTACGCGCCCGTCTTGAAGAAGGGACTAACCCAAGCGCCATTCTGGTTCCGCAGCAAGGCGTGACCCGTACGCCACGCGGCGATGCGAGCGCGCTGGTTGTGGGTGCCGATAACAAAGTCGAAACACGCAATATCACTGCAACGCAGGCGATTGGCGACAAGTGGCTGGTAACGGAAGGTCTGAAAGATGGCGATCGCGTGATTATTACTGGTTTGCAAAAAGTTCGTCCTGGCGCGCAGGTCAAAGCTCAGGAAGTGAAATCTGACGACAAACAACAAGCATCGGCCGCTGGCCAGTCAGAACAAACCAAGTCTTAACTTAAACAGGAGCCGTTAAGACATGCCTAATTTCTTTATCGATCGCCCCATATTTGCGTGGGTGATCGCCATTATCATCATGCTGGCCGGGGGACTTGCGATCCTGAAGCTGCCTGTTGCGCAATATCCAACGATTGCGCCGCCGGCAGTGACGATCTCCGCAACCTACCCGGGCGCTGATGCCAAAACGGTGCAGGACACTGTTACGCAGGTTATCGAACAGAACATGAACGGTATCGATAACCTGATGTACATGTCCTCAAACAGTGACTCAACCGGTACAGTTCAGATTACCCTGACCTTTGAATCAGGTACGGATGCGGACATTGCGCAGGTTCAGGTGCAGAACAAACTGCAGCTGGCGATGCCCCTGCTGCCGCAGGAAGTGCAACAACAGGGTGTGAGCGTCGAGAAATCGTCCAGTAGCTTCCTGATGGTTGTCGGCGTGATTAACACCGATGGCACCATGACGCAGGAAGATATTTCCGACTACGTGGGCGCCAACATGAAGGACGCCATCAGCCGTACGTCTGGTGTGGGTGACGTTCAGCTGTTCGGTTCACAGTACGCGATGCGTATCTGGATGGATCCGAATAAGCTGAACAACTTCCAGCTGACCCCGGTTGACGTGATCAGCGCAATTAAAGCGCAAAACGCCCAGGTTGCAGCCGGTCAGTTAGGCGGCACGCCGCCGGTGAAAGGCCAGCAGCTTAACGCGTCTATCATCGCGCAAACGCGTCTGACCTCGGCGGATGAGTTCAGTAAAATTCTGCTGAAGGTGAATCAGGACGGTTCGCAGGTTCGCCTGCGTGACGTGGCGAAAGTGGAGCTGGGTGGCGAGAACTACGACGTTATTGCGAAGTTCAACGGTAAACCGGCTTCCGGTTTAGGTATCAAACTGGCGACTGGGGCGAACGCCCTGGACACCGCGACGGCTATCCGTGCAGAACTGAAGAAGATGGAACCTTTCTTCCCGTCAGGTCTGAAAATTGTTTACCCGTATGACACCACGCCGTTCGTTAAAATTTCGATTCACGAAGTGGTAAAAACCCTGGTTGAGGCGATCATCCTCGTCTTCCTGGTAATGTACCTGTTCCTGCAAAACTTCCGCGCAACGCTGATCCCAACCATCGCCGTGCCGGTTGTACTGCTCGGCACCTTCGCGGTTCTGGCGATATTTGGCTATTCGATAAACACCCTGACGATGTTCGGGATGGTGCTCGCCATCGGCCTGCTGGTGGATGACGCCATCGTAGTGGTCGAAAACGTTGAGCGTGTGATGGCGGAAGAAGGCCTGCCGCCGAAGGAAGCAACCCGTAAATCAATGGGCCAGATCCAGGGCGCGCTGGTCGGTATCGCGATGGTTCTGTCTGCGGTATTTATCCCGATGGCCTTCTTCGGGGGTTCAACCGGTGCGATTTACCGTCAGTTCTCTATTACCATCGTTTCCGCGATGGCGCTGTCGGTGCTGGTAGCCCTGATCCTGACGCCAGCCCTGTGTGCGACCATGCTGAAGCCGATTAAGAAAGGTGGCCACGGCGAGCACAAAGGGTTCTTCGGCTGGTTTAACCGCATGTTTGATAAGAGTACGCATCACTACACCGACAGCGTGGGGAACATCCTGCGCAGCACCGGTCGTTATCTGCTGCTCTATATCATCATCGTGGTGGGCATGGCTTTCCTGTTTGTTCGTCTGCCAAGCTCGTTCCTGCCAGATGAAGACCAGGGCGTGTTCCTGAGCATGGCTCAGCTTCCGGCGGGTGCGACGCAAGAACGTACGCAAAAAGTGCTGGATGAGATGACCGACTACTTCCTGACCAAAGAGAAAGACAACGTCGAATCCGTGTTTGCGGTTAACGGCTTTGGCTTCGCGGGTCGCGGTCAGAATACCGGTATTGCCTTCGTTTCTCTGAAAGACTGGTCCGAACGTCCGGGTGATGAGAACAAAGTTGAAGCCATTACCAACCGGGCCATGGGTACCTTCTCACAGATTAAAGATGCGATGGTCTTCGCCTTTAACCTGCCAGCGATTGTTGAACTGGGTACGGCGACCGGCTTCGACTTCCAGCTGATTGACCAGGGCGGTCTGGGCCACGAAAAACTGACTCAGGCGCGTAACCAGCTATTTGGCGAGGTGGCTAAACACCCTGACCTGCTGGTGGGCGTGCGTCCTAACGGTCTGGAAGATACGCCGCAGTACAAGATCGATATCGACCAGGAAAAAGCACAGGCGCTGGGTGTGTCCATCAGTGACATCAATACCACGCTGGGTGCAGCCTGGGGTGGCAGCTACGTCAACGACTTCATCGACCGTGGTCGCGTGAAGAAAGTGTACGTCATGTCCGAAGCGCAATACCGTATGCTGCCGAACGATATCAACAACTGGTACGTTCGCGGCAGCGATGGCCAGATGGTGCCGTTCTCCGCCTTCTCAACTTCGCGCTGGGAATACGGTTCGCCGCGTCTGGAGCGTTATAACGGCTTGCCATCGATGGAGATCCTCGGTCAGGCGGCGCCGGGCCGAAGCACCGGTGAAGCCATGAACCTGATGGAAGAGTTGGCCAGCAAACTGCCTGCGGGTATTGGCTACGACTGGACCGGTATGTCCTATCAGGAACGTCTGTCCGGTAACCAGGCCCCTGCCCTGTACGCCATTTCACTGATTGTGGTGTTCCTGTGTCTGGCGGCATTGTATGAGAGCTGGTCGATTCCGTTCTCCGTTATGCTCGTGGTTCCGCTGGGGGTTATCGGTGCGCTGCTTGCCGCAACCTTCCGAGGGCTGACTAACGACGTTTACTTCCAGGTGGGCCTGCTGACAACCATTGGCTTGTCGGCGAAGAACGCGATACTTATCGTCGAATTCGCCAAAGATCTGATGGAGAAAGAAGGTAAAGGCCTGATTGAAGCAACGCTTGAAGCCGTTCGTATGCGTCTGCGTCCAATCCTGATGACGTCCCTGGCGTTTATCCTCGGCGTTATGCCGCTGGTTATCAGCTCAGGCGCAGGCTCCGGCGCACAGAACGCGGTAGGTACCGGTGTAATGGGTGGTATGGTCACTGCGACCGTTCTCGCCATCTTCTTTGTACCGGTGTTCTTCGTGGTGGTACGTCGCCGCTTTAGCCGCAAAAATGAAGATGTGGAGCACAATCATTCGGTAGAACATCACTGATACCGGTTTCACATGATAAAAAGGCCGCATTTGCGGCCTTTTTCATTTTCAGAAAAATTCATAAAATAGTCTTATTGTCGTTTTATTTATTTTCACCCGTCCTGATAAGACTTATCATAATAATCCGATAAGCTAATCGTAGAATTCAGCATTCTTTTTATATCAATTCATCGCCTAAAATATTCGGACAAATCCTAAATCATCGTAAATGCCGAAGACATCTGAATCCGGACTTCAATTGAAACATTGCGCTAACTCAATGAATCTTAAGGAACGGATTAAAAAAAGGGTTTCTCTCGATAAAAGTGTTCGCGTCTGAGGTCACATTTGCGTAAGCGCTCGCAAGGAAACGTTTTAATTGTAATTTTTCGTAATAGCGCGGTGAAATCCTGATCAGAGTGGCTTATAGTTAGAGTTATCAGGAACACAGCTCCCGTGTGGCTAAGCAAGTTGTATCCATCCCGACATGATGTTCGGTGAGTAAAAAATCACTCAGAAGGGGATGCGCTATGGACGAGTACTCGCCAAAAAGGCATGATATCGCGCAGTTGAAATTTCTCTGCGAATCCTTGTACCATGACTGCCTTGCCAATCTTGAAGAAAGTAACCATGGCTGGGTGAACGATCCTACGTCTGCTATCAATTTACAGCTTAATGAGCTGATCGAGCATATCGCAACCTTCGCACTTAATTATAAAATTAAGTACAATGAAGATAATAAGTTGATAGAGCAAATTGATGAATACCTGGACGACACCTTTATGTTGTTCAGCAGCTACGGCATTAACGCACAGGATTTGCAGAAATGGCGTAAATCAGGAAACCGTCTATTTCGCTGCTTCACGAATGTCAGCAGAGCTAATCCGGTTAGTCTTTCCTGTTAAAATTATTACAAATACTAAGGTGAATTTTATGTCTGATAAACCATTAACTAAAGTTGATTATTTGATGCGCCTGCGACGCTGTCAGTCAATTGACACGCTCGAACGTGTTATTGAGAAAAATAAATACGAGCTGTCTGATAATGAACTGGCGGTATTTTATTCAGCTGCCGACCATCGTCTTGCTGAACTGACCATGAATAAACTCTATGACAAGATCCCCTCTTCGGTATGGAAATTTGTTCGTTAGTCGTTGAAGAGAGACTTTAAGGCACTACGCCCGTTGTTAAGCTGAATTTACCTTTCGTATTACGCTTCAAGTGCAAACGCCAGGTCCCCGTATAAAACGTATTTATACGCAAGAATGTTGTGACTCCTGTCACAGTCACTTTTAGGGAACGTTCCCTTTCTGGCTAATCCTCTTTACGCTACGTAAAACGATTCCAGAGAGGTTCCCATGAGTGAAGAAAAACAGAAGATGATTGCCGGTGAATATTATCGCCCCGGCGATGACACGCTGAGGGCTGACCGTTTACGCGCTCGTCATATTGTTCACCGCTATAACCATACCGCACCCGATGAGAAGGCCGAACGTCGCGCCTTATTAGCTGACCTGCTGGGTCAAAGCGAAGGCGCTTATATTGAGCCGAGCTTCCGCTGCGACTACGGCTATAACATCTATCTGGGCAACAATTTTTACGCCAACTTCGACTGCGTCATGCTGGACGTCTGCCCTATCCGCATTGGCGATAACTGTATGCTCGCACCGGGGGTGCACATTTATACGGCCACGCATCCTCTGGACGCGACCGAACGTAACAGCGGGCTGGAGTACGGTAAATCGGTCACCATAGGCCATAACGTCTGGATCGGCGGACGCGCGGTGATTAATCCGGGCGTGACCATTGGCGATAATGCGGTTATCGCTTCCGGCGCGGTAGTGACCAAAGACGTGCCGGCCAATGCGGTAGTGGGCGGGAATCCGGCGAAAATCATTAAAATGATCTAAGCGCATCCTGAGTAACTGTTATGCTTTTTCCTGGCATAACTGTTACTTTCATCGCATAAACCCCTCTCATAAAATAGGCAGATCACCTGTATTTTTAACAATCATAAAGGCAAAAAATGACAGAGATACAGCGCCTGCTTACCGCCACCATCGACGAGCTCAATACCCGCGAAAAGCGCGACAATCGTCCGCGCTTTAGCATCAGCTTTATTCGCAAACATCCCGGATTGTTCGTCGCCATGTACGCCGCCTGGCTGGCAACGCTTATCGTCATGCTGAAGTCTGAAACGCTGGTCGATTCCGTCTGGCTGCTGGTTGTGCTGTTCGTGGTGTTTAACGCGTTTTTCTTTTTCGACGTCAATCCGCGTTACCGGTATGAAGATATCGACGTACTCGATTTCCGCGTCTGCTACAACGGGGAGTGGTACAACACGCGTTACGTGCCGAAGGAGCTGATCGACAGCATCCTGCACTCGCCGGCTGTCGAAGCCGGGCAAAAAGAGAAGTTGCAGAAAATGGTCATCACCAAGGGCCAGCTCTCTTTTTATGATGTCTTTACCCTTTCCCGCCCCGCTGCTGTGTAATGAGCGCCTGAAGACGTCGAATACCCGGCGCAAACTGCGAAGCAGAGGTATTGCCGTAACCTAAAACCAGACCGGTTTGCCCCTGCGTCGTCTCAAGGTAGTACCCGCTCAGTGCAGCGGGTGCCAGCTGAAACGCTCTTGCCTGCTCCACCAGCCGCTGGTCGTCGATACCGTCAATCGCCAGCGCCAGGTGCATCCCTCCTTCTCCGGCAAGAACACGGTGCGGCGTATGAAGCTCTGCACTTAGCACCTCCCGCAGCTGGCGGTATCGCTTACGATAAAGTCGGCGCATGGCGGCAAGATGTCGCGCATAGTGGCCTTCCTCAATAAATAGCGCCAGGGTGCGCTGTTCAGCGCGATGCCCGCCGCGCAGCAGCGAGCCGATGGCCGGACGCGCTGCCTTCGCCAGCGCTGGCGGTAATACCATGAACCCCATTCTGAGCGACGGAAACAGCGTTTTGCTGAACGTCCCCAGATATACAACGGGCGCATTGTTGACCATTCCCAGCATCGCCGGTACGGGCTCACCGGCATAACGGAATTCGCTGTCGTAATCGTCCTCAATGATCCACGCGCTGTGCTGCCGGGCCAGTTCCAGCAGCGCCAGACGCCGCCGCGCGCTGAGCACGCTTCCGTAAGGGAACTGATGCGATGGCGAGGTAAAAATCAGCGTGGGTGAAGGCGCACACAACCCTTCCCAGCACATCCCCTCGTCATCAACCGGTATGCCGCTCATCGCCAGGCCGGTTTTGACGAAAGCGCTTTTAGCACCGCTATAGCCGGGATTTTCAACCCAGGCGACATCCCCCGGCTCGCTTAACAGCATCGTGCACAGATTGACGCCCTCCAGTGCCCCTTCGGTTATCACAATCTGGCTGGCATCGCAGTCAATGCCGCGGGAGAGCGCAAGATGGCGGGCAATGGCGGCCCGTAGCGTCGGCTCGCCGGCCGGGTCGCCATACCCTAACAGGGCGCTCCCCTCCTCGCGCAGGACGCGATCGTATAACCGCCGCCACAGCGGCAAGGGGAAATAGTTGATGGCAGGCGTTCCTGGCGTAAATGCCATCACCGGAGTGTCGCGCGGCACAGGCGCGGGCAGCAGGGCAACACGTTTTGTCAGCCTGACGTCCGGGTCCGGTAATGTCCGGGCAATCGTACGATGAGCGAATTGCCCCACCCGCGTACCCTGGCGGCTACGCAGCAAATAACCTTCGAGCGTGAGCTGGTCCAGCGCCGCATTAACGGTGTTTCGTGACACCGAGATCTGCTGCGCCAGCGTTCGCGAGCCGGGCAAATGACTGCCGGACCGAAGCCTTCCGCACAGTATGGCCTCCCGCAAAGCAAGGTAGAGCGCGCGCTGGAGCGTTTCTTCCCCACGTTTTTTCAGCGCAGCATGGAGCAGGGTGTATAGCTCATCACCCGGTATATTCATCTTTACCTCCTCGTGGTACCAGAAAAACATAGCCTGGTGGTTCTTTTTAAGGAACCAGTAATTCACTAATCTGGAGATCTTTTCAACATCGTGGAAATAAAGATGAGTGTATTCAATGAGTTTGGACAACCTGTAGGGGAAAGCCTTACCGACTGGCAGCCTCGCCCGCACCCGTCCCGGATGGTCCTTCAGGGTCGCTATTGTCGGCTTGAGCCGCTGCGCGTGGAGCATGCCCACGCGTTGTTCTCTGCGTATTCCCTGGCCGGAGATACCCGAAGCTGGACGTGGCTGCTGCGTGAACCCGATGCCACCGCAGAGGAGTTTGCCGAATGGGTGGCGAGCGTGAGCAAATTATCCGATCCCATCCACTTTAGCGTTATCGATAACCAGACCCAATCTCCTGTCGGGACGCTGTCCCTTATGCGGATCGATCCTAAAAACGGCGTTGTAGAAGTGGGACATGTTCACTTCTCGTCACTGTTAAGCCGCACGCCCATGTCGACAGAAGCGCAGTATCTGCTGATGCGGTACGTGTTCGATACCCTGGGCTACCGACGTTATGAATGGAAGTGCAACAGCCTGAACGAACCCTCCCGCAAAGCGGCCCTGCGTCTTGGGTTTCAGTTTGAAGGGCGTTTTCGCCAGGCGCTGGTCATTAAAGGCCGAAACCGGGACACCGACTGGTTTTCAATTCTCGACAAAGAGTGGTCAGCGCTGGCGAGCGCGTTTGAAAGCTGGCTTGCCACCGACAATTTTACCGTCGATGGCAAACAGAAAAGATCCCTGGAAAGCTGGCGAGAAACGCGCGTCTAGCGTCTTTTTTTACGCCCCTGCACCGCCTTAAAGCGCGGGTTAGATTTGCAAATCACGTATAAGCGTCCCTTGCGTTTGACTATCTGGCAATCCGGGTGACGCTGTTTTGCACTGCGCAATGAGTTAAGCACCTGCATGATTAGCCTCGCTTCGCATCAAGAAAGCCACCAAAACGCTTGCGGAAGCGTGCCGCGCTGCCATCCGTCGAGAAGGTCTTCTGCTTCCCGGTATAAAACGGATGTGATTTAGAGGAGACATCAAGAGTAACGTAGGGATACGTTTTCCCCTCAAGCTCAATTTCACGGTCTGTCTTAATCGTTGAGCCAACTTTAAAATATTCATTAGCCGTGGTGTCGTGAAACACAACGGTGCGATAGGTTGGATGGATATTCGGTTTCATCTCTGGTCTTCATGTATTGTTATAACATAACAAGATACTATCTGAGCTTTGCTGCAAAAACAACCCCTGTGACGCACAGCCTGTTTTTGAAAGGTTTTCAAATACTGCCAGAGACTGTTACATGCTATAACTATATCATTTAGCGATAAAAAATTTTTCCTCTGGCGCGCAAACTCCATGCCCTGGTCGGGCATATGGAAAGGATACAGCAGCATGCGAACCCGACATCTGGTCAGCCTGGTGACAGGCGTACTGATCTTCTCTGTGCTGGTCCCTGTGTGCCTCAGTATCTGGCTGGCGCATCGTCAGGCAGAGGCGAAATTTGTGGATGCACTGGACAGATATGCCTCGCGCGCCCTGATCCGTACCGACAGAGTCGTTGCGCAGGCAAAACAGGCGCTCACGCACCTACAGTTGTTCAACGCCCCGCCCTGCACTCCTCCGCACTTACGCGAAATGCGTCGTGTCGCGTTCTCATGGCGCTATATTCAGGAAGTGATGTATATCGATAACCTGAAGCCGCTCTGCTCCTCTCTGGAACAATCCAGTAATACGGCGATCTTACCGCCCCCGATGCGGATCACCGCAGACGGATATAGCGCGTGGCTCACCTCGCAAAACGACCTCGGCATTCACCGTTATATGGCCGTTCTGGGGAAAGGACATTATCTGGTAATGGTCGATCCGGAGTCGCTTGTGGATGTTGTCCCGTTCGGTGACATTTCGATGGATGCCGCCCTGGTGGGAAGCGAAACCCATCGGATATTTGCCAGAAGCAATATTCTCGACCCGTATATTCTTTCTGTCGTTAAGGAGCAGCAGGACGTTAAGCGCGTGCAATACAACGGCTCGATGTACGTGTTGAAACCGGTGCCAGAACTGGGGCTTACGGTTATTGCCTGGGCATCGTTAAAACCGCTCGCGGCATCCTGGCATCAGCAGCTGATCATCTGGCTACCGGCAGGCATACTGATAAGCCTGGTTGCAGCCCTTATTGTGCTTCGCATCCTCCGCCGTTTGCTTTCCCCGCGTAACCGGCTGATCGACGCGATCAACAACCGGGAGATCGAGGTTCACTATCAGCCCATTGTGGCGCTATGCAGTGGAAAACTGGTGGGTGCAGAAGCGCTGATGCGCTGGCCGCAGCCAGATGGCAGTGACCTGTCGCCTAATCTCTTTGTTCCCCTGGCGGAGCAGACGGGGCTTATTTCAACGCTGACACAGCTGGTGGTGAATAAGGTGTTTGAGGATTTAGGTGCCTGGCTGCATCATCACCCGGAACTGCACATTTCTGTCAACCTTTCGCCAGCCGATTTAACGTCCCCCGAGCTGCCTCGCCTGCTGAGTCAATTGCTCAACAAATGGGGCGTCCACCCGCGCCAGATCGCCCTTGAGTTGACCGAGCGCGGCTTTGCCGATCCTGCCGTCAGCGCCCCTGCCATCGCTGCGTTTCGGCGCTCCGGGCATGCCATCTACATTGATGATTTTGGTACGGGTTACTCCAGCCTGAGCTATTTGCAGGATCTTGATGTCGATACCCTGAAGATTGATAAATCCTTTGTGGACGCGCTGGAGTATAAGAACGTGACTCCCCACATCATCGAAATGGCCAAATCGCTTAAGCTGGCGATGGTCGCAGAAGGCATTGAAACTGAAGGGCAGCTCGAATGGTTGCATCGCCACGGCGTGCAGTACGGACAGGGCTGGTATTTCAGCAAGGCGCTGCCTAAAGAAGATTTCATTCGCTGGGCCGAGCACAACCTCAGGAAATAAACCCATTACGCGGTGTTACGTGCGGCCACGACAGTGACCGCACGTTTCAGCTCAGCCGTTCTGCTGCCAGCTAAACGTGTAGCGCAGCCGACGGTTTTGCAGAATGAAGGCGGGGGCTACGCTCGGGCTCCATGAGTCGTCCCCCCCCACGCCCATGTGGAACGCATCAAGATTCAACCAGCAGCCATCCTCTTCCCGTAGCAAATGGTGATGCGTTGTCGTATGCAGTTGCTGCTGGCTGTAACGGCTCAGGGAGAAATGGAACTGTCCCTGGAAGTGATGTGAGCCAAACGTCAGCTCACGGGTGTCGCAGCGTAAACCGTTCTCCGTCGGGAAGATATACGGCGTCTGCATGGCGTCCAGCGGTAACGCCCAGCGCCCCTGCTGCGCCGCCAGTTTTCTGTCCGGATAATTCTCCAGCGGGCCCAGCCCCAGCCAGCGCACCGTTTGCGGGATATCCGCCAGCATAACGCTCAGGCCAACACGAGCGGGCTCAGGAATGTCAGACGCCACCGTCACCTGCACATCACCGTGCAGTAACCCGTGGTCATCAATCCGCCAGACCTTGTAGCTGATAAACAGCGCTTTACCCTGATGCTCCCAGACGTGCTGCGTGGTCACCACCACCTCACGGGTATGCTGTTCCGCTTCACACTGGATAAGGCGCGAGGATATCTCATACATCCCTGCCGCTTTCCAGCGTTCCACCCACGCGTTCGGATCGATGCGGGTCGCCTCGCTGATGCCAATGTCATTATCCAGCGGCGCGCGGGTAAAGTTATCCGTTAGCGGGGAACGGAGCGTTTCAGCGCCCGCGTTCCACCACTGGGTCAGGTTGCCGGTGAGACGGCTAAACTGCCAGCGCTGCTGCTGATGAGTGATGTCCAGTACCTCTTCCTGCACCGTTAACTGTGGTGGGGTTCCGTCTGCTTTCGGTGGCGTAAGGTACAGCGGAGCCGGGAGCGGCCACTGATCCCAGGCACAACGGTGGCCGGACGGCGACCACGGCGTGGCCTGCGGCTGAACGATCTCCACGTTGAGCCAGACCTCGCCCGGTTCAGCGCCGAATTCAGTCTGCGGGATCTCAACGCGCTGTGTCCCCTGGGGCGCAACAGAAAGGGTTATTTCGCCGGAAGCCAACACCACACCGTCACGCGCCACCGACCATCGCAGACTCTCGTTGTCAGTATGACGGAACAGATAATCGCTCTGGATATCGACGACCAGCGGAGCGGTGCTCACCAGCGTAAAGGTAAAGAACTGCTGGGCACGCTGTGCCTCGTAAAGGGCGGGATGCGGGGTGCGATCGGGAAACACCAGCCCGTTGAGGCAGAACTGACGATCGTTGGGCTTATCGCCAAAATCGCCGCCGTAGGCCCAGAATGCCGTGCCGTCTTCCGCTTTTTTCGTCAGCGCCTGATCGACCCAGTCCCAGACAAAGCCGCCCTGCAATCGGGGATGGCTGCGGAATGCCTGCCAGTAGCTGGCAAAGCCGCCAAAGCTGTTACCCATCGCGTGGGCATACTCGCACAGGATCAGCGGACGGGTTTCGTCCGGCATACCAATCCATTTTTTAATCGACCACTTTGGCACCGCCGGGAACGGCTGATCCTGATCGACGCGGGCATACATCGGGCAAATAATATCGGTTGCCGCCGTACTGGCCCCCCCGCCTTCGTACTGCACCGGCCGCGTGGGATCGGTGGTTTTCAGCCAGCGGTACAGCGCATCGTGATTCGCCCCATGCCCGGACTCATTCCCCAGGGACCAGATGATGATGGACGGATGATTCCGGTCCCGCTGCACCATACGCGTTACGCGTTCGCTCATGGCAGGCAGCCAGCGCGGATCGTCCGCCAGACGGCTCATCGGCACCATGCCATGGGTTTCAATATTCGCCTCATCGACCACGTACAGGCCGTAGCGATCGCAAAGCGTGTACCACAGAGGGTGATTCGGATAATGCGAGCAGCGCACGGCATTGAAGTTATGCTGCTTCATCAGTTCGATGTCGCGGCGCATGGTCGCCTCATCCATCACCTGCCCCTTCTCAGGATGATGTTCATGACGGTTCACGCCGCGGATCAGCAGCGGTTTGCCGTTAAGCTTCAGCAGGCCGTTGCTGATTTCGACACGTCTGAAACCGACATCGCAGGCTTCAGTCTCCAGCATGTTGCCCTGCACATCCCGAAGCGACATGGTCAAACGATAGCGTTCCGGTGTTTCAGCGCTCCACAGCGCGGGATTGTTCACGGGTATCGCCACCGTGAGCCGCTCCGCCCAACTGCCGCGTTCGTCCACGATGGCCGATCCGGGCTGTTGCGTGATTTGCGCGCAGGCTTCGCCGTTACGCCACAGGGTAAACGCCACCTCGCATTCGGCATAGCGTAAGCCTTCCAGCGCAACGTCAACCCGGAGCAGCGCCCGATCGCATTCGGCATTCAGATCGGTCACGATCTGATAATCGGCAATCTGCGTTTCCGGCTTGTGCAGCAGCGAGACGTCACGGAAAATGCCGCTCATCCGCCACATGTCCTGATCTTCCAGGTAGCTTCCGTCGCACCAGCGTAACACCATCACCGCCAGGCGGTTCTGCCCCGGTCGCAGCACCGCGCTGAGGTCGAACTCCGCAGGCAGACGGCTGTCCTGGGAATAGCCCATCCACTGGCCGTTACACCACAGATGAAAAGCTGAATTCACCCCATCAAAGATAATGCGGGTTTGCCCGCTGAGCAGCCAGGCACCATCCATCTCAAATGTGAGCGAGTAACAACCGGTTGGGTTTTCAGCCGGTACATAGGGCGGGTTCACATTTATCGGATAGGTGACGTTGGTGTAGATGGGGGTATCGAATCCCTCCATCTGCCAGTTCGACGGCACGGGCATCTCAACGGCATCAGACAGATCGTCCGTTACCCATGCCTCGGGCACCTGCTCTGGTGCCGGGAAAAAGCTGAATCGCCAGATGCCGTTAAGCAGACGCTTGCTCAGCGAAGGCTTATCCTCCCGGGCGAGGGTTTCATCGCGCCAGCTATGAAAAGGCGCGTGTGCGGCCAGACGATTCCACTGCGTCACGCCCGGGTTTTCCCAGTCACGACGAGCCAGAATTGCGCTGAGGGTCAGCGGCAATGTGGAAGACATATCAACCTCTTTGCGAAGCGCTCACAATTTTAGTCAACATGCCATGGTAAACGGTGGCGGTAAAGACTCTGATCGTCACCAGGCGAGCACGATCACAAAAGTGCTAGCTGCGCGCCAGTTTCTCCGCCAGCAGCGCCAGCGTTCTTAGCTGTTGCGCCAGATCTTCACGATCGGCCTGTTGTACGGCGCGCGGCGCGGTGGAATGACGAACGATCAACGTAACGGGAAGTTGTTGTTGCCAGGGTTCGGCGTGACGGGCAGTTGCCAGTAGCCACTCCACGCTGCGTTCACCGGCCTCGCGGAACGCCTGCCGAACGGTGGTCAGCGGAGGGGAAAACCACGCGCTGTCAGCCGTATCATCAAACCCGACAACCGAGATCTGCCCCGGTACCGCAACGCCTTTTTCCGCACAGGCGCGTAAAACGCCAAGCGCCATCTGATCGTTCGCCACAAGGATCGCCTCCGGCAGCTGCGCGCCCGCCAGGAGCTGATGCCCTTTCTCGTAGCCTGAATCCGCGCTCCAGTCGCCCTGCGCCACCGCAAACGCCTCCACGCCAGCCTGAGCCAGCGTAGTTTTCCATCCCGCCAGGCGAGCCCGGGCAGAGACAGAACTTTCCGGCCCGGCGAGCAGCGCAATTCGCCGGTGCCCCAGCGAAAGCAGATGCTCCGCCCCCAGGCCAGCGCCCTGTTCAGCATTGAAAACGAGGCTGTTAACCCGAGCTGTGGGGGAAACATCAAGAAAAAGAACCGGGGTCGGCGAGGCCATTTCCTGAAGCATTTCTGCCTGAGCATCTTCCAGCGGAACGTTCACCAGCAGCGCCTCCACGCGCTGCGCCAGTAACTCCTGCAAAGCAGCCTGACACTGCGCGGGCTGCTCCACCATAGAGATGAGCACGCCTGCCCCCTGCTCCACTGCCCGGGATTTTACAGCTGAGGCGATTTGCGACGGCGCATGCAGCGCCAGATCGCTGGTCATCAGCCCCAGCGTGCGAGTGCGTTTCCCGGCCAGCTGCTGCGCGCCACGGTTAGGTACATAGTGTAGCGCCGCCATGGCCTGTCGGACCTTTTCCCGCGTACGGGCAGAAACGTGTTCCGCGTCGTTAATCACCCGGGAAACGGTCTGATAAGAAACGCCCGCTACGCGGGCAACGTCATAAAGAGTGATCGCTTTCATAGATTCTGGCGTCGTAAAAGGTAGTCACTATTCTGACACAGTTACGCCATTATAGCCTGTGAGCGCTTCGCAAAATTAAGCAATCCGCTCCGGCTGCGCGGCTTTCTGCATGCGCGGTCTCTGGCGAAACCACGGCAAACAAAGCTGGATCAGCGGGCCGATGGTTAACGCATATAGCACGGTTCCGACGCCAAACGCTCCCCCGAGGAGATAGCCGACGATCAACACGGTCACCTCGATTGCGGTACGCACGCTGCGGATCGACCAGCCCAGCCGGGCGTGTATGCCGGTCATCAGACCGTCGCGCGGGCCTGCGCCAAAACCCGCGCCGATATACATTCCGGTGGCAAGGGCGTTAACCACAATGCCGGAAACCAGCAGGGTGATGCGCACGGGCAGCGAGGTGAGTTCCGGGATCAATGCCATTGACGCATCTGCCGCCAGGCCAATACAAATCACGTTACTGACCGTACCCAGCCCCGGAAGCTGACGCAGCGGGATCCATAGCAGCAGCACCGCAGCCCCGGTTAAAATCATCACCGTGCCGATGCTCATTCCGGCCTGGATGGCGACGCCAAGGTGAAAAACATTCCAGGGATCAACACCCAGATCCGAACGAATAAACATCGCGGTTGAAAGTCCGTAAAGGGCTAAACCGACATAAAGTTGTACCAGACGACGCACCATTTTCTCTTCTCCGAAGAACCAGCTTCCATCTTCGCTGAAAATGGCACTATGATTAATGTCCAGTTTTCAAATAGTGGACTGCACATGTCATCACGTCGTTTTGGAAGCCAGTCTCTGGTTCGCCTGTTAGGGCACTGGCAACAAACCTCTTCCCGCACCCCGCGGTGGCGCCAGTTGGCTGACGCGTTACGCCTGTTAATTCTGGATGGCAGGCTGGCGCTAAACACGCGCCTGCCCGGAGAGCGGGAACTGGCCGCCGCACTGGACGTCAGCCGCACCACCATCAGCAGCGCGCTGGCGCATCTGCGTGAAGAGGGTTTTCTGGAGAGCCGTCACGGCAGCGGTTCCCGGGCGATCCTGCCAGACAGCCGGGCCGTGCCCACGCTTTCCACTGCCAGCGCGGCGCTGGATCTCTCAACCGCCGCGCTCAACGCAGGGCCAGAGATCCATCAGGCCTACACCCACGCGCTGACGACCATTACGCCGAATCTGGCGCTGACCGGGTACGATCAGCTTGGGCTTCCAGCGCTGCGTGAAGCTATCGCCGCCCGCTACACCGCACGCGGTCTGCCCACCCGGGCAGACGAAGTGATGGTGGTGAACGGTGCCGTCAGCGGCTTCGCCCTGATCTTAAGAATGATGACCGGGCCCGGGGATCGCGTGGTGGTGGATCATCCCACCTACCCGCTGGCGATAGCCGCGATTCAGGGGGCGCAATGCCGGCCCGTGGGCGTCTCGCTGCCAGAAACGGGCTGGGATACCGATGGTTTTGCCGCAACGCTTGCCCAGACAGCCCCGCGTCTGGCCTATCTAATGCCGGATTTTCATAATCCGACCGGGCGCTGCATGGATGCCGCGACGCGTCAGACCATAACCGACATCGCCGCGCAAACCCGCACCACGCTGGTGGTGGATGAAACCATGGTCGATCTCTGGTTCGATGCTCCCCCGCCGCCGCCGCTGGCCGCCTTTAACCCGGAGGCCGCAGTGATTACGCTGGGTTCCGCAGGCAAAAGCTTCTGGGGTGGGCTTCGTCTCGGCTGGATCCGCGCCTCGTCCCGCACTATCGCCACGCTCGCACAGACGCGCGATACGCTGGATCTGGGCTCTCCGGTGCTGGAACAGCTGGCCACGCTGTGGCTTATCGAAAACAGTGAAACCTTCCTGCCTGCCCGGCGGGAAATGCTGGCAGAACGGCGTGACCGCTGCGGCCAGATGTTACGGAAGCATTTCCCCGAATGGCGGTTTCAGGAAGCGGAGGGAGGACTTTCATACTGGATTGAACTACCCGGCATGCTGGCGACTCAACTGGCGGCACGTGCGGAAACGACAGGCATCATTATGGGCACCGGCACGCGCTTTGGGCTTTCAGGCGCGTTTGACCGCTACCTGCGTATGCCCTTCTCACTCAATTCGCCAGAACTTGAAGAGGCATTACTGCGTATCAAACCGCTGTGGCTTGCCTTAAATAAAAGTACACCGCCAGTAAAACGGAGCCTGGTGTAAATTATTCGCCAGAAACAATAAAAACAGCTGACTGTAACGCATGCAGTCAGCTGTTTTCATGAAGAACAACTTAATGTTGAGGAGGAATCGGGAAGCCTTTCAGCGAAATAATGAAATTTTCACCTTCTTTCTTTATTTTTGCACCGGTATCACACCAGTCAGACGCAATTCGAAAGAACTCATCGCTTCCTACATTCCAGCCAAGACGAACATGTTTCACATAGCCCGAACGTAACAGATTGCAGGCCTCGTTGTAATCGCTGGCTGTCGATAGTTGTTGTTTCATTTTCTCTTCTTCAGAAGTTTACGTAGTGCTTTGATTTCTTTAGGAGTAAATGGATTTACACTCTCTTCTTCCGTATGCTGATTATCAACATCCTCTTCCGATACTCCCGCCTCTTCTACTGCTTCAAATGCCAGCAGCAGCAGTTTCTCTGTGGTCACGCTTAAATTCTCATTATTGTCTTCCGCATAGTGGCGGAGTCTTTCTTTTAGCGCTTCATCAATTTTAACGTTTAAAACCGCAGTTACCATGATTGTCACATCCTTTCGGAACACGTGTTTAATTTAATACACGAAGATAAGTTTGTTATCCAGATATATATTTTTTTGCTTATGACAACAAAAAGACGCCCGATAATAAAATGACAGTCTATTATTACAGGTTTATGACATTATTATTTCAGTTCAATGAAGGATATATTGCACGAACAAAATAGGCACATAATTGAGAAGGTTTATATAGGGGGGAAACTTCAGAGAAGAACACAAATGGGTGGGGGCCCTGCCAGCTACATCCCGGCACCCACGTCGTCTGCCCTGGCTGCTTCCTTCCGGACCTGACCTGGTGAACAGAGTAGCGTTGCGGGAGAACCAACAGAGCCCCCATTGAGAGCGTTGATAACCAACGCGCTGGCGCATTATCCCTGTGGAGCACCTCAATTGCAAGCCGCTGGCAACTGGATGCTGGATTATTGCGCAAACTGACCCGACAATCTTCTTTATCTTCGTATAACATTACCCTTCGCTGAATTCCCGCTGGAGAAACAATGGACGAACACGACTCTTTCCCACAGCGAGTGTGGCAAATCGTGGCCTCGATTCCGGAAGGCTGTGTTACGACCTATGGGGAAGTCGCCCGACTGGCGGGCTCTCCGCGCGCAGCGCGTCAGGTTGGCGGCGTGCTAAGAAGGCTTCCGGAGGGAAGTACGTTACCATGGCACCGGGTCGTTAATCGCCATGGTGCCATTTCCCTCACCGGGCCAGACTTGCAGCGCCAGCGTCAGGCATTACTCTCAGAAGGGGTGCAGGTGTCCGGGACGGGACAGATAGATATGCAGAAGTATCGCTGGGAATACTGACGCCCTCTCCCGTCAAGATGAAGAGGGCGAAAGAAAGTTACAACTGTGTTGGCGGTGTAGGCAAGGTCGGCTGATTGGTCTGCGTTGCCACAGGCACTTCAGTCTGCTGCACCGGGACCAGGGTCAGGTCGATTTTGGTGCCCCCTTTGTTGACCGCTTCCTGCACGGTATCGGTGATAAAGACCAGTTTATCGTTGATCGTTACCGCCGCGCTCAGGAGGATACGCGCGTTAGGCTGAACGTCAGACGGGTTGTACGGCAGCACGAAGCTGAACGGCGCCTGTTTACCCTCTGTACGAACTGCACGCTGTGCAAGGACTTTAGACGGTGCATCCGCCAGAGACGCATCGGATAACGTGACCGTTAAAACCGCGTCCGGCGGCAGAGCGACTTTCTGTTTGATCCAGATGGTACCGGACACGTTAGGCTGTCGAATAGCTTGCTGTGAAAGAGTGTTAATCCCGTTTGGGGTCGCCGTTGGTACCGCTACATCGGCACTCTTATCCGCACAGGCGGACAACGCCACCGCCATTGCAACACCGCTTAACATAGGCACGAGTTTCATTGAAGTCTCCTTATCATCAATGCACCGGCGGGATCGATCCCATCCGATGTCGTTTTATTCACATAACGTAAACAAGTGTGGCACAAATCACGGATTTATGCCTAATTTTGCCCAGGTATTAAGATAATTCTACCCATCGGACCACTATCGTTTCTGCGTTATACTCAGCGTATCTTTCGCCACGGCGTTTATTGAGGACCACTATGAGTCAGGCACTGAACAATCTGCTGACATTGCTGAACCTGGAAAAAATAGAAGAAGGGCTTTTTCGCGGACAAAGCGAAGATTTAGGCTTACGCCAGGTTTTTGGGGGCCAGGTCGTGGGGCAAGCGCTATATGCCGCTAAGGAGACCGTTCCGGCAGACCGTCTGGTGCACTCATTCCACAGCTACTTTTTACGCCCCGGTGACAGCGCTAAACCGATTGTGTACGACGTGGAAGTTCTGCGTGACGGCCAAAGCTTCAGCGCTCGCCGTGTGGCGGCCATCCAGCATGGGAAACCCATCTTCTACATGACCGCCTCCTTCCAGGCGCCAGAGCCGGGCTATGAGCATCAAAAACAGATGCCGTCTGCCCCATCGCCGGACGATCTGAAATCGGAAACCGAAATTGCCCGCGCACTCGCACATCTGCTGCCGCCGCAGGTAAAAGAGAAGTTTCTGTGCGATAAACCGCTGGAGATCCGCCCGGTCGAATTTCATAACCCAATGAAGGGGCATACTGCTGAGCCCACCCGCCAGGTGTGGATCCGCGCCAACGGCAGCGTACCGGCAGACTTGCGCGTGCATCAGTATCTGCTGGGTTATGCGTCGGATTTCAACTTCCTGCCGGTTGCGCTACAGCCGCACGGCGTGGGATTCCTGGAAAAAGGGATGCAGGTCGCCACGATTGACCATTCCATGTGGTTCCATCGTCCTTTCGATATGAACGAGTGGCTGCTTTACAGCGTAGAAAGTACCTCTGCGTCCAGCGCACGCGGTTTTGTTCGCGGGGAGTTTTACACCCAGGATGGTGTGCTGGTGGCTTCTACCGTGCAGGAAGGTGTGATGCGTAATCGCGGGTGAGGTAAAAAGCCCGGTCGCTACGCTTACCGGGCCTGCAAATTTCACTTTTTCAGGCCGGGTAAGGCGAAGCCACCACCCGGCAAGGCACTCAAATTATGCGTTGTACGCATTCTCGCCGTGGCTGTTGACGTCCAGACCTTCGCGCTCCTGCTCTTCCGGTACGCGCAGCCCCACGGTCATATCGGCCAGCTTGTAGCCGATAAAGGCCACAACGCCCGACCAGACAACCGTAATCGCGATACTTTCAAGCTGGACCAGCACCTGATGCATCATGGTCACGCCTTCAGCATAACCCACGCCGCCCAAAGATTGTGCAGCAAAGATACCGGTCATGATACAGCCGATAATGCCGCACACACCGTGTACGCCGAATACATCACACGGATCGTCAACGCGCAGAATACGTTTCAGTGCGGTAACGCCCCACAGCCCCGCCAGACCCGCGACGATACCGATCAGCAATGCGCCGCCCACGCCCACGTAACCGCATGCTGGCGTAATACCTACCAGACCGGCAATCGCCCCAGAACAGGCACCCAGCAGGGATGGCTTGCCGCGAACGGCCCACTCGCCAAATACCCATGAGAGGATGGCCCCGGCAGTTGCCACCACGGTATTCACGAAGGCCAGCGCGGCGATTTCGTTAGCGGCGCTGGCTGAACCTGCGTTGAAGCCGAACCAGCCAAAGTAGAGGATGGCGGTGCCGGTAAAGACCATCGGCAGGTTGTGCGGCTTAAATGCTTCTTTCCCAAAGCCCACGCGCTTGCCAATCAGGTATGCGCCTACCAGGCCGGCTACGGCGGCGTTGATGTGAACAACGGTGCCGCCCGCAAAGTCCAGAGCGCCATGGGAAGCCAACAGACCACCGCCCCAGACCATATGCGCAATCGGGACATAGGAGAGCGTCAGCCAGACCACCACGAAAATCAGTACCGCAGAGAAGCGGATACGCTCAGCCAGCGCGCCCACAATCAGCCCCACGGTGATGCACGCGAATGAGCCCTGGAACGCGACATGAATATACTGATAGAAGCTGCCCATTACCGCGGTCAGTTCGATATTTTTCAGCATCGCCCAGTTAACGTTGCCGAAGAAGGCGTTGCCCTCCCCGAAGGCCAGCGAGTAACCGTAAACCACCCACAGCACGCACACCAGCGCGAACGTGACGGCAACCTGCGTCAGCATGGAGAGTACGTTCTTGCCGCGGATCAGGCCGCCGTAAAACAGCGCGATCCCCGGAATCGTCATGAACAGCACCAGCGCGGTGCAAATCATCATAAAGGCGTTATCGGCTTTGTCTGCCACAGCAGGTGCAGCCATTGCCAGGCCCGGCAGCAGTGCCAGCGAACCCAGACCTGTTTTCATTGTTGCTTTCATCATTTTCTCGATCCCTATCACTGTGTGCCAGGAGTTACTTACAACGCCGCTTCGTCAGATTCGCCGGTACGGATGCGAATGACGCGCTGTAGTTCGGCAACGAAAATTTTGCCGTCGCCAATTTTTCCGGTGTAGGCCGCTTTGCTGACGACATCAATCACCTCATCAAGCTGATCGTCGGCAATCGCCACATCAATCTTCACTTTTGGCAGGAAGTTAACGCTGTATTCCGCCCCGCGATAAAGCTCGGCATGACCTTTCTGACGCCCAAAGCCTTTCACTTCGGTGACAGTCAGTCCCTGAATACCCATGGAAGACAGCGCTTCACGCACGTCTTCGAGTTTGAATGGTTTGATTACCACCGTAACCAGCTTCATATATCCCCTCCAGTCAGAATTCGGTAATGGCCGCAGCTAACACGAGAGGTATATTGCAAAGGGTGTGCCAGAAGTGAAATGTGAGGAGGAAAGCGCCGCGGCGCGCATGCGCCGCGAAGGGGTGAAAAAAAACGCACCATGGCAGTGCAGGGTGCGTTTCAGTTTTGCACCAACGGTTAAGATTGTTAGCGCATTGCCTTGTTATGGTGCATCAGGCGCTGAGCGACTCCTCCTCGCGCACGCTGGCGGCCAGCTCGTCGCCTGCCAGCTGCAACTGATACATCTGCCAGTAGCGTCCTTTCGCCTCGAGCAGCGCTTTGTGCGTACCCCGTTCAACGGCCTGGCCACGGTGCAGCACCAGAATGGTATCGGCATCGACGATCGTTGAGAGGCGGTGAGCGATCACCACCAGCGTAGTGCGATCCCGCACGGCAGCCAGCGCCAGCTGGATCGCCTGTTCGGTACCGGAGTCGATGCTTGCGGTCGCTTCATCCAGAATCAACACCTGCGGCGTCTCAATCAGCACGCGCGCCAGCGCCAGGAGCTGCTTTTGCCCGACAGAGAGGTTATTGCCTTGCTCGCCCAGCCGGGTATTGATCCCCTCGCTTAACCCGCGCGCCAGATCTGCCAGCTGCACCGTTTCCAGCACCTCCCATACCTGCTCAGGCGTGAAAGATCGTCCCAGCGTCACGTTGGCATAAAAGGTATCCGCCAGCACTACCGGATCCTGCTGCACCATCGCGACGCCTTTACGCAACGCGTTGTGGCTAAGCGCGGAAAGAGGCCGTCCATCCAGACGGATCTCCCCCTGCGTCAACGGATAGTAGCCCATCAGCAAACTGGCGAGCGTGCTTTTGCCGCTGCCGGTATGCCCAACCAGGGCGACAAAACCGCGCGACGGTACCTCGAGGTTGATATCCTGCAAGACAAGCTGATCGTCGCGGTAGGCAAACGAGACATGATCAAACGCTATGGATCCACTTTCCAGCGGACGTTCATCATCGCCATAGGTCTGACGCGGCCTGTCCATCAGCTCAAACACACGCTCACCCGCGACTACCGCCTGTTGCAGCATCGATTGCTGCGTAGTGAGTTCAATCAGCGGTTCGTTAAGACGGCCAAGGTAACTGATAAACGCGTACAGCACTCCCACCTCAATGGTTCCGCGCGTCGTCAGGCCAAACAGCATCAACATCCCGCACAGCACCAGCGCAGAGAAGAGGCTCAGCAGCGGGCGTAACAGGAAGCCGTCCAGACGTAACGTCTGCATCCGCGCCATATAGTGCGAGCGGCTGGCTTCTCCCATTCGCTCGCCAAAACGCGCCTGCTGGCGAAACTGCTGGATAACGCTCATGCCGTTGATCACTTCGTTGAAGCCATCATTGATATCTGCAAGGTAAGCGCGCACGCGACGAACAATCGGCGTGCTGTAGCGCTGGTAAATTACCATCACAATCAGCACCGCCGGGAAAATAGCGATCGCCACCAGCGCCATCCGCCAGTCCAGACTGAACATCGCCACCAGCATCGCGCCAATCAATGCGGCACTGCGCAGAACCGTTGCGACAACGGTCACATAAAGGTCGCGGATCACCTCGGTGTCATTGGTGACGCGCGAAATAACCTGCCCGACCGGCTGGGTATCAAACTCGCTCAGCGGCTGGCGCAGCGCGGCATCCATCACATCCGTGCGTAGCTGCTGGACCACGCCCACGGCGGCCCGGTTAAACAGCAGCGACTGCGCATAGTGCAGCCCCGCCGCCGTCAGCTGTAGCCCGACATACGCCACACCCAGCCCCGCCACCAGCCCCAGCGGCAGATAGCTTTTCGCCACCATGTTATCGATAAAACAGCTGATAAGCAGCGGACCGGTCACCTCCGCAATCGCGGCGATCCACAGTAACAGCACGGCGATGGAAAGCGGTTTGCGCCACGGTGAGCCATAGGCGAGCAGCCGTTTTAACGTCGGCCACATCTGTCCAAACTTACGCATCGGTGACCTCCTCATCCAGCGCAGCTTCAAGCTGTTGATAGCGGTACATATCCCGATACCAGCCGGCCTGCCCGGCGAGCTGTTCATGCTGACCACGTTGGGCAATATGCCCGTGCTGAAGCACCAGAATTTCACTGGCTTCGGTAAGGGCCGACAGACGGTGCGCGCTGATGATGACCGTGCGCCCCTCCCCCCACTGCCGAAGGTTATGCAGAATTTGATGCTCGGTACGCCCGTCAACCGCGGACAGCGCATCATCCAGAATCAGGATCTCAGCGTCCAGCAGCAGCGCGCGGGCAATAGAGATACGCTGTTTTTGTCCACCGGAGAGCATAACGCCCCGCTCACCCACTTCTGTGTCGTAGCCCTGCGGCAGGCGCAGAATATCCTCATGGACGCTGGCTAAGCGCGCCACATGCTCGATCTGGTCCTGTGTCGCCGTCGGGCACCCGAGCGCGATATTGTTGGCTATGGTGTCTGAAAACAAAAACGGCGTCTGGCTGACGACCGCCAGGCGGCTGCGCCAGTCATCCAGCAGCAGACGTGGCAGGGAGACGTCATGGAAACGGATATCGCCTTCGCTCACGTCAAAATGGCGCTGAATCAGTGACAGAATGGTGCTTTTACCGGAGCCCGTCGGGCCGCAGATGCCCAGCATCTGACCAGGACGCAGCGTGAAACAGACGTTTTCAAGCACCGGATGTTCCGTTTGCGGGTAGATAAAGACGCGGATATCAGCCTTCAGAACACCCGGACCTTCCGGTACCGGCTCGCTGCCATCGTTCACTACCGGCACTTCCGCCAGCATGGCGCGGATACGGCTGTAGGCGGCGCTCCCACGTTCAACGATGTTAAACATCCAGGCCAGCGCCAGCATCGGCCAAATCATCAGCCCGAGGTACATCGCAAAGCTGGTTAACTGCCCGAGGGTCATGGTGCCTCGCACCACCATCCAGCTGCCGCCGCCCACCGCCAGCAGGTTCGCCATGCCAATCGCAATATAAATTGTCGGATCAAAGCGGGCGTCTATACGCGCCACGCGCATGTTTTTCGCACCGATATCGGCGGCGTCGGCCGCAAACAGCGCGGACTGGCGGTCTTCCAAACCAAACGCTTTGATCATGCGGATGCTGGTCATGCTCTCCTGGGTGCGATCGTTTAACGACGAGAACGCCGCCTGCGCCAGCTTAAAGCGTTCATGGAGCTGCTCGCCGTAGCGGTTAATCGCCAGCGCCATCAGCGGCATCGGCAGCAGCGCCAGCAGCGTGAGCTCCCAGCTAATTTGCGTAGACATCACAATCAGTACCGCACAGCCCATCACCAGGGAATCCACCAGCGTTAACACCCCTTCACCGGCGGCAAACACCACACGGTCCACATCGTTTGTGGCGCGGGCGATGAGATCCCCGGTACGATGACGCAGATAAAACTCAGGGTGCTGGCGGCTCAGCTGGCGGTAAAAGTCCTCGCGCAGCTCAACGGCAAGCTGATAGGACGCGCCGAACAGCAGCACGCGCCAGACATAACGCAGCAGGTAAACCACCACGGCCGTCAACACCAGCGTACCGACCCACATCATCACCCGTGCGGCGGTGTAATGTTGTTCCGTAACACCATCCACGACGTATCCCACCACTTTGGGCGGGATCAGTTGCAAAATGGCAATGATAATAAGCAGGGCCACCGCGCCGAGGTAGCGTTGCCACTCCCGACGAAAGTACCAGCTTAATTGGGCAAATAATCGCACGCGGTCTTTTCCTGAAGATATTTTATGAAGTTATTCAATGGGTAACGCTGTGGTGTATTTAATCTGTTCCATGGCGAAACTGGAGGTGACATCGGACAAGCCCGGTACGCTATTGACCAGCCGCTTGTAAAAATCATCGTAGCGCTTCATGTCTGCCACCTGAACGCGCATCAGATAGTCGTATTCCCCCGCCATGCGCCAGAAGCCGAGCACCTCGGGCATGTCGGAAACCTGGGTGACGAAGCGGCTGTACCATTCGCTGCTGTGATGCTGCGTTTTTATCAGGACGAAGGCGGTCAGTCCAAGCCCCAGTTTTTCGGGGTCCAGCAGCGCCACACGTCCCAGCAGAATGCCATCGTCTTCCAGCTTCTTGAGGCGCTTCCAGCACGGTGTGGTGGTCAGATTAACGGCATCTGCCAGCGCCTGCAAAGAGAGGGTGCAGTCGCTTTGCAGCAAAGAAAGCAGCTTGCGGTCAATTTTATCTAGCATATCCACCTCCCAGAGAAAATTATTCTCCTTACATTCTATTTTAAAGGCCAGATAGCAACAATTTTTTCTGTGCTTTTCGCTATGCTGGGCACAAAATGACAAACGGATAACTACGATGAATAGCACCTGGGTTAAACATGCCATCAGCGAAATAAATGCCGACTATCAGCGCTCGGCAGACACCCATTTGATCCGCCTGCCTTTGCCTGGATTTCCCGGCATTCAGCTTTACCTGAAGGATGAAAGTACCCATCCTACCGGCAGCCTGAAGCATCGCCTGGCGCGTTCACTCTTTTTATACGGTTTATGTAACGGCTGGATTAAAGAAGGCACCACGATTATTGAATCGTCGTCCGGATCAACTGCCGTCTCAGAGGCCTACTTTGCCCGCCTGCTGGGCCTGCCGTTTATCGCTGTGATGCCCTCCTGCACGGCGAAACGTAAAGTTGAACAGATCGAATTTTACGGCGGACGCTGCCACTTTGTGGAAAGCGCCTGCGAAATCTATGCGGCCTCCGAAATGCTGGCCCGCGAACTAAATGGTCACTATATGGACCAGTTCACCTTCGCCGAGCGCGCCACCGACTGGCGCGGCAATAATAACATTGCGGACAGCATTTTCCGCCAGATGACCCACGAGCCACATCCCGTCCCCTCTTACATTGTCATGAGCGCGGGCACGGGCGGAACCTCCGCCACCATCGGACGTTATATCCGCTGTCAGGGTTATGATACGCAGCTGATGGTGGTTGACCCTCAGAACTCGGTGTTCCTTGATTACTGGCAATCTCGCGATGCCAGCCTGCGCAGCCCTGTGGGGAGCAAGATCGAAGGAATTGGTCGCCCGCGCGTCGAACCCTCGTTCATTCCGGACGTTGTGGATGAGATGCTCCGCGTGCCGGACGCCGCCAGCGTCGCGACGGCGCACTGGCTGGAGACACAGCTTGGCCGTAAGGTCGGAGCCTCTACCGGCACCAATATGTGGGGGGCGCTACAACTGGCCGCGAGAATGCGTGAAGAAGGCCTTAGCGGCTCTGTCGTCACGCTGCTGTGCGACAGCGGGGAACGCTACCTGGACACCTATTACAACGCAGAATGGGTGCAGGCCAATATTGGCGATGTTGAACCGTGGAAAGCGCAGATTTTGCATCTGGTGAAATAAAAAAAAGCCAGGCTGAAGCCTGGCTTGCTGGAAGGATCTCGCTATTCGGGGGAATATGGGAGGTTATTTTTGTCCAGCCAATGCGTCAAAAAATGGGACACCGCTTCGTTACGACAGTGTCCGATAACCGGTAAATGCGGGAGCGCGGCGATAAGTTGCGGCATCGCGTTCCCCATAATCAGACCACGGCCTACGCTGCTCAGCATCTCGTGGTCGTTCATGGCGTCACCAAAGGCCATACAGTCCTGCATCGTCAGCCCCAGACGATCGCTCAGCACCGCCAGCGCAGATCCTTTGTTACAGCCCACCGGCAGCACTTCAAGACAGTCCACCGCCGAGAAGGTCAGGTGCGCCCGGTCGCCCAGCGCCTCGTTAAGCTGAATACGCAGGCGGCAGAGATCGTCGTGATCGCCGCAGAAGCAGATCTTGGTTACCTTGTGGGCCGGAATGCGGCGCAAATCGATGAGCTGATATTTAAAGCCACTGTAAACGTGAGCGTGCAGCAAGGCCGGGATCTCACGCCCGGTAAACCAGCCTTCATCGTTAAAAACATGCACGCTGGCCAGCGTATCCCAGGTGCTGTGCAGGACGATGTCCGCCACTTCCGGATCCAGATCCTGACGGTGCAGCACATCGCCCTCGACGGAGTGAATGCGCGTCCCGTTGCCGGTGATCAGGAACGCATCGAGGGCAAATGTTCCCAGCAGATGGCGCATCTCCAGCACATGACGACCAGTGGCAAACGTCAGGGTGACTTCACGCTCGCGCAGGCGCTTAAGTGTGTTCAGGGTTTTCTCCCCTAAACGGTGATCCGGCATTAACAGCGTGCCGTCCATATCAAATGCAGCGAGCCGAGCCATAATTACTCCCGAAATGTGATGCGGTTAACTTGTGCATCAGTATTACGTGAGATATACGGAAGTAATAGTGAATAGATGATAATTATTGTTCCGGGTTTTTCATGCGCCAGCTTAACCGTCTTAACCAGTATCAGCGTCTGTGGCACCCCTCCGCCGGCGCAACGCAGCAGGTGACCATCAGTGAACTTGCCAGCCGCTGCTTTTGCAGCGAGCGACATGTACGCACCCTGCTGCGCCAGGCGCAGGAGGCGGGCTGGCTAAGCTGGCACGCCCGCTCCGGACGAGGAAAGCGTGGGGAATTACGCTTTCACGTCACCCCGGATTCGTTGCGTAATACGATGATGGAAGAGGCCCTGAAAAGTGGACAGCAGCACAACGCGCTGGAGCTGGCCCAGCTCGCGCCTGAAGATTTGCGATCGCTGCTGCATCCGTTTATGGGCGGGCAATGGCAGAACGATACGCCGACGCTGCGTATTCCCTACTATCGCTCGCTGGAGCCGCTTCAGCCGGGGTTTCTCCCTGGCCGGGCGGAGCAGCATCTGGCGGGACAGGTATTCTCTGGTTTGATGCGTTTTAATGGTAACAGCAGTGAACCCACGGGCGATCTGGCGCATCACTGGGAAGTCTCTGATGACGGCCTGCGTTGGCATTTCTACATACGCTCCACCCTGCACTGGCATAACGGCGATAAAATAGAGACGGCACAGCTCAGGCAAAGCCTGACGGCGCTGCTATCGCAGCCCGGCATGGACACGCTTTTCCGCAGCGTCTTACGTATCGAAACCACGCATCCGCAAAGCCTGACGTTTATTCTGCATCAACCTGACTATTGGCTGGCGCACAGGCTGGCAACCTACTGTAGCCGTCTGGCGCATCCTGATTACCCCGTGGTGGGCAGCGGTCCCTTTCGGCTGAGCGTTTTTGAGCCTGAACTGGTGCGTCTGGAAAGCCACGAGCAGTATCATCTTGGCCATCCGTTGCTTAAGGCTATCGAGTACTGGATCACGCCCCAGCTTTTTGACTACAGTCTGGGCACCAGCTGTCGCCACCCGGTGCAAATCGCCATTGGCGAGGCCGACGAGCTGGCCAGCCTGCGGCTGGTGAGTAACAGCACCAGTCTGGGCTTCTGCTACCTCACGCTGAAACAAAGTCCGCGTCTGAGCGAACTTCAGGCAAAGCGGCTGATTAATATCATTCATCTCTCAACGCTGCTGCACACGCTTCCCCTGAACGAAGGGCTCATCACTCCTACCGAGGAACTGCTTCCCGGCTGGGCGATCCCCCAGTGGACTGATTTAACCGACGTTGTGCTGCCAGAGGCATTGACGCTTGTCTACCACCTGCCGGTTGAGCTTCACACCATGGCCAGTCAGTTAAAAGCATACCTTGCGCGGCAGGGGTGTGAACTGACCGTCATCTTTCACGACGCCAAGACGTGGGACGGTTGCCAGCAGCTTGCCGATGCAGACATCATGATGGGAGACAGACTGATTGGCGAAGCGCCAGCGTACACCCTTGAGCAATGGCTCCGCTGCGATGCGCTCTGGCCGCATCTGCTGAGCGCACCGGCATACGCCCATTTGCAGGCCACGCTGGATGCGGTGCAGACGCAGGCCGACGAACGTGACCGACACGCAGGACTTCAGGCTATCTTCAGCCGATTAATGGAGACAGCCGTCCTGACACCGCTCTTTAACTACCAGTATCAAATCAGCGCGCCTCCGGGCGTCAACGGAATACGCCTTAACACTCGCGGCTGGTTTGACTTCACCGAAGCCTGGCTTCCTCCACCAAACGCGTGAAGAAGCTGGTCGCCGCTTTAGCCAGGCGTTAACATGACGCTTTTACCGTAACTGTCGAGATGATCTATGAAACGTGCCGTCGTCGTGTTCAGCGGAGGACAAGATTCCACAACCTGCCTGATTCAGGCACTTCACCAGTATGATGAAGTGCACTGCGTCACTTTTGATTATGGTCAGCGTCATCGCGCTGAAATCGATGTCGCTCGTGAACTGGCCCTCAAACTGGGCGCCCGCGCTCATAAAGTGCTGGACGTGACGCTGTTAAATGAACTGGCCGTCAGCAGCCTCACCCGCGACAGCATTCCGGTGCCTGATTACGAACCGGATGCCAGCGGCATTCCGAATACCTTCGTACCTGGGCGTAATATTCTCTTCCTGACCCTGACGGCAATCTATGCCTACCAGGTGAAAGCCGAAGCGGTGATCACGGGCGTGTGTGAGACCGACTTCTCTGGCTACCCGGACTGCCGGGATGAATTCGTGAAAGCGCTCAATCACGCCGTGGATCTGGGAATGGCAAAAGAGACCCGCTTCGAAACGCCGCTGATGTGGCTGGATAAAGCCGAAACCTGGGCGCTGGCCGACTACTGGGGCAAGCTGGATGTCGTTCGCAACGAGACCCTGACCTGCTACAACGGCATTAAAGGGGACGGCTGCGGGCAGTGTGCCGCCTGTAACCTGCGCGCGAACGGTCTGAATCATTATCTTGCGGATAAAGCGGGCGTGATGGCCGCGATGCAGAAAAAGACCGGTCTGAAATAAGGGCTAACTGTCCGCGCTGTCGTACAACAGGAGTCGACAGCGCGGGCATTCCTGAATATTACTTATGCGATCATCAGCTCCAGCTTTTCGCGCAACTCCCCTTCCAGCGGCAACGCTTTCTGGGTTTTGAGATCGATACAGACAAAGGTGATCAGCGCATCGGCCACCACCTGCCCTTCTGGCTCAAGCGTGACGACCTGGCTCAATACACCACTTTTGCCATTCAGTTGTTGGACCTCACTGGTCACGGTGAGCACATCCCCAAGCACAGCCGGGCGGCGGTAGTTAATGTTGATGTTGACGACCACAAACGCGATGTTGTGTGCGGTCAGCCACTGGAAGCTTTCGCTGTTCTCCAGGCCATCCCAGCGCGCCTCTTCAAGAAATTCAAGGTAGCGGGCGTTATTGACGTGCTGGTAAACATCGAGGTGATAACCACGGACTTTGATTTGTGTCTGCATAGCGCAATAGCCTTTCGTTGTTATAGGTTCAGAGGTCATAACTGGTATGACCTCTTTATCCTGGCAAATTTTTGCCGCAGTGCAAGTGATTACGCGATTACAGCGTCAGGTGTGCGAGATTGCGCTCAACCAGCGCGCTGCCCATACCCGGCACCTGCTTGAGATCGTCAAGGGTTTTGAAAGGACCGTACTCCTCGCGGTAGCTAACAATGGCCTGGGCTTTTTTAAGTCCCACACCGTTCATCACGCGCGCGAGCTCTTCTGCCGATGCCGAATTGATGCTGACTCGCGTACCGTCATCCTCTGCACTTTTACCGGCATCAGTCGCTTTTGATTGCGTATAAGCCTGCGCAGCTGAGTCTGTTTTGGTCTGTGCAGCCTGCGCTTTAGCCGAGGGCGACGCCGCCAGCGCGCCCGCACTCATCCCGGAAGTGGCAATAGCCAGTGTAATTAACAGTGCTTTGATTCCACATTTCATGCTGTTTTCTCCTTGTTTGTTGACAGCCACGCCACGATAGCCGTACGAGAAAACAGGGACAAACAGCAGATTGCAGAAATGGAAAAGGCCGCGAAAGCGGCCTTTAGTTTTTGCAGAGCGTTACGAAAATCTGCGAGCAGGTACGTAATTATTGCTCCTGGGTCACCACATCACCCAGCTTGATTTTGGCTTCTTTACGCAGGTTGCTCATCATCGCTTCGAAAGCAATCTGGGCATTATTCTGGGTAATTCCCTGAACCATGGCCTTCTTCTGCGCGTCTGGCAGCGTGCCGGCTTTGACTTCATCCAGCGCCAGAATCACCACGTTACCCTGCATATCGGTCGTGGTGCCAAAGACAGGTTTGTCTTTCGCCGGCAGGCTCAGACCAAACGCCGCCTGGCTGACAGGATCCTGACCGGTACGGCTCAGCGTTTTGGCTTCGCCAAAGTTCAGGCCAGCCGCTTTCAGTGCATCGTTCTTACCGGCTTTCAGATCGGCCAGAATTTTCTCTGCATCCAGTTTTGCCTGCTGTGCCGCTTTGTTGTGTTTGACCAGCGCCACCACCTGATCTTTCACTTCCGCCAGGGGCTTCACTGCCTCGGCTTTGTGCTCGCTGACGCGCAGTACGAACGCACGGTCACCGTCAACGGTAATGATGTCTGAGTTGCTGCCCGGCGTACCGTTCTCACCTACCAGACCACCATTGAAAATGGCATCTGAAACCGGTTTGAAGTTCAGTTCTTCCGGCAGATTTTCATGGCTGAACCAGCCCGTCTCAACCGCTTTCACGCCAGCAGCCTGCTCAGCGCCCGCCAGTGATTCGTTGTCGTTGCTTGCGGCATCGCTCACTTTCTGTTGCAGAGCATAGAAGGCGTCCAGCGCTTTCTCCTGCTTCACTTTCGCAGCGATATCATCACGAACGTCAGCCAGCGGCTTGGTTTTCGCCGCCACGACATCGTCCAGACGCGCCACCAGGAAGCCAACGGAGGATTTGATTACACCAGACAGTTGGCCTTTCTCTTTAAGACCCGCATTTTTCAGCTCGTCCGGGGTAGTGGAATCTTCCAGCCAGCCCATATCACCGCCGTTTTTGGCAGAAATAATGTCGGTGGATTTTGCTTTCGCCACGGTCGCGAAATCAGCGCCTTTGTTCAGCTCGTCCAGCACGGCTTTTGCTTCTGCTTCCGTTTTGGTCTGGATCACGCTGTAACGGTTACGCTGCGGCTGAGTGAACTGATCCTGATGCTGGTCGTAATAAGACTGGATCTCGGCGTCAGTCGCGTTTTTCTGCATCGCAGCTGCATCCAGCTTGATATAGCTTACGCGGAACTGTTCAGGAGAGATGAAGTTGTTCTTGTTTTGCTCATAGTAAGCATTAACTTCAGCGTCGCTAACCTGCTGTTTCGCCGCCAGTGCATTGACATCAATCGTCGCTTCACGCACCACGCGTTGCTGCGCCACCAGTGCCGCCAGCGCTTCAGTTTCGCCTTTCAGCATGAAATCGGTGCCCACCACCGCGTTGATCAGCTGTTGCGTGGTCAACTGGTTACGCAGCGCCTGTGCGTACTGGTCAGCCGTCATCCCCATCTGGTTAACAATGCTGTTGTAACGCGCGTTGTCGAACTTCCCATTAGACTGGAAAGCCTGCGTCGAGAAGATGGCTTTTTTAACCTGCTCATCGCTGATGCCCAGACCGAGGCTTTTCGCGTACTGGTCCAGCAGCGCTTCGTCGATAAGGCGGTTCAGCGTCTGCTGACGCAGGTTTTTCATATAGCCTTCGTTGGCTGCAAGTTCAGAGTATTGGTCGCCCAGCTGTTGCTGCATGCGGTTACGTTCACCAGCAAAAGCGTTCTCGAACTGCCCACGGCTAATTTCCTGGCCATTCACTTTTGCGGCGTAGTTCGCGCCACCGCCAATGAGGTAACTACTCACACCGGTCAATATGAACGACACGATAATGATACCGAAAATAATCTTGAGCACGAGACTGTTAGCAGCCGTGCGTAAGCTGTCCATCATGGTGTAACAACACTCCGCTGTAGGTGACTGGTTACCTGACGCTGACGGAAAATCCTGACCGTCGCGCGTAAAGGCGTATTGTGACAAGAAAACAGGGCAATTGTCAGCCCACAACTCGCATAAACTCGCACAAATCAGGTCTGGACAAACAAAAAAGGCACATCAAACGATGCGCCCTTGTACTTTTCAGCTTCCCTGGAGCGGGAAAGCAATCAATTTACTGCGTCTTTCAGCGCCTTACCTGCACGGAAACCCGGCACTTTAGCGGCAGCAATGGTGATCTCTTTACCGGTCTGCGGGTTGCGGCCAGTACGGGCAGCACGCTCTTTAACCGCAAAAGTACCGAAGCCTACCAGTGCAACGTCGTCCCCAGCTTGCAGAGATTCAGTAACAGAAGCAATTAAAGCATCTAAAGCACGTCCAGCTGCAGCTTTAGAAATATCAGCACCCGCAGCAATTTTGTCAATCAGTTGAGATTTATTCACTGTTCTCTTCCTCTCTTTATAATTTATATCGCACCTGAATCCTTCACAGCGCGACCGCGCAGCAGTTATATCAGTCCTGCTATGACCTTACAACACCCGTTGTTGATGGCTAACCCAATCAGCAATCTAAATTAGCTATACAAAAAAAGGCTGGCAAGTACGAAATGACTTACCAGCCTTGTTTTTATTAGCGCTCTTTGCGCGAGGTCACTATTTTGCGGTTACAACCTGCATTCCGGACGGTTCATTTTGCAGTGCGAGAGTCAGAACTTCCTCAATGCGTTTCACCGGATGGATCTGCAAATCGGCAATAACGTTGTCCGGAATCTCTTCCAGATCGCGTTTATTCTCGTAAGGAATCAATACGGTTTTGATCCCACCACGGTGTGCCGCCAGCAGTTTTTCTTTTAACCCGCCGATGGGCAGTACCTGACCACGCAGCGTAATTTCACCAGTCATGGCCACATCAGCACGGACCGGGTTCCCCGTCAGGCAGGAAACCAGCGCCGTACACATAGCAATACCCGCGCTTGGGCCATCTTTCGGCGTCGCCCCTTCCGGAACATGAACGTGAATGTCGCGTTTTTCGTAGAAATCCGGGTTAATACCCAGTTTTTCCGCGCGCGCACGCACCACGGTCAACGCTGCCTGGATGGACTCCTGCATCACTTCACCGAGCGAGCCAGTGTAGGTCAGCTTGCCTTTACCCGGTACACAGGCGGTTTCAATGGTCAGCAGATCGCCACCCACTTCCGTCCACGCCAGTCCAGTCACCTGACCAACGCGGTTTTCGTTGTCCGCACGGCCATAGTCGAAGCGCTGAACGCCGAGGTAAGCATGCAGATTGTCGCCGTTAATCACGATGTGCTTCAGGCTCTTATCCAGCAGCAGCTGCTTAACCGCCTTACGGCACAGTTTAGAGATCTCACGCTCAAGGCTACGCACGCCCGCTTCACGGGTGTAGTAACGAATAATGCCGACAATAGCGCTGTCCTCAACGGTCAGCTCGTTAGCTTTCAGCGCGTTACGCTCAATCTGCTTCGGCAGCAGGTGCTGCTTAGCAATGTTCAGCTTCTCGTCTTCGGTATAACCGGACAGACGGATCACTTCCATACGGTCCAGCAGCGGTGCCGGAATGTTCATGGAATTCGACGTCGCCACGAACATCACATCGCTCAGGTCGTAGTCGACTTCCAGGTAGTGATCGCTGAACGCCACGTTCTGCTCTGGATCAAGCACTTCCAGCAGCGCCGACGCCGGATCGCCACGCATGTCCGAAGACATTTTGTCGATCTCGTCGAGGAGGAACAGCGGGTTTTTGACGCCCACTTTCGCCATCTTCTGGATCAGCTTGCCCGGCATAGAACCGATATAGGTACGGCGGTGACCGCGGATTTCCGCTTCATCACGCACGCCGCCCAGCGCCATACGGATGTACTTACGTCCGGTCGCTTTGGCGATGGACTGGCCCAGAGAGGTTTTACCCACCCCTGGAGGCCCTACCAGGCACAAGATTGGACCTTTGATTTTGTTCACACGGCTCTGTACCGCGAGGTACTCAAGAATGCGGTCTTTCACACGTTCCAGGCCATAGTGGTCGGTATCGAGGATTTCCTGTGCCTGACGCAGGTCTTTTTTGACCTTGCTGCGGGCATTCCATGGAACCTGAACCATCCACTCAATGTAGCCGCGTACAACGGTCGCTTCCGCCGACATCGGAGACATCATTTTCAGCTTCTGCAACTCAGCTTCGGCTTTCTCTTTCGCCTCTTTCGGCATCTTCGCCGCGTCGATCTTACGCTTCAGCGCTTCGTTTTCATCCGGCGCATCGTCCATCTCGCCGAGCTCTTTCTGAATGGCTTTCATTTGCTCGTTCAGATAGTACTCACGCTGCGATTTTTCCATCTGCTTTTTGACGCGGTTGCGAATGCGCTTCTCAACCTGGAGCAGATCGATCTCAGACTCCATCATCGCCATCAGGTATTCCAGACGTTCGTTAACGTCGGACATTTCCAGCACGGACTGTTTGTCAGCCAGCTTCAGCGGCATGTGCGCAGCGATGGTATCCGCCAGACGTGCAGGATCGTCGATGCTGTTCAGCGACGTCAGCACTTCAGGTGGGATTTTCTTGTTCAGCTTGATGTAGCCTTCAAACTGGCTGATCGCGGTGCGTACCAGCACTTCCTGCTCGCGCTCATCAAGTTCCGGTGAATCAAGGTACTCTGCCTTCGCAGAGAAGTGCTCGCCATCGTCTGACAGAGTGGTAATACGCGCGCGCTGTAAGCCTTCCACCAGCACCTTCACGGTGCCATCTGGCAGCTTCAGCATCTGCAAAATAGAGGCCACGGTCCCGACGGTGAAAAGATCGTTTACACCCGGCTCATCCGTTGATGCTTCCTTCTGCGCAACCAACATGATTTTTTTATCATGATCCATGGCGGCTTCGAGGCAACGGATAGATTTTTCCCGCCCTACAAATAAGGGTATGACCATGTGCGGATAAACCACCACATCGCGCAACGGCAATACGGGGATTTCAATGCGTTCAGAACGCTCAGGATTCATAGAGCTCTCTCTTAGTTTAGTGTCCGCCAGGTAAACTGGTCATGTAACTGTGCTTCACACAACCATTAACATGTAATCCAGTATATGGGGATGTTTCCCATACATTCAACGCCATGAATACGGAAAAAGTAAAGGGGAGATAAAATCCCCCCTTTTTGATTAACTGATTGTATGAAATGGTGAATTATTCGCCAGATGCCTGCTGCGCTTCCGGTTTACCGTAAATCAGTAACGGCTTGGTCTGGCCACCAATGACGGACTCGTCGATCACGACTTTTTCGACATCTTCCATAGAAGGAAGATCGTACATCGTGTCGAGCAATGCTGCTTCCACGATAGAACGCAGGCCACGGGCACCGGTTTTACGCGCCATCGCTTTCTTGGCAATCGCGTCCAGTGCTTCGTCACGGAATTCCAGCTCAACGCCTTCCAGATTAAACAGCGCCTGATACTGCTTGGTCAGCGCGTTTTTCGGCTCTTTCAGGATCTGAATCAGCGCGTCTTCGCTCAGTTCGTTCAGGGTCGCCACAACCGGCAGACGGCCGATAAATTCCGGAATCAAACCAAATTTGATCAGATCTTCCGGTTCAACCTGCGCCAGCAGCTGGCCTTCGTTTGGTTTTTCAGACGTAGCTTTCACCGTTGCGCCAAAACCAATGCCGGAGCCGGTTTCCACACGGTGAGAGATCACTTTATCCAGGCCTGCAAACGCACCACCACAGATAAACAGGATCTTGGAGGTATCAACCTGCAAGAATTCCTGCTGCGGATGTTTACGCCCACCCTGCGGTGGAACAGCCGCAACCGTACCTTCAATCAGCTTCAGGAGCGCCTGCTGCACGCCTTCGCCCGAGACGTCACGGGTGATGGATGGGTTGTCTGATTTACGGGAGATTTTGTCAATCTCATCGATATAGACGATCCCGCGCTGGGCTTTCTGTACGTCGTAATCGCACTTCTGGAGCAGCTTCTGGATAATATTTTCAACGTCTTCGCCCACATAACCGGCTTCGGTCAGGGTGGTGGCATCCGCCATGGTGAACGGAACATCCAGCAGGCGCGCCAGCGTTTCCGCCAGCAACGTTTTACCGGAACCCGTAGGCCCGATCAGCAGAATGTTACTTTTGCCCAGTTCCACGCCATTGCTGGTATCGCCGTTACGCAGACGCTTGTAGTGGTTGTATACCGCCACCGCCAGCACTTTTTTCGCCTGCTCCTGACCAATGACATAGTCGTCCAGGTGGTGGCGAATCTCGTGTGGCGTTGGTAACGCGCTGCGCTCACGGTGCGGCGCGACTTCTTTAATCTCTTCGCGAATGATGTCGTTACATAAATCGACGCATTCGTCGCAGATATACACGGACGGCCCGGCAATCAGTTTACGCACTTCATGCTGGCTTTTGCCGCAAAAAGAGCAGTACAGCAGTTTGCCCGAACCATCTTTGCGTTTATCTGTCATGAGTCCAAACCTCTTTTTAAGTTCTATGTGCCGCACATGACGACGCAAATGCCATACTCAGACGCAAGCTGCTTACAGGCAACGTGCCGCCCTAAATTAGTATAGCGGCACACTCGCGTCGCGGGCATCAATTACGATGGGTCAAAATGGAGTCGACTAAGCCGTACTCAACTGCCTCAGGTGCAGACAGGAAGCGATCGCGCTCGGTATCGCGCTCGATCTGCTCGAGTGGTTGACCCGTATGCTGCGCCATAAGTTCATTCATGCGCGCTTTTACTTTCAGAATTTCTCGGGCGTGGATTTCAATATCCGTCGCCTGGCCCTGGTAACCACCCAGCGGCTGGTGAATCATCACGCGGGAGTTAGGCAGGCAGAAACGCTTACCTTTCGCCCCTGCGGTTAACAGGAAAGCCCCCATGGACGCCGCCTGTCCCATACAGATGGTGCTGACATCCGGCTTGATGAATTGCATGGTGTCATAAATAGACATGCCCGCCGTAATCACACCGCCCGGGGAGTTGATGTACAGGTAAATGTCTTTTTCCGGGTTTTCCGCTTCCAGGAACAGCATCTGCGCCACGATCAGGTTAGCCATATGGTCTTCCACCTGGCCGGTCAGAAAGATAACGCGTTCCTTGAGCAGACGGGAATAGATATCGAAAGATCGCTCACCGCGTGAGGTCTGTTCAATAACCATTGGCACCAGCGCCATATGGGGTGCAAAGTTATCTCGTTCGCCACTGTATGACATTTCCGTCTCCTGGTTCAAAATTGAAAACACCTGCTGTACTGATTGTAACCTTATGGACGGATTATCAGCCAGTCTCAATCATCGTGATTACATACTAATGGGGGTCGCCATGCCCTATTTCAAGCATAACAACGTTTTGTTGTAACGCTAACACTGAAAGGGCGTTTTAGCACCCTTCCAGGACTAAAGCTGTGATAAAAAAAACCCGTCGCCGGAGGGCAACGGGTTTTTTGTTCAAACTTTAAACCGTTGGGGCGAAATTACGCCTGCTGGTTCATCAGTTCGGTGAAAGAGGTCTCTTTTTCGGTTACTTTCGCTTTCGCCAGTACCGCTTCAACAGCCTGCTCTTCCAGTGCAACGTTGCGCATGTTGTCCATCAGCTCTTTGTTCTTACCGTAGAACTCGATCACTTCTGATGGATCTTCGTATGCAGAAGCCATCTCTTCGATCAGGCCTTTCACACGCTCTTCGTCAGCTTTCAGCTCGTGGGTACGAATCACTTCGCCCAGCAGCAGGCCAACAACAACGCGACGTTTCGCTTGCTCTTCGAACAGCTCGCGTGGCAGTTCCATCGCTTGCTGCTGGTTGCCACCGAAGCGCTGTGCAGCCTGACGGCGCAGAACGTCGATTTCGCTGTCGATCAGGGCAGCAGGAACGTCGATGTCGTTCGCTTTCACCAGACCTTCAATCGCCTGAGACTTCACGCGGTTACGTACAGCGCCGTTCAGCTCGCGCTCCATGTTTTTACGCACTTCAGCACGCAGACCCGCAACAGAACCATCTTCCACGCCGAAACGCTTGATGAATTCTTCAGTCAGTTCTGGCAGTTCGCGCTCTTCAACTTTCTTCAGGTTGATGACGAACTTCGCTGCTTTACCTTTCAGGTTTTCAGCGTGGTATTCTTCAGGGAAGGTCACGTCGATGGTGAACTCTTCGCCTGCTTTGTGGCCTTTGATACCGTCTTCGAAGCCTGGGATCATACGACCCTGGCCCATCGCCAGTACGAAATCAGACGCTTTACCGCCTTCGAACTCTTCGCCGTCTACTGAACCGGTGAAGTCGATGGTTACGCGGTCTTCCGCGTCAACAGCGCCTTCTTTCTCTTTCCAGTTCGCCTGCTGCTTACGCAGGGTATCCAGCATGCCGTCAACGTCTTCGTCAGTCACGGAAACGATCGGTTTTTCAACTTCGATTGATTCCAGACCTTTCAGCTCAACTTCCGGGTACACTTCGAACTCTACGGAATAGGTGAAGTCTTCGCCCTGCTTGTATTCACCTGGAACGTAGTTTGGCGCGCCGGCTGGATTGATTTTTTCTTTGATGATCGCGTCGATAAAGTTGCGGCTCATCAGTTCACCCAGCACATCCTGACGCACGGAAGCGCCATAACGCTGAGCAACAACATTCATTGGTACTTTGCCCTTGCGGAAGCCGTCAATACGTACTTTTTTTGCTACGTTGACCAGCTCGCTTTTCACAGCAGTTTCGATGCTGTCAGCAGCGATAGTAATCGTTACACGGCGGCCAAGGCCTTGAGTGGTTTCAACTGAAACTTGCATCTTGTTACCTCAAAAAAATCACAGTGCTCGGTCAACTCTGAATCTGTCTGTTATACCGGGATGCTCTCTTATGTGCAGATTCACATTCCCTGTCGCCAGAATCATCCCGAAGACATTCAATAAGACGCGGCATTATAGCGGCATCACTTAGGTGAGTCGAGAACGGTTGGAGCATGTTGCTGCGGCTTTTTTCACACTTTAAGGCTATTTTTAGCCTTAAAAACGCGCCATCCGCTCAAAACTCAGACAAAACAAAACGGCCCGAAGGCCGTTTTGACGAAATCTGTAAGCAACATACTGGAAAAACTCCGGCGGTTGCAAATCCGATTTATCAGGCGATGGTGCCTGCACCCCGACAAGGCGGTGATGCGAATACCGTATCCTGCAGCCCTTCCCATTCCTTAATGGTGTAGGTATGCAGCGCCAGCGCATGTACGGTTGTGGAGAGTTCTTCCGTCAAGGTGCTGTAGATCAAGCGGTGTCGGTTCAGGAAACGTTCTCCCGTGAAGCGATCGCTGACCAGAACCACTTTGAAGTGGCTTTCAGAACCTGCCGGCACGTTATGACGATAGCTTTCGTCGACAACTTCGAGAAACACAGGGTTGAACGCTGCCCTTAATTTTTCTTCTATCTGTTCACGTATCATCATGAAATCACTCCTCCGACAACGCTAAGATGTCACCCATCCCTTTAAATATTAGCCGCTTTTACCGGTTCCATTACACCGTGACAACAAATATTTAGCTTTCGTCTGATTTTCTCATCCAAACGGATGAAGTTCACTATGAGGTTCATACGTTTTGTCACTTACAGGCAGAGAAAAGCGGAAAGGTGGTCAGTTTTCGGACAAGGCGATGAATTTACATGCGTTGACCACTTCCCCTGGCCGTTGGCGATGTTATGATGGCGGCAATTTTTCTCTCTTTGCTTACGATTCGTTGAGAACCCGAAAATGTTAAAAAAAATCTTCTTTCCGTTGGTAGCACTCTTTATGCTCGCCGGTTGCGCAACCCCGCCGACGACCATTGACGTTTCACCAAAAATTACCCTGCCTCAGCAGGATCCAAGCCTGATGGGCGTGACGGTCAGCATTAATGGTGCCGATCAGCGTCAGGACCAGGCGCTGGCGAAAGTGACTCGCGACAACCAGCAGGTTACGCTGACCGCTTCCCGCGACCTGCGCTTCCTGTTGCAGGAAGTACTGGAAAAACAGATGACCTCCCGTGGCTACATGATTGGCCCAAGCGGCGCGGTTGATCTGCAAATCATCGTGAACAACCTGTACGCTGACGTCTCCCAGGGTAACGTTCGCTACAACATTGCGACCAAAGCCGATATCTCCATCATCGCTACCGCGAAGAACGGCAACAAGATGAACAAAAACTACCGTGCAAGCTATTCCGTTGAAGGCGCATTCCAGGCCTCCAACAAAAATATCGCTAACGCGGTTAACAGCGTGCTGACTGACACCATTGCCGACATGGCACAGGACACCAGCATTCACGACTTCATCAAGCAGAACGCACGTTAATCCTGCTGACTGACCCGGTGCTTCACCGGGTCAGTTCATAAGAACATGTCCAGTCACTACTTACGCATTTTCCAGCAACCGAAATCAGCTATTCTGCTGATCCTTGGTTTCGCCTCCGGTTTACCCCTTGCGCTCACCTCCGGCACGTTACAGGCGTGGATGACGGTTGAGAACATCGATCTTAAAACCATTGGTTTCTTCTCGCTCGTCGGCCAGGCTTACGTCTTTAAGTTCCTGTGGTCGCCAGTGATGGATCGCTATACCCCACCGTTCCTCGGGCGCCGTCGCGGCTGGTTAGTGATGACGCAGGTGCTGCTGTTGCTCGCCATTGCCGCAATGGGTTTCCTTGAACCGTCAACGCAGCTGCGCTGGATGGCCGCGCTTGCGGTGGTCATCGCCTTCTGCTCCGCCTCGCAGGACATTGTTTTTGACGCCTGGAAAACGGACGTCCTGCCAGCGGAAGAGCGTGGCGCCGGTGCGGCAATCAGCGTGCTCGGCTACCGCCTGGGTATGCTGGTTTCCGGCGGACTCGCACTGTGGCTTGCTGACCGCTATCTCGGCTGGCAGGGCATGTACTGGTTGATGGCCGCACTGCTGATCCCCTGCATTATTGCCACTCTGTTCGCGCCTGAACCGAGCGATGTGATCCCGGTTCCACGCTCGCTGGAGCAGGCCGTCGCCGCACCGCTGCGCGACTTCTTTGGTCGCAATAATGCCTGGCTGATCCTGCTGCTTATTGTCCTTTATAAGCTTGGTGACGCTTTCGCCATGAGTCTGACCACTACCTTCCTGATCCGCGGCGTCGGGTTTGATGCGGGCGAGGTAGGCGTGGTGAACAAAACCCTGGGGCTGTTTGCCACGATTGTCGGCGCGCTGTACGGCGGCGTATTGATGCAGCGCCTGACGCTGTTCCGCGCTCTGCTGATATTTGGCATCCTTCAGGGCGCATCGAATGCCGGTTACTGGCTGCTGTCGATCACCGACAAGAATATGATCAGTATGGGGACGGCGGTATTCTTTGAGAACCTGTGCGGCGGTATGGGCACTGCGGCATTTGTCGCCCTGCTGATGACGCTGTGCAATAAGTCATTTTCCGCTACCCAGTTTGCGCTGCTCTCTGCCCTTTCCGCCGTCGGGCGCGTATACGTTGGCCCCGTCGCGGGCTGGTTTGTTGAAGCCTACGGTTGGCCGACCTTTTATCTCTTCTCGGTGGTGGCGGCCGTGCCGGGGATTTTATTGCTGCTGGTCTGTCGCCAGACGCTGGAATATACCCAGCGGACGGAACACTTCATGCCGCGCACGGAATATCACGCTGCCTATCGGTTTGCCCTGCGTCTGCTAATGGCAGGTTGTCTTGCCCTGGTAGGGTGGCTCACGGTGCTCATCATGAATGCGACTACCGACTTGTCACTTCCTTTTGAAACCCTTCTGCTTGATGCAGGTGTGTTTCTCGCTCTGGCGGGGATCCTGACGGGTGGGATGCTGGATTTCATGTCATTACGAAAGACGCAGATGACATGAAGTAAAAAGCGAAAGGTTATTTCCCGTTGTAATAACAGCCCGAAATTATAACGGTGAAATAACCGCCATCGACAAAAAAAATATTTGTTGTTTTGTGCGGGATAGCATTCGGAAATTATTGGAGCTTATTTCGCTACGCTATTTTTCATTAAACGATTCAGCATTCGAAACATTGAATTTTCGTTTTTTAGTTGTCTTTTTATTGATAATTAATTGTTAACTAATTGTGTGTTTTTCGCAATGGTTATACCAATTGTCCCTTTTGCGGTATGCTGGGGCACCCTTTCGTTATAACGCCCACTCCGTGCGGCTTCCGTCTGGAAACGCGACATAATCTGCAACACTTGTGACATGTGCGGCAGAACCCAGTAACACCTTCCTGACACAGGGCTAATGATGTTTACAGTAATGTAACCTTCCCGTAAAATGCCCCCACACTTTAAACGCCACCAGACTCCCGTGGAATTGAGGTCGTTAAATGAGACTCAGGAAATACAATAAAAGTTTGGGATGGTTGTCATTATTCGCAGGCACTGTATTACTCAGTGGCTGCGATTCTGCACTACTAGACCCCAAAGGACAGATTGGACTGGAACAACGTTCATTGATACTGACGGCTTTTGGCCTGATGTTGATTGTGGTTATTCCTGCCATCTTGATGGCTGTTGGTTTCGCCTGGAAGTATCGTGCGAGCAATAAAGATGCGAAGTATAGCCCTAACTGGTCACACTCCAATAAAGTGGAAGCTGTGGTCTGGACGGTACCTATTCTGATCATCCTGTTCCTTGCTGTACTGACCTGGAAAACCACTCACGCACTTGAGCCGAGCAAACCGCTGGTTCACGATGAAAAACCCATTACCATTGAAGTGGTCTCCATGGACTGGAAATGGTTCTTCATCTATCCAGAACAGGGCATTGCTACCGTGAATGAAATCGCCTTCCCGGCGAACACTCCGGTTCAGTTCAAAGTGACCTCCAACTCCGTAATGAACTCCTTCTTCATCCCACGTCTGGGCAGCCAGATTTACGCGATGGCCGGTATGCAGACTAACCTGCATCTGATTGCGAATGAAGCAGGCACCTACGACGGTATCTCCGCCAGCTATAGTGGCCCGGGCTTCTCGGGTATGAAGTTCAAAGCTATCGCTACGCCAGACCGCGCGACTTTCGACCAGTGGGTTGCAAAAGCGAAGCAGTCTCCAAACACCATGTCTGACATGGCGGCGTTCGAAAAAGTGGCTGCACCTAGCGAATACAACAAGGTGGAGTACTTCTCTAACGTGAAACCGAATCTGTTCAAAGATGTTATTGGCAAATTTATGGATCACGGCATGAGCATGGACATGACCCAGCCTGAAGGCGAGCACAACACGCACCAGGGTATGGAAGGCATGGACATGAGCCACGCGGAAACCGCTCACTAAGGGGCCGAGGAAGAAAATGTTCGGAAAATTGACATTGGATGCGGTGCCGTACCATGAACCCATTATCATGGTTACGATTGCTGCAATTATCATTGGTGGCGCGGCCTTAGTTGGCCTGATCACTTACTTCGGTAAGTGGAGCTACCTGTGGAACGAGTGGCTGACTTCGGTTGACCACAAAAAACTCGGCATCATGTACTGCATCGTCGGTATCGTCATGTTAATTCGTGGCTTTGCGGATGCAATCATGATGCGTAGCCAGCAGGCGCTTGCGTCTGCGGGCGAAGCCGGATTCCTGCCACCGCACCACTACGATCAGATCTTTACCGCTCACGGCGTTATCATGATCTTCTTCGTGGCGATGCCGCTGGTAATCGGTCTGATGAACGTTGTCGTTCCGCTGCAAATCGGCGCGCGCGACGTTGCGTTCCCGTTCCTGAACAACCTGAGCTTCTGGTTCACCGTTGTCGGCGTTATCCTGGTTAACCTGTCACTGGGTGTGGGCGAATTTGCTCAGACCGGCTGGCTGGCCTACCCGCCACTTTCGGGAATTGAGTACAGTCCGGGCGTGGGCGTTGACTACTGGATTTGGGCGCTTCAGCTCTCCGGTGTCGGTACCACCCTGACCGGTATTAACTTCTTCGTGACCATCCTGAAGATGCGTGCACCAGGTATGACGATGTTCAAGATGCCAGTATTTACCTGGGCATCTCTGTGCGCCAACGTCCTGATTATCGCGTCGTTCCCAATTCTGACCGTCACCATCGCGCTGCTGACCCTGGATCGCTATCTGGGTACCCATTTCTTCACGAATGATATGGGTGGCAACATGATGATGTACATCAACCTGATTTGGGCCTGGGGTCACCCGGAAGTGTACATCCTGGTTCTGCCGGTGTTCGGTGTGTTCTCCGAAATCGCGGCAACCTTCTCGCGTAAACGTCTGTTTGGTTACACCTCTCTGGTGTGGGCAACCGTGTGTATTACCGTCCTGTCGTTCATCGTCTGGCTGCACCACTTCTTCACCATGGGTGCGGGCGCCAACGTAAACGCCTTCTTCGGTATTACCACTATGATTATCGCGATCCCGACCGGGGTTAAGATCTTCAACTGGCTGTTCACCATGTACCAGGGCCGTATCCAGTTCCACTCAGCGATGCTGTGGACCATCGGCTTCATCGTGACCTTCTCCGTAGGTGGGATGACCGGCGTGCTGCTGGCGGTTCCGGGCGCTGACTTTGTCCTGCACAACAGTCTGTTCCTGATTGCGCACTTCCATAACGTTATCATCGGCGGCGTCGTCTTCGGCTGCTTCGCAGGTGTGACCTACTGGTGGCCAAAAGCGTTCGGTTTCACCCTGAACGAAAAATGGGGCAAACGCGCGTTCTGGTTCTGGATCATCGGCTTCTTCGTGGCGTTTATGCCGCTGTACGTGCTGGGCTTCATGGGGATGACCCGTCGTCTGAGCCAGCAGATCGATCCGCAGTTCCATCCGATGCTGATGATTGCAGCGGGCGGCGCCGCGCTGATTGCCTGCGGTATCCTGTGCCAGCTGATTCAGTACTACGTGTCTATCCGTGACCGTAACCTGAACCGCGACCTGACCGGTGACCCGTGGGGTGGCCGTACGCTGGAGTGGTCTACCTCTTCTCCACCTCCGTTCTATAACTTTGCCGTAGTGCCGCACATTCATGAGCGTGACGCATTCTGGGAAATGAAAGAAAAAGGTGAAGCGTACAAGCAACCTGAACATTACGAAGAGATCCATATGCCGAAAAACAGCGGTGCGGGCATCGTGATTGCCGCCTTCGCAACGGTATTTGGTTTCGCAATGATCTGGCACATCTGGTGGATGGCGATTGTTGGCTTCGCTGGCATCGTAATCAGCTGGATTGTGAAGAGCTTTGACGAGGACGTGGACTACTACGTACCAGTCCGTGAAGTTGAAAAGCTGGAAAACCAGCATTTTGACGAGATTTCTAAAGCGGGGCTGAAAAATGGCAACTGATACTCTGGCGCACTCGACTGCCCACGCGCATGAACATGCGCACCATGATACAGGACCGACGAAAGTCTTCGGTTTCTGGATCTACCTGATGAGCGACTGCATCCTGTTCTGCTGTCTGTTCGCAACCTATGCCGTTCTGGTGAACGGCACAGCGGGCGGCCCGACCGGTAAGGACATCTTTGAACTGCCGTTCGTTCTGGTTGAAACCGCACTGCTGTTATTCAGCTCCATCACCTACGGCATGGCAGCTATCGCCATGTACAAAAACAACAAAAGCCAGGTTGTTTCCTGGCTGGCGTTGACCTGGTTGTTTGGTGCTGGCTTTATCGGGATGGAAATCTATGAATTCCATCACCTGATTGCGGAAGGCTTTGGTCCGGATCGCAGTGGCTTCCTGTCAGCGTTCTTCGCGCTGGTCGGCACCCACGGTCTGCACGTGACCTCGGGTCTGATCTGGATGGCAGTGCTGATGTTCCAGATCTCCCGTCGCGGCCTGACCAGTACTAACCGTACCCGTATCATGTGCCTGAGCCTGTTCTGGCACTTCCTGGACGTGGTATGGATCTGTGTGTTCTCTGTTGTCTATCTGATGGGGGCGATGTAATGAGTCATTCTAACGATCATGGCGCTTCCCACGGCAGCGTAAAAACCTACATGACAGGTTTCATCCTGTCGATCATCCTGACGGTGATCCCGTTCTGGATGGTGATGAACGGTTCTGCATCTAAGCCGGTTATCCTGGGCGCAATCCTGGTGACCGCGGTGATTCAGATTCTGGTGCATCTGGTTTGCTTCCTGCACATGAACACCAAGTCCGATGAAGGCTGGAACATGACGGCCTTTATCTTTACCGTGATTATCATCGCTATCCTGGTAGTCGGTTCCATCTGGATTATGTGGAACCTTAACTACAACATGATGGTTCACTAAGAGCGGCGAGTATGTTTAAGCAATACCTGCAAGTCACGAAACCAGGCATCATCTTTGGCAACCTGATCTCCGTAATCGGAGGGTTCCTGCTGGCCTCTAAAGGCAGCATTGATTACACCCTCTTTATCTACACGCTGGTCGGTGTGTCACTGGTGGTTGCGTCCGGTTGTGTATTTAACAACTACATCGACATGGATATCGACAAGAAGATGGAAAGGACCAAAAATCGGGTGCTGGTTAAAGGCCTGATTGCTCCTTCCGTCTCGCTGGTGTACGCCACCTTGCTGGGTATTGCTGGCTTTATGCTGCTGTGGTTTGGTGCTAACCCGCTGGCCTGCTGGCTGGGGGTGATGGGGTTCGTGGTGTATGTAGGCGTCTACAGCCTGTATATGAAACGCCACTCCGTCTACGGCACGCTGATTGGTTCTCTCTCCGGCGCTGCGCCGCCGGTGATTGGCTACTGCGCCGTCACGAACGAGTTCGACAGCGGTGCGCTGATCCTGCTGGCTATCTTTAGCCTGTGGCAGATGCCGCACTCCTACGCCATCGCGATTTTCCGCTTTAAGGATTATCAGGCAGCGAACATTCCGGTTCTGCCGGTCGTGAAAGGCATCTCAGTTGCCAAAAACCACATCACGCTGTACATCATCGCTTTTGCCGTGGCAACGCTGATGCTCTCTCTGGGCGGTTACGCCGGATATAAATATCTGGTGGTGGCCGCTGCGGTGAGCGTCTGGTGGCTCGGCATGGCTCTGCGCGGTTACAAAGTGGAAGATGACAAGGTCTGGGCACGCAAGCTGTTTGTGTTCTCGATTGTCGCCATCACCTCCCTGTCCGTGATGATGTCCGTAGACTTCATGGTGCCAGATTCACAAAGCCTGCTGACGTACGTCTGGTAAGAAGACTGAAGTGAAAACGCCGGGTTTAACCCGGCGTTTTTTATTGGTACGGCGTAACCCCTTTCTTTAACAGTATATTACCGTATTTCGCTGTCTCGCCTGTCACCACAATGGCGTACGCTTTCTGTGCCCGCGCATAAAACGCATAACGGTCAATACGCATAATCCCCTCCCCTTCCGCCTCACCAAAGAGTGCGTTGCGATAGCGTGCTTCTACCTGTATATCGAGCGTATCCCCGTCGTCAGGGGCCATCATCACCAGCGGTGGCGCATAGCTGTCGAGTTCAAACAGCGGTATCACCGCGGCCAGCAAATCGCTGATGAGCAGGCCATCTGCGCGGATCGTCTTTGGCCCCAGGCTGTGCGCGGGAAAGTGAGCGTCTGCAAAAATAATCTCGTCACCATGGCCCATCTCTGCCAGCGTTTTCAGCAGCTCGGGTGAAATCAGTGGGGATATCGTTTTAAGCACGGCTTTGCTCCTCAGGATAGAAATAACGGTAACGATAGTGGACCCGATCGCGAGCAGCCTCAGCGCTGGCCGTTTCACCGACGCCCCACCATCCGTACAAAGACGCCCCCAGCACGGTCGTATCTGCATCTTCAAGAACCTTCACCGGGATCCCAAGCGCATTGGACTTGAGCTGATTCCACAGCATATTGCGGCTACCTCCCCCCACCAGCAGGAGTTCACGCGCCTTAAATTGCGCGATCGCCTCCAGCGCCTGGAGTTTTTCTTGCAGATGCACCGTGAGTCCTTCCAGGGCTGCGCGGTAAAAATGGGCTGGCGTGGTGGTGAGCGTAACGCCCTGCCAGCCGGCGAGCGGAGAATCGAGCAACTGGGTATTCATCGTGACGCCATCCGCCCCGTACGGAATTGCCGCCGCCTGAGCCAGAATAGTGTCCCAGTTGACATCAGGCGACCAGAACAGCGCGCGGATCCACTCCAGTACGCCAGACGCCAGATATTGCATTCCCGGATTATAGAGCCCCGTCCGGCTATCCAGTTCGCACGTCGCGCCCGGGTATTGCCCCAGTAAAGCGGTATCAACCTGCGATGTGCGCGCCATTAAAATCTCCCAGGTTCCTGAAGAGAGAACCGGCTCATTAATTCCCGCACCGGCGCCAAAAAGGGCAAACTGCGTATCGTGCCCGGCAGAGATCACCGGCACACCGCAAGGCAATCCGAGTCTGGATGCAGCGTCGGGCTGCAGTTCACCCATCATCTCTCCGGGGGAAACCAGCGGCGGGAAAAGGGAATGAGGCACGCCGATCTTGCTTAAGATCGTTTCGCTGAAGCACCGCTGATGTAGATCGAACATCTGACTGGTACCGGCCATCGTGAGATCGGTCGTCATTTTTCCGGTCAGGCGATGGTTGATTAGCGAGGAGATAAAAAGCCAGGCGTGAGCACGCTGTAACAGATTGGGATGGTTGTACTGAAGCCAGCCTAGCTTATACAACGTGTTGAAACTAAACTGCCCAACGCCGGTGATCTGCTGTAGTTCAGCCGGGGAGCACAAACGGGCAACCGCTTCCATCACCGGCACGGTTCGTGGACATTTCCAGCTGATGATCGGGTAAAGCAGTTCTCCCCGCTCATCCACCAGCGCGCCATCCACGCCAAAGGTCGTCACACTCATTCCGCACAGTTGATGCTTGCTCAGCACTGCGCTGATTTTCTGACAACAGACGGCAAAACGTTGCATGATGGCGTCGAGCGACCACTGGTGCCAGGCCGGATTTTCAGCGGCACTTTCGCTCTCGTTCGCCACCGAGGCTCGCGCCACAATATTCCCTTCAGGATCCAGCGCAATGGCGCGCACGTTCGTCGCGCCACAATCGAGAACCAGAAAACATTTTTTCATTGCGGTCCCCACAGGCTGCCAGTCCACCGGAGCAGGCTGGCAAACCGGCTTATTGTTTGTATAACGGTCCGTAATTTTCACAGGCGCGGTAATCCTGCCCTTCCGGATCCATACCGTGAGCGCCCCAGGCCGTCGGCCGATAAATCAGCGCCTCCGGTACGTTATGCATGCACACGGGAATGCGCAGCATGGACGCCATAGTGATGAAATCAGCACCGACGTGCCCGACGGTTAATACTCCGTGGTTAGCCCCCCAGTTCGCCATCACTGAATAGACGTCGCTGAACGGGCCTTTACCGGTCAGACGTGGGGCAAACCAGGTGGTGGGCCAGGTTGAATCGGTGCGCTTATTCAGAATGTCATGTACTTGTTCCGGCAGCTCAACACTCCAGCCTTCCGCTATCTGTAATACCGGGCCCACCCCCTTGATGAGGTTTACGCGGGTCATGGTAAATGGCACGCCACCTCGGGTGAGGAAGTTTGATGAGAAACCGCCCCCGCGAAAGTATTCATGCACCGCCGGACACCAGTGGGTTGCGGCCAGGCACGCGTTGGCTTCCTGCTCAGTAATGTCCCAGTGTGGTTTCAGGGTCGGTTTCCCCTCGGCGTCTTTCTGCTCCGCTGTACCGTCCAGTGCCGCTGAGCCGGAGTTGATCAGATGAATAATGCCGTGCTCAGCCCGTCCAGTGAGTTTCTGACCGGTAACACGCTCAACCGACTCTGGCGACCAGTAGGTGCGCACGTCGGCAAAGATTTGCGCTGTACCGGTCATCAGATGTCCAAACAGCATTGCTACCCCGTTCAGGCTGTCATTTTCCGTCGCCACCACCAACGGCTGGCGAATACCGTTCCAGTCAAAGGAGCTGTTCAGCAGCGCCTCTGCGGTATCGCCATTTGGATACTGATCCGTCCAGTGGCGCTGTCCCTGGAACCCGGACGCAATGGCGTTATAGCCCAGAGATTCCTCCACGCGGCCCATCGCAGCGAGTTTTGGGTTACCCTGCATCATGTCGCGGATGCACATCGCCATCAGCAGACTCTCCCGCAGGATCGCGGCATTCTCCTGTTCATTGCGACGATACTGCTCCGCGTTTTTATCCTCGCCGAAACGGAAATGTGCTTGCGCCCAGTCCAGGGCCAGCTCAAGTTCTTGCTCGTCGTAAATCTTATGATCGATGCGGCGACGCAGTTCGGTCATATCCACCGCCTGCACCTTCATCCCCAGCCAGGATTCAAAGAAGTTGTGATCGACAATCGAGCCCGCAATCCCCATCGAGACGCCGCCCACCGACAAATAACTTTTCCCCTTCATGCTGGCGACCGCCAGGCCCGCGCGGGCGAAGCGCAACAATTTTTCTTCGACGTCTGCCGGGATGGTCTCGTCGCCCGCATCCTGTACATCGTGGCCATATATGGAAAACGCCGGGATCCCTTTCTGGTTATGCGCCGCCAGTGCCGCCGCGAGATATACTGCCCCCGGACGCTCGGTGCCGTTAAAGCCCCAGATCGCTTTCGGACGCAGCGGATCCATATCAATGGTTTCACTCCCGTAACACCAGCAGGGGGTGACGGTGATCGTCAGACCAACGTGGCACGTGCTGAACTTCTCTTCGCAAGCAGCGGCCTCCGCCATTCCGGCAATGCAGCTACCGTTCCATCGCCGCAAAGCGGAAGTCATACGATGAAAATAAATAAAGCGCTCCTGATGCGTCTGGCGCCTCTTTTTAGCCTGGTATTGCTGGTTCTGTTTTTCAGCTTCAGCTCACCGTTCTTCTTTAATACTGAAAATATCATGACTATCGCCCTGCAAACGGCGGTGATTGGCATCATGGCCATTGGCGTGACCTTTGTGATTATTACCGCCGGGATCGACCTGTCACTCGGATCGGTGGTAGCGTTCTCAGGGGTTGCGGTGGGCATCGCCGCCGGGTTTGGTATGCCGTTGCCGGTCTGTATTCTGGCAGGCGTGCTCGCAGGCGGACTTTGCGGCTATGTGAACGCGTTTCTGGTCACCAAAATGACCATACCACCGTTTATTGCCACCCTCGGCTTAATGATGTCGGTACGCGGCATCAATATGGTGATGACCGATGGCCGCGCGATTTATTTTTCTGACTACCTGGACACGTTACGTAAAAGAATGCGTTAGGTTCTCGATACAACAAGCCCTGCCAACCCTACAACGGAGCAAAATAATGAAAACCAGCCATATCCTGAGCGCCCTGTCGCTCGTTGCCATCCTGTCCAGCAGCGCGCTGGCAAAAGATTTAAACCTGCCGGTGGTCAGTAAAGGTTACCAGCACGAATTCTGGCAGACGGTCAAAATGGGAACGGAAGCTGCCGCAAAAGAGTTGGGTGACAAAACCAGCTACGTTGGCCCTGCCGATGAAACGCAAATCGCCGAACAGATCCAGTTAGTCGAAAACACCATGGCACAAAAGCCAAACGGCCTGTTGCTGGCCGCACTTGATGCAAACGCCCTTGCCCCGCTGGTCGAAACCGCCAACAGCCGGGGGATCAAAGTGGTGACCTTCGACTCGGGCGTGAACTCGGATATCCCGGCCAGCTTTGTCGCCACCAATAACCGTAAGGCGGGCGCACAGGCTGCGGATGCGCTGGCGGAGCAGGTAGGCCAGAAGGGGAAAGTGGGTATTATCGCTCACGTAGCCGGGACGACGTCCGCCATTGAGCGCTCTGAAGGGTTCAGCGAGCGGATGAAAGAGAAGTACCCGAATATTCAGGTACTGCCGGTGCAATACAGCGATGGCGACCCGCAAAAAGCGATGGATAAAACCATTGATATGGTTCAGGCCAACCCGGATATCGCCGGTATTTATGCCACCAACGAAGGCTCAACCCTGGGCGTTGCGAACGCTATCGACAGCCAGAATCTGAAGGGCAAAGTAAAAGTCATCGGTTTTGACAGCACCGAAGCCATCATTAACTTCCTTAAAAACGGTGTGATTCAGGGCTTCGTGGTGCAGGACGCCTATCAGATTGGTTATCAGGGCATAAAAGCGCTGAACGCGGTGATTTCCGGACAGACGGTGGCCAAAGAAATTGATATTCCAGTGAAATATGTCAATGCGCAGAATATCAACACGCCTGAAATTGATAAACTGCTGCATCCGTTTGGTAAAAAATAAGGAAGTTCATGATGAGTGACGGCTATTTCCTCGGGGTTGATGTAGGTTCAGCCAGCGTTCGTGCAGGGCTTTACTCTGCGCAAGGCGAGCGTTTGAGCTTCGCGACCCGTCCGATTTCGCAGTTTCACGCCAGCAATGCGCGCGTGGAACAATCCTCTGTGGAAATCTGGCAGCAGGTTTGTGCGGTGGTGCGGGAAGCCGTCGACTCCTCTGGGATTTCACCTGACGCCATTCGTTCGATTGGCTTCGACGCCACGTGCTCGCTGGTCGCGCTGGATGCTGACGGTAACGGCCTGAGCGTCTCCCCGGACAGTCCGGCATCGCAGGACATCATTATGTGGATGGATCATCGTGCTCACGAAGAAACCGTTCACATCAATGCCACACGCGATCCGGCCCTGTGCTACGTGGGCGGCGAGGTCAGCATCGAGATGGAGTTGCCAAAACTGCTGTGGTTGCAGCGGCATCATCCTGAAACCTGGAATCAGGCCTGGCGCTTTTACGACCTTGCCGATTTTCTGGTCTGGAAAGCGACGGGCCAGGACGTCGCCAGCCTGTGCACCCTCACCTGCAAATGGAACTACCTTGCGCATGAGGCGCAGTTCAGCGAATCGCTGCTCAGGGCGGTGGGGCTGGAAAACTTACTGACAAAAATTCCCGGCACTATTCTGGACGTCGCTGAATGCGTCGGGAAACTTAGCCCGCAGGCAGCGCAAGCTCTGGGTTTGTCCGAAGAAGTGGTTGTGGCAAGCGGCATGATCGATGCCCACGCGGGTGGCGTGGCGCTGACGGGCTCACACCCGGAAGGCACGCTGGCGCTCATCAGCGGAACCTCGAACTGCCATATGCTTGCCAGTCAGACGGAGATCCATACGCCCGGCGTCTGGGGACCTTACTGGAGCGCCATGCTGCCGGGCTACTGGCTGACGGAAGGCGGGCAAAGTGCTGCCGGGGCGCTGGTCGACTGGACGTTGCGCGAGCACGGAGTCAGCGCAGAGCTGTTTGCAAAAGCAGAAGCGGCGCAATGCCATCCGGTGGCATTACTCAACGACTGGGTAGCCGCGCTTGAGCAGGAAGAAAAATATCCCACCCGCAACCTGCACATTCTGGCCGATCACCACGGCAACCGCTCGCCGCGTTCGCGTCCTGATGCCCGGGGCAGCGTAGTCGGTCTGACATTAGAGACCGGTGAGCGCGGGCTGGCGAGGCTCTATCTGGCTACGCTACAGGCCATTGCCTACGGCACACGACACATTATGGATACTCTGAAACATCATGGGCACACCTTGTCGCGCATTGTCATTTGTGGTGGAGCTACTCATAACCGGCTCTGGCTGCGGGAGTATGCCGATGCCACAGGCTGCAATATTCACCTTTTAGCCGAAGAAGATGCGGTCACTCTCGGCGCGGCCATTTGCGGCGCTGTGGCGAGCGGTGCATGGGCAACGCTTACCGACGCCACCCGGGAAATGGTCAAAGCCGGCGATATCATCACCCGTCGGCCGGAAACCGCGGCCTTCCACCGGCAAAAATATGAGGCGTACCTGATGCTGTGGACCCAGCAACAGGCGCTTAATCTCCTGATGCAGCAGGAAATGTAATGGCAGGATGCGTATGCTTTATCAGCAGTTTTTACGTACGTTAAGGATTGAGGCGTAGCGATGGCCAAAACAGTTGAACAGATAGCGAAGGATCTGAATTTATCCGTCACCACCGTGCGGCTGGTACTGAGCGGGAAAGCCGAACAGTATCGGATCAGTGTGAAAACACAGTCCCGAATTAATGAACACGTCGAGCGCTTCGGCTATACCCTCAACCATTCGGCGCGCAGTCTGAAGTTAAACAAAACCGAGACGCTGGGGCTCATCGTGCCCAACATCTCAAACGTGTTCTTTGCAACGCTCGCCGAGAAACTCGAACTGCGCTGCCGCCGTTCGGGTTACCAGCTGATGATCAGCTGTACTTACAACGATGTGGATTACGAAAACAAGCTGGTAAAAGCTCTGATGGCGCGCAACGTGGACGGCTTATTTATCGTTCCCTCGACGCTGGAAAATCAGCAGCATCATTTGCGGCAGATCCAAAAGCCACTGGTGCTCCTTGACCGGGATTTTGGCTTTACTGACAACGCGCTGGTAGAGAGTCATAACGAGGCTGGGGGGGATGAACTGGCCCGCAATATGCTGGAAGAGTGCAAAACGCCGCTCTGGTTCCTTGTGGGCGATACCGCACTGCCCAGCATTACGGACCGTCTGAACGGCTATTTGCAGGCCCTGAAAACAGCCGGTATACACCATCGCGAGTGGGTCATCGAAGGGCCGGACAATACGCCGGAGGGGGGATATGCCCTGATGGATTCGCTTATCGACAGCCAGGGTGTTCCGCAGGCGTTTATCGCCTCATCGTTACCCGTCCTGGAAGGGGCAATCGAAGCCCTGCGGACGCGTACCGGTACCGTGCCTCAACACATCAATATTGGCACCTTCGATGAGCACCCCATGCTGGGGTTCCTGCCTAACAGCGTCTGGTCCATGCAGCAGGATGAAGATACCTGGGCGGAAAAAGCGTTTGAACTGATGCAGCGAGCCATCGACGGCGAAGCGGTCAACGAGACGGCGAAAGTCGATATGAAGCTGGTCAAACGTTCCCGCCAGTAAAAATAAAACTGTACCCGGAGAATAAAAAATGGAACGAGCCCGATTAGCCAGAGACATTATCGACACCTGCCTTGAGATGACCCGCATGGGATTAAATCAGGGCACCGCCGGGAATATCAGCGTTCGCTATCGCGACGGTATGCTGATTACGCCGACCGGAATTCCCTACGAGCATCTGACCGAAGAGAGTATCGTCTATGTCGATGCACAGGGGCGACACGAAGAGGATAAACTACCCTCCAGCGAATGGCGTTTTCATCAGGTTGTGTATCAGACCCGCCCGGATGCTAACGCCGTCGTCCATAACCATGCGGTTAACTGTACCGCCGTCTCGATACTCAACCGCCCCATTCCTGCTATTCACTATATGATTGCCGCCGCCGGGGGAAACTCCATTCCCTGCGCGCCTTACGCGACCTTCGGGACGCGCGCGCTGTCAGAGCATGTCGCGGTCGCGTTACGCGATCGCAAAGCGACGCTATTACAGCACCACGGTCTGATCACCTGCGAAGAAAATCTTGAGAAGGCACTGTGGCTGGCGCAGGAGGTAGAGGTGCTGGCAAAACTCTACCTGGCCACGCTGGCGATCGTGGATCCCGTTCCGGTACTCAGTGACGATGAAATTGCCATTGTTCTTGAGAAATTTAAAAGCTACGGGTTGCGCGTCGAGGCGTAATTTTTTATCCGGGGGTGCTTTTATCACACCCTCGTAATATCTCTTAAACAAACACCTATTTACCGCACTTATCACCCCGCCTAAACTATGGCCTGCTTTTTGGTAGAGGTGGTAATGAACGATTATAAAATGACGCCAGGCGAACTGCGTGCGACCTGGGGTTTAGGGACTGTTTTCTCGCTGCGGATGCTTGGCATGTTTATGGTCCTGCCCGTTCTGACCACATATGGCATGGCGTTACAGGGTGCCAGCGAAGCGCTGATTGGTCTGGCGATCGGTATCTACGGCCTGGCGCAGGCGATATTCCAGATCCCCTTTGGCCTGCTCTCCGACCGCGTGGGTCGCAAACCGCTGATTGTCGGCGGGCTGCTGGTGTTTGTACTTGGCAGCATCATCGCTGCCCTCTCCCACTCCATCTGGGGAATTATTCTTGGCCGCGCCCTGCAAGGTTCCGGGGCGATTGCCGCCGCCGTGATGGCGCTGCTGTCAGATTTAACCCGCGAGCAAAACCGCACCAAAGCCATGGCGTTTATTGGCGTCAGCTTCGGCGTTACGTTTGCCATTGCCATGGTGCTGGGGCCGATTATTACCCATTCACTCGGCCTGCACGCCCTGTTCTGGATGATAGCCGTGCTGGCAACCATCGGGATCGCACTCACGCTGTGGGTTGTGCCGGACAGTAAAAACCATGTCCTGAACCGTGAATCCGGGATGGTCAAAGGCTGCTTCAGCAAAGTCATCGTCGAGCCGCGCCTGCTTAAGCTGAACTTCGGCATTATGTGCCTGCACATTCTGCTGATGTCCACCTTTGTCGCCCTGCCCGGTCAACTTGCCGCAGCAGGTTTCCCGGCGGCAGAGCACTGGAAAATTTATCTGGTCACAATGCTGGTCTCGTTTGTCTCCGTTGTGCCCTTCATTATTTACGCCGAAGTGAAGCGCAAAATGAAACGCGTCTTCGTGGGCTGCGTGGCGTTACTGTTGATTGCCGAGATTGTGCTGTGGGGCGCCGGCCCACATTTCTGGGAGCTGATCGCAGGCGTACAGCTGTTCTTCCTGGCGTTTAATCTGATGGAGGCCCTGCTGCCGTCGCTTATCAGCAAAGAGTCTCCGGCAGGATACAAAGGCACCGCGATGGGCATTTACTCCACCAGCCAGTTTCTCGGCGTGGCGATCGGCGGGTCCCTCGGCGGCTGGGTGGACGGTCTTTTTGATTCTCAGACCGTGTTCCTCGCCGGTGCGCTACTGGCGATGCTCTGGCTGTTTGTTGCCAGCACCATGAAAGAGCCGCGCTATGTGAGTAGCCTGCGGGTAGAAATTCCCGATGACGTGGCAATCGGTGACGCGTTACAACAGCGTCTGGAAGCGACAGAGGGCGTGAGCGAAGTGCTGATTGTCCCGGAAGAGCGCAGTGCGTATGTCAAAATTGACAGCAAAGTGACTAACCGCTTTGAGGTAGAGCAGGCGCTGAAGGCCTGAAAAAATGCCCGGTTTAGCCGGGCATAATTGTCTTAATCGCGGAAGTTTTTAAACTGGAATGGCTGACCGAGATCGCCGCCACGCACCAGCGCCATCACGGATTGCAGGTCATCACGGGATTTTCCGGTCACGCGGATCTCTTCCCCCTGGATCTGCGCCTGCACTTTCAGCTTACTGTCTTTGATAAGCTTAACGATTTTTTTCTGTACCGCGCTTTCAATCCCCTGCTTCAGCTTCGCTTCTACAAACCAGGTTTTGCCGCTGTGAACAAAATCTTCAGGTACATCAAGTGAGGTCCCTTCAATGCCGCGCTTGAGCAGCTTGGCGCGCAGGATATCCAGCAGTTGGTTGACCTGGAAATCAGACTCACTCAGGACTTTGATTGTCTTGTTCGCGTCGTTGAGTTCAATGGTCGCCTCAACGCCACGAAAATCGAAACGTGACTCCACTTCACGAATAGCATTATCTACGCCGTTACGCGCTTCCTGCAGATCAACTTCAGAAACAATATCGAAAGATGGCATCTTTTCTTCTCCCTTCATTTTTGTTGCGTTGCATAATACCTGCAACGAGGCATAACGAGAAGCTTAGCTGATGGCGCTATACTTAGCGTCTTAGCACCTGGCGCAGTTGCAGGTGAGGAGGAACAATGAAAGTAACAGTGCTTGGATGCGGCGCCCTTGGTCAACTCTGGCTTAGCGCGCTATGCAAACAGGGACACGACGTTCAGGGCTGGCTGCGAATTCCCCAACCCTATTGCAGTGTGAATGTGATAGGTACAGACGGTTCAATTTTTAACGAGTCTTTGACGGCAAACGATCCGGAATTTCTCGCGAGCAGCGATCTGCTGCTGGTCACGCTGAAGGCCTGGCAGGTCTCCGATGCGGTGAAAAGCCTGGCCGCCCAATTACCTGAAAGCACGCCAGTCCTGCTGATTCACAACGGTATGGGTACCATTGAAGAGCTAAAGTCTGTCCGGCAACCGCTGCTGATGGGAACAACCACCCACGCGGCACGCCGCGACGGTAACGTCATTATTCATGTTGCCAGTGGCATCACCCATATCGGCCCGGCGCGTGAACAGCCCGGCGATTACAGCTATCTTGCGGATACCCTGCAAAGCACGCTGCCTGACGTCGCCTGGCACAATAACATTCGCGCAGAACTGTGGCGCAAACTGGCGGTCAACTGCGCGATCAATCCGCTGACTGCCCTGCTGGATTGCCCTAACGGTGATCTGCGCCAGCATCCCGATCGGTTAGCGCTGATTTGCCGGGAAGTTGCCGCCGTTATTGAACGCGAAGGCTACCACACCTCAGAGTCTGATTTACGTTATTATGTCGACCAGGTCATTGAGAGTACGGCAGAAAATATCTCTTCAATGTTGCAGGATGTCCGGGCGATGCGGCATACCGAAATTGATTACATTACCGGTTATCTGTTAAAACGCGCCCGGGCTCACGGCATTACCGTTGCGGAAAACAGCCGTCTGTTTGAGTTAGTTAAACGAAAGGAGAGTGAGTATGAGCGCATCGGCACTGGTATGCCTCGCCCCTGGTAGCGAAGAGACAGAAGCGGTCACCACCATTGATTTGATGGTACGTGGTGGTATTAAGGTTACCACCGCCAGCGTCGCCAGCGACGGAAGTCTGGCGATTACCTGCTCGCGTGGGGTCAAGATCCTGGCAGATGCACCGCTTGTACAGGTGGCGGACGGTGATTACGACATTATCGTGCTGCCGGGCGGTCTGAAGGGCGCGGAGTGTTTCCGCGACAGCCCGCTGCTGGTTGAAACCGTTCGTCAGTTTCATCTTTCCGGGCGTATCGTCGCGGCAATCTGTGCGGCCGCAGGCACGGTACTGGTTCCGCACGACATTTTCCCCATCGGCAATATGACCGGCTTCCCAGGCCTGAAGGATACGATTCCGGAAGACCAGTGGGTGGATAAACGCGTGGTCTGGGATCCGCGCGTTAACCTGCTCACCAGCCAGGGGCCGGGTACCGCCATTGATTTTGGCCTGAAGATTATTGACCTGCTGGTCGGGCGCGAAAAAGCGTACGAAGTGGCGTCATCGCTGGTGATGGCGGCAGGGATTTATAACTACTACGAGTAAAAAAAGCCGGGCGGCGGCTACGCCTTACCCGGCCTACAAGTGTACGGTACCGTAGGCCCGGTAAGCAAAGCGCCACCGGGCAATAGGCTACGGGCGATACACCTTCACGTTCGCGAAGCCCTGCTCGCGCAGGTACAGCGCCTGTAAACGGCTCATGACCCCACGTTCGCACCACAGCAGATACGTTTTGCTCTGGTCGAGATCGCCAAACTGGGTGCTCAGTTTGTAGAACGGCAGCGAAACCACCTCGACGCCTTCCACCTGCAACGGCTTGTCATCCTGCTCATCAACAGAACGAATATCCAGAATCGTATCGTTAGCACCGAAGCCGCTGACCGTCTCCACCTCAACTACGTCCTGCTCGGTCTGCTGGGCGATCTCACGGATATCGATGTTGGACGCTTCCGCCACCACTTTTTCCAGGATGCTGAAATCGAAGTTCTCTTCTTCCGCTTCGATCTTCGCCTTCACCGCTTTAATGGTTGGACTTTTTGAGATCACGCCGCAATATTCCGGCATGGTGCGGGCAAAATCTTCAGTACCGATTTTACGCGCCAGATCGATGATGTGCTCTTTATCGTGAGAGATCAGCGGACGCAGGATCAGCGTATCAGACACGTTGTCGATAAGGCGCAGGTTGGTCAGCGTCTGGCTGGAGACCTGCCCCAGTGCTTCACCGGTGACCAGCGCCTGCACGCCGTAGCGCTCAGCCACTTTGGACGCCGCACGCACCATCATACGTTTCAGGACCACGCCCATCTGGCCGTCATCCACTTTCTCAAGAATTTCGCCGACCACCGGCTCAAAGTTGATCGCCACGAAACGCACGCGGTGAGAGCTGCCGAAGCGGTTCCACAGGTAATGCGCCACCTGACGTACGCCGATTTCGTGCGCCGCGCCGCCCAGATTAAAGAAGCAGTAGTGCACGCGGCAGCCGCGACGCATCAGCATATAGCTGGAAACGCCGGAGTCGAACCCGCCGGAGATCAGCGACAGCACATCTTCTTGCGTGCCGATCGGGAAGCCGCCAATACCTTCATAACGGCCCTTAACCAGCAGCAGGCGATCGTTTTCGATCTCAAGATTAACGGTAACGTCCGGATTAGTCAGGCGCACGCGCGCCGTCTCAACGTGCTGGTTCAGACCGCCGCCGACATAGCGCTCAACGTCAATGGAGCTAAACTCATGCTTACCACGGCGCTTCACGCGTACGCAGAACGTTTTCCCTTCGATCTGATCGCGGTACTGTACCAGCGCCTTTTCGAAGATATCGTGCATATCGGTGAAGGGAACGTCTTCCACTTCCAGAATATGGTGAATACCCGGGATACGGGTCAGCGCGTCGCGAATATCAAGACGTTTGTTTTCGTCTTTCGCGCGGACTTCAACGTGGTCCCAGTGACGCACCACGGCGAGCGTTTCGTCGTAGTGTTTTAATACGTTACGAATGTTCCCGGTGAGAATTTTAATAAAGCGCAAACGCACGGATTGGCTTTTGATGGTGATTTCAGGGAACAATTTAATGATAAACTTCATGGCGGCAATGTTTCTTAGGCAAGCTTATAAAGGCTTGTAGTGGAAAATGATACAGCAGCCCACACCCGTGGCTGCATCCAGGCGCGCAAGTATACCACCATCGCGCCACTCGCGTTATTTGATAATTGCCCCGAGTCCGTTACCATGTCAGGGCGAAAAATTTAAGAGTCAATTCACTATGCCGAAGAAAAACGACGCACCGGCCAGTTTCGAAACTGCGCTGAGTGAACTGGAGCAGATCGTTACCCGTCTTGAGAGCGGCGATCTCCCGCTGGAAGACGCGCTCAACGAATTTGAACGCGGCGTGCAGCTCGCGCGCCAGGGGCAGGTAAAACTCCAGCAGGCCGAGCAGCGTGTGCAGATCCTGCTTTCCGACAGCGAAGACGCTAAAACCACGCCATTCACACCGGACGCCGAGTAAATGGATTTTTCCAACGCGCTTCAGGCGCGCGTCATCCGCGCCAACGACGCGCTGCGCCGTTTCATTGAGCCGCAGCCTTTTCAGAACACTCCTCTGGTTGAAGCCATGCACTATGGCGCACTCTTGGGGGGTAAACGCCTGCGTCCGTTCCTGGTGTATGCCACGGGCAACATGTTCGGTATCAGCGATAACACGCTGGACGCCCCGGCAGCCGCCGTGGAGTGTATCCACGCCTATTCGCTGATCCACGATGATTTGCCGGCCATGGACGATGACGATCTGCGTCGCGGTCAGCCGACCTGCCACATTAAGTTCGGCGAAGCGAATGCCATTCTGGCGGGTGATGCGCTGCAAACCCTGGCGTTCTCCATTCTGAGCGATGCGCCGATGGTTGAAGTGAGCGATCGCGATCGTCTGGCAATGGTGTCCGAACTGGCAATGGCCAGCGGCGTCGCCGGGATGTGCGGCGGCCAGGCGCTGGATTTAGAGGCTGAAGGTCGTCAGGTGACTCTGGAACAGCTGGAACGCATCCACCGTCACAAAACGGGCGCCCTGATTCGGGCAGCCGTTCGTCTGGGCGCGTTGAGCGCGGGTGAACGCGGGCGTAAAGCCCTGCCGGTTCTGGACAGATACGCAGAAAGTATCGGTCTGGCATTCCAGGTTCAGGATGACATTCTGGATGTGGTGGGCGATACTGCAACATTGGGAAAACGCCAGGGTGCGGATCAGCAGCTTGGCAAAAGTACCTACCCCGCCCTGTTGGGCCTTGAGCATGCCCAACGTAAAGCCCGGGATCTGATAGACGATGCCCGCCGGTCACTGAATGAGCTGGCCGCGCAATCGCTGGATACCTCGGCACTGGAAGCGCTAGCGGACTACATAATCCAGCGTAATAAATAAACTATATATCTCGATGAGCCTTTGATGAGTTTTGATATTGCCAAATACCCGACACTGGCGTTAGTTGACTCCACTCAGGAGTTACGTCTGTTGCCGAAAGAGAGTCTGCCGAAGCTGTGTGACGAGCTGCGTCGCTACCTGCTCGACAGCGTTAGCCGCTCCAGCGGCCACTTCGCCTCCGGACTTGGCACGGTTGAGCTGACCGTGGCGTTGCATTACGTCTATAACACGCCGTTCGATCAGCTGATCTGGGATGTTGGCCACCAGGCCTATCCGCACAAAATTCTGACCGGACGTCGCGATAAGATTGGCACCATTCGCCAGAAAGGCGGCCTGCATCCGTTCCCGTGGCGCGGCGAGAGCGAGTTTGACGTGTTAAGCGTCGGCCACTCTTCCACCTCCATTTCTGCGGGCATTGGTATTGCCGTTGCCGCCGAAAAAGAGAATAAGCAACGCCGTACCGTCTGCGTGATTGGTGACGGGGCGATCACCGCCGGGATGGCTTTTGAGGCCATGAACCACGCGGGCGATATCAAACCGGACATGCTGGTGATCCTCAACGATAACGAAATGTCGATCTCCGAGAACGTCGGCGCGCTGAATAACCATCTGGCGCAGCTGCTGTCCGGTAAGCTTTACTCCTCACTGCGCGAAGGCGGGAAAAAAGTCTTCTCCGGCGTACCGCCGATCAAAGAGCTGCTTAAGCGTACCGAAGAACATATCAAAGGCATGGTCGTGCCGGGTACGCTGTTCGAAGAGCTGGGCTTTAACTATATTGGCCCGGTGGATGGCCACGATGTGCTGGGCCTGGTGACGACGCTTAAAAATATGCGCGACCTGAAAGGCCCGCAGTTCCTGCACATCATGACCAAAAAAGGGCGTGGTTACGAACCGGCGGAAAAAGATCCGATCACCTTCCACGCGGTGCCCAAGTTCGACCATACCAGCGGTTGTCTGCCGAAAAGCAGCGGCGGAATGCCGAGCTACTCAAAAATCTTTGGCGACTGGCTGTGCGAAACGGCGGCGAAAGACAACACGCTGATGGCGGTGACGCCTGCCATGCGTGAAGGCTCCGGCATGGTCGAGTTTTCCAAAAAGTACCCGGACCAGTATTTCGACGTTGCCATTGCCGAGCAGCACGCGGTGACCTTCGCAGCGGGCCTGGCGATTGGCGGCTACAAGCCGGTGGTAGCGATTTACTCTACCTTCCTGCAACGCGCCTACGATCAAGTGATCCATGACGTTGCCATCCAGAAGCTGCCGGTGCTGTTTGCTATCGACCGTGCGGGCATCGTGGGGGCTGACGGCCAGACGCACCAGGGCGCGTTTGACCTCTCCTTCCTGCGCTGCATCCCGGACATGGTGATCATGACGCCAAGCGACGAAAACGAGTGTCGTCAGATGCTGTATACCGGTTACCACTATCAGGACGGTCCCTGTGCGGTACGTTATCCACGCGGCAATGCCCTTGGCGTTGAATTACGGCCGCTGGAAAAACTGGACATCGGTAAAGGTCTGGTGAAACGTAGCGGTGAAAAAGTGGCGATCCTGAACTTTGGTACGCTGATGCCGGAAGCGGCAAAAGTCGCTGAAACCCTGAATGCGACGCTCGTCGATATGCGATTTGTGAAGCCGCTCGATGAATCTCTGATTCTGAGCATGGCGGAAAGCCATGAGGTGCTGGTCACGCTGGAAGAGAACGCCATCATGGGTGGCGCGGGTAGCGGCGTGAACGAAGTGCTGATGGCGAACCGTAAAGTCGTTCCGGTGCTTAATCTCGGCCTGCCGGACCACTTCATCCCGCAAGGCACTCAGGACGAGGCGCGCGCCGACATTGGCCTGGACGCCGTCGGTATCGAAGCTAAAATCCGCACCTGGCTGGCCTGATCCCTCCCCTTTTCTGCTCCTGCTATGCTTAAACGTATTGTTTAAACAGCAGGAGCGGAACCATGCAATACACGACATTAGGAAAAACAGACCTCAAGGTGTCCCGGCTTTGCCTGGGCTGCATGACGTTTGGCGAGCCTGACCGGGGAAATCACGCCTGGACGCTGCCGGAAGAGAGCAGCCGCCCTATCATTAAGCGCGCCATCGATGGCGGCATCAACTTCTTCGATACCGCCAACAGCTACTCCGACGGCAGCAGCGAAGAGATTGTGGGCCGCGCCCTGCGAGATTTTGCCCGTCGGGATGAGATTGTGGTCGCCACCAAAGTGTATTACCCGTCAGGCGATCTGGCGGAAGGCCTTTCTCGCGCACAGATCCTGCGCTCCATTGATGACAGCCTCAGACGCCTGAATATGGATTACGTCGACCTGCTGCAAATTCACCGCTGGGATTACAACACGCCGATCGAAGAGACGCTTGAAGCGTTGAACGACGTCGTGAAAGCCGGTAAAGCGCGCTACATCGGCGCATCGTCCATGCATGCCTCACAGTTTGCTCAGGCGCTCGATCTCCAGGCGCAGCATGGCTGGGCGCGCTTTGTCACTATGCAGGATCACTACAACCTGATCTACCGGGAAGAAGAACGCGAGATGCTGCCGCTCTGCTACCAGGAAGGCGTGGCGGTGATCCCGTGGAGCCCGCTGGCGCGCGGAAGGTTAACCCGTCCGTGGGGTGAAACTACCGCCCGGCTGGTATCGGATGAAGTAGGTAAAAATCTGTATGACGATACAGAAGCCAGCGATGCGTTGATTGCCGAACGATTAGCCGGGATCGCCGACGATATCGGTGCAACGCGCGCACAGGTTGCGCTGGCGTGGCTGCTGAGCAAGCGCGGTGTCGCCGCGCCGATTGTGGGCACATCGCGGGAAGAACAGCTGGACGAGTTGTTGAGTGCGGTGGACTTATCGTTGACGCCGGAGCAGATTGCCGAGCTGGAGACGCCGTATCAGCAACATCCGGTGGTAGGGTTTAAATAAACAATTCAGGGAACAAAATCCGTAGGCCGGGTAAGCGCAGCGCCACCCGGCAATACAGAGCGCACAAAATTACGCGAAGTGATCGTACCCTTTCCAGTCAAGCGTAACCGGGGCGCCGTCGCGGACAAACAGCAGCCCTTCACTTTCCGGCATCACCTGCCCGATGCAGGTAAATTTCGCCCCCAGATGCGCTAACGCCACATCCAGCGTCCCGCGATTCAGCTCGGGAACGGTAAAGCACAGCTCATAATCTTCCCCACCGGATAGTGCCCAGCGCAGCGCCTGTTCAGGATCGGCATGGCGACGCAACGGCTCTGACAGTGGGAACAGATCCAGATCGATCCGTGCGCCCACGCCACTGGCCTTCAGGATATGGCCGAGATCGGAGATCAGCCCGTCAGAGAGATCGATAGCAGAACTGGCCCGCTCGCGCAGCGCCTGACCGTGCAAAATACGCGGCGTGGGCCGCAGGTGGCGCTTCACCAGGTACGCCGCATCGTCAGCATCTTCAACTGCTAAACGGTTCTGAAGGATCGCCAGCCCGGCCGCGCTATCCCCCGGCGTACCGGTCACGTAGATCCAGTCGCCCGGTTTTGCGCCCGAACGCTTCAGCGCGCGCCCCGCTGGCACATAGCCGTGGATTGCCAGGGTCATCGACAGCGGCCCGGCGGTGGTATCACCGCCAATCAGCTGCATATCGTAATAATTCAGCTGTTCAAACAGGGCATCGCTGAAGGCTTCAAGCCAGGCTTCATCCACCTCCGGCAGGGTCAGAGCCAGCGTCAGCCAGGCCGGGTCGGCGCCCATTGCCGCCAGATCGCTAACGTTGACCGCCAGCGCCTTATACGCCAGGTCGGCAGGATCGATATCGGGCAGGAAGTGACGCCCACATACTAAGGTGTCGGTGCTGATTGCCAGCGTCTGTTTTTCGGGAATATTGAGTAGTGCACAATCATCGCCAATGCCGGTTTCAACATCAAGACGAGAGGTTCTGACACGGTCGAAATAACGGGCAATCAGGGAGAATTCGCCGCATGCCATACGTTATGCCTCAGCAAATAAAAGAAAAAACCGGAGCCGCACTGCCAAAAAGGCAATGCAAGACTCCGGTTTGCGGATCACTTTTTGTGGGGACGGATCGCAGGTGCGGCTTTATCCAGCACGCCGTTTACAAACTTGTGGCTGTCTTCAGCGCCGAAGGTTTTTGCCAGTTCGATCGCTTCGTTGATGGCCACTTTGTACGGCACATCATCACGTTTAGACAGCTCAAACAGCGCGATACGCAACACTGCTTTTTCGACCTGGCCCAGCTCTTCGAGCAGACGGGACAGGTATGGCTTCATCAGACCATCGAGATACGCGCTATTAGTCGCCACTCCCGACAGCAGTTCACGGAAGTACAGAACGTCAACGTCTTTCACGTCCTGTTCTGACAGGAACTGGTATTCAACATCAGCGATGTCGTTCTGGGACAACTGCCAGGAGTAAAGTGCCTGGACGGCACATTCACGGGCGCGGCGACGAGCAGCAGGTTTCACGGAATTCCCCTTACAAAAAAATCAGGCCTTGATGGCTTTCAATACATTGATCATTTCAAGCGCGGTCAGTGCAGCTTCTGCACCTTTGTTACCGGCTTTGGTGCCAGCACGTTCGATGGCTTGTTCAATACTTTCGGTAGTCAGTACGCCGAACGCGACAGGAATTTCAGCATCCTGTGCAACGTGCGCCAGACCATTGCTTGCACCGCCCGCAACGTATTCGAAGTGCGCAGTGCCGCCACGAATAACAGTACCCAGTGCAATCACCGCGTCGTATTTACCGGTTTTCGCCAGCGCGCCCGCTGCCAGTGGTAGTTCGTAAGCACCTGGTACCCAAACGACGGTAATGTTGTCATCTTTAACCTGGCCGATACGTTTCAGGGCGTCAACCGCACCTTCCAGCAGGCTGTCGTTGATGAAGTTGTTGAAACGCGCAATGGTGATGGCGACGCGAGCGTCCGGGGTAGCTACAGCAGCTTCAATAATGTTCATACTCTTCCTTTACGGGTTCATTTGGCCCCGCAGGGGGGCGGATTTTATCATAATACTTTGCGCACTGCTTCCCTATTTCAGGAGCAATTACGCTGTCGTTAAATGGAGGCAGACATCCGGGCCTACCGGACGAATCTCGCTGAATGAGAGTTGCGGCGCATCGGCCAGTTTTTCAAGGCCGGGCAGCACAAACAGGCCGCGCGCGTCGTTACCTAACAGTTTAGGCGCAACGTAGACCAGAAGCTCATCCACCAGCCCTGCCTGGAGCAGCGCGCCGGCGAGCGTCGGACCGGCTTCGACCCAGATGCTGTTGACCTGCTGTTTGCCGAGCAGCATCATCAGCACCACCAGATCGAGATGCCCGTTGTGCTCCGGTACCATAATGCTGCGCACGCCTTGCGGCCATTCGCGCGTATCTTCTTTGGTGCGGGCAATCCAGGTTTCCCCCGGCTGCTGCACGATGCGGTGTTCCGGCGTCACGCGGTTCTGGCTATCAATAATAATGCGCAGCGGCTGACGCAGGTTCTCCTGCGGATAGAGTGCCTGGGTATCGGCATTCAGCTCATCCCAGCGCACGGTCAGGACCGGATCGTCAGCCAGCACCGTTTCACTGCTGGTGAGAATAGCATGGCTTTGTGCGCGCAGACGTTGCACATCGCGCCTTGCCTGTGGCGAGGTGATCCACTGGCTCTCGCCGTTCGCCATCGCCGTGCGGCCATCCAGTGACGCGCCAAGCTTAAGCTGGATAAACGGGAAACCGGTGCGCATACGCTTCAGGAAGCCTTTGTTGATGGCTTCGGCATCCTGCATCATCAGGCCGTGACTGACGTCGATCCCTTCCTGTTGCAGACGATACAGCCCGCGGCCCGCCACCTGCGGGTTAGGATCCTGCATGGCGGCGACAACGCGCGAGACTCCCGCCGCAATCAGTGCTTCGCAGCACGGAGGCGTGCGCCCGTGATGACTGCATGGCTCCAGCGTCACGTAAGCCGTCGCGCCACGCGCTCTCTCCCCCGCCATGCGCAGGGCATGCACTTCAGCGTGCGGCTCGCCTGCGCGGTAGTGAAAACCTTCACCCACGATCTCGCCATCTTTAACAATGACGCACCCGACATTAGGGTTAGGGTGAGTGGTAAACCGACCGCGCTGCGCCAGCTTCATGGCTCTCGCCATGTACATCTCGTCCTGCATAGGCTTAATCCTGTAAGCGGGCGATCTCTTCGCCAAACTCTTTAATGTCTTCGAAGCTGCGGTAAACGGAGGCGAAGCGAATATAGGCGACTTTATCGAGCTTTTTCAGCTGTTCCATCACCAGGTTACCGATCATTTTGCTCGGCACTTCGCGCTCACCTAGCCCCCGCAGATAAGATTTAATATGATTTAACGCCATTTCGACGTCATCGGAGCTGACGGGCCGTTTTTCCAGCGCCTTGAGCATCCCGCTACGCAGTTTTTCTTCATTGAACGGTTCGCGCACATCGTTACTTTTTACCACGCGCGGCATTACCAGCTCTGCCACCTCGAAGGTGGTAAAACGCTCGTTGCACACCAGACACTGCCGACGACGACGCACGGAAGACCCTTCGCCTACAAGACGTGAGTCGATGACTTTGGTATCCACAGCGGAGCAAAATGGGCAATGCATACGATGTCCCTGTTATCTGGTTAACTGATTTCTATTTTACCCTGAACTGGCCCGACAACAAAGGAAGAGCTTTTTGAGACAAAGGATCTATGCCTGACGGCATTATCCTGTCTACCATTGCAGCAATCTGTGATTTCAAGGAATTAAACGCAATGACAAGACGTTACCTGAAAATAGTGCTGGTGGGGAGCCTGTTCACGCTTAGCGCCTGCGCACAGCAAAGCGAAGTCCGCGAGATGAAACAAAGCGTGAATACGCTTAACGTGGCGATGGACAAACTTAATAAAGAAACCGTGAAGATCACCCAGCAGAACGCGCTGAATGCCAAATCCAGCAATGGCGTTTATTTATTGCCGGGCGCAAACACGCCCGCGCGTCTGAACAGCCAGATTGGCACACTAAGAATGTCTCTGGTGAATGTTGCAGCGAATGCCGATGGTACGCGCGCAACATTACGCATTCAGGGTGAATCCAACGATCCGCTTCCCGCCTTCAGCGGCACCGTAGAGTGGGGCCAGATTCAGGGCACCACGGAGAGCTATCAGGAGGTGAATGTGAAGAATGAGCTCTTCACCGCCCCCGCCAGCACGCTGGCACCGAGCGATGTTGATATCCCGCTCCAGCTGAGCGGACTGACGCCAGAACAGTTGGGCTTTATCCGCATTCACGACATTCAACCTGCCGCGCAATAACCCGCCCTTTTAGCGGAGTGAAATGTCACTCCGCTAACATTTACATTTCGTATGGATTGGCAACATAAATGATTGCCGCTACAATCCCGGCCGTTTAAAGTACGCAAACGTGAACGCAATCGATTACGTATGTGAGAGATATGTGAAACAACACATATTTTTGTGAGCAAGGATTCCTATAATAGGCTCCGCAGAAACACGAAATATTTAGAAACGCAATTCGCGCATTTTTCACTCCCGGAAGGGAATTTCAATCAGTGGCATGATTATGAAAAAAACATTACTCGCAGCTGGCGCCGTGCTGGCACTGTCCTCCTCTTTCACTGTTAACGCAGCGGAAAACGACAAACCACAATACCTCTCCGACTGGTGGCACCAGAGCGTTAACGTGGTAGGCAGCTACCACACCCGTTTCGGGCCGCAGATCCGCAACGATACCTACCTGGAATACGAAGCGTTTGCCAAGAAAGACTGGTTTGATTTCTACGGCTACGTCGATCTGCCGGTATTCTTCGGCGGTAACTCCGATGCGAAAGGTATCTGGAACAATGGCTCCCCGCTGTTCATGGAAATCGAACCGCGTTTCTCTATCGACAAACTGACCGGCACCAGCCTGGCGTTTGGTCCGTTCAAAGAGTGGTACTTCGCGAACAACTACATCTATGACATGGGTCGCAACGATTCTCAGGAACAGAGCACCTGGTATATGGGTCTGGGTACTGACATCGAAACCGGCCTGCCAATGAGCCTGTCACTGAACGTGTATGCGAAATACCAGTGGCAGAACTATGGCGCATCAAATGAGAACGAGTGGGATGGCTACCGTTTCAAAGTGAAATACTTTGTGCCAATCACTCAACTGTGGGGCGGTAACCTGAGCTATATCGGCTTCACTAACTTTGACTGGGGTTCAGACCTGGGCGACGATAACTTCTATGACAACAACGGGAAGCATGCTCGTACCAGTAACTCCATCGCCTCCAGCCACATTCTGGCGCTGAACTACGATCACTGGCACTACTCTGTTGTTGCGCGTTACTGGCACAACGGTGGCCAGTGGAACGACGACGCCAGCCTGAACTTCGGCAACGGCGACTTCAGCGTACGTTCTACCGGTTGGGGTGGTTACCTGGTCGTGGGTTACAACTTCTAACCTGTGCGGACTTCGCCCGGTGGCGCTGCGCTTGCCGGGCCTACGATCCGAATGTAGGCCGGGTAAGGCGTAGTCGCCACCCGGCTTTTTACTGCTTCACCTTCCGCAAAAAATCTGCCAGAGCTCTGTCCGCACTTTCGCTAAAGCGTCTCTCCGTCTGCACAATATTGAGGCACCTGTCGAGCCGGAAGCAGCGATATGCATACTGTCAGGAATAGACAAAAAAAATCCCGGCCAGCAGGCCGGGATTTCGATACCGCATAAGACTCTTACGGCAGAATGGACGGCTGATCCGCCCCTTCTTTCTCGACTTTCTGCTGGATCAGATGCTCGCGCTTCATGCCCAGCTTCAGCGCCAGCGCGGACGCGACGTAGATAGACGAGGCCGTACCGATAGACACACCGATCAGCATGGTCAGCGAGAAGCCTTCCAGCACCGGGCCACCGAACAGGAACAGCATCAGGATCACCATCAGGGTGGTGCCGGAGGTGATCAACGTACGGTGCAGCGTCTGGGTCAACGACACGTTAAAGATTTCGTACGGCGTGCCGCGACGGATCTTACGGAAGTTTTCACGAATACGGTCAGATACCACGATACTGTCGTTCAGTGAGTAACCGATAACGGACATCAGGGATGCCACAATCGTCAGGTCAATCTCAATGTGGAAGAGAGACAGTATGCCCATGGTGATCACCACGTCGTGCGCCAGAGCGATAACCACGCCTGCCGCCAGTCGCCACTCAAAGCGGAAACCGACGTAAATCAGAATCGAGATCAGCGCCACCAGCAGCGCCATCGCACCGGTCTGCGCCAGGTCAGCACCAACGCTCGGGCCGACAAACTCAATACGCTTAACCGTTGCATCCTGGCTGGTCGTTTCGTTAATAACCTGAACGACCTTGCTGCCCAGCTCCTGGCTGCCGTTGGCATCGTGTACCGGCGGCATACGCACCATGATGTCGCGGCTGCTGCCGAAGTTCTGTAGCAACGGCTCTTCAAAGCCCGCTTTTTGCAGAGACTCACGCATCTGGTCCATATCGACCGGTTTTTCCAGGGTAATTTCGATCACCGTACCACCGGTGAAATCCAGACCCCAGTTAAAGCCTTTCACGCCCATAATGACGATGGACAAAATCAGCAGAAAACCTGAAATGCCGAAGGCCCAGTAGTCCCAGCGCATAAAGTCCCAGACTTTACGGCCGTGGTTCAATTGTTCAACAGTATATTCCTGTGCCACAACGCACTCCTCAGATAGACAGCTTTTTGACGCGCTTGCCGCCGTACAGCAGGTTCACGATGGCACGGGTGCCGACAATAGCGGTAAACATCGACGTTGCGACACCGATACCGGTAGTAATCGCAAAGCCTTTGATCGCGCCAGTACCCACTGCATACAGGATAAGAACCTTAATCAGTGTTGTTACGTTCGCATCGAAGATGGAGCTGAACGCCCCTTTGTAGCCTTCTTCAATCGCCTGCTGTACAGAACGACCGTTGCTCAGCTCTTCTTTAATACGTTCGTTTATCAGTACGTTGGCGTCGACCGCCACCGCAAGGGTTAGAACGATACCCGCGATACCCGGCATGGTTAGCGTCGCCCCCGGCAGCAGGGACATGATACCGATGATCAGCACCAGGTTAGCAATCAGCGCGGAGGTCGCAATCAGGCCGAACTTCTTATAGAAGAAGATCATGAAGATGATGGACACCGCCAGACCGGCCAGACACGCTTCCAGACCCTGCTTGATGTTCTGCATACCCAGGGTTGGACCGATGGTACGCTCTTCAACAATCTGAATTGGCGCAATCAGCGCACCGGCACGCAGCAGCAGAGAGAGCTGACGCGCTTCGTTCGGGTTGCTGATACCGGTAATACGGAAGCTGTTACCCAGACGAGACTGGATGTTGGCGATGTTAATCACCTCTTCCTCTTTCACCAGCACGGCACGGCCATTGGCGTCTTTCTTACCGCTGTCTTTGTACTCCACGAACAGGGTCGCCATCGGCTTGCCGATGTTGTCCTTGGTGAAGTTAGACATGATGTTGCCACCTGCGCTGTCCAGCGAGATGTTAACCTGCGGCTGGTTGTACTCATCCTGGCTTGAAGTGGAGTCGGTGATATGGTCACCGGTCAGGATCACGCGTTTGTACAGCACAACCGGCTGGCCTTCGCGGGTCTGTTTCACTTCGGAATCGCCCGGCACACGGCCTGAAGCCGCAGCAGCCTGGTCAACGTTGGCGTTAACCAGACGGAACTCCAGAGTCGCCGTCGCGCCCAGAATCTCTTTCGCACGGGCGGTATCCTGGATACCTGGCAGTTCGACCACGATACGGTCAGCACCCTGACGCTGTACAAGTGGTTCAGCCACGCCCAGCTGGTTTACACGGTTACGCAGAATGTTAATGTTCTGCTGAACGGCGTACTCACGTGCTTCACTCAGACGCGCGTCGGTCATTACCGCACGCAGCTGGTTGCTGCCCTGAGAGGTGATCACCAGATCGCGGTGACGCTGAGACAGATAGGTCACAGCCTGATCGCGTGCCGCGCTGTCGCGGAACGTGATGCTCATGCCGTAGTTATCTTCTTTACGTACGGTGGTGTACGGAATGCCTTTATCGCGCAGATCGCTGCGCAGGCTGTCGATATTCTGTTCCTGTAGCTTGCCGAGCGCGGTATCCATATCCACTTCCATCAGGAAGTGAACGCCGCCACGCAGGTCAAGACCCAGTTTCATTGGCTCTGCGTTCAGCGCAGCCAGCCAGCGTGGGGTTGCAGGAGCAAGGTTAAGCGCCACGACATATTTATCACCCAGCACGCCCATCAGCGCTTCACGTGCGCGGAGCTGCGTGTCGGTGGTGTCGAAGCGAGCAAGAATTGCGCCCTCTTCCAGTGCCACAGACTTAGCGGTAATTTTTTCTTCTTGTAACGTTTTCTGGACCTGGATCAGCGTTTGCTCACTGGCGGCGACACCGCGCGCGCCAGTGATTTGAACGGCCGGATCCTCACCATACAGGTTGGGAAGCGCGTACAGCAGGCCGACGATAATCACGACGACCAGCATGATGTACTTCCACAAAGGATAACGGTTTAACACGGCAGTTCCCTTTGGGAAAAGTTGGGATTACAGCGCCTTCATGGTGCCTTTCGGCAGAACGGCAGCTACGAAGTCACGTTTGATAACCACTTCAGTGGTGTCGTTCAGGGCGATAGCAATGTAGCCGTTTTCCGCTACTTTGGTTACGCGACCCACCAGGCCACCATTGGTCAGGACTTCATCGCCCTTCGCGATGGAGTTCATCAGGTTTTTGTGCTCTTTAGTACGCTTCTGCTGTGGACGCAGGATCATGAAGTAGAAGATCAGACCGAACACAACCAGCATCAGAATCAGAGACATCGGGCTGCCCTGCGCTGGTGCACCCGTTGCTGCTACCGCATCAGAAATAAAAAAGCTCATTCAAATTCCCTCATTATTAAAATTAATCAACGTTCAACGGTGGAACATCCCGCCCCTGACGTTGGTAGAAATCGGTCACGAAGCTCTCTAATTTACCCTCTTCGATAGCCTTACGTAAACCAGCCATTAAGCGCTGATAATAACGAAGATTATGAATGGTATTGAGACGCGCCCCCAAAATCTCGTTGCAACGATCGAGATGATGCAGATACGCGCGAGAATAATTGCGACAGGTATAGCAATCGCACTCGGAATCGAGCGGGCTGGTGTCACTCTTATGCTTAGCGTTACGGATTTTCACCACGCCATCGGTAACGAACAGATGACCGTTACGTGCGTTTCGGGTTGGCATAACGCAGTCGAACATATCAATGCCGCGACGTACGCCTTCCACCAGATCTTCTGGTTTACCCACACCCATCAGGTATCGTGGTTTATCCGCCGGGATTTGCGGGCAGACATGCTCCAGAATACGGTGCATATCTTCCTTCGGCTCACCCACAGCCAAACCGCCGACAGCGTAGCCATCAAAGCCTATCTCTACCAGACCTTTAACCGAGATATCGCGTAAATCTTCGTAAACGCTGCCCTGGATAATGCCGAACAGCGCATTTTTGTTTTGCAGGGAGTCAAAACGGTCGCGGCTACGCTTCGCCCAACGCAGGGACATCTCCATGGAACGTTTGGCATAGTCCCAGTCCGCCGGGTATGGCGTACATTCGTCGAAGATCATCACAATATCGGAGCCGAGATCGTACTGAATCTCCATAGACTTTTCCGGATCGAGGAAGATTGGATCGCCGTTGATCGGGTTACGAAAGTGTACGCCCTGCTCGGTGATCTTACGGATATCGCCCAGGCTGAAGACCTGGAAACCGCCGGAGTCGGTGAGGATGGGGCCTTTCCACTGCATGAAGTCGTGCAGGTCTCCGTGGAGCTTCATGATCTCCTGGCCTGGACGCAGCCACAGGTGGAAGGTGTTGCCGAGAATAATCTGTGCGCCAGTGGCTTCAACTTCTTCCGGCGTCATTCCTTTTACGGTGCCGTACGTGCCCACAGGCATAAACGCGGGGGTTTCTACCACGCCGCGATCAAACACCAGGCGACCGCGACGCGCGCGGCCATCGGTGGTATCGAGTTCAAATTTCATTTTTTTCTCCGACGTCAGAAAAACAGTCCAACGTTGTAACACGGTGCCGCGGACTTATTCCCCGACACGCTCATTCAAAGCCTGCGGATTGTACGTGATAAACATCGCGTCACCGTAGCTAAAAAAGCGATATTTTTGTTCTACCGCAGACTTGTAGGCGTTCATCGTATGCTGATACCCCGCAAACGCGGAGACCAGCATAATCAGCGTCGATTCAGGCAGATGGAAGTTGGTCACCAGCGCATCAATGACTTTGTACTGATAGCCCGGGTAGATAAAGATCTGCGTATCGCCAAAGAAGGGCTCAATCAGCTCTTTTTTCGCGGCCTGCGCAGCGCTCTCAAGGGAACGTACCGACGTTGTACCGACGGCCACGACGCGGCTACCGCGCGCTTTCGCTGCCAGCACCGCATCAACCACCTCCTGCGGCACTTCGGCATACTCAGAGTGCATGATGTGGTCTTCGATGCTGTCCACGCGCACCGGCTGGAACGTCCCCGCGCCGACGTGCAGCGTCACGAAGGCCATCTCAATACCCTTGGCGCGCAACTTTTCCAGCAGCGGTTCATCAAAGTGCAGGCCCGCCGTTGGCGCTGCCACTGCGCCAGGCTTCTGGCTGTAGACGGTCTGATACAGCTCGCGGTCGGCTTCTTCATCCGGGCGTTCAATGTACGGCGGCAGCGGCATGTGGCCGATGGCGTTGAGGATATCAAGCACCGTGCGCTCGTCGTTAAACTCCACCTCGAACAGCGCGTCGTGACGCGCGGTCATGGTCGCTTTGATGCTCTCGTCATCACCCAGCAGCAGTTCAGCGCCCGGCTTCGGCGCTTTGGATGCGCGAATATGTGCCAGAATACGTTTATCATCGAGCATACGTTCGACCAGCACCTCAATCTTGCCGCCGCTGGCTTTACGGCCAAACAGACGCGCTGGGATCACGCGGGTATTGTTAAAGACCAGCAGATCGCCAGGGTTGAGCTTGTCGAGCAGATCGGTGAAAGTACCGTGCGTCAGCGCGCCCGTTGGCCCGTCCAGTGACAGCAAGCGACAGCTGCTACGCTCAGGCATGGGGTAGTGAGCAATCAGGGATTCAGGTAGTTCAAAGGAGAAATCGGCGACGCGCATGACGTATACTCGTGACTTAAAAACAGGCGGCATAGTCTAGTGCTCACACCCTTTTGCTGCAACAACTAGCCGCCACCGGACGAATAAAACGCATGAATTTTCTCGCTCACCTGCATCTCGCTCACCTCGCGGACAGCTCCCTCTCCGGCAATTTGCTGGCCGATTTCGTACGCGGCAACCCCGCGGAAGATTATTCCCCCGAGGTTATCGACGGGATTTTTATGCACCGCCGCATCGACGTGCTGACCGATAACCTGCCGGAAGTGACGGAAGCCAAAGCCTGGTTCCGCCCCGAAACGCGACGCGTGGCGCCGATCACGCTCGACGTCATGTGGGATCATTTCCTGTCGCGCCACTGGTCCCAGCTGTCGCCTGATATGTCGCTGCCTGAGTTTGTGCGCTACGCCCACGCGCAGGTGTCGATCATTTTGCCGGACTCCCCACCGCGCTTTGTGAATCTGAATAACTATCTGTGGTCTGAACGCTGGCTGGAGCGTTACCGCGAGATGGATTTCATTCAGAACGTGCTCAACGGCATGGCCAGCCGTCGACCGCGTCTGGACGCGCTGCGCGACTCCTGGCACGACCTGGACAAACATTATGACGCGCTGGAAACGCGCTTCTGGCAGTTCTACCCGCGCATGATGGCGCAGGCGAAAAATAAAGAACTGTGATGCCGGTTCGATTGATAGGTAAAAGCTGGTGGAACGATTGTTACCACCTCTTTGTCTTATTCCCGCGCTGCCTCTATACTGGCCCGCGTTGCGTTCCAAATAACCTTAGTATCTACAGGAGAATCATATGGTTCTGGTAACTCGTCCGGCTCCGGATTTTACAGCTGCCGCCGTTCTGGGCAACGGTGAAATCGTTGAAAACTTCAACTTCAAACAGCACACCAACGGTAAAGCGACCGTTCTGTTCTTCTGGCCAATGGACTTCACTTTCGTTTGCCCGTCTGAGCTGATCGCGTTCGACAAACGTTACGAAGAATTCCAGAAGCGTGGCGTGGAAGTGGTTGGCGTCTCCTTCGACTCTGAATTTGTACACAACGCATGGCGTAACACCCCTGTCGAAAACGGCGGCATCGGTGCGGTGAAATACGCGATGGTTGCGGACATCAAACGCGAAATCCAGCAGGCTTACGGTATCGAACATCCGGACGCTGGCGTTGCGCTGCGTGGTTCTTTCCTGATCGACGCGAACGGCATCGTTCGTCACCAGGTTGTGAACGATCTGCCGCTGGGTCGTAACATCGACGAAATGCTGCGCATGGTTGACGCGCTCCAGTTCCACGAAGAGCACGGTGAAGTGTGCCCGGCTCAGTGGGAAAAAGGTAAAGAAGGTATGGCGGCTTCCCCAGACGGCGTAGCTAAATACCTGTCTGAGAACGTATCCAGCCTGTAATCGGCACGGTTTACGAAAAAAACCCGCGACTACGCGGGTTTTTTTATGGCTTATGCTGCGCCGTCTTTTTTTACCTCGTGCCAGATGCGCCATGCCATACCCGCAAGCACCATCACCCCGACGATCAGTACGCCCCAGACCATCAGCGTTTTCATTCTGCTTTCCTGCTCAGCCGCAGACGTCGCGGTTAAACGCGCCTCGCCGCCCAGCGGGACAGGTTCCAGCGTATCCGCCATCGGCAGGGCTGCCAGATCGTAGGTTTTACGCAGTTCGGTCGGGATCAGCATATCCGTCTCCACGCTTGCCGGTTTCGCAGCCCCGTTCCCCCACGCAAGCAGATACGGCCCCTTCCCCTGCGCGTTGAACACCAGATCATAGCGCACGCGTTGCCCGATCACGCCCGGCAGGTTCTCTGGCAAACGCGCATTGTAGGTCTTGATTTTTACCGCCTCGACCAGCCCGCCCGGGAGCGGAACAGGTTCAGACGTTTTGCCGCCGAGCTGGTAGATCACCTCTTTTTTCAGCGTATGCCACCGATCCTTGTCCGCCCCCCGCCAGGCTATTTCTGCCGGGAGAACGCCGTCGCCATTCAGCATGAAGCCGATCGCACTCAGAGGCTGCGGATGTTTCCAGCGCCACACGGCTTCGCTATCGGATAGCCGCTCCCCCTCTCCCGCCAGGCTAATGTGCTCTGATTCCGGCTGCGCAGGAGCGTTAATCGCGTTGACGCCGGTTAACGTCAGGGCTGAACGCCCCGTGTTCAGCACCAGCAGCAGATAGCGATTCGCCTCAGGAGATAACACCAGATCGGTATCGATGCGGTCGAGCTTCAGGCGATCCTGTCCACTCATCACGTCCAGCAGGGGCATCTCTTCGCGCAGGGTATACCAGTTTTTCAGATCCTCGCTGTAATAGACCGATGCCGTCCCCTGCCACGAGCCCTGCGGCGTGTCCCAGAAAAGCTGGAGCTGAGAGAGCGGAACCTCCGTCGCGTTTTCCGGCAGGGTCAGCAGATAGTGCTGTCCGGCAGCCGCCGCGTGTTGCCCTTCCAGCACAATCTCCACGCCGTTTCTGGCACGTAACATAATTTTATCGCCACTGCCCTCTTCCCCGCCCGTCGAGGCGTTAAGCGCAAAGAGGCGCAGCGCCGTGGTGGTCGGTGCTGGCTGCGGACGCGTCGTGGTAACCAGGCTGAACGGTACCGGCTCGCCCGACTGATTAAACACGCGCACGTCGCGCAGATCGGGCGATGTGCTCTGCTGATAAACCGCCAGCGGCAGCATGACCCGATACCACGGCGAAGAGGCAGAGGTATCAAGGGACAGGCCATAGGCATAATCCCGCGGGGATTCCACCGGCGCGCCCTCGCTGAATGCCGGACCGGCCACGGCTAGCAGTGCCGCACAAACAACCGATTTCATCCATTTCATTTTTCTTCTCCTGCTTTAGGCGGTAGCGGCGAGAAATAGCCCACAATCAGGACCAGGATCGCCACGCCAATAAACGCGACAGCACGCGCCAGGCCGCCACCGCCCGCGCTGTCCACCAGCATCAGTTTGAGCATGACCACTCCCAGCAGCACCGCACCGGCAAGCCACTGCTGACGGGAGGCCTGACGGGTGGCGCGGATCATGACCACCAGCGCGCAGAACATCCAGAACAGGGCAAAGGTGGTCTGGATAAGCCGCGAATGCCACAGCGACTCCATATTCCAGGCCACCTCGCCGTACCACGCCAGCGCGCGCAGCAGCGCGCCGTTTAGCCACCAGAAGCCAAGCGCCATCAGCACAACGGCGGGCCACGGTCGGGACTGAGCAAGCGATGCCGGATAGTGGCGATCCACTGCCCGATAAAACAACACCAGCCCCAGCAGCGCGAACGCCGCCCCTTCCTCAAGCGGGTTCACCAGCGGCAGCCAGGTCTGTCGATAGACTATCCCGTCCTGGAAATTAGTCACGACCAGCAATACCACCAGCGCCACAACCACAGGGATCACGGCAAGGCAGGCGTAGAGCGCAGGCCATACCCGGAACGGCCACCCGCGACGCCGTACGGCCGCGGAGAGCGCCATAATCACCCCACCGCCGACAGCCATCGCAATGCCGCTTCCCCAGGCCGCCATGCCCCATGGCAGGGAGCGGGCAAACCAGTAAAGCTCGGCGGCCATGGCGAGAAAAATCATCCACAACAGCGACAGATGCAGCCCCATTGCGATGCGCGGAAGAAGTTTATCTTCGTCGCGCCGCAGCATCATCAGGGCGGCAGGCAGCGCAATAGCCCAGGCCAGATTTGCCCAACCGGCCGCCAGGATCTGCTGTTGCCAGATCTGATACAGCACCATCAGCAGCATCACCGGCCACAGCAGCCACTTGCTGGCATTCAGCTCCCGCCATGCCAGACGAGCGGCAGACTGTCGCCATCCCCAGGCCGACGCCGCCGTCAGCGCCAGCACGCCTCCCAGAACCGATAACTCCTGCTTCAGGAACAGCTGCGATGCGCCCAGCAGCGCCACTAACCAGAACAGCAGCCCACCGGCCAGCAGAGCCCAACTGCCCGGCCGCGCGATTTTCTGCCACAGCCAGGCCGCAGCCAGCCAGCAAAGACTGAGCACTGCGAAAATAAGCAGCAGGCTCAGCGAGGTAACGCCGTCCATTTGCGCCCATATCGCGCTGCCGAGCGCCAGCACCAGCAGCGCCGTCCCGCTATAGCTCATGCGCCGCTGCTGCTGTTGCACGCCCAGCCAGAGAATACCCAGCCCTTCCAGCGCCCAGGCCATCGCCGTCCAGCGCGCTGAAAGCGCCAGCGGAATGGCAAGCGTGGCAAACCCGCCGCCGATCGCCAGCGCCGCCATAATCAGTGGCCGCCCGACAGACGGATAGCGTCGCAGTGCGAGAAACGCCAGGGAGAGATAAAACGCACCATAGCCCAGCGCGCTGAGCGCCGGGCCGTACGTCCAGTGAGACGTCATGCCGTACTGCATCCCAAAACCAATCAGCGGCGGAGCAAACAGCAGTACGCCGTCAATAATCTGTTTACCTTTTTCCTGCGCCCGCAGCGACAGCGCTACGCTAAACACGCCAAAAATAAGCGTATTGGCAATCAGGAACAGCTGACAGATAACATAGTTTTCAGGCTGGTAGTCGCTCAGCCCCCACACTCCGCCAACGCCAAACGTGAAGAACAGCCCGAGCAGGTTGAGCTCGCGCCAGTGCTGCCAGATGCTGATGACGAGAATGCCGATGGAGAGCAGAAGATAGAAGGAGAACAGCGCCACAAAGCTACCGCCCCCGGTAGACAGGAGCAGCGGCGCAAGATATCCGCCGAGGCTCGCCAGCATGGCAAGGCTCAGCGCCTTTTGCAGCACGGCCAGCCCGACGCTCGCCGCGCAAATCACCACCAGCAGCGCAAACGCCAGCGTCATCGGCAGCATCTGCCACAGCCGGAATGCGCCAAAGACGGTCAGGTAAAGCACGCCGGTCGCCCCGCCCTGGAGGATCAGCGCGTAGATCCGCTGCCTGTGCCGCAGCCGCCATCCAACGGCCAGCAGAACCATGGCAAATAGCGCCGTGGCGGCAAGACGCAGCTCAAGCGGAAACAGTGAATGTTCAACGGTATAGCGCAGCAGGAAAGAGAGGCCGAGGAAGAGCAGTACAATCCCCAGTTTTGCCAGCGGATTGCCCTGCATAAACCAGCGCGTCAGCGAGGACAGGATGCCGCCAAAGGCGGAAGGCCGTTTTGCCGCCGGGACAGGCGCAGGTTCTGCTTCAGTGACGGGCGGTTCGGGACGCCAGGGATCGACAGGTGCGTTAACGGCCTCTGGCACCGGCGCTGGTGTCTCCACTGGCGCGGCGGTCTGCACCGGCTCCGGCGCTTTCTCAGCTACACCATGCTGCTCAAGCGCCTCAATGCGCTGGCGAAGCCGGGCGATCTCCTGCCGCGCCGCCGTGCTTCGATTAAAGCCTATCACCGCAAGCACGGGGGCCACGACCAGCGCAAAAACCAGGAACAAACAGCCAAGGATGTAAAGCTCGTCCATGTTTCCACCTTCACCGTAAAAGATCCGTTAAGATTGACACAAATAGTTGCATTTGCGCCATCTAAAAGGTGAAAACCATGCTGCCTGCGCTTAGCTGCCGAACCAGACCGTAGCGGAGATCGCCGGCAGCGTGAGCACGTTCTCCTGTAACGTCGCTTTCCCCTCTTTGCTCTTCCACGTTTTACCGGCCAGCAGCGGTGAATCTTCCAGCACCACTTCACACGCCTCGCCCCGGTTGATCGCCACCAGCACGCGCTGCTGGTTGTAGACGCGGACAAACACCACCACATTATCTTGGGCGTACATCACCTGACAGCCCCCGTAGCGCAGGGCCTGGCTCTGCTTGCGTAGTGTCGCCATACGCTGGTACAGGCTGAACAGATCCTGATCCTGCTTTTCAGGCTCCCATGGGAAGGTTTTGCGGCAGAACGGATCGTTGTTACCGTCCAGCCCCACTTCATCTCCGTAATAGATGCACGGCACGCCCGGCCAGGTGAAAAGCCAGGTCACCGCCAGCGGCAGACGCGCCACATCTTTACCCAGCAGCGATTTAAAGCGCGCGGTATCGTGGCTGTCGAGCTGGTTAAACATCCGAAGCTGCTGCTGATGAGACAGGCCAGCGCGATAGTTCTCCATCCAAGCCATGCAGGTTTCGGCGTCAATATGCTGCGGATCGTAAGAGATATCGGTGTTAGCGAGGAAGCCCCACAACGGGAAGGTGAAGCCGCGATAATTCATCGACGCGTCTTCTGCATCTGCCTGCAACCACTGACGCGCGTCGCCAAAGTGCTCCCCGAAGACGAATGCTTCCGACCGGGCCGCTTTTGCCGACCGGGTAATGGCGGCGACATGCTGAAGGTTATTCCGCGCCCCGCCTGCTTCACCCAGCATATGCACCACGTCCAGCCGCCAGCCGTCCATATTCCACGGCGCTTTCAGCCAGTGGCGCACGATGCTGTCTTCGCCGCCGTAGATTTCATTCACAAGCGTTGACGACTGGAAATCGAGCTTCGGCAGACTCGGGTAGCCCAGCCAGTCCAGGGCGCGTCCATTCTCGTCAAAACTGTACCAGTCACGTTGGGGGGAATCCGGATTATGGCATGCGCCGCCCATCGACTGATTGTGGCGGTCGAACCACGCATGAGAATCACCGCTGTGATTGAACACGCCATCAAGGATCAGGCGCATACCTTCTTTTTGCGTGTTGTGGCGCAGTCGCAGCAGCGCCTCGTCACCGCCAAACTGCTCGTCAACGTGGCGGTAGTCCTGCGTATCGTATTTGTGAACGCTTGGCGCTTTAAACACCGGGTTCAGGTACAGCGCCGTCACGCCGAGCTTTTTCAGGTATGGCAGTTTTTCGCTGATACCGTCGAGATCGCCGCCGTAAAAGGTCGATCCCCCCGCCTGGGCGGTCAGCGGCTCGTCCCATTTTTTCAGAATGATGTCGTGACCGACCGCATGATGGTAATAAACCTTGTCCTGATCGGCGGTGCGCTTTTCACTGCGCGCAAAGCGGTCCGGGAAAATCTGGTAAAAGACCTGATCGTTAACCCACTGCGGGCCGTTATCCGGGTGATCCACGGCAAACTGCTCCAGCCTGGCCGGAGGGAAACGGCTGAAGCCCTGCGGGGTAAACCACAGCTGGCGGTTGTTCCACAGCAGCTTGAAGCCGTAGCGGCGACGCGGCTGTCCGCTGCGCAAATCGATATTCGCCCGCCACGCCGTAATACCCGGCTGAGGCTGGCTGCGCACCTTGTGCATTTTCAGCGATGTCTCTTCGTTATCCACTTCGGCGCGCAGGGTCACACGTTCAGGCTGATTTTCCCCTGCCAGCCAGAGCGTAATCACAAGGTTGTCTTTGTTTTGCTTAACAAATGGGGCAACCGGAAGGTGCCAGGCGTTTAACATCACGAATCCCCTTTGATGAAATTGACGTCACCTTGCCACAGGGTTGTTAAGGATAGCTCACCATGATGGGATTTATTGGGGGAGGAGGACGGGGGAGGAGGCATCAGTGCGGCCTGATGCCCTCACCCTAACCCTCTCCCACGGGGCTGAGGGATCCCCAGTAATTTTTTTATGCAGAAGCAATAAAGTTGCTTTCTAAATGACTGAGGGCTGTCAGCGATGCCCTGGTCCGGCTGTAAATCGCTGAGGCGTTTGCCTTCCGGCCGGGGCGAGGCGCAGGGATGCGCCGAGAGGGCGGCTTTACAGGGACGTTGCCTCCGCCCGTACCCGATAAGCCGGAAGGAATAAGCCGAGGGCACCGCGAAGCGGCGATTTTCCGCCGGGAGCCCGGGTCGCCAGGGTGGTGGCGACTGAGCCACCCTGGCACGTTCACCGGTCATGTCGTTACAGAGTAGCAAGGAACATAAAGTGAACGGAATGACCACCACCGCCGTATGTTCCCCTCACCCTAACCCTCTCCCCGGAGGGGCGAGGGGATTGCTCAGTGCTCGCATTAATTTGTGGGGAACCCTCTCCCACGGGGAGAGGGGAAAAGAATGTTACTGTGCTTCCGCCAGCTGACGATCGCGGCGACATTTAAACATCCAGCCCACCAGCAGCAGGACGATCCACGCGAAGCCCACGTACAGGGAAATACGGGTATCCGGGTGATAACCAATCAGGCCAATGATGAAGACCAGGAAGATGAGACCGACAATGGTCGTTGGCACGCCGCCCGGCACTTTAAACTTCAGCGCTTTGGCCTCTTCTGGCGACAGGCGGCGACGGAACGCAATCTGCGACAGCAGGATCATGATCCACACCCACACCGTCGCAAAGGTCGCCAGCGACGCAATCACCAGGAAGACGTTCTCTGGCATAATGTAGTTCAGGTAGACCGAGAACAGCAGCGCCACGGTCATGACCAGCACCGTTACCCACGGGGTACCGCGACGCGACGTTTTGGCAAACACCTTCGGCGCACTGCCCTGCTCCGCCATGCCGTGCAGCATACGGCCCACGCCGAACACGTCACTGTTGATGGCCGACAGCGAGGCGGTCAGCACCACAAAGTTGAGAATGCTGGCGGCAAACGCAATGCCCATATGCTGGAAAGTCAGGACAAACGGGCTGCCGTTGGTGCCCACCTGGTTCCACGGGTAGATGGACATAATCACAAACAGCGTGCCCACGTAGAACACCAGGATGCGCATCGGCACCGAGTTGATGGCGCGCGGAATAGACTTCTCCGGATCTTTCGCTTCCCCGGCGGTGATGCCGATAATCTCGATTCCGCCATAGGCGAACATGACCATCTGCAGCGACATGACCATCCCGAGCCAGCCGTTGCTAAAGAAGCCGCCGTTGCTCCACAGGTTGTGAATGCCGGTTGGCTGTCCACCGTTGCCGATCCCCCAGATGATAATGCCGAAACCGGCGAGGATCATGATGATAATGGTCGCGACCTTGAAGAAGGAGAACCAGAACTCCAGCTCGCCAAACACCTTCACGCTCATCAGGTTAACGGCGCAGATGATCAGCACCACGCTCAGCACCCAGATCCAGTGCGGCACGGCGGGGAACCAGACCCCCATATAGATACCAAACGCCGTCACATCGGCAATGGCAACAATCAGGATTTCGAAGCAGTAGGTCCAGCCGGTGATAAACCCGGCCAGCGGGCCTAAATTTTCCTGCGCGTAGCGGGAGAAGGAACTGGCAGAGGGGTTGTGAACCGACATTTCGCCAAGGGCGCGCATGATGATATACGCCGCCACGCCGCCGATGATGTAGGCCAGCAGAACGCTTGGACCGGCCATTTTGATGGCATCTGCCGAGCCATAAAAAAGACCGGTACCGATAGCCGAGCCCAGCGCCATAAAGCGGATGTGGCGGGTGCTCAATCCACGTTTAAGTTTGTTAGTGCTTTCCATTAAAATCTTGCCATTCAACACGAAAAAAACAAAAAACCACGGGGCCTTAAGCCCCGTGGTTAAACAATTTGTTGCCGTTGATTAATGGGCGTTGGATGTCACCTGACGCCCTGCCGCACGGTCCCAGATAATCGCCAGAACCAGCGCTACAACGGAAGGCATCAGCCAGGCCAGGCCCTGCTCGGACAGCGGCAGACGCTGTGTCCAGGCTGGCAGGATTTCTGCAAATGCTGATGCTTTGATCCCGTCAAGGATACCAAAAATCAGGCTGATAAACATGGCTGGCGCAATAATTCGCGTGGAGTTATGCCACCACGGACGGGTGAAGCTCAGCACTACCAGCACGATACATGGCGGATAGATCGCCGTCAGCACCGGAATTGAGACCTGAATCAGGTGGCTCAGACCGAGGTTTGACACCGCCATGGAGAAGATGCCGAGGATAAACACCAGCGTGCGGTAAGAAAGCGGCAGATACTGAGCGAAGAACTCCGCGCAGGCGCAGGTCAGACCCACCGCCGTCACCAGACAGGCCAGGAAAATCAGCGCCGCCAGCAGCATGCTGCCTGCACCACCAAAGGTGTGCTGCACGTAAGCATGCAGGATCGCCGCGCCGTTTGCGCTCTGATCGACCAGCGTTGCGCTATCTGAACCCAGGCGGAACAGCGCCAGATACAGCAGCGTCAGGCCGACACCGGCCATCAGGCCAGCCCAGATGGTGTAGCGAGTCAGCAGACGCGCTTCGGTCACCCCGCGGGAACGCGCGGCGTTAACGATAACGATACCAAACACCATCGCGCCAAGCGTATCCATCGTCAGATAGCCGTTCACGAAACCGTTTGAGAACGCCGCGTTCTGGTAGGCGTCCATCGCGGAGCTGATGGGCCCCGCAGGCCAGACGATGGCCGCAACCGCCAGCACAATCAGCGCCACAATTTTCAGCGGTGCCAGGAAGTTACCCACAGTATCCAGCAGTTTGCCCGGATAGAGAGAAACCAGAATCACGATGGCGAAGTAAATGAGGCTGTAAATAAACAGCGGCATCGCGCCGTCACCGGTCAGCGGGGCAATACCCACTTCAAAGGAGACGGTCGCCGTACGCGGGGTCGCGAACAGCGGGCCAACGGCCAGATAGCAGACGGTTGCCAGCAGAACGCCAGCCACTTTGCCAATCGGGGTGCTGAGGCTGTCCACACCGCCACCGACTTTCGCCAGCGCGATAACGGTCAGTACCGGCAGGCCCACGGCAGTAAGCAGGAAGCCAAACGCAGCCGTCCAGACGTGTTCACCCGCCTGTAAGCCAACCATTGGAGGAAAAATGATGTTACCTGCGCCAACGAACAGCGCAAATGTCATAAAGCCCAGCGCGATAATGTCACGCGATTTCAAGTGATGGGTCATAAAACCTTACTGCCTGTGGATGTGGTGTTGAATACGTTGAGATTTTCGCCATCCCTGACGGGACGATACAGCGGAAAATTTGCTCAATTTCAGCGGGATATGCTCCCGTCCAGGCGTGGCGAAGAATAGTTTTTCGATTTACCACGCAAATACAGTCGGTCTGACAGTATATGGGGGGCAATTTAAACGCTTATAACGTTTAAAGGCAAGAAGGGATCGTAAAACCAGAACAATATGCCAGCATGAAAATTTAGACCAAAATAATATGCCATGTATAAGAAAAACTCATGGCTAATCATGCGAACAAAAAAGCACCAGCCGTATAATATTCACTCGCGTTTCGCTTGACTGCAAAGCAAACGGGCCAGCAATCGCTGGCCCGTGGAAAGGTAGCCTGACACACACGCTGTCAGGCACTTTTTTTGGCAATTAATCGTTCCGGAATCACGAAGCTAAAGCGCGTGCCCTTACCCAGGGTGCTTTCGATATTGAGCCGGCTTTCGTGGTGGCTGACGGCATGCTTCACAATTGCCAGCCCCAGTCCGCTCCCGCCGGTCTGCCGCGAGCGCGCCTTATCCACCCGGTAGAACCGTTCGGTGAGACGCGGGAGGTGTTCAGGCCCAATCCCCGGCCCGTTGTCCTCGACGCTAAACTCAGCCCCTGCCGGAGTATGCTGCCACCGCACCGCGATATGCGTCCCTGTCGGGGTATGATTCACGGCGTTATAGACCAGGTTTGAGATAGCGCTTCGCAGCTCATCTTCACTGCCGAGCACTTTCAGCGTGTTATCAACATCAAAACTCAGGGTGTGTTGATTATGGCTCAGCGTTTGGGCTTCGCGCTCCACCACCCGCAACATCATCGGCACATCAATGATGTCGTTTAGCGCCAGCGACGGGGCAGCCTCAATTTTTGAAAGCGTTAGTAGCTGTTTGACCAGCCCTTCCATGCGGAACGTCTGTTCCCGCATGGTATGCAGCGCTTTCTCACGCGGCGCCCCCTCAAGCGTTTGCTCCTGCATCATCTCCAGATAGCCCTGAAGCACCGTCAACGGCGTACGCAGCTCGTGGCTGACGTTGGCAAAGAAGTTACGTCTCGCGCCCTCAAGCTGATGCATCTGGGTGACATCCCGCGCCACCATCAGCCACTGCCGATCGCTGTAGGGCATCACGCGAATTTCAAGATGGCGACCGTTATTGAGCTTCAGATTGTGCGGACGACTAAAATCACGCGTTTTCAGATACAGCGTGAACTCGGGATAGCGCAGAAGGTTGAGGATGTTCTGACCGTTATCATCCGGCCAGCGCAGGCCCAACAGCTGCTGTGCGAGGCCATTGCACCAGAAGATGGTCCCTTCTTCCGTCGTCAGGATCACTGCGTCCGGCAGCGACTCCGCGCCGCTGCGAAAGCGTTTTATCAGGCTTCCCAGCTCACGACGGCGCTTTTTATTACGCATCTGCATCTGGTGCAGGCCGTAGAGTAGCGGTTCCCAGCTCCCGCTTCCCGGCGGGGGTGTCATACTTCTGTCGACCCACAGCCACCAGGAAAGACGCAGTAAATTCCAGAAATGCCAGACGAGCAACCCCGTCACGGCCACCAGTAAAAACCACGGCAGATAGCCAAAAATAGCCCCCAGAATGAGGGCCGGAATACAGCATAAGATCAGTTCAAAGACGAGCCTTTTCCATGACAGACGTTCCAGCACGCGTCACACTCCTGTCATTGTTCAGAAACGGGTCGAGAAGCGATAACCCGTGCCGCGGACCGTCTGTACCATGCGATCGTGGCCGCTCAGTTCCAGTGCTTTACGCAGGCGGCGAATATGGACGTCAACCGTTCGGTCTTCGACATAGACGTTAGTTCCCCAGACGTTATTCAGCAACTGTTCGCGGCTGTAAACGCGCTCCGGGTGGGTCATAAAGAAGTGCAGGAGTTTAAATTCGGTGGGGCCCATATCGAGGGGATTTTCACCGGTCATGACCCGGTGTGAGGTAGGATCCAGGCTCAGGCCCTGCATCTCAATCACCTCTTCCACCGCCATCGGTGAAATACGGCGCATCACGGCTTTGATACGCGCCACCAGCTCTTTCGGGGAGAACGGTTTGGTGATGTAATCGTCCGCGCCGGTTTCCAGACCGCGCACGCGATCCTCTTCCTCACCGCGCGCCGTCAGCATCACAACCGGGATATCGCGGGTCATCGCCTCGCGTTTGATATGCTTGATAAACTGCAATCCGGAACCGCCAGGCAGCATCCAGTCCAGCAGGATCAGATCGGGCCAGGGTTCATTCAGCTGGTTCACCGCGCTGTCATAATCTTCCGCTTCAACCGGCTGGAAGCCATTTTGTTCAAGCACGAAGCACACCATTTCACGGATCGGAGCTTCATCTTCTACGACCAGAATACGTCTCGCCATACTTTGCCCTGTCTTATCGTATTTAAGTTACAAGTCTGTAATGCGGCGTCATTATGCGTCAGATTTATGACAGATTTATGAAAAACATTACCACGATAAATAGCAAACTGTTGTTTTATTACAGCGGTTATTTTCCGTACCCCGAACGTTTATAATCCTGCTTTCTTATTATTGCCACGGATCTCTTATGCGCATACTTCACACCTCAGACTGGCACCTGGGTCAAAATTTTTACAGCAAAAGCCGCGCCGCGGAACATGAAGCGTTCCTGAACTGGCTGCTGGAGACGGCTCAGGCTCACGAGGTGGACGCAATTATTGTGGCGGGCGACATTTTTGATACCGGATCGCCGCCGAGCTATGCGCGTGAGCTGTACAACCGTTTTGTGGTCAACCTCCAGCAAACCGGTTGTCACCTGGTGATTGTCGCCGGAAACCATGACTCGGTGGCGACGCTGAATGAATCCCGCGATATTCTGGCGTTCCTCAATACCACCGTGGTGGCCAGCGCCGGACACGCGCCGCAGATCCTGAAAAAACGTGATGGCACGCCGGGCGCGGTGCTATGCCCAATTCCGTTTTTACGCCCGCGCGATATCGTGCAAAGCCAGGCAGGCCTGTCCGGGAGCGAAAAACAGCAGCATCTGTTGCAGGCCATCACCCGCTATTATCACCAGCAGCATACGGAAGCCTGCGCCCTGCGCGGCGAACAGGCCATTCCGATCGTTGCCACCGGGCACCTCACCACCGTCGGGGCCAGTAAGAGTGACGCGGTGCGCGAGATTTATATCGGTACGCTGGACGCGTTTCCAGCGCAAAACTTTCCCCCCGCCGACTACATTGCCCTCGGGCATATTCACCGGGCCCAGATCGTCGGGGGATGCGAGCATATTCGCTACTGCGGCTCGCCCATTTCCCTCAGTTTTGACGAAACGGGCAAAGCCAAATCCGTGCATCTGGTGAGCTTCACCGAAGGCAAACTTAGCGCCGTTGAGACGCTTGAGGTGCCGGTCACCCAGCCGCTGGCAGTGCTGAAAGGCGATCTGGCCGCCATTACCGCTCAGCTTGAGCAGTGGCGCGGCGCAGCGCTTAATCCCCCCGTCTGGCTCGATATCGAAATCGCCACCGATGACTACCTGTACGATATGCAGCGTAAAATTCAGACGCTGACGGAAGACCTTCCCGTAGAGGTGCTGCTGGTACGTCGCAGCCGCGAGCAGCGCGAGAAAATTCTGCTGAACGCCCAGCGTGAAACGCTTAGCGAACTTCGGGTTGAAGAGGTGTTCGCGCGGCGGCTTGCGCATGAAGAAGTGGACGAGGCCAGGCGCACCAGGCTTAACGAGCTGTTTGCCCATACCCTGCATTCCCTCAATGACGAGGACGAAAACGCATGAAAATTCTGAGCCTGCGTCTGAAAAATCTGAATTCGCTAAAGGGTGAGTGGAAAATCGATTTCACCGCGGAGCCTTTCGCCAGCAATGGGCTATTTGCCATCACCGGCGCAACCGGCGCGGGTAAAACCACGCTGCTGGATGCCATCTGCCTGGCGCTTTACCACGAAACACCGCGTCTTAATAAGGTCTCTCAGGCACAAAACGACTTGATGACGCGCGATACCGCCGAATGCCTGGCTGAAGTGGAATTTGAGGTCAAAGGCGTTGCTTATCGCGCTTTCTGGAGCCAGAACCGCGCCCGCAACCAGCCAGACGGGAACTTACAGGCACCGCGCGTTGAGCTGGCCCGCTGCGAAGACGGGAAAATTCTGGCCGATAAAGTCACGGATAAGCTGGAACAAACCGCCGCACTCACCGGGCTGGACTATGGTCGCTTTACCCGCTCGATGTTGCTCTCTCAGGGGCAGTTTGCCGCCTTCCTGAACGCTAAACCGAGCGATCGGGCAGAGCTGCTGGAGGAACTGACCGGCACGGAAATTTACGGCCACATTTCCGCCATGGTTTTTGAAAAACACAAAGCGGCACGCAACGCGCTGGAGATGTGCGAAGCGCAGGCCGCAGGCGTTGTGCTGCTGAGCGAGGAACAGCAGCAGCACTTGCAGCAAAGTTTGCAGGCACTTACTGACGAAGAAAAAATCCTGCTGGCACAGCAGCAGAGCCAACAGAAAGATTTTCAGTGGCTTACGCGTAACGACGAGCTGATACGTGAGCAGCAACGCGCAGCCGCTTCGCAGCAGCAGGCGCAACAGGCTCTGACGGACGCCGCGCCGCAACTGGCGAAGCTCCAGCTGGCACAGCCCGCCGCCCAGCTACGTCCGCTGTGGGAGTATCAGCAGGAGCAGACCACCCGCCTGGCGCAGACAACAGCGCGAATTGTTGAAGTAAATACTCGCTTACTCGACAGAGCGGCGCAGCGCTCGCGTATTCGCAACGGTGCGCTGCACAACCGTGAACAGTTGCGGACAGAACACACGGTACTGACGCAGTGGCTAACCGAACACGATCGTTTCCGTCAGTGGGGGCAGGAAATTGCCGGCTGGCGGGCGCATTTTACGCAACTGAGTCGCGATAAAAATCAGCTTGTGGCCCAGTCAGCGCGTATGGCTGAGCTTCGTCAGAAACTGGCTGAGATGCCGGAGAGTACGCTGACGCTGACGGCTGAGGATCTCGCGACGGCAATGGAGCAACAGGCACAATCGCGGGCGCTCCGCCAGCGCCTGACTGCGCTTCACGCTCGCTATCAGCCGCTGCAAAAACGGCTGCGTCAGAATGCGGAAAGCGTGCAGAAAGCGCAGGCTGAGCAGGCTAAGCTCAATGAAACGCTGATCCTGCGGCGTCAGCAGTTCAAAGAGAAAAATCAGCACTATGCCGACCTGAAAGCGCTCTGTGAGCGTGAGGCAACAATCAAGGATCTTGAGAACTATCGTGCACAGCTCGAAGCGGGTAAACCTTGCCCGCTCTGCGGTTCAAGCGAACATCCGGCAGTTGTGCAGTATCAGGCGCTTGAACTGACCGACAATCAGCGCCGCCGCGACGCGCTGGAGAAAGAGGTTGCCGCGCTAAAAGAGGAAGGATTGCTGGTGCTCGGGCAGGTGAATGCGCTCACCCAACAGATCCAGCGCGAGACAGAGGAAGTACAGGCCCTCTCTCAGGAAGAGCAAGCACTCACTAAAGAGTGGCTGGAGGTCTGCACCTCCCTGAACATAGCGCTGAATATTCAGGATGATATTGCCCCCTGGATGAGCGAACAGGAGCAGTATGAACGCCAGCTGTATCAGCTTAGCCAGCGTCTGACGCTGCAAAACCAGCTCAATGAACAGGAAGATCAGGCGCGCCAGTACCAGCAGCAGCTGACGGCGACGCGTCAGGCGCTGGCGGCCTCGCTAGAGTCGCTGTCGCTTAGCGTGCCCGATGAAGGGGCCGAAAGCGCCTGGCTGAGCGCACGCGAAGCTGAATATACCCGCTGGCAGGAAAAACAGGCCCAGCACGGTACGATTCAGGAACGTATTAACGTCCTGATGCCCATCCTGGAGACGCTGCCGGATTCTGATGACGCAGAAGCCGACGCGGTTATCCCTGAGAACTGGCGCGGCATCCATGACGAATGCGTGTCGCTACAAAGCCAGCTCGCCACCCTACAGCAGCAGGAGACGCTTGAGCGTGAACGGCTTCAGCAGTCGCAAGCTCAGTTCAGCGCCGCGCTGACCGCGAGCTGCTTTGCCAGTCAGGAGGCATTTCTCTCCGCCCTGCTGGATGAAGCGTCGATCCGCCAGCTTGAACAACAAAAGCAGACGCTGGAGAACCAGCTCCAGCAGGCCACGGCGCTCTCCGTACAGGCAAACCAGCAGCTTCAGGCGCACCAGGCACAGCGCCCCGAGGGGCTGGAAACCGACGCCGCAACCCTTCAGGCGCAGTTACACCAGCTGGCGCAACTGCTTCGTGAAAACACCACGCATCAGGGGGAGATCCGCCAGCAGCTCAAGCAGGACGGTGATAACCGTCTGCACCAGCAGGCGCTTATGCAGCAGATTGAGGAGGCGGCGCGTCAGGCTGACGACTGGGGCTATCTCAATGCGCTGATAGGCTCCAGCACCGGCGATAAATTCCGTAAATTCGCCCAGGGGCTGACGCTGGATAATCTGGTGTGGCTTGCCAACCAGCAGCTCAACCGTCTGCATGGCCGCTATCTGCTTCAGCGTAAAGCCAGCGACGCGCTGGAGCTGGAGGTGGTTGATACCTGGCAGGCCGATGCGGTACGCGATACCCGTACCCTGTCCGGCGGGGAAAGTTTCCTCGTCAGTCTGGCGCTGGCTTTAGCGCTTTCCGATCTGGTCAGTCACAAAACGCGCATTGACTCGCTTTTCCTGGATGAAGGGTTCGGCACGCTCGACAGCGAAACGCTGGACACCGCGCTGGATGCGCTCGACGCGCTGAACGCCACCGGGAAAACCATCGGCGTGATCAGCCACGTAGAGGCAATGAAAGAACGTATTCCGGTGCAGATCAAGGTGAAGAAGATCAACGGGCTGGGGTATAGCAGGCTGGACAGGGAGTTTGCGGTGCAGTAAATGGGGGATGTTGCCCTCACCCTGGCCCTCTCTCTGTGGGAGAGGGTACAAACATCAAAAACGGCAACGCAAGTTGCCGTTTTGCGTTTATTCCGGCCAGAGCCACGCCGCGCCGCGCACACCGCTGGAATCTCCATGGACGGCTTTGCGGATCGGCGTTTCGCATTCGCCCCCAAATACCCACTGTTTCACCAGCGTTGGCACCGTCGCGTACAGCCGGTCAACGTTGCTCATGCCGCCGCCCAGCACAATCACGTCCGGATCGAGGATATTGATCACATGCGCCAGTGATTTAGCCAACCGCATTTCGTAGCGGCTGAGCGCCAGTTCAGCCACCGGATCCTGCTCCTCAACCAGACGCATAATCTCGTTGCCTTTCAGCGGCTGGCCGCTCAGACGATGATAATCGGTGGCAAACCCCGTGCCGGAAATAAAGGTCTCAATACAGCCCTGCTTGCCACAGTAGCACGGCACCTCGGCACGGTATTTGAGTTCATCTTCGTCCATCCACGGTAACGGGTTGTGCCCCCACTCACCCGCGGTGCCGTTGCCGCCAATATGCGAGCGCCCACCGAAGGCCACGCCCGCCCCGCAGCCGGTACCGATAATGACCGCAAATACGGTCTGCGCGCCAGCCGCTGCGCCATCTACGGCCTCAGAGACCGCCAGGCAGTTAGCGTCATTTGCCAGACGCACTTCCCGGTTCAGACGCTGGCTTAAGTCTTTATCAAACGGCTGACCGTTGAGCCAGGTGGAGTTGGCATTTTTCACCACGCCGGTATACGGCGAAATGGAGCCGGGGATCCCCATCCCGACCGTGCCCGTCTCGCCCGTTGCCTGCTCTGCCATATCGACCAGACGGGCAATCGTCTCTATGGTCTGGTGATAATCATCGCGCGGCGTAGGCAGACGGTGGCGAAACAGTTGCTCCCCCTGCTCGCTCAACGCAATAACTTCTGTTTTGGTGCCGCCCAAATCAATCCCAATACGCACAAGACACTCCTCATTATTTTGATTATCAACAGAGTAGAAGCCCACTTCCCGATTAGCAATGCAAGCGATGCGACAATTCGTTATCATGCCCGCTGATTTAACGACAAGGCCGTGGAAATTATCATGCTGTGGTTCAAAAATTTGATGGTTTACCGTCTCAGCCGCGACGTTTCGCTGCGTGCAGAAGAGATGGAAAAACAGTTAGCCGCTTACTCCTTTACCCCTTGCGGTAGCCAGGATATGGCAAAAACCGGCTGGGTTCCGCCAATGGGTTCTCAAAGCGATGCGCTGACCCACGCCAGCAGCACGGGGCAAATCATCGTTTGCGCCCGCAAAGAAGAGAAGATCCTGCCGACGCCTGTGGTGAAGCAGGCGCTCGAAGCGAAGATCTTCAAGCTGGAAGCTGAACAGGGCCGTAAGCTTAAAAAAACCGAAAAAGATTCACTGAAGGATGAAGTGCTGCACTCGCTGCTGCCGCGCGCCTTTAGCCGCTTTAGCCAGACCATGATGTGGATCGACACCGTGAACGGGCTGATCATGGTCGACTGCGCCAGCGCCAAAAAAGCGGAAGATACGCTGGCGCTGCTGCGTAAGAGCCTTGGCTCATTACCGGTGGTACCGCTGGCACTGGAGACGCCGATTGAGCTGACCCTGACTGAGTGGGTGCGCAGCGGGACTGCCGCGCAGGGCTTCCAGATCCTTGATGAAGCAGAGCTGAAAGCGCTGCTGGAAGATGGCGGCGTGATCCGCGCGAAGAAACAGGATCTGGTGAGCGACGAGATCGCCGTGCACATTGAAGCGGGCAAAGTGGTGACCAAACTGGCACTCGACTGGCAGCAGCGCATTCAGTTTGTGATGTGTGATGACGGCTCCGTGAAGCGCCTTAAATTCTGCGATGAACTGCGCGATCAGAACGAAGATATCGACCGCGAAGATTATGCTCAGCGCTTTGACGCAGACTTTATCCTGATGACCGGCGAGCTGGCGGCGCTGATCCAGAACCTGGTGGAAGGTCTCGGCGGCGAAGCGCAGCGCTGACAGGCAAAACGTAGGCCGGGTAAGCGAATGCGCCACCCGGCATGCTTTTATTTCAGATAGCGGCACAGATAAGAGGTTGGCTCTGCAACCTGCAAATGGAACTCGCTGTGGCCCGGCACGTTGAAGACCTGCCCGGCACTGTAGACTTTCCACTCCGTTTCACCCGGCAGCAGGACGTTCAGAGCGCCGCTGACCACCGTCATCTCTTCCGCTTCTGCGGTGCCAAAGGTGTATTCCCCTTCCGCCATGACGCCGACACTGGCGCGGCCAGTGCTGCTGCTGGTAAAACCAATGGATTTCACTTTACCGGAAAAGTATTCGTTACTTTGAAGCATGAACTGGCCCTTATATTTATAGAGAAAAATCCACTATAGGGGCCATGCTCATGACCTGTCACGCAAAATCATTACACCAGCAATTCTGACGCCAGACGCGCCATCAGGACGTTAGAGAGCAGCACCGGAACATCCAGCGCCTTTTGCAGTAAATCACGATGCCGTTGATGGAAGCCCAGGCAGTCGAGCATCAGGACATCCGCCCCTCTGTCGATCAACTCCTGCCCGGCCGCAATTAGCTTCGCTTCGCTGTCCCAGAACGGGTTAGCCAGCGCGTACAGCGGGGTGTGCTCCAGCGCGGCCCACTTCACCGTCTGGTTATCCAGCAGTTCTTCTACGGGAACGATAACGCCCACCTGATGACCATCAACAATTGACGCCACCAGCGGGGGGATAATCCGCATCGGTTCGAGCAGAATGGCATTACGCGCGCTGAGTCCTTTAACGGGTGCTGTGCTCATCAGCAAAATGACGTCATAGTCCTGATTGTCGAGCACTTCGATCACACCCTGTAGCGCGCGCTCAATTTTCTGGCGTGACACGTGCGCCAGTTTACCGTCACTGAGTAACGTTGCCAGGGGATCTTCCCCCTCCCCGACTGCGTAGTCTTCCATGACCTCTTCCCGACTCAGCTTCCCTAACAGACTGAGATGCGTAATTTGTTGTTCAGAGACATGCTCGGTTAAGAGCGGTAATACTTCGCTTACAGGGACCACACCAATCGTGAGGATCGCCAACGTCGCCTTCATTTTGATCGCCTTCCGTTACTACCACTACTGCCACACAGGTACAGGCTCACTACGCTGCACTGTTCATTTATTCAACAAAACAGCACCAAGCGTAGCAGGGGATCTCTACACCGTAATGTAAAGATCGACTGGCCTTTCCAAATCTACCTGTAATAACTAAATATTAACTGCTGCTTAACATCAGCGATAAGTTAAAAGTGTGATTCAGGCACGGTTGTAACGAATTCGGATTCTTGTCAGGACTTCTCGGGATCCTCATAGCGCCGTTTCGCATCCAGCGCTTCCTGTTCGGTTTCATGTTCGCTGATCAGCGAATCAGGTTTAGGGTGATCGGCACGCAGCTGGTACCAGGTTACGGTCCGATCGCTATTACCTTTTTCAACGGTAACGATGCGGGCTTCACGTGGATAGGGAGGTCTGGTTGGCATAGCTCATCCTTTTTTTATGTCTGAGCTATGAGTATAGACGGCTGTCAGCTGGCGCAAGCCAAACGCAGGGCGGTAATAATCTGAATCGCAACTTTCTCGGGTGACGCTGACGCATCCACAACGTGGTGTGCCGCCTCGCGGTACAGTGCATCGCGTTCGGCGAGGACCTCGCTGACCTCTTCACTCAGCGGTTTCGCGGTCAGCGCCGGGCGCTGCCCTTCTTCCGGAAACGCCTCCAGCCGCCCCACCAGCGTAGAAACCGGTGCACAGAGGTAGATTACGACACCCTTTTCGCGCATAAACTGGCGGTTATACGGCGCCAGAATAATGCCTCCACCGGTCGCAATCACGGTTGACGGCGCGGTCACCGCTTCCAGCGTGGCCGTTTCGCGCGCACGAAAGCTCTCCCACCCCTCATTCTCCACGATATCGGCGATGGTCTTACCGGCATTCTCCTGGAGCCAGTGGTCAGTATCGATAAACTGACTCTGGCACAGACGCGCCAGCTCCAGACCAACGGTGGTTTTCCCACAGCCGCGAGGGCCAACTAAAAAGATGGGTGGGTTCATAACCAGGTGTTCCCCTTGCTGCCGGATAACTGAAGGCTGTAAAGAAATGATTGCAGAAGATGTTGCGCTAACTTTACTGCAAAGCGGTACGGAATGACAAGCCTGTGGAAGCCACACTGTACCACAAAACAGCCCGGAGGTGGGCTACGCCGGGCGGCGCTTCACTTCCAGCAGCCATTTATCCAGCTCGGCGGCAAACTGCTGGCGATCGCGCTGCGACAGGCTGTCCGGCCCACCGGTTTGCACGCCGCTGGAACGCAGGGTATCCATAAAATCACGCATGGTGAGCTTCTCCCGGATCGTTGCCGGCGAATAGCGTTCTCCGCGCGGGTTAAGCGCCGCGGCCCCCTTCGCCAGCACGTCGGCAGCCAGCGGGATATCCGCGGTGATCACCAGATCTCCTGCGTCACACAGGCGTACTATCTCATTATCTGCCACGTCGAACCCGGCCGGCACGCGCAGAGAACGAATGAACCTGGAGGGCGGCACGCGGATATTCTGGTTCGCCACCAGCGTCATCGGCATCTGCACCCGCTCGGCGGCGCGGAATAAAATCTCTTTAATCACATTCGGACACGCGTCCGCATCAACCCAAATCGCCATAGTGTCTCCCCATTATGATTCTGGCGACTATTGTCGCCTGCATTTCGTTGTTAAGCTATCAATGAGAGATAACAACGCATAATAACGGAGATACGTGATGGATAAGAAAATCGGGTTTATCGGCTGCGGAAACATGGGTAAAGCTATCCTCGGTGGACTGATAGCCAGCGGCCAGGTGCTGCCGGGGCAGATTTGGGTCTATACCCCATCCCCGGATAAAGTCGCGGCGCTGCGTGATGAGTATGGTATCAACGCCGCCGAAAGCGCGCAGGAAGTGGCTCAGGTGGCGGACATTGTCTTTGGCGCCGTTAAGCCGAATATCATGATTAAAGTCCTGAGCGAGATCACCTCCAGCCTGAACAAAGAGAGCCTGGTGGTGTCGATTGCCGCAGGCGTGACCCTCGACCAGCTCGCCCGCGCGCTGGGGCACGACCGTAAGATTGTTCGCGCCATGCCAAACACCCCGTCGCTGGTAAATGCCGGTATGACCTCCGTTACCCCAAACGCGCTGGTTACTTCTGAAGAGGTGGCGGATGTATTGAACATTTTCCGCTGCTTCGGCGAAGCGGAAGTGATTGCCGAACCGATGATCCACCCGGTTGTCGGCGTGAGCGGTTCTGCCCCGGCGTATGTCTTTATGTTTATCGAAGCCATGGCCGATGCCGCCGTACTTGGCGGTATGCCGCGCGCGCAGGCCTACAAATTTGCGGCGCAGGCGGTGATGGGCTCGGCCAAAATGGTGCTGGAAACGGGTAAACATCCGGGCGAACTGAAAGATATGGTGTGCTCGCCGGGTGGCACAACCATTGAAGCCGTGCGCGTGCTGGAAGAGCGCGGGTTCCGCTCCGCCGTGATCGAGGCGATGGAAAAATGCATGGAAAAATCAGAGAAGCTGAGTAAGTCCTGATGCGTAACGCCGGGCGTCAGGCGGCCACTTCGGTGCGACCCCGTCCGGCATTTTTGGCTTTATAGAGGGCCACGTCCGCGGCCTTTAGCCATTCACGATAGTGCGTGAACTGCGCCCCCCAGGGGGCAACCCCAACGCTGATACACAACCTCGCCATAGGTGCTCCGTGTAGCGGCATGTTGACCAGCCTTTCATGGACGCGCGCCATCGCCGCAATCGCATTGTCGGCAGGCGTGCCGGACATGATCACCGCAAATTCATCTCCCCCGAAGCGGCCAATATAATCGCCTGCGCGCAGGGTCAGCTGAAGCTGGCGCGTGATGGCGACAATCGCTTCATCCCCCACGTCATGCCCCCAGGTGTCGTTGATCGTCTTGAAGTGATCGATATCGATGAGCAGTATCGTCGCCTGTCGATGGCTGCGACGGCAGGCCTCAAATTCGTTACGCAGCAACGTTTCCCAGTGACGGCGATTGAACACGCCGGTCATTCCGTCGCGGGTACTCATCAGCTCAAGCCGACGCTTATGCTCTGCCAGCCGGATCGCCGTGCGGTGGCTGAGCCAGGCAAACAGCATGGGGTAGACCACCAGCACGGGGAGCGTCAGCCACAACGCCAGCGGTTCAGAGGTCAATAGCACAGGAGTACCCGTGGATTGCACGGTGAGCAGGGCAGACAGAGCAAGCAGCGCAAGTCCTGTCAGAAATAAGCGGCATCCCCCCGATCCCATCATGTTCATGCCGATCATCACGATCAGCGCCGCCGTTGGCAGCGCATTGAACCCTATTAAGCCCATCCAGACGCCAGCAATGATGGCATCGATTTTCAGATTAACGATTTCACCGCTGTGGGGGCAGGTCGAACGAAAAGCCAGCTGCCAGGCCAGATGGGGCCAGACAAAGACCCAGCCCACCAATAGCAACCACCAGACGCCAGAAAGAAGCTGACTCACCAGAACGCTGGCAAGCGGAACAAACAGCGCCGCCAGACCAACGATGCGTGCCAGCCGTATTCGCCAGGCAAATCGCAGACCGGAACGGTATGAGTCATCCTGAGAAAGCTGCTGATACCACGCTTCCCGAATGTTCTCGTGATTGTCATAAAACTCATCATTCATCATTTTTGGGAATATTCTGAAACATTTTCCCAAATTATAGAGAGGGGGATAGCGGGGAAAGTATGAAATTTTGGGTGAGCCACAGCCGTGGCTCACCCGTTAGCACTACGCCTGTTTTTTCAGGCACGCGCTCATAAACTTGCTGCGATCGTCGCCTTTCAGCATCTGCTGTGTCGCCTGGGCATTGCACTCGCGCATTTTTTGCTGCTGCGGGGTCAGGCTTTTTTCACCCGGTTTGGTCGTACCATTTTTAAGGCAGCCGCTCATATACGTTTTACGGGCATCCCCTTTCAGACTTTGCGAGGTCGCCTGTTGGTTACAGGTCGTCATGCGCTGCTGCTGGGGCGTTAACGTTTTCTCTTCCGCATGTGCTGAGGCGATCAGACACAGGCCAGAGAGCAGGGTAACCAGTATTGTTGTTTTCATTGCACCATCCTTTATGTGAAGTTCCACGTTAAGTCTGGTTCGTTACGGGAAAAAAACCACCCTGCGGCCATGATTTTCACCGTGATCCAGGGTTATTTCAGTCCCGTCGCAGCGCGTTTATTATTAACCGGTTTCGCAGGAACGGAGGAGGTAATTACGAGCGAGTTTAATGCGGTGAAAAGTGTGCTCTGCTTCATTTTAATTTCCCCATGGTAACAGGGTAAAAATAAAAACAGAGCGACGCCAGGCATCCTGCATGACAATTCTGTGACACGTCATTTCACCTCTGGCCGGTTAACTGCGAGGATGCCTTAAAAGCTTCTTTACGTATTGCTGAAGCAGCTCCGCGTCCTCTGCAGGCACCTGTGAATCAGGGCGAGCTTTTTCCAGCGCGCCTTCAACGTTGTCGATCAACGCCTCCTGCTCTGGTTTTGCCATCTGTCGCAGCAGCGCCGTTACAACGATTTCCAGCGCCTCGACCTGGGCAACCAGCTCTTTCGACTCTTCTTCCTTTTGGGCAAGCTTAACCAACAACTCAGCAATGAGATTTTTCATGGTGCTATGTCCTTATGTGATTTCCCCTGAAATTAACACCCTCACTGAATAATGAAAAGCATGGATTGGTTTTATCTTATGCAAAAGTGACATTGCTGCCAAAAAAGATATTTCGGAGCGCAAGCGAAACGTTTTTCTAAAAGACAGAAGCCGCATTTCGTTATATAAAAATGCGGCCATCATAAGAATTAATAATATATTATCGTGTTTACCTGGCTGACTTTGCCTCAGCGATTCGCCGGCGACGGCGCAAGGCAAAGGCCAGTTGAATAATATTAAGAAGCACCACCACCGCCGTCGCGGCAAATACCCAGCGGAAACCCGCCATCGCCGAGACCGAGGCGCCAATAAGCGGGCCCGCTACGTTGCCTAAATACATGAACGACTGGTTGTAGCCAAAAATGCGGCCGGTTACCTGGTCACTGGAATATTTCACCAGCAGCGTCTGTACAGCGGGCAGCATTGCACCATCCGCGAAGCCAAGCAGGAAGCGCAACACCCCGAGCTGAAGCGGTGTCGTGACGAACGACATGGCAAAGAAAAGGATCACCGCAATGATGAGCGTTGCCATCAGAATGCGTGCCGTACCGATCCTGTCGCCCAGTTTCCCCAGACGCGGAGCGGACATCAGCGCCGACACGCCCGGCACGGCGGCAATCATCCCGCTCAGAAAAGCAATGTTGCTGCTGTCCGGTGCCATCGACTTGATAAACAGCGCCAGAATCGGTCCCACCGAGCCGTTACAGAGCTGGATCACCATCGTTGTCACAAAAAGGCTAATCATCAGGCCAGGATAAGGTAGCGAGGCGAAAACCGCCTTTCCGCTCAGGCGTTCTGATTTGCTGACGACAGGCCGACCGCCCTCTTTAATCAGAAAAAGGGTGACCAGAAAGCTGACCGTTAGCAGGATGGCGGTAATGATAAAGACCGCGCGCAGCCCAACATGGTCAGCCAGGAAGCCGCCGAGCAGGGGGCCGCCAATTACACCGCTAATCTGGGCCGTGGAAAGCGTGCTGAGTGCCCAGCCGCTCCGCTCGCGCGGTACCTGTGAGGCCACCAGCGCCATGGCATTCGGAATGTACCCGGAGGTCAGCCCCATTATCGCCCGCAGAATAAACAGCTGCCAGACGTTGGTGGCGAAGGCCTGGAGCAAAATGGCTATCGCCATCCCCAGCGAGGCGCGGAGCAGCATCAACTTGCGCCCCTTGCGATCCGCAAGGCTGCCCCACATCGGTGACACAATGGCGGACACCAGAAACGTCACGCTGAACGTCAGGCCGGACCACATAGAGAGCGCTTCATGGGAAGTGACCCCCAGCTGCGACACGTAAAGCGGCAGGAAGGGCAATATCTGGCTGATAGCCAGTCCGGTGAAGAAGCAGCCGAACCAGACTGAAATGAGGTTAACTTTCCAGGATTCCATAACAGAAATAGTCTTCATTTTTAGGCGAATTCGCCGACAGATTAGCAAGTTACGCGCAATGACATAGCGCCAGAGATGCGGCCTTGCAGACTTTGGTGTTTTATCTTCCCAGTCATCATATTTGTGAGATAAGTCACAATCTATCCAATTTTCGGCGGAAGATTATGCTTCATCGACATAAGCCATAGCCGCGCATTCCCAGATGGAAATGGTTGGCATGGGCGGCATTGTAGTCCGGCCCCAGACCGTTACCGTAATAGCCGCAACTTGCCGACAGCAGCGCCTGTAGCCAGGGCTGCGTCTTTTCCGCTTTCCAGCCGTTGAGGACGGTAACACGCTGTCCGTTTGCCAGCCTGAAAGCGCTGATATCCAGCGCATCCGCCGTGGCATGTTCGCTGCGCCGCGCATCCGGGCGGCTGTAGATATTGCGGCAGGCGAAGCTGCCCAGATGTTCAATACGCGTAAGCTCGCTGCCGGTCCAGGTTTTGGTGAGCGGCCGGGCCTGCTGGCTGACAAACAGCGCCGAGCTTAACGCCAGCGGGCAACTGGCAATAAAGCTGCCGTTGAGGCTGACCGGGCCAAAATCGCGCACGCGCACCACGTTACTCAGCGGACACTCACCGGCGCTGTCAGCGACCGCCTGGGTACGGATAAGCTGGCGTTGATTCGCCTGCGCTAACAGGTTTTCGCACGCCTGCGGCGTTAAGCGCCGGAGTTTAAACTGGGTTATTTTTCCAGGCGGATCGTCAAGCGTAAGCGGCACGAAAGGGTTGTAATGCGGCGGCAACCAGCGGTAGCCCACCGTGGCGATCCCGGCAATAACAATAAGAATAAGCAGACCTTTTCCTTTCACGCGCCCCCCTTCAACATCCCTCAAAACATTATGGCAGAAGGCCGCGAAACCCGCCGGGCATCGTGGTATGTTATTGGCTTTTCGTCAGACTGGAAGAGAGTGAGATGGCAAAGCAGCGCGTAGGTATTGTCTTTGGGGGAAAATCATCAGAGCACGAGGTGTCATTGCAATCGGCTAAAAATATCGTTGATGCGATTGATAAAAGCCGTTTTGACGTGGTGCTGCTGGGCATTGATAAACAGGGCCAATGGCATGTTAACGATGCCAGCCAGTATCTGTTACACGCTGATGATCCGGCGCGCATCGCCCTTAATCCTTCTGATATCAGCGTCGCAACGGTTCCAGGCGTGGCACAGGGACAGCTTATCGATGCCGGGAACGCGCAGGCGCTGGCACAGATTGACGTGGTGTTCCCTATCGTTCACGGCACGCTGGGCGAAGACGGCTCCCTGCAAGGCATGTTGCGGATGGCGAACCTGCCGTTTGTCGGCTCCGATGTGCTGGGTTCTGCCGCCTGCATGGATAAAGACGTCACTAAACGTCTGCTGCGCGACGCCGGTCTGAATATTGCCCCGTTCGTCACGCTCACTCGCGCCAACCGCGATAAACACAGCTTCGCGCAGATCCAGGCGCAACTCGGCCTGCCGCTGTTCGTGAAACCGGCGAATCAGGGCTCGTCCGTCGGCGTCAGCAAAGTCACCAGCGAAGCACAGTTTAACGATGCCGTTCGTCTGGCCTTTGAGTTTGACCACAAGGTGGTGGTTGAGCAGGGAATTAACGGGCGCGAAATTGAGTGCGCCGTACTGGGTAACGACTTCCCGCAGGCGAGTACCTGTGGTGAAGTGGTGCTGAATAGCGACTTCTACTCCTACGACACCAAATATATTGACGACAAAGGTGCCCAGGTTGTGGTTCCCGCCGCGCTCGATCCTGACGTTAACGACAAGATCCGGGCGATCGCCGTTGAAGCCTATCAGGCGCTGGGATGCAGTGGTATGGCGCGCGTCGATGTGTTTCTGACGGCGGATAACGAGGTGGTGATTAACGAAATCAACACCCTGCCGGGCTTTACCAATATCAGCATGTACCCGAAATTGTGGCAGGCCAGCGGAATAAGCTATCCAGAACTGATCACCCGCCTGATTGAACTGGCGCTGGAGCGTCACGCCGCTGACAGCGCCCTGAAAAGCTCTGTTAACTGACGGTTAGTCGGCTTTCTCTGCCGTCGTCTCATCGGGACGACGGCGGATAATGAATCCCGCCAGCCAGAAACTGATTACCCAGGTCACCAGCCCAACCGCATAGGTTTGCCAGCCCTTCGCTTCAAATCCCAGCAGCCCGACAACACCGTTGAGTATAAAGATCAGCCCGATCGCAAAGGCGTAGTAATGCCAGTCACGGCGTAGTTTGGAAGTGAGCTTCATGACAACTCCGGCAGAAAAAAAACTATCCTCTCACAGTTTGATAAAGCCGTCTGTGGCGGATACGTAAATTCTGAAAAGCAGCGTAGTTTCACTTATGTTATCAATTTGTGACGTGATGCAGAAATCGACAATCCAGGAGAAATCCTGAGCCGAATTTCCCACGATTCTGATATTGACAAATGCTATGACCTGTCACACTCACCCTGTACGACGCGTATTAAAACAGAGTGATATTTTCGGGAGGTCTTATGGCAGACTTTACATTGTCGAAACCGATTTTTGGCGGAAAACAACCAAAAACCTCCACGGCGGGGAATATTGCCTATGCCCTGTTTGTTCTGTTTTGTTTCTGGGCAGGAACCCAACTGCTGAACATGCTGGTGCATGCCCCTGGCGTGTATGAGCATCTGATGCAGGTGCAGGATACCGGCCGCCCGCGCGTTGAAATCGGTTTAGGCGTGAGCACCGTATTCGGGCTCATTCCCTTCCTCGCGGGCAGCATGGTTCTGGGCGTGATTGCGCTCGTGCTGCGCTGGCGCAACCGCCACTGATTACAGTCCCATACAGCGAGCCCGACGATCGTCCACGCGTTTTGCGAACCATGCGGTCGTCAGGTTACGCGTGATCTTCGGGCTTTCAAGCTGAATGCCTGGCAGAATGGCTCTGGGTAGTGCCTTTCCACTTTTCTTCTCTGCAAGCGCGAAAACCTGCTTATACAGATCCGTTTTCTCAAACGCCAGGCTGTCACCCTTCTCCAGCTGTCGGCGAATGTCACTGTTGCTCATCTCCAGCTTCGTCGAAAGTTTTCGCACTGCCCGTTCGGTGGACCCTGCCTCGCTGCTGCCGTAAGCAATGAGATCGCCATCCAAAGCGAGCTTCACACCGCTGGCTCGGATTACCGCATTCTGGAAGGCTGCATTTCGGCTGGCATATCAGCCCGCATTAAAGTCGGCAAAGCGATACAGCGGTTTATCGTAGCTGGCCGGATAATTCAGCAGGTGATACGTCCCAAACCACAGCCCACCGCGCAGGGAGAAGACTTCCTGACGCACCGTACCGTCGATATCCCACGGATAGCCGTCGGTATGCTTTTCCGCAAATGCGATGCTTACCTGCATCGGACCGCCGGTATGTACCGGATTCAGCGAGCCAAACAGCTTCTGCCCCATCGGCACCATATTGATGAAATCATCGAAAATGGCGCTGAGCTGCCTCTCGGTTTTCACCGTATCCAGCCGTTCGCTGTAGCTTTTACCGTTTGGCGAGGTGATTTTAAGGGCGGTATGTACCAGGAAAACCGGGATATGCATCGATTCGGCCCGGCGGTCGATCTCCTTCCAGGCGATTTTGTTCAGGCCAGGCACAACAGGATCTGACTGATACATCGATTCCTGCTGCGCCACCGCCAGCACCGAGCAGATGTTCTCCTCGGTAGGCGCGATCTTCTGACTTTTGAAGGTCGTTGCCAGCGCATCAGCCCACTCACTGCGATCCTTTACGCTGGCGGGCATTTTTTGCCGCACCACGCTCGCCACATCAACGGGCTTCTCCCCTTCTTTGAGCGGGGTAGCCCCTTTCTCGGCACAGCCCGCCAGCACGACGGCGGCGAGTAACGTCAGCGGTAATGCACGTGGTACGGCAAATGGCATAGCAATTCCTTTTTAACCTAATGTATGGGTGACTTCCTGCAAATCCTTATCGTCCAGCTCACGCTCGAAACTGCGTAAACGTTTGTAGATGGACATCAGCTCCACCAGCGTAGTCCAGGAGCTAATCAGGTACTGGAACGAACCGCGAACCTGACCAAAAACGTTGGTGATCTGGGTCATCAGACCGAGTGTAATCGTACCCGCAACGATGGACGGGAACAGCAGGAACAACCCGAAAACGTTATCAACCTGAAGATAAAGGATGCGCGCGATATTGAAATACATGTAATGGAAATAGAGGCGGAAGTAATTACGACGTACGGCGCCAAACAGCTCACGCACGGTAGGCGGTGACGCACGGTTGGGATCGTCTTCACCATACACCAGCTCTTTACGGTAGGCCGCTTCCACGCGCTGGTTTTTAAATTCCAGCCCCGGCAGCTTGATCCCCACCACTGCCAGCAGTCCCGTTCCCATCAGCGACCAGACAATCGCGGCAATGACCAGGCCGTACGGCAGATGGCCGACAATCGGCAGTTCCGGAACGTGGGATGAGAGCGTCACCAGCACCGGCAGGAAGGCGATCAGCGTCATGATGGCATTAATAAAGCTCACGCCCATATCTTCGAGTGTAGAGGCAAAACGCATGGTGTCTTCCTGCACACGCTGTGCGGCACCTTCGATATGACGCAGGTGCTGCCAGTGCGCCATATAGTGTTCGTTCATCGCGGTACGCCAGCGGAACACATAGTGACTGACGAAAAAGTTATTCATCACGCCGATCACCACGGCGATGAGGGCGATGCCGAGGAAGATCCCCACCTCATGGTAGAACTGGTTAATGGTCACTTTATGCGGCGAACTCAGCGCCGTCTGGATCAGATCGTAAAACGGCGCATACCAGGCGTTGACCGCCACGCCCACTTCCACCAGGAACCAGGTGACAAAGATGATTAACGACGTGCCGAGAATCGACCAGTATTGCCAGCGGTGAGGCGAATAGATAAACCAGAACATGGCAAAAAGCCCCACGCAGAGCATGTAATAGGCGTAGAAAAGCAGATAGCTCATGGACCAGAAGCGCGCAGCGCTAATGGGAATGTCGCCCGTTGCCCCCGTAAGACGGGTCAGCCACGCGCCGCCACCGGCCTGCCAGAAAATGACAGCCAGCAGTGCCCAAATAAATGCCGACAGGAAAAAGGGCCCCGGCTTTGGGAAAAAAGACTTAAACATTGTGCTTCCTTCTTGTTGTTATGGCTGTTGCTGTGTTTAACATATCGCCACACGAAACCTTGCCTGGGCCAGCCTCCCGGCTCAGGCAAAAAAGTCAGACCTGCGGGTGAATTATTAGTTCGCTTTCCAGTTTTCAAGAATTGTTTCGGTGCGTTTCACCGAAGGCGGGTTGGCAGGGGCGATGAAGTTACGCCAGACATCGTTATAGTGCGCGATCAGAACCTGGGCATCGGCCGCTGGACGATTGGCCGTGGTGTGGGCATCCTCCGCAACCGTGATGTGGTAGCCCCGGCTGACACCGTTTTTAAAGGTGGCATCGACACAATAATCCGTCGCGCAGCCGCAGATAATAAATTCATCGATCTCCTGTTCGCGCAACAGTGCCTCGAGCGAAGTGTTATAGAAGGCATCGCAAGCGGTCTTCGTGACGTAAAACGCCCCTGCCGGCTGGTTGAGATCGGGCAGCAATGCAAACCCTTCGCTCCCCTCCTCTAGCCCGCCAGCTTCAGTATGCTGTATGAAAATAACGGCCTCAGCAGCCTGGGTAAGCTGATTGATCAGTGAGACACATTTCTCACTCTGATGGCGCGGCGTCTTAAACACCCCATTCTGCATATCAACCACCAAAACCACACGCTTTTCAGACATACCGTTCTCCGCAATAATGAATGTAACTGGTGACTATCATAAGCCCGATGTCACAAAATGGGAGTCTGGCCGTAAGTAAATTGTGCAAATTTACCCACGGTTACGTTTTTCTCGCTATCGTTATGCAAATCGGACGATTGCCCGACGCCGATTAGTAGTATAACTACCCGTAACTCTCCTTATTCACTGGATGGATGCTTTTCGTTGAAACGTTGTCTGCTCTCTTTCGCCGCGCTGTGTGCGGTGAGCCTGTCCACCGCCCAGGCAGCACAGCCTCTGACGGCACCGGTTCTGGCCTCTGACATTGCCGATCGCTATGCGAACCTTATTTATTACGGCAGTGGTGCGACGGGAATGGCGCTGGTCGTGATCGACGGTAACCAGCGGGTGTTTCGCAGCTTCGGTGAAACACGACCGGGAAATAACGTTCGCCCGCAGCTGGATTCCGTTATCCGTGTCGCGTCGATAACCAAGCTGATGACCAGCGAAATGCTGGTGAAATTGCTCGATCAGGGCGTGGTAAAACTCGACGATCCACTTAGCAAATATGCGCCACCCGGCGCTCGCGTTCCGACATATCAGGGAACGCCGATCAGGCTGGTGAACCTGGCGACCCATACCAGCGCCCTGCCGCGAGAACAGCCCGGTGGCGCTGCGCATCGCCCTGTCTTTGTCTGGCCAACTCGCGAACAACGCTGGAATTACCTGAGCACCGCAACGCTGAAATCGGCTCCGGGTTCTCAGGCTGGCTATTCTAACCTGGCGTTTGATCTGCTGGCCGACGCGTTAGCAACGGCATCAGGTAAGCCTTACCCTCAGCTGTTTGAAGAGCAAATCACGCGTCCGCTCGGGATGAAAGATACTACTTACACCCCCTCCCCGGACCAGTGCAAGCGTCTGATGGTGGCGGAAAAAGGGGCCAGCCCGTGTAATAACACGCTGGCAGCCATTGGCAGCGGTGGGGTTTACTCTACACCTGGCGACATGATGCGCTGGATGCAACAGTTCCTCTCATCGGATTTTTACGCGCGCAGTAATCAGGCCGACCGAATGCAGACGCTCATCTACCAGCGTGCTCAGTTACGTCGCGTCATCGGTATGGATGTTCCCGGTAAAGCCGATGCCCTCGGCATGGGCTGGGTATATATGGCGCCAAAAGATGGTCGCCCGGGTATTATTCAAAAAACCGGTGGGGGTGGCGGATTCATCACCTACATGGCGATGATTCCGCAATCAAACGTGGGCGCTTTTGTGGTGGTCACCCGGTCACCGAACACCCGCTTCGTGAATATGAGTGATGGCGTAAATAACCTTGTAGCCGAGCTGAGCGCCAATAAAGCGCAGGTACTTACGGCCGCTAACTGAGCTTAATAGTCCGTGGGCAAACGGTTGATACTGATCAGTTTGCCCCGGCTCATATTGATGTAGTTCCCCTGACGCAGCGCCGCCAGAACCTCCGCAACCACCGAACGTGATATACGCGTGCTACGCTGAATATGATTCATCACACCAATTTTTGAGCGTAGCGTGTCATCCCACTCGGCCATATTGATTAGCATCGCCCGAATTTGGCTATACGAATTATTTCCGACCAGCTGGATATCACGTTTTCCCAGTAAATGATTTAGCCATGAAAGCCAGCAGAATGCTTCTTGCCAGAGTTGCGCTTCTTGAATAATTTCGCATGCAGTAGAGGCTGGCAAATAAAATCCGGTACAAGGTGTTTGTGCCATCAGGGAATATTCAAGATAGCTGTCATTAATCCATGCACTTAATCCATGAATATAGGGTGCCCGTGCAATACCCACGAGTAATTCATCTGATTTACGGTGAACGACTGTCAGGCCGGATTGTATTACAAATGTCAATGGTTCATCATCATTATTGCCGGTAGTTATAAATTGTTGTGGTTCCGTTTTAAATGGGGTACCGGCGACTTCCAGACACTTTATGAGCCGGCTTAATTCAGAAAGTGGTTTCGCATTAACGTTCATGCATACCTCAAGTCATCTGTATATGTCGGTTCTTTATTATTTTTAAAGCACATAAAAAAGCGGGGGCAAAATCCCCCGCGTTTTTTTCTTACCAGGTATATTTCACACCCAGGTTTGCTCCCCAGTTCTGGTCAACGTCGCCGCCGCCCAGATAAGTCGCATCAGTGTAAGCACTGAAGTTTTTCGTGAAGCTGAACTGAGTGCCCAGTCCCACGCGAACCGCAGAGCCTTCCACGCCGTTGTCAATGCTGTCATTGTTGATATCAGCATTGTTGTCGGCATCGTCATACACGTAAGCCAGCTTGAAGTAAGGGGTTAATGCCTGCTCGCCACCGTAGTTGAAGGTATAACCTGCATCCACGCCGAGCTCATAACGCATACTGTCGTAAGACTGGCCATCGATACGCATGTCGTTGCTTAACTGATAGTCATCACCGGACTGGAACAGGCCAGAGATCGCCGCGTAAGGCGTGACGTAGCCAGACAGGTTTGGTTTCCAGTCATAGCCCAGTTTCATCCCGAAACCAACGGCGTCAGTCGTGGTATTACCGTCAACATACTGACCGTTGCTCATGGTAGCAGAGAGGTCGTTGTTGAAGCGGGTGTAGCTCATGGAGCTGTCGAGGAAGATGTCGTTCATGAACTTCGCCGACGCGTAGATCATCGCAGTCTGGCTGTCCTGATCGACCTGACCAGTACGATCGCTGATATCACCCTTCGCGAAACCAGCCGCACCACCGACAATCCACTTCGCGTTATTACCGTCGATCTGAGTATCCAGACCCACCATAATGCCGCTTACGTCCTGATCGTAGCTAACGGTGCCATTATCCGCGTCAAAGTTGCCGCCAAAATAGCTCACCCATGCGCCGCCGTTATCTGCCAGGCCATGACGGCTGTTGGTCAGACGGGTACCCACGGTATCCTGTTGCAGATTCCAGATGTTGGTATTAGCAGAAGGAATGCTCAGCGCCATGTTGGCGTAGTCAGTCAGCTCTTCCTGCTGGAGAACAACGGTGTCACCCTTCTGCTGCGCCTGATAGGTGTATGCACCTAAATCAGCTTTGTTTGCCGCAGTAAAGCTGGCAGCGGTATCCGCGTTATTGTCATAGACGCGAATGATCTCTTTGTTTTTGTAGTCAGCTACGGAGCCTGCACCGGTCGCATCGTCGATGCGCACTTTATAGTTACCGGCAACGTCACCGTTCACCGCCAGATGGCCGTCAGAGTTCAGCGCGACAACACCATAGTCGTAGTCCGCTTTATGGCTATCGTTGGTGATATAGCGTGCGTTGTTCAGGTCGCTGTTCAGCACATAATCGCGGCTGGCAACGTTGAGCACACCGCCATCAGTCAGCACCATATTGTGCGTATCAACCTGACCCAGACCCAGCGCCAGCTCTGCACCGTTGTCTACAGTAATGGTGTTGGCATACAGTTCTGCCGTCTCTTCAGTCAGTGCCGCACGGCTGTAGCTATCCAGATACAGACTGTCGGTTGCCACGGCACCGCTGTCGCCAATATTCAAGGTTGAAGCATTGGTCAGGGTGATGGAATCTGCCAGCAGGCCGGAGTTTTCAACATTGACCTGAGACTGGTTGTTCACCGTCAGTGCATCGATGTTGGAGATCTTGCGGGTATCCCACTCGGAACCGTTATCCAGCGCCACGTTGAACAGGCCGCTCTGATACACCTCTTCACCGGTAACGTGACCGTTGCTGTCAAAGGTAGAATCAGGCCAGATGCTATTCGGGGACAATGCGTGCCAGTCTACGTTGCTGTAGCCCTGGCCATACATCTGCGCAGTGCCGATAGCTTCAACGCTGGACTGCGCTGCACCCACCCACTTACTGCCGTTGGTCAGCGTGACATCCAGTTTATCGGTACCATCCCAGCCGTTGGTGGTTGGGTTATAGACGCCATCTTCTGTGGTATCCGTTGCCGGATCGCCATTCTCGTAGAAGTTGTTATCAAAGGTGCTGGAGAAAAGAATGTCACCCGTAACGGTAGAGTGATCGAAGGTAGCGGTGGTCTGCATGGCGTTATCAGACGCACTGGCAGCAACGATCAGCGCCGCATCATCCGCAGCCGTGGCGTTGGTTTCACCGTAGTCGCTTGGCTTCGCCGTTTGACCGTAGAAGCCGCTGGTACCCAGATCGCTGTATGCGCCAGAGGTCAGCACAGAGTCTTTCACCACCAGCGTATCGGTAAAGATATTGCTGCTGTTAGCAACGCCTTCAACACCGTCGTATGGCGTGTTATCAAGCTCCTGATAACCCTGCGTCAGCGTGATGCCCGCGATGTGGGAATTGTTCTGAATAACGATATCAGACTCAACATCCAGGGTGATGGCGTTACCCAGACCATAGGTGTCCAGATAATGCGTTTCAGTGGTATCGCCATTAACGACATCATACGCATAATGCTCGTAGGTATCGTTGATGGTGGAGTTATCAACAGTCAGGCTAAAACGATCGTACTGGGTATGCGTGGTGCCGTCAGTATCCACGCCTTCTGCACACGTCGTGGTCATACACTCTGACGTGATCATGCCGTTAATGGTGCTGTTAGAAATACTCAACGCGTTCGCACGGCCATTGACACCATCATCCAGATAGTATGTCGAAATAACTCCGTTTACGGTTGATTTATTGATGACTGGATAAATGTCACCATCATGTGTGGCATCTGAATAATCCCAGTCAGCATAACCATAATACCAGGGCGTGGACGCAGTATTGTCATATCCAAAAGTATTATATGTCGTGCCGGATATATCTTTCGCATTGGCCTGAGAAGCGATAGCCAGTGTGCAGGCTAATGCAAGTTGTGATACAACCAGTTTCTTTTTCCATGTTTGCATTGGGTCATCCCTCCTCAGGGACGTAAGCAAGTTTGTCCATCAAATCATTTGGCAACGTTTAATTGCGGAAGGAATTATGCAGTTTCACTTCGAAAAGGTTCAATGAATGATTCCATTAAGTCCGTATTCAGACAAATAAGCTTATAAACCCAGGACAATATCAATCATTATGAATAAATATTATAAATTCAACTGATTGCAAACTACTTTAGTTGCTTCGACACATATAATAAAAAGCAATAAATCATTTATATTTATAATCCCAAACCAATATAGAAGCCTCACCAATATCACATACCACTCTGGACACCATAATAAGATTTATAATATATACAAAATACATGTAGCGTATATTAATCGATTTCGAAAATCTAAAAGACAACTTTAGTAAAACACCACTCTCCGCTTTCAGGTACACTAAGCCTCTTTGTTCCACAAACATCAGGCATACCATGACCGATTTAATTGCTCGTCCCCGTCGCCTGCGCAAGTCACCCGCACTGCGCGCCATGTTTGAAGAGACAACACTGACCTTAAACGATCTGGTGTTGCCGATTTTTGTTGAAGAAGAGATCGATGACTACAAAGCCATCGACGCGATGCCGGGCGTGATGCGCATTCCTGAAAAGCATCTGGCCCGCGAGATCGAACGCATTGCGAATGCGGGCATCCGCTCGGTGATGACGTTCGGTATCTCCCACCACACTGACGCAACCGGCAGTGATGCATGGAAAGAAGACGGCCTCGTGGCACGCATGTCGCGCATCTGCAAAGAGAGTGTGCCGGAGATGATCGTCATGTCAGATACCTGCTTCTGCGAATACACCTCTCATGGCCACTGCGGTGTGCTGTGCGATCACGGCGTGGACAACGATGCGACCCTGCTGAATCTGGGCAAGCAGGCGGTGGTTGCCGCCGCCGCGGGTGCGGATTTCATTGCACCTTCTGCGGCAATGGATGGTCAGGCTCAGGCTATTCGTCATGCGCTGGATGCGGCAGGCTTTACCGACACCGCCATCATGTCCTACTCCACCAAATTCGCCTCCTCCTTCTACGGCCCGTTCCGTGAAGCAGCGGGCACGGCGCTGAAAGGCGATCGTAAAACCTATCAGATGAACCCGCTGAACCGCCGCGAAGCGATTCGTGAATCTCTGCTCGATGAAGCACAGGGCGCAGACTGTCTGATGGTGAAACCGGCCGGCGCGTATCTGGATATCCTGCGCGACATTCGCGAACGCACCGATCTGCCTCTGGGCGCATACCAGGTGAGCGGCGAGTACGCGATGATCAAATTCGCCGCGCAGGCGGGTGCCATCGACGAAGAGAAAGTGATCCTCGAAAGCCTGGGGGCGATCAAACGCGCGGGCGCGGATCTGATTTTCAGCTACTTCGCGCTGGATCTGGCTGAGAAGAAAATTCTGCGTTAATCCGCTTTAGCGCCGGGTGGCTTCGCCATACCCGGCCTACTCTCTGCGTGAATCTTCACTAAACTGCAATACAACCGACATCTCCTCCTTCTACTGTCTGGGCAAGACGGCAGGAGGAGTGATCAATGTTTAGTCTCGACAGCGTTCTTGATGACCTTTGGCCTCAGGCGAGGCCCGCACCCTGGCAAAAAAGTCTGTTAAAAAGACTGCTCCACGAAGACGAATTTCAGCAGTTTGCCGCCAGCCACCGTCACCTGAAAGGGCTGGATATGGTAGAGCAGGTTCTGGAACACCTTGATATTCTCTGCACCATTTCCGCCCGAGACCTCGAACAAATCCCCGAACACGGCCCACTCATTGTGATAGCGAACCACCCGACGGGCACCCTGGATGGGCTGGCGCTACTGTATGCCGTTTCGCGCGTGCGCCGGGACGTCAAGGTTGTCACCAACCGGATGCTGTCTCACCTTGAGCCCCTCAGCTCGTTGTTTATCCCCGTGGACAATATGGGCGGCAGAACCGCAAAAGCATCTCTGGTGCAGATGGAGCAGCACCTGCAAAACGCCGGCGTGCTGATCTTCTTCCCGGCGGGCGAAGTCTCCCGCCCAACGCGTAAAGGCATCCGCGATAAAAAGTGGCATCCGGGCTTTATCAAGCTGGCCAGCAAACTACGGGTACCGCTGCTACCGGTACATATTCAGGCCCACAACAGCCTGCTGTTTTATGCCAGCACCCTGGTATCGCCGACGGTATCCCTGCTGCTGCTGATGCAACAGATGTTTCGCCGCCGCCACAGCCAGCTGCCGATCAAAATCGGCCAGCAGATTGCCTGGAATGATCGGTTTAGCTCTACCCTTTCATCGCGTGAGATGGCCGAGCAGTGCCGTCAGCACGTGATACGACTTGGCAAGGGATTGCCTGGCGTCTTTAAAACCCAGTGCGCCATTGCCCGCCCGGAAGACAGGGCCACGCTGAAGCGGGAGCTGGCGCAGGCCGAATGTCTGGGCAAAACCAGCGATGGTAAAACCATCTATTTGTGGCAGCGCAACGGGCAGGAAGAGGCGCCTCTGCTGCGCGAGCTGGGGCGACTGCGCGAGATTGCCTTTCGCGCCGTGGAGGAAGGCAGCGGAAAACGCCGGGATACCGACAGCTACGATGATGACTATCTGCACCTTATTCTGTGGGATGATGATGACCTCGAGATTGTCGGCGCGTACCGCTTTATGCCAACGGCCATGCAGGTGGAAAAGTGCGGCGTCGAGGGATTGTACAGTTACAGCCTGTTCCACTACGACGAAAAAATGCAGGACATACTGGAGCACGGCATTGAGCTGGGGCGCAGCTTTATACAGCCGCGCTACTGGGGACGTCGCGGTCTGGACTACCTGTGGTCAGGCATTGGCGCCTATCTGGCGCGCTATCCACATTACCGTTACCTGTTTGGTCCGGTGTCCATCTCCGGCGGCTTACCGCCTGCCGCCCGGGATCTGCTGGTCGCGTTTTATCGTCTCTGGTTTCCGGCCAGCCACCCGTTAGCCGCCTCGCGTCAACCCTACCCGGCGTCACTCCCGGACGTGCTGGCGCAATTTAGCGGGGTGGATTACGTGGATGACCTGACAAAGCTCAAATCCCTGCTCGGCAATCTGGGCTGCGGTATTCCGCCGCTTTATAAACAATATTCCGAGCTATGCGAGCCAGGCGGCGTGCAGTTTATCGATTTCGGCAGCGATCCGGCGTTCAATAACTGTATCGACGGGCTGGTGCTGGTGAATCTGTGTTATCTGAAGGCGAACCGCTATCAGCGGTATATAGAGGCGCACTTAATACCCTCACCCCTGCCCTCTCCCTAAAAGGGAGAGGGTGAAAACCGCACCGGTCAGCCCCCTCGCCCCTTTGGGGAGAGGGTTAGGGTGAGGGGCTCAAACCGCACGGTAGAACGGCTTATCCCCCAAAATCGTCGCCCGCTGCATAATCCTTCGCTGCGGCAGGTAATCCGCATTGGCGTAATGCTGTGTGACGCGGTTATCCCAGATCGTCAGATCGTTCTCCTGCCAGCGCCAGCGCACCTGAAACTCCGGCTTCGTGATATGCGCAAACAGGAAACTAAGCAGCGCCTCGCTCTCTTTTTCCGTTACGTCCACAATGCGCGAGGTAAACCCTTCGTTCACAAACAGCGCCTGCTTGCCGGTCACCGGATGGGTACGCACCACCGGGTGCAACAGCGGCGGATGTTTTGCGACCGCATCCAGCCAGCGCTGGTGCTCCTCTTCCGTTTTACGGTACTTATACTCCTGGAACGATTTTTTAAAATCATGCTCCGCCCGCAGGCCACTTAGCAAGGTCTGGAACGGCGCGGAGAGCGCCTCAAACGCCGCAATGCCGCTCGCCCACAGCGTATCGCCGCCGGTCTCTGGCAGTAGTTTTGCTGCCAGAATCGCCCCGGCTGGCGGTGTGTCGATAAAGGTAACATCCGTATGCCAGTTGTCATTATCGGGCGGGTTATCGTTATGAGTGTCCAGCACGATAATTTCCTCCACCCCTTCCGCATGCGGGTAGACCGGGTGGATATGCAGGTCGCCAAAACGCAGGGCCAGCGCGCGCTGCTGTTGCGGGGTGATGGCCTGATCGCGCAGGAACACCACCTGATGGCGCAGCACCGCGTGGTACAGCTGCTCAAACTGGTTATCGCTCAGCGGACGGGTTACGTCCAGGCCCGACACCTGCGCGCCAATGTACGGCCCCAGCGGGATAATCGTCAGACGTTCACTCATTGTATTTCTCCATGCCAGGGCGTCAGGCGACGCTGTAGCGTGCGCAGTCCCAGTTCTAATCCAAAGGCGATCGCGGCGATGACCCCGATCCCTGCCAGTACCACGTCAGTCGCCAGGAACTCTCCCGCCGACTGCACCATAAACCCAAGGCCGCGCGTGGCGGCAATCAGCTCTGCCGCCACCAGCGTTGACCAGCCCACCCCAAGGCCGATGCGCAACCCGGTCAATATCTCCGGCAGCGCACCTGGTAAAATGACGAACAGCAGTACCTGCGCGCGGCTGGCGCCGAGCGACTGCGCCGCACGTATGCGTACCTGCTGCGCACTCTTTACGCCAGCCAGAGCCGACATTGCTACCGGCGCAAAAATAGCCAGATATATCAGTAAGATCTTTGACGTCTCGCCGATGCCAAACCAGATCACCATCAGGGGCAGATAAGCCAGCGGCGGTACGGGACGGTAAAGCTCTATCAGCGGGTCGAGAATGCCGCGCACCGTCGGGCTCAGTCCCATCGCAATCCCCACCGGAACGCCAATAATGACCGCCGCCAGCAGCGCCACCAGAATACGCGTCAGACTGGCGCCTAAATGCTGCCAGAGGGTGGCATCCATAAAGCCCTGCGGTCCGGCGATGGCGATCAGTTTTTCCAGAACCTGGCCTGGCGGGGGCAGAAACAGCGGGCTGATCCACTGCTGCGCGGCAACCGCCCACCATACCGCCAGCAACACCACCAGCGTGCTGACGCTTAAGGTGAGCTGGCGAGAGAAAGGCCAGCGTAAGGCACGGCGCGTCCGCCGCGTTTTTTCACTGAAGACAATGCTCATGAGAACGCCTCCCGCTGTTCAAACACACGGCTCAGGATGTATTCCCGTTTTTCGATAAATAGCGGGTCTGATTTGATGCTGCGTACTGGCTCTCCCGCCACATAGCGCCGGGCAAACTCAAGCGGCAGACGCTCCAGCACGCGTCCCGGTCCCGGTGAGAGCAGCACCAGCTCCGTCGCCATAAACACGGCCTCTTCGATATCGTGGGTGATTAACAGCACCTGCTTGCCGGTTTCGTGCCACAGGCGCAGCAGCAGGGTTTGCATCTGCTCACGGGTAAAGGCATCCAGCGCCCCGAAAGGTTCGTCCAGCAACAGCAGCTGAGGGTTAGCCGCCAGCGCACGGGCAATCCCGACGCGCTGACGCTGCCCGCCTGAAAGCTGCCAGATAAAGCGTTTTTCAGCCCCCTCCAGCCCGACCTTTTTCAACATGTCGCGCGCCGTATTCAGACGCTGTTCACGCGCTACGCCGGCCAGTTGCAGACCAAACGCAACGTTTTCCTGCACGTTTCGCCACGGAAGTAGCCCTTCGTTCTGGAAGACCACGCCGCGCTCTGCGCCCGGCCCCGTTACCTGTTTTCCTTCGAGTTGGATCGTGCCGTGCTGATACGGTACAAACCCGGCGATCAGGTTCAGCAGCGTCGTTTTCCCGCAGCCGGACGGCCCCAGTACGACCAGCAGTTCACCGCTGTCCAGCGTCAGGTTGATCTCTTTCAGGGCGGGTTTGCCGCCGTAATCGGCAGACAGGTTGGTAATGTTCAGCATCGCAGCCCCCTTATTTCACAAAGCGGTCGGTCACGAACCGGCTGTAATCCGCTGCTACCGCAGGCACTTTGCCCTGCTCTTTCAGGAACGTCGCAGTGTCGACAATCGCTTTGCTCACCGGCCCGTTCAACTGCTGGACCTGCTGCGCAGGTGTCAGATAGGTGTTGCCTTTCACCAGCCCCGGCACGTCAGCTTCCGGCACGCCGCTCAGACGTGAGAGTTTCTCCAGGTTGGCGGGCTGTTTCAGCCATTCATCCGGGTTGCTGATGTAAGGCTGCTGGGCGTCGATGGCGCTTTTGGCGAAGGCTTTCACCACTTCAGGGTGTTTTTCGGCAAAGTCCTTACGAACGACCCAGACATCAAGTGTTGGCGCCCCCCATTGCCCCACTTTTTCGGAGTCGGTCAGCACGGTGCCGTCTTTTTCCAGCTCGTTGACGGCGGGCGCCCAGACGTATGCTCCGTCAATGTCGCCACGCTGCCAGGCGGCAATAATCGCTGGAGGTTGCAGGTTGATGATCTGCACCTGGCCCGGCTTAATGCCCCAGTGTTTCAGCGCTGCCAGCAGGCTGTAATGCGTGGTGGAGATAAACGGCACCGCGATGCGTTTGCCAATCAAATCTTCGGGTTTCGTGATGCTTTTCTTCACCACCAGCGCTTCGGAATTTCCGAGCTGCGATGCCAGCAGGAAGACTTCAATCGGCACCTGCTGGCTGGCGGCAACGGCCAGCGGGCTGGAACCCAGGTTGCCAATCTGCACGTCGCCCGAGGCTAACGCCCGCACAATTGCCGCGCCGCTGTCGAACTTGCGCCAGTCGACGTTCGCCCCGCTCGCTTTGGCGAAGGTGTTATCCGCCTGCGCGACTTTCGCCGGTTCCGCAGAAGTCTGATACGCCACGGTGACGTCCACCGCCTGCGCCTGAAATACCCACAGCGCCAGTGCACCAAGTAACGTGATTCGCGATGAAATTGCCATACCGTCTGCTCCCCTTGTTGTTATAAGGGCAGTATTTCCGGCGCGAGAATTTTGATAAAGGAATAAAAAAGAATCGCTAATGACGATTCGTTTTTAGAAAAAAAGCGGGAAAGGATAGTGAATTTTGTGCGGTTGTTTCGCCGGGTGGCGCTGCGCTTACCCGGCCTACGGTTCGTGCAATTTGTAGGCCGGGTAAGGCGCAGCCGCCGCCCGGCAAAGGCCTCAGCGCTGAACCGTCAGCGCAGCAATATCCTGCGGCGTGGTCCGACAGCAGCCGCCAATCAGCTTCGCGCCTGCTTCCAGCCACTGCGGTAAATACCCCGCCAGCGTCTCGCACGTTTCACCGTGGTGATGCCAGGTTTTACTCACCGCATCGTAATGCTCGCCGGAGTTCGGATAGACCACCAGGGGCAGCGACGTCAGGCTGTGCAGATGCGTCAGCGCCGCCGTGGTGTTTTCCAGCGCGATACAGTTAATCCCCAGCGCGACAACCTGCGGGTAGCTTTCCAGCGCAGAAACAACATCCCGCAGCGGCGTTCCGTCGCTCAGGTGCTCACTGTCACGCAGGGTAAATGAGAACCATGCCCGGGCGCGCGGATACGCCGTCAGCAACGCCGCCAGCGCCTTAATCTCAGTGAACGAAGGCAGCGTTTCACAGGCCAGGAGGTCCGCGCCCGCATCCAACAGCGCCTCTACACGCGGGCGGTGGAAGGCGGTAAATTCTTCAGCGCTACGCACATAATCGCCGCGATACTCGGAACCATCGGCCAGATACGCGCCGTAAGGGCCCACAGATCCCGCCACCAGCAGCGTGCCCGCCTGCGCATTCTCTGCCAGGTACGCTTCGCGCGCTTTGCGTGCCAGCTCTACGCTTTTGCCGATCAGCGTCCGGGATTGCGACTCGTCCAGCCCGCGAGCGGCAAAGCCTGCGGGTGTCGCCTGATAACTGGCGGTGATCGCCACCTGTGCCCCCGCGCGGTAGTAGTCGAGGTGTACGTCGCGGATCAGCTCCGGATTTTCCATCAGCACTTTGGCCGACCAGAGACTATCGGCAAGGTTACAACCGCGCGCTTCCAGCTCCGTTGCCATCGCCCCATCCAGCACGACAAACGGCTGTTTTTCAAGGAGGGCGGTAAGCGGATTATTCTGCGACATGTTCAGGCTCCTGCGTGGTCAGATTTCGGGTCAGGTAGTACGCACCATAACACAGGGCGACAAACGGAAGCCCGCAATAAAGGGCAATACGCTGGCTGGGGTCAAACCACAGGCCGACGCAGGCCACCAGACAGAGGATAAAGCCAAGTACGGGCACCAGCGGATACCATGGCGCGCGATACTGCAACGCGGATAGCGGCTGGCCGGACTGCACGTGACGGCGACGAAACACGAAGTGCGACGCGCAAATGCTAATCCACACCGCTACCACCGCAAAACCGGAAATGGCTGACAGGGCCACAAACACCGTATCCGGCGCGACCACGCTGGAGAACAACGCCAGCACGCCGCCCAGCATGGAAACAGAAAGCGCCGTCAGCGGCACGCCGTTTTTGTTGACGCGGGCAAAGCAGCGCGGCAGCGTTTTCTCGTTAGACAGAGACCACAGCATACGGCCAGAGGCGTACAGACCCGAGTTCGCCGCCGAGAGGATCGCCGTCAGGATCACGAAGTTAAAGATATCCGCCGCATACGGAATGCCGACCTTTTCAAACACCAGCACGAACGGACTTTTCTCCACGCCAGCCTGCTGCATCGGGATCAACGCCGCCAGCACAAACACGGTGCCAATAAAGAAGATGATGAGCCGGGCGATGGTGGTGCGAATAGCAACCGGAATAACCTTGTGTGGGTTTTCCGTTTCCCCTGCCGCGATGCCGATAAGCTCCGTTCCTGAGAAGGCAAAGTTGACCGCCACCATGGTCATCAGGATCGGCAGGCCACCGTGCGGGAACCAGCCTTCGGCGGTAATGTTGCTTAGTCCCGGCGCGGCAGAGCCGTCCGCCATCGGGATAAAGCCAAAGATGGCCGCGCCGCCGAGAATAATAAAGGCGACGATGGTGATAACCTTGACCAGCGAGAACCAGAATTCCCCTTCCGCGAAAAAGCGCGTGGAAATCACGTTAAGACCAAAAATCACAGCGCAAAAGACAACGCACCACGTCCAGACGGGAACCTGTGGGAACCAGTACTGCATGCAGAACCCGGCCGCGGTAAAGCTCGATCCCAGCGCCACTGTCCACGTAAGCCAGTAGAGCCACGCCACGGTATACCCCGTCGCCGGGCCGAGATAGCGGGCGGCATAGACGTGAAACGCGCCGGTTTCCGGCATCGCCACGGAAAGTTCGCCCAGACATTGCATGACCAGCCAGACCACCAGCGCACCGATAAGATATGCCAGCAGCGTGCCCGCCGCGCCGGTTGTCGAGATGATGTATCCGGTATTGAAGAATAACCCTGTGCCGATAACGCCACCCAGCGAGAGCATAATCAGGTGGCGGGTTTTCATGGTGCGCTTAAGTTGCCCGTTTTCTTGTTGTGTTTGCATGTTACCTTCTAAACGTATGGACATCTAAACATCCAAAGAGGGAGTGTTATACCGCGATTGTTAACAAAAAGCCACCCGGCGCGACTTCAGCGCAATTATTGGTAAATCCTTAAATCAGTTCTATAGTCGACACAGTTTCTTCTTCACCAGGACTCACTATGCGATTTAACGGACTGACCAAAGGTTTCTTTATTCTTATCCTGGCCCTTGTAACCTGGGCCTTCTTTGACGTGCTGTCTCCCTATTTCTCGGCGATTCTGTGGGCCGCGATCCTGACCATCATTTTCAACCCGGTGAAAAACAAACTGCGTACCGCGCTGGGCGATCGCAACGGGCTGGCTTCACTCCTCACACTCGGCATTATCTGCTTGATTGTGTTTATTCCGTTGATGGTGATCCTTTCCTCGCTCGCGGTGGAACTGAACATGGTTTACACCAGGCTGCAACAGAACAACACGCAGTTCCCGGAAGTCATCGCCGGTATCTTCAACCGCCTGCCGGACTGGGCCAGCGGCTTTCTGGCGGATCACAACCTGACCAACGCCGCGCAGATCCAGAAAAAACTCTCCGATGTCGCGTTACAGGGCGGGCAGTATCTGGCGGGCAGCGCGTTCCTGATTGGGAAAGGGACGTTCGGCTTTGCCATCAGCTTTGGCATTATGCTGTATCTGCTGTTTTTCTTGCTGAAAGACGGGCCGTACCTGGTGCGCCAGATCCTCGACTCGCTGCCGCTGTCTGACTTCGTCAAACAGCACCTGTTCGCTAAGTTTGTCGGCGTGTCGCGCGCCACGGTAAAAGGCACGGCGGTCGTGGCGGTGGTTCAGGGCACGCTCGGTGGTATCGCCTTTGCTATTGTCGGTATTGACGGCAGCGTATTGTGGGGCGCACTGATGGCATTTCTCTCCCTGGTGCCTGCCGTTGGGTCGGCCATCGTCTGGGTTCCCGCCGCCATCTTCCTGTTTGCCACTCACCAGCTGTGGCAGGGTCTGTTCATTGTGGGCTTCTTCGTCATTATCGTCGGGCTGGTGGACAACCTGTTGCGTCCGCTGCTGGTGGGCAAAGACACCAAAATGCCGGACTACCTGATACTGATTACCACGCTCGGCGGTATGGAGCTGTATGGCATTAACGGCTTTGTGATTGGGCCGCTGATTGCCGCTCTGTTTATCGCCTGCTGGAACCTCTTCTCCGGCCGCGACCACGCAGGCAACGCCGAGGAGCTGGACGCAGACTTTATCGAAGAGGGGAGAAATTCTCCGGATCTATAAAGAAAGGCGTTCTGTGAGGCGGCCCTGTGCCGCCTTTTTTTTCGCGATAAATCAGAGGTTTTCTATAATCTGAAATGAACGCTCTTTCACATTTGTCGTAGAAGGATCCAACAGGTGCGAATCGCCACGATCACGAACTGGGCTTATGGTGTCACGGTGTGCCTGACCATTGCCTCCGGCATCGTCATGCTGATGGCTTCCCACGCCGATAACATCGAACGTGAAGCCGTTAAACAACGCCAGGTCTTCGATCAGCTGACGGAGGAGATCGAGACAGACACCTGGATGCTCTCCGATCTGGCGCGGCTTTACGTCATCCAAAAAGAGCCCGAGGTGCTTGAGAAATATCAGGCGAAAGAAGCCGAGCTGAAGAATATCGAACACACGCTGCGACAGCTCAAAAATACGGGGGCATCGGGCGAAGAGCTGGCGCTGCTGTACGACGGACTGAAAATTGTAGACGATCTCCAGGATGAACAGCAGGCAGCCATTGACGGTATCGCCCGTGGCGAGGAACAGCAGGCCGTTTCGCTGCTGTTTGGTAAGAGCTATGAGCTGGAACTCGAACGGGCACACAACACTATCGAACGCTTTCGCATGCTGCTGGACAAGCGCATTATTGCCGACGTGCAGGCCGCAACCAAAACGTCCAAAACGCTTCGAACGGCCTCTGAGGTGATGGTCGGCCTGACCGCCCTGCTCTTCCTGTTTGTGATGGTTTTCATCCTCAAGCGCCGCGTACTCCGTCCGGTGGTGCGTCTGAGTGACGTAGTTCATCGTCTTGCATCGCAGGATTACGCCGTCGAAACGCCGAACTTTACCCAGGTTGATGAAATCGGTGATATGGCGCAGGCCATCCGCATCTTCCGTGAGAACGGGCTGGCAAGGCAGCGGCTGGAAAAAGAGCGCGATGCTGACTGGGCCATCCGCGAACTGCTGGCGCGAATGACCCAGCGGTTGCAGGGCTGTGAAAACTTTGCCGACGTGATGAATGTGGCGGAGCTGTTTGCACCCAATATTGCGCCGGGGGTTTCAGGGCGTCTGTATATTCTGGAACGCGAGCCGTGGCAGATGCGCTGTACGGCCGAATGGCTATCGCCAGAAGGGGATAAAAAGCCGTTCCATCCTGACGAATGCTGGGCCGTCCGGCGTGGTCAAAGCCATCCGCCAGTGAACGGCGAGCCGGATATCGGCTGTTATCATCTGCCCGAATCACAGGCGCAGCAATCGCTGTGCGTTCCCCTGATTGCTCAGGGCGAGGCGATTGGATTGCTCTCATTCCAGGATATCACGCCTGAAACCGCGCCGTCCCGCGCCTATCTGGAACTGATGGCCGAGGCGCTGGGACTGGCGCTGGCCAACCAGCGGCTGCGCGATGCGCTGCTGGAAAAAGCCCTGTTCGATCCCTTGACGGGGCTGCGTAACCGCCACCATCTGGAAGATACGTTACGTACTCAAATGAAGCAGGCCGTGCGTAACGAGAAGCCGGTAAGCTGCCTGATGATCGATATCGATCACTTCAAGAGCATTAATGACCGCTTTGGTCATGAGGCTGGCGATCTGGTGATCAAAAGCGTGGCAGCCATTATTCAACGGGCGGTACACGATAGCGGGCTGGCCTTCCGCTATGGGGGGGAAGAGTTTTTGGTGCTTCTTACCGGTGCAGATGAGGAAGCAGCGCACGCCGCTGCAACGGAGATCTACAACGGCGTGCATGCGCTTTCGCTGCGCTACGGGCTTTCGGAGATTGGCCCGGTGGATGTGTCGATCGGGATCGCCAGCTATCCGCAGCACGCCCAGAGCGATAATCTGCTGCGCGCGGCGGACGTCGCGTTGTACCGGGCGAAAGAGCTGGGCCGCTCGCGGATTGTCAGCTTTGGGATGCTGGAGGCGGGCTAAAGGGGTTATTCGAGCCTGAGGTTCAGGATCGCGCGATCGCCCAAAGCACCACCATACCCAGCGAATTACTCCGCTTTTCCACGTACAGGGTGCCATCGATTAAATAATATCCCTGAGGATAACAGATGCGGATCTCTCTCTTGAGTTCCGGCTCATAGACTTCCGCCCCCGAACAGCTATTTCTGCTGCCGGATTCATACCGGTAATGTTGGCTCCAGGCAGAGTATTCTCCGTTCAGTAGCCAGGCCGCGGTAAAGATGACGAAAATGGCAACCGGCAGGCTGAAGATGATGAGGCCGAGGTAAAGTTTGACAACGTCAACAAGGGTTTTGTCTTTAAACGCCCTCTTCGCGGCGAACATCACTATCGCCACCAGCGGCAGCAGCAATGTGACAGCCGCAAGATACTGTTCCCCCAGGGCCGTAAGAAATGTCACGCGATAAATCTCGATTGACCAGACAACAAAGCCAAATATCAACGCTAACCCGCCAACGATGAGTGGAATTAAAAAGGCATAGCTATCTTTTTTCATGATGGACGGTTCCTTGTCATGCGTCTGCGGTAAGAAGGTTAAGCATCGCTCGGGTGGCTGCCGACTGACGGCGTTTTTACATCCTGATTATGATGGATAACGTGGGGAGAGATAAAATATATAAACTAGTAGGATAACTAAATTATAATTCTTATACTTATGTTAAAACGTGGAGGCTGAAATGCGATTAATCCTAATGCTGTGCTGCTTTTTAGTGCAAAGCGTCACCCTGGCTGGTGAGTTGCCAAAACCTGCTGGTAAACCCATTTTAACGATTTACGGTAATATCGAGAACACGAATGAAAGTGGAAAAGCCGTGTTTGATATCGCCAGCCTTGAAAAACTCGGTATGGTGAGCTTCCAGACATCATCCCCCTGGTATAATGGCCGCACAAAGTTTGAGGGTGTTCCAATGAGCAAACTCATGGATTATATTGGCGCAAAGGGTAACGTGGTTAATGTTATAGCGCTTAATGATTACGCGACAGCCATCCCGCTCAGCGACTTTAAAAAATATAATGCCATACTCGCTTTGAAGGTTAATGGTGAATATATGCGCATCCGAGATAAAGGGCCGGCATTCATTGTATATCCCTACGACAGTCTTCCTGAATTAAATAATCAGATATATTATTCGCGATCGGCATGGCAGGTCAGCAAAATGAAGATTGAATAGCAGTTCAGGAGAACATAATGAACAGGATACTGGTTGGTATCATTTTTTCTCTTTTTATCACCACTGGATATATTGCTTTTCTTGTTTACGATCGACAGCAGGAGCTCCAAAAACTGACTCATTACACGGAGTCATGGTCTGTCGCCCAACTGGTATCCGAATATTACCGCTTTGAATCATGGCTTGGTCTGTACGCAACCGATTCCGATGACGTTACGATAGACCAGGTCCGGATGCGGCTGGAAATTATGCTAAGCCAGAATGATCTGTTTAAGGAGGGGGATTTAGGACATTACATTAAAAACGTTCAGGCACATCATGACCTCGCGTTAAGCCTTGATAAAATCCTTACGTATCTGGATGCTAACCTCGAAAAAATGAGCCATTCGGATGTAAAAACATACCTTCATACCATGCATTTGCTGGATGCTCCACTCAGTCAGCTTTCATCAAGCGCGTTAACGAAAGACATTAGCACGATTAACAGTAGCAACCATAAAATACAGATCCTGTATTATATTTACTCAGCCCTCTCTTTACTGCTGATCATTCTGAGTATTATCCTGGGTTTTTTAACGATCTATCAAAATAAAAACATCCTTAAAGCGCACAGGCAGGTTGAAAGTCTTGCAGAAGAACTCCAGTTATCCAAGGAGACCCTACAGATTCAGAATTCAAAACTAGAGTATGACGTTTACCATGATTCCCTCACTGGCATGAAAAACCGTCTGTACTTCTGGGATGAGCTCAGCAAACTCAATCTTGAGGCCGAAGAAAATCATGTTCCCGTTACGGTAATGTTATTTGATTTAGACCGATTCAAAGAGGTCAACGATACCTATGGTCATGATGCTGGCGATTTACTGTTACGTCAGGTATCCAGGCGATTGACCGCCATGAGCAATATTTCAGACAGATTTTACCGTTTAGGCGGAGACGAGTTTGCTTTTTTAGCCAGTGGGTTAAACGAAAGCGAAGCCGTTTTACGCGCTAGAGAAATCAGCGAGAATATCAGTAAACCCTATACGATTAATAACCAGCTCATAAAAATTGCCACCTGCGTGGGTATTGTTTTATCAGATAATGAACGACGTGCTGATTATCTTTATAAGTTCGCCGATCTGGCGCTCTATGAAGCCAAAAAGGCAGGCTCACAGCAGATTAAAGTTTTCCGTCAGCGAATGCTTCAGAAGTTGCAGGAGAGCAGAACGCTTGAAAATGATATGGCAAGGGCGATAGAAAACAATGAGTTTATTGTTTATTACCAGCCTATTGTGAATTCCGTCAGCAAGGAAATTTACGGCTATGAAGCGCTTATTCGCTGGATGCACCCCGTCAAGGGAATGCTTTCCCCGGATAGCTTTATTTTCGCCGCTGAAAAAACAGGCATGATCAACGAGATAGGTAAAACCGTACTTAAACTGGCCTGTAGGGAAGCGGTCTCCTGGGCTGTTCCGGCCAGGATCTCCGTAAACGTCTCGCCTGTTCAATTAGGCAGCAAATCATTTATTAATACGGTGCAGACCGTTCTGGCTGAGACCGGGCTCCCGGCTAACCGTCTTGAGTTAGAGGTCACGGAGTCATCCCTCTTTAGTGACAGAAATAACCCCATTGCGATTCTGAAAAAACTCCGCGCACTGGGCGTAAGAATTTCCATTGATGATTTTGGCACGGGTTATTCGTCGCTCTCCAGACTCAGCGAACTGAATTTTGATAAAATCAAGATCGATAAATCTTTTGTCAATCCGATATCTACACAAGAAGATGCGCTTAATATTGTGAAGCTTATTACCGGTATGGCTAAGAGCCTTAATATGGGCGTTATAGCCGAGGGCGTTGAGACCGAAGAGCAGCTTGAGCGGCTTCAGGCTCTGGGTTGCGAGCTTGTGCAAGGATATCTTTTCAGCAAACCACAGCCTCAGGTCGACAGCAAAATTAAGAGCGGCTAGGAATGATTCCCTCTCCTCAGCCCGATGCCAACCGTGATCACGTTTTTCACCCCTGGGTATTCACTTATAAAAATCAGGTGTTATCATTCACCCCGTAAATACCTTTCAACTCAACCCGAGGCTTTGATGCTGGAGAATGTAATCATCCGATAATCAGCTTACCGACCTTTCCAGGCCGGACTGATTATCAATGCGCCGAAATCGAATGCGGACACCGCTGTGTGTTTGCACGTTTTGCACATGATGATTAAACAGGTTTTCCAGTATGAATTTATCCCGTCAGGAACAACGTACCTTACACGTTCTCGCCAAAGGTGGCCGTATTGTGCACGTCCGCAATACCTCCGGCCGCGTCACCGCCGTTGAATGCTATAGCCGCGAAGGGCTACTGCTGGCTGACTGCACGCTCGCCGTTTTCAAAAAGCTCAAAACCAAAAAGCTGATCAAATCCGTTAACGGTCAGCCCTACCGCATTAACACTACCGGGCTGAATAACGTCCGCGCCCAGCCCGATAACCGTTAAGGAGAGGATGATGGATATCAGCACCCTTATTTCCTCATCCCGGCACATTCACCTGTCGGCGCAGGAAAGTAAAATTCCCTGGGACGAACCGGCCTTCAGCCAGCGCATGCTGGCGAAGCATTTGTCGCAGGAGCACGACTGGGCCAGCCGCAGGCAGGAGGTTATTGAGCAGCAGGTCGAATGGATCGCCAGCCAGTTACCACCTGGCGCATATATCCTCGATCTCGGCTGCGGCCCCGGCTTTTATACCCACCGCTTAGCGGAACGTGGATTTCACTGCACCGGCGTGGATTTCTCACCGGCATCCGTGAGCTGGGCCCGTCAGCAGGCGCAGAACACCGGATTGAATATCGATTATGTTCAGCAGGATGTCCGCGCATACTGGCCGGATAAATCGTTCAATTTCATCATGATGACATTCGGGGAACTGAATGTGTTTAGCACGGCGGATGCGCGCTCACTCGTCAGCCGCTGCGCGCTGTGGCTGGAGCCGGGTGGCAGGCTGCTCACTGAAGTACATACTTTCGACGAAGTTAAGCGTCAGGGAATGGCTGAACCGAGCTGGCAACGCTGTCCCGACGGGCTGTTTCTGGGCGTCCCTCACCTGCTGCTGACGGAACATGGCTGGGATGAAGAAGCACAGACCAGCTCAACGCAGTTCTGGGCCATAGAAGCAAACGGTCAAACCACCCGTTTCGGCAGCCAGATGACGGCCTGGCGCGATGATGAGTACGTCAGCCTGCTCGACAATGCCGGGTTTGCCCTGCTTCCTCCTCCTGAAAGCCACGACTGGCCAGTCAGCGAGACATTCGAAAGGAAGCTGTTTGTTCTGCTGGCTGAAAAAGCAAATATTTCAGAGAAACAGCCTCTTAATACTCAACGCAATAAAAGGAATTCCACATTGGATATCCCACGTATTTTTACCATCAGTGAAAGCGAGCACCGCATCCACAACCCGTTCACCGAAGAGAAGTACGCCACGCTGGGTCGCGTGCTGCGCATGAAGCCGGGCACCCGCATTCTTGACCTCGGCAGCGGCTCGGGCGAGATGTTGTGCACCTGGGCCCGGGATCACGCCATTACCGGTGTCGGTATCGATATGAGCCAGTTGTTCAGCGAGCAGGCCAGACGCCGCGCCGAAGAGCTCGGCGTCAGCAACCGGGTTCAGTTCATACATAACGACGCCGCCGGATACGTTACAGAAGAGAAATGCGATGTGGCAGCCTGTGTCGGTGCGACATGGATAGCCGGTGGGTTTGCCGGGACCGTCGAGCTGCTGGCACAAAGCCTGAAACCGGGCGGGATCATGCTTATCGGCGAACCCTACTGGCGTCAGCTACCTGCGACGGAAGAGATTGCCCAGGCCTGCGGCGTCAGCTCGACGACCGATTTCCTGACGCTGCCAGGGCTTGTCAACGCGTTCGATGAACTCGGCTACGACGTGGTGGAAATGGTACTGGCAGACCAGGAAGGCTGGGACCGGTATGAAGCCGCGAAATGGCTGACCATGCGCCGCTGGCTGGAAGCGAATCCTGACGACGGCTTCGCCGCCGAAGTCAGGGCCGAGCTATCACTCTCGCCGAAACGCCACGTAACTTACGCGCGGGAATACTTTGGCTGGGGCGTGTTCGCGCTAATTGCCAGGTAACAACAAGCCCGGTATTTCTGAATGGAGATACGGGGCTTAGCCTTTATTTTAATCTGAAGCATCACCTACACCATACATATACCGTATGTTTATTAATCAGGACATCACCATAAGGATCATCATATGTCACAACATGAACAGTTCTGTCAGTATTGCTTTCGACGGTAGCGGTCATCTGAACGCAATTGCCTGACATGTTGTACTGGTGACTTTAGCAACATGCAGGAAGAGGTAACACTATAAGAATACTGCTTATCGCTGGCCCCAAAAAACCTGCACTAATCTTTTCGATTAATGAATATCACTCATAGTCCCTATCCTCCCCCTGTGATTATCAGCGAACACAAACCCGTTAACATACCCCTATCTCTTCATGTCCAACGGATCCCCATGCTTAATCAACAGGCGCGTACACAGTCGGCTATAGCTAACAAAACAGGTCTCTCGTTTCTACTCATTCTCAGCGCCCTGATGGCTGTAACCTCTTTATCAACTGACATCTATCTTCCGGCTATGCCCATGATGGCCAAAGATTTGCAGGGTGACGCAGAGCTGACAATCACAGGGTTTCTTATCGGCTTTTGCATTGCACAACTGATTTGGGGACCAATTAGCGATCGTTATGGACGCCGTCTACCGCTGTTTATCGGTTTAGGTCTGTTCATCATCGGCTCGGTGGGCTGCGCGTTATCAACAGATATCGTGCAAATAGTCTTCTGGCGTGTTTTTCAGGCGTTAGGTGCCTGTACCGGGCCGATGCTGGCTCGAGCAATGATCCGTGACCTGTTTAGCCGTACTCGTGCAGCACAAATGCTTTCGACTCTGATGATCATCATGGCCATCGCGCCGATTGCCGGGCCCCTGATCGGCGGGCAGATGATTAAAGTCACCTCGTGGCATGCCATATTCTGGCTGCTGGCGATTATCGGAACATTAATGCTGATGTCTTTATTCTGGTTACCCGAAACATTACCTGCTGAAAAACGCTCGCAAGCCTCCGTAACCAGAGCTTTTCAAAACTACTATGCCTTGCTCACCAACGCCAGATACATGCGATTTACTTTGTGCCTGACGTTCTACTACGTTGCAGCCTACGCCTTTATCACAGGTTCCCCGTTTGTGTACATCACGTACTTCGGCGTTGACCCGCAGCATTACGGTTGGCTGTTTGCAGTAAACATTGTTGGACTGATGGCGGTGAGCATGGTCAACAGACGTCTGGTTCACCGCTATCCACTGGAAGCGTTGCTCAGGAATGCCGTATTCATCGCCGCTATTGCGGCAATAGTGCTGGCAGTCACCACCGGCCTGGGTGTGGGTGGAATCACCGTGATTGTCGGCGCTGTGTTCGTGTTCTTCTCTATGAATGGCATCATCGCGGCGACATCCACGGCTTGCGCTCTGGACGCAGTGCCTAATGTGGCTGGCTCCGCATCGGCGCTAATGGGTGCGTTACAATACGGCAGCGGCATCATCTCTTCACTTCTTCTTGCCCTGTTCAGTGACGGCACACCATGGACGATGGGCTGGATAATTGCGTTGTTTACAGCAGCCAGCGCCCTGATGGCACTGACCGTTCAGATAAAAAAATAAAACGTCGTTATTGATGCCAGACGACACTTTCGTCCAGAGATACCCGCCCTTCCCTGTAGCTCAGGGAGGGATGCGTTTTATCTGGGATCCCAAACGAAATACCGTAAAGCAGCCTGAAGCCCTCAGGAACATTTAATATTCGACGCACCGTTTGGGCAAAATAACTCAGCACTGCCTGTGGAACGCCTGCGTAACCGCGAGCTGCCAGGGAAAGCAGGAATGTCTGGGCATACATACCGGCGTCAGAGGCTACGCGAACGTTGTCCCCTACAGCAGGAATGAACAGCAGGGCAACATGAGGCGCGCCGAAAAATCTCACACTACGCTCGACCACTTCTGAGCGACTTAAGTTATTCCCCCGCGCAACGCCCAGTGCCTGATAGTACGAGCGCCCCTGCTCCGAAGCCCGTTGCCTGAATGGCTCGGGATAAGCTTCTTTATCAAACGTAAAATCAAGGCTGTAGTTCCCCGCCCTCAGATCTTCCGTCAGTGCATGGCTTAATTCACGAAGTTTATCTCCTGCAACGATATGCAGGGACCAGGGTTGAGTATTGCAGTTGGATGGTGCGCATTGCGCTTCGAGCAAAATGTCTTTGAGGATATCGCTGGGGATGGGAGATGGAAGAAAGGCTCTAGCCGAGTATCTGTTTTTTACTACCTCACTAAATGTTGGCTCTTGCGTACTCATTTGCTTCTCCGCCTGAAAGTAATTTGAAGTGAATGATTCACTCTCTCCCGATCCATCCTGTCACATCAGGCTCATCCTTTTCATTCCCTGCTCCAGATTAGGTCTATGAATTCCATTCATAGCGCCTATTTAAGCAGCGTAATTATCTTTAACCGCAACTTCGTTAATCTGGGTCTATCGCGTGAATACGCAAGCGGGAAGTGGCTACAGCTGATGGACACACCCCAGCCTGCGCGGCTGGGGCGTCATCGGAGGCTAACTAAATATTCTTATCGAAGAAGACGTCTAACTTTTGCAAAGCCTTATCAACGTATTCAGGCACCCAATACGTCTCGATATGGGTAGCGCCATCGATCAGGAAGAGTTCTTTGTCCTTCGTACCAGTGGCTTTCGCGAACGCGTCTTCAGTCATATAGAGCGTATCCGCTTTTGTACCGGCAATCATCAGCAGCGGTTTATTGATGAGATTGATATGGTCCGTTACGTCAAAGCTCATCAAATCCAGAAGACTGCTGGTGGTGTATTTAAACGTGGAGTTCGGATGCGCGTGGGTTTTCCAGTAATACTCGTAGCCCTGGCGATACAAGGCAAAGGGTAATTTAGCAATCTGTTCATCAGTCAGGTTGGCATCGCCGGAGTAAAGCACTTCGCCTCCGGCGGCTTCCTGAGCACGTGCGTCAGAAGCCTGCTGAAGACGCTGCTGGATAGTATCCAGCTGTGAATCCTGCATGCCGTTGCGGCGCACAAGGCCTGAATTAAACATGCTGATGGTTGCTATCGATTTAAACCGCTTGTCAGTTTCAGCCGCAACAAGTGAATAACCGCCGCCACCGCAAATACCCAGCAGACCAAGGCGGGCGGTATCTACACCAGGATACTGGCTTATGTAGTCAGCCATGCCGTGGATATCCTCAATGCGATTAGCGGGTTTATCCACGCTGCGAGGCATCCCACCGCTGGCACCCTGATAAGCCGCGTCGGCGGTAATGGTGATGTAGCCCTGCTCGGCGAGACGCTGGGCATACAACCCGGCGACCTGCTCTTTTACGCCACCATTAGGATGTGCAACCACCACCGCAGGGTATTTTTTGGCGGGATCGTAGTTAGCAGGGGTATAGACATTCGCAGCAATCTGAATGCCATGCAGATCGTATTTCACCGGATGAATGTTGACCTTGCCTTTGACGTTCTCAGTTATGGCACCGTCATAGACGAGTGTGAATGGATTTTTTTTGTAATCAGCCGCATTGGCTGAGGTCACTCCGGCCATTGCCGTGAGTAGCATTGCACTGATAAGCGTGAATTTCATGATCTCTCCCGATGAGTATTGGCCTGGTTATACAGGCTCGCGGAATCAAATTTGCAGGCTCAGAGTAGGCGGAGAGGGCTGTCAGCATCGTGACAGGGAAATAACATTTTTGTCAGGAAACGGGCTGGGATGGATAAGTGTTTCTGACAACGCTGTCAGGTAACCGTCAGCTTTATGTTGGCAATCAGAAGGCAGAATGGTCTCGCTTAAATGCGATTCATGTTCAGTTTTCTGAGAAAAGGAGCGATCAATGAAAAGACAGAATGCCCCAACAATGCCAGAGCGGCGCAAGCTATTAGTCGCCGGGGCCGGTATTGCCGCCGCCTCGCTGATTCCCCACGTATCGGCGGCGAGCCAATCCTCTCAGGTCGATTCATCCAGACAACCCAGCCAACGCAATGCTGCTCCGGGCAAGCGTAAACTCGGGAAGCTGGAAGTTTCTGCCGTCGGTCTGGGCGCGCAGAACATGAGTCGCAAATACGACACCTCCGTTCCCTGGCGTCCTGAGATGATCAATGTTATCCGTCGGGCATTTGATGAAGGGGTAACGTTCTTCGACGCAGCTGAAGCCTACGGCCCGTTTGAAGTCGAAAAAATTCTCGGGGAAGGCGTCGCCCCGTTCAGGGACAAAATCGTTATCGCCACCAAGTTTGGCTGGAACATTGACCAACAGACGGGAAAGCGTCTGCCGGGCCTTAACAGCAGGCCGGAGCATATCAGGCAGGTCGTCGAAAACATGCTCAAACGCCTGCGTACCGATCGTATCGATTTACTGTACCAACACCGGGTTGATCCACAGATCCCGATCGAAGATGTCGCCGGTGTGGTGAAAGATTTAATGGATCAAGGAAAAGTCCTGCACTGGGGTCTGTCTGAAATGGGCATCAACACGTTGAGACGCGCTCATGCAGCATTACCCGTTACAGCTGTACAAAGTGAATACTCCATGCTCTGGCGTGGCCCTGAAAAGCAGGTATTTCCGGTGTGTGAAGAACTGGGCATTGGGTTCGTGCCATGGAGCCCACTCGGCGTGCAATTTTTAACGGGCTGGATTGATGAGAATACCCGGTTCGCTACCGGTGATTTCCGCGCGACAGAAACACGCTTCTCGCCTGACAACCTGCCACACAACTTACAGCTGGTTGAACTACTGAAATCCTGGGCAATAAGAAAAAATGCCGCGCCGGGGCAGATTGCACTGGCATGGCTCCTGGCCCGTAAACCCTGGATTGTTCCCATTCCTGGCACCACCAATAAAGACCATATGCTGCAAAACACAGCGGCTACCGGCGTATCGCTGACTTCCGCTGAGATGACCGAGCTCACCCGCTCACTGGACGCCATCACTATCCAGGGTCAACGTCTGCCGGATGCCGTGCAGGTTTATTCCGATGTTGAAGCACCGATGAAAAGTTAAGAGGAAGTCCCGTTATGCGCCTGTTGTTAGTCGAAGATGAAGAAAAAACGTCAACCTATCTCTCCCGTGCGCTGGGTGAGTCCGGGTTTACGGTTGATGTCTCTGCAGATGGCGCTGAAGGTCTTCATTACGCGCTGGAGTTCGACTACGACGCGATAATACTGGATGTGATGCTACCGGGGATGGACGGCTACCGGGTACTCGAGGGGGTGCGAGCAGCAAAACAGACGCCTGTGCTGATGCTTTCGGCTCGCGGCTCGGTCGACGAGCGCGTTAAAGGGCTTCGTCTTGGCGCGGATGATTATCTGCCCAAGCCCTTCTCGCTGATTGAGCTGGTGGCGCGTATACAGGCACTGGTACGTCGTCGTTCTACGGATGGTGCGGACATCACCCAACTGCAAATTCACGATCTGCATCTCGACCTGCTGGCTCGCCGCGTATTTCGTGCCGGAACACGGCTGGAGCTGACCGCGAAAGAGTTTTCCCTGTTGAGCCTTCTGGCCCGGCATCAGGGAGAGATTCTTTCAAAAATGATGATAGCTGAGCAGATATGGGACATGAATTTCGACAGCGATGCCAACGTGGTTGAAGTGGCCATTAAACGACTTCGGGCCAAAGTGGATGCGCCGTTCGATATCAAGCTGTTACATACCGTTCGTGGCATGGGGTATGTCCTCGAAGTCCGGTCAGAATAATGAAGGGGATATGTATGCTTAAGCGTTCCATCTCCGTTCACCTGGCGCTGATGTTTGCCTTATCCGCGCTACTGATTGTTTCCGTTATCGGTATCCTGCTCAGAGGCTCTTTGCATGACTCTTTGCAAAAGCAGATGCACAACGAGCTGTTGTTCCGGGAATCATTAATGAGTCCGTGGATCACCGCACGAACCTCGGCTGACGGCTGGTCACTGCTTGCCAATAAATTTACCGTATTAACCAATTCTGAAGGTGAGCGCGTTCGCTACTGGATAGTAAGCGATAACCCACGCTTTAGCATGGGGGGAACACCACCGGTGGGTGTTCAGTGGTCTTCTTTACAGGAAGGCTTTAATAAAGTACCAGGTGCATCAGAAGGTGCATGCTCGCTGTTTCTGTTAGTGAAAACGATCCCCGCCAACGGTGAAAGGCCTGAGCTGCGCTATGTGGTTGCCATCGACTCCACGCCGTATATGGGCACACTCGATGCGTTCACGCGGACATTGCTGATCATTACCGCACTGGGCGTCGTGATTGTCGCCTTACTGGGATACGTCGTGTCAAGGATCGGTCTTCGTCCCGTTGGGGCGCTCAGTAAACAGGCTCGGCAACTCGCTCCCGGGGACCATGGTCAGCGCCTGAATACCGAAGCATTACCTGACGAATTACAGCAGTTAGCATCATCTTTTAATGGCGTGCTGGAACGGCAGGAGGTCGCCTGGCGGCAGCTCGAAAGCTTTAATGCCGATGTTGCGCATGAACTCCGGACTCCGCTGACTAACCTGATCGGCCAGACGCAGCTGGGGCTTTCGCGCCGCCGTTCACATGATGAACTGGAAGAGTTACTGGGTTCCAATCTGGAAGAACTTGAACGCATGACGTCTATTGTTAACGACATGCTGTTCCTTTCCCATGCCCATGCGGGTGAACATGCATCCCAGCTTACCCAAGTCTCCCTGCGCGAAGAAACCCTAAAAACAGCGGAGTATGTGGAACCCTCTTTTGCTGAAAAACAGCTCTCTCTCGATGTTCAGGGCGACGTCACCGCGGACATCGACCGACGACTGTTCCACCGTTCACTGGCCAATTTACTGGAAAACAGCGCAAGACACTCCTCCTCCAACAGTACGGTTACGGTGCGGTTAAGCGAAACCGGTCATCAAGCCTGTGTTGAAGTGTCAAACCCGGGCGATCCAATAGCACCAGAGCACTTACACCGGCTTTTCGAGCGGTTCTATCGCGTTGACACCTCCCGGGCCAGGAGTGATACCCATCATGGACTGGGCCTGTCGATCGTACGTGCCGTCGCCATTATGCACCGGGGAGATGTCTTTGCCCGTAGTGAAGGAGGCATCAATACTTTTGGCCTCACCTTTGCGCTACAAGCGGATAAAGCGGCGGGCAATGCTCATTCCGATACTGAGCCGGGACCGGGGTTAGCTGACAGAATTGTCAGGGGGGCGTCAGCCTGACGTCATTACCCTCCCGATAAAATCATCGCAGGCAATCCCCTCTTCATTGATAAGGACGCTTTGCATGATCGGACATTTACGTTACCTCGGGCTGTTACTGCCCTTCTACACATTTTCATCCTGGGCAGCGGAACAAAATCCCGCTGTCCATATCGCCCCAGCAGGAAGTCAGAACGCGGTGTTCGGGCCAGCCGAGAACTTTACCGGTCGTGTCAGGGTTGATCCTCTCTTCAAACCGGATAATGACATCCCTGTTTCCGGGGCTTATGTCACGTTTGAACCCGGCACTCGTTCCGCCTGGCATACGCATCCGGCAGGTCAGCGGCTGATTGTGACCTCGGGTGTTGGGCTCACCCAACAAGAAGGCCAGCCGGTGCAGGTTATTCGCGCCGGAGATGTAGTCTCTTGCCCGGCGGGCGTCAAACACTGGCACGGCGCGGCCCCCGGCAGCGCGATGACGCATCTGGCGATAACCGGGATTGTGGATGGCAAAAGCGTTAACTGGATGGAGAAAGTGACAGATGAACAATACCACGCCCATTAAAGCATTAACGGCAGCGGTACTGCTGACCTTTGGTTTTGGTCTCGCGGCACATGCTGCGCCCGTCAATAAAGGAGCCTCAGAAATGAACCACGAACAAAAGGTTTCAGATACGCTGTCAGCCCGCCAACAGGCCATCCCGTTGATTGCGGCATCGATGGCCAGCAGCCAGATGGATAAGCTGAATGCAGCCCTGAATCAGGGTCTTGACGCAGGGCTCACGATAAACGAAACCAAAGAGATTCTCGTCCAGCTTTATGCCTATACGGGCTTCCCCCGTAGCCTGAATGCGCTTAGTGAACTGATGAAGGTCGTCGAAGCACGTAAACAACGTGGTATCAAAGACGTTGAGGGTAAAGAACCGGTTGCCCCGATCCCTGTCGGGGATGAGCTTCGCCGTGTCGGTACCGCAAACCAGACAAAAATCTCAGGCGCTCCCGTCCAGGGCCCACTGTTTGATTTTGCCCCGGTGATTAACCAGTTTCTGCAAACGCACCTTTTCGGCGACATTTTCGCCCGTGATAACCTTGACTGGCAAAGCCGCGAGCTGGCAACGGTTGGCGCATTAGCGGCCACGCCGGGCGTCGAATCACAACTGCTGTCGCATACGCGAGCAAGCATGCGGGTCGGCCTGACGGTGTCGCAGCTGCGCCAGCTGGCACAGGTTCTGCGTGAACATGGCGAAAGTGATGCAGCAACGCGAGCTGAAAAGGCGCTGCAGCAGGCGCTCGCAAACAATTAGGAGTGGATTATGGAGCATGATCCCAACCGCAGAATGTTAATCACCGCACTTGCCGGGCTGACGCTGGCGAACGTTTCTTTTGCCTCAGCTGCGACCGGAACCGCAAACGTGCAGGGTAAAAGCCGTGTTCTGGTGGCGTACTTTTCCCGCAGCGGAAATACACGAGTCATTGCGGGCGTCATTCACCGCTGCCTGAATACCGATCTGTTTGAAATCGAACCAGCTACGCCTTATCCGGAAGACTATTTTCAGACCGTTGAACAGGCGAAAAATGAGCGTGAGCGAGGCGTAAAACCGGCATTAAAAAATAGCGTTGCAGATACCTCACGCTACGAGACCGTGTATTTAGGCTTTCCGATCTGGGGGACCAGCGTGCCGCCTGTAGTGCAAGCATTTCTCAGCAGCCACAACCTTGCGGGCAAATTACTCATCCCCTTTATTACTCACGGTGGCTACGGTAAAGGAGACAGCGACGACATCCTTGCCAGTCTCGCCCCAACTGCGCGTCGGGAAAAACCGCTGGTCATTGAATGCGATCAGGAGCGAAGAACCACTGAAACGGTAACAAGTTGGTTAGAGACAATACGCAGCTGATTCATTGATATGAGGAGATACCCTTGAAGACACTTTTAAAAACACTGTCCGTCTGCATGATAGCGAGTGGCCTGGTGGCTCAGTCGGTATACGCAGCGCCGCTGGTCATTCAGGAACAGGGAAGCTTTTCTGCTGGCGGAACTATCACCACTGCCCCGGGTAAGTTTGACGCGAAGAAGCCGCTGGATTCTGCTGGCCAAACTTATCATGGCGATCATGCCTCAGTGTTCTACCAAATTCCGGAAAATCCGCATAAATACCCTATCGTCATGCTGCACGGTGCAGGTCAGTTCTCCCGTACCTGGGAAAGTACTCCAGATGGTCGCGAAGGGTTCCAGAACATCTTCCTGCGTCGCGGGTTCTCAACCTATCTTGTCGATCAGCCGCGTCGGGGCAGCGCCGGACGTACGACTGTAGAAGGTACTGTTACGCCTAAACCGGATGAACAGATGTGGTTCAACCAGTTCCGCGTTGGCGTGTGGCCAGAGTATTTTAAGGGCGTTCAGTTCTCTCACGACAAAGAAGCACTGAATCAGTATTTCCGTCAGATGACCCCAAGTACCGGGCCGTTTGATATCAATGTTATCTCTGATGCGATGTCCGCCGTCGTGGATAAATCCGGCCCCGCTATCCTCTTCACCCACTCTCAGGGTGGCGGACCAGGCTGGTACACGGCGATGAAAAACGACAAGGTCAAAGCCATTGTCGCCTTCGAGCCAGGCAGCAGCTTTGTCTTCCCGGAAAAAGAACTCCCTGCCCCTATGCCAAGCGCGTTCGACACGCTGAAGGGTGAGCCTGTTCCGATGGAGCAGTTTATGGCTCTGACCAAAATCCCGATTCTGATTATTTACGGCGATAACATACCGGATAAACCTGTCGCCATGCCCGCGCAGGACAGCTGGCGCGTACGCCTTGCAATGGCTCGGGAGTGGCGCGACGTGGTGAACAAGCATGGCGGTGATGTGACGGTGACGCATCTACCTGAAGTGGGAATCAAAGGGAATACCCACTTCCCGTTCTCTGATTTAAATAATGTGCAGATTGCTGATTTGGTTAGTCAATTTTTGAAGGAAAAAGATCTGCAATAGGGAAAGCTAGTATTGAGCCTTCATTCATGAAGGCTCAATACAAACATCAGTTTATCAAAAAAATAAAATGGGAACGTGACGGTCTGCTGTGAGCAAGGCGCGGAACCTGGCAATTATTTACACAACTAATGAAGTTATTACTAACATCACGGATGTATTAATTAACGGGGAGTAAGCCAGAGGTGAAGGACAGTAAAAATATGTAAAATCTTTATTTTTCTTCGTAGAAAGATGAAAGCATAGGGCCAAAAATACGGAGAAATATATGAACTTATCAATGCCTTGGAGTTTAGCTGGACGCCTTTTTAAGTGGATGTGGGATAAAATTACTCGATTATGTTTACTAAAGACCTATCAAAAATCTCACGAGTACAAAGCTAGTCGCCTTCGGTTAGGAGCGCGTTGGGAACCACTCGGCGAGTACCTAGAGTACTCGTTGCGCCTTTCTAGTTCTGCCGATCATGAAACAGTAAAATCCTGTATAGCTTTTCGGGCAAAAGATATTCTGGTAGAGAATATTAAACTTTATTTTGAAGCGTCTGGACATGGTATTCGTTACCAGCAGAAAATTGATTTGGTAAATCTGGACCAATCTGTCCTGATTGTTCACTTAGATCAAATTCCTCGGCAGGAGCTTGTGGAGGCTTCTGAGCGCGGTATATTTTTTTCGATTACCGAAACGCAGTTAACTCAATGCGTCATTACGTTAGCTGGGGGCCAACAACAGCAACCCTTTGATTCAATAAGGTCCCATCTAACATATAACTGGTTGCTAAATGACAAATGGGTGCGACGCTGGGGAGAGTTATGGAACTGTAATGCCATTGAGCATGCGAAAACCGAAATGAAGTCTTATTGGCGTTGGCGATTGGGAGAATTTAAACATTTTTCCCTTTACAGTGCTGGGCTCGGGCCTTATCCCTGGAATGGAATATTACGCAAAAGCCTATGCAAGCTTTTGATCAACCACCATATTATCACAATACAGTTCTGGCTAGCGGTACATTCTGGACGGTATGTTCTTGGAGATGGAAAACTGAAGCTCAATCAGCGACGAATTAGAAAAGTGAAACCCAGCAAAGCTTCGAACCTTTGAGCTCAGTTGCATTTTTCATTCCGAGCCCCTGGGCGCTAGGGACTGACAACGATATTACCATGAAATGGCCTTCGCTGCAGAAACTGTCAGTCCTCCTGTAAGCACCTATAACGATTATATGGTGCTTTAACGCATCACTTTGTTCCAGTCGATTACATGGCCAGCAGCCTCGAGTTCTCGGGAAAGAGATTGCTTCCATCCATTATTATCATCCATCGGTTCCCAAACAACACCGGCGAAATCACTGGGTATTTCTACTGCCCCTTTTTTAAGGGCGCAGACTTTATCTCGTCCAAGGTGACCAATAAAAAAACCTAACTCCAGAAGCACATTTTGGCGTGCTCTGGGTTCAAGCGCACCACCTTTTACACCCCCTTCATCATCAGGGGTAAGTAGGACAACCGCAAATCCCACGTTGCCGTATTCAATAACTTTCTCAATAACAGTTCGACCCCGATTAGCCTGTTCATGCAATATAATTGCTTCCAGACCAAGGCGTTCCAGAAAGCGAGCCACTTTTTCGCGGGAACCCTCATCGTGACCATGAACAATAAATACTTTCTTAGATAGAGGGGGAGTTAACATGGCCTGGGGAATTCCCTTCGATTGAATGTAGTTTTTGTAGTCCCGAATAAAGGGGATGATTAACTGACCGGTGAGCGCATGAATATTGCTGATGATTCTTTTACCAGAATAAAAGAAATTAATACTGAAGTGGACGGCATAGCTAGGATCGGCGCCTAATTTCCAGATTAAAAGTAGTGTTAGGCCTAGCTCTTTTTTGGGATCTTCTGGCCAGTCAAGAGTTGCACTTCCGACCATTGATCTCGCAGATTGTGCACTCTTTTCAAGAAAACTCTCTAAGTCAAGATCTGCAACTAATTCTTTATTATAAGGCTCAAGATCAGGATGTTTCAGAAGTTGAGCAAGTTTTTTTAAAGGACGTTCAAAGGTTTGTGCCTGTGAAGCCTGTAGGTCCAGAACGGCATTATTAATATCTGCAAATATATCTTTTGACATCAATTTTCCTCGTTATTTTTAATTCTGAACTTTGTAGCTTTTTGGATTAAATTTTCACGATATGCTTGCTTCATTTGCTCGGCCAATGGACTAATAATCGAATTGGATGAGTATTGAGAGACTCGTTCGTCAACTATTTGATTTATCTTTTGAATTGCATTTTCAATACTGGCTGGATCTTGTGGGTCAAAATGCACAGTACCTAAATTTCCATCCAACTCACTCAGTGCCAACTGGGCCACTTTCAACTCTTTTTGTAGCTTGTCTAAACCGGTAATTTTTAACATGGTTGCAACCTACTGTTTTATTGATAATTTAGAGGCATTGAAGATTATACCTCGGCCTGGAAAATTATTCACACTGGAGTGGTCGACAAAATGTGGTCACGACACGAGAAATTTCTAGAACAGCTAGAAGTCCCCTCCTGGCGCAAAGCCAATCCTTGGCCCTAAAAATTAATGAACACATCTAATAAACCCTAGCTAATTACCCCACCTAATCGAATAAATCACTTTGCGTTATGCTTTTCCTGGACAACAGCTGAAGGATAACGTCATGCAAACTGTAAAACTGAACAACGGTATTGAAATGCCCTTGCTGGGCTTTGGTGTCTTCCAGATGACAGATGCTGCTGAATGTGAAAGAGCTGTGATTGACGCCATCGATACGGGATACCGCCTGATCGATACCGCTGCGTCTTACCAGAATGAAACCCAGGTCGGAAACGCACTGAAACAGACCGGTATCGCGCGTAACGAACTCTTTGTAACAACCAAACTGTGGCTACAGGATACCCATTACGAAGGCGCTAAAGCCCAGTTCGAACGCTCCCTGAATCGTCTGCAACTTGATTACGTCGACCTGTATCTGATTCACCAGCCTTACGGCGATGTCCATGGGGCATGGCGTGCTATGGAAGAACTGCAACAGGCAGGCAAAATTCGCGCCATTGGTGTCAGCAATTTCCATCCTGACCGACTGGCCGACCTTATCGCCTTCAACAAGGTTGCCCCTGCGGTGAACCAGATTGAAGTTAACCCCTTCAACCAGCAGCTGCATGCCGTTCCATGGAATCAAAGCCATGGCATTCAGCCGGAAGCCTGGGCACCGTTTGCTGAGGGTAAAAATGGCCTGTTCCAGCACCCCGTGTTAACGGCAATTGGTCAGAAGTACGGCAAAAGCGTGGGCCAGGTTGTGCTGCGCTGGATCTTCCAGCGAGGCATCGTTTCGCTGGCGAAATCGGTGCGCAAAGAACGCATGGAAGAGAACATCAACATTCTCGATTTTGAACTCAGCTCTGAAGATATGCTGCAGATTGCCGCCCTCGACACTGCAACCAGCGCCTTCTTCTCTCACCGCGACCCGGCGATGGTGGAATGGCTGACCGGCCGCAAACTTGATGTTTAAGTCGCGATAATAGAGGTATTCACTCAATGCAAAAACGTTATCTGGGTAAATCCCGACTCGAAGTCTCCGCGCTTGGGCTCGGTTGCATGGGCTTAAGCCACGGCTACGGCCCGGCGACCGATACCCGACAGGCTATCGAGCTCATTCGCGCAGCGGTTGAACGTGGCGTCACCTTCTTCGATACCGCTGAAGTATATGGCCCCTTCCTCAATGAAGAAGTTGTCGGCGAAGCCTTAAAACCGTTTCGTGACCGCGTGGTCATCGCCACTAAGTTTGGTTTTACTTTTGGCGACGACAACAAGCAGCAGATTTTAAACAGCCGTCCGGAGCATATCCGTGAAGCTGTGGAAGGATCATTACGCCGTCTTAAGACTGATGTCATTGACCTGCTGTATCAACACCGTGTCGATCCGGATGTCCCGATTGAAGATGTTGCGGGTACGGTAAAAGACCTGATAGCTGAAGGCAAAGTTAAACATTTCGGTCTGTCCGAAGCGGGTGCGCAAACCATTCGTCGTGCGCATGCCGTACAACCTGTCACGGCCCTACAAAGCGAATACTCAATGTGGTGGCGCGAGCCTGAGCAGGAGATCCTGCCGTTACTGGAGGAACTGGGTATTGGTTTTGTACCCTTCAGCCCATTAGGCAAAGGATTCCTGACGGGATCGATTAAGCCAGGAACCACTTTTGGCAAGGATGATTACCGCAGCACCGTGCCGCGTTTCGCCGGGCAGGCGATTGAAGCCAATGAAAAGCTGGTCTTATTGCTGGGTGAACTGGCGGCAGAGAAAGGCGTGACGTCTGCGCAAATTGCGCTGGCATGGCTGCTGGCACAAAAGCCGTGGATTGTTCCTATCCCTGGAACTACGAAACTGCACCGGCTGGAGGAAAACTTGGGGGCCGCCGACATCATCCTTTCTCAGGATGACTCGCGACAGATAACCCAGGCGCTTGAAACGATTAAAATCGTCGGCGAACGTTACTCTCCTGAGCACCAGGCTCGCGTAGGCCGTTAATACCCGGACGGGTCCGCTGCAATTGGCGGACCCGTTATTCCTGGTAGCGAAGTGCATCGATCATCAGCGCAAAAGCAGGCGGATGCTGCTTGCGGCTCGGGTAGTAGAGGTAATATCCGGGAAAAGATGGGCACCACTCCTGCAAAACCTGAATAAGCTCTCCTGACTTTATATAATCCTGCACCCTGTCTTCAGGTATGCAGGCGATGCCAAAACCGGATAACACCGCATCAATCCTTTCCGCCTGCAGATTAAAGGTTACCTGCCCCTCCACTCTGACCCGCAACGGTTTCCCTTCCTTCTCAAACTCCCAGTGGTAAAGTCCACCGGCTGTCGGCAGGCGCATATTGATGCACCGGTGATTTTGTAGTTCGTGCGGCGTTTCAGGTGCAGGATTTGCAGCGAAATAAGACGGTGCTCCCACTACGGCCATTCTCATGTCCGGCCCAATTCTTACCGCAATCATGTCCTTATCCACGCTTTCGCCCAAGCGGATCCCGGCATCAAAACGCCCCTCAACAATATCGACAAAGCCGTTATCAACCACCAGTTCGAGATTAATTTCCGGATATTCCCTGAGGAAGGGTTTTAGCTTCGGCCATACCAGACTTCGCGCGGCATGCTCCCCGGCTGATAAACGAATATTGCCAGAGGCGGTGCCGTTCATCTGAACCAACGATTCCAGCTCCTGCTCAAGATCGGCAATACGGGGTTCAAGGCAGGCAATAATTCTCTCACCGGCTTCCGTAGGGGCAACGCTTCGGGTCGTGCGGGTCAAGAGGCGGATATTTAGCCTTTCCTCCAGGGCCTTCATCGCGTGGCTGAGTGCAGACTGAGAAACGCCCAGTTTGCCCGCTGCTTTGGTAAAACTTCGCTCCCTCGCCACCACAAGAAAGATTTGCAGTTCGTTGAAATTTTCTTTGAGCATCGGCGATTTCCTTATGGAGGCATTCCCTTCATCGCACACTCATGAAGGGTGTTCATAGACACAATCATTTTAGCCCCATTACTGACATTAATGATAATTGATATTCTGACCGTATCGAAAATAAGTCTGAATTATCAGTAGGTTTATCATGAAAATACTCGTTGCAGGGGCGACAGGAAGTATTGGCCTTCATGTCGTCAATACCGCTATCAAAATGGGCCATCAGCCTGTAGCGCTGATCCGAAATAAGCGCAAAGTGAAATCGCTTCCTCGGGGAACAGATATTTTTTACGGCGATGTTTCATTGCCTGAAACACTCACCGAATTACCGAAAGATATCGATGCCATCATCTTCACTCTCGGTTCCGATGGTCAGGGTCGTATTGGTGCCAGGGCGATAGATTATGGCGGAGTGCGCAATATTTTACGAATATTCAGGGATGTATCTGTTCGTATCAGCCTGATGACCACGATTGGCGTGACTGAACGACTCAGCACCTGGAATCAACGCACTGAGGTTCATGACTGGAAAAGACGTGCCGAGCGTCTGGTCAGGGCCACTGGTCACCCCTATACCATCGTCAGGCCCGGCTGGTTTGATTACAACAATGATGATGAACACCGAATCGTTATGCTTCAGGGGGATCGTCGCCATACGGGAACACCGGAAGATGGTGTGATATCCCGGGAGCAAATCGCCCAGGTTCTGGTCAGTGCCCTGACCCACGACGAGGCAAAAAATAAAACGTTCGAGCTGGTGGCTGAACGAGGTGAAGCACAGCAGGATCTTACCCCACTGTTTGCAGACCTGCAGGCTGATGATCCACAAAAAAATGATGGGGTTCTGGACATAGACAATATGCCTCTGCGTGAAGAACCTGACTGCATTATTAACGAGCTGAATTTGTATTCAAAAAAACTAACCAATCGACAACCCTGACAATTTTGTCATATAGCGGTCAGTCTCATGACAGCTTAGGTCTGTATATTTGAATGCACATAGGTGGGCGAGTTCCCCTGATACGAGTCCAGTTTCAAACATAAATTTTAAAAGAGGTATTAGATATGAAATCACTACTTATTACTTCATTGGTCATGGGATTTATTACAGTGAATGCCGCATCTGCTGCTCAGGAAATTAACCATGCAGATGGGAAAGAAAAGCTCGGTGTAGTCTCAGCCAGCAATGCCTATACGCTTGAGGATTTATCGAATGCGCTCTCTCGTAAAGCTGATGAGCAAGGAGCAACATCATTCAAAATTCTGTCAACCACAGGGAATAACCGGCTGCACGGGGTTGCTGAAATCTATAAATAATCATTAGCATCGCGAACAGGATGTGTCACAGCCCTCTTAAAGTGAGCGTCGATTTATGTTCAGAACAGAAGGCATCATCGATGAGATAACTCAATGGATTGATTCAAACTTACACAAGCCGCTGAAGATAGAGGATGTTGCTGCGCGGGCAGGTTACTCCAGGTGGCATCTTCAGCGGATTTTTGTGCAGGTAAAAGAAGTTAGCCTTGGAAAGTATATTAAAGATAAAAAGTTCAGACTTGCGGCGAAAGGTTTTATTGAAACTAATGAACCAGTGATAAACATAGCCTATAAATATGGATTTGATTCACAACAGACTTTCACTCGGGTGTTCTCTAAAAAATACAAATTGCCACCATTAAAATATCGAAACACCGAAAGGATAAGAAACATGTACCTTTGCAGTCGATTCATGGCACAAAGCGGAAGAGCCAACAAAGCTGAAGGTCCGATGTGAGCGATATCCGCCGTCAAGGAAGATATAGTTGCCCGGCGATTATCACCAGATGTACGCTGAGTTATCGCCTCATCTCCCGACTACCCGGAACGCTACGGAACAACTGAACATTCAGATGATTTATTTCACAATTGCTGGATAAGCAACCGTCTCAGCGAAGATCGTAGTTATTGCTGGGAACGCTAAAGAAACGGCGAATCGTATCAATCACTATGCCTGACTCAGTGACGGTCAATCAGCTTGAAACGGGTTTTGTGGCCGTATTGTGCGGGGCTAGCCAAATGCATTTACCGCTGCACCTGTTGTCGGAAAGGTACTATGCAATCGCACATCGAATATAAATTAATATTACTGAACCCTAAAACCTGATCTAAATCACAAAATTAAAATGTTTAGTTCATGAACTAATGGACGCAACTGAGGGTGATTTATGGACACCTTTCAACACAGTTATGAACCGAAACTTAGTTCATAACTGTAAATTAGAATTTAACTTTTAAAAATATAATTTTAAAACAACTGGTTACGCTAATTTTTGTGATGCGTCAAATTATGTATATTCCTCAAACCCAGAATAGTTAAATAGAACAAAAAATGAACATTAAAAAGCTCTGTTGTGGCAAATCTTCCATGTTGTGATGGCCTTTGGGATTAAGTGGTGAAGTGCATTGCTGGGAGTGTCGGCTGTAGGATATTTGGTGAACATTCTGGTTTTTTACGGAGGGTCTGGGCTGGCGGTCTAACAGATCACCAACAGTTCCGTGCCTGATTATTTTAAGCACCAGAGACGAATACTCAATCGTGTGTTTTTCTCAAAGTTACCAGTAACATGAATCCGCATACCCTAAATCATGTTGAAGAAATCAGCACTCGATTAAATTTTGAATTTTTTTTCTTAATTATTGACATGTCGTCCAGGCCTTACGGGATATGGGGTTATGCCTTTTTACCCTTTCACAGCCTTAACTTAACTTCAAAATCAACCCTTGTGCATAAAAGAATCATCTCTAAAATATCGACTATGTGGGGCCGACGTTGATTTACGCCCCCCATATGTAGTGCTGCGCCTGAATTTTAGGCGTAAAAAAACCGGATTCATTTGCATGAACCCGGCTTACAAAGCATGACCAATACGAGTCGCCAAACCCGTATGAATCTTAGCCTTGCCTTCATTTCTGACGGCTTGATTGTGCCAGGCAAAGAGGATCATGTAAACCATAAAATGACGCTCATAAGGAGCATTGCATGACCATTTGTAAGCTGTCACACCGTTACAATACTCTTTTCATCAGCTTACCTCACGATCAAGGTGGTGAAGGTCGCCATAAATGTTGCGGCTGCGCTTACGATCAGGGTTACCGTGCAGGCTTGGCTCGCACAGGGCAAGTTTGGGTAGACTTAGCCGCCTTACCTGATAGCCAAGCGGGAACCGTTCGCCACAAAAGTCCTCAAGCAGCGTTCGCTGATGGTTATCGTGATGGTGTGCGTGAATCTTACCGTCACGCTGGTTAATGTTGACGAAGGGGCTTCATGCCCCTTCCTTTTTACGGAATAGACCGCCCCAAGTTTTTGTAAGATTGACTTTTTCGGTTTGAGATCTCCCCCATTCATAACGCCTTATTTGCTCTTATCCATTCCCTCTGTAAAATGTTACTTTTGTTAACATCCTAAGACCTCCCATGAAAAAAGCTCTCATAATCGCGCTTTCGTTATTCTCCTTACCTGTACTCGCAGAAGAAGATCAGGGGCCTGGAAAATATATTTGTGACATTCGCATATCCAGCCAGGACACCGCTACCAAAATTCTGTCGAAAGCCTCGACTGTTCTTGATAATGAAAGCAACTTCATTGTCCAAATGCCCAATGGTGATCAGTTGTATTCCCCAGATTTAGAAAGTATTGATGATGGATTGAAACAAAAAGCTGAAAAAGGTGGCGTGACCTTCATTCGCCGTCCAACCTTTGGCGATAGGTTCATTGTGGAAGATGCAAATACAGGGTTCTTCTATAAGATGCGCAACTGTGAGAAGAAATGAGGTAAGTCAGAGAATGAAAAATATAGTATTGGCTGTACTGTGCCTTCTCCCTAGTCTCGCTTTTGCTAACGGATATAAAGTCGTAACGAAAGATGGTGGCAGGTCTTTGACATACTATGCAGGTCAAGTGACTTACTCTCGGCTCGACAAGCAAATAAAATGTGCCTTTAAAAGTTCATCCAAAGGCATTGATCAGGAAGGGAATGCCTACAACGCAGACGGTTTTAGTTGCACGAAAGATTTATATGTTGTGACTAAGCTCTGGATTGATACTGGAATGAGGGCAATCATTGAGGTTGATCCAAAGACCGAAAAAAGAGATGTCTTTCAAGTTGATAGCTATAAGCCGTATTAAGGTCTTTATTAGCAATTTTAGACAATAGCAGCCATAAAGCCCCATTAATGGTACAAGCAACAAGCGGAGCGTAGCGACTGCATCAGGCCAACCTAGTTGGTTTCGCTTTGCGAAAGTCACCAGTGACCAAATCAGATTGTCAGAGGGATCACACCTTATCAGGATGCTTGTGTACCTTTCGGAGCGTGAGCGAAGCGCTGGCAGAGCCTGCATGTCGTGTGCAGGTACGTTTATCTGTTTACGTGGCTCATACGGCCACACATCGGGCTTCAATGCGTGTGATCAATCTGTTTCGGGAGGATTTAGAGACGTTGGCAGCGTCATCAGCTTCGAGTTGATAGCGGTTCGTGGGGACTGTTCACGCTTTGTACCTGTTCGAGCTTTACAACTACAGGCCGCTACGTGCTAACATCCCTGAGTAGCCACTGTTAACCTTAGCGGCAACTGTTGGTCATAGAATCCCTTAAAAAAAGATTGTACCTTGAGAACGGCAATCGTCTTAAATTGTTGTTTTTAAAGGATTTTGTTGTGTGAGTGCCGATAATAGGAGTGTAACACGCGATAAATCTTGTGTTCGGGTCTTCTTCTACGACCTTCGCAACTACCTGATTTAACGATTTTTACGCACACTGATAATCTGGCATTCACCATGCACATGATAAACGCCCCTCAACTTTAACGGGGTGGAAAATGAAATACAAGCCGGATCAATACATCATTTCCGATAGTTACGGAGTTTATTACGTCAGGATCTCAATTCCTGTATGGCTCCGTAGTGCATTTGGTGGAAGAAAAACTCTCGTCCGTAGTCTGAACACTTCCGATCTTCGTGTGGCTCGTAGGAAGCGTGATGTTATAGCCGATGAATTTCACCACATCAGGCAAATTGCAGAGCCGCCAAAACCGGACAGCTTGCAGGACACGATCAGCTATCTAAAGAGCGTTGCTAAGTACGCGAAAGCTGCCCCGAAAGCATCAGCGCCGATTATCTACCAATGCCCCTCTCTGAATAAGATGTTAGAGATTTACCTCACGCATAACGCTGATCGCCTGAAAATGGGAACATTAAGCAAGACCAAGAAAGCCGTTGAACTATTCCTGAATTACCTACGAAAGAAGGATGTGGAGCTAAACGATATCAACCGTACTACCGTTACAGGCTGGCTTGATCATCTCAGAGAGACAAAGGCAGTCCAGACAGTGGCTAACTACCTATCAGCAATGGCAAACATTCTCGATCTTGCCTCTTCCCGATACCAGGACGCCCCACCGCTGGAAAGTAACGTGTTCAGAGGGCATAAACTCAACACAGCGCAGAGCCGCCAGAGTTACGAGGCATTCACGGACGAAGAAATTACGAAGCTCATTAGCACGTTTAACAAGTTAAGCGAGGACGAATTAAGGGATGTGAGCGCCATAGCCGCTTATAGCGGAATGCGCATCAATGAAATAGCCAGTTTGAAATCTGACAATATTCGTGAAGTTGAGGGGGTGTTATGTTTCGAGGTATTGGAAGGAAAGACAGCTAACGCTTCCAGGCTAATCCCATGCCATAGTGCGATTAAAACAATGGTCCTGGAACGCTGCCAGAAGCCGCACAACGGCTTTTTATTTTACCGTGCAAGTGTGACCAAGAGAGAGGACGGCAAGCGCTCCTCATGGCACGTAAACCGCTTTGGACGGCTTAAACGCGATATTCTCCCAGGGCAGAAAAACAAGGTGTTTCACTCGTACCGCCATGCCGTGATCAGTAAGCTAAACGCCGCCGGAGTGGATGAATCTCGTATTGCCTTGCTCGCGGGCCACTCATTTGGAGAAACTGAATCTTTCAAGACGTATTCGAAATCCGTTCCTGAGCGAATAGTGAAGGAACTAAAAGAATATATCGAATTAATCAAATATTAAAATACCTTAAATGTGAGGGGGAAATCCCCCTCTATGTTATTTATACCATACACTTTGCATATATTGCGATGTTTCAGATGAAATATTATACCAATATGCATAATTATTTGTTGCATCTACAACTATCAATTTATCATCACTATCCATCGCTTTGTGAACTATTTGCGCTGCCTGTTCAGAATTGTAATGTGAATTAACATACCAATTTGATTCTGTAACTTTGACTGCTACGCCCAATGATTTAATAGCTTCGTAAACTGCTGGATAGTTTTTAGTTTTAATCAAGTCATAGGTTACAAAAAGATTGTTAGCCATTTTATTCTCTCCAGAGATTCAAAAGAATAAGCGCCGCTATAGGCGCTTTGAGATGTTTTTATTTCTTAGCTTTCTTGGTAGGGATTTTGATAGTTTCAGTTACCGTAGTGTCAGGATGTCTTTTAGCTTCAATGGGCTTAACAAACTGACCAGTTATCGCAGAACGAACTACTGTTTTCTTAGCCATAAAACACCTCATCTTGGAGATAAAGAGTGAACTGCTTACCCTTTTAAGAATAAGGGACAAACGAAGCGGCGTCAAAGAAAAAACACCACATATACACATCATTTACAAAACAAGCGCAATATGTGGTATCTCCATGCAATTTACATCACAATCACCCGCCTGTGCTGCTCTGACCGCTCAAGGCTGACAAGGTGAGCGACTGTGTAAAACTCGCTTGAGAAGCTCTCGCCTGGAAATCAATGTAATCGCTCAATCTTGAGCTATCGCTGGCGATGGTGAGCGGAACAGACGCTTCAAGATTTAGATTGAATACAGGTGCAAGATTGTACGATGGCGCACTATTGGTGCTGGTTAGGGATGATATAGCAGAATCACGAAGCGCTCCCCCTTGCAGAGAATCACCATTCAGGCCGTATTGTTCTACCGCTGTCCCTGTAGGCTGATCATCAATTCCTAACCAGCCTTTAACAGAATGACCTACACTACGGCTGTCCCACCCTGTCATGTCCTGCACCCAATCAGCCGCCGCATTCGCACTACCACCCACAGCACCATCGTAGAGAGCCTGGGCCGCTGGCTTATCTTTATCAGCAAACCAATCAGGGAAACGAGAGCGAAGCCCAGCATTGATATCACTCACAACGCCGGAAATCTCACCAACGAAGCCCGTCACCTGTTTAGCAAGGTCGCCTAATCCCTCACCTAATAGCCCTGCACTCTGATTGATTGCCTGTGTATTTTTCACCAACTCATCACCGCTATCGGCAAAACTGGACATAAAGCCAGTGAATAGACTGTTATTAACGCCATTCATCAGATTACCCATTGCTACACTCAGGTCACCATATGCCAGAGTTTGCCTTATTTGCTCATCGTTAAGAGTTTGACCACTTTCAACAAGGCTTTTCAGGACGGAGATAAACTGCTCACCGTTATTTTTGAAAAGATCGAGGTAGTGCATCCCATCATCAAAAGTATTTTCGAGAAGATGCCCGATCTCACCGTCTTTCATCCCGCGACGCTGGCCTTCATTTACCACCGATTGTAGGTAATCAAGCGGATTATCTGCATACTGTGAAAGCTGCGATTTGTTCCAGCCAAACTTATTTAACACTTCGTCAACGGCGCTATTTCCACCAGACCATTTACCGCCTTTGAACTGGCTATTTAATAATGTTTCGTTGATTCTCTCGCGGGTATCTTTCCCGAAGCCATCCGTGATCTTGTCAACGCTGGCGCTCGAAACCCCGTGCTGCTGCCCCCAAGATACAATCGCCTTAACAGCGTTAGGATTCAGTTTGGTACGTTCCGACATACGGACAAGCTCAAGATTTTCATCTCCTTGCTGCTTGATACGAGACAAGACTCCTGCCCCGCCAGCTAATGCAGCAGTAGCACCAACAAAGCCAGCACCGCCACCTATAACATTCAGCCCTTTTTCTTTAATACCCTTTGCAGCCCCTGCATAGTCGGTTTTCTTAGCATGTCTGATTGCTGCCGCCTGTGCTTGTGTGGATGCCGTCACTTTCGCTTGAAGAGCCGCCTCACGGCGCATAAGGGCGATTCTTTCACGTAGTTCATAGTTCATCTTCTGACTACTGATCTGACCGTTGCGGAATAGCTCTGTCTGTTCCTTAGCGAAACGTGCAAATTCCAGTTGCTTTAGTGGATCAATGCCATATTTTCCGGCTATACCTTTCATTTGAAGGTTGGCTGAGCGCCGTTTCAGGTCTGCCATTTCATTACGTTTGGCAATCTTCGCCGCTTCCCTGGCCTGCGCCTTCGCCGCTTTCTCTGCAATACGTTGCTGTTTTAAATCATTGGTAGATTTTGGCGCTGTATTGAATTTGGCATTATCTGCCATTGCAGCCGCTTTACGCTGCCTTTCTTTCATCGCTTTGAATTTGATCTTAGGCTCAGCCAGAGACTGGAAATACTTCTGTAAATCCTTCCCCGCCTGCTTCGCTGCCCTAAGACTATTCTGATCGACAGAAAACGTAATTACGTTCGATACACGTGAGGCATTTATTTCAAGCATCGCCACCGCCTTGTTTATCAAGGAAGTGATGCACGGCCTCGTCGACGGTTTCACCACGGAAAATACGCGCTCTAACGCCCGTATACGAAATCTCTAATAGCTCGCAAAGCTGGCTCACCTTGAGCAGCCCTTCTGCATCGTCTGCACTCAGTCGAACATGTAAACCACGATTTGATTTAAGTATGAGTTCCACCTCTATTTTTCCTCTTGTTATGGGGGAAACAAAAAAGGGATGCCACCAGAGCCACAATTGCGCTGTGGGTTAGTAAACATCCCTCATTAAAGCGCCTGAATATTTCCAGCGAGTCAGGCTCCCGCTTGCTCATTAAGCAGTGATGGTGATTTTCACCTGCATACCTAACGCATGATTGACAGGCAACGCCGAATTTTCGTGCATAACGTGGTACGCATCGCCGCGCTCACTCAGGTAGCCCCAAGAGTAGTATTCAGCAGGTGCTGCATCGATCAGCGCGAAGTTGCCAGAGGCAGCGCCGTAAATATTCTTATAAGGATTTGAGTTGCCTTTGCTAAACACAGGCACCGCCACCATATCAGCATCATCCGGCATCTGTGCCAAGATCAGCGCATCTGTCACTTTAACAATGTCGATAGGCGCACCAGGCAGACTAAACGTACTAACTCCTGGGAGAAGCTCGTGACGCTGGTAGAACAGGTTACGGTCGTCATATGGCGCTACATACTGGAACGCTTTAGACATACTGTCAGAGAAGCGAATCTGGCTAAATGCAGCAGGCTTAGCGAATACGATCACTCGTTCAATCTGACCAGCCAATCCACCTGCGGCAGCCTGAACTTTGTCTAAGATGGCATCAAAATCCTGTGCCGCTGTCGCTGTACTCACGCTGGCTGTCATTGGTACTACACCGAACAGTTCAGCATAAGAGATCAGCAGGTCATCAGTAGCAGGGGTATAAACTTCACCTTTGAACAAAGCACGGGCCAGGTAAGATTCACGGGTACGAAGGTAAGCAATTTTATGTTTCCCAGTGTACTCGGTGTACAGGTCGGTAACGGTTTGTTCGTAATCAGTGCCTTGTACCCTTTTCCCTTGTACGTCTACAGGTTTAAACTCATCTTCCCTTGCAAACCAAGGAATCTCGATAAGGTATTCTTTACCATTCTGACGCGCTGTAGTGTCGTGGTTTGATGAATAACGGCTCTGCGGAATGTTAAACAGGCTGTAGTTATCATCAAGAAGCTGTGTCACCACCACTTTCGGATTCTGGACGCCTACCCCGTCGAATAGGTCGAGGGCATTCATAAGATAGTTACGTTCCGGCAGAGCGTGGAAGATTGGCGCTAAATCGACCATCTCACGCCCAATTGCGATTTTACTCATTATTTATCTTCCTTGATTAAGAGGTGAAGAATGGACGGCATACGAATCCTTTGGATTCGAGCGTGGCGATAGCTGCGGCATGGTTAGCTGCATTCAGGTTGTCGGCTTTAAGCGCTACGAAGCTACCAACATTGGGCGCACGTAGGACATTCACGGTTTTACCGTCGCCAGCAGTGACAAATTCACTCACCACCACAAAGGCATTATCGCCGGAGGTGTATAGAGCGCCATCAGCGCCGATAACATCGCCGCACTGAATATCCGCTGGCAGGTCGAAAACACGACCTTCTACGACTGCGAATGAGTCCGTGGCGTAGCTCACTACGTCAGTGAAACTCTTACGAATTGGGAAAAGTTCGGTTAGGTCTACAATCATTGTTGTTTGATTTCCTTCGATTTGATTGCGATCCGTTCCTGCATACTAAGTTGAGGAGTGTCCTCAGAAGGGAAATAACGCTCTACAGCTTTTTCCATTTCCTCAATGGTACATCCTGCCATTTCAGCCACTTTAGCTATCAACTCAGGATTAACTTGAATCACTTCGGATTTGTATTTTAGGATTCGGTCGCGATTGTTTAAGAGAAACATTCTTCGTTTCCTTCGCGTTGTGTCTGCCGTTAATAACGAAAATGTTACACACAGACGATTAAAAAGGGGCGGTTAAGCCCCTGGAGGAATACCTTGTTAGAGAGGCATTGTTAACATCATTTTCAGGAGGAATGAGGTTAAGAGTGACTTCTAAAATAATGAAGGGCGCAACTGTTACGAATAACAGAAGAAGGATCGCCCGTCATTGCTCCCACCTCAAAACAGAAGCCCTTCTGTCATGGCGAGAAGTGGGAATGGAATCTCAATATCACCACTGGAATAGTAATAAGAGATTGCCAGCCTGAACGTAACTACCACTGACGGCATTTATTCAGTCTGACTACTTATAATCCTAACGGGGTTATAAGGTTTAGAGCAAAGAATTTGCTCTCTGAAAGAGAATGTGCGCGGTGATTGTCCGTTACCACCCGACACAAGTGGGAACGCCCGCGCCACCCTTTGGAACTAAACACAACAAAGGAAAACAACCAGCTTTCAGAGAGAAAATTCAGATGGAGAGAGTGCCGCTATGAGAAACGGCATTCTGGAGGGAGAGGTGATTCGAATACTATCCATACTTCTTATTCTATAACATTTCTGTTAATTTGTCAATACCCAAACCGACATTTTATTCACTTCACTTGCATTTTTATTCAAATTCGCTTACTGCGTATTTCTCGGCAATGGCTCCTGCCAGTTCCGCAAGTTCGGCGGTGATGTATTGCAGGGAGCAAGCAAGCTCTTCAAGGTCATTCGCAATGCGCCACTCCTGATCCACGGTGACGGTATCCCCGTTCATCTGCACCAGGTGCTCTACAGCAGCATACCAGTGTTCAAGGGCAGTGATTGCCTGTTCAGTGTATTGCACCGCCTCCAGGAGCGCGGAGGGCGTTCTCTCACGCCACGCCTTATTAACAAGCTGCAAGGCTGGTAAATGCCAGATATCGTGGAAAGAGTTAATTAGGGTGTTCACGATGTTCACGGTGTCCATAGTTTTATTATTCATTGTTGTTTTCTTTGTCGTCAAAGAGAATGTCAAAATCTTGTATGTGGTGAGATAAGCCGTTAGTTTGGGAATACCCCACCCAGTCAATATAGTTTTCTGCGTATAGCTGCCATTTCTTAAGATTCGATGAATCAACACGGTATTCACGGCGGCGGCGTGGTTTATAGAAGACGTTATCCGAAGATGCTAAAACATCCTGCAATAGTTCAAACTCTGCCCCTACGGGCACCGTTGCAGGGTATTCTATTATTTCGGTGATCCATTCTCCTGGAATAGACTCTCGTGCGAGGTCTTGTAGAGAAGAGGTGTATTTACGTTTGCTGGCGCGTGTTGCTTGTTCTATCCGTTTAATTGGATTTCGTTCTTTTCGTCCCATTCATTCCTCGTAGAGGGGGAAACTCCGTGTTTTCTCGTTAATGTCCATACTGCGTAAAATGCAAATAACCAATACATAGCGATGATCATAAAAGTTTCCCGATTGTTTTTATTTAGTCGTAAGTGTAATGTCGCAACCTTTACCGCGACCAGGTTTGATTAACGTAGTAGTTAGATAACCATTGCGGCGGAGTTTGCGAATCGCACTCGATACAGTTGCTACACTTATCCCCAATATTTTTGCTATTGATTCCTGCTTCACATTTGTTAATGATGGCAGTGATTCGAGATGCATTAATACCAGACGTTCCGAAGGTGACAGATTCTTATCGTGAAGGTATGGAGATGAAATTTTACATTCTATCTCTTTCGGTGGCTTCATCGCAGCATTGAATAGCGTAACAAGAGCATTAGCGTAACTTGATTCACCGCGATCAGCGTAAACATCTACAAGCTCTTGAGCTTGTTCGAATGCAACGCCTCTTTCAACTTCTGTATTTAATAAACTGGCAAGATGGATGATGTTAAGATCACGCTCGTTGTATTGTTTAGGTATAACCGTTTTCAGCATAAATGTTCTATTTCCTCGTAGATTGATTTGAGTTTGGGATTGATTGTGTAGTCCAGGTATCCGTTAATGAGCATCCATCTTATTTTCGGATGTTGTGAAACAGGTAGATTCTTTTCAGGATTCTCCCATTCATCCCGATACACCCCGATTGAGACAGGGTTAACGACTTCGATTTCTATTTCTCTGGTTGGAGGTGGTGTAGATTTCTTCTTCGTTACTGACTTTGGTTTTTCCCGTTTTGGAATAGGTTTAGTTTCTTCCGTTATTTCGTCAAACTCGCACATCGGATCGGCTTTCGTCTCTTCGCGTTGCTCCTCTAATTGCACCTCTGGAGTTACGTCTTCATTAGATTTGCCAAACACTGGATGTTTTAGACAATCTACCCATTCGGGCGCGGTCTTACGTTTGGTTGCGTTGATATCACGCTCAAAGAGGAAATTTTCCGGTGTAATGTCGGTTATTGTCCACTGGTTTGATCGCTTTGGCTTAACGCTGGCAATCAATCCTACTTTTCGTAGCCTTGCAACAATTCGTGTTGCTGTTGCCGAACTAACACCAATACTTTGACCAATCTGATCAACGTCATCATAATAACTTCTTCCCAACTCTCTAACGAAGTAATAGTAGCGGTGGCGCATTCTTACATAAAATTGTTTATCGTCAGGTGATAGGAATTCTGTAACCCCTGTTTTAAGATTGGTGATCCTGGTGCATTCGTTAAATGCGTCTTCGGTGTTGGTGAAACTGAAAACCTTACTGTTTATAATGTCAGTCATGTTAGGGTGTATCCTTATTTGGTAGAACGTTCTCCGTTCTTAATTGATGTGGAAAGTGTGGTTGCAGCGTCAATTAACATCTCCTGCACTGTTACGCCTCTCGATCGCGCCTCTTTGAACAAAGTGCTAAACACTTCATCCGGCAGTTTTACGAATGTTCCGGCTGGTTTCTTCTTCTGGATTTCGCTCATTTGGTTTCTCCTCCTGGTTTATTCGTTAGTTTCTTTCTGTTCCGCTCGGATTAGATCGAAACGGCGAAGCACTTCATTAAAGAACTCTTCACGATCTTTATAACCTTGTCTGCGGTTGGTGTTGCGGATTGCTTTAATCTGAAAGCGAGTGACCTCGCCATTTACAAGCTGTGATACAGTAGTGTCAATGTCAAAATACTTAATTTTGGTTCTCCTTGCGTGAGTTAAACGAAAACACCATCCAGGGAGAACGTTAATAACGTTGCCTGATAGTGCGGTGTAATTTAGATTGTTTAAGAGGCTGAACACCTCAGAAATAGAAGGTAAGAATCTTTTTCTTAGCTCTTAATACTACTTTAACACAAAAAAGCCATGTTGTCAATGATTATTTTTACCCACTTCAGATCATAACACACTCTCCAGTTGGGATCAACCTCTACCATTCACCATTAAGCGCGCTGTATCGCGTCATAGGAGGTTTGCATACACATGCACTACATCGGTATTCCCTGCACCGTTTAAAGCGCTCTATGGGCTTCCTGTGCGCCCTCTGGCACTTACCGAAACCAATAGCACAACTACAGAGGGATAACGGTAGTTATCATGATAGTAGGTGTTGGTATTGGATTGAGGCTGGATGAACCGTAGCACGGTGAAGCCTTAGCCGTGGGCTAACTTCGCATGGATGAAATGCGGAGCATGGAAGACAGGCAGAAGTTATGCCGAAAGACATTGCGCACACGGCGCATAGCTTCTGTGCCTCGTTTCACGAGGGCGAAGCCCTGGCACAATCACAGACAGATGCGCTGATCGCTGCGTCGTGAGCGGCTGACCGAGTAGCCACCCAAAGGCGAATCAGGTCACTTGCCAGGCGATACACGCCAGCAAAGCGAATCTTTCACAAGATCTTCTAAAAGCTCTCTTTTAGAGATCGCTTTTAGAATCTCTTTGTATAGAACATCAATTTGATGTGTAGTTTGCCGATCCATACATCAATTTGATGCGTATCCCATGCATCCATACATCATTTTGATGTATATCCGCTTATCCTCAGTTTCGACACACATCATTTTGATGTATATCGTCGCCCTGCTCACTACGAATCGCACATGCAACAACACCTAAGATTAATCCGAGGTTAACCAGGGGTTATCCCTACCAAACAGACATCTAATCCGCTGGTAATTGGCAGGTAAAGAATGCCGTTGTTACAGGGGTAAAGTTGCCATAGTTAGCAAATAGTAACTATCACTCACTTTGCGTAAAGCCGCACGGCGCAAGGCTTACAGCGGTCATTGTCCACAATGAGCACTTCCATATTCGATGCACTGTGCTGAACGAGTTTTTTAAATTGAAACGATGTTTCTTTTTCCATGCCGAAACCCACCAATTCATTAGCATTCTAATCATTTCATGATGCAATCAGTTTCAAGTGCATAAACTCCGCATAATCTGTGCATACAGGCAGGTTAGCGACGCCCTCGCCCAACGAACAGACATTCATCCCCATTAAATCAATGAGATAGACAACAACCACACACAACCACCTGTAGTGTGATGTTCTGGTGTTCCCGCTCTTCTTCGAGCCGATCTGATGGTTTGGCAACGTTCAAACACATGTTTATAAATGCCAACACAATGATTTTATTGAAGATATTTCAAAATCATGCAGATTTCGATCTGGGTGTGCCTGATCTTCGCGTTCAGCACTGGACACAACCACGCCATTAACCACACACAACAAAGATCATTTTTCGATCTATTAACTTGCAACACACTGAAATTGATCATAATATTTATTTCATTGATTTAGATTTGTGTCCTCAAAGGAGGGTTAATTGAACAGAGCAGTCGTGTTAGACGAGCAGCAAGCCAAAGCGATCAGGGAGTGGCTAAACGCTCATAACAAAAGCCTGATAGCTGACGTTACGTTAATGATGCAAGCCGCCGTATTGCGTGTGGGGGATGCCGTAGCTTTGCGCTTCGATGAAGTGATCAACGGTGAGATAGACATAGAAGAACAGAAGACTGGGAAGCGTAAAGCCCTCACCCTTCCGGCTCCAGTGGTGCAGATGATAGCTCGTCGCCGTGCTGAGTATCCGCATGATGTGCATGTGTTCAGGAGCCAGCGTAACCGATCAATGAACAAGCAAGCGCCTGTACGACGCGAAGAAGTGAGCAAGCAGATCGCAGAGGCCGCTAAAGCTATCGGTATTCATGGCACTGTATCAGCACACAGCTTTCGAAAGGCGGGGGGGAATGCTCTTTTCAAGCGTTCTGGAAATAACCTGGCCCTCGCTATGACCGTGCTCAATCACAGCAACATCACCGACACCAGACGCTATCTGGATTTAGACAAGCAAGCCGTTAGCCGGATTATCAATGAAATGGATTTATGAGAGTCGAACATTCAACTTGCAGAGACTACAGTACCAAGCGTTTTGACCCCTCGTTACAGCAAACTGTTGCATATGCCTTTTAATATTCTTTGTTTCATAACAATGAGGGCAAAACGGAGTTTCATCTCCGGCTTTCCAATAAACATTATCCTTGAAGATAAATGTCGATTTGTCTTTCAGCTGATCTTCAAGCTGCTTATTTTTCTGTTCAGCGTCGAAAAGTAGCGTTTGTGTTGTTATCGCTTCAATCTTGGCGTTAGCAAGTTCGACCATTAGATTAGCTAACTCAAGTTTGAGCGTAGCCTTGTCCAGTTCATCGCTGTTATTTGCCAGCTTCTGAGTGATGCTCACCGCTTTATCAAGAATCCCTATAGCTGCCGCCGTGCTTGCCAATACTCCTGCCATAGCCTCTCCTACGTACGTATCGATTCGAAGAATATGTTACTGCCGATTCCCTACGCATACCAGTGTGGAGAAGATACCACAAGGACTCGGACACCACCTTCATCACATCACAATCAGAATCCACTTAAAATTCTTGAAATTATGTTTTAACATTGCAGGCGCTTCTAAATAAAACAATCATTCAGGATGATTTATATGCGTAAAGGTTTATTGGTGTTAGTGGCTTCAACTCTGCTTCTCTCTGGGTGTGCCGTACAGAAACAACTGGTTCCAACTGGTGGTAGCAAGGCCGATGGGACTGTAAAAATGAGTTATTCCTTTGGAATGTTTGAATCACCTAAAGTGAACGTTCAGCAAGGCGCTCAAGCAGCAGCACAACGTTGCGCTGCATGGGGCTACTCTGGTGCTGAGCCTTTCGGCGGTTATACTTCAGTTTGTTCCCAACCATCCTCAAGCGGATGTATGGAAACAATGGTCACAATGGAATATCAGTGTACTGGTGACTTGAAGAAGTAAGATTCGGGGGGCGGGTTGCCCCCTTATTTTTTGGGATACGAATTTTCAGCAGTGACTAAATGTCATACTGACTTATCGTTGTACGTTCTTTAAAACAGGGATAAAATTAAGATAATTCGTAAAAAATGGATTGGTGCATATGGTTAAGAAAATCACTTTACTGGGCTTGTCGGTGCTTTTTGCTACACAAGTTGCCTTCGCTGAAAATTCAACCAATTGGATTGAAGTTACGACGAATAAAGACGGTGCTTTTTTAGTCAAGAAAGGCACATTTAGAAATGTAAAAGGTGATTCATCTGCTTTGTTCATGTATGAAAAAACAGATAAAAAAGTTGAATATTACAAAATTAGTATGAAAAACACAGATTGTGACAATGGATATGGTGAAATAAAATTTTTCTATATGGACGGAAGTTTAGCTTTTAAAGGTGATTATGTGGCTGATGGAACCAGTGTTGGGGCTGGTCTTGGTGATTTTCTTTGTGGAGTAAGAATCGCGGCGGAAGCACAAAAAAGTTGAGGAATGGGGGGCACATCCTACAAGAAACATGCCCTCACCCCTTCATATAAATTTCCTCGCCTCTGAAACCAGCTTCATTTCAGCTTCTTCGATTGTCTTGCGTTCTAACCATGATTTACCCTCCGGCGTAGCCAGGAATTTACGGGCGTGAATCTTACGATTGTTGCGCTTAGTGGCTGCTGTATTCGTGGCTTTTGACATTGTATCCCCTCCGCTGAATATGCCAGCGTTCAACGTACAGCAGAGAGACAGTACAACGAAAGTTACAATGGTGCAGATAATAGATGACCATTACGTGCCGTGTTGGGCACATAAGAAAAGGCGGCGCGTAGCGCTTCCGCAGGGTGTAATCCCTTCGCAGGGAGGATAAAGCCTTAGCACGTTCTCTTATCAGGTGATCGTTATACTCCGGTGATCGAAACCGTGGCAGAGCCGGATTCTTTCCCGATCCGGTTAGTCTTCCCAACATTACGCCTGTTTATTCTCTGCGACCTTTCACAAGGTGTAGCATCATTGAGCGCCGCACGAAGCGCGGAACGTATCGCTAAGGGTTCAAGTGATGTGTTTAGAGAGTCCGGCAACTCTTTCAGCTTCAAGGGATGGCAAAATTTCTAATGCTGTTCGGGCTTGAGCTGGTAACTACCCGCCAGTACGTTGTACAATCCTTGAGCCGATACAACGCAAAGGCGTTTACCAAGTGTTATCAAGGATGATAATGAAAGATACAATCCTTTAGCTTTTTGACGCTAAGTGATTGATTTTCTTAGATGGTGCCGATAATAGGAGTCGAACCTACGACCTTCGCATTACCGAAACTCGCGTAACCACATGAGTTTGTGAGGTTCGATTGTAGGACGCATTTGTAGTAGCTGCTACATGATGAAGTAGTCTTACTCCGAAAGACCTTAAACTCTTTTACAGCTCTCTCCTGATGACATTTAGATTTTACTTTACACGAGAACAGAACTCTTCCCAGCGAGCGACCAAGGCAATTTTATCAAGTGACAGCACTGTTTGAATTACGTGTCCTTCAAAATCGAGGTAGCTATCAATTGCTCGCTCACTAAAATGAATCGTGAGGGTTTCCGGGTTGACTGCCATATCACCGCGATCAAAAACAGCATGAAGATCTTTTCGAAGAGCAATCCCATTAGCTACCTTCATCGCACCACCATTACTATGCGGGTGTATATGCGCAGCATCCAATGCGGCACGATACTCAACACCAGTTACAGCACACACATTCAAGGAATTAAGCAATACTGCATTACGGAAGCGAGCCTGGCCGAAGCGACTATATGTGTTATAGGTCTTAATCATTGAGCTATTCACCATATCCCGTATCTGATCGGGATGTAGCTCGAAATCAGCTTGATCAACCTGACTCGGTTTTAAGTGAGGGTGGCTTCCTGCTGATCCTCTAACCTCGTTGTAAGTCGAGTAAAGCTCTCCTCTCGTCATTGCTTCGATTCGTGCGGGCTGATAGCCCTCTTTAATCAAGCGACGATAAGCACTTCGGTAGTCTTGTTGGGACTTTTCAGAAAGTAAAACACCGCCTTTTCCATCAAATGAAATTAACCAGAAATCTTCTTGGTTACTGACCTTATTCTTACATGCCTTTAAGTGCCAGCCACCACTTCTAGCCCAATCAGCTCGCTGATTACTATGATTAGTCGTGTCATATCCTAAGCTATTGAGCCAGCTATAAAATGAAGTAAAACCTAAATCCTGAACTTCTGAAGAAGGGATACGCACGGCCTGTAAGGTGTGACGTGGCTTTATGAGCGGAGCGGAATCGTTCAATGATTTTTTCCCAAGGTTAAATACTGCCGTTACTCACTCAAACCGGAAATGCAACTGCGTTCAAATTCCGAAAGGACAAATGAATATCAGTCACTTTCAAGGCTACCCCATCAAGCTTATGTTATATATGATTTTTATTGCACTTACTTTGACTTAGCCTTGAAAAAAATGCCACCGTAACGCCTACGTAATGCACCTGAATTTTGGTGTTTCATTCACTCTTATAGAAACAAAAAGCTGATGAAACGGTAGAATATTAGCACCCAATAAACACTGTTCATCCATACAGCCTCAGAATTCTTAAACTTATACTTGCTCTACCTTCTCAGTTTGTCCCATCGCACCGCTGACACAATGCCCCAATTGCCACTGGCATTAGGCCTACGCCACTTTGCGGTCTCCATGCTACGGAGATACTCAAGTGCTTCGGAAAACGTGCCAAAACGCTTCTGAGCCGCTTTATCACCTACGCCAAACGAACCATCGCGACTGCTCGCAAGTCCAGGATTAAAGCACGAGCCATCGGCCGCGTATGGAACCAACAGTTCCGGGTCGTTATCTTCAGACAAGCCAGACGCTAACAACTGCCACGGCTCAACGCTCAGAGCGTTAGCCAGCACCTCAATCGCATCAAGAGACGCGTTGGAGCCACCACGTTCAATACGACTCATATAACTACGAGCAAACCCACACCGATCAGCAAAGGCTTCCTGGCTCATTCCGGTGGCAATGCGCAGTTCTTTTACCCGCTCGCCAAACTTTATTCTCAAGGTCTTTTTCATGCACTGAATGTGCAATCTTGACCACTGTAAGGCCACGCTCCATATGAGACATTTTGAATCTAAAAGCCTTCATTTGTGGTCAAACTCACACACATCAGCGTTTCGAACTATTACAATCGCAAAGATTCAAAATGAACACCGATAGTGACAAATTAAACTAAACCCGTATTATGATCGTTATCGGTTGGTCGTCCCCAATATTCGCTATTAGGCGTGATGTGGTTTTGAAAATGAGGGAATCATGGCGGGATCAGGTTTTTTATTACCAATGGTGGCGGGAGTGGCGCTTAGTTGCGTCAGCTATGGACTTGTTGCTCGCATTGTTTCAAAACGTCAGGTCAGCACGCTACGCGCAGTTTCATGGGGAATTATTGGAACCCTCTCATTGGTGCTAGGCGTGTGCGCATTTTCCGCTGTAAGCGCAGAACACCCGGCAGCGAAACACAAGACCTTGTGCTTAGGCAGCGCCCCGGAATGCTATGCAAAAGCGCACCATAACCCGGTCAGGGAGTGCAAGCAGGTAATGGACAAGAAAGCGACGTTTCGCCATGTATGGCAAGTAAGTGAAGCGCAGCCGGTATTCAACACCTACCTCTGGCACGACGAGAACAAACGAACTATTCAAATGTTCGGACAACAAGCTAAGGCGATTAACAGCCTTGGGATGCAAATACCGCTTCAGTATTTTTGTGTTTTCAACGCCAACACAGGGGAAGTCATCGCGGCTTCGTTTGAGTAAATATAGGGGGTAACTTCCCCCTAAATAAAAGATACGTTATTCTTACAAATAAAAAACGATTTGATCAAAAGTTAATATGGCTTGGATCGCTTTCTCTTTCGTATAAGTTTTTGCTGCTGCGGCACCATGACCAACAGAGTGTCTGGAATTGGCGCTGGCAGTCCCTGTCATCAAATCAAAGCTACAATATGTGTTTTGTTTAAGATAAAGCAAAAACTCTTCGGGAAAGAGCAACGTATTTTTACTTTGCAATTTTCTAATCGCCGTATCTTTGGCGAAATCAGTTAAGGCTGAGCTGCTACCTTTTTTTAAGTTCGCTTTTATATAAAAAGATTGTAGAACGCCTTCAATTTCAGTAAGTATAATTTTTATTGCCGCAATATAGTTTCCATAATAATAAGAGCTAAAGGCTGCATCTAATATAGGCATCTTCTCATTTAGGTAAATTTTGCTGTTCCAACGACTGCGTATTGAATCCATTCTATCCTTATCAAATAGAGAGATAAGATGGCTTGCTGATTTATCAAACACTTCATCATTTTTCTCTTGATACTGGAGTATATCAAAACCGTCGTTGATCAACTCAGCAAAAGGAAACCAACCACGAGCGATAATAAAAGATAAAGTATCAGGATCGAACATTGAGTCGTATATATTTTTATACTTCACAGCTCGGTGCAAAACACCAAGATTTTTATTCATATCCTCCACGGAAAAATCGTCATCTCGATTTAAATCAAAATATAGACCAAAGCGCCACCCCTCTCTAAACAAGCATATGACTTTATCATCTTGCTTGAACTCGACAAGTGGGAAGTGCACATCTAATATATCAGCAACTTCCTTTTCAAAAACAACCATTCCTGGCTGAATTTGCTTTTTCATAATAATACGGCTAGCCACTGCGGCTTTATCATTCCAAATCTCAGCAGATAAATCCCCATGAATAATGAAAAGAAGCATTTCACAGTTAGACAGCTTTACGAATTTCCCTTCTCTTTGAGTGTAATGCTCAAGCGTTGAAATGAAGCTTTTAGCTATTTGATGAAAAACATCCTGATCAGATGTGAATCCGTGTTTCGTCCAAAGCTGACACATATCTCCTTTAGCTGCATAGGCAGAGGAAAAGCCGATAAGGGGTTCAACCTTCTCTAGTTTTATCGGTTCACCAATATTGCCTGCCAAGATGCCGGGGGCTTTTATCTGTTCCATGAGATATCCTTAATTCTGTCTTACCAAAACTACCCAATTTATCTTTGAATTAAAAACTATCCTGATAAGTTCGCCAGAACCTAAGCTTTTAAAAATCAAGATCGTAATTAAGCAGTGCTAATAGTGGCAATAGTAGCTCTAGAAACACCGTATTCACGCGCTAACGCACTGATACTAGTTCCGCTATTCTTTTTCTCTATAATCGCCCTACGGGCTTCTGGTGCGATTTTAGAAGGTCTGCCCAACTTCTTGCCTTCAGCTTTTGCTCGTGACAGCCCCGCTTGAGTTCGTTCAATCAAAAGATCGCGCTCCATCTCTGCAACCGCTGCCAGCATTGACAGCAGAAGCTTACCCGCAGCGGAGGTGAGCTCAGTCGTGCCAAGCTGGTGGACAATAACCTTAATATTTCGGTCAGCCAACGTCCTGACAGTTTGCAGAACGTCAATCGCATCACGTCCCAGACGGTCTAGTTTCGCAACTACCAACGTTTCACCATCGCGGATCTTGCTGAGCATTTCAGAAAACTCTTTACGTTGCACCGCCGGAACCTTCCCGCTAACAACATCAGTAAACCAAAAGTCGAACGTCCACCCAGCTTGTTCAAGTTCCAGACGCTGGTTCTCAGTATCCTGCTGCGATGTCGAAACACGCCCGTAGCCAAAAATCGCCATTCTCAACACCTCTCAATACCTGTCAGAAAACGGTGTCAACAATAGGACGCCTGCCAACAATTGCCAAGGCTAATTTTTCAACATCCCGGAAGATACCTGCGAAGAGGTGCCAGAAAACGGTCGTTTGTTGGCAGAATATCTGCCGTTCAGCTTACTAACTTCAGAACCAATGATGCATGATCAAAAATGAGGAATAGGACCACTCGCAGACATGACCAAAGTAGAGCGTTAGCCATGAATTTCGTAACAAAACTCTTGAGGAGTTCATGCGGTCTTCATGATTTGCAAGATTCAGGCGCAGCCTTAAACATCAACCATAAAAAGCACAAGACCAAAACAATAACTTGAAATATTGCAGATTTAGCTCATAGTATCGATATATTTTAGATTGAACCGGTAAATAACCAATGTTAATAGAATTCCGTGTTAAAAACTTTCGCAGCTTACGCGACGAACAGGTGCTTAGTCTTGTTGCATCCAAAGACAAGACCTTGCAGGACACCCACACTCAGGCGACAGGCATTAGTGCCGCACCCGCAGTTTTGAGAAGTGCGGTGGTCTATGGTGCAAATGCTAGCGGCAAGTCCAATCTAATCAAAGCACTGCAATATATGCGTGGCGTTGTAACTGAGTCAGCTACGGCGATGCAACCTAGTCAGACGTTTGCAGTGCAGCAATTTCGATTGGATGCCGTTTCTGTCGGTCAGCCTAGTGAGTTCGAGGTCACGTTCCTGAACGACGGTGTGCGCTACCAATATGGCTTTGCCATGACTACACAGCGCATCGTTAGCGAACACTTGTTGGTTTACAAGTCATTCAAGCCCCAGCATTGGTTCACTCGCCGCTTTGATGCTGACACAAGCAAAGATATTTACGACTTTGGTCCCGGTCTGAAAGGCCCAAAAAATCTGTGGGAGGGTGCAACTCGCCCAAACGCACTGTTTTTGTCAATGGCAGTGCAACTAAATAGCGAATCCTTGCGCCCGTTGTTCGACTGGTTCTTGAACCATCTGGTCATATTCAACGAGCAAGCCCAACTGAGTCCACAGATGTCGATCGAGCTGCTCAAAAAGGCTGACGGGCGCAAGGAGATCTGCAACTTCCTATCTTCTGCTGACATCAGCATTGCTGATATTGACGTGGAAACTCGTAAAGTCCCAGGGCAAGCCATTCACTTTGACTTAATGGCCGGTAAAACTGAAGTGCGCTCGGAAGAGATGGAAGAACACAAGGTGCTCTTCCATCACGTTACCGAACAGGGTAAGGCTGTTTTTGATATAATGGACGAGTCGAATGGCACGCGTAATCTACTGTTTCTTGCTGCGCCAGTGCTGAACATCCTTAACAAAGGACTGACGCTGGTCATAGATGAACTCGACAATAGTTTGCATACTTTGCTTGTGCGCGAGCTGGTGCGACTGTTCCACCGCCCCGAAATCAATACTGGTGGTGCACAGTTAATTTTTACTACTCACGATACGTCGCTGCTGGATGCACCAAATCTGTTCCGGCGAGATCAAGTGTGGTTCGTCGAAAAAGACCGTGATCAAACATCGACATTGGTCAGTTTGTCTGAATTCAGCCCTCGTAAGAATGAAGCACTAGAGCGCGGCTACCTTATGGGGCGCTATGGTGGCGTGCCATTCCTAGACCACACTCTGGGGCTAAAACACTGATGGCTCGTGATAATTCTCCAAAACAGCGTCAACAAAGACAGCTTGAGCGTAAGCAGAACCGGCGAGCAAGCTACGACCGCATTCTTATCGTCTCTGAAGGCAGTAAGACCGAGCCGAACTATTTTAGAGAGATTCGCACCATCTACCGCTTACATACAGCCAATGTGGAAGTCCGTCCCAGCGAGCTGGGCACTGCCCCCATTCAGGTGGTGCAATACGCTAAGGAACTGTTTGAAAAAGGTGACCGTCACAAGGACATCCAGCCGCGTGCGTTCGAGAAGGTTTGCGCTGTTTTTGATCGCGACGATCATGATAGCTATTTCGATGCGCTTCGGCTGGCTGAGTCACTAGATGGCAAGCTAAGGAACGACGCCAAGCAAGCTGTAACTTTTCAGGCCATTGCCTCAGTGCCTAGCTTTGAGCTGTGGCTGCTACTCCATTATGAAGATATTCAGGCTCCGCTACATCGCGACGAAGTAATGCGCCGCCTGAAACGACATATTCATGGTTACGAGAAAGGCGCGGGTAAAGCATTTGCAACTACCAGTGAACATTTGGCAACCGCTACTAGGCGTGCAGAACGATTGGCAGAACGTTTTACAGCGGATACTGACCCCGAACCTTTTACCGCTATCGTCGATTTAGTGAAACTACTGACCAACCTTCACACAGGAAAATAATTTCTGCTTGCTTTCTTGTTGGATTTTCAAGTAGACAGATAACTGCTCACGGATGAGCCGAAGCACCCTTTGTATATGAAAAACAGCAGTGTTCTCATACCCTTAAGTTAGCAACGACTACTGCGTTCAGAAAATGAACGCAGATGATTGATTAGTAAGGTTTTTATCATAAACCCGTTGTGCTACCGTGCTCGAAATGTTCTCAAATCTGCTCAGTTCGAACGACCCTGATGGCGGTTTGAGATTTCGTTCTATAAGGCCGCGCTATGAAGAGTCGAGAATGCAAAACTACCGAAGCAGATCGCAAATTCTTTAAAGTCTCAGCCGGGATTGACTGGCTGGACTTAAAGATCAGCTTCTCCAGACTGACCCAGCATCGCTACGTTCAGGAAGAATTACTTAAAATCACCGGATTAAAACTCTGGGTTAAACCCTGCGGTCTACGTTTCTCAAAGTTGCCATTATGCGAACCACTTCCCGGCAGCAACATCAAAACGTGGGTAAAACCGGTGATAAGCAGCACTGACGATACTTTTCGAATTCGCTTCCGAGATCTACTGGCAAACAATAGCGGGAAGCTGGAAGCTGCACTCGATAAATTGCAAAACCGTTTCCCATTTGCTTGTGAGCCGCAAATCGTGGGAGTCGAAGTTTTCTGCGATTTCTGGCATAAAACCCGGTCGGTTATCGCTACAAATGCGATGGCCTATCGGCTTCAAAGTTCCCTGTTCAGCCCGGGAAGTAAAGTCCGACAATACAATCCCGTAACTGGGCTAAATGTTTTCCTTGATGTTCATGGCGCTCGTATCAATCCTGAATGGAGCCTGAGAACAGGTAACAAGTGGGACAACATCTCGTGGCAGGTCTACCACAAACGCACTGACAACAATCAGAAACTACCTGTAGAAGAGCAACGCGCTCGTGTTGAAGTCACGTTAAAAGGTGCTGCGCTCACTCACTACTCTCTTCACCGTCTGAGCGACATGCAGCGCTTTCGATTTGAAACCCTCGCTCACCTGTTCAAATTTCGCAAACCAATTGAGCCTGAAATGATGGCTGACGGTGATATGTTCCGGTTGACCGCTATCAATGCGGTTCGTAAGGTGAACGATGCAACAGCCGAGCGTGGATTACATTCTTTCAATAACATCGGACGTAGGGATAAACGTAGCTGGATGATGGTCAACGGTGACAAGCGCCTGCGGAAGGAAAGCTCGCATCTGGCAGTTGTTAGCGATCTGCAAAACGCCGTCAAGGGCGCTTTACGTCGCCTCCACGTTTAAGCCGCGCCCCTTTCGTTATTCCAAAAAAAAGTGACAATCAGCAGGAAAGAAGCCGCATTCCTGCTGGTCTGGATACAGTTCTCTTAATAACTGTATATATAACAACTCAACTATCAGCTTACATACCTTAGCTATCGGTGTTTGTCGGTTGCAGTTCCCTTCAATCAAACACGAACCAGAAGCTGCTAACGTTCAACGTGTTCGCGGTGAGAAGCAGCCGGATAAGCTGGGCACGAAAAAGTGGAGTCCTAGGTTTGGAAGCGCCCCTCTCAGGCATTGCGTCCGAAAATTTCCGCAGCGGTGAAGCCGTCCTTATAGTGGCAGTGCAAGCAACAATTCCAGAAACCCGCGATATCACACTTTGACTATAGATCTAAATCCAAAAGAGCCAACCGAAGGTGATTTGCGATGAAGTCTGCTTTAAGAGCGCTATAGCGATGAATATCATTGTCGCTTTCCAGCGCCGCAGCACGTTTTATAGCGGCATACTGATCCGCTACTTCTTTGTTATTTATCAAGTAATCACGAAACGCTAGATGCTTAGCGATTTGCATATCACCGCTGACGAAAGCGTGCACATGATGACTACGCTGCTCCTCCCCCTTGGTGAAATACCTGCGATTTGGAATACCATTCTCACCACGAGCAACATATCCGGCTTGTTTCATCTTTTCGTTACAACGATCTAATTCTTTTAAGTCAGTGACTTCCAGCAGTATGTCTATAACGGGTTTTGCTGCTAACCCGGGCACTGACGTGCTGCCAATATGATGAACCTTAGAAATCACCCTGCCGAGAGTCATCAGCAATAATGAGTTTTCAAACTCGAAAATCTCGGGCCATTGATTATTGTAAGGAACGACTGTTACTAACCGCATATATACCTTACCATTCCTTTTAAAAATCATTAAATTAGGTAATGAAGCAAAACCAACCCATACTACCAGAGATCCTCCCTGCGCACCTGATTCACATATCGCGCTTCTGCTGACGAAAGAACATCTGATTGGTAGTAGCTTCACATATCAATTCAGTTTAGCGCCTCCATCAAGGAAGCGTCCAAACACAATGAACGGAGATAACGCTTGAGAACCGTCGAAATACTGCAATACACCTTACGCAAAGGAACCGGAACTGATTTTCACGCCATCATGCAGGAAATCAGCGTTCCCCTACACCAGCGCCACGGGATCGATGTTGTATCGTTTGGTAACTCGCTACATGACTCGGATTGCTACTACCTGATTCGCGCCTTTGACAGTGCTGGAAGCATGGCTACGGTTCTTGATGCCTTTTATGCGAGTGATGACTGGCGCAATGGCCCACGTCAAGACATCATTGGCAGCATAGAGACCTGCACGAAAACAGTGATCAGCCTCCCGACGGAAAGTGTGAACGGGCTGCGGGTGCAATCGTAGGTCATATGGCTTCACCAAACGCGTTTTGAGCGTCTCCAAATTCAGCACTATGAAATCCACCACCCTTAATAAAAAACGCGCCAGAACCGTTCTGAGCGCGTTAGAGCAAGAGAGAAATTCAGGCTATTGCGGTTCTTTTCGCGATTTATTGCTCTGCTTAATCCGTAGCGCATCAGCTACCGCATCTACACCATCTTCGCAAACAAATGGAGCAACTTCCGGTAGCCCTAACGTAACGCTCTCAAGCACAGCATAGAGGGCTTCTGGTGGATGATCTTTGCTATACCGGTTCTCTGTCTCGCCAGAACCGCGGATATGTCCAACAAACTGCGCACGCGTCTCGCTGTCGATTCCAGCTTGTTTAAGTCTTGTAGAAAAGGTGTGGCGGAATGAATGGAAAGATTTCTTGCTGCCTTTTTCAAAGCCTAACCGCTCTTTGAGCAACGAGCGATTAAACCAGTCCGAAGCCTTATCGCCATATCCTTTTACAGGGTGGTAAGGAAGCTCGGGAAATAAACGTTCATGGCCTGCTTTCTTCAATGCTTCGCAATAGCGGACTAATCCAAGTTTGATCAATGTCGGATGCAACGGTATTTTCCGTCGCGAATGAATAGTTTTTAGCGACTGATCTGCACGCTCATTGCTAATTTCGAAGAAATAAAAACCGACAGCATCCTGCTTAATATCGTCAAGATAAAGCTGACATAACTCATTTATCCTCGCGCCGGTAAAAAAACCAATTAGCGGTAGCCAGTAATGAAATGCACGATAATGATGGAATTGCCCCTGACTGTTTTTATCGACAGTCCCACGTTTATACCAAGGCATACCAAAAATAGCGTTTAAATCCTCATCAGTGAAATCAGATTTGAAATCCTGATCCATCTTTTCATTTTCAACAGGTGCAAAGAATTTATTCGCAGGAGACTTAATAAAAATGCCTTCTCCATCAGCCCACTGGAAAGCCTCGAAGAGAATTCGCATATATTTACGAACGGCATTATCGCTCATTAGAGGGTCGCCATTCTCTTTTGCCTTGGCAATCAATTCATGAGCATCATTGATTTTGTATCTTATTTTCGCCAGATCGCGCCTTGCAGGTATCGACCTTAGTAAGCTCTCATACTTACGGAGGAAGTCACGGTCAACTTTTTCAAGCGTTGAATCACCCATGACTTCAAGGAGTAAGCCAAAACCTTCCCGGACTCGATTCTCTGCCTTTTCCGTGAATTTCCCCCCGCGCTTGTAGCGAATATATTTTTCACATAACTCGCTCATTTTCACTGAGTAGTATTTACGATTTACATATTCATTATCCGGTATTGATGAGGGCAATAATACAGGGGTAATTGCTTTTGGTTTCTCTGGCATTACTGGAGAAACTGCGGTGCTATGTGACAGCCAAAATAATCGTAAGCGCTCGGCTTGAACACGATGAATCATCAATGAATTAGGCGAGATTTCGACACCTGGAAAGTCAACGAACCAAGCGGCTTTGGATGAAGCCTCTGAAGATTTAAATGCGGTTTCTGCATCCAGCGGCTCGCCAGCGATCATCTGACGTAATATACGTGATGAAACCAAGGGCTGAACATAACCGCTCAGAGAGCCTCTGATCCCGATGTTAATGGCACTATCGATGATAAATCCAGAAGCCTCAGGATCATCCTTATCAACGAGTGAAAGATCTTCTACATAGTAGGCAGGACGCCCATCAGCAAGCCAAAAAAGTGGGATATTCGTATCAAGTAGTCGCTGCGCCACTTGTTGCAGGGAAGCGCTCGTTAAACCGCAAAATTCAGCGAGGCTGATCATTCCTTCGCCAGCCAAAGCAGGCGCACTACTTACCAACTTTTCTCTATCCAATTTTTGATACTCACCCAGACATCGCTGCCAGACAACCAATAAACCTGCGGCAATCGCTCTCGCTTTTCTGATGTCGTTTGTTTCTGTTGAAGCGTGAATCTCACGCTGTCCCGTGTAGAGACGGTATCGGGCAGGAACTGCAATACGGACAACATAAATACCGCTGCTACGGCGATACAGATTATCACGTTGAGCCATCGGCTGTATGACCTCTATGTAGTAGAGGCTACGCGATTTCACTTTGAATGAATTTAACGTTAATTAAATCAATAAGATAGAAGTGACTGGTGCCGATAATAGGAGTCGAACCTACGACCTTCGCATTACGAATGCGCTGCTCTACCAACTGAGCTATATCGGCCCTGAGAGACCGGTTACGAGCGTAACCACGGGGCAAAAGAGTAGATCTAACCGGGTGATGCGTCAATGCCCTTTTGAATCAAACGGCTATTTTTGCATCACCCGCGATTATTTACGCACGAATGGTATCATCACCGAAGCCGATCCACTTGTAGGTGGTCAGCGCTTCCAGCCCCATCGGACCGCGGGCATGCAGCTTCTGAGTGCTCACAGCCACCTCCGCGCCCAGACCAAACTGGCCGCCATCGGTGAAGCGCGTCGAGGCATTCACGTAAACCGCAGACGAATCCACTTCATTCACAAAACGATCGGCATTGCGCAGGGTGCGCGTCAGGATCGCATCAGAATGCTGGGTTCCGTGTTCACGAATGTGCGCAATAGCGTCATCGAGATCCGCAACTACCTTCACGTTCAGATCCAGCGACAAATACTCATCGTCGTACTGCTCCGCGTTAACCGGAACGACCTTTGCCGGACCGTCTTTCAGCAGGGCGAGAGCCTTCTCGTCCGCATGCAGCGTAACGCCACTTTCCGCCATCTGCATGCTCAGCGCTGGCAGGAAGGTACTGGCGATGCCCTGATGCACCAGCAGCGTTTCGACCGTATTACAGGTGCTTGGACGCTGAGTTTTAGCGTTGACGATAATCTTCAGTGCAGGTTCGATCTCCGCGGTGTCATCCACCACGATATGGCATACGCCGATACCGCCGGTAATGACCGGAATGGTGGAATGCTCACGGCACAGCTTGTGCAGGCCCGCGCCGCCGCGTGGGATGAGCATGTCGATGTGTTTGTCCATGCGCAGCATCTCGTTGACCAGCGCGCGGTCGGGGCTTTCAATCGCCTGCACGGCAGCCGCCGGTAAGCCGCACTCCTCCAGCGCCTGCTGAATGACGTTCACCGTCGCGGCGTTGGTGCGCCAGGTCTCTTTCCCGCCACGCAGGATAGCGGCGTTACCGGTTTTCAGGCACAGGGAGGCGACATCCACCGTCACGTTTGGACGCGCTTCGTAAATCACACCGATGACGCCGAGTGGCACACGACGACGCTCAAGGCGTAACCCGCTGTCGAGCCCCCCACCGTCAATCACCTGCCCTACCGGGTCGGCGAGGTTGCACACCTGACGGACGTCGTCGGCGATACCTTTCAAACGCGCCGGGGTCAATGCCAGACGGTCGAGCATCGCTTCGCTCAAGCCGTTACGACGCGCTTCCAGCAGATCCTGCTCGTTGGCGAGCAAAATTTCCTGCGACTGGGATTCCAGATAATCAGCGATTTTTTCCAGCACGCGGTTTTTCTCACGGCTGGAAAGGAGCGCCAGTTTATACGAGGCGGCTTTCGCGGCTGCGCCCATTTGTTCCAGCATGTTCTGGCTCCTTAACGAATAATCATGTCGTCGCGATGCACGGCAACCGGGCCATATTCATAGCCCAGGATGGCGTCGATCTGCTGGGAATGGTGGCCAGCAATCCGACGCAGCGCGTCGCTGTTATAACGGCTTACGCCATGAGCGATGTCGCGACCTTCAAGGTTACGGATTCGGATCACTTCACCACGCGAGAAGTTGCCTGTCACGCTTTTAATTCCTTTTGGAAGCAATGAGCTTCCTCTTTCCAGAATAGCGGCGGTCGCGCCTTCATCCACGGTCAATTCACCAGCCGGGGGCGCACCAAAGATCCAGCGTTTGCGGTTTTCCAGCGGGGACGCCTGGGCGTGGAAGCGTGTGCCCACAGAGATGCCTTCCATCACATCACCTATCACGCCCGGACGGCTGCCCGCGGCAATGATGGTGTCGATACCGGCCCGGCACGCCACGTCCGCAGCCTGGAGCTTGGTGCCCATACCGCCTGTCCCAAGACCAGAAACGCTGTCTCCCGCAATGGCACGCAGCGCATCGTCAATGCCGTGAACGTCTTTGATCAGTTCTGCCTGTGGATTGGAACGCGGGTCAGCGGTAAACAGCCCCTGCTGATCGGTCAGAAGCAGCAGCTTATCGGCCCCTGCCAGGATCGCCGCCAGCGCAGAGAGGTTATCGTTGTCGCCTACTTTGATTTCAGCGGTGGCAACAGCGTCGTTTTCGTTGATGACCGGAACGATATGGTTATCCAGCAGCGCGCGCAGCGTATCGCGGGCGTTCAGGAAACGTTCTCTGTCTTCCATATCCGCACGCGTCAGCAGCATCTGCCCGACGTGAATGCCATAAATGGAGAACAGTTGTTCCCAGAGCTGTATGAGTCGGCTTTGTCCTACGGCGGCCAGCAGCTGTTTGGAGGCGATCGTCGCGGGGAGTTCGGGGTAGCCCAGGTGTTCACGCCCGGCGGCAATCGCCCCGGAGGTCACAATCACAATACGATGCCCTGCGGCATGCAACTGAGCGCACTGACGTACAAGCTCAACGATATGGGCACGATTAAGGCGGCGCGATCCGCCTGTTAACACACTGGTACCGAGTTTTACCACCAGCGTCTGGCTGTCACTCATGATTCTCTGCCGTTCAACAATAAGGGAAAATGATGTCAGTCAGACGTTTTAACAGGTGTCAGCCCCGTTGCCAACTGCCTTAGCACATCACCCATCACTTTGTTGCGCGGGATCAGGAAGCGTAGCGGCAGATTTTGACAATTTTATTACCGAAAAATTAAAACATACTTTTTTAGACATATTCTTACTTTGTCATAAAACGTTCACCCACTAACGATAAAACCCTTCCTGTTTTTCACGGGGTAATAAGTTGAATCTTATTGCTCAGCGAATATTAGCGCGTTTTTATAAAATCAGGATTGAAAATGAAAAAGAGCACTCTGGCATTAGTGGTAATGGGCGTAGTTGCATCCACATCTGTTCACGCAGCGGAAGTTTATAATAAAAACGGTAATAAACTGGACGTGTACGGCAAAGTAAAAGCAATGCACTACCTCAGTGATGATGACGCGAAGGATGGTGACCAGACTTACGTTCGTTTTGGCTTTAAGGGTGAAACGCAGATTAACGATCAGCTGACGGGCTACGGACGTTGGGAAGCAGAGTTCGCGGGTAACAAAGCAGAAAGCGACTCTTCTCAAAAAACGCGCCTGGCATTTGCGGGTATTAAACTGAAAGATTTTGGTTCTTTTGATTACGGTCGTAACCTGGGTGCGCTGTATGACGTCGCCGCATACACCGATATGTTCCCGGAGTTCGGCGGTGACGGCCTGGCACAGACCGATAATTTCATGACGAAACGCGCTTCCGGTCTGGCCACATACCGTAATACCGATTTCTTTGGCATGGTTGACGGTCTTAATATGACCCTGCAATACCAGGGTAAAAATGAAAACCGCGACGTGAAGAAGCAAAACGGTGACGGCTTCGGTACCTCCCTGAGCTATGACTTCGGCGGCAGCGATTTCTCTGTGATTGGTGCGTATGCCAGCTCCGATCGCACCAATGAGCAAAACCTTCAGGCACGCGGCGAAGGTAAAAAAGCAGAAGGCTGGGCGACCGGTCTGAAATATGATGCCAACGATATATATCTGGCCACTCTCTATTCTGAAACCCGCAATATGGCCCCTATTTCCGGTGGCTTTGCAAATAAAGCGCAAAACTTCGAAGTGGTTGCGCAATATCAGTTTGACTTTGGTCTGCGCCCATCTCTGGGTTACGTGCAGTCTAAAGGCAAAGATATCGAAGGCATCGGCGATGAAGATATCGTGAAATACATCGATGTAGGTGCGACCTATTATTTCAACAAAAACATGTCTGCGTTTGTTGATTATAAAATCAACCAGATCGATGACGATAATAAACTGGGCGTAAGCAGCGATGATATCGTTGCGCTGGGCATGACCTACCAGTTCTGATGTTGTGGTAATAAAAAAACCGGCGCTGAGCCGGTTTTTTTGTGCCCGGTGACGCTGTGCTTACCGGACCTACGGAGTAATACGTTTTTAGGCCGGGTAAGGCGTAGCCGCCACCCGGCGCTGTGACATCATCAGGCTCTCAGTTTCACCGCTTCGCTGGAAAAATCGTCCGCAGGCTCCAGCTTCAGATCCAGCGTTGCCAGCAGGTCGCGAGCTCTGCCGTGAAATTCTTTTAGCGTATGCTCCAGGCGATCGATCACTTCCTGATCTTTGATGCTCGTCGCCTGCCAGTGCCCGTCTTTATTAAACAGGCCAAACTGATAGCTATAGGTAAAACGGTTTTCCTGTGCTTCCATTTCCATCCACCAGCCCCAGAACTCACGTTTTTCGGGTGCAGGCTTCACGTTGACGCAAACAGCCAGGCAGTCGAAAAAAAAGCGATTCTCTTCACACTGCTCTTCTCGAATATACGGGCCAAGAGCCATGAACTTCTTAATCAGTCTACTTTTCGGGTGTCCACTCGGTAACGTCATTGCGATCTCCTTTTGTGAAGCACTGTTTTACCAAACCAACGAAATTTAGCAAACTATTAACACAATCTCTGCGTGATCCAGCGTGTGATCTCTTTAAGCGCTTTGTCAAAATTCTGGTACACCGGGCTGAAGGGTACCTCCAGCAATTTGCCATCCGAAGATGACGAGGTGATTAAGCGTGACTCCTCTTCCGGGCTAAATGGATCGTTCTTCCAGAAACCGGACATCATCGGGGTTGGGCAACGGCGGCCCAGCAAGCCCTGCGTTTTTAATGAATACCGATTAAGTTCAATGCGCAACGCTTCATCTGAAGCATCATGCATGCCAAGTCGGCTCGCCAGCACGTCCAGATACATTTCAGGAACGCTACCCTGACGCGCAGGATCGCTTAACAGTGCATGCACTACCGGGCCAAGACAGGCGACGGCCTTCAGGCGGGAAGATTCAAGGTAGGCCAGCCGTACCGCGACGTTAGCGCCAAAGCGGAAGCCAAACGCACCTACCCGGGTATGGTCAACCCAGGGGATATTCTCCAGCGCTTTTAATGCATGCTGGTGCAGCAGGCTGGAGTCTTGCGTAAGTTTCCATTTGGATGAAAAACCAATTGAGGGCATATCGAGCGTCAGCATGGCGATCCCGTTTGGGGCAAAGTAGCGCTCATACAGGCTGTAATAATCAATTTGTAACGAATCCAGGCCGCCGCACATCAGAACCGTCGGGAACGGGCCTTCCCCCTCCGGCATATGCAGGAATCCAGTCACCGGGCTACCGCCGGGAATGGCGAACTCAATTTCACGCATCCGGCCAGGCAGCCGCTGGGCGGCCTCTTCATAAGCCCGGTTTGCCAGCGCCTGGGCCTGCTCCGCCAGTTCGTCTCCTTTCAGATGCGGGTATGCAGCGATGCTGTAAAGGTTTGCCGCATGCAGCCAGTGTTTGCCGCTGAGAGTGGCATCTTCTTCCTGACTCGCTTTTTGCTGCCAGAGCATGGCCTGCTTTGACCATTCGTAGATCCAGTTCCCGCCACGGTAGCCCACCACCGTGTCGTAGAGATCGCTGTCGGTGCGCTCAGACTCGCTCATCACGATACGCGCCTGCACGTCGAGGATTTCACGTGGATCGATACCGCGCCAGATCCACATCAGGCGGTTAATCATGCGGTACCAGTGGGGCACGTTTTTACCATCTAACGCTGACTGAACAGCAGGCATGGTCCCCGGATTAAACCGACGCACCAGCGTCGAGGTTTCAGGGTGCTTGAAACGGGGTTTGAAAAGAGTTTCGGTGAGATTCGCCTGCGCCATTGCGTTGCCTCCATGGATACATCACTTGGAGACCATTGTAACGCGTGGCAGGCCAAAAAGAACAACGCCCGGCATAACCGGGCGTGTAAAGTTACGTACTGAAATTAACGGCCAGAGATAGGCGGTACGAAGACCACGCCCATATCCCATGGCTGTTCAATCCAGGTATCCTGCGGGATATCAATGACGTAATCATCAACCAGGGGACGACCCGCTGGTTTCGCGAAGATAGTGACGAAGTGCGCTTTTGGATACATTTCGCGGATAGCCACAGCGGTACCGCCGGTGTCCACCAGATCGTCGATAACGATAAAGCCTTCACCGTCGCCTTCCGCGCGCTTCAGCACTTTCAGCTCACGCTGGTTATCGTGGTCATAGCTGGAGATACATACGGTATCGACATGACGAATACCCAGCTCACGTGCCAGCAGCGCCCCCGGTACCAGACCGCCACGGCTGACGGCAATAATGCCTTTCCACTGTTCGGAAGGCATCAGACGCGCAGCCAGTTTGCGTGCGTGAATCTGCAACATGTCCCAGGTGACGACGTATTTTTCGCTCATGTGAAGTGTCCCAGCCTGTTTATATACGGCTTAAAAAAATGAGGGTGAACCAGGTTGCGCGAGATTATAGAGATCTGACGCACTAAAAACCAGTGTTACGCGCCATGAGCCTGAGTTTTTACATGCTTAATGCTACCAGCCACGGGAGAAAGTGGTATTCTCAGATGCATCTCGCAAGCCCGTCTTGTGGTAACGATTAACCTGCTAACCCAGTGACCTGCAACATTGTTTTGCAGCGCAACGACAAGGAGACCTATCGTGTCTGAACTGTCTCAATTATCTCCACAGCCGCTGTGGGATATTTTTGCCAAAATCTGCTCCATTCCGCACCCTTCCTATCACGAAGAACAGCTTGCCGAACATATTATGGGCTGGGCAAAGGAAAAAGGTCTGCACGCTGAGCGCGACCAGGTTGGCAATATTCTCATCCGCAAACCTGCCACCGCAGGTATGGAAAACCGTAAGCCAGTGGTATTGCAGGCGCACCTGGACATGGTTCCGCAGAAAAACAACGACACCGTTCACGACTTCACAAAAGACCCGATTCAGCCGTACATCGACGGTGAGTGGGTGAAGGCGCGCGGCACGACCTTGGGCGCAGATAACGGTATTGGTATGGCTTCCGCGCTGGCCGTGCTGGCTGACGACAGCGTTGAACACGGTCCGCTGGAAGTGCTGCTGACCATGACTGAAGAAGCGGGCATGGATGGCGCGTTCGGTCTCCAGGCAAACTGGCTGCAAGCGGACATTCTGATCAACACCGACTCCGAAGAAGAAGGTGAGATCTACATGGGCTGCGCGGGCGGGATCGATTTCATCTCTACCCTGCAGCTGTCCCGCGAAGCGATCCCTGCTGGATTCGAGACCTTTAAGCTGACGCTGAAAGGGCTGAAAGGCGGTCACTCCGGCGGCGATATCCACCTGGGCCTGGGCAACGCCAACAAACTGCTGGCGCGTTTCCTGGCGGGCCATGCCGCTGAACTGGATCTGCGTCTGGTGGACTTCAACGGCGGCACTCTGCGTAACGCGATCCCTCGCGAAGCCTTCGCGACCGTGGCGGTGCCTGCGGCGAAAGCGGATGAGCTGAAAAACCTCTCCAGCCTGTATCTGGATATCCTGAAAAACGAGCTGTCTGAGAAAGAGAAAAACCTGACGGTGGTACTGGAGTCCGTTACAACGGATAAAGCCGCGCTGACCACTCAGTCTCGTGACACGTTCGTCCAGTTGCTGAACGCAACGCCAAACGGCGTGATCCGCAATTCTGACGTCGCAAAAGGCGTGGTTGAAACCTCCCTGAACGTGGGCGTAGTGACCATGGGCGACGACAGCGCAGAGATCATTTGCCTGATCCGTTCCCTGATCGACAGCGGTAAAGAGTACGTTGTGAGCATGCTGGAATCTCTGGGTACCCTGGCGGGCGCGAAAACGTCTGCAAAAGGCAGCTACCCTGGCTGGCAGCCGGATGCAAGTTCTCCGGTCATGGCACTGGTGCGTGAAACTTATCAGAGACTGTTCAACAGCACCCCGAACATTCAGGTTATTCACGCGGGTCTGGAATGTGGTCTGTTCAAGAAACCGTATCCGGATATGGACATGGTCTCCATCGGGCCGACCATCACGGGGCCACACTCCCCGGATGAGCAGGTTCACATTGAAAGCGTCGGTCACTACTGGACGCTGCTGACTGAGCTGCTGAAAGCAATCCCTGTTAAGTAATAAGCCGTTTGATGCCCGGTGGCGCTTCGCTTACCGGGCCTACGATTAGCCTAATCTACAGTCCCAGCACCAGCTGACGCTCCAGCTGCGGATCCAGCAATGTGACGTGCAGCCCCACCAGCCTTACCCCTCGTCCGCCCCGCCGCTCTTCCCATGCCTTTTTTGCCGTCGCAATAAGATCCTCTTTGTTGAGGCGTGGCCAGACGTGCTCCTGCGTCGTCTGCTGAAAATCGTTAAATTTCAGTTTGATGCCCTGTCGTGCAATAAGCAGATCTGGTTTGACCTTCAGTAAGCGTCGTTCAAGCTCAGGATAGAGTTGTTCCGTAATAATGGTTTCACACTCTGTCCAGTCATGGATATCTTCGCTCAGCGTGCGTTCAACGCCGACCGATTTACGCAGCCGTTCGTTGTTCACATCCCGGTCATCAATGCCCTGACTGCGTTCCCACAGTACGCGGCCAAACTTACCAAAACGCTTAAGCAGCAGCGCCAGATCGCTGCGCTGAACGTCTTCACAGGTGCGTAGCCCCATACTTTCCAGCTTCGCGGCGGAGACTTTGCCCACGCCGGGGATTTTGCTGAGCGGCAGCGTCTTTAAAAACGCCGGAACCTCTTCCGGGGTGATGACGTACTGGCCGTTGGGCTTATTTAAATCGGAGGCGATTTTGGCGAGAAATTTTATCGGCGCGACGCCTGCCGATGCCGTCAGGTTCAGCTCGTTAAAAATAGTCTGGCGGATCTCCTGCGCCATCAGGGTGGCAGAGCCGTGGCAGTGCACGCTGTGGGTGACATCCAGATAGGCTTCATCCAGCGATAACGGTTCAATCAGAGAGGTGTAGCGGGAGAAGATCTCCCGAATGTGGCTCGATGCTTCTTTATAGGCATCAAAACGTCCGGGCAAAAGAGTGAGATGCGGGCACAGTTTTAGCGCCATCGCTGTCGGCATGGCGCTGCGCACACCGTATTTGCGAGCAGGATAGTTGGCGGTGCTGATGACACCGCGCTGAACCCGGCTGCCGCCAATGGCGATGGGAATATCCCGCAGCGCCGGGTTGTCACGCATCTCCACTGCGGCAAAAAAGCAGTCCATATCGACATGGATTATTTTGCGCATAGTAAGCCCTCACTCATTACTGGATAAGTATACAGTAAACAAATGAGGGTTGAGAAGTGTGCGTGGGAATTGTCGGGTGGCGGCGTTGCCTTACCCGACATACAAGACTAAATAATGCGTTGCTGCTCGCGAGCCATCCGTTTTTTTCGCGCATCGCACGGTTCCGGACAATCGCACACTTTTTCCATTCCGATGGAAGATATACCTCCACAGCTGCCCTGAATGCTTTTACGCTTGATGATCCAGCCTAAGGACATCCCGAATATCACCAGTACAAACACCGCAAAGGTCGCCAGAAAGGTCAGCATAATCAGCCTCCGAAATCATCGAGCATGATGTTCTCATCTTCCACGCCAAGATCTTTTAGCATCTTAATCACGGCAGCGTTCATCATTGGCGGGCCACACATATAAAACTCGCAATCTTCCGGTGCCGGGTGCTGTTTGAGGTAATTTTCATACAGCACGTTGTGGATGAAGCCCGTATAACCTGTCCAGTTATCTTCCGGCTGCGGATCGGATAACGCCACATGGAAGGTAAAGTTAGGGTTATCACGTGCCAGTTGTTCAAACTCATCGTCATAGAACATTTCGCGCAGTGAACGCGCCCCGTACCAGAAGCTGATCTTGCGCTTGCTGCCAAGGCGTTTGAGCTGGTCAAAGATATGCGAACGCATCGGCGCCATACCCGCACCGCCGCCGATAAAGACCATTTCCGCATCAGTGTCTTTGGCAAAGAATTCGCCGAACGGGCCGGAAATCGTCACTTTGTCGCCAGGCTTGAGGGACCAGATATATGACGACATGACGCCAGGGGGTGCATCAGGCACATTCGGCGGCGGCGTGGCGATTCGCACGTTGAGCATAATAATGCCCTTCTCTTCCGGATAGTTAGCCATGGAATAAGCGCGAAGCGCGGGCTCTTTTACTTCGGAAACAAAGCGGAAGAGGTTAAATTTATCCCAGTCGGCCCGGTACTCCTCGGGCACGTCGAAGTCAGCATACGCCACGGTATGTGCCGGACAATCAATCTGGATATACCCACCCGCACGGAACGGGACGCTCTCCCCTTCAGGAACGCGCAGCTTGAGCTCTTTAATGAACGTGGCTTTGTTATCGTTAGAGATAACTTCGCACTCCCATTTTTTCACGCCGAAGATCTCCTCCGGCAGCTCAATCTTCATGTTCTGGCGCACTGCGACCTGACACGCCAGACGGCATCCCTCTTTCGCTTCACGCTTCGTGATATGCGACAGTTCTGTTGGCAGAATATCCCCGCCACCCTCTTTCACCTTCACACGGCACTGTCCACAGGAGCCACCGCCGCCACAGGCAGACGAGACAAAAATCCCGTTGCCGGAGAGCGTATTAAGCAGCTTATCCCCTGCCGGGGTACGGATCTGATTCTGCGGATCGTCATTGATATCAATGATCACATCCCCGGAATTCACCAGCTTCGCACGCGCCGCCAGGATCAGCCCTGACAGCACCAGTACTATCAGCGTGAACATCACCACGCCAAGAATAATTTCCATCTTTTAGCCCTTATAGCTGCACACCGGAAAAGGACATAAAGCCCAACGCCATCAGGCCGGTGGTGATAAAGGTGATCCCTAAGCCACGAAGCCCCGCAGGTACGTTGGCATATTTCATTTTTTCACGGATCCCCGCCATGGTGACAATCGCCAGCATCCAGCCGATACCGGAACCGAAACCATACACAACCGATTCACTGAAGTTGTAATCGCGCTGAACCATAAATGAGACGCCGCCGAAAATGGCGCAGTTCACTGCGATTAGCGGCAGGAAGATCCCCAGTGCGTTGTACAGCGACGGGAAGTATTTATCGAGGATCATCTCCAGGATCTGAACAAGCGCCGCAATCACCCCGATAAAGGTGATGAAGTTCAGAAAGCTAAGATCAACGCCCTCCACCAGCGCGCCATCGCGAAGCACGAAGTTGAACACCAGGTTGTTAATCGGAACGGAAAGCCCCAGCACAACAGTGACCGCCACACCCAGACCGAATGCCGTCGATACCTTCTTAGAAACAGCAAGGAACGTACACATGCCCAGGAAGAAAGCGAGCGCCATGTTTTCAACAAACACCGCGCGCACAAATAAACTCAGGTAATGAGCCATTGTCGGTTACTCCTTTTCCTGCTGTTCAGGCTTCAGCGTACGAATCAGCCAGATCAGCAAACCGATAATGAAAAATGCGCTTGGTGCCAGCAGGAACAGGCCGTTCGGCAGATACCAGCCGCCGTTCTGTACCGTATCCAGCACCGGAATGCCAAACAGTTTGCCGCTGCCAATAAGTTCGCGCAGGAAACCAACCGTCAACAGGATCACACCGTAACCCAGCCCGTTGCCGATACCGTCCATAAAGCTCGCCAGTGGCGGCATTTTCATCGCATAGGCTTCAGCGCGCCCCATCACGATACAGTTGGTGATAATCAGGCCGACAAACACCGAAAGCTGCTTCGAGGTTTCATAAGCGAAGGCGCGCAGAAGCTGATCAACCACGATCACCAGCGAGGCGATGATCGCCATCTGGACAATGATCCTCACGCTGTTGGGTATGTGGTGGCGGATCATTGAGATAAACATGCTGGAAAACGCTGTCACCAGCGTTACCGCCAGCGTCATGACCACCGCCGTTTCCAGCTTGGTGGTTACCGCCAGAGCCGAGCATACGCCCAGCACCTGAAGCGTTATCGGGTTATTGGCTAAAAGTGGGCCAATCAGCACCTTTTTAACTTCTTTCAGTTCACCCGTATCAGCCATTGTTCAGCGCTCCTTCACGTACATTCTTCAGGAAGGGACCAAAGCCCAGTTCACCCATCCAGAAATCAAAGCTGTGCTGCACCCCATTAGAGGTGAGCGTAGCGCCGGAAAGGCCATCAACGGCAAATTCATCACCGGGACGCGCTCCTCCTTTCACCACCTTCAGCGCAGGCTGGCCGTTGTCATCGAGCACTTTTTTACCGACAAACTGTGCCCGCCAGTTAGGGTTCTCAACTTCGCCCCCCAGCCCTGGTGTTTCGCCCTGATCGTAATATGTAATGCCTTTGACCGTACGGCCATCGGTATCCAGCGCCACAAAGGCGTACATCATTGACCATAAACCGTTGCCATAGATGGGCAACACGATTTCCTGGATGCGCTTTTGCTCGTCGCGGACGAGGTAAATCTCCGCGACATTGCTGCGGCGCTTAATGCCTGCCGGATCCTGCGAGGCGTCAAGCATGGTGCTCATCTGCGGATCTTTTAGCGCCAGCGCCTGGTTATATTTCGCCGGGTCTTTATCCATTAACTCCCCGGTTTTTAAATCCACCAGCCGTGCGGTAATGCGTTCGGCAAACACCGCTGCGACGTCATCCTTCGTCATGCCTTCCTGCATCAGCCCGGCAACGGCAAGGATGTTACGCTGTTTATCCAGCGCACGTTGCTCCTGCTGTAGCGGTTTCAACCCAACGGCAGAACCGGCCACGACAATGGAACAGACCAGACACAGTACCAGCACCACCAGCAGCGTTTTGCTGATACTGTCGTTATTTTTGATCTCAGCCACGCGCCTTCCTCCGCTTAATGTTGGCGCGCACGACCAGGTAGTCGAACAGCGGCGCAAACAGATTGGCAAACAGAATGGCCAACATCATCCCTTCCGGATAGGCCGGGTTGACCACGCGAATCAGTACACACATCACCCCAATGAGCGCGCCGTAGCACCATTTTCCTCTGTCGGTAAACGAAGCCGAGACCGGATCGGTGGCCATGAACATCATGCCAAACGCAAAGCCTCCCAGCACGAGGTGCCAGTACCACGGCATGGAGAACATCGGGTTAGTGTCTGAACCAATAAAATTGAAAAGCGTGGCGGTGAGGACCATCCCAAGCATGACGCCAGCGACAATGCGCCAGGACGCCACGCGGCCAAAGAGGATGATGGCTCCGCCGATCAAAATCATCAGGGTAGACACTTCACCGATGGAGCCTGGAATATTGCCAATAAACGCATCATACCAGGTGACAGGCTGTCCGGTTGCATTGTTAACCAGCGTTTCGCCGCCACCTGCCGCCCACTGTGAAAGTGGCGTCGCGCCGGAGAATCCGTCTGCTGCCGTCCACACCAGGTCGCCCGAGATTTGCGCCGGATAAGCAAAGAACAGGAACGCGCGCCCTGCCAGTGCCGGGTTGAGGAAGTTGCGTCCGGTCCCGCCGAAGATCTCCTTGGCAATCACCACGCCAAAGCTGATCCCCATCGCCGCCTGCCAGAGCGGCAGCGTTGGCGGAACAATCAGCGCAAACAGAATAGAGGTAACAAAGAAGCCCTCGTTGATCTCATGTTTGCGAATAATAGCGAACAGAACCTCCCAGAAACCGCCCACAATAAAGACAGTCATATAGATGGGGAGGAAGAAGACAGCGCCCAGCGTCATCATGCTGATCCAGCCTGCATCTGCCGCAAAGCTCACCCCCAGCGACTGCGCCAGACGATAGTGCCAGTCAGACTGAATCACCTGCGCCAGCTGCTCTGCATCGTACATATGGTGCAGCGCCGGAATAGTCTGCAACCCAACGTTATACATCCCCCAGAACATGGCCGGGAAGACCGCAAACCAGACCAGAATCATCATTCGCTTGAGGTCGATGGCGTCGCGAACGTGCGCCGCGCCTTTCGTCACCAGACCCGGCGTGTAGAAAATGGTCGTTGTCGCTTCATACAGCGGGTAGTACTTTTTGAGCTTCCCTTCGGTAAAGTGCGGCTCAATTTTTTCAAAGAGGTGTTTTAAGCCCATGGTTATCCTTCCTGCTCAATGCGGGTTAACACCTCGCGCAATACGGGTCCATATTCGTATTTACCTGGACACACATAGGTACACAGCGCCAGATCTTCCTCGTCCAGCTCCAGACAGCCCAGCGCCTGGGCACCGTCGGTATCGCCAGCCAGCAGATCGCGCAGCAGCACAGTGGGCAGAATATCCAGCGGCATCACGCGTTCGTAGTTGCCAATCGGGACCATGGCGCGCTCACCGCCGTTGGTGCTGGTGGAGAAGTTAAACAGCTTACGACGCAAAAAGTGGCCGAGCGTGGTACGGGTTACCGAGTATTTTTCCGCGCCAGGCAGCACCCAGCCGAACAGCTCTTTCTCGCGCCCTTCAAGCACCACGCTCACCTGAAGATGGAAACGACCCAGCCAGGCCATCGGGCCTGTCGCGTGTCTGCCGCTCAGCACCGAGCCGGAAATAATGCGGTTTTCACCTTCTTTCGTTTCGCCAGCCAACAGCGCCGTCAGGTCTGCCCCAAGCAGCGTGCGAACCAGACGCGGTTGGGTTGCCTGAGGGCCGCCGATGGCAATAATGCGTTCTGCGCACAGCTCACCCGTGGTGAAGAGCTTACCGATAGCGATCACGTCCTGATAATTAAGATGCCAGACCTGTTTCGTCAGGCTTACCGGCTCCAGGAAATGAATATGCGTTCCCACCAGCCCGGCCGGATGCGGGCCGGCAAATTCATTAAAGGCGACCTGCCCTTGCGGATGCCCGCCCAGCTTACCGCCGCTGGCCTGGCAGACATGCACTTTGCCCGGCGTCAGGCGCGTTAACACGGTGAGGCCGGCATCGAAAGCTTTGCGTTCCGCCAGGATAAGAGGCTGCGGATCCGCGCTGAGCGGGTTAGTATCGATGGCCGTAACGAAGATAGCGGCTGGCACAGTGCCAGGTACGGGCGTTTTGCTATAGGGACGCGTGCGAAGCGCCGTCCACAGTCCTGACTCCAGCAGTTGCGTCTGCACCGCGTCGTGGCTGAGGGTAGCGAGATCGGCGGCGTCAAAACGCGCAAACTCGCGTTTTTCGTCACCTTCAATTTGAATGACAACCGACTGCAGGACGCGACGCTCACCACGATGGATGGCGGCAACGGTGCCGCTGGCAGGGGCTGTAAACATAACGCCAGGATTTTTTTTATCCTCGAAGAGTGCCTGGCCTTTTATTACACGATCGCCTTCCTGTACCAGCATCGCGGGGCGCATGCCCACGTAATCATCACCCACAATAGCGACATGATGAATACTGGCGCCGGTCGTTACGTGCTGTTCAGGCACGCCAGAGATTGGCAGATCGAGTCCTTTTCTGATTCTAAACATGTGGTTAGCAGGTATCCATGAACAACAATCCAGAGAGGCCGGAGTGTACCATTTTCGGCCCTGCCAAGGGCAGTAAATCCGCCGTCTGGCGCGCCGAAATGCGAGCTATTGCGCAAAGTTCCTGGAGTCAGGACAATATGAATGGGTTATAAAGTAAAACTAATTTGTAAACGCAAAGGTTGGCTCTTGCGAAAATCTCCATCGGTGCTAATGTGAGCGCTCCTGTCCAGATTAGTCTGATTTCGGGTGTCTTTTGCCGTTCTGGCAAGTTGGTCATTGTTTTATCAAGGAACCAGTAGTATGCGTAAAATCGCATTGTTCATTGCGATGCTTCTGATACCGTGCATGTCGTTTGCCGGGCTGCTTGGCAGTAATAGTTCAACGACGCCGGTCAGCAAAGAGTATAAACAGCAGTTGATGGGATCCCCTGTTTATATTCAAATCTTCAAGGAAGAGCGCACACTCGATCTGTTTGTCAAAATGGGCGAGACGTATCAACTGCTCGATAGCTACAAAATCTGTAACTATTCTGGCGGACTGGGGCCGAAACAGCGCCAGGGTGACTTCAAAAGTCCGGAAGGGTTTTACAACGTTCAGCGTAACCAGCTAAAACCGGACAGCCGCTTCTATAAAGCGATTAACATCGGTTTCCCCAATGCCTTCGACCGTGCGCACGGTTACGAAGGGAAATACCTGATGATCCACGGCGCCTGCGTGTCTGTCGGCTGTTATGCGATGACGGATTCCGGCATTGATGAAATCTTCCAGTTTGTCACGGGCGCACTGGTCTTCGGCCAGCCGAATGTTCAGGTCAGCATCTATCCGTTCCGTATGACGGATGCCAACATGGCGCGCCATAAGTACTCTGTTTACACAGATTTCTGGAAACAGCTAAAACCGGGTTATGACTACTTCGAGCAGACCCATAAGCCGCCGGTGGTGTCCATCGTCAATGGCCGTTACGTGGTGAGTAAACCGCTCAGCCATGAAGTGGTTCAGCCTCAGCTGGCGTCAAATTACGCGGTCCCCGAGACAAAATAGCGCCCACTCGCCTGGCATGATCTTTTGCCAGGTTTCGTTGCCCGTCAGCGGCTGCGTTGCAATGACAGTGACCACATCGTTCGGTGTGGTCTCCTTCTGAAAATCAATTTCCACATCCTGATCGAGCAGCGTGGCGACGCCAAACGGCGCACGTCGGGTGATCCAGAACAGATTCGTCGAGCAGAATGCCATCACGTAGCGTCCGTCAGACAGCAGCATATTAAACACGCCCTTCTCGCGTAACTCAGACGCCAGTGACGCTATGTACTTAAATACTGCGGTCATGTTGCCGGGCGTACGGGGGTAGCGCTCGGTCAGCTTGTGCAGCAGCCAGCAAAATGCTTTTTCGCTGTCCGTTTCACCGACAGGACGAAAATTGCCGGTTTCCAGTGATTTATAGCCCGAGAGCTGCCCGTTGTGCGCATAGGTCCAGTTACGTCCCCACAGTTCACGGGTAAACGGATGGGTATTTTCCAGCGCCACTTCGCCGCGATTGGCCTGGCGGATATGGGCGATCACCGAACAGGATTTAATAGGATAGTCCTGCACCAGTCTGGCAATGGGTGAGTTAAAGCTGGGCTGTGGATCTTTAAACGTGCGACATCCTTTGCCTTCGTAGAAGGTAATGCCCCAGCCGTCTTTATGCGGCCCGGTTCCTCCACCGCGCTGAACCAGCCCGGTGAAACTAAAGCAGATATCGGTTGGCACATTGGCGCTCATCCCGAGCAGTTCGCACATAGAACACCTCCACAACAGCGGGGGGCACCGGCGCCCCCCAGCGAAGTCTTACTTAACCATCTCTTTTTCGATCAGTTGGATCAGGATGTGGATCACTTTGATGTGAATTTCCTGAACGCGATCCGCATAACCGAAGTGTGGTACACGGATTTCAATGTCCGCTGTACCGTCCATCTTACCGCCATCTTTCCCGGTCAGGGTGATCACTTTCATGCCCTTCTCACGCGCGGCGGCGATCGCTTTGATCACGTTAGCGGAGTTACCGGACGTGGAGATCCCCAGCAGCACGTCGCCTTCACGGCCTACGGCTTCAACGTAGCGGGAAAAGATATGGTCGTAACCGAAGTCGTTGCCTACACAGGAGATGTGGCTCACGTCGGAAATCGCAATCGCCGGGTAGCCCGGACGGTTTTCGCGATAGCGTCCGGTCAGCTCTTCGGCGAAGTGCATGGCGTCACAATGGGAACCGCCGTTACCGCAGGAGAGCACTTTACCGCCGGCTTTGAAGCTGTCGGCAAGCAGGACCGCCGCGCGCTGAATAGCGTGAATATTGGCATCATCTTTCAGAAAATTCGCCAGCGTTTCCGCCGCTTCGTTCAGTTCGTTACGAATAAGATCCTGGTACATGAGGATAATCCTTCAGTATTGATGAAATAACACAGTGGAGTGTACCGGATAGCAGTAAAAGCGAGAAGCTAAAGCCATGCGAATCGTCCGGCGTTTTGATTTTTTGTGCCGGCTAAAACGCGAACAATGTGAACCAGGTTGTAATTATTTTGTAAACACATTGCTAAAGGAAATGACATCAACTACAACCATATCATCACAAGTGGTCAGACCTCCTACAAGCAAGGGAGCTTTTCTTTATGATGATTTTGAGCATTTTCGCAACCGTTGTGCTGCTCGGGGTGTTGTTCTATCACCGTGTCAGTTTATTCCTGAGTAGCCTGATTCTTCTGGCCTGGACGGCTGCACTTGGCGTCGTTGGCCTGTGGAATATCTGGGTACTTGTTCCCCTGGCAATCATTTTGCTGCCGTTTAACCTGACGCCGATGCGTAAGTCGATGATCTCTGCGCCGGTGTTCAAGGGATTCCGTAAAGTGATGCCGCCGATGTCGCGCACGGAGAAAGAAGCGATTGATGCGGGCACGACCTGGTGGGAAGGCGATCTGTTCCAGGGCAACCCGGACTGGAAAAAGCTGCACAACTACCCGCAGCCGCGTCTGACCGCCGAAGAACAAGCCTTTATTGACGGCCCGGTGGAAGAAGCCTGCCGCATGGCGAACGATTTTGCCATCACTCACGAAATGGCCGACCTGCCGCCTGAGCTGTGGGCATATCTGAAAGAGCATCGCTTCTTCGCGATGATCATTAAGAAAGAGTACGGCGGTCTGGAATTCTCCGCTTACGCTCAGGCTCGCGTCCTGCAAAAACTGGCGGGTGTTTCCGGGATCCTGGCGATCACCGTTGGCGTGCCAAACTCCTTAGGCCCGGGTGAGCTGTTACAGCATTACGGTACGGAAGAGCAGAAAGATCACTATCTGCCGCGTCTGGCGCGTGGTCAGGAAATTCCGTGCTTCGCGCTGACCAGCCCGGAAGCCGGTTCTGATGCCGGTGCGATCCCGGATACTGGCGTGGTCTGCATGGGCGAATGGCAGGGCGAACAGGTGCTGGGCATGCGCCTGACCTGGAACAAACGTTATATCACCCTGGCGCCTATCGCCACCGTACTCGGTCTGGCGTTCAAACTTTCTGACCCGGAAAAATTGCTGGGCGGTGATGAAGATCTGGGCATTACCTGTGCGCTGATCCCAACCTCGACCCCGGGGGTTGAAATTGGTCGTCGTCATTTCCCGCTGAACGTACCGTTCCAGAACGGCCCGACTCGCGGTCAGGATATCTTTGTGCCGATTGACTACATCATCGGTGGTCCGAAAATGGCCGGTCAGGGCTGGCGTATGCTGGTGGAATGTCTGTCGGTGGGCCGCGGCATTACCCTGCCGTCGAACTCTACCGGCGGTCTGAAATCGGTGGCGATGGGGATTGGGGCTTACGCGCATATCCGCCGTCAGTTCAAAATCTCCATCGGCAAGATGGAAGGTATCGAAGAGCCGCTGGCGCGCATTGCGGGCAATGCCTACGTGATGGACGCCGCAGCCTCGCTGATTACCTACGGTATTATGCTGGGCGAGAAACCCGCCGTGCTGTCGGCAATTGTGAAGTACCACTGTACCCACCGTGCACAGCAGTCAATTATTGATGCAATGGATATCGCAGGCGGTAAAGGCATTATGCTTGGCGAAGGCAACTTCCTGGCGCGCGGCTATCAGGGCGCACCGATTGCCATCACCGTGGAAGGGGCAAACATCCTGACCCGCAGCATGATGATCTTCGGCCAGGGGGCGATTCGCTGCCATCCGTACGTGCTGGAAGAGATGGCCGCCGCGCAGAATAACGACGTGGATGCCTTCGACAAGCTGCTGTTCAAACATATCGGTCACGTTGGCAGCAATGAAGTTCGCAGCTTCTGGCTCGGCCTGACGCGGGGGCTGACCAGCGCGACGCCGACCCGCGATGCAACCAAACGTTACTACCAACACCTGAACCGTCTGAGCGCTAACCTGGCGCTGCTGTCTGACGTCTCCATGGCCGTTCTGGGCGGAAGCCTGAAGCGTCGCGAACGCATCTCCGCCCGTCTGGGTGATGTGCTGAGCCAGATCTTCCTGGCCTCTGCGGTGCTGAAACGCTACGACGATGAAGGCCGTCAGGAAGCGGATCTGCCGCTGGTGCACTGGGGCGTGCAGGATGCGATGTATCAGGCGGAACAGGCGATTGACGACCTGCTGGCAAACTTCCCGAACCGCTTCGTGGCGGGCGCCCTGCGCGCGGTGATCTTCCCGACCGGTCGTCACCATCTGGCACCGTCTGACAAGCTGGATCATAAAGTGGCGAAGATCCTCCAGGTACCAAGCGCAACCCGTTCCCGTATTGGCCGTGGTCAATACCTGGAACCTACCCCGCATAACCCGGTAGGTTTGCTGGAAGAAGCGCTGCTTGACGTGATGGCCGCCGACCCGATTCACCGGAAGATCTGCAAACAGCTGGGCAAAAACCTGCCGTTTACACGACTGGATGAGCTGGCAAAACAGGCGCTGGCGGGTGGCATCATCGACAACAGCGAAGCTGCGATTCTGGTGAAAGCCGAAGAGAGCCGTCTGCGCAGTATTAACGTGGATGATTTCGAACCAGAAGAGCTGGCGACTCAGCCGGTAAAGCTGCCAGAGAAGCACCGCAAACCTGAAGCGGCATAAGGTATTTTGCTCTCACAAACCCCGCCCCGCGCGGGGTTTTTTATTGCCACATTTTCTGGTAATGACGTGCTACAGTGTCAAAAAGTGTTTATTAAGGAGCCTGTATCGTGCCTGGTTTAAAGATTTCTGTTTTGCAGCAACCTTTAGTGTGGATGGACGGCCCCGCCAACCTTCGCCATTTTGATCGCCAGCTGGAAGAGATTACCGGACGCGATGTGATTGTCCTGCCGGAGATGTTCACCACAGGTTTCGCGATGGAGGCAGCAAAACAGTCCATGCCGCAGGACGAGGTGGTGGCCTGGATGCACGCCAGGGCGCAGGAAACAAACGCGCTGATTGCCGGCAGCGTCGCGCTCCAGACCGGGCGCGGACCGGTCAATCGCTTCCTGCTGGTCGAGCCGGAAGGAAACGTCCATTTCTACGATAAGCGCCACCTGTTCCGCATGGCGGATGAACATCAACATTATGAAGCCGGAAACGAACGCGTGGTATTTGAATGGCGCGGCTGGCGTATTCTGCCGCTGGTCTGCTATGACCTGCGCTTCCCGGTGTGGTCGCGCAACCGCAACGATTATGACCTGGCGTTGTACGTCGCCAACTGGCCCGCCCCACGCTCCCTGCACTGGCAGGCTTTACTGACCGCGCGCGCGATTGAAAATCAGTCTTATGTCGTTGGCTGTAACCGTGTAGGAACGGACGGTAACGGGCATCACTATCGCGGTGACAGCCGGGTGATCAGTCCGCAGGGTGAGATTATTGCCACCGCCGAGCCGCATCAGGCGACACGAATTGACGCTGAGATCTCGTTAACGGCGTTAAAGGAGTATCGGGAGAAGTTTCCGGCCTGGCAGGATGCAGATCCATTTAGCATTGGATAAGAAAAAGCCGGGTGGCGGCTGCGCCTTACCCGGCCTACAAATCAGCTCACCAACGCCTGCCCGTCTTTGCGGCTCTCCGTCGCAGCCACGTAGTGCCCTTCCGGCATACGGTAAATCACCTGCGCGCCGCCAAAATTGTAATCCTGAAGCGGATCTTCCACCACTATCTGGTGTCCGCGCTCGCGCAGCGCCGCGATGGTATTGCGATCGAAGGTCGATTCAACAATCACTTCCCTGCCCTGCACCACGCGCCAGCGCGGGGCGTCAATCGCCGCTTGCGGGTTTTGCCCGTGCAGCATAATGCGAAGCGCCATCTGCATGTGCCCCTGCGCCTGCATCGGGCCGCCCATCACGCCGAAGGACATCAGCGGTTTGCCGTTACCGTCCATCGCAAAGCCCGGAATGATGGTGTGGAAAGGACGCTTGCTGCCCGCCAGCGCGTTCGGGTGTTTGGGATCGAGCACAAAGCCGCAGCCGCGGTTTTGCAGGCTGATCCCCGTATCCGGCACCACGATCCCTGAACCGAAGCCCATAAAATTGGACTGGATAAAGGAGATCATCATCCCGCTGGAATCCGCTGCGCTGAGGTAAACCGTCCCACTTTGCGTCGGCGATCCGTACACAAAATCAGAGGCTTTATCGTGGTTGATAAGCGCGGCGCGCGACTTCAGATAATGGTCGCTCAGCAGCGCTTTGGCGGCAAACTCCATATGCTCTTCATCCGCAACGTAGCGATCGAGATCCGCCAGCGCCAGCTTCATTGCCTCTATAGAGAGGTGCAGCCCCTGCACGGAATCCGGGTGATGTTTCTCGATGCCGCACTGCTCCAGAATGCCGAGCGCAATCAGGGTGGCGATCCCCTGACCGTTTGGCGGCAATTCCTGCACCGAACCGCCCGCGAAGTCGCGCGATAGCAGTTCCACCCAGTCCACACGGTGATTCGCCAGGTCTGCTTCGGTCAGGTGTGCACCATGTGCTTTGGCGAAGGCGGCAATTTTCTGCGCCAGTTCGCCACGGTAAAACGCGTCGCCGTTGGTTTTGGCGATCAGCTCCAGTGAGTTCGCCTGCGCCGGGTTACGGAAGATCTCCCCCACGCGCGGCGCGCGGCCTTCCGGCGCAAAGCAGGCACTAAACCCGGGCTGATCTTTCAGCTTGTTGTAGCCGCGCTGCCAGAGATGGCCGATCAGCGGCGAGACCGGGAAACCGTTGCGCGCGTAATCAATGGCTGGCTGCGCGAGCGTGGTCAGCGGCAGCGTGCCAAAACGTTCAGCCAGCGCCACCCAGCCCGACACCGCACCCGGCACGGTCACCGCGTCCCAGCCGATTTCCGGTACGGCGGTTTTTCCGGCAAACAGATCCGCATGCCAGCTGGCTGGCGAACGACCGGACGCATTCAGACCGTGAAGTTTTTCACCGTCCCAGACAATGGCAAAAGCATCGCTGCCGATGCCGTTGCCGGTCGGCTCGACAACGGTCAGCGCCATGGCGGTCGCAATCGCCGCATCAACGGCATTTCCGCCCAGCTGTAGCATCTTCATTCCCGCCTGTGCCGCCAGCGGCTGCGAGGTGGCAACGGCGTTATGGCCCATCATCGGCGGGCGTCGTGAATCGTAACCGGTTGTAAAATCGAGCGCTTTGGTCATCATGACTCCTTAGTCGTGGCGCGGATCGAGCGCATCGCGCAGCCCGTCGCCGAGTAAATTAAAGCCCTGAACGGCAAGGAAAATCGCCACGCCGGGGAAAACCGACATCCACGGCGCCTGTTCGAGAAACCCTTTTGCGGTGTTGAGCATGGAGCCCCAGGATGGGTTCGGCGGCTGTTGGCCTAACCCTAAAAACGAAAGGCTGGCTTCGGCGATAATCGCCGAGGCAATGGCCAGCGTGGCCTGCACCAGGATAGGTGACATCACGTTGGGCAGAACGTATTTAATGATGATCCAGCGGTCCGGCAGGCCAATCGCCCGCGCGCCGTCGATGTACTCTTCGTTGCGAATGGCGATCACCTGGCCGCGCGTCAGGCGGGCGAAGATCGGCATTGCCGAGAGTCCAATAGCGATCATGGCATTCGTCAGGCTTGGGCCTAAGAATGCCCCCAGCGCGATCGCCATGATCAGGAATGGACAGGCCAGCAGTGCCTCAATAAAGCGGGAGATCACCCCGTCCCACATCTTCTGGAAATAACCCGCCACCAGCCCCAGCGGCACGCCGATGACAACCGCGATCGCCACCGACATACAGCCCGCCATCAGCGAGGTTCTCGCCCCCCAGATAATGCGGGACAAGATATCGCGCCCCAGCTCGTCGGTGCCGAACCAGTACATCGCCGATGGCGCTTTGCGCACCGCGAGGAAGTTAGCTTTGACCGGGTCAAATGGCGCGATCCACGGCGCCAGCAGCGCCACCAGCACAAAAAAGCCCACCACAAGCGCGCCAATCACCGCACTTTTATTGGCGAGGAATTTTTTCAGCACCCGGTTTTGCGCGCGCGGCAGCGCGGGCGCCACGGTTTGCGTCGTCAGTTCCGCCATGATTAACCTCGCATTTTCGGGTTGATAAGGACGTAGAGCACGTCAGCCAGCAGGTTGAGCATCAGGAAACCGATCGCCACGATCAGCACTACGCCCTGCACCACCGCGTAGTCGCGGTTGAACACCGAGTCGACGATCATTTTGCCGAAGCCCGGAATGGTGAACACCTGCTCGGTCAGCACCGCCCCGCCCAGCAGCTCGCCGAACAGCAACGTGGTGAGGGTGATCACCGGCACCAGCGCATTGCGAAAGGCGTGCTTCAGGATCACCGCTTTCGGCAGCAGCCCCTTAGCGCGCGCGGTGCGGATGTAATCCGCTTTCAGCACCGCAATCATCGACGCGCGGGTATGGCGCATCAGCGTCGCCGCCAGGCCGGTTCCGAGCACGGACGCGGGCAGCAGCAATGTCCGCAGGTTCTGGATCGGATCTTCACTGAACGGCACATAACCGGACGCAGGCAACCATTGCAGGTTTACTGAAAAGACCAGAATCAGCAGGATCCCCAGCCAGAAGTGCGGTATTGAGATCCCCGAGATCGCCACAAAGTTCGCCCCGTGATCGACCCAGCTGTTTTTGTTCACCGCCGCGAGGATCCCCATGCTGATACCAAACACCAGCGCGATAATCATCGCCAGCAGCGACAGTTCCAGCGTGACCGGCAGCTTGCTGGCAATCAGTTGCGTGACCGGCTCATGAGTGCGTAAGGAGACACCCAGATCGCCTTGCAGCGCCCGCGTCAGCCAGTTGAAATACTGCACGGGGATCGGCGCGTCCAGATTCAGCTCAGCACGCAGCTGGGCGATCACCGCCGGATCGCGCTCCTCCCCGGCCATGGCAATCAGCGGATCGCCAGGCAGCAGCTTTTGCAGGCCGAACACCATCATGCTCACCAGCAGCAGAGTGGGTATAGCCAGCAGCAGACGTTTGCAAATCAGTTCCAGCATGGGTTCTCCTCAGGAGGTTTATTTCGCCAGCGTTAAGCCAGCCAGACGCACAATGCCGTCCGGGTACGCTTTAAAGCCCTGCACGCGCTTGTTCAGGCCAAAAATGCGCGGTTCGAAGTAAAGGTATGCAATTGGCATATCGGTCTGAAGCTGCTTCACAACCTTGTCATACAGCGGCTGGCGAGCGGCCTGATCGGTGCTCTGGCGCGCCTGCGTCAGCCATTCATCCACCTGAGCATTGCTGTAGCGGCCGTCGTTGAGGGTGCCTTTGCTGTTGATAAAGCCGTAGATGCTGCCATCTGGATCCGGGCGACCCGACCAGCCGGAGAAGCTCAACTGGTAGTCACCGCTCTGCTGGCGATCCAGCAGCGTGGCGAACTCGGTCATTTGCAGGTTCAGGTTAAAGCCCGCCTCTGCCACCATCGCCTGCAATACCTGGCCCACCTGCTGCGAGGTTGGGTTGTTCGGCACCAGCAGATTGACGGTCAGCGGCGCGGTGACGCCTGCGGCTTTCAGCAGCGCTTTGGCTTTGTCGACGTCACGCGGGGGAACCGGAAGATTGACGTGATACGGGCTTACCGGCGAAAACGCCTGGTTTGCCGGAGTGTAAAGCCCTTCGAACACTACCTGGTTTAAAGCATCGCGATCGATGGCCTGGGAAAATGCTTCACGCACGCGGGCATCTTTGAAGGGATCGTTCGCCGGGACTTTGCCATTGTTAATATTGAAGGTGATGCCCTGGTATCCGAGGCCCGTCACCTTCGCCAGCGCCAGCTTGCTGTCGGCTTCGACGGTTTTGACGTCGCTGGCGGCAATGCCTTCGGTCAGGTCGAGATCGCCCGCGCGCAGGTTCGCCAGGCGCACGGAGGCATCCGGGATCGGCAGATAGATAATTTTATCGAAGTGGTAGGCGTCTTTGTTCCAGTAGTTGTCGAAGCGGGTCAGCACAATGCGGTCCTGCGACACGCGGCTGTCGAATTTATACGGGCCGGAACAGACCGGATGGGCGGCAAAATCGGCTTTTTTCGCGGCTTCCGGCGCCATCATTGCGCCTGCGCGATCGGTGAGCTGCATCAGAAGTGCGGCATCCGGCGTTTTCAGGTGCAGGGCTATCTGCATCGGGCCGGTGACCTCCACCGACTCAACGGAAGAGAGTTCACTTTTGCGCAGAGAGCCTTTTAGCGTCAGGGCCCGGTCGAGGTTGTATTTCGCGGCGGCGGCATCGAATTTTTCACCGTCGTGGAAGGCCACGCCTTCACGGAGATCCAGGGTCAGCGTTTTGCCGTCATCGCTCCACGCCCAGGATTTCGCCAGTCCCGGCACCACCTTGAGGTGCTCGTCCACGTCCACTAGCCGGTCACACAGGGAGGCAAAGACGAAGCGGCCATAATAGGTACGCGCCAGATGCGGGTCCAGCATGTCCGGATCTGCACCCAGGCCGATTCGCAGCACGCTTTCAGAATGGGCGGGCAGCGCCGCACCAAGCAACATAACACTTCCCAGTACGGTCAAAAGAGAATTACGCATTGTCATTATCATGAGTTCCTTGAAGGAAGGGAGGAGTGAGTAGCCGCGTGTTCAAACAGCGCGCGGCGGCGCAAAAATGCGGCGGATGGCGGTGCGATCTGTATAACGCTGCGATCGCGATTAATCTCCTGCCAGCGGTGGCAGGCGACCTGACGTCCGCCGTCGATTACCTGATGAATCGGCTCAACCTGACGACATTCATCGCTAACATAGGGGCAACGGGTGTGGAAACGGCAGCCGGAGGGCGGATTAGCCGGGTTCGGTAAATCACCCTGCAACAGCGGCGCATCCCGCGCTACGCCTGGCTGCATTTGCGGCGCAGAGGCAATTAATGCCTGGGTATAAGGATGCAGCGGCGCGTCGAAGATATCGTCGACGGTGGCCAGCTCGACGATTTGCCCAAGATACATCACCGCCACGCGGTCGCTCATATGACGGATAACTGCCAGACCGTGGGCGACGATCACCATCGTTAGCCCCAACTGGTGCTTCAGGCTTTCCAGTAAATTGACCACCTGTGCCTGGACGGAAACATCCAGTGCGGAAACCGGTTCATCGCCCAGCAGCAGCTTTGGGCCTGACGCCAGCGCGCGCGCAATGCCGATACGCTGACGCTGCCCGCCGGAAAATTCGTGCGGATAACGTCCGGCCCAGGCCGCGGGCAAGCCGACCGTCCTGAGCAGCTCGGCGACGTGGTACTGGCGATCCGCTTTTTTCATGTTCTGGTGCAGCCACAGCGGCTCACCGACAATCTGTTCTACCGTCATGCGCGGGTTCAGCGAGGCGAAGGGATCCTGAAAGATGATCTGTAGCTCACGCCGGAGCTGGTTCAGACGTGCGCCTGAGGCGTGGGTGATCTCCTCACCCTGATAAAATACGCGCCCTTCGCTGGCGCCCAGCAGGCGCAGCAGCAGCCGGCCGAGGGTGGATTTCCCGGAACCTGATTCGCCGACAATAGCCAGCGTTTCGCCTGGCAGCACCGACAGTGAAACGCGGTCAACAGCCGTGACAAAGCGGGCCGGCGTAAACAGTTTTTTCGGGCCGGGGAAAAGCTTGCTCAGATCCCGGGCTTCAAGAATGGGCGTGGTCATGCAATTTCTCCCAGGGCAATGTGTTGTTCCAGCGGCACGCGGAAGCAGGCAACCTGATGACCCGTGCCGAGCATAGTGAGCGGTGGTTTTTCAGCATGACAGCGCGTCTGCGCGAAGGGACACCGGGTGGCGAAGCGGCAGCCCTGAGGCATAGATTCCGGCAGCGGGACCGATCCGGGAATGGTGGAAAGCTGGCCCTTGCGTACGCCAAGGGAGGGGATCGAGCCCATCAGGCCAATTGTGTACGGGTGCTGCGGGTCGGCAAATATCGCCTCGACGCTTCCCTGCTCTACTACCTGTCCGGCGTACATTACCGCCACCTGCTGTGCCACTTCGGCCACCACGCCTAAATCGTGAGTGATCATCAGCACCGCCGTGCCCGTTTCTTCTTTTAGGGTATTGAGCAGGGCGAGAATTTGCGCCTGAATGGTCACGTCCAGAGCGGTAGTGGGTTCGTCAGCGATCAGTAATTTGGGATGGTTTATCAGGGCCATCGCAATCATCACGCGCTGGCGCATACCGCCGGAAAGCTGATGCGGGTAAGCCTTGAGGCGCATCTCTGCGGCCGGGATCTGCACCTTCTCCAGGATCTGTAGCGCAACCGTCATCGCCTCAGCCCGGGAGATCGTTTGATGGCGCATCACCGCTTCACTGAGCTGATCGCCAAGCGTGAAAGCCGGGTTGAGCGAGGTCATGGGCTCCTGGAATATCATCGCCAGCTCGCTGCCGCGCAGATTGGCATACTCGCGCGGCGAGAGCTTGCGCAGATCGTGGCGGCGGAAGTGCATCTCCCCGCTGACGATCCTGGCGCTGGCAGGCAATAACCCCATCAGCGCCAGGGAAGTGATGCTTTTACCACAGCCGGACTCGCCCACCAGCGCCAGCGTTTCGCCCGCCCTTACCATCAGCGAGATATCTTCGAGCACACTCACCGGCGAGCCCGCGAATTTAACGTTGAGGTTTTGCAGCCGCAGTACGGGAGTGGAGTCCTTAAAGGGTATCGTCGTCATAGCGTGGAATCGTCCTCAAGGTGGATGGCCTGAATCAGGGCGGTTTGCAGGCTGAGCAGGTGTTCGCGCATGGCGGCCGCAGCTTCATTAGGCTGGCGATGAATAATCGCTGACATGATTTTGTGATGGTGGTCGTTGTAGTTGTCGACACGTTCGGGGGTGCGGGCAAGCTCGCGTAAATACTGCCAGCCGGGCTCCCGGCGGACGGCATCTATCGCATCGAAAAGCCCTAGCATCAGGCGGTTGCCGGCAGCTTCCGCAATGGCGCGGTGAAAGGCGCTATCCCACAGTTCGTTAAGATCGCGGTCATCCGGGCTGACCTTGTCAATGCGTTCCAGCATGCGCTGCATGAGCGCGAGGTTTTCCCTGGTGGCACGCAGTGCCGCAAGTCGGGCTAAGCCGGGTTCGAGCTGTAGTCGAGCTTCCATGACTTCCAGCAGGTTGGTTTGCTGAACCAATCCCTGAAGCGCCAACGGCTCAACAGGGGCAGCCGGACCAATGAAGGTACCTTTGCCCTGCTTGCGCCAGATCCGCCCTTCTTCTTCCAGCACGTCCAGCGCGCGACGCACTTCGCGTCGTCCTACGCCGAGTGTTTCCGATAGCTCACGTTCAGTGGGCAGCGGAGTGCCTGGTGTTGACTCGTGCTGGTTGATAAGCCCGCGCAACTGGTCAAGCGCGGTGCTGGAATTTGCTAAAACCCGTGAAGGTTTTTCCATATTGGTTCGCTCGCTTTCATCATGACTTTATTTTTATTAACGATAAGTTATTGATATGACGGACTACTTATCGTGCTAATGATTAAGCAATAAGCGAACCAATAGCGCATTGGTTCAGATCTTTTCTGAAAAATGATCGGTAACCGAATGATTTCTTATGAATTATTTTTACATAATTATTACATAACTAAGTGAGGTTCGGAGAGGGGATGGGCAAACAATGCACAAAAGCAGTGCAAATAACGCACTAAAACCGTGCAAATGTTAATAAATTGCACTGATTATATTAACTTTTTGTTAACGAAAATAAGAAGAGAGATAAGCGAGTGTAGGGAGTATAAAACGACGAAAGCCTGAATCATTTCTGATTCAGGCTTTCTGAATAGTGGCGGAACGGACGGGACTCGAACCCGCGACCCCCTGCGTGACAGGCAGGTATTCTAACCGACTGAACTACCGCTCCACTGTTCCCGTTTGGGGAACGAGGCGAATATTACGGTTTGCCTCTGAACTCGTCAACGCTTTTTCTCAGGTTTTGAATCGTTTGCTGCAAAAATCACCCAAACGGCGATTTAACAAACGTTTCCGCCTTTTTTCATCCACGCCACAGACAGCTTCCGCCCTTCTTCTGCACTAAATCGAGGCGAGATTCGTGGTTCATTAGCTCTTCATCACTGGCTAAAACAACCCGCAGGCGATTAGCCTGGCGCACGACACGCTGAATGCCGCCTTCATCCCGCGTCTGCTGGGATTCATTTTCCATACTGAATTTTATCGACGTTTGCCCGCCGGTCATGGTCAGGTAAACATCGGCCAGGATCTGGGCATCGAGCAATGCGCCGTGCAGGGTTCGCTTGGTGTTGTCTATCTCATAGCGAGAGCACAGGGCATCAAGGCTGTTACGCTTGCCGGGAAACATCTTCCTTGCCAGCGCCAGGCTATCCGTGACTTTACAGAACGTATTGGTCTTTGGAATATCGCGGTTGAGCTTGCTGAACTCATAGTCCATAAAGCCGATATCGAACGACGCGTTATGAATGACAAGTTCCGCACCTCTGATGTAGTCGAGAAATTCATCCGCGACATCGGCGAAGGTGGGCTTATCCAGCAAAAACTCATCGGCAATCCCGTGAACGCCGAACGCTTCCGGATCCACCAGCCGATCGGGTTTGAGGTAAACGTGGAAGTTGTTGCCCGTAAGACGGCGGTTCACCACTTCAACGGCACCAATCTCAATGATTTTGTGCCCTTCGTAGTGGGCGCCAATCTGGTTCATACCGGTGGTTTCGGTATCAAGAACAATCTGGCGAGTAATTGCAGTGCTCATAGCGGTCATTTATGTCAGACTTATCGTTTTACTGAACGTTTCAAATACAGGAAGTCTACCAGAGATGCGTAAACAGGTAGAAATTTTCACCGATGGATCTTGTCTCGGTAACCCAGGGCCCGGCGGCTATGGCGCCATTATGCGCTATCGCCAGCATGAAAAAACATTTAGTGAAGGCTATTTCCTGACCACCAACAACCGCATGGAGTTGATGGCGGCCATCGTGGCGCTGGAAGCCTTAAAAGAACATTGTGACGTGGTGCTGAGTACCGACAGCCAGTATGTTCGCCAGGGCATTACCCAATGGATCCACAACTGGAAAAAGCGCGGTTGGAAAACGGCAGAGAAAAAACCCGTCAAGAATGTCGATCTCTGGAAGCGTCTTGATGCCGCCCTCGGTCAGCACGAAATCAAATGGGAGTGGGTAAAGGGGCACGCCGGTCACCCTGAAAACGAACGCTGTGACGAGCTGGCTCGCGCGGCGGCATCAAACCCAACCCATGAGGATGCAGGTTATCAACCTGAATCCTGATCACGGTTTTTTGTACTGCCGCGTGGCACCCACGGTCTGGCGGATCCGCGTTTTTGATTTGCTTTGCTTCATTGGGTTGAGCGTAAGTGGGATCGTCCTCTTACGCGCGACAATAAATTGCATGCAGCCCAGCGCGGGTAAATGGGTACTTAATAAGACCCCGCCTTTACGCGTCCAGGGGATGACCTGAAAACCCCCGTAGCTCAGCACTTCGAAATTTAACAGTGAAAGCCAGTCCAGCTGGCGCATCATGGTAAACATCCGGCTGTTATATGGCGCCGTGCGGCGCAGAACGGGCGTCAGTTTACGTAGCCCGATCAGACTCAGCGGATTAAAACCGCTCAGGATCAGCCAGCCGTCATCAATCAAAACGCGGTCGGCTTCCCGCAGCAGACGATGGGGATCGCTGCACCAGGGCAGCGTATGGGCGAGCAGACAGGCATCAATGGATTTTTCCGCAAAAGGCAAATGCAGCGGATCAGCCTTCACCTGAACCGGGGAGCCATTAAGCGATACGCTAACCTGATGCGAGATAGCGCAGCTTTCGGTATTGATTTCTGCGCTCAGATTGCCAATCTTAAGCAGGTGAAAACCATACATTTTCGCGAGCCAGGGTTTAAGCTGAAGTTCTAAGGCCTCGCGATAATATTCACCCCAGGGCAACTCTGCCCAACGTTCCGGTGGTGCGACAGTCTGAGGTATCCTTGCCGGTTTCATCAAAACACCCGCCACGCTATAAGAGGTAATGCATGAATCTTATCAGTATTTCCGCCTTTCAGGACAATTACATCTGGGTTTTAGTCGATGACGATCGCAGATGCATCATTGTTGATCCCGGCGAATCCGTACCGATCCTGCACGCGATAGAAGAAAACGACTGGCAGCCTGAAGCGATCCTCCTTACCCATCACCATCACGATCATGTCGGGGGTGTTCCCGATCTCCTTGCGCGCTATCCCCATATTCCCGTCTACGGACCAGCAGAGACACAGGATAAGGGTACGACGCAAGTTGTCGAAGAAGGCGAAAGTATCCTCATCCTCGGGTGCGAGTTTTCCGTATTTGCTACGCCAGGTCACACTTCCGGTCATCTCTGTTTCTACAGCAAACCTTATCTTTTTTGTGGCGACACGCTGTTTTCCGGCGGCTGTGGAAGGCTGTTTGAAGGCACGCCAGAACAGATGTATCAATCTTTACAAAAAATTAATGCGCTGCCAGCCGACACCGTAATTTGTTGCGCACATGAGTATACATTAGGGAATATGAAGTTTGCTGCAAGCGTACTACCAGAGGATCGGGCGATTCAGGATTATTACCAGAAAGTGAAGGAGTTACGTGCAAAAAACCAAAAAACACTCCCCGTAATTCTGAAAAATGAGCGACAAATAAATTTATTTTTAAGAACGAATGACGTTGATTTAATTAATAAAATTAATCAAGAAACAAATTTGTTACAACCTGAAGCGCGATTTGCATGGTTAAGGTCAAAGAAAGATAACTTCAGATAATTGCGGGTTGCCTTTTCAAAATTTCGCCGTTATCATCGCTCGTCTTTTAAGCAACTATTGACACACACATGAAGGCAAAAGCGATATTACTCGCCTCTGTCCTGCTTGTAGGTTGCCAGTCACAAAACGGCAGCAACGTACAACAGCACGCACAGAGCCTTTCTGCGGCTGGTCAAGGGGAAGCAGGGAAGTTTACAAGTCAGGCGCGATGGTTGGACGATGGGACATCCTTCGCGCAGGAACAAGACTTGTGGGCCTCTATTGGCGACGAGCTAAAGATGGGAATTCCGGAAAACAGCCGGATTCGCGAACAGAAACAGAAGTATTTGAGAAATAAGAGCTATCTCCACGATGTAACATTACGGGCAGAGCCGTATATGTACTGGATAGCAGGGCAAGTTAAGAAACGTAACATGCCTATGGAACTGGTACTACTACCCATAGTGGAGAGCGCTTTTGACCCGCACGCGACGTCTGGCGCCAATGCAGCAGGCATCTGGCAGATCATTCCGAGCACAGGGCGAAATTATGGTTTAAAGCAGACCCGCAACTACGATGCGCGTCGTGATGTTGTCGCTTCAACGACAGCCGCTCTCGACATGATGCAACGTCTGAACAAGATGTTTGACGGCGACTGGTTATTGACTGTCGCGGCGTATAACAGTGGTGAAGGTCGTGTACTGAAGGCAATGAAAGCGAATAAAGCGCGTGGAAAATCCACAGACTTCTGGTCGCTCTCACTGCCACAGGAAACAAAGATTTACGTACCGAAAATGCTGGCATTGAGTGACATTCTCAAGAACAGCAAACGTTACGGTGTACAACTGCCAACACCAGACGAAAGTCGTGCACTGGCGCGTGTCCGCCTCAGCAGCCCTGTTGATATTCAACAGGTTGCCGATATGACGGGTATGTCGGTAAGTAAGCTTAAAACCTTTAATGCAGGTGTTAAAGGCTCCACGCTGGGTGCAAGCGGCCCGCGCTATGTGATGGTTCCGCAGAAACACGCGGAGCAGTTACGTGAGTCTTTAGCTTCGGGTGAAATTGCAGCCGTTCAGTCTACGCTGATTGCTGATACGTCGCCTGTAAGCAGCCGCAGCTATAAGGTGCGTTCAGGTGATACGCTTTCAGGTATTGCATCACGTCTTGGCGTGAATACGAAAGATCTCCAGCAGTGGAATAATCTGCGCGGATCCGGTCTGAAAGTGGGTCAAACGCTGACCGTAGGTGCAGGTAGCAGCGCACAGCGTCTCGCTAAAAACAGCGATAGCATTACCTATCGCGTACGTAAAGGCGACTCGCTGTCCAGTATTGCTAAGCGTCACGGCGTAAACATCAAAGATGTGATGCGCTGGAACAACGATACTGACAACCTGCAACCTGGCGACCAGCTGACGTTGTTTGTGAAAAACAGCGCTACGCCAGATTCCTGATAGTACGATCGCTTATTAAAAAGGCACCGATTCCCCTCGGTGCCTTTTTTGTTTATCCCGCTTTTTGCGCTTCAGCCATAATGGTGTCGCTGGTAAACGAACCATCGTCATGCAATTCAAAGTACGCCTTGACATCAGCAGAGGCAATCTCCTGATACAATCGGATCGCCTGAGTTAATGCCTCCGGTGTGCGCATCCGTGCAATCCATGACGTGAACTCCAGCGGCAAACGGTCGGTTATCAATGAGCGTGAAATCAAGCCAGCTTCGGTGATAAACGTAAGCCACTCTCCACTGGAGTAGTTTTGCACGTGCGAGGTATCACGCAGCGCTTCAACCGTCTGGAGCCAGATATTCCGTACCGGATGCCCGGGAGACATCACGTCCATGATGATGAATATTCCGCCCGGTTTGAGCACGCGTTTCACTTCCCGTAATGCCTGCCCCACATCATGCCAGTGGTGTGCAGAGTAACGGCTAATCACAGCCTCAAAGGATGCATCCTCAAAGGGTAAAGATTCAGCGTAGCCCTGTCGCGTCGTGACGTTATTCAGCCCTTTCGCTTTCGCCGCTTCAGCAACCACATCCAGCATCTGGCTCGATAAGTCATACGCCGTCACCTGAGCAACCTGCTGTGCGGCGGTAAAACTGGCGTGCCCCGCTCCGCAGCCTAAGTCCAGCACGTGCGCGTCAGGAAACGCGGCGAGCCGTTCGCCGAGACGTACCAGATCGCGGCCAGAGGCATGTACGGCACTGCTCAGGTAGGCACTTGCCTGAGAACCAAACTGTTTTTCGACGTTGTCATGATGGGAGTGTGTTGTTGTCATGTTGCTGTCCTTTTATGGGTTAAAAAATAAAGGGCAGCACCCGCACAGGCCTGCCCCACGGCAGACCTGACGCACCATTATTTATCAGGTTTGCCGGGACTGAATTCAACTAGTAGAGGATTATGATCGGAGGCGCGCGTCACCAGAACGGAGGCGTCGTGCACGCTTAAACCCCGATAGAAGACAAAATCGAGAGGACGACCAAACGCTTTCTTGCGCTGGTCATCGTTAAAACGAACTTCACGCAGCGACATTTCACGCGCGAAGCGGTATAACGCGTTCATACGCGGACGGCTCCAGGCATTGAAGTCCCCGGCCATAATGATCGGCCCACTGTGATGAGCAATCTGATCGCCGATGGGAAGTAACTGCTTACTGTACACATCAACACCCAGGCTGAAGTTCACCGCATGAATGTTTACCACCATCAGCAGACGGGTGTCGGGCAACGGATAGACCGTGACCAGTGCTGATTTTGCCAGACGCAGGATCGGCTCACGTTCACGCAGCGGGCAGCAATAGACCGGATGTGCGGCTGAAAGGGTCATCACCCCGGAAGGATGCTGTGGCAGAACAAAGGCAGGCACCTGATCGGCTGCAAGATAGTTCGTCGTTGCAAACCTGACCAGTTCAGGCGTGGTTTGCGCCTCCTGTAACAGAACCAGATGCGCATCTTTACCAAAATTTTGAAGTACGGATAACCACTCCGCACGCTGTTGCTTAAAGATGTTCCACACCAGTACGCGAATTTTCTCGTCACTGCTTAATGGAGTGCCCGCTGGTAATGCCTGGCTAAGGCTCGCAAACGACCCCGGAGGCAAGATCCTCTCCGCAGGCATTCCGGCAACATAACGCATGGCATAGGTATTTTTTCGCACTTTTGGAAACGGCCTCTGTAACATGAACCAGCCCGGAAAACGGACTGGTTCTAATGTTATAGGGATTTTAGGTCACACTTTCAACGCAATTACTGAGAAACCGCTTTCCAGTTTTGTAAGCAAGCACTTACTGATACTTATCCAAGTGCGACGCGAGCGGGTTTATCAAGCCGTCCACTGAGACCAATAAGGAGGAAAGCGATAAGCACAATTACCGCACCAATCCATGGCGTTTGGGTTAATCCAACATGTTCAACCACCAGCCCACCGATAACCGAACCGAGTGCGATACCGATATTAAATGCGGCGATATTCAGCCCAGATGCGACATCCACCGCATTAGGCGTATAACGTTCGGCTTTCTGCACAACATATACCTGCAATCCCGGCACATTACCAAAAGCGAATATCCCCATAACCAACACCGTTACCAGCGCGGCGTATTGCATCGATGCGGTGATCTGGAAAATCATCAGCAGGGCAACCAGGGCGGCGAAGATGAATTTCAGCGCCGGTACCGCACCATGCTTATCCGCAAGCTTGCCGCCCCAGATATTGCCGATTGCGACGGAGATACCGTAGCCCAGTAAAATCCAGCTCACCGCGCCCGGAGAAAAACCAGCCAGTTCCTGCATCATCGGTGCAAGGAAGGTGAACGCAGTGAACACACCTCCATAACCCAGGGCCGTAACGGCATAGATCAGCAGCAGGCGCGGGTGTGTCAGAACTTTAACCTGATCGCTCAGGCTGGCGCTTGCGCGTCCCGGAATACTGGAGGGCACCAGCAGCAGGCTGGCTACCAGAGCAATCACGCCCAACAGCGATACCGCGAGGAAGGTTTCACGCCAGCCAAAATGTTGTCCGATAAACGTTCCTAACGGCACGCCGGTGACCAGCGCGACGGTTAAGCCACCAAACATAATCGCAATGGCTGACGCCGCTTTCTCTTTTGGCACCAGGCTGGTTGCAATCGTGGAACCGATGGAGAAGAAGACACCGTGCGCGAGGCCTGTCAGCAGGCGGGCAATGACCAGCGTGGAGTAATCCGGTGACTGCCACGCCAGAATATTGCCAGCGGTGAAGAGCACCATCAGGGCAACTAACAGTTGTTTACGTGGAAAGCGTCCAGTCAGTGCGGTCAGCACAGGCGCCCCAACAGCGACGCCTAACGCGTAAATAGATACCAGCAGCCCGGCAGAAGGCAGCGAGATAGCGAGTTGTTCAGCAATGGTAGGAACAAGTCCTACAATAACAAATTCGGTCGTGCCAATTGCGAAGGCACTGATCGTCAGGGCAAGAAGCGCCAGTGGCATAAAATACTCCGTCTCTTCAGGATTAAGATGACAGGCAGTATGCGCCAGTGTTTAAATAACAAAAATGGTTAGAATCTCAATAGAATTTTGCAGGTGATGCAATAATGAAAGCCACATCGGAAGAACTGACTGTCTTCGTTGCCGTTGTTGAAAGCGGCAGCTTCAGCCGTGCTGCCGAACAGCTCGGACAGGCGAACTCCGCCATCAGCCGCTCGGTGAAAAAGCTGGAGATGAAGCTCGGGGTGAGTCTGCTCAACAGAACAACGCGGCAGCTCAGCCTGACGGAAGAAGGTGAACGTTATTTTCGACGCGTGCAGTCCGTTTTGCAGGAGATGGCGGCAGCAGAAACGGAAATCATGGAATCACGCAGCACGCCGCGTGGGCTGCTGCGCATAGATGCGGCGACGCCGGTCGTGCTGCATTTCCTGATGCCGTTGATTAAACCCTTCCGCGAACGCTACCCGGAGATGACCCTGTCTCTGGTCTCCTCTGAGACGTTCATTAACCTGATTGAGCGTAAAGTTGACGTGGCGATCCGCGCGGGAACCCTGACGGATTCAAGTTTACGCGCTCGCCCTCTGTTCACCAGCTACCGCAAAATTATCGCGTCACCGCAATATATTGCAGAGCATGGCAAACCTGAGACCGTTGAGGAGCTGAAGCAGCACCTGTGTCTGGGCTTTACGGAGCCTGTCTCGCTGAACACCTGGCCCGTGGCCTGTCATGACGGACAACTTCATGAGATCATCTGCGCACTTTCGTCTAATAGCGGGGAAACGCTGAAACAGCTGTGTCTTGAAGGAAATGGGATCGCCTGTTTATCAGACTATATGATTGATAAGGAAATAGCTGCGGGCCAGCTAGTTGAGCTAATGGCTGACAAACGCTTACCTGTAGAGATGCCTTTTAGCGCGGTGTATTACAGTGACAGAGCAGTAAGTACGCGCATACGCGCTTTTATCGACTTCCTTAGCGAACATATAAAAACAGCTCCCGGAGGAGCTGTATGAGGGTTTAAAGGCACAGAGGGAGGGTTGTTATTAATCCCAGTTAGGTGCTAACCCTTCGGGGCTGACCAGACGATCGTTGCATTCCAGTGCAGCGATCGCTTTTTTATCTTCATCATCGAGCTGGAGATCCCACGCTAACAGGTTACTTGCCAGGTTTTCACGTTTGGTTGAAGACGGGATCACGGCATATCCTTCACCTATCGCCCATGCCAGGATCACCTGTGCAGCTGTTGCATTGTGTTTTTCAGCGATGCGCGCAATCACTTCATCTTTCAGGGCCTTACCATATGCCAGCGTCATGTACGAGGTGATGTGAATGCCATGCTGTTTCGCCCAGTCCACAACTTTGCGGTTTTGCAGGTAAGGAGAGAGTTCAATCTGGTTAGTAGCAATATTCTCTTTACCCACTGCGGCAATGGCTTTTTCCATCAATGGGATAGTGAAATTTGAGATACCAATTTCACGCGTCAAGCCCTGCTCTTTTGCTTCCAGCAGCGCCTGCATGAACTCTTCTACGGAGACGGCATCGCCAGGTGATGGCCAGTGGATCAGCGTCAGATCAACATAATCAGTACGCAGCTTTTTCAGACTTTCCTTCAGGCTTAGGATCAGCTTGTCTTTGCTGAGGTTCTCAATCCAGATTTTGGTGGTGATGAAAAGCTCATGGCGCGGTACGCCGCTCTCCTCGATAGCCTGACCTACGGCAGCTTCGTTGTCATAAATCTGCGCCGTATCAATAGCGCGATAGCCCAACTCGAGTGCGGTTTTAACAGATGCGATAACAACGTCGTCCTTCAGGCGAAAAGTGCCCAGACCCAGTGCAGGGATAGTCATATCATTCCTCAATCGTTATGTTCGTAAACTGAGGAGGATTATCGCTGTGGTTGTTATGTCGAAAAAGATCGTAAAATGCAGAGGATTTTTGCTAATTTCGCAATAGTAAAACGACAGATAAGAAAAAAGCCCTGAGCGTTAGCTCAGGGCTTTTAATAAGTGGCGGAACGGACGGGACTCGAACCCGCGACCCCCTGCGTGACAGGCAGGTATTCTAACCGACTGAACTACCGCTCCACCGAATACTTCTGTAACCACCGGATTAATGCACCGGCTTACTACTTAATTTGATGCCTGGCAGTTCCCTACTCTCACATGGGGAGACCCCACACTACCATCGGCGCTACGGCGTTTCACTTCTGAGTTCGGCATGGGGTCAGGTGGGACCACCGCGCTAAAGCCGCCAGGCAAATTCTGTTAATCTGTATCAGGCTGAAAATCGTGTCTGTCTCTCGTTCGCCAAAACAGCTTCGGCGTTGTAAGGTTAAGCCTCACGGTTCATTAGTATCGGTTAGCTCAACGCATCGCTGCGCTTACACACCCGACCTATCAACGTCGTCGTCTTCAACGTTCCTTCAGGAGACTTAAAGTCTCAGGGAGAACTCATCTCGGGGCAAGTTTCGTGCTTAGATGCTTTCAGCACTTATCTCTTCCGCATTTAGCTACCGGGCAGTGCCATTGGCATGACAACCCGAACACCAGTGATGCGTCCACTCCGGTCCTCTCGTACTAGGAGCAGCCCCCCTCAATTCTCCAGCGCCCACGGCAGATAGGGACCGAACTGTCTCACGACGTTCTAAACCCAGCTCGCGTACCACTTTAAATGGCGAACAGCCATACCCTTGGGACCTACTTCAGCCCCAGGATGTGATGAGCCGACATCGAGGTGCCAAACACCGCCGTCGATATGAACTCTTGGGCGGTATCAGCCTGTTATCCCCGGAGTACCTTTTATCCGTTGAGCGATGGCCCTTCCATTCAGAACCACCGGATCACTATGACCTGCTTTCGCACCTGCTCGCGCCGTCACGCTCGCAGTCAAGCTGGCTTATGCCATTGCACTAACCTCCTGATGTCCGACCAGGATTAGCCAACCTTCGTGCTCCTCCGTTACTCTTTGGGAGGAGACCGCCCCAGTCAAACTACCCACCAGACACTGTCCGCAACCCGGATTACGGGTCTACGTTAGAACACCAGCCATTAAAGGGTGGTATTTCAAGGTTGGCTCCACGCAGACTGGCGTCCACGCTTCAAAGCCTCCCACCTATCCTACACATCAAGGACCAGTGTTCAGTGTCAAGCTATAGTAAAGGTTCACGGGGTCTTTCCGTCTTGCCGCGGGTACACTGCATCTTCACAGCGAGTTCAATTTCACTGAGTCTCGGGTGGAGACAGCCTGGCCATCATTACGCCATTCGTGCAGGTCGGAACTTACCCGACAAGGAATTTCGCTACCTTAGGACCGTTATAGTTACGGCCGCCGTTTACCGGGGCTTCGATCAAGAGCTTCGCGTTGCCGCTAACCCCATCAATTAACCTTCCGGCACCGGGCAGGCGTCACACCGTATACGTCCACTTTCGTGTTTGCACAGTGCTGTGTTTTTAATAAACAGTTGCAGCCAGCTGGTATCTTCGACTGATTTCAGCTCCGTCCGCAGGGACTTCACCTACATATCAGCGTGCCTTCTCCCGAAGTTACGGCACCATTTTGCCTAGTTCCTTCACCCGAGTTCTCTCAAGCGCCTTGGTATTCTCTACCTGACCACCTGTGTCGGTTTGGGGTACGATTTCGTGTTACCTGATGCTTAGAGGCTTTTCCTGGAAGCAGGGCATTTATCACTTCAGCACCGTAGTGCCTCGTCATCACACCTCAGCGTTAACAAGGTACCGGATTTACCTGGAACCTCCGCCTACATGCTTAAACCGGGACAACCGTCGCCCGGCTGACATAGCCTTCTCCGTCCCCCCTTCGCAGTAACACCAAGTACAGGAATATTAACCTGTTTCCCATCGACTACGCCTTTCGGCCTCGCCTTAGGGGTCGACTCACCCTGCCCCGATTAACGTTGGACAGGAACCCTTGGTCTTCCGGCGAGCGGGCTTTTCACCCGCTTTATCGTTACTTATGTCAGCATTCGCACTTCTGATACCTCCAGCACCCCTCACAGGACACCTTCAACGGCTTACAGAACGCTCCCCTACCCAACAACACATAGTGTCGCTGCCGCAGCTTCGGTGCATGGTTTAGCCCCGTTACATCTTCCGCGCAGGCCGACTCGACCAGTGAGCTATTACGCTTTCTTTAAATGATGGCTGCTTCTAAGCCAACATCCTGGCTGTCTGTGCCTTCCCACATCGTTTCCCACTTAACCATGACTTTGGGACCTTAGCTGGCGGTCTGGGTTGTTTCCCTCTTCACGACGGACGTTAGCACCCGCCGTGTGTCTCCCGTGATAACATTCTTCGGTATTCGTAGTTTGCATCGGGTTGGTAAGCCGGGATGGCCCCCTAGCCGAAACAGTGCTCTACCCCCGAAGATGAGTTCACGAGGCGCTACCTAAATAGCTTTCGGGGAGAACCAGCTATCTCCCGGTTTGATTGGCCTTTCACCCCCAGCCACAGGTCATCCGCTAATTTTTCAACATTAGTCGGTTCGGTCCTCCAGTTAGTGTTACCCAACCTTCAACCTGCCCATGGCTAGATCACCGGGTTTCGGGTCTATACCCTGCAACTTAACGCCCAGTTAAGACTCGGTTTCCCTTCGGCTCCCCTATACGGTTAACCTTGCTACAGAATATAAGTCGCTGACCCATTATACAAAAGGTACGCAGTCACCCCATAAAGAGGCTCCCACTGCTTGTACGTACACGGTTTCAGGTTCTTTTTCACTCCCCTCGCCGGGGTTCTTTTCGCCTTTCCCTCACGGTACTGGTTCACTATCGGTCAGTCAGGAGTATTTAGCCTTGGAGGATGGTCCCCCCATATTCAGACAGGATACCACGTGTCCCGCCCTACTCTTCGAGTTCACAGCAAGTGTGCTTTCGTGTACGGGACTATCACCCTGTACCGTCGGACTTTCCAGACCGTTCCACTAACACACAAGCTGATTCAGACTCCGGGCTGCTCCCCGTTCGCTCGCCGCTACTGGGGGAATCTCGGTTGATTTCTTTTCCTCGGGGTACTTAGATGTTTCAGTTCCCCCGGTTCGCCTCGTTAACCTATGTATTCAGTTAACGATAGTGCAACGGATTGCACTGGGTTTCCCCATTCGGACATCGCCGGGTCAAAGGTTCATATCACCTCGCCGGCGCTTTTCGCAGATTAGCACGTCCTTCATCGCCTCTGACTGCCAGGGCATCCACCGTGTACGCTTAGTCGCTTAACCTCACAACCCGAAGATGTTTCACTTCTGATTGCGAAAATTTGAGAGACTCGAACACACATGAGCTGTGTGTCGTTTCAATTTTCAGCTTGATCCAGATTTTTAAAGAGCAAAACTTCGCAGTGCACCTTTTCAGGTTCACTCTGAAGTTTTCTTGTGTTCGCAGTAAAGGATGGTGGAGCTATGCGGGATCGAACCGCAGACCTCCTGCGTGCAAGGCAGGCGCTCTCCCAGCTGAGCTATAGCCCCATCGTTTGTAATCTCTGTACCGCTCATCCTTTAAAAGGAGTTTGGTAGGCCTGAGTGGACTTGAACCACCGACCTCACCCTTATCAGGGGTGCGCTCTAACCACCTGAGCTACAAGCCTGCAGAGATTTTTTACTGCTGTTTTTCATCAGACAATCTGTGTGAGCACTACAAAGGCAGGTTCTTTAAGGTAAGGAGGTGATCCAACCGCAGGTTCCCCTACGGTTACCTTGTTACGACTTCACCCCAGTCATGAATCACAAAGTGGTAAGCGCCCTCCCGAAGGTTAAGCTACCTACTTCTTTTGCAACCCACTCCCATGGTGTGACGGGCGGTGTGTACAAGGCCCGGGAACGTATTCACCGTGGCATTCTGATCCACGATTACTAGCGATTCCGACTTCATGGAGTCGAGTTGCAGACTCCAATCCGGACTACGACGCACTTTATGAGGTCCGCTTGCTCTCGCGAGGTCGCTTCTCTTTGTATGCGCCATTGTAGCACGTGTGTAGCCCTACTCGTAAGGGCCATGATGACTTGACGTCATCCCCACCTTCCTCCAGTTTATCACTGGCAGTCTCCTTTGAGTTCCCGGCCTAACCGCTGGCAACAAAGGATAAGGGTTGCGCTCGTTGCGGGACTTAACCCAACATTTCACAACACGAGCTGACGACAGCCATGCAGCACCTGTCTCAGAGTTCCCGAAGGCACCAATCCATCTCTGGAAAGTTCTCTGGATGTCAAGAGTAGGTAAGGTTCTTCGCGTTGCATCGAATTAAACCACATGCTCCACCGCTTGTGCGGGCCCCCGTCAATTCATTTGAGTTTTAACCTTGCGGCCGTACTCCCCAGGCGGTCGACTTAACGCGTTAGCTCCGGAAGCCACGCCTCAAGGGCACAACCTCCAAGTCGACATCGTTTACGGCGTGGACTACCAGGGTATCTAATCCTGTTTGCTCCCCACGCTTTCGCACCTGAGCGTCAGTCTTTGTCCAGGGGGCCGCCTTCGCCACCGGTATTCCTCCAGATCTCTACGCATTTCACCGCTACACCTGGAATTCTACCCCCCTCTACAAGACTCTAGCCTGCCAGTTTCGAATGCAGTTCCCAGGTTGAGCCCGGGGATTTCACATCCGACTTGACAGACCGCCTGCGTGCGCTTTACGCCCAGTAATTCCGATTAACGCTTGCACCCTCCGTATTACCGCGGCTGCTGGCACGGAGTTAGCCGGTGCTTCTTCTGCGGGTAACGTCAATCGACAGGGTTATTAACCCTGTCGCCTTCCTCCCCGCTGAAAGTACTTTACAACCCGAAGGCCTTCTTCATACACGCGGCATGGCTGCATCAGGCTTGCGCCCATTGTGCAATATTCCCCACTGCTGCCTCCCGTAGGAGTCTGGACCGTGTCTCAGTTCCAGTGTGGCTGGTCATCCTCTCAGACCAGCTAGGGATCGTCGCCTAGGTGAGCCGTTACCCCACCTACTAGCTAATCCCATCTGGGCACATCCGATGGCAAGAGGCCCGAAGGTCCCCCTCTTTGGTCTTGCGACGTTATGCGGTATTAGCTACCGTTTCCAGTAGTTATCCCCCTCCATCAGGCAGTTTCCCAGACATTACTCACCCGTCCGCCACTCGTCAGCGAAGCAGCAAGCTGCTTCCTGTTACCGTTCGACTTGCATGTGTTAGGCCTGCCGCCAGCGTTCAATCTGAGCCATGATCAAACTCTTCAATTTAAGTTTGATGCTCAATGAATTAAACTTCGTAATGAATTACGTGTTCACTCGTTGAGACTTGGTATTCATTTAGTGTCCGAGGACATTAAGAATCCATGTCACTTTGAGTGCCCACACAGATTGTCTGATAAATTGTTAAAGAGCAGTTGCGACGCGCTTCAGCGCTCTGTCGCGAGGTGGCGTATATTACGCTTTCCTCTTTCAGAGTCAACCCGTTATTTCAGGATTTTTTCTCTTCAACCGACCGGGTAGTCTGTGAAGTGATTCACATCCGCCGTGTCGATGGAGGCGCATTATAGGGAGCCGCCGAGGAATGACAAGCGGAAAAATGCATTTTTATTTCAACCGCTCACCTTTTCACCAAAACGTCTATTTTTGGTGCTTTTTAATCTCTTTTGGCAGATCTGCCAGACTAGTTATCACCCAGTCAGCTGCATTTTCTGCTTCTGGGGTGACTGGTTTACCGGTCCGCACTAATACTTTGGTTCCCACACCTGCCGCCGCCGCTGCCTGCATATCCTCCAGTTTATCGCCCACCATAAAAGACGCGGCCATATCAATGTGCAGGAATTCCTGTGCAGAGATAAACATGCCCGGGTGTGGCTTACGGCAATCACATGTCTGACGATACGCTTCTACTGTTCCCTGTGGATGATGCGGACAATAATAGATGCCATCAAGATCGACGCCACGATCGGCCAGGGACCAGTCCATCCATTCCGTCAGCGTCTCGAACTGCGCTTCGGTGAATTTACCCCGGGCGATACCGGACTGATTAGTTACCACCACCAGCGCATAGCCCATCTCTTTCAGCTGGCGCATGGCATCTATTACGCCCTCGATAAATTCGAACTCATCAATCTCATGGACGTAACCGTGATCCACATTAATTGTGCCGTCACGATCGAGAAAAATTGCGGGTACAGATTTTGCCACCGGTTTGCTCCTGAAAAAGGCTTGTTCAGCTAGTATCTCATGAATCGCAGCGCAATAAAGTGCTCATCGCACAGAGGTGGATTGATTTAGACGTCTGGATGCCTTAACATCCATTTTGTTTACGGTCATTCCCCGTATCTGGCAGAAGAAAATGCCACGGCTAACTTACATACGATAAAAATAATCTAATGATTAAACTTTCCAATATCACCAAAGTGTTCCAGCAGGGGAACCGAACCATTCAGGCGCTGAACAACGTCAGCCTGCATGTGCCTGCTGGTCAGATTTATGGCGTCATTGGCGCATCGGGTGCGGGTAAAAGTACGCTGATCCGGTGTGTTAACCTGCTTGAGCGCCCGACCCAGGGCAGCGTAGAAGTTGGCGGCCAGGAGCTTACCGCTCTCTCAGAAAAAGAACTCACCAAAGCGCGTCGCCAGATTGGCATGATTTTCCAGCACTTTAACCTGCTGGCCTCACGCACGGTTTTTGGAAACGTGGCGTTGCCGCTGGAGCTGGATAACACACCAAAAGAAGAGGTTACCCGACGCGTCACCGAACTGCTGGATCTGGTTGGGCTGGGTGATAAGCATGACAGCTACCCGGCCAACCTCTCAGGCGGGCAAAAGCAGCGTGTAGCAATCGCTCGCGCGCTGGCAAGCAACCCAAAAGTGCTGCTGTGTGATGAAGCCACCAGCGCGTTAGATCCGGCCACCACGCGTTCTATCCTGGAACTGCTGAAAGACATTAACCGTCGTCTGGGCCTGACTATCCTCCTTATTACGCACGAAATGGACGTGGTGAAGCGTATCTGTGACTGCGTCGCCGTCATCAGCAACGGTGAGCTGATTGAGCAGGACACGGTCAGCGAAGTCTTCTCGCACCCGAAAACGCCTCTGGCTCAGCAGTTCATTCAGTCCACACTGCATCTGGATATTCCGGAAGATTATCTGGAACGTTTAAAAACAGACGCAACGCCTGACAGCGTCCCGATGCTGCGCATGGAGTTCACGGGCCAGTCCGTTGACGCACCGCTGCTGTCCGAAACCGCGCGTCGCTTTAACGTGAATAACAACATTATTAGCGCGCAGATGGACTACGCCGGTGGCGTGAAGTTCGGCATTATGCTGACGGAAATGCACGGCACACAGGAAGAAACCCAGGCGGCAATTGCCTGGCTGCAAGAACATCACGTAAAAGTAGAGGTGCTGGGTTATGTCTGAGCCGATGATGTGGCTACTGGTTCGCGGCGTTTGGGAAACGCTGGCAATGACCTTCGTATCGGGCTTTTTTGGTTTTGTGATTGGGCTGCCGGTCGGCGTACTGCTGTACGTCACGCGCCCGGGTCAAATTATTGAAAACGCGAAGCTGTATCGCACGCTCTCTGCGCTGGTGAACATTTTCCGTTCTATACCGTTTATTATCCTGCTGGTGTGGATGATTCCGTTTACACGCGTTATTGTCGGGACGTCGATTGGTTTGCAGGCGGCAATTGTCCCGCTAACCGTAGGCGCCGCGCCGTTTATCGCCCGTATGGTGGAAAACGCCCTGCTGGAAATCCCAACAGGCCTGATTGAAGCTTCCCGCGCTATGGGTGCGACGCCAATGCAGATCGTTCGCAAAGTTCTGCTGCCTGAGGCGCTGCCTGGGCTGGTGAATGCAGCAACCATCACGCTTATCACCCTGGTCGGTTATTCCGCGATGGGCGGCGCCGTGGGTGCTGGCGGTTTAGGGCAGATTGGATATCAGTACGGCTATATTGGCTATAACGCTACCGTAATGAATACCGTTCTGGTATTGCTGGTTGTGCTGGTTTACTTAATCCAATTCTCTGGCGATCGTATCGTCCGGGCTGTTACGCATAAATAACGTTACAAACAACACAAACTCGACGAGTTAAGGATATAACATGGCGTTTAAATTTAAGACCTTTGCAGCAGTAGGCGCACTGATTGGTTCGCTGGCACTGGTGGGTTGCGGTCAGGACGAAAAAGATCCGAACCACATCAAAGTAGGCGTTATCGTCGGTGCAGAGCAGCAGGTTGCTGAGGCCGCGCAGAAAATCGCGAAAGAAAAATATGGCCTGGACGTTGAGCTGGTGACCTTCAACGATTACGTTCTGCCGAACGAAGCGCTGAGCAAAGGCGACATTGACGCTAACGCCTTCCAGCATAAACCGTACCTGGATCAACAGATCAAAGATCGCGGCTACAAGCTGGTTGCTGTCGGTAACACCTTCGTTTACCCGATTGCCGGTTATTCCAAGAAAATTAAATCTCTGGATGAACTCCAGCCGGGTTCACAGGTTGCCGTCCCTAACGACCCAACCAACCTTGGCCGTTCGCTGCTTCTGCTCCAGAAAGTGGGCCTGATTAAACTGAAAGAAGGTGTTGGCCTGTTGCCGACCGTTCTGGACGTGACCGAAAACCCGAAAAATCTGAAAATTGTTGAGCTGGAAGCCCCTCAGCTGCCACGTTCTCTGGACGATGCACAGATCGCGCTGGCCGTTATCAACACCACTTACGCCAGCCAGATCGGTTTGACCCCTGCGAAAGATGGCATCTTTGTTGAAGACAAAGATTCCCCGTACGTCAACCTGATCGTGACTCGCGAAGACAACAAGGACGCGGAAAACGTGAAGAAATTCCTGCAGGCATATCAGTCTGAAGAAGTTTACCAGGAAGCCAATAAGGTGTTTAACGGCGGCGCGGTTAAAGGCTGGTAATCTCACCTCAGTGTAATATCATCAAGACGGGCATTTGCCCGTCTTGTCATTTGTGCGGTCAACTGCTTCAATATCTGACGTTTTGATTATCCACTGAGGAACTATTATGCGTGCTTTACCGATCTGTCTTTTAGCACTGATGCTGAGCGGCTGTTCTATGCTAAGCAGATCTCCTGTTGAACCCGTTCAAAGCACTGCAACCCCGCCAAAAGCGGAGCCAGCAAAACCGAAAGCGCCTCGCGCTGCGCCGGTACGTATTATTACTAAAGCCGACGAGCTGGTCGGTAAGCCATTCCGTGAACTGGGCGAAGTGAGCGGCGAATCCTGCCAGGCAACGAATCAGGACTCCCCTCCAAATATCCCAACAGCCCGCAAGCGTATGCAAATCAACGCGTCGAAAATGAAAGCCAACGCGGTGCTGCTGCACAGTTGCGAGGTCACCAGTGGTACGCCGGGCTGCTACCGTCAGGCGGTATGTATCGGTTCTGCGCTTAACATCACGGCGAAATGAGTTCATTTCAGTTCGAGCCGATAGGCGTTATCCGCTCCCCTTATAAAGAAAAGTTCGCCGTGCCGCGTCAGCCGGGACTGGTCCTTAACGGCGGCGGCGAGCTGCATCTTGTCGCGCCGTATAATCAGGCCGATGCAGTGCGCGGGCTTGAGGCATTCAGCCATTTATGGGTGGTGTTTGTGTTTCACCAGACCATGGAAGGCGGCTGGCGTCCTACCGTTCGTCCTCCTCGTCTGGGCGGAAATGCCAGAATGGGAGTTTTTGCCACCCGCTCAACGTTCCGACCGAATCCAGTCGGGATGTCGCTGGTCGAACTGAAAGGGATACGCTGTCAGAAAGATCGGGTGATCCTGGAGTTAGGTAGCCTTGACCTGGTTGATGGCACGCCGGTCATCGATATTAAACCTTACCTGCCCTTCGCCGAAGCGCTGCCGGATGCCCGTGCAAGCTATGCTCAGGACGCCCCACAGGCAGAGATGCCGGTTTACTTCACATCTGAAATAACGACGCAAATCAGCCAGCTGGAAAAGCGCTATCCTCGTCTGCGTGACTTTATCGTCGAAGTCCTGGCGCAGGACCCTCGTCCCGCCTACCGCAAAGAGGAAGACGCAGGAAAAACGTACGCCGTCTGGCTGCTGGACTTTAACGTGCGCTGGCGCGTAACTGATGCAGGTTTTGAAGTGTTTGCCCTGGAACCCAGGTAATTTTGTTCTCCTCTCTTTTGGCATCTTTGCCACACTGGTAAACTAAACCACTTTTTTTGTGTCAGGCTGGTGTTTCAGCCTGTTCCAATCGTCGAAATGGAACCGTAACAACATGCGTACTAGCCAATATCTGCTCTCCACTCTGAAGGAGACACCTGCCGACGCCGAGGTGATCAGCCACCAGCTGATGCTGCGCGCCGGGATGATCCGCAAGCTGGCCTCCGGGTTATACACCTGGCTGCCGACCGGCGTGCGCGTCCTGAAAAAAGTCGAAAACATCGTGCGTGAAGAGATGAACAACGCCGGTGCTATCGAGGTGTTAATGCCGGTCGTTCAGCCTTCTGAACTGTGGCAGGAGAGCGGTCGCTGGGAGCAGTACGGTCCTGAACTGCTGCGTATTGCCGATCGTGGCGATCGTCCATTCGTTCTCGGCCCAACGCATGAAGAAGTGATCACCGATCTGATCCGTAACGAGCTGAGCTCTTACAAACAGCTGCCGCTGAACTTCTTCCAGATCCAAACCAAGTTCCGTGACGAAGTGCGCCCACGCTTTGGCGTGATGCGCTCTCGCGAATTCCTGATGAAAGATGCCTACTCTTTCCATACTTCTCAGGAATCACTGCAAGAGACCTACGACAAAATGTACGTGGCCTACAGCAAAATCTTCTCCCGCATGGGGCTGGATTTCCGTGCTGTACAGGCTGATACCGGTTCAATCGGCGGTAGCGCCTCTCATGAATTCCAGGTTCTGGCGCAGAGCGGCGAAGACGATGTAATTTTCTCTGACTCCTCTGATTACGCCGCCAACATTGAGTTCGCAGAAGCGCTGGCACCAAAAGAACCACGCGGCGCGGCAACGCAAGAGATGACGCTGGTTGATACGCCAAACGCGAAAACCATCGCCGAGCTGGTTGAACAGTTTACTCTGCCGATCGAAAAAACCGTGAAAACCCTGCTGGTGAAATCGGCTGAAGGCAGCGCTTACCCGCTGGTAGCCCTGCTGGTCCGTGGCGATCACGAGCTGAACGAAGTGAAAGCCGAGAAGCTGCCGCAGGTTGCCAGCCCGCTGACCTTCGCAACGGAAGCCGAAATCCGCGCCGTGGTGAATGCAGGTCCTGGTTCTCTGGGTCCGGTGAACATGCCTGTTCCTGTGGTCATTGACCGCACCGTTGCGGCAATGAGCGACTTCGCTGCGGGCGCAAACATCGACGGTAAACACTACTTCGGCATCAACTGGGATCGTGACGTGGCGACGCCGGAAGTGGCTGACATCCGTAACGTGGTCGCAGGCGATCCAAGCCCGGACGGCAAGGGTACCCTGATGATTAAACGCGGTATCGAAGTAGGCCACATCTTCCAGCTGGGCGATAAGTACTCGCGCGCAATGAACGCTGCCGTTCAGGGCGAAGATGGTCGTAACCAGGTTCTGACCATGGGCTGCTACGGCATTGGGGTAACGCGCGTTGTTGCGGCCGCTATCGAGCAGAACTATGACGAACGCGGAATCGTCTGGCCGGATAACATCGCGCCGTTCCAGGTGGCGATCCTGCCAATGAACATGCACAAGTCTTACCGCGTGCAGGAGCTGGCAGAGAAACTCTACGCTGAGCTGAGCGCGAAAGGTATCGACGTGCTGATGGATGACCGTAAAGAGCGTCCTGGCGTGATGTTTGCTGATATGGAACTGATCGGTATTCCACACACCATCGTCATCGGCGACCGTAACCTCGACAGCGACGAGATTGAATACAAGTACCGTCGCAACGGCGAAAAACAGATGCTCAAGACGGGCGACATTCTTGATTACCTGGTGAAAGCCATCAAAGGCTAAGAAACAAAAAAACCCCGCCAGTGCGGGGTTTTTTAATGGCTATAACTTATTTGCTTTCGCAGTCTTTACCCGCAGCAAACTTCGCGTCTTTATCTGCCACCAGCGTTTTCACCAGCTCACCGCTATCGGGGTTTGGCTCCAGCGTAAAATGCCCTTCAACCGTCAGCAACACTGGTTTGCTGTCGTTACCGCGCGCGACGGCATAGTCACGCTCCAGCTGGGCATTGTTCGCCACGCTGACTTTCTTCCCGGTTGCACAGTCCGTGAAGATCGCCGCATCCGCCATGTAGAAATACATCCCTCGCATCGCCATTGGGGTTGCAGGCAGGGTCGCTTTTACCGGGGCCAGCGTGTAGTTGAACTGGGATTCAATCGGATTGCCTTCGCGATCGAGCATCTCCATCCCCTCGCCTTTGGCGCGGAAATACGTTTTATCGCCCGTGGTATCAGTCAATACCAGCTTTTCAGCCGTACGCGCCCATGTTCCGTATGTTGCAAAAGAAGACGGCTCTTTCGCCCCCTGATAGCGCTGGTTCATCACCCAGGTGCCATCTTTTTGCAGGAACAGAGAGGTTTCGATGCCTTCACAATCTGCACATGGCAATACGCCGCGCCAGCTCTGCTGCATCGGCTTCAATTCTTCGTTTTGCGTTGGCTGTAGTACCTGTGTTTCTGAACGGTTGTTACAGCCAAAAAGCGCGAACAGGCTTGTCACGGCCAGCGCTGATAATAATGCTTTTTTCACAATACATTCCTTATGAAAAAGTGTGTCCCTTTCGTCACATTACGGGTGACGGACTTTGCCACGCAGTGACTTTACGGTGGATTTCTGCGCCTTCGATGACAACCGACGTTCTTTCGATGCCCGCGTTGGACGTGTTGCCCGGCGACTTTTTTGTACAGCCGTCAGCTCTTTTATGACCGCCGCCAGTCTGGAAAGTGCCGCTTCCCGGTTCATTTCCTGGCTGCGATATTCCTGCGCTTTAATCACAATCACACCTTCACTGGTGATCAGATGATGGCTGGCGGCAAGCAGACTTTCTTTATAATACTCTGGCAGGCTGGAGGCCCGGATGTCAAAGCGCAAATGGATAGCCGTTGAGGCCTTGTTAACGTGCTGCCCCCCTGCGCCCTGAGCACGGATGGCGGTGATCTCCAGCTCGTGATCAGGGATGCTGACGTTTCGGGACAACTCAATCATGATACGGGCTGCCAGGCCGTGAGATGAATTTCCAGATTATTCTGAGAACCGGAAAGCCAGATGGCGCCGTCCTGAATCGTTGCCTGAAGCGCCATTGTCCGGCTGGCGAATGCGCTCAGCTGTGCCAGTTGTTCATCATCCAGATACCAGACGGTAAGATTTTTGAACTGCGCACATTTATTTTTGTTTTGCTGCCACCAGATCTCCGCCGCGCGCTGGTTATAGGCAAACAACGCCACTTCAGCTGACTGGGTGCACGCCTTTTTGATCCGGCGTTCATCCGGCAGGCCAAGCTCAATCCATAAATCGATACCCAGATGATCGTTGCGCAGCCAGGCTTCCGGTTCATCTTCCGCGCTTAAACCACGGGTAAATTGCAGACGCTCGTCGGCATACTTAATCCACGCCAGCAGGCGCAGCATCATGCGCTCCTGGGTTTCAGAAGGGTGACGCGCCAGCGTCAATGACGCATCCAGAAACTGGTTACGGTCAAGATCCGCCACATTGACCACAGCTTTATAAATTGTCGCTTTCAGCGCCATGAGAGAACTCCTTTCGAATCAGGCGTACATTGTAGCGAAAACCGCAGCAAAAGGCTGTTACGAGGTGGTGGCACCCCGTTATCAAGGCGCTGATATTGCTTAAATGAGTATGGTATAGTCACCTTGCTAAACCGAGTTTAACTTCGTAGGCTTAATGATATCTCACAGTAAGTCAGTACGCTGGCAGGAGGTGATGTGAATAATTATTGTGAGTTGATTCGCAGACGGTATGCGGAAATTGCCAGCGGAGATCTGGGGTACATCCCGGATGCGTTGGGCTGTGTATTGAACGTGCTGAATGAAGTGGCCTCTGATGAGAGCCTTTCTGAATCGGTCAGGGAAAAAGCAGCGTATGCTGCGGCGAATTTACTGGTGAGCGATTATGTCGATGAATGATACCTATCAACCCATCAATTGTGATGACTATGACAACCTCGAACTCGCCTGCCAGCATCATTTAATACTGACGCTGGAGCTAAAAGATGGCGAAGTGCTAAAGGCAAAGGCCAGCGATCTGGTTTCCCGTAAAAATGTGGAATACCTGGTTGTGGAAGATGCAGGTGCAACGCGTGAGTTACGCCTCGACAAAATTGCCAGTTTCAGCCATCCGGAAATCGGCACCGTCGTGGTGAGCGAATCCTGATAACCAACGGGCAGCCAGGCTGCCCGTTACGCTTTCCATTCAAAATTGACACCCGCTTCAGCCCACCCTTCCTGGGTAATAAACACACCTGCCGCCGCGATGAGCGTGTCGCCGTAAAACAGAAGCGGCGTGGTATCACGTCGCCAGGGCGGAACGTTCTGTTCCTGCCAGATTTTCTTCAGTTTACGCCCGCCGTTACGCCCAACGATATGCAGCATGCCGCTGGCCCTGAAGCGTATGGTGACGTTCTCGTCCGGCTCAGGTAGACGCACATTGCCCGAATGGCTTAACGCAACGACACCGGCATTCAACGGTAGCGTTAATGCTTTTTCCGGCGACGGCCAGTCAAGCACAACGTCAGCCAGCGACGGCACAGATTTCACCCACCAGAGTTGCTCTTTATAGCGCCTGACGTCATAACCATTCAGGTGTATACACGGTGCGGCATCTTCCCGCGCCTGTGCAACTTCTTCCCAGATACGGTTGAGCATCGCCCGGGACGGCATAACCGCACGGTGGGAAGCCAGCCAGCGACGAATCAGAGCAGCCCGACGCACGGGGTTCATGACTTTCAACGGCGCAATGTTCAGGGCACCGTCAGCGGTAATCAGCGTATTCAGCTCCCCGCTCAGCAACTCATCCAGCAAGCTTTCCTGTTCAGCACAAAGCATGGCACTTCTGGCCACCGCTTCGGAAAAATGGGCCCAGCGCTCACTCAGCAGCGGTAAGACGCGCAGGCGCAGGAAGTTACGGTCGTAACTGTCGTCCTGATTGCTTTCGTCTTCAATCCAGCGCAGATGATGTTGCTGCGCCCAGGCTTCCAGTGATGCGCGCGTCTCACCCAGTAGCGGGCGGATGAGCTCTGTTTCAGCAAAACCAGCACGCTCAGGCATGGCGGATAAACCCGCAGGCCCGCTGCCCCGCTTGAGCGCCAGTAAAAACGTCTCGCACTGGTCGTCCAGATGCTGCGCGGTGACCAACGCTTCTCCAGGCTGTAACGCGCCGGAAAACGCGGCGTAGCGGGCTTTGCGCGCCTGCGCCTCAATACCCAGCCCTTCATCCTCAAGCGTGACGCGTTCAACGATTAGCGGGATCCCCCACCCTGAGCACACCGCTTCGCAGTGCGCCACCCAGTCGTCGGCATGGGGGCTTAAGCCGTGATGGATATGCATCGCCCGCAGCTGGACGTCAGGCTCACGGTCGCGCCAGAGCTTAAGACGGTGCAGCAAAACGGTGGAATCCAGGCCACCGCTGAACCCCACCAGCAGCTGGCGGTAGGGTGAAACGGCGTGCGCGATAGCGGGTAAGGTCATAGGAATTACACATAAAAAATGCCCGAACTGAACGGGCATTATCACACATGACGGCGATTACTGCTGATAAAGCTCCAGCGGCAGACCGTCCGGATCGTTGAAAAAAGTGAAACGTTTATCGGTGAAGGGATCGATGCGAATTGCTTCACAGGCCACGCCGTGGGCTTCCAGATGCTTTACCGCGCTGTCCAGGTTATCGACGCTGAAGGCCAGGTGGCGCAGGCCGCAGGCTTCCGGGCGCGAAGGACGCGCTGGCGGGAAAGGAAAAGAGAACAGTTCAATCACATATTGTCCGTTTAACGCCAGATCGCCTTTCCAGGAATCGCGCTCCTCGCGGTAGGCCTCGCTCAACAGCGTAAAGCCGAGAATGTCGCAGTAAAAGGCCTTACTTTTCGCGTAATCGGTGGCAATGATCGCAATATGATGAACAGCTTTTAAACCCAGCATAGTTTCTCCTTTTTATGGTGCCCTGAACGTTACAACCGACAACCCGCCCCTGGCAAGCGGCCCCTTTTATTTTAGGACTCTCACCCAGTACACGCCGTTATCATCGCGTTTCGCACCGTGAATATCCGTCTCAAAGCCCGGATAGTGGCGCCCTATCGAACAGAGCATCAGCAGGAAATCGAGCACCGCCCGGCTCTCCTCGGTGATCATCTCGCCCGGCATCAGCAGCGGTACGCCCGGCGGATAAGGCAGGATCATGTTGGCTGATACCCGCCCGACCAGGTTCTCCAGCTCAATGGTTTCAACCTCCCCTTTCACCTGGCGCTGCCACGCCCTGTGCGGCGTCAGCTTCATTTCAGGCAGAACATCAAATGCCTGCAGCATCAGGCGCGGCAGATCGTGCTGGCGGATCAGCCTGTGGATCCCCTGGGCCAGATCCTGAATACGCATATTGCGGTAGAAGTCAGGATTTTCCGCGTAGAGATCCGGCAGCATATTCTTCACCCGCAGGTTAAGATCGTATGCGCGCTTAAACTCCATCAGTCCGCGCAGCAGCCCCATCGCGCGGGTTTTATCGATCCCGATACTGAACAGGAACAGCAAATTATAGGGGCCGGTTTTCTCCACCACCACGCCGCGTTCATCAAGGAACTTCGCCACCAGCGCAGCCGGGATCCCTTCCTCACCCATCACACCCTGCTCATCCATACCCGGCGTCAGGATCGTCACCTTAACCGGATCAAGGAACATGTGGTCCGCATCAGCATCCCGAAAACCGTGCCAGCTCTCCCCCGGCGCGACGGGCCAGCATTCTGCCTCATCAATCTCTTCCGGCTGCCAGATATCAAAGAACCAGCCGTCCGCTTCATCTTTAAGTCGCTGAACCTCTTTTCGGAAATGCAGCGCCCGCTCCACCGAACGATTAATAAGGCGTTTCCCGGGATTACCGCGCAGCATCGCCGCCGCCGTTTCGATGGACGCCACAAGCGGGTAGCTGGGCGACGTGGTCGTGTGCATCATGAAGGCTTCGTTGAAGGTGTCCTCGTCGTACTCACCCTTGATGTGAATGAGAGACGCCTGGGAAAACGCGGCCAGCATTTTGTGCGTCGACTGCGTCTCGAAGAACACCTTGCCCGGCACCCGCTCGCCGCTCATCCCACTTTTACCCGAGTAAATCGGGTGGAAATTGGTGTAAGGCACCCACGCGGAGTCAAAGTGAATCGACGGCACGTCCAGCGTCTGCTTGATCCAGTTCGTGTTGTAAAGCAGCCCGTCATAGGTGGAGTTGGTGATCACCGCATGCACAGGCCAGCTTGCCTCGGGGATCGCCGCGATCTTATTTTCAATGGCTTCATGCGCGAACTCACGGCGAGGAATGCCACCGAGGATCCCCAGCGCATTACGCGTGGGAGACAGCCAGAGCGGCACGACGTCACTCATCATCAGCAAATGCGCCAGTGATTTATGGCAGTTCCGGTCAATCAGCAGGGTGCTACCGGCAGGCGCGGCATACATGCCGACGATCTTGTTCGATGTCGAGGTTCCGTTGGTCACCATGTAGCTCTGCTCGGCACCAAAGGTCCGGGCGATGTACTCTTCGGCTTCCAGATGCGGGCCGGTATGATCCAGCAGAGAGCCCAGCTCGGTCACTGAAATCGACACGTCCGCCTTCAGCGTATTGCCGCCAAAGAAATCGTAGAACAGGCACCCTACCGGGCTTTTTTGATAGGCCGTTCCCGCCATGTGGCCTGGCGTACAGAAGGTGTACTTCCCTTCATTCACATAGGTGAACAGCGCACGCGTAAACGGCGGGGTGATGTTATCCAGATATTCACCGGTGTACTGCTGAATGCGGGTCGCAATGTCCTCGGCAACGCCGAGTGAGTATTCGAAGAACCACAGCGCCATACGCATATCGTGGGCGCTGACGTCCATGGTCGAGTGAGTGTTGATAAAGGCGTACAGCGGAAGATATTCGTTGAGCTTATTGATCTCGCTGCACAACTCCATGTCGTATTCGTCCCAGTCGAATATCACGCCACAGATGCGCGGATTGTGTTCGATGAATTTCAGCAGGTCGGCGCTGTTTTGCGGCCAGATTAGCTGATATCCGCGTGCTTTAAGGGCTTGCTCCAGCTCCTTGATGGGTTCGTCTTTATAAAAGACGCCGTGTGGCCCCATGATGGCAATGATGTTCATGGTTTACCTCCTTGAAAAACATCAGATAAGCATAGTTAAGGTAAACGGCAGGTATAAAAAAAGCCGCAACAATGTGCGGCTTTTAGGATAATTGTGAGGCTTACGCGTAACCGTAGGTCATCAGACGCTGATAACGACGGTTGAGCAGATCTTCTGTGCTCAGCACGTCCAGATCCGCCAGGTCTGCCAGCAGCTGCGCTTTCAGGGAAGCAGCCATCACTTCCGGCTTACGGTGCGCGCCACCCAGCGGTTCAGGGATAACGGTGTCGATCAGCTTCAGCTCTTTCAGACGTGGGGCAATGATGCCCATCGCTTCCGCAGCCAGCGGCGCTTTATCGGCACTTTTCCACAGAATGGAGGCACAGCCTTCCGGAGAGATAACGGAATAGGTGCTGTACTGCAGCATATTCACTTTATCGCCCACGCCAATTGCCAGCGCACCGCCGGAACCACCTTCACCGATAACGGTACAGATGACCGGCACTTTCAGGCGAGACATCTCACGCAGGTTGCGTGCGATGGCTTCAGACTGACCGCGCTCTTCTGCGCCAACACCCGGGTAAGCACCCGGTGTGTCGATGAAGGTGATGATTGGCATATTGAAACGCTCAGCCATCTCCATCAGACGCAGGGCCTTACGGTAGCCTTCTGGTGCTGGCATACCGAAGTTACGACGGATCTTCTCTTTGGTTTCACGGCCTTTCTGGTGACCAATGATCATCACCGGACGTCCATCCAGACGCGCGATACCGCCGACGATAGCTTTATCGTCAGCGTATGCGCGGTCGCCTGCCAGTTCGTCAAATTCGTCAAACGCCAGGCGGACATAATCCAGGGTGTACGGACGCTGTGGATGACGCGCCAGCTGGGCGATCTGCCATGCGCCGAGATCGGCAAAGATTTTGCGCGTCAGTTCTACGCTTTTTTCACGCAGACGATGCACTTCTTCGTCGATGTTAATATCCAGTTTTTCATCCTGACGGCTTACGGCTGTCAGAGAATCGATTTTCGCTTCCAGCTCTGCAATCGGCTGTTCGAAATCAAGGAAATTCAGACTCATAGTATTCCTGTATTAGTCAAACTCCAGTTCCACCTGCTCCGAACCAATGAGGCCACGGAGATCGTTCAGTAAACGATCGCTCGGAGAGACACGCCACGTTGCACCAAAGCGCAACCGCGCACGTGCATCCGCCCTCTGATAGTAGAGATGTACTGGAATGGTCCCCGAGCGATGGGGTTCCAGAGACTGACGGAGTCGGTTTAAAAGCTGGTCATCAATTTGCCTGTCCGTCAGCGAGATAGCAAGCCCGCGAGCATATTTTTCCCGGGCTTCGTCAATGTCCATCACTTCGCGGGCGGTCATTTTAAGCCCCCCGCTGAAGTCATCAAAGCTGACCTGTCCGCTGACGATAAGTATGCGGTCTTTTTCCAGCAATTGCTGGTATTTATCCAGCGCGTCGGTGAACAACATCACCTCAAGACGCCCGGAACGGTCATCCAGGGTACAGATGCCGATACGATTGCCGCGCTTGGTGACCATTACCCTTGCAGCAATCACGAGCCCCGCAGCCGTGGTGATTTTACCACGTTCTGTCGGATGCATGTCTTTAAGCCTGTGGCCGCCGACATAGCGCTCAATTTCTTTCAGATACTGGTTGATCGGGTGTCCCGTCAGGTACAGGCCTAACGTCTCACGCTCCCCATCCAGCACCACCTGTTCTGGCCACGGCTGGCAGTTGGAATACGACTGCTCGATCTGCTCTGGCTCTTCCGCCAGCACGCCGAACATATCCGCCTGGCCAATGGCTTCCGCTTTAGCATGCTGATCGGCCGCTTTCAGCGCATCGCCGAGCGAGTTCATCAGCGCGGCGCGGTGTGGCCCCAGCCGGTCAAACGCACCGGACATGATCAGTTTTTCCAGCACGCGGCGGTTCAGTTTTTTGGTATCGGTGCGGGCGCACAGGTCGAACAGCTCGCGGAAATAGCCGCCGTTGTTACGCGCTTCGATGATCGCCTCGATCGGCCCCTCACCCACGCCCTTGATCGCGCCGATCCCATAGACGATTTCCCCGTCATCGTTGACGTGGAAATGGTACAGGCCAGAGTTAATATCCGGCGGCAGGATCTTCAGCCCCATGCGCCAGCACTCGTCCACCAGGCCAACCACCTTTTCGGTGTTGTCCATATCGGCGGTCATTACCGCCGCCATAAACTCAGCGGGATAGTGGGCCTTGAGCCACAGCGTTTGATACGACACCAAAGCATAAGCGGCGGAGTGGGATTTGTTAAATCCGTACCCGGCGAATTTCTCCACCAGGTCGAAGATTTTCATCGCCAGTTCGCCATCGACGCCGTTTTTCTTCGCCCCATCTTCAAAGATAGAACGCTGCTTGGCCATCTCTTCCGGCTTTTTCTTACCCATCGCACGACGCAACATATCTGCGCCGCCAAGGGTGTAACCAGAAAGCACCTGGGCGATCTGCATGACCTGTTCCTGATACAGGATGATGCCGTAGGTTGGCTCCAGTACCGGTTTCAGGCTTTCATGCTGCCACTGCACATCCGGATAAGAAATCTCTTCGCGCCCGTGCTTACGGTCGATAAAGTTATCTACCATCCCCGACTGCAACGGGCCCGGACGGAACAGAGCCACCAGCGCGATCATATCTTCGAAGCAGTCTGGTTGCAGACGCTTAATCAAATCTTTCATGCCGCGGGATTCAAGCTGGAAGACGGCTGTCGTCTCGGAGCGTTGCAGCATGTCGAAACTTTTCTTGTCATCAAGCGGGATAGCCGCGATATCCAGCGGCGGCTCGCCGTTCTTCTCACGGCGGGCGTTGATCATCTCCAGCGCCCAGTTGATGATGGTCAGCGTACGCAAACCAAGGAAGTCGAACTTCACAAGCCCGGCGTATTCAACGTCGTTCTTGTCGAACTGGGTGACCGGATGCTGGCCCGCTTCATCGCAGTACAGCGGCGCGAAGTCGGTGATTTTGGTCGGGGCAATAACCACGCCCCCCGCATGCTTACCGGCGTTACGCGTGACGCCCTCCAGCTTGCGCGCCATGTCGATCAGCGCTTTCACCTCTTCGTCGGCTTCGTAGATTTCCGGCAGCTGAGGTTCAGCTTCAAAGGCTTTCGCCAGGGTCATGCCCGGATCGGGCGGCACCAGCTTAGAGATTCGATCGACAAAACCGTAGGGGTGGCCCAGAACGCGGCCCACATCGCGGATAACCGCTTTCGCCGCCATCGTACCGAAGGTAATGATCTGTGAAACCGCATCACGACCGTACATATCGGCCACGTGCTCAATCACCTGGTCGCGTTTTTCCATGCAGAAGTCGACGTCGAAGTCGGGCATGGAGACACGTTCCGGGTTAAGGAAACGTTCGAACAGCAGGTCGAATTCCAGCGGATCGAGGTCGGTGATTTTCAGCGCATACGCCACCAGCGAGCCGGCACCTGAACCACGGCCCGGGCCAACCGGTACGCCGTTATCCTTCGACCACTGGATGAACTCCATTACGATCAGGAAGTAGCCAGGGAACCCCATCTGGTTGATCACCTGGAGTTCAATATCCAGACGCTCGTCATATTCAGGACGCTTCTCTTTACGGACCGCTTCATCCGGGAAGAGGAATTCCAGACGCTCTTCAAGGCCCTCTTTCGATTTCATGACCAGGAAATCTTCCGTGGTCATGTCGCCCGTCGGGAACTGCGGCAGGAAATATTCGCCGAGACGCACGGTGACGTTGCAGCGCTTGGCAATCTCTACGCTGTTTTCCAGCGCTTCCGGGATGTCGGAGAAGAGCTCACACATTTCCTCTTCGCTGCGCATGTACTGCTGCGATGAGTAGTTGCGAGGACGTTTCGGATCGTCGAGGGTGAAGCCGTCGTGGATAGCGACGCGAATTTCATGCGCGTCAAAATCGCCCGGCTCAAGAAAGCGCACATCGTTGGTGGCCACTACAGGCAGGCCACGAGCTTCCGCCAGGGCGACGGCCGCATGCAGATAGCTCTCTTCGTCTGCACGCCCGGTACGGATTAGCTCCAGGTAATAGCGATCCGGGAAATGCTCTTCGTAGAACGAGACGCACTGATCCACCAGCGCGTTGTTCCCGCGCAGCAGACATTTGCCGACATCCCCCATACGACCACCGGAGATCAGCAGCAGACCTTCGTTCAGCTCCGCCAGCCAGTCGCGGTCAATCCATGGACCCAGCGCGCCGTAGCCGCGCTGGTAGGCTTTTGAGATCAGCAGAGTGAGGTTCTGATAGCCCGTGTTATTCATGGCTAACACGGAAATTTGCGTCATCTCATCGCCGAGCAGGTCGCTCTGCACGTGGAAATCCGCGCCGACGATGGGCTTTAATCCTGCGCCATGCGCCGTTCCGTAGAACTTCACCAGGCCACACAGGTTGGTAAAATCGGTGATCGCCAGCGCAGGCATGCCAAGCGAGGCCGCCTTCTTTACCAGCGGCCCGGTCTTTGCCAGCCCATCGATCATGGAGTAGTCGCTATGCACCCGCAGGTGTACGAAACGTGGTTCAGCCATCTTCAGATCCCGCGTTACTTAATTGCTTGCGTCTTGATTCAGGACACCAGTCCCAGCGCGCGTTTCACCGGGCCAAAGCTGCGCCGATGATGTTCAGTTGCGCCATGTTCAGCCAGCTTTTCCAGATGGAAAGCCGTTGGATATCCCTTGTGCTGGGCGAAACCATACGCGGGATAAGTGAGGTCCAGCGCGGCCATTTCGGCATCGCGCGTCACTTTGGCAATGATTGACGCCGCACTGATTTCCGCGACGCGGCTATCGCCTTTAACAACAGCCATTGAAGGCATCGGCAGCGTCGGGCAACGGTTACCGTCGATCAGCACATACTCAGGCACAATCTTCAGGCCCGCAACGGCACGCTGCATCGCCAGCATGGTGGCGTGCAGAATGTTCAGATCGTCGATCTCATCCGGCTCTGCGCGCCCGAGACTCCAGGCCAGCGCCTTCTCTTTAATTTCATCGAACAGCGCCAGGCGGCGCTTTTCGCTCAGTTTTTTCGAGTCGTTCAGGCCAGGGATCGGGCGGGCTGGATCGAGGATCACCGCCGCGGTCACAACGGCACCCACTAACGGACCACGACCGACTTCATCCACACCGGCAACGAGGTGGGTATGGGGATAAATAAATTCCATCATTGTGCTAACTCCAGCACCGCATCGGCCGCCTGCTCATCAGCATTACAGCGGATCAGTTGATGCAGTTCACGGAAAGTATCATGCATCTGGTGGCTGGTTTTACCGTTGGCCAGCAGCGGCAGTAATGCATCAGCCAGTGCCTGCGGCTGGCATTCATCCTGCAAGAGTTCTTTCACCAGCTCGCGACCTGCAAGCAGGTTTGGCAGGGATACGTAGTCTGTTTTTACCAGACGTTTTGCCAGCCAGAAGGTAAACGGTTTCATGCGATAACCGACCACCATTGGGCATTTTGCCAGCATACACTCCAGCGCAGCCGTGCCGGAAGCCAGCAGTGCGGCATCGCTCGCAAACATGGCTTGCCGCCCTTTCCCGTCCAGCAGGCGGACGTGAAGATCCGCGGCAACCTCGGCTTTGATACGCTCAAACTGCTCGCGGCGTTTGGCATTCACCAGCGGCACGACCACTTCAAGGTCTGGGTACGTCTTGCGGAGAATTTGCGCCGTTTTCAGGAAATCGGCACTTAGCATTTCAACTTCCGCACCCCGGCTCCCTGGCAGCAGCGCCAGACAGTGCACATCATGCGGGATGCCCAGTTCGTCACGCGCCGCATTTTTATCAGGGTCCAGCGGCATGGCATCCGCCATGGTATGACCGATAAAACGGCACGGGACATTAAACCTGTCGTAAAACGCTTTTTCGAAAGGCAGAAAAGCCAGCACCAGATTGGTGGACCGTCCGATTTTGAAAACGCGTTTCTGTCGCCACGCCCACACGGACGGGCTGACGTAATGGATAGTTTTGATCCCCTGCTTTTTCAGGTTCCCTTCAAGGGTAATATTGAAATCAGGTGCATCAATGCCGACAAAGACATCGGGCTTGAGGTCGGTAAAGCGGCGGGTAAGATCGGCGCGAATATGCAGCAGGCGACGCAGGCGGCCCAGCACCTCGACGATGCCCATCACAGCCAGCTCTTCCATTTCATACCAGGCTTCACAGCCTTCGGCCTGCATCAGCGGCCCAGCCACGCCCACAAAGCGGGCATTGGGTACACGGGCTTTAAGCGCGCGGATAAGACCTGCACCAAGAATATCGCCGGAGGTTTCTCCGGCGACCAGGGCGATAGTAAGCGGACGACTGTCGACCATTAACGAATCAGACCACGGGTTGAACGTTCAAAGAATTCCCTGAACGTTTTCACTTCAGGGTGCTTATTCGCCAGCTCGGCAATTTCCGGCTTCGCCTCTTCCAGCGTTTTACCGCTACGGTACAGCAATTTGTACGCGTTGCGGATCGCGGTAATCGCTTCGCGGCTAAAGCCACGACGCTTAAGGCCTTCAATGTTCACGCCAAACGGCGTGGCATGGTTGCCCTGCGCAATCACAAACGGTGGGACGTCCTGCGCCACACCGGAGCATCCGCCGACCATCACGTGTGCACCGATGATGCAGAACTGATGGACTGCGGTCATGCCGCCAATAATTGCGAAATCATCGACCGATACGTGCCCCGCCAGCGTTGCGTTGTTGGCGAGAATACAGCGGCTACCCACGGTACAGTCGTGCGCAATATGCGCATTAACCATAAACAGGTTGTCGCTGCCCACCTTCGTCAATCCACCGCCTTGCGTTGTACCACGATGAATGGTGACGCTTTCGCGAATGCGGTTACGATCGCCGATTTCCACGCGGGTCGGTTCGCCAGCATACTTAAGATCCTGGTTAACTTCGCCGATGGAGGCGAACTGATAGATCTCATTGTTGCAGCCAATGGTGGTATGACCATTCACGACAACGTGAGATTTCAGTACTGTACCCTCACCAATTTCGACATGGGGTCCAACAATACAAAACGGGCCAATGTGGACGTTTGCGCCAATGATGGCACCCGTTTCCACAATGGCGGTAGGATGAATAAAGGCGGATTTATCAATCACGTATCAGGCCTCCCGGCTACGCGCACACATCATTGTCGCTTCGCAAACAACTTTGCCGTCAACCATAGCTACGCCTTTGAAGCGAGTCAGGCCGCGACGCGTTTTTTCAAAAGTGACTTCCATGATCATTTGATCACCAGGCACGACCGGACGCTTGAAGCGCGCTTCATCGATACCCGCGAAGTAATAGAGTTCACCCGGCTCCAGTTTACCTACGCTTTTAAACGCCAGAATACCGGTAGCCTGTGCCATCGCTTCCAGGATCAACACACCCGGGAAGATAGGTTTACCAGGGAAGTGCCCCTGGAAGAACGGCTCGTTAACGGAGACATTTTTCACTGCGCGCAGAAAACGACCTTCTTCAAAATCCAGCACACGGTCTACCAGTAAAAACGGGTAGCGGTGCGGCAGAAGTTCTAAAATCTCTTCAATATGCAGAGTATGAGTGTCAGTAGTCAAAATACTCTTCCTGTCAAATGTACTAAGTAGCAATAATAACACGGCCTGCCGGTTTATAAACAAAGCCGACAGGCCGGGAAATTTAGCGTTAAACGGATGAACGCTTAGTCTTGTTGATCGATTTTGCGCTCAATCGCTTTGAGTCGCTTGCTCATATCATCAATATTCATCACCAGTGCAGCTGTTTTACGCCATACCTTGTTCGGTTGCAGCGGGATACCGGAGGAATAAACGCCGGGCTCAGTGATGGGACGCATCACCATACCCATCCCCGTCACCGTGACTTTGTCGCATATTTCCATATGGCCATTGATCACGCTGGCACCGCCTATCATGCAGTAACGGCCTATTTTCAGGCTGCCTGCCATGATAACACCACCCGCAACTGCGGTATTGTCGCCAATCACAACGTTATGTGCAATCTGGCACTGGTTGTCTATGATAACACCGTTACCAATAATGGTGTCGTCAAGTGCACCACGGTCAATGGTTGTGCAAGCGCCGATCTCAACGCGATCGCCGATAATCACGCGACCCAGCTGCGGGATCTTAACCCAGTTACCCCGATCGTTGGCGTAACCGAATCCGTCAGAACCAATCACCGTGCTGGACTGTACGAGGCAATTCTCGCCAATCTCAACCTCATGGTAGACAGAAACATTGGCCCACAGACGAGTCCCTGCGCCAATTTTCGTATTTTTTCCAACAAAGCAGCCTGGCCCAATCACCACGTTATCACCCAGCACAACGCCGGATTCGATAACGGCGTTTGCGCCGACTGCCACGTTGTTACCCAGCTGAGCCGTTGAATCAATCGCAGCGCTGGCTGCAATGTTCTGCGCCGGCTGCGGCGTGGTATCAAGAATTTGGGCCATGCGTGCATAGGTCAGGTAGGGATTTTTCACTACCAGTGCAGCGTTAGTGGCAAACGGAAGATCGTCCTGCGTCAGAACAACGGCAGACGCCTGGCACTGAGCCAGGTGTTCACGGTACTTAGGGCTTACCATGAAGGTAATAGTGCCTGCTTTAGCAGATTGCATGGACGCAACAGCGGTGATGACGATATCGCCATCACCGTGTAATTCTGCATCCAACTGCTGAGCTAAATCAGCCAGTCGAATTGAAGGCATTACTTATTTAACCTGTTTCAGAACATCAGCGGTGATGTCTTTAACATCGCTGCTGTTGAATGCAACGGCGTTCGCATCAACAACCAGATCGATGCTCTGATCGGCTGCTACTGCTTTAACGGCAGACTGAATACGCGTCACCAGCTTGCCACGCTCTTCGTTAGAACGACGCTGACGATCCTGCTCGAAAGCCTGCGCTTTCTGAGAGAAGGTCTGGCGCTGAGACATGACATCTTTTTCCAGTTTGCTGCGCTCGCTCGCTTTCATGGTAGAACCATCACGCTGTAAACGCTGCATCTTGGACTGAAGATCACCTTCCATACGTTGCAGTTCGCTCGCACGGCCTTTGAATTCGTTTTCCAGCGTTGCAGAAACGCCCGTTTTCTGTGCAACCTGCTGGAACAAATTACCCATGTTGACGATTGCAATTTTGTCCGCTGCCTGAGCAGAAGTTGCCATCGCTAAACCGAGACCTGCAGCTAATAACCACTTTTTCACAATTAACTCCTTACCATCCCATTGGCACCCGAGGGGTGCCGTTCTTTGCGTGGCAAGGCGACCGTTTTACCGATCGCCGGTTGTCAGCGCTACACTGCCAACGCATTCCATTGCAGCGGATTATTACCAGGTTTTACCAATGTTAAACTGGAACTGCTCCGCTTTGTCTCCATCGTATTTCTTGAACGGCTGGGCGTAGGAGAAGACCAACGGCCCCAGCGGTGACATCCATTGTAATGCGATACCTGCGGACATGCGAATGTTGCCCGGATCGCTGTAGTCCGGAACGCCCGCTGCACGCATCTGGGCGGTATTCTCCCAGTTGGTATCCCACACCGTACCTGCATCCATAAAGAAGGAGGTACGGACAGAGTTCGCGTACTTATCACTGATAAACGGCGTCGGCGTGATGAACTCGAGGCTCGCCACGGCCATGGCGTTACCGCCTACCGCATCATCAGAGCTACAGACTTGTTTTGAATCGCGGCTTGCGCAGTTATCTTCGTCATTACCGCCGTAGTAAACCGCTTTCGGACCAATGTTATTGGACTGGAAGCCACGAACGGTGCTTGAACCACCGGCGTAGAAGTTCTCATAGAACGGCAGCTCTTTGCTTCCGATACCGTCACCATAGCCCCAGCGGGTACGACCCAGTACGACCCACTTGTGGTCGTCATCAATTGGGAAGTAGGACGCCGTATCCAGCGTGACCTTGTAGAACTCGTTATCCGATCCCGGGATCGTCACCTTACCGTTCAGGTTAACGCGTGAACCTTCCGTCGGGAAGTAGCCACGGTCAAGACGGTTGTAGGTCCAACCGTAGTTGAAGGTGAAGTCATCCGCGGCGAAACCGTTGTCATCGCTGGACGTACTTGCAGACTGACCGATGGAGTCCAGGTAACGCCACATCGCCACCTGCGGTTGCATGTTAGACAGGTCGTTATGCACGTACCCTAAACCTGCACGCAGGGTGTTGTATTCGTTAACCGGGAAGCCGAGCGTACCATCCAGACCGTAACTCTTGTTGGTATACGAGGAGAGGTCCGCGTCGTCCGCTTTAAAGTCGTTATAGAAGATACGACCACCCAGGCTTACACCGTCCACGGTGAAGTATGGGTTGGTAACGGAGAACTCAGAGTAGGTCTGGTAGTCGTTTTTCGTCCCGTTGATACCGACAGAGTAACCCGTACCCAGCCAGTTATCCTGCTGAACGCCGACCTGGAAGCTCACGCCACTTTCAGTACCGTAACCAATACCGAAGTTGAAACTACCGGTATTACGTTCTTTAACTTTATAAACAACATCCACCTGATCCGGACGACCTGGTACACGCTGAGTATCGGTATCGACCGTTTCGAAGTAGCCCAGACGGTTCAGACGCTCTTTACCCTGGTCGACCAGATCGCTTCCCAGCCATGCCCCTTCCATCTGGCGCATTTCACGGCGCAGAACGGAGTCTTTAGAGGTATCGTTACCTTCGAAGCGGATTTTACGCACGTAGAAACGGTTGCCCGCATCAACGTTAACGTGAAGCTTAACAGTCTTATCCGCGTCGTTAATTTCCGGCTGCGTTTGCACACGCGGATACGCATAACCATAACGGCCGAGCAGCTTCTTAATGCTGTCTTCCATTTTGGTGACTTTAGATCCGCTATACAGATCGCCCGGCTGAATTTTGGTCAGAGATTCAATTTCAGCAGAATGTCCTGCCAGGTTGCCGCTGACTTCAACACCTGAAAGCGTGTATTTATCGCCTTCTGTGATGTTAACGGTAATGTAGATACCTTTCTTGTCCGGAGTCAGACTCACCTGAGTTGAATCGATGTTGAAACGGGCGTAACCGCGATCCAGATAGTAGCTGCGCAGGGTTTCAAGGTCACCCGCCAGTTTCTGTTTCTGGTATTTACGATCGCCTACCACGTTCCACCACGGCACTTCGTCACGCAGCTGGAAGTTGGAGATCAATTCGTCGGTGCTGAACGCGTGGTTACCCACGATGTTGATCTGCTGGATCTTCGCAGAAACACCTTCCTGGAAGACCAGTTTCAGGTCAACACGGTTACGTGGCAGCGGTGTAACAACCGCTTTAACGCTCGCGCTGTATTTACCGACGCTGTAATAGAAATCTTCCAGACCTTTTTCAATGTCTGCAAGGGTTGTGCGGTCCAGAGATTCCCCCACACGAACACCCGATGCCTCAAGGTTCTGCTTGAGCATGTCATCTTTCACCGACTTGTTGCCGGAGAAAGTGATGCTGGCAATCGTTGGACGTTCTTTTACCTGAACCACCAGCGTATCACCATCGCGCAGGACGCGGACGTCCTCAAAGTTGCCAGTGGCAAACAGAGCACGGATGGTGTTACTGATATCTTCATCATTAACCGTATCGCCGGGGCGCACAGGCATACTGAGGAGGGCCGCACCAACGGCGACACGCTGAAGGCCTTCGAAATGAATATCTTTCACTACGAACCCGTCAGCACCGTATACGGTCGCGCTGCTAAACAGCAGCGACGCTATGAGCAACTTTTTCATCGCCATCGTTATTATGCGTTCTTCCTAACTAACTCTCTTACAACCGAGAGAAATCATTGAAAAGTGCAAGCCCCATTAACAGCACCAGCAAAATCGAGCCAATGCGATAACTAAAGTCTTGAACTCGCTCGGATACCGGTCCGCCTTTTAGCTTTTCAATCGCTAAAAACAGCAGATGGCCCCCATCTAATACGGGAAGCGGGAACAGGTTGATTATCCCCAGGTTCACGCTAATCAGCGCAAGGAACATGAGATAGTAAATCACCCCGAACTCCGCTGACATCCCAGCCCCCTGAGCAATCGAAATTGGCCCACTGAGGTTGTTCAGTTTCACATCACCGGTTATCAATTTCCCCAACATGTTGACCGTAAGCTTCATCAGCTGCCATGTTTTATCCGTGGCCTCAACGATGGCGCTAAACGGCCCATACTGGCGTATTGTCTTGTACTCATCTGGCAGTGGGATCACTTTCGGCACAACGCCGGCAAACCCTTCCGCCTTACCGCCGCCCGATTTGGTATCCGGGGTGAGGGTCAGTGAGAGCGAACTCCCCTGCCTTTCCACTTCCAGCGCGAGCGGCTTGCCTGGATTATCGCGCACCAGAGTAACAAAGGTCATCCATTGTGTTAATGGCTGACCATCGACTTTAACGATCCTGTCACCCGCTTGTAAACCTGCTTTACTCGCTGCCGAATTAGACTGCACTTCGGCTAACACCGGCTCGATCTGCGCGCTGCGCGGGCGAATCCCCAGTGTAGCGACTGGATCCTCTTTGTCTGGCTCAAAGCGCCAGTGGCGTAAATCCAGCACTTTTTCCTGCCGCTGGTCGGAACCAAAAGGCGATACGCTGACGGTTGTCTGCTCATCACCGATTTTCGCAACCAGTTGTAACCTCACGGCATCCCAATCAGGGGTTTCGATACCATCAATCGCTTTAAGTTCCATTCCCGGTGTAATTTGCGCCGTTGCCGCAATGGAACCCGTGGTGATCTCACCCACAACCGGGCGTACGCCAGGCACGCCGATAATAAACACCAGCCAGTAGGCGAAGATAGCGAAGATGAAATTGGCTACCGGTCCGGCAGCGATGATGGCAGCACGTTGGCCAACAGTTTTATTGTTGAACGCGCTATGTCGAAGTTCCGGGGCGACAGGCTCAACGCGTTCGTCGAGCATTTTGACATAGCCGCCCAGGGGGATCAGAGCAATGACAAACTCGGTGCCATGCTTATCGGTGCGCTTCCAGAGCGATTTGCCAAAGCCAATCGAGAATCGCTCTACCCGCACACCACAGCGCCGGGCAACCCAGAAATGGCCAAATTCATGCACGGTAATCAGTACACCCAATGCAACAATGAACGCCGCCAGATTCCAGAGAATGCTCAGCATAAAACCTTCCGTTATATCGTCCCAAACACCAGTAAAAGCAGGCAAGCAAATACGGGAACAGCCGCGGTAAGGCTGTCAATGCGATCCAGTATTCCGCCATGTCCTGGAATCAGGTGACCACTGTCCTTAATCCCTGCTTCACGCTTAAACATGCTCTCGGTTAAATCACCCAGCACCGATGCCAGCGCCGCGAAAATCGAACATATCAGCAGCGTGGAGGGGGCAACCTCAAGATTCGCCCAGACGCCATAGCCCCAGGAGATAATCGCTGCCGTAAACAGGCCGCCGATGAAGCCTTGCCAGGTTTTGCCCGGAGAAACCTTTGGCGCCAGTTTATGTTTGCCAAACAGTTTACCAAACATATAGGCTCCGGAGTCAGCCCCCCAGACGAGAATCATCACATAAAGCAGCCATATTGCGCCGCTGTAGTGGTTTTCGTCATAGTGCCAGGCGCGCAGCGCAACCATACCCCAGAAGAACGGAACAATCGTGAGCAGACCAAAAATAAGGCGCAACACTTTAGAGTTACGCCAGATCGCCGCAGAGCCCGGGTAGAAAAGCACTAAAACAAGCGCAGCAATCCACCAGGCCAGCGATATCCATAAGGATCCGGCAACCAGCGGCTGGTGAACATCGTGATGATATTCAGGCAAGGTATACAGCATCAGGGCCAGTAAAAAACCACAGAGTACCGCCAGCCATACCCGCTGAGTGCGCGAGGTAAAGCCGCTAAGCTGCCCCCATTCCCACGCGGCGAGCATACACACCACCAACGTAACAATAGCGAATCCCACCGGAGGCAGTAAAAACAGCGCTGCGATAACGACGGGTATTAATACAAAAGCGGAAATCAGGCGATACTTCAGCAAAAGCTACCCCCATCAGGCGTTATCGCCACCAGGCTCGGTGCCGCCGAAACGACGCTCTCGATTGGCAAAGGCATGCAGCGCACCTTCAAAGTCTTGTTCATCAAAATCTGGCCAAAGAACATCCGTAAAGTAAAGTTCAGCGTAGGCAATTTGCCACAGCAAAAAGTTACTTATGCGATGCTCCCCCCCTGTCCTTATAACCAAATCCACGGGAGCCAGTTCATTCATGCAGATTTGCTGACTCAGCGCCTCTTCATCAATCTGGTCGGGTCTTAACAGCCCTTCCTGAACCTGCTCAGCCAAATGCCGAACCCCCTGGATAATATCCCAGCGTCCGCCGTAATTCGCCGCGATATTGAGCGTCAGGCCGGTATTGTTTTCCGTCAGCGCTTCAGCTTTGCGAATCCGTTCCTGCAAACGTGAGTTAAAACGACTGGTTTCGCCAATAATACGCAAGCGGACGTTGTGGCGGTGCAGGCTTTTTACTTCACTATCGAGCGCCCACACGAACAGTTCCATCAACGCAGTCACTTCTTGCGCAGGTCGATTCCAGTTTTCACTGCTAAAAGCATAGAGCGTTAACGCATCAATGCCGTTATTGGCGGCAAAAGAAACGGCGCGGCGAACAGATTTCGCCCCGGCTTTATGCCCAAAGGCTCGTATCTTCCCTTGTCTTTTCGCCCAGCGGCCATTGCCATCCATGATGATTGCAACATGGCGACAGCCATGTGCTGGCAAGTTTTCGCTTATTGGTTGATTCGCAGACAACATAACGCGTTTTTAGTCCCTGAAAGGATTTAACGGTACACAGGAATACTGAAGCCTATACATAAAAAAGCCGTGTCATACCACGGCTTACCTGACCACTTAAAGCCAAATACCTGCGATCAGGTGGCGCAGACTATATCACTGAAGCCCAACGCTAACAAATAGCACGACGACTAGTGCTTGCTTTATCACCAGCTTGCGAGACGTGTCACCTGTTTACGCGCAACAATACGTGCCTGTTCATCCACGGCCAGCACCTCTTCCACACTCTGCGGCTCACGCAAATCCATCATCTCCAGCACGGATAAATTCAACGCGGCTATATCAGTAAAGCGGATCTGCTGATTCAGGAATGCTTCAACGGTCACTTCATTGGCTGCATTAAGCGCCGTTGTCGCCGCCTGCCCCTGATCGAAGGCCGTCATCGCCAGTTTCAGGCAGGGATAACGGTCGTAATCAGGCTCGCTAAACGTCAGTGAACTCAGCTTGCAAAAATCGAGAGGCTTAACGCCCGATTTTACGCGGTTTGGCCACGCCATCGTATGAGCAATAGGCGTACGCATATCCGGCTCGCCCAACTGGGCCAGCACGCTGCCGTCCTGATAGCGCACCATCGAGTGAATCACCGACTGCGGGTGGATCAGCACTTCCATCTGTTTCGCCGACGCATTGAACAGCCAGCGAGCTTCAATGTATTCCAGACCTTTATTCATCATGGTGGCCGAATCGACGGAGATCTTACGCCCCATTGACCAATTCGGATGACGACACGCCTGATCCGGCGTCATTGCGCTCAATTCAGACAGTGGCGTTTCACGGAACGGGCCACCAGACCCGGTAAGCAGAATCGACACAACGCCATTCTGCTCCAGGTCAGCGTACCCCAGGTTTTGTTGAAAAGGTTGGGGTAAACTCTGAAAAATCGCGTTGTGCTCGCTATCGACCGGCAAAAGACGCGCCCCACGCTGTTTTACCGCCTCCATAAAAAGGCGTCCGCAGGTGACCAGCGACTCTTTATTTGCAAGCAGAACATCTTTTCCCGCATCAATAGCGGCAAGCGTCGGCAGAAGACCCGCCGCCCCGACGATTGCCGCCATTACCTGATCAACTTCATCAAGCGAGGCCATATCGCAAGCCGCCTGTTGCCCGCTGAGCACTTCGGTACGACAGCCCTTCTCCTGCAACAGCGCTTTCACCTGGCGGGCGCTCTCTTCATCATCCATCACCGCAAAACGAGGGGTAAACTCCATGCACTGTTCGACCATTCGCTGCACGTTCTTTCCGGCCACAAGTGCGGTCACGGTGTAGCTGTCGGGATTATGACGTACGACGTCGAGAGTGCTGCAACCGATAGAGCCGGTCGAGCCGAGGAGAGTGAGATGCTTCATGAGATGCCCAAAAGTTAGACCAGATAAAAGCAAAACGCCGCCAGCAAGACTCAATGTCCTTCTGAACGGCGTTTATCAGTGTATAGCGAAAATCAGAACTGCATCAGTTCCGCTTCTTTTTCTGCCAGCGCCGCATCAATTTTCTTGATCGCCGCGTCGGTCATTTTCTGAATGTCGTCCTGAGAACGACGATCGTCATCTTCGCTGATCTCTTTTTCTTTCAGCAGGGCTTTCACTTTATCGTTCGCATCGCGACGCACGTTACGCACGGAAACGCGACCCTGCTCTGCTTCACCACGTACGACTTTGATCAGGTCTTTACGACGCTCTTCCGTCAGCGGAGGCAGTGGAACGCGAATATCCGCGCCCGCTGAGCTTGGGTTCAGACCCAGGTCAGATGCCATGATCGCTTTTTCAACGGCCGGGCTCATTGAGCGATCGAACACGTTGATTTTCAGGGTACGGGTATCTTCTACCGTCACGCTCGCCAACTGACGCAGTGGCGTAGGCGTACCGTAGTATTCTACGATGATGCCATCCAGCAGGCTTGGGGAAGCACGGCCAGTACGGATTTTGCTGATTTGGTTTTTGAACGCTTCTACGCATTTGTCCATGCGTACTTCAGCATCTTTTCTGATGTCGTTAATCACGATACGAATCCTTGAAAACTTGTCTCAGGCAGACTATCCGCCAGCACAGCGCTACAGGTGTGCTAAGTATAGTCGCGTTTAATTCATGACAGCGCCAAAGGCGCGTCCAGGTAAGATACCACTACAAAGTAAAGCGGAATCTTACCTGTATTTATCGCCGACGGAAATTATTCCGTGATCAAAGTGCCTTCTTTTTCGCCCATCACGACGCGACGCAGCGCGCCAGGCTTGTTCATGTTGAAAACACGGATCGGCAGTTTATGGTCGCGAGCAAGCGTGAAGGCGGCAAGATCCATCACTTTCAGCTCTTTATCCAGCACTTCGCTGTAGCTCAGCTGATCGTACATGGTCGCGGAAGGATCTTTTGCCGGGTCGGCAGTAAACACGCCATCTACTTTGGTCGCTTTCAGCACCACATCGGCTTCGATTTCGATACCGCGCAGGCAGGCTGCGGAATCGGTGGTAAAGAACGGGTTACCCGTACCGGCGGAGAGGATCACCACGCGGTTGTTGCGCAGCAGGCTGATAGCCTCTGCCCAGCTGTAGTTATCGCATACGCCATTCAAAGGAATAGCGGACATCAGGCGAGCGTTCACATAGGCGCGATGAAGCGCATCACGCATCGCCAGGCCATTCATCACGGTTGCCAGCATCCCCATGTGGTCGCCCACTACGCGGTTCATCCCCGCTTTCGCCAGACCAGCACCACGGAAAAGGTTGCCACCGCCAATGACCACGCCAACCTGAATACCCAGTTCGACCAGTTCTTTGATTTCCTGTGCCATGCGATCAAGGATGCTTGCGTCAATACCGAAGCCTTCCGATCCTTGCAGCGCTTCGCCACTCAGCTTAAGCAGAATGCGTTTGTACACGGGTTTTGCATTGGTAGCCATGTTTCTTTCCTGAGACTGTCAACGATTAAGATGGGGTTAATTCTGGCGACATGATATGTCGCAAATCAGCACAGCGATACTGGAGCCTGTCTGATTTCGTGAGACGGGTGACAAAAAGAAGCCGCCCTCAGGCGGCTCCTTTTCAATCATTAAGACTGCTTGGACATGGCAGCAACTTCTGCTGCGAAGTCAGTCTCAACTTTCTCGATGCCTTCGCCCACTTCGAAGCGGATGAAGCCAGTCACGTCAGCGTTGTGCTCTTTCAGCAGCTGAGCAACAGACTTGCTTGGATCCATTACGAAAGGCTGGCCAGTCAGAGAAACTTCGCCGGTGAATTTCTTCATGCGGCCTTCAACCATTTTCTCTGCGATTTCTTTTGGCTTACCAGACTGCATCGCGATGTCCAGCTGAACCTGGTACTCTTTCTCTACCACTTCAGCAGACACGTCTTCTGGCTTAACGAATTCTGGTTTGCTTGCAGCGATGTGCATTGCCAGCTGTTTAACCAGCTCTTCGTCAGCGCCTTTAGCCGCAACCAGAACACCGATACGCGCGCCGTGCTGGTAAGAGCCCAGAACATCGCCTTCCAGGGAAGATACGCGACGGATGTTGATGTTCTCACCGATTTTAGCAACCAGCGCAACACGCTCTTCTTCGAACTGTGCTTTCAGCACTTCAACGTCAGTGATTTTGCCTGCAACCGCTGCGTCCAGAACTTTGTTAGCAAATGCCTGGAAACCAGCATCTTTAGCAACGAAGTCAGTCTGGCAGTTAACTTCCAGAATGATGCCGTAGTTGCCGTCGATTTTGGTGATGATCACGCCGTCAGCAGCAACGTTGCCTGCTTTCTTAGCTGCTTTGATCGCACCGGATTTACGCATGTTTTCGATTGCCAGCTCGATGTCGCCGTTCGCTTCGGTCAGCGCTTTCTTGCAATCCATCATGCCTGCGCCAGTACGCTCACGCAGCTCTTTTACCAGGGATGCGGTAATTTCAGCCATTCTTAAATCCTCGGGAGATGTGAACTGCCCGGCCGGGAGCCAAACAGTATAAATTGAAAAAAGGGGCCGATAATGGGCCCCTATTCATACACGGTACTAATAAGGGGTAAAACCTTATTATTCAGCTTCTACGAAGCTTTCTTCCGCCTGAGAAGCCAGATCCTGGGAACGGCCTTCACGAACGGTAGCAGCTACAGCGCTCAGGTACAGGCTAACAGCACGGATTGCGTCGTCGTTACCCGGGATAACGAAGTCAACACCGTCCGGATCGGAGTTGGTATCAACGATAGCGAATACCGGGATACCCAGGTTGTTAGCTTCTTTGATTGCGATGTGCTCGTGGTCTGCATCGATTACGAACAGCGCGTCTGGCAGGCCGCCCATATCTTTGATACCGCCCAGGCTGTTTTCCAGCTTGTCCAGTTCACGAGTGCGCATCAGCGCTTCTTTCTTAGTCAGCTTATCGAAAGTACCGTCCTGAGACTGGGTTTCCAGATCTTTCAGGCGCTTGATGGACTGACGAACAGTTTTCCAGTTGGTCAGCATGCCGCCCAACCAGCGATGGTTCACGAAGAACTGGTCGCAGCTGTTAGCAGCATCTTTCACAGCTTCGCTTGCAGCGCGCTTAGTACCAACGAACAGAATCTTACCTTTACGGGAAGAGATCTTGCTCAGCTCAGCCAGGGCTTCGTTGAACATTGGTACAGTCTTCTCAAGGTTGATGATGTGAACTTTGTTACGTGCGCCGAAGATGAAAGGCTTCATTTTCGGGTTCCAGTAACGGGTCTGGTGACCGAAGTGAACACCAGCCTTGAGCATGTCGCGCATGGAAACAGTTGCCATGTTTAAAACCTCTATATTGAAAGTTGGGGTTATGCCTCCACGTATCCCATATTACCGACCCCGAAGGGCACCCCGGAATATGTGCCGATACGTGTGTGTTGTTACACAAAGTGAGATTTGTCGCTCCCGTCCAGCCTGTGTATCTGAGATGGATCGGAAGTCCGGCGCGCTTTATATCACAAAACACGGCCAGAAACCAATAATTGTTGGCGGAGTGTGCTGTTAATGATTCTCAATTTGGCACGGGGTGCGCCTGACTGATACCATTGACAACACTTACACTAGTATTGTCGAAAAAATCGACACCGATGGACAGATTACATGGCTATCTCTATTAAGACACCTGAAGAAATTGAAAAGATGCGCGTCGCCGGTCGTCTGGCCGCTGACGTGCTTGAAATGATCGAACCGTTTGTGAAACCGGGCGTCAGCACCGGCGAACTGGATCGCATCTGTAACGACTATATCGTCAACGAGCAGCACGCGGTCTCCGCCTGCCTTGGCTATCACGGTTTTCCAAAATCCGTCTGCATCTCTATTAATGAAGTGGTTTGCCACGGCATTCCGGATGACGAGAAGCTGCTGAAAGATGGCGATATCGTCAACATCGACGTGACCGTCATTAAAGACGACTACCACGGTGACACCTCTAAGATGTTCATCGTTGGCAAGCCAACGATTCTGGGCGAGCGCCTGTGTAAAGTCACCCAGGACAGCCTCTACCTGGCGCTGAAAATGGTGAAGCCAGGCATCCGCCTGCGCACCATCGGCGCCGCAATCCAGAAGTTTGTGGAAGCGGAAGGTTTCTCCGTGGTGCGTGAATATTGCGGTCACGGTATTGGTCGTGTGTTCCATGAAGAACCGCAAGTTCTGCACTATGATGCAGACGACGGTGGCGTAGTGCTGCAAAAGGGCATGACCTTTACTATTGAGCCAATGGTCAACGCGGGCGATTACCGCATCCGTACCATGAAAGATGGCTGGACGGTAAAAACCAAAGACAGAAGCTTGTCTGCCCAGTACGAGCATACTATTGTGGTTACAGACAACGGCTGCGAAATTATGACGTTGCGCAAGGATGACACCATCCCGGCGATACTGACGAACATTGAGTGATAAGAAGCCGGCGAATGCCGGCTTTTTTAATGGCGATAGCTTTTTCTTATGGGTGGCGCACGATGAGTAATCTCTTACCCGAACAGTATGCTAACACAGCACTTCCCACCCTCCCCGACCAGCCTGACAACCCGGGCGTCTGGCCACCGCATGAGCTGACCTGCGCGCATATCAAATCCCATATGGCGGTTTTCCATCGCTGGCTGGGTAGCGCATTTGATGCAGGCGTCTCAGCCGAACAGCTCATTGAAGCGCGCACCGAATTTATCGACCAGCTCCTGCAACGTCTGTGGATCGACTACGGTTTCGGGCAGGTGAGCGACGTCGCGCTGGTTGCTGTCGGCGGATATGGCCGGGGTGAACTGCATCCGCTCTCTGATATCGACCTGCTAATCTTAAGCCGTAAAAAACTGCCGGACGATCGGGCGCAGAAAATCGGTGAGCTGTTGACCCTGCTCTGGGACGTGAAGCTGGAAGTGGGTCACAGCGTGCGCACGCTGGAAGAGTGTCTGCTGGAAGGGTTATCTGACCTGACCGTCGCTACCAATTTAATTGAAACCCGCCTGCTGATTGGCGACGTGGCGCTGTTCCTCGAACTGCAAAAGCACATCTTTAGCGACGGCTTCTGGCCTTCAGAAAAATTCTTCGCCGCGAAAGTCGAAGAACAAAACCAGCGCCACCAGCGCTATCACGGCACCAGCTATAATCTCGAACCGGATATTAAAAGCAGCCCCGGTGGCCTGCGCGATATCCACACGCTGCAATGGGTCGCCCGTCGCCATTTTGGGGCCACCTCGCTGGACGAAATGGTCGGTTTTGGTTTTCTGACCGAAGCCGAACGTAACGAACTCAACGAGTGCCTGCATCTGCTCTGGCGCATCCGTTTTGCGCTGCACCTGGAGGTCACCCGCTACGATAACCGCCTGCTGTTTGACCGGCAGCTTAGCGTGGCGCAGCGCCTGAATTACCAGGGCGAGGGCAACGAGCCGGTCGAGCAAATGATGAAGGATTTCTTCCGCGTCACTCGCCGCGTCTCTGAGCTGAACCAGATGCTGTTACAGCTGTTCGATGAGGCGATCCTCGCGCTGACGGCAGACGAAAAACCGCGTCCGATTGATGACGAATTTCAGCTGCGCGGCACGCTGATCGATCTTCGCGACGAAACGCTGTTCATCCGCGAACCGGAAGCTATCCTGCGAATGTTCTACACCATGGTGCGCAACAGCACGATCACCGGGATCTACTCCACCACCCTGCGTCATCTGCGCCATGCACGACGCCATCTGAAGCAGCCGCTGTGTTACATCCCGGAGGCGCGCTCGCTGTTCCTGAGCATGCTTCGTCATCCGGGCGCCGTCAGCCGCGGTCTGCTGCCGATGCACCGTCACAGCGTATTGTGGGCCTATATGCCCCAGTGGTCGCATATTGTCGGGCAGATGCAGTTCGACCTGTTTCACGCCTATACGGTAGATGAGCACACAATCCGCGTCATGCTGAAGCTGGAAAGCTTCGCTAAAGAAGAGACGCGATCCCGCCATCCGCTGTGCGTTGATCTGTGGCCACGTCTGGCGCACCCGGAGCTGATCCTGATCGCCGCCCTGTTCCATGATATCGCCAAAGGTCGCGGCGGCGACCACTCCGTACTCGGTGCCCAGGACGTGCTGAAATTTGCCGAGCTGCACGGTCTGAACTCGCGTGAAACGCAGCTTATCGCCTGGCTGGTTCGCCATCATCTGCTGATGTCGGTTACCGCTCAGCGTCGTGATATTCAGGATCCGGAAGTGATCAAGCAGTTCGCCGAGGAAGTGCAAACGGAGAACCGCCTGCGCTACCTGGTCTGCCTGACGGTAGCCGATATCTGCGCCACCAACGAAACCCTGTGGAACAGCTGGAAGCAGAGCCTGCTGCGCGAGCTGTACTTCGCCACCGAAAAACAGCTGCGTCGCGGGATGCAGAACACCCCGGATATGCGCGAGCGCGTGCGCCACCACCAGTTGCAGGCGCTTGCCCTGTTGCGCATGGATAACATTAACGAAGAGGCACTACATCAGATTTGGGCGCGCTGTCGCGCCAACTACTTTGTGCGCCACAGCCCAAACCAGCTTGCATGGCACGCCCGGCATCTGCTGAAGCACGACCTGACGAAACCAATGATTCTGCTCAGCCCGCAGGCCACGCGTGGCGGAACGGAGATCTTTATCTGGAGCCCGGACCGGCCTTATTTGTTTGCGGCGGTCTGCGCCGAACTGGACAGGCGTAACCTGAGCGTTCACGACGCGCAGATTTTTACCACCCGCGACGGCATGGCGATGGACACCTTTATTGTACTGGAGCCGGATGGCAGCCCGCTGTCGTCGGACAGGCATGAGGGGATACGCTTTGGCCTCGAGCAGGCGATTACGCAGCGCAGCTGGCAACCTCCGCAGCCGCGACGTCAGCCAGCAAAACTGCGCCACTTTACCGTCGATACCGAGGTCAATTTCCTGCCGACCCATACCGACCGTAAATCGTTCCTTGAGCTGATTGCGCTCGACCAGCCAGGGCTGCTCGCCCGCGTCGGCCAGGTATTTGCCGATCTGGGAATTTCGCTTCACGGCGCCCGAATTACAACCATTGGCGAACGAGTAGAAGATTTATTTATAATCGCGACGGCCGACCGGCGTGCCCTTAATAATGACCTGCAACTTGAAGTGCAACAACGGTTGACAGCAGCCCTCAATCCAAACGATAAAGGGTGACGTGTTTTTTAGTGAAATGGAAAGAGTAAACAATGCAGCAGTTACAGAACGTTATTGAGTCCGCTTTTGAGCGTCGCGCCGACATCACTCCGGCAAATGTGGATACCGTGACCCGTGAAGCGGTAAACCAGGTTATTTCCCTGCTGGATTCCGGCGCGCTGCGCGTGGCAGAAAAAATCGACGGTCAGTGGGTTACTCATCAATGGCTGAAGAAAGCTGTGCTGCTCTCTTTCCGTATCAACGATAACCAGGTTATCGACGGAGCAGAAAGCCGCTACTTCGATAAAGTGCCAATGAAATTTGCGGATTACGACGAAGCGCGCTTCCAGAAAGAGGGCTTCCGCGTAGTACCACCGGCAGCCGTTCGTCAGGGGGCATTCATCGCACGCAACACCGTGCTGATGCCATCCTACGTGAACATCGGCGCCTACGTTGACGAAGGCACCATGGTGGACACCTGGGCTACCGTCGGCTCCTGCGCGCAGATCGGTAAAAATGTTCACCTGTCCGGCGGCGTCGGCATTGGTGGCGTTCTGGAGCCACTTCAGGCTAACCCAACCATCATCGAAGACAACTGCTTCATCGGCGCACGTTCCGAAGTGGTTGAAGGCGTGATCGTCGAAGAAGGTTCTGTGATCTCCATGGGCGTGTACATTGGCCAGAGCACCCGTATTTACGATCGCGAAACCGGTGAAATTCACTACGGCCGCGTTCCAGCCGGTTCCGTTGTGGTTTCCGGCAACCTGCCGTCTAAAGATGGCAAATACAGCCTGTACTGTGCGGTCATCGTGAAAAAAGTGGATGCGAAAACGCGCGGTAAAGTGGGCATCAATGAACTGCTGCGCACCATCGATTAATCGGGTATAACAAAAAGCGGGGGCAACCCCGCTTTTTTTATATCCGAAGGTGGCGAAAATAGATTTTTTCGTTAATTATTCATAGGTTATGTTGAGATCAAGGGTACCGCTATGTACGATAATCTGAAAAGTCTGGGCATTACCAATCCTGATGAAATTGATCGTTATAGTCTCCGCCAGGAAGCCAATAACGATATTTTGAAAATCTATTTTCACAAGGACAAAGGAGAGTTCTTCGCCAAAAGCGTGAAATTTAAATACCCACGCCAGCGTAAGACCGTTGTCGCTGACGGTATCGGTCAGGGATATAAAGAAGTACAGGAAATCAGCCCTAACCTGCGCTACGTTATCGACGAACTCGATCAAATCTGCCAGCGCGATCGCAGCGAAGTCGATCTGAAACGTAAGATCCTTGACGACCTGCGTCACCTGGAAAGTGTTGTTACCCATAAGATCAGCGAAATTGAAGCTGATCTTGAGAAATTGACGCGTAACAAATGAGCCGTTTTATTGCCCGGTGGCGCTTCGCTTACCGGGCCTACGAACGCATGTAGTCAGGGTAAAGCGAAGCCGCCACCCGGCAAAAAGCATCATCTTTGTTCATCCAGCTGCAACGCCACATACAGCAGTAGCCGGTCGTCAAAATTCCCTAAATCCAGCCCCGTCAGTTCCGAGATCCGGTTTAACCTATACTCCAGCGTATTACGGTGAATAAACAGCGCTTTTGACGTTGCCAGCGGCTGCACGTTATGCCGGAACCACGCCTGCAACGTGCGGCGCAGCAGCCCGTTGTTGTCCATCGCTTTCAGACGTACAAGCGGGCGCGCCAGCTCGTTGGCCTGCCAGCCACCGCGCAGGCTGTCGAGCAGGACCGGCAGCATCAGATCCTGATAGAAATAACTGCGGCTCTCCGGCATGCGCTGTTTACCCACCATCATGGTAGTGCGCGCCGTTCGCCATGAACGGGCGATACTTCCCGGCCCGGTAAAGTAATTTCCCAGCGCGACGCGAAAACGGAGCTGTCCGTTCTCCTTCATGCGCTCGATGAGCAGCTCAACGCGGCGACGATGATCTTCCGCGTCCCAGCGACCAAACTGATTAAGCGCAGGCTTGGGCACCACCATTTCCGTCAAAGAGACTATTGCCACCAGGTTGTTACGCTCCGGCGTCGCCAGCATATTTTGCAGCTGCTGTAGCTCCACCATGGCGCTGTCCACGCCAAGCTGGCCGCTATCCACCTCAATAACGGCGACCACGCGCGGCTGATTCAGGTCGATACCCAGACGCTGCGCCCACTCACTCAGGGCAGGCGTGTGCTCCTCCGCCTGGATCAAATTCATCACCAGCTCTTCACGCAGGCGGCTGTCCTGGGCGAGCAGATGCATCAGACGCGACTGCTCCAGCATCATCTCCGCCGTCATGCAGACCAGCTCGCCGTATTTACGCAGCGATTCAGGATCGCCGGTCAGACCGATAACGCCAACAATCTCTCCTTCCAGACGCAGCGGCAGGTTGATCCCCTGACGGACCCCGTGCAGATGTTTCGCCACGGCGTCATCAATGTCGACCACGCGCCCCTGAGAGAGCACCAGCAACGCCCCTTCGTGCAATTCACCAATACGCTCACGATCGCCGCTGCCGATAATGCGCCCTCGGGCGTCCATTACGTTGATATTGGTATCGATGATTCGCATGGTGCGCGCCACGATATCCTGCGCCATTTTGGTATCAAGATGCCAGCCAGCCATATAACCCTCCCGTGAGCAGAGCTCAAGCATAGGGAAGTTCAGCTAAGGCTGCATTGTGCAGATGCCCAAAGGCAGAGAGAGATGTATGGAGTTGTGGGAAAGGTCACAGAAAAGAGAAAGCCCCTGCGAACAGGGGCTTAAGAAGATTACTGCATCAGGAGATAAATAGAGGTATCACCACGCTGAATATTCAGTGCCAGCACGGACGGCTTGCTGTCGAGAATTTTGCGCAGTTCAGCGATGTTTTTCACCGGCTGCTGGTTAGCGCCCATGATCACATCACCTTTTTTCAGGCCGATACGGGCAGCAGGTGAGTTCGCTTTCACGTTGTTCACCACCACGCCTTTATCTGCCCCTTTGTTGCTCATCTCAGCACCTTCAATACCGCTGAAGATGGTGCTGGAATCCACCTGATTCTGACTGCTCTGTTGCAGTTCCAGGCTCACGTTAACTGGCTTACCTTCACGCAGCAGGCCGAGGGTCACTTTACTGCCGATTGGCATAGAACCCACTTCCGCACGCAGGGCGGCAAAGCTGCTGATCGGTTTACCGTTCAGAGAGGTGATCACGTCACCCGCTTTAATGCCGGCTTTCGCCGCTGAAGAGTTCGGCATGACCTGGCTTACGAATGCGCCGCGCTGAGCGTCCACTTTCATCGCTTTCGCCAGCTCGGAGTTCAGCTCGGTCCCCATGATACCCAGCTCACCACGTTTCACCTGTCCATATTGCACCATCTGCGCAGTCAGGTTTTTCACCATGTTGCTCGGGATAGCAAAGCCGATACCGATGTTGCCACCGTCCGGTGCCAGGATAGCGGTGTTGATACCGATCAGTTCACCGTTCAGGTTAACCAGTGCACCGCCGGAGTTACCGCGGTTAATGGCCGCATCCGTCTGGATGAAGTTTTCATAGTTTTCCGCATTCAGGCCGCTACGTCCCAGCGCGGAGACGATACCCGAGGTCACGGTTTCGCCCAGACCAAACGGGTTACCGATGGCGACAGTGTAGTCACCCACGCGCAGCGCGTCAGAGTCGGCAAGCTTAATCGCCGTCAGGTTCTTCGGATCCTGAATTTGAATCAGTGCGATATCGGAGCGCGGGTCTTTACCGACCACTTTGGCATCGAATTTACGGCCATCGCTCATCTGAACCTTAATGGTGTTAGCATTATCTACCACGTGGTTATTAGTCACCACGTAGCCTTTCGCTGCATCAATAATAACGCCCGAGCCGAGTGCCATGAATTTCTGCTGCTGGCCGCCGCCCTGACCGTCATCCCCTGCGCCGCCGCCCTGACAGAACGGGGAGCTCTGGAATGGCGAACCGTCCTGGCAGAATGGCGAATTGTCGCCGAAGAACTGCTGGAAATTACGCGGCATACGCGGCGTATTGACGGTTGTGCTGCCCTCAACGTTAATACTCACCACCGATGGCATCACTTTTTCGAGCATCGGGGCCAGGCTTGGCATCTGCTGCGCAGTCGCTGCCGAGGAAGCTGTCTCGGCCGCCGTCGCCAGAGGGGACAACGCTAAACCTAAACTCAGAGCCAGTGCACTCATTGCTAATGTGGTTTTTTTCATGTTTCTCAATCTCGATTTACCAGATAACGCAAAATTGCTGTGTAACTCAGATTCGTTTTATACCGCTTAGTTCCGGGATTAAGTTTATGGAAAAAGTAAAAATTTATTGGTCGTCTTTACAAAACTCATGGCTTATTCAACGGCCATAAGCTTGCGGTATTCATCCCAGGCATACAAATCTGTCATCCCGCTGATATAGTCCTGGATAAGACGACAGCGATAATAATATTCCATGACTGGCCATTGGGAAGAATGACGATCTATTTTACTGACGGCCTCAATGTATGCCAGCCGGTGACGGGTTGAAAGCTTCTGATAGAGACGAGATTCAATCGGCAGGCGGCGAACACGTTCATTTTCGACCAGCTCGCAAAACTCATCGACCGTCAGCTGGAGCAGCGGGCCATAAATTTCCAGCAACCCGCTGATAACCCGGTATCCTTGCAGCTCCAGCTGTTCGACATCCGGGTGGCTGAAAACATGGCGAACAGCCACGTTTTTATATAATTCAAGCAGCTGACTAAAACTGCTCTCATCTTCCAGCAGGGCGTGATTAAATTCCCCGCTAAATATCATCGGCAAATTATCAATGAAACGGGCGGCCGCATACGGCACCAGTTTATTCAGCGTATTGACCCGCAAATACATAAAGAACTGATCTTCGGTACTGCGGCTCAGCGAATTTGAACGCGATTTATCCCAGGCATTCTCGACGACCTGTGCAAACAGAGAACCTTTTTCATGCTCTCCCCAGGCATCGTGAAGATGCTGATACAGCTCCTCGACGCTGAATATTCTTTTTTCCACTGCGTCTTCCAGATCGGCCACGCAATAAGAAATGTCATCAGCCGCTTCCATAATCCACGTCAATGGAAAACGGCCATTCGGCGTTAGCGAAAGTTCTTTACGCAACCGTTCAATGTACGCTTCTTCCGACAGGTAATAGCCCGGTTTTTTCATCAGGTAGCTATGGGTGGCAGGCGTTTCCCCCATCCACCACGCGGGACGCGTGTATTTGAGAATACAGCCCACCTGCGCCCAGGTCAGATTCATGCGCATCAGGGAGTGCACCAGACGGATCCCCTGCGCGTTACCTTCGAAATGACACAGATCCTGACGCACCTTGCGGCGCAGATCGTTCAGGCTATCTTCGCCCTCACGCAGGCGTAAATCGCGTACCACACAGCGGTCATCGCTGAGCGGCTGGCTTATGGCGTCAGAGGGAAAAAGCCGCTGTTTAAACCAGTCATTGATGGCGGCCTCGCCGAAATGACCAAAGGGAGGATTGCCGATATCGTGCATCAGGCAGGCCATCTCAACGATGCTTTCGAACGGCCCGGTCAGTTCATCCAGCCCGTAGGTTTCCAGCAGACGTTGCTCTTTAAGACGGCTGAGGATCTCTTTTGCAATGTAGCGCCCCACCTGCTGCACTTCCATGGAGTGCGTTAACCGCGTACGCACCGCGGCGTTACGCTCCAGCGGGAACACCTGGGTTTTTTGCTGTAACCGGCGGATGGCGGGCGAATTGATGATGCGTCCGCGATCGCTTTCAAAAATGCGCAGGATCTCATGTTCGCTCTTATCGCCCTGTGGCGAACGGAAACGTCGGTGCCAGTTAATTTTGGTGCGAAAATCGATTGGTGCCATGTGCTCCCCCGCGTGAGAATGCGTTTCCCCTTAACCGCATGATAGACTATGCATCTTAACAAGGCACATCGCGAGTAAATCTATGAAAATCGGCATTATTGGTGCAATGGAAGAAGAAGTTACGCTGCTGCGTGACAAAATTGAGAACCGTCAGACCCTCTCCCTTGGTGGCTGTGAGATCTACACCGGCCAGCTGAACGGCGTTGACGTGGCTCTGCTGAAATCAGGCATCGGTAAAGTTGCAGCGGCACTGGGCGCGACCCTGCTGCTTGAGCGCTGCAAGCCTGACGTTATCATTAATACAGGTTCGGCGGGCGGTCTGGCGCCGACGCTGAAAGTGGGCGATATCGTGGTTTCCGACGAAGCGCGTTACCACGATGCAGATGTCACCGCATTCGGCTACGAATATGGTCAGCTTCCGGGCTGCCCGGCCGGGTTTAAAGCGGATGATAAGCTGATTGCCGCCGCTGAAAGCTGCATTAACGAGCTGAACCTCAATGCGGTGCGTGGCCTGATCGTCAGCGGCGATGCCTTTATCAACGGCTCTGTTGGTCTGGCGAAAATCCGTCATAACTTCCCGCAGGCTGTGGCCGTTGAGATGGAAGCCACGGCCATTGCGCACGTGTGTCATAACTTCAGCGTGCCGTTCGTGGTCGTTCGCGCGATCTCTGACGTGGCGGACCAGCAGTCCCACATCAGCTTCGACGAGTTCCTGGCCGTTGCGGCCAAACAGTCCACCGTGATGGTGGAAACCCTGGTGCAGAAACTGGCGCGTGGGTAAGGTGTCATTCAGGGCGCTGGTCGCCCTGCTTCTGCTCGCCCCGGCCTGGCTCATCGCCGCGCCGCGGGTGATCACACTCTCCCCTGCCAATACGGAACTGGCGTTTGCCGCCGGGATTACGCCCGTTGCGGTGAGCAGCTTTTCCGATTATCCACCCCAGGCCGCCCAAATCGAACAGGTTGCCACCTGGCAGGGAATGAACCTGGAACGCATCGTGGCGCTGAAGCCCGATCTGGTTCTTGCCTGGCGCGGTGGTAATGCCGAACGACAGGTGAACCAGCTCTCTTCGCTGGGAATAACGGTAAAATGGGTAGATGCGGTGAGCATCGAACAGGTGGCGCAAACCCTCCGTGACCTCGCGCCCTTCAGCCCTACCCCCCAACGCGCCGAGCACGCTGCACAGCAGATGCTCAACGACTATGCTGCGCTAAAAACCCGATACGGCACGCAACCGAAACAACGCGTTTTTCTGCAATTTGGCAGCCAGCCGCTGTTCACTACCGGGAAAGGTTCGATCCAGAACCTGGTGCTTGAGATCTGTGGAGGTGAAAATATCTTTGCCGAAAGCCGGGTCCCCTGGCCGCAGGTCAGTCGTGAGCAGGTTCTGGCGCGGCAACCGCAGGCCATTGTGGTGGTCGGAAATGCGAGCCAGATTCCTAAAATAGAACAATTCTGGCATCGGCAGCTTAAAATTCCGGTCCTCGCACTCAACAGCGACTGGTTTGAACGCGCCAGCCCGCGTATTATCCTCGCCGCAAAACAACTCTGCGCCGAACTGGCAGAGAGTCACTCAAACAGATAAATACCCTATTCGAGGATTTAACGATGCTCGTGTATTGGCTGGATATTCTTGGCACAGCCGTTTTTGCTATCTCCGGCGTTTTGCTTGCCGGAAAACTACGCATGGATCCTTTTGGCGTACTGGTGCTCGGCGTCGTTACGGCGGTAGGCGGCGGAACGATTCGCGATATGGCGCTAGCAAACGGCCCGGTATTCTGGGTAAAAGATCCAACGGATCTGGTGGTGGCGATGGTCACCTGCCTGTTAACCATCGTGCTGGTTCGTCAGCCTCGCAGACTACCAAAATGGATATTGCCAGTGCTGGATGCCGTCGGTCTGGCGGTCTTTGTGGGAATAGGCGTGAATAAAGCCTTTATTGCCGGGACTGGCCCGCTGGTGGCGATCTGTATGGGCGTGTTGACCGGCGTGGGCGGAGGGATTATTCGCGACATTCTGGCGCGAGAAGTCCCGATGATCCTGCGAACGGAAATCTACGCGACGGCCTGTATCATCGGGGGGATTGTTCACGCCACGGCGTATTACACCTTTGCTGTCCCGCTGGAAAACGCGGCGATGCTGGGGATGGTGGTAACGCTGGTGATCCGTTTAGCGGCGATACGCTGGCACCTGAAGCTGCCGACGTTTGCACTGGATGAAAATTCAAGATAGGTATCGTTTATAAGCCCGGTGGCGCTTCGCTTACCGGGCCTACAATTTGCATTCAGGTTAAATACTGAATGAAGAACCACACCCGCAGGTGCTGGTCGCATTCGGGTTAGTCACCACAAAGCGCGAACCTTCCAGACCTTCAGTGTAGTCCACTGAACCGCCCACCAGATATTGCAGGCTCATCGGATCAACCACCAGCGCGACGCCCTGTTTCTCGATAGTCATATCACCATCGTTAACCTGGTCGTCAAAGGTAAAACCATACTGGAAGCCACTACAGCCGCCGCCGGTAATATAAACACGCAGTTTCAGATCCGGATTGTCCTCGTCGGCAATCAGGGTTTTCACTTTTTTCGCTGCTGCTTCGGTAAATTCCAGCGGCAACGCTACGTCATCACTCATCTTATGCTCCCATGAATACTGCGACTGCTATTGGGTAAAAATCACCCAATTCTTTTTGTCATTATCTAATACCCTGGTAATTCATTCAAGTATTCTGCTTCAGGGCCTGTTCAGCTTCCTGTTTCGCCAGGGTACGGGCAAGAATGGTGGAGTATAGCGGTTTTCCACCCAGGAATTGGGCTAATAGTGTCGCGCCGAGGCAGGTAATGATCATTGGCAAAATGAGCTGGTAATTGTCGGTCATTTCCAGCACCAGCACGATCCCGGTCAGCGGCGCACGCAGGGAGGCCGCCAGCAGCGCCCCCATTCCCGCAACCGCAAACGTCCCCGCATCCAGATGGTAGGCCGGGAAGCCTGCCGCCGCCGCCATCCCGAACGCCGTACCCAGCAGCGTCCCCAGCGCCAGCATCGGGGCGAAAATGCCGCCCGGGGCACCAGAGGAGAAGCACAATACCGTGGTGATGACGCGTGAAATAAACATAAACAGCAGCAGGCCTACGCTGAAATTCCCCGCCGCGGCAATGGGAATCAGACCGAAACCGCCGCCCGCCGCATTCGGTTCGATAAAACCGAGGATCCCGCACACGCCACCAAGCAGGCCCCCCACCAGCACCCATTTCGTGGTATTTCCGCCATGGATGCGCTGAAACATATCCTGCGCCCGTAAAATCAGGGTGTTAAAAAGCGGGCCAACGACGCCAAAAATCATCCCAAGAATCAGATACAGCCACAAAGTATTGACCGGCGCATTAGTTAGCTTGCCAACTTCAATCACCGCCCCTTCGCCGTTAAAGACGCGAAAGACAATGCTCGACATAATCACGCCGGTAAACACCGCTTTAATGGAGATCAGGTTGTAGCGGAACTGGGCGCGCATCTCTTCAATGATAAACAGGATACCCGCCAGCGGCGCGTTAAACGCGGCAGACAGCCCGGCCGCCGCCCCCGTTGCCAGCAGCGTATGGCGCGCTTCGGCGCTGCGCATACGGAACAGATCGCCGACCATGCGCCCGACGTTACCGCCCAGCTGTACCGTTGGTCCTTCCCGACCGAGCACCATGCCCGCTCCGAGCGTTCCCATCCCGCCGATAAATTTCACAGGAAGCACGCGCCACCAGCGAACCGGGCGTAGCTCTTCCAGCGCCCCCTCAATTTCAGGGATCCCCGAGCCGCCTGCTTCAGGGGCGAATTTACGCACCAGAAAATAGCCCACCATGGCAAACAGGGCCGAAAGGCCAAAGGCCCACACCCAGACCAGCCATTCACGATCCGCAAAGCTGGCGACGGTACCTATGCGCCAGTTGAGCACCGCATTGACGGCTTTCTCAAACGCGACGCCTACCAGCCCGGCCAGCGTGCCCACAACGGCGGCTGCCACCAGAATGGCTAACGGGGTTTTGTCACGGTTGAGCAGCCGCCGGATACTGACCCGGTGCTTCGCGCGCGTAAACTGTTGTTGTTCAAAAGAAGGCGTGTTCTCGTTCATTACCTGTTCTGTTTCGTCATACAAAAGGCCGCAGGGATTCTACCAGAGACAATCCCCTCGTCCCCTGAAAAATACTTAACAATTGTTAAGCCTTCTATGGGGCAAAAATTTTATAACCTCTTCCGAATCACTTAGAATAGTTGCCTTAACTCATTTCTACGAACCAGGAACGACGCCATGAGCAAGTCTGAAAACCTCTACAGCGCAGCCCGCGAGCTAATCCCAGGCGGCGTGAACTCACCCGTGCGCGCCTTTACCGGCGTGGGTGGCACCCCGCTGTTTATCGAACGTGCGGATGGCGCATATCTGTATGATGTGGATGGTAAAGCCTATGTCGATTACGTCGGCTCCTGGGGCCCGATGGTACTGGGCCACAACCACCCGGCGATCCGCAATGCGGTGATTGAAGCCGCTCAGCGCGGCCTGAGCTTCGGCGCGCCAACCGAGATGGAAGTCAAAATGGCGGAGCTGGTCACCGAACTGGTGCCAACGATGGACATGGTGCGTATGGTGAACTCCGGTACCGAAGCGACCATGAGCGCTATCCGTCTGGCGCGCGGTTTTACCGGCCGTGACAAGATCATCAAGTTCGAAGGTTGTTATCACGGCCATGCCGACTGTCTGCTGGTGAAAGCTGGTTCCGGCGCGCTGACCCTCGGCCAGCCGAACTCCCCGGGGGTGCCGGCTGATTTCGCGAAACACACGTTGACCTGCACCTATAACGATCTGAACACCGTTCGCGCCGCGTTCGAGCAGTATCCGCAGGAGATCGCCTGCATCATCGTTGAGCCAGTTGCGGGCAACATGAACTGTATCCCACCGCAGCCTGACTTCCTGCCGGGCCTGCGCGCCCTGTGTGATGAGTTCGGCGCGCTGCTGATCATCGACGAAGTGATGACCGGCTTCCGCGTGGCGCTGGCGGGGGCGCAGTCATACTACGGCGTGGAGCCGGATCTGACCTGCCTCGGCAAAATCATTGGCGGCGGCATGCCTGTCGGCGCGTTCGGTGGACGTAAGGACGTCATGGACGCGCTGGCGCCAACCGGTCCGGTTTACCAGGCGGGTACGCTCTCCGGTAACCCGATTGCGATGGCGGCGGGCTTTGCCTGTCTGACCGAAGTGGCGCAGCCGGGTATCCACGAAACCTTGACGGACCGGACGACGCAACTGGCAAACGGTTTGCTGGAAGCCGCAGAAGATGCGGGTATTCCACTGGTGGTGAACCACGTGGGCGGGATGTTCGGGATTTTCTTCACCGATGCGAAAACCGTGACCTGCTATCAGGACGTGGTGAAATGCGACGTGGAACGCTTCAAACGCTTCTTCCACCTGATGCTGGAAGAAGGCGTGTATCTTGCCCCGTCAGCGTTTGAAGCGGGCTTTATGTCCGTGGCGCACAGCGAAGAAGATATCAATAACACCATCGACGCAGCGCGTAAGGTATTTGCGAAGCTGTAAAATGTGCGGCTTGATGCCCTCACCCCAACCCTCTCCCACAGGGAGAGGGAGCAAACACTAAAACGGCAATCTAAGGATTGCCGTTTACTTTTATTACCGACTCTGCTTTCTCAACAGATAAATAAAGTAAGGCGCGCCGATAAAGGTCGACAGGAGGCCCGCCGGGATCTGATACGGGAACAGCACCATCCTTCCGCACCAGTCAGCAAAGACCAGGATCGCCCCGCCCGTCAGCGCAGAGATCACGATATGCGGCAAAGTCCTGCGGAAACCCATCATACGGGCGATATGCGGCGCCATTAATCCGACAAAACTGAGCGGGCCGATAGTCATGGTGGCCGTCGCCGTCAGGCACGCGGCCAGCAGCAACAGCGCAATGCGCGTTGGCGTCAGCGCCACCCCGACCGCGCGGGCGGTATCCCCACCCAGCGGCAGAATGGTCATCCAGCGGCGGCACAGCGGCACAATCGCCAGCAGCACGATCATCACAATCCCGGTATGCACCACCTGGCTGCCGTTGGCGTTGTATGTTGAACCGGAAATCCAGGTCAGGATCTGCGCCATGCGCGGATCGCCGCTCGCCTGCAACATCATCAGCAGCATAGTAAACGCGGTGCTGAGCGCCATCCCGGCCAGCAGCATGCGGTGAGGTGAGAAACCACCTCGCCCGGAGGCGATCAGGATAATCATCAGCGTGACTGCCGCACCGATACTCCCGGCAGGCATCAGCCAGCCGAACGCATTGCCCGGCACGAGGAACAACATCATCACTACGCCAAACGCGGCCCCGGAGCTAATCCCTAATACTTCCGGGCTTGCCATCGGGTTGCCGGTGAGACGCTGGATAATACAGCCCGCCACCGCCAGCATGACGCCCGCAATCAGCGCGGAGAAAATCCGCGGCCAGCGCCACTGCATGAGTTCATGCAGCAAATCCCCCGTTGCCCAGTGCCAGCCCGTGGCGTCGCGTCCCAGCGAGAGTGCGGCAAACGAGGCGATAACCAGCACTGCCAGCCCGGCAAGGCTGAACCACACCACCGACTGACGCTCGGCATGCACTTTATCGCCGGCATCCATCGCCGGAGCGCTAATGCTGCGCAGGCGCGGCAGCAGCCACAGCAGCAGCGGCGCGCCGATCAGGGCCGTCACCGAGCCCGTGGAAACTTCCATCCAGACGCGCGCCAGCCAGAGAATGAGCTGATCGGAAAGCCAGAGTATCAGCGCACCAATCAGCGGCGCCAGCATCAGACGCGCCAGCAGACGGCGCGCGCCGAGCATTTTTGCCAGCAATGGCGCAAACAGGCCGATAAAACCGATGATGCCGACGGCGTTAACCAGTAACGCGCTCAGCACAATCGCCAGGGTCAGGGCCGCCAGACGGGCCAGCGACAGCGCCAGCCCGAGATTGCGCGCCACGCCGTCGTCCAGGCCCATCAGCGTGAGCGGACGCAGCAGCAGCAGCGTCAGCACCACGCCGCCGAACAGCTGCGGCCACAGACGCTGGACGATACTCCAGTCGGTCTGGGTGAGCGTGCCGGTACTCCACATAAACATGCTTTGCAGCTGGTCGTGGTGAAACAGCACCAGCAGCTGGTTGATCGCCCCACAGTAGAGGCTGACGACCAGCCCCGCGAGGATCAGCGTAACCGGTGAGAGACGTTTTCCCCAGGCTACGCCAAAGACCAGCGCACAGACCACGCATGCGCCTGCCAGCGCGGCAAACTGCGAGGTTAACGCTCCCGGCAGGGTCCAGAGCGTGGTGATGGTGATCCCCAGCTGAGCCCCCGTCGCCACGCCCAGCGTGGTTGGCTCCGCCAGCGGGTTACGTAGCACCTGCTGAAACAGTACGCCCACCAGTCCCAGTCCCGCCCCGACCAGCAGGGAGATAGCCAGACGCGGCAGCAGGCTGTAGTGGAACAGCATTTGCTGAATATTGTCGATATCCGGTGCGGCAAACGCGGCTGTCCAATGATCGCGCGGTAACGCCGTGGTCAGGTTAAAGCCGGTTAATGCCAGGGCAGCCAGAAAAATGAGCGCTAACAGTAACATCGGGAAACGGGCCATACGCGTGCTCATGCCTTGCCTCCCAGTGCATTGTCCAGCACGCGGGCAAAATGCATGGCCGACAGCGTCGCGCCGTAGAACCATACCGCTGGCGCGCGCAGGAAGCGCTGCTCGCGGACAAACGGCATTGCCTGCCAGAGCGGAGTCGCCATCAGGGTTTGCATTTCGCGCTCATTGCCGTGGTCAAAGCACAGCACGTCCACATCACGAAACGCCGCCAGACGGTCAATCCCCACGGCGGTACTGCCCCAGAATGTCATCTCGCCTTCCCAGGCATTGCGAATGCCAAAGTTGTCGAGTACTTCCTGGAACAGACAGTTATTTCCAAAGACCAGCATATGGCGGGAATCCAGCAGGGTCACCATCAGCAAAGGCCGATCGCCACGGTGGGCAAAGCGCGGCTTAAGGGAATCAATCAGCGCATCAAATTCATTGAGATGTTTTTTCGCCTCAGCCTCACGGTTGAGGAACTGCGCCATCTCGTGGATGGAATTTTTTGCCATGGTCAGCGGCTTTTTACCGTCGCTAAAGGAAAAGCCCCGTCCGGGCGCAATCTTCGCCATGGTCTCTTCCGACGGGCCATACCCCGCAGACCAGAATAAATAAGACGGTTTCATCTGGGTGAGAAGCTCAAGGTTCGGCTCCGTACGCAGACCGATGTCGATGACGGAGTCCGGCAGTTTTGGCTCATTCACCCACAGGGTGTAGTTGGGAATATCGGCCACGCCGTAAGGCGTCACGCCCAGCGCCATCATCAGTTCGACGGGCAACCACTCCAGCGCCACGATGCGGTGCGGATCGACTGCGGCAGCGCGGGCCGGGCCCATCTTTAACAGCAGAGGTGAGAGTGCCATGGCCGTTAGCAGGCGACGGCGGCTAATTAATGTTGGATCCAGCATCAGTAGACAAAGCTCACGGGTGCAGCCCCGGCCGGGTGAGGCAGAATGCCCATAGGAATACCGTAGATATGTTCCAGCGTTTCGCTGCGCATCAGTTCGGCAGGCGTACCCTGAGCGATCATTTCACCGCCGCGCAGCGCTACCAGATAGTCGCAATAGCGTGCCGCCATGTTGATATCATGCAGAACGGCAATCACCGTCAGGCCGCACTGCTGACTTAAGCGATGCACCAGCGCCAGGACGTCAACCTGATGAGCAATATCCAGCGCTGAAGTGGGTTCGTCGAGCAACAGGCAGCGGCTGTCCTGCGCCACCAGCATTGCGATCCATGCGCGCTGACGCTCGCCACCGGACAGGCTATCCACCAGACGGTGCGCCAGCGGTTTTAACCCAACCAGCGCGATCGCCTCTTCCACTTTCTCTCTGTCAGCAACGCCAAAACGCCCGAGCGCACCGTGCCACGGATAACGTCCAATCGCCACCAGCTCGCGCACCGTCATCCCCTCCGCCTGCGGCAACTGCTGCGGCAGATAGGCCACCTTGCGGGCAAAGGCCTTACTGCTCCAGCTCGCCAGCGGCTGGTCATCCAGCAGAATGTCGCCCTCGGACGGCGGCTGATGACGGCCCAGCATCTTCAGCAGCGTCGATTTACCGGAACCATTGTGCCCGATTAAACCGGTCACTTTACCTGCGGGAAACGTCAAAGAGAGCGGATGCAGCAAGGTGCGCCCGGGTACGCGAAAGGAGAGATTGTTGAGCGTGAAGGTGGAGTCGGATTGCGTTTTAGTATCCTGCATGTCAGCCAACTTAAATAAAAAGGGCACGGCGAACCGTGCCCATAAAGAGGTTAGAAGCGGAAGGTCGCCGTGGCAACAACCTGGCGTCCTGCTCCCCAGTAGCATGCATACTCGCTGTAGCAGCTGGAGACGTATTCACGATCAAAGATGTTGTTCACGTTGACGCCGACGGAAGAGCCGGCAGACCGAAGCGCGCCAGATCGTATTTCACGGTCGCATCCGCCAGGGCATAACCCGCGACGTTAAAGGACTCATAGGCTTTAGGCGACGCTGAGGAGTAGTACGTCACCGTGTTACCGATGTAGCGAGCACCCGCACCAACGGTCAGGCCACTTAGCGCCGTCTCGTGGAAGGTGTAATCCGCCCACAGTGATGCCATGTTGCGCGGTACTTCTGCCGGACGACGACCTTCATACCAGGTATCGTGGGTGTATTCCGCATCGGTGTAGCTGTAGGCCGCCGTCACGTTCACGTTAGCCGACACCGCCGCTTTCGCTTCCAGCTCAAAGCCACGGGAGCGAATTTCACCGCCCTGCACGCTAAAGCCGCTGGTCGGGTTCGCCGGATCGGCGGTCAGGTTATTGTTCTTGGTCAGCTGGTATACCGCTGCCGTCACTACAACAGGCAGATCTTTTGGAACATACTTCACGCCCGCTTCATACTGCTTGCCACGCGCCGGATCGAACGGTTTACCACCCTGAGTAGTGCCAGAGAGCGGTTCGAAAGATTCACTGTAGCTGAAGTATGGTGTAATCCCGTTGTCGAACAGGTAGTTAATCCCCCCGCGCCAGGTAAATGCCTGATCGTTAATTTCCGCGGTGGTTCCGTTATTACGGTTAAAGGCAGACGTTTTCGCAAAGTCATAGCGGCCACCCAAGGTGAGTACCCACTTATCCCATTCAGCCTGATCCTGCGCATAGAGCCCGGTCTGCTCCTGACGATTGAGCATGGCATACGGGAAGTTCACATTGACGTTCGCATTGCCGTGCTGAGGATTGTTCATGCTGATCGGATCGGCGGTGCCGTAGTCAGCATCAATGTCATTTCGCATACGAAGGTAATCCACTCCCGTCAGCAGGGTATGGTCAACGGCGCCGGTCGCGAATTTCGACTGGAGCTGTGTATCAACCGTGAACGAGTTGAGATCTTCATCTGAGCGCACGTAGGCACGGCTGATCTGGGCCGGGGCGATATAGCCGTTACCGTAAACTGAACGGTACAGCGTGTTGATTTTGGTATAACGCAGGTTCTGACGCACGGTGAAGGTGTCGTTGAATTCATGCGCGAAGCTGTAACCCACCATTTTCTGACGACGGGAGATCTTATTGTCTTCATCACCTTCGTTGAAGTCGGTCGGCAGTTTGTGCGCTTTTCCGTTAGCATCATAGTAAGGCACAACGGTACCTTCACGTGGCAGCCAGCCGTAGTAACCCGCATCCGGATCGCTCTGGAAGTTGCTCAGGAAGGTGAAATCGGTTTTATCATCAGGACGCCAGCTGAAAGACGGCGCAATCGCGTAACGAGTAGACTTCACCATTTCCTGCTGCGCGTTCTCACTACGTCCCAGACCGGTCAGACGGTAGGACCACACACCGTCATCGTCAATCGCGTCGCTGAAATCAAACCCCGTCTGCCAGAGGTTATCCGTCCCCATTTTGAACTGAATTTCTTTCAACGGTTCCGTGGTTGGACGCTTGCTGACCATACTCACTACGCCGCCCGGATGGCTTTTGCCATACAGTACAGACGTCGGGCCACGCAGCAGCTCTACGCGCTCAAGGAAGTACGGGTCCATGGACGCTTCAGAGTAGTTGTCTCCCTGCAACTTCATACCATCCAGATACTGGTTGGTATTCACGGTGCTGGAGGTCGTGAAACCACGAATCGAAACCACATCGTAAGTTGTTGAGGCGCCGCGCGTTGCGAAAACGCTTGGGGTGTAGGCCAGGGCCTGTTTAACCGTCCCCGGCTGTTTCATGTCCATCTCTTCACGAGTCACAACAGAAATAGACTGCGGGGTTTTCTCAATGGGTGTATCGGTTTTCGTCGCCGTTGCAGTGCGTTTTGCCGCAATCGTCGGTGCAGGACCCCAGGCACTTTCCTGTGCAGCCGGTGCGGCAGTCACGGTGATGGTTTCTTCTTTCTTGGGGGTTTCAGCGGCCTGTGCATAAGCAGACATGCCGGCAACCGCTGTGGCTACGACGGCTGCGATTTTACGCAGCGACGTGTTAATTGGCTGAGCAGTATTGGAAAGCGCCATGATGGATCTCTGATGAAAAAGGTGAATGATAACGTAAACGAGAATTATTATTATGACCGCAGAATAATATGCGAAACGCTGACGGCATAGCAAGCGATATGCGGCCCTACAAGAATTGAGGGTTTAAGAAATAATCAACGGAAAACGGGTCGTTAATAAGGATTGAAAACAGGGTTAAGGAAATGAGTTGCTGAGGTGAAAAAACACCCCCTTCCAGGGAAGGGGGTGTCATAAGGGCTAGTTGCCGCCGAACATATCCTTGATCCAGCCGGCGACGCCGTCGCTGTCTTTCTTCTCGTTCTGCTGCTGCGGCTGTTGCTGCTGCGGCTGCTGAGGTTGAGAAGACTGATCGAACGGGTTACCTGTCGGTTCTTCTGGCTGGCTTTGCTGGCACAGCGCATCCGGGTTGGTCGTCCAGACCGGCAGCGAACGCACGCCGCCGCCACAGATGAAGTTACCCGAGCTGTCCACGCCCATATCGACGATATCTTCCGGGGCAACGAGGTTCAGCGGCACCGGAGACTGATTGGCCAGATAGCGCTGGTAAATCGACATCGCGCCGCTCGCACCATACAGTTTGGTCGGCTGGTTGTTATCGCGGCCCACCCAGGTGATCACCACTTCACGGCCATCAATACCGGCGAACCAGGTATCGACGTTGTTGTTGGTAGTCCCGGTTTTACCTGCCAGATGCAGACCAGGATACTTCGCCCCCAGCTGACGCCCGGTACCGCGCTGGACCACCTGCTGCATGGTCCACAGCGTCATATAGGCCGCCTGCGCCGGAACAGCGCGCTCCGCCTGCGGGAAGCTCTGATACAGCACGGAGCCATCTTCGGCAATCACCGAACGCAGGGCGGAAAGCGGCGCTCGGTTACCGCCGCTGGCGATGGTCTGGAACGCCTGGGCCACTTCGATTGGCGTCAGGTTAAGCGCCCCCAGGATCATCGCTGGCACAGGGTGCAGCTGATCTTTCGGTACGCCCAGCTTCTGCCAGGTGTCGGTGATGGCGGGGAGGCCCAGCGCCATGCCGAGGTTAACAGTCGGCACGTTCATCGAGCGGGTTAACGCATCCACCAGCATCACCTGGCCGCTGAACTGCTTATCATCGTTCTGCGGAGACCACACCTGGCCGTTAGGCTGGCGCAGGGAGATTGGCGCATCGGCAATCCAGGTGTTCAGTCGATAGAGATTCGGCTGGCTCAGCGCGGTCAGGTAGGTTGCTGGTTTTGCCAGAGAACCAATCGAACGACGCGCCTGCATCGCGCGGTTATAGCCCGCATACTGCGGCTCGGCGCCGCCCACCATGGCGCGAACTTCGCCGGTGTTGCGATCAACTACCACCATCGCGGTTTCCAGATCGCTCAGCTTACGCTGCTTCTTCAGAACCGGAATACCTTCAACCGCCGCTTTTTCTGCCGCATCCTGCGCCACGGAGTCAAAGGTGGTGAAGATCTTCACCCCGGAGAGATCTTTCACTTTATCTCCGAGCTTAGACTGCAACTCCTGACGTACCATCTGCATAAAGGCAGGCTGCGGAGAGATCACCCCACCGCGCGGCTGAACGCCCAGCGGACGCGCGCTCAGCATGTCGTACAGCTCCTGGTCAATCACCTGCTGTTGTTGCAGCAGACGCAGCACCAGGTTACGACGCTCCAGCGCCAGTTTTGGGTTACGCCACGGGTTGTAGATCGACGCGCCTTTTACCATGCCCACCAGCAGCGCCTGCTGATCAAGGCTCAGCTCTTCTACCGGACGGCCAAAGTAGTACAGGCTCGCCAGCGGGAAGCCGCGGATCTCGTTATCGCCGCTCTGACCGAGGTACACCTCGTTCATGTACAGCTCAAGAATACGATCCTTGCTGTAGCGCGCATCCATCAGCACGGCCATGTACGCTTCGTTGGCTTTGCGCCAGTAAGAGCGCTCGCTGGAGAGGAACAGGTTTTTCACCAGCTGCTGGGTCAGGGTACTCGCCCCCTGCACCGTACGCCCCGCGGTCAGGTTCGCCAGTACCGCACGACCAATGGAGTAGAGGCTAATCCCGTCGTGCTCGTAGAAGTGGCGGTCTTCGGTTGCCAGCAGGGTATCCACCAGCAGATCCGGGAAGCCGTTACGCGCCACGAACAGGCGCTGTTCGCCGTTTGCGGACGACAGCATGGTGATGAGACGCGGATCGAGACGGAAGAAACCGAACTGGCGATCGTTATCCATGTTCTCAATGGTTTCCAGGCGATCGCCGTCAAAGGTCAGACGCGCGCGCACCTGCCCCTCTTTACTGTCCGGGAAGTCGAACGGACGGCGGATCATCTCAATGCTTTTCGCCTGGACGGTAAATTCACCCGGACGGGTCATTTTCGTGACCTGACGATACTGCGTGGCTTGCAGCAGCTTCACCATCTCATTCTTGCTGATGGACATGTCCGGCTCAAGGTTCACCATGCGGCCGTACACTGCCGCAGGCAATTGCCAGACTTTCCCGTCGATACGGCTGCGGATCTTCTGATCCAGATAAACGCCGTAAATCGCGATCAGGACAACAAAAACAATAAACAGCTTCAGCAGCAGCCAGAACCAGCCGCGCTTACCACGAGGCTTACGCCCTTTGCCTTTCCCTTTACGCGGCATCGGTTCTTCATCCTCATAATCGTCTTCATAGTCATCGTCATACTCCTCATCTCTGAGGCGACGACGGCTTACCTTTTCTTTCGCCGGACGCGTCGGCTTTCCCTTACGTCCTATTGGCTCGCGGTCATTCCCCGCCATGCTTTTTCTCCGCAACATTCAGGCGCAAAGGCCAGATTTTCTTATCTTGCACAGGTCAGTGAAAGAAGAAATCTCTCAAAATAAACAGCAAGACTTTCCTGACAGGAAAGTCTTTAGTGTTTTCTCCCTCTCCCTGTGGGAGAGGGCCGGGGTGAGGGCATCAGGCCGCACTTTCCCTTTCAGGCCGCACTCCCCCATTACGAATATTTCTTCGTGCGCCGTGTCGGCGCGGTATTCGCCGGATCGTCCGGCCAGACGTGTTTGGGATATCGCCCCTTCATCTCTTTCTGCACTTCACGATAGCTCCCCGCCCAGAACGCCCTCAGATCGCGGGTGATCTGCAAGGGACGATGCGCAGGCGAAAGCAGCTCAAGCACTAACGGCACGCGCCCTTCAGCGATGGACGGCGTGGTGGCCTCACCAAACATCTCCTGCATCCGAACCGCCAGCGCTGGCGGATTATCCTCATGATAACGAATGGCAATCCGACTCCCGGTTGGCACAGTGTAATGCCCAGGCAGTTCACTATCCAGACGTTGACGTAACGACCAGTCCAGTAAATTCTGTAACGCTGCCTTAACATCAAGCGCCTTCAGGGCGCGCAGGGAGTGTACGCCGCTCATCTGCGGCAACAACCACTGTTCAAGCGTCGCGAGCAGCGTCTCATCATCCACCGCTGGCCACCCCTGTTCCGGCAGCCACTTCGCGGCGCAGTGCAGACGTATACGATATTGTTCAGCCTCAGGCGTCCAGTTCAATACGCTCAGCCCTTTTTCCCGAATGCCGTTCAGCATCGCCTGGTGTAACTCTTCCTCCGACGGCTTCGCCAGCGGTTTTGTCCCGAGCGTCAGTTTGCCAATCTGGCTACGACGGAACGCCTTCAGCGTGCCCTGGGCATCATCCCATTCGACAATGTCAGATTGCTGAAGCAGCTGCGGGCAGGCACGCGTCAGGGCGTCAATATCTACGGCAACCGCCTGCAAGATGCGCGCATCCGGGGAGTGACTGCCCTGGAGTAAGAGCGGCGCGATCAGCCATTCATGACGCGTCAGAGCATCATCGCTGTCCAGCATCGCGCCCATCCCATTTGCCAGTTGATAACGACCATCCAGCCCGCGACGGCGCGCGATTCTGTCCGGGAAGGCCTGGGCCAGAAGAGGGATAACTTTATCGCTGTCAGGCGATCCTCCCCGGCTCTTCAGGCGGTGACACAACTGCTGCGCGCGCTGTTGCCAGTTTCCCTGCTGGCGTGAAAAGGCCTGTCCCAGATCGCTGCTGCCACCGCGCGGCGGCTCCTCAAGAATAGCCGCCAGTTTTGCCGCCGTGGCAATTTCATCGTCGCCCTGTGCTGCCACCAGCATCGTAGCCAGACGCGGATCGTTGCCCAGCGCCGCTATTTTCTGGCCGCGCGCCGTCAGTCGCTCGCCTTCCAGCGCGCCAAGCTGGGTCAGCAGGCTGCGCGCGGCGGAAAGGTTCACAACAGGCGGAGGATTAAGCCAGGTGAGCTGGTCAGGGTCCGGGCAGCCCCACTGCATCAGATCCATTACCAGCCCGGAGAGATCGCTTTGTAAAATCTCAGGCGTACTCTGCAATGCCGCACGCTCCGCCTGCTCGGCGCTGGTTAAATGCAGGCAAATACCCGGCTCAAGACGCCCAGCTCGGCCTGCGCGCTGCACCATTGAGGCCTGGCTGATGCGCTGCGTCAGTAGCCTGGTCAGCCCGGTACGCGGATCAAAACTGGCCACCCTCTCCTGCGTACTGTCCACCACCAGGCGAATGCCTTCGATGGTCAAACTGGTTTCGGCGATATTGGTCGCCAGTACCACTTTGCGCTGCCCCGCCGGTGCGGGAAGGATCGCCTTGCGCTGGTCAGCCAAATGCAGCGCGCCGTAGAGCGGGCACAGCATAACGTCACTGCTCACCCTGGATGCCAGTTGCTCCTGTACGCGCTGGATTTCGCCTACGCCGGGTAAAAACAGCAGCAGCGAGCCGGGTTCCTGACGGAGCAATTCGGCGGTGGCGATGGCAACGGCTTCGTCAAAACGCTGATGGGCAGGCAGCGGCTGATAGCGGCGCTCGACCGGGAACGCACGCCCTTCAGAGGAGATCATCGGCGCGTCAGGGAGCGTCTGCCGGAGCCGCTCGTTATCCAGCGTCGCCGACATAATCAGCAGCCGAAGGTCGTCGCGCAGCCCCTGCTGAACGTCGAGCAGCAGCGCAAGGGCCAGATCGGCCTGGAGGCTGCGCTCGTGAAATTCATCAAGGATCACCAGCCCGACGCCGCTCAGCTCCGGATCGTTTTGCAGCATACGGGTAAGAATGCCTTCAGTGACCACCTCCAGCCGCGTAGACGGGCCGATGCAGGTTTCGGCGCGCATCCGGTACCCTACCGTCTCGCCCGGTTTTTCATTCAGCAGTTCCGCCAGGCGCTGCGCCACATTGCGCGCCGCCAGCCTGCGCGGTTCCAGCAGGATAATTTTCCCGCTGATGCTCCCCTCGCGCAGAATTTGCAGGGGCAGCCAGGTGGATTTACCCGCTCCGGTGGGCGCGCTGAGCAAAACCTGTGGCGCATGTTCTAAGGCTGCGAGTAGCTCAGGAAGGACGACGGCGACGGGCAAAGAGGACACTTACGGCTCCAGAGGGTTAACATTAATCGGCGTACATTGTAGCATCGGCGCATATCATTACCGAGTCTTGCGCATGTCTGAGTCAAAACGGCTATTCTTCGCCATTGAATTACCCACCACGCTTCAACGGCAAATTGTTCGCTGGCGCGCCAGCCACTTCCCCGCGGAAGCGGGCCGCCCTGTCGTCGCCGCCAATATGCACCTGACGTTAGCTTTTCTTGGCGAGGTGAGCGCAGAAAAGCAGCGCGCGTTAAGCGCAATGGCCGGACGCATTTCTCAGCCGGGTTTTACGCTGCATCTTGACGATGCCGGGCAATGGCTGCGCTCTCGGGTGGTCTGGCTGGGGACGCGGCAGCCCCCCCGCGGACTGCTCCAGCTCGCCAACATGCTGCGGGCGCAGGCCGCGCGCAGCGGCTGTTATCAGAGCCCGCAGCCGTTTCATCCCCACATTACCCTGCTGCGCGATGCGGGTCAGGCTGTTGCCATCCCGCCACCGGGCTTTCACTGGTCCTTTCAGGTGAATGAATTTGCGCTGTACGAATCTGCCTTTGTACAAGGACGCACCCGCTATACTCCGCTCCAGCGCTGGACGCTGGGCGACACGTTAAGGAATCCTGATGAAGTTTAGCCCTGCACTCCAGCCCGCCACGCTGATCCAGCGTTACAAACGCTTTCTCGCTGACGTGATCACGCCTGAGGGCGAAACGCTCACGCTGCATTGTCCTAACACCGGCGCCATGACCGGTTGCGCCACACCGGGTGACACGGTCTGGTATTCCACATCAGAAAATACTAAACGCAAATATCCTCATACCTGGGAAATGACCGAGACGCAAAGCGGGGCATTTATTTGCGTTAATACCCTGCGCGCAAATCAGCTGGTTAAGGAAGCCCTGACAAATGGAATCCTTCCTGAACTGGTGGGTTACGGCACGCAAAAAAGCGAAGTGAAATATGGCGATGAAAGCAGCAGAATTGATTTTATGTTACAGGCGGAAGACCGCCCTGAGTGCTATATTGAAGTGAAATCAGTGACGTTAGCGGAAGAGGAAAACGGCTTCTTTCCGGATGCGGTAACGCTACGTGGCCAGAAGCATCTGCGGGAGCTAATGAGTGTAGCGGCGGCGGGCAAGCGCGCCGTGTTGCTGTTTGCGGTTCTGCATTCAGCCATTGAACGGTTTTCCCCGGCCCGTCATATTGATCCTAAATACGCGCAATTGTTGAATGAGGCACAAAAGCAGGGGGTAGAGATTTTCGCTTATAAAGCGGAACTTTCTGCCGATAATATGACTCTGAGATCCTCTCTTCCCATTGTCCTATAAGGGATTAGACGATTGACTAATAAGTGTTCTGGCCGCGTGCGCAAATACGCTTTTCCTCACAGGGTTGTCAAGTGTTACGTTTAGATAATTGCCATACGGAAAAGCATCTGCTATTTATAGCGACCTGAATTTTCCCCCAACACGGGGATCGATAGTGCGTGTTAAGGAGAAGCAACATGCAAGAAGGGCAAAACCGTAAAACATCGTCCCTGAGTATTCTCGCCATCGCTGGGGTGGAGCCGTATCAAGAGAAGCCGGGCGAAGAGTATATGAACGAAGCCCAGCTGTCGCACTTCAAGCGTATTCTTGAAGCATGGCGTAATCAACTCAGGGATGAAGTCGATCGCACCGTTACACATATGCAGGATGAAGCTGCTAACTTCCCGGATCCGGTCGACCGTGCCGCTCAGGAAGAAGAGTTCAGCCTCGAACTGCGTAACCGTGACCGCGAGCGCAAACTGATCAAAAAGATCGAGAAAACGCTGAAAAAGGTCGAGGACGAAGATTTTGGCTACTGCGAATCCTGCGGTGTTGAAATCGGTATTCGTCGTCTGGAAGCGCGTCCAACAGCCGATCTGTGCATCGACTGTAAAACGCTGGCAGAAATCCGCGAAAAACAGATGGCTGGCTAACGCCTTCCCTCTCACTACTCTGCTAAGGCGGGAGTTTCTCCCGCCTTGTTACCGTTGATATGTCTGAATCTCACTATATCGGGCGCTTTGCGCCATCTCCCTCCGGTGAATTACACTTCGGCTCATTAATTGCCGCGCTCGGCAGCTACCTACAGGCTCGCGCCCGTCAGGGTAAATGGCTGGTTCGCATTGAAGATATCGATCCTCCGCGTGAAGTTCCCGGTGCGGCAGAAACTATTCTGCGTCAGCTGGAACATTACGGTCTTCACTGGGACGGCGACGTACTCTGGCAGTCTCAACGCCATGATGCCTACCGTGAACGTCTGGCGTGGCTTGCTGAACAGGGCCTTTCCTATAACTGCACCTGCACGCGTGCGCGAATTCAGAGCGTGGGTGGCGTTTACGACGGCCACTGCCGTACGCGGCACAACGGCCCTGAGAATGCCGCCGTACGGCTGATACAGCGCGCTCCGGTGACGCAGTTTACCGATGTCCTCTCAGGAACCATTCAGGCGGATGATCGTCTGGCGCGTGAAGATTTTATTATTCACCGTCGCGATGGCTTGTTTGCCTATAACCTGGCGGTGGTTGTCGATGACCATTTCCAGGGCGTCACGGAAATCGTGCGTGGGGCGGATTTGGTTGAGCCTACCGTGCGGCAAATATCGCTTTACCAGCAGTTTGGCTGGACGGTGCCGGATTACATTCATCTGCCGCTGGCGGTCAATGAACAGGGGAGTAAGCTATCAAAACAGAATCATGCCCCGGCGCTGCCTGACAGCGATCCGCGCCCGGTATTGATCGACGCGCTGCGATTTCTCAACCAGAATGTAACGCAGGAATGGCAGGATCTGAGTCTGGATGAATTGCTGAAAACGGCCATTGCTGACTGGACGCTTATGGCCGTGCCAAAAATCCAGCATTCTCAAATGCGTTGCGCTGAGCTATGATTAGCCGCTTTTTTGATAACAAAACACACTACGAGGTGTACTATTTTTACCCGAGTCGCTAATTTTTGCCGTAAAGTGCTGAGCCGCGAAGAGAGCATGGCGAATGATGCTATTGCACAGCCACACATGTCGGTCATTCCGCGTGAGCAGCACAATATTTCCCGCAAAGATATCAGTGAAAATGCCCTCAAGGTGCTCTATCGTCTGAATAAAGCAGGCTACGAGGCCTATCTCGTCGGCGGCGGGGTGCGCGATTTACTGCTGGGCAAAAAACCAAAAGATTTCGACGTGACGACCAGCGCCACGCCTGAACAGGTGCGTAAATTATTCCGCAACTGCCGTCTGGTTGGCCGCCGTTTCCGTCTGGCGCACGTGATGTTTGGGCCGGAAATTATTGAAGTGGCGACCTTCCGCGGTCACCACGAAGCGGGCATCAACGATCGCACAACTTCCCAGCGCGGCCAAAACGGCATGCTGCTGCGCGACAACATCTTTGGCTCTATTGAAGAAGATGCTCAGCGTCGCGATTTCACCATCAACAGCCTTTACTACAGCGTGGCGGATTTTACCGTGCGCGATTACGTCGGCGGTATGCAGGATCTGAAAGACGGCCTGATTCGCCTGATCGGCACGCCGGAAACGCGCTATCGCGAAGATCCGGTCCGAATGCTGCGCGCCGTGCGTTTCGCCGCCAAGCTAAACATGCGTATCAGCCCGGAAACCGCAGAGCCGATCCCGCGCCTGGCGACGCTGATTAACGACGTCCCCCCTGCCCGTCTGTTTGAGGAGTCGTTAAAGCTGCTCCAGGCAGGCTACGGGTTTGAAACCTACAATTTGCTGCGTGAATACAACCTGTTCCAGCCGCTGTTCCCGACCATTACCCGCTACTTCACCGAAAACGGTGACAGCGCAATGGAGCGGATGATTGCACAGGTGCTGAAGAACACGGATACCCGTATTCATAACGATATGCGCGTGAATCCGGCGTTCCTGTTCGCGGCCATGTTCTGGTATCCGCTGCTGGAAACGGCGCAGCGCATTACCCAGGAGAGCGGCCTCGCCTATTATGATGCGTTCGCGCTGGCGGCAAACGACGTGCTGGACGAAGGCTGTCGCACGCTGGCGATCCCGAAACGTATTACCACGCTGGTGCGTGATATCTGGCAGCTTCAGCTGCGTATGTCCCGCCGTCAGGGTAAACGTGCCTGGAAACTGATGGAGCATCCTAAGTTCCGCGCCGCGTTCGATTTGCTCTCTCTGCGTGCTGAAGTCGAAAGAAACCAGGAGCTACAGCGCCTGGCGCAGTGGTGGGGAGAATTTCAGGTCTCTGCACCACCGGAGCAAAAAGATATGCTCACGGATCTGGATGACGAGCCGGCACCGCGCCGTCGTCACCGTCGCCCGCGCAAGCGCGCGCCGCGTCGTGAAGGCACAGCATGACCCTGGCGTATATTGCCATCGGCAGCAATCTGGCCTCTCCGCTTGAGCAGGTTAACGCTGCCGTTCAGGCGCTGGGGGAGATCCCGCAAAGCCGTATCGTGGCGGTCTCCTCCTTTTACCGTACGCCCCCGCTCGGCCCGCAGGATCAGCCTGATTATCTGAACGCCGCCGTGGTGCTGGAAACAGCCCTTGACGCAGAAACGCTGCTGGATAATACCCAGCGTATTGAGCTACAGCAGGGTCGCGTACGTAAAGCCGAACGCTGGGGACCGCGCACGCTCGACCTCGATATTATGCTTTTCGGCCACAAGGTGATTAACACCGAGCGCCTCACCGTTCCGCACTATGACATGAAAAACCGTGCGTTTATGCTCTGGCCGCTGTTTGAAGTCGCCCCCGATCTCACCTTCCCTGACGGCACCTCGCTGAACGCCGTTCTGCAAAGCCTCAACGCGGAAAAACCGGTCCGCTGGTAATCCCGTGTCACCCCCGATTAGCCATGTGTTAAATATGGTTAATCGATTGCCTAAAATCATTGTTCCCTCGAATGTTACTGTTAGAATGCGCAAAGATCCGCTTTTGGGCCATCAGGAAACAGTATGAAACCAACTACCATCTCCTTATTGCAGAAATGCAAACAGGAAAAGAAACGCTTCGCCACTATCACCGCGTATGACTACAGCTTCGCAAAACTGTTTGCCGAAGAAGGGATCAACGTCATGCTGGTCGGAGACTCGTTAGGGATGACGGTACAAGGACATGATTCTACTCTGCCGGTCACGGTCGAGGATATTGCTTACCATACCCGCGCCGTGCGCCGGGGTGCGCCCGCCTGCCTGCTACTTTCCGATCTGCCGTTTATGGCGTATGCCACCCCGGAACAGGCCTTTGAAAATGCGGCAACTGTGATGCGCGCCGGCGCCAATATGGTCAAAATCGAAGGCGGCGACTGGCTGGTCGATACGGTGAAAATGCTCACCGAACGGGCCGTGCCAGTTTGCGGGCACTTAGGGCTGACGCCGCAATCCGTGAATATCTTTGGCGGTTATAAAGTTCAGGGGCGTGGCGATGCGGCGCAGACGCTGTTTGATGATGCCCTGGCGCTGGAAGCCGCTGGTGCACAGCTGCTGGTGCTGGAGTGTGTGCCGGTTGAGCTGGCTAAGCGTATCACTGAGGCGCTGTCGATTCCGGTGATCGGCATCGGCGCGGGCAACGTCACCGATGGCCAGATTCTGGTCATGCACGACGCCTTCGGGATCACCGGCGGTCACATTCCAAAATTTGCTAAAAATTTCCTGACAGAAGCAGGCGACATGCGTGCTGCTGTGCGGCAGTATATTGCCGAGGTTGAGTCCGGCGTGTATCCGGGCGAAGAACACAGTTTCCATTAAGGAGTCCAGGTGTGCTAATCATAGAAACTCTGCCGCTGCTGCGCCAGCATATCCGCCGTGCACGTCAGGAAGGTAAACGTATCGCCCTCGTCCCGACCATGGGCAATCTGCACGACGGCCATATGAAGCTGGTCGATGAAGCGAGAGCCCGTGCAGATATCGTGGTAGTCAGTATCTTCGTTAACCCGATGCAGTTCGATCGCGAAGACGATCTGGCGCGCTATCCACGTACCTTGCAGGAAGATTGCGAGAAGCTCAAAAAACGTCATGCGGATATCGTCTTCGCACCGGCCCCCGCAGATGTTTATCCTCAGGGTACCACTGAAGCGACCTACGTCGACGTACCGGGTATATCGACCATGCTGGAGGGTGCCAGCCGTCCGGGCCATTTCCGCGGCGTTTCCACCATCGTCAGCAAGCTGTTTAACCTGGTGCAGCCGGACATCGCCTGCTTTGGCGAGAAAGATTTCCAGCAGCTGGCGCTGATCCGCAAAATGGTTGCCGATATGGGCTACGACATAGAGATTGTCGGCGTGCCGATTGTACGTGCGAAAGATGGCCTGGCGCTTAGCTCCCGTAACGGCTATCTGACTGCGGAACAGCGTAAAATTGCGCCAGGCTTAAGCAAAGTCATGAATACCATGGCAGAGCAACTGCTGGCAAAAGAATTAACCGCAGAAGAAATCATCGCTCTGGCTGAACAGGCGCTGAACGAGAAAGGTCTTCGTGCTGACGACGTTCAAATTCGGGATGCCGATACGCTTCTGGAACTCTCAGATACCAGCAAACGTGCGGTAATTCTGGTGGCGGCTTGGCTCGGCCAGGCCCGCCTTATCGACAACAAAGTGGTTGAACTGGCGTAGTTTTACTACCCGGAAGTGAAAGGTAAACGTAATGATTCGCAAAATGCTACAAGGTAAGCTTCACCGTGTGAAAGTCACCCAGGCCGACCTGCATTATGAAGGCTCCTGCGCGATCGACCAGGATTTTCTCGACGCGGCGGGTATTCTCGAAAACGAAGCTATTGATATCTGGAACGTTAATAACGGCAAACGCTTTTCAACGTACGCGATTGCCGCTGAACGCGGGTCTAAAATCATCTCCGTTAATGGGGCAGCGGCGCACTGCGCGGACGTGGGTGATATCGTCATTATTGCCAGCTTTGTGATGATGTCTGACGAAGAGGCACGTCGCTGGCAGCCAAAAGTGGCATACTTTGAAGGCGATAATGAAATGAAACGTATTGCGAAGGCAATTCCGGTTCAGGTTGCCTAAGCCAATAGTACTGTTATAAATTACCCGACAAATAGGTTGGGTAATTTATACATAATTAAAATGAATAGCGTTCTTTTTATATATTTTTATTAATATATTCAAGTCACCCTGCCGAACACCTGCTCATCAAAATGATGAACAATTATTATCATTCACTATTAAATAATCATATTGACTTAAAGATCGTTTAAGTATTTCTAACGCCTAACGGCTTCTCACAACCATTACTCATCACTTAGAATCCTTTTCCCGAAGCATCTGTTCGGAACGAACATAAGCCTTGCTTATGTTCACTTTTCTAGCATTTAAATATGGATATAAAAAATGTCTTTTAATAAATTAGGTCTGGCAACTGTAGTAGCAATGGTTCTGAGTGCGGGTTCTGCAATGGCAGCTGATATTCCTTCAGATACAGGCACTATTACTTTCCACGGTATGGTTTCTAATAACACCTGTAAAGTATCCCTGGATCAGAAGATTGACCAGGATGGTAATGATTTTGACGTTAACCTGGATACCGTGTTTGTAAAAGACTTCGCTAATGCGCTGGGTACCACCAGCACCCTGGGAGAAAAGAAATTCTCCCTCACCCTGACAGGTTGTGATTCTGCTACCGTCAACCAGGCATCTGCTCAGTTTGATTCCTGGGCGGGTTCTTCTTCAACTTCCGGCGGTCTGCTGGTTCCACCATCAAATACTCAAGGCGCCGCTAAAAACGTCAATCTGGTACTGTCAAACGATGGCAACTCCGCTACCGATCAGATCAAACTGGATCAGACCAACAATACCCAGAAAGCAACGATTGATACCACAGGCGCAGGCGCAGGCGCACTTTACTACCGTGTAGCGTATACCCAGGGTCAGAACTGGGATGCGGCCAACAACCCAGTGTCAGCTGGTGTGGTTCAGGCACAAGCTGCATTCACCATGATCTACGAGTAATTTTAAGCGCATAAATAAAATGCTCATATTATCCCCTGACGTACGTCAGGGGACTATTGATATCATTCCAACAGGAAGTGGAAAAATGTTAAGCACATCATTTTATAAAGGATTTAAAGCTGCCTGCTTTACAGCTGCTGCTGTCGCGTCATTCCAGGCAAGCGCAGATATCGTTATTTCGGGAACACGTATTGTTTATCAGCAGTCGCAAAAAGATGTCATCGTTTCTTTAGACAACCGTGGCAAAAAGCCACTATTAGTTCAATCATGGCTCGATGACGGTCGCGATGACACCAACCCACAGGAATTAAAACTACCGTTTATTATTACTCCACCAGTATCCCGAATTGATCCGCAAAAAGGTCAATCCGTTCGGATCTCATACCTGGGTGGTTCATTGCCGCAAGATCGCGAATCCCTATTCTGGTTCAATGTGCTCGAGATTCCACCGAAGTCAAAAGTGAAAGACGGTGAAAATCCTAACCAGCTCCAGCTGGCATTCCGCACACGTATTAAACTCTTTTTCCGACCTGACGGCCTGAAAGGTACGCCAGGAGATGCAGCAGCCAAAGTAACGTGGTCACAACAAAAACAAGGTAATACGCTAAACCTGATCGCACACAATGATTCCCCTTACAACGTTTCTATTTCAAATGTAAAGCTGAAATCAGCAAATAAAGAGTACCAGGTTGAGCATAAATCTATTTTACCGTTTAGTACTCAAATTATGCAGGTAAAAGGTTTAGGTAGTACTGCCACCGGCACTGTTGCTTACGAAACCATTAATGACAATGGCGGCTCTGATACTTTTGAAAGCAAAGTAAATTAATAACCGCACCACCGCCACATTATAAATATAACACGTATGAATGATTCATAGCATTCATACGACGACTTGTCTGGATGAAGCATGCTATTTCAACGATCAATTTTATGTCTCGCAATCTGTGCAGCATTTCCTCTGCATGCCAGCGAGACTGAAAAAAAAGCTGTAGACACCTCATCCGAAACAGAATCGGCCATTGAATTTAATGACCAGTTCCTTATCGATAATGGTGGAGGTATCAATGTCGATCGTTATGCTTATGGCAACCCAGTTCTGCCAGGTACTTACCGTGTAAAAGTGAATTTGAATGGCAATTCAAAATCCACGGTCGAGATGACATTCATTGATAACAAAACGCCACGTGCCTCAGCATGTCTGACTAAACTCACGCTGACACAGGCAGGCGTTGATACCAGCATATTAGGCGATGATGTCAAAAACGACGAAACGTCTTGCGTAGATATCAAAAAATATTATCCCGGTGCTTCTGAAAATTTTGATAGTAGCAAGCAGGAAATGGATCTTAACTTCCCGCAAATCTACGTGCTTAAGCTTCCAGCAGGGTATGTCGATCCTTCATTATGGGATAATGGTGTTCCGGCCGGATTACTCTCATACGATCTTAATACCTGGCACAGCGAGTCAAACGGCACCAATTCAGATACCGCTTATGCGGGCTTGCATTATGGCCTGAACGTGGGGCCGTGGCGTTTACGTTCTCGCGGCAGTCTGAACTGGGACAGCGATAATGGCACACATTATTCCAGCCAGGATATCTACCTCCAGCGAGACATCACACCACTTAACGCACAGATGGTAATGGGTGATTCCTACACACGCGGTGATGTCTTTGATTCGGTGAGCCTGCGTGGTGCGCGTATGTATAACGATGACCGCATGCTCCCGGAAGGCACCTCTGGCTACGCGCCAGTAATTCGTGGTGTGGCAAACAGTAACGCCAAAGTTAGCGTAACGCAAAGCGGCAATAAAATTTATGAAACCACCGTTCCACCCGGTGCTTTCGAGATCAATGACCTCAGTACAACAGGCTATGGCAATGATTTGATTGTCACTGTAGAGGAAGCCGATGGAAGTAAACGGACGTTTACCGTTCCGTTCTCCTCAGTTACACAAATGCTCCGCCCAGGCTCCAGCCGCTGGGATGTGGGTTTAGGTGAGCTGAATGATGATTCATTGCACGATAAGCCAAACGTTGGCTACGCAACTTACGCGTATGGTCTGAATAATACCTTTACCGGTTACGTGGGTGCGCAATATACGGATATGGATTTCTACGCCGGCCTGCTTGGTCTGGCTATGAATACCCGTATTGGTGCATTCGCATTAGATGTTACCGGGTCCTATGCCGATATCGACGGGCTGGACACGCTTAAAGGGCAAAGTTATCGGCTGACCTACAGCAAAATGCTTGAAGCTACTAACACATCTCTTAACGTGGCAGCTTATCGCTTCTCTACAGAAGATTATCTCAGCCTTAACGATGCCGCCTCATTGCAGGACAGTATTCATCACGAGGAATATGGCAATCGATCTTATGACAGCAATGCCGAGCTTTATGCTGATTATCAGCGTACCAAAAACCAGATACAGGTCAGCCTGAATCAGCCATTGAATGTTAACGGTGATGAATACGGCTCACTCTATATTAGCGGCACCTGGCAGGATTACTGGAATGACTCTAGCTCCACTTCCGACTACAGCGTGGGTTACAACAATAGTTTTGCTTACGGTAGCTATAGCGTTTCTGTGCAACGCACGTACAACGAAACAGGGGAAAAGGATGACAGCGTTTATTTAAACGTCAGTATTCCATTCAGCATATTCAATAAAGATAGCGCGCAGTCAGGCGGATTCAATAACGTCAACATGAGCCTGCGCACTGATTTAAAAGGCGGTACCAGTTTTAACTCTACGGCAAGCGGCAACTCCAAAAACAGTGAAGTGAGCTATTCCGTTAGCGCCTCATCAAGCGGGGGCAACTACGGCAACCTGAACCAGGTCAGTGGCTATAGCTCATGGAACAGTCCTTACGGGCCGCTCGGTGTCTCAGCGTCCTTTGGCGATGACAATAGTAAACAGTATTCCGCGAGTTATAACGGCGGAATGGTTGTCCACTCGGGTGGCGTTGTATTTACATCCGGCAGTATCGGCGAAACGGATTCACTTGCGCTGGTAAAAGCAAGTGGCGCAACGGGTGCTCGGCTGGGTTACGGCCAAAGCCGCATTAACAGCTCCGGGTACGGGATTATGCCGTATATGTCAGCCTACAGAGAAAACCAAGTATCGCTCGATATCAGTACTCTCGAAGCAGACGTTGAAATCAAAAATACCAGCGCTGTTGCCGTACCTCGCAATGGCTCCGTTGTATTAGTGAATTTTGAAACGGATGAAGGTCGTTCGCTTGTTCTGGAATTACAACGTTCTGATAACGGCTTTATTCCGTTAGGTGCAGACGTTCTGAATGAGAAAAACGAATCTATCGGAACGGTAGGCCAGGCAGGACAAGCTTATGTACGCGGTGTGGAAGACAAAGGCGCTCTCCGGGTGGTATGGGGAAGCGATGGATCCAGCTCTTGCACGGTGCATTATCAGATTCCTGAAAATGCGAAGAAAGCAGGCTTAACCACGATTCTGAGTAATCAACAGTGCCAAATGTAATGATGTTAAAACAGGGAATCACACCCATGGGAAATAATATGAAGAAAAATCATTGCGGTTATTCATTAATCGCATTAGCAATGTTAGCGATGTCAGGTTCTGCTGCGGCAGCCGATCTCAATGTTAACTTCACTGCCAATATCCGCGAAACCACCTGCGATATGAAACTGGTCGGCGGTACGGGTTCAGATACGCAGCAAACGCTGACTATCGGTAATAACGGTCAGGTACGTTTAGATGATGTCAAAGCCGGAACGGCAAATGCCAATTTCAAAATTGTGCTCGTTGAATGCCCGGCGTCGCTGACCTCGTTAAAAACAACCGTAAAAGGAACCAAATCAGGTTATTTAGCTAGCGGCCTTGTTAACCAGATTGCAAAAACTAACGGTGGCGCTGATTACTCTGCGGCTGAAATCGCCAGAGCCGATGCACCAAATACTCCTTTTATCATTAACTCAACCCTGGATTCAGAGCGCCTGGTCTGGAGTCCGACAGAAATCCAGAATAAGGAAGTTGCTCTGGTGGCCACCTTACGTGAAACAAAAGAAAACAGCATGACCATTGGTGATTTTCAGGCCGTGGCGACCTTTGAATTTAGCTACGAGTGATTAGTGCAGGAAAACGGAGCAACATTATGAAATTCAATTCTACTTTTATCGCCCTGTCCGTTTCTGCTCTTCTGTTCTCGGGAATGGCAAGCGCAGCAATTACAGGCACCCCTAGTGTCGAATTAACGATTAAATCAAAAATTGTATCAGGCACATGTACCGCAAAAGTACTTAACGATGCAGGCACAGCCTCCACTGAAATTGCGTTCGGCGACGTATACAAATCCGATCTGGTGAACAAAACCCGTGTCGAGCCGCTCAAGATTAGTTTCACCAACTGTTCTGGAGTAACCAAGGCAACGGTGTCCGCTGCGAAAGGCGCTGGTGGTGAATGCAGTGGCGTCAACAAGACGGGTGATTCTTACTCTGGCGGCTTAGCAACGGGCTTTGAGATCTGGTCGGGTGTTGTCGATACTGGCGAGCTTATGAGCTGTAACACGCCTCCGGCTGCTAAGGATGTCACCATTACTGATGGTACCGGTGAATTCCCGATGAATTCCCGTATCGTTATCGGGCAAGGCCAAACCATTGCTGATGTAGGCGCGGGGGCGGTTACTGCGCCAGTCACGTTTACTATCGCTTATCCATAATACCAGGAACCAGTATGCAACAATCACCGTTTATTTTATACCAGCCCGGTCTTGTGTTGCTTATGGGCTTGGCTGGTGGCATCTTGCCTGGCGTAAGCCAGGCAAGCTCAGGATTAGACGTAAATATTACCGCTAACATTGTTAATAGCACCTGTAAGATGACCGTGGAAAATGACGGCGAAATTTATCTCCCCAATGCGATGCGCAGTTGGTTTTATAACCCGGATGGTAGCGATCGTTTTACTGCAACCGATGATGCAGGCGGTACGCCTTTTAAGATCCATGTAGATGATTGCTATGGAGACAGCGGTACGGCTAAAAAGCTGAGTTTTAGCTTTTCGCCGCAGTCGGGTTTCTGGCCAGGACAAAATCAGGTTTTCAAAAGTGATGATACCGCCGCAGGCGCGGCAAAAATGTCGGCGTCGTCGTTTTCTCTGAAAAATATAAAAAGAATGTTTTAAACAACGACGGCACGTCAAAAATCACTTTTGACGTAAGCGGTCAGGATACTGCATTTTTAACGGATTATCAGTTCTATGCCCGATATCAAAATATTGGCGTAGTGGCTGGTGGTGTCGTTACCAGTAAAGTATTGGTTGACGTCACTTACGAATAATAATCAGAACAGGAAAAAGGATGAGAATGTTCAACTTTATAAGACAGGGTTTCAACGTGAAAGGCACAATGACGTTTGCCATGGCGAGCGCGTTATTTACCCTCAGCCACTCCTGCTGGGCAGGGGAGTGCCAAATGAATAATGGAAAAGGCGGCACAACCACGCTAATCAATTCTGACTACTCAGGTGGCACCGTACGTCTTCCCCCTCCGGGTAACTACGCCAGTACTCTTTTTAACGTTAACCTGACACCAGGCATTCAGGCCAAATGTGGTCCGGGGGACGATGGTTTTAACCTCGTGTCACAAACAAACCCGACCTTGCTAATGGGGAGTAGTTATGGCAGGGCTATGTTTGAAACAAATATTCCGGGGATTTATTATTCCGTAAGGGTGCACACCGCAGAAAGCACTGGAGGCATGGGTGGTTACTTCGCTATGAATACTACTGGCTGGACTACCGTTGCCTCCTCCGGAAAATCTGACCCGTGGGATGAAAAATGGATAAACACCTCAGTTCAAATTTATATTGATGAAGGTTACAGAGGCAACCCGAACAAAGAAACCTCAATCAGACCCAAACCCGGCACTCTGGGTAAAATGGCTATTGGTAATCCAGATGATAGTGACAACCAACCATGGACATTTATGGTCAACGAGGACTCATTCCAGATCCCGATCGTTCTTCCAACCTGCGACATGGCCATGCTATCGGATGGTACTAATAATGTTAACCTAGGAGAATATTATGTTTCAGACATTAAAAACAATCGGGTTAAGGATATCCCTTTTTCCATTAGCTTAAGCAATTGTACCGGTGTGGCAAATATCACAACCAAACTCACCACCTCAAAGCTAACCGGAAAAAACAATGATCTTCTTGGTAATACGCTTACGTCCGGAGCTGAGGGCGCAGGCGTGAAAATCATGTATAACGGAACCTCTCAACTTCTGCCGAACAATCCTGACTCATCCTATGTCATAACGGATTACCAAACCCCTGAATCCAAGCAAATTAATTATGTTGCTCAACTGGTAGCAAACGGAAACACAGTGAAACCGGGGTCGTTTAAAGCCACCGGCGTATTCACCCTTTCATACGACTAACCGCTATCCCTGCGGCTGATTACTGATCAGCCGCGACATCGTCTCCAGTGAATCCGTTCTTAAGATATACAAACGCTTCAACAGGAACGGATTATCCCCCGGCTTCACCTTCCCTTTCATCGTCGTCACTGCCAGATGAAAACCAGCGTCATTCGCTGCCTTTATCGCTTTATTGTCATAGCCGCCAAATGGATACGACACATACAATACGCGCGGGTTGAACTGAGCCAGTGCACGACGTGAGCGTTCAAAATCAAACAGGATCACGTGATAGCTACGGCTCAACAGGATGGGGTGTTTATAGCCATCCACGCGATGCAGGAAATGAGTGTGAGACTGAATGTCGAACACATCCTGGATGCCCTTGATTTCCTGAACGCTCATAAACTGTAGCGATTTTGGATCCCACTTCTGCGGATGGCCTTTGATTCGGGATGAAATTATAAACGCCGTCGCGTTGAAGCCATATTCTTTCAGCACCGGATACGCATAGCGGCTCACCGATTTGAGGCCATCATCAAAGGTGATCACCACCGCTTTCGCGGGCAGGTTCATCTTGTTACGCACGTACCCTTCAAGCTGGTACATCGTCAGCGTGGTGTAGCCCTGATCGCGTAACCAGGCCATCTGATTATTAAACGCACGTACGCTGGTCGTCGTGGAGGTATGTCGAAAACGGGTGTTCTCTTCATCACGCAAAATATGATGGTAGGTCAGAACCGGTAGCCCGTTATCTTCCTGCGCATCCAGGCTGCTTACCCATGCCAGACGATTACCGATACGGATCTGGAACCAGGTCTGGTTCAGGCGGTCTTTCAGCTTATTCAGAATCGGATAGCGAAGATTAGCGCTTAAGGTGCCAAAGGGCGCGCTTCCGCTGCTGGGGGCGTTATACACCGGCGTGTCTTTCCAGGTAATGAGGTTTTGATTACTGAGCGGCTTGTTCAAGTCACCCAGGCTATCCTCAACGCGTTGTTTTCCCTGAACTTTTTCAAGGTGGTCTTTATCAATAAACCCCGTACCGAATCCGAAACGAAATTCATAGTAATCCGCCGCGGCCGGAAAGACAGCGAGGATCTGCCCGGCGCGGACATTCCCCACATTCACAACGGCATTTCCCACCTGCGCCCAGATGGCCGCATCTTCGGTGGTTTGCATATATTGGGCAGGAAGGCCTTGCTGACTGGTCAGGCTGGCAGACGCACCACCGGAAACCACGAGCAGAAGGATAAAGATAACGCGCTTGAGCATGGAATATAAATCGACACAGAAAATCAGCCGCCATTGTAACAAAAGCGGCATCAATACCAATGTTTAATGCTTATACAGATCGTGAAGCAGAACAAAAGGCGGGTTCTTCTGCTGCTGGTGCCACAAGCTGCTCACGCCCGGCGAGCCCTGCGCCACAATGGCGTGACGAAATTCAGCGCTGCTCAACGTTGCGCGCAGCGGATACATCGCTTCGAGTAAAGGCAGGCTGATACCGGAGATTACTTCACAGTTATCGTGCTTATGGCTCATTAGGGCAGCCGCACGGTATGGCGCCGCGCCGGATCTGTCAGTGAGAAAAATCACGCCATCGCCGGTGTCGGTTTCATGCAGCGCGTCACACATCATCCGGCTGAGCATATTGGTGCTCAGCCCTCGCCAGTAATTTACCGCACGACATTGCGCCAGGGGGCCAAATCGGGCCTCCAGCTTAAGCAGCATTTCCTGTGCCTCTTCATCGTGGCAGGTGATCACCCATCCCAGCATAACGTCTCTCCTTAGCAGGCGAGTAGTTTATCCAGGTGAAGGTTAGTTTACGGTGATAACTGTCAAAGAAAGTGCCCGGCAAACAGAACGTCGCCGGGCAGAAGGTTAGCTACGCAGCCCGCGTCCGCGCTGGATCAGATACCAGCACAGCAGATAGAATGCCACGATAAACACCACCAGCACCACAACGGTGGTGAACAGCGGGACATCGGCAATGCCGAGGAAGCCAAAGCGGAAGCCGCTGATCATGTAGACAATCGGGTTCAGGTGCGACAGCGCCTGCCAGAACGGCGGCAACAGCGTCAGGGAGTAAAACACCCCGCCCAGATAGGTCAGCGGCGTCAGCACGAAGGTCGGGATCAGGCTGATGTCATCGAACGTTTTAGCAAACACCGCGTTCAGCAGCCCGGCGAGGGAGAACAGGATCGCCGTCAGCAATAATGTGAGCGCCACGAACAGCCACGAATGCACCTGGAACGGGACGAAGAACAACGAAATCGCCGTCACCAGAATCCCCACGCACAGCCCGCGCGCTACGCCGCCGCCCACGTAACCGGCGATGATCACATGCGTTGGCACCGGGGCCACCAGCAGCTCTTCAATGTTGCGCTGGAACTTGGCGCTAAAGAACGACGACGCTACGTTCGCGTAAGCGTTGGTGATCACCGCCATCATGATCAGGCCCGGCACGATAAACTGCATATAGGTAAAACCGTGCATCTCACCAATGCGGGAGCCAATCAGGTTACCGAAAATGATGAAGTAGAGCGTCATGGTGATCACCGGCGGCACCAGGGTTTGCACCCAGATACGCATAAAGCGGTTAATCTCTTTTGCCCAGATGCTTTTCAGCGCGACCCAGTAAAGATGCGTCATGCCTTGTCTCCTTGTTTGTCGTGCACCAGAGAGACAAACAGCTCTTCCAGTCGGTTTGCTTTGTTACGCATGCTTAATACCTGAATGCCCTGCGCACTCAACTGTGAGAACACGCTGTTGATACCCTGCTCGCGCAGCACTTCTACCTCCAGCGTCGAGGTATCGACCAGGCGATAGTTGTAGCCCTCCAGTTTCGGCAGCGCGCTTTTCGCCGCCAGATCGAGGATAAAGGTCTCTGATTTGAGCTTGGAGAGCAGATTCTTCATCGAGGTGTTTTCCACCAGCTCACCGTGCTGAATGATGCCGATATTGCGGCACAGCATTTCCGCCTCTTCCAGATAGTGCGTGGTCAGAATGATGGTGGTGCCTTTATCGTTCAGATCTTTCAGGAAGCCCCACATGGAACGACGCAGTTCAATATCCACGCCAGCAGTCGGCTCATCAAGGATAAGCAGCTTTGGCTCGTGCATCAGCGCGCGGGCAATCATCAGGCGGCGCTTCATCCCCCCGGACAACATCCGCGCGCGTTCGTTACGCTTCTCCCACAGGTCGAGCTGTTTCAGATACTTTTCGCTGCGCTCAAGCGCCTCTTTGCGCTCAACGCCATAATAACCCGCCTGGTTAACAACAATCTGCTGTACCGTCTCAAACGGGTTGAAGTTGAACTCCTGCGGCACCAGCCCCAGCTGACGCTTGGCGTTGACCACATCTTTTTGCAGATCGTAGCCAAACACGCTGACGCGGCCGGAGGTTTTGTTGACCAGCGAGCTGATGATCCCGATGGTGGTGGATTTCCCCGCCCCGTTCGGCCCCAGAAGCGCGTAGAAATCTCCCGCTTCGACTTTAAGATCTATCCCGCGCAGCGCCTGAACGCCCCCCGGGTAGGTTTTTTTGAGCTGTTCAAGCTCCAGTGCAATCGCCATGAATTCAACTTACCTTAAGTTCTGACACACGTTGTGTGGTTTCATTAAAAGTCGGGTTACCCTATAGTAGCGCAACGCAATCACTTGGTTACAGGTCGCTAACCTCCATGAACGACATAGATACACTCATCAGCAACAATGCACTATGGTCAAAAATGCTGGTGGAGGAAGACCCCGGATTTTTTGGAAAACTCGCGCAAGCGCAGAACCCGCGCTTTCTCTGGATTGGATGTTCTGACAGCCGTGTCCCCGCCGAACGTCTGACGGGTCTTGAACCTGGCGAACTGTTTGTTCACCGCAATGTGGCTAACCTGGTTATTCATACCGATCTCAACTGCCTTTCGGTTGTGCAGTACGCCGTTGACGTTCTTGAGGTTGAGCACATCATTATTTGTGGCCACTACGGCTGCGGCGGCGTGCAGGCGGCGGTCGAAAACACAGAGCTGGGGTTAATCGATAACTGGCTGCTGCACATTCGTGATATCTGGTTCAAACATAGCTCACTGCTGGGCGAAATGCCGCAGGAGCGCCGTCTCGACACCTTGTGTGAGCTGAACGTAATGGAGCAGGTCTATAACCTGGGCCATTCGACGATTATGCAGTCTGCCTGGAAACGCGGGCAGAAGGTCTCCATCCACGGCTGGGCGTACGGTATTCACGACGGTCTGCTGCGCAATCTGGAAGTGACCGCCACCAACCGCGAAACGCTGGAACAGCGTTACCGCTCGGGAATTGCCAACCTCAAGCTTAAGCATGTGAACCATAAATAACAAAGCCGGGGGTTTTCACCCTCTCCCTGTGGGAGAGGGCTGGGGTGAGGGCATCAGCCCGCAATTATTCGTCCAGAATCACTACTTTCCCAACATACGGCAGATGGCGATAACGCTGCGCGTAATCAATGCCGTAACCCACCACGAATTCGTCCGGGATGGAGAAACCAACGAACTCCACCGGCACCTGCACTTCACGGCGCTCAGGCTTATCCAGCAGGGTACAAATCGCCAGTGATTTTGGTTCACGCAGGCTCAGGATCTCACGCACTTTAGAGAGCGTGTTGCCGGAGTCGATGATGTCCTCAACAATCAACACATCTTTGCCACGAATATCTTCATCCAGATCTTTCAGGATTTTCACATCACGGGTTGTGGACATGCCGCTGCCGTAACTGGAGGCGGTCATAAAATCGACCTCGTGCGGCACCTGCACTTCACGGCACAGGTCTGCCATGAACATGAAAGAACCACGCAACAGACCGACCAGCACCATTTCGCTGCCGCTGTCCTTGTAATGTTCGGTGATTTGACGACCCAGTTCGGCGATACGCGCTTTGATCTCGGCTTCCGGGATCATCACTTCAACAGTATGTTTCATATTACTAACCAAATGATTTTAGTGAAAATCTCTCAATGCGGATGACTCTCGTTCCGGCATCGATACGCAAGCCAGCCATTATACCAGTAAATGGATAAGCCTGGCGTATGAGTTATAAAAAGCAATATTTGTGATTCCGATCACAGTTGTTAATACCTATAATTAATTGCTAGCAAATAATTAACAAAACTGACGAGTACTTTTCTATGGCTGAAACAAAAACTAAACAGCCGCGTCTACTGGTGACATTAACAGCCGCGTTTGCCGCATTCTGCGCGCTGTATTTGTTAATCGGTGGCGTATGGCTGGTCGCGATTGGCGGCTCCTGGTACTACCCGATTGCGGGTCTGGTTATGGTTGGCGTAACCGTCCTGCTTTTACGCAGAAAACAATCTGCTCTGTGGCTGTACGCAGCGTTACTGCTCGCAACCATGATCTGGGGCGTCTGGGAGGTCGGGTTCGACTTCTGGGCGTTGACGCCGCGCAGCGACATTCTGGTCTTCTTCGGTATCTGGCTGATCCTGCCGTTTGTCTGGCGTCGTCTGATCGTCCCTTCCAGTGGTGCTGTAGCCGGTCTGGTCGTTGCCCTGCTGATTAGTGGCGGCATCCTGACCTGGGCCGGATTCAACGACCCGCAGGAGATCCACGGTACGCTGAACACTGAATCCACACCGGCTGCGGCTATTTCGCAGGTGGCTGACGGCGACTGGCCAGCCTATGGTCGTAATCAGGAAGGTCAACGTTACTCCCCGCTGAAGCAGATCAACGCGGACAACGTGAAAAACCTGAAGGAAGCCTGGGTATTCCGTACCGGCGACCTGAAAATGCCGAACGATCCGGGTGAGCTGACCAATGAAGTGACCCCGATTAAAGTGGGCAACATGCTCTACCTGTGTACGGCGCACCAGCGTCTGTTCGCGCTCGACGCGGCCACCGGTAAAGAGAAATGGCACTTTGATCCACAGCTGAACTCCAACCCGTCGTTCCAGCACATCACCTGCCGCGGCGTCTCTTACCACGAAGCGCGCGCTGATAATGCCAGCCCGGAAGTCATTGCCGACTGTCCTCGCCGCATTATGCTGCCGGTGAACGATGGCCGCCTGTTTGCCATCAACGCTGAGACCGGTAAGCTGTGCGAAACCTTCGCTAACAAAGGCATTCTGAATCTTCAGACCAACATGCCGGACACTACGCCGGGTCTGTATGAGCCGACCTCCCCGCCAATCATTACCGATAAAACCATCGTGATTGCCGGTTCGGTAACGGATAACTTCTCTACCCGCGAAACCTCCGGCGTTATCCGTGGTTTCGACGTGAACACCGGTAAACTGCTGTGGGCCTTCGACCCGGGCGCGAAAGATCCCAACGCGATCCCATCGGATGAACACACCTTTACCTTTAACTCACCGAACTCCTGGGCACCGGCAGCGTATGACGCGAAGCTGGACCTGGTTTACCTGCCGATGGGCGTGACCACGCCGGATATCTGGGGTGGTAACCGTACGCCGGAGCAGGAACGTTACGCCAGCTCCATCGTGGCGCTGAACGCAACGACCGGTAAACTGGCATGGAGCTACCAGACCGTTCACCACGATCTGTGGGATATGGATATGCCGTCCCAGCCGACGCTGGCGGACATTACCGTTAACGGTAAAACCGTTCCGGTGATTTACGCCCCGGCCAAAACCGGCAACATCTTCGTGCTGGATCGCAGCAACGGTAAGCTGGTTGTTCCTGCGCCGGAAAAACCGGTTCCGCAGGGTGCGGCCAAAGGCGACTACGTCATCAAAACGCAGCCGTTCTCTGATCTGAGTTTCCGTCCGGAGAAAGACCTCAGCGGTGCAGACATGTGGGGTGCCACGATGTTTGACCAGCTGGTATGCCGCGTGATGTTCCACCAGCTGCGCTATGAAGGCATCTTCACGCCGCCGTCAGAGCAGGGCACGCTGGTCTTCCCGGGTAACCTGGGGATGTTCGAGTGGGGTGGGATCTCCGTTGACCCTAACCGTCAGGTCGCCATCGCTAACCCAATGGCGCTGCCGTTCGTTTCCCGTCTGATCCCTCGTGGTCCGGGTAACCCAATGGAGCAGCCGAAAGATGCGAAAGGCAGCGGTACCGAAGCCGGTATCCAGCCGCAGTATGGCGTTCCTTATGGTGTGACCCTGAATCCGTTCCTTTCTCCGTTCGGTCTGCCGTGTAAACAGCCTGCCTGGGGTTACATCTCCGGTCTGGATCTGAAGACCAACAAGATCGTCTGGAAGAAACGTATTGGTACGCCACAGGACAGCATGCCGTTCCCGATGCCTGTTCCAGTGCCGTTCAATATGGGTATGCCAATGCTGGGTGGCCCAATCTCCACCGCCGGTAACGTGCTGTTCATCGCGGCAACCGCAGATAACTACCTGCGCGCGTACAACATGACCAACGGTGAAAAACTGTGGCAAGGCCGTCTGCCAGCCGGTGGACAGGCTACGCCGATGACCTATGAAGTGAATGGCAAGCAGTACGTTGTCATCTCCGCAGGTGGTCACGGTTCGTTTGGCACGAAGATGGGCGACTATATTGTCGCGTATGCACTGCCTGACGACGCTAAGTAATGAAAAAGCCCGGTGGCGCTAACGCATACCGGGCTTTCGGGTGTCCTATGTAGGCCGGGTAAGGCGAAGCCGCCACCCGGCTTTTTTTATACGGTAAAGCCCAGCATCATCCCCGTATCTTCATGCTCCAGCAGATGGCAGTGAGCCATATAGGCAAACTCTTTCGGCGCTTCGTGGTCGAACTTCACCAGCACCTCGCTGACACCGCCTTCCACCCTCACCGTATCTTTCCAGCCCCGGCGATGCGCGTCCGGCGCTTTACCGTTCTCAGAGAGAATACGGAACTGCGTGCCGTGGATATGGAACGGGTGCAGCATCATGTCGCCTTCGCCTGAAATCACCCAGCGTTCAAACTGCCCTTTCGTGGCGGCGAACATGGGCGTGTTCATATCGAACGCTTTGCCGTTGATGCGGTTGGCGTCGTGGAAATCGAAACCATGGCCGCCGTGATCCATGCCGCCCATTTTACCGTGGTCCATATTCATATGGCCCATCATCTGGCCGTGGTGCATTCCCGCCATGGCCTGATTGCCGTACTTCTTCATCAGCGCCTGCATGCCCATCATGTCGAGCATCGGGTCCATGGAGAGCTGAAGTTTACGCTGCGTAAGCCCGTCCAGCGTCGGGAGTGCGGGTAGCGTGGTGAGGGCGTCCGGCAGCGTACCGGAAGCGGCGATTTGTAGCGGCTGAATGCGCAGGACCGGATGGGGTTTATCAAACGGCGCAACGGCCATCCCCATCTGGCTGACCGGCAGGGTCACCAGGTCAAACGCTTTGCCATCGCTGATATCCACCAGCACCTCGAAGCGCTCGCCCATCAGCATCGGCAGCTCGCTCACCTTCACCGGTTCCGGCAGCAGGCCGCCGTCGCTTGCCACCACATACAGCGGGCGTTTATCGCTGGTGGCGAAGTTCAGCGAGCGGGCGTTACAGCCATTTAGCAGGCGTAAACGCAGCCAGCCTTTTGGCGCGGCATGCTGCGGGTAGATTGCGCCGTTGGTCAGCAGCGTATCGCCAAACCAGCCTACCGCCGCGCTCATTACGTCCAGCTGATAGTCAATTTGCCCGTCAGCGCTGAATTTTTTGTCCTGCACAATCACCGGGACATCGTCGATCCCCCACTGTTTTGGCAGGCGCAGCAGGCGGCTTTCATCGTCTTCAATCAGCACCAGACCGGCCAGCCCCATCGCCACCTGATGGCCCGTTTTGCCATGCTGATGCGGGTGGAACCAGCAGGTCGCCGCACGCTGGTCAGGAGTAAAGGTGACGCTGCGTTTACCACCAGGCCTGATGACGCCCTGAGGCCCCCCATCCACTTCGCCCGGGACTTCCAGCCCATGCCAGTGCAGCGTGGTCTCTTGCGCTAACGTGTTATGAATGTCCACCGTCACCGCCTTCCCTTTGCGTAACTGCAACGCAGGGCCGAGCAAATTGCCGTTATAACCCCACGTCGTGGCGGCGTGCTGACCGAACGTGGTTTTACCGGCCTGCACCACAAGCTGAATGCGGCTGCGGGCATCTGCGGCGAGTAATTCAGGTATGGGTAAAGCAGGTCTGTCGGCGGCAAAAACGGCGCGGCTCCAGAGCGGTAACGCGCTGGCAACCCCCAGCGCGGCAGAAAATTTTAAAAAATCACGACGTTGCATGTGCATTTCCTTATTTCCAGCAGGCGATCTTTTGAGCATAAACCCTCCCCTTACCGGAAGGTCAAGCACGGCGGCAATAATAAAGATCGTCGGCCTGGCATCAAGTATGCTAACGTTAATTTTCCGTGATGCAGTGGTAAAGGCAATGAAGACGTTTTTCAGAACAATTTTGTTCGCCAGCCTGATGGCGATGTGTGCGAACAGTTACGCGCTAAGTGAAAACGAAGCGGAAGATATGGCCGATCTGACGGCAGTTTTTGTTTTTCTGAAAAACGATTGTGGTTACCAGAATTTACCCAATGGGCAAATTCGTCGCGCACTGGTCTTTTTTGCCCAGCAGAACCAATGGGACCTCAGCAACTACGACAGCTTCGACATGAAGGCGCTCGGTGAAGACAGCTACCGTGATTTAAGCGGTATTGGCATTCCCACTGCTAAAAAATGCAAAGCGCTGGCTCGCGATTCACTCAGCCTGCTCGCCTACGTGAAGTAACCTTCCCGACGCCCCTTGTTGACCCGCTAACCGCTTCACGGCGGTGTTGTGTTGCGCCCATCTGCCGGATGTAATGGATGTTAACGAAGGAGGTGCTCCCCATGACCGAAAAAACGGTATGGCAAGAAACGCTGCATGACCAGTTTGGTCAGTATTTTGCCGTGGATAACGTGCTCTATCATGAGAAAACCGATCATCAGGATCTGATAATCTTCGAAAACGCCGCCTTTGGCCGCGTAATGGCGCTGGACGGCGTGGTGCAAACCACCGAGCGCGACGAGTTTATCTATCACGAAATGATGACCCACGTCCCGCTGCTGGCCCACGGCCACGCGAAGGACGTGCTGATTATCGGCGGCGGCGACGGCGCTATGCTGCGTGAAGTCTCTCGCCATCAGAATGTCGAAACCATCACCATGGTGGAAATCGACGCCGGTGTGGTGTCGTTCTGCCGCCAGTATCTGCCCAACCACAATGCTGGCAGCTATGACGATCCGCGGTTTAATCTGGTTATCGACGATGGCGTCAATTTTGTTAACCAGACCACGCAAACGTTTGATGTCATTATCTCTGACTGTACCGACCCTATCGGCCCCGGCGCGTCGCTGTTTACCTCGTCGTTTTACGAAGGCTGCAAGCGCTGCCTGAAGCCTGGCGGGATTTTTGTGGCGCAAAACGGCGTTTGCTTCCTGCAACAGGATGAAGCGCTTGATAGCCACCGTAAGCTGAGCACCTATTTTGCTGACGTCAGCTTCTACCAGGCGGCGATCCCCACTTACTACGGCGGGATCATGACCTTTGCCTGGGCGACGGATAACGACGTCCTGCGCCATCTCTCCACCGAAATTATCCAGGCCCGCTTCCACCAGGCCGGACTCAAATGCCGATACTACAACCCGGCGATCCACACCGCAGCCTTTGCGTTGCCTCAATATCTGCAAGACGCGCTGTCCTCAAAGGAGGTGAACTAATTGAAAAAGCTTAAACTGCATGGCTTTAACAATCTGACCAAAAGCCTGAGTTTTTGTATTTACGATATCTGCTACGCCAAAACAGCAGAAGAGCGCGATGGTTATATCGCCTATATCGATGAACTCTACAACGCCAACCGTCTGACCGAGATCCTGACAGAGACCTGCTCGATTATCGGCGCCAACATCCTGAATATCGCGCGTCAGGATTACGAGCCGCAGGGAGCAAGCGTCACCATTCTGGTCAGTGAAGAGCCGGTTGACCCGCAGCTTATCGACAAAACCGAGCACCCCGGCCCGCTGCCAGAAGTGGTTGTCGCCCACCTGGATAAAAGCCATATCTGCGTGCACACCTACCCGGAAAGCCACCCGGAAGGCGGACTGTGTACCTTCCGCGCGGATATCGAGGTGTCGACCTGCGGCGTGATTTCACCGCTGAATGCGTTGAATTATTTAATCCACCAGCTGGAATCCGATATCGTCACTATTGATTATCGCGTACGCGGTTTTACCCGTGATATCAACGGCATGAAGCACTTCATCGATCATGAGATCAACTCCATTCAGAACTTCATGTCCGACGACATGAAGTCGCTATACGACATGATGGATGTGAACGTCTATCAGGAGAATATCTTCCACACCAAAATGTTACTTAAGGAATTCGACCTTAAGCACTACATGTTCCACACGAAGCCGGAAGATTTAAGCGAAGAAGAGCGTAAGGTCATTACCGACCTGCTCTGGAAAGAGATGCGCGAAATTTACTACGGCCGTAACATTCCGACCGTGTAATCGTGGCCCGAAGCAGGGACGCTTCGGGGAGTTACTTCTGTTTCATAAAGTCGCGGTAGGCGTTCACCACTTTCAGGAAATCTTCCACACCGCACAGCGACAGGCTTTCTTCGTCGTAGTAGCTCATCCCCTCTTCCATCTCATCACCCGAGAACTCAAGCTGGTTGGCACGCACCATCACCTCTTCGCCATCCATCCACAGGGTGTATTCGTGCCCGGCGCGTTGCCAGGAGCGTTCACTGCCTTTCACCGTTTCCGCTGCCTGTTCGACTTCATCCAGCAGCGCGAGGTTCTCTTTCACCTCTTCGTTAAACCAGTGTCCAACGGCTTCGTGCCCCATCGACATTCGCACTTTCACCACGCCGGTGATGTCGCGCAAAAATTCGTAATCCATAGCGTTTTCCTCTGCAAAGCCATTAGGGTAATTATCGCAGCAGAGAGGAAGAAAAAAAGCGGGAGAGGTGGGAGGAATGAAAATAAAAAAAATACCCCTCACCCTGGCCCTCTCCCAAAGGGAGAGGGAATAAAATCCCCCTCGCCCCTTTGGGGAGAGGGGTTAGGGGTGAGGGGTTGGTTTTTATACTGCCGTCTGGAAGATCACCCCGTCAGCCTTCTCGGTGTACTGAGAGAGCTGGTCGAAGTTGAGATAGCGATAGGTGTCCACCGCCGTCTTATCTACCTGAGCCACAAAGGTCTGGTACTCTTCCGGCGTTGGCAGTTTGCCAATCAGCGCCGCAACCGCTGCCAGCTCCGCAGAAGCCAGGTAGACGTTCGCCCCGGTACCCAAACGGTTCGGGAAGTTACGGGTGGAGGTGGAAACCACCGTCGCACCGTCGGCCACGCGCGCCTGGTTGCCCATGCACAGGGAGCAGCCCGGAATTTCAATACGCGCCCCGCTCTTACCGAACACGCTGTAGTAGCCCTCTTCGGTCAGCTGCGCCGCATCCATACGGGTTGGCGGCGCCACCCACAGACGGGTCGGCAGCTGGCCTTTGTGAGTATCCAGCAGCTTACCGGCAGCACGGAAGTGGCCGATGTTGGTCATACAGGAGCCGATGAACACTTCGTCGATCTTATCGCCCTGTACGTCAGAGAGCAGACGCGCATCGTCCGGATCGTTTGGCGCACACAGGATTGGCTCTTTGATATCCGCCAGATCGATGTCGATCACCGCCGCGTACTCTGCGTCAGCGTCAGCTTCCAGCAGCTGCGGATCCGCCAGCCATTTTTCCATGCCCTGAATACGACGCTCCAGCGTACGGCGGTCGCCGTAGCCTTCCGCAATCATCCACTTGAGCAGCACGATGTTGGAGGTCAGATACTCAATAATCGGCTCTTTGTTCAGCTTGATGGTACAGCCCGCCGCAGAACGCTCGGCAGAGGCATCGGTCAGCTCGAACGCCTGCTCAACTTTCAGATCCGGCAGACCTTCAATTTCCAGAATGCGGCCAGAGAAGATGTTTTTCTTGCCCTTCTTCTCAACGGTCAGCAGACCCTGTTTGATGGCATACAGCGGGATTGCGTGAACGAGGTCGCGCAGTGTGATGCCCGGCTGCATTTTGCCTTTGAAACGCACCAGCACGGATTCAGGCATGTCGAGAGGCATCACGCCGGTCGCTGCGGCAAACGCCACCAGACCGGAGCCCGCAGGGAAGGAGATACCAATCGGGAAACGGGTATGGGAGTCACCGCCGGTACCCACGGTATCCGGCAGCAGCATGCGGTTCAGCCAGGAGTGGATAACGCCGTCGCCCGGACGCAGGGAGACACCGCCACGGTTCATAATGAAGTCAGGCAGCGTGTGGTGCGTAGTGACGTCAACCGGCTTCGGATATGCCGCAGTGTGGCAGAAGGACTGCATGACCAGGTCAGATGAGAAGCCCAGGCACGCCAGGTCTTTCAGTTCATCACGGGTCATTGGACCGGTGGTGTCCTGAGAGCCCACGGAGGTCATTTTCGGCTCGCAGTACGCGCCAGGACGGATACCGGCGACGCCGCAGGCGCGACCGACCATTTTCTGTGCCAGCGAGAAGCCGCGATTGCTTTCCGCCACGTCTTTCGCCTGACGGAACACGTCACTGTGCGGCAGACCCAGCGCTTCACGCGCCTTGGTGGTCAGGCCACGGCCAATGATCAGCGGAATACGGCCACCGGCACGCACTTCGTCGATCAGCACGTCGGTTTTCAGCTCGAAGCTTGCCAACAGTTCGTTGGTTTCGTGGTTGCGCACTTCGCCTTTATACGGGTAAACGTCAATCACGTCGCCCATGTTCAGGTTGCTCACGTCCACTTCAATTGGCAGAGCGCCCGCATCTTCCATGGTGTTGAAGAAGATTGGCGCAATTTTGCCGCCGAGGCACAGGCCGCCGCCGCGCTTGTTCGGCACGTGAGGAATGTCGTCGCCCATGAACCACAGCACGGAGTTGGTGGCGGATTTACGGGAAGAACCGGTACCCACAACGTCACCGACGTAGGCCAGCGGGAAACCTTTTTGTTGCAGCGCTTCGATCTGTTTGATCGGGCCCACTACGCCCGGCTGATCCGGCTCGATCCCTTCACGGGCGTTTTTCAGCATCGCCAGAGCGTGCAGCGGGATATCAGGACGAGACCACGCGTCCGGAGCCGGAGAGAGGTCATCGGTGTTGGTTTCACCGGTAACCTTAAAGACGGTCACGGTAATTTTTTCAGCAAGCGCAGGGCGGTTCAGGAACCATTCGGCATCGGCCCAGGACTGCATCACCTGCTTCGCGTAAACGTTGCCTGCTTTGGCTTTTTCTTCTACATCGTAGAAGTTATCGAACATCAGCAGCGTTGAAGAGAGCGCTTTGGCAGCAATCGGTGCCAGCTTTTCGTTGTCCAGCGCGTCAATCAGCGGATGAATGTTATAGCCACCCTGCATGGTGCCGAGCAGTTCAATGGCTTTTTCAGGAGTAACCAGTGGGGAGGTGGCTTCGCCTTTGGCGATAGCAGCAAGGAATCCGGCTTTTACGTAGGCAGCTTCATCTACGCCAGGCGGTACGCGGTTGATCAGCAGATCTAACAGGAATTCTTTTTCGCCCTCAGGCGGGTTCTTCAGCAGCTCGACGAGCGCGGCCATTTGGGTTGCATCTAAAGGTTTGGGTACAATTCCCTCGGCGGCACGTTCTGCTACGTGCTTACGGTATTCTTCTAGCACGACGGTTCTCCTCGCTCTCATTGTCATATGCGGCGGGCGTTCTCTTCACGCTCCTGTGAGACAGCAGTTTGTAGGGTAAATGCCCGATACCGCGTCGGGCAGCATAGCAGGATTTCTGCACAGTGTTAATCCGTTTACAAAAAAGCAACATTAAATTATTTGCTGAATCGTTAAGCATGGTGTGGCGGGGAGACGAGGCGAATCTTATCCTCTTTCCCGTCGCCTTTTCAGCTATCCGATATAATTGTGTAATAAATACTCACACTCTTTATCCGGACGCTCCGGTAGGTTTCCCAACAATAGTCAAAACTGTAAAACACGAGTGAATGATACTCGCGGCAACAGCAACGCCTCACGGCACTGCACTCGTCTCGTTGGAGTCAATCTATGAAGTTGCCTTTTAAACCACATCTTCTTGTTCTGCTTTGCAGTGCGGGGCTGTTTGCCGCCTCGGGTGTCATGTACGTTAAAAGCCGCGCAACGGAACCTGCTACGCCTGCTCCGGTTACACAACAACCTGGCGCACCGGTAGCCCAGCCTGCGCCCGTCGCTGCCCCGGTCTACACTGCGGCGCAAATCGACCAATGGGTTGCCCCTGTCGCGCTTTACCCGGATGCCCTGCTGTCGCAAATCTTGATGGCGTCGACCTACCCGTCAAATGTTATTCAGGCCGCGCAGTGGTCGAAAGACAATCCTAAAATGCAGGGTGATGCCGCCCTGCAGGCGGTAGCCACCCAGCCGTGGGATCCCAGCGTAAAATCCCTGGTTGCGTTTCCTCAGCTGATGTCGTTGATGGGCGAAAATCCGCCATGGGTACAAAATCTGGGAGACGCCTTCCTTGCACAGCCGAAAGATGTGATGGATTCCGTACAGCGGCTGCGCCTGCTGGCCCAACAAACGGGTGCGCTACAATCCACACCGCAGCAGACGGTCACCACCGTCACGAAACCTGCATCGACAAAAACCACGACAACCGCAACGCCTACCAGCCCAACGGTGATCAAGATTGAATCCGCCGATCCGCAGGTGGTGTATGTTCCCACGTATAACCCGAATACGGTTTATGGTACCTGGCCTAACACCGCTTACCCGCCGGTCTATCTTCCGCCCTCACCCGGCGAGCAATTCACTGACAGTCTGGTTAAAGGATTAGGTTTTAGCCTCGGGGTCGCTACAACCTACGCCATTTTCAGCAATATTGACTGGGATGACGACGACTGGGATCACCATCATCACGATGATGACTAGGACAATCACGGCGGTTATAACCGCAACGGTGATAACAACATCAATATCAACGTGGATAATTTCAACAGAATCAGCGGGCAGCACCTGAACGGTAATAACCACACCTGGCAGCACAATCCTGCCTATCGTGAAGGCGTGCCTTACCCGAATAACCAGCTGGCTAACCGCTTCCACTCTACACAGCCAGCCACCGGGCTAAGCGCGACGCAGCAAAAACCAGTCAATCGCGACAGCCAGCGCCAGGCCGCTCTCAGCCAGATGGAAAAATCAACGGGTAAAACCCTCCCACACTCAGTACATACAGCCACGCGGGACGCACAACGTCTGGCCTCAACGCAACAGTTGAAGCAGATCTCGCAGCGAAATAACTATCGTGGATATGACACCAGGCCGCAGACCGTAAAACGGACGAGCACGCCGCAGCGTGTACATCATCAGACTGACATGCACAGACAGGAGAAGCGGGTTTCACAGACGGTACAGCAGCCAGCCAGGCTGCATCGGGCCAATGCCCTGAGCGGCAACGACAGCCGCTCCGCGAACTGGCAAGCCCAGCAGCAGCGCGGGGCGCAAAGCCGGCAGCTCGCTACTCGTCAACATCAGCCGCGCCAGCTCACTGGCGAACGCGCTGAACGCCATGAATTCCGTCATCGTTAAGGGAGCCGACATGAAACGTCAATTACTCAGTGGAATGGTGTTGTTCATGGTCTCGGCGGCCGTCATGGCACAGCAATCGTTCAGTTCGCCAGAACAGGCGACCAGTGCGCTGGCAAGCGCCATCAGCGAGCAAAATGAAAGTGCGATGAACAATTTGCTCGGTGAAAACTGGCGCGATTTCCTGCCGCCCGAAGGCGTTGATCCCGAAGCGGTCGATCGCTTCCTGCGCGACTGGAACGTTCATCATAAAACCGTCATCAGTGGCAACGTGGCGCACCTGGTAGTGGGCGATAACGGCTGGCAGCTACCGATCCCGGTGGTCAAAACGGCATCTGGCTGGCAGTTTGATATGCAGGAAGCCGCAGAAGAGATCCTGACCCGCGAAATCGGGCGCAACGAACTCGCAGCCATCGAAGCGCTTCACGCCTATGTTGATGCCCAGCAGAGCTATTTTGCGATGAACCAAAAGTACGCGCAGAAGATAGTCAGTTCTGAAGGTAAAAAGGATGGACTGTACTGGCCCGTCGCTCCCGGTGAAACGCCCAGCCCACTGGGTCCGGCGTTCAGTCCTCCACAGTCGGGGGCGGGTTACCATGGTTACCGATTCCGCATCCTGCCGGATGAGAAAGGATTTGCAATGATCGCCTGGCCGGTGAACTACGGTCAGACGGGGGTAATGAGCTTTGTAATTAACCAGGATGACGCGGTTTATCAGGCAGATCTCGGCAACGATTCGGCGCAGAAAGCGCAGGCTCTTAGTGAATACCAGCCGGATAAGACCTGGCAGCCTGTCACACCCTGAACGCAGCGCATAAAAAAAGCGGCCTGAGGCCGCTTTTTCATCTGAAGAAACTTATTTCTTCTTCGCTTTCGCGTTTGGCAGGTCAGTAATGCTACCTTCAAACACTTCTGCCGCCAGGCCCACGGACTCATGCAGAGTCGGGTGTGCGTGGATGGTCAGCGCGATGTCTTCTGCGTCGCAGCCCATTTCGATAGCCAGACCGATTTCACCCAGCAGCTCGCCGCCGTTGGTACCGACAATCGCACCACCGATGACGCGGTGAGTCTCTTTGTCGAAGATCAGTTTGGTCATACCGTCTGCGCAGTCGGACGCGATAGCACGGCCAGAAGCAGCCCACGGGAAGGTGGCAGTTTCATAGCTGATGCCTTTCTCTTTCGCTTCTTTCTCAGTCAGACCAACCCATGCAACTTCTGGCTCGGTATACGCGATAGATGGGATCACTTTCGGATCGAAGTAATGCTTCATGCCGGCGATAACTTCAGCGGCAACATGACCTTCGTGAACACCTTTGTGCGCCAGCATTGGCTGACCGACGATATCGCCGATAGCAAAGATGTGCGGCACGTTGGTACGCAGCTGTTTGTCAACGCGGATGAAGCCACGGTCGTCCACTTCCACGCCAGCTTTGCCCGCGTCGAGATTTTTACCGTTCGGCACACGGCCGATAGCCACCAGCACGGCGTCGTAACGCTGTGGTTCGGATGGGGCTTTTTTGCCTTCCATGGAAACGTAAATACCGTCTTCTTTCGCTTCAACGGCAGTCACTTTGGTTTCCAGCATCAGGTTGAATTTCTTGCTGATGCGTTTGGTGAAGACTTTAACGATATCTTTGTCGGCTGCCGGGATTACCTGGTCGAACATTTCAACCACGTCGATCTCTGAACCCAGCGCATGGTACACAGTACCCATTTCCAGACCGATGATACCGCCGCCCATAACCAGCAGACGCTTAGGAACGGTTTTCAGCTCCAGCGCATCGGTGGAATCCCACACGCGTGGATCTTCATGTGGAATGAATGGCAGTTCGATTGGGCGAGAGCCTGCCGCGATGATCGCGTTGTCGAAGTTGATCACGGTTTTGCCGTTTTCGCCTTCCACTTCCAGGGTGTTCGCACCGGTGAATTTACCCAGACCGTTTACCACTTTCACTTTACGGCCTTTGGCCATACCCGCCAGACCGCCGGTCAGCTGAGTGATAACTTTCTCTTTCCAGGTACGAATTTTGTCGATATCGGTTTTCGGCTCGCCGAAGACGATACCGTGTTCAGCCAGCGCTTTGGCTTCTTCGATAACTTTCGCTACGTGCAGCAGCGCTTTAGAAGGGATACAGCCGACGTTCAGACAAACACCGCCGAGGGTGCTGTAACGTTCTACGATGACGGTTTCCAGACCTAAATCCGCGGCGCGAAATGCTGCGGAGTAACCTGCCGGGCCTGCCCCAAGTACTACGACCTGAGTTTTGATTTCTGTGCTCATCATGACCTCTTAATGTATACCCGTCGTCCACCGGGTCGTTCTATCCGCCCGTATTTTACAAAATTGTTAACAATTTTGAAACAACAAACGGCTCACGAATTATCGCTTTCACCAATAACCTCAAAAACCCCATGAGATTATCAGAAAAAAGCCGGCCGACTGGCCGGCTTTTCGATTACATCACCAGGCGGCGAATGTCGCTCAGGGTGTTGTTGATGATGGTGATGAAACGCGCACCATCAGCCCCGTCGATTACGCGGTGGTCGAAGGACAGAGAGATTGGCATCATCAGACGCGGCACGAACTCTTTGCCATTCCACACCGGCTCCATCGCGGACTTGGACACACCGAGGATAGCCACTTCCGGCGCGTTTACAATCGGCGCGAAGTGGGTGGTACCCAGGCCGCCAATGCTGGAGATAGTGAAGCAGCCGCCCTGCATTTCGCCGGCAGTCAGCTTACCATCACGCGCTTTTTTGGAGATGGTGGTCAGTTCACGGGACAGCTCGGTAATGCTCTTCTTGTTCACGTCTTTGAAGACCGGAACCACCAGACCATTTGGCGTATCAACCGCAACACCGATGTTGATGTATTTCTTCAGCGTCAGCTTCTGGCCGTCTTCGGACAGGGAGCTGTTGAAGCGTGGCATCTGCTCAAGGGCAGCGGCAACGGCCTTCATGATGAAGACCACTGGGGTGAATTTCACGTCCAGTTTACGCTTCTCAGCTTCGGCGTTCTGCTGTTTACGGAACGCTTCCAGATCGGTGATATCGGTCTTATCGAAGTGCGTAACGTGCGGGATCATCACCCAGTTACGGCTCAGGTTAGCACCAGAGATTTTCTGGATACGGCCCAGCTCCACTTCTTCGATTTCACCGAACTTGCTGAAGTCCACTTTCGGCCATGGCAGCATGCCCGGGATACCGCCGCCAGCGGCTGCCGCAGGTGCAGCTTCGGCGCGTTTCACCGCGTCTTTCACGTAAGCCTGAACGTCTTCGCGCAGGATACGACCTTTACGGCCGGTGCCCTTCACTTTCGCCAGGTTCACACCGAATTCGCGCGCCAGGCGACGAATCAGCGGAGTCGCGTGGACGTAAGCGTCGTTTTCAGCGAACTCAGATTTTTCTGCTTTAGCAGCAGGGGCAGCAGCAGGTTTAGCAGCCTGAGCCGGTGCAGCAGCAGGTGCCGGAGCAGCCGCGGCAGCCGGAGCGGCGGCAGGCGCTGCGCCTTCCACTTCGAAGACCATGATCAGAGAGCCGGTAGACACTTTGTCGCCGGTGCTGATTTTGATCTCTTTAACGGTACCGGCGAACGGCGCAGGCACTTCCATAGAAGCTTTGTCGCCTTCAACGGTGATCAGTGACTGTTCAGCGGCAACTTTGTCGCCCACTTTCACCATCACTTCGGTCACTTCAACTTCGTCACCGCCGATATCCGGTACGTTAACGTCTTTCGCGCCGCCAGCAGCCGCTGGTGCAGCGGCCGGAGCCGGAGCAGCAGCCTGAGCAGGCGCAGCGGCAGGTGCTGCACCCGCCACTTCAAAGACCATGATCAGCGAGCCGGTAGACACTTTGTCGCCGGTGTTGATCTTGATCTCTTTAACGGTACCGGCGAACGGTGCTGGCACTTCCATAGAGGCTTTGTCGCCTTCTACGGTGATCAGTGACTGCTCAGCCGCAACGGTGTCGCCCACTTTCACCAGGATTTCGGTAACTTCAACTTCGTCACCGCCGATGTCAGGCACATTTACTTCTTTCGCTGCCGCGGCCGCTGCTGGAGCAGCAGCAGGAGCGGCTTCTTTCTTCTCTTCCTGCGCAGGTGCAGCAGCTGCTGCACCGTCGGCGGAATCGAAAATCATGATCAGTTTGCCAGTCTCGGTTTTATCGCCAACAGAGACTTTGATCTCTTTAACGATGCCAGCCTGAGGAGACGGGACTTCCATAGAGGCTTTGTCGCCTTCTACGGTGATCAGCGACTGTTCAGCTTCAACTTTGTCGCCTACTTTGACCAGGATCTCGGTGATTTCAACTTCATCAGCCCCGATGTCCGGTACATTGATTTCGATAGCCATTATTCTTTTACCTCTTACGCCAGACGCGGGTTAACTTTATCTGCATCGATGTTGAATTTGGTGATTGCGTCCGCAACCACTTTCTTATCGATTTCGCCACGTTTAGCCAGTTCGCCCAGTGCTGCTACAACCACGTAGGAAGCATCAACTTCGAAGTGGTGACGCAGGTTTTCGCGGCTGTCAGAACGACCGAAGCCGTCAGTACCCAGTACGCGATAATCATCAGCTGGAACGTAAGTACGAACCTGCTCAGCGAACAGTTTCATATAGTCAGTAGACGCCACCGCTGGCGCGTCGTTCATCACCTGAGCGATGTACGGAACGCGTGGGGTTTCCATTGGGTGCAGCATGTTCCAGCGCTCACAATCCTGGCCATCACGCGCCAGTTCAGTGAAGGAGGTCACAGAGTACACATCGGAACCCACACCGTAGTCTTTCGCCAGGATCTGCGCTGCTTCACGAACGTGACGCAGGATAGAACCGGAGCCCAGCAGCTGAACTTTACCTTTGCTACCTTCGATGGTTTCGAGTTTGTAGATACCTTTACGGATACCTTCCTCGGCACCTGCTGGCATTGCCGGCATGTGGTAGTTTTCGTTCAGGGTGGTGATGTAGTAGTAAACGTTCTCTTGCGCTTCACCGTACATGCGCTGCAGACCGTCATGCATGATGACTGCCACTTCGTACGCGTAAGACGGGTCGTAAGAGATACAGTTAGGGATAGTCAGAGACTGAATGTGGCTGTGACCATCTTCGTGCTGCAGACCTTCACCGTTCAGGGTCGTACGACCAGAAGTACCACCGATCAGGAAGCCGCGAGCCTGCTGGTCGCCTGCCTGCCAGCACAGATCACCGATACGCTGGAACCCGAACATGGAGTAGTAGATGTAGAACGGGATCATCGGCAGGTTGTTGGTGCTGTAAGAGGTCGCAGCAGCCAGCCAGGATGCGCCTGCGCCCAGCTCGTTGATACCTTCCTGCAGGATCTGACCTTTCTCGTCTTCTTTGTAGTATGCAACCTGCTCACGGTCCTGCGGAGTGTACTGCTGGCCGTTCGGGCTGTAGATACCGATCTGACGGAACAGACCTTCCATACCGAAAGTACGCGCTTCGTCGGCGATGATTGGAACCAGACGATCTTTGATTGACTTGTTCTTCAGCATCACGTTCAGGGCACGAACGAAAGCGATAGTGGTAGAGATCTCTTTGTTCTGCTCTTCCAGCAGCTGAGAGAAGTCTTCCAGGGCTGGCAGTTCCAGCTTCTCGGTGAAGTTAGGCTGACGAGCAGGCAGGTAGCCTTTCAGCGCCTGACGACGTTCGTGCAGGTACTTGTGCTCTTCAGACCCTTCCGGGAAGGTGATGTAAGACAGGTTTTCTACCTGCTCATCGGTCACTGGAACGTTGAAACGGTCGCGGATATAACGCACGCCGTCCATGTTCATTTTCTTAACCTGGTGAGCGATGTTTTTACCTTCTGCGGTATCACCCATGCCGTAACCTTTGATGGTGTGGGCCAGGATCACAGTCGCTTTACCTTTGGTTTCCTGCGCTTTTTTCAGTGCAGCGTAAACTTTCTTCGGATCGTGACCACCGCGGTTCAGCGCCCAGATCTGCTCGTCAGTCCAGTCTGCAACCAGGGCTGCGGTTTCAGGATATTTGCCGAAGAAGTGCTCACGAACGTAGGCACCGTCTTTGGATTTGAAAGTCTGGTAGTCGCCGTCAACGGTTTCGTTCATCAGCTGGATCAGTTTACCGCTGGTGTCTTTACGCAGCAGCTCATCCCAACGACCGCCCCACATGACTTTGATCACGTTCCAGCCTGCACCCGCGAAGATGCCTTCCAGTTCGTTAATGATCTTGCCGTTACCGGTTACCGGACCATCCAGACGTTGCAGGTTACAGTTGATGATGAAGCACAGGTTGTCCAGCTTCTCACGGGTCGCGATGGTGATCGCGCCTTTAGATTCTGGCTCATCCATTTCACCGTCGCCCAGGAAGGCGTAAACGGTCTGCTCAGAGGTGTCTTTCAGACCACGGTGTTCCAGGTACTTCAGGAATTTAGCCTGATAGATTGCACCAATTGGACCCAGACCCATAGATACGGTCGGGAACTGCCAGAACTCAGGCATCAGTTTAGGGTGCGGATAAGAAGACAGACCCTTACCGTGAACTTCCTGACGGAAGTTGTTCATCTGCTCTTCAGTCAGACGACCTTCCAGGAAGGCACGTGCATAGATGCCCGGAGAGATGTGGCCCTGGAAGTACACCAGATCGCCGCCGTCTTTCTCGTTGGCTGCACGGAAGAAGTGGTTGAAGCACACTTCGTAAACGGTTGCAGATGACTGGAAGGACGCCATGTGGCCACCCAGTTCCAGATCTTTCTTGGATGCGCGCAGAACGGTCATGATAGCGTTCCAGCGGATAGCAGAACGGATACGGCGTTCCAGATCCAGATTGCCCGGGTATTCCGGTTCGTCTTCGACGGCAATCGTGTTTACGTAGTTGCTAGCCCCTGCACCTGAAGCCACTTTCACGCCGCCTTTGCGCGCTTCTGAAAGCAGCTGATCAATCAGATACTGAGCACGCTCAACACCTTCTTCACGGATGACCGATTCGATCGCCTGTAGCCAGTCGCGAGTTTCGATCGGATCCACGTCATTTTGGAGACGTTCTGACATGGGGGTATTCCTTATCTATCTAATACGTTGATTTGTCTGGAACCTGTCCCATTGTGCTCTCGGTTAAGAGCACAATAAGACAGGTTCTGCGTTTAGTTGCCGCGCTCTAAAAGTACCTGGCGCTTAATCCTTTCGTTGCTGTATGCGGCGCAATGAACGCTCGCGACGCGATTGTTCACGGCTGCGGTCCAGCAAGATTTCCTCAATGAAAGCCAGATGGCGGTGCGACGCTTCACGCGCCTGCTCCGGTTCCCCGGCCATTATCGCCTCGAATACTCGGGTGCGATGGTTGCTTACCAGCGGGAGCATCTCCCGACGGGCATACAACAATTCAAAATTCTGACGAACGTTCTGGGCCAGCATGGGCTCCATGCAGCGTAGCAGATGGAGGAGCACCACGTTGTGCGCTGCTTCGGTGACGGCAATTTGATACTGGACAACGGCGCTGGATTCGGCGTCTAAGTCGCCGGACTGCTGTGCCCGTTCAATGGCCTGATGCAGCTCGCGAATACGTACGCGGTCTTCATCAGTGCTGCGAAGGGCGGCGTAATAGGCCGCGATACCTTCCAGCGCGTGACGGGTCTCAAGCAGATCAAACTGGGATTCTGGGTGGTCAGAGAGAAGTTCTACCAGCGGGTCGCTGAAGCTCTGCCACAGGCTGTTTTGCACAAAGGTTCCGCCACCCTGACGACGGAGCAACAGGCCCTTTGCTTCGAGACGTTGAATCGCCTCACGCAGAGAGGGGCGTGAAACGTCGAACTGTTTTGCCAGCTCGCGTTCTGGCGGGAGTTTCTCGCCCGGGCGCAGTGTCCCTTCGAGAATCAAAAACTCCAGCTGCTGCTCAATCACATCGGAAAGTTTTGGTTGGCGAATTTTGCTGTAGGCCATATTCCCTGTCTTACGCCTTTTTGCCCGGAGTCAATTGGTCTTACCAATTTCATGTTCGTATCGCTAAAGTAACAAAGTATTCACCTTCTGTCCATATTGGTTTTGATTGAAATCAGGAAACCCGGCATATTTTAACAACCTTACAGAACTAACGTTTCAGGAATGTAACTTTGCACAAATGAAATGGTTACTCCCAAAGGGGCAGTTTTAACCATATTTAAACGAGGGATTTTGCAATCTGAAGCGATTCAACAAGGCAAAATATGAAAATTCGCCCACTTATGACGCATTTCTATTCTATAGGTTGGGGTATGAGGGGTTAACGTACCGATTTACAATTGGTTTCTTTTTATTCAAGTCGTCATCATCCCTTCATAAAGCAGGTGCATTCGCTGGCACTTACCACTATTCTGGCGCTAACGGAAGCCATCTCCGCTTTTTTTCGGTATCGTTAGCCGTAAAGAAATAAATACAGAATATGGACTTTCATAATTACACACGCACAGCGTGAACATAACAACCACACACGAGGTTTCAAATGGAAGCTCAACAGCATGGCGATCAGCTAAAGCGCGGCCTTAAAAACCGCCATATTCAGCTCATCGCCCTGGGCGGTGCTATTGGTACTGGCCTGTTTCTGGGCAGTGCGTCCGTTATCCAGTCGGCCGGTCCGGGCATCATTCTGGGTTACGCGATTGCAGGTTTCATTGCGTTTTTGATTATGCGCCAGTTAGGGGAAATGGTCGTTGAGGAGCCGGTTGCAGGCTCTTTTAGCCACTTTGCCTATAAATACTGGGGCAGCTTTGCGGGCTTCGCCTCTGGATGGAACTACTGGGTTCTTTACGTGCTGGTTGCTATGGCGGAACTCACCGCCGTCGGTAAATACATTCAATTCTGGTACCCGGAGATCCCCACCTGGGCGTCTGCGGCAGTCTTCTTCGTGCTGATCAACGCCATTAACCTGACCAACGTGAAAGTGTTTGGGGAAATGGAGTTCTGGTTCGCCATTATCAAAGTAATTGCCGTTGTAGCGATGATCATTTTTGGCGGCTGGCTGCTCTTCAGCGGCAACGGTGGCCCGCAGGCAACCGTGCGCAACCTCTGGGAACAGGGCGGGTTCCTGCCGCACGGCATGACCGGCCTGGTAATGATGATGGCGATCATTATGTTCTCCTTCGGCGGTCTGGAGCTGGTGGGCATCACCGCCGCGGAAGCCGACAACCCGGAGCAGAGCATCCCGAAAGCCACAAATCAGGTTATCTACCGTATTCTGATCTTCTACGTGGGCTCCCTGGCGGTCCTGCTCTCCCTGCTGCCATGGACACGCGTCACGGCGGATACCAGCCCGTTTGTGCTGATCTTCCACGAGCTGGGCGACACCTTCGTGGCGAACGCGCTTAACGTCGTAGTGCTGACCGCCGCGCTCTCTGTTTATAACAGCTGCGTTTACTGCAACAGCCGTATGCTGTTCGGCCTGGCGCAACAGGGCAACGCACCGAAAGCGCTGCTTACCGTTGATAAACGTGGCGTACCGGTTAACACCATTATCGTGTCGGCGGTCGTGACGGCGCTTTGCGTTCTGATTAACTACCTGGCACCGGAATCGGCCTTCGGCCTGCTGATGGCGTTGGTGGTTTCCGCGCTGGTGATCAACTGGGCGATGATTAGCCTCGCGCACATCAAGTTCCGCCGCGCCAAGCAGCAGCAGGGCGTAACCACGCGCTTCCCTGCCCTGCTCTATCCGCTGGGGAACTGGGTTTGCCTGCTGTTCATGGCGGCCGTGCTGGTCATCATGCTCATCACGCCAGGCATGGCGATTTCCGTCTACCTCATCCCGGTGTGGATTGCGATCCTCGGCGTGGGCTATATGGTGAAACAGAAAAACGCCAAAACGGTGAAAGCGCACTAAGTGTTTTCTCGCTGTACCCGCGGTTGCGGGTACAGCGTCTTGTTACCTTCCTCACAAATTCACGCCAACAGCAAAATCCTCCATATCACCGCCCTTATATTGCAACGCATATATCCGTTTGCCAGCGAATAATTCTCTCCATACCGAAACCCGGAGATCTGTCGATGGATAACAACAAACTGTCAGTAAAAGAAAAGATCGGCTATGGCATGGGTGACGCCGGATGCAACATTATCTTTGGCGCCATCATGTTATTTGTTAACTATTTTTATACGGATATTTTTGGTCTGGCGCCTGCGCTGGTTGGGGTACTGCTGCTGTCCGTTCGCGTGATTGACGCCGTAACGGACCCAATCATGGGCGCGATTGCCGACCGTACCCGCAGCAAATATGGCCGATTTCGTCCATGGCTACTGTGGATTGCCTTCCCCTATGCGCTGTTCAGCATCCTGATGTTCACCACCCCAGAGTGGAGCTATAACAGCAAAGTTATCTATGCATTTGTCACCTACTTCCTGCTGTCGCTGACCTATACCGCCATCAACATTCCGTACTGCTCGCTCGGTGGCGTGATCACCAACGACCCGAAAGAGCGCGTTGCCTGCCAGTCCTATCGTTTTGTTATGGTCGGTATCGCCACGCTGCTGCTGTCGCTTACGCTCCTGCCAATGGCCGACTGGTTCGGTGGGGATAACAAAGCCAAAGGCTACCAGATGGCGATGACCGTGCTGGCGCTGATTGGTACCTGCATGTTCCTGTTCTGCTTCGCCACGGTGCGCGAGCGCGTTCGCCCGGCGGTACAAACCCATGACGAACTGAAAAACGACCTGAAGGATGTGTGGAAGAATGACCAGTGGGTGCGCATTCTGCTTCTGACGCTCTGCAACGTCTGCCCGGGCTTTATCCGCATGGCGGCCACCATGTATTACGTCACCTGGGTAATGGGGCAAAGCACCCATTTCGCCACGCTGTTTATCAGCCTGGGCGTTGTCGGCATGATGTTCGGTAGTATGCTGGCGAAAGTGCTGACCGACCGCTGGTGCAAGCTGAAGGTCTTCTTCTGGACCAACATCGCGCTGGCGATTTTCTCCTGCGCCTTCTACTTCTTCGACCCGAAAGCGACGACAACCATTGTTGTGCTTTACGTCCTGCTGAATATCCTGCACCAGATCCCATCCCCTCTGCACTGGTCACTGATGGCCGACGTGGACGACTACGGTGAATGGAAAACCGGGAAACGTATCACCGGGATCAGCTTCTCCGGCAACATCTTCTTCCTGAAGCTGGGTCTGGCGATTGCCGGGGCGATGGTTGGCTTCCTGCTCTCCTGGTACGGTTATGACGCGGGCGCAAAAGCGCAGAGCGCGGATGCCATCAACGGCATTGTGCTGCTCTTTACCGTCATCCCTGGCATTGGATATTTAATTACCGCGGGCGTTGTACGTCTGCTGAAAGTGGACCGTGAGACCATGAAGCAAATCCAGTCCGATCTGGAGAAGCGTCGCACCAACTATCGTGAACTGAGCGACTATCAGGAATTTAAAGCCGCTGAGACTAAATAAGGAAAGCCGAATGCAAACCTGGCCAAACCCGTTTATTGAACAACGCGCCGACCCGTATATCCTGCGCCACGAAGGACAATATTACTTTATCGCCTCCGTGCCGGAGTATGACCGGCTGGCGATCCGCCGCGCGGACTCGCTGGAAGATTTAGGCAATGCCGAAGAGGTAGTTGTCTGGCGCAAGCCCGACACCGGCCCGATGAGCCAGCTGATCTGGGCACCGGAACTGCATCATATCGACGGCAAGTGGTACATCTACTTTGCCGCCACACATACCCAGGCGCTCGACGAACTCGGGATGTTCCAGCATCGCATGTTCGCCATTGAATGCGCAGATCGCGATCCGCTCACCGGTACATGGGTGGAAAAAGGGCAAATCAAAACCCCGTTTGACACCTTCGCGCTGGATGCCACTACCTTTGTGCATCAGGGCAAACGCTGGTATCTGTGGGCGCAAAAAGCCCCGGACATTTCCGGTAACTCCAATCTTTACCTGTGTGAAATGGAAAATCCGTGGACGCTGAAAGGCGAGCCGGTGATGCTCAGTAAACCGGAATATGACTGGGAGTGCCGCGGATTCTGGGTCAACGAAGGCCCGGCGGTGCTGTTCCATGGCGATAAGCTATTTATCAGCTATTCCGCCAGCGCCACCGACGAGAATTACTGCATGGGATTACTGTGGATAGACGTAGATGCCGATCCGCAAAACCCGACTAACTGGCATAAATCCCCGCGCCCGGTGTTCGTCACCAGCTACGAAAACCGTCAGTATGGACCAGGCCATAACAGCTTTACGCAGACGCCGGAAGGCGACGATGTGCTGGTCTACCACGCGCGAAACTACACTGAAATTGAAGGCGATCCGCTTTACGATCCGAATCGCCACACTCGCCTGAAGCTCGTCCGCTGGGACGGCAACGGGATGCCTGATTTCGGCATCCCGCCTGCGGATACGCTGTAACGGCTTCGGCGCGCTGGGTCAGACCAGCGTGCCGTAAATCGTCAGCAACGCCACAATCACCACCACCACAAACGACGTTTTTTTCGCCATCGAGACGGCAGCTTTAGGCGTTTCGACTTTGTTCGTGTGCGGCTCGCGAGCCAGCGAGAATTGAGCCAGTCGGGTTAAGACCTGATACTGCGCGGTATGGCGGTCTGCAAGGGAGGCAAACCACGCTGGCAACGCCTTTTCACCGTGACCGATGAGGGCATAGACCACGCCGACCAGTCGCACCGGAAGCCAGTCGAGCACGTGCAGAATGGCATCAATGCCGGACTGGAGACGTTCATGCGGCGTAAGGTAGCGGGCAAGCCAGGTCTGCCAGGCGCGCAGAAAAGCATAGCCCATCAGCAGTACTGGTCCCCATGGACCGCCCACCACAAACCAGAACAGCGGCGCCAGGTAGTAACGGAAGTTAATCCACAGCAGCGCGTTTTGTAGCTCGCGCAGAAATTCGCGTTCATCGCAGTCCGGCGGTACGCCGTGGATCATCGTCAGCTCGCTCGCCATCGCGCCGCGCGCGTGGACATCATCCCGGGAAGCAGCTTTCAGATACGCGTGATAGTGCAAACGCACCTTGCCCGCGCCAATACACAACACGCCCAGCAGTATCCATACCACCAGCAGCGGCACGTTGAAAAAGAGGCCGTAAAGTGAGCGTAGCAACAGGAACGTAATCACCATCACACCTGCCGTCATAAGCAGCGTGCGTAGCATGGAAAAATGCCTGATCCGGCGGAATAACACTTCCAGCCGATGATCCAGATGCCAGTGCTCGCCGAGCTTAAACAGGCGTTCGGCGATCATAACCAGCAGCATGGTAAACAACGTCATGTTATCTCCTTATCTGACGACGTGGTAAGCATGGCGTGAAACCGGGACCAGTCAAACGCCGGGCCGGGGTCGGTTTTTCTTTCGGGGGCGATGTCGCTGTGCCCCGTAATATTGTCTGCAATGGCGGGATAAAGCCCCACTAAAGTTTGCGTCACAGCAACCAGTTTCTGATATTGCGCATCGGTGTAAGGCGTGGTGTCCGTTCCTTCCAGTTCAATTCCAATGGAGAAATCATTGCACCGTTCGCGCCCCTGATACATCGACACGCCGGCATGCCAGGCTCGCTTATCAAAAGGAACATACTGAACCACTTCGCCATCACGGCGGATCAGGCAGTGCGCCGATACGCGCAAATGCGCAATCTCAGCAAAGTAAGGATGAGCATCGGGATCTATCGTTCCTGTGAATAACGCGTCGATCCACGGACCGCCAAACTCACCTGGCGGGAGACTTATGTTGTGAACCACCAGCAGTGTGGGCTTTTCATCCTCCGGGCGGCAATCGTGGTGCGGCGACGGTACATGTCGCGCGTCCACCAGCCATCCGTTTTCTAACAACATGCTGGAACTCCTTATCTATGGTGCTGTTACTCGGTTCAGAGTAGCATGTTTCAATATTATGATTCGTTACCAATTTGGAGTTTTATCATGCCGCCTCGCCGCTATAACCCCGACCACCGACGTGACGCGCTTCTGGAACGTATTAATAGTGATATCCCGGCAAGCGTTGCCCATGCCCTGAGAGAAGACCTCGGCGGTGACGTCAGCGCCGATAACGATATTACCGCCCAATTGTTGCCAAAAGAGACACGGTCGCACGCGGTAGTCATCACCCGCGAAGCGGGGGTTTTCTGCGGCAAACGCTGGGTTGAGGAGGTCTTTACCCAGCTGGCGGGCGACGAGGTGCAGGTAACATGGCACGTTGAGGACGGTGATGCGGTCACTGCAAATCAGCCACTGTTCGAGCTGGACGGCCCGTCCCGCGTCTTGCTGACCGGTGAACGCACCGCGCTCAATTTTGTGCAAACGCTCTCTGGCGTTGCCAGTGAAGTACGCCGCTACGTTGACCTGCTGGCAGGCACCCGCACGCAGCTGCTGGATACCCGTAAAACCCTGCCGGGCCTGCGCACCGCGCTGAAATACGCCGTGCTCTGCGGCGGTGGCGCCAACCATCGTCTGGGGCTATCCGATGCCTTCCTGATCAAAGAGAACCACATTATTGCCTCTGGCTCGGTACGTCAGGCCGTGGAAAAAGCCTTCTGGCTGCATCCGGATGTGCCGGTCGAAGTGGAAGTGGAAACGCTGGATGAGCTGGACGAGGCCATTAAAGCGGGGGCTGACATCATCATGCTCGATAACTTCGACACGGAGCAGATGCGTGAAGCGGTCAAACGCACAAACGGCCAGGCGCAGCTTGAGGTGTCCGGCAACGTGACGTTCGACACCCTCCGCGAATTTGCTGAAACCGGCGTCGATTATATCTCCGTTGGCGCCCTGACCAAGCACGTACGTGCCCTGGACCTCTCGATGCGCTTCAAATAACTGATCTTCCCCTCTCCGCCCGGAGAGGGGAAATACGAAACCGCTCGCAATTACGCTGTCCTTCTCTGCAACACTGAATCATTTCCCTGAAAGCCCTTTCACGTTCGCGCTTTTGCCCCTCGTTTCTGCGCGCCGGTACTGCCACAGTAGCGCCACTTAACGTAAGGAGCAGATATGAACAGACAACAAGGATTTACCCTGATTGAGCTAATGGTGGTCATTGGCATTATTGCCATCCTGAGCGCGATTGGCATCCCGGCCTATCAGAACTACCTGCGAAAAGCAGCGCTCACCGATATGCTTCAAACGTTCATTCCCTACCGCACCGCTATTGAGCTTTGCGCCCTGGATCGTGGTGGTGTGGATCGCTGCGACGCAGGAACCAATGGTATCCCCTCCCCGACTACCACGCGTTACGTTTCAGCGATGAGCGTGGCGAAGGGGATCGTATCGTTAACAGGACAGGAGAGTCTTAACGGACTTGAAGTGCTCATGACACCGATCTGGAGCGACGGTAACGGTATGACGGGCTGGACGCGCGCCTGCAACATTGCGTCCGACACGGCGCTCAGACAAGCCTGTGAAGATGTTTTCCGCTTCGACAACAACTGACAGGAGTGGACAATGAACACCGAACAGCTTATGACGCTCTGTCAGCGCCATCACGCACTGCTACTCGCAAGCGACACCGAGATGATCAGCATTGCGGTGGTGGGTAATCCTGCCTCTGAGCTGATGGAAGCGTTACGCTTCGCCACGCAGAAACGTATTGATATTGAGTGCTGGACGGCCGAACGGATGGAAAAACGGCTTCAGTCCCTCTCATCATCACACCTGCCGGGAATAGTGCCAAACTCAGCCGCTGACGTGCTCAGTACAACGTTGCAGCAGGCAGTGAACCAGCGGGCTTCTGACATCCATATTGAACCGACGGAGCACGGCTACCAGATCCGTTTGCGAATCGACGGTGTTCTCTACCCGCAACCGCCGGTTTCCGCCGCCCTCGGTACGACGCTTGCCGCACGCCTGAAGGTGCTGGGCCAACTGGATATTGCGGAGCGCCGCCTGCCGCAGGACGGTCAGTTTACGGTGGAGCTGGCAAGCGTCCCCGTCTCTTTTCGTATCGCAACCCTTCCCTGTAGCGGTGGAGAAAAAATCGTGCTTCGTCTGCTTCACCAGGTGCAGCAGGCACTGGAGCTTGAACTGCTGGGGATGAGTGCAGACCAGCAGGCCCGTTTTGCCGGGGCGCTTAACAGCCCTCAGGGGTTGATTCTGGTCACCGGCCCGACCGGTAGCGGGAAAACGGTGACGCTGTACAGCGCGTTACAGGCGCGAAATACCCCTGACGTTAATATTTGCAGCGTGGAAGATCCCGTTGAAATCCCGCTTGCAGGCTTAAACCAGACGCAGATTAATCCGCGCGCGGGGCTGACCTTCCAGAGCGTGCTGCGTGCCCTGCTCAGGCAGGATCCTGACATCATTATGGTGGGTGAAATTCGTGACGGCGAAACGGCAGAAATTGCCATTAAGGCGGCGCAAACCGGGCATCTGGTGCTGTCCACCCTCCATACTAATTCGACGACTGAAACGCTGGTACGGCTGCAACAGATGGGCGTCGCGCGCTGGATGATCTCTTCGGCGCTCTCGATGGTGATTGCCCAGCGGCTGGTGCGTCGTTTATGCCCGTACTGCCGACAGGAAGCCAGCCGCCACACCGAATTACCTCGCACGCTGTGGCCCCGGCCGCTTCCTCGCTGGCAACCCACCGGTTGCGAGCGCTGCTACCACGGTTTTTATGGTCGCGTAGCCATTTTTGAAGTGCTCGTCATCGACGACACGCTGCGGCAGGCCATCGCCAGCGGAGCAAGCACGGAGGTGATTGGGTCCAGCGCACGTCAGGCGGGAATGACATCTTTGTTTGAGCATGGCTGCATGGCCGTGGAGCAAGGGCTGACCACGCTCGAAGAGCTGTTGCGCGTCCTGGGAATGCCCGATGGCTGCTAATTCGCTCTGGCGCTGGCGTGCCCTGACCACCGAGGGGGAGGTGCAAACCGGCACCCTCTGGGCCATCGACCGTAACGCAGCTTACACGGCTCTGGTGCTTAAACAGCTGCACCCGCTGGCGCTAAAACGCTGCCAGCAGCGACACCGATGGCAGGTGCAACACTGCTACGATATTTTTCGCCAGCTCGCCACGCTGCTACAGGCCGGACTTACGCTGTCCCAAAGCCTGCACATGCTGGCGGAACAGCATCCTTTGAAGCACTGGCAGGCGCTGCTGCACAGTCTTGCTGATGACCTGAGCGAAGGTTGTGCCCTGTCAGAGGCCATGAAGAAATGGCCAGAGGTGTTTAGCCCCCTTTATGTCTCGATGGTGAAGACGGGTGAGCTGACGGGTAAGCTCGAAGCCTGCTGCCGTCAGCTTGCGCAGCAACAAAAATCCCAGCAGCAGCTCAGTGCAAAGGTGAAGAAAGCGCTGCGCTATCCGCTGATCATCCTGACGCTGGCCGTTTTCGTGGTGCTGGCGATGGTCACGCTGGTTTTGCCTGAGTTTGCTGCAATCTACAAAACGTTCAACACCCCGCTCCCTTTGCTCACGCAGGCAGTCATGGGGCTGGCGGCCCTGGTTCAGGCGCATATGCTCACCCTTTTGGCCCTGCTCGTGGCAATGGTTGTCATCGCCTGTAAGCTGCGGCGGCATCCGCGCTGGCAGTACGTCCTGTTACATGTACCGGTGATGGGCACGCTGATGCGTGGGCAAAAACTGGGGCAAATTTTTACCGTGCTGTCATTAACCCAGCAGGCTGGAATTGCTTTTTTACAAGGAGTGGAGAGTGTGGAGGAGACCGTTGAGAGTGGCTATTGGCAGGAGAAACTCCGTGAGATACGCAGCGATATCGAACAGGGGATGCCCGTGTGGTCCTCCTTCCAGAAGGCCTCTGTTTTTACACCACTGTGTATTCAGCTCATTCGCACCGGAGAAGTGTCGGGTTCACTGGATGTGATGCTGATGAATCTGGCCCGCCATCATACGGAACAGACATTCCAGCAGGCAGACAATCTGGCGGCGCTTCTTGAGCCTTTGCTACTGGTCGTGACAGGTCTGATTATTGGCACGCTGGTGGTGGCGATGTATCTGCCAATTTTCCATCTGGGGGATGCAATGAGCGCGGGGTAATGCTGGCGCACGGACGCGCGCCAGCCGTAGCCGTCAGAGGCTATTAAATACGCGGTTTTCCTGCTCCTGAACGCGGATAAACGTCGTGCGTTTAGTCAGCTCTTTCAGGCGGGAAGCCCCCACGTAGGTGCAGGCAGAACGCAGACCGCCGAGGATATCGCGCGCCGTGTTTTCGACCGGGCCGCGCAGTGGCAGCTTCACGGTTTTACCTTCCGCCGCACGGTATTTCGCGACACCACCCACGTGACGGGTCATCGCAGATTCAGAGCTCATTCCGTAGAACAGCATGAATTTCTCACCGTTCTCTTCCACCACGGTACCGCCGCTCTCTTCGTGGCCGGCCAGCATGCCGCCGAGCATCACGAAGTCCGCGCCGCCGCCGAAGGCTTTCGCCACATCGCCTGGCATGGTGCAGCCACCGTCGCTGATGATCTGGCCGCCCAGACCGTGCGCGGCGTCAGCGCATTCAATTACCGCAGACAGCTGTGGATAACCCACACCGGTTTTCACGCGCGTGGTGCAAACGGACCCCGGGCCAATGCCTACTTTCACAATGTCGGCCCCGGAGAGGATCAGCTCTTCACACATTTCACCGGTCACCACGTTGCCCGCGATGATGGTTTTGGTTGGCCAGGCTTCACGCGCCTTGCTGACGAACTGGACGAAATGCTCGGAATAACCATTTGCCACGTCAATGCAGACAAAATTCAGCGCCGGATTGGCGTTCAGGATCTGTTTGGTTTTCTCGAAATCTGCATCAGACGTACCGGTCGAGACCATCACATGCTTCACCACGTCAGCCGAGGCGGAGGCGACAAACGCATTCCACTCCTCAGGGCTGTAGTGTTTATGTACCGCAGTAAGGATGTCGAATTGCGCCAGCGCGGTCGCCATCTCGAAGGTCCCGACGGTGTCCATGTTGGCCGCGATAATCGGCACGCCAGACCACGTCTGACCGGAATGCTTAAAGGTGAATTGACGTTCGAGTTCAACGTCTGAGCGACTTTTCAGTGTAGAGCGTTTAGGGCGGATAAGAACGTCTTTGAAACCTAACTTCAGATCTTCTTCAATACGCATGTGCGGATTCCTGGGGTTAGAGGCAAATATATTAAAAGCACAACTCCAGTGACGCTATCATACGCACTAATACCTGCTCCGCAAGACTGCGAAATTCTCTTTTTTTACGCTACAATCCTATAAATTTACCTGGTAAAAAGCGGGTAAAGAGAGCTAAACATTGGCTGTTGTAAGTTTGAATTTTAAGCAACTGATTTTAAAACTGAATAATTCCCAGGATCTGATTTAATGGGGTATATCGTCGCATTAACCGGCGGCATCGGTAGTGGTAAAAGCACCGTTGCGCACGCGTTTGCTCGTCTCGGCATCACGATTATCGACGCCGATATCATTGCCCGTCAGGTGGTAGAACCCAATACACCCGCCTTAAACGCCATCGAAGCGCATTTTGGTCGCCGTGTGATACAGGCTGACGGCACCCTGAATCGTCGGCAGCTGCGTGAGTGCATATTTTCCGATCCGGCGGAAAAAGCCTGGCTTAATGCCCTGCTCCACCCCATTATCCACCAGGAAACTCAGCGTCAGATTGCCGCAGCCAGTTCGCCCTATGTGTTGTGGGTGATCCCGTTACTGGTGGAAAATCAGCTTCAAAATAAAGCAGACAGAACGCTGGTGATTGACGTTTCCCGCGAAACGCAAATCCAGAGAACCATGGCGCGTGACCATGTTTCACGCGAGCATGCTGAACAAATTCTTGCCGCACAGGCCACGCGCGAAGCGCGCCTCGCCGTTGCGGATGATGTTATTGATAATAACGGCGCACCAGATGCCATTGCATCGGATGTTGCTCGTCTGCACGCGAAGTATCTGACCTTCGCCGCGCAGGCCGTTGCACAGGAAAAACCATAATGTCGACTCATATCCTTTTTGAGCATCCGCTTAACGAAAAAATGCGTACCTGGCTACGCATAGAATTTCTTATTCAACAACTTTCACAACATCTGCCCGTCAACGATCATGCCACCGCGCTGCATTTTTTCCGCAACGTGGGCGATCTGCTGGATGTGATTGAACGCGGCGATGTCCGCACTGAGCTGTTGAAAGAGCTGGAGCGCCAGCAGCGTAAATTACAGGCCTGGGCCGAAGTACCGGGCGTAGATAAAAGTCGAATTGACGCTTTACGCCAGCAGCTAAAAAACAGCAGCGCGACGCTGATGGCCGCGCCGCGCGTTGGACAATTTTTACGCGAGGACCGTCTGATTGCGCTGGTGCGTCAGCGTCTGAGCATACCGGGCGGTTGCTGTAGCTTTGACCTTCCAACGCTGCATATGTGGCTGCACATGCCGCAGGAACAGCGCGATCGCCAGGTGAACAGCTGGATGGGCAGTCTGGAGCCGATGAATCAAACGTTATCCCTGATCCTCGATCTTGTGCGTAACTCTGCCCCGTTCCGCAAGCAGACCAGTCTCAACGGTTTTTATCAGGATAACGGCGACGACGCCGATCTTCTGCGTTTGAATCTCTCTCTTGGCGAGCAGCTTTACCCGCAAATTTCCGGACATAAAAGCCGTTTCGCGATCCGCTTTATGCCGCTGGACAGTGAGCATGGCACCGTGCCGGAACGCCTCGATTTTGAACTGGCCTGTTGTTAAGGAGTGCCGATGTCTGACGTAACCACCGTAAACTGCCCAACCTGTGGGAAAACTGTCGTCTGGGGAGAAGTGAGTCCATTTCGCCCATTCTGCTGCAAACGCTGTCAACTTATAGACCTGGGCGAATGGGCGGCGGAAGAGAAACGCATTCCGAGCGAAGGCGATCTCTCGGATAGCGATGACTGGAGCGAAAACCAGCAGTAACATTAAAAGCCTGCTGGCGCTTCGCTTAGCAGGCCTACGGTTGTGCGACCAGCCGGAGGATCACAGGCTCATTGGCAGGCGGGAATTTTTCCGCATCGCTGGCCTGAAGCTCAATCCAGTTACCCGGCTGCCCCTCTTTTCCCCATGGCTCACCTTCCCAGTTTTCCACCAGCCAGAACCAGAGCGTGATGTGCCTGTCCGGAAACTGGTACTCCAGCTTATCGAACAGCGTTGCGTCAAGCGGGGTGATCCCCACCTCTTCCTGAAGCTCACGCACCAGCGCCTGCTCCGGCGTTTCACCTGATTCGATTTTCCCGCCGGGGAATTCCCATTTGTTGGCCATATGCGCATCGGCGGCACGTTGGGTAATGAAGATCTGGTTTTGCGGGTTGCGAATGATCCCGACAGCAATTTGCAGTGTTTTCATCATGTCACGTCCATAAAAAAGGCGCAGATATCTGCGCCTTTTCGGTTTGTTATGTTCTTAGCTCAGGCGGCCGTGGCACGCCTTGTATTTTTTGCCGGAACCGCATGGGCACGGATCGTTACGACCGACTTTACGATCGCCCGTCTGCGCTGCGATTGCCGCTGCGGCTTCGCTCTCATCGGTCTGATGACTCAGCTGCTGCATCTGTGCCAGACGCTCAGCTTCTTCACGACGCTGCTGCTCCATCGCTTCCACTTCTTCCGGCATACGCACCTGAACTTTGCTCAGAGTGCTGATGACTTCATACTTCAGCGACTCCAGCATGGCAGCAAACATGGAGAAGGATTCACGCTTGTACTCCTGCTTCGGATCTTTCTGCGCATAACCACGCAGGTGGATACCCTGACGCAGGTAGTCCATTGCCGCCAGGTGCTCTTTCCACAGGGAGTCCAGGGTCTGCAACATTACGCCTTTCTCGAAGTGACGCATCATCTCAGCGCCAACCACTTCTTCCTTACGCTTGTAGACGTCCAGCGCGGTTTCGTAGATACGCTCGCGCAGGGTCTCTTCGTGCAGCTCAGGCTCTTTGTCCAGCCACTCTTTGATTGGCAGTTCGAGGTCGAAGTCGTTTTTCAGACGTTCCTGCAGGCCTTCGATATCCCACATCTCTTCCAGAGACTGCGGTGGAATGTGCGCGTCGATAGTGGCTTTGAACACATCTTCGCGAATGCTGTTAATGGTTTCGCTCACGTCGGACACGTCCAGCAGTTCGTTACGCTGGGTATAGATTGCACGACGCTGGTCGTTGGCAACGTCATCATATTCCAGCAGTTGCTTACGAATGTCGAAGTTGCGGCTTTCTACTTTACGCTGGGCGTTGGCAATCGCTTTGGTAACCCACGGGTGCTCGATCGCTTCGCCAGGTTTCATGCCCAGTTTACGCATCATGCCGGACACACGGTCAGAGGCAAAAATACGCATCAGCGCATCTTCCATGGACAGATAGAAGCGGGAAGAACCGGCATCACCCTGACGGCCCGCACGACCGCGCAGCTGGTTATCGATACGACGAGATTCATGACGCTCGGTACCAATGATGTGCAGACCACCGGATGCCAGCACCGCGTCGTGACGCACCTGCCAGTCGGCTTTGATCTGCGCGATTTGCTCCGGGGTTGGGTTTTCCAGCTCGGCCACTTCGGCCTGCCAGCTACCGCCGAGCATAATATCGGTACCACGACCCGCCATGTTGGTAGCGATGGTTACGGCAGCCGGGTAACCCGCCTGCGCAACGATATCTGCTTCTTTAGCGTGGAACTTGGCGTTCAGCACGTTGTGCTTGATGCCCGCCTTGGTCAACTCGTTAGACACCACTTCAGATTTCTCGATGGAGATGGTCCCCACCAGAACCGGCTGGCCCTTCGCGGTACGATCGCGAATATCTTCGATGATCGCCTGGATTTTTTCCGCTTCGGTCATGTATACCAGGTCCGGCATATCCTTACGGATCATTGGACGGTTGGTTGGTACTACCACGGTATCCAGCTTATAGATGGAGCTAAACTCAAACGCTTCGGTATCTGCGGTACCGGTCATCCCCGCCAGCTTCTCGTACAGACGGAAGTAGTTCTGGAAGGTGATGGAGGCCAGCGTCTGGTTTTCGTTCTGAATATCCACGCCTTCTTTCGCTTCCACGGCCTGGTGCAGACCATCGGACCAGCGACGTCCCTGCATGGTACGACCGGTGTGTTCATCGACGATGATGACTTCACCGTCTTTAACGATGTAGTCAACGTCGCGGGTGAACAGGGCGTGCGCGCGCAGTGCAGCCGTTACGTGGTGCATCAGCATAATGTTGCTCGGGGAGTACAGAGACTCGCCCTCTTCCATAATGCCTTCAGCCACCAGCAGCTCTTCGATTTTCACCAGGCCGCGTTCGGTCAGGTTGACCTGACGCGCTTTTTCATCCACGGAGAAGTGACCTTCACCCTGGAAAGTATCGGAGTCTTCTTTCTCCTGACGCAGCAGGTGTGGAATGATTTTGTCGACTTTACGGTACATCTCGGAGCTGTCTTCGGCCGGGCCGGAGATGATCAGCGGGGTACGCGCTTCATCGATCAGAATGGAGTCAACCTCATCCACCAGCGCATAGTGCAGTTTACGCTGGACGCGCTCTTCAGGGCTGAACGCCATGTTGTCACGCAGGTAGTCGAAGCCGTATTCGTTGTTGGTGCCGTAGGTGATGTCCGCGTTGTAGGCTTCACGCTTCGCAGGTGCCGGCAGGCCGGACATGTTAATGCCCACGGTCATGCCGAGGAATTCGAACAGTGGACGGTTATTTTCGGCGTCGCGTTGCGCCAGATAGTCGTTGACGGTAACAACGTGAACGCCCTTACCCGTCAGCGCATTCAGGTAAGCCGGCAGCGTTGCAGTCAGGGTTTTACCTTCACCGGTACGCATTTCCGCGATGCAGCGCTCGTTGAGCACCATCCCGCCCAGCAGCTGCACGTCGAAGTGACGCATGCCGAACACGCGTTTACTGGCCTCACGTACTACGGCAAAGGCTTCCGGGATCAGGCTTTCTAAGGTTTCGCCTTTCTCCAGACGCGCACGGAACTCCGCGGTTTTTGCTTTCAGTTCATCATCAGAGAGCTTCTCCATCGCCGGTTCCATACCGTTGATGACGTTCACAGCTTTGCGCATGCGGCGCAGGGTACGATCGTTACGACTACCAAAAACTTTGGTTAACAATTTGATTAGCATAATAAAATCTCAAACGCCCCAGTCGGGCAGATAAATTAAGGTATTGAAAAAGGGTTAATTTAGCTGAAGCGTTGAGGCCCGGCACGGATGCCGTGAACCTGGCTAATCCAGGTCGAAACAGAGAAGGATGCGGGGGAAACAAAAGCAGTTTGCGCCGTCTGACTCACGGTCACAGGCGGCTGGTTGTCCTGCGTCAGAAGCGCATTGAGCGTATCGAGCAGAGCAAGGTGCTGAGCCTGGACCGGCAGCGTTTCTTCAGCAACAGGCATCGTCTGCGGCGCCATCGCGAACGACAGATGGCGAATAACCGTGCGAATCGCGTGTTGCTGCCAGTAATCAACGGAGAAATTGGGACGACGGCTGGCTTCAAGCCATGCGAGATTAGTGAAGTTAACCCGCGTGGTGAGATCGTGCTTGGTCGTCGTGGAACGTGCTGGGGTTGCCGCGTCTGCGCTGTTGCTGAGCACAGGCAAGCCGAGACTCGCCGCGACCATCCCCAATAAGAGATGCGGCCAGAAGTAACGTCTGCCAAATTGTCGCCAGCGCGTCAATATTCCGCTCACTTGCTCCACCACGTTCGCCCGCCAGTGCAGGCTGAGTTCAGTTATTCTTTTTTAGCGCCCAGATATTACCACTAAAGCCAATACACGACAGCAGGAATGACACCTTGCAGCAGGTAAAAACGGTCATTAATGCAGCGAACACACCGTTATTTGGCACCCAACACAGGCCAGGGGGTGAGAGAGACAAATCCAGAAAGGGCAGAAATAAAAACGACTGGCTTCCCTGGTCGGAGAGAGTACCAGGTGAACCAGTCGCTTTTCTTACGAAACGGCTTTAACCGTTACGCCAGGACCATAGTCGGGGCTTTGAACGCCAGCGGCAGTTCAGCTTCGTCTTCGAAGGTCACATATTCCCAGGCTTCCTGTTTTGCCAGGACGGCCTGCAACAGTTTGTTGTTCAGTGCATGACCGGATTTAAACGCGGTAAAGGCACCAATGATGTTGTGACCACACATGAAGAGGTCGCCGATCGCGTCCAGCATTTTGTGACGAACAAATTCATCTTCAAAACGCAGACCGTCTTCGTTCAGTACGCGATAATCGTCAACAACGATGGCACAATCGAAGCTGCCGCCCAGGCACAGGCCGCGGGATTGCAGATATTCGATATCACGCATAAAGCCGAAGGTACGTGCTCGGCTGATCTGACGCATGAACGCATCCGCAGAGAAGTTCATCGCATAGCGCTGGGTGCTGGAGTCAATCGCCGGATGGTTAAAATCGATGGTGAAGTCCAACGAGAAACCATTGTACGGTTTGAATTCAGCCCATTTGTCGCCATCTTCGACGCGAACGGTCTCTTTAATGCGAACAAATTTCTTCGCGCAGTTCAGTTCTTCGATGCCGGCATCCAGCAACAAATAAACGAACGGAGCAGCACTCCCGTCCATGATCGGGATTTCTGGCGCATCGACTTCAACCATAATGTTGTCGATACCCAGACCCGCCAGGGCGGCGTTCAGGTGCTCTACGGTAGAAATCCGCACGTCATGCTCGTTCACCAGACAAGTACAGAGCATAGTATCACGCACAGATTTGGCATCGGCCGGAAAATCTACCGGTGGATTCAAGTCGGTGCGACGATAGATGACCCCGGTATTGGCCGGCGCAGGGCGTAACGTCAGTGTGACTTTCTTGCCGGTATGTAAACCGACACCCGTCGCCTGAACGATACGTTTAAGTGTCCTTTGTTTGATCATCGTATAATCTCGCCAAATTAACTATCCAACCGAGAGTGTATATCACTAACGGTGGGCCAGTTTAGCACAAAGAGCGCAAATCCCCAAATTCCAGCCAATTCTTAGTCAGCTTGCTTACGCAGGAACGCCGGGATATCCAGATAATCTGGCTCTTTTGCCGTTTGTGGAGTCGGGTCGTTCACCACTTTCGCAGCCGGTTTTTGCTCCTGAGTCAGAGGCGACATACCGTGCTGCTGGTAACGATCCATCACCGGCTGCTGAGTCTGTTTGTTGGTCACGAGGGTGATCTCAGGACGCTTGTCCATACCGATACCGGTGGCCACAACAGTCACACGCAGTTCGTCGTTCATTTCCGGGTCAAGGGACGTGCCGATAACAACGGTAGCGTTGTCAGAGGCGAATGCACGGATGGTGTTACCCACGGTTTCGAACTCATCCAGACGCAGGTCAAAGCCAGCGGTAATGTTGACCAGCACGCCGCGCGCGCCAGACAGATCGATATCTTCCAGCAGTGGAGAAGAGATCGCCATTTCAGCGGCTTCTTCCGCACGGTCTTCACCGCTCGCCACGCCAGAGCCCATCATCGCATAGCCCATCTCGGACATCACGGTGCGAACGTCTGCAAAGTCAACGTTCATCAGGCCAGGACGGGTAATCAGTTCAGCAATACCCTGAACCGCGCCTTTCAGCACGTCGTTTGCCGCGCCAAAGGCGTCCAGCAGAGAGATACCGCGACCCAGCACTTTCAGCAGCTTGTCGTTCGGAATGGTAATCAGAGAGTCCACGTGCTTGGACAGCTCGGTGATACCCTGCTCCGCGAAAGCCATACGCTTCTTACCTTCAAAGTTAAAAGGCTTGGTCACGACAGCAACGGTCAGAATACCTAAATCTTTAGCGACTTCCGCCACAACGGGTGCTGCACCGGTACCTGTACCGCCACCCATACCCGCTGCGATGAAGACCATGTCTGCACCGTCCAGTGCAGCGCGCAGCGCTTCACGATCTTCTTCAGCCGCGTTGCGGCCCACTTCCGGGTTAGCCCCTGCTCCCAGACCTTTGGTGATGCCACCACCGATCTGAATCGTCTGGCCAACAGCCGTTTTACGCAGCGCCTGCGCATCGGTGTTCACCGCGAAGAATTCAACACCTTCGATGCGCTCGCGCACCATGTGCTCTACGGCGTTACCGCCGCCGCCACCGACGCCGATGACTTTAATCACCGCGTCGTTGGTTAATTCCATAGGTTCAAACATAATCTCTCTCTCCGTTGTGCCTGTCGCCCGAGACCGCTAATTCTCTCCGGTCTCTTAAAAAATTAAAATTCTTTTCGCAACCAGGTGTTAAGTCGTTTGACCCACGACCCCACCGAGACGCGTTTTTCCACCTCTGCCTCACCACTTAAATGGGATTCTTTCCCGTAGTGCAGCAGGCCCACCGCCGTTGAATAGTACGGCTCCTGAGCATAATCCGTTAAACCGGTGATATTCAGCGGCGCACCAATACGCACCTGCGTATGGAACACGCGCTGAGCGCAGGCCGCAAGACCTTCAATTTGCGCTGCCCCGCCGGTTAATACAATCCCCGCTGCGAGATGATGTTTCACACCCTGCTGGCGAAGCTGTTCCTGTAACTGCAAAATCTCTTCGTTGACCAGGTTGAGCAGCTCGGTATAACGCGGCTCAATTACCTCTGCCAGCGTCTGGCGTTGCAGGCTGCGCGGCGGTCGACCGCCTACGCTCGGCACTTCAACGCTCTCGTCTTTGCCGACGATAGAGCCCAGCGCGCAACCGTGGCGCACTTTAATCGCCTCTGCATCGCTCGGTGGCGTACCAAAGGCGTAAGCGATATCGCTGGTCACCACATTCCCGGCGTACGGGATCACTTTGGTGTGGCGCAACGCACCGCCGGTATAGACAGCCATGTCCATTGTACCACCACCAATATCGACCACACAGACGCCCAGTTCACGTTCGTCTTCGGTCAGCACGGAATAGCTCGCGGCAAGTCCGGCGAAAATTAGTTGGTCAACTTTCAGGCCACAACGTTCAACGGCTTTTACAATGTTCTTCGCCATATCGTTGTGACATGTGATCAGGTGCACTTTTGCCTGCATACGTACGCCCGACAGACCGACCGGATTCTTGATACCTTCCTGGTAGTCGATCGCGTATTCTTGCGGGATCACATGCAGCACACGGTGCTCGTCGCGAACACGCACAGATTTCGCCGTGTGGACAACGTTCTCAACGTCTTCCTGCGTCACTTCTTCTTCAGAAATCGGCACCATACCGATTTCATTCTGGCAGCTGATGTGCTTACCAGAAAGAGCCAGATAGACAGAGGAAATCTGGCAATCTGCCATCAATTCAGCCTGGTCGATGGCGCGCTGAACGCATTTCACCACCGACTCAAGGTCGTTTACCCCACCTTTATCCATACCACGGGAAGGGCAGCTGCCCACGCCAATGATATTGACCATACCGTCGGGCAGAACTTCCCCTACCAAAGCGGCAACCTTCGCGGTGCCAATCTCCAGTCCTACTACCAATTTTCTGTCCGTCGACTTGATCATTGTTGTTCTGCCTGTACCTGTGCCTGATTTTGTTGCTGATTAGGTTCCTCGACCGGAGCCGGCTCCCAACCGACTGCTGCGCCTGAGTCATAGCGCAAATCAACGTAGCTTATCCGTTTGCCATCCGTCTGCGCCTGCTGCTGTAAAACCGGGTAAAGTTCTACAAAACGCGCCAGACGTTTCATTGTGTCGCCGCGGCCAAGATTGAGCTTAATGCCATTCGTTAAGGTCAGCTGCCAGGAACGGCGCGCCGTCATCGCAGCATCTTTTAACGTAAAGCGATCCTTAGCCAGCACCTGCCCCATCTCACGAAAACCCTGCAATACTTCGTTTTCGCTGCCTTCCGGGCCATACAACATCGGTAAATTCTGCTTGTTGACACGATCGCTCGGGACGCTGAACGAATTTCCGTCTACGTCAACCATATGCTGATCATTCCAACGCGCAATCGGCACATATTCAACCAGATGAATCTTCAATTCATCAGGCCATTGCTTTCTGACACTCGCCTGTTTTATCCACGGCAGACGTTCAATCTGACTCTGGATAATGTTGACGTCCTGCGTCATAAAGGTGCCAGGCGACCCCAGCGCCAGAATTGACTGGCGAATGTCATCGTTACGCGTGTAGTGACGCTCTCCGGTCACTACCAGCTTCGACAGCGGCAACCGCTGTGCGTCTTCCATCCAGCCCAGCACCATCCAGCCGCTGATAAACACGGTGCACAGCACCCCGAGCAGGAAGATAATCCCTGCAAGACGCGTTCCATTACTCCGGCGCGAAGAAGAATATTCTTCTTCGTCATCGCGGTTGCGCGTGTTCAACGCAGCCTGAGACATATCAGCCCGCCTGGTCCAGAATACGTACGACTAATTGCGAGAAGCTCATTCCCGCCTGACGCGCCGCCATCGGCACAAGGCTATGGCTGGTCATACCCGGAGACGTGTTTGCTTCCAGCAGATAAAATTGCCCGTCACCGTCAAGCATCACATCAATTCGTCCCCAGCCTCGGCATCCCAAAACATTCCAGGCTTTAAGCACCAGAGACTGTAATTCCGCTTCACGTTGTGCTTCAAGACCAGCTGGGCAGAAATATTGCGTCTCATCAGAGAGATACTTCGCCTCATAATCATAGAAGACTCCGGCGGGTTGGATGCGAATTGACGGTAAAATTTCTTCACCAAGCATCGCGACGGTAAATTCCGGCCCGCTAAGCCATTTTTCAATCAGAACTTCTTCATCATGTTGAAATGCCAGTGCTAAAGCGTCAGCCAAATCTACAGCTTTATCAACTTTGGACATTCCCACACTCGACCCTTCACGGCTAGGCTTCACAATAACCGGTAAGCCCAGTGCCGCAATGCGTGTATTAACGCTGTCCGACAAGCCCAATTCAAATTCACGGCGCGTCAGTGCAACCCATGGCGCAACGGGCAGACCCGCCCCCTGCCACAGCAGTTTGCTGCGCAGTTTATCCATGGAGATGGCGGATGCCATCACGCCGCTGCCGGTGTACGGCATACCGATCAGCTCCAGCAGCCCCTGCAACGTGCCGTCTTCACCGCCGCGGCCATGCAACGCGATAAAGGCTTTATCGAAGCCCATCGCTTTCAGCTGCGTAACGTCCACCTCTTTCGGATCAACCGGATGCGCGTCCACACCACCTTCACGCAGGCCCGCCAGCACGGCAGCGCCCGAATTCAGAGAAACCTCGCGTTCGGCGGAAGTGCCGCCAAACAGGACCGCAATCTTATCAGCCATGACGCTCGTCCTCCTGAGTTTGCGGCTTCAGTTTGATTTCAGCTAAGGTACGGGCGATTTTGCCGATATTTCCCGCACCCTGAATCAGGATCAGATCGTTACCCGTCAGGACCGGGGCAAGCATTTCAGCTACCTGCACCGGGTCGGGGACCAGGATAGGGTCCACTTTACCGCGTCCGCGGATGGTACGACATAAAGACCGACTGTCCGCGCCCGGAATCGGCGCTTCGCCCGCGGCATAAACATCCAGCATCAGCAGGGTATCGACCTGCGAAAGGACGTTGGCAAAATCGTCATACAGATCGCGGGTACGTGTGTAACGGTGCGGCTGGAAGATCATGACCAGATTCTTTTCCGGCCAACCCGCGCGTGCCGCTTTGATGGTTGCGTCCACCTCCGTCGGATGGTGACCGTAGTCATCGACCAGCATCGCAGAACCTGGCTTACCGTTTACTGGCTCCAGTGGGAACTCACCCAGGAAGTCGAAGCGACGGCCCGTTCCCTGGAAGCTTTCCAGCGCGCGCAGGATCGCCTCATCATCAATGCCTTCTTCCGTTGCAACAGCCACCGCCGCCGCCGCATTCAGGGCATTGTGACGTCCCGGCGCGTTCAGGGTGACATGCAGGAGCTCTTTATCCTGGCGTGCCAGGGTGAAATGTCCCTGCGCACCTATCTGCTTATAATCTTCCACGCGTACATCAGCGTCTTCGCTGAAGCCGTAGGTGGTAATTTGACGCCCGACGCGCGGCAGCAGCTCGCGGATCACCGGGTCGTCCACGCACATCACCGCACGGCCATAGAACGGCAGGTTGTGCAGGAAGTTAATAAAGGTCTGCTTTAAGTTCTCGAAGTCGCCCTGGTAGGTATCCATATGGTCAGCTTCGATATTGGTGACGATAGCCACCATCGGCTGCAAATGCAGGAACGACGCGTCGCTTTCATCCGCTTCCGCAATCAGATAACGGCTGTGGCCCAGACGCGCATGCACGCCAGCGGCTTTCACCAGACCACCGTTAACGAACGTTGGGTCGAGACCCGCTTCCGCATAAATGCTGGAGACCATCGCTGTTGTTGTGGTTTTACCGTGCGTACCGGCCACCGCAATGCCGTGACGGAAACGCATCAGTTCAGCCAGCATTTCCGCGCGACGGATCACCGGAATGCGCGCCTCATGCGCCGCAACGATTTCCGGGTTATCCGCGGAGATCGCGCTGGACACTACAACCACGCTCGCATCGCTCACGTTTTCCGGGCGATGATTGAAATAGATAGTCGCCCCCAGCGACGCCAGCTGCTGCGTAACAGGGTTTGGCGCCAGGTCAGACCCGCTGATCTGATAGCCTTCGTTAGCTAACACTTCGGCAATACCGCCCATGCCAGCACCACCGATGCCGACAAAGTGAATGTGCCGGACGCGACGCATCTCGGGCACGATAGAACGCAGTTTTGCCAGTTGTTGTGTATTCATTCTCTAAACGCCATCGACTACTTCAAAAAAATCGTGCAGCGCAACACGCACTGCGAGAATTATGCCTGGGCTGCCAGGCTCACTTCTTTTGCCACCCGTTCCGTTGCATCCGGGATAGCGGTCGCGCGTGCGCGTTGCGCCATCTCCAGTAATACATCCCGGTTCCAGCCCGCCAGGGTAGTGGCGACCGCATCAGCGGTAAATTGTGGCTGCTCAAAAATCTTCGCTGCGCCCGCTTTCTCAAGCGGCAGCGCATTCCAGTACTGCTGTCGGTCTTTGTGCTGGAACGGCACAAACAGCGCCGGTAAACCGGCGGCGGCGATTTCGCTCACCGTCAGCGCGCCCGAGCGACAGACCACAACATCGGCCCAGGCATAGGCTGCGGCCATATCATCAATAAATTCAGTCACTTTATGCTGCAGCTGACCTTCCTGCGCGTAAGCCTGCTCAACGCTCTGCTGAGCGCCCTTCCCGCTCTGGTGCCAGATGGTCACCGCATCACCCAGTTTTGCCGCAACCTGCGGCATCGTCTGGTTTAAAATACGTGCGCCCTGGGAACCGCCGACGACCAGCACGCGCACCGGCCCTTCGCGACCCGCCAGACGCGTATCTGGCAGCGGCAGCGCCAGCACGTCCACACGTACCGGATTCCCTACGACATCCGCTTTCGGGAATGCCCCGGGGAAGGCCTGCATAACTTTGGTGGCGATTTTTGCCAGCCATTTGTTGGTCAACCCGGCAATACCGTTCTGCTCATGCAGAACAACGGGGATGCCCAGTGACCACGCCGCCAGTCCGCCCGGACCGGAAACGTAACCGCCCATGCCCAGAACGACGTCAGGCTTAAAACGCTTCATAATGGCGCGCGCCTGACGCCAGGCATTGAAAATGCGCACCGGCGCCAGCAGCTGCGCCTTGATCCCTTTGCCACGAAGACCAGAAATACGAATAAAGTCGATCTCGATACCGTGTTTAGGTACCAGGTCGGCTTCCATGCGGTCTGCGGTTCCCAGCCAGCGTACCTGCCAGCCCTGTTCCATTAAATGGTGCGCAACCGCCAGTCCCGGGAACACGTGTCCGCCGGTCCCGCCTGCCATCACCATTAACCGCTTCGGTTGATTCATCGTGAACCTCGTGTAAACGCCTGAGCTTTCTCCAGACGCGTTTCATAATCTATGCGTAACAAAAACATGATGGCCGTCGACATGATCAACAAACTCGAACCACCATAACTGATCAACGGCAACGTCAGACCTTTGGTCGGCAGCATACCCGCTGCGGCCCCAACGTTTACCAGTGCCTGGAAGCTAAACCAGATACCAATTGAGCAGGCCAGGAAACCGGAGAAGCGGTGATCGATCTCCAGCGCTTTACGGCCAATCGACATGGCGCGGAAAGCGACGAAGAATACCATTAATAGCGCCAATACCACACCGATATAACCCAGTTCTTCCCCAATAATGGAGAAGATGAAGTCGGTATGCGCCTCCGGTAAATACTCCAGTTTTTGCACCGAGTTGCCCAGGCCTTGGCCCCAGACTTCGCCGCGGCCAAACGCCATCAGCGACTGTGTCAGCTGATAACCGCTGCCGAACGGATCTTCCCATGGGTTCCAGAACGAGGTCACACGGCGGATACGGTATGGTTCGGCGAGGATCAGCAGCACCACTGCCGAAATCCCCATCCCGATGATGGCAATGAACTGCCACAGTTTTGCTCCCGCCAGGAACAGCATCGCCAGCGTAGTGACAAACAGTACGACTACCGTACCGAGGTCGGGCTGCGCCAGCAGCAGGATCGCAAGCACCAGAATCACGCCCATCGGTTTTAAGAAGCCGCGCAGGTTGTTACGAACTTCGTCGACTTTACGCACCAGGTAGTTTGCCAGGTAGCAGAACAACGAAAGCTTGGTGAACTCTGCAGGCTGAATACGCAGCGGACCAAAGGCGATCCAGCGTGATGCCCCGTTAACGGAGCTCCCGACGACCAGAACGATCAACAGCATGATGATTGAGGCGATAAGCATGGCCGTACTGTGCCGCTGCCAGAACGACATCGGCAGGCGTAAGGTGATCATTGCCAGGCAGAACGCGAGAATGATGTACAGCCCGTCACGCTTGGCAAACAGGAACGGATCGTTTGCCAGACGCTGTCCGACAGGCATCGACGCCGAGGTGACCATAATAAAGCCGGTCGCAGCCAGCCCCAGCGTGAGCCAGAACAGCGTGCGGTCGTACATAATCAGGCTGTCGGAATCTTTATCCCGTGAAGCCATCACCCAGCCTTTCAGCGCCGTAAACAGCCATACCAGGATACCAACCCCTGGCAGACGCGGCATTTTCAGGCGAGGGAGAGATAAACGCATCAGCCTAACTCCTTCGCCAGGCGGGTAAAGACATCGCCCCGCTGTTCGAAATTCTTAAATTGATCGAGGCTGGCACAGGCTGGCGAGAGCAGCACCATATCGCCGGGCTTCACGCGGGGGGCGATAAGGCGCATCGCCTGTTCCATGGTCTCGGTTTGTTCGGCGACCTCAGGACGCAACGCCGCAAGCTCGCTGCCATCGCGGCCAAAGCAATAAAGGCGCACGTTATCACCGTTGAGGTACTGCTTCAGCGAGGAGAAATCGGCTGATTTACCGTCGCCGCCCAGCAGCAGATGCAGTGTGCCTTCAACGTGCAGACCGTTCAATGCCGCCTCGGTGCTACCCACATTGGTCGCTTTGGAATCGTTAATCCAGCGTACGCCGTTGTGCTCCAGCGCCAGCTGAAAACGGTGAGCCAGGCCGGTAAAGGTGGTCAGCGCCTTCAGGCTTGAAGATCGCGGCAGACCAACGGCATCCGCCAGCGCCAGCGCCGCCAGGGCGTTGGTGTAGTTATGCTGGCCGGAGAGCATCATCTCTTTCACGTTCAGCACCTTCTCACCTTTCACCCGCAGCCAGGTTTCGCCCTGCTGGCGGTTAAGGTGATAGTCACCCATGTTAATACCGAAGCTAATGCAGCGATCGTCTGCGCCACGCACCGGCATGGTGAGTGCATCATCGGCATTCACCACGCAGACTTTGGCATTTTCATAGACACGCAGCTTGGCCGCGCGGTACTGCTGCAAGCCGAACGGGTATCTGTCCATATGATCTTCGGTGACATTAAGGATCGTCGCCGCCGCCGCATGCAGGCTTGAAGTGGTTTCCAGCTGGAAGCTGGAAAGCTCAAGTACAAACAGCTCACACCCTTTATCGAGCAGCATCAACGCGGGCAGACCAATGTTACCGCCCACGCCGACATTTTTGCCCGCCGCTTTCGCCATCTCACCCACCAGGGTGGTGACGGTGCTTTTACCGTTTGAACCGGTAATGGCAACGATCGGGGCCTGCGCCTCCCGGCAGAACAGTTCGATATCGCCAACAATCTCAACGCCTGCATCCGCCGCGGCACTCAGCGAAGGATGCGCCAGCGCCATGCCCGGGCTGGCAACAATCAGATCGGCGACCAGCAGCCACTCATCATTCAGACCACCCAGGTGGCGTTCAACCTGCTCCGGCAGCTTGTCCAGACCCGGCGGAGAGACGCGCGTATCCATCACGCGCGGCGTCACGCCACGCGCAAGGAAAAAGTCCACGCAGGAGAGGCCGGTAAGGCCCAACCCGATGATAACGACTTTTTTGCCCTGGTAATCTGCCATGATTAACGTACCTTCAGCGTTGCCAGGCCAATCAGCACCAGCATCAGCGAAATAATCCAGAAGCGCACAATGACGCGCGGCTCCGGCCAGCCTTTCAGTTCATAGTGGTGGTGAATCGGTGCCATACGGAAGATGCGCTGGCCGCGCAGCTTGAAGGAACCGACCTGCAAAATCACCGACAGGGTCTCAACCACAAACACACCGCCCATAATCACCAGCAGGAACTCCTGACGCAGCAGCACGGCGATAATGCCCAGCGCGCCGCCCAGTGCCAGTGAACCGACGTCGCCCATAAAGACCTGCGCCGGATAGGTGTTGAACCACAGGAAGCCCAGCCCCGCGCCGACAATCGCCGTACAGACGATCACCAGCTCACCAGCGTGTCGCAGGTACGGGATGTGCAGGTAGTTTGCAAAGTTCATGTTACCGGTCGCCCACGCCACCAGCGCGAAACCGCCCGCGACAAACACGGTTGGCATGATGGCCAGGCCGTCCAGACCATCGGTCAGGTTGACGGCGTTGCCGGTGCCGACGATCACAAAGTAAGCCAGCAGAATGTAGAACAGCCCCAGCTGCGGCATCACGTCTTTGAAGAACGGCACCACCAGCTCGGTGGCCGGGGTGTCTTTTCCTGCCAGGTAAAGCGCGAAGGCCACACCCAGCGCAATTACCGACATCCAGAAATACTTCCAGCGCGCGATCAAACCTTTGGTGTCTTTGCGCACGACTTTGCGGTAGTCATCAACAAAACCGATGATCCCGTAGCCAACCAGAACAGTCAGCACGCACCAGACGTAGGGGTTAGACGGATAAGCCCACAGCAGAACGGACACCACAATCGCGGTCAGGATCATGATCCCGCCCATGGTCGGCGTACCGCGCTTGCTGAAGTGTGATTCCGGACCATCGTTGCGTACAACCTGGCCGAAAGAGAGTTTTTGCAGACGGGCAATCATGCGCGGGCCCATCCACAACGAGATGAACAGCGCAGTCAGCAGGCTGACGATGGCGCGAAACGTCAGATAGGAAAAGACGTTAAAGCCTGAATAATATTTGACCAAATGTTCGGCCAGCCAAACTAACATGTCCCGTTCTCCTGTAATGCGTGCACAACCTCTTCCATGGCGGCACTACGTGAACCTTTAACTAAAACAGTCACAATCTGTTTTTCTGTAATCAATGCCTTCAGGCGTTCGATCAGTGCAGATTTATCGGCAAAATGTTCGCCAACTTCACTGGCATCGGAAATGGCCTTGCTCAGCGTGCCTGCGCTCAGTACGCGGTCAAGCCCGGCAGCTTTCGCCGCTTCGCCAACCTGTACGTGGCAGGCTTCGCTTTCATCACCCAGCTCGGCCATATCGCCCACAACCATCACGCGATAGCCCGGCATCTCAGACAAGACCTGCACGGCCGCCGTCATGGAGCCGACATTAGCGTTGTAGGAGTCATCCAGCAGGAGTTTGTTTTCAGCCAGCTGGATCGGGAACAGACGCCCCGGCACGGCTTTTAAATTTGCCAGACCAGTTTTTATCGCAGCGTGTGAGGCCCCTACCGCCATTGAGAGCGCTGCCGCAGCAAGCGCATTGGCGATGTTATGACGACCCGGCAGAGGCAGCAGCACGTCGATGTCGCCCGTTGGGGTCGTGAGGGTGAACTCGGTGCCGTGTGACGTCACATGAATGTTGGTCGCCGAAAAATCACTGTTTGCCGCATTCGGGGAGAAGCGCCAGGTTTTGCGTGAACCAATGATGCTCTGCCAGTTCAGCCAGTCATTGTTATCGGCATTCATAATGGCGATGCCGTCATCCGGCAGGCCGGTATAAATTTCACCTTTCGCTTTCGCCACACCGGCCAGCGAACCAAAACCTTCAAGATGTGCCGCCGCCAGGTTATTCACCAGCGCCGCTTCCGGACGCGTCAGGCTCACGGTCCAGGCGATTTCGCCTTGATGGTTAGCCCCTAACTCAATCACCGCATATTCATGCTCGTGGGTCAGGCGCAGCAGCGTCATCGGTACACCGATGTCATTATTAAGGTTGCCCGCCGTATAAAGCGTGTTTCCGCACTGGCTAAGGATCGCCGCCGTCATCTCTTTAACGGAGGTTTTGCCCGACGAGCCCGTCAGCGCCACGACGCGTGTTGGCACCTGCTGGCGAACCCATGCCGCCAGCTCACCAAACGCCAGGCGCGTATCTTTCACCACAATCTGCGGCAAATCGATATCGAGCTTACGGTTGACCAGCAGCGCACCCGCGCCGTTATCTTTAGCCTGTTGCGCAAAATCGTGGGCGTCAAAACGTTCACCCTTCAGCGCCACAAACAGGCAGCCCACCGTCACCTTACGGGTGTCGGTGGTCACAGCCTCGATGGTCAGATCCTGACCATGCAGCATCCCCTGCAATACCGCAGCGGCCTGGCTTAACGTAATGCTAATCATGCCACCACTCCCAGCAGACGCGCTGCCGTCACGCGGTCGGAGTAATCCAGACGACGATTGCCGACGATCTGATAATCTTCATGACCTTTACCGGCCAGCAGAACCACATCGTTCTCCTGCGCCTGCATAATGGCGTTAGTCACGGCCTCCGCACGGCCTTCGACCACGCGCGCACGACCCGCATCCAGCATGCCCGCCAGAATGTCGTTGATAATGGCCCTCGGCTCTTCGGTACGCGGGTTGTCATCGGTCACCACGGGAATATCCGCGAACTGCTCAGCGATGGCGCCCATCAGCGGACGTTTGCCCTTGTCGCGATCGCCACCGCAGCCAAACACGCACCAGAGCTTGCCTGCGCAGTGCAGACGCGCCGCTTCCAGCGCTTTTTCCAGCGCATCCGGCGTATGGGCGTAATCCACGACCACCGTCGGCTTGCCCGGCGCACTGAACACTTCCATGCGGCCACAGACCGGTTGCAAACGCTCAGACGTTTTCAGCAGATCTACCATCGGGTAACCCAGCGCCAGCAGCGTCGCCAGCGCCAGCAGCAGGTTACTGACGTTGAAAGCCCCCATCAGGCGGCTTTCAATTTCACCTTCGCCCCAGGTGGAAGCAAAGCGGATCGTCGCCCCGCTATCGTGGTAGTTCACTTCGACTGCCTTCAGCCAGCGGCCACGACAGTTCGGATTAATGCGATCTTCCATCGACACCGCCACCGCATCTGGCAGTTTTTCCAGCCAGCGGCGACCGACTTCGTCGTCGGCGTTAATGATCGCCTGCCCGTGGTGGTGAGTGGAATAAAGCAGCCATTTCGCCGCTTCGTAGTGCTCCATATCACCATGATAATCAAGGTGATCGCGGCTCAGGTTTGTAAAGACAGAGGCGGCAAATTTCAGTGCCGCCACGCGATGTTGTACCAGACCATGGGAGGAGACCTCCATCGCCGCGAAGGTCGCCCCCTGCTCTGCAAGGCCTGCCAGCACACGCTGCACGTCAACCGCCGAGCCTGTAGTGTTTTCCGTCGGGCTTACTTTGCCCAGAATACCGTTCCCCACCGTGCCCATGACGGCACCGGTTTCACCCAGCAGCTGAGCCCATTGCGCCATCAACTGAGTGGTGGTGGTTTTTCCGTTGGTTCCTGTCACGCCAACAAGCTTTAACTGGTCGGAAGGTTCGTCGTAAAAACGTCCTGCCAGCGCGGAGAGACGCTCATTCAGCTGGCTGAGATAGATGACCGGCACGCCGTGCATTTCACGGATCTCACCGTCTGTTGCCTCATCTTTGGCCTCAGCAATAATGGCAGCAACACCTTGCGCAATCGCCTGCGGGATATAACGACGCCCGTCCGCCTGATGACCTACCACTGCCACAAAAAGATCGCCAGAAGCCGCTACGCGGCTGTCCAGTACCATCTCTCGCAGTGCTCGCGCAGGTAGCATAGGCACCCACGGAGCAAGAAGGTCGCGCAAATTACGATCTGCCACCTGTTCCCTCGCCTTGATTAATTACAAATTCACTTTTTTCGCCCGTCGCCAGCGCATCCGGTTCAATGTTCATGGTGCGCAACACGCCGCCCATAATAGCCCCGAACACAGGCGCGGAGACGGCGCCGCCGTAGTATTTACCCGCCTGCGGATCGTTGATGACGACCACCAGCGCAAAACGCGGATTGCTTGCAGGCGCTACGCCTGCGGTATAGGCAATGTATTTGTTGATATAGCGGCCGTCCGGCCCCACTTTTTTCGCTGTACCGGTTTTGATGGCGATACGATAGCCCTTAATCGCGGCCTTCACGCCACCACCACCGGGCAGCGCGACGCTTTCCATCATATGTACGACGGTACGAACGATAGATTCCGGGAAAACACGTTCCCCCGGTACCGGTGGATCAACTTTGGTGATCGACAGCGGGCGATAAATGCCATAGCTGCCAATCGTTGCGTAGACTCGCGCTAACTGTAAGGGAGTTACCATTAGCCCGTAGCCGAAAGAGAAGGTGGCCCTCTCTATGTCAGACCACCGTTGTTTTTGAGGATATAAGCCACTGCGTTCTCCGACCAACCCCAAATTGGTCGCCTTTCCCAGCCCAAAACGTGAGTAAGTATCTACTAACGCTGAGGACGGCATCGCTAACGCCAGTTTTGACACACCGACGTTACTCGACTTCTGTAAGACCCCGGTCAGGGTCAGTTCGCTGTAACGTGCCACGTCTTTTATTTCGTGGCCGTTAATTCGATAAGGGATCGTATTCAGAACGGTATTTTCGTTGACGATGCCCCGCTGTAGAGCCGTCATCACCACCATAGGTTTTACGGTTGAACCGGGTTCAAACACATCGGTGATGGAGCGGTTACGCATCGCATCTTTTGCTGTACCGGCAAAATTATTCGGGTTGTATGAGGGACTACTGGCCATCGCCAGCACTTCACCTGTCGCCACATCCACCAGCACGGCACTGCCCGATTCCGCCTTGTTAAACGCGACGGCGTTGTTCAGCTCACGATAGACCAGCGCCTGCAAGCGCTCATCAATACTCAGGGCCAGGTTGTGCGCGGCCTGGCTGTCTGTCGAGGAAATATCTTCAATGACGCGACCATAGCGGTCTTTACGCACGATTCGCTCGCCAGGCTGGCCGGTAAGCCACTTGTCGAAGCTTTTTTCAACGCCTTCAATCCCCTGGCTATCCACGTTGGTGAAGCCAATCAGGTGCGCGGTGACTTCGCCGGAAGGATAATAACGGCGGGATTCTTCCCGCAGATGAATGCCGGGCAGCTTAAGTTTTTTAATGTAATCAGCCATGTCAGGGTTCACCTGACGGGCAAGATAGATGAAGCGCCCTTTCGGGTTGGCGTTAACGCGTGACGCCAGCTGATCCAGCGGCATTTTCAACGCGTCTGAGAGCGCCTTCCAGCGGTTATCAAGGGTGATCCCGCCTGCGTCATGCAGCTCTTTAGGATCGGCCCAGATCGCCTTCACCGGTACGCTCACCGCCAGCGGGCGGCCGGAGCGGTCGGTGATCATCCCACGAGAGGTAGAAACTTCCTGCACGCGCAGAGAACGCATATCCCCCTGACGCACCAGCATGTCAGGCGCGATGATTTGTAGCCACGCCACACGTCCCAGCAGGAAACCCAGCGCCAGTAAAATGCAGCCGCAAAGCAACGCAAAACGCCAACTGATAAAGTTGGCCTGTTCTTCCTGGCGTTTTGGTTTTAGCGTTTTTGCCGCTGCTTTCATGCGTCGCGTTTTCCCTTATTTTTGTACTACGATATTTTCCTGCGAAGGATCGACATGCTGTAATTGCAGTTTTTCCGTTGCGATCCGTTCAACCCGGCTGTGATCGCCGAGCGCGTTTTCCTCAAGGATCAGATTTCGCCATTCAATATCCAGCGCATCGCGTTCCAGTACCATCTGTTCGCGCTGCGCAGTTAATAAACGGGTATGGTGAGCGGTGGTTACCACCATGACTGCCGTCACAATGATGCAAATGAACAAGCAGAGTGGCAGCTTCCCAAACCGCAAAAGATCGTCACCGATCACGCCAGGCAAGGCATGGCGCTCGTTGCTTCCTAACGATCCCTTAACTTTGCTTAGGGTCTCTGTCACTCTGCTGATCATGCGTTCGTCCTCTCTGCAATACGCAGCACTGAACTACGGGCACGTGGATTCTCTGCCACCTCTTCTTCGCCCGGCATCAACTTGCCTAATGCTCGCAACTGACGGCCTCCCAGCTTTCTGAGTTGTTCTTCCGTCATCGGCAGCCCAGCTGGAACCTGCGGACCGCGGCTCTGTTCACGCATAAAGCGCTTAACGATGCGATCTTCCAGCGAATGGAAGCTGATGATGGATAACCGCCCACCCGGGGCCAGCACGTCGAGCGAGCTTTTTAGCGCCAGCTCTATTTCCTCCAGTTCACTGTTTACCCAGATACGAACCGCCTGGAAGGTACGGGTCGCAGGATGTTTGTGCTTGTCCTTCACTGGCGTTGCCGCCGCGATGACTTCTGCCAGCTCTTTGGTACGGGTCATTGGCTCAACGCGGTTGCGCTCCACGATGGCGCGCGCAATACGTTTGCCAAAGCGTTCTTCGCCGAAGGTTTTGATCACCCAGGCAATATCCGCTTCGTCAGCAGTTTGTAACCACTCGGCGGCAGACTGGCCGCGGGTGGGGTCCATACGCATATCCAGCGGACCGTCGCGCATAAAGGAGAAGCCGCGTTCTGCATCATCAAGCTGTGGTGAAGAGACACCAAGATCGAGGAGGATCCCGTCGATTTTGCCGGTCAGACCGCGCTCGGCGACATAATCCGCAAGCGCAGAGAAAGGTCCATGCACGATGGAAAAGCGAGGGTCATCGATGGTTTGCGCAACGGCAATCGCCTGCGGATCGCGGTCAATTGCCAGCAGGCGCCCTTCCGCTCCAAGCTGAGAGAGGATCAAACGCGAGTGGCCACCGCGACCAAAAGTGCCATCAATATAGATGCCATCTGGACGAATATTCAGGCCGTTAACGGCCTCATCCAGCAGCACCGTTGTATGTTTATAATTTTCCATCATATTTATAGAGACAAGTCCTGCAGCCGTTCCGATAATGTTGCGGAATCAGACTGCTCAGCGTCGATATCTTCCTTGACCTGTTGATACCAGGTCGTTTCGTCCCACAGTTCAAACTTGTTGAACTGCCCGACCAGCATCACTTCTTTAGTCAGACCGGCATGTTGCCGCAACACAGGCGCAATCAATAATCGCCCGGCGCTATCCATCTGACATTCACTGGCATGTCCCAATAACAACCGCTGTACGCGGCGTTCCTGCGGGTTCATGCTCGACAGTCGCGACAGCTTTTGCTCAATGATTTCCCATTCAGGCAAAGGATAAAGCAGCAGGCAGGGGGAGTTGATGTCAATGGTGCAAACCAGTTGACCCGAAGCGTTCTCAATCAGCTGGTCACGGTATCGGGTTGGTACCGATAAACGCCCTTTGCTGTCGAGATTGACTAACGTTGCTCCACGGAACATGCCAGCCTCACCCCTCCTCACCACTTTAACCCACAAATTCCCACCTGAAGGAGTTTACGGAGCGAGGGAAAAGCTTGTCAAGCCAGGACTCTCTCTGTACGGACCCGAAAGCATCCTATTTACAGAGCAAGAGTGACCTGGCTAATAACTAAACAACTGGCGAGGCAAAATTAACGTTATGAATATTTGTAAGAAAAAAACCGAATATGCACACGAGCGTTAAGACTCACTCAATATCATCGCAGGGAAATATAAAGTGTCAGTTTGCGACGCGGGCAGCATTTTAAGGCATATCGCCGGGGGATAACAGCACCAGTTTAATCCCGAGGCAATATGGATTCGTTCGTGTGCATTGAGGCCTGGAGGGAGAGTGAAAAATGGCTGAATATTCATCGGCTGGCGCCTGTTTGTAACAAAACAATACAAAGAAATGTCAGTCAAAAATTTATAATTGTGCTTTTTAACACCAAAATGGATTCAGAAAAATAGCAGGCTATGAATCTTAGAGATAAATCCTAATTTTTATCCGGGAATTATTTATCGCAATAAATTCGCCGCAAAAGGGGGCAGTTATACCGCCCCTGTGGAAATATTAATGGCGGCTCAAAATTCCACGCCGATAGAGATTACGTTTGATACGCGTAAGCCCGGGTTTCGGCTTGCGGGGTTCATCCAGGCTTGCCAGAACAATCTCCAGCACGCGCTCGGCGACGTCGCGGTGACGCTGAGCCACGGCCAGCACTGGGCATTGCAGGAAGTCGAGCAGTTCGTTATCACCGAAGGTAGCAATCGCCAGATCGGATGGCAGCTTGCCATCGCGACGTAACGTCACGTCCATCACTCCCTGCAACAGAGCAAACGAGGTGGTAAACAACGCCTGCGGCATCGGGTGCGTTTCCAGCCATTTCTCGAACAGCTGGGCAGCCGCTTCGCGCTCATAACTGTTGGCATAGAGATAATGAACGTCACGCGGATCGTCTTTCCATGCCGTACGGAACCCTTGTTCACGCAGGAAGCTTACCGAAAGTTCAGGCAAAGCGCCAAGATACAGCACCGTTTCAGCCGGGAAGGTACGCAGCTCGGCAGCCAGCATTTCTGCATCGTCCTGATCGGCACCCACGACGCTGGTGAAATGTTCACGATCGAGCGCACGATCCAGCGCCACTATCGGGAACGGATCGTTCGCCCAGCGCTGATAGAACGGATGCTCGGGTGGTAAAGAGGTCGACACGATGATGGCATCAACCTGACGTTGCAGCAGATGCTCAATGCAGCGCATCTCGTTGTCGGGCTGATCCTCGGAGCAGGCAATCAACAGCTGATAGCCCCGCTGACGAGCCTGACGTTCCAGATAGTTGGCGATGCGGGTATAGCTGGTGTTTTCCAGGTCCGGGATCACCAGGCCAATAGAGCGGGTGCGCCCGGCACGTAAACCTGCGGCGACAGCATTCGGATGGTAATTATGCTCACGAACGACTGCCATCACTTTCTCAACGGTCTTATCGCTGACACGATACTGCTTTGCTTTACCGTTAATCACATAGCTGGCCGTGGTTCTCGACACGCCGGCGAGCCGGGCGATTTCATCCAGTTTCACAATTGCCCCTCAAAAAAAGAAAAGAGTCCATGGCCCTGTCAAGGTTATGGTTAAATATTTTAACATCTAAACGCAGAATAGCCTTCACGGCAACCGCTTTTGTCTGCGTTGTCGGCGGATTACGCAAAAAAAAGCCCGGCTTTGGCTACCGGGCTGAAAGAGGCGAACCTATTGCGCTACTCACGCATGATTTTATCGCCGCGCGAGAGGCCAACAACGCCAGAGCGCGCAACTTCAACAATTTTTGCCACATCCCTGACAGAGGCCAGGAAAGCGTCCAGCTTATCGCTCGTTCCGGCAAGCTGGACAGTATATATAGAAGGCGTGACGTCAATAATCTGCCCACGGAAAATATCCGTGTTGCGCTTGACCTCTTCACGGCCGTAACCGCTGGCCTGAATTTTCACCAGCATCACTTCACGTTCGACGTAAGCCCCCTGCCCCAGCTCGCTGACGCGCAGTACGTCCACCAGCTTGTGCAATTGCTTTTCGATCTGCTCAAGCACTTTCGCATCGCCGACAGTCTGGATCGTCATGCGCGAGAGCGTAGGGTCATCGGTCGGTGCCACGGTCAGGCTTTCAATGTTATAGCCGCGCTGGGCAAAGAGCCCGATAACCCGCGACAGTGCGCCCGACTCATTTTCCAGTAATACAGATAATATCCGGCGCATATCAGGTTCTCTCCGTTTTGCTTAACCACATTTCATCCATACCACCGCCACGAATATGCATCGGATAAACGTGCTCTGTGCCATCGACGATAACGTCCATGAAGACAAGGCGATTGTTTTTAACGTGCTCAAGCGCTTCGCCGAGCTTCGCTTCCAGCTCTGACGGATCGGTTACCCGCATGCCAATATGACCATAGGCTTCAGCCAGACGGACAAAGTCCGGAAGTGATTTCATATAGGACTGGGAGTGACGGCCCGAATAAATCATATCCTGCCACTGTTTTACCATGCCGAGGTAACCGTTATTCAGGTTCAGCACCAGCACTGGCAGTTCATATTGCAGCGCAGTGGAAAGTTCCTGAATATTCATCTGTATACTGCCGTCACCCGTTACGCAAATAACCGTTTCGTTTGGCAACGCCAGCTTTACCCCCAGCGCGGCGGGCAAACCAAAGCCCATCGTGCCGAGCCCGCCTGAGTTGATCCAGCGACGCGGTTTATCAAACGGGTAATACAGCGCAGCAAACATCTGATGCTGGCCCACGTCAGAAGTGACATACGCATCGCCATTGGTCAGACGCCAGATCGTCTCGATCACCGCCTGCGGTTTGATGTTCTCACTTTGCGTGTCGTATTTAAGGCACTGACGGCCACGCCATTGCTCGATTTGTTGCCACCAGTCGCGGATCTCGTCCAGCGGTTGAGAGGCGGTCTCCTGCGCCAGCAGATCCAACATTTGATCCAGCACCTGTCGTGCGTCTCCCACGATCGGCACATCCGCCGGCACCGTTTTAGAGATAGAAGTAGGATCGATATCAATGTGCAGCACCGTCGCATTCGGGCAGTATTTCGCCAGGTTGTTCGTGGTGCGATCGTCAAAACGCACGCCGACGGCAAAAATCACGTCAGAATTGTGCATCGTCATATTGGCTTCGTAGGTGCCGTGCATACCCAGCATGCCCAGCGCCTGCCGATGCGTGGCAGGGAACGCCCCCAGCCCCATCAGTGATGACGCGACAGGAAGATTAAGCTTCTCGATCAGTTCGCGTAGTTGCGTTTCGCAGGCTGCATTGACGGCGCCGCCCCCCACATAGACCACCGGTTTTTTCGCAGACAGCAGCGTTTGAAGCGCACGTTTAATCTGTCCTTTGTGCCCTTGCGTGGTCGGATTATACGAACGCATGCTCACCGACTCAGGCCAAAGGTAAGGCAGTTTATTCCCCGGATTGAGAATATCTTTTGGCAGATCGACAACCACTGGCCCAGGACGACCGCTGGCGGCCAGCCAGAAGGCTTTTTTCAGTACGCCCGGGATATCTTCAGTTTGTTTGACCAGAAAGCTGTGCTTCACCACGGGGCGTGAGATCCCCACCATGTCGCACTCCTGAAACGCATCATAGCCAATCAGCGACGTCGCCACCTGTCCGGAAAGAATGACCAGTGGAATAGAGTCCATATACGCAGTCGCTATGCCGGTAATGGCATTGGTCGCCCCCGGCCCGGAAGTGACCAGCACAACACCCACTTCGCCCGTGGCGCGGGCCAGGCCGTCAGCCATATGCACAGCAGCCTGTTCATGACGAACCAGAACATGATCAATACCGCCTACCGTGTGCAGCGCGTCATAAATATCGAGAACCGCGCCTCCGGGATAGCCGAACACTTGTTTCACGCCCTGATCGATAAGCGATCGGACGACCATTTCCGCGCCAGACAACATCTCCATGCTTTGCCTCCAGGCTTTTGTTATAGACGGTCTACAGAATTCATTTCCGCGCCGTCTTCTGACAGGGTAAACCCATCTTATAATGTGCAGAGTGATGGATACCTTAACCGCTCGTTATGAGGCAGGCAATTAGCAAACGGGATGCGGGAATGAGCAATAAAAGCAGAAAAAACAGCTGACAGACATGAATATGGTGAATTCGTCTGGTATGAGTGGAGACAATAATAATTCATCTCTTAAAAAGAGGATGGATCAGGAAATCATCTATTTTTGAGCATGCATAAGTAACTGAAAAAATTAACGCAGCACAAAATATCGCCAGTTTTAAAAACCGCAGAATAAACCGCATGACGCCATGCGGTTTATTCACCAGAACCTAGCGACGGCAAATATTGATCAGCAGCTCTTCCATCCACTGATGCCCTTTATCCCGACCCGCAGCCTCATGCCAGGAAAGATAACAGGTCCGGCTATTAAGCTTGAGCGGCAGAGGTAAAATTTGCAGATTAAGTGAATCGGAGAACTCTTCAGCAAGCCAGCGCGGCGCAATAGCGACTAACTGCGTCTGAGAAACGACATTTAATACACTGACCATGGCCATTCCCTGATAAGCCACGCTGGCTTGTTTATCGGCGGTGTCATACCACGGCTGACTGAATGAGGCATATCTGTCAAGAGCAACAACGGCGTGTTGCTCACTGTAAACATCGCTTTCACGCAGCGGCGAATTCATACGGGGATGTTTTTTACTGGCGACTAACACCATTTCGTCTTTGAACAACGGAACACAGGCAAACTCTGGACGGCGGAACTCTTCGTATCCCAGAACAAACTCTGTTTCCTGATAACGAAGCTGGTGTTCAGTGTTTTGATTTAATGATGATTTAAAAACGAGATGAATATTTGGGGCGATCTGTTCAACTTTATTATATATAACAGACGTCAAATAATTATCTAACGGACTGCAAACACAGAGATGGAAAACCCGCTCACTGCTTAAGGGTTCAAAGCCCGAACCGGGAAGTTCATTTTGAACCAGCTGTAGCGCCTGACGAATCGAACCGAATAGCTGGAATGCACGCGCTGTGGGCTGAATTCCCCTCCCATAACGAACGAATAACTCGTCGTTAAACATCACCTTAAGTCTGGCTACGGCATTACTCACGGCAGGCTGAGACATTCCCAGAGATTGCGCTGCTCGCGTAATATTCTGCTCCTGCATCACTGCATCGAATACAGTTAACAAGTTAAGATCCACTGTGCGTAACTGAGGCTTAACCCCATCATAAGTCTGTGGTTGGTTAATATTATTTTCTGGCATTTCTGACTCCACCGTCACGCTAAATTCCCTTTGCCCAGGTACAGTAATAACTTCGAAAAATATGATTTACCATGCATATACAACAAGCGAAAGGAAATTATTTAAAATTCGGAATATATAAAGAGCCCCATTCACCGAGCGGCTTTACGCACCCCATAGATGAAGAGTTAAAAATCGTTCAAAAGATATCTCAAACTTTATTGTGAGCATGAAACCATAAACCAGACAAATACACAATCAACGCTCTCATTAATAATGACTTAAGCGTTATTAAACTATTAATAGTATACAACGCATATTCATTAACAAATTGATATCAATTTTGATAACTTACTTACCCGTAAATCATTCATGAAGTCTATAAATCAATGATATGAAACACATTCCATTTCATAGCATGTTGATGAAAATAGTATGTTCAATTGCTACCAATTATATTCAAATTATTCCAGAGATGAATCCCCAGTCCAATAATAGACAATAAAATCGGTTAGCCACGCAAAAACCAGCACAATTAGCTAATGTATTCTCCCTGCGTTGGGTCCCCGTTTTGTCGGGGAGGGGTTGACATGAGTCGGCGTATCCAGTACCACTAAAAGCATATCGCATTCACCTGGAGCAGGATTCATGATTCGCACCCTTCGTTTCACCGGTCTACTACTACTAAACGCATCCACTGTGCGCGGTAGACTGGCGGGCGAAATTCAGCGTTGAATCGTCTTCAGTAAAACTAAAAACCCGCGCCACTGCGCGGGTTTTTTTATGCTCGTAGCAAGGCGCCCTAAGACTGACAAGGACCTAACCCATGAGCCAGCAAGTCGTTATTTTCGATACTACTTTACGTGACGGTGAACAGGCATTACAGGCGAGCCTGAGTGTTAAAGAAAAACTGCAAATTGCGCTGGCCCTGGAACGCATGGGTGTAGACGTAATGGAGGTCGGTTTTCCTGTCTCCTCGCCGGGTGATTTTGAGTCAGTGCAGACCATCGCCCGCACCATCAAAAACAGCCGCGTGTGCGCTCTGGCTCGCTGCGTTGAGAAAGATATCGATGTGGCCGCGGAATCCCTGAAAGTTGCAGAAGCATTCCGTATCCATACTTTTATTGCCACCTCCCCCATGCACATTGCAACCAAGTTGCGCAGCACGCTGGATGAAGTGATCGAACGTGCGGTGTATATGGTTAAACGGGCGCGTAACTACACTGACGACGTGGAATTTTCCTGTGAAGATGCAGGCCGCACGCCGATTGACGATTTGGCCCGTGTAGTGGAAGCCGCTATTAATGCCGGAGCCAGAACCATCAACATCCCGGATACCGTCGGCTACACCATGCCGTTTGAGTTTGCCAACATCATTACTGGTCTGTATGACCGCGTACCAAATATTGATAAAGCCATTATCTCTGTACACACCCACGATGACCTGGGTCTGGCCGTTGGCAATGCTATCGCAGCGGTGCACGCCGGCGCGCGTCAGGTAGAAGGCGCGATGAACGGCATCGGCGAACGCGCAGGCAACTGTTCGCTGGAAGAAGTGATCATGGCGATCAAAGTGCGCAAAGACATCATGGACGTGCACACACGCATCAATCACAACGAAATCTGGCGCACCAGCCAGACCGTCAGCCAGATTTGCAACATGCCGATCCCGGCCAACAAAGCGATTGTCGGTACGGGCGCGTTCGCTCACTCTTCCGGTATTCACCAGGATGGCGTGCTGAAGAACCGTGAAAACTACGAAATCATGACTCCGGAATCCATCGGTCTGAACCAGGTTCAGTTGAACCTGACCTCACGCTCTGGTCGCGCGGCAGTGAAGCACCGTATGGAAGAGATGGGCTACAAGGACAGCGATTACAACATGGATCAGCTGTACGACGCCTTCCTGAAGCTGGCGGACAAGAAGGGCCAGGTGTTCGATTACGATCTGGAAGCGCTGGCATTCATCAACAAACAGCAGGAAGAGCCAGAGCACTTCCGTCTGGACTACTTCAACGTCCAGTCCGGCTCAAGCGACATCGCCACCGCCTCCGTTAAGCTGGCCTGCGGGGATGAAATTAAAGCGGAAGCCGCCAACGGCAACGGCCCTGTGGATGCCATTTACCAGGCGATTAACCGCGTCACTGAGTACGACGTAGAGCTGGTGAAATACGACCTGACGGCTAAAGGGCACGGTAAAGACGCCCTGGGTCAGGTGGATATCGTCGTCAATTATAACGGTCGCCGCTTCCACGGTGTGGGTCTGGCGACAGATATCGTCGAATCCTCCGCGAAAGCGATGGTGCATGTCCTGAACAACATCTGGCGCGCCGCCGAAGTCGAAAAAGAGTTGCAACGCAAAGCTCAGAATAAAGAGAACAACAAGGAAACCGTGTGATGTCGAAGAATTACCATATTGCTGTGTTGCCGGGTGACGGTATTGGCCCGGAAGTGATGGCACAGGCGCTGAAAGTACTGGAAGCCGTTCGTTCGCGTTTTGCGATGAAAATTACCACCAGCCACTACGATGTGGGCGGTATTGCAATTGATAACCACGGTACGCCATTGCCGAAAGCCACTGTGGAAGGCTGTGAAAATGCCGATGCCGTGCTGTTTGGCTCCGTGGGCGGCCCTAAGTGGGAACATTTGCCGCCAGCAGAGCAGCCGGAGCGCGGTGCGCTGCTGCCGCTGCGTAAACATTTCAAACTGTTCAGCAACCTGCGTCCGGCGAAGCTGTACCCGGGGCTGGAAGAGTTCTGCCCGCTGCGCGCGGATATCGCGGCCAACGGTTTCGACATTCTCTGCGTGCGTGAGCTGACCGGCGGCATCTACTTCGGTCAGCCAAAAGGTCGCGAAGGCAGCGGTCAGCATGAGAAAGCGTTTGATACCGAGGTCTATCACCGTTTTGAAATTGAACGTATCGCTCATATCGCGTTTGAGTCAGCGCGCAAACGCCGCCGTAAAGTGACCTCTATTGATAAAGCGAACGTGCTCCAGTCTTCCATTTTGTGGCGCGAAATCGTCAGTGAAGTCGCTAAGCAGTACCCGGACGTTGCGCTGTCGCATATGTATATCGACAACGCAACGATGCAGCTGATCAAAGATCCGTCTCAGTTTGACGTGTTGCTGTGCTCCAACCTGTTCGGCGATATTCTCTCGGATGAATGCGCCATGATCACTGGCTCCATGGGAATGCTGCCCTCCGCCAGCCTGAACGAAGAAGGCTTTGGCCTGTACGAACCGGCGGGGGGCTCCGCGCCGGATATCGCAGGCAAAAACATCGCCAACCCGATTGCGCAGATCCTCTCCCTGGCTCTGCTGCTGCGCTACAGCCTGGATGCAGGCGATGCAGCAACCGCAATTGAAAACGCCATTAACCGGGCGTTAGAAGAAGGCGTCCGTACCGGTGATTTAGCACGCGGCACGGCGGCAGTCAGTACCGATGAAATGGGCGACATCATTGCCCGCTATGTCGCTGAAGGGGTGTAATCATGGCTAAGACGTTATATGAGAAGTTGTTTGATGCGCACGTTGTTTACGAGACGCCAGACGAAACCCCACTGTTGTACATCGACCGTCATCTGGTACACGAAGTGACGTCTCCTCAGGCATTTGACGGCCTGCGTGCGCACAAGCGCCCGGTGCGTCAGCCGGGTAAAACCTTTGCCACGATGGATCACAACGTTTCCACCCAGACCAAAGACATTAATGCATCTGGCGAGATGGCGCGTATCCAGATGCAGGAGCTGATTAAGAACTGTAACGAGTTTGGCGTGGAGCTGTACGATCTGAACCACCCCTATCAGGGCATCGTCCACGTAATGGGGCCTGAACAGGGTATTACCCTGCCGGGCATGACCATTGTCTGCGGCGACTCCCACACCGCGACGCACGGCGCATTTGGCGCCCTGGCGTTCGGGATTGGCACCTCTGAAGTGGAACACGTTCTGGCGACGCAGACCCTGAAGCAGGGCCGCGCCAAAACCATGAAGATTGAAGTGAAGGGGAAAGCCGCGCCGGGTATCACCGCGAAAGATATCGTGCTGGCGATTATCGGCAAAACCGGCAGTGCAGGCGGTACCGGTCACGTCGTTGAGTTCTGCGGCGACGCTATTCAGGCGCTGAGCATGGAAGGTCGTATGACCCTGTGCAACATGGCCATTGAGATGGGTGCCAAAGCAGGCCTGGTGGCCCCAGACGACACCACCTTCAACTATGTGAAGGGGCGTCTTCATGCGCCGAAAGGACAGTATTTTGACGACGCGGTAGCGTACTGGAAAACCCTGAAAACGGACGAGGGGGCAATTTTTGATACCGTTGTGACGTTGCAGGCGGAAGAGATCGCCCCGCAAGTCACCTGGGGCACCAACCCGGGCCAGGTCATTTCCGTCAACGACAGCATTCCTGACCCGGCTTCCTTCGCCGATCCGGTCGAGCGCGCGAGTGCGGAAAAGGCGCTGGCCTATATGGGGCTGAAACCCGGCGTACCGCTGACCGACGTGAGCATTGATAAAGTGTTCATCGGCTCCTGCACTAACTCCCGTATCGAAGATTTACGCGCTGCGGCAGAAATTGCAAAAGGCCGCAAAGTGGCACCGGGCGTGCAGGCGCTGGTTGTGCCGGGCTCCGGTCCGGTGAAAGCCCAGGCGGAAGCGGAAGGTCTGGATAAGATCTTTATCGAAGCAGGCTTCGAGTGGCGCCTGCCCGGCTGCTCCATGTGTCTGGCGATGAACAACGACCGCCTGAATCCGGGCGAGCGCTGTGCCTCCACCAGCAACCGTAACTTTGAAGGCCGTCAGGGCCGCGGTGGGCGCACCCACCTGGTCAGCCCGGCAATGGCCGCCGCTGCGGCAGTCACCGGTCATTTCGCCGATATTCGCAGCCTGAAATAAGGAGACAATCATGGCAGAGAAATTTACCCAACATACGGGCCGTGTTGTCCCGCTGGACGCCGCTAACGTCGATACTGACGCGATCATTCCTAAACAGTTTTTGCAGAAAGTGACGCGCACGGGTTTTGGGGCGCATCTGTTCAACGACTGGCGCTTCCTCGATGATAAAGGCGAAGTGCCGAACCCGGAATTCGTCCTGAACTTTCAGGAATACAAAAGCGCCTCCATTTTGCTGGCGCGGGAAAACTTTGGCTGCGGATCGTCGCGTGAACACGCGCCATGGGCATTGACCGACTACGGTTTTAAAGTGGTTATCGCCCCAAGCTTCGCGGATATCTTCTACGGCAACAGCTTCAACAACCAGCTGCTGCCGGTGACGCTGAGTGACGAACAGGTCGATGAACTGTTTGCGCTGGTGCAGGCAAATCCGGGGATGTCGTTTGAAGTGGATCTGGAAGCAGAAGTGGTGAAAGCCGGTGACAAGTCCTACAGCTTCAGCATTGATGCGTTCCGTCGCCACTGCATGCTGAACGGTCTGGATAGCATTGGCCTGACGCTGCAACACGAAGAGGCTATCTCCACCTACGAGAAAAAACAGCCTGCGTTTATGGGCTAAAGGCAATGGCCCGCAGGGCGCGGGCCATTGATAAGGGTGCGTTGAGGCGTAACCACTCTGGAGAGGCGGGGAAAAACCCCGCCAATACCGCTAACGTTTTGCTTCGTAAGCCAACACTGCCGCCAGCTCTGTTTTCTCCTGTCTGAAGTGCAGCTCACACAGCGAGTCGCGCACCATCCAGGTGAAGATCAACAACGTCGTACAGATCAGAAACAAACCTAACAGCAGAGTACGTTTTGGCATTCCAGCCTCCTTATTGCTTTTCGGCAATGAAGAGACTAACCTCGCAATGTTGGTTGTGAAGTTTGTCTCCCCATCAGTTTTTTGATGTGGGACTCTCCACTGTTTGCCTCTTGCGAAAGCCTGAGGCAAACAGCCTCAAGCACCCGTCACGCACTCTATGCGCCTTCTCTGCTCCTGTCAGAAAATCGTTTCATTTCGTGAAGCCGCCTTCCAGAATCAAACGTCTTTAACCCGGCACGTTAACACAAGCGTGATGACCGAAATCGCTGCGATCACCCAGTACACGGATGCATGTCCATAGCTTTGCGACAGCGCCCCCTGAATCACCCCTGCCAGAATCACGCCGGTAGAGATACTGTTAGTAAACAGCGTGGTCGCGGAGCCTGCTCGCCCCGGCATTAAATCCTGGAACCAGAGCATGCCGATCCCGGCAACGATTCCGATAAATACCGCGTTAAATAGCTGTAACGCCAGCAAAGCTTCCCGCGAATGGAAAAGGATTAACCCCGCGTAGAACACCACCCCAGCCGCCACGGCGACGACCATCATCCGACGCTTTCCGAAACGTTTTACGTAGTAACCCGCCAGAATCATCGCCGGGATCTCCAGCCCGGCAGCGGTGCCCATCAGGATCCCCGCGAGCTTGTCGGGCAGTCCCAGATCGCTGCTGATCCACAGCGGCATATCGATAATGTACATGGTGTTGCAGGTCCACATCAGCGTGGAGGCGATAAACAACATGCGGACGTTTTTATCCTGCCAGCCGCTTACCTGGGTGATGGGCTTGTCCGTCACCTGCTCTACGCGCGCCACCGATGGCAGCACAAAGGCTATCAGCGCCAGGCTGATGGCAAAAATTCCCGCGGCGATGGTGAACATGACGGTGAAACCGTAGTTCAGCGCCAGCATGAACGCCAGCGGGGGGCCGATGACCCATGCGAGAGAGAGCTGCGCACGCATCACCGAGCTGAACATCACCACTTCCCGCGCCGAGTTGTCGGCGTACTCCCGGGCCAGGGCGAAGAGCTGCGGCATGGCGGTGTTCGCCAGAGAGGCCAACAGCACGCCACAGGTGATAAGCGTCAGGTAGTGACGATTAAAGGCAAACAGCAACGCGTTGCCCACGGCCATGGCGCAACAAAAGAGGATCAGCTTGCGGCGATCGCCCTGGCTGTCGGATCGTTTCGCCAGCCACAGGCTGACGAGGATCCCGGCAATGGCGTTGACGGTGTAGAACAGGCCTACCCAAAATGGCTGCGCCCCAACCTCACGACTGAGAAACAGGCTCAGCGTCGGCGCCTGTAGCGCACCGGCCACGCCCATCATGAAGGCCACCAGCATAAAAGCGGCGTACACGCCGTTCAGGCGTCGCCCCATCGTCATCAACCAGAGCATGCGCAAGTCCTTATGAAAGCGAATCGAAATTGGGTGAAATAGTAAACGAAAAAAGCCAGCAAAAACATTTTGCTGGCGGGTGATTAGCACCAATACTCAGTCACACACGATCGAGGCGAGTTAGCGAGAAGAGGTCGGTTTCGTAACGTCCCACTGCATCAGATCTTCCAGTATTCTCAGCCGCTGCTCTGCGCACTGGCGGGCCAGCCAGGACACTCCCTTTGTCGCTGAAAAATAGTGCTGATAAAACTGACGTGCGGTAGACCTCTTCATAATTTACCTCCTCGCTTCATCGATAAGGATTATTGGCTTAATATAGGGATTAATAAATTGCTGATTTTTTGTCAGGAGTTCCTCTTTTATGCCTTCTGGTCGTCTGCAACAACAATTTATCCGCCTCTGGCAGTGCTGCGAGGGGCAATCGCAGGAGACCACGCTGAACGAGCTGGCTGAGCTCCTCAACTGCTCCCGGCGTCATATGCGTACCCTCCTTAACACCATGCAGCAGCAGGGCTGGCTAAACTGGGAGGCCGAAGCCGGACGCGGTAAGCGCTCGCGCCTGACTTTCCTCTATACCGGCCTGGCGTTGCAGCAACAGCGGGCGGAGGATCTGCTGGAGCAAGACCGCATCGATCAGCTGGTCCAGCTGGTGGGCGACAAAGCCGCCGTGCGCCAGATGCTGGTCTCGCATCTGGGACGCAGCTTTCGTCAGGGACGCCACATTCTGCGAGTGCTTTACTATCGCCCAATGAAAAATCTGTTGCCCGGTACGGCGTTACGTCGCTCTGAAACCCACATGGCCCGGCAGATTTTTAGCGGTCTGACGCGGATAAATGAGGAAAACGGGGAACTGGAAGCGGATATTGCCCATCACTGGCAACAGGTGTCTCCGTTGCACTGGCGCTTCTTTTTACGCCCCGGCATACATTTCCACCATGGACGCGAGCTGGAGATGCGCGACGTTATCGATTCCTTAGAGCGCGCCCGCACGCTGCCGCTCTATTCGCATATCGCGCGGATCCACTCCCCCACGGCCTGGACCCTGGATATTGAGCTATCGCAGCCGGACAAATGGCTTCCGTGGCTTCTGGGCTACGTGCCCTCGATGATCCTGCCTGCCGAGTGGCGATCCCTGAACAATTTTTCCAGCCAGCCGATTGGCACGGGCCCCTACTCCGTTTCACGGAACAACAGTAATCAGCTGAAGATCCGCGCCTTTGATGATTACTTTGGCTATAGGGCGCTGATCGACGAAGTCAACGTCTGGGTACTGCCGGATCTCAACGAAGAGCTGAGCGCAGGCCTGACGCTGGAAGGGCCAACAGCCGGTGAAAAGGCGTTCGAAAGCCGCCTGGAGGAGGGCTGCTACTACCTGCTCTTCGATAGCCGCAGCCATCGCGGGGCGAATCACGACGTACGCAGGTGGATCAGCCATGTTCTGGCGCCCGCTAACCTGATTTATCACGCAGAGGAGCAATACCAGACCTGGTGGTTCCCGGCCTATGGCCTGCTTCCGCGCTGGCACCATGCGCAGCCAGTACGCAGTGAAAAACCTGCCGGACTGGAGACCATCACCCTCAGCTACTATCGCGATCACATTGAGCACCGGTTTATCGCAAGGATCATGAGTAAGCTGCTGGCAGCCGAGGGCGTGACGCTGGCGATACAGGAAGTGGACTATGATGAATGGCACCGTGGAGATGTTATCAGCGATATCTGGCTCAACAGTGCGAACTTCACGCTGCCGCTTGATTTTTCGCTCTTCTCTCACCTGTATGAAGTGCCCCTGATTCAGCACTGTATCAATCGGGACTGGCAGCGGGACGCCGCACGGTGGCGGGCAGGAGAAATGGATCTGGCCGCCTGGTGTCAGGAGCTCCTGGCCGGGCAGACGATCGTACCGTTGATTCACCACTGGCTGCTGATCCAGGGTCAGCGCAGCATGCGCGGCCTGCGAATGAATACCCTGGGCTGGTTTGATTTTAAATCCGCGTGGTTTGCGCCGCCGGAGCCATAACGCTTTCGTAATATTCACCAAATCATTACAATAGCGCCGTTCTCAACGGGGTGCTGCATCACTGATGTGCGCTGAGATAATACCCGTCGAACCTGATCCGGATAACGCCGGCGAAGGGATTTGAGGCTGTCTCTCAAAATCCTTTGCCACTCAACCCTGAGGTGCAAAGTGTTAAAAAACGTTCTTCCTCTGCTGGCGCTGTTTGCGCTGCCTGTTTTTGCTAAGCCTGTCCTGACGGTCTACACCTACGACTCCTTCTCCGCCGACTGGGGCCCCGGCCCGGCGGTGAAAAAAGCCTTTGAAGCCGACTGCAACTGCGAGCTGAAATTCGTGGCGCTGGAAGATGGTGTCTCTCTGCTTAACCGGCTGCGTATGGAAGGCAAAAACAGCAAAGCCGACGTGGTGCTCGGGCTGGATAACAACCTGCTGCAAGCCGCCACTCAAACCAGACTGTTCGCCAAAAGCGACGTGGCGGCAGATGCCGTCAACGTGCCGGGCGGCTGGAAAAACGACACCTTCGTTCCCTTTGATTACGGTTACTTTGCGTTTGTCTACGATAAAAACAAGCTGAATAATCCGCCCAAAAGCCTGAAAGAGCTGGTCGAAAGCGATCAGAAGTGGCGCGTGATTTATGAAGATCCGCGCACCAGCACGCCGGGTCTGGGGCTGCTGTTGTGGATGCAGAAAGTCTATGGCGACAAAACGCCTGAGGCGTGGCAGAAACTGGCAGCGAAAACCGTTACCGTCACCAAAGGCTGGAGCGAAGCCTACGGCCTGTTCCTGAAAGGCGAAAGCGACCTTGTGCTGAGCTACACGACTTCTCCGGCCTACCACATTATCGCCGAGAAGAAAGACAACTACGCCGCCGCGAACTTTGCTGAAGGACATTATTTGCAGGTGGAAGTGGCCGCCCGCACCGCCGCGAGCAAACAGCCGGAGCTCGCCGAGAAATTCCTGAAGTTTATGGTTTCACCGGCATTCCAGAATGCTATTCCGACAGGAAACTGGATGTACCCGGTCACTGATGTTGCGCTGCCGGCAGGTTTTGAGCAGCTGAACAAACCGCAAACCTCCCTGGAATTTACGCCGCAGCAGGTTGCCACCCAGCGCGCCGCATGGATAAGTGAATGGCAACGCGCCGTCAGCCGCTGATCCCCGGCTGGTTAGTTCCCGGGCTGCTCGCCGCTATACTGATGGTGGTCGTCAGCCTGGGTGCATTCCTTGCGCTGTGGTTTAACGCGCCAGAGAGCGATCTGCTTGCCCTCTGGCACGACAGCTATCTCTGGCACGTCATCCGTTTCTCCTTCTGGCAGGCGTTTCTTTCCGCGCTGCTGTCGACGCTCCCGGCCATTTTCCTCGCGCGCGCCCTCTATCGCAGACGTTTTCCCGGCAGGCTGGCCCTGCTGCGGCTGTGCGCGATGACGCTGATCCTGCCCGTGCTGGTGGCGGTGTTCGGCATTCTGAGCGTCTATGGTCGGCAGGGATGGCTGGCATTCCTTTTCAACCTGCTTGGTCTGGAATGGACCTTCTCGCCATACGGCCTGAAAGGCATTCTGCTGGCGCATATTTTTTTCAATATGCCGATGGCCACGCGCCTCTTTTTACAGGCGCTGGAAAACATTCCCGGTGAGCAGCGTCAGATTGCCGCCCAGCTTGGCATGCGCGGCTGGTCGTTCTTCCGCTTTGTCGAATGGCCGTGGCTGCGACGCCAGATTGCCCCGGTTGCCGCGCTAATCTTTATGCTCTGCTTCGCCAGCTTCGCGACCGTACTTTCTCTCGGCGGCGGGCCGCAGGCCACCACCATTGAGCTGGCGATCTATCAGGCTTTAAGTTACGACTACGATCCGGGCCGCGCCGCGCTGCTGGCGATCGTGCAGATGGTATGCTGTCTGGCACTGGTGTTACTCAGCCAGAGGCTAAGCAAAACGATCCCCACAGGAAGCAATAACATGACAGGCTGGCGCGATCCGCAGGACTGCCTGTATAGCCGCGTCGCGGATTTTATGCTGATCGCACTGGCACTCCTGCTTTTGCTGCCCCCGCTGCTGGCCGTTATCGTTGATGGACTGAATCGCAATGTGTTGTCGGTACTGCAACAACCTGTCCTGTGGCAAGCGACGTGGACCTCCTTGCGCATTGCGTTGGCAGCCGGGCTACTGTGCGTGATCCTGACCATGATGCTGCTCTGGAGCAGCCGCGAGCTGTACGCGCGTCATGCCCGTAAAGCCGGACACGCGCTGGAACTGACGGGTATGCTGATCCTGGCGATGCCGGGCATTGTGCTGGCGACCGGATTCTTTTTACTGTTCAACAGCACCATCGGCCTGCCGGAAAGCGCCGACGGCATCGTCATTTTTACCAACGCACTGATGGCCATCCCTTACGCGCTCAAGGTACTGGAAAACCCGATGCGCGACGTCAACAGCCGCTACAGCTTGCTGTGTCAGTCGCTGGGCATGCAGGGCTGGCAGCGTCTGAAGGTGGTAGAATTGCGCGCACTGAAACGTCCGCTCGCCCAGGCGCTGGCGTTTGCCTGCGTGCTGTCGATTGGCGATTTTGGCGTAGTGGCGCTCTTCGGCAACGAGGATTTCCGCACGCTGCCGTTCTGGCTTTATCAGCAAATTGGCTCCTATCGTAGCCAGGACGGCGCCGTCACGGCGCTGCTCCTGTTGCTGCTGTGCTTTGCGTTATTTACCGTTATCGAAAAACTTCCGGGGCGTGATGTTAAAACTGACTGATGTAACCTGGCTTTATGAGCACCTGCCAATGCGTTTTACCCTCTCCGTTCGTCAGGGAGAGCGAATCGCAGTGCTTGGCCCCAGCGGTGCCGGGAAAAGCACCTTGCTCAATTTGATCGCCGGTTTTCTGCAACCTGCCAGCGGGTCGATCGTCATTGATAACGGCGAGTTTTCCTACGCTCCGCCGGCTAAGCGCCCGGTGTCGATGCTGTTTCAGGAAAACAATCTGTTCAATCATCTTACGGTCTGGCAGAACATCGCGCTGGGTATGGATCCGGGGTTAAAGCTCAGTGCTGCGCAGCGTCAGACGCTGGAGGCGATCGCCGAACAAATGGGCCTGTCTGCGTTTATCAACAGGCTTCCGGGGGAGCTTTCCGGCGGCCAGCGCCAGCGCGTGGCGCTGGCACGCTGTCTGGTGCGCAAGCAGCCGCTGCTGCTGCTCGACGAACCCTTTTCGGCGCTCGACCCGGCCCTGCGCCAGGAGATGCTCTCGCTGGTTGAGGAGGTGTGCGAGCGCGAACAACTGACGATGCTGATGGTTTCGCACAGCATTGAAGATGCCGCACGCATCGCGCCGCGATCGGTGGTGATCGCGGAAGGACGTATTTTGTGGGATGGAGAAACAGAAGAACTTCTGAGTGGTAACGCAGGGGCATCTTCATTGTTGGGCATTCGTGCGGTCTGATGCCCTCACCCTGGCCCTCTCCCACGGGGAGAGGGAAAACACCTTAACGGCTCACCACCTTCAACAGGATCTCGCCGTACACCGGCATCAGCGGGTGGCGGATCAGCGCCACCAGCGCTACCACCGCCACGCCGAGCGTAAGTGGGGCCAGCCAGAGCAGGCGCGTGCGCGGGAGATAGCGGGTCAGGCGATCGACACTCGCTTTCGCGCTGCGCCACAGGCGCCAGCAGAGCCAAACCGCCAGCCACAGCAGCACCGCCGTACCCAGCAGCAGCCATTTAAACTCACCGCTTTGCATACCGTCAGGAATATCAATCGCCGCGCCCGCCAGGATACCCGGCAGGAAGTAGAACGGCGGCCAGAAGACGCAGCCGATTATGTTCGGCACCACAAACTTCGCGACGGGCAGATCCAGCATCCCGGCCACCATCGGCACCAGTGGACGCGTTGGCCCAACGAAGCGCCCCACGAGGATGGTGAACATGCTGTGCTGGTGCAGCGCATGCTCGGTTTTATCCAGCAGCGCTTTGTTTTTTTTCATGAACGACCAGCGGTGTAGCGGCTTCTTAAAGCGCCAGCCCAGCCAGAAGGAGATCCAGTCCCCCAGCAAACAGCCGATAATACCGGCCATCCACGCCTGCCAGAAATTGACTTCGCCGCTGCCGATAAGCGCCCCAAGCCCCGCCATCATCACGGTGCCGGGCAGGATCAGCCCGACCAGCGCCAGCGACTCCAGAAACGCCACCAGCGCCACGGCGATGAGCGAATACATAACGGACTGGGTAATAAAATGTTCCAGCAATGCCTGCATAACTATTCCGGTCAGAAAACGAATCAGCGATTCTGCTTAGCGCCCTGCACCGCGTCAAGGCATCAATTGTCTGAATAGTTTACAAGATGCGCCTGAAGTTCACCTGAATGTTTACCGATTATTCACATCCCGCACGGAATTCGCTCGGGCTGGCACCGGTGCACTTCTTAAACACGCGAGAGAAATAGAGCTGATCTTCAAAGCCGACGTTACGCCCGACGGTGGCGATAGGCATTCGGGTGGTGCTGAGCAGCAGTTTCGCCTGGCTGATGCGCTGATCCTCGCGCCAGCTGAGTACGCTCACGCCAAGCTGCTGGCGGAACAGATGCGACAGCCGTGACGGCGACAGGCACACATGCTGGGCGACGCTGGCAATATCAAACTGGCTGTCGGCAAGGTGGTCGCTGATGTACTGGCAGGCGTCGCGGACGCGGTTGTCCAGCGGCGGATTAAGCGACTCGTTGATGGCCTCCATGCGGCGCAGCAGCACCTGTTCAAGCAGGTTGATGGCCAGCAGTTCGGCGTAGCGCCCTCCCGCCTGCCCTGCCTCAATAATCTGTGCAAACAGCTCACGGAACTGCGCCAGATGCGCCTCATCCGGGCGATAAAAACCGGTTTGCGCGAAAATGGCCGGCCACGAGAGCCACTCCTGCCAGTAGGCGCGCGGACGGAAATAGACCCACTGGTGATACCACTCTTTGGCATCCGGGTGGCGTCCGTAGTGGTGGATCTCCCCCGGCGGGAACAGCAGCATATCACCAGGGCGGCAGATAAACTGCCGATCGCCGTTTTTAATCACCCCTTCCCCGCGAACGGTCAGGTTCAGAATATACCCTTTCATTCCGAGCGGTCGATCGACGTAGAAATCAAGGTACCCCTCGGCCTCAATGGGCGTCAGCCCCGCCACCAGATGGGCGTTAAATGAGTATCCCGGCAGCAGGGGATCGTTTTGCGGTTCGGCCATAGATTCAGTTCTCCCAAGGGTCCTGAAGGAAACCAATTGTCCATATCGATAAAAGCAGTATAAAAATGGCCCGCGAAAAGATCCAAAAAGCATCACGCCTCTTTTACGTCCGCCATGTTTCAGCCTTTTTCCCTGATTTCTCCACCAGCACGGGCGGTTAAGCAGTAACAAAAGTGTCTATAAGTACGGCAGAAATGTCCACATTGAATATTTGCACGACGTCACACTTTCCGCTGCTACAGCAATTTAGTCCATAAGATTAGCGGATCCTGCCTGACGATCTTTGTCCCCAGTCTCTAATGTTCTTCCATACCTGTTTTGGATGGAGCAACACCATGGCAATTGCAATTGGCCTCGATTTTGGCAGCGACTCAGTTCGCGCGCTGGCAGTGGACTGTACGACTGGCCAGGAGATAGCAACCAGCGTTGAGTGGTATCCGCGCTGGCAAGAGGGGCGCTACTGCGATGCGCCGAACAACCAGTTCCGTCACCACCCGCGCGATTACATTGAATCAATGGAAGCGGCGATCAAAACCGTGCTGGCGGAGCTGACGGATGCCCAGCGGGCCGACGTCGTGGGGATTGGCGTCGACAGTACCGGTTCAACGCCAGCCCCGGTTGATGCAGAAGGCCGCGTACTGGCGCTTCGCCCGGAGTTTGCCGATAACCCGAACGCCATGTTTGTGCTGTGGAAAGACCATACCGCCGTGGAAGAGGCGGAAGCCATCACCCGCTTATGCCACCAGCCGGGCAAAACCGACTACTCGCGCTACATCGGCGGGATCTACTCCAGCGAATGGTTCTGGGCAAAAATCCTGCACGTTACCCGCGCGGACGCGTCGGTCGCACAGGCAGCGGCGTCATGGATTGAGCTGTGCGACTGGGTTCCCGCTCTGCTTTCCGGCACCACTCGCCCGCAGGCTATTCGCCGTGGCCGTTGCAGCGCCGGGCATAAATCGCTGTGGCATGAAAGCTGGGGTGGTCTGCCTCCGGCAGCGTTCTTCGATGAACTCGACCCGATCATCAACAAAAACCTGACATACCCGCTGTTTACCGACACCTTCACCGCCGATATTCCGGTCGGCATGCTCTGCGAGGAGTGGGCGAAACGCCTCGGTCTGCCGCAAAACGTGACCATTTCCGGCGGCGCGTTCGACTGCCATATGGGCGCCGTGGGCGCGGGTGCGCAGCCTAACACGCTGGTGAAAGTGATTGGCACCTCCACCTGCGACATTCTGACGGCGGATAAAACGACCGTTGGCGACCGCGCGGTGAAGGGTATCTGCGGTCAGGTTGACGGCAGCGTGGTGCCTGATTTTATCGGCCTCGAAGCGGGTCAGTCCGCGTTTGGCGATATCTACGCCTGGTTTGGCCGGGTGCTCGGCTGGCCGCTGGATCAGCTGGCGGCCGCGCATCCTGAACTGAAAAACCAGATTACCACGAGCAAAAAACAGCTCCTGCCGCAGCTCACCGAAGCCTGGGCAAAAAATCCGTCTCTCGATCACCTGCCGGTGGTGCTGGACTGGTTCAACGGCCGTCGTACGCCGTTTGCCAACCAGCGTCTGAAAGGGGTGATTACCGATCTCAACCTGGCGACCGACGCGCCCGCGCTGTTTGGCGGCCTGATCGCCGCCACCGCGTTCGGCGCGCGCGCCATCATGGAGTGCTTCACCGGGCAGGGCATTGACGTGAACAACGTGATGGCTTTGGGCGGTATCGCCCGTAAAAACCCGGTGATCATGCAGGCCTGCTGCGACGTGCTCAACCGTCCGCTGCAAATTGTGGCCTCCGATCAGTGCTGTGCGCTGGGCGCAGCGATTTTCGCTGCCGTGGCCGCAGGCGTCCATGCGGATATCCCGACCGCGCAACAGCATATGGCGAGCGCCGTCGAAAGTACGCTTCAGCCGCAGGCTCAGCAGGCACAACGCTTTGAACAGCTTTATCAGCGCTACCAGCAATGGGCAAAAAGCGCCGAACTTCACTATCTCCCTGTCGCCGCCCCGGCCAAAAGCACCGCGGACACTACGGCAACCCTGACACTTTAAGGACACGATAATGACCATTTTTAATAATTATGAAGTGTGGTTTGTGATTGGCAGCCAGCATTTATACGGACCGGAAGCGTTGCAGCAGGTGACGAAACACGCGGAGCACGTTGTGAATGCGCTGAACGCGGAAGCCAAACTGCCGTGCAAACTGGTGCTGAAGCCGCTGGGTACTACGCCGGACGAAATCACTAACATCTGCCGCGATGCCAATTACGATGACAAATGCGCTGGCCTGGTGGTGTGGCTGCACACCTTCTCGCCAGCCAAAATGTGGATCAACGGCCTGGCTATCCTCAACAAACCGCTGCTGCAATTCCACACTCAGTTCAACGCCTCCCTACCGTGGGACAGCATCGACATGGACTTCATGAACCTGAATCAGACCGCGCACGGCGGTCGCGAGTTCGGCTTCATCGGCGCACGTATGCGTCAACAACATGCCGTGGTGACCGGCCACTGGCAGGACGGCCAGGCACAAAAACGCATTGGCTCCTGGATGCGTCAGGCGGTCTCTAAGCAGGATACCCGTCACCTTAAAGTGGTGCGTTTCGGCGACAACATGCGTGAAGTTGCCGTAACCGACGGCGACAAAGTGGCCGCGCAGATCAAGTTCGGCTTCTCCGTGAATACCTGGGCAGTGGGCGACCTGGTGCAGGTGGTGAATGACATCAGCGATGGCGACGTTAACGCGCTGGTGGACGAGTACGAAAGCAGCTACCGCCTGACGCCTGCGGCACAGGTCAACGGCGACAAGCGCCAGAACGTGCTGGATGCCGCACGCATTGAACTGGGCATGAAGCGCTTCCTGGAACAGGGCGGCTTCCATGCCTTCACCACCACCTTTGAAGATCTCCACGGCCTGAAACAGCTCCCGGGTCTGGCGGTACAACGTCTGATGCAGCAGGGCTACGGTTTTGCGGGCGAAGGCGACTGGAAAACTGCCGCTCTGCTTCGCATCATGAAGGTGATGTCGACCGGTCTGCAGGGCGGCACCTCCTTTATGGAGGACTACACCTACCACTTCGAGAACGGCAACGATCTGGTGCTCGGCTCGCACATGCTGGAAGTGTGTCCCTCTATCGCCGTCGAAGAGAAACCGATCCTCGATGTGCAGTACCTCGGCATTGGCGGCAAAGCGGATCCGGCCCGTCTGATCTTCAACACCCGTACCGGCCCGGCCATTAACGCCAGCCTGATCGACCTCGGCGATCGTTTCCGCCTGCTGGTGAACTGCGTCGATGCGGTGGAAACTCCGCATTCTCTGCCGAAACTGCCGGTCGCCAACGCCCTGTGGAAAGCGCAACCTGACCTGCCAACCGCGTCGGAAGCCTGGATCCTGGCCGGCGGCGCGCACCACACCGTCTTCAGCCACGCGCTAGACCTGAACGATATGCGTCAGTTTGCCGAGCTGCACGACATCGAACTGACCGTGATTGATAACGACACCCATCTGCCAGCCTTTAAAGACGCGCTGCGCTGGAACGAAGTCTATTACGGTTCAAAACGCTAAGCCCTGAATGCCCGGTGGCACTTCGTTTACCGGGCCTACGGTTCTGTAGGCCGGATAAGCGCAGCGCCATCCGGCAGGAGACGACAATGTTAGAAGATCTCAAACGTCAGGTACTCGAAGCCAACCTGGCGCTGCCAAAACATAACCTGGTGACCCTGACTTGGGGCAACGTCAGCGCCGTTGACCGGGAAAAAGGCGTGTTCGTGATCAAGCCTTCGGGCGTGGATTACACGGTGATGACCGCGGAAGATATGGTGGTGGTCAGCATCGAAACGGGTGAAGTGGTTGAAGGCGATAAAAAGCCCTCCTCCGATACGCCCACTCACCGCCTGCTGTATCAGGCCTTCCCGACCATCGGTGGGATTGTGCATACCCATTCGCGTCACGCGACCATCTGGGCGCAGGCGGGCCAGCCAATTCCGGCCACCGGCACCACCCACGCGGACTACTTTTACGGCACCATTCCCTGCACGCGTCTGATGACCGATGCGGAGATCGGCGGTGAGTACGAATGGGAAACCGGGAACGTGATCGTCGAAACCTTCGAAAAACAGGGTATCGACGCGGCGCAAATGCCCGGCGTGCTGGTGCACTCCCACGGTCCGTTTGCCTGGGGTAAAAACGCGGAGGACGCGGTGCACAACGCGATCGTGCTGGAGGAAGTCGCCTACATGGGGATCTTCTGCCGCCAGCTGGCACCGCAGTTGCCGGATATGCAGCAAACCCTGCTGGATAAGCATTATCTGCGCAAGCACGGCGCGAAGGCGTACTACGGGCAGTAAAACATTGTCCAGTGGCGCTGCGCTTATCGGGCCTACGGATCCTGTTGGCCGGATAAGCGTAGCGCCATCCGGCAAAACAGGCACTGTATAAAACCCCAGCAAATACCCCTCAACCAGGCTATAATCAGGCCTGGTTTTGTTTTGTGGGATAGCGGCGTGGCACAGGCGCAAGAAGGCTTTTTACTGACCCGACACTGGCGGGATACCCCTCAGGGCACCGAGGTTGCGTTCTGGCTGGCGACGGATAACGGCCCGCTGCACGTTACCCTGCCGCCTCAGGAGTCCGTGGCGTTTATCCCTGAACACCACGTCGAGAAAGTAAAGCAGCTGCTGCGCGGTGAAAACGGCTGGCGCCTTACTCCCCTTGAGCTAAAAGACTTCCACCGCCAGCCGGTTTATGGCCTCTACTGCCGCGCCCATCGCCAGCTGATGCGCTATGAAAAATTGCTCCGCGAAGCGGGCGTGACGCTCTATGAAGCGGACATTCGCCCGCCGGAACGTTTTCTGATGGAGCGGTTTATCACCGCCTCCGTCTGGGTGGACGGCGCTGAGCAGAACGGTTGTCTCGTGAACGCGCGCCTGAAGCCTAACCCGCACTATCGCCCGCCGCTGAAGTGGGTCTCGCTGGATATCGAAACCACCCGTCACGGCGAGCTGTACTGCATCGGCCTGGAGGGCTGTGGGCAGCGGGTTGTCTATATGCTCGGGCCCCCGAACGGCGATGCGTCCGCGCTGGATTTTCATCTGGAATACGTTATCAGCCGACCACAGCTGCTGGAGAAGCTTAATCAGTGGTTTGCCGAGCACGATCCCGACGTGCTGATCGGCTGGAACGTGGTGCAGTTTGACCTGCGCGTGCTGCAAAAACATGCCGAGCGGTACCGCATTCCCCTGACGTTAGGGCGCGGAAACACGGAGCTGGAGTGGCGAGAGCACGGTTTTAAGAACGGCGTATTCTTCGCACAGGCTAACGGTCGCCTGATTGTCGACGGCATCGAGGCGCTGAAATCCGCCTTCTGGAACTTCTCTTCCTTCTCGCTGGAAGCGGTCGCCCAGGCGCTGCTCGGTGAAGGTAAATCCATCGACAATCCCTGGGACCGAATGGACGAGATCGACCGGCGCTTTAATGAGGATAAGCCAGCGCTCGCTACCTATAACCTGAAAGACTGTGAGCTGGTAACGCAGATTTTCCATAAAACCGAGATCATGCCCTTCCTGCTGGAACGCGCAACGGTAAACGGTCTCGCGGTCGACAGGCACGGCGGCTCGGTAGCGGCCTTCAGCCACCTCTATTTCCCGCGGATGCACCGGGCGGGCTATGTGGCCCCTAACCTCGGTGACGTGCCGCCGCAGGCCAGTCCCGGCGGTTACGTGATGGATTCACGGCCCGGGCTGTATGATTCGGTGCTGGTGCTGGATTATAAAAGTCTGTACCCGTCGATTATCCGCACATTTCTGATTGATCCGGTAGGGCTGGTCGAGGGGATGGCGCAGCCAGACGATGCGCACAGTACTGAAGGTTTTCTCGGGGCACGCTTCTCGCGCGAAAAGCACTGCCTGCCTGAGATCGTGGGAAATATCTGGCACGGCCGTGACGAGGCAAAACGCCACGGCAACAAGCCGCTCTCACAGGCGCTGAAAATCATTATGAATGCCTTTTACGGGGTGCTGGGCACCAGCGCCTGCCGCTTCTTTGATCCGCGTCTGGCGTCGTCCATCACCATGCGCGGGCACGACATTATGCGCCAGACCAAAGCGTTGATTGAATCCCGGGGTTATGACGTTATTTATGGCGACACCGATTCCACCTTTGTCTGGCTGAAATCGGCCCATTCAGAAGACGACGCCGCGCAAATCGGCAAAGAACTGGTCGCCTTCGTGAACGCCTGGTGGCGCGAAAGTTTGCAAAAAGAGCGGTTAACCAGTGCGTTAGAGCTGGAGTTTGAAACCCATTTTGCCCGCTTTTTAATGCCGACCATTCGCGGTACCGACCAGGGCAGCAAGAAGCGCTACGCCGGACTGATTCAGGAAGGCGACAAGCAGCGGATGGTGTTTAAAGGGCTGGAGACAGTGCGCACCGACTGGACGCCGCTGGCACAGCAGTTTCAGCAAACGCTTTATCTGCGGGTGTTCCGCAATGAGCCGTATCAGGACTACGTGCGCGAGACGATAGCCAGCCTGATGGCGGGCGAACTTGACGCGCAGCTGGTGTATCGCAAGCGCCTGCGCCGCCCGCTGGCGGAGTACCAGCGTAACGTTCCTCCGCACGTCCGCGCGGCGCGACTGGCAGATGAAGAGAACGTTCGCCGGGGCCGCGCGCCGCAGTATCAGAACCGGGGAACGATCAAATACGTCTGGACAACGAACGGACCAGAACCCGTTGATTACCAGCAGTCTCCGCTCGATTACGATCACTACCTGACCCGCCAGCTTCAGCCTGTTGCGGAGGGAATTTTACCGTTCATCAACGACGACTTTGCTACACTAGTGACAGGACAACTTGGGCTATTTTGACGCGTGACGAAACCGTTGCCATCCAGTACCATAGCGCCCTTTCCATTCCCGGACCCATTTTTCGATGACCGTCTTTTTTGACGGGGTCGAACTATTGCCTGCAATTAAAGATTAGAGCCGAACAACTATGCCTTTTACACTTGGTCAACGCTGGATCAGCGATACAGAAAGCGAACTTGGATTAGGAACCGTCGTTGCCGTCGATGCGCGCATGGTTACCCTCCTTTTCCCTGCTACCGGTGAAAACCGCCTGTACGCTCGCAATGACTCCCCTGTTACCCGCGTAATGTTCAATCCGGGTGATACCGTGACCAGCCATGACGGCTGGCAACTGAAGGTTGAAGACGTAAAAGAAGAGAATGGACTGCTCGCCTACATCGGAACGCGTCTTGATACCGACGAGACAAATGTCATCCTGCGTGAAGTGCTGCTCGACAGCAAACTGGTGTTCAGTAAGCCACAGGACCGTCTGTTTGCCGGGCAAATCGACCGAATGGATCGCTTCTCCCTGCGCTACCGCGCGCGTAAGTTCCAGAGTGAGCAGTACCGCATGCCGTGGAGCGGCCTGCGCGGTCAGCGTACCAGCCTTATTCCCCATCAGCTGAATATCGCCCATGACGTGGGCCGTCGCCATGCGCCTCGCGTGCTGCTGGCTGACGAAGTGGGCCTGGGTAAAACCATCGAAGCAGGCATGATCCTGCACCAGCAGCTGCTCTCTGGCGCTGCCGAGCGCGTGCTGATTGTGGTTCCAGAAACGCTGCAACATCAGTGGCTGGTTGAAATGCTGCGCCGCTTTAACCTGCGCTTCTCCCTGTTCGACGATGAGCGCTATGCCGAAGCCCAGCACGACGCGGACAACCCGTTTGAAACCGAACAGCTGGTCATTTGTTCCCTGGACTTCGTGCGCCGTAGCAAGCAGCGCCTGGAGCATCTGTGCGACGCTGAATGGGATCTGATGGTCGTCGACGAAGCGCACCACCTCGTCTGGAGCGAAGACGCGCCAAGCCGTGAATACATGGCGATTGAGCAGCTTGCCGAGCGCGTACCGGGCGTTCTGCTCCTGACCGCCACGCCGGAGCAGCTGGGTCTTGAGAGCCACTTCGCCCGTCTGCGTCTGCTCGATCCCAACCGTTTCCACGATTTTGAGCAGTTTGTTGAAGAGCAGAAAAACTACCGCCCGGTGGCGGACGCCGTCGCGCTGCTGCTGGCCGGTAATCGTCTCTCTAATGATGAGCTTAACACTCTCAGCGATCTGATTGGCGAGCAGGATATTGAGCCGCTGCTTCAGGCCGCGAACAGCGACAGCGATAATGCGGGATCCGCGCGTAAAGAGCTGATCGACATGCTGATGGATCGCCACGGTACCAGCCGCGTGCTGTTCCGTAACACCCGTAACGGCGTGAAAGGCTTCCCGAAACGCGAGCTGCACACCATCAAACTGCCGCTGCCGACCCAGTACCAGACGGCGATTAAAGTCTCCGGCATTATGGGTACCCGTAAATCTGCGGAAGATCGCGCGCGCGACATGCTCTACCCGGAGCAGATTTATCAGGAATTCGAAGGCGACACCGGCACCTGGTGGAACTTCGATCCGCGCGTGGAGTGGTTGATGGGCTACCTCACCGCTCACCGTTCCCAGAAAGTGCTGGTGATCTGCGCCAAAGCCGCTACCGCATTGCAGCTGGAGCAGGTTCTGCGTGAGCGCGAAGGCATTCGCGCCGCCGTGTTCCACGAAGGCATGTCCATAGTTGAGCGCGATCGTGCAGCAGCCTGGTTTGGTGAAGAGGACAGCGGCGCGCAGGTTCTGCTGTGCTCTGAAATCGGTTCTGAAGGCCGTAACTTCCAGTTCGCCAGCAATCTGGTGATGTTCGATCTGCCGTTTAACCCGGATCTGCTGGAGCAGCGTATCGGCCGTCTGGATCGTATCGGGCAGGCGCACGATATTCAGATCCACGTGCCGTATCTGGAGAAAACCGCCCAGTCCGTGCTGGTGCGCTGGTACCACGAAGGGCTGGACGCGTTTGAACACACCTGCCCGACCGGCCGCACCATTTACGATCAGGTCCATGGCGATCTGATCGGTTACCTGGCCGCGCCTGAAAATAGTGAGGGCTTCGATGAGCTGATTAAATCCTGCCGTGAGAAGCACGACGCACTGAAAGCGCAGCTGGAGCAGGGTCGCGATCGCCTGCTGGAGATCCACTCCAACGGCGGTGAAAAAGCGCAGCAGCTGGCCGAAAGCATTGAAGAGCAGGACGACGACACCAGCCTGATCAGCTTCTCCATGAATCTGTTCGACATCGTCGGTATAAACCAGGACGATCGCGGCGAGAACATGATCGTGCTGACCCCGTCCGATCATATGCTGGTGCCGGATTTCCCGGGCCTGCCGGAAGACGGCTGCACAATCACCTTTGAGCGTGATGTGGCGCTGTCCCGCGAAGACGCACAGTTCATTACCTGGGAGCACCCGCTGATCCGCAACGGTCTGGATCTGATCCTCTCCGGCGATACCGGCAGCAGCACCATTTCCCTGTTGAAGAACAAAGCCTTGCCTGTGGGCACGCTGCTGGTGGAGCTGATCTACGTTGTGGAAGCGCAGGCGCCGAAACAGCTTCAGCTTAACCGCTTCCTCCCGCCAACGCCGGTGCGTCTGCTGCTGGATAAAAACGGTACGAATCTGGCCGGCCAGGTGGAGTTTGAAAGCTTCAACCGTCAGTTGAGCGCGGTGAACCGCCATACCGGCAGCAAGCTGGTGAATGCGGTGCAACAGGACGTGCATGCCATTCTGCAACTGGGTGAAACCCAGGCCGAAAAAGCGGCCAGAGTGCTGATTGATGCGGCGCGCAGCGAAGCCGATGAGAAGCTTTCTGCCGAGCTGTCGCGTCTGGAAGCGTTGAAAGCGGTAAACCCGAACATTCGTGACGATGAGCTGGCCGCAATTGAGAGCAACCGCCAGCAGGTGCTGGAAAGCCTGAATCAGGCGGGATGGCGTCTCGACGCCCTGCGTCTTATCGTTGTGACGCATCAGTAAGCGGAGCGCAAAATGGTAATGGAGCCCTACAATCCCCCGATGGATCCGTGGCTGGTCATTCTGTATCAGGACGAGCACATTATGGTGGTTAACAAGCCGAGCGGCCTGTTGTCCGTGCCGGGGCGTCTGGAAGAGCATAAAGACAGCGTGATGACGCGTATCCAGCGCGATTATCCCCAGGCCGAGTCTGTCCATCGTCTGGATATGGCGACCAGCGGCGTGATTGTGGTGGCTCTTAATAAGGCGGCAGAACGTGAGCTGAAGCGTCAGTTCCGCGAGCGTGAGCCGAAGAAGCAGTATGTCGCCCGCGTGTGGGGCCATCCGGCGCAGGCGGAAGGGCTGGTGGATTTACCGCTGATTTGCGACTGGCCGAACCGGCCAAAGCAGAAGGTGTGTTATGAAACCGGCAAGGCTGCGCAGACCGAGTATGAAGTGCTGGAGTACGCGCCGGATAATACCGCGCGCGTCCTGCTGAAGCCGATTACCGGGCGCTCCCACCAGCTGCGTGTGCATATGCTTGCGATGGGTCACCCGATTCTGGGTGACAGATTCTATGCGCCGCCGGAAGCGCTGGCGTTAGCGCCGCGCCTGCAACTGCATGCGCAGACGCTCACCATCACCCACCCTGCTTTCGGCAACGCCATGACGTTCAAAGCCCCGGTGGACTTCTGAAAAAATGGCCCGACACTGTCGGGCCATTTTTTTATTTAAAACCTTTCTGCTCTTTAATCAGCTCGTAGGCTTTCTGGATTTCCTGCGCTTTCTGTTTCGCCATCTCCATCATCTCAGGCGGCAGGCCTTTCGCCACCAGCTTATCCGGATGGTGCTCGCTCATCAGCTTACGATAGGCGCGTTTGATGGTCGTGACATCGTCAGAGGGCTTCACGCCGAGGACATTACAGGCATCTTCAAGCGTAGGGCCACGCTGCGCCTGCTGCCACCCGCCACCGGACGATTGCTGTTGATAACCGCCGCCAAAGTGCGCGCCGCCCTGCATCATGCGCAGGAACTGATCGAACTGCATGCGGGAAATGCCCAGCTCTTCAGCAATCACATACAGGACGTCCCGTTCATTCGGATGCAGAGAGCCATCCGCGAAGGCGGCCTGGATTTGAATTTCCAGAAACATCCGAATTAAATCAAAGCGCCCGAAGCAGATGCTACGGAACTGCCGCATTTTTTCACGCAGCGGGTAGTTATCCGCTTTACCAATCCGGAATGCATTCTGCGCCGCGACGCGGGATTCGCCGTGCAGATTCATGCGATCCATAAAGACGCTGGCAACCTGAATATCGGCTTCCGTTACGCGCCCTTTTGATTTGGTTAAGTGCCCCATCACCTCGAAGGTGGTGGAGAAAAAGAGTGACTGGCGCTCGCGCTGGTTGGCAAACCAGGCCATTTTGCGGCTGCGTGCTTTATCAAACATATGGCCGATAATGAGGCCAAGAACAACACCCCAGAATCCGGCACCCATAATAATTGCGAACGCAACGCCGATTATTTTACCCCAATACTGCATATACTCCCCGAATGGTCATGTTCCTGGCCGACGCAACGCCATCATTACAGTGGTCGCGCCACGGTCAATTGAGGGACATCGCCTATAATTTGCATTATCATACTCGTCATTCGATAGCGAGCCTAACACTCTGGCGCGCAAACGGGCAGGATTAACGCTGGTACTGCGCTGATGAGTAAGATAGTCTCTGAGCGTTTGTAAGCCGTAGCCACTGATGACGGAACAATAAAATACAACGTATGAAAAAACGTATCCCCACCCTTCTGGCCACAATGATTGGCACCGCCCTGTACAGCCAACAGGGGCTCGCAGCCGATCTCGCCTCGCAGTGTATGCTTGGCGTCCCAAGTTACAATCGCCCACTGGTGAAAGGCGATACGAATGACTTACCCGTCACCATTAATGCCGACAGCGCAAAAGGTAATTATCCTGACAATGCAACCTTTACGGGCAATGTCGATATTAACCAGGGAAACAGCCGTCTGCTGGCTGACGAAGTGCAATTGCACCAGAAGCAGCCGGAAGGTGCTCAGGCGCCTGTCCGTACGGTGGATGCGCTGGGTAATGTGCACTATGACGACAATCAGGTCATCCTGAAAGGTCCGAAAGCCTGGTCGAATCTGAATACCAAAGACACCAACGTCTGGGAAGGTGATTATCAGATGGTCGGTCGTCAGGGGCGCGGTACCGCAGACCTGATGAAGCAGCGCGGCGAGAACCGCTACACCATTCTCGAAAACGGCTCGTTTACGTCCTGTTTGCCAGGGTCAAATACCTGGAGCGTTGTGGGCAGCGAAGTGATCCACGACCGTGAAGAACAGGTTGCAGAGATCTGGAACGCCCGTTTTAAACTCGGCCCGGTGCCCATTTTCTATAGTCCTTACCTGCAACTGCCTGTGGGTGACAAACGTCGTTCAGGCTTCCTGATCCCGAACGCCAAGTACAGCACGTCGAACTACTTTGAGTTCTACCTGCCGTACTACTGGAACATTGCGCCCAACATGGACGCCACGATCACGCCGCACTACATCCATAAGCGCGGTAACATCATGTGGGAGAACGAATTCCGCTATCTGACCAAAGCGGGCGCGGGCCTGATGGAGTTTGATTATCTGCCATCAGATAAGGAGTTCCAGGACGAACATCCGAGCGAAGGTGATAAGCACCGCTGGATGTACTACTGGCAGCACGCCGGGGTAATGGATCAGGTTTGGCGCTTCAACATCGACTACACCAAAGTCAGCGATCCGTATTACTTCAACGACTTCGACTCTAAATACGGGTCCAGTACCGACGGTTACGCCACGCAGATATTCAGCGTGGGCTACGCCATTGAAAATTTTGACGCAACGGTGTCGACCAAGCAGTTCCAGGTGTTTGATACGCAAACAAACAGCACCTACGGTGCAGAGCCGCAGCTGGACGTGAACTGGTACCAGAACGATGTGGGTCCTTTCGACACGCACGTTTACGCTCAGGCGGTCCATTTCGTCAACACCAACTCGGATATGCCGGAATCAACGCGTCTGCATATCGAGCCGACGATCAATCTGCCGTGGTCAAACGACTGGGCAAGCCTGAATACCGAAGCCAAGCTGATGGCCACCCACTATCAGCAGAAAAATCTGGACTGGTATAACAAACGCTATGGCACCGATCTTGAAGAGTCGGTAAACCGTACGCTTCCGCAGTTCAAAATGGACGGGAAGCTGATTTTCGAACGTGACATGGCTCTTCTCGCGGATGGATACACCCAGACGCTTGAGCCACGTATGCAGTATCTGTACGTGCCTTATCGCGATCAGAGCAAAATTCAAAACTACGACTCGTCCTTCCTGCAATCAGACTACAGCGGCCTGTTCCGCGATCGTACCTACGGCGGCCTTGACCGTATTGCGTCTGCTAACCAGTTAACGACCGGCGTCACAACGCGCGTTTATGATGATGCTGCCGTTGAACGTTTTAACGTTTCTGTTGGTCAAATCTACTATTTCACCGAGTCTCGTACCGGTGATGACGACATTAACTGGGAGAAAGACAACAAAACGGGCTCACTGGTATGGGCGGGCGACACCTACTGGCGTATGACGGATCGTTGGGGTCTGCGCGGTGGTGTTCAGTACGATACACGACTGGACAATATCGCGACGGGCAGCGCTGCCATCGAATATCGTCGTGATGAAGATCGCATGTTGCAGTTGACGTACCGTTACGCCAGCCCGGAGTATATCCAGGCGACATTGCCAAACTATGCGAATACAGACCAATACAAAGACGGTATTTCACAGGTGGGTACCGCCGCGAGCTGGCCGATCGCCGATCGTTGGTCAGTCGTCGGAGCCTACTACTATGACACGAATGCCCAAAAACCTGCTGACCAGATGCTGGGTCTGCAATATAACTCCTGCTGTTACGCAATACGTGTCGGTTACGAACGCAAACTTAACGGCTGGGATACGCAAAACAGTCAGGGCAAATACGATAACGTGATTGGCTTTAATATCGAGTTGCGCGGGCTGAGCTCTAACTACGGTCTGGGCACGCAGCAGATGCTGCGCTCGAACATTCTGCCGTATCGTAGTTCATTGTAATGTGCTTGATTTACAACGTAATCCGCTTTGCGGTTAATTGAAATGGAAAAAGTATGAAGAACTGGAAAACGCTGCTACTCGGTGTCGCTATGGTTGCGAATACCAGCTTCGCGGCCCCACAGGTTGTCGATAAAGTCGCGGCTGTGGTTAACAACGGCGTCGTGCTTGAAAGTGACGTTGACGGTTTGATGAAATCTGTAAAGCTCAACTCGGGCCAGGCAGGTCAACAACTTCCGGATGACGCTACGCTGCGCCACCAGATCCTGGAACGTCTGATCATGGATCAGATTGTCCTGCAAATGGGCCAGAAAATGGGTGTGAAGATCTCTGACGAGCAGCTCGATCAGGCGATCGCTAACATTGCAAAGCAGAACAACATTACCCCGGACCAGATGCGTAGCCGCCTGGCCTATGACGGCATCAGCTATGCCACCTACCGTAATCAGATCCGTAAAGAGATGCTGATTTCAGAAGTGCGTAACAATGAAGTCCGTCGCCGCGTCACCATCCTGCCTCAGGAAGTGGATGCCCTGGCGAAACAGGTGGGTAATCAGAATGATGCCAGCACTGAACTTAACCTGAGCCACATCCTGATCCCACTGCCGGAAAACCCAACCTCCGATCAGGCGGCTGAGGCGGAAAGTCAGGCGCGCGCTATCGTTGAGCAGGCGCGTAATGGCGATGACTTCGGCAAACTGGCGATCACCTACTCTGCTGACCAGCAGGCGCTGAAAGGCGGCCAGATGGGCTGGGGCCGTATTCAGGAGCTGCCATCCCTGTTTGCCCAGGCGCTGAGCACGGCGAAGAAAGGCGACATCGTCGGTCCAATCCGTTCCGGTGTGGGCTTCCACATTCTGAAAGTGAACGACCTGCGCGGTCAGAGCCAGAACATTTCGGTTACCGAAGTGCATGCGCGCCATATCCTGCTCAAACCGTCTCCGATCATGACTGACGATCAGGCCCGTGCGAAGCTGGAACAGATCGCCGCAGACATCAAGAGCGGTAAAACCACCTTCGATAAAGCGGCAAAAGAGTTCTCTCAGGATCCTGGCTCTGCAAACCAGGGCGGTGACCTGGGTTGGGCGGCAGCGGATATTTACGATCCAGCTTTCCGCGATGCGTTAATGAAGCTGAATAAGGGTCAGATGAGCGCGCCAGTGCACTCCTCCTTCGGCTGGCATCTGATCCAGCTGATTGACACGCGCAACGTGGACAAAACCGACGCGGCGCAGAAAGATCGTGCGTATCGGATGCTGTTTAACCGTAAGTTCTCTGAAGAAGCCGCAACCTGGATGCAGGAACAACGCGCCAGCGCTTACGTGAAAGTGTTGAGCAACTAATGAAACCGCATCGTGTTGTGATCACTCCCGGCGAACCCGCCGGGATTGGGCCTGACCTTGTGGTTCAGCTCGCCCAGCGCAGCTGGCCGGTAGAGTTGGTTGTTTGCGCAGATGCAACACTGTTACAAGACCGGGCAGCCTTGCTCGGTCTGCCTTTAACGCTCCTCCCTTACGTTGAAGGTCAACAGCCCGCACCGCAGCAGGCTGGTACTCTCACCCTGCTTTCTGTTCCGCTCCGTGCACCTGTTGTCCCCGGTGAGTTACACATCGAAAACGGCCACTACGTTGTCGAGACGCTGGTGCGCGCCTGTGAAGGTTGCCTTCAGGGCGAATTTGCAGCCCTGATCACCGGTCCGGTGCATAAAGGCGTAATCAACGACGCGGGCATTCCGTTTACCGGGCATACCGAATTTTTCGAAGAGCGTTCGCACAGCCCGAAAGTGGTGATGATGCTGGCAACCGAAGCAATGCGCGTTGCGCTGGTAACAACGCACCTGCCGATCAAAGCCATTCCGGATGCCATTACGCCTGAACTCCTGCGTGAGATCATTGGCATTTTGCATCACGATCTGCAAACCAAATTCGGTATTCCGCAGCCGCATGTGCTGGTTTGCGGCCTGAATCCGCACGCGGGTGAGGGCGGACATATGGGCACTGAAGAGATCGACACCATCATTCCGGTGCTTGAGGAGATGCGGGCGAAGGGGATGAACCTCAGCGGGCCACTGCCTGCCGACACCCTTTTCCAGCCCAAATACCTGGATAAAGCCGATGCCGTACTCGCGATGTACCACGATCAGGGTCTGCCCGTGCTAAAATACCAGGGATTTGGTCGCGGGGTGAATATCACCCTCGGCTTACCCTTTATTCGAACGTCCGTTGACCACGGTACTGCGCTGGATCTGGCAGGCCAGGGAAAAGCAGATGTCGGCAGTTTTATCACGGCGCTTAATCTCGCCATCAAAATGATTGTTAATACTCAATGACTAATCGAGTCCATCAGGGCCACTTAGCCCGTAAACGCTTCGGGCAAAACTTCCTCAACGATCAGTTTGTGATCGACAGTATCGTTTCTGCCATTAATCCGCAGAAAGGCCAGGCCATGGTCGAAATCGGCCCGGGTCTTGCCGCGCTGACCGAGCCGGTAGGCGAACGCCTTGACGAACTGACCGTTATCGAACTCGACCGCGATCTGGCCGCGCGTCTGCAAACGCACCCTTTCCTCGGGCCGAAGCTGACGATTTATCAGCAGGATGCGATGACCATGAACTTTGGCGAACTGTCAGAAAAAATGGGACAGCCGCTGCGCGTGTTCGGTAACCTGCCGTACAACATCTCCACCCCGCTGATGTTCCATCTGTTTAGCTATACTGATGCCATTGCCGACATGCACTTCATGTTGCAAAAAGAGGTCGTTAACCGTCTGGTTGCAGGGCCGAACAGTAAAGCGTATGGTCGTTTAAGCGTGATGGCGCAATATTACTGCAACGTGATCCCGGTATTAGAAGTGCCGCCTTCCGCGTTCACGCCACCACCAAAAGTGGATTCTGCGGTTGTGCGCCTGGTGCCACATAAAACGATGCCGTATCCGGTCAAAGACCTGCGCGTGCTGAGCCGTATCACGACAGAAGCCTTTAACCAGCGCCGTAAAACGATTCGTAACAGCCTTGGCAATCTGTTTACCGTTGACGTATTAGCTGAGTTGGGCATCGACCCGGCAATGCGTGCGGAAAATATTTCCGTAGAGCAGTACTGCAAGCTGGCTAATTACATCAGCGACAATGCGCCGCCGAAGGAGAGCTAAGCCATGATTGATTCGCCCCGCGTCTGTGTTCAGGTTCAAAGCGTCTACATTGAGTCCCAATCCACACCGGATGAAGAACGTTTTGTCTTTGCTTATACCGTAACCATTCGCAATCTGGGGCGGATGCCTGTGCAACTGCTCGGGCGCTACTGGCTTATCACCAACGGCAATGGCCGCGAAATTGAAGTCCAGGGTGAAGGTGTGGTCGGTGAACAACCCCATATCGCCCCTGGCGAAGAGTATCAGTACACCAGCGGTGCGGTCATTGAAACGCCACTGGGTACCATGCAAGGCCATTACGAAATGGTCGATGCCGACGGTAATGCTTTCCGCATTGCTATTCCTGTGTTCCGTCTCGCCGTACCTACACTTATTCATTAATCTAATGTCTACATATCTGATTGGCGACGTTCACGGTTGCTACGATGAACTGATCGCATTATTAAAACAGGTCGATTTTACTCCCGGGCAGGACACGCTCTGGCTTACAGGCGATTTAGTGGCGCGCGGCCCTGGCTCCCTTGACGTCCTGCGTTACGTCAAATCTCTGGGCGACAGCGTGCGGCTGGTACTGGGCAACCACGATCTGCATCTGCTGGCCGTATACGCCGGGATCAGCCGTAATAAGCCGAAAGATCGCATTACCCCCCTGCTGGAAGCACCGGATGCCGATGAGTTGCTCAACTGGCTGCGTCGCCAGCCACTGCTACAGATTGACGAAGAGAAAAAGCTGGTGATGGCTCATGCCGGCATCACGCCTCAGTGGGATCTTGAGACGGCAAAAACCTGTGCGCGCGACGCCGAAGCGGTGCTGGCGAGCGACTCCTACCCGTTCTTCCTTGATGCGATGTACGGCGACATGCCGAATAACTGGAGTGATGACCTCAGCGGCCTGGCGCGGCTACGTTTTATCACCAATGCCTTTACGCGGATGCGCTACTGCTTCCCGAACGGGCAGCTGGATATGTATTGCAAAGATACGCCGGAAAATGCCCCTGCGCCGCTTAAGCCATGGTTTGCGATTCCGGGCCCCGTGACAAACGAATATAGCGTGGTATTTGGGCACTGGGCATCACTGGAAGGAAAAGGCACCCCGGAAAATATCTATGCGCTGGATACCGGATGCTGCTGGGGCGGGGATTTAACCTGCTTACGCTGGGAAGATAAAACCTACTTTGTCCAGCCATCCAACCGACAGCTGGATTTAGGCGAGGGAGAGGCGGTCGCCTCCTGAAGATGTTTATCCTCTCCCTTTGGGGAGAGGATAAAAACGTTAACGACGTTCCAGAATTTCGAAGCAGTAGCTGTGCGAGTTCTGCGCATCCGCATCGTGAAACTCACTGAATACGGACTCCCACTCGTCCGGATCGTAATCCGGAAAATGGGTATCCCCTTCCACTTCCGCATCAATGTGCGTCAGATACAGTTTCTGCGCTTTTGGCAGGAACTGCTCATACACGCGACCACCACCGATCACCATGATCTCTTCGGCATCGCCGCAGGCGGCAATCGCTTCATCAACGGATTTCACCCACTGCACGCGATCGTCAGTGCCCGGCTGGCTACTGATCACAATATTCTTACGACCCGGCAATGGACGACCAATCGACTCCCAGGTCAGGCGGCCCATCACTACCGGCTTGTTTAACGTAGTACGTTTAAACCATGCGAGATCGGCAGGCAGGTTCCACGGCATGGCGTTTTCCATGCCGATAACGCGGTCTACCGCCAGCGCTGCAATCAGACTGATCATTGAAAATTTCCCGGATGCAAAAAATTGCCGCCACTATACGGAAAGCTTAATCTTTCGTCGACTGGCGGCAGGGTAAAGAATTAGAAATTTTTTAATATTGCTGGCAACTCCACTTCACGCAGAGGGTTTACTCTCCGGTTCATCCGCAGGATCGCCGGTATGCTTGCCCTCTTCCGTCCCCTGCCAGCCGTGGCGCTGAACCAGCGACAGGTGATTACGATCCTCGTTGATGATTTCCGTCAGCATGGTGCTGGTGCGTTTAAACACCGCTGCGCGTTCGGTTGCCGTACTGCTCGCCATCGCCACCATCTCTTCAACCATCTCATGGTTAAAGCGGCGGAACAGATCGGCACGTTCACGCGCTTCATACGCACCAAGCCCCAGACTTTCCAGCGCCATGCGGCCAGATTTGAGCGCCCCTTCGAAGGTTTCACGTTCAGGGGCTGCCACCCCCGCCTGACGCAGCTGGATGTAGTGATCCACATCGCGCGCACGTGAGATAATGGTCAGATGCGGAAAATGCTCTTTAACCAGCTCAACCATCTGCATGCTGGTCTCAGGATCGTCGATGGCGTTAATCAGCACCTCGGCTTTCGCCGCCCCGGCGGATTCCAGCAGGTCCGCCCGGGTCGCATCACCGTAAAACACTTTCATATCGAATTTACGCAGCGTATCAACATGGTCAGGATCGTGATCGAGGATAACCATTTTCACACCGCTGGAGAGCAGTAAACGGCCGGCGATCTGCCCGAAGCGGCCAAATCCGGCGATGATCACGCGCGGCTGCTCCTCGTCGATCTCATCGGCTTCTCGCTCCTGTTCGCTTCCCGTTTTTTCCAGACGCGTCAGCAGCACCAGCAGAATTGGCGTTGCGGCCATCGACAGCGCGACCGCCAGCGTCAGCGCTTTTGCCCATTCCGGATCGAGTACATTTGCCATTTGCGCTGCGCCGAAGACCACGAAAGCAAACTCACTCCCCTGCCCCAGCAGCACGGCAAACCAACGGCGTTGCGGTTTTGGCACGTTTAACGGTCGGGCAATCAGCCACAGCATCGCCATTTTAATGACCAGGAAACCCACCAGCAGAATGATGATGCGCAGCGGGTGGGTTACCAGCGTCCCGAAGTCGATAGACATCCCGACGCCGATGAAAAACAGCCCAAGCAGCAATCCTTTAAACGGCTCGATATCGCTTTCCAGCGCGTGACGATATTCGGAGCTTGCCAGTAAGACCCCTGCGAGGAAAGCGCCCATCGCCATCGACAGCCCAGCCTCTTCAAGCAGCAATCCAAAACCAAACACCAGGAATAACGCAACGGCGCTGAATACTTCGCGCAGGCCAGAGCGAGCCACAAAGCGCAGCAACGGACGCGTTACGTAGCGCCCCAGAAGAATTACCAGCGCCAGCGCACCGACAACCTTCAGCGCAGATAAGGCAAATGCCCCCAGCGTCGTTGAAGCGCCGCTGGTTGCCAGCAGCGGGATCATCGCTACCAGCGGGATGGCGGCAATATCCTGGAACAGCAGTACGGAGAAGGTGCTGCGCCCCATTTGCGAGACCGTCAGGTTACGTTCGTTCATTGCCTGCATGGCAATCGCCGTCGAGGAGAGCGCCAGCGTCATGCCGATCAGCTCTGCGACTTTCCACTCCATCCCCAGCAAAATGCAGAACCCGCCCAACAGCAGACCGCAGGCCAGCATTTGCAAAGCGCCACCGCCAAACACCGAGGCGCGCAGTTTCCACAGCCGCTGCGGATCCAATTCCAGGCCAATCACAAACAGCATCAGCACCACGCCGATTTCCGCAAAATGCAGGATTGACTCGGCATCAGTCACCAGCCGAAAGCCCCAGGGGCCAATCACACACCCGGCAATCAGATAGCCGAGCACCGAGCCCAGCCCCAGACGGACCGCCACGGGCACAATTAATGCCGCCGCGCCGAGGTAAATCAGCGCCTGTATCATCGTATGGCTATCCATTGTGCCCCTCCTGCCACTCGAGTAAGCGTTGTTTGTAGTGACGAGCCTGCGCCTGCAAGGTTTCATCGTCGCAGACAAAGGTACAGTGCATTGCAAAAGGCGGAAGCCAGTTCAGGCCACAGTAAAGGGCGGTAGCCTGGAGCGGCTGCGCCAGCACGTCAAATCCGGGGAAAGCGCCAATCTCAAAGTGGCTTTCACCCCCACCGGTGGTTACAGCCCACATCAGGCTTTTTCCCTGAAGCGCTTTGCCGTTATGTCCGTATGCCCAACCGTGCGACAAGACTTTATCGATCCACAATTTCAGCAGCGGAGGTGTGCTGTACCACTGCATCGGATGCTGCCAGACGATCAGATCGGCACGAGAGAGCGCCTCCTGTTCGGCGGCGACATCGATACTGAAATCAGGATAGAGTTGATAGAGGGAACGTATCTCAACGTTTTCGAGCGTCCTTGCCTGCTCAAGCATCCGTTTATTCGCATGCGAATGTTGCGGATAGGGATGCGCATAAATTATCAGAACCATGAATATGCCTGTCTTTTACTTTTCTTGTAGCATTGAGTGTAGACAGTTACCACCCCGACTTAAAGGGGCTATCTAACGGTTAAAAGTAAAACGCAAGTATTGGCAACCCATCCCACCTTACCAGCGACAGTGGCGCTAAACACGAAGAGCGATACGCGAGACAAATTCATCCTACAAAATAGTTATGGCCATTCATATTATCATCAGATATTTTTAGAGAAACTTAAGTCATTATTTAATAAATCAACCTGTACATAACCCATTGAAAAAATAATAATTTTATGCTTTTTTGTTTTAAGCTCACGCTTTAAGACGGACTAAATACGTTTTACGCACGTTATCTAATGTTCCTTCTCACTCAAATGGATGTGTACATGAGCAACAATTTCTTTAGATTAAATCATACAACCAAAACTCTTGGAAAGATATTTCCTGCCTTGTTGATATGCACCCCTGCGGTTGCGTTTTCTGCAACGATTGACCAATCAACTTCTGTTCCTCAAGATTTCTCAGCCGATGCTGAATATATTATTAATAAAAACGTGACGATCTCCTCCGCCGGTAGTGAAGCGGCGGTATCGGTCTCTGGGTTTGCGATCGATAATGTCACTAACAAAGGAAATATTTCCGGTACAGGAACTGGCCTGGATATTAATACTGGCGCGCAACGTGTAGTTATTAACAATGACAGTGGTGCAACCATTTCTTCCACCACAGCGAATGCTGTCAATATTCAGTCATTACTCGGCGATTTCAACAACAATGGAAATATCATCGGTGCGGAAAATGGCATTTATGTCAGTGAAAGCTCCTCAGCAGTAAATATTACCAACACCAGCACTGGAGTGATAAAAGGAAAAACAGGCCTGAGTTCTCAGACTGGCATTGGCATTAATAACAGTGGTGCAATTATTGGTACAAGCGGTGACGCTATCACACTAGGCACTGGCAATACAAAGATATTAAACAGTGGTACCGTACAAGGAACCCAGAACGGCATTAATGTAAAAGATACGGCAAAAGTAGATATTACGAATAGCGGAACGATTAGTGGCGATACTGCGGCTATTATGTTCGCCAGCAATAAAAATAACACCCTGGTACTTGATACGGGTTCCACTCTTATCGGTAACGTTATTTCCACCAATTCCATGGGAAACACTCTCACTCTGATCGGCACCGGTACAGAAGACAGTAACTTCGTGGGTCTGAATGAAGGCGACGGTTTTGCCAGCGTAAAAATGGAGGGTGAAAGCTGGGCACTGTCGGGCGATCTCGACATTATTGGCTCTGGCGACTCCTTGCTGATAGAGACTGGCGCGTTAACCCTGTCGGGTGCGGTATCGAATACCGGTAATACGCGGGTGGCCAAAGACGCCTCGCTGCAACTGGGCGATGGCGAAAAAACTGCGACGCTCAGCGGTGGGCTCACCAACAATGGTACCGTCATTTTTAATCAGGGTAGCGATTTCACTTTCGCCACCGACATGACCGGTAGCGGTAACGTCGAAAAAGTTGATTCCAACACGCTGACCCTGACAGGCAAAAATAGCTATACAGGGAATACGGTTCTGCACGGTGGCACCACGCTGGTCTCCACCGGAGCAACGCTCGGCGTCAAGGGCAGTAACGCCACCGTTACCGTTGAAAACGGCGCGACCTTTGCCACCGCAGGCGAAGTGAACAACAATATCGCGATTCTTAGCGGCGGTACGCTGGCGGCATGGAATGCAGTCCAGGGTAATTCCACGCTCAGCGCTTCCGGTGTTGATACCATCAACGGCAACGTGGCTAATGGCGGCACGCTGTTGCTGAGTGCGGCTGATAATAGCGTTGGCAATAATTTTACGATTAATGGCGACTACACCGGCTCTGACGGTAGCCAGATTGTGATGAACAGCACTCTGGGTGAAGATAACTCACCAACTGACCACCTCACCATTACGGGCAGCAGCTTCGGTCAGTCCGGCGTCAGCATTACCAACATTGGCGGCGCAGGCGCGCAAACCCTTAACGGTATGGAAATTGTCAGCATTGGCGGCAGTTCCGAAGCCCAGCTGACGCTGGCAAAACCGGTCGTCGCAGGCGCTTGGGAGTATAACCTCTACCAGCACAGTGACGGAAACTGGTATCTGGAATCAAAGGCGACGCCTTCTGATGATCCTTCCGACGACACCGATGACGGTGGCAATAATGATGACGGCGGTAACACCGACGGCGGTGGCAACACCGATAATGGTGGTAACACCGATGACGGTGGTAACACAGATGACGGTGGTAACGCCGATGATGGTGGTAACACCGACAACGGCGGCAACACTGACAACGGCGGCAACACCGATAACGGCGGCAACACTGACAACGGTGGCAACACCGATAACGGCGGCAACACTGACAACGGCGGCAACACCGATAACGGCGGCAACACCGATAACGGCGGTAACAGTGCCCCGGAAGTTATGGCACCTGAAGTGGGTGCTTACTTAGGTAACTACCTTGCCGCGCAGAGCATGTTCCTGCATAAGCGCGACGATCGCGACCAGCTCACTTTCCGCAATGAAGACGATCTGAACACATGGATGTACGTTAAGGGTCGCTATCATGAGAACGATGCGGGTGGCGATAAAGTCAGCTACGACACCACCACCACCGTTCTGCAAGTCGGCAGCGATTTCATGAGCAAGCCAATGGATAACGGCATCCTGCGTGCCGGTGGTATGTTCGGTGCAGGCCAGGCGAAGACCCACTCTGATGCGAAGCACAACGTGCGTGACGCACAGGGTAAAGTTGATGGCTTCAATGTTGGGCTTTACGCCACCTGGCAGGAAGATCAGAAATTACGTCTGGGCAGCTACGTTGATACCTGGGCCGCTTATAGCTGGTACAACAACAAAGTCACCAGCAATCGTAACGATGAAGATTACGATAGCGAAGGTTTCGCCGCGTCTGTTGAAGTCGGCCACGCGTGGGTTATCCAGTCTGAAAATGAACGTACATGGAAGATCGAGCCACAGGCGCAGGTGATCTACAGCTATCTCGATCAGGAAAATCACACCGATCGCGACGGCGTACGCGTAACCACGCTGGACAATGACAGCGTCTTTGGTCGTCTTGGCGTTAAAGCAAGCTACTTCCAGCAGAAGGACGTCAAGGCCTGGCAGCCATACGTCGCAGTTAACTGGTTGAAAGGTGCTGGTCAAAACGATCTGGCATTCAACGACGAAACCGTCAGCAACGATACGCCAGAAGATCGTGGTCAGTTAGAGCTGGGCGTAACCGGCAACCTGAACGAAACCACAACGATCTCCCTGCGTGCCAGCGGTGAGTGGGGTGAAAACAGCTATGCCGCTTACGGCGGTCATATTTTGTTAAACCATCGCTGGTAATCGATCATTCTGACGCAAAAAAAGCAGTGGCATGTGCCACTGCTTTTTTTAGTTATCCAGCTCACCCATTGATTTAACCTGGTCACGGTTAATCTGTTCAGTTTGACCGGTTTCGGCGTTTTTGTACGATACCAGACTGGTATCGTCATCCACCTGCGGTTTCCCGTCAGTAACGATAGTTTTACCATCGGTGGTTTTTACGGCCTGATTTGACGAACAGCCCGCCACGGTGAACATTGCAGTGGCAGCCAGAACGGAAGCGATCAGTAGTTTATTTTGCATGGTGTTTTCCCCTGCTCTCAGTTGAATTTTCGTTATCGACCTAACCATTTTAGGCTAACTGACTGAAAGCGGATGAAAAACCAGAAGGTTCTTAAGATGGGTAAAGAAAACCGTAGGGCGGGTAAGCGAAGCGCCACCCGCCACTTGCCCGGCGGCGCTAACGCTTGCCGGGCCTACGCAGATTACTTGCTAATCTGAGCGTGCATTTCCTGCACCGAAATCACCTTCTCGGTGGCATCCGCATTCAGCGCCATGGCCGTCGCGAAACCGCCGTTCAGGGTGGTGTCGTAATGCACTTTATACTGGAGCGCGCTGCGGCGAATCAGCTTGGAGTCTTCAATCGCCTGGCGACCTGCGGTGGTGTTGATGATGTAGGTGTACTCACCATTCTTGATACGGTCCTGAATGTGCGGACGACCTTCATGCACCTTGTTCACCAGACGCGGGTTGATCCCAGCTTCACCCAGCACAATTGCCGTGCCGTGGGTTGCATCCAGCTCGAAGCCCTGTTTAAGCAGCTTGGCGGCCAGGTCAACCACGCGCTCTTTATCGCCTTCGCGAACGGAGAGCAGCGCACGGCCCGATTTTCTCATGGTGGAGCTGCTGCCCAGCTGTGCCTTGGCAAACGCTTCTGCGAAGGTGCGGCCCACGCCCATCACTTCCCCTGTAGAGCGCATCTCTGGCCCTAACAGTGGGTCAACGCCCGGGAATTTGTTGAACGGCAGCACCACCTCTTTCACCGAGTAGTACGGCGGGATGATTTCTTTCGTGACGCCCTGCTGAGCCAGCGTCTGGCCAGCCATCACGCGCGCCGCCACTTTCGCCAGCGGAATACCGGTCGCTTTAGAGACGAACGGTACGGTACGCGCCGCACGCGGGTTGACTTCAATCAGATAAACTTCGTTGTCTTTCACTGCGAACTGAACGTTCATCAGGCCGCGAACCTGTAGCTCGAAGGCCAGCTTCTGCACCTGCTGACGCATCACATCCTGAATCTCCTGGCTCAGGGTGTACGCAGGAAGAGAACATGCGGAGTCACCGGAGTGCACACCAGCCTGCTCGATGTGCTCCATGATGCCGCCAATCAGCACCATTTCGCCGTCGCAGATAGCGTCAACGTCGACTTCAACCGCGTCGTCGAGGAAGCGGTCGAGCAGCACTGGCGCATCGTTGGAAACGCTCACCGCCGTCTGGAAGTAGCGACGCAGGTCGGCTTCGTCATAGACGATTTCCATCGCACGGCCGCCCAGTACGTAGGATGGACGCACCACCAGCGGGTAACCAATCTCTTTCGCTTTCTCAACGGCCATTTCAATCGCGGTCACGGTGGCGTTCGCCGGCTGTTTCAGCTTGAGACGATCAACTGCCTGCTGGAAACGCTCGCGGTCTTCCGCACGGTCAATCGCGTCCGGGCTGGTGCCGATGACCGGCACACCTGCTGCTTCCAGCGCACGCGCCAGCTTCAGCGGAGTCTGGCCGCCATACTGCACGATCACGCCTTTCGGCTTCTCGATGCGCACGATTTCAAGCACGTCTTCCAGGGTTACCGGCTCGAAGTAGAGGCGGTCGGAAGTGTCGTAGTCGGTCGAGACGGTTTCCGGGTTACAGTTGACCATGATGGTCTCGTAACCGTCTTCGCGCAGCGCCAGCGAGGCATGCACGCAGCAGTAGTCGAACTCAATGCCCTGGCCGATACGGTTTGGACCGCCGCCAAGCACCATTATCTTGTCGCGGTCGACGGACGGGTTCGCCTCGCACTCATCTTCATAGGTGGAGTACATGTACGCGGTATCGGTCGAGAACTCTGCCGCACAGGTGTCCACGCGCTTGTAAACCGGGTGCAGGTCATACTGGTCGCGCAGCTTGCGGATCTCCGCTTCACGTACGCCCGCCAGTTTAGCCAGACGCGCATCGGCGAAGCCTTTACGCTTCAGCATGCGCAGGAAGTCTGCGTCAAGGCCGTTGATGCCCAGCTCTGCCACTTTCTCTTCCAGACGCACCAGCTCTTCAATCTGCACCAGGAACCAGCGGTCGATGTTAGTCAGGTTAAATACGCCGTCGACGGAGAGGCCCGCACGGAAGGCATCGGCGATGTACCAGATACGCTCTGCGCCCGCGTCTTTCAGCTCGCGGCGGATTTTGGTCAGTGCTTCCGGGTCGTCCAGGCTGACTTTCGGGTCAAAGCCGGTCGCGCCCACTTCCAGGCCACGCAGCGCTTTTTGCAGGGATTCCTGCTGCGTGCGGCCAATCGCCATGACTTCACCAACGGATTTCATCTGGGTAGTCAGACGGTCGTTCGCGCCGGCGAATTTCTCGAAGTTAAAGCGAGGAATTTTAGTCACAACGTAGTCGATGGACGGTTCGAAGGACGCTGGCGTGCGGCCACCGGTGATGTCGTTCATCAGCTCGTCAAGGGTGTAACCCACCGCCAGTTTCGCCGCCACTTTCGCAATCGGGAAGCCGGTGGCTTTGGAGGCCAGCGCGGAGGAACGGGACACGCGCGGGTTCATTTCGATAACAATCAGACGGCCGGTTTTCGGGTTCACCGAGAACTGCACGTTCGAGCCGCCGGTTTCCACGCCGATTTCACGCAGTACCGCCATCGAGGCGTTACGCATGATTTGGTACTCTTTGTCGGTCAGCGTCTGAGCTGGCGCAACGGTGATGGAGTCGCCGGTGTGGATCCCCATCGCGTCGAAGTTTTCGATGGAACAGACGATGATGCAGTTGTCGTTTTTATCACGCACCACTTCCATCTCGTACTCTTTCCAGCCAATCAGCGATTCATCAATCAGCAGCTCTTTGGTTGGGGAGAGATCCAGACCGCGTTCGCAAATCTCTTCGAACTCTTCGCGGTTGTAGGCGATACCGCCGCCGGTGCCGCCCATGGTGAATGATGGACGGATGATGCACGGATAGCCCACGTCAGCCGCGACGGCCAGCGCTTCTTCCATATTGTGTGCGATACCGGAACGCGCGGTGTCGAGGCCAATTTTTTTCATTGCTACGTCGAAGCGACGACGGTCTTCTGCTTTATCAATCGCGTCGGCGGTTGCACCAATCATGGTCACGCCGAACTCTTCCAGCACGCCCTGACGCTCCAGCTCCAGTGCACAGTTCAGCGCCGTCTGGCCGCCCATGGTCGGCAGCACCGCATCCGGACGCTCTTTCTCGATAATTTTGCGTACCACTTCCCAGTGAATCGGCTCAATGTAGGTCGCATCTGCCATTTCCGGGTCGGTCATGATGGTGGCCGGGTTAGAGTTGACCAGGATGACGCGGTAACCCTCTTCGCGCAGGGCTTTACACGCCTGCGCGCCGGAGTAGTCAAATTCGCAGGCCTGGCCGATCACGATCGGGCCAGCGCCAAGGATCAGGATGCTTTTTATGTCTGTACGTTTTGGCATGGTCTTCTCAGCTCCTGATTATTTAGCAGTCTTACGGTATTGCTCGATAAGTTCGATGAAGTGATCGAACAGCGGCGCGGCATCGTGTGGGCCCGGGCTGGCTTCAGGGTGGCCCTGGAAGCTGAACGCAGGCTTATCGGTGCGATGGATACCCTGCAAGGTACCATCGAACAGTGACTTATGCGTCACGCGCAGGTTAGCTGGCATCGTCGCTTCATCCACAGCGAAGCCGTGGTTCTGCGCGGTGATCATTACCGTGTTGTTGTCGATATCTTTCACCGGGTGGTTACCACCATGGTGGCCGAACTTCATCTTGACGGTGTTCGCTCCGCTCGCCAGCGCCAGCAGCTGATGGCCGAGACAGATGCCGAATACCGGGATATCGGTTTCAAGGAAGGACTTAATGGCGTCGATAGCGTAGTCGCACGGCGCCGGGTCGCCAGGACCGTTAGAGAGGAAGATGCCGTCCGGGTTCATCTTCAGAACATCTTCCGCAGACGTTTGTGCCGGGACGACCGTCAGGCGGCAGCCACGGTCAACCAGCATACGCAGGATGTTGCGCTTGGCACCAAAATCGTAGGCCACCACGTGGAACGGCAGCTCGCTTTCCGGTTTCGCTTCCGGCAGGTCGCCTTCCAGCGTCCAGCTTCCCTGCGTCCAGCTGTAGGCTTCTGTGGTAGTCACTTCTTTCGCCAGGTCCATACCGTTCAGGCCCGGGAAGGCTTTCGCTTTTTCCAGCGCCAGCGCCGCATCGAGGTTGTCCCCTGCGATGATGCAGCCATTTTGTGCACCCTTCTCGCGCAGCAGACGCGTCAGCTTACGGGTATCGATATCGGCAATCGCCACAATGTTATGGCGCTTCAGGTAAGAAGAGAGGTCTTCGGTGTTGCGGAAGTTGCTGGCAATCAGCGGCAGGTCGCGAATGACCAGGCCTTGCGCATGTACCTGAGAGGATTCTTCGTCAGCCGCATTGGTGCCGACATTGCCGATATGAGGATAAGTAAGAGTAACGATTTGGCGAGAATAGGAAGGATCAGTGAGGATTTCTTGATAACCGGTCATTGAAGTATTGAAAACGACTTCCCCAACCGCCGAACCCGTTGCCCCTATGGCCCGACCGATAAACTGGGTTCCGTCTTCCAGAACCAATAGCGCTGACTTAATCAAAACACCCTCCAGAGAATATTCACTCACTTTATTTGCATATTAATTCATAACCATGTCATGGATCAATGCAAATGTGTTGCCAGCGGATTTTTGGCAAACGGCGGCATTCTGGGGATTTGCCATGTAAAAGTCAACTTAAAACGGGGATTTTGTTTATTCTTTTGCAGGCCTGACGGCCTGATTTCAAATTAAGCGGCAAAAAGGTCAACTAAATCACTGTGGAAACCGCTTGCGCAGGCAGTTTAAAAGAAACAGTCGTCTTGCGGGGATAGAAAGTGGACCAAACGGTCAAAATTTACAGTGCGGCAACATAAAATAGCTTGAAAACACTTACTTTTAATGAGTTAAATACAATAATTATTTTAAAAAGACAAAATAAAAGGGCAATAAAATATTGCCCTATGCAATCAAACAGTTACGACTGCAACAACCACATCACGATGGGTAATAACGCTTACAAATTGTTGAGTTCGAGCACATCTCGCATATCAAAAAGACCATTTGGCTTACCTTTTAGCCACAGTGCGGAGCGTACCGCCCCGTTTGCAAACGTCATGCGGCTGGATGCTTTATGTGTGATTTCGACCCTTTCACCAATATCGGCGAACATAGCAGTATGTTCGCCGACGATATCACCCGCGCGAACGGTGGCAAAACCAATGGTGCCAGGCACGCGCTCGCCAGTGTGACCTTCGCGAGAATAGACCGCGATGTCTTTCAAATCTTTATCCATTGCATAAGCAATCGCTTCGCCCATCGCCAGCGCCGTGCCAGATGGGGCATCGACTTTATGGCGGTGGTGCGCTTCAATAATCTCAATGTCGGTATAGTCGCCCATCACCTTCGCTGCCTTTTCCAGCAGTTTAAGCATAACGTTAACGCCTACGCTAAAGTTCGCGGCGAAGACAATTGCAATGTCGGCGGCTGCTTCCTGAATGGCCTGTTTACCGGCATCATCGAAACCGGTGGTGCCAATCACCATCCCTTTACCGTGCTGGCGGCAAAACGCCAGGTGAGTCAAAGTGCCTTCCGGACGGGTAAAGTCGATGAACACGTCAAAGTCTTCTTTCACCGCCTCCAGGTTGCTCTGTACGGTAACGCCTGTCTTGCCCGCGCCTGCCAGCTCGCCCGCATCGGAGCCCAGCAGGGATGAACCTTCACGCTCCAGCGCCGCGCCAAGTGCCACGCCATCCATCTGTAGTGCCGCCTGAATCAGCTGGCGACCCATACGTCCACCCGCGCCCGCAATGGCGACACGGATCTGTGCATCATGCATAGTTATTCTCTTACGTTAAAATGATGTAAACCGTTTTCAGATTAACCAGCCTTCGCTAAGGCTGCCAACTGAAAACACCAATAATTAGAATTTAACGTGAAACCGACTCAGATATCAGTAAAAGACATGATTTTGTCGTCACGATAAGATACGAAGCAAAAAAAAGGCCAGCACAGAAGGTGCTGGCCTTTCATCAGAAAAGAAATTATTCCACTTCGCGGGCGTCGATTCGCAGCTCTTTCGGCACTTCAAAGACAATGTTCTCTTCACGGCCTTCCAGCGGCACCGCTTCGCCACCACCCAGCTCTTGCAGGCGGGCAATGACGTTTTGCACCAGAATATCCGGCGCTGAAGCACCTGCGGTAACACCGACGCAGGCCGCGTTTTTCACCCACGCTTCCTGAATGTCCGTTGCGTCGTCGATCAGAAACGCCGCTTTCCCCATACGCTGCGCCAGTTCGGCCAGACGGTTAGAGTTAGAGGAGTTTTTTGAACCGACCACCAGCACCACGTCCGCCTGTTCAGCCAGCGCGCGCACGGCTTCCTGACGGTTGGTGGTTGCGTAGCAGATATCATCTTTGCGCGGCCCGACGATTTTTGGGAAGCGCTGGCGCAGGGCGTCAATCACGTCTGAGGTGTCGTCCACGGAAAGCGTCGTCTGGGTCATAAACGACAGACGCGCTTCGTTTTTCACATTCAGCGTAAAAACGTCTTCCGGCGACTCAACCAGATACATACCCCCTTCCGGGTTGCTGTACTGACCCATGGTGCCTTCAACTTCCGGGTGACCGGCATGGCCAATCAGAATCGACTCTTCACCACGACGGCTTGCACGCGCCACTTCCATATGCACCTTGGTCACTAACGGACAGGTGGCATCGAATACGGTCAGATCGCGGCTTTTGGCTTCGTTACGTACGGCCTGGGATACGCCGTGCGCGGAGAAGATGAGGATTGCGCCGTCCGGCACTTCGCTGATCTGCTCGATAAAAATCGCACCGCGCTCGCGCAGGCTGTCGACCACGTAGCGGTTGTGCACCACTTCGTGACGCACGTAAATCGGCGCGCCGTAAATCTCCAGCGCATTTTCAACAATGCTGATAGCGCGGTCTACACCAGCGCAAAAACCGCGCGGGTTAGCCAACAGGATCTGCATTTCAGTCCTCCAGCGCGGATCGATCTCCAGCACTTCTACATCAAAATGAACGGTACGCCCGGCAAGCGGATGGTTGAAGTCAACGGTGATGGAATCCCCGTTGATTTCGCGGATCACGCCAGGCATTTCACTGCCGTCCATAGCGGTAAAGAGCATAATCGCCCCGATCTCCGGTTCACCCGCATCCATAAACTCACGGCGCGAGAAGTACTGAATCAGATCCGGGCTTGGCACACCGAATGCCGCATCCGGCTCCAGTGAGAACGCTTTTTTCTCACCCACTTTCAGCCCGAGAAGCTGTTGTTCGAGGCCTTCAGACAGGGAGGTGTCGCCCAGACGAAACAGCGCCGGTTTGCCATTGTTGCGGGTGGACTCGGCCGTGGAGCCGTCATCCAGCTTCAGCGTGAAATGAACGAGAACCGCGCTGTTGCTCTGTACGGATTTAGACATGCAAATTGCTCGCTTGTTTTGGGTCACCTGTTGCCCGGTGGCGCTACGCTTACCGGGCCTACGGGGGCCACAAATTCTGTAGGCCGGGATCGCTACGCGTCACCCGGCTGGTTTTGTTACACCTGCTCTTTCGCGGCCGGTTTAGGCAAGAAGCCTTCCAGCACGATTAACGCTGCACCAACGCATATTGCGCTATCGGCGAGGTTAAAGGTCGCAAAGTGCCAGTCGCCGACGTAGAAGTCGATCATATCGACTACAAAGCCGTGCCACAGGCGGTCAAACAGGTTACCCAGTGCGCCACCAATGATCAGCGCGTAGGCGATGTTATTCAGCTTTTGCGTGGCCTTCGAGCGGTACATCAGCACCGCGAGCACGACGCAGATACCCATTGCGATACCTGCGAAGAACCAACGCTGCCAGCCACCGCTGTCGGCAAGGAAACTAAACGCCGCGCCGTAGTTGCGGGCGTAGTGCAGGTTAAGCGACGGGAACAGCGGGACCGTATCCCCCAGAGCGAAATTCTGGAGGATCAGGAACTTGCTGCCCAAATCAATAATCAGCACCACTACCACCAGCCACAGCCAGCGCAGTCCTGTTGAACAGAGAGTTTTACTCATCAGGCAAACTTACGTTTTTCGCCGTCGCCGGCGACGTTGCTTACACAGCGTCCGCAGATGTCTGCGTGTTCCGCCACCTGGCCGACATCGGTAGTGTAATGCCAGCAACGCGGGCATTTTTCACCATCGGCTTTGCTCAGTGCGACCTTCAGTCCTTTGAGCAGTTCGCTCTGCTGAGCATCAGCAGATGCCTCGGCATAATCCGCAACTTTCGCACCGGAGGTCAACAGGACAAATCGTAATTCATCGCCCAGCGCGGTCAGCTTCGCGGCCAGCTCAGGCTCTGCGTACAGGGTCACCGTCGCTTCCAGAGAGCCACCGACTTTCTTGTCAGCGCGCGCCTGCTCGATAACCTTGTTCACTTCGCCACGCACTTTCAGCAGCTCGTCCCAGTAGGCGTCGTTCATTGCTTCAGTGCTGGAGAGGTCGAACAGACCTTCGTACCACTCGCCGGTGAAGACATACTTCTCACGTTCGCCCGGCAGGTAACCCCAGATTTCATCTGCGGTGAAGGACATGATCGGCGCCATCCAGCGTACCAGCGCCTCTGCGATGTGGAACAGCGCGGTCTGGCAGCTACGACGCGCCACGCTGTCCGCTTTCGCGGTGTACTGGCGGTCTTTGATGATGTCGAGATAGAACGACCCCATCTCAATGGAGCAGAAGCGCATCAAGCGCTGCACCACTTCGTGGAAGTCGTAAGACTCATAGGCTTTCAGAATATCTTCCTGTGCCGCTTTCGCGCAGCCTACCGCCCAGCGATCGAGCACCACCATCTCTTCCGGCTTCACCATGTCTTTTACCGGATCAAACCCGTTCAGGTTCGCCAGCAGGAAGCGCGCAGTGTTACGGATACGACGATAGCTGTCAGCAGCACGTTTCAGGATCTCGTCAGACACCGCCATTTCGCCCGTGTAGTCGGTGGATGCCACCCACAGGCGTAGAATATCCGCGCCCAGCTTGTTCATCACGTCCTGCGGAGAAACGGTGTTACCGATGGATTTGGACATCTTACGGCCCTGACCATCCACGGTGAAGCCGTGGGTCAGTACCTGGCGGTAAGGTGCTTTGCCCTTCATGGCGGTGGAGATCATCAGGGATGACATGAACCAGCCGCGGTGTTGGTCGGAGCCTTCCAGATACATGTCGGCAGCGTGACCGGCGAACTCAGGGCGCACGTCAACCACGGAGGAGTGGGTAGACCCGGAGTCGAACCACACGTCCAGGGTATCCGGCACTTTCTCGTAGTTGTCCGCGTCAGCGCCCAGGATGTCACGGGAATCGAGATCCCACCACGCCTGAATGCCGTCAACTTCAACGCGCTTAGCCACCTCTTCCATCAGTTCCAGGGTGTTCGGGTGCAGTTCCTGCGTCTCTTTATGCACGAACAGCGACATCGGCACGCCCCAGGTGCGCTGACGGGAGATACACCAGTCAGGACGGTTAGCCACCATGGATTCGATACGCGCCTGGCCCCAGTCCGGGATCCACTGCACGCCTTTGATCTCTTTCAGAGACTGCTCGCGCAGGCCTTTCTGGTCCATGCTGACGAACCACTGCGGGGTCGCACGGAAGATAATCGGGGTCTTATGGCGCCAGCAGCACGGATAGCTGTGCTGCATTTTCTCAACGTGCAGCAGCGCGCCGCTGGTGCGAAGCATGTCAACGATGATGTCGTTGGCTTTAAAGACGTTGATACCGTCCAGCGCCGGGTAGGTGCCAGGCAGGTAAGAGCCATCCGGACCGACCGGGTTGGCGATTTCCAGACCGTATTTCAGGCTGATGTTGTAGTCGTCAGGACCGTGGCCGCCGGCGGTATGCACCGCACCGGTACCGGCGTCCAGCGTGACGTGGTCGCCCAGGATCGCCGGAACGTCGAAGTCCAGGAACGGGTGTTTGAAGCGCATCAGCTCCAGCGCGTCGCCTTTTAAGGTACCCAGCACGCTGTAATCAGTGATGTTCGCGCGTTTAAGCACGCTTTCAACCAGATCTTTTGCCAGGATAACCGCGCGACCATCAATTTGTACCAGCGCGTACTCAAACTCACCGGACAGGGAAATGGCACGGTTGGCTGGTAACGTCCACGGGGTGGTGGTCCAGATAACCAGCGAGACTGGACCGCTTACGCCTGGCAGGCCAAATTTAGCTTTGATCGCATCCTGATCGACCGCTTCGAACGCCACGTCGATAGAAGGCGAGGTTTTGTCGTAATACTCTACTTCCGCTTCTGCCAGCGCAGAACGGCAGTCCACGCACCAGTGCACCGGCTTAGCGCCTTTATGCAGGTGACCGTTGCCGATGATTTTACCCAGCGCACGGATAATGTTGGCTTCGGTTTTGAAGTCCATGGTCAGGTACGGGTGCGACCAGTCGCCCAGCACGCCCAGACGGATGAAGTCAGCGCGCTGACCGTCAACCTGGGTGGCAGCGTATTCGCGGCATTTCGCGCGGAACTCTGCGGCGGTGAACTTCTCACCTGGCTTACCGTACTCTTGCTCCACTTTCAGCTCGATTGGCAGACCATGGCAGTCCCAGCCCGGAACATAAGGCGAGTCATATCCCGCGAGTCCTTTGGACTTCACGATAATGTCTTTCAGAATCTTGTTTACAGAGTGACCAATATGAATGCTGCCATTCGCATAGGGAGGGCCATCATGCAGAATGAAGGTTTTTTTGCCTTTTTTGGCTGCACGAATGATGCCGTACAGGTCATCATCAGTCCAACGCGCCAGCATTCCCGGTTCGCGCTTGGCGAGATCGCCGCGCATCGGGAACCCTGTTTCCGGCAAATTCAGGGTTGATTTATAGTCACTCATCAGATTCTCGGTTCCGTATTTATCACGTAGGCAGTTAAGCCGGTTCTAAAGCCCAAAAAACTCGCGGGCCGTTAATTCATCTCGCGCGATTTGCGCCTTAAGTTCATCCAGCGAAGCGAATCGCTGTTCATTGCGTATTTTTTTACGCAGTATCACATCTATATGGCGACCGTAGAGGTCCATTACAACGTCCAGCAGGTGTACTTCTAACTGTTGACGCACACCGGAAACCGTTGGACGTGTACCAATGTTGGCAACACCGTAAAAAGGCTTCTCACCCAGTCCTGCCACTTCCACCGCATAGACCCCTTTAACCGGGGAGACCTGACGACGCAGCGGTATATTCGCCGTCGGAAAACCTATCGTGCGGCCCAGCGCATCGCCATGGACCACACGACCTGAAATTGTGAACGGATGACCCAGCAGCGTTTCTGCCGTGTCCAGTTCATCGTTCGCCAGCGCCTGACGTACCGCCGTGCTGCTGACGCGCACCCCGCCCTCACAGAAGGTCATCGTACTGGTGACGTCAAACCCGTACTCCAGGCCAGCCTTCTGTAATAACAAGAAATCGCCCTGACGACCAGCGCCAAAGCGGAAATCATCGCCCACGGCGAGAAACTGCACGCCAAGCTGCCTGACCAACAGATCGCTGACAAAGTTTTGTGCGGTCAGCGCGGCAAACCGACGGTCGAAGCGTACGCACAGGACGTAGTCCACGCCGGACTCCGCCAGGTAGCGTAACTTCTCACGCAGACGCGTCAGCCGCGCGGGGGATTTCTCGCCGGCAAACAGCTCCAGCGGCTGCGGTTCGAAAATCATCACCACAACGGGCAGGCCACGCGCCTCCCCTTCTTTACGCAATCCCTGCAACAGCGCCTGATGCCCACGATGCACGCCGTCAAAATTACCAATGGTCAGCACGCACCCGTGCGGGGCTTGACTGAGATTATGTATGCCGCGTATCAGCTTCATGACTGGCTCAAAACAGTGAAAATCGCCAAAGTATACCTTGTACGGCGGTTAAGGTTAACCGGCGATTGTTCACGCGAAACAGAAAGCCGTATGATTTCATCAGGCTGACCTTTCACAGCAAAAAAATCTGCCCGAGAACTGCGATTTTTATGCCGAAAGGCTGTATTCACGAAAGACAAGCTGGTAGAATCCTGCGCCATCACTACGTAACGTAGCGTCGCTCATTAACGGCGCTTATTTGCACAAATCCATTGACAAAAGAAGGCAAAGAGGGCATATTCCTCGGCCTTTGAATTGTCCACATAGAACATATTTGGGAGTTGGACTTGGCTAATATCAAATCAGCTAAGAAACGTGCCGTTCAGTCTGAAAAGGCTCGTAAGCACAACGCAAGCCGTCGCTCTATGATGCGTACTTTCATCAAGAAAGTATACGCAGCAATCGAAGCAGGCGACAAAGCTGCAGCGCAGAACGCATTTAACGAAATGCAACCAATCGTGGATCGTCAGGCTGCTAAAGGTCTGATCCACAAAAACAAAGCAGCGCGTCATAAAGCAAACCTGACCGCGCAGATCAACAAACTGGCTTAATCGCTACTTGTTGTTGCTTGTTTGAAAGAACCCGCTTAACGCGGGTTTTTTTATGTCTTCAGATTGCCGGCGGCGTAAACAGCGCCGAGTAGTCGCGGTTGCAGATTCGCTGCACCGCCGGGTGCTGAATCATCCTTTCGGCGAATATGGCGTGATACTCTTCCATCACGTTATCCACCCTGCCAATCTCGGTAATCTTGTCGTCTGAATAGAGATCGTGCGCGTACAGCGTCGGGGCAACGAAGATAGCGTTGTGCGCCTCGCCAAAAGCCTTCATCAAAGCCGCATCGTCGAACTCACCGAGGATCTCCACGTTCAGCCCCTGCGAGTTAAACCAGTTCAGCAGCTTACGTCCGAGCATAGACCGCCTACCCGGCACCAGCAGGCGGCGCTCTTCCAGGCAGGCAGGAAACGGTTTTTCCGGCGGCGGATTAATGCACCAGAAACTGACGCCGCATTCGCCAATTTTCACCGAGAACAAGCCTTCCTGCTGCGTGGAGTCGATTGGGCAATCCGAAATGATCATATCCAGCTTATGCTGGCTCAGCTGTTCCAGCAGCATCTCGTGAGTGGACTCAAAGCAGCGTAAATGAATCTGTTCATCTTCCACCACCGCCGCATCCAGCACACCGCTTACCAGCCGTTTGGACAACGCATCCGCCACGCCCACGTCAAAGAGCAGGTTCGACTCTTTGCGATAGTTAACGATATCCAGCATCTCCTGGCTCAGGGTGAACATCTTGTCCGCATAGCGGAACACCAGTTCGCCCAGCTCGCTCGGCTCAATGCCACGTCCTTTCCGCTTAAAAAGCTTGCCCTGTAAGCGCTCTTCCAGGGCTTTGATTTGCCCGGTAATAGTTTGTGGTGTCAGGTAGAGCGCCTCTGCCGCTCCCACGACCGAGCCCTGCTTGTAGACATGCCAGAAGTAATAGAGATGGTTATAGTTCAAATGAGACATCACGTTTTCACTCCCTGATAGTTTATCGGGAGAAGGCTTCCCTTCTCCCGGTTTCCTGTTATGCCTGGACAGCCTGTCCGGACAACTTCACCTTCAACAAGGTATAACCAATAACCGCGGCCAGTAACGACCCGATAAGAATGCCGAGTTTCGCCCAGACGATAAGCTCAGGCGCGCTGGCACCAAACGCCAGCGTCGAGATAAAGATCGACATGGTGAATCCAATACCGCACAGCACGCCGATGGCCATAATCTGACTAAAGGTGGTTCCGTTTGGCAATGACGCCAGCTTCAGCTTCAGCGCCAGCCAGCAGAACAGGCTGATACCCAGCGGCTTACCGATAAACAAACCGGCGATGATACCCAGCGGCAGCACAGAGGTGAGTCCGTCCAGGGTAACACCGGCCAGGGAAACACCCGCGTTGGCAAATGCAAACAGCGGCAGGATCATAAAGCCCACCCACGGATGAAGCACATGCTCCAGCTGTCTGGCAGGCGATTTGCCGTCCTGCTCCTTCAGCGGAATAAAGAAGCCAACGATGACGCCCGCCAGCGTGGCATGCACGCCAGACTTCAGCACCGCCGTCCACAGCACCATCCCCACCAGAATATAAATACCCGTGCGTCGGACGTTGAAGACGTTCAGCAACGCCAGCACCGCAATAGCCACGGCCGCCACGCTCAGCGACAAAACCGACAGATCGCTGGTGTAGAACAGCGCGATAATCACGATAGCGCCCAGGTCATCGATAATCGCCAGCGCCATCAGGAAAATTTTCAGTGCTACCGGGACGCGGCTACCGAGCAAGGCTAAGACCCCGAGCGCAAACGCGATATCCGTTGCGGCCGGGATCGCCCAGCCGTCACGCGCAATCGGATCCTGCCACGCAAACGCGAGAAAGAGCAACGCGGGAACGATCATCCCGCCAATCGCCGCGATCACCGGAAACGCCGCGCGCTGACGGCTGGCAAGAGAACCGATCACCAGCTCACGTTTGACCTCCAGGCCTACCAGCAGGAAGAACACCGCCATCAGCGCATCGTTGATCCACAGCAGCATATTCTTGTTAATTTCCAGCGCCCCGACCTTCAGCTCGACGGGGGTTTCCAGAAATGCGTGATAGAGATCGCGCGTCATACCCATATTGGCGAGCAGCATGGCGGCTGCAGCAGCAATAATCAGGATGACGCCGCCGGATGCCTCACTGCTAAAGAAACGGTGTAGTAATTTCACGTTTAAACTCTCTTTTACAACAATACCTCGGTAAAACCATAATATCAGCGCAAACAGATCGGTAAAAACAGATTAATATTGGTTATAGATTCAGTTTAACCGAGGAATAACGCTATAAAGCAAAAAGCCCGGAATCGCTTCCGGGCTTTAAAGGATAGCAACCAGCTGGCAGGTTAGCGGGTTAAATCGTCGAAGAATTTTTTGACGCCATCGAAGAAGCTTTTGGAGCGCGGGCTGTTTTTCTCACCCGTCGGGCCACCAAAACTCTCCTGAAGCTCTTTCAGCAGCTGTTTCTGCTTGTCGTTCAGGCCGACCGGCGTTTCAACGACCACGCGGCATAACAGGTCACCCTGCGCGCCACCGCGAACGGATTTAACGCCTTTGCCGCGCATGCGGAACAGCTTCCCGGTCTGGGTTTCGCCAGGGATTTTCAGGTTAACGCGACCGTCCAGCGTCGGCACTTCGATTTCGCCGCCCAGCGCCGCCATCGCAAAGTTGATCGGCACTTCACAATACAGGTTGTTACCTTCACGCTCGAAGATGGCGTGCTGTTTAACCTGAACCTGAACGTACAGATCCCCTGCCGGTGCGCCGTGCTCGCCAGCTTCACCCTCACCTGCCAGACGGATGCGGTCGCCCGTATCCACGCCTGCCGGGATCTTAACGGACAGCGTTTTGGTTTTCTCCACACGACCGTGACCGTGGCATTTGGTGCACGGATCTTTAATCAGCGTACCGCGACCATGACAATGCGGACAGGCCTGCTGCACCGCGAAGAAGCCCTGGCGCATCTGCACCTGACCGGAACCGTGACAGGTTGGACAGGTCTGTGGCTGAGTCCCCGCTTTCGCGCCGCTGCCGTGGCAAACGTCACACTCTTCCAGCGTCGGGATACGGATCTCTTTGGTTACGCCACGAACCGCTTCTTCCAGCGTCAGGTCCATGTTATAGCGCAGATCTGCGCCGCGCGCCGCGCGCTGACGACCACGACCGCCGCCGAAGATATCGCCAAATACATCGCCAAAGATGTCGCTGAAATCAGCGCCGCCGCCGAAGCCGCCGCCACCAAATCCACCGCCGCCCATGCCGCCCTGTTCAAAGGCCGCGTGACCATACTGGTCATAAGCCGCACGTTTTTGTGCATCGGTCAGGACTTCGTAGGCTTCTTTAATCTCTTTAAATTTGGCTTCAGCCTCTTTGTCACCCTGGTTACGGTCAGGGTGGAATTTCATGGCCAGGCGCTTATATGCCTTTTTGATTTCACGCTCTTCCGCAGTTTTCGGAACGCCTAAAATCTCGTAATAGTCTTGCTTTGCCATTGGTTTTTTTAAGCCCCTTAACATGCGAGCACGGGCGTGGAGAATACTCCTACGCCCGTGCCGATTAATTACCCTGCATCAGGGCGATTATTTTTTATCTTTCACTTCTTCGAACTCAGCGTCGACAACATCGTCGTCTTTCGCGTTGTTCTGGGAAGCATCAGCGCCCGCCTGCTGCTGTGCGTGCTGCTGCTGAGCGATTTCCATCAGCTTCTGAGAAACCTGTGCCAGCTCCTGCATCTTCGCTTCAATGTCCGCTTTGTCTTCGCCTTTCAGAGACGTTTCCAGCGCGCTCAGTGCAGTTTCGATCGCAGTTTTGTCTTCCGCTGGCAGTTTATCGCCCGCTTCTTCAACCTGCTTACGGGTGCTGTGCAGCAGATGGTCACCCTGGTTACGGGTCTGAACCAGCTCTTCGAACTTACGGTCGGATTCCGCGTTAGCTTCGGCATCACGAACCATTTTTTCGATTTCCGCTTCGTTCAGGCCAGAAGATGCCTTGATGGTGATCTTCTGCTCTTTACCGCTGTTTTTGTCTTTCGCAGACACGTGCAGGATACCGTCAGCATCGATGTCGAAGGTGACTTCGATCTGTGGCATGCCGCGTGGTGCCGGGTTAATACCGTCCAGGTTGAACTGACCCAGAGATTTGTTATCCGCCGCACGCTTACGCTCACCCTGAATCACATGAATGGTTACCGCAGACTGGTTATCTTCAGCGGTAGAGAACACCTGGCTGTGTTTCGTCGGGATAGTAGTGTTTTTGTTGATGAGCGGAGTCATCACGCCACCCATGGTTTCGATACCCAGTGACAGCGGAGTAACGTCCAGCAGCAGTACGTCTTTCACTTCACCCGTCAGAACACCACCCTGAACCGCAGCACCGATAGCAACCGCTTCGTCCGGGTTCACGTCTTTACGTGGCTCTTTACCAAAGAATTCAGCAACTTTCTTCTGAACCATTGGCATACGAGTCTGACCACCTACCAGGATAACGTCCTGAATATCAGACACGGACAGGCCAGCGTCCTGCAATGCAACTTTCAGTGGCTCGATAGAACGGTTCACCAGGTCTTCTACCAGGCTTTCCAGTTTCGCACGGGTCACTTTGATGTTCATGTGTTTTGGACCGGTCGCGTCTGCGGTGATGTACGGCAGGTTCACGTCGGTCTGCTGAGCGGAAGACAGTTCGATCTTCGCTTTCTCAGCGGCTTCTTTCAGGCGCTGCATGGCCAGCGGGTCGTTACGCAGGTCAATGCCCTGATCTTTCTTAAACTCGTCAACGAGGTAGTTGATCAGACGGGTATCGAAGTCTTCACCACCCAGGTGGGTATCACCATTGGTTGCCAGAACTTCGAAGGTTTTTTCGCCGTCAACGTCGTCGATTTCGATAATAGAGATATCGAAGGTACCACCACCCAGGTCGTAAACCGCGATAGTACGGTTGCCAACTTCTTTATCCAGACCGTAAGCCAGCGCAGCTGCGGTTGGTTCGTTGATGATACGTTTTACTTCCAGACCTGCGATACGGCCAGCATCTTTGGTTGCCTGACGCTGAGCATCGTTGAAGTAAGCAGGTACGGTGATAACAGCTTCAGTTACCGGTTCACCCAGGTAATCTTCCGCGGTTTTCTTCATTTTCTTCAGCACTTCAGCAGAGATCTGCGGAGGTGCAGTTTTGGTGCCTTTCACATCAAGCCATGCATCGCCGTTATCGGCTGCGATGATTTTGTAAGGCATGATGGAAACGTCACGCTGAACTTCTTCGTCCTGGAAGCGGCGGCCAATCAGGCGTTTGATTGCAAACAGGGTGTTTTGCGGGTTTGTCACTGCCTGACGTTTAGCCGGCTGACCAACCAGAGTTTCACCATCCTGGGTATAAGCAATGATAGAAGGCGTGGTGCGATCGCCCTCGGCGTTCTCCAGCACACGTGCAGTAGTGCCATCCATAATCGCTACACAAGAGTTGGTCGTACCCAGGTCGATACCAATAATTTTACCCATCTAAACGTCTCCACTAAAAATTCAGTCAACATGTGGTTGTGTACCTGTAATAAGGGCAGAACGTGCTTTTTCAACTGCCCAGATTTGATTTTTTTCAGGTCCACACACTGCGGTTGCTTACAAGATGGGGTCACAACGGCATCCATCAAGGGGGAAGGATAAAAAATTTTTTAATTTCACCCCGATGAGATCATAGACGGCGCCGATGCCGCCCATTATGATGCCGCGCCCCGTCAGGGAGAACTGGCGCGGGTTTAACCATTTCACCATATTAATGATGATTTTTTTGAGGACTTATGGGCAACACTAAGTTGGCTAATCCGGCTCCGCTGGGCCTGATGGGTTTTGGCATGACCACCATTCTGCTGAACCTGCACAACATCGGGATGTTCCCGATGGACGGCGTAATCCTGGCGATGGGCATTTTTTACGGCGGTATCGCGCAAATTTTCGCGGGCCTGCTGGAATATAAGAAAGGCAATACCTTCGGCTTAACCGCCTTTACCTCTTACGGTTCGTTCTGGCTGACGCTGGTCGCCATTCTGCTGATGCCTAAAATGGGCCTGGCAGATGCTTCAAACGCCCATTTCCTGGGCGTGTACCTGGGACTGTGGGGCGTGTTCACCCTGTTCATGTTCTTCGGCACCCTGAAGGCGAACCGCGCGCTGCAATTCGTCTTCCTGAGCCTGACCGTGCTGTTCGCTCTGCTTGCCGCGGGTCACCTGGCGGATAACGAAGGCATCGTTCACGTTGCCGGCTGGGTCGGTCTGGTGTGCGGCGCAAGCGCTATCTACCTGGCAATGGGTGAAGTGCTGAACGAGCAGTTCGGCCGCACCGTATTACCGATTGGTGAAAAACACTGATCCCTCTGTCGTGCCCGCGTCGCGGGCACGACATCCCTCTGACTGGCGAAGCCACATCCCCAATACCAGCCCCATCAGCGATAACGCCAGCACGTACCATGCAGGTGCAAGGGGTGACAGCCCCATCAACACCGTGACCACAATCGGGGTCAGCCCACCGAAAATGGCATACGAGACGTTATAAGAGAAAGAGATGCCGGTGAAGCGTACCTCCGGCGGGAAGGCGCGGACCATTACGTACGGTACGGCGCCAACGACGCCCACGCACAGCCCGACGATGCCGTACAGCAGGAACAACTGTTCAGGATGGCTGCCCGCAAGATGGTAGAATGCCCAGCTCGACGCGGCCAGCAGCAGGCTGCCGACAATAAAGGTCACGCTGGCACCGAAACGATCCGCCGCCAGTCCCGCGGCCAGACAGCCAAAGCAGAGCATAATTGTCGCGATACTGTTCGCCTGTAACGTCACAGCAGGCGCAAAACCGTACTGTTTTTGCAGCCAGACCGGCGACATCAAAATGACCACCACGATACCCGCAGACAGCAGCCAGGTCAGAAGCATCGACACGACTACCGCTTTTTTATGCCGCACTACTACGGTTTTTACCGGCAATTCTTGCGCCAGCGCCTTCCGCTGCTGCATTTCCAGAAATACTGGCGTCTCCTGCAACCAGCGTCGCAGGTACATTGCCACTAGCCCAAACGCCCCGCCCAGAAGGAACGGGATACGCCAGCCCCAGTCGTGAACGGCCTGTTGCGTCATGCTGGTATTGATGATGGTTGCAACCACGGAGCCAAGCAGGATCCCAATCGTCAGCCCTGCGGTCAGCGTTCCGCACGCAATGCCGATGCGGCGCACCGGGACGTGCTCAGCGACAAACACCCACGCGCCCGGCACTTCCCCGCCGATGGCCGCGCCCTGGAGAATACGCATCAGCAGCAGCAATAACGGGGCGATAATGCCCATCGACTCATAGGTAGGCAAAAGGCCAATCGCCAGCGTCGGCACGGCCATCAGCAGGATGCTGAGGGTAAACATCTTCTTGCGCCCAACCAGATCGCCAAAGTGCGCCATAACAATGCCGCCCAGCGGACGCGCCAGATACCCGGCAGCGAAAATGCCGAAGGTTTGCACCTGACGCAGCCATTCAGGAATATCCGCCGGGAAAAACAGCGCCCCCACGACGGCGGCGAAGAAGACAAAGATGATGAAGTCGTAAAACTCCAGCGCGCCGCCCAGAGCAGCGAGCGTGAGGGTTTTGTAGTCCTGTCGATTCAGAGGTCGGGTGTTATGTGACATAGCGAACCATTGTGCATGTGTTGTGGATTATTTTTTACAGCAATCGTAAAGAAAAAATTACTATATCGTAAATCCATTTACACGCTACTGCGGCTGGCGCTAATGTCACATTTAAAGCATTTTCAGGAGATTGTTTCGCGGCGAGCGCTTTTAGGGCGAAATGCTGCTACCACGTTGCCGTCAGTTTCCACGTACGGACCGTCAAGCAGTTGTATACAATACGGTACACTTGCAAAGATACCGTGGACGATAACGCTGCCGTCTTCGGCTTTTACTCCTTCCAGCGTTTCTTTTATCGACTTCGGCTGCCCCGGCAGGTTCAGGATCAGCGCCTGTTTGCGGATCACCCCGACCTGACGGGAAAGAATGGCCGTCGGGACAAAGTGTAGACTGATCTGGCGCATCTGTTCACCGAAGCCCGGCATTTCACGATCGGCGATAGCCAGCGTCGCGTCCGGCGTTACATCGCGGCGCGCGGGACCGGTTCCGCCCGTCGTCAGCACAAGGTGGCAGCTCATCTCATCCACCAGTTCACACAGGGTTTGCTCGATGATCGGCTGCTCGTCCGGGATCAGGCGAGTCTGGATCTCAAACGGGGTAGTGAGCGCGCTGCCCAGCCACTCTTCCAGACCAGGGATGCCTTTATCCTGATAAACACCGCTGGAGGCGCGGTCAGAAATCGACACTAAGCCGATGCGTAAGGTAGTCATATCCATTCCATTCAAAAAGTACTGATTAAAGGGAATGATACACGCAGAGAGAAAATTCAGACAGAGGCGGGGGAAAGAGGCGTGACCGGGAACCCGGTCACGCAGAATGATTACAGCAGGTCGCCGATCATTTTTTCCAGTTTTTCCTGGTCGATAGCAAACTTACGGATACCGTCCGCCAGTTTATCTACGGCCATTGGATCCTGGTTGTGCTGCCACAGGAACTCGGACTCGGTGATGCGCTCTGGGCGCGCTTTCACTTCACCGGTGTAGGACAGTTTACGCTCGATAGCACCTTCGCTTTCTGCCAGCTCTTTCAGCAGCGCAGGGGCGATGGTCAGGCGGTCACAGCCAGCCAGCTCAATGATTTCACCGACGTTACGGAAGCTTGCGCCCATAACAACGGTCTCATAGCCGTGCTGTTTGTAGTATTCGTAGATTTCCGTCACGGAAATCACGCCTGGATCTTCAGACGCCGCATACTCTTTCTTGTCGGTGTTGGCTTTGTACCAGTCCAGAATACGGCCCACAAACGGAGAAATCAGGTATACGCCAGCTTCGGCACATGCACGCGCCTGTGCGAAGGAGAACAGCAGAGTCAGGTTACAGTTGATCCCTTCTTTTTCCAGCTGTTCAGCGGCGCGAATGCCCTGCCAGGTAGAGGCCAGTTTGATCAGGATACGGTCGTTGCTGATGCCCGCATCGTTGTACAGTTTGATCAGGCGTTTTGCTTTGGCAATAGACGCTTCGGTGTCGTAGGACAGGCGAGCATCAACTTCAGTAGAGATACGGCCAGGAACGAGCTTCAGGATTTCCAGACCGATGTTTACTGCCAGTTTGTCAGTCGCATCCACAACCTGCTGCGCGCGGTCATTGCTCTGTGCTTTTGCCCAGGTCACCGCCTCGTCGATCAGTTTGCGATACTCAGGGATCTGCGCGGCGTTAAGGATCAGAGAAGGGTTGGTTGTAGCATCCTGCGGCTGGTACAGCTTCATTGCCGCAATATCTCCGGTGTCAGCGACGACAGTGGTGAACTGACGAAGGGAGGTCAATTTATCCGTCATGATAGTGTTTCTCTTTTAACGTTCCCTGGATAATTCACACTACCGACAGCCTGCCAGCAGCGGAAAAATGACAGGTTTACTTGTTAGGGGGATGTAACCGGTCTGCCCTGATGATAACACGAGTGAGAGGCAGCGCAACCGCAGACAGTGCGCTTAGGCAGAGTATGATAAACTCAGAATATTAACAGGCTGCTAAGTAACAGCATGCACAATCAGTGGTAGCGCTTACATATTCACGTTGGCATCAACAAGAGGGACGTTAGTGCCTGATTTCTTTTTCTTTATTAACGAAGTTCTCTGGGGTTCAATCATGATATACCTGCTTTCAGGGGCAGGTATCTGGTTTACGTGGCGCAGCGGACTGATTCAGTTTCGCTATATTCGCAAATTTGGCAGAAGTCTGAAAAACAGCGTCACACCACAGCCGGGCGGCCTGACCTCATTTCAGGCGCTCTGTACCAGCCTGGCCGCGCGCGTCGGCAGCGGTAACCTGGCCGGTGTCGCGCTGGCAATCGGCGCGGGCGGTCCGGGCGCGGTATTCTGGATGTGGGTGACGGCGATTATCGGTATGGCCACCTCCTTTGCTGAATGCTCGCTTGCGCAGCTCTACAAAGAAAAAGACGGCAACGGTCAATTTCGCGGCGGCCCCGCCTGGTATATGGCTCGCGGACTGGGAATGCGCTGGATGGGCGTCCTGTTCTCAATCTTTTTACTGATGGCCTATGGTCTTATTTTCAATACCGTTCAGGCTAATTCCGTCGCCCACGCGCTGCGCTTTGCCTTCAATTGTCCGGAGTGGCTGACGGGCAGCGCGCTTGCCCTTCTCACCCTGCTGACCATTGTGACCGGGCTGAGAGGGGTTGCCCGCCTGATGCAGTGGCTGGTTCCGCTGATGGCGCTGCTGTGGGTGTCAACCAGCCTGATGGTATGCGCGATACATATCGACGAGGTGCCGAACGTCATCGTCACCATTTTCCAAAGCGCGTTCGGCTGGCGCGAAGCGGCTTCCGGCGCGCTGGGTTACACCCTTAGCCAGGCTCTCACTGCGGGTTTTCAGCGAGGCATGTTCTCCAACGAGGCGGGAATGGGCTCCACGCCGAATGCCGCCGCAGCGGCCGCATCCTGGCCCCCGCATCCCGCCGCGCAGGGCATTGTACAGATGATTGGCGTCTTCACAGACACCATTGTTATCTGCTCCGCCAGTGCGATGATAATGTTGCTGTCCGGCGCCGTTGAACATCCATCCGGCAGTACAGCAGGCATTCACTGGGTACAACAGGCGCTGGTCTCCCTCGTCGGCGGTTGGGGCGCAGGCCTTGTCGCCCTTGTCGTGGGGCTTTTTGCCTTCAGTTCTATTGTGGTGAACTATATCTATGCCGAGAACAACCTTATTTTCCTGAAAGTTGACTCGCGTCTGGCCCGCAACATCCTTCGCGCGGGTGTGCTGGCCATGGTATTTGTCGGTTGCCTGCTCAGCATGCCGATGATCTGGCAACTGGCGGATGTCATTATGGCGCTGATGGCCATCACCAATTTGACGGCAATTTTGCTTCTTTCACCGGTTGTGGCGCTGATCGCGCGCGATTATCTGCGTCAGCGCAAGCTCGGCGTACAGCCCGTCTTTGACGCCTCACGCTATCCCGAAATCGAATCACAAATTGCTCCTGGCACCTGGGATGATTTGCCGCGGCAATAACAGCTATCGATCAATTCAGGGCGATTTTTTGTTAAAGTCGCTCTAAATTTCCTGCAAGGACTGGATATGCTGATTCTGATTTCACCTGCCAAAACGCTCGACTACCAGAGCCCGCTCGCCACTGAGCGTTATACCCAGCCGGAATTGCTGGACTACTCGCAACAGCTGATCCACGAGGCGCGTAAGCTTTCGGCTCCGCAAATCGCTTCGCTGATGAGCATCAGTGATAAACTCGCCGACCTGAACGCCACCCGTTTTCACGAGTGGCAGCCTGACTTCACGCCCGCTAACGCCCGCCAGGCGCTGTTGGCCTTCAAAGGTGACGTCTACACTGGCCTGCAAGCAGAAACGTTTAGCGAAGCCGATTTCGATTTTGCCCAGCAGCATCTGCGCATGTTATCCGGCCTGTACGGGGTGCTGCGCCCGCTGGATCTGATGCAGCCATATCGTCTGGAGATGGGTATCCGCCTGGAAAACGCCAAAGGCAAAGATTTGTACCAGTTCTGGGGCGATGTCATTACCGATAAGCTTAACGCGGTGCTACAAGCCCAGGGGGACAACGTGGCGATCAACCTGGCCTCCGATGAGTACTTCAAATCGGTGAAGCCGAAAAAGCTGGATGCGGACATTATCAAGCCGGTGTTCCTCGACGAGAAAAACGGCAAATTTAAAGTGATCAGCTTCTACGCCAAAAAAGCGCGCGGTCTGATGAGCCGCTTCATCATTCAAAACCGCCTGACGAAGCCAGAGCAGCTCACTGGCTTTAACAGTGAAGGGTATTTCTTCGACGAGGCATCGTCAGGAAAAAACGAGCTGGTGTTTAAGCGTCACGAGCAATAAAAGACAACCCCGCCAGCTGGCGGGGTTTGTGTTAATGGTGCTTCCGGTCCGGCCCCGGGCGATGATCGTCATGACGGTGATGATCGTGACGATCGCGATGTTCATCGTGCGGACGCCAGTGGTTATCGCGCCAGTCATAGTGCGCTTTCCACCAGTCATGGTCGCGCCAGCGGCCGCCATCCCAGTAGTGTCCGTTATTATCCCGATCGCCAATTTGCAGTTTTACCGCAGGGACGAGGGTGATCTCAGCTGCCTGCACCGCCATGGGAGCGACCAGCATCAGTGAAAGCGCGATAAGTGCAGGTTTCAGTGTAGACATAGGTGACTCCTTATTCTTCTTGCCCAACGTGGGCCGATGTAAGGAGAGTACGTGATGGGAACGGTGGATGTTATTCTCTGCAATCCTAAACCCTAAGTGACCGCATTTATTGGGAATTTCTGCTTTTTTCCTGCTGTTTTTCTCCTTATTTTCTCCATAAAAAAGCCGGATGGCGGCTTCGCCTTACCCGGCCTACTTTCTGAAATGTTCCAGGCCCGGTAAGGCGTAGCCGCCACCGGGCAATAAACTCACGCTCGGGTCATCATCAGCTTACGCAGTGCGGCAAAGTCTGCGGGCAGCTCATGGGACAGCAACGGCAGGTCGGCGCGCTCGGCCAGCTCTTTTGGCAGCGGCAGCGTTTCACCCAGGATCGCTTCCACGCTCTCTTTGAACTTGGCCGGATGGGCGGTACCGAGGAACAGGCCATACTCACCCGGTTGAAGCTGATCGCGCAGGGCACGATAGGCAATCGCCGCGTGCGGCTCAGAGGTATAGCCCACCGCTTTCAGCTCGCGCATGGTGGCTTTCGTGGTTTCGTCCGTCACCGCTGCGTAGCCCAGGTCGCCCAGACGCCAGACCTTACGGCGGAACAGCTCTTCCACACGCGGCCAGTTGTTAGGCTGTGACACATCCATCGCATTGGAGAGCGTGGCCTGCGTCGCGTTCGGCGCCCATTTTCCGTCCTTCAGGAAACGCGGCACGGTGTCGTTGGCGTTGGTAGCGGCGATAAAGCGCTTCACCGGCAGGCCGAGTGATTTCGCCAGCAGGCCCGCCGTCAGATCGCCGAAGTTCCCGCTTGGCACAGAAACTACCAGCTGATTGCGCGCGTCCTGCGGCAGCTGGGCCACCGCTTCGAAGTAGTAGCAGATCTGCGCCAGCAGACGGCTGATGTTGATGGAGTTGGCAGAGTTCAGCCCCAGCGCCGCCTTCAGCTCTTCGTCATCGAAGGCCTGCTTCACCAGCGCCTGGCAGGCATCGAAATCGCCGTCGATCGCCACGGTTTCAATGTTGCCCCCAAGAGTGCAGAACAGTTTTTCCTGAAGCGGGCTGATTTTGCCTTTCGGATAGAGGATCACCACGCGGACGTTTTTCAGGCCGTAGAACGCATGAGCCACCGCCGCACCGGTATCACCTGAGGTCGCGGTCAGGATGGTCACCGGTTTGTCGCCGCTGATGTGGGTCAGCATCTGCGCCATAAAGCGACCGCCGAAATCTTTGAACGCCAGCGTCGGGCCGTGGAACAGCTCCAGACAGCCAACGTCAGGCTCCACCTGCTTCACCGGGGCCGGGAAAGCAAACGCCGCGCGCACGCGCTCTTCGAGCAGCTCCTGCGGGATTTCGTCGCCAATAAACGCAGACAGAATTTTGGTGCTGCGGGTGACAAAGTCCTGCTTAAGCAGTTCATCGATTTCAGTCAGTTGAAATTCTGGCAGGTCGTGGGGGAAGAACAGCCCCTGATTTTTGCCCAAACCCTGCGTTACCGCCTGCGCAAAGCTGACCTGCTCGTTATGATCTTTAAGGTTGTAGAGTTTCATTCGTTATCCCAGTACTCGTGCGCCAGCCGTGTCCAGACGGCAAATATGAACAAAGCCTTCCTGATTTTGCAGGTAGTGTTTAGAGAGCCAGTCCGCCACGCGCTGCGCGGTGTCTGGCTTGTCGCATAAGGCGAACAGCGTTGGGCCGGAGCCGGAGATGCCGCACGCCTGTGCGCCGATATCCATGGATGCCTGTCGCGCTTCGTTAAAGCCCGGCAGCAGCTTCGTGCGATACGGCTCGGCAATAACGTCTTTCATCAGTTTCGCCGCCAGCTGCGGCTGTCGGGTATAGCAGGCATGAATAAAGCCCGCCAGATGACGCCCGTGGGCGATACAGTCCTGACGACGATACTGCGCCGGCAGGATCGCACGCGCTTCGGCGGTAGAAACCTTAATGCCCGGATAGGCAAGCACCCACAGCCACTCATCAAACCCTGGCACCTGCTGGCTGATGATGCCATTTTCTTCAATCATCAGCTGCATGCCGCCAAGGAAGCACGGCGCCACGTTATCATAATGAATGCTGCCGGAGATGCGCCCTTCCAGCTCGCCCATCAGCGCCAGCAGGCGGCTGTTGTTCAGCGGCTTGCCGCAGTGCTCATTCATCGCCACCAGCGCGGCGACCACCGAGCAGGCGCTGGAGCCGAGTCCCGAACCAATCGGCATGCTCTTTTCCAGCGTCATGGCGACCGGCACGTTTTTACCGATCTCCTGACAGAAGCGTTCCCAGCACTGATAAACGATATTCTCACGCGGTTCAGGCGGCAGCTTGCTGGCAAAACGGCCGACGTTATTCAGGGTGAAGCGCTCTGCCGCCTCAACCGTTACCGTATCGCCCAGCAGCGAACCATCCACCGGCGTGACCGCCGCGCCCAGCACGTCAAATCCGACGCTCATATTGGCGCTGGAAGCCGGGGCATATACTTTAACCATCTTAAACTCCTAACTTCCATGACAGGGTACGCAGCAGATCGGCAAACACGCCCGCCGCCGTCACATCATTCCCTGCGCCATAGCCGCGAAGTACCAGCGGCAGTGGCTGATAATAATGGCTGTAGAACGCCAGGGCGTTCTCGCCGTTTTTCACCTTGTACAGCGGATCGTTGCCATCCACTTCGGCAATCTTCACGCGGCAGACGCCGTCTTCTTCAATATTGCCAACATAGCGCAATACCTTACCTTCATCACGGGCTTTCGCAACGCGGGCGGCAAAGGCGTCGTCAAGCTGCGGTAACCTGGCCATAAAAGCGCTGACGTCGCCGCTGTCATCAAATTCTGCTGGCAGCACCGGCTCAATCACGATATCCGAAAGCTCCAGCTCGCGGCCGGTTTCGCGCACCAGGATCAGCAGCTTACGCGCCACATCCATACCGGAGAGGTCGTCGCGCGGATCCGGCTCGGTGTAGCCCAGCTCGCGCGCGGCGCGGGTGGCTTCCGACAGGCTCATCCCTTCGTCCAGCTTGCCGAAGATAAACGACAGGGAGCCGGAGAGGATGCCGGAGAAACGCTGTAGTTCGTCGCCCGCGTTCAGCAGGTTTTGCAGGTTCTCGATGACCGGCAGGCCCGCGCCCACGTTGGTGTCATACAGAAACTTGCGGCGCGACTTGCTCGCCGCCAGACGCAGCTGGTGATAGTAATCCATCGACGAGGTGTTGGCCTTTTTGTTCGGCGTCACCACATGGAAACCTTCGCGCAGGAAATCCGCGTACTGATCGGCCACCGCCTGGCTGGAGGTACAGTCGACGATCACCGGGTTAAGCAGGTGATACTCTTTCACCAGACGGATCAGACGACCCAGGTTGAACGGCTCTTTCGCCTCTTCCAGTTCCGCCTGCCAGTTTTCCAGGTTCAGACCGTGGACGTTAGTCAGCAACGCTTTCGAGTTCGCAATTCCGCAGACGCGCAAATCGATATGTTTCTTCTTAAGCCACTCCTGCTGGCGCTTTACCTGCTCCAGCAGCGCGCCGCCGACGCCGCCGACGCCCACCAGGAACAGCTCAATCACCTGGTCGGTGTTGAACAGCATCTGATGCACCACGCGCACGCCGGTAGTGGCGTCATCGTTATCCACGACAACGGAAATTGAACGCTCTGATGAGCCCTGGGCAATCGCCACGATATTGATATTGGCCCGCGCCAGGGCGGCAAAGAATTTGGCGGAGATTCCGCGCAGGGTGCGCATGCCGTCGCCTACCACGGAGATCACGGCCAGACGCTCCTGAATAGAGAGCGGCTCCAGCAGCTCTTCTTTCAGCTCCAGGTAGAACTCTTCTTCCAGCGCGCGACGGGCGCGCAGGCAATCGCCCTGCGGGACGCAGAAGCTGATGCTGTATTCGGAAGAAGACTGCGTGATCAGCACCACGGAGATCCCATTACGGGACATGGCCGCAAACACGCGTGCCGCCATGCCAACCATACCTTTCATACCCGGGCCAGAGACGCTGAACATCGCCATGTTATTAAGGTTCGAAATGCCTTTTACCGGCAGGTCATCTTCATCAGCGCTGGCGCCAATCAGCGTACCCGGCGCCTGCGGATTACCGGTATTTTTAATCAGGCAAGGGATCTGGAACTGGGCAATCGGGGAGATGGTACGTGGGTGAAGCACTTTGGCGCCGAAGTAGGAAAGCTCCATCGCTTCCTGGTACGACATCGACTTCAACAGCCTGGCGTCCGGCACCTGGCGCGGGTCACAGGTATATACACCATCAACGTCAGTCCAGATCTCACAACAGTCTGCACGTAAACAGGCCGCCAGCACGGCAGCGGAGTAGTCAGAGCCGTTACGCCCCAGCACCACCAGTTCGCCCTTCTCGTTACCGGCGGTGAAGCCTGCCATCAGGATCATGTGGTCAGACGGGATTTTGCTCGCCGCAATGCGGCGTGTCGACTCGGCAATGTCGACGGTGGATTCAAGGTAGTGTCCCACAGCCAGCAGTTTTTCAACCGGATCGATGACCGTCACGTGGTGACCGCGCGCTTCCAGCACGCCTGCCATGATGGCGATAGAGAGTTTTTCACCCCGGCAAATTAGCGCCGCGTTGATGCTGTCCGGGCATTGACCCAGCAGGCTGATACCGTGAAGGACATGTTTAATCTGGGCAAATTCGAGTTCAACGGTGGTTTTCAGCTGCGCCAGCGGGAAGCCAGGCTGGGCGTCTGCCAGCCCCTGAAGCAGTTCAGCGAAGATACGTTCGGCGTCGCTGATGTTCGGAAGTGCATCCTGGCCACCGATGGTTTTTTCAATCATCGCCACCAGGTGGTTCGTGATTTTTGCCGGGGCAGAGAGCACGGTAGCAACCTGCCCCTGCCTGGCGTTACTTTCCAGGATATCGGCAACACGCAGAAAACGCTCTGCATTTGCCACTGATGTACCGCCGAACTTCAACACTCGCATGGTTCTACCTCATTTCCTTTAGCCGAAAAAAAAGCCCGCACTGTTCAGGTGCGGGCTTTTTTCTGTTTTTCCTGTACGCGTCAGCCCGCATCGTTACCTGTGGTAATGATGATGGTTGTAGTAATGGTGGTGATGCTGATGCGTTTCATGGATGTTGTGTACTCTGTCATTATTATCTGTCTGTGCTCTATTCTTTTAGGGTTAAAGGATCGGACACCTTAAGTCAATGAATTTTTAATTTGATCACAATTCGGGACATTCTCACGTCCCGCTGCGTGCAGATTTATTTTCATCGGAATACCCCAGATGCAACCCCAGACATCAGCAGGATCGGCCATAATAAAAACCTATGACACTATTTTACTCGGCTAATTTTTTTTCAATATCATGAAGCAATCGGTGCAGCATTGCCGTGTCGCGCTGTTCAAGACGCCCCAGGCGCTGCTGTAACCAGTCCACCATTTTTTGATCGTCAGCGACGCCCAGTTGTTCGAGAAGCTTATCTGCACGAATACGCAGCGCCGCCAGCTGGTTTTCATCCGTTACTGACGCTGGCGGCTGAGGAATTTGTATTAAGGATGCTAATTGATAGCAGTACACCATCACCGCCTGCCCCAGATTCAGTGACGGATAATCCGCCACCATCGGCGCGCCCGTCAGCACGTCAGCCAGTTCCAGTTCTTCGTTAGTCAGCCCGGAATCTTCTCGCCCAAACACCAGCGCGGCTTTCTCCAGCCACTGGCTTTTTTCTTCCAGCATTGGCACCAGTTCAGCAGGCGTGGCGTAATAATGAAACTTCGCCCGGCTGCGCGCGGTCGTCGCGACGGTAAACGAAATATCGTGCAGCGCCTCAGCGAGCGTAGCGTAAGTGGTTATATTATCGAGAATATCACCCGAACCGTGCGCCACCCATCGCGCAGCAGGCTCCAGATGCGCCGTGCTGTCTACGATACGCAAATCGGTAAAACCCATGGTCTTCATGGCACGCGCCGCAGCGCCAATATTTTCAGCTCTTGCTGGTGCCACCAGCACAATCGACAGATGCATTTATGCTCTCTTTTTAATCAGTTAGCAGGTAAAAATGTGATTCACTTCAACATATTACGCAGCACGAATTTACAATTTTGCAACACAAATCACCGAAATAGCGTTTCATAACAATTAAAAAAAGCTAAACTATTTTGTGGCTGAACAATCAGTTAGAATGTTAACAGAAGTCCATTATCCTTATGTTTTGTAATGATAATGACCTTATGAATACTCTTTTCCGATTGGATTCGTACCGTTTATCAATCAATGTCCGCAACTAGTTGGTTTATTGAAAAATTGTGACAAAGGCTAGCATTCAGCTACGATGATTTCATCAAACTGTTAACGTGCTACAATTGAACTTGATATATGTCAACGAAGCGTAGTTTTATTGGGTGTCCGGTGTCACTTAGCCTGTTATGTTGCTGTTAAAATGGTTAGGATGACAGCCGTTTTTGACACTGTCGGGTCCAAAGGGAAAGTACCCACGACCAAGCTAATGATGTTGTTGACGTTGATGGAAAGTGCATCAAGAACGCAATTACGTACTTTAGTCACGTTAAGCCGATCATGTTAATTTGCGACATGCATCAGGCAGGTCAGGGACTTTTGTACTTCCTGTTTCGATTTAGTTGGCAATTTAGGTAGCAAACATGCAGACCCCGCACATTCTTATCGTTGAAGACGAGTTGGTAACACGCAACACGTTAAAGAGCATTTTCGAAGCAGAAGGCTACGATGTCTTTGAAGCGACCGATGGCGCAGAGATGCATCAGATCCTTTCTGAAAATGATATCAACCTGGTGATTATGGATATCAATCTGCCGGGCAAAAACGGGCTTCTTCTGGCGCGCGAACTGCGTGAACAGGCGAACGTCGCGTTGATGTTCCTGACAGGCCGTGACAACGAGGTTGATAAAATTCTTGGTCTGGAAATCGGCGCGGATGACTACATCACCAAGCCGTTCAACCCTCGCGAGTTAACCATTCGTGCACGCAACCTGCTGTCCCGCACCATGAATCTGGGTACGGTCAGTGAAGAGCGTCGTAGCGTCGATAGCTACAAATTCAACGGCTGGGAACTTGATATCAATAGCCGTTCGCTGATTAGCCCGAACGGTGAGCAGTACAAACTGCCGCGCAGTGAATTCCGCGCGATGCTGCACTTCTGCGAAAACCCGGGCAAGATCCAGTCCCGTGCAGAACTGCTGAAGAAAATGACCGGTCGTGAGTTGAAGCCACACGATCGTACCGTTGACGTAACCATCCGTCGTATTCGTAAACATTTCGAATCTACGCCTGATACGCCGGAAATCATCGCCACGATCCATGGTGAAGGCTATCGTTTCTGCGGTGACCTCCAGGAGTAATTCTCCCGTCACGCAGTAAAAAACGGCGCTTTTGCGCCGTTTTTTTTATCAATGCCACGGCATAATCGGCACCGCGCTAATCGCGTTTTTCGGTGAGCCTTCCACGACTTTGTCGGAATAAGCCAGATAAGCCAGTGTGTTACGCTTCGCGTCATAAAAACGGACCACCTGTAGCTTTTTGAACACCAGCGAGGTCCGTTTCTGGAATACAACGTCGCCCTGCGCTTTGCCGTTTTTAATTTTGTCACTCAATTCCACCGGACCAACCTGCTGACAGGAGATGGCCGCGTCAGACGTGTCTTCAGCCAGCCCCAGGCCGCCTTTAATCCCGCCGGTCTTCGCCCGGCTGACATAGCAGGTGACGTTTTTAACGTCCGGATCGTCAAAGGCCTCCACCACAATTTTGTGGTCCGGCCCAAACATTTTAAACACGGTGTCCACGGAGCCAATTTGCTCCGCCTGTGCCACGCGCCCTGCCATCAGCGCCAGTGCTGCAAAGACTAAAACCTTGTATTTCATATTGTTACCATTCATAAAAATTACGCTGAGCGATTATTCAACAGGTTAGATAAAAATGTAGCAAGATCACAGGATTAGAATATATCCGCACTTAAATCACCACAAAAAGCATTTATGCGCAAAAAAAACACTGAATGCTAAAACGTCAAAAAATGCTATTATCCGCTAACCTGTAAACAGGCACCTGCGGCAGTTTTAAGGATGAGGATAGTATATGGATCAGGCTGGAATTATTCGCGACCTGCTCACCTGGCTGGAAGGTCATCTCGACCAGCCTTTGTCACTGGATAATGTGGCGGCAAAAGCAGGCTATTCCAAGTGGCATCTGCAAAGGATGTTCAAGGATGTCACCGGTCATGCTATCGGTGCCTATATTCGCGCACGTCGTTTATCAAAGTCTGCTGTCGCGTTGCGCCTGACCGCGCGACCAATCCTGGATATTGCCCTGCAATATCGTTTCGATTCACAGCAAACCTTCACTCGCGCCTTTAAAAAACAGTTCTCGTTAACGCCAGCGCTTTATCGCCGCTCGCCGGACTGGAGCTCCTTTGGTATGCGTCCGCCGCTGCGTCTGGGCGAGTTTGCGATGCCAAAATATGAAATCATCACCCTGCCGGAAACGCACCTGGTCGGCACCACACAGAGCTACTCCTGTTCCCTGGAGCAGATCTCCGAGTTCCGCCATCAGATGCGCGTTCAGTTCTGGCGCGAATTTTTAAGCCACGCTCCGGCGATCCCGCCGATTCTGTATGGCCTGAACGAAACGTATCCAAGCCAGGAAAAAGATGACGAGCAGGAAGTGTTCTATACCACGGCGCTGACGCCTGACATGGCAAACGGTTACATTCATGGCTCGAAGCCTGTCGTGCTGGAAGGCGGCGAGTATGTGATGTTCTCATACGAAGGGTTAGGAACGGGCGTTCAGGAGTTCATCCTGACCGTTTACGGGACCTGCATGCCGATGCTGAATCTGAATCGCCGTAAAGGTCAGGACATTGAGCGCTACTATCCGGCGCAAGATGCAAAACCGGAAGAAGGCCCTATCAATCTGCGTATGGAATTCCTGATTCCGGTACGTCGTTAACGCTGCAACTCATCCAGTGCAGGGGCATCAAGATGCGAAATGTCCCCTGCCATCTCAACCACCCACCCCGATGCCAGCCAGGCACTTTCCTGATAGTCGATACGGGAAATGGAACAGTTGCGCAGACGCAAACGGCGCTCGGCGTAAGCCGGCAGCCCCAGAATGGTACTCACCAGGCAACCCAGCGCGATACCGTGGCTCACCAGCAGCGGTCGGCTACCTGCCGGGAGTTTCAGGCACTCGGCCAGCGCGGCATGCATGCGCACGCTCAGCTCCTGCATGGATTCCCCCTCAGGGATGCGACCATCTTCAGTGCCGTTCACCAGCGTGCGACGCCAGCCTTCTTCGGTTTCCGTCAGCGTATCGATAGGGCGTTTTTCCAGCACGCCCATATCCAGCTCGCGCAGGCGCGGTTCAAGGGTCACGTCGCAGCCACAGGCATCGGCGATGATGCGTGCCGTCTGCTGCGTGCGGCCTAAATCACTGGAGATGACGTGAGTGATACCCAGCGTTCTGGCGCGCTCCGCCACCTGCCACGCTTGCTGCACACCTTTGTCGGTGAGAGGACTGTCTGACTGGCCTTGAATACGTCGCTCGGCGTTCCACTGCGTTTCACCGTGGCGAACAAGGTATACCTGTAACATGCTTTTTTTCCGTTATACTGCGATGAATTTTTTAAATCGAGCTTAATTATGCACCATGTTGTCTCTGCTACCACCAATCCTGCCAAAATTCAGGCAATTCTAAGGGCATTTGAAGAGATCTTCGGCGAAGGATCCTGCCATATTGACGCCGTCGGCGTCGAGAGCGGTGTGCCGGAACAGCCGTTTGGCAGCGAGGAAACACGCGCTGGCGCACGAAATCGCGTGGCGAATGCAAAAGCCGCCGCGCCAGATGCTGACTTCTGGGTCGCGATTGAAGCAGGTATCGACGAAGGGGCGACCTTCAGCTGGGTTGTCATCGAAAGCCGCGAGCAGCGCGGCGAAGCGCGTTCAGCCACGCTGCCGCTGCCGGAGGTCATACTGGAGAAAGTCCGCGCGGGTGAGGCGCTGGGGCCGGTAATGTCGCACTACACCGGCATTGATGAGATTGGTCGTAAAGAGGGGGCGATTGGCGTCTTTACCGCGGGCAAGCTCACCCGTTCGAGCGTTTACCACCAGGCCGTTATTCTGGCGTTAAGTCCGTTCCATAACGCGATTTATCGTTAAGTTTGTAGGCCGGATAAGGCGAAGCCGTCATCCGGCGTTTTTCAGCAATACCGCTTCAAGCCACTGACGCAGTTCAACCGGCGCCGACTTCAGGCTATTTGAACCCCGGGTAATCGTCGCGATGCCCGCGCCCAGCTCGTTTTTCAGTTCACGCTGGCTCATCTCGCCACGCAGCAGTTCCTCAATAATGCGTACCCGTGTACCCAGCGCTTCACGCTCGTCTGGCGTCAGCATCAGCTGTAGCAAGGGTAAATGCAGATCTTTGTCGTAAGACTGGCGGAGCAACTCCACAAAACGAAGCCACTCCTGATGACGCTGTTCGGCCATGGCCGAGGAATACGGGGAATGCTGGGTCATGTTATGCTGCCTCTTGTACTCATTAACGAGTACAGCATAACACAACCCGCGCCGATCAGTAACGTCTCTGCCACTCGGCATCGCTCATCAGGGCATCTTTCTCCCCCATGAAGTGCCGATAGTAGGCGTCATACGCCAGCACGTTCTTCACATATCCGCGCGTTTCCGAGAACGGAATGCTCTCGACGAACGCCACGGCGTCGAGTCGCCCTGCGCTGTTGCCAAGCCATGTCCGCACGCGGCCTGGCCCGGCGTTGTACGCGGCTGACGCGAAGATGCGGTTATTACCGAACTGCTGATAGACGTACTGCAAGTAGCTGGTACCGATGTTGATGTTGGTCTCCGGATCCAGCAGCTGGGACGGGCTGCTGTAGCCTGGGATATTAAACATCTTCACCGTGTGCGTCGCGGTGCCCGGCATAATTTGCATCAGGCCGCTGGCCCCCACCGGCGAACGCACTTTCGGGTTCCAGGCGCTTTCCTGACGGGCAATGGCCATCGCGTAGCTTTGCGGAATATCTTTGCCGCTGGTGTAGCGATCGAACAGATCCTTATAAGCCAGCGGGAAACGCTCTTCGAGATGATCCCACAGCTTGCCGGCGATCGTCGCCTGCACGCTCAGATCCCACCAGCGATTATCAAACGCATAGCGGGCAAGCTGCGCCTTCTCGTCGGTGGTACGGCTGGTGACCAGGTTGGCCCATTCGCTGCGCGCGGTATTATCCAGATTCCAGTACATCAGCTCGCGCACGCGCGCCATTTCCGGACCCTGCGTCAGCGCCGGGTTCGCGTTGGCTGGCGCTTTGTCGATCTTCAGGGTGTACTCCTCGCCCAAACGCTGCGCCGCCGCCATCGGGTAGAAGCCGCGCTGCTGCATCAGGGAGTGGAGGATCGCTTTGGCTTCGTCTTCACGACCACGCTCCAGCAGCAGGTCCGCCTGCCAGTAACGCCATTCATCTTTCTCTTTAGCATCCATCGGCAGGCGCGCCAGCCAGGTATTGAGGCCACGACGATCGCCCGTTCCCAGCGCCATGCGCACGCGACGCTCCACCAGCGAGACAGAGTTTGAACGCATTACCGCGTCGTCACGCCAGCGCGCCTGTTCGTCGGTGACATCTGTTCCCATCAGTCGCCATGCCACAATATCGCGCAGTTCCTGGGTTTGATCGTCATTAAGCTGCTGGGCCTGCACCAGCTGCGGGATCATCAGCCGGGCGTTTTCCACATCCTCACGCGCCACGCTGGCAAAGGCCACCGCCGCCATCTGGCGGGTAAAATCGGTCGCGCCGGTGGTACGCGCAAACGTCAGCACGGTATTGGGATCGTTTGCCAGACTGATAACGGCAGAGGCAATGGTCTGATAATCCGCGGGCATCTGGCCCGCCAGCACGGTAACCAGCCGGGTGTTACCGGCCTTCATCGCCAGGCGAATACGTTCCAGGTAAGAGAGCGGATCCTGCTTGCCCGAGGCGCGCCAGGCGCTGAACAGCGGGTCACAGGCGTTTGGCTGGCTTTTGCCCGTCAACCACAGCTCTTTCGCGCCGGTCCAGGCTTCCTCCTGCTGACCGGTCGCCCATTTCGCATAATAGTAATTACACTGCGCTTCCGTCGCGCCCGGCTTATCCGGGCTGAAAGCCAGCAGGCCGCGCCAGTCTTCGCGACGGGCCAGCTCGTTCACAAACCGTGACTTCAGGGTGCGCGCAGGCGGCAGTGTCGGGTTCGCCTGAATGAAGTTATTTACGGTGACGGTCGGTTGATTCATGAGATCATCAGTGATCTGACGATACTCCAGATACGGATACAGCGGATAATCCTTCAGCGTCGGCATCAGCGCCTGCACTGTATCCATCTGCTTGTTGTCCCATGCCTGCTTAATCTGGGCATAGCGGTTACGTTGTTCATCCAGTGAATCGGCATGCACCGCCTGGCTTACCGCCATTACGCATACGCTGGCAGCCAGCAGACGCCAGACCACCCGTTTGGCTTTTTCCACAAGCTCTTCCTCATTGTTTTTCGTCAGTTGCAGCGTCTTGCCACGTTAAAGTTACCTCAACTTATGCTAACCAGGCATCCCACAACGCGCCACGTCATGAACACTTTTTTACCTTTCTTGCGCGTTTTAACACTCCCGACGTTCCTGGCTGGGATTAGGGCGTGAAAAAGGCTACACTTCGAGGCTGAAATTCATTCTCATCACGATAAAAGAGGCGAAGTCCAACGTGGCTCAATTCGTTTATACCATGCATCGTGTCGGCAAAGTTGTCCCGCCGAAACGTCATATTCTTAAAAATATCTCGCTGAGCTTTTTCCCGGGCGCAAAAATCGGTGTTCTGGGTCTCAACGGTGCCGGTAAGTCCACCCTGCTGCGCATCATGGCCGGCATCGATACAGACATCGAAGGTGAAGCCCGTCCGCAGCCTGGCATCAAGATCGGCTACCTGCCGCAGGAACCTCAGCTGAACCCGGAACACACCGTGCGTGAATCCGTTGAAGAAGCGGTATCCGAAGCGGTTAACGCCCTGAAAGGTCTGGATGAAGTGTATGCCAAATACGCCGAGCCGGATGCGGACTTCGACAAACTGGCCGCTCAGCAGGGCAAATTTGAAGAGATTATCCAGGCGCACGACGGTCACAACCTGAACGTGCAACTGGAGCGCGCGGCAGATGCCCTGCGTCTGCCGGACTGGGATGCGAAAATCGCGAATCTCTCCGGTGGTGAACGCCGCCGCGTGGCGCTGTGCCGCCTGCTGCTGGAAAAACCAGACATGCTGCTGCTCGACGAACCAACCAACCACCTGGATGCGGAATCCGTGGCGTGGCTGGAACGCTTCCTGCACGACTTCGAAGGCACCGTGGTGGCAATTACCCACGACCGCTACTTCCTCGACAACGTGGCGGGCTGGATCCTGGAGCTGGACCGCGGCGAAGGGATTCCGTGGGAAGGTAACTACTCCTCCTGGCTGGAACAGAAAGATCAGCGTCTGGCGCAGGAAGCGTCTCAGGAAGCGGCGCGCCGTAAATCTATTGAGAAAGAGCTGGAGTGGGTGCGTCAGGGCGCGAAAGGCCGTCAGTCCAAGGGCAAAGCCCGTCTGGCGCGCTTCGAAGAGCTGAACAACACCGAATACCAGAAACGTAACGAAACCAACGAACTGTTTATCCCGCCTGGAGCACGTCTGGGGGATAAAGTGGTTGAAGTGACCAACCTGCGTAAGTCGTACGGCGACCGCCTGCTGATCGACGATCTGACCTTCTCCGTACCGAAAGGCGCTATCGTCGGCATTATCGGTCCGAACGGCGCGGGTAAATCCACCCTGTTCCGCATGATGTCCGGTCAGGAACAACCTGACAGCGGCTCTATCACCCTGGGTGAGACCGTGAAGCTGGCCTCCGTTGACCAGTTCCGTGACGCGATGGACAACAGCAAAACCGTGTGGGAAGAAGTCTCCGGCGGTCTGGATATCATGCGTATCGGCAACACCGAGATGCCAAGCCGCGCCTATGTTGGCCGCTTTAACTTCAAGGGCACCGACCAGGGCAAACGCGTGGGCGAGCTGTCTGGCGGTGAGCGTGGTCGTCTGCACCTGGCGAAGCTGCTTCAGGTTGGCGGCAACGTTCTGCTGCTCGATGAACCTACCAACGACCTGGACATCGAAACCCTGCGCGCGCTGGAAAACGCCCTGCTGGAATTCCCGGGCTGCGCCATGGTTATCTCGCACGACCGCTGGTTCCTTGACCGTATCGCAACCCACATTCTGGACTACCAGGACGAAGGTAAAGTGGAGTTCTTCGAAGGTAACTTCACCGAATACGAAGAGTACAAGAAACGCACGCTGGGCGCAGACGCGCTGGAGCCGAAGCGTATTAAGTACAAGCGTATTGCGAAATAAAAGCAAAACGGCAACTTCGGTTGCCGTTTTTTATGTTTGTTCCCTCTCCCCGTGAGGGGGCCAGAGTGAGGGCATCAGGCCGCACAGTGTGTAGGCCGGGTAAGGCGAAGCCGCCACCCGGCTTTTTTATTTGCCCACGTAATACCGCTTCACCTCATCAAACTGCATCGCAAAGTCGATATAGCTCATCAGCGCAGGCGAATTGAGCTTACGGCTCGGATAGGCCAGCCAGAGATCGTTCCCCTCAACGCGCCACTCCGGTAGCACCTTTACCAGCGCGCCCTTTTCGATTTTATCTTCCAGCAGGAATGCGGGTAACAGCGTGATCCCCGCCCCGGCAATGGCGCATTCTCGGGCGTACACCAGGTTATCCGTCATGTGGGCGTTATCCGGCAGGTAGCGGTAATCCTCACTCTCGCTTCGCAGAAGCCACTCCGACCATGCCCGGTGCGTAATGCAGCGGTGATCCACAAGCTGTCGGGGATGGATTAACGGCGCCCGACGCGCCAGATAGTCAGGCGAGGCCAGCATGTAGCGCGGACAGTGCCCAATCATGCGGCCAATCAGGGAAGAATCCTGCGGTTTGCCGGTGCGCAGCGCCACGTCAAAGCCCGACTCGACCAGATCCACCACATCGTCTGAAATTGATACATCCAGCGACACGTCAGGGTAGCGAAGCTGGAACTCGGCATTCATATGCGCCAGCAGCGTCGCGCCAATCCCTGCCGGACAGGTGATCCTCAGCCGTCCGCTGGGGTTTTCTCGCAGCCGCTGAATGGCATACTCCGCGCGCTCGCTGGCCGCCAGCATCTCGCGGCAGTGCACCAGATAGTGCTCGCCCGCAAACGTCAGGCTTATTCTGCGCGTCGTGCGGTTAAGCAGGCGGATCCCCACCTGCTGCTCCAGCTGGCTAATGCGCTGGCTGACGCTGGATTTCGGCAGTTCAGCCTTCTGCGCCGCCGCAGTAAAGCTGCCCATCTCAGCCACCAGCGCAAACAGCGCCATATCCTGTAGCTGTTTAAACATGATTGTTCACCCTGTACGAACGCTGAGTTCTTGATTGTCCATCTTATCATGCAGCTGACCACTTAATAGACTAGCCTCAACACAACGCATTCATTGAGGAGAACATCATGTCTGTTAAAGCCATTGCCGTTAACCCAGAAAATCCCTCCACCTTCGTTGAAATTACCCCGCCGATGCCGCAGCCCGGCGAGTACGATCTGCTGGTGGAGGTGAAAGCCGTCTCCGTAAACCCGGTGGATACCAAAGTACATGCAGGCATTGCCAAAAGCGGACTGAAGGAGCCGCGCATTCTCGGGTGGGATGCCAGCGGGATCGTCAAAGCCGTCGGGGCTGGCGTCACCGGATTCAAACCGGGTGACGAAGTATGGTACGCGGGGGATATCACCCGACCGGGCAGCAATACCACGCACCAGCTTATCGATGCGCGCATTGTCGGGCACAAGCCTTCAAACCTTGGCTGGGCCTCTGCGGCAGCACTGCCGCTGACGGCGCTCACCGCGTGGGAAGGCCTGTTTGAACGGCTGAAGATTCAGGATGCCGACGCAGATAAAACGCTGCTGATAATTGGCGGCGCGGGTGGAGTCGGATCGCTGGCGATCCCGTTTGCGAAGCACAACAGTAAGGTGAAGATCGTCGCAACCGCCTCACGAGAAGATTCCGCCCGATGGTGTCGCGATCGCGGGGCTGACGTTGTCGTAGATTACCGCGACCTGAAGGGTGAACTGGCGAAACAGGGGCTCACCTTTGTGGATTACATTTTTATCCTCAACGACACCGACGGGCACTGGGATGCGGTCAGCGATCTGATTGCCCCTCAGGGACACATTTGTTCCATCGTTGAAAATGCGCATCCGCTAAACCAGGACAAGCTGAAGTCCAAATCTGCCGCCCTGCACTGGGAATTTATGTACACCCGCAGCATGTACCAGACCGCGGATATGGCGCGCCAGGGCGAGATTTTAAATGAGGTGGCGAAGCTGGTGGATAACGGCGTGGTGGAAAGCTCGCTCAGCGAAACGCTGCACGGGCTGAGCGTGGAAAGCATTACCGAAGCGCACCGCATGGTGCTGGAGGGGCATATGCGTGGGAAAGTGGTGGTTGAGTATTGAGTGGACTGATTCCCTCACCCTGCCCTCTCCCCACGGGGGAGAGGGTAAAGTCAGCTCCGTGCGATCCCCTCTCCCCTTTGGGGAGAGGGTTAGGGTGAGGGGTAAGTTTTTTACCCCTGCTCACCCATCATCTCTTTCACCAGTTCGACGCAGCGCAGGAAACGGGTGTCGTAATCCGACTCTTCCACATGCACAAACTCAACGTTGTTCTCGTTGAGCATCTCCACCAGCATGGTCTGGAACTCACGCCTGTCTACCGAGCTGCCCAGGCTGCGCATACCGTCGGCTACCCATGGCGTGTTGTTTTCCAGCAGGATAACCAGATCAAAGCGGTATTCATCAATCAGCGCCTGCACAAACGGGTGCTCGCGCCCCTCGTACTTTTTGCAGAACGCCTGCGTGGTGACAAAATCGGTATCAATAAACGCGACTTTATTGGCGTATTTCACCGCGAAATCAATGTACTGGGCATGACCAAGCGCGATTTTATCGTAGTCGGAATACTGTAATGCCATCTCGTCACCACCGAGGTGTGAGAAGACGTAATCGCGGCCATACTCCCACGCACTGGTGGTATTGAAGATATTCGCCAGCTTATTCACCAGCGTCGATTTCCCGCTCGACTCGCCGCCGAGGATCGCCACCGTACGCACGAAGAACGGCTTCACCTCGGTCGGAATGTAGTCCCAGTAGCGGAACGGGTTCTCGCGGATCTGCGCCCCGCTGATGTTCATAAAGGTGCGTTTAGGATCGATCAGCACGGTTTCGATACCCAGATGCTCGCGGAACTGCGGCGCGTCGGACTCTTCAGAGGTGTAGATCCAGTTAGGCGCAATGCCCTTCTCTTCCATAAACGCTTTGATGCCGTTACTCCACACGTCCCAGCCGTGCGGATACGGCTCCATGCCCTCTTCGTTAAAGGCATGAATACGAATATTTTTCTGATATTTAAAGGTCTGAAGCAGCCAGCGCAGGCGGTCCGGCACGGTGGGCTGCTGCGACATGGCGCTGTCTTCAAACAGCTGGCGATCGCGGGTTTCATCATAACCCATGATGATATGCAGCTCGTCGACCTGGCTACAGGCGCGCTGGATCAGATAGATATGCCCGGTATGCAGCGGGTAGAACTTACCGAACACCACGCCAATGTTCTTTTGCATCCGCGGAAATTCAAGCCCCAGAAAACGGTGCAGCGCTTCCAGCTTCTGCGCGCTGGGGCTTTTGATTTTGGCGTTCAGCAGTTGGCTCAGGTAGCCCTTGGTCATGCCGCTGGCGTCCGCTACCTGCTGTAACGTGCAACCCTTCTGGCGGATAGCGGTCTTGATGTAGTCAAATGATGACATAAATTACGGTGCCTCCTGCAAAATCGAATACGTAATTATAAGTCGTCAAAGACATTTAACGCATCTGCGAGTTTTTTAACGCCAAAAACCTGCATCCCTTCCGGGATTTTTTTCGGCACGTTAGCGGCCGGAACAATTGCGCGGCGGAAGCCATGTTTTGCCGCTTCGGAGATACGCTCCTGACCGCTCGGCACCGGGCGAATTTCGCCCGCCAGCCCTACTTCGCCAAATACCACCAGATCCTGCGGCAACGGTCTGTCGCGCAGGCTGGAGACCATCGCCAGCAACAGCGCCAGATCCGCGCTGGTTTCCGTAACCTTCACCCCACCAACCACGTTGACGAACACGTCCTGATCCGCCATTTGCAGGCCACCGTGACGGTGCAACACCGCCAGCAGGATCGCCAGGCGGTTCTGTTCCAGACCGACCGCCACGCGCCGCGGATTACCCATCATCGAGTGATCCACCAGCGCCTGAATTTCAACCAGCAGCGGACGCGTCCCCTCCCACAGCACCATCACCGAACTACCGGACGTAATCTCGTCGCCACGGCTCAGGAAGATGGCCGACGGGTTGCTGACTTCGCGCAGCCCCTGCTCGGTCATGGCAAACACGCCCAGTTCATTCACCGCGCCGAAGCGGTTTTTATGGCTGCGCAGGGTACGAAAACGGGAATCCGCATCGCCGTCGAGCATCACCGAGCAGTCGATACAGTGCTCAAGCACTTTCGGGCCGGCCAGCGAGCCGTCTTTGGTGACGTGGCCCACCATCACTATCGCTACGCCGCGCGTTTTGGCAAAGCGCGTTAAGTACGCAGCCGTTTCACGCACCTGCGCCACGCTCCCCGGTGACGACTGAATGTCCGCCATATGCATCACCTGGATGGAGTCGATCACCATCAGTTTCGGCTGCTCTTCTTCGGCAATCATGCAGATCTGCTCGATGCTGGTTTCCGAGAGCATATTCAGATTGCCGGTCGGCAGACCGAGGCGGTGCGCGCGCATCGCCACCTGCTGGAGTGACTCTTCGCCCGTGACGTACAGGGTTTTCATCTGTTCGGCGAGCTTGCAGAGCGTTTGCAGCAGCAGGGTCGATTTACCCGCGCCCGGGTTACCGCCGATCAGAATAGCGCTGCCCGGCACTACGCCACCGCCGAGCACGCGGTCAAATTCTTTGAATCCGGTTGAGAAGCGCGGCAGCGCCTCAAGGCTGATATCCGAAAGTTTTTGTACCTTCGACACGCCTGCATTGCCCGCATAGCCGCTCAGGCGTTCATTGCGGGCCACGCTCGGCGAAGCCGCCACACCACGCACTTCGGTGATGGTGTTCCAGGCATGACAGGCGCTGCATTGCCCCTGCCAGCGCGGATAATCCGCACCACATTCATTACAGACAAATGCGCGTTTTGGAGCTTTCGCCACGGTTTACCTCGTTATTTCTGTGCGGTCTGCGCGCCGGATAGCGCTGACGCTTACCCGGCCTACAAAAGCAGGCCGCTATTTTTGATTAATGCTGCCGGAGAGAATGCAGAACACGCCCATCAGGTCAGCATGACGGATAGTGACTTCCGTCTTTTCATTCACTTTCGGCTTGGCGTGGTAGGCAATACCCAGTCCGGCAACTTTGATCATCGGCAGATCGTTCGCGCCATCGCCGATGGCGACGGTCTGTTCGACCGGAATGGCGTATTTCTCCGCCAGACGCGTCAGCGTATTGGCTTTGTACTGCGCATCCACGATGTCGCCAATCACTTGTCCGGTGAGTTTGCCGTCCATGATCTCCAGCTCGTTTGCCACCACGGTGGTCAGACGCAGCTTGTCACGCAGGTAATCGGCAAAGAAGGTGAACCCACCGGAGGCAATCGCCACTTTCCAGCCGAGCGTCTCCAGCTTGAGCACCAGCTGCGTCAGCCCTGGCATCAGGGGCAGTTCATCGCGCACCTGACGCAAAATGTTAGCATCGGCCCCCTTCAGGGTCGCCACGCGCTGTCTCAGGCTGGCGGTGAAATCCAGCTCGCCGCGCATCGCGCGCTCGGTGACTTCAGCCACCAGCTCGCCGCTGCCCGCCAGTTTAGCAATCTCGTCAATACACTCGATCTGAATGGCGGTGGAGTCCATGTCCATCACCAGCAGGCCTGGCGTTTTCAGGTGTGGAATTTTGCCGAGCGGAGCAACGTCCAGCCCGGCGTCGTGCGCCAGACGCGTGGCGCGCTGCGTCAGGGAACCCGCCAGGCGAATAACCTGATAATCTTCCACGCACCAGGCCGCAACGATGACCATCGCTGCGCCCAGTTTAGTTTGATACTGGGTGAGGCGTTGCTTATCCAGGCCGCGTCCGTACAGCAGCCAGCCGCTACGGCCAGCGTGGTAATCGAGAGGCATCACCTCATCGCCACTTAAAGAGAGCGGCAATCCTGGCCATAAAGAGACATCCGTTGGCAGGTCGCACCAGGTAATGTTCGGCATTGAAGCTCCTGTAATTTCGTTCGCGCCGGAAGGTTCCAGAGGGAAAATAACGCATGAGGCTACCCTGTAACCATCACTTCTGGCAACATTAAGCCGTAAATTTTAAGCAGGTGGAATATGGCTCGCGCAAAACTGAAATTCCGGCTTCATCGCGCCGTGATTGTCCTGATCTGTCTCGCACTATTAGTGGCGCTTATGCAGGGGGCATCCTGGTTTAGCCAGAATCACCAACGACAGCGTAACCCGCAGTTTGAAGAACTGGCCCGTACGCTGGCGCGCCAGGTGACGCTCAACGTTGCGCCGTCTATGCGCACCGAAACGCCGGATGACAAGCGGATAGCGCAGGTATTGCGCCAGCTTACGGAAAACAGCCGCATTCTGGATGCGGGCGTGTACGATGAACAGGGCGACCTGATTGCCCGCGCGGGTGAGCATGTCGACGTGCGCGACAGGCTGGCGCTGGACGGCAAAAAAGCTGGCGGTTATTTCAATCAACAAATCGTTGAACCCATTCAGGGCAAGAATGGCCCACTCGGCTATTTACGTCTGACACTCGACACCCACACCCTGCCAACCGAAGCCAAACAGGTGGATAACACCACCAATATTTTGCGCCTGATGCTGCTGCTCTCGCTGGCGATTGGCGTGGTACTGGCGCGCACGCTGCTGCAAGGCAAGCGCACCCGCTGGCAGCAGTCGCCGTTCCTGTTAACCGCCAGCAAATCGGTTCCCGAAGAGGAAGAGAGCGAGAAGAAAGAATAGTGATAAAGTAGGCGGATGATTCGGAAAAGGAACTCTGCCATGTCGACGTTACGCCTGCTTATCTCTGACTCTTACGATCCCTGGTTTAATCTCGCGGTAGAAGAGTGCATCTTCCGCCAGATGCCCGCCACTCAGCGCGTCCTGTTTCTCTGGCGCAACGCTGATACGGTCGTTATTGGCCGCGCGCAAAATCCGTGGAAAGAGTGTAACACCCGCCGTATGGAAGAGGACAACGTCCGCCTGGCGCGCCGCAGCAGCGGCGGCGGTGCGGTGTTCCACGATCTCGGCAACACCTGCTTTACCTTTATGGCGGGCAAGCCGGAATACGACAAAACCATCTCGACCTCCATTGTGCTCAATGCGCTCAATTCGCTCGGCGTGACGGCTGAAGCCTCGGGTCGTAACGATCTGGTAGTGAAAACACCTGAAGGCGACCGGAAAGTGTCAGGCTCAGCCTACCGCGAAACGATGGATCGCGGATTCCACCACGGCACATTATTGCTGAATGCCGATCTGAGCCGTCTGGCAAACTATCTGAACCCGGACAAGAAAAAGCTCCAGGCGAAAGGCATTACCTCCGTGCGCGGTCGCGTGGCGAATCTGGTGGATCTGCTGCCGGGGATTACTCATCAGCAGATTTGCGACGCGATCCGTGAAGCCTTTTTCAAGCATTACGGTGAACGCGTAGAAGCCGAGGTGATTTCTCCGGATAAAACCCCGGACCTGCCCAACTTCGCGGAAACCTTTGCGCGCCAGAGCAGCTGGGAGTGGAACTTCGGTCAGGCACCGGCGTTTTCACACCTGCTGGATGAGCGATTTACCTGGGGCGGCGTTGAGCTGCACTTTGACGTGGAGAAGGGCCATATCACCCGCACGCAGGTCTTTACGGATAGTCTCAATCCTGCACCGCTGGAGGCGCTGGCCGCACGTTTACAGGGCTGTCTGTATCGGGCGGATATGTTGCAGCAGGAGTGTGATGCATTAATTGGGGATTTTCCGGAGCAGGAAAAAGAGCTGCGGGATGTATCGGCGTGGATTGCTCAGGCCGTGCGCTAGTAAAAAAGCCCGCTGGCGCTGCGCTTAGCGGGCCTACAAAACCGTAGGCCGGGTCAGGCGAGGCCGCCACCCGGCACAACAGCTCTTACTCTTTATCGCCCAGCAGAACGGATTCCAGCGCGATTTTGATCATGTCGTTGAAGGTGGTCTGACGCTCGGCAGCGGTGGTCTGCTCGTGAGTACGGATATGGTCAGACACGGTGCAGATGGTCAGCGCTTTCGCACCGAATTCAGCCGCCACGCCGTAGATACCGGCCGCTTCCATTTCCACGCCCAGAATGCCGTATTTTTCCATCACGTCGAACATGTCGCCTTCTGGCGAGTAGAACAGATCGGCAGAGAACAGGTTGCCCACGCGCGCGTCAACGCCCAGCGCTTTTGCTGCGTCAACCGCGTTACGCACCATGTCAAAGTCAGCGATGGCCGCAAAGTCATGATCTTTAAAGCGAATGCGGTTGACTTTAGAGTCGGTGCACGCGCCCATGCCGATCACCACGTCACGCAGCTTAACATCCATGCGCACCGCGCCGCAGGAGCCGACACGGATGATTTTCTTCACGCCGAAATCGGTGATCAGCTCTTTGGTGTAGATGGAGCAGGATGGGATACCCATGCCGTGACCCATCACGGAGATTTTGCGGCCTTTATAGGTACCGGTGAAGCCCAGCATGCCACGCACGTTGTTCACTTCACGCACGTCTTCCAGGAAGGTTTCTGCAATGTGTTTCGCGCGCAGCGGGTCGCCCGGCATCAATACGACGTCAGCGAAATCACCCATTTCTGCATTAATGTGAGGAGTTGCCATCTTCAGTTCCTTTTACATTGTTGTTTTTGCCGGGTGGCGGCTGCGCCTTACCCGGCCTACATTCTCTTCTCCCTCTCCCACAGGGAGAGGGTCGGGGTGAGGGCATCAGGCCTCACCCAATCCGTTTAGAACATAGCCTTGCCATATTCCATGTCAGACGTACCAAAGTATTTCGCAATCGTCTGGCCGATGTCCGCGAAGGTTTCACGATGACCCAGCGAGCCCGGTTTGACTTTCGGGCCGTACACCAGCACCGGAATGTGCTCACGGGTGTGGTCGGTACCGGTCCAGGTCGGGTCACAGCCATGGTCAGCGGTCAGGATCAGAATGTCATCTTCCCCCACCAGCTCCATCAACTCTGGCAGACGGCGGTCAAACAGCTCCAGACCCGCAGCATACCCGGCGACGTCGCGACGGTGACCCCAGGAGGAGTCGAAGTCCACGAAGTTGGTGAAGACAATGGTCTTGTCGCCCACTTCTTTCATCTCTTTGATGGTGGCGTCGAACAGCGCATCCAGACCGGTCGCTTTAACCTTTTTGGTGATGCCGCAGTTAGCGTAGATGTCCGCGATTTTACCTACGGAAATGACCTGGCCGTCTTTCTCGTCGACGAGTTTTTGCAGCACGGTCGGCGCCGGTGGCTCCACGGCCAGATCGTGACGGTTGCCGGTACGCTGGAAGTTACCCGCTTTGTCGCCGATAAACGGACGCGCGATAACACGGCCAATATTGTAGCCGCCTTCGGTCAGCTCTTCACGGGCGATCTCGCACAGCTCGTACAGTTTATCCAGGCCAAACGTCTCTTCGTGGCAGGCGATCTGGAACACAGAGTCAGCAGAGGTATAGAAAATCGGTTTGCCGGTTTTCATGTGCTCTTCGCCGAGCTGATCCAGAATCACGGTACCGGAAGAGTGGCAGTTGCCGAGGTAGCCCGGCAGGTTGGCGCGCTTCACCAGCTTATCGAGCAGCTCCTGCGGGAAGCTGTTCTCGTGATCGGAGAAGTAACCCCAGTCAAACAGCACCGGCACGCCAGCGATTTCCCAGTGACCGGACGGCGTATCTTTACCGGAAGAGAGCTCGTGCGCCCACGCGTAGGCGCCCACCACTTCCGCGTTTCCGTCCATACCGGCTGCGATTTTACCGGTAGAACCTTCATGCGCTTTTACCAGCCCGAGGCGGGTCAGGTTTGGCAGGTTCAGAGGGCCTTTACGACCGTTGTCCGCTTCGCCTTTTGCACAGGCTTCCGCGATGTGACCCAGGGTATCGGAACCCACGTCACCAAAACGTTCTGCATCTTCGGTTGCGCCGATGCCGAATGAGTCCAGCACCATAATAAATGCACGTTTCATAATTGTTCTCCGTACTTAGTGCTTCATAAAAATGCGATCAGATCAGTATACCGCTATTCAGTGATACGACGATAGACCGTCGGTGTGGTTTCCGGTGCTTTATCGTCAAGAGTTATTGCCGCCTTCACCGCTTTCGCCGCGTCCTGCCAGCTGGCTTCGTCTTTCGCGTGGATCACCGCCAGCGGACGTTGGCCGTCAACGCTGTCGCCCAGACGGGCCATATCGGTAAAGCCGACGCTGTAATCAATGGTGTCCGATGCCTGACGACGACCGCCGCCCATAGACACGACCGCCATGCCGAGCGCGCGGGTATCCATAGCCGAGACAAAGCCTTCACTGTCCGCATAGACCGCTTTGCTGAGCATCGCGGTGGGCAGGTATTTCGCGTAGTTTTCCACGAAGTCGGTCGGGCCTTTCTGCGCCGCCACCATCCGACCAAAGATCTCCGCCGCTTTGCCGTTGTCCAGCACAGCCTGAAGCTTCGCGCGGGCTTCCGCGTCGTCTTTGGCCAGCTTGCCGGAGATTAACATCTCAACGCACAGCGCCATGGTGACATCGAACAGGCGCGGGTTACGGTATTCGCCTGTGAGGAACTGCACGGCCTCGCGGACTTCAACGGCGTTACCGGCGCTGGACGCCAGCACCTGGTTCATGTCCGTCAGCAGTGCGGTGGTGCGCACGCCCGCGCCGTTGGAAACGCCAACGATCGCTTCAGCCAGCGCCTCAGAGAGTTCATAGGTCGGCATAAACGCGCCGCTGCCCACTTTCACATCCATCACCAGCGCGTCCAGCCCTTCCGCCAGCTTTTTGGCGAGGATAGAGGCGGTGATCAGCGGGATGGAGTCTACGGTCGCGGTAATGTCACGCGTCGCGTAGAAACGCTTGTCTGCTGGCGCAAGAGAGCTGGTCTGGCCGATAATCGCCACGCCAACGTCTTTAATAATGTCGCGGAAGCGGTTGTCATCCGGGAAGATATCGAAGCCCGGAATGGCTTCCAGTTTGTCGAGCGTACCGCCGGTATGACCCAGGCCGCGCCCGGAAATCATCGGGATGTAACCGCCGCAGGCTGCCACCATCGGGCCAAGCATCAGGGAGGTCACGTCGCCCACACCGCCGGTGGAGTGTTTGTCCACAATCGGGCCGTTGAGGTTAAGGCTTTTCCAGTCCAGAACGGTTCCTGAATCTCGCATCGCCATGGTCAGGGACACGCGCTCAGGCATCGACATATCGTGGAAGAAAATGGTCATCGCCAGAGCCGCAATCTGCCCTTCAGAGATGGTGTTATCACGAATGCCGTTGATAAAGAAGCGGATCTCTTCGTCGCTTAATGCATGACCATCACGTTTTTTACGAATAATTTCTTGTGCGAGAAACACGGTAACCTCCATGCGGAATCGGGTGAATGGCGGCGGGTATGTTGACCCGCCCTACGATCCTGTAGGCCGGGTTAGCGTAGCGCCACCCGGCAATTCAAACTTAGTAGCTGCTTGCGCTCTTACCGTCACCGTGACCCAGCGCTTTCAGCAGGCTGGCCAGCAGGCTGGACGCGCCGAAGCGGTAGTGGCGGGAGTCCGCCCAGTCGGCGCCGAACAGCTCGTCGGCAATCGCCAGAAACTGCTGCGCGTCTTCTGCGGTACGCACGCCGCCTGCCGGTTTGAAGCCAACGGTTTTGGACACGCCCATATCACGGATAACTTCCATCATGATGCGCGCGCTTTCCGGAGTCGCGTTGACCGGCACTTTACCGGTAGAGGTTTTAATGAAATCCGCGCCCGCTTTGATAGCGATTTCAGACGCTTTACGAATCAGCGCCTCTTCTTTCAGCTCGCCGGTTTCGATGATCACTTTAAGCAGCACGTTTGCCGCCGCACATGCGTCTTTACAGGCTTTCACCAGGTCAAAACCGACCTGCTCGTTGCCGGCGATCAGCGCGCGGTACGGGAAAACCACGTCAACTTCGTCTGCGCCGTACGCAATCGCCGCGCGGGTTTCCGCCAGCGCGATCTCGATGTCGTCATTACCGTGCGGGAAGTTAGTCACGGTCGCAATGCGCACGTCCGGCGTGCCCTGTTCTTTCAGCGTTTTGCGGGCAATCGGGATAAAACGCGGGTAGATACAGACGGCGGCGGTATTACCCACTGGCGTTTTTGCCTGATGGCACAGGGCGATGACTTTTTCATTGGTGTCGTCATCATTCAGGGTGGTCAGGTCCATCAGTTTCAACGCGCGCAGGCTGCTTGCAGTTAAATCGGTCATAACATTCTCCAACGGCAGTGCCGTATAAATTTTACCTTGCGGGTCTGTGAGTATTCTAACATTCACCCGCATCCACACTTCGACATTCATCACAGTTAATGAAAACTGTGTGCAAATTTGCATTACTGTAATGAGATCTTCTTCAAACTTTCATGCGTCAACCGCCGACAAAAGCAGCGATACCCCCTGTCGGATCAAAAGCCCCGGCAGGCTGGCTTCTTACAATTCGTTCACCATCCGCAGAACCCTCAAGGAAGTTGAACATGCCCGACGCCCTGCAACAACGATGCCAGCACATTGTGACCAGCCCGGTGTTAACCCCGGAACAAAAACGTCATTTTCTGGCGCTGGAAGCGGAGAACAATCTGCTCTATCCCGCTCTGCCAGAGGCGGCCCGCGCCGCGCTGGACGAGGGATACATCTGCGACATGTTCGAAGGTCATGCACCTTACAAACCGCGCTACGTGCTGCCGGACTACGCTAAATTTCTGGCTAACGGCTCAGAATGGCTGGAGCTGGAAGGGGCGAAAGATCTGGATGATGCCCTCTCACTGCTCACTATCCTTTATCACCATGTTCCGTCCGTCACATCAATGCCAGTCTATCTGGGTCAGCTCGATGAGATACTCAACCCATATGTTAAAATTCTAACACAGGATGAAATCGATAGCCGAATAAAACGTTTCTGGCGTTACCTGGACAGAACCCTGCCCGATGCCTTTATGCATGCCAATATCGGCCCGGCGGATACGCCCGTCACGCGTGCTATTTTGCGAGCGGACGCAGATCTGAAGCAGGTCGCGCCGAACCTGACCTTTATTTACGACCCGGACGTCACCCCTGACGATCTGCTGCTGAGCGTGGCGAAAAACATTTGCGAGTGCAGTAAGCCGCATATTTCCAATGGCCCGGTAAATGATAAAATTTTCACAAAAGGTCGCTATGGCGTGGTGAGCTGTTACAACTCCCTGCCGCTGGCGGGCGGCGGCAGCACGCTGGTGCGCCTTAACCTGAAAGCGATTGCGGAGCACAGCCGCTCACCGGAAGACTTTTTCACCCGTACCCTTCCCCACTACTGCCAGCAACAAATCGCGATCATTAATGCGCGCTGCGATTTTTTATATGAACAATCCGGCTTCTTTGAGAATAGCTTCCTGGTGAAAGAGGGGCTGATTGATGCCGATCGTTTTGTACCGATGTTTGGCATGTACGGTCTGGCCGAAGCGGTAAACGTGCTGTGCGAGAAAGCAGGCATTACGGGACGGTACGGTAAAAACGAGCAGGCCAATGCGCTGGGTTACCGCATCAGTGAACAGCTGGCGGCGTTCGTTGAAAACACGCCGGTGAAACACGGCTGGCAGCACCGCGCGATGCTGCACGCGCAGTCAGGGATCAGTTCTGATTCAGGCACCACGCCGGGGGCGCGTCTGCCGTACGGTGACGAGCCAGATCCCATCAGCCACCTGCTGGCCATAGCCCCGCACCATAAACACTATCATTCGGGGATCAGCGATATTCTCACCCTGGATGAGACGGTTAAACGCAATCCTCAGGCGGTGGTGCAGCTGTGCCTGGGAGCGTTCAACGCCGGTATGCGTGAGTTCACCGCGAATGTGGCCGGAAACGACCTGGTGCGCGTCACCGGGTATATGGTGCGGCTCTCCGACCTGGAGAAATATCGGGAGGCCGGCTCGCGCACCAACACCACCTGGCTCGGCGAGGAGGCCGCGCGCAATACCCGTATTCTGGAACGTCAGCCACGCGTGATAAGCCATGAACAGCAGATGCGCTTTAGTTAGTCAGGTTATTCCCTTCTCCTGCGTGGACGGGCCGGGCAGCCGCCTGGCGCTGTTCCTCCAGGGCTGTAACCTGCGCTGCAAAACCTGCCACAACCCGTGGACCATCGGGCGCTGCAACGACTGCGGCGACTGTGTTCCCCACTGTCCTCATGATGCGCTGACGATTCAGGCCGGGCGCGTCTGGTGGCAGGAGAGTCACTGTCAGCAGTGCGATACCTGCCTGCACCTGTGTCAGCAGCAGGCGACGCCGATGGCGCAGCGATACAGCGTCGAGGAGATCCTCTCACGGATCCGCACGTCCGCGCCGTTTATTGAGGGCGTGACCGCCAGCGGGGGTGAGGCCACCACGCAGCTGCCGTTTGTGGTTGCGCTGTTCACCGCGATCAAAGCCGATCCGTCCCTGCGCCATCTGACGTGCCTGGTGGACAGCAACGGCCTGTTAAGCGAAACCGGCTGGCAAAAGCTGTTACCGGTGTTTGACGGCGCGATGGTGGATCTGAAAGCCTGGGGCAATGAACATCACCGTTTTCTGACCGGGCGCGAAAACACGCTGATCAAGCAGAGCATCCGCTGGCTGGCCGATCGTCATCGCCTGACGGAGCTGCGCCTGCTGGTGATCCCCGATCGGTGTGATTATCTGCAACATCTGTCATCGCTGACCGCTTTTATCCACGCGTTAGGGAACGTTCCGGTGCGGATCAACGCGTTTCATGCCCATGGGGTTTACGGGGAGGCGGCGCGATGGCGGAGCGCCACGCCGGAGGACATCGAGCCGCTGGCGCAGGCCCTGGAACGACAGCAGATCACGGTGATCCGCCCGGCCCTTTATCTATAGCGTGATGCCGAAGACCGCGCGGGTATTTTCCAGCAGCGCGCTGGCAATCACATCTTCAGGCTCCTGACGCAGCTCGCACAGCACATCAAAAACGCGCGCCGCCTGCTCCGGGCGGTTGGGCTGGCCCTGAAAACCATTCAGCGGCATGTCAGGGGCATCCGTTTCCAGCAGGAGCGAAGACAGGGGGAGTTGCGCCATCACATCCCGGGTTTTGCTGGCTCGCGGATAGGTGATAGTGCCACCGACACCAATTTTATAGCCCAGCTCGATAAAACGCTGCGCCTGCTGAAGGCTTCCAGCGAAACCATGGACCACGCCCCTGCGCGGCACGTCGATGCGCTTCAGGTGCATCGCCAGTTTGTCATGGGTACGCCTGGAGTGGAGGATCACCGGCAGATCGTGGCGCTTTGCCAGCCGGAGCTGCGCATCCAGGATCGTCTGCTGGCGCTCAAACTGCGGATCTTCACGATAGAGATCGAGGCCGATCTCACCGATGGCAACCAGCTTCGTATCCGCGTTTTGCAGCGTGGCATCCAGCCTGTCGAGATGGTCATCAAGATGGTGCTCAATCACGATCGGATGCAGACCCAGCGCGGCATACAGCGCATCGTGACCCTGGGCAAGCGCCAGGACTTTCTCGAATCTCGCCGCTTCAATAGCGGGCACAATAATGGCTCTCACACCGGCCTCAGCCGCACGCGCAATACTTGATGTTTCCTCCCCGCTAAACGGCGGGAAATCAAAATGGCAATGGGTATCGATAAAAGAGTGCGTCACGCCAGGTCCTCGTTATCGAGTATGCCGTCGTTGGCCTGCGGCGCGTCCACCAGCGGCATCGCCACCGCGTCATTGGCCACACTAGCGGGTGGCAATATGATGCTTTTATGCCGATGAAGAGGCGGTTGCTCGGCCAGCATTTTCCCGACGGTCGCCAGGAAGTAACGCCCGCATAGCCGCCCCGTTTTGTAATCCATACGCAACGCAGGCAGCCGACTGCCCAGCGCCATGCTCAGCAGCGGCTTCGGCGGGTAAATTTCAAAGATGCGCAGCTTGCCCGGTGGTTTTTCAATAAAACGCTGCATCGCGCCGTAGGTGGTTTCATGCTGCTTCGCGATATTCACCAGCGGTTGCAGGCTGCTGTCGCCCAGCCAGCGTTCCATCCGCTTAAACCACTGTGGGGTGTAATACATCTGAGAAGGCACCGTGCGGATCACCACAATGGTTTTCGCCCCGCGACGTGCGGCCTCCTGTACCGGCACCGCGTCGCTGATACCGCCGTCAAGATAGTTTATCCCCTCCAGCAGCGCCCCGGTACGGTAGAAACCCGGGATCGCGCTGGAAGCGCGAATGATATCCAGCCAGTTCTCTTTCTGCGGCGAAAAGTAACCCGGTGAATAGTCATCGCCACGGCTGGCGCACATCCAGAACGCTTTGCCGGTATCGAACAGTCGTGACGCGGTATCCATGGCCAGCGGCATCTGGCTGGAGGTGGCATCCAGTAACCAGTCGAGATCGATCAGGTTCCCGCCGCGCACGAAGCGTACCGGATTGAAGAATTCTTTGGAGGTGGTGTAGCGCATAATCACTTTGCGCGCATAGCCGGGCTGGTTGCAGACATAGGCGGAGAGGTTCTGCGCCCCGGCAGAGGTACCGAAGTAGAGATCGAACGGGTTGAATTGCGCGCGCATAAATTCGTCGAGCACGCCGGCGGTAAAAATACCGCGCTGCCCGCCCCCTTCACAGACCAGCGCAAGCTGGCCTGCATGAAACGGTTTTAACGTCAGCGGCGCAATATTGCCGAGCGTCACGGGAATTCGTTGCCCCACCTCTGCCTTCCTGTTTTCATTATTTTGATGAGACACAGTAACGCACATTCCCGATGGTTCTCAAACGAGAAAAAGCCAGTCACGAGGACTGGCTTGAGTTTGTTTAATAACTATTGCGTTTGCTACGGGCGACGTCGACCCGTAAACAGGCTGACCAGGAACAGAATAATACCGACGACGAAAACAATTTTCGCTGCCCATGCCGCGGTACCCGCCAGTCCACCAAAGCCCAATGCGGCGGCAATTAACGCGATAACCAGAAATATAATGCCCCAACGAAACATAAGCCTCTCCTTTACCATAGTTAATGTCGGCCGCTAAACGTGAGCGCTCAGGTCACTCACCGGCTTTTCCAGAGTCGTTTTTATTTCGCCCGCGGTTTTCAGCCAGACGGGCGAGTGGTACTGCTTTACTTCGTTTTCAGATCGTTTTTGACGCTTTTCACACCATCAATAGCTTTCGCAATTGACTCGGCACGATCGCTTTGTGCCTGGTTCTCAACCGTACCGGACAGCTGGACCACACCATCAGTGGTTTCAACTTTCACCATACGGGATGGCACGATGTCGTCAGCTAACAGTTTAGCTTTGATTTCGCTGGTAGTTGCTGCATCTCCGGCATAGCCCTTCACCGACGATTCTTTGCTGTCACGTACGTGCAGTTTGTCGCTTACAGAGCTTACGCCCTCAACGCCTTTCGCTACTTTAACGGCCTCTTCAGCCTGAGTCTGGCTTTCAACGAAACCGCTCAGAGTGACAACCTTATTGTCGGTTTTAACAGAAATATCGGTGCTCTTAATGGATTCATGATCCACCAGTGCGGCTTTCACTTTTGCTGTGATAGAGCTGTCATCCATGAAATTACCGACTTTATTCATAGAGCTATCGATTTTTTCCCCTGCGGTATTAGCGGTATTTTGCGCTTTATCCATGGTGCTGGATTCCGCCAGAGCAGAACCGCTTACCAGGACACTACCCAACGTTACAGCCAGCAGAGTTTTAGAAATCTTCAGTCTTGTCATATTCATCGATTTATTCCTGTGTTTTGCCCGTTATTTGGGCGACATACTTCCCTAAATCTTGGTTTTATATATTGCGAATTAACACACGGGCGAAATGGAGAACCAGTGGACATGCATTGAACAGTTAATTCATCCACGCCCGGTGCTAAACACTGAGTTAAATATAGATCACAATCAGAGGGGTGCATTCAGAATTGGGGAAAAAACGAACGAATAGCGAAAAATTACGTTGAATTAAGAACATTCCGCAAGGGTTTAATAACACTGGAATTAAAGAAGAGCACGGCGGCTGCCGTGCTCTGTGAGGGAATTAATGCTCGCGCGTTTTGCGGAACTGAACGTCGGGATAACGTTCCTGCGTCAGGTTCAGGTTAACCATAGTCGGGGCGATATAGGTCAGATTATCGCCACCGTCCAGCGCCAGCTGAACTTCGTTCTTACGCTTAAACTCTTCGAATTTCTTCACGTCTGAACATTCAACCCAGCGCGCGGTCGCCACGTTCACCGATTCGTAAATCGCTTCCACGTTGTACTCGCTCTTAAGACGGGCAACTACCACGTCAAACTGGAGCACACCCACCGCGCCCACGATCAGATCGTTGTTGGCGATAGGGCGGAACACCTGTACAGCCCCCTCTTCCGAAAGCTGGACCAGGCCTTTCAGCAGCTGCTTCTGCTTAAGCGGATCGCGCAGGCGAATGCGGCGGAACAGTTCCGGCGCGAAGTTCGGGATACCGGTGAACTTCATCATTTCGCCCTGCGTGAAGGTATCGCCGATCTGAATGGTACCGTGGTTGTGTAAACCAATGATGTCACCCGGATAGGCTTCTTCCACGTGCGAACGGTCGCCCGCCATGAAGGTCAGCGCGTCGGAGATCACTACGTCTTTACCAATACGCACCTGACGCAGCTTCATGCCCTTTTCGTACTTACCGGAAACCACGCGCATAAAGGCGACGCGGTCGCGGTGTTTCGGGTCCATGTTGGCCTGAATTTTAAAGACGAAGCCGGAGAACTTCTCTTCCTTCGCTTCTACTTCGCGGGTGTCGGTTTTACGCGGCATCGGCTGCGGGGCCCACTCAACCAGACCGTCGAGCATATGGTCAACGCCGAAGTTGCCGAGTGCGGTACCGAAGAAGACCGGGGTAATGTCACCGCTCAGGAACAGTTCTCTGTCGAACTCGTGAGAAGCGCCTTTGACCAGCTCAAGCTCATCGCGTAGTTGCGCGGCCAGCTCTTCACCGACAGCGGCGTCCAGCTCCGGGTTGTCCAGCCCTTTCACGATGCGGACTTCCTGAATAGTGTGGCCCTTACCGGTCTGATACAGGTAGGTTTCGTCTTTATAGAGGTGGTAAACCCCTTTGAACAGCTTGCCGCAGCCAATCGGCCAGGTGATTGGCGCGCAGGCGATTTTCAGCTCGTTTTCCACTTCATCCATCAGCTCCATCGGATCACGGATGTCACGGTCGAGTTTGTTCATAAAGGTGAGGATCGGCGTATCGCGCAGACGAGTGACTTCCATCAGCTTGCGGGTACGATCTTCAACACCTTTCGCGGCGTCGATCACCATCAGGCAGCAGTCCACCGCCGTCAGGGTACGGTAGGTATCTTCGGAGAAGTCTTCGTGCCCCGGGGTGTCCAGCAGGTTCACCAGGCAGTCATGATACGGGAACTGCATCACGGAGGTGGTAATCGAAATACCACGCTGCTTTTCCATCTCCATCCAGTCGGATTTAGCATGCTGGCTGGAGCCACGGCCTTTAACGGTACCCGCGGTCTGGATCGCCTGTCCGAACAGCAGCACCTTCTCGGTGATGGTCGTTTTACCGGCATCCGGGTGCGAGATAATGGCAAAAGTGCGGCGTTTGGCCACCTCTTGCAGATAAGGAGACAACGTCATAATCAATTCTTCTTAGGTAAGCGCGGCAGCAGGCCGCGCATCATGGAATACGAAAAATGCGGCTATTTTACCCATCAACAGGGGGCAGGCAATCATTGTTTACACAGGAGCTGCTCCAGTTCGTTCAATGACGTAACGGTCCAGGTCGGCTCGATGCCTTCCGGCAGCGTGCGGCCATGCGCATTCAGCCAGACGGTCGACAGGCCCGATCTCATACCTCCCAGAATATCAGATTCTGCCGTATCCCCCACCATCAGCACGCGATCGCGGTCAGGATTGCCCGCTTGCGCCAGCGCATAATCGAAAATACGCGGATCCGGCTTCGGCACGCCTACCTCTTCGGAGATCACCAGCGCGTCGAAATGATCGCGCAAGCCAGTGCGTTCAAGGCGGATCTGCTGAAGCGCGGTAAAGCCGTTGGTGATGATCCCAAGCTTCACCTTCCCTTTCAGCGAATCCAGCAGAGAAACGGCGCCGGGCAGCGGCGCGCAGATATCCGCCATCGCATTCAGGAAGGCCTCGTTCAGCACCCCAGGACTGATGTTTAACCGTTCAGCCCAGACGTCAAAACGCTGATGCTGAAGCTGTAACGCGGTGATGGCTCCGTTCTGGTAATCCACCCACAGCGGCTTGTTCACCGCCTGATAGTCCTGAAAATCTTCCGCGGTGAACGTCACGCTATAGTCGAGAAACATCCGCTGTAGGCCGCCGAACGAGTCAAACGTAAACAGCGTTTCGTCGGCATCAAAGAAAATCCAGTCCCATTTCATCGTTACAACCTTATTTTCGTTATCCAATCGGCAGAGCCATGATAATGGCGTCTTCACGTCCCTCTGCGGTGGGGTAGTAGTTACGGCGGATAGTCGCCTCGTTGAAGCCTAAGCTTTCATAGAGCGCGATGGCGGCGACATTGGACGCGCGCACCTCCAGCCACAGGGTGAAAACGTCACGGGTTTCCAGCTCACGAATGAGGTGCTCAAGCAGATCCCTGCCCAGCCCGCGGCGCTGGTAAGCGGGATCGACCGCGATATTAAACAGCGTCGCCTCGTCCAGAACGACCTGCGTGATGGCGAACGCGGCCATCGCACCGTCAACGTCCAGGCGGAGATTTAAATAGCGTTCGCCCTGATTGCTGGCAAACGTCTTTTCGCTCCACGGAAAGGCATGGGCGCGTGTTTCAATCGCGAACGCGGTGGCCAGGTCAGCCGTCGTGAGGGAAGAAATCGTGTTCATATTCGCAAATTTGTTGCCATAGCGCGCTACGCGCTTTTGGGTTGGCTTTCAGTTCGTCCAGCGCTGGCGAGCTGATCTGGCTTCCTTCAAGAGGTAGCTCATCCACCGCCCCGATTCGCCAGCTGTTACAGCGGCTGTCAGGGGGAAGCATCGCGACGCTTTCGGGCGCCAGCTGTAATACCTGATCGTTTGTCACCTTCAGGGTGCGAAGGACATCCTCAATCAGGGGTTCGTTCAGGGCAGGCGGCGCTTCTGCCACCATCACCAGGCGGACATGCGCAGGGATGGAGATGGCTATTTCGCCCCGCAACGCCGTCGGGCGACGCAAAGCCCACTGGGTGATGCCCAGCTGCTGCAACTGCCAGTCTCGTCGGGATGTCATAGCGAAAACTCCTGTCTCTCAGGCGCGCAAATATAGCAAATGTGTCGAAACTGCGCCATCTACCTACTATAATCCCCGCCTGAGTTTATTGAGGAACAATTCATGTCTGCATTTACCCCGGCAAGTGAAGTCTTGCTGCGTCACAGTGATGATTTCGAAGAAAGCCGTATTCTGTTTGCCGGAGATATGCAGGATGACCTGCCCGCACGTTTCGACTGTGCTGAAAGCCGTGCCCACACCCAATACTACCACCACTGGCAGGTGCTGAGCCGCCAGATGGGCGAGCGCGCACGCTTTAGCCTTGTGGCGGAGCAGAGCGATATTGCCGACTGCGATACGCTCATTTACTACTGGCCGAAGAACAAACCGGAAGCCCAGTTCCAGCTGATGAACCTGCTTTCTCTGCTGCCGGTCGGCTGCGATATTTTTGTCGTCGGTGAGAACCGCAGCGGGGTGCGAAGCGCAGAGCAGATGCTCGAAGGCTACGCGCCGTTGACGAAAATCGACAGCGCCCGACGCTGCGGCCTGTATCATGGCCGTCTGGAAAAACAGACCATTTTTGATGCCAACACCTTCTGGGACGAGTACCAGCTTGACGGCCTGACCATTAAAACCCTGCCGGGTGTGTTTAGCCGTGACGCGCTCGATACGGGCAGCAAGCTGCTGCTTTCCACCCTGACGCCGCACACCAAGGGCAAGGTGCTGGATGTCGGCTGTGGCGCGGGCGTGCTGTCAACGGTTCTCGCCAGCCACTCACCAAAAGTGCGTTTAACCCTGTGTGACGTGAGCGCCCCGGCGGTAGAAGCCAGCCGCGCCACGCTTGCTGCGAATGGCATTGAAGGCGAAGTGATTGCCAGCAACGTTTTCTCCGACGTGACCGGTCGCTTTGACATGATCATCTCTAACCCGCCGTTCCACGACGGGATGGAGACCAGCCTTGAAGCGGCGCAAACGCTGATCCGTGGCGCAACCCGTCACCTTAACAGCGGCGGTGAGCTACGTATTGTGGCGAATGCCTTCCTGGCGTATCCGAAAGTGCTGGATGAAACCTTCGGCTTCCACGAAGTGATCGCCCAGACAGGCCGCTTTAAGGTGTATCGCACCGTGATGACGCGCCAGGCGAAAAAGTAATTCCCCTGCCCGGCGATGGCTGACGCTGCCATCGCCCATTTTTGCAGCAATCAAAACAACGTGCGCAATTTTCTGTTGACGTAAAGCTGAAAACATCTAGAATGCGCCTCCGTGGTTACGATACTTTTACAGTGTCGATGGTATGCGAAGGTGGCGGAATTGGTAGACGCGCTAGCTTCAGGTGTTAGTGTCCTTACGGACGTGGGGGTTCAAGTCCCCCCCCTCGCACCATAAATCACGTTGATATTGCTCGCACTGGGCGAAGGTGGCGGAATTGGTAGACGCGCTAGCTTCAGGTGTTAGTGTCCTTAGGATGTGGGGGTTCGAGTCCCCCCCCTCGCACCAACGAGGCGATATCAAACCAGTAAGATGACTGTGCGAAGGTGGCGGAATTGGTAGACGCGCTAGCTTCAGGTGTTAGTGTCCTTACGGACGTGGGGGTTCAAGTCCCCCCCCTCGCACCAATTATCTTACATCCCTTCAGCAGTACCTCTTGTTTTTCCCTTTTATTTCAAACTCATCAGAATCACCAGCAGTCCACTGATTAGCGCAACGCATGATGGCAACAGCACGTAATGCCGTAACTGTTTGTGCCAGATCATCGCGGATGTCACCAGCAAGCCCGAAACAATCATTGCTTTCCAGACATCAATGGGAAGATCGGCAAACATCAGCCCACCGATAATGGAACCAGGCAGCAATATTCCCCACCCACTTCCCAGCGCTTTGCTCAACATGGTTTCACCTCTCGCACTGATAATGATAACCAGTATCATATGATAGTAATTATCAATTGTCAGCATGCGACGTAAGAAATTGCGCCAGCAATTGCTTTCCCATAATGACAGAGAATGTGTAAGGTGATAAATTGCCCACCTGTTAACTTCCGATAACGTTTTTCTGATAATAAAAATTCAATTTTGTAGCGACCAATATTGCATAACAACATCTTGCTCATTGTTTTAATTGAGTTTTAATAAAAACGCACGCATATGACATCACAATCCTGGCTGTCCTTAGTCAACAAGAAATATCAGCTTTCTTTACGTTTATTTTTATTTCTGAACGCTGCATCAGCATTGTTCTCGGTAACAAACCCTCTCTATTCCGTTCGTGTGTTATCAGTCCCCCTGTTTGCCGTACTGACTGTCAGCACTGGCTTACTTATCTGGCACTGGAAAAACAGCACGCGAAAAATAAATATCCCTGTTGTTTCAGCTATTTTTGGGTTTTTATGGGCATGGCAGATCGTCTCAAAATTTCTATTAATAACGCACGATCACGCAACCTATTTAATGATGGCGCTATTAACAGTGCTTTTTATAGGGTCTCTGGCTTTCGCCAGTAATATTAAAGCCTTTACGTTACATTCATTTCCCGCTTTTATATCCTGCCTGTGGCTTAGCCCGTCCGAAAACTGGTTGAGAATGGCCTATTTTTTCGCGCTGCCGGTGGTCGCCATTGGTATCCATCATGTTCTTCAGCGGCGTAATGACCGTTTCGCCCAGGAGCTGCTTTCCGAACTGCTCGAAGAGCGTGAAACCCTGACCGATCTCAGCATGATGGACCCGCTCACCGGCCTATATAACCGTCGCGGGCTGCAAAGCCGGCTTGAGAACCTCCCCAGGCCTGACGCTGGCGAGCACTTTGTGCTGCTGATGGATATCGACCATTTCAAAGCCTACAACGATCATTACGGCCATATGATGGGCGATCAGGCCTTGATCAGGGTCTCGGCTGCGATCCGCGACGCCGTGCGCTCACGCGATGTTGTCGCCCGGTTTGGCGGGGAAGAATTTATGGTGCTGTTAAGTAACATCCCACTGGAGCAAGCGCGCCAGACAGCTGAACGCATACGTCAGAAGGTTTACGATCTCAAAATCCCCCACATGTTTAACGAAAGCGTCGCCACTAACGTGACCATCAGCATTGGCATAGCCATGTTCGAAGGTGAAGACGTTGATGGCGCACTGGCGAAAGCCGATAAAGCCCTCTATGAAGCCATAGCATATGGGACGCAACAGCATTCTGCTGAGCGACGAGCTTCATATCGCCTGAAACCGCCTTCACAGCGCCAGGATAAAACGCTTGCGCTCGGTTTTATCTATAGTTAGGATTGGCAATCATTATCATTTAGATTTGTAATCCACACTATGGCGACTCGTACCGCACACATCGTTGAGCCACTACTCTGGCGAGCTCCACTCTCCGCCGGAGAAACGACGCTTGCGGATGCCATTCGGGAAAAAATCGCCGTAACACGCGCCCATCTGCTGGATTTCATCAAACTGGATGAAGCACCGCCGCATCATGCTCTGACGCTGACTCAGTGGCAACGACCTGCCGAGCTGCGGTCACTGCTGGCAACCTATTCCGACCATATTTATCGTAACCAACCGACGCTGGCGCGGGAAAATAAACCGCTGCTTTCCCTCTGGGCACAATGGTATATCGGGCTGATGGTGCCGCCTGTCATGCTGGCCCTGTTGACCCAGGAAACGATGCTCGATCTCTCGTCGGAACATTTCCACGTCGAATTCCATGAGACCGGACGCGCCGCCTGTTTCTGGATTGATGTACACGAAGATCCGAGCGCGAGTCACCTGTCAGCGCAGGCGCGTATGGAACGGTTGATTACAAGAGCGCTGGTTCCGGTCATTGATGCGCTGGAAGCGACGGGGGAGATCAACGGCAAACTGATCTGGAGTAATACCGGGTATCTTATCCACTGGTATTTAACGGAGATGAAGCCGCTGCTCGGCGACGAGAAAGTGGATGCGCTGCGTCAGAGCTGTTTCTTTGCCAGACAGCTGTCGGATGGGCGGGATAACCCTCTTTACCGCACCGTGGTTCCGCGTGAGGGACTTCTGGTGCGTCGTACCTGCTGTCAGCGCTACCGTCTGCCGGATGTCCAGCAGTGCGGCGATTGCACGCTTAAGTAGTCTGGCCCTGCCTGAAACCCGCAGAGAGAGGGAACAAACACTAAAAACGGCAACCTGCGTTGCCGTTTTGCTTTTACCTAAGCGACCTGCTGATTTTCCTCTTCCCCATTACGCTGTGCTTCTTCCGCTTCCTGCTGAAGCAACTGTTTCTCGTACACCTTGAAGAACGGGAAATAGATAATGGCGGAAACGCAGGCCAAAACCAGCACCAGAATGGCTGCACGGAAATCCCAGCCCAGCGCCCAGGCGGCACCAACCGGAGCCGGTGCCGTCCACGGCACAACGGAAATCACGCGGCCAATCAGATCAAACTTCATCGCTGCCCATGCCAGCACGGCATTGACCATCGGCGCCAGCAGGAAAGGAATAAAGAACACCGGGTTCATCACAATCGGCGTACCAAAAATCACCGGTTCATTGATATTGAAAATGCTTGGCACCACGCTCAGGCGTCCAATGGAGCGCAGGTGCGCGGAGCGGCTACGCAGGTAACAGAACACCAGCCCCATCGTCGCTCCTGACCCACCGATCACAATAAAGAACGTCCAGAAGGCTTCCATAAAGATGTGTGGTAAAGGCAGGCTCGCCGCCAGCGCGGTCTGGTTCGCCCCCAGGTTCGTCAGCCAGAACATTTGCAGCATACCCGAGACAATCGCTGCGCCGTGGATCCCGGCAAACCACAGCAGGTGGCCAATCAGCACCGCCAGCAGGATCGCTGGCAGCGAGTCCGCCGCAGAGACCAGCGGTTTGAATATCGACATGATGGCCTGTGGGATCAGCATACCGAACTGCGACTGGATCAACAGACTCAGCGGATAGAGCGTCAGCACCACCACCAGCACCGGGATCAGCAGGTCAAACGAGTTTTTGATCATCGGCGGAACCTGGTCTGGCAGGCGGATCCCGATATTATGTGCTTTCAGGAAACGCATCATCTCAACGCAGTAAATCGCCACCAGGATCGCGGTGAAAATCCCGGTCCCTCCAAGGCTATCAACCGGTAAGGCGCCTTTGGTTTTAGGCGCGGCGACCAGCAGGAACGCCATCAGCGACAGCATCGCGCACATGAACGGATCCAGCTGATGGGTTTTAACGTAATGTTTGCCCAGGTTGTAGGCGATAGCCGCACAGATATAGAGGGACATCACCCCCATCGTCATATCAAACGGCGTCAGAATTTGACCTTCAAACTGCTTCGCCATATCCAGCCAGGCGCGAGCAAAGCCCCAGGTGGTATCTGGCGAAAAAGGTGGGTAAGCGAACACTAATAAAAACGACCCGACAATCATAAACGGCATTGCCGAGATGAACCCGTCACGAATCGCCATAACGTGACGCTGGGAAGAGATGCGCCCGGCAATAGGGCTGACATAATTTTCAACGAAGCGGAAAATCAGATTAAATGCAGCATGGTTGGCAGACATAGCAGATCTCCTGTCAGACGTTCGTTTCGGACGTTCTCACGTCACACGTTGTTCCATACATCAGCGTCACAACCTTGCCGGATCGTGTACCTGCGGTACTGCTCAAACGGAATGGTTTCATAATTAGCTCTTATTATTAGATACAGGGGAAGTTACACACTCAGTATTAATCTCTGCATCACGCTCTGCAACCGGTTACTGTAACCGGTTTCTGTGAATGTGAAGGCGATCCAGAAATCGCTCCTGACGGATATTTGTTACTTAAGGGATATTTACAGCGACTAAATTCTTATGACAGATTACGGAAGATATTTGTCAGGAGGAATCAATGAGTTTGCAGTCTGTACAGCAGTTTTTCGCCGAACACGCTCCGGATATAGAAATCATCGAGCTTAACCAAAGCACAGCGACTGTTGCCCTTGCTGCTGCCGCGCACAACGTTGAACCCGGCCAAATTGCCAAAACGCTGTCACTGAAAATTAAAAATGATGTGATTCTGGTGGTTGCAAAAGGCGATGCGCGTCTGGATAACAAAAAGCTCAAAGAGACATTCGGCGCAAAAGCCCGCATGCTCAGCTGCGATGAGGTAGTAACCCTGACGGGTCATCCTATTGGCGGCGTCTGCCCTTTTGGACTGGAAAATCCGCTCTCTGTTTACTGTGACATCACTTTAAAACAGTACGCCGAAGTGTTACCCGCAGCGGGCGCCATCCACAGTGCGGTGCGTATATCGCCCGACAGAATGGCGGAACTGACCGCAGCAAAATGGGTTGATGTCTGTATTTGAACGTTGCGCCAGAAAAATTCTGGCGCATCACTTAACACTACGAGAAAGAAGGAACGGTGAGAGCGGAACGGCGAATTTCCCTGACCGGGAGATGCGCCAGGATATCTGCCGCATCCAGTAATCCCACATCAGAATTGACGCCCAGCTTTACCATTGCGTTAAACTTATGCGCACGGATGGTTTTGATATTGCGTTCAAGCTGTGCCGCAATTTCAGGGATCGAAAAACCCGATGACATATATCGCAGAATCGCCCTTTCAGTTGGGCTTAGCATACGATGCTGGCTCACACACCAGTGATTGTACACGTTGTCGTTCACGTGATGCGTTTCGCTGAGTAATGTCTCCAGCCCCTCCATTAACTGCTTCAGCGGAACCGATTTACTGATAATTCCATGTAAGCGAGAAGGCGAAAGATGGCTGACCAGTCTCGCCTCCATTTCATCAGAGGCCAGCACGATACGCTTGACGTCGCTGTGGGTGAAGGTGAGATCCCGCAAACAGGCCAGACAGTTTCGCCGCTCCTCACGCTCATCGGACAATGAATAAATTACGGCAAAGAATGAGATTTCCGAGAGCGCCGCTTTGAAGTTGTCAAATCTGGCAAACAGGTGCACCTGGTAATGGCTCAGGGCGGGCATCGCAAAAAGATGCTTCAGCCCCATAGCGCTCATTGAGCAGCTTTCGATGACGGCGATATGTTTTGTTGCAGTGGTCTTTTCCATTCCTCAAACTCTCCATAAGCCGACATTAAACTGAGTTCTCGCATTCCCTGGGTACTGCTTATCCACGCGTACATATCGGCATTACTGCGAAGTGATAAGCGACGCATTGCACTGTTTTTCTGTGCACTGATCGTTTTATTACTTTTATTAAGTAGCGTGGCTATTTGGTTGATTCCCCAACCTTTACCTAACAAACGCAACACCTTGCGTTCAGAGTGGGTAAGCGCAATCATTTGCTCACTCTCCTCTTCAATATCAGGATTTTCCGGTATCAATAACGTCTGGCTTATTCGCTCGGCGCGTTCACTCCCCGCGCGAATAGCGTTAATTACGCCTTCAATGGGTTCCATATCCGAAAGCAGCGTGCTTTCCGGACGCATAAGAAGCTCTACTGCAAGTGGATAAAGGGGGCGCGAAACGAGGAATATCCAGTGAATATCCCGGTACTGATTCATTAACCCATAATATTGCTCAAGCGTGCCGCGTGGATTACGATACTCACCCGAAATATCGGCAATAACGACCCCAGCGCGACGCAATTGTAATAACGTCAACTCCTGCATCGAACGGCAGTACGTTATCTCAAAATCGGGAAAATGACGCGACATGACGCCACCTAACCCATTTTGCATAACCGGTACTCTGCTGATCACCACTCCGTGTTTACCATTCAATGGCAACATAGACCCTCCCTGTCATGAATTCTTTATTTAAGAACGAACTAACCCTGCAAGGTTAAACACGTTTGCATTCCGAAGTACAAACGGGTTAATACTCGCAAAATAGAACAAATATCACATGGGTTAAGAAACGCCCAATACAGGCCTAATATCGCATAAAGACCATTTAAATTTAATTCAAATTGCGTGAAAAGATCGAAAATATGAAATTAGAAATACTTAATATATTGTTTTTATAAATCCTAATTTCACATTCATTAAATAAATAACAATGCTGTCTTTCCTCCGCCCCCATCGCGCCACTGATCGCACAAATGTTGATCTGGCCCAGCGCAAAGGGCCCTGCACTTTGTGTTAAAAGTAAGCAATCTCTCTTCTCTTCAGGGCGTTTCATGCAGGCAGATCGGTCTACGCAACGTGCCACCACGCGGCTATGTATTCAGTGCGGGCTTTTTCTCTTACAGCACGGCGCAGAAAGCGCCCTCGTCGAAGAGCTCTCCACACGCCTTGGGCTGGCGCTGGGGATGGACAGCGTTGAGAGTTCCATCTCGTCAAATGCCATTGTGCTGACCACCATTAAAGACGGACAGTGCCTGACCTCCACCCGTAAAAATCATGACCGCGGCATTAACATGCACGTCGTGACGGAAGTGCAGCACATCGTGATCCTTGCTGAACACAAGCTGCTCGATCTCCGGGAGATAGAAAAACGTTTCAATCAAATCAAACCCCTCCGGTATCCGCGCTGGCTGGTTGTGCTGATGGTGGGACTGTCCTGCGCCTGCTTCTGCAAGCTCAACGCGGGCGGCTGGGACGGCGCTGTCGTGACCTTCTTTGCCAGCAGCATCGCAATGTATGTCCGCCAGCTGTTGACGCACAGACAGCTACATCCGCAAATTAACTTCTGCATCACGGCATTTGTGGCGACAACCGTATCCGGCCTGCTTTTGCGCCAGCCCTACTTCGCCAGCACGCCTACTATTGCGATGGCCGCCAGCGTATTGCTGCTGGTGCCAGGTTTTCCCTTAATTAATGCCGTCGCTGATATGTTCAAAGGCCATATCAACACCGGTCTGGCGCGCTGGGCGATAGCCAGCCTGCTGACGCTGGCGACCTGTATCGGGGTGGTAATGGCCATGACACTCTGGGGGTTACGCGGATGGGCGTGATGGATTTTATGCTCGTACTGGCACAGGACTTGCTCTTGTCTGCCCTTCCCGCCGTTGGTTTTGCGATGGTGTTTAACGTCCCACAGCGTGCATTACCCTGGTGTGCGCTGCTGGGTGCCATTGGCCACGGCTCTCGTATGATCATGATGACAGCGGGCTTTAATATTGAATGGTCGACGTTTATCGCCTCCATGCTGGTTGGCAGCATCGGTATTCAGTGGTCCCGCTGGTATCTGGCGCACCCGAAGGTATTCACCGTGGCGGCAGTGATTCCTATGTTCCCGGGCATTTCAGCCTATACGGCGATGATCTCCGCCGTCAAAATCAGCCATTTTGGCTACAGCGAACCCCAGATGATCCTGCTCCTGAGCAACTTCCTTAAAGCCTCGTCGATCGTGGGTGCGCTCTCCATCGGCCTGTCGATCCCCGGCTTATGGCTTTACCGCAAACGTCCACGCGTATAATAAAATCGCTTGCAATTGTATCGCGCACTATCTATATTCATTTCATGGACGCAAAAACGAACGACACCACCAACGCGCTTCTGCTGGATAACCAGCTCTGTTTTGCCCTCTATTCGGCAAATCTGGCGCTTAACAAGCTGTACCGGCAACTGCTGGCGCCGCTTAATCTGACCTACCCGCAATACCTGGTGATGCTGGTGCTGTGGGAACAGGATGATATTACGGTGTCAGACATTGGCGAGCGGCTGTTCCTGGATTCCGCCACGCTGACTCCCCTGCTGAAACGCCTGGAAAGCGCAGGATTGATCCTCCGCCAGCGTTCCCGTCAGGATGAGCGTCAGGTCGCCGTCACCCTGAGCGACGCGGGTCGGGCGCTGCAACAGCAGGCCGTGACGATACCCCACGCCGTGGGCTGTGCAGCGCAGTGTGATACCGACACCATGCTGGCGCTCAAGCAACAGCTCGAAAGTTTGCGCCAACAGCTGCATCGCGCGTAAGGCTGTACTTTACGCGTCTAATTTTAACTCAAAACATCGCGCGCTATTTAATAGCGCATATAAACGTAAGATGAGGAACCTGCCATGTCTTTAGAAAAAGTTGTCTACACTGCCAAAGCCAAAGCAACCGGAGGCCGTGATGGCCGCGCCACGTCTTCCGATGGCGTTCTGGATGTCAAACTGGGTGTGCCAAAAGAGATGGGCGGCATGGGGGGTGAAGTAACCAACCCTGAACAGCTGTTCGCTGCGGGTTACTCCGCCTGCTTCCTGGGCGCAATGAAGTTCGTTGCGGCACGCGATAAATTCGCTCTGCCAAAAGACGCCTTTATTGAAGGCGAAGTGGGGATTGGCCCGCTGCCAACCGGTTTTGGTATCGAAGCGAAGCTGAACATCCACGTTGAAGGGATGGACGCAGCGGAAGCCAAAAAACTGGTGGATGCGGCGCACATCGTCTGTCCGTACTCTAACGCGACGCGCGGCAATATCGACGTGACGCTGAACATCATCGCGTAGCCAGCCCCTGTGATTTTAGCCCCGGTAAGCGTAACGCCACCGGGGAAATCCTCTCCTTTCCTCCCCTCTCTCTGTGCTACCATAACCCTCAATCACGCCCGTAGTAATCAGTTGAGAAAGTGTTATGTCCTCCAGAATTCTGACCACCAGCATTGCTGGCATTGATGCCTTTATGCGCGATCCTCGCGGTGTGTTGACGCACGCCGAAGGCGGCACGCTCGCGGTATTTGCCGACAACGCCCCGGCGTTTTATGCGGTCACGCCGGAACGTCTGGCGCAGCTTCTGGAAATTGAAGAGAAGCTGTCGCGCCCGGCAAGCGATGTCATGCTGGATAATCAGTTTTTTGACGAACCCGCCAGCGCCCCGGTGGCCGTTCCAATGGGGAAATTTCCCATGTACGCCGGTTGGCAGCCGGACGCCGATTTTCAGCGGCAGGCGGCCTTATGGGGAATAGCCCTCTCGCAGCCCGCAACACCGGAAGAGCTGGCAGCCTTTACCGCATACTGGCAAGCTGAAGGAAAAGTCTTCCACCATGTTCAGTGGCAGCAAAAATTCGCGCGCAGTCTGCAAATCAACCGCGCCAGCAACAACGGCCAGCCAAAACGTGATATCAATGCTTTTTCAGAACCGGACAAAAAAATCCCTGATGGATTCCGAGGTGCGAAATGAAAAACGTCGGCGACCTGATGAAACGTTTGCAGAAGATGATGCCTGCCAACGTGAAGCCCGCCTTCACCACCGGTGAAGAGCTGCTGGCATGGCAAAAAGAGCAGGGTAAAATTCGCGCGGCTGCCCTCGCCCGCGAAAACCGCGCGATGAAAATGCAGCGCACCTTTAACCGCTCGGGCATTCGCCCTCTGCACCAGAACTGCTCCTTCGAGAATTATAAGGTCGAGTCTCAGGGGCAGATGAACGCCCTTAACCAGGCGCGCCAGTACGTGGATGAATTTGACGGCAACATCGCCAGCTTCATCTTTAGCGGAAAACCCGGCACCGGGAAAAATCACCTCGCCGCCGCTATCTGCAACGAGCTGCTGCTGCGCGGGAAGTCAGTGCTGATTATCACCGTGGCCGATATTATGTCCGCCATGAAAGACACCTTCAGTAATCGCGAAACCAGCGAAGAACAGTTGCTAAATGATTTAAGTAACGTGGATTTGCTGGTCATCGACGAGATCGGTGTCCAGACGGAGTCCCGCTACGAAAAAGTGATCATCAACCAGATTGTCGATCGCCGTTCGTCGTCAAAACGCCCAACCGGTATGTTGACGAACCACAATATCGACGAGATGACCCGACTTCTTGGCGAGCGGGTGATGGATCGCATGAAGCTGGGGAACAGCCTGTACGTCATCTTCGACTGGGACAGCTACCGCAGCCGCGTCACCGGCAAAGAGTATTAAGATATTTCCAGGGAGCGCCGGAAGAGCAGAGGTATATACTGAACCCACTTCTGGCCCAAAACGGACCTTGTTGAGTAAATCATTATGAAAAAACAATTTCTTATCAGCATCCTTACTGGCGCCCTGCTGGTGACTGGCGCAGCGCAGGCCGCATCATGGCAGGAGTCGCTCTCCAGCGCAGCAAGTGAGTTAACCAAAGAGAGCGGCACGTCCCAGGGCGGACTGTCAGCCTCGTCCCTCACCGGCCTGCTGGGCAACAGCTCCCAAAGCCTGAGTGCCGGAACGATGAACAACGCCGCGGGTATTCTGGAATACTGCGCGAAGCAGAAACTGGCTTCCGTCACCGATACCGAAAACATCAAAAACCAGGTGTTGGGTAAACTGGGACTGGACACCCAGGAGCAGAAAGCGGACACCAACTATATGGACGGTATACAGGGCCTGCTGAACGCGCAAAATGGTCAGCAGCTGAACCTCAGCACCCTTGGAAATTCATCTCTGGCGAAACAGGTGAAAACGAAAGCCTGCGATCTGGTGCTGAAACAAGGCGTTAATTTCCTCTCCTGATTGTCCCCCTTTTTTCTGCCACAACACGCCGCGTTTATTACATTAGTCTTATACCGCGGCGTGAAGTGCGTTTTTTTACCCCCTGACACCACCTCAGCCTCCGTATGCCACGATGCGACTGTATTCAAAAATCCGATTTTATAAACCAAATCCTAACAACAGCACACTTTCGTGACACTAAAATTGCAGCTAAGCGACATCGCAATTACATTGTATTACCCAAAAAATAAGCAATTAGCCGGCTAAGCGTCCGGCATGATGAGGATCTGCTGTTGTCAGAGTTAATGTCCCTTGTCCTTTTCCTGGCTTCCATCGGCGTTTATGCCTGGAAAGCCGGTCGTCACACCTGGTGGTTTGTGGCCACCCTGGTGGTGCTCGGTATTTTTATTGTTTTAAACATTACGTTATATGCCAGCGATTACTTTACCGGCGACGGTATTAACGACGCGGTGCTCTACACATTGACCAACAGTCTGACCGGCGCAGGTGTGGGTAAGTACATCCTTCCGGGTCTGGGGCTGGTGGTCGCCCTGGTGGCCATCTTCGCCGCGCTGGCCTGGGTTCTGCGCCGTCGCCGTCACCGTCCGCATCATCATGGCTACAGCCTGCTGGCGCTGTGCCTGGCGCTGGCCTCCGTGGATGCCAGCCCGGCCTTCCATCAAATTACCGAGCTGGTAAAATCCCAGTCGGGCGATGGTGACCCGGACTTTGCGGCCTATTACAAAGAACCCTCGAAGAAGATCGACAATCCCAGACTCAACCTGGTCTATATCTACGGCGAAAGTCTGGAACGCACCTATTTTGATAACGATGCTTTCCCGAACCTGACGCCAGAGCTTGGCGCGCTGAAAAACCAGGGCCTCGACTTCAGCCACACCGTGCAGCTGCCCGGCACGGATTACACCATCGCCGGGATGGTGGCCTCCCAGTGCGGCATTCCGCTGTTCGCCCCGTTTGAAGGCAACGCCTCCGCCTCAATGTCGAGCTTCTTCCCGCAGAACATTTGCCTCGGCGATATCCTGAAAAACTCGGGCTATGAAAACTACTTTATGCAGGGCGCAAACCTGCGCTTTGCCGGGAAAGATGTGTTCCTGAGATCCCACGGTTTCGATCACCTGTATGGTTCCGAAGAGCTGAAAACCACGGTGGCCGATCCAGCCTACCGCAACGACTGGGGCTTTTACGACGATACCGTTCTGGATGAAACCTGGAAGAAATTCGAGGAGCTTTCCCGCGCCGGTAAACGCTTCTCGCTGTTTGCGTTGACCGTCGACACGCATCATCCGGATGGTTTCGTCTCACGCACCTGTAAACGTCAGGGCTACGACATTGACGGTAAAAACAACAAGTCGTTCAGCGCTGTGACCTGTAGCCAGGAACATATCGCGGCGTTAATCGAGAAAATCAAAGCGTCGCCGTATTTCAAAAATACGGTCATCGTCGTTTCATCTGACCATCTGGCGATGAAAAACAGCGCCTGGGATGAGCTGAATAAGCTGGATCGCAGCAACCTGTTCTTTGTGCTGCGCGGCGATAAACCGCAGCAGGAGATCATTGCCGCTAAACGTAACTCGATGGATAACGGCGCTACCGTGCTGGATATTCTGGGTGGCGATAACTTCATTGGCCTGGGCCGCAGTACGTTGTCGGGCCAGTCCCTGTCGGAAATCTTCCTCAACATGAAGGAAAAAATCCTCGCCTGGAAGCCGGATATCATTCGCCTGTGGAACTTCCCGAAAGAGATAAACGACTTCACCATCGATCAGGATAAAAAAATGATCGCGTTCTCCGGCAGCCATTTCCGCCTGCCTCTGCTGCTGCGCGTGTCGGATAACCGCGTCGAGCCGCTGCCGGAAAGCGAATATTCCGCGCCACTGCGCTTCCAGCTGGCGGAATTCGCCCCGCGCGATAATTTCGTCTGGGTCGATAAATGCTACAAAATGGGCCAGCTCTGGTCACAAGAGCTGTCACTGTCCACCGACTGGTGCGTCTCACAGGGGCAACTCGGCGGCGAGCAGACCGTGCAACACGTTGATAAACCGCAGTGGCAGGGGAAAACCGCGTTTAAAGATACGGTCATTGATACCGCACGCTATCAGCGCAACGTTGACCTGCTGAAAATCGTCGACAACGACATCCGTTATAAAGCTGACAGCTTTATCTTTAACGTTGCCGGCGCGCCTGAAGAGGTGAAGCAGTTCAGCGGTATTTCACGTCCCGAATCCTGGGGGCGCTGGTCTAACGCGCAGTTAGGTGATGAGGTGAAAATTGAGTATACCCATCCGCTGCCGGAGAAATTCGATCTGGTGATCACCGCCAGGGCATTTGGTCCCAACGCAAACCGTCCTGTGCCGGTGCGCGTCGGCGATAAAGAACAGATGCTGACGCTGAGCAATGATGTCACCACCAGCACGCTGCATTTCGATAACCCCACACGCAGCAATACGCTGGTCATTGTGCCGCCCGAGCCGCAGTCCACTAACGAAGGGAATATTCTCGGTCACGCTCCGCGCAAGCTGGGGATCGGCATGGTGGAGATTAAAATTGTGAGCAGCGCTGGCTGATGACGGCGTTCACCCTTCGCCCGACGCGCATCGACGACGTCGCTGCCCTGCCCGCCATTGAACGCGCGGCGGGGCAGCGATTTCGCGACGTTCCTGAGCTGGCCTGGCTGGCAGACAGCGAGGTTATTTCCGTTGAAGATCACCTCGGTTACGCCGGACGCGGATTAAGCTGGCTGGCGCTGGCTGACGACAGGCCCGTGGGCTTTATTCTCGCCGAAGCCCAGCCATCTTCGCTGTTTATTGTGGAACTTTCGGTTCATCTGGACTGGCAGGGACGAGGTCTCGGACGCCGGTTGATTAACCGTGTCGCAGAGCATGCCCGCACGCTGGGGCTAACCTCGCTGACGTTAACGACGTTTCGTGATGTCCCGTGGAACGCGCCCTACTACAGGCGATTAGGGTTTGAAATGATGACGACGCTGACGCCGGAAATGCGCCAGAAACGTGAAGAAGAGACGGCGCACGGTTTAGCGTATGGTTCCCGCTGCGCCATGCGCCTGCCTCTGTAAAATCGCCCGGTGGCGCTGCGCTTACCGGGCCTACAAAACCCAATTCCGCAGGCCAGGTCAGACGCAGCCGCCCCCGACAAAACCCCCAATCAGTAGGCCGGGTAAGGCGCAGCCGCCACCCGGCGAAACCCACAATCCGTAGGCCGGGTAAGGCGTAGCCGCCACCCGGCAAAACGCACATCCCGTAGGCCGGGTAAGGCGTAGCCGCCACCCGGCGAAACGCACAACGTCAGAACGTTTCCCAGTTATCGCCCGCATCTGCGGTCGCCGGTTTACGCGCCACTACCGGTGCGGCAACGCTTTTCGCGGAGGCGAACTCGCGCGCCTTCATCTGTTCCTGCTGAATACGGAACACCGCAACGGCCTGCGTCAGACGGCTCGCCTGCTCTTCCAGTGCCGCCGCGGCCGCCGCAGACTCTTCCACCAGCGAGGCGTTCTGCTGGGTCACGCGATCCATCTCAGCCACCGCCAGCCCCACCTGGTCGATACCGCGGCTCTGCTCATCAGACGCAGACGCGATTTCGCCCATGATGTCCGTCACGCGCGTTACCGCATTCACGATCTCACCCATGGTTTCACCGGCGCTTTCTACCAGCGTTGAACCCAACTCCACGCGCCCCACGGAGTCTTCAATCAGGCTCTTGATCTCGCGAGCCGCCTGGGCGCTGCGCTGCGCCAGGTTTCGTACTTCACCTGCAACCACCGCAAAGCCGCGGCCCTGCTCGCCCGCACGTGCCGCTTCTACCGCCGCGTTCAGCGCCAGAATATTAGTCTGGAAAGCAATCCCGTCGATCACGCTGATAATATCGGCGATTTTCTGCGAACTGCCGGCGATGTCGCGCATGGTCTGCACCACGTTATCCACCACTTTCCCGCCTTTCTGCGCGGTTTCAGACGCGCTCAGGGCCAGGTTGCTCGCCTGACGGGCATTCTCGGCGTTCTGCTTCACGGTGGCGGTCAGCTGTTCCATACTGGCGGCGGTCTCTTCCAGAGAGGCAGCCTGCTGCTCGGTACGGGATGAGAGATCGTTATTGCCCATCGAGATTTCGCTCGCACCGCTGTAAATGGCGTTTGCGCCGTTACGCACGTCACCCACGGTGCGCACCAGCTCGCCCTGCATATGGCGCAGGGAGTCAGCCAGTTCACCCATCTCGTTGGAGCCTTCCACGTCGATGCGCTTCACCAGGTCGCCGCTGGCGATATGACGAATGCTGTCAATCAGACGGTTCAGCGGCGAAATCAGTGCCTGACGAATACCCAGCCAGACGGCAACAATCACCACCAGCACCGCAGCCAGCACGCTAATCAGCACCCAGATAGCCTGGCGGTAAGAGCTGTTGCTGTCTTCAACCGCGGTCTGATAGAGCGCGTCGTTTTGTTGCAGATAGCTGACGTACTGCTTCTCAAAGCCATCCTGATAGCTCTGGGTCGGCTGGTCGAAGAACTCGTTGATCTTGCCCGCCCCCAGCAGCTGGATCAGCTCGGCCAGCGCGCCGTGGTAGATATCGTAATTACGTTTGATTTCCAGTGCCGCAGCGTCGCTCTGACGCGGGTCACGCGGAAGTGCTTCGTAATCCGCCCAGTTTTTTTCCGCCTGTTTCAGAGACGCAGAGGCTATCTGCATCAGCTCGGCGACGGTTGAGCCGCTGCCGATATTGTTCTGATCCATCATATAGCGGATACCCGCGCGGTTCAGGGTGTTACGGGTTTGCAGCAGCGCCACCCAGCTACCGTTCAGGGTGGATTGTTGCTGGCGAATGGTTTGCAGGATGGTGAAATTCTCTTTGTCATGCTTCAGGGCATTGAAGAAAAGACCACCGGATGTGAGTTGTAAAAGGCCAAATATCGCTAAAACCAGCAGTAAGCTGGTGACAATCTTGATACGATTTAACATGTTTTCTCTTTCCTCAGACAGATACAGAATTTTCGGCCTGGAAAGGGAAAACTTTACGAAAATCATCCTGGATTTTAGGGTTTTTACTCTTCGTCCCGCGCGGCAATATGTCGGTTTCCGAGTTCAATAAACTCTTCCAGCAGCGCCGTGAGCTGCTTCATCTTCTCCGGGGTATATTCCGCCTCAATCTGCTGGTACGCCTCTTCCACCTGAGCCTGAGCACGATGGTACAGCGCGTTGCCTTCTTTCGTCAGCGATACGTACAGCTTGCGCTGGTCATTCACCGGCTTTAAGCGCAGCACCAGACCGTCGCGCTCCATCCGCGTCAGAATGCCGGTCAGGCTTGGGCGCAAAATGCAGGTGCGGAACGCCAGATCATGAAAATCCATGGAGGGATGCTCGGCCAGTACGCGGACGATACGCCACTGCTGCTCGGTCAGATTATGCCGTTTCACTATCGGGCGGAAGTAGCCCATCGCCGCTTCACGCGCCTGCAACAGCGCGATGGTTAATGAGTCATGCATCACCTTCCCCTTACATCACTAACAAGTAAACAATTTAAAACAGATGCTTTTATAGACAACACGTTGTAACCCAAAAAGTCTAACAGAAACAACGCCATTTTTTTAATACATTGATTTAAATGATAATTAACCCATTGGTGTAAATTTATTGTTATTCATATCACAAATTATTCACTTCTGATTGCGAAACGAACAGCAAAAGCATAAAACCAGATCATTAACATATTAATGAAATCAAAACCGGACAGCCGGTTTGAGGAGTATGGGAATGAAAGGTACTGTTTTTGCCGTAGCGCTAAACCACCAGAGCCAGCGTGCGGCCTGGGCTGAGGCGTTTGAAAAAGCCCCCTATAACGCGCCGCCAAAAACGGCGGTGTGGTTTATCAAGCCACATAACACCGTTATTCGCGCAGGCGAGCCGATTCCCTTCCCGCAGGGAGAAACCGTGTTAAGCGGCGCAACGGTGGCGCTGGTGGTGGGCAAAACCGCCAGCAAAGTACGCGTTGAAGAGGCGGCGGCGTACATCGCCGGCTACGCGCTGGCCAACGAAATCAGCCTGCCGGAAGAGAGCTTCTACCGCCCGGCTATTAAAGCCAAATGCCGGGATGGATTTTGCCCGCTCGGCGAACCTGTCGCCGTTGATAACGTGGACAACCTGACCATCATCACCGAGATCAACGGTCGCGAAGCGGACCACTGGAACACGGCCGATCTGCACCGCAACGCCGCCGAACTGCTGAGCGCCCTGAGCGAATTTGCCACCCTGAACCCCGGCGATGCGATATTGCTCGGTACCCCGCAAAGCCGCGTCGAAATTCGCCCGGGCGATCGGGTACGCATTCTGGCAGAGGGATTTCCGCCGCTGGAAAACCCGGTGGTGGAGGAACGCGACGTTACCATCGCTTCGCGCACGCCGCCGCACGCCACGCTGTTCGCCCTCGGCCTGAACTACGCCGATCACGCCAGCGAGCTGGACTTCAAACCGCCCACCGAGCCGCTGGTGTTTATCAAAGCGCCGAACACCTTTAATGGCGACAACCAGACCTCGGTGCGCCCAAACAACATTGAATACATGCATTACGAAGCCGAGCTGGTGGTGGTCATCGGTAAAACCGCGCGTAAGGTCAGCGAAGCCGAGGCGATGGACTATGTTGCGGGCTACACGGTGTGCAACGACTACGCCATCCGCGATTATCTCGAAAACTACTATCGCCCGAACCTGCGGGTGAAAAGCCGCGACGGGCTGACCCCCATCAGCCCGAACGTAGTGCCAAAAGAAGCCATCCCTGACCCGCACAACCTTCGTCTTCGCACCTACGTCAACGGTGAACTGCGTCAGGAAGGCACCACCGCCGATCTCATTTTCAGCATCCCATTCCTGATTGCGTATCTGAGCGATTTCATGACCCTGCAACCGGGCGACATGATTGCCACCGGCACGCCGAAGGGGCTGTCCGACGTGGTACCGGGCGATGAGGTGGTAGTGGAAGTGGAAGGCGTAGGCCGCCTGGTAAACCGAATTGTCAGTGAGGAGACTGCAAAATGAAAAAGATTAACCACTGGATCAACGGGAAAAACGTCGCCGGAAGTGAGTACTTCCAAACCACTAACCCGGCCTCCGGCGAGGTGCTGGCAGAAGTGGCCTCCGGCGGCGAAGCCGAAATCCATCAGGCCGTTGCCGCCGCCAAAGAGGCGTTCCCGAAATGGGCCAACCTGCCGATGAAGGAGCGTGCGCGCCTGATGCGTCGCCTGGGGGATCTGATTGACCAGAACGTGCCGGACATTGCCGCCATGGAAACCGCCGACACCGGCCTGCCGATCCACCAGACCAAAAACGTGCTCATTCCACGCGCCTCGCACAACTTCGAGTTCTTCGCCGAGGTGTGCCAGCAGATGAACGGCAAAACCTACCCGGTCGATGACAAGATGCTCAATTACACCCTCGTGCAGCCGGTGGGCGTCTGTGCGCTGGTGTCGCCGTGGAACGTGCCGTTTATGACCGCCACCTGGAAGGTCGCGCCGTGCCTGGCGCTGGGTAACACCGCGGTGCTAAAGATGTCCGAGCTCTCCCCGCTTACCGCCGACCGTCTGGGCGAGCTGGCGCTGGAGGCGGGCATTCCGGCGGGCGTGCTGAACGTAGTGCAGGGCTATGGCGCCACGGCGGGCGACGCGCTGGTGCGTCATCATGACGTGCGCGCCGTCTCCTTCACCGGCGGCACCGCCACCGGGCGTAACATCATGAAAAACGCCGGGCTGAAGAAGTATTCCATGGAGCTGGGCGGCAAATCTCCGGTGCTGATTTTTGAAGACGCGGACATTGAGCGCGCGCTGGACGCCGCCCTGTTCACCATCTTCTCCATCAACGGCGAACGCTGCACCGCCGGCTCGCGCATCTTCATCCAGCAGAGCATCTACCCGGAGTTCGTCAAACGCTTTGCCGAGCGCGCCAGCCGCCTGCGCGTGGGCGACCCGACCGATCCGAACACCCAGATTGGCGCGCTGATCAGCAAGCAGCACTGGGAGAAGGTCTCCGGCTACATCCGCCTCGGCATTGAAGAGGGGGCAACCCTGCTGGCGGGCGGCCCGGACAAACCGACCGATCTGCCTGCGCACCTGAAAGGCGGCAATTTCCTGCGCCCGACGGTGCTGGCGGATGTCGATAACCGCATGCGCGTGGCGCAGGAGGAGATCTTCGGGCCGGTGGCCTGCCTGCTGCCGTTTAAGGATGAAGCGGAAGGCCTGCGCCTGGCAAACGACGTGGAGTATGGCCTGGCGTCGTACATCTGGACGCAGGACGTCAGCAAAGTGCTGCGTCTGGCGCGCAACATCGAAGCGGGCATGGTGTTCGTCAACACCCAGAACGTGCGCGACCTGCGCCAGCCGTTTGGCGGCGTGAAGGCCTCCGGCACCGGGCGTGAGGGCGGCGAGTACAGCTTCGAGGTCTTCGCGGAGATGAAAAACGTCTGTATCTCCATGGGCGACCATCCTATTCCAAAATGGGGGATCTGATCATGGGAAAATTAGCCTTAGCAGCAAAAATCACCCACGTGCCGTCAATGTATCTCTCTGAACTGCCTGGCAAAAACCACGGCTGCCGCCAGTCAGCCATCGACGGGCATAAAGAGATCAGCAAGCGCTGCCGCGAGCTGGGCGTCGATACCATTATCGTCTTCGACACCCACTGGCTGGTGAACAGCGCGTATCACATCAACTGTGCGGACCATTTTTCAGGCGTCTACACCAGCAACGAGCTGCCGCATTTTATTCGCGACATGACCTACGACTACGACGGCAACCCGGAACTCGGCCAGCTGATCGCCGACGAAGCGGTGAAGCTTGGCGTGCGCGCCAAGGCGCACAACATCCCGAGCCTCAAGCTGGAGTACGGCACGCTGGTGCCGATGCGCTACATGAACGCGGATAAGCACTTCAAAGTGGTCTCCATCTCGGCGTTCTGTACGGTTCACGACTTCGCCGACAGCCGCAGGCTGGGCGAGGCGATCGTCAGCGCCATCGAAAAGTACGACGGCACCGTGGCGGTGCTCGCCAGCGGCTCGCTGTCGCACCGCTTTATCGACGACCAGCGTGCGGAAGAAGGGATGAACAGCTATACCCGCGAGTTCGACCGTCAGATGGACGAGCGGGTGGTCAAGCTGTGGCGCGAAGGCCAGTTTAAAGAGTTTTGCAGCATGCTGCCGGAGTACGCCGACTACTGCTACGGCGAGGGCAACATGCACGACACGGTGATGCTGCTGGGGATGCTGGGCTGGGATAAATACGACGGCAAGGTTGAGTTCCTCACCGAGCTGTTCGCCAGCTCCGGCACCGGCCAGGTCAACGCCGTTTTCCCGCTGCCCGCATAAGGAGTCGTTATGCCGCACTTTATTGCTGAATGTACCGACAACATCCGCGCGCAGGCCGACCTGCCGGGGCTGTTCGCCAAAGTGAACGAGGCGCTGGCCGTCACGGGCATCTTCCCTCTCGGCGGCATCCGCAGCCGCGCCCACTGGCTCGATACCTGGCAGATGGCGGACGGTAAGCACGATTACGCCTTTGTGCATATGACGCTCAAAATCGGCGCCGGGCGCAGTCTGGAGAGCCGGGAAGAGGTCGGTGAAATGCTGTTTGCGCTGATCAAAACGCATTTTGCAGCGCTGATGACCGCCCGCTATCTGGCGCTGTCTTTCGAGCTCGACGAGCTGCACCCGACGCTCAATTACAAGCAGAACAACGTGCACGCGTTGTTTAAGTAGCCGTCTGCTCGCCCGGTGGCGCTTCGCTTACCGGGCCTACAACGGCTCGAACGTAGGCCGGGATCGCTACGCGCCACCCGGCAACAACAGGATATCGCCATGCTCGACAAACACACCCATACCCTGATCGCCCACCGCCTGCATCAGGCGGAACAATCCCGGGAGCAGATCCGCGCGATCTCGCTTGAGTATCCGGAGATCACCATTGAAGACGCCTACGCCGTCCAGCGCGAATGGGTGAGCCTGAAAATTGCCGAAGGCCGCGTGCTGAAAGGCCACAAGATCGGCCTCACCTCCAAAGCGATGCAGGCCAGCTCGCAGATCAGCGAACCAGACTACGGCGCACTGCTGGACGATATGTTCTTCCACGACGGCAGCGACATTCCCGTGGATCGCTTTATCGTCCCGCGCATCGAAGTGGAGCTGGCCTTCGTGCTGGCAAAACCGCTGCGCGGCCCGAACTGCACGATCTTCGACGTCTATAACGCCACAGACTACGTCATCCCTGCCCTGGAGCTGATCGACGCCCGCTGCCACAACGTTGACCCGGAAACCCAGCGCCCGCGCAAGGTATTCGACACTATCTCCGATAACGCCGCCAATGCGGGCGTGATCCTCGGCGGCCGCCCGATTAAACCCGACGAGCTGGATCTGCGCTGGATCTCCGCCCTGCTCTACCGCAACGGCGTGATCGAAGAGACCGGCGTGGCCGCAGGCGTCCTTAATCATCCGGCGAACGGCGTGGCGTGGCTGGCGAACAAACTCGCGCCATACGACGTGCAGCTTGAGCCAGGCCAGATCATCCTCGGCGGCTCGTTTACCCGCCCGGTTGCCGCCAGCAGAGGCGACACCTTCCACGTCGACTACGGCAACATGGGCTCCATCAGCTGCCGCTTTGTGTAAGGAGATGATCATGCAAAACGCATTCAAAGCGGCGCTGAAAGCGGGCCGACCGCAAATCGGGCTATGGCTGGGGCTAACCAGCAGCTACAGCGCTGAGCTATTGGCCGGGGCCGGTTTTGACTGGCTGCTGATCGACGGGGAGCACGCGCCGAACAGCGTACAGACCGTTCTGACTCAGCTACAGGCCATCGCCCCTTATCCCAGCCAGCCGGTGGTGCGCCCGTCGTGGAACGATCCGGTGCAGATCAAGCAGCTGCTGGACGTGGGGGTGCAAACCCTGCTGGTGCCGATGGTGCAAAACGCCGACGAAGCGCGGCTGGCGGTCAGCGCCACCCGCTATCCACCCGCGGGCATTCGCGGCGTCGGCAGCGCGCTGGCGCGGGCGTCGCGCTGGAACCGTATCCCGGACTATCTGCATCAGGCTAACGACGCCATGTGCGTGCTGGTGCAAATCGAAACCCTAAGAGCGTTAAAAAACCTGCCGCAGATCCTGGACGTGGACGGCGTCGACGGCGTGTTTATCGGCCCGGCGGATCTGAGTGCCGACATGGGCTTTGCCGGTAATCCGCAGCACCCGGAGGTGCAGGCCGCCATTGAGCAGGCGATCGCGCAGATACGCGCCGCCGGTAAAGCGCCCGGCATCCTGATGGCGAACGAGCAGCTGGCGAAACGTTACCTTGCACTCGGCGCGCTGTTTGTCGCCGTCGGCGTCGACACCACCCTGCTCGCCCGCGGCGCGGAAGCGCTGGCGGCACGTTTTATCGAACAACCGGTTACGTCAGTTAATAACAATAAATCCGTCTACTAAACGTAAGATCTGGAGCGCAGCATGACGACCTCTACCCTGCAAGATAAGAAAGCTATAGAACATCGCGTTATCAACAAGCTGTTCCGTCGTTTGATCGTGTTTCTCTTTATCCTGTTTGTCTTTTCGTTTCTCGATCGCATCAACATCGGCTTTGCCGGGCTAACGATGGGCAAAGATCTGGGCCTCACGTCGACCATGTTTGGCCTGGCCGCGACCTTGTTTTACGTCACCTACGTGCTGTGCGGGATCCCCAGCAACATCATGCTGGCGAAAATCGGCGCGCGGCGCTGGATCGCCGGGATCATGGTGGTGTGGGGCATCGCCTCTACCTGCACCATGTTCGCCACCAGCCCGGAAACGCTCTACGTCCTGCGCATGCTGGTGGGCATTGCCGAAGCCGGTTTCCTGCCGGGGATCCTGGTCTATCTCACCTGGTGGTTCCCGGCGTATCACCGCGCCCGCGCCAACGCGTTGTTTATGATCGCCATGCCGGTGACCATGATGCTCGGCTCGATCCTCTCCGGGTACATTCTGGCGATGGACGGGCTGTGGAACCTGAAGGGCTGGCAGTGGCTGTTCCTGTTGGAGGGGCTGCCGTCGGTGGTGCTCGGCGTGGTGACCTGGTTCTACCTTAACGACACCCCGGATCAGGCCACCTGGCTGGATGATGATGAAAAGCAGGCACTCAAAACGATGATCGCCCGCGAGCAGGAACTGGCCATTGCGCACGTCGCCACGCCGCGATCGACGCTGCGCGAGGTGCTGACGCCCGCCGTACTGCTCTACACGCTGGCCTACTTCTGCCTGACGAATACGCTGAGCGCGATCAACATCTGGACGCCGCAGATCCTGCAAAGCTTCAACACCGGCAGCAGCAATATCGTGATTGGCCTGCTGGCGGCGATCCCGCAGTTTTGCACCATCCTCGGGATGATCTGGTGGAGCCGCCGCTCCGACAGGCTGAAAGAGCGAAAAAAGCACACCATCCTGCCGTATCTGTTTGCGGCGGCGGGATGGATGCTGGCCTCGGCGACCGATCACAGCCTGATCCAGCTGCTTGGCATCATCATGGCCTCAACCGGATCGTTTACCGCCATGGCGATATTCTGGACCACGCCGGACCAGGTGATTAGCCTGCAATCCCGCGCGGTGGCGCTGGCGGTGATCAACGCCATCGGCAACGTCGGGTCTGCCGTCAGCCCATTGCTGATTGGTATTCTGCGCGACGCGACCGGCAGCTTCAGCTCGGGGCTGTGGTTCGTGGCGGGTCTGCTGGTAGTGGGCGCACTGGTGCTGACGCGCATTCCGATGACGCAGCGGGTTCAAAAGAGGAACGATCATGTGCCAGAGCCCTATCGCCAACATTGATATCAGCAAGGAGTACGACGAAAGTCTGGGCACCGACGATGTGCACTACCAGTCGTTCGCCCGCATGGCGGCCTTTTTTGGCCGCGACATGCAGGCGCACCGCCACGACCAGTATTTTCAGATGCATTTTCTCGACACCGGGCAGATTGAGCTGCAGCTCGACGACCACCGCTACTCGGTGCAGGCGCCGCTGTTCGTTCTGACACCGCCGTCGGTGCCGCACGCGTTTATCACTGAATCCGACAGCGACGGCCACGTGCTGACGGTGCGCGAGGATCTTATCTGGCCGTTGTTAGAAGTGCTCTACCCCGGCACGCGGGAGGCGTTCGGCCTGCCGGGGATCTGCCTGTCGCTTGCCGACAGGCCTGACGAGCTGGCGGCGCTGAAGCATTACTGGCAGCTCATTGCCCGGGAATCCACGGAACAGCTGCCGGGCCGTGAGCATACGCTGGTCCTGCTGGCGCAGGCCGTATTTACCCTGCTGCTGCGCAACGCGAAGCTCGACGACCACGCTTCAGGCGGCATGCGCGGCGAGCTGAAGCTGTTTCAGCGCTTTAACCAGCTGACAGATGCGCATTACCACGAGCACTGGACGGTGCCGGAATACGCCAGCGAACTGCATCTTACCGAATCCCGCCTGACCGATATCTGCCGCCGCTTTGCCAACCGCTCGCCGAAACGGTTGATCTTCGACCGCCAGCTGCGGGAAGCCAGGCGCTTGCTGCTGTTTTCCGACAGCACAGTGAGCGAAATTGCCTGGCAACTGGGGTTTAAAGATCCGGCCTATTTCGCCCGTTTTTTCAACCGACTGACGGGGTGCTCACCCAGCGCATACCGGGCGCAGAAAGTACCGGTTTCCTGAACGCATCACGGTTCGTAGGGCGGGTAAGCGCAGCGCCACCCGCCGAAAAGCCGCACAGATCACAAAACAACATCCCACCCGAAAAGTACCTGCCGTTGTCCCAATCGTCCCTTCACGTTCCGCCCCTCTCACGCTTCAATTAAACAACAAAAACAAAACATAAATTTAACAACCATCTTCCGATACGAGGTCCCTATGAAGCCTGAAGATTTCCGCGCTAATGCCAAACGTCCGTTAACCGGTGAAGAGTATTTAAAAAGCCTGCAAGATGGCCGTGAGATTTATATCTACGGCGAGCGCGTTAAGGACGTTACTACCCACCCGGCATTTCGCAATGCGGCGGCGTCCATCGCCCAGATGTACGATGCCCTGCACAAGCCAGACATGCAGGATACACTCTGCTGGGGCACCGACACCGGCAGCGGCGGCTACACCCATAAATTCTTCCGCGTGGCGAAAAGCGCCGACGATCTGCGCCAGCAGCGCGACGCCATCGCCGAGTGGTCGCGCCTGAGCTACGGCTGGATGGGCCGCACGCCAGACTACAAAGCCGCGTTCGGCTGCGCGCTGGGGGCTAACCCTGCCTTCTACGGTCAGTTCGAGCAGAACGCCCGCAACTGGTACACCCGTATTCAGGAAACCGGCCTGTACTTTAACCACGCCATCGTCAACCCGCCTATCGACCGCCATAAACCGGCGGACGAGGTGAAAGACGTTTACATCAAGCTGGAGAAAGAGACCGACGCCGGGATCATCGTCAGCGGCGCGAAAGTGGTGGCCACCAACTCTGCGCTGACCCACTACAACATGATTGGTTTTGGCTCTGCGCAGGTGATGGGCGAAAACCCGGACTTCGCGCTAATGTTCGTCGCGCCGATGGATGCCGAAGGGGTGAAGCTGATCTCCCGCGCCTCTTACGAGATGGTGGCAGGGGCGACCGGCTCCCCGTACGACTACCCGCTCTCCAGCCGCTTTGACGAGAACGACGCCATTCTGGTGATGGATCATGTGCTGATCCCGTGGGAAAACGTGCTGATCTACCGCGATTTCGACCGCTGCCGTCGCTGGACGATGGAAGGTGGCTTCGCCCGCATGTACCCGCTTCAGGCCTGCGTGCGTCTGGCGGTGAAGCTCGACTTCATCACCGCTCTGCTGAAGAAATCGCTGGAGTGTACCGGCACCCTCGAGTTCCGCGGCGTGCAGGCGGATCTCGGCGAAGTGGTGGCGTGGCGCAACATGTTCTGGGCGCTGAGCGACTCCATGTGCTCCGAAGCCACGCCGTGGGTAAACGGCGCGTACTTGCCTGACCACGCGGCGTTACAGACCTACCGCGTGATGGCGCCAATGGCCTACGCGAAAATCAAGAACATCATCGAACGCAACGTGACCTCCGGGCTGATCTACCTGCCGTCCAGCGCGCGGGACCTGAACAACCCGCAGATCGACCAGTATCTGGCGAAGTATGTGCGCGGCTCCAACGGGATGGATCACGTCGAACGCATCAAGATTCTGAAACTGATGTGGGATGCCATCGGCAGCGAGTTTGGCGGACGTCACGAGCTGTACGAAATCAACTACTCCGGTAGCCAGGATGAGATCCGCCTGCAATGCCTGCGTCAGGCGCAAAGCTCCGGCAACATGGACAAGATGATGGCGATGGTTGACCGCTGCATGTCCGAGTACGATCAGCACGGCTGGACCGTACCGCACCTGCACAACAACACTGATATCAACATGCTGGATAAGCTGCTGAAATAACGCAGCGGGAGGTTTCAATGCAATCTGAAGAACGCCTGCGTTTTCGCGACGCGATGGCCAGCCTGTCGGCGGCGGTGAATGTGGTCACCACCGAGGGCGATGCGGGCCGCTGCGGCATTACCGCCACCGCCGTCTGTTCGGTCACGGATACCCCGCCCTCGGTCATGGTCTGCATCAACGCCAACAGCGCCATGAACCCGGTCTTCCAGGGCAACGGTAAACTGTGCGTCAACGTGCTGAACCACGAGCAGGAGATCATGGCCCGCCACTTTGCCGGGATGACCGGCATGGCCATGGAGGAGCGCTTTGCTCTCTCCTGCTGGCAGAAAGGACCGCTGGCGCAGCCGGTGCTGAAAGGCGCCCTGGCAAGCCTGGAAGGTGAGATAACCCAGGTGCAAACCATCGGTACCCATCTGGTCTACCTGGTGGAGATTAAGAACATCATCCTCAGCAGCGAGGGGCACGGCCTGATCTACTTCAAACGCCGTTTCCACCCGGTGATGATGGAGATGGAAGCCGCGGTTTGATCCCGTTGCACAAAAAAACGCTAAGGTTTCCGCAAAGGTGCGCCGTTAACTATCCATAAGATAAATTTTTCGGGGCGGCTGACGACGTCGTCAGCCGTCCCCTTAACGCTGGAAAGTCTTATGGCCCCTTCACCCCGAAGCCGCTCGGCTGAGCGTCTGGTTGACATCATTATTGCTCTGCACCGCAACGGAAGCGTTAATCGCCGCGATCTGATGCAAAAATTTGGCATTACCGAACGTACGGTGTACCGCGATCTACAGGCCCTTTCCCCAATTATCGAACACGACGGCAAAGGACGCTATCAGCTGCTGCCCGCATATCAGCCCTGCCGCTGCACGCAATGCCCTGATGCGAACGACGAAACCCCGCAGGGCTAGATTATTCTCAGTGATCTCAATCACATATTTTCTCCCGCCGGGGGTGAGCCTTAACCACTCACCCTCGCTTTTGACCGCTCACGCATCGCTTTCAACCACTCACCCATTTACCGTGCTTTACACGCGCGAGGATCTGGCACGATCGCTCCAGCATTAATCAATACCTCCTCACAACGAACCCTGACCCTTTTTTCTTTACATAAAAAACCAGGTCTTACTATGGATACTAAAAAACTACTTAAGCACGTGCCCTGGGCCATCCTCGGGATCATCGGCGCTTTCTGTCTGGCGGTTGTCGCATTACGCCGGGGCGAGCACGTCAGCGCCCTGTGGATCGTGGTCGCGTCGGTTTCCGTCTATCTTGTGGCTTATCGCTACTACAGCTTGTACATCGCGCAGAAGGTCATGAAGCTCGACCCGACGCGCGCCACCCCGGCGGTCATTAACAATGACGGCCTGAACTATGTGCCAACCAACCGTTACGTGCTGTTTGGTCACCACTTCGCCGCCATTGCAGGCGCGGGTCCGCTGGTCGGTCCGGTGCTGGCTGCGCAGATGGGCTACCTGCCGGGTACGCTCTGGCTGCTCGCGGGCGTAGTGCTGGCGGGAGCGGTGCAGGACTTTATGGTGCTGTTTATCTCCTCGCGCCGTAATGGTTCGTCGCTGGGCGAGATGATCAAAGAGGAGATGGGCCGCGTGCCGGGCACGATCGCCCTCTTCGGCTGCTTCCTGATCATGATCATCATCCTGGCAGTGCTGGCCCTGATCGTGGTGAAAGCGCTGGCCGAAAGTCCGTGGGGCGTCTTCACCGTCTGCTCTACCGTGCCGATTGCGCTGTTCATGGGCATCTACATGCGCTTCCTGCGCCCTGGCCGCGTTGGCGAGGTGTCGGTCATCGGTATCGTGCTGCTGGTCGCCTCCATCTACTTCGGCGGTGTGATTGCCCACGACCCGTACTGGGGCCCGGCGCTGACCTTTAAAGACACCACCATCACCTTCGCGCTGATCGGTTACGCGTTCATCTCAGCGCTGCTGCCGGTGTGGCTGATTCTGGCTCCGCGTGACTACCTGGCGACCTTCCTGAAAATCGGCGTGATCGTCGGGCTGGCAATCGGGATTGTGATCATCAACCCGGAGCTGAAAATGCCGGCGGTGACGCAGTACATTGACGGTACCGGTCCGCTGTGGAAAGGTGCCCTGTTCCCGTTCCTGTTTATCACCATTGCCTGCGGTGCCGTGTCTGGCTTCCACGCGCTGATCGCCTCCGGCACCACGCCGAAGCTGATGGCCAACGAAACCGACGCGCGCTTCATCGGTTACGGCGCGATGCTGATGGAATCCTTCGTGGCGATCATGGCGCTGGTTGCGGCGTCGATTATCGAGCCTGGGCTGTACTTCGCGATGAACACCCCACCAGCGGGTCTCGGCATCACCATGCCAAACCTGCATGAGATGGGCGGCGAAAATACCGCGCTGATCATGGCGCAGCTGAAAGACGCCAGCGCACACGCGGCGGCGACCGTCAGCTCCTGGGGCTTCGTGATATCGCCTGAGCAGATTATGCAGACCGCGAAAGACATCGGCGAACCATCCGTGCTGAACCGCGCAGGTGGCGCACCGACGCTGGCGGTGGGTATCGCACACGTGTTCCACAAAGTGCTGCCGTGGGCGGACATGGGCTTCTGGTACCACTTCGGTATCCTGTTTGAAGCGCTGTTCATCCTCACCGCGCTGGATGCCGGTACGCGTGCAGGCCGCTTCATGTTGCAGGATCTGCTGGGTAACTTCGTGCCGTTCCTGAAGAAAACCGACTCTCTGGTAGCAGGTGTTCTGGGTACTGCGGGCTGCGTAGGTCTGTGGGGTTACCTGCTGTATCAGGGCGTTGTAGACCCGCTGGGCGGCGTGAAGAGCCTGTGGCCGCTGTTCGGCATCTCTAACCAGATGCTGGCGGCTGTGGCCCTGGTGCTGGGCACCGTTGTCCTGGTGAAGATGAAACGCACCAAATACATCTGGGTAACCGTGGTGCCTGCGCTGTGGCTGCTGCTCTGCACTACCTGGGCGCTGGGTCTGAAACTGTTCAGCACCAACCCGCAGCTGGAAGGCTTCTTCTTCATGGCTAACCAGTACAAAGAGAAGATTGCCGCAGGCGGCGCGGATCTGACTGCGCAGCAGATTGCCAACATGAACCATATCGTGGTGAACAACTACACCAACGCGGGTCTGAGCATTCTGTTCCTGGTGGTGGTGTACAGCATTATCTTCTACGGCATTAAAACCTGGATGAAAGTGCGTAATGCCGATGGCCGTACGGACAAAGAAACCCCGTACGTGCCGGTGCCGGAAGGCGGCGTGAAGACGTCTTCACACCATTAATAAAATGGCGGGTGGCGCTGCGCTGACCCGCCCTACAACGTTACTGTAGGCCCGGTAAGCGTAGCGCCACCGGGCTTTTTCTTATCAGGACACGTTATGTTTGGTAACTTAGGCGAAGCAAAAAAATACCTCGGTCAGGCGGCGAAAATGCTGATTGGCATTCCGGACTATGACAACTACGTTGAGCATATGAAGACCAACCATCCGGATAAGCCGTACATGACCTACACTGAATTCTTCCGCGAGCGTCAGGAAGCGCGCTACGGCGGAAGTGGAGAAGGCGGCGTCCGCTGCTGCTAAAGGAGAAACCATGACCCCGATTGCCGTTACCCTGCTGACCGGTTTTCTCGGCGCCGGTAAAACCACCCTGCTGCGCCACATCCTGAATGAACAGCACGGCTTCAAAATCGCCGTCATTGAAAACGAATTTGGCGAAGTCTCCGTTGACGATCAGCTGATTGGCGACCGCGCCACGCAGATCAAAACCCTGACCAACGGCTGCATCTGCTGCACCCGCTCCAGTGAATTAGAAGACGCCCTGCTGGACCTGCTCGACAGCCGCGATCGCGGTGACATCGTCTTCGACCGTCTGGTGATCGAGTGTACCGGCATGGCCGATCCCGGCCCGATTATTCAGACCTTTTTCTCCCACGATATTCTGTGCCAGCGCTACCTGCTGGACGGCGTCGTCGCGCTGGTGGATGCGGTACACGCCGACGAGCAGATGAACCAGTTCACCATCGCCCAGTCTCAGATTGGCTACGCCGACCGCATTCTGCTGACCAAAACCGACGTGGCGGGTGAAAGCGAAAAACTGCGTGAGCGCCTGACGCGCATCAACTCGCGCGCACCCATTTATACCGTGACGCACGGCGATATCGACCTGTCTCAGCTGTTCAACACCAACGGCTTTATGCTGGAGGAGAACGTCACCGCGAAACCGCGCTTCCACTTTATGGCAGACAAGCAAAACGACGTAGCGTCGATTGTGGTGGAGCTGGACTACCCGGTGGACATCAGCGAGGTCTCGCGTGTGATGGAGAACCTGCTGCTGTCGTTTGCCGACAAGCTGCTGCGCTATAAAGGAATGCTGTGGATCGACGGCGAGCCGAACCGCCTGCTGTTCCAGGGCGTGCAGCGCCTGTACAGCGCCGACTGGGATCGTCCGTGGGGCGATGAACCGCCGCACAGCGTGATGGTGTTTATTGGAATACAGCTGCCGGAAGAGGAAATTCGGGCAGCGTTTGCGGGACTGAAAAAGTAAATCGTCGCTCCCTTTTAAACAGTAAAGGGGGCGTATTTCATTAAGGCAAAATGCGGGTTTCGCCCTTTCTGTTTGCAATATTGTCTGTTAATGTTCTTATCATGAATGAAATCATGCTTTGATTAATATTGGTTACAATATTAATCAATTGGATTTATATAATTTTCATGAATTGGTAGGCGTAATATGGCAATCATTATTCCCACGGTTAGCAGCTGTAGCGAGAAAATTACGGCAGGAGAAAAAAGACTGGCAAGGCTTCTGGAGGGTGGGCTCAGCGAACAATGTACCTGCTGGTATGATACCCGAATGGGAGACAAAGACGATCATCCTGATTTTGTGATTCTGGCCCCCGATAAAGGGCTGCTGTTTATAGAAGTGAAAGACTGGTATATCACAAAAATAAAATCGGCTAATAAAACCCATATTAATTATGAAACCAAAAACGGCATAGAGCCGTTGAAGAACCCACTCGAACAAGTTCGACAATATACCTTTCATATCATCAATAGCCTGAAAAAAGATCCCCTGCTTCGCCAGAAACAGGGAGAGCATGAGGGCGGTTTTATTATGCCGTATGGATACGGTGTTTATTTGAGCAACATCACTCGGGCACAGCTGGAAAAGAGTTTTACACCTGAGGAGTTGAATGAAATATTGCCCGCCAGCCAGGTGATATGCAAAGACGAACTCAACGAGTTTATGACTCGAGAACAAATCTCTGGCCGGCTCGAATCCCTTCTCAAACATCACTTTGTTCATAACACAACACCACAGCAGCTCGACCGCATCCGGTGGCATCTTTATCCCGATGTCCGCATTAACCCATCCGTTACGCGGGTTGACCTGGATAATTTTACTTTCCACACCCCTGATGTGGTATGCATGATGGACAGGAACCAGGAACAACTCGCCAGAAGTATGGGGGCGGGACACAGGGTAATTCATGGCGTGGCAGGTTCGGGCAAAACGCTCATTTTGCACCACCGATGTATTGAGCTTGCCAACAACATTGAAAACACCAAACCGATACTGGTGATTTGCTACAACATTACGCTGGCTAAAAAACTCAAAGCGCAGCTCGAACAGCATAGCCTCAGACTTCCCGTCGAAGTTATCCATTTCCACGCCTGGTGTTATCAGCAATTAAACGCGCATCGGCGTCTTCCCCCCAGGAGCAAAAACTTTATTGAGCTGATGGAGAATGCGCTGACGGTGGCATTTGAAGAGGGAGCAATCAAACCGGAGCAGTACAGCGCCGTTTTGATAGATGAAGGACACGATTTTAAACCGGAATGGCTAAGAATCCTCGCCAAAATGCCGGACAATAAAGATAGCTCCCTGCTGTTTCTGTACGATGACGCTCAGTCAATTTATCAGAAAAAGAAAGCTCTCGATTTTACCCTGTCCAGCGTCGATATAAAGGCTCAGGGCCGTACAACTATTTTGGATACCAATTATCGCAACACCCGGCAAATACTCCATTTTGCCAGCAGCGTAGCATTTAATTATCTCAATAATCACATAGAAGCTTCTCTCAAATACCAGCAGCCTGCCGCAGGTGGCCTGTCCGGGAAGTATCCCGCGCTGGCCAGCTTTGATAATCAGGACGAGGAGATTACGCGCGTCCTCGATTGGGTCACAGAGCAGCGACAGGAAGGTGTTGCGTGGTCAGAAATCGCCATACTGTGCCCCTCAACCTACAGCATTTCAGGCATGCTCGCGCCAAGGCTTGAAGCCCGCAAGATCCCATACCAGATGATTGTCTCCAGCGATGATAAAAAGCACTGGTCCCCGCAGAATGATTACCTCTGCGTCATGCCGCTGCCCAGCAGCAAGGGGCTTGAGTTTAATTCGGTCGCCATTATGGATGCGGCAAAGGAAAGGGACAGTGAAGATCTGAGTGACGATATCAAGCGCCTTTACGTCGGCATTACCCGCGCACGACAGAATCTTCTGGTGACAATGCACGGAACCGGAAGCCTGCGAGATCATCTGGTCGAGACCTGGGAAAAGAGCGTTAAGTCGATCTAACTATTCCGCGTTGAAAAGTATCTGCACCGAACAATCCCCTCTCCCCTGTGGGGAGAGGGCCAGGGTGAGGGGTAAAGTCCAATATTATTTCAACGCCTCCGGCAGCGTCACAATCCACAGCTCGCTGTCGGAATCCGGCTTCTTCAGCGGCTTGACGCTGAGGGTAGTTTCAACCGCTTTGTCATCCAGCGTCAGCTTGCCTTCCGCGTTCACCCGATAATCCTTGAGCTTCTTGCCCTCGGCCGGGTTGTGCATCGCCACCTTCACGCCAAAGTCGTTATCGTTCGCCACCGCCAGCGTTTTGTCGTCAATCAGCGCCAGCCCTTCGGCTTTTTCCTGCTGCCAGCCCAGCGCACGCAGATCGACCACCTGCGTTTTTTCCGCAAGTGAAATGCCGCGCTGCGCCAGCGTTTTCTCATCGTCAAATTCCGGGTATTCGCCCGGCTTGTCGAAGGCGGCCAGATCGCTCGCCTTGCTCAGATCCACCCTGTAGATGAGGTTACGCATTACGTCGTTTTTATCTTCGCCCTGTTCAATCAGCAGGATAGTGTGGTTATCCAGCGCCACGATATCGCCGATTTTGGCGTCGCTGTTTTTGGTGTAGGCCGCGCTGTCGACAGGGTAGCCGTACATCGCGGTTTTTCCGGTCGCCGGATCGAAGCTGACCAGTCGCGTAAACAGCGCCTGCTTTTTGCTCTTCCCGTCGATATCCAACGTACTCTGGACAGCGGCGATAATACGTCCGTCCGGCATGCGGGTCAGGCCTTCAAATCCCCGGTTTGCCTGGCGCCATTTGATAACATTTGGCAGACCGCCCGCGATGGATTTCTCCCCTTCCGCCGCCTGTGGGCCGTGGATCGCGAGGATTTTCCCTTTACTGTCAATATTAATCAGGAACGGGCCATACTCATCGCACAGCCAGTAGCCGCCCTTCCCGTCCGGCGTGATGCCTTCCGTATCCAGCCCGCGGTTATCGCCTTTCAGCACTTTTAAAGTGTCGCTTAGCGCGATTTCATTGGTGGAACCAATCACGCCACTTTGCAGCGGCAGACCGTTGATTTCGCCTTTATCGTCATGCAAAGGACGCGCGTCCACGGCCTCCGCTTTACCGTTTTGCACGCGGATCGTCATTAGCAGCGGGGCGAAATCCGGGGTAACAAAGATTTTAGCGTCATTTTTCCCCATTTTTGGCGAATCCGCGTTAGGACCGCGATCGGTCACGGTCGTAAACGTCAAGGCATCGCCCTGCTTGCCCGTAAACAGCAGGCCAGAGCCAATCCCCACAGGCAGCCCGTTCGGAAACGCGCTGGCAAACGCACCGCTGTATTTGACATGCGCGCCTTCGGGAAAACTGACGACGTAACGCTCCGCGGTTGGCTGTGCCGCCAGGCCAGAGAAAGAGAGCGCACAACCAATTAGCACAGGAATGATTTTTCTTTTCATAGTGTTAGCACCCAGTAAGTGAAGCCAACAACGTAATGAAGAAACGTGTCAGAAAAATGACATGGTGAAAGCGGTTCGGCACGACGGGGCGTATAGCCACCTCCAGAAATGTAAACCTGTGTCTTTATCTGTGACAACTGAAACACTTTTGGAAATTATTAGAAACTCAATTAATTCATCCTGAACTAATTTTTCCGACCCGTTCAGCGTACGTTTAATGAGAATCCTGAACCCTTCCTAAACGCGAATGCATTAGGTATTGACTCCTTGCCGGGTCAACATTCGAACAACATTTAAAATTCAAAAACCAAACAAAAACAGCATAAAAACGTGACAAGCATCGCATTTGCAGAGATAAACAGCTCTTGTTAAGGTGCCCTCAGATTAATTTGATGACGAGGAAAAACTCATGAAAAAGCTCAACGTTCTCCTTCTTTCCGCTCTGACTGCCGTATCGGGCTCCGCACTGGCCATGGGCGGCAGCATTGAGCAGGGTAAAAACTTTACCAACCTGAATGTGGAAATGGGGAAATCAACCTCCGGTCTGTACACCGAAGGTAGCTGGCTGAAAAACACAGATGACGGCACCACAACCGGTGGCGTAGGAGCAGGCTACAACTTTGAAGTCGGCCCGGTGATGCTGAACGCAGGCGCTAAGGCCCTCTACGTTGGCCCGAAAAAAGGCGATAACGGCGTGGCGTTCCCGGTCGGCGGCGGTGTGAACGTTGCCCTGACCGACAGCATCAGGGTATTCGGTGAAGGCTACGTTGCGCCAGACGGCCTGAACAACAGCGTGAAAAACTACGTTGAAGCGAACGGTGGCGTAAGCTGGACGCCAGTGAAGCCGGTGACGCTGAAGGTGGGTTATCGTCACGTGAGCGTTGATGGTAAAGACGGTCGTCCTAACCACACGCTGATTGACGGCGCATATGTTGGCGGTGGCGTGTCCTTCTAAGCCTGTTTGCCCGTTTCGCCCGGCGGCGCTACGCTTGCACGGGCCTACAATGAAGGGTGCAATTTATGAATATGATTGCACCTTGTAGGCCGGGTAAGCGCAGCGCCACACGGCAAAAAAGGCGATGAGACTGTTAATAAAAAAACCTGCCGGATGGCAGGTTTTTTTATGTCCGACATTACTTGCGAACAACCACCAGTTTCTGGTTCACAAACTCTTTGATCCCCAGGTCCGACAGCTCGCGTCCGTAACCCGAACGTTTTACGCCGCCGAACGGCAGTTCTGCCGCCGTATCGGTGAGCCAGTTGATGTACACCATCCCGGTCTCAATACGCGATGCCATCTTCTTCGCGCGCTCAATATCCTGGCTGAACACCGCTCCGCCCAGGCCGTAGTGGGAGTCGTTCGCCAGCGCGACCGCCTCGTCGTCGTTTTTCACCACGTAAATCTGCGCTACCGGGCCAAAGAACTCTTCGAAGTACGCCGGGTTGTCGCGTGAGATGTTGGTCAGGATGGTCGGCTCAAAGAAGCTCCCGTCTCGCTGCACAGGTTTGCCGCCATAGTGCAGCGTAGCGCCGTTTTTCACCGCCTCGTTAACCTGTTTGGTCAACGTGTCGAGCGCGTCTTTAGAGGACAGCGGCCCCAGCGTGGTGCTTTCGTCCAGCGGATCGCCAATCTTCACCTGCTTAAATGCCTCGGTGAATTTGCTCAGGAAGGCATCGGCAATCTTTTCATGCAGGATAAAGCGCTTCGCCGCGGTACAGACCTGCCCGGCGTTGTTGAGCCGCGCGTTAACGCCGATCTTCACCGCTTTATCCAGGTCCGCATCGTCGAGCACCACGAATACGTCATTACCGCCAAGCTCCAGCGTGGATTTCTTAATGTGCTTCGCTGCCTGGGCCGCTACCACGCTGCCCGCTTTTTCTGAACCGGTTAGCGCCGCGCCCTGTACGCGATCGTCAGCGATGATGTTCGCCACCTGATCGGACGAGATAAACAGGTTGGTCCACGCCCCTTCCGGCGCGCCCGCCTCACGCACCAGATGGGCGAAGGTTTCCGCACAGTGCGGCACAATGCTGGCGTGTTTAGCGATGACAGGGTTACCCGCCGCCAGGTTTGGCGCAAGAACGCGCATCAGCTGATAGTATGGGAAGTTCCATGGTTCGACGGCCATCAGCACGCCGATGGGGTGATGTTCAACCCATGCTTCCCCGAGTTCAGAGTCATACTTCACCGGGGCCAGGAACTGCTTCGCGTTGTCCGCATAGTAGCGGGCGATTTGCGCGCACAGCTTCACCTCGCCGCGGCTCTGTTCGATGAGCTTACCCATCTCCTGGCTGGCGATTTTCGCCAGCTCCTCCACGCGTTCGTCGATCAGGTCCGCCAGCTTATGCAGTACCGGCAGGCGCTGGCTTATGTCGCCTTTCGCCCAGTCGGAGTGATAGAGCGCATCGGCTGCCTTCAGCGCCGCTTCAACATCTGCGTCAGTGTGGGAGGGATATTCTTTGATGAGCTGGTTAGTGGCAGGATTTACTGTCTGATAAGCCATATCGAATCTCCATGTTTTACCGCTTAGGGTATTAAGGGTAGTCAACATGACTGGCTATGGACGTAAAGTTGGGTATATCCGGAAGGTTCTGAGTAAAGCGATGCCATACCGTGGCTGGCGTGGTATAAAAAACCTTCATAAGGAGTTGCTATGACCGATACCCGCCACATCCGTCAGACCTTTCACCGCGCCTCGGGCCTTGAACTACGCAGCACGTGGCAAAGCATGCAGGCGTACAAACGCCATTGCCACCCTCAGCTCTCCATCGGCGCAATTGTGGAAGGCCAGACCTGCTGCGTGTGTAATGGCAGAGAATACATCCTCCAGCCCGGGGACCTGATTGTGATCCCGGCTTATGTCCCACACAGCTGCAACCCTGTTGCCGGGCAGCCGCGCAGTTATCATATGCTTTATATCGATACGGACCTTCCCCTTGCGGTTCAGGTGATTCGCAACGCTACGCTGTTTATGTATTACTGGGAAGTTGTTGAGAGGATGTCCCCTGCGTCCGTGGACAGGCTGCTTGCTGCCCTTCCCCAATGCATGGATGAGGCAGAAAAGCCTGGATCAACCAGCCAGCAGGTTCAGCAGGCATTTCTTTCCAGTCTTTCCAGCCCGCCTTCCCTCGACGCACTTGCGCAACGATTCTCGCTGCGAAAGGAGACGCTGATCCGTACCTTCAAGAAGGACACGGGCCTGACGCCTGGCAGCTTCCTCAATATCTTCCGCGTAGAGTACGCCAAAGCGCGGCTGCGTGCCGGGGATGATATCGCCGATGTCGGCTACCAGAGCGGGTTTGCTGACCAGAGCCATTTTCATAAGACCTTTGTGCGCTACACCGCCGCCACACCGCGCCAGTACGCTACGGGCCGATCAATATCAGACAATAAATAAGTTCTGTGTTTCCGTAATCTGGCCCCAGTTTTGCATTCTGAGGTCGCTATGGAACTGTTCTTCCCTTCCGCTTTTCTCGCCCTGGCGCTGGCGCATTTTGTTGCCCTGTTAAGCCCGGGCCCGGATTTTTTCCTGCTGATGGGCTACGCCGCCCGCTACCGACTGCGCGGCAGCGCCGGATTGTGCATCGGGATAGCGGCAGGAAACGGGCTTTACATTTTGCTGGTCATTATGGGATGGAGCGCGCTGCGTCAGTTCGCGTGGCTGTTCACGTTGATTGAATTATCCGGCGCACTGTATTTGCTCTGGATCGGCTCGCATCTTGTACGCAGCCGACCGCAGACGCTGGCGCTAAATGAAACACATGAGCGCTGCCCTTCGCTGCGTAAGCAGATCCTGCTGGGGCTGGGTTCGGCGCTGTTGAATCCCAAAAACGCGTTGTTCTACCTGGCGCTGATGACGGCGTTACTCGGGCCGGACGTCACGCTGCTTCAGCAGGCGACCTGCGGCGTCTGGATGGTGATGGTAGTACTGGTATGGGATTTTGCGCTGGTGTCGCTGATGGGGTTACCGGCGGTTCAGCGAAAGCTCAGCCGTTCGCTCTGGCTGATAGAGCGCACGGCGGGGGTGGTATTGATGGGGTTTGGTGGGTGGGTGCTGTGGCGGTTTTTGCACTTTTCCCCCGTATCCCTCTATCCTTAACCCATGGAAAAACATACCGAACTCAAACGCGCCAAGCTTCTCGCGCTGTCGCTGCTGCTGATTGCCGCTGCGGCCTTTATCACTACCCTGTTCCTGCCGCAAACCTTCTGGGTACGCGGCGCAAAAGCTATTGCCGAGGCGGCGATGGTCGGCGCGCTGGCGGACTGGTTTGCCGTTGTCGCGCTGTTCCGCCGGGTGCCAATTCCCTTTATCTCGCGCCATACGGCGATTATCCCGCGCAATAAGGACCGCATCGGCGACAATCTTGGCCAGTTCGTGCAGGAAAAGTTTCTGGATACCCAGTCGCTGGTCGCATTAATTCGCCGCTACGAGCCGGCCCAGATGATTGGTGCCTGGTTCAGCAAGCCCGACAACGCCCAGCGCGTCGGGCTGCATTTGATGCAGGTGATGAGCGGTTTGCTTGAGCTGACTGACGACGGGCGCATTCAGCGCCTGCTCAAACGCGCGGTGCATAAGGCTATCGACAAGGTCGATTTAACCGAGACCAGCGCCGTCATGCTGGAAAGCATGACCAAAAACAACCGTCACCAGGTGCTGCTGGACGCCATCATCAACCGTCTGATTACCCTGATTCAGCGCGAGAGCACGCGGGAATTTATCTCTGACCAGATCGTCCACTGGCTGAAGACCGAGCATCCGCGCAAGGCGATGGTGCTGCCCACCGAGTGGCTGGGCGATCAGAGCGCAGAGATGGTGTCGAACGCGGTGAACACGCTGCTGGATGATATCAGCCACGACCGCACGCACCAGATCCGTCGGGCATTTGACCGCGCCACGCTGAAGTTCATCGACAACCTGAAAAACGACCCGGAGATGACGGCCAAAGCCGACAACATCAAGCACTATCTGAAGAATGATGAAGCATTTAACCGCTACCTGGGTGAAATGTGGGCTGACCTGCGCCAGTGGCTGAAAAATGACATGCAGAGCGACGATTCCCGCGTGAAGCAACGTATCGCCAACGCCGGGCTGTGGTTTGGTGAGACGCTGTCGAATGATGCCAGCCTGCGTGCGTCGCTGAACGAGCATCTGGAGCAGGCCGCGCACCGCGTCGCGCCGGATTTTGCGGCATTCCTGACGCGCCATATCAGCGACACGGTGAAAAGCTGGGACGCCAAAGATATGTCACGCCAGATAGAACTCAATATCGGTAAAGATCTTCAGTTCATTCGCGTAAACGGTACCCTGGTAGGCGGAACGATTGGCCTGATCCTGTTTTTACTTTCTCAGTTGCCCGCCGTGGTGGGGCATTAATCCGCTTTTGGCGGCGCGATAACGTAGCGCGTCGCCTCGAAACGGTTCAGGATCAGGTGCATCAGAAAGACCATCGTCAGCGTGACCACCAGCGCGAAGGTAACGGAGGTGATACGGTACAGATCGCTGAACACCAGATCGCTGTCCGGATGCATGTTTTGCCCGAACATAATGCCGATGGTGGTAATGCTGGAAAATCCCACCCCGGCCCCGACCTTCTCCATCACGTGCAGGCGCGCGCCAAATGCCAGCCCGAGGCCGATCAGCGGCATCATCAGCAGCATATGGCTGCTGTGATCGTACAGAATAAGCTGAACGACGAGGATATAGAGACAGCCCAGCACCACGCCGACCACGCGCCAGATGGAGCTCATCACCGCGCCGCGGTAGTGCATCGGGAACAGGATCAGAATGCCCGCCATCAGCGCCGAGAGCGAATCGCTTAAGTCGCTCATCTGAAATACCACGAAAATCAGCGTCGCCACGGTGCCGGAGAGCAGCGACTCGTGGCGCACGCGGGCATCGTCTTTCTCTATCAGCGGCGGCGGCTTACGTGGCTCCACGTCCGGCAGCAGGTAATTCATCAGCGCGCTCAGACACACCGCCATCACGCTCGCTTCAATGTTGGAGAACAAAAGCGTGTGCCAGTTGGTGGTGGGGTAGCTCATAAAGTTGAGCATTACGCTCTGGCACACCACGCCCATCGAACCGAACAGAAACAGCGGCCCCTTGCTCATAAAGCGAAAGCGCATCACGTACAGGGCAAAGACCACCAGCGTCATAATGACCGGCCATTGCGACAGAAAGCCGATGATGATCACCATTTCGACGCAGTTGAGCGATGCGCTGAAGATAAACTGCTTCGCCACGTGGCGGTTAAACACCGGCACCAGCGACAGCAGCATGATCGGGTAGACCACAAAAAACACGCCGTAGCTGGTGTTGTAGAAGCTCGAAATACTGAGCGCAATCATCCCGGCAAAGACAATGCGCAGGGTCTGGCGGAAGTCGTTTGCCGTGTAGACGATGTTGCCGTGCGGGGTAAATACCCGCGCCAGAGTGCTAATAGACATAGTGAAGCAGGCTCACCAGATGGATTTGCATCCCGGAGAAGAAGCGCGCAAAGGGCCCTTCGCTGTTGTAGAGCTGCACGGTGGCGCGCGCGCCGGTCGGCAGCGACTTCGGTAAGGCTTCGTCCAGCGCCACGTGAATGCGCATTCGCTGGGCATCGCGCACCCAGCGGTTAGAGGTTTCCGGTTCAGAAAGTTGACCGTTAACGGCTTCCTGACCGGCGAGGATCCCCGCGTCACTGCTGGTCACGTGGGCGCGGAAAACCCGTCCCGGAAAGGCGTCAAACACCACGGCGGCGTCGGTCCCCTGGTGGGTATGACGCAGGCTCTTCTCGCGGAAATCCGCCACAATATCCGTCTGCGTATTCACCAGCGCCAGCGCTGCCGAACCGGACGAGGCGTAAAAACCGGGGCTTAATTGCAGATTACTCACCGTGCCGTCCGCCTCGGCGTAGACCTTCGTCCAGCCAAGATTCAGCTCCGCTTCATCCAGCGCGTTACGGTATTTTTGCAGCGTCACGTTACGGTGTTCATTCCGCTCGCCGCGCTGAATGCGCAGGTTATGAATATTCGCCTGAATCGAGCTGACGGACTGCTCGCTGCTCTGCCAGGTAGTGCGGACCTTATCCAGATCCGCCTGCGACACGTTCTGCAGGGTGCTCAGTTTCTGGTAGCGGTCGAAAGTCACTTTGTCGTTACGCGCGGTCAGCACGGCGGTCTTCAGGCTGGCCTGCGCGGCGGCGATCTGCGCGTCCAGTTGTTCGTTGGAAAGGCGAGCCTGCTCAAGCGCGATCTGCGCCGCTTCCACTTTATTGCGAAACGGGGTGTCGTCGAGCTCAAACAGCAGATCGCCTTTCTTCACCTGGCTATTGTTGTGGACATGGACCGCCGCCACATAGCCGGAGACACGGGCAGACACCGGCGTCACCACGCGCATCACGGTGGAATCCGGCGTCAGCGGGATCCAGATATCCGCGACGATAAAGTAGACAAACATCAGCAGGAAAGAGGCAATACTTACCCTTACCCAGCGGGCAAACTTTTGTTCAGGAGTCATTATTTTTCGGTCTTGTTATCTTCTTCGCGGATTGTCCGCAAATTGCAGGCGATTTGATTCAGGGTGGCGCTGAAAATGTCGAGATGTTCAGGCGCGATGTTTTGCGATACGCGCGTCTGAAGCGTCTCAATTACCTGGGTGAGCCTGTTAAGTACAGCTTTTCCCTCAGGCGTCAGCGTCAGAAGCCGGATGCGCTTGTCATACGGCGAGACGGTGCGCAGCAGGTAACCCTGTTTTTCCAGCTGTGTCAGGGTGCGCATTAGCGGCGGCAGTTCAATGCCCTGCACCTCCGCCAGCTCACTCACCGAGACGTTATCCCCGAGCTGATGCAGCTGCATCATCACCGTCCAGCTCGACTGGGTTAACCCGGTATCGAGAATGGCGTCGTCAATGACAGCACGCCACTGGCGCACGATCATCGCCATCCGCATGCCCATCGGCCTGCGGCTAAACAGTTCTTCTTCACTCATGGGGAAACCTCTCGTCACACGCGGTCACGATAATAGTTATCAGGGTAAGTATCAAGAAACGAGAAGTTAAAGCGCAGGAATTGCGAAATGAGATTCTCCCTCTCCCTGTGGGCTGAGGGTTCCCCACAAATTAATGCGAGCACTGAGCAATCCCCTCGCCCCTCCGGGGAGAGGGTTAGGGTGAGGGGAACATACGGCGGTGGTGGTCATTCCGTTCACTTTATGTTCCTTGCTACTCTGTAACGACATGACCGGTGAACGTGCCAGGGTGGCTCAGTCGCCACCACCCTGGCGACCCGGGCTCCCGGCGGTAAATCGCCGCTTCGCGGTGCCCTCGGCTTATTCCTTCCGGCTTATCGGGTACGGGCGGAGGCAACGTCCCTGTAAAGCCGCCCTCTCGGCGCATCCCTGCGCCTCGCCCCGGCCGGAAGGCAAACGCCTCAGCGATTTACAGCCGGACCAGGGCATCGCTGACAGCCCTCAGTCATTTAGAAAGCAACTTTATTGCTTCTGCATAAAAAAATTACTGGGGATCCCTCAGCCCACAGGGAGAGGGGCAGCGTGAGGGCACAGCCCGCAGCGGAGTTTAGCGGCTAAAATGTCTGGTGATGGCGCCCTGTCCTGAAGCCGTCACAACCACCTCCCTGTACCCCGCCACCCGCTGGATCCACCCTTTGCTTTCCAGATAAAGAAGCAGCGCTGCGCCGGCTTCGCCTCCGAGATGAAACCGCCGCTCGCTCCAGTCCAGGCAGGCGTAGCACGCTTTTCGGCGCGAATGAGCGCTTAACGAAACGCCGAGCTTCAGAAACTGCTCCCGACCATACGGCGTGAGCGCTGAACCGTCTGCCTCCAGCCAGCCTGCTGCCTGCATGAAATCGTAGATCTGCACCGCCACCGCGCCTGCGAGATGGTCGTAGCAGGTCCGGGCTTTACGCATGGCTTTCGGCGCGGTAGTTTCCGGCGGGGTAATGCGGCGCCAGGAGAGCCCCATCATCTGCTCGACTAACTCCGCCACGTCATGCCCCGCCAGACGATAGTAGCGATGCCGCCCCTGAGACAGGCAGGTAATCAGTTTGCCGTCCATCAGCCGGGCGAGATGCCCGCTGGCGGTCGACGGCGCAACGTCTGCCGCCGCACTCAGTTCGGTGGCCGTCCACGCTCGCCCGTCCATTAGTGCACAGAGCATTTTCACGCGCGACGGATCGGCCATTGCAGCCGCTACAGCGGCAATGGCCTTTTCCAGCATCGCGCTGTTATCAGAGGGTAAGCTCGTCTTTAACATTCGTCGCCCAGGGTGTGGTGATCTCAGCGGCCAGCTTATCATCATCCGTCAGCAGAATAAGGTGATTCGCGTGGTCGCTGTACTGAGTCAGGATAGACACGCCCTTTGCGGCCAGCGCCGCCGCTATCTCGCCCAGCTCGCCAGGACGCTCCTGCTTAAGCTTTCTGATCACCGGCTTTCGCAGCGCCTGCACGGTAAACCCGGCGTCGAGCAGCACACGGCGGGCTTTTTCCCCGTCCTCCACCAGGAAATGGGCATCCGTACCGAAAACGCCGCCCCCCTCCAGCCCCACGCCGTTGCGGCCTAACAGCTGTCCAAAGCGCGCCAGCTCGCCGGGCCTGTCGCTAAAAATCACGTGAACGTCATACATCCGCGTGCCCTCTCGTTTCAGAGCTGTACTCCCGCACCAACTGCGCCACGCGAATACGGTAGAAAGAAAAAATCGACTCCCGGCCTTCGGCCTGCGCGGCCTGATGGAAGACATTCTGCTTCCAGCGGCGGACGGCCTCTTCATCCCGCCACCAGGAAAGGGACAGGATTTTGCCGTCGATGCTCAGGCTCTGAAAACGTTCTATATCAATAAAGCCGTCGATGTCCGCCAGCAAAGGCTTGAGTTCAGCGGCAAGCTGCAGATAGCGCGCCTGATGATGAGGCTCCGCTTTGGCTTCAAAAAGGACTGCGATCATGGGTGTCTCTCCGTTGTGAGGGTGTGGAGAGAATGCAGGAGGAAAAACCACAATGCTTCGGTATGGAGCGAAGTGTTTGCCGGATGGCGCTGCGCTTATCCGGCTTACGGGTTCATGTAGGCCCGGTAAGCGTAGCGCCACCGGGCAGGGTTTAACCCACCATCGACTTCGACTCCATAAACGCCCCAATCCCCCACTCGCCTGGATTACGGGCGCTGGTGGCGATGATCCGCGAGCGCGGAATTATTCCAGGTTAGCCTTGTTCAGACCGTAAGCCGCATCCAGCGCGCCCGGCTCCATGCGGGAGGTAATGCCCAGGCGGTTCCAGGCGTTGATCGCTACGATGGCGAAGTTCAGCTCTGAAATCTCGACATCCGAGAAATGCTCCGCCACGCTGCGGTACAGCGCATCGCTCACGCCATGTACGCCAATCTGGGTCAGCGCTTCGGTGAAGGCCAGCGCCGCTTTTTCACGGGCGCTAAACAGCGGGGACTCGCGCCAGGCCGCCAGATGGTACAGGCGCAGCTCGCGCTCACCGGCGATTTTAGCCTCTTTCGAGTGCATATCCAGACAGAAGGTGCAGCCGTTCAGCTGCGATACGCGAATGTCGATCAGGTGCTTCAGTGCCGGATCAATAGAGGTTTTCGCCACCTCCATGCTCAGGGCAGAAAGCGCGTTGGCAAGTGCAGGTGTGGCTTTGTGGTGGTTTACGCGGGTGCTCATTGTCTTTCCTCTTTTTGTGCCGTTTTTTTCATGCGATAAGGCAAATCTACGCCGTTAATGACATAGTAAAAAGACACAAAAAGCGTGAAATGAGGTAGGACATGAAGCCGGGCTATCATGAGATTTATTCCCGCTATCGCGACAACATCACTCGCGGCGTGCTGAAGCCGGGCGATAAAGTGCCTGCCATCCGCGTGCTGGCTGAAGAGCTGAAGGTGGCGCGTAAAACCGTCGAGACGGCGTATGCCATTCTGACGGGCGAAGGGTATCTGGTAAGCCAGGGCGCGCGCGGGACGCGGGTGAACCCGGATCTTCTGCTGCCCGCGCAACACGCCCCCACAGAACATGCGACCGGCACGCTGCCGGCGTCGTTGATTAGCCAGCGCGAACGGGCCGGTTTTCTGCGCCCCGGCATTCCGGCGCTCGACAGCTTCCCCTATAAAAAATGGCTGCTGCTGGCGGGCCAGGCGACGCGCGCCATGCGTCAGGATGAAATGCTCAACCCGCCGGTGCTGGGCTGGTATCCGCTGCGCGAGGCGATTGCCCGCTATCTCAATATCTCGCGCGGGTTATCCTGCACCGCCGAACAGGTACTGATCACCAGCGGCTACAGCGGCAGCCTGCGCCTGATCCTCGACACGCTTGCCAGCCGCAGCGACAAGGTGGTGTTTGAGGATCCGGGCTATTTTATGGGCCAGCAGCTGCTCAAGCGGATCGTGCCCCGCCTGCACACCGTGCCGGTTGATCGCTGCGGAATCGATACGGACTACCTGCTCCGTCATCATCGCGACGCGCGTTTTGCCATCGTGACCCCGTCGCATCAGAGTCCGCTGGCGGTGACGCTCTCACTGCCGCGCAAGCAGCAGCTGCTCGACTGGGCGTCACAAAACGAGGCGTGGATTATCGAAGACGATTATGACGGGGAATTTCACTACACCCGCAAAGTGCTGCCGTCGATGAAAAGCCTCGACCAGCATGACAGGGTGATTTTTATGGGCACCTTCAGCAAAACCATCATGCCTTCACTGCGCATGGGCTACGTGGTGATGCCCGCCAGCACCGTCGGGGCCTTTACCGACTGCGCGGACATTACCACCAGCGGCCAGCCGGTGCTGACGCAAAAAATCCTCACCGCATTTCTCAACGAAGGGCATTTTTTTCGTCATCTGAAAAAGATGCGCGCCCTGTATCAGATCCGCCGCGACTGGATGATTGCCGCCCTAGGTGAGGTCTATGGTGACCTGTTCTTCACCGAGCAAAACGACGGTGGAATGCATATTGTCGCGTTCCTCGCAAAGGGAAGCGCTGACCGGGAGATCGCCCGCTGCTGGCAGGAACAGCAACTACAGGTTAATGCGCTGTCGGAGTGGTATCGCGGGTCGGGCAAACGCTACGGGCTGGTGATGGGCTATAACAACGTGCGGTCATATCAGGAGGCGGTTGAGCTGCTGGAAAGGCCGAAACGGCAGACGCTTGCGCTGTTGAGTTGAAAACCGCCGGGTGGCGGCTGCGCCTTACCCGGCCTACGGTCTCCTGTAGGCCCGGTAAGCGTAGCGCCACCGGGCAACCCTATGCTTACACATCATATCGCGATAACCCAACGTCCTTGAGCTGCTCGTCGCTCATCTGGCTCAGAATGCGGCGGGTACGGTTGATGCGATACCAGTTACGCAGCGTTTTCGCTACCCAGACAAACGCGATAAACGGACGTTTTGAACGATTCTCGTAGAATTCCATGATGCTCTCCTCGCTGTGCCAGTGGGGTTATCATCATGGAAAACGGCCAGTACAATACAGATTCAAAAACTGCTTTTGTTTACCATACAGATCCGCTAAAACGGTATCTGCATGGCGTTTTACCCACCAATCTGTACTGGTTTAATAATCTGTATGGTGAAAACAAAGGATACAGCATGACGCGCTATCAACATCTGGCCAACCTACTGGCAGAACGTATCGAACAAGGGCTGTATCGCAGCGGCGAACGTCTGCCGTCGGTACGCACGCTGAGCCAGGAACACGGCGTGAGTATCAGCACCATACAGCAGGCCTACCAGATCCTCGAAAATCTCCAGCTGATCACGCCCCAGCCGCGCTCCGGTTATTTTGTCTCGAAACGCAAAGCGCAGCCGCCCGTACCGGCGATGACGCGCCCGGTGCAGCGCCCCGTGGACGTCACCCAGTGGGATGAGGTGATGATGCTGCTGGACGCCCGCGCCGACAAAGAGATGATCTCCTTTGGCGGCGGCTCGCCGGACATCAACCAGCCGAGCCTGAAGCCGCTGTGGCGCGAGATGAGCCGCATTGCGCAGCATAACCCTGGCGAAATGCTGAGCTATGACGTGCTCGATGGTCGTCTGGAGCTGCGCGAGCAGATCGCCCGCCTGATGCTGGACGGCGGCTCCACCGTGGCGGCAAACGAGATTGTGATCACCAACGGCTGCCACGGCGCGCTGTCGATCGCCCTGCTCTCGGTGTGCAAACCGGGGGACATCGTGGCGGTCGAGTCGCCGTCGTTTCACGGCACCATGCAGATGCTGCGCGGATTCGACATCAAGGCGATTGAAATACCTACCGATCCCGAGACCGGGATCAGCATCGAGGCGTTAGAGCTGGCGCTGGAGCAGTGGCCGATCAAAGCGGTGATCCTGGTCCCCAACTGCAATAACCCGCTCGGGTTTATCATGCCGGAAGCGCGTAAAAAGCAGGTGCTGGCGCTCGCCCAGCGGCACGATATTGTGATTGTGGAGGATGATATCTACGGCGAGCTGGCCGCAGAGTACCCGCGCCCGCGCACCATTCACTCGATGGACATTGATGGCCGCGTGATCCTCTGCAGCTCCTTTACCAAAACCGTGGCGCCCGGGCTGCGCGTCGGCTGGATTGTGCCGGGGCGCTATTACGACCGGGTGATGCACATGAAATACGCCGCGGGCGGGTTTAACGTGCCGGGCACGCAGATGGCGGTGGCGGCGTTTATTCGCGACGGTCATTACCATCGCCACGTGCGGCGCATGCGCCAGATTTATCAGCAGAATATGGAGACCTACACCTGCTGGGTGCGGCAGTATTTTCCGGCAGAAATATGCGTTACCCGCCCGCAGGGCAGCTTCCTGCTGTGGGTCGAGCTGCCGGAGACGGTCGACATGGTGTGCGTCAGCAAGCAGCTGTGCCGTCTGAAGATCCAGGCTGCGGCCGGGTCGCTGTTTTCCGCCTCCGGTAAGTACCGCAACTGTCTGCGGATCAACGTGGCGCTGCCGCCGACGGATAAACATCGCGAGGCGTTGAAAAAGATGGGTGAGGCGATTGTGATTGCGATGGAGGGGTAGTGCGGCATTTTGCCCTCACCCCGGCCCTCTCCCACAGGGAGAGGGTGAAAACCGATCCCGTAGGCCCGGTAAGCGCAGCGCCACCGGGCATTGGCTAACGACTCAGAACGTCCACGAAACGCTGCCGACAATGCTGCGCTCTGCACCGAAGTAGCAGTAAGAGAGCGAGTTACACGCCGCAACGTAGCTTTTGTCCGTCAGGTTATTGACGTTCAACTGCGCGCTCACGCCCGTGAGCCCCACTTTCGACAGGTCATACCCCACAACCATATCCACCAGGGTGTATGACGGTAGCGTATGGGTGTTCTGACGATCGCTGGCGATCCCGTTGACATAGCGCACGCCGGAGCCGACGGTCAGGCCGTCCAGCGGGCCGCTTTTGACGTCGTAGCTCAGCCAGGCGCTGGCCATGTTACGCGGGGCATAGACGGCGCGCTTGCCCTCCTCTTCCGGGCTGCTCTTCTTGTAGCGAATATCCGTATAGGTGTAGGCCGCCTGCATGCGCAGGCTGTCGGTCAGCTGTCCAATCGCCTCCAGCTCAACGCCTTCGGATTCGATTTCACCGATGGAACGGTACGGATCGGTCGGCTCCTCTTTAGTGGCAATGTTCTTCTGGTTGATGCGGAACACCGAGGCGCTGAACTGGCTGTTCATCCCCTCCGGCTCATACTTCACGCCCGCTTCCCACTGCTTGCCCTTCATCGGATCCAGGATATTCCCCTGCTCGTCGGCAAAGCTGGTCGGCGTAAAGGCGGTGGAGTAACTGACGTACGGCGCGACGCCGTTATCAAACAGATACAGCAGCGCCGCGCGGCTGCTGAAGTTGTTTTTATCCAGATCGCTGCGGGTATGGTTGAAGTTGTCGACGTTCGACACGCTCACCTGGTCGTAACGCCCACCCAGCGTGAGGCGCCAGCGGTCAATGGACATCTGATCCTGCAGGTAGTAGCCGGTCTGGCGCAGCTTATGCTTTTCCCTGCTGTACTGGGTGATGTAGTCCGGCTTCGCGCCATAAGCAGGATGGAAAGCGTCAATCGGCGGGAAGCCGCCGTAGTAGCCGGTGACGTTGTTGGTGCGGTCCTGGTAGTCAATGCCGATCAGCACGCGGTGGTTCACCTCGCCGGTATCGAAGCTGCCGTCGACCTGGTTATCCAGGGTGATGGCGTTCATCTTCTCGTCGGAGCCGGAATAGCCGCGGTTCAGCTCGGTGTCGTTCAGCCAGCCTGCGGCATACACCTGGTTCAGCTCGACTTTGGTGTGCAGGTAGCGCAGCTTCTGACGCACGGCCCAGCCGCTGTCAAACAAGTGCTCGATGTTATAACCGACCATGTTTTCCCGACGATCGTACTTGTCGTAATCGTCTTCACCTTCAAAAAAGGTGTTGGAGATTTTCTTACCGCTGTGCGGCACGACGGTGCCCTCATACGGCAGGCCGGAGTGGCTGCCGCCTTCCGGATCGCGGTGCAGGTAGGCCATCAGATCCAGACGGGTATTATCGGTGATACGCCAGGTCAGGCTCGGCATCAGCGCGTAACGCTCTTCTTTGAGCGGATCGAACTGGGAATCGGCATAGCGGGTCATCCCGCTGAGGCGCACCGCCACGCGGTCGTTATCATCAACCGGGCCGGTGACGTCGAACATCGCCCCGCGCTGGTTATTGTTACCGGCGAAGAGCTTGATCTCCCCGCCCGGATCGAACGATGGCTTACGGGAGGTGAGCGCCACGATGCCGCCCGGCGATGAGCGACCGTACAGCACGGAGGCCGGGCCGCGCACGACTTCGACACTGTCCAGGAACCACGGATCAACCACCAGCGAGCTGTGGGAATTGGTGTCGCCCATCATCTTCAGTCCGTCGAGGTAGACGTTGTCCAGGCTGCCGTCCGAGAAGCCGCGCAGCACCATGTAGTCGAAGCGGTTTGATGCCCCAATCTGGTTGCTGTATACCCCCGGCGTGTAGCTCACGGCCTGACGCACGCTGGTTGCGCCCTGCTCTTCGAACTGCTCGCGGGTGACGATAGAGACCGATTGCGGGGTTTCAATATCCGGCGTTTCAAGCTTGGTGGCCGCAGACTGCATCTGCGAGGTCACCACCACGGTGTCAGTTTTTTGGGCATCCTGCGCCAGTAAAGGAAAAGCGACGCTACCGGTAACCCATCCCACCAGCAGTGCCAGACGCGATTTAGCAAACATAACCCTCTCCAGAGATATTTCTTATTGTTAATAAGAATTATTACCTTTTTGAGGGTGCAAACAGCTATGCGCGCCGCCAGGTTATGTATGCGCGATGCTAAACCGCACGGGATACGTTCGCGCGATGGACAAAATTACGTTAGCGGAGTTTGCGCACGTCACCCGGTGAAATCCCGTAATGACGACGAAACGCGGTGGCGAAGTTGGTGGCATGCTGATACCCGCACATCCAGGCGGCCTGCTGTACGCTATGGCCTTCCAGCAGATAGCGACGCGCCAGCGCAAGGCGACAGTCGCGGAGATAATCGAAGAGTGTGCAGCCGTAGCGTTGACGGAACTTGCTGCGCAGGCTGCTTGGGCTCATGGCAGCAAGGGCTGCCAGCTGCGCGAGTGTATGGTCACGTTCAGGAGACTGTTCCAGCAGGCACCGGACGCGTTCCAGACGCGCATGCTCAGGGCGGCTCGGACAGGGCAGCTGGCACTGGTTCAGGCCGTGGCCGAGCAGCTGGTACATGAGCCCCTCCAGCAACAGCTTACGCGAGAGCACGCTTCCCCCCTGCCGCTGTGCATGCTGAATGCCTGACATCACAAACTCGGGAACGTGCCAGACAAACGCGGGGGTATTCAGGCTTTGCCATTCCAGCAGCAGCGACTCAAGCAGGGCTTCACGTCCGGCATCGTGCGGGTACACGCCAAACGAGAGCGTTTTCAGCGTGCTGTCAGCATCGTGACGCGCGCTCATCACCTGATCTTCACTCAGACGCGAGCTGAACGCCATGCCCGGGCGGACGGGATAATCGATACCATTGAGCGTGAGCGTCACGCACCCTTCCAGCACCACCAGCATATAAAGCGGGCTGCTGTGGCGAGAGGTGGTTTCATAGGGCTGTAATACACGTACGTCGGAATGGGTCAGTGAAATGCCGGACGAGAGCGTCATCTCTTCAACATTCCCCTGCAACACGGGGCTGCCGCTGACCTGCTCATCTTTTAGCTGCGGGAAACGGTAGTCGATGCCGTAGCGCTCGCCGAATATTTGAAAATCCTCAACAAAAAATATGCGCTTCGCTGATGTATTTTCACTCTGGAGCATAATTCGGAGCCTGCATCGGGGAAAGGACAGGCAAAACAGTACCATTCATTTGCCATGGCAGCAATCACCGGGCGCAGACACTATTACGCTCCGGACGAAGCCGGAGCGAAGGCGTATATTTCTTTACGAGAAATATATTTATGCTTCCTGCCACTCAGCAAAAACCTCTTTATGGTTTTTGGTCAGGACAACTTTATTATCTTCGACCTTATCGACCCAGCCGAGAGGAATAAAGTGGTGCTTGCCGCCTGATTCCGGGTCGCTCTTCGCAAGCTTGATACGCTCACCATCAAGATGGTCTACAACCCCGACATGCGTTCCGCAGCTGGCGACAACCTGAGTGTGATCCTTAATTGCGCTTTTATCTACCATATTAATTCTCCTGTTTCGGTTATTTGCCTGTTGCACGAAATTAACTGTAGCGCATAAATTCGGACCTGAAATGCGTATTAGCATTTTGAAACATCATTGACAGAACCGAATATTATGTCTATTTAGCGCCGAATTGAAAAAAATAAGAATGAGATGAATTATTAGCGACTGATTATTTTCCGTTCATAATTAAAGTATCGCAACCAACGAGGAGGTATTTATGACGATTCGCAACAATCGGACAGAAATTTCGCTGGCTCTTGGTGAAGCGGTCTTAGACATCGTGCAAAAAGGCCATGAGGTATCGCGAGAAAATCTCGCCCAAGCGATGAAAATCAAAGCGGAAAAAGAGCGCGACGATGAGCGGCTTCTGAACTACTGGAAGGCCTGTAATATGCTGGTTTGAACGTAGCGGCGTTTAGTCTGACTAAACGCCGCTGTCTGTTACTCGTCGAAGTACCAGTATCCCTGGTTAATCAATCCGGTCAACTCTTCCACAAACGCCGGATTATTCAGAGCTACACCCAGCTCGGCCTGGCCGAGCTGGGTGTAGCGGGACAGCGCGTCCGCCCCGTTCACATCCGCCGTCTCCAGCTGTTCGCTGTTGATAAAGAAGCAGCCGTTGATGTTCAGCACGCGCAGCCCGCTCAGGCGTGATAGCGTTTCGCCCCCTTGCAGCGCGTCGAGCACCTCGTCTGCGGAATACGGCGGCTCGGCGGCGGCAATATCCAGCTCGTGACGCGGCGTGGAGACGAAGCTGCCGAACCATTTTGTAAAATCATCCGGCTTGCTAATCATGTCGATCATCATCTGGCGAATGCGATCGAGCTCGTACTGCTCCACGCGGCCCGGGTGTTCGCGGCAGGTCAGATCCGGATCGCTGTAGTGCTCGCCACCCAGATCGTTTTCCAGCGCGTAATCGGCAAAGCTGCTGATCAGATCGCGACCGTTCGGCCCGCGGAAACCGACAGAGTAGTTGAGCGCGGTTTCATGGGTGAAGCCGTCATGCGGGAATCCAGGCGGAATATAGAGGATATCGCCCGGGGCCAGATCTTCGTCAATGATTGGCTCAAACGGATCGACGTGCAGCAGGGCCGGATGCGGACAGAACTGACGCATCGGCAGCTTGTCACCCACGCGCCAGCGACGGCTACCCATCCCCTGAATAATAAACACATCGTACTGATCGATATGCGGCCCAACGCCGCCGCCCGGGACGGAGAAGGAGATCATCAGGTCATCGAGACGCCAGTCCGGCAGGACGCGGAACGGACGCACCAGCTCTGCGGCGGGCATATGCCAGTGGTTCACCGCCTGCGCCAGCAGAGACCAGCCGGTTTCACCGAGGTTATCGAAATGCTCAAACGGGCCATTGCTCGCCTGCCACTTGCCGTTAGCATGGCTTACCAGGCGGCTATCGACTTCCGGCTCCATCGCCAGACCCGCCAGTTCATCAGGGGTAATGGGGTCGACAAAATTCGGGAAGGCATTTTTCAGCACAACGGGTTGTTTTTGCCAGTATTTCTCAAGAAATTCCGGCCAGTCGAGGTTCAGTTGATACGCCATGGTTAGCACCAGTGAGAGGGGAGACAGGCGCGATTATAGAAGAGACAGCCAGGGGGGAACTTGTCATGGGTCAATCGAGCGCGCGTAGGTCGGGTAAGGCGAAGCCGTCACCCGACGCACGCGCGGGCTAAAACTTAATCCAGGTTCAGCTCGTCATAATGGGTGATCAGTTTGCCCACGATGCCGTAGTCCAGCGCTTCCGCCGGTGACATCCAGAAGTTACGGTCGGTGTCCTTCTTCACTTTCTCCAGCGGCTGGCCGGTGGCGTCAGCAATCAGTTTGTTTACGCGTTCCAGCATGCGGATAATCTCGCGCGCTTCGATTTCGATATCCGTTGCCTGACCGCGCACGCCGCCCAGCGGCTGGTGGATCATAAAGCGGGTATTCGGCAGCGAGTAGCGGTGCTCTTTTTTCGCCGCCAGGAAGATGGTGATCCCGGCGCTTGCCACCCAGCCGGTGCCAATGACGTGCACTTCCGGTCGGATAAACTTAATGAAGTCGTGGATGGTGTCGCCCGCTTCCACGTGGCCGCCCTGGCTGTTAATGTACAGCTTGATCGGATCGTTGCTGACGCTTTGCAGCAGGATCATCTGAGTGATGACTTTCTGGGCCAGCTCCTGGTTGATCTCACCGGAGATGACAATCGAACGGGATTCCAGCAGTTTTTGCTGTAGAGCGCCCGCGCCGCTTGTTCCTTCCGCTTTTTCTTTATCGTCACTGCTTTTCAGTGTGTAGTGCATCGTTATGTCCTCAGCTTGTCGCGCTCAAAATCAGAGTGTAGCCTGTTTTACCCGTCGGCGTCCTCACACAAAACATCGTGGCTCAGGATGAATATCGCCTGTGTCACGCTCTGGCTTCGCAGCAGGAAAGGTCTCTAAAAACAGCGTTCCGATCCTAACTAATTCGCCACATTTTTATTACACTTTCATATCATCTTCATATTGCCGAATGATAATAATTATTAATGTGTTAGTATGAATGAGGATAGCAAACAGTCGCTTACGTTCAAAAAGGCGCATTTTATTCTCGATGGTTTACTGATCACACCGGGGCGGTGAATGGAACACATTGTTTATGTGGTTGATGACGATGACGCAGTCAGGCAGTCCGTTGTTGGGCTGCTGGAATCAGCGGATATACACGCCCTTGGCTTTTCCTCAGCAGAAGCCTTTCTCAGCCATCCCTTTGAGGATCTGCCCTCCTGCGTGATCCTCGATATGCAGATGCCCACGATCACCGGGTTTGATGTCGCAGATGCGCTGAAAGCCAACGGGCGAGAAATACCGATCATTTTTCTCACCGGTCACGGCACCATCCCTATGTCCGTCCGGGTGATCAAAGGCGGGGCCTACGAATTTCTCACTAAACCCGTTGAATCCAGCGCCCTCATTGGCTCTATCGAATCCGCGCTCAGGCTGGCACAGCACAACGCCGCCCGCGTCAAAGAGCACTACGCCCTGAAACAGCGCCACATGTCCCTCACGCCGCGCGAGCATGAGGTGCTTCAGCTTGCCATCAGCGGCAAGCTCAACAAGCAGATCGCCGCCGAGCTGGGCGTCAGTGAGATCACGGTGAAAGTACACCGCCGCCGGGTGATGGAGAAAATGCAGGTCCGCTCCGTGGCCGAGCTGGTCAGGGTGGTCGAGCGCCTGACCAAACATCAGCCAGCGGAATAACCGTTACGCCTCCTGTCCGGCAAGCGGCAACGCGAAGGTAAACACCGTCCCGTACGGCTCTCTGCGGCGCGCGCTCAGTTTTCCCCGGTGCCGTTCAATGATGCTGGCGCTGATGGTCAGCCCCATTCCCATTCCCTGCGCTTTGGTCGAATAGAACGAGTCAAAGATCCGCTCGGTGAGCTCCGGCTCAATGCCGCTGCCGGTATCGGCGATCTCAAAGATCACCTTCCCTTCGGCGCAGTTCGCGGTGGCGATCGTGATGCAGCACGGGCGATCCGTCACTTCCGCCATCGCTTCCATCGCATTCATCACCAGGTTAAGCAGCACCTGCTGGATCTGCACGCTGTCGCCGATGATAAAGCTGTCGTCAGCGTTCAGGAGATAATCAACGCTTATGTGTCGCAGCTCAAGTTCGCTGCGGGAGAGCATAATGATGTGGTGGATCAGGAAGTGCAGATCGATTCGCGTAAACGTGGGGTCCTGTTTGCGCGTCAGAGATTGAATGCTGCGGATGATCTCCCCTGCCCGCTCGCCCTCGGCAGCGATCTCCTCCAGCCCCTCGCGCACTTTGTCCAGCCGCGCCGGATCGCGGTTGAGCCAGCGCAGGCTCGCGCCGGCGTTCGAGACAATCGACATCAGCGGCTGGTTGATCTCGTGCGCGATCGAGGAGGTGAGTTGCCCGACGGTGGTGGCCCGTGAGACTCGCGCCAGATCCGCCTGCGCCACCCGCATCGCATCTTCCGCCGCCCGCTGGCTGGTGATGTCGGTAATGATGCCGTAATACTCATTCACCTCGCTGCCCACGCCCACCGGATCGCCAATCCCGAGAATGTAGCGAACGGAGCCGTCGGTGCGGATAATGCGAAACTCCGCGCGCATCGACAGTCCGTCACGCACGCTCTGATTAACGAGGTTACCGATCCGGCCATAATCATCCTCATGCACGAAGGTCAAAAACTCCGCCATTGAGATCATCTTTTGCTGCTCCGGCAGGCCAAGAATACGGGCGTACTCTTCGGACATAAACATCAGATCCTGCACCAGCTCCCAGCGCCAGCTGCCGGTATGGCTGATCTGCTCACCCAGCATCAGCGAGGTCTGGCTGGCGCGCAGCTCTTTCTCCACCCGTCGGCGGTGGATGTTTTCCGCCAGCAGCTCGGCGTAGAGCCGTGCCGTCTCCAGCGAAACCGCCGCCTGCGCGCCCAGCAGGCTGACCACGCGCGAATGTTCGGCGGTAAACACTTCCGGCATCAGGCGGTTTTCCAGATACAGAACCCCCACCAGTCGCGCCTGTTTGAACATCGGGACACACATCACGGCGGCGCCGGACGTCACCAGATAAGGATCCTGGCTGAACGGGTGAAATTCCTCCGGTTTGCCGGTGCGGATCTCCTGCCCGGTGCGGATCACCGCGGCCAGCACCGACAGCGGCATGTCCGTCGCCATCGGTGTCTCTTTCAGGATGCGAACCCGCACCCCGTCGGTGCTGGTCCAGGCGCTGGCTTCGATCTCCGGGATGTGATTATCGCTGACGCGAAGCAGCAGGCCACGCTGCGCCCCGGCCCGTTCAAGCAGCAGCGTCATCAGGTTTTCAATTAAACGCTCGAGGTTGATTTCTTCGGACAAGGCGCGTGAGGCTTTGATGACGCTCTGTAAATCGCGGATCACCTCGTTCTGGGCAAATGCCACGGTGTCGTACGCGCGGCTCTGCCCGGAGGCCAGCAGATGCGGGAAATCCTGCTCCAGCTGACGCACCTTGGCCTGCGCCCCGGCGCGGCCCCAGGCGGCAATCGAACCGCGGAAATGGGCGTCGGAGGCGGTCGGGTAGCCGCAGGCCAGCGAGAAACGCCCTGCCAGCTCGTGGGCCAGGGCATTGATCGGGTTAAACCCGCCCTCCCGCGAGAGCCGCACCGCCTTTTCATACTGCTCCAGCGCGATGCTGTTCATGCCGTCCAGACGGACGATTTCGGCATAAATCAGCGCCTCTTTATCGGCAAACGTGCCCGGATTGATCCGCGCCCAGAGGGCAATTTTGTCGTAATGGTGATGAATACTGCGGCGATAATCCGCCGAGAAGGTCTCCGGCGTAAGCTGGCGGGAGAGCGCCAGCGCGCTGTAAAAATGGTAATCCAGCAGATGGATATGGCCCGGTGCGGACCACGCATACCAGCCCGCCCTCTCTAAATCCGCCTGCGCGTCGGCGTATTCGCCGCAGGTAAAGTGCGCCATCCCGCGATAGAGCCAGTACCAGAACAGCATGGTCGAGGTCTGCTCGGGCGCCTGCTCCGGCGGTGCGGGCAGCAGATCGTCAGGCAGCGCCTGGGCGGCGCTCCATGTGCCCGTCACCGGCGTGCGTAAAAACTCCACGTAGCGGCGCTGAATGTGCAGAACGGTTTCAATGTCCTGATAATCCGTTTTACGCACAAAAGCCAGACCGCGATCGATGCTGGTCAACACGCCGTCCAGATGATCGCCCCGGGAGAGGAAGTTAATGATCTGATGACAAGCCGCGAAGCAGGCCATCGTCATGTCGCCGTGGGTCACCGCCGAGGTAAAGCAGGCCTTGGCGCACTCGATAGTGTACGACAGCGGCTGGGTCCAGACGCTGAGCTGGTCGAGCGGCAGCAGAGTTTTAGCTTCATAGGCATCATAGCCGTGGCGGTTCACCAGCTCGCGAGCCAGCGTGCCGTACTCAAACCCGAGACGGTATTCGGCATAGCGGTGGCCAATCAGCACGCCAAACCAGGCCATCGCCGTGGTGGATGCGCCGGTTATGCCGCGATCGAGCGTGAGGTGCATCATCCGGCACAGGAGTAAAAAGTGCAGGCGCGGGCAGGTAAAGCTGGCGAAAATACTGGCGCTGTAAAGCAGGTTCATTACCGCTTCGGTCTCCGCGCTCTCCATCAGCTTAAGCTGAGTAAACGGGTTCTGCGGCGCGTCGGCGGTGCGTTGACAGAACTGCTGCCAGGCCTCGTCACATTCGGCATTTTCCGGGTAGCGGCTGATCTGGATCCCGAACACGCCCAGCCAGCATAACGACGCCTCCAGCGCCAGGCGGATCTCCGACTGCCGCATATAGACTTCCGCCAGCAGGTTAGCGGCCAGCGCTTTCTCCGTCAGCCCGCCCGGTGAGCCGAGGATCGTATCGCACAGCGCGCGCGTGCGCTCCAGGTGCCCGAGCGCGAACTCACAGCCCGCCTCTTCGATATCCAGCATAAAGTCCGAGACCGGACCCGCGTTCCCCAGCGCTCTGGCGGTCTGGATGTAACTTAAGGCGGAAAGGTAATCGCCGGTACGCTTCGCACGCCGCGCGGCCTGGAGGCTCAGCTCACGGAATCTCTGGCGCTGCGGCGCAGGCTGGATGCAGTCCAGCGCGGCGCTGACGTGGTGAACCGCGCGGAACAGTAGTTCGTTACCCGCCGTCTGCCGCGCGGCATCCGCCAGCAGGCTGGCGGTGGTCAGGTGCAGATGGCTTTTCTCGCCCTCATCCAGCAGGGCAAAGGCGGCTTCCTGCACCCGATCGTGGGTAAAAGCGTACTCTTTCTCCGTCAGCACAATCAGCTGAGCGGTAACCGCCGGATGAAGGGCGTAGCGGATTTCCGCCGCCGACTGCCCCACCACGCGGCACAGCATCTCCAGCTCGCCCGTGCAGCCGAGGCAGGCGATGCTGCCCAGCAGGCGGCGCGTCTCGTCGGGCATCTCCTTGAGCTGTTCAAGCACCAGCGTCACCACGTTCTCGGTGTAATGCCGGGCGCGGATGGCCTGGAGATCGTAATGCCATTTCCCCTGATATTTGTTGTGCACCACCAGTCCGTCATCGACGATGCGGCGGAAAAATTCCTGAACGAACAGCGGGTTGCCGCCGGTTTTTTCATGGATCAGCGTGGCAAGATCGGAGGTGCCGGTACTGCGGGCATGAAAAATCCCCCCGAGCCAGCGTGCCACGGCCTTCACCGACAGCGGCTGCGGCACGATCGTCATGGCATGCTGCGCCGCCTCCGGCAGGCTCGCCAGCGCGGTCTGCAAGCTGGGATCAGAAAGCGAACTGAGATCGCGGTGCGCCACCACCACCAGCAGCGGGATGGCGCCGCAGGCGCGCAGCAGGTGATCGAGCGTTTGCAGGCTGGCGGCGTCGATCCACTGCACATCATCCAGCAGCAGCACCAGCGGCGCGCCCTGGGTGGCGAAGGTTTTCACCAGCGCCAGCACCATATGGCTGAAGCGCGCCCGCGCGTCGATGGAAAATGTATCCGCAGAGAAACGCGGTTTGTTCTCAAGAAATAAATTCAGCTCCGGCACCAGGCTGACAGCCAGCTCCTCGAAGCCTTCCAGCGCGCGCGACAGGCGGATTTTCCACGTCGCCACCTCCCCGGCTGGCAGCCCGAGCAGGTGCAGCGTGAGCGTCCGAAACGCCGAACTCAGCACGCCGTAGGGCAGCGTGGGAGAGTATTGATCGACCTTGCCCACCGCCAGCAGCACCTTGCGCTGTTGCAGCGATTTCAGCGTGGTGGCGATCACGGAAGATTTGCCGATCCCCGACGGACCGCCAATCGTCACCAGTTCCGGCGCACCGCTCTGGCTGACCCGCTCAAACGCGGCGATGACGTCGCTGGCCTGCGGATGCGCAGAGAAAAGCGAATCGGCAAGATGGATCGCCGGAGAGCGATCCTGCTTGCCGGGAATAAAGTCGACGATCTCACCTTCGGCGGTCAGCGTCGCCTGGCAGCGCCTGAGGTCGGCAATCAGCCCGTCGACGGTCTGATAGCGATTCTCCGGATTCTTCTCCAGCAGCTTAAGGATAATGGTCGACAGCATGCCGGGTACGTCCGGACGCACCCGGCCCGGCGCAAGCGGCTCAGAGGCAATGTGGTAATGCGCCCAGTTAGTCTGGTCATCAGCGCTCAGTTCAAACGGCAATCGCCCGGTCAGAAGTTCATAAAGCACGATACCCAGACTGTAGAGATCGCTCCTGCTGTCGACGGCGCGCCGGGTACGCGTGGTGTGTTCCGGTGACATGTAGGCGGGCGTGCCGCCAGACGCGGCAAGCCGGGACTGGGAGAATGCGTCGGAGGTGGCGCAGGAAAGACCAAAGCTGCACAGACGGCTGGTGGCGTCGTGATGAACGAAGATCGACCCGGGTTTGATATCGCCGTGGATCAGGTTGTGCAGATGCATCTGGCGCAGGGGACCGCAGATGCGGATCGCCATCTCGATAAAGCGGGCGATCCCGGAAATCGCCTTACCTGCCCGGCACGCCAGCAGTTCAAAGCAGAACGGCGCGTAGACCAGCGCAAAACGTCCGCGGTACTGGGTTGAAGCGACGGGCCGGATAGCCCAGCCGTCATGAAGTCGATCGCGCAGGGCAAACTCGTTTTTAAGCAGCCGCGTTGCCCGCTCCTCTTCTTCATCGCTGACCGCGGTGGCAATAATAAACGAACCGCCTGACTGGGGATGCCGCCCGTTCATCCAGGAGATGCCGCCCTCCTGCGCCAGCACGGTAAAAATAACATCCTCTTTCAGAACAAAAGCCCGCCCTTCATGGAGACTTCCCCGGGCGGGCCAAAATGCAGGCGACGTTTGTTCGTTCATCCGCGATCCTTATTGTCGGCGGGTCAGCTCCCGCTGAATATGATCCAGCAGAATATCGATGTTAATCGGCTTACGCAAAAATGCAGCGGCGCCCAGGCTGAGTGCATACCGCTGCATATTTTCATCCGCATGGCCGGAGATAAACAGTATTGGCGGCGGCGGCGTGGCCAGCAACCGCAGCTTCTCAAACAGCTCGATCCCGTTCATGCCGCGCAGCTTGATGTCGGTGATCACCAGCGACGCGCCGGACAGGGCGAGAGGGTGGCTCAAAAACACCTCTGCCGAATCGAAGGTATCGGTAGCATACCCTTCCGATTGCAGCAGGTTACTGAGCCCGCTGCGAACAGAGCGTTCGTCATCAATGATGGCAATGCGCCACGGCAGCGTCATGCTGTCTTTCCTCAAACAATTCGTTACGCGTCGCGGCTTTCCTTCGCGGGCGCTGGGGGCGCGGTACCGCTGATTTTCGGTACGCATTCATGACGAAACCAGGCCAGGGTCAGCGGTTCGCGGCTCACCAGACGCCGTCCGATGGGGATCAGTTGTTCACCCACCAGCATGCCGAACAGGCCAAGCAGCGCGACGACCGGCGGCGCCGGGGAATGCACGTCGAGCAGGGCGTAAATTACCCCAGCCGCGACCCCGCACACCAGCGAAATAATCCAGGCCTTCATGATGACGCTCCGGTCAGGTGCTGAACGTGGGGAACCGTCACCTGCACGCCAGCGGGATTATCGCGGGATAAAAGATGACGCATCGCCTGTTCCCCTGCCAGCATGCCCAGCAGGCCAATCAGCGCCAGCGCGGGCGGCGCGGGGGAACGCACCTTCAGCACGGCATACATCAGGCCAATCAGCACGCCTGCCGCGAGGGATATCAACCCTGTACTCATTGTGAACTCCAGAGAAAAAGGCAGTGGCGAGCCGGATGAGGGACCAGCCCGCCGCCGGGATTTAGCGTGCCGGAACCGGCGCTAAGGTACGGTGCTCGCTCTTCTGGCGAGACGGCGCTTTGTGCACCATGGTGTAGGCGTAATCCACGCCCATGCCGTACGCGCCGGAGTGCTCGCGCACGATATCCATCACCGCGGTGTAGGTCTCTTTATGCGCCCAGTCACGCTGCCACTCCAGCATCACCTGCTGCCAGGTCACCGGGATCACGCCCGCCTGGATCATGCGCTGCATCGCGAAGTCGTGGGCTTCTTTGGAGGTGCCGCCGGACGCGTCCGCCACCATATAAATTTCGTAGTCCCCTTCCAGCATCGCGCACAGGGCAAAGCTGTTGTTGCACACTTCGGTCCACAGGCCCGCGACAACCACCTTCTTCTTGCCGTTAGCCTTCAGCGCGTCGCGCACTTTCTGGTCGTCCCAGGAGTTCATGGAGGTACGCTCCAGAATGTCCTGACCCGGGAACACGTCCAGCAGCTCCGGATAGGTGTTACCGGAGAAGCTTTCGGTTTCAACGGTGGTGATGATGGTCGGGATGTTGAACACTTTTGCCGCTTTCGCCAGCGCCACGGTGTTGTTTTTCAGCACCTGGCGGTCAATAGACTGCACGCCAAACGCCATCTGCGGCTGGTGGTCGATGAAGATGATCTGACAGTTGGCTGGGGTTAAGACTTCGAGCTTTGTAGTGGTCATAAGATTATCCAGTGAGGTTAAAGGTTAAAATCGCCGCGAACAGCACGCCGATAAAATCGCATTCATCCTATGACCCACGCCGCTGGCGCGTAATTATCTCTTCGTATAGTTAACCTTAGGTATAGTTATACTTTGGTATACCTATCCTATTGTATAACTGGATCTTTCCCGAAACCGGTTCCCATAATCCTGACCATTCCCCTCTCAGTCTGGAGCAGTTATGGTTACCCTCGGTAAAGCCGATCTCATTCTGGTTAACGGCCAGTTTCACACCGTCGATCGCGAGAACCCTCTCGCGGAAGCCGTTGCCGTGCGCGACGGGAAATTCCTGGAAGTGGGCACCGTCGCCGAGGTGATGCAACACCACTGCGACGGCACTAAGATGGTCGACTTAAAAGGCCACACCGCCATCCCCGGCCTGAACGACTCGCACCTGCACCTGATCCGCGGCGGGCTGAACTACAACCTCGAGCTGCGCTGGGAAGGCGTACCGTCCCTGGCAGATGCCCTGCGCATGCTGAAAGAGCAGGCCCTGCGCACGCCGTCGCCCCAGTGGGTGCGCGTGGTGGGGGGCTGGAGCGAGTTCCAGTTTGCCGAGCGCCGTATGCCAACTTTAGACGAGATCAACGACGCCGCGCCGGATACGCCGGTTTTCATCCTGCACCTGTACGACCGCGCCCTGCTCAACCGCGCCGCGCTGGAGGTGGTCGGCTACACCAGGGACACGCCGAACCCGCCGGGCGGCGAGATCCAGCGCGACGCCAACGGCAACCCGACCGGGATGCTGATCGCCCGTCCTAACGCCATGATCCTGTACTCAACCCTCGCCAAAGGGCCGAAGCTACCACTGGAGCAGCAGGTCAACTCCACGCGCCAGTTCATGCGCGAGCTGAACCGCCTGGGGCTGACCAGTGCCATCGACGCGGGCGGCGGCTTCCAGAACTACCCGGAAGATTACGAGGTAATTGCCGAGCTGCACGAGAAAAAGCAGATGACCATCCGCATCGCCTACAACCTGTTTACCCAGCGTCCGGGCCACGAGCTGGAAGACTTTGAAAAATGGACCGACATGCTCACGCCGGGCCAGGGCAGCGACTTCTTCCGCCACAACGGCGCGGGCGAGATGCTGGTCTTCTCCGCCGCCGATTTTGAAGACTTCCTCGAGCCGCGCCCGGATCTCGCGCCGGGCATGGAGGACGAGCTGGAGCGCGTGGTGCGCCATCTGGTCGAACACCGCTGGCCGTTCCGCCTGCACGCCACCTATAACGAATCCATCAGCCGCATGCTGGATGTGTTCGAGAAGGTGAACCGCGACATTCCGTTCAACGGGCTGCACTGGTTCTTCGACCACGCCGAAACCGTGTCACAGGCCAACATCGACCGCATCAAAGAACTGGGCGGCGGCATTGCCGTGCAGCACCGCATGGCCTTCCAGGGGGAATACTTCGCCGAGCGCTACGGCATCGAAGCCACCCGCCACACGCCGCCGGTGGCGAAAATGCTGGAGACCGGCGTGCCGGTGGGCTTAGGCACCGACGCCACCCGCGTGGCGAGCTATAACCCGTGGACCGCGCTCTACTGGCTGGTCTCCGGCCGCACCGTTGGCGGGATGCAGATGTACGATCACAGCGCCCGTCTGGATCGCGATACCGCCCTGATGCTCTGGACCCAGGGCAGCGCGTGGTTCTCCAGCGAGCAGAACCAGAAGGGGCAGATCAAAACGGGCCTGCTCGCGGATCTGGCGGTGCTCAGCAAAGATTACTTCCGTGTGCCGGAAGAGGAGATCAAGGGCATCGAGTCCGTCCTCACCGTGGTCAACGGCGATATCGTCTACGCCGCTGGCAGCTTTGGCCCGCTCGCACCGCCCGCCATTCCGGTCCTGCCCGAGTGGTCCCCGGTGGTAAAGGTGCCGGGCCACTACCGCAGCGCGCCGCCGCAGGCCGCACGCGTCGGCATGAGCGCCGTCCACCACTGCAGCGGCCCGTGCGGGGTTCATAGCCACCAGCATGATTTCGCCCGCACGTCAGAGATGCCGGTGTCCGACGATAACGCTTTCTGGGGGGCGCTGGGCTGCAGCTGCTTTGCATTCTGATGAAACAAAATGACGCTTCACCCCGGATCGATCCGGGGCTGTTTTTCCTGCGCCTGACCGGCAGCCTGCTGCTGCTTTACGTGCATGGCCTGCCTAAGGTGCTCCACTTCAGCGAAGAGCTGACGCGCATCGAAGATCCGTTTGGTTTCGGACCTTACGCGAGCCTGATCCCGGCGATCGTCGCCGAGGTCATCTGCCCGCTGTTTATCATTGCAGGGGTTTACACCCGCCTGGCGTGCCTGCCGATTATCGCCGTGCTGCTGGTGGCGATGCTGGCGGTCCACCCGAACTGGTCGATTGCCGAAGGGCAGTTTGGCTGGCTGCTGCTGATTATCTTCACCACCCTCGCCCTCACCGGACCGGGCCAGTGGCGGCTGCAGCGTAAGACGACGGAGAGGTTCGCATGACCCAGGTTAACGACGTTCGCGACGCACACGTCGAGACGACGCCCGCATCGGCGGCTTCGCCCTGGCAGCCGCTGAGCCAGCCGGTGTTCCGCATGCTGTGGATCGCCACGGTGGTCTCTAACGTCGGCTCATGGATGAGCGACGTCGGCATCAACTGGAGCATGCTGACGCTCAGCGCCGATCCGCTGGATATCGCGCTGGTGCAGGCGGCCAGCAGCCTGCCAATGTTCCTCTTCGCCCTGCCGTCCGGGGTGATGGCGGACATCGTTGACCGACGAAAATACCTGCTCTTCTCCCAGCTATGGGTATTCATCGCCGCTGCCGGGCTGACGCTGCTCTCTTTTACCGGACACGTCACCCCCACCGTTCTGCTGGCGGCAACGTTTCTGCTGAGCGTGGGCGCGGCCATGAGTTCGCCGCCGTTCCAGGCGGTGGTGCCCGATCTGGTGAGCAAGCCCGAGCTGGGTTCCGCCGTGGCGCTTAACTCGCTCGGGGTCAACATCAGCCGGGCGATTGGCCCGGCGCTGGGCGGTTTCCTGCTGTCGCTGGCCGGGCCGTGGATGGTGTTTGCGCTTAACGCGCTATCCGTGGTCGGCGTGGCGTGGGTGCTGTGGCGCTGGCGTCCGGCGCCTTCCGTGCAGCGGCTGCCGCCGGAGCACTTCTTCTCGGCGGTGCGGTCCGGCATTCGCTACGTGCACGCCGCCCCGGTGCTGCGCAACGTGCTGGTGCGTACCGTGGCGTTCTTCGTTTTCGGCAGCGCGGGCTGGGCGTTACTGCCACTGGTGGCGCGCCGCGAGCTGGGCTTAGGCCCGGCGGGCTACGGCGTGATGCTGGCGTGTATCGGCCTGGGGGCGATTGCCGGGGCGATCCTGCTGCCGCGCCTGCGCCAGCGGCTGAATGCCGATCGGCTGATGGTGGCCGCCAGCCTGACGTTTGCCCTCACCATGCTGGCGCTGGCGTTCGTGCGCCACGTCTGGCTGCTGAACCTGTTTGAGTTTTTTACCGGCTTCGCGTGGATTGCGGTGCTCTCCACCCTCAACCTTGGCGCACAGCGCAGCGCCGCCCGCTGGGTAAAAGCCCGGGCGCTGGCTGTGTATCTGACGGTGTTCTTCGGCTCGATGACCGCAGGCAGCGCCGTCTGGGGGCAGATCGCCTCGCAGTTCGGCACCCCGACCTCGCTGGTGGTTGCCACGCTGGGGATGGTGCTGGCAAGCGCGACGGCGTTCCGCTGGAAGCTGGAGAAAGATCCGAATTTAAATCTCGACCTGAGCGGGCAGCCGCTGGACGGCGTGGAGATTGAACTCCCGAACGAGCGCGGCCCGGTGCTGGTGTCGCACGAGTACATCATCGACCCACAGAACGCGAAAGCGTTTTTGCAGGCCGTGCACGAGCTACGCCGGGTGCGCCGCCGCGCCGGAGCGATGAGCTGGGCGGTGTACGAGGATATCGAACGTCCAGGGCTGTTTATCGAGACCTTCCTGATGGGTTCCTGGATTGAGCATTTGCGCCAGCAGGAACGCCACACCATGAATGACCTCCTGTTGCAGAGCCGCGTTCTGGCTTTTCATCAGGGCACAACATCACCGGCAATTCGCTATCTGGTCGCGCCGGTATAACCATAACGATCACCTGCACAGGAACACACTATGGCACTGTTTAAGGCAAAAGACGGCACGCAGATTTACTACAAAGACTGCGGCGCGGGCAAACCGATCCTCTTCAGCCACGGCTGGCCGCTGGACGGCGACATGTGGGACAGCCAGCTGAACTACCTGGCCGAGCGCGGCTTCCGCGCCATCGCCTTTGACCGTCGCGGCTTTGGGCGTTCGGATCAGCCGTGGAACGGCTATGACTACGACACCTTTGCGTCCGACATTAACGACCTGATTACTACCCTGGATCTGCGCGACGTAACGCTGGTGGGCTTCTCCATGGGCGGTGGCGACGTGACCCGCTACATCAACAACTACGGCAGCGAACGCGTGGCTGGTCTGGCGCTGCTGGGCGCGGTCACTCCAATCTTCGGTAAATCGGATACCTTCCCGCAGGGTGTGGATCAGAGCGTGTTCGACGGCATCCGTGACGGACTGCGTAAAGATCGCGCCCAGTTCATCAGCGACTTCGCCACCCCGTTCTACGGCACCAACGCCGGGCAGACCGTTTCCGCGGGTGCCCTGACGCAGACGCTGAACATCGCCCTGCTGGCGTCCCTGAAGGGCACCATCGATTGCGTGACCGCCTTCGCCGAAACCGACTTCCGTCCGGATATGGCGAAAATCGACGTGCCGACGCTGGTGATCCACGGCAGCAACGACCAGATCGTGCCGTTTGAAAGCACCGGCAAGCTGGCGGCGGAGATGATCAAAAACGCCACGCTGAAGGTGTACGACAACGCGCCGCACGGCTTCGCGCTGACCCACCAGGATCAGCTCAACGAAGATCTGCTGGCGTTTGTGAAGTCGCTGTAAGTCATTACTCGAAGCCTGATGGCGCTTCGCTTATCAGGCCTACAAGGGCTGGTCCTGTAGGCCGGGTAAGGCGCAGCCGCCACCCGGCGCTTTCGCAGACGCATTCCGCTCCGCCAGCAGCCGACAAATCTCCGCATGCTTCTCTTCGGTAAAGGTAAAGCGCGACATAAAGCCCATGCGGATCAGCGACCCAATCGCCGGCAGCAGGCAAATCCCGAAGAACAGCCCCGACAGTACGCCTTCGCTCTGGATCTGCGCCTGCGGCACATAGTTGATCATCGTCAGAAACACGCCGATTAACCCGCCGCCCACCGCCACCGACATCTTGCCGGTAAAGGTCTGCCCGGAGAAAGTGATCGCCGCGCAGCGCTTGTTAGTGTGGTACTCCGCGTACTCGATGGTGTCGGCAATCATCGACGAAGTGAGGATGTTGGTCATCATCACGAACAGCGTGCTCAGGCCGAGGAGAATAAACAGCATCGTCACCTGCTGATACCCGACAAACCACATCACCACGCGCACCGCCACGTCCAGCCCGCAGAGGATCATAAACAGCTTCCGCTTCTGCATCCGGCGCGTCAGCAGCGGGGCGACCAGGCACAGCACCGCCGCCACTATCCCCATCACGCCAATTGCCATTTGCAGGCTGCCGTCGCCCATGTTGTTGATAAAGAAGTAGATATAGAGTCCGCCCGCCACGTTATGGAACACGCAGAAAAAGAACGACAGCAGGACGATAAACAGCGGCTTGTTCTGGCGCAGGTTGTGGAAGGTGTCGCGCATCGTCACCTTTTCCGGGCTGGGCGGGACGCGCTCTTTGATCTGCATAAAGCCGTTGAGCATCAGCGGCAGCCCCACCAGCATCATCACCAGCGCCGCCATAAAGTAGCCTTTATCGTTGCTGTACTGGGCAAAGAACGCCGCCAGCTTCGGGAAGAAGATGTTGGCGCAGGCAATCCCGGCGTTTACCCCGAGCATTGCCGCCGTCACCGCGCGGGTGCGCTGGCCGGAGTCATTGGTCATCACCGACGACATCGACCAGAACGGGATATCGGAGATGGCGTACAGCGTCCCCCACAGGATATACGTTACCCCGGCGTAGAGGATTTTGGTGGTCATGTCCGCTTCGATTTTATAGAACGCCAGCAGGGTGACGCCGGTAATCAGCAGCGGCGCAATCAGTAAAAAGTGGCGAAACTTGCCAAACCGGCTGTTAATGGTGTCCATAATGCTGGCAAACAGCGGATCGTGAACCGCGTCCCACGCGCGGGCAATCAGGAAGATGGTACTTGCCGCCAGCGCCGAGATCCCCAGCACGTCGGTGTAAAAATAGTTTATAAACGAACCCACTAAACCAAAGCTAAAACACTGACCTAAACCATAGCCAAAGTAGGACCATAACTCGCGAGACGGTATTTTCATTGTCATTGCCATAGTGCGTACCTGGTTGCCCGGCGACAGCGCGCCGGGTCGTTATTATTAGCCCTGCGGATCCGGGGCGATATTGCGCAGCTTCTTCATCAGCGCGATTTCAGCGCGTGAAAACGGGATACCGTTCTCCTCGAACACGTCGTGGAACCACAGGCGGCAGTAGTCCGTGGACTCCTTCATCACCACCGGCCACGGCAGCCAGGTCTGGGTTTTACCGCGCACCAGCCCCCACTGATACGGCGCGACCTTCGCCATGTACATCAGCGGGAGCTGCTCTTCGATGGTGCCGCCCACGTGACGCGCCAGCCATTCGGTGCAGAAGATTGGGCGGCCCAGCGCCTGAAGTTGCTGGATAATCGCCGTCATGCGCCCGGTATTGGTGTAGGCGTGATAGCTCACCACGTCCGACAGTTCCAGCGCGGTCTGGTCCAGCGGGTGCTGATAAAACGTCTCGCCCTCCTCTTCCGCCGGCAGACGCCAGGCGCAGACGGTAAGCGGCTGGGTCGGATCTTCTTCACGCACCCACTGGAACGCCAGCTTCATCAACTCGTGCGCGCAGGTCTCCAGCTTCTTGTCGTACAACACCTCTTCCGTGCCCGTCGCGAAAATGCCGCGGTTTCCCGGCTCGTTATACAGATCCCACAGCAATACGCGCTTATCCTCGCGGAACTGGCGCACAACGTCGCGGATATAGCGCTCAATCTGTGGCCAGCAGTCGCGATCGCACACCTTGTCGCGCCCCGGGCTCGCCGCCGCCTGGCTGTTGTGTTTGCCCGGTACGGGCGGCTTTTGCGGGCCGAGGTACGGCTCATCGCCGGAGAAACCGCAGTCGTCCATCAGGGTCAGCATGGTGCTGAACCCATTGTCGTCGGCAATCGTCAAAAAGCGGTCGATGCGCGCCATCAGCCCGTCGCGGTCATGCTCCCAGACGATGAACGGCAGGTTGATGCGCAGGGTGTTATAGCCCGCGTCCGCCGCCCAGCCCAGCTCGCGGTCGATAGTGGCGGCATCGAAGGTCTCTTCCTGCCAGATATCGGTCCAGTTCACCGCTGTCGACGGCAGATAGTTGAACCCGCACAACCAGCCTTTTTGCTGATACCACGCCTGTGCCTGTTCTTTACTCCACTGCTCTTTCATTACGCATCCTCTTGCTGATAATGTTTAGCTAATAAATATTAGCTGCGGGATAAATGCGCAAATCGCGGAGCAAAGAAAAGCGACGCCTCTCACAAAGTTCACGCTTCGATGAATGAGAAACGTGATCGGCGGCGCTAAAGCGTGCGGTTAGGGTATGATGCAAATTCGCGAAAGGGAGAGGACGGATGAAGCGAAAAACGAAAGTGACGATGAACGATATTGCGCGGGCGGCGGGCGTGTCGCAGGCGACGGTATCGCTGGTGCTTAACCAGTCCCGCAACATCAAGCTCAGCGACGACACCCGTCAGCGGGTGATCAACGTCGCTACCGAGCTCGGCTACGACCGTCTTCCTGCCATTCACGCTCCGCGCAACCAGGAGGAGATCGCCCTGCTGGTCAGTTCGTTGCAGAGCTTCGACCCGTTTATCGACGCCATCAGCCAGGCGCGGGAAGCGGCGTGGCGCAACGAGACGCTGCTCACCGTCTACGACTACGGCGACGACGTGGAGCTGGCCCTGAACATCATCCGCCAGCTGGACAAGCGCAACTGCATCGGGATTATTCTTGCCTCTCCGGTCACGAACGTCGTCGATATGACGCCATTTCAGGACTGTACCCGCATCCCGCTGGTGCTGCTCAACCAGCGCGACCCTGGCTCGCCGCTGCTGCCGTCGTTTATCCCGGACGACTACGCCAACGCTTTCCAGGTGACTAAACACCTCATCGCCTGCGGCGCCACGCGCATCGCCCACATCACCGGCGAGAGCTGGATGGAGGCCTCGCGCCAGCGTCTGGCGGGCTACCAGGCGGCATTGAAGCAGGCCGGTTTAACGTGTGACGAGAGCCTGGTGCGCCAGACCAACTGGCAGTTCAGCGAGTCCTTTACCGCCACCACGTCCCTGCTGGAACTGACCGAACGCCCGGACGCCATTTTCTGTGCCAGCGACTGGCTGGCGATTGGCTGCTACCAGGCGCTGGCGGTGAATGGCGTGCGTATCCCGCAGGACATGCTGCTGGCGGGCTACGATGACCAGAAGATTTCCGAACAGCTAACCCCGCCGCTGACCAGTATCCAGTTGCCCTACAGCGAGTTGGGACGGCTGGCGGTGGAGTACCTGTGCAATCAGGAAGATGCCGCCACACACGTGACGCTGGCGGGCAGGCTGAAGGTGCGCGCCTCAAGCCCCGTCTGAAGTAAATACCATGCCCGCATAGGGCTTCTCGCGACACGCCGCCAGCCGCGCGGCGAGGCTGCCCACGTGCAGCTCCAGCTTGTGCCCGTCCGGGTCGAGAAAATAGAACGACGCCCCCTCGCTTTTGTTCTGCTTCCAGACGGTGACGCCCGCCTGCTCAAGCCTTTGCGAGAGCGGTTCAAAATCCTCTTCCGCCACGGTAAACGCGTAGTGGGTGTAGTCGCTCTCCTGCGGTGGCACGTACTGGCGCGCCTCGTCGTAGGACAGGCAGACCCACAGATCGCCGCAGGTGAGATAGGCCCCGGTATTCCAGCGGGCGTGCAGCGCAAGCCCCAGCAGCTCGTGCCAGAAGGTGACGCTTGTTTGCAGGTCGCTGACCGCGAGGGTCAGGTGGTTGAGTGATTGCAGCATGACGTGCCCTTTTGTTTTTCGCGCCGGACGTGATACGGTAAAGAGATGAACATAAACCACGCCGTGCTCACCGTAAACCGCTGGTGGCTGCCTTCTTAAAGGCGGCACGGAGTAGTTTTCCCCATTTTCTGATAGCCGCCGAAAGGCGGCTTTCACTTTTCTAAGACCCCTTTCGGCAATTGCACATTAAGGAGTCTTTATGAACACACCAACCATCCTCACCGGCGACCGCCCAACCGGCCCACTGCACCTCGGTCATTTCGTCGGATCGCTGCGCCAGCGCGTGGCGCTCCAGCAAACGCACAACCAGTTTGTGCTGATTGCTGACCTTCAGGGGCTGACCGACAACGGCAGCAACCCGCAGAAGATCCGCGACAACATCCCCGAAGTGCTGGCCGACTACCTCGCCGCGGGCATCGACCCGAATATGACCACGATCTGCCTGCAGTCCGCCCTGCCCGCCCTCGCCGAGCTGACGATGCTGTATATGAACATCGTCACCGTCGCCCGCGTGGAGCGTAACCCGACGGTGAAGAACGAGATTGCGCAGAAAGGGTTCGCCCGCTCGCTGCCGGTCGGGTTTATGGCCTACCCCATCAGCCAGGCGGCGGACATCACCGCGTTTAAGGCCGAGTGCGTGCCGGTCGGCGACGACCAGTTGCCGATGATTGAGCAGACCAACGAGATTGTGCACAAGATGAACAGCCTGCTGCCCGCCCCGGTGCTGCGCCACTGCAAGGCGATGCTGAGCGACACCAGCCGTCTGCCCGGCATCGACGGCAGCGCCAAGATGTCGAAATCGCTGGGCAACACGCTGCACCTTTCGGCCAGCGAAGAGACCATTCACCGTGCGGTGAGCGCCATGTACACCGACCCGAACCACCTGAAGGTGAGCGACCCGGGGCAGATTGAGGGGAACGTGGTGTTTACGTACCTCGACGCGTTTCATCCGGACAAAGAGAAAGTGGCGGCGATGAAGGCGCATTATCAGGCGGGCGGGCTGGGTGACCGGGCGTGCAAGAACGAGCTGGAGGGGTGTTTGCAGGAGCTGATTGCACCGATGCGGGAGCGGAGGGCGATGTACATGCAGGACAAGGGAGAGTTGATGGCGATGCTGAAGCGCGGGACAGAACGGGCGCAGGGGGTGACGCAGGCGACGTTGAGGGAGGTGAAGGTTGGGTTGGGGGTGCCGGTGTTTAGTTAAAGTAGGTTTAGCGGTGGAGTGCGGGGGATTGGCATGAAGCCGCTTAATTGTTTTAGAAAGCAGCTATGAAATATTTCATCCCTGCTTCAGGTTGTATATCTTTCGGATGATAATCATCAGTAGCGCGGTAACGACGACCATCATCCCACCTAGCACCCACAGGAATGATGGGTCTGCTTCACCATCAGCAAACCCCAAACCGGTGCGATTTAAAAAATCATTGCTTGCTTGAGATAAGTAATCGAGCAAGCCTCCCAGAGGAAACAGGACGATAAAGAAGGAAGCAATGAGGCATGCCAGACCAATCAGGATATTATTTTTTAACTTTGCATGAAGCATAATCAGCCCTTCCTGTCACATCAATACGTCCATATGCCATCAACCCTTTACCACCAGGAACACGAATCTTCTTACGAGCAAGCAAAGATTGTCTAACCAGTTGAAAATCAGGGATATTATAGAACGTTATGCATCCCCACGACTCTCCCTCACCATTCGGCCTCAACGGATGAAGTCTAAATGAACCTCTGTCGACCCCATTCACAAATACGTTATCAGCCATGGTAGTAGCATTAAACAAACCGAACCATTCAGAATGTTTGGTACCGTTCTTGAAGTCTTTTACAAACCGCTCGACCCGATTAGCAATACTGCCTTCCGGTGCATCAACGATCCAGTACGTACCCACAGGTAATGCTGCATTCCTGATAAAGGCGCACTCTGCAATATTGGTTACGGGTTCTATCCCTGAAAAAACGGGAAACGTCCCAACGCCATAAACGTGTAGTTTCAGCCTTCGTCCATCGGCTGAGACATCGTTGTAATCCATCCTACAAATCTGCATAGCAATCCTCCCTGTCGCTTTGCGGAGAATGTTACAACCGATTTATTGAGTGCACCAGCGGTGTTAGATAATTCATTTAAAAAAGGAAAAATACGGGCATGCGTATTCAAGCCCGTATTAACTTATCCTTTTACATGATTAATGAAGGGATATTTTAGATATTATTCTAACTCTGCCAGACCATTTCCGCGCTTCACCATAGGTATATCTCCCGTATCATTCAGCGCTCCCGGAAACGTTTTTAACCACTGCACGACTTTCTGCTTATTTATATTCACCACACTCATACCTTCCAGACATCCCCATAATTCTCTTGTATGCTGTGGCGTAATCACGATGCAGTCTTTCATGGCGCGGATTTTCACAGGCATACCGTTGATAAAGCCTGCACGGGTTAACCAGTCGCCGCCTAGGAGAAGGTATTTCATGTCTATGCGTGCATACAGTTCGCAGCAAGCGGCACTGTCCTGCGGCGTTTCCGCGCGAGGGTGGACGGGCGCCGCGTTGGGCGGGTTGCCGTGCAGACGGCGGGCGCTGTTTTTGCGTACCAGCTCGCGGTTTTCAATCATGCTGGTGAAAGCGTCTGATTCTGTTTTGCAAACAGTAAACTCTGGCTTAAAATTCGTCGCAGCCATTTTCAACTCCTCAGTAGTTGGTAGTGGTTAGCGGTATGGGGGTGTTGCAGCACCTTCATATCGCGAATTCTCTCTTTAAATATTCCTTGATACTTCCTTTGCCGTTCGGCGTAATTTCTGGTGCTTATTATACAGGGCTGAATATAAATACAGCGGTTTTGGGTGGGGGAAATTTGGAATTTGCGAGGGGGATTCAGGAAATAGAATTCTTTGCGGTAAGGTCATGTTTTTATTGATTGCGGGTTGATTGGTCTGGGTTTTGCGAGCATCATCGCAATTATTTACCTTCTTCCGTAACGCGATGGCTTCCAGCAAAACTCTCGAACAGGCAATTGCCGACATCACCATCTGGCGCAAAGGCGAACAGCGTGCGCCGCATAAGCCCTTATTGCTTCTGTACGTGCTGGCGAACTATCAGCAGGGGCATGTGAGACTGTTTGATTACGGAACCGAGGTCCACGAGCAACTGCTTAGCCTGTTAGAACGCTTTGGCCCACAGCGGAAGGCGCATTACCCGAATATGCCCTTCTGGCGGCTCAAGAGGGACGGATTTTGGGATCTTCAGAACACTGAGTTCTGTTCGACCACCGGCAGTAAGCAACCGCCCGTCAAAGAACTTGTGGAACATAATGTCGCAGGTGGGTTTGATGAAGAACACTTTGCATTGCTGAGTAAGAACAAAAACCTGATCGGCTCGCTGGCGCAGCAGATCCTTGAAGCGCACTTTCCTGAAAGCATTCAGGAGGAGATCGCGGATGAGATGGGTTTTGATATTCAACAGATCCGTAAGGTTCGCGATCCGCTGTTCCGTCAGCAGGTGTTGCGTGCTTATAACTATGAATGCGCAATCTGCGGGTTCAACATGCGGCATGATAACGCATCTGTTGGACTTGAAGCTGCGCATATTAAGTGGAAGCAGTTTGGCGGGCCGTGTGAGATCCCGAACGGACTGGCACTGTGTGCGATTCATCATAAGGCGTTTGATAAGGGCTCTATTGGGCTTGATGAGAGTATGCGGGTGCTGGTGTCCGAGGCGGTGAATGGGGGAGGGATTGTTGGGCGGCTGTTCTGGGATTTTGCAGGGAAGCAAATTGCGCTGCCAATGGTGAAAAGGAATTATCCAAGGGAGGGGTTTGTGGAGTGGCATCGTAGGGAGGTGTTTAAAATAGGTTAAAACCAATCTAAAGTAGTTATTTTTTAAGCAATGACGTACATTTTTATGGGCTTTAATATTAAAATTATCATCTACTACAAAATCTAGTACATATAGTTTATAATACCCCATTGCTTTAATTGGAACAGCAGAATGAAAGAAAACGAAAAAATAAAAGAGTTCGCTATTAAAAAAATACTTTTAACGCATTTATTGAAATGCGAAGATGATTCTAACAGTTATGCTATAACAGAATTTAGCATCGCTAATTTCACGAGAAGAGTAGATGTTTTCTTTGTGAAAGATGATACTCTTCATGCTTTTGAAATTAAAAGTGAATTCGATTCACTTAATAGATTAGAGGGCCAAATCTCTGAATACTTGAATCATTTTGACAAAGTTACTATAGTAGCTGCGTCAAAATTCATTCCTAATATACTACTTAAAACACCAAGCAATGTTGGCATATGGGAAATCAAAGATACAACATTTAAAATCATTAGGCAAGGACGCATATCGCGAGTAAAAGACAAATTAACATTTGTTCGAATGATGACTCTGGTAGAACTGATTAATTTATCAAAAAAACAACATTTAAATATAACGAGCAGAAAAAGAATAGACATCGAAGTTTTAGTGTCAAAACTACCTATTTATCTTCTAAGAGGGGCAGCCATAGAAAATATTAAGAATAGGTATAGAAAAAGAGGAGGTAATTTTTATAATTACTCAGAATTACAGACAAAGGCGATAATTAAAACTGAGAGTAAAAAGAAAAATATGCCAGCAATCTCTTATGAAAAAAAATTAGACAGTTTTCTTCAAGCAATAAAAGCAATCAAAGATGGTATTTAATAACGATATTATAATTATAATATCGTTATTAATGTATTAATCAACCCATTCCTCCTCAGTATCTAAATCATCTAAAGAGTCATGATAATGTAGTTGCTGATACAAATGCAGGTTTATACGTACTGCCGTTGCCCTGTTAGCTGAAGTAATCCCAAAAGGATCTCCAAGGCATGTCTTTTCAATCATTTGAGTGCCCCAAAGATGTAAATTATGATCCCAATATTCAGAATCTAACATTTCACATGCAGCAAGTTTGTATAATTCCTCCTTCTCGATCGTCCCAGATGAAAATTCTTTTCTTATAAAACGCCACTCATTTTTGAGAGGATAATCTATTCTTGGTGGGGGAGTACCGGCACCACCATCATTGTTTAATGCTCTTGTACTTGCTCGATCAGAATAAATAGTCTTAATTTTTTTACAATCTTTAAAAATTTTATTAAAAATCTGTCTTTCATAGATTGGTATCTCCCCACGATAGGAGCCAGCAAAAGAGTATGGAAATGAAGTTCCAGAAACACTAAACACAGCTGAAGGGAGTAAGGTATTAATGTTTTTTATGAGATTAGAATATTTTTGATACTCTAAAAGATCAAACCGATTCACATCGCCATAATCAAATATTACAAGCAAACCATGATCGTAATTTTTTTTTGATAAAATCTTAATTGCAGCAGTGAAATCTGACAGTGATATTGCATGAGACCCAAAAAACTCAAAACGAGCAACAATAGGTTTATTTAATAATATGAGTTTTTCTAATTGAGCACTCAATTCATTAACTTTACCAAATTGAAGCGCAGGTATAAAATTATTATGCTGAGCAATGAAATCCGACCAATTACTATACCCGTCATCTGGTGAAGATAAATTCAAAATTTCCTTAGTAAACTCATCTGAACAAGTAACTTTACCTTCCGCCAAGTTAACCAGAAAGTCTTTATCTAAATCAGCAATAAAATAATTATCACCAATGGCTTTTTTTATCCGTTCTAATGACTTTATAAAAGTTTTCGAGTTTGCCCACTTCTTAAGAGAGATTAAAGGCAATAAAAGAGACTTATCCTTTGAAGGTAATTCTTCCAAGGCTGCCATCTCTGCCGGCTTGAGTGCAAGAATTGGTATGTAAGAAAATTTTGTCAGCAGCATAGACATCCCTTTTCAATTAACTCCCAAACGATATTTCAAGGCTATTACGGAAACAGCAAGACTTTCAGCCATTAACTCATAAAGTATAGCATCTTTTTTCCCTTTATAATGAATTTGATATATCTTATCGATGTGAGATGATGGCATAATTATATCTGCAGCCAGCCTGTTAGCCTCTGCTTCAATATCACCGGATTGTGAAGAACGATATAAAACATCGTCGCTTATACCTTCTCGCAATAAATGGCGGTGCAAAAGAAAATGTGCAATTTCGTGTGCTAAAGTGTAACGTTGCCTGGCTTTAACATCATGCCTGTTTATCCTGATCGTTACAACACCCTCTACTTCCTTAATTTCACCCGAGATATTTGCAGGTAAAGTTGCTAATTTAACCTGCAAACCGAGCTCACTCGCAAGCAAGCCTAATTTAATCGGGCATTCTTCCTGATATTTTTGAATAAGTTGCTTATTTTTTTGAGATAATAGTTGCCATTCATGTGAGTGGTTCATTTCTCTAGTTCCTCATCATCTAATTCTGGATATTTGTTAAAACCATCCTTTGAATCATCTGGGCGGCCTCTCAGTCGTAGATATACCATATCAACTGCACTTTCAAGGTGCTGTGTTAATGCCCCTTCGTCTATTAATCTAACAAGTTCTTTCTTGGCAACATAATCAATTTGTTTTGTTGTTTCTTCTTTTGCAACTAATGATGAAATATTCTTAACTTTTAATTCAATACTCTTTTTGAAGTTTCGATATCCAACGATAGACATTAATGCCAATAACACACTTATAAGTGTGATTATTATCGTCACACATCCTAGAAGGATACTAGCCCACAAAGCATAATTAAAGCTGGTATTTTCTTTCAAATCATCAAGTGCTTGAAGAAATTCATTTTGAGTATCTTTGACATTACCGTACTGCTCTATAAGAAAATCATCATTTTTCTTACTATAATTTTCAAATGAATAATTCGGTTTAATTAATTCAAAAGCAGGATCAGACTGCGGCTGCGTTAAACTTAAAGATTCAAATTTAATGCTTCCATGCGCATTCAATGATACGAATAAAAAAAATAATATGATTTTCTTATGCATATACTGTCCATTTAATACAATTTTATTCAAGATAACACCATAAACCGGAGAAATCTAATGGACAAGTGCTAATTTTAGCATTTTAAGCAAAAAACCACCTTCAGGCAGCTCATTTTTGCATCATTTGGTGCGAAGGCCGGACTCGAATCTCGATGTAACTCACTGAAATTAAATAATTATTAATTTAATTATAACTAATATGCTACCCTTTTAAGCCCAAACCCTTTTTCAACCACTTCAAGCTTAGCCATTTGATATTGCAAGCAAATTAAAGATTACGCCCTATTCGGTAAGGATCCGAAATCCGGCTCCTTACCGAAACTCAATCCCCAAAAAGAATTTTTTTGCATTTAATAGTTCGCCTCGATTATTTCTCATTTTATATCATGTAGTTAAATGATGAGGAGTTAGTGTAGTGTAAACAGTCGACTCTTCACCTTTGTAATTTTTGCGCGCTCAGGTTGGGCCGGTTCAGGCGACGAGGGGAGGGGAATTTTTAGCTTTTACTGTTCATCTTTGATTTTTATATAAAATTTTCATAAGGTTAATAAGGTGATAGACACTGAAGGGGTGAACAGTCGATTGTTCACACAGTATGATCATCAGGTATAAAAAATACCGGCTATTCAGGCCTGACGCGGCTTCGCGGGCTGGTAATCGTAAAAAAACACACCCGCGCAAAACCAGAATTACGTGAATAAACGCTCAGAACTGGCCGCGCAGTAGCCCGTCAAAAAATCCCCGTAAATTAAGCCATGCATGCGCATGGTTTTGCATGCGTTTTACCCGCCTCGCTGCCCTCGATGACGCCAGCTCTGGCACCATCTGAAGCTGCTCTTGCACCTGCATAAAAAGCGGCCCCTTAAGTGAGCAGGCGTGGCGGGAAGAACATTACGCACCAGAAGTAGAATTATTTTTTTAGCAGTGTAGTCTCAAAATGGGATTTCAAATCTTGAAACGATACAATAATTATATTGATAAACTCTTTATTGTCATCATTCAGAATTGAATCAACAAAATCATTTAATGCTGAATATTGACTCAACACCTTGGAATCTATAAATTCCTTGTAAGTAATGCACTCACTTTTAATATTTAAACTATCACCAATGTACTGCTGTTCAAGAGATCGAATACACGGCAAACCGAATTCATTTCCTCGTAAAGTGATTGAAATGTTTTTAATTAGCTCGGTAATAAGCATCTCATCATTTGTTGGTGAGAACACAGAAGAGTCTCTATTTTTCCTAAAAAGTTGAGCCCAGAAAAGATACTGACACAAATAGAACCTTGTGCTATCAACAATATACTGGTTCGATGAAAGATTTTTGTGTTCTTTGATATAATACAATCGGCCTAAAAAGCCATTTGCAGCGCTAAGTAAAGTTAGTCCCCAACGGCCAACCTCAAGGTCCCTTGCCTTCCGAATATCGTAATTACGATCTTCTTCCTTTGCCTTTATATCACTTTCATATTTAAGTTTATTTTTAAAGGATTCTAATTCTCTTTTATCAATATGTTTTAAAAATGTTTTACAAACAAAACCAATAACGGCTAAAGAAATACTAGATGACAGAAGCCCTTCCCAAAACGCACTCATTTTCCACTCCGAGCTAAAAGTTCGTCATAATCAAATCCAGGAGGATTGTGTTTAATAAAATCCGAATCTATTCTAAATGACCGATATTGAGCCTCACGTAACGCATAAATATTCAGGGTAGCTGTTAAAATACAATGATTCTCTCCACCTTTAACATATATTTTATTAGAAATTGTACTGCTAGTAGGTTGAAGAACACATGAACCACCATAATGAGATGTATTTGATTGCGCAACATAGCAGTGTAAATCTCTGGCGGCTGATTCAGTGATGTGTTGATAATAATTTATATCCTTGTTCCATACACTAGCAAATAATATATCAAGCTTAGAGCGGAAAAGTGCCCGATGTTCAATATTTGCCAACTCAAAGCAGTTGTATGTTGAAAACGATATGTTTTTCCATTTTATTAAATGATATTTTTGATGTTCCGGAATAGGTGAAGAAATATCCAGCCTTAATGAGGTCAACATTTTAATTTCACTTGGTGCATAGTGATTTTTAACTCTAAATGTCAACATACTGGACTTATGCTTAAAATGGGAAGAATAAGGTAACATTTCAACCAAAATATTATTCGCACGATCATTCACCACCCAGTGCTCAAGACCAAATATTAGAGCAACTTGCTTTCTTCTTGAATGTGCAGCCATAAATGGCAACCAAGAAACAGGTATCGATAACTCAGGAAGCAGTAATATCTGAACCTTCTCATCGGTCGCGGAATTAAGAATACGATAAAGATTTTTCTGTCGCTCATAGCTTAAATTTGGCAACTGATCTTTTCTACATGCACTCTCAATATCTTTGTATTCGACCTTCATATTTGCAAGAGCAATTTTTATTGTATCATTATGTTTAGTATCGTCTACATCGATCGTTATTTCCAGCGCTTTATTGTCTTTTATACGTTCTACAGAACAACTTTTTCTATGATATTTATTTTCCTCTGTAAAGTCATTTAAAGTATTTTTGTGCAAAGCATCAATTAATTCAAACAGTTGTTCTTCATCGGCATGGATATATCTTGGAGTTTTATTGATCTTTCTTTTTAACAGTGAAACACCATGCAATTTACTATATAAATTTTCTTCTGTAAGATCACCATTATAACTTGTGTAATTAGCTAAAGGCCAAGAAACTAGATTATGACGAATCATGTTGCTCATCCTAAATCTTTTTATCATCAAGGGCATTTCATCATGCTGATTTATTAAATCCCACAATCCTTCCAAACTTCTATTTCGTGGTTTTTCACCCCCTAACAAAGTATCTAAATCTAGCAATGCGAGATTTAAACACATTGAGATATCTATATATCGCTGGATTCCTAGCTTTAACTTATCGGCCACTAGTTCACTAATTTCGTTATTTCTATCGATTACATTATCATCATTTTTACTATACCATTTAACCTTGTGTATTAATTCAATAACTTGCTTATAAAACATTATTGAAAAGCCATATCTCCTTGTAATTAAGGTGTATGAAAGAACCTTTTCCCACAATCGGCAAAACCTTAGCCCGTTTTCACCTTTAAAGAATAATGTTATTTGCTTCAAGGTGTTTTCATTAGAAGGCAAATTACATAATCTGTGAGCTAAAATATGAGAGGATATATACTTAGAAAGCTCTGTTTCATTTTCCGCCAAACCCACTATACTCCTAAATTTATTGGCAGAGCCATCAAATAAAATATCATATGCAAACTTATCTAGGTCACTTGAAATATGCTCTTCTGGCAAAAAACGAAAAGCACTACTTCTGTTTTCAATTTCTTGTTTGAAAACCTGCAAACCAGCAAGACTATGATCTTTATTAAAATAATGAAAGATAAGCTTATCTTTTTGAATGGGTAACTCATGATACGCTGACGTCAATTTGAACCCCTTTTGATCGTCAGTAGGTATTATAAAGTCGTTTAACTTTCTGTTAATGAAATTAACTACTTCATCACCTCTATCTTCAATTCCAATTTTAGGCGAAGAAAAGACAAATAAAATATCATCTACATAACGACCATAATAAGATGGATTAATCTTGGATTTAATATCCCGGTCAAAATCACCGAGATACCAGTTTGCCAATATAGCTGATGACGTAAAACCAATTGGAATCCCCTTTAAAATAGATTCCGGGTGAGTTTCCTCAATAAAAGGAGATATCTTATTCCTATAAGTTTCATGCATCAGCTTTAACTTTTCATTCAGAAATAATGATAGTTCTTTAATTTCTTCAAGTTGATATTCTCTAATAAAATCGTCAATGACATCAAAATCAATGTCAATATTGTAATAATAACCTTTCAGATCAAGTGATAATATAGCAACATCATTACGTTCTTTTTCTATAACCTCAATTGCTTTATTTATCCCACCATCTCGCCATCGATTATAGTTATCAATATATCTTTCGAAAATATTTTTAGCATTTATTTTTCTACTATCATCATTTTTCTTAGAGTATTTCTTGATTGACTTAGAAATTCTATTTCCGAAAACTGAGTCTGAAAAATTATCATCAAGTAAGGACCCAACAAAAATAGACCAAAGGGTTTCAATAATATATATTTCTGTCGGGGCAGTTATTAAATAATTCACTGCACAAACTTTATAATTATCCGCTGTTTTATTATTACTTAAGAAGAGGGCTCCACTTTTTTGTTCAAAGTCTAAATGACTATCAATTTTCTTTGGCAAAAGCTCAACTTCGATTTTATTCAGCCATTTTGTGAAATCTTCATTATCATTTTCGAAGAACTCAACTATTCGATCAATTTTTGATTGAAAATTAAAACTTTCAAAACGAGCCACTTCAGCTTTTAGAAAGAAATTAAGATTTTCATAGTAAGCATATGACTTAAGGCAATTATAAGCGCTTATAACGACATTGTTAGTAATCATTAATTATTATTCCTTTACTTAAGGGCGATTTAGTTTAAATCAAGCAAGCATCATCAATATTATTGATATATATTTAAGTGTTTAACTTTTTGCAAACTCATATGGAGAAATTAATGTCTGGGTATTTCCGGAAAGAAATTCGGCCCCCCATTGAACCATTAGACGACGCTCATCAAAATGTTCAGAAATATGCATGTAGGCCGCACGCACATTGCTACGTTCGGAATGGCTCAACCGCCATTCTATAGCATCTTTGCTCCATAACCCTGACTCTTCCAAAGCAACACGCGCCATTGTTTTGAATCCGTTTCCACAAACTTCAGTTTTCGTGTCATAACCCATCGCCTGCCAAATAAGCGGAACGTTATGCTCCGCTTTCATCTTCATACCAAGGTACGAGTAACGCACATATTTAATTTCATCTCGTTTTGCAGGTACACGCCAAAGAGATTCATCGAAGTCAAACTCATCCCAACGCGTAAAGCGTAACTCACTAAAAGGTAAAAAAGTTAGTAAAGAAAGCTCGACCGCGATCCGTGTCATTACACGGCCACGATATGCAGCAAGACGAGGAAGAAACTCAGGGAAGCGGCTAGAGGATAACGCGGGATAATGTCGCGGTTTGGTTGTCGATAGCGCACCGGCCATATCACTGGCTGGATTTGAGTTGATGTAATCATTCTGTACTGCATAATGCATAATAGTCGTGACACGCTGTTGAAGACGCTGCGCGACGTTATTCTTAGCACTGGCAATAACTTTTTTAATCGGGGCTAATAGGTGGCTGGTTTTGAACTGGCGAATGTCAGACGAACCGATTTGAGGGAAGATATAAAGCTCAAGGTAGCGTAGAACGCGCGATCTATGGTCTTCACTCCAGCGCTTGTTACTGGCAGGCCATTCACGAGCGACAGTTTCGAAAGTATATGCCCCCGAATTCTCGGCCTGAGCTTCTTTCTGCTCGGCTTTTGGATCAATGCTCTGCACTAACAGCTTTTTAGCTTCGTCGAGTTTTGCTATTGTCTGAGCAAGAGTCTCAGTAGGCCAAACACCTAAAGCGAGGCGCTCCTCTTTCCTGTCAGAGGAGCGTCGGTATTTCATGCGCCAGTTTTTAGAGCCCGTGGCCAAAACCTCAAGATACAAACCGCCGCCATCGGCGATTTTGTAGCGTTTGTCTTTTGGCTTAGCTGTCTCGACCTGTCTGGTGTTGACCTTCATTTGGGGGCACATTTCTAATCGAAGTTAAGATGCCCCCAATTATGCCCCCAATGACTTCCGGATTTCAACGGACAACCTCGGACGACTCAGGCCGTAAAAATCGCTGCGAAAATTGATTTTAAGTGAATAGTTGGACTTTTTCGGATGATCTTGGAAATACTACTGGTGCGAAGGCCGGACTCGCACATGATGACTAATCCTATGATTTAAAATAAATAAAAAATAACATTTAGATAATGTACCAACATCGATACCAACACATTAAATCGTTGATTTTGGGACTCGAATCGGGGCAAGAGTTACCTCGAAGATTATCACAATCAAGCATATCTCTGGCGCTATTCATCAACTATAGCTACCTGCGACGAAGATAATATCAGTCCCCCCATCATCTCGAAGCCAGCATTCCCGGAAAGTGTTTCGCAATGATGTCATTCATTCGCTCAATCAATTCCAGACGCTTGAAGGCCAAGTGCGCAGTGCCTTTCTGATAGTAACGAATGCGGAAGAACTCATCTTCGTAAACGTCCTTAGCCGGATTATCCCGGATATGCTCCATCAACCGGGTGGAGATATCACTCCGGTTAACTGACCCGCCAGTCACACTGCCATGCTGCCCATACCGGGACGGCTTTCGCCTGCGTGTCGTCTGGCGGTAAGGAGCACCACGATGTACGCCAAATCTTTCATAGCCCTTGACGGTAATGGTCGTCTCACCGCAGCCAGAACGGCGCAACGGTATCCGTATGACCGCTACACCTGCCACCTGTGCGGCAGTGCGCTGCAGTACCACCCTGAATACGACACTGAGCGACCTTACTTTGAACACCAGTCCGGGATGCTAACAGATAACGGGCGGCTGCATTGTCCATATGTCAGACCAGAGCCTGAGGAGGTCCGTCATAACCGGCAACTTAAATGTTACGTACCGCATGCCCGCCCTCTGGTTTACAAGTATGACTGGCACTGCAGTGGCTGCGGCAGCAATTACCATGGCGAGCGCTACTGCCTGAGCTGCCGGACCGGTGAGTTCAGCCGGGCGCTCCCTGATGCTGAAATTCGGACTGCAGAGGTAACGGCATGCGCGTACTGAAATGTTACCTGGCAAATGACCGCGAAGGTCACTTTGTGACGGCCGGTGAGGCCATGAGCGCACCGGGGCAGATATGGAGTTGTGCTTCCTGTGGTTGTCGTCTGGTGCTGCATGCCAGCACTTTCAGCGACCCGGCGTGGTTTGAACACGATACGCAGAGCGTGGCCCGGGATGTGCTGATGAACTGTGCTCATCTTGACCCGGAAGTGAAAGCTGAGGCCCGGCACAGGAAGCTGTGCAATATGCTCAACGGACTGGATGCAACGGTGATGACGCTGTCCTGGTACTGTGTGTGGTGCGGTGACCATTATCAGGGCGTGAAGCACTGTTACCGGTGCCAGACCGGTATCTACAGCATCGAAGACGTATCGGCAGCATTGCCGGTATACAGCCCTCTCCCCTGTTAACGATTTATATTAGCAAGTAAGTTTGATTATCCTGAACCCCAGACATTCTGTCACAACTGTAACGTTACTAACGAAAACTGGGGACAATGATAAAGTTACGACCCACAGCAATTGGCGCAAGATCGCTTACATCTCATGTTCGAATCCCACGGCAAAGAAACCCTAAGCTAATGATTAGTTTTGATTATGAGAACATACAGACGATGCATTTTGATCTGAGCCAGGCACTGGCATTTTAACTTTCCGTCGAAATGGTTTTACTTTTGCTTCAACGGTAAGATTGCCTCCAAGTTAAGTAACATTACGTAAGCCTACCGGGGAGACTACGTGGCTAAGCGAACCGGCGAAGACAGAACCCTAATGAGATTTAAAAATGAATACCTCTGAGGACTTCAACCGGCTTTATGCCGACGTGGGACGTAACATTGAGCAAACATTAGCTGATATTGCAGGACTTCACGTCGAGAACGAAGATGCTAAAAAGCAGCTTAATGCGATGACGGCGCAACTGCAGATTCTGCAGAATACTTTCAACCAGAAGTTATCCTATCTGCAGGAACATGCCGAGTGGGACAAATTTACGCTCGCGTTTTTTGGCGAAACCAACGCGGGCAAAAGTACTATTATCGAATCTCTGCGGATAGTGTTTGATGAAACCTCCCGCCGACAATTGCTGCAAAATAATCAAAACGATCTACAAAAAGCCGAGCAAGAACTGCGCGAGCATTTGACGCAATTACGCGATGATTTAGGGCGGATTTACAGCGATGTTGTCGATAAAATTAGTGCCATCAGTTTTTCCGCCATCTGCTTGCAGCAAATCATTACCAATGAAAGTGCCTTACGATTAAAAATGGAAGAAGAGGCGAATAAAGCACATCAGTTGCTGGAACAAAATGAAAGCCAGTCGCGTCTACAAATTTTGCAACAGCGAACCAGTACTAAGTCGCGTATCACCCTGCTTGTCACTGCCGTTGTGGGGGTGATAGTTGGTGCTGGAGCAGTTGTGCTAATTAATCTCCTGACGGGGCAATAGGGATGAGTGATGCACTTTATCTTGTAGAGAAAAACCCTGAACGGCTGGCTGATATCAGCCTCAGCGAACGTAAATCGGCGCTCAACATTCAGAAATTACTGGATCAAAGTTTGTCGTGTCTTATCCAGTCAGTTATCCGGACGGAAAAGTTAAAAAATACGGCAAAGCGCGTCGATGGCTTAATTATTGGTACTGGTGAGTCAGATTTTACCAAAGGAAATACCCATTACACGTTACATATCGACGATAAAGACTTTCAACTGATCGACGTACCGGGGATTGAAGGTAATGAGACCCGCTACGTTCATCTTGTGAAAGAAGCCATTGCGCAAGCGCATATGGTGGTTTACGTCAACGGGACCAACAAGAAACCCGAAACTGCGACTGCAGAGAAAATTAAGTCATATCTAGAATATGGCACGCAGGTTTATCCGCTGGTCAACGTTCGTGGTTTTTCCGAAGCCTATGAGTTCGAAGAGGATCGTCTGGAGCTCGCTCAGCAGGGCGGTGCTGGCGATGCACTACGCCAGACCGTTGAAGTGCTGGCTCCAGTCTTAGGGGCGGTAGTGCTACAGAAGGGCCATTGTGTTCAGGGGTTGCTTGCATTTTCGGCGCTGGCATATCACGACAGTACGCAAAGTACGAGCATTCACCCTTCCCGGGAGCATAACTTGGTAGTATCCCAACAGGAGTTTCTGGACGTGTTCCCTAGCCGTCAGGAAATGCGGACATTTAGCCAGATTGACGCGGTTGCACGGACCATCAGAAATAAAGTTGCTACCTTCCGTGAAGATATTGTCGAAAGCAATAAAGGCAAAGTCCGTGAGACGTTGGGGCAATATTTACAGGTGCTGGAGGAGCAGTTAACCAGCCATCGACGCTTTCTGAAAAAGACGGAGCCGGAGTTTGAAAAATGTCGGGTTGCATTCAGGAATGCAATTGCGGAGTTTGAACGCCGTATTGTGAATAACCGCCGCAACCGCTGGAATACCTTTTTTAACGAGCTGGCGGATGCCAGTGACGCTATTGTCGAAGACGATTTCGGCGATAGCGACGCGATATCTCAACGGATTCAGCGCGAGTTTAAAAAACGACGCATCAGCGTTGAGGAAGAAATGCTGAAGGATACAGAACAAGCCGTGGAGGTACTACAGCAACAGATGCTTCAGGCGGTGGAGCGCCTGTTGGAAGATATCAAGCATGTGGAATTTCAACAACGCGTTAGTTTTGAGCGTAGCGGCGGCATCGATTTTGGTAGTGATATGGTACTGGGCTACGACCTTGGTTTGGGCGATTTTGGCTCTATGGCTTTCAAAATTGGCAGCTATGCGATGACAGGTGGCACTATCGGCAGCGCATTCCCGGTGATTGGAACAGCGATTGGTGCCATCGCTGGGGCGCTGGTGGGCGTGGTCATGACGGTGATCGGCTTTTTTACCAGCAAATCGTCAAAAATTCGCAAAGCACAGGGAAAAGTGCGTGACAAGCTGGAGGGTGCGAGGGAGGAGGCCCTGGACGGCGTGCCCGCAGAGGCCCGGAAACTGGTTGCAGCCATAGATAAAGAACTCCAAAGCGGCCTGTTGAAAAAAGTAAATGATATGCAGAGTGCCTTGCAGCAGCCAATTACAATTTTTGCAACGCAAATTACCCGAATCACACGATTAAAAAATCAACTTGAGACGATGCCTTATGGAACAATTCAAACAGTTCAGTATAGAGAAGCAGGCAGCCATTGATTCGCTATTACAATTGCGCAGCATGTTAGAAACGCTGGGTGAAATGGAGATAGACATTGGTGATGACCTACAAAAAATAGCTTCCGCTATTACCGCCGTTGAATCTGATGTACTGCGCATTGCGTTGCTTGGCGCGTTTTCCGACGGAAAGACCAGCGTTATCGCCGCCTGGCTGGGCACAGTCATGGAAGATATGAATATCTCCATGGATGAGTCCTCCGATCGGTTGAGTATTTACAAACCGGAGGGCTTGCCAGGCCAATGTGAAATTGTCGATACGCCGGGGCTGTTTGGTGATAAGGAGCGCGAGATCGACGGTGAACAGGTGATGTATGAAGACCTGACCAAACGCTATATTTCTGAAGCGCATCTGATTTTTTACGTAGTTGATGCCACCAATCCGCTTAAAGAAAGCCACAGCGACATCGTAAAATGGGTTTTGCGCGACCTGAATAAGCTGTCTTCAATCATCTTTGTGATTAATAAAATGGATGAAGTAGCTAACCTAACGAACCAAGTATTATTTGACGAGCAGGCGGTCATAAAAAAAGAGAATTTGAAAAGCAAATTGCAGCGCGCCGCTAATCTCAACGCGGCAGAATGCGAACGGTTGAAGATCGTATGCATAGCCTCAAATCCAAACGGTCGCGGTCTGCCATTCTGGTTCGGCAAACCTGAACATTACGAAAGCCGCTCGCGCATTAACGATCTTAAAAACACCGCTGCCGAGATTCTGAAAGCCAATGTACCTGAAGTACTTTTGGCGAAAACCGGCATGGACGTTGTGAAGGATATTGTTAGTAAGCGCGTTACACAGGCGAGCTTACAGCTCAACGAACTAAATACCTTTGTTGAGAAAAATGAAGAGGATACGCGTCGCTTTCGTAACGATATAACGCAGAGTCGTACAGAGGTTAAAAGGCTGGCTGGTGAACTATTTGAAGAGCTGAACCAGATGGAAAAACAGCTGATGAGTCAGCTGCGTCCACTCAGCCTGGAAGATATCCGCCCGTTTATGGACGATGAACTGGGATATACGCAAGAGGGGGTTGGCTTTAAACTTCACCTACGCATTAAGCTGTCTGTCGATCGTTTTTTCGATCAGTCGACAGCGGTCACACAGCGCTTATCTGATGACATCACTCGTCAATTAAACTCCAGTGAAAGCTTTTTAAGCGGCCTGAGCGAAGGAGCTTTTCGCTCCCTTGGCGGGGCCTTTAAGGGCGTATCGAAAATTAGCCCGGCGACGCTGAAAACGACTATTTTTGCTGCACGCGATACGATTGGCAAACTCACGGGATATGTCTATAAATTTAAACCCTGGCAGGCCACCAAACTGGCCGGAGGTATTGCCAAATGGGCAGGCCCAGCGGGCGCAGCGTTTACGATTAGCTCCGATCTATGGGATGCCTATAAAGCACATGAGCGGGAGCGGGAACTGGAAGAAGTAAAAGCCTCGCTGGCGAAAATCATTAAAGAGCCGTTTAAAGATATCTATGACGTGCTTATCTCAGATGAAAAAATGTTCGCCTTTTTTGCGCCGCAGATTCAAAACATGGAACTGGTCATCACTGAAATGATGGGGAAAAGTCACGCTATTCGTGAGAGCCAGCAAAAACTGACCCTTATTCAGTCACAACTTGCACATTTAACACTGCCCGCGCCGGTAGACCCATCAGTCTGATTTGAATGCCGCTCTACCTCTTCAGAAATCGGTGGCGGTAGAGCGGTAAAATATTGGCTCTTTAAGAGATACTTCTTTCAGTCTAAAACTGGCGATTAACGAGCTATTAGAAAGGTATGCAAAAGCAAGCTGTGGATAATAAATTTAACCAAGGAAACAGGTATGGCATCCGCCTTAGGTTGGCTTGATCACGATGCAGACGCACAGGCCAAAACGTTAGATCTTCTTGCTCGCTTTCAGCAAAAAGAGAGCCGAGATGAGTTGGGCATTGGCACTATCAGAGACAGTTTTGCTGAACAACTATTTCCTGGCACCAGCACCATTCAGACACGTTTACGCTATATGCTTTTTGTTCCGTGGATGTATCAACGCCTCGAAAATAAACGCATACCCGCCGCAAACTTTGGTACCCAAGCCGATCGTGACGAACGAGCCTTAATTATCCCCCTCTCCCAGCTCGAAGAAGATTCGGCCGGTACATTTGGTAAAAACTCACGCGAAAAGCTTAAACGTCTGCCCAGTTCCGTTTACTGGTCCGGGCTACGTCGCTGGGGTATTCGCGAGATCCTATGGTCGCAGGAAGAATATCATCGGCGTGTTGATGAACTTTATCGCTCGCGCACGGAATTCAATGAGCAGAAATATCAAGAAAAAAATCGTGGTGATATGGGCGACACCAGCTTGTTCAAACCAGCCCAAAGCTGGCACTCCAGCCTGCCTGTACCACCGCCAAACTTTCCTGATGAGATAACGTTTGCACTAACACGCCAGGAAGCCAGCTTTCTTCGCGACCGCATTCAATTGTCATGCAAAGGCAGCTTGTTGGCCTGGCTGGCGCTGCATAGCGAACCGGCAGACATTAGTTCTCCATGGGAACACCCAGATTATGCGGGGTTCCCAGATGAACTCAAAGAAATGCTAACTCACGCGCGGCTTTTTTCTTATGCAATGCATGGCGCAGCCCTGCTTTATAACTATTTACTAGCCAAAGAACGTTCAGATAACAACCTTCTGTCTCAATACAATGATAACTTCGTCAACTGGTTTACTGCTCTCCCATGCCAAGAAATAGGTACCTGGTCACTTGATCGCATGTGGGAACTCACCGCCAAACCGGGCTATAGCATTAGCCTGAAAACCCGCCGCTTTGTGGAGCAGTGGATTGCTCTTATCCGACAGTCCCCTGAGACATTACTCACCAGTAAAGAAGCGTGTGCTCTAATTCGTACCCGTGAAATGTCCCTCAAAGGTCCACGCTCGCGTTTTAAAAACAGACGCGCCCTTGAACTATGGAGTGGCAATGCCGGAACCCTACGGCTGGTCTACCGCTGGCATAACGTCCAGATAATACTTAACGATCTGGCGCAGGGTCTCAGGAGAGAAGAATGCTAAATCCCAGCAATCGCAGCTTATATACTTCGGCACTGACCTCTCCACCCGGTATGGTGTTTGACGAAGCCATCGCCACCAGCTTCTCACTCGACCCAGCATTTCTACTGCAAGCACCGGTCTATTTGGCGTTCACAGCGACTGATAGCAATCGCGCTCAGGATCCGCTGTCCATTTTTGAAGCCATTCGTCGTTATTCCGAACGTATCACGGTGTACGTCCAAAAAGGGCGTATTCAGGTCCCCGCAAAGCTCAAGCCCAACCCTTTGTTCGGCTTGCTTGAAGATATGATTGTTGAATCAAAAGCCAAAGGTCGCGGGGTCTTTCACCCCAAAATCTGGGCGATTCGTTTTATCAGCCCTGAAACGGACGAAGTGATGTATCGGTTGGTAGTACTGAGCCGAAATTTAACTACCGATTCGTCCTGGGATCTCTCCTTGCAGCTGGACGGCCACACCGTAAAACGTAAGCAAAGTGCCAATAAAGCGCTGGTGCATTTATTCTCCGTGCTGCCCAAACGGGCGACGGGAAAAATGGCGAAACATCGCCGGGCGCAAGCGCAACGCTTTGCAGATGAACTGCTGTACGTTGAGTGGGAATGTCCCGGTGGCTTTGATGAGGTCGCGTTTTTCCTGCCCGGCGAAGGTTACGACTGGCATCCACCCGAAGCGGATCGCGCGGTGGTTATCTCACCGTTTTGCACCGACGAGGCACTGCAACACATCGTGAAGTATTGCCAGCAAGCCGATGCGCTAATTTCGCGCCCGGACACTCTTCTTGCCTTAAGTGAAGATACTCGTAACCTTTTCACGCGTCAGCTTCACCTTGACGATGCCGCCGAAGAGCAGGCATCCGACGAGAGCACCCTTGATGAAATTATTGCCTCCGGCCTACATGCTAAAGCGTATCTGTTTGAAAAGGGCAGAGATAGCGAGCTAGTATTGGGCTCAGCAAACGCTACCAGTGCCGCGCTATTGGAAAAAGCGAACTGCGAAATTTTAGTCTCGCTCAAGGGTAAGAAAAAGCGCACGGGTACCATTGATGATCTTCTAAGCAGTGGCGGGATGGAAAGCTATTTGCAAGATTTTGACCCTGCCCAGCCGTTTGAGCCAGATGCCATGCGTATAGAAGCCGAATGCCACCTTGAAAAGGCTCGGGCGTTGCTCGCTGATACCGCATTGACTCTTCATTGTCATCCTGGTGAAAACGACCAGAGCTGGTCCTTGTGGCTTGTCGGTGAAATTCCTGAGCTACCAGGTATTGTTAAGGCTACTGCATGGCCCGTGACGGTATCCGATGGGTTTGGCTGCAACCTGCTGGCCCCAGCAGATGGGAATAAAAGATCACTCGGTGAGTTTTCAGTCCAAGCTATTAGCAGGCTGACAGCGTTTTCGCTTAAAACATCGCATTCGGATGTATCTGTCAGATTCGTCCTCAATCTGTCGATTGACGCTTTGCCACCTGATCGCCACGCAATGATTTTACAAAGCAGCATGCAGAAACAGGATTTTCTGCGTTATCTATCGATGTTGATAGGCGAGACGGGACAGCAGGCCTTCTTTGACGAAAGTGCCTTTGGTAATGGCAATTTCTTTACAGGGCTTGCCAATGGGGAAGATTTTGCTGTTCTGGAAGAGCTAACACGTATCTATAGCCGTGATCCCAAACGTTTAAACGATATCTCCGCGCTGATAAGCAATATGCGCAAAGGGCAAAGCGATATGATTCCGCAAGATTTTCTTACCCTATGGGCCGTATTTGAATCAGCGATGAGAGGACGAAATGACCGATAAGCCCCCCTGTATTATCGCCCCACTAACGGGATTGAAAGATTTTCAGCAACGCACTGTGAATTATGTTTTTCAGAAATTTTACGGTGATAGACAGCAAAACCGCTTTTTGGTAGCCGATGAAGTAGGTCTGGGAAAAACGATGGTTGCTCGGGGCATCATCGCCAAAGCCATTGAACATTTGCAGGATAAAGTCGACCGTATCGACATTATTTATATCTGTTCAAATGCGGCCATCGCAGCGCAGAATATCAAGCGCCTAAATGTCAGCAATGAAACGCAGTTTTCGCACTCGACGCGACTGACATTCCTGCCAAAACAGGTACGGTCTCTTCGCAAAAACAGAATTAATTTTATCAGCCTGACGCCGAACACAGCCCTCGATCACACCCGCAGTCGTGGAGGTCATAAAGAAGAGCGCGCGATCCTGTATCGAATTTTGTACGATTTGCCGCTGGCTAAAGGCGATCGTCGCGAACGTTTACGTCTGGGCATGCTTAACCTTCTCCAGGCCGCAGCAGGTCGGTCTGGCTGGCATTCTACGGTTGACCAGCTTTCTGTCGACGATATTGACAGGGAACTGGCAAAAGATTTTCGTTGCAAGGTATTGGACGATGCCGAACTTTACGCCCAGCTTAAAGAAGGGTGTGAATGTTTTGCCGATGACGACGAGGACAGTGAGCTTCACGATACTGAACTGCGTTACGCCCTGATCGGCAAACTCAGAAGCAAGCTGGCTTCCGTGTGCTTATCGGCGCTGGCACCCGATCTGGTTATCCTTGATGAGTTTCAGCGGTTTAAAGCCTTACTCGACGGGGACGATGAAGCCGCACTGCTGGCCAAAGCGCTCTTTGAGCAGCCCGATGTTCGCGTGCTCTTGCTCTCAGCGACCCCGTATAAAATGTTCACCCTCGATCAGGAAAGCGAAGAAGATAACCACTACGCCGACTTTATCCGCACATTGCAGTTTTTGTATAACGATGACAGTCAAATCAAAGATATTCAGCAGTACTTGCTCGATCACCGTACCGCACTGCACGCCTCAGAAAACGCAGCGGAGACAAAAAAAACACTGGAGCACGCTTTATTACAGGTCATGTGCCGTACCGAGCGGGTAATGATGACACAAAAACTGGATGCGATGACGAAAGAAGTCTCACAACCAGCCATGATTACGCCCGCCGATCTTTATCACGCGGCGGCGGTTGATGGCGTCGCCGTGGAAGTACAAGCTCGCAATGTCCTAGAATATTGGAAATCGATGCCTTATCTTTTCAATTTCCTGAAACATTACGAATTACGTACCCGTATGGATAAGGCACTGGAATCGCCTTCAGATGCATTGCGTAAACTCGTCAAATCAGCAAAACCACAGTTGCTGACGAAGGCAAAACTGGAGCGCTACCAGCCGCTTGATGCCGCCAACCCACGTATGCGGATGCTGTTTGAAGACACGCTGGATAAAGGCATGTGGCAGCTTTTGTGGATGCCTCCTTCGCTGCCTTATATGACACCAGACGGGGTATATGCCAACAAAGGCAACCTAACCAAAACGCTGGTTTTTTCCGGCTGGAGTGCAGTACCCAATGCGATTGCCACAGTCTGCTCTTATGAAGCCGAACGACGCATGATTGGCGCCGATCCCCAAATTCTGCACAGCCAGCTCAAGAAAAAAGTCAAACCGCTGCTCAACTTTGCAAAATCATCAAAAGATGGCCGTCTCACCGGTATGCCCGTTATCGCCTGGATGTTGCCGTCACCGACACTCGCCCGCCATATCGATCCGCTTGAAATTGCCCGCCAGCATGCGGGCGAGCCGCTGAGTGTGAAGGCCATAAGAACGATTGTAACGACGAAATGCGAAGCATTGCTTGAAACACTAGGTAAGGGCGAGCCGGGAGTACGTGCGGATGAACGCTGGTACTGGGCAGCTCCGGCGTTACTGGATGCCCGTACCGAAACACCAGACTGGTGGCAAGGTGAACATCACAGGTATATCGGAACGACCCAAAATGAGCCTGCCGAAAACTTCCAGGAACATATCGACCTGTTTGCTCGGATGGCAAAGGGTGAAATCTCCCTCGGCCCGCGTCCTGAAGATCTGGTAGACGTTCTTTGTGACTTCGCGCTTGCCAGCCCCGGTACATGCGCACTACGCGCGCTCAGCCGTATCGACACAGGCCTGGCAACCGATTCGGCTGAGATGTTGTCCGCTGCAGCGCAGATCGCCTCTGGATTTCGTTCGCTCTACAATCTGGCCGAGAGCATTTCGCTGCTACGCGGCACAGGAGATGACACTTACTGGCGGCTGACACTTCGTTATGGCATCGATGGCAACATTCAGGCCATGCTTGATGAGTATGTTCATACGCTGCTGGAGTCGATGGGGTTGCAGCATGAACCCGCCGAAGCACAACTAGCGGCTATTGCATCCCGTATTCAGGCTGTGGTTTCACTGCGCACCACACAATTGAACGTTGATGAGCTCAAGACGAAAGGCGGTAATTATACTTGGAGCGATTTGTACACGCGGTGCCGCTTTGCCTTACGCTACGGCCAACTGCGGGACGACACGGATCAGGCCGTAGCGCATGCAGAGTCGGTTAAAGATGCGTTTAACTCCCCCTTTCACCCCTTTGTATTGGCTTCCACCTCAATCGGCCAAGAAGGACTCGATTTTCACACCTGGTGCCACGCGGTGATGCACTGGAATCTTCCGTCAAACCCAGTCGATATGGAGCAGCGCGAAGGACGAGTACACCGTTATAAGGGCCATGCGGTAAGAAAGAACATTGCCGAGCATTATGGTTTGAGTGCACTTCATTCGCTGGCAGAAAGTGCAGATCCATGGACACAGCTCTTCGCACTTGCGGCAAGTCAGCGTAAAGCGGGACAGTCGGAATTGATTCCCTACTGGATTTTTGAAGAAGGAACCTCTCGCGTCGAACGCCGGGTTCCCATACTGCCGTACAGCAAAGAGAGCATTAAGTTTAAGCGGCTCAAACGAGAACTTGCACTCTACCGTATTGTCTTCGGTCAGCCGCGCCAGGAAGATTTGCTGTTCGGCCTGAAACACAGTGGCGATGAGTCTTTAACGGATATGGCACAGTGGCTTATCTCTCTTGAACCACCAAAGGTATGAAGTTCCTCAGTGTAACTGACTTAATTCTTTACCTTATCCGAAATGCTATAACTCGGGATGTTAACCAGCCAGCCTACAAAAACGCGCTCAGGCAGCACAGTTCGCTGACGGTCTGGCTTGACGAGTCGACTGTGGATGCATGGACTGACAGCGCACAACCTGTAGGTCGTGGACGACCGCTACACTACACTGATATCCGTTCTGATGATGAAGCGCGTGTTTAACCTGTCGCTCCGGGCGTTACAGGGCTTTGTTGACTCGATTTTTAAACTGATCGGCTTGCCGCTTGTGCTGTCCGGACAACTCTCTGGTCAGCCGACGAGCAAAACCCGTCAATATCAGCATTAAAACGCCGACTCGGGGTGAAATCTCGCATCTGGTCATCGACTCTACCGATCTGAAGGTCTTTGGCGAAGGCTAATAGAAAGTTAAGCAACATGGGGCTGAAAGACGCAGGATGTGGCGCAAACTTCATCTGACCGCGGACAGTGCGATGCACGAGATTATCAGTGTCAGTTTATCGCTCAGCGGTACGACGGATGCGCAGGCACTGCCGGAGCTAAAGTCGCCTATCACCGGCGTTCAGTAGAGAAAACAGCGATGTTCCGCATCAAAACCCTGCTGAGTAGCCATCTGCGCCTGCGGGATTATGATGTGCAGGTGTGTGAAGCGATGGCAATGGTCAAAGCGCTTAACAGGATTACGTTGTTGGGTATGCCGCACATTGTCCGGATCGCATAACAGGTGTACCGGTTGGAGACATCCTGTCCGCTAACTCTGATTTATTCAACAAAGCCCAATTTAGTATTTAATTTACGAAATTATCAAACGTCTTGAAGATATACAAATCCCAGCGCATGATATCATCAATTTGATTACATTCTCGGTGTGGTATGAGTTACAGAAATAATCGTTCTTCTCTTTTGGTCTGCAAGCATGGTTAGCACGTCCTCTCAGCATGTCGAGGATTTAAGTCTTGCCCAACGCGAGCGACTTGCCTATATCGATTTCCGGCTTTACTTCTTCGGTGTGATTGGCCGTCCGGACCTAATCGAACGTTTCGGTGTGGCACCTGCGGGGGCTACACGCGATCTAGCGCTGTATAGGGATATCGCGCCACAGAACATCACTTTCGACGGTAGCCATAAGATTTACCGCATTGGGTTGGCCTTTTCCCCGTTGTTTAAGCACGCTTCACATCGCGTGCTATCGGCACTGGCTCTAGGCTTCGGTGATGGCATGAATGGTGAATTGCAGCCAATGTTACCTTGCGAATCACCCACCACTTTGAGCCCCCCCAAGATGGATGTGCTTGCTCCAATCTGCCGTGCAATCCATACCAAAAAACCAGTCATTATCCGTTACCACTCAATGAGCAGTGGTGAGTCCGAACGGGTCATCGTGCCATTAGCCTTAGTAGATACTGGCTTATGCTGGCACGTTCGTGCCTTTGATCGGAAAAGCAGCGAGTTCCGCGATTTCGTCCTTACACGTATCGAAGCACCGAGCTTGCTTAATGAGGAGGTGCAGGCCAATGAACAACCGGACAATGACATCCAATGGATGCGCATCCTCGAGCTGGAGTTCGTGCCGCACCCTCGCCTAGAACGCCCCGAGATCATCAAGATGGACTATGGGATGACCGACGGTTCGATCCGGCTATGTGTCCGCGCAGCAGTGGCGGGCTACATGCTGCTGCGCTGGTGCGTGGACTGCTCGCCTGACTACCGGCTCAATGAAGAACAGTACCGCCTGTGGCTCAGCGATCCGCTGGCGCTGTATGGCGTTGAGAACGCCAAGCTAGCTCCGGGCTATCAAATCCCAGCAACAAATATATTACACCAAGGATAAGAAACGATGGCACAGAAAGACACCGCCAAGAACGGCAACGGCGGCAACCTCGGCTTCGAGGCCGATCTTTTCAAGGCCGCCGACAAACTGCGTGGCAACATGGAACCGTCCGACTACAAACACGTCGCACTTGGACTCATCTTCCTGAAGTACATCTCTGACGCCTTCGAGGCTAAACACAATGCGCTACTGGCGGAAGATGCACAGGCTGCCGAGGACAAAGACGAATACCTCGCAGACAATGTGTTCTGGGTGCCAAAAGAGGCGCGCTGGTCGCATCTGCAGGCCAACGCCAAACTGCCCACCATCGGTACCTTGATTGATGACGCAATGCGAGCCATCGAGAAGGATAACGAGTCGCTCAAAGGCGTGCTGCCAAAGGATTACTCACGCCCGGCGCTCAACAAAGTAATGCTAGGGGAGCTGATTGACCTAATTTCCGGCATTGCACTCAACGAGGAAGGAGACCGTTCCAAAGACATACTCGGACGCGTGTACGAGTATTTTCTCAGCCAATTTGCCGGGGCTGAAGGCAAGCGTGGCGGCGAATTTTACACCCCGCGTTCGGTTGTTCGCGTTCTGGTTGAGATGATCGAACCCTACTCAGGTCGCGTCTACGATCCTTGCTGCGGTTCGGGCGGTATGTTCGTGCAATCAGAAAAGTTTGTGCATGAGCACGGCGGTCGAATTGGCGACATTGCGATTTACGGGCAAGAGTCGAACTATACCACTTGGCGACTGGCCAAGATGAACCTGGCGGTGCGCGGCATCGACTCCGACATCCGCTGGAACAACGAAGGCAGCTTCCACAAGGATGAACTGCGCGACCTCAAGGCCGATTACATCCTCGCCAACCCGCCGTTTAATATTTCAGACTGGGGCGGCGACCGCCTACGTGAAGACGTGCGCTGGAAATTCGGTGAGCCGCCTGTGGGCAATGCGAACTACGCGTGGCTACAGCATATTTACCACCACCTTGCGCCCAATGGCAAAGCTGGAGTCGTGCTGGCCAACGGCTCAATGAGCTCCAGCCAATCCAGTGAAGGTGATATCCGCAAGGCGATGCTAGAGGCCGACGCCGTGGATTGCATGGTAGCGCTGCCGGGACAGCTATTTTACTCCACACAAATCCCCGCTTGTCTGTGGTTCCTAACCCGAAACAAGAACCCCGGCAAGGGACTATGTGACCGGCGAGGTCAAGTACTGTTCATCGACGCCCGCAAGCTAGGCGTGCTGGTGGATCGCACCCGTCGCGAACTCACCGATGAAGAAGTTCAGAAGATCTCCGACACTTACCACGCCTGGCGTGGGGAAGAGGATGCGGGTGAGTATGCCGACATAGCGGGCTTCTGCAAGTCGGCATCGATGGACGAGATCCGCAAGCACGGCCATGTGCTGACGCCGGGGCGCTACGTCGGTGCTACGGAACAGGAAGATGATGACGAGCCCTTCGAAGAAAAGATGCTTAGGCTCTATGCGCAGTGGCGTGGATACCGTACCACTGCTGCCAAGCTTGATGCGGCGATTGAGGCCAACCTGAAGGAGCTTGGGTATGGAGAATGATTGGCGTTCATCCAATTGGGGGGATGAAGTTACTCTCGAATATGGAAAAGCAATCCGTGGCTATAGCCAATCCCACGGAAAATATCGTGTTTTTGGCTCGAATGGCCCAATTGGCTGGACATCCGCTGCGTTAACTCAAGGGCCAGGTGTTGTGCTCGGTCGGAAAGGTGCATATCGAGGTGTTGAGTTCTGTCGAGAACCATTCTGGGTTATTGATACCGCATATTATATTGTACCTAAGACCGATTTAGATATGCGCTGGCTTTACTACGCGGTGAAGCATTACAAACTCGGTGAAGTGGATGACGGCTCACCGATCCCTTCAACAACCCGTGCTGCTGTCTACATGCTTGAATTTAATGTTCCGCCAAAGCATGAGCAATGCGCGGTAGCCCAAATCCTAGGTACGCTCGACGACAGGATCGAACTCAATCGGCAGGCGAATGATACGCTAGAGGCGATGGCTCGCACCTTGTTCAAGGCATGGTTCGTGGACTTTGAGCCGGTACGGGCCAAAATGGAAGGTCGCTGGCAGCGCGGCCAATCTCTACCCAGCCTGCCCGCGTATCTCTACGACCTCTTCCCTGAGCGACTAGTTGAATCGAAGTTGGGTGAGATTCCGGAGGGAATGGAAATAACGTCACTGTCGGAATATTCTTCTCTGAATCCTGAGTCTTGGACAAAACGGACACGTCCTGAGCAGATTCAGTATGTCGATCTTTCAAAAACAAAGTGGGGGCGAATTGAAAGCGCTACGAGCTACGGAGCCAATGATGCACCGAGCCGAGCACAACGAATATTGCGCCCTCTGGATACGATTGTCGGCACCGTCCGTCCCGGAAATGGCTCCTATGCCTTGATCTCTGATGAAGGACTGACAGGTAGTACCGGGTTTGCTGTACTTAGACCACTACGGCATGAATGCTCCGAATTTGTTTATCTCGCCGCCACTTCTCGTGAAAATATCGAGAGGCTATCCAATTTGGCGGACGGTGGGGCATATCCAGCTGTCCGTCCAGAAATCGTATCTGCAACACCTGTTCTACGTGTTGGACAAGAACTAATCAATGCGTTCTCGCGACAAGTTAGCCCAATGTTTGCAGGAATGGCCGACAGTGAACGTACTTCACAGTCACTCGCTCAGCTTCGTGACACTTTGCTGCCCAAGCTCATCTCCGGCGAGATGCGTGTACAGGATGCTGAGCACATTGTCGGAGTGACAATATGACTTTAGATTGGTGTCCCGGTATTCGTGAGGCCTGCGGGCATTGGAGCGATGCACCTATGCTTCAGCATACTTTTGAAGCATTGCAGGCAAGCATTGAGAACGAGAGCGATGCTTCGATTGATGCTGCAAAGGGGCTTGTTGAGTGTGTTTGTCGGGTCATTGTTGAACAGCTCGACAACGCAACAGCGCCACTGAAGCCACGGGATGAAGCAACAATCACCCAATGGGTCACAGCGGCAACTCGGCTATTAAGACTTAGTGATATCCGTGATAGGCAATTCGCTGATCTGATAAAACACCATAACGGTTTGACGGAATCTCTCCGTTTGCTGAGAAATAATGCAGGGCCATTGAGCCACGGAAAAGACGGATTCATCGAAGCCCTAACAGTCTATCATCGTCGATCAGCAATTCTGGCGGCCGATACCGTCGTAGCTTTTCTGCACAAGGCCTATATGGATTTGCAGCTAGACCCGATCAAATCCCGCGAACCTTGGGAACGATTTGCAGAAGAAAATACACTGATCGACGAGCATGTGCGTCTGTCTATAGATACAGAGGACGGCGATTCGCCAACCTTACGTTTCCTGTTGCCAAGCGGTGATGAGCTGCCCATAAATATCGAAGTCAGCCGTTTGCTTTACCAACTGGATCGAGATGCCTACGTCGAAGCGTTGAACTCTGCGCGCGGAGTGGCTCAGGTTCTTACTGTGGTACCCGTCGAAGAAAAAGGAGAACCTTAATGGCTTTTTTGTCGGAGGCCGCTGTGGAGAGAGCGCTACTAGATCAGTTGCACTCGCTTTGTTACAGCATTGAGCGAGAGGAAAATATCGGTCCTGATGGACACAGACCTGAGCGCGATAGTCACGATGAGGTCATACTCAAGAAACGGTTCGAGGACGCTGTTGCGCGACTGAACCTTGGCCTACCATCAGAGGCGATCCAGGATGCTGTACGCCGCGTGATGCAGTCCGAACTACCATCTCTGCTCGAGGAAAACCGCCGCATTCATAGACTGATGACAGAAGGCGTGGATGTTGAGTACTACGCTGACGACGGCACGCTGACGGCTAGTAAGGTTGCGCTCATCAACTTCGAGAACCCAGAGCAGAACGACTGGTTGGTAGTGAGCCAGTTCGTGGTGATTAACGGACAGAACAAGCGGCGGCCTGATGTGGTGGTGTTCGTGAACGGCTTGCCGCTGGGTGTGATCGAACTGAAAGCACCTGGCAGCGCCGGAGCGCACTTGTTGGGGGCGTTCAACCAACTACAGACCTACAAGCAGAAGATTCCAGCTCTGTTCAATACCAACGCATTGTTGGTAACGTCGGACGGCATCATGGCCCGGGTGGGGTCTCTGTCGGCAGACCTTGAGCGCTTCATGCCTTGGCGCACCACCGACGGCATGAACGTTGCGCCGAAAGGCACGCCGGAGCTATCGACATTGATCGAAGGCGTCTTCGAACAGCGACGACTACTAGCCTTGCTGCGCGATTTCACGGTCTTTGGCGAAACTGGCTCGGGACTAGCTAAGATCATCGCGGGTTATCACCAATTTCACGCAGTACGGCACGCGGTCAACAGTACGGTGATAGCTTCCTCGCCAGAGGGTAATCAGCGAGCTGGAATCATTTGGCACACTCAAGGCTCCGGCAAAAGCCTGCTGATGGCATTCTACGCTGGACAACTCGTTAAGCATCCGGCGATGGCTAACCCAACACTAGTGGTACTGACCGACCGCAACGATCTCGACGACCAGCTCTTCTCAACTTTCTCAATGTGTCGCGATCTGATCCGACAGACCCCGGTGCAAGCAGAGAGCCGCGAAGATTTGCAGAAGGTTTTGAGCCGGGCATCAGGCGGCGTAATATTCACGACCTTGCAGAAGTTCGGCGAGATTGCAGGGCCGCTTACCACGCGCCGCAACGTTGTCGTCATCGCGGATGAAGCACATCGTAGCCAATATGGCTTCAAGGCCAAGGTGGACTTGAAGACCGGCGAACTTTCTTATGGCTTCGCAAAGTACATGCGCGATGCCCTGCCAAATGCATCCTTTATTGGTTTTACTGGAACACCCATCGAGGCAGGCGACGTCAACACCCCGGCAGTATTTGGCAACTATATAGATATCTACGACATTAGCAGGGCAGTCGAGGATGGCGCGACCGTGCCGATTTACTACGAATCCCGGCTGGCGCGCATCGAACTCGACGAGGACGAGAAGCCAAAGATCGACGCTGAGATCAACGAATTGACCGAGGAAGATTCCGAGGCAGACCAAGAGCGCTTAAAGAAGAAGTGGTCAGCGGTCGAATCTCTGGTGGGCAGCCAGAAACGCCTTGCTTTGGTGGCTAAAGACATGGTCGCCCACTTCGAGAACCGCGTTGCAGCGCTCGATGGCAAAGCAATGGTGGTGTGTATGAGCCGCCGTATCTGTGTCAATCTCTACGACGAGATCGTCAAGCTACGCCCAGACTGGCACAGCTCCGATGACAACGCGGGTGCGGTCAAGATTGTGATGACTGGCGCGGCAAGTGACCCGCAGGAATGGCAACAACACATCGGCAACAAGGCCCGACGGGATCTGCTGGCCAAGCGCGCCCGCGATCCCAAGGACCAACTCAAGATGGTGATCGTGCGTGATATGTGGTTGACTGGCTTTGACGCACCTTGCATGCACACTATGTACGTGGATAAGCAAATGCAAGGCCACGGATTGATGCAGGCAATTGCGCGCGTGAATCGAGTGTTTCGCGACAAGCCTGCAGGACTAATCGTCGATTACATCGGCATCGCACAGAACTTGAAGTCAGCCCTACAGCAATATTCCCAGAACGATCAGGAAAACACAGGCGTTGACGAAGCGCAGGCCATCTCGGTGATGATTGAGAAATACGAGGTCGTACGGGACATGTACCACGGTTACGACTACGCCTCCGCGATGGTAGGCACTCCACAAGAACGCCTTGCGATGATGGCAGGTGCCATAGAGTGGATTCTCGACCTGCAACAAAAGTTGGCGGCGAAAGAGAACACCAAAGAGGGTAAGAAGAATGCGCATCGTCGATACCAGGATGCAGTGTTAGCCTTGTCCAAGGCATTCGCTTTGGCATCAGCATCCGATGAGGCCCGAGAAATCCGGGAGGAAGTCGGTTTCTTCCAGGCAATACATGCCGCTCTAGTCAAAAGTAGTAATGGTTCAGGTGCGACGCAGCAAGAACGCGAATTGGCGATCCAACAGATCGTCAGTCGAGCTGTGGTCTCGACCGAGATCGTGGACATACTTGCTGCTGCGGGTATTAAGAGTCCAGATATTTCCATCCTCTCCGACGAGTTTCTCGCTGAAGTACAGCAGATGGAGAAGAAGAATCTTGCGTTGGAAGCCCTGCGTAAACTGCTCAATGATGGAATTCGCTCACGTAGCAAGGCCAACGTGGTACAGACCAAAGCTTTCTCGGAGCGACTGGAAGATTCGGTGGCACGCTACCACGCCAATGCTATCACCACTGCCGAAGTGCTGCAGGAACTAATCAAGCTGGCCAAGGACATCCGTGCGTCGCGCCAACGGGGTGAAGAGCAAGGTTTGTCTGAGGATGAGATTGCCTTCTACGACGCATTGGCTGACAACGAGGACGCCATTCAAGTTATGGGTGACGATAAACTGAAACTCATTGCTCATGAGTTGCTAATGAGCCTGCGTGAAAACGTGTCCGTTGACTGGGCTCATCGCGAGTCTGCACGCGCTCGGATGCGAGTGCTGGTGAAGCGTATTCTCCGTAAGTATGGTTATCCACCAGATCTTCAGGAAACAGCCGTACAAACAGTACTTCAACAGGCTGAAGCTTTGTCATCAGGGTGGTCGGTTTCACGTGGATGATCGGCCTTATATGGCAGTTCTAGTGATTGACACATAAAGAAATGATAGGAAAGTCAATGTGGCATGACAATGAGACAACCGTTGATTACGTTAATTTTCGCCTAGTAGCAAAAGCATGCGCGGAGCTCATTCAAGATACCGGTGGGGAGCCAATCTCGATTGGGATCTCGGGAGGCTGGGGCGCAGGAAAATCGTCACTTGTACGGATGATCGCATCTGAGTTATCGCTGGAACAGACTGTCGGAGTGGGAATTGCCTCTGAGGAACGACCAAAACATGTAGTGATAACTTTCAATCCATGGCTTTACCAAGGCTTTGAGGATGCACGTACCGCGCTGCTACAGACGGTTGGAGATGCAGTACTTGAGGCTGTAGTCGCTCAGAATAGTGGACTTTTAGGTAAGGCAAAATCCCTCGTCAAGCGCATTAATTTTCTACGGTTGGCTCAACTTGGTGGAGAAGTTGCAGCCACTTTGATCACAGGAGTTCCGGTCGGTCTTATTGGAAAAGTTGTCGAGGCTGGAAAAGGTGCATTGCAGAATGAATCACTTAATGAAGGCATCGCAGTCGCCAAAGATGCATCAGAAGCTACCAAAGGACTCTTGAACGAAGCTAAACCCGTTTCGCTGCCAAAAGAAATACAATCCTTTCGGGAAGCCTTGGAAGAGCTACTCGTCGAGTTGAATATCACGTTGGTAGTCTTTGTCGATGACCTTGATCGATGTCTACCTAAGACTGCTATTTCAACGCTCGAGGCTATTCGGTTGCTGCTGTTTCTGCGTCGAAGTGCATTCGTCATCGCCGCGGACGATGTGTTTATTCGTGGAGCCGTCCGTGTCCATTTTGCTGGTACTGGTTTGGATGACGATATCGCAACCAATTATTTCGACAAGTTAATTCAAGTTCCATTGCGAGTACCAAGACTGGGCGCTAACGAGACTAAAGCATATACCGCGTTGCTATTTTTGGAACGTGCTCACCGCAGCGGACAGCTGAAAACTGAGAATTTTGAGAAAGCTAAACTCAGCGTAGAAGCTCGACTACGAGAAACTTGGACGGGAAAAACCGTTGATCTTGCATTCCTCGAAACGCTGGTGGAAAAGGAGGATGCTGAGTTGCTCGACCTAATGGGGCTGGCTGAGAGGTTGGCTCCGTTACTTTTTAGTGCAAGTACAGTCCAAGCCAACCCACGACTGATTAAGCGATTTCTTAATACAGTGTTTTTGCGTAGGACATTAGCTAAGCCACAAGGCATTGATGTGGATGTACAAATTCTGGCTAAGTGGCATTTGCTCGAGCGGTGTGACGAAGCTACGGCAAATGCATTGGCAGAAAAAGTTTCGGCCGAAAACGAAGGAAGAGTCAGCATTCTTCATGACGCAGAGATGGCTGCTAAAGACCCGGATAATACGCTCCCCACTCTATTTGGAGATAAAGAGTTTGTTCGTGAGTGGCTGCAGCTTAAACCTCTGCTTGGTGATATGGATATGCGACCTATATTGCACCTCAGTAGAGATAGCACCGTTAGGGATTTTGGTGCCGATGATCTGAACGTAGCAGGTAAAGCATTGCGTGATGCGTTGGTGGCAGCCCGAAATTCGAATGAAGCATTAAAACAGCAAATAATGGATGCTGGTGAACTGCAGTCTGGTCTTGCCATGGCTCGCGCCTGGGAAATTCGGCGACCAAACCGTTTATGGCAAAAGGCCGAAGAGGTCTTGATGCTTATCGAGGTGTCTCATATTCACCCAAGTACCGGGGCTCGAGCCGCTGCACTCATTAGTCAGGCACCTATTTCTCAGCTCGCCCCAGGCTTGGTTTCAGCTTTGACAGAGTGTAGCTGGGCGAAAGATGTTTTATCTAAGTGGGAACGGGACGAACAGATTCCGAAACCTGTTAAACGTGCAATTGAAAATGCAAGGAAGAAATAAATGGGTACCTCGACCTCAAGCGCAGGAGCCGGTTCTGGCGCATCATTTGATCCACCATGGCTAGATGATGCTGAAACTGGCATTGACTCTAGCCATGCAGACAAACCTATATCACCAAATCCAGCTCCCGAAGATGGCTCTGATGGTGAAAATGACAGTGACTCGGAGAATGACAACACTACACCGCAGCATGTAGAAAGTCCGGCGGTAGCGCCAGCGGGTCGTTATCAGGAAGCACGAAGGGCTCTCACGGGTTTCGTGCAATCTGGTAGTGGATCTGATTTAAGGCGAGGTATTTCGAGTTTCATTAAAAAAGGTATGGGCGGCTCAGTTAAAGCGGCCAGTCGTATGCGCACTAGCGCTATAGCTTCTGCTTCATTAGGGGGCTTTCTGGCAACAGCCCGAGATGGAACTGACCCTGATATCGATGCGTGGGTTGCTTCGGTAAAACAGAGAAATCTATCTGCCCATGATACTGCGCTAGAAGTTGTACAAAAGCTGCTGCCCACGGGTGGAAGTATTGACGAAGAGTCAGCCAAGCATGCAATGAATCAGGCCATCTCTCATCTTTATGAAGTAGATCCCACTGCTGATATCTTCAATCTTGCGGATGACCAGATTGCCAATGTAATGGCATTCACAGTGGCGTACGATGTTTACAACCGGGTTCAACTTGAACTCGGAAGGGTTTTTGAAAAGCTAAAATATGTACCCAGCGTCATACAACAGCGATTAGCACAAGTGCTTGACTACATCATGGTTGTTGTTAACAAATCGATGGGAAAAGTACGCTCTGGCAGTACTTCACATTCCATGCGAGAAATTGCGACTTCGGCGTTACAAGACGCCCTTACGGTGTTCTCTGAATCATGAAAATTCTTTGCTCAAGTATCAATTCGCTACCCCAAAATGTGCCAGTAGGCACTCGTGCATTCACCTTCTTAGAGGCATCATCACGACCCGGCATTGGACGCATTGCCTCTGGTTGGCTGCGTAAGCTAGAAGGTGCTGGCTATGCCCCATCGATCCCAGTATGGGATTTCATGCTTTTTTGTTTTGCTGTTTATGCCTCAGATATTGCTGTTCTTCGCAAAAATAGTGCTGATGGTTGGACTCGCCAAATTGAGCTCGATATTACACTTAATGATCCAGTTCCTTGGGAAGCAAATAAAGCTATTGCAGAGGAAATGCTTCGAGTTCTTTCTGGTGACTTTTGGACGCTGCACTTCCTGCCTGGCGGCCCAACACCACCAAAAGGCAATCACAGGGAGTGCGACCGAGATTGCGTGTCTCTACTTTCTGGAGGCCTTGATAGCCTGATAGGTGGCATTGATGCAACAGCAGCAGGGCGTAAACCAATTTTTGTGTCACAACTTGCTTTTGAAGATTCTGCTCGGCAAGTTGCCTATGCTGATGCACTAGGTGGAGGCGACTGGCATCAACAGTGGAGTCATAAAGTCGTTTTTAGTGGTAAAAAAGAAACATCGACCAGAGCTCGCTCAATGGCGTTCTATGGTCTTGCTGTGCTCGCTACATCATTGTTGTCGGTCAACAGAGCCGAAATATTGGTACCAGAAAATGGATTCATAAGTATCAATCCTCCATTACTTCCGGGAAGGATGGCTAGCCTCAGCACAAGAACAACACATCCACAGTTCATGACTTTCCTTCAAAAATTACTTGATGCCGTTGGCGTCAATGCCCAATTGTGTATGCCCTATCGGTTCATGACGAAGGGAGAGATGTTGGCACAGTGCGCAGATCAAACACTGCTAGCAAGATTTGCATGTGATTCGACAAGTTGCGGTCGTTTCCGTACCTACAACCGAACACACTGCGGTCGATGCGTGCCATGTATGGTTCGTAAAGCTGCGATTCAGCGCTGGGGTATTTCTGATACGACAAGATATAAATTCACCAATCTGTCGTTGGCAGGAAAAGCAAATGCTGACGATCCAATGGCAGTAGCTTGTGCTGTACTCGCCGCCGAAAAAAAAGGGATTGATGCCTTCCTAGGGGCCACACTAGCCTTTGCGTCAGCTGCGGATCGCCCTCATTATCGTCACGTTGCTGAACAGGGTTTAGCTGAGTTAGCTACATTGCTTCGAAGGGACGGAATAATTTGATGGATTTCCACTGCCACTTAGATCTTTATCCGGATGCCAAGAAAGTCTACATCGAAGCTTTGAAGCGAACCGAATTTGTATGGCTGGTTACAACTAGCCCAAGAGCATACGCAGCAACCTCGAAAGTTCTGGCCACCACTCAGAAATGTTTCATTTCCCCAGGCCTCCACCCTGAGATAGCAGATAAAAAACATAGCGAATTGGAAATGTTGCTATCACAAATGGAGGATTGCACTGGTATTGGCGAAATTGGTCTGGATGGTTCATCGCGGTACAGGCCGTACTTTGAACTTCAAAAGAATATATTTCAAGCCATTGTTGAAAAGTGTGTAGGACTAGGTGGGCGAGTTCTCAGCATTCATTCTCGGGCTGCTGCCAAGGAAGTTTTAGATATTCTTGATATGAACCCTGGGTTTGGCACAGCGGTCCTTCACTGGTTCACCGATTCTCCTTCCATCCTTCGAAGAGCAGCCGATGCCGGTTGTTGGTTCAGTGTTGGACCAACAATGATGGAGTCTGCTAATGGACGGAAGCTGGCAGCACTAATGCCACGTGATCGAGTGGTCCCAGAGAGCGACGGACCATTCGCGAAAATGCATGGTGTACATGTAATGCCATGGGAGGCACATAATGTGACAATTAAACTCGCCGAGATATGGGATATACCGCAAGATGAAGTTTCATTATTGCTGAAATCAAATGGCTTACATCTAATGCAGCTGCTAAGGATCTAGTTTGTCTATTGCTTTTACTCATATCCCGAATTGACAAATCAATGGGGTAAACCCTAGTAGGTATGACGCGGCTTTGGCGTCAGGTAACGTGATAACGCAACCTTATGTACAGGTTCAATATAATCGAAATTACACACTGTAAGTCACCATGAACATCGCTTCAAAGAAAAGACATCCAGCCATCTTCATGGCTAGATGTCTTTTTATTTTATAACTCTGCTGTACTAAGTGAGTTTGACATAGCGGGGCTACCACCCTGTCTATTTCCCCAAATTAATTTTTGCAAAATCAAACGGACTCACTACCCCTCCCCGATTCAGGATATACACCCAAAGCCAACATCTTTTGCTTTCCACCAAAGCGGTATTGGAGACGCCAGTATCTTGAACCATTTGGATGGACAAGCAGGTGCATACCGCTGCCATCGGTCAGCTTATATTGCTTATCCATTGGCTTGGCTGTTCTGACTTTGATATCTGTTAGAGCCATGCTTATCCCCTCCCTGTTGGTACAAGCATTATCGAACCGGAAATACCATCATCTGTACCAACATCTGTTGATAGATGTACGTTGAAGTCGGTTGACCTTGAGAGAGTTAATATAGCGGGAATGACAGGTAAATACTGGATTTCAGGCACAAAAAAAGACGTCCGTTGACGTCTATTGATGTTCCGATGGTGCCGAAGGCCGGACTCGAACCGGCACGTATTTCTACGGTTGATTTTGAATCAACTGCGTCTACCGATTTCGCCACTTCGGCACTGAAGGGGATGCGGAAACGTTGTGGATTATACCTGTCGCGCGCCGCCATGCAAGCGACGACGCGCGAAACCCGCGCTAAGTGCCCAAAAAACCAGCGCCCTTCGTCACTCCAGCTCAGATACCGCCAGCCGAATCACCCCTGCCGCCTTCTGCTCCGGCAGCGCCAGCACCTTGGCCCACATCTCCTGCACCATATCGCAGGAGAGCTTCTCTTTGCCCGCCGCCTTCTCCGGCATCTGCAGCAGTTGGATGTCCTCGCCGTACTGATCGGCAAGTTGCTTCATAATCGGTCGGACATCCTCGACGGCCGCCTCACGCTCGGCCTGGGTCACGGTGTGGCGGTTTTTGCCGTAGGCCGCGCGCATCATGTCCGCATCGGCCTGCATGCGCCGCGCCATCAGGTCTTTATCCAGCATGCGCATCGGGTTGATGCCGCCCTTCACCATCGGGTAGAGGAAGCGGAAGCAGGCGTCGTCGCTCACCTTCTGGATGGCGGCGGTCTGCTCCATGTTGATGGTCATGTAGTTCACCACGTTGGCGTCCGGGGCGTTTTGCAGGCGCGACATCTGCAGATGCAGGATCTGCGGCTGGATGGTGTCGATAATCTGCTGCTCCGGCTCGCCCGCTTTTTGCAGGGCGGCCATCTGGTCGAGAATGCGCTGATGCAGCGCGGGCTCCTGCTCCTTAATCACCTGCCAGGCGGGCATCGCGTTGAGGGCGTTATCCATCTGCCGTTCCGGGGCGCGCTGCCTGTCGAAAAACACCCAGAACGCCACGGCGGCAGCCGCAATGACGATAATCACAATACGGGTCCACTTTTTATTCATCTCGCATCCTTATCCTTGAGTTATGCCGGTTTACACCGGCACGCCGCTGTGGAAGCGAAACTCGTGGTCCGGTGTCGAGATAAGTGTGGCTTCAATTTTGCCAAAAAGCTGTATGCGCGGTGAGATATCGTCGTCGCTCACCTGCTGAGCCAGCGTCAGGTAGTCCTGATAATGGCGCGCTTCCGAGCGCAGCAGCGAGAGATAGAACTTCTGCAGGTCGTCGTCGAGGAACGGGGCCAGCGCGGCGAAGCGTTCGCAGGAGCGGGCTTCGATGTAGGCGCCGCAGATGAGCTTGTCGATCAGCGTCAGCGGTTCGTGGGTGCGCACTTCCTTCAGCATCCCTTTGGCGTAGCGGCTGGCGGTGATTTTGACGTACGGAATATCGCGGGCCAGCATCGCCTCGCGCACCTGCCAGAAGTGGTGCAGCTCCTCTTTAATCAGCAGCACCATGCTGTCGATGAGCGCCTGTCCCCACGGGTCGTCGGTTTTGGGCATCACGCTTTTGCCAATCTGCCTGTGCAGGGCGATGAAGTCCGGCTCCGGGCCGTCGCGGAAGGTGAACTGTTCGTAGGGCTTGAGCCAGTCGAGCAGCGCATCGGCACCGCTTTCGTCGGCGACGTATTTACGCACGAGTAATAGCGCAGTCTGGGCGGCCTTGAGCTCGCACACCATGTGGTCGGTGAGCAGCAACGGCAGGTTCGCCGGGTCGCGGGCTTTATCAATCCATGCTTGCGGGGTCGGGCACTGGAGGAAGTTGAGTACGGGGGCGAGTATCTGCGGGTAATCCATGGTTCTGCCTTGAAAAAGCGGTGGCGCGTGCCACCGCCTGAAACGCTTAGTGACGCACGCCGTCGTCGTCTTCGTCGACGTAATCTTCGTCGTCGCCTTCTTCGCCGTCTTCACCGTTCGGATCTTCGAAGTAGGTTCCCCAGCCGTCGTACTCCACGTCAAACTTCTCGGCCAGGTTCATCAGCTGTTCTACCTGCGCGTCGATCAGCTCCGCCTTCAGCGCGCCTTCGCTCAGGATATCGCAGCAGATGACGGTGTCGCCCTCTTCCACTTCCAGCTCTTCCGGCTCGGTCACTTCGTAACCCAGCTTGAAGGCTTCCACGGCCATTTTTTCCAGCGCTTCAAAGTCGTCCGCAGAGAAATGGTGTTCGATGGTGTACAGCGCGTCCGGATCGCTACCGTCTTCCAGCAGTTCTTCAATAATCAGACGCGTCTCTTCGCGTTGCTCTTCCAGTAATTCCGGGTTTGCCATGGGTCAATCCTCTTTAAAGTGCGGCAGATACTTCTATTTTCACACACGGACGGGTTTGCCTCCACCTTTGTTGGAAAGATTTGTGAAACGGGGTTGCAAATGAATAATTACACATATAAAGTGAATTTTAATTCAATAAGTGGCGTTCGCCATGCGAGGATAAAATGTCTGATCTGTACAAGAAACACTTTCTGAAATTGCTCGACTTTACCCCTGCACAGTTCACTTCTCTGCTGACTCTTGCCGCACAGCTCAAAGCCGATAAAAAAAATGGCAAGGAAGTACAAAAGCTTACCGGTAAAAACATCGCGCTCATCTTCGAAAAAGACTCAACCCGTACACGATGCTCTTTCGAAGTTGCCGCATTTGACCAGGGCGCGCGCGTTACCTATTTAGGGCCGAGCGGCAGCCAGATTGGGCATAAAGAGTCAATTAAGGATACCGCACGCGTGCTCGGGCGGATGTACGATGGCATTCAGTATCGCGGTCACGGCCAGGAAGTCGTCGAAACGCTGGCGCAGTATGCTGGCGTGCCGGTGTGGAACGGGCTGACCAACGAGTTCCACCCGACGCAGCTGCTGGCGGACCTGCTGACCATGCAGGAGCACCTGCCGGGCAAGGCGTTTAACGAGATGACGCTGGTCTACGCGGGCGACGCGCGCAACAACATGGGGAACTCGATGCTGGAAGCGGCGGCGCTGACCGGGCTGGATCTGCGTCTGGTGGCCCCGAAAGCCTGCTGGCCGGAAGAGAGCCTGGTGGCGGAGTGCATTGCGCTAGCGGAAAAGCACGGCGGGAAAATCACCCTGACGGAAGACGTGGCGGCGGGCGTGAAGGGCGCGGACTTTATCTATACCGACGTGTGGGTGTCGATGGGCGAAGCCAAAGAGAAGTGGGCGGAGCGGATTGCGCTGCTGAGGGGGTATCAGGTGAACGCGCAAATGATGGCGCTGACCGGCAACCCGAACGTGAAGTTCCTGCACTGTCTGCCCGCGTTCCATGACGACCAGACCACGCTTGGCAAGCAGATGGCGAAGGAGTTCGACCTGCACGGCGGGATGGAAGTGACGGACGAGGTGTTTGAGTCGGCGGCGAGTATCGTCTTCGACCAGGCGGAAAACCGGATGCATACGATTAAGGCGGTGATGGTGGCGACGCTTGGGAAGTGATTGACTCCTCTGCGGTCTGGTGCCCTCACCCCGGCCCTCTCCCACGGGGAGAGGGAGAACACCCAGCCCGTAGGCCCGTGCAAGCGCAGCGCCGCCGGGCGAATCAGGCGACGATGCGGCCTGATGCCCTCACCCCGTCCCTCTCCCACAGGGAGAGGGAGAAAACACAACCCGTAGGCCCGTGCAAGCGTAGCGCCGCCGGGCGAATCAGGCAACGCTGCGGCCTTATGCCCTCACCCCGGCCCTCTCCCACGGGGAGAGGGAGAACACCGGCGCCATTTCATTGATTTTTCACCCCGAAAAAGGTACGTTTTCGCCTTCATTCCAGCGTGGACATGCCAGCATTATGCCGATTATTCAGTCTGTTGAACGTGCGTTGCAGATCCTCGACCTGTTCAACGAGCAGGCCACCGAGCTTAAGATCACCGACATCAGCAAACTGATGGGGCTGAGCAAGAGTACCCTCCACTCGCTGCTGAAAACCCTCCAGCTTCACGGCTATATCGATCAGAACCCGGAGAACGGCAAATATCGCCTCGGCATGAAGCTGGTTGAGCGCGGTCATTTCGTCGTGGGCTCCATCGACATTCGCCAGAAGGCGAAAGGCTGGCTGACGGAGCTGTCCCAGCGGACCGGGCAGACCACCCATCTGGGGATCCTGGACGGTCGTGAAGGGGTCTATATCGAGAAGATTGAAGGCAAGCTGGCCGCCATAGCATATTCGCGCATTGGCCGCCGCCTGCCGGTTCACGCCACTGCCATCGGCAAGGTGTTGATTGCCTGGCTGGGCGAGGCCGAGCTGAACACCCTGCTGGAGGGCTATCAGTACACCACCTATACCCCTTCCACCCTCGCCTCTCGCGAAGCATTAATGGCCGCTCTGGCGCAGACCCGCGAGCAGGGCTATGCCCTGGACAGCGAAGAGAACGAGCAGGGCGTGCGCTGCGTGGCGGTGCCGGTGTGGAACCACGAGTCCCGCGTCATCGCCGCCCTGAGCCTGTCGACGCTGACCTCGCGCGTGGACGACGCCGAGCTGGCTAATTTCCGCGAGCAGCTTCAGCAGGCCGGGCTCCAGCTATCACGCGCGTTGGGCTATGCCGGCTCGTAGGTGAAGTAGTCGAAGTCCGCGTGGCAGCCGTCGCCGCTGATGTCCTCGCAGTGCAGTCCCACAAACGCACCAGTGAAGAAACCGCGCCCGCCGATATAGTCGTCCGACAGCTTCCACGCCTCATACGTCACCGGCACGGTGTGCCACGTCTCGTCGTCGAACGAGTAGCTGTAGCGGTAGACCAGTTTATCCACGTCCACCCTTAGCCAGACGCTCTCCGCACTCTCCGGCACGGGAATGGGCTGCTCGTGCAGCGGCCACGACGGCACGTTGTGGTCGAGCTGAATAACCTTAATCGTTCTGCCCTGCCCCTCCTCGTAATCCACAAAGCAGTAGCTCCAGTTTTTGCTGTTGTAGTAGCAGGTCAGCCCCGCGCTCTGCTGGAAGTGGACCGGCGAGAACTGCATCCGCGTCTCGGCCCGGAAGGTGAAATGCTGCCAGCGGCGCGCCACGGTCGACTGGGTAAAGGTCGAGTTGAGCGAGTCGTTGCCGTAGAGCCGTAAGTAGCCCGGGCGGGCGGTAAGCGAGCCGAGGGTATCGTCGAACGGAATGCGCAGGGTCTGCAGTTCCGGGTCGAGCGAACTGGCGTAGAAATCGTCCCGCCAGATGCCCGGAACGGCTACAGGCTGCTCCGCTATCTGCGGGCCTTTCACGGTCAGCTGCGCGTGCTTGCCGCCTTCCACGTACGGCCAGCCGTCGCGCCATTCAATGCGGGCGATGCCGGTCTCGCGCCCCAGCGGGCAGTAGCCGCGCCCGCCGGAGGCCAGCAGCGGCACGCCGGGCAGGCGCAGCGGGCGGCTGGTGAGGTAGGCCATATACCACTCCCCGGTGTGGGTCTGCAGCAGCGAGCCGTGGCCGCTCTTTTGCAGCGGGTTCTCCGGCAGGTGCCAGCTGGTCATCATCGTCACGTCCGGGTGCAGCTCGTACGGCCCGTCGATGGTTTTTGCGCGCAGCACCACGACGGCGTGCTCGTAGCTGGTGCCGCCCTCGGCAACCATCAGGTAGTACCATCCCGCGTGGCGATAAAGATGCGCCCCTTCGGTGTAGCAGAGCGGCGTGCCGGTAAACAGCGTTTTGCGCTCGGGCGAGAGCGTGCCAGTCTGCGAATCAAACTCCTGCATCACGATGGTGTTGTGCGGGTTGCTGTGGTGGCGCGGCCCCCACGGGCGGTAGAGGTAGTATTTGCGGCCATCGTCGTCGTGGAACAGGGAGGGATCGAACCCGCCGTTGCCCATCGGGATCGGCTCGCTCCACGGCCCCTCGATGGACGGCGCGGTGACGAGAAAATTGAGGCCGTTTTTCCACGGCGAGTCGACAATCTTCACGTCGGTGTAGAGCAGCCAGAACCTCCCGTCGGCGTAGCTCAGGCACGGTGCCCAGATGCCGCCGGAGTCCGGGTTGCCCTTCATGTCCAGCATCGACACGCGGTCCAGCGGGGTGCTGACCAGCGACCAGTTTTTCAGATCGCGGGAGTGGTAGATGCGCACGCCCGGGAACCACTCGAAGGTCGAGGTGGCGATGTAGTAGTCCTCGCCCTGACGGCACAGGGACGGGTCCGGGTTGAAGCCTGTGAGTATCGGGTTAGTAATTTCCATGTTGCCTCCGGTTAATGGGATGCGGCTGTCGCAGCGTCGGGAACGGCCTCGCCCTGCGACGCGCGGTGCTTGATCAGCTGCTGGCTGATGGCCTCCACGCGGGCGTCGGTGAGCTTGTAGAACGAAAGCATGATGAACATGCCCGCGTAGAGCACCACCGGCACCACGCAGAACAGAATTTTGATGGTGGTCAGCACCTCGACCGGCTGCACGCTGCTGCTGGCGGAGTAGTTGACGTACGCCAGGATCCAGCCCACCACCGCCCCGCCAATTGCCAGGCCAATCTTCAGGCTGAACAGGTAGGTGGAGAACACCAGCCCGTCGAGACGGCGACCGCTACGGCTCTCCTCGTAATCCACCACGTCAGAGGCCATCAGCCACTGCAGCGGCGTGGTGGTGTTAAAGACGAACAGGAACAGAATGTTGAGGGCAAAAATCAGCGCGATGTGCTCCGCCGGGGTGACGAAAATCAGCAGGCTAATCAGCGAGTAAGCGACGATGATCCACTTGAAGGCGGTAACGCGGTCGAAGCGGCCCAGCAGGCGGGAGGAGCAGAGCGAGCCGAACATGGTGGCGAGGCTGCCGTAGAGTAAAAACTGGGTCGCCATCTCCGGGTGATCCATCACGTATTTCACGAAGTAGAGCGTCGCCCCGCCGCGCACCACGTTGGAGCAGGTCGCCATCATCTTGAAGGCACACATGATGCGCCACTGGCTGTTGCCCAGCAGCAGCTTAAGGTCTTTCGCCACTGACGAACCCGGCTGCACCTCAAAGGTGTAGCGCTCTTTGGTGGTAAAGAAGCAGACGTAGAGCAGCACCACGCCGCTCAGCCCCAGCACGCACATGGCGCCGAAATAACCCACCTGCTCGTTGCCTTTGCCAATGATGCTGACCAGCGGCAGCGCGATGCCGCTGATGGCGAGCGACCCCGCCGCCGCCAGGAAGAAGCGCCAGGACTGCAGGGCGTGACGCTCTTTCGGGTCGGCAGTAATGACGCCCGGCATGGCGCAGTACGGGACGTTAACGAAGGTGTAGACCAGAGTCAGCAGAATATAGGTCACGCAGGCGTAGATGATTTTGCCCTGCGCGGAGAAGTCCGGCGTGTAGAAGGTCAGCATGCAGACGATGCCGAACGGGATGGCGCCCCACAGCAGGAACGGGCGAAACTGGCCATGCCGCGTGCGGGTGCGGTCTACCAGCAGCCCCATCAGCGGGTCGGTCACGGCGTCGAGCACGCGGGAGACTAAAAACAGCGTCCCCATAATGCCCGCGGAGAGGCCAAACACGTCGGTGTAGAAATAGGCCAGCAGGAACATCGTGGCTTGCCAGACGAAGCCGCAGGCGGTGTCACCCAGCCCGTAGCCAATTTTGTCTTTCATGGTTAATTGCGTCATCAGAATTACACCCTTATGTAGTGTGCTGAATTACAACATCGTGTTAATGGAGTGTAATGAGCTGTTCAATTAACCAGCAATGCTCATATCTTATTTCTTAATTACGTTATTTCGCTTTTGTGACGTCAACGATATATCGCAACTTATTGTTTAAATTAGTAAATTGCAGACACGTAAAAACCGCCCGCGGACTATTTTCCGCAGACGATTTTCTCTCACAAAATAATTAAATACCGAGCGCTTTTTTACCGGCGTTAATTACCTCAATGATTTTATCGGTGTCATAAATACAGCCTTTCCAGGTGCCGCCGCTCACGGACTGTAATGCCGCCCACAGCCGGGTATCGTCCGGCAAAAAGTCGTGAGCGTGCAGGTCCGGATGCACCTGCCGCCGTGCCAGCTCGCGCGCGCCCTCTTCCGGCGTCAGCGGGTTGTCCACAGTACCGATAAAGTTTACGCTGCCTGTTAATGTCAGGCGGTCCACCGCAATCTCAATGATGTCGTTATCGCGCAGCTTGCCTATCGGCCCGCCCGCCAGCGCCTCCGGCGACACGTGGCCGAAACAGGCGCCCGTCGACACGCCCGAGAAGCGCGCATCGGTGATTAACGACACCGTTTTGCCCCACGAAATGTGTTTGAGCGCGGAGGTGAGCTGGTAGGTCTCCTCCATGCCGGTGCCGGACGGTCCACCGCCGATCACCACCATGATATCGCCCTGCTCAATCTCTTCCCGCTTGATGGCCCTGATCGCCTGCGCCTCCGAGACAAACACCCGCACCCGGCCGGTGTGGCGGTAAACGCCATCTTCACCGACGACCGACGGGTCGATCGCCGTGGCCTTGATCACCGATCCTTCCGGCGCGATGTTGCCCGTCGGGAAGCAGACCGTCGAGGTCAGCCCTTTCGCTTTTGCCTTCTCCGGCGGCAGGATCACGTCATCCGGCTCCACGCCGTCCTGCTCGCGCAGGCACTGGCGGAAGCGCTTACGGCGTTCGGACGTCTGCCACCAGTCGAGGTTCTCGCCCACCGTCTGGCCGGTGACGGTCATGGCATCCAGGTGCAGCAGGCCGAGATCGCGCAGGTGGAGCATGACTTCCGGCACGCCGCCCGCGAGGAACGCACGCACGGTCGGGTGATAGTCCGGGCCGTTGGGCAGCACGCTCACCAGACGCGGCACCCTGCGGTTGACGCGCGTCCAGTGTTCAACGTCCGGGATCGTGCAGCCCGCCGCGTGGGCAATGGCCGGAATGTGCAGCAGTAAATTGGTGGAGCCGCCGAACGCCGCGTGGATCACCATCGCGTTTTCAATGGCTTTATCGGTAAGGATATCGCGCGTGGTAATGCCGCGGTTATCCAGTTCACTGACTGCGCGCGCCGACTGGCGGGCGATCTCCAGCCACACCGCCTGTCCGGACGGGGCCAGCGCGGAGTGCGGCAACGCCAGACCCAGCGCTTCGGCGACCACCTGCGAGGTGCCCGCCGTGCCGAGGAACTGACACCCACCGCCCGGCGACGCGCAGGCGCGACAGCCCAGCTCGGCGGCCTCCTGCAAGGAGAGTTCATGGTTGGCGAAGCGCGCGCCGATGGTCTGCACCTTGCCCGCATCTTCCCCCACGGTCGGCGGCAGCGTCGCTCCGCCTGGCACCAGAATGGTCGGCAGGTCGTGCATCGCGGCCAGCGCAATCATGGTGGCGGGCAGCCCTTTATCGCAGGTTGCCACGCCGATCACCGACCGCCGCGTCGGAAGAGAGCGGATAAGACGACGAAACACGATCGCCGCGTCGTTACGATACGGCAGGGAGTCGAACATGCCGTGCGTGCCCTGCGAGCGCCCGTCACACGGATCGCTGACGAAGGCCGCGAACGGGATCCCCCCGTTGCGTGTGATCTCCTTCGCTGCCGCCTGCATCTGCATGCCGATTTCCCAGTGTCCGGTGTGGTAGCCCAGCGCAACCGGGCGTCCGTCTCCGGCGCGGATGCCGCCCTGAGTACCGATAATCAGCACCTCTTTGCCGGTCAGCTTGTTGGCGTCCCAGCCCATCCCGGCGTTCTGCGTCATGCCGAACAGGTTGCCGCTGGGGGATTCCATCAGCATCTGCGGAGTCAGCGGCAGCGCGCCCTGCGGACCCGCCGCGTGGGTGATCACCGCATAAAACGCGTCGTCCTGTGGGGTGAAAATTTTCTCAATGGTCATCGTTATCGTCCGGCTCAGCAGAGCTTGAGCTGTTGTAGCAGGTTTTTCAGCTGCGCCTTACGCGGCTCGTCCAGCGGCGAGGCTGGTGGCAGGACGTGCGTAGAAATTGGACGACCGCAGAGCACGATCGCCTCTTTAATGACGTTCACAAACGGCGTATCCAGCTGATACATCTGCGGGATTTGCAGCAGGGTCTGATGATAATCAGCCGCTTTCGCCACGTCTTTATCCCGCCAGGCTTTCAGAAGATTTACCGACACCTGCGGAGCAAAGTTACCGCTGGCCGAGATCGCCCCGTCACCGCCGAGCAGCAGGGTATTAAACAGATGATCGTCGTAGCCGCAGAGCACGGTGAAGTGTGGATGGGCCGCTTTAACGGTGTGGATCATGCTGCGCAGGTGGGCGACGGAGTCGATGGTGTCTTTGATGCCGACGATGTTACTGCGCGAGTCGGCGAGGGTTTTCACTAACGCCGGGGTCAGATCCTGCCCGGTCAGCGCCGGGAAGTTATAGAGCATCACCGGCAGCGTGACGCTGTCGGCCACCTGTTCGAAGTAGCGGATCAGGTTCGCTTCCGACACTTTCCAGTAGTAAGGGTTGATCACCACGATGCCGTCCGCGCCCGCCAGCTGCGCGTGCTGGCTCAGCTCAATGGTTTCCCGGGCGTTGGTGCCGCCGGTGCCGATCAGGACCGGCACACGACGATCGACATGATCGATCGCAAACCGGGCGATGGTTTTACGCTCTTCGGCGCTGAGCTGGGAGAACTCGCCGCCGCTGCCCAGGAAGAACAGGCCGTCGACGCCCGCAGCGATCAGATCGTCGATCAGCGCGGCGGTACCCGGTTTATCAAGCTGGCCATCGGCGGTAAAAATGGTGGAGACAGGGGGAATGATACCCGTGAACAACGCGGACTGCGGCATGTGATCTCCTTGCTGAATCATTTTGTTCTACATTATAGAACAGTGTTCATTAATTTAACGATCATACTATGACGGAGAAAAAGCACAGGTAAATGGGAGATGAGGAGGGAGTGCGGGAAGTTTAAGCTGGATCACATAATGTCCGCTAACCCCTCACCCCGGCCCTCTCCCCAAAGGGGCGAGGGTGGTAAAGTCCCCTCTCCCCTTTGGGGAGAGGGTTAGGGTGAGGGGTAAGGGTTACTCCACCAGCATCTTAACAACCACTTTCCTGACCTTAGCAGGTGCACCCACCGCGCACAGCGGCTTATGCACTTCACCCGGCCAGAACACCACGAAATCCCCTTCGCTCAGCACCACGGTTTTCTCCTGCTCGCCTTCCGGCAGGAACGCGATGTCTTTGTCCGCCAGCCAGTCGGTGTCCGGCGTGCCGTGCGGCAGGGTGCTGAAGGTCATCCCTTCCTGCCCCTTCAGCACAATCTGAATATCCAGGTAGCGTGCATGGTATTCAGCGCGACGCTCAGCGAACGGCTGGGTCATGTCCTCCGATACCAGATAAAACAGGCTGTTGCCGCTGATGTCGTGCTTGCCGGTCGGCGTCGCGTCGGTGACGTGGGCCTTGACGTGCTCAATGGCCTGGCGCAGCTCTTCTGGTAGCCAGGACTGGAGATGATGAATATTGCCAATAATCATGATACAACCCTCAAATCAAAACATTGTTTCATTTTTATCTTTTATACGAGAATCGCCTCTCCCATACCAGCCCTTTTTAGACAAGATTTGCGCCAGCGCATGTTTATCGGAAAATGTGTTAATTCACTGTTAATTACATAAAGGCATTTATGCAGTCGTTATGCATAACCTCATTTCCTAAGCTTTACGCAACTTATCTAACTCGCTGAATTTAAAACGTAACTCACAAAACCTGTTGTTGCATCACACTTTATCACTTCGGTTATTTCCTTTAAAATCCCATAATTATTTATCGATTTCTCTTAAGTGAAAAATAGTTAACTGTCATTATTGCATAGCTATTCTCGAGGCAAAATTTTATTCATTAAAATCAACAGCATAACTAAATATTTCAAAGCATGTAATTCTACAAAACAATAACAACCTCAAATATTGCCACCCGTTCCTGCTTAGCTATTCATCCCGTAATAATATGAAATTAATCATTATCTGATACGAATCATGCAATTGAAAATAAACTGCTCAATATCGGTTTTCGCGTGAGCAGCGTCACAATAACCATTATTTAAGCGCCTACTATGAATCACGAAATCAATTGAGCTTAGCCGCCATGAAATTAAACACATCACATGGCGCATGCCCTTTTTATTCTGAAAAACAGTTAAAGGAATAATTATGGAAAAGCATTACGTCGGTTCTGAAATTGGTCAATTGCGTAGCGTTATGCTGCACCGTCCTAATTTAAGTCTTAAACGTTTAACGCCATCGAATTGTCAGGAGCTATTATTTGATGACGTGCTCTCGGTTGAGCGGGCGGGAGAGGAGCATGATATCTTCGCAAACACGCTGCGCGAGCAGGGTGTGGAAGTCCTGCTATTGACCGACCTTCTTACGCAAACGCTTGATATTGCGGAAGCAAAAGCCTGGCTTCTTGAAACACAAATCTCCGACTACCGCCTCGGCCCAGCCTTTGCCAGCGACGTCCGCGGCTGGCTGGCGGATATGCCGCACCGCGAACTGGCGCGCAGATTAAGCGGCGGATTAACCTACGGTGAAATTCCGGCAGCTATTAAAAATATGGTGGTCGATACCCACACGGCAAATGATTTTATTATGAAACCGCTGCCGAACCACTTATTTACCCGCGATACCTCCTGCTGGATTTATAACGGCGTATCCATTAATCCGATGGCGAAACCCGCCCGTCAGCGCGAAACCAATAATCTGCGCGCAATATATCGCTGGCACCCCGCATTTGCCGATGGCGAGTTTATTAAGTATTTCGGCGACGAGAATATTAATTACGACCACGCCACCCTGGAAGGCGGCGACGTATTAGTGATTGGCCGCGGGGCGGTATTGATCGGCATGTCTGAGCGCACGACGCCGCAGGGCGTGGAGTTCCTCGCCAACAGCTTGTTTAAACATCGTCAGGCCGAGCGCGTGATCGCCGTTGAGCTGCCAAAACACCGCTCCTGCATGCACCTCGACACCGTGATGACCCACATCGACGTGGACACTTTCTCCGTTTACCCGGAAGTGGTGCGCAAGGACGCCCAGTGCTGGACGCTCACCCCGGACGGACGCGGCGGCCTGCTGCGTACCCAGGAAACCGACCTGCTGCACGCCATCGAAAAAGCCCTCGGCATTAACCAGGTGCGCCTGATCACCACCGGCGGCGATGCCTTTGAAGCCGAACGCGAGCAGTGGAACGACGCCAACAACGTCCTGACCATCCGTCCGGGCGTGGTGATCGGCTACGAGCGCAACGTCTGGACCAACGAGAAGTACGACAAGGCGGGCATCACCGTGCTGCCGATCCCGGGCGACGAGCTGGGACGCGGTCGCGGCGGCGCGCGCTGCATGAGCTGCCCACTGGAACGCGACGGAATTTAAAGGAGCCATCATGGAACGAAAACCCACTCTGGTTGTGGCCCTGGGCGGCAACGCGCTGCTCAAGCGCGGCGAGCCGCTGGAAGCGGACATCCAGCGTCAGAACATCGAGCAGGCCGCCCGCACCATCGCAGGCTTAACGGAGCAATGGCGCGTGGTGCTGGTGCACGGCAACGGCCCGCAGGTCGGGCTGCTGGCGCTGCAAAACAGCGCCTACGACAAAGTCACCCCCTACCCGCTGGACGTTCTTGGCGCCGAAAGCCAGGGAATGATCGGCTACATGCTCCAGCAGGCGCTGAAAAACAATCTGACCCAGCGCGAGGTGAGCGTCCTGCTCACGCAGGTGGAAGTGGACGCCGCCGACCCGGCGTTCAGCAACCCGACCAAGTACATCGGCCCGGTCTATGGCGAAGCCCAGGCGAAAGCGCTGGCCGCGGAAAAAGGCTGGGTGTTCAAGGCCGACGGGGCCTATTTCCGCCGCGTTGTGCCCTCTCCGCAGCCGAAGCGCATCGTCGAGAGCGACGCCATTACGGCGCTTATTCAGCGCGACCACCTGGTCATCTGCAACGGCGGCGGCGGCGTGCCGGTGGTGGAAAACGCCAACGGTTATCGCGGCATTGAGGCGGTGATCGACAAAGACCTCTCCGCCGCTCTGCTGGCGCGGCAGATCGAGGCCGATGCCCTGCTGATCCTCACCGATGCCGACGCAGTGTACCTCGACTGGGGCAAGCCGACCCAGCGCCCGCTGGCGCAGGTCACGCCGGAACTGCTCAGAGGCATGCAGTTCGACGCCGGATCGATGGGGCCAAAAGTGGCCGCCTGCCGCGAGTTCGTTGAAGCCTGCAACGGCATTGCCGGGATCGGCGCGCTGGCCGACGGCGCGGAGATCCTGGCGGGCGAGAAAGGCACGTTGATTCGTAACTGAGCACCCATTTCCCCTCATCCTAACCCTCTCCCCAAAGGGGAGAGGAGACGATTACACCCCCTCCCCTTTGGGGAGAGGGCTGGGGTGAGGGGTAAGGACTTAGACATTAATTTTAAAAAGGATTTACCCATGACCATCAACCTGAAAAACCGCAACTTCCTGAAACTGCTGGACTACACCCCGGCGGAGATCCAGTACCTGATCGACCTCGCCATCGAGCTGAAGGCGGCCAAAAAAGCCGGGCGCGAAAAGCAAACCCTGGTCGGGAAAAACATCGCCCTGATCTTTGAAAAAACATCCACCCGCACCCGCTGCGCCTTTGAAGTGGGCGCGTTCGACCAGGGCGCGCAGGTCACCTACCTCGGCCCAAGCGGCTCGCAGATTGGCCACAAAGAGTCGATGAAGGACACCGCGCGCGTGCTGGGCCGCATGTATGACGGCATCGAGTATCGCGGCTACGGCCAGGCCATCGTTGAGGAGCTGGGCGAATACGCGGGAGTGCCGGTGTGGAACGGCCTGACCGACGAGTTCCACCCCACGCAAATCCTTGCCGACCTGATGACTATGCTGGAGCACTCTCCGGGCAAAACACTGCCGGAGCTGAGCTTTGCTTACCTCGGCGACGCGCGCAACAACATGGGTAATTCGCTGATGGTCGGCGCGGCCAAAATGGGGATGGATATCCGCCTTGTGGCGCCGAAATCCTTCTGGCCGGAGGCCGGGCTGGTTGAGCAGTGCCGCGCCATCGCCAAAGAGACCGGCGCGCGCATCACCCTCACCGACGATGTGGAAGAAGGCGTGCAGGGCACCGATTTCCTCTACACCGACGTGTGGGTTTCAATGGGCGAGCCGAAGGAGGCGTGGGCCGAGCGCGTTAGCCTGATGAAGCCGTATCAGATTAATGCGGACGTGATGAAGGCCACCGGTAATCCGAACGTCAAGTTCATGCACTGCCTGCCGGCATTCCACAACGAACATACCAAAGTGGGCCGCGAAATCGAGATGGCGTACGGCCTGAAGGGGCTGGAGGTGACGGAGGAGGTCTTTGAATCCCCGAACTCCATCGTCTTCGACGAAGCAGAGAACCGCATGCACACCATTAAAGCGGTCATGGTGGCGACACTCGGCGACTAATCACCGCCCGGCGCGCCGCGGGGTGCGCCGGGTTCAGGAGAACATCATGGGCAAGTTCAAATTTCCCTCCGCTTATACCATTCTCTTTTTTCTGATTGCCGTGGTTGCCGTGCTGACGTGGATTGTTCCGGCCGGGCAGTACCATATGACGATGAACGAGGCGCTCGGCAAAGAAGTGCCGGTTGCTGGCACTTACGCGCACGTGGCAGCGCACCCGCAGGGGCTCGTCTCCGTGCTGATGGCGCCGATTGCCGGGCTGTACGATCCGGAGTCCGGCCAGGCCGGGGCGATCGACGTGGCGCTGTTTATTCTGATCATCGGGGGATTCCTCGGGATCGTCACTAAAACCGGGGCGATAGACGCCGGGATCGAGCGCGTCACCACCCGACTGCGCGGCCGCGAAGAGTGGATGATCCCGATCCTGATGGCGCTGTTTGCCGCAGGCGGCACGATTTACGGCATGGCCGAAGAGTCGCTACCCTTCTATACCTTACTGGTGCCGGTGATGCTGGCAGCGCGGTTCGATCCGGTGGTTGCGGCTTCTACCGTGCTGCTCGGCGCGGGGATCGGCACGCTCGGATCCACCATCAACCCGTTCGCCACGGTGATCGCCGCCAACGCCGCCGGGATCCCCTTCACCAACGGCATCATGCTACGCATCGCGCTGCTGGTGATCGGCTGGATCATCTGCGTGGCGTGGGTAATGCGCTACGCCCGCAAGGTGCGCAAGGATCCGTCGCTGTCGATCGTGGCGGATAAGCAGGAAGAAAATCTCGCCCACTTTCTCGGTAACAAGGGCGAGCAGTCGCTGGAATTTACCCCGGTGCGCAAACTCATCCTGGTGATCTTCGCCCTCGCCTTCGCGGTGATGATCTACGGTGTGGCGGTGCTGGGCTGGTGGATGGCGGAGATTTCGGCGGTGTTCCTCGCCAGTGCCATTATCGTCGGGCTGATCGCCCGCATGAGCGAAGAGGAGCTGACCTCAACCTTTATCAACGGCGCGCGAGATTTGCTGGGCGTCGCGCTGATAATCGGCATCGCGCGCGGTATCGTAGTGATCATGGATAAGGGCATGATTACCCACACCATTTTGCACAGCGCCGAGGGAATGGTCACCGGATTGTCGACGGTGGCGTTCATCAACGTGATGTACTGGCTGGAAGTGGTGCTGTCGTTTCTTGTGCCTTCTTCGTCCGGCCTGGCCGTTCTGACGATGCCGATCATGGCGCCCCTTGCCGATTTCGCTAACGTCAACCGCGACCTGGTGGTTACGGCTTACCAGTCGGCGTCCGGCATCGTCAACCTGATCACTCCCACCTCTGCCGTCGTGATGGGCGGGCTGGCTATCGCCCGCGTGCCCTACGTGCGTTATCTGAAATGGGTCGCGCCGCTGCTGGGGATTTTAACGGTGGTGATTATGGTGGCGTTAAGCCTGGGCGCTTTGTTGTGATTTGCCGGATGGCGCTGCGCTTATCCGGCCTACGGATCGGTGCGGTGCCACCGGTTATTTCGGGAACTGATATGGGAACTATGATGGATTACGAAGAGTACTCTCCCAAAGAGCAACTACAGCTAACGGTCTGCCAGCGTCTGATCGCGGAAAAGAGCTATCTCTCCCAGGAAGAGATCCGCCGTGACTTACAGGAGCGTGGTTTTGAGACCATCAGCCAGTCCACCGTTTCACGTCTGCTCAAGTTGCTTGGTGTCATAAAAATTCGCAATGCCAAAGGGCTAAAGATTTATTCGCTGAATCCCCAGCTGCGCCCGGCCCCCGACGCGGCGCGTACGGTCTCTGAAATGGTGGTGAGCGTGGAGCACAACAGCGAATTTATCCTTATCCATACCGTCGCCGGATATGGCCGCGCGGTGGCGCGTATTCTGGATTATCACCAGTTACCGGAAATTTTAGGTGTAGTGGCCGGGAGCAGTATTGTCTGGGTCGCGCCCCGCGTAGTGAAGCGCACCGCGCTGGTACATAAGCAAATTAATTATTTACTCAGAACGCATTAATATTCACAAAGAACCGTTTGCATTGAGTAAAGCGTGCATTAAATCGCTTGATCCCAAAAGCGAGCTGCGTATAATGCCCGACAATTTGCCGGGAGGAAGCATGGTCAAGCGTGTACGACATAACGTCTTACCGCGTCTGAAATCAGACGCTGGCCTGCCGTTTTTCTTCCCGTTGCTAAACCTATTCCCAGAGCCCCTCATTTGAGGGGCTTTTTTTTGCCCGGCGTCAGGAGATAAACATGAATCCGCTTTATCAAAAACACATCATTTCCATAAACGACCTCAGCCGCGAAGAGCTGGAACTGGTTCTGGAAACCGCGGCAAAACTGAAGGCCAATCCGCAACCGGAGCTGTTGAAGCACAAGGTGATTGCGAGCTGCTTCTTCGAAGCCTCGACCCGCACCCGCCTCTCCTTCGAAACCTCCATGCACCGTCTGGGCGCGAGCGTGGTGGGCTTCTCGGACAGCAGCAACACGTCGCTGGGCAAAAAAGGCGAAACCCTGGCGGATACCATTTCGGTTATCAGTACCTACGTTGACGCGATTGTGATGCGCCACCCGCAGGAGGGCGCGGCGCGTCTGGCGACCGAGTTTTCCGGCGGCATTCCGGTGCTGAACGCCGGTGACGGTGCTAACCAGCATCCGACGCAGACCCTGCTGGATCTGTTCACCATTCAGGAGACTCAGGGCACGCTTGAGAACCTGAACATCGCCATGGTCGGCGACCTGAAATATGGCCGCACCGTCCACTCCCTGACCCAGGCGCTGGCGAAATTTAACGGCAACCGCTTCTTCTTTATCGCGCCGGACGCGCTGGCGATGCCGCAGTACATTCTCGACATGCTGGACGAGAAAGGCATCGCGTGGAGCCTGCACGCCAGTATCGAAGAGGTGATGGGCAACGTGGATATTCTCTACATGACCCGCGTGCAGAAAGAGCGTCTGGATCCGTCCGAGTACGCCAACGTGAAGGCGCAGTTCGTGCTGCGCGCCAGCGACCTTGAAGGCGCGCGTGACAATATGAAGGTGCTGCACCCGCTGCCGCGCATCGATGAGATCACCACAGACGTGGACAAAACGCCGCACGCCTGGTACTTCCAGCAGGCCGGAAACGGCATCTTCGCTCGCCAGGCGTTACTGGCACTGGTTCTGAATCGCGAATTAGCTCTGTAAGGGGAGACGACCATGACACACGATAACAAACTCCAGGTTGAAGCCATCAAGCGTGGCACCGTGATTGACCACATCCCTGCGCAGGTGGGCTTTAAACTGCTGACGCTGTTCAAACTGACCGAAACGGACCAGCGCATCACCATCGGCCTGAACCTGCCGTCGGGCGAAATGGGCCGTAAAGACCTGATCAAAATCGAGAACACCTTCCTGACCGACGAGCAGGTTAACCAGCTGTCGCTGTACGCGCCGGACGCCACGGTTAACCGCATCGACGATTACGACGTGGTGGGCAAATCCCGCCCAAGCCTGCCGGATCGCATCGAAAGCGTGCTGGTCTGCCCGAACAGCAACTGCATCAGTCATGCTGAGCCGGTTTCCTCCAGTTTCGCAGTGAAAAAACGCGCCAATGACATCGCACTCAAATGCAAATACTGCGAAAAAGAGTTTTCTCATTATGTGGTGCTGGCCAACTAATTGAGGTTGGTAATGAAATCCCGGCTGTTATAATGGCCGGGAACATTCTTAACGCTGTAATTCTGGAGAAAAAATGAGCAAAGTACTCGCGACGGAAAATGCACCAGCGGCTATCGGCCCATACGTTCAGGGCGTTGATCTGGGCAGCATGATCATCACTTCTGGTCAGATCCCGGTGAACCCAAAAACCGGTGAAGTGCCAGCCGACGTAGCGGCGCAGGCGCGTCAGTCGCTGGAAAACGTGCAGGCGATCGTGGAATCTGCCGGTCTGAAAGTGGGCGATATCGTCAAAACCACCGTGTTCGTAAAAGATCTGAATGATTTCGCGACCGTTAACGCCACTTACGAAGCGTTCTTCACCGAGCACAACGCGACCTTCCCGGCTCGCTCTTGCGTGGAAGTGGCGCGTCTGCCAAAAGACGTGAAAATTGAAATTGAAGCGATTGCCGTACGTCGCTAATTCAATTCAATTAAGAAAGGGCAGCTTAGCTGTCCTTTTTATTTCGACTATTTTTACTCTCCATATAAAATGACAAATCGCACCGTCCATTATTAAGCTTCACCACCCGGTAATATTCTCTAATAATGGATGAGTAATGAAACTTTCAAAAATTGCACTTGCCCTCGCGACAGTGACCGTTGCATCGTCGGCATTTGCTCACGGCTATATTGAATCTCCAGCCAGCCGCGCCTATATGTGTAAGCTTGGCCAAAATATTGATTGCGGCGCTGTACAGTATGAACCGCAGAGCGTGGAAAAAACTTCCGGTTTCCCGACCGGCGCTATGCCGCCGGACGGCCAGCTCGCCAGTGCAGGTATTTCCCAGTATTCTCAGCTGGATAAGCAAAGCCTGAATGCCTGGACCAAAAACCCGATAACAGCAGGCCCGCATGAGTTCGTCTGGCATCATACTGCACCGCATAAAACCACTAACTGGCGCTATTACATCACCAAACAAAACTGGGATCCAAATAAGCCGCTGACTCGCGATCAATTTGAATTAACTCCATTCTGTACGATCAACGGAAATAGTCAGGCACCAGCCGTAACAAAATCTATGACTTGCAATGTTCCTGCGCGTACGGGGTACCAGGTTATTTACGGCGTGTGGGAAATTGCGGACACCTCAAATAGCTTTTATCAGGCCATTGACGTTGATTTCGGGAATGGTGGCAACGTAACCCCGGACGAAACGCCTGCGATCGTTTCCGAATGGAGCAAAACCCTGAGCGGCCAGATTGCCGGTAATAACCTGAACGTGGGCGATAAGGTTATCGCACGCTTCTTCGACGCCAACGGTGAAGTGACCGCCATGCGTACCGAAATGACCATCGGCTCTGCTGAACAAGGCGACGCTAACCAGTGGTCTTACGATCTGGCGCAGAAGATCAACACCGCTCAGAGCGATGTCCGCGTCGGTGTTAAAGATGAAGCCGGTGACATCAGCCCGGTTCACGGCGCCAACAGCGTATTCGTTAAAGACGGCAGCACGCTGAAATCCGTTGCCATCTCCTATGAAGAGCAAAAAGCGCAGGTGAGCGAGACCATCGCCGTTTCCGATCTGCAATACAGCAAAATCGAACATGGCAACGCGACCGTCACCTTCCACGTCAACACGCAGGGTGACGTTAATTTTGAAGCACACGTGATGAACCACCACGGTGCGGAAAAAGGTTACCTGAAGCAGGACATGAACAACGTCAATCAGGACGTGACCATGACGTTGACTGACGTGACGGCGGGACACCATATGCTGAAATACTACGCGACCAATAAAGACGGCACGATGTTCGCCCAGGACGTGCTGAACCTGATGCTGGAAAGCGATGCGGCTGCGGACAGCACCGGCCACCACGACTTTACCTTCCCGGAGAATATCGCCTCGTACAAAGCAGGCACCGTGGTACTACAGCCAAAAGACGGTAAGACCTACGAATGTAAGCCTTTCCCGTACAGCGGCTACTGCGTGCAGTACAGCCCAACCGCAAACCAGTTTGAGCCTGGCGTTGGCGCGCACTGGAAAGAGGCGTGGGTGTTGAAGAACTGAGTGGAAAAACCTTACCCCTCACCCTAACCCCTCTCCCCAAAGGGGAGAGGGAACGGATCGAGCCCCCTCGCCTGGCCCTCTCTCCAAAGGGGAGAGGGTACCGATAGAGCCCCCTCGCCTGGCCCTCCCTCCAAAGGGGAGAGGGTACCGATAGTGCCCCTCGCCCCTATGGGGAGAGGGGTTGGGGTGAGGGGTATTTTTTTCTACTGATTCTGCGTCGCACGCAGCAGCGTTTCCAGCGGGTACACCGCCGCAATCACCACTTCGTCCTGGATTGTCGCCGCGTTATCCAGTTCGCTCTGGATCGACGCGATCTCTTTATCATCCAGCGTTCCCTGACGTGCCACCAGATCCGTCAGCCGCAGGCCAATCGAGGCCAGCTTGTCCACCTCCTGAATTACCGGTTTGATGGCCTTCAACTGATAGCTGTTTTCGCTCAAGGCCAGCACGTCGCTGGTGTTGTTCTGCCAGCGGTTAAAGACGTGGCGCAGCGCGTCGGCGCTCTCCGTGTCTTCCGCATCGCTCACCAGACGATCAGCCCATTTATTCATCTGACGCACGGTCGCACTTTCCGCGTTTAGCGCGTCAGCGAGCCGGTTAAGCGGCTCAAACTGATGATAGTTTCCGGCCTGGAACTTAAGATGCTGACGGGTGTAATACTGCGCCGGTTCAAGCGCCTGGGCGAGGATTTGCAGCGGCAAGGTATCCGCATTGTTAGCGAGGCGCGTGAACTGTATCTGCTGCTGGGTATGCTGCTGTAGCCCAACCGATACCGTGGACCAGCTGTCCATCGCCTGGAGCCGGGTATACATGTTGTCGATGTCGTTGACGTCCTTCGCCGACCAAAGCCGCTCCGCCACCGCAAAGGCGCGCGGCCACAGACGGATATCCAGTACTGGCGCGACTACGTTTTCCGCCCACAGCGCGGCTTCACCGCCGAGCAGATTGGCCTCGTTCGCCGGGTCCGGCACCACCGGCGGAACGCCTTTCGGCACCTCGTCCAGACGCGTGCCGCTAATCAGGTAGCGGGCGTTACCCACCAGGAAATAGCCGCTGAGCTTATCGTTCTCAACAGAAACGACCGGACGCGTTTCACCCATCCAGGTATCAACGGTAAACGTTACCTGATTGTCGTCCCGCCACTGAATGTTATCCACCGCCCGACGCGATTTCCCGGCAAAATCAATGAATCCGCGCCAGCCAGCATCGCCTTTCACCAGCGTAAAGCTGCCTTCCACCGGCTTGCCTTTCAGACGCGGCATGGAGAAAGCCCAGCTCTGGACGCTGTCGGTGTCTGCTATCACATCCACGCCGTTCAACCCCTGCGGCACAATTTCATTGCGGTAGTGGTAGGCGGTGGATTGCGGCTGATCAAGGTAGAAACCGGTAGAGAGAATGCCCTTATAGCCGTTCTGCGCCACCTGCCCCAGCGCGTCCTGTCCCTGCCAGGACTGGATCAGAATGCTTTTCGGCAGATCGGGATGGTAGATCTCATCCCAGCCAACCATCTGCCGGTGGTGCTTCTCAAGGATCGTCTCCAGCTTGCGGTTGAAATACGCCTGCAACGCATGGCTGTCCGCCAGTTTGTTGTCGCGCATGAATCTCTGGATCGCAGCGTTCGCTTTCCACTGGCTGTCGTCAACCTCATCGCCGCCAATATGCAGATACGGATCCGGGAAGATCGCCGCCAGTTCGCTGACCATCGCGTTGGCAAAGGTATAGGTCGCCTCTTTGGTGGGATCCAGCACTGGCTTAAGCACGCCCCAGTGGCGCTCCATGGCGTACGGCCCCGGCGCGCTCATCAGCTCCGGGTAGGCGACGGCAATCGCCGAGGCGTGGCCCGGCATATCAATTTCCGGCACCACGCGTATGCCGCGCTCGGCAGCGTAACGCACAATCTCGCGCATCTGCTCCGGGGTGTAGAACAGCCCATCGCTGGCAAGCTGGGTTAATTTTGGATAACGCTTCGAGGTAAAGCGCCAGCCCTGATCGTCCGTCAAATGCCAGTGCAGGACGTTGAGCTTAGCCGCGGCCATGCCGTCGATCTGGCGTTTGATATCGGGTAACGGGATGAAATGGCGCGCTGAATCGAGCAGCAGCCCGCGCCACGGGAAGCGCGGCGAATCTTCAATGCTAACCCACGGAATCGAGGTGTTTTCGGCACCGTTCTGCATCAGCTGGAGCAAGGTTTCCATGGCGCGCAGCGCGCCGAAGCGGGTGTTGGCGGAGATATTTACGCCGTTGGCGTCCACCGTGAGTTTATAGCTCTCATCGCTGTCCGGCAGCGGCTGCGGCTTCACCTTTTTCGCGATGGAAATAAGGATGGTTGGCTTGTCAGGTTTTTCGGCCTGCGGCTGTAGCGTCCAGCCAGTTTGCAGGGCGATGCGCTGGCGCAGGCGGTTGACCGCATCCCCCAGATCGTCGCCGATGACGCTCACGGTGAGTTGATTGTTAAGCACCAGCGCACCCTGCGTGGTCGGGCGTTCAACCTTCGCAGGCCAGGGCATTAAGGGAAGGTCGCCTGCCGGGGCGGCAAAGGCGGAGGCGCCGAGCATAAGCCCGGCGGTTAAGAGACTGTACCGTAACATGAATGTTCCTTATCTGACGGGCCAAATAAAGGCAAAACATTCTGTTAACATGCGCTCAAATTGTCGTCAAGCGAATGCGCTGACGGAGATCACAGGTTGTTGAATTTGGGAGGAAAGCCAGCTGCCGGGTGGCGGCTTCGCCTTACCCGGCCTACGTTCGGATCGTAGGCCCGGTAAGCGCAGCGCCACCGGGCTTGCCGTTACTGCCATCCATACCGACGGCTATAGAACCCTTTGACCATCTGCGTCAGCACCATGTAACCCGCGAGGATCGCCACCAGCCACGGGAAGTAGCTCAGCGGCAGCGCCTGAAGTTGCAGGTAACTTGCAAGCGGCGAGAACGGCAGCGCGATCCCGAGCGCCATCACAATGCCCGTCATCACGATCAGCGGCCATGCGGCACGGCTCTGGATAAACGGAATGCGGCGGGTGCGGATCATATGCACAATCAGGGTCTGGGACAGCAGCCCCACCACGAACCAGCCGGACTGGAACAGCGTCTGGTGTTCCGGGGTGTTGGCGTGGAACACAAACCACATCAGGCAGAAGGTCAGAATGTCAAAGATGGAGCTGATCGGCCCAAAGAACAGCATAAAGCGCCCCAGATCGGCGGGGTTCCAGCGCTGCGGCTTCTGGATCTGCTCGTCGTCCACGTTATCAAACGGGATGGCGACCTGAGAGACATCGTACATCAGGTTCTGGATCAGCAGGTGCAGCGGTAGCATCGGCAGGAACGGCAGGAAGGCGCTCGCCACCAGCACGCTGAAGACGTTACCGAAGTTGGAGCTGGCGGTCATTTTGATGTATTTGAGCATATTGGCGAAGGTGCGACGCCCTTCGATGACGCCCTCCTCCAGCACCATCAGGCTCTTTTCCAGCAGAATGATATCTGCCGCCTCACGGGCGATATCCACCGCGCCGTCCACGGAGATACCGATATCCGCCGCACGCAGGGCTGGCGCATCGTTGATGCCGTCGCCCATAAAGCCCACCACGTGCCCTTCACGACGCAGCAGAGTGACGATGCGTTCTTTATGCATCGGCGTCAGGCGGGCAAACAGCGTGGTGCGCAGGGCAAGCTCGGCCAGCTCATCGTCGGACAGGTGCTCAATGTCGCTCCCCACCACGACGTCGCCCGCGTCCAGGCCCACTTCGTGGCACACTTTGGCCGCCACCAGCTCGCTGTCGCCGGTCAGGATTTTGACGGTGATCCCGCTCGCTTTCAGTGCTTTCAGCGCCGGCGCGGTGGTCTCTTTCGGCGGATCGAGGAATGCGATGTAACCCTCGAGGATCAAATCGGATTCATCGATACGCTGGTAGTCCCCTTCCCGCGCGGGCAGGAACTTGCTTGCTACCGCCACCACGCGCAGCCCCTGACGGTTCAGGTTATCGGTGACGCGTTTGATGCGGCGCAGCATGGTCTCATCCAGCGGCACGATCTCGCCGTTATGACGCACCTGCGTGGAAACATTCAGGATCTCCTGCAATGCCCCTTTGCAGATCAGCTGATGTACGTCCGGCTGCTCGCTGACCACCACCGACATGCGGCGCCGTTCAAAGTCGAACGGAATTTCGTCCACCTTCTGCCAGCGGCCGGAGAGCATGCGGGCAGACTCTTCATCCACACCTTCCAGCACCGCCACGTCGAGCAGGTTTTTCAGCCCTGTCTGGTAGTGACTGTTCAGCCACGCGCTGTACAGCACCCGTTCGCTGGTCTTTCCGGCGATATCGGTGTGGTTCTCCAGCACGATTTTGTCCTGGGTCAGGGTGCCGGTTTTATCGGTGCAAAGAATGTCCATCGCGCCAAAGTTCTGGATGGCGTCGAGGTGTTTGACGATCACCTTTTGTTTAGAGAGTTTGACCGCCCCGCGCGCCAGCGTGGAGGTGACAATCATCGGCAGCATTTCCGGCGTTAAGCCGACAGCCACGGAGAGGGCGAACAGCGCCGCTTCCCACCAGTCACCTTTGGTGTAGCCGTTGATCAGCAGGACAATCGGCGTCATGACCATCATAAAGCGGATCAGCAGCATGCTGACGCGGCCAATGCCTTTCTGGAATGCGTTCGGCTCGCTCTCCTGCTCGCTGACGCGTCCGGCAAGCTGCCCAAACCAGGTGTTGCCGCCGGTAGCGGTGACAATGGCCTGCGCCGTGCCGCTGACCACCGTGGTGCCCATAAAGCACAGGGTGTCGCATTCCAGCGGGTTCATCTGCTGCGGATCGCGGCTCCTCGCCACCTTCTCTACGGGCAGGGATTCACCGGTGAGTGACGCCTGCGCGACGAACAGATCCCGCGCCTGGATGATGCGTAAATCCGCCGGGATCATGTCCCCCGCCGCCAGCTTCACCAGATCGCCCGGCACCAGCTGGTCAATGGGCAGTTCAATCCAGGCGTTTTCGCCGAGGTCGTTAATCACACGCGACACGGTGGCAGTATTGCTGACCATCGCTTTCAGCGCATCCGCCGCTTTGGTGGAGCGCGCTTCCTGAATAAAGTTAAGCAGCGTGGAGATCCCCACCATCAGGGCAATTACGCCTGCGGCAAAAAGATCTTCAGTGGCGTAAGAGATAATCCCGAGCACCGTCAGCAGCAGGTTGAACGGATTGCGGTAGCAGAGCCACAGGTGGACCCACCATGGAGAGGGTTTTTGCGCCGGGATCTGGTTATCGCCATGTTCCTCGCGGATTTTTGACACTTCTTGCGCGTTCAGCCCTTCCGGGTGGCCGCCAAAGGCGCGCCAGACTTCGTTTTCATCCATCGCCGCCACGTTCAGGCAGCGCTCGGTCAGGGAAGCGGGGATTTCCGCGCCCGCCAGGGTGTTGGCATTTGGCAGCGGATCGCGCGCAATCAGGCGATGTGGCAGGTGGCGGCTCAGCTGCGCGAACAGCTGCCGGGTGATATTTTTCAGCATAGTCATTCCCCCGCATCCGCAAAGGCGGACGCAGTTTTCCCGCAGGCGTGGCAGAGCCGTACCTGTCAGGCACTTAATTTATCAAGCAGGAACGTATGAACGTTGCTGCCTCACGCCGGTGAGACAGCAAAAGGCTGGCTTACCGGAAAGAAGGTTTTCTCCTGGTCAGGAGAGGTGTGGGATCGGGATCCATGTGGCCTCCGGTAAGTTAAAAATGGGATGTCGTCGCGCAGTATAAGGATTTAACCATACCTTTTGTGACTATTCGGGCGGTATGATACCCCCTCGTAAATAAACCGCACGTAAACCAGACTTTGCCCATAGCGAATTCGCAGGATAGCATTAGGCTCAACTGATTATTTTATCGTTGTTACAGGGAATACAGCATGCAGAACCGCCTTACGATTAAAGACATCGCGCGTTTAAGCGGCGTGGGGAAATCGACCGTCTCACGCGTGCTTAACAACGAAAGCGGTGTCAGCGAGCGCACACGCGAGCGCGTCGAGGCGGTGATGAATCAGCACGGTTTTTCCCCTTCCCGCTCCGCGCGCGCCATGCGCGGGCAGAGCGATAAAGTGGTCGCCATTATTGTCTCGCGTCTGGATTCCCTCTCCGAAAACCTCGCCGTACAGACGATGCTGCCCGCGTTCTACGAGCAGGGCTACGATCCGATCATGATGGAGAGCAAGTTCTCGGCGCAAATGGTGGAGGAGCATCTCGGTATGCTTCAGCGCCGCAACATTGATGGCGTAGTGCTGTTCGGGTTTACCGGCCTTAAAGAGGACATGCTTAAACCCTGGCAGCCGTCTCTGGTGCTGCTGGCGCGCGACGCCAGCGGGTTTGCCTCTGTCTGTTACGATGACGAAGGGGCAATCGTGATCCTGATGCAGCGCCTGTATGAGCAGGGCCATCGGCATATCAGCTATCTCGGCGTGCCGCATGCCGACATCACCACCGGCAAGCGTCGCCATGAAGCGTACCTGGCGTTTTGTAAAAAAAACAATCTCCCCGCCGTGGCCGCGCTGCCTGGACTGGGTATGAAACAGGGATATGAGCAGGTCGCCAGCGTGCTGACTGCACAAACCACCGCCCTGGTGTGCGCCACGGATACCCTTGCATTGGGTGCGAGCAAATATTTGCAGGAGCAACGCATCGGGGAGCTGCAGTTAGCGAGCATGGGAAGCACGCCGCTGATGAAGTTCTTACACCCGGAGATTATCAGCGTTGACCCGGGTTATGCCGAGTCTGGCCGGCAGGCTGCCGCGCAGCTGATCGAGCAAATTACCGGGCGTACCGAGCCCCGTCAGATCGTTATTCCAGCCCGCCTCTCATAATTTTTTTGAATGGATTATTGTGATCTTCGCCCGATTTCGGGAACGTTCCCATTTTCGCCGTCACGTTGAAGGAGTAGGCTTGCGCACAGGTCATAACCCCTTTCACCATCTGTCATGAGGTTTCATGATGAGTAAAGTCAAACAAGCCGATATCGATCAGCTGATCGTCCTGGTCGGCGGACGCGAGAACATCGCCACCGTCAGCCATTGCATTACCCGCCTGCGCTTCGTGCTGAACGATCCGGCCAAAGCCAATCCGAAAGCCATTGAAGAGTTGAAAATGGTTAAAGGCTGCTTCACCAACGCCGGGCAGTTCCAGGTGGTGATTGGTACCGAAGTGGGCGATTACTATCAGGCTCTGCTGGCGACTACCGGGCACTCTTCCGCCGATAAAGAGCAGGCGAAGAAGGCAGCGCGCCAGAATATGAAATGGCATGAGCAGCTGATTTCCCATTTTGCGGAGATCTTCTTCCCGCTGCTGCCAGCGCTGATCAGCGGGGGCTTAATTCTGGGCTTCCGTAACGTCATCGGCGATGTGCCAATGAGCGACGGCAAAACCCTGGCGCAGATGTACCCGGCGCTGCAAAGCATCTATGACTTCCTGTGGCTGATTGGCGAAGCCATCTTCTTCTATCTGCCGGTCGGGATCTGCTGGTCAGCGGTGCGCAAGATGGGCGGAACGCCCATTCTCGGAATCGTACTCGGCGTGACGCTGGTCTCTCCGCAGTTAATGAACGCTTACTTACTTGGTCAGCAAACGCCAGAGGTGTGGAACTTCGGCCTGTTTACCATCGCCAAAGTGGGCTACCAGGCGCAGGTTATCCCGGCATTGCTGGCGGGTCTGGCGCTGGGCTTTATTGAGACGCGTCTGAAGCGCATCGTGCCGGACTATCTCTATCTGGTGGTGGTCCCGGTCTGCTCGCTGATCCTGGCGGTGTTCCTGGCGCATGCCTTTATCGGTCCGTTTGGCCGCATGATTGGCGACGGCGTGGCCTTCGCGGTCCGTCACCTGATGACCGGCAGCTTCGCACCGATTGGCGCCGCACTGTTCGGCTTCCTGTACGCTCCGCTGGTGATCACCGGCGTGCACCAGACCACGCTGGCGATCGATATGCAGATGATCCAGAGCCTCGGCGGCACGCCGGTCTGGCCGATTATCGCCCTGTCTAACATTGCGCAGGCCTCAGCGGTAACCGGCATTATCATCGTCAGCCGTAAGCACAACGAGCGTGAGATCTCCGTTCCGGCGGCCATCTCCGCTTACCTCGGCGTCACGGAACCGGCGATGTACGGTATCAACCTGAAATATCGCTTCCCGATGCTCTGCGCGATGATCGGCTCCGGTCTGGCGGGCTTGCTGTGCGGCCTGAACGGCGTAATGGCAAACGGGATTGGCGTCGGCGGCCTGCCGGGTATCCTCTCCATTCAGCCTTCATTCTGGCAGGTATTTGCGCTGGCGATGGCGGTGGCGATTATCATCCCAATGGCGCTGACTACCGTGGTTTACCAGCGTAAGTTCCGTCAGGGCACGTTGCAGATTGTTTAATCCCCTTTTTCGGGGCGCAGTTGCGCCCCTTCGCATTTGCAGGAACGTACTATGAATACCCTTCCTCACTGGTGGCAGAACGGCGTTATCTATCAGATTTACCCAAAGAGTTTTCAGGATACCACCGGCAGCGGCACCGGCGATCTGCGCGGCGTAACGCAGCGCCTTGACTACCTGAAAACCCTTGGCATTGACGCCATCTGGCTGACGCCGTTTTATATCTCGCCGCAGGTGGATAACGGTTACGACGTGGCGAACTACACTGCCATCGACCCGACCTACGGCACGCTGGACGACTTTGACGAGCTGGTTGCCCGGGCGCATGAACGTGGCATCCGCATTGTGCTGGATATGGTCTTTAACCACACGTCCACGCAGCACGCCTGGTTCCGCGAGTCGCTGGATAAAGCGAGTCCGTACCGTGAGTTCTATATCTGGCGCGACGGTACGCCGGACGCGCTTCCCAACAACTGGCGCTCCAAGTTTGGCGGCAACGCCTGGCGCTGGCATGCCGAAAGCGAGCAGTATTATCTGCATCTGTTCGCGCCGGAGCAGGCGGATCTCAACTGGGAAAACCCGGCGGTGCGCGCCGAGCTGAAAAAAGTGTGCGAGTTCTGGGCCGATCGCGGCGTGGACGGCTTGCGTCTGGACGTCATTAACCTGATTTCAAAAGATCAGGATTTCCCGGACGACACCATCGGGGATGGCCGACGTTTCTACACTGACGGGCCGCGCATCCACGAATATCTTCAGGAGATGAGCCGGGATGTCTTTACGCCGCGCAACCTGATGACGGTGGGCGAGATGTCCTCCACCTCGCTGGAGAACTGTCAGCAGTATGCGTCGCTCGACGGGCGCGAGCTGTCGATGACCTTTAACTTCCATCATCTGAAGGTGGACTACCCCGGCGGCGAAAAGTGGACGCTTGCGAAGCCGGATTTTGTGGCGCTGAAAACCCTTTTCCGCCACTGGCAGCAGGGGATGCACAACAAAGCCTGGAACGCGCTGTTCTGGTGTAACCATGACCAGCCGCGCATCGTGTCACGCTTTGGTGACGAAGGGGAACACCGCGTGGCGGCGGCGAAAATGCTCGGCATGGTGCTGCACGGGATGCAGGGCACGCCGTATATCTATCAGGGTGAAGAGCTGGGCATGACCAACCCGCATTTCAGCCGTATCACCGACTACCGCGACGTAGAAAGCCTGAATATGTTCGCCGAACAGCGGGCTAACGGCCGCGATACGGATGAACTGCTGGCGATTCTGGCGAGTAAGTCACGTGATAATGGGCGCACGCCGATGCAGTGGGACGCCTCGCACAATGCGGGCTTTACCGGGGGCGAACCGTGGATTGGTGTCTGCGACAACTACGAAATCGTGAACGCCCGCGCGGCGCTGGACGACCCCGACTCGGTGTTCTACACCTATCAGTCGCTGATTCGCCTGCGCAAAACCCTGCCGGTGCTGACGTGGGGGGATTATGAGGATCTCCTGCCTGACCACCCTTCCCTGTGGTGCTATCGCCGCCAGTGGCAGGGGCAAACGCTGATGGTGGTGGCGAACCTGAGCCATTTGCCTCAGGAATGGCAAGCGGACGCTCTCAGCGGCGAGTCGCAGGTGGTGATAAGCAACTACCCCGGCCCTCAAACCTCAATGCTTCGTCCGTTTGAAGCCGTGTGGTGGTTAAAGCAGTAATTCCTCCGCCGGGCACGATGCCGTGTCCGGCTTACTTTACTGTTTTTGTTGAATAATTAATCAGATTTTTCCTTCGAGTCTTTACAATTGCCTCAGCGCCCGCCGTTTGTACTCTCGTCTTTTTACTTTGTCCTGCATCAAAAAAATCGCAAACATGTTTGATGCAAATCACTATATGTAGCACTTAAAATGCACGCCGACCCAACATCTTGTATTTATCGTCTACTATTCCAACAACAAGACGGCGCGAACGCTGGCCGGAATTGTGGATAACACGAGCTGGGCACGCGGGAAGTCTTTGCCTCGGCGAGGAATACGCCCGGTGAATACTTCTCCACCTCTGTGGATAACCTGTTTTTAAAATGGAGTGATCATGACACCGCATGTGATGAAACGTGATGGCTGTAAAGTGCCGTTTAAATCAGAGCGCATCAAAGAAGCCATTCTGCGTGCAGCTAAAGCAGCGGGAGTCGATGACGCAGATTACTGCGCCACCGTCGCAGAAGTCGTTAGCAGCCAGATGCACGAACGCAGCCAGGTGGATATCAACGAGATCCAGACCGCGGTTGAAAACCAGCTGATGTCTGGTCCGTACAAGCAGCTGGCGCGCGCCTACATTGAGTATCGTCACGACCGTGACGTCCAGCGTGAGAAACGCGGTCGCCTGAACCAGGAGATCCGCGGCCTGGTAGAGCAAACCAACTCGTCGCTGCTCAATGAAAATGCCAATAAAGACAGCAAAGTGATCCCGACCCAGCGCGACCTGCTGGCTGGTATCGTCGCCAAGCACTATGCCCGCCAGCACCTGCTGCCGCGCGATGTAGTCTCGGCGCACGAGCGCGGTGAGATCCACTACCACGATCTCGACTACTCGCCGTTCTTCCCGATGTTTAACTGCATGCTGATCGACCTGAAAGGCATGCTGACCCAGGGTTTTAAAATGGGTAACGCCGAGATTGAGCCGCCGAAATCCATCTCCACCGCGACGGCGGTTACGGCGCAGATCATCGCCCAGGTGGCGAGCCACATCTATGGCGGCACCACCATTAACCGCATCGATGAAGTGCTGGCCCCGTTCGTGACCGAGAGCTTCAACAAACACCGTAAAACGGCGGAAGAGTGGCAGATCCCGGACGCCGACGGTTATGCCCGTTCCCGCACCGAGAAAGAGTGCTACGACGCGTTCCAGTCGCTGGAATATGAAGTAAACACGCTGCACACCGCCAACGGCCAGACGCCGTTTGTGACCTTCGGGTTTGGCCTCGGAACCAGTTGGGAATCACGCCTGATCCAGCAGTCTATTCTGCGTAACCGTATCTCCGGCCTCGGTAAAAACCGTAAAACGGCGGTGTTCCCGAAACTGGTGTTCGCCATTCGCGACGGCCTGAACCACAAGTTTGGCGATCCGAACTACGACATCAAACAGCTGGCGCTGGAGTGCGCGAGCAAGCGTATGTACCCGGACATTCTGAACTACGACCAGGTGGTAAAAGTCACCGGTTCGTTTAAAACGCCAATGGGCTGTCGCAGCTTCCTCGGCGTGTACGAGGATGAGAACGGCGAGCAGATCCACGACGGGCGCAACAACCTGGGCGTCATCAGCCTGAACCTGCCGCGCATCGCGCTGGAAGCCAAAGGTAATGAAGCGGCCTTCTGGGCGCTGCTGGATGAACGTTTACAGCTGGCACGTAAGGCGCTGATGACCCGCATCGCCCGCCTTGAAGGGGTGAAAGCCCGCGTCGCGCCAATTCTCTATATGGAAGGGGCCTGCGGCGTGCGCCTGAAGGCGGATGATGATGTGTCGGAGATCTTCAAAAACGGTCGCGCGTCGATCTCTCTCGGCTATATCGGCATTCACGAAACCATTAACGCGCTGTTTGGCGACAAGCACATCTATGACAACGACGCCCTGCGTGAGAAAGGTATCGCGATTGTGCAGCGCCTGCGCGATGCGGTAGACCAGTGGAAAGAGGAAACCGGCTACGGTTTCAGCCTGTACAGCACGCCGAGCGAAAACCTCTGCGATCGCTTCTGCCGTCTGGATACCGCCGAGTTCGGCATCGTGGAAGGGGTGACCGACAAAGGTTACTACACCAACAGCTTCCACCTCGATGTGGAGAAGAAGGTGAACCCGTACGACAAGATCGACTTCGAAGCGGCTTATCCGCCCATCGCGAACGGCGGTTTTATCTGCTACGGCGAGTACCCGAACATTCAGCACAACCTGAAGGCGCTGGAAGACGTGTGGGATTACAGCTATCAGCACGTGCCGTACTACGGAACCAACACGCCAATCGACGAGTGCTACGAGTGCGGCTTTACCGGTGAGTTCGAGTGCACCAGCAAAGGCTTCACCTGCCCGAAATGCGGTAACCACGATGCAGCCCGCGTCTCCGTGACCCGTCGCGTGTGCGGCTACCTCGGCAGCCCGGACGCCCGTCCGTTTAACGCCGGTAAGCAGGAAGAGGTGAAGCGCAGGGTGAAACATCTGGGGAATGGGCAGATCGGGTAATCCGCTGCCACGTTAATGCCCGGTGGCGCTGCGCTTACCGGGTCTACGGACCGCTCTCTTTTGTAGGCCGGGTAAGCGCAGCGCCACCCGGCGTGGTTATTCGCGATGAACTATCACCAGTACTACCCCGTCGACATCGTCAACGGCCCCGGCACCCGCTGCACCCTCTTTGTATCAGGCTGCGTTCACGAGTGCCCCGGCTGCTATAACAAAAGCACCTGGCGCCTGAACTCGGGTATGCCGTTTACCGCTGAGATGGAAGACCGCATCATCAACGACCTGAACGACACGCGCATTAAACGTCAGGGGATCTCGCTCTCCGGCGGCGACCCGCTCCATCCGCAAAACGTGCCGGCGATCCTGAAGCTGGTAAAACGCATCCGCCGCGAGTGCGCGGGAAAAGACATCTGGGTCTGGACGGGTTATAAGCTGGATGAACTGAATGCGCAGCAGAAGGAAGTGGTGGATCTGATTAACGTCCTGGTCGACGGCAAGTTCGTGCAGGATCTAAAAGATCCTATGCTTATCTGGCGCGGCAGCAGCAACCAGGTTGTGCATCATCTGCGTTGAATGAAGGCGGATATCCTCTGTCCGCCTGAACGTCAAAACCGACTCACACTCTCCATTGCCTCAGCCTTAAACGCCGCAAAATCCTCGCACTGGCACAGGCGCGCCATCGCGCGTTCACGCAGGAAAGTGACAAAAATATCGTAAATCGCCATTGCCTCTTCGTACTCGCTTTTGCTGATGGCGAGCAGAAAAATGACATGGGCAGTTTCATCTCCCCACTGAATGCCCTGCGGCGCCAGCACGGTGTAGACCACCGTTTTTTGCGCCAGCAGGCCGAGGGAGTGCGGCAGCGCGATGCCGTCGCCGAGCATAGTGCTGACGATAGCTTCACGCTCGATAACCGATTCCAGAAATTCCGCGCCGACAAAGCCTTCGCTTTCAAGCTGCCCACACAGTTCGCGGAACAGCGTTTGCTGGTCGACAGGCTTGTCGAGAATGCGGAAATGGGCCGCGTCGAAGTATTTCTCCAGCATCCACGGGCGGGTACGGTCCACCAGCACCAGCTTGCCGATCTGCTCTAACTGATAATCGGTCGGGAACGGGGCGATTATCACCACCGGTTTGGATTTTTCGCTCACGCGAGCGGTGGAGATCACGAAGTCTTCGCCGATGGCATCGGCAAGTTCGTACTCGCGCAGGGTGAGCGTGCGCGTCACCTCAATCTGCGGGTATTTGCGCTGAAGCACCGCCTCGATCATGCGCACCATCGCGTTACCGGCGTCACATACCAGCAGCACGCGCGGCTGACGCTGGTAGCCGATGTTGTAGTGGCGCTCCAGACCGACACCGATATGCAGCACCAGAAAACCGATTTCGTTTTCGCTGATCACATACGGCGTGTATTTGCCCCAGCTCGACACCGCCGCGAGGGTCATATCCCACGCCATCGGGTAGTGCTGCTTGATGTTATCCAGCAGCGGATTGGGGATCATGATTTGATACCGCACGCGGGTAATCATGGTTTTGATGTGCGTGAGCAGATCTGCATGCAGTTGCTCGTCGCTCAACAGGTTGTAGTTATAGTGGGTGTTGATGTAGCGCAGGATATAGTTGACCAGGGCTTCGTCGTCGTCAGCATTAATGGCGCTGGGGGCGATCTCCTGGATCTGCCGCGCCGCAATGTGCACGCACAGCCAGCTCTCTTCCGATGGCGAAAGCGCCTTGCCCGCCAGCTCCTGGATAGCCACAGCGATATCTTTAGCCGCCTCGCGTACGTTCTCTTCCACGTCTTCAGCGTGGAATTCCGGCAGCGGATACCCCTCGCTGATGCGCCGCACCGACACCGCGCAGTACAAGCGCAGGAACAGCTCGCCTTCATCGGTCAGGCGAATGTGATGGCGCGTCAGCGCGTCGTGCAGGACAGGGACCATCTTTTCCGCCACGCCCGCGTTGAGCGCCACGTCGGTCACCAGCGGGTTAAGGCTATCCTGCTGCGCCAGCTCCCACAGGAGGTCGGTCAGGCAGGCGCGGATCGCCATCTCGCTGCCAAACAGCTTCATGCCGTGGCGCGGGCGGGTTTCCAGCGTCAGGTTGTAACGGTGGAACCACTCGCGCACTTCCACCATGTCGCTCTGCAATGTGGCCCGGCTGACGAACCACTCATCGGCCAGATCCTCCAGCTTGAGGGAAAAGGCTGACGTCAGAAAACGCACCACCAGATAGTGCACACGCTCCGGTCCGGTTCGCGGAATACGCAGCGCGCGCGGGTGGGACGACTGCAATTGTTGATAGCGCACCACATCACTAATTTTGAGCTGATAGCCGTTGCCCCGGCTCAAAATGAACTGCGCGCCGTGGCTGGCCAGCAGCGCGTTCAGGGCGGTGATATCCGCCCGGACGGTTCGCGTGGAGACCGACAGCCGCTGCGCCAGCTCGTCCTGCGGCAGCGTCTCGTTTTGCAACAGATCGAAAAGTTGCGCTAAACGTTGGTTCGGAAATCGCACGTCGTTGTCCTCTTACTGCTCAGGGTGAAATGACCATCTGGGATGGGCTGCCGACCGGGGTATAGTCTGACTCGGCGCTCAGCTTGCCGTCCGGCGCCACGCGGAAACGGGTAATGTTGTCGCTGCGCTGGTTCATGACGTACAGCCAGCGCCCCTGCTTATCAAGCGTCAGGGTGCGCGGATAGTCACCCCGCGTCCAGACATCGTCCTGATGCGTCAGCGTGCCCTCCGCCGTTACGGTAAAGTGCCCGATGCTGTTATGCAAACGGTTAGCGACATACAGCTGTTTCCCGTCGGCGCTTAGCGCCAGCCCGGCAGCAAAACTGGTGCCTTTATAACCGTCCGGCAAGGCTGAAACCGTTTTACCCTCTTGCAGCCTGCCGTTGCTGTCCAGCGCATAATGGGTGAGCGTAGAGGCTTCTTCGTTAATCAGCCACAGGGCATCCCCCTTCGGCGTAAAGACGAAGTGGCGCGGCCCGGCCCCTTTTGAGGATGCGCTTATAAACGGCGGATCGTTCGGGGTCAGCTTTCCGGTTCGATCGTCAAAACGGTACTGATAGATGCGATCCAGCCCCAAATCGGTGGAAAAAACGTATTTCCCGCTCGGATCGGCGGCGATCATGTGCGCGTGAGGGCCGTTATGATCGCTGATGGCGAAACTGCCCTCGACGGCAGCTTCCGGCTTTGCCGCGCCCGGTTCGCCTTTGTCCTGATGGGTGTCCGTAGCATCGCCCAGGCTGCCGTCTGCGTTAACGGGCAGCACCGCGATCGATCCGCTGACGTAGTTCGCCACCAGCAAATGTTTGCCGTTCGGCGTCAGGGAAAGATACACCGGCCCCGCGCCGCCGGAGGCCACCTGACTCAGCTCGCTCAGCGCGCCGTTATCGCCTATTCGCAACGCCTGCACCACGCCCTGCTCCACCTCGCTTGCCAGGTAGAGCGTTTTGCCGTCGTGCGAGACGGTAAGCTGCGCAGCGTTCGGGAGTTGGCTCACCAGCGTTTTGTTATCGAGCGCGCCGGTTTGCGGGTCGACGGTAAAACGGTACAGCCCTTCGCCGTTGGGATTATAGGTGCCCACCCAGGCGTATTGCGTCTGGGCGACAGCGGCGGTGGCGAGCATTGAGAGTGAAGCGACAAGCAGGGTACGGGTGTGCATGGTGGCTCCTTCGGGTGTGTGCGGTGTGTTTCCCCTCACCCTAACCCTCTCCCCAAAGGGGAGAGGGGACGATTACACCCTCTCTCCTTTGGGGAGAGGGCTGGGGTGAGGGGCAGGTTCTACTTCACCAGCTTCTTCGTCATCGCCAGCAGCGTACGCACATCTTCCGGACGCGTGTCGCCGCTGGCTTTGTCGATAATCGAGCTGTAGATATGCGGGATGATTTTGCTCACGCCCGCGTCCAGGGCGATCTGCAGGATCTCCTCAAAGTTCTCCAGATCGATTCCCCCGGTCGGCTCCAGCCAGAAGTCGTGACGGGCGCAGGCTTCCGCCACCGCTTTATACTCGTCACGGCACTTGAGGCCGCCCATCGGGAAGTACTTGATTGAGCTTCCGCCAAAATCTTTCAGCAGGGCGATAGCGGTTTCAACCGGCACAATGCCGTCCGGCGCGTTGCTGCTCAGCGGGCCGGTGGAAATTTTAACCATGCCGACGGTGCCGGTCGGGGAGACCAGGCCGTTGACCACGGACTCATTCTGCCCCAGCAGCGCGCGGCTGGTGGCCACGCCGGTGAAGACCTGATTGACGTGCTGCGGCTGTACCTGGCGGGAGATTTCACTCACCATCGCCGACTGGTTCGGATCGCCTGCGCCCAGCCCCACGGAGAGCGCGTTATCAATCAGGGCCGCATACTCACGCATATCCGCGACGGCGCTCGCCACGTCGGGGTAATTTTTGGAGAGCACGCCCACCAGCACATGACCTTCCGCCGCCTCGTAAATGGCGCTGGCGTTGGCTTTCGATCCTGCCAGCACGTTAAGGCAGACGCGGTCACGGTAAAAGTTGGGGGTCAGTTTCATGCGTTTTTCTCCTGTCCTAATACTTCGCTAATACGGCGGTACACGATGTTCAGCTGATCAGCATTCACGCTGCGCACATCCGCTTCGATAATCCCTTCGTTAGCTTTATAGCCACGGAAGTAAATGGCGTATTCGCCCTGCTTGAGCGCGTTCACCAGGTCACCGGTGCCGACGCCGGTGGTCGCTTCGTCAAACTTAATCTCGGTGCGCGCGATATCGCGACCCGCGCTGTCCCAGACCACGCGGGCGGTGACGCCGTTCAGGGTGTTGAGCGCGTCAATAAACGGCGTCATCTTCGCCACCATCTCGGCCCCGCTCTCCCTGGTGGCCGTCAGGTAGTGTTCGATGGCGCAGGTCAGGCCAAGAATGCCCTCTTTGCCCACCTTCATCGCGCGGCCAATGCCCGCCGTCTGGCGCTTCACCCACTCAACGTACTGGGTTTTGCCGATCACCAGGCCGCTGGTTGGCCCTTCAATCGCCTTCGCGCCGCTGTAGATCACCAGATCGGCGCCGGATCGGTAATAGGTATGCAGATCTTCTTCCGCCGCGGCGTCAACGATCAGCGGCAGATCGTGTTTACGCGCCACGACCGCCGCCTGCTCAACGCTAAGCATGCTTTTCTGTACGCAGTGGTGCGATTTAATGTAGAGGATAGCCGCTGTACGCGGGGTGATCGCCGCCGCCAGCTGATCGGCAGAGCATTCGTTGGCGTAGCCCGCTTCCACCAGCCTGCCGCCACCCAGCGCTACCATGGTGCCTACCGGCGCGCCAAAGTTAACGTTGTGGCCTTTCGGCAGGACGATCTCGTTGTTCTCAATCGGTGTGACGTGCAGGTTTTCCAGCAGCCAGTCGCTGTCTTTCACCAGTACCGCCGCCACGGACTGGGCAATGCCCGCTGACGCGCAGGAGACCACCGTTGCGCCTTCCACCTCCAGCAACTTCGCGATGTATTCGCCGGTTTTATTGACCAGATCCTTTATCTCGAAATAGTGATTCATGCCGTCCATCGCCGCCTGCACCACTTCCGGGCGCGGCGTGGAGACACCCAGCGCCGTCATGCGGCCAGAGGTGTTGATAACCTGCTTTAAGTTGTACTTCTCATAAATCGAAGGCATGTTCCGTGCTCCCTTGTTCGGTCATGTAGCCCTTGCCCGCGCGGATCGCGGCAAGCGGCACCAGAATGTGTTCAGCCTGCAGGCTGTCGTTTTCAGCATCCGTCAGCACCGTCGGCTGGCGTTTGAGGGTGAACAGCGTCAGATCAGCGTCGAGACCAGGCTGAATGCGGCCTTTGCGCGTCAGGCGCAGGCCGTCTGCGGCGTTGGCGGTGACGCAGTCAATCACCTGCGGCAATGACATGCCGATGGCGAGGAATTTCGACATCACGCTGGCCAGCGAGCCGACCGGGCCGTTGATGCGGTTGCGGCAGTAGATATCCGAGCTGATGGTGTGCGGCAGAATGCCCATCGCGATGGCGCGCTTCGCCACTTCAAAGCTGAAGCTCGCCGTGCCGTGACCGACGTCCAGGCGCACGCCGCGCTTCAGGGCGGAGGTGATGGAGGCGCGCAGCTCGCCGGAGGGCGTCAGAATGCGGTTAGGCTTGCCGTTGTAGCAGTGGGTGATGATGTCGCCGGAGCTCAGCAGTTCGGCAATCTCATCGAGGTTCGGCGGGTTGTTGCCGATGTGCACCATCAGCGGCAGGTCGCCATTCTCTTTTTGAATCGCTTTCGCGCGCTCCAGCGGGGTAATGCCGTTTTCACCGACCACGCTGCTGCTCATGCGCGCCTTCAGGCCGACGATAAAATCCGGGTAGCGCGTCACCGCCTGCTTCACCGCATCAGCATCAATATTGGCCATATTGGCCAGCTCGTTCTGGGCAATCAGCCCCACGCGGGAGATGTTCAGCAGGGCAAACACCTCGGTGGATGCTTTGCGGGTGATGGCGTAAAAATCATCCACGTCGTCGGCCCCGGTACTGCCCGCGTCCACCACGGTGGTGACGCCGGTGGCAATGCCCACGCTGTCCGGCTCGTCGTGGTAAATTGGGGAGTTCGGGTAGCAGTGGACGTGGGAGTCAATCCAGCCCGCGCTGACGAACACGACACCGTTAAGCTCAACCGTTTTACGAGCGGGAGCGTCAATTTGGCCTGTCGCGGCGATCTTCCCGTCCTGAATGGCGATATCGGTCAGGGTATCGTCGGCGAGGCGCGCACGGCGCAGGAGTAGATCAAACATGGGGTTCTCCTGATAAGGCGGGCACCGAAGCGCCCGCAGGTATTAAAGGGCGACCGGGAACAGCCAGCCCAAAATCATTGCGCCGAGGATGGCGCCACCGGTAATCGGCTTCTGCCAGATGTAGAACAGCAGCGCGCCCACCAGGGAACCGACGCCGATTGGAATGGAGGCGGTCATGGCGCTGAGGATAATCAACGGCCCGAGGAAGCGGCCGGAGGCGTTACCCGCGCCCATCATCACGTCTGCACCGTAGGTGGAGTTACTCTGGTTGATGGTGAACTTACGCGCCAGGATGATGACGTAGCCAATCGCCAGACCAATCACCAGGCCGGTAATCAGCGAGGCAATAAAGTTGGTCACCGGGAACATGATCCCCGCGCCCAGCAGCAGCGCCGGTACGCCGAGGCCCACGCCGGTCTGGATCGCCCCGCCGATGTCGAGAATCCCGACCAGCGACCCTTCGATGATACGGGCGAACAGGAAGCTCGCGCCGAACGCCGCCACCGCGCCGTAAACGCCGGTATCGATTCCCGCTTTCAGCATCGCCACGAAGGCCACTTCGTTAAACGCGCCGATACCGTAGAGGTAGTACATGTGCGTCCCGGCGAAGACGCCGGAGGAGAGCAGGCCAACGAAGATCGGGAACGACCAGTCGGCATACCAAAAACCTTTATTCTGTTCCATGTCGAGGCTCCTGTTATTTACCGCTGAGCGAGTTGTGGATCATATCGAGCCAGTTCGGCACGGTCAGATGGAAGGATTCGATCATCTTCATGTCGAAGCCGCGGAAGAAGCCGCTCAGCACAAACAGCAGGACGATCGCCGCCATCATCACTTTGGTGACGTGGTTCCAGCCGCTCTCTTCCACGCCTTTACCGATCAGGATCCCCAGCACCAGGCCCGGCACGGCGTTACCCATGATCAGCTGCGCTGCGCCGCCAAAGATGGTGGCCCAGAAGCCCGATTTTTTACCCGCGTCGATGGCTGCCAGCCAGAAGATCACCGGCATCACGGTGTTGACCAGCAGGTTCGCGGCAGGCACCAGCACCTTCACGGCAGTGACCTGAAGTGCAGCCGGAACGGAGGAGGCAGTCAGGTTAAGGAAGGTCACGACAATCATGCCGATAATGCCGCAGGCAATCGCCATTTTGCGCGGGTCATGCAGCGTTTCACCGACGTTACGGTTTTTGATCATCAGTGCAGCAGCACCCCAGTTCGGGATGATGCGGTGGTCAACGTCCTGTGTGAAGGCACCTGCGGCCACGGAAGAGGCCCAGGCGTTAAAGAAGAAACCTAACCCAAAGGAGAAGTGGGACGCCGGATCCCCTTCACAGGAGTTCAGTTCCCCCAATGTACGAAACGCGCCCATACCCTGAGTGGTAGGCGCATGAAACATGCGTGCAGCCCCGGCTCCAACACCGACGCCAACCAGGCCGCCAATGATGAGCGATTTTATTAATATAATTAAGAACATCAGTCTGCCCTTTTATGAATAATCAGCGTTGCGTGACGAAATCCACCTGGTCGAGATTGATGGCGGTCACGTTGACGGTCACATCCAGCTCCACGCTGTAGGTGCGTCTTTCCCGACGCAGAAAGAAGAACAAAAACGCTTCTTTTCGCACCGCTTCTTGCGCCTGAACAACCTGCACATCCTGTGGCTCAATACGCAGTAAGATATGCGGTGAGGCTTTCATCACCGCGGCCTGTACGTGGTTGAGGGCGTCGGCAAAGGCGCGCGCTTTGGCGTCGCCCTTCCCCTTCACTCTCACCGTGGTCGTGAACTGTTCTTTCATGCTTACGCGCCGTATTTCTTCTGCCACGCCTGTACCAGACGCTCGCCCAGCTCTTCTTTATCCATAAAGCCAAAGCCCAGCACGTTGCAGCCTTCGTTGATAGCGGTCACCCCCTCATCCACGGAGCGCATGCCGTATTTGGCCTTGTAGCCGTATTTGGTCTGGGCGGTGATGGCACCCGCGCCGCCGCTGCCGCAGAACGAGATCCCGAAGGTGGCGTTTTCTGCTTTCATCACGTCACCGAGCTTCATATCCGCTGCCATGCCCGGTACGACAACCGCGCGTCCGCCGGCTTTTTCCACACCCGCAGCCACTTTCTGACCTTTACCCAGGCGATCGCCAATCACGACTGTAATCTGTTCCATGTGTTGCTCCTTAAAGGTTGTCTTTCGCGACTTCGAAGTGAACGGAGAGCAGCCAGGCTTCTTCATCAGGAAGATTGCCAAACTGCGCTACCACTTCACGGGCAAGTTGCATTGAATCTGGTGAAATTTCGTCGAACAGCTCTGCTTCAACCTCCGGCAGCGGCTCGCCGGTCACAGACCGGTGCGCCATTGCGCGAACGTGGGAGGTCAGCATCTGCTCCTGTACCGCGTTGGGGATGATGTTGTGCCGGGCCAGCAGGGCGTAGACCTGCTGAAGCATGGTGTTCGCGAGCTGTTCTGTTTGCACCGCCTGTTCCCCAACGTCGTTCATTACCGCTCCGTTAATCACTCGTCTTACCCCGTTAATGGCTCTGGAATAAAACTAACGTCGAGGGGGCGTTGTTTGTAGCGAGTTGTTTTCCACTTCGAAGTGGAAAGGCGAGCCGCGGCAGTGATCTGTGCCACATAAAGGCGGTGAATCTGGATTAATCGCTGGATTTACGTGATGAATATCACGCTATTACGCGGCACTAAACAGGTAAGCGGAGTGGAAAAGATTACGAGCAAGCTCGTAGAAATGTGACGTGGATAAGGTTTTCTTATGGGGAGGGAGAAGAGTGTGAGCGGGGATGCTTAACGCGCCCCGCTCATCCAGACTATCAACGATACTTTTTGTGATACGCGTTGCGGGTCGCCGCAAACTGGTCGGCTGCCGCCTGGGCTTCCTTCACTTTGCCTTCGTTAGCCAGCTTCAGCGCGCCGTCGATCTGGCCGACCAGCACGTCAAAACCGTGGCGGTAGTCTTTCATCTCGGCGCTGTCCGCCGCTTTGCTTTCCAGCTTCGGCGGCGTCGCTTTTTGCGCATCCAGCGCCGCTTCACGCATTTTGGTCAGTGCGTCTTTCATCTCCGCCGCATCGTCGGTTTTCTGCACCACCTTCAGGTTTTGACTGAGGATGTCCATGTTGTCTTCAAGATCGGCAGCAAACGCAGATGAACCAAGAACCAGCGTTGAAGCCGCGACGATCGCTAACAGGTGTTTACGCATTGCTCACTTCCTTTTTTATTATAAATCACGCTTTTACGGGGATTATTGCCCGGCGATTTTCATCTCCGGCAGTAATACAGAACCACACTGAATATTGCTGCGTGTTTCAATATCGTTACCGACCGTAACAATATTGCGCCACATGTCCTTGAGGTTGCCGGCGATGGTGATTTCGCTCACCGGATACTGAATTTCACCGTTTTCGACCCAGAAGCCCGCTGCGCCGCGAGAGTAGTCGCCGGTGATACCGCTCACGCCCTGCCCCATCAGCTCGGTGACCACCAGACCGGTGCCCATCTCTTTCAGCATCTGTTCAAAATTCAGGCCCTGCCCGGCAATGCGCCAGTTATGAATGCCGCCCGCGTGCCCGGTGCTTTTCAGCCCCAGCTTACGCGCGGAGTAGTTGGTCAGCAGCCACTGGGTCAGAATGCCGTCTTTAACGATATCCCGGCGCTCCGTGCGCACGCCTTCGCTGTCGAACGGCGTGGAGGCCAGCCCTTTCAGCAGGTGCGGGTGCTCTTCGATGGTCAGCCATTCCGGCAGGATCTGCTTGCCCAGCGAGTCGAGCAGGAAGGTCGATTTACGGTACACCGAACCACCCGCAATCGCCCCCACCAGATGACCAAACAGACCGGTTGCCACTTCGTTGGCAAAAATGACCGGGGCTTTCATGGTGGAGAGTTTACGCGGCGAGAGGCGTGACAGCGTACGTTCGGCGCACTCTTTTCCCACCCACTCCGGAGACTGCAAATCCCCCAGCGCGCGGCCAATGGTATACGCGTAATCACGCTCCATATCGCCGTTCTCTTCGGCGATCACGCAGCTGGAAAGCGAGTGGCGGGTTGAGCAGTACCCCTGCAACATGCCATGGGAGTTACCAAACACTTTGATGCCGTAGTGGCTGTTAAAGCTGCCGCCTTCGGTATTGGTGATGCGTTTGTCAGCCTGCAAAGACGCCTGCTCGGCGCGCGAGGCCAGCTCAATGGCTTCATCCGGGGTCACTTCCGCCGGATGGAACAGATCGAGATCCGGCGCGTCAAACGCCAGCAGCTCTTTATCAGCCACGCCAGCGTAAGGATCCGGGGAGGTGTACCGCGCGATATCCAGCGCCGCCTGTACTGTACGGGCGATGGCATCCGGGCTGAGATCGGTAGACGACGCGCTGCCTTTGCGATTCTGGTGATACACCGTGATCCCCAGCGCGCCATCGCTGTTAAATTCTACATTCTCCACTTCGCCATAGCGGGTGCTCACGCTAATACCGGTGGTTTTGCTGACCGCCACTTCGGCGCCATCTGATTTACCTGAAGCGAGCATCAGCGCGGTGGAGACGGCTTCTTCCAGGATCTTACGCTGCGCTTCAACTTGTGAGGTTACTTTCATCGCAAATGCCATACTGTAAGAGAGAGTTAAGTGAAGTCTAACAGAGAACCGTTTTTCAGTGCGCGTCTTAACTGGTAACATTAGCCTCTTTTTTTAAGGAGCCTGACATGACTAAGCAGCCCGAAGACTGGCTCGACGACGTTCCCGGTGATGACATCGAAGACGAAGATGATGAGATCATCTGGGTCAGTAAAAGTGAAATTAAACGTGACGCCGAAGAGTTAAAACAGCTTGGCGCAGAAATGGTAGAACTGGGTAAGAACGCGCTGGATAAGATCCCGCTCGACCAGGATCTGCGTGATGCCATTGAACTGGCACAGAAAATCAAGAAAGAAGGGCGTCGCCGCCAGCTTCAGCTTATCGGGAAACTGCTGCGTCAGCGCGATGTTGAGCCGATCCGTCAGGCGCTGGATAAACTTAAGAACCGCCACAACCAGCAGGTTGCGCTGTTCCATAAGCTGGAGCAGATCCGCGACCGTCTGATCGAGCAAGGTGATGACGCGGTACCTGAAGTGCTGAACCTGTGGCCGAATGCCGACCGCCAGCAGCTGCGTTCTTTGATCCGTAACGCGAAGAAAGAGAAAGAAGGGAATAAGCCGCCGAAGTCTGCGCGTCTGATTTTCCAGTATCTGCGCGAGCTGTCTGAGAACGAAGAGTAAACCCCTCACCCCAGTCCCCTCTCCAAAGGGGAGAGGGAGAAGAGATAATGTAGGCCCGGTAAGCGCTAACGCCACCAGGCCTTTTTTTACTCTGCGGCCGCGGCTTTCTTCGCCAGACCGTCCAGCAGCTTCTGATGGATCCCACCAAACCCGCCGTTGCTCATCACCAGAATGTGATCGCCAGGCTGTGCGGCTTTCACCACCATATCCGCTAAGACATCCACGTCCGCACTCCAGTGCGCTGGCTGAATGCAGGCGTCGGCCACTTCGGCCACCTGCCACGGAATATGCTGCGGTTGCAGGAGGAAGACCTCGTCGGCACGCCCTAAGGACGGCGCGAGATCGTCTTTGCATATCCCCATCTTCATGGTGTTCGAACGCGGTTCCAGCACGGCCAGAATACGCGCGGTGCCGCCAACTTTGCCACGCAATGCGGCAAGCGTCGCCAGAATGGCGGTTGGGTGGTGCGCGAAATCGTCGTACACCGTCACGCCATTCGCTTCACCACGCAGCTCCAGACGGCGACGGGCGTTAATGAACGAACCCAGCGCATTGGCGGCATCCGCAGGCAGTACGCCCACGTGACGCGCCGCGGCGATCGCCATCAGGCCGTTGTGCATATTGTGCTCACCCACCAGGCCCCACTTCACTTCGCCCACTTTTTCGCCGTCGAGCAGCACTTCCCATTCGGAAGCATCCGCGTTGAGCTTTTTCGCCTGCCAGTGCCCCTGCTCGCCAACCAGCTCCTGCTCGCTCCAGCACCCCATCGCCATAGTCTGCTTCAGGTTGATGTCGTTCTCCGGCAGGATAATGCGGCCCTGACCCGGAACAATGCGCACCAGATGGTGGAACTGTTTCTGAATCGCTTTCAGGTCGTCAAAGATATCCGCGTGATCGAACTCAAGGTTGTTGAGGATCAGCGTGCGTGGGCAGTAATGCACGAACTTGGAGCGCTTGTCGAAGAACGCGCAGTCGTATTCATCCGCTTCAATCACAAAGAACGGGCTGTCGCCCAGACGCGCGGAGACGTCGAAATTCCCCGGCACGCCGCCGATCACGAACCCCGGCTTGTAGCCGCAGGCTTCGAGGATCCAGGTCGCCATACCGGCGGTGGTGGTTTTGCCGTGCGTCCCGGCAACGGCGACAACCCAGCGGTCGCGCAGGACAAAGTCATGCAGCCACTGCGGGCCAGACATGTACGGGATATTACGTTCCAGCACCGCTTCAACGCATGGATTCCCACGGGTCATGGCGTTACCAACGATCACCAGATCCGGCTGCGGCTCGAGCTGGCTGGCGTCATATCCCTGAATCAGAGAAATCCCCTGCTTCTCCAGCAGCGTGCTCATCGGCGGATACACATTGGCGTCCGAACCTGTCACTTCATGGCCCAGCGAGCGCGCCAGCATTGCCAGTCCGCCCATGAAAGTGCCACAAATCCCCAATATATGAATGCGCATACGTCACTATCCTTCTTCAATGTGGCGCACATTTTACTCACATGTCAGCGGCTGTGAAACGCATTTCAGGTAAATCCGTATTTTGCTGGCGCGATTCACCTCTGCGCTAATATTTGAATGTTTGTTAAGATTGTTGGACATCAACCGCTTTACTCAACATAAGATGCAGGGAAAGTGTTATGAAAACGTTAGGTGAATTTATTGTCGAAAAGCAGCACGAGTTCTCTCATGCTACGGGTGAGCTCACTGCTTTGCTGTCGGCAATAAAGCTGGGCGCTAAGATCATCCACCGCGATATCAACAAGGCCGGTCTGGTCGATATCCTGGGTGCCAGCGGTGCCGAGAACGTTCAGGGTGAGGTTCAGCAGAAACTCGACCTGTTCGCCAATGAAAAACTGAAAGCAGCACTGCGCGCGCGCGACATCGTTGCGGGTATCGCCTCTGAAGAAGAAGATGAGATCGTCGTATTCGAAGGGTGTGAACACGCAAAATACGTTGTTCTGATGGATCCGCTGGACGGCTCCTCCAACATCGACGTTAACGTTTCTGTCGGTACCATTTTCTCCATCTACCGTCGCGTCACCCCGGTTGGCACACCGGTGACGGAAGAAGACTTCCTGCAGCCGGGCAGCAAGCAGGTTGCTGCCGGTTACGTGGTGTATGGCTCATCCACCATGCTGGTGTACACCACCGGCTGCGGCGTGCACGCCTTTACCTACGATCCGTCGCTGGGCGTTTTCTGTCTGAGCCAGGAGCGCATGCGCTTCCCGGAGAAGGGCAATACCTACTCCATCAACGAAGGCAACTACATCCGATTCCCGAATGGCGTGAAGAAGTACATCAAATTCTGCCAGGAAGAGGATAAAGCCACCCAGCGCCCGTACACCTCGCGCTATATCGGCTCGCTGGTGGCGGATTTCCACCGTAACCTGCTGAAGGGTGGTATTTACCTCTACCCAAGCACCGCCAGCCACCCGGACGGAAAACTGCGTCTGCTGTACGAGTGCAACCCGATGGCATTCCTGGCCGAACAGGCAGGCGGCAAAGCGAGTGACGGTAAAGAGCGTATTCTGGATATCGTGCCGGAAAGCCTGCACCAGCGCCGTTCGTTCTTTGTCGGCAACGACCACATGGTGGAAGACGTTGAACGCATGATCCGCGAATTCCCGGACGCGTAACGCGTAAATAGGGGAGCCCGACAGGCTCCCCTATTTTTATCATGCCGTTTGCGCCGTCAGTTTGAAGGATGCCATCGCCTCCATCAGCTCGCGCGATTGTTCCTCCAGGGAACGCGTTGCCGCAGAGGACTGCTGAACCAGCGCCGCATTTTGTTGCGCCGTTTCATCCATCTGATTGACGGCAATGTTAACCTGCTCAATACCGCGGCTCTGCTCCTGAGACGCCGTCGCAATTTCTCGCATCAGTTTGGTCATACGCAGCACTTCGGTAGCGATCTCGTCCATCGTCTCACCGGCCTGTTGCGCCAGCTCGCTGCCCTCGTTCACGTGGGTTTGCGAATCGCTGATAAGCGAGCGGATCTCTTTCGCCGCATCGGCACTGCGGCTGGCGAGATTGCGCACCTCACCCGCCACGACCGCAAAACCCCGTCCCTGCTCGCCCGCGCGCGCCGCTTCCACGGAGGCGTTCAGCGCCAGAATATTGGTCTGGAAGGCAATGCCGTCGATGACGCTCAGGATATCGGCGATGCGCGCCGAGCTGCCGGCGATGTCGCGCATCTTCTCAATGACGTAGCAGACCATTTCGCTGCCATGATCGGCGGTATCGGAGACCGACTGCGCCAGCTGGTGCGCCTGCCCGGCGTTATCGGCGTTAAGTTTCACCGTGGCGGTGATCTCTTCCATGCTGGCGGCCGTCTGTTCCAGCGAGGTGGCGGTGGATTCCGTGCGCTGGGCCATGTTCAGGTTCCCTGCCGTCAGCTCGCGGCTGCCGGTATCAATCTGCGAGCTGGCGTCACGCACCCGCAGAACGGAGTTCATCAGCGACTGGCGCATCTCTTCGATGACCGCGTTGAGGCGATTAAATTCCTGGCTCGCCGGCGCGTTCAGGGTGTGGGTTAAATCCCCGGCCGCTACGTGCTCCAGCTGGGCAATTGAGGCTGAAAGCGGCTTGAGCAGCATATGGCGCAGCACCAGCCAGGCCAGCACGATAATGCCTGCCGTCAGCAGCGCCGCGACGATAATCAGGATCAGCACACGGGTTTTACTCGCCTGCACGGCGCTCACCTCCGCTTTGCCGCGCGCCTCGCTCCACGTCTGGAACGCCTGCATATCGTTATCAAACTGCTTCGCCACCGGGACCAGCTTACTTTCCAGCAGATCGTAATAGCCGTCCGCACTTTGCTCGTTCAGGGCTTTCAGCATCGGGCTGATACCCTGCTGGTTGTACACCGCCAGGCTCGAGGCGACGTTATCCAGCAGCTTTTGCCCCTGCTCATCCGCCACGCCGCCGCCGATCACGCCCTTCAGCGTTTTCTGTGCCAGCGCCACTTCCTGGTTAATGGTTTTGACCGCCCTGGCCGCATCGTCCAGCAGGCCGACCTCCATCATGCGGACGGCCTGACCCGCTTCGTTACGCGCGCGCAGGATCAGCGTATAGCCGGCATTCAGCTGCACCATCTGTTCACCCTGAAGATGATTGATGCGCTGGAGAGAAGTGGAACTTTGTGTAAGGGCATAAATGCCAATGCCGCTGACAATCAGCAGCAGAAGGGTCATAACGGCCAGTAAAGAGAGCAAGCCGGTACGAATCGATAGCGTTTTAAGCATGATGTTATTTCCGGTAGCGAGATATTTCTGGGCATAAAAAAAGAGTATCGACCGCTACCGGAAAATGTTTAGAGTTTAAGCAATTTCAGCATGTTATCGCCCTGTTAAAGATGTATTCACACGGGTAACAGGCGAGCTCTGGCGGTTCTCCCACAGCACCGTCAGGCCGCGCTGGAGCGCGATAAAAATAAACAGCAGAATACCGATGGCGATTTTGGTCCACCAGGAGCTGAGCGTGCCGTCGAAGTTGATATAGGTCTGAATCAGCCCCTGGATCGCCACGCCAAACAGCGTACCGAGCACCGTCCCTACCCCGCCGCTGAGCAGCGTACCGCCAATCACCACCGAGGCAATGGCGTCAAGCTCAACGCCCACCCCCGCCAGGGCATAGCCTGCCTGGGTGTATACCGAAAACACAATCCCCGCGAGCGTGGCAAGGCCGGTCGAAAGCATATAGATGCGGATGGTGGTGCTGCGCGTGGAAATCCCCATCAGGTTCGCGGACGTGGCGCTGCCGCCAATGGCATAAACCTGGTTACCAAACCGGGTACGGTGGGCGAGGAAGATCCCGATAACCACCACGCCCAGCATCAGCAGCCCCATTGCGCTCAGGCGCCCCCCGCCGGGGATTTTCCACGCCAGGCTGGAGAGCGTGTCGTAGATCGGGTGGTTAATCGGAATTGACTCCTCCGACACCAGATAGCTCACGCCGCGCAGGAAGAACATCCCGGCGAGGGTGATGATAAACGCCGGTATTTTCAGCGCGTCGATCAAAAGCCCCATAAAGGCGCCGAACGCGCAGCCCATGACCAGCACCAGCGGAAACGCCAGCAGCGGCGAAATACCCCAAAAGCCAATCGCCTTGGCAAGGAACACGCCGGTAAAGGCGATCACCGACCCAACGGAGAGATCGATCCCGCCGGAGAGGATCACAAACGTCATGCCGACGGCGATAATGCCTAAAAAGGCGTTGTCGGTCAGGATGTTGCAAATCACCCGCGTGGAGGCGAAGCCCGGGAACTGGGTCAGGCAGTAAAGGTATCCCAGCACGAACACACCCAGCGTGATCATTAACGGCAAATTACGTTTTATCATGACCGCGGAACCCCTTAATGAGAGTGATAAAGCGCGGCGACTGCACGATAAGTACGATAAGCACCACGACCGCTTTGACGACCTGATTAAGCTCCGGCTGGAACCCGGAGAGCAAAATACCGGTATTCATACCCTGAATAATTAACGCCCCCACCACCGAGAGCAGCAGATTAAAACGTCCGCCCATCAGCGACCCACCGCCGATAACCACCGCGAGGATCGCATCAAGCTCCAGCCAGAGTCCGGCGTTGTTGGCATCCGCCCCGCGAATGTCGGCCGCCACAATCACCCCGGCAATCGCAGCACAGACGCCGCTCAGCACATAGGTCAGCATCACCATCAGCCGTGTATTTACCCCGGCGTTTTTCGCGGCCCGAATGTTAATCCCCACCGCTTCGATGAACATCCCGAGCGCCGTTTTGCGGGTGAAAAGCCAGAACACCACCAGCGTCACCAGCGCGACGATAACCGGCGTCGGGAAGAACAGAAAATTACCGCTGCCGATCCACGCAAGATTCGGGGAGGTAAAGGTGACGATTTGACCGGAGGTGATAAGCTGCGCCACACCGCGCCCGGCCACCATCAAAATCAACGTCGCGACAAACGGCTGGATCTTGAGCACCGCGACCAGAATGCCGTTCCACAGCCCGGCTAATACACCGGAGCCCAGCGCGGCCAGCAGAACCACCGGCAGGCTGTGCCCGGCAACGGTCATCGAGGCGGCGGTGGCGCCCGCAATTGCCATTACCGCACCGACGGAGAGGTCAATCCCGCCGGTGGCAATCACCAGCGTCATGCCAATCGCCAGCAGCGCCACGGGCGCGGCACGGTTTAAGATGTCGATCGGGCTACCAAACAGGCGGCCATCCTGCACGACGATCTGGAAGAAATGCGGAGCCACCAGGCTATCCACCAGCAGCACCAGCAGCAGCGCCACGATTTGCGGCGTGCCGGTCGGCCAGCTGAAGCGGCGCTTCGCTTCGCCAGTTTGCGAAAGAGAACGGGACATCACATATGACTCCTTACGCCGCGATGGCATTCATGATCGCCGGAACCGACAGTTTATCCAGCGGGATCTCTGCCACCTGCCTGCGATCGCGCATGATGATGACGCGATCGGCATAGCCAACCAGCTCCTCTAGTTCAGACGAGATCACCAGCAGCGCCAGACCGTCGGCGCACAGCGTTTCGATAAGCCGGATGATTTCGGCATGCGCGCCCACGTCGATACCGCGCGTGGGCTCGTCGAGGATCAGGAACTGCGGTTTGGTCAGCAGCCAGCGCGAGAGCAACACCTTCTGCTGATTACCGCCCGAAAGGAACTCGATGGGCTGTTCCGCGCTCGGGGTACGGATACCGAGCTGGCGGATGAAGCGCTCGGCAATGGCGTTCTGCTCGCGCTTAGGGATCGGACGCAGCCAGCCGCGCTGGGCCTGTAGCGCCAGAATGATGTTTTCCCGCACCGAGGCGGCGGCAATAATCCCGTCCGTTTTTCTGTCCTCCGGGCAGAAGCCCACGCCGAGGCACGACGCCTGATGCGGTGAACGTAGCGTTTGCGGTTTACCTTTGATCAGCGCCGTTCCGCTGTCGGCAGGTTTGATCCCGAAGATCACTTCGGCGGTTTCGGTGCGCCCGGAGCCTAACAGCCCTGCCAGACCCACAATTTCACCGGGGCGTACCTCGAGGTTAAACGGCGCGATGGTCCCTTTTTTGCCGTAATCGTGAAACGCGGCGATCGGTTTTTCGCTCAGCAGCGTGCGGCCCGCGCGCTGGAGTGCGTTGGTCTCCAGCTCGCGGCCCAGCATCATTTTAACCAGCTCAATCTGCGGCAGCTCGCGGGTTTCCCGGCAGCCGACAAAGCCGCCGTTGCGCAGCACCGTAATACGGTCGCTTACCTCGTAAACCTGATCGAGGAAGTGCGTAACAAAGATCAGGCTCACGCCCTGATCGCGCAGCTGGCGCATCAGGGTAAAAAGCATCTCCACTTCCTGGGTATCGAGGCTGGCGGTGGGTTCATCGAGGATCAGCACTTTCGCCGAGAGATCGATAGCGCGACAGATCGCCACGATCTGCTGCATCGCCACGGAAAAACGGTTCAGCGGTTCGCGCACGTCGAGAGAGAAGCCATACGATTCCATCAGCTTCGCGGCGCGCGCTTCCATCTCTTTACGGCGCAGCAGGCCAAAACGTCTGGGCTCGCGGCCAATAAACAGGTTATCCGCTACCGACATGTTTGGCAGCAGGTTCACTTCCTGGTAGACCGTGCCGATCCCCAGTTGCTGCGCATGCGCGGTGTTTTTGGGCGAAATAGCATTACCTTCCAGCCAGATAGCGCCGCGATCGGCGTGATAGACCCCGGTCAGGGTTTTAATCAGCGTCGACTTCCCCGCCCCGTTTTCGCCGAGCAACGCCATGATCTCCCCACGCCGCAGGCTGAAATCAACGTTATCCAGCGCCTTAACGCCAGGGAAAAATTTACTCAAGCCCTCTGTGCGGAGGATTTCCTGGTGTTGTTCGGTGGTCATGGTTTCCCCTCACACTGACCCTCTCCCCGGAGGGGAGAGGGGATTATTCGTGCCAGTCTTTAATTTTCTGCCCAAACTGCCCTTTTCCCTCTCCCCTCCGGGGAGAGGGCTAGGGTGAGGGGGGGCTGAGCTTAGTAGCCCATATTTTTCTTCTTCTCTAACTCTTCTTTCGCCGTGTCCGGCAGGTAGAGCGTGGATTTGGTGATGGTCAACTTCTCAGGCTGGGTGCCGTCTTTCTTGAATTTCTCCAGCGCATCGAATGCCGGGCCCGCCATGTTCGGCGTCAGCTCCACGCTGGCGTTCGCTTCGCCGTCAATCATCGCTTTGTAGATGTCCGGTACGCCGTCGATCGAGCCGGTGAGAATATCTTTGCCCGGCTTCAGGCCCGCTTCTTTGATGGCCTGGATGGCGCCGATCACCATGTCGTCGTTGTGGGCGTAAACCATGCAGATATTTTTGCCGTTATTTTCTGCCTTGATGAAGCTTTCCATGACCTCTTTACCTTTGCTGCGGGTGAAGTCGCCGGACTGAGAACGGATGATCTTGATGTTTGGTGCTTTGCCGATGGCCTCCGCGAAACCTTTCTTACGGTCGATAGCCACGCTCGCCCCGACGGTGCCCTGCAACTCAACCACGTTACACGGCTTGCCATCCACCTGCTTCACCAGCCAGTCACCAATCAGTTTGCCTTCCAGCACGTTATCGGCGGTGACGGTGGTCATATAGAGAGATTTGTCTTTAACGTCGATGGAACGGTCGAGTAAGAACACAGGAATTTCAGCCTCTTTAGCTTCCTTCAGCACCGGCTCCCAGCCCGTGGCAACAACCGGGGCGATAAAGATGGCATCCACGCCCTGAGCGATAAAAGAGCGCACCGCTTTAATCTGATTCTCTTGCTTTTGCTGACCGTCGGCGATTTTCAGGGTAATACCGCGCTTTTCGGCCTCACTTTTCGCCACGTTCGTTTCAGCGGCGCGCCAGCCGGATTCAGATCCGACCTGCGAAAATCCAACGGTTAACGGTGCGGCCATCGCCATAGACGACATGGCTGCCGAAACTGCTGTAACAAGAAGTAAGCGCTTCCACATATGAACGTCCTCGTAGGGTAGGTTATTGTTGGTTAAAAGATGTTCTGCGGATGAACTATAGCCAATGGAATATGTTACGGATTGCGTTACATCACACTTCAGAAAAGTGAATAAAACGTTAATCACAAGTTTGTAATCGCTTTCATTTCCACATTTAAAATGCGGCTGAGTTTATGGATTATCCTGTCATGGAAACGGTCTGAAAAGTGAAAGCGCGAGGGAGATAAGACGAAAACAGGCGAAGACTTTCAGCGCCAGTTGGCTATAATACCTGCCACTTGTTTACCATCCATTTTAAAGGACACCGACATGAGCTTACTCAACGTCCCTGCGGGTAAAGAACTGCCAGAAGACATCTACGTTGTGATCGAAATCCCGGCCAACGCAGATCCAATCAAATACGAAATCGACAAAGACACCGGTGCGCTGTTCGTTGACCGTTTCATGTCTACCGCCATGTTCTATCCGTGCAACTACGGCTACATCAACCACACTCTGTCTCTGGACGGTGATCCGGTTGACGTACTGGTCCCAACGCCATACCCATTGCAGCCAGGCTCCGTCATTCGCTGCCGTCCTGTTGGCGTGCTGAAAATGACTGACGAAGCGGGTGAAGATGCGAAACTGGTTGCCGTACCGCACACCAAGCTGAGCAAAGAGTACGATCACATTAAAGATGTGAACGACCTGCCAGAGCTGCTGAAAGCGCAGATCGCCCACTTCTTCGAGCACTACAAAGATCTCGAAAAAGGCAAATGGGTTAAAGTTGAAGGCTGGGATAACGCAGAAGCGGCGAAAGCAGAAATCATCGCCTCTTTCGAGCGTGCTGCTAAGAAGTAATTCTTACTGCTGATACTAAGCCCCGCGCGTCGGGGCTTTTTTGTGCCTTTCGATGCGCCCGGCGGCGCTACGCTTGCACGGGCCTACAATCAGCAAGAGGCGCAAAACGATAACGCCACCTTACGGTGGCGCTGTCGTTTTTCAGAACTGGTCTCTGTCTAACCAGTTACCGCTTTCAATCAGCGTTAACCCGTTGACCGAACGTTGGTACACATACATCCATGCACTGCCGTAAGGCGTCTGGATCAACTGGCGAGCGTATTCACCGCCCCTGGTGCGCAAGGCATCAAGTTCGGCCAGCGTAGCATTATCAATACGATAAACCTCACCCTGTACCGTTCCGTTCCCCGGAACCGCGCCTGGATAGTGGCCCAGACTGTACAACTGGTAGTTTTCGATTGTGTAATTTCCCAGCAACTGGGCGTTGGTCATCCAGTGGCTGTTGCCTTGCTTGGTTCGTAAACTGCCGTAAACAAATATTCGCATTGCTAAAACTCAAACTGATAGAGCAGATCAAGTGCCTGGTCTACGCCGGACACTGCTTCCAGATATAGCTTAGGCATCAGGCGATAACGTAACGTGAGTGTAGCCAGTGAGTCAAAGATCCCCACGCCATATTTTACCTGTAGACCCGGCAGTACATAGCCGCTGACCACTACCTGCGAAGAGTCACCCACGCCCTGAGTGTCCAGCGCCAGATTGCTTACGCCAAACGTCTCGCCGATTTTACCCACAACCTGACCACTTTGTGCAACCCCCAGACCGACTAACATCGATGTCATTGCCGCACCATCGCCCTGTTGGCTATCCAGACCCTGGCCGCGCAGCAGGTAGGAGAGCGCTTCCTGCTGCGACATGGCCGGGTCAGAGAAGATCTCTGCCTTAGGTTCATCGGCGGAGCCCGTCACGCGCACGCCCGCAATCACATCATCTTCGGTGGCTTCCGGGTTACGGATCGCTTCGATATTGAGTACCGGCTGATCCGGTGGGCCGGAGAACAGCAGCTCACCTTTACGCACAATCAAATCCTGACCGTAGGCATGGAAGCGCCCTTCAGGAATACTGATTTGTCCATTGAGGCCAAGCCCCTGTTGATCCTGCGCCACCTTCAGGTCACCCGTGAGTCTCGCCTTCAGCCCAAACGCGTCCAAACGCACGTTATTCCCCACGTGCACAATAAGATTACTATTGATCGGTATGCCAGCGCTCTTCTGTTCAACAGGTTTCAGATTTTCATTGAGCATAACTTCATCACTGGAGACGCCAACCGCGCTTTCCGGCACTTCGTGAACCACGATGCGCGCCCAGGGCACGTCGACGCGGCCGTCCAGGGTGAAGAGACTCGGCGTTGCCTCAAAGACCACGTCTGGCGACACGTCCAGGCGCACCATCGGCGGTACCGTGATACGCACCCTGCTGCCCTTGGCCGCAATACGGGCGCGCCAGTTGTCGAGCTGGCTCCAGTCTGCGTCACCAGTCAGGTTGATTTGTCCCTGCTGTGTCAGCACTGAGCCACTGAGGGTTGAGCTTTGGCCGTTAAAGTTCATCGTCAGCTGGCTTGGCTGCATATCGAACGGCATAAAGTTACCGTCAATGTCCACGCCGTTTAACCGCATCTGGCCAAACAGCTGCGGGCTTTGCGCATCCCCCGCCAGACGCAGGTTGGCGCTGAGCATCCCCGCCGCCTTTTCTCCCCGCGAGAAAATCGGATTCACCATCGCCAGGTTGAAGTTGCGAATATTGACGTTGCCGCCGAGATTGCGCCGCCCTTGCGGATCGGTAATTTGCACCTGTCCGTCAAGCTGACCGTTGTTGGTCAGACGAATAAGCCATCCCAGTTCCGCACGATTGTTACGCAGGTCAGCGTTCACATTCAGGGTGTCGAACGCCACCGGCAGCGGCGCGTCATTGACCTCCTGCGTCACCTTCACGTTACGCCCGGAGAGGGTAACGCTGCCCTGCGGCAGTCCCTCTTTGGTGGTGTCCCACGCGACGTCCGCTTTACCGCTGAAGACCCCGCTGGCCTGGGTGGTTTCCGGCATAAACGGTTTCAGCATCGCCAGGTCAAAACGGTTGAGGTTGATCTGCGCGCGTCCTTCCGCGCCCGCATCAATGGTCTGCGGCACGCACAGCTCAGCATTCGGGTTGGTCCAGCAGTGTGGCCCAATGCTGATCTTTTGCTCCGCATTGCGGTAGTCCAGCGCGATGGATCGGGACAGCACCAGCGGGCCGACCGGCGTGCTGAAGCGGGTGTTATCCAGCACGCCCTTCCAGCGCGTTGCCTGGCGGTCAAAACTGCCCGTCAGGTGCAGCTGCCCGGAGACCGGCTCGCCCTGCACGCGCAGCTGGAGATCGTGCTGCTTTTCGTTACCTTTTGCCGCCAGCGTGACCAGACTGATGTTCACGTCCGGCTGGGAGATACGCTCCACGCGCAGGTCCAGGTTTTCGCCGATCTGATCGGTGGATTTCACGTCCCCTTCGACGCGCACGCGGGCAATGGAAAGTTCCTGCCAGCGCAGGTTATTGGCGGTGATGTCCGCCAGCAGCTGCGGCGCCTCCACTGTACCGCGAACCTTCACTAACCCCTTCGCCGTCCCGCCAAGACCCGGCAGGGCGTTATCGAGATTTGGCGCGTCGATGGTGGCATCCAGATCGAGATCTTTCACCCCCAGCTCGCCTTTGATATCTGCCGTGTTGCGGCCCAGCGCCACGTGCAGGCCCGGGATCACCCACTGGAGATAGCTGTTGCCCTTAAGCGAGCCCTCTACGTTGACTTTGTTCTGCTTTACATTACCGGTGAGCTTGAGTTCCGGCACGTCCATCTGCCAGGTGCCGCCGTACAGGCTACCGCGGGTTTTGATGAGACCATTCAGTTTTGACGGCCAGTCCGGGACTTCTTTAGCGGTGTTGATCCCGGTCAGCTTCAGCTCGCCGCGCCAGCTGATCGCCTGCTGCCAGTCGAGCAGCGCGATCAGCTCGGTTTTCCCTTCCAGCGCCGCCACGGTCAGCTTGTCGAGGTTAACCTGCAACTCGTTACCCTTCGCATCCAGAGTAATATCGGCGGGCGGTACTCCCTGCCCCTTCACTGCCGTACGGAACGACAGCGTGTAGTCGGTCATTTTGCCACTCAGCTTCAGCTTTAGATCGTCGGCCTGGAACTGCTTTTCACCGGTGAACGGCCAGTAAAGCTGCTTGCTGACAATCTCAAGGTTGAGCGGTAGACCGGCCTCTGCCAGCTGGGTTTGCCCGCGCAGTACCATTTCCACAGGGCCGGAGAGGTTCACGCCGAACTCCAGCTTCTCGCGCAGCGCGCCGCCGACTTTCACCTTCACCTTCTCGCCTTTCAGCGGATCGATGTTCAGGGCGCTGTTAAGGGTAATATCTACCGGCCAGTTATCGCGCAGCAGCGCATTGCCTGAGGCATTTACCGACCCCTGGTTGGTATCGATATCCAGCGCGTCGAGCTTCATGTTGCCGTCGATACTGCTGACTTTAAGCAGCATGTTGAAGACCGTCAGATCGGTATCGCCGGTCAGACGCAACTGCTCGCCTTTAAACTCTTCGATATTGAGGTTCAGCGGCAGATGCACGTCGGTCATCTCCGGCAGAACCGGTTTCGAGAAGAGATCTTTCAGCGTTTCACCCAGCGGTTTTTCTTCCGGCTGCGGGTTCTGGATCTTCGGCTCGACGATCTCTTCCTGCGCCACGTCGGCCACCTTCGGCAGCGCAATCAGCAGCCCTTGCAGGGAGGTTGGGGTCAGGGTGAGGTTTTTCTCCTGCCAGCGCAGACCGGAGGTGAAATCCATCACGGATACCGTCGTGTCGTCGATTTTGATATTGACGTTATCCAGCGCGACCCGGTAGAGCGCAATCGGGTACGGCGTGGAGAGATTCAGCGGGCCGCTGTCCTCTTCCTCGACAGGCTCAGACTTCGGCATTTTTTTGGAGTCTATCGCCACATTCACATCTTTTAGCGACAGATCGTTTACGCACAGCTGGCTGTCCCGCAGGCAGCCGAGCTTGACCGCCAGATGAAACTCGCCCGCGTTCACCGCCACGCCGGGCTGTTCATAACGAATATTCTTCAGGCGCAGATCGCGCCAGCCGCCCGTCACCTGGCCGATTTCCAGCCCTGGCACCCAGCGGTTCGCGGCGTTAAACAGCAGATGCAGACCCGTGGTGGTGCCCACCAGAAACGCCACCGTACCGAGCAGTAATACGATAAAAATCAGCACCCCGAGGCTTATCTTCTTCCATAAACTCATAATTCAGGCCCCAGACCGATGTAAAACTGTAAACCGTGTTCTTCTTTGTCGCCCACCGGAACGGCGAAATCGAGCTTGATCGGCCCGACCGGTGACTGCCAGCGCACGCCCACACCCGCGCCGGTTTTGAAATCGCTGCGGCGGATGTCGTTCACCGCCTCGCCGCTGTCGACAAACATAGCGCCCCACCATTTGCCGCTGACGTTGTACTGATACTCCAGCGAGCCGGTCGCCAGTTTAGAGGCCCCGGTCAATTGGCCTTTCTCGTTTTCAGGTGAGATCGATTTGTACTTATAGCCGCGAATGCTGCGGTCGCCCCCGGCGAAGAAACGCAGATCTGGCGGAACGCGTTCGAAGTCACCGGTTTCGATCCAGCCCAGGTTGCCGCGAACCACAAAGCGGTGCTTATCGTAGAGGGTACGGATCCAGACGTTTTGCGCCTGCACGACGGAGAAATCCACGTCTGAGCCCCAGGCGGAGTTGGAATAATCGATGGAGTAGCGCTGAGAATCGCCCCAGGTCGGCATCAGGCCACCGCGCGAGCGGGTACGGCTGATCATCACGCCCGGATAAAGCAGCATGGTGGTGTTGGTGACGTTTGCCTGAGTAAAGTGGTCAAGGCTCCAGCGCAGGTTAATGGCGCGCTGCCAGCCGCTGGAGAGATCCCAGAAGCGTGATACCGCAAGCGTCGTCGAATCCTGCTCGGTATCGTTCAAATCGGTACGTTTAAAGCCGCCCTGCACGAGGTAGTATTGCTCAAGCGGATTTTTCAGCAGCGGCATTTTATAGCTGAAGTCCAGCTGCTGTTCAGGCGCAGACAGGCTGAGGCTGGTGGTCAGGCTGTGACCGTAGGAGTTCATCCACGGTTTTTTCCACGAGGCTTTCACGCGCGGGCCGACGTCCGTGGAGTAGCCGACACCAGTCTCAATGGTGTTCTCGGTGCGCGGTGAGACCACGCCATGCAGCGGTAACACTTTCGTTTTACGGGATTTATCAAATTGCGGTGCCACCACCACGGAGTTAAACCAGCCGGTGGCAGATAAACGACGGTTCAGCTCGCCCAGGTCGCTAGACTGGTAGTAGTCACCCTTTTTAAACGGCACCAGGTTTTGCAGATACTCATCACGGATTTGCGATCCTTCAAAGGTTACATCGCCAAACCGATAGCGCTCGCCGCTGTCGTAATCGATATCCCAGAATGCCTGACGTCGTTCAAGCGCAACGCCCAGCTGGCTTTTGTTGAACTGGCTGTCAAAGTAGCCTTTGCGCAGCGAAACGCTGGTTAAGGATTTTTTAAAGCGATCGTAATCCCCGTGATTAAGCACGGTGCCCACTTTCGGGCGGTTGCTGAGCAGATCCAGGTAGTCACGATCCGTGCGTGCACCGCCGCGCAGCACCACGTTCGTGCCGCCAATCAGGACGGGTTCTCCCGGCGAGACGCGGGCAATCAATACCTGACGTCCTTTAGCCGGCGGCGGGCGTAAATCGAAATCAATGGTGGGTTCGTAGTACCCCAACGCCTTTAAGCCTTCGCGAATGGCGTCATCCACGCGCGCGCGAAAACGCCGATCCGGCGTGACTTCATCGCTCTGGATGGTGGAAAGCTGCGCACGCACGTTTTTTTCCAGCGCCCCGGATAACCCCTCAACCTGCAAACGGACATTCGCCGCGCTGGCAATCCCGCTTGTCAGCATTAAACTGACTAAACATAACTGGCGGATCTTTGTCACGTTTTCTCCTGAATATCCCTGTTTCCACCCTGGAAGCAAATGCAGTGCCGCTCCGCGGCAAAATACGGCCTGAAAGCCAAAAACCCAAATTACGGGTTGAAAAAGGGCCTAACACCCAAATATTTCTTATGATTAAATCTAGACTCATTCATCGCATTTATTGTGTTCAATTAAACGCTTCGTGACAACCTTAACCGAAACAACGCTACCCCGGAGGCCCCACCGTGAGTTTATTTGATAAAAAGCATCTGGTATCACAAGCCGATGCGTTACCGGGACGCAACACCCCTATGCCAGTGGCGACATTACACGCCGTAAACAACCATTCAATGACAAACGTTCCTGATGGAATGGAGATCGCCCTGTTTGCCATGGGCTGCTTCTGGGGCGTAGAACGCCTGTTCTGGCAACTGCCGGGCGTGTACAGCACCGCTGCGGGCTACACCGGAGGATATACGCCTAACCCAACCTACCGCGAAGTCTGTTCCGGTGAGACCGGTCATGCTGAAGCGGTACGTGTGGTGTATGACCCGAGCGTCATCAGCTATGAACAGCTGCTCCAGGTGTTCTGGGAAAATCATGACCCGGCGCAGGGCATGCGTCAGGGTAACGATCACGGCACCCAATACCGCTCGGCCATCTATCCGCTCACCCCTGAGCAGGAGGCTGCGGCCCACGCCAGCCTGACGCGTTTCCAGGAAGCGATGCAGGCAGCCGGTGATAAACGTCAGGTCACGACGGAAATCGCTACTGCGAAACCGTTCTACTATGCCGAAGACGACCACCAGCAGTATCTGCATAAAAATCCGTACGGCTACTGCGGCATTGGCGGCATCGGCGTCTGTCTGCCTCCACAGCAGGACTGATTACAACATCAGCGCCACGCGAGCCGCGTGGCGCGCCTGTAAGCAAAAGTGTCAGTTCATTACTTAACCACTCTCTGCCTTTTCATCCGGCCACTTTTTGCCGAAAACGTGACCTCTGGCAGATTTACACGCCTTTACGCTATACTACCGCTGAAATAATCGGCTCAACGCTACGAGCTGAGTTCAATGTGTCTTCACACGAATGGTATCAACTCCCCTTCTGAGGATCTGGCGAGAAGCCGGATAAACTATGTTAAACAGTATTTTAGTAATACTTTGTCTTATTGCCGTCAGTGCATTTTTCTCGATATCGGAGATCTCGCTGGCTGCCTCCCGTAAAATCAAACTGAAGCTGCTTGCCGACGAGGGCAACATCAACGCATCACGCATTCTGAAAATGCAGGAAAACCCAGGCATGTTCTTTACCGTGGTGCAGATTGGCCTGAACGCGGTCGCCATTCTTGGCGGTATCGTGGGCGATGCAGCATTTTCTCCGGCGTTTTATAGCCTCTTTGTAAAGTACATGTCCGCAGAGCTGGCCGAGCAGTTGAGCTTCATCCTCTCCTTCTCGCTGGTCACCGGTTTGTTCATTCTATTCGCGGACCTGACCCCGAAACGCATCGGTATGATTGCGCCAGAAGCTGTGGCTTTGCGTATCATCAACCCGATGCGCTTCTGCCTGTATGTCTTCCGTCCGCTGGTGTGGTTCTTCAACGGCCTGGCGAACGTCATTTTCCGCATCTTCAAGCTGCCGATGGTGCGTAAAGACGACATCACCTCCGACGATATTTATGCGGTAGTGGAAGCCGGGGCGCTGGCAGGCGTGCTGCGCAAGCAGGAGCACGAGCTGATCGAGAACGTTTTCGAACTGGAATCCCGTACCGTGCCGTCCTCCATGACCGGCCGTGAGAACATCATCTGGTTCGATCTTCATGAAGACGAGCAGAGCCTGAAGACTAAAGTGGCGCAGCATCCGCACTCCAAGTTCCTGGTCTGTAACGAAGATATCGACCATATCATCGGCTATGTGGACTCCAAAGACCTGCTGAACCGCGTACTGGCAAACCAGAGCCTGGCGCTGAACAGCGGCGTGCAGATCCGCAACACCCTGATTGTGCCGGACACCCTGACGCTCTCCGAAGCGCTGGAAAGTTTCAAAACCGCCGGTGAAGACTTCGCGGTGATCATGAACGAATATGCGCTGGTGGTGGGCATTATCACCCTTAACGACGTCATGACGACGCTGATGGGCGACCTGGTCGGCCAGGGGCTGGAAGAGCAAATTGTGCAGCGTGATGAGAACTCATGGCTGATCGATGGTGGTACGCCGATTGAAGACGTCATGCGCGTGCTCGACATCGACGAGTTCCCGCAGTCCGGAAACTACGAGACCATCGGCGGCTTTATGATGTTTATGCTGCGTAAGATCCCGAAACGTACCGACTCGGTGAAATTCTCTGGCTTCAAGTTTGAAGTGGTGGATATTGATAACTACCGCATCGACCAACTGCTGGTAACGCGCATTGATAGTAAACCGACCGTGCTGGTACCGAAGCTGCCAGATGCGGAAGATAAGGTGTCAGCGTAACCCTTTGTATGTCCCACAAACATCAACGGCTCCCATCGGGAGCCGTCTTTTTAACTACTACTGCATAGCACGTTGGTTAAGCCATCTCAGTTTGCAGACGCATAACCTGACGGTTGACTTCGGACATCACAGACAAGTGCTGTTTGTCCTTCACTTTCGGGATAAGGATTTTGCCCTTATCGAACTCAAAAGCGCCAACATCCTTGATATACAACCGTCCACGGAACAGGATCTTCACGTACTTCGCCACCTGAAGCGGGTTGTAGCGTTGGAAAATTTTCATTCTTGTATCTCCTGCGAATCATACGCCCTTGCGGTGCCACAATCGGCCCGACTGTCCTGAGCGCAAATTTTGATGCCCAATGACTATAGACCAGAACCTCGTACTTACCCAGTGTGCATAAGTTTATTTACCGTTTGATTACAATTATTCAGAATAATCTTTGCAAAGCGTGATACAGAGCAGTATATGCCGTCGTTTTTGCGTGGATATGTGCGTTCGCCCGCAAACTGGCATCGGGATTGCGGGAAAAGCCCATTGATCGCACTTATGATTAAAAGCGCATGACCAAGTGGTCGGATCACCTGCTCACAATAAGGAAACACCATGACCCTACGTAACCTCCTGGCAGCAGCTTGCCTGTTGCTGCCGCTGATGGCTTCCGCACACAACATTGAAAAAGGACAACGTGTCCCGCCGGTCGGCATTGCTGACCGGGGAGAATTGATTCTCGACAATGATAAGTTTAGCTACAAAGCCTGGAATAGCGCGCAGCTTGCGGGCAAAGTGAGAGTTGTACAGCATATTGCCGGACGTACATCCGCTAAAGAGAAAAACGCCACCCTCGTGGAAGCGATCAAGGCCGCAAAACTCCCGCACGATCGCTACCAGACCACCACCATCGTGAATGCCGACGACGCGATTCCCGGCTCCGGGATGTTTGTGCGCTCAAGCCTTGAGAGCAATAAGAAGCTCTATCCCTGGTCGCAGTTTATTGTCGACAGCAACGGCGTGACGCGTAAGGCGTGGCAGCTGGAAGAAGAGAGTTCAGCGATTGTTGTGCTGGACAAAAACGGTCGCGTACAGTGGGTTAAAGACGGCGCGCTGACGCAGGATGAGGTGCAGCAGGTAGTAGCCCTGCTGCATAAGCTACTGGCTCAGTAAAGTGACACCCTGAAGCCAGGGTTGAGGAACGACTCGCGCGGGGTGTAGTCCAGTGGCTTACCCTGCCAGTCATGCACATGCGCGCCTGCGGCCGCAGCCACCGCATGCCCTGCCGCCGTATCCCAGACGTTCGTCGGCCCGAAACGGGGGTACAACTGCGCCTGCCCTTCCGCCACCAGACAGAACTTCAGCGACGAGCCAATCGACGTCGTCTGGTGTTCCCCCAGCTGTTGCAGGTACTCCTCCAGCTCGCTGTCGCTGTGCGAGCGGCTGATCACCACCAGCGGAGGACGGGCATCTCGCACCTGGATCTGCTTACGCACGCCGCACTCTTCCTTCCAGGCTTTACCTTCCGCCGCGCTGTACATCACCTTCATCACCGGGGCATAAACCACGCCAAGCACCGCCTTTCCTTTTTCAATCAGGGCGATATTCACGGTAAATTCACCGTTACGCTTGATGAACTCTTTCGTGCCGTCCAGCGGGTCCACCAGCCAGTAACGCTGCCAGTGCTGACGTTCGTCCCAGCCCTGGGGCGCTTCTTCAGAAAGGACCGGAATATCCGGCGTCAGGGTCTGCAAACCTTTCAGGATCACCGTATGCGCCGCGATATCCGCCGCCGTCACCGGGGAGTCGTCCGCTTTGCTGACAACATCCATCGGTTTCGCACCGTCGTACACCTGCATAATGGCATCACCCGCATCCCGTGCGAGCTGACAAATTTGATCTAACATTCTCCACCTCTTCGTTAACGCAGTGGGCATAACTTATTGTTTTAGTTATATCGTAATGTGAACAATTCCGCTATCTGTGAAGCAATTCTGGTTTCAGCGTTCTTTTTTCTGGCAGCATTCACACTTCTGTAAGCAACAAATACTACATACATACTCTTTTGTGGCTTGGATCGAAAAAAGGACTCCTCAGATGATTAAGTTTAGCGCAACGCTCCTGGCAACGCTGATTGCGGCAAGCGTTCAGGCAGCGACGGTGGATCTCCGCATTCTGGAAACCACCGATCTGCACGGCAACATGATGGACTTCGATTACTACAAAGATACGCCTGTCAAAAAATTCGGACTGGTACGTACGGCAAGTTTGATCAACGCCGCCCGCGGTGAAGTGAAAAACAGCGTGCTGGTCGATAACGGGGACTTAATTCAGGGCAGCCCGCTCAGCGACTACATGGCGGCGAAGGGGCTGAAGAAAGGCGAGATCCATCCTGTTTATAAGGCAATGAATACGCTGGACTATGCCGTCGGCAACCTGGGCAACCACGAATTTAACTACGGCCTGAAATACCTGCACGATGCGCTGGCAGGAGCAAAATTCCCGTACGTTAATGCCAATATCATCGACGTTAAGACGAAAAAGCCGCTCTTTACCCCTTACCTGATTAAAGAGACCGAGGTTGTCGACCAGGATGGTAAAAAACAGACGCTGAAAATCGGCTATATCGGCTTTGTGCCGCCGCAGATCATGACGTGGGATAAAGCCAACCTCGACGGGAAAGTAACCGTCAACGACATTACCGAAACGGCGCGCAAATACATGCCGGAGATGCGGGCGAAAGGCGCAGATGTGGTGGTCGTTGTGGCCCACTCTGGCCTCTCGGCCGACCCGTATCAGGCGATGGCTGAGAACTCCGTGTATTACCTCAGCCAGGTACCGGGCGTCGATGCGATCCTGTTTGGTCACGCCCACGCCGTCTTCCCGGGCAATGATTTCGCCAGTATCAAAGGCGCGGACATCGAAAAAGGGACGCTCAACGGTGTGCCATCGGTGATGCCGGGCATGTGGGGCGACCACCTTGGCGTGGTAGATCTGGTGCTGAATAACGACAGCGGGAGCTGGAAAGTCACGCAGTCGAAAGCGGAAGCGCGTCCGATTTATGATGCCGCTGCAAAAAAATCCCTGGCCGAAGAAGATAAAAAGCTGGTCGATGTCCTGAAGCATGACCACGACGCAACGCGTGAATTTGTCAGCAAGCCGATCGGTAAATCGGCTGATAACATGTACAGCTTCCTCGCGCTGGTACAGGATGACCCGACCGTGCAGGTAGTCAACATGGCGCAGAAAGCCTATGCCGAGCACTATATTCAGGGCGATCCGGATCTGGCCAATCTGCCGGTTCTGTCTGCCGCGGCGCCATTCAAAGTGGGCGGGCGTAAGAACGATCCGGCCAGCTACGTTGAGGTGGAAAAAGGCCAGCTGACCTTCCGTAATGCCGCCGATCTCTACCTCTATCCCAACACCCTCGTGGTGGTGAAAGCCACCGGGAAAGAGGTGAAGGAGTGGCTGGAATGCTCTGCCGGACAGTTCAACCAGATCGATCCGCACAGCAGCAAACCGCAGTCGCTGATAAACTGGGACGGTTTCCGCACCTACAACTTCGACGTGATCGACGGCGTGGAATATCAGATTGATGTAACCCAGCCCGCGAAATATGACGGCGAATGTCAGGCCATTAATCCGCAGGCAGAACGCATCAAACACCTGACCTTCAACGGCAAAGCAATTGATCCGAATGCCTCTTTCCTGGTGGTGACCAACAACTACCGCGCCTATGGCGGTAAGTTTGCCGGTACGGGTGACAGCCACATCGCCTTTGCCTCGCCGGATGAGAACCGTTCGGTGCTGGCGGCGTGGATTAGCGCGGAGTCGAAAAAAGCGGGTGAAATTCATCCGGCGGTGGATAACAACTGGCGTCTGGCGCCGATCCACAGCGACACGACGCTGGATATTCGCTTTGAGACATCACCGTCCGATAAAGCAGCCGCGTTTATCAAGGATAAGGCGCAGTATCCGATGAAACAGGTCGCGACGGATGATATTGGGTTCGCGATTTATCAGGTGGATTTGAGCAGGTAGCGATGATTGTGCCGGGTGGCGCTTGCGCTTACCCGGCCTACGGGATCGAGGATTGCGGGTAGGCCGGGTAAGGCGAAGCCGCCACCCGGCATTTCATGCCGCACGATCGTCCCGATTCGCCATCACCTTCGGCGTATTCACCTCAATCCAGTCAGCCAGCGCGGCCACCTTCTCGCTAACCTCCATCCCCATCGGCGTCAGGCTATATTCCACGTGCGGCGGCACAACCGGATAAGAAACGCGATCGACAAACCCGTCCTGCTCCAGCGCCTGAAGCGATTGGGCCAGCATCTTCTCGCTCACACCGCCCAGCTTGCGGCGCAGATCGCTAAAACGATGCGTCCCCTGACGTAACGCCACCAGGATCAGCACGCCCCAGCGGCTGGTAACATGTTTGAGCACTTCCCGTGACGGGCACTGTTCTGCGAAGAGATTGCCATCGCGCATTTGCTCGCTGAGCGTCGGTATCGGTGTTTTCATACTTACCTTTTTGTGCGTACTTACTAAAAGTTAGTTATGGTGATAGTGTGCCACAACACCAGACAAACACGAAGGAGATTCATCATGATCGCGATTACCGGCGCAACCGGCCAGCTTGGCCAACACGTTATTGAAGAACTGCTGAAAACCGTTCCGGCCAGTCAGATCGTGGCTATTGTGCGTAACCCGGCAAAAGCCGACGCCTTAAGCCAGCGGGGAATTGTGGTACGTCAGGCGGACTATACCGACCAGGCCGCGTTCACCACCGCCCTGAACGGCGTGGATAAGCTGCTGCTTATCTCCTCCAGCGAAGTGGGCCAGCGCGCCGTACAGCACCAGAACGTGATAAACGCCGCCAAAGCCGCCGGGGTGAAATTCATCGCCTATACCAGCCTGCTGCATGCGGACAGATCCCCGCTGGGTCTGCACGTTGAGCACGTCGAAACCGAAAATGCACTGGCGGCTTCAGGCGTGCCTTACGCCCTGCTGCGCAACGGCTGGTACACCGAAAACTACCTGGCAAGCGCGCCGCCAGCGCTGGAACACGGCGTATTTATAGGTGCCGCAGGCGAAGGCAAAATTGCCTCTGCGACCCGTGCGGATTACGCGGCGGCTGCGGCAAAAGTGATTTCTGAAGAGGGTCACGCCGGCAAGGTGTATGAACTGGCAGGTGACAATGCCTGGACGCTGAGCGAACTGGCTGCGGAGCTTAGCAAGCAGAGCGGTAAGCCGGTAACGTATCAGAACCTCAGCGAAGCCGATTATGCCGCTGCACTGAAAGGCGTTGGTCTGCCTGCCGGGCTGGCGGAGATGCTGGCGGATTCCGATACCGGCGCGTCCAAAGGCGGCCTGTTTGACGACAGCCGTACCCTGAGCAAACTGATTGGCCGTCCGACCACGCCGCTGGCGGAGAGCATCAAAGCCATTCTGTAATTGTTAAGAATTGGTTATTTTTTGTGGCATCCCTTCGGGTCATCTCGGATAATGAAGCGATGACCCACAAGGAGGCTCACCGTGCAAGGCGTACCGGAACAGTTTACTGATGAGAGAGACAGCGCGCGCTTTCGCCATCTGGCGCAGTTGCCGGGTCTGGAGCTATATCACGCGCATATTGCTGACTACGCCTTTGAGCCTCACACGCATGAAGCCTTCGGTATCGGCACCATTGAAACCGGTGCCGAACGCTTCCGTTACCGCGGAACCCAACACTTAGCCGCTGAAAAATCGGTCGTGACCATGAACCCGGACGAGATCCACACGGGCGAATCCGCCACCGAAGGCGGCTGGCGCTACCGGATGGTCTATATCGAACCCGACCTGCTGGAAGAAGTCACCGGCCTGCGCCACTGGTGGTTTAGCGACGTGACCCGCCACGACCCGCTGCGCTCGCAGCAAATTGGCCAGCTGATTTACGGCCTTTGGCATACGAACGATGCGCTGGCACAAAAAGGGTTGCTGCTGGATCTGATTGAGACGTTCCAGCCGCTGGCCCGTCACGCGCCGGTAGCCCGGGAGGGCGCGCACCGCTTCGAGCGCGTTCGCGACTATCTGCACGACAACTATATGCGCGCGCTCACCCTGGACGAACTGGCGAGCGTCGTGTCGCTCAGCCCGTACCATTTCCAGCGCCAGTTTAAGGCCCATTTTCACGTCACCCCACACCAGATGCTGATGGCCATCCGGCTGTGGCGCGCCAAAGCATTCCTCACCCACGGCATGCCTGCCGCCGAGGTGGCCGCCGCAACGGGGCTGACCGATCAGTCTCACCTGACCCGCGCCTTTACCCGCCGCTACGGCATTACGCCCGTGCGTTACCAGAAGCAGGTTTCGCCGCGCTAATGCGCAACCTCATACAATACGCGTGCATCTGTGCCTCCTACACTGGCTACAACATGTATTACTGTGGACGAAAAGATGATTAGCGGCGTGTTGTATGCCCTGCTTGCAGGGTTGATGTGGGGGCTGATTTTCGTCGGCCCGCTGATTGTGCCGGAGTACCCGGCAATATTGCAGTCGACCGGACGCTATCTGGCGCTGGGGCTTATTGCCGTGCCGCTGGCATGGCTGGGGCGTGCGCGTCTGCGCCAGCTGAGTTGCCAGGACTGGCTCACCGCGCTGTGGCTGACCATGATGGGTAATCTTATCTACTACGTCTGCCTGGCGAGCGCCATTCAGCGTACCGGTGCGCCGGTGTCGACCATGATTATCGGCACGCTGCCGGTGGTCATTCCGGTTTTCGCAAACCTGCTTTATAGCCAGCGTGACGGCAAACTGGCGTGGTCAAAAATGGTGCCTGCGCTGGTATGCATCGCCGTGGGGCTGGTGTGCGTGAATATTGCCGAGCTACGCCACGGCCTCGAAAACTTCAGCTTGTGGCGTTACGGTTCTGGGATCTTTCTGGCGGTTATTTCGGTTGTCTGCTGGGCCTGGTATGCCCTGCGCAACGCACGCTGGCTGCGGGAAAACCCGGATAAGCATCCGATGATGTGGGCGACGGCGCAGGCGCTGGTCACGCTTCCTGTCTCGTTGCTGGGCTATGTGGGTGCATGTATCTGGCTGGGTAGCCAGCATCCGGATTTCGCCCTGCCCTTCGGACCGCGCCCGTGGGTATTCGTCGGGTTAATGGTCGCCATTGCCGTGCTCTGTTCGTGGGTTGGCGCGCTGTGCTGGAACATTGCCAGCCAGAAGCTGCCGACGGTGATACTGGGGCCACTGATTGTCTTTGAAACGCTGGCCGGGCTGCTCTATACCTTCCTGATGCGCCAGAGCGTGCCGCCGCTGCTAACGGCCTGCGGGATCGCGCTGCTGGTCGTTGGGGTGGTGATTGCGGTGAGAGCGAAGCCGGAAAAACCGATGGTCGTTCCGGCGTCGGAGGGGTGAGCTTTTCGACCAGCGGCGCTTCGCTTGCAGGGCCTACAAAACCGTAGGCCGGGTAAGCGTCAGCGCCACCCGGCACAGTATCAGAACGTTTCCCAGTTCGCTTCAGACGCCGCTACGGTCTGCGCTTTAGGTACATAGGTCTTTACCGGCGCGGCTTTCACCGCCTGGTTACGGGTGATCTTAAACACCGCCACCGCGTCGTTCAGGCGCGCGGCCTGATCTTCCAGCGCCGCCGCCGCCGCCGCAGACTCCTCCACCAGCGAGGCGTTCTGCTGGGTAACGCGATCCATCTCCGCCACCGCCTGGCCCACCTGGTCGATACCGCGGCTCTGTTCGTCGGAGGCCGACGCAATCTCCCCCATGATGTCCGTCACGCGCGTAACTGCATTGACGATCTCTGCCATCGTCGCGCCCGCTTCATTTACCAGCTGAGAGCCCGCGTTAACGCGCTCGCCGGAATCATCGATCAGGGCTTTGATCTCTTTCGCCGCCTGAGCGCTGCGCTGGGCAAGGGTACGCACCTCACCCGCGACAACCGCGAAGCCACGCCCCTGCTCGCCCGCACGCGCCGCTTCTACCGCCGCGTTCAGCGCCAGAATATTGGTCTGGAAGGCAATGCCATCGATTACGTTGGTAATTTGCGCAATTTTGCTGGAACTGGTGGCGATTTCGTCCATGGTGCGCACCACGCCTTCTACCACATTTCCGCCCTTCTTCGCGGTGGAGGAGGCGTCCAGCGCCAGACGAGAAGCCTGACGCGCGTTATCGGCGTTTTGCTTCACGGTGGCGGTTAACTGTTCCATGCTGGCTGCCGTCTCTTCCAGAGAAGCGGCCTGCTGCTCTGTGCGAGACGAGAGATCGTTGCTGCCCGCCGAGATTTCACCCGCGCCGGTGTAGATGGTATCTGCGCCTTCACGCACCACGCCCACCGTGTTGGCCAGCGCAGTCTGCATCTCTTGGACATTGCGCGCCAGGATCGCCATTTCATTTTTACCCTCAGCCTGAATCGGCTGGGTTAAATCCCCTGCCGCAATGGCGCGGATATGGCTGATCACCTCTTCCAGCGGCAGCAGCAGCACGCGGCGCATCGCAATCCAGCTGGAAATAATCACCGCGATCACCAGCAGCATCACCGCAGACAGGATCCACAGAATGCGTTTGTAGTCGCTTTCATTGTCCTTGATGCCTTTGTCGGTGAGCGCGGCCTGCGCCTCCCGCCACTCGCGATAGACCTTTTGCATCGCGGTCTGCTTCTGTTCGGCATTTTGTTTGAACATATCTTCCAGATTGCCCTGCCCCAGCAGAACGTTCATTTGCGTCAGCGTGGCGGAGTAGATGCGGTAGTGCTCTTCCAGCCTGTCGGCCAGGTGCTCGTCCATACCCGGCGTTTCCGGCAGCGCGTAATATTTATCGTAATGTGTCTGGGCATCAGCCAGCAGGTTTTTCGCGGTATTGACCAGCTCGTTCAGCTGCCCGCCATTAATCTGCGACGCCATGCTGCTTTGCAGACGCAGCATGCCGCGGTTAAGGGTGACACGCGCCTGATTCAGGCTGATCCAGGCGTCGGTAAACTCCGCGACGTTCTGGCTGGAAAGCTGAGAAACGGTGAAGTTCTCTTTGTCGTTATTGAGCGCATTAATGAAAATGCCGGCGGAGATCAGTTGCATGATGCCGAGCACAAGCAGCACCGAAATCAAAAGAGTAATGACTTTTATACGTTTAAACATGCGTTGCCTTTTTTATATACAGGTATTGTCTGACCTGTATCTATCGGCACGCGCGGCAGGTTGTTTACTGTTTCTCCACCTTTAAAAACTTTCGAAAGCCCTTTTCTGCATTCAATCAGCAAGTTAAAAGCACGATTTTTTTGTGATCCCCTTCTCATTTTTACCCTTGCCTCTAAAGGGTTATAGTATCCACATAAAGATGCATTTAAAATGCATCTTATATTCCTGATGATGAGGTAACTGCTATGGCCTTCCGCGACCAACCCTTAGGCGAGCTGGCGCTCTCCATCCCTCGCGCTTCAGCGCTGTTCCGTAAATACGATATGGATTACTGCTGCGGCGGTAAGCAAACGCTGGCGCGCGCAGCGTCGCGTAAAGAGCTGGATGTAGAAGCTATCGAAGCGGAGCTGGCTAAGCTGGCAGAACAGCCTGTCGACAAAGACTGGCGCACCGCGCCGCTGGCTGAAATCATCGACCATATCATTGTGCGTTACCACGACCGTCACCGCGAACAGCTGCCGGAGCTGATTTTACAGGCCACCAAAGTTGAGCGCGTTCACGCCGATAAACCTTCCGTACCGCGCGGCCTGGCGAAATACCTGACCATGCTGCACGAAGAACTATCCAGCCACATGATGAAAGAGGAGCAGATCCTCTTCCCGATGATCAAACAGGGCATGGGCAGCCAGGCAATGGGGCCAATCAGCGTGATGGAAAGCGAACATGATGACGCCGGCGAACTGCTGGAAGTGATCAAACACACCACCCACAATGTCACACCGCCGCCAGAGGCGTGCACCACCTGGAAAGCGATGTACAACGGCATCAACGAGATGATCGACGATCTGATGGAACACATCAGTCTTGAGAATAACGTTCTGTTCCCGCGTGCATTATCGGGTAAATAAAAAAGCCCGGTGGCGCTAGCGCTTACCGGGCCTACAACGTCCTCGAACGTAGGCCGGGTAAGCGACAGCGCCACCCGGCAACATGCTTAACGCATGCCAGCCATCCGTTTCTTACCGATAAACAGCCAGCCCAGCCCCAGCGCGATAAACCACAGCGGCGTGACGATCAGCGCCTGACGGGTATCTTCTTCCAGCGTCAGTAGCACCAGCACGAAGACGAAGAACGCCATGCATACCCAGCACATCAGCTTGCCCAGTGGCATCTTGTAGATCGACTTCTCATGCAGATGTGGACGCTGTTTGCGGTACACCAGGTATGAGCAGAGGATGATGGTCCAGACGAACATAAACAGGATCGCCGACACCGTGGTGATCATGGTGAACGCGCCGATTACGCTCGGGTTAACGTAGAGCATCACCACACCGCCCAGCAGACAGATGCAGGAGAAGGTCAGCCCTTTCGCCGGTACCGCGCGTTTTGAGAGTTTGGCGAACGCGCTTGGGGCAACCCCCTCCTGCGCCAGACCAAACAGCATACGGCTGGTGGAGAAGACGCCGCTGTTCGCGGAAGAGGCCGCAGAGGTCAGCACCACGAAGTTAATCAGGCTCGCGGCAGCGGGCAGCCCCACCAGCACGAACAGCTCGACGAACGGGCTCTTGGTTGGCACTACTGAGCTCCATGGCGTCACGGACATAATGATGATCAGCGCGAACACGTAGAACATGATGATACGCAGCGGAATGGAGTTGATCGCGCGCGGCAGGGATTTCTCCGGATCTTTAGTTTCCGCCGCCGTGGTTCCCACCAGCTCAATCCCGACAAACGCGAACACCGCAATCTGGAAACCGGCGAAGAAGCCGCTGATGCCTTTCGGGAACCAGCCGCCATCATTCCACAGATGGGCAAACGAGGCCTGAACGCCAGTTGGCGACTGGAAGTGCGTCAGCACCATTACCAGCCCGACGACAATCAGCGCGATGATGGCGACGATTTTGATCATCGCGAACCAGAACTCCATCTCACCGAACATTTTAACGGTCGCGAGGTTGAGGCTCAGCAGCAGGACAATCACCGCCAGCGAGGCCACCCAGTCCGACAGGCCGGGGAACCAGAATTGGGCGTAGGCCGTAATAGCGACAACATCCGCCATGCCGGTAACCACCCAGCAGAACCAGTAGGTCCAGCCGGTAAAATAGCCCGCCCACGGGCCAAGCAGGTCTGACGCGAAGTCGCTGAAGGATTTGTATTCGAGGTTCGAGAGCAGCAATTCACCCATTGCACGCATCACGAAAAAGAGCATAAAACCGATGATCATATAAACGAAGATGATCGACGGGCCTGCAAGACTGATGGTTTTGCCCGAGCCCATAAATAGCCCTGTGCCGATGGCGCCGCCAATGGCAATAAGCTGAATGTGACGGTTCGTGAGATTTCGCCGTAGCGACTGTTCAGACGTCGCCTCTTCTGCGGCGGCGACTTTGACCTGATCTACCATGTGATATTTTCCTGTTTATGCCTGTCTGTGTTGTTAAGGCTCTTCTGGCCTTTAAATACGCCAAAAAAAATGACGGTCCCTTTGTAAGGGCTTATCGATAGTAGGTAAGAATCGGCGGGATGAATACTATGATTTGAATATTATGTTAATAATATGTTGAAAGTGAGTGTCATATCACTCATACAGCGCGAAACAGCTCACAAAAATACACGTAACAGTTTCGTTTGCAATACAAAATGTTGATTCCGTCGTAACTCCAGGTTTTATCGCTATTTTCCTCTCCCCGATCGGAGAGAGGAAAATAAGAAAAACCGATTACAGGATTTCCAGCAGCTCGACTTCAAACACCAGGGTGCTGAATGGCGGAATGGACGCGCCAGCGCCACGCTCGCCGTATGCCAGGTTGTGCGGGATAGTCAGTTCCCATTTTGAACCTACTGGCATCAGGGTCAGGGCTTCGATCCAGCCTGCAATCACGCCGTTGACCGGGAATTCAGCCGGTTCGCCACGCGCGACGGAGCTGTCGAACACGGTGCCGTCGATCAGCTTACCGGTGTAGTGTACGCGAACGTGGTCGGTACGCGCCGGGATTGCGCCATCACCCTGATTGATTACGCGGAACTGCAAGCCGGACTCGGTGCTGTTCACGCCTTCACGCTCACGGTTCTCTTCCAGATATTTCACGCCTTCTGCCGCCATCTCTTCGAAACGCGCGCGACGTACAGTGTCAGCACGTTCGTGGATTTCACGCAGCGCACGGTGCACAACGTCAACCGGCACAGCGGGCTGCTTGCCTTCCAGCGCGTCAGCGATACCCGCCACCAGCGCTTCCGGTAACAGACCTTCCAGGCCGGATTCGCTCAGCTGCTGTCCTACCTGCAAGCCGATGCCGTAGCTTGCCTGCGCTTCGATAGTGTCAAAAGTCGGGGTGGTCATGGGTTTTCCTTCCATCACATTTAAAGTAGCGGGCAGCATATCAGCCATGCCCTTATGGGTAAAACTTTGTCTTAAGTAAAGGTGACAAACTGCGACGAAACGGAAACAATAGTAGCCGTCAGGATTTTCCCTAATATATGTCACGAAAGCTGGCTTTGTTACGCCCATCAGGCAGTTAGCAAACTACACTTCTCAGGACAGGATAAAAAGACGCGGAGCAGGAGGAGAGCCATGCCCGGGCGATTTGAACTGAAACCTACCCTGGCGAAAATCTGGCATGCGCCGGATAACTTTCGCATCATGGACCCGCTGCCGCCTTTGCACCGCAGAGGCATTATCATCGGCGCGTTGCTGATGGTCATCGGTTTCCTGCTTCCTTCCGGCAGTGACAACGTTGATACCGGGCCGGTAAGCCGCAATGCTGAGCTGGATATCCAGTCGCAAAGCCAGCCGCAGCCTGATTCACAGCCGATGCAGACGCAACTGGTCACACCGTCTAACGATCCGGGCCAGGTTGCGCCGGTTGAACCTGAACCTGTTCAGGAAGATCAGGAGCAGGCCGCCGCCCCTTCAGAGCCACAGGCGCAACAGCCCACCGGCATTGAGCAGCAGTGGCGTTCGTATCGCGTAGAGCCAGGGAAAACCCTTGCTCAGCTGTTCCGCGACCACAATCTGCCGGCAACGGATGTGTATGCCATGGCGCAAGTCGAGGGGGCTGGCAAGCCGCTCAGCAACCTGCAAAATGGTCAGATGGTGCAGATCCGCCAGAATGCCAGTGGGGTGGTGACCGGGTTAACGATCGATACCGGAAACGGGCAGCAGGTACTGTTTACCCGCCAGCCGGACGGCAGTTTTATCAGAGCACGTTAATAGCCCAGGCCGGGTAAGGCGAAGCCGCCCCCCGGCACTTTTGTTCTCAGGCACGACGTTTATTCACCCACCAGATCCCCGAGCAGACCAGCACCAGCGCAATCGCGTATTTGATGTCCAGAATGTCTTCGCCGAGGAATATGGCGGAGAGCACTGTTCCTGCTACAGGTATGACAAAGTTGAACGGGGCAATCATACTCACGCGGTTCACTTTCAGCAGCGCGCTCCACAGGGCGAACGCCACGGATGAGAGCAGCGTCAGATACCCCAGCACGGCGACGGCCTTCATGCTGTGCACCTCCAGCGCCCCGCCCGTGGCATAGCCTCCCACAACCAGTGCCGCCCCGCCTATCGCCAGCTGCCATCCCGTCATCACCGTCGGGTCAACGGTCTGGGAAATGCGTTTCCCGTAAAGCGTGGCCGCAGAGAGAATAAAGGCCGCCAGCACCACAAATCCGTCACCTTGCCAGACAAACTGGAAATCACTTAACCCGCCGTGGAAGTTCACCAGCATCACGCCGGTAAAGCCCAGAACACAGCCCAGCGTTTTGTTATAGCTGAGTTTGTCGTTGTGGTAGATAAAGTGCGCCAGCAGCACGCTGAAGAAGGTCCCGGTGGCATTCATGATCGAGCCGTTCACCCCGGTGGTGTAAGCAAGGCCGATATAAAAGAAGGTGTACTGGATGGTGGTCTGGGTCAGCCCGAGGATCGTGAGCTGACCAAACTGCGTGGGTGTGAGCCTGGCAATCGGTTTACGCTGGGCCAGGGCAAAGAGCAGCAGCAACGCACCGGCAAACAGAAAACGGTATCCGGCAAAGACGACTTTGGACGGAATATCATCGGTCGCGATCTGGAAGAGTTCGTAGCCACTTTTAATGGCCGGGTATGAGCTTCCCCAAAGCAGACAGCAGAGCGTGGCGCAGGCATAGGCCACATTTCGACGGGCAAAGACGGGCGTGGGCAGAGCGGTATCCATGACAAATCTCATAAATAAAATTGCGTTTCAATTTATTATCAGAGAATGCATCAGGAATAGCGACCTTACAATCGCAAAACATGACGTAGGGTCACGCTAAAAAGCAAAACGCCGGCACAAGGCCGGCGCTTCGACGTGAGCAGAGTAAAAAATTACTCAGCTACTACGTTAACAACCAGTTTAGCGAACACTTCGCTGTGAACCTGGAAGTCAACTTCGTGCTCACCAGTGGTACGCAGAACGCCGTTCGGCATGCGAACTTCGCTCTTAGCCACTTTAACGCCTGCTGCAGTGACTGCATCAGCGATATCGCGGGTACCGATGGAACCGAACAGTTTACCTTCGTCGCCAGCTTTAGACGCGATGGTAACGGTGCCCAGTGCGTTGATTGCTTCAGCGCGAGCGTTAGCAGCCGCCAGAACGTCAGCCAGTTTGGCTTCCAGTTCAGCACGACGTGCTTCGAAAAACTCTACGTTTTTCTTAGTAGCTGGAACAGCTTTACCCTGTGGTACCAGGAAGTTACGAGCGTAACCCGCTTTAACGTTTACCTGATCACCCAGGCTGCCCAGGTTTGCTACTTTATCAAGCAGAATAACTTGCATTACCTTATCCTCTTAAAGTCGTATTAATGGACCGTGCCCGATTACTGATGACGATCAGTGTACGGCAGCAGAGACAGGTAGCGAGCGCGTTTGATAGCGCGAGCCAGCTGACGCTGATATTTTGCACGAGTACCGGTGATACGGCTTGGGACAATCTTACCGCTTTCGGTGATGTAGTTTTTCAGCGTTGCGATATCTTTATAGTCGATCTCTTGAACGCCTTCCGCGGTGAAACGGCAGAACTTGCGACGACGGAAATAACGTGCCATTTGGCTAGTCTCCAGTATCTATCAAATCAATCTGCTCGGCATGCAGAACCATTTTGCTCAGGCCGTTCTTTGCCTTGTGGCAAGAGATGAACCCCTGAACGATTACTGCACTACCGACCGTTAAACTGTGAGTAATGGCCTGGTTTTCGTGTCCGCTAATGATAACGGGCATTTGGCACCACGCCTGCCGGTGAAACCCGGCTTCCTCTTGCACAGAACGATGCTCAAGCACGAACTGGCAATGCGGAATTCCTGATGGGCTGACCTTTCGAAGGGGGGTCCTGCACACGGTGCCGGACAACACCAGACGGTTGGTCATCAGAAATTACTCTTCAGAATCCCCAGCATCAGAATCATCTGCGGTTTCGTTTGCGAAATCATCGCGACGCTCACGGCGCTCGTCTTTCGCTTTAACCATCGGAGATGCTTCGGTCACTGCGTGTTTGGTACGCATAACCATGCTGCGGATAACGGCATCGTTGAAGCGGAAGGTAGTTTCCAGCTCATCAATCACTTCCTGCGGCGCTTCAACGTTCATCAGAACGTAGTGAGCTTTGTGCAGTTTGTTGATTGGGTAAGCCAGCTGACGGCGGCCCCAGTCTTCCAGACGGTGGATCGTGCCTTCTGCACCAGTGATGGCAGCAGAGTAACGCTCGATCATACCCGGAACCTGTTCGCTCTGGTCAGGATGGACCATAAAAACGATTTCGTAATGACGCATCGAATTGCTCCTTACGGATTATTCAGCCTCCTGTCTGGGTCAGCCGAGGCCCGGGGAGGCAAGGAACGTGTTAAAGGTCGGCTGAAAAATTGACGCGTCATAATACTTGCGCGCCCCGCTAAACACAAGGTGATTGCACAAATAATTCGCACAAAGGGTAAAGCTGTTCTAAGTGGGTGATTTAAAATCTCACTTATCAGAAACGCTGTTTTTTTGAACAACACCATCAGAAATGGTCACCCATCGCAACCCGAGTAGCGATTACACTTTAATCAGAAGCCTTAAGCAGAGAAGGAGAGCATTACCCCATATCACAGCACGCAGTCGTGGAGCGCATATCATGAAAAGAATCGCATTCGCCATTTTGGCTGCGCTTTTGCTCAGTGCAAACGCGATGGCAGCCATCAAGATAGACAGCCGACAGGCCAGAAACATGGATGATGTGCAGAGCTTAGGCGTTATTTACATCAATCATAACTTCGCCACTGAAAGTGAAGCAGATCAGGCGCTTAATGAAGAAACCGATGCGCAGGGCGCAAAATACTATCACGTCATACTGACACGTGAGCCCGGCAGCAACGGCAATATGCGCGCCAGTGCAGATATTTACCAGTAACGCTTTATCGCCAGCACCAGGAAAGCCAACGAAAATCATAGCTATATATGATTGCCCCCTGCCGGGGGCTTTTTTTATGAATGGCTCCGGAATACCACCGGTTACAACTGTTTCGGTATTCCAGAGCACTTATTCACTTCTGCCCGTAATAAGCATTCGGGCCGTGCTTACGCATGAAATGCTTGTTCATCAGATAATCATCAATGCCCTGAAGCTGTGGGTTAATGCCGCGCGCAATCCACGCCATTCGAGCCACCTCTTCCATCACCACCGCGTTATGCACGGCGTCATGCGCATCTTTACCCCATGAGAATGGACCATGCTGGTACACCACAATACCCGGCGTATGCAGTGGTTCCGTCTCACCCAGCGTTTCGATAATGACCCTGCCGGTGTTAAGTTCGTACTCGCCTTCGACCTCAGCCTGCGTTAACGCCCGCGTGCAGGGAATATCGCCGAAGAAGTAGTCCGCGTGCGTCGTACCCAAAGCAGGGATCGCCAGCCCGGCCTGTGCCCAGGCGGTGGCGTGCGTGGAATGGGTATGCACAACACCACCCAGGGACGGGTAACGCTGGTACAGCGCCAGATGGGTTGCCGTATCTGAAGAAGGACGCCATTTGCCTTCAACAACGTGTCCTTCCAGGTCAACCACCACCATATCGTCCACTTTCATGGCGTCATAGGCCACGCCGCTCGGCTTAATCACCACCAGCCCCTGATCGCGATCGATGGCGCTTACGTTGCCCCAGGTAAACGTCACCAGTCCATAGCGCGGGAGATCCATATTGGCCTCAAAGACCTGCTGTTTCAGCTTAAGCATGTTCCGCCTCCAGTAAGCCTGCCCGCGCCATGCGCTCGCGCACCCAGTCCCGGGCTTTCGCCACTTCTGCCGCCGGGTCGTCCGCGGTTTCGCTCCACATCTCAATCAGGTAAGGTCCGCAATAACCTGTCTGTTTAAGCGTCTGGAAGCACCGTTCGAAATCCACCACCCCGGTGCCGAACGGTACGTTTTTAAACACGCCGGGACGGGTATCTTTTACGTGCACCGCCACGATATGCCCGATGCCCGCCTGAAGCTCCATCTGTACGTCGTTATCCCATGCCGACAGGTTGCCGATATCCGGATAAAGCTGGAACCACGGATTGTTCAGATAGTGCGCGTAGCCCAGCGCCTTGCTGATGGAGTTCATCAATGGATAATCCATGATCTCCATCGCCAGCGTCACCTGCGCACGGCTTGCCATCTCAACGCTCTCTTTCAGGCCGTCACGGAAACGACGGCGCGTCTCATCGTTGGCTTCCTGATAGTAAACATCGTAACCCGCCAGTTGGATCACGCGGATGCCAACATCCTGTGCAAAGCGAATGGCTTTACGCATGATCTCCAGCCCTTCGGCGCGTACGGCATCATCTTCGCTGCCAAGCGGAAAACGACGGTGAGCGCTCAGGCACATGGATGGCACGCGCACGCCGGTTTCGGCAATGGCGCTCACCAGCGCCAGACGCTGGTCGCGGCGCCAGTCCAGGCGAGAAAGACGCTCGTCCGTCTCATCCACCGACATTTCGACAAAATCGAAACCCAGCTGCTTCGCCAGCTGTAACCGCTCCAGCCAGCACTCCCCCGCAGGGAGTGCCTTTTCATAGATGCCAAGCGGGACCTGTTTTGACAACATACCCGCTCCTTAACCCCAAAGCTGAGCGATTGAGCTTTTGAACTGACGCGCCGCTTCCACCGGAGACGCAGCATCACGAATGCTACGACCGGCAATAAAGACGTGAATCGGGATACCCTGGAACAGCGGCAGATCCTCCAGCGCCAGGCCACCGGTGACGGTCACTTTGAAGCCCATATCGGCCAGACGTTTGATCGCGCTGATATCGGCTTCGCCCCACGCCACGCCTGCGGCCTGCGCATCACGGCTACGGTGATAAACCACCTGCTGGATACCCGCTTCGCGCCACTCCTGCGCCTGCTCCCAGGTCCAGAAACCAGTCAGTTCAATCTGCACGTCGCCGTTGAACTCTTTCGCCACGTCCAGCGCGCCTTTCGCGGTGTTGATATCCGCACAGCAGATCACGGTGACCCAGTCGGCGTTGGCTTCAAAGCACATGCGAGAGAGAATTTTGCCCGCATCGGCAATTTTGGCATCCGCCAGCACGATTTTATGCGGATAGAGCGCCTTCAGGTCACGAACCGCACGAACGCCTTCGCCCACGCACAGAATGGTGCCGACTTCGATGATGTCCACCTCTTCCGCAATCAGACGGGTGGTTTCGTAAGCGTGAGACAGCGTCTGGTTATCCAGCGCGACCTGCAACATTGGTAATGACATTTTCAATTCCTCTTAAACGGCCGCCGCAGTGGCGTTATCAATTAAATCCAGCACGTCCTGCGCGGTACGGCAGGCACGTAAACGGTCAAAATTAGCTTCGTCATCAAACAGGTTAACGATCTGCATGATGCCCACTTCCTGGTGGGTGTTGGCATCGACAGCTGCCATGGTGATCAGAATGTCGACCGGGTCGTTATCTTCGTGGTTGAACACCAGCGGGGTTTTCAGCGTCACCAGCGCAAAACCGGTTTTCTTGACACCCTCTTCCGGGCGGCCATGCGGCATTGCCAGCCCCGGGGCAATCACAAAATAGGGGCCGTGCTGCGCCACGCCATCCAGGATGGCCTGGTAATAACGCGGCTCGACAACGTCCGCCTTAACCAGCAGGTCCACGCTCAGCTTCACCGCTTCCTGCCAGGTACTGGCTTCGGCCTGTAAAAGGATGGAGTTATTCTCAGCCAGCGAATCACGTAGTTTCATGTGGCATCCTTACTTCACGTCTTGTGGGAAGTGCTCTTTGATCACTTCCAGCAGTTTTGGCCCAAAATCCGCAGGCGACAGCATGTTGCGCACGCCTACCACGTATTTGTTGCCCGATACGCTAATCTCGCCGGCAATGTGCGTTGAAGCGATGATGATGTCCGCGCCGTTCAGTTCACTTTTGTATTCACCCACTGCGCAGCTGTTTACCGTGTGGTCAATGTTTGACTGGGTTAAAAACTGATCCACTTTCATTTTCATGATCATGGAGCTTCCTTGCCCATTGCCACACACAGCCAGGATACGTACGGTCATAATCGAAACTCCTTAGTGAGCAGAAACTTCTGCTGTTTGTTTTTCCGCATCTTCTTCAGCTCGCAGCGAACGGCCAGCGAAGAACATATAAGTCAGTGCAATCAGGATGATGACGGCCATAAAGACCAGCCCGACGGACGCAAAGCCCTGCATCATCGGCGGCGCCAGAATTGACCAGTCCGCCATGCCCATCCAGGCGCTCATGCCGGTGAGCTTGACCGCCCACACGCACCCGAAGATTTCAACCATGCCCATCACCAGGCAGATCTTGAGCGCGGCGCGCCATCCGCCGAAGTGGTTAGCAAACACGCCGATAGTGGCGTTGGAGAAGAACATCGGGATAAAGCCAGGAATAATCAGGATTGAGGAGCCACAGCCCACCAAGATGCCGACCGCAATCAGCTGGCCGATGGTGCCCCACATAAAGCCCCAGACGACGGCGTTTGGCGCAAAGCTATAGATAGCCGCACAGTCAATCGCCAGCACCGCGCCAGGGATCAGGCGCTGAGAGATACCGTTGAACGCTTCCGACAGCTCGGCGACGAACATACGCACGCCCTGAGTGATGATGAAAATGGCCACGGCAAAGGAGAAACCGGTTTGCAGGATATAGACCGTCCAGTGGGTTTTACCCGCCATCGCCTGCACCACGTCAATGCCAAAGGAAAGCAGGATGGCACCGAAGAAAAGGGTCATCACAATCGCCGTGGAGACGATGTTGTCGTGGAAGATATTCAACCAGCCAGGCAATTTGAGGTCTTCAACACTCTCCTCTTTTTTACCCAGGTACGGTGCAACTTTGTACGCAATCCAGGAGGCGAACTGCTGCTGGTGACCGATGGAGAAACCGCAGCCGTCAGTAACGTCCTGCGTTGGCTTATACATCATGTTGGAGGTGATGCCCCAGTAAAGCGAGACCAGCACTGCCGTGCAGATGACCGTGGTCCACATTGGGTAGCCGAAGATATAGAGAGAAACGGCAATCAGCCCCGCCTGCTGGAACATGATGTGCCCGGTGAGCATGATGGTGCGAATACCGGTGATGCGGCGCAGGAGCACGTAAATGATGTTCAGCGCCAGCGCGAGCAGTACCGCATACCCAACCCAGCTGTACGCATCCCCCATGCGATCGATGGTGGCCATCATGGACGCGTAAGTGTCAGAGATGGCGCCGTTAATGCCATATACCTCAGACATTTTGGCAACGACCGGCTTAAACGTGCTGGTCAGAATGCCAGACCCCGCCTGCAACAGCATAAAACCAATGATGGTTTTGATGGTGCCTTTGATAATCACGCTGACGCTTTTGCGCAGCAGGATGTACCCCAGGCACGTCACGATACCCAGCAACAGCGGGGCGTTGGTCATTACCTGATTAAAGAAAACGGTAAAGACGTTGTAGAGGATCTCCATAACTCTCTCCAGAAAATGAGAACACGAGGGGCAATCCCTGTGTGGTTGGTGTCATCACTCTATTAATCACAAATAATCACCACAAGATTGCATTTGATTATTTGTGACGGATCACGCAATTTATTTCCATGGAGTTAGTAATGATTTTCACTACCGATCCAGAAAGATAAATAAATTGTTAATTTTCAATATATTAATTATATGTAGCGGTTATCTTAACAACGACGAGGTGTATTTTCTGTGATGTGGCGAGGGGAATTTTCCGCAAATCAGCCATTGCAAATCGATTCAAACAGTGCCAGCATTAATCACAACAAGTCACAGTATGATTACTTTTGATTAAAACCAGGAGTCAAACGATGAGTAAAGTGAAAACCATCACCCGTGAATCATGGATTTTGAGTACCTTTCCGGAGTGGGGTAGCTGGCTGAACGAAGAGATCGAGCAGGAACAGGTTGCTCCTGGCACATTTGCGATGTGGTGGCTTGGATGCACCGGGATCTGGCTGAAATCAGAAGGCGGCGCCAACATTTGTGTCGATTTCTGGTGCGGCACCGGCAAACAGAGCCACGGCAATCCACTGATGAAAAAAGGCCACCAGATGCAGCGTATGGCCGGCGTTGAAAAGCTCCAGCCGAACCTGCGCACCACGCCTTTTGTGCTTGATCCTTTCGCCATTCGCCAGATCGACGCCGTTCTCTCTACCCACGATCACAACGATCATATCGACGTGAACGTGGCGGCAGCGGTAATGCAAAACTGCGCGGACGACGTACCCTTTATCGGGCCGCAGACCTGCGTGGATTTGTGGATTGGCTGGGGCGTGCCAAAAGAGCGCTGCATTGTGATGAAGCCGGGCGACGTGGTGAAAATCAAAGACGTTGAAATTCACGCGCTGGATGCCTTTGACCGTACCGCGCTGATCACCCTGCCTGCCGACCAGAAAGCCGCAGGCGTACTGCCAGACGGGATGGATGAGCGCGCGGTGAACTACCTGTTCAAAACGCCTGGCGGTTCCCTGTATCACAGCGGTGACTCTCACTACTCCAACTACTACGCGAAGCACGGTAACGAGCACCAGATTGACGTGGCGCTTGGCTCTTACGGTGAAAACCCGCGCGGGATTACCGACAAAATGACCAGCGCGGACATGCTGCGCATGGCCGAAGCGCTGAACACCAAAGTGGTGATCCCCTTCCACCACGATATCTGGTCAAACTTCCAGGCCGATCCGCAAGAGATCCGCGTCCTGTGGGAGATGAAAAAAGACCGACTCAAGTATGGTTTCAAGCCGTTCATCTGGCAGGTTGGGGGCAAGTTCACCTGGCCGCTGGATAAAGACAATCTCGAGTACCACTACCCGCGTGGTTTTGATGATTGCTTCACCATTGAGCCAGACCTGCCGTTCAAGTCCTTCCTCTGATTGTGCAGCCCAATCGCCAGACACAGTGTCTGGCGATGTCATATTTAATTTAGTAATTTCATGCTATTTCAAATATCATCTTTTCAAATCAATTCTTTTCGGAATAGCTCATGACGGAAGCGCAACGGCATCAAATTTTACTGGAACTCCTGGCGCAAACAGGGTTTATCACCGTCGAGAAAGTGATCGAACGTTTAGGGATCTCCCCTGCTACCGCGCGGCGGGACATTAACAAGCTGGATGAAAGCGGCAAGCTGAAAAAAGTCCGCAACGGCGCAGAGGCCATCAGCCAGCAGCGTCCACGCTGGACGCCGATGAATATTCACCAGGCGCAGAATCACGATGAAAAGGTGCGGATTGCCAGAGCGGCATCACAGCTGGTGAATCCCGGGGAAAGCGTGGTGATTAACTGCGGCTCGACAGCGTTTTTACTGGGCCGTGAGATGTGCGGCAAGCCGGTGCAAATCATTACCAACTATCTGCCGCTGGCCAACTATCTCATTGACCAGGAACATGAAAGCGTGGTGATCATGGGGGGCCAGTATAACAAGAGCCAGTCCATAACCCTGAGCCCGCAGGACAGTGAAAACAGCCTCTACGCCGGGCACTGGATGTTTACCAGCGGCAAAGGCCTGACGGCGGATGGCCTGTATAAAACCGATATGCTCACCGCAATGGCAGAGCAGAACATGCTCAACGTGGTGGGTAAACTGGTGGTGCTGGTCGACAGCAGCAAGGTCGGTGAACGCGCCGGCATGCTTTTCAGCCGCGCCGAGCAAATCAGCATGGTGATCACCGGCAAAAACGCCAACCCCGAGATCCTCAGCAAGCTCGAGGATCAGGGTGTCACGGTGCTGCGCGTTTAAAGGTGCTGACGGAAAAACTCCACGGTGGCTTCCAGCGCAGCCGGAGTAATACGGTGCCGGACACCGGCACCCCACAGGCAGATCAGATTGCTGTCCAGCCCTTCACGCTGTAGCGCCTGTTGCAGACGGAACGTTTCACCGGGCGGTACGACATCGTCGGCATCCCCATGCCACAGCAGCAGGGGACGATCGGCCAGCTGCGAAAGCGCATGGCTGACGTCCCATTCAGACAACAAGGCTTCAATCTCCTGAGGTGCCTGCGGCGGGAACAGCGTCTTTGCCAGTGACATAAAGTAGCCCGATCCCATCAGGCAAGCCACGGACGTCACCTCCGGATGCCTGGCCATGAGCCCCAGCGCCGTCATTCCGCCCATTGATGCGCCGACGACCGCCAGCCGTTCCCCCTCCACCAGCCCGGCCTGTAAAAGCGCGTCACGCAGCCCGGAGAACTCGGTCAGATTGCCGTGCAGCGTTTGCCAGAACAGCCCCAGCCGCGCCTGTTCATCGCCCGTAAAGCGTGCCCCATGATTCGGCGCATCAGGCATGACCACCCGGAAACCGGCCTGCGCCAGCGCGACGGCAAAATAGCTGTAGACCAGCTTTGAGGAGAGAAAGCCATGATAGAAAACTACCGTCGGCAGCGGCTGTTCACCTTTACCAGCCGGAAAAGCATGGATGATTTCATGCTCACTAAGCAGGCGAGTTTCAATTTCAATCATTGTCGATCCTGTGCTGATGAATGATTCATAATGTTGAGAGCTGGATTACGGTTTCACGATATTTTCATTCGAAATCTACGTCCCAGATAACACTTCGGGAACATTCCCCCAAAACTAAATTCGCAGACCACTACACTATGGCTATCAGGAAAAGAGACAGGTTTATGCGCAGGCTTACCGCTTTATTGCTGGTCTCACTGCTCAGCGGATGTTCCGTATTGCAGGGTACTCCAGAACCGGCACCGCCGGTTACCGATCATCCTCAGGAGATTCGTCGTAATCAGACGGAAGGATTACAACGCCTGGGAACCGTATCCGCGATGGTTCGCGGTTCACCGGATGATGCAGAAGACGCAATTGAAGCACAGGCCGTTGCCGCAAAAGCAGATTATTACGTCATCACGATGATTGATGAAACCATTATTACGGGACAGTGGTATGCACAAGGCATTTTGTACCGTAAGTGAGCATCATCATTTGAACGACCTTTACACTGCTTTGCGTCCGTAGACATTTTCCTGTCCACAATAAACTCCATGCCAGCAACAATGGAAATGAGTTTATTCGCGAAGGATTGCCCGGCGGATACCGGAGACAGGTGAAAAGGAGCTGACGATGAAACGAACCCTTGCTTTAACGACGCTATTGCTTTCAGCGGGCCTGCTGAGCACCACGGCGCAGTCGGCTGAATTTGCCAGCGCGGATTGCGTCACGGGCCTGAATGAGATTGGTCAGATCTCCGTCAATAATATCACGGGGAGTCCGCAAGACGTTGAACGTGTCGTCGCCCTGAAGGCGGATGAACAGGGCGCATCCTGGTATCGTATCGTCCAGATGCAGGAAGATCACCATGTTAATCACTGGCGCGTGCAGGCTATTCTTTATGCATAATCCCCTCCGATAAAAGCCACTTAATTTTAGTGGCTTTTCACTTTTGCAAATTTTTTATCTCTCCCGAAACCCAATAAAAACAAACGCGTAACATTCAGTTACATTAAACAGATAAACGTTCTCTCCGCTCTGCCGTTGAACAGCCATCACTTTTCAATAATGAGCAATTTATGATCACCTTTTTCCGCCGGGCAGGACTGGGCACGAAGCTATCGCTGCTAACAGCTGTAAGTGTCGCTACGCTTTTTTTGCTGTTCACTTTCCTGTTGAGCCACAACGCCAGCCAGCAGCTTGAAGATCTTGCGGTTGAAGACCTGCATAACCAGTCCACCGGCATGGTGGATATGGTAGAGATGTTCAACACCAGCCTGAGCGAAGAAGTTGAAAGCTATACCCGTCTGTTCACCACCTTTTTGCCACAGCCATTGAACAGCGACAGTAGCCAGAGCCGGACCATAAATGGGCTTACCGTTCCTTTGCTGAAAGGCGGCGAAACGGAGTTGCATGAAAACAATACGCTTTCTGATGACTTCCTGAGCCGAACGGGAGCCATCTCGACGCTGTTTGTCCGCAGCGGTAACGATTTTGTCCGCGTGGCGACGTCGCTGCGCAAAGAGAATGGTGACCGCGCGATCGGAACCGTTCTTGATACCACCAGCACGGCATTTGCCGCCGTCACTAAAGGGGAGGTCTATCGTGGCCTCGCGCTGCTGTTCGGCAAGCGCTATATCACGCAGTACCAGCCTGTTAAGAATGCGGAAGGCCAGGTTATCGGGATTATCTTTGTCGGCGTGGACATCACCCATTCGTGGAACGTCATGCGCGAGAAAATCCTTAACCGTCGTCTGGGCGAGAGCGGTCACTTCTTTGTACTGGATCGCAGTAGCGGCAAAACGCGCGGACAGTATCTGTTCCATGCCAGCGAAGAGGGCAAACTGCCTAACTGGGACACGGCGACACAGCAGCAGCTTCTGAGTGATAAAGCCGGCACGCTGGAACGCGTGAGCGCGGATGGCCGTACGCTCAAAGTTGCCTACACGCCGCTGCCGGGCTGGAACTGGACCATCGTGGGTGAAGTGGATAAAGCCGTACTGCTTTCAAGCGTCACCACACTGCGCGATCGCTTCCTGATGGCGGGCGTGGTGCTATCCGCTCTCTTCGCGGGCCTGTTCGTTATCCTCATTCGCCGGATGCTAACCCGCCCACTGCGCGAGGTGATCGCGCTTGCCCGGCAGTATGCCGCAGGCGATCTGCGCGCCAGCCTGCCGGTTACCCGCCAGGATGAAGTCGGCCAGCTGATTGACGCCATCAACGGGATCGGGGAAGGCCTGCAAAAAATTGTGTTGCAGGTCCGCGAGGCCGCAAGCGAGATCCATCTGGGGACTAACGCGCTGGCTTCAGACACCGGCGAGATCTCTGAACAGATTAACAAGCAGGCCAGCAGCGTTGAGGAGACCTCCGCCAGCATGGAGCAATTAGCCGCCACCGTGCAGCAAAATGCCGCCAACATGGAGCAAACTCAGCAGCTGGTGGGTGAAACCTCGCGCGCGGTGCATCAGGGTGGAGAGACGGTGACCCACGCAGTCTCCACCATGGATGATATTCGCGATGCATCGAAACGCATTGAAGACATCACCCGCGTGATTGAGTCCATCGCTTTCCAGACCAATATCCTGGCGCTCAATGCGGCGGTTGAGGCGGCTCGGGCGGGCGAGCACGGGAAAGGTTTCGCAGTGGTGGCGCAAGAGGTACGCGCCCTGGCCGCACGCAGCGCCAACGCGGTAAAAGAGATTGAACAGCTGATTGGCGACACGCTGAACAAGGTGAGCGAAGGCCATGCGTTGTCTGAGCAGACGCGTCTGGCGATGGATGCCATCATTGTTCATATCGATAACATCAGCCAGCTTGTCACTGAGATCAACCACGCCTCCCGCGAGCAGTCGGCGGGAATTGGCCAGGTGAATCTGGCGATGACGCACATCGGTGAGGCATCGCACATCAATGCCGATCGCATCTCACGCAGCGAGCAGACGGCACAGACGCTGCGCGAGAAGGGTTCACATCTGACCCGGCTGGTGAGCCTGTTCCAGCTGAAGGCTTAACCGACCCGGCCCGTGGCGCGCAGCAGCAGGTCGTTTTGCACCTGCTCGCTCATCAGCGTGCCGCCCCGGGTATCCAGCATCATGCGGCACCACGCCTGCGCCACGGGCGGCGATGCGTGCCGCAGTATTTGACTTCCGGCCCCGAGTAAAAAGAGCTGCTGCGCGATCTCCCTGCCCTGCGCTTCCTGCGGTTTCCGCAGCTTCTGCTGTAGCTGCCGCCAGCTGCGATCGAAGTGCCTGTCCTGGCCTTTTACCTGCGCGAAATCATCGGCGAGCAGGTCGAGAATGCCCGACTGCTTCGCCAGCACGCGCAGTACATCCAGGCACATAATATTGCCAGAGCCTTCCCAGATGCTGTTGACGGGCATTTCACGGTACAACCGCGGAAGCTCACTCTCTTCGCAATAGCCTGCACCGCCCAGCACCTCCATTGCCTCTGCCACAAACGGTATGCCCGCTTTGCAGACGCTGTATTTTGCCGCCGGAGTGAAAAGCCGCGCCCATGCGGCTTCCTGTGGGTCGTTGCGGTTGTCCCACGCCCGGGCGAGTCGGAACAGCAGTGCCGTGTGTCCCTCCAGCACCAGCGCCATACGGCTTAGCACGTCGCGCATTAACGGCTGGTCGATCAGATTTTTGCCGAAGGTCTGCCGCTGATGGGCATGATAAAGCGCCACCGAGAGCGCACGGCGCATCAGTCCGTGACTGCCCAGCGCGCAGTCAAAGCGCGTCAGCCCGCCCATCTTCAGAATTTGCCGGACGCCTTCCCCCTCTTCGCCCAGCAGCCAGCCGGAAGCATCAAGAAATTCAGCCTCACTGCTGGCATTTGAGCGGTTGCCGAGCTTGTCCTTCAGACGCTCAAGGCGCACGGCATTACGTTGCCCGTCGGGTAAGAAACGCGGGACAAAAAAGCAGGACAACCCGCCCTTCGCCTGCGCCAGCACCAGATGCGCATCGCTCTGCGGCACGGAGAAAAACCATTTGTGCCCCACCAGCCGGTAACTGCCATCGCTGCATTTCTCTGCTTTGGTAGTATTACTGAGTACGTCCGAACCGCCCTGCTTTTCCGTCATCCCCATGCCGATCAGCAGGCCGCGCTTTTGCGCCCCCGGCGCAAGATGGGGGTCGTAGCGATCGCTCATCAGCGGCGTTAACCACTCATGAAACGGTTTGGGCAGCGACTGTTGCAACAGCGGCGTGGCCGCAAAGGTCATGGTCACCGGGCAAAGCGTTCCCGCCTCCACCTGAGCATGAAGTACGAAACGCGCGGCCCTGGCGACGAACGATCCTTTCCGCGCCTCCTCCTCCCACGCCAGGTTGTGCACCCGGTTGGCGCAAAGCCCCTGCATCAGAAGATGCCATGCCGGATGAAAGCGGACGTCATCCAGCCTCGCTCCCGTGGCGTCATAACGCAGCAGCTCCGGCGGATTAACGTTCGCCAGTCTGCCCAGCTCCAGCGACTCTGCCGTACCCAACTGCTGGCCGATGCTGGCAAGAAGATCCACATCCCACTCAGCCCCTTCGCGCGCTACCGCATCGCGCAGGGCGCAATCAGAGAGAAAAAGGTTGCTGTTCGATAGCGGTGCAGGTTGATTAAAAACGGTATGTGTCTGCCAGTGCATGCTGTCTCCCTCCTTTCATTGGCAATAAAGATAAGTATGGACAGAGGGCATGCACGCTGCATGGGAGGGGGGTCACACGATGACGATCATGTTGATATCATTCGTGAAACAGCTCACAGAACATAAGAATAAACTATTTCTTTACTTAACTAATGCTGAATAATTTATTCTTACCCCGTTTTTGTGAGGATCGTTATGCAACAGGCTGCGCACAAGCGTGCATTAATTGCAGGCTCCATCGGTAATTTCATCGAGTGGTATGAATTTGCGGTCTATGGTTTTCTGGCAACGGTGATTGCCAGAAACTTCTTCCAGCTTGAGGGGGAAGCGGAGCTCACCAGCCTGATCCTCACCTGGGCCTCGTTCGCCATCGCTTTCTTCTTCCGTCCGCTGGGTGCGGTGGTCTTTGGCCGCATTGGCGACAGGATTGGCCGCAAACCGACGCTGATTATAGTGCTGGTATTGATGACGCTCGCCACCGCTGCCATCGGTATTGTGCCGGTCTACGCCAGTATCGGGATTGCCGCGCCGCTGATCGTTACGCTCCTGCGTATTCTGCAAGGACTGTTCGCGGGCGGTGAGTATGGCGGTGCGGTCTCATTGATGACGGAGTTCGCCCCGCGCGGCAAGCGCGGTCTTTACGGGGCATGGCAGTCCTTTACCGTGGCGCTCGGGCTGTTAGCGGGCGCAGGCATTGTCGCGTTGCTCTCTGCCCTTCTCTCCCCTGAAGCCTTGCACGACTGGGGCTGGCGCATTCCGTTCTTCCTGGCGCTGCCGATGGGTGCGGTCGCGCTATGGCTGCGGGTGAGCATGGAAGAGACGCCGAGCTTTGTGCAGCAACGGGAAAAACCGGTCGTTACTCAGGCCAGCACCGCCGCCACGTTCAAAACCATCCTGATGGGCATTGGCCGCGTGATGGTCTGGTCTGCGGCGGGTTATACCTATCTGGTGATTATGCCGACCTATCTGCAATCTGCGCTGCACACCGGTTTTAACCAGGCGTTACTGATTGCGGTGATTTCTAACATTGGGTTTGCGCTCACGATCATTCCGTCGGGCATACTGAGCGACAGGATCGGGCGGCGGACGGTGATGATTATCGCCACCGTGCTCCTGCTGATCCTCGCCCTGCCGCTGCTGAAAATTTTGCAGGCGGAGTCCAGCACGTTGGCTGTCAAAGCGATTGTGGTGTTGATTGCGGGGGGTTTGGTTGGGATGCTGGCAGGGCCGGGGCCGGCAATGCTGTCTGAGATGTTCCCGACGCGCGTGCGTTATACCGGGCTGGGGCTGGCCTATTCTCTGTCGAATGCGATCTTCTCGGGCTGTGCGGGGCTGATCATTACCGGGCTGATTAAAGAGACGGGCAATCTGGATATTCCGGCGTACTACGTGATGGCAACGGCGGTGGTGAGTATTTTCGCGCTGATGACGTTGAGAAAGGATGACCATTTGCGGTCGTTAGAGGAGTGAGATTGTTGCCCGGTGGCGCTGCGCTTACCGGGCCTACGGTACCATGCTTTTGTAGGCCGGGTAAGGCGAAGCCGCCACCCGGCACAACAGGCTACCCGCGCTGACGCACCGCTTCAAACAGGCAGATACCCGTCGCAACAGAAACGTTCAGGGACGATACGCTGCCCGCCATCGGGATGCTGATCAGCTCATCGCAGTGCTCGCGGGTCAGGCGACGCATGCCTTCACCTTCTGCCCCCATCACCAGCGCCATACGGCCGGTCATTTTGCTCTGATACAGGGTGTGATCCGCTTCACCGGCTGTGCCGACGATCCAGATATTTTCTTCCTGCAACAGACGCATGGTGCGCGCCAGGTTAGTCACACGGATCAGCGGAACGTTTTCCGCCGCGCCGCAGGCCACTTTTTTAGCGGTAGCGTTAAGCTGCGCGGAGCGATCTTTTGGCACAATCACCGCATGCACGCCTGCTGCATCGGCGCTACGCAGGCACGCGCCCAGGTTGTGCGGGTCGGTTACGCCATCGAGGATCAGGAAGAACGGGTTATCCAGCTCAGCGATCAGATCCGGCAGATCGTTCTCCTGATACTGACGGCCCGGCTTCACGCGCGCGATAATGCCCTGGTGTACAGCACCTTCGCTTTTCTCATCCAGATACTGGCGGTTCGCCAGCTGGATCACGACGCCCTGCGCTTCCAGCGCGTGGATCAGCGGCATCAGACGTTTGTCTTCACGCCCTTTCAGAATAAAAACTTCCTGAAAACGCTCCGGCGCGCGCTCCAGCAGGGCCTGCACCGCGTGGATGCCGTAAATCATTTCACTCATTGATGGTTCTCGTAATAAATATTTTCCCTCTCCCCGTTGGGGAGAGGGTCAGGGTGAGGGGAAATTACTCCGCCTGCTGTTTCTTCGCCGCGCGCTTCGCTTTGGTTGCGGCCGCTATTTTTTGGGTCTTGGTCGACGGTTTTTTCGCTTTACGAGCGTCTTTTTTCGCCGCCTTGGGCTTCTGCTGCTTCTCGCCACGGAAGGCGCTGTCTGGCTCAAAGTTTACTCTTTTACCTGCCTGACGTCGCTTGCCGCCCGCTTTACCGTTGCCGCCTTTTTTCGCTTTCTCACGCTCGGTTTTCCCGACGTTACGCGGAGCACGTTCGCTGGAGATGAGGCTGAAGTCGATTTTACGGTCGTCCATATTCACGGCTTCAACCTTCACTTCCACCCGATCGCCCAGACGGTAGGTCTGACCGCCGGATTCACCGATCAGACGTTGTCCGACCTGGTCGAAGCGGTAGTAATCGTTATCAAGGCTGGAAACGTGCACCAGACCGTCGATAAACAGCTCATCCAGACGTACGAAGAAGCCAAAGCCGGTGACGCTGGCAATCACACCTTTAAAGACGTTACCCACCTGATCCAGCATAAAGTCACACTTCAGCCAGTCCGCCACGTCGCGCGTTGCTTCATCCGCACGACGCTCGGTCATGGAACAGTGCTGGCCCAGTTGCAGCATCTCTTCCATGGAGTAGTGATACCCACCGGTTTCGGTCGTATTGCCTTTGTGACCTTGCTCGTGCGCCAGCAGATACTTGATCGCACGGTGCAGGGACAGATCCGGATAACGGCGAATCGGCGAGGTAAAGTGCGCATACGACTGTAACGCCAGACCAAAGTGGCCCCGGTTTTCCGGATCGTAAATCGCCTGCTTCATGGAACGCAGCAGCATGGTTTGCAGCATTTCCGCGTCAGGACGATCGCTGATGGATTCCAGCAGCTCGGCATAATCGCGTGGCTCAGGCTTATTGCCGCCAGGCAGTTCCAGGCCGAGTTCGGCCAGCACGGAACGGAACGAGGTTACGGCTTCCGTGGTTGGCTTATCGTGAATACGGAACAGAGCAGGCTCTTTGGCTTTCTCAACGAAACGTGCCGCCGAGATGTTCGCCAGGATCATACACTCTTCAATCAGCTTGTGCGCATCGTTACGCTGAGTCTGCTCGATTCGCTCGATACGACGCTCAGCGTTAAAGATGAATTTCGCCTCTTCACTCTCAAACGAGATCCCACCGCGCTCTTCGCGCGCCTGATCCAGCGTTTTGTAGAGGTTGTGCAGCTCTTCGATGTGTTTGACCAGCGGCGCGTACTGTTCGCGAAGATCCTGATCGCCCTGCAACATATGCCAGACCTTGGTATAGGTCAGGCGCGCATGAGAACTCATCACCGCTTCGTAGAACTTATAGCCCGTCAGACGTCCCTTGCTGGAGATGGTCATTTCGCAGACCATACACAGGCGGTCCACCTGCGGGTTGAGGGAACACAGGCCGTTCGAGAGCACTTCTGGCAGCATCGGTACAACCTGCGACGGGAAGTAGACCGACGTACCGCGGCTGCGCGCTTCGTTATCCAGCGGCGTGTGTGGACGTACGTAATAACTCACATCCGCGATAGCCACCCACAGACGCCAGCCACCACCGCGTTTTTTCTCACAGTACACGGCATCATCGAAGTCACGGGCGTCTTCACCATCAATGGTGACCAGCGGCAGATCGCGCAGATCCACGCGGCCTGCTTTGGACTCTTCCGGCACTTCTTCACGCAGGTTTTCGATCTGGTCTTCAACCGCTTTCGGCCAGACGTAAGGAATTTCATGGGTGCGCAGCGCCATATCAACGGCCATGCCGGTGCCCATGTTATCGCCCAGCACTTCGACGATTTTACCTACCGCTTTGGTACGGCGGGTCGGGCGCTGGGTAAGTTCAACCACTACCACAAAGCCCATGCGTGCGCCCATCACCTCTTCAGGCGGGATGAGAATGTCGAAGCTCAGACGGCTATCGTCCGGCACCACAAAGCCTACGCCCGCATCGGTAAAGTAACGGCCTACAATCTGGCTGGTTTTCGGCACCAGCACGCGGACCACGCGCGCTTCGCGGCGGCCTTTACGATCTGCACCCAGCGGCTGCGCCAGGATCTGGTCGCCGTGAATACACATCTTCATCTGTTCGGATGAGAGGTACAGGTCGTCTTTACGGCCTTCCACGCGCAGGAAGCCGAAGCCATCGCGATGACCAATAACGGTGCCTTTCAGCAGATCGAGGCGTTCTGGCAGCGCGTAGCACTGGCGACGAGTAAAGACCAGCTGGCCGTCGCGCTCCATGGCGCGCAGGCGGCGGCGAAGGGCTTCAATTTGCTCTTCACCCTCAATGTTTAATTCAACGGCAAGTTCTTCACGATTGGCGGGTTTTTCGCGTTTTGTTAAGTGTTCAATGATGAACTCGCGGCTGGGGATAGGATTCGCGTATTTTTCGGCTTCGCGTTCCTGGAAAGGATCTTGTGACATGTCGGTTCCTCCGTTGTCAGCTCCGGTGGAAATTTTCTTCATTCCACCAGCAATAATTTATAAAGCGGTTGATTCTCTTCAACCAAATCGGCCAGCGTGTAGTTATCCAGTTCCTTGAGAAAACTTTGCACGGCCTTTGAAAGCGCCTGTTTCAGGCGGCAAGCGGGCGTAATGTGGCAAAACGCACTGCTACAGTTCACCAGAGATAGCGGCTCCAGTTCACGTACCACATCGCCAATACGGATACTCTGTGCCGGTTTACCGAGACGGATCCCTCCATTCTTCCCGCGGACGGCAGCAACGTATCCGGCACGACTAAGTTGATTGATTATTTTGACCATATGATTACGGGACACACCGTACACCTCTGTGACTTCAGAGATGCTGGTCATCTTCCCATCGGGTAACGACGCCATGTAAATCAGCGCGCGTAAGCCGTAATCGGTGAAACTTGTTAACTGCACATCAACCTCAGGAAAAAGGGAAAACGCGGTCAAACCGCAGAGATATTCATTAATGATGATAAACCAGCCAGATAGTTAGCGGCTAATTTATTTGACAGACGGGGCGAAAAAGCGGAGATCCAGGAGCGGTCGCCGGATGGCGCTGCGCTTATCCGGCCTACGGGTTTCCCCGCAGGCCAGCAGTCACGAAGATTATGCGTCGAACGGGTCGCGCAGGATCATCGTTTCAGTACGATCCGGGCCGGTAGAAATAATATCGATCGGCACTTCGGTCAGTTCTTCAATACGCTTAATGTAGTCCAGCGCAGCTTTTGGCAGGCCACTACGTTCTTTCACACCGAAGGTGGTCTCAGACCAGCCCGGCATGGTTTCGTAGATTGGCTCAATGCCTTCCCAGTCGTCAGCGGCCAGCGGAGTGGTAGTCACTTCGCGACCATCTGGCAGACGGTAGCCCACGCAGATTTTCACTTCTTTCAGGCCGTCCAGTACGTCCAGCTTGGTCAGGCAGAAGCCAGACAGGGAGTTGATCTGCACAGCACGACGCACGGCAACGGCGTCCAGCCAGCCGGTACGACGACGACGACCGGTGGTTGCGCCAAACTCGTTACCCTGCTTGCAGAGGAACTCGCCGGTTTCATCAAACAGCTCGGTCGGGAATGGACCTGCACCCACGCGAGTGGAGTACGCTTTGATGATGCCCAGAACGTAATCCACATAACGTGGGCCCAGGCCGGAGCCGGTTGCCACGCCACCCGCGGTGGTGTTAGAGGACGTTACATACGGATAGGTACCGTGGTCGATGTCCAGCAGGGTACCCTGCGCACCTTCAAACATGACGAAATCGCCACGCTTGCGCGCCTGGTCCAGCAGATCGGACACATCAACAACCATGCCGGTCAGAATGTCAGCAATCGCCATGACGTCATCCAGCACTTTCTGGTAGTCAACGGCTTCGGCTTTATAGAAATTCACCAGCTGGAAGTTGTGATATTCCATCACTTCTTTCAGTTTTTCAGCGAAGGTCGCTTTGTCGAAGAGGTCGCCCACGCGCAGACCGCGACGAGCCACTTTATCTTCGTATGCCGGGCCGATGCCACGACCGGTAGTGCCGATCGCTTTCGCGCCACGCGCTTTTTCACGCGCCACGTCCAGCGCCACATGATAGTCCAGGATCAGCGGGCAGGCTTCGGAGAGCAGCAGACGCTCACGAACAGGGATACCACGGTCTTCCAGACCTTTCATCTCTTTCATCAGCGCAGCTGGAGACAGCACAACGCCGTTACCGATGATGCTGGTGACGTTTTCGCGAAGAATGCCTGATGGAATAAGATGGAGGACGGTTTTTTCACCGTTGATTACGAGAGTATGGCCTGCGTTGTGACCGCCCTGGTAGCGTACAACATATTTAGCCCGTTCAGTCAGAAGATCGACAATCTTCCCTTTACCTTCGTCACCCCATTGGGTGCCCAGTACGACGACGTTGTTACCCATTTTTTTCAAAATCACCGTTTGCTTAAAAATGGATTCTACCATCGCTTTTTCAGATATACAGCACTTTTTGACCCTAAAATATGCCGATTGCGGTTAGTTTTTGATCAGCCAATCGTTTTCCTCAACATGTAGTAGATAACGATACCGGCAACCACAAGTCCACCACCAAAACGACGCAAAATATTGTCCGGAAGTTGGCTCATGGTCGCGATCATCCGTCGCCATGCGCGTGGATAGAGCATCGGGCCGAGGCCTTCCAGCACCAAAACTAAAGCCAGTGCGAGCCAGATCGTTGAATTCATTTTTCATCCTTATAAAAGAAAACCACCGCTCCGTGAAGAGCGGTGGTTTGAATACTCAAACGAGCCTGAGTTTATCGCGTTGCGTTAGTCGGCGTCTTCATATAACGGAAGAAATCGCTGTCCGGGCTGAGTACCATCACATCCTGGTTGCTCTGGAAGCTATTCTCGTAAGCACGCAGGCTACGGATAAAGGCGTAGAAGTCGGGATCCTGGCTGAAGGCATCGGCAAACAGCTTCGCGGCTTCGGCATCGCCTTCACCACGCAGGATACGGCCCTGACGCTCAGATTCCGCCAGCGTCTTGGTCACTTCGTAGTCCGCTGCGGCACGCAGTTTCTCGGCCTCTTCCTGACCCTGTGAACGGTGACGACGGGCTACCGCTTCACGCTCGGCGCGCATACGGTTGTAGATCGCCTCGGACACCTCCGCTGGCAGGTTGATCTGCTTGATACGCACGTCAACCACTTCGATACCCAGTGCAGCCATACTGTTCGGGTTGATCACCGGTACTTTACCGTTGGTTTCAGCCTGAACGCGTTCAGCCGCTTTGGCAATCGCGTCATCCGCTGCCGGTGTTTCCACTTCGTCTTCGGTACCCGCTGTACCTGAGTTCAACGCATCACGCACTTCCAGGGTCAGACGACCACGGGAGTCGGTCACGATGTCTTTTACATCCAGACGACCAATTTCAGAACGCAGACGGTCAGAGAACTTACGTTTCAGCAGCACTTCTGCCTGAGAAACGTCACCACCGCCGGTTGCCAGGAAGTAGCGGCTGAAGTCGCTGATACGCCATTTGATGTAGGAATCAACGATCAGGTCTTTCTTCTCTTTAGTCACGAAACGGTCGGCCTGGTTATCCATGGTCTGGATACGTGCGTCGAGCGTTTTGACTGACTGAATGAAAGGCACCTTGAAGTGCAGACCCGGCTCGTAGATCACCGGACGCTTGTCGCCGTCACGCACGACGCTGCTAAACTGGAACTTGATCCCACGTTCGCCCTCTTTCACCACAAAGATGGAGGTGTAGAGCACGACCAGTGCGATGATGATGATCGCAATAACTGACTTACGCATCCTTATTCCCCCTGACGCTGGTAGTCGTTACGCTGCGCGTTAGCACGGCGTTGGTCCATAATGTCACCATCGTTCGAAGAAGGCGTTGTGTTCGCGCTGGAGCTACCAGACGAGGCTGGCGGCAGACGCAGCAGGTTGTTGGCTCCGCTGTTGTCTTTTGCTGCCGGTGCAGAACCGCCTTTAAGCATCTGATCCAGCGGCAGGACCATCAGGTTTCCGCCTTTGTTGTCGTTAACCAGCACTTTACGCGTATGGCTCAGCACTTTTTCCATGGTCTCGATATAGAGACGCTCACGGGTAATTTCCGGCGCGGCTTTATATTCCGGCAGGATCTTCGCGAAGCGAGCCACTTCACCCTGTGCTTCCAGGATGGTCTGGGTCTTATACGCGCGCGCTTCTTCCAGAATACGCTGCGCCTGACCGTTTGCACGCGGCTGAACTTCGTTGGTATACGCTTCCGCTTCACGGATGTACTGCTGTTCGTTTTCACGCGCGGCAATCGCATCGTCAAACGCCGCTTTCACCTCTTCCGGCGGACGTGCAGCCTGGAAGTTGACGTCCAGCAGGGTGATACCCATGTTGTACGGACGGATGGTCTCTTCCAGCTCGCGCTGGGTATCGCTACGAATAACGGTACGACCTTCGGTCAGGATACGGTCCATGGTGTATTTACCGATCACGCCACGCAGGGCGCTGTCGGTCGCCTGACGCAGGCTGTCATCCGCGCTGGTCACGCTAAACAGATAACGCTCAGGATCGGTCACGCGGTACTGGACGTTCATCTCAACGCGCACCACGTTTTCGTCAGAGGTCAACATCACGCCAGACGCCGCCAGTTCACGGACGGACTCCACGTTCACTGCGGTCACGTTATCAATGAAGGTCGGTTTCCAGTTCAGGCCCGGCTCAACCAGATGGCTGAACTTACCGAAACGGGTTACCACGCCGCGCTCTGCTTCTTTAATGGTGTAGAACCCGCTGGCTGCCCAGATGATGACTACCGCCGCGGCCACAATGCTTACTACGCGGCCACCCATAGGCGGGCGCGGACTCTGAGTGGAGTTGCCACCCGAGCCAGAACCTTTTCCTCCGCCAAGGCCACCAAGCTTTTTGCTCAGTTTGCGGAAGATATCATCCAGATCCGGCGGCCCCTGCTCGCGACCACCTTTGTTGCCATTTCCCCCAGAGTTGCCGCCTTGATTATTGCTGCTTCCCCACGGGTCGCGGTCTTGTCCGTTATTACCGGGCTGATTCCACGCCATGTATATGCTCCATATTTGTTATGCAAGGGCGAATTTTTCAGGCTTCCCCTTTCTGATCAGACGATATAGTCCGCCAGCGCAGGTTCTTGTTTACAGAGGCGACGCCAGTCAACGATCGGCATACGCACCTGCATCCCCACGCTGCCGTCATCCTCCATCCACTCTTTTTCTATCGCCTGAAGCTGATAAAACCGGCTACGCAGCCTGCCTTCCTGTGGCGGCAGTCGCAGCGTGTGCTGAGCTACCTCACCGGAAAGACGTTCTGTCAAAGCCTGGAAAAGCAGTGGCACACCAATCCCGGCCTGAGCAGATAGCCAGACCCGAATTGGTTTGTTCTCTTCATCTCGGTCGATACGCGGTTCGAAATCGTCCAGCATATCGATCTTGTTCATCACCAACAGGGTGGGAATTTCGTGGGCGTCAATCTCTTCGAGCACCACATTCACCGCGTCGATGTTCTCCTGCACGCGTACGTCAGCCGCATCAATCACGTGCAGCAGCAGGGTCGCCTGACGCGTCTCCTGCAACGTCGCTTTAAACGCCGCCACCAGATCGTGCGGCAGATGGCGGATAAACCCTACGGTATCCGCCAGTACCGTTTCACCGACGTCTGCGACGTCAATACGGCGCAGCGTAGGGTCCAGGGTCGCAAACAGCTGGTCTGCGGCATACACCTGGGCCTCGGTTATCTGGTTAAACAGGGTGGATTTACCGGCGTTGGTATAGCCCACCAGCGACACCGTTGGGATGTCGGCTTTGGTTCGCGCCCGACGCCCCTGTTCGCGCTGTTTCTCGACACGCTCCAGACGAGAAAGGATCTGGGTTATACGGCCACGCAGCAAACGACGGTCGGTTTCGAGCTGGGTTTCACCCGGGCCACGTAAACCAATCCCGCCTTTTTGTCTTTCAAGGTGTGTCCAGCCACGCACCAGACGCGTCGCCAGATGGCGCAACTGCGCCAGCTCAACCTGCAACTTACCCTCGTGGGTACGCGCACGCTGAGCAAAAATATCTAAGATCAACCCCGTGCGATCGATAACACGACATTCGCAGAGAGCTTCCAGGTTACGTTCCTGAGCCGGAGACAGCGCATGATCAAACAGCACGACTGATGCGCCGGTTGCTTTTACGGCATCCGCAATTTCAACTGCTTTACCTTCACCAACAAAGTACTTCGGGTGCGGCGCTTTACGGCTACCGGTAATCACCTGCATTGCTTCGACACCGGCGGAAGAGACCAGAGATTCAAACTCCTGGAGGTCTTCCATATCTTTGTCTTGCGAAAAATAGATGTGTACCAGCACCGCCTGCTCACCGGCGTCATAACGGTCAAACAAGCGTAAACCTCTCAAAAAAGATCAGCGGGGAACGCAGGATCCCTGGCTCCCCGTGTGGAAAACAGCCCAAAACCTTATTCGGTTTCTTCGCTGTCCTGCGCAGGAGCAGATGAACCCTGCGCGTTGCTGCCATGATGGTAGTTACTGCCAGTGCCGCCGCCAGCGTTATTGCTGTGATGAGATACCGGACGGGACGGAACAACAGTAGAAATCGCGTGCTTATAGACCATCTGGCTGACCGTGTTTTTCAACAGGATCACGAACTGATCGAAAGACTCAATCTGACCTTGCAGCTTAATACCATTCACCAAATAAATAGAAACTGGAACACGCTCCCGACGCAATGCGTTCAGGAACGGATCTTGTAAAGATTGCCCCTTAGCCATTCTATCTTTTCCTTATATGCTTGTTTTGTACTTAGAACCTTGCGATTCTGAAAAATTGCGCACGATACGGCTTAATTGTACACATTCAGTCAGCGATATCACCAATAACCTCAATCACTTCGTTTAACGCCTGTTGTGGTTTTTCACTGTCTAACCAGTGAACACCCTCCCAACCACGCAACCAGGTGATCTGGCGCTTCGCTAACTGTCTCGTGGCGCAAACACCTCGATAAACCATTTCATCGTATGAAATCTCGCCTTCAAGATACGACCACATCTGGCGGTATCCCACACAACGAATGGAAGGCATGTCCGTATGCAAATCTCCACGGGCAAAAAGCGCCCGCACTTCTGCTTCAAAATCTGAAGCCAACATCTGATGAAAACGCTGCTCAATTCGTTGATGGAGCAGTTCACGGCTCGCCGGGGCGATGGCGAACTGATGCACCTGATACGGCAGAGCGTCTCCTGACGTTTGCGTCAGTTCCGTTAAAGTTTTACCCGAAATGAAAAAAACTTCCAGTGCCCGGGAAAGCCTTTGCGGATCGTTTGGGTGGATCCGCGCTGCGGCAACCGGGTCAATCTCTTCCAGTTGCCTGTGCAAAACGTCCCACCCCTGCTCTGCCGCCTGCCGCTCAATCTTCGCTCTCACTTCCGGATCGGCCGATGGCAGAGGCGATAACCCCTCCAGCAGCGCCTTAAAGTAGAGCATCGTGCCGCCAACTAACAGCGGTATGCGTCCCGCGGCGGTAATCTCGGCCATCTCGGCTAAGGCGTCGCGGCGAAAATCTGCTGCGGAGTAAGCCTGTGCCGGGTCGAGAATATCCAGTAAACGGTGCGGTGCCGCACGCAGTTCGTCTGCGTTGGGCTTCGCCGTGCCGATGTCCATTCCTCGGTAAATGAGGGCTGAATCAACGCTAATCAACTCTACTGGCAAAACTTTACGTAACTCAATGGCTAACGCCGTTTTACCGGAGGCCGTTGGCCCCATTAAAAAAATCGCCTTTGGCAGGCTCGCCTTACTTACATCAGTCATGTTTCAGGGCGGTCATCGCCGTTTTTAAATCAACAGGTTGTAACAAACCACCTGGCGGCGCTTTCACCAGCTGTGGACAGAGGCGTTCCACCTCTGCCAGAACGGAAATCGCCTGTGCCATACTCCACGGCGAATGTTCGCTGGCCAGATGGCGGGCGATCCACTGCGCGGTATCGGCGGCATCAAACGTCGTTTGTTGCGCCAGGTAGCCTATCAGTTCAGGAATCAAGTTTTGTAAATTTTGTTGGCGTAAGGGTAAAGGCACTGCGCGAATTGTCACATGCTGCGCGTCCAGTACGATTTCAATCCCCATTTCGGCAAGAAGCGCCTGGGCACGCTGCAAAACCCCTGTTTCCTCATGGTTTATTTTCAACCGAACCGGGATCAGTAACGGCTGAGCGCAGGCGGCGTTTTCCCCTGGCGTCAGTTGCGCCTGTTTAAGCCAGCGTTCCGCTACCGGCAACGCCAGCAGCATCAATTTCCCCTCGCGTTCAAGCAGTGCCATGTCCGGGGCGACAATCGTCAATACCCGGCCAAAACTCTGGCTATGTCCGTCAAGGGAAGACGGCGATACCTCAATATGTTCTTTCCGTTCCACGGCTGGGGTGTCCAGCAATTTACGGTATAACGCACCTTGCTGCTTTTGATACCCCGGCTGGGCATTCGGGTAGTTGGCGCCCGTCGGGCGCGGTGCGCTTCCCGCTGACGAAAAACGCGGAGCCACTGGTTCGCGCGCGGCTGCGGGTTCAGCGAAATGGTTACGTCCGGCCGCCACGCGATTTTCTGGCAGCGATCGCGGTGCAGGAACGTCGTTTTCCAGCGGCAGCGTTGGCTCAGCCTGCTTCTGCAAAACGCTAACGACGCCCTGATAGATAAAATCATGCACCAGACGCGACTGGTGGAAACGCACCTCGTGCTTGGCGGGGTGCACGTTGACGTCAACCTGATGCGGGTCGATCTCCAGATAAAGCACAAAGGCGGGCTGTTGATCGGCGCCGAGCTTATCTTCACAGGCCTGGCGAATGGCGTGGTTAATCAGACGGTCGCGCATCATGCGACCGTTGACGTAGCAGTACTGAATCTCAGCAAACGCGGCGCTACTGGCGTTCGGATCGGCAACCCAGCCGCGCAGGGCCAAATCGCCATGCTGCCACTCAATGGCCAGCGCTTTTTCCAGGAACGGCGTGCCGCAGATGGCGCCCAGCCGACGCTCCTTTTGCCCGCCTTCCGCCACTGCCCGGTACTGACGCATCACCTTACCGTTATGACTGAGGTTAAGAGTGACATCAAAGCGTGCCAGCGCGATGCGGCGGATGATCTCGTCGATATGTCCGAATTCGGTCTTCTCGGTTCGCATAAACTTGCGCCGGGCGGGCGTGTTATAGAAAAGATCCAGCACTTCAAGCGTGGTGCCTACCGGGTGCGCCGCTGGTTTAACCGTGACGTCCATATCGCGCCCTTCGGCGTAGGCCTGCCAGGCTTCCTGCTGGTCGACCGTGCGGGAAGTCAACGTTAAGCGGGAAACGGAGCTGATACTGGCCAGCGCTTCGCCGCGAAAACCCAGGCTGATAATCGCTTCCAGATCGTCAAGTGACGCAATTTTACTGGTGGCATGACGCGCCAGCGCCAGCGCCAACTCGTCCTTTTTGATGCCACTGCCGTTATCACGAATGCGGATAAGCTTTGCGCCCCCGCGTTCAATATCGATATCAATGCGGGTCGCCCCTGCATCGAGGCTGTTTTCCACCAGCTCTTTCACCACCGATGCAGGGCGTTCCACCACCTCACCGGCGGCGATTTGGTTCGCGAGCTGCGGCGGTAGAACCTGAATCGGCATGAACTCTCCTTAATTAGTCGCGGTCATCTCACCCGGCAGCGCGGCGCTTGCCGTCTGGGCTGCCCCGCCCTGCGGCGCAGACTGAAGCGGATGCGCGTCAAAGTATTTACGCAGACCGTTATAAATCGCTTCAGCAATTTGCTGCTGATAGCTGTCGCTTCCCAGTAAACGCTCTTCACCGTGATTACTGATAAAACCCGTCTCTACCAGAATCGACGGAATATCCGGCGAACGCAGGACACCGAGGCTCGCATGTTCCGGACGACGCTTATGCAGCGATCCGACGCTTTGCAGCTGGTTGAGTACGTTAGTGGCGACATCATACCCGACGCGCTGAGAATGACCGAACTGTAAATCCAGTACCGCCTGGCTGAGATACGGATCGGCCTGGCTGTTTGCCAGCACATCGCCTGCCCCGCCTAACAGTTCAGACTGCTTCTCGTGCTCTTCAAGCCAGTTCGCCATTTCACTGTTGGCACGACGGTTCGACAGCACCCATACCGACGCGCCGGTGGCGTTACGGTTCGGCGCAGCATCCGCGTGAATCGACACCAGGAAGTTGGCGTTTTGCTTACGCGCCACATCCGAGCGTCCCATCACTGAAATAAAGTAATCTCCGTCGCGGGTCATGACCCCTTTGAACATCGGATCGTCATTCAGAAGCGCACGCAGCTTACGGGCAATGGCGATAGTGACGTTTTTCTCCCGCGTGCCGCCCGGGCCAATCGCGCCAGGATCTTGCCCGCCGTGTCCGGCGTCGATGGCGATAATCACTTTGTCGCCACTGACCGGCGTTCGCCGCGCGCTGACCGCCGGACGCGTCACCGTGTTGCTGCTGGTCACGGCGGTAAGTCGGTCATTTTGTGATTTAAACGGATTACGGGCTGGCTCAGACGGCCTTGGGGTATAAACCGGCGCTTCTACGCGTTTTGCTACCACAGGTGCAGGCGGTGGCGGCGGCGGAACATCAGCATTAATGGTAAAAACCACCGTATAACTGGCGCCGTTTTGCTGCTTAACCGCCTTCGTTTTGCCCTTTTCGGTGAGATCGACCACCAGACGCAGAGACTGCGCATCCTTCGGCGTCCCCGAACGGATGCTTTTCACCAGATTGTTGCCGCTGAACTGGAGCGGCAGCCCCTGGATCACCCCGGTCTGTTTAATATCGAGCGCCACGCTGCGGCTGTCGATTTGTGAGAAAGCATATTCAGGATCGCCCATAAAGCTGAAGGTAATGCGGGCCTGGCTATCGCCATTCGACACCTGAATATCCGAGAGGCTGGCCGCACCGGCCTGCGCGCTCAGCAGAACCGTGGCTGCCAAAATCCAACCTTTAACGCGATTAATCATCCCGTTATCCCTACGCTCAACCGGCTAAACGCGCCAGTAAGGAACAGCCTGATGAGGAAACCGCACTGATGCGCGCCTCACGCCCTTGTGCCTGATAATCCAAGTGAATTTCGACATCCGGGTCAGGCAGCACACCCGCACCTTGTTGCGGCCACTCCACCAGGCAAATGGCGTCGTTGGCAAAGTAATCGCGGATCCCCATAAATTCCAGCTCCTCAGGATCCGCAAGACGATATAAATCAAAGTGGTACACCATGATATTTTCAAGCGTGTACGGTTCTACTAGCGTATAAGTCGGGCTTTTTACGTTCCCGTTATGGCCTAACGCCTGCAAAAAACCACGGCTGAAGGTTGTTTTACCCGCGCCTAAATCACCATACAGATAAATGACGGTCGCCCCCTGACAGGCCTGCGCCACGCGCTTGCCGAGATCTAAAGTGGCTTGTTCATCAGGTAAAGGAATCGCTCGATTAGTCATTTTCTACGTCAATCACATCCGGGTTAACAACACGCCGCAGCGTGCAAAAAAGATCGGTGGCCAGCATACCGCGCGTTCCGTAACGAGCAGCCAGCCTGTCAGCCGCCGCACCGTGGGCCACGCAGCCAGCACAGGCTGCATCATAAAGGGGAAGTTTCTGTCCGAGCAATGCGCCAATGATGCCAGAGAGCACATCACCCATGCCGCCGCTCGCCATGCCTGCATTACCGGCATCAACGATGCCCATCGCATCATCGCTGGCAATAACGGTCCCCGCCCCTTTCAAAACGACAACACCTCCGTAACGTTTTACCAGACGTTGGGCTGAAAGTAAGCGATCGCATTCAATTTCTGCCACGCTACAGTTAAGCAGCCGTGCGGCTTCGCCGGGGTGTGGCGTCAGAATGCGATTGTGACGCGTATCCGGGTTTATTGCCAGAAGGTTAAGCGCGTCGGCATCCCAGAGCATCGGCTTACGAAAATTCTCGGCCTTTTGCAGGGCCTGTTTACCCCACTCCTGCTGACCCAGGCCCGGACCAATGACTACCACGTCCGCCCACTCAAGACCCTCTTCAATCGCCTGTGGGGCAAGCTCGTGGACCATCAGCTCCGGCCGCGCGGTAATAATCGGCGGAATGTTTTCGCTGCGGGTCAGCACGCGTACTAATCCGGCACCGCTGCGTAACGCGGCCTCTCCTGTCATGCGAATCGCACCTGCCGTGCCATGATCGCCACCGATAATCAGCAGCCGGCCATGATCACCCTTATGGGATGTGGGGCGGCGTGGAGGCAGCCACTGAGCAAGCAGGGAGGCATCAAAGCGGGTGATGTGGGTATCCTGTCCAGCCAGCCAGTTTTCCAGCCCCAGTGCGTTGTGATGTAACGTCCCCACGACATCCCGCGCTTTACCGGTAAGCAAACCCGGCTTCAGGGCGATAAAGGTCACGGTGTGCGCAGCCTCAATCGACACGCCCGGCGTCGCGCCGGTTTGCGCCATCAGGCCGGAGGGAATATCCAGCGCCACCACCGGGGCGGGGTGCGCATTAGCGTGGGTAATCAGCGCGGCGACGTCATCGCGAGGCGCGCGCATCAGCCCCGTCCCCAGCAGACCATCAACAATCACGTCGACATCCTCGGGCCAGATAATATCAGGCGCATGAATAATGCCCCCCGCATTCAGCCAGGCCTCTCTCGCCATGCCAGCCTCTTCCGGTAGCGGCTTGTCGCTCTCCAGCGCCAGTAGGGTAACGCGCAGCCCCGCCGCCACCGCAAGACGAGCCACCACATAGCCATCGCCACCGTTATTGCCGTGCCCGCACAGAATCAGGTAGTGCGAGGCATCCGGATAAGCCGTGCGCGCTATGTTAAACGCCGCCTCGCCCGCGCGCTGCATCAGTTCATAAAGGGTAACGCCCAGGCTATCTGCGGCCTCTTTTTCGGCCCGACGGAGGTCATCCGCATGCCAGATGGAATGTGGTATACTTGCGGGGTTTTTCTTCACAGTATGGTCCGTCATGTCACAGCCCCTCGATCTCAATGAATTAGCGCAAAAAATAAAACAGTGGGGTGCTGAACTGGGCTTCCAGAAGGTCGGTATTACCGATACCGACCTCTCTGCCAGCGAGCCTAAGCTACAGGCATGGCTGGATAAACAATACCACGGCGAGATGGAGTGGATGGCGCGCCACGGTATGATGCGTGCCCGCCCCCACGAGCTGTTGCCGGGTACGCTGCGCGTCATTAGCGTACGCATGAACTATCTGCCCGCTAACGCGGCCTTTGCGCGCACGCTAAAAAATCCTTCGCTGGGTTACGTCAGCCGATACGCTCTGGGACGTGATTACCATAAACTTCTGCGCAACCGTCTAAAAAAGCTCGGGGAAACCATTCAGCAGCACTGTGTTTCGCTGAATTTTAGACCCTTTGTCGATTCTGCGCCTATTCTTGAGCGCCCGATCGCCGAAAAAGCCGGGCTTGGCTGGACAGGTAAGCACTCACTTATCTTAAGCCGCGACGCGGGCTCATTCTTTTTCCTGGGTGAACTGTTGATTGATTTACCCCTGCCGGTAGACGGTCCGGTGGAAGAAGGGTGTGGCCGCTGCGTGGCCTGTATGACCATCTGCCCAACGGGCGCTATCGTTGAACCCTATACCGTTGATGCGCGCCGCTGTATCTCTTATCTCACCATCGAGCTGGAAGGTGCTATTCCAGAGGAATTTCGTCCGCTTATTGGCAACCGCATCTACGGCTGTGATGACTGCCAGCTGATTTGTCCGTGGAACCGTTATTCACAGTTGACGGACGAAGAAGACTTCAGTCCCCGCAAGGCGTTACATGCCCCGCAGCTGATCGAACTTTTCGCCTGGAGCGAAGCCTGGTTCCTGAAGGTGACGGAAGGTTCCGCCATACGTCGTATCGGCCACCTGCGCTGGCTGCGTAATGTGGCCGTTGCGCTGGGTAATGCCCCATGGGATGAAGCCAATCTTCAGGCGCTCGAAAGCCGCAGAGGTGAGCACCCACTTCTTGATGAGCACATAGAATGGGCGATTGCGCAGCAAATTGAGAAGCGAAATGCCGGCGTGGTTGAAGTGCAGTTACCGAAGAAACAGCGCCTGGTCAGGGTGATTGAAAAAGGGCTGCCACGGGATGTGTGATATATTCACAGGCTGTGAATAAAAATAAGAATTCAGGCGCAATAAGGTTTAGCAAACAGGTCAAGTGATCTCAATAACATTTTGAAATCAAATTTTCTTCATAGATTACAGTTAATTACGAAGATATTATTCACCCTGCTAACATTTTGCACAACTGGGATTTATCACAGTTTCTGTGGATAACTCTGTTTACAAGAGTGTTTCAGATACAATAGAAAACGTCCCCAACGAAGCATTTCGCTGTGGATAATTTAGGAAAGAAGAAGAATTTGGAGCGGGAAACGAGACTCGAACTCGCGACCCCGACCTTGGCAAGGTCGTGCTCTACCAACTGAGCTATTCCCGCTTGGGTATTCTGGTGCTGTGCGTATCTTGCGATACTTTCAAATTTTGGAGCGGGAAACGAGACTCGAACTCGCGACCCCGACCTTGGCAAGGTCGTGCTCTACCAACTGAGCTATTCCCGCTTGGGTGTTCTGGTGCTGGCGTATCTTGCGATACTTTTCAAATTTTGGAGCGGGAAACGAGACTCGAACTCGCGACCCCGACCTTGGCAAGGTCGTGCTCTACCAACTGAGCTATTCCCGCAAATCTGTACTGCTTTTGTTGCTGTCGTAACGTGTAATTCTCTGTCGTTACGGGAGGCGCATTATACGAGAAATCCGTTTAGCTGCAACCCCCCTCAAAGCGATTTTTTTGAAATTCAGTTCAAGTGCTTATTTAATCGGCAAGCTGAACAATTTAGCGACAAAAACCCGGCCACGCAAGGCGCCGGATCGCAAAATTAAAGCTTAATAAAGTTTTCGCGATAGTACGCCAGCTCCGCAACAGACTCACGGATGTCGTCCATTGCCTGGTGCGTCCCCTGCTTTGTGAAGCCGTCGAGAATTTCCGGTTTCCAGCGGCGGGCCAGCTCTTTTAAGGTGCTCACATCCAGATAGCGGTAGTGGAAGTAGGACTCCAGCTCCGGCATGTACTTAAACAGGAAACGACGATCCTGACCAATGCTGTTGCCACAGATAGGCGATTTTCCTGCCGGCACCCACTGCTTCAGAAACTCAATCGTCGCCAGCTCCGCTTCGCGGTCGCCCAGAGTGCTGGCCTTCACGCGTTCCACCAGCCCGCTGCCAGTATGGGTACGCACGTTCCACTCATCCATCAGCGCAAGCTGGTCATCGGACTGGTGCACGGCAATCGTTGGGCCTTCCGCCAGAATATTGAGGTTGGCATCGGTGACCAGTGTGGCGATCTCAATAATGCGATCGCGCTCGGGATCCAGGCCGGTCATCTCCAGATCGATCCAAATCAGGTTGTTTTCGTCCGCGCTCATGTTATTTTCCACCCTTCTCGCTTAACCGGCAGTAGCAGGTTAACTAGTATTAATTAGAGTGTATCATAGAGGTTTTGCCCGCTATGGGCGACCAGGAGCCAGCGCGATTGAGTAAAAATAAACTCTCCAAAGGGCAGCAGCGCCGCGTGAATGCAAATCACCAGCGCCGTCTTAAAACCACTACGGAGAAGCCCGATTACGACGACAACCTGTTTGGCGAAGCGACGGAAGGCGTGGTGATTAGCCGCTTCGGTATGCATGCCGATGTCGAGTCTGCCGACGGGGACATCCACCGTTGCAATATCCGTCGCACCATCCGTTCCCTGGTGACCGGTGACCGCGTGGTCTGGCGTCCAGGCAAAGCGGCTGCGGAAGGGGTAACGGTTAAAGGTATCGTTGAAGCCGTGCATGAACGCACGTCGGTTCTGACCCGTCCTGATTTCTACGACGGCGTAAAGCCCATTGCCGCCAATATCAACCAGATCGTGATCGTTTCAGCGATTTTACCCGAACTTTCGCTCAACATTATTGACCGTTACCTGGTGGCCTGCGAAACGCTACAGGTTGAGCCGCTCATCGTGCTGAATAAAATCGATCTGCTGGATGACGAGGCCATGGCCTTTGTGAATGAGCAGATGGATATCTATCGCAATATTGGTTATCGCGTTTTGATGGTTTCCAGCCGCACCAAAGATGGCCTGAAGCCGTTAGAAGATGCGCTGACCGACCGCATCAGTATCTTTGCAGGGCAGTCTGGCGTGGGTAAATCGAGCCTGCTTAACAACCTGCTCGGCCTTCAGCAAGAAATCCTGACCAACGATGTGTCGGACGTCTCCGGGCTGGGCCAGCACACCACCACCGCCTCACGTCTCTATCACTTCCCGCACGGCGGCGATGTGATTGACTCCCCGGGTGTGCGTGAATTTGGTCTCTGGCATCTTGAGCCGGAACAAATCTTTAACGGATTTGTCGAATTCCATGACTATATAGGCGCTTGCAAATACCGCGACTGTAAACATGACAACGATCCGGGCTGCGCCATCCGCGAAGCGGTGGAGAACGGTGAAATAGCGGAAACCCGTTTCGAAAATTACCATCGTATTCTCGAAAGCATGGACCAGGTAAAAACGCGTAAAAACTTTTCTGATTCTGATAACTGACAACTAAGCTAAGCGTCGCTAAAATCGTCCCCTTTTTTCAGGTTCCGGCAGCGTACTGCCGGATCAGGAACGACAAAACAATGGCCTGGAGGCTACCTTGTTAAACTCATTTAAACTTTCGCTTCAATACATTCTGCCTAAACTGTGGCTCACTCGCCTGGCGGGCTGGGGCGCGAGCAAACGAGCGGGCTGGCTGACCAAACTGGTCATCGATCTGTTCGTGAAATACTACAAGGTCGACATGAAAGAAGCGCAGAAGCCGGATACGGCAAGCTACCGCACCTTCAACGAATTTTTTGTGCGTCCGCTGCGCGACGAAGTGCGCCCGCTGAATACCGACCCGAACGTGCTGGTGATGCCTGCTGACGGCGTGATCAGCCAGCTGGGTAAAATTGAAGACGACAAAATTTTGCAGGCGAAAGGCCATAACTACAGCCTGGAAGCGCTGCTGGCCGGTAACTACATAATGGCGGATCTGTTCCGCAACGGGACTTTCGCGACCACCTATCTCTCCCCACGCGACTACCACCGCGTTCATATGCCGTGTAACGGCATCCTGCGCGAGATGATCTACGTGCCGGGGGATCTGTTCTCTGTAAACCACCTGACGGCGCAAAACGTCCCTAACCTGTTTGCCCGTAACGAGCGCGTCATCTGCCTGTTTGATACTGAATTTGGCCCAATGGCGCAGATTCTGGTAGGTGCTACCATTGTGGGCAGCATCGAAACCGTCTGGGCGGGCACCATTACGCCGCCACGCGAAGGCGTGATCAAGCGCTGGACCTGGCCTGCCGGGGAAGAAGAAGGTTCTGTGGCCCTGCTGAAAGGTCAGGAGATGGGCCGCTTCAAGCTGGGCTCAACGGTAATCAACCTGTTCGCACCGGGCAAAGTTAACCTTGTCGACGAGCTGGAAAGCCTGTCCGTGACCAAACTCGGCCAGCCTCTGGCAGTATCGACGGAGGTCTTTGCAACGCCAGACGTTGCGCCAGCCCCGTTGCAGGAAGAAGAGATCAAAGCCGAGCACGATGCCAGCCCGCTGGTTAACGACAAAAAAGACGAAGGTTAACAACAGAAGGATCGCTGACGTGCGCCCGATTATCGTATTACTGATGGCCTGGTGCCTCAGCATGGGGGCGTACGCAGCGACGGCCCCCGACGCCAAACAGATAACCCAGGAGCTGGAGCAGGCAAAAGCGGCGAAACCCGCTCAGCCGGAGGCCGTTGAGTCGCTCCAGTCTGCACTGAACGCACTTGAGGAACGAAAGGGTTCTCTTGAGCGCGCCCAGCAATATCAGCAGGTTATCGACAACTTCCCCAAACTCTCTCAGACCCTGCGCTCGCAGTTAAACAGCCTGCGTGATGAACCACGCCAGGTACCCGCAGGGATGACGTCCGAGGCGCTGAATCAGGAGATCCTGCAAGTCAGCAGCCAGCTGCTGGAAAAAAGCCGTCTGGCACAGCAGGAGCAGGAACGGGCGCGTGAAATTGCCGACTCTCTCAGTCAGCTTCCACAGCAGCAAACCGATGCCCGCCGTCAGTTAAATGAGGTGGAACGCCGCATTGGGACGCAGACCGGCAACACCCCGCAGAATCAGGCCCAAAATCTTGGGCTACAGGCGGAATCCGCCAGACTTAAAGCACTGGTTGATGAACTGGAGCTGGCACAGCTTTCTGCTAACAACCGCCAGGAGCTGTCGCGGATGCGTTCGGAACTGGCGCAGAAGCAGAGCGAACAGCTGGATGCGTATCTCCAGGCGCTGAGAAATCAACTCAACAGCCAGCGTCAGCGTGAAGCTGAACGTGCGCTGGAAAGCACCGAGTTGTTGGCCGAAAACAGCGCTAACCTGCCCGACAGCATCGTCGCCCAGTTTAAGGTTAACCGCGAGCTTTCTGCCGCGCTGAATCAGCAGGCGCAGCGCATGGATTTGGTGGCCTCGCAGCAGCGTCAGGCCACTAATCAAACCCTCCAGGTTCGTCAGGCTCTCAACACGCTGCGTGAACAGTCCCAGTGGCTTGGCTCGTCTAACCTGTTGGGCGAAGCGTTACGCGCACAGGTGGCTCGTCTGCCAGAGATGCCAAAACCGCAGCAGCTTGATACGGAGATGGCGCAGCTGCGCGTTCAGCGTCTTCATTATGAAGACCTTCTTAATAAGCAGCCACAAATCCGCCAGATCCGTCAGGCTGACGGACAGCCGCTCACCGGCGAGCAAAGCCGTATTCTGGAAGCGCAGCTGCGCACCCAACGCGAACTGCTCAATTCCCTGTTGCAGGGGGGCGATACGCTGATCCTCGAACTCACCAAGCTGAAAGTCTCAAACAGCCAGCTGGAGGACGCGCTGAAAGAGGTCAACGAAGCCACGCACCGTTACCTGTTCTGGACCTCCGACGTGCGGCCGATGACCTTCGCCTGGCCGATCGAGATCGTGCAGGATCTGCGCCGCCTCATTTCGCTGGACACCTTCAGCCAGCTGGGTCTCGCCAGCGTGATGATGCTCACCAGTAAGGAGACCATCTTCCCGCTGCTGGGGGCACTGATTCTGGTGGGTTTCAGTATTTATTCCCGTCGCCACTTCACCCGTTTCCTTGAGCGCTCCAGCGCCCGGGTGGGGAAAGTGACACAGGATCACTTCTGGCTGACGCTGCGTACAGTGTTCTGGTCAATTCTGGTCGCGTCCCCGCTGCCGGTGCTGTGGATGACGCTCGGATACGGCCTGCGTGAAGCCTGGCCCTATCCGCTTGCCGTCGCAATTGGCGATGGCGTGACCGCCACCGTTCCGCTGCTGTGGGTGGTGATGATTTGCGCCACGTTTGCGCGGCCAAATGGTCTGTTCATCGCTCACTTTGGCTGGCCGCGTAATCGCGTGGCGCGGGCGATGCGCTATTACCTGATGAGCATCGGGCTGATTGTGCCGCTAATTATGGCGCTGATCATGTTCGATAATCTCAATGACCGGGAGTTCTCCGGCTCGCTGGGACGGCTGTGCTTTATGCTGATCTGCGGGGCATTAGCGGTAGTGACGCTCAGCCTGAAGCGCGCCGGGATCCCGCTCTATCTCGACAAGTCCGGCAGTGGCGATAACATGTTTAACCGTCTGCTGTGGAACCTGCTGCTTAGCGCGCCGCTGGCGGCGATGCTGGCGGCGGCTGTCGGTTATCTCGCCACATCGCAAGCGCTGCTCGCACGACTGGAAACGTCAGTAGCTATCTGGTTCCTGCTGCTGGTGGTCTACCATGTTATTCGCCGCGGCATGCTGATCCAGCGTCGTCGTCTGGCGTTTGACCGTGCCAAACATCGTCGCGCAGAAATACTGGCCCAGCGCGCGCGGGGTGAGGAAGAGCCGAACCACGTCAACAGCACCGAAGGGACTTCAGACGCCGATGACGTCGAACTGGATCTCGATGCGATCAGTACCCAGTCCCTGCGGCTGGTACGCTCAATTCTGATGCTGGTTGCCCTGCTGTCGGTGATCTTCCTGTGGTCGGAAATCCACTCCGCGTTTGGCTTCCTGGAGAACATCTCTTTGTGGGATGTGACGTCGACGGTGCAGGGGGTCGAAAGCCTGGAGCCCATCACCTTAGGGGCCGTGCTGATTGCGATTCTGGTACTCATTATCACCACGCAGCTGATCCGTAACTTCCCTGCCCTGCTGGAGCTGGCGCTGTTGCAGCATCTGGATTTAACCCCCGGCACAGGCTATGCGATCACCACCATTACCAAGTATTTAATCATGCTGTTTGGTGGGCTGGTTGGCTTCTCGATGATTGGTATCGAATGGTCAAAACTGCAATGGCTGGTTGCCGCCCTGACCGTAGGCCTGGGCTTTGGTTTACAGGAGATCTTTGCCAACTTCGTCTCGGGTCTGATCATTCTGTTTGAAAAGCCGATTCGAATTGGCGATACGGTGACCATCCGCGATCTGACCGGCAGCGTCACCAGGATCAACACCCGCGCCACCACCATCAGCGACTGGGACCGTAAAGAGATCATCGTCCCGAACAAAGCGTTTATCACCGAGCAGTTTATCAACTGGTCGCTGTCTGACTCCGTCACGCGTGTGGTGCTGACCGTACCCGCTCCGTCGGATGCCAACAGCGAAGAGGTGACGCAGATCCTGTATACGGCTGCTGAACGCTGTTCGCTGGTAATCGACAACCCGCCGCCGGAAGTCTTCCTGGTTGATTTGCAGCAGGGGATCCAGATTTTCGAGCTGCGTATCTACGCCGCCGAGATGGGACACCGTATGCCGCTGCGCCATGAGATCCACCAGCTGATCCTGGCTGGCTTCCGCGAGCACGGAATTGATATGCCGTTCCCACCTTTCCAGATGCGTCTGGAAACGCTGGACGGACGTAAGACGGGAAGAACGTTGACGTCTGCGGCGCGTTCGCGCCCGGCGGGAAGTTTATAATCCATTTCCCCCTCCCTTCCGGGAGGGGTTTTTTCATCCGCTATGCCACTTCTGCCACGCAGGTCATCATGCGGCGGCGGTAGTTCTCATAAATCCCCATTGCCAGCAGCGAGAAGAAGATCGGTCCGCCAACCATCCACAGCGTGCTGCTCCAGTCATTTGCCTCAACCACGGGCTGAATGACGGTAAAGATGTTGGCGAACGCGACGACCAGCACCACAACAGTGGTCGCCAGCAGCGTCGCCACGCGGGTTTTGAAGATCACAAACGGTCGCTCCAGATCCCGCTTCGCCTTAAAGAACGGGAACGCCAGCGCCAGGAATAGGTACGGAAGCGTCATCGATACGTTTGCCATCAGGGTCAGCTTGTTATAGAACGCCGACGCGGTATCGCCGCCAAAGGACACCAGCAGAATGAACACGCACACCAGCAGGCACTGCATCCACATTGCGTTGGCAGGCATACCGGCAGCGTTCAGCTGCGTCATACGTGCGGGCCACAGCGCCTTTGGCGTCCCCTGAATAATCGCTTTCAGCGGCGAGTAGATCAGCGTGAAGAACGCGCCAGTATAGGCGAGGAACATCGACAAACCGGTAATCCGCGCAAACCAGATCCCCAGGGTGGCCGACGTTTCCGGCGCGAGATCCATGGCGTTGCCCAGCGTCACCCCCAGGCTTTTCATCAACACGTAGGTAATGTTGCCGAGGTTGGTGGTGTTATTGCTCAGTACCTGCTGCCAGTTGGTGCTGACGCCCCAGAGGAAAATCGCCAGCGAGTAGCCAATGGAAATGACGATGGCGGCAAAGATAATGCCTTTGGCGAAGTTCTTTTCCGGGTTTTCGGTTTTATCGACCAGCCCGCCCACGGCTTCAATTCCACCGTAAGCAAAGATGGCAAACACCACGAAGGAGAGCATGGCCAGCCCGGACTGGTAACCCGGATTAGGCGATGAAACGAAGTTGACTTCCTGTGCGAAATGCCCGCCGTTCAGGCACAGAATAGCGATACTGACCAGCAGCAGCACCAGGTTCAGGCACATCACGGAAATTCCGCCAACGGCAGTGATACGGGCAATTTTGTTGATGCCTTTCGAGGCCACCCGCGTGACAACCACCATCCAACACACCGCCAGAATACCGACCACCTGTGTGGAACTCAGCCCCGCCAGAGACCAGACCTGCGTTTTATCCGCACCGAAGAGAAACGTTGAGAACGGCACCCAGACCTTGGCCGCCGTGCTGACCATCCAGACGACATAGGATGAAAACCACATGAACGTACCGATAAACGCATAACGCGGACCGACGCTGTTGTTCATCCACGAATAGATGCCGCCTTCTTCTTTCCTGTACGCCGACCCCATCTCCGCCATCATTAGCGCAAACGGAATAAAGAAGAACAGCGCGGAAACGATATAAAACGGCGTCGCGCTGTAGCCCATCAGATAAAACGCGGACGGGCTATTGGCAAAGCCAAAAACTGACGTAAAAATCATCAGGATGAGCCCGGTAAGGGTCATTTTTTTGATTGAGTGAGACATATAACCATCCGAAACGGAATTAAACTGCGCGGATGGTAGCAGATGACCTGACAAATATTGTGTCTATCCGAGTCAAATTAAGAAAAAGCCCCGTGCATAGAGAAGATAGTAGTTTTTAATGTGGCAGAGTTAAATGACCAAGTAGGCCGGGTAAGCGACAGCGCCACCCGGCAATCCTTTATGCGCGATCGACCGTAAAGGCAATCACATCGCCCAGTTGTTCTGCGCCCAGCGCCAGCATGACCAGGCGATCCACACCCAGCGCCACGCCGGAGCAGTCCGGCAGACCGGCTTTAAGCGCTTCCAGCAGGTTGGTGTCAATCGGCTGCTGCGGCAGACCGCGCGCGTTGCGCTTGCGGTTATCCTGCTCGAAACGCTGTTGCTGTTCGCGCGCGTCGGTCAGCTCATGGAAACCGTTCGCCAGCTCGATGCCTTTAAAGTACACCTCAAAGCGCTCCGCCACGCGGTGATCTTCGGTGCTGATCTGCGCCAGTGAAGCCTGGCTGGCCGGGAAGTGATAGACAAACGTCGGACGATCTTTGCCAATCTGCGGTTCAACACCAAAGGTGAACAGCAGTTGCAGCAGCGTGTCGCGATCCTCTTCGTTATCCGCCACGTTGCTCAGATCCAGTTTTGCCGCCACTTCACGCAGCTGTGTTTTATCAGCCGACAGCGGATCAATTTCCAGATGACGCTGGAAGGCCTGCTGATAGGAGAGCGTTTCAGCTTCCGCACAATCCAGCACCTGTTGGAGCAGATCGTCGACTTCGTTCATCAGACGATACATGTCGTAGTGCGGGCGGTACCACTCCAGCATAGTGAATTCCGGATTATGGTGTCGGCCCATCTCTTCATTACGGAAGCTACGGCACAGCTGATAGACCGGACCACACCCGGCCGCCAGCAGACGCTTCATATGGTATTCCGGGCTGGTCATCAGATACAGATTCATGCCCTGAGAGTGGCCTGGGCCAACAAAACGGGTTTCAAACGGGACCAGATGAATATCCGTGACCGTCGCCTGACTCATGCACGGCGTTTCCACCTCCAGGACGCCGCGATCCGCAAAGAAGCGGCGGATCTCCGCCATAATTGCTGCGCGCTTTAGCAGGTTTGGAATGGATGCGCTCGGCTGCCAGGTGGCCGTTTCGCTCATGAGTTATTTCTCCGTTTTCAGACAAGGGCACGAAGTCTACTCGCAAGCCGGGGCAGAGACAAATTTTGCACAGTAAAAGCCCCTTTTCATTGCACAGAGAAATACTGTGACGCCATTCATTAATCACGATGATAAATCACCGCACAGAACAGCAAAAAAATCGAACACGTCAAATTTCCCTCACTTCTACGCGGTTATACTGTTTTACCCATAAAGGAGCAGTGGAATCGCTTCCGCAATCGTCCGTTCGGGCAGGTGAACGTCCTTTAGCTCATCACGTTGCGGGAAAACCAAAATCTGGAGGAATGTCGTGCAAACTTTTCAAGCCGATCTTGCCGTAATAGGCGCTGGCGGGGCTGGATTACGCGCTGCAATTGCTGCGGCACAAGCCAATCCGAACGCCAAAATCGCATTGATTTCAAAAGTCTATCCGATGCGCAGCCACACGGTAGCCGCAGAAGGAGGATCCGCCGCCGTCGCGCAGGATCATGACAGCTTCGAATACCATTTCCACGACACGGTTGCAGGGGGCGACTGGCTTTGCGAACAGGATGTCGTTGATTACTTCGTGCACCATTGCCCAACGGAAATGACCCAGCTGGAACAGTGGGGATGTCCTTGGAGCCGCCGTCCGGACGGGAGCGTCAACGTCCGCCGCTTCGGTGGCATGAAGATCGAACGCACCTGGTTTGCCGCCGATAAGACCGGCTTCCACATGCTGCACACCCTGTTCCAGACCTCCCTCCAGTTCCCACAAATCCAGCGCTTTGACGAACATTTCGTTCTCGACATTCTGGTCGACGACGGTCATGCGCACGGACTGGTAGCAATGAACATGATGGAAGGCACGCTCGTCCAGATCCGCGCTAAGGCGGTGGTGATGGCAACGGGCGGTGCGGGCCGCGTATACCGCTACAACACCAACGGCGGCATCGTCACCGGTGACGGTATGGGCATGGCGCTCAGCCACGGCGTCCCGCTGCGTGATATGGAGTTCGTCCAGTATCACCCAACCGGCCTGCCGGGCTCCGGTATTCTGATGACGGAAGGCTGCCGCGGCGAGGGCGGTATTCTGGTCAACAAAAACGGCTATCGCTATTTGCAGGATTACGGCATGGGTCCGGAAACCCCGCTTGGCGAGCCGAAAAACAAATACATGGAACTCGGCCCACGCGACAAAGTCTCTCAGGCTTTCTGGCACGAGTGGCGCAAAGGCAATACCATCTCAACGCCGCGCGGCGACGTGGTACATCTCGACCTGCGTCATCTCGGCGAGAAGAAACTGCTGGAGCGTCTGCCGTTTATCTGCGAGCTGGCGAAAGCCTATGTGGGCGTCGACCCGGTGAAAGAGCCGATCCCGGTGCGTCCAACCGCGCACTACACCATGGGCGGTATCGAAACCGACCAGCAATGCGAAACCCGTATCAAAGGGCTATTTGCGGTGGGTGAGTGTTCCTCCGTCGGTCTGCACGGCGCAAACCGTCTGGGCTCGAACTCGCTGGCTGAGCTGGTGGTCTTTGGTCGCATGGCGGGCGAACGCGCGATGGAGCGTGCCGCAACGGCAGGTGAAGCTAACAGCGCGGCGCTGGATGCGCAGGTTGCAGACATCGAAAAACGCCTGAAAGGCCTGGTGAACCAGGAAGGTAACGAAAACTGGTCGAAGATCCGCGACGAAATGGGGCTGTCGATGGAAGAAGGCTGCGGGATCTACCGTACGCCAGAGCTGATGCAGAAAACCGTCGACAAGCTGGCGGAACTCCAGGAACGCTTCAAGCGCGTGCGCATCACCGACACCTCCAGCGTCTTCAATACCGACCTGCTCTATACCATTGAACTGGGCCACGGCCTGAACGTCGCAGAGTGTATGGCCCATTCTGCCCTGGCGCGTAAAGAGTCCCGCGGCGCGCACCAGCGTCTGGATGAGGGCTGCACCGAACGTGACGACATCAATTTCCTTAAACATACTCTCGCCTGGCGCGATGCGGATGGTACCACCCGGCTGGACTACAGCGACGTGAAAATCACTACGCTGCCACCGGCGAAACGCGTGTACGGTGCAGAAGCAGAAGCCGCCGATAAGAAGGAGAAGGCGAATGGCTGAGATGCAAAAACTGAAAGTTGAAGTGGTGCGCTACAACCCGGAAGTGGACGCCGCGCCGCACAGCGCTTTCTATGAAGTCCCTTACGACGAGCAAACCTCCCTGCTGGATGCGCTCGGCTATATCAAAGATAACCTGGCCCCGGACCTGAGCTACCGCTGGTCCTGCCGCATGGCAATCTGCGGCTCCTGCGGCATGATGGTCAACAAAGTGCCGAAGCTGGCGTGTAAAACTTTCCTGCGTGATTACACCAAGGGCATCAAGGTTGAAGCGCTGGGCAACTTCCCGATTGAGCGCGATCTGGTGGTCGACATGACCCACTTTATCGAAAGCCTCGAAGCGATTAAGCCGTACATCATCGGCAACCCGCGCACGCCGGATCAGGGGCCAAACACCCAGACGCCCGCGCAGATGGCGAAATACCATCAGTTTTCCGGCTGCATCAACTGCGGCCTGTGCTACGCCGCCTGTCCACAGTTTGGCCTGAACCCTGAGTTTATCGGCCCGGCCGCCATTACTCTGGCGCACCGCTATAACGAGGACAGCCGCGACCACGGCAAAAAAGAACGTATGGCACAGCTTAACGGCCAGAACGGGGTCTGGACCTGCACGTTTGTCGGTTACTGCTCCGAAGTCTGTCCGAAGCATGTCGACCCGGCCGCCGCTATTCAGCAGGGAAAAGTGGAAAGTTCGAAAGACTTTCTTATCGCTACCCTGAAACCACGCTAAGGAGTGCATGATGACGACTAAACGCAAAGCCTACGTGCGACCAATGCCGTCCACCTGGTGGAAAAAACTGCCGTTTTATCGCTTCTATATGCTGCGTGAAGGCACGGCTGTTCCCGCGGTCTGGTTCAGCCTCGAACTGATGTACGGGGTGTATGCCCTCAAGCACGGCCCGGAAGCCTGGGCCAGTTTTGTGGGTTTCCTGCAAAACCCAATCATCGTGGTTCTGAATCTGATTGTGCTCGCAGCCGCGCTACTGCATACCAAAACCTGGTTTGAACTGGCGCCAAAAGCAGCGAACATCATTGTAAAAGGCGAAAAAATGGGGCCAGAGCCGGTTATTAAAGGGCTCTGGGCAGTGACGGCCGTTGTCTCTGTGGTCATTCTGTTTGTCGCACTGTTCTGGTAAGGAGACTACTATGATCAATCCAAATCCAAAACGTTCAGATGAGCCGGTCTTCTGGGGGCTGTTTGGCGCAGGCGGCATGTGGAGCGCCATTATTGCCCCGGTCATTATCCTGCTGGTCGGGATCATGCTGCCGCTGGGGCTGTTCCCGGGCGATGCGCTGAGCTATGAGCGCGTACTGGCCTTTGCGAGCAGCTTTATTGGCCGGGTATTCATCTTCCTGATGATCGTCCTGCCGCTGTGGTGTGGTCTGCACCGTATCCACCATGCGATGCACGATTTGAAAATCCATGTGCCAAACGGTAAATGGGTCTTCTACGGTCTGGCAACCATTCTGACGGTCGTCACGTTGATTGCCGTGGTTACCATCTGACTGAACAGGCCCGCCATCCGGCGGGCTTTTTACTTTTTCATCTTCTCCACCAGCCACCGGGAAAATTCGCGCATGGCAGGCGTTTCTGCCCGGGATTGCAATCGGGTAAGCCAGTAACTGCCGAGCTCAATCTGCGTTGCAAAGGGCTGCACAATGCGCTCGCTGGCTAACAGATGGGTAAACATATCGACAGGCGCAATGGCAATACCTACCCCTGCCTGAGCGGCCTCCAGCATGGTCACGGACGAATCAAATACCATCACACGGTGCGTTGGCGAAGGGGGGTGCTCGCCGGCCGCCTGCATCCACGCGGTCCACTCGTCGCGTCGGTAGGAGCGCAGCAGCGTAAACCTGAGGATGTCGGCCGGACTGTGCAGACTGGCGGCGATATCGGGTGTACACAGCGGCGCGAGCGGCGCATGACAAAGAAATTCAGCCTCGGTGCCATGCCACGCCCCGCCACCGTAGCGGATCGTATAGTCAAGCCCTTCGGCAGCCGGATCAACGCGGTTGTTATGGGTGGAAAGCTGAAGATCGATGTGCGGATAGCCACGGCGAAAATCGTCCAGCTGTGAGAATAAAACCCCGATGGCAAACGTACCCACCACGCCGATTTTCAGCTTCTCCTGCGCACGATGGTTAGCGAAGCGATCCAGCATTCCGGCTATACGATCGAACGAATCATTCAGTACCGGCAGTAAGTTTTCTCCCTCGGTAGTCAACATCAGCCCGCGCGACACGCGAACGAACAGCTGACAGTTCAGGTGCTGCTCCAGCGTTTTCACATGCTGGCTAATGGCTGAATGGGTCACGTTCAGCTCAATGGCCGCATGCGTAAAGCTGAGATGTCTCGCGGCGGCTTCAAAGGCTCGAAGCGAATTGAGGGGGAGATAGCTTCGCGTCATGGTCTCTTCCGTTAGAAAAATTAACAGCTAATGCTAAATTTAACCGTTTGTCAGGCACAGTCAAATCCAACAGACTACGCCTGTCTGACGGGCCCGGACATCCCCTTGACTCGCTATTACGGAAGATTACTGATGATGAAAAAATCTCTTTGCTGCGCCCTGCTGCTCGGCATCTCTTGCTCTGCTCTCGCCGCGCCAGTGTCAGAAAAACAGCTGGCGGAGGTGGTCGCGAATACGGTTACCCCGCTGATGAAAGCCCAGTCGATTCCAGGCATGGCGGTGGCCGTTATTTATCAGGGTAAACCGCACTATTACACGTTTGGCAAAGCCGATATCGCGGCCAGCAAACCCGTTACGCCTCAGACTCTGTTCGAGCTGGGTTCTATAAGTAAAACCTTCACCGGGGTTTTAGGTGGGGATGCCATTGCTCGCGGTGAAATTTCGCTGGACGATCCGGTGACCAGATACTGGCCACAGCTGACGGGCAAGCAGTGGCAGGGGATTCGTATGCTGGATCTCGCAACCTACACCGCTGGCGGCCTGCCGCTACAGGTACCGGATGAGGTCACGGATAATGCCGCCCTGCTGCGCTTTTATCAAAACTGGCAGCCGCAGTGGAAGCCTGGCACAACGCGTCTTTACGCCAACGCCAGTATCGGTCTTTTTGGCGCGCTGGCGGTCAAACCTTCCGGCATGGGCTATGAGCAGGCCATGACGACGCGGGTCCTTAAGCCGCTCAAGCTGGACCATACCTGGATTAACGTTCCGAAAGCGGAAGAGGCGCATTACGCCTGGGGCTATCGTGACGGTAAAGCGGTGCGCGTTTCGCCGGGAATGCTGGATGCACAAGCCTATGGAGTGAAAACCAACGTGCAGGATATGGCGAACTGGGTCATGGCAAACATGGCGCCGGAGAAGGTTGCTGATGCCTCACTTAAGCAGGGCATCGCGCTGGCGCAGTCGCGCTACTGGCGTATCGGGTCAATGTATCAGGGTCTGGGCTGGGAGATGCTCAACTGGCCCGTGGAGGCCAACACGGTGATCGAGGGCAGCGACAGTAAGGTGGCGCTGGCACCGCTGCCCGTGGCAGAAGTGAATCCACCGGCTCCCCCGGTCAAAGCGTCCTGGGTCCATAAAACGGGCTCTACTGGCGGGTTTGGCAGCTACGTGGCCTTTATTCCTGAAAAGCAGATCGGTATTGTGATGCTCGCGAATAAAAGCTATCCGAACCCGGCACGCGTTGAGGCGGCATACCATATCCTCGACGCGCTACAGTAAAACATTGCGGGTGGCGCTGCGCTTACCCGGCCTACACAACGCATGAACTTTGTAGGCCGGGTAAGGCGAAGCCGCCACCCGGCAAAACACCCTGCACAATCTCCCGCATTTTCCCTGCTGTCATCTACACTTAACAAAAAACAGTAAGGAAACTCCTATGCGCATTCTGCCTGTTATTGCCGCAGTAACAGCCGCGTTTTTAGTGGTTGCTTGCAGTTCTCCTACTCCTCCGCCTGGCGTCACGGTAGTCAGTAATTTCGACGCACAGCGCTTCCTCGGCACCTGGTATGAAATCGCCCGACTGGACCATCAGTTCGAACGGGGCTTAGAAAAAGTCACGGTCAGCTACAGCGCGATGGATGACGGCGGGATCCGGGTCATTAACCGCGGCTATAACCCGGATCGCCAGATGTGGCAGCAGTCAGTTGGTCAGGCCTATTTCACCGGCGCATCTAACCGCGCGGCCATGAAAGCCTCTTTCATCGGCCCATACTATGGCGGGTATAACGTCATTGCGCTGGACAGAGAGTACCGCCACGCGCTGGTCTGTGGGCCGGATCGCAACTATCTGTGGCTCCTCTCACGCACGCCAACGATCTCGGCGGAAATGAAACAGCAGATGCTGGAGATAGCGACCCGGCAAGGGTTTGATGTGACGAAGTTAATCTGGGTAAAACAGCCGCATTAGTGCGTACTGAGTTTTAACCCGATGATACCCGCGACAATCAACGCGAGGCTGGCGATGCGCGCCAGACTCGCAGACTCCCCCAGCAGCAGAATGCCGGTAATGGCAGCCCCTACCGCGCCAATTCCCGTCCAGACAGCGTAAGCTGTGCCGACCGGTAAGGTTCGCATCGCCCATGAAAGCATGACGATACTGACAATCATTGCGGCGATAGTGATGACGCTGGGCGTCAGGCGGGTAAAACCGTGTGTGTATTTCAGACCAATTGCCCATACCACTTCGAGCAAACCAGCAATAACAAGAACGATCCAGGACATTTCAGGCTCCTTAACTTAAAGACAAGTTGGGGCCGTCCCCGATGAGTGAAGCGCTTACGGGTCGTCCCGCAAGGCAGAAGTTGCGCCTTATATTTTGGTTAGCGTGGAATTTTTTTTCAAACTTTTTCTGCTGAACACCTTAAAGCAAGAAATAGCCTCAGTAAGGCACGTAGTTCAGGCATTTATGACTCATCCGACTTCTCTATGATGATAGGCTTTCTGATGGCAGGAAGCCAAACCACTAGCCGACTGCGAAAATTTTATGTTCAAAATTCTTTTGATTGACCGTTGTCACTTCACCCGCGCGGGATTTGAAGCATGGGTCAATCATTCAGACCTGTTTTCGGGTCATTTCGTCGTAACCGAGGTAAATAATCTTTTCCTCGCCAGAGAGCATATCCTGCAATGGAAACCTGCGCTGGTCATCGCTGATTTATCTGGCTTCCGGCAGGATCTACACCATTTTCAGCAGCTTTCCTCCCTGCTAATTGCCAGCGAAACACTGCCTTTTATTATGCTGCAATCAGGGCAGGAGCAGGAGATGACTGATTATCTGGCGCAGTTCCCGATATGGTCTTCGCTCTCCAAAAATACCGATCTGGAAGCACTGGCGGCGGTGATAAACGACGCGCTAACGTCATGCGCGAGCGCGGAGCTACCGAAAATGGCGGCACCGTTGCTGACGCGTCAGGAAGAAAGAGTTCTGACCTTGTGGATGGATGGTGCGAGCAACCAGAAAATTGCCAGCAATCTTCGCATTAACGGAAAAACGGTATACACGTACAAACGCAATATCCGCATGAAGCTGCATATGGATACGCGCTACTCGCCGTTTTTATCGCTACAGGAAGTGGAGAATTGACGGTACGGTGTAATAACTTGCCGTACCGTCGCTTACATTAGTTCTGAGCTTTAGTTGCTGCGCCAGAAATCGCGCTACCACCGTCGGAGATATCTTCCCCTACGCCACGGGTGGTGTTACATGCAGTCAGTACCGAAGAAAGCACCAGAACAGAAAAGATCGCTGCAATTGTTTTCTTAACCATAATATCTTCCTTTTATAGCCAAAGTTATTTTGTGTATAGCAACTTAAGAATAGACAAAATCTTGCCGTTTGACGGAAAAGGAAGAATTTTTAGGAAAATTAGACGGAATTAGCTGGCCGCATGGGAAATGATATGGCCGAGATCCTTGATATCTTCACCCACGCCACGCGCGGTGTTGCAGCCGGAGAGAATTGCGCTGGAGAGCGCTAACAGAAGCAGAATTTTAACGGTACGTTTCATCTTCCCTGCCTGCAAAATCAGGCGCAGCGGGCGCTGCGCCTTTAATCATGACGTAAATTACTTCACGCGGGATACGTATTCGCCGGAGCGGGTATCCACTTTGATCACTTCACCGATCTGTACGAACAGTGGCACTTTCACCACAGCGCCGGTAGACAGGGTGGCAGGCTTGCCGCCAGTACCTGCGGTATCACCTTTCAGACCTGGATCGGTTTCAACGATTTCCAGCTCAACGAAGTTCGGCGGCGTAACCGCGATAGGCTGACCGTTCCACAGGGTCACGATGCACTCAGCCTGATCCAGCAGCCACTTGGCGTTGTCGCCAATCGCTTTCGCGTCCGCAGACAGCTGCTCGAAGGTTTCGTTGTTCATGAAGTGCCAGAACTCACCGTCGTTGTACAGGTAAGTCAGGTTCATATCGACAACATCAGCGCCTTCAGCGGAGTCAGTAGATTTGAAGGTTTTCTCAACACGGGTACCGGTCAGCAGGCGGCGCAGCTTAACGCGCGCAAATGCCTGGCCTTTACCTGGTTTAACGAATTCGCTGGCTTCAACCGCGTACGGTTCGCCGTCCATCATGATTTTAAGACCAGCACGAAAATCGTTGCTATAGTACGTTGCCATAAGGCCCTCTAAATTTGTTAACTGGTAGCTAAGCCACAAAATGGCGCATATTGTAACCCTAAACACCCCGTCCAGAGAAGATTGGTTATCGCAACTTGCCGATGTAATCACCAGTCCTGATGAATTGCTGCGTCTTTTAGACCTCGAACAGCACGAAGCGTTGCGTGCAGGCCGTGAGGCGAAGCGCCTTTTCGCCCTGCGCGTTCCCCGCGCGTTTGTTGCCCGAATGGAAAAGGGTAACCCTGATGATCCATTATTAAAACAAACGCTGACCTCTCAGGATGAGTTTATTACCGCCCCCGGATACAGCACCGATCCGCTGGAAGAGCAGAACAGTGTTGTACCGGGTTTACTGCATAAATACCGCAATCGTGCCCTGCTGCTGGTTAAGGGCGGGTGCGCGGTAAATTGCCGCTATTGCTTCCGTCGCCACTTCCCGTACGCCGAAAACCAGGGCAATAAGCGCAACTGGCAGGTGGCGCTGGACTACATCGCAGCGCATCCGGAACTGGATGAAATCATCTTTTCCGGCGGCGACCCGCTGATGGCAAAAGATCATGAGCTGGACTGGCTGCTGACTCAACTTGAGACCATCCCGCACATTAAGCGTCTGCGCATTCACAGCCGTTTACCGATCGTCATCCCGGCGCGTATCACCGACGCCCTGGTCACGCGCCTGGAGCAGTCCCGTTTACAGGTGCTGCTGGTAAACCATATCAACCATGCAAATGAAATTGACGCGGACTTTCGTGCGGCGATGACGCGTATGCGAATGGCAGGCGTGACGCTGCTCAACCAGAGCGTATTACTGCGCGGCGTGAACGACAGCGCCCACGTGTTGGCCGATCTCAGCAATGCCTTATTTGATGCGGGCGTAATGCCCTATTACCTGCATGTTCTGGATCGCGTCCAGGGCGCGGCGCACTTCATGGTGACGGATGAAGAGGCCCGGAAGATTATGCGCGAGCTGTTAACGCTGGTTTCAGGTTATATGGTGCCGAAGCTGGCACGTGAGATTGGCGGAGAGCCGAGTAAGACGCCGCTGGATTTGCAGCTGCGGCAGCAGTAAAAAAAGCAGGTGGCGCTACGCTTACCTGCCTACAGGTAAAGCGGCAGCGCCATCAAAATGTTATATCAGTTCGGGCACTTATAGACCTGGCCGTTCATCTGGCTGGCGGTTGGCACAAAGCTGGACAGCATACCCTGCGTCGGGCTGCTTACCCCGTAAATCACGTTGCCGCCCATTGCCGCAGCCTGATTACGCAGGGCATTGGCCGCACCGCGCATAGAGCCGCCCTCCTCGCCGTGCTGCCCTGACATCCAGTTGCTTTGCTCGCCAGAGGCGGTGCCTAACAGCTGGCATTCGCTGCCCGGCTTATCTTCCACAAAGCGAACGCTCTGGCCCGCTGCCGTCAGCTCATTGCTGGTGCTACAACCCGCCAGCAGCAATGCTGCACCTACAATCCCTGCACAGACTTTTATGCGCATGTTATTCCTCGTTTTCAATAAGCTGGACAGTAGTTGTCCGCGTGTAAACCTTATACTAAAAAGATGACCAAAAGAAAAATGCTGAGCATTTCTGCGAGCCAGATTCCGCTGGCACTCCTCCGACATCTTAAATGAATTCTGATAATAACCTTTGGGATATCGTGTTTTAGCCCCCGATCGTTTTTAGTGATGCGACGTACAACTTTTGTACGGGACTAAAAAAAAGGGGGTTTCATGAGTGCATCATCCTCAGGAGAGGAAAAAGTAACCTGGGTGGGCTATCTGGCGTTCGTGCTCACCATCGTATTTTTCTCAGGTTTTTTCGCCAAAAGTACTGAATGGTGGCGCATGCTGGATTTTACCGTCCTGAACGGCAGCTTTGGACCGGTGAACGGCGCCCTAACGTTTCGCGGCGAGGGTGGCACAGGAGCGAAAGACGGTTTTTTGTTTGCCCTTGAACTGGCGCCCTCGGTCATTTTATCGCTCGGGATCATTGCCGTTACCGAGGGGCTGGGCGGGCTGCGCGCCGCACAACAGCTCATGACGCCCATTCTGCGCCCGCTGCTCGGCGTGCCGGGCATCTGCTCTCTGGCGCTTATCGCCAACCTGCAAAATACCGATGCAGCCGCAGGGATGACCAAAGAGTTGACCGACGAAGGGGCGATTACTGACCATGAACGCGCCATTTTCGCCACCTTCCAGACCAGCGGTAGCGCCATTATTACCAACTATTTTTCTTCCGGTGCCGCACTTTTTACCTTTATTACCGTCCCGGTGATCGCGCCGCTGGCGGTCATTCTGGTATTTAAATTTGTTGGCGCCAACTTCCTGCGGCTGTGGATCGCCCACATGGAAGTTCGTCGCGTTCAGGAGGAAAAATGATCGCCCAGACGCGTAAAAATATCATGGACTTGTTTATCGATGGCGCCCGCCGCGGCTTTACCATCGCCACCACCAGCCTGCTGCCGAACGTGGTCATGGCGTTTGTCATCATTCAGGCGCTTAAGGTGACCGGCCTGCTGGATATTGTCGGCAGGGTATGCGAGCCCATCATGGCCCTGTGGGGGCTTCCGGGTGCGGCGGCAACGGTACTTCTGGCCTCGGTGATGAGCATGGGCGGCGGCGTGGGGGTTTGCGCCAGCCTGGTCGTCGCCGGCACGCTCAGCGGCCATGATGCCACCATCCTGCTGCCCGCCATCTACCTGATGGGCAATCCGGTGCAAAACACGGGCCGCTGCCTCGGCACCGCGGGCGTGAACCCGAAATATTACCCGCACATCATCGCTGTCTGCGTTATCAACGCCTTGCTCTCGATGTGGGTGATGCAGCTACTCTTCTGAGGAGATAAAAATGGATTTTTCAGTGCTGGAACCGCATCTCTTCCGCCATGCACATCTTGTTTGAGTAACGGCTCGACGGGCAATAAAAAACCCCGGGCATCGCTGCCCGGGGTTCATTCTGAGAGGTTCAGAACAACATGATTACATCATGCCGCCCATGCCACCCATGCCGCCCATACCACCAGCAGCACCTAAGTCAGGCGCGTCGCCTTTAGGCATGTCGGTTACCATGCATTCGGTCGTGATCATCAGGCCAGCTACAGATGCCGCGTACTGCAGAGCAGAACGGGTAACTTTAGTTGGGTCCAGGATACCGAAGTCGATCATGTTGCCGTATTCTTCAGTTGCTGCGTTGTAACCGTAGTTACCTTCGCCCGCTTTCACGTTGTTCGCAACTACTGATGGCTCTTCACCGGCGTTGGACACGATCTGACGCAGAGGGGCTTCCATTGCGCGAAGCGCAACTTTGATACCTACGTTCTGGTCTTCGTTCTGAGCGGTCAGGCCAGCCAGTTTAGCGGCTACACGCACCAGCGCGACACCACCACCAGCAACTACGCCTTCTTCTACCGCAGCACGGGTCGCATGCAGGGCATCGTCAACGCGTGCTTTCTTCTCTTTCATTTCAACTTCGGTCGCAGCACCAACTTTGATTACCGCAACGCCGCCTGCCAGTTTCGCTACGCGCTCCTGCAGTTTTTCACGGTCGTAATCGGAAGTTGCTTCTTCGATCTGCTTACGGATCTGACCAACACGGCCCTGAATAGCGGCTTCTTCACCCACACCGTCGATGATGGTGGTAGTGTCTTTGTTGATCACAACGCGTTTCGCCTGGCCCAGGTCTTCCAGGGTCGCTTTTTCCAGCTCCATACCAATCTCTTCAGAGATCACGGTACCGCCGGTCAGGGTAGCGATATCCTGCAGCATCGCCTTACGACGATCGCCGAAGCCAGGTGCTTTAACCGCTGCCACTTTCACGATGCCACGCATGGTGTTAACCACCAGAGTCGCCAGCGCTTCGCCTTCAACGTCTTCAGCAATGATTACCAGCGGCTTGCCTGCTTTCGCAACGGCTTCCAGCACTGGCAGCATTTCGCGGATGTTGGAGATTTTCTTGTCAGCCAGCAGGATGAACGGGCTTTCCAGCTCAACAGCGCCAGTTTCTGGCTTGTTGATGAAGTATGGGGACAGGTAACCGCGGTCGAACTGCATACCTTCAACCACATCCAGTTCGTCTTCCAGACCAGTACCGTCTTCAACGGTGATCACGCCTTCTTTACCGACTTTATCCATCGCTTCAGCGATCAGTTTACCTACGGTTTCGTCGGAGTTAGCGGAGATAGTACCAACCTGAGCAATGGCTTTAGAGTCAGAGCACGGTACGGACAGCGCTTTCAGCTCTTCAACAGCAGAGGCGACAGCTTTGTCGATACCACGTTTCAGATCCATTGGGTTCATGCCCGCAGCAACGGCTTTCAGGCCTTCGGTGATGATCGCCTGCGCCAGTACGGTCGCGGTGGTGGTACCGTCACCAGCAGCGTCGTTCGCTTTAGAGGCAACTTCTTTCACCATCTGTGCGCCCATGTTTTCGAACTTGTCTTCCAGCTCGATTTCACGTGCAACAGAAACACCATCTTTGGTGATGGTTGGCGCGCCGAAGGATTTGTCCAGCACGACGTTACGGCCTTTCGGGCCCAGAGTGACTTTCACTGCGTCTGCCAGTACGTTTACGCCGCGGAGCATTTTTACACGAGCGTCGTTACCGAATTTTACGTCTTTAGCTGCCATGTTCTTATTTCCTCAAATTCGTACAGTTTCGTGCGTTAATTACGCTTCAACAATTGCCAGAATGTCGCTCTCGGACATGATCAACACTTCTTCATTGTCGATCTTCTCGGATTTCACGCCGTAGCCATCGTTGAAAATGACGATGTCACCAACTTTAACGTCCAGTGGCTGCACAGTTCCGTTTTCCAGGATGCGGCCCTTACCGACAGCGATGATTTCGCCACGCGTTGATTTTGCTGCTGCTGAACCGGTCAGAACGATGCCGCCAGCAGACTTGGTTTCAACTTCTTTACGTTTGACGATCACACGATCATGTAACGGACGAATACTCATTGATAGCTCTCCTTTGAGAAAGTCATTATCAGTTATGGATGACGCCGGTCCGCATGCGGTTTTCCGGCTAGTGCCCTGAGAGATGGGGATAGCTTTTTACCCCTTCAAGGGGTAATCGAAAAAAAATTTGCGAAAGTGTTACCATCCACTCTCTTTTGATGGTGGCGGGACGAGGTAAATGAGTGGACTCAGGCAGGAGTTGGGGCTGGCGCAGGGCATTGGCTTACTCTCAACGTCTTTGTTAGGCACGGGCGTTTTTGCGGTTCCCGCGCTGGCGGCGTTGGTTGCCGGCAATAACAGTCTTTGGGCATGGCCGGTGCTGATCGTGCTGGTGTTTCCGGTGGCGATTGTCTTTGCCATACTCGGGCGGCACTTCCCGAGCGCAGGCGGCGTAGCGCATTTTGTCGGCATGGCGTTTGGGCCGCGAATGGAGCGCGTCACCGGCTGGCTATTTTTGTCGGTAATACCCGTTGGCCTTCCGGCAGCCCTGCATATCGCAACCGGCTTCGGACAGGCGCTGTTTGGCTGGCACGATGAACAACTGCTGCTGGCTGAACTCGGTACGCTGGCGATTATCTGGTGGGTTGGCTCACGCGGGGCCAGTTCCAGCGCCAACCTGCAAACGCTGGTCGCCGTGTTAATCGTCGCGCTGATCATCGCCATCTGGTTTGCAGGCGACATTACGGTGGCGGATATTCCTTTCCCCGCGATTAATGACATCGACCACACACAGCTTTTCGCTGCACTATCCGTCATGTTCTGGTGTTTCGTCGGTCTGGAGGCGTTCGCTCATCTGGCATCCGAGTTTAAACAGCCCGAGCGTGATTTTCCCCGCGCCCTGATGATTGGCCTGCTGCTAGCGGGCACCGTGTACTGGGCCTGTACCGTACTGGTGCTGCACTTCAACGCGTTCGGTGAAGAGAAAGCCGCCGCCGCGTCGCTGCCGGGCATCGTGGTGCAGCTGTTTGGCGTTAAAGCCCTGTGGGTAGCCTGCGTGATTGGCTATCTCGCCTGCTTTGCCAGCCTCAACATCTATATTCAGAGCTTCGCCCGGCTGGTGTGGTCTCAGGCACTTTATAAACCGGATAGCCCCCTCTCACGCCTGTCAAAGCGTCAGCTTCCGGTGAATGCGCTGAATACCGTACTGGGCTGCTGCGTGGTGAGTTCCCTGGCCATTTATCTCCTCGACATCAACCTTGACGCGCTGATTATCTACGCCAACGGTATTTTCATCATGATCTATCTGTTGTGCATGCTGGCGGGCTGTCGGCTACTGAAAGGACGCTTTAAGGCGCTGGCGGCTATCGGGTGTGTCCTGTGCCTGCTGCTGCTGGCGATGGTGGGATGGAAGAGTGTGTACGCCATCGTCATGCTGGCGGGGCTGTGGGTGTTTTTACCGAAGCGGCAAAATCCGCAGGCCCGGTGAGCGAGCGCCACCGGGCAAGAAACTTACCGATCGTCTTTATGATCTAACCGGTCGCGCTGCTCATCCTTACGCTGATATTCCCCTTCAAAGGTATCCCCCGGGCCGGTGCTGAAACCACCGCCTGGCATACGGCTGAAACGCAGATGCGGCAGCAGCTTCATGGTCAGATGCTTCTGCACCGGCGGCAACAGCAACAGCAGGCCGAGGAAGTCTGTAAAGAAGCCCGGCAGGATCAGCAGCAGGCCAGCAATAATCAGCGACACGCTTTTGATCATCTCGGCGGCCGGGCTTTCACCTGCGGCCATCTTCTGCTGCATTAACAGGAAATTTTTGAAACCCTGATTGCGCACCAGCGACATGCCGATGACGGAGGTGAAGATCACCAGAATCAGCGTCAGCAGGACGCCCAGCACATGGGCAACCTGGATGAAAATCGAAATCTCAATGTAAACATAAAGAAAGAAAGCAATAAATGGTATCCAGCGCACTGGCATCTCCTGTGTGGCAGGTGCCTTCTGGCCCCTGACTGAATGTGTTCGCGAAGCGCGTAGATAAGAAATGGTGACGGTTAGCCAAAATTCAATCGGTTTGCACGGATATTTTTTCTGGAAATATTAAAGCGGTGACATATTTCACAGATTAATAATTATCATGAAATCGGGTCGATAATAAGTGATCCAGCTTACGGCAATTCGCTATCATCAGCATATGATCTCGAACATCTGGCCGATTGAGGGAATAATCGTCGGTCATAAAATATTCAAAACCACATATCTACTGTGTGTTTAGTACAATCCATCGGCAGCTTGAAAAGAAGGTTCACATGTTAAACAACATTCGTATCGAAGAAGATTTGTTGGGTACCAGGGAAGTTCCAGCGGATGCCTACTATGGTGTTCACACTCTGAGAGCGATTGAAAACTTCTACATCAGCAACAGCAAAATCAGCGACATCCCTGAATTTGTGCGTGGCATGGTGATGGTAAAAAAAGCCGCGGCTCTGGCAAACAAAGAGCTGCAAACCATTCCTAAAAGCGCTGCAAATGCGATTATCGCCGCGTGCGATGAAGTGCTGAACAACGGCAAATGCATGGATCAGTTCCCGGTTGACGTCTATCAGGGCGGCGCAGGCACCTCCGTCAACATGAACACCAACGAAGTGCTGGCAAACATCGGCCTGGAGCTGATGGGTCATCAGAAAGGTGAATACCAGTACCTGAACCCGAACGACCACGTTAACAAATGTCAGTCCACCAACGACGCCTACCCAACCGGCTTCCGCATCGCGGTGTATGCCTCTGTCGTCAAACTGGTCGACGCGATTAATCAGCTGGGTGATGGCTTCCAGCGTAAAGCCGTTGAGTTCCAGGACATTCTGAAAATGGGTCGTACCCAGCTGCAGGACGCAGTGCCAATGACCCTCGGCCAGGAGTTCCACGCGTTTAACGTGCTGTTGAACGAAGAGACCAAAAACCTGCTGCGCACGTCCGAACTGCTGCTGGAAGTGAACCTGGGTGCTACCGCCATCGGTACACGCCTGAACACCCCGGATGGCTATCAGCAGCTGGCGGTACAGAAGCTGGCTGAAGTGTCCAACCTGCCGGTTGTGCCTGCAGAAGACCTGATTGAAGCCACCTCAGACTGCGGCGCCTACGTGATGGTGCACAGCGCATTGAAACGTCTGGCGGTGAAACTGTCCAAAATCTGTAACGACCTGCGCCTGCTCTCCTCCGGTCCGCGCGCTGGCCTGAATGAAATCAACCTGCCAGAGTTGCAGGCGGGTTCATCCATCATGCCAGCTAAAGTGAACCCGGTGGTGCCAGAAGTGGTGAACCAGGTTTGCTTCAAGGTGATTGGTAACGATACGACCGTCACCATGGCCTCCGAAGCCGGTCAGCTCCAGCTGAACGTAATGGAGCCGGTGATTGGCCAGGCGATGTTTGAATCTATCCACATTCTGACCAACGCCTGCTACAACCTGCTGGAAAAATGCATTAACGGCATCACCGCGAATAAAGAAGTGTGTGAAGGCTACGTCTATAACTCCATCGGCATCGTCACCTACCTCAACCCGTTCATTGGCCACCACAACGGCGATATCGTCGGGAAGATTTGTGCCGAAACCGGTAAGAGCGTGCGTGAGGTGGTTCTCGAGCGAGGATTGTTGACCGAAGCCGAACTGGACGATATCTTCTCCGCCCAGAACCTGATGCACCCGGCATATAAAGCGAAACGATATACCGATGAAAGCGAACAGTAACCGTTCAGGCTAAGCTTCCGAAAGGCACGTCACTTGTGACGTGCCTTTTTTCTTTATGGCCGTTACCAAAACACAACAATTCAATATCAACTTGTTAATAAGCAAGGCAGGTCTTTATGTTTGGAGCAGAACTCGTCATCGTCCTGTTGGCGATTTATTTGGGCGCACGACTCGGGGGTATCGGCATCGGCTTTGCCGGCGGTCTCGGCGTACTCGTACTTACCCTGATCTTTCAGATTAAACCCGGCGCAATCCCTTTTGACGTTATCGAAATCATCATGGCGGTTATCGCTGCCATTGCGGCCATGCAGGTTGCTGGCGGTATGGACTACCTGGTGAGCCTGGCGGAGCGTATGCTGCGTCGTCATCCAAAATACATCACCTTCCTTGCCCCACTGGTGACCTGGTTTATGACCATTCTCGCCGGTACTGGCCATACCGCTTTCTCCACGCTGCCGGTCATCACCGAAGTGGCGAAAGAGCAGGGTATTCGCCCGTCTCGCCCTCTTGCTATTGCTGTAGTCGCCTCCCAGATTGCGATCACCGCCTCGCCCATTTCCGCGGCGGTGGTCTTTTTCGCGGGTATTCTCGAGCCGATGGGCGTAAGTTATCTGACGCTGCTGGCGATCTGTATTCCGGTCACGCTGATTGCGGTAATGATCACTGCCGTGCTGTGTAACTTCCTCGGCGCCGAGCTGAAAGACGATCCGGTTTACCAGGAGCGTCTGGCAAAAGGTGAAGTGAGCCTGCGCGGTAGCCAGGTCTTTGAGCTGAAGCCGCATGCAAAACGCTCCGTGCTGCTGTTCCTGATTGGTATCGTCGCCGTGATGTTCTACGCGACCGCCATCAGCGATACGGTAGGTCTGATCCAGAACCCGGTTCTGCCGCGTAACGAAGCGATTGTGGTATTTATGCTGACCATCGCGACGCTGATCAGTATCACCTGTAAAATCGACACCAGCGAAGTGCTGAATGCCAGCACCTTCAAATCCGGTATGAGCGCCTGCGTGTGCGTGCTGGGTGTGGCGTGGCTCGGTGACACCTTCGTGAAAGCGCACATCAGCGATATCCAGACAGTTGCAGGCGACCTGCTGCACAACTATCCGTGGCTACTGGCGGTGGTGCTGTTCTTTGCCGCAACGCTGCTGTACTCCCAGGCTGCGACCACCAAAGCGCTAATGCCTGCGGCACTGATGCTGGGCGTGACGCCGCTGACGGCGATTGCCTCTTTCGCGGCGGTTTCCGCCCTGTTCGTGCTGCCAACCTACCCAACCCTGCTGGCTGCGGTTGAGATGGATGACACCGGCTCGACCCGTATCGGTAAATACGTGTTTAACCACGCGTTCCTCATCCCGGGCGTGGTGGCGATTACGCTCTGCGTGGTCCTCGGCTTTATCATCGGCGGCATTGTGCTGTAAACGGTTAGCCGTTGTAAAAATAGTTAAAAACGGGCCGCGCTGCGGCCCGTTTCATTAATGACCAATCACATGGCGTGATATAGTGAAGACTTTCGTGATGAGGAGGTCGACTCGTGAACACGCCTGATGCTGTTGTTGTACTGTGTACCGCCCCTGATGAAGCTTCTGCCCAGGATCTCGCCGCCAAAGTGCTGGCCGAAAAACTGGCTGCCTGCGTCACGCTACTTCCCGGCGCCACCTCCCTTTATTACTGGGAAGGCAAGCTGGAGCAAGAGTACGAAGTCCAGATGTTGCTCAAAACCAATCTGACCAACCAGCAGGCGCTCCTCGACTGCCTCAAGTCTCATCATCCTTACCAAACCCCGGAGCTGCTGGTGCTGCCAGTGGTCCACGGCGATAACGATTATCTCTCATGGCTCAACGCTTCTTTACGCTGATCCTGCTGCTGTGCAGCACGTCAGTTTTTGCCGGGTTGTTTGACGCGCCCGGCCGTTCGAACTTTATTCCTGCCGACCAGGCATTCGTTTTCGACTTTCAGCAAAACCAGCACGATCTCAGCCTCACCTGGCAGGTGAAAGAGGGTTACTACCTCTATCGCAAGCAGGTCAGCATCACGCCGGCAAAGGCTGACGTCGGCGCATTGCAGATGCCCGCTGGCGAATGGCACGAGGACGAGTTCTACGGTAAAAGTGAAATTTATCGCCAGCGCTTAAGCGTGCCCGTCACGGTGAATCAGGCGGATAAAGGCGCTACCCTGACGGTGACGTATCAGGGTTGCGCCGATGCGGGCTTCTGCTATCCCCCTGAAACAAAGGTCGTTCCGCTTAGCGAAGTGAAAGCGGCGGCCTCCCCTCTCCCCTCAGGGGAAATGGCCAGTGTGAGGGGTGAAGGCGAAGCCGCTTCAGACCTTCCGTTCTCAGCGCTTTGGGCGTTATTGATTGGTATCGGCATCGCCTTTACGCCCTGCGTACTGCCTATGTACCCGCTTATCTCTGGCATCGTGCTGGGCGGTAAGCAACGCCTTTCCACCGCCCGCGCGCTGTTGCTGGCCTTTATCTATGTGCAGGGCATGGCGTTAACCTATACGGCGCTCGGCCTCGTGGTCGCCGCTGCCGGGTTGCAGTTCCAGGCCGCCCTTCAGCACCCCTATGTGCTTATCGGACTGTCAGCAGTGTTTATTATGCTGGCGCTGTCGATGTTTGGCCTGTTCACTCTGCAACTGCCCTCTTCCCTGCAAACCCGTCTGACGCTAATGAGCAACCGTCAGCAGGGGGGCTCTGCGGGCGGCGTGTTCGCCATGGGTGCCATCGCCGGGCTGATTTGCTCCCCCTGCACCACCGCGCCGCTGAGCGCCATCCTGTTATACATTGCCCAGAGCGGCAACCTTTGGCTCGGCGGCGGCACACTGTACCTTTACGCGCTCGGCATGGGTCTGCCGCTGATCCTTGTGACGGTATTTGGCAATCGTCTGCTGCCGAAGAGCGGCCCGTGGATGGAGGCAGTGAAAACCGCGTTTGGTTTTGTCATTCTGGCGCTACCGGTATTCCTGCTGGAACGCATCATCGGTGATGTGTGGGGTACGCGTCTGTGGGCTATGCTCGGCGTGGCCTTCTTCAGCTGGGCATTTATCGTGAGTCTGGGTGCGAAGAAACCGTGGATGCGCCTGCTACAGATCCTTCTGCTGGCGGCCGCGCTGGTGAGCGTCCGTCCGTTACAGGACTGGGCGTTTGGCACCCCGACAGGTCAAACGCAGGCTCATCTGAATTTTATACAGATTAAAAACGTGGATGACCTTAACCGAGCCCTGGTGCAGGCGAAAGGCAAACCGGTCATGCTCGATCTCTATGCCGACTGGTGCGTGGCCTGCAAAGAGTTTGAAAAATACACCTTCAGCGATCCGCAGGTACAACATGCGCTGAGCGATACCGTTCTGCTCCAGGCGAACGTTACCGCCAACAGCGCGCAGGATAAGGCTCTGCTGAAGCAACTTAACGTGCTCGGGCTGCCTACCATCCTGTTCTTCAATGAACAGGGGGAAGAACAGCTGACGCAGCGTGTAACCGGGTTTATGGACGCGACGGCATTCAACGCGCATTTGCGCAATCGCCAACCGTAAACAACACTTTAGACGGGACAAACCGTTGGGAATAGCGGAGGAGATAACCGTGCAACGCGAAGACGTACTGGGACAAGCCCTGCAATTACTTGAGATTCAAGGGATCGCCAGCACCACGCTTGAGATGGTAGCCGACCGTATCGATTACCCTCTGGATGAACTTAAGCGCTTCTGGCCGGATAAAGAGGCGCTGCTGTATGATGCCCTGCGCTATCTCAGCCAGCAGGTGGATATCTGGCGCAGGCAACTGATGCTGAATGAAGAGCTGACCACCGAGCAAAAGCTGCTGGCACGCTATACCGCACTGACGGAGTGTGTCACCAACAACCGTTACCCAGGCTGTCTGTTTATCGCCGCCTGCACCTACTTCCCCGATCCCGGACATCCCATCCATCAACTGGCAGATCAGCAAAAACGAGCCGCGCACGAGTTCACACACGAGCTGCTGACCACACTTGAAGTGGATGATCCGGCAATGGTCGCGAAGCAGATGGAGCTGGTGCTGGAAGGTTGCCTGAGCCGCATGCTGGTGAACCGTAGCCAGGCGGATGTGGATACGGCGCACCGTCTGGCGGAAGATATTTTGCGGTTTGCGCAGTGTCGTATGGGTGGTGCACTGACCTAAGCCAGCATTCCCGTCCAGGCGGAAATAAACAAACACAGCGCCATTGCACGTTGAAATCGCACCATCGCCACGGTGGTGCGGAAAATCCGGTTCACCGCCTTCCCCAGCCACGCCCAGCACAACAAACAGACCACTGAGATCGCCAGAAACCATAGCGCCATCAGCGAAATATCCCGTAATGCATGGTCGCTTGCCGGAGCAAACAGGCTGACGACGGCCAGCGCCATCATCCAGGTTTTTGGGTTTACAACCTGTAATAACGCCGCTGCCCGCGCGGTAAATCGGACATGACGCCTGGAGGAGAGATTCGCGGCCGGGGCGCTAAACAGCTGCCAGCTCATCCAGGAAAGCCACAGCACGCCCGCCCAGCTCATCACCTGACGTATCAGCGGATACTGGCGTAACACTTCTCCTGCCCCAGCGCCAGAAACCAGAACAATAGCGCTGGCGGCAATACACCCGCCCAGGATCGCAGGAATCGTATTTTTTACGCCAAAGTGCTGACTGTTAGCCAGTACCAAAATATTGGTTGGCCCCGGTGTAATCGAGGCGACAAATGCAAACAGCAGGAAGGGTATTAAATTCACAGGTGGCTCCTTTTAGTAGAGCCATGAATGTGCCGTTATTTTCTGGAAACGTCTGGAAGGTTTGTGCACAACCGACGGTAGTGTGCCGGAGAAATACGGTACGCCCGCTGGAACCAGCGACCAAGATGGCTTTGATCGGCAAAACCTACTGCCGTCGCCACATCAACAGGCAGTTCCCCATACGCCAGCATCTGTCGGGCCTTTGCCAGGCGCAGCTGGATAAGCCAGGCGTGCGGCGCAAGGTGAAATTCGCGCTTAAAGCAGCGGGTGAGCGTAAAGCGATCCGTCCCCGTCTCCCGCGCAAGGTCTGACAGCCCCACGTTCTCGCCGATATGCGCATAGAGATAGTCGCGGGCACGATGCGCCACAGCGGAGCTTTGTAACTGCGACGGGAGTTTCTTCCGCCAGTGGCAGTGGGCTGTAATCTTAGTGAGCAGGTTATCCATTGTGCTCTGTTGTACGATCTTCATCTCATCGTTATGCAGCGAGGCAAATGTATCACCGATAGCGCGCACCAGCTGAGGCTCTCGCGTCAGCGTTTGGGCAAAGTGGAGGGTGTAACTCCCGGGAGTAGAGTCATACAGCCCTTGAAGCGTACGGGTGAGCCAGTGTTCATCCAGATAAAAGGTCAGATAAGTAAAGCCACCCTCTACCGGTGCATCACCGTCATGTATTTCACCAGGCTCAAGTAAAAAAGCATCGCCCGGCTGGCTACGGTGGCGTTCACGGCGACAGTGGAACTGCTGCGTACCGGAAAGGGTTATTCCGACCAGATAGCTATCATGCCAGTGGGGATCAAAGGCGTGTCCTTCGAAATGCGCCTTAATTGTCTCAATACCTGTTTCTGCATGCTGACGCAGCTCAAGCCAGTCGTTTGCCATACTGCCCTCCTCTTACCGTCAGCATTGCCACATCTTGCCTGAACTGTCTGAAAGATTTGTGCATTTTCAGCGCACAAACGGACAGATTGCCGCAAACTTAAGCAGTTGAACAGCTTTTCCCGAAATAATGTTGACGATCGCGCGCGATTGCGGTTTAATGCGCTCCGTTGCCCGGATAGCTCAGTCGGTAGAGCAGGGGATTGAAAATCCCCGTGTCCTTGGTTCGATTCCGAGTCCGGGCACCACTATTTAAAGAACCCAGCCTATGGCTGGGTTTTTGCTTTTCTGCGCTTATCAAAACCTTACCTAAATTTTATTCCTGTATCTCTTCCCGATGAGGTCGTGCGGCCGGCATTGCCCGGTGGCGCTGCGCTTATCGGGCCTACAAAACCCGCATGCCAGATAAGGGGAAGCCGCCATCCGGCATGTTTTTCCGCGCACAAAGCAAAAAACCCCGCACCTTCCGGTACGGGGTTCTTCCTGATTGATGCCTGGCAGTTCCCTACTCTCACATGGGGAGACCCCACACTACCATCGGCGCTACGGCGTTTCACTTCTGAGTTCGGCATGGGGTCAGGTGGGACCACCGCGCTAAAGCCGCCAGGCAAATTCTGTTAATCTGTATCAGGCTGAAAATCGTGTCTGTCTCTCTTCGCCAAAACAGCTTCGGCGTTGTAAGGTTAAGCCTCACGGTTCATTAGTATCGGTTAGCTCAACGCATCGCTGCGCTTACACACCCGACCTATCAACGTCGTCGTCTTCAACGTTCCTTCAGGAGACTTAAAGTCTCAGGGAGAACTCATCTCGGGGCAAGTTTCGTGCTTAGATGCTTTCAGCACTTATCTCTTCCGCATTTAGCTACCGGGCAGTGCCATTGGCATGACAACCCGAACACCAGTGATGCGTCCACTCCGGTCCTCTCGTACTAGGAGCAGCCCCCCTCAATTCTCCAGCGCCCACGGCAGATAGGGACCGAACTGTCTCACGACGTTCTAAACCCAGCTCGCGTACCACTTTAAATGGCGAACAGCCATACCCTTGGGACCTACTTCAGCCCCAGGATGTGATGAGCCGACATCGAGGTGCCAAACACCGCCGTCGATATGAACTCTTGGGCGGTATCAGCCTGTTATCCCCGGAGTACCTTTTATCCGTTGAGCGATGGCCCTTCCATTCAGAACCACCGGATCACTATGACCTGCTTTCGCACCTGCTCGCGCCGTCACGCTCGCAGTCAAGCTGGCTTATGCCATTGCACTAACCTCCTGATGTCCGACCAGGATTAGCCAACCTTCGTGCTCCTCCGTTACTCTTTGGGAGGAGACCGCCCCAGTCAAACTACCCACCAGACACTGTCCGCAACCCGGATTACGGGTCTACGTTAGAACACCAGCCATTAAAGGGTGGTATTTCAAGGTTGGCTCCACGCAGACTGGCGTCCACGCTTCAAAGCCTCCCACCTATCCTACACATCAAGGACCAGTGTTCAGTGTCAAGCTATAGTAAAGGTTCACGGGGTCTTTCCGTCTTGCCGCGGGTACACTGCATCTTCACAGCGAGTTCAATTTCACTGAGTCTCGGGTGGAGACAGCCTGGCCATCATTACGCCATTCGTGCAGGTCGGAACTTACCCGACAAGGAATTTCGCTACCTTAGGACCGTTATAGTTACGGCCGCCGTTTACCGGGGCTTCGATCAAGAGCTTCGCGTTGCCGCTAACCCCATCAATTAACCTTCCGGCACCGGGCAGGCGTCACACCGTATACGTCCACTTTCGTGTTTGCACAGTGCTGTGTTTTTAATAAACAGTTGCAGCCAGCTGGTATCTTCGACTGATTTCAGCTCCGTCCGCAGGGACTTCACCTACATATCAGCGTGCCTTCTCCCGAAGTTACGGCACCATTTTGCCTAGTTCCTTCACCCGAGTTCTCTCAAGCGCCTTGGTATTCTCTACCTGACCACCTGTGTCGGTTTGGGGTACGATTTCGTGTTACCTGATGCTTAGAGGCTTTTCCTGGAAGCAGGGCATTTATCACTTCAGCACCGTAGTGCCTCGTCATCACACCTCAGCGTTAACAAGGTACCGGATTTACCTGGAACCTCCGCCTACATGCTTAAACCGGGACAACCGTCGCCCGGCTGACATAGCCTTCTCCGTCCCCCCTTCGCAGTAACACCAAGTACAGGAATATTAACCTGTTTCCCATCGACTACGCCTTTCGGCCTCGCCTTAGGGGTCGACTCACCCTGCCCCGATTAACGTTGGACAGGAACCCTTGGTCTTCCGGCGAGCGGGCTTTTCACCCGCTTTATCGTTACTTATGTCAGCATTCGCACTTCTGATACCTCCAGCACCCCTCACAGGACACCTTCAACGGCTTACAGAACGCTCCCCTACCCAACAACACATAGTGTCGCTGCCGCAGCTTCGGTGCATGGTTTAGCCCCGTTACATCTTCCGCGCAGGCCGACTCGACCAGTGAGCTATTACGCTTTCTTTAAATGATGGCTGCTTCTAAGCCAACATCCTGGCTGTCTGTGCCTTCCCACATCGTTTCCCACTTAACCATGACTTTGGGACCTTAGCTGGCGGTCTGGGTTGTTTCCCTCTTCACGACGGACGTTAGCACCCGCCGTGTGTCTCCCGTGATAACATTCTTCGGTATTCGTAGTTTGCATCGGGTTGGTAAGCCGGGATGGCCCCCTAGCCGAAACAGTGCTCTACCCCCGAAGATGAGTTCACGAGGCGCTACCTAAATAGCTTTCGGGGAGAACCAGCTATCTCCCGGTTTGATTGGCCTTTCACCCCCAGCCACAGGTCATCCGCTAATTTTTCAACATTAGTCGGTTCGGTCCTCCAGTTAGTGTTACCCAACCTTCAACCTGCCCATGGCTAGATCACCGGGTTTCGGGTCTATACCCTGCAACTTAACGCCCAGTTAAGACTCGGTTTCCCTTCGGCTCCCCTATACGGTTAACCTTGCTACAGAATATAAGTCGCTGACCCATTATACAAAAGGTACGCAGTCACCCCATAAAGAGGCTCCCACTGCTTGTACGTACACGGTTTCAGGTTCTTTTTCACTCCCCTCGCCGGGGTTCTTTTCGCCTTTCCCTCACGGTACTGGTTCACTATCGGTCAGTCAGGAGTATTTAGCCTTGGAGGATGGTCCCCCCATATTCAGACAGGATACCACGTGTCCCGCCCTACTCTTCGAGTTCACAGCATGTGTGCTTTCGTGTACGGGACTATCACCCTGTACCGTCGGACTTTCCAGACCGTTCCACTAACACACAAGCTGATTCAGACTCCGGGCTGCTCCCCGTTCGCTCGCCGCTACTGGGGGAATCTCGGTTGATTTCTTTTCCTCGGGGTACTTAGATGTTTCAGTTCCCCCGGTTCGCCTCGTTAACCTATGTATTCAGTTAACGATAGTGCAACGGATTGCACTGGGTTTCCCCATTCGGACATCGCCGGGTCAAAGGTTCATATCACCTCGCCGGCGCTTTTCGCAGATTAGCACGTCCTTCATCGCCTCTGACTGCCAGGGCATCCACCGTGTACGCTTAGTCGCTTAACCTCACAACCCGAAGATGTTTCACTTCATGATTGCGAAAATTTGAGAGACTCGAACACACATGAGCTGTGTGTCGTTTCAATTTTCAGCTTGATCCAGATTTTTAAAGAGCAAATATCTCAAACATGACTCGCAAGTCAGTTTTGAGATATGACGGCAGGTGACTTTCACTCACGAACCAGCAAGTGGCGTCCCCTAGGGGATTCGAACCCCTGTTACCGCCGTGAAAGGGCGGTGTCCTGGGCCTCTAGACGAAGGGGACGTACAGTCTCAATCGCAAGACGCCTTGCTATTTACTTTTCATCAGACAATCTGTGTGGACACTACAAAGGCAGGTTCTTTAAGGTAAGGAGGTGATCCAACCGCAGGTTCCCCTACGGTTACCTTGTTACGACTTCACCCCAGTCATGAATCACAAAGTGGTAAGCGCCCTCCCGAAGGTTAAGCTACCTACTTCTTTTGCAACCCACTCCCATGGTGTGACGGGCGGTGTGTACAAGGCCCGGGAACGTATTCACCGTGGCATTCTGATCCACGATTACTAGCGATTCCGACTTCATGGAGTCGAGTTGCAGACTCCAATCCGGACTACGACGCACTTTATGAGGTCCGCTTGCTCTCGCGAGGTCGCTTCTCTTTGTATGCGCCATTGTAGCACGTGTGTAGCCCTACTCGTAAGGGCCATGATGACTTGACGTCATCCCCACCTTCCTCCAGTTTATCACTGGCAGTCTCCTTTGAGTTCCCGGCCGGACCGCTGGCAACAAAGGATAAGGGTTGCGCTCGTTGCGGGACTTAACCCAACATTTCACAACACGAGCTGACGACAGCCATGCAGCACCTGTCTCAGAGTTCCCGAAGGCACCAATCCATCTCTGGAAAGTTCTCTGGATGTCAAGAGTAGGTAAGGTTCTTCGCGTTGCATCGAATTAAACCACATGCTCCACCGCTTGTGCGGGCCCCCGTCAATTCATTTGAGTTTTAACCTTGCGGCCGTACTCCCCAGGCGGTCGACTTAACGCGTTAGCTCCGGAAGCCACGCCTCAAGGGCACAACCTCCAAGTCGACATCGTTTACGGCGTGGACTACCAGGGTATCTAATCCTGTTTGCTCCCCACGCTTTCGCACCTGAGCGTCAGTCTTTGTCCAGGGGGCCGCCTTCGCCACCGGTATTCCTCCAGATCTCTACGCATTTCACCGCTACACCTGGAATTCTACCCCCCTCTACAAGACTCTAGCCTGCCAGTTTCGAATGCAGTTCCCAGGTTGAGCCCGGGGATTTCACATCCGACTTGACAGACCGCCTGCGTGCGCTTTACGCCCAGTAATTCCGATTAACGCTTGCACCCTCCGTATTACCGCGGCTGCTGGCACGGAGTTAGCCGGTGCTTCTTCTGCGGGTAACGTCAATCGACAGGGTTATTAACCCTGTCGCCTTCCTCCCCGCTGAAAGTACTTTACAACCCGAAGGCCTTCTTCATACACGCGGCATGGCTGCATCAGGCTTGCGCCCATTGTGCAATATTCCCCACTGCTGCCTCCCGTAGGAGTCTGGACCGTGTCTCAGTTCCAGTGTGGCTGGTCATCCTCTCAGACCAGCTAGGGATCGTCGCCTAGGTGAGCCGTTACCCCACCTACTAGCTAATCCCATCTGGGCACATCCGATGGCAAGAGGCCCGAAGGTCCCCCTCTTTGGTCTTGCGACGTTATGCGGTATTAGCTACCGTTTCCAGTAGTTATCCCCCTCCATCAGGCAGTTTCCCAGACATTACTCACCCGTCCGCCACTCGTCAGCAAAGCAGCAAGCTGCTTCCTGTTACCGTTCGACTTGCATGTGTTAGGCCTGCCGCCAGCGTTCAATCTGAGCCATGATCAAACTCTTCAATTTAAAAGTTTGATGCTCAATGAATTAAACTTCGTAATGAATTACGTGTTCACTCGTTGAGACTTGGTATTCATTTAGTGTCCGAGGACATTAAGAATCCATGTCACTTTGAGTGCCCACACAGATTGTCTGATAAATTGTTAAAGAGCAGTTGCGACGCGCTTCAGCGCTCTGTCGCGAGGTGGCGTATATTACGCTTTCCTCTTTCAGAGTCAACCCGTTATTTCAGGATTTTTTCTCTTCAACCGACCGGGTTGTCTGTGAAGTGATTCACATCCGCCGTGTCGATGGAGGCGCATTATAGGGAGTTCCCGAGCGACCGCAACAGAAAAGTTGCAAAAAAATGACTGACTGCTGTATTCCCCAGCAAAACCCCGCCTTATACCCTTTTACGCACAGAGTTATCCACAATCCATTGACGATCCCGGTGCGATCCCGCTAATTGAACACTATACTAGCGGCAAATATTCCTCTCGCAGACCAACCTGATGACGACACAACGACTTCAACGTGACTGGCATATCCCAACCGCCGGGCTCGCCGTGCTGGTGTTACTTATGGCAGGTTTCGCACTGCATACGCACTGGAATGCATTTATTCAGTGGTGCCTCGCCGCTCAGATCACCCTGCACCGTTATCTGGTGATGTATTTGCTGCAACTTAATAATCATCAGTACAGCGGTGGGTTGTGGTTGTTAACCGGTGCGTTTCTTTATGGTGTACTCCATGCCGTTGGACCAGGACACGGCAAATTTATCGTCGCCACGTATCTCAGCACCAATAAAGAGAGCCAGCTCGCGGCGCGCGTCGTACCGTTTATCGGTAGCCTGATGCAGGGCGTCAGCGCGATCCTCTTTGTCTTTATCCTGGCGGTTGGATTGAACCTCGCATCAGGAGATATCAGTACCAGCCGTTGGTACGTCGAGAAAATCAGCGCCTTACTGATTGCCGCCTTCGGTGCGTTTATCATTTATCAGGCGCTCAGCAGCCTGCGTCCGCGCAAAATGGCGATTAGCGCCATCAAGCCGCATCATCAGCATAATGAACACTGTGGCTGCGGCCATCACGGCGTAGGGGTGGATCTGGCTAAAAGCGACTGGAAAACCCGTCTGGGCGTGGTGCTGGCCATTGGCGCACGCCCGTGCAGCGGAGCAATTATGATCCTGATGTTCTCGAATGCGCTCGGCATTATTAGCTGGGGAATTGCTGCTGTGATGACAATGTCGCTGGGCACGGCGCTGTCGATTATGGGGCTGTCGCTGGCAGTACGTTACGCGCGTGAACGCACAGTAGCCTGGTTTAGTGGCGGCACTTCCCTGAACTGGGTAATGCCGATGGTCAAAATAGCCGGAGGAGTTGTTCTGATATTGTTCGCAACTATCCTCTTCCTGACGGTGATCCCCGTCAGCGTCAGCGGCGACTATATCGCCGCAGGATGCTAATAAAAGAAAACCCGCCAGCGGCGGGTTTTTTATCACTCGTTAATTCGCGGATGCTGGTCAACCAGGCGAGAACGTTTTTTCTGAAGCTCTTCAATCTCTGCGTCAATATCTTCAATCTTCTGCTCTACGTTATCGTAGTGCTCGCGCAGGATCTCCTTCGCTTCCTGAATATCGGACGCCGCAGGCGTTGCCCCTTTCAGTGGACGGTTCGCCGTCTCCTTCATAGTAATACCGGTAATCAGGCCAATCACCGCAATAACCATCAGATAGTAAGCAGGCATCATCAGGTTCTGCGTGCTCTCCACCAGTGAAGCAGCAAGCGTCGGCGTCAGGCCCGCAATCAGAACGGAGATATTAAAGGCTGCCGCCAGCGCACTGTAGCGAATATGCGTCGGGAACATTGCCGGTAGCGTAGAAGCCATCACCCCGATAAAGCAGTTGAGGATCACCGCCAGCATCAGCAGACCGGCGAAAATCAGCCCCAGCACATTGCTGTTAATCAGAATAAAGGCCGGGATTGCCAGCGCGAACAGCGCGACGCTACCGAGAATAATGAATGGCTTACGGCCAAAGCGGTCGCTCAGCAGACCCATAATCGGCTGCACGAACAGCATGCCTACCATGATGGCGATAATAATCAGCACACCGTGGTCTTCCGAGTAGTGCAGGTTATGCGACAGATAGCTCGGCATGTATGTCAGCAGCATGTAATAGGTCACGTTGGTGGAAATCACCAGACCGATACAGGTCAGCAGGCTGCGCCAGTGTTTGGTCGCAATCTCCTTGAACGACACTTTCGGGCCATCCTGCAACCCTTCACGGTCGCCCTGCTCCAGCTTTTCAACGTGCTGCTGGAACGCAGGCGTCTCTTCCAGGGCGTGACGCAGGTAAAGACCGATGATGCCAAGCGGCAGCGCCAGGAAGAACGGAATACGCCAGCCCCAGTCGAGGAAGTTCTCTTCACCCACTACGGTTGAAATCAGAACCACAACTCCCGCGCCCATGACAAACCCGGCAATCGAACCAAAGTCGAGCCAGCTGCCCATAAAACCGCGTTTTCGATCCGGAGAATACTCAGCGACAAAAATCGATGCACCGGTATATTCGCCGCCAACGGAGAAGCCCTGCGCCATCTTACAGATCAACAGTAGGATCGGTGCCCATATACCAATGGTCGCATAGGACGGAATAAGGCCGATACAGAATGTACTTATCGACATGATGACAATAGTAATAGCCAGGATCTTCTGGCGACCATATTTATCACCCAGCATGCCGAAGAACAGGCCACCGAGAGGGCGAATAAGGAAGGGAACAGAGAACGTACCCAGCGCGGCAATCATCTGCAAGCTGGGATCGGCACCGGGGAAGAACACTTTACCAAGCGCATAGGCAACAAAGCCGTAGACACCAAAATCGAACCACTCCATCGCATTACCGAGCGAGGCCGCCGTAATCGCTTTGCGCAGTTTCGCGTCATCAATAATGGTGACATCGCGCAGCGTGATGGGTTTTACTTTTTTCCTTCTAAGCATAGCTTTCCTCGTAGACTCAGCCCCGTCCGTTTCACAGCGCATTTGCAAGCTGTGAACCAGAGATCCGCTCCATGCGAATCTCCTTATTCAAGCGTAGCAGGTTTACTTACATTGACGTTTTACCGCAATACAACCGAACCTGTTGACGCCTGTCTGGGCAGTTAAAGACCTTTTTACCCTACCAGCGTTTATATATGTGATCAACTTCACATATATTTTTCCGGTTCGTAAGTTGGCTTCAGGTTTTGTCAATTCACGATAAATAAGGTCATTCTCACCCCCTTTATCAAGCACATCTTAACACCCGTTATTATTCCTCTTAAAACAAAAAACAATCACATTTCTTCACATCGAATTTACACAAAATTTAATTATTAACAGCGGGCATTCCTGTTTACATTCAATATGCGACGCAGATAACTAAAACATTGTTTTATTTTCATTGAATCGCAATTCCAAAGATCGCATGATAAACCCGAACACAATATCCCAGCGGCTTTCAAATGAAGGAATGCTAAGCACCTGAATTTCGCTTTACAGCATAAGTAACGAATCGATTGGTCTTCAAAAAAGGCAATCATTTGAATTTGTTTATCTATTTTTTGAGATTTCCGCCAGCCACGCGGGCGAGATGTGAGGGTTAATGATGAAGATTAAAGCAACAATAGAACGCATCCCGGGCGGGATGATGCTGGTCCCGCTGGTACTTGGCGCGATATTAAATACGCTGGCCCCGAATACCGGTGCTTATTTTGGCGGTTTTACAAAAGGTATGATCACTGGAACGGTGCCGATTCTGGCAGTCTGGTTCTTTTGCATCGGCGCATCTATTAATTTACGTGCAACTGGTACGGTATTAAGTAAATCAGGGACGCTGGTCATTACTAAAATTGCGGTCGCCTGGGTCGTTGCCATGATCTGCGCGATGTTCATTCCGGAGAATGGCATACAGACCGGATTCTTCGCCGGATTATCCGTTCTGGCCATTGTTTCAGCAATGGATATGACCAACGGCGGTCTCTATGCCAGCCTGATGAATCAATATGGCACCAAAGAAGAATCAGGCGCGTTCGTGCTGATGTCCCTGGAGTCGGGTCCGCTAATGACCATGCTGATTCTGGGTTCCGCCGGCCTTGCCTCCTTTGAACCCCACCATTTTGTCGGGGCGATCCTGCCGTTCCTGATTGGTTTTGCGCTAGGCAACCTCGATCACGATCTGCGCGATTTCTTCAGCAAAGCCACCCCGGTACTGATCCCGTTCTTCGGCTTCGCGTTGGGCAATACCATCAATCTGAACGTGATTCTGGAAACCGGCCTACTGGGTATTGTGCTGGGTGTTGCCGTCATCGTCATCACGGGTATTCCGCTAATTATTGCAGACCGCGTCATCGGGGGCGGTAACGGAACCGCAGGTGTGGCCGCCTCGTCGGCCGCAGGCGCTGCGGTAGCTAACCCGGTGATTATCGCCCAGATTAACCCGGCCTTTGAACCGGTGGCGGCTTCCGCCACGGCCCTGGTTGCCGCCAGCGTGATTGTGACGGCGATTCTGGTCCCGATCATCACGGCGCTGTACGCCAGACGTTTTGGACAGGTTCCGGAAACCCAGGCAGAGCCAAAAGCGGTAGAAATGCACCACTAAGCCGTTCGCCCCCTCCTTAAAAAGAGGGGGCAATCACGCACTAAATATCTCTTCCACCATGCCATCCACCAGCCGTTTTGCCGAACAGAGTCTCGGCATACCCAGCGCGACCGTTTGCCAGCTCTGCGTCACTGACCAGCTCACCGGATGTTTATCCGCCTGACACCAGTCCCCCAGCCAGCCAAGCATATCTTTATAATCCATTAGACAGGAGAAGCGGGCGTCGTCAGCCACTGATGGTAAAAATGCCGGGTGGTGGGAGAAGCGTTAATCCCCTGTGCCAGATAGTTTGCGGCCATGCTGCGCAGGTTATCTTTCAGCATGGCCGCCACATCACTATTCGCCAGACGACAGGCATCGCCAAACGCGCCCCAGCGCAACTCTTCCAGCACGATAAAGCAGCGGCCAGCCAGCGACCAGCCGTCATACTGCCCGGCTCGCCAGCGGGTAAAAATTTGCTCGCTGTGCTCACCCGCCTGAACCGTAAGGCCACGCTGCGCGAGCGCTTTCTCTTTATAGGCGGCACGCTGGTTGAAATGTGCGGAGAGCGCCTCGTACTGTTGCAACAATCCGGAAGGTTGAGGGAGGCGTGGATTAACCTGCTGGCGCAGGGCTACCAGCTTGTCGGACATGCGGGTCAGCGCCAGGTGTCCGGGGTCGAGCATACCGGCCAGTTTCTCCGCCAGACCCAGCCGCAGTGCTGCATTTTCGTTGAGCATTCCCGCCATTGCCCATGGCCGCAACCGGGTCTGCGTAACGATCTCCTGCGTCAAACGCTCACGAAATTGCAGTTGCTGTGGCCCCAGGAGGGTGTGACGAGCAGCATCCGCCCCCTGGACCAAATCGACCATAAATTTTGGATGAATACACTCCAGCGTCCGCCCGGGACCGTCCAGTAGCTGTGTTGTCATGGTTGCTCTGCCGCGAATAAGGTTTGAATATCATCGCGTAACAGTCGGGTATCTTCCTGAATCCACGCCGCTGTGGTCATACTTTGCTTCAACAACTGGCTAAGCGCCCGGGTTGAATGCTCATTCTGCTGCCGCACGGCAAGGCTATCACGCAAGCTTTCCTGTAACCCGGTCAGGCACAACGAAAACTCTGCAAAAAACGTTGCCATACCTGCCGTAACAGAGACATCGACCTGCGCGGCCAAAGCTTTACGAATTTGATCGCAAAACTGATCGGTATGCTGCGTAAATTTGCCATGAAGCTGGGCGATATCGATGACATATCGGGTGCGCGTCTCCACATACGCTTCCCAGCCCCAGCCGGGATGATTGAGCCAGCGCGAGACGGTATTACGTACGCTGCCCGCCCCTGCAGGCTGACTGGCGGGAGGGGTGTCCTGCACAATGGCATCATTAAATAAGCCGCGCGTATTGAAGTTAAGCTGGTTTGCCTGAAACGCCGGAAAGCTAATCCGCGCCCGAAAGCCGGCATGACTGAGCTGTTCCTTAATTTGCATCTCGATGGGGCGCATCGCCTCATTCAACGATCGGGCGAGCGTAGACTCCAGCTGATCGAAGCGTAACGCCAGCTCCCGGCTAATTCTGCTCTGCGCATTCAGCAAAATCTGCTCGCATGACGATCGGATCTTGCTCAGGACAATCTGTGCCTGCCCTTCATCGTCAAGCACCAGCTGCTGGTGCTCATCCGTGTCGTCTGTACGCATGCTGGATGGCTCGCGCCCGGCTAAATCAAGAATTAACGGGCGGCTAAACATGTCGTCCAGCGCCTGGTGAAGTTCACCTTTCTGACTAAGCAGAAATGCATCCGCTGCGTTGAGCGCCTCTTCAACTTCATGCTGGACCTCATCGCTCACTACGCTCTGCCGCTGACGCAGCATCGCCATGTCCTCTTCCAGGCGCTTAATATTCCGCTCCAGCTCATCAAAGGCGACCGTCAGTCCCTGATGGCGAAAATCCAGGTATTCTCTGGCATTTTGCGCATAGTTCAGCAGCTTATGCGATGCCGACCGCAGGGCGAACAGCGAGGCGTTGGCGTAAGCCGCGTAAATCAGCTTGCGGATGGGCTGTTCGAACAGCGAATCCTCCCACAGCAGATCCGCCGCATGGCGAATATGGTCACTATCGTCGAGATCGGCCGTACGCCAGCGGCGGCCCAGCGCGGCCTCGGCAAAATCCTGTACCCAACGCTGATCCTGATGATCGGGAAGCCGCCCATGGGTGTTCATCTCATAGCGGGCGCGGTTTGCCAGGTAGGCCCACATGGAAGAGACCGGATAAATTTGTCCCGGAGAAATATTCCCTTTCATCAGCGTGCCGGAAATCATCGCCCGTATCTGCTCTTCATCGTCGCTGTTACGATCTTTCTGATCGAATTTGTTGACCAGGGCGTAAAGCGGCACGGATTTCCCCGCCGCCGAAATTGCCTGACGAACCTCGGCGTCGGAAATGGATTTAAGCTGGGTATAGTCCATCACCGCCAGCACGGCGGAGGCGCGCGCCAGCTGCTCGCTGAGCATTTTTTGCAGGTGCGGCTGACCGGCCTCGTTCGGCCCCGGCGTGTCGAGCAGCGTCAGTTGCCCCAGGCGCGCATCCAGACCGGCGAGGTGCACAAATTCCACCTCAATCACCGGAATATGTTCAATCGCGGCGTACTCAGAAAAAGGAAACTCCACGCCCAGCGCCTGAGAAAGCCGCACCAGATCGTTCAGGCTTTTCAGACAATGAAAGATGGGCTCCGCGCCCAGGTGATGTTTTCCGAACGCCTCACCTCTTTCGATGCGCTCCAGCAGCGTATTCATGTCCTTGTCGATTTCCAGACGCCGCGCCAGCTTGCCGCGATCTTTATCGCACAATTTCGTCTGCAACTGGGAAATCAGGGTATCAATGGGCGCAACGTGCAAAAAATGCAGCACCGGCTCCTTCTGGCCCGGCGTATGGCGGATCAGCGTGGGCAGCGCCGTCATCGGACGATTGCGGTTCGGCAGCACTTCCGTGCCCACAATCGCATTAATGGTGGTCGATTTTCCCGCTTTCATGGTACCCACAATCGCCAGCACCATTTCGAGGCGGGTTATTTTGCGTAATTCGTTATTCAGCAACGCCTGCTGAGCGTCGACACCCCGCGCGCTAAAATGTAATGGCAAAACGTTGTTATTAACGCCGCTCATGGCAGCGGCTGTGCTATCCAGCTTTGCAATCGGCATTGATTTTAATGAATCAAGATTGTTCAGAGCCAGCTGTAACAAACGTTCGGCTTCCTGGCTTAATTCAAATATGGTCTGTGTGTGCATGATAAAAGCCTTCCCTTAACGCAAATTTATTACTTTTATTAAGCCACGTTTTTTTAATTATACTGTTCAGGCTTATATGATCACGTATGGAAAACATGTTCATTTAATACAAGTAACTGAAGATAATGAGAATTTAAATCTCACCCTTCTAATACGTGTAAAACATCCCTCTGGTCAGAAGACCAAAAGTAAATAGACAAAACGCATTTTCAGGAAACATCAGGAGATATCATCGTTATTTACCCACCAAAAAAGAGAGGTATTCCCTGACACCAAAAGATGTATAGCATCAGAAAGGATAGATAAATAACGGTTTGTTCCTTCACCTTATCCGAAATGGCACAGCGTAGCAATTTGCTGTAATAAAATATTCGATATATTTATCATCATAACGATCACTGCCGTGCAGGGCATAAGCTTCCCCTAATTCACTGACAGTTCGTGTCATCTTTTACGCATTTTTGCGCTATTTTTCTAAAACAATATCACCGACAAAAGTGGGGATTTGCGTTATACTCGCTGCCTTTTTCGGCACACTGCCGTCATTTAGCTGGCGTTTTCCAGCGTGTTAACACTTTTGAGGATACCAACATGCAACTTCCACACTGCCCGAAATGCAATTCTGAATACACCTATGAAGACAATGGCATGTTCGTTTGCCCGGAATGCGCCCATGAATGGAACGATGCGGAGCCTGCGCAGGACAGCGATACGCTGATTGTGAAAGACGCGAACGGCAACCTGCTGTCAGACGGCGACAGCGTTACCGTTGTGAAAGATCTGAAGGTAAAAGGCAGTTCTTCCATGCTGAAGATTGGTACCAAAGTGAAAAACATCCGTCTTGTTGAAGGCGATCATAATATCGATTGCAAAATTGACGGCTTCGGTCCGATGAAACTGAAATCTGAGTTCGTGAAAAAGAACTGATTGACCCGCCCGGTGACGCTTCGCTTACCGGGCGTTCGGGAACTACACTTAACGGGCTTTTCTTACGTGAGGTAAAGATTATGCCGTTAAGTCCCTACATCTCTTTCGCTGGCAACTGTGCGGAGGCCACCGCCTTCTATCAGCAGGCCGTCGGCGCAGAACTCCTCTACAAAATCACCTTCGGCGAAATGCCTAAAGACGAAAACAGCGAAGAAGGCTGTCCGTCCGGCATGAACTTTCCGGATACCGCCATCGCCCACTCTAACGTCCGCATCGCGGGCAGCGACATTATGATGAGCGACGGGATACCGCCTGGCAGCAGCGCGCAATACGCGGGTTTCACACTGGTGCTCGACACCCAGGATGTGTCGGAAGGCAAGCGCTGGTTCGACAACCTCGCCGATGGCGGCAATATTGAAATGGCCTGGCAGGAGACCTTCTGGGCGCATGGATTCGGCACTGTGACCGACAAATACGGCGTGCCGTGGATGATTAACGTCGTTAAATCGTAGGCTGGATAAGCGCAGCGCATCCGGCAACAGCGTCCGGTGGCGCTGCGCTGACCGGGCCTACGGTGATTGTCATCAAATCCCCCTCAACTCTTCAAACTCCCGCAACCAACACTTAACCTGAATGTCATATTGATGCGCCAGCATGAGGCCACATTTATCGTGAGGCCCAGCACATGCAAACTGTCATTCGCGTCGAGAAACTGAGCAAAACCTTCCATCACAACAAGGCGCTGCATGCCGTTGATCTGACCGTCCAGCAGGGCGAAATGGTGGCGCTGCTGGGGCCATCCGGTTCAGGAAAATCCACCCTTCTTCGTCACTTAAGCGGCCTCATTACCTGTGACAAAACGCCGGAAAGCCGCGTCGAGCTGCTGGGTAACACCGTGCAACATGCGGGGCGTCTGGCGAGCGATATTCGCAAAAGCCGCGCGCAGACGGGCTATATCTTTCAGCAGTTCAACCTGGTGAACCGCCTGACGGTGCTCGAGAACGTGCTGATTGGCGCGCTCGGCAGCACCCCGTTCTGGCGCACCTGCCTGCGCTGGTTCTCCCCTTCCCAGAAACAAGAAGCCTTACAGGCGCTGACCCGCGTCGGCATGGCGCATTTTGCCCACCAGCGCGTCTCAACGCTCTCCGGCGGACAGCAGCAGCGCGTCGCCATCGCCCGCGCCCTGATGCAGAAAGCCAAAATCATTCTGGCCGATGAGCCTATCGCCTCGCTGGATCCGGAATCGGCCCGCATCGTGATGGAAACCCTGCGCGACATCAACCAGAACGACGGCATCACAGTGGTGGTGACGCTGCATCAGGTGGATTACGCCCTGCGCTACTGCGAGCGCATCGTCGCCCTGCGTCAGGGCCACGTGTTCTTCGATGGCGCCAGCCATCAGTTTGATAACGAACGTTTTGATCATCTCTACCGCAGCGTAAACCGCGTCGAAGAACGCGCGCAGGCTGCTTAACGCCCCGATAACGAGGAATGGAAATGAACTACAAAGCCGTTGCCGCGCTGGCCTTCACCAGCATGTTCAGCATCAGCACCCTGTTAAGCCCGGCCTGGGCAGAGGAACAGGAAAAAGCGTTGAACTTTGGCATCATTTCAACGGAATCACAGCAAAACCTGAAGCCGCAGTGGGAACCGTTCCTGAAAGATATGGAAACCAAACTGGGGATCAAAGTGAACGCCTTCTTCGCCCCGGACTACGCGGGCATTATCCAGGGAATGCGCTTCAACAAAGTCGACATCGCGTGGTACGGCAACCTCTCTGCCATGGAAGCGGTAGATCGCGCCAACGGCCAGGTCTTTGCCCAGACCGTTGCAGCAGACGGCTCCCCGGGCTACTGGAGCGTGCTGATCGTTAACAAAGACAGCCCGATCAACAACCTCAACGATATGCTCGCCAAACGCAAAGAGCTGACCTTTGGTAACGGCGACCCGAATTCTACGTCCGGCTTCCTCGTCCCGGGTTACTACGTCTTCGCGAAAAACAACATCTCCGCCAGCGACTTCAAGCGCACGGTCAACGCCAGCCACGAAACCAACGCCCTGGCCGTAGCGAACAAGCAGGTAGACGTTGCCACCAACAACACTGAAAACCTCGACAAGCTGAAGACCTCCGCGCCGGACAAGCTGAAAGCGCTGAAGGTGATCTGGAAATCGCCATTGATCCCGGGCGACCCGATTGTGTGGCGTAAAAACCTCTCCGAAAGCACCAAAGACAAGGTCTACGACTTCTTTATGAACTACGGCAAAACGCCGGAAGAGAAAGCAGTGCTGGCGCACCTGGGCTGGGCACCGTTCCGCGCGTCCAGCGATTTGCAGCTGGTGCCGATTCGCCAGCTGGCGCTGTTTAAACAGATGCAGGGCGTGAAGGACAACAAAGGTCTGAAGGAAGAAGAGAAGACCAGCAAAGTGTCGGAAATTCAGGCGCAGCTGGACGATCTCGACCGCCTGACCGCCGCGCTCGGGGCGATGACCAGCGTGAATAAAGCGGTGCAGTAACTCAAGTCCCCTCTCCCACAGGGAGAGGGAGAACAGATTAAGGAGCCAACATGCAAACCATCACCCTCCCGCCGCCAAAGCGCAGCTGGTTCTCGCTCATAAGCTGGGCCGTTCTGCTGGCGGTGCTCGTTATCTCCTGGAAGGGCGCGGAGATGGATCCGCTGCTGCTCTTCAGGGACTCGGGCAACATGGCGACCTTCGCCGCCGACTTCTTCCCGCCGGACTTCAGCCAGTGGCAGGACTACCTCAGTGAAATGGCCACCACCCTGCAAATCGCCGTCTGGGGCACCGCCCTCGCCGTGATCCTCTCCATTCCGTTTGGCCTGATGAGCGCCGAAAACATCGTGCCGTGGTGGATCTACCAGCCGATGCGTCGCCTGATGGACGCCTGTCGCGCCATCAACGAAATGGTCTTTGCGATGCTGTTCGTGGTCGCCGTCGGCCTGGGTCCGTTCGCTGGCGTGATGGCGCTGTTCATCCACACCACCGGCGTACTCTCCAAGCTGCTCTCCGAAGCGGTTGAAGCCATCGAGCCCGGCCCGGTGGAAGGCATCCGCGCAACCGGCGCGAACAAAATCGAAGAGATCCTCTACGGCGTCCTGCCGCAGGTCATGCCGCTGCTCATCTCCTATTCGCTATACCGCTTCGAGTCCAACGTTCGCTCCGCCACCGTGGTCGGCATGGTGGGCGCAGGCGGTATTGGCGTCACCCTGTGGGAAGCGATTCGCGGTTTCCAGTTCCAGCAAACCTGCGCATTGATGGTGCTCATCATCGTCACCGTCAGCCTGCTGGATTTCCTCTCTCAACGCTTGCGTAAGCACTTCATCTGAGAAGCGAGGCTTTGATTGGTATGCACTTATCCAGACATCCGACCAGTTACCCTACCCGCTGGCAAGAGATTGCGGCAAAGCTCGAAGTGGAGCTGCGCACGCACTATCGGTGCGGCGACTACCTGCCTGCCGAGCAGCAGCTTGCCGACCGCTACGAAGTGAATCGCCACACCCTGCGTCGCGCCATCGATCAGCTGGTGGAACGCGGCTGGGTCCAGCGTCGTCAGGGCGTCGGCGTGCTGGTGCTGATGCGCCCGTTTGACTACCCGCTCAATGCTCAGGCGCGTTTTAGCCAGAACCTGCTCGATCAGGGCAGCCACCCCACCAGCGAAAAGCTGCTGTCTGTCCTGCGCCCGGCCTCCCGCCACGTAGCGGACGCGCTGGGGATTCAGGAGGGCGACAACTTCGTTCACCTGCGCACGTTGCGCCGGGTGAACGGCGTGGCGGTCTGTCAGATCGACCACTACTTCGCGGACCTCTCCCTCTGGCCCGTGCTGCAACATTTCGCCAGCGGTTCCCTGCATGATTTTCTTCAGGAGGCGACGGGTATCGCGCTCAAACGCACCCAGACGCGCATCAGCGCCCGCCGCGCGCAGGCTAAAGAGAGCAAGGTGCTGGAGATCCCCAACATGGCCCCGCTGCTCTGCGTGCGCACCCTCAACCACCGTGACGGCGACGTCAACGCAACGGAATACTCCGTCAGCCTGACCCGCGCCGACATGATTGAATTTACCATGGAGCACTGAATGCACTTCGACACCTCCACTCGTCAGCGCTGGATGCGCGTGCTGGCCCACAGCCAGCCTGCTGCGCTGGCTGCCCGCATGAACGCGCTTGGCCTGACGCCGGACTACGACACGATCCGCGCGCCGGAGATCGGCCTGGTGCAGATCCAGGCACGCATGGGCGGTACCGGCGAGCGCTTCTTCGCCGGCGATGCCACCCTCACCCGCGCGGTGATCCGCCTGAGCAGCGGCACGCTGGGCTACGGCTACGTACTTGGACGCGACAAAACGCACGCCGAGCGCTGCGCGGTTATCGACGCGCTTTTACAGGAACAGCCGCATTTTCAGACCTTAATGGAAACCCTTATTGCCCCGCTGGAAGCTGACCGCGCCGCACGCCTTGCCGCGCGTCAGGCCGAAGTGAATACCAGCCGGGTCGACTTCTTTACGCTCGTTCGCGGAGACAACGCATGACGCTTCAACCTGCCTTTACCCTGGCCGTCCAGGATGCCCAACAGAGTTTCCGTCGCCTGCTGAAAGCCATGAGCGAGCCCGGCGTGATCGTCTCGCTGCACCAGCTTTCGCAGGGCTGGCTGCCGCTGAACCTCGCCTCTACCAGCGTGCTGCTGACGCTGGCGGACAACGACACGCCGGTATGGCTGTCAGGGGCATTGCTGAACGATATCGCCAGCCAGAACCTGCGCTTTCACACCAACGCACCGCTGGTCGAGCAGCCCCAGCAGGCGGTCTTTGCCGTGGCAGACGAGCAAATCAGCCACGAGCAGCTTAACGCCCTGAGCGAAGGCAGCGCCGTCGCCCCGGAAACCAGCGCCACGCTGATTTTGCAGGTCTCCAGCCTGAGCGGTGGTCGCATGCTTCGCCTGACGGGTGCAGGCATCGCCGACGAGCGGATGGTCGCCCCCCAGCTGCCGGAGTGCATCATCCATGAGCTGACCGAGCGCCCGCATCCGTTCCCGCTCGGTATCGACCTGATCCTGACCTGCGGCGAGCGCCTGCTGGCGATCCCGCGAACCACTCACGTGGAGGTGTGCTGATGTACGTTGCCGTCAAAGGGGGCGAGAAGGCGATCGCCGCCGCCCATGCCTTGCAGGCGCACAGACGCCGGGGGGATGACGCTCTTCCCGAGCTGAGCGTCGCCCAGATTGAACAGCAGTTAAATTTGGCCGTCGACCGCGTGATGACCGAAGGCGGCATCGCGGACCGTGAGCTGGCGGCGCTGGCGCTGAAACAAGCCAGCGGCGATAACGTGGAAGCCATCTTCCTGCTGCGCGCTTACCGCACAACGCTTGCGAAGCTGGCGGTGAGCGAGCCGGTAAATACGGCGGAAATGCGTTTAGAGCGCCGTATTTCTGCGGTGTATAAAGATATTCCTGGCGGCCAGCTGCTTGGCCCCACCTACGACTACACCCATCGTCTGATGGACTTCGCTCTGCTGGCAAACGGTGAAACACCGCAGCTCAGCGCCTCTGACGCTGAACAAGACGCCTCCCCGCACGTCTTTAGCCTGCTGGCAAACCAGGGGCTGGCGAAGGCGGAAGAAGACACCGGCAGCACACCGGATGACATCACCCGCACGCCGCCGGTCTATCCCTGTTCGCGCTCGTCCCGTCTGCAACAGCTGATGCGCGGCGACGAAGGCTATCTGCTGGCGCTGGCCTACTCCACGCAGCGCGGCTACGGGCGCAACCACCCGTTCGCGGCAGAGATCCGCAGCGGCTATCTCGATGTCGAAATTGTGCCAGAAGAGCTGGGGTTTGCGGTGAACATCGGCGAACTGCTGATGACCGAGTGCGAAATGGTCAACGGTTTTGTCGCGCCAGAAAATGAAGATCCACACTTTACCCGCGGCTACGGGCTGGTGTATGGCCTGAGCGAGCGCAAGGCGATGGCGATGGCGCTGGTTGACCGTGCGCTCCAGGCGCCGGACTACGGCGAGCATATTGCAGGCCCGGCACAGGACGAAGAGTTCGTGCTGGCCCACGCGGATAACGTTGAGGCCGCGGGCTTTGTCTCGCACCTCAAGCTGCCGCACTACGTCGATTTCCAGGCCGAACTGGAACTGCTGAAACGCCTGCAACGGGAGCGCGCCAATGGCTAACTTAAGCGGCTACAACTTTGCCTATCTGGACGAGCAAACTAAACGCATGATCCGCCGCGCCATCCTTAAGGCTGTGGCGATCCCCGGCTACCAGGTGCCGTTCGGCGGCCGCGAAATGCCGATGCCCTACGGCTGGGGCACCGGCGGTATTCAAATCACCGCCAGCGTGATTGGCGAAGCGGACGTGCTGAAGGTCATCGACCAGGGGGCAGACGACACCACCAACGCCGTGTCGATCCGCAACTTCTTCAGGCGCGTAACGGGCGTCAACACCACTGAAAAAACCGAAGACGCGACGCTGATCCAGACCCGTCACCGCATTCCGGAAACCCCGCTGACGGAAGATCAGATTTTGATTTTCCAGGTGCCGATCCCGGAGCCGCTGCGCTTTATCGAGCCGCGGGAAACCGAAACCCGCACCATGCACGCCCTGGAAGAGTACGGGATCATGCAGGTCAAACTGTATGAGGACATCGCCCGCTTCGGCCATATCGCCACCACCTACGCCTACCCGGTGAAGGTGAACGGCCGCTACGTGATGGACCCGTCGCCGATCCCGAAATTCGATAACCCGAAGATGGACATGATGCCCGCCCTGCAACTTTTTGGTGCCGGACGTGAAAAACGCATCTACGCCGTACCGCCGTTTACCCGCGTAGAGAGCCTGGATTTCGACGATCACCCGTTTACGGTGCAGGAGTGGGACGAGCCGTGCGCCATCTGCGGATCCAAACACAGCTATCTGGATGAAGTGGTGCTGGACGACACGGGCAAACGGATGTTTGTCTGCTCCGACACCGATTACTGCCGCCAACAGAGCGAGGCGAACAGCCAATGAAACCGCTGCTTTCGGTTAACAACCTGACTCACCTTTATGCGCCGGGCAAAGGCTTTAGCGACGTGTCGTTTGAGCTGTGGCCGGGCGAAGTGCTGGGCATTGTCGGCGAGTCCGGCTCCGGTAAAACCACCCTGCTGAAGTCCATCTCCGCGCGCCTGACGCCGCAGAATGGCGACATTTTGTATGAGGGCGTGTCGCTGTACGGCATGAGCGAAGCCGAGCGCCGCCGCCTGCTGCGCACCGAGTGGGGCGTGGTGCATCAGCACCCGATGGACGGCCTGCGCCGTCAGGTGTCAGCGGGGGGCAACATCGGCGAACGGCTGATGGCCACCGGCGCACGCCACTACGGCAATATCCGCGCCACGGCGCAGCACTGGCTGGAGGAAGTTGAAATCCCCGCCTCGCGCATCGACGACCTGCCGACCACCTTCTCCGGCGGCATGCAGCAGCGTTTACAGATTGCCCGCAATCTCGTCACCCATCCGAAGCTGGTGTTTATGGACGAACCGACCGGCGGGCTGGACGTATCCGTGCAGGCTCGCCTGCTCGACCTGCTGCGCGGCCTGGTGGTGGAGCTGAACCTGGCGGTGGTGATTGTCACCCATGATTTAGGCGTCGCGCGCCTGCTGGCGGACCGTCTTCTGGTGATGAAGCAGGGTCAGGTGGTGGAAAGTGGGTTAACCGACCGGGTGCTCGACGATCCCCATCATCCGTATACCCAGCTGCTGGTGTCGTCGGTGTTGCAGAACTGAGGGCGCTGTTGCCGGGTGGCGCTGCGCTTACCCGGCCTACGAACAGCGCACCCGTAGGCCGGGTAAGGCGAAGCCACCACCCGGCAAAACGAACACCGCACCCGTAGGCCGGGTAAGGCGAAGCCGCCACCCGGCAAAACGAACACCGCACCCGTAGGCCGGGTAAGGCGAAGCCGCCACCCGGCAAAACGAACACCGCACCCGTAGGCCGGGTAAGGCGAAGCCGCCACCCGGAAAAACGAACACCGCACCCGTAGGCCGGGTAAGGCGAAGCCGCCACCCGGCAAAACGAATCGCGAGGCAAAAATGATCCACGTTGAAAATGTCAGTAAAACCTTTGTGCTCCACCAGCAAAACGGTGTCCGCCTGCCGGTACTGCAAAATGCCTCATTAGAGGTCAGCAACGGCGAATGCGTGGTGCTGCATGGCCATTCCGGCAGCGGAAAATCCACCCTGCTGCGCTCCCTGTATGCCAACTACCTGCCGGACGAAGGCCATATCCATATCCGCCATAACAATGAATGGGTCGATCTGGTCCAGGCTCCCGCGCGCAAGGTGCTGGAAGTACGCCGCTCGACGATCGGCTGGGTCAGCCAGTTCCTGCGGGTGATCCCGCGGATCTCTGCCCTGGACGTGGTCATGCAGCCCCTGCTGGATCTCGGCGTGCCGCGCGAAACCTGCGCCGCTAAAGCCGCCAGCCTGCTGACGCGTCTCAACGTACCGGAGCGTCTGTGGCACCTCGCCCCGTCGACCTTTTCCGGCGGCGAACAGCAGCGCGTGAACATCGCCCGCGGCTTTATCGTCGATTACCCGATTTTACTCCTGGATGAACCCACCGCCTCGCTCGACAGTAAAAACAGCGCAGCGGTGATGGAACTGATCGAACAGGCCAAAGCGCGCGGCGCGGCGATCGTCGGGATCTTCCACGACGACGCCGTACGCCATCGCGTGGCGGACAGACTGCACCCGATGGGGACAAACGTATGATTATCAATAACGTCAGGCTGGTACTGGAAAATGAAGTCGTGAACGGCTCGGTTGAGGTCCGGGACGGTGTCATCCGCGCGTTTGCTGAAACCCAGAGCCGCTCACCGGACGCGATGGATGGCGAAGGCGGCTGGCTGCTGCCGGGGCTGATTGAGCTGCATACCGATAATCTTGATAAATTTTTCACGCCCCGCCCGAAGGTCGACTGGCCTGCTCATTCAGCGATGAGCAGCCACGACGCGCTGATGGTCGCCAGCGGCATCACCACGGTGCTGGACGCGGTGGCGATCGGCGACGTGCGCGACGGCGGCGATCGGCTGGAGAACCTGGAGAAGATGATCAACGCCGTGGAGGAGACGCAAAAGCGCGGCCTCAACCGCGCCGAGCACCGCCTGCACCTGCGCTGCGAGCTGCCGCACCACACCACCCTGCCGCTGTTTGAAAAGCTGGTGGGCCGCGAGCCGGTCTCGCTGGTTTCCCTGATGGATCACTCGCCGGGGCAGCGCCAGTTCGCCAATATTGAAAAGTATCGCGAATACTATCAGGGCAAATACGCGCTGAATGATGCCGAGATGGCGCGCTATGAAGAAGAGCAGCTCCAGCTTGCAGCGCGGTGGTCGCAGCCGAATCGTCTCTCCATTGCCGCGATGTGCCGTGACCATAATATTGCCCTGGCCAGCCATGATGATGCCACGCACGACCATGTTCGCGAATCCCACCAGCTTGGGAGCGTGATCGCCGAATTTCCCACCACGTTCGAGGCGGCAGAGGCATCGCGTAAGCATGGCATGAACGTGCTAATGGGTGCGCCGAACATCGTGCGCGGCGGGTCGCACTCCGGAAACGTGGCGGCAAGCAAGCTCGCCTCCCTCGGCCTGCTGGATATCCTCTCATCTGACTATTACCCCGCCAGCCTGCTGGACGCGGCCTTCCGCGTCGCGGACGACGAAGGCAACAGCTTCACGCTGCCGCAGGCGATTCGTCTGGTGACGAAAAACCCGGCCTCGGCGCTTAATCTTCACGATCGCGGGGAAATTGCCGAGGGGAAACGGGCCGATCTGGTGCTGGCGCACCGTAAGGGCGAGCATATTCATATCGACCACGTCTGGCGTCAGGGAAAAAGGGTGTTCTGATGGGAAGACTCATCTGGTTAATGGGCCCGTCCGGCTCCGGGAAGGACAGCCTGCTGTCGGCGTTACGGCAGCGGGAACACTCACAGCTGCTGGTGGCGCACCGCTATATCACGCGCGATGCCAACGCCGGAAGCGAAAACCATATCGCCCTGAGCGAGCAGGAATTTTTTACCCGCGCCGGACAAAACCTGCTGGCGCTAAGCTGGCATGCCAACGGTTACTACTATGGCGTCGGCATTGAGATCGACCTCTGGCTGCACGCGGGGTTCGACGTGCTGGTTAACGGCTCACGGGCGCATCTCCCGCAGGCTCGCGCCCGGTACGAAGCGGCGCTGCTCCCGGTCTGTTTGCAGGTTTCCCCGGAGGTTCTGCGTAGCCGGCTGCAAAAGCGGGGGCGCGAAAACGCACGCGAGATCGACCAGCGGCTGGAACGGGCGGCGCGCTACACCCCGTCGGGTTGTCATCTCCTCAATAACGACGGAAGTTTGCTACAGTCAGTCGAGACCTTTCTATCGCTTATTCGCCAGAAGGAGAAACAGCATGCCTGACTGCCAGCTTCGCCCCGCCACCGCCGACGATGCGCCGATCGTTTACGCTCTGATCTGCGAACTTAAGCAGGCCGAGTTCGATCATCAGGCGTTTCACGCCGGGTATCTGGCCAACTTGCAGGATCACAATATGCGCTACCAGCTGGCCGAGCTGGACGGGCAGATCATCGGTATGATCGGCCTGCATATGCAGTTTCACCTGCATCACGCCCGCTGGATCGGCGAGATCCAGGAGCTGGTGGTGATGCCGCAGGCGCGCGGATTAAAAGTGGGCAGCCAGCTGCTGGCCTGGGCAGAGGAGATCGCACGCCAGGCAGGCGCCGAGCTGACCGAGCTTTCCACCAGCGTGAAGCGCGTGGACGCGCACCGTTTTTATGTTCGTGAAGGATATACGCAAAGCCATTTCCGCTTCACCAAACCGCTGTAGAGGTGCGTTATGAGTCTGACGATCACGCTAACAGGAACGGGAGGGGCGCAGCTGGTGCCGGTGTTTGGCTGCGACTGCGCGGCGTGCCGACGGGCGCGTTTGCAGGAAAACCATCGCCGTCGCCCCTGTAGCGCGGCGGTGAAATTCAACGATGCGGTCACCTTGCTGGACGCAGGTATTCCACACCTGATGGACGACTGGCCCGCAGGGAGTTTCAGGCAGTTTTTGCTTACCCACTATCATATGGATCACGTTCAGGGGCTGTTTCCTCTGCGCTGGGGCGTGGGAGCGACCATTCCGGTTTACGGTCCGCCGGACGACGCAGGCTGTGACGACCTGTTCAAACATCCGGGCCTTCTGGATTTCAGCCACACGGTGGAGCCGTTTGTGACGTTTGAACTTCAGGGCTTGCGGGTCACGCCGCTGCCGCTCAACCATTCAAAACTCACATTTGGCTATCTGCTGGAGTCCGCCCACAGCCGCGTGGCGTGGCTTTCTGATACCGCCGGGCTACCGGATAAAACGGTGACGTTTCTGCTAAATAATCAGCCGCAGGCGATGATTATTGACTGTAGCCATGAACCGCACCAGGAGACGCCGCGCAACCACTGTGATTTGAATACGGTGATTGCGCTGAACGAGGTGATTGGCTGTCCGCAGGTGATCCTGACGCATATCAGCCATCAGTTTGACGTCTGGATGATGGATAACCCGCTGCCGTCCGGCATTGAAGCGGGGTATGACGGGATGGTACTGGTGCTGGATTAGGTTTTGCCGGGTGGCGGCTGCGCCTTACCCGGCCTACGCGTTGCGATAACGGGGTTTACCACCGATCGTAATCATCCTCTAACCGGCGCTCATCCTCCTCTAACCGACGCCGGTCGTCATCCAGCTGCCGCTGACGCTCGTCTAAGCGCTGGCGTCGGTCTTCTAACTGCCGACGACGATCGTCGTACTGGCGGCTGTCGGTTTGACGGCTGCGATCGTAACGATCGTCGTCATCGTCATTACGGCTGCTGCCGGGGTTATAAGCGTCGTTGATCGCCTGCTGAATATTGCCAATAGCATCATCAATCACATCGGCATGCGCCAGTTGGCTGGTTAAAGTCAGCAGACCCAATAACAGAGCGGTAGAGTAACGTTTCATAAGGCCAGACTCGCAGGTGAACTGGCCTTAAAGTAATGACTGGCTGTTAGCGGGAGTAGCGGAGGAATCTCAAATTACCATCACCTTGCGCAGCGCCTGCGCCAGCTGTGCGCGGGTGAACGGTTTTCGCAGTAACGGAACGTCCGGCAGCTGCGGGTTATGCGCCGGGCGCAAATCCTGCCCGCTGATCAGCAGAACCGGCAACTGCGGATAGTGGCTGCGTACATGGCCGATCACCTCCGCACCGCTCAGGCCGCCCGGTAACATCAGGTCGCTGATAAACATGCCGATATCCGGTGATGCGTCCAGCATGTTCAACGCCTGCTCGCCGTTTTCGGCTTCAAACGTCAGGTAGCCAAGCTGGTGCAGTTGCTCGCACAGGGTCTGCCGCACGCCCGCCTCATCTTCCAGGACCAGCACAAGCAGCTCACTTTCTGCCGGGGCCGTGGTCGCCAGCGCGGCATCATCGGAGAACGCGGGCAGCGTCGAGCGCGGCAGCTGGAGCCGCACGGTGGTTCCCTGCCCCGGCGCGCTTTCGATCTCAACGCGACCACCCGACTGGCGCACAAAGCCGTACACCATCGACAGCCCTAACCCGCTGCCGCTGCCGGTCTGTTTGGTGGTGAAGAACGGTTCAAAGACCTGCGATTTCACCTCCTGCGACATCCCGCAGCCGTGGTCAATCACCTCCAGCGCGACCATATCCTGCCTGCACCCGTCGCTGCGGGTCACACGCTGGTTCCAGGTGCGGATTTTGATCACACCGTATTGCCCCTCCATTGCGTCACGGGCGTTCATTACCAGGTTGATAATGGCGTTTTCCAGCTGGCTGACGTCAATCCATGCGGGCCACGCCGGGGTTTGCGCTTCAATATCCAGCGTCAGCGTGGCGGGAAGCGAGTGCCGCATCAGCTCGCTCAGGTTCTCCAGCAGCGGCTTCATCTCTACCGCATGTGGATGCAGGGATTGCTTGCGCGAGAAGGCCAGCAGACGCTGGGTGAGCATGGCTCCGCGTTCCGCGGCTTTAAGCGCACGGGTGATGCGCGGCGCGTCCGGTGATGCCGAATCGGTCAGCTCCAGACTGCCGATAATCACCGCCAGCAGGTTATTAAAATCATGCGCCAGGCCACCCGTCAGTTGCCCGACCGCCTTCATTTTCTGGCTGTGCAGCAGCGCCTCCTCCAGCCCCTGACGTTCGATGCGGTCAACCTCCATCTGTGAGGTCTTCTCCTTCAGCAGCCGCGTGGTGTGCTCCAGCGAAGCGGTATTGCGGGCGAAAACGTTAAACGCGCGCGCCAGTTCCCCCAACTCATCACGCCGCTGTAGCGCGGGCACCGACACATCCTGCTCCCCGTGAGCGAGACGCGACATCGCCCTTGAGATAGCCGTCAGGTTGGAGCCCAGATTGCGGTAAATATACCAGCAGGCACAGCCGGTGATGATCAGCGCCAGCACCGCGAAGATGCTGATAAACACGCTGATGGATTGCAGCTCGTGATGGCTCTGGGCCGTGCGAAGCCGGGAAGCCTGCGCCACCTGTTCAACGTACTGATTAATGTCGCTGTTTAATATCGCCACCAGCGCCTTGATGTGGAACATGTACCAGCTGATGGACAGATCGCTCTCCTCCAGCTGCGTCGACAGTGGTGCGAGCTTGCGCAGCTCATCATTAAAATCCGGGAGCACCAGGTTGGCCACCGGTTGCAGGGCGCTCGCGGGTAACCCCGCGGTTACTGCATCCAGCTGCTGCACCGTGGCGCGCGGTGAAGGGGTATCAATGGCGGCAACGATCAACCTGTCCATCTCTGCAAGCTGTCGGGCGTCTGGCACATTGCTCGCGTAACGGCGGTTGATATCCTGCAAATGACGCAGGTAGCTTTGGCTTTGATAGAGCGAGCTGAGCAGCGCGTTACGCTCCAGATGCCGCTTTTGCCCGCGCTCCAGCATTCCCGTCACGCTCTGCTGTAATTCATTACTCCTGCGAATAATTCGCGCCACCAGCGCCGGCTCCTGCTGCGCCAGCGGCGCATCGGCAAGTTGATCCAGCGAGTGGCGCAGCGCCATCTGCGTCTGTTTCAGCCGCTCGGCTTCGCCTTTGTACTCCAGCGCACCGACCACCTGCGACAGCCGCACCGCCGCCGTTGCCACATTTGCGGTATCACGGGCGAGGTTCATGCTGCCGGTCATGTCATCCAGCGTTTGCTGTTGGACCTGCTCCTGGATCTGGCTGGCGTGACGAAAGCCGAGCACCGCCACACCGCTCACCATCAGCGTGACGGCGACCACCAGCAGATTAAAAATCAGCAGGCGTCCGCGGGCGCTGGTGAAGAACGGGGGGCGTGAAGACATGGGTTTGGGCTCCTCTGCGGATTGGTGCCTTCACCCTGGCCCTCTCCCACAGGGAGAGGGAAAAGGAAAATGTGATGGCGATTAGCTATTCATAACTATGACAAATATGAACAGCTTCTGACATTTTGCATTTACGCGCCTGTGATGAAGTGCAGATATCGACATTCACAGGAGATCCGCCATGAGCAGAACCCCGGTTTTAGAGATGCGCAATATTGCCAAGACGTTTGGCAATTTCCACGCGCTCAAGGGCGTGGATTTGACGGTTTTCCCCGGTGAGATCCACGCGCTGATGGGGGAAAACGGCGCCGGAAAAAGCACGCTGATGAAGATCCTCGCAGGTGCCTATACCGCCAGCAGCGGCGACATCCTCATCGACGGCAAGCCATTTCACATCAAAGGTCCGAAAGATGCGCTGGCCGCAGGCATTACCCTGATTTATCAGGAGATGCAGCTTGCTCCTAACCTGACCGTGGCGGAAAACATTTTTCTCGGCAGCGAGCTGTCACGCGGCGGGCTGGTCCAGCGCAAAGAGATGGCTGCCCAGGCGCAGGCGGTCATTGACCGCCTCGGTGCGCAGTTCAGCGCCACCGACCTGGTCATGAAGCTGACGATCGCCGAGCAGCAGCAGGTGGAGATCGCCCGCGCCCTGCACCGCAACAGCCGCATTCTGGTGATGGACGAACCTACCGCCGCCCTCTCCTCACGCGAAACCCACCGTCTGTTCGAACTGATTTTGCGCCTGCGCGATGAAGGCATGGCGATTATTTACATCAGCCACCGGATGGCGGAAGTGTATGAACTCTCGGACCGCGTCAGCGTGCTGCGCGACGGGCAATACGTCGGCAGCCTGACGCGCGACAGGCTCAACGCCTCCGAGCTGGTGCGCATGATGGTGGGCCGTCCGCTCAGCGATCTGTTTAACAAAGAGCGCGATATTCCCCTCGGCAGCCCGCGTCTTAACGTCCACCACCTCACCGACGGCAAAAAAGTACAGCCGTGCAGTTTGCAGGTGCGCTCCGGTGAAATCGTCGGGCTGGCAGGGCTGGTCGGGGCCGGGCGTTCCGAGCTGGCACAGCTGATCTTCGGCGTGCGCAAAGCCACCGGCGGCATGATTGAGGTGGACGGCGAACCGGTGGTGATCCACTCCCCGCGCGCGGCCATTGAGAACGGCATCGGTTTTCTTACCGAGAACCGCAAGGAACAGGGTCTGTTTCTGGAGCTGGCGGCGCAGGAGAACATCACTATGGCGACGCTGGAGCGCGACGCCACTTTCGGCTGGCTGAACCGCAAAAAAGCGCAGTCGATTTCCGACGACGCCATCGCCCTGCTCAATATCCGCGTGCCCCATTCACAGGTGCGCGCGGGCGGGCTCTCCGGCGGCAACCAGCAAAAACTGCTGATCTCCCGCTGGGTGGCGATAGGCCCGCGCATTCTGATTCTGGACGAGCCCACGCGCGGCGTAGACGTCGGCGCAAAAAGCGAGATCTACCGCATCATGAACCAGATGGCGCGCAAAGGCGTTGCGATACTGATGATCTCCAGCGAGCTGCCGGAAGTAGTAGGGATGAGCGACCGGGTGTACGTGATGCGGGAAGGCAGCATTGCGGGTGAACTGCACGGGCGCGACATCTCTCAGGAAAACATCATGACGCTGGCAACCGGCGTAAACGACACACATCATCAGGCGGTGTAATTATGACAACTCCAACCCATCCGCAGCAGGTGGCGAAATCCGCCTCCGCCAAAAAAATGCTGATGAGCGATCTGATGCAAACGATCGGCATTTTGCCGATTTTAATCCTGATTGTGGCGGTATTTGGCTTTATCGCCCCTAACTTTTTCACCGAGAGTAATCTGCTCAACATTACCCGGCAGGCGTCGATCAACATTGTGCTGGCGGCCGGGATGACCTTCATCATCCTGACCGGCGGGATTGACCTCTCCGTGGGCTCGATTCTGGGCACCACGGCAGTGGCGGCGATGGTGGTCTCACTTATCCCTGAATTTGCGATGCTCTCCATTCCGGCGGCGCTGATGCTCGGTATGGTGCTGGGGCTGTTCAACGGTGCGCTGGTGGCCTTCGCCGGACTTCCGCCGTTTATCGTTACGCTCGGCACCTATACGGCGCTGCGCGGCGCGGCCTATCTGCTGGCGGACGGCACGACGGTTATTAACTCCAACATTAACTTCGAGTGGATCGGCAATAACTACCTCGGCCCGATTCCGTGGCTGGTGGTGATCGCCCTGGCGGTGATTGTGGTGTGCTGGTTCATCCTGCGCCGCACCACCCTCGGCGTTCACATCTATGCGGTTGGTGGCAACATGCAGGCGGCACGCTTAACCGGCATTAAGGTCTGGCTGGTGCTGCTGTTTGTCTACGGCATGAGTGGCCTGCTCTCGGGCTTAGGCGGCGTGATGAGCGCTTCACGTCTCTACAGCGCCAACGGCAACCTCGGCACGGGGTACGAGCTGGATGCGATTGCGGCGGTGATCCTCGGCGGCACCAGCTTCGTCGGCGGGATCGGCACGATCACCGGCACCCTGGTGGGCGCGCTGATCATCGCCACCCTCAACAACGGCATGACGCTGATGGGCGTCTCCTATTTCTGGCAGCTGGTGATCAAAGGGGCGGTGATCATCATAGCGGTGCTGATCGACAAATACCGTACCCGACACCATCAAAGTGCATAACAACAATACCCTACGTGAGGAATACAGCATGAGATTGAAGCCCTTAGTGACCGCGCTCTGTGCTGGCGCGCTGCTGGCCGCAACCCCGTTTGCGCAGGCAAAAGATCTGAAATCCATCGGCGTGACGGTGGGTGACCTGGCTAACCCGTTCTTCGTGCAGATCACCAAAGGTGCCGAGCTGGAAGCGCGCAAGCTGGCGGGGGACAACGTCAAGGTGACGCTGGTCTCCAGCGGGTACGATCTGGGCCAGCAGGTGTCGCAGATCGATAACTTCATTGCGGCGAAAGTAGACATGATCATCCTCAATGCCGCGGATTCCAAAGGGATCGGCCCCGCGGTAAAACGCGCTAAAGAGGCGGGGATCGTGGTCGTGGCGGTGGACGTGGCGGCGGAAGGGGCCGATGCGACCATCACCTCCGATAACACTCAGGCGGGAGAAATGGCCTGTAAGTACATTACCGACCGCCTGAAAGGTAAAGGCAACGTGGTGATCATCAACGGACCGCCGGTTTCTGCGGTACAAAACCGCGTGGAGGGCTGCCAGACCGAGTTCAGGCGCCACCCGGATATCAAAGTGCTCTCGGATAATCAGAACGCCAAAGGCAGCCGCGAAGGCGGCCTGGAGGTCATGACCTCCCTGCTGGCTGCCAATCCGAAGATCGACGGCGTATTCGCGATTAACGATCCGACCGCGATCGGCGCCGATCTGGCGGCTAAACAGGCGCAACGCAATGAATTCTTTATCGTTGGCGTAGATGGCAGCCCGGATGGTGAAGAAGCCCTGAAGCGCGAAAACTCGCTGTTTGTTGCTACCCCGGCGCAGGATCCGCAGGTGATGGCGGCGAAGGCGGTGGAGATCGGCTATGACATTCTTCAGGGCAAACCTGCGCCGAAAGAGCCCGTGCTGATCCCGGTGACGATGATCGATAAAAAGAACGTCGGCACATATAAGGGGTGGACGGTTAAGTAAGCCCCTCACCCCGACCCTCTCCCCAAAGGAGAGAGGGTGTTCAAGTTCCCTCTCCCCTTTGGGGAGAGGGTTAGGGTAAGGGGGCGGCAAAAACTCAAGGAGTCCCCATGAAACGCTCCGACATCAATGAAATCCTCGGCCACACGCGGCAGTTCTTCTCCATGCACGGCGTGCATCTCCCGCCGTTTGCCAGCTTTCCGCCGACAAAATGGCAGCAGCTTGACCAGGCAGCATGGCAGGAGGTGTTTGACCTCAGGCTCGGCTGGGACGTGACGGCATTTGGTGGCAACAACTTCGCTGCACAGGGGTTAACGCTGTTCACCCTGCGCAACGGCTCCCCCAACGGCGTGCCCTATGAAAAGTGCTATGCCGAAAAAATCATGCACGTCCGCGACGGCCAGGTGACGCCGATGCATTTTCACTGGCGCAAGCGGGAGGACATTATTAACCGCGGCGGCGGGAATCTGATTATTGAGTTATGGAATGCGGGCGCGCATGAAGAGACCGAAAACACCGACGTGACCGTCACGATAGACGGCTGTCGGCAGACGCACGCGCCCGGCAGCCAGCTGCGCCTCACGCCTGGGGAGAGCATCTGCCTGACGCCCGGCCTGTACCACAGTTTCTGGGGTGAACGCGGCTTTGGTGACGTGCTGGTGGGCGAAGTGTCGTCGGTCAATGACGATGAACACGACAACCACTTTTTACAGCCCATTGACCGCTACAACACCATTGAAGAAGACGAACCGGCGGTGCTGGTGCTGTGCAACGAGTACACCCTCTTTCGGATATAAGGAGTGAATGATGCCATTGATTTCTCTTGCCGACGGTCTGGCCCACGCCAGGGAACACCGCTACGCCCTGGGCGCGTTCAACGTGCTCGACTCCCATTTCCTGCGCGCGCTGTTTGCCGCCGCGAAGCAGGAACGCTCGCCGTTTATCATCAACATCGCCGAAGTGCATTTTAAGTACGTGTCTCTGGAGTCGCTGGTGGAAGCGGTGAAATTCGAAGCTGCCCGCCACGATATTCCCGTGGTGCTTAACCTCGACCACGGACTGCATTTTGAGGCGGTGGTGCTCGCCCTGCGTTTAGGGTTCAGCTCGGTGATGTTCGACGGCTCCACGCTGAGCTATGAGGAAAATATCCGCTAGACCCGGGAAGTGGTGAAGATGTGCCACGCGGTGGGCGTCTCGGTAGAGGCGGAGCTGGGCGCGGTAGGCGGGGATGAAGGAGGCGCGCTGTACGGTCATGCGGATGAAGCCTTCTTTACCGACCCGCAACTGGCGCGCGAATTTGTTGATTCAACCGGCATCGATGCGCTGGCGGTTGCCATTGGCAACGCGCACGGCAAATACAAGGGCGAGCCGAAGCTTGATTTTCCGCGTCTGGACGCCATTCGCCAGCAGACGGGCCTGCCGCTGGTTTTACACGGTGGCTCTGGCATAAGCGACACTGATTTCCGCCGCGCCATTGAACTCGGTATTCATAAAATCAATTTCTATACCGGCATGTCGCAGGCCGCACTTGCCGCCGTTGAGCAACGCATGGCGAACCGCCAACCGCTTTACGATGAGTTTGCCGAGCTGCTGCTGGGCATTGAAGAGGCCATTACCGATACGGTTGCGGAACAGATGCGCATCTTCGGCAGTGCGGGGCAGGCCTAATGGAACGCAAAGGGATCGTCGCCGCAGGCAATATGCTGGTGGATCACGTCCACCAGATCGTACAGTGGCCGGAGCGCGGCTGGCTGGCAGAAATCACCCACAGCGAACGCTCAACCGGCGGTGCGCCGCTCAACGTTCTGCTGACGCTGGCAAAAATGCACGTCGGCCTGCCGTTACAGGCGGTGGGGCTGATTGGGGAAGACAGCGACGGAGACTATATTCTGGCGATGCTCGACCAGTATCACGTCAATCGCCAGCGCGTGCAGCGCACGACGTTCTCCCCAACGTCGATGTCGCAGGTGATGACCGACCCCAGCGGACAGCGCACCTTTTTCCACTCGCCGGGCGCCAACCGCCTGCTGGATCTTCCCGCCTTCGATCGTTTAGATGGATCGCTGAAGATCTTCCATCTCGGCTATCTGCTGCTGCTCGACAGCCTGGACATGCCGGATGACGAATTTGGCACCCGCAGCGCGCGGTTACTGGCACAGATGCACGATCAGGGGTATGAAACCTCGCTCGATCTGGTGTCCCGCAAGGGCGACCCGCGCTATCAGCCGCTGGTGCTCCCTGCCCTGCGCCATCTTGATTATCTGGTGATTAACGAGCTGGAAGCCGGTGAGTTTAGCGGGCTTGAGATCCGCGACAGCCATGATGCGCTGAACATGGCCCATATCGCCGACGCTGCCGCACAGCTGCTGGCGGCAGGCGTGCGGCAGCGGGTGGTGATCCACTGTCCGGAAGGGGCATGGGGTGAATCGCCGGGTGAAAAAGGGCAATGGGTTCCGTCGTGGAAGCTGACGCAGGACGAGATTATCGGCAGCGTCGGCGCGGGCGACGCGTTTTGCGCGGGCTTTTTATACGGCTGCCATGAATCCCTGCCGCTGACGGAGAGTATTTATCTGGCGCACGCCTGCGCGCGGGCCAGCCTGCTGGCGGCTAATGCAATTGACGGCGCGAAAACGCTGGCCGAGCTTCAGACGTTTATTCAGGAGAACGGTCAGGCGGCTTTCTCATGATGGGAAACGTCCGTGGCAAAAACATAGCCCAGACCGCGAATGGTTTTGATCAGCAGAGGCTGGTGCGGATTGACCTCAATTTTTCGCCGCAGCCGCATGATCAGCACGTCGATAGTGCGGTCAAAGACCTCAGCGCTTTCGCTGTGGGTCAGTTCAAGCAGCTGTTCACGGCTCAGTACCCGGCGGGCGTTTTGCGTTAATGCCAGCAGCAGGCCATATTCGCCCTGGGTTAACGGCACGGTATTACGCTGCGGATCGCTCAGCTCGCAGCGGGTGGTGTCCAGCGTCCAGCCGTTAAAAGCAATACCCTCAACGCGCGGCGCGGCAGGCTCCGCGGCCAGCGCGCCGGTACGACGCAGCACCGCCTTAACGCGGGCGACCACCACGCGCGGATTGAACGGTTTTCCGATGTAATCATCAGCGCCCATTTCCAGCCCAACGACCACATCTGATTCACTTCCCAGCCCCGTCAGCATCACCACCGGTAGCGACGGTCGCCGCTTTTGCATCTGCAGCAAAACCTGTAATCCGTTGATATCCGGCAGCATCATGTCCAGCAGAACCAGCGCAATGCCGGAGTCCTGCTGGACACGGTTCACCGCTTCCTGACCGGTGTGACACGTCAGCACGGTAAAGACGTGCTCGCTGAGCACATCCTGTAGCAGTTCGCAGACTGCGACATCATCATCAACCACCAGAATCGCCGGTTTCATCGCATGCTTCCGTCAGGGAATTATGTTAAGTCTGAACCATTCTGCCGCCGGCTCCAGCCGAATTGTTTTTTACGTGACGGAAATTCAATCCATGTCACATCCCCTGCCCTTTCGACACGTCAATTTTGACGATTGGCTGTTTTTCGTCAGGGTTTTGCCCCGCAAAGGGTCGTAAAGTCAGGAAATACCCATAGTAAAAACATGGCATAGAAGCTGCATATTGGGCAGGTAAGAACTGTTTAACTGGAGCAAAGTGATGAAAAAAGTCGTCACGGTTTGCCCTTATTGTGCCTCAGGTTGCAAGATCCACCTGGTGGTCGATAACGGCAAAATCGTCCGGGCGGAAGCGGCGCAGGGTAAAACCAATCAGGGCACGCTGTGCCTGAAAGGGTACTACGGCTGGGATTTTATTAACGATACCCAAATCCTCACCCCGCGCCTGAAAACCCCTATGATCCGCCGCGAGCGCGGCGGCAAGCTGGAAGCCGTCTCCTGGAATGAAGCGCTGGATTATGTTGCCACGCGCCTTAGCGCCATCAAGGCCAAGTATGGCCCGGATGCGATTCAGACCACCGGCTCCTCACGCGGAACCGGGAATGAAACCAACTATGTGATGCAAAAATTCGCGCGCGCCGTTATTGGTACCAATAACGTCGACTGCTGCGCTCGCGTCTGACACGGCCCATCGGTTGCAGGTCTGCACCAGTCGGTCGGTAACGGCGCAATGAGTAATGCCATCAATGAGATAGATAACACCGATCTGGTGTTCATCTTCGGCTATAACCCGGCGGATTCTCACCCTATCGTCGCGAATCACGTGATTCGCGCCAAACAGAACGGGGCGAAAATCATCGTCTGCGATCCGCGCAAAATTGAAACCGCGCGCATTGCCGATATGCACATCGCACTGAAAAACGGCTCGAACATCGCGCTATTAAATGCAATGGGGCACGTCATTATTGAGGAGAACCTCTACGACCAGGCGTTTGTCGCGAGCCGTACGGAAGGGTTTGAAGAGTATTGCAAGATTGTCGAAGGCTATACGCCGGAGTCCGTAGAGGCGATAACCGGCGTCAGCGCACAGGAGATCCGCCAGGCGGCGCGGATGTACGCCGGAGCGAAAACCGCCTCTATTCTGTGGGGTATGGGCGTGACCCAGTTCTACCAGGGCGTGGAAACCGTGCGCTCGCTCACCAGCCTCGCCATGTTGACCGGCAATCTGGGTAAAGCGCATGTGGGCGTGAACCCGGTACGTGGTCAGAATAACGTGCAGGGCGCGTGCGACATGGGCGCGCTGCCGGACACCTATCCGGGCTACCAGTACGTCAAATTCCCGGAAAATCGCGAGAAATTCGCGAAGGCCTGGGGCGTGGAGAGCCTGCCTGAGCACACGGGGTATCGCATCAGCGAGCTGCCGCACCGCGCGGCGCACGGTGAAGTGCGTGCGGCCTACATCATGGGTGAAGATCCGCTCCAGACCGACGCCGAGTTGTCTGCGGTGCGTAAGGGCTTTGAGGATCTGGAGCTGGTGATTGTTCAGGATATCTTTATGACCAAAACCGCGGCGGCGGCGGATGTGATTTTACCGTCGACCTCCTGGGGAGAGCATGAAGGTGTCTATACGGCGGCAGACCGCGGCTTCCAGCGCTTCTTCAAGGCTGTCGAGCCGAAGTGGGATCTGAAAACGGACTGGCAGATCATCAGCGAAATCGCCACCCGCATGGGCTACCCGATGCACTACAACAACACCCAGGAGATCTGGGACGAGTTGCGGCATCTGTGCCCGGACTTTTATGGGGCAACCTATGAAAAAATGGGTGAGCTAGGCTACATCCAGTGGCCATGCCGGGATGAGTCAGAGGCGGATCAGGGAACGTCGTACCTCTTTAAAGAAAAATTCGACACCCCGAACGGGCTGGCGCAATTCTTCACCTGCGACTGGGTCGCGCCGATCGATAAACTCACCGACGAGTATCCGATGGTGCTCTCCACCGTGCGTGAAGTGGGCCATTACTCCTGCCGTTCCATGACCGGCAACTGCGCCGCGCTGGCGGCGCTGGCGGATGAACCGGGCTACGCGCAGATCAACACCGCCGATGCCGAACGGCTCGGTATTGAAGATGAAGCGCTGGTGTGGGTGAACTCGCGTAAAGGCCGCATCATTACCCGCGCGCAGGTCAGCGACCGTCCGAACAAAGGCGCGGTCTATATGACCTACCAGTGGTGGATTGGCGCCTGTAACGAGCTGGTGACGGAGAACTTAAGCCCGATAACCAAAACGCCGGAGTATAAATACTGCGCCGTAAACGTGGAGCCCATAGCGGATCAGCGCGCAGCGGAACAGTACGTGATCGACGAATATAACAAGCTGAAAGCCCGCCTGCGTGAAAGCGCAATGGGATGAAGCTGTTAATTAATCGCTGACTAAATGGGGTGAGATATTCACCCCATTATTATTTCTGGCATCGCTATTAATAATAACAATATATTTCTCTGAAGACGTCTCGCAGAAAAATGTAATTTTCGCGAAAATTAATTACATCTTTGCATTTTAATTCAGAGGGATAAGATATGCGGCGGGTGCTTAAGACTTTCTGTCTTGAGCATTGTTGAGGGACAGAAAGTGGAAAGCCCCGGGAAATTTGCATTTACCCGAGGCTACCCCTCAACCCCAACAAGTTGAGAGCAGCCTCTTATTCTTTTTTTCACAAGGAGTAAAAGGCATGACGCCATTAAAAACTGCGTTAGGCATCGTTTTTATTATTTGCCTGACGATAGTGAACTTTACCTTTATTACTCGCGGTAAGTTATGTGAGTTTTCAATAAAGAGTGAACATCAGGAGGTGGCGGCGAAATTAGCCTGTAACGCAGGCTAACCTCTTCGGGCGGAACGCGTGTTCCGCCCGGCTTGTGGGATGCTGAGGTCTTAACGCACCCGTTTTTTTCTTCTGTCACCGCGATTATACTGCGCGGCATGTACCCCGATGATAAGAATCCATGAAAGCCATTTTTCTGTTGTTGTTATTTTTAACCGCCTTTGCCCGTGCCGATGAGATAGGCAGCCAGTATCGAAAACAGGCGGAAGCCGGTGATGCGCGCGCCCAGTATTATCTTGCCGATACGTACTTCAGCTCCGGCGACAGCAAGCAGGCCGCGCTGTGGGCCGAGAAAGCGGCGAAAGGCGGCAATGTCGACGCCATGGCGCTGCTGTCGCAAATCCTCTTTACGCAGGGCGACTACGCACAGGCCAAAGCTCTGGCCCAACAGGCAAACATTGCGGGCAGCAAACGCGGCGCGATCATGCTGGCGCGGGTGCTGGTGAATACGCAGGCAGGCAAGACCGACTACCCGCAGGCCATTAAACTGCTGCAAACGGCGACCGAAGACATCGATAGCGACTCGGCGGTAGACGCGCAACAGCTGCTGGGGCTGATCTATGCCAACGGCGTTGAAGTCCCTCAGGATGACGTGCAGGCTGCGGCGTGGTTCAAGCGGAGTTCGGCTCTGTCCCGGACGGGCTATGCGGAGTACTGGGCAGGCATGCTGTTCAGGCAGGGTGAGAAAGGCTTTATCACACCGAATAAACAGAAAGCGCTTTACTGGTTAAACCTGAGCTGTATGGAAGGGTTTGATACCGGGTGTGAAGAGTTTGATGCGTTGAGCGGAGAGTAAATTATTGCCCGGTCGCGCTGCGCTTACCGGGCCTACGGCTTATGTAGGCCGGGTAAGGCGAAGCCGCCACCCGGCATTTTTACATCAATGGTCAGCCGTTTTATCAAAACGACCCAGCACCTCGCGTTCATACGCCAGCGCTTTTTTACGGTCGAACTTGTGTTCCCACTTGGAGATTACCAGCACCGCCAGCGCATTACCCACCACATTCAGCGCGGTACGCGCCATGTCGAGGATACGGTCCACACCGGCGATAAACGCCAGGCCTTCCAGCGGAATACCGACGCTGCCCAGCGTCGCCAGCAGCACCACGAAGGAGACGCCCGGCACGCCTGCGATACCCTTTGAGGTCACCATCAGGGTCAACACCAGCACGATTTCCTGCCACAGCGACAGGTCAATGCCATACAGCTGAGCGATAAAGATTGCCGCAATACTCTGATACAGCGTTGAACCATCCAGGTTGAAGGAGTAACCGGTCGGTACAACGAAGCTGGTAATGGACGCCGGTGCACCGTAGGCCTCCATCTTCTCAATGATACGCGGCAGCACGCTCTCGGAGCTTGCCGTGGAGTACGCCAGAATCAGCTCATCTTTCAGAATGCGGATCAGGATCCAGATGCTCAGCCCGCACAGGCGCGCCACAATCCCCAGCACCACCAGCGCGAAGAACAGGATCGCGAAGTGCACCAGAATCACCAGCTTCGCCAACGGCCACAGGGAGGCAAAACCGAAGTTCGCCACGGTTACGGCGATCAGCGCAAAAACACCCACCGGCGCATAGCGCATCACCATGTGGGTGACTTTGAACATGGTTTCAGAGATAGAGCGGAACACCGTTACCAGCGGTTCACGGTGCGTCGCGGGCAGGGAAGAAAGCCCCAGACCAAAGAGCACCGAGAAGAAGATGATCGGCAGCATCTCGCCCTTCGCCATTGACGCGATAATGTTGGTCGGCACCAGTGACAGAATTGTGCCCATCAGACCGTGCGAATGGCTCTGCACGTCGGCGGTGGTGCTTTGATATTTCGAAATATCCACCGTCGCCAGCTGCGACATATCAATCCCGGAACCTGGCTGGAACACGTTCGCCAGGGTGATACCAAGAATGATGGCAACCGTGGTGATCACTTCGAAATAGAGAATGGTTTTAACGCCGATGCGGCCTAACTGTTTCGCATCACCTACCCCGGCAATACCGACCACCAGCGTCGAGATCACAATCGGCACAACAATCATCTTGATCAGATGAATAAAGATATCGCCCGCTGGCGAGAGAAGGTTCGCAATCAGCCACTCGCGGCTGTCGCTATGATAATGGAGGTAACTGCCCAGCAAGATGCCCAGCACAAGGGCCAGCAGGATCTGCCAGGCCAGGCTGACTTTCAAATTTTTCATAGAAACTGACTTCCTCAATGAAATCTCCGCACCATCAAAACTGCATGAATATGAAGACATACTGAAAGAGTATGAATTGTGTTGCGTTGGTTTATGGGATTTTTTAACGCGCCGTATGAGTATCATTTGCACGGCATGCTGCGCAAGCCTTAAAGAACAAGGCATTTCACTGCAAAAAGCGTCATTGACGGTAATAAATAGCAATCCACATCAATAACCGATTGTTATGAAAAAACTTTTACAAACAAAAAAGTGAATAATTCTTCAGATGAATTATTTCCCTTCAAAGTTTCATTCGCTCAATTTTCATACTCTTCAGACATTGCGTGATCTGTCGCCCAAATACTAAACAAAGCTTGTAAAGCCCCTACTATTAACGTTTTTGCGACATATTATTAACATCTTACAAGGAGAAAAAAAGCCATGAGCCAAATACACAAACACGACATTCCCGCAAACATTGCGGACCGTTGCCTGATAAGCCCGGAGCAGTACCAGGAGAAATACCAGCAGTCCATTTCCAGCCCTGACGCATTCTGGGGTGAACAGGGCCACATCCTCGACTGGATCAAACCTTATCAGAAGGTAAAGAACACCTCTTTCGCGCCGGGCAACGTCTCCATTAAATGGTATGAAGACGGCACGCTGAACCTGGCGGCGAACTGCCTGGACCGCCATCTTGCCGAACGCGGCAACGAAACGGCCATTATCTGGGAAGGCGACGATGCCTCTCAGAGCAAACACATCTCATATAAAGAGCTTCATCGCGACGTCTGCCGCTTCGCCAACGTGCTGCTGGCCCAGGGCATTAAAAAAGGCGATGTGGTGGCGATCTATATGCCGATGGTGCCGGAAGCCGCGGTGGCTATGCTGGCCTGCGCGCGCATCGGCGCGATCCACTCCGTTATTTTTGGTGGCTTCTCGCCGGAGGCGGTTGCCGGACGTATCGTCGACTCGAACTCAAAGCTGGTGATCACCGCTGACGAGGGCGTGCGTGCCGGGCGCGGCATTCCGCTGAAGAAAAACGTCGATGAAGCGCTGAAAAACCCGAACGTGAAATCCATCCATAACGTCATTGTCTTCAAACGCACGGGCGGCAACATTGACTGGCACGAGGGCCGAGACCTGTGGTGGAGCGATCTGATTGAAAACGCAAGCGACCAGCATCAACCGGAAGAGATGAACGCGGAAGATCCGCTGTTTATCCTTTATACCTCCGGATCCACCGGTAAGCCGAAAGGCGTGCTGCATACCACCGGCGGCTATCTGGTTTACGCGGCCACCACCTTTAAATACGTTTTCGACTACCATCCGGGCGACATCTACTGGTGTACCGCCGACGTGGGCTGGGTCACCGGTCACAGCTACCTGCTGTACGGCCCGCTGGCCTGCGGCGCAACGACGCTGATGTTTGAAGGCGTACCTAACTGGCCATCGCCGGCGCGTATGTGTCAGGTGGTTGATAAGCATCAGGTCAACATTCTCTACACCGCGCCAACGGCGATCCGTGCGCTGATGGCGGAAGGCGATAAAGCCATCGAAGGGACCGACCGCTCTTCCCTGCGCATCCTCGGTTCCGTGGGCGAGCCGATCAACCCGGAAGCCTGGGAGTGGTACTGGAAGAAGATCGGCAACGAGAAGTGCCCGGTGATGGACACCTGGTGGCAGACCGAAACCGGCGGCTTCATGATCACCCCGATGCCGGGCGCCACGCAGTTGAAAGCCGGTTCGGCCACCCGTCCGTTCTTCGGCGTGCAGCCCGCGCTGGTGGACAACGAAGGCAATCCGCAGGAAGGGGCCACCGAAGGCAACCTGGTAATCGTCGATTCCTGGCCTGGCCAGGCGCGTACCCTGTTCGGCGACCATGAGCGCTTCGAGCAGACCTACTTCTCGACCTTTAAAAACATGTACTTCAGCGGCGACGGCGCGCGCCGGGACGAAGACGGTTATTACTGGATCACCGGACGCGTGGACGATGTGCTGAATGTTTCCGGCCACCGTCTGGGTACGGCGGAGATTGAGTCTGCGCTGGTGTCGCATCCGAAGATTGCCGAAGCGGCAGTTGTCGGCATTCCTCACAACATCAAAGGCCAGGCGATCTACGCCTACGTCACCCTGAACCACGGCGAAGAGCCGTCACCAGAGCTGTATACCGAGGTGCGTAACTGGGTGCGTAAAGAGATCGGCCCGCTGGCCACACCGGATGTGCTGCACTGGACCGACTCACTGCCGAAAACCCGTTCCGGCAAGATTATGCGCCGTATTCTGCGCAAAATCGCAGCGGGCGACACCAGCAACCTCGGTGATACCTCAACGCTTGCCGATCCTGGCGTGGTGGACAAACTGCTCGAAGAGAAGCAGGCCATCGCAATGCCTTCCTAGTGTTTTCTCCCTCTCCCCGTGGGAGAGGGCCGGGGTGAGGGCATCAGACCGCACCTTCCTTCCATCACCCTAACCCTCTCCCCATAGGGGAGAGGGGATAAAAACAAACCAACCTTACCTTTGGAGACTCTGTGATGAATAACGATATTTGTCAGCAGATAGAGAATAGTGCGCACTACAGGGAGCTCGTCGAAAAACGGCAACGGTTTGCCTTTATCCTTTCCATCATCATGCTGGTTATTTACGTCGGCTTTATTCTGCTGATCGCCTTTGCGCCGCAGTGGCTCGGTACGCCGCTGCACGCCGGAACCAGCGTTACGCGCGGCATCCCAATTGGCATTGGCGTTATCGTTATTTCGTTTGTGCTGACAGGTGTGTATGTCTGGCGTGCGAACGGTGAATTCGATCGTCTTAACAGAGAAGTTCTGCGCGAGGTAAAAGCATCATGAAGCGAGTCCTGACGGCGCTTGCCGCCACACTTCCCTTTGCTGCCCATGCGGCAGATGCCCTTACCGGCGAGGTCCAGCGCCAGCCAACCAACTGGCAGGCGATTATCATGTTCCTGATTTTCGTGGTGCTAACGCTTTACATCACCTACTGGGCGTCGAAACGCGTGCGCTCCCGTAACGATTACTACACCGCGGGCGGCAACATTACCGGCTTCCAGAACGGGCTGGCGATTGCGGGAGACTTTATGTCTGCCGCCTCGTTCCTCGGGATCTCCGCGCTGGTTTATACCTCGGGGTATGACGGCCTGATCTACTCTCTCGGCTTCCTCGTCGGCTGGCCGATCATTCTGTTCCTGATTGCCGAGCGCCTGCGTAACCTTGGCCGCTACACCTTTGCAGACGTAGCTTCATACCGCCTCAAACAAGGCCCCATCCGCATGCTCTCCGCCTGCGGTTCGCTGGTGGTGGTGGCGCTGTACCTGATTGCGCAGATGGTGGGCGCGGGTAAATTGATCGAGCTGCTGTTCGGTCTGAACTACCACGTCGCGGTGGTGCTGGTAGGCGTGCTGATGGTGATGTACGTCCTGTTCGGCGGCATGCTGGCCACCACCTGGGTACAGATCATCAAAGCGGTACTGCTGCTGTTCGGCGCCAGCTTTATGGCCTTTATGGTGATGAAACACGTCGGGTTCAGCTTCAATAATCTGTTTACCGAAGCCATGTCAGTGCACCCGAAAGGGGAAGCGATCATGAGCCCGGGCGGGCTGGTGAAAGATCCGATATCCGCGCTCTCGCTCGGTCTCGGCCTGATGTTCGGTACCGCTGGCCTGCCGCATATCCTGATGCGTTTCTTCACGGTGTCTGATGCACGTGAAGCGCGTAAAAGCGTGTTCTACGCCACCGGGTTTATGGGCTACTTCTACATACTGACCTTTATCATCGGCTTTGGCGCGATCATGCTGGTGGGGGCAAACCCGGCGTTTAAAGACGCGGCGGGCGCGCTTATCGGCGGTAACAACATGGCGGCGGTGCATCTGGCCGACGCGGTAGGCGGTAACCTGTTCCTCGGCTTTATCTCTGCCGTGGCCTTCGCCACCATCCTCGCGGTGGTTGCAGGGCTGACGCTGGCTGGTGCGTCTGCGGTATCGCACGATCTCTACGCCAACGTTTTCCGCAAAGGCGCAAGCGAGCGCGATGAGCTGAAAGTCTCCAAAATCACCGTACTGGTGCTGGGCGTCGTCGCCATCCTGCTGGGGATTTTGTTCGAGAAGCAGAACATCGCCTTTATGGTGGGGCTGGCCTTCTCGATTGCGGCAAGCTGTAACTTCCCGATCATTCTGCTCTCCATGTACTGGTCAAAACTGACCACCCGTGGGGCGATGATTGGCGGCTGGCTGGGGCTGCTGACGGCGGTGATTCTGATGATCCTCGGCCCGACCATCTGGGTGCAGATCCTCGGTCACGAAAGCGCTATCTTCCCGTATGAATACCCGGCGCTGTTCTCCATTGCCGTGGCGTTTATTGGGATCTGGTTCTTCTCAGCGACCGACAACTCGCCGGAGGGTAACCTGGAGCGTGAGAAATTCCGCGCCCAGTTTATCCGCTCGCAAACCGGCCTGGGTGTTGAGCAGGGCCGCGCGCACTAAACCTTTTCTCCCCGGTCGCTCTGGCCGGGGAACTTAAAACATCACCCACGCCACCAGCGGCGCGATTAATACCATTGTCACGCCCGAGAGCATCATCACCAGGCTTGCAACAACGCCTTCCTGCTGTCCCAGCTCATACGAACGTGCCGTCCCCGCCCCGTGCGACGCCGCGCCAAACCCCGCCCCTTTCGCCATCCCTTCGCGAATGGAAAGGCGCAGAAACAGCACATCCCCCACTGCCATGCCGAACACGCCGGTCACCACCACAAACAGCGCCACCAGATCCGGCTGTCCGCCGAGCGGTTTAGCCGCCGCCAGCGCGAACGGTGTGGTCACCGAGCGTACCGCCAGGCTGCGCTGGATTTCATCAGACAGGGTAAACAGCCGCGCCAGCCAGACCGAGCTGCACACCGCCACTACCGTCGCGGTGACGACTCCCGCGCTGAGCGACATCCAGTGGCGTTTAATAATTGCCAGGTTGTCATACACCGGCACCGCAAAGGCGATAGTCGCCGGGCCGAGCAGCCACAGCAGCCAGTGGGATTCACCAATGTAGTTCTGCCAGGAGATATGGCCGAAGACCAGCATCAGCACCAGCAGGATCGGCGTAAAGACCAGCGGCATCAGCGGCAGCGTGCGAAAGCGGCGATACAGGCGCTTGTTGGCAAAGTAAATGACGACTGTCGCAATCAGGCATAGCACGCTTATCTGAAAGTTAGTCATGCTTCTGCCTGCTGATTTCAAAGCGATACACTTTATCCACCACCCAGGCGGTGGCGCCCAGCACCATCAGCGTGCTCAGGGCGATAACCGCAAAGATGCGCCAGCCGTCGACCATCAGCAGTTGCGCATAATTCACCACCGCCACCACGGCCGGAACGAAGAACAGCAGCATCTCCGCCAGCAGCCAGCGCGCACCGGCCCGCACCCAGCTAAGGGGCAACGCGCGACAGAGGATCAGCGTCAGCATCAGCACCATTCCCACCAGGTTGGCGGGTAAAGGCAGGTTCAGCCAGTCGACAAGATAATCAGCAAAAACAAACAGTCCCGCGTAGAGCAGTACCTGAACCGGTACCTGGAGTCGTTGAACAACGGCAGGCGTAACACGGCTTAACGCCACGGCCATGGGGGTTTTCCTCAGAAATGAGACGAGGCGCCAGTATAGTGAGCGTACGGTATCGACTGAAATGAATTAAAATCATCGAAGGTATAGTTTCGAGGAATAATCATGGACATAAGAACGCTGCGCTATTTTGTCGAGGTGGTTCGCCAGCAAAGTTTTACCCGCGCAGCGGAGAAGTTATTCGTAACCCAGCCTACCATCAGTAAGATGCTGAAAAACCTCGAAGATGAGCTGAACTGTACCCTGCTGATCCGCGACGGGCGCAAGCTGCTGCTGACCGATACCGGTCGCGTGGTGTTCGAGCGCGGGCTGGCAATTCTGGCGGAGTTCCGCCAGCTGGAGGCCGAGCTTGGGGACATCAACCACCTGACAAAAGGGCTGCTGCGGCTCGGCATTCCGCCGATGGTCGGCATGATGATGGCCGGGCCGATTAGCCTGTTTCGCCAGCGCTATCCCGGCGTTGAGCTAAAAATCTCTGAATTTGGCGGCCTGACCGTGCAGCAGGCGGTGATGAACGGTGAACTGGACGTGGCCATGACGGCCCTTCCCGTAGAGGAGGAAAGCGGCCTGGCGACGCTGCCGCTGTTCAGCCACCCGCTGTGCGTGCTGGTGCCGCGCTCCGGCGACTGGCTGAAGATTGAATCAGTAAAACCCGAGCTGCTCGGCGAACACCCGCTGCTGATTTACAACGAAGATTTCGCCTTAAGCCGCCAGCTGATGGCGCTGTTTAACCAGCACAACGTAAAGCCGCGCATTGCGGTGCGCAGCGGCCAGTGGGATTTTCTGGCGGCGATGGTACAGGCGGGCGTGGGGATAGCCATTCTGCCGCAGCCGATCTGCGAGCGGCTGGATAAAAACACGCTGCGCTGGATCCCGCTGGAGAGCGATCTGCACTGGCAGTTAGGGATGATCTGGCGTGAAGGGGTGTATCTGTCGCACAGCGCACAGGCGTGGTTGCAATGCTGTGAGGGGTTTTGGGTACCCTCACCCTAACCCTCTCCCATAGGGCTGAGGGATCCCCAGTAATTTTTTTATGCAGAAGCAATAAAGTTGCTTTCTAAATGACTGAGGGCTGTCAGCGATGCCCTGGTCCGGCTGTAAATCGCTGAGGCGTTTCCTGCAGGCCGGGGCGAGGCGCAGGGATGCGCCGAGAGGGCGGCTTTACAGGGACGTTGCCTCCGCCCGTACCCGATAAGCCGGAAGGAATAAGCCGAGGGCACCGCGAAGCGGCGATTTTCCGCCGGGAGCCCGGGTCGCCAGGGTGGTGGCGACTGAGCCACCCTGGCACGTTCACCGGTCATGTCGTTACAGAGTAGCAAGGAACATAAAGTGAACGGAATGACCACCACCGCCGTATGTTCCCCTCACCCTAACCCTCTCCCCGGAGGGGCGAGGGGATTGCTCAGTGCTCGCATTAATTTGTGGGGAACCCTCAGCCCATAGGGAGAGGGAACCGATCGAGCACGTAGGCCCGGTAAGCGCAGCGCCACCGGGCAATTACAGCGCTACTGATTCTCTATCAACAACGCTTCCAGCAGATCCAGATCGTGCAGCAGCTTTTGCAGCGTCTCGTTGCTGATCTGCCGCGTCGCGCGCAGGTGATACAGCTCGGCACGCTCGGAGCGCAGCGCCGCCAGGCGGAAACGGCGCTCGAGGTTCTCTTCCTGCAACGAACTTTCCACGTCGTTACGTCCGTCAGCACGGCGACGCAAATTACCGATCACGCGTGAACTGACTTCCTTCAGCAGCTGGTTATCAATGTTCTCTTCGGCATCGGCGGCCAGACGCTCCTCCATCTTCTCGATGGCGACAATCGCTACTTCCGCCGTCGCCGCACGGGCAATCCGCTCTTCCTTATGCTGCTGCGAGGTGTCACCCGCATCAATATGCTGCAGCAGAATCGGCAGCATAATTACGCCGACAAACAGGGAGAAGAGGATCACGCCCGCCGCCAGGAACACCAGCTCGTAGCGCGCCGGGAAGACCTCGCCCGTCGGCAGAAGCAGAGGAATGGAGAGCACACCAGCAAGGGTGATCGCCCCGCGAACGCCCGCGAAAGAGGCAATCAGCAGCTCGCGCGTGGTCCAGGAGCCGAACTCCATCGGCTTTTTGGTCAGGAAGCGAACGCTGAACTTCTTCATCGTCCACAGCCAGCCGAAACGCACCAGCATTAGCGAAAGGTAGATGAGTACGATATCGGTAAACAGCATCCAGACTTCAACGTTTGGATCCGCTTCGGCCGCGATCAGCGAAGATTCCATAATGCCCGGCAGTTGCAGGCCCAACAGCAGGAACACCATGCCGTTAAAGACAAACTCGAGCATCGCCCAGGTACTGTTCGCGCGCAGACGCATCGCCAGCGGCGCCCGGCGCATCACGCCGGAACGGGTGATGGTCATCCCCGCGGCTACCGCCGCCAGAATGCCCGACACGCCGATATGTTCGGCAATCAGGTAAGAGGCGAACGGCAGCAGGAACAGCAGGACGATCTGCGTCGCCGGTTCATCGCCGCCCCAGCGGCTGAGGAAGCGCAGCGAACGACCGTACAGCCAGCTTACAACAAAGCCTGCGAGGATACCGCCAATCGCCACCTTGAAGAATTCGAGGGTTGCACCGCCGACGGTAAAGACCATGGTGCCCATGGCTACCGCCACGGCAAACTTCAGGGCTACCAGGCCGGAAGCGTCGTTCATCAGCGCCTCGCCCTGCAAAATGCCCATGATTTTCTTAGGAATGCGCCCTTCGCCCACAATGCCGGACAGCGCCACGGCGTCGGTCGGCGACAGCACGGCAGCCAGCGCAAAGGCGGGTATAAGCGGGATCCCCGGTACGGCCCAGTAGATCAGGAAACCAATCCCGACCACGGTAACGACCACCAGCGCCAGCGCCAGACCGAAGATCTCTCGCCCGTGCTCAAGAAATTCGCGCGTCGGCGTTTTCCAGCCATCGGCAAACAGCAGCGGCGGGATAAACAGCACGAGGAACAGTTCCGGATCGAACTCCACGTGCAGACCGAACGTCGGCCACGCCAGCAGCGCACCGATAGCTATTTGCATTAAAGGCAGGGGGACCTGGAAGGGCAGTACGCGTGTAACCACCCCGGATAATGAGACCACAAGGGTCATGATGAGTATTGTGAAGAAAATTTCCATGCGTTCCCTGTTTGCTGTGTTTCTTTTTAAGCCAAACCTGAGGCGTCGTGCCTCTTATTCTATCCTCTCCAGAGTAACGTAAAAGACAACGGGATGAGTCCTGAAAATAAAAACGGGCGGCCTGAGCCACCCGTTTTCGCATCAATGGATAACTTAAATTGCCCAGCCGCCCGCGTAGAACGCCACCAGCGCAACGGCGATGACAACGGTACCGATGTTCAGCTTGCGCCACTCACCGGAGACCAGACGCCCAATCACCAGCGAGGCGAAACCGATCATAATGCCGGTCACGATGTTACAGGTCAGCACGATAAAGACCGCGGTGATCAGGCCGGACATGGCATCAACAAAGTCAGCAAAGTCGATTTTCGCCACGTTGCTCAGCATCAGCAGGCCGACGTACATCAGCGCAGGTGCGGTCGCGTAAGCTGGCACCAGATAAGAGAGCGGAGAGAGGAACAGGATCAGCAGGAACAGTACGCCAACGGTAATAGCCGTCAGGCCGGTTTTGCCGCCTGCCGCCGTACCCGCTGCGGACTCAATGTACACTGCCGCTGGCGCTGCACCCACCAGGCCAGAGAAAACGCTGCTCAGGGAGTCGGTGGTCAGCGCTTTGCCGCCGTCAATGATCTGGCCGTCTTTGTCCAGCAGGTTAGCCTGCCCCGCCACCGCGCGGATGGTCCCGGTGGCGTCAAACACCGCGGTCATTACCAGCGCCAGCACGCTTGGCAGGATCACCGGGTTCAGCGCGCCCACAATATCCAGGCTGCCAATCAGGGAGTTACCGTTGTCATCGCTCAGCGACGGCATGGCGAAAATCCCGGAGAAATGAACGGACGGGTCGAAGATCAGACCGACGATGGACACGCCGATAATGGTCAGCAGAATGCCGCCCGGCACTTTCAGTTTTTCCAGGCCAATGATCACCGCCAGACCCACCAGCGACATAATTACCGGGAAGCTCGCGAAGTTACCCAGCGCAACCGGCAGGCCGTCCAGCGGGTTCTTGATGACCAGACCCACGCCGTTGGCAGCGATCAGCAGCAGGAACAGGCCGATGCCGATACCGGTGCCGTGCGCCACGCCCTGCGGCAGGTTGCGCAAAATCCAGCTACGGATGCCGGTAGCAGAGATCACGGTGAACAGAACACCCATCAGGAACACCGCGCCGAGCGCTACGGGGACGCTGATATGCTGGCCCAGCACCAGGCTGAAGGCGGTAAACGCGGTCAGGGAGATGGCGCACCCGATCGCCAGCGGCAGGTTCGCCCACAGGCCCATCACAATCGAACCCACACCCGCAACCAGGCAGGTGGCAACAAAGACCGCCGCTGGCGGGAAGCCCGCTTTGCCGAGCATGCCCGGCACCACGATGACGGAGTACACCATCGCCAGAAACGTCGTCAGACCGGCAACAACTTCCTGGCGCACGGTGCTGCCGCGAGCAGAAATTTTAAACATGGCGTCAAGTGAACCGCCGGTACGCGCAGATGGCGTAGACATAGAAAACATCCCCTGAAAATTTTTATTGAAAGTCCGTAAGCGTGGTGGAGACTCCACTGCCAGCGAAACGTCAAATCCTTGTGCTGCGTTTGCGACGAAAGGGGCGTCACAAAAAAAGCAAACGTTTAGCTCCGCGCTTACAAAACGGGTGGTCAAATGTAGGCAAACGATTATCTAGCCTAATACCCGCCCTTTTCAACTGAACTTTCTCGTTTTTCGCTAAAATTGCCTCATGACGATGAAGAATTAAGCAGAGGATGCGCAAACGTTATCGTCCATGCGCAATTTCGTTACATTTCATCCCCCGCCGGGTATCGTCAGCGGGCCGCCTTTCGCAAGCGTTGTCTGCCAGCCCGGACGTGCCTCCACTCTCTGTTTCCACGCCGCTATGTGGTCGAGATTGTCGATGCCGCCTCTCGCCAGCAGGGCGAAGAGGGGAAAACTCATCTGGATGTCCGCCATGGTCAGCGTGTCGCCGGCAAACCAGCTGTTTTCGGCAAGATGATCGTTAATAAAGCGCGCATGCGTTTCCAGCTGGCGGTTGAGATACGCTTTTTGCACCCCCTGCCCCAGCGCCTTACCCAGCGTGCGCAGGCCAAACGGGACGGGGGGTTTGCCGAGGCTGTTAAATACCAGCTTCATTAACAGCAGCGGCATCAAGGACCCTTCGGCGTAATGCAGCCAGAAGCGATACTGCACTTTATGAGCGGGATCTAACGGTTTGAATCGTGACGCCGAATCGTACGTTTCCTGAAGATATTCCAGAATCGCGCCTGATTCAGCCAGAACCAGTCCGTTATCTTCCAGTACCGGGGATTTTCCCAGCGGATGCACTTTTTTGAGCGCGTCTGGTGCGAGCATGGTTTTTTCGCGCTGGTAGCGCACAATCTCATATGTCAGACCCAGCTCTTCCAGCGCCCAGAGGACGCGATGGGAACGAGACTGGTTAAGGTGGTGGACCGTTAGCATGATGTTCTCCGGTGATTCATACTTTTTAACTATAGAAAACTGAACAACTTCACGAAAAAAATTCGGCTAAAATCTCATCATCTCCGGTGGCAAAAACGGCGGCCGGGCATAGAATTAAAGTGTCAGTACAAACCGGAACCTCCTCCACAAGCTCGACACGAGGAGTACTGATGTCGGGGGAAACCCTCCCGTGAGCCAGCGGGATAGAGAGAAAGACAAAGACCGGAAAAAACTAAAGCGCCCTTAGTGGCGCTTTAGTTCTTTATGCTTGTTGCCGGGTGGCGGCTGCGCCTTACCCGGCACACACCTCTCAATCCTCCTCCAGCAACCGCGCCCCCGTCCCCTGCTCGCCCAACCTGTCACCCGGGTTACGCAGCGGACAATCGCTACGTGATAAACACCCGCAACCAATGCAGCCATCCAGTTCATCGCGCAGGGCCACCAGCGTGTGAATACGACGATCCAGTTCTTCTCGCCACTGGGACGACAGCTGCTTCCACTCTTTCGCGCTCAGCGAGTGTCCTTCCGGCAATACGCCGAACGCGTCGCCGATGGTAGCCAGGGGGATGCCGATACGTTGCGCAATTTTGATAATCGCCACGTAGCGGAGCACATCGCGGGTATAGCGCCGCTGGTTTCCGGCGTTACGGATACTTTTTATTAACCCTTTGCTTTCATAGAAGTGGAGCGCCGACACCGCCACGCCGCTTCGTTTCGCCACTTCACCGGGGGTTAACAGCGCTTTGATGCGCGGTAATCTCTTTTCCATAAAACCTCTTTACCTCAAGTTAACTTGAGGAATTATACTCCCCCGCAGAGAAAACGACGAATCAACCAGGACAGATGTCTCCACAGAGGGGTAACCTTATGTCGCATCAGCAAATTATTCAGACGCTTATTGAATGGATTGATGAACATATCGACCAGCCGTTGAACATTGATGTGGTCGCTAAGAAGTCGGGCTATTCGAAATGGTATTTACAGAGAATGTTCCGCACCGTAATGCATCAAACGCTGGGTGACTACATTCGCCAGCGCAGGCTCCTGCTGGCGGCGCAGGCGTTACGCTCAACGCAGCGGCCCATTTTTGATATCGCAATGGATCTGGGCTATGTGTCGCAGCAGACCTTTTCCCGCGTCTTCCGCCGCGAGTTTGACCGTACGCCGAGCGACTACCGCCATCAGCTCAATTAATGCGTGTTAACGCAAGGGTTGCTGCTGCCAGGCCATAAATGCCTGGGGCGGCATCGCTTTCGCGAAGTGCCATCCCTGACAATACTGCACGCCACGCTTCAGCAGCCAGCTCACCTGCTCCCCCGTCTCGACCCCTTCCGCAATGGTTTTCAGCCGCAGGCTTTGCGCCATCTCAATGATGTGCTCGGCAATCAGGTGGCTGGTGCTGTTGGTGGTTAAGGTATCGATAAAAGATTTGTCGATTTTCAGGATATCGACGTTCAGCGAATAGAGGTTATGCAGGTTAGAGTAGCCGGTTCCGAAATCATCAATCGCCACTTCATACCCCGCCTGGCGAAACGCCTGAATGACCGGCGTGGTTTTCGGCACGTCAATAAACCCCCGCTCCGTCACCTCAATTTTTATTTGCTGCGCGCGAACCGAGTAAAAGCGGGCTTTGTCGGAGATCAGGGCAATAAGACGTGAAGAGTGAAAATCCGACGCCGACAGGTTAATCGAGACATACAGATCGGGGTGAGCGGCAAGAAAATGGCCCAGATCGGTGAACACCTCCTCCACGACGTAATCCGTAATGCGCTCAATCATCCCCTCTTTTTCGGCCAGGGGAATAAATTCCGCCGGGCTCATAACCTGACCGTTGAATCCTGGCCAGCGCAACAACGCCTCTGCTCCCACGCACTGGTTATTTTTTATATCAATAATGGGCTGATAATGGACGCACAGCTGGCGTTTATTCAGCGCCCGGTGCAGAAGTCGGCCAGGCGAATTGAATTCACGGTGTGTTCGCGACCACACCAGCAAAATAATAATGCTGCAAATCATCCCCAGCGGTAGCGTCAGAGTAGCCTGATGATAAAGCGTTTTATAAAAACGGGCATTGGAGGTTGAAACGATGGCCGCAATGGGCCTCTGCTCTGATTTTACGATCGTATAAAAACGGTCATCTTTCTGAAAAGTCGTTTCCTGATGTCGGAGCATCGAATGCAATAAAGAAATATTGGCTTTCTGACTCACAGAAAAGAATGCATTGCTGACGGTGTCATACACTCCCCACGACAGGGAACGATCGTCTGACATCACCTCACTGTACGAAAGCGGGTTGACCACTGCGACATAATTTCCGCGCTGCATATATATCATTTTATAACCATTAAAAAATGGCGTATCGCGAAAATAATAGATAGCAACGTCGGGTTTACGTGTGTAATTGGCAGCGGGGATGATGTAAGGATGATCCGGCGTAAAAAGGGTCGAGCAGAGAAAGTCCTGGCCTTCAGCATAAATTAAATCGGCAACAAAAAGGCGACCGCGGGAAACGTTCAACATATATTGACGATGCTCCGGCGTACACACTTTACCCTGATATTTTTCCGCGTCTTCCCGGGCCATATCAACCTGTTGAATAACCCGTTCAGTTTTGTTTAAAGCAAGTTCAGCAAACGTGCGCAGCTGAGCGCTGATTTCCGACACGGCTCTAAGCTGGGCAAACCATAGCGCAAGCATCACCGGCAGCATAACTACCATGATAATCCCGACCGCTTTGAGCATTTTGCGCCGCGCGCTACGATTCATTTCCCGCTCTGTATCCCTGCATGTTGTACGCCTGTAGCAATGAAGACCGGCTGCTTTGATAAACAGGTGATTACGTTGCATGAATCATGGGAAGTTAGCAACTGACTTTTGGTATTAAAAATCCTAAAATTCGTGATGCCGATAATATTTTCCCGTAAGCCAAACTAAAAGTATTCATTTCGTTTCTGATAAGGATAATAATTACCCGCGACAGGTGTGGAAAATTTGTTGGCTGAAATAGCCTGCTCTTTGTTCTTATGCTGATTTATAAATAATCAGACGCCAGAACCGTTTTTCCTCTTCCCGTACGCTTGGCGTCATATAATGCCTTATCAGCACGCATCAGTATGGCAGAAGTATCCCGTTGCCCCTGACAGACTTCAACCACCCCGGCGCTGAAAGAGAGTACCAGCGTTTTATCGCCCACACGCAGCGGTTTTGAGATCAGCGCGGCACGCAGCCGGGAAGAGAGCAACGTAGCGGCCATACCATCCGTACGCGCCAGCAGAAGAACAAACTCTTCGCCCCCTACCCGTCCCAGTGCTGACCCGGCCGGGCTCACTTCGCGAATACGGTCGCAAAAGTGAATCAATGCCGCATCGCCAACCTGATGTCCCCACCGATCGTTGATCTGCTTGAAATAATCGAGATCGAACATCAGGAGACAGAAATGGCTACTGACATCCTGCGGCGAACTGGCTGCCAGCGCCATTTTGAGCCGCTGTAAAATTGTCGAGCGATTCAGACAGCCCGTCAGATCGTCCGTGGTGGCTTTGACGGTCAGCTGCTGTTCTGCTTTTTTACGTTCGGTGATATCGAGGCCAATATTGAGAATGGAGTTATCCGGTAAAAGGATGTTTGACCAGAGGATGGTTAACGGCGTCCCGTCTTTACGCACCGGGTGCCATTCGTACATATCCTTAAGTGGTGCGAAACGAACCGACTCCTGCACGCGCTGTCGCTCCTCGGGATCCGGGTAAAACAGGGCCAGCGGATCGGGGTGCTCGCCGATTTCAGTCATACTCCAGCCAAAGACTTTTTCGCATTCGGCGTTCCACAATACACACCGGTTATGTCTGTCAAAGGCGTTCATCAATACCGGAGCACGTTCAAATAAAGTTTTATATTGCGTGACGACGCGCTGCATCTCTTGCGCTGTTTTTTCCCGCACGATGATGTCATCAAAATAATCTTTTAGCTTCTCGACCAATACCACCACGATATTTTTCAATATCGGTAACGAGGTCAGTTTTTCATTAAAAGCCAAAAAGAAATAACCACTGCACTGTCTGCCATGCGCTGAGAGTTTACACAGCACGCCGCTTTGCAGCCGCGCATAGCCCGGGTGCTGAGGGGAAAATACCGCCCGGCCAATATGCTCTTTCCAGTAGATAACGCGCCAGGCGCGGTGATGCCGTTGCAACAGGGTGCTGGCAAGAAAATCCGCCACGTTGAAGGCGTGACACGTCACGTCGCCGGCACAAACCACGCGCGGCCCGTCTGCGGATTCGACACTGACCCACGAGAGATTTGCCCCCAGTGCGCTGTTGATGATTTCCAGCATTTCAACCGGCGAACACTGCGCGTTGAGTTGTGGCATCAGCTTCGCCAGGGCGTGCAGAGCCTGCATGCTGTCGTTAATAATCTCGCGTCTTTTTTCTTTCATTATCTTTTCGCAGGTCATTAATCGAGAGAGCAACCGCAATAACTCATATCTGAATAAAAGAATAAGACCACGAAATCAAAGAGTATGCTGAGTGTTAAAAAAGAATAAAAATCCAAAAAAAACCAAATAATTCAATGTGATGAATTATTTTTGCGGGTACATTTATTGTTCCACACAAGCATAATCCATAGACATAATGCTGTAAACGCTATACAGCCGAGGGTGTTTTGCAAAGGTTTTGCTATCTGAATGAATTAAAAATAAAAATTCCGGCTTAGCGCCGATCTGAACGAGGACGATATATTTTACCCGGTTATAAACCCACTTTTACCTCATACGATACTGGCGAATAAAACAGCAAATGTGATATAGTTCACACATCTTATGTAACGAGAAACATTGTTTCATTCCAGTTCGTCTGTTTTGTCGAGGATGGGTTTTATGGCAACCATTACCACCAGTATGGTGCTCCTGCGCTGGCCGTTGTTGAGCGCGGTTTTGATGTTCCTGGCCAGCACGTTAAACATTCAGTTCCGAAAGTCCGACTACGCAGGTCTTGCTGTGATTAGCACCCTGTTAGGGTTGGGTGCCGCATGCTGGTTCGCGACAGGTTTGCTCGGCATTACGCTGGTGGATATGGCCGCCGTCTGGGAAAACATTAAAGTGGTGATGGTTGAAGCCATGAGCCACACTCCGCCAGACTGGCCGATGGTGATTACCTGATAGCCTGTTATAAAAAAACCCAGACATTGTCTGGGTTTTTTGTGTTTCACGCGTCTGGATATCAGAACGGGATATCGTCGTCGAAGTCCATTGGCGGTTCGTTAGACGGTGCCGGAGCAGACTGCTGCTGAGGACGAGACTGCGCGCCGCCGCTGAACTGATTGCCGCCCTGAGGCTGTTGAGGCTGACCCCAACCGCCCTGCTGCTGGCCGCCACCTGCCGGTGCGCCACTGCCCTGACGACCACCCAGCATCTGCATGGTGCCGCCTACGTTGACCACCACTTCCGTGGTGTATTTTTCCTGACCGGATTGATCGGTCCATTTGCGGGTACGCAGCTGGCCTTCGATATAGACCTGAGAACCCTTACGCAGATACTCACCGGCCACTTCAGCCAGTTTGCCAAACAGCACAACGCGGTGCCATTCGGTCTGCTCTTTCATTTCACCGGTCGCTTTATCACGCCAGGATTCGGAAGTAGCCAGCGTAATGTTGGCAACTGCGCCACCACTCGGCATGTAGCGTACTTCCGGGTCCTGGCCCAGATTACCGACGAGAATCACCTTGTTTACGCCTCTGCTGGCCATGTTCGTGTCTCCTGAATACGTTTCTTAATAGTGTAAACGCGCGAGTGTACCATTTCCATGCGACACTTTGATAGTTGCGTAGCATGTTCCAGAGTTCTCTCGCGGACTCGACATTGTTACACAGTGAATCAGAAAATGCATTCCAATACTGTATATTCAAACAGGTCATTTTGTGTCATAATTAGCCGTTTCTGACAGCCGTTTGTCCTTCAAACAAATCAGGCAATCCGTGTTCCAACCGGGAAAGGTGAATGGATAAGATCGAAGTTCGGGGCGCCCGCACCCACAATCTCAAGAATATCAACCTCATAATCCCTCGCGACAAACTCATCGTCGTGACCGGGCTTTCGGGGTCTGGCAAATCCTCACTGGCTTTCGACACTTTGTATGCCGAAGGACAGCGTCGTTACGTTGAATCGCTCTCGGCGTACGCGCGTCAGTTCCTGTCGCTGATGGAAAAACCGGATGTCGACCACATTGAAGGGTTGTCTCCTGCTATCTCCATTGAGCAGAAATCCACATCGCATAACCCGCGTTCTACGGTCGGTACCATTACCGAAATCCATGACTACCTGCGTCTGCTGTATGCGCGCGTGGGCGAGCCGCGTTGTCCGGATCATGACGTTCCGCTGGCGGCCCAGACCGTCAGCCAGATGGTGGATAACGTGCTGTCTCAGCCGGAAGGCAAACGCCTGATGCTGCTGGCGCCAATCATTAAAGAGCGTAAGGGTGAACACACCAAAACGCTGGAAAACCTGGCAAGCCAGGGCTATATCCGCGCCCGTATCGATGGCGAAGTGTGTGACCTGTCCGATCCGCCAAAGCTGGAGCTGCAAAAGAAACACACCATCGAAGTGGTGATTGACCGCTTTAAGGTACGTGAAGATCTGGCGACGCGTCTGGCGGAATCCTTTGAAACGGCGCTGGAACTGTCGGGCGGCACGGCGGTGGTGTCAGACATGGACGATGCGAAAGCGGAAGAGCTGCTCTTCTCCGCCAACTTCGCCTGCCCGATTTGCGGCTACAGCATGCGCGAGCTGGAACCGCGCCTGTTCTCGTTCAACAACCCAGCGGGCGCGTGCCCGACCTGTGACGGCCTCGGCGTTCAGCAATATTTCGACCCGGACCGCGTGATCCAGAACCCGGAGCTGTCGCTGGCGGGTGGCGCCATTCGCGGCTGGGATAAGCGTAATTTTTACTACTTCCAGATGCTGAAATCGCTGGCAGAGCACTATAAGTTCGACGTTGAAGCCCCGTGGGCCAGCCTGAGCGCGAACGTACATAAAGTGATCCTGTTCGGTTCCGGCAAAGAGAACATCGAGTTCAAGTACATGAACGATCGCGGTGACACTTCCGTGCGTCGCCACCCGTTCGAAGGGGTGCTGCACAACATGGAGCGCCGCTACAAAGAGACCGAATCCAGCGCGGTGCGCGAGGAGCTGGCGAAGTTCATCAGCAACCGCTCCTGCGCCACCTGCGAGGGTACACGTCTGCGTCGCGAAGCGCGTCACGTGTTTGTCGAAAACACGGCGCTGCCGACCATCTCAGACATGAGCATCGGCCACGCGATGGACTTCTTCAACAACCTGAAGCTCTCCGGCCAGCGCGCGAAAATCGCCGAAAAAGTGCTGAAAGAGATCGGCGATCGCCTCAAGTTCCTCGTGAACGTCGGCCTGAACTACCTGACGCTTTCCCGATCGGCTGAAACGCTCTCCGGCGGTGAAGCCCAGCGTATCCGCCTGGCGAGCCAGATTGGCGCGGGCTTAGTCGGCGTAATGTACGTGCTGGATGAGCCGTCTATCGGCCTGCACCAGCGCGACAACGAACGCCTGCTCGGCACGCTGGTTCACCTGCGTAACCTTGGCAACACGGTGATTGTGGTTGAGCACGACGAAGACGCCATTCGCGCCGCAGACCACGTGATCGACATCGGCCCGGGCGCTGGCGTGCACGGCGGACAGGTGGTGGCAGAAGGAACGCTGAAAGACATTATGGCGGTGCCCGAGTCGCTGACCGGCCAGTACATGAGCGGCAAGCGCAAAATTGAAGTGCCAAAACAGCGCGTGGCGGCGAACCCGGAAAAAGTGCTGAAGCTAACCGGGGCGCGTGGCAACAACCTGAAAGACGTGACCCTGACGCTGCCTGTCGGGCTGTTTACCTGCATCACCGGCGTGTCCGGTTCCGGTAAATCGACGCTGATCAACGATACGCTGTTCCCGATTGCGCAGACGGCGCTGAACGGCGCGACGCTGGCCGAGCCTGCACCGTACCGCGACATTCAGGGGCTGGAGCATTTCGACAAGGTTATCGATATCGATCAGAGCCCGATTGGCCGCACCCCACGTTCCAACCCGGCGACCTATACTGGCGTCTTTACGCCCGTCCGTGAACTCTTCGCGGGTGTACCGGAAGCGCGTTCGCGCGGCTACACGCCAGGACGTTTCAGCTTTAACGTGCGCGGCGGCCGCTGTGAAGCGTGCCAGGGCGACGGCGTAATCAAGGTTGAGATGCACTTCCTGCCGGATATCTACGTGCCGTGCGACCAGTGTAAAGGCAAGCGCTATAACCGCGAAACGCTGGAGATTAAGTACAAAGGCAAGACCATCCACGAAGTGCTGGATATGACTATCGAAGAGGCGCGCGAGTTCTTTGACGCCGTCCCTGCGCTGGCGCGTAAGCTGCAAACCCTGATGGATGTTGGTCTGACCTATATCCGTCTGGGGCAGTCAGCGACAACGCTGTCCGGTGGTGAAGCGCAGCGCGTGAAGCTGGCGCGTGAGCTGTCCAAACGCGGAACCGGTCAGACGCTGTATATTCTGGACGAGCCGACCACCGGCCTGCATTTTGCGGATATCCAGCAGCTGCTGGACGTGCTGCACCAGCTGCGCGATCAGGGCAACACCATCGTGGTGATTGAGCACAACCTGGACGTGATTAAAACCGCGGACTGGATTGTCGATCTCGGCCCGGAAGGCGGCAGCGGCGGCGGTGAAATCCTCGTCTCCGGTACGCCAGAGACCGTTGCAGAGTGCGAAGCCTCGCACACCGCGCGCTTCCTTAAACCGTTGCTGTAATCGTTACACGGAGAGCTGCTGTCGGATCGTTTCCGGCAGCAGTTCTACCGCCTGTTGATACGACGCATCTACCAGGTAGTAAATTTGCGAATCTGGCAGCGAGCCGTCGAGAAACACCGTACTCCAGTGTGCTTTATTCAGATGCTTGCTTGGCCTGACATCATCGTGCTGCTGGCGCAGTAAGTCGGCCAGTTCAGGACTGGTTTTCAGCGATGCCGCAGGACGTCCCTCCACCTCTTTTACCATCGCGAACAACACATCACCCACTTTGATCTGCGTGGCTTTCCAGTCGCTGTGAACGCTCTGTTCTGCGCCCGGCTTGCTCATGCAGTACTGAAGTATCTCCGAAATTGTCATCTTTATTCCCCTTGTAGCGTTGCGATAATTTTACGCGAACCACCGTGAATGCGATGTTCTCCCAGCCAGATCCCCTGCCACGTTCCCAGCAGCAGCCGTCCGTTGTGGACCGGCAGCATCAACGAGACCCCCAGCAAAGAGGATTTGATGTGCGAAGGCATATCATCCGCCCCCTCGTAATCATGGTCATACGGGGCGTTATCCGGGACGGTTTTCAGAAAATGCCGCTCCATGTCAGACCGGACGGTGGGATCGCAATTTTCATTGAGCGTGAGAGAAGCAGACGTGTGCTGAAGCAGCAGATGCAGCAAACCCGTTTTGACGCGCGACAGGTCGCGGATTTGCCCGATGACTTCGTCCGTCACCAGGTGAAATCCGCGTGGTTTTGCGCTTAAGGTCAGGGTCTGTTGATACCACATGTGCTGCTCCGTGTTGAAAGATGAATCTTTCTAAGTGTGCAGCAAGAAAGCGAAAGGTAAAACCCGCGCGGCGAGATTTGCTTAAAAAAGCATTCACCCCGCCGTTAATGCATCAGTATTCGGAGTTAACGATCACCTCTTCACCAAATTTTCCGGCCATTGGCAGCGGCCGGTAGGTGGAGTTCGAGGCGCGTAACACCCGGATGCCTCTGGCTCCCACATCGTGCGCCGCGGTGATGTCGTTATCTGAATCACCGTAGAACACCTTGATATTTTTCTTTTCCAGCCACTGGGTTTTGGTGTTTTGCCCTTCCTGGTCCCCGGCAAAAATGACCGGATTCATGCTGGCCGCCGGGATCAGAAAATCATCCTGTAGCGTTTTCGAGACGGTTTCGGTTTTGGTCTGGCTACGTCCGGTCACGAAGTAAATGCTGTCGCCGCGCTTTACGTGCATGGCGATCAGCGCGCGGGCAACCTCTTTCGGGATACTGAACTCATCCCAGCCGTTGTTCATCTTTTCCCAGAATTCCGGGTTTTTCAGATAGGCTTCGCTCTCAGGGGAGTACGTTTTTTTGCCGCGCCAGAAACCGGGACTGGAGAAGAGAACGGTATCGTCAATATCGAAGCCCACGGCCATCGGCGGGCGACCCGTCAGGCTGTTTTCGATTTGTGCCACTGAAACCCAGTGAATGGGGGCCTGTTCGGCAAGAATGGCGGCGGTGGTGCCGGTATAAAGCGGCGTGGGTGCAGAAGCCCGCGCAACAACGGTACTATTAAGCGAGAACAATAAGCAGGCGGCGCTGAGCGCCAGTGTGATCTTGCGCATGTTTTCCCCTGAATATTCAGTTTGTTATCTTTTTATTTTGAGCGGATGGTCAAAAACTATCCGACCATAACCCCAGCGGGAGGGGAAGAAAAGGAGTTTTTACTTATGAAGCTGAATAAAAAGAAGACGATCACAAAGTGTGGATGAGTGATGTAGGCCCGGTAAGGCGCAGCCGCCACCGGGCAAGATTTTCTGCGGCCTGATGCCCTCACCCCAGCCCTCTCCCACAGGGAGAGGGAGATAATAAGTAGTGAGTACTTACATCACAGCTGCAAACGCCTGCGCCACGCGCTGGACGTTGCCAGCATTCAGCCCCGCCACGCACATACGGCCGCTGGCGATCAGGTAGACGCCGAACTCTTCCCGCAGGCGATCGACCTGCGCCGCGCTCAGTCCGGTATAGCTGAACATCCCGCGCTGCTTGAGAAGATAATCAAAGTTATGTCCAGGCACGGCCTCTTTCAGAACGTTAACCAGCTCCTGACGCATCGACAGGATGCGCTTACGCATGCCTTCCACTTCCGCAAGCCAGGTGGCTTTCAGCTGATCATCGCCCAGTACGGTCGCGACCACCTGCGCACCAAAATTCGGCGGGCTGGAGTAAATACGGCGGACCGTCGCTTTCAGCTGACCGAGTACGCGTCCCGCGGCTTCGGCGTCTTCACACACCACGGACAGACCGCCGACGCGCTCGCCGTAGAGGGAGAAGATTTTTGAGAAAGAGTTGCTGACCAGCGCAGGCAGACCCGCGCTGGCAATCGCGCGAATGGCGTAGGCGTCCTCCTCCATGCCCGCCCCAAAGCCCTGATAGGCGATGTCGAGGAACGGGATCAGGTTACGCGCCTTCAGTACCTCGATCACCGCATCCCACTGGGCATTGGTGAGGTCCGCACCGGTCGGGTTATGGCAGCACGGATGCAGCAATACGATACTGCGCTCCGGCAGGGTGTTCAGTTTTTCCAGCAGCGCATCAATGCGTACGCCGTTGGTTTCGCTGTCGAACCATGGATAGGTCGCAACCTTAAAGCCCGCGCCTTCAAAGATGGCCACGTGGTTTTCCCACGTCGGGTCGCTGACCCACACGCCGGAATCCGGGAAGTACTTTTTCAGGAAATCTGCGCCTACCTTCAGCGCACCCGAGCCACCCAGCGTCTGGATAGTCGCCACGCGCTTTTGCGCGAGCACCGCGTGATCCGCACCAAACAGCAGCGGCGCAATGGTATTACGGTAGGTATTTAACCCTTCCATCGGCAGATAAAGCGAAGCCCCGTGCGGGGTTGCGTTAAGACGCGCTTCGGCTTCGGCAACGGCTTTCAGTTGAGGAATGATGCCGTCCTCGTTGTAATAAAGACCGATGCTGAGGTTCACTTTGTCGCTGCGAGGATCTTCTTTGAAACGCTCCATCAAGGAGAGGATAGGGTCGCCGGCGTAGGCGTCTACTTTCTGAAACACGCGATGTTCTCCGGATTGTTATGAGGCAGGATTTTCAACAATAAACCGGAAGCAGGAGAAGGTCGAGAAGGTTATGAAAACCGTTTCTTGATATGCCCACGAATTTGTTCGATACGCTCAGACGTCGACCCTGTGACGCGTAAATACGGGATGTTTCGGCGCGCCAGTTCAGCGATATACCACGACTGCTGCCTGCGGCGAAACGCCGCGCCTTGCCTGGTACCGTCCTGTACGAAGGGAAATTCATCGCCGCACAGTACAACCAGCGAATAGTCCCGCCCGGCTAAGTCGTGCAGCGCCTGAGGCGCCGAGCCATACTGGTCGAGGGTATAAAACAGCGTGGTTAAGGGCGACGTATCACAAATCAGATAAGGCGCCGTGCTGGCTGCGTCCTCACGCCGCACCTGCTCGCGCGCAATATGCAGGAGATCGTCGCATTCCAGTACTCCGTTCTTTTCTTCCCAGTATTCGCGCCCGAACTCAGCGACATAGGGCGCGTTAAGCGCTGCTGCCAACGCCCGGGAAAGCGTGCTTTTGCCCGTCGACTCGCCGCCCAATAAGCAAATTCGAAAGACAAAACTCCGGTAAACCTCCGCCGAGAGCATCTCGCGGTAGCGATGAACATCAGAGCGAATAAGCGTGCCTGAGGGCGCATCAGGGCCCTCCGGGCGCTGAAGCCGCACGTGCGTGACCGGTTTGCCAAAACGCTGGCTTAATACGCGGGCAAAGCCATCGCCGTAATCCTCCGCAGTGAATACGGCGTCCGGTCGGCAGTGAAAGAAGCGTTCGCACAGGGTAGCCACGTAGTGTCGGTGGCGATCGGCATCTGCGTCGTTGGGCGGCGGCGGTTCAATATCATGGCCCGCCGCGATCTCTGGCGAAAACACCAGGTGACGACACCGCGGGAAACGCGTCTGTAGCCACTGAAGGCGCTTTTCGGGTTCGCACCCCGGCATTTCCGGTAGCGAATAGCTGATGATAAATACCGTCTCGCACCGGGCAAGCGCAGCGTTGATAAGCAATTCATGTCCTGCGTGTAAGGGCGCGAACTTGCCGACAATCAGACCCTCTGCGTAAGGTTTCATCGCGCGCGGATCTCCTTACGCCATTGATATAAACCGTGCCAGGCGTTAAACCAGAACACCAGATACAGAACCGCGGTCAAATGCAGGCCCCTCATCGCATACAGCGGCACGGCAAGGGTATTGACGGCAAGCCAGACGTACCAGTTCTCCAGGCGTCGGCCCATTAGCATGAACTGCGCCAGGATGCTGAAGGTTAAAATAATGGAGTCCAGCCAGGGTGCCCAGGCGTTGGTATACCGATGCAATAAAAGCCCGTACAGCGCCGCTACTGCCACGGCACAGGCCAGCAGAAGGAGAAAATGTCTGGGGTGGGTTCGCCGCACCGGCAATACCTCTCCGCGGTTTCCTTTCAGCCAGTGCACCCAACCCGTTATGCTCGTGATAATGAAAAAGAGCTGTAGGGTAACATCGGCATAGAGCTGCACTGAATAGAAGACCCAGGCGTATAGCCCGCTGCCGAGAATACCGATCCACCACGTGTTGATATTGTTTCTGGCCGCCAGCCAGACAGAGAGCGCATAGGCCAGACAAGCAGCCATTTCAGATGGTGACATATCCCTTCCCGGATACTGTGATTAGTCGACGTATTTCATCGCGACCCTTGAGGTAAGGCGCGTGATAAGTTCGTAAGCACTCACTTTTGTTATTTCAGCAATACGCTCTACCGGCAGGCCTTCGCCCCACATCACCGCATCGTCCCCCGCTTTATCCTGCGCGTCGGGTCCCAGATCGACACAAATCATGTCCATCGCCACACGGCCGACAATCTTCACTTCGCGACCATTGACCAGCACCGGCGTGCCCGTTGGCGCGGCGCGCGGATAGCCGTCGCCGTAGCCCATCGCTACCACGCCAAGCCGCGTGTCGCGCTCACTCGTCCAGGTGCCGCCGTAACCTACCGGCTCGCCTGCTTTGTGCTCACGCACGGCAATCAGCTTTGAAACCAGCGACATCACCGGCTTAAAGCCGAAGTCCGGTCCCCAGGGTTTGTTCTCAAGCGGGGAAACGCCATACAGTATAATCCCCGGACGCGCCCAGTCGAAGTGCGACTGCGGCCACAGCAGAAGGCCGCCGGACGCCGCAATGGAGCGCATCCCCGGTTTGCCTTCGCAGAAGGTGGTGAAGATATCAAGCTGCTGTTCCGTTGCGCCGCATTCAGGCTCATCGGCGCGGGCAAAGTGGCTGACGATATTCACCGGTTGACGCACGTTCTTGCACTGGCACAGCCGCTGATAAAACGCTTCGGCATTCTCCGGGCGCACGCCCAGGCGGTGCATGCCCGTGTCGAGCTTCATCCACACGGTGACCGGCTCGCTCAGTTCGGCCGTTTCCAGCGCGGCCAGCTGTTCTTCGTTATGCACCGCCGTGTGCAGGTGCTGATCGGCAATGGTCGGCAGGTCCGAGGCTTCAAAAAAGCCTTCGAGGAGCAGAATCGGTTGCGTAATTCCACCTGCGCGCAGGCGGAGAGCTTCTTCGAGACGGGCGACGCCAAAAGCGTCGGCATCGGGGAGCGTTCGCGCGGTCTCAAGAAGACCGTGTCCGTAAGCGTTCGCTTTCACGACTGCAACGAGCTTACTGGCGGGCGCCAGTTCTCGCAGATGTTGCAGGTTGTGTCGCAGAGCGCGGCGGTTAATCACAACAGTTGCCGCTTGCATTTGAATTCCTTAGAAATTACTCATCATCATATTGAGGACCGGCATAGTTGTCGAAACGCGACCACTGGCCGTTAAAGGTCAGACGTACCGTACCGATGGGGCCGTTACGTTGCTTACCAATAATAATTTCGGCGATCCCTTTCAGATCGCTGTTCTCGTGATAAACCTCATCACGGTAGATGAACATGATTAAGTCGGCATCCTGCTCGATGGAGCCGGATTCACGCAGGTCGGAGTTGACCGGGCGCTTGTCTGCACGTTGTTCCAGAGAACGGTTTAGCTGCGACAGCGCCACCACCGGCACGTGCAGCTCTTTGGCTAACGCTTTGAGCGAGCGGGAAATTTCGGCAATCTCCAGCGTACGGTTGTCGGAAAGCGACGGAACACGCATCAGCTGGAGGTAGTCAATCATGATAAGGCCGATGCCACCGTGTTCACGGGCGATACGGCGCGCGCGGGAGCGCACTTCCGTCGGCGTCAGGCCGGAGGAGTCATCAATATAGATGTTCCGTTTTTCCAGCAAAATCCCCATGGTGCCGGAGATCCGCGCCCAGTCCTCATCGTCGAGCTGACCGGTACGGATGCGGGTCTGATCCACGCGCGACAGGGATGCCAGAGAACGCATCATGATCTGTTCTGAGGGCATCTCAAGACTGAAGATAAGAACCGGTTTATCCTGCAACATCGCCGCGTTTTCGACGAGGTTCATCGCAAATGTCGTTTTACCCATCGACGGACGTGCCGCGACGATAATCAAATCCGATGGCTGAAGACCTGCCGTTTTCTTGTTGAGATCGTCATAACCGGTGTTCACCCCCGTCACGCCATCGTGCGGCTGCTGGAAAAGCTGCTCAATACGCGCAACGGTGGCGTCGAGCACATCGGCGATGTTTTTCGGGCCTTCGTCTTTGTTCGCACGGCTTTCGGCGATTTTAAAGACGCGGGACTCGGCAAGATCAAGTAGATCTTCGCTGGTGCGCCCCTGGGGATCGAAACCGGCCTCGGCGATCTCATTCGCCACCGAGATCATCTCGCGGACAACGGCACGTTCACGGACGATATCAGCGTAAGCGCTGATATTCGCGGCACTTGGCGTGTTTTTTGACAGTTCTGCCAGATAGGCAAACCCGCCGACACTGTCGAGCTGTCCCAGACGCTCCAGCGATTCTGCGAGCGTAATCAGGTCGATAGGGCTGCCCGACTCCTGCAAACGCGCCATTTCCGTAAAGATATGGCGGTGCGGGCGGGTATAGAAGTCTTCCGCGACAACGCGCTCGGCGACGTCGTCCCAGCGTTCGTTATCCAGCATTAAACCGCCCAACACCGACTGTTCCGCTTCAATCGAGTGCGGCGGGACTTTTAACCCGGCGACCTGATAATCACGTTCACGGGGTTCAGTCTGTTTGTTGAAGGGTTTGTTTCCTGCCATAGTGAATGGAGTTACCGAGATAAAGAGTGGGTCGAAAGATTACCATAATTTTCTAACGGAGGGAGCATGGCAACACGCATTGAGTTCCAGAAACATGGCGGGCCAGACGTACTGCAAGCCGTGGAGTTTACCCCCACGGCACCTGGCGAGAACGAAATCCAGGTTGAAAACAAAGCAATCGGCATTAACTACATCGATACCTATATTCGCGGCGGTCTCTATCCGCCTCCGTCGATGCCGAGCGGACTGGGCACCGAGGCGGCCGGTATCGTCAGCAAAGTGGGCAGCGCGGTTAAGCACATTAAGGAAGGCGATCGCGTGGTGTACGCGCAGTCGGCGCTGGGCGCTTACAGCTCCATCCATAACGTTCCGGCCGAGAAAGCGGCGCTTCTGCCAAATGCGATCGGCTTCGAGCAGGCTGCCGCCTCATTCCTGAAAGGGCTGACGGTCTATTATCTGCTGCGCAAAACCTACGAAATTAAGCCTGACGAGCAATTCCTGTTTCACGCAGCCGCAGGTGGCGTAGGGCTGATTGCCTGCCAGTGGGCGAAAGCCCTGGGGGCGAAGCTGATCGGCACCACAGGCAGCGCGCAAAAAGCGCAGCGCGCGCTGGACGCGGGCGCATGGCAGGTGATCAACTACCGGGAAGAGAGCATCGTTGAGCGGCTGAAAGAGATCACTGGCGGCAAAAAGGTACGCGTGGTGTATGACTCGGTGGGGAAAGACACCTGGGAATCTTCGCTGGACTGCCTGCAACGTCGCGGGCTGATGGTGAGCTTCGGTAACGCCTCCGGGGCTGTCACCGGCGTGAACCTGGGCATTCTGAATCAGAAAGGGTCACTGTACGTCACTCGCCCTTCCCTGCAAGGTTACATCACTAATCGGGAAGAACTTGAGGAAGCCAGCAACGAGCTGTTCTCGCTGATCGCCAGCGGGGTGATCAAAGTGGATGTGGCAGAAGCGCAGAAATATCCGCTGACCGATGCGCAACGTGCGCATGAGGTGCTGGAGAGCCGGGCAACCCAGGGCTCAAGTCTGTTAATTCCCTGAGCCATAAAAAGAAATTGGGCTTCCCATGGGAAGCCCTTTCTTTTTTTTAGTTCGGCTGTATGTAGGGTACAGCTCGATGAATTCTTTAGCGGCAGCCATAGTGACAGATTCGATAAGTAAATCCTATTCTGTTCTAAAGATTGCTGCCGGAAAAGTTGCAGGTATGTGACGTACCCCTCAATACCTTAGTAACGGAAGCGGTTATTACGCTGATAAGTCGGCAGTTTTGGTGATTTAATCGCCCGTATGGCCCATACCACCGCAATCGCCAGAAGTAACCACGGCAAGAGTTTAATCGTCAGGGCAAATAATCCGCCGACAAACATCACCACCGTGGCCACAACGAGCGCGGCCAGAATACCGAGCAGCGACACGCCCGTGACCATCAGCATGATAAAGAAGCCAATCACAAAAAGTAGTTCCAGCATGGTGCTCTCCCACGAGTTCCCGAATGATGCTGCGATCATTACAAGAATCATGCCAAAAATAAGTTGTTGTTCTGAAAGCAAAACGCCCCGCAATGTGTTGCAGGGCGTGGCGTATTTGACCATCTTTTAGCGAAATTTAACGTTTATCCGCAACCAGACGCAGCGCGTGTTCCAGTACCTCAATATCCGCACCGGCTTTATGCGCGTTCTCGCTGAGATAACGACGCCACTGGCGCGCACCAGGAATGCCCTGGAACAGGCCAAGCATATGGCGGGTAATGTGGCCCAGATACGTACCATGACTCAGCTCGCGCTCAATGTACGGATACATGGCGCGCACTACGGCCACGGGATCGGTGTCAGCACCCTCAACGCCAAAGATTTCCCGGTCAACCGTCGCCAGAATGCCCGGATTCTGATACGCCTCGCGTCCGACCATCACGCCATCCATATGTTCGAGGTGCGCTTTGGCCTCGTCCAGCGACTTAATACCGCCATTGATCGACATGGTCAGGTGTGGGAAGTCGCGTTTCAGCTGGTACACGCGCGGGTAGTCCAGCGGCGGGATCTCGCGGTTTTCTTTCGGGCTAAGGCCTGAGAGCCAGGCTTTACGGGCGTGGATGATAAACATCTCGCATTCACCCTTCCCTGATACCGTGTTGATGAAATCACACAGAAACTCATAGCTGTCCTGGTCGTCTATGCCGATACGGGTTTTGACCGTGACCGGGATAGAGACGACGTCGCGCATCGCTTTGATGCAGTCCGCCACCAGGTGCGCATTTCCCATCAGACACGCGCCGAACATGCCGTTTTGCACACGGTCGGACGGACAACCGACGTTGAGGTTAATCTCGTCATAGCCGCGTTCTTCGGCCAGCTTCGCGCACTGCGCCAGCGCAGCCGGATCGCTGCCACCGAGTTGCAGCGCAACCGGATGCTCCTCTTCGCTGTACGCCAGATAGTCGCCTTTGCCGTGAATAATTGCGCCGGTAGTGACCATTTCGGTGTATAGCAGCGTATGGCGGGAGAGCTGACGCAGGAAATAGCGGCAATGTCTGTCCGTCCAGTCGAGCATTGGCGCAATGGAGAAACGATGTGCAGGGAAAGCGGTCTGAAATTCTGACGACATGGCGAACTTTTAAGCATCTGGTGGAAAAGGGGCGCTACTATAGCACAAAGAAAAGCCGGAGGCGCAGCGCCTCCGGTGTACTTTAGAACGTCATGCTCAACTGTGCCCCTGCGCCCCAGGTCTCGTCTTCGCCATAAAGCCCCATCAGGTCAACATGGACGGAGTTGAACGGCGCAAAACCGACACCGCCGGTAAAGACGTTGCTGTCGTTCCCCTTCATATCCGCACGATAACCGGCGCGTACTGCCAGCCAGCTCAGCGGCGTGACTTCGGCACCGACGCCAACGTACTGGGAGGTGTCTTCGCTTTTAAAGCCCTTGGTTTCGGTCAGATCGCCATCTGCGGTCAGCGTGACCAGATCGTTGTGCCAGGCGGCCCCGGCAGTGACCAGCGGACGGATCTGATAGGTGTCTTTATAACTCACCACCTCTCCTGTGCGCCCGTTGCGAATGCGGATATCTTTGGTATCGATATCGCGCGACATCAGGTTTTGCCCGCTCACGCCGACCGTCCAGTTTTCACCGAAATCAGCAGCAATACCGGCTTCAACGTTGAAGCCAGTGTCGTCGGTACGGTAGCGGCTGTCGTTCCACTTATTACTGTCGTAATCGTAGATTGAGGTAGTGTAGTTATAGAGCCAGGTTTTTTGCAGCTTCGGCGTGACGCCAACGGAAACCGGAACGCCGCCAAGATCGAACTGACGGGCTACCGCAATACCGTAGTCGGACACAATCGCCGCCCGACCAGACGCCGTAGAGTTAAGGTTTTTGGTGATCTGATCGGAACCGTTTAGCGCGGCATCCAGCGCCACACCGGCAGCCACCGCATCGCTTCGTTGTATACCGCGCAGATAATCAATGTCCTGCTGATCGATTGAAGAGCTGACGCGGCCATGTGCATAGCCTTTGGCCATAAAGGCCACGGAAAGGACATCGTTAGGGATACTGACGGCAATCCCCGCCCCTGCGGTGGCGTGTGCGGTTTTGCCTTTCAGGTAGTCCAGCTCATCAGCGAGATCTTTCGCTGCGCCCTGGAACTGATTGATCGAACCTAATGGATCCGTGATGATATCAATGGGGGTCAGACTATCAACCACGTCCTTGTAATGATTGATTTTATCGTTAATGGTATCAATCTCGTCCTGAAGATTGTCTTCATCGGTCACCTGCACGCCAACGGACGGCAAAATGACCGTCACATCATCCTCGGGCTTAGATTTTGCCAGTAACGCGGGGTTGATTAACGCCCCGCTGCCATAGCTCCCTGCCGCGACACCCGTTCCGCCCATTGCGTCGCTACGCGCTTCCGTCCAGGTATTGGCTGCTCCCGCCTGATTTGCCATAAAAAAGGAGACAGCAATGCTAACCATCGAAAATTTAAAATGTTTTTTCACAGTGTGCTCGTAAATAGTTTGTTATTAGTTAACCCTGTCTGTTATCACCCAAACAGGAACGAACTATTGCTGTGAATAAGTACAAAAAGACCCGCTATTTCCCTAAGTTAAATTCCATCCCGGCCTGTTCTAATGTGTGACGACCATCAATATTTATAGAAGAGGAAATTATTTTCGCCCAGGTTTTCCATCGTGCGGGCCAAAAAACTGAGGCGGATGGTCTACCCAGTGGTCTTCGCGCGTCACGGCATACACCGGATTGAGGGGATAGTAGATGCGGTTATGTTTTTTATTAGCCTCACCCACCACCAGTAAGCGCACCTCTTCATCGGTGTTGTTGATAAAGGTATGGCACACCCCCGTGCCGGCAGGAAATCCCACGCTGTCTCCGGGTTCAAGCTTCCACAGATAACCATTGATCCAGGCCTCAGGGTAACCCTCCAGAACGTAAACAAACTCCTCTTCGTCGCTTTCCGCATGCGGATAAGAAGTACGGCGTCCGGGCGGCAGCCGTTCATGGTGAATACCAATGCGGCCGAGACCCAGCTTGCGGGCCAGCGGCGCGCCAATAGAAAACCGTTCATTGCTGTCCGGATACGTTGCGTCATCGGCGCCTTCCACGTCCCGCCAGTGCCGAATACAGTCAGGTCTTTTCATCATGCGATCTCCCGATTTGCGATGCGTCAGGTATAGCACAGCCCGGCGGATCTCGGTGTTTTTAGCAGAACATGATAAAGTGAGGGTTTTCACCCCTTACCACATCCGAGGTGCCCGATGGACAAGTCCACAAAAGAGCTGTTAGCGCAAGCTGAAAAGCTCTGTGCGCAACGCAATGTGCGCCTGACCCCGCAGCGCCTTGAGGTACTGCGTCTGATGAGCCTGCAACAGGGTGCCATCAGCGCTTACGATCTGCTCGACCTGCTGCGTGAAAGCGAGCCGCAGGCAAAACCGCCGACCGTCTATCGGGCGCTGGATTTTCTGCTGGAGCAAGGGTTTGTGCATAAAGTGGAATCAACAAACAGCTATGTGCTGTGCCATCTTTTTGACCAGCCTACTCACACGTCCGCCATGTTTATCTGCGATCGCTGTGGCGTGGTGAAGGAAGAGTGTGCGGAAGGTGTGGAAGATATTATGCATACGCTGGCAGCCAGAATGGGCTTTGCGCTGCGTCATAACGTGATCGAAGCCCACGGCTTATGTTCTGCCTGCGTGGAGGTGGAGTCATGCCGTCATCAGGATGCCTGTCAGCACGATCACTCTATCCTGGTGAAGAAAAAGCCGCGTTAAGGCCAAAGAAAAAGGCGGCTCAGAGCCGCCTTTGGGGATAGTGCCGGTTACCAGCGGTAGTCGTTACGGGTTTCCCAGTCTTTGACTTCGTTTTCCGCCTGATCTTTTTCATAACCGTAGCGCTCCTGGATTTTACCTACCAGCTGATCGCGCTTACCTTCAATGACGGTCATATCGTCATCTGTCAGCTTACCCCACTGTTCTTTCGCTTTACCTTTGAATTGCTTCCAGTTGCCGCCGATTTCGTCTTTATTCATAATCGTGTCCTCGTGTTAAGCGTCTATGAGTGTCGTCCGCTTCGTTCTTTTCTGCTGGACGTGATTATTATTGTAGTTAAGGATTCGGCATTTATTTTTATATTCGGAATCTTTAACCGTTACGATATATCGTGCGGGGCTGGAAACCAGGTCTTGTTTCGCCAGTGACGACGCCAGATAACGGCAAGCGAAAGGCCACGCAGTGAGAGAAACACCGCCAGCGCGAGCCACAGACCATGATTGCCGAGATACGGCAAGGTCAGCAGCGTCAGGCCGAACCCCGCCGCAGCGACGGCCATGCTGTTGCGCATCTCCGCCCCTCGCGTCGCACCAATAAACATGCCGTCCAGCAAATAGCACCACACACCCACCACCGGTAATACTACCTGCCAGAGGATGTAGCGATCAGCCAGCTCACGTAGCGCGGGCAACGAGGTGAGAAGCGCGACAATATGCCCACCAAAACAGGCGTAAACCAGAGCAAAGACCAGCGCCACCAGACCCGCCTGACGACAGGCAGCACGCCAGACTTCGCGTAACTGGCCGCTTTCACGCGCGCCATAAGCCTGCCCTGAATGCGCCTCGACGGCGTAAGCAAAACCATCCAGCGCGTAAGCGGTAAAGGTCAGTAACGTCATGAGCACTGCGTTGACGGCGACGATCTCAGGCCCAAGACGCGCACCAAAAACGGTTAATGCGCCGAAGCAGAGTTGCAGCAGGAGCGAACGGAGCATGATGTCGCGATTAAGCGCCAGCAGCTTACGCATATTGCCGCGCCAGGCCGATTTCAGCAGATCCAGGGTGATACCGCGCATCGCCAGCACGCGCCAGACCATCCCCAAACCGATCAGCAGCGTCCCGTACTCGGCAATTGCCGTAGCCAGCGCCGCGCCCCGGACGTTCATGTGCAGTCCCATCACCAGCCAGAGATCGAGGACAATATTGAGAAGGTTACCCACCACCAGCAGGATCACCGGCGCGCGGGCATACTGCACGCCCAGCAGCCAGCCCAGAAGGACCAGGTTTGCCAGTGAAGCGGGCGCGCTGAGCCAGCGAATTTCGAGGAACCGACGGGCTTGTTCCAGTACGGCATCGCTGCCGCCTACAATATGGAGCGCAAGATCAATCAGTGGCGTACGCAACAGAACGATTAACGCGCCAGCACCGAACGCCAGAATGAGCGGCTGAACCAGCGCACGCGCCAGACGCAGGGGATCTTTTGCACCATACGCCTGGGCCGTCAGGCCTGTCGTACTCATGCGCAGAAAAAGTAGCAGCATAAAGAGGAAGCTGGTCGCCGTTGCGCCAATCGCGACGCCGCCCAGGTAAATCGGCGAATCGAGATGCCCGATAACTGCCGTATCCACCAGCCCCAGCAGAGGAACGGTAATATTGGAAAAAATCATCGGTAGCGCAAGACGCCACAACGCCTTATCGGCAGAAGTTAGCAATGCCATGGAAATTACCGGAATCAGAAAACAGGCCAGGCTGTAGAGGAACTACAGCCTGTCAGGAAGAGATTACAGCCATTCACCGTTGCGGATAACGCCGACCGCCAGCCCTTCAATAGAGAAGCTCTGCTCGCGGAGATCCACCACAATCGGGGAGAATTCATTGTTTTCAGGCAGAAGCTGCACGGTATTGCCTTGTTTTTTCAGGCGCTTAACCGTCACTTCATCATCAATGCGCGCCACCACGACTTGCCCGTTACGCACGTCCTGCGTTTTGTGTACCGCCAGCAGATCGCCATCCAGAATACCGATATCTTTCATGGACATTCCGCTAACGCGCAGCAGGAAATCGGCGCTCGGCTTGAACATGCCTGGGTCAACCTGATAGTGCCCTTCGATGTGCTGCTGCGCCAGCAGAGGTTCACCTGCGGCTACGCGACCCACCAGCGGAATACCGCTCTCTTCTTCCACCAGCAGACGGATGCCGCGTGAGGCGCCGGAAACAATCTCAATCACGCCCTTACGCGCAAGCGCCTTAAGGTGCTCTTCGGCAGCATTAGGAGAACGGAAGCCCAGACGCTGCGCAATTTCTGCACGCGTGGGTGGCATACCCGTCTGGCCGATATGATCCCGAATGAGATCAAACACCTCTTGCTGCCTGGTCGTTAACGCTTTCATACCGCCCCCTGGGTGTATATACAGTTATGCTGTGAGTATATACAGTCAAAGGCGATTTTGGAACCAAAAACTGCACAAAAAACCAGGGGCTTAATTATTCCTCGAGGCTCATTGGAAATGCGACCAAAGTAGCGTGACCCAGGTGATCGCCGCCGTGATAATCGACAGCAGTACGGCAGCGGAACCCATGTCTTTCGCCCGGCCAGACAGTTCATGGAATTCCGACCCGATTCGGTCAACAACGGCCTCAATAGCGCTATTCAGAATTTCCACTATCATCACCAGAAGGACAGATCCGATGAGCAGTACGCGGGTGATAGCATCAACATCAAGGAAGCAGGCGATAACAACGGCAACGATTGCGGCAACCGCTTCCTGGCGGAAAGCGGCTTCATTAACCCATGCGGCGCGGAAACCTTTCCATGAATAACCGGCAGCTTTAATGATTCGAGTTAACCCAGTGGTATTATTGGCCATTAAAAGAACCTTTTATGATAAATAGCGTCAGTAACTAAAGCCGCAACGCGTTTTGCTGCGACCTGAAGTATGACGGGTAACAACAGAAATTTTGCGCGCTTTCTGTTATCCTTGCGCCGCAATTGCATTATTAACCAGAGGCTTTACATCGTTTATGTCCGGCTGGCCACGAATTTACTACAAATTACTTAATTTACCATTAAGCGTACTGGTAAAAAGTAAGTCTATCCCAGCAGAACCTGCGCTGGAATTAGGGCTCGATACGTCGCGCCCTATTATGTACGTTTTGCCTTATAACTCGAAGGCAGACCTGCTAACGCTTCGCGCTCAATGTCTGGCGCACGATTTACCTGACCCGCTTGAACCGCTGGAAGTCGACGGTACGCTGCTGCCGCGCTACGTGTTCATCCATGGCGGACCGCGCGTGTTCACCTATTACACGCCGAAAGAAGAGTCCATTAAGCTGTTCCATGATTACCTCGATCTGCACCGCAGCAACCCCGATCTGGACGTGCAGATGGTGCCGGTGTCGGTGATGTTTGGCCGTCGTCCGGGGCGTGAAAAAGGGGAAGAGAACCCGCCGCTGCGTATGCTCAACGGCATTCAGAAATTCTTCGCCGTCTCATGGCTGGGACGCGACAGCTTTGTTCGCTTCTCGCCTTCCGTTTCACTGCGCCGCATGGCGGATGAACACGGTACTGACAAAATCATTGCGCAAAAGCTGGCGCGCGTTGCGCGTATGCACTTTGCACGTCAGCGTCTGGCGGCCGTTGGGCCTCGTCTCCCGGCGCGTCAGGATCTGTTCAACAAGCTGCTGGCTTCCAAAGCGATTGCCCGTGCCGTAGAAGACGAAGCGCGCAGCAAGAAGATTTCGCACGAGAAAGCGCAGCAGAACGCAATCGCGCTGATGGAAGAGATCGCCGCGAACTTCTCCTACGAGATGATTCGTCTCTCTGACCGTATCCTCGGTTTCACGTGGAACCGCCTCTATCAGGGGATTAACGTCCACAACGCCGAGCGCGTGCGTCAGTTAGCGCATGACGGCCACGAGATTGTCTATGTGCCCTGCCACCGCAGCCACATGGACTACCTGCTGCTCTCTTACGTGCTCTATCACCAGGGCCTGGTGCCGCCGCATATTGCTGCCGGTATCAACCTGAACTTCTGGCCAGCAGGTCCGATTTTCCGCCGTCTGGGTGCGTTCTTCATTCGTCGTACCTTCAAGGGTAACAAGCTCTACTCCACCGTTTTCAGGGAGTATCTGGGCGAGCTGTTCAGCCGCGGTTATTCCGTGGAGTACTTTGTTGAAGGCGGTCGCTCCCGTACCGGTCGTCTGCTCGATCCGAAGACCGGCACGCTGTCGATGACCATTCAGGCCATGCTGCGTGGCGGTACGCGTCCTATCACGCTGGTGCCTATTTACATCGGTTATGAACACGTGATGGAAGTGGGCACCTACGCGAAAGAGCTGCGCGGTGCGACCAAAGAGAAAGAGAGTCTGCCGCAGATGCTGCGTGGTCTGAGTAAATTGCGCAACCTCGGTCAGGGCTACGTGAACTTTGGCGAGCCCCTGCCCCTGATGACATATCTGAACCATCATGTTCCGGAGTGGCGCGAGTCTATTGATCCTATCGAAGCGGTACGTCCGGCCTGGCTGACGCCAACGGTCAACGGCATTGCATCCGAGCTGATGGTACGCATCAACAATGCTGGTGCGGCAAACGCCATGAACCTGTGTTGTACCGCGCTTCTGGCCTCTCGCCAGCGTTCACTGACCCGTGAACAGCTGACCGAGCAGATTGATTGCTATCTGGATATCATGCGCAACGTGCCGTATTCCGTGGATTCGACCGTGCCGTCTGCCACCGCCAGCGAATTGATCGATCACGCGTTGCAGATGAACAAGTTCGAAGTCGAGAAAGATACGATTGGTGACATCATCATTCTGCCGCGCGAGCAGGCCGTGCTGATGACCTACTACCGTAATAACATCACTCACATGCTGATGCTGCCGTCACTGATGGCTGCCATTATTACCCAGCACCGCCGTATTTCGCGTCAGGAGCTGCTGCGCCATATTCAGGCCATCTATCCGATGCTGAAAGCGGAGCTGTTCCTGCGCTGGAGTAAGGATGAGCTGGCGGCAGAGCTCGATAAAATGTCCGCAGAGATGCGTCGTCAGGGGCTGATTACCATCAGTGATGACGAACTGCATATCAATCCGTCACGTTCCCGAACCTTGCAGCTCCTGGCTTCCGGTGCGCGTGAGACGTTGCAGCGCTACGCCATTACCTTCTGGTTATTGAGTGCTAACCCGTCAATCAACCGCGGTACGCTGGAAAAAGAGAGTCGGACGCTGGCCCAGCGCCTGTCCGTTCTGCATGGCATTAACGCCCCGGAATTCTTCGACAAAGCGGTATTCAGCTCCCTGGTGCTGACCCTGCGCGACGAAGGTTACATTAGCGATACGGGCGATGCTGAGCCGGAAGAGACGATGAAGGTTTACCAGATGCTGGCAGAGCTGATTACCGCGGATGTGCGTTTAACGATTGAGAGTTCGACGCAGGGCGAGTGATGTTAAAGCCGGGTGGCGCTAACGCTTACCCGGCCTACATGTTCTGCTAAATCGTAGGCCGGGTAAGGCGAAGCCGCCACCCGGTTTTTTTATGACCAGTAACTCATCGCCAGCCCCATAAACAGCACCAGCCCGACGTAGTTATTATTCAGAAACGCTTTAAAGCAGGCTTCACGCTCGCGCTTCACGATCAGCTTCTGCTGATACGCAAACAGCAGACCCGCCACCAGCACGGACCAGTAAAACTCCCAGTTCAGCCCGTTCAGGCGACCAATCGCCACCATCAACGCCAGCACCGCCACCTGCAATATGCCGATGATCAGTTTGTCGTGACGGCCAAACAGGATCGCTGTCGATTTGATGCCAATCTTGAGATCGTCATCGCGATCGACCATCGCGTATTGGGTATCGTACGCAACGGCCCAGAGAATATTCGCCAGGAACATCAGCCAGCAGCTGAGCGGAACGGACTCGCTGACCGCGGCAAACGCCATGGGAATCGACCAGCCAAATGCCGCACCCAATACCACCTGCGGCAGATGGGTGTATCGCTTCATAAATGGGTAGACCCAGGCCAGCGCCAGAGCAGCGACGGACAGCAGAATGGTCATGGTGTTAAGGGTTAACACCAGCATGAAAGAGAGAAGCACCAGCACCACAAACAGGATGCGCGCCTCTTTCCCGGTCACCTGACCGCTCGGCAAAGGACGATTCGCGGTGCGCTTAACATGTCCATCAAATTTCCGGTCAGCATAGTCGTTGACCACACAGCCCGCAGCGCGCATCAGCCAGACACCCGCCACAAACACCGCCAGGATCCACAGCGGCGGTACGCCCGGCGTGGCAACCCACAGCGCCCATAAGGTCGGCCACAGCAGCAGCAGCGCGCCAATGGGTTTATCAGTACGCATCAGGCGGTGATAGGCCAGCAGCTTATTCTGCGTCAGACTCCACTCCATTTTTTCTCCCTCTTAGTACAACGGCGATGCAGGCAAAAAGAGTTCCGTCAGTATTAACGGCTTGCCACTCAAACGAAGGCGGGAACGGCGCCCCCACAAATCGGCATCGCAACCAATTTCAATAAAATCACGGGTCAGTTCAGACGAGGTGAACAGATAGCGCCCCAGCGGCGTTTTGCCGAGGCGTTGCAGTGCAAGCTCCGGCCCGGAAAGTGTAGACTCAGGAACCACCGTTCGCCCGGCAAGCCACGGCTCGCCATCCGCACAGAGTAAAATTTCACGCAGCCAGTAGCGTTCTTCCTGCGGCAGCAGCGGCAGCTCGCTGGCAATCGCTTCAGCCGAGACAAAACCTTCCTGAATCATCGTCACCGTGACCGTTTTACCCTGTTGCTCAAAACGTTTTGTCATGGAATCTTCCAGCAACAGCCAGTCCAGTTGCTCCGGGTCAAGCGCGGGTATTTGGTCGAAATAGCGTAGCGCACGCAGCTGCGTTAGCGCGGGGTGTGACATGCCAGACTCTCCGATACATAACGTAAAGGCATTGTATCGCAGATTGGCAAAATGAGGACGGACAAACCAAATTTAGCGATCACTATCGCAACAATGGTGCAACAGCGCGGGAGAAATGTTCGTGGCAGCAATAGCAGAACTTGATTTTGGTTAAGTATCGCGCGGATAAATTGTGAGCTAATGCAGCTCTTGAGAAGGAATATCAGGAACTTAATACATGGATGACAACAAAAATAGCCCCCCTAATCGGTCTTATCATCGTCCCATCTGGGATGACGATGGCACGTTTCATTATAAAGTTTTTTCTCAGCCAAAAGACAAAAACCACATCTCGGTTTGTCTCAAGCCCCCTACAAAAGTGATCCCGGTGATTTTTATTCCTGGGGTGATGGGGTCAAACTTAAAGAGTGGAGATAAAAAAGTCTGGCAGTTCAGCTTGTCATCGCTTAAAAAATGGCCACTTGCTGGCCCCCAAAAAAGAAAGCAACTGCTTGATCCGACGACCACCGTCGTCGATGACTCTGGGGAAATTTTAAACGACGGTGCGGATGGGAAAAAATTCCCGTCCCGTCACGCCCGCGGATGGGGAAGTGCGTTTTACATGAGCTACGGTGAGGCGCTTGACCGGCTGCAATACCTGCTCAGCGACGACGAGATCCTGATGGATAATTACTTTCGGGAGACACAGTTGCAAACGGCACGTCAGCGTTTTATCGGCGTCAGAATCGGTAACGAGCCTCAGGAGCAGGTGCTGAGCGAAGAAGAAGTGGCTCACGGGCACAAGTTCTTATTCCCGCTGCACGTTTTTGGTTACAACTGGCTGCAATCGAATGCGGACTCTGCGGCGTTGCTGGGCGAATATATCCGTAAGGTGCTGAGTGTGTATCACGGACGCCTGGCAGTCAACAAGGTCGTCCTGATCACCCATTCGATGGGCGGACTGGTCGCCCGCCATTACTCGGAAAATATGGGCGGACAAGACTCAATCCTGGGTATCGTACACGGCGTCATGCCGGATCTCGGCTCACCGGCAGCTTATCGCCGCATGAAGATCGGTGAGCGTGGCATTACTGGAATGATTATCGGGGAAAGTGCTGAAAAGCTGATGCCGGTGCTGGCACAGTCTCCCGGTCCGTTACAGCTTCTGCCGGGTATGGCTTATGGTCCGGGATGGCTGAAAATCAACAGTAAAGAGACTCAACTTTCCCTCCCGGTGGCCGATCCGTATGAGGAAATTTATCTAAACAAAACAGCGTGGTGGCGGCTATGTGAGCAGGATTTGCTGCTGGATGATACTAGGGTCGAATGGAATAAATATGAGAAAACAATAAGTAATATCGTTAAAAAATTTATTGAGAAGTTAAACGGCAAATACCACCCCCAGACCTGGCTATTTTACGGAGCCAGCAAAAGCAACCCGTCAGATGGATTCCTGACATGGGAAGAGCGGATCCCCCTGAGCGTTAAGGAAGCGCAGAGGAGCAGGGAAAATGCAGCTAACCCTTTTGAACTGTCCCCGTTAAGGTCCCATCAACTAATTTCATCCGCAAGCCCCGGCGATGGGACCGTGCCGATCACCTCCGTCTGCACCAGCTCTTCACGTATTCAGGGCGTCCTGGCGACAGATGTCGATCATGAAGGAGCTTATGCTGTCGATCCTGTCGATCTCTCCCGCTCGGTATACAGCGATCTCTCCGACGCACTGGTGTTCACGGTTCGCTCGGTGGTGAAGATTGTGCAGCAGGTTCCCGCCCCATGAAAAAAGACACATCCCCCCTGATTGTTACGCTGACGCTCCTGCTGCTGGCGGCAGGATATTACATCCATAACTATGTGACATTTGTGCATGCGCCCCCGGCGTTAACGGACAAGGAAAAACGTATGGTTAATACTCTTTTTGCCACCACCAAATCCCAGTGCGTGGGGCGCTATGTGTTTGAGGTTCCGGCCTCATTCGAAAACACCTTGACTGACCGGGCACAGATTAATGAGATCCGCATCAGCAGCAAGCGACTCTACCGCCCGGCATTTGAGCAGCGTATCCGGTTGCGGGAACAGAAACTGAAAAACAGCGCTACCGTGGACCCTGTTGATCAGCCATTTCTTAAGCAGATATACAAGCTGAGTGATAATGCGGTCATTTTTGACCGTAATGAAAATGAGAGTGTGGCGGGATTTGGGCGCATTCTGGAAGGTCATCTCTACGTTGACGGAGTAGCGTTTATCCTCATGCAGGGGATTACCGATTATTCTGATCCGCGCTTCGCTAAAGAGCGAGCGTTTTATCTGCGCAAGGAAGCGGGAAGACCTGACTGGATGGCGAATGATAAACCCCAGAAATTGGCGGAATTACAGGACCTCATGTCCCGACTGAGCGGACGGCATAATGAGGATATTCCTTCCGTGCCCGGCACCTGTATTCCGCAAGGGTTTATCCGCGACGGAAACGGCAAGCCTAAGGAAGATATTACCTTTGTTTACCCCTATAGTTCGGTGTTTTCTTTTTCAGTCTGGAGCAATAACGCCCTTAAGGAAAGCACAACCATGCTGGAGCGCAGCGGGGAAATTCAGTCTTATATCAATAGCATAGACGGAAGTACGCTGCGAAAAGGAGAAGCACGCATTGCCGGTTTTAATGCCAGTGAATGGCTAATCACCGCCCCGCCAGATAAATCATCCGAAAATCCGTCAAAACAACTAATGTTTACCGCCGTAGCCAATGAAACCAACGCTGATTTTGCACACCCCAGCCTTGATCTGACATTAAGCAATGAAATCTTACCTGAAGGAAGTGATGTCTCATCCCCACCTGATTACAGCGACGCTGAACTAGTGGAAATCTGGGATCGCATCATTCTTTCTTTCCGCGTCAGGGATAATGCGTTCTGAACAGATTGCCCCTGAGTAGTGGCAAAAAAAGTGCGCCCGCGAAGGCGCACCAAACGACTAACAAAATCAGCACTGTGGGGAGACGGTTACCCCTTGCCTTTTACACTGCTGATAAAGGTGGAACGGGCAGTGGTTGAACCTAAACGCTCGGCTTCATCAAGCAGTTTCAGCGCTTTATCGACATCGCCGTTTTTAACTGCCTGCTTGATGGCGTTGTTAAAGTAAGTTTCAGTATCGTTAAGCACCGGCTCGGCTTTTTTCGCCGGGGCTGCGGCTGGTGCTGCGGCTGGCGCGGCATACACAGGCGCGGCAGTATTACCCACCGTTACCGGACCCGGGCCAGATGAGCCAAACAGTGGGCCTACGAGTACGCTGGAGCTGCTGTTGGTTTTCACCTTCAGCTTAAGCAGGCCGTCGGTGGTATGGCGCGCAATCGGATCGGGAATATCGGGAATGGCGTTACCAACCCCTTTGGCATAGGCTTTTGCCGGATCGAGCAGAGTGGTGGTTTGCTGCAAATCTTTTTCAGTGGTGAAGACCAGTACGTAGAGCTTTTGCTGCCCGAGCGCCGGGGTCAGACGCATTACCCCTTCCAGGCGGTCCGCGCTCATTACACCCGGCTCTTGATAGGTAAAATAGCTGCTGGGGAAATAGGCGGAAGGCGTCATGTTCTGATCGAGGATCAGAACGTTCGGCGCAAAAACGCTGGTCTGTTTGTTAACTTCACTGGATAAAGTCAACGTTAGCTCACCGATATTAGCCGGTACGCTATAGGCGGCTACCGGCCCGGTAATGCCAGCCACATTGAGCTGTTGGCCACCCGTCGCAAGCTGTGTGCTCTGCGTTTTGGACTGATCCACCGGCGTCCAGGTTAATTGCTGTAGAGCGGCTGTCGGAATGGCAGGCGCTGCGCTGGTATTCTGCGGTACATAATTGACGTCAGCGAGCGTAACGCCAGGCACACAGGCCAGCAGACCCGCTGTCAGGCACAGCGCGACGAGATTTTTCTTCATTTTCATTGTTATCACCTCAGAAAGCGTAAGCACTGCGGTGGCCAGGCAATAGCGCGCAGTACCTCAGGAATTGAGGGGCTTTCGCCCCCCAGATTACATCGTCAGATCAGGATGCGGTTACCACCAGATTTCCATCTGGGCGCCGAAGGAGAACTCATCGTCATCGCCGCGGCTGGTAGAGAATCGACCGTTACCGGTGGAGTCAGAGATCGCGTAACGGGTGGCATCGCCGTTACCGTTCTTCGCGTAGCCCCATTTCTCATCCCACTTCGCGTAGGTTGCGAAGACACGGATGGCCGGACGAGACCAGATGCTGCCGCCAGCCTGCCACTGTTGCGCCAGGGTGATTTTGTACTGGCTGTTGCGATCGCCGGTTTCCTGGGATTTGACATTGTCGTAGCCCACTTCCAGCAGGGTGCTCATGATTGGCGTCCATTTGTACATCGGACGTACACCCACGGTCCACCAGTCACTCCCCTGGTTATCATCCATGTCGAGTTTCTGGTACATACCGACATACATCAGGTCCCACTTGTCGGCCAGGGTGATTGCACCGTGGTCCAGGATGCGCCAGAGGCTGCCGTTGTTATTAATCACATCGTTGGCGTAGTTGGTCGTCGTGCCATCAGGATTCGTGATGGTAAAGCTGGAAGAACCATAGGAACCCTGGCTCAGACCTTTACCCTGCGTGGTCATTGAGTCCATCGCATACTGCAGCACAAACTTGTTGTAGCCTTTCAGCATGCTCTGGGTATGTTCAGCGGTGAACATCCAGCCATCTTTCGACGCGCCGTCGGCAAGATCATAGCCGTCGGTCGTGTTCGCGCGGCCATAATCCACACCCAGTTCCAGCACGCCGTCCGGGTTAGTTTCCAGGCCCGCTAAACGCACGTCAAATACGTCGTTCGCGGTATCTTTGGTACGGTCATAGATGTTCTGGCTGCTGAAGGCATAAGAACCGCCAGCTTCCTGGGAACGCGTCGCTGCCAGAGACAGTTTACCGAAGCCCAGATCGATGTTTTCAATACCGGCACCAGGACCAGAGATATCCCAGTAGTAGAAGTCGATCATGTGTACGTCATGACGCTGATAGAAGCGCTTACCGGCCCAGATGGTAGAGCCAGGCAGCCATTCAATCAGGTTTTTACCCTGCACGTTAGCTTCACGGAACGCCGGATCGGTACCTTCCCAGTCATTCTGCTGTGCCACGGAGTACGCTACGTTGGTGTCGAAATAGAAGCTCTTGTCGCCTTCTTTCCACACTTCCTGGCCCAGTTTCAGTTCGGCGTAGGTTTCACATTCGTTACCGAGACGGTATTTACTTTGTGCGCCTGTTGCCTGGAAACATTGTTGTTCACCGCCACTACCCGTCCAGCCGATACCAGAACGAGCATAACCATGGAAATCCACTGCCAGTGCCTGAGCAGACATTACGCCCGCTGCGACGGCAACTGCCAAAGGAAGTTTGCGCAGAGTAATCATTATTCTATCTCCTGAGATCATTGCTTTTCTTTGTAATTGGAATGCTTAAACGCCTGGCTCTTTGTGCAACCGACGACATGCAGTGCCATCCTCACGGAACAGATGGCAACGCTCTGGCGGCAAACCGATAGCGAATGTGGCACCCTCTTCTACCAACACCACGTCATTCTGGCGGTAGACCAGGTTCTGACGGATGGCGGGGATCTGGATATGAATCTGTGTTTCGTGACCAAGCTGTTCGACGACCTGAACTTCACCTTCCAGCGTCACATCCGCAATGTGGCTTGGCAGTAGATGCTCAGGACGGATACCGAGGGACATATTGGCCCCCACCTGTACGTTGGCGCTGTCGACTGGCAGCCAGACCTGCTGACGGTTTGGCAGCTCCACCTGTACCTGTTCAATCGCCGTCGCGGTCACTTTGACGGGCAGGAAGTTCATCTTTGGCGAGCCAATGAAGCCCGCTACAAAGCGGTCTGCCGGGTAGTGATACAGCTCCAGCGGTTTACCCACCTGCGCCACGCGACCGGCGTCCAGCACCACGATTTTGTCGGCCAGCGTCATCGCTTCGACCTGATCGTGGGTGACGTAAATCATCGTGCGCCCAAGGCGCTTGTGCAGACGGGAGATTTCGATACGCATCTGGACGCGCAGGGCGGCATCCAGGTTAGAGAGAGGTTCATCGAGCAGGAAGACGCGCGGCTCGGCCACCAGCGTACGGCCGATCGCCACACGCTGACGCTGACCACCGGAGAGCGCCTTCGGTTTACGCTCCAGCAGATGTGCCAGCTGGAGCACTTCCGCCACCTGGGTGACGCGCTGGTTAATGGTCTCTTTTTTCGCGCCGGCCAGCTTCAGGCCAAAGGACATGTTCTCGGCAACGGAAAGATGCGGATAAAGCGCATAAGACTGGAACACCATGCCCACGCCGCGTTCAGCTGGCGGGATGTCGTTCATTCGGGTATCACCAATAAATAAATCGCCACTGGTGATGGTTTCAAGACCGGCAATCATACGCAGCAGAGTAGATTTACCACAGCCTGATGGACCAACGAACACCACAAACTCACCTTCGTGGATGTCCAGATTGATGTCTTTTGACACCACAACGTCGCCCCAGGCTTTCGTTACATTACGCAGCTGTACGCTCGCCATGCCCTTCTCCCTTCGTTACAACCTGTCACCGACAGAAACATTCAAGATAAGTTCACTATGCGTGTTCCATTACTTTCGTGAATCCTCCACCCCCCGGCTTTTTTATGGGGGAGGAGGCGGGAGGATGAGAGAGCAGGCTCTGCGACCGCAGCGGAGGGGCTAAGGCGAAAATCGTGAAGCGGCCTGCAAAATTCAGTGGGTTTTTATGTGCGCCAGCACTCATAACTTAAATTTATGTTACAGGGATCACACAAACAGGGGGTGGGGCGTAGGGACTGGGAGGATGGAAAGAGGATGTCAAATAAGGAGACTGAGTCACGTTGAACCACCTTATGTATCCACGAGCACATCACCAATAAAGGATGGCAGATATGAAGATCAAGACTGGCGCACGCGTTTTCGCATTGTCCGCCCTCGCAGCAATGATGATTTCCGCACCGGCTCTCGCCAAAATTGAAGAAGGTAAGCTGGTTATCTGGATTAACGGCGACAAGGGCTATAACGGTCTGGCCGAAGTGGGCAAAAAATTCGAGAAAGACACTGGTATCAAAGTCACCGTAGAACACCCGGACAAACTGGAAGAGAAGTTCCCGCAGGTTGCGGCAACCGGCGATGGTCCGGACATTATCTTCTGGGCGCATGACCGTTTCGGGGGCTATGCGCAGTCTGGCCTGCTGGCAGAAGTCACGCCAGACAAAGCCTTCCAGGACAAACTGTTCCCGTTCACCTGGGACGCCGTTCGCTATAACGGCAAGCTGATCGCTTACCCAATCGCGGTTGAAGCCCTGTCACTGATTTACAACAAAGACCTGGTGCCAAATCCACCGAAAACCTGGGAAGAGATCCCTGCTCTGGATAAAGAGCTGAAGGCGAAAGGTAAATCCGCTCTGATGTTCAACCTGCAAGAGCCGTACTTCACCTGGCCGCTGATTGCTGCCGACGGCGGCTACGCGTTCAAGTTTGAAAACGGCAAATATGACGTGAAAGACGTGGGCGTGGACAACGCGGGCGCGAAAAAAGGCCTGACCTTCCTGGTTGACCTGATTAAGAACAAACACATGAATGCGGATACCGACTACTCCATCGCGGAAGCGGCGTTCAACAAAGGCGAAACCGCGATGACCATCAACGGTCCGTGGGCCTGGACCAACATCGACAAGAGCAAAGTCAACTACGGCGTGACCCTGCTGCCAACCTTCAACGGCAAGCCGTCTAAACCGTTTGTTGGCGTGCTGAGCGCGGGTATCAACGCCGCCAGCCCGAACAAAGAGCTGGCGAAAGAGTTCCTCGAAAACTACCTGCTGACCGATCAGGGTCTGGATGAAGTGAACAAGGACAAACCGCTGGGCGCCGTTGCGCTGAAATCCTTCCAGGATCAATTAGCGAAAGATCCACGCATTGCGGCCACCATGGATAACGCCCAGAAAGGCGAAATCATGCCGAACATCCCACAGATGGCTGCGTTCTGGTACGCCACCCGTACCGCCGTCATCAACGCTGCAAGCGGTCGCCAGACTGTTGATGCCGCGCTGAAAGATGCTCAGGGTCGTATTACTAAGTAAGTCTGAAAAACGGCGGGTGGCGCGTGCGCTTACCCGCCCTACGACTACGGCACGATCCGTAGGTCAGGTAAGCGCAGCGCCACCTGACGATAAGTTTCCACCGTTGTAGAGGAAGAACCCCATGGATGTCATTAAAAAGAAACGCTGGTGGCAAAGCGACGCACTGAAGTGGTCAGTGATAGGTCTGCTGTGTCTGCTGGTGGGTTACCTTGTTGTTTTAATGTACGTGCAAGGGGAATACCTTTTTGCCATCATGACGCTGATTTTAAGCTCGGTTGGCCTGTATATTTTCGCCAACCGTAAAGCGTATGCCTGGCGCTATGTCTACCCCGGTGTTGCCGGGATGGGGCTGTTTGTCCTCTTTCCGCTGATCTGCACCATCGCGATTGCCTTTACCAACTACAGCAGCACCAACCAGCTCGCGCAGGAGCGTGCCACCCAGGTGCTTCTGGATCGTTCTTATCAGGCGGGTAAAACCTTTAACTTCGGCCTGTATCCTGCGGGAGATGAGTGGAAGTTAGCGCTCACTGACGGTGAGAGCGGCAAAAACTATCTTTCCGACGCGTTCAAATTTGGCGGCGAGCAGAAGCTGGTCTTAAAAGAAGCCGCGGCCCTGCCGGAAGGTGAACGTGCCAACCTGCGTATCATCACTCAAAATCGCCAGGCGCTGACCCAGCTCACCGCCGTGCTGCCCGATGACAGCAAAGTAACCATGAGCTCGCTGCGCCAGTTTTCCGGCACGCAGCCGCTTTATACTCTGGCGGATGACGGCACGCTGACCAACAACCAGAGCGGCGTGAAGTACCGTCCGAATAACGACATTGGTTTCTATCAGTCGGTGAATGCCGACGGCAGCTGGGGCGACGACAAGCTCAGCCCGGGCTATACCGTTACCATCGGCTGGGATAACTTTACCCGCGTGTTTACCGACGAAGGCATCCAGAAACCGTTCTTCGCCATCTTCGTCTGGACGGTAGTCTTCTCCATCCTGACCGTGATCCTGACCGTGGCCGTGGGCATGGTGCTGGCCTGTCTGGTCCAGTGGGAATCCCTGAAGGGCAAAGCGATTTACCGCGTGCTGCTGATTCTGCCGTACGCCGTGCCGTCGTTCATCTCGATTCTGATTTTCAAAGGGTTGTTTAACCAGAGCTTCGGTGAAATCAACATGATGCTGAGCGCGCTGTTCGGCATCAAACCGGCCTGGTTCAGCGACCCGACCACCGCTCGCTCGATGATTATCATCGTGAACACCTGGCTCGGTTATCCGTACATGATGATCCTGTGCATGGGGCTGCTGAAGGCCATCCCGGATGACCTGTACGAAGCCTCGGCGATGGACGGCGCGGGTCCGTTCCAGAACTTCTTCAAAATTACCCTGCCGCTGCTCATTAAGCCGCTGACGCCGCTGATGATTGCCAGCTTCGCCTTTAACTTTAACAACTTTGTGCTGATTCAGCTGTTGACCAACGGTGGACCGGACCGTCTCGGCACCACCACGCCGGCAGGCTATACCGACCTGCTCGTGAGCTACACCTACCGTATCGCCTTCGAAGGCGGCGGCGGTCAGGACTTCGGTCTGGCGGCAGCGATTGCCACCCTGATCTTCCTGCTGGTGGGCGCCCTGGCGATCGTGAACCTGAAAGCTACACGTATGAAATTTGACTAAGGAGGGCACTGAACATGGCTATGGTACAACCCAAATCTCAGAAACTGCGCCTCCTCGCGACGCACTTAGGCCTGCTGATTTTCATCGCGGCGATCATGTTCCCGCTGCTGATGGTTATCGCCATCTCCCTGCGTTCGGGGAACTTCGCCACCGGGAGCCTGATCCCGGACGAAATCTCCTGGGAGCACTGGAAGCTCGCGCTGGGCTTCAGCGTGGAGCACGCGGATGGCCGCGTCACGCCGCCGCCGTTCCCGGTGCTGCTGTGGCTGTGGAACTCGGTGAAGGTGGCGACCATCACCGCGATCGGCATCGTGACGCTCTCCACGACCTGCGCTTACGCCTTCGCCCGCATGCGCTTCCCGGGCAAAGCGACGCTGCTGAAAGGGATGCTGATTTTCCAGATGTTCCCGGCGGTGCTGTCACTGGTGGCGTTGTATGCCCTGTTTGATCGTCTGGGCCAGTACGTGCCGTTTATCGGCCTGAACACCCACGGCGGCGTGATCTTCGCCTATCTTGGCGGCATCGCCCTGCATGTGTGGACCATCAAGGGCTATTTCGAAACCATCGATGGTTCACTGGAAGAAGCCGCCGCGCTGGATGGCGCCACCCCGTGGCAGGCGTTCCGTCTGGTGCTGCTGCCGCTGTCGGTGCCGATTCTGGCGGTGGTGTTCATCCTGTCGTTTATCGCGGCGATCACCGAAGTACCGGTCGCCTCTCTGTTACTGCGCGATGTGAACAGCTACACCCTGGCCGTCGGTATGCAGCAATACCTCAACCCGCAAAACTACCTGTGGGGCGACTTTGCCGCGGCGGCCGTCCTCTCTGCCATCCCGATTACCGTGGTGTTCCTGCTGGCCCAGCGCTGGCTGGTCAACGGCCTGACGGCGGGCGGTGTGAAAGGTTAAGTTTCATCTGTTATGCCACTGCAACCCTCAACTTTAGACGTAATGTATTGAACCAACTTGTGACTGTTGTTAGGCGCTCTTCGGAGCGCCCTTTTTTTATTCGCGTTTCAGCCGCTTTGAGTTGCACAGCCAGAGGGTGATCACCAGCAGCAGGATCGCCGCCGAGTAGATCAGCACGTCGAGCGGGGATTTATGATCGACGATGATCAGCCGCACAATGGCGGTGATGCCAATGTAGACAAAATAGCGCAGCGGGAAGTGAAAGCCGGACTGAAAGTACTTCACAATCAGGGCGATAAATTCAAAGTAGAGAAAGTAGACCACCAGGCCTTCCACCAGCGCGTATTTGCTGGTTTGCTCAGGTGCGAACAGCACATCCGCCAGATGCACCGTCTCTTTACCCAGAAACACGACCAGGATCAGGCCAAGGCTCAGCAGACCGAGGTTCAGCACGGTCTGGAGTATCGTTGAGATAAACTCAACACGCGGACGAGTCAGGGATGTCATAAAGCACCTCATTCTCCAGGGCGAGGTTCCTGTATAACGCAAAAATGTGACGGGGATCTATATTTTTTGTTTATGTTTTGTCCAGATGAACATTCCTGCCGGGCGGCACTGCGTTTGCCCGGCCTACAAAAATATTCTCGTAGGCCCGGTAAGCGCAGCGCCACCGGGCAAACAAGCATCAGCGGAAGTTAATGTTCTTATCGCTGGTCATATCATACAGCTGGAACTTACGTCCAAGCTGCTGACCGCCGTCGCGCGTCAGCGGCGTCCAGCCCACTGCCGCACGGCTGCGGGTTGGGCCTGACGAGAACAGATCCAGCGGAATCGACACGTACACCCCTTTGGTGAAGTCCCCTTCCCCGTACTCGTCTGGCGAAACGTTGGTGATGGTGGCATAACCGCCTACCACTACGCCGCTGTCGAAGTGTTTGGAGATATCCAGCGTGCCGCCCTTATCGCCCGCCAGGTACTGCCCGACGCTGGCTTTCACCAGCACATCCTGTGCGAACGACGGCGTCCAGTAGGCGGTCAGGTGGCCGGTTTTGACGCTGTAGTCGGTGAACTTCATCATGTCCTGCGCGCTGCGCCAGTCACGCTGTTTCACGTAGTTGGCATCAATCCCAAACGCCCAGTTACTGTCGACGGGACGATAAAGCACCTCCGCCCCCGCGCCGCCGAACATGGTTTCCAGATAGCCACCGTAAACCTGGCCGTAGAAGCCGTTACCGAAGTACTGGAAGTAGTTGGCCTGCAGGTTATTCACGTAGATATCGTTCTGCACATATTCGCGAACGCGGGTACGCACGCGCGGCAGTTTTGAATCATTCGGCGGGTTGGTGTAGTTAAATTTGTCGTAGTTGTTGGCAAGGTTACCGAACAGACTACCGGTGGTCAACAGGTGGTCGGTCACCCACAGATCCGCCGTCGCCATCGCGCCCAGCTGATACATGTAGAAGTTTTCCGGCCCACCCACGGACTGGTTCAGCACCGGATCGATATGGAAATCGAAGCGGGATTTATCGATATACCAGCCCTGCTCGGTGCTCTCTGGCACCACCGGCTCAACGCGTTTTTGCACCAGCTCGGTTTCATGTCCCAGCGGTTCGCCTTCAAGATGACGCTTAAGGCTGGCAACATCGGTTTCAGTGGTGACCTGCGGCAGGTTGAGACGGTTCTCCGTCACGCGGATCGTGCGGATCCCCTCCGGCAGATCGTTCATGACGATCCGGTTGGCGCGCTCGATCCCTTCGCGGGAGTCGCGGTATTTTACCTGCTCGCCGGTGACGTACAGCGTATCGCCTTTGGTCTGGATCTTCGGATCCGCCAGGCCTGCGTTATATTTCAGCAGCGTCAGCTGGTTCGCTACCACGGAGTGCTGAATGATCGCATCCTGCGGCTCCGGCTGGTATTTGGGCCGCGGGTTATCATTGTAGCGCGGCCGCATGTCGTTAAAGTTGGTGCGCAGCGTAAAGCCAAACATCAGGGTATTACCGCGCTCATAGCTGAGGTTAACGTCGGCCCAGTCGGTGACGCGGTAAATGGCGCCGACGTTAAACTTGCTCTTCTGCTCAATCTTGCCGGCAAAATCTTCGCTGTAGTTATTGCCTTCGTACTCCAGCTTCAGGCGCAGCGGCTGCCATGGCGTTTGATACTCTACGCCTCCAAACAGCGAGGCCGGGCCGTGGAACATCTGGTCGCCGTTGATGGAACCCGCTTTTTTATAGCTGTTATCGCGGTAGCAGTATTTGTCGCTGTAGGTACAGAACGGGTTGGTTACGTTGCCGCTGGTGCCGAGGTAGCCCCAGCCAAGACCCAGCGAGAAATCAAACGGTCCCCAGGCTTTGCTGGCAACGATGTATTCCGCATCAAACAGGCCGGTCCCGCCAATGTCTTTCGCCCCGACGGAGACCTGCGGCATCCAGTAGCTCTCTTCCCACAGGCGCAGCTTCACGTCGAAGGCTTTGTCTTTATAGGTCTGATCGCCGGAGAAGGCGTCCACGCTGCTGTACTGTTTTGTACGCACGTCGGTGTAACGCAGCGTGGTCTCCAGCCAGGGGAACAGCTGCACGGACGCAGAGTAGTAACGGTACTGATCGTTATCGCGATAGTTAAGGCTGATTTCCCCCTCGCGGGCCATACGCGCGGTCGGGGTTTGCAGTAAGCCCACGCCGCCAAAATCGGACTGCGACGGGCCGATGGGTGCCGGATACGTTTCTGCATGACAGGCGGCACTCACGCACAGTGCAAGCATGCTGTAGAGATAGGTTTTTTTCATTATTCCGGTATCCGCTGTATCAGGGAGCGAAGGATATCGGCATTAAGCCCGTCATACGCTTTCGTCCAGAAATGGTCGGCAAAACCGACAAAAATGATGCTGCCTGGCATAGGTTCGATATGGCGTTTATTCCAGTAAGCCACCGGCGCTTTTTGCGTATGCCCGTCCGGATAGACCACCCAGGCATAGCTGTTATCCGCACCGCTCAGCAGACTCTGCTCATCGAGATAGCTCGCCACATCGCGGCCGGGCGTAAAGGGCTTTTTGCCCGGGCTGCTGATGAGCCCCATCACGGTCACCGTCGTCGGCTTCAGCGGAAGCCAGAGCGTATAGTCGCCTTCAAGCATTGGGTTGCCGTTTTCCGCGACACGCACTTCATCTGGATCAAGATTCACCTTCTGTCGACCTGTCACCTTCAGTGCCTGGAGCTGCTGGCGCACGGCGTTGATGGCTGCGGCATCATCGCCGTCTTCACGCTTCGCCAAACCTGTCAGGCGAGCCAGCAGCGCCTGGTGTTTTTGCTCCGCCTCGACCGTGGCCTGACGCTCGCTGATAACCGCCCCCGGCCACCAGCTGTTGGCAAGCCTTGGCTGCCCAACGAGATCGAGCAAATGCCCGGCGTTGGTTAAGGTTTTGGGTTTTTCATTGTCCGGCGTGTAGACCTTTACTGTCCCTGCGGACCATGCCAGCGGCGCGGAAAGGCTGGCGAGAAGCGCAATGTGGATAAGCGTTTTCATGATTTCGCCGCCTTGATCAGGGTGGTCTTCACCGGGAAGAAACCGGCACCGAGATACTGTAAGGACTGGCGGATTTGCCCCTCTTCGTCCACCCAGAAGCGGTTATGCCAGGTGGCCTGATCGGTTGTCACCTCTTCATCCAGCACGCGCACCTGCGTTTCGTCGCTGCCCACTTTGACGCTGTCCGTACCATCCCAGCGGAAGGTGGAGCGGGCCGTGGCGTAGCGCACCTGTTTGTGCTCGGTCCAGCCCATTGTGCGCGTCCAGCTTGCGCCATCGACGATCTGATTCGGCTTGATGAGCGGATCTTCAGCCAGGTTGTTTACCTCAAGCAGGTTGTCGCCGCCGAGCAACGTTTTCACGATTCGGGAATGCTGAGTCACGATGGTGGCCTGATCCTGCGTCACCCATTTCTGCTGCCCGTTTTCATCGAAAGCGAGCACCACAAACAGTTGCGGACCATCGTTTAGCTGCATGTACTGGCTGGCATACGGCATGTTCTGAAGTTCGTCATCGGTCAGATGCACGCCCGGCGTGCCGAACATGCTGTCCCACAGTGAGTGGCCCAGCCCTTTGGTGGTAGCTGAGCACGCCTGCAACAGCAGGCAAATCAGGATGATTGCAGGTCGCTTCACGACTCTTCTCCGAAGGGGCGAAATAACCACACCGAAGTGTGGTTATGATTAAAACACCCGGTATTACTGGGTGCTGGTCGTCGTAGTGGTCGTGGTTCCGGTATTGGAGCCATCACCGCCACCGGTTGCCGCCAGCGCGACACCCACGGCTGAACTTACGGCGCTGGTGCTGGCTGCGGTAGAACTCCCCGCAGACGCAGACGTCGCTGCCGACCCTGCTGCTTCCCCGACCTGGACCGGAGCTGCATAGACAGACGTCGCCGCAAGCGCAGATATGGCAAAAATGCCATACAGTACTTTCTTCATAACAATTTCCCTTCAATGAATGAATGGAGATTTGCCCGAAAAGAAATTCAGGCGGATTCGAGTATACACAACTAAAGCAGTGGGTTTACCGTGGGGGTAAATAGGGATGAGGTTTTCAGACTAATGGTTAAAAATGAAAAGAAAAAATAATTATTGAAATAGATAACCATTCATTATCAAACAGTTATAATATAAACCCATTAAAGTATCACTCCGTATTTTCTTAAAATAACCCTCAGCAATTAACGGGGTAACCGTGTTTTTCGGATTAAACTCAGATTCAGAATTTGAGATAACTAACAGACATCAGGAATTATCCGATAAAAAAATGCCGGCATATCGCCGGCATTGTTCATGACATATTTATTACGCACGCCATGCTTTATAACGGTTAATCAGACCATTGGTGGAGCTGTCGTGGCTGTCGATTGCTTTATCGTCACCCAGCTCTGGCAGAATGCGGTTTGCCAGCTGTTTGCCCAGCTCAACGCCCCACTGGTCAAAGGTGAAGATGTTCAGAATAGCGCCCTGAGTGAAGATCTTGTGCTCGTAGAGGGCAATCAGCGCGCCCAGGCTGAACGGCGTAATTTCACGCAGCAGAATGGAGTTAGTTGGACGGTTGCCTTCGAACACTTTGAACGGCACAACGTGTTCCAGGGTTGCCGGATCTTTACCCTGGTCACGGTACTCCTGCTCAACCACCTCGCGGGATTTACCGAACGCCAGCGCTTCGGTCTGGGCGAAGAAGTTAGACAGCAGCTTCGGATGGTGGTCGGAAAGCGGGTTGTGCGTAATCGCCGGGGCGATGAAATCGCACGGTACCATTTTGGTGCCCTGATGGATCAGCTGGTAGAACGCGTGCTGACCGTTGGTGCCCGGCTCGCCCCAGATGATTGGGCCAGTCTGATAATCCACCGCGTTACCGTTACGGTCAACGTACTTGCCGTTGGATTCCATGTTGCCCTGCTGGAAGTAGGCCGCAAAGCGATGCATATACTGGTCGTACGGCAGAATCGCTTCGGTTTCAGCGCCGAAGAAGTTGTTGTACCAGATCCCGATCAGCGCCAGCAGCACCGGCAGGTTTTTCTCAGGCGCGGTGGTGGAGAAGTGTTTGTCCATCGCGTGCGCGCCGGAGAGCAGCTCAACGAAGTTGTCGAAGCCGACGGACAGGATGATGGACAGACCGATCGCAGACCACAGTGAGTAGCGGCCACCCACCCAGTCCCAGAATTCAAACATGTTCGCAGTATCAATACCGAACTCACCCACCGCTTTACCGTTGGTGGACAGCGCCGCGAAGTGTTTCGCCACGTGCTTTTCGTCGCCCGCGGTTTTCAGGAACCAATCGCGCGCGCTGTGGGCGTTGGTCATGGTTTCCTGAGTGGTGAAGGTTTTAGACGCCACCAGGAACAGCGTGGTTTCCGGGTTCACCTTTTTCAGCACTTCAGCGATGTGAGTCCCATCGACGTTGGACACGAAGTGCATGTTGAGATGGTTTTTGTACGGGCGCAGCGCCTCGGTCACCATAAACGGGCCGAGGTCAGAGCCGCCGATACCGATGTTTACGACGTCGGTGATCGCTTTCCCGGTGTAGCCTTTCCACTGACCTGAGATGATCGCTTCAGAGAAGGTTTTCATCTTTTCCAGCACCGCGTTCACTTCCGGCATCACATCTTTGCCGTCAACGATAATTGGAGTATTGCTACGGTTGCGCAGCGCCACGTGCAGCACGGCACGGTCTTCGGTGCGGTTGATCTTCTCACCGGAGAACATGGATTTGATGGCATCTGCCAGCTCAGTCTCTTTCGCCAGATCTTGCAGCTTCGCCAGCGTCTCTTCGGTGATACGGTTCTTAGAGAAATCCACCAGCATCAGGTCATCGAAGGTGGCGGAAAACTTGCTGAAACGATCGGCATCTTTCGCGAACAGATCCGCGATAGTGACGTCTTTCATTTCATCAAAATGTTTCTGTAGTGCCTGCCATGCAGCGGTCTGCGTTGGGTTGATGTTTTTCATAGCAATACTCTTCTGATTTGAGAATTGTGACTGCGGTCGATTGTAGCGCCTGCAAATAAAAATTGTGATGGTTTTTATGCCATTGCCCTGGTCTGCATCAAACGCAGGTGAAAAGACCCGAAAAGTATAGCTGCTGTCGCGCCCTTCCGGCGTGGCGAAATGTTGGTCAAAAAGGGGTAAAAAGGAGCATAAAATATGGGCCTGTTATAAGTCCTGTTTCTGAGGGGTACCCCCCCATGAAAAATCCGCATAATCCCAGCATTGACAGGACCTCCCCCGCATTTTATTTATAGGGCCGTATTTTGCGCCTGCACCTGTTCTCGCTTCATTCTTGTGCCAAGGTCGCTCTATTCATTCCCTGACACGAGGTTGTTATGACGAGTTTTGTGGTCGCCAAGTTTGGCGGCACCAGTGTGGCAGACTACGCTGCCATGAACCGCAGCGCCGATGTGGTGCTGGCCGATCCGAATACCCGCCTGGTGGTGCTCTCCGCCTCAGCCGGCGTGACGAACCTGCTGGTTTCTTTGTCTGAAGGACTGGAAGCGACCGAGCGTTTCGTGAAGCTGGATGCACTGCGCAAAATTCAGTTCGACATCCTTGAGCGTCTGCAAAACCCGAACGTCATTCGTGAGGAAGTGGAACGCCTGCTGGAAAATATTACTACCCTGGCAGAAGCCGCTTCACTGGCAACCTCTACCGCTCTAACCGACGAACTGGTCAGCCACGGCGAACTGATGTCCACCCTGCTATTCGTTGAGATCATGCGCGAGCGCAATATTCAGGCGCAGTGGTTCGACGTGCGTAAAGTAATGCGCACCAGCGACCGCTTTGGCCGCGCCGAGCCGGACGTGGAAGCGCTGGCCGAGCTGACCAACCAGCAGCTTGCCCCGCGTCTGGATGAAGGCATAGTGATCACCCAGGGCTTTATCGGCAGCGAAGCCAAAGGGCGCACAACCACGCTGGGCCGTGGCGGCAGCGACTATACCGCCGCCCTGCTGGGTGAAGCCCTGCATGCCACCCGCGTGGATATCTGGACGGACGTGCCGGGCATTTACACCACCGACCCGCGCGTGGTCTCTGCGGCAAAACGCATTGACGTGATCGCCTTTGAAGAAGCGGCTGAAATGGCCACCTTCGGCGCGAAAGTGCTGCATCCGGCCACGCTGCTGCCCGCCGTGCGCAGCGACATTCCGGTCTTCGTTGGCTCCAGTAAAGATCCAAAGGCGGGCGGGACGCTGGTCTGCAAGAAAACCGAGAACCCGCCGCTGTTCCGCGCGCTGGCCCTGCGTCGTAAGCAGACGCTGGTTACCCTGCACAGCCATAATATGCTGCACTCCCGCGGATTCCTGGCGGAAGTGTTTGGCATCCTGGCGCGCCACAATATCTCCGTGGACCTGATCACCACGTCAGAAGTCAGCATTGCGCTGACGCTCGACACCACCGGCTCCACCTCTACCGGCGACACCCTGCTGACGCAGTCGCTGCTTATTGAGCTTTCCGAGCTGTGCCGCGTGGAGGTGGAAGAAGATCTGGCGCTGGTTGCCATCATCGGTAATAAGCTGTCGCGCGCGTGCGGCGTGGGCAAAGAGGTGTTCGGCGTGCTCGACCCGTTCAGCATCCGCATGATTTGCTACGGCGCGTCCAGCTACAACCTCTGCTTCCTGGTCCCTGCCGATCAGGCCGAGCAGGTTGTGCAGAAACTTCATCAGAATTTATTTGAATAAAATTCGTTAGCACGATAAACATTATCCATAAGCCGGGCACAGACCCGGCTTTTTTATAACAAAACAACACGACAATACTGCAAGGAATTCACTATGCTCTCCGCTATCACCCGGCTGTTCCCGTTATGGGCGCTGCTGCTCTCCGTACTCGCGTATTACACTCCCACCACGTTCACGGGCATTGGTCCGTGGGTCACCACGCTACTGATGCTGATTATGTTCGGCATGGGCGTGCATCTAAAAATTGACGATTTCAAACGCGTGCTGTCTCGCCCGGCACCGGTTGCCGCAGGGATTTTCCTGCACTACCTGGTGATGCCGCTCGCGGCCTGGCTGCTGGCGATGGCCTTTAAGATGCCGCCCGACCTTTCCGCCGGGATGGTGCTGGTGGGGAGCGTCGCCAGCGGCACGGCATCTAACGTCATGATCTATCTGGCGAAAGGCGACGTGGCGCTCTCCGTCACTATCTCTTCCGTTTCCACGCTGGTGGGCGTGATTGCCACGCCGCTGTTAACCCGCCTGTACGTGGACGCGCATATCCAGGTGGACGTGATGGGCATGCTGCTCAGCATTCTGCAAATCGTGGTGATCCCGATTGCGCTGGGCCTGGTGATCCACCATCTCTTCCCGCGGGTGGTGAAAGCGGTTGAGCCGTATCTGCCCGCGTTTTCGATGGTCTGCATACTTGCCATTATCAGCGCCGTGGTAGCCGGTTCCGCATCGCACATTGCTTCGGTGGGCTTTGTAGTGATCGTCGCGGTTGTGCTGCATAACACCATTGGTCTGCTGGGCGGATACTGGGGTGGAAAGCTGTTTGGTTTCGACGAATCCACCTGCCGCACGCTGGCGATCGAAGTGGGGATGCAGAACTCTGGCCTGGCGGCGGCGCTGGGTAAAATTTACTTCTCACCGCTGGCGGCGCTACCGGGAGCGCTGTTCTCCGTCTGGCACAACCTGTCCGGTTCGCTGTTAGCAGGGTACTGGTCCGGTAAGCCGATTGATGACCAACCGAAAAAAGATGCGGTGAAACAGGGTTAATTGAGCCGGCTTGCTTTACACTGAAGCCTCCCCATCAGGAGGCTTCAGCAATGGCTACACCACGTTTGACCCAGAAAGACATGACCGAAGCCGAGCAGCGCGAACTTAAAACGCTTCTCGACCGCGCCCGCATCGCGCATGGCCGCACGCTGACGAACGCCGAAACCAATCAGGTTAAAAAAGAGTACATCGATAAGCTGATGGCGCAGCGTGATGCCGCGGCGAAAAAAGCCCGCAAGCTGAAAAAAGAGCAGGCGTATAAACCCGACGCAGAGGCGACTTTTTCCTGGTCCGCCAGCACATCAACCCGTGGAAGGCGCTAATCAGCGCCCTTTCTTTTTGCGCCCCGGCTGGGTAAAGCGTTTTCCGTTGCCCGGCTTGCCTCGCCCTTTCTCTTCCGCCTGCGGTGCCTTCACCACCGGACGCTTAATCGCCTGCGTTTTCGGTTTGGCTTTAGCTTTCGGCTTCGCTTCGGACGAGGAGTTCTCGATAAGTTTGAACAGCTCGATCAGCTCGTCATCCGTTAAGTCACGCCACTCGCCCAGCGGGATGCCAGACAGGCTGACGTTCATGATGCGCGTGCGTTCCAGCTTCGTCACTTCATAACCGAAGTACTCGCACATGCGGCGGATCTGGCGGTTCAGGCCCTGAACCAGCGTGATGCGGAACGCGAACGGTGCTTCTTTTTTGACTTTACACTTCTTCGTCACGGTGCCCAGAATCGGCACGCCAGCGCCCATTCCGCGGATAAACTCGTCCGTCACCGGCTTGTTCACCGTCACGATGTACTCTTTCTCGTGGTCGTTACCGGCACGCAGAATTTTGTTGACCAGATCGCCGTGGTTGGTGAGGAAAATCAGCCCCTGAGAGTCTTTATCCAGACGGCCAATCGGGAAAATGCGGCTGCTGTGGTTCACGAAATCAACAATGTTGTCCCGCTCGCCATCTTCCGTGGTGCTGACAATCCCAACCGGTTTGTTCAACGCGATAAACACCAGGTCTTCGGCATCACGCGGTTCGATGACCTGACCATTCACTTTCACCACATCGCCAGGTTCCACCTGATCGCCAATGGTGGCGCGTTTGCCGTTAAGAAACACGTTACCCTGTTCAATGTAACGGTCAGCCTCGCGACGTGAGCAGATCCCGCTCTCGCTAATGTATTTGTTTAATCGGGTTGATTGAGTTGGCAGCATAGTTTCTCCTGTGAAGGGCGAAATATACCTTACCTTGCGCCTGACAAAAAAGTCCTAGTAACCGCTGATCAGAAAATCGAGTGCATCCCGCAATGAAGCACTGCTGTTAGTAAGATCGGCAACGCGTCACCTAACTCTTTTAGCGATATGCCTGCCATCATGTGCATCATCACCACGCAGGGTTTTCCCGCGACCTCAACGGCGGGAGCGACCAGTACATGCTTCATCAGAACGACCTCTGAAACTCACTAAAGGAGCCGTTTTCATCCACCCACTGGATAATGGCGTCAATAGAAGCTTTATTTTCTTCAAGCCACTCTGCGCGCCGATGTTCACGAAATTGCTCCTGCAAAGCCGCCGTTAGCACGGCAGAAAGGTTAAGTTTAAGCCTTCGCGCCTCTTCAAGAATGTCCGGCGACAGGGAAACATTCACTGATTTTTTAATGCTATTAGCACCGCATGAGACCCCCCATTGGAATGCGCATGAACTGGCGAAGTGTAGCGTAATAATTGAGCACTTCCTATTCCCTTAAAAATGTAAGGGTTGAAGAATAAATTGCTTTATGGGGAGTCACGCCTCACAAAACCGTTTTGCGAGGCGCTTTCAGAGATTAGTACTCATCCCGCTCATCGTCTTCATCCGGTTGCTCCATCACGCTGTATGCCACCGCACAGAACAACGAGTTAAGACGCTTCATATCTCCCAGCAGCCCCAGGTGCAGGGAGCTGGTCTCGATACTCTGCACGTTCTGCTGGTGCAGACGCTCAACGTGGGCGTGCGAGTAGCGCCGGTTGAGGATGCGGAAACGGTGCTTGTTGCGGCGCAGGCGGCGCGCGCTCGGCACGTCGCTGGAGAAGAAGACCGACATCGCCAGCTTCAGGTTGCTGACCAGCTGTTCGTGGAGCGCTTCCAGCTCCTTCAGCCCTTCGACAGAAAACGCCCGACGTGCGGCCAGGGATTTGTCTGCGATTTCACTGCCCATACGCTCGACAATATCCGAAGCCTGCTCCAGGTTAAGCGACATCTCAATGATTTCCGCCCAGCGGCGCGACTCCTCTTCCGCCAGCTCGTCCTGCGGGATCCGCGCCAGATAGAGCTTGATGGCGGTATACAGCACGTTGATATCGTCCGCCAGCCTGCGCAGCTCTTTTTCTTCGCGCGGCTCGCCGTGCATCACCTTTTGCAACCCTTCCAGCATGGTTTCCATCGCGTCACCCATGCGCAGCGTTTCGCGGGCGGCATTGGCGATAGCCAGCGCGGGCGTGTCCAGCACCGAGGTGTCCAGATGCTTCGGTTTAAGGCGCGCGTCCAGCTCCGGTTCATCACGAATAAGCCGCTCGCAGAAGCGGGCCATCGGCGCGGCAAACGGCACCATCGCCAGACAGCGTACCAGGTTGTAGAAGACGTGGAAGTAGATCACCAGCTCCGCTTTCGGCAGAGAGAGGTTGTCCATCAGGTTCGCCAGCGGGTGCACAAACGGCAGAATGATCAGGCTACCCACCAGCTTGAAGAGCAAACTCCCCAGCGCCACCCGGCGGGCGGCAGCATTGGCTGCGCTGTTGTTAAGCATCGCCAGCAGGCCAGAGCCAAGATTCGCACCGATGACCAGGCATAGCGCCACCGGGAAAGAGATCGCGCCCGCAGCGGTTAGCGTGGCCGTCAGCAACACGGCCGCCAGGCTGGAGTAGCTGACAATGGCAAACACCGCGCCGATCAGCGCATCCAGCATAATATCGCCGGTTAACGAGGCGAAAATGACCTGCACACCGTTGGCCTGGGTGATCGGCGTGACAGCCTGCACAATCAGCTCCAGCGCCAGCAGGATCAGCCCGAGGCCAATACCGACGCGGCCAAGCTGCCCGGCACGGCTTTGCTTACGGCCGAGGAAGAAAATGACGCCAATAAAAATCAGCAGCGGCGACAGCCAGGAGAGATCGAAGGTCAGGATACGTGCCATCAGCGCGGTACCGACGTCGGCGCCAAGGACAATCACCAGCGCCGGGGCGAGCGCCACCAGATCCTGCGCCACGAACGAGGTGACGAGCATGGTGGTGGCGTTGCTGCTTTGCACCAGCGCCGTGACGCCAATACCCGCACAGAAGGCGAGCGGCTTCTTCTCAACGCTGCCGCTGAGAACGGTACGTAAACGTGCGCCAAACACGCGCATCACGCCGGTACGAACGATATGGGTGCCCCATACCAGCAGTGCGACTGCGGAGAGCAGGTGTAACAACGTCAACACAGTGGGTTTTCCTCCTTATCGTTATCTGTTTTCCTGAGGCTTGTTGCGCGTTATCTTGCCGGATGGCGGCTACGGCTTATCCGGCCTACGCGCAGGCCCGGTCAGCGCAGCGCCGCCGGGCAATGTAGTAAGAACCTTCTTCCAGTATAAGGGTTTAAACGTAAGAAAGAGACAAGGCACCATAGCGGTGCCCTGTTTGTTGTAAGGAAAAGTGACGTTAGTCTGCGTCGTAGCCTAAATTCGGCGCCAGCCAGCGTTCCACCTCAGACACGCTCATGCCTTTTCGCAGGGCGTAGTCTTCAATCTGATCCCGCTGAAGCTGTGCCACGGCGAAGTACTTGCTGTCCGGGTGGCTGAAATACCAGCCGGAAACGGACGCGCCCGGCCACATGGCGAACGACTCGGTAAGTTTCATGCCGGTATGCGCTTCCACGTCGAGCAGTTTCCAGATAGTGCCCTTCTCGGTGTGTTCCGGGCAGGCCGGATACCCCGGCGCCGGACGAATGCCCTGGTAGTTTTCGCGGATCAGCTCCTCGTTGCTGAGATTCTCATTCGCCGCGTAGCCCCAGTGCACCTTACGTACGCGCTCATGCAGATACTCGGCAAAGGCTTCCGCCAGGCGATCGGCAATCGCTTTCACCATGATTTTGTTGTAATCATCGTGCTGTGCGTCGTACGCGTCCGCCAGCGCGTCTTCTTCCAGACCACCGGTTACGGCAAAGGCGCCGATATAGTCGGCTTTACCGGAGAGTTTCGGTGCGACGAAATCCGCCAGGCAGTAGTTGGCAAAGCCCACTTTCTCGGTTTGCTGGCGCAGATGGTGGCTCACGGCCAGCACATGGGTGCGGGTTTCATCGCGGTAAATTTCGACATCGTCGCCCACGCGGTTCGCCGGGAACAGCCCCACCACGCCGCGCGGGTTGAGGGCTTTCTCTGCGCTCAGTCTGTCGAGCATATCGTTGGCATCTTTAAACAGGCGTTTCGCCTCTTCGCCTACTACCTCATCTTCAAGAATGCGCGGATATTTGCCCGCCAGCGACCAGGTCATGAAGAACGGCGTCCAGTCGATGTAGTTACGCAGCGTTTCGATGCTGGCCGTCACGTCCTGCACGCCCAGACGGTGCGCGACCGGCGGCGTATAGCTGGACCAGTCGAACGCCAGATCGTTATCGCGTGCCGCCTGAAGCGAAACCGGCGGCGTGCGCGGTTTCTTACGTCCATGCTGAATGCGGACGGTTTCATACTCTTTGCGGGTGCGGGCGACAAAGTCATCGCGCTGGGTGTCAGACAGCAGCGCGGAGACCACGCCCACGGTGCGCGAGGCGTTTTGGACATACACCGTCGGCCCACTGTAGTTCTGCTCGATTTTCACTGCGGTGTGGGCTTTCGAGGTGGTTGCCCCGCCAATCAGCAGTGGAATAGTGAAGCCCTGGCGCTCCATCTCTTTTGCCACGTTGACCATTTCGTCCAGCGACGGCGTAATCAGCCCGGAAAGACCAATCAGATCCGCATTCACTTCGCGAGCGGTCCTGAGGATTTTATCCGCCGGGACCATCACGCCAAGATCGATAATTTCGTAGTTATTGCATTGCAGTACCACGCCGACAATGTTTTTGCCGATGTCGTGTACGTCGCCCTTCACGGTGGCAATGACCATCTTACCGTTACTGGAGCCCTTCTCTTTGCTGGCTTCGATAAACGGCTCAAGATAAGCCACGGCCTGCTTCATGACGCGGGCGGATTTCACCACCTGCGGCAGGAACATTTTGCCCTCGCCGAACAGATCGCCGACCACGTTCATGCCGTCCATCAGCGGCCCTTCGATCACTTCAATCGGACGGGCTGCCTGCTGACGCGCTTCCTCGGTATCCTGCTCAATGAACTCAGTAATGCCTTTTACCAGCGAGTATTCCAGACGCTTTCTCACATCCCAGGAACGCCATTCGGCCTGTTGAACATTGGCTGATTCGTCAGCTTTACTGCCGCGGTATTTTTCCGCCAGATCCAGCATGCGTTCGGTGGGGTCGTCGCGACGGTTGAGGATCACATCTTCTACTGCGTCGCGTAGTTCTGCGGGCAGGTCGTCGTAAATCGCCAGCTGTCCGGCGTTAACGATCCCCATGTCCATCCCGTTGCGGATGGCATAGTAGAGGAACACGGCGTGGATGGCCTCACGCACCGGGTCGTTGCCGCGGAACGAGAACGAGACGTTCGACACGCCGCCGGAAATTAGCGCATGCGGTAGCTCGCGTTTGATGTCTTCACACGCGCCGATAAAGTCCTGGGCGTAGTTGTTGTGCTCTTCAATGCCGGTTGCGACAGCAAAGATGTTCGGGTCGAAAATAATGTCTTCCGGCGGGAAGCCCACCTCTTCGGTCAAAATTTTGTACGCCCGGCGGCAAATCTCAATTTTGCGCTCGCGGGTATCGGCCTGGCCCACTTCATCGAAGGCCATCACCACCACGGCGGCCCCGTAGCGACGCACCAGCTTCGCGTGGTGGATAAAGGTATCGACGCCCTCTTTCATTGAGATGGAGTTAACGATGCCTTTGCCCTGAATGCACTTCAGCCCCTTTTCGATGACGTCCCATTTGGAGGAGTCAATCATGATCGGCACGCGGGCGATATCCGGCTCACCGGCAATCAGGTTGAGGAAACGCACCATCGCCGCTTCGGCGTCGAGCATCCCCTCGTCCATGTTGATATCGATAATCTGCGCGCCGCTCTCCACCTGCTGGCGGGCAACGTCCAGCGCTTCGCTGTACTTCTCTTCTTTGATCAGGCGCTTGAACTTCGCAGAACCGGTGACGTTGGTACGTTCACCCACGTTCACAAACAGGCTGTCGTCACCGATGGTCAACGGCTCAAGGCCGGACAGACGGCAGGCTACCGGAAGCTCGGGTAACTTGCGCGGTGCAAGCCCGGCGACGGCGCGGCTCATGGCGGCGATGTGCTCTGGCGTGGTGCCGCAGCAGCCGCCGACGATGTTGAGGAAGCCAGATTCGGCCCACTCGCGGATTTGCGCCGCCATGGTATCGGCATCCAGATCATACTCACCGAACGCGTTCGGCAGACCGGCGTTCGGGTGGGCGGTGATGTAGCACTCAGCGATGCGCGAAAGCTCCTGCACGTACTGGCGCAGCTCGTCCGGCCCCAGCGCGCAGTTCAGGCCGAAGGAGAGCGCTTCGGCATGGCGCAGAGAGTTATAAAACGCTTCGGTTGTCTGGCCGGAAAGCGTGCGCCCCGAGGCATCGGTGATGGTGCCGGAAATCATGATCGGCAGGTCAACACCCAGCGCCTCGAACTCCTCTTTCACCGCGTAAATTGCGGCTTTGGCGTTGAGGGTGTCGAATACGGTTTCAATCAGGATCAGGTCGGAACCGCCTTTCACCAGCGCTTTAGTGGACTCACGATACGCGGCCACCAGTTGGTCAAAGGTGATATTGCGGAAGGCTGGATCGTTCACGTCCGGAGAAATCGACGCGGTGCGGTTGGTCGGGCCCAGCACCCCGGCAACATAGCGCGGTTTGTCCGGCGTGCGGGCCGTCCACTCGTCGGCGCAGGCGCGCGCCAGTTTCGCCGCTTCAAAGTTGATCTCCGCCGACAGGGATTCCATCTGGTAATCCGCCATGGCGATGGTTGTCGAGTTGAAGGTGTTGGTTTCTACAATATCCGCACCCGCTTCGAAGTAGGCGTTGTGGATATCCCTGATGACAGAGGGTTTGCTCAACACCAGCAGGTCATTGTTTCCTTTCAGGTCACAAGGCCAGTCGGCAAAGCGCTCTCCACGGAAATCGTCTTCACTCAGACGATAGCCCTGGATCATGGTGCCCATGCCGCCGTCCAGCACCAGAATTCGTTCATTTAACTGCGCACGCAGTTGCTCTACTTTGCTGCTCACACTTGCTCCCGACAACGTTCAACATGGCCAAAAGGCTGCGTTCCATACTGGCATAATCTCTAAGGGTCGAAAAGTCACACAGCGGTAACATGAGACATGTTCACTATCACTCCTCCGATCAGTCAGGAAAGCGGTTGCAAAACCACCAAATAAAACGAAAATGATTTCCACGATACAGAAAAAGGAGTTCGTCATGGTTATGACCGTTCCCGCTAAACGCGGCAGAAAACCTGCTGCAACCACCGCTGCACAACCTGGCGGACAGGTTCAATCCCTGACGCGCGGCCTGAAGCTGCTGGAATGGATAGCCGAATCGCATGGTAGCGTGGCCCTGACAGAGCTGGCGCAGCAGGCTGGCCTGCCGAACTCCACCACGCACCGTCTGCTGACCACCATGCAGCAGCTGGGCTTCGTGCGTCAGGTGGGCGAGCTGGGACACTGGGCGGTGGGCGCACATGCGTTTATCGTTGGCAGCAGCTTCCTGCAAAGCCGCAACCTGCTGGCCATTGTCCACCCGATTCTGCGCAAGCTGATGGAGGAGTCCGGCGAGACGGTAAACCTGGCCGTGCTGGATCAGAGCGATCATCAGGCGATTATCATCGACCAGGTGCAGTGTACGCAGCTGATGCGCATGTCCGCACCGATTGGCGGCAAGCTGCCGATGCATGCCTCTGGCGCAGGGAAAGCGTTTCTCTCGCAGCTTAGCGAAGAGCAGGTGACGGGTCTGCTGCACCGTAAAGGTCTGCACGCCTACACCCACGCCACCCTGGTGTCGCCGGTGCATCTGAAAGAAGATCTGGCTCTGACCCGCAAGCGCGGCTATTCGTTTGATGACGAAGAACATGCCCTCGGGCTGCGCTGCCTCGCGTCCTGTATTTTCGACGAACACCGCGAGCCGTTTGCCGCCATCTCCATCTCCGGGCCGATTTCACGTATGACCGACGACCGCGTCACCGAGCTGGGTGCGCTGGTGATTAAGGCCGCAAAAGAGGTGACGCTGGCGTATGGTGGGATTCGCTAGGATTGAGAGCGGTCTGGTGCCCTCACCCCGGCCCTCTCCCACAGGGCTGAGGGTTCCCCACAAATTAATGCGAGCACTGAGCAATCCCCTCGCCCCTCCGGGGAGAGGGTTAGGGTGAGGGGAACATACGGCGGTGGTGGTCATTCCGTTCACTTTATGTTCCTTGCTACTCTGTAACGACATGACCGGTGAACGTGCCAGGGTGGCTCAGTCGCCACCACCCTGGCGACCCGGGCTCCCGGCGGTAAATCGCCGCTTCGCGGTGCCCTCGGCTTATTCCTTCCGGCTTATCGGGTACGGGCGGAGGCAACGTCCCTGTAAAGCCGCCCTCTCGGCGCATCCCTGCGCCTCGCCCCGGCCGGAAGGCAAACGCCTCAGCGATTTACAGCCGGACCAGGGCATCGCTGACAGCCCTCAGTCATTTAGAAAGCAACTTTATTGCTTCTGCATAAAAAAATTACTGGGGATCCCTCAGCCCACAGGGAGAGGGAGAAAACATGATGCCCTTACCCTGCGGGAGAGGGAGAAAAGCGGATGCAAAACCGCTGCTTGCGGCGGTAAGCGTAGACATCTTCCACGTGCCCGTTTTTGATCCGCGCTTGCAGCCCGCGCCAGTAGCTGGCGCGGAACAGATCGGCATGCATCTCTTCAAATAACGGCCCGATGCGTGGGTCCGCACACAGCCAGTGGCGAAACTCCTCCGGAAACACATCGCCCGGCGAGACGCTGTACCACGGCTCGCTGGACAGTTCATCTTCCGGATAGCGCGGCGGCGGGATATCGCGGAAGTTCACCTCGGTCATGTAGCAAATTTCATCGTAATCGTAGAACACCACCCGCCCGTGACGGGTGACGCCGAAGTTTTTAAACAGCATATCCCCGGGGAAAATATTGGCAGCGGCGAGCTGGCGGATGGCGTTGCCGTACTCTTCGATGGCATCACGTAAAGCCTGGCCCTCTGACTGTTCCAGCCAGATATTTAGCGGCACCATACGGCGCTCAATGTAGAGATGGCTGATCGCAATCTTATCGCCAAGATCGGTAATTTTCGTCGGCGCTTCCTGCATGAGTAGCGTCATTAGCGCCGGATCGATCTGCTGCTTATCCAGCACAAAGTTTTCAAACTCCTGGGTATCGGCCATTCGCCCGACGCGATCGTGCTCTTTTACAAGCTGATAGCAGGCACGGACGTGGGCTGCGGTCATCTCTTTCTGCGGGGCGAATTTATCCTTAATCACCTTAAACACCCGATCAAAGCCCGGCAGCGTGAAGACCAGCATCACCATGCCGCGGATACCCGGCGCTTCGATAAACTGCTCATCAGCCGTGGTGACATAACGCAGGTATTCCCGATAACTCTCCGTTTTGGCATGCTTCTGACAGCCAATCGCCATATACAGCTCGGCGGTGGTTTTGCCCGGCAGGATCTCGCGCAGCCACTCCACCAGGGCGGCGGGCAGCGGGGCGTAGACCATGAAATAGGAGCGGGCGAAGCCAAATACGATACTCGCCTCAGCGCTGGTAGTCAGGCAGGTATCGACAAACAGTTCGCCGTCGTCGGTACGGTGAATGGGCAGCAGAAACGGCACGATGGCTGTCGGCGTAACCAGTTTGCCCACCAGCCAGGCGGCCTTATTGCGGTAGAAAAGCTCGTTGGCAACCTGCAAATGGCTGCGGCTGAGCACCGCCTCACCGAAGGTTTCACTGAGATACGCGTGGGTATAGCCGATATCCCGGGGTTTATTCTGCCACGGCAGGCGCAGCGGCAAATCCGTTAAGACGCGGTGCAGGAGCTTTTCCCAGCCGCGATCGGGAAAGAAATCTTTCGCCAGCGGACGCGGAATGGTACGGAAGCGTCGCTCGGGCTGGGAGCTGAAGATAAATAACCGCTCAGGAGATAATGAGCGGTGGTCAAATAACCGGCAATAGACGGAGTTGAAAAAGCTCTCCGCAATCTCGAAGCGCGGGTAGTCGGGTAACAGATGGGTGTAATGCTCTTTCACGCGCAGTAAAAATTCCGCATCCGGGCTTTTACCGTCGGTGATACAGCGCAGTTGTTCCACCACCAGACCTACGTGGTGATCATAGAGATGGATACGCTGCTTCATGGCCTGCTGAACCGCATGCCAGTCGGCGTGCTCAAAACGCTGTTGCGCGCCGGATGTGACTTCCAGAAAGCGGCCATACTGGGCATCGAAGCCCTGCAAAATAGTTTGGGCTATCAGTAATTCCAGACCACGCGACATATATTCCCCCTCACCCCAACCCTCTCCCCGAGGGGGGAGAGGGGGAAAGATCAGAACTGTGCTTCTTCCGTTGAGCCCGTTAATGCCGTGACGGAGGAAGTCCCGCCCTGAATAATCGTGGTCACATTATCGAAATAGCCGGTTCCCACCTCCTGCTGGTGCGAAACGAAGGTGTAACCCTCTTTGCCCGCCGCAAATTCTGGCTGCTGTACCTTCTCAACATAGTGCTTCATGCCTTCGCCCTGTGCGTAGGCATGCGCCAGGTCGAACATGTTGAACCACATGCTGTGGATACCCGCCAGGGTGATGAACTGGTACTTGTAGCCCATATCCGACAGCTGCTGCTGGAAGCTGGCGATGGTCGTGTCGTCCAGATTTTTTTGCCAGTTGAAGGACGGCGAACAGTTATAGGCCAGCAGCTTGCCCGGATATCTCGCATGAATCGCATCGGCAAAGCGCTTCGCCAGCGCCAGATCCGGCGTGGATGTTTCACACCAGACCAGGTCGGCGTAAGGGGCATACGCCAGGCCGCGGCTGATCGCCTGTTCAATACCGGCATGCGTGCGATAGAACCCTTCGCTGGTGCGTTCGCCGGTGATGAATTCGCTGTCGTACGGGTCGCAGTCAGAGGTGATCAGGTCCGCTGCGTCCGCATCGGTACGGGCAATGACCAGCGTCGGCACGCCGAGCACGTCAGCAGCCAGACGCGCGGCAACCAGCTTCTGGATCGCTTCCTGAGTTGGCACCAGCACTTTCCCGCCCATATGCCCACACTTCTTCACTGACGCCAGCTGATCTTCAAAGTGTACGGCCGCTGCACCGGCCTCAATCATCGATTTCATCAGCTCAAAGGCGTTCAACACGCCGCCGAAACCGGCTTCCGCATCGGCGACGATCGGCAGGAAATAGTCAATAAAACGCGGATCGTGGGGCTCGATGCCCGCAGCCCACTGGATCTGATCCGCACGACGGAAGGTATTGTTGATCCGATCTACCACTGACGGCACCGAGTTCGCCGGGTAAAGAGATTGATCCGGATACATGCTGGAGGCCAGGTTAGCATCCGCCGCGACCTGCCAGCCGGAAAGATAGATAGCTTCAATGCCAGCCTTCGCCTGCTGCAATGCCTGACCGCCAGTCAGTGCGCCGAGGCTGTTGATATAACCTTTTTTAGCCCCCCCGTGCAGCAGATCCCACATTTTCGCCGCGCCGTTCTGCGCCAGCGTACACTCCGGGTTAACCGAGCCGCGTAACTTCACCACTTCCTCTGCGCTGTACGGACGGCGAATGCCTTCCCAGCGCGGTTGGGTCCACTCTTTTTGTAACTCTTCGATCTGTTGGGTACGGGTTTTCATGTGCAGATGCTCCATATTGTTATGTGGTGAATTACGCCAGGAAGCGGTAGCCCGGCAGGGTCAGGAAGTCGATTAAGTCATCAGAGGTGGTGATTTGCTCCATCAGGCGCGCAGCGTCATTAAAACGCCCGCTGCTGAAGCGGTGCTCGCCCAGTTCGTCCTGGATGACCCGCATCTCTTCGGCCAGCATCTGACGGAACAGGGCTTTGGTGACCGGTTTGCCGTTGCTGAGCGTTTTTTGATGATGGATCCACTGCCAGATGGAGGTACGTGAAATTTCCGCCGTGGCGGCATCTTCCATCAGGCCGTAGATCGGCACGCAGCCGTTGCCGGAGATCCATGCCTCGATGTACTGCACGGCGACGCGAATATTGGCGCGCATGCCCTCTTCCGTACGCTCGCCCGCACACGGCGCAAGCAACTGTTCTTCTGCGATTGGCGCATCGTCTTCACGGGTGACAAACAGCTGGTTTTTGTTGTCGCCGAGTACGCGGTTGAAGACCTCCATCGCCGTGTCGGCCAGACCGGGGTGGGCAATCCACGTCCCGTCGTGGCCGTTACGGGCTTCCAGCTCTTTATCGGCTTTCACCTTGTTGAGCACCTGGTTGTTACGCTCTGCGTCTTTGCTCGGGATAAACGCCGCCATGCCGCCCATCGCAAAGGCGCCGCGTTTGTGGCAGGTCTTAATCAGCAGGCGCGAGTAGGCGCTGAGGAACGGTTTATCCATGGTGACAACCTGACGATCCGGCAATACCCGGTCGGCATGGTTTTTCAGGGTTTTGATGTAGCTGAAGATGTAATCCCAGCGGCCGCAGTTCAGGCCCACAATATGGTCACGCAGCGCATGGAGGATCTCATGCATCTGGAATACGGCTGGCAGGGTTTCAATCAGCAGCGTGGCCTTAATGGTGCCGCGCGGCAGGCTGAAACGGTCTTCTGCGTAGCTGAAGACTTCACTCCACCACGCCGCTTCCTGCCAGGACTGGGTTTTCGGCAGATAGAAATAGGGGCCGCTGCCTTTCGCCAGCAGGTTCTTATGGTTGTGGAAGAAGTACAGCGCAAAGTCGAACAGGCTGCCCGGAATCGCTTCTCCGCGCCACGTAACGTGTTTTTCAGGCAAATGCAGACCGCGTACGCGGCAGATCAGCACCGCCGGATTCGGTTTGAGCTGGTAAATTTTACCGGCTTCGTTGGTATAGCTGATGGTGCCGTTGACGGCGTCGCGCAGGTTGATCTGCCCGTCGATAACTTTCTGCCAGTCCGGCGCGAGGGAATCTTCGAAGTCCGCCATAAATACTTTGACGTTGGCATTCATGGCGTTAATCACCATTTTGCGCTCTACCGGGCCGGTGATCTCTACGCGACGATCCTGTAAATCTTCAGGGATTCCGCGAATTTTCCATTCACCATGACGAATGGAAGCGGTTTCCGAAATAAACCCTGGCAACTTGCCGTTATCGATCTCCTGCTGTTGATGAATGCGTGCCGCCAGCAGTTTATTACGCTGTGGCGTAAAGCGAGTCACCAGTTCAGTCAGAAACTCTACCGCTTCTGCCGTCAAAACTTGCTGTTCTTGCTCACCATTCGGCTGGGTAAAGGTCAGTTCATCGACCGTTGTTGCCTGTTGAGTCATCGTTCTGCTCCTCATCAAAGATCCAAAATCACGCCCCCGATGCGAGCGAAAGATCGTTGTGTAGTTTTCGCTCAGCAGAATTAAGACTATCTATAATTTTTCCAAAATCAAAAACAATTTCCATTTTAATTCATATACAATCACAACTGCATGATTAATATGGGATTAAAGTTTTTCACGATGTTGAGTTGGTTTTCGGAAATAAAAAAGGCACCCGAAGGTGCCTGATGTGAATAGCTGAAACGCTTTAGGATCGTTTAATGCAGACGATTACTCCAGCGTCGGATTCATGTGGCGCAGATCGTACGGCGTAATCTGGTAGACGTAATAGTTGAGCCAGTTAGTGAACAGCAGATTTCCGTGACTACGCCAGGTTGCCCGAGGCGTGTTTTGCGGATCGTCTTTCGGGAAATAGTTGTACGGGACATCCGGATTCAGACCCGCTTCAACGTCACGAAAATACTCTGACGCGAGGGTATGCGGATCGTACTCAGGATGGCCGGTAACGAACGCGATGCGTTTGTCTTTACTGGCGAACAGGTAGGCATCGCCGTCTTCCGTTTCGGCCAGGATTTCCAGGTCGGTGTAATCGCGGATCAGCTGTGCCGGAAAATCGGCGTAGCGAGAATGCGGAGCCAGGAAAGTGTCATCGAAACCACGCGTCAGCAGCGCATGCGGGTGAAGAATGTGGTGTTCGTATACGCCAGAAAGTTTGTCGCTGCGGGTTTGCTTGGGAATGCCATAGAGGATATTCAGCGCGGCCTGTACCGCCCAACAGACAAATAAGGTGGACGTGACGTGATCTTTTGCCCACTCCAGCACCTGCCTGATTTGTGGCCAGTAGGCAACGTCATTAAATTCCACCAGACCCAGCGGTGCGCCGGTGACGATCAGTCCATCGAAATTCTCATCGCGAATATCTTCAAAATTACAGTAGAAGTTATTCAGATGCTCAGCAGGCGTGTTGCGTGACTCACGGGCGTCAATGCGCAGCAGCTGGATATCAACCTGAAGCGGAGAGTTGGAGAGCAAACGCAGGAACTGGTTCTCCGTTTCGATCTTTTTTGGCATCAGATTGAGAATAAGCACCTTCAGCGGGCGAATTTCCTGACCTGTCGCACGCGAAGCCGTCATGACGAAGACATTCTCTTCACGCAAGAAATTGACGGCTGGTAGCTCGTCCTGCACCCGAATCGGCATAACCTTAAATCCTCACAGCATACGTATAAACGTTTAGACATCCAGACAGCTAACGATACCCAGAAACGGGCTTAATGTCGAGTCTGCAAGCGAAAGGTGAGAAAGTTTCAAGGAGGGAAAGCATGTAGGGCGGGTAAGGTGGGGCCACCACCCGACTTTTCAGAACGCACAAAGCAAAAAACCCCGCACCTTCCGGTACGGGCTTCTTTCTGTTTGATGCCTGGCAGTTCCCTACTCTCACATGGGGAGACCCCACACTACCATCGGCGCTACGGCGTTTCACTTCTGAGTTCGGCATGGGGTCAGGTGGGACCACCGCGCTAAAGCCGCCAGGCAAATTCTGTTAATCTGTATCAGGCTGAAAATCGTGTCTGTCTCTCGTTCGCCGAAACAGCTTCGGCGTTGTAAGGTTAAGCCTCACGGTTCATTAGTATCGGTTAGCTCAACGCATCGCTGCGCTTACACACCCGACCTATCAACGTCGTAGTCTTCAACGTTCCTTCAGGAGACTTAAAGTCTCAGGGAGAACTCATCTCGGGGCAAGTTTCGTGCTTAGATGCTTTCAGCACTTATCTCTTCCGCATTTAGCTACCGGGCAGTGCCATTGGCATGACAACCCGAACACCAGTGATGCGTCCACTCCGGTCCTCTCGTACTAGGAGCAGCCCCCCTCAATTCTCCAGCGCCCACGGCAGATAGGGACCGAACTGTCTCACGACGTTCTAAACCCAGCTCGCGTACCACTTTAAATGGCGAACAGCCATACCCTTGGGACCTACTTCAGCCCCAGGATGTGATGAGCCGACATCGAGGTGCCAAACACCGCCGTCGATATGAACTCTTGGGCGGTATCAGCCTGTTATCCCCGGAGTACCTTTTATCCGTTGAGCGATGGCCCTTCCATTCAGAACCACCGGATCACTATGACCTGCTTTCGCACCTGCTCGCGCCGTCACGCTCGCAGTCAAGCTGGCTTATGCCATTGCACTAACCTCCTGATGTCCGACCAGGATTAGCCAACCTTCGTGCTCCTCCGTTACTCTTTGGGAGGAGACCGCCCCAGTCAAACTACCCACCAGACACTGTCCGCAACCCGGATTACGGGTCTACGTTAGAACACCAGCCATTAAAGGGTGGTATTTCAAGGTTGGCTCCACGCAGACTGGCGTCCACGCTTCAAAGCCTCCCACCTATCCTACACATCAAGGACCAGTGTTCAGTGTCAAGCTATAGTAAAGGTTCACGGGGTCTTTCCGTCTTGCCGCGGGTACACTGCATCTTCACAGCGAGTTCAATTTCACTGAGTCTCGGGTGGAGACAGCCTGGCCATCATTACGCCATTCGTGCAGGTCGGAACTTACCCGACAAGGAATTTCGCTACCTTAGGACCGTTATAGTTACGGCCGCCGTTTACCGGGGCTTCGATCAAGAGCTTCGCGTTGCCGCTAACCCCATCAATTAACCTTCCGGCACCGGGCAGGCGTCACACCGTATACGTCCACTTTCGTGTTTGCACAGTGCTGTGTTTTTAATAAACAGTTGCAGCCAGCTGGTATCTTCGACTGATTTCAGCTCCGTCCGCAGGGACTTCACCTACATATCAGCGTGCCTTCTCCCGAAGTTACGGCACCATTTTGCCTAGTTCCTTCACCCGAGTTCTCTCAAGCGCCTTGGTATTCTCTACCTGACCACCTGTGTCGGTTTGGGGTACGATTTCGTGTTACCTGATGCTTAGAGGCTTTTCCTGGAAGCAGGGCATTTATCACTTCAGCACCGTAGTGCCTCGTCATCACACCTCAGCGTTAACAAGGTACCGGATTTACCTGGAACCTCCGCCTACATGCTTAAACCGGGACAACCGTCGCCCGGCTGACATAGCCTTCTCCGTCCCCCCTTCGCAGTAACACCAAGTACAGGAATATTAACCTGTTTCCCATCGACTACGCCTTTCGGCCTCGCCTTAGGGGTCGACTCACCCTGCCCCGATTAACGTTGGACAGGAACCCTTGGTCTTCCGGCGAGCGGGCTTTTCACCCGCTTTATCGTTACTTATGTCAGCATTCGCACTTCTGATACCTCCAGCACCCCTCACAGGACACCTTCAACGGCTTACAGAACGCTCCCCTACCCAACAACACATAGTGTCGCTGCCGCAGCTTCGGTGCATGGTTTAGCCCCGTTACATCTTCCGCGCAGGCCGACTCGACCAGTGAGCTATTACGCTTTCTTTAAATGATGGCTGCTTCTAAGCCAACATCCTGGCTGTCTGTGCCTTCCCACATCGTTTCCCACTTAACCATGACTTTGGGACCTTAGCTGGCGGTCTGGGTTGTTTCCCTCTTCACGACGGACGTTAGCACCCGCCGTGTGTCTCCCGTGATAACATTCTTCGGTATTCGTAGTTTGCATCGGGTTGGTAAGCCGGGATGGCCCCCTAGCCGAAACAGTGCTCTACCCCCGAAGATGAGTTCACGAGGCGCTACCTAAATAGCTTTCGGGGAGAACCAGCTATCTCCCGGTTTGATTGGCCTTTCACCCCCAGCCACAGGTCATCCGCTAATTTTTCAACATTAGTCGGTTCGGTCCTCCAGTTAGTGTTACCCAACCTTCAACCTGCCCATGGCTAGATCACCGGGTTTCGGGTCTATACCCTGCAACTTAACGCCCAGTTAAGACTCGGTTTCCCTTCGGCTCCCCTATACGGTTAACCTTGCTACAGAATATAAGTCGCTGACCCATTATACAAAAGGTACGCAGTCACCCCATAAAGAGGCTCCCACTGCTTGTACGTACACGGTTTCAGGTTCTTTTTCACTCCCCTCGCCGGGGTTCTTTTCGCCTTTCCCTCACGGTACTGGTTCACTATCGGTCAGTCAGGAGTATTTAGCCTTGGAGGATGGTCCCCCCATATTCAGACAGGATACCACGTGTCCCGCCCTACTCTTCGAGTTCACAGCATGTGTGCTTTCGTGTACGGGACTATCACCCTGTACCGTCGGACTTTCCAGACCGTTCCACTAACACACAAGCTGATTCAGACTCCGGGCTGCTCCCCGTTCGCTCGCCGCTACTGGGGGAATCTCGGTTGATTTCTTTTCCTCGGGGTACTTAGATGTTTCAGTTCCCCCGGTTCGCCTCGTTAACCTATGTATTCAGTTAACGATAGTGCAACGGATTGCACTGGGTTTCCCCATTCGGACATCGCCGGGTCAAAGGTTCATATCACCTCGCCGGCGCTTTTCGCAGATTAGCACGTCCTTCATCACCTCTGACTGCCAGGGCATCCACCGTGTACGCTTAGTCGCTTAACCTCACAACCCGAAGATGTTTCACTTCCGATTGCGAAAATTTGAGAGACTCGAACACACATGAGCTGTGTGTCGTTTCAATTTTCAGCTTGATCCAGATTTTTAAAGAGCAAAACTTCTTAATGCACTCGAAAGTACATTCAGAAGTTCATCATTCATCAGACAATCTGTGTGGACACTACAAAGGCAGGTTCTTTAAGGTAAGGAGGTGATCCAACCGCAGGTTCCCCTACGGTTACCTTGTTACGACTTCACCCCAGTCATGAATCACAAAGTGGTAAGCGCCCTCCCGAAGGTTAAGCTACCTACTTCTTTTGCAACCCACTCCCATGGTGTGACGGGCGGTGTGTACAAGGCCCGGGAACGTATTCACCGTGGCATTCTGATCCACGATTACTAGCGATTCCGACTTCATGGAGTCGAGTTGCAGACTCCAATCCGGACTACGACGCACTTTATGAGGTCCGCTTGCTCTCGCGAGGTCGCTTCTCTTTGTATGCGCCATTGTAGCACGTGTGTAGCCCTACTCGTAAGGGCCATGATGACTTGACGTCATCCCCACCTTCCTCCAGTTTATCACTGGCAGTCTCCTTTGAGTTCCCGGCCGGACCGCTGGCAACAAAGGATAAGGGTTGCGCTCGTTGCGGGACTTAACCCAACATTTCACAACACGAGCTGACGACAGCCATGCAGCACCTGTCTCAGAGTTCCCGAAGGCACCAAAGCATCTCTGCTAAGTTCTCTGGATGTCAAGAGTAGGTAAGGTTCTTCGCGTTGCATCGAATTAAACCACATGCTCCACCGCTTGTGCGGGCCCCCGTCAATTCATTTGAGTTTTAACCTTGCGGCCGTACTCCCCAGGCGGTCGACTTAACGCGTTAGCTCCGGAAGCCACGCCTCAAGGGCACAACCTCCAAGTCGACATCGTTTACGGCGTGGACTACCAGGGTATCTAATCCTGTTTGCTCCCCACGCTTTCGCACCTGAGCGTCAGTCTTTGTCCAGGGGGCCGCCTTCGCCACCGGTATTCCTCCAGATCTCTACGCATTTCACCGCTACACCTGGAATTCTACCCCCCTCTACAAGACTCTAGCCTGCCAGTTTCGAATGCAGTTCCCAGGTTGAGCCCGGGGATTTCACATCCGACTTGACAGACCGCCTGCGTGCGCTTTACGCCCAGTAATTCCGATTAACGCTTGCACCCTCCGTATTACCGCGGCTGCTGGCACGGAGTTAGCCGGTGCTTCTTCTGCGGGTAACGTCAATCGACAGGGTTATTAACCCTGTCGCCTTCCTCCCCGCTGAAAGTACTTTACAACCCGAAGGCCTTCTTCATACACGCGGCATGGCTGCATCAGGCTTGCGCCCATTGTGCAATATTCCCCACTGCTGCCTCCCGTAGGAGTCTGGACCGTGTCTCAGTTCCAGTGTGGCTGGTCATCCTCTCAGACCAGCTAGGGATCGTCGCCTAGGTGAGCCGTTACCCCACCTACTAGCTAATCCCATCTGGGCACATCCGATGGCAAGAGGCCCGAAGGTCCCCCTCTTTGGTCTTGCGACGTTATGCGGTATTAGCTACCGTTTCCAGTAGTTATCCCCCTCCATCAGGCAGTTTCCCAGACATTACTCACCCGTCCGCCACTCGTCAGCAAAGCAGCAAGCTGCTTCCTGTTACCGTTCGACTTGCATGTGTTAGGCCTGCCGCCAGCGTTCAATCTGAGCCATGATCAAACTCTTCAATTTAAGTTTGATGCTCGTGAATTAAACTTCGTAATGAATTACGTGTTCACTCAGAGACTTGGTATTCATTTTTCGTCCGAGGACGTTAAGAATCCATGTCACTTTGAGTGCCCACACAGATTGTCTGATAAATTGTTAAAGAGCAGTTGCGACGCGCTTCAGCGCTCTGTCGCGAGGTGGCGTATATTACGCTTTCCTCTTTCAGAGTCAACCCGTTATTTCAGGATTTTTTCTCTTCAACCGACCGGGTTGTCTGTGAAGTGATTCACATCTGCCGTGTCGATGGAGGCGCATTATAGGGAGTTCTCCGCAGGCCGCAACCGCTAAATGACAGAAAAATGACTGACTGCTGCATTCCCCAGCAAAACCCCGCCTTATACCCTTTTACGCACAGAGTTATCCACAGCGCTTCGAAAAAGTGAAAATATGCGAGCGTTGCGCAAACGTTTTCGTTAAAATGCTCGCGCTTAACAAGGAGGCCTCGTCAGGTGTGTTAGATGAGTTTTTCGCTGGAAAATTCATCTAACGCTCTCTGTAATCGTGAAATCCAGGGGATTTACCATGCAACAACGTCGTCCAGTCCGCCGCGCTCTGCTCAGTGTTTCTGATAAAGCCGGTATCATCGAATTCGCTCAGGCACTTTCCGCACGCGGTGTGGAGCTGCTTTCTACAGGCGGTACCGCTCGCCTGTTAGCAGAGAAAGGTCTGCCGGTAACCGAAGTGTCCGACTACACCGGTTTCCCGGAAATGATGGATGGACGCGTCAAAACCCTGCACCCGAAAGTGCACGGCGGCATTCTGGGTCGTCGCGGTCAGGACGACGGCATTATGGAGCAGCACAATATTGCCCCCATCGACATGGTTGTCGTTAACCTCTATCCCTTCGCCCAGACCGTCGCCCGCGAAGGCTGTTCTCTGGAAGATGCCGTAGAGAACATTGATATCGGCGGCCCGACCATGGTGCGCTCCGCAGCCAAGAACCATAAAGATGTGGCCATCGTGGTGAAGAGCAGCGACTACAGCGCCATTATTAATGAGATGGACGCCAACGAAGGGTCCCTGACGCTTGATACGCGTTTCGACCTCGCCATCAAAGCCTTCGAACACACCGCCGCGTACGACAGCATGATCGCCAACTACTTCGGTAGCCTGGTTCCTGCCTACCACGGTGAAAGCAAAGATCCATCTGGTCGCTTCCCGCGCACCCTGAACCTGAACTTCATTAAGAAGCAGGATATGCGCTACGGCGAGAACAGCCACCAGCAGGCAGCCTTCTATATAGAAGAAGAGGTGAAAGAAGCCTCTGTTGCGACTGCTCAGCAGGTACAGGGCAAAGCCCTCTCTTATAACAACATTGCCGATACCGACGCCGCGCTGGAATGCGTGAAAGAGTTCAGCGAGCCGGCCTGCGTTATCGTCAAGCACGCCAACCCATGCGGCGTCGCAGTAAGCACCTCCATTATGGATGCCTACGATCGCGCCTACAAAACCGACCCGACCTCCGCGTTCGGCGGCATTATCGCCTTCAACCGCGAGCTGGATGCGGAAACCGCGCAGGCCATCATCTCCCGTCAGTTTGTCGAAGTGATCATCGCGCCATCCGCATCCGAAGAAGCGCTGAAAATCACCGCGGCGAAACAGAACGTGCGCGTGCTGGTTTGCGGTCAGTGGGCGGAACGCGTGCCGGGCCTGGACTTCAAGCGCGTGAACGGCGGTCTGCTGGTTCAGGATCGCGATTTGGGTATGGTGACAGAAGCCGACCTGCGCGTGGTGACCAAACGTCAGCCGACCGAACAGGAGCTGCGCGACGCGCTGTTCTGCTGGAAAGTGGCGAAGTTCGTGAAGTCTAACGCCATTGTTTACGCCAAAGAGAACATGACCATCGGGATAGGCGCAGGCCAGATGAGCCGCGTTTACTCTGCGAAAATTGCGGGTATTAAAGCAGGTGACGAAGGTCTGGAAGTCAAAGGTTCCGCCATGGCCTCTGACGCCTTCTTCCCGTTCCGCGACGGTATTGATGCGGCCGCTGCTGTGGGCATCACCTGTGTGATCCAGCCTGGCGGTTCAATCCGTGATGACGAAGTGATTGCCGCTGCCGACGAACACGGCATCGCAATGATCTTTACCGACATGCGCCACTTCCGCCATTAATTTCCGGAGCAGAAAATGAAAGTATTAGTGATTGGTAATGGCGGGCGCGAGCACGCTTTGGCGTGGAAAGCAGCGCAGTCTCCGCAGGTTGAAACCGTCTTTGTGGCACCGGGTAACGCCGGTACCGCACTGGAGCCCGCGCTACAGAACGTCGCCATCGGCGTAACCGATATCCCGGCGCTGCTGAGCTTTGCCCGGAACGAGAATATCGATCTGACGATTGTGGGCCCGGAAGCGCCGCTGGTGATCGGCGTTGTAGATGCCTTCCGCGCCGCGGGCCTGAAAATTTTCGGCCCAACGGAAGGTGCCGCACAGCTGGAAGGTTCAAAAGCCTTCACCAAAGATTTCCTCGCGCGTCATAACATCCCGACGGCGGAATATCAGAACTTCACCGAGGTAGAGCCTGCTCTGGCTTACCTGCGTGAAAAAGGCGCGCCGATTGTGATTAAAGCCGACGGTCTGGCTGCCGGGAAAGGCGTTATCGTGGCGATGACCCTTGAAGAAGCGGAAGCCGCTGTGCAGGATATGCTGGCGGGTAACGCCTTTGGCGATGCGGGCCACCGCATCGTGATTGAAGAGTTCCTCGACGGCGAAGAAGCGAGCTTTATCGTGATGGTTGACGGTGAGCACGTCCTGCCGATGGCCACCAGCCAGGATCACAAGCGCGTAGGCAATGCCGACACGGGTCCAAACACCGGCGGGATGGGTGCTTACTCCCCTGCTCCAGTGGTCACTGACGAAGTACACCAGCGCACCATGGACCGCATCATCTGGCCAACCGTAAAAGGGATGGCGGCGGAAGGCAATACCTACACCGGTTTCCTCTACGCAGGCCTGATGATCGACAAGCAGGGTAACCCGAAGGTGATTGAATTCAACTGCCGCTTCGGCGATCCGGAAACTCAGCCGATCATGCTGCGCATGAAGTCCGATCTGGTTGATCTGTGTCTGGCGGCGTGCGAAGGCAAGCTGAATGAGAAAACTTCCGAGTGGGACGAGCGTGCCTCTTTAGGTGTGGTGATTGCTGCGGGTGGCTATCCGGGTAGCTACAACACCGGGGATGAGATCCACGGCCTGCCGCTGGAAGAGATTGACGGTGCGAAGGTGTTCCACGCCGGTACAAAGCTCTCTGACGATGACCGCGTGCTCACTAATGGTGGACGCGTGCTGTGTGCGACCGCGCTGGGTCATACCGTGGCAGAGGCGCAGAAGCGCGCCTATGCGTTGATGGCGGATATTCACTGGAACGGCAGCTTCAGCCGCCAGGATATCGGCTATCGTGCCATTGCGCGGGAGCAGGGGGAGTAATTTCACACCCTCACCCTAACCCTCTCCCAAAGGGAGAGGGGATTTACGTCAGAAACTCTTTTCTGTCGGCTGCCAGGTGCAGAAATCTTCGTTCGCCACCAGCAACAGCTGAGAGCCTTCCGGCGCTTCCAGCCATGCCACACTCACCTCAACAGATGAATGCCGCTGACGACGCTGAATGTGTTCGGTTGCCCAGGATTCAAGCTCAGGTTTCACTGTCTGCCCTTCGCAGGTGGTCACCGTGCCGTCGGCATGCCAGCGCCCCTGGCGCAGCACCACGCGGCCCTGACGCAGCGCATCGCTGGTCTGGCGAAGTTGTTCAGCACGGTAGCGGTAGAGCGCGACCTGATCGCTGGAAAGCTGCTGTTTCAGTCCACTGACCTCATGCTGCATAAAGCTCAGCTCGCCGTGGTCGTCAAAACGCACCTTCACATGTTCGGGAGTCTTACTGTAGATATTCAGTTCAATGAGCGACAGCGCATCGCCCTGCCAGCGGTATTCTGCGGTCGAGGTATTGCCGTTATGCCACGGACTGAACGCGGTAAGCATATGCACTTCATCGCTGGAATCTTTGCGCCAGATCCTGACCGCACCCTGGTTGTCAGCGTAGCCGCTGGCGGTAAACGGGGGGAGTGAGGAATCATGACTACAGGCAGACAGCAACAGTACGCCTGCCAGCGCGAGCGGTCCACGCCATAATGACAAAAGGGGCGTTGCCGCCCCTTCGTTAAAACTGTTCACTGCCACGCGTCTTACTTAACTGCGTCTTTCAGTGCTTTACCAGAAACAAATGCCGGCACGTTAGCTGCGGCGATTTTGATTTCTTTACCGGTCTGCGGGTTGCGGCCAGTACGCTCAGCGCGGTGGTTCACTTTGAAGGTACCGAAACCAACCAGTTGTACAGCATCGCCTTCTTTCAGAGACTCAGTAATAGCAGCCAGGGTAGATTCCAGAGCAGCTTTAGCCTGCACTTTAGACAGATCAGCCTTGTCCGCAATTACATCAATCAGTTGAGTCTTGTTCATAAGTTATCCTTTCAATGTGTTTATCGCTTGCTAAGCATCGAGTGCGACGAAAATGCCAAAAAAGCACTCTCCTGCATACACGCACCGATAGCCACTTTTTTTCGCCCCCCAAATGTAGACCAGACGGGGGGCGAAAGGGAAGAGTCGAGGAGTGACAAAACAGGCGTTAAATCACGTTTTGTTGTCTCATTGGTTAAAAATTATACCAATATTGCTCTCACCGGCCTCGCGCAGGTCCGCGCGAAGCCCTTTGATCAGCTCAATATCACGTTCTTCACACTCCGCCAGCAGACGGAAAATTTCCCACTGAATATCCCATTCCTGTTCAACCCCCGGGTTAGCACGCAGCTCTTCGTCGGTCATTTCACGGCCTTCCTGGGTCATTTCCAGCATCGCGACGGTCGTGATGGATGCCTTACTGACTTCAATGGCGTGCTCCAGGGTTTCACCGCTCAGACGGGAGTGGATCAGCTCGCTCAACGCCACACAGGCATCGATAGCCGGGTAGACACCATACAGGTCGTAATCGTCCGCCGCAGGGATTGCCTCTTCCAGCTTTTCAAGCTGAGAGTCGAAGTTTACCTTTGCGTCTTTGACCGTCAGCGTCTCCCAGATCAAATCCAGGATACGTCGATAAATCTGGCCTTCGCCAAACTCCGTTTGCTTACAGAACGCGGCATAGTTGGGGTACATGCGCTCGCACAGGCAAGCCATAAACGTCACGTGCTGCCAGCTTTCCAGCTTCTCAAGGCGCAGATGAATCGGGTTTTGTAACATGATGATGTCTCGAATCGAAAATTAGCCGCAGTTTACCTGAATCACGGCTGAATTTCCTGCCAACGAATGAATGCCGGACGTGAAGAGGCAACGGCGTCAGCCCAGCGGGTAGGCTCAGGTAAGCGGTAGCCCTTCATACAGCGTTGCACCCATGCCAGGGCGCTGTCCATGCTGACCCGATGCCCGGTTGCGATAAACAGCGGATTGCAGCGCGCTTTACTGCGCCAGACCCACGCCAGCTGCTCGCCTTTATGGATAAGCGGCGCCAGCGCGCCCGGTTCGGCAGAGAGCGGCTCAAACGCGCCGCACAGGCGTTTTTTCGCCACGCCGATGGTCGGCACGTCTACCAGCAGACCAAAGTGGCTGGCAACGCCCAGGCGACGCGGATGGGAGATGCCGTGCCCATCCACAAACAGCAGATCGGGTTTTTGCGAGAGTTGCTCCCACGCGGCCAGCAGCGCGGGATATTCGCGGAAGGAGAGAAAGCCGGGGATATAGGGCATGGTGGTGGCGATACGCGCCACCTTGTACTCCACCAGCTCCAGCGACGGGTATTTCAGCACCACCATCGCCGCTCGCGTCACTTCACCGCCTTGCTCAAACCCGACATCCGCCCCGCCAATGTATCGCGGAGGGTCCGTATCCAGACGATCCTCGCGGATCACCGATGAAGCCAGTTCGATTTGCTGAGCGCGTAGCGACGCGAGATCCATAACCACTCCTTACTTGTGATACTGGGCAGAAAGCCGATGCACCGCCTCCACAAATACGCCAGCGTGTTCTGGCGGTACATCCTGATGAATACCGTGACCAAGGTTGAAGACGTGGCCTTCGCCCTGGCCGAAACCAGACAGTATAGTCGACACTTCTTCTTCGATACGGGCAGGCTGTGCATAGAGCATGGACGGGTCCATGTTGCCCTGGAGCGCCACTTTATCCCCCACGCGACGACGCGCATCGGCAATATCAGTGGTCCAGTCGAGGCCCAGCGCATCACAGCCGGTGGCCGCCATCGCTTCCAGCCACTGACCGCCGCCTTTCGTAAACAGCGTTACCGGCACGCGACGGCCTTCGTTTTCACGCAGCAGACCATCGACAATTTTGTGCATGTAGTACAGGGAGAACTGCTGATAATCACGCCCGGTCAGCACGCCGCCCCAGGTGTCGAAAATCATCACCGACTGCGCGCCCGCTTTAATCTGCGCGTTGAGATAGAGCGTGACGCTCTTCGCCAGCTTGTCGAGCAGGGCATGCAGGGCCTGCGGCTCTGCGTACATCATCTTTTTGATGACGGTAAAGGCTTTGCTGCTGCCACCTTCCACCATGTAGGTTGCCAGCGTCCACGGACTACCGGAGAAGCCAATCAGCGGCACGTCGCCTTTGAGCTCGCGGCGGATGGTGCGCACGGCGTTCATCACATAGCCCAGCTCGCCTTCCGGATCGGGGATCGGCAGCTTATCAACGTCGGCTTTGCTTTTGATCGGTGAGGTAAAACGCGGCCCCTCGCCGGTTTCGAAATAGAGCCCAAGGCCCATCGCGTCCGGAATGGTAAGAATGTCCGAAAAAAGAATGGCGGCATCGAGCGGGAAGCGGCGCAGCGGCTGGAGCGTCACCTCACAGGCCAGTTCGGCGTTTTTGCACAGCGACATAAAATCGCCCGCCTGCGCACGCGTGGCTTTGTACTCTGGCAGATAGCGTCCCGCCTGGCGCATCATCCACACCGGGGTGACATCAACGGGCTGGCGCAGCAGCGCACGCAGATAACGATCGTTCTTCAGTTCGGTCATTTTGCAGTTCCTTATTGCGTCAGTCCGTCAGTGTAACACTACTCATACTCGGCCCGACACATTGCCACGGTATCTTCTATCAGGCGACGCGCCACCGTTCCCGGCGGGGGCAGCAGCGGTAAATCGTCGTAGCGATACCAGTTCGCCTCCAGCAGCTCTTTCTGATCGATAACAATCTCGCCGCTGTCGTATTCCGCCATAAACGCGGTCATCAGGGACATCGGGAACGGCCACGGCTGCGACGTCACATAGCGCAGGTTTTTCACCTTAATGCCGCTCTCCTCCATCACCTCGCGCGCCACCGCCTGTTCCAGCGTTTCGCCGACTTCCACGAACCCGGCGAGGACGGTGTGAATGCCGTTGCGATGGCGGGTATGCTGCGCCAGCAGGATGGAATCATCACGGCGGATGGCGACAATGATGCACGGTGCGATTTGCGGGTAGTAACGTTCACGGCAGTGGCCGCAGAGCAGCGCCCACTCGGTTTTGCTCGGGTGCATGGTGTGGCCGCAGTAACCGCAGTATTTGTGCGAGCGGTAAAACTCCGCCAGCTGTACGCCGCGCCCCGCCAGCTGGAACAGGCCGACGTCCAGATCCAGCACCTGACGTACGGATCCCATATCCTGACGGCGCGCCTGTTGGATCAACCACACGGGATCGCCCTGCCACTCGCCGATCTTCAGCGCGGACTGGCCCACCAGATCGAACGTTTCCGCGGCACCGTAGGGCAACTCTCCTGAGGGTAGCCATAATTTTTGTTCGTGGCTGACGATCCACCAACCCAGATCTGATTTTTCAATAATACGATCCATATCTATTGCACTACCTTCGCTTCACTGACATGTTGTTAGCATTGTGGTTACATTTTGGATAAGCAGATCCCATTTTAAACCTTATGGAGTCGACCATGTTAAACCAGCTGGAAAGCCTGACTGAGCGCGTTGGAGGAAGTAACACCCTGGTGGATCGCTGGCTACATGTGCGCAAGCATCTCCTTGTGGCGTATTACAATCTGGTTGGACTTAAGCCTGGCAAAGAATCCTTTATGCGACTCAATGAAAAAGCGCTGGACGACTTTTGTCAGAGCCTGGTCGACTACCTCTCCGACGGCCATTTCAACCTTTATGAACGCATTATCCGCGAAATGGAAGGGACAACGCCGTATTTAGCGGCCAGTAAACTCTGTCCGTTGCTTGAAGCCAACACCCAGCAGATCATGGACTACTACGATTCCACGCTGGAGAACGCTATCGATCACGATAACTATCTTGAGTTTCAGCAGGCGCTTTCCGACCTTGGCGAAGCACTGGAAGAGCGATTCACGCTGGAAGACAAGCTCATCGCCCTCGTGCTGGACAACAACCTGACTATCAGCACCAGCGATAACGTTGCGCGCCCTGCTTGAGTTCTTAATCGTTAACGAGTAATTTACAACCATTCGCCCCTCTGCGGAGGGGGATTTTTCTTGTCGGAGTGCCCAGTGTGAAAGCACGGGCTGAGACCGTTAATTCGGGATCCGCGGAACCTGATCAGGTTAATACCTGCGAAGGGAACAAGAGTCACACTGCTGTTGTATCGCCCTCGGGCGATCTTCTCTTGCTTCATCCGTCGTCTGACAAGCCATGTCCTTCACATCTGGAATGAGCTATGTCTACAACAAAACTGACCCGCCGCGAACAGCGCGAACACGCACAACGCTTCATCGACACCCTGGAAGGCACCGCTTTCCCGAACTCAACGCGCATCTACATCACCGGTTCACAGGCCGATATCCGCGTGCCGATGCGCGAAATCCAGCTCAGCCCGACGCTTATCGGCGGCAGCAAAGAGCACCCGCAGTTTGAAGACAACGAAGCCGTGCCGGTGTATGACACCTCCGGCCCGTACGGCGATCCTGATGTTGCTATCAACGTGCAGCAGGGTCTGGCAAAGCTTCGCCAGCCGTGGGTTGATGCCCGTAACGACTGCGAAGAACTGAGCGTGCGCAGCTCGGCGTACACCAACGCGCGCCTGGCCGACGACGGTCTGGACGAGCTGCGCTTTACTGGCCTGCTGACGCCGAAACGCGCTAAAGCGGGCAAATGCGTAACCCAACTGCACTACGCGCGACAGGGTATCGTCACGCCGGAGATGGAGTTCATCGCCATCCGCGAAAACATGGGCCGCGAGCGCATTCGCAGCGAAGTGCTGCGCCACCAGCATCCGGGTGAAGGGTTTGGCGCTCGCCTGCCGGAGAACATCACGCCGGAATTTGTGCGTGATGAAGTGGCCGCCGGGCGCGCCATTATCCCCGCCAACATCAACCACCCGGAATCCGAGCCGATGATTATCGGCCGCAACTTTCTGGTGAAGGTCAACGCCAACATCGGCAACTCTGCCGTCACCTCTTCCATCGAAGAAGAGGTGGAAAAGCTGGTCTGGTCGACGCGCTGGGGCGCGGACACGGTGATGGACCTCTCCACCGGCCGCTATATTCACGAAACCCGCGAATGGATCCTGCGTAACAGCCCGGTGCCGATTGGCACCGTCCCGATTTATCAGGCGCTGGAGAAGGTCAACGGCATCGCCGAAAACCTCACCTGGGAAGCGTTCCGCGACACGCTGCTGGAGCAGGCGGAACAGGGCGTGGACTACTTCACCATTCACGCGGGCGTGCTGCTGCGCTACGTGCCGATGACCGCGAAGCGTCTGACCGGTATCGTCTCACGCGGCGGTTCGATTATGGCGAAATGGTGCCTTTCCCATCATCAGGAAAACTTCCTCTACGAGCACTTCCGCGAAATCTGCGAGATCTGCGCCGCTTATGACGTTTCTCTGTCGCTGGGCGACGGCCTGCGTCCTGGCTCCATCCGTGACGCGAACGACGAGGCGCAGTTTGCCGAGCTGCACACGCTGGGCGAGCTGACCAAAATCGCCTGGGAGTACGATGTGCAGGTGATGATTGAAGGCCCGGGCCATGTACCGATGCAGATGATCCGCCGCAACATGACCGAGGAGCTGGAGCACTGCCACGAAGCACCGTTCTACACCCTGGGGCCGTTGACCACCGATATTGCGCCGGGCTATGACCACTTCACTTCCGGGATCGGCGCGGCGATGATCGGCTGGTTCGGCTGCGCCATGCTCTGCTACGTGACGCCGAAAGAGCACCTCGGGCTGCCAAACAAAGAGGACGTGAAGCAGGGACTGATTACCTACAAGATTGCCGCCCACGCGGCGGATCTGGCGAAAGGCCATCCGGGCGCGCAAATTCGCGACAACGCCATGTCCAAAGCGCGCTTTGAATTCCGCTGGGAAGACCAGTTCAACCTGGCGCTGGATCCGTTCACCGCCCGCGCCTACCACGACGAAACCCTGCCGCAGGAATCGGGCAAAGTCGCGCACTTCTGCTCCATGTGTGGGCCGAAGTTCTGCTCGATGAAAATCAGCCAGGAGGTGCGCGACTACGCCGCCGCGCAGACCATTGAAGTCGGCATGGCAGACATGTCCGAAACCTTCCGCGCCAAAGGCGGCGAAATCTACCTCAAAAAGGAGGAGGCGTAATGTACCAGCCCGATTTCCCACCTGTCCCCTTCCGCTTAGGGCTTTACCCGGTGGTGGACAGCGTGGCGTGGATAGAGCGCTTGCTGGAGGCAGGCGTTCGCACCCTCCAGCTGCGCATCAAGGATAAACGCGACGAAGAGGTGGAGGCCGACGTGGCCGCCGCTATCGCGCTGGGACGTCGCTACCTCGCCCGCCTGTTTATCAACGACTACTGGCGGCTGGCGGTTAAACACCAGGCGTATGGCGTGCATCTGGGACAGGAAGATCTGGAAACGACCGATCTCAACGCAATCCGTAACGCCGGTCTGCGGCTGGGCGTTTCCACCCACGATGATATGGAGATCGACGTGGCGCTGGCGGCCCGCCCCTCCTACATCGCCCTCGGCCACGTTTTCCCGACGCAAACCAAACAGATGCCGTCTGCCCCACAGGGTTTGGCTCAGCTGGCAGCCCACGTTAAGCGCCTTGCCGATTACCCCACCGTCGCCATCGGCGGGATCAGCCTTGAACGTGCGCCCGCCGTGCTGGAAACCGGCGTCGGCAGTATCGCCGTCGTCAGCGCTATCACCCAGGCCGCAGACTGGCAGGCCGCCACCGCACGGCTTTTACAACTGGCAGGAGCAGGCGATGAAAGATCGTGATTTTATGCGCTACAGCCGCCAGATCCTGCTGGAGGATATCGCCATTGACGGGCAGCAAAAGCTGCTCGCCAGCCGGGTACTGATTGTCGGTTTGGGTGGCTTGGGCGCGCCCGCCGCGCTGTATCTGGCCGGGGCGGGCGCGGGAACGCTGGTACTGGCCGATGACGATGAGGTACACCTCAGCAACCTGCAACGGCAAATCCTCTTCACGACAGAAGATGTTAACCAGCCTAAAGCACAGGTTACGCGCAAGCGGCTGAACCAGCTTAACCCCGATATTGAACTGGTGGCGCTCCAGACGCGGCTGAGCGGAGAAGATCTGCAACGCGAAGTTGCCCTTGCCGACGTGGTGCTGGACTGCACGGACAATATGGCAACGCGTCAGGCCATTAATGCGGCCTGTGTTGCACAGAACACGCCGCTGATCACCGCCAGCGCGGTCGGTTTCGGCGGGCAGATAATGATGCTTACGCCGCCGTGGGCGCAGGGCTGCTACCGCTGCCTGTGGCCGGACGAGGCTGAACCGGAGCGTAACTGCCGCACGGCTGGCATTCTTGGGCCGGTGGTGGGCGTGATGGGTACCCTTCAGGCGCTGGAAGCCATCAAGTTGCTCAGCGGCATGGAAACAGAGCGCAACACGCTCCGGCTGTTCGACGCCCGTTCCAGCGGCTGGCGCCATCTGGCGTTAAACCGCGCCAACCGCTGCCCGGTATGCGGAGGCCGCGATGCGCATTCTGTTTAACGATGAGCCGATGACGTGCGACGACGATCTCACCGTTGCCGCCCTGCTCGACACGCTGCGCCAGCTGAAGCCGGGAACGGCGCTGGCGCTCAATCAACAGATCCTGCCGCGCGAGCGGTGGGAACATCAGCAGGTCAATGAAGGCGACCAGATCCTGCTGTTTCAGGTTATCGCTGGGGGCTGAGATGTTACGTATTGCCGACAAAGTCTTTGATTCACATCTGTTTACCGGAACCGGAAAATTCGCCTCCCCGCAGCTAATGGTGGATGCTATTCGTGAAAGCGGCAGCCAGCTGGTGACGCTGGCGATGAAGCGCGTGGATCTGCGTCAGCACAACGATGCCATACTTGCGCCGTTACTGGAGGCAGGCGTGACGCTCTTACCCAATACCTCCGGTGCGAAAACGGCCGAGGAAGCAATTTTCGCTGCGCATCTGGCCCGGGAAGCGCTCGGCACCTGCTGGCTGAAGCTGGAAATTCATCCGGACGCCCGCTGGCTGTTGCCCGATCCGATCGAAACCCTGAAAGCGGCAGAGACGCTGGTGCAGCAGGGATTCACCGTTCTGCCCTACTGTGGTGCCGATCCCGTGCTGTGTAAGCGTCTGGAAGAGGTCGGCTGCGCGGCCGTGATGCCGTTAGGGGCGCCCATTGGCTCCAACCAGGGACTGGAGACCCGCGCGATGCTGGAGATCATCATCGAGCAGGCGACCGTGCCCGTGGTGGTGGATGCGGGCATCGGCGTACCCAGTCACGCCGCGCAGGCGCTGGAGATGGGGGCCGATGCGGTGCTGGTCAATACCGCGATTGCGGTGGCCGACGACCCGGTGATGATGGCGCGTGCGTTCCGCCTTGCCGTGGAGTCCGGTCTGCTGGCACGACAGTCCGGCCCCGGCTCGCGCAGCTTTCAGGCGCAGGCCACCAGCCCGCTGACCGGTTTTCTGGAGGCACTCTGATGGCTACCTTTACCGATCGCTGGCGTCAGCTTAACTGGGACGATATTGCCTTACGCATCAACAGTAAAACCTCTGCGGACGTAGAGCGGGCATTAACAGCCCGGCATGTGACCCGCGAGGATTTGATGGCCCTGCTTTCTCCGGCAGCCAGCGCATACCTTGAACCGATGGCGCAGCGCGCGCAACGCCTCACCCGCCAGCGCTTTGGCAACACGGTGAGCTTTTACGTGCCGCTTTATCTCTCTAACCTGTGCGCCAACGACTGCACCTACTGTGGCTTCTCAATGAGCAACCGCATTAAGCGTAAAACGCTGGATGAGCATGAGATCGCCCGCGAGTGTGCGGCTATTCGTGAGATGGGTTTTGAACATCTCTTACTGGTGACGGGTGAACATCAGGGCAAAGTGGGGATGGACTATTTTCGCCAGCATCTTCCGGCCATCCGCCGCGAATTTGCCTCATTGCAAATGGAAGTGCAGCCTCTGTCGCAAGAGGAATATGCGGAACTGAAAACCCTCGGGCTGGACGGCGTAATGGTTTATCAGGAAACCTACCATGAGGCGACCTATGCCCGACATCACCTGAAAGGGAAGAAGCAGGATTTCATCTTCCGGCTGGAAACGCCGGACAGGCTGGGGCGCGCCGGTATCGATAAAATTGGGCTGGGCGCGCTTATCGGTCTGTCCGACAGCTGGCGGGTTGACTGCTATATGGTGGCGGAGCATCTGCTGTGGCTACAGCAGTACTACTGGCAAAGCCGCTATTCCATCTCATTCCCACGGCTGCGTCCGTGTACGGGAGGCATTGAACCCGCCTCGCTGATGGATGAGCGCCAGCTGGTGCAAACCCTGTGCGCATTTCGCCTGTTCGCGCCGGAAGTGGAATTGTCGCTCTCCACGCGTGAATCCCCCGCGTTTCGCGACCGCGCGATCCCTCTGGCGATCAACAACGTCAGCGCCTTTTCCAAAACGCAGCCGGGCGGTTACGCGGACGATCGCCCGGAACTGGAACAGTTTGCACCGCACGACGGACGACGGCCCGACGCGGTGGCGGAAGCCCTGACTGCACAGGGGCTACAGCCCGTGTGGAAAGACTGGGACAGCTGGCTGGGAAGAGCTTCGCATTTGCGCTGAAACCGCCTGCAACAACGCGGAAAGGTTACGAGACGGCTCGTAAGATCAACGCCGGGTGATTGAGGAGATCTGCCCGGTTTTATTAGGATTAACCACGTCAGCAACGGACGCTGACCAGGGTGAAAATGCTTCTTCCTCGTTTCGCCCTGCCCTCCGCCTCTTAAACAAAATTTCAATTGATAAAATAAATACGTCGTTTCTTATCTACTCTTAAGATAAATCAACCCGTCGGAAATCGCTTTCTGTATAATTTACTACCAGCAATCTGACAGCGACTATGCTGAGGATATCGACAGACGCAACGCGTCTACCATCTGGATTGATGCACAACTCATGGCACTCCACAGTAAAAAGCTCTCTTTCACCCGACCAATTATGGTCAGCTTCGCGGGGATTCTGTTCAGTTTCGCGATAATCGCGATTCTGGTCATCCTTTCACAACGGAAGGATTTTATTGAGGATTATCATAAAATTAATGGTAACTTCACCCATAATCTGGCGGTGAACTATACCGAATCCATCCTGCGAGAAAATGACTATATTCTTGGTCGCGCTGCGATGTACTACGCCCGTGAAGACAGAGTGAATCAGACGATAAATATCGATCCGACACAGGGTTTGCAGATGTTAATGCATTTGCAGAATCTGATGCCGACGGTGTCGTCTATCTCTCTTGCGGACACCGAAGGGCACCATCTGCGCGCGCCGGAAGTACTGCCAACGGAGAAGAGTAGGTCGTTCGACGCACGAACACGCCCATGGTTTATCGGGCAAGCGGAAGCCAGCAACTTTCCTCACTACACCCGCCCCTATCTGGACTATTTCACCCAACATCCTACGGTCACCCTCTATAAACCGGTCATTTCACCGGAAGGCCGTCTGAAGGGCACGCTCGCTTTCCATCTTGATTTAACCTCCATGGGGTATACCTTGCGCCAGATGGTGGCACCGGTTCAGGGTGAGTTTTTTGTCGTGGAACGTGACGGCGCCGTTGTGCTGCATCCGGACACGGGGGCGCTCTTTAAGCAGTACGTAAGCGAAGCGCTGATGGACAAAATGACCAGCGGCGAAGGGCATCTTTTCGACCCCAAAAGTAAAACCTGGTATTACTACTACTCTTTCACCAATCCGGACTGGTTTGTGATTTATCGGGTCTCCGATGCCACGCTTTCCGTCATCACCCGGCATGAAACCACCGTCGTCGGCTGGGGATTTGCGCTGGCGGCAATCATCATCATTCTGTTCGGGCTTTACCTGCGCCATGCCTCGCGTTCTGTGCTGATGAACATTATCAACGCCATCAAAACCGGAGACGTCAATCAGGCGCCACGTCTTGAGGCGATGCTCAGCCATACCATTCGAACCAATAAGGAACGTGAGATGGCCTATGTCCGTCAGGCCACCCATGATGCGCTGACAGGCTGCAAGAACCGCCGTGCTTTCGACAACGATGTGGATGAGCTGCTGACCGCTCATCAACCCTTCGTTCTGGCGCTGGTCGATATCGATAACTTCAAATCTATTAACGACACCTGGGGCCACCTGAGCGGGGATATTGTTCTGCGCAGCGTGGCGCGCGAAGGTATTCAGATCATGCAGCCGCACCACGTTTCTGTTTACCGCTACGGTGGGGAAGAGTTCGGGGTGATTTTCCCGGCCGAGCTGATGAACTCCGCGCACGCGCTACTGGAAGCCTGGCGCACCGCCGTGGAAAAACGGACCTGGCGGGAAGAGAACCTGCGAGTAACCTTCAGCGCGGGGGTGGGAGAGTGGCACTTCGAACCGCTGGAACAATTTATTGGTAGCGTAGATGAAGCGCTGTATACCGCTAAACAACAGGGTAAAAACCGCATCGTAAGCACGGCCAGCCGATAATACCCTTTCTCAAATTCTGCCCGTTAAGACGGGCAGAATGCTTTCATGTATAAAATTGTAACCGGTTTCAGAAAAATGCCGATTTCTTTGTGATGCCTGACACACAATCGCGGTAAAGCGGTTGTTGAAGCGGTCTGCGCGGGATAATTATCAATAAACACATGTAGATCGAGGCTGACTATGAAGAACATCGTTTTATGCTGTGCAGCGGGAATGTCAACCAGCATGCTGGTTCAACGTATGAAAGATGCCGCGCAGAAAAAAGGAGTCGAAGTAACCATTAAAGCCGTTCCGGTCGCGGAGTTTAAAGATAACATCGCGACGGCTGATATCGTATTACTGGGGCCACAGGTTAAATACGAACAGGCAAAACTCCAGGCGCAGGCCGATCCGCTCGGAAAAAAGGTCGCGGTTATCGACATGATGGATTACGGCATGATGAAAGGTGATGCCGTACTGGAAAAAGCGCTCAAGCTGCTGGAGTCATAATGGAAGACTTAGAAACCACAATCATGGAGCTACTGGTCAATGCAGGTGCGGCGCGCAGTGCGGCCCTGACAGCGTTGCAGATGGCGCGAAAAGGTGACTTTGACGAAGCCGAGAAAGCGATGGAAGAGTCGCGTGAATATGTGAAACATGCGCATACGATCCAGACGCAGCTCATCGGTCTTGACGAAGGGACCGGGAAACTTCCGGTTAACCTGATCACCGTTCACTCTCAGGATCACCTGATGAACGCGATGGTCATTCAGGATCTGGCGGGCGATATGATTGAGCTTTATCGACGCATCCCGTTAGTGAATTGAAGACATACAGACGTAAAAAAACCCGCCGAGGCGGGTTTTTTATTGTCGGGTGGCGCTGCGCTTACCCGACCTGTGATTCATATGCCCGGTAATTTTACCTACCGGGCATCAACGATTACTCGTTGTCGGAACCGCCCAGACCTGCGTTCAGCAGTTCTGCAAGGCTCGCGGATGCATCTTCGGCAGTCACCTGCGGTGCAGCTGGCAGTTCACCCGCTGCACGACGACGCATACGATCCTGGTGGTACGCATAACCGGTACCGGCCGGGATCAGACGACCCACGATAACGTTCTCTTTCAGACCGCGCAGTTCATCACGTTTACCTGCAACAGCCGCTTCGGTCAGGACACGAGTGGTTTCCTGGAACGATGCAGCAGAGATGAAGGACTCGGTTGCCAGAGACGCTTTGGTGATACCCAGCAGATCGCGTGCAAAGGTCGCACCGATTTTGCCGTTCGCTTCCAGATCGCGGTTAGCGATCTTAACGCGTGAGTATTCAACCTGCTCGCCTTCCAGGAAGTCGGAGCTGCCCGCGTTTTCGATGGTTGCTTTACGCAGCATCTGACGAACGATAACTTCGATGTGCTTATCGTTAATCTTAACGCCCTGCAGACGGTATACGTCCTGTACTTCGTTAACAATGTAACGAGTAACAGCATGCACACCACGCAGACGCAGGATGTCGTGCGGCGCTTCTGGACCATCGGAGACCACGTCACCACGTTCCACGCGTTCACCTTCGAACACGTTGAGCTGACGCCACTTAGGAATCATCTCTTCGTACGGCTCGCTGCCATCTACTGGCGTGATAACCAGACGGCGCTTACCTTTGGTCTCTTTACCGAAGGAGATGATACCGCTGATTTCAGCCAGAATAGCAGGCTCTTTCGGACGACGTGCTTCGAACAGGTCCGCAACGCGTGGCAGACCACCGGTGATGTCCTTGGTACCGCCGGATTCCTGAGGAATACGCGCCAGGGTGTCACCAGAGCTGATCTGTACGCCATCTTCCAGCTGTACAATCGCTTTACCCGGCAGGAAGTACTGCGCAGGCATATCGGTGCCAGGGATCAGAACGTCGTTACCCTGAGCATCAACGATTTTCAGTGCAGGACGCAGATCTTTACCACCGGTAGTACGTTCAGCAGAATCCAGAACCACCAGAGAAGACAGACCGGTCAGCTCGTCGGTCTGACGAGTAATGGTCTGGCCGTCGATCATGTCAGTGAAGCGGATGAAACCACTTACTTCGGTGATAACCGGCATGGTGTGTGGATCCCAGTTTGCTACGGTTTCGCCGCCGGCAACCTGCTCGCCATCACCTTTCGCCATAACCGCACCGTAAGGCACTTTATAGCTCTCTTTGGTACGACCGAATTCGTCGATCAGCTTCAGCTCGGTGTTACGAGAAGTCACAACCAGCTTGCCTGCGGAGTTAACAACAGACTTCGCGTTGCTGAGCTTGATGCTACCTTTGTTTTTCACCTGGATGCTGGATTCAGCAGCCGCACGAGATGCCGCACCACCGATGTGGAACGTACGCATCGTCAGCTGTGTACCCGGCTCACCGATGGACTGTGCTGCGATAACGCCGATAGCCTCACCTTTGTTGATGATGTGGCCACGCGCCAGGTCACGACCGTAGCAGTGCGCACACACACCAAAGTCGGTGTCACAGGATACAACGGAACGCACTTTCACAGAGTCAACAGAGTTCGCTTCCAGCAGGTCACACCACTGTTCGTGCAGCAGAGTGTTGCGTGGAACCAGAATGTCTGCGGTGCCCGGCTTCAGGATGTCTTCCGCGGTCACACGACCCAGTACGCGATCGCGCAGCGGCTCTTTAACATCACCACCCTCGATAACCGGGGTCATGGTGATACCTTCGAGGGTGCCACAATCGTCTTCGGTGACGACCAGATCCTGCGCAACGTCAACCAGACGACGCGTCAGATAACCGGAGTTCGCCGTTTTCAGTGCGGTATCCGCCAGACCTTTACGCGCACCGTGCGTGGAGATGAAGTACTGGAGTACGTTCAGACCTTCACGGAAGTTCGCGGTGATTGGCGTTTCGATGATGGAGCCATCTGGCTTCGCCATCAGACCACGCATACCTGCCAGCTGACGAATCTGTGCCGCAGAACCACGCGCACCGGAGTCGGCCATCATGTAGATGCTGTTGAAGGAGACCTGCTGCTCTTCTACGCCGTCACGGTTAATCACGGTTTCGGTTTGCAGGTTATCCATCATCGCTTTGGATACACGATCGTTCGCCGCAGCCCAGATATCGATAACTTTGTTGTAACGTTCGCCTGCGGTTACCAGACCAGACTGGAACTGCTCCTGGATCTCAGCAACTTCAGCTTCCGCTTCAGAGATGATCTCGTGTTTCTTCTCTGGGATGACCATGTCATCGATACCAACAGATGCACCTGAACGCGCTGCATAAGCAAAGCCGGTGTACATTGTCTGGTCAGCGAAGATAACGGTCGGCTTCAGGCCCAGAATGCGGTAACAGGTGTTCAGCATTTTGGAGATCGCTTTCTTGCCCAGCGCCTGGTTGACGATGGAGAAAGGCAGACCTTTCGGTACGATCATCCACAGAATCGCACGGCCAACGGTCGTGTCTTTCAGGCTGGTAATCGCCACGAATTCGCCGTTTTCATCTTTTTCGTATTCGGTGATACGCACTTTAACGCGCGCATGCAGAGAGGCCAGGCCAGCGCGATAAATACGCTCAGCTTCTTTCGGGCCAGTCAGCACCATGCCTTCGCCTTTGGCGTTAACACAGTCACGGGTCATATAGTACAGACCCAATACAACGTCCTGAGAAGGAACGATGATAGGTTCACCGTTCGCTGGAGACAGGATGTTGTTGGTAGACATCATCAGCGCACGCGCTTCGAGCTGGGCTTCCAGCGTCAGCGGTACGTGAACAGCCATCTGGTCACCATCGAAGTCGGCGTTATAGGCCGCACAAACCAGCGGGTGCAGCTGGATCGCTTTACCTTCGATCAGGACTGGCTCAAATGCCTGGATACCCAAACGGTGCAGAGTTGGTGCACGGTTCAGCAGTACCGGGTGTTCGCGGATCACTTCGTCCAGGATATCCCAAACGACAGCTTCTTCACGCTCAACCATTTTCTTAGCGGCTTTGATGGTGGTGGCCAGGCCACGCAGTTCCAGCTTGCCGTAGATGAACGGTTTGAACAGCTCCAGAGCCATTTTCTTCGGCAGACCGCACTGATGCAGACGCAGGTATGGACCTACGGTGATTACAGAACGACCGGAGTAGTCAACACGCTTACCGAGCAGGTTCTGACGGAAACGACCCTGCTTACCTTTGATCATGTCGGCCAAAGATTTCAGAGGACGTTTGTTAGAACCGGTGATCGCACGACCGCGACGACCGTTATCCAGCAGGGCATCTACCGCTTCCTGCAGCATACGTTTTTCGTTGCGTACGATGATGTCCGGCGCAGCCAGATCCAGCAGACGTTTCAGACGGTTGTTACGGTTGATCACGCGACGGTACAGATCGTTCAGATCCGACGTTGCGAAACGACCACCATCCAGCGGAACCAGCGGACGCAGATCTGGCGGCAGAACCGGCAGAACGGTCAGGATCATCCACTCTGGTTTGTTACCAGACTGAACGAACGCTTCCAGCAGTTTGATACGCTTGGTCAGCTTTTTACGCTTGGTTTCGGAGTTGGTTTCGTTCAGCTCTTCGCGCAGAGTTTCACACTCTTGCTCCAGATCCATACTCTTCAGCAGGGCCTGGATAGCTTCCGCACCCATCTTCGCGTCGAATTCGTCACCGAACTCTTCCAGCGCGTCCAGATACTGTTCTTCGGTCAGGATCTGGTTACGTTCCAGATTCGTCATCCCGCCTTCGATCACAACATAAGATTCGAAGTACAGAACACGTTCGATATCGCGCAGCGGCATATCCAGCAGCAGGCCGATACGGGACGGCAGAGATTTCAGGAACCAGATGTGAGCAGTTGGAGACGCCAGCTCAATGTGGCCCATACGCTCACGGCGTACTTTGGTCTGGGTCACTTCAACGCCGCACTTCTCACAGATCACACCACGGTGTTTCAGGCGCTTGTACTTACCGCACAGGCACTCGTAGTCTTTTACTGGCCCGAAAATACGCGCACAGAAAAGGCCGTCACGCTCAGGTTTGAACGTACGGTAGTTGATGGTTTCCGGCTTTTTAACTTCACCAAAAGACCATGAACGGATCATGTCTGGCGAAGCCAGAGCAATTTTGATCGCATCAAACTCTTCGGTTTTAGTCTGCGCTTTCAGAAACTTTAATAAATCTTTCACGGATTTGCTCCCGTCGGAGTTAGCACAATCTGGTGTCGGGGGTTAACCCGACACCAGTGACCTGTTTGAGCGAGAATTACTCGTCTTCCAGTTCGATGTTGATACCCAGCGAACGAATCTCTTTCAACAGTACGTTGAAGGATTCTGGCATGCCCGGTTCCATCTGATGGTTGCCGTCTACGATGTTCTTATACATCTTAGTACGACCATTCACGTCATCAGACTTAACGGTGAGCATTTCCTGCAGGGTGTATGCTGCGCCGTATGCTTCCAGCGCCCACACTTCCATCTCCCCGAAGCGCTGACCACCGAACTGAGCCTTACCACCCAGCGGCTGCTGAGTAACCAGGCTGTAAGAACCGGTAGAACGAGCGTGCATCTTGTCGTCGACCAGGTGGTTCAGTTTCAGCATGTACATGTAACCTACGGTTACCGGACGCTCGAACTGTTCACCGGTACGGCCGTCAAACAGCGTAATCTGACCAGACGTTGGCAGACCACCCAGTTGCAGCAGCTCTTTAATTTCAGCTTCTTTTGCACCGTCGAATACCGGCGTTGCAATTGGCATACCCTTACGCAGGTTTTCCGCCAGACGCAGAACTTCATCATCGCTGAAGGTGTTCAGGTCGACTTTCTGACGCACGTCGGTACCCAGATCGTAGGCACGCTGGATGAACTCGCGCAGTTTCGCGACTTCTTCCTGCTGCTTCAGCATGGCGTTAATCTTGTCGCCGATACCTTTCGCAGCCATACCCAGGTGGGTTTCCAGGATCTGACCGATGTTCATACGAGACGGTACACCCAGTGGGTTCAGTACGATATCTACCGGCGTACCGTTAGCATCGTGCGGCATATCTTCGATCGGGTTGATCTTAGAGATAACACCCTTGTTACCGTGACGACCTGCCATCTTGTCACCAGGCTGGATCTGACGTTTAACAGCCAGATACACCTTAACAATCTTCAGCACGCCTGGTGCCAGATCGTCGCCCTGAGTGATTTTGCGGCGTTTCGCTTCGAGTTTTTTCTCGAACTCGTGTTTCAGTTCGTCATACTGCTCAGCCAGCTGTTCCAGCTGATTCTGTTTCTCTTCGTCGGTCAGGCCCAGCTCCAGCCAGCGATCGCGTGGCAGTTTGTCGAGCTTCTCAGCTTCAACGCCACCGGCAACCAGCACCGCATAGATACGGCTGAACAGACCCGCTTCGAGGATTTGCAGTTCTTCAGACAGGTCTTTCTTAGCCTGTTTGAGCTGCATCTCTTCGATTTCCAGCGCACGCTTATCTTTCTCAACGCCGTCACGAGTGAAGACCTGAACGTCGATAACCGTACCGGAAACACCGTTTGGTACGCGCAGAGAAGAGTCTTTAACGTCAGACGCTTTCTCACCGAAGATAGCACGCAGCAGTTTCTCTTCTGGCGTCAGCTGGGTTTCGCCTTTCGGTGTAACCTTACCAACCAGAATGTCGCCGCCGGTCACTTCCGCGCCGATGTAAACAATACCGGATTCATCCAGTTTAGAGAGCGCAGCTTCACCCACGTTAGGGATGTCGGCAGTGATCTCTTCTGGCCCCAGCTTGGTGTCACGGGACACACAGGCCAGTTCCTGAATGTGGATGGTGGTGAAACGATCTTCCTGAACCACACGCTCGGAGACGAGGATGGAGTCTTCGAAGTTGTAACCGTTCCACGGCATGAACGCTACGCGCATGTTCTGACCGAGCGCCAGTTCACCGAGGTCGGTGGACGGACCGTCTGCCAGCACGTCGCCGCGCTCAACTGGCTCACCCAGAGATACGCAAGGCATCTGGTTGATACAGGTGTTCTGGTTAGAACGGGTGTATTTGGTCAGGTTGTAGATGTCGATACCCGCTTCGCCCGGATACATCTCGTCTTCGTTAACTTTGATAACGATGCGGGATGCGTCAACGTACTGAACGGTACCGCCACGCTTAGCAACTGCTGTAACACCGGAGTCAACGGCAACAGCACGTTCCATACCGGTACCAACCAGCGGCTTATCAGCACGCAGAGTTGGAACGGCCTGACGTTGCATGTTCGCACCCATCAATGCACGGTTGGCGTCATCGTGTTCCAGGAACGGGATCAGGGACGCACCGACGGATACCACCTGTTGGGTGGATACGTCCATGTAGTCAACCTGGTCGCGGCTGAACAGGCTGGATTCGCCTTTGCTACGGCAGGTAACCAGATCTTCTACAAAGTGGCCTTCGTCATCCAGGTTGGAGTTCGCCTGAGCGATAACGTAGTTGCCTTCTTCGATAGCAGACAGGTAATGAATTTCGTCGGTAACCACACCGTCGGTCACTTTACGATACGGGGTCTCAAGGAAACCGTATTCGTTTGTCTGTGCGTACACGGACAGGGAGTTGATCAGACCGATGTTTGGACCTTCAGGCGTTTCGATTGGACATACGCGACCGTAGTGAGTCGGGTGTACGTCTCGAACTTCAAAGCCTGCACGTTCACGGGTCAGACCGCCTGGGCCGAGTGCAGAGATACGACGTTTGTGCGTGATCTCAGACAGCGGGTTGTTCTGGTCCATGAACTGAGACAGCTGGCTGGAACCGAAGAACTCTTTCACTGCCGCAGAAATCGGCTTGGCGTTGATCATATCCTGAGGCATCAGGGTATCCAGATCGCCCAGAGACAGACGCTCTTTCACCGCACGCTCTACACGAACCAGGCCAACGCGGAACTGGTTTTCCGCCATTTCGCCTACGGAACGGATACGACGGTTGCCAAGGTGGTCGATATCATCGACTTCGCCTTTACCGTTACGGATATCGATGAGCTTCTTCATCACTTCAATGATGTCGTCTTTGCTCAGGATACCGGAACCTTCGATTTCGTCGCGCAGCAGAGAACGGTTGAACTTCATACGACCTACCGCGGACAGATCGTAGCGGTCTTCGGAGAAGAACAGGTTCTCGAACAGGCTTTCAGCCGCTTCGCGAGTTGGTGGCTCACCAGGACGCATCATGCGGTAGATTTCAACCAGCGCGCTCAGACGATCGTTGGTTGGGTCGACGCGTACAGTCTCAGAGATGTACGGACCGTGGTCCAGATCGTTGGTGAACAGCGTTTCGATACGTTTGTGGCCAGACTGGCTCAGCTTAGCCAGCAGATCCAGGCTCAGCTCCATGTTCGCCGGGCAGATCAGCTCGCCAGTTGATTCATCAACGTAATCTTTCGCGGCTACTTTTCCTGCAATGTATTCAACCGGAACTTCGATGTGTTTGATATCATCTTTTTCCAGCTGGCGGATGTGGCGCGCGGTGATACGGCGACCTTTTTCCACATACACTTTGCCGTCGGCTTCGATGTCGAACGACGCGGTCTCACCACGCAGACGTTCCGGCACCAACTCCATCTGCAACTTGTTGTCGCGGATTTCAAAGATCACTTTCTCAAAGAACAGGTCCAGGATCTGCTCAGTGGTATAGTTCAGTGCACGCAGAATGATGGTTGCAGGCAGCTTACGACGACGGTCGATACGGACAAACAGGTTGTCTTTTGGATCGAATTCGAAGTCCAGCCATGAACCACGGTAAGGAATGATGCGTGCGTTATACAGTACTTTACCGGAAGAGTGCGTTTTACCTTTATCGCTGTCGAAGAAGACGCCCGGGCTACGGTGCAGCTGGGAAACGATAACACGCTCAGTACCGTTGATAACGAAAGTACCGTTGTCCGTCATGAGTGGAATTTCACCCATGTAGACTTCTTGTTCTTTAATGTCTTTTACGGTGCCTTCCGGCGCTTCGCGCTCGTAGATCACCAGACGCAGTTTTACGCGCAGCGGTGCGGAATAGGTCACGCCACGGATCTGACATTCCTGAACGTCAAACACCGGTTCGCCAAGGCGGTAGCTGACGTACTGCAGCTCGGAATTACCGCTGTAGCTCTGAATCGGGAACACGGAACGGAAGGCTGCTTCCAGGCCGTACTGCCCTTCAGGATCTTGCTCGATAAACTTCTGGAACGAGTCAAGCTGGATAGAAAGGAGATATGGAATGTCCAGAACTTGTGGACGTTTACCAAAATCCTTACGAATACGTTTTTTCTCGGTATAGGAGTAAACCATAGGGTTCCTCAGCTCGCTGACAAGTCGACCCATCTGTCCGACGAAGGGACAGTTTGTGCAACACCATTTTGTGGACCGGAAAATTGAATACTTTCCGCAATACCTGTTGCTATCACGCTTAAACCATTTCATTGCGATTTACACAGAGCGAGCACCCTGTCGCAGTATATTAAGTCGTCGATAGAAACAAGCATTGTCAGGACAACCAGCAGTCAAACAGTGTGAAATGCTGCTGATGCCTTACAGCGCAAAAAGGCTGGTGACTAAAAAGTCACCAGCCATCAGCCTAATTACTTAGGCTGCAACCAGAAAAGTTGGCTTATTTAACTTCAACTTCAGCGCCAGCTTCTTCCAGAGATTTTTTCAGTGCTTCTGCGTCGTCTTTGCTCACGCCTTCTTTCAGCGCAGCTGGAGCAGATTCTACCAGGTCTTTAGCTTCTTTCAGACCCAGGCCAGTTGCGCCACGTACTGCTTTGATTACAGCAACTTTGTTCGCGCCAGCAGCTTTCAGAATTACGTCGAATTCAGTTTTTTCTTCAGCAGCTTCAGCCGGGCCCGCAGCTACAGCTACAGCAGCAGCAGCAGAAACACCGAATTTTTCTTCCATTGCAGAAACCAGCTCTACAACGTCCATTACGGACATAGCTGCTACTGCTTCAATGATTTGATCTTTAGTGATAGACATTTAAATTGTTCCTGAAAATCAGAATAAGTTTATACGTAAGCAAATGCTTTATAAAGATAACTGCGATTAAGCAGCTTCTTTCGCATCGCGTACAGCAGCCAGAGTGCGAACCAGTTTGCCAGCCGCAGCTTCTTTCATGGTTGCCATCAGGCGTGCAATTGCTTCTTCGTAGGTCGGCAGGGTGGCCAGGCGATCGATTTGCGATGCCGGGATCAACTCACCTTCAAAGGCTGCAGCTTTGACCTCAAATTTTGCATTCGCTTTCGCGAACTCTTTGAACAGACGAGCAGCAGCGCCCGGGTGTTCCATAGAGTATGCAATCAGGGTCGGACCAACAAACGTGTCTTTCAGGCACTCGAACTGAGTACCTTCAACTACGCGACGCAGCAGGGTGTTACGAACAACACGCATGTATACGCCAGCTTCACGACCTGCTTTACGCAGTTCAGTCATTTTGTCTACAGTAACGCCACGGGAATCCGCAACTACTGCAGACAGCGCGCCTTTGGCTACTTCGCTGACTTCAGCAACAATCGCTTGTTTGTCTTGAAGATTTAAAGCCATTAGCTTTGCTCCTGGATGTTTGCCGGAACTCATGTTCCGGAACTCACTTCACTCGACCCAACGGGAAGAGCGTCTTAATACGGTGAGCAGAAACAAGCCAGAGTATTTAAAATAATCTTAGCGTTCTGTCACCGTCTACGCAGGGGATTAAGTTTCTTGCGAAACACCTGCGGTCTTCGACGGAGGCCTGGATAGGCCAGGCTCCAACGAACAATTCTTTTAGCCGCTAACTTTTGTTAGCAAACGTGGGGGTAAGATTGTAGACAAAATCACCGCCCACGTAAAGGCATTAGTTTGCAGCAGCGCTCAGGCCAGCCTGGTCAACTGCAACACCTGCACCCATGGTGGTGGAGATACTAACTTTCTTGATGTACACGCCTTTCGCCTGAGTTGGTTTAGCTTTTTTCAGCGCAACCAGCAGAGCTTCCAGGTTTTCTTTCAGTTTGTCAGCGTCAAAGTCCACTTTACCGATGGTGGTGTGGATGATGCCGTTTTTGTCGTTACGGTAACGAACCTGACCTGCTTTAGCGTTCTTAACCGCTTCAGCAACGTTAGGAGTTACAGTACCCACTTTCGGGTTTGGCATCAGGCCGCGTGGACCCAGAACCTGGCCCAGCTGGCCAACAACGCGCATTGCATCTGGAGAAGCAATAACAACGTCAAAGTTCATTTCGCCTTTCTTGATCTGATCAGCCAGATCTTCCATACCTACCAGTTCAGCGCCGGCAGCTTTAGCCGCTTCAGCGTTTGCACCCTGAGCAAATACAGCTACGCGTACGGAACGGCCAGTACCGTGTGGCAGTACAGTTGCGCCACGAACGTTCTGATCGGATTTACGAGCGTCGATGCCCAGGTTAACGGCAACGTCAACGCTTTCAACGAACTTAGCAGTTGCCAGTTCTTTCAGCAGAGCGATAGCTTCGTTGATGTCGTACTGTTTGGTCGCATCAACTTTGTCACGGATCACGGACATGCGCTTGGTCAGTTTAGCCATTTCTTAGTCCTCCACTACCAGGCCCATGGAACGTGCAGTACCTTCAATGGAGCGAGTCATCGCTTCAATGTCGGAACCAGTCATGTCGGCAGCTTTGGTCTGCGCGATTTCCTGCAGCTGAGCGCGGGAAATTTTACCCACTTTGTCTTTGTTCGGCTTACCGGAACCAGACTTGATGCCCGCTGCTTTCTTCAGCAGAACTGCTGCTGGAGGGGTTTTGGTAACGAAAGTGAAAGAACGGTCAGCGTAAACAGTGATTACAACTGGGATTGGCAGACCTTTTTCCATGGATTCAGTTTTGGCGTTGAACGCTTTACAGAATTCCATGATGTTCACACCCTGCTGACCCAGAGCTGGACCAACTGGTGGACTTGGGTTCGCCATACCTGCTGCAACCTGCAGCTTGACGTAGGCTTGTACTTTCTTAGCCATTCTAAAATCCTCTGATTGGGTAATAACGCCTCGGAGAGGCTCCCCGTGAATAAAATTCGTTTTACGGGTCGGAACCCATAAAAACAAAAGGCGCGAAATTGTATTCCAATCTCGCGCCCTGTGCAACGATTAAATCGTCGCTTTTTTGATCGCTGCTTAGGCTTTTTCTACCTGAGCAAAGTCCAGCTCTACCGGGGTCGCACGACCAAAGATAGAAACGGAAACTTTCAGGCGGGACTTCTCGTAGTCCACTTCTTCGACGACGCCATTAAAGTCAGCAAACGGACCGTCGTTAACACGAACCATCTCACCCGGTTCAAACAGCGTTTTCGGACGCGGTTTATCACCCACCTGCTGGAGGCGGTTCATAATCGCATCAACTTCTTTGTCGCTGATTGGCGCCGGACGGTCAGATGTGCCGCCGATAAAGCCCATCACGCGTGGTACGCTGCGCACCAGGTGCCAGCTCGCGTCGTTCATCACCATCTGAACCAGCACGTAACCCGGGAAGAATTTACGCTCGCTTTTGCGACGTTGGCCGCCACGGATCTCAACCACTTCTTCGGTCGGAACCATAACTTCGCCAAATAACTCTTCCATATTGTGTAATTTGATATGCTCACGCAGCGACGTAGCTACGCGGCCTTCAAAACCGGAAAACGCCTGAACGACGTACCAGCGCTTTTTAGGGGCTTCAGACATCTCAGAACCTCAGGCCAGTGATAAAGGATACCAGGCGAACCAGAATACCATCCAGTCCCCACAGGATCAGTGACATTACAGCGGTTACCGCCGCTACAATCAGCGTGGTGTGCAATGTTTCCTGGCGAGTCGGCCAAATGACCTTGCGGACTTCGGTACGCGCTTCGCGGGCAAACGCAACGGTCGCTTTGCCTTTCGTCGTCAACAGCGCGACACCACCCGCCGCAGCAATCAGAATTACCACTGCAAGCGCGCGTAGCGGCAGCATCATGTCACGATAAAGATAGTTGCCGACAATCGCCACAATCAGCAGCACGGCTACAACTACCCATTTCATCGCTTCCAGGCCGCGCCCGCTCCCTTGAGCTTCGGTATTCGCACTCATAAACCAACCTGTCAGAAGTATTCTACAAACATTTTCACCCCGCGAGTGCGAGGCAAACCAATCGAAATGCTATTCGCTTTTCGTATTATACGCTCTCCGCAGAGCCTGTCTCAGCAATGATTATGACAAAATTAATCACTGATGAGCCAGGTTCTGATGTGAAAGCGTGCAAAAAGGGCATCAAATGATGCCCTTTTATTGCGCATTGCGTCAAATGTTATCAGCGATTAGCCGAGAACTTTAGCAACAACGCCCGCGCCAACGGTACGGCCGCCTTCACGGATTGCGAAACGCAGACCGTCGTCCATCGCGATTGGGTGGATCAGAGTCACAACCATCTTGATGTTGTCGCCTGGCATTACCATCTCTACGCCTTCTGGCAGTTCGATGGTACCGGTCACGTCAGTTGTACGGAAGTAGAACTGTGGACGGTAGCCTTTGAAGAACGGAGTATGACGGCCGCCTTCGTCTTTGGACAGAATGTACACTTCAGATTCGAACTTGGTGTGTGGCTTGATTGAGCCTGGCTTCGCCAGAACCTGACCACGTTCGATTTCTTCACGTTTGATACCACGCAGCAGAACACCAACGTTCTCACCAGCACGGCCTTCGTCCAGCAGTTTGCGGAACATTTCAACGCCAGTACAGGTAGACTTCGCAGTCTCTTTGATACCAACGATTTCAACTTCTTCACCAACTTTGATGATACCGCGCTCTACACGACCGGTAACAACGGTACCACGACCGGAGATGGAGAATACGTCTTCGATTGGCAGCAGGAATGGCTTGTCAATCGCACGCTCTGGTTCTGGGATGTAAGAATCCAGGAAGCCAGCCAGTTCGATGATTTTCGCTTCCCACTCTGCGTCGCCTTCCAGCGCTTTCAGCGCGGAACCACGAACGATTGGAGTATCGTCGCCTGGGAAATCGTACTGAGACAGCAGTTCACGAACTTCCATCTCTACCAGTTCCAGCAGCTCTTCGTCATCAACCATGTCGCATTTGTTCAGGAACACGATGATGAAAGGAACGCCTACCTGACGACCCAGCAGGATGTGCTCACGAGTCTGAGGCATAGGGCCGTCAGTCGCAGCAACAACCAGGATCGCGCCGTCCATCTGCGCAGCACCGGTGATCATGTTTTTGACATAGTCGGCGTGGCCTGGGCAGTCTACGTGTGCGTAGTGGCGAGTCGGGGTGTCATACTCAACGTGAGAGGTGTTGATGGTGATACCACGAGCTTTTTCTTCTGGTGCGTTATCGATCTGGTCGAAAGCACGAGCAGCACCGCCGTAGGTTTTAGCCAGTACGGTAGTGATTGCAGCGGTCAGCGTTGTTTTACCATGGTCAACGTGGCCGATAGTACCGACGTTAACGTGCGGTTTTGTACGTTCAAACTTTTCTTTAGACATCGATTGTCCCTCTAAGACACGGATAAATCGGTGATATCACCACATCAACCAGGCGAAAATGCCTGAACTGTTGAATACATTTACATTGAAACAGAGAGAAAGGGAGGGAGAAGTGAAGTGGTGCTGATACCCAGAGTCGAACTGGGGACCTCACCCTTACCAAGGGTGCGCTCTACCAACTGAGCCATATCAGCACGTATTGGAGCGGGCAGCGGGAATCGAACCCGCATCATCAGCTTGGAAGGCTGAGGTAATAGCCATTATACGATGCCCGCATCCTGAAACTCGGCTACCCAGTTCTTTCTGTAACAAAAAAAGAGATTTCTCTCTTTTCTGTTCGAGCTGGTCAATTTTTCCAACCAGCTCCGGCGGCGTTGACGCTGCCAGAAAGTGGTGGTGGGGGAAGGATTCGAACCTTCGAAGTCTGTGACGGCAGATTTACAGTCTGCTCCCTTTGGCCGCTCGGGAACCCCACCGGACTTGATGGTGCCGACTACCGGAATCGAACTGGTGACCTACTGATTACAAGTCAGTTGCTCTACCTACTGAGCTAAGTCGGCATCAAGTAGCGCGCATTCTATGGAGACCTGCGCAGTCATGCAACTAAAAAATTGCATAAAACGTTCTTTCGCTCACATTTTATTCGAAACCAGGGCTAACCGCTGTAAATTCATCCGCTCGTGATTAAAAATCCAACATGAACGCCTGATTTCGGCACGCTATAGCCCCGGGTGATGCCTGCCCGGTTAAGCATCGCTTTCCCATATTTTTTCTTATTATTCCTCTCATCTGGTGTTAACCTCCTGCCCATTGTCCAAAATTAACTATGTGATGAGCCCGCACCCGCCGTTTCGTGATGGTTCACAGAAGCATGCTTATGAGCAAAAAAGAGCAAACGTTAATGACGCCCTATCTTCAGTTTAACCGTAGCCAGTGGGCAGCCCTGCGTGACTCCGTCCCTATGACACTGACGGAAGGTGAAATCGCACGGCTAAAAGGGATAAACGAAGATCTCTCCCTGGAAGAGGTGGCAGAAATCTATCTCCCCCTCTCTCGCTTGCTTAACTTTTACATCAGCTCCAACTTGCGTCGTCAGGCCGTACTGGAACAGTTCCTCGGCACGAACGGTCAACGTATTCCTTATATCATCAGTATTGCGGGCAGCGTGGCAGTGGGTAAAAGTACCACCGCGCGCGTGCTACAGGCGCTGCTTAGCCGCTGGCCGGAACACCGCAGCGTGGAGCTGATCACCACCGACGGCTTCCTGCATCCCAATGAGGTGTTGAAAGAACGCGGCCTGATGAAGAAGAAGGGCTTCCCGCTCTCTTATGATATGCACCGCCTGGTAAAGTTTGTCTCTGATTTAAAATCGGGCGTGCCGAACGTTACCGCACCGGTCTACTCGCATCTGATCTACGACCGCATCCCGGATGGTGACAAAACGGTGGTGCAGCCCGACATCCTGATTCTGGAGGGCTTAAACGTACTGCAAAGCGGGATGGATTACCCTCACGATCCGCATCACGTGTTTGTCTCTGACTTCGTCGATTTCTCAATTTATGTGGATGCGCCTGAAGATCTGTTGCAACGCTGGTATATCAACCGCTTCCTGAAGTTCCGTGAAGGGGCGTTCACCGACCCGGATTCTTACTTCCACAACTACGCTCAGCTCTCTGAAGAAGAGGCTATCAACGTGGCGACCGGGCTGTGGAATGAGATCAACTACGTCAACCTCAAAGAGAACATCCTGCCGACGCGCGAACGTGCAAGCCTGATCCTCACCAAGAGTGAGAAACACGCCGTTGACCAGATTCGTTTACGGAAGTAGATCTCAGACGTAAAAAAAACCGGCTAATCGCCGGTTTTTTCCTTTATGCATGCGGCTTTTCGCCGTTTTCATCCTGATCGACCGCGAAGCAGGCCACCAGCTGTCCACCATAATCTTTCAGTTGTGGCTGCAACTGCGTACACGGACCGAAGCGGCGACGGCAGCGGGCGTTGAACGCACATCCCGGCGGCGGGTTAAGCGGGCTTGGTAACTCGCCGGTCAGCTTAATGCGCTCACGACGGTCATCCGGGTTCAGTCGCGGCGTCGCAGACAGTAGTGCCTGAGTATATGGATGACGCGGGTTATTAAAGATCTGATCTTTCGTCCCCTTCTCTACGCAGCGTCCCAGATACATCACCATCACCTCATCGGCAATGTGCTCAACCACAGACAGGTCATGGGAGATGAAAACGTACGACAGCCCAAGATCCTGCTGTAAATCCATCATCAGGTTCAGCACCTGCGCACGCACGGATACGTCGAGCGCCGAAACCGGTTCATCGGCAATCACCACGTCCGGGTCGAGCATCAGACCACGGGCGATGGCGATACGCTGACGTTGACCGCCAGAGAACATATGCGGATAGCGATCGTAATGCTCGGTTTTCAGGCCCACCTTCGCCATCATCGCCAGCGCTTTTTCACGACGCTGCTCTTTGCTCAGGTTGCTGTTGATCAGCAGCGGCTCTTCCAGAATCTGCCCCACTTTTTTTCGCGGGTTCAGCGAACCATACGGATTCTGGAACACAATCTGGATTTTCTGACGTCGCAGTTTCTGCGCCTGCGGATCGTGCTTGAGCAGATCCTGGCCCTGATAGTAAAGCTCGCCGCCAGTCGGAACTTCAATCATCGTTAACAGACGGCCCAGCGTGGACTTCCCACAGCCAGATTCCCCTACCACCGCCAGCGTTTTTCCGCGTTCGAGAGTAAAGGAGACACCATCCAGCGCTTTTACCAGGCGCTCAGGAGCAAAGAGGCCCTTCTTCACCGGGTAATGTTTTTTCAGGTCGATGGCCTGCAACAGCATTTGTTGCGTACTCATAGTGTTGGCCTCCCGGCATCATCGAGTGGGTAGTGGCATTTCGACTGACGTCCGCCAGCTAACAGGTTCAGCTCCGGCTCGTCGACGCGGCATTTATCCGTCGCATACGGGCAGCGCGGGTTAAGCAGACAGCCCTGAGGACGGTCATATTTACCCGGTACCACCCCCGGCAGCGAGGCCAGACGCGCTTTATCCTGCGCGAACTCCGGCAGCGCGCGCAGCAGCGCCTGCGTATAGGGATGACGCGGGGCCCGGAAGATATCGTGTGAACTCCCGGTCTCCACCACCTGGCCTGCATACATCACAATGATTTTGTGTGCCGCTTCAGCCACCAGCGCCAGATCGTGCGTAATCAGCACCAGCGCCATATTCTCTTTCTGCTGCAACTCCAGCAGTAGCTCAATAATTTGCGCCTGAATGGTCACGTCCAGCGCGGTTGTCGGTTCATCGGCAATCAGCAGTTTTGGACGACAGGCAATGGCCATCGCGATCATTACACGCTGACTCATCCCACCGGACAACTGGTGCGGATAAACGTCCAGACGCGATGCCGGATCGGGTATACCCACCTGCGTCAGCAGGTCAATAGCGCGCTGGCGACGGGTTTGCTTGTTACCGCCCTGGTGCACCTTAATGGCTTCCATAATCTGGAAACCCACGGTGTAACACGGGTTCAGACTGGTCATCGGGTCCTGGAAGATCATCGCCACTTCCGCTCCCACCAGTTGGCGGCGCTGTTTTTCGGAAATGCGCTGCAGATCCTGACCATTGAACTCCAGGCTTTCCGCCATTACGCGGCCGGGATAGTCAATCAGCCCCATGATTGCCAGTGAACTCACTGACTTACCGGAACCGGACTCCCCAACGATACCAACCACTTCGCCCTGATTTACGCTATAGCTGATGCGGTCCACAGCACGAAACGGTGTGCCTTCATCGCCGAAGTGCACCGATAATTTATCTACATTTAATAACGCCATCTCGTGCCTCTTACTGCTTCAGTTTGGGATCAAGTGCATCACGCAGACCATCACCCATCAGGTTAAATGCCAGCACCGTCAGCAGAATCGCCAGACCCGGGAAGGTGACGACCCACCAGGCGCTTTGCGCGAACTGCAACACGTCGGAGAGCATGGTGCCCCATTCCGGTGTTGGCGGCTGCGCACCCATGCCAAGGAAGCCAAGAGCGGCCATATCGAGAATGGCGTTAGAAAAACCGAGCGACGCCTGAACAATCAGCGGTGCAAGGCAGTTAGGAAGAATATTGACGAACATCTGGCGCATCGCCCCCGCACCCGCCACTCGAGATGCTGTCACATAATCGCGGTTCACCTCGACCAGCACGGCCGCACGGGTTAATCGGACATAGTGAGGAAGCGCAACGAACGTTAGCGCGAGCGCGGCATTGCCTATCGAAGGACCAAAGACCGCGACCAGCACCAGGGCCAGCAGAAGGCTTGGCAATGCCAGCATGATATCGACGATACGCATGATGACGTTATCAACGATGCCGCCGAAGTAGCCCGCCACCAGACCAAGCACAACGCCCATGATCAGCGACAACACCACCACGAGACAGCCAACCAGCAGAGAGAGGCGCGCACCGTACATCAGACGAGACAGCACATCGCGGCCAACGTCATCAGTACCGAGCAGGTGCGTCAGGCTACCACCTTCCTGCCAGGCCGGTGGCGCGAGCAGCGCATCACGGAACTGGTCCGCGGGGTTATACGGCGCAAGGAAGTTCGCAAACACCGCAATCAGGATCATAATGGAAACATACACCAGCCCGACGACCGCGCCTTTGTTGCGCTTGAAGTAGTGCCAGAATTCCTGCATCGGCGTCATTGGCACCGGTGCGGTAACCGCTTTATTTTGAGTAACTTGTGACATGATGGCCCCTTACTTCTTATGACGAATACGCGGGTTCACCACGCCGTACAGCAAATCGACCAGCAGGTTGACGAGGATAATCATCGTCGCGACCAGCAATACACCGCCCTGCACAACCGGATAGTCACGGCGTTGCAGCGCATCAATCAGCCAGCGTCCAAGGCCTGGCCAGGAGAAGATGGTTTCGGTCAGGATCGCCCCGGCCAGCAGCGTACCGACCTGCAAACCGATAACGGTCACCACCGGCAGCATGGCGTTACGCAGGGCATGAATGATGATGACGCGCATACGGGTCAGACCTTTAGCGCGGGCAGTCCGAATATAATCTTCGCCCAGCACTTCCAGCATGGAGGAACGAGTCATACGCACGATCACCGCAAGTGGGATGGTGCCCAGCACCATTGCAGGCAGGATCATGTGCGCAACCGCATCAATGAAGTTGCCCTCTTCGCCCCAGATCGCCGTATCAATCAGCATAAAGCCGGTTAACGGGTTGGTGTCGTCAAGGAAAACCATATCGCTGACACGTCCGGAGACCGGCGTCAGGTTCCACTGCACCGAGACCAGCATGATCAGCATCATGCCCCACCAGAAGATAGGCATGGAGTAGCCGGTCAGTGCCAGGCCAACGGCGGTGTGGTCGAAAATAGAGCCACGCTTAACGGCAGCCAGCACGCCGACGGGAATCCCCACCGCGGTCGCGAAGATCATGGCGCAGATGCCGAGTTCCAGCGTCGCCTGGAAACGCGGCACGAACTCGTCCCACACCGGAAGACGGCTTTTCAGTGAAATCCCTAAATCGCCGTGTAATACGCCCCAGATGTAGTGGAGGTACTGCTGCCACATCGGCTTATCAAGGCCGAGTTCAGCCAGCAGTTGCGCATGACGTTCAGGGGAGATACCACGCTCGCCCGCCATAATCATCACCGGATCACCCGGGATCATATGGACGAAGGCAAAAGTGAGAAGGGTGATACCGATAAACGTCGGGATAACCAGTCCCAGACGTCGGAGGATGAACTGCAACATAACCCGGATTCTCTCTGATGACGCACGCTCAGTAGCGTGACGTCTGTATTGCTCACAAATGTAAATTCCCTCTCCCTTCGGGAGAGGGTTAGGGTGAGGGGATGCATGCACGCCCCTCACCCCTGCCCTCTCCCACAGGGAGAGGGAGAACACCCTACTTATTATTCAACAGACACGTTTTCGAAGTGGTGTTTGCCCAGTGGATCGACCACGTAGCCCTTCACTTCTTTACGCACTGGCTCGTACACGGTGGAGTGAGCAACAATCAGCGCCGGAGCCTGATCGTGCATGACAACCTGCGCTTGCTTGTACAGTTCGATACGTTTGTTGTGATCATCGGTCGCACGCGCCGGCTGGATCAGGTCTTCAAACGGCTTGTAGCACCAGCGAGAGTAGTTGGAACCGTCTTTCGCTGCCGCACAGCTGAACAGGGTCGCGAAGAAGTTGTCCGGATCCCCGTTGTCGCCGGTCCAGCCCATCATGACCGCCTGGTGTTCGCCCGCTTTGGCGCGTTTCAGGTACTCGCCCCACTCGTAGGTCACAATTTTGGCCTGTACGCCAATCTTCGCCCAGTCAGCCTGAACCATTTCCGCCATACGACGTGCGTTCGGGTTGTAAGGACGCTGTACCGGCATCGCCCACAGCTCAACGGTGAAACCTTTATCCTGGCCCGCTTCTTTCAGCAGCGCTTTCGCTTTCTCAGGATCGTAGGTGTAGTCCTTAATGTCGTCGTTATAGCCCCACATGGTTGGTGGGATCAGGTTCTTGGCCGCAACGCCAGCGCCCTGGTAAACGGCTTTGATGATCGCTTCTTTGTTCACCGCGTAGGTCAGCGCCTGACGCACTTTCACGTCATCGAACGGTTTCTTCTCGGTGTTGAAGGAGAGATAACCCACGTTCAGGCCCGCCTGCTCCATCAGGTTGATATTTTTGTCCTGCTTCATGCGCGCGATGTCAGCCGGGTTTGGATACGGCATCACCTGACATTCGTTTTTCTGCAATTTTGCGTAACGCACGGATGCGTCAGGCGTGATGGAGAAGACCAGACGGTCGATCTGCGGCTTGGTGCCCCAGTAGCCCGGGAAGGCTTTATACAGAATACGGGAATCTTTCTGGTACTGAAGCAGCTGGAACGGGCCGGTACCGATTGGGTTCAGGTCCACTTTTTCCGGCGTGCCGGCTTTCAGCATGTTGTCCGCGTACTCTTTAGAGAGAATAGAGGCGAAGTCCATCGCCAGGTCAGCGAGGAATGGCGCTTCCGGACGCGTCAGCACAAACTGAACGGTTTTATCGTCCACTTTTTTCACTTCAGCAATCAGGTCTGGCAGACCCATCCCTTCGAAGTATTCATAGCTGCCGCCAGACACTTTATGGTACGGGTTCTGGGCATTTTTTTGACGGTCGAAGGAGAACACTACGTCGTCGGCGTTAAAGTCGCGCGTAGGTTTGAATTCTTTGCTGTCCTGCCACTTCACGCCCTGACGCAGGTGGAAGGTATAGGTTTTACCGTCTTCGCTGATATCCCACTTTTCAGCCAGGCCAGGAATCACTTCCGTGGTACCGGTTTTAAATTCAACCAGACGGTTATAGATCGGTACAGAGCTTGCGTCGTAAGTCGTACCAGAGGTAAAGAGCTGTGGGTTAAAGCCTTCCGGAGAGCCTTCAGAACAGTAAACCAGGGTTTTTGCCTGTACGCTTGCTGCGACGGTCATGGCCACCAGGCTCAGACCAAGCTTCAGCATCCCTGACTTCTTCAAGGAAATACTCATTATTGTGCTCCAATGTGATGTTTTGCTTTGTTGTGTTACGCCGCCTGACCTTTATTTATTTTTTACCCGGTCCGGTCGGTGATGCCCGAGGGCGTTAAAAGGGATAGAGAATCCTTTCAGAAGAGCGTTTGAGTTGCAGCGCAGATCCTCCCTGAAATGCCCCTCGTGCCCTACAATCTGTCAACAGAATGTGAAAACGTCAATACAGGTGGCGGGGATTTACGTGGAGTGTGAGAAACCGCAAACAAAGATTAAAAAAACTCTGAATGCCAGTTTTCAGCAGAGAAATTTATGCTACTCGCCATGTTGCAGCACAAACCCCTCCCTATTTCGCAACACCCAGTGATTAAGTTTTATTCAGAATGGGTAAATTTTCTTACAGAATGGTGATTATCTGAGCACTAAATACCGCGAACGTTAAAACGCACAGCGAAAAATGCTGAGGTTATCCATAAGCAACGCGAAAAAAGATCAAACTATATATAAAAAAATACAATGGATTATGTCACAAAACCGCAAGCAGGCAGGGGGAAGCAGGGCTAAGGGGTATTTTGAGGACTCGGGTGGGGTAACGCGTTAATGCAAAAAGGGCTAACCTTGCGGTTAGCCCTTTTTAGAATGTGGTCGGCGAGAGAGGATTCGAACCTCCGACCCACTGGTCCCAAACCAGTTGCGCTACCAAGCTGCGCTACTCGCCGAATGCGGAGCACATCTTACTGCTGAGGTGCGCCCTCGTCAATCCCTTATTTTCAAAAAGCCATTCAACTGGCGATATTCTCGCCAGACCAGCTACTGCGCGGCTTTTGTGGTGTTATCAGGGAGTTTACACCAGTTGTTGTTTTCGTTAATCCCACCGTTCGGTGAGGTATAGCCGAGACAGCCCATAATAGTGTCGTACAGCTCAACGTGACGGCGCGGTACCTTAATCTCTGCCTGCTGTTTCAGGTGGGCAAACATTTTGGCTTTGTCCGGGTTTTCCAGATACTTGTCCGACATCCACATGATCATCGGCACGCGGAACTGCTCTGGTGGCGCCAGCTTACGCGGCGTACCGTGTAAATGCTCTTTCTCGTTGATGGACTCGCCGTGGTCGGCCGCGTAGATCACAATCGCTTTCTTATCGCGAAGCTGGTCAATCACCCGGCTGAGGAAGGTATCCACATACAGAATCGAGTTATCATAGGCATTTATCAACTCCTGCTTGCTACAGTTCTTGTTAATGCCGACGCACTCAGGCGTCCATTTGGCGAAATCGCGCGTGTAACGCTGATAGTAGCTGTAGTGTGACCCTTTGGTATGCAGAACAATAAGGTGCTTACCCTGCGGATGGTTTTTCAGCGACTGTTCCATTTCAGAGAGCAGCAGCATGTCATCAACGTTCTTTCCGCGGTTACGCGGCTCGGCGCCAATCTGCTCGCGGTAGGCGATGTTATCCGCCATGGTGTTGGTGTAGAACCACATCTCACTTTGCATGGCGAACAGATCGGAGCTAAATCCAAGCTGCTTCAGAACAGCAAATACGTTTTGCTCTTTGAGAGTGCGCTGAGGGTTATCACTCGCACCGCCCTCGCGAACAAACATACAGCGCAACGAGAGCTTCGTGGCGGTATCGCAGGAGTAGCCGCGGTATGCCACCAGATTCTTTTCCTGCGCCAGTTTCGGGGTGGTATCGCGGTCATAACCGAGAATACCCATATGATCCCAGCGCGTCGTTTCGCCGATAACGAAGACCACGTAAGTATCATCCAGCCCGTCAGCCGGAGCCTGGTAGGTGAACTTTTTGGTTGGGTTAATCAGCGATTTCACATCGCTGGATTCGTCCGCCTGAGCCCAGGCATAAAGACCTAACGCCGACAGCCAGTTAGACGGCAGGTACGAGTTAGCCACCACGCCGCCGTAGCTTGGCATATCCACGCCTGTCGCTTTTTCGATCCGTTTTTGCTGCTTTTCCATCAGGCGAATAGGCGCCCATACCAGCAGACCCGCCAGAAGAACGACGGCGACGTTGCGGATGCGCTGTCCCCGGGTACGCAACTGGCGTAACAGGGTGTAGCGACAGGTGTTACTCCAGATAAAGAAGAGCGGGATCAGGCAGGTCAGAATCGTCCACAGGATGAACCCTTGACCCACCACCTCTTTCGAGAGGTCGATGTCCGTGGTCATCACCGAGGCCACAATACCGTAGCCAATGACCACGTTCATGAATGTCATGTAATAGCTTGCGGCGGCGGAGATAATCACCACCAGCGAGGCCAGAATTTGCCATGTACGACGGCCAAAGAGAGAGAGCAGGCGTAACAGGAAGAAGGTCGCCAGAATTGAGCCAAACACTTCAATCGCGGCAAAAATTCCATTTCTTACAGTGAGGTGTTCGAAATAACCTTCCACTCGTCTGAACAGCACCGCGCCATTCAGAAACAAACCGATATAGACAGCCAGCATCAGACACAATCTTTGCTGGGTAAGAGACCTAATATATTTCATGCAAACAACCCTGGGGGAAGGGGTATAAAAAACCCGCCGAATCTCAGTGAGAAAGCTGACAGAGTAAGTAGATGCGAGAGAAACCGTTATCAGAAACGTCTACAAGCGCGATAAGTAGACCACAGCAGGGAAGAAAAGTGGCAGCAGAGAATGTGAATCGATGAAGATTTTTACAAAATAGCAAGTCCGGAAGCGATTTAGAAATAAATAAAAGAGGCCCAGCGGCCTCTTTTCATCGCATCATACATGCGCTTCTTTATACAGTTCGCGCTGCGGCTGACGGATCGTGGTGGACAGCGCCAGCGAAATAATCAGCAAAGCGAATATCACGCAGAAGGTCACGTAGAAGCCGCCAAACAGCGAGGCAATCAGTGAACCGCAAATACTGCCGATACCGAAGCCGAGATAAATGACGCCGTAGTTTTTCGCCAGGTTGTTCAGGCCGAAGAACTCGCTCACCAGTGACGGGAAGACGGTAATAGTGCCGCCAAAGTTAAAGGCTACGCAGGCAATTGCTGCAAAGAATGTCGCCTCGTTCAGCGGAGCGAACAGCAGTGCTGCCATACCCACCAGGGAGATGACCTGCCCCAGTGTAATCACACGGATACGGGCGATTTTGTCAGACAGGATACCCAGTACCAGACGACCCGAGAGGTTAGCGATGGAGATGACCGTTACCGCGTTCGCCGCCGTCGCCGCGTCCAGTTTTACCATCCCCTGCGCGATATCTTTCGCCACACCGATGACATACAGACCGCTCATGCAGGCCGTCAGGAACATCACCGCCAGCATCCAGTACTGCGGCTTACGCATGGACTGAGCGAGGGTGAAATCGTTCTCCACCACGCCGTTAACGGTTTTCACTTCCTGCTGCGGCGCATCTTTCATCAGCGTGGCGCCGAAAAGGATCATTACCAGCACAATCACGCCCCAGATCATAAAGGTTTTCTCAAGCCCCACCGAGGCCAGCAGATGGGAGTCAATGAATTTGAACCCCAGGCTGCCCAGGCCATATGAACCAATGGCAAACGCGGAGATAAGCCCTTTACGCTCCGGGAACCACTTCACGCAGTTAGACAGCGTCAGCAGATAACCTGCGCCGTCCGCCAGACCCACCAGCACCCCGGCGCTTAGCCACAGCATCATCAGGTTGTTTGAATGTGCCGTCAGGAAGAAGCCCACGCCCAGCAGGATCCCGGAGGCCATGGTTACGCGCTTCACGCCGAAGCGCTCCTGAAGTTTGCCCGCCACGGAAGAGGAAATCGCTAATCCAAGGCTCAGCAAGCCGAAGGAGAATGCCACCTGGCTTATCGGTGCGCCGAGCTTATCGGACAGGGCGCTGTTAAACAGGCTCCAGGTATAGACCGAGCCCAGTGCGAACTGGGTAACGATGGTGCCGAAAAGCGTCAGCCAACGCGTGCGGTTATAAGTTGATGTGTTCATGGCAGTGTCCTGCAAGAGAAATTAAGGAAGTTCGCTGAGGACACGATAAACAAAACCCCAAAACGCCAGGGGTAAAACGGCATGAAATGCAGGAGATACGGAATGAAATGCCTGGAAGCGGGAATGAATGACCTTGCCGGAAAAGAAAACGCTTAAAGGTGAGTGACCACTATCACCACAGCCCGCGCCGTTATTGTATTAAATATGTTACCGCAGCGTTTAAAAAAGTAACAACCCTAAAATTTGGCGCTTAAGCCCAGGGTGTACAAATATTCTTCCTCCGACTGCTGGTTGTAGCTGATCTTCGCCCAGGGATGTAAATCACCATACTGCGTATCAACGCGCCACCCCAACGAGTTCACGCTGGCATGCCAGAGGGGATCGGTAAGCGGCTGCGTGGTAGTTACCTCACCAAATGCATTCACCGTTGCAGGGGGAGCGCCATCAGTGCGCCACGCCATGACGGGGCCGGTGGTAAAATGTCCCGCCACGGGAAAATTCCAGCCAACGCTCAGAACGGTTTCCGCATCTGAACCGGATGGGTCGTTCAGGGCAAAGCCCGCAGCATTCTGCGAATGGTTGATACGCTCCGCGAGAATATCTTCATAACGAGGTTGGTGATCGGCGTCCCATGTATAGCGTTCCGTCGTATTACTTTGTGCATCTGAAACGATATATTCCTGTTGCCACGCAAAAGCGGTGTTACATATAAGCAGGCAGGCTGAGACACCCACCAGGCCAGAAGCAGCATGGCAACCACTGATTTTTTTTAACATCATCAAAGCGACTCCAGAAAGAGCCGAGTTCGGCGATATATGTCATTGTTCGAAGAGGTATTAGGGCGTATAGCCCTGTATTAACTATTGTCTCTTTAGCAAACACGTCAAGCCGGGCAGATTGAAATTTTTGCGTTTACCGTATCAGGAAGGGAGATGACCTATGCAACGTTGCGGCTGGGTAAGCCAGGATCAGCTTTATATCGATTATCACGACAAGGAATGGGGCGTGCCGGAAACCGACGGTAAAAAACTGTTTGAAATGATTTGCCTTGAAGGCCAGCAGGCCGGGCTGTCGTGGATCACCGTTCTGAAAAAGCGTGAGAACTATCGCAAGGCCTTCCACCATTTCGATCCGGTTGCGGTGGCCGCCATGACCGACGAAGACGTGGAAAGGCTGGTTCTGGATACCGGTATCATCCGCCATTGCGGTAAAATTCAGGCCATTATTGGTAACGCGCGTGCTTATCTGGCGATGGAGCAAAACGGCGAACCCTTCTCAGCTTTTGTCTGGTCGTTTGTGGATAACGAGCCGAAGGTGACGCAGGCCGCCACGCTTGCAGAGATCCCAACGTCTACCCCCGCCTCAGATGCCCTGTCAAAAGCGCTGAAAAAACGCGGCTTTAAGTTTGTGGGCACCACCATCTGCTACTCCTTTATGCAGGCCTGCGGGCTCGTCAATGACCACATTAAGGGCTGCTTCTGCCACCCGGAGGGCCACCATGATCCGCAAATGGCAAAGTGAGGATACCGCTCCGCTTTTGAGTCTGTGGCTGGAGAGCACCACCGAGGCGCATCCGTTTATCGACGCAAGTTACTGGCAAGCGAATGAAGCGGTAGTGCGGGATGATTACCTTCCCGCCGCCGAGACCTGGGTCTGGGAGGAAAACGGTACCCTGTGCGGTTTTATCAGCGTCATGCAGTTCCAGTTCGTGGGGGCGTTGTTTGTCGCCCCGGCGTTCATCGGAAGGGGGATCGGGCGTGCGCTGCTGAACTATGTTCAGCAGCACTACCCGTATTTAACCCTGGAGGTGTATCAGAAAAACGTGCGGGCGGTGAATTTCTATCATGCTCAGGGTTTTCGCATCGAAGACAGCGCCTGGCAGGATGATACCCAACACCCGACGTGGATCATGAGCTGGCAGGCGGATCAAATGCCGTAAGGGGAAGCGCCGGCCCCTCATATTTCTCCACCCATGCCAGCGCCGTATTCCCCGCACAGCCGTTCCCCAGCTTCGAGCTGGGGAGATCTTTGGTCAGCACGTTTACGGCGCCGTTCTTACAAATACCGCCCTCGTCCAGCGCCAGATCCGGCCATGCTCCCTGATGAATGCAGAACACGCCTGGGCGGATCCCTTCACTCACCACGGCGCCAGCCAGCACCTGCCCGCGTGCATTCCAGACGCGAACGAGATCGCCGTCGTTAATCCCCCGCGACTTTGCATCGTCGCTATTCAGCGCGATCGGCTCACGACCCGCCACCGCATACTGCTCGCGCAGAGCCGAATAGTTGAGCTGGCTGTGCAGACGATGGGCAGGATGGGCAGACAGCAGCTGAAGCTGCCCCGGCTGCGCATTGCCATGCCATTCGTCCGGCTCCAGCCACGCCGGGTGCGGCGGGCAGTCCGCGTAGCCAAAGCTGGCGATGCGCTCGCTGTGGATCACAATCTTCCCGCTTTCGGTTTTTAACGGGTTATTCTCCGGATCGCGACGGAAGTCAGCAAAGCGCACAAACCGCGCGTTCTGCTCGCTTTCCGGCATTTCGAAGAGTTGATTCGCTTCCCAGAATTCAGAAAATGGCGGCAGCGTCACGCCCTGCGCAGCCCCGCGCTGGCAGGCAATCTGGTAAAACGTTTCCAGCCATTGCAGATCCGTTTTGCCCTCGGTGAAACGCTCCCGTCCGCCCGCTTCCCATAATTCACTCAGGTCAGCAAAGACGTCATAATCATCCCGCGCTTCATCCCGGGGAGCCACGACGCGCTTCATCGGTACCATATGCTGGTTGCTGTAATCCCCCGTCATGGTGAGATCGTTACGCTCGAACGAGGTCGTGGCGGGCAAAACGATATCGGCATGTTTCGCTGACGCGGTCCAGAAGCACTCCGAGATCACCACCAGCTCCGGTTTCTGCCAGGCGCGGATCAGGCGGTTGGTATCCTGGTGATGGGTGAAGTTGGCCCCACCCGCCCACCAGACAAACTTAATATCCGGGAAATGGCGATCCTGACCGTTGTGCTGATAAAACCCGCCGGGGTTCTCCAGAGCTTCAACAATGCGTGCCACCGGAATTTTATCCACAGCGTCCACGCCACCCTGCACCGAGCCCTGCATGGACGCCAGCACCGCCGCTTTACGCGTCGGGTTGCCGCCGTTGGCAAAGTGATAGGAAAGGCCAAAACCGCCGCCGGGTGTGCCAATCTGCCCAAGCATCGCGGCGAGCGTCACCAGCATCCAGTGCTTCTGCTCGCCAAACTGCTGGCGCTGCATCCCCCATCCGGACATGAGCATCGTGACATTGCTATGGAATAACGCTGCCAGTTCGCGGATTTTAGCGGCATCAACGCCGCAAATCGCCGCAGCCCACTCTGCGGTTTTGGCGATACCATCGGTTTTGCCCGTCAGATAGTCGGCAAATTTATCGAACCCCGTTGTGCAGCGCGTCAGAAATTCCGTGTCGTGCCAGCCGTTCTCCACCAGGGTGTGGGCGATACCCAGCATCATCGCCACGTCGGTGCCCATATGCGGCGCGATCCACTCGGCGCTGTCGCCGAAGAAATCAAGCGTTTCAGAACGCATCGGATCGATACAGATGATGCGCTTGCCGCTTTTGCGCAGCGCATCGAAGTAGGAAACGCCCTGCTCGTCGGACGCATTCCAGGCAATTTTAAGGGTATTGAGCGGGTTGGCGCTCCACAGCACCACCACCTCTGTATGCTCCAGCACCAGCGGCCAGCTGGTCTGCTGCTGATAAACCTCATTCCCGCCCACGACATACGGCATGATCGCCTGCGCCGCACCGGTCGAGTAATCACCCAGATGGCCGGTATATCCTCCGGCCAGGCTCATATAGCGTTGCAGCAGGGTTGCGGCCTTATGCAGCACGCCGTTTGAGCGCCAGCCATAGGAGCCGGCAAAAATGGACGACGGGCCATAGCTGTCGCGGATGCGTTTATGCTGCGTATGGATCAGCGCCAGGGCATCGTCCCAGCTCACGCGCACGAACTCATCCTGCCCGCGAATACCTTGCGGTTTATCCGGTGACGCCAGAAAGCCTTTACGCACCATCGGCCAGCGTACGCGGGTTTTGCTATGTACCTGATCGCGAACGACGGTCTGTAAAGAGTTGAGATGGCGCGAAGGCAAAGCCCCGCGAGACGACAGCACGGTGTCGCCATCGGTTTCGACCAGCATCGGCCCCCAGTGGGCGGCGGTCAGAATGGTTTTTGTTGAGGTGCTCAAAGCGTGCGCTCCTGGTTGCGTGCAGGTATGACGGCCTTTCATTGAGGCAGTTTATCGTTTGTGACAAATTTCAGAGTTATACACTGAATTTTCTCCGTATTCGGACGTCATAATCCACTGCCACGTCCGTCGTGGCAAAGAATAAAAAGGATTAAGGAAATAAGATGAAAAAACGCGTACTCGTTATTGCCGCTCTGGTGAGCGGTGCACTGGCTGTTTCAGGCTGCACAACCAACCCTTACACCGGCGAACGCGAAGCGGGTAAATCCGGCATTGGCGCGGGTATTGGTTCCCTGGTGGGCGCTGGCGTTGGTGCACTCTCCTCCTCCAAGAAAGATCGCGGTAAAGGTGCGCTGATTGGCGCAGCGGCAGGCGCAGCCCTGGGCGGCGGCGTGGGTTATTACATGGATGTGCAGGAAGCAAAACTCCGTGACAAAATGAAAGGTACAGGCGTGAGCGTGACGCGCAGCGGTGACAACATCATCCTGAACATGCCAAACAACGTGACCTTTGACAGCAGCAGCGCGACGCTGAAACCCGCAGGCGCGAACACCCTGACCGGCGTGGCCGCGGTGCTGAAAGAGTACAACAAAACTGCCGTGAACGTGATTGGCTACACCGACAGTACCGGCAGCCAGGATCTGAACATGCGTCTGTCGCAGCAGCGTGCCGATTCCGTGGCCAGCTCGCTGATCACCCAGGGCGTAGAAGCGAACCGCATCCGCACCAGCGGCATGGGTCCGGCTAACCCGATCGCCAGCAACAGCACGGCGGAAGGCAAAGCGCAGAACCGCCGCGTTGAGATTACGTTGAGCCCTGTGCAGTAGGTAAAAGCAAAACGGCAACCCCGTTGCCATTTTTAGTGTTTGCGCCCTCTCCCGTGGGAGAGGGTTGGGGTGAGGGCATCAGACCGCCACCCGGCAAATTGCTTGATTCGTCAGATTTTCCCGCTAAGGTATTCTCACTAATTTCAGGGAAATCAGCGATGAGCAAACCAACCCGGGCCACCATCAGCGACGTGGCGAAAGCCGCCAAAACCGGTAAAACCAGCATTTCACGCTACCTCAACGGCGAGAAACACCTGCTTTCCGATGCACTGCTGGCGCGAATTGAACAGGCCATTGCCGATCTCGACTACCGTCCCAGCCTGATGGCGCGCGGCCTCAAGCGGGGTCGTACCCGTCTGATTGGCCTCATCATCGCCGATATCACCAACCCTTACTCCGTTAACGTCCTCAGCGGCATTGAGGCGGCGTGCCGTGAGAAAGGCTTTACCCCGCTGGTCTGTAACACCAATAACGAAGTTGATCAGGAGTTGCACTACCTCGATCTGCTGCGCAGCTATCAGGTGGAAGGGATCGTGGTCAATGCCGTCGGGATGCGCGAAGAGGGACTGAATCGCCTGCAACAATCGTCGCTGCCGATGGTGCTTATTGACCGCAAAATCCCGGAATTTGCCTGCGATGTGGTCGGGCTGGATAACACCCAGGCGGCCACCACTGCCACCGAACATCTGATTGAACAGGGTTTCGAAGCCATTTTGTTCCTGAGCGAACCGCTGGGTATGGTTAACACCCGCCGCGACCGCCTGGCTGCATTTCGTGCCACGCTGGCGCGTTATCCCGGTGTGATCGCCGAAAATGCCGAAATCTCCCTCCATGAAGCCGGTCAGCTGGATAATACCCTGTGCCAGTTCCATACCCGCCATCGGGGTATGCGCAAAGCGGTGATCTCCGCGAACGGGGCGCTGACGCTTCAGGTTGCCCGCTCGCTTAAACGCATTGGCCTGCACTGGGGCAGCGACATCGGCTTACTCGGCTTTGATGAACTGGAGTGGGCTGAACTTGCTGGCGTAGGCATTACCACCCTCAAACAACCCACCTGGCAGATCGGCTATGCCGCGGTTGAACAAGTGGTTCGCCGCATTGAAGGCACCCGCGACGCCGTACGCGAGCAGGTTTTTTCTGGCGAGCTGATCGTTCGCGGCTCTACTGCCCGTTAATTTCCCCTTCGTGACAGCGATCATAAATTCAGCATCCCGATCTTTTCTTTGGAACCGGTTCCATCTAGCGTAATACTATCGATTACGCCCTGGAGTCAGGAAATGAGCAGGAAAATTATGGTGGTCACCGCCGCGTATGGCGCGGATCAGGTGCGACAAGCAGGCGGTCAACGGGCGATGCTTCCCGTTATTGCCGGCGCAGGGGCTGATGGCGTTGAAATCCGCCGTGAGCTCTTCAGCAGCGACGAGTTAATGGCCCTGCCTGCGCTCGGCGAGTCCATTGAACTGCTGGGTTTACTGGCGTGCTACTCCGCCCCGGCCCCCCTGTTTATGCCCGATGGAACCCTCAACCCGGATCTTCCGCGCTACCTTAGCGAAGCCAGCACCCTGAACGCCCTGTGGCTTAAAGTCTCGCTGGGCCATTTCAGCGACAAACAACCGCTTGAAGCCCTGCGCGTACTGCTGGATGAAAGCGGCATGACGCTGGTGGTGGAAAACGACCAGACCGACTGCGGTCAGCTCGCTCCGATGCAGCGCTTCAAAGCCGCCTGCCGGGTAATGGCGCTGCCGGTCACGCTGACGTTCGATATGGGCAACTGGCTGTGGGTTGGCGACTCCCCGGAAGAGGCTGCACGTCAGTTGGCTCCCGCCGTGAGCTACATTCATGTGAAGGCCGCGGTCCCGCATAAGGCGCAATTCCGCGCCGTCGCGCCGGATCAGACCGATTCTCGCTGGCGGGATCTGCTTAATCAACTCCCTGCCGATGCGCCACGCGGTATCGAATTTCCGCTGGAAGGGACGGATCTCACCGCCGTCACCCGCCATTACGTCAACCTGCTGCGCGAGGAGTAAACCATGCACAAGACGCTGGATGTCATCACCATCGGCGAGGCCATGGCGATGTTTGTCGCCACCGAAACAGGCGAGCTGAGCGCAGTGGAGCACTTTATCAAACGCGTTGCAGGTGCTGAGCTGAATGTTGCTACCGGCCTTGCGCGGCTGGGGCTGAATGTTGGCTGGGTAAGCCGCGTGGGAAATGACAGCTTTGGCCATTTCGTACTCGACTCGCTGAAAAAAGAGGGCATTGATGCCGCAGGCGTGACTCTCGACGGACGCTTCCCGACGGGCTTTCAGCTGAAATCTAAAGTTGAAAATGGAACCGATCCCATCGTGGAGTATTTCCGTAAAGGCTCAGCGGCAAGCCATCTCTCCGTGGATGATTATCACGCCGCGTATTTCTCCTCTGCGCGCCACCTGCACCTGAGCGGCGTGGCGGCGGCGCTCTCGGCCAGTTCGTACGATTTACTCGATCATGCCGCTTCGGCAATGAAAGCGCAGGGCAAAACGATCTCCTTTGATCCAAACCTGCGTCCGGTGCTGTGGAAAAGCGAAGCGGAGATGGTTGAGAAACTCAACCGACTGGCGTTTCAGGCGGACTGGGTACTGCCGGGGGTAAAAGAGGGAATGATCCTCACTGGCGAGAGCACGCCGGAAGGCATTGCTGATTTTTACCTCAACAAAGGAGTAAAAGCCGTGGTGCTGAAAACCGGTGCTGACGGTGCATGGTTCAAAACTGCCGACGGCGAGCAAGGCGCCGTCGCTGCGGTAAAAGTCGATAACGTGGTCGATACCGTGGGTGCGGGCGATGGGTTTGCCGTCGGGGTCATCAGCGCCCTGCTGGAGGGCAAACCGCTGTCGCAGGCCGTGGCGCGAGGCAACAAAATTGGTTCGCTGGCGATTCAGGTGCAGGGCGACAGCGAAGGATTACCAACACGAGCAGAGCTCGGAGTCTGAATTCCCTCTCCCTGTGGGAGAGGGCCAGGGTGAGGGCAGCAATCCGCACCAGATAATTAAGCCACCGTGTACCCTACAGACAACGGCGGCAACAACCTCAACAACAGAGGCAAGCCTATGAACAGTTCGACCAATGCAGTAAAACGCTGGTGGTACATCATGCCAATCGTGTTTATCACGTACAGCCTGGCGTACCTGGATCGTGCCAACTTCAGTTTTGCATCCGCCGCCGGGATCAACGAAGACCTCGGGATCACCAAAGGGGTCTCCTCCCTGCTGGGCGCCCTCTTCTTCCTGGGTTATTTCTTCTTCCAGATCCCCGGCGCGATTTACGCTGAACGCCGCAGCGTGCGAAAGCTCATTTTCATCTGCCTGATCTTATGGGGTGCATGTGCATCGCTGACTGGCGTGGTGAATAATATTCCTGCTCTGGCGGCTATTCGCTTTATTCTCGGCGTGGTTGAGGCGGCCGTCATGCCAGCAATGCTGATTTACATCAGCAACTGGTTCACAAAATCTGAGCGTTCACGTGCCAATACGTTCCTGATACTCGGTAACCCGGTCACCGTGCTGTGGATGTCGGTGGTTTCCGGCTATCTGATCCAGTCCTTCGGCTGGCGCGAGATGTTCATCATCGAAGGGGTTCCCGCGATTATCTGGGCCTTCTGCTGGTGGGTGCTGGTGAAAGATAAGCCAGCCCAGGCAAAATGGCTTTCTGAAGACGAAAAAGCCGCACTCCAGGCGCAGCTGGATAAAGAGCAGCAGGGGCTGAAAGCGGTACGTAACTACGGCGAAGCCTTCCGCTCCCGGAACGTTATTCTACTGTGCGCACAGTATTTTACCTGGAGTATTGGCGTGTACGGCTTTGTTCTGTGGCTGCCGTCGATTATCCGCAGCGGCGGTGAAAACCTTGGCATGGTGGAAGTGGGCTGGCTGTCATCAGTGCCTTACCTGGCTGCAACCATCGCGATGATTATCGTCTCCTGGGCATCGGACAAGCTGCAAAACCGTAAGCTGTTCGTCTGGCCACTCCTGCTGATCGCTGCTTTTGCCTTCATTGGTTCCTGGGCCGTAGGCGCGAACCACTTCTGGGCCTCGTATACGCTGCTGGTGATTGCGGGTGCGGCCATGTATGCCCCGTATGGTCCGTTCTTTGCCATCATCCCGGAAATGCTGCCGCGTAACGTCGCAGGGGGCGCGATGGCGCTGATCAACAGTATGGGTGCGCTGGGTTCGTTCTTTGGCTCGTGGTTTGTGGGCTATCTGAACGGCGCCACCGGCAGCCCTTCAGCTTCTTACATCTTTATGGGGGTGGCGCTTTTTGCCTCGGTATGGCTTACTCTGATCGTTAAGCCTGCTAATAATCAACAGCTACCCGTCGGCGCACGCCACGCCTGAATCCTTTTAAATCAACGGAGATTAGCATGAAGCCGTCCGTCATTTTGTACAAAGCACTGCCTGAAGATCTGCAAAAACGCCTGGAGGAACACTTTACCGTTACCCGGGTAAAGAACCTCAGCCCGCAAACCGTGGCACAGCACGCCGACGCGTTTGCCTGCGCCGAGGGCCTGCTGGGTTCAAGCGAAAAGGTGGATGCAGCGCTGCTGGAGAAAATGCCGAAGCTTCGTGCAACCTCGACCGTTTCTGTGGGCTACGACAATTTCGACGTGGATGCGCTTAACGCGCGCAACATCCTGCTGATGCACACGCCACATGCTCTGACGGAAACCGTCGCCGACACGCTGATGGCGCTGGTGCTCAGCACTGCTCGTCGCGTGGTGGAGGTGGCTGAGCGCGTGAAAGCGGGCGAATGGACGAAAAGCATTGGCCCGGACTGGTTCGGCGTGGACGTACATGGCAAAACGCTGGGGATTGTTGGGATGGGCCGTATCGGTCTGGCGCTGGCACAGCGCGCCCATTTCGGCTTCAACATGCCCATTCTGTATAATGCACGCCGTCATCACGCTGAAGCTGAAGAACGTTTCAACGCCCGTTACTGCGAGCTTGATACGTTGTTGCAGGAAGCCGACTTTGTCTGCCTGATCCTGCCGCTGACGGATGAAACGCGTCATCTCATCGGCAGGGCGGCGTTTGAAAAGATGAAGAAATCGGCCATTTTCATCAACGCGGGTCGTGGTCCGGTGGTCGATGAGAAGGCGCTGATTGAGGCACTGCAAAACGGTGAGATCCACGCCGCCGGTCTGGACGTGTTTGAACAGGAGCCACTGCCGGTGGATTCTCCGCTACTGAACATGCCAAACGTCGTCGCCCTGCCCCACATCGGCTCTGCAACTCACGAAACACGCTACAACATGGCGGCGACCGCCGTGGATAATCTGATTGCCGCGCTCGGCGGTAAAGTGGATAAGAACTGCGTTAACCCGCAGATACAACAGTAGAAACGAAAAAACCCGCCAGAAGGCGGGTTTTTGAATTTTGTGCTACTGGGTTGGAAGCTTACAGGCTTACAACGTTACCAGCTGCTGGGCCTTTAGCGCCGCTTTCGATGGTGAAGGAAACTTTCTGACCTTCATCCAGAGATTTGTAGCCATCGTTCTGGATAGCAGAGAAGTGTACGAACACGTCTTTAGAGCCATCGTCAGGAGTGATGAAGCCGAAACCTTTATCAGCGTTGAACCATTTTACCAGACCAGTCATTTTAGCAGACATAGAAATTACCTTATTAACAAATATATTGTGCCTTCCGGCTTGATGGATTGCGTTACAGATTTTTAAGCGATGAAGGAAGGGTCACTACGAAGGGTATCTATGGATAACAATCTGGACTGCTTTACTAAACTGCTTTAGGTCTGTGTAACAAACCGACGAAGATAGTTATACCGATATGGTAGAAGAATGACAAGCGTTATTTTCATCATGCATAAAAAAACCCCGCCGAAGCGGGGGTTTTTCTTATTCCGTTGCAGCGACCGCTGCGCTCCAGGCCTGGCTAAAGGCCTGATGCTGGGACGCCAGCGGCCCAATCAGCGTATTGTACTGACTCGCCTGCTGGGAGGTCGGGAACTGGATACCGTTAGAGACGAAGCTCACCTGCGTACCCTGCTCATTAATAAAGTCACCCACCTGAACCAGCTGCTGAGTAAAGACCTGCGCCGCCGGGATCAGTGGTTGCAAGGCGTTTGACGGCTTGGTCACGACTTTCTCATACACCTGGTCATAAACCGGCTTGAGATCCTCGTCCTGCTTCAACGCGGAGCGCGACGCATCAGCCTGCATTTTGGCATTTTGCAACTGCTGGCTCAGCACCCCAAGGGCGCCGTTGGACTGGCGCAGCGGTTCGCGCTGGGTCATATAATCCTGTGGAACGCGAATGGCATTGACGCTATCCACGACCGGGCGAATGCCCGAATCCATCGCCTGGCTTACCTGCTGTGAATAGCCATACAGAATGGCGTAATCCGACACGAATGGACCAAACTGTTTTTTCTGATCCGCAGTCAGCGTTGGTAAACGCTCGCCGCTACGCATCACTGTATTCTGTAAAAAATCGATAAACGCTTTGCGCTGATCGCCTTCTTTATCGAAACACCCACTCAGGCTAACAACCATCAACAACGCCGCAATAGGCGCAAACCAGCGAGAGCAGGACTTTCCTGTCGCCATTTTATTACTCCTTTCACCCAAAAAGCGCACACCGGCACACGCGTGCCCAACGCTGACAAGGATAGTCCAGGTCAGCCTTGCAAGATAGAGTTTTCATGCAAAACGGGTATTGCCGTTTTTGTACTGACTATTTACAAAAAAATACCTGTGCATCCCTACATATGATTAATCAGGTAATTAGCATAACTATCCATATAGCTGAAACGGGTAAAGCGATCGTTATCGCACAATTAATCACAACCGTGACGATCCTGTGTTTGGTTTAGGGACTATTCTTAACATGCTCTCTGATGTTCATGATCCCGATGTGTGATTTATGAGGAGTTCTCAATGGAATTAAAAGATCCTGAGTTTGAGCTGCTGAGCAGCCTGGAACAGATTATTTTTAAAGATGTACCGCCGACGGTTACCCTGAATCAAAAGTCCAATCCTTTTAGTGAATTTGAGCGTTTACGCAAAGGGTCGGGCCTGAAAACAGATGAATTCGCAAGAGCGATGGGTGTCAGCGTAGCGATGGTGCTGGAGTGGGAGTCAAAGCGTGAAAAACCTACCCCAGCCGAGCTAAAGCTGATGCGCCTGATACAGGCAAACCCTGACCTTCGCAAGCAGTTAGCCTGATAAAGTTTGTTTGCCCCCGCCCTTGCGGGGGCTTGTGTTTAGAGGCTTTCACATCGCCATCCCGACTCTTCCCACACCAGCTCATGCGTCAGCTTTAATCCTGCTAAAAACGCTTCATCGTGCGACACCACCAGAAGCGCGCCGGGATAATCGGCCAGGGCCGCTTCAATGGCCTGAACGGAAGCCAGATCGAGGTGGTTGGTCGGCTCATCCAGAAGCAACAGCTGCGTTGCCGCTTCACGCCACAATACGCAGGCCAGCGCGGCCTTCAGGCGCTCGCCGCCGCTTAGATCGGCCAGTGGAAGTGTCACTTTCTCCGCGCCCAGCTGAAGCTGCGCTAAACGGGTACGCAGCGCCCCCTCTTCGAGCGGTGTATTGCCCAGGCTAAGGTGTGTCATCACCGACTGCGACAGATCCAGCCGGGAAAGATGCTGATCGAGATAAGCACATCTGACGGAGACCTTACAAGTTCCCGTAACAGGGGCGGTTTCGCCCAACATCACTTTCAACAGCGTGGATTTCCCACAGCCGTTCGGCCCGCGTAGCGCCACGCGCATCGGGCCATCCATTCGCCAGTTTATCGGGGAGACAGGCACGTGCGGAAGCACCAGTTCTTCCAGCACCAGCACCTGTTTTCCTTCCGGGATTTCACTGCCCGGCAGGGTAAACATCACCGCGTTATCCTCTTCAACCCGCTCGCGTGCCTGGTTAACCGCAGCGTTCAGGGCATGATTTTGATCGCTATGCTGTTTTTTCCAGGAACCAATCCGCTCTTTCGCCGCCCCTTTGTATTTGACCCGTTCAAACGAGGCGATGTTAAGACTGTCGACCGTGCGAAGCGTTTTGGCCGAACGCCGCTGGCTGTCGTCATGCTCTTTATGCATACGGGCGCGGGTACGCTTGCGTTCGGTGGCAGCATGTTCCAGCGCGGCGCGGGCAGCCAGCTGCTCAGCATCACGCTGGGTTCAATAGTCAGCATAATTCCCGCCGTAGCTGCGCAAGCCCAACGCGCTCAGTTCAAGGATACGCGGTACCTGGGCCAGCAACTCACGGTCGTGAGAGGCCACCAGCACCCCGCCCTGATACCGGGAAAGCTGCTCGTAGAACCACACGCGGCCTTGCCTGTCGAGGTGGTTGGTCGGTTCGTCCAGCAGCAGGTAATCAGCATCCGCGGTGAATGCGCCGCACAGCAAGGCACGAATGCGCTCGCCGCCGCTCAGCTCTGCCGCGCGTTTGTTCGGCTCAAAAGCGGGAAGTTTTGCAGCGATAAAAGCCTGGCTTAGCCGTTCAGCCAGATCCCAGTAACCATCGAGCGTGTCGAGATCGTCGGGTTCATAATGACCGCCGTCGATGCGCGTGCGCGCCGCAAAGATCGCGTCGTAACCAAGCAGTCCGGCAAGAGTCGTATCCGCAGAAATATCCTGCTGCTGCGCCACATAGACGTGTGTACCAAAGCGCTCAATGTGACCGCTGGCGGGTTCATCAACCCCTGCCAGCAGACGCAGAAGGCGTGTTTTACCGCTGCCGTTGCGGCCAACCAGCGCACACACTGACGCATCCAGAGAAAGATTCAGTGGACCAAAAAGGATATCGCCCGTCGCAAACTGACAGGTGACCTGATGCAAAATAAAAGAGGGGGATTGCGCAAAATGAGCCATAAGCACTCCTGAATGAAATCAAAACATCCCCTGCCGACGCGATGCGTTGAGCAAGGATCGAAATTCATCAGTCGTGTTTGTTCATTTTTGGGGGGCGCTCCTGAGGGCGAAATTTAACGGGAACAAGAATAACGGCAATGCGCCGCCCATTTCAAGGTTAAATTTTCACCAGCGCTATTGCCCGAGCGTAAAAAACCCGCCGAAGCGGGTCTCACAATCAGATAAACGCAAACGCATCGCCAAACAGACGATCTTCCCGCGCGTCACGCTCGTTGCAGAACAGGTCGCGGGCAATTTTCGCCATTTCAAAGCGACCGGCAATGTAGATATCGTGCCCGGCCAGCGTTCCGTGATCCTGCAATACCGCAGTCAGCACCGTGCCGCTGCGCCCGCGCCAGCCCTCTTCCGGCTGCTCGACGACCGGCTCGATGCGCAGGTTTGGATGATTGACGCTCAGCGCTTCCAGCTCAGACAGATCGTAAAGGTGCTTCTCTTCACGGCCGCCCCAGTAGATGGTGATATCGCGATTTGGATTACGCGCCAGCGCCGTCAACAGAATAGAGCGGACATAGGAGAAGCCTGTACCACCGGCAATCAGGATCAGCGGACGGTCTTCGTCTTCACGCAGCCAGGCCTCGCCATGAGGAATATCGACCACGATTTCACGCTCTTTCAGGATGCGATCCATCACGGCCATCGCGTACAGGTTAAGCTCAGACGCACCAATATGCAGCTCAATAAATTCCTTCTCTGCTGGCGTTGAGGCCATAGAGAAAGGACGCTTATCACGCTCGTCCATCACGACCATCAGGTACTGACCGGCACGGAATGAGAATGCCGCTTCAGGAACCAAACGGACGCGATATACGGTGTCGGTAATAGCATCTACCGACGTCACTTTACAGCTTAAGGTTGTCATTCGCTCTCTCTGTCGGGAAGTCTATAGGGCTAAACGGTCTTATTCTGCCTTACCGTTATTCATTATGGCCAGCTCGTCCCAGATCGCGTCAATTCGCGCGGTCACGGCAGGATCTTTTTCAATCGGGCGACCCCATTCACGGTCGGTTTCGCCAGGCCATTTGTTCGTGGCATCCAGTCCCATTTTTGAACCAAGGCCGGAAACCGGCGAGGCAAAGTCCAGATAATCAATCGGCGTGTTTTCCACTAACACCGTATCACGCGCCGGATCCATACGCGTGGTGATGGCCCAGATGACGTCATTCCAGTCGCGGGCATTGACGTCATCATCGCAGACAATCACAAACTTGGTATACATAAACTGGCGCAGGAAAGACCATACGCCCATCATCACGCGCTTAGCGTGACCGGCATACTGCTTCTTCATCGTCACCACCGCCAGGCGATACGAACACCCTTCCGGCGGCAGATAAAAATCAACAATTTCCGGGAACTGCTTTTGCAGGATCGGCACGAACACTTCGTTCAGCGCCACGCCAAGTACCGCCGGTTCATCCGGTGGGCGGCCGGTGTAGGTAGAGTGATAAATGGCATCTTCACGCTGGGTAATGTGCGTGACGGTGAATACCGGGAAGTTATCCACTTCGTTGTAATAGCCGGTGTGGTCGCCGTACGGCCCTTCGGGCGCCAGCTCGCCCTGTTCAATGTAACCTTCCAGCACGATCTCTGCGCTGGCTGGCACTTCCAGGTCATTGGAGATGCACTTCACCACTTCGGTTTTGGTACCGCGCAGCAGCCCTGCAAAGGCATATTCCGACAGCGTATCAGGAACAGGCGTCACCGCGCCCAGAATGGTTGCCGGATCGGCACCCAGCGCGACGGAAACCGGGAAGCGTTCGCCCGGATGGGCCGCGCACCACTCCTGGAAATCCAGCGCGCCACCGCGGTGGGATAACCAGCGCATGATGAGCTTGTTTTTGCCAATCAACTGCTGGCGGTAAATGCCGAGGTTTTGACGCTCTTTATGCGGCCCACGCGTCACGGTGAGGCCCCAGGTAATCAGCGGTGCGGCATCTTCAGGCCAGCACTGCATGATAGGAATTTTGGTCAGATCAACCGCATCGCCTTCCAGCACTTTTTGCTGGCATGGCGCGCCGCGCAGGCGTTTGGTGGGCATATTCAACACCTGCTTAAACTGCGGCAGCTTGTCGAACAGGTCGCGGAACCCTTTTGGCGGCTCCGGCTCTTTCAGAAAGGCCAGCAGTTTGCCCACTTCACGTAACGCCGTGACATCTTCCTGCCCCATGCCCATCGCCACGCGGCGAGGTGTGCCAAACAGGTTGCACAGTACCGGCATAGCGTAGCCTTTTGGGTTTTCAAACAGCAACGCCGGGCCGCCCGCGCGCAGGGTGCGGTCAGCGATTTCTGTCATTTCCAGATACGGATCAACAGGAAGCGTAATGCGTTTGAGTTCGCCCTGCTTTTCCAGCAGCGCCAGGAAGTCGCGTAGATCGTGGTATTTCATGCAGTTAATCATGGCCTCTCTGTAAGCGCTTCATTATACGGCGTAAAACCGCGTGATGCTGTAATTTTGTTAAATTAGCGTGAACTTCCACGACTTACTCTCTTTTTCGCCATTATAATCACCTTAGCGATCCCGCCAGGGTTTTGGTATGCTTGCGCCCCGAACAATGGGAAGAGTGATTATGCAGGCCTGGTATTTACTGTATTGCAAACGCGGGCAACTTCAGCGCGCACAGGAACATCTTGAACGTCAGTCTGTTAACTGCCTGACGCCCGTGATCACGCTTGAAAAAATGCAGCGTGGAAAACGCACGACCGTCAGTGAGCCTCTGTTCCCGAACTATCTGTTCGTTGAGTTCGACCCCGAAGTGATCCACACCACGACGATCAGCGCCACGCGCGGCGTCAGCCATTTTGTGCGTTTTGGCGCCCATCCGGCAAGAGTACCGTCATCGGTTATTCATCAGCTCTCTGTCTACCAGCAGCCTGAAGATATTACCGATCCGGAAACCCCTTATGCCGGGGACAGCGTGGTGATCACCGAAGGCGCTTTTGAAGGGTTACAGGCCATCTTCGCTGAACCAGACGGTGAAGCGCGTTCTATGCTGCTGCTCAACCTGCTGAACAAAGAGGTGTTGCAGAGCGTTAAAAACACCGATTTCCGCAAAGTTTAAAACTGCACGCCGAACAGACGACGCACGTTGTCATCGGTTTGGGCTGCCAGCCACTGCGCATCTTCCCCGCGCCAGTACGCCACTCGCTCAGCAATGTGTCCCAGATAAGCCGGTTCGTTACGTCGTGATGCCGGTTTGGGCTGCATATCCCGGGGCAACAGATACGGCGCATCCGTTTCCAGCAACAAACGATCGGCCGGGATTACGGATAACAGCTCGCGCAGCTCTAGCCCACGACGCTCATCGCACACCCAGCCCGTGATACCCAAGTAAAGCCCGCGGTTCAGGCAATCCAGCGCTTCCTGACGGGAGCCCGTAAAGCAGTGCAACACCGCGCCTGGCAGTTTCTCCAGCCAGGGGTCCAGTAGCGCCAGAAAACGTTCATGCGCATCGCGACAGTGCATAAACACCGGCATCCCCAGCTCTGCAGCCAGCGCGAGCTGGGCGGTAAATGCCTTCTCCTGCTCTTCAGGCGTCGAGAAGTTACGGTTGAAATCAAGCCCGCATTCGCCAATGGCAACCACTTCTGGCGTAGCCGCCAGACGATGAAGCGCCTCAGCGCTTTCCTGCGTCCACTGGCTGCTGTCATGAGGATGCACGCCTGCAGTGGACCAGCAGTGTTGATAGCGTTGCGCCAGCTGCCGTGCCTGCTCACTCTCATGCAGATTTGTTCCCGTCAGTAACAGCCCGTTCACGCCGGCGGCAAAGGCGCGCGCCACCACCTCATCGCGGTCTTTCGCAAACTGGGCGCTGGTCAGGTTAAGCCCGATATCAAACATACGTATCCCCATATGACAACCGCCCTGACGGGCGGTTGGTTTTATTCTTTAGTAGTCTCTTCAGACGGCTCGTCTTCTTCGTCCCGGGTACGCCCCTTTCCGACGTAGAAACGAGCGAAGAATACGCCGACTTCAAACAGGCAGTACATGGGTATCGCCAGTAAGGTTTGCGAGAAGACGTCCGGTGGCGTTAACAGCATACCTACGACAAATGCCCCCACCAGGATGTACGGGCGCTTCTTACGTAGATCGTCAGGCGTGGTCACCCCCACCCAGCAGAGCAGGACAATCGCGACGGGCACCTCGAAGGCGACACCAAACGCCATAAACAGCGCCATCACGAAGCTGAGGTAGCTGGCGATGTCCGTCGACACCTGTACCCCTTCCGGCGCGGTATGCGTCAGGAAGCCGAAGGCCAGCGGGAAGACAACGAAGTAGGCGAACGCCATACCGATATAAAACAGCAGCGAACTGGACACCAGCAGCGGAATAACCAGCTTGCGTTCATGCCTGTACAGCGCGGGTGCCACAAATGCCCAGACCTGATACAAAATGACCGGCGCAGAGGCAATCAACGACACCCAGAAGGTCAGCTTGATCGGGGTAAAGAACGGCGAGGCAACGTCCGTTGCAATCATCGTTGCGCCCAGCGGCATCTGCTTAATCAGCGGTGCGGAAACCACCTGATAGATATCGTTGGCAAAATAGACCAGACATAAAAAAATGAGGAAAACCGCAATAATGCAGTTTAACAGACGCTTACGCAGCTCAATGAGGTGCGTAATCAGCGGTTGAGTATCATCTACTGCCATGTTTACGCTTTATCACTCGACGAGGGGGATGATTCGGAAACGGGCGCGGCGGGTTTTACCTCAGCCGTTTTGACCACGGGCTCTTCCGGCGGCACCTGCTTTTTCACTTCGGGCTCCTGCGGCGATTGCTCTGGCGAAGCAGCCTGATGTTCCGCGCTGGAAGGCGTCACACCCTCGCGCTGCTCTTCGCTGCCCTTCACCACCGGATTATGGATGGTGTTTGCTTCATCACTCGCCTTCTCAGGATCGTTAACGCTGTATGAGCGCTTCATGGATTCAGCCGCTTCGCGCAACTCATCCATGGATGCTTTCAGCTCCGGCGTCAGGTTGTCCATGCTCGCCTTTTCAACCTTTTTCAGGCTGTCCTGAAATTCCTGAAGCTTCAGTTCCTGCGCCAGCTCGTTCTGCACGGTCGTTGCCAGCGAACGGAGCGCACGCACCCAGCCCACGACAGTTTTTACCGCAACGGGTAAACGCTGCGGCCCCAGCACAATCAAACCAATCACAAAGACCAGCAGTAACTCACCAAAACCAATGTCGAACACGAATTACACCTGCTCTTTATCGTGACGTTTGGCCTCTTCCTTTTTGGCTTCGTCCTGCTTATCGGCGATAGATTTAGCGGTAAAATCAGCGTCCTGACCGCTTTTTTCCTGCTTATTCTCATCATCGCTCATGGCTTTCTTGAAGCCTTTGATTGACGCGCCCAGGTCGGAACCAATTGATCCGAGTTTTTTCGTGCCGAACAGCAGCACAACAATGACGGCAATGATCACTAACTGCCAGATACTGATACCACCCATGCGTGTTCCCCAGTGATAGATGATTAATTAGTCAGATCGCATTATACGTATGCAATCCCTCGATAGCGACGCTAATTCAGCGTGTTTTTTGCCAGCCAGCAAGCCAGACAACCACACCGGCAGCCATAATCCAGGCTGGCATCATTTCCCAGTCCGGACGATTGATCAACAGCAACGTGCCGCTTATCAGCAGCGTCGCGCCAATTCCGAAGAGATAGCGGGACTGCCCCTGACGCACGCGACTGGATTGAAGCTCGTGCGCGATTTTATCCATGCTGTGCTGAAGGTTCTTGCTCTGACGCAAACTGTCGTAAACCAGTTCAGGAATTTCTGGCATTTTTTCAATCCAGAACGGGCCTTTCTCTTTAAGCGAGCGAACCAGGGCTGGAATACCGACCTGATCCTTAATCCAGGATTCGAGGAACGGTTTCGCGGTTTTCCACAAGTCTAACTGAGGATAGAGCTGGCGGCCTACGCCCTCAACGTAAAGTAATGTTTTCTGAAGTAAAACTAATTGTGGCTGCACTTCCATATTAAAACGACGTGCGGTGTTGAACAGGTTGAGCAGAACATGCCCGAAAGAGATCTCTGAGAGCGGCTTTTCAAAAATTGGCTCACAGACGGTACGGATCGCAAATTCAAACTCTTCCACGTTGGTATCTGGCGGAACCCAGCCTGAATCCACGTGCAGTTCGGCCACCTTACGGTAGTCGCGATTGAAGAAAGCGATAAAGTTCTCGGCGAGATAACGCTTATCCTCTTTATTCAGCGAGCCGACAATACCGCAGTCGATGCCGATGTATTTCGGGTCTTCCGGGTGCTCATAGCTGACGAAAATGTTGCCCGGATGCATGTCAGCATGGAAGAAGCTATCGCGGAAAACCTGAGTAAAGAAGACCTGCACGCCGCGCTCGGCCAGCAGCTTCATGTTGGTGCCCTGTTTTTCCAGCGCTACCACGTCCGAGACCGGGATGCCGTAGATACGTTCCATCACCATCATGTTCTGACTGCAATAGTCAGAATAAACTTCAGGAACATACAGCATCGGGCTGTCTTCAAAGTTTCGACGCAGCTGAATGGCGTTCGCCGATTCACGCAGCAGGTTAAGTTCATCGATGAGCGTTTTTTCGTATTCCCGTACCACTTCCAGCGGACGCAGACGGCGGCCATCCGGCAACAGACGCGGCACCCAGCGAGCCAGGCGATAGATCAGCTTCATGTCCGCTCTGATAACCGGCAGGATATCAGGGCGAATCACCTTAATGACCACCTCTTTGCCATTCTCCTTCAGGCGCGCGGTGTGAACCTGCGCAATAGAGGCAGAGGCCAGAGGCTGAATGTCGAAATCATCAAACCAGGTCTCGATGGGGATATTGCCCATCGCTTCTTCGATTTGTTTCTTCGCTCTCTCTCCGTCAAACGGAGCGACGCGGTCCTGCAATAGCGCGAGCTGATCGGCAATCTGCGGCGGGAAAAGGTCGCGACGCGTTGAGAGCATCTGCCCAAACTTGATCCAGACCGGTCCCAGCTCCTGCAATGCAAGACGCAGGCGTGCGCCCAGCTCCTGATCCTTATGGCGATTCGGCATCCAGAACAGCGTGCGACGCCAAAGCCGAAGCGGCAGGGTGATACGCATTCTGGGGATAAGCTCGTCGAGCCCGTAGCTCAAAAAGGTGCGAACGATAAAATAGAGGCGCCGAATTTCACCAGGCGTCATTTGCCCTCCAGTTTTTCAAGCCGTTTGGTTAACGCATCAACTGCGCGCTCAACTGCCGCGGTCTCTTCTGCAAACCAGGCGACTTCTAAAGGCCCAGGCGCCATACGCCACTCTTCGGTCAGCACCTCGGCAGCATAGCGCTGTTGACGGAGCAGGCCTTTACGCAGGAAAGTGGAACCCGTGCGCAGCGTTTTGCTTATCCCTTCAGCCGCGATGTCGCCGATATAGGGCGCCAGCAGTTCCGCGGGGTCAAATTCAGCCTGATCGCTGAGTGCAACGAAGTTCTGTATCACCTGAATATCGCCCTCGACCTCCAGCTCACCGCTGCGAATAAGCGCCGTCATCTGCTGACGGTCACGCAGTTTTGGCAATACGCTCATGTGCGTAATCACCGAGCAGTCAGCCTCGCCTTCCCACTCCCCCAGAACGTCAAGCTGGCGTTCGCTGAAGACCAGCACAAGCGGCGTCGAGAACTCTTTTAAAACGATACGCAGCACCTTTCCGTTAAGCCGCTGACGTGCGGTTTTCAGCGCCGGGGCGCGATACAGAAAGGCATTCAGTACATTCTCGATGCCTGCGGTGACTAAGGGTTTAATGGGCACGGGAAACCTCCACTCAGAACTTGTAACCACGATGCAGCGCGACGACACCCGCCGTCATATTGAAGTATTCCACGTTTTCAAACTCCGCATCCTGCATCATCGCTTTCAGCGTGTCCTGATCCGGGTGCATTCGGATGGATTCGGCCAGATAACGGTAACTTTCTGCATCGTTTGCCACCAGCTCGCCGATGCGCGGCAGAACGTGGAAGGAATAGGCATCGTAAGCTTTGCTCAGCGGGTCGATAATCGGTTTAGAAAACTCAAGTACCAGCAGTCGGCCACCCGGCTTCAGCACGCGGTACATAGAGCGCAGCGCTTTATCTTTATCGGTCACGTTACGCAGGCCGAAGGAGATGGTGATGCAGTCGAACGTATTGTCCGGGAACGGCAGCGCTTCGGCGTTGGCCTGAACATATTCAACGTTGCCTACCACGCCGATGTTACGCAGCTTTTCGCGTCCCATTTTCAGCATGGAGTCGTTGATATCTGCCAGCACCACGCGACCAGTTTCGCCAACCAGACGGGAGAATTTAGCGGTCAGATCCCCTGTGCCGCCGGCTAAATCCAGGACCTTTTGTCCACGGCGCACGCCGCTGCAATCAATAGTGAAGCGCTTCCACAAGCGATGAATGCCAAACGACATCAAATCATTCATCACATCGTACTTCGCCGCCACGGAATGAAATACGTGGGCCACCATGTCAGCTTTCTGCGCTTTGGCGACAGTCTGAAAGCCAAAGTGCGTTGTGTCTTGTGAATCGTCAACCATCTCAGAGCCTGCTAATCAGTCAAATGTTCGTGAAGTGTAACAGATTGGGCGCATTTGCCCTACGTTTCAACCACCGCGAAAGAAACGCGCCGACTGCGCTTCGGGGGATAAACTCGCCGCTAACCCATTGTCTTCATTGCGGCTATTTTGCTCACCGTCGCCTTCACGCAGACGAAACTCTTCGTCCTGAGCCGTAGCCTGCTCCACCAGTTCCGGATTAATCTCGCGTTTAACTTCCACCCCCAGGCTGCGAAACGCCTCCGCCTGCGCCAGCAAATTGCCGCGCCCGGAGGAGAGTTTTTTCATCGCCTGGCGGTAGTTATCCTGCGCGCGATCCAGGCTTTGCCCCACCGAGGACATATCGTCCACAAACAGCCGCATTTTGTCGTACAGCTTGCTGGCGCGATCGGCAATCTGCTGCGCGTTTCGGCTTTGGTGCTCATAACGCCACAGGTTGGCAATGGTACGTAACGCCACCAGCAGCGTGGTGGGGCTGACCAGCATAATGTTATTTTTCAGCGCTTCGGTGATCAGTTCGGGCTGTCTGTCGAGCGCCAGCAGGAAGGCTGGCTCAACCGGAATGAACATCAGCACATAATCCAGCGATCGCAGCCCCGGCAACTGTTGATAATCTTTTCTGCCCAGCAGACGGATATGGTTACGCACGGAGGCGATATGCTCCTGCAACGCTGTCTCGCGGGTATAGTCATCTTCCGCGTTGAAGTAGCGCTCATAGGCCACCAGCGTCATTTTGGCGTCGATAACCACATCTTTACCCTGCGGCAGACGAACAATGACATCCGGCTGCATTCGCGAGCGCGCATCGTTTTCAATGCTGACCTGCGTTTCGTATTCGTATCCTTCACGCAGGCCAGAGGCCTCCAGCACGCGCGTCATGACCACTTCGCCCCAGTTTCCCTGCGCTTTGTTATCACCTTTCAGTGCGCGCGTCAGGTTAACCGCCTCCTGAGCCATCTGCGCATTCAGCTGCTGGAGATTACGGATCTCATGCGCCAGCGTGTGGCGCTCGCGAGCCTCCTGACCAAAGCTGTCCTGCACCTGACGGCGAAAGCCGTCCAGCTGTTCACGCAGCGGCGTCAGCAGGCTGTTCAGGCTCTGGCGGTTCTGCTCATCCACGCGGCGATTGCTGTGCTCAAAAATGCGGTTCGCAAGGTTCTCAAACTGCTCGCTAAGACGCTGCTCGCTGTTGATCATCTGACGGATTTTGTCTTCGGCGTGCAGTTGGGTGGATTCAAGGCGGGTGGTCACTTCCCGGAGATCGGCCTCCAGCGAGGTGTTAATGTCGCGCAGATTGCGCAGTTCGTTATTGAGCAGTTCACACTCATCGCGCCAGTGGTCACACAGCGCAAGCTGTTGTTTCGTCGCGCTGAGTTCGGCGACGATCTCTTCGCGCTCTGCCAGCTGATCGGCTTTCTGCTGAGCATGTTGGTAGCCGCAAATGAGCCAGCCAATCCCCACGCTCACCAGCGCAACTACCGCATAAACCAGGATTGAGATATCCACAATGCCCCCTGCATCCACGTGTAACCCGCACAAAATAGAATTGTGCTGTATGAACGTCCAGTTTGAAAGGGTTTTCCTGCGAGGCGTTACGCAAAAAAGAAAGGCCGAGCATGTCGGCCTTTTAGCACTGAAGAGAGAATTAGATCAGACGGCGCGCCGCTTCAACCACGATTTTCACCGCATGGCTTTCAGTCTGCTTCATGGTTTCAGCGTTCGGGATCTCCTGCTGGGTACGGTTGACGATAACGCCCGCCACCATACCGGCACGCAGACCCTGGCTTGCGCACATGGTCAGCAGCGTCGCAGATTCCATTTCGTAGTTCATGACGCCCATCGACTGCCACTCTTCCATTGAGCCTTTGAAACGGCTCACCACGCGACCAGAGAAGGTGTCGTAACGCTCCTGGCCCGGGTAGAAGGTATCGGAAGAGGCAGTGACGCCCACGTGGGTGGTGGCGCCCACGGACTTCGCGGCTTCAACCAGCGCGGTGGTGCATTCGAAATCAGCCACTGCCGGGAATTCCATCGGTGCAAAGTGCAGGCTTGCCCCGTCCAGACGCACGGATGCGGTGGTAACCAGCACGTCGCCCACGTTGATGTGCGGCTGAATGGCGCCTGTGGTGCCAATGCGCAGGAAAGTACGAATGCCCAGCTGTGCCAGCTCTTCAACGGCGATAGAGGTAGACGGGCCACCGATACCGGTAGAGCACACGATCACCGCTTTACCGTCCAGCTCTGCGCGCCAGGTGGTGAATTCGCGATGCGCTGCCAGCTTAACCGGCTTATCCATCAGCGCGGCGATCTTTTCCACACGCTCAGGATCGCCAGGGACGATAGCAAGCGTAGCCCCTTGTAAATCGTTTTTAGTGAGGCCGAGATGAAAAACATCAGACTTAGACATAGGTGACTCCTCTGTGGGTCGGTTTGTCAGAAGAAGTAAAACGGTACTTTACAGAAGCAATGTGCATTATTTCGTGACACACCTCACCATGAATGAAAATGATTGCAGTTAATTTCCATAAAATGGTGATTCACATCACATTAACAAGTTATATCGCCGGGTGCTGCACAAAAGATAGACGCTATAAGGCACTGTGGGTTGTTAACCTGGTGTCTATATTTATCTTTGCGCTAATCCATTCATTGGTACGGAGAATGCCATGACTGAAAAAATCGGTTTTGCACCTGCTGCGGCCCCGCATGCTTCAACCATCGTCTCAACCCCTGAAGAGGCCATTACCGCAGGCGAGACCTCCATTCCCTCCCAGGGAGAGAACATGCCAGCGTACCACGCGAGGCCAAAATCCGCCGATGGCCCGCTGCCCATCGTGATCGTGGTGCAGGAAATATTTGGCGTTCATGAACATATTCGCGACCTCTGCCGCCGTCTGGCGCTGGAGGGTTACCTGGCCGTTGCGCCGGAACTCTATTTCCGTCAGGGCGATCCGAATGATTACAGCGACATCCCGACGCTGTTCAGCAACCTGGTCAGCAAAGTGCCGGACGCGCAGGTGCTGGCCGATCTCGACCACGTTGCCAGCTGGGCAGCGCGCAACGGTGGCGATGCGCATCGTCTGATGGTGACTGGCTTCTGTTGGGGCGGACGCATTAGCTGGTTGTACGCCGCGCATAACCCGCAGCTAAAAGCGGCCGTGGCCTGGTACGGCAAGCTGGTGGGTGAAAAAACGCTGAATTCACCAAAGCAACCTGTTGATATTGCCACGGATTTAAATGCGCCTGTGTTGGGGCTCTATGGCGGTCAGGATACCGGGATCCCGCTTGATACGGTCGAGACCATGCGCCATGCGTTGCGCGCAGCAAACGCGAAGGCGGAAATTGTGGTGTATCCGGAAGCCGGGCACGCCTTTAATGCCGATTATCGTCCGAGCTATCACGCGGAATCGGCGAAAGATGGCTGGCAGCGGATGCTGACATGGTTTAGCCAGTACGGCGGGAAAAAAGCGTAAAAGCAAAAAGCCCGGTGGCGGCTACGCCTGACCGGGCCTACATTTCATCAAGCCTGACGCAAATTCTGCGCCGCCTGCACCATGTTCGCCAGCGCCGCGCGGGTTTCAGGCCAGCCACGGGTTTTCAGGCCGCAGTCCGGGTTTACCCACAGACGTTCCGCCGGGATGCGCTGGGCCGCTTTTTGCAGCAGCGATTCAATCCACTCCACGCTTGGCACATTCGGGGAGTGAATGTCGTACACGCCCGGCCCGATTTCGTTCGGGTAGTCGAACTCTTCGAACGACTCCAGCAGTTCCATGTCTGAACGCGAGGTCTCGATGGTGATCACATCGGCGTCGAGCGCGGCAATGGAGTCCATGATGTCGTTAAATTCGCAGTAACACATGTGGGTGTGGATCTGCGTATCGTCCTTCGCGACGGCCGCGTTGAGGCGGAACGCCTCCACGCCCCACTGTAAGTAAGCATCCCAGTCGCTGCGACGCAGCGGCAAACCTTCACGCAGCGCAGGTTCGTCGATCTGAATGATGCCAATCCCGGCCGCTTCCAGATCCGCAACTTCATCGCGCAGCGCCAGGGCGATCTGTTTGGCGATGGTTTCCCGGGTTACGTCTTCACGCGGGAACGACCAGCAGAGAATGGTCACCGGACCCGTCAGCATGCCTTTTACCGGTTTGTCGGTCAGAGACTGGGCATACTTCGCCCACTCCACGGTAATCGCTTCCGGGCGGCTGACGTCGCCGATTACCACCGGCGGCTTCACGCAGCGGGAGCCGTAGCTCTGCACCCAACCGTTCTGGGTAAAGACAAACCCGTCCAGGTGCTCACCGAAGTATTCCACCATGTCGTTACGCTCGGCTTCACCGTGCACCAGCACGTCCAGACCTAAACGTTCCTGCTCGATAATCGCCTGTTTGATGTGTTCCGCAATACCGGTGCGGTAGTGATTCGCATCCAGATTGCCCTTTTTGAAGTCCAGGCGCAGGCTGCGGATCTCGGTAGTCTGCGGGAAGGAGCCGATTGTCGTGGTCGGCCACGCGGGCAGGTTAAAGCGCGCACGCTGGGCTTCGGCGCGCACTTCATACGGGCTCTGGCGCTGGCTGTCCCGGGCGGTGATGGCCGCCAGACGTTTTTCCACTGCCGGGTTATGCACGCGCGTCGAGTGACGGCGCGCCTGGATCGGAGCGCTCCAGTCGCTAATCGCTGCCGTGTCGCCGCTGTTCAACGCGTCGCGCAGCAGAGCCAGCTCCTCACACTTTTGCAGGGCGAAGGCAAACCAGCTTTTCACCTCAGGGTCGAGTCGGGTCTCCACGCTCAGGTCAATCGGGCTATGCAGCAGGGAACAGGAAGAGGCCACCCACAATTCACGTTTACCGACTATGTCTTTAATTTGTGCATATTTCTCGGTGAGATCGGCACGCCAGACGTTACGACCATTCACCAGACCGGCAGAGAGCAGCCAGTCCACTGGCAGACGCTTGTGCAACTCTGCTACATCGTCTTTGCCGTGAACGAGGTCAACGTGCAGACCCTGAATCGGCAGCGCGGTAATGGTTTTCAGGTTGGGCGTGACGCCTTCGAAGTAGGTGGTCAGCAGCAGCTTCACCTGCCCGGTGAGTGCGTTATACGCCGGTTTGAAGGCGTCCAGCCACGCCTGCGGCAGCTCAAGCACCAGCGCCGGTTCATCGATTTGCACCCACTGAATGCCGCGTTTGCCCAGCTCAATCAGCACCTGCTTATAAACCGGCAGAATGTCGTTCAGCAGGCTGAGGCGGTCGAACTGTTCACCTTTCACTTTGCCCAGCCACAGGTAGGTTATCGGCCCCAGCAGCACGGGTTTCACCTTGTGACCCAGCGCCAGCGCTTCGTCCACTTCATCCAGAAGCTGGGTCCAGGTCAGTTTGAACTGCTGGCCTTTAACGAACTCCGGCACCATATAGTGATAGTTGGTGTTGAACCACTTGGTCATTTCCGCCGCTGCCGCTGGCTCACCCGTTGGCGCGCGGCCACGGCCGATGCGGAACAGGGTATCGATATCCACCGATCCATCGTTGTTCTGATGACGAGCCGGCACGTTGCCAAGCAGCAGGCTGGTGGTCAGAACATGGTCGTACCAGGCGAAATCGCCCACCGGCAGCAGGTCAATGCCCGCCTGTTTTTGCTGATCCCAGTGACGCGCGCGCAGCTCACGTCCCACCGCCAGCAGTTCTTCACGGGTGGCGTTACCTGCCCAGTAGCTTTCTTGCGCTTTTTTTAGCTCGCGACGCAGGCCAACGCGAGGGAAACCGAGAGTGTGAGTGCGGATTGTCATGGTATGCCCCTTGTGAAATTCGTTATTTAGACGTCCAGATGTTTACACATCTATAATTGGCAGGTACTGTATATTCCTCAAGCGCAAAATGTTCATGGCGAAGTGAAGGACTTTCATGATCGAGATAAAACACCTGAAAACGCTACAAGCGTTGCGGAACTGCGGTTCTCTTGCGGCGGCAGCGGCCACGCTGCACCAGACTCAGTCTGCCCTTTCTCACCAGTTCAGCGATCTGGAACAACGCCTCGGCTTTCGTCTTTTTGTGCGTAAGAGCCAGCCTTTGCGCTTTACGCCGCAGGGCGAAATTTTGCTTCAGCTGGCGAACCAGGTGCTGCCGCAGATTGCCAGCGCGTTGCAGTCCTGTAACGAGCCGCAGCAGACCACCCTGCGCATCGCCATTGAGTGTCACAGCTGTATTCAGTGGCTGACCCCAGCGCTTGAGAATTTCCGCCAGAAGTGGCCGCAGGTGGAGATGGACTTCAAGTCCGGCGTCACGTTTGATCCGCAGCCGTCGCTTCAGCAGGGTGAGCTGGATCTGGTGATGACCTCAGATATTCTGCCGCGCAGCGGTCTGCACTATTCGCCAATGTTTGATTTTGAGGTGCGTCTGGTGCTGGCCCCGGACCATCCGCTGGCCGCCAAAACGCGTATCACGCCGGAAGATCTGGCAACGGAGACGCTGCTGATTTATCCGGTACAGCGCAGTCGTCTGGATATCTGGCGCCATTTCCTGCAACCCGCAGGCATCAGCCCACAGCTGAAAAGCGTGGATAACACGCTGCTGTTAATTCAGATGGTGGCGGCCAGAATGGGAATTGCGGCGCTGCCGCACTGGGTGGTCGAGACGGTTGAACGCCAGGGTCTGGTGGTTACCAAAACCTTGGGTGAAGGACTGTGGAGCCGGCTGTACGCCGCCGTGCGCGACGGCGAGCAGCGTCAGCCGATTACGGAAGCGTTTATTCGCTCAGCGCGGAACCACGCGTGCGACCATCTTCCGTTTGTGCGGAGCGCGGAGCGACCCAGCGGCGATGTACCCACAGCGAAGCCAGGATCACCGTTCCCCCAATAAGGAAACTCGGCCAGTGCGGCTGTTCCTGCCAGATGGCGAGGTTCACCAGTAGCCCCGCCGGCACGTGCACGTTGTTCATGATCCCCAGCGTTCCGGCGTCTACCTGCGTCGCGCCGTAGTTCCACATAAAGTAGCCCAGCCCCGACGCCACCACGCCCAGCCAGACCAGAACGCTCCACTGCACGGTGGTGGTCGGCAGCTTTTGCGGGTTGCCGAGCATAAACCATGCCGCAATCGCGACAATCGCCGCGCCCATATAGAACCACGCAAACGCGTTATGCTGCGGCATCGGGCGGGTCTCCATCAGGCGTTTATAGCCCACCATCCCGATGGCGAAGCTGATATTGGCGAGCTGGACGAACATCAGCCCGGTCCAGAAGTGATCGCTCACCTTGTCATAGCGAATTATCGCCGCGCCAATGACTGCCAGCGCCGCGCTCAGCAGATATCCCCAGCGCAGGCGGCGCCTGCTGAGCAGGTCGTAAATCAGCGTGATATAGAGCGGCGTGAGCACGGTAAAGAGCAGAAATTCCGAGACGGAGAGGTAGACGTAAGCCCGGAAGCTGAACAGGTACATGATGCCGAGCTGCATCGCGCCCACCAGCATATACAGCAGAATGGTTTTCAGCGATTGCCCGCGGGTACGCAGGAACGGCAGGAACACCAGCGCCGCCAGCCCCACACGCATCAGCACCGAAAAGTAGCTGTCGACCGATCCGGCAAGGTATTCGCCAATCAGGCTAAAGGAGAAGGTCCACAGGATAGTGGTGATAATGAGTAGCGCCACAATGCTTGTCTCTCAGAAAGAAGGAGAGGCATTGTAGCGAACTCTTTAGTTGACATCTGAACAATAAATAATCAAATGAAGATTATTCAAGGAACAGTTTGCGCAAATACTTAGGTACCGCGTTGTCTGCGTTGGTGCCAATCACTTCCAGCTCCGGGTGCAGATCTTTCAGGCGCTGGTGCGCGTTCTGCATGATGCAGCCTTTGCCCGCCATGGAGAGCATCTCGGCATCGTTCATGCCATCGCCGAACGCGATGCAGTCTTTCAGATCAAAGCCCAGACGCTTCGCGACCGCTTCCAGCGCGTGACCTTTGGACACCCCGCCCGCCATCACTTCCAGACAAGTCAGCGTGGAGAAGCTCACGTTCACGCGGTCTCCCCAGCGGGCGTTGATCGCCTGCTCCAGCGGAAGCAGCGCTTCGTGACTTTCGCAGGTAAAGAACACCTTGCTGATCCCTTCAGGATCCAGCAAACCCGGTTCATACAGGGAGTAGTTGAAGACGGCTTCCTTGAAGAAACGCATTTCGTCCGGGCGATGACGGTTCATAAACCACTCGTCGTCGCGATAAACGTTAGTGACGATATCCGGGTTGTTATGCACAATGCCGAACAAATCAGTGGCGATGTCGCGATCGAGATTGTGGGTAAAAATCAGGTTGCCGTCCGTGTCGTGTACGCGCGCACCGTTGGAGGTGATCATGTACGACTTGATCTCCAGGTTATCGCGGATCTGCCCCACGTCCACGTGGTGTCGGCCGGTGGCGAACACAAAGTTCACGCCGCGGGCAGTCAGGAGTTTTAAGGTCTCTTTCGCATAAGGCGACAGGGTGTGGTCGGGGGAAAGCAGCGTGCCATCTAAATCAGATGCAACAACCTGGTACATAGGGATTTCAACCTCTGGTGGAAAACAATAATCAGTTATGCCTGTTGAAAAATTCAACAATGGCGTTGAGCGCGACTGAGCGCATAGCGTCCTTTTCAAAAAGGATCTCATGGTACGCACCGTTGATGACCAGCGGTTTACCCCCTTCACAGGGATGGCCCGCCGCGGCGCGAAGTTCACAATAGCGGTCATGCATGCGGTTATCCACCACACGCTCTTCTTCCGCCTGGATCAGAAGCGTCGGCGTGTCATCATCGCCTACGCCCGCCAGCACCTGCTCACCGGCATGAATACCTTCCCGCACCCAGTGCCAGGTGGGGCCGCCGACCCGCAGACGCGGTTCATCGGCATAAAAACGCAGGTTGCGGCGATAACGCTGCCGACTGTGGGTTAACACGTTGATGGCAAACGGCAACGCCCGCCAGCGTCCTGTTCCGATGGCATAGCCTTCACGAATGCGCTGATGGCCCTCAGCCCAGTCGAGAAGATGGCGCACCATCCAGTCAGGAAAACGTATCACAATGCCGTACATCGGCGCGGTCAGCGCAATGGCGTCGCACTGGTGCTTATGGCGCTGCAAAAACAACGTCGAGATCGCGCCCCCCATGGAGTGGGCAAGAATATAACGCTTGCGCCACGGTCCGGGCTGCACTTCCTGCTGCCAGAACGCGGCCAGATCGTCGACGTAATCGCTGAAGTTATCCACGTGGCCGCGATGGGTATCCGGCAGCATCCGGCCGGAAAGCCCCTGCCCGCGATGGTCGATAATTAACACATCAAAGCCCAGATGGAACAGGTCATACGCCAGCTCGGCATATTTGATATAGCTTTCGATGCGCCCGGGGCAAACCACAATCACCCGGTCATTTTTTTCATCATGGAAACGAACGAAGCGTACCGGGATATCCCCGACGCCCATAAACTCATCTTCCTCACGCTGGCGCCAGAAATCGGTCAGCGGCCCCATGGAGAAAGCAGCAAATGCGTTTTCTCGTGTTTCCCAGTCCTTTTTCTGCTGAAACATTGGGTTTCCACCCCCCGTAATTCAGGGAATATCGTTTTTTTCGTCACCGGTCACAAAATGACTCAACAATAGCGTATTGTGGCATAAAAACAGACGATCCGGGAGTTTCAAATGACCTTCGAGTGGTGGTTCGCTTACCTGCTGACATCCATCATCCTCAGCCTTTCACCTGGCTCGGGCGCAATCAACACCATGACCACCTCCATTAATCACGGCTATCGCGGCGCGGCGGCGTCAATTGCCGGTTTACAGACAGGGCTTGGCATTCACATTGTGCTGGTGGGGATTGGTCTGGGCACGCTGTTCTCCCGTTCGGTACTGGCCTTCGAGGTGCTGAAATGGGCTGGCGCAGCGTATCTTATCTGGCTGGGCATTCAGCAGTGGCGCGCCGCAGGCTCGATTGATCTGCATACGCTCTCCCGGACGCAAACACGCGGCCACCTGTTTAAGCGCGCGGTATTCGTTAACCTGACCAACCCGAAAAGCATTGTGTTCCTCGCCGCCCTGTTCCCGCAGTTTATCGTGCCGCATCAGCCCCAGGTGATGCAGTACGTGGTGCTGGGCGCGACCACCATTATTGTCGATATCATTGTGATGATTGGTTACGCGACGCTGGCGCAGCGAATTGCGGCGTGGATCAAAGGGCCTAAGCAGATGAAGGCCCTGAACAAAGTCTTTGGTTCGCTGTTTATGCTGGTTGGCGCGCTGCTTGCGTCAGCGCGTCATGCTTAGCGAGAAATGATGAGATGAATGCCGAAGCCGGCGAACAGTGCGCCGGCAAAGCCGTCGATCCACTTCGCGATGCGCTGGTAGCCGCGACGCATCGCCGGTAAAGCAAACAGGCTTGCCACAACGGTAAACCAGGCGAACGTCTCAACAACGATTAGCAGGAAGATCCCCCAGCGCGCGCCCGCACCGACGTTATCCCCCACAAACAGCGAGAACACAGAGCCGAAGTAAATAATCGCTTTCGGGTTCGCCAGGTTAGTCAGCAGCCCTTTCACAAAGCTACGGCCGCCCGTTGCCAGCTCAACCTTTGGCTCTTCCGGCTTTTTCTCTTCTTTCTTCAGCGCCCCGCGCAGCATCTGGTAGCCCATCCAGCACAGGTACAGACCGCCGCCAACCATGATGATGTTATGCAGCCACGCCATTTTCGCCAGGATCAGGTTCAGACCAAGCAGCGCAACCGCCGCCCAGACCATAACGCCCATGGTGATACCGAGCACACCCATCATCGCCTCTTTGCGGGAGCGGCTGACGGCCGTTTGTGACACGAAGAAGAAGTCAGGGCCAGGGCTCATCAGCGCAACGATGTGCACTAACGCCACGGTGAGAAATAGCATTAACATAATTAGCTCGCGGGGAAATAATGTAGTGATTCATCATCCTGGCACTTTTTCGCCCGGCTGACTACTCCTCATCATCACCATCAGCGTGGGAACGGATAAGCGCCATAAACTCTTTACCAAAGCGCTCCAGCTTGCGCGTGCCGACGCCGTTGACGCTGAGCATCTCGCTGGCGCTGAGTGGCATTTGCTCGGCCATCTCGATCAGCGTCGCGTCATTGAACACCACGTATGGCGGGATGTTCTCTTCATCGGCAATGGCTTTACGCAGCTTGCGCAGCTTGGCGAACAGCTTGCGATCGTAGTTGCCGCCGTAGGATTTTTGCATCACGCGCGGCTTGAGGGCGACGACGCGCGGAACGGCGAGCTTCAGTTCAACCTCACCGCGCAGGACCGGTCGCGCCGCTTCGGTAAGCTGAAGCGCAGAGTGCTGAGCAATATTTTGCGTGGCAAAGCCGAGATGGATCAGCTGGCGGATGATGCTTACCCAGTGCTCGTGGCTCTGGTCTTTCCCGATGCCGTAAACCGGCAGCTTGTCGTGCCCCATATCGCGGATACGCTGGTTGTTAGCCCCACGCAGCACTTCGACGACGTAGCCCATCCCAAAGCGCTGGTTCACGCGTCCGATAGTCGAGAGCGCTTTGCGCGCGTCCATCAGACCGTCGTACTGCTTCGGCGGGTCGAGGCAGATATCGCAGTTGCCGCACGGCGCCTGACGCCCTTCACCAAAGTAGTTGAGCAGCACCAGACGGCGGCAGGTTTGCGCTTCGGCGAAGGCACCCATCGCGTTAAGCTTGTGGCGTTCGATATCCTGCAACTGCCCCTGCGGTTTCTCCTCGAGACAGCGGCGCAGCCACGCCATATCCGCCGGATCGTAAAACAGCATCGCTTCCGCAGGCAGGCCATCACGCCCGGCGCGGCCGGTTTCCTGATAATAGGATTCGATATTGCGCGGGATATCAAAGTGCACCACAAAGCGCACGTTGGGCTTGTTGATCCCCATCCCGAACGCCACCGTTGCGACCACGATTTGCAGGTCGTCGCGCTGGAATTTTTCCTGTACGTCGGCGCGGATGTGGTTTTCTAACCCGGCATGGTATGCCGCCGCGCTAAAGCCGCGATTTTGCAGACGCGCAGCGGTGTCTTCCACCTTCGCGCGGCTGTTGCAGTAGATGATGCCGGACTTGCCGCGCTGCTCCTGCACGTAGCGCAGGAGCTGATCCAGCGGCTTGAATTTTTCCATCAGCATATAGCGGATGTTCGGCCGGTCGAAGCTGCTGACCTGAATATAGGGGTCTTTCAGCCCCAGCAGGCGAACGATGTCCTGACGCGTGGTGTCATCCGCCGTGGCGGTAAGCGCCATAAACGGCAGCTCAGGGAAGCGCTGACGCAGCTGGCCGAGGGCGGCATATTCCGGGCGGAAATCGTGCCCCCACTGGGAGATACAGTGCGCTTCATCCACCGCCAGCAGCACCGGGTTCCAGTGCGCCAGGTGATCGAGGAAGTTGTCCAGCATCAGGCGCTCTGGCGCGATATACAGCAGGCGGATCTGCCCGGTGCGGCACCCGGCCATCACCTCTTGCTGCTGCTCGCGGGTTTGCGTCGAGTTAAGACAGGCCGCCGCCACACCGTTGGCAAGCAGCTGGTCGACCTGGTCTTTCATCAGGGAAATAAGGGGGGAGACCACAACCGTCAGGCCATTAAGTACCAGCGCGGGCACCTGATAGCAGAGCGATTTTCCGCCGCCGGTCGGCATGACCACCAGGCAATCGCGGCCTTCCAGCACGGTTTCAATGATGGTTTCCTGGCCAGGACGGAACTGCTGGTAGCCAAAGGTTTCATGCAAAACCTGTTTAGCCAGCGATTCCTGATTCAATACTTCCGCCTGCGCCACGTTAACCCCATATGCCAGAAATGAAACAGGCGCTATTTTCAGCGCCTGAGAGAGAAACTTCAACGTTTAACGCAAAAACATTCGAGCAGCTTAGAAAATATCGTTCAGCATGACGCCCACACCAACGCGGGTCTGGTTGAAGTTATAGTCAATCAGCGATTCGCCATAACCGCTATACACCTGGGTATAGAGACGAACGTGTTTCGTCACCGGGTAGCTCAGGCCCAGCTCTGCGCCGCCGTAGCCGGTATTCCAGTTGTACTGCCCTTTGGCGCTCAGCACCGCGTCACCCAGCTGATAGCCCACTTTAAGCTGATAATAGCCCATGTATTTGGTGATATCAGGATTGTCATCGGTGCTGCCCACCACGTACCACGGCTTCACTTCCACCATGAAATTGCCGTTCTGCGCCATCAGACGCGTATAAACGCGATTCCAGCTGCGTGAGGTTGGGTCGGAACGACCGTTGGAATCGTGGTTATAGCCCACCTCCACGTCTCGCAGCGTCCAGCCTGCAAACTCATAATCAGTGGCGAAACCGAGGAACAGCTGCGGTTCATAGTTGGTTTCGCGGAACGGTGAAGATTCCCCGCTGTTGGAGAGCTGCCACCATGACTTCTGCGTGTAAGATGCACCAAGCACCGAGTTCGGCCCCAGGATGCCGCGCCATAACGGGAAGGCCTGGCTGAGCTGGAACTTCACCTCATCTTTACGCGCATTGTCAGACCAGTTATAGGAGCTTATCGCCTCTTTGTTGAGATCGCTGGTCTGGGTATAGATCACGTAGTTTGTGTCATAGGGGTAGAGCGTGAACGGATTGTCATGCTCCTGAAGCATATTGGCGATGATGCTGCCCTGAACGGCAGGTTTATCATGCACTTCTTTGATCGTCGCTTCCTGCGCATATGCTGTGAGGGGCAGCGCAACCGCCGCCAGTAACCAACCCAGATACGTCCGCATCGGTGGTGTTCTCCTGAAATTGTGACATTTAATGAATAGTTTTGTCCGGGCATTCTACAGACTTCTGCGATAACTTCCGCTTCCTCGTTTCTTAAAGTGGCATTCCTTTATCCTGAAGCATAAAATCAACATTTTGTTAACAACAAGGATGCCACGTCAGATGTCAGCCACACTCACCGCCGAAGAAACCTTAAAGCTCGTGGGCGAGATTTTTGTGTACCACATGCCATTCAACCGTGCACTGGGTCTTGAGCTGGAGCGATACGAAAAAGACTTCGCTCAGCTGAGTTTCAATAATCAGCCAATGATGGTCGGTAACTGGGCGCAAAGCATTTTGCACGGCGGGGTGATTGCCTCTGCGCTGGACGTGGCGGCCGGTCTGGTGTGCGTGGGCAGCACGCTGACGCGCCACGACACCATCAACGAAGATGAGTTACGCCAGCGCCTCTCGCGCATGGGAACCATCGATTTACGCGTCGACTATCTGCGACCGGGACGCGGAAACCGCTTCACCTGCACCAGCAGCCTGCTGCGCGCCGGGAATAAAGTTGCCGTCGCCCGCGTTGAGCTGCATAACGAGGAGCAGGTTTATATTGCCAGCGCAACCGCCACTTATATGGTGGGTTGAGGCGGCAAATTCGGGTAAAATTACTTCACTTTTTTGTAACGGATTTTCCCGATGGATGCTAAACAGACGCGGCAGGGCGTTTTACTCGCTCTTGCCGCTTATTTTATTTGGGGTATCGCGCCGGCGTACTTCAAGCTTATCGCCTATGTCCCGGCGGACGAGATCCTCACTCACCGCGTCATCTGGTCGTTTTTCTTTATGATCGCGCTGATGAGCATCAGCCGTCAGTGGTCAGGCGTCAAAACGCTGCTAAAAACCCCGAAGAAGGTCTTCCTGCTTGCCCTCTCTGCGGTGCTGATTGGCGGAAACTGGCTGCTGTTTATCTGGGCGGTGAATAACCATCACATGCTCGAAGCCAGCCTGGGCTACTTCATTAACCCGCTGGTGAACATCGTGCTGGGGATGATTTTCCTCGGCGAACGTTTCCGCCGGATGCAGTGGGTGGCGGTGATTCTGGCCCTCTGCGGCGTGCTGGTGCAGCTGTGGACCTTCGGTTCACTGCCGGTTATCGCCCTGGGGCTGGCGTTCAGCTTTGCCTTCTACGGCCTGGTGCGTAAAAAAATCGCCGTGGAAGCGCAGACGGGAATGCTGTTTGAAACCCTGTGGCTGCTGCCTGTCGCCGCGATCTACCTGTTCGGTATTGCCGACAGCGCCACCAGCCACATGGGCAGCAACCCATGGTCGCTGAACCTGATGCTGATGGCGGCGGGCGTGGTCACGACGATTCCCCTGCTGTGCTTCACCGGCGCGGCAACGCGTCTGCGTCTCTCGACGCTTGGCTTCTTCCAGTACATTGGCCCGACGCTGATGTTCCTGCTGGCGGTGGTGTTTTACGGCGAGGTGCCGGGTGCGGATAAGATGGTGACGTTTGCCTTTATCTGGGTGGCGCTGGCGATTTTCGTTGCGGATGCAATTTATACCCAGCGCAGGACTCGCAGAGGAATTTAGGTGCTTTGTAGGGCGGGTAAGCGCAGCGCCACCCGCCTGATTTTTACAACCAGTTCTTCCGCTTGAAGTACAGGTATGGCGCCAGCCCGGCGAGGATCATAAAGATAATCGCCCCCGGGTAGCCAAAGCTCCACTTCAGCTCCGGCATAAACTCAAAGTTCATCCCGTAGCTGGATGCCACCAGCGTCGGCGGCAGGAACACCACGGAAACCACCGAGAAGATCTTGATGATGCGGTTCTGCTCGATGTTGATAAAGCCCATTGCCGCCTGCATCAGGAAGTTGACCTTCTGGAACAGGGATTCGTTGTGCGGCAGCAGGGATTCGATATCGCGTAAGATCTCACGCGCCTGCTCCAGCTGACCGCCCGGCAGACGCGCCTTGCGAACCAGGAAGTTCAGCGCGCGCTGGGTATCCATCAGACACAAACGCACCTTCCAGCCGATATCTTCCAGCTCTGCAAGCGTGGACAACGCTTCGTCGTACTCATCGCCCTGATGGCCTTCCATGATCACGCGGCTCAGCTTTTCCAGGTCGCTGTAGATGTTTTCGATTTCATCCGCCAGCTGTTCGATTTTGGTTTCGAACAGATCCAGCAGCAGCTCATAGGCGTTACCGTCCATCATCGCCTGGCTGCGGGCGCGCATGCGGTAGAGACGAAACGCAGGCAGTTCGCGCTCGCGCAGGGTGAACAGGCGGCCATCGCGGATGGTGAACGCCACAGTGGAGTTCCCCGCGTGGTCTTCGGCATCTTCGAAGAAGAAGAAGGAGTGAATGTGCAGGCCGTCTTCGTCTTCAAAAAAACGGGCGGATGCTTCGATGTCTTCCAGTTCCGGGCGTGTCGCCAGGCTTTGCCCCAGTTCAGATTGTACGCGAAGGCGCTCATCGTCGTCCGGCTCGACCAGATCCACCCATACGGCATCAATGAGGGGCTGTGACTCTTCGGCTTCAAGCCGAGTCAGTCGGTTATTTTCGAGTTGAAATGCGCTCAACATGACCGGGACTCCCAATGCAAAAAATATCGGACAGTTCGGTGGGCACACAGAAACAAATTGGGTTTCAGACCATTAAACAGCCTGACTCAGCGCGACGGGAATGATGCAGTCGCTGACAACCACTAAGGCCATCAGCAAGAGGAGATAGCCTTAGGAGTTGTTCCTGGATGACAGGGAATTGAGCCAGTATCTACTGGGTGTGTCCAAGGCGAATGTCCTCTTAGCGTAATCGTGCGCGCATGTTACGCCAGCAATAACTGTGGCGTCAACACGCAACGGAACGCTGAAGGGCATTAATTGACCTTCAACGTATAAGGCTAGCAGATTATTACAAAATAGTGATATTTTTCTGAAAGTTACACACTTTCCAGCTTGGCATAGGCTGCCACCAGCCATTTGATCCCCTGCCCCTGGAACGCGACCTGCAAACGGCTGTGCTCGCCGCTGCCTTCCAGATTGACGATGGTGCCTTCGCCAAACTTCGAGTGGCGTACGCGCTGGCCCAGCTTGTAACCGGTATCGGTTTCCGAGATTGGCGAGCCCATACGCTGATGACTGACCGGACGGCTGATGCTTGCGCGCAGGCGCACCTCTTCCACACACTCTTCCGGCAGTTCGCCGATAAAGCGCGACGGACGGTGATACACCTCTTTCCCGTACAGGCGGCGGGTTTCCGCGTAGGTCAGGGTCAGTTTCTGCATCGCACGGGTCACGCCCACGTAGGCCAGACGACGCTCCTCTTCCAGACGCCCGCCTTCATCCAGCGACATCTGGCTCGGGAACATCCCCTCTTCCATCCCGACGATGAACACCTGCGGGAACTCCAGACCTTTCGCGGAGTGCAGGGTCATCAGCTGAACCGCATCCTGCCAGGTATCGGCCTGCCCTTCACCCGCCTCCAGTGCGGCGTGAGAGAGGAATGCCTGCAACGGCATCAGGTCTTCGTCTTCTTCGTTGTAGCTGAACTGTCGCGTTGCCGTCACCAGCTCCTCTAAGTTCTCAATACGAGTCTGGCCCTTCTCGCCTTTTTCCTGCTCGTACATGGTGCGCAGGCCGGAATCTTTGATCACCCGGTCGGTCTGGACGTGCAGCGGCATGTCGGCCGTTTCCTGCGCCAGTGCGTCGATTAATTCCAGAAAGCGTTGCAGTGCGCTGGCGGCGCGCCCGGCGAGGGCTTTTTCCTGTAACAACTCGCGGCATGCCTGCCACAACGTGAGCTGACGATCGCGCGAGGCCTGACGCACCACGTCCAGCGTACGATCGCCGATGCCACGCGTCGGCGTGTTCACCACGCGCTCAAACGCCGCATCGTCGTTACGGTTGGCAATCAGACGCAAATACGAGAGCGCATCTTTGATCTCCTGACGTTCGAAGAAGCGCATACCGCCATAAATGCGGTACGGCATGCTCACCTGTAACAGCGCCTCTTCCAGCACGCGCGACTGGGCGTTGCTGCGATAGAGAATGGCACACTGCTCCAGCGCACCGCCGTTCTCCTGCCAGGTTTTAATGCGGTTCACCACGAAGCGGGCTTCGTCGAGCTCGTTGAAGGCGCAGTAAATCGAAATCGGTTCGCCGTCGACGCCATCGGTCCACAGCTTTTTACCCAGTCGCCCGTTGTTGTTCTCAATCAGGGCGTTGGCCGCGCTCAGTATGTTGCTGGTAGAACGGTAGTTCTGCTCCAGACGGATGGTTTGCGCGCCGGGGAAATCGTTGAGAAAGCGCTGGATGTTCTCCACCTGCGCGCCGCGCCAGCCGTAGATAGACTGGTCGTCATCGCCCACGATCATCACCTTGCCGGTATCCCCGGCCAGCAGGCGGATCCACGCGTACTGAATGTTGTTGGTATCCTGGAATTCGTCCACCAAAATGTTGGTGAAGCGTTCACGGTAGTGTTGCAGGATATGTGGTTTGTTGAGCCACAGCTCGTGGGCGCGCAGCAGCAGTTCGGCGAAATCCACCAGACCGGCGCGATCGCACGCTTCCTGATAGGCCTTGTAGACGTTCTGCCAGGTCTGCTCAACCGGGTTACCGAAGCTTTGAATGTGGTGCGGACGCAGCCCTTCGTCTTTCTGACCGTTGATGTACCACATCGCCTGACGCGGCGGCCACTGCTTCTCGTCGAGGTTCATCGCCTTGATCAGACGTTTCAGTAAGCGCAGCTGGTCTTCGCTGTCGAGGATCTGGAAATCCTGCGGCAGGTTAGCGTCCATATGGTGCGCGCGCAGCAGACGGTGCGCCAGGCCGTGGAAGGTGCCAACCCACATGCCGCCCTGGCTGGTACCCATTAGCTGTGCGATACGGTGGCGCATCTCCGCCGCCGCCTTGTTGGTGAACGTCACGGCCATAATCGAGTACGGCGAGCAGTTCTCCACGCTCTGTAGCCAGGCGATACGGTGAACCAGCACGCGCGTCTTACCACTGCCCGCTCCAGCCAGTACCAGCAGGTTTGTACGCGAGGCGGCAACCGCGTCACGCTGTTTGTCATTAAGGCTGTCGAGCAGGTAAGAAACGTCCATTGGCACCGTCACGTCATGTCGGGCGGGCAAATGTTTCCATTCGCCAAAACCCTGTTAATTTATACAGAACAATTGATGATTATATCAGCGTCGTGAGGGATGCCAACCGTGAAATTTCCACGTGCGGCAGAAGACGGCTATCCGGGGTAGTCATCAGATCGGCATTTTCCGGCTTGATCCAGCAGGCCTGCATGCCGCAGCGGATCGCCCCGGCGACGTCCGTGGTCAGGTCGTCGCCCACGTGCAGGATCTCACCGAGCGGCAAATCCAGTTTTTCCGCTGCCAGATGATACATATCGTTGAACGGCTTCGAGCGTCCGTGCGGGCCCGCGCGCAGCACGAACTGAAAATAGTTACCCAGACCAAACAGTTCAGGCTGAGCGTTGCCGTTGGTAATGGCGACCAGCGGCCACTTTTCGGCGAGCTTCGCCAGCGTGTCGTGGGTCTCCTGCGGCACATCGATGCGACTGCGCCATTTGGCGAAGTTTTCCATGGCCGCTTCAGCACCCATGGCCGCGTCCTGCGCGCTCAGGCCGGCATTGAGCATCGCCTGCTCAACCGCACGGCGGCGCCATTCGGTCACGTCATGGTAAATTTCCGGCTCGGTTTCCCGCAGGGACTGACGCAGCTTCTGGAACTCTTTGTTCTGGATCGCTTTCAGCGCAGGATGGTAGTTTTGCACAAACGCCAGCGACTCCTGCTCGGTACGCAGGATCACTGGGCGGTTGTCGTAAAGGGTGTCATCAAGATCAAACGTCAGGGCTGAGATCTGACCGAGTGGGCGGTAAAAACGCATTATTTCCCCCGTTTGGCGCGTGGATGCGCCGCGTCATACACCGAGGCAAGGTGTTGGAAGTCTAAGTGGGTATAGATTTGGGTGGTCGACAGATTCGCGTGACCAAGCAGCTCCTGTACGCCGCGCAGGTCGCCGCTTGATTCCAGCATGTGCGTCGCAAAAGAGTGGCGCAGCTTATGCGGGTGAACGTGGCTGTTCAGACCCTGCTTAATGCCCCACTCCGCAAAGCGCTTCTGCACGTTACGCGCCGAGATCCGCTTGCCGAGCTTCGACAGGAACAGCGCATCCTCTTCCGCGCCAAACAGACCGCGCAGATCCAGCCAGTGCTCAATCCAGGAAACCGCATTGCGGCCGATCGGCAGGCGGCGCTCTTTGCTGCCTTTGCCCATCACCCACACTTCGCCAGATTCCAGATCGAGGTGCTTTAAGTCGAGGTTCACCAGCTCAGAGAGACGCAGGCCCGCGCCGTACATCACCTCCAGCATCGCGCGGTCGCGCACGGCCAGCGGATCGTTGAGATCGATATCCAGCAGGCGGTTTACGTCGTCGACGTCGATATTTTTCGGCAGATGACGCGGGGCCTTTGGCGTGGCGATCCCTTTTGCCGGGTTGGCTTTCAGACCGCCCTGACTGACCAGCCAGTCGAAGAAACTGCGCAGGGCAGAGAGCCGGAGCGCCAGGCTCGCCGGACTGAGATTTTTTTTACGGCTACGCACGACGAACCCGCGTACCGTGGCGGCGTCACATTGTTGCCAGCTTTTCAGGCCGATTTCATCGGCAATCTGCATGATGGCATCAAGCTGACGCTGATAGTTGAGCAGCGTAATAGGGCTGAGCTGGCGTTCTACGCCCAGATAGCGCAGAAAGCGGTTGACGTCAGTGGCGAGCAGTCCGTCCGTCATACGCGCTCAATCCAGCGCTCCAGCAGCTCAGGCAGCATCAGGGCGATCTCCTGCAACAGTTGCGTACCCTGCCCCTGTTCATAGTGATGCGCGTCGCGGCTGGTAAATAACATCACGCCCAGGTCACCATCGCGCCCCATCAGCGACATCGCCACCGAGCCGATAGCTTTGGCTTCCGGCAGCACCACCAGCAGTTCTGGCCCGTTAAGCGGCCCCAGATAGTGGTGCTCATGGCCCAGACGCTGAATGCGCAGCGGCTCAAACGCCTGACGGCTCAGCGCCAGATGGGTAAACCCGGACGGCGCGCCAATGCGCCAGCGGTCAGGGAAGAGACGGATCGTCGCGCCTGCCAGCCCCAGCTCGCGCGCCCAGCGATGGAAGCGGTTGAGGAACTCTTCGAGACTGTGCGCGGAAGCCAGACGCGCCTGAAGGTGCAGAAGACGATAGAACAGGCTTTCGTTATTGCTGGCCTGCTCCATCAGCAGCGTCATGTTCTCTTCGAGCTGATTGATGTGGTTGCGCGAGCGCGCCATGTGCCATTCAACCAGCGACACGGTCTCGCGAACCGGATGCGGCACGCGCATCCTTTCGACGACGCGTGCATTGCGGATAAAAAACTCAGGATTGTGCAGCAGGTAATCCACAACAGCGCTGTCATCCAGCTCCGTTACAGGTTCCCGCAGTTCTTCCCCTGGTTGCTTCATAGATGGATAAACCCGTCATAAACATGTGTCGCCGGGCCAGTCATGTACAGTGGATGACCCGCTCCTTTCCAGGCGATATCAAGACGCCCGCCCGGTAATTCCACGCGAACCTCTTCCGCCAGTAACCCCTGCGAGATTCCGACGGCCACCGCCGCACAGGCACCGCTTCCGCAGGCCTGGGTTTCGCCCGCGCCGCGCTCGTAAACCCGCAGGCGAATGTGTTCACGCTTCACCACCTGCATGAAACCGATGTTCGCCCGCTCCGGGAAGCGCTCGTGGCTTTCCAGCACCGGGCCGAGCGTTTCAACCGCCGCGGTTTGCACATCATCTACCTGAATCACGCAGTGCGGGTTACCCATCGAGACGACGCCGCACAATACTGTCTGCTCGGCGGCACGCATAATATAGGTCTTTTCCGCTTTGTTGGCGCGAAACGGCACGGCAGCGGGTTCGAAGTTCGGCTCGCCCATGTTCACGCGCACCAGTTCGTCGTCGGTGACGCTGAGCACCATCCGGCCATTGGCGGTGCTGACGCGGATATCGCGCTTGTTGGTCAGCCCTTTCAGCCGAACAAAGCGGGCAAAACAGCGCGCGCCGTTGCCGCACTGGGAAACTTCGCTGCCGTCGGCGTTAAAAATGCGATAGTGGAAGTCCAGGTCAGGATCGTAAGGCGGCTCCACCACCAGCAGCTGGTCAAACCCCACGCCCACGTGCCGATCCGCCAGACGACGGATCAGTTCCGGGGAGAAAAAGACATTCTGCGTTACCGCGTCGACGACCATAAAGTCGTTGCCAAGGCCATGCATTTTAGAGAACTGCATCATTTGCTCCATTGCGCGGGTACAGAACGTAATCGTCAGAGATTGACCTGAGTCGGGCCGCCGTTATTGCCGCGATCGTTGGTATCCGGCGTAGATGACTCGATACCACTTTGCACTGGTTTTGTCGGCGGTGGTGCGTTTTTATCCTCTGGCGGGAAGTACAGTGGTCCCTTCAGTCCACAGCCGGTCAGGCTAAACAGAGTGACAAGAACGACAAGCGTTCGAAAGACGTTTTTCATGTAGAGGTTGCCCGTAAGTTCAAATCTGTTTCTATCATCGCAGGAGAAGACACAAAAGCAAGAGTTTGCCGCTTTCCTGCAACGGGAATTATTTAGCGTTATACTGCCGCCATCACGAAAAACAGGAATAAAACCATGAACGACAGTGAATTTCATCGCCTTGCCGATACCCTGTGGATGACCATCGAAGAGCGTATCGACGACTGGGACGGCGACAGCGATATCGATTGTGAAATCAACGGCGGGATCCTGACCTTAAGCTTCGAAAACGGCAGCAAGATTATTATTAACCGTCAGGAGCCGCTTCACCAGGTGTGGCTGGCGGCGAAACAGGGCGGCTATCACTTTGATCTAAAAGGTGACGAGTGGATCTGCGACCGCAGCGGCGAAACGTTCTGGGATCTGCTGGAGCAGGCGGCGACCGCGCAGGCGGGTGAGAACGTGAGTTTCAGGTAGTTTTGTTGCCCGGTGGCGGCTACGCCTTACCGGGCCTACAACGGCTCGAACCATAGTCCGGGTAAGCGTGAGCTCCAACCGGCGAAAAGGTTCAGGAGAAATACTGCTGCAACAGCGGCGCAGTTTCCTGGTTAGCGGGCGCCGCAGGGGTAATCGCCTGCGTACGGAACGGGATCACCTGCGCTCGTCCATCCACATTCACAATCTGGTAGAACTGCGGCAGGTTGAAGTTGATAAAGCTTGAGCCGTAGGTAAAGCGATCGTGCGAGGATGAATAGAACCGGCTGACGTCGCGCACCAGCTCCTCTTTGCTGCCTTCACAGTGGTGATACACCTCGGCACGGTTGGTTTCATCCAGAATGTAGATATTAAACCCGGCGTTATCGCCCGACTCCTCGAAGAAGAACTGAATAATCCCTTCACTCGCAAAGCCATCCACCACCTGCGGCAGCTTAACGTGGTTGGTTTCCACCTGAACCGACAGGCCATGCAGTTTGTTGTGTGAAATCGCGCCGTAGAATTCAATGGCGTTCTCCAGCTTCTGCACCGACACGTTCAGGCGCTCAAAGAACAGCCCCCAGGTCTGGCCGGAGACGCGCAGCGCTTTAAAGCGTCCGGTTTCATTCCGGGTGCTGGAAAGACGCAATTCGATGCACTCAGACACCAGCTGCTGCACGCGGGTACGAATCAGGCCGCGAAGGTGCTGGCTGTAGCAGAACACCTCCACGCTGTCCGGCGGCGCGGCGTCCTGGTGCATCTTGCCGAGGATCGTTTTCAGCGCCTCGATCATCGCCTGCTCGCCGTTAAAGTGCAGGGTACGCACTTCGTTCCACGAGTTGCGGTACAGCAGATCCACGCTGCCCACCAGGCAGTTTTGCTGCTCACCGAAGCTAAAGACGTCCAGCTTACGGAAGTCAAAGTGAACCACCTGATTGCGGAAGGCCGCCGTCGGGTCGTATTCCAGGTTGACGATGATCGCCAGATGGCGAATCTCGCACGGGCTGTAGAGCGCTTTTGGCGTCGGCGCAGGCAGACGCAGTGGGAAGTGGTGCGAGACATCCGCCACCATCTCCTGCAATTTGGCTAAATCGACCACCTCGTTGCCCTTGATAAACAACCGGGTGCGTGAGGTGAGAAGGCCGTTAAACCAGGCCCAGGCCACCAGCTTGTTAAGGTAGCGGTTATACTCCAGCGGCTGATGGCTGATGATCGAATCCATGCTTGGCGCACGGTTGTACAGATACCACCCGGTGCGGTTTGCGCGGCCCGGCGGCACGTAGATAAAGGTCAGATTCGGTTCAGACAGGTCAGGCGAAATCTGTGGGTTCACCAGCGTTACCTTGCCCGGCAACGCTTCAAACGCGGCGTACAGTTTACGGGTCAGCACCCCGATATCCTGTGGGCTGGCAGAAACGCTAAGGTTGTTACGGCGGGCAAAGCGGATCAGGTTGCGGTAGCTCTGCATCATCGCATCAAGCAGCTCGTTGTGCGCCTCGCGCACCTGATCGATTTTCCAGTTGGCGCGGTTGTCGAGCATGGCGAGACGCGCTTCGTCCCATCCCCACTCTTTGACTAACTGGCTGACCACTTCACGGCGCCAGCCAACGCAGGCGCGCTCGCGGCTCAGTTTTTCACAGACTTTGAGATAGAAACATCGACGCACCAGGTCAAGACGCGTGGCGTCATCAATGGCCGTCAGGTATTCGGTGACGCGTTCCAGCATCATGCAGTAGGCATCAAGCCCGTAGGAGACGATCTCCCCGTCGTGCAGACGCTGCTTAATATCTTTCGCCAGCAGACGCGGGGTGGGGTATTCCCAGGAGTAGGCTTCCAGCAGCAGGGTTTTCAGCACCGCTTTGTACGGTGAATCAATGCTCTTATAGAGCTGCCAGAGGCTTGCACCAAAGTACTCTTCGGCGGACAGGGAGCTCAGACCGCCCAGATCCAGCCACTCGTTTGGCGTCAGTACGCCCTGCGAGTAAAGCGACATGACGTAGTCGTCATAATTCTCTTCTTCATCGCACGGCACCATATTCCACAGAATACGTTTTCCGGCCAGGCGAACCGCAGTACGGTAAAACTCATCCAGCAACAGAATGTGCTGAGTCGAGCCGCAGTCTTCACCACCCAGACTGCCGCTTTCGTTATGGCGGAAACGGTTTTCATCAATCAGGAAGAAGCTCACTTCCACGCCGAGCGACGCCGCCCAGCTCTCCAGCAGACTGCATTTACGCTGCAACAGCTGGCGCTCTTCATTGTCGAGCCAGGACTGATGGCAGACCCAGATATCCAGGTCAGAAGAACAACTTTGCCCAACCGATGACGTGCTGCCCATGGAGTAAACCCCGGTAATCGGCAGCTCGCCTTTCGGCGAAACCTGCGGCGGCATACCACGGTAAAGCTCAAGTTCAGTCAGATAGTGCTGTTGGGTTTCATCAGGCGTGAAGAGGCAAATGCCCTGGGGAACGTTACCATCGAGGTAACCCGGCATTAGCGGATGGTGATAGTGCAACAATGTCGGCAGTAGACTGTATACCTGCTGGAAAGCAGGGCCCATGGCAGCAAGCGCGCGATCCACACGCAATTGATTGATGGCATCCAGTCTCTGTTTCAGAGTCTCAATATAGAGGTACAAGACGTATCGCCTGATGTTTCCGGGTGTCGCACGCCAGTCAAAACAGAACAAGCAGCGGACCCGCAGTATTTCAAAAAATAACCGTTACCCTTTTTCGCCTTGTTCTTTTCTGGTGGTACAGACGAAAAAATGGTCTAAAACGTGATCAATTTAACACCTTGCCGGTTGACCGTAAAGAAAGATGCGCTACATACAAGTGTAGCACCGTTCTGTACGTGTAAATTCCTGAATACGGCGGTGGCTGACGCGAACGCCGCCCTGTCCCTCTCACTCTTCATCAACCGTAAAACTGCCATCCGAGTGTCAACAATGTTAGGATGGTTAGCGATTGATAATGACGGTAACAAGCATGTTAGACAATGTTTTGAGAATTGCCACACGCCAAAGTCCTCTTGCGCTCTGGCAGGCACATTATGTTAAGCAGCGCCTGGAAGCCTGCCACACCGGATTACGCGTTGAGCTGGTGCCAATGGTCACGCGTGGCGATGTCATTCTTGATACGCCGCTGGCCAAAGTGGGCGGAAAGGGTCTGTTTGTCAAAGAGCTGGAACTGGCATTGCTTGAGAACCGCGCCGATATCGCCGTGCATTCGATGAAGGATGTGCCCGTTGAGTTCCCGGAAGGGCTGGGGCTGGTGACCATCTGCGAGCGCGAGGATCCGCGCGATGCGTTTGTCTCTAATCGCTATGACTCGCTTGATGCGTTGCCGGCAGGCAGCGTGGTCGGCACGTCAAGTTTACGCCGCCAGTGTCAGCTGGCTGAACGTCGCCCGGATCTGGTGATTCGCTCGCTGCGTGGGAACGTCGGCACACGCCTTGGCAAGCTGGATAACGGCGACTACGATGCCATTATTCTTGCGGTTGCGGGCCTGAAACGCCTGGGGCTGGAAGAACGTATTCGCGTGGCGTTGCCGCCGGAGCTATCGCTCCCCGCCGTCGGCCAGGGTGCCGTCGGCATTGAGTGTCGTCTGGATGATGCGCGTACTCAGGCACTGCTCGCGCCGCTGAATCATGACGATACCGCCGTTCGCGTAAAAGCCGAGCGCGCGATGAACACTCGCCTCGAAGGGGGCTGTCAGGTGCCAATTGGCAGCTATGCTGAATTAACTGACGGTGAGCTGTGGCTGCGTGCGCTGGTTGGCGCGCCGGACGGCTCGCAGATGGTTCGCGGTGAACGTCGCGGCAAGCCGCGGGATGCCGAGGCGCTTGGCGTATCGCTGGCGGAAGAGCTGCTGAATAACGGCGCGCGTGAAATTCTGGCTGAGGTCTATAACGGAGAGCCCCCTGCATGAGCATACTTGTCACCCGCCCTTCTCCCGCAGGAGAGCAGTTAGTGAGCCGTCTGCGCGCACTGGGGCAGGTGGCCTGGAGTTTTCCGTTGATTGAATTCTCCCCCGGTCGCGAGCTGGCTACGCTCGCTGACCAGATGCGTGCCTTGCAGGAAGGTGATCTGCTCTTTGCGCTATCGCAGCATGCCGTGGAATTTGCCCATGCGCAGCTACAACAGCAGGGCGTTAACTGGCCCCACGCACCCCGCTATTTCGCCATCGGGCGCACCACGGCGCTGGCCTTACATACCGCGAGCGGAATCGATGTTCGTTACCCGTTAGATCGGGAAATCAGCGAAGTCTTGCTACAATTACCTGAATTACAAACTATTGCCGGAAAGCGTGCGCTCATTTTGCGCGGCAATGGTGGTCGCGAACTGCTGGGCGAAACGCTGCGCGAACGCGGCGCAGACGTGACGTTTGTGGAGTGCTATCAGCGCTGTGCAAAACACTATGATGGCGCGGAAGAAGCCATGCGCTGGCATGCGCGCGGCATTAATACGCTGGTGGTTACCAGCGGTGAAATGTTACAACAGCTTTGGTCGCTGATTCCGCTTTGGTATCGCGAAAACTGGTTACTCCGCTGTCGGCTTCTGGTCGTCAGCGAGCGTCTGGCGAACCACGCCCGGGAACTGGGCTGGCAGGATATTCGGATCGCTGATAACGCCGACAACGATGCGCTGCTGCGCGCATTACAATAACTCTCAAATGGGAAGCCATAATGACGGAACACGAAAAATCCTCCGCCGTGGTTGAAGAGACCAGGGAGACTGTGGACACCACGTCACAGCCAGAGACGACAGACAAAACCGTTGAGAAGAAAAACGGCAGCAATAAAACCAGCCTCACGCTGAGCGTGATTGCCATCGCGATTGCGCTGGCCGCAGGCGTGGGTCTCTACGGACTGGTGAAGAAACAAGGCACCAACCAGACGGCCACCAGCGACGCGCTGGTTAACCAAATCACCGCCCTACAGAAAGCGCAGGAGACGCAAAAAGCTGAGCTGGAAGGCGTGATCAAACAGCAGGCTGCCGCCCTCGCCGACGCGAACAGCAAACGTGAAGAGTTGACCAAACAGCTGAGCGAAGTGCAGGAGAAAGTCGCCACGATTTCGGGAACCGATGCCAAAACCTGGCTGCTCTCACAGGCCGATTTTCTGGTGAAGCTGGCCGGGCGCAAGCTCTGGAGCGATCAGGATGTCACCACCGCCGCCGCGCTGCTGAAAAGCGCCGACGCAAGCCTGGCCGATATGAACGATCCGAGCCTCATCAACGCACGCCGCGCTATTACGGAAGATATCGCCAGCCTGTCTGCGGTTTCTCAGGTCGACTACGACGGTATCATCCTTAAGGTAAATCAGCTCTCCAACCAGATTGATAACCTTCAGCTGGCCGATAACAACGACGATGACTCCCCGATGGATTCTGACGGCACCGAGCTGTCCAGCTCCCTGAGCGAATGGCGTATCAACCTGCAAAAGAGCTGGCAGAACTTTATGGACAGCTTTATTACCATTCGCCGCCGCGATGAAACCGCCGTGCCGCTGCTGGCACCGAACCAGGATGTTTATCTGCGCGAAAACATTCGCTCCCGCCTGCTGGTGGCTGCTCAGGCCGTACCGCGTCACCAGGAAGAGACCTACAAACAGGCGCTGGATAACGTTTCAACGTGGGTACGTGCTTACTACGATACCAATGACGCAACCACGACCGCGTTCCTGGAGGATATCGACAAGCTGAGCCAGCAAAACATCACCATGAACGTGCCGGACAAGCTGGAAAGCCAGCCGATTCTGGAGAAGATCATGCAGACGCGCGTGCGTAACCTGCTGGCCCAGCCGGGCGTTCCGGCAGAGCGCCCGGCTGAAGCACCTGCCGCCGCGCCAGCGCCTGAAAGCGCGCCGCAAGGAGAGTGATGATGCTAAAAGTCTTCTTACTCTTCATCCTGCTGATCGCCGGGATTGTACTGGGACCGATGCTCGCGGGTCACCAGGGTTACGTATTGATCCAGACCGATAACTACAACGTCGAAACCAGCGTGACAGGGCTGGTGATCATCCTGATCCTGGGTGTGGTCGTCCTGCTGGCAGTGGAATGGATCCTGCGTCGGATTTTCCGTACCGGGGTTCACACGCGCGGCTGGTTCGTTGGCCGTAAGCGCCGTCGCGCCCGTAAGCAGACCGAGCAAGCGTTGCTGAAGCTGGCCGAAGGCGACTATCAGCAGGTTGAAAAGCTGATGTCGAAAAATGCCGACCATGCAGAACAGCCGGTTGTTAACTATCTGCTGGCCGCTGAGGCGGCGCAACAGCGAGGCGATGAGGCCCGCGCCAATCAGCATCTTGAACGCGCATCTGAGCTCTCAACTAAGGATCCGATTCCGGTTGAGATCACCCGCGTTCGTCTGCAACTGGCGCGCAATGAAAACCATGCCGCACGTCACGGCGTTGACCGTCTGCTGGAAATTACCCCTCGTCATCCGGAAGTGCTGCGTCTTGCGGAGCAGGCATACATTCGGACCGGTGCCTGGGGTTCGCTGCTGGACATTATCCCTTCCATGGCGAAAGCCGACGTGGGCGATGATGAACATCGTGATGAACTTCAGCGTCTGGCCTGGATTGGCCTGATGGATCAGGCGCGCGCCGATCTTGGCAGCGACGGCCTGAAAACCTGGTGGAAAAACCAGAGCCGCAAAACGCGCCAGCAGGTTCCCCTTCAGGTGGCGATGGCAGAACATCTGATTGAGTGTGACGACCATGACACCGCCCAGGAGATCCTTCTCGACGGTCTCAAGCGACAGTATGATGACCGCCTGGTGATGGTCATCCCGCGTCTGAAAACCAACAATCCGGAACAAATAGAAAAAGCATTGCGCCAGCAGATCAAAACCGTGGGCGATCGCCCGCTGCTGTGGAGTACGCTGGGCCAGTCTTTGATGAAACACGGCGAGTGGCAGGAGGCGAGTCTCGCCTTCCGCGCAGCGCTGAAGCAACGCCCGGACGCATTTGATTACGCCTGGCTTGCTGATTCGCTGGACAAGCAGCACAAGCCGGAAGAGGCCGCAGCCATGCGGCGTGATGGGCTTCTGCTTACGCTACACAATAACGGAACGCAGCAGTAATTATCCAGGAGGCCAGATGGCCTCCTTTTTTGTACCCATAAAAAAACGCCTGCTATAAAAGCAGGCGTTAAAACAGGTCTGTAAGACAACATATTTGGTGCTTCACTCAACGTTATGTCCATGGTGTTTGATGAGGCCGAAGCGACATCTGTCAGTGGACGATAAGCACCGTAAACGGCTCTGCGTCATTCCTGAGTTTATGAGGCCGTAGGGCGAACATAAGAGATGGAATGAGCATCTACACGCATATTATTGCATGTAATGCGCCAGGTTTACACGCATAACTTTTACATCGCGCAACATTTTAAGATAAAAGGAAATTATGTTGTTAAGAGCCGCCTTACGCCATACAAACTCGCGCTAAGGGCGGCAATCTGTCGTCACCAGGAGACAGGTTAAGAGAGAAAATAATAAATTCTTTATTATTAACAGCTTATATGTCGCTGAATCGCGACAAGGATATAGAGTGTTGTCGGGGAATGGCTACAGGATGAAAAAGCGCAGAAAACAAAAAACCCCGCCGAAGCGGGGTTCAAAATTGGTCGGCGAGAGAGGATTCGAACCTCCGACCCACTGGTCCCAAACCAGTTGCGCTACCAAGCTGCGCTACTCGCCGATGTACTGCTTTTTTGAATTTTTAGTTCAACTCATTAAAAGTCGTGGTGCGAGGGGGGGGACTTGAACCCCCACGTCCGTAAGAACACTAACACCTGAAGCTAGCGCGTCTACCAATTCCGCCACCTTCGCAATTCACAACTCTTTCAATAATGGGGTGGCTAATGGGATTCGAACCCACGACAACTGGAATCACAATCCAGGGCTCTACCAACTGAGCTATAGCCACCACTGTATTCTTTCACGCGGTTCTGACTACTTCTCAGACCACCGCAGCTCTAGCGCCGGGACTAAAATGGCGCGCCCGACAGGATTCGAACCTGAGACCTCTGCCTCCGGAGGGCAGCGCTCTATCCAGCTGAGCTACGGGCGCTTAGCGCCGTTGCGGGGCTGGATATTACGTACCTCCGACCCCGCTGTCTAGTGCTTTTTTGAAAAAAATGCGCGTTTGGTTATGGTTTGCACATTTTGCCGCTTATTCCTCCACTTTATGGGCGGAGCCACGGCGACCCAGGCCAAAAAGTTTATATGCAGCTGTGACGGCAGCCAGGAAGATCATCCCGACAAACAGCGACATGCGGGTATCTTCATTAAAGTACATTCCAATTAATACGCAAATCAGGAACGCCATCGTCAAGTAGTTCGCATACGGGAACAGAATGGAACGGAATGGATGGCTGGCGATCGCTTCTTTGTGCGCCTGTCGGAAACGCAGCTGGCTAATCAAAATGACAAACCACGGTACCATCCCCGGCAGCACGCTGGCGCTATAAACATAAACAAACACGCGCTGCGGATTCGGGATGATGTAGTTCAGGCAAGAGCCAATCAGCAGAATCACAATCGACACCGCTACGCCCGCCACCGGTACACCGACGCGGGAGACTTTACCCATCACCGCCGGCAGCTGTTTGTTTTGCGAGAGCGCGTAAAGCATGCGCCCGCAGCTGTACATCCCGCTGTTACAGCCGGAGAGCGCCGCCGTCAGCACCACAAAGTTGATAATGGCGGCGGCCGCCGTGATGCCAATCTTAGCGAAGGTTAAGACAAACGGGCTGCCGGTGGTGCCGATCTCGTTCCATGGGAAAATGGTCACGATAACGAAGATCGCGCCCACATAGAAAATCAGGATACGCCACAGCACCTTGCCTACCGCGCTACGCAGCGTGACCTGCGGGTTTTTCGCCTCACCTGCGGTAATGCCGATCAGCTCAACGCCCTGATAGGAGGCGACAACGATACAGAGCGCCGTCAGAAAGCCCTTCCAGCCCCCCGCAAAGAAGCCGCCGTGCCCGGTCAGGTTACCAAAACCTATAGCGTGCCCGCCGTTACCGAAGCCAAAGAAGATGACCCCAAGGCCAACGACAATCATCACGATGATGGTGGTGACTTTGATCATCGCAAACCAGAACTCGATTTCGCCGTAAAGACGAACGGCGGCAAGGTTCGCCAGCGCCACCAGCCCTACGGCAATCAGCGCGGGTATCCACTGGGCCATCTCCGGGAACCAGAACTGCACGTAGACCCCGATGGCGGTGATCTCCGAAATCCCCACGGCCATCCACATAAACCAGTACGACCAGGCCGTGAGATAACCAAAGAACGGGCTCATATACCGGTGGGCGTAAACGGCGAAAGAGCCCGTCACCGGCTCCAGAAACAGCATTTCGCCCATTGAGCGCATGATGAAGAAGACGAACAGTCCGGCAATAATATACGCCAGCAGGACGGAAGGCCCCGCCCACTTCAGCGTGCTTGCCGAGCCCATAAACAGGCCAACGCCGATAGTCCCGCCCAGCGCGATCAGTTCAATATGTCGAGCTTCCAGCCCACGCTGAAGCTCCGGTTTTTTCTCTGCCATAATTCCTCGGTTGTGTTTGCTGTTTCCCGACTTGTTGCCGGGTATTGTTTTGAGGGGTACTGAAATACGGAGCGAATGGTTTCTTAAATTCTGGCAAATGGCAAACAATGCATTAAAAAAATGAATGCATTGCACATAAACTCAGCAGTTTTGCGGGGGGCGTTGCAGCGCGAACAGCAGATCGCGCTGCATATTGATTACATTTTCCCGGTGTAGTGCCAGGCGAGGTAGCGCAGAAGGCGAATCTGTCGTTTTATACGCGTCGGTTGGGAGAGCAGGCGGTAGAGCCACTCCAGCCCCAGGTTTTGCCAGACTTTGGGCGCACGCTTAACGTGGCCGGTAAAGACGTCGTAGGTGCCGCCAACGCCCATATAAAGCGCATCCGGGCTGACCAGACGGCAATCGCGCATCAGTATTTCCTGGCGCGGCGACCCCATAGCGACAGTGACAATTTTCGCCCCGCTGTCGCGCACGCGCTCATATAACGCCAGGCGATCTTCCGGCCTGAAATAGCCATCCTGGCTGCCCACTATGTTAACATTCCACTGGTTACGCAGCTTTTGTTCGGTCTGCGCCAGCACCTCTGGCTTGCCGCCGATCAAAAATACCGGCGTGCCTTCAGCGCCTGCGCGCTCCATAAGCCGCTCCCAAAGGTCAGCACCCGCCACGCGAGACACATTAGCGTCTGGAAACTTTTTACGAATTGAACGCACCACGCTAATACCGTCTGCGTATTTAAACTCCGCGGCTTCAATCAGGCTTTTCACTTCCGCATTATCTTCAACCGCCAGCATTTTTTCTGCGTTGATGGCCACCAGCGTGCCCGACTTCATCTGCCCGTCCGCGAACAGAAAATCCAGCGCGTGCTGCATGTCACGCCAGCCAAACAGCTGTAGCCCGCGCAGCGCATAACGCGGGGCTGAAGTTGTATCCGTCATGATAATCCCTACTCAGACTTGCGACAGCGTTGTGCTGCCCTGTGGCTCACGTCTGTGCACAAGCCCTGCACTGTCAAACAACCAGTACAGCAGTTTTGCCAGCAGCAGACAGAGTCCGAAAACGACCATAAAGAACACCACGCGTGAGACGAATGAATCCAGCCCCTCGCGCGCCAGAACGATCATATTGAAAATGGCACCGAAACAGAAACTGTGCAAAACAGCGGCTTTGTAGCGGTTGGTCTCTTCGTTACCCAGCGTATATAGCCAGTCGAACCATTTTATTATCAGCCCTACCGCGATCGCGCCAGGCAGGATAAACCACGTTCCGCCCATCACTACCAGCGAGCCAATCAGGGTTGGGGAAATCGCCAGACCCGAATGGTTGTTCAGCACTTCCCAGGTGAAGTAGTTCGCCGTGTTCAGGACAATGCCGGGACGATCGGGCCACAGCCACGTCGGTATAAAGACATAGAAATCGCGAACAATCGGCGCCAGCCCCTGGAATTCGATCTTGTCGTAGTTTTGCAGCAGTAATGCCAGGTTTTCCCACGGCGAGAAGGTGTCGCGCGTCAGATACAGGAAGGTGTAAAACGCTTCGTCGCCGGCCACGTTCAGCCCGTAGCGCTTCAGCGCCAGCCAGAACATCCCCACAATGCCAAAGACGCCTGCCGCCGCCAGCATCCACAGCGAGATCCAGCCGCGAATAATGCCGATAAACAGGAAAATCGCGAAGGCGATAATGATGTTGGCGCGGGTGCCGCCGACGATCATGTAGGTCAGAATGCCAAATGCGACGGTGCTGACCAGGAAGAATAGCCAGGCTTTGCTGTCCTGACGCAGGAAAAAGACCACCAGCATCGCCGGGATAAAGAAATAGAAGAAACGCTTGAGCGCGACGCCGGAGACTTCGGCGGAGAAAATCTGGCTATAGGACTGCAACTTAAACAGTAAAAAGCCGTTATGCATGAAGAAAATCGCCACGCTAACGAGGGCGATAGTCATCAGCATAACCCACGTCAGATGGGTTTCTACCCGGTTCATGGTAAACAGCGGACGACGAGGGGTGGTGTCTTTTGCCGCTCGCAGGCGCGTTTTATAAGTGACGTAGTACACCGCGTAGAAGCAGGTCGCAGAGAGCAGCGCCTGCAACAAGATTTCCGGCGGCGCGACGCCAACATCAAAGCGGAACACGAGGATGCTGGTCAGCGGGAAGCCAAAGAAAAAGGTCAGCAAAAACAGCAGCGAGAAGAATACGTTGAAGTTAAAACGTACCCGCCGGAATTCAAACCAGGTGAGCGTGGCGATAAACAGCGTGCTCAGCAGCCAGACCACCAGCAAGCCGCTAAACTGCAACTGGCTCATGCGTTGTCTCCTGAAGCAATACGCAGCGCGCGGTGCCACGGCGTGAGGTAGTTCGGGCTGAAAAAGTCGATGCTATTTTTATCAACCAGCGTGAGCTGACGCTGCGCTTCCCGTACCACCTCGACATTAAGCGTGTCAGAGGTAAACAGCACCGGAATATGCTGCTCGGCCATGTCCTGCCAGAACGGGTTTTCGCGGTTGAGCACGCAGGGTACGCCCGCCTGAATCAGCAGACACAGCGTGCCAATCCCCTGCTGACGGGCAAAGATGAAATAGCCCAGATCGCATTTTCGCAGCAGCGCGAGATAGTCATCAAATTCCAGCTTATCGCTGAGAATGTGCAGGTTTTCTGCGCTAAACAGCGCAAGCCCCTGCTGGCGAACTTCATCGATGTAGGCGTCGTTATTGGCGGGATAGCCCATCGGCACCACCACGTTCACCGTGTCGCCAAACTGCTGATGCACCGCCCTCAGCGCCGCGACATGCTCGTTACTGCGATCGCCGGAATTCCCCACCAGGATGGTCAGCTTGCCCTCTCGAACCGTGTCATTCGCCATGGTGTTCAGCGCCGGATCCATACGGGTCGGGAAATAGAGCAGCTCCCCGCGAACCTTCGGGTGCTGTTTAGCAAAATAGTTGAGATCGCCTCGGGTAGCAAAAACGCAGCCCACGCGCGCCTGCGCCAGACGACGCAGCGGATAGAAAAGTCGGAACTTCCAGCCACGGGAGACTTCGTAGAGATCCGCTCCCCAGATATGCCAGCTGAACTGAGAAGGTTTGATCCCGCCGCTTAACAGCGCCAGCCACAGTCCGGTATTGAACTGTCCATGGAAGAAGAAACGTTGGCTTCGATCCGCTTTGGCTTTAGCAACCACGGCCTTCGTCAGCGCCGCTTTGTCTGGCCAGAAGGTGATATGCAATGCCGGACACGCCGCGCTCAGGCCGTTATCGCATCCAACGACCATAAACTCACGCGCATCGGGCGTGCCGGATGCCAGTTCATCGTTGAAGAACCGCAGAACGGTCTGGTTATGATGCGGGATATCCGATCCCAGTATGTGTATCAGTGCAGTCATGCGCGTTTACGCCAAAGTAAAAATACGCCGCAACAGGCAGCGAAATAAACGATATAAGTTGCCATATAGGCCTGCGCCGCCCCCAGCGCACCGTGGGTGGGGATCAGCCAGTGAGAAAATGCCGTTAGCAGCGCAAACTGGCCGATCTCTGCCAGGATATACAACCGCAGCGAAGCCTTCGCAATCACCAGATAGCCGAAAACGTATGCCCCCACTTTCAGCACATCGCCGACCAGTTGCCAGGCAAACAGATCGCGCATGGCGGTAAACTTCGCCGAAAACAGCAGCCAGATGGCGAAATCACGCAGTAACCAGACGGTAAAGCTGGCGATCGCAACGGCCGGCAACACGAAACGCAGGGCGCGAAAAATCTCGCGGGTAATATCCTGCCTGGACGTCAGGCGCGATAAGGTTGGCAGCAAATAGACGCTAAAGGAAGCCGTAATAAATTGGAGGTAAGCATCTGAAATGCTGCTTACGCCCTGCCAGATCCCCACTTCATCCCAGCTGTAATGCGCTGCCAGCAGGTTTCGCATCATCACGTAAGCCACGGGAAGCGTTACCGAAGTGATGAGCGCCATCAGGGTAAACTTTCCTAGCTGCCCCGCCAGCATCTTGTCCCACTGCGGTTTCAGGTAACTCAGCGGGACATTGCCTCTGCGCATCAGCATAAACGCTGCCGGAATGACAACGAGCGCAGGCACCAGCGCCAGCCCCAGCAGCGCGCCTTCATAGCCGCCCAGTCGATAGCAAAAGTAGTAGGCGATAACGCCGATGATGCTGCCGAGGATCAGCGCCAGCGCATTCCCGGCGGCATCACGGAAGCCTTTCATCAGCGCCAGCAGCAGGTTCGCCCAGGCGATCCCCATCTGAACGAACGCCACCAGGCGCACCAGTCCCTGATAGTGCGTGTGTCCGAACAGTCCCTGACTAACAGGTGCCGCCGCCAGCAAAAAGACGATGGCCAGCAACGTAGAGAAGCCCAGCACCATAGCAGAGGAGGTGCCCACCACCGTGCGAAGCTTTTCGGCATCGTCATGATGCTGCGCGACGTATTTGGTGACGCCATTGAATATCCCGGCACCTGCCAGCACGCCAAGCACCGTGACCAGCTGGCGGAAGTTCCCTGCCAGCCCAACGCCTGACGGACCAAATGAGACGGCCAGCAGCTTGACGACCAGTAACCCGGCGCCAATTTTTACTAGCGTGGACGCTGCCGTCCACACCGACGCTTTTGCCAGAGACATATCAGGCGAAATAACTCAGAAGCGAATTGATCACCGTACGCTGGTTCACCGGCGCGAGGTTGTAGAACAGGGGCAGGCGGAGCAGACGTTCGCTCTCTTTGGTGGTGTAGCGGTCTTCACCGGCAAACATCCCGAAGGCTTCGCCAGCCGGGCTGGAGTGCAGCGGAATATAGTGGAATACCGCCATAATTTCCGCCTCCTTCAGCCAGGCAATCAGCTTGCTGCGATCGTCGTTATCGCGCAGCTTGATATAGAACATGTGGGCGTTGTGGATGCAGTCTGCCGGAATAGTCGGCAGTTCAATACGTCCGGCTTTAGCCAGCGGCTCCAGCGCGTCGTAGTAGGTTTGCCACAGGGAGAGGCGTTGCAGATTGATTCGCTCTGCCGCTTCCAGCTGCGCCCAGAGATACGCGGCCTGCAAGTCCGCCATCAGGTAGCTTGAGCCGATATCGCGCCAGGTGTATTTATCCACCTGACCGCGGAAGAACTGGCTGCGGTTGGTCCCTTTTTCACGGATCACTTCCGCACGCTCCACAAGGGCACGATCGTTAATCAGCGTCGCGCCGCCTTCGCCGCCTGCGGTGTAGTTTTTGGTTTCGTGGAAGCTAAAGCAACCGATATGACCGATGGTTCCCAGCGCGCGACCTTTGTAGGTGGACATCACGCCCTGCGCGGCGTCTTCCACCACGAACAGGTTGTGCTTTTTGGCGATGGCCATGATGGTGTCCATTTCACAGGCCACGCCCGCGTAATGCACCGGAACAATCGCCCGCGTTTTGTCGGTGATCGCCGCTTCAATCAGCGTTTCGTTGATGTTCATGGTATCCGGACGGATATCCACAAACACGATTTTCGCCCCGCGCAGGACAAACGCGTTCGCCGTGGAGACGAAGGTGTAGCTCGGCATGATCACTTCATCGCCGGGCTGAATATCCAGCAGCAGCGCGGCCATTTCGAGCGATGCGGTACAGGACGGCGTCAGCAGCACCTTGGCACTGTCAAAACGTTGCTCCATCCACTGCTGGCAGCGACGGGTAAAACCACCGTCGCCACAGAGCTTGCCGCTGCCCATAGCCGACTGCATGTAATCAAGTTCAGTGCCCACAACGGGAGGCGCGTTAAATGGAATCATCTTGTCACCTGTATAACCAGTAGGCGGTGGCGTCGATGCTGGCACCACTCGCAATATAACGTTTAAGCGCAGCGGTGTTGCCCATCTGGGTTGCGACCCGCAGCGTCGATACCTGTTGTTGCTCCGCCCAGTGCAGCGCCGCCTGCATGAGTTTTTCGCCCATGCCGCGCCCGGCTAACAAACCAATGCGCGCCTCGTGCTCGTTGAGCCTGCGAAGCGAAACAAAACCCTGAATCTGACCCCCGGCAGTACGGAACACCAGACAGACGTGGTCAAACGTGCCTTTAACCGCATTCTCTATCCACCGGGCATAAAAGCGGCCGCTGTCATCGGGCGCATACCAGGGCGTCCGGAAACGGCTTTGAGCGAAAGCCAGCGCCGCCATCTTGCGCAGCGCGGGGATATCCTGCTCCGTTGCAATTTCCGCGCCCGGTGAGCCGTGGCGGGCCACGGTAACAGAGAGATCAACCTCGCCCTCGACCAGCCGGAATCCGTGCTGCTGGAGCGCGTCCAGCAGATCGGCGCGGTCCGCCGGGATCTTAGCCTGTACGCGCTGCCAGGCGCTGAAGTCTGCGTCCTGCAACGCAGGAGCGTTATCGCGCAGACGCACTATCGCTGAGGGGAGCGAAAAAAATACGCTTTCCCACTCAAGGGACTCCAGCACGCCGTTGAGAGTAATCAACGCCAAACGCCCTTAGTATCAACAATATACTGCTGACGCACGGCATCAGCGGAGACCGCTTTAAACGCATTGTGATCCACCAGCAGCACCAGCACATCCGCCGTCGCCAGCGCGTCATCCAGTGCGGTAAGGGTGCAGTGACCGGCAAGTTTTGCCGGCAACGCATGAATATTCGGCTCAACCACCAGCGTTTCACCGCTGTGCCAGGCTGCGATCGTTTCGGCAATTTCCATTGCCGGGCTTTCGCGAAGATCGTCAATATTCGGTTTGAATGCCAGACCAAAGCAGGCAATTTTCAGCTCACTGGCACGTTTACCGCTGTCGGCGAGGCAATCCGCCACCGTGGCTTTCACCTGGTTGATAACCCAGTGCGGTTTGTGGTCGTTTACTTCGCGCGCGGTGCGAATCAGGCGCGCCTGTTCCGGATTCTGCGCCACGATAAACCACGGATCGACAGCGATACAGTGCCCACCCACACCCGGCCCCGGCTGAAGGATGTTCACGCGTGGGTGACGATTGGCAAGGCGAACAAGTTCCCAGACGTTAATCCCCTGATCGGCGCAAATCAACGACAGTTCATTCGCAAATGCAATGTTAACATCGCGGAAGCTGTTTTCGGTCAGTTTGCACATCTCGGCGGTGCGGGAGTTGGTCACCACGCATTCGCCTTCAAGGAAGATCTTATACAGCTCGCTGGCGCGCGCGGAGCAGACTGGGGTCATGCCGCCAATCACGCGGTCATTTTTAATCAGTTCCACCATCACCTGGCCTGGCAGTACGCGCTCAGGGCAGTAGGCGATGTTGATATCGGCCTGGTCGCCCGCCTGCTGGGGGAAGCTGAGATCGGGACGCGCCTCGGCCAGCCACTGTGCCATCTGCTCGGTTGCCCCAACAGGTGAAGTGGACTCAAGAATAACCAGTGCCCCTTTCTTCAGCACAGGCGCAATGGATTTTGCCGCCGCCTCGACGTAAACCATGTCAGGCTCGTGATCGCCTTTAAAGGGCGTAGGCACCGCAATCAGGTACGCATCGGCTTCTACCGGCGTGGTGCTGGCGCGCAGGAAGCCACCGTCCACCGCCTTTTTCACCACACGATCGAGATCGGGCTCCACGATATGAATTTCGCCACGGTTGATGGTTTCTACCGCATGCGCGTTGATATCTACGCCAATAACCTGCTTTTGACGAGAGGCAAAGGCCGCCGCAGTAGGCAGCCCGATATAGCCGAGACCAACAACAGAGATGGTAGTAAAACTCATAGCGTTACCCGATTGTGTTTAAGTGCGTGCAAAATACGTCCACAAGCCTGCCCGTCCCCGTACGGGTTATGGGCACGGCTCATCGCCTGATACTCTTCTTCGTCATGCAGTAAGCGCGTGACCTCTTCGACAATACGACGCGGATCCGTTCCCACCAGACGCACGGTACCGGCAGTGACCGCTTCCGGACGTTCAGTGATTTCGCGCATCACCAGTACCGGCTTACCGAGGGAAGGCGCCTCTTCCTGAATGCCGCCAGAATCGGTCAGGATCAGCCAGGCGTGGTTCATCAGCCAGACAAATGGCAGATAGTCCTGCGGCTCTATCAGGAGCACGTTTTCCACGTGGCCCAGGATACGGTTGACCGGTTCGCTGACGTTAGGGTTAAGGTGCACCGGATAGACAATCTGCACATCCTCATTCTGCGCGGCGATTTCAGCCAGCGCGTGGCAGATTTGCTCAAAGCCACGGCCAAAACTTTCGCGGCGGTGTCCCGTCACCAGAATCGTTTTCTTGCCGTTGTTCAGGAACGGATAGCGCGCAGCGAGTTCTGCCTGAAGCTCGCTGTTAGCCAGCACGCGGTCACGCACCCAAATCAGCGCATCAATGACCGTATTGCCGGTAACGAAGATTTTGCTGTCGCTGATATTTTCGCGCAGCAGGTTCTGACGTGAGTTCTCGGTTGGCGCAAAATGGTACATCGCCAGGTGACCGGTGAGCGTACGGTTGGCCTCTTCCGGCCACGGGGAATAAAGATTGCCGGTACGCAGTCCCGCTTCGACATGGCCAACAGGGATACGCTGATAGAACGCGGCCAGGCTGGTCGCCACGGTGGTGGTGGTGTCGCCGTGCACCAGCACTACATCCGGCTTGAACGACTCCAGAATAGGCTTTAATTCTTGCAGAATACGGCAGGTGATTTCCGTCAGTCCCTGTCCCGGTTTCATTATATTGAGATCGTAATCCGGGACGATAGAAAAGAGGGTTAAGACCTGATCGAGCATCTCACGGTGCTGGGCAGTCACGCACACTTTCGCTTCAATATCAGGATCTCTGGCCAGCGCATGAACCAGAGGCGCCATCTTGATGGCCTCCGGCCTGGTGCCAAATACGGTTAGTACTTTCACATCGATTCTCTTCGATTAGACGATGAAGGCCGAAGCCTTCATCGTAGACGGCGTTCTTAGTTTGTGCGGCGACGTAATAACGCTACGCCAGCGCCAGTCAGTGCGCCCACAATCCCCCACATGATCATCAGGAATGCGCGACGCGGACTATCGCGTTTTACAGGCTCTTCAGGCGTTCTTAAATAACGATAGGTCTGAAAACGCGGGTCCAGCGTTGGACCGACGTTGAGCGTATTGAGCATGGCGCGGTTTTGGTCGTAATCAAGGTCAAAGTCAGGGCCAACGGCCTGGATATTTTCCAGACGTGCCTGAAGCATTGGGCGACCAAGAAGGAACATTTCTGAATCAGGGAGTTCGTCAGCCGGAACATCCGTTTCGCTACGGGAAATATTGTGCTGTTCCGCAATCTTCAGCGCCTGCTCAATATTATGCACGCGACGGGCGAAGATGGCCTTAGCGACCTCTTCCTGACGTTTGACCTGCGCTTTCATCTGGATAGTTCGCGCAGCCCAGGCGCCTTTCAGCTCGTCATTCAGATGACTGGCCGCACGCTGGCTGGCAAAAGCAACGTACTGACGCAACAGGTTATTGGCGTCCGGCGCCGTTTCCGCAATCAGCTTCACGCTGTCGCTAACGTTACGGAGCACATCGCCAGGCATAAACTGAATGTTGTTGATTAAATCATCCAGCAGCGCGGCATCCGCTTTGCTGTTACCGACCATGCGCTGCTTGTAGTAGTCTGTCTGGGACCAGAAATCGCGACGTGTATCCCACGACGCCAGCTGCATCACAAACTCTTTGTAGGACTCATCCATTACCGAGGCCTGATCCGGGGTCGCCAGATTGGCCTTGATATCAAGATTACGCAGGAATTGCTGCTGGGAGTAGTAGCCTCCAAGCATATTCACCGTTGGTCGGTCTGTGATCGCCGTGGCGCTCCACTCTTGTTTCGCAAAGAAGGTGTAGGCAAGCGCTAACAGCGCGAACCCCAGGCCAATCCCCACAATCCACAGTTTGCCCTGCCATAACACTCGAAACAAACCACGAATATCCAGCTCGTTCTCAGTGCCCACTGATTTCGCTCCCGCCAACGGTTGAGTCATCATAGTCCCGGTTTTACTTAGTTAAAGTTGTGTTTTTGCCACTGTTCCGACGCATCCTGCGTTTTAAACGTTTAATAAAACGCGCGACTTTCCATGCACGCTTGATGCAGTAACCGTACATGAAAAATGCTAGCAAGAATAATACCAACATTACCCATTCAGGAATGAAATGAGCGTATTCCGCGGCAACGCCAATCGCAGCCAGAATAGCAGCCGCTAGCGTAATCAGCACAAAGGCCTGACGAGACGTGAAGCCGGCGCGCATAATCAGATGATGAATATGCTGCCGGTCCGCAGAAAATGGGCTCATTCCTTTACGCAGACGACGATACATAATCGCCACCATATCCATCAGCGGAATGGCAATGATCCAAAGCGCTGTAACCGGGCTGATTGGATGTGTTTTACCCTGAGTGGTTTCCAATAAGATCCAGATAATAGTGAAACCAATCAATGTGCTACCCGCATCGCCCATAAAGACTTTATAGCGACGGCCCAGCGCGCCAAGATTTAAAAGAATATAGGGCAGAATGGCCGCAATCATAGCAAAACACCACATTGCCAGGCTGTATTGACCATCAAACCATAAGATTATGCCAATGGCAGCAAATGAAACACAAGATAGTCCGCCCAATAAACCATCAATCCCATCTACCATATTAAATGCATTGATGGCGACCCATACGGCAAAGAGTGTAAGGAAGTAACCAAACGGCCCAAGTACCATCTCCCAAGAACCAAAAATGTATCCAAGACTGCTAAGGTGAAGGTTTGCCGCCACCATCATGGCAAGAGCAACTGCAGCCTGCACGAAGGCTCGAATTTTTACACTGATATCGTAGCGATCATCAAGTGCCCCCACAACAACCAGAACAGACGCACAGCACAGGTACAGCCTGGCATGTGGGATATAGTAATCCGCGATAGCAAAAGTGAAAGAAACACCTGCAAAAACGGAGATTCCGCCCACCAAGGGAATCATACCTTGGTGCCGTTTACGGAAGTTAGGTTTGTCCACTAAACCGACATATTTTGCTACCTTACGTGCTAAAAAAAGAAAGCAAGTAGTGAACAAAAAAATACTGGTGAGTTCAGCAAACGTATCGAATAGGTTCACAACGGATGTTCTCAACATATGTTAGTCAAAGAAGTATAACCATGATGGCATCAAGCCAGAAGGCATAAAGCACACCTCTTGCGACCCATTTGTTTATTATTCAAGCTATTAATATTTTTACTGTGCGAATTTTCTTATTGTCGCACCGACCGGTCAAAATTGGGAGTGTGTGGTAATAGCGTATAGTCCATAAATAAAAAACGCCACGTAAAAACGTGGCGTTTACTGGGATTATTTGCGTTACGAGCGTTTCATCATGTCGAAGAAATCGTCGTTCGTTTTAGTCATCGCCAGTTTGTTAATGAGGAATTCCATTGCGTCGATTTCGCCCATTGGATGGATGATTTTGCGCAGGATCCACATTTTCTGCAGCTCTTCCTGAGTGGTAAGCAGCTCTTCTTTACGGGTACCGGAACGGTTGTAGTCAATCGCCGGGAAGACGCGTTTTTCTGCGATTTTACGAGAAAGGTGCAGTTCCATGTTGCCTGTACCTTTAAACTCTTCGTAAATAACTTCGTCCATTTTGGAGCCGGTATCGATCAGCGCCGTCGCGATAATGGTCAGGCTACCGCCCTCTTCCACGTTACGCGCCGCACCGAAGAAACGCTTCGGACGATGCAGGGCGTTGGCATCCACACCACCGGTCAGTACTTTACCGGAAGCCGGCACCACGGTGTTGTAGGCACGCGCCAGACGGGTAATGGAATCAAGCAGGATGATCACGTCTTTCTTGTGCTCAACCAGGCGTTTCGCCTTCTCGATAACCATTTCCGCAACCTGAACGTGGCGGGAAGCAGGCTCGTCGAAAGTTGACGCAACCACTTCCCCTTTCACCAGACGCTGCATCTCGGTCACTTCTTCCGGACGTTCGTCAATCAGCAGCACCATCAGCACACAGTCTGGATGGTTGTAAGCAATGCTCTGCGCGATGTTTTGCAGCAGCATGGTTTTACCGGCTTTTGGTGGCGCCACAATCAGACCACGCTGGCCACGACCAATTGGCGATGCCAGATCCAGCACACGAGCGGTTAAGTCTTCAGTAGACCCGTTACCACGCTCCATACGCAGACGAGAGTTCGCGTGCAGCGGCGTTAAGTTCTCGAACAGGATCTTATTGCGGGAGTTTTCCGGTTTGTCGTAGTTGACTTCATTAACCTTCAACAGCGCAAAGTAGCGTTCACCCTCTTTTGGAGGACGAATCTTACCTGAAATGGTGTCACCAGTGCGGAGGTTGAAACGGCGGATTTGGCTAGGGGATACGTAGATGTCGTCAGGGCCGGCGAGGTAGGAGCTGTCTGCAGAGCGGAGGAAACCAAATCCGTCTTGCAGTATCTCCAGCACACCGTCGCCAAAGATATCTTCGCCACTCTTAGCGTGTTGCTTCAGGATGGCGAAAATGATGTCCTGCTTGCGCATACGAGCCTGGTTTTCCAGTCCCATATTTTCGCCGAGAGTGATCAGCTCAGAAACCGGCGTATTCTTTAATTCGGTAAGATTCATAATGGTGTGGGTTCTTAAACTCGGGGTGATTCTCGAACTTAATGTTGTGAATGGTATGGCAGGGTCATCCATGCCTGTTTAGCGGCCATCACCTCATGTCTGTTCGCTGTCTGGTCACAGGGAAAGAACGCAGAACTGAAACGACAAGACGGATTGAGTGACAAGCCCGGAATCTAGCAACTTCACGCACTGTTTAAGTTAACAACGGGAAGTATCGGGTAAAACAAGATTCAAACAACAAGATATGTTTAAAACGTAGTCATAGCTAACTTAGCACGACTAAAGCCGGGCGTCCAGAGCTCACCATTAATTAGGCGCTCTGGACGCTCAGCGGAGAAACCTTACGCCAGGTTAGCGTCCAGGAACTCTTTCAGTTGACCTTTGGACAGTGCGCCCACTTTGGTCGCCGCCACGTCACCGTTCTTGAACAGCAGCAGGGTCGGGATGCCACGGATACCGTATTTTGGCGCGGTGCCCGGGTTCTGGTCGATGTTCAGCTTGGCAACGGTCAGTTTGCCCTGATATTCGTCAGCGATTTCATCCAGAATCGGAGCGATCATTTTGCAAGGACCACACCATTCAGCCCAGAAATCAACGAGGATCAGCCCGTCAGCTTTAAGTACGTCCGTGTCAAAACTGTCGTCAGTCAGGTGAATAATTTTATCGCTCATATATAACTCCACAGGAATAAGCCTGGTACGTTGGTTTTGTCTCCACCAACGACGTGTTGATGTCGCATTAACCAACTAAAGGTTGACTTTATTTCACCGGATACGCTTTCGTAAAGCAATAGTAAGCTGATATTCTACCACACTATGAGCAAAACACATTTAACAGAACAGAAGTTTTCCGACTTCGCCCTGCACCCAAAGGTGATCGAAGCCCTTGAAACTAAAGGGTTTCATAACTGCACGCCCATTCAGGCTCTCGCCCTGCCGCTGACGCTGGCCGGTCGTGATGTTGCAGGGCAGGCGCAAACCGGTACTGGCAAAACGATGGCGTTTTTAACGTCAACGTTTCATTATTTACTTTCTCACCCAGCGATTGCAGACCGCAAAGTTAACCAGCCGCGCGCGCTAATTATGGCCCCGACGCGAGAACTGGCGGTACAGATCCACGCAGACGCTGAGCCCCTGGCGCAAGCCACTGGCCTGAAACTTGGCCTGGCCTATGGCGGCGACGGCTACGATAAACAGCTGAAAGTGCTGGAAAGCGGCGTGGATATCCTGATTGGGACCACAGGCCGTCTTATCGACTACGCTAAACAGAACCATATCAACCTCGGCGCAATCCAGGTCGTGGTGCTGGATGAAGCAGACCGCATGTACGATCTGGGCTTCATTAAAGACATCCGCTGGCTGTTCCGCCGTATGCCTGCGGCAAACCAGCGTCTGAACATGCTGTTCTCCGCAACCCTTTCATACCGCGTACGTGAACTCGCATTCGAGCAGATGAACAATGCGGAATATGTGGAAGTAGAACCGGAGCAGAAAACCGGGCACCGCATTAAAGAAGAGCTCTTCTATCCTTCTAATGAAGAGAAAATGCGCCTGCTGCAAACCCTGATCGAAGAAGAGTGGCCGGATCGCGCGATCATCTTTGCGAACACTAAACACCGCTGTGAAGATATTTGGGGCCACCTGGCGGCAGATGGTCACCGTGTGGGCCTGCTGACCGGCGACGTGGCGCAGAAAAAACGCCTGCGCATTCTCGACGAATTTACTCGTGGCGACCTTGATATTCTGGTCGCGACCGACGTGGCGGCCCGTGGCCTGCACATTCCAGCCGTGACGCACGTCTTTAACTATGACCTGCCAGATGACTGTGAAGACTATGTACACCGTATCGGTCGTACCGGTCGTGCCGGCGCAAGCGGTCACTCCATCAGCCTTGCATGTGAAGAGTATGCGCTGAACCTTCCGGCCATTGAGACCTATATCGGTCACTCTATTCCACAGAGTAAATACAATCCGGACGCGCTGATGAGCGAACTGCCGCCACCTAAGCGCCTTACCCGTCCACGTACCGGTAATGGCCCGCGTCGTTCCGGCGGTGCGCCGCGTAATCGTCGTCGTTCAGGTTAAAAAATGATGCTCAGTTCCACCTCGCTTTATGCGGCAATTGATCTCGGTTCGAATAGTTTTCATATGCTGGTTGTACGCGAGGTGGCGGGAAGCATACAGACGCTGACGCGCATCAAGCGTAAGGTCCGCCTGGCGGCGGGCCTGAGCAGCGATAATCACCTCTCTCCCGAAGCCATGGAACGTGGCTGGCAGTGTCTGCGCCTCTTTGCAGAACGTCTGCAGGACATACCGCATGCCCAAATCCGCGTTGTCGCGACCGCGACGCTCCGTCTGGCGGTTAATGCCGTCGATTTTATTGCCAAAGCGCAGGAAATTCTCGGCTGCCCGGTGCAAGTCATCAGCGGTGAAGAAGAAGCGCGTCTGATATATCAGGGCGTGGCGCACACTACCGGGGGCGACGATCGCCGTCTGGTGGTGGATATTGGCGGAGCGAGTACTGAACTGGTGACCGGCACGGGTGCCCAGGCGACCTCGCTGTTCAGTCTGTCGATGGGCTGCGTAACCTGGCTTGAGCGCTACTTTACTGACCGCAATCTCGCGCAAGAAAACTTCGACGAGGCTGAAAATGCCGCGCGTGAAGTGCTGCGTCCGGTCATGGACGAACTGCGCTACCACGGCTGGAAAGTGTGTGTTGGGGCGTCAGGAACTGTACAGGCGTTGCAGGAAATCATGATGGCGCAGGGGATGGATGAGCGGATCACGCTTGCTAAACTCCAGCAGCTTAAACAGCGCGCCATTCAATGTGGTCGTCTGGAAGAGCTGGAAATTGAAGGGCTGACGCTCGAACGTGCGCTGGTCTTCCCCAGCGGGCTAGCCATTCTCATCGCCATTTTTACCGAGCTAAACATCCAGTGCATGACCCTGGCAGGCGGCGCACTGCGCGAAGGTCTGGTCTATGGGATGCTGCATCTTTCGGTGGATCAGGACATTCGAAGCCGTACGCTACGTAACGTCCAGCGCCGCTTTATTGTGGATACCGATCAGGCGCAGCGAGTGGGCCAACTGGCATCGCTCTTTGCGGATCAGGTTAAATCACGTTGGGATATCGAACCGTTAAGCCGCGATTTGCTGCTAAGTGCGTGTGCGTTGCATGAAATTGGGCTTAGCGTTGAGTACAAGCAAGCGCCGCTACACGCAGCCTGGCTGGTGCGTAATCTCGATTTGCCGGGCTACACTCCCGCGCAGAAAAAATTGCTCGCGACCCTGCTGCTGAATCAAACCAACGCCGTTGACCTCTCTTCACTCCATCAGCAAAACGCTGTACCGCCGCGCGTGGCCGAACATCTCTGCCGCTTACTTCGTCTGGCGATTCTGTTTGCCAGCCGGCGACGCGACGATCTCCTCCCGGCCATTACGCTGGTGGCAGACGATGAAAAACTGACGCTGACGCTGCCGGAAAATTGGCTAGAAGATCATCCGCTTGGAGCAGAGTTGATCGAGCAGGAGTGCCAGTGGCAGAGCTATGTGCACTGGGCGCTTGATGTGAAGTGACCCTTGAAGCGTGCCGGGGGGCGGCTTCGCCTTACCCGGCCTACAAAATTGTTATCCCTTCTCTTTGGCTTTCGCCAGCATGGCGCGTATGTTCGCCATGTTGGCTTGCCCCTTGTGCATCCGCTCTTCAGCGGTAATAGCTTTACGCTCCTGCTCCCAGATAAGATCGTCCTGAGGCAACTCCAGCAGGAAACGGCTCGGCTCCGGGCGCACCAGCTCACCATACTGACGGCGCTCTTTGCACAGCGTAAACGTCAGCTCTTTCTGCGCACGGGTGATCCCCACGTAGGCCAGACGGCGCTCTTCGTCGACGTTATCTTCATCAATGCTGCTCTGGTGCGGCAGCAGGCCCTCTTCCATCCCCACCAGATAGACATACGGGAACTCCAGCCCTTTCGAGGCATGCAACGTCATCAGCTGGACCTGATCGGCTTCTTCTTCACTCTCGCCGCGCTCCATCATATCGCGCAGCGTGAAGCGGGTGACCACCTGCGTCAGGGTCATCGGCTCGTCAATCTCAGATCCTTCAAGCATTTCGGTCATCCAGCTGAAGAGCTGGTTAACGTTTTTCATGCGCATTTCTGCCGCTTTCGGGCTGGCGGAGGTTTCATACAACCAGGATTCGTAATCAATGCCGTGGATCAGATCGCGTACTGCCGCCACGGGCTCGCGCTCTGCCAGACGCTGCACCTCACCCAGCCAGTGGGTAAAGCGGGTTAAGGCGTCATAGCCGCGCCCGGTCAGGGTCTGGCTCAGCCCCATATCGAAGCTGGCGGTGAACAGACTTTTGTTGCGGGTCATCGCCCATTCACCCAGCTTTTGCAGCGTCGCAGAGCCAATCTCGCGCTTCGGCGTATTTACAATGCGCAGGAAAGCGCTGTCGTCATCCGGGTTGGTCAGCACGCGCAGATAGGCCAGCAGATCCTTGATTTCCGGACGCGAAAAGAACGACGTACCGCCGGAGATTTTGTAGGGGATGCGGTTCTGCATCAGCATCTTTTCAAAGACGCGCGACTGGTGGTTACCGCGATAGAGGATCGCGTAATCCTTGTATTCAGTTTTGTTGACGAAGTGATGGGCAATCAGCTCGCCGGTTACGCGCTCCGCTTCGTGCTCTTCGTTATTGGCGCTAAGGACTTTCAGCTCGGTCCCGTAACCCAGTTCAGAGAACAGGCGCTTCTCAAAGACGTGCGGGTTGTTGGCAATCAGGATGTTCGCCGCCTTCAGGATACGCCCGGAAGAACGGTAGTTCTGCTCCAGTTTAATCACCTGCAACGCCGGGAAGTCTTTGCTCAGCAGCACCAGGTTCTGCGGACGTGCGCCACGCCAGGAGTAAATCGACTGATCGTCATCGCCTACGACGGTAAAACGCGCGCGCTGTCCTACCAGCAGCTTCACCAGCTCGTACTGGCTGGTGTTGGTATCCTGGTATTCATCCACCAGCAGGTAACGAATTTTGTTCTGCCAGCGCTCGCGCACCTCTTCATTCCGCTGAAGCAGCAGCGTCGGCAGCAGGATCAGATCGTCGAAATCCAGTACGTTGCAGGCTTTCATATGCGCGTCGTACAGGCCATAGCAGTGGGCAAAGATGCGGTCACGCTCGCCTTTGGCACTTGCCGCTGCCTGGGCCGGCGTCATCAGATCGTTTTTCCAGTTCGAGATCGTTGAGATCAGCTGTTGCAACAGCACTTTGTCATCTTCTATCAGCCCTTCCGTCAGCTCTTTGAGCAGCGCCACCTGGTCGGTGTCATCAAAGAGCGAAAAGTTGGACTTCATTCCCAGCGCCGCGTATTCGCGCTTGATGATATCCAGACCCAGCGTGTGGAAGGTGGAGATCATCAGCCCGCGCGCCTCTTTACGGCCAAGCGTCTGGCCGACGCGCTCTTTCATCTCACGCGCCGCTTTGTTGGTAAAGGTGACCGCCGCGATATGGCGCGCCTGGTATCCACAACCCCGAATTAAGTGGGCGATTTTGTTGGTGATCACGCGTGTTTTACCAGATCCCGCTCCCGCCAGCACCAGGCAGGGTCCGGTGACGAATTCGACAGCTTGTTGTTGTCCGGGGTTTAAACGCATAAATGATCACTCAATGAAAGTCGGGAGAGGAGGAAAAACGCGTGGTAGTATACCGATCGTAAACTCGTTGACTCAAGGCACGATCATGGCAAAAACAGCAGCAGCACTGCATATCCTTGTTAAAGAAGAAAAACTGGCACAGGATCTGCTCGAACAGATTAAAAACGGCGCCGACTTCGGCAAACTGGCGAAGAAACACTCGATTTGCCCGTCAGGCAAACGCGGTGGTGACTTAGGCGAGTTCCGCCAGGGCCAGATGGTTCCGGCGTTTGATAAAGTGGTCTTCTCCTGCCCGGTGCTGGAGCCAACCGGCCCACTGCATACGCAGTTCGGCTATCACATTATCAAAGTGTTATACCGCAACTAATCAAAAGCCCGGTGCATTAACTCACCGGGCTTTTTTATTTGAGTGTTCCAGCGTTCAGATACCGTCGCCGTATTCGAAGGTGTGGTGAATACCGTTAAAGTGCTGATCCATATCCATCGACGGTTTATCGCTGTCTGGCTTACCGACGATGCGCGCCGGGACACCAGCGGCGGTGGTGTGCGGCGGTACAGGCTGGAGCACAACCGATCCCGCGCCAATCTTTGCGCCGCGTCCGACTTCAATATTGCCAAGGATTTTAGCACCCGCGCCGATCATCACCCCTTCACGAATTTTCGGATGGCGATCGCCGCTGGTTTTACCTGTACCGCCCAGCGTAACGGATTGCAGAATCGACACGTCATCTTCGATCACCGCCGTTTCACCGACAACAATGCCGGTGGCGTGATCGAGCATGATCCCGCGGCCAATTTTCGCCGCCGGGTGAATATCGACCTGGAAGGTCACGGAAACCTGGTTTTGCAGGAAGATGGCCAGCGCGCGGCGACCCTCATTCCATAACCAGTGGCCGATGCGGTACGCCTGTAAGGCGTGGAAGCCTTTGAGATACAGCAGCGGCGTGGAGTATTTATCCACCGCCGGGTCACGCGTGCGCACGGCCTGAATATCGCAGGCGGCAGAAGCAATCATTTCCGGATCGGCAGCGTAGGCCTCTTCCACCACCTCGCGAATAGCGATAGCAGGCATGATAGGGGAAGCCAGTTTATTGGCGAGCATGTAGCTCAGGGCGCTGCCGAGATTTTCGTGCTTGAGTAGCGTCGCGTGATAAAAACTGGCCAGCATGGGCTCACAGTCGGCCAACGCTCGGGCTTCGGCTTTAATATTATTCCAGACGATATCCAGTTCTTCACACGGCATTGCTTGCTCCAGACGATAGTTAATGACCAGCCAGTTCTGCGCTGGCTGGGTCATTCAGGTGACGATACTTCCCGGCTAATTGCTGCTGCGCTCGTCCTTGCGCGCACGACCTAATAAGGTCAATGCTGCCTCGCGCGCATTTTTTCCGCAATACAATACCTGATAAATTTCCTCGGTTATTGGCATTTCGACACCGAAACGATGCGCCAATTCGCGAACTTCTTTGGTATTGCGATAGCCTTCAACCACCTGACCAATCTTCTCCTGCGCGCTTTTGACATCGCTACCCTGTCCGAGCATCATGCCAAAGCGGCGGTTACGCGACTGGTTGTCGGTGCAGGTCAGCACCAGATCGCCCAGCCCAGCCATTCCCATAAAGGTGGCCGGATCGGCGCCCAGCGCTTCTCCCAGGCGTGACATTTCGGTCAGGCCACGGGTGATCAGCGCCGTACGCGCATTCGCGCCGAAGCCGATGCCGTCAGACATCCCGGCCCCGATGGCAATGACGTTCTTCACCGCGCCGCCCAGCTGTACGCCGATAAAATCAGGGTTGCTGTACACGCGGAAGCTTTTGCCGCAGTGCAGCAGTTGCTGAAGATCGTCGGAAAATGCCTGGTCGGTGGACGCCAGCGAGATCGCCGTCGGCAAGCCCGCAGCCAGCTCTTTGGCGAATGTCGGCCCGGAGATCACCGCCAGCGGGATCGCTGTTCCCAGCGCTTCGCGGGCAACGTCCTGCAACAGACGTCCGGTTTCCGCTTCCAGCCCTTTCGTCGCCCACACAATACGCGCATCCGCACGCATCAGCGGCTTAATCTGACGCAGGACTTCGCCAAACACATGGCTTGGCACCACAATCAAAATATTGCGGCTGGCCGCCAGCGCGGTCGCGAGGTCGCTTTCCAGATACAGTGAGTCAGGGAACGGAACGTCCGGGAGAAACGCCACGTTGCAGCGGTCGTGTTGCAACGTCGCGATATGTTTTGGATCGTGGCCCCACAGGACCACGTCGTGACCATTTCTTGCCAGTGTGATGGCAAGAGCGGTGCCGTAAGAGCCGGCACCGATCACAGTCATTGACGCATTAACAGTGCTCATCAGGCATCCTGATGTTGTTCGGCACCTTCGCCAGCCTGCTGCTGTAGATAGTTCATAAACAGCGCATCAAAGTTGACTGGCGCAAGGTTCAGTTGCGGGAATGTACCGCGAGAAACCAGGCTGGTGATGCATTCACGCGCATACGGGAACAGAATGTTCGGGCAGTATGCACCCAGGCAATGCGCCATCTGGTTACCTTCGATGCCGCCGATGGAGAAGATACCGCCCTGCTGGACTTCGCACAGGAATGCAGTTTCTTCGCCCAGGGAGGCGGTCACGGTGACACGCAGTACGACTTCATACACGTCATCCGCCAGTTGGGTGGATGCGGTATCCAGATCAAGTTTAACCTCTGGCTGCCAGTCTTTCTGGAAAACGTGCGGCGCATTTGGCGCTTCGAAAGAGACATCCTTGGTGTAGATGCGCTGGATCTGGAAAGTCATCTCGGTGTTGTTTTGTTCTGACATGGAAAAACCCTTTTTAATTGTCCTAAAGTCTCTAGCTCAGCAGCGGATCGAGTCCACCGCGGGCGTCGAGCGCATACAAGTCATCACAGCCGCCAATGTGCTGCGCATCAATAAAAATCTGTGGAACCGTTGTGCGACCACTGCGTTGGATCATCTCTTCGCGTTTAATCGCGTCACCATCAATCGGCAGTTCCTTAAACGTTACGCCTTTGCTGGACAGCAGCGCTTTCGCTCGGTGGCAGAACGGGCACGTTGCTTTGGTGTAGATCTCAATATTGGCCATCACTTAACTCCTTATTTACCGCGCACTAAAGGAAGATTCTCCCCGCTCCAGCCGGAGATGCCTTCTTTCAGCACCGTTACGTTTTCAAAGCCTGCTTTATGCAGTGCGTTGGCAGATTCCTGCGCCTGCATGCCAGTGCCGTCAACAACAATAATCGGCTGGGCTTTATGCTTCTCCAGCTCACCAATGTTGTTCGCTTTAATTTCCGCTGGCAGCAGGTTGATAGCACCTGCAATATGGCCCTTGCGGAAATCGTCGCGCTGACGCAGATCGACAACCACGGCGTCCTCTTTGTTGATCAGACGTGTCGCTTCACCGCGGGTGATCACCTTAATTTTAGACGTCAGTCCCTTAAATGTGGTGAACAGTACAGCGACCAGCAGGCCAATCCACGCGATGCTCAGAACCGGGTGGCGGCTAACGAATTGCATAATTTCTTGCATGGGGGGTAACAACTCCCGACTAAGTGATTAAAAAAACCAGGACAGGAGTATACCTGTGCGCTGTGGCAAATACAGCCAGCGACATAAAGCTAATCTATTTTCTGCGGCATGCCACGTAAAAAAAGCCTCAAAATGGCCTGAGAACAGCCTTGCCCCCGCGCTTTCTTTGATCTTCTGCGGCTATTTTATCGATTCAGCTGTAGTAAAATTACGCAAATTTTTTGTCTCTTGAGCATGAGGTTGTCGCAATGTCGGTTTCTAAAAAACCTATGGTACTGGTGATTCTGGATGGCTATGGCTACCGTGAAGATCAACAGGATAACGCCATTTTCAACGCCAAAACCCCGGTTATGGATGCGCTATGGGCAAAACGTCCCCACACCCTGATTGATGCGTCTGGTCTGGAAGTCGGCCTGCCGGATCGTCAGATGGGCAACTCTGAAGTGGGTCACGTTAACCTGGGCGCAGGCCGTATCGTTTATCAGGACCTGACGCGCCTGGACGTTGAAATCAAAGAACGTACATTCTTTGCCAACCCAACGCTCACCGGAGCAGTTGATAAAGCCGTTGCCGCAGGCAAGGCCGTTCATATTATGGGCCTGCTCTCTGCGGGCGGCGTTCACAGCCACGAAGATCACATCATGGCGATGGTAGAGCTGGCCGCTGAGCGCGGTGCGGAAAAAATCTATCTGCACGCCTTCCTGGATGGTCGCGATACGCCGCCACGCAGCGCAAAAGGTTCTCTGAAAGCCTTTGAAGATAAATTTGCCGCACTGGGCAAAGGCCGCGTGGCATCCATCGTTGGCCGTTACTATGCCATGGACCGCGACAACCGCTGGGACCGCGTTGAGCAAGCCTATGATCTGCTGACCCTGGCAAAAGGCGAGTTCCAGTTCCCGACCGCCGTTGAAGGCCTGGAAGCGGCTTACGCGCGTGATGAAAACGACGAATTTGTGAAGGCAACCGTGATCCGCGCTGAAGGCCAGGCCGATGCCGCTATGGAAGATGGCGATGCGCTGATCTTCATGAACTTCCGTGCTGACCGCGCGCGCGAAATCACCCGCGCCTTCGTCAACAGCGATTTCGACGGTTTCGCCCGTAAGAAAGTGGCGAAGATCGATTTCATCCAGTTGACCGAGTATGCAGCGGATATCAAAGCCCCATGCGCGTATCCACCCGCTTCCCTGGAAAATACCTTCGGCGAGTGGATGGCGAAAAACGATAAAACGCAGCTGCGCATCTCCGAAACTGAGAAGTATGCGCACGTGACCTTCTTCTTTAACGGGGGCGTAGAAGAGCCGTTTAAAGGCGAAGACCGCATCCTGATTAACTCACCGAAAGTCGCCACATACGATCTCCAGCCAGAAATGAGCTCTGCGGAGCTGACCGAAAAACTGGTGACCGCGATCGAAAGCGGTAAATACGACACCATCATCTGTAACTATCCGAATGGCGACATGGTGGGCCACACCGGCGTGATGGAAGCTGCCGTTAAAGCGGTTGAAGCGCTGGACCACTGCGTTGAGCAGGTCGCGAAAGCGGTTGAATCCGTGGGCGGCCAGCTGCTGATCACCGCTGACCACGGTAACGCAGAACAGATGCGTGACCCGGCAACCGGTCAGGCGCATACCGCCCATACCAACCTGCCTGTTCCACTGATTTATGTAGGTGATAAGTCAGTGAAAGCAGTGGAAGGCGGCAAGCTTTCCGACATCGCGCCAACCATGTTGTCGCTGATGGGTATGGAAATCCCTGAAGAGATGACTGGCAAGCCGCTGTTCATCGTGGAATAATCGCTCCCCATGAGGGGAAAGGCGATTTTTTCAATCACATGGGTCGTGAAGCCGTTTCGGTTATCAGTCAGACCTCTGCTTTGCGCCAGCGCACTCAGCGCTGGCGTATTGCTGTGCGCCGCATCTGCTCACGCGGATGACCGCGACCAGCTCAAATCCATTCAGGCCGATATCGCCGCCAAAGAGCGTGTGGTACGCCAGCAGCAGCAGCAGCGCTCTGCCCTGCTTGCCCAGCTTAAAAAGCAGGAAGAGGCTATTTCCGCCGCCGCGCGTAAGCTGCGTGAAACACAAAACACCCTTGCCCAGCTTAATAAGCAAATCGATGAAATGAACGCATCGATTGCGAAACTGGAGCGTCAGCGCGATGCCCAGGAGCGGAACCTTGCTGCACAGCTTGATGCCGCTTTCCGCCAGGGTGAGCACACAGGCCTTCAGTTGATCCTCAGCGGTGAAGAGAGCCAGCGCGGTCAGCGTTTACAGGCCTATTTCGGCTATCTCAACCAGGCTCGTCAAGAGACCATTGCGCAGCTGAAACAGACGCGCGAAGAAGTCACCACGCAAAAAGCCGAGCTGGAAGAGAAGCAGAGCCAGCAGCAAACGCTGCTCTACGATCAGCAGGCGCAGCAGGAGAAGCTTGAGCAGGCGCGCAATGAGCGTAAGAAGACGCTCGCCGGGCTGGAGTCCTCTATCCAGGCAGGACAAAGCCAGCTGAGCGAAATGCGCGCCAACGAATCCAGACTGCGTAACAGCATTGCCCGGGCAGAAGCCGCGGCCAAAGCGCGCGCCGAAAAAGAAGCGCGCGAAGCGCAGGCGGTGCGTAATAAGCAGCAGGAAGCCTCCCGGAAAGGCACCACCTACAAACCGACTGAAAATGAACGTTCCCTGATGTCGCGTACCGGCGGCCTCGGCTCCCCGCGTGGTCAGGCTTACTGGCCCGTTCGCGGTACGATCCTGCATCGCTATGGCGAACAGTTGCAGGGTGAGCTACGTTGGAAGGGGATCGTTATCGGTGCGTCTGAAGGTAGCGAAGTGAAAGCCATCGCCGATGGCCGCGTGATCCTGGCCGACTGGCTACAGGGTTACGGGCTCGTGGTGGTGGTCGAGCACGGTAAAGGCGACATGAGTCTTTACGGCTACAACCAGAGCGCGCTGGTCAGCGTTGGCACTCAGGTGCGCGCGGGTCAACCCATTGCCCTTGTGGGCAGCAGTGGCGGTCAGGGCCGCCCGTCACTCTATTTCGAAATTCGTCGTCAGGGTCAGGCGGTCAATCCACAGCCGTGGTTGGGAAGATAAGTTTTGCTTCAATTTCGTCGAATTGTTTTTTCCGTCGTCAGCGCACTGGCGCTGGCTGCACCGGTTTATGCAGGCAAACTCGCGATTGTGATTGATGACTTCGGTTATCGACCACACTATGAAAATCAGGTGCTGGCGATGCCGTCAGCCATCTCTGTCGCCGTCCTGCCTAATGCGCCTCACGCGCATGAAATGGCGACCAAAGCGCACAATGGCGGCCATCAGGTCCTCATCCATCTGCCGATGGCCCCTCTCAGCAAGCAGCCGCTGGAAAAAGATACCCTGCGTCCGGACATGAGCAGCGACGAGATCGATCGGATCATCCGCGATGCGTACAATAAAGTGCCGTATGCCGTGGGTCTGAATAACCATATGGGCAGCGCGATGACCTCCAGCCTGTACGGTATGCTGAAAGTGATGCAGGCCCTGGAGCGTTACAATCTCTATTTCCTCGACAGCATGACCATCGGCAACAGCCAGGCGATGCGTGCCGCTCAGGGGACGGGTGTAAAAGTCATCAAGCGCAAAGTCTTCCTGGACGACTCCCAGAACGAAGCGGATATCCGCGTGCAGTTCAACCGCGCGGTACAGCTGGCGCGCCGTAACGGTTCGGCGATTGCCATTGGGCATCCGCATCCGTCTACCGTTCGCGTTTTGCAGCAAATGTTGCCGGGCTTACCCGCCGATATCACGCTGGTGCGTCCGAGCGATCTGCTCAATGAACCTCAGGTGGATACTTCCCGTCCGGGTAGCGCGCAACCACCCGCAACGCAGCCGCGTAATCCATTCCGCGGCGTGAAGAACTGCACGCTGAAACAGCCGCCTGAACCGGTCTATGCAACCCGCTTCTTCACGGTGATTGGCGAAAGCATCAGCAGCAGTACGCTGGTTAAATACGTCCAGCAACAGTGGCAGGGTTGGGGGAAAAAAGCCTGATCGGCTAACGCCTATTCTGCCAGATAAGAGTCCGACTGCTCTTTTGCAACGGACTCTTTCTTTTCCCGATCCTGATACCAGGCCTTGAAATACTTCAAAAAACTGTACGCCGTGGCATAAAACCCTGTCACCACACCCACTTTGCCCTGACGCCACGCACCGCTAAACAGATACCATTTGAAAAATGCGCCGATAGCGCTGATCGCGCCGCGACCAAGAGAGGGACGTATCGTCTGATATTGAACCAGGCGAGTGGTATATCCGTTTAATTTATTGAAAAGTTCATGCAGTGAATAAAACGTATCATGTCTGACATAGCCAGGAATACGTTCAGAACGGAGAAAACCTTCAACCTGATCGTCTACTGGCCGGTTATTAAATCGCGACTGCGTACGGTTAAAAAGACGCACCGGATAATCCGGAGATGAGACTGGATAAATCGTTCGGACATTTTCTCCCAGAACAAACCAGTGACGACATATCCGCCACGCCATATCCGGTTCGGGTTCATCGCCCATTTTTAATTTTAAAATAGCACCAACGGTTTCTTGATCGAGTATTTCGTCACTGTCCATGCACAGCACCCAGTCGTTGTGCGCATGGGATATGGCATGGTTCATCTGCTCGCCGTGCCAGCTATATTTTTTGAATATGGGCGACAATCCATAACTCTGGCTAATATATATCGTTGCGTCTGTACTTCCGGAATCAACTACAACGAATTCATCTGCTATTTTTAAAAGAGGAGGAATAACATCGTGCAACGTTCTTTCGGAGTTAAACGTTAATAAGCAAACCGTTATTTTAAACATATTCTCACTCTCTCAAAAACAACATAAAATTTTTGTGCTAATACTATCGAATTGAGAAGAGGCGATTAAAGTCTTAAATCGCACTTTTAAAATAAGCGCGTTTAAAACCTTTCCTTATAAAAAGACAAAGAAATACAAAAAATCTATTTTATTTCAGTAAATTCTTTATAATGCGGTCAGATGAAGGGTAGCATACGGATTCAGACATGCCGCAAAAACGTAAAATCCTCCTCCTGGACACAGGCAAAGAATGGGGGGGAGGTACCAACAGTATGCTTGAGCTTCTGAAGCGAATCAACCGCGACAAATTCGACATTACCTGTTGTTTTTACAGTGATTATAGTCGTGCTGAAGGTCAAACGATAGGCCAGGTGCTCAACAGCATTGGGATCCCATTACTCGTTATCCCTCAACGTAAGCAACCGGCATGGGCAAAACTCCTGAAAGAAGCGGGACGTGGTCTGCTGTTTTTCTCGCGTTCGGCGCGCAAAGCATTTACGCGGCATATTGATACCCTGTGGCGTATCCGGCCCAACGTCAGCAAGATCGAGACCATTTTCAGGGAAGGTGGATTCGATACGCTGTATATGAACAACCAGCCAGGCTCTAATGAAGAAGGGTATCTGGCGGGCGCAAACCTGCGTGCACGGATAATCCAGCACTGCCGGATTGAACCAGTGCTGACCCCGCCGCTGGTGAAGCTGGTGAATGCCCATGCCACAAAAATCATTGCCGTCTCGCACGGCGTTGAACGCGTGCTACTTCAGCATGGCGTCCGGCCAGAGCTGTGTACCACGGTCAACAATGCCATCGACATCCATCAGCCTTTGCCGGACCGATGCGCGATGCGCCAGCGACTGAATATTGAAGACGATACGTTTGTATTCGGCAGCATTGGCTCGTTAATCCCTCGTAAGGCCAACCACCACACGCTGGAGGCGCTGGCACAGTTCAGCCAGAGACACCCGCAGGCAAAATGGAAAATGGTGCTGGTCGGTGAAGGGGCTGAACGCGGCGCGCTGGCTGCACAAGCTGATGCATCAGGTATTGCTGAGCACGTCATTTTTACCGGTTTCCAGAACACGCCTTTTGACTATCTCGCCACTTTTGACGCGTTCATTCTGGCCTCGCAGAGCGAAGGCTTGCCCCGCGTAGTGCTGGAAGCAATGCTGCTCAACATCCCCGTGATTGGTTCAAAAGTGACCGGCACGGCAGAATTGATCGACCATGAGTCGACCGGGCTGCTGTTCCCCTGGAGCGACGTGTCGCAACTTGCTCAACATCTGGATAATATCTGGCAGGATCCTGCTCTGCGCGCCCGGCTCGCCGCAGCCGCGCACCAGAATGTCTGCAACATGTATGCCATTGAAAGCTATGTTAACGGTGTCGAGGCCGTTCTTGGCGCGCAATAACCAAACGAGAAGAACATGTTTAAATTCCTGAATGCTCGCTACCGCCACATTACCGGGCGTCATAACATTCCTTACGCTTCCCTTCCGGTCACGCGCGATCTCGTTGCGGTTGATTCCATTGTGATCCCGTGTACGGGCACGGATTTCGTCGAAGAGGCGTTATTGTCAGCGACCTTTGCAGAGCGTTATGCCTCTGACGTCAGCGAGATTGTTATCGTCAGCGATCAGCCTGAATCCGCTTTCGGCGAACTGCCGCCAAAAACTCGCGTTGTTACCCTCACGCTTCCAAAACGTGAAGAAGGTTACCGCTATAAGCAGATCTACCTCAGTCGTCTGGTGAAGCTTAACGCTCCGTTGCAGGCGCGCGGTGAAGGTGTGCTGATGATCGACTCCGATCTCAACCTGCTTAAAATGCCAGAGATCAACATGGCGGATATGCACATCTACTCCAGCTTCCGTCAGGGCAAAATGATTGCCAAGCTGGACGGCGCGCCAGCGGAGAAAGTGCCGGCGTATTACAAAGAAACGGTGCGCCCGTATCTGGTCGATCATGTTAACGGCGCGTTTCTTGCCGCCACCAAAAAGACTTGGCGCCGTATCTGCCCGCTGTGGCTGACGCTGTTCCAGGATACCTGGGAGCTGATGGACGATACGCAGCCGCCGACCGATCAGCTGCCGCTCGCTGCGCTGCTGGACATGCTGGATGTCAAAACGGTTAACCTGGGCGACTGGATGAACTGGCCGGTCTCCAAGAAGATCGGCGGACAGGAAGCCGTTGTGCCGAAAGAGGTGATTGGCGCGCACGGCGGTTTCCCGCTTTCCGAATGGCAGAAGTATCTGGAATCACCGGATAATAAGCTGCTGTTCAAAGGTCAGGATTACACCCGCAAGGTGCGTTACCTGACGGACGAAGAGAAAAAGAATCAGTAAAAAAGGGGCCTCAGGCCCCTTTTTGATTACTTATCCCAGCTCAGGATCACTTTCCCTGACTGGCCGGAACGCATTGCGTCGAAGCCCTGCTGGAACTCATCGATGGAGAAACGGTGAGTGATAATCGGGGACAGATCCAGACCGGACTGGATCAGCGCAGCCATCTTGTACCAGGTTTCGAACATCTCGCGGCCATAAATGCCCTTAATGAACAGCCCCTTGAAGATGACTTTGTTCCAGTCGATGGACATATCTGACGGCGGAATACCCAGCATCGCGATTCGGCCTCCGTGGTTCATGGTGTCGAGCATGGTGCGGAACGCCGGTGGCGCACCGGACATCTCCAGACCCACGTCAAAACCTTCGGTCATGCCCAGCTCTTCCATCACGTCTGTCAGGCTCTCTTTCGAGACATCCACCGCGCGGGTGACGCCCATTTTGCGCGCCAGCGACAGGCGGTATTCGTTCACGTCGGTGATCACCACGTTGCGCGCACCCACATGCTTCGCCACGGCTGCCGCCATAATGCCGATTGGGCCCGCGCCGGAGACCAGCACGTCTTCACCCACCAGGTCGAAGGAGAGCGCCGTGTGTACCGCGTTGCCGAACGGGTCGAAGATGGAGGCCAGGTCGTCAGAGATATTGTCCGGGATTTTGAACGCGTTAAACGCCGGGATCACCAGGTATTCCGCGAAGCAGCCCGGACGGTTCACGCCCACGCCGACGGTGTTGCGGCACAGGTGCGTACGCCCACCGCGACAGTTGCGGCAGTGACCGCAGGTAATGTGGCCTTCACCGGAGACGCGGTCGCCAATGTTGAAGCCTTTCACTTCCTGGCCAATGCCGACCACTTCGCCGACATATTCGTGGCCGACAACCATTGGCACGGGAATGGTTTTTTGCGACCACTGGTCCCAGTTGTAGATGTGAACGTCAGTACCGCAGATGGCGGTTTTACGAATTTTGATCAGCAGATCGTTATGACCGACTTCCGGCTCCGGCACGTCGGTCATCCAAATCCCTTCTTCCGCTTTCAGTTTGGATAACGCTTTCATCACACGTCCTCAGGCAATTACGCCCAGCTGTTTGCCGATGCGGGTAAAGGCTTCCACCGCACGTTCAATTTGTTCAGGCGAGTGCGCCGCAGACATCTGGGTGCGGATACGCGCCTGACCTTTTGGTACCACCGGGAAGAAGAACCCGGTCACGTAAATCCCTTCTTTCTGAAGCTCACGAGCAAATTTCTGCGCGACAACCGCGTCGCCCAGCATCACCGGAATGATCGCATGGTCAGCGCCGGCCAGGGTGAATCCTGCGGCACTCATTTTTTCACGGAACAGGCGGGCGTTAGCCCACAGGCGGTCGCGCAGCTCAGCACCGGATTCCACCATCTCCAGCACTTTAATAGAGGCGGCCACAATCGCCGGCGCCAGGGAGTTGGAGAACAGGTACGGGCGGGAGCGCTGACGCAGCCACTCAACCACCTCTTTGCGCGCAGCAGTGTAGCCGCCAGACGCGCCACCAAGCGCTTTGCCCAGCGTACCGGTGATGATATCTACGCGGCCCATTACGTCGCAGTATTCGTGGGAGCCGCGGCCATTTTCGCCGACAAAGCCAACCGCGTGAGAGTCATCCACCATCACCAGCGCGTCGTATTTATCCGCCAGATCGCACACGCCTTTCAGGTTGGCGATCACGCCGTCCATGGAGAACACGCCGTCGGTGGCGATCAGCACGTGGCGGGCACCGGCTTCACGGGCCTCTTTCAGGCGGGCTTCCAGCTCAACCATGTCGTTGTTGGCGTAGCGGAAACGCTTTGCTTTGCACAGGCGCACACCGTCGATGATGGAGGCGTGGTTCAGGGCGTCGGAGATAATCGCGTCTTCTGCACCGAGCAGGGTCTCAAACAGACCGCCGTTGGCGTCGAAGCAGGAGGAGTACAGAATCGCGTCTTCCATTCCGAGGAAGTTCGCCAGCTTTTGCTCAAGCTGCTTGTGGCTGTCCTGGGTACCGCAGATAAAGCGAACGGAGGCCATGCCGAAGCCGTGGGTATCCATGCCGTTTTTCGCCGCGGCAATCAGCTCAGGGTGATTCGCAAGACCTAAATAGTTGTTCGCGCAAAAGTTGATCACATGGCTGCCGTCGGCAACGGTGATGTCCGCCTGCTGGGCAGACGTGATAATACGCTCTTCTTTGAACAACCCTTCCGCACGTGCGGTGTCGAGGTCGCTGTTTAACTGTTTGTAAAAATCACCACGCATTGCAATTCTCCAGACTCGGCAAATTTTGGCACATATTACCCAAACCAATAGTTCATGACGAGATGACGCCGTATCTCTTCTCGTTTTTGCAGCATAAATCACGTGTACCCCTGCTGCATATCGGTGAATGGCTGAAGACCGGGCATTGTGATGATATGATAAAGAGATTAGCGTTCGGGATGTTCCCCGGACTCCACACTTCAAAGGTTACAGTTATGATCATCGTTACCGGCGGCGCGGGCTTTATCGGCAGCAATATTGTTAAGGCCCTCAATGACAAAGGCATCACCGACATCCTGGTGGTGGACAACCTGAAAGACGGCACCAAGTTCGTAAACCTGGTGGATCTGAACATCGCTGACTACATGGATAAAGAAGACTTTCTTATCCAGATTATGGCGGGTGAAGAGTTCGGCGAGATCGAAGCCATCTTCCACGAAGGGGCCTGTTCCTCCACCACCGAGTGGGACGGCAAGTACATGATGGACAACAACTATCAGTACTCCAAAGAGATCCTGCACTACTGCCTGGAGCGTGAAATTCCGTTCCTGTACGCCTCTTCCGCGGCAACCTACGGTGGGCGCACTTCAGATTTCATCGAATCCCGCGAGTATGAGCAGCCGCTGAACGTTTACGGTTACTCCAAATTCCTGTTTGATGAGTACGTGCGTCAGATCCTCCCAGAAGCCAACTCTCAGATTGTCGGCTTCCGCTACTTCAACGTCTACGGACCGCGCGAAGGCCACAAAGGCAGCATGGCAAGCGTGGCGTTCCACCTGAACACCCAGTTAAATAACGGCGAAAGTCCGAAACTGTTCGAAGGCAGCGACGGCTTTAAGCGTGACTTCGTCTACGTAGGCGACGTGGCGGCAGTGAACCTGTGGTTCCTGGAAAACGGCGTGTCCGGCATTTTCAACCTGGGCACAGGCCGCGCGGAATCCTTCCAGGCGGTGGCAGACGCGACGCTGGCTTACCATAAGAAAGGCAGCATCGAGTACATTCCGTTCCCGGATAAGCTGAAAGGCCGCTACCAGGCATTCACCCAGGCGGACCTGACTAACCTGCGCGCCGCAGGCTACGACAAGCCGTTCAAGACCGTTGCCGAAGGCGTAACGGAATATATGGCCTGGCTGAACCGTGACCGCGATATAAATTCACAAAATCATTCGAGCGGTATCAAGGCGGCAACTAAGTGAATCTCCGGGAGCTTACAAAAGTAAGTGACTGGAGTGAACGCAGGCAGCCAACGCAGAGACAGCTTGAAGGATGAAGTGAATGAAAATACTGGTGATCGGCCCGTCCTGGGTGGGCGACATGATGATGTCGCAAAGTCTCTATCGCACGCTCAAGGCGCGTTATCCCCAGGCGATAATCGACGTGATGGCACCCGCATGGTGCCGTCCGCTGTTATCGCGTATGCCGGAAGTGAACGAGGCGATCCCGATGCCGCTCGGCCACGGGGCGCTGGAAATCGGTGAACGCCGCAAACTCGGCCATAGCCTGCGCGAGAAACGCTATGATCGCGCATATGTCCTGCCAAACTCCTTCAAATCCGCTCTTGTGCCCTTCTTTGCGGGCATCCCGCACCGTACCGGGTGGCGCGGTGAAATGCGCTACGGCCTGCTGAACGATGCCCGTGTGCTGGATAAAGAGGCCTGGCCGCTGATGGTAGAACGCTACGTGGCGCTGGCCTACGACAAAGGCGTGATGCGCAGCGCGAAAGATCTGCCGCAGCCGCTACTGTGGCCGCAGCTCCAGGTAAGCGACGGGGAGAAATCCCACACCTGCAACGCGTTTGGCATTTCGTCCGAACGCCCGATGATTGGCTTCTGCCCCGGCGCGGAGTTTGGTCCGGCAAAACGCTGGCCGCACTATCACTACGCAGAGCTGGCGAAACAGCTGATCGACGAAGGCTATCAAATTGTGCTGTTTGGCTCGGCGAAAGATCACGAGGCGGGCAATGAAATTCTCGCCACGCTCAGCACCGAGCAACAGGCCTGGTGCCGAAACCTGGCCGGGGAAACGCAGCTCGAGCAGGCGGTTATTTTGATTGCCGCCTGTAAAGCCGTTGTCAGCAACGACTCTGGCCTGATGCACGTCGCCGCCGCGCTGGATCGTCCGCTGGTGGCGCTGTATGGCCCGAGCAGCCCGGATTTCACGCCGCCGCTGTCGCACAAAGCGCGCGTAATTCGCCTGATCACCGGCTACCACAAGGTACGTAAAGGTGATGCCGCAGAAGGCTACCATCAGAGCCTGATCGACATTACGCCGCAGCGCGTTCTCGAAGAGCTCAACGAACTTCTGTTGAGCGAAGAAGGATAACGAATGCGGGTATTGATCGTTAAAACCTCTTCGATGGGCGATGTGCTGCATACGCTGCCGTCACTGACGGACGCGATGCGGGCCATTCCCGGCATTCGTTTTGACTGGGTGGTGGAAGAAGGCTTCGCGCAGATCCCCACCTGGCACGAAGCGGTTGACCGCGTGATCCCGGTGGCCATTCGCCGCTGGCGCAAAGCATGGTTCTCCGCACCGATTAAAGCCGAACGTAAAGCCTTCCGCGAAGCGGTGCAGGCCCGGCGTTACGACGCGATCATTGACGCTCAGGGCCTGGTGAAAAGCGCCGCGCTGGTCACGCGTCTGGCGCACGGCGTAAAGCACGGCATGGACTGGCAAACCGCCCGCGAACCGCTGGCGAGCCTGTTCTATAATCGTCGCCACCATATTGCGAAGCAGCAGCACGCCGTGGAACGTACCCGCGAGCTGTTCGCGAAAAGCCTGGGCTATGCAAAACCTGAAGCCCAGGGTGACTACGCTATTGCACAGCATTTTTTGCGCGAGACGGAGGAGCATGCTGAACCGTATCTGGTGTTCCTGCATGCCACAACGCGCGACGATAAGCACTGGCCGGAAACGCACTGGAGAAGGCTGATTGAACTAATGCAACCTTGCGGTATCCATATTAAACTCCCGTGGGGTGCAGAACATGAGCGGCAGCGTGCGGAACGTCTGGCAGCAGGCTTTTCCCACGTTGAGGTGTTACCCAAACTCACGCTGGCGCAGGTTGCCGCACAGCTGGCGGGCGCTAACGCCGTCGTTTCTGTGGATACAGGGTTAAGCCATTTAACCGCCGCACTGGATCGTCCTAATATCACGATTTTCGGCCCGACCGATCCGGGGTTGATCGGGGGTTACGGTAAAAACCAGCATCAGATGGTCAGCCCTACGCAACAAACGAAGGATATTAGCGCAGATGCTATTTTTTCATTTTTACAGGGCAGCCATCGGCTTTCCAACAGGGATATTTAACCCATGAGTTATGTATTTCTGCTGATTTTACTCTTTCCGGTGAAACTCCTCCGGAAGCTGTTTCGAAAAGACACGGGCAAAAACCTTGTCATTCAGACAGCCAAAATCGGTGACTTTATTAATGCGACACCTCTACTGGCATATCTGCAAAAAAGCGATGTGTTGGTCAGTCGCAGCGTTGGTGCGCTGGCGAAGCATGATGAGACTATCGAGCAGATCTATTTTATTGAGCAGCATAAGCGCAACCTGTGGCGTAAACTGTGCTTCGCGTGCAGGATCATGAACCGCTACGACAACGTCTACCTGCTACAACCCAACAGCGTGAACCTCTTTTTTGCCGCCGTCTGCAATGCTAAAAACAAACAATTTTTAACCATTTACACGCGCAGGTGGTATCACGGGATTTTCTATCTTGCGGCTGACGGTACCGTTGAGCATGGCAAAAAAACGCTTTCGGTGACGAACTACCTGAAACTGGCCGACCGCGCACTCACATGGCAAGACTCTCCCAAGCACGCCACAAAGCCGCTCTTTGAACCGACGACCTGGCCGGCCATTCTTGATAAACCTGACGTTATCCGCATCGGCATCAGTATTGCGGCGGGCAATAAAGCCAAAACCGTTCCTCCGGTTATCTGGAAGCGGATTGTTGATCAACTCGCTGATTTACCCTGCGAGTTTTATGTCTTCGGCGCGCCAAATGAACAGTCGTGGATGGACGATATCACCCGCCTTTACGGTGAAATCCCTAATTTTATCAATCTTATTGGCAAAATTTCGCTGGAAGAGCTTCCCTGGGCCATTTCTAAGATGGACTGTTATATCGCGTCTGACTCGGGGAATGTGTATATCGCAGACGCCGTTGGCGTTCCGGTAGTCCTGCTGTTTGGTCCGTGTTGTCACTATGAACAACGTCCGCTTGGCAATGTGTTGCTGATCGGGAATGACGACAACATTTGTTCTTATGTGTTTGAAACGCGCTATTACTTCTCACAAAGCCGGGAAGAACTCTTCGCGGTGACAGACGAATCGCTGGATGAACTCAAACATTTCATTTGCGGGCTACCAACAGCAAATTCTGCCTTTGATGCTCAGGGAAATTAATCACTATGTCTTTTCTCAGCATCATTATTGCCGCACATAACGCCGAAAACTCACTTCACGCTACGCTGGAAAGCCTGCAAAACGCGATTGAGGATGCAGGCGATGATATAGAAGTCATTATCTTAAATGACAGTTCCGATGACGCCACTCAGGATATTATTGAGACGTGGTTACCACAGCTTCCGAATGCGCAATCCCGATACGTTGAGTACCGTAACGTGGGTCATGTTCGAAACAGTGCAGTCTCCCTGGCGTCAGGTGAATACATCACGATGCTGGATAGTGATGACCTGTTGAAACCGGGTAGCATTCGGAATGCCATCGCATTCCTGCAAGCAGAACGTCCTGATATGCTGCTGACGCGCCTGCTGGAAATACGGGATATTCGAAAAATCACGTCCGACTGGCAGGGAGTCACGCCCGTCCCATTGTCGCAAAGCGATGCCATAAAACGGTTTCTGCAGCATAAGGATTTTCAGGCCCATCTGATCGGGCAATTCGCGCATCGCAAACTGTACGAAAGCAACCCGATCCCTGCAATGGTCTGTTATGAGGATTTCGCGGTATTTCCCGGCATGCTGATGCAATCAGCTAAAATATACTACCAGCGTCAGGGGCACTACTATTACATCAAACGCAGCGACAGTTTATCGAGCCGTCTTGACGCCAGTAAAATCGCTGCGCTGGTTGAATGTACGTTACAAATGGAAAAAACATTCCCGCGCTCGTTTAGGCATCTTGTTAATTGTCACTGGTTTGATATCTACAGTAACCACCGGCAACATCTGACCGACCCGCAGCTCAAACTGGTTAAGCAGCGGGTAAACGCACTTTATTCTTTCTCTTTCTTCCTCTCCGGAGATGTACGTTTCAGCTACAAAAAAAGGGTCATTGAGGCATTATGGAAAAAGTAAAACTGCGGCTCTATCAGTTGACGCTGATTTTGAGCCTCATTTCGTTTGCACTGGCGCTGCTGAGCTCAGGTAAACAACGCGAATTTTTCTATATTGCGGTTTATGCCAGCATTATCGGCTTAGCTTGCGAATATAAAAAAATCACCCTGCGACCCTTTTCAATCGCGCTCCCCATTTTGCTGATTGGGCTACTCAATTTTGTCTGGTATATGGTGTATGAATATCATAACGAAGGTTTAAACGCTTACAGCGATTATCTGGGCGCAAGTAAGAAACTGATATTAGCGAGCATTCTCGTTTTTTATCTGGACCGGTTTAAAACTTACGTCGATAAAAACGCTTTCCAGAAGTACTTCCTGTACACGGCAGGTGCGGGGTTTGTCCTCGCCACGGGATATGGCTTATGGCAGGCATTACAGGGTATGGGACGTATAGAGATGGCCATCAATCGCGCTACCGTGTCGGCCTATGTTTACTCTGTACTCTCACTGGCGCTGGTATACAGCCTTTATCTTCAAAAAAACAGAACACTGTTGGGTGTCGCGGGCTTCACCATTTTAATATCTTACTTCGTTATTCTTTTAACGGGGACGCGTGCTGCAATGGGATTATATTTACTCCTTGCGATTGTACTCACGCTATACCATTTCAGAAGAATTCATCTTAAATCAACGCTGATTTTTTTATGTATTGTGGCGGGCATCATTATCGTTAGCTACAAACCATTAATTTCTCCAAAGGTTACGCAAGCTCAGCTCGAAGTTGAAAAATATCAAAATGGCGTTGACGGAACCTCACTTGGTTCTCGCTTTACCATGTGGTCGGTAGGCATTCATAATGGGCTGGCACATCCATTAGGACAGTCATTAAAAGATAGAGAAATTTGGACGCAAAAATATATTAATAATGGACACCCAAATCTAATTACTGCAATTGGCTATTTAAAAATACATCTGCACAATGAATTCATCGAAAAATATTCTCTGCAGGGGCTCCCGGGCCTGGCAATATTACTCTTCTTTTTCGTATCGATGATCGCATATGCGCTGAAGAACAGAAATGGCCTGCTGCTGGCGACCATGCTGCTTTTATTACTTTATGGCCTGACGGACGTCATTTTACTGAGCTCAGAAGCCCTAATCTTCTTTGTAACCCTGTTTGCATTGAGCCCACCCTTCTCGCAAACCAGACAACGTCAATAAGTAATAATGCCCGCCTGGCGGGCATAACTATTTTTTGTACTGGTAAAACTCCGCCAGCGTCATCCCCACGGTCTTATCTGATAACCAGGTAAAGAGCTGCTCCAGATCCTGATAAAGCCCCTCAATCGCGGCCTCGTCTTTAAAAGTAGGGCTCCCGCCAGGCATAAATTCCGACGAATGCAGCATGAACTCCACGTAGTCATTTCCCTGAGACAGGCACTGCTGCGCAACCTTAATCATCTCCTCCGCGTTACCGCCGGCCGGGCGTAACCAGTTAACTGACGGAGAACGGTATTTACCGCGCAGACGATCGTAACCCTGCTTCAGGGAATTCAGCCATGCCGGGTGTTTATACTGGATGCTCATTGGCACTTCGAGGAGAAGGCTGTTTCCCGGCCGGGAAATGTCGTCTACGTCCAAAAAGTAGGCGCGATCGGGAAAATGCTGGTAATTCGTTCCGCCATTACCCTGCGGGGCACCTTTCGCGTTGCGCCAGTTCACGCGCGGCGTAACGGAACAATCTACCTGATACCCCAGCTCAATCAGTAACCGGGCGTAACGGCTGTCGAATGCCCAGCGCCCGGCGCGATGGCTGAGCATTTTTGTCTGGAAAGTCTCTTCCAGTAAGCGGGTCATGAACAGCACTTTCTCACGCATGACCTCGTCTGAAAACTCAATCAGATAAGGCTGCCAGCGCCAGTCATCACCGGTCAGATCGTGCTCCGGAGGGCTGTTCCAGGCATGGAGATGCATTCCTACCTCGCCCTGCCCCCGGGCTATGACCTCTTTCGCGAACTCAATGAACACCGGTTCGACGGCCATCTCGTAATTGGTGAGCCAGACAGGCTTAAAGCCGAAACGCTCGCAAAGCGTCTGAAACCGCGCCAGGTAGCGCGCGTTTTCCGTTTTGATGACCCGGTGGTTCTGCCAGAGATTATCCCCTTCGGTATCGATCGTGATGATAAACGCTGGTTTTTTCATAATGAGTCCGCAAGACAAAATAGTTAGCGCTATGTTACGCACGCCCGAAAGCAGGAGTAAACCCTTCCAGGGAAATTCCTGACATTATGGAGAAAGAGTGCAAGTCGTTACCAGGTCTATTAGAATTGCCAACAGTACAACGCCGATAAGATGATGATGAATAACTTACCTGACACGCCTGATTTGCGCATTTTACTGATTAAACTTCGCCATCATGGTGACATGTTACTCACCACCCCCGTCATCAATTCATTGCGCCAGAAATGGCCTGAAGCCCAAATCGACGTGCTTCTCTATGAAGAGACGCGAGACATGCTCGCCGCGCATCCGGCAATCGGTACGATCTATGGTATCGATCGTAAATGGAAGCAGTTGGGGACGCTGAAGCACCTGCAAAAAGAGTGGCAGTTGCTTCGTGCTCTACGCGCTCAGCATTATCATCTGGTGATCAATCTTGCCGATCAGTGGCGCAGCGCGATTGTTACCCGCTTCACCGGCGCACCGGTTCGGCTCGGGTTCGCTTTTAACAAGCGCAATAATGCCTTCTGGCGTTTTTGTCACAGTGAACTGGTCTCGGTCGCCAGCCATCAGAACCTGCACACCGTTGAACAAAACCTGTCCATACTGAAACCATTACCCGTTGCCGCCAGACCCGCCGTCACCATGGCTTACAGCGCGGATGACTGGCACCATGCTCATCACAAGCTGACACAAAAGGGCGTGGGGGAACGCTATATCGTTATTCAACCCACTTCACGCTGGTTCTTTAAGTGCTGGGACGAAGGCAAAATGGCGCAAACTATCGCCGCGTTGCAGCAGGACGGCCACACTATCGTCCTTACGGCGGGACCGGATAAGAAAGAGCTGGCGATGATTGACCGCATTCTTGCCGCCTCCCCGCAGACGGGTGTTGTATCGCTGGCAGGGCAGTTAACCCTGCGCCAGCTGGCCTCGCTTATCGATCACGCAGCCCTGTTCATTGGCGTTGACTCCGTCCCCATGCACATGGCCGCCGCCCTTCAGACGCCCTGCGTGGCGCTGTTTGGCCCGTCAAAATTGACGTTCTGGTCGCCATGGCAGGTTAACGGCGAGGTCATCTGGGCTGGTAACTACGGCCCGCTTCCCAACCCTGACGCCATTGATACAAAAACGACGGAACGTTATCTCGACGCCATCCCCGTTGATGCTGTCGTCTCCGCCGCAAGGAGATACCTGCAATGAAGCTTCATCGTCTGGCCATTGTGCGCCAAAAATATCGGCCGGATGGGGGAGCAGAACGTTTTGTCTCCAGGGCACTCACCGCGCTGAGCAATCAAAATCTTGAGCTCAACGTCATCACCCGCGAGTGGCAGGGCGAAAAGCAGGACGACTGGCATATTCATATCTGCGATCCACGAAAGTGGGGCCGCATCAGCCGTGAACGCGGCTTTGCACACGCCGCGCGCGCGCTGTGGCAGCAACAGCAGTTTGATATTGTACAGAGCCACGAACGTATTCCGGGCTGCGATATTTACCGCGCCGGAGATGGTGTACATCGACGCTGGCTGCTACAGCGTACGCGTGTTCTTCCCGCCTGGCGCGCGAAGCTGCTCATGCACGATCGCTATCACCGCTACGTGATGAACGCCGAACGTGAAATGTACCAGGCTCCCGAGTTGAAAGCCGTTATCTGTAATGCGGAGATGATCAAGCGCGAAATCGTCGAAGACTTTGATATTGACGCAAAAAAGATACATGTGATTTATAATTCAATAGATTCCCGCCGCTTCGTTCCGGCAGCAGAGAGGCAGCGCGCTGTACTGCGTAAGCAATTTGGCTTACCCGCTGATGCCGTCATTTTCTGCTTCGTGGGTTCAGGGTTTGAACGCAAGGGGCTGGCAAGCGCTATTCAGGCTATAGCAGGAACATCGGCGTGGCTGGTTGTGGTCGGTCAGGATAAAGCGGAAAGCCGCTATCGCGACCTCGCCCGTTCATTAGGCTGTGAGGGGCAAATCCGTTTCCTGGGGATGCAAAAAGAGACGCTGCCATTTTATCAGCTTTCTGATGGTTTACTGCTGCCGACGCTGTATGATCCTTTCCCTAACGTCATACTTGAAGCAATGGCCTGTGGATTGCCCGTCATTACGTCAGAGAGTTGCGGTGGTTCAGAATTTATTGCGCAAGGCCAGAACGGGTTTTACTGTGATGCACTTGATATCCACACATTGAAGGAGGCCGTCATGTCCATCCCTTCACTGGAAAAAAATAACAATATGGGGCTTGCGGCGCGTGAACGCGTCAGAGAAGCAACCCCTGAAAAACTATCAAGTCAGCTTATTTCGCTTTATCAAAAATTACTGGATTAATAATGCGCATCCTAATGATTATTGATGGTTTACCCGGTGGAGGAGCCGAAAAAACGGTTCTCACCCTCTCCAGCGGACTGACAGAACTGGGGCATCAGGTCACCCTTTTCTCCTTACGGAAGGTGTGCGACTACGCCATTCCGGAAGGCATCGATTTTCAGGTCGTGCAGGATACCTGTAAAAAACCCTGGCGGAAGCTGACCGAGATCCCGCGTCGCGCCCGTTTGCTGGATCGCGCCATTGAGCAGGCAGAACGCAGCGGTAAATTTGACGTCGTCTTCTCGCATCTGCATAAAACCGACCGTATCGTGGCGCACAGCCGCGTGCTGGATCGCGATAAGGTCTGGTTTTGCGTACACGGGATGTTCTCCTTCTCCTATTTGCGCCATCGCAGCGGGCTTTCTCGCTGGTTTAAGCATTATAAAATTCGTCATACCTATGAAAACCGCAACGTGGTGGCGGTATCCGGCGCCGTGCTGCACGATCTGTCTGAAGTACTCGCGATCCCCCTGCGGCGCAAAGCGGTTATCCATAACCCGTTTGATATCCCTGAAATTCAGCGTCTGGCGGAAGCGCCCTTTGAGATGCAGGGGCAGAATTACATTATCCACGTTGGCCGTTTTCATGAGCACAAACGTCACGACCGGCTGCTTCGCGCGTTCGCGATGAGCAAGATTGACGCATCACTGGTGTTGATGGGCAAAGGCTCTGACGTGAAAATTAACCAGCTCAAACAGCTTGCCGCTAAGCTGGGAATTGAAAACAAGATCGTCTTCCGCCCGTTTGAAACCAATCCTTATCCGTGGATCAAAGGTGCACGCCTTTTAGTGTTAAGTTCCGACTGCGAAGGTTTTGGTAATGTACTGGTAGAGTCCATTATCTGTCAGACCCCACCGGTGAGTACAAACTGCCCTGGCGGCCCTGCTGAGATCCTTACTGGCCCTCTGGCGCGTGGTCTGACCGCGTTAACCGACGAATCACTGGCGAATACCCTGGCAGAACTGTATGCCTCTCCGCCGGTTGTTGATCGCGAAACGATCGCATCGTTCGGTATCAACGCCATTTGCCAGCAATACATTGCTTTGGTCGACAACCAAAAATAATCAGGTTTCATATGCAAAATTCAGCGCCTTTATTAAGCGTGGTGGTTGCCGTTTATAACGGTGAAGCTTTTCTCGATCAGTTCTTTACCTGCCTTGTAAATCAACACATCGACAGTATGGAAGTCATCATCGTGAATGACGGCTCCACTGACCGCTCGATGCAGATTGTCGAAAAATGGCGCGAACAGCTGCCACAGATGCAGGTCATTGAACAACCTAATCAGGGCGTGTCCATCGCGCGTAATACCGGCCTGGCCGTTGCGACCGGCCAATATCTCTCTTTCCCGGATATTGATGATGTCTTCAAACCCGGCATGTACCAGCGTCTGCTGGATATGGCCGTCACGCAGAACCTGGATGTCGCCACCTGCAATGGCAACTACGTCTGGGAAAATAACAAAAAACCGTCTCGCCCTATCTTCCCTGAAGATAAGCTCGCCTCAACGAGCGTCATGAATGGCGCGGCATGGTTAAAAAAGGCGCTGGATTCACGTAAGTTCCTGCATGTGACCTGGCTGAATATCTATCGTCACGATTTTATTCGTCAGCACGGCTGCCGTTTCGAGCCTGGCCTGCGCCATCAGGATATCCCGTGGACGACTGAGGTGCTGCTTGCTGCGGAACGCGTTCAGTACACCAGCGAGCGCTTTTACGACTACTACATTCACTCCGCCTCGGTATCGCACACCCCGGATAATGACGACACGCTGATTCGCTCAGCGCGCCATTACATGAAGATCCTGAAGATGCTTGATGCCATTAACCAGCGCTACCCGGATAAAGTGAAAAATATCCCGGCCTGTCACTGGCAAATCGCCAAAGAGGGTCTGGGAATTATTCATACCTTCGACAACATGAAGGATGAAGCGAAGAAATCAATGATAATCAAAGAGTTCTTCGACACCGGGATCTGGAAGCTCATCTGGAAAAGTGCCAAAAGCCCGCGTTTGCGCTGGCGCCTGGGCCGACGCTACTTCCGTTTAAAACGGTATCTGGCATAAGAGATAGCTTTAGCACGCTTAAATGCTTAGAATTTCCCGGCCGAAACTAAAAAAACGGATAATCGCTTGGAATTGTTGTATACCGCCCTGCTCTACATCATTCAGCCACTGGTGTGGCTGCGACTGTTGCTTCGTAGCCGTAAAGCGCCTGCGTACCGTAAACGCTGGGCCGAACGCTATGGCTACTGCCGCAATAAAGTGGCGCCGGACGGTATTCTGCTGCATTCCGTGTCAGTCGGGGAAACGCTGGCCGCCATTCCACTGGTGCGTGCCTTACGCCACCGTTATCCGTCACTGCCCATCACCGTCACCACGATGACGCCAACAGGCTCAGAGCGCGTGATGTCTGCCTTCGGTAAAGACGTGCATCACGTCTACCTGCCGTACGATCTCCCCTGCGCCATGAACCGTTTCCTGAATACCGTTCGCCCTAAACTGGTGATCGTCATGGAAACTGAACTGTGGCCGAATATGATTTCCGCCCTGCATGCCCGTAAAATTCCTTTGGTTATCGCCAACGCGCGTCTGTCGGAACGCTCGGCTAAAGGGTACGGCAAGCTGGGTAAATTTATGCGTCGCCTGCTCAGCAAAATTACGCTGATCGCCGCGCAGAACGAAGAAGATGCCGCGCGCTTTATCGCCCTCGGCCTGAAGCGCAACCAGCTTGCGGTCACGGGTAGCCTGAAGTTCGATATTTCCGTCACCCCTGAACTCGCCGCCCGTGCGGTGACGCTGCGTCGTCAGTGGGCGCCGCGTCGCCAGGTCTGGATTGCCACCAGCACCCATGACGGCGAAGAGGCCATTATTCTTCAGGCTCACCGCCAGCTGCTGGAAAAATTCCCTGATTTACTGCTGATTCTGGTGCCTCGCCATCCTGAGCGTTTTAAAGATGCCCGGGAGATGGTGCAAAAAGGCGGTTTCAGCTTCACCCTGCGCAGCAGCGGCGAAATCCCCTCTGGCAGCACGCAGGTGGTGATTGGCGATACGATGGGCGAACTGATGCTGCTGTACGGGATTGCCGATCTTGCATTCGTTGGCGGAAGCCTGGTGGAGCGCGGTGGTCATAACCCGCTGGAGCCGGCAGCCCACGCCATTCCCGTGCTGATGGGTCCACACACGTTTAACTTCAAAGATATCTGCGCGAAATTGCAGCAAGCCGATGGCTTAATCACCGTGACCGATGCGGACTCGGTGGTCAAAGAGGTCTCAACCCTTCTGACTGACGAAGATTACCGCCTGTGGTACGGTCGTCACGCCGTTGAAGTCCTGCATCAGAACCAGGGCGCACTGACCCGTCTGCTGCAACTTTTGCAACCTTACCTGCCGCAGCGGAGCCACTAATGTCAACGCGTCTGTCGGTCGTGATGATCGCCAAAAACGCCGCCGACCTGCTTCCGGATTGCCTGGCCTCTGTTGCCTGGGCTGACGAAATCGTCATTCTCGATTCCGGAAGTACGGACAATACGGCGGACGTTGCCCGTGCAGCCGGGGCAAAAGTCTTTACCGACACCGACTGGCAGGGCTACGGTATTCAGCGTCAGCGTGCGCAGGGTTACGCCACAGGCGATTACGTGTTGATGATCGATACCGATGAGCGCGTCACCCCGGAACTCCGACAGGCCATTCAAACGGTGCTTGCTGCGCCACAGCCCGGCGCGGTCTACAGTATCGCGCGTCGTAACTATTTTCTGGGCCGCTTTATGCGCCACAGCGGCTGGTACCCCGACCGCGTGATGCGCCTCTATGCCCGCGAGCGTTATCAGTACAACGACAACCTGGTCCATGAGTCTCTGGCCTGCGATAACGCTCAGGTCATCCCTCTGACGGGCGATCTGCTTCATCTGACCTGCCGCGATTTCGCCAGCTTCCAGCGGAAACAGCTGAACTATGCCACCGCCTGGGCACAGGAGCGGCATGCGCGCGGCAAGAAGGCCACGCTGACCGGCATCTTCACCCACACGCTGGGCGCGTTTCTGAAAACGCTGCTGCTACGTGGCGGCGTGCTGGACGGCAAACAGGGCTGGTTACTGGCGGTAGTGAATGCCCAGTATACTTTCAATAAATACACCGAGCTGTGGGCGCTGAACCGCGGCTACTCAGAGAAAACGTGAGCCATGAGCACAAAAGCGATTTATCCGGGTACCTTCGATCCGATCACTAACGGTCATCTTGATATCATCACCCGTGCGGCGTGTATGTTCGACAAGGTGATTCTGGCCATTGCCGCCAGCCCGAGCAAAAAGCCGATGTTTGACCTGAACGAACGCGTGCAGCTTGCCACCGATGCGATTTCGCATTTGTCGAATGTTGAGGTCGTCGGATTCAGCGATTTGATGGCAAACTTTGCCCGTGCCCAGCAGGCCAATATCCTGATCCGCGGTCTTCGCGCGGTAGCAGACTTCGAATATGAGATGCAGCTGGCGCACATGAACCGCCATCTGATGCCGGAGCTGGAGAGCGTATTCCTGATGCCCTCCAAAGAGTGGTCCTTCATCTCTTCTTCGCTGGTGAAAGAGGTGGCGCGCCATCGCGGGGACGTTACCCACTTTCTGCCGGTTAACGTCCACCAGGCGTTGATGGAAAAGTTAAAGTAACCCTACTTCTGGCACTGACGGCAGTAAAACGTGGCGCGCTGAGCGTGCTTCGTGGCAATAATCGGCGTCCCGCATGCTCTGCACGGTTCCCCCTTACGACCATAAACCTGCAACTCCTGCGCAAAATAGCCCGGCTTCCCGTCGCTTTGCAGAAAATCCTTCAGCGTCGTCCCGCCCTGCTCAATTGAGCGCAGTAGTACCGCTTTAATCACTCTGACCAGCAGCTCGCACTCCTGCGCAGACAGCGAAGAGGCCAGCCGATCGGGATGGATCCCGGCGGCAAACAACGATTCGCTGGCATAGATATTCCCCACGCCCACGACCAGCTTGTTATCCATCAGCCAGGGTTTAATCGGGGTTTTCTTTTTCGCGCACTTCTCTTTGAGATAATCTGCGTTAAACGCCTCTGAGAGCGGCTCAGGTCCAAGATGCGCCAGCACATTGTGCCCTTCCAGCTCTTTGGTCCACAGCCATGCGCCAAAGCGACGCGGGTCGGTGTAACGCAGCACCTTGCCGTTACTCATCACCAGATCAACGTGGTCGTGCTTTTCCGCAGGCAACTCTTCGGTGAGGATGCGCAGGCTTCCCGACATGCCCAGATGGATAATGATCCAGCCGTCAGGCAGCTCCAGCAGCAGGTATTTCGCGCGGCGCTGTACGCTCAGGACGGGTTTATCGCTTAACGCGTGGATCTCATCGGACACCGGCCAGCGCAGACGCCCGTTGCGAACGACAGCATGAAGAATAGTCGCGCCAACCAGATGGGGCTCAATGCCGCGGCGGCTGGTCTCTACCTCAGGTAATTCAGGCATGGTTCCTCCGTTGAGATGCAGAATGCAAAAAACCCCGCAGTTGCGGGGTTTTTCAATACAAGGAGACTAAAATTATTTGATTTTAGCTTCTTTGTACAGTACGTGCTGGCGTACAACTGGATCGAATTTTTTCAGTTCCAGTTTTTCCGGCTTAGTACGTTTGTTCTTCGTGGTGGTGTAGAAGTGACCTGTACCAGCAGAAGAAACCAGCTTGATTTTCTCGCGAATACCTTTAGCCATGATTTATTTCCTCTTTAAGTACTTAGTACTTTTCGCCACGGGCACGCAGTTCGGACAGAACTGTATCGATGCCTTTCTTATCGATTACACGCATACCTTTAGCAGATACGCGCAGGGTGACAAAACGCTTCTCGCTCTCAACCCAGAAACGGTGAGAGTGCAGGTTCGGCAGGAAACGGCGTTTAGTCGCGTTCAGTGCGTGGGAACGGTTGTTACCGGTCACCGGACGCTTGCCAGTAACTTGGCAGACTCGGGACATGTCTATTCTCCAAAAATCAAATTAGCTCGAGCTTCGTATGGGGTATCGGCGCCTCGTCAGGCTTTACAGCCCGGTCATCGCATAGTTCTATTGAACTCTCGATTGCCAGGCCCAAATGCCAAACCCGAGATTCTCAAAGGTGGCGTAGTATACGCTGACTCGGCGGTGTGCTCAAGTCCCGAACAGACAAAGATCCCGATGGATCGCGAGAAAAGGCCTAAATCCAGCCACGTTCGGCAAAAGAAATGTACTCTCCGCGGCCAATTATCAGATGGTCCAGCACACGAATGTCCATGAATTGACAGCATTTGATAATACGTTCGGTAATTGCTTTGTCAGCTCTGCTTGGTTCTGCACAGCCAGAGGGGTGATTATGCGCGAGGATCACGCCGGCTGCATTCACTTTTATCGCTTCCCGCACAATTTCACGCGGATGCACCTCAACGTGGCTCAATATTCCCGAAAAAAGGCGGGTATGTTTCAGTACCCGGTTTTTGTTGTCGAGAAAGATCACCATAAAGATCTCCCGCTCCAGATCGGAAAGCTGGCTTTGCAGAAATTCGCGGGTCATATCGGGGGTGAGGATCGGGTCTTCTTCCTCCATACGCACGTTGTAAAATCTCCGGGCCAGCTCCGCAATGCCCCGCAACTGGGCATATTTCGCCACGCCAATACCCTCAACGTGCGTAAACGCCTCCAGCTCGGCGGTCAACAATCCATACAGTGAGCCGAAATGCTCTATCAGCTCTTTCGCCAGCGTAAATACCGTTTTCCCCGGCGTGCCTGTGCGTAAAAAGAGCGCCAGCAGCTCGTCGTCCTTTAACAACGTGACGCCATGGCGCAGCATTTTTTCACGCGGTAGCAGCAGTTCAGTCTCTTCCATGTCCGGCCTCCTTCTGTTTGCCATTATGCTGCCACAGGCAAATTCGGGGCTCGACGCTGGCGTTTCGTTCTTGCGTAGCGCCTCGCAAAGTGAATTGAGGACATCATCACCCCGTTTTAGGGATTGTGATAAAATGCCCGCTCTCTGGTGAAACCCAACAGGAAAGAATCATGATGAGCCTGGCCGGTAAAAAAATCGTTCTTGGCGTCAGCGGCGGTATTGCTGCCTATAAAACGCCAGACCTGGTGCGCCGTTTGCGCGAGCGCGGGGCCGACGTACGGGTCGCGATCACCGAAGGCGGCAAAGCCTTTATCACCCCGCTGAGCCTGCAAGCCGTCTCGGGATACCCGGTATCCGACAGCCTTCTCGACCCGGCAGCCGAAGCCGCAATGGGCCATATTGAGCTGGGGAAATGGGCCGATCTGGTTATCCTTGCCCCCGCCACGGCAGATGTAATTGCCCGCGTGGCGGCCGGGATGGCGAACGATCTGGTAACGACCATTTGCCTCGCCACGCCTGCGCCCGTCGCGGTTGTACCCGCAATGAACCAGCAGATGTATCGCAACGCCGCTACCCAGCATAATCTGGATACGCTGGCCTCGCGCGGCCTGCTAATTTGGGGACCGGAGAGCGGCAGCCAGGCCTGTGGCGACGTGGGGCCAGGGCGTATGCTCGACCCATTGACGATTGTTGATATGGCCGCCGCCCATTTCTCGCCTGTCAACGATCTGCAACATCTCAACATCATGATTACCGCGGGCCCCACGCGCGAGCCGCTGGATCCGGTGCGATACATCACCAACCACAGCTCCGGCAAAATGGGCTTTGCAATTGCTGCCGCGGCAGCCAAACGCGGCGCGAACGTGACGCTGGTGAGCGGCCCGGTGTCGCTTACCACCCCTGCGTTTGTGCGGCGTATTGATGTAACTACCGCGCTGGAAATGGAAGCCGCCGTACAGGCGCATGCTCAACAGCAGCATATTTTTATCGGCTGTGCGGCCGTCGCTGATTACCGCGCCGAAACCATTGCCGACGCCAAAATTAAAAAGCAAGGTGATGAATTAACAATAAAAATGGTGAAGAATCCGGATATCGTTGCCGGTGTCGCCGCATTGAAAACTCATCGTCCTTACGTTGTTGGGTTTGCCGCAGAAACGAATAATGTGGAAGAATATGCCCGGCAAAAACGTACCCGCAAAAACCTCGATTTGATTTGCGCGAACGACGTATCGCTGTCCACGCAAGGATTTAACAGCGACAGCAACGCATTGCACCTTTTCTGGCAGGATGGAGATAAAGTCTTACCGCTTGAGCGCAAAGAACTCCTGGGCCAACAATTACTGGACGAGATCGTTACCCGTTATGATGAAAAAAATCGACGTTAAGATTCTGGACCCGCGCGTTGGCGAGCAATTTCCGCTGCCAACGTATGCCACCTCCGGCTCTGCCGGTCTTGACCTGCGCGCCTGTCTCGATGACGCCGTAGAACTGGCGCCGGGTGCAACGACCCTGATCCCGACCGGGCTGGCGATTCACATTGCTGACCCGTCACTGGCAGCGGTGATCCTGCCGCGCTCTGGCCTGGGCCATAAGCATGGCGTCGTGCTGGGTAACCTGGTCGGCCTGATCGACTCTGACTATCAGGGTCAGCTGATGGTATCCGTCTGGAACCGTGGCCAGGACAGCTTCACCATTGAACCGGGCGAGCGTATTGCGCAGATGGTGTTTGTACCGGTGGTGCAGGCAGAATTTAACCTGGTGGCAGACTTCGACGCTACCGACCGTGGCGAAGGCGGCTTCGGCCATTCCGGGCGCAAATAACCGCCCGACAAACACGCATCTCACAGCGCCATAATGCAATAACAAACCGCAAACGTCAGTTTGCGGGTCGCTGTGTGGTTGCCAGCCTGACAAGTGCTTATTTTCAGGGGTATTTTGTAACATGGCAGAAAAACAAACCGCGAAAAGGAATCGTCGCGAAGAAATACTTCAATCTCTGGCTCTGATGCTTGAATCCAGCGACGGCAGTCAACGCATCACCACCGCCAAGCTGGCGGCCTCTGTGGGCGTGTCAGAGGCGGCGCTGTATCGTCATTTCCCGAGCAAAACCCGGATGTTCGACAGCCTGATCGAGTTTATCGAAGATAGCCTGATCACGCGCATCAACCTGATTCTGAAGGATGAAAAAGACACCAGCACGCGTCTGCGTCTGATTGTGCTGCTGATTCTGGGCTTTGGTGAACGTAACCCGGGTCTGACCCGTATTCTTACCGGCCACGCGCTGATGTTTGAACAGGATCGTCTGCAAGGCCGTATAAACCAGCTTTTTGAGCGTATCGAAGCCCAGCTTCGTCAGGTTCTGCGCGAGAAGAAAATGCGGGAAGGCGAGGGATATAATACGGATGAGACGCTGCTGGCAAGCCAGATCCTGGCATTTTGCGAAGGGATGCTCTCCCGGTTTGTGCGCAGCGAGTTTAAATATCGACCAACGGACGATTTTGACGCCCGCTGGCCGTTAGTGGCAGCACAATTACAGTAACGCCATCGCCGGATGGCGGCTTCGCCTTATCCGGCCTACGAACAGGTAGGCCCGGTAAGCGTAGCGCCACCGGGCAATTGAATTATACGCCAAACTCTTCGCGGTATTGACGTACCGCCGCCAGGTGATCCGCCATTTCAGGCTTCTCTTCCAGATATGCAATCAGGTCTGTCAGCGTGATGATAGAGATCACTTTGCAGCCATAATCGCGTTCCACTTCCTGAATAGCAGAGATGTCGCCACGCCCGCGTTCCTGACGATCGAGCGAAATCAGCACACCCGCAAGCGTTGCACCGTTAGCCTGGATAATTTCCATCGATTCACGGATCGCGGTACCTGCGGTGATCACGTCATCTACCAGCATCACGCGGCCCTGCAACGCACTGCCTACCAGATTGCCGCCTTCACCGTGGGTTTTGGCCTCTTTACGGTTAAAGCAGTACGGTACGTCGCGGTCATGGTGCTCCGCCAGCGCCACCGCCGTGGTGGTTGCAATTGGAATGCCTTTGTACGCGGGGCCAAACAGCAGATCGAAATCAATCCCGGAATCCACCAGCGCTTCGGCATAGAAGCGGCCTAACAGTGCCAGGTCGCGCCCGGTATTAAACAGCCCGGCGTTGAAGAAATACGGGCTTTTACGCCCGGATTTCAGCGTGAACTCGCCAAACTTAAGTACCTGCTTGTTAAGCGCAAACTCAATAAACTGGCGCTGATACGATTTCATGGATTTGCTCCTTTGTCTTTTCAGTCTTACAGGCAAAAAAAAGGCGACTCATTGGTCGCCTTAAAATCAATTTTCTAACGCCGCTTTCTGCGTCGCTACAATAGATTCAATACCCCCTCGGGCCAATGCCAGCAAGGTGAGCAGTTCTTCGTGAGTGAATGGCTCGCCTTCTGCCGTGCCCTGCACTTCAATGATGCGACCATCTTCGGTCATCACCACGTTCATGTCGGTTTCTGCGGCAGAATCTTCAACGTATTCCAGATCGCAAAGCGCTTCGCCGTTAACAATACCAACGGAGACAGCAGCAACCATCCCTTTCATTGGGTTGGTTTTCAGCTTACCGGCGGCAACCAGCTTGTTCAGCGCATCTGCCAGCGCCACACAGGCACCGGTAATGGAGGCCGTACGCGTGCCGCCATCGGCCTGGATCACGTCGCAGTCCAGCGTGATGGTGAACTCACCCAGCGTTTTTAAGTCAACCGCGGCGCGGAGCGCACGTGCGATCAGGCGCTGGATCTCCATAGTACGGCCGCCCTGCTTACCTTTTGCCGCTTCACGGGCATTACGGGTATGGGTTGCGCGCGGCAACATACCGTATTCCGCGGTGATCCACCCCTGCCCCTGACCTTTCAGGAAGCGAGGCACGCCCTCTTCGATGGACGCGGTGCAAAGCACTTTGGTGTCACCAAACTCAACCAGCACGGAGCCTTCAGCGTGTTTTGTATAGTTACGGGTCAGGGTGACGGGACGCACCTGGTTGGTGCTACGACCTGCTGGACGCATGATGGATTCTCCGGCTTGAAACGAATGTGGCTGCGCATTATACGGATAAAGGACGCTTATTCCTATCCTGAGAAGCCCCTGAAAGCTATAATCCCCCCATCTCTCCTTTAAAAACGGGAATGTCTATGATCCGCAGTATGACCGCCTACGCCCGGCGTGAAATCAAGGGTAGCTGGGGTAGCGCTACCTGGGAAATGCGCTCGGTAAACCAGCGCTATCTGGAAACATATTTCCGTATGCCGGAACAGTTCCGCAGCCTGGAGCCTGTGGTGCGTGAGCGTATCCGTACGCGTCTGACCCGCGGGAAAGTGGAATGTAACCTGCGTTTTGAGCCCGATGCCAGTGCACAGGGCGAACTGATCCTGAACGAAAAGCTGGCAAAACAGCTGGTTAATGCGGCGAACTGGGTCAAAATGCAAAGCGATGAAGGCGAGATCAACCCGGTTGATATTCTGCGCTGGCCTGGCGTGATGGCCGCCGGAGAGCAGGATCTGGACGCGATTACCGCTGAAATCCTGGCTGCACTCGACGGCACGCTGGATGACTTTATCGTTGCCCGCGAAACCGAAGGCCAGGCGCTGAAAGCGATGATTGAGCAACGCCTTGAAGGCGTGAGCGCCGAAGTGGCTAAAGTGCGCGCTCATATGCCAGAAGTGCTGCAATGGCAGCGTGAGCGTCTTGTCGCCAAACTGGAAGAGGCGGAAGTCCAGCTGGAAAACAACCGTCTGGAACAAGAGCTGGTGCTGATGGCGCAGCGTGTAGACGTGGCTGAAGAGCTGGATCGTCTGGAAGCGCACGTTAAAGAGACCTACAACATCCTGAAGAAGAAAGAAGCGGTAGGCCGCCGTCTCGACTTTATGATGCAGGAGTTCAACCGCGAGTCGAACACGCTGGCGTCTAAGTCTATCAATGCAGAGGTGACCAATTCAGCAATTGAACTGAAGGTCCTGATTGAGCAGATGCGCGAGCAGATCCAGAATATCGAGTAATACCTTTCAGGGTGGTGTCTGGCACATCACCCATTACTTTTTCTAATCCTTATTTATCCTTACTTTCTTTGCCTCCCGCCTTATCACAAGCCCGCTTGGCATGCGTTGATAAATTCCTTTAGGGCAAATCCCCTCGCCTTAGAAAATCTCAATCGTGATCTTGCGCACAAATCGCTAACCTCCTCCACTTCATTCCGGAGGGTTTATGCTGCTTCACATTCTCTATCTTATTGGCATTACCGCTGAAGCCATGACCGGCGCGCTTGCCGCCGGACGTCGCCGAATGGACACCTTCGGCGTGATCATTATTGCCACGGCCACTGCGCTCGGCGGCGGGTCCGTGCGCGATATCCTGCTTGGCCATTATCCGCTCGGCTGGGTTAAAAACCCTGAGTACGTCATTATCGTGGCAACGGCAGCCGTGTTAACCACGATTGTAGCCCCGGTGATGCCTCATCTGCGCCGCTTGTTCCTGGTGCTGGATGCGCTTGGGCTGATTGTTTTTTCCATCATTGGCGCACAAATTGCTCTCGATATGGGTGAAGGCCCGGTTATCGCCACCATTGCGGCGGTGATCACGGGCGTGTTTGGCGGGGTGCTGCGCGATATGTTCTGCAAACGTATCCCGCTGGTTTTCCAGAAGGAACTGTACGCCGGCATCTCCTTTGCCGCGGCAGTGCTTTATGTCGCCTTGCAGCACTATGTCACCAACCACGATGTGGTGGTTATCTCCACGCTGCTGTTTGGTTTCACGGCGCGTATGCTGGCATTGCGCCTGAAGCTTGGCCTGCCGGTTTTTCATTACAAGCACAACGCGCATTAAGGTCAGAACCCGTTAATGTGCTGCTCAGCCAGCCACCTTGCCAGTCTATCAACGGGAGGCGCATGCAGCCAGTTAACGACCTGCTGCGCCTTCTCTTCACCTGTTCCCGGCAAAGCCTGCCAGTCAGCGGCGCTCCGCTGATTCAGCGCCTGCCACGACGCCGCCCCAACCGCATTCAGCGTGGCTTTTGTCAGCGGGATCCCCATCGCTGTGACCCAGCGAATAAAAGGTTGTTTGCGCACAATATTAAAACGATGCCAGAGCGATAACCCGCGCCCGGCGGAAAAGCCAGGCGTGGACTGTAGCTGCGCCTGCGTCAGTGTTAACCACGAAAAAATATTCTCGAAACGATGCGTCTGATGAAGCGTTCGCCAGCCCGCCTCGCCTAACCCCTCGATCCCTAGCCCTTGTTTTGAGCTAAGCCACGTCAACCGGGCAAAGAACTGTTCCATACACGCTGGTGAGGCATAAAAACAGGTCAGCGAGTGGTACTGCAGGGCCGGAGGTTCTGGTTTTTCCCTGTTCGCTCCCCGCCAGACAACTCGATCGAATCGGGGGATCCCCTGCCCGGCGAGGCTTATCAGAACCTGATCGCCGGGAACAATATCCAGCCGCTGCCAGCGTGTGACCGACCCCAGGCTCACCCGCCGCACCTGTTTATCATCAAGCTTTACTGGATCCAGTTCGGCTACAACGGACACCTTGCCCGTTCGCCCGACGCCAAACTGTATCCCTCGCACTTCAGCAACCTGAGCGACAGGCGTATATTTCCATGCGACAACCCAACGGCCTTCACCGGGTAACCAACCGTCGCCCGCGGGTTCATCCGCTGAACGCACCACAATGCCGTCCGTGGCAAAGGGCAATGCTGTTGTATGCCACGCTGAACGCTGCGCTTCGACCGCATTCACAGACGCGGCGGGCAGCGTATAACGCGCCGTCAGGGTGAACCCGGCTTTTGACAACGCATCCAGAGATACCTGCATCTCTTTAGGTCCATCCGGCCAGGCCCAGATAAACACGCCGAGCTGCCTGAGAAGTGCGCTATCGTTATGACGCATCATGGCGCCCGCCACTTTTGCCCGCATGTTCATCCCCCCCATCTGACGCTGGATGTGGTTTTCATGAATCCAGAACAGTTCACCCTGTAAGACGCTATTTGCCAGGGGGCCGGACAGGTTTTGCGGAACAGAGGGGATTGATCGAACCTGCGCCGTCCAGTCTTCACCTTTCACACCGTTGCCACGGCTAATGGCCCGGACAAGCTTCCCGCCCTGGTACACCAGCGTCACAGCCACGCCATCCACTTTGGGCTGCACCCAGAGATGTTGCCGGGCTCGCATCCACTGGCTGAGCTCAGCTTTACTGGCAACCTTATGCACGCCCGTATGCGCAACCGGGTGTGTCACACTACCTGTCAGAGGTGGCGGTCTCTCTTCGGAAGAGACATGACCAAAGCAGCGCTGCCACTGGTTCAACCGCGCGTTAAGCTGATCGTAAACCCCGTCATCAACGTCACTGACTCCCTGCTTCCAGTAAGCATCGTCCCAGCGTTTGATCTGCGCGCTCAGCGCTACAATTTCCTTTTCTGCTTTTGCCTGCGACCATACCGGGCATACCGCTAACCCGGTGCTACACCACAACAGCGCAAACCCGCTTATCCATCGCCACATTATTACCCCTCCTTTGCGTTGGAGGAGGTATAACCCGGTATTGAAAACGACGCGAATGGCAACGTTACGCTTTACGAGGCGTTATCCAGCGTTTCTTTTTGTTGCTGCAAACCGCAGACAAAACCTGAAAACGGCACGCAAAATTTAATCATCCACGGGAAAAAGTGTGACAAAGGCTACGTCACACAGCGGCGACGTGTATAATAAGCCCGTATGTAGGACTTCTTCGTTAACACATACAAAAGACTCTCATGGCTCAAGGCACGCTTTATATTGTTTCTGCCCCTAGTGGCGCGGGTAAATCCAGCCTTATTCAGGCACTGTTAAAAACCCAACCGTTGTACGATACGCAGGTTTCTGTTTCTCACACCACGCGAGCACCGCGTCCGGGTGAGGTGCACGGTGAACACTATTTCTTTGTGAATCACGACGAATTCAGAGCGATGATTGGCAGAGACGCGTTTCTTGAACACGCAGAAGTATTCGGTAACTACTACGGTACTTCGCGTGAAACCATTGAGCAGGTTCTGGCGACCGGCGTGAACGTGTTCCTGGATATCGACTGGCAGGGCGCGCAGCAAATTCGTAAGAAAATGCCTGATTCGCGCAGTATCTTTATTTTACCGCCATCGAAAGATGAACTGGATCGCCGCCTGCGGGGTCGCGGCCAGGACAGCGAAGAAGTTATCGCGAAGCGTATGGCACAGGCTGTTGCAGAAATGAGCCATTACGCGGAATATGATTACCTTATTGTGAATGATGATTTTGATGCCGCGCTGAGCGATCTCAAAACTATCCTTCGCGCAGAACGTCTGCGTATGAGCCGCCAGAAGCAGCGACATGACGCATTAATCACCAAACTGTTGGCAGACTGAACCCACTTTCAGTATCATGCCCAGTCATTTCTTCACCTGTGGAGCATTTTAAGTATGGCACGCGTAACTGTTCAGGACGCTGTAGAGAAAATTGGTAACCGTTTTGACCTGGTACTGGTCGCCGCGCGTCGCGCTCGTCAGATGCAGGTAGGCGGTAAAGATCCGCTGGTACCGGAAGAAAACGATAAAACCACCGTTATTGCACTTCGCGAAATCGAAGAAGGTCTGATCAACAACCAGATCCTCGACGTGCGTGAGCGCCAGGAGCAGCAAGAGCAGGAAGCCGCAGAACTGCAGGCCGTAACCGCCATTGCTGAAGGTCGTCGTTAATTAAACCTGCGGGTCGCCCTTGTATCTGTTTGAAAGCCTGAATCAACTGATTCAAACCTACCTGCCTGAAGACCAGATTAAGCGTCTTCAGCAGGCGTATCTCGTTGCACGTGACGCTCACGAGGGCCAGACACGTTCAAGCGGTGAACCCTATATCACGCACCCAGTAGCGGTGGCCTGTATTCTGGCCGAGATGAAACTCGACTACGAAACGCTCATGGCCGCCCTGCTGCATGACGTGATTGAAGATACCCCTGCCACCTACCAGGACATGGAACAGCTGTTTGGCAAAAGCGTTGCCGAGCTGGTGGAAGGGGTCTCTAAGCTTGATAAGCTGAAATTCCGCGATAAGAAAGAGGCGCAGGCCGAAAACTTTCGCAAGATGATCATGGCGATGGTGCAGGATATCCGCGTCATTCTCATCAAACTTGCTGACCGCACCCACAATATGCGCACGCTGGGCTCACTTCGCCCGGATAAACGTCGCCGCATCGCCCGTGAAACCCTCGAAATCTACAGTCCGCTGGCGCACCGTTTAGGTATTCATCACATTAAAACCGAGCTGGAAGAGCTGGGTTTTGAAGCGTTATACCCAAACCGCTATCGCGTGATTAAAGAGGTGGTGAAAGCCGCTCGCGGTAACCGTAAAGAGATGATTCAAAAGATCCTCTCTGAAATCGAAGGGCGCTTGCAGGAAGCCGGTATTCCGTGCCGCGTTAGCGGTCGCGAAAAGCATTTGTACTCTATTTACTGCAAAATGGTGCTCAAGGAGCAGCGTTTTCACTCGATCATGGATATCTACGCGTTCCGCGTCATCGTCCACGACTCGGACACCTGCTACCGCGTGCTGGGGCAGATGCATAGCCTGTACAAGCCACGTCCGGGGCGCGTCAAAGATTACATCGCCATTCCAAAAGCGAACGGATACCAGTCTTTGCACACCTCGATGATTGGCCCGCACGGCGTTCCGGTTGAGGTGCAAATTCGTACCGAAGACATGGATCAGATGGCGGAAATGGGTGTCGCGGCGCACTGGGCTTATAAAGAGCACGGCGGCGAAAGCAGCACCACCGCGCAAATCCGCGCCCAGCGCTGGATGCAGAGCCTGCTGGAGCTGCAACAGAGTGCAGGTAGCTCGTTTGAATTTATCGAGAGCGTTAAATCCGATCTCTTCCCGGATGAGATTTACGTTTTCACGCCGGAAGGGCGCATTGTCGAACTGCCTGCGGGCGCGACACCGGTCGACTTCGCTTACGCCGTGCATACCGATATCGGCCATGCCTGCGTGGGTGCCCGCGTCGACAGGCAGCCTTATCCGCTGTCGCAGCCGCTCTTCAGCGGGCAGACTGTCGAAATTATTACCGCGCCGGGCGCACGTCCTAACGCTGCCTGGCTGAACTTTGTCGTGAGCTCAAAAGCGCGCGCAAAAATCCGCCAGCTGCTGAAAAATCTCAAGCGCGACGACTCCGTTAGCCTGGGGCGTCGTCTGCTCAATCACGCGCTGGGTGGCAGCCGCAAACTGGCAGAGATCCCACCAGAAAACATTCAGCATGAGCTGGAGCGTATGAAGCTCGCCTCGCTGGATGACCTGCTGGCAGAGATTGGCCTCGGAAACGCCATGAGCGTGGTCGTGGCGAAGAACCTGCAACAGGGCGAAACGACAGCCGTTCCTGCTAACGCGCAAAATCATGGTCACCTGCCAATCAAAGGCGCTGACGGGGTGCTCATCACCTTCGCCAAATGCTGCCGCCCTATCCCGGGCGACCCGATTATTGCGCACGTCAGCCCGGGTAAAGGGCTGGTGATCCACCACGAATCCTGCCGTAACATCCGTGGCTATCAGAAAGAGCCTGAGAAGTTCATGGCGGTCGAATGGGATAAAGAGACAGCGCAGGAATTTATCACTGAAATCAAGGTGGATATGTTTAACCACCAGGGTGCACTGGCGAACCTGACGGCAGCGATCAACACGGCCTCGTCAAACATTCAGAGCCTGAATACTGAAGAAAAAGATGGCCGCGTTTACAGCGCCTTTATTCGCCTGACCGCCCGTGACCGCGTACATCTGGCCAATATTATGCGCAAGATCCGCGTGATGCCGGATGTCATTAAAGTCACCCGTAACCGAAACTAGCATTATGAATTCAACACGTTACGAGCGAATCTGCGAAATGCTCGCCAGGCGTCAGCCTGATCTGACGGTCTGCATGGAGCAGGTCCATAAACCTCATAACGTCTCTGCTATCGTTCGCACCGCAGATGCCGTCGGCGTGCATGAAGTCCACGCCGTCTGGCCAGGCGCACGTATGCGTACCATGGCCTCCACCGCCGCAGGCAGCAACAGCTGGGTATCCGTGAAAACTCACCAAACTATTGGTGAAGCGGTCTCGCACCTGAAAGGGCGTGGCATGCAGGTTCTGGCAACCAACCTCTCTGCTAAAGCCGTGGATTTCCGTGAGATCGATTACACCCGTCCGACCTGCATTTTAATGGGCCAGGAGAAAACGGGGATCACGCAGGAAGCACTGGATTTGGCTGACCGGGACATCATCATTCCGATGATCGGCATGGTCCAGTCACTCAACGTGTCGGTCGCCTCAGCGCTGATCCTGTATGAAGCGCAGCGCCAGCGTCAGAATGCCGGAATGTACGAGCGCAGCAACAGCATGCTGCCGGAAGAGGAGCAGCAGCGCCTGCTGTTTGAAGGTGGCTATCCGGTGCTGGCTCGCGTTGCGAAGCAGAAGAAATTGCCTTACCCCCACGTCAACGCGCAGGGCGAAATTGAAGCCGATGCCGAGTGGTGGTCCACCATGCAGTACGCAGGGTAAATCATGAAAGGCCGCCTGCTGGACGCCATACCGCTCAACAGCCTGACGGGCGTGGGCGCGGCACAAAGCAGTAAACTGGCGAAGATTGGCCTGCACACCGTGCAGGATCTCCTGCTCCACCTCCCCCTGCGTTACGAAGACCGTACTCAGCTTTATAAAATTGGCGATCTGCTGCCCGCTATTTACGCCACCGTTGAAGGGGAAGTGCTGAACTGCAACATCACCTTTGGCGGACGCAGGATGATGACCTGCCAGATCAGCGACGGCACCGGCATTCTCACCATGCGCTTTTTCAACTTCAATGCGGCGATGAAAAACAGCCTTGCCAATGGACGACGCGTACTTGCGTACGGTGAAGCCAAACGGGGCAAATACGGCGCGGAGATGATCCACCCGGAATACCGCGTGCAAGGCGATCTCAGCTCACCTGAGCTACAGGAGACGCTCACCCCGGTCTATCCAACCACCGAAGGCATTAAGCAGGCCACGCTGCGCAAGCTCACCGACCAGGCGCTGGAGCTGCTCGATACCTGCGCCATTAACGAGCTGCTGCCACCGGAGCTAGCGCAGGGCATGATGAGCCTGCCGGAGGCGTTGCGCACCCTGCACCGTCCACCGCCAACGCTTCAGCTTGTTGATTTAGAAAGCGGTAAACATCCCGCCCAACGGCGTCTTATCCTTGAGGAATTACTGGCTCACAACCTGAGCATGCTGGCCCTGCGCGCCGGTGCGCAGCGTTTCCACGCGCAGCCATTAAGCCCGCATGATGAGCTCAAAGATAAGCTGCTGGCCACACTGCCGTTTAAACCCACCGGCGCCCAGGCGCGGGTCACCGCCGAGATCGAACGCGATATGGCGCTGAATGTGCCGATGATGCGCCTGGTGCAGGGCGACGTGGGCTCCGGGAAAACGCTGGTTGCCGCATTGGCCGCTTTACGCGCTATCGTCCACGGCAAGCAGGTGGCGCTGATGGCGCCGACAGAACTGCTGGCCGAGCAGCACGCCAACAATTTCCGTAACTGGTTCGCCCCACTGGGGATCGAAGTGGGCTGGCTGGCCGGGAAGCAGAAGGGCAAAGCACGTCTTGCGCAGCAGGAAGCTATTGCCAGCGGGCAGGTGCAGATGATTGTCGGCACGCACGCCATTTTCCAGGAACAGGTGCAGTTTAACGGCCTGGCGCTGGTCATTATCGACGAACAGCACCGCTTTGGTGTTCATCAGCGTCTGGCGCTGTGGGAGAAAGGTCTGCAACAGGGCTTCCACCCGCATCAGCTGATCATGACCGCCACGCCGATTCCGCGCACCCTGGCGATGACGGCCTATGCCGATCTGGATACCTCCACCATCGACGAGTTGCCGCCGGGCCGAACGCCTGTGACCACGGTTGCCATACCGGACACGCGGCGCAGCGACATCATTGACCGCGTGCGCAACGCCTGTACGCAGGAAGGGCGTCAGGCGTACTGGGTCTGCACCCTGATTGAAGAGTCTGAGCTGCTGGAAGCGCAGGCTGCCGAAGCCACATGGGAAGAGTTAAAGCTCGCCCTGCCAGAGCTGAACGTCGGTCTGGTTCACGGGCGCATGAAGCCTGCCGAGAAGCAGGCGGTGATGCAGTCGTTCAAACAGGGCGAGCTGCACTTACTCGTTGCGACCACGGTTATCGAAGTGGGCGTGGATGTGCCGAACTCCAGCCTGATGATTATTGAGAACCCGGAGCGTCTGGGCCTGGCGCAGCTCCACCAGCTACGAGGCCGCGTGGGCCGTGGCGCGATCGCCTCTCACTGCGTGCTGCTCTACAAAGCCCCGCTGTCGAAAACCGCGCAGATGCGTTTGCAGGTATTACGCGACAGCAATGACGGCTTCGTCATTGCGCAAAAAGATCTGGAGATCCGCGGCCCGGGCGAACTGCTGGGCACGCGTCAGACGGGTAACGCCGAATTTAAAGTGGCGGATTTGCTGCGCGATCAGGCCATGATCCCCGAAGTACAACGCCTTGCGCGTCATATTCATGAACGCTACCCCGAACAGGCGGCAGCGTTAATTGAACGCTGGATGCCGGAAACCGAGCGGTATTCCAACGCCTGACGGTCAGCCAAACATCGGCAGCATCAGGTAGAGCTTAATGACCAGCGCGTTGACGATATCAATGAAGAATGCGCCCACCATCGGCACCACCAGAAACGCCATGTGCGACGGGCCGAACCGTTCGGTGATCGCCTGCATATTCGCGATGGCCGTTGGTGTCGCTCCCAGACCAAATCCACAGTGACCCGCAGCCAGTACCGCCGCATCATAGTTTTTGCCCATCATGCGCCAGGTAACAAAGATGGCATACAGCGCCATAAACACGGCCTGTACCGCCAGGATCGCCACCATCGGCAGCGCCAGCGAGGCCAGTTCCCACAGCTTGAGGCTCATCAGCGCCATCGCCAGGAACAGCGACAGGCTGACGTTCCCCAGCACGGACACCGCGCGTTCGAAGACGCGGTAGAAGCCCATCTGCGCCAGACCGTTGCTCAGGATCACCCCGATAAACAACACGCAGACAAAGGTTGGCAGTTCGAAAGCCGTTCCCGCCAGCCATTGCGCAACGATTTTGCCCACGGTGAGGCAGATGGCAATCATGGCGATGGTTTCAATCATCACCAGCGAGGTGATGCTGCGACCAACGTCCGGTTTTTCGAACGCGGTCGGCACCATTTCATCGTCTGGTCTGCCTTCCGGCGTAGTGGAATGTTTCACCAGATAGCGCGCCACCGGGCCGCCAATCAGCCCGCCAAGCACCAGGCCAAAGGTCGCGCAGGCCATTGCCACTTCCGTTGCGTTTTCAAAGCCATAGCGTTCGATGAACAGCTTGCTCCACGCCGCGCCCGTTCCGTGGCCACCTGACAGGGTAATCGACCCCGCCAGCAGACCCATCAGCGGATCCAACCCCAGCAGCGACGCCATACCGATGCCGATGGCGTTTTGCATCAGCAGCAGGCCCACCACGACAATCAAAAACACGCCCAGCACCTTGCCACCCGAACGCAGGCTTGCGAGGTTAGCGTTCAGGCCGATAGTGGCAAAGAAGGCCAGCATCAACGGATCTTTCAGGGACATATCAAAATCAATTTCCCAACCCATGCTTTTTTTCAGTACCAGCAGGGCCAGCGCCACCAGCAATCCACCGGCGACAGGTTCAGGAATGGTGTACTTTTTCAGAAAGGAAACACTGTGTACCAGCTTGCGACCAAGCAGAAGAACCAGCGTTGCGGCAACAAGGGTCGACAACGTATCGAGATGAATCATAAAAGGCTCCTGTTATGCGCGTGTTCCATACACACGCGGCGTTATCCTGGGCCGGGTGATGCTCGTCATGAGCCGCCGGCGCGAAAAGTGTAATTTTTTTTTCCTGTTCGTTGTAGAAAACCTGCTCACACCGGCAGATTTTCTCTCTTTTTTTTGCTGGCAATCGTTTGCTTTTACCAGGTGGTCAGCTAAAATGCCCGCTTTTCCACCGTGGGATTGCCGCCGATGTCTGTTAACACTCTGGAGTCTGCTGATGCGCAACCGATTGCGCAGAAGCAAAACAGTGAACTGATTTACCGCCTTGAAGATCGTCCCCCGCTACCTCAAACCCTGTTTGCCGCCTGCCAGCATCTGCTGGCGATGTTCGTTGCGGTCATCACGCCGGCTCTGCTGATTTGTCAGGCGCTGGGGTTACCGGCGCAGGATACGCAACACATCATCAGTATGTCTCTGTTCGCTTCCGGTGTAGCCTCCATCATTCAAATTAAAGCCTGGGGTCCGGTGGGTTCGGGGTTGCTGTCGATTCAGGGCACCAGCTTTAACTTTGTGGCGCCGCTGATCATGGGCGGTACGGCACTGAAAACCGGCGGCGCAGATGTCCCGACGATGATGGCGGCGCTATTCGGCACCCTGATGCTGGCAAGCTGCACAGAGATGATCATCTCCCGCGTTCTGCACCTTGCGCGCCGGGTGATCACCCCGCTGGTCTCCGGCGTGGTGGTGATGATTATCGGCCTGTCGCTGATTCAGGTGGGTCTGACCTCCATCGGGGGCGGCTACGCGGCAATGAGCGACCATACCTTCGGCGCGCCGAAAAACCTGCTGCTGGCAGGCGTAGTGCTGGCGATCATTATTCTGCTTAACCGCCAGCGTAACCCGTACCTGCGCGTGGCTTCGCTGGTGATCGCCATGGCGGCCGGTTACCTGCTGGCGTGGGCGCTGGGCATGCTGCCGGAAAACACCACCCCAACCAACAGCGCGTTGATTACCGTGCCAACGCCGCTCTACTACGGCCTGGGCATTGACTGGAGTCTGCTCCTGCCACTGATGCTGGTCTTTATGATCACCTCGCTGGAAACCATTGGCGATATCACTGCCACCTCCGACGTGTCCGAGCAGCCGGTCTCCGGCCCGCTGTACATGAAACGTCTGAAAGGCGGCGTGCTGGCGAACGGACTGAACTCGTTTGTCTCGGCGGTGTTCAACACATTCCCGAACTCCTGCTTCGGCCAGAACAATGGCGTGATCCAGTTGACCGGCGTGGCCAGCCGCTACGTGGGCTTCGTGGTGGCGCTGATGCTGGTGGTCCTCGGCCTGTTCCCGGCGGTGAGCGGGTTTGTGCAGCACATTCCCGAGCCGGTCCTGGGCGGCGCGACGCTGGTCATGTTCGGTACCATCGCGGCCTCCGGCGTGCGTATCGTCTCCCGCGAGCCGCTGAACCGCCGCGCAATCATGATTATTGCGCTGTCTCTCGCCGTAGGACTTGGCGTCTCCCAGCAGCCGTTGATTTTGCAGTTTGCCCCGGACTGGGTGAAAAACCTGCTCTCTTCCGGCATCGCCGCGGGCGGTATTACCGCTATCGTGCTGAATCTCATTTTCCCGCCTGAAAAGAACTGATCCCCACACGGCAGGCTGTCAATGCCTGCCGTGACATCTCTTTACACCATTCCCGCCTTGAGCATTGCGCATAAATCGTGCATAACACCCTTATGTGCGTTTCGCGGGAAGGAAGACCATGAAATTTATTGGAAAGCTGCTTATCTATCTTCTGGTAGCCCTGCTCATTGTAGTGCTCGCCTTTTATTTTCTGCTCCAGACCCGCTGGGGCGCATCGCAGGTCAGTAGCTGGATCACGGTGAATACCGATTACGAGCTCAACTTTGACCTGATGGATCACCGCTTTTCATCCCCTTCTCACATTCTTCTGGAAAACGTTACCTTCGGACGAGATGGCAAACCGGCCACGCTGGTCGCTAAAAAAGTGGATATTGGCTTAAGCAGCCGCCAGATCACCGACCCGCTGCATATGGACGCCATCACCCTGTTCGATGGCACGCTGAATTTATCTCCACAGACGGCGCCGCTGCCGTTCCAGGCCGATCGTCTGCAACTGAATAACATGGCCTTTAACAGCCCGAATACGGAGTGGGATCTCAGTGCGCAAAAGGTGACCGGTGGCGTCAGCCCGTGGCAGCCCGAGGCGGGGAACGTACTGGGGAAAAATGCGCAAATCCAGATGAGCGCCGGGTCGCTCACGCTCAACGGCATACCGGCCAACAACGTGCTGATTCAGGGACAACTCAACGGCAAAGAGGTGGTGCTCAATACCATCGGTGCCGATATGGCGCGCGGCTCGCTTACGGGGTCGGCTCAGCGTAATGCCGACGGTGGCTGGGTTATCGACACCCTGCGTCTGAATGAGATACGCCTGCAAAGCGACAAATCGCTGCTGGATTTCTTCGCCCCTCTCTCCACCCTGCCTTCGTTACAGATTGGGCGGCTGGAAGTGACCGATGCCCGTCTACAGGGGCCAGACTGGGCGGTAACCGACCTCGATCTCAGCCTGCGTAACCTCACCCTGAGTAAAGGTGACTGGCAAAGCCAGGAGGGACGGTTATCCCTGAACGCCAGCGAATTTATCTACGGCTCGCTGCATCTTTTTGATCCTATCCTGAACGCGGAATTCTCCCCGCAGGGCATTGCGCTGCGTCAGTTCACTTCCCGCTGGGAAGGGGGCATGGTGCGCACCTCCGGCAACTGGCTGCGCGACGGGAACGCGCTGGTGCTGGACGACGTTGCCATTGCCGGGCTGGAATATACGCTTCCGGAAAACTGGAAAACGCTGTGGATGGATCCGCTTCCGGCATGGCTGAACAGCGTGACGCTGAAAAAATTCGGCCTGAGCCGCAACCTGGTGATCGACATCGATCCGGCGTTCCCATGGCAGATCACCTCCCTCGACGGTTATGGCGCTAATCTGCGTCTGGCGCAAGACCACAAGTGGGGCGTGTGGGGCGGTAACGCAACCCTGAACGGGGCGGCAGCAACCTTTAACCGCGTCGACGTGCGACGCCCGTCGCTGGCGCTGAATGCCAACGCCGCAACGGTAAACATTACCGACCTGAGCGCCTTTACCGAGAAAGGGATCCTGGAAGCGACCGCCACCGTGTCACAGCTGCCACAGCGACAAACCACCGTGAGCCTGAACGGGCGCGGCGTACCACTCAACGTCTTGCAGCAGTGGGGCTGGCCAGCGCTGCCGATTGCGGGCGACGGCAATATTCAGCTCACCGCCAGCGGCAGCGTGCAGGCGAATGCGCCGCTGAAGCCGACGGTGAACGGGAAGCTGAGCGCGGTAAATATGGATAAACAGCAGGTGCAGCAGACGATGACCGGCGGGATGGTGTCGGCGGTGGCTCCGGCACAGTAAAAAGCCGGGTGGCGGCTTCGCCTTACCCGGCCTACGAGGTTTTGGTTCCTTCTACCGTGGGTGAGGGCATCAGACCGCATAATTACCGTAGGCCCGGTAAGCGAAGCGCCACCGGGCATTTTTACGGCTCAGAGGTGAACCACCACCTCATCCCCGTCGGCTTTCACCACCACACCCCACTCGCTGCCCGCATGTGAACCGCCTTTCACGCCGCCAACCTTTTGCACGTTGCGCAAGCACACCGACCAGTTTTGCGCATCTCCCGCGCCGGTAAAGGTCACGACGTCGCCCTGACGTGACGCCTTCAGCGTAAACACCACAGAACCGTCCGCCGCAGGCACTTCGCTTACCGCCGTTGCGCCATCGCTCAGGTTGAAGAGCTGGAAGGCTGTCCCCTCGTGCCACGCATAGTCCGGCTTCTGGTTATTATTGCCGAGCGCCAGCAGCGTGTTGTCGCGCACATAGACCGGCAGGCTCTGGAAATCGTGCTGCTGCTTATGCCAGCGGCTGCCCTCGATTACATCGTTGTGCCACAGGTGCGTCCAGCGCCCTTCCGGCAGCCAGAACTGCACGTCGCCCGCCTCGGAGAACACCGGCGCCACCATCATTGAATCCCCCAGCATGTACTGGCGGTCAAGGTAATCGCACGCCGGATCGTCCGGGAACTCCAGCATCATTGCCCGCAGCATCGGCGTGCCGAACTCGCGGGCCAGCGCCGCCTGACGATACAGGTACGGCATCAGCTGGCATTTCAGCTGGGTGAAGTGGCGCACCACGTCGCAGGACTCGTCATCGTACGCCCACGGCACACGGTAGGATTTGCTGCCGTGCAGGCGGCTGTGGCTGGAGAACAGCCCGAAAGCGCACCAGCGCTTATAGACGTGCGCCGGAGCGGTGTTTTCAAACCCGCCGATATCGTGGCTCCAGAATCCGAAGCCGGACAGGCCAATCGACAGCCCGCCGCGCAGGCTTTCCGCCATCGATTCATAGTTGGCGTAGCAGTCGCCGCCCCAATGCACCGGGAACTGTTGCGCCCCCACGGAGGCAGAACGGGCAAACAGCACCGCCTCTTCTTCTCCCACCGTCTCTTTCAGCACGTTCCATACCAGTTCGTTGTAGATGTAGGCGTAATGGTTGTGCATCTTCTGCGGATCGGAACCGTCAAACCACTGGACGTCCGTCGGGATACGCTCGCCGAAGTCGGTCTTGAAGCAGTCGACGCCGATCTCCACCAGGCCTTTCAGCTTGTCGGCGTACCACCGGCACGCGTCCGGGTTGGTGAAGTCGTAGATCGCCAGCCCCGGCTGCCATTTGTCCCACTGCCACAGGGAGCCGTCCGGGCGCTTGAGCAGGTAGCCCTTCTCTTTCAGCTCACGGAAGATCGGCGATTTCTGGCCGATGTACGGGTTGATCCACACGCAGACCTTCAGCCCTTTCTCTTTCAGGCGGCGGATCATCCCTTCCGGGTCGGGGAAGGTCACCGGGTCCCACTCAAAATCGCACCACTGGAAGGCTTTCATCCAGAAGCAGTCGAAGTGGAACACGTGCAGCGGCAGGTCGCGCTCGGCCATGCCGTCGATAAAGCTGTTGACCGTCGCTTCGTCGTAGTTAGTGGTGAAGGAGGTGGTCAGCCACAGGCCGAACGACCACGCCGGCGGCAGCGCCGGACGCCCGGTGAACTGCGTATAGCGGTTTAATACCTCTTTTGGCGTCGGGCCGTCGATCACGAAGTACTCCAGATACTCCCCTTCCACGCTGAACTGCACTTTGGACACTTTCTCGGAGCCGACTTCAAACGAGACATTTTCCGGGTGATTCACCAGCACGCCATAACCACGGTTGGTCAGGTAGAACGGGATGTTTTTGTAGGACTGCTCGGTGCTGGTGCCCCCGTCGCGGTTCCAGGTTTCGACCGTCTGACCGTTGCGCACCAGGGCGGTAAAGCGCTCGCCCAGACCGTAGACCGTTTCCCCCACGCCCAGATCCAGACGTTCAAACACATAGTTGCGATCGGTGTTGGTATCCTGCACGTAGCCGTTGTTTTTCAGCTGGCTGCCGGTAATGCGCTGGCCGTTGCGCAGGAAATCCAGCGCCCAGAACTCGCCTTTGGTGACGCGCACGCTGACGCTGCCGCTTTTCAGCTCGGCAAATTCGGCGTTGTTTTCAATCTCAACTTTTACATCCTTCAGAACGTTCAGCGGATAGTGCGGGCCGTTGTTCAGCGCGCCCTGGAAGTGCTCAATGCGCACCCCGATAATCCCTTCCTGCGGAGCAAACAGGCGCACCGTGAACATCAACGTGTCGAGCTGCCAGGTGCGTTCGCGCACGTCACGCGGCGCCACATACACCACCAGGTCATTGCCCTGCTGCTCCACGTCGAACACCTGTACCGGATACGTCACGTTAAGGCCCGGTTGGATAAGCCAGTTTCCATCACTGATTTTCATGCTTACGTCCTCTTAGTTCTGCAATTCTTTACTGACCGGCAGGTTTTCAAACTCCTGCTGATTGCGGCGCGCGCCCTGCGCCAGCTCGCGCAGGATTTTGGTCAGGAAGGGGGTTTTCAGCGTGTAGTAGCGTTTGGCGATAATGGCGCTCAGCACGTAGCAGATCGCCGGAGCCAGGGTAAACAGACCGATAATGATGCTGATGGTCGCGCTGTTCTGGGTTTTGGCCGCAGCGTCGTAGCCGCCGCCTGCCAGCATCCAGCCGATCATCGCCCCGCCCAGCGCCAGGCCGAGCTTCAGCACGAACAGCGTGCCCGCAAAGCTGATGCCGGTCAGGCGTTTGCCGTTGGTCCATTCGCCGTAGTCGACGGTATCGGACATCATTACCCACTGAATCGGTGTCACCAGCTGATGCAGCACGCCGATAACGAAGATGAAGCCGAACATCAGCACGGTGGCATGCATCGGCACGAAGAACATCGCCACGCTGACCACCGCCAGCGCGGCGTTGGTCCACCAGAAGATGCTGACCTTGCACTTCCAGTCGGTGAGCGGTTTCGCCAGCGCGGAGCCAATCAGGTTGCCGACGCAGTAGGTGGTGAGGAACGCGACGAACACTTCCGGCGAACCCATGATCCAGGTGCAGTAGTACATCATCGCGCCGCCGCGCACGCAGACGGCAAGGGTGTTGAGGATGGTCAGCACGCCGACGATGCGCCACTGGTCGTTTTGCCAGATGTCGCGCAGATCTTCCCGCATGGAGGTGGTGCTCGGCGGCACCTGGATGCGCTCTTTGGTGGTGAAGAAGCAGAACGCCAGCATCAGGAACGCGACCACCGACAGCACGGCGATCCCGCCCTGGAAGCCGAACGCTTTATCGTCGCCGCCAATCAGGTTTACCAGCGGCATCATCAGCACCGTAGAGAGCATGCCGCCCGCCGTCGCCAGCACAAAGCGCCAGGACTGAAGGGAGATACGCTGCGTCGGGTCGTTGGTGATCACCCCGCCCAGCGCGCAGTACGGGATGTTGACCACGGTATAAAGCAGGGTCAACAGCGTGTAGGTGATAGCGGCGTAAACCATTTTGCCGTTGAGGCTCAGGTCCGGCGTGGTATACGCCAGCACGCAGACGATGCCGAACGGGATCGCGCCGAATAAAATCCACGGACGGAACTTGCCCCAGCGGCTGCGGGTGCGGTCGGCAATCAACCCCATGCACGGGTCGGAGATCGCATCCAGCGCGCGGGCCAGCAGGAACATGGTGCCGACAAACCCGGCGGGAATACCAAAAATATCGGTGTAGAAAAACATCATATAAAGCATGACGTTATCAAAAATGATATGGCTGGCGGCGTCTCCCATGCCGTAGCCAATCTTCTCTTTTACTGAAAGTACTTCGCTCATATTTTTATCCTTCACGCTGTAGGGGGCGCTGAGACCGGTTGCATTGGTTTTAAACCATTGTTTCAGGAGCGGGTATTGCGTTTTCTGGTTAAGAGATTACGTTTCTTGTTTTTTGTGATCAGGATAAAAGTTGATGAGCACGAAATGCTAACCTGAGGATTTTCTTAAGAATTAGCTGAAACAGGGGGATTCAGGTCAAAAGAGAGGTGAAAAAAGTGGTGTGGGGTATGTGGTAAATGCCTGAAAGTAGCTATAATGCGCCCCGCCTCCATGTAGCAATGCAGGCGCGGAAGATCGTCATCTCCGGTGAGGTGGCTGGACTTCAAATCCAGTTGGGGGCGCCAGCGTTCCCGGGCAGGTTCGACTCCTGTGATCTTCCGCCAAAAATGCAAAACGCCAACAATCCAATAATCCTAATCACCTTTTATTCCTTGAAAAATAAGGTTGTGAAATGGAACTATCCTCCCCTGATTTCTCTAAAATTAGATACAATTTAAATAACTTTATTGATGTTCTTGAGGGTATTGAAGAAACATTACCTACGATTAGAAGGAATCTTTATAGAGATTTTAAGGCAAAAGAAAAACAATCAGACGAATTCATTTTAGCGCACTCATATCAGCGAGAGTATGATGGGGAAGGTATATTAATAAAATATAAAATGCCTTTTGAAAAGCAAAGAGAATTATATTTCCTAATGCGTTCCGTTCATAAATCCTTAAAAACAGCGAGAGCCATTCCATCAAGTTTTCTTGTATCTATCGTAAGCGAGTATGATGCATATCTCGGAGTGCTATTAAAAGAAATCTATCTTTCCAAACCTGAAATAATAAACTCTCTAGAGAAGAACCTTACATTTAATGAGATTATGGAGTTTGGAAGCATTGATAAGATAAAAGATTTTGTAATTGAAAAGGATATTGAAACAACTTTAAGAAAAAGTCATTTAGAACAATTATTAAGTTTGGAAAAAAATTCTCGATTCCATTAACTAAAGGGTTAACTATATTAACATCTTTTATAGAAATTACAGAACGTAGAAATTTATTTGTACATTGTAATGGCGTAGTCTCTTCACAATATATGAAGATTTGTACTGAAAACAATTGTAATATTGGAGATACGAAATTAGGAACTGCTCTTTTCGCTTCAAACACATATATTTTCAATGCGATTGCAATTATTTCTGAGTTAGTAATAAAGCTAACCCATGTTCTTTGGCTGAATCTATTCAAAAGTCAAGAAGATAGCCTCCCTGCATATAATAGTTTGATACAACTATCATATGAATTATAAAAAAAAGGAAAAATATGATTTATGTATTAGTGTATTGCCATTATTTTCGGAAACCAAATCAAAATCTTTAGATGAAATAACAAGAAGGTATCTTGTTATTAATCTTGCCATAGCTTATAAATTTTCCAATGAAGAGAAAAAATGTTATTCGCTGCTTTCTCAGTATGATTGGTCCGCATTAAGTTTTCTTTTCAAAATGGCAGAAAGGATCTTGTTATCTGATTATGACAAGGCTGCTGAATATATGAAAAAGGCATATCTTGCAGAAGAATTTAAAAAAGAACATTTGATAGATTGGCCTTTATTTAAATATTTCAAAGAAAGCGAACAATTTAAGTCCATCTGCCAAGAACTTTTCACAGAAGATGAGATGCTTGAATTCATCGTACCTCAAAACGACCCTGAACCTATAGAAGAGCATACTTCTCCGTCTATGGCTGATGTCAAAGCGGAGGTCGAAGCAGAAGCAGAGGCAGAGGCAGAGGCAGAGGCAGAGGCAGAGGCAGAAACAGAAACAGAAACAGAAACAGAAACAGAAACAGAAACAGAAATAAAATAATCATATAAAAAAGAGGTAGTATTACCTCTTTTTTGATTTTATATTTAGCCTTTCCCAACAAGCCTCTTTAACCCACTTACTAAAATTCCCTTTCCCCGCAGCCTTCTCAATCTGCTCCAAAAGCTCATCCTCAAACCGGATGTTCTTCATAGTGCTTTTGGTACGGTCAAAATTTGGTTTCTTTTTCTCTTGCATGGTAGGTACCACTTCGGTTAATTTATCTGCATGTGGTACCTACCACATGGATTCGTAATTCTGACAACGCCCAGCAGTGTTGGAGCACTAATGGGCGTCTAACCTCACCAACTATCAAGGAGTTGATTATGGCTGATTCGCATTCTACCCCAGACACCGACCAATCCGGAACCGAGCGTTCGTTAATTGTGGGATACCGCCCGAATGTTTACGACAAATCTACGCCAAAAATCATCCTTTCCGGCAAGTGGCTGCGCGCGGCGGGGTTTGATACTGGGCAGCAGGTCACGGTAAAGGTGATGAAAGGGTGCATCGTTCTGGTGGCGTATAACGAGCAGGAGCAGAGGTTGCAGGACGATTATAAAAGGACGAAGGCAAAGCTCACCGAGATAGAGGACGCGCTTGCAGCGATCCAAATTCCACATGCTGAAAAGCGCCTCGCAAAATCAAATACAAACCACCTGGCTTAGCGGCTGTTTCTGGCGCGCAAACCGTCTTGTGCAACAGGCGTTTAAGATATGAAAACGACATGGCTGATAAGACGTAATCCAATCTCCGACAGGTGATTTGTTATGTTTGCCTGTGATGACGGAACCGCTCGCATCACATGTCGCTTTAAACTTGAAACACTCTGGCTGTCGCAAGCAGCCAGAGCGGCTCTTTTTCAGGTCACACCGCAAGCCATAACTCAGCATATCAAAGCAATTTATGAAGAGGGTGAACTTGAATAAAAAGTAACTTGTAAGGCTTACTTACAGGTTCAGCAAGAAGGACAATCGCAACACATTTCACTATTGCCTTCCCGGCTTCCTCGCTTTCGGTTAGGGCAGACCAGGCGCTCCAGGAATAACTTGTAAATGGCTTTGTTATGGATAACAAGTGTCTGAAGAATCTTCCAGTCGGATCATCCGCCCTATATGATCATTTCGAAGAAACGCTGGAAAGCGCCTCGCAGTTTCTCACTTGCACCATCCGTTTGATATCTCTTCTTTGTCATACTCCTGCCACTCACGCCCCGGCTGCCACTGACAGCCATTGCATTTATTAACTACAGCTTATATTCTTTTTATAAGCTACAGCTTATCATGGACGAAAGCATGTGGACGGTACTGTTTAGTAAGGTATTCGAGCAATGGTTGCTTGAACAGGAAGATGGGTTGCAGGAAAAGGTACTGGCAGACCTGTTAAATCTACAGAATTATGGACCGCGTCTTCCTCGTCCCTATGCGGATACCGTTAAGGGCTCACAGTATAAGAATATGAAAGAGTTACGTATTCAATATGCGGGTCGCCCGGTTCGTGCGTTCTTCGCGTTTGATCCTGTACGTCAGGCCATTGTGCTTTGCGCGGGCGATAAGCGTAATGACAAAACCTTTTATGAAAAACTGATTCGCATTGCGGATGCTGAATTCACCCTTCATCTGACAAGCCTGGAGGCAGCCAAGTGAAAACCTTAAATGAAGTGATTGCGTCACGCTCACCGGAAAGCCAACAGCGCATTCAGGAGATGGCAGAGGAAATGTTCCTCGAAACCGGTCTGCAACTTCTGCGTGAAGAGCTCCAGCTTTCGCAAAAACATGTCGCCGATCTTATGGGCGTAAGTCAACCTGCGGTAACACAGCTGGAGCAGCGTGGAAACGATCTGAAGATTGCTACGCTTAAGCGTTACATCGAAGCGATGGGCGGAAAACTTAGCATTAACGTGGAACTACCCACTGGCAAGCAGGTTGCGTTTCATCTCTAGCGCGATTGTATCTGTAGTTGATGGCGCAACTATATAAGCCGCATTTTACATCCACCTCAGAAAATTAATTCTGCGACGTGCGCCACACCCCAGGCGTACAACCATACTCCGTCTGAAAATGACGAATAAAGTGCGCGCAGTCGCTGAATCCCATCCGCTGCGCAATATCCGTCACGCTTTGCTGCGAGTTCTTCAGCAGCCAGCAAGCATAGCGCAGTCTGGCGCTGCGGATAAATTCGCGGGCCGTTTTGCCGAATTCTGCGTGGAACAGACGGTTGAGCTGGCGTTCACTCAATGCCACTTCTCGCGCAAGCCCGGCGGTAGTGAGCGGCCGGGTCAGGAACTGTTCAATCAGCATGACGGCGCGGCGCAACCGCGAGTCAGGGATAAGCGCAAGATTCGCCGGACGTGGGGTGGCAATTTCATGCGGAACGAGCGACAAACGCTGACAGGTGGTGCTGGCGATATCATCCCCGGCATGGGCGCGGATAAGCTCAGTTGCCAGCGTCAGGGTGGAAATACCGCCCGGGCAGGTCAGCACATCGCCATCGTCGATGAAATCATACCCTTGCTCAGCATAAACCAGCGGGAAAGCCTGCCGAAATGCATCAAGGTGGAAAGGATGGATGGACGCTCGTCGTTCATTCAGCAATCCTTCCTGTGCGAGGACAAAACTGCCGGTGCCAATGCCAATGAGCGGAACCCCGGCATGGTGGGCATGTGCCAGATACGCTTTATCCCCCTGATACCCTAAGTCCAGATACTGCAATTCACCGCCGATAACAGCAAGGTAGTTAAAACTTTCCGGCGGGGCATGGGGGGAATCCGGTCTCATGATTATTCCCGCATTGCTGATAATCGGGATATCAGGAAACTCACTTATCAGGCTGATTTTAAATGCTAATTTATCCTGAGCTTTCGCTGCATAACGCAGCGCCTCCAGCAACCCGGAGACGGCCAGGAGTGAATAACGGGGCCATAATATCAACCCAATATGCAGACACTTTTCCGGTACTGATTTCCCCCCATCGGAGGAGTCAAATACACTTTTCATTTACTTGCCAAATTTAAAATTAATTACATTATCGCAACATGATCTGTCGCACTTTATATTTCTAAGATAATCCTGATATTTTAAATCAAGCATAAATGAGACGGGAGGAAAATATAATGCTTTTCTCGTTTACATCATTCTTTTTTTGAACCACGACACACATATGTCGGTAATGTTCCTAAGGTAAAGATATAGTTACCATTATGTTGTTCATTGATACGCATATAAATACTCTTGCCCGGATAGACAAAAAATTGCGGTTCATATTTTTCCAGCCAGCTGTCTTCGACATTATCGTCCGGGAAAGTCATATTTTTTTCTGACGTCAGCAAATAGAGGCGATCTTTTCTCTCCACCCGAAAGGAAATTTTCCTGTCGATGGTTTTACCCGGATCGCTCTTTGCCCGGCCATTCATGCTCAGGGTGCCGAATTTCCCGTCGAAGGTGTAATTCAGCCAGACCGTCAGCGTCTCATCCGGATGGTGCTGTACCAGATTAGCCTGGCATGAAAAAGGCTGAACGTAAGATCGGTGCCACAGGTAATAGCCCGTCAGCACGCCTGCCGTGACGAGGCCCGTCACGATGACATACAGCATCTGCCGAAAACGAGTCATGCTAGCTATCCTTCAGGAAATAATCAGATATACAGCGGTTCGGTTCTTTCATTGGCCGGTCGCAGCGAATAACCGACGCACGAGGAAGCAGGGCGTACCAGCTGATGTAAACCCAGGGATATTGCGCGCATTCAGCCTTGAATTGTTCTACATAGGTCAGCGCGGAAGCGCGTTCAGCGTGAGTCTGAATGTCGTTCGCAAGATAAACGCGACAGGCCCCGACGGATGCCGCAAAACGGTAATCCTCAACAAAACGGTTTTCCCTGGCGCTCATATATCCCGTCACGCCTGCCCCGGCCAGGATGACCAATAGCCCCATGACGACAGCCAGCCAGCGCGTGGGCTTCCTGGCAACGGGCGCTGCTGGCGCGGAGGATGCAGAGACCTCCTCGATCGCTGGCGCCTCCATACATTGTCCCTCTGCGGGTTGAGGCGCGACGGGTGAAGACTCTCTGACAGTTATTTGCGTGTCGCTTGCCAGCGTCAGCCCAATCCGGGGAATGGTAACGATAGGGTCAGTTTCAAAACCAATCTTTTTGAGCCCTTTGCGCAGAATGGAGATGTTCTGGTAATAGGTATTGGAGGAGACAAGCATGCCGCGGCTTTGCCAGACAATATCAAGGAACTCTTGCTGAGTGACAATCGACCCCGCTCTGTCGATTAATAACAACAGGCATCGGCCTGCTGGCGAATTTAACACAACCACACGGTCAGGATTGTTGATATCACGTAACGTGCTGGCCGCAGGATGAAATTCGACGATATTATTTATAATGTAATGCTTATGCATAGGGGCAGTATGAATTCTCCGGTTAACAGATGTTGAACCTGAGTCACCGCATGTATGTGATGACATTCGCGTCGGGATTAATGTGACTGATTAACAGCATGCTGTATATCTTCGCCATTGGCGAAAAATCTTAATTTATATTTCATCCCTTAAGCTTCACTGAACCTGCATAAGAACTCAACCCTTGTAGAATGGGGCTTGCAGAGCCGCTTCATCCGCGACCATCCTCATTATGATGTTTTGTGAAGGGAATTTCCGCTCCACAGAAGTATCTGACTATCGACAGCATCTCTTTTATCAGAGCCTCTCCTTTTGGCGCACTCCTCGCCTCTTGACATTGACAAATATCTACATAAAAAAACATTGTACGCCACGGACATGCGTGTCTGAAATATTCAGTACTCTTAAGCCTTAAGTTTTCTCAACCTGACAAATATCAATAAGTTACATGGTTTTTGTATGCTTTTCACCCACCTCTCTATCAGTTTTTATCGATGATAACATTCGTAAATTGTTATTCCCCGTCAGCAACTTCACACCCGCACTGACACCAGACGACAAACTCCTTACAAAACATTTATCAAAGCTAAATTTTCATTAAAAATAGCGGCTATCATAATTTACAGAAAGCGAAGCGGAATAAGACCAATCAGAGGGAAGCGTCGTAACCGGTCTCGATCTCAGTAATTAATACAATTTTAGATTAATTCAGATTACCTCTTTATTGGCCGACGTATAGTAGGCCTACACTATGCAATACGTCATTGCTTCGAGAATACTGGCGATACCCTTATAAATAATTCGCCTGATTACTATTATAATTCGAGGAATAACATGACGAACAATAACCAAATAACACAGCATATTACTGTTGCATTGATGGGCGGCGATCATTATGCAAGAAACGGCATTAAAACGTTATTACGCAGCATCCGCGACGACCTTCACATCATTATCATCGAAGGAGGTTATCAGGAACTGGATAAGGCGCTGTCGTCGATTCGTATCGATATCTTATTTATATCCGGCGCAGAGAAATACCATACAGGGTATGGCTCACTGAAATATTTAAAAAAAATCAAAGCCACGCATCCAGAGGTGATTATCTGCCTGTACTCAACCTCTGCCCATTCCCTGTTATGGGCCAGGGAAGATATTGATGCCTATATCTCGCTACAGAACACGGTTTATCAGTGGCGGATAAAGCTAGCAAAAATGGTCGATAGCCATTATCGGCCCCAAAAGCAGCCAGCGGCGTTATCGCTGACGCCTGGAGAAAGGAGGGTATTAAAGGAACTCAGGAACGGACTGGATATACGTTACATCGCAGAACTGGAGAAACTTTCTTATCGCCGCGTGAGCGCTTTAAAAAGCTCAGCGATAAGAAAACTCGGGCTCAGGAATAAGACAGATTTGCTGGTCTTTTTAACCAGTTAGACCTGCCGCTTTCAGAGCAAATCTCGTAATAAAAAACCAAGGAACCATGAAATGAAAGCACGCCTTACTTGCCATTCTCTGCTGGCATTAAGCATTGCCGCCCTGCTGCCAGCGGGCTCAGCACTGGCCACCACCACCAGCGGCGGCACGGTTAACTTTAGCGGTAAAGTGGTGACCTCCGCCTGTGCCATCAGCGCCGGTAGCGCGAATATCGACGTCGACATGGGTGAAGTGCGTACCGCCACGCTGGCTGCCGCAGGCAGTGAAGCCAGTACCGCAAAAGCCTTCTCCATCACGCTGGAGGATTGCGAAATCGCCGATACCTCCGCGTCCACGGAAGATAACCCCATTGCCGCAACGACCGTGGCTATCACCTTCACCGGTACGCCGGACAGTACCGATGTGAATAGCCTGGCTGCGGGAGTAAACGGCGGCGCGGGCTCGGCGCAGCATGTCGCTATCCGTCTTTATGATGAACAGGGCAACGTCGTCAGGCTGGGTGAGCCGGCAGCAGCGATCCCCCTGCGTGCGGGGGCGAACACCCTGAACTTCAGCGCGAAATATTACTCCCCACTGGGCAACGCCACGGCGGGTGATGCCAGCGCGGTCGCAACCTACACCGTGACCTATTCGTAATCTTCAGGCCCGGTCTGCTGGCCGGGTCTGACTCAGCTTTCAGGAGACGCACAATGCGCGTAAACACATGGATTTGTCTGGCTGGCACGTTATGTTCATCCGCCGTGTATGCAGGCGGCGTGGGGTTGGGTGCAACGCGGCTGGTCTATGCAGGCGCGACGACGCAGACGATGATGCAGGTAAGAAATACCCACCCTGATGCCACGTTCCTGATCCAGTCATGGATGGAAGACGAGAAAGGGAGCCGTACCAACGACTTCGTCATCACGCCGCCGCTGTACGTCATGAAGCCCGCCAGCGAAAGCGCGGTGAAAATCATGTTCAGCGGCAACGCACTGCCAGCCGATCGCGAAACGCTGTACTGGATGACGGTCAAAGCTATCCCACAGCAGGTTAAAAACGGTTCCGGCAATTCGCTGCAATTCGCCTCTGCCAACCGCATCAAGGTCTTTTATCGCCCTGAGTCGCTTCGGGAAGGCGCAGGAGAGGCATGGAAAAACCTTGCAGGCGCCTACCGCGCGGGCAAGGTCACGCTGACCAACCCAACGCCGTATTACCTCACCACCATTAACCTGAAAATTGATGGCAGGCCGGTGTCGCCCGTCATGGTGCCGCCGAAAGCCAGCGTGACGCTGGCAGACACCTTCAGCCATGCGAGCAGCATGAACTACCAGACGATTAACGATTATGGGGCCTGGACGCCCGTTACCCGCACGTCATTGTCCCAATAATAAAAACAGTAAGGCGTGACCACATGAAAATTAAAATCCTGTGCGCCACGGCGATCGCCCTGGTGATTCGGCAAGCCGTGGCTGCCGAAAGCGAGCTGCACTTTAATCCTGCGTTTCTCAACGGCGAACAGGCAAACAGCGCCGACCTCGCCTGGGTCAACGCCGGGAGCGCGTTGCCGCCGGGCGAGTACAATCTTAACGTGTATATCAACACCCAGTTCGCGTTCACAGGTAACGTCACGTTTCGCGTCGCTGAAAACACCGCCGGTGAAGCCCTGCCGTGCCTTACACCTGCGCAATTCGCCGCACTTGGCATTGACAGCCGTCAGGCGAAAGGGGGTGAGCTGTCGCCTGCGCAGCGCTGCATTTTTTTAACCCGGTCGTTCGCCGATACCCGGTTTGATTTTGACCAGAGGACGCTTACCCTCAACTTCACCGTACCGCAAAGCGCGATGCGCGCTCTGCCGCGCGGGTACGTCAGCCCGGAGAGCTGGGAATCCGGCATCCCTGCCGCGTGGCTGAACTATGTGGTCAATGGCGCGAATAATGACTACCGGGGCGAGACGCGCACGCGGGAACAACAGCTGTTTGTGAGCCTGAACAGCGGCGCCAACCTGGGCGCATGGCGGCTGCGTGATTTCACCACGTGGACCAAAGAGAGTAACGAGCTCACCCACGTCCAGACCTGGCTACAGCGGGATATCCGCGCCCTGCGTGCCCAGGTTTATGCCGGTGAAACGTTCACCTCATCGCAGGTGTTTGACGCCGTTGGCCTGCGTGGGATTGCCCTGAAGACCGATGACAATATGTTGCCCGCCAGCCTGAGCGGTTACGCGCCTGAAGTGCGCGGCATTGCGCGCAGCAATGCCACGGTGACGGTTCGCCAGAACGGTAACGTTATCTATCAAACCTCGGTTCCGCCGGGGGCGTTTGTGCTGAAAGATCTCTATCCGACCTCTTCCGGCGGCGATCTCGCGGTCACCATTCAGGAGAGCGACGGCAGCCAGACGCAATACACCCTGCCCTTTGCCAGCGTGCCGAATCTGGTGCGTAACGGTCAGGTCAAATATGCTCTGGGGGCCGGGAAATACCGCCCTGCGGGCAATCAGATCTCGCCCTCCTTCGCGCAGGGCGAGCTGTTCCTGGGCTGGCGATACGGCCTCACGTTTTATGGCGGGGCGCAGTTTTCCGATCGCTACAACGGCCTGGCCTTCGGTATCGGGCAGAATCTCGGCCGCTTTGGCGCCTACTCCCTCGACCTCACCCATGCCCGCAGCCAGCTGGCTGATAATCAGCACTACACCGGGGATTCGGTACGCCTGCGGTACAGCAAGCTGCTGAACGATATCGGTACGCGGGTCAATTTCTTCTCGCTGCGTTACTCAACGGCAGGGTTTTATACCCTCAGCGATACCACTTACAAAGGCATGGCGGGCGGAGCGCCAGAACAGACCGTGGAAGACGATGGCACCGTCACCACTCACTACGACACGGTTTACAACCTGCATATGTCGCGTAAAGCAAAAAATCAGCTGCTGTTGTCGCAGCCGATGGGCGAATACGGCGCGCTGTCTCTGTCCTGGGATCAACAAACCTACTGGAATACGTCAAAAACCACGCAAAGTTTGCAGTTCGCGTGGAACGCAACGTTTCGTAATCTGTCGCTTGGCATCAGCGCCCAGCGTAGCTCTAGCCTGTACGACAACAAGAAAGACAATATCCTTGCGTTGTCCCTGTCGGTGCCGCTGGGTAACCCGGCGCTGTCGACCCGTCTCCGTTTTACCGCTACCCATGCGGATCCCGCTGGCACCACCGCCAGTACCGGTGTCAGTGGTTATCTGCCGGGACAGGAGAATCTTTTCTATAGCGTCAACCAGCGCTACAGCGCACAGCAGCACTACGGCGGCGATGCCGCGCTGCAATACGAGGGCGCGTGGGGAGACTATAACCTGGGCTACAGCTACGCCGGTAACTCCCGCAACCTCAGCTACGGGATGAGCGGCGGTGCGGTGCTGCATGAGGATGGCCTGACGCTGAGCCAGCCACTCGGGAACACCAATATCCTGGTGAAAGCCCCGGGCGCCAGCCATGTCGCCGTGCTCAACCACAAGGGCATCAAAACCGACAGCCGGGGCTATGCGGTGATCCCGTACGCCACGCCGTATCGCGTTAATCAGGTTGCGCTGGATGTCACCACCGTGGGCAATGACGTGGAACTTGAGAACGCCATCGCCAATAAAATCCCCACCGACGGGGCACTGGTTCGCGCCACCCTCACCACGCGTCAGGGGGCAAAAGCGATGTTTATCGTGCGTCACGCTAAAGACGTGCTCCCCTTCGGCACGCTGGTCTCGTCAGAGGATGACAACGCCAGCGGTATCGTCGGCGATGGCGGCAGCGTGTATCTGACCGGCCTGTCAGCGGAGGGAACATTGCATGCCGTATGGGGGCGCGACAGCGCCCAGCGCTGCACGATCCGCTATGCGTTGAACCCGAAAAATTATCAGGCCCGCACCGGGCTGTATTCTCAGGAGGTCATATGTCAGTAACCGTCCGGTTTCTCCCCCTGATCCTGCTGATGTTCATCACCGTCCCCGTATGCGGCTATGACGTGCTGGTTTCCGTGACCGGCAACGTGATCGGCAATACCTGTATTGTCTCGGAAGATTCGAAGGAGCAAAACGTGCCGCTGGGCACCCTCGGCGTAAAGCAATTTAGCGAGGCGGGGGCAGTCAGCAATATCAAAACGCCCTTCACGCTCACCCTTGAAGCGTGCGGCCCTACCTTTGCTGGCGTGAAAATCCGCTTCAGCGGTACACCGGATGACGAAAACCCGCAGCTTCTGAAAGTCGCTGACGGCGGCGCGACCGGCGTGGCGGTGCAGATTCTGGATAAAGACAGCGTACTTATCCCGCTGGACACCCAAACCACTGCTTACGGCGCGGCGGGGGATGGCAGCGTAAAAATGACCTTCTATGCGCGACTGGCCACCACGGGTGCGCCGGTCAATGCCGGAGACGTTTCGGCAGTGGCGACCTGGACGACGGAGTATCAATAATGCGTTTACTGTTTTTAGGTCTGGTTTTCATGACGTCTCAGGCACTTGCCCTCTCCTGGACATCGGATATCACACTTTCACCCACGTCCATGTCCTGGTCCGGCCCGGCAGACTCCATCGTGCCCGGAAAGACGATCGGCTCTGAATGGAGCGCCACTGCGAGCGTCTCGGAAGTGTTCTGGTGCGGCCTGGTATTTACCTGCTCCAAAGGGACGCTGGAGCCGAGCAGCAGCGTAACGGCCACCGGCATCACGGTTATTCTTGATGGTGCCAGTTACATGGTATTTGAAACGGGCGTGCCCGGCATCGGCTTCATTCTTGGGCTTAAAGATTATAATGGCACCACCTATGTCCCGATGCAGACGGGCATTACGCAGAGTTATCCGGCCGACGGGACTAACGGTTACGCCTCCACACTGGGCTGGTCGGCAAAAGTGACGTTTATCAAGACCGGCGTTCCGCTGAAATCCGGCGTATACCAGACCCCCACCATTAATGCGGCGATCCTGACGGCCTATAACAACGAAGTGAAAACCGCGCAGGTGATCATCAACCCGACCACCATCACGGTGACGGCAAGCGGCTGCACGGTAGGCACGAAAAGCGCCAACGTCGACCTGGGCACCATTGATGTTCACACGCTACCCAGCGTAGGCAGTACCTCGCCATCGGAGGCGTTTAACGTCAGCCTGACCTGCGATGAGAACGTGGCGGTTAACGCAGTAATGACCGATCAGACCACGCCGTCAAATACCTCGTCGGTCGTGACGCTGACCGGGGACTCCACAGCCTCCGGCATTGGCGTACAGTTTTTCTATAACGGTACCGGGCCGCTGATGATGGGGCCAGACAGCTCGGCCGCAGGCACGACGGGACAGTTTTTCATCCAGACCACCAGCGCAGCACAAACGCTGTCGCTGCCGTTCCAGGCGCAGTACATCCGAACCGGAGAGCTGGTCCCCGGCTCGGCCAACGCCCTGGCAAGCATCACCTTTTCGTATCAGTAGGTCAGTGCTTTACCCACACCAGCTGATCGACCCGGAAGCCCAGATCGCGTGCGGTATTCAGGTAGTCCTGTTTTACCGCATCCGGAATGGTCGGGGTGCGCGATAAAATCCACAGGTAGTCGCGGTTCGGGCCGCTGACCAGCGCGTACTGGTACTTATCGTCCAGCTTGATCACGTTATAGCCGCCGTAGAACGGGCCGAAGAACGATACCTTCAGCGCAGCCGTAGTCGGTTCGCCGGTAAAGTACGCCTTTCCTTCGCTCTCATTCCACTTGTTCTTCACCGGATCATAGCCACGATTCAGTACGCTGATACCGCCATCGCTGCGCTTGCCGTACGTCGCGGTCACCTGTTCCAGACCGCGCTCGAAGCGATTTTCCAGTCGGGCGACTTCATACCATTTGCCGAGATAGCGGCTGGCATCAAAGCCGGTAATGGGCTGCACGCCTTTCGGCGGCGTGGGAGATTTACAGGCAACCAGCGTCAGCGCAATGGCGACACCGGTAACGACAGGCCATAGCCTCATGAGAACTCCTTTCATTTACGCGGTTGGACGTTAAGTGTAGCGCACCCGTGCGGCGCTTCATCCCGTCGGGGAATATTCGTAGTATATTGAGACTACTCCTTCTCTTCGGATGCAGACATGGCTTACTCCATCGGCGAATTCGCCAGACTCAGCGGCATCACCGCCACCACGCTGCGGGCGTGGCAGCGACGCTATGGATTACTCAAACCCGAGCGTACGGACGGCGGTCACCGCCTGTACAGCGATGAGGACGTTCAGCAGGCGCTGAAAATCCTCGACTGGGTTAAAAAAGGCGTACCCATCGGCCAGGTAAAATCACTGCTGGAACGTCCTGTGCCGCGCCGCGCCAATAACTGGCAAACCCTGCAACAGGCCATGCTGCAAAAGTTGCAGGAGGGGAAAATTGAATCCCTGCGTCAGATGATCTACGACGCCGGACGCGAATACCCAAGGCCAGAGCTGGTCACTAACGTGCTGCGTCCGTTGCGCAGCCAGATATCGGCCAACGTCGCCGCCGCTATGACGCTGCGTGAGATCCTCGACGGCATCCTCATCGCCTACACCTCGTTTTGCCTTGAGGGCGATAAAAAAGCGCCGGGCGATAACATCCTCATCAGCGGCTGGCATCTGAACGACCCGTGTGAGATCTGGCTTGAAGCCCTGACGCGCACCGGCCAGGGCCACCGCATCGACATTCTGCCGGTTCCCCCTGCCGCGCTGGCCCCGGAAATTTTTCCGGATCGCAAATGGCTGCTGGTTACCAGCGGTAAACTTACCGCCGCGCGAAAAAAGCAGGTTGCGCAGTGGCAGCAGCAGGTTTCCCTTGAGGTAATTATCCTCTGATTATTTTCTGCTGTGGCAAACTTCACGAAAAGTTGAATATTTTTTCGCGCAGCGAGTGCTAACGTTTTCCTGTCACCGACAACTCAACAGGAAAACACGATGAAAAAGACACTCCCTCTGATAATACTGGCTACAATGGCTTTCGCCCCTGCCGCGTTCAGCGCCCCGGCAGGCACCCTGAGCGTCCACGTTCTGGACCAGCAAACCGGTATGCCGCCAGCGGATGTGGCCGTCACGCTGGAAAAGCAGGAGCAGGACAAGTGGACCCCGATTGCCAGCGGTAAAACCGACCACGACGGGCGTATTAAATCGCTCTATCCGCAGGATCAGGATATGGCGCCAGGCGTCTATAAAGTGACCTTCAAAACCGCAGATTACTTCCACGGCAAAAAGCTGGACTCCTTCTTCCCGGAAGTGCCGGTGCTGTTCACCGTCACCCGCACCAATGAAAAACTGCACATCCCGCTTCTGCTCAGCCAGTACGGTTACTCAACCTACAAGGGCAGCTGATTGCTCTTGATTTTAAAGACGATTAAAAAATAACCCCGTCAATACTTGGACAAATACGCATAGTTGTGTAACTTTTAGATATGAGATCGGGAGGTGCACATCATGACAACAAAACCTGTGCTGGGTATTAGCGGATGTTTGACCGGTTCCGCCGTTCGCTTTGACGGCGGACATAAGCGTATGGGCTTTGTGATGGATGAGCTGGCGCAGTGGGTCGCTTTCCGCCCGGTATGCCCTGAAATGGCTATCGGCCTGCCCACGCCCCGTCCGGCGCTGCGCCTGGTGATGACCACTGGCGGCGAGACAGAAATGCGATTCAGCAAAGCGCCGCACGATGACGTCACGCAGAAGATGGCCGCATTTACGGCAGATTATCTGCCGAAAATCGGCGATCTGTCAGGGTTTATCGTCTGTGCAAAATCCCCTAGCTGCGGCATGGAGCGCGTGCGGCTGTACGACGAAAACGGCAACCGGGGCCGCAAGGAGGGTGTCGGGCTGTTCACCGCCGCCCTCCTTGAAACTTTCCCCTGGCTGCCCGTCGAAGAAGACGGTCGCCTGCACGATCCGGTACTGCGGGAAAACTTTGTTGAGCGCGTTTTTGCTCTCCATGAACTGAACGTAATGCGTAAAAATGGCCTGACGCGCCGTGCCCTGCTGGACTTTCACAGCCGCTATAAGCTTCAGCTTCTGGCGCACCATCAGGCAGGCTACCGTGAAATTGGTCCGTTTGTGGCATCACTGCATGAGTGGGACGATCTGGACGCGTTTTTCGTGGCCTATCGCGACAAACTGATGAATATCCTGAAAAAACCCGCTTCGCGGAAGAATCATACTAACGTGCTGATGCACATTCAGGGCTATTTCCGTAACCAGCTGAACAGCCGCCAGCGCGGAGAACTGCGTGATGTGATCCTGCATTACCGGGACGGACTGCTGCCGATCCTCGCGCCGCTGACGTTGCTTAAGCATTATCTGGCTGAATACCCTGACCGGTATCTGATGACGCAAAACTACTTTGATCCCTATCCTGATGATTTGGGTCTGCGTCTGGCCGTTACCTGATAAGAAAGAAGCGAAGGCCCATTGACCCACAGAGGCCCAAAGCTGTACCCCGTTTAGACGACACCCTCACTGTCGTCTTTTTTTTGCGCTCAGCGTAAAATACTGTAATTCTGTACAGGTTAAGCATGCACAGCGGAGTACCCCGATGATCAAAAATCTGCATATTCAAAACTACCGCTCAATTCGCGATATGTCGCTTGAGCTGGAACAGCTCAACATCGTGTTCGGCCCCAACGGCACCGGAAAATCCAATATTTATAAAGCGATTTACCTGATGCACAGCGCGGCGCAGGGGCAATTCTCCCAGGCGCTGGCAAACGAGGGGGGAATTTTGAAAGTGTTCTGGGCGGGCAAAACCCGCAGCGATCAGCTGCGGCGCATGAACCTGGCGGTGGAAACGGAAACCTATGAATATGAGCTTCAGGTCGGGTTCGTGGAAAAGCTGCCCTATCCCTCACAGTTTCAGCTCGATCCGGTGATCAAAGAGGAAGCTATCTGGCTGAGCGGCCAGCACCGTCGTCCGTCGTCACAGCTGATGAAGCGTAAGAATCAGGCGGTTTTCCTGAACAACGTGCATCACGAAAAAGTGACCCACAGCGGTACGCTGTATGAGAACGAGTCGGTGTTCGGGCAACTCGGTGAACCGCACCTCTACCCCGAAGTGTCGCAGATGCGCGAGTCCCTGCGTAACTGGCGATTTTATCATGAGTTTTCCGTCTCATCCGGCTCGGCGATCCGTGCGCCGCAGGTAGGCTTTCGTTCCCCGGTGCTGGCCAGCGACGGTGCGAACCTGGCCGCCGCGTTTCAGACCATTGTCGAAATTGGCGACGAGCTGCTGCTGATGCGCATTCTCGACCAGGCCTTCCCCGGCTGCGTGTTTTACAGCGACAACACCGGCGGGCGCTTCCGCATGATGATGCAGCGCGAGGGGCTAAGCAGACCGCTGGAACCGGCAGAGTTCTCCGACGGCACGCTGCGTTTTTTGTGCCTGGCGGTGGCGCTGCTAAGCCCGCGCCCTCCCGCATTTATCGCCCTCAACGAACCGGAAAACAGCCTGCATCCGCAGATGCTGCCCGCTCTGGCAAGCCTCATTGCCGAGGCCAGCCGCTACTCGCAGATCTGGCTCACCAGCCACTCGCCGGAGCTGGCGCAGTTGATTGAGAAGCACCGATCGTTTTCGCTGTATCAGCTGTCGATGGTGGAGGGGGAGACGCGGATGGAGCGGCTGGGGTAATGCATTTCTTTTATGCAGTCACCACTTTCAAGGTCGCCATCAACGACGAAGATGATTTCCGTCGGTATATACCTTCGGCGAATTCTGCGCTCGCGACAGATTATCAATACTGCGAATATTGTCGGAGGGCAACATCTCAGCGACGGACTCGCACGGATTAAATTTATGGATGATATTCGGCAGTTTGTGATGCAACAATTTAGCGCTACCCGGGCGGCCAGAAGTGATGAGGAGTGCATGGAGTGCCTGAAAAACATCCGGGCTGAGAACGAAAGTCTTCTTGAGCAAAGCAGAATGCTTCGCTCCCGTACTGCTCAGCTTTTTGCTCAGATTAACTAGTTAAAGAAAATAACAAAGTCGTCGGTTACGTTATCTCCCGCTGGATTTCTACCGCAAAGTCGACGGAATGAATCGCGCAGCGCTCACTATGAAAATTGTCGGCTGGGGTGTCTCTGCAAAAGTCTCGTTTGATTTAATTTCTAATGCGTCTGGCCAGAACGAATGTATTTCTTTCTGAAGCGCCAGGCTTTGTAAGCAATGATTGGGGGTTGAAAAAACCAGGCAATAATCAATACGATGAAAAGAGAAATACCGCCGGAAACAATATTGTAATGTTCAGCGAAAAAAAGAAGCGCCAGGAAAATCAGAGCCACAGCCGCAGTAATACACAGTACCATGATGAAACGCTTGCCCAACTCAAGCACCACCTCGAGCAGGGATGAACCATAACGACTACTATTCCGGTTCAGATATGCTAATTCTTTTACGGTGAAACCTGATTCAAGTAACTGCGTTTCAATATTGTTCATGCCACTACCTTTTCTTCTGGAAAGTAACGTGGATTATCTTAACCGGAAGAGAAGTGCTAGTAACCCGTCTGATGCATACCCATTACCGCCCGCTTTAAAGGCAAAGAAGCCGCCCACGTCTTTTTATTCCATCTCGCCAGCATTATTTTTCGCTGCAAACGGCTTAACGCGAAACGTCTTACGCCACTCCGCCGGACTGACGCCAAAGCGCGCCTTAAACTGCTGCCGATACGTCACCGCTGATAAAAACCCCACCTGCTCAGCGACGCTTTCGATTGGCAGACTGCCGGACTCCAGCAGGATCTGGCTGCGCCGCAGGCGCTCGGCGGTAAGCCAGTCGGCAACGCTCATGCCCGTCGCCTTGATAAAATGGCGGGTCAGCGTGCGTCGGCTCATCGACACCACGTCCGCCAGCGAATCCAGGTTATGCGGCTCGGAAATGTGCTGCTGAAGGTAGTCTATGAGACAGTTAATCCGCCCGTCGCGGGTATCTTTCGGCACAGGCTGCGCAATAAACTGCGCCTGCCCACCCTCGCGGTGCGGCGGGACGATCATCCGGCGGGCAATCTGATTGGCGACAACGCTGCCAAAGCGCTGGCGGATGATGTACAAACAGCAGTCGAGCGCGGCGGCGGTACCCGCCGAGGTAATCATATTACCGTCATCCACGTAGAGCGCGTTGATGTCCAGTCGAACGTCCGGAAACAGCGTCTGAAACTGGTGTTCAAACTCCCAATGGGTGGCAGCCCTTTTGCCGCTGAGTATGCCGGCATAGCCCAGCACAAACGATCCCAGACACAGCCCAACAATTTCCGCCCCGTTGTCTCTGGCCTTAACCAGGCTGTCGAGCAGCGTCTGAGGCGGGCGCTCCAGTACGTGCTGCCAGTAGGGTACAACCACAATTTCAGCCGATGCGATCGCGGAAAAATCCTGCGTCGCATGCAGGGCAAAACCGTCTTTCGAGGTCAGGAATCCCGGTTTTTCAGCGCAGATCGTGACGTTAAAGCGCTTTTCCCCGGATACCGTATCGCCAAACAGAATGCAGGGGACGGAGTAGTGGAACGGGCTAAACCCGTCCACCGCGACAATAGCAACGTTAACAAGCGGCATCTGTCTCTCCTTCCCCTTTAACACTCAGAATATAACGGTTTCGCCGTCCTGAGGAATGCTCACCGCGTCACTTACCTCGTTGGCGTCAACATACTCGCGCAGCGCGCGGCGGGTCAGCAGGCAGTGGTTGATAGCTTCCATATGGGTCGCCACGATTTTCGCCTGCGGCAGCAGGAAATGCACGTTAAGCAGATCTTCTTCCCCCATGATAATTGGCCCAAACCCGATGACGTGGGCGTAACCAGCGTTGAGCACGACAACGTCCGGCTGATGCTTTTGTAGATCGGCCGCAACCGCGTCGCGCCAGATGGTATCCCCTGCGATATAAAGCGTCTTCTCATCGGGATGACGGAAGACCACGCCGCAGGCTTCACCCAGACGCTCTGCCAGCTCCGGCAAGGCGTAAGCGCGGTCAGTGCCGTGCTGGCCGCCATAAGTTTTCGCAATTCGGATATCGCCGAACGTCGTTTCGTCGGTCATGACCGTCAGGTTTTGAAAGCCCTGTCCGCGCAGCAGCGCGGCATCGCTATCATTTTGCACGTAGATCGGCTTGTGTTTGGCGATCAGCTCAACGGCATACTGATCCCAGTGATCGTCATGGGTATGGGTGACGATCACCGCATCGGTGTCCAGCAGCGTTTGAACGTCAACGGGAAGCTCGACCATCGGGTTGCGAATATCGGCCCGCGCGGTGCCGGGAAAACCCGGATAAGCGCCTTTTGGCGCCAGCATTGGGTCGATTAAAAAGCGTTTTCCTGCGTAAGTGATCAGCTGGGTGGCATTGCGAATTTGCGTAATGTTCATGGGCTATCCTCCGGTTAGTATGAGAAGGAGAATAGCCTCAGGGTGCCGTTAAGAATGTGGGCTAAAGGGCGATGATCGATGAAATCGGGTCAATCGATAAACCGCTTGCGTACCCTTTCCAGCGGCGCAATCAGCAGATTGATGAGCGGTTTACGATCGATAACGATATCGGCGTTCACCGTCATCCCGCCCATCAGCATGCGCTTTTTCTTGTCCGGGTCGGTAAACCAGGAGGGGACGCGCACTTTAGCCAGGTAGTAGTTCTGCCCTTCCTGGAGCGGGATCAGCGCCGAATGGGCATCAATGTTTACCTCATAGAAATCGGACAGCGTCGCCTCCACGGAACCGTATTTGTCCACGGGCCAGGAGTCGAAGCGCAGCTTGACCTTATCGCCTTTCGCCACGCGCCCCACCCCCGTTGCCGGAACATACAGGTACCCCTCCATCGTCGCCGCGGTATTTTTACGGATCACCACCACCACCTCGCTGTTTTGCGTAATGGCCCGGCCTGGCGGGAAGTTAATCGCCACCACGTAGCCATCTGAAGGGGCCAGCATCGCCATGGTGGAACTCCCCCGGCTGGACAGGTTGCGATCAATTTCGCTGATGCGGTTTTTCACGTACAGCTGCTCTTCGCTCAGCGAGTCAATTTGCGACTGGGTGCTGTCGGTCAGGCTGGTTTTGCGCGCCTCAAGCTCAAGAATAGTGCTCTCCTCCAGCGTCAGGTTGAGCTGGGCGTTGAGCACATCGTTATGGCTTTTATCGAGATCCACTTTGGAGACATAGCCCTTCCCGGAGACGGATTTCCACGCCTCGTAGGTGTCGGTGCTGTTTTTTAACAGCGCGCGCAGCTTCTTCACCTTATCGCGGGAAACGGCGATCTGCTTGTCAGTGAGAGCCAACTGCTGTGCCAGATTTTTGCGATACGACGCAATCGAGTCCTCAATGGCCTGGATGCGCTGCTCGCTGCGCTTTTTCTCCGCTTCCATCTGCTGGCGGTCAAACTGCACCACCGAGCCCTGCTTGCCGCCATAGTCCTGCGACACGGTGAACAGCGGATCGTTTTCCTTCACGTACTGGCCGGGCCGGACGGCAAAATCAACAAGGGTTCCGGACTCTCTGGCGCGCACCTCCACATCGCCCTGCGCCGGGATCAGCACCCCGCGTGCCAGCGTGGTTTCCGAAAAGTTGAAAGCAATCGCAAAGACCAGCAGGCAGAGAAAAAAGGCGATGAACAGCGTCAGCACGGTTTTCAGCCGCGGCGCGTTGATTTGATAGCTTTTTGAGAAGTGGTGCGGGATTAGCGCCCGACGCTGTCGGCTTCGGTTTTTTAATTTCACGATATGTCATCCATGATAAATCACTGAAAGATCGTCCCATCCACTCCAGAGCGTGGGGGTTTTGCGCAGCGCGTTCAGCGTGTCGGCGGCGGCCAGACGGTAATCCTCTGGCGCATACGCCTGGCTCTCCAGCCCAAACTCTACCGCGTGCAGCGAACAGACCGGCAGCAGCGTTCGGACGCTGTAGCCATAACGCGATAAAAACCGCGTGGAGACGTCCGTTAACCACGCCTTGCGATCGCCTGCCTGAATTGGGAACAGTGGCGCATCCGGCAGGCGTTCATCCATCAGCAGCACCGTCACCAGGCGCTGAGGGGCGAAAAACGAGCCGACGCGCCGTCCGTCGTGTGCGGCCATCAGCTTGTGCAGCGCAGGGTGACGGGTAATAAACTGAAAGCGCACATCATCTGGCGCGGTGGCGAGCAGCGCATCCATAATCAGGCCAAAGCCCGCCCAGCGCATGCCCAGAAGCAGGGTGCGAGGCGAACTGTAAAACCCCTGATCCTGCGTCCACTGCGCCACGTACGCATGCAGATTGAAGCGAACGTTGCGCGCCCACAGCGCGGGCGGGAAAATCTGTTCCACGAAGTTAAACCCGCTCAGCTCATGGGCGTTCTGATGCAGAAAATCAGCCGGCACATCGGCCTCCGGGCAGGGCATAAACTGGCTGTAGTTTTGCGCAATCCGGTTTGCCATTAAGGTGCGTCCGGCCTGGCGCGCGCAGAGTCGGGCATAGAGACGCGGCAGAAACATCATTGCTCACTCTCCCGCAGGGTGCCGTTTTCCATGGTATAGAGACGCCCCTGACAGCCCACCACGTCCGGCGAGTGGGTAACAAATACCAGGCCAATCCCCAGGCTACGCAGGTTCGCCAGCACCTTTTGCGCGGTGGTCTTATCCAGGTTCGCCGTCACTTCGTCGCAGAGCAGTAGCTTAGGCTGGCTGTACAGGGCGCGCGCCAGGACCAGACGCTGCATCTCCCCGGCCGAGAAAAAGGTGTTCCCCGGCAGCATCTCCGTTTCGTAACCGTGCGGCAGACGGGCGACGACGTGGTCCACTTCCGCCAGCCGACACGCGGCGATGACCTGCTCTTTATCCGGCGCGCTGTCAAAGCAGGCGATGTTGTCCAGAATCGAGCCGGTGAAGAGAATATCGTCTGCATGGACAATGCGGATGTGCTGGCGTAGCGAGGAAAGATCGCACTCTTCAATGGGGATCTTATTGATCCGCAGCGTGCCAGACGATGACAGCAACATGCCGGAGATCAGACGCAGCAGCGTGGTTTTTCCCGACCCGCTCTGGCCCACAATCACCGCCTCTTCGCCCTGCTTCAGGGTCATGTTGATATGCTGTAGCGTGGCCTCCCGGCCCGGATAGGCAAATGAGACATCCTCAAATTGCAGACAGACCGGCGAGGTGACAATCCGCTTCCCAAACTGGCTGGTTTCAGAGGGGGCAAACAGCAGGTCGCCCACGCGATCCAGCGGCCCCTTAAGGGCATTTTTGTCCAGCAGCTTCTGCGCCACCTGCACCATGGCATCGGAAAAATAGCGCTTATAGCTGATATAGGCGTACAGCATCCCGATACTCATCTGCCCTTCCAGGATCAGCCACGCGCCAAAGCAGACCACCAGCAGCTGCTCGGCATTGATCACCAGCAGCGAAGCCACGTCAAAGCGGGCCAGCAGCCGCTCTTTACGCATCAGCCCGGCGATGTGTTCGCGCTGGGATTTGTCCATCACCGCATCCCGGGCCTGTTCCATATTGTTCGCCTTGAGCGTAATGATCCCTTTCTGTGTCTCTACCAGCAGAGATTCATACTGGGCGGTACGCTCGATGGAGTCATCCACCGCGCGTTGATAGGGGCCGATCAGCGAAAAGCGGATCAGGAAAAACACGCCCATCAGCAGCATCGTCAGCAGCGCAATTTTGACGTTATACAGCAGCATAAACAGCAGGCTGGTGACGGCGATCAGGCTGGAAAAGAGAATTTGCACGTAGCCATTGCTGATGAACTCCGCGCAGGCGTGGAGCGATTTTTCAATAGCCAGCACGATGCCCGGCGGGCGCGAGCGGAACCAGCTGGTCTGGGTGCGCAGCATGTAGTGGCGCACGGACTGGCTTAAATCGTCATAGGCAATGTTACGCATCAGGATCTCAAGCAGCTGCTTGAGGAATTTACCGATGACTTCAAAGATAAAGACGATAGCGAAGATCGCGGTGAGCAGGATCACCAGATCGCTGTCGCTGCGGGAAATGGCCTCATCCATAATCAGCTGCACGTAGGTGGGGCTCGCCAGCATGGTGATGAGAGTAAAAATACAGAGCACAAACAGCAGCAGCTGGCGCTGGAACAGGCTCGGGGATTTATTGGCTAACCGGCCAAGCGTGAGCTTTTCATCCGGGGATTTCTTTTCGAAACACGGCGTGGGCTTAAGCTCAAGCACATAGCCGGAAAACAGTTTTTCCGCCTCTTTCAGGCGGTAACGACGCACGCCGCTGGCCGGGTCGTGAACGGTCACGCTGCGGCTGTCGATCTTCACGATGACCACGAAATGGTTGCCGCGCCAGAAGGCGATGAGCGGCAGCTCAGACGTTTCTATTTCAGTGATTTCGCCTTTAAGCACCCGGCCAGACATATTTTTATCGCTGGCAAGGGTCAACAATTCCGCCATTGAGGTTCCCGCATCGGCGGAAACGGAAATCTCCCGGCGCAGCTGGCTGACGGAGACATGGTGGTCATAGTGCCCCAACACCATCGCCAGGCAGGCCAGTCCACATTCGGTAAATTCATGCTGGCGAATAACAGGGGTCTTACCCTGTTTTTTATACTGAAAGAGCGAAAACATAATGATCCGTGGCTGAAATAAAAAAATGGCCCGGCAATGCGGGCCATGCGTACAACGTGCTTCTCGCTTAAGCGCTGAAGAAACCGCCGATGAAGCCGCCCACCAGGCCGAATACGCCGCCGATGGTGCCGCCCAGCGCGCCTAACATCTGGCTGCCCGCGTTATAGCCCGCGCTTGCGCCCTGAATAGCGGCAGCAAACGGATCCCAACCACCGATGATGGCCTGTGCTTTTTTGAAATCGATAACTTGCATGATACTTTTCCTGTAAACGTGAATTAGTTGTAGCTACCAACCAGCGCGCCCAGGAAGCCCATTGCGCCACCCAGAACTCCGCCAACCACACCGCCAACCATGCCCATGATGCTGGCGCCAGTGTCGTAACCCAGCTGTGCACCTTTAACCAGACCAGCGAACGGGTTTAACGCGCCGCCAATAATGTCTTTCGCTTCTACGAATGAAATCGCTTTCATTTTTATCTCCTGTAGTGATGGATCTTTAGCATGATGCTAAAGGCTAATTTCCTTTTATGAAGGAAAGCGGTTGCTACGGGCAGGTGGTCAGCGGAATGATTTTATTGCCATAAATAATCATTCGCCTTGCAGCCTGCCCGGCATTATCTATTTCCAGCCGTTGCCCCGGAGGAATATATTTTGAATTATTGTATTGCGTACTGCACCCGACCGAGGAAACATATTTAAAATAGGTATTCCCGGTATTACTCACCACCCCGTTGCTAAACGCATAATCAAAATGTCGTGTCCATGGACGGACAATCAAAATAGCCTCAAGCGAGACCACCACATCCGACTGGATGCGCTGGCCTTTGCGCGTGATGACCTTTGCCTGGAGCGGCGTCTCGGTGAATTTTACGCGATAGTATCGCTCTTTGTTGTCATGCGGGCCGGTATAGTAAAATTTAAAACCCGCGCGCTCACCGCTCCCCAGCGTTAATTGCTTAGGCGAATACATGACTTCGCCGTCTTTTATTTCGGTTTCTTTTCCCTTCTCTTTAGGAACGTCTACCTGAATAAGCGAAACGGTATAATTCTGACGTTCGCTGGTATCGTTTTTTATCGGCTGAAAAACAACTTCTCTTTCGGGAAGAAAATCAATATTCAGACTTTCGATAATTAAAGCATTTGCCCCTGTGGAAATGAAGCAATTTATTGCAAAAATAGCCAGGAATTTTCCAGTCATGGTTGATTAATTCCAGGATGCGCTAACATCTATTCTTCCCTGCGCGGTCACTTCGCCAAACCAGCTATTTCCGTCATAGGTGGTCTTCGATACCGGATTATCCATAACGAACTGGAGGATCAGCGGTGTTTTCCAGAGCCACATATCGGTCACGCCGGAACTCATTTTGTCCCACTCTTCCGCATGGGTGGCTGGCGCCGGGATCGACAGTACCTCGCCTTTACAGTTATGCGCCATGCGCGTCTGGCTTTTCCCCACCAGCACGTTGCCCGGAATGGGAACCGTAAAGCCGTTGCCGCTGAAGGCGCAGTAGTCCACCCCATTCAGGCTTTGAGTAGGCCCGGTGACTTTTACCGTGACCGCAATCGCCGCATCTTTTTGCGCCCCGCTGTAGGTGATGGTGTAGGGGATCTCAATGGGCGTTTCGCCGATGGCGCCTTTCCCGGAGCCGCCCAGACCGTCAGGATCGAGGGCGTAATCCGGGTTGTCGGGCGTAATCTCCAGCCCCGGCTGAATAGGGTTAATCACCAGGCCGCCCCCCGGCTGGAAGCAGAAATCCGCCGCCAGCGAGCTGTTGCCGGGCGTCAGGCACAGGCTGACGATATTGCCAATGCTGCTGCCGTCCCCCGCCTGCGCCACGCTCAGAATTAACGCTTTCGGCAAAAATATTTTAAGGTACGCTTTGCCGCCGTTTTTCTGCGGCGCCGCGAGGAAGGTGTTTGCCAGGACACGCGTATCACTCAGGATACCGCCGGAGATACTGTACCAGGTGTTTTCATCGAAGGTCAGCTCGGCGGCAAGCCCGGTGCCGCCGTTCATGTGCGATTGCAGCACGCTGTTGACGCGGGAAGAGGTGAGCGCCAGCCCCCCGTTGTAACCGGAGATATCTTCCCCAACAAACGTGTATTCAAGCAGGTCGCACAGCACGCCAGAGACCGTGTTGCGGGTGTATTTGGTGCAGGTGGCCCCTGTTGATCCATCGACAATCGTCACCTCGCCGCTGATCGGGTCAATCCCCAGGTTGAGCGCCCTGGCGTTGGTCATGGTCAGCGTGCCCACCTTGTGAAGCGTATTGGTGGTGGTCACTTTGTTGATGGAGCTGATTTGCGGCGTGGAGGTGATGGTCACTTCATCCCCTGGCGCGGCGTTGAGCAGATAGTTAAAGAACGGATCGCCCAGGACCCAGCGCCCGTATGACGTGCCGGGCTCCATCACCGGCGGCTTGACCACCATCGACGTATCGGTATAGCGGGTCGTCGGGGTGTACCCCGTGTTGCCGCAGGACGAGGAACACGCCGTCCCTTTAAAGAACGGAGAGGCGCTGGAACCGGTCACCGAAAAGTCGATGGTCAGCGCGCTGCCTGCCGGACCGCTGTAGCTGTTGTCCGGGATGTAAGTGGCGATACCGTTATTCGTTTTCGCGCTCAGCGTCGGCCACTCACGCGAACCGTGTAAAAACGCGGTCGAGGTGCTGTTCAGACTAAACAGCCCCGCGCTGTTTCCCGTACCGTTATTGTCCGGATTATTAATGGCGAAATAGGGCAGCTCCTGCGCATGGGCCACCGCGCTCATCAGCAGCAAATTAAGAGCGAATATCTTTTTCATCGTCACGTTCCTGCGTTCCTTTTGCTTCCTGCCAGACGAAATCGCCTTTGTCGCAGGAGATGTCCCCGAGCCACAGCGCACCGCGGTTAGACTCAATGTCCAGGCGCACTTCGCAGACGCTGTCGTCCGGCGTGGCGATACTCAGGACAGGGTTGTTCTTATCAACGTCGATCACGAAGCGTCCGTCGTTCTCCGTCCGGGTCAGCCCAACGTGGTTTTTGATCTGCGTGGCGCCAATCGGATTGCCGTTTGCATCCACAAGGCGGCCAAACAGGGTGACGATTTTCTTCACCTGCGGCTTCATCACCACGGTATTGCCCGGATAAACCGTGATATGGCGACGCGCATTCGCGCCAATCTCATAGCTTTCCGTACCGGTTTCACTGTTCATCACTTCCAGGTCATAAGCCTGGTATGCCGGCAGCGACAGCCAGGTTTTATCCCCTTTGATGCGTTCTGCCCGGCCGTTAAGCTTCAGGGTCAGCGCTTCATCAGATTTGAGACCGGTACTGACAATCACCCCTGCGCTTTCGGTGCCTTTCCCGGCGGCGATGGCCTCTTTGGACCAGCCCACGCTGCCGTCACTGGTCAGCGTGGAGTTCCAGCCTTTACTCATGCCGCTCTGGACGCTGAGGATGTTGCTGTTCCACGGCGTGTCGAAGTTCACGCTGCCGCCGCCGCTTACGCTGCGATCCTGGCGGCTGTTAAAGGCTTTGGAGACGTTGGCGGTGGCCGATTTCAGGTAATCGCCTTCAAACTGGCGGCTGGCGCTGACGTTCAGCGCCGTGCCGGTATCGCGATTGTGGGAAACGCCAACCGACACGGTATTGCCGAGCGGTATGGCGAAATCGAGCATCACGTAGCGATCTTTCTCTTCGTAATACCCGTCGTATTTGTTGCGCGACATCCCCACCCGCAGGCGCGCCGTACCGTAGCGACCGGCGTATAACCCCTGGGAGTAGTCCAGCTGATAGCGTTTATAGCGATAGAGGTCGTCCTCCTGACGCATCAGGCTCAGGTTGCCCGCTGAGGGCAGGCCGAACGACGGCAGGCTAAAGGAGGCGCCCCAGGTGTTGCCCTTGCTCTCATAGATATCGAGGAACTTGCCGCTGGAGAGCTGTTCATGGGAGTACCAGACCGAACCGATCTGCCACGGCAGGCTGAGATTCGCGCCGTAGTTGGCGCGGTACGTTCCGTCGGAGGCGGCCATGGTCTGGGTATTCACCGAGAAATAGCCCGTCAGGTTCAGGGAGGCCCACAGCTCGCTGACGATGTGTTCCCGCATCATGTAGGTGGAGGCGTTCCAGTCGACCATCCCGCTGCGCTTGCTGAACGAGGCCCCCACCAGCGACATGGTGTCTTTATGTTTGGTGTCGTAATCGTAGTAGTAGGTGTTGTCCTGCTCGTTTTTGTGTTTCGCGTATTTTTTATAATTGACGACGGATTTATCGCGGCTATACATCCCGCCCCACATCTGCCAGCGCAGCGTTTCCGACACGTTGCTGGAGAACGGCTTATTCACGGTGTACATGCTACGCGACACGGTGCGGCTTCCGCTCACCACCTCAACTTCGATGCTGTAGATCCCGTAGGGCAGGCTGCTGGTGTCAATTTCATGGTTGCCGACGTCAAAGCGCTGAATCCCGATAAGCTGCCCGTCACGACGAATACGGGCCTCGCCCGCCGTGGGGAAATAGACCACCACAGGCGTCAGAGAGAGCGTGTTATCGCGCTTACGGGAGTTGGCCTGGTTGCCCATGGAAACGCCGTAGACTTCACCGCCGGAAATCCCGCTGACGCTCGCCAGAGACTGCATCGCCCAGCCGTTCAGCATGCCCGCGGCGTAGCGCATCCCCTGATAGTCGCGCTCCCACATAACCGCATTCATCTGGGTATCGCTGCTGCTCTCGTTGACGTAGCCAGAGCCGTCGATCAGCACATGATCAACGCCCATTGAGATCCAGTTTCTTGCGTTCAGATAGCCCGACGACCAGCTGTCACCGTAGCCGCTCTCGGTGTGATACGCCCCGAGGTTGTAGGAGAATGTGCCGCTCAGATCGTCAGACTCGGGCGCATCAATATCCACCTCGCGCGGGCGGATATTTACCCCGTAGTCGCTCTGCGACAGATTCAGCAACAGGCGCATTTTTTTCTGATCCAGCTCGAACGCGGACCCCGTACTTACCGGAATGCGCATCTGGTCATCAAACTGCTTGTCGTTAATGCTCTGCAATAACGTTTTCATCTCTTTTGACAGACGAATGCCGTTATCAGACTCCTGGACCTGAACGTCCCTCAGCCCCAGCTTCAGATCTTTTGCAAAGAGCGTCACGTCACCGATACGAACATATTCGCTCGCCGTGCCTTCGTGGTTCCCTTGTTGTGCTGAGTGTGGACGCGTATTCACCAGATAGACGGGAATTTTGATCCCCTGCTCCAGCAGTGCATAAAGCGAGTCGGGAAAACGGTAATTAGCGATAACCACGGAGCTTGAGGCTGCATGCGCAAGCGCGGGCAGCGTGCCGGATGCGCAAACCATCATCACCGGCAACACTAATTTATTTTTCACCATGCATCCTTACTTAACAGGTATGAACTGTTTCAGGTCCCATATTCCGAGATGAAAATGGTTATCCGTAACGTTGATATCCTCGATAGCGCGCGAGGTATCCGGCATCAGGTAGAAGTTTTTGGTACACGGCGTAGTCGGTGATTCCGGATTCGGCTTCAGGCAGGTTCCGGTCGCATTGACGCGAAAAGCGGTGTTGCCCTTATTCGTTATTTTCCCCGCCACATAGACGAAGTCGATCTTCTTATCACGGGGCTGAACCACCAGAATGGTGCTCACCACCGCGCGCGTCATCCCGGTACCGTTTTTTGGTGAACCGCTGTCCACCTCTTCGCTCACCCCTTCATCCGTGAAGGTAATGCGGTAGTAACGCTCTTTGTTATCGGCGTTCCCGTGATAGTAAAATTTGACAATATTGCTGGTACCGGCGGGCATTACCATGCGCGTGGGAGTCAGCAACAGCTCGTCCACTTTCTCCGGATTAATGACGATCCCTTCATCCATTGGGCTGCTGATCCGCTGTGCGCGAACAGAAACAATACGCACGCTGTCTGCTTCGTTTTTTATTTCCTTGGCGGTGGAGTCAGCATCCGCAGGAATAATGGTGGTGACTTTTCCCACATTAATGGCCAGCGCGGAGGAAGAGATAAATAATAAAAATAAGAAGGCGGATTTGAGGTTAAACATGCTATTTCCCTAAACAGGGGCTTGCGCCCCTGGATCGATCAGGCCTTAGCCCCAGGTTGCGCGGAACGCAACAGATACGGTCCCTTCCCACAGGCTGTTGGTCAGGTCTTTGAACTCTTTCGCAGTACCCGCGTTGTCCTGAGCGGAGTCAACGTAGAAGACGAATTTGTCCTGGCCGGTAATTTCGGTATCTGCCGCCGCGCCTGCGCTGGTGGTCAGGTTCCACAGGCCAGAAGAGACGCCGGTGTTAGAAGAAGAATCAACCAGCGTGGTCCATGCGGTTGATTTCGCCCCCACGGTGCCACCGATAGAGCCCAGGTCGTTACCGCCCCAACGCGCACCCACTTTCAGCTTGGTCGCTTCACCGCCCACGCTGAACAGCGTGTTGTTTGAATCGTCGAGGATAGCTTCGAGTTTGAAGCTGGTCGCCGTAGAGTGATCGCCACGGATAGCCACATCAAACAGACCGGTATCGGTGTTGAAAGATTTGGTATTGGCGCTGTAAACGAAGTTCAAAGCACGCGTTGGCGTAACAACCAGGTCGGATTCGCTGTCTTTGGTCGCGGTTGCCTGCCAGGTGGCAGAAGCCGTCGTTTCTGCTGCATTAACTGCGCTCAGGGCAGAAACAGACAGCAGGGAGCCCAGAACGATAGCGTTCAGTTTGTTCATTTATTTAGTCCTTCAAAAAAGAATCCACGTGTATAAAAAGGGGAGCCCCTTTTTCGAGGCGGAGTATAGACAGCCGCAAAATAACGAGGCAATACAGAAAAATTCACTCGCCGGAGAATAACAATAAAAATATAAATAAATTTCTCGTATCTTATTGTTACGTATTGAGTAAATCACTCAATTTCCCGAGCAATAGATAAATATCGATTTTTCAATAAAGAGAAATATCAGGACGTCGGAACAGCCACACACATCATTACAGGCAAAACCAGCCCCTTAATTAACCAGGCGTGCGGTTTAACGCGGGTAATATAGAAGAAGTTGATATTATCAAGTAACATTTCGTTTACAACGCCATCCGGTGCCGCATCATCTTCAGATTTATTCAGCTTTTTATCCTTAATATAAAAGATATTGCTTCCGTCGACTTTTTCCACGCTGAGCGTGTAATTTCTGTCAATCAGGTAGCTTTTGCCCTCTTTCTTGAGTACGCCTTTATGAATAACCGTCACAACATCTTTGTTGTTAAACAGGAAAAGCGTGGTTAGCGACATATCGGTTAACTCACCCGTGGAATAGGTTTTCCAGGAAATGGTATCTGACTGGCAGCCAAACCCCTCATCCTGCGTTCTGGTAAAATAGATCCACAACAACGCGATGGCAGACAGCGCCAGTACGATACTGAACAGTACACTCATTTTAGTCCTTGACATATTTTAACTCCCGGTCAGGCTTCTGTAAGAAATGCAGTTCTTATAATCGTCGATACTGTCCTGCTGATAACAGATGGCCAGGAAATAATTTTCTATCTGCGACTTTTTAAACCTGGAATAGTAAGCATCTGCAACCTGGTGTTGACAGTCGATATGTTGACTGGCAATGACCTCTTTTACGTGATTAAAGTAGTGCTGTCGCGGCTGATACATATTCTTATCGATCAGGTATACCGTACACCGGTCCACTTTACCGAGCAGATGCATATCAGAATCTTTCAGGCTCTCGGCATAGGAATCCCTTTGGTGCAACAGTAAAACAGCGGTGCCGATAACGGTAATCAGTAATAACGTGCAAAGAGAAATAAAGAGTCTGTGCAGCGATATTAATTGTTTAGGCGGATCGGCATCTTTCTTATGCGCTAGCGTATCGAATGCTTCAGAGGCAGATTGCTCACTAAGCGTTGAAACGACCGGCGGCCTGACCGTGTGATGTTCAATATGCGCGGCAAGGCTAAATCCCTTGCCACGTATCGTTTTTATCAGTAAAGGATCGCATCCTAAAGTACGAAATGCTTTTCTGATTTCACTTATGGCAACATTCAGACTTACCGAAGAACCAGAGAAACCATGATCCTCCCAGACCTTCTTTATCAGGTCGTCTCTGTCGAGAGTTTTACCATTATTGATGATAAGTTCATAAAGCAGACGACCCGCCTGGTTAGATAACTTAATGGATGACTCTTCCTCTCCATTAATCATGATCATACCGGTGTCGACTTCATAAAGCATTGTAAGATCAATGAGATACTTCATATTATTATTACGCCATTGTTAAAATTATGTGCATTTGCCAGGCAATAATAAGTCTAAAGTTTGTGTGGTCAAGTCGCGTGATATTAATTGAGAGATGAATTCATAAAGCTTCATTAATTAACAATTATTAAATCATTAATAAAAATATTCGAACTAACGCATTTAGGTTAAAACATTAAAAAAAACTAACTCGCAAGATTATAATCTTAAACTTTAGAAGTTGTTGGAATAATGTTTTGTTATGTACTTTTTTAGTGCAACATAATATCGTCAAAGCATTCTCCCGAGTCGCCATGCGTCTAGCCGGTACATCAGGGACATGTGTAGCCGATTAACATTCATTTTAAATAACACAAATCTTCATGGAGTTTATCATGTTCAAATCGATCATGACCGTATCACTGCTGGCCGCCGCTATTGCTTCTACCAGCGCAGTTGCCGCAGACAATTCGGCGGGTGGTATCATTAACTTTACCGGCGCTATTACCGATACAACCTGTACCATTAACGGCGGTAAAAGCGCGGACTTTACCGTTGCGCTTTCCCCTATTTCGGTAAAAGATGCAGGCACCACGGTTGGCCTGATCACTAAGAATAAAAAATCTATTGCGCTGACGTTCTCAGGTTGTTCACCAGCAGCCGGAACAACCGGTACCCCGCTGAAAGTGTATTTCTCCAGCGCGGATAATATTTCCACTGACGGTAAATACCTGCTGAATAACAGCGTGAACGAAAGCGATGCCAGTGTGGCACGTAATGTCGGTTTTGCGTTAGTGGAGCCAGGTTCGTCTACGCCAATTACCCTGAACCAGCCTTACACTACGGATATTATGGGTACAGCGACCGCGCCAGATTCCGAGACGCTGACGCTGGATGTTTATTACTATAAAACGAACGCCGCTGCCGCCACCGTGGGCGAGTTAAGCTCCAACGTAACGTATACCATTTCCTACCTGTAATAATGATTATACAGGCTCTGTTTTCTCAGAGCCTGTATTTAAGGTTGCAATCATGCGCAAGGCAATTTTGCTGGCAGGCTTACTGCTAAGCACCGGTCACTCATGGGCCAATATTGTCATTAATGGCACCCGTGTCCTTTATCCTGAAAATAACAAAGAGGTGATCGTCCAGTTAATGAATACGGGCGATGCGCCCGCTCTGGTGCAATCCTGGATAGATGACGGTGATATTAATTCCACGCCGGAAACAGCCAATGTGCCGTTTCTGCTGTCGCCGCCGGTGATAAAAGTTAACGAACATAATGGCCAACAGCTTCGTATTAAAAAGCTGCCGTCCAGCTTGCCTGCGGATCGCGAATCCGTCTTTTTCCTGAATGTCCTCGACATTCCGCCCAGACCTGAAAATCTGCAAAATCAGAATACCGTTCAGCTGGCGATTAAATCCCGTATCAAACTTTTTTACCGGCCCGCTGCGCTGAAAGGCACGCTGGATGACGCGGTGGCGAAACTGACGCTCGCCGCCGAAGGCGATCGCTTTCGCATTACAAATAACAGTCCGTTCCATATTACGGTCGCCAATATTTCGCTGGGTAAAACGAAATTGCTCCAGGAGTCCCCGATGGTTTCCCCGTTTGGGCAGCTGACGGTCGCCGCAAAAAATACGGTTAAGCGCGGACAGACCTTCCAGCTGATGTATGTGGACGATCTTGGCGCGTATAAAACCCGGACTTTCAACAGTCAGTGATCGGAAAGACTCACCATGAAAATGAAACAAAACAGACTCTGTCTGCTGGCAGTCTGCACGCTTCTGCTTTCGCATAAATCAGGGGCCGTCTCGTTTGATCCCTCCCTGCTTGCTGGCGCATCCGGTGAGTCCGATCTGTCTCGCTTTTCCGAAAACAACGCCATGCCTGCCGGCAGTCAGGAGATGGATATCTACGTAAACGGCAGCTGGAAGGGACGTTATACCGTCATCTACGGCGAGCAGCGTGACGACATCCGCCTTGCCTGGAAAGATGCCCGGTCGCTTGGCATCAACACCACGTCCGTGCCTGCGCCCGCCATTGCGCACGGGCAGGTGCAGCTGCGCGATCTGGTTCAGGGCGGTGAAGTCAAAACCGATACCAGCACCCTGAGTCTGGCGCTTACCGTTCCGCAGGCGGCCGTGCTGCGTACTGAAGAAGGTTACATTGCCCCCCAGTTTTGGGATGAGGGGATCCCGGCGCTGATGCTCTCGTGGAACACGACCTGGTATAACACCCGCGCAAAAGGCGCTGCGAAAGACACAAATGATGATTTTTATGCCGGGCTGGATTCCGGCGCCAACCTGTTCGGCTGGCAGTTTCGCGACAGCAGCGCCTGGCGGAAAACGGCCAGCGGAGAGAGTAGCTGGCAGAATAATACCCGCTACCTGCGCCGTCCCCTGGCCTCGCTGAAATCCAACCTGACGCTGGGTGACTTTTATATTCCTGGCGATCTGTTTGATTCCCTGCGCGTGCGCGGCGTGTCGCTGGCGTCGGACATGAAGATGCGCCCAAATTCACAGCAGGGTTTTTCACCGGTGGTTCACGGCGTGGCACGGACGAACGCCCTGGTGAAAGTTATCCAGAATGGCAACGTGATCTATCAGGAGAACGTACCGCCGGGCCAGTTTACCCTCGACAGCATTCAGCCTACCGGCTCTGCGGGCGATTTGCTGGTGGTGGTGCGTGAAGCGGACGGTTCACAGCAGTCCTTCACGGTGCCGTTTTCCGCCGTGCCCGGGATGCTAAAAGAAGGGGTGAGTCAGTACAGCGTGGTGGCGGGTAAAGTGCACCAGAACACGCTCGATGCCGAACCCGCATTCATGCAGGCCACGCTGCGCTACGGGTTTAATAACCTCATCACCGGGTATACCGGGACGATTATTAGCGATAACTACCAGGCCGGGCTTGTCGGTACCGGGTGGAACCTTCCGTTTGGCGCGGTCTCGTTTGATGTCACCCACGCCAAAACCACCCTACAGGATCGCACCAGCAGCGGTCAGAGTTATCGCGTGTCGTACAGCAAATTTATCGATACCACCGCCACCAACTTCACCCTGGCGGCCTATCGCTATTCCACTAAAGGCTATTACAGCTTCAGCGACGCGCTCTATTCGCGCGAAGGGTATCAGCGCCTGAGAGCGCAGTACGACGACTATGAAGATCGGTTTGGCGTTGCGCCCGACATGTCGCTAAGCACCTGGGATGCCCTGCGCGCGGCGCAGCCCAAGAATACCTTTACGCTTAACCTTAATCAGCGCCTGCTCAATAACTGGGGCACGGTATTTGTCTCCGGCACACAGCGCGATTACTGGAACTCACAGCAAACCACGCGCGAATACCAGATGGGCTATTCCAACGCCATCGGCCGCGCCAGCTATACCCTGTCGGCCAGCCGGGTACGGAACAGGGACAGTGAAGAAGAGACGCGCCTTTACCTCTCCCTCAGCCTGCCGTTCTCGCTGTTTGATAATAATGCCTGGATCACCTCCAGCCTGACGGCCAGCGATTCGCATTACGAGCAGAGCAATATCAGCATGAGCGGGAACGCGCTGGCGTCGAACCGACTGAGCTACACCCTCTCCGGCAGTAATGCGCGGGGGGGTAAAAATGCGGCAAGCGTTAACGCCGCGTACCGTTCGAACTTCGCGACACTCGGTGGCTCTTACAGCGAATCCTCCGACTACCGCCAGACCGGGCTCAGCGGACGGGGAAGCCTGGTGGCCTACCCGTGGCAAGTTCTCGCCTCAAACGAAACCGGCACAACCATGACTATCGTCGATGCGCCAAAAGCGGAGGGACTGATGGTGAACGGCGATGAAAGCATTATGACGAACCGCGATGGCGTGGCGCTGGTGCCTTACGCCACCCCGTATCGCAAAAACGCCATTACGTTATCGCAAACGGAAAACAGCGCTGGCGCGGAGGTGATCGGCAACATGGCTAACGTGGCCCCTTACGACGGGGCGGTGAGCTACATCCGCTTCGAAACCGACAAACGCCAGTCATGGGTACTTCATGCGACGCGTGCCGACGGCAAACCGCTGCCCTTTGGTACCGAAGTGCTTGATGAACACGGTGAATCTGTCGGGTATGTCGGCCAGGCCAGCGTACTGTATATCCGCGCTGAACAGCCGCCACGCGCGCTCAACGTGCATCTCCGGGGCGGGAAGTGCGAAATCTCCGCCCCAGCCTGGGGGCTGAACAGCCCCTCATCGGTTTGCCATTAATTACGGATTATCAAAATGTTACGATCATTCATATTCCTGCTCCTCTCCAGTATTAGTGGGATGAGCTATGCCACCTGCTCCGGCAGCAGCATCGTTTATGGCACACCGATTACCATTGATTTATCGGATAAGCTGAGCCCGGCCACGCCCACATGGACCGGCAGCTTCAGCACCCAGTACAGCGGCTCATTCAACTGTACGACGGGTAACAGTGAATTTTCTTACACGCCGATCCTCTCGACCGACAGCAAATACGCGACCATCCTCGGATTCAGCAATAACAAGTATATGGTGCGGGCGGAGATCACCAATCCCCCGGCCAATAAAACCCTGACTGCCAGCGGTAGCCATACGGCGTCTGAGCTGAACACACCGTTTACGGTTCGCTTCACCCTCGTTAACCAGAGCGGCACCACCCTGACGGGGGATACAGCGAACATGAGCGACGTTCTGTTCGTCAGCGACATGAGTGGGTTATCCTTCTGGGAAATCATCACCTGGCCAATCAATCAGGTCATCAAGATAGCGCAGTGGTTATTCAGCGGGTTCAAGTGGCCTTACGACAACCGGGATATGTTTGGTCAGCCGATGATCATCAAATACGCGCCAAAACTGACTACCTGTTCCTTTGATAATGCGGGGCTGACCGTAGCGCTGCCGACGCTCGGCATTCCCCAGCTCAGTGCATCCTCACAGCCGGGGCTGACGCCTTTTTCACTGAACATGAGCTGTCAGAACGTCGGGGTTAACGGCAATTCCGATCGGGCAATTGAGATGTTTCTGTCCAGCACGCAGCTGCTCTCAACCGACAGCTCGGTGCTGATCGACAGCGGCAGTAGCGCGGCACAGGGCGTGGGGCTACGCCTGATAAAACGTGACGCCCCGCAAACGCCGGTGATCTTCTCTACCTCAACCACCAGCCGTGGCAACGCCACGATGATTTTCAGCGTGGCGGCTGGCGCGGCGCTGGACGAACATTTCACCCTTCCGATGGCGGCGTACTATTACGTGTGGGCGCCCGCCCAGGTGAGCCAGGGTAAGATCAATACATCGGCTACGCTGAATATTATCTATCCCTGATGTGAGCTATTTCTCCATCTTTCCAACCGCTTGCACATACTTAATCAGTTCGCTGTGGTTGGAAAGATTCAGCTTTTTCATCGCATTGTGCTTCTGCGTCGCAATGGTACTGACCGAACGGTTTCGATGACGGGCAATCTCCGTCGTTGAAAATCCTTCCACGATAAGATGGAGCACCTCCCACTCTCTGGCCGAGAGGATGGAGCGCGCCCGGGAACCGGACCGCATTACCCGCCTGAGCCACGAAGAGATCGACGGTGTTTGCCCGTCCGCCATGAGCAACGCGGGTAATTCCTTTTTCAGTTCAGTCAATTCATCCTGCTGACTGATGGTTAATTCAAATTTCATCTCCAGAACTTTTTTTAACAGCCCGTAAGGCAGCTCGGGCACCAACAGAACACGCCTGACGTGATGGGTTTTACATAAAGATGTAAAACGGCTGCTGACCTCCGCACTCCACTCTTTATGATTAAGCAGATAATTAAATTCAGTGAAGAAAACATCCACGTTATTATCCGCGACCGCCGCCAGCGCCTGTTCAGTGGAATCGACCTGAGTAATGTTCAGTACGTAATCGGGTAAAAGATCATGGAGCGCCCGGAATATTATCTCTTTAAATATATTTATTTTGTAAAACACCATTACCTTTACGATACGTTCAGTATTATTCATGTCTTTTCTAAATTCTCGTGACCGGAGGAAAATGATAATAGTTTATGTACTCATCACTCACAACCTCTTCACGCCAGGATTTTATCCTTCTCAGGCTTAAAAATCTGAACAAGGACATTAAATTTATAGAAAAAATTCTATTTTATTCTGCACGCCGTTTCCTCTTGCAGATAAAGCCTTGTCGATAACCCTGCCGCGATCACAATTTTTCTTTCAGGAATAGCAGTAAGCCACTGAAAAAACGGTGGATAAACCCCATCAATCAACCTTCTGATGCTTATTAACCGCCCATTCACAGAATAAAAATCTGGCATGAATATTATTAGAAGATTAAAACAATTGCATATACCATTAAAACCATTTTTCAATTTTATCTTCCTCTAATAATTGGCATCGGCTTTACTCGACGGTTTGTATTGGCTTACATTGATGCCATCGCATCGCGTTATTTAAAAAGTGCTCGCCATTCTTTTAATAAGAGAGTGCGAACCGCCATTTTCTCTTATATGGACTGTTTACTCAGCGAAAGGAGAATGCCAATGCAAAATAAAAAAACAATTCACGTTGCCGTTGTTGACAGCTGCGAATTCACGATGATTGGCCTGCAATCGCTCGGAAAGCGTGAGCCTGATGAAAAACACGACGTTATTTTCCATGGGTTTACCCATATCGAAGAACTTGCTATGAGTGAACAACTCTTTGATATCATCATTTATGATCCGTTGAATACGCGTCATTTCCGGGTGACGACGAATGACGACATTCTCTGTATTAAACAGAAACAAGTGACGGCGAAGATCTATATCTATTCGTTATCCGCCGGCTATTTGAAATTCAAACATGTTGATGGGGTAATCAGCAAAAGAGTCTCCCTGGGGGATATCAAAGCGCTGTGGCAAATACTGATGAGCCAGACGCCGCAAGAGTCTGGTCGTTACAACGTAGGCATGACTACCCGCTTACGCACCCCGGCGAGGCTGTCCAGCGAGGAGGCCAGCGTATTGCGCGGCTATTCCTGTAATCTCAAAACCAAGCAAATCGCCCGTCAGCTGGGGTGTAACGTCAGGCTGGTTTACTTTTATAAAAACAACGCCATGAACAAGCTTAAGGCCGTGCGTGGCCCCTCGTTTTACCAGAGCATTCGCTGGATCCTGAATTAAGAATTTGACCGTGTGTCGTTTGCCTTTTGTTCCCGTGTCCGCGGGAACCTTTTTTTCATTTCCTGAAGGCTGTTCCATGTATACCGTTCTTCCCTCTCCCCTGTTGCAACGTATCTCAGGGCTGCGATTCCAGCCGCTTGTCGATCTTCATTCGGGCCAGGTGTTCGCGCATGAAGTTCTCGTGGAGATCCATAACGTCAATCTGGAGATATTGTTTGCTTCTCTGCCTTCGCGCAGCGCGCTGCAAATCTTCTTCTGGCAGGCCAACACCCTGTTACAGATACCCGTCCGGGACGCTTACTGGCTAAACCTTCCGGCAGAACACCTTCTCGACGAACGCGCTATCCGGTTGTTGCTGGCGTTACGCCATCAGCAGCGGTTAACGATTGAAATTCAGGATCCTCTCACCATCACACGGCTGAGTAAGGCTGAGCAACATCGTCTTCATGCCACGCTTGTTCGGTTAAAAGAGGCGGGATGGCAAATCTGGCTGGACGATTTAACCCGGGAGTTGGCTGAGGCGTTCGCGCGGCTTGCGCTGCCGCTGGATGGGGTAAAAATTGACCGTTCAGCGCTGCGCGAGCGCGCGCCGCTTGCCCCGTTTGTGCAGGAGGTCAGGGCAGGTATCGCGCAATCAATTCTTATCGAAGGCATCGAGAATTCGCGGGATCTGGCGCGCGTCCGCACGTCTGGCGCACAGTCTGGCCAGGGTTTTCTGTGGCCCGAAAGCCGCACCGATGCCCGCGTAACGCTGTGAGGGCCAGCTTACCGTGGCTTACCAGCCCGGCACCGCACCGCCGTTAAAAAGGGTCTCTGCCGCTTTCGCCACTTCCGGCGACTGATAGGACTGGATAAATTCCTTCACGTTTTCGGCGTCTTTGTTGTCTTCACGCGTGACCACTATATTCACGTAAGGCGAGTTTTTGTCCTCAATAAAGACGCTGTCATGTACCGGAGACAGCCCCGTTTGCTGAAGATAGGTGGTACTGATGATGGCCACATCCACTTTCGGATCGTCCAGCACGCGCGGCAGCTGCGCACCTTCCAGCTCCATAATCTGTAAGTTTTTCGGGTTCGCGGTAATATCCAGCGCCGTCGGCAGCAGGCCTACATCCGGTTTAAGGGTAATCAGCTTCTCTTTTTGCAGCAGCAACAGCGCGCGACCGAGGTTGGTGGGATCGTTTGGAATCGCAATGGTTGCGCCATCCTTCAGCTCAGACACCGATTTAATCTTTCGGGAGTAACCCGCCATCGGGAAGACGAAGGTATTGGCCACGGCGACCAGCGTGTAATTGTGCGCCTTGTTATCTTGTGCAAGGAACGGGCGATGCTGGAAGACGTTGGCGTCCAGTTCGCCCTGGTTGGTGGCATCGTTGGGCAGCAGCGAGCCACTAAAGCCCACCAGCTCAACATCCAGACCGTATTTCTCTTTTGCCACCTTTTTGGCGACTTCCGCCACGTCCTGCTCAGCGCCATTAATCACGCCGACTTTAATGTGTTTGGCATCATTGCCGCCTTGATCGCAACCTGCCAGCAGCAGGGCCGCGAGCACCAGAGCACTCAACTGAAATTTCACGAGACAGTTCCTTTCGACAGTGGTTTTGAAGACTATATCGACAACGAGATGGCAGGCTAAAAAACGAAAAGGAATCAGTAAGACGGTTAAGTTATATGCGGCCTGTTGCCGGGTGGCGCTGCGCTTACCCGGCCTACGTAACGGGCGAAGTGTAGGCCCGGTAAGCGTAGCGCCACCGGGCGATGGGCATCAGGCTACGGTAGTCCAGGCGCAAGCAGAACCGCTAACCTCACGCCTGCCGACGCAGCGGCGCTTCGCGCAAAAACCACGACAGCACAAACGCCAGCACCATAATCCCCGCCGCCAGCATAAACACCGCATGGATAGCCGAGCCGAACGCATCCAGATAGTCCAGACGCAGGGCATCAGGCAGATGGTGAATGGCAACGGGATTTAGTTCGCGCGGCAGTTCCGCCCCTTCCGGCAGCCTGTCGATCAGCCCTGATTGCAGAATATGGGTGAACACCGCGCCAAACAGCGCAACGCCAATCGCCCCGCCAATGGAACGGAACAGCGTCACCCCAGAGGTCGCTACGCCGTATTGATCGGCTGACACGCTGTTCTGCACCGCCAGCACCAGCACCTGCATCACCAGTCCCAGCCCCATGCCCAGCACGCCGGTAAACAGGTACAGCTGCCAGGTTGGGGAGGTGATTGAAATGCGCGTCAGTAACGCCATCCCCACCACGCCGAGCAGCGTGCCGAGGATCGGGAACAGACGGTATTTCCCGGTGCGGCTGATGATGCGCCCGCTGATGATGGAGGTGAGCAACAGCCCGCCCATCAGGGGGATCAGCTGCAAGCCGGCCTGCGTTGGCGTGGCGTCTTTCACCACCTGTAAATAGAGCGGCAGGAACGTTACCGAGCCAAACAGGGACATGCCGATGATAAAGCCAATCAGGCTACAGAGCAGGAAGCTGCGGTCGCGGAAGAGCGACAGCGGGATAATCGGCTCCCACGCCAGCCGCTCTTCGTAAATAAACCCGGCGATCCCCGTCAGGCCGAAGGCCAGAATGCACCACAGCTGCGGGTCGTTCCATTGGCGGATCGTACCGCCCTCGGTGGTAAACAGAATGATGCACAGCAGCGCCATGCTGAGGTAAATCGCCCCCAGGTAATCAATCTCATGCTTGCTGCGCCGCGCGCTGCCGTGGAATACCGCGCCAATCACCAGCAGCGCAAACAGCCCCAGCGGCAGGTTGATGTAGAAAATCCAGCGCCAGGATGCATGCTGAACGATAAACCCGCCGATCAGCGGGCCTATCACCGTCGCCAGGCCAAACACGCCGCCAAACAGACCCTGATAGCGACCCCGATCGGCAGGCGGGATCACGTCCGCCACGGCGGCCATGCTGATCACCATCAGGCCGCCGCCCCCCAGCCCTTGCAGGGCGCGCATCAGCACCAGCTGGGTCATGTTCTGCGCCAGGCCACACAGCGCAGAGCCCACCAGGAAAAGCACTATTGCGATTTGCAGGACGATTTTACGGCCAAACAGATCGCCGAATTTGCCATACAGCGGCACCACGATGGTCGAACTGAGGATATAGGCTGTCACCACCCAGGAGAGCTTATCCAGCCCGCCCAGCTCGCCGACGATGGTCGGCAGCGCGGTGGAGACAATGGTCTGATCCAGCGCCGAGAGCAGCATCACCAGCAGGAGTGCGCTGAACAGCAGCTTAATCGACGGTGCGTTTTTCGCAGGTTGAGTCATTACGTCAGACTCCATAAGAGATCGCTTGAAATTAATTAATCGAATAATTAATATTCAGGTAAGTTATGGATAAGATCAAGAGACAGCGTGACCGTGCCAGCACTAAAAGACAATTCTGAACCCCGCCGTCCCGGACGTCCGCGCGGCGGCAAGCGCGTTACCGCCAGCCGCGAACAGCTGCTGGACATCGCCCTGAACCTCTTCTCCCGCCAGGGGATCGCCAATACGTCGTTGAACGCTATTGCCCGCGAAGCCGGCGTGACGCCCGCCATGCTGCACTACTACTTCAACTCCAGAGAACAGTTACTGGATGCGATGATTGAGGAGCGCTTCCTGCCGTTACGTGAGCGGATCGGGGCAATTTTCGCCGACAACCGGGATTCGCCGGTGGATGCCCTGACGGAAATGGTCAGGGTGCTGGCCGAACTGGCGGAAAAGTATCGCTGGTTTGCCCCGCTGTGGATGCAGGAGGTGATCGGCGAGATGCCGGTACTGCGTACGCATTTGCAGGAGCGCTTTGGCGATGAGAAATATCACACCACGCTGGCAACCATCAAAGGCTGGCAGCAGGAAGGAAAGCTGAATCCGGCGCTAGCCCCCGAACTGCTGTTCACGACGCTGCTGAGCCTGGTGCTGGTGCCGTTCTCTCGCATGCGCAATGACGAGAGGCTTAATGCCCTCTCGCCGGAGATCGTTGTGCGCCACGTGTTAGCCGTGATCGGCAACGGGATCGGCGGTTAAAGATCCCTGGTCAGATAGTGTCTCTGCATTCCCTGATAAGGGTAATCCTGTAAGGACATCTGCACCTGATAACCCTGTTTTTCATAGAACGGACGCGCCTGGAAGCTGACCGTATCCACCAGCGCGTGACGACACCCTTTACGACGGGCCTCCTCTTCAGCCGTTTTGATCAGCTGGCTGCCGACGCCCGTTCCCCGCACCCTGTCGCTGACCCACAGAAAGTCGATATTCAGCCAGTCGCCTTTACGTACGCCGATTAACCCGCCCAGCATGACGCCGCTGTCGTCCCGCACATATACGCCAATATCGCCACTAAACGTCGCCAGATCTAAATACTGCGCGTTATAGGCTCTTAGCCCCGTTAATAATTCTTCTTTTTCTTCAGCCGTGACTTTATCTGTAATGCTCAGGTGCATAAATCTCTCCTTATTTTCAGCGCAATCTGAATATCTCACAGCTTAACCTTCATAAAAACTCCTTATTTCCTCCATTGTTTAAACAAGGAAATATTCATTCAATATGTAAATAAAAAAAACCTTTCCAATAGGCTCCGAAAACGTATAATGAGAACGATCATTCTCACTTTTTACGGTAGCCGACGATGAGCACAAAGCTGGAAGAACGACAAAAACTACGGCAGGACGAAATCATCACCGCCGCGCGCCGCTGCTTTCGCGCCAGTGGATTTCACGCTGCCAGCATGTCGCAGATCGCCAGCGAAGCCAGGCTCAGCGTCGGACAAATCTATCGCTATTTCAGTAACAAAGACGCGATCATTGAAGAGATGATCCGGCGCATTATCGACTCACGTATTGAGGAGATGCAGGGCAAAACCCTGGTTGAAGGGATGCCGCAGGCGCTTGCCTGGCGCCAGACGCTTAACGAAGATGATGACGCGCTAATGCTCGAAATGTCCGCAGAGGCCACGCGCAATCCGCTGGTGGCAAACATGCTGATCGAAGCCGAAGCCCGCATGTTCGCCAACGCCTGTGAGCACCTGAAAAAGCAGTTCCCCCACCTGAGCGATGAGCATATTCGCTGCTGCGTGGAGATTACCGCCGTGATGATCGAAGGCACGATTTACCGTCGACTCACGCCTTTAAAAGTACCGTCAGAACAATTAGAGCCCATATACCAGAATATTTTAAATATGCTTTTCTCTGCGAAGTAATCGCATGTGAATAATTAGCGGAAATAAGTAATTTCCCTTTTTTCATTTCTGGCTCTGCCAGAGATGCGGGATCGCTGTGCTTTTAATTAGCCCTCCTCCCTGTTAAGCGATTAACAGGGCAGGCTTCGTTCACCCTGGAAAAAGATTATGAAAACCATAACAACCTCCATCGCAGCATTACTCCTCCTGACAGGGTGCGATAATGCGCAAACATCTGCTCCCCAGCGTCCTCTTCCGGAAGTGGGGATTGTCACACTCATGAGCCAGCCGGTGTCCGTGGTCAGCGAGCTGACCGGCCGCACCGCCGCCGCGATGAGCGCCGAAGTGCGCCCTCAGGTGGGCGGCATTATTCAGAAACGGCTCTTCACCGAAGGCGATACGGTCAAGGCCGGGCAGGCGCTGTATCAGATCGATCCTTCCAGCTACCGCGCCGCTTATGATGAAGCTGCCGCCGCACTGAAACAGGCGCAGGCGCTGGTGCAGGCCGACTGCCAGAAAGCCCGGCGCTATGCGCAGCTGGTTAAGGATGACGGCGTATCACGTCAGGATGCGGAAGACGCGAAGTCCACCTGCGCGCAGGACAAGGCCAGCGTCGAGTCAAAGAAAGCCGCGCTGGAAAGTGCCCGCATTAACCTCAACTGGACCACCGTCACCGCGCCGATTGCCGGACGTATCGGCATCTCCTCTGTGACCCCCGGCGCGCTGGTGACCGCCCAGCAGGATACCGCGCTGGCCACTATTCGCGGGCTGGACAGTATGTACGTCGATTTAACCCGTTCCAGCGCCGATCTGCTGCGATTACGCAAGCAAACCCTCGCCAGCAACAACGATACGCTGAACGTGTCGTTGATCCTCGAAGACGGCAGCAGCTACAGCGAAAAAGGCCATCTGGCGTTAACCGAAGTGGCGGTGGATGAGTCTACCGGCTCAGTCACCCTGCGCGCCGTCTTCCCGAACCCGCAGCATCAGCTTCTGCCGGGCATGTTCGTCCGCGCCCGAGTGGATGAAGGCATCATGAATGACGCGATCCTCGCGCCGCAGCAGGGCATCACCCGCGACGCCAAAGGTACCGCCACCGCGCTGGTGGTGAACGCCAGCAACAAGGTCGAGCAGCGTCAGCTGGAGACGGGCGACACCTACGGCGATAAATGGCTGGTGCTGAATGGCCTGAAGGCGGGCGATAAGCTGATTGTGGAAGGCACCGACAAAGTCACCGCCGGGCAGGAAGTGAAAGCTGAAGAGATGAAAACCAACGGAGGAAACGCCTGATGTTTTCCCGTTTCTTCGTGCGTCGCCCGGTCTTTGCCTGGGTTATCGCCATTCTCATCATGCTCGCCGGGATACTGGCGATCCGCACGCTGCCCGTTGCGCAGTACCCGGACGTTGCCCCGCCGTCGATCAAAATCTCCGCCACCTACACCGGCGCCTCCGCACAAACGCTGGAGAACAGCGTGACGCAGGTGATCGAGCAGCAGCTCACCGGGCTGGATAACCTGCTCTACTTCACCTCCACCAGCAGCTCGGACGGTTCGGTGAGCATCAACGTCACGTTTGAACAGGGAACCGATCCGGACACCGCTCAGGTACAGGTGCAGAACAAAGTCCAGCAGGCGGAATCACGCCTGCCGACCGAGGTGCAGCAGTCCGGGATCACCGTCGAAAAATCCCAGAGCAACTTCCTGCTGATCATGGGCGTATATGATAAAACCGACACCGCCAGCAGCTCGGATATCGCCGACTGGCTGGTGAGTAATATGCAGGATCCGCTGGCGCGCGTGGATGGCGTCGGCAGCCTGCAGGTGTTCGGTGCAGAATACGCGATGCGCATCTGGCTCGACCCGGCTAAGCTGGCGTCGTACTCGCTGATGCCCTCCGACGTGCAGAGCGCGATTGAAGCGCAGAACGTCCAGGTCTCCGCCGGTAAAATCGGCGCGCTGCCCTCGTCGAACGCCCAACAGCTGACCGCCACCGTTCGCGCTCAGTCGCGTCTGCAAACGGTCGATGAGTTCAAAAAAATCATCGTCAAGAGCGAGTCCAACGGTGCGGTGGTGCGCATCAGCGACGTCGCGCGCGTGGAGATGGGCAGCGAAGATTACACCGCCACCGCGAAGCTGAACGGCCACCCGGCGGCGGGTATGGCGGTGATGCTCTCGCCGGGCGCCAACGCGCTTAACACCGCCACGGCGGTAAAAGACAAGATCGCCGAGTTCAAAAAGTCGATGCCGGAAGGCTACGACGTGGCCTACCCGAAAGACAGCACCGAGTTCATCAAGATCTCCGTTGAGGACGTGATTCAGACCCTGTTCGAAGCCATTATCCTCGTGGTGGTGGTGATGTACCTGTTTCTGCAAAACATCCGCGCGACGCTGATCCCGGCGCTGGCGGTGCCGGTGGTGCTGCTGGGCACCTTCGGCGTACTGGCGCTGTTCGGTTACTCCATCAACACCCTGACGCTGTTTGCCATGGTGCTGGCGATAGGACTTTTGGTGGATGACGCCATCGTGGTGGTGGAAAACGTCGAGCGTATTATGCGCGACGAAGGGCTGCCCGCTCGGGAAGCGACCGAAAAATCGATGGGCGAAATTTCCGGCGCACTGATCGCCATTGCACTGGTGCTCTCTGCGGTATTCCTGCCGATGGCCTTCTTCGGCGGCTCTACCGGGGTCATTTACCGTCAGTTCTCGGTCACCATTATTTCGGCGATGTTCCTCTCCGTGGTGGTGGCGCTGACCCTGACGCCCGCGCTGTGCGGCTCGATCCTGAATCACACCGCTCCGCACAAAAAGGGCTTCTTCGGCGCGTTTAACCGCTTCTACAGTAAGACCGAGCACGGCTATCAGAATAAGGTTCTGCGCGCCCTGCGCCGTTCCGGCGGCATGCTGGTGATCTTCGCCCTGCTCTGCGGCGCGATGGGGTTCGCCATGCTGAAACTGCCGGGCAGCTTCCTGCCAACCGAAGACCAGGGTGAAATCATGGTGCAGTACACCCTCCCTGCCGGCGCAACCGCGGTGCGTACCGCAGAGGTAAGCCGCCAGGTACGCGAGTGGTTCCTCACCAAAGAGAAAGCCAATACCGACGTGATCTTTACCGTTGAAGGTTTCAGCTTCAGCGGCAGCGGCCAGAACGCCGGGATGGCGTTCGTCTCCCTGAAAAACTGGTCAGAGCGTAAAGGCGAGGAAAACACCGCGCAGGCCATTGCCCTGCGCGCCACGCAGGAGCTGAGCGCCATCCGCGATGCCACCATCTTTGCGATGACACCGCCGGCAGTGGACGGTCTGGGCCAGAGCAACGGCTTTACCTTTGAGCTGATGGCGAGCGGCGGCACCGACCGCGACGCGCTGCTGAAACTGCGTAACCAGCTGATTGGCGAAGCGAATCAGGACAGCTCGCTGCACGCCGTGCGCGCCAACGATCTGCCGCAGATGCCGCAGCTTCAGGTGGATATCGATAACAACAAAGCCGTGTCGCTGGGGCTCTCCCTGAGCGACGTCACCGACACCCTGTCCAGCGCCTGGGGCGGCACCTACGTGAACGACTTCATTGACCGTGGCCGCGTGAAAAAGGTCTACATCCAGGGCGACAGCGACTATCGTGCGGTGCCGTCGGATCTCAACAAATGGTATGTGCGCGGCAGCGACAGCACTATGACCCCATTCTCCGCCTTCGCCACTACCCGCTGGGAGTATGGCCCGGAAAGCCTGGTGCGCTACAACGGCTCGGCGGCGTATGAAATTCAGGGCGAGAACGCCAGCGGCGCCAGCTCCGGTACGGCGATGAGCAAAATGGAGCAGTTGGCGAATAACCTGCCGTCCGGCAGCACCTGGGCGTGGAGCGGTTTGTCGTTGCAGGAAAAACTGGCGAGCGGTCAGGCGATGAGCCTTTATGCCCTCTCCATCCTCGTGGTGTTCCTGTGCCTGGCGGCACTGTATGAGAGCTGGTCGGTGCCCATTTCGGTGATCCTCGTGATCCCGCTTGGGGTGCTGGGCGCGGCCATTGCCGCCTCCCTGCGCGGCCTGAGCAACGATGTCTATTTCCAGGTGGCGCTGCTGACCACCATCGGTCTGTCGTCGAAGAACGCCATTCTGATTGTCGAGTTTGCCGAAGCCAAAGTGGCCGAAGGCTACTCACTGACGCGCGCCGCCCTGCGGGCCGCCCAGACGCGTCTGCGTCCGATCATCATGACCTCACTGGCGTTTATCGCAGGGGTTACGCCGCTGGCCGTGGCAACCGGGGCAGGTGCCAACAGCCGCGTGGCGATCGGTACCGGCATTATCGGTGGGACGCTGGCCGCGACGCTGCTGGCCATCTTCTTTGTTCCTTTATTCTTTGTACTGGTGAAACGTCTGTTCTCCGGTAAGCACGCAAACCGGAGGTCATAATGTTTCGTGTAACTGTTTTAGCGTTAGCACTGCTGAGCGCAGGCTGTGTGTCATTAGATCCCACGTATCAGCGCCCGGACGCACCCGTTCCGGCCACACTGCCCGGCGCGCACGGCGAAGCCAGCGCCGTGGTGAGCCAGTGGCAGCAGGTGATGAATGATGCGCGGCTGAAAAGCGTGGTGACGATGGCGCTAAACAGCAACCGCGACGTGCAAAAAGCGATTGCGGATATCGACGCCGCCCGTGCCCAGTATGGCGAAACGCGCTCGTCCCTGTTCCCGACGGTGGACGCGGAACTGAGCCACACCCGCAGCCGCACGCTGGCGAGCGGCGTCGCGACGAGCGACGAAGCCAACGGCACGGTCTCCAGCTTCGAACTGGATCTGTTTGGCCGCAACCAGAGCCTGTCGCGCGCCGCGCGTGAAACCTGGCTTGCCAGCGAGTTCACCGCGCAGAACACGCGCCTGACAATGGTCAGCGAGCTGACCACGGCCTGGGTGACGCTGGCGGCGGATAACAGCAATCTGGCGCTGGCGAAATCCACCCTGGAGAGCGCCGCGAACTCGCTCAAAATCGTCAAACGTCAGCAGGAAGTAGGTGTGGCAGCGGCCACGGACGTCAGTGAAGCGATGGCGGTTTACCAGCAGGCGCGCGCCAGCGTGGCGAGCTACCAGACGCTGGTGATGCAGGACAAAAACGCCCTTAACCTGCTGGCGGGCGATACGGTGCCCGAGAACCTGCTGCCCGGCACGCTGGAGAGCCTGAGCGATAACGCCATCACGCTGATCCCGGCGGGCGTCAGCTCCAGCGCGCTGCTGCGTCGCCCGGACATTCAGGAGGCGGAACATAACCTGCTGAGCGCTAACGCCAACATCGGCGCGGCACGCGCCAACTTCTTCCCGACCATTTCACTGACCGCCAGCGCGGGCGTCGGCAGCGATTCGCTGTCATCCCTGTTCAGCCACGGCATGAAGGTCTGGTCGTTCGCGCCGTCCATCACCCTGCCGCTGTTTAGCGGGGGCAACAATATGGCGCAGCTGCGCTATGCGGAAGCGGAGAAAAAAGGGTTAATTGCGACCTATGAGAAGACCATCCAGAGCGCGTTTAAGGACGTGGCCGACGCGCTGGCGCGGCGCGAAACGTTGAGCGAACAGCTTGATGCCCAGCGTGAATACGTGGCGGCGGAGCAAAAAACGCTGGATGTGGCGACGCGCAGTTACAAGGCTGGCGCGGGCGATTATCTGACGGTGCTCACCGCGCAGCGATCGCTGTGGTCAGCACAGGAATCACTGATTGCCTTGCAGCAAACCGACCTGGAAAACCGCATCACGCTGTGGCAATCGCTGGGTGGAGGGGTTCAGTAACGGCCTGAGAGGGCGATTCTCATACCAGGTGAAAAGTAAATTCATACTTTCGGCTGGAATCGCCTGCCTGAATGTAACGATACATTTCAGGGAAAGCCTGTGACTTTACCGGAGGTCTCAATGAAATCTGCACACCTGGTTTGCCTGCTCGTTTGCCTGATTTTCGCTGCGTTTGTTCACGCGCTGGAGAAGAGCGCTCCGGAGAAAGAGGCCCAGATGAAACAGCAGGTCCTGAAAGATGTGAAGAAAACCTGTACCCCGCAGAAAAAGCAGAGCGATAAGGCCTGGCAGGCGATGATTTTGTCGTCTGAGGCCAATCAGCTGCTGATCAAAAATGCCATCACCGCCGTGAAGCGTGACAACCTGGACGCCTACTGGGATGCAGTAAGTCAGGTGGATTGTATGGAAGATTACTGAGGGTTGAGCGCCGGGTGGCGGCTGCGCCTTACCCGGCCTACATCACATGTTTAACGCTTCCGCACATCCGGAATAATCAAATCCCCACGCAGAACGTAGGACCCGAGCATCTGCGTTTTCGCCGTCAGCCAGCTCACGATGCGCGCCGCCATGGCGTCCATGGAATATTCAATCGCCGGGATCACCGGAATACCCGGCAGATGCAGCGAACCGCCGAGGCTGAAGACCATGATGTCTTCCGGTACCGATTTATTAAACGCCTGTAACTGCGGGATCACCCGCTGGGCTTCCTGCTCGTCTGCCACCAGCAGCGCGTTGAAGTTCAGCGTGGACGCGTTGTTGAGTAATTCCTGAAGCGCAACGGACGATGAAGTCGCGTCCATAAACACGAGGTTGCGATTAAAGGGCAGGAAGTTTTTCTCCAGCGCATGTTTGTAACCCAGCAGCACCTGATCGGCAAAGCCGCTGCCGTGCGGGTGGATCAGTGCTATCTGGCGACGCCCCTGGCTGGTGAGATAGTTGCAGGCCGTTTCAGCCGCGAACGCGTGATCGAACTGAATGCTGTTGGCGTTATCGGCTTCCATACAGTCGACCAGAATGACGTTGTCCATGTCCACGTCCAGCGGGAAACGCGCGCCAATCACCAGAATGTCATCACATAAGCCGCAGGAGAGTTCTTCAAGGGCGTTCATCACTTCTGTTTTCGTGTGTGCGAAACGCAGCAGCAGATGTTTTTGATGCTGGCTGAGGTGTTTTTCCAGCGCGTACAGGTAACCGGTGGTCTGGTTAATGTTCTCCTGCGCGCAAATCACCCCAATGCAGCCCGTCGACTGGCTGAGCAGCGACTGGGCGATCACGTTGGGACGATAGTTCAGCTCATCCACCGCTCTCAGAACAGCCTGTCGGCTGGCTTCTTTAACGCCACGCGACCCGCTCAACACCCGTGATACCGTGGCTTTGGACACCCCGGCCAGACGCGATACATCGTTGATTGTAGACATCTTTCTCCCCTGTCAGACGCAACTGGCGTCTGTAATTTCCATCACCGCTACGGCTCACATTATAGCCAGAACGGAGTATATCCGTTTCCGTTTTCCATGGAAACCGATTTTCCGTTTCCACTCAATTTGATGTCAAAACAGCCAAATTATGTGACCCACATCCGGTTAATTAGCGTCATAAGTAGTGGATATTGATGGTTGTCACACTTCTGTCTTTTATGAATGGAAACCGGTTTCCGTATCATGTCCAATCATCATCGCAATAACTTTTTACATTTTGAGGATGGTCGTCGATGTTCAAGATTATGCTGTGCTGCTCTGCCGGGATGTCCACCAGCCTGCTGGTCAGCAAAATGATCGATGTTGCAAAAGAACGGGGCTTGCCCGTGAAGATAGATGCGTATGGCGTATCCGAATTTGATACGCAGTTTCCGCACTATCAGGTGGTGCTTCTCGGACCGCAAGTGAAATACATGTTAAAGACGCTCTCAGACAAGGCAGCGACGCAAGGCATACCGGTGCAGCCCATCGACATGATGGATTACGGCATGCAGCGTGGCGATAAAGTACTGGACTATGCTCTGTCGCTCATCGAAGCGGCACACTAAAAGGTGTTCACATGAGTTCGTTATATCAATCCATGGTCGCGGTGATTGAACAGTCAATTACGCCGCTGGCCGCGAAGCTCGGTCAGCAAAAGTATGTGATTGCCATCCGCGACGGCTTTACCGCCGCGCTGCCGTTTATGATCATCGGCTCGTTTATGCTGGTGTTTATCTTCCCGCCGTTTTCGGCGGATACCACCAACAGCTTCGCCCGCGGCTGGCTGGATTTCTCCGAGACCTACCGCGAACAGCTGATGCTGCCCTTTAACCTCAGCATGGGCGTCATGACCTTCTTCATCTCGGTGGGGATTGGGGCGAGCCTGGGACGTCAGTTTAACCTCGATCCGGTGATGTCCGGTCTGCTGGCCTTTATGGCCTTCCTGCTGGTCGCCGCGCCGTATGCCGACGGCAAAATTTCGACGCAGTATCTGTCGGGTCAGGGCATCTTCACTGCGCTTATCACCGCGATCTACTCCACCCGTGTGTACGCGTGGCTGAAGCAGAACAACGTCACCATCCGCCTGCCGAAAGAGGTGCCGACCGGCGTGGCGCGTTCGTTTGAGATCCTGATCCCGGTGATGGTGGTGATTGGTACCCTGCATCCGCTGAACCTGTTCATTGAAGCGCAGACCGGGATGATCATCCCGCAGGCGATTATGCACCTGCTGGAGCCGCTGGTGTCCGCGTCTGACTCGCTGCCCGCGATTCTGCTCTCCGTTCTGCTGTGCCAGATCTTCTGGTTTGCCGGTATCCACGGGTCGCTGATTGTCACCGGCATCATGAACCCGTTCTGGATGGCGAACCTCTCTGCAAACCAGGCGGCGCTGGCGGCGGGCGCGGCGCTGCCGCACGTTTATCTGCAAGGTTTCTGGGATCACTACCTGCTGATTGGCGGCGTAGGCTCGACCCTGCCGCTGGCGTTCCTGCTGCTGCGCAGCCGCGCCACTCACCTGCGCACCATCGGCAAAATGGGCGTTGTGCCAAGCTTCTTTAACATCAACGAACCGATTCTGTTCGGCGCGCCGATCATCATGAACCCGATGCTGTTTATCCCGTTCGTGTTTGTTCCGCTGGTCAATGCCTGCCTGGCGTACGGCGCAACCAAACTCGGCTGGCTGGCCCAGGTGGTTTCGTTAACCCCGTGGACCACGCCCGCGCCGATTGGCGCCTCGTGGGCGGCGAACTGGGCGCTGAGCCCGGTGGTGATGTGCCTGGTCTGCATGGTGATGTCGGCGCTGATGTACCTGCCGTTCCTGCGCGCCTATGAGCGTACGCTCATCAAAAATGAAGAGCAGAAAGCCCAGGCAACCGTCGGCTCCGCTGAAACAGTTAGCAATTAAGTCAAAGAGGAAGGGTCATGAAATACGCATTTCCCGATAACTTCTGGTGGGGCAGCGCAAGCTCCGCTCTCCAGACGGAAGGGACACGAGAGGGTGAAACCACGTGGGACTACTGGTTTGCCCGCGAGCCGAACCGTTTTCACAACGGCGTGGGACCGCAGCACACCTCCACGTTTTATCAGCACTGGAAAACGGACATTCAGCTGTTGAAGCAGCTGAACCACAACAGCTTTCGCACCTCGATTAGCTGGGCGCGCCTGATCCCCGACGGTATCGGTGAAGTGAACCCGGACGCGGTCGATTTTTATAATCAGGTCATTGATGAGCTGAATGAACAGGGCATCACGCCGTTTATCACCCTGTTCCATTTCGACATGCCGATGGCGATGCAGGAGATAGGCGGCTGGGAAAACCGTGACGTAGTGGACGCCTACGCCCGCTATGCGCAGATCTGCTTCGAGCTGTTTGGCGACCGCGTGCTGCACTGGTTTACCTTCAACGAGCCGATCGTGCCGGTGGAAGGCGGTTATCTGTACGATTTCCATTACCCGAACGTGGTGGATTTTCGTCGGGCGGCGACCGTGGCGTATCACACGGTGCTGGCCCATGCGAAGGCCGTTCAGGCTTACCGCGCCGGGCATTACGCGGGGGAGATCGGCATCGTGCTGAACCTGACGCCGTCATACCCGCGTTCGCAGAACCCGGCGGACGTGAAGGCGGCGCATATCGCGGATCTGATGTTTAACCGCAGCTTCCTCGACCCGGTGCTGCGCGGGGAGTATCCGGCCGACCTGGTGGCATTGCTGAAATCTTACGTTCAGCTACCCGCCTGCAAGCCGGAAGACGGTTTCCTGATTGCGGAAGGGAAAATCGACCTGCTCGGCGTTAACTACTATCAACCGCGCCGCGTGAAGTGTCGCGACAGCGCGGTGAACCCGCAGGCGCCGTTTATGCCGGAGTGGTTCTTTGATAGCTACGAGATGCCGGGCCGCAAGATGAATCCGTACCGCGGCTGGGAAATTTACGAGCCGGGTATTTACGATATTCTGGTTAACCTGCGCGACAATTACGGCAACCCCCGCTGTTTTATTTCTGAAAACGGGATGGGTGTCGAAAACGAGCAGCGCTTTATTGAAAACGGTCAGATAAACGATCGGTACCGCATCGAATTTATTTCTGAGCATTTAGCGTGGCTGCATAAAGGTATTAGCGAAGGCTGCAATTGCCTTGGCTACCATATGTGGACGTTTATTGATAACTGGTCGTGGTGCAATGCCTATAAAAACCGCTACGGTTTTATTCAGCTCGATTTGGAGACGCAGCAGCGCACCATTAAAAAAAGCGGAGAGTGGTTTGCCGCTACCGCCTTAAATAATTGCTTTGATAAAGAGTAAAAATGATGATCGCATTAGAAGAAGCCGTAATGGAAATTATCGTCAACGCCGGTCAGTCCCGCAGCCTGTGCTTCGAAGCGCTGCATGCGGCGCGCCAGGGCAACCTTGACGAAGCCAAAAGCCTGCTGCGTGAAGCCGATGGCTACGCGCGCCAGGCACACAAGATGCAGACCAAACTGATCGAGCAGGACGCGGGCGAAGCCCGCCAGCCGATGACCTTAATTATGGTGCACGCGCAGGATCATTTAATGAATTCGCTATTAGCGCGTGAATTATCTGAAGAGATTATTCATTTATATCAGAGATAGTCTATGGCGAAATAAATTAATGTAATACCTCTGTACCTAAAACTAGAAATCCACTTGTTCTGATGATAGCGACATATTCTGTCAGATCGGAGCGGGATGGTTATTGTCTGAATAAAATTAAACTATATTGAGATAACCATGAATACGATTAAAAAACTTCCATTAACCATGGCGGTTATCGCCGCGCTTTGTCCAATTTCCGTGCTCGCGCAAGAATTTACGCAGGAGCAAATTGACGCCATTGTGGCGAAAGCGGTGGATAAAGCCCTGGCCGAGCGTCAGGCGAAAATGGATGCGGCGGTCGCGAAAAAAGCGGACGTCATCACCGAGCCGCAGAGCGCAGCGCAATCCCCGGACATGGCGATTCCGTTTGGCATCAAATTTACCGGCTACGCCCGCTACGGCGCGCACTTCCAGGCCGCTGACCAGAAGTATGTGGCGGTGGACGGCTCCTACAACGGCGCGTCCGCGATTGGTCGTCTGGGTAACGAAGGCAACGGCGGGGAATTCCAGCTCTCCAAGGCCTTCAAGGGTGATAACGGCGCCATCTGGGACATCAACGTGATGATCGACCACTGGGGCGACGAAGTTAACCTCAAAAAAGCTTACGCCGGGGTGACCAACATTATGGCCTCCAACCCGAACGCCTACTTCTGGGCCGGTCGTGACTTCCACCAGCGTCCGCAGCAGGGCATCAACGATTACTTCTGGATGAACCACGATGGCCAGGGCGCCGGGGTGAAGAACTTCGACATCGGCGGCATGCAGTTCGACGTGGCTGCCGTGGCGGCGGTGGAATCCTGTAGCCCGGAAGTGATGGAAGATGAAGCCAACCCGTCGCGCATCACCTGTACCGGCGGCTCCGGCACGGGTGACAAGGGCAACTACGCTGCCACCTCAAAAATCCACGGCATGAAGCTCGGCCCGATCGACCTGGAGCTGTACGCCAACTACGGTTTTGACTCCAAAGCCGTTGAGAGCGACGAGCGTCTGAACGCCTGGCAGGGCGGCGTGGTGCTGAGCCACACCAACGATAGCGGCGTGAACAAGGTGATCGCCCGCTACTCCGATAATTCGGACAACAGCGTGTTCAACAAAACCGAAGATCTGACCACGGTCTACGCCAGCTTCGAAGGGCTGTATAAATTCACCCAGGCCACGCAGGTGGAGTACATCCTCGCCTTCCACGACTATGACAACAGCCGTGATGACACCGACAACCGTAAGAACTACAACGCCATCGTGCGCCCGATGCACTGGTGGAACGACGTTCACTCCACCTGGCTGGAAGCGGGCTGGCAGCACGTAGATTACGACAACGGCGGCGACAACAAGGGCTGGAAGCTGACCCTGTCGCAGAACATGTCTATCGCCATGGGGCCGGAGTTCCGTCCGATGCTGCGCTTCTACGTGACCGGCGGCAAAGTGGACAACGAACGCACCGCGCGCGTGAACAACACCAAAGATGAGACGCTGGACGACTTCAACGTCGGCGCGATGTGGGAGGCGTGGTTCTAAGGTCAACAACATGCCGGGTGGCGCTACGCTTACCCGGCCTACGGTTTTCCCCCTCTCCCCGTGGGAGAGGGCCGGGGTGAGGGCATCAGGCCGCACACAACCATGCTATGCTGTTGGCCAATTAACGACAACATAACAGGGGAGAACATGGGTTCCACACGCAAAGGGATGCTCAACGTCCTGATCGCCGCCGTTTTATGGGGCAGTTCCGGGGTTTGCGCGCAGTACATCATGGAGAAAAGCCACATTTCTTCACCTTACCTGACCATGGTTCGCCTGCTGTTTACCGGCGTGATCCTGCTGACGCTCTCCTTCGTTCACGGCGACAAGATTTTCTCGGTCATCAAAAACCGCAAGGACGCCCTCAGCCTGCTGTTTTTCTCACTGGTTGGCGCGCTCACCGTGCAGCTCACCTTCCTGCTGACGATTGAAAAATCCAACGCCGCTACGGCCACCGTGCTTCAGTTCCTGTCGCCAACCATCATCGTGGCGTGGTTCGCCCTGGCGCGGAAGAAGCGTCCCGGCATGTTTGTCCTGTCGGCGATTTTGACATCGCTTGTGGGTACCTTCCTGCTGGTGACCCACGGCGACCCGACGTCGCTCTCCATCTCGCCTGCCGCACTGTTCTTCGGTATCGCCTCGGCGTTTGCTGCGGCGTTTTACACCACCTATCCATCAACGCTTATCGCCCGCTACGGCACGCTGCCGATTGTCGGCTGGAGTATGTTGATTGCGGGACTAATGCTGACGCCGTTCTACGCCGGACGCGGCACCACCTTCGCCATTGACGGCGGCCTGCTGCTGGCGTTTTTCTACCTGGTGGTGATTGGCACCGCGCTGACGTTCAGCCTGTATCTGAAGGGCGCGCAGATGATCGGCGGGCCGAAGGCAAGCATTTTGAGCTGCGCCGAACCCCTGAGCAGCGCGCTGCTGTCGGTGGTTTTGCTGGGGGTGGCATTCACCCTGCCGGACTGGCTGGGAACGCTGCTGATTGTGTCGTCGGTGGTGTTGATTTCGATGGATTCACGCAGAAGGGTTAAGGCATCGGCGTAAGCGAATGTCCCCTCACCCCGGCCCTCTCCCCAAAGGGGCGAGGGTGAAAAGACAGCACCGAGCAGTCCCCTCTCCCCGGCCCTCTCCCCAAAGGGGCGAGAGTGAAAAGACAGCACCGAGCAGTCCCCTCTCCCCAAAGGGGCGAGAGTGAAAAGACAGCACCGAGCAGTCCCCTCTCCCCTGCGGGGAGAGGGTTAGGGTGAGGGGAGAATTGACTACTTCGCCTTCACCTTCCCCGCCACCAGCAGCGCGGTCAGCAGCATCAGCATACCGGAGATCACCAGCGGTGACGTCAGCCCCAGATGGTCGAGCGCTACGCCGCCCACCGCCGCGCCGCAGGTGTTCGCCAGCTGGATCACCGCCACCTGAATCGACCCGGCTTTTTCCGCCTGATCGGCAAGCGAGCGGGTGATCCACGTCGACCAGCCCACCGGCACCAGTGCAAAGGCAAAGCCCCAGACAATCGCAATCGCCGATGCGACCCACTTGTCGCTGCCCCACAGCACCAGCACCGCGGCACTGATCGCCAGCACCAGCGGCGCACCCGCCAGCGCCACCTTCAGGGAGCGTTTCAGGAACTGAGACGACAGTGAGGTGCCGACGAAGCTGGCGATACCGAAGCTCAGCAGCACCAGCGTCAGGCCATCCACGTCAAAGCCCGCCATGGTCATATACACCGGGCGAATATAGGTAAAGAAGGCAAACTGCCCGGCAAAGGCCATGAAGATGGCGGTCATCCCCGCCAGCACGCCCGGACGCTTGAGCAGCGCGAACATGTTCTGTTTGTGGTGCGCCGCTTCACCCGGCAGAGACGGTAGCGCTTTCCACACCCAGATAATGCACAGCACGCCCATCACTGCCGCCGCGTTAAAGACGTTACGCCAGCCGATAATCCCACCAAGGAAGCTGCCCAGCGGCGCGGCAATCACCAGCGCAATAGAGACCGCGCCGAAGATAACGGACAGCGCTTTTGGCACGGTGCGCGCGGGCACCAGGCGCATGGTCAGCGAGGCCGACATCGCCCAGAAGCCGCCTAACCCCAGCCCCAGGCAGGCGCGACCCAGCAGCAGCAGGGTGAAGCTTTCAGCGAAAGAGACCAGCAGGCAGGAGAGCGTCAGCAGCACGCTGAACAGAATGACCACTTTACGACGGTCAATGGTGCCAATCGCCTGGGTGATAAACAGGCTGGCGAACATCGCCACAAAGGCGGTGACGGTAACGGACTGCCCCGCCACGCCTTCGGAAATGCCCAGATCCTGCGCCATCGGCGTCAGCAGGCTGACCGGCAGAAACTCAACGGTGATCAGGCAGGCGACGCAGAACGCCACGGAGAAAACCGCCGACCAGTTGGGGCGAGACACCTCTTTGGCCTGCGGCGGAGTCGTGGGCTGGATATGTTCTGTCATGGCATCACCTGAGATTAAAACGTGCGGAAAAGTCGCGCAGTTTATCATCAAAAGTGTGACGGATTTAACGATTTGACAACTTTTGTGGTTTTAGAGGGGATCAGTGCAGATAAAACACACCTTCTTCCGGCAGAAATAGCTGGTTATAGCGCAGCTGGAAGGCGTTCAGCTCCTGCGGATCGGGCTCCATTTCGCGCATAAAGCCAAGTGCCAGTCGAATTTGCGCATCGGTAATGGGTGCGGCAAGGCGGGCTTTACGCAGCATACGGTGCCAGGTATGCAGATTCTCTTCACTGCCGTCGACAATGCAGACCTGCCAGATGAGCAGCACCTGCGCCGCATTTTGCAGATGTGCCTCGTCGGGGCGCTCAAGGTAGCGGATAAACTCATTGCCCGGCGTTTTACCGAACTGATCGATCATCGACTCGACCGGCATCGGGGTGATGCCCAGCCGCTCGCTTAAACGTTTGATGGCGCGGCGGGAGTCTGAGGTCAGGACACGAAATCCAACCACAAATACCACGGCAAGCGTTGCCAGCATTATCCAGACCATGCGTTCTCCTTAGACTAGCCGCCCATCATAGCGGGAAACGCAGCGCGTCAACAGCGGGAACGGCCAGAATAGTGAACCGAAAAAAGCTGGATAATTGCGATGAAAGCAATCCCGCGCAGGCGTGGCTGCGCGGGCTGTTGCTGGAGACCCGTCAGCGCGCCTGAAGCCCTTTCAGCAGCGCGTCGTGGAAACGTTCAGGATCCTGCATCTGCGGCGCGTGGCCCATGTCGTTAAACTCGACCAGCGTCGCGTGCGGAATGCGGTTCGCCGTCTCTTTGCCCAGCACCGCGTAATTGCCGAGCGTCTTGCGGATCTCCGGTGGGGCGAGATCTTTCCCGATGGCGGTATTGTCCTTCGTACCGATCATCAATAATACCGGCATCTTCAGCTCGCTAAATTCATAGACAACCGGCTGGGTATAAATCATGTCATAGAGCAGCGCCGAGTTCCACGCCACGCGCGCTTTACCCGGCCCGTTGTTCAGCCCGGCGAGCATGGTGACCCAGCGCTCGTACTCCGGCTTCCACTCCCCGGCGTAGTAGGTATTTTTCTCGTACTGACGAATACCGTCGGCGCTGACTTTCAGCTCGCGCTGGTACCACTGGTCGACCGTAATATGCGGCACGCCGCGCGCTTTCCAGTCTTCCAGGCCAATCGGGTTCACCATCACCAGCTGCTCCACCTGCTGCGGCCACATCAACGCATAGCGGGTTGCCAGCATGCCGCCGGTCGAATGTCCTATAACCGTCACGCGCTCGACGCCCAGCGTTTTCAGCAGCGCGTGGGTGTTATCCGCCAGCTGCTGGAAGGTGTACTGGTAATGCTCCGGCTTGGTGGATTTACAAAAACCAATCTGGTCAGGGGCGATCACGCGATACCCACCGGCCGACAGCGCGCGGATAGTGCCGTCCCAGGTGCCAGCACAGAAGTTTTTGCCGTGCATCAGCACCACGGTGCGGCCGTTGGGTTTTTCCGGTTTCACGTCCAGGTAAGCCATATCCAGAGGCTGGTTCTGCGAGGTAAAGGTAAAGTGTTTTACCGGCCAGCCGTAGTCAAAACCTTCCAGCTTCTCACCGTAGGTGGGGGCATCTGCGGCCATTGCGGGGGACGCCAGCGCTATCAGCAGCGCCAGGCAGGACAATCGTCGGGTTAACATGCAAGCTCTCCGTTAGCAAAAGGGCTAAGGCTGCACGAAAGGCGGCAGCAAAAACACTGTAGAGCATAGAGAGGAGCGAGTGTGTAAAGCGGAGTAAAGGTAGGCCGTGCAAAATAAAAAAGCCCGGCATCACACACCGGGCAAAGAAGTTACCTGCACACTCAGGCTACTTTTAATTTCTGCGCACGATTCTCACGGCGGATCTTACGCTCTTCCAGCACCGCAACCATCGCCATCAGGACGATACAGCCAATCGCGGCGGCATCCAGCGCGGCGAAGGTGCCCGCCCAGCCGGTAAGGCCGAAAATCGGCGTGCCGTCGGCGATCATCCCCAGGCCCAGCTTGGCGAAGCTGTCGCCGATCAGGTAGGCGAAGGTGCCCTTAATCCCATCGGCGGCGCCGATCGCTTTTTTCGGGACGAAGCCCACTGCCGCCACACCGATCAGTAATTGCGGACCAAACACCAGGAAGCCGAGCGCGAACAGGGACGCCAGGTAAATGTACTGGTTGCTGGCGTGCTGGTAGACGCCAAGGGTGGCGATAATCAGCGCCAGCGCGACGCAGGCCACCAGCGCGCGGCGGCCATTGGCGAGGTCGGAGAGCCATCCCCACAGCAGCGTGCCGACCAGCGCGCCCACTTCAAACAGGGTGAAGCCCTGAATCGCCACTTCTTTAGAAAGCTTCAGCTCCTGGAAGGCATACACGGTGGACCACTGGTCGATACCAATGCGCACCACGTACAGGAAGATGTTCGAGAAACAGAGCAGCCATATCACTTTGTTTTTCAGCACGTACTCAACAAAGATCTGCCATTTGGACATCTCGTTTTCTTCGGTCTCTTTGTCCTCTTCGCTGATCTCTTCCCCGAACAGCTCTTCGGCTTTGCCGAGGCCGTACGATTCCGGAGAATCGCTGCCGTAGCGCAGGCCGATAAAGCCAACAATCAGGGCAATAATCGACGGGAAGATAAACATGCCGATGACGTGACCGTCGAACAGGTAGTTCGCGCCGAACAGCGCCACGCCTGCCGCACCCGCTCCGCCGAGGTTGTGGGAGATGTTCCACATGCCGAGGTACGACCCCCGCTTGCGGCGCGGCGTCCATTTGGTGATGGTGGAGTAGCTGCACGACCCTCCGGTGCTCTGGAAGAAACCGCTCAGGGCGTAAAAGGCGATCATCAGGAACAGGCTGACGGAGCCCGCGCCCATGCTGGCGCTGAAGCCGAGCATACAGATGGCAGAGAGGATCAGCATAAACGGCAGGAACTGCTTGGTGTTTTTGCCGTCCGCATAGTAGGAAACAACGGTTTTCCCCACGCCATAGGTGATGGAGAAGCCCAGGCCAATCATCCCCAACTGCGTCATGCTCAGCCCGTAGGTGGAGATCATGTCGTTCTGCGCGATGTTAAAGTTTTTGCGGATCAGGTACATAGTCAGGTAGCCGATGAAGACCACCAGATAGGACTGCATGAACGGTTTGAACCACATTTTGCGCCGCACGTCGAGCGGCAGATCCAGGGTCGGCTTGCGCACCTGATTTAAGAAGGCCAGCATGACTGAGTTACTCCTGAGCTGATTTTTGCAGCATTGTAAAAACCAGCCAGGAGAGATGCCTGAGACAGCGTCCAGGTGAAACCGGGAAAATTTCTTAGTTTTGCGCGACTCGGCAGCAAAAGGTGAGGCGCGTCACGCTTCGCGCGGTGCCTGCGCGTGCAAAAACGGCAGCAACAGCAGGGCGGAGATGCCCGCCGCGATAGCGATCACCGCGAAGAACCCGCTCCAGTGCCAGATGTCGATCACCCGCGCCAGCGGCCAGCCGGAAAGCGATGCGCCGAGGTAGGCAAACAGCCCGACAAAGCCCGTCGCCGCGCCTGCCGCCTCTTTGTGGGAGCACTCTGCCGCCGCCATGCCGATCAGCATCTGCGGGCCAAAGACGAAAAAACCGATGGTGAAGAAGCACGCCGCCTGCATCACGTAGCTGGCGAACGGCATCAGCCACAGCGAGCCGACGGAGAGCAAAATTCCGGCGGCGAAAATCAGGTTCATCGGCCCGCGGTTGCCGTTGAAGAGCTTGTCCGAGCCCCAGCCCGCCACCAGCGCGCCGATAAACCCGCCCAGTTCAAACATGGTCACCGCCGAGTTGGCGGTCACCAGATCCACACCGAGCGTCTCGGACATGTACAGGTTGCCCCAGTCGTTGATGGCCGCGCGCACCACGTAGACCAGCACGTAGCAGAGCGACAGCAGCCAGATGTAGGGGTTTTTCAGTACGTATTTGGTGAGGATCTGCTGGCGGGACAGCCCGGCCCCCTCCTGCTGCTGGGCGATCTCCATCTCGTCGTGCCGCCAGTCGCCCACCGGTGGAAGGCCGACGGTTTGCGGCCTGTCGCGCAGGCGCCAGCAGAGGAACAGCCCGGCGACAATCGCGAGGCCACCGGCAATCATCATCCCCGCACGCCAGCCGTAGTGCAGCGCGGCAGCCCCCACCACCATCGGGATCAGCGCCCCGCCGACGTTATGCGCGGTATTCCATATCGCCCACCAGCCGCCGCGCTCATTGCGCGAATACCAGGCGGTCAGCAGACGGGCGCAGACCGGCGCGCCCCAGCCCTGGAAAAAGGCGTTCAGCGCCCACAGCAGGGCGAAGGCCCACAGCGACGTCGAGAAGCCAAACAGGATGTTCACCACGCCGGTGGCGATCAGCCCAACGCCCATGAAATAGCGCGCATTGGAGCGGTCGCTGACGATGCCGGAGAAGAACTTCGACAGACCGTAGGTGATGTAAAACAGCGTCGCCAGCAGGCCGATGTCGGTGCGCGCCATCACGCCGCTGGCGAGGATCTCCGGCGCGGCGGCGTTGAAGCTTTTGCGGGTGAAGTAGAACAGCGCGTAGCCGAGCCAGATAGTGACCAGGATATGACGTCGCCAGTAGCGGTAGCGGGCGTCGATTTCCGCTTTGTTGCCTAGCGGGGCGGCGCTGGCCGGGGTTTTAAACATGGTGCGTCCTTAACGGCAAACTGACGCTGACGCGCGTCCCGTGGGTGCAGGAGATTGTCAGCGTGCCGCCGAGCGCCTTCACGCGCTCGCGCATGCCCGCCAGGCCAAAGCCCTGTTGGCCGGATCCCGGCGGCAGGCCGCAGCCGTCGTCTTCAATCACCAGCATCAGGCGCTCGTCCTGCTGCCAGCCCTGGATCGTGACCGCGCTGGCACTGGCGTGTTTGACGATGTTGTTCAGCCCCTCCTGACAGACGCGGAACAGCGTCACGCGCTGACCTTCGCTCAGGATAGCTTCATTGATGCGCCAGTCGAGATGGCTGACTATCCCGCGGCTTTCCAGCTCCATCTCGCGCATCAGGGAACGCACCGCCTGCTCCAGGGACAGATCGTCAAGCTGGCGCGGGCGCAGCCGCCCTAACAGGCGGCGAACGGAGTCATAGACACCCAGCGAAAGCTGTTCGATATGCGCCCCGCCCTGCTTCACACCCGCGTTTTCTGCCGCCAGACGCTGGACAATGCCCGCCTGGGTGCGGATGGCGGTGATGGTCTGGCCGATGTCATCGTGCAGCTCGCGGGCAACCTCCTGGCGCACGCTCTCTTCCGTCTCCAGCAGACGCTCCGCCAGACGGCGATTGCGCGCCAGCTCGGCTTGCAGAGACTGGTTCAGCTCGCGCAGGCGCTGGATGCCCGCCCCCAGCAGCAGCCCGGTCAGGCTCTGGGCCAGCAGCGAGAGCAGCAGATCTACCGGATGATCGTGCCAGGTCTGGCTGGCGATCAGCGCGATGGCATTCATTAGGGTCGCGATCAGCGCCCCCTGCCAGCCGTAGTGCCAGGCGAGGGCGATGATCGGCAGCGCCAGACAAAACGGCGTGAAGCGTGATAATTCAGCGGGCAGACCAAGCTGCAACCACAGGCTCACCACAAACAGCAGCAGATACCAGATCAGGTGCCGGGCGCGCCAGTTCACCGGCTGGGAGACCAGCGCCGGGCCGAGCGGCTGCCAGACGGTGCTGGTAAGGTAATGCCAGAAAACCAGGCAGGTCGGTGCCAGCGTCAGGCCGCCGGTGAGGGTCAGCAGCAGGGCGTTGAGCACCTCCTTTTCGCCCACCCACGGCAGGGACTGCAACAGCGCGGCGGCAATCAGCGCCGCCCCCTGACGCAGCAGCGTGCGCCAGTCGCGCTGGTGACGGTAGCGGGAAATCAGGGCGACCGGGATAAGCGTGAGCAGGCTTCCGGTCATCAATAAAGGCAGATGCGCCAGCGCCACTTCCTGCGCCAGCCAGATCAGCATCAGCCACTCTGCGCCCAGCAAAACGGGCCAGTATCCGCGCGGGCACTGAAGCATCAGTCCCAGACGCAGGCCAAAGGGGAACAGCAGCACCGCCAGCTCCGGGCGTTCCACCAGATGCAGGCTGATGCTCCACAGGCAGAACCATGCGGCGGAGAAGATAAAAAAGCTGGCGACGACGGCGATCAGCCGTGAAAAAACGGGACTCATTGCCAGCTGTCAAACATACGGCGCGCCAGCTCGACATCGTTACTGACGTTGAGTTTTTCCATCAGGTTGGCGCGATGAACGTGCACGGTTTTCGGGGACAGATCCAGCTCCGCGGCAATCTCTTTCACCGACATGCCCTGGGCAAGTTTCTCTGCCACCTGACGCTCGCGTCTGGTGAGCGGATCCTGCCGTCCCGCCGCCAGCTTGATGGCGATATCCGGCGTCAGGTAGCAGCCGCCGGTGGAGACGGTGCGCACGGCGGCAATCAGCTCGTCGGGGCTACAGCGTTTAGAGAGGAAGCCGCGCGCGCCCGCGTTGAGCGCCTGCTCGACCAGCGCCGGGCTGTCGTGGACCGAGAGCATAATGGTCGCCATCCCTTTCGGCAGCTGGCTTAACAGCTCCAGCCCGGAGAGATCCGGCATTGAGATGTCGCAGATACAGACCTGCACCCCGCGTCCCGGCAGGCCCGCCAGCGCCTCGCGACCGGAGCCAAACTCGGCCACGACCTGAAAATCCGGTTCGAGGTTTAAAAGCTGGGCAAAGCCGGAGCGGACGATAAGGTGGTCGTCGATAAGGGCGATGGTGGTCATGGTTTGATCCTGATGCGTGAACACGCCGGATGTCGGCGTAAACGCCTTATCCGGCCTACGTGTAACGTCCTTGCAGGCTGGATAAGCGCAGCGCCATCCGGCAAAAGCCTTTTACCTTAAGTGATTTACTCGAAAAACACCGCAATTTTGTTAAACATGGTGGGATCGGACTGGTTGCGTGCCACTTTGGTGACATCTTCCAGCTTGTCGATCTGCGCCATCATCTGCTCCAGACGCTGGTCGTCGTTCACCAGTAGCCAGATGCGGCTGTGCTCGCTGCCCTGAATCGGCAGGCACAGAATGCCTTCCACGTTAAACGCCCGTCGGGCAAACAGCCCGCAGACGTGGGTCATGACGCCAGGGTGGTTGCGGACGGTGAGTTCCAGAATGACGTTATCATGTTGTTTCTGCATGGCTTATTCCCCCACCATCTCAGTATTGGCCGCACCCGGCGGCACCATCGGATACACTTTTTGTTGCGCGTCGATACGCACGTGGATCAGCGCCGGGCCAGGGCGAGAAATCGCATCCTGCAACGCCGCGTGGGCATCTTCTTCGGCGTTCAGATCGCAGGTGTGCAGGCCAAAACCAGCGGCAATCTGCAGGAAGTTGATCATCCCCGGATAGGTCGCCGCAAACACGCCCTGCTTATAGAACAGGCTCTGCTGCTGGTGTACCAGGCCCAGCGCCTCGTTGTTCATCAGAATGATTTTGACGTCTAACTGATTTTCGGCTGCGGTGGCCATCTCCTGAATGTTCATCATCAGGCTGCCGTCACCGGAGAAGCAGATCACCTTACGGTCCGGGTTGGCGAGCGCCGCGCCAACCGCTGCTGGCAGGCCGAAGCCCATGGTGCCAAGGCCGCCGGAGGTCAGCCACTGGCGCGGGCGGTTAAGCGGATACGCCTGTGCGGTCCACATCTGATGCTGGCCGACGTCGGTGGTGATAATCGCGCTGTCATCCACGCAGGCGGCAACGGCGTTGATAAGACCATAGTGGCTCAGCGGGTCGCCCTCGGTTGGGATAGCGCCCGGGAACTCGCGTTGCAGATCGGCTACCAGCTGGCGCCAGTCGGCGCGGTCGTTTGCCTCCGTCTGTGGGATCAGCTGTGCCAGCACCTCGGCCACGTCGCCCTGAATCGCCACGTGCGGCTGCTTGATTTTACCCAGCTCGGCGCGGTCGATATCCACGTGAATGATTTTGGCGTTCGGGCAGAACTCCTCGGTTTTGCCGATCGCCCGGTCATCAAAACGCGCCCCCATAACAATCAGCAAATCCGCCTCTTGCAGGATGTAGTTGGTGCTGCGCGCGCCGTGCATGCCCAGCATCCCTAAAGACAATGGGTGCGCTTTTGGCAGCATGCCGAGCGCCATCAGGGTCATGGTGGTAGGCAGGCTGGCTTTTTCAGCGAACTGACGAATTTCATCCGCGGCGTTGATCGCCCCGCCGCCCAGATAGAGCACCGGGCGTTTGGCCGCGTTAATCATGGCGGCGGCATCGCGCACGCTCTCAACGCTGAATTCCGGCGCCGGGGCACGCTTGCCCGGCTCGGGCAGGACGTCGATCTCAATTTCTGCGGTCTGGACATCCTTAGGAATGTCTATCCACACCGGACCCGGGCGGCCAGACTGGGCAATGCGAAACGCATCGCTGATCACCTGAGGCAGCTCGCTGATATCGCGAACTAAATAGTTATGTTTGGTGATGGGGATAGAGATACCGTAGGTATCCACTTCCTGGAACGCATCGGTACCGATCATCGAGGACGGCACCTGGCCGGTAATGCAGATCAGCGGAATGGAGTCGAGGCGCGCATCGGCGATGGCGGTCACCAGGTTAGTGGCGCCCGGCCCGCTACAGGCCATACACACCGCCGGTTTGCCCTGGGTACGCGCCATGCCCTGAGCGATAAAGCCTGCGCCCTGCTCGTGACGCGCCAGCACGTGGCGGATCTGTGTGCTTTGGCTTAACGCATCGTACAGCGGCAGCACGGTCCCACCCGGGATGCCCGCAACGGTGGTGATGCCCTGTCGTTCCAGTAAATGAACAATCAGCTGCGCGCCTGTAAAACGCGTTTTTGTGGATGTTGTGCCCGAACTTGCCATGCTCCAGTCCTTTTCTTCTGGGCCGACTTTCCGGGGAGGCTCTTAAACGAAAAACCCCGCCCGGTTTGCGCCGGCGGGGTTTTGGATTCGTGTGTTGATCCAGTCCCTACGGCGCATTGCCGACGACCACCACCACACGCACGACGACCACTGCGGCAGGTTGCGCAGTTTTTAGTAGGGTCGACGTGAAGATGGATGAAGTCATTGGGGACCTGTGTTTGGAATCATTGATAGAATTTATACAAACACAGGTTTTCGGATGTGACAATGGAAATATTTTCAACTGCGCAAAAATGCGTCAGGGATCACGTTTCGTTTGTTGGGCGATGACACTCAATAAAGGGTTTTTACTCACTCAATAAATAGCGCAGGTGATACCCCAAATCTGGCCGCCAGCTTTTTAATATGGTTCAGAGTAAGCTGTCTCTGACCATTCAGAACCCGTGAAACCATCGATTTACTACCAATTTCATCCTTAAAATCCGATATCGTCAGATTGTATTGATCCATCAAGGTTCTCAAAACTGCAATTCCGACGGGAACGGACTCCATCTCCTTGCGTAATGCGACTATCTCTGGCCGATTAGCTTCGTAATGGCTAATTCTGGCGCAAACAATATCCAGCAAGGGGCTATTGGGCTCGTTCATAAGGAGATACTCAACCAGCTCAAGCGCATCCTTATAATCTTTCTCGCTCGGCTGTTCACCCAGTAAAGGAACGGCCGCAACAAGGGCGTTCGTAGCTTTCATTGCATCAGCGACGATCATCATTTCTTCCCCTTAGTGCGATGTTTCTCCGTAAAACGGTCATATACCTTATGAGTAAAAACATGGCGCACATAAAACTTTTGGCTTTCAAAGAATATGAGAGCCACTACTCTGAGATTGTTATTTGCAATATCAATAACATAATGCTTATCAAGATACTTGAAGTTATCCAGCGTTGGGAAAAGTTTCCTCAGTGCAGCGGGCGTCGGGCAGTGGCTCTTTTCAATAACTCGTCCTAAAAAGAGAAGCTCTTCTCTGTGTTGCGGGAACTGGCTTACCGCATCCAAAATTGCCTTCATTGAGATTAAATGCATCCTGCTTGTCTGCCGCGTCCGTTGCCATTATGGCAACGATAACACCTATTGCCAATAAGTCAACGGAGGATACTATTTTCACTTCGTCAGAAAACAAAAAACCCCGCCTAAGCGAGGTTTTTATCAGGGTTTTGCGGTTGGTTGCCGCAGAACACACTGTGTTACGTCAACGCGAAAAGTATACGCGATCGAAGACGAACGCGCAATTCCGGCACGGATTTTGACGTTTTGGAGTATGGATCGCCTTCCAAAATTTGTCCATAAAATACTGTTCATACATACAGTATTTATCTATACTGAGGGTGTTCGCAGTGAGCGAGGGGGCCGCAGTTTACCGGCGCAACGAAGTCCTGGCTGAAACGGGTGGTGCCGTCAGTGCCTTAACCCCTGAAGTGAGCACACTGTGTTACGTCAATCCAGGTGCTGGCCACAGGCGGCGGAAAGGTACGCCAGCATCGTGCTCCTTTTAACCAAAAGGAGGCGCGTATGAGCGTCGTGGATATGGTCATACTTGTCCTCAAACTCATTGTTGCTGTATTGCAACTGCTTGATGCTGTCCTGAAATACGTTAAGTGATTCAGGTTCAAGTCGCACCTGAGAGGGGCGGGCAACCGCCCCTCTTTAATAACGAGGGAATGCTATGTCGCGTCTGTTAATTGAGCCTGTTACGCCTGATGAACCGGGCTATATCGCCCTGAAGGCCGAGAGTATCGCGTTAAATTTCAATATGCTGCGCAGGCTGGAAGAGAACTGGCAGCGCGGTGAGAATCGCTTTAACGCGCCGGGTGAAAAGCTGCTGGGGGCGTTTCTTAACGGCAGGCTGGTGGGCGTGTGCGGTCTAAATCGCGATCCATTCAGCCAGCAGCCGCGCGCCGGACGTATTCGTCATCTCTACGTCAGCGAAAAGTGCCGTGGGCTGGGGATTGGAAAACAACTTTTGACCGTGGTGATGGCGGATGCCAGCATCTGGTTTGATTTTCTTAATACCCATGCGCCGGAAACCGCGTACGGATTTTATCATCGGGCGGGCTTCAGGCTTGTGTCAGACGAGCCCCGGGTGACGCACCGCCTTTTTTGCGCAGTGTAAGCGGCTGACAGCCTCGACGGGGGAATGTTACAGTTGGATGACATTTCACCAACCGATCCGCCATGTCCATCACCGTTTTCTGCATTTTACTGTTCGCCGCACTGCTGCATGCCAGCTGGAACGCCATCGTTAAAGCCGGAACGGACAAGCTCTACTCGGCGATCGGGGTCAGCGGTTCAGCCGCGCTTATTGCGCTGATTTTACTCCCCTTCTCGCCCCAGCCGACTGCCGCAAGCTGGCCATATTTGTTCGTCTCCTGTGCGTTACACTGCTCGGCGGCGTCGGGACGATGGGATCTTACGGTCTGGCACTCTGGGCGATGACTCAGGCGCCGCTGGCGGTGGTCGCCGCACTACGTGAAACCTCTATTCTCTTCGGCGCATTCATCGCATTTGTGCTTTTAAAAGAGAAGGTTGGGGGCCTGCGCATCGCGGCGGCGCTGGGTATTGCAGCCGGTGCGGTCCTGCTGCGCCTGGCGTAATTCGCTGGCAACATTAGTTGCCGATCTTGTTTACAAATCCTGCCTTCACGCCTTCTGTCATTCATCACAGTAATGCTTAAATTGTCATCTCTCTGTGGTAGATTCCTCGCGCATTTATGGGAATGCGTAGTCACTTATTCTTTATTTATCTCTTTTGGCAAAAGTATTCAGCGACATGAAAAAGCAACGGAACGTGAACTTATTGTTGATGCTGGTGTTACTGGTGGCCGTCGGGCAGATGGCGCAAACCATCTACATTCCGGCGATTGCCGATATGGCAAAAGATCTGAGCGTCCGCGAAGGTGCGGTACAGAGCGTGATGGCAGCCTACCTGCTGACCTATGGCGTTTCACAGCTGGTTTATGGTCCCCTGTCCGATCGCGTCGGGCGTCGTCCGGTCATTCTGGTGGGCATGAGCATTTTCATGGTGGCGACGGTGATTGCCATTACTACGCACAGCCTGACCATCCTGATTGCCGCCAGCGCCCTCCAGGGCGTGGGCACCGGCGTCGGCGGGGTCATGGCGCGTACCCTGCCGCGTGATATGTACCAGGGCACCCAGCTTCGCCACGCCAACAGTCTGTTAAATATGGGCATTCTGGTCAGCCCGCTGCTCGCCCCGCTGATTGGGGGTCTGCTGGACACCGTCTGGTCCTGGCGCGCCTGTTACGCCTTCCTGCTGGTGCTGTGCATTATTGTCACCTTCAGCATGGCGCGCTGGATGCCGGAAACACGTCCGCAGGACGCGCCGCGCACGAAGCTCATCGCCAGCTACAAAACGCTGTTCGGTAATGGGTCGTTTACCTGTTATCTGTTGATGCTAATCGGCGGCCTGGCGGGCATTGCGGTGTTTGAAGCCTGTTCCGGCGTACTGCTGGGCGCAGGCCTTGGCCTGAGCAGCATGGTGGTGAGCATTTTGTTTATTCTGCCGATCCCGGCGGCGTTCTTCGGCGCATGGTTCGCCGGACGTCCGAACAAACGCTTCTCTACGCTGATGTGGCAGTCGGTGATCAGCTGTCTGCTGGCCGGGCTGATGATGTGGATCCCGGGGCTGTTTGACGTGATGTCGGTCTGGACGTTGCTTATCCCGGCAGCGCTGTTCTTCTTCGGCGCGGGCATGCTGTTCCCGCTCGCCACCAGCGGCGCAATGGAGCCGTTCCCGTTCCTCGCGGGCACCGCTGGTGCCCTGGTCGGCGGTTTACAGAATATCGGTTCCGGCGCGCTGGCCTGGCTTTCGGCTATGATGCCGCAGACCGGGCAGGCGAGTTTGGGCCTGCTGATGACCCTGATGGGGCTGCTGATTTTGCTGTGCTGGCTGCCGCTGGCGTCGCGCGTCCCGCATCACGAACAGCCGGTTTAACCGCATGATGGCCCGGCTTCTCGCCGGGCTTTTCACACACGGGCGCAATCATCGCCTGTAATAACGGCTCTGGCGCAGGCCGCCAGGCACCCTCTTCCCCGTCGTAAAACTGGAAGTCCGCGTTAAGCGCATACGGGATTTTCGCCTTTTGCAGCTCGCAGGCCATAAAGTTGGCGAAGGCCATTTGCGAAGCGGTTGGTGTGAGGTGGTTTGACTCCCCCACGCCCCAGCCCCCGACCCAGCTAACGTGCCCGGTTTTTTGCTGCCAGTGCAGCGCGGCATTGATTCGGTTACGGATAGCCGCTTTCTCAGCCGCGGTTCCGGACGTCCACGGGTATCTGCCGTTCGTTTTCAGCGGACCCCAGGGGAAAATATGCCATTCCGCCAGCAGGTAATTCTGGCTGTGTGCGGGCAGCTTCAGGCTGGATAAATCCTCCGGCGCGGCGCGCAGACGAGGGGCGATAAAAATCATGCGGCTGGCATCAATGGCGTGAATGTCTTTGATCGCTTTCTCATACACCCGGATGAGCGAAGCAACGTTGTGGTTGAGCTTGTCCGCCGGTTCGTAGATCAGGTCAAACCCCAGCAATGGCGAGCGCTGACCAAAATAGTGCGCCACGGCAATCCACCAGTTGATCACCGCTTTTTCGGTATCCGCTTTCGGATCGTTTTTATATTCATCGGCCTGATAGGCGATGATGGGGATGACGCCGTATTGCTCGCAGGCCTCCACCAGCTTACGCAGGTGAATCAGCCGCGCTTCCGTCGGTTCGCCCGCCACCCGAATACGGACATGATGTATGCCTTTCGCCTGGAAATCACGGACCACCAACGGGTCGAATTCGCGTATACCGCGCTCGGTGCGGGCCCAGTCGACATCCATTCCGACGCCCAACATCTGCGCGTAACGGGCAGCCGTCAGGGGTGGCTCAGCGGCACAGGCCCAGCCGGAAGCGAGCGCTAACACGGTGACAATGAACGGCTTTAACACGACGCCCCTTGCAAATAATCAAATGCTTTACTCTGTATTTAGCATGCTTTTTCACAATTGGTGTAGAGTCAAAACGAACTAAATTCTGAGACAGATTATGAAAACGACTGACCTGATCGGCCTCATTGACCGGTTTCCGCTGCTGGCGGATTTGATTGCCCTGAAAGAGATCACCTGGCTTAATCCGAACACCACGACGCTGGCGGAAGGGTTGCCATATGTCGGGCTGACCAAAGCCGACGTGGACGACGCGCATGCGCGCCTGAAACGCTTCGCGCCGTATCTGGCGAAAGCCTTCCCGGAAACGGCAGCAACGGGCGGGATTATCGAATCCGAACTGGTCGCTATCCCGGCGATGCAAAAGCGGCTGGAGAAAGAGTCCGGCAAGGCCATTCCAGGCACGCTGCTGCTGAAAAAAGACAGCCATCTGCCGATTTCCGGCTCCATTAAAGCGCGCGGCGGTATCTATGAGGTGCTGGCCCATGCGGAAAAACTGGCGCTGGAAGCCGGGTTGCTGAGCGTTGAAGATGACTACAGCATCATGCTGGAGCCACGCTTTAAAGCCTTCTTCAGCCAGTACAGCATCGCGGTGGGTTCAACCGGCAACCTGGGGGTGTCCATCGGCATTATGAGCGCGCGCATCGGCTTTAAGGTCACGGTGCATATGTCCGCAGACGCCCGCGAGTGGAAGAAAGCCAAACTGCGCAGCCACGGCGCGATCGTCGTGGAATATGAGCAGGATTATGGCGTGGCGGTGGAGCAAGGGCGCAAAGCGGCGGAAAGCGATCCAAACTGTTTCTTTATTGACGATGAGAACTCACGCACGCTGTTCCTGGGCTATGCGGTTGCAGGTGAGCGCCTGAAAGCGCAGTTTGCCGCGCAGGGGCGCGCGGTGGATGCTGAACATCCGTTGAATGTCTATCTGCCGTGCGGCGTCGGCGGCGGCCCCGGCGGCGTGGCGTTTGGCCTGAAGCTGGCCTTTGGCGATAACGTCCACTGTTTCTTCGCCGAGCCCACGCACTCCCCGTGCATGCTGCTGGGCGTTTACACCGGGCTGCACGATGAAATCGCCGTGCAGGATCTGGGTATTGATAACGTGACGGCGGCGGACGGTCTGGCGGTAGGTCGCGCGTCTGGCTTCGTGGGCCGCGCGATGGAGCGTCTGCTTGACGGGTTCTATACCCTCGCCGATCAAAGCATGTACGACCTGCTCGGCTGGCTGGCGCAGGAAGAAGGCATTTGTCTGGAGCCGTCGGCGCTGGCGGGGATGGCCGGGCCGGTACGCATAACGGCGAATGCTAACACTACACACCTGGTCTGGGCGACCGGCGGCGGCATGGTGCCGGAAGACGAGATGGCGAAATATTTAGCGAAAGGGAAGTAAATATGCCGGGTGGCGGCTGCGCCTTACCCGGCCTACAGGTGCAAAATTTGTTGAATGTGGGTGACCGCAAACAGCAGTGACAGCGACAGCACGGCCAGGGCGATAAGGAACTTATCCCGCACCGCCTTCGGCTGTACAAAGTCGCTCTGCGCCACGTCCATCAGGTTACGGCTGCGGGTGTAGCGCCATAAAATGATGGCTACCAGCGCCAGCACAACAATGGAGATCCAGAATGGCGCCCCCGTGCGGTGCCAGTTGTGCTTAATGGCAAGCGCGATCAACGCACCATACCCAAGCAGCGTGCGCAGCCAGGCCAGCGAGGTTCGCTCCGGCTGAAGCCCGGGGTCCGCTTCCCGCCGCGCTTTGCGGCTATCCGGCATACAGCACCAGTAACATCACTACGCCCGCAACCATCAGCAAAATCGTACTGATGATGAGCAAACCGCGCGTGTAGGGGAGATCCTGCTTCAGACGCATCGCTTTTTCATTTCTCAGCCAGCGCAGATAGCCATAAATCGCCAGCACGCCGGCAATCAGGCACAGCAGCAGGGCCAGCACTTCGCGAATCAACGGAGTGGCAAAATCGGGGGCGAGCTGATCAAGGCCGACGCCTGCGGCCAGAAAGCCCAGGGCGGTGCGGATCCACGCTAAGAACGTGCGTTCGTTAGCCAGTGAGAAGCGGTAGTCCGGCGCTTCACCGAGGCGGGAAATGTTCATGAAGGTTCCTTGTCGTGCATCATGCAGGCTTCAGCATAGCGTAATTCAGCCAGGACAAGGAGACCGGCATCTGGCGATGCCGGTCAGAAAGATTAGTGCAGCTCTGGCCAGTAATCCTTATTAGCTTCAATCAGATCGTCCAGAATCGCCTTCGCCACCGATGCGCTCGGTACGGTTTTCGACAGGGTAATCGCCTGCCAGAGTTTCTGATACGAGCGCTGCTCCCAGGCGTCCACCACCAGTTTTTCCACCGCCACCTGCTGGCTCATGAGCCCTTTCTGGAAGTGCGGAATATCACCCACGGTCAGCGGCTCCGGTCCGTTGTGGCCGACCAGACACGGAATTTCTACCATCGCGTCGGCGTCAAAATTATGGATAGCCCCATTGTTAGGCACAATCAGCAACATGCGTTCCTGGGTGTTAAAGGCAATCGCGGTCGCCAGATCGACGATGTACGACGCATGTTCGTCGATTTCCAGTTCACCGGCAGAAGAATGACCGGCTTCGATAATCGCCCGGCATGAACTGAATACATGCTTCTCACGGTGATCCATCACTTCATTGGCGCGGGTACGCTCCGGGTTGGAATGGGCGACCACATAGTCCGGGAACAGGTAATACTTCAGGTAGGTGTTCGGCATGGTGTCCGGATCCAGCGCCTGTACGTCTTTGGCCTTGGCGAAGGTATCGTTCCAGCTCGCTTCAGTATGCGCATCTTCCGAAGGCGGAACATAACCGTTTTTCGCCACGTATTCGCGCAGTTTCGGCATCAGATCGTTTCCGTTCAGATCTTCAATCGACGTCCACCAGCCGAAGTGGTTCAGACCGTAGTAGCGCACGCGCATCTCTTTGCGGTCTTTCAGGCCGACGATTTGCGCCATACGGCCTTCAATGCCGATCGGCATGTCGCAGATGTTGAGGATTTTCGCGTTCGGACGCAGGCGGCGCGTGGCTTCCGCGACAATCGCCGCCGGGTTGGAGTAGTTCAGCATCCACGCTTTCGGGGAGTACTGCTCCATATAATCTACCAGCTCAAGCACGCCGCCGATGGAGCGCATGCCGTAGGAGATGCCACCCGGCCCGCACGTTTCCTGGCCCAGCACGCCGTGGCGCAGCGGGATTTTTTCATCTTTTTCACGCATCGGGTATTTGCCCACGCGAATATGCGCCATCACGAAATCCACATCGGTAAAGGCTGCTTTCGGATCGGTGGTGTAACTAAATTCAATCTCAGGCGCCTGCTCCCTGAGGATGATTTTGCACGCCTCCGCGATAACCTCCTGACGTGCTCCGTCATTGTCATAGAACTTCAGCGCACGCAGCGGGAAACGGTCACGGTTGGCTAACAGCATCAGGACGATACCAGGCGTGAATGTACTGCCGCCGCCTGCAATAACAACTGAGAATTTTTTCATGATATAGCCTCTGTCAGAGTGGTTTGTTCGTTTGTTAAAGGGGTTTTCATCAGCGATTCCAGCTGGTCGCGCACCTGAGGAACGTGCAGACCGACAATCACCTGAATGCCGTTGCCGCGTCGCACCACACCGTGTGCGCCCAGGGCTTTGAAGACGTCGTCGCTTTGGGCTTTCGTCATATCCACCAGGGCGATACGCAGGCGGGTGGCGCAGTTATTGATACTTTCGATATTTGCTGCGCCGCCGAGCGCCTGTAAGAACCCAGCGGCCTGTCCGACCTGCTGGCTGGCTGCTGCCGGGGCGGTGGTTTGCCCACGCGCCGCCTTATAGTCGGCCTTGCTGTAGAGCTTGATTTCGCTCTCTTCCCGGCCCGGCGTTTTCAGATTCAGACGTTCGATAAGCGTCCTGAAGACCACGAAATAGAGAGCGGTGAAGCAGAGGCCGATGCCAATCTGGGTGAATACCGTCGAGGCGTGGTTATGGAACATCGGGATCCAGTTTTGCGGCAGGAACTGGTCCAGCAGACCGCCCCCCATGTTCCCCACAACCCCGAAGGTATACATCACCGTCGCCATCGTTGCGGCCAGCACGGCATGGATAGCAAACAGCAACGGCGAGATAAACAGGAAGGTGAACTCCAGCGGTTCGGTAATACCCACCAGCACGGCGGTAAGCGTGGCCGGAACCAGCAGCCCCGCAACCTTGACGCGGTTTTCCGGCGACGCGGTGTACCAGATCGCCAGCGCAATCCCGACCGAGCCAAACACTTTCGAATTGCCGTGCAGGGCGAAGCCGCCTTCAGGGAACAGTGTTTTTAGCGGCACAGTGCTCTGGCTGAATTCCTGCAGGTGCTGCGCCCAGTAGACCTGAATGCCGCCCTCTACCGCCGCCGGGCCGAAGATAAACGGACCGTAGACAAAGTGGTGCAATCCGGTTGGGATCAGAATGCGTTCCAGGAAGGTATAGACCCATACGCCGAGCGCACCGGCAGAGCGCAGGAACGCCTGCAGGGACTCAATGCCCATCTGCACTTTCGGCCAGCCCAGCAGCGTCAGCCAGGCGCAGGGGATCATCACGAAGAACGCGAGGATAACGACAAACGAGGTACCCTGGAAAATCCCCAGGAAGACTGGCAACGGCTTGTCGAAAAATCGGTTGTGGATGGCGGTGACGAGCCCGGAAATGATAATCGCCCCGATGATGCTGGTATCAAGCGTTTTGATTCCGGCAATCATCGCCAGCCCGCTGCCAGCAGTGGGTTCAGCAGAGAAGTCGACGCCAAAGAAGTGACCCCAGGTCATCCCCATCGCGTTGATAAAGTAGTTCCAGGTCAGAAAGCTAATCAGCACCGCCAGACAGGCGCGGCCCTGCGCCTGCTTTGCCAGGCCAATCGGTAAGCCGACAGCAAAAATCAGCGGCATATTGCGGAACACCGCCCAGCCGCCCTCTTCGATGATGTGAACAATCTGCGCGAACAGATGATCGGGGGCCGTTAAAGCTTCGCCGACAAACAGCGGGTTGCGAAGCATGATGGCGATCCCGACCACGATCCCGGCAAAGGGAAACAGTAAAACCGGGGTGAACATGGCGCCGCCAAAACGTTGTATTTGACTGAGCATTTTTAAATCCTCATGAAACAACCTGTAGGGGTAGAGGCCTTTATGATTTTTTACTGGCCTGAGGTGAGCATAAGAAGTTACTGATGCGGGAACATGGCGTGCCGCTGCGATTCGTGATCGCATTCATGGTTTTAATTTGACCAATCAGGTCTACTTTTGATAGCAAATATGGACAAGTTAAGACGTAATCCACGCCATAACGGGCGAGCAGAGGTCTACAGGTGATCTACAAATCTATTGCCGACAGATTGCGGCTACGGCTCAATTCGTCGGACTACAACATTGGCAGCCCGTTACCCGGCGAAAAAGCGCTGGCAAAGGAGTTTGGCGTAGCCCGGATGACCATCCGCAAGGCATTGGATCTGCTGGTAAGCTGGGGGCTGGTTGAACGTCGACACGGCAGCGGGACGTTCGTGGCGCGCAAAGACGTTCATCATGAAACGACTAACCTGACCGGGCTGGTGGAGGTACTGCGCCAGCAGGGGAAAGAAGTGCAGAGCAAGGTGTTGCAGTTTGAAGTGATGCCCGCGCCGCCCGCCATCGCCAGCCAGCTGCGGATTCAGGTTGATGAGCGGATCTATTTTTCAAGGCGGGTGCGTTACGTGGACGGAAAACCGCTGATGCTGGAGGACAGCTTTATGCCGGTGAAGCTGTTCCGCAATCTTTCCCTGGCGCATCTCGAAGGGTCTAAGTTTGATTACATCGAGAAGGAGTGCGGGATTACCATTAGCGGCAACTACGAGAGCCTGACGCCAGTGCTGGCAGATAAACAGCTGGCCGGTTATATGAATCTGCCGGAACAGACGCCGCTGCTGCGCATCACCTCTCTTTCCTACAGCGACAGCGGCGAGTTCCTCAACTATTCCGTGATGTTCCGGAACACCAGCGATTACCAGGTGGACTACCATCTGCGGCGTATCCACCCGGAAGACTTATTAGCCCATCCCCCAGAACAGCACCGCCAGTAGTTGCGGGGTGATAATGCGCAAAAACATCACCAGCGGATAGACCGTGGCGTAGGACAACGCCGCCGCGCCGCTGGTGGCGTGCAGGTTATTGGCGAACGCCAGCGCGGGCGGATCGGTCATGGAACCGGCCAGCATGCCGCACAGCGTGAGATAGTTCATTTTAGCGAACATACGCGCCAGTAATCCGACCGTTATCAGCGGGATGGCGGTAATGAATATGCCGTAGCCTACCCAGCTCATCCCTTCGCCGTTCACCAGAGTATCGACAAAATCACCGCCGGATTTAAGCCCCACCACCGCCAGAAACAGCACGATGCCCAACTCCCGCAGCGCCAGGTTAGCGCTCGGCGGCATAAACCAGTAGAGCTTACCGATGGAGCCGATACGCCCGAGGATCAGCGCCATAATGAGCGGCCCGCCTGCCAGCCCCAGCTTCAGTGCTACCGGGAAGCCGGGCACGTACAGGGGGATGGAGCCAAGCATGACGCCAAGCCCGACGCCGATAAAGACCGGCAGCATCTGCACCTGCTGGAGTTTTTGCTGGGCGTTGCCCACCATGTTCGCTACGGCATCAATAGATGAAGGACGCCCGACGAGGTTGAGAATATCACCGAATTGCAGGCTGGCATCCTGGCTGGCCACCAGCTCGACACCGGCGCGGTTAAGCCGGGAGATCACCACGTCATAACGCTCTTTAACCTGCAAATCGCGTATTTTCTTGCCCAGGACCTTCTCATTGGTCACTACCACGCGCTCCACGCGCATGTCCGTTCCACGGGTTGAGAGCGAGGTATCCACCTCCTGACCAATCACCAGCCGGGCATTGTTTAAATCCGCCGGTTGCCCTACCAGATGCAGGAGATCGCCGTGCTGAATGAGGGTGTCAGGTGAAGGCACCATCAGCGTGTCGTCACGTTTCAGGCGTGAACAGATAATGGTCGCGCTGTTCAGAATGGGGACATCCTGTATCGCCATATTATTCAGGTTGGGGTTTTCGACGCGAATGTTGATGGTTTTAATGAGCGCATGGCCGTTGGTCAGCGTGCTTTCATGCTCTTTCGCCTCCTGCTCGACGTTAATGCGGAACAGCACGCGCACCAGCCACATGGAGAGCAAAATACCGCAAATGCCAAACGGATAGGCCATGGCGTAGCTCATCCCCATCTGATCGACGACATCAGCAGGGATACCCAGATCGCGCAGAATTTGCTGGCCCGCCCCGAGCGCGGGCGTATTGGTTACGGCGCCGGAGAAGATGCCCAGCACGACGGGCAGCGGAATAGCGAAGAGTTTGTGCAGAATGGCGGTGACCAGCCCACCCATCACGACGATGCCGAAGGCAAAGAGATTAAGGCGTAAACCGGAGACGCGCAGGGAAGCGAAGAAGCCCGGCCCCACCTGAATACCGATGGTATACACAAAGAGGATCAGGCCGAACTCCTGGATGAAATGCAGCATATCGGCGCTGAGCACCCACCCAAGCTGGTCGGCAAAATGGCCGACAAAAATCCCGCCGAAAAGCACTCCGCCAATCCCAAACCCGACGCCGCGGATTTTGATATTCCCCAGCCATAGCCCCACTACCGCGACAAGGGCCAACACGCTGACGGTTAACGCGATATCACTCATGTTCCACATCCTGTGTATAACCTTAGTTATAACAGGGATTCTCTCAGAGCTGGCGGCGGTTGTATGGGCGATGGCGCACAAAAAAGCCCTGCCGGGGCAGGGCCTTGTGCGGTCTGTGAGCGTTGTCGGGTGGCGGCTGCGCCTAACCCGACCTACAGTTTCGGCGGGTTTGTTAACTGTTTAACGCCGGCCTGTCGCTAATGGCGATGCGCTGCGGCGCGATAGCTTCCGGCACGTTACGGGTGAGGTCAATATTCAGCAGCCCGTTAGTGAACGTCGCGCCAGAAACTTCCATATGGTCTGCCAGGGTAAAGCTCAGGCTAAACGGCTGAGTGACAAGCCCCTGATGCAACCATTTGGTCTCGGTGTCTGGTTTTTCCGGTGACCCTTTAACGGTCAGGCGCGTACCCTCAAGCTGGATGTCGAGATCTTCCTGACGAAACCCGGCCAGCGCAAGCGTGATGCGGTAGTGGTTATCATCGCTTTTTTCGATGTTGTACGGCGGAAACGTCTGCTGTTCGGTTGCGCTTTGCAGCGCGTTAGCCAGTTTGTCAAAACCGATCCACTGACGCAGCAGGGGGGAAAAATCATAGTTACGCATACTAAATCTCCTTCTGAGAAGCGAGTTCGGCACAGTTTATTTTTGTGCGCAGTTGTACCTGCAAACCCTTACGGATTCGCATATGCTCCCTTTACGGCAAGCAATTTCAGGTGGGCCGCAGCCGCGACCCGCTTAATTAATTGATTTCGATACGACGCGGTTTTTTCTCTTCCGGAATCACACGTTCCAGCTCGATAAACAGCAGGCCGTTCACCAGGTTCGCGCCCTTGACGTGGATGTTTTCAGCCAGCTGGAACTTGCGTTCAAAGTTGCGCTCTGCGATGCCCTGGTAGAGGTAGGTTCGTTCTTTCTGCTCGCCCGCATGGGAGCCTTTCACCACCAGCAGATTGTCCTGCGCGGTGATCTCCAGTTCGCTCTCTGCGAAACCGGCGACAGCAATCGCAATGCGATAGTGGTTTTCGTCAACCAATTCAACGTTGTAAGGAGGATAGCCGTTGCTCTGGCTCTGGTTGTTTTCTAAGTGGTTGAACAGACGATCAAAACCAATGGCAGAACGGTATAGCGGAGAGAGATCGAAATTACGCATAGATAAAAACTCCTGGAATCAGCGAGAAAATGTAGCCTTCCACCATGGACAGGCTTCTGCTTCCCCGAACACCCATCAGGCGTGTCCGTTATCGGGTTACATTCTTAAAATGGGTCTGGATACGGCCTTTTCAAGCCTGTTGATGTGAGATTTTTTTGCACTTTGCTGGTTGTCGCATAGACTCAGGGGCACAGCACAAAGGGTTAAATTGCGATGGCGACCACAGTGCGGGAGTTTTGAGCTATCCATTTTGGACGCGCCTCGCTATAACCCTGAGTTGCAGGTCAATGCCGTGCTACTAATGATGACTGAGTGATGATGAGAAATGTTCTGATTAAGCTGGCGACGTTCAGCGGGGTTGTTTTACTTTGCGGGTGTTCGAGCGTGATGTCGCACACCGGCGGTAAAGAAGGAACATATCCGGGGACGCGCGCCAGTGCCGCCATGATCTCTGATGATGAGACAAACTGGGGTACCAAATCTCTGGCGATTCTTGATATGCCGTTTACGGCGGTTGCCGATACGCTTCTGCTGCCGTGGGATATGTTCCGCACCGACAGCTCAGTGCGTTCGCGCGTTGAGAAAAGCGAGCAGGAGACGCTGGCGACTAACTCCGTCATCCCACCCGCAGAGATGACCCCGCGCTAATTCTGTGCGGTTTCCGTTAGCCACAGCTGGCGGAAACCGTCCTTCTCTTCCATCCACGCAACAAAACGTCCGTCCGGGGAAAACACCACAGCGTCAGCAGACGGCGGGTTGCCATGATCGGACGTCAAAAACGTCACCTCTCCGGTCTGCGCATCGCAGCAGGCAATGCAGCCTGCAAGCACAAATCCCAGCCCGTTGCCGGAAGGATGCCAGTTAAAGGCCGACTGAATATCGCTCTCAGCGTGGGTCAACTGACGCGGCTCACCGCCTTCAGGGGAGATAAGCCACAGCTGCACAATGCCGTTATCGTCCCGCATTAAAAACGCAATCTGCGTCCCCTGTGGATTGCTGCGCACCCAGTGGCGCGGCACGTTCACCAGCCCCGGATACGCCTTCTGATGGGTGAAGGTAAGGCGGCGTTGCATGACGCCCGCAGGCGGCGCGGGCATTGTATCCGGCGTCCCCTGCAACGGCGCATCGCCCGCCCGTTTCCAGCCCTGCTCGTCCTTGGGAAGGTCCACAATAAACAGTTCGGGCACTTTCTCGCCTTTCGCAGACACCGTATCGCCGATAAACGCCAGCCTGTCGTTGTCCACCCAGCCCTCTTCATAGGCGCGGTTGATCTCATCGCTGCCCGGTTGCGGGTTCGGCGTTGTCCGGCTTACCAGCACGCTCCAGAAGGTGCCAGCATATTCCCGCGGATGGTTCCCCTGTGGATTTACCGGACCAAAAGGCGCCGCCACCCCGACGTTACGCAAATCCAGCTGCGGATCGCGCGCGTGCAGTACATGGTCGTTGTAGGTAAAGCTGACGAACTGCCCGTTCGGGCTAAAAACGTGAACGTGGCTGCCGCCACGCAGCGCCCCCGCCGTGTAAGGCGCGGTGATATCCATCGCATCAAGATTGCTCACCTGGCCATTGTGCGCAATCACTCCCTGACGATGGTGAAAATCATACTGCCAGTCTGCATCCGGTTTTTTCGGGCCGTGGATAAAAACATATTTCTCCTCGGCAGGATGAACGGTCACCACGCCGACATGCGCGCCGTCAGTCGCACGGTAGATCACCTCAACCTCGCCCGTAATGACATTGACCCGCTCAATGGTTTTACCGGTAAACGACGCGCCGGACGGGCGGACATCATAGACAAGCCACTGGCTGTCTGGCGTCCAGATGTTGATGTTGGTGAGCTGGTGGTTGCGGGAAGCGAAGGTGATTTGTTTCATGAAAATACCCTGATGCGCGGTTATCGCATCAGGGTAAAACATCCGAAGGGATTAGCCTACTCGTTTCACGTCACCTACCAGCAGGATGTAGGAGAGCGCGCCGATCAGCGCCACGGCAGAGATATACACCAGAGCCGGACCAAAGCCGTAGTCCTGCGCCAGGTAACCGATGACCAGCGGCACGGTGATCCCGCCCAGGCCGCCAACGAAGTTGAACACGCCTCCGGTCAGGCCAATCAGCCGCATCGGTGCCAGGGACGACACCAGCGACCAGGTGATGGAGGCAAAACCGTTCCCGAAGAACGCTACCGCCATCAGGGTCATGATCCACACTGGATCGTTGGTGTAGTTCGCTCCCATGATGCAGGTAGAGATCAGCAGTCCGCAGATAATCGGCGTTTTACGCGCAACGCCCAGTGAGAAGCCTTTTTTCACCAGCTTATCCGCCAGCCAGCCCGAGAGCAGCACGCCGAAAAACGCCGCAAGGAAGGGAACGGTGGTCATAAAGCCCGCCTTCAGCGCGGTTATCCCTTTTTCCTGGGTCAGATAGTTCGGGAACCAGGTGAGGAAGAACCACAGCGTGGAGGTCACCGCGAACTGGCCCAGATATACGCCCACCAGCTTACGGTGGAAGACCAGCTTCCAGTCCGCTCTGGTCAGCGGCTGGCGCGCCTCTTTTTTCACTGGCGCATCGCCGTCCACCAGACCGCCGCCGTCGCGGATGTAGTCCAGTTCGGCTTTGGTGATGCTTTTGGTCAGACGCGGCGGCTGATAGACCTTAAACCAGATTAACGACCAGATAATGCCGATCCCGCCGGTGACGATGAACACCCAGTGCCAGCTCAGCAGCTCCTGGATCCAGATTAACAGCGGCGTCAGAAACGCCAGACCAACAAACTGCCCGGAGGTGTAAAAACCAACAGCGGAAGCACGTTCGTGTTCAGGGAACCAGCTGGTCACCATGCGGTTGTTGGTCGGGAACGCGGGCGCTTCAAACACCCCGGTGATGGCGCGCAGGCCTATCAGCGACATCAGCCCGGTGGCGAAGCCCTGGAACAGGGTCGCCACGGACCAGCCCAAAATAGCGATAAAGTAGGTCAGACGTGACCCCACGCGGTCAAGGAACCAGCCGCCGGGGATCTGGCAGAGCGTATACAGCCAGGCAAACGCCGAGAAGACGTAGCCCATTTCCGCTTTGGTGATGCCAAACTCTTCCTGAATATGAGCCGATGCCACGGCAAGGTTGGCGCGGTCGACATAACAGATGACCACGGTAATAAAGATCATGATCAGCGTCAGGTAACGACGACGCCCGGTTTTTGTAGCAGTAACTGGAATATCCATCGCAATCTGTCTCCAGATTTTGGGCATAGCGAAGCCGCTCACCATGCCCTGTAATTTACAGAGGGTTATATTTTTTCTATGTACGTTTTTTTTGCCCGGTGGCGCTTCGCTTACCGGGCCTACGAGAGAGTAGGCCGGATAAGCGTAGCGCCATCCGGCGATTTACCACTCGGCTACGGAACCGTCTTCAAGACGCCACAGTGGGTTACGCCAGTCCGGCGCACTTTTACTCAGCTCAATGACTTTGGCTTCGTCGATCTCCACGCCAAGGCCCGGCTTCGTTAACGGTTTAAAGAAACCGCCTTCCATGCTGAAGTCTTCCTTGTTTTTCACAAAGTCGAGCAGCTCCGCGCCCTTGTTATAGTGAATGCCCATGCTTTGTTCCTGGAACACCGCATTGCGGGAGACGAAGTCCACATGCAGACAGGCTGCCAGCGCAATCGGCCCAAGCGGACAGTGCGGCGCCAGCGCCACATCGTAGGCTTCTGCCATGCCGGCAATTTTGTAGCATTCAGTGATGCCACCCGCGTGGGAGAGGTCCGGTTGCAGGATCGCAATGCCGCCCGCTTCTAGCACGCGCTTAAACTCGAAGCGCGAGAACATACGCTCCCCCGCCGCGATGGGAATGTGCGTCTGTTCAGCCAGTTTTGGATAGTATTCCGCCTGCTCGGCCAGAACAGGCTCTTCAATAAACAGCGGGCGATACGGCTCCAGCTCTTTAATCAGCACTTTGGCCATTGGCGCGCTGACGCGGCCGTGGAAATCCAGGCCAAACTCAATCTCGTTGCCGAAAGCCTCGCGGATTTGCGCCACGGTGTTCACCGCCCGGTCTACCGCGCGCGAGTTATCGATAACGCCCATCTCTTCGCAGCCGTTGAGTTTGAAGGTGTCAAAACCGATGTTGCGCAGCTGCCGGATACCGTCGATCACTTCCGCAGGGCGGTCACCGCCCACCCAGCTGTAGGCTTTGATTTTGTCTCGCACCAGGCCGCCCATTAATTGCCAGACCGGGGCATTCAGAACTTTGCCTTTGATATCCCACAGCGCCTGATCGATACCGGCGATGGCGCTCATCAGGATCGGACCGCCACGGTAAAATCCCGCCCGGTACATGACCTGCCACAGGTCGTTGATGCGCGCCGGATCCTGGCCAATCAGGTATTCACCCAGCTCGTGAACCGCGGCTTCAACCGTACGCGCACGGCCTTCAATCACCGGCTCGCCCCAGCCAACCACGCCTTCGTCGGTTTCGATTTTCAGGAACATCCAACGCGGGGGTAAACGGTACGTGGTAAGTTTGGTTATTTTCATTGCACTGCCTCTCGATACGCTTTCACAAATGCTGCCGCCTGCTGTGCGGTACGCTCAACGGGCTGTCCGGCACGATAGAGATCGCTGCCCAGCCCCGCGCCCGCACAACCCGCTTTTATCCACTGCACCAGGTTTTCCGGCGTGACGCCGCCCACGGCAAAGACCGGCACGCTGGCGGGTAAGACCGCTTTCAGCGCTTTGATGTAATCCGGACCAAAGGCCGACGACGGGAAAATTTTGAGAGACTGTGCGCCCGCATTGAGGGCGGCAAAGGCTTCTGTGGCCGTGGCGCAACCCGGGCATACGGTCATGCCGTAATCCACCGCCCGGCGGATCACCTCGGGGTTGATATTCGGTGTGACGATAAGCTTGCAGCCCATCTTCGCCAGCTCATCCACCTGCTCCGGCTGTAATACGGTACCAGCACCAATCAGCGCCTTATCACCGAACGCCTTAACAACTGCCGGAATGCTTTTTTCCCATTCCGGGGAGTTGAGCGGGATTTCCACCGCGTCGAACCCGGCGTCGATCACCGCGCCAACGTGCGCTAAGGCCTCACCGGGCGTGATACCGCGCAAAATCGCGATAAGGGGAAGATCAGTTTGCCACTGCATGAGCGATGCTCCTTATGCCTGCCTGAAATGCCGTGTCGCCTTCCACCGCAGCAACATCCCGTCCGATAGCGTGGAACGCCTGGCGGTAACGAGACGTCAGCGATGAACCCGCGACGAGCGTGATGGCCTGCTGCCCGGCGAACCCGTCGCTCAGGGCGGCGACTTCTGCGCCAATCAGCAGGCCGGACAGAAATTCGCTGACCTGCTCGCGCGGAAGATTTCCCAGCACGTGCGAGGCGCGAACCTCAAAAAGTTGCGGCAAAACGGCAGGGGATGCGATCCCGCGCTCAAGCCCGGCGGCAAACGCTTCCGGCGAAGGGGTTTGCTCCGGCAAACCGGCCCCCACCAGCGAATGCTTAAGCAGCAAGTGGTGCAGTTCGCCGGTCATCACCGTGCGGAAATCATGAATTTGCTCAGCATCCGCCTGGACCCATTTGCAGTGCGTCCCGGGCATGACGTAGCCAGAAGAAGGAGAAAGGGTGCGCGCCCCGAGCAGCTGCGTCTCTTCGCCGCGCATCACGTTATGGTTATCGTCGCGAGAGACGCATAAACCGGGAATAATCCAGACATTGTCGCCAACAGACGTTAACTGCTCGCCAACGGCGGTGAAATGCACCGGAACCGACAGGTAAGGCGCAACCTTCCAGCCCACGTTACTGCCGACCATTCCGGCCATCACCACTGGCGTAGTACCGTCGCGCCAGTTTTGTGTCACCTCTGCTAACACCGCTTCGGGGGATTTACCGTTCAGGCGCGTCACACCTGCTTCTGAATGCCTGCTTTCCAGACACTGCTCACCCTGGTAGAGCCAGGCGCGCAGATTGGTCGATCCCCAGTCAATTGCGATGTAGCGTGATGTCATGTGATTTCCTTCAACCTTCGAGTCGAGCTGGCGATCATGGTCAGCGCCGCCTGCTCTGCCGCATCGCCGTCCTGATGCCGTATCGCATCGAACAGCGCTTTATGTTCCTGAAGCGTTTTCGGCATGTTGGCCTCATCGCCCATCCAGGTACGTTCAAAAACTGCTCGCTGTAGCGAGCTGATCGCCACGCTAAGCTGCTGTAACACCGGGTTATGCACCGACTGCAGTACCGCCTCGTGGTAGCGAATGTCCGCCTCGTTGAACGCCTCCCGATTCTGGTTATTGGCGATCATGTCGTTTAACGCCGACTCAATCTGTGCCAGGTCACCTGACGTTGCACGCTCTGCTGCCCAGCGGGCGATGGCCGGTTCCACCAGATTTCGGACTTCGCTCATCGCGCCGATAAGCCGTGGGTCGTAGTCGTTTTCCAGTACCCATTGCAGAACATCGGTATCGAGGTAGTTCCACTGGTTACGCGGCGCAACAAACGCGCCGCGATAGCGCTTCATTTCAATCAGCCGCTTCGCCATCAGCGAGCGGAACACTTCCCGGATGATATTGCGCGAGGTTTCAAACTCCTCGCACAGTTCCGCCTCTGCTGGCAGCGGCGAACCGGGAACGTATTTGCCACCCACAATCTGAGTGCCCAGCGTGATGACAATGCGATCGGTTTTATTGAGTGTCATGGAGAGTCCTTGTGCTCTGTAAGTCCATCACTACTTTACCGCGACCGCTGAATTTCGCCTCACTTTTGCAGTACAAACGTGAGTCCTTTCGCCTTTGCCGTGGTGACAATGTAGTACAATCAATTAATGTTGTACTACAATCCAGATCACAAAAAGAACAATTCGATAAATTCAGCGCCAAAAAAAGCCCCGGTTGATAACCGAGGCTGATGATTACAGACAGCTGTCAGGACAGGACAAATTTCTCAATCGCATAAGCCACGCCGTCTTCCAGGTTAGATTTGGTGACGAAGTTCGCCACTTCTTTCACCGACGGGATGGCGTTATCCATCGCCACGCCCATGCCTGCATATTCGATCATCGCAATATCGTTTTCCTGGTCGCCCAGCGCCATAATCTCCTCAGGCTTGATGCCCAGCGCATCGGCAAGCGATTTGACACCCGTGCCTTTATTGACGCGTTTATCGAGGATTTCGAGGAAGTACGGCGCACTTTTCAGCACGGTGTATTTCTCTTTTACCTCAGCCGGAATGCGTGAGATGGCTTTGTCGAGAACCGCAGGTTCATCAATCATCATCACTTTCAGGAACTGGGTTGCCGGGTCCATGTTTTCCGCTTCGCAGAACACCAGTGGAATGGTTGCAACGTAGGACTCGTGCACCGTGTAGTAGCTGATATCGCGGTTGGCGGTGTAAAGCGTATTGCGATCGAGCGCGTGGAAGTGAGAGCCCACTTCGCGGGAGAGCTTTTCCAGGAACAGGTAGTCATCATAGCTCAGTGTAGTTTGCGCCACCGTGCTGCCATCGGCTGCCTTTTGCACTAGCGCGCCGTTATAGGTGATGCAGTAATCGCCAGGCTCATTCATGTGCAGCTCTTTCAGGTAGCTGTGCACCCCGGCATACGGGCGTCCGGTGGTGAGCACCACGTTCACGCCTTTTTCGCGTGCGGCGGCGATCGCATTTTTAACGGCAGGAGAGATAGTGTGGTCTGGCAGCAGCAGCGTGCCGTCCATATCGATTGCAATGAGTTTGATAGCCATGAGGTCCCCGGGATAAATGAGTGCTATTTCATGCTAACGCGATTAAGCACACAAAAATAGAGCTACCTTGCGTAACAAAAAGCCCCTTTTATATTTATCCCGGGAACAAGAACTCACTCGCGGGTGAGAACGATTTTGCCAAACGCACCGCGATCCAGATGCTCAAGCGCCTGTTCCAGTTCGTCAAAACGATAGCGATGTTCAATCACCGGTTTTAACTCCGTGACATCAACAGCACGGACAAAATCTTCCAGCGCCCGGCGGTGTCCAACCCCAATCCCCTGAATGACGGGGGATTTCAGCAGCAGCTCGCCAGCAGGCAGGGAAATGTCCGTTCCGGCCAGCACGCCAATAACGGAGATACGCCCGTGAACGGCTACCGCGCGAAGGGAATGTCTCAGATTCTCCCCACCCACGGTTTCGATAATATGGTCGATGCCGCGATCCTGCGTCAGTGCCAGCGAATTTTCAGCCCAGTCGCCTTTCAGTCGGTTGATGCCCTGGCTGGCTCCCAGCTTTTTGGCTAGTGCCAGTTTTTCATCACTCCCCGACGTAACAATAACTTCTGCGCCGTGCGCTTTTGCTATCTGCAAAGCGAATAGCGCCACACCGCCCGTGCCTTGTACCAGCACCGATTGCCCGGCGCGTAAATGACCGCGCTCCACCAGCGCGAACCATGCGGTAAGCCCCGCGCAAGGAAGCGTGCTGGCCTCAGCGTCATTCAGGCTTTCCGGGGACGCCACCAGCGCGTTTTCCTTCACAATCACATACTCGGCCAGCATACCCTGGAAGTATCCACCGGACGTTTTATAGGGCAAATCGCGCGCGTCTGCCTGCGGCTTGCCGTCGATCCACTCAGGGAAGAAGGTTGAGATGACGCGTGCGCCGGGTTTGAAACGCGTAACGCCTTCGCCAATGCTGTCCACCACGCCTGCCATGTCAGATGCTGGGGTAAACGGGAAGGAAAGCGGAATCGGCATCGTGCCTTCAATCACCATTTTATCCCGGTAGTTGAGCGCAACGGCACTCACCCGCACGCGGATCTCACCCGGGCCGGGCTGTGGCACAGGCACCTGAACAAGCTGAAGGCTCTCGCGCCCAAGGGCGTTCATTGACCAGCGCTGCATTGTTTCTGTCATTTTTTCTCTCCTGCCATCAAATAAGCTTTAGGACTGACAGTCTACCGTTGACGCCTGGTCGCCAGTGGCGATAAGTTTTCCCATAATTGATGACGCAGTGGATACAATCCATGACCGATACGCTGAAGGATATACCTGTATTTGTGGCCGCCGTTGAGGCGGGAAGTTTTGCGCAGGCCGCCGTCCGTCTGCATTTGTCGCGCTCGGCGGTAGGAAAAAGCATTGCTCGTCTTGAAGAGCGGCTGGGCGTACGTCTTTTCCAGCGTACCACCCGCAGCCAGAGGCTGACCGACAACGGCGCTCTGTTTTATGAACGCTGCCTTCGCGCGCTGGAGGAGATTCGGGGCGCGGAGTCGCTGCTTGAAACAGGGAAGCAGCAGGTCAGCGGCCGCCTGCGCGTCGCCATGCCGGTTCTGTTTGGTCGCCAGTGCGTCGCGCCACTGCTGATAGAACTGACGCAGGAACATCCTGGGCTTGAGCTTGAAATGTCATTCAGCGACCGCGTGGTGGATCTGGTAGAGGAAGGCTTTGATATGGCGGTACGTAACGGCACGCTGCAGGACAGCAGCCTGCTGGTCGCCAGAAGGCTGGGCGAGCATCGCATGGTGCTGTGTGCCGCCCCGGATTACCTGATGAAGAACGGCCATCCAGAAAACGTTGCTGATTTACCCCACCACACTGCCATTAACTATCTGCGATCAGGCAGAGTGCTGCCCTGGCAGCTAATGGATAGCGAAGGGAGATCGCACACCTTTACTCCCCGCTCATCGCTCAATATGGATGATTTACAGGCAATCTGCGACGCTGCGCTGGCCGGACACGGCCTTGCGTGGTTGCCCTGCTGGATGGCCCGCAGAGAAATACATCAGGGAAAACTCATCCCGCTTTTAAAGCAGGCACCGGACGTGCGCTTCGACGTTCATGCAGTCTGGCAGCAGACGCCGCATCTGCCGCTGAGGGTTAGAATAGCGATAGATACGCTGGCGAGCCGTTTACCGTCCGTGATGTCGCTGGATATGCCTGCGCCCATAAAAAAGCCGCGCTAAAAGCGCGGCCTGTTATCGTGCGGTATAACGACGATTAAATATCGATATTCGCCGCTTTCAGGGCGTTCTCTTCGATGAAGGCGCGACGTGGTTCAACCGCGTCACCCATCAGGGTAGTGAACAGCTGATCCGCTGCGATTGCGTCTTTAACGGTGACGCGCAGCATGCGACGGCTTTCCGGATCCATGGTGGTTTCCCACAGCTGATCCGGGTTCATTTCGCCCAGGCCTTTATAACGCTGAATAGAGAGGCCACGACGGGACTCTTTCACCAGCCACTCCAGCGCCTGTTCGAAGCTGGCTACCGGCTGACGACGCTCGCCACGTTCGATAAACGCGTCGTCTTCGATCAGACCACGCAGCTTCTCGCCGAGGGTGCAGATACGGCGGTATTCCGGACCGGTAACAAACTCGTGCTCCAGCGGGTAGTCGGTATCGACGCCGTGGGTACGCACGCGTACGATCGGCTCGAACTGCTGCTCAGCGTTCTGCTGAACGTCAAACTTCCACTGGCTGCCGTGCTGCTCTTTCTCGTTCAGCTCGCTCACCAGGGTGTTCACCCAGCGGGTGACGGTCTGCTCGTTGCTCAGATCGGCTTCGGTCACGGTTGGCTGATAAATCAGCTCTTTCAGCAGCGCTTTCGGATAGCGACGCTCCATACGGCCAATCATTTTCTGCGTGGCGTTGAACTCGGAGACCAGACGCTCCAGCGGTTCACCGGCCAGCGCTGGCGCGCTGGAGTTTGCGTGCAGGGTCGCACCATCAAGGGCGATCGCGATTTGGTACTGATCCATCGCCTCGTCATCTTTAATGTACTGTTCCTGCTTGCCTTTCTTCACTTTATACAGCGGCGGCTGGGCAATGTAGACGTGGCCGCGCTCAACGATTTCCGGCATCTGACGATAGAAGAAGGTCAACAGCAGCGTACGAATGTGCGAGCCGTCGACGTCCGCATCGGTCATGATGATGATGCTGTGATAGCGCAGTTTGTCCGGGTTGTACTCGTCGCGACCGATGCCGCAGCCGAGCGCGGTGATGAGCGTCGCCACTTCCTGAGAAGAGAGCATCTTGTCGAAGCGCGCTTTCTCAACGTTAAGGATTTTACCCTTCAGCGGCAGAATCGCCTGGTTCTTGCGGTTACGGCCCTGCTTTGCAGAACCGCCCGCGGAGTCCCCTTCCACAAGGTACAGTTCAGACAGCGCCGGATCGCGTTCCTGGCAGTCAGCCAGTTTGCCCGGCAGGCCTGCCAGGTCCAGCGCGCCTTTACGACGGGTCATTTCACGGGCTTTACGCGCCGCTTCACGGGCACGCGCCGCATCGATAATTTTACCCACCACGATTTTCGCGTCGGACGGGTTTTCCAGCAGGTATTCGCTCAGCAGTTCGTTCATCTGCTGTTCAACCGCCGATTTCACCTCAGAAGAGACCAGCTTGTCTTTGGTCTGTGAGGAGAATTTCGGATCCGGCACCTTCACGGAGACCACGGCAATCAGGCCTTCACGGGCATCGTCACCGGTGGCGCTGACTTTCGCTTTTTTGCTGTAGCCTTCTTTGTCCATGTAGGCGTTCAGGGTACGGGTCATCGCCGCGCGGAAGCCCGCAAGGTGAGTACCGCCGTCGCGCTGTGGAATGTTGTTGGTAAAGCAGTAGATGTTTTCCTGGAAACCATCGTTCCACTGCAGTGCCACTTCCACGCCGATACCGTCTTTTTCAGTAGAGAAGTAGAAGATATTCGGGTGAATTGGCGTTTTGTTCTTGTTCAGATACTCAACGAACGCCTTGATACCGCCTTCGTAGTGGAAGTGGTCTTCTTTGTTGTCGCGTTTGTCGCGCAGTCGAATCGACACGCCGGAGTTCAGGAACGACAGTTCACGCAGGCGTTTCGCCAGGATCTCGTACTCGAATTCGGTGACGTTGGTGAAGGTTTCAAGGCTCGGCCAGAAACGCACCATGGTTCCGGTTTTGTCGGTATCGCCGGTAACGGCCAGCGGTGCCTGCGGCACACCATGGGTGTAAATCTGGCGGTGAATTTTGCCTTCGCGCTGGATAACCAGCTCCAGCTTCTGCGACAGGGCGTTTACTACGGATACGCCTACGCCGTGCAGACCGCCGGAAACTTTATAGGAGTTATCATCGAACTTACCGCCTGCGTGCAGAACGGTCATGATAACTTCCGCAGCAGATACGCCCTCTTCCGGGTGAATACCGGTTGGGATGCCACGACCATCATCGGTAACGGACACGGAGTTGTCCGCATGGATCGTGACCACGATGTCTTTACAGTGACCCGCGAGCGCTTCGTCGATAGCGTTATCTACCACCTCGAATACCATGTGGTGCAGACCGGTGCCGTCATCCGTGTCGCCGATATACATACCCGGGCGCTTACGCACCGCATCCAGTCCTTTCAGGACTTTGATACTGGAGGAGTCATAAGAATTCGACATCAACGTTTCTCGCTCATTTCAACTTGGGTTAATCCGTTATTTTACCCTTTTCCACGGTAAACATCTTCGAATTTTCGTCCGACATGTCCATAACGTGTTCAGCGCTAATGGCGCTGACGAAAACCTGCGACTGCGTGGCTTTTAAGCGGCTGGCAAGTAGCCCGCGCCGCGCGTCGTCAAGTTCCGAGGCAAAATCATCTATCAGGTACAGGCAGCGTCGCCCACTTTCGCGGGTGAGGAACTCCCCCTGCGCCAGGCGTAGCGCGCACATCAGGAGCTTCAGCTGCCCGCGCGACAGCGTGTCTTCCACCGGCGCACCGTCGGCACGAATGCGGAAATCCGCCTTGTGCGGGCCGTGCGCGGTGTAGGTCAACATGCGATCGCGCTCGAAGCTTCTCTCTAACACCTCGGCATAATCCGTCTCTTTTTCCCAGCCACGCTGGAAAGAGAAGGTGAGAGAGAACTCGGGTAAAAACTGTTTGCAGGTGTCGGCCATGTCTTCGGCGATACCTGCGCTGTATTCGGCACGCCAGCGGCTGATTTGTTCCGCAAGAGGAATTAATTCCATGTCCCACGGACGCAGCTGGGCGTAGCGCGTGACCTGGCGCAATGCGGCGTTACGCTGTTTAAGCAGACGCTTCAGATTGCTCCAGGCGTTAAAGAAACCGGCTTCATTGTGAAAGCATCCCCAGTCGAGGAACGCTCTTCTGTATTTGGGGCCGCCGTTGAGTAAAGTAAACCCCTCCGGCGTAATCAGCTGCATCGGCATCAGCAGTGCCAGCTCCGCCACCTTGTGGCCGTCGGTGCCGTCGATGCGCACCTTGCTGTCGCCCTGCTTGTCTTTGGTCAGGCCGATGGCGGTTTCCCGCTCGGCGCCCTGCAAGCGCCCATGCAGCACAAACGCATCCTGCTCGTGGCGAATTACGCGACCAATCTGCAAACTGCGAAACGCCCGGCCATGACCGAGCGTATAGATGGCTTCCAGCACGCTGGTTTTGCCGCTGCCGTTCGCGCCAACCAGGAAATTAAAGCCAGGGGATAAAGCGAGATCCGCGCTCTCGATGTTGCGAAAGTCGCGGATCAACAGACGGGTGAGCGACATTACAGTCTCATTGGCATGACAACATAAGCAGCCGACTGTGATGCGGCATCTTCAATCTGTACGCTCGAAACGGAGTCAGTCAGCAGGATGCGAACGTTCTCGCATTTCAGTGCATTCAGCACATCCAGCACATAGCTGACGTTGAAGCCGATTTCCATCTCAGCCCCGGCGTAGGTGACGTCCAGAATCTCTTCTGCCTCTTCCTGCTCCGGGTTGTTGGCGGTGATTTTGATCTGGTTTTCACTCACGTACAGACGTACGCCGCGGAATTTCTCGTTGGAGAGAATAGCGGCGCGCGCGAACGCCTGCTTGAGGATGTCGCAACCTGCCTCCAGCGTTTTGTCCGGGTTCTTCGGCAATACGCGGCGATAATCCGGGAAACGTCCGTCTACCAGCTTCGATGTGAAGACAAAATCGCCCACGTGGGCACGAATATTGTTGCTACCGATCTGCACGCGCAGCGGGGTGTCGCCGCCGTCGAGCATACGCATCAGTTCAATTACGCCTTTACGCGGTACGATCACCGAATGGTTTGGCAGTGAATCGCCAATCGGCATGGAACAGACCGCCAGACGGTGACCGTCTGTAGCCACGGTACGCAGCTCTTCACCTTCGGTTTCGAACAGCATGCCGTTTAAGTAGTAACGAACGTCCTGATGCGCCATGGAGAACTGCGTGGCTTCAATCAGACGCTTCATCGTCGCCTGCGGCAGGGTAAATTCAACTTCGCTCTGCCAGTCATCCAGGTTCGGGAAGTCCGCAGCGGGCAGCGTGGAGAGGGAGAAACGGCTGCGGCCAGAGCGCACCAGCATGCGGTCGCCCTCCAGCTGCACGGCGATTTCAGCGCCTTCCGGCAGCCCACGGCAAATATCAAAGAATTTACGTGCCGGAACCGTGGTCGCGCCCGCGTCGTGCGGCTGAGTCAGCGTAACGCGCGCGATCATTTCCATTTCCAGATCTGTGCCGGTCAGCGACAGCGTACCGTCAGCGACCTGAAGCAGCAGGTTTCCAAGAATAGGCAGCGTAGGGCGGCCGCCTAATGGGCCACTCACCTGTTGCAGCGGTTTTAATAAATGTTCACGTTCAACGGTAAATTTCATAGCGTCACGATGATAATGTTCTGATTAAATTGGAAAAATCTTCTTTTATGTCGTGGCTTTCTTCGCGTAACTGCTCAATCTTGCGACAGGCGTGCAGCACGGTCGTATGGTCACGTCCACCAAACGCATCACCGATTTCCGGCAGGCTGTGGTTGGTGAGCTCTTTTGCCAGCGCCATCGCCATCTGACGCGGACGCGCCACCGAGCGGGAACGACGTTTAGACAGTAAATCTGCCACTTTGATCTTGTAGTACTCAGCCACCGTCTTCTGAATATTGTCGATGGTGACCAGTTTTTCCTGCAATGCCAACAAATCGCGCAGCGCTTCACGCACAAAATCGATGGTGATCGCACGACCGGTAAAATTGGCGTTGGCGATAACGCGGTTCAGTGCCCCTTCCAGCTCACGAACGTTGGAACGCAGGCGCTTGGCAATAAAGAACGCCACTTCACCCGGCAGGCGAATGTCGTTCTCGTCGGCTTTTTTCATCAGGATCGCGACGCGGGTTTCCAGCTCCGGCGGCTCGATCGCCACGGTCAGGCCCCAGCCGAAGCGGGATTTGAGACGATCTTCAACGCCGTTGATCTCTTTTGGATAACGATCCGAGGTCAAAATGATCTGCTGATTGCCTTCCAGCAGGGCGTTAAAGGTGTGGAAAAACTCTTCCTGCGATCGTTCTTTATTGGCAAAGAACTGGATGTCATCGATCAGCAGCGCATCAACGGAACGGTAGTAGCGTTTAAACTCTTCGATCGCATTGTTTTGCAGGGCTTTTACCATGTCCTGAACGAAGCGTTCGGAGTGCATATACACTACTTTGGCATTGGGCTTACGCGCCATAATGCCGTTGCCCACCGCATGCAGCAGGTGCGTTTTACCGAGACCCGTGCCGCCATAAAGGAACAGCGGGTTGTAAGCACCACCGGGATTATCGGCAACCTGGCGGGCCGCCGCGCGCGCCAGCTGGTTCGACTTACCTTCAACGAAGTTATCGAACGTGTGTTTCACGTTAACATTAGAGCGGTAGGTAGGCTCAGCGGGGGCTGGAACGTTATCCCAGCCCTGACGAGCCGGTGCAACGCGAGGCGCTGGAGCGGGCGCCGCCTGTGCAGGGGCTGCCACATTGACAACTTCACGAACGGTTTGGGTGACCGGCTTTGTGCCCACTTCAAAACGCAGCTGTGGGGCATCTGACCCGCAGAAATCGTTCAGCAGTCCATTGATGTTATTAAGGTATTTATCCCTTACCCAATCGAGCACGAAACGGTTTGGCGCGTACAAAGCCAGCGTGTTATCGCTCAGTTCCGCCTGCAATGGGCGGATCCACATACTGAATTCTGTGGCTGGTAACTCATCCTGCAATCGGGCAAGACACTGCTGCCAAAGCGAAAGTGACAC